>NZ_JAGRRD010000006.1 GCF_018122735.1 Azoarcus sp. L1K30 | reverse complement strand
GAGCGATGCTCGCCGAAACCCCGCCTTCACCCCCTTGAAGGGGAGGGAGAAAAAACGGACTTCATTACCACACCCCTACCCGCCCCCTCATTCAGCAGCCTGCACCGCCTTGATCTGGTCGTAGCCGCTCATTTCCAGGAAGCCGCTACCGCTGAGCGCCCCGGACACACGTACGGCGCCTTCCCAATACTGGTTGAAGGTGGTTTCCAGGCCGTTGAACTCGCTTTCGATCCGCAAGGGCGTAATCGTCAGCTCGCCTTCGGCCAACTTCATCGTCCATTGCGCCGGGTAGCGCACGCCCGACTGCGGGCTTTTCCACGCGCCATGGGGTGTCAGCACGATGTCTGCGGGGCCCAGCGCCCTGACTTTGCCCGGCGACGAGCGCGTGCCATGCAGGCCCGCAAGCTTGCCATCCGCATCGAACAGTTCGTAGACCATCAGCTCGGAACCATCGTCCAGCTGGAGCGCAAACCAGTTCCACGCCAGGCGCGAGGCTTCGAAATCACCCCATTGATGATCGAACCACACCGCCCCCTTTACCGCCACCGCCTTGCCGCCGGCAAGCGCGACCGTGCCGCTGGCGGCAAGCCGGGGGCGCGAGTAGTAATAGCTCATGCCGGCCTCGCCGAAATCCAGCCGCCCCGGTGTCATCGAGCCCTTGGCGGTGTGCAGTACCGGCTCGCGCGCATCGGTCAGATCCAGCGCCAGCGTGAAGTCCTTGTCGGCAATCGACACCGTGTGATCGGCACCGAGCCCGCGCACACGCAGCCCCTCGTATTTGAAGTCGAAGCCATCTACCGTCGGGTCGGTCGGCACCCCGCCGGTGCGAAGCTGACGCTCGTAGCGCTTGCCCGTGCGCAGATCGGTCAGCGATACGTGAAACACCGTGTGCCGCACCAGTCCATCGCGCAGGAACACCGACACATGAAACGCAAAGCGCTCGCCGCCCGCCCCTGCGAGTTGCCCGTTGTAGTACCACCACTCGGTCGCCCTGGCATGCGGCCGGCTGTCCTCAGGCAGGCGCACCGGCCGCAATGCTGACGTGCGCTCGACGACGCGCGATACCGCCTCTGCGGCGCGGGCCCGCGAATTTCCATCGCCCCCGCCACCCAGCAGCACCACGTAGGCCCCCACGGCCAACACGACCGCCAAGGTCGCAAGCACCGGCCCGATGTAACGCTTCCAGCGCCTGCGCTGCGGTTTGTACCGAACCTTGCGTCGCGAATCCGTCGCCATCGCCGCCCCCCGCCTGTCGCGATCGCCCGCGCTCACGGCGACGGCAGCAGGTAGGCGCGCGAGTAGGCATGCACGCCTTCATCCTGCGCCGCCAGCGACAACGGCCACCAGCGCAGCGCCTCGTGCTGCTCGTCACCGAGCTGCACCTCGAAATCGGCGGGCACATCGATGCGGTGCGCCAGCACCACGTAATGCGTACTCACGCCAATGTCGCCGGCAAAGCAGTCGGGGTAGAAGTGTTCGTAGGCACCGACGAAGCGGACATCCAGGTCATCGAGGGCCAGCCCGAGTTCGCGCTGTGCCACGCGGCCCAGCGCGTGTTCGCGGGTCTCGTCCTTGAGCACGCGGCCGCCGGGCACAAACCAGAAACCCTGCGCTGGACGGTTGTTACGCAGACCGAGCAAGACCTCTGCCCCGCCCCGCACCAGCACCAGATCCACCGACACCAGCGGCATCGCCGCCACCAGATCAACGAAACGCGACGCCTCGAACACCACCCCGCCCGTGCTCATCGCGACAGGTAATCCGCATAGGCCAGCTTCACGCCCTCGACCAGCGAGGTCTGCGCCACGTAGCCCAGCGACTTCAACCGGCTCACGTCCAGCAGCTTGCGCGGCGTGCCGTCGGGCTTGGTCGCATCAAAGCTCACCATGCCGTGATAGCCCACCACCTCACTTGCCACCTGCGCCAGCTCACGTATGGTGATGTCCTCACCCGTGCCGATATTCACCAGCGGACCGTCGTAGCCGGTCTGCATCAGATGAACGCACGCGGCGGCCAGATCATCCACATACAGAAACTCGCGCATCGGCGTACCGGTGCCCCACAGCAACACGCCCGTCGGCGCGCCCACCGCCACCAATCCGCCATCCCCGCCCCGGCCCAGCCCCAGGCTGCTCACGATGTCGTCGGGAATACGCCCGTAGCGCGTCTCGTCGGCGGCAATCCCCGCCACATCGCCGGCCAGCGCCAGCTTGGCCAGATGAAACTTGCGAATCAGCGCCGGCAGCACATGGCTGTTGGTCAGATCGTAGCTGTCGTTGGGCCCGTACAGATTGGTCGGCATCACACTCACATACTGGTGCCCATACTGGGCGTTGTACGCGTCGCACAGCTTGATGCCCGCGATCTTGGCAATCGCATAGGGCTCGTTGGTGGGCTCGAGCAGACCGGTCAGCAGGCTGTCCTCGGTAATCGGCTGTGGCGCCATCTTGGGGTAGATGCAGCTCGACCCCAGAAACATCAGCCGCTGCACACCGGCCAGATGCGCGCCGTGAATCAGGTTGTTCTGGATGGTGAGGTTTTCATACAGAAACTGGCCGCGATAGATGTTGTTGGCCAGAATGCCCCCCACCTTGGCCGCCGCCACGAATACGTAATCCGGCGCCTGCGCCGCCATGAATTCCAGCACCGAGCGCTGGTCGAGCAGGTCGAGCTGAACGCGGTTGCGGGTCACGATATTGTCGTAACCCAGCGCCTGCAGTTTGCGCACAATGGCCGAACCCACCATGCCGCGGTGACCCGCCACGAAAATCTTTGCATCCCGGCTCACGACCGAGCCCTCTGCGATTGCAACCATAAACAAACCTCCGCCAAAGCAGGAATTCTGAAAACGCCCGACCTCAGCGACGGCCGATGCAGTGATATTCGATGCCCTGCACGCGCACCAGCGCCGGGTCGTACATATTGCGGCCGTCAAAAATCACCGGTTGGCGCAAACGTGTCTTGATGAGTTCGAAATCGGGGCTGCGGAATTCCTTCCACTCGGTCACGATGATCAGCGCATCCGCCCCTTCGAGCGCGCTCTTGGGCCGGCCCGCATAGCTGATGCGTGCATCGTCGCCAAAAATGCGCTCCGCTTCCTGCATGGCAACCGGATCGTAGGCACTCACCGTCGCCCCACGACGGAACAGCTCTGCCGCAATGACGCGGCTCGGCGCATCGCGCATGTCGTCGGTATTGGGCTTGAATGCCAGGCCCCACATCGCAAAGCGCTTTCCGCTCAGATCCTCGCCGAAACGCGCGACGATCTTCTTGATCAGCACATGCTTTTGCGCGTCATTGGCCTCTTCGACCGCTGCGAGCACCTTCAGCTCATTGCCGTGCTCGCTGGCGGTCTTGATCAGTGCTTTCACATCCTTGGGAAAGCACGAGCCGCCATAACCGCAACCGGCATACAGAAAGTGCCAGCCAATCCGCGGATCGCTGCCAATGCCCTGGCGCACCAGTTCGATATCGGCACCCAGCGTCTCCGCCAGATTGGCCAACTCGTTCATGAAGCTGATCCG
The DNA here is from genome assembly GCF_018122735.1 of Azoarcus sp. L1K30. Lineage (GTDB taxonomy): Bacteria > Pseudomonadota > Gammaproteobacteria > Burkholderiales > Rhodocyclaceae > Parazoarcus. The sequence continues at coordinate 861 of NZ_JAGRRD010000006.1, read as the reverse complement.
CGTCGCCAGCATCGCATTGGCCGCGTACTTGGTCAGCTCGGCCGAACGCACATCCATGAACACCAGCTTGTCGTGGTTGCGCTGGAAGGGCGCGTACAACTGCCGCATCAGCGCAATCGCCTGTTCATCCTCGGCACCCACCACGATGCGATCAGGCCGCATGAAATCGTCGAGCGCGGCGCCTTCTTTCAGAAACTCCGGGTTGGACACCACGCTGAACTCGATTGCCTCGCCCCGCGCCGCAATGGCCTCGGCCAGCACCGCGCGCACCTTGTCGGCAGTCCCCACCGGCACCGTGGATTTATCCACCACCACCCGGTAACCATCCATATAGGTGCCGATGTTCTTGGCCGCCGCCAGCACGTACTTGAGGTCGGCAGAGCCATCCTCGTCCGGCGGCGTGCCCACCGCAATGAACTGGATCACCCCGAACTTCGCGGCCTTCTCCACATCCGTGGTGAAGGACAGGCGCCCCGCTTCCACATTGCGCCGGACCATCTCGAGCAGCCCCGGCTCGTGAATGGGAATGCCGCCCTCTTCCAGAATCTTGATCTTCGCCGGATCCACATCCAGACAAAGCACATCGTTGCCCACATCCGCCAGGCACGCGCCCGACACCAGACCAACATAGCCGCTACCAATCACCGTGACTTTCATCACTTACTCCATTGCCTGTTTAAATCCCAGAGTTCGCCTGGTTCCCCAAACGACAAAATTCCAATCCAGCACATTCGAATAGCGAAGCGTTACCGTATTCGCGCGTCAATGAGGGCATGAAGTCAGTGCGGGCACCGTATCCCTCCCCCTTCAAGGGGGGTGAAGGCGGGGTTTCGGCGAGCATCGCTCGCTGCCGCCTGAACG
>NZ_JAGRRD010000005.1 GCF_018122735.1 Azoarcus sp. L1K30 | reverse complement strand
CGCTCTTTGCGCAGATGTCGACGCTGCTGGCCGCGCACGGACTGGTCGTCCCCAACCCGTTCAAACCCGAGGCCCCGACAGCACGGGTGAGCGTGTTCGTGACCGACCACCTGGGCACACCATTGCGGCTGGTGGATCACAATGGCAAGACCCGCTGGACGGGGCAACCGGACGACTGGGCGGCAGTCGCGGAAGAAAACGGCGTCAGACAGCCGATCCGGTTTCAGGGGCAGTGGCTCGATGAGGAGTCCGGGCTATATTACAATCGCTACCGGTATTACGATCCACGGCAGGGGCGGTATGTGACGCAGGATCCGATTGGGTTGATGGGGGGTGTAAACATCTACAGCTACGCTGCTTGCAATCCGCTTTCTTTCGTGGATTTCAATGGACTTGAGACGAGCCCACGCGGCCCTGCGCCACCTCACCCGACACCAGATAGGGACCCAGGCTATTCACAAGGACTATGCGGGGACTACAGTGGCGCAAAGGGATGGCTGTGCGAGAAAACAGTCGATTTAGCTTGCTCGGTCAATCTCGGAACTAGGGCGCTTTGCTGCCAGGAGGCTCACAGGCAATGCATAATAAATGCCAGCGTGGAGAATCTTGGTTCAGTAGCAAAATGCGGTTCGGAATTGATTGCATGCACAGGGAAGAGCGGATCAGCGAGCGCGCCATGAGCAAGAGATCGTTAGTTCTATTGGTTGGCTTTGGAACAATAGTCATCCTGTGTGTTGGCTTCATTGCCGGCAGCCTTTGGATGTGGCAAAAGCAGACGAAGCTCGCTGCAGAGGCTCAATTGGCCACGGGGGTGGCAACTCTAATGCGCCTCAGCGTCAACGACGTTGAAGGTGCAAAGCGTTTTATGAACGAAGTGCTGGATGGGACTCTTCTAGTCCTTTCCGAGTACCCGGATCATCGAGAGCAAACCGTCCACCTCGCAGAAAGGCTGGCAGATTTGCGGAAGAGTGCCGAATACCTGCCTGAAGACGCGAGAATTCAGGGTGCGCTTCGCGACTTCTATGACGGCATTCGCGAAAGGCGCGACGTCCCGACTAACAATGATGCAAGTAGGTAGATTTTCTCTTCACCGGCTCGCCCGTGAGAGAAACACGATGCGCGATTCCGGCGGGATTCGGCATGCATGAGGAGAAGCCCTGAAAGACTCGGCCCGGAGGGCGGACACGGGAGAATGTAGGCCGCGACCGCAGCACGAGCGTCGGCAAGAACGACACCGCCACCGTCGCCGAGACCGCCAAGCTCTCCGCGAAGCGCACCGAGCTTACCGGCGAGAAAGAGATCGTGCTCACCTGCGGCACGAGCACCATCCGCCTAACGCCGGGCGAGCTTGAGGTGCTCTCCACCCTGGTCAGGATCAACGCATGAGAAGGCATACACGATAAGTGGCAAACCCGCCATCCGTATCGGCGACGCGGTCGTCAAGGGCAAGATCGTCACCGGCTCGGCCACGGTGCTGATCGGCGATGCAGGCGAAGGCGCGGCCGACCGCTGTCCGGTGGGCGAGCCCGTGAATCCCATCGTGGGCGCCAAGCTCCTGCCCGCCGAGACCGACTTCGCGCTACCCGCCCCCGCGCCTTTCGTCTTCGCGCGCAGCTACATCTCGCGCGATGCGCGCATCGGCCCCCTGGGCCAAGGCTGGTCGACGCCCGGCGACGGGCTCGGGCTTGGGGCGGGGCGTGAGGCCACCGTCGTCATCGACGCCCAGAGAATCAAAAGGGTCAGAGTCGTTCGAAGCCGTTACGACGGCCAAGGGTGGCTCACCGCGTGCAGCCTGCCCGATGGCAGCGCCTGGCACTATGCGATCGACGACGACAC
>NZ_JAGRRD010000004.1 GCF_018122735.1 Azoarcus sp. L1K30 | reverse complement strand
GTGCCCTACGTTTTCCGCCTTCCAAGCGGTCGTCCTTATGCTGCCATTTCTTGCTGATCCTGTCGTTCGATCCAGTTTTGCAGGAACGTGGTCGGGGACAGGTATCCCAAGGAGGAGTGGCGGCGGCTCCGGTTGTAGAACACGGCGATGTACTGGAACAGATCGCTCTTGGCTTCGTTGCGAGTCGTATAGCTCACGCCATGAACTCGCTCATTTTTGAGGCTGTTGAAGAAGCTCTCGGTCGGGGCATTGTCCCAGCAGTTGCCCTTGCGCGACATCGATCCGCGCATGCCGTATTTGGCCAGGCGGGCTTGGTAGGCATGACTGGCATATTGGCTTCCCCGGTCGGAATGGAACAGCACCCCGGGTTCCGGCCTACGGCGGAACCACGCCATCGACAGCGCATCGAGTACCAGGTCGGTCGTCATCCGCGGCTTGATCGACCAGCCGATCACTTCGCGGTTGAACAGATCGATCACGACTGCCAGATACAGCCAGCCCTCGGCGGTGGCGATGTAGGTGATGTCGCCCGTCCACACTCGGTTCGGGGCGTCAGGCCCGAAGCGGCGATCCAGCACATTCTCTGCCACGGGCAGGCTGTGCCTGGAATCCGTGGTCGCCTTGTAACGCCGCTTGTGCCGCGCCCGGATGCCGTTCTCACGCATCAGGCGTTCGATGCGCGGCAGACCGATCCGGTAGCCACGCCCGCGCAACTCTGCGTGAATGCGTCGCGCTCCATACGCTTGCCGAACCTCCTGGTGAAGCGCGCGAATCAGGACCAGCGCCTGCGCATCGGTCAGCCGCTGGCGGTCCGGCGTACCGCCAGCCTGCCAGGCCCGAAAGCCGCTCTGGCTCACCGACAGGGCGTCGCACAGGACCGGCAACGGGAAGGATCTGCGCTGCTTCTCGATCCAGGCATATTTCACAGCAGCTCCTTCGCGAAATATGCCGTCGCTTTTTTTAGGATCTCATTTTCCATCTCGAGGCGCGCTACCTGGGCGCGTAACCGGGACAGCTCCATCTGCTCGGCAGTGATCTGCTTAGCACCGGCCGGGTTCAGCTTGCCCTCTTTCGCCGCCTTGACCCAGTTGCGCAGCGTCTGCTCGACCAGCCCCAGTTCTTCGGCGGCACGGGCAATGCTGCCGACCTCGTCGGCTCGCTTGACGGCCTGCTCCTTGAACTCGGCCGTGTATTCCTGTTTCGGGATGCGTTTCACGTCGTTCTTCCTGTCGTTGCGTCGATCGTACGACGACTACGTTGGAAGACGAAATTCGTGGGGCAGCTCA
>NZ_JAGRRD010000003.1 GCF_018122735.1 Azoarcus sp. L1K30 | reverse complement strand
ACGCGCTCCAATGCGGACACCGTTTATCCCCACAGCGCACAATTCGGAATGCGTGCCGGAAACGGACGCCATTGACTGCGGCGAGCCCGATTGGTCCCGGGCTGCCGCCTGCAACGACGGGCTCCTCAGGGCTGCCAGCCTGTTCAGCTCACGACGCCCTCGACCGCATCGACCACCGCGTAACGACCACGATGAAACAACAAGGGCGCCAATGCGTCTTCCGGCAGCTGCAGCCTCACCACCCTGCCAACGAGGATGAGATGGTCACCCCCGTCGTAGCGATGCGCCGTCTCGCACTCGAACACAGTCGATACGGCGTCCAGCAGTGGCACGCCGCCCACCCCTTCGCCGACGCGCAAATCGGCAAACTTGTCGGATGAGGCCCGTGCAAAGCGGTCGGACAGACCGCGCTGGTCCGCGTCGAGCACATGCACCGCAAAATGCCCGGCCTCGGCGAAGGCCGCGAAGCTGTATGCGCTGCGAGCAATGCTCCACAGCACGAGCGGTGGTTGCAGCGATACGGTATTGAAGCTGCTGGCAGTCACACCGACCGGCTTGCCCTCGGCATCCAGGGTGGTGACGATGGTGACGCCGGTGGCAAACTGGCCGAAGGCACGGCGCAGATGTACTGGATCGATCATCGCGCCTCCTCAGAACCTGAAGCTGTAGGACGCGGACAACCAGTCCTGCCCCATGTAGAGATCGGTCAGCCCATCCGGCGGCGCACCTGTCCCATGTACCGTTTCCTTGAACGAGCGCGCATAAGCCACGGAAAATTCGCTGCCATCGGCGAGCGCAAGGGTCGCACCAAGGGTGAAATGGCGGCGGTTGGCCGAAGGGGCAAGCACGCCGAGGAAGGTGTCACGGCTGTCCAGCAGTCGGGTGCCGTGGTTGTATCCTGCGCGCACGGTCCACTGCGAATCGATGGCGTAGGCCACCCCTGCCCGCCACACGGACTGGTCCCGCCAGCCGAAACCGGGTCCAGTGCTCGATCCGGGCGCGCCGGTGGCGTTGCCGACGCCGTTGTTGCCCAGCGCGCGCACATCGCTCCACAGGATGCGCTGCGCATCGACGCCAAAAGTCCAGGCCCCTTGAACAAAGCTTGCACCCGCCCCGTAGCTGGCCGGAATATCGAAGTTGCCGCGTTCGGGCAGCAAACCTTCGAAGGTATCCATCCGCCCCATATCGACCTTGCTCGTCCACACCACGCCGAGTCGCAGCCCTCCACCCACCTCACCCGTCCATCCGACACGGAGCCCCGCACCGTAGGAATCGTCGCGCCCTTCGGGCAAACCGATGCTGCCGGTGCCGCCGACATCGAGCACCTGCCTTGCCAGCACCAGCCCCACCCCGACCGCATGCTGATCGCCGAGCTTGCGCGCATACGACACGGTGGTGACCATCTGCTTGAGCTCCGAGCTCGGTGCCTTCATCCCCCCGATACTGGCTTCGTTGGCGTAATTGGTTCCGACACCATTACCAACCACACTCACACCCAGACTGGATACCGGATCGATCATCCAGTTCGCGCCCAGCTGGGGAATGATGTACAGACTCTTGTCCGCGCTGCCGTCATACTGCGTACCGGCGAAATAGGCGCCGTTATCCACCAGCAGGAACGCCGCCCCCAGATCCACACGGTTGCCCACCCACACCATGCCGGCCGGGTTGGTGGCACCGACCAGCGCATCCTGCGCAAGCGCGATGGCAACACCACCCATGCCCTCGGACTTGACGCCGTATCCATGCGGAAAGGTTCCCTGCGTGGCCATTGCCGACTGCCCGCCAGCGCCGAACAGCACCATCACCAGACCGGCCATCAGCTTGCGGTCGACACGCGCGCACTTCGTATTCATCGTCATTTCGCTTTCCTCAGGCCGCAACGGCAAACGATTCGATGAAGCGATCGGCTTCGTCGGCGTCGTAATACCAGGGTGAAAGGCTCTTCGGATCATCAAACGCGTTGGCGACGTACGCTGCCAGGGCCGGATTCTGTCCGCACGCGGCAAACACCTTCAGCACCTGCGGGGGCGGCGGCAGCAGATGGGTATTCGTGAAGCGCGTCACCCATTTCGCGTAGTCCCAGTAGGTCTCGAAACTCTTTTGCATCCAGGCCTCATTGAAAGGCCTGTCGCCATGGCGGACAATCGCATCCATGTAGAGGGCCGCGCACTTGCTCGCATTGTTCGACCCCTGGCCGGTGATCGGGTCGTTCAGCACCAGCACATCGGCCATCCCCATGACCGCGGCACCCGATGGCAGTCTGCCGACTACCTTGCGCACGGTGGGCGTGATCCGCCCGACCAGCGTTCCCAGGTCGTCGGTCAGTCGCAGGGCCTCGCAGCGTTCCGCCTCCCAGGGGAAGAACTCGCGGATCAGTTCGACGGCGAGCCGGAGATGGGCCGCAGGCGAATCGACCTCGTTCCAGCGGTCCATCGGGCCGCCCGGAATACACTCCAGGTTGATGATGTCGCACGCCCCCGTATGCGTCAGTGCGGGAAAGTTCACATACTCGCCGATGCCCGGGTTGACGCTGATGTTGAGCGCGGAAAAGTCGGCACGCGGCTTCATGCCGTGCACGTAGGTCAGCGAGATCGTGCGCAGCGGCGCATCGAACTGGCTGCGCTCGGCATCGCGCTCGAACAGGGCGCCAATCTCACCCTTGCCGGTGGACACGACCACGAGATCCGATTCGGCCGCATAGCGCTCGAGCTCTGGTATCCCCGCATCGGCAATGACAAGACGGCCTCCGCGGCGCTCGAACTCGGCCATCCACGCAGGCATCTTGATGCGTTGGTCGACGGACTGTCCCGGCGCGCGCATCGGCGAGCGCCAGTCAATCAACGTCACCCCGTCGCTTCCTCCTGCACGGAAGTGCACGCCCGAAATCGGCGGACAGGTGTCGTCCCAGAATGCGAGGTCGAGCTCGCGCTCGTAGCCCACGGCCATGTCGTACATCGACTGGCTCGACATGACGCGACCTTCGGCGATCTGCGCCGCAGTTCGATTGGACACCAGGCTTACGTCAAAACCTTTGGCCAGCAGACCGATGCCAAGCTGCAGGCCGCCCTGCCCTGCACCGATGATGGTGATCTTGCGCATGTTGTTTCTCTCCGTCGTAGTTTGGTGCGAAATCTTCGAGATCGAAGACAAGCCCAATTTGACGGAGAGGCGGTGCAATCAATATGCGAGAACTGCAGGCGACGTGCACAAACTGCAGGAAAATCAAGGACTCACCAACTCGGTGCGTCGATGCACCGCAAGCGGGCAACAAATGGGACCTTAGCGTCCGCGCGCCATGGTCTCGTGCGGCTGCTCGTCGAAGCGACGTCGATACTCACAGGCGAAACGCCCGAGCTGATAGAAGCCCCAATGCGTCGCGATCGTGGTGACACTGCGCGGCTTCGACGCATCGAGGAGGTCGCGGCGGACACACTCCATGCGCAAGTCACGCAAATAGCGCATCGGACTCACGCCGAGAAACTTCCGAAAGCCGTCGAACAGCGTTCTGCCGCTGACGCCCACTTCTGCAGCCAGCGTTTCGATGGTCAGCGCCTGCTCGGGATGGGCACGCATGTAGTCTTCGGCCGCCTTGACGTGGCGTGGCAGCACGACGCGCCGCTCGCTCCGGGCCGTCTCGGCGAAACTGCCCGGCATCCAGCTCAACAGCGTGGTCATCAGCAACTGTTCGAATTGCGACCTGACCAGCGGCTGCTCGGCGAGTTGCGGGTGACGCTGGAGTTCGGCGAGCACATGCTGCGCGGTCGCAACCCACGATGCGACCGCCGGTTGTCGCAGATCGACCGAGGGCAGAAAAGCAAGCGGTCCCGCCTCCGTACGCCCCGACAGCGCTGCGGCATGCGATTCGAGTGCGTGGCGCTCGATCCTGACCACAAACTTGCGGCAATCCGCTCGCCAGTTCATGCCGAGTCCGCTCCTTGGCGCATGAATGGACGGGTGCACGGGGTCGGAGCAAAAAGCGCGGCCGTCCACAACCATTTGATCCGTCCCCGCAAGTGGTACCTGGATCAGGTAGAAGTCGCCCAGCCTGCCCGGTTCGACACGGACATCGGCCCCGTATCCCATCTGGCTGAAGCTGAAATCCCCCATCCTGCAATGGGTCTGTTCGTAGGCCAGGCGCTCGCGACCACCGACCTGGTCGAGGCGATGATCGCAATAGATTCCCGCAACGATGCTGCGGGTCTCGTCGAGATCGTTCGATCGATAGATGACCGAATGCGCGTTCGACATCGCGCTCAGCGGGCCAGCGTCTCGGACGGGCTTTCACCGAAACGGCGCTTGTAATCGGTGGTGAAGTGTCCCAGATGGCCAAACCCCCATTGATACGCAACGGCGGTCACCGTGGTGCGGCCGGTCTGCCCGCGCAACAGTTGCTCACGCACACGGCTGAGTCGAACCTCTTTCAGAAACAGCATGGGCGACGTGTTGCGATACTTGCGGAATCCGGTAAACAACGAGCGTGTGCTGACGCCCACATGCTCGGCCATGTCGCCAACGGTGATCGGCTCGTGAGCATGTTCTTCGATGAACTGTTCGGTACGGCGAATGAAGGCGGGTGCAACGGTACGCGAGTCTTCGCACAGTGCGCGGGTGTAGTTGTGGGTCTGGCACACCAGCAGCATGGTCACCACCATCTGCTCGATCTGCGCCGACAGCAGCGGCGACACCGGATCGGGTTCGGACTTCAGGGTTTCAAGCAGCCAGTGAATGGTGCGCATCCAGCGCTGGCCGGCGCCGGTCTCGAGCGGCATTGCCGTATCGAACTCGATCCGGTTCGGCAGGTTGCCCCCAAGGTGCTGCCGGCAGTGCCGTTCGAGCAGGTCACGGTCGACCCGGAGAATCAGCTTCTCGGTGCGATCGGCATGACGAATGCGGACCGGGCGATGGGCATTGAGGATCGACCCCGTGCCCGCAGCGGTTTGCGTTGTTTCGCCCGCGCACTCGATACGCTCGGATCCGCACAAGGGCATCTGGATCAGATAGAAGGAATCGAGCACCCCCGGCTCGATGGTCACTTCTCCGCCGTAACTCATGCGTCCGATGCCGATACCGTTCATGCGCCGGTAGTACATGCGTGCGTTGACGGGTTTGCGGGCATCGAGGCTACGCAGATTGTTCTCGCAGAACACCCGCGTTCCCCAGCTTCGGGCCTCTTCGAGATCGCGCGTCTGAAATCGCTCGAAGCGGCCCATTTCCACAAAGTCGTTGCGGTCGTATGCCAATCCCTGCAATTGCATCGTCACTCCTTGTCTCTCTGTCGTGTCTGCCCGCGCCTGCTCTGTGGCAGGTCTGCCCTGCGGCCTGTCGGAATATCATCGTCCGGCAGCGGGCACGGCCAGCGCCCGCTGCGCAACCGCCTACTTCACCAGAAGGTGCTGGTGCCCCCAGGCACTGGTCACGTCATAGGTCTTGACATCGAGGTCTTCCGCCTCCACTTCGAGCCCCCCCCAGCCGTATTCGACCTGCACCCCCGACGGACTCTCCACATAAAAGGAGAACATCCGGTCGTTGATATGGCGCCCCAGTGCGCGCGTCTGTCGAAACCGGCTTTGATGCACCCGGTCGAGCGCACGGCCGACATCGTCGAAATCGCGTACCTGCAGCATGAGGTGCCCGAGTCGGCGCCCAAGCGGAAGATAACCTATCGCTAAAGAATGATGTCGGGCGTTACAGCGCATGAACACGAAATTGCCCTTCTGGCCGCCGTAGTTGGCAGTCGAGACAAAATCACTGGTAACGAAGCCCAGCAAATCGCAATAGAAGCGATGGACCTCCTCCACGTTCTCCACCACCAGCATTACATGCCCCAAGCCTTGCTCGCCGGTGACGAAACCGCCGTGCGCGAGCGGCGCGTGGAAGGGTTGTTGCGGACGCATCAACGCGCCGTAGGACAGTTCCACCTCCATCCCGGCCGGATCGCGGAAGCACAGCATCTCGCGCACGCCACGCGCCTCGCAGGCGTCGTTGCCGCCAACGCGTACATCGACACCTGCGTCTGCCAAGCGCGCACGAATCGTCGCAAAATCCTCACCGCAATCGACTTCAAGTCCCATCACGACAATATCATTGCGTGGTCCCTGTGTAACCTGTATCCGCCACGGCCGATCATCGACTTTCAGCCGAAGATCGGCTGCCCCGGGTGCAGACACGACTTCGCAAGCCAATACGTTGGACGCGAAATCGCGCCACGCATCAAGATCTGTCGCTTCCATCTGCACATATGCCAGTCGTTTTACCTGTGCCATCAATCCTGTCTCCTGTACCGACACATCCGTCCGTCGATCAGACCGAAGCCCGCCGCCAGGCGAGAACGGCCGTCCTCGCTTCGGGCGTGCCGTCCTCGATCCGCGCAACCAGTGTCATTTCATCGGGACCGGTGCGCCGGACCTTGCGCCGCTGGGCCGTCCCCTGCCAGTTCGGGAAAATGCACAATTCGATAAAGTGAGTCACGGTCTCGCCATCGAACTCGTAGCGACCGGCGTAGGTCAGATACTCATCGTAGGCCGCAGCCTTGTCGCTGTCGGCAGCATCCCACTGCCCCCCCGTGGTGAAGACGTGGCGCGGCCGCTTCGACAGCACGCAGAACATGTTCCCGCGGCCGTACTCGATGAAACCGTCGATATCCTCGCCAAACGGATAGACCTTGCGTCCGTCGTCATACTCCTGCCGCCAGGAAACGATGTTCCAGCGCCCTTCGATGTCTTCATTCATCAATGTTCTGCTCCTGCATTCGGGATCGCGGCGCCCGGGCGCCCGATCTTCCTGGTCAGTCGGAAAAATTATGCAATGTTCAGGCCAGGGCCGGCTCGGCGAGGACCGGCGCGAGCGGTTCGTCGGCGCTCGCCTCGGACAGGAAATCGCGCACCAGCCGGGTAAATCGCGCCGCCTGTTCGATTTGCGTCCAGTGTCCGCAACGTCCGAACACGTGAAGCTGCGCACGCGGCAGAAGCGAGGTCAGGCGGATCGAGCTCTGCAGCGGGATGACCCGGTCCTCGCGCCCATGAACCAGCAGCACTTCATGCGCAATGGTGCGGATCTGCGCTTCGTCGCTGGCCAGCGCCCGAACCCAGCGCTGGCGGGGTGCAGGGAACATGGCCGAGAAGGACTCCTGGAACCCGGGCTGGATACTGGCCTGGTAACGCAGCTGGGCGAGATCGTCGCTGATCAGGCTGCGGTCAAAGGCGAAGATATCGAGCAGCCTGCGCATGTTTGCCGGTGACGGCTCATAGCCCCAGACCGCCTCCAGCCCCTCGGTGATGGGAAAGTCGATGCCCGCACTGCCCATCAGCACGATTCGCCGCAAACGCGTCGGGTGACGGATGGCCAGCTTGAGCGCGAGCGCACCACCAAACGAATTGCCCACGATGTCGGCCTGGGCGATACCGAGCGCATCGAGCAGCCCGATGGCCTGATCGACCCACGCATCGGCGTTGTACACCTGCCCCTCGGGACGATCAGTGAAGCCGAATCCGACCATGTCGGGAATGATCACCCGGCGGTCGGCAGCGAGCGGATTCATCACCGTACGCCAGTTGACGTAGCCACTGACCCCGGGCCCCGACCCGTGAATCATCAGCAAGGGAAAACCTGCACCGAGATCGTGATAGTTGGTACGAATTCCGCCCACATCGATGCTGCGGCCAATCTCGGGGTTGCTCTCACTCATGCATCGCTCCTTTTTTCAAACGTGGTGGCGTTGGCGGATCAGGCACACACCATCCGTGACAAATAATCTTGAGATTTTTGTGTGATCTCTTTTTTTGTGCACACTGTCTTTTATTTGTTCATATGTCAACCATATGAAGAATGTTATGATTTGGCCCATCTTCATCACCTTCAGCACACCATGATTCGCGAAGCCCCAACTGCGTTGGGCGGGATGAGCCCTGCGCCTCCCGCGACACTCATCGAAACGGCCTACCGGGCAATCCGCCGCAACATCGTGCTGGGCGTCCACGCACCGGGCGAAAAGATGCGCGTCGAACACCTCAAGGACCGCTACGAGATGAGCTCGGGCACCCTGCGCGAAGCGCTGGCGCTGCTGGTATCGGACGCCTTGGTCGTAGCCCAGGGGCAAAGGGGATTCACAGTCGCTCCGATGTCGGTGGCGGATCTTGAAGACCTTGTCTATCTGCGCGCACTGGTCGAGAGCGAGGCTGCGCGCCAGAGCCTGGCGAATGGAAACGACGACTGGGAAGCGACGCTGGTGAGTTGCTTTCACCGTCTGACACGTGCCGAGGAACGCCTCGGCGCGCGGACGGCTGAAGCCTATGAAGAATGGGAGCGACGCAATTTCGAGTTCCATGAGGCACTCGTTGCCGCTGCGACATCGAAACGACTGCTCGAACTGCGCTCGAAACTGCATTTGCAGGCCGAACGCTATCGCAGGCTGTCGGCGCTGGACGGCCCTCGCCCGCGGGACGTTCATAACGAACACCAGCAGATCTTCGAGCTGGCCATGCAACGAGATGCCGACGGACTGGTGGCGATACTGCGCACCCATCTGCAGCGACCGCTCGACGTCATCCTCAATGGCCGCTTGCTGGAACGCACGCCGACAGATACGGGCAGAGCGGCGTAAACGCCGTCTGCCCATGCAATGGAGCGAGTGAGCCTACCGCTCAGTGGCGCGCGCCCATCAACACGAAGAACAGGTGCGCAGGTACCGAACTGCGATTGCGCCACGCGTGGCGGGTGCCGACCTGCACCACCACGTCGCCTTTGACGAGCCGGGTCTCCTCTCCGTCGCCCAGGTCCAGCCAGATCTCGCCGTCGATGACCACACCGTAGTCGATCGTATCTGTGCGGTGATAGCCCGACCCGTCAGCCTCGAAGGTATCCACCAGGCCGGGAAGGCGTTGGGCAAACTCTGCCCCCGCCTTCTCCGGATCGAAATCGGGTCCGGCGGACAGGCTGTCGGGCGGAAAGCACACGACCATCGCCGTGGTGCCCCCCGGCTCGGGCATTACCGAGCTCAGGCCAAGCGCCGAGTCAGCCGGGCGCGGCACGATGCGGAGATCGGCCCCGGTCTGCCACACGACGGCGGCAGAAAAGCCCGGATTGTGTTCAAACTCGGTGTTGCCCGGCACCGGGCCCGAAAGGACGACTTCGGCCTTGCCGTCGGCATTGTGACCGGTGACGACGCGTTTTTTCTGCATATCGCTGCTCTCCTGTGGGTTTACGCATGACCGTGCCTGCTTCGGCTCGCCATCACCGCCCTTTCCGGTGCAGTGACGACGACCGTCTCTGAACATCACTGGCAACGGATGTGGAAGTTCGTGAAGCCGTTGCCCTGCGCCTCGATTTCATCCAGCGCTTCGTTGAGCTTGTCGAGCGCGAACGGCCTTGATTCGAGCAGACCGAGGTCAAGCGTCCCGGAGGCGATCATGCTGGCCATCTCATCGCCCTCGGCCGGGGTGAACCAGAGCGAGCCGATGTACTGAAGTTGGGCACACATGAAGGGGTGCGGATCGATCGGGATGGGTCCGGCGACGCCCCCGATCTGCACGATGCGTCCGCCGCGGACAACTGCCTGCATTGCATCGACCGAAAGTTCGGCCGGTGCCTTGGCGCCAAGCGTATCGAGCATGACATCGACTCCGTCCGGAATGCGCGCGCGTACCTGATCCTTGATCGGCCCGTCACCGAGCCGGATGGCAATCACCCGCTGCGGGTCGAGTGCGACGAGCTTGGCCAGCGCCGCTGCATCCCGCGCGACCGCCACCACGCGGGATGCGCCAAACGCGAGGGCCAGCAAGGTGGCGCCCACGCCCAGCGTGCCCGTCGCACCCAGAATCAGGATGTCCTGCCCCGGGCGCAGCGCCGACTTGCGGATGGCCGAGTACGCCGTACCGAGATAGCCGAAGCGCGCTGCCTCCTCGCTTTTCAGGTTGTCCGGCAGGCGAACCAGATTTGCCGCTGGTGCGGTTGTGTATTCGGCATAGCCGGCGTAGGGATAGCGTTCAAAGATGCGCTGCGAATCCTTGCCAAAACCGAAATAGCCCATGAAGGTATAGGCGTCGCAGCGGGTCGGTTCGCCACGCTTGCAGTGACGGCACTCCCCGCAGCCGACGCCCGGATTCACATAGACCCGCTCGCCGACCTTGAACGAGGTCACGCCCTCTCCGACCGCGGCAATCGTTCCGGCGGCATCCAGCCCGAAAATGGCGGGGAGCGCGGGCAGCGGGAGGAAGGGGTACCAGGTCGGGAAATGCGTCACCACATTCCTGAGGTTGGGAATCACTCCACAGGCCTCGACCTTGACCAGCACATCGTGCTTGCCCGGTGTCGGCATGGTCACCTCGTCAACCCTGAATTTCCCGCCGATTTCGTGTAGTCGTGCAGCCTTCATCATCGCCATACTGTCTTCCTCCAGGGATATCGACGCACTGACGGGGCGTCGTTCCGGGCGGCCCGATACCTGTCAGGCCGTATTTGCATTGAAGCGGTGTCGCTCCTCGCGGCGCCGCACGATCAGGCCGCCGCCTTCGCCCGCGCCAGATTCATCGCCGTATCCTCGATCATGTCTT
>NZ_JAGRRD010000002.1 GCF_018122735.1 Azoarcus sp. L1K30 | reverse complement strand
AGGTAACGCCCGGTGCGTGGGTCGTAGGTTCGATGCCAGTTGTCGTGCAGTCCGGTCTCGGCATCGAAATATTGACCGGGGAGCCTCAGGTTCAGCGGTTCGACGCCGAAGTGCGAAAGGGGCACAACGGCCTCGGTTGGTGCTGGCGGTGATGACGCCGCACCCTGAGGCATCGCCAGCCCCCACGGCGTGAGCGTTGCGCGCCACACGATGACCTTGCGCTTGTCGGTCATGGCGATGGGGCCCCCGCGGTGATCGGTGTGGATGAAGTAGGTGGCGGAGGCGTCGAGTCGGGCAACCGGCGTGGTGCGCTTGCTCTCCGACAGGTAAAGGTATTGCGTCTGGATGGCGCCGCTGGCATCGAGCTCGGCCACGCGCTTGCCATCGAGCCATAGCGTCCAGGTCGTGGTGTCCCTGCCCTGACCGATGACGGTCTTGGCCACACGTTGCCCCAGGCTGTTGTAGCGGTAGCGCGCCACGCGCTGCCGGGTCGTGCGGTCGGTGACGGTGTCGAGCTGGCCGCTCACGGTGTACGTGTAGCGGAAGCGGGCGTCTTCGACGGTGCGACCCAGGGCATCGCGTGTGACGGCGGTGCCGGCTGTGTTCGCAGGGTGGCGAGCCTCCCTACGAGCGGGCGTTGGCTCATTGGGTGGATCCGGCCGGAGTTGGCCAAAACCGGTGTAGCGGTAGTCGGCCTTCAGCAGGGGGGAATCGATGGATTTGATGCGGGGGCCATTGCCGTAGCGGTAGTCGGTGCGATCGATTCCGTCGATGTCGAGCACGGTGAGCCGGCCGGCGGTGTCGTAGCTGCGTCGGGTTACGATGCCGTTGCCGGCCGTGTAGGCGGAGAGACCGTCAAAGGGGTCAATACGGATCTGGTCCGCAATCGTGGTGTCGGGGAGCCAGCGACCGACAGTCTCACCAAGGCCGCGCGCAACATGTTCGCTCAGCCAGTCCTCGATCGCAGCCGCCCAGGCCGCCTGCAGGCGCAGGCTGCTTGCGGTGGCGCCGTGTCTGGCATCGGTACGTGCGATGCGCAGCACCCGGCCATCGGCCAGCACACGCGCACTGACCAGGCCGCTATCGGGGTCGAACCGGGTATGGGTGGTAAAGACCTGATCTAGACCGCTGAGCGAGATGGCTTCTTGCGTCTTGCGACCGAACGCGTCGTAGCCGAAGCGGCTGGTTTGTGCGCCATCGCTGCGGCTGGCCAGCGTGTGTCCCGCGTAGGTGAGTGCGACGGCTTCGGCAGTCTGTCCCTGGGCGTCGAACAGATCCTTGCGGATGAGCCGACCGGCGGCATCGTAGGTGTAGGCGGTGCGACTGCCGTCGACGCTGGCGATGTCGACGATGCGCCCTGCTGCATCGTAGCGGGCTGTCTTCGTGCCATGGTCGGGCAGGACTTGACGCAGCACGTGACCGAAGTCGTCGATCAGCAGATCTTCCGAGGTATTGGGATTGAAGCGCAGACCGCCGTCTGGCGTCTGGGCGATGCGTACGCCGAGGCGATGGTCCGCACGCTGCAGATAGCG
>NZ_JAGRRD010000001.1:4585485-4958532 GCF_018122735.1 Azoarcus sp. L1K30 | reverse complement strand
CCTCCCAACCTCCCCCTTGAAGGGGGAGGAGCTCTCTTCTTGCCCTTTCCTTGAACATACAAGGGGAGGGCGAAAGAGCCGCCCCCCGGTCGCAGCGCAGCGACGCGCCGTCGTTCAAATAGAACCAGAGCATCTATAAGCTAAACTTTTTATTCTTTTGAAGTCTTTCCGCACTGCGGTAATTTAGCGCTACCGAAACTCCGTGACGCTGAAGGCTGCACCATGCTGGTCCCCGAGACATACCACGCCCTGATTGTCGGCTTCGTGCTGATTGCGCTGTTCGCCAGCTTCGTGCGCGAATGGATCAAGCCCGACGTAGCGGTGATGAGTGCGGTCGGTTTGCTGATGGCGCTCGGTCTGCTCTCGCCGAAGCAGGTGCTCGGCGTGTTCAGCAACAGTGCGCCGATCACGATTGCCTGCCTGTTCATCATCAGCGGTGCGCTGAGCAAGACCGGCTGCGTGGACCGCCTGGGCGAGTGGCTGGGGACGATGGCCGGCAACAGCGAGCGCCGGCTGCTGCTGGCCATGCTCGCGGTGGGCCTGTTCGTGTCGCCCTTCATCAACAACACCCCGGTGGTCATGGTGATGATTCCGGCGGTGATCGCGATGGCCGGCCGTTACAGCGTGGCGCCGTCACGCCTGCTGATTCCGCTGTCGTACGCCACCATTCTGGGCGGCATGATCACCATGGTCGGCACCTCGACCAACATCCTCGTCGACGGCGTGGCCCGCAGCCATGGCCTGACGCCGTTCCGCATGTTCGAGATCAGCCCGGCGGCGATCGTGCTGGCCCTGCTCGGCTGCGCGTTGATGTTGTGGTTCGCCCCCCGTCTGCTGCCGGTGCGCGAGACCCTGACCCAGCAATTCACCGGCAGCGGCGACCGCCTGTTCATGACCGAACTGTTCGTGCCCGAGGGCTCGCGCCTGGCCGGACGCACGCTGAAGGAAGCGCGCCTGTCCAATGGCGTGATCAAGGTGCTGAACCTGTTTCGCGGCGACGACGAGATTTCGGCCCCCTCGCCCGACACCACACTGCAGGTGGGTGACCGCGTGGTGGTGCATAGCCGCAGCAGCGCGATGATGGATCTGCGCAGCAGCACCGATCTGATCGGTCTGCAGAGCCAGAATACCGATCCGCACGACCTCGAAACCCTGCGCCGCCGGGGCGTGGTAATGGTGGAGGCGATCGTCGGCCAGACTTCGCGCTACGTGTTGCGGCCGATTCGCGATCTCGACCTTGCCGCGCGCTACGGTATCCACCTGATCGCGGTACATCGCAAGAACGCCTCGATTGCCGACATCGGCGACGATTTCCAGCTGCAGTTCGGCGACGTGTTGCTGGTGGAGGGCACCCCGGCCCAGATCAAGCGTTTCTGCGAGAACGGTGACCTGTTCGCGATCACCGATGGCAAGGCACCGGTGAACAATCACGCCAAGGCGCCGATCGCGCTGGCGACCATTGTCGGGGTGATGGCACTGGCCGCCTTCGACGTGATGCCGATCGAGGGGCTGGCGATCATCGGCGCGGTCATCGTAGTGCTGACCGGATGCCTGCGCGCGGACGAGGCCTATAAATCGATCGAATGGCCCATCCTGGTGCTGATCTTCGGCATGCTGGCAATGAGTATCGCGATGCGTGATTCCGGTCTCGACAAACTGCTCGCGGGCAGTCTGGTGAGCATCGGCGGCGATCTGCCGCCGTGGGCCATGCTGTCGCTGATCGTCCTGATCACCTCGATTGCGACCGAATTCATCAGCAACAATGCCGTGGCGGTGCTGTTCACACCGATCGTGATCGGCATCGCCGAGCACATCGGCGTCGACCCGCGCCCTTTCGTGGTGGGTGTGATGTTCGCCGCCAGCGCCAGCTTTGCCACCCCGATCGGCTACCAGACGAACACCCTGGTGTACAACGCCGGCAACTACCGCTTCACCGATTTTGCCCGCCTGGGCGTCCCGCTGAACATCGTCGTGTGGCTCAGCGCCAGCGTGCTGATTCCGCTGTTCTGGCCACTGACGCGGGTTTGATGAGCGGTCGGGAAGGCACGCGATGGCCGCTGCCTTCCCGGACGTTTCACATCTGATACACCTCGCGTTCCGATGATTCAACGCACGTCATAGCGTCGTCCTGGCGCGGCGACGTAGCCTCTTCGGCATAGCAGATGGGGGCTCACCCCCGGCCGACCTGTAACAAACCTTGACAGTTCACGCCGCCAGGCGCGCAACCTGCATTCCGTTCAAACGCCGAACGCCCCTTCCTGCGGCGCTTTCAGCCCGATGGCACGGGAGTTGCCACCGTCGTCCTCGAGGTGGGACATCTTGCCCTGCCCTCACTCGCCACAGTGGAGGAAAATCATGAAGCTCAGTCTGCTCTCGGGTGCCATCGCGCTCGCGTTCGGATTTGCCTCGCAGGCAATGGCAAACCCGACCAATAACCTCAACGAAGCAACCAATACGGCAACGCAGAACGCAACTGCCAACTCGACACAGGGCGGTACGGGCCCGCAAGCCAATGAGTATTCAACGGCAACGTGGGACAGCAGTTCGTATTCGGACGCCAGCAACAACTCGGACAACAGCAATAACTCCGACAACAGCAACAATTCGGACAACAGCGACAACTCCGACCACAGCAGCAGCGGCATGGCGATGGCCAAGGATTATGGCAACGCCGCTGCGCTCAACGGCAGTACCGCAACGTCGACGATGACCGACTCGTTCAACAAGACCTCGGCCGTTGCAATGACCAAGCTCGAGGGCATGGTCACCAAGATCCAGGTGCATGATCTGGGTAACAGCGCCCACAACATGAACAGCGGCAATGGCGGTAACGGCGGCAAGGCTTACGGTGGTGACGGCGGCAGCGCCTACGGCGGCAAGGCCTATGGCGCCAATGGTGCCGATGGTGGCAAGGCCTACGGCGGCAACGGCGGCGACGGCTCATCCGGCGGCAGTGCGACCGGTGGCAATGCCGACAGCGGTTATGTGAAGGGCGGCACCGCCGGCGATGGCGGCAACGCCAGGAACGCAAGGGCGGGCAGTGGCGGCGATGCGACTTCGTCCTCGGGTAGCGCTAGCGCATCCGACGGCGCAACCGGCGGCAATGCCATGGGCAAGGCTGGCGGGTCGATGGCCAAGGGCGGCAGCGCCACATCTTCGGATTACGCGACCTCGGGCGACGCCTATGGCACCTCGGGCGATGCCAAGGCCTACGGCAAGGCCAGCAATGGCGACGCCTGGGCGGGCAGCAAGGCAGGTGGCAGCGGTGCGGATGGCGGCTCTGCCGACTCCGGCAATGCATGGGCGAAAGCGGCCGACGGCACGGCGCGTACGCGCGGCAGGGGCGATGACCCGGCTACTGTGACGAACACCGCCAATGCGAACAGCGGCGCAGGCGGCACCGGCGGTGCGGCATCCTCGGCCGGTGGCACCTCGGGTGCATCGACCGCAAGTAACGGCCCCAGCTCGGCGACCTCGACCGCCAGCTCCGGCGCCGGCACCGGCACCAGTGGCGCAGCGACCTCGGGCGGTGCAACGGCGACAGCGGGCGCGGGCTCGGCAACCGGTGGCACCAACACCTCGACCGGTGGCGCAGCAACCTCGAGCGCTTCGGCGACATCGGGTAACAGCTCGTCCAGCGGCGGTGCCGGCGGCATGGCCTCCAACACGGCAGGCGAAGGCGGTGTGGGTGGCGCGGCGACGAGCGGCAGCGCAAGCGGTGGCGCAGCGACCGGCGGATCGGGCGGCGCAGGCGGCTCCGGCCAGGGCGGCCAAGGCGGTGCAGGCGGCGCTGGCGGCACGGTGACGGCCGGTGCGGCGACCGGTGGCTCCGGCCAGGGTGGCAGCGGCGGCATGGGCGGTGCTGGCGGTACGGTGACCGTGGATGCGGGACACTTCGACATGTCCAACGCCATCAGCGGCAGCTTCACCAATGGTGCCGGCATCATCCTCAACTCCCAGAACAGCGGGATCGGATCGCTGGTGCAGCAAAGTGCCAACGTACAGGCCAACCTGACCCTCAGGTAAGCCTGAAGACGATGCCGGGCGGTCCGCATGACGCCCGGTGTCCATGCAGCACAGCAGGATAAGGAGGCTGACCATGAGACCCCATCTGTCCATGATCGCCCTGGGCATTGCGCTGGCAGCAACGTGCAGTACGCCGGCCTCGGTTCATGCAGAAGAGGCCCTCCCGGACACCGTCGAGTTTGGCGGTGCGCCCCTTGATGCGAATGTGCTTGACAGTCAGCGAGGCGGATCGGACCAGCATCTGAGCGAAATCATCGCCGTTGGAAGCGTAAGTGAAGTGGAGGCACATAACGTCGTAACGGGTTACAACATCGTGTCGGAAGGCGCCCTCGCCGGCGCATCGGGCATGCCGATGTTCATCCAGAACTCCGGCAACGGTGTGTTGATCCAGAATTCGGTCATCCTCAATGTAGAGGTGCAGTAAGGGCGCATGATGCAAAAACACATCGTGTCACCTTCCGGCTTGACGATCGTCGTGGCGATGGTATGCCTGTTTGTCGCCACGGCGGCCTTCTCCGACCAGCTCCGGCTGCTCTCGCCCCTGGGCGGGAACCTGACGGTGCCGACGGTAAGCCTGCGGGAGGCTCGCTTCGTGTCCACGATGCGCCAGCAATATGACTTCAGCTGCGGTTCGGCCGCAGTGGCGACGCTGCTGACCCACCATTACGGTTATGCGGTAACCGAATCGAAAGTGTTCGAGGTCATGTTCGAGCATGGCGACCAGGCGAAGATCCGCCGTGAAGGCTTCTCCATGCTGGACATGAAGCGTTATCTCGACCATCTGGGTTTTCGCACCGACGGTGTCGAGGCATCGCTGGACCAGCTCGTGATGGCGTCGGTGCCGGCCATCGCCCTGATCCAGGAGAACGGCTACGCCCACTTCGTCGTGATCAAGGGCTTGCGCTACGGCAAGGTGCTGATCGGCGATCCGGCGATGGGCACCCGGGCCATGGAACGCAAGGCGTTCGAGAAGATCTGGATCAACGGCATCCTGCTCGTGGTGAGGAACAAGGCGGGTGTAGCCCGCTTCAACGACGTGGCCGACTGGCGCGTCCTGCCGCGCGCACCGATTGCACGCGGCCTCGAGAACAACGTGGCGGATGTGCAGTTGCTCCGCCGTGGGGCATGGGACTATTGAGGCACGCGCCATGACGAGCCCACGCACCTTCGCCCTGATCGCTGCCCTGGCCACGACCACCACTACGGTGACGGTGCTGATGGGTGCGAACATTGCACAGGCATTGGTCGATGGCGAGGTGGTGTCGTCCGAGACCGCGGGTGACGGCATGTCCAGCGTCATGGGCACCGAAGCCGACGTCGCCAGCCGCCAGGGTTTCCATCCGGCCGATTGCTCGAAGCACGAGGTGCTGCCGGCGGAATTGCTGGCACTGGCCGACTGGCCGCTGGACTACACCGAGACCTGTGGCCGCAAGGACGTTGCGCAGGAGGGCATGGCCCCCGTCGAGGAAGCCGTGGTCAAACCCATCGCCGTCCTCGCAGAGGTCGCCGAAGCCACGATTCGCAGTCCGCGTGAAATTCTCGACAGCTATGGCGACACGCCCGCGGCCCTCGCAGCGCGCAAGGATTCGCCGGCCCCCGTTGCGGACGCGAAGATTCTGAGCATCACGGAAGTGCTGAAGACCGCAGCACCGGTTGCGATCAGCCCCCCGGTCTACGCCACGATTGCCCCATCCATGACGCCGGCAGCGGCTGACGTTGCGAGCGCGCCGTCCGGCCTGGAGGCGTTGATCGAAACAAGGGAGGCCGCACAGATTGCCGCAATCGATGCGGCCGCCGAGCATCCACTGCCACCGTCCGTTCTCCGGCGCATGCCCGTGCTGCTCGCGGACGCGCCCCCGGTCACGGACAGCACGCTCGACAGCCTGCGCGGCGGTTTCGAAACCCCCTCCGGTCTGCGCGTATCCTTCGGTATCGAACGTCTGGTCTATATCAACGGCGAACTCAACAGCGTGACCAACGTCACGCTGGCCAACCTCGGCGACATCCATGGCAAGGGTATGCCGGACGGTACGACGCTGGCAGTGATTCAGAATGGACCGAACAATGCCTTCGTCGCCAACGGGCTCAACGATGCCGCCCTCGCCACCGTCATCCAAAACTCCCTGGACAACCAGAAGATCCAGGCCGTGACGACGATCAGTGCTTCGGTCAACAGCGTCCAGATGCTGCGCGGCGTGCAGATGAACCACTCCATCCGGGACACGATGATCCAGTCGCTGGTGCGCTGAGGGAAATGGCGCATCGAAGAATGCATGAAGACGGGCATCGCCGATGGGTTTCGAAGCTTTCAAGTGCAGCTGAAACCCATCCCCCTCCCAACCTCCCCCTTGAAGGGGGAGGGGCCAAACTGTGCCGCCAGAACCTTATTAGCAGGTCCCTTCCCCTTCAAGGGGAAGGACAGGATGGGGATGGGTTCGGCGGCGAGTCCTCGAAACCCATCCCCACCTCAGCCCGGTAGCCAGCGCAGAGACGCGCTGTCGTTCGGGCGGCAGCGAGCGATGCTCGCTGAAACCCCGCTCTCACCCCCTTGAAGGGGAGGGAGCCAAACGGTGCCGCCAGAACCCTATTAGCAGGTCCCTTCCCCTTTAAGGGGGCGGAGGCGGGGTTTCGTGAAGCATCGCTTCACGCCGCCAGAGCGGGGCGGCTGTGCAAAGCCGGCCCTCCGGACAGGATGGGGAAGGGTTATGTCGGCGACACCTCAAACCCATCCCCTCCGCACCTATAGCGTCATCGGCATGCGCAGGGTCAGTTGCA
Source organism: Azoarcus sp. L1K30 (assembly GCF_018122735.1). Lineage (GTDB taxonomy): Bacteria > Pseudomonadota > Gammaproteobacteria > Burkholderiales > Rhodocyclaceae > Parazoarcus. Next base: position 4,951,731 of record NZ_JAGRRD010000001.1, on the reverse strand, counting down.
GGTCCGGCGTATCGCTGGTGACACCGACGCCGAGCGAGAGATTGACGGTGTTGCCCGAGTTCAGCCGGTGCGAGTAGCCCAGCAGCAGCGAGCCCAGTTGCACCGTCACCGAGCCGGCCGCGGTCTTGCCGTTGATCTTGACCTTGCCCACCGACTGATGGTCGTAGCCGATGCTGAAAGAGGAGCGGTCGTTGAGCGCGAGGCCCATGCCGAAGTTGAATCCGATCACCCCGCCCGGTGCCACCTCGCCGATGAGCACGTCACCACCATCTGTATTGGCCTTCACGTTGTCGCGTTTGAAGCTATGTTGATAGCTGACACCGCCGAAGAAGACCGCCGGGTCCGACGGCATCAACACCGTCAGGCCCGGCGTGAGGGTGTAGAAGCCGGAGCCGGTGGGCAGTTCGCTTTGCAGGCCGGTGCCTCGCCCGCCGGGCAGGGTGTAGTTGGTGCGGACTTCGAAAGGGTCCTTGCCGGTGCGGGTTTTCAGGCGCAGCGAGGCGATGTAGTAAGGGCTGTCGCCGCCGCCGTCATTGAGCTGATAACGCCCGGTGATCTCGACATCGCCAAGGTTGCTGCCATCGGCATCGAAGACGCTGTCGACCGAGCTGCCTTCGGCGATCTCGCGGCTGATGCTGGTGTCGCTGCGATAGACCCAGGGGACTTTCGCCTCGAGTTCGAAGCGGTTGGTAATCCCGCGGCGCACCGTCAGCGCGGCGGTAAAGGTGTTGCGCTTGACCTCGCGCACGTCGATCAGGCCGATGAGGATGGCGGGGATGACGGTATAGCCGACCAGCGCGATGCGGTTGCTCGACGAGTAGGCGTATTGCAGCGAGGGCTCGAGCACGTACTTGCCGGGCGCGGTGAGCACCCCGGGGGTCTCGAAAATCGTCGCCATCTCGCGCGACCGGGTGTCGCGCGCCGGATCCGGCGCCTGTCCGACCGGCTTCTGCGGGTTACCCTGCTGCGCCACGACGACCGGCTGCTCCTTGCCGCCGGCCGGGGCGTCGACGCCACGGCCGCGGACCTCGCTGATTCCGAGCGAGCGCTTCAGTTCGGCTAGCGCAGCCTCCTGTCGGGCAAGGTTGGCTTTCAGGACGTCGATCTGTGCATTCTGCGCGTCGATCTGCTGTCGCATCTGCGCCATGTCGGGATCGGCGGCATCGGCCGCCATCGCCAGACCCGGCGCAGCAAGCATGACGCATCCGGCAAAGCCCTGCCCCAGGGCCTGCACAATCCGTGTCGGCTTGAACTTCATACACTCTCCTCCCAGAGTTGGCCGGCGCACGATGCCGCCAAGCGCTACAAAACGATCTTCAGACGGTCGATCATGCGATACAGGGTGACGCGAGACACACCGAGCTGGCGTGCGGTCGCCGATACGTTGTTCTGGTAACGCTTGAGGCTGGACTCGATCATTTCGCGCTCGACCGTCGTCCTGACCTCGTCCAGCGTCGGCGTGGTCTCATGCGCCCCGACCGCCGGCAAGCCGAGATCGGCGGCACTGATGAAGCGGTTCTCGGTCATGATCATGGCGTGCTGGACCCGATTGATCAGCTCGCGCACATTGCCCGGCCAGTCGTAGGCCGTCATCGCCTGGTAGGCCTCGGCACTGAAGCCCCGCACCTGCGGACTGCGCTGATCCTGGTTCTTGCCGTAGATCATCTGGGCCAGCAATTCGATGTCGTCCCTGCGTTCGCGCAGGGCCGGCACCACCAGATGGAGCACGTTGAGGCGGTAATACAGGTCCTCGCGGAACCGCCCCTGCTCCACCGCCCGCTTGAGATCGACATGGGTCGCGGCAATCACCCGCACATTCATGCGCAGGCGTTCGGTACCGCCGACACGCACGATGGTCTTCTCCTGAAGAAAGCGGAGCAGGCTGGCCTGGAGGTCGAGCGGCAGGTCGCCGATCTCGTCGAGAAAGAGCACGCCGCCATTGGCGGCCTCGATATGCCCGATGGTGCGCTGATGCGCACCGGTGAAGGCACCGCGCTCATAGCCGAAGAGCTCGGAATGGATCAGGTTGGCGGGAATGGCCCCGCAATTCATCTCGATGAACGGCCCCTGCGAACGAGCGGAATGCCCATGCACTGCGCGCGCGACGAGTTCCTTGCCGGTGCCGGATTCGCCGCCGATCAGCACCGGTGCATCCACGGTGATAATCTTCTCGATCTGACGGTACAGGTGCAGCATCTTTGCACTGCGCCCGGTCATGCCGAATCGCCCGTCACCCTCTTCGTGACGCGGCACACCCGGGCACAGGCTGGCCTTGCCGTGCGCATGCCCGAGCGTGATCAGCATTCGCTCGCGATCGAGCGGCAATGTATGGAAATCGTAGAAATTGCGCCGCAACACCGGCGCCAGCGTCGGGTCATCGAGCAAAGCACGCGGCAGCACCGCGATCCATTCGACCTCATGACGCGAGAGCATGGACTCGAGATCGCGCAGCGGCCATGAATCGACCGCATCGAACACCACCAGGCCGACCAGTGTTTCGCCGTTGCCAAGCACCTTGCGCGCGCGCTCAAGCGACGTCGTGACCTGGAAATCCCAGCCAGACAGCTTCAACCCTTCGAGCGACTTACCTGTTTCACCAGTCCGATCAAGCAATAATCCCTTACGACCTAGCATGCGCTGACGCCCCCTCGGGGTGAAATCCATGCGATCGGGGAGTTCGTGGCCAACGACGCCCCGTGGCCACAGATGAAGACATCTCCGTGCCGCAGTGCCAGTGGGAGAACCCGCTCCGCTCCTCCTGTTGTTCTGCATCGGCATCAGCGCATTTCTAAGATCGCGTCGAACGCCGATGAATACCTGTTTTATAGCCGCTGAAGGCAGGCGCTTCAATTCCCATCCTCACGACGTCGCCATTGTTCAATGCCATGTGTGACAAAAATCACACTCTTGACCTGGTTTTACACTCTCCTCGGAAAATAGTGGATTGACAAATCAAGTTGATTAATTCAGTGCATACAAGCCTGCCTCACCCGCAACGCGCAATATTTGAACTCGGGAATCTTGCCGAAGGGGTCGAGGGCGGGCTGGGTGAGCAGGTTGGCGGCGGCCTCGACGTAGCAGAAGGCCATGAACACCGAACCGGGCTGGACGCCTTCGTCGGCACGGGCTTCCAGTTCGATGTGCCCGCGACGGGTTTCGAGCACCACCCGGTCCCCATGCGCGAGGCCTGCGTTCGTCATGTCATCCGGATGCATGCCGCACCACGGCTGCGGATCGAGCGCGTCGAGCACATCGGCGCGGCGGGTCATGCTGCCGGTGTGCCAGTGCTCGAGTACGCGCCCGGTGATGAGCACCAGCGGAAAATCGGCATCCGGCAGCTCGGCCGCGGGCAGCGGCGTGACCGGGACGAAGCGGCCGAGGCCGTTCGGGGTGGGGAAGTCGGACTGGAACAGCACCGGCTGCGACGGGACATCCACCGCTACTTTAGGTGCCACCACGGCGCCCTCGCCTTCGAGCGCGGCCCAGGTGATGCCGGCATAGCTGGGCATGGCGCGGGTGAGCTCGGCGAAGATGCCGGCCGGGCCGGCGTAATCCCAGGCCAACCCCATGCGCTGCGCGATCTGCTGGATGATCCACCAGTCCTGACGCGCCTGGCCGGGCAGCGGCAGTACCGGCTGCGACAGTTGCACCAGGCGGTCGGTGTTGGTGAAGCTGCCGGTCTTCTCGTACAGGCTGGAAGCGGGCAGCACGACGTCGGCAAGCATCGCGGTTTCGGTAAGGAAAATGTCCTGCACCACCAGATGCTCGAGCCCGGCGAGCGCGGCACGGGCGTGCTCGAGGTCGGGGTCGGACATCGCCGGGTTTTCGCCTTCGATATACATGCCTCGGATGCGCCCGGCGGCGGCGGCATCCATGATCTCGACCACGGTCAGGCCGGGCTCGGAGGGCAGCGTCGTCTCCCACAGCGCCTCGAAACGCGCGCGCACGCCGGGCTCTGCCACGCGCTGGTAGTCGGGGAACATCATCGGGATGAGGCCGGCGTCGGACGCGCCCTGCACATTGTTCTGCCCGCGCAGCGGATGCAGTCCGGTGCCGGGGCGGCCGATCTGGCCAGTCATCAGCGCCAGTGCGATCAGGCAGCGCACATTGTCGGTGCCGTGGGTGTGCTGCGACACCCCCATGCCCCAGAAGATGATGCTGTTGGGGCCGCGGGCGTAGGCGCGGGCGACTTCGCGCACGGTGTCGGCGTCGATGCCGGTAATCGGCGCCATGCGCTCTGGCGGGTACTGCAATGCGGCGTCGCGGAAGGCATCGAAGCCTTCGGTGCGAGCAGCGATGAAGGCCGGATCGGTGAGTCCTTCTTCGATGATCACACAGGCCATCGACAGTAGCAGCGCGACGTCGGCGTCGGGGCGGAACTGCAGCGTGCGCCAGGCGTGTCGCGCGAGCGGGGTCTGGCGCGGGTCCATCATCACCAGCTTCGATCCGCGCTCGCTGGCGTTCTTGATGAAGCTTGCCGCCACCGGGTGATTGGCCGCCGGGTTGGCACCGATGACGATCATCAGGTCGGCAAACTCGACATCGCGCACCGGGTTGGACACCGCGCCGGAGCCGATGCCTTCGAGCAGCGCCGCCACCGATGAGGCGTGGCACAAGCGGGTGCAGTGGTCAACGTTGTGCGTGCCGAAGCCGGTGCGCACCAGCTTCTGGAACAGGTAGGCCTCCTCGTTGCTGCCCTTGGCCGAGCCGAATCCGGCCAGCGCCTGCGGGCCGTGCTCGCGCTTGATGCGGGCGAGCCCGCTGGCGGCGAAGTCGAGCGCCTCTTCCCACGTGGCTTCGCGGAAGGCGGCGAGCGGGTTGGCCGGATCGAGATTCACCCCCTTGGGGATGCCGGGCTTGCGGATCAGCGGCACGGTGAGGCGCTCGCGGTTGCGGCTGTAGGTGAAACCGTAGCGGCCCTTGACGCACAGGCGACCGGCGTTGGCCGGGCCGTTGCGGCCTTCGGCGAAGACGATCTTCTGTGCGGCGCCCTCGCCGGCCACGTGATAGGTGAGCTGGCAGCCGACACCACAGAAGGGGCACAGCGAATCGACCTTGCGCGTGGGGACGAAGCGCGGGGGCTTCACCTCGGCAACACGCTCCGTTGCAGCAGCAATGGCGCCGACCGTGGCCGGCAGCAGCGCACCGGTCGGACAGGCCTGCACGCATTCGCCACAGCCGACACAGGTGGAGCTGCCCATGCTCACGTCGAGATCGAACACGATCTTCGAGGCTTCGCCACGGTGGGCGTAGCCGATGACGTCATTGACCTGCTCTTCGCGACAGGCACGCACGCAGCGATTGCACTGGATGCAGGCGGCGAGGTTCACCGCAATGCCGGGGTGGCTGGTGTCGGTCGCAGGCTGCTGGCGTGGCGCGAAGCGACTGGCGCCGACGCCGAGCTGGTCGCACCAATAGGCGAGCTCGGAGTCGGTCTTCTCGCTTTCGGGTGCGACATCAGCACGCAGCAGTTCGAGCACCATGCGCTGCGAGGCGCGGGCGCGCTCGCTTGCGGCCCGGACCTTCATGCCGGGCTTGGGCGCACGACAGCACGACGGGGCGAGCACGCGCTCGCCGTCGATCTCGACCACGCAGGCGCGGCAGTTGCCGTCGGCACGCAGGCCGTCCGTGTAGCACAGATGCGGGATGTCGACGCCGGCGCGGCGGGCGGCGAGCAGAATGGTTTCGCCCGGCTCGGCGTCGATGGTCTTGCCGTCGAGTTCGAAGGCGATGGTGTCGGTGGTGAGGGTCGTCATGCTGCGCCCTCCTCCGCGCGAAAATCAGATGGCGTGGCGCCGACCTCGTGCGGGAAGTAGCGCAGCACCGAGCGCACCGGGTTGGGCGCGGCCTGGCCGAGGCCGCAGATCGAGGCGTCCATCATCGCACTGCCGAGTTCGTCGAGCAGCGGCGCATTCCATTCGGGTGCCGCCATCAGGCCGGCAGCCTTGGCCGTGCCGACGCGGCAGGGCGTGCATTGACCACAGGATTCATGAGCGAAAAAGTGCATCGCGTTCTCGGCCAGCACGCGTGCCTTGTCGTGCTGGGAGAACACGACGATGGCGGCCGAGCCGATGAAGCAGCCGTAGGGCGCGAGGGTGTCGAAGTCGAGCGGTACGTCGGCCAGGCTCGCCGGCAGCATGCCGCCCGAGGCACCGCCGGGAAAGTAGCCATAGAGTTCGTGCCCCTGCAACATGCCGCCGCAGTGTTCGTCGATGAGCTGGCGCACGGTGATGCCGGCATCGGTAACGATCACCCCGGGCTTGGCCACCCGCCCGCTGACCGAGAAGCTGCGCAGGCCCTGGCGACCGTTGCGACCACGCTTTTCCAGCCAGTCATAGCCCTGCACCAGGCTGGTGTCGACGATGTCGCGCACCCACCACAGGGTTTCCGGGTTGTGCACCAGCGTGGGCCGCCCAAACAGGCCAACCTCCGCGACATAGGGCGGACGCAGGCGTGGCATGCCGCGCTTGCCTTCGATGGATTCGATCATCGCCGACTCTTCGCCGCAAATGTAGGCGCCGGCGCCGCGGCGCACCTCGATCGGCGGCAGTTCGGGCCAGGCTGCGCGCACCTTGTCGAGTTCGGCATTGAGCATCTGACGCAGGGCCGGGTACTCGTCGCGGATGTAGATCCAGATCGCGGCGATGCCGACCACACGCGCGGCAATCAGCATGCCTTCGATGAAACGGTGCGGGTCGCGGCCGAGGTAGTGGCGGTCCTTGAAGGTGCCGGGTTCGCCCTCGTCGATGTTGACCGCCATGTTGCGCGGCGCCGGCTGCGCCATCACCGTGCGCCACTTGCGCGCAGCTGGAAAACCCGCACCGCCCAGTCCACGCAGGATGGCGGTGTCGAGTACGGCGAGGATCTCTTCGGCTCCATGCTCGCCACTGCAGACCGACTCGTACAGCCGATAGCCACCCGCGGCCCGGTAAGCTTCGAAATCGATGATGTCGGGCGCGGGCTCGACGCGGTCATTCGCATCCACCGCCGCCGCAACCTTGTCGGCGTTGGCCTGCACCACCGGGTTCTGCCCCACTACGGCCACCGGCGCGCAGTCGCAACGCCCGACGCAGGGCACGCGCTGCACGCGGACATCGGCCCCGAGCCGGCCCTGGAGCCCCGTGGCCAGTTCGACACCGCCGTGCATGGCGCAAGTGAGGGAATCGCATACGCGCACGGTGAGCAGGGGCGGCGCGGCCTCGCCGTCGGCCACGACATCGAAGTGGTGATAGAAGGTCGCGACTTCATACACCTCGGCCTGCGCCAGCTTCATCGCCTCTGCCAGTGCGGCGAGGTGATCGGCGAACAGCGCACCGTGGGCGTCCTGCAGGCGGTGCAGATATTCGATCAGGCGGTCGCGGCGCGGCGTCTCGCCGGCAAGCGCTGCCTGTGCCGCCGCGCGGGCGGATTCAGGAAGAGGCGGACGATTGGGGCCGCGACGCGAGCCGGCTTTGACGAGCATCGATGTTTTCCCTTCGGAATGACTGGCGCGCCCGGTCTGTCGAGGGCGCGATTAAAGTTAATTTAAGGAATCTAAATTTCTCATGGAGCAACAATACGGGATTATTGCTCACTTGAGAATAGTCGCTCCACACGCCGGCGCGAGACACTCGCGGAATGGACCGTCCCCCTCTCCCGGCGTCCGCTCAGATCGCCGGGCTCTGGCCCTCCGCACTCAGTAAATCACTGCCGCCTTGGGCGCAGCGTAGCAGCAAGGGCGACACCCGATAGCGTTCCTCACCATAGTGTTCGCGCAAGTTTAAGAGTACGCGGGTCACGAAACTTGCCCCCATGCGACCAGCCCATGCCAGTGGCCCTTCCGGATAGTTGGTGCCGTAGCGCATGGCGGTGTCGATGTCGGCGGCAGAGGCAATGCCCTGCACGACGCCGTCGGCAGCCTCGTTTGCCAGCATGCAAACGGTGCGCAAGGCTAGCAGCCCGGGAATATCATCGACGCGGCTCACCGCGATGCCGGTCGCCTGCAAGGTGCCGACCGCGTCGCACCATGCCTGCTCGCCGCACTGATCCGCGCGCGAGAGTGCCAGCCGCGGTGTCAACGCGTAGTCGCGCGCGAGGTCGAACAGGACCAGGTCGGGCGTGACCTCTTCGGCCGCGCGGCGGGTTGCTGTGCGCCCGTCGGACAGTGCGAGTCGAGCCGCACCGATGCGGAGACATCCGCTCCCCTCGCCGGCCTCGCGCCTGACCTCGATGCCTGCGGCCTCGAAGCGGGCAAGCAGCGCTTCGGCCACGCCCAGGTGCCCGATAGCGGTCACGGCGCGAACCGCGACGGCGGGCGATTCCGTTGTAGCGACGGGCTTTACGGCCCCGTCACGATAGTCGTAGAAGCCCTGCCCAGACTTGCGCCCGAGCCGCCCCGCCAGCACCAGTTCCTGCTGGATCAGACTGGGCGTAAACCGCTTGTCACCGAAATAGGCATCGAACACGGAGCGGGTCACCGCGTAGTTCACATCGTGGCCGATCAGGTCCATCAGTTCGAATGGCCCCATCGGGAAGTTGCAGGCCTCACGCAGGATCGCATCCACCGTGGCCGGTGTCGCCGCGCGCTCGGCGAGCACACGCAAGCCTTCGGCATAGTACGGCCGTGCCACCCGGTTGACGATGAAGCCCGGGGTGGAGGTCGCCCGCACCGGCACCTTGCCCCAGGCCCTGGCGGTGTCATAGAGCGTGGTGGCCACTTCTGCATCGGTGGGGAGGCCGGAGACGATCTCGACCAGCGCCATGCGCGGCGCCGGATTGAAGAAATGCAGGCCGGCGAGCCGGGCCGGACGCGTGAGCGCCGCCCCCATCGCGGTAATCGACAGCGACGAGGTATTGGTCGCGAGAATAGCCTCGGCGCCGACCATGTCCTCGAGCTGACGGAAGAGCTTCTGCTTGATCTCCAGGTTCTCGACGATGGCCTCGATCAGCAGGCCGGCGTCGGCCAGATCCTCGATCCGGCTGCTCGACACGACCCGCGCCAGCGTGGCTGCGCACTCGGCCTCGGCAAGCTTGCCCTTGCCGACAAGGAAACGCAGGTCCTTTTCGATCCCGGCCTTGCCTCGTGCCACGGCGTCGGCATTCATGTCGTACAGATAGACCGTGTGTCCGGCGCGCGCGGCAACATGGGCAATGCCGCTGCCCATGGCACCGGCGCCAATCACTGCAACCTTTGTGGAAGTGGCCAGAGCAGCCATGTGCAACATCCTTGTGTTTGTTGATCGAATTGAATGGGCGATGAGTGGATGACGTCGCGCCTTTCCAACATGAGGGTGAATCCATCCGAACTACACTTCTTCTATTGGCAGGCCCCTTGCCTTGGTATGTTCGAGGTACGAAACGGCGCGCCTCCTCCTTCAAGGAGTAGGGCAGACGGGGGCCCCGAACCTCAGTAGCAGGTACCTTCCCCTTCAAGGGGGCGGCAGCGGGGTTTCGTGAAGCATCGCTTCGCGCCGCCAGAGCGGGGCGGCTGTGCAAAGCCGGCCCTCCGGACAGGATGGGGATGGGTTTTGTGGCAAGCCCTCGAAACCCATCCCCACCCCAGCCCTCCCCTTGAAGGGGAGGGCGCTTTCCGTCACGTCCGGGAGCTTCCGCTTCGCTACGCCGGCAGCGAGCGATGCTCGCCGAAACCCCGCCTTCACCCCCTTGAAGGCAAGGGAGCAAAATCTGCCCATCGGAACCTCATTAGCAGGTCCCTTCCCCTTCAAGGGGAAGGACAGGATGGGGATGGGTTTCAAGTGCCGCCAACGATACCCATCCTCACCCCAACCCGGTAGCCAGCGCGAAGACGCGCTGTCGTTCAGGCGGCGGGGTTTCGTGAAGCATCGCTTCGCGCCGCCAGAGCGGGGCGGCTGTGCAAAGCCGGCCCTCAGGACAGGATGGGGATGGGTTTGGGCCACTGTTGAAACCCATCACCCAACCCGGGAATCGCCGCCCTGCCGACTCATTCCGGCTGGTATTGCATCCAGTTCGACTTCGGCGTGCCGCAGTCGGGACAGACGAAATCTTCCGGCACGTCGGCCCACAGCGTGCCCGGCGCAATGCCTTCGTCGGGCAGGCCGAGTGTTTCGTCGTAGGGAAAGTAGCAGGCGCTGCATTGATATTGAGCCATGATGATTCTCCGTTGCTGGGGCGGGGGTGCCCTTGATTTGTCGGTGTTGTGTGTTGTGTGTTGTGATTCAGTCTTGCGGCAGTACGATCAACTTGCCCGCCACCTGCCGTGCGGCCAGCGCCTGCATCGCGGCGACGGCACCGTCGAGGGTGCAGGCACGGGTGATTGGGGGTTTGAGGCTGCCGTCGGCAAAACAGGCGAGCACGGCGGCCACCTGGCGTGCGGCCTCGGCGGGTTCGCGCCGCATCAGCTCGTCCCAGAACACGCCGCCCATGTCGCAGCCCTTGAGCAGCAGCAGGTTGGCCGGAATGCGCGGAATCTCGCCGGCGGCGAAGCCGATGATAAGGATGCGCCCGCGCCACGCCGTGGCGCGCAGTGCAGCCTCGGTATAGGCGCCACCGACGACGTCGACGACGATGTCGGCACCGTTGCCGCCGGTGGCCGCCTTCACCGCATCCTTCAGATCGGTCGTGGTGTAGTCGATCAGATCGTCCGCGCCGTGTTCGCGGCACAGGGCGAGACGTTCGGCACTGCCGGCTGCGGCGATCACGCGCGCGCCGGCGGCCTTGGCGATCTGCACGGCCGCCAGGCCGACGCCGCCGGCTGCCCCGAGCACAAGCACGGTTTCGCCAGCCTTCATGCGGGCGCGGTCATGCAGGCCGAACCAGGCGGTGCCATAGGTCACCAGGCCGGCCGCGGCGGCGTCGAAAGGCACCGCTTCGGGCAAAGGCCAGGTCTGACTGGCCTTGGTGCGACACACCTGGGCATAGCCGCCATAGGAAGTGAAGGCGCATACGCGGTCGCCGGGGCGGACGTGACTGACGCCCTCGCCCACCGCCACAACCTCTCCCGCCACTTCGCCGCCGGGCGAGAACGGGAACGGGGGTTTGACTTGATATTTGCCCTGCACGATCAGGGTGTCGTAGAAGTTGATGCCGGCCGCGCACACGCGGATCGTGACCTCGCCGGCGGCGGGCCGCGGTTCGGGCAAGTCGCCGACACGGAGCGCTTCGAGCGGGGCAAATTCGTTACAGATCAGGGCGCGCATGGCGGACTCCGGAATATGTTGTGCTGCGGACGCGATCAGATCGGCGCGCCCTGCGGGAACTCGGCGGGGCGGCGTTCGCGCACGGCGGCCAGTCCCTCGCGGACTTCGGGGCCGGTGAAGCCGAGCATCTCCAGCGCCACCGAGTTGTCGAAGATCGGCCCGGCCTGGCGCAGCCAGTTGTTGAGGCTGTGCTTGGTCCAGCGCAGCGCGGTCTGCGGCCCGGCGGCGAGTTTGCCCGCCACCTCCATCGCGGTGTCCATCAAGGCGTCGGCCTCGACCGCCATCGACACCAGGCCGATGCGTTCGGCCTCCTCTCCGCTGATCTCGTCCGACAGCAGCAGGTGCAGCTTGGCCTTGGCCATGCCGCATAGCAGCGGCCAGATCATCGCCGCGTGGTCACCGGCGGCAACGCCGAGACGGGTGTGGCCGTCGATCAGGCGAGCATTCTTTGCCGCGATCGAGATGTCGGCCATCAGCGCCACTGCCAGCCCGCCGCCGACCGCCGGACCATTGATCGCGGAGATGATGATCTTGGAACAGTTGATCATGTTGTAGACGATGTCGCGCGCCTCCTTCCACACCCGGGCCCGGTGTTCGAAGTGCTCGACCATGTCGCCCACCAGTTCCAGCGTGCCGCCGGCGGAAAAGCCCTTGGCCTGCCCGCGCACGATGATCACGGCGACCTCGGGGTCGCGATCGAGATCGCGCCAGATGTCGGCCAGCTCGCCATGCCCGGCATGGTCTGCCGCCGGTAGCTTGCCGTCGCGGCCCATGACGAGCTCGACGATGCCGCGGTCGTGGCGCACGAGCTGCAGGCTGGTGTAGCGGGTGTAGTCCATCATGTCTTCATTCCATTGTTGCTGCGTCTGCAAGATAGGCGGCGAACTTCGGCCGCCAGAAATCGGCACTGATCGGCTCCGGCTTGAGGTTTTCCATCGACGCCAACACCACCTTCAGGTGACCGCGCACGCGCAGTTGCTCGCCGGCCCAGGCACCGATCTCGAGCTGCAGCGAGGCGTTGCCGATGGCCATGACCTGCAGGCGGAAAGTAAGCTGGTCGCCGTAGCGCGAGGGCGCCAGGTACTCGACATCGAGCTTGACCATGGGGATGCCCAGGCGCATCTCCTCGTGCAGGGTATGAAAATCCACCCCGAGCCCGTCGGCAAACCAGTCTTCGACAACCTCGTTGAAGAGCTCGACGTAGCGTGGGTAGAACACGATGCCGGCCGGGTCGCAATGCGAAAAGCGGATGCGCTTGTTGCGTTCGTAGATCACGTCAGTCTCCGCCCACGCGTTCGATAAAGGCCGTCACCGCCTCGATCACGGCCTGCGGCTGGTCCTTGTGCGGCGAGTGGCGGCAGTCGGCGAGCTTGACCAGTTCGACATCCGCCGCCCCACGGGCAATGCGTTCGATCTGGTCCATGGTGCCGTACTCGTCGTCCTCGCCCTGGATCGCCATCACCGGGCACTGGATTCGGGGCAGGTAGGCCTCGATGTTCCAGGCACGGAATTCCGGATGCAGCCAGATGTCGTTCCAGCCCCAGAACACCGCATCCACATTGTCGTGATACTTGCCCAGGCGTGCGGGCAGATCGGTCGTGGTGTAGGCGACTTTGGCCTGGGCGATGCTGCTGACCGAGATGTCCTCGACCAGCACATGCGGGGCCATCGCGATCACGCCGGTCAGCGGCGTCTCGGTGCCGCCAGCGCACAGCAGCGCGATCGAGGCGCCGTCGGAGTGACCGAACAGGATGGGCCGCTCGAGGCCGAGTTCGGCCAGCAACGCGGGCAGGACGGCGAGGCCTTCATCGTGCATGTAGTCGACGGCGCGCGGCAGCTTCGCCGGGCCGGAGCGCCCGTAGCCAGCACGCGAGTACACCACGGCCTCGCAGCCGGTGGCGTCGGCCACCTTCTGCGGAAAGTCGCGCCACATCGACACCGAGCCCAACCCTTCGTGCAGGAAGACGATGGCGGGCGCAGCTTCGCGCGGATGACTGGACGGCAGGCGAACGTACTCGAGGCGGCATTCTCCGATGCGGACGGTTTTCACTTCACACTCCCAGATGCTTCTGAATGAGCTCGGGATTATTGCGCACCTCTTCACTGGCACCATCGAACACCACCTGGCCCTTGACCACGATCATCGAGCGATCGGTGATGGAGGTCACCGCGGCATGGTTCTTGTCCACGATGACGGTGGCGATGCCGCTGTCGCGGATCTCGCGGATGACGCGCCAGATCTCGCGCACGATCAGCGGCGCCAGGCCTTCGGTGGCCTCGTCGAGAATCAGCAGGTCGGGGTTGGTCATCAGCGCGCGGCCGATGGTGAGCATCTGCTGCTCCCCCCCCGAAAGTTGCCCGCCGCCATTGTTGATGCGCTCGCCCAGGCGGGGAAAGGTGTGCATGACGCGGTCGAAGGTCCAGTCGCACTGGCCGTCCACACCCGCTCGCGCGGCCATCAGCAGGTTCTCGCGTACCGACAGGTTGGGGAAGATGCCCCGGCCTTCCGGCACGTAGGCAATGCCCTGGCGTGCGATTTTGTGCGTTGGACCGCCCGTCATCAGATCGCCGCGCACGCTCACGGTACCGTGGCGCGGCTTGACCAGGCCCAGCATGGAGCGGATCAGCGTGGTCTTGCCCATGCCGTTGCGCCCCATCAGGCCGAGGGTCTCACCCTTATGGATGCGGAAATCGACCCCGTGCAGGATATGGCTGGAACCATAGTAGGTATGAAGCTCGCGGGCTTCGAGCAGCACATTAGACATGGCCGTCTCCAAGATAGGCGGTCTGTACGTCCGCGCTGTTGCGAATCTGCTCGGGTGGCCCGGATTCGAGCACTACGCCGTTGACCATCACGGTGATGGTGTCGGCCACGGCGAACACGGCGTCCATGTCGTGCTCGACGAGCAGGATCGCGCGGTTCTCCTTGAGCCCCTTGAGCAGTTCCACCATCTGCGCCGACTCTTCCGAACCCATGCCGGCAAGCGGCTCGTCCAGCAGCAGCACGCGCGCATCGGTGGCGAGCACCATCGCAATCTCGAGCTGACGCTGTTCGCCATGCGACATGGTGCCGGCAATGCGCTCCTCGCGCCCTGCCAGCCCGGCTTCGACGATGGCCGCACGTGCGCGCTCCAGCGTGTCGCGCAGGCGCAAGGCATCGGTGAAGAGCTTCCACGGCCGCGGGTTGCGCGACTGCGCGGCCAGCCGGCAGTTCTCGAGCACGCTGAATTGCGGAAAGATGTTGGTGCGCTGGTAGCTGCGACCGATGCCGATGCGCGAACGCTGCGCCGCGCCCAGGCGCGTGATGTCCTTGCCGCCGAGCAGGATGCGGCCTTCGGAGGGCGGCAGGTCGCCCGACAGCATGTTGATACAGGTCGACTTGCCGGCGCCATTGGGGCCGAGCAAGGCGTGCAGCTTGCCCCGCTCGAGGGTCAGGCATACACCCTGGTTCGCCGCCAGGCCGCCGAAGCGGCGGGTGAGCTTGTCGGCGACCAGCATTGCCTCGCCCGTCACCGGTGCCGGCGCGGCCACCTGGATGCTGTTGTCTGCTTCAGCCATTGCCGCGCTCTCCGTTGACAAGTTTCAGGATCCGCTTCGGCAGCGCCGACAGTCCGCCCGGCATGAACAGCACGGCGGCAACGATGACGCCGCCCATCAGCAACTGCCAGTGCTTGGTCCAGCCGGAGAACAGCTCCTGCAGACCGATGAAGGCGAAGGCGCCGAGTACCGCCCCGCCGAGATTGCCCATGCCGCCGAGGATAACCATCATCAGCACGTTGCCCGACTGGTGCCACGACAGGTATTCCGGGGTCACGAAACCGAACAGCACGGCGTAGAGAAAGCCTGCCACGCCCGCCAGTGCCCCGGCCAGCGTAAACGCGGCCAGCTTGTAGCCGAAGGTCGCGTAGCCGAGCGACTGCATGCGATGTTCGTTGCTGCGGATACCCACCAGCACCCGGCCGAATGGCGAGCGCAGCACCAGGGTGAGGAAGACGAACACGGCCACCAGTGCGAGCACCACGAAGTAATACAGGTGCAGCGGTTCGTTGAGGTCGAAGGGGGTCCATCCGGCGATGGCGGCGTCAGGCTTGAAGTTGACGTAGATGCCGTCGGAGCCGCCGCCGAGCGGAGTGTCGTGAAAGATGTAGTACGCCATCTGGGCGAAGGCGAGCGTGACCATGATGAAGTAGATGCCCTTGGTGCGCAGCACGAAAATGCCGATGACGAGGGCCGCGAGCGCCGCCGCCAGCACGGCGACCGGGAACACGAACCACAGGTTGGCGGGATCGTACTTGGGTGTGGCCAGCGCGACGGCATAGGCGGCAATGCCGAAGTAGGCGGCGTGCCCGAGGCTGACCAGGCCGGTGAAGCCGACCAGCAGGTCGAGGCTCATGGCGAAGATGGCGAGCACCAGCACCTTGGCCACCATTTCCGTATAGAAGGACGATCCGAATGCCGGAAAGGCGATCACAGCGGCGAGCACAGCCAGCTTGAACACCAGGGCGATGCGGGATTGGGTTGTCGGGTTCATTGTGTCCTATCCCTTCCTGAAGATGCCTTCCGGGCGCCACAGCAGCACCACCGCCATGACGAGATACACCACCAGCCCCGCCAGGTCGGGCAGCAGCACCTTGCCGAAGGTGTCGGCAAAGCCGATCAGCAGCGCGGCCAGCAAGGCCCCCCACACCGACCCGATGCCACCGATGACGACGATGACGAAGGAGATGATCAGCACGCTGCCGCCCATGCCCGGATACACCGACGAAATCGGCGCGGCCAGCATGCCGGCGAGCGCGGCCAGCGCCACGCCGAGCGCGAACACGGTGCGGTACAGCATGTTGATGTCGATGCCGAGCGACTGCACCATGTCGCGGTCGTGACTGCCGGCGCGGATCATCATGCCCAGCCGGGTGCGCTGCATCAGCCACCACAGACCGCCTGCAAGGGCGAGGCAGACCACCGAGATCAGGATGCGATACACCGGGTACGACAGCGTGTCGGACAGGGGGATGGAGGCCGAGAACAGGGCCGGAATGTCCACGCCGTGGACATCGTCGCCCATGGTGAGACTTCGCAACTCTTCAAAGATGAGAATGAGGCCGTAGGTCAGCAGCACCTGTTCGAGGTGGTCGCGCTTGTAGAGATGGGCGAACAGCAGCCATTCGAGCAAGGCGCCAAAGGCGAAGGCCAGCGGAATGCCGAGCGCGATGGCGAGCATCAGGTTGCCGGTCATGCTCGTCAGCGCGAAGGCGAGATAGGCGCCGATCATGTAGAAGCTGCCATGCGCCAGGTTGATGATGCCCATGATGCCGAACACCAGGGTCAGTCCGCTGGCCACCAGGAACAGCAGCAAGCCGTACTGCAGCGAGTTCAGAATCTGTATCAGGAACGTCGTGAAATCCATGAGTCTTCCCCTCCGGGCGCCGCGTGCGGCGCCCGGATACGGTTGGATTGAAGCGGGCGTGGAGACGCGGAATTACATGCGGCAGCCGCGTGCGGGGTCGGCCAGCTTTTTCGCTGCGACGCCGACCACCTTGTTCTCCTGACCTTCGGCCTTGCGCAGGTAGATGTCCTGCACCGGGTTGTGCGCCTTCGACAGGGTGAAGGCACCCCGCGGGCTATCGACCGTGGCCGACTCCATGGCCTTGATCATGGCGCCCTGCTCGAGCTTGCCGCCCTTGACCGCGTCGAGACCGGACTTCAGCAACTGCGCCGCGTCATAGCCCTGCACGGCATAGACGTCGGGCTGCATCTTGTAGCTCATCGCGTAGGCGGTACGGAAGGCCTTGTCCTTGGCCACGTCGAGGCCGTCTGCGTACTGCAGCGCGGTCAGCAGGCCTTCGCCCGAACCGCCCATTGCGCCCAGCGTACCGTCGGTGAGGAAGCCACTCGAGTACAGCGGGATGCTGCTCTTGAGCCCTGCGGCGTCGTAATCCTTGACGAACTTGACCGCGCCGCCTCCGGCGAAGAACACGTACACGGCATCGGGCTTGAGCGAGGCGATCTCGGTCAGGTAGGGCTGGAACTCGACCCCCGGGAAGGGCAAGGTGAGCTGCTTGACCACCTTGCCGCCACCGCTCTCGAAGGCGCTTGCGAAGCCATCGACGGCCTGTTCGCCGGCCGCGTATTTCCACGTCAGCGTCACCGCGGTCTTGTGCCCGCGTTCGGCTGCGACCTTGCCCATGGCGTAGGCCGGTTGCCAGTTGGTGAAGGAGGTGCGGAACACGTTGGGCGAGCACAGCGGACCGGTAAGTTCGTCGGCGCCGGCGTTGGGGATGATCATCAGCGTCTTGCTGTCGCGCGCGACCTTGGCCATGGCCAGGGCGACCCCGGAGTGCACCGTGCCGACCAGGACGTCGACTTCGTCGCGCTTGACCAGCTTGTTGGCGTTCTCGGTGGCCTTGGAAGGATCCGATTCGTCATCGACGACGAAGTACTCCACTTCGCGCCCGGCCAGCGTCCCGCCCTGCTCCGCCACGTATTGCTTGAAGCCGTTGGTGATGGCATTGCCCAGCGCCGCATAGGTGCCGGTGTAGGGCAGCATCAGGCCGACTTTGACCTTCTCCGCGGCGTGCGCGGCTCCCAGAGGCAGCAAGGCGGCAACTGCCACACCGACCAGACCCACAACACTGCGTACCGATGTGCGACCGTTTTCCGATTTCATCTTTGTCTCCTGTCGTTTTTCGATGTATTGACGGGGCTGCGGGCCCCGCCGCAAGCCCTTACCAGGCCTGACTCCGGTTGGCCTGAAAGGCCGCGTGGATGGTTTCCCAGTCTTCGCTGGTGAGGTTTTCTGCCGCCAGCGGCATGACGACTTCTTCTTCCTTGCGCATGTGCTCCCACAGGAACTCCGCATAGGCGCCAAGGCTGCGCTCGAAGCCGGCGATGTCACCGCTTTCGCGATAGGCGCCCATCGCCTTGCGTACCGATGCGAGCAGGGTGCCGCAGACGTCGTGCTGGCCCTCCAGCTCATCGAGGATGGTGTCGGCGGCGTGGCTGCGCATGCGCAGCAGGCGGAACAGGGTCTCGTCTTCCTTGGGGTGATGCACGCGGTCGGGGATGGTCTCGATGTAGTCGAACATGGCCTGAAAGAGCGGGAAGTCCGGCTTGTCCCGGCCTTCGCGCACGGCCTCGACATGGGCCTGCAGGCCCTTGAGCACGGCGCCCATGGAGCGGTGTTCGTCCTTGATGATTTCAATGGCTTGCTGCATCGCGGTCATGAATGTTCTCCGGTTCAGCGCTGGGCCGCGGCGCGCAGCTTGAAGCGCTGGATCTTGCCGGTGGCGGTCTTGGGCAGTTCGTCGACGAATTCCATCCAGCGCGGGTACTTGTATGGGGCGAGCAGGCTCTTGACGTGGGCCTTGAGCTGATCGCGCAGCGCATCGTCGGCTACGAGACCGGGCTTGAGCACGATGTAGGCCTTGGGCTTGATCAGCCTGTCGTCGTCCTCACAGCCGACCACCGCCGCTTCGAGGACGGCCGCATGGGCGATCAGCGCGGACTCGACCTCAATCGGCGACACATAGATGCCGCTGACCTTGAGCATGTCGTCGCTGCGGCCGGCGTAGACGTAGTAGCCGTCGGCATCCATCTGGTACTTGTCGCCGCTGCGCGTCCATTGTCCCTGGAACGTGGCACGGGTCTTCTCGCGGTTGTTCCAGTAATACGCGGCGGATGTCGGCCCGCTGATCTGGAGTTCGCCGGGCACGCCCGGCTCATTCACCGCGTTGCCTTCGTCGTCGATGAGTCGCACCGCATAGCCGGGCACCGGCTTGCCGGTGGTGCCGTAATGCACATCGCCGGCGCGGTTGGAAAGGAAGATGTGCAGCATCTCGGTGGAACCGATGCCGTCGAGAATGTCCACCCCGAAGCGTTCGGTCCAGCGCTTGCCGATTTCCTCGGGAAGCGCCTCGCCGGCCGAGGTACAGGCGCGCAGGCGCATCTCGTCCCGCGTCGGACAGTCGGCACTGGCAAGCATGGACGCATAGAGCGTGGGCACACCGTAGAAGATCGTCGGCCGATGCTTGCGCAGACGCTCGAACACCGCCGCCGGTGTCGGCCGCTCCGCCATCAGCACCGCGGTGGCGCCGACGGCCAGCGGAAAGGTCAGGCCATTGCCCAGCCCGTAGGCAAAGAACAGT
Source organism: Azoarcus sp. L1K30 (assembly GCF_018122735.1). Lineage (GTDB taxonomy): Bacteria > Pseudomonadota > Gammaproteobacteria > Burkholderiales > Rhodocyclaceae > Parazoarcus. The sequence continues at coordinate 4,932,434 of NZ_JAGRRD010000001.1, read as the reverse complement.
TTCGCCGCCGAGAACACCACGTCGGCTTCGCCGATGCCGATCACCGGACGGGCATACAGCTCGGCAGTCTGGATCAGGCTGGAGTGGATGTGCACCGTGCCCTTGGGGGCACCGGTCGAACCCGATGAATAGAGCCAGAAACAGGCGTCGTCGGCCAGCGTCGATGCGGTGTCGAATTCGTCGCTGCCCTGCTCGAGCAAGGCGGCAAGGCTGTCCGGCCCGGGGTTGGCAGTGCCGGCGACAATGATGCGCTCGAGCGTCGGCACCTTGCCGAGCAGCGGCTCGACCAGCGGCATCAGCGCGGCCGACACTACGGCGATGCGCGCCCGGCTGTCGGTGAGCATGTAATCGTAGTCATGCGCGGTCAGCAAGGTATTGACCGCGATCGGCACCACGCCGGCCTTGATCGCGCCAAGGAACACGGTGGGAAATTCGATCGTGTCGTGCACGCACACCAGGATGCGGTCTTCCTGGCGCAGGCCGGCAGCCGTTCGCAGCGCACTGGCGCAACGATTCACCCGTCTGGCGAGCTCATCGTAGGTGTAACTGCCGGCGTCATCGATATAGGCCAGCTTGGCGCCGCGACCGGCCGCGAGGTTGCGGCCGATGAGATCGTCTGCGGCATTGTACTGACGCGGGATCTCGATACTGGGCGGACTCGTGGCGTGGTCCGCCGCACTCAGGGTGGGCATTGTCTGTCTCCTCCGTCTTTCTCGGCACGATGCGCCGTGCATCGCAACCACTACCTGGCTGCGGAAGTCGCGCCCACCGGTCTTGTTGCCGGCAGCAGGACGCAAAATCCTTGAATCTGTCGTTCGCTACTGCAGCGCTGAACGCTGTTTGGCACTCAGGCTGGCCTGGCCAAGCGCCCTCCCCTTCAAGGGGAGGGCTGGGGTGGGGATGGGTTTCAAGCAGCGCAAAGACAACCCATCCCCCTCCCAACCTCCCCCTTGAAGGGGAAGGAGCCCATCATCAACCGCAACGACCACTTGAGATAAATGCCATCAAGGGCACACCAATACGCTAGGCGCGCGTAAACTCGATCGCCCCCTCGGGCAGCAGGTAGAGCACATGCGCGCGCCCGTCGCTGACCGTGGGCCGATGTACGCTGCCCGGCCCATAGACGAACCAGCCGGCACCGTGACCATCGAATTTCGCCTCCCCCTCGAGCGGCATGATCATGTCGATCTCGCCATTGGGATGCGCGTGCTGCGGGCCGACGACGTCGGCCATCTCGACCACGTCGACGCTGAAACCGTGCAGTTCCGGACAGGGCTTGATCACGCGGCCGTACTTGATGCCGCCATGCTCGAGCTTGCACATCCAGCCGGCAGCCACGGCGTCGCGACAGGCGGACGCGATGGTCTGGAACTCCGCGCCATCGGCCGGAAACCGTTCGTTGAGGAAATCGGCCAGCTGCGCATCGACGGGCTTGCCGGCGATCGCTGAAGTGACGTTTGCAATCAGGCGCTGGAAAATCTCTGGGGTCATCGACTGCTCTCCAATCGGGTTCGGGTGAGTCAAGCGCCGAGCAGGGCAGCATCAGCCGCGCCTTCGCACAGCGCATCAAGCAGGGACGAACCGCCCTGCACGACATGACGGCGGTGATACATGGCCAACGCACGCAGGCCACCAAGCTCCTCGCCGCCACCGGCCCGTCCGGGACCACCGTGAAGACAGGTGGGCATGACGTTGCCGTGACCGGTGTGCTGGTTGCCGATGACACCGTCGACCACCATCACGCGGCCATGCATGTCGGCGATCGCGGGGATGAATTCGCACAGGAATGCCGCATCGGCGGAATACACCGAGGCCACCAGCGACCCGCCGCCGCGGCGGACCATGGCAACCAAGGCGGCCGGATCGGCATAGGGCAATACGGTCGCCACCGGACCGAACACCTCGACGTCGTGTACATATTGCGCATCCAGCCCCTTGTCGCAGAACAGCAGCGCGGGCTGAACGAAGGCAGACACGGCAGGGTCGGCATCGACCGGCACGAAATCGGGATCACCGCCGAACACGAGCCTTGCATCGAGCTTGAGCTTTGCCAGGCCCTCGAGCGCCGCGGCCTGTTGCGCCCGACTGACCAGCGGACCGACACGCACACCCTCGGTACGCGGGTTGCCCACGGTCATGCCGGAGAGCCTGGCCGCCACCGCATCGGCCAGGGCCGTTGCGACCGCAGCGGGCGCGAAGATGCGGCGGATCGCGGTGCACTTCTGCCCGCTCTTGATCGTCAGTTCGCGCACGACCTCCTTGACCGCGAGATCGAACTCGGCCGTGCCGGGCACCGCATCCGGCCCGAGGACGGCCGAGTTGACGCTATCGGCCTCGACATTGACGCGCACCGAATGCGCCACGACCGCGGGATGATTGCGGATGCGCGCCGCAGTGTCGGCCGAACCGGTGAAGGACACCACATCGCGCGCATCGACGTGATCGAGCAGGTCACGCGCGCCGCCACAGACGATGCTGATGGCGCCCGGCGGCAGAATGCCGGCCGCAACCACGTCCTCGACCATGCGCTGGGTGAGCCAGGCCGTGGGCGTGGCAGGCTTGACCAGCACCGGCACACCCGACAGCAGCGCCGGCGCGGCCTTCTCCCACAGCCCCCAGGCCGGAAAATTGAATGCGTTGATGAACACCGCAACACCCTGCAGCGGGGTCAGGAAGTGCTGTCCCTGGAAGACGTCGGTCTTGGCCAGCGCGACGCGCCCGCCGTCCTTCAACTGGCGGGCGGCGCCCAGCACCTTGCCCGCACGTGCATAAGTCTTGAGGGTGAAGATCGCGCCATCGACGTCGAAACCGGCATCCGCCGCCGTCGACCCCGAGTTGCGCAGCGAGATATCGAAATAGGCCTCGCGATTCGCGCTCAGGACCTCAGCAATCTGCCCCAGACAGGCCGCCCGCTGTTCATAGGACATCGCGCGCAATGCGGATCCGCCCTGATCGCGGGCATAGGCCATCGCAGCACCGAGATCCAGCCCTTCGGACGACACCCGGACCAGCTCTTCGCCACTGACCGGATCAAGCAGAGGCACGCCCTCGCCCGCACCCTGCAGCCACTGCCCACATAGATGATTATTCAGTTTCACCGCATCTCCCCACTCATCGATTTGGCAGCTCACATCACATGAACTAAAACACATGCGAGGCGTCTGCCGCTGGATATAGAATACACGCAGGCAAGGACGCGTCAAGCACTTTATTGCATGTTTTTCCGCTATCCGCATTGCTGCACTGCAGTATAGAGCATCATTTCCCGCGCTTGCTGCAAAGCCAATGCAGTATTTCACACACGAATCTGCAAAAAACTGCACTTTACCTCTTGACCGGCATTTTTAACTGCACTATTGTTCAACCACGCCGTGCAGTTTTCTGCACAAGGACGACAGACATGAGCACCCAGACCGAAAACACGCTGAAGGACACCGAGACTCAGGATGCGGGCCACACCGACGAACGCGGTGATGGCGAGTTCCTGATGTCATTGGGCAAGCGCGTTCGCGAGATTCGCGATCGCCGCGGCATGACGCGGAAGCTGGTGGCGCGCGAGGCGGCGGTATCGGAACGTCACCTCGCCCACCTCGAGGCGGGCGAAGGCAATGTTTCCATCGTTCTGTTACGTCACATCAGCCGGGCGCTGGACGTATCGCTGATCGAACTGCTCGCCCCGGACGCGGAGGACACGGTGGAAAAGCGCCTGATCCGCCGCTTTCTGGAGCGCCTGCCGCAGCACCGCCTGGAAGAAGTGGTGTTCCGTCTGATGCGCGACTTCGGCCATGAAGAGGCGGTGCGGCGCAAGCGCGTGGCCCTGATCGGCTTGCGCGGGGCCGGCAAATCGACCCTGGGCAGCCGCCTGGCCAAGGAAATGGGCGTGCCCTTCATCGAGCTCGACCGCGAGATCGAGCGCGAGACCGGCATGCCGTCGAGCGAACTGTTCGCGCTGTATGGCCAGCCGGGCTACCGCCGTATCGAACACCGCACGCTGGAGCGGCTGTTCCGCGAGCAGGAAAAGGGCGTGATCTCGGTCGGCGGTGGTGCCGTTTCGCAACCCGAGACCTACGACCTGCTGCTGTCGAACTGCCTCACCGTCTGGGTGAAGGCGCAGCCGGAAGAACACATGGCACGCGTGATGGCACAGGGCGACCTGCGTCCGATGGCGGGCAACGATGAAGCAATGGAAGACCTGAAGCGCATCCTCGCTGCCCGCGAGGCGCTGTATGCGAAGGCCGACACCGTGGTGGATACCTCCGGTGAGACGGTGGATGAGAGTTTCATGAAGTTAAGACAGCTCGTCATGAGCTGACCCCTGAGAAGAGGAGACAGAAAAGTGGAAGCAGTCGCAAACAAGCAGCAAGCCGAGAACGTGGCCGAGGCCATCCAGCCGGTGGATTACCGTACCGAACCGTCCCGCTACAAGCACTGGAAGCTGGACGTGGATGGTCAGGTGGCCACGCTGACGCTGAACATCGACGAGGATGGCGGCATCCGCCCGGGCTACAAGCTCAAGCTGAACTCGTATGACCTGGGCGTGGATATCGAGCTGCACGACGCGCTGCAACGCATCCGCTTCGAGCACCCGACGGTCAAGAGCGTCGTCTTCACCTCGGGCAAGCCGAAGATTTTCTGCTCCGGCGCGAACATCTACATGCTGGGTGTATCGACCCACGCCTGGAAGGTGAATTTCTGCAAGTTCACCAATGAAACCCGCAACGGCCTCGAGGATGCGAGCCAGTACTCAGGCATCAAGTCCATCGCCGCCTGCAACGGCACCACCGCCGGCGGCGGCTACGAGCTGGCGCTGGCCTGTGACGAGATCGTGCTGATCGACGACCGCAACTCCTCGGTGTCGCTGCCCGAAGTGCCGCTGCTGGGCGTGCTGCCCGGCACCGGCGGCCTGACCCGCGTGACCGACAAGCGCAAGGTGCGCCGCGATCATGCCGACATCTTCTGCACCATCTCGGAAGGGGTGCGCGGTCAGCGCGCCAAGGATTGGCGCCTGGTGGACGACGTGGTCAAGGCGCAGCAGTTCGGCGAGCACATTGCCGCCCGCGCCACCGCACTCGCCCAGGGCTCCATCCGCCCCGACCAGGCCAAGGGCGTGGCCCTGCCGCTGCTGGAGCGTACGGTCGATGACAAGGGTTACCACTACGAATTCGTCGATGCTGCCATCGACGCCGCCGGCCGTACCGTCACCCTGACCGTTCGCGCCCCTGCCGCCGTCACCGCGAAAACCGCGGCGGAGATCGAAGCCGAGGGCGCCAACTGGTGGCCGCTGAAGATGGCGCGCGAACTCGACGACGCCATCCTCAACCTGCGCACCAATCACCTCGACGTCGGCCTGTGGCAGTTGCGCACCGAAGGCGACGCGCAGGTGGTAATGGACATCGACGCCACCCTCGTCGGCAATCAGGACAACTGGTTCGTGCGCGAGACCCTCGGCATGCTGCGCCGCACGCTGGCCCGTATCGATGTGTCGTCGCGCAGCCTGTACGCGCTGATCGAGCCGGGTTCGTGCTTCGCCGGCACCCTGCTCGAGATCGCCCTCGCGGCCGACCGCAGCTACATGCTCGACACCACCGACGCGCCCAATGCCATCGGCCTGACGGCGATGAACTTCGGCCCGCTGCCGATGGTGAATGGCCTGTCGCGCATCGCCGCGCGCTTCTACGAAGAAGACGCGCCGATTGCCGCGGTGAAGGCGAAGGAAGGCAGCAAGCTGAGCGCTGCCGAGGCCTTCGAGCTTGGACTGGTCACTGCCATCCCCGACGACCTCGACTGGGCCGACGAGATCCGCATCGCCGTCGAAGAGCGCGCGGCACTGTCGCCCGATGCGCTGACCGGTCTCGAAGCCAATCTGCGCTTCGGCATCACCGAAACCATGAATACCCGCATCTTCGGCCGCCTGTCGGCGTGGCAGAACTGGATCTTCATCCGTCCGAACGCTGTCGGCGCCACCGGTGCGCTGAAGCTGTTCGGCTCGGGCAAGAAGGCCCAGTTCGACTGGAACCGGGTGTAAGGCATCTGCCGGCCGCCCCCGGCGGCCGGCTCACCGAATCCCTCGTTCAGCCGCGTGGCAAGCCGTCCCTCTGCCGTAGCAGTCGGCGCCTTGGCGTGGTTCAGGAGGTCCGTGGCAAGGCAGCGCGGCGATGAAACTCGCCTGCCCTTATTGAAATATCGGAGGAGTCCCGAGACATGATCAACTACAGCGAACGCATCCCGAACAACGTCAACCTGTCCGAAAACAAGACCCTGCAACGTGCCCTGGAGCACTGGCAGCCCGCCTTCCTGCAGTGGTGGGACGACATGGGCCCGGACAACTCGACCAACTACGACGTCTATCTGCGCACTGCCGTCAGCGTCGAACCCACCGGCTGGGCCCACTTCGACCACGTCAAGATGCCCGACTACCGCTGGGGCATCTTCCTGACCCCGCAGGAACAGAACAAGAAGATCACCTTCGGCGACCACAAGGGCGAGGACGTGTGGCAGGACGTGCCGGGCGAGTACCGCTCCACCCTGCGCCGCATCATCGTCACCCAGGGCGACACCGAGCCGGCATCGGTCGAGCAGCAGCGTCACCTCGGACTGACCGCCCCCTCGCTGTACGACCTGCGCAACCTGTTCCAGGTCAACGTCGAGGAAGGCCGCCACCTGTGGGCCATGGTCTACCTGCTGCACGCCCACTTCGGCCGTGACGGTCGCGAGGAAGGCGAGGCGCTGCTCGAGCGCCGTTCGGGTGACGAAGACAATCCGCGCATCCTGACCGCCTTCAACGAGAAGACCCCGGACTGGCTGTCGTTCTTCATGTTCACCTTCATCACCGACCGCGACGGCAAGTACCAACTCGCCTCGCTGGCCGAATCGGCCTTCGATCCGCTGGCCCGCACCTGCAAGTTCATGCTCACCGAAGAAGCGCATCACCTCTTTGTCGGCGAATCCGGCATCGCGCGTGTCATCCAGCGCACCTGCGAAGTGATGCAGCAGCTGAAGACCGACGACAAGGACAAGCTGCGCGCCGCCGGCGTGATCGACCTGCCGACGCTGCAGAAGTACCTGAACTTCCACTTCAGCGTCACCAGCGATCTGTATGGCAACGAAGTGTCGTCCAACGCGGCGACCTACTACACCACCGGGCTGAAGGGGCGTTTCGAAGAGACCAAGATCGACGACGACCACAAGCTGATGAACAATGAGTACGAGGTCATGGACGTGGCCGGCGACAAGATCACCAGCCGTCATGTCGGTGCGCTCACCGCACTCAATGAGCGCCTGCGCGACGACTGGATCGCCGATGTGCAGGCCGGCGTGGATCGCTGGAACCGTATCCCGGCCAAGTTCGGCTTCGATTTCCGCTTCACGCTGCCGCACAAGGGTTTCCACCGCGCCATCGGCATGTTCGCCGACGTGCATGTGAGTCCGGACGGCCGCCTGCTGTCGGAAGCGGAATGGACGCACAACCACCTCAAGTGGCTGCCCAGCGACGAAGACCGCCTGTACGTGCATTCGCTGATGGGCCGCGTGCTCGAGCCAGGCAAGTTCGCCGGCTGGATCGCACCGCCCGGACGCGGCATCAACAACCAGCCGGTCAACTTCGAGTACGTCCGTTTTAATTAAGAAAAGAGAAAAGCGGGGCACCGGACTCCCTCCCCTTCAAGGGGAGGGCTGGGGTGGGGATGGGTTTTTGGCTGAGGCTCGCAAGAACGGTGGCCAATCCCGACGGAAACCCATCCCCCTCCCAACCAGTAGTCTCGGCAAAGCCTCGCCGCTACGCCGGCAGCGAGCAGCGCTCGCTGAAACCCCGGCTATGCCCCCCTTGAAGGGGGAAGAGCGAGGTCGCTCACCCAACCTTTGGAGACAGGAGACATCATGAACGCGCCAGCAGAGCACGCCAGCATTGCCCGCCAGCACCTGATCGACCCGGAGATCTGCATTCGCTGCAACACCTGCGAAGAGATCTGCCCGGTCAATGCCATTACCCATGACTCGCGCAACTACGTGGTCAAGTTCGACGTGTGCAACGGCTGTCTGGCCTGCATCTCGCCCTGTCCGACCGGCGCGATCGACTCCTGGCGCAATGTCGAGACCGATGCATCGTATTCGCTGGATGATCAGCTGGGCTGGGACGTGCTGCCCGATACGCGCGAGCTCGACAACTTTGAAGCCAGCACCGGCGCAACCGGCGCCGCCAGCGAAACCCCGGCAGAAGTGCAGCAGATCACCGATGTCGCCACCTCGGGCCACGGCGGACCGGCGCTGGCGCCGTGGTCGGCTTCGCACCCGTATGTGAACCTGTATTCGCCGGCGAATCCGGTGACCGCGACGGTGACCGGCAACTACCGCCTGACCGCCGAAGATGCGTCGAGCGACATCCATCATGTGGTGCTCGATTTCGGCGCCACCCCCTTCCCGGTACTCGAAGGCCAGTCGATCGGCATCATCCCGCCCGGCACCGACGACAAGGGCAAGCCGCACCTGCTGCGCATGTATTCAGTGGCCAGCCCGCGCGAAGGCGAGCGCCCGCATCACAACAACCTGTCGCTGACGGTCAAGCGCGTCACCGAGGACCACGAGGGCAAGCCGGCCAGGGGCGTGGCGTCGAACTACGTGTGCGACCTCAAGAAGGGCGACAAGGTGCAGGTCACCGGCCCCTACGGCTCGACCTTCCTGATGCCGAACAATCCGGGCTCGTCGATCATGATGATCTGCACCGGCACCGGCTCGGCACCGATGCGGGCAATGACCGAGCGCCGCCGCCGGCGCATGGAGTTGAAGGAAGGCGGCGACCTGTTGCTCTTCTTCGGCGCCCGCTCGCCCGGCGAACTGCCCTACTTCGGCCCGCTGCAGAAGCTGCCCAAGGACTTCATCGACATCAACTTCGCCTTCTCGCGCGTACCGGGCGAACCCAAGATGTACGTGCAGGACCGCATCCGCGAACGCGCCGACAAAGTGTTCAAGATGCTAACCGACGACAACGCCTACATCTACATCTGCGGCCTCAAGGGCATGGAAGCCGGCGTGCTCGAGGCTTTCCGCGACATCTGCCGTGCCAACGGCGCCGACTGGGAAACGCTGCGTCCGCAGATTCTCGCGAAGGGCCGCTTCCATATCGAGACCTACTGAGCGAGACATGCTTGCCAACCCGGCGATCAGGGGCGTGGAGTCAGCGTCGGCACCTGATTCCTCCCCCTTCAAGGGGGAGGTTAGGAGGGGGATGGGTTACCACGACGCCGGTCAAACCCATCCCCACCCCAACCCTCCCCTTGAAGGGGAGGGAGTTACCGTGCGTTATTCCACCCTTGAATGTGAAATCGATTGCCGGTTGATCACCCTGGTTTCTCCAGAGGGTTGTTTCAACTCTCTCTTTCAGGCGGGCACGGCAACGTGCCCCCTCTTTTACTGACTGACAGGCTGCCGATATCAAGATGACCGCTACCGTCTACCTGTGCGATGCCATCCGCACCCCGTTCGGCCGCTACGGCGGCATGCTCTCCTCCATGCGCGCCGACGATCTCGCCGCGCTGCCGATCAAGGCCTTGATGGCGCGCAACGCCGGCGTCGACTGGGCACAGGTGGACGACGTCATCTACGGCTGTGCCAACCAGGCCGGTGAGGACAACCGTAATGTCGCCCGCATGGCCGCGCTGCTCGCCGGCCTGCCGGTCGAGGTCCCCGGCAGCACCGTCAATCGCCTGTGCGGCTCCAGCCTGGACGCCATCGGCAGTGCCGCGCGAGCGATCGCTGCCGGCGAAACCCAGCTCATGATTGCGGGTGGTGTCGAGAGCATGAGCCGCGCGCCCTTCGTCATGGGCAAGGCCGATACCGCCTTCTCGCGCAGTGCGAAGATCGAGGACACCACCATCGGCTGGCGCTTCGTCAATCCGCTGATGAAGGCGGCTCACGGCGTCGATTCGATGCCGGAGACCGCGGAGAACGTCGCCACCGAATTCAATGTCAGCCGTGCCGACCAGGACGCCTTCGCGTTGCGCTCGCAGCTGCGCTGGGCTGCCGCGGCCGAACGCGGCTTCTTCGCGCGCGAGATCGTTGCGGTGGACATCCCGCGCAGGAAAGGCGATCCGCTCCGCATGAGCACGGACGAGCACCCCCGCCCCGACACCACGCTGGAGATGCTGGCGAAGCTCAAGGGCGTGGTCCGCGCCGATGGCTCGGTGACCGCGGGCAACGCCTCCGGCGTCAACGACGGCGCCGCGGCGGTGCTGCTCGCATCCGAGGACGCGGTGAAGCGCCACGGCCTGACCCCGCGCGCGCGCATCCTCGGCTCGGCCGCGGCCGGCGTGCCGCCCCGCATCATGGGGATTGGCCCGGCGCCCGCCACCCGCAAGCTGATCGAGCGCCTCGGCTTGAAAATCGACGCCTTCGACGTCATCGAGCTCAATGAAGCCTTTGCCGCGCAGGCGCTCGCCGTCACCCGCCAGCTCGGGCTGCCCGATGGCGCTGCGCAAGTGAATCCGAACGGCGGCGCCATTTCCATCGGCCACCCGCTGGGCGCATCGGGCGCCCGACTGGTGACCACCGCGCTCAACCAGCTCGAAACCAGCGGTGGGCGTCTTGGCCTGGCGACCATGTGCATCGGCGTCGGGCAGGGTATCGCCCTTGCCATCGAACGCATCTGAAGGAGGACAGGACATGGAACAGGGACTGCGCAGACCGGCCACGCTCGCCACCTTGCTGGGCGTCATCCTGACGATCGCGGCCATCGCCATGCAGCACAATCCGACGCTCGGTGGCCTCATTGCACTGGCAGCGAGCGCATTCCTCGGCGCGGTCATCGTCACCCGGCGCAGCAGCGCCGCTTACGAACGGCGCCTCGCCGCGCTGGACAAGGAACTGCACGCAGTGCGCAATGAAAACCGTGCGCTCGACCTGCGCCTGGAAGACGCGCTGAAGTCCGCTGCAGTCGATGCACCACCCCCGCCTGCGCCCGCGATCGATATCGACCTTGCGACGGCACGCACCTCGGCCCTGCTCGCCAGCATCGACCAGACCCTGTCCGACATGGCGACGGCCAACGAACTCGCCAAGGCCAGCGGCGCCTGCGTCGCGGCCGGTGCGGCGCGCATGACCGAAGCCGGCGCCGAGATCGAACGCATGGGCGCCTCCATCGAGCGCGCCGAACGCGATCTCGACACGCTGTCGGGCCAGTCCGGCCGCATCGGTGCCATCGTGCAGACGATCAAGCAGATTTCCGACCAGACCAACCTGCTCTCGCTCAATGCCGCCATCGAGGCGGCGCGGGCCGGAGAGGCCGGTCGCGGCTTCGCAGTCGTGGCCGATGAAGTGCGCAAGCTTGCCGAACAGGCCAAGGTCGCCAGCGAACAGATCGGCGAGATCGCCGGGCAGATCGCCCGCATCTCGCGCGACGCCTCGGATGCGATGCAACAGGCCGACCAGATCGTCGTCACCGGCTCGGCGGCGAGCCGCAGCGCCATCGCTGCCATGGACGAGATCCGGGCCGGCGCGGGCCGCCGCATCCAGGTAGTGACCCAGATTACCGAGGCGCTCGGCCAGCAGCGCCACCTGACTTCCGACATTGCCGAGGCGCTTCGCGCCCGCTGAACCAGAGGCCCATCATGAGACCCAACGCCATCCAGATCATCAAGGACGAACACCTCGCCATCAGTGCCGTGCTCTATTCGCTGCGCTATCTGGTGAAGAACATGCGCAAGGGCACAGCACCCAATTTCCCGCTGCTGAAAGCGATCCTGGATTACATCGTCTCCTATCCCGACCGCTGGCACCATCCCAAGGAGGACAAGTTCCTGTTTGCCGCCGTGAAGCGGCGCACGAAAGATGGCGATGCCCTGATCGCCAGACTCGAGCGTGAGCACCAACTCGGCTATCCGATGGTGGAGACGCTCAAGCTGCACCTGCTCGCCTTTCAGCATGGCGACGACGGCGCCCGGGAACGCTTCTTCGAGGCCGCCGAACGCTATGCCGAACTCGAGTGGGGGCACCTGCAGACCGAGGAGGAGCAGCTGCTGCCGCTGGCGGAGCGTGTGCTGACGGCGGACGACTGGAAGGACATCGACGCCGCCTTCGAGGAAAACGACAATCCCCTGTTCGGCGTCAAGCCCAAGGAAGAGGCAGAAGCGATGTACCAGAAGATTCTGAGCCTGGCACCGGCCCCGATCGGTTTCGGGGCACAATCGGGCACCTGACCCGACCCGCTCGATCCAATGCACTATCCCGCACTGTTCCGCCCGCTCGCGCTCGGCCCGTTCACGCTGCCCAATCGCATCATCATGGGCTCGATGCACACCAACCTGGAGGAGACGGGAGCCACTGGCGTGGCCGCGCTCGCCGCCTTCTACGCTGAACGCGCCCGGCTCGGCGCCGCACTGATGGTCACCGGCGGCTATTCACCCAACCCGGCGGGCCGCATGAAAGCCGGGCCGGGCTACTTCAACAGCGAAGCCCAGATCGCCGAGCATCGCCCGGTCACGGCCGCAGTCCATGCGGCCGGCGGCAAGCTGCTGCTGCAAATCCTGCACAGCGGCCGCTACGGCATGCATGGTGACATCGTGGCGCCATCCCCCATCCGCGCGCCGATCTCGCGCACGGTGCCGCGCGAGATGACGGACGCCGACATCCACCAGACGATCGACGACTATGCGCACTGCGCCACACTGGCCGTCACGGCCGGCTACGACGGCGTCGAGATCATGGGGTCGGAAGGCTATCTGTTGTCGCAGTTCGCCGCCGCATGCACCAACCACCGCGAGGACGACTGGGGCGGCCCGCTTCACAATCGCATCCGGCTCGCAGTGGAGGTCGTGCGCCGCGTTCGCGCCGCGATCGGCCCCGACCGCCTGTTGATGTTCCGGCTCTCCATCCTCGATCTCGTTGACGGCGGCCTGGCATGGCAGGAGACGGTCGCGATGGCGAAAGCGCTTGCCGCAGCCGGCGTCGATGTCCTCAGCACCGGGGTGGGCTGGCACGAATCATCGGTGCCCACGGTGCAACAAACGGTGCCGCCCGCTTTGTTCTCCACCATGGTCGGACGCCTGCGCCGCGAACTCGACATCCCGGTCGCCGCCTCGAACCGTATCAACACCCCGGAGGTGGCCGACGCTGTCGTCGCCCGCGGCGACGCCGACCTGGTCGCACTCGCCCGCCCCTTTCTTGCCGACCCCGCGTTCGTGCGCAAGGCTGAATTGGGGCGCGCGGACACCATCATCCCGTGCATCGCCTGCAACCAGGCCTGCCTCGATCACTATTTCACCGGTGCAGCGGTGAGCTGCATGGTCAATCCGCGTGCCGGCCGCGAAACGGAGTTCACCCCGATCGTGACTGACCGCTCGCGCAAGGTCGCCGTCGTCGGCGCCGGACCCGCGGGCCTCGCGGCCGCCCTTGCCGCCGCCGAGGCGGGACATCGGGTGACGCTGTTCGAAGCCGCAGAGCAAGCCGGTGGCCAGTTCCGGCTGGCTGCGCAGGTGCCCGGCAAGGCCGATTACCGCGAAGTGGTCAATGCCTACCTCGCCCTGCTTGCCGATGCCGGCGGCGAACTGCGCGCGGACTGCCAGGTCGACGCCGAAGCCCTGGCGGCGCAAGGCTTCGAGGATGTCATCGTCGCCACCGGCATCCGCCCGCGCCGCCCTGACATCCCCGGCATCGACCACCCCAGCGTGGTCGGCTACGAGGCACTGCTTGACGGTCATGCGCCTGCAGGACGGCGGGTGGCGATCATCGGCGGAGGCGGCATCGGTTTCGATGTCGCCGCGTGGCTGATCGGCCAGCATGGCGCGGAGAGACTCGACACCTATCTCGCGCGCTGGCACCAGGATGGCCGCGGACCTGCGACCGAACGCCGAATCTGGATGCTCAAGCGGTCCCCGGGACCGTTCGGCAAGACCTTGGGCAAGACCACAGGCTGGGTGTTGCGGCGCGAACTCGCCGAGGCCAGCGTCACCCAGCTGGACGGCGTCGAATACCTGGGCATAGACGATGCCGGGCTGCACCTCCGCCGTGACGGCGAGACACTTTGCCTCGACGTGGACACCATCGTCGTCTGCGCGGGGCAGGCGTCCGAACGTGCGCTTGCCGACGAGCTCGCCCGGCACGGCGTGCGTGTACAGGTCATCGGCGGTGCTGCACGCGCGGGCGAACTCGATGCGCAACGTGCATTCGAGGAAGGATGGAAGGCGGCGCAAGCGCTGTCGACATCCTGATTCCGACCGCTGCCGAGGCGTCAGCCCCGCACATCCGCCGACATCAGTCGTCGGCGCATTCGCTCGCCCTTGACCAGGCGCGCGACGCCAGCGCGTCCGATACCGAGATTCCGAAGACATTCGCCAGTACATTGCGCAAATCCGTCGCACCCTCGAGGCGGCGCCGCAGCGTGGCGTCCGACGAGCGTTCGCGCGTGATCAGCGCCAGCCCGTCGATGGCGCAGACCGAATCCGGCCCCTGACGCTGAACCATGAACATGCGCCGGAAGGGCGAACGCGGCCAGGTCGACACGAAGTGGTTGGCCATCTCGACATCCAGCGGCAGGACTGCACCGGGATCGATGCAATAGACGTTTGCCCATGCCGTGCCGGGCTCGCGCGACTGCAGGTGCAGATGACCGCCGGTCTCGGGCAGGAAGCGGAACTCACGATCCTCCACCGCGAAACACTCGTTCGCGCGCAAGGGCACAGTGCCAAACGGCGCGGGACCGCCGAACCCGGCGTCCGCCAGCCACTGTTCGCCATCGATGCGAACGACCATCAACAAGTGCGTGCGTGGCCCCGGTGCGGGACGCCCGAAGCTCACGCGCGACATGCGCAACTCGAACTCGAAGCCCGCCACACGCAGCGCCTCGGCGAGCAAGGCATTGAGCTCGAAGCAATAGCCGCCGCGACCGCGCGCGAGGATCTTTGCACACACGGCAGACAAATCGACCGCCACCTCTTCCCCGGCAAGCACATCCAGGTTTTCGAAAGCGATGCCATGCAATTGCGCGCGGACCAGTTGCGCGAGGCCCGCTGCGGTCGGTGCGGGCAGCTGCGCCAAGCCGATCCGCCGAAGATAGGCCTCGACCGGAAATGCCGAAGAGTCATTCATCTCGTGCTCCACCTTCCACCGCCTGGACCGGACACATGGGTCGGCCAGTCACCAGGATGAGGTCGTCTCGGGAAAAGCGAACATCATAACCAACAGTTGCACCGCCGACGAGCCGGCGAACTAAGGTGTTGCACGCGGCAGCCGCCCCACCAGCCCCCAGGCCACCGCCGCCGTCACCACGCCCCAGAACCACATGCCATTGATGAGCGGCATGGCCGAGCCCTCGAGTGCCAGATGTGCGCCCAGCCAGTGCCCCATGCCGAAAGCGGCCACCATCATGAGGAATCCGCTCAGCGCGGAGGCCGCGCCTGCCGAGGCCGGAAACGGCCCGATGGCACCGCTCTGGCCGCAAGGCTGATGCACGCCGTGGCCGAGCATGAACAGATAGACCGGCACCATGATCGCCCAGCCGCTGGTCATGCCGACGAAGCCGAACACGCCCATCAGGCTGCCACCGACTACCGAGAACAGGCCGCCGATGGCAACCGTCCGGTGAACGCCGAAACGGATCAGCAGACGGCGACACATGAAGGTGCCGAGCAGGTAGGAAGCGGACATCGACAGCATCACCGCACCGTAGGCGAAGGTCGACAGGCCCTTCAGCTTGATGAAAACAAAGGAGGACGACGCGAGGAAAGTGAATAGCCCGCCATAGGAGCTCATCGACAGCAACGCGAAGGCCCAGAACACAGGGTGCCGGAGAATGCCGCCCCAGGTTCGCAACAGATGCGCCGGCTGCAGTGCCTTGCGGTCCGGATTGAGCACGGTCTCCTGAAAGCGCATGAGCACCACGCCGAGCGTGACGGCGGTGAACAGTGCCGGCACCAGCAGCACCAGCCGCCAGTCCACGAACCTGGCAATCAGACCGCCGAGCGGCGCGCCAAGACAGGCAATCACACCGAGACCGGACAAGCCCTTGCTCATGGCGCGCGCGCCCGCCTCGGGCGAATAGAGGTCACGTACGATCGCACGCGCGCACATGACCGCGGCGCCCATCGCTGCACCCTGTACGGTTCGCCAGACGATCAGTACAGCCATCGTCGGTGCAAACGCGCTGCCGACCGCGGCCAGGACGTATGCGCACAATCCCGCGAGCAGGACCGGCCGGCGTCCGAAACGATCCGAGACCGGCCCCCACACCAGTTGCGACATGCCGAACGCCAGCAGCAAGGCGGACAGCGTGAGCTGTGCCTGCGCCACCGACGCCCCGAGCCCCTCGGTGAGTGCAGGCAAGGCCGGGAGATAGAGATCGGTCGTGACCGGCTGGACCCCCAGCAGCAGGGACAGAATCAGGACAACAAGGGGAGATGACATGGAGACGACGCCGGTCGTGTGCGCGCACAGGCGTTCCATTATCGCAGTCTTCGCAGGCGCCTGCAGGCGCGACATCGCACTAGCTGCTATTCCGATGCGCTATGGCTGACGACGCGGATCCACGCCGCGGGCCAAACCCCTTGCGGCATACGCGGCGCTCAGGAAGCGGCGACGACGGTGCGATTTCGGCCCGATGCCTTGGCCTGATAGAGCGCCTTGTCGGCACGCTCCACAAGACGTGAGAAATCGGGATGTCCGTCATGCTGTGCGAGTCCGATGCTGAGTGTGACCTGAATCTTGCGATCTTCGGACAATGGGGTCGGGTTTGCCTCGACGCTCCGGCGTATCTTCTCCGCCACGAAATGGGCCTTGGTCTCATCGACCTCTGCCAGCACAATCAGGAATTCCTCGCCGCCGTAGCGAAAAACGAAATCACTGATGCGTACTTGGGCCAGCAGCAGCCCGGCGACGTTCTGCAGCACTTTGTCTCCCGCATCGTGCCCGTAGCGGTCGTTGACCTCCTTGAACAGATCGACGTCGAGCAGGAGCACGCAGAATGTCGTGCCCGTACGCCGGCTCAGATCGATCTCGCGCTTCATGATAGTCGGCAGGAAGCGGCGATTGAAGAGGTGCGTCAGCACATCCCGCCCCACCTCGAGATCGGCCAGGCGATCGAACATGGCATTGAGCAGGTAAACAATTTGATCGACGCCGGCCGTGACCGACTTGATCAGCGCCCGGAGTCCTTCAGGACTGGAGATGGGCCTCGCCGCACCATCCGGCGCGGGGAAGACCGCGCCGTCGATGTTTCCGACGCACTCCCCGATCAGCGACAACTCGCGGGTATTGTCGAAGATCAGTGCAGCTTTGTGGTCCAGCCACAGGCCGAAACTGGAACTGTGCAGCGACGAAACGTTTTCAAGTGGCATTTCCATTGCCATCGCACGAAACAGCCTGCTCTCCCATTCGCGCAGCACGGCGATCTGGCGCTCGCGGTCGAGCGAAAGATTGGTCCCCGCTGCAGACATCCTGTAGGCCTCGTCGGTGCGGACATCGCCTTCCCTGGAGTGCTCGAAGGCCGAACTCATGGTTTCGAATGCAACGTCGATCAGATGAATGACCCACATGACCGCAAGGACGCTCTCGTCCCGACCCAGGTGACCGACGACCAGCCGTGCGCTGATCTCGCGCTTGAGGAGCCTCATCCCGCGCGCCACCAGCTGCAATGGAATTTGCGCACGCGCGTGAACTTCGCCAACGTGCCGCTGCATCGCAAGCACCTCTTCGAGTTCCTCGGCCGTCTGATGGCACAGCAATCTTTCCAGCCAGATTTCCAGTCCGGGCTTGAGATGCGCCTCGACTGCCTTCACCGAGAGAAATCGCGACGCCTCGGCGTCTTCCATCATGTAGCCGTAGAATGCCTCGACCAGCGCGGACTTGTTGCCGCTGACGACCTCGCGGATTTCCGTCCTGACCGCAGACAGCGCCGCCTGCGACGCCCAGCCGAAGAGTTCTTCCATCGTTCCCGCAGACTCACTCATTTCTCTCTCCGCGCCCTCATCGGAAGCGCAAGCAGTTCATTCAAACAGATGAGACCATCATGCCCGGCGTGGTGAAGCGGACCGGCTGAAAGGACACGCACCCGCCCGCCGTGCCAGACCGCCCGGATGGGCCAATAGCTCGTGGAGCACATCAAACAATATCGTTCGACCCGGATCACGGTTCGACGGGAACGGGGTTGATGGCGCCGGGCGCCGATTTTCGCATCAAACAATCGGCACACGTGGACATTTTCCAACTCGACACGACCTCACGTGACGCACTGCACGGCGACTTCGCTCATCACCGCGACGCGGCAGGCCGCGACCGAACGGCGGTCTGCGCCTCGTGCCCCCGCCCGCTCGACGGCGCCCCCACGACCAACAGTTCGTGGTAGAAAGCGCCATACCCGTCTGCAGACCCAGCCTGATGTCCGAAACCCCACTGCGTGTGCTCTCCGTCATTCCGCCAATGACGCAGCTGAACACGCCCTACCCCTCGACCGCCTATCTCACCGGTTTCCTGCGCTCGCGCGACGTCGATGCAGTCCAGGAAGACCTGGCGCTGGCGCTGGTGCTACGGCTGTTCTCGCGTGACGGGCTGGAAGCGATCCGTGCCCATGCACAGGCGCTGCCGGCGCGGCGGCGCAGCGAAAGCGTGACCTGCTTTCTAGAGCACTTCGACCGCTACCACGCGACAATCGAACCGACGGTCGCCTTTCTGCAGGGGCGCGATTCAACACTTTCCCACCGCATCGGCAGCGGCGCCTTTCTGCCCGAAGGGCCGCGTTTCGATGCGCTCGACGCCTATGTCGATCCGGACGGCGGCGATCCGCTGGGCTGGGCCTTCGGCGCGCTCGGCGTGCACGACCGCGCACGCCATCTGGCCACGCTCTATCTCAACGATCTGGCCGACGTGCTGCGCGAAGCGGTCGATCCGCGCTTCGAGTTCGTCCGCTATGCCGAATCGCTGGCGCTGAGCCAGCCCACCTTCGAGCCGCTGGCGCAGGCGCTGGCCGCTGATCCGAACCTGGTCGACACGGCCCTGCATGCACTCACGCTCGAGGCACTGGCGCGCCACACGCCGCAGGTGGTGCTGATCTCCGTGCCCTTCCCCGGTGCAGTGTATGCGGCCTTCCGCATCGCTCAGTCGATCAAGGCGCACAACCCGGCCATCGTCACCGTGCTCGGTGGCGGCTATGTGAATACCGAGCTGCGCGAGCTGGGCGAACCCCGCGTCTTCGACTGTTTCGACTATGTCACCCTGGACGACGGCGAGCGCCCGCTGCTGGCCCTGCTCGAGCACCTGCGAGGCAAGCGCTCACGCCAGCGCCTGGTGCGCACATTCGTGCGCGAACCCGACAGCGGTGCGGTGCGCTACATCAACCTGGTCGAGCCCGACATTCCCTTTGCCGAGGTCGGCACCCCGACCTGGGACGGCTTGCAGCTGAACCGCTACCTGTCGCTGCTCGACATGCTCAACCCGATGCACCGGCTGTGGTCGGACGGGCGCTGGAACAAACTCACCGTGGCCCACGGCTGCTACTGGAAGAAGTGCAGCTTCTGCGACGTGAGCCTGGACTACATCTCGCGCTACGACGGCGCCTCGGCCGCCACGCTGGTCGACCGCATCGAGACCATCATTGCCGAAACCGGGCAAACGGGTTTCCACTTCGTCGACGAGGCGGCCCCCCCCAAGGCCCTGCGGGCGCTCGCGGAAGAGCTGCTGCGGCGCGGGGTGTCGATCTCGTGGTGGGGCAATATCCGCTTCGAGAAATCCTTCACACCCGAGCTGTGCCAGCTGCTGGCCGACAGTGGCTGCATCGCGATTTCGGGCGGGCTCGAGGTGGCGTCGGACCGCTTGCTGAAGCTGATGAAGAAGGGCGTGTCGGTGGATCAGGTGGCGCGCGTCACCCATGCCTTTGCCGAAGCCGGCGTGCTGGTCCATGCCTATCTGATGTACGGCTTTCCGACGCAGACAGTGCATGACACCGTGGATGCGCTCGAGTACGTGCGCCAGCTGTTCGAAGCCGGCTGCATCCAGTCCGGCTTCTTCCACCGCTTCGCCTGCACCGTGCACTCGCCGGTGGGCATGAACCCGGCGGAATACGGCGTGCGTCTCGAACCATTGCCACCGGGCAACTTCGCGAAGAACGACATCGGCTTCATCGACCCCACCGGGGTCGATCACGATGCCTTGGGCAAGGCGCTGAACAAGGCGCTGTACAACTACATGCACGGCATCGGCCTGGAGACGGAGGTGCGGCAGTGGTTCACCGGCAAGGTGCCGCGCGCCCGGGTTCCGCGCAATTTCATCGCACGTGCGCTGCAACAAGGCGAACCCCACGCCCGCAACGGGGTCTGACAGCGCGGGCCGGACGTGCTTCGGTCGAAACCGATCAGACGAGGACGACACCATGGACAACTCACGCTTTCAAGACCGCGCCGCTGGCGCGCTGATGGGCGCCTTCATCGGCGACGCGCTGGGACTGGGACCGCACTGGTACTACGACCTGGACGACTTGCGTCGCGACCATGGTGACTGGATCTCCGGCTACACCACCCCCAGGCCCGGCCGCTACCATGCAGGCATGCGGGCCGGAGAGCTGTCGCAGGCCGGCATTCTGCTGCGGCTCACGCTGGATTCGCTGGTCGAATGCGGCCAATACGACGAAGCCGATTTTTGCCGTCGCATGGACAAGGACGTCTTCCCTCTGCTGGACGGCTCGCCGATGCAGGGGCCGGGCGGCTATACGAGCCAGTCGATCCGCGAGACCTGGCGTTTGAGGGTGGACCAGGGCAGGCCCTGGGGTGAATGCGGCGGCCATGCCGACACCACCGAGGCCATCGAGCGGACGCTGGCCATTGCGCTGCGCTACGCCCTGCAGCCCGCACGCCTTGCGGATGCGGTGGCACGCAACACCCGGTTGACCCAGATCGAACCGATGCTGGTGTCGATGACAGTGGCCTACGGCGCCGTGCTGGCCCAGTTGGTGCAGGGTGAAGCACTGGATGCGACGCTGTCGGGAAAGCTGATGCGGCTGGTGAAGTCCGGCGCCCTTCCGTTTCACGCCGTCACCAGCGCCGGGCTGCACCCCCCCGGCAGGGAGGAACACCCGACGGCGGGTTCCTTTGCCTCGCCGGACGCCTTGCTGACGCCGTCCTTCATCGCCGAGGCAGCGGCAGACCCCGGCGTCTGCATCGAACCCGCATGGAAGGTGTCACTGGTCTATGGAATGCCGTGTGCGATCTACCATGTGCTCCCCGCCGCCTATTACCTGGGGGCGCGTTTCTCCACCGACTTCGAAGCCGGCGTGCTCCACGCCATCAACGGGGGCGGACAGAACCTGTCCCGCGCCATGCTGACCGGCGCGCTCATCGGTGCTCAGACTGGCTTGTCCGGCATACCACGGCGCTTCATCGACGGTCTGGAAGACGGCGCGGCCCTGCGCGAACTCGCATTGCGGTTGGCACGGCAGGCGGAGGCGACATGAACCGGGCGGGAACGGGTAGACGCACGGGCAGTAGATTCGCGACCACGCTGCCCTGCAAGGATCACCCCTGATCCGGCATGAATATGCCAGCTGATCCACCCCACGCCCCGTGCGGCAGCCGGCCTAGTCTGCCGTTGTCGTGCCTTGGGCAGCGCTGCACGTGACGCATCTCGTCCTCGCAGGTGGCGGACATGCACATCTCTCCGTGCTGGAGCGGCTCGCGCGCGGAAAGCCGCCGGGCATGCGCATCACACTGGTCACCCCCACGCCCTTTCAATACTATTCCGGCATGCTGCCGGGCTGGATGGCCGGCCATTACGCGTTGAATGCGTGCTGCATCGATCTGCGTCCGTTGGCTGAAGCCGCCGGTGCGACCCTGATCACCGAGCATGTTCTCGGCATGGATGCAGACCGGCACCACATACGCCTCGCCAATGGGCGCACAATGGCCTACGACCTGCTTTCGCTCGATGTGGGCAGCGAGACCGATACCTCCGGTCTGCAGGCACTGGGCGATCGCCTGTTGCCGGTGAAGCCCCTCGATGATTTCTTCGATGCATGGCCGCAGGTGCTGGCCACCGCGTCGCGAACGCCGGATTTCCGCTTGAGCGTGATCGGCGGAGGTGCCGCCGGCGTGGAACTGGCGCTCGCGGCAAACCACGCACTCCGTCGTGACGGCAGCACGGCGCAGATCGATCTGATTGTTTCGGAAGCGGGATTGCTGCCAGACCACGCGCCAGGGGTCATCCGCCGTGCCCGGCGCCAGCTCGCCAAGACCAACATCGCGCTCCACTGTTCGCGCGCCAGCGCAGGCGATGCCGGTCTGGTGCTTGCCGGCGGCACCCGGCTTCCGGCACACAAGGTGATCGCCACGACCGGCGCGCGGGCGCTGGGCTGGCTCGGCCGCAGCGGGCTGGCGGTCGATGCGCACGGCTTCATTCTGGTGGACGCGCATCACCGCAGCCTGTCCCATGCCGACGTCTTCGCCGCAGGCGACACCTGCGCGCGCGCGGATGTGCGCATGGCACGCTCGGGCGTACATGCCGTGCACGCCGGACCAATTCTCGCGCACAACCTGATAGCGACCATCGAGGGCAACGCGCTGCGAACGTATCGACCGCACCCCCGCTCGCTCTATCTGCTGGCGACAGGGCCACGCCATGCGATCGCGTCATGGGGCCGATGGTCGGCCGAGGGAAACTGGGTGTGGCATCTGAAAGACCACATCGACCGTGCCTTCATCGCGCGCTTCGTAAGGATTTCCGCCGCCTGAACGACCAAGCGCAAAACCCCGTCTGCGGAGATCCGACATGCAGCCGCTTGCGCCCCGCGCCCCTTACGCACGCCAGCCAGGTGCTTGCAGTAGCGGCATGACCGATCTGACCATGATCTTCGCCCGGCATTCGGCGTACGAGCGCGAGCGCGCCGCCTGAACACGGCAAGGACACGTTCGCATGCACGACGCATTCCCTCCGTATGCCGGTGCCGGAACCGACGCCTCCGCGCCGCGCCTGTCGATCATCGTCCCGGTGTTCAACGACGCCGCGCTGGCCTATGCGCAGTTGCGGCTTCTCGGCCCCTTGCGCCGATGTGGCGTGGAGGTGCTTGCCGTCGACGGCGGCAGCACCGACGACACGCTTGCAGTGGCTCGGCGCCATGCCGTGCGTGCCATCTCGGTACCCGGGCCGCCCGCAATGCAATACAACGTTGCTACCGCCTTCGCCGGCGGCAGGGTGTTGTTGCTGGTCGGCCAGGGCGTCGTACTGCCGGACTTCGTCGACCAGCTGATCGATCAGGCCATGAATGGCAGCAGCTGCGAGTGGGGACGTATCGGGCTACGCTACAGTGGCAGCGCCTGGCGTTGTCTGCTCGCCCGACTGCGGAACACAGGAACGAATCATCGCCGTTGCGGTGTCGAATATCCGATCTTCGTGACGCGCACCGCATTTCTGGCGACCGGGGGCATCCCGCTGCATGCGGACGCGCCGTTTGCGGCGCTGGCCGAGCGCCTCGAAACCGCGCAGCTGAGCGCAACGCGGGTGGACACACCGGCCTGGGTGCGACTGGCTCCCAAGCCTTGGCCGCCAGCCGCAACATGGCCTCGTCGGCCGATCAGGGAGTAGGAAAATGGGACTATTCGATTTCATGCGCGCACGCACGAGCCCACCGGCCAACGCCTCTGCCCCGATGCTTGCAAGCCTTCTGGTCATGGCGTGGATCGTGGAAGCGCGCGATCCCTACACCGGAGGCCATCTGTGGCGGGTGTCGAGATATTCCGCCTTGCTGGCCGAGGCCGCGGGCATTACCGGCGGTGCGCTGGCCCGTATCGAGATCGGCGGCTTCCTGCACGACCTTGGCAAGATCGGCATTCCCGACGCAATCCTGCGCAAGGCAGACCGGCTCAGCGATGAAGAATATGCCGTGATCAGGACCCACCCGGACGTGGGTGCCAGAATGCTGGCCGGACACCCCTTGGCGGCCCTGGTGCTGCCCGCAGTACTGCATCACCATGAAACACCCGACGGACGTGGCTACCCTCACGGGCTGGCAGGTGAAGAGATTCCGCTCGACGGCCGCCTCGTCGGCATCTGCGACGCATTCGATGCGATGACCAGTTCCCGTCCCTATCGCGCGGGAATGCCTATTCAGACGGCACTCGACATCATCCGCGGCCGTCTCGGCACGCAGTTCGACGCCGAACTCGGAACACGCTTCATTGCGCTGGGCGAGGCAGGCGCACTCGACCATATTGCCGGACACAGTGACAACGGCATACCCTTACAACACTGCGTCATGTGTGGCCCGACGCTCGTGGTACGCCGCGAGGCCAGAATCGGGGAAGACCTGTATTGCCGTTCCTGCGGAGGCGAATACCATTTGCAAGCAGGAGATGACGGGCGTCCGCTTGCGGTGCCCACCGGACGCAGGGGAGGCCCTGCCGAACTCGAACCCGAGGCCGACAACGATCTGATTGCGCGAGTGATTCAGGGCGCTGCCACTCGCGCGCCAATCGAGGCCATGATGATGGATAGTGATTGAGAACGATATTGACAGGACACCATCAACACCGGAAACGGAGAGCTCATCGATGACGGCACTGCGACTGAAGGGAATCGAAGCATGCGTTTTCGATGCCTATGGCACGCTGTTCGACATATCGAGCGTGGCCGAAGGTGCGGAGTCGGCGCTGGGCGACAAGGCGAAGCCAGTGCTGGATTTGTGGCGGGCAAAGCAGCTCCAGTACACCTGGTTGCGCGGGCTGGCAGGACACCACGCGGATTTCTGGCAAGTCACCGGCGAGGCCCTGAGCTTTGCACTGGCCAGCTTCGACCTCGACCGCGCCGAACTCAAGGTGCAACTGATGGCCGCCTACATGAGCATTCAGGCATATCCGGAAGTGGCCGAGACCCTGCGGCAGCTCAAGGACGACGGTATGCGTCTGGTGATTCTGTCCAACGGCTCGCCGGCGATGCTGACCGCGGCAGTTACCAATGCCAGGCTCAAGCCCTTCTTCGACAAGATCCTGTCGGTCGAAGAGGTCGGCATTTTCAAGCCACATCCACTGGTCTATGCCCTGCCCGAGAAGCATCTGGGGGTCGCGGCAGGGCGCTGCTGCTTCATTTCGTCCAACAGCTGGGATGCGTTCTCAGCCAAAGCCTATGGCTACCGGGTGATGTGGTGCAATCGTTTCAACCAGCTCCCCGAATGCCTGCCGACGATGCCGGACGGCGTGATGTCAAGCCTGGCCACCTTGCCCGGGGTCGTGTTGCCGCGCTAACAGGCTGATGCAGGAACTGGCGATACTCCGTCAAAAGTCGGGCTCCGTCGACTTCGCCTGCCTTGTTCCGGAGCACATGGAAGCCGGAACGGTCGTCACGCGACGGTGACCGACTGAGCGCCGCCTGCGGCCAGAGTGAAGATTGAACCGCGCCGAAGATGACAGCAATGTCATCTCCGGGTCAGCGTTTGGTGGGGATGACGGACGTAAACTGAAAGCCAGTCGTCAAAGGGAGCATCAACATGAAAACCGTGACAATGACAATCCTGGCAATGTCCGCCCTCCTGGCAGCCCCGGCGTTCGCGGACTCGAACCACCATCCCGTACGCGGCGCCGACGCGGTCGAGAAGCCGGCCAGCGCCATGTTCGAGCGCATGCAGGACAACCTCAAGATCATGCAGGCACAGCTTCAGCGCGCTGCCGGCGCAAGAACCGATCAGGAACGGGCGCAGGCCATGGAAGAGCACATGCTGACCATGCGCGAAAACATCGGCATGGCGCAGAACCTGCGTGGCGGCACGGCGGACTGCCCGATGATGCAGGGGGGGGCCATGATGGGAATGATGGGCGGCGGCGGAGCGCCGGCAGACATGGGGGTGCGCATGCACAACATGGAGCAGCGCATGGACATGATGCAGATGATGATGCAACGCATGCAAGGGGCCGGAGTACCGCCAATGCCGATGTCGAGGTAGGTCCTTCGGAAGCGGTGAAGTTCGGCACGCCGCGCGTGGCTGACGCTGCTGCGATGACCTGGTCGAGACCCGGGATCGCAGGTCCGTGTCGCTGGACAGCCACGAACACAGACGCGTGCCGATCCGGCGCCGTGCCCCTGTTGCTCGGCTCCCGCGAGGCGGAGCGGAGCGGCAATGATCTGAATGGAAGCAGACATGAAAAGAACCCATGGTATTGCCTCGCTGCTTGCGCTGATGGCACTTTCGGCCGGTGTAACGGCGCAAACCTTCGATGTGCCCAGGCCATCGCCCGGCCTGATGCCGAATCCGGCCGCCGGCAAGACGCTATACGAGAAAAACTGCGCCTCGTGCCATGGCGCGGATTTGAAGGGGACGGAAAAAGGCCCGCCCTTTCTGCACAAGGTCTACGAACCGTCTCATCACGGCGATATGGCGTTTCAACTCGCGGTAGGTAGCGGCTCGCGCGCCCATCATTGGAACTTCGGCGACATGAAGCCCGTACCCGGTTTGTCGCCCGATGATGTCGCACACATCACGGCCTATGTCCGCATGCATCAACGCAAGGTGGGTATTCGATAGTGCCCGGGCGCCGCGCGAGCGGCACTCCCGGAATATGCGCGCATCAGCTCGTCAGGCACCGCGTCGACGGCGTTCGGATCGAACCGGGAGCCCTCGACGGCCATCACGTCACGGACGACATCCCTGACCGGTACCTCGTTACGCGTGGTGTATCCGTGCGCGTCAGATATCGACGCGCCGCAAGCGCAAAGCGTTGGCAACAACCGAGACGGATGACATGCTCATGGCCACGGCGGCAAAGATGGGGGAGATAAGGATGCCGAGGAAGGGGTAGAGCACCCCGGCGGCCACCGGCACCCCGGCGGCGTTGTACACCAGGGCAAAAAACAGGTTCTGACGGATGTTGCGCATGGTGGCGACCGACAGTTTCCGCGCACGCACGATGCCGGTCAGTTCGCCCTTGACCAGGGTAAAACCGGCACTCTCGATGGCCACGTCAGCGCCTGTACCCATCGCGATGCCAACGTCGGCTTGAGCCAGCGCCGGCGCGTCGTTGACGCCGTCACCCGCCATTGCCACCTTGTGCCCAGCCGCCTGCAGTTCCGTGACAATACGCGCCTTGTCTGCCGGCAGCACGTCAGCGCGAATCTCGTCGATGCCGAGGCGTGCAGCCACTGCGCGCGCGGTGCGTTCGTTGTCGCCGGTGGCCATGACAATGCGCAGCCCCAGTTCGTGCAAGGCCTTCAGAGCCTCCGGTGTACTGTCCTTGATCGGATCGGCCACGCTGACCAGACCGGCAACTTCGTTGCCGATCAGCACGAACATCACGGTCTCGCCCTGATCGCGACGGCGATTGGCTTCAGCCATGTCCCGGTAGCCGTCCACACCCATTTCCTCGAGCAGTCTGGCATTCCCCAACGCCACGGCCCTGCCATCGACGGTACCCTTGACGCCCTTGCCGGTGAAAGCCGCAAACGCCTCCGTCTTGGCCAGGGAAATGCCGCGCGCTTCCGCGCCACTCACAATCGCTTCGGCCAGCGGGTGCTCGGAAGCACGCTCCAGGCTGGCCGCCAGAAATAGCACCTCGTCCCCGTCGTATCCCGCCGCGGGCAGTACCTCGACCAGTCTGGGCTTTCCCACAGTGAGCGTGCCGGTCTTGTCCACGATCAGGACATCGACCTTGGCGAAGCGCTCCAGCGCCTCGGCGTTCTTGATCAGCACGCCCGCCTGGGCACCGCGGCCGGTCGCGGTCATGATCGACATCGGCGTGGCGAGCCCCAACGCGCATGGGCAGGCGATGATCAGCACCGCCACAGCGGACACCAATGCATAGGCCAGTGCGGGCGTCGGCCCCCAGACGGCCCACCCGACAAAGGCCATCACCGCAATAGCGAGCACGGCCGGGACGAATTTGCCCGCCACCGAATCGGCGAGCTTCTGGATCGGTGCGCGAGAGCGCTGCGCGTTGGCCACCATGTCGACAATCTGCGACAACAGGGTGTCGGCGCCGACCCGTTTGGCTTCGATGATGAGTGAGCCGGTGCCGTTGATCGTCGCGCCGGTAACGGCGTCGCCTTCGGTTTTCTCGACCGGCACGGACTCGCCGGAGAGCATCGATTCGTCGATCGACGAGCGCCCTTCGACGACCACGCCATCGACTGGCACCTTGTCGCCGGGGCGCACCCGCAAGCGGTCGCCCACCGCGACATCCTCGAGCGGGATCTCTTCTTCGCGATCGTCGGCGCGGATGATGCGCGCCGTCTTCGGGGCCAGATCGAGCAGCGCGCGGATCGCCGAGCCGGTGCGTTCGCGCGCGCCCAACTCCATCAACTGACCGAGCAGCACCAGCACCACAATAACCGCGCCGGCCTCGAAGTACACCCCGACATGGCCCTCGGCATCCCTGAAACCCGCCGGGAAGATGTCGGGCAACAGTACCGCCGCCACGCTGAACAGGTAGGCTGACCCCACGCCGAGCGAGATCAGCGTGAACATGTTGAGGCTGCGGCTGATCACTGATCTGACGCCGCGCTCGAGGAACGGCCAACCGGCCCACAGGATGACCGGGGAGCCCAGCAGCAGCTCGGCCCACTGTGCCGCACGCTCGCCAAACATCTCGCGCAGGAAGCCCAGTCCCACCATCGGGCCCATGGTCAGGATCAGCAGTGGGACGGTAAGCACGGCACCGACCCGGAAGCGGCGCCGGAAGTCGATCAACTCCGGGGGCGGTCCGGCATCCTCGGTCGGCACACCCATCGGCTCCAGCGCCATGCCGCACTTCGGGCACTCGCCGGGCGCATCGCGCACGATCTCGGGGTGCATCGGGCAGGTATATTTCATACCCTTGGGGGCCGGTTCGGCCGGCGCGTGCGCGCCGGTGAGGTAGCGCGCCGGATCGGCCACGAACTTTTCGTGGCACTTGCTGGAGCAGAAATGGTAGGTCTGGCCATCGTGCTCGGTGCTCGGCCTGTTGGTGCCGGGCACGACGATCATGCCGCAAACCGGGTCCTTGAACGGCTTGGCGGAGTGCTCATGCTGGCAATCGGTGGCATGCCCGGTGTGACCGGGAGAGCCCGAATCGTGTGTGTTCATGTGTGCGCTCCCCAATGATATTGGCGACTGACCGCGCTCATGAGTTCGACGTCGGCGCTCCTGCGTGAGTTCGCCAATGGGGAGAAAAGATGGGCCGCGCCTTGGTCAACGCCGTGCGATCCAGTGGTCGAGCGACACCCTGCCCGGCCCGTTCGCGATCAGATACAGCAGCACAGCCGCCCACACCCCGTGCGTCGGATAGGCGTCAGGATAGACGAAGAGCTGGATGGTCAGCGTCATCACCAGCAGAGCCAGCGCGGACAGCCTCGTCATCAAGCCGAGCAGCAGCAGAATCGGGAACAGATGCTCGGCAAACGCGGCCATCGGCGCGGCGAGCTCCGGCGGGATCAGCGGCAGCCGATACTCTTCCTGGAACAGGTACAGCGCCGAATCAGACAGCCTCGGCACCCCCAGACTGAACTCGCCGTTGATGAGGTCGATGGCGAGTCCCTCGACTTTGGTCTGGCCAGACTTCCAGAAGACCGCGGCAATCGAAAAGCGACCGACGAAAGCGATCAGCGACGGTGGGATGCGCGAGAGCAGTCCGACGCCGCATTCGGCCCACTGCGCCAGCCCGGTTCTCTCCGTGGCGGGCGCGCGTACTGCAGATTCAACATGTGTGTTCATGGTCATGATCTCCGGTAAGGCGTGCAGTGATGATCTCGTGCTGCAGTACGAGGCCAAGTGCGGCCGCGAGATCGAAGGCAGGATCGAGCAGACTGGCGGCATGATGAGCAGCGCCGAGCTCGGCCCCGTGGACGAGGTCGTCGATGAAAACCGCGCTTGCGGGGTCGAGCAGGACGCAGCGCACGTCGAACCCTGCGCGCAGTACCAGCACCGCCTCCGCCAGCATCGGATCGACCGCGGACAGATCGCCCTCGCCCTGATGTGCTGCCCACAGCGAGTGCACCGCGTATTTCGAGCGCAGCACGGCCACCGAGGGATGCAACCGGACGCGCAGTCCTGGCAGTTGCGCCGGAGTGGCGAGTACGGCCGCAATCTCCGACAGCGGCAGCGGCAATGCATCGGCCGCATGGCAGGCTTCGAGACGCGTCATTTCGAGGCGGGCGACGTCCGCCAGATAGGGCACCGACGCTGCCGGCGCAAAGGTGCTGACGAACGCTGGAAACTCCCGGCCGTAGAACGCCAGCACCCGCGCACGTGGCGGGTGATCGGTGACGAAGACCCGGGCCATCGCACGAAAGAAGGTCTCGCCCACCAGTTCGCAACACACTGGAAAGGTGTCCGCCAGTGCATCGACCAACGAGACCAGGACGTTGTTACGGTACACCGCGAAACGCGCATTCGGGTCGGATCCGTTCCAGGTTCGCAGGCCGCGCGGACATTCGCGCCCGGCGTCGAGCAGCGCAGCCGCAAAATCGCCTTGTCCGACGTGCATGGCGCCGTTCATGCCGGCACCTGCACGACCCGTCGCACTCGCACACTGTCCGCCATGTTTTGCCCGGCCTGCCCGCACAGCGTGCGGTCGGCGCGATGAGCCTCGGCGAGCAGCACATCGAATGCCGGGACATCGTTGTCGCGCTCGATCAGGGTCGCCACGGCACCGGTCAGCGTAATTACTTCGGCATACAGCGCCCACACCACCTCGGCCACGGGTGCGCCGTGGCTGTCGATGAGCAATGGATCGCCCGCCGCGTCAGTCTGGGTGGCGAAACCCGCGAGATGAATCTCCCCGACCTGATCGAGGGGCAATGCGCGCACATAGGCGTGCGGGTCACGGCCATGATTGACGCAGGAAACGTGGATGTTGTTAACATCGAGCAGCAGGCCGCAGCCGGTGCGCCGCACCACTTCGGAAATGAATTCGGGCTCGCTCATGGTCGACGCCTCGAACTCCAGGTAAGTCGCCGGGTTCTCGAGCAGCATGCTGCGGCCGAGGTGAGACTGCACCTGATCGACGTGCGCACACACACGCGCGAGCGTGGCCGCGGTGTACGGCACGGGCAGCAGATCATTGAGGAACACGTCGCCGTGGGTCGACCACGCCAGGTGCTCCGAAAACGACTGCGGCTCATAGCGCGCCACCAGTGCCGCCAGCGCGTCGAGGTGGGTGCGATCGAGGGCCGCCTCGGCCCCGATCGACATCCCGACCCCGTGCACCGACAGCGCATATTGCTCGCGGATGCGTTCCAGAAAGTGGGGCAGCGAACCGCCCGGCACCATGTAGTTCTCGGCATGGACTTCAAAGAAGCCGATATCGGGACAGGTGCTCAACACCGCCTCGAAGTGCGCGGGCTTGAGCCCCAGCCCGGCGCGTGCCGGCAGGGTCGGGGCGCCGGCCGTGCGACGCATTTCAGACCGATGCGATGACATACGACGCCTCCGTTCCGTGGCTGGCCGCTCAGACCTTCTTTTCCTTGAAGGCTTCAAGCTGGCCGTAGCCGCTCGGCGAAGTCTTCGACATGGTCTTCTCGCAAGTGCCTTTGGGTACCAGCGACCACGCGTTGCCCTGATGATCGATCTTCGACGTGCCGGCGCATGTCGTGCCGGGGCCGGCAGCGCAGTCGTTCTTGCCCTTGAGTGCCACGCCGAAGCACTTTTCCTTGTCCATCGATTGTGCGGCGGCTGGCGTGGCAGCGATGCCGATGGCAGCACTCAGGGCCAGCGCCATGGCGGCGGCAGAAGCATAGCGAGTGGCGGCGGATTGGGTCCTGGTGGATTGCGACATGGTGAATCTCCTTCGAAGCTTGGGGAAAAACGGTTTGGGGAATGACACGCTGAACATGATGCTTGGCGTGTTGCTGCATTCGTCGGCGCATGACCTGCTTTCTTACACGGCAATCGTGATCATTCGCGAAAGGCGCAATCGTCAAGGGGTATCACGCCGAACCTCCGCGCTTGATGTAAGGTCTGAGCAGCGACGACCGACAAAGAAACGGGGTGACCGTGCGCACGGTTGCCAAAACGCACGCAAGAATTGAAAGGACCTTCATGCACGCCACGCTGCCCCTGCTCCAGGCCACGAACTTTCCGGCCTTGCGCCGCCACCGTCTGAGTACGCTGCAGGTCAATCTGGGCTATCGCTGCAATCAGACCTGTGTGCACTGCCATGTCAATGCCGGCCCCAACCGCAGTGAAATGATGGACGCGGACAACATCGCGCTGATCAGCCAGGTGATCGCCGCCCGCGGCATCGAGACGCTCGACCTGACCGGTGGCGCACCGGAGCTGCATCCGGCGTTCAGGCAGGTGGTGCGCTCGGCACGGGCGCAGGGCGTGAAAGTGATCGACCGCTGCAACCTGACGATCGTGTTCGAGCCGGGGCAGGCAGATCTTGCACCCTTCCTCGCCGAACAGCGGGTCGAGGTGGTCGCCTCGCTGCCCTGCTATTCGCTGAAGAACGTGGACCGCCAGCGCGGCAAGGGCAGCTTCGACAAGAGCATCGCCGCGCTGCAGCAGTTCAACGCGCTAGGCTATGGGCAGCCGGATTCGGGGCTGGTGCTGAACCTCGTCTACAACCCGCAAGGTCCGTCCTTACCGCCCGGCCAAACGGCACTGGAAGCCGACTACAAGCGCGAACTGTTCGCGCATTTCGGCATCGTGTTCAACGAACTTTATGCACTGGCCAACATGCCGATTCAGCGTTTCGGCTCGACGCTGATCTCCAGGGGCGAATTCAACCGCTATATGGCGCTGCTGCAAGCGAGTTTCCGCCAGGATAATCTCGCCGGTGTGATGTGCCGCAGCCTGGTCAGTGTCGATTGGCAGGGGCACCTTTACGATTGCGATTTCAACCAGCAACTGGGCCTCGCGCTGCCAAGCCCGCGCATGTCGGCACGTCCGCATCTGCGCGACCTGCTGCGCGTCGATCCCGCCGACGACGGGATCCGCGTGGCCGATCACTGCTATGGCTGCACCGCTGGTCAGGGCAGTAGTTGCGGCGGTGCACTGCACGACTGAGGGGCGTGCCCGCGTCGCTTGTCGGCATCTTCTCGACAGACCCTTCGACGCATCGAGTCCGATGAACGACACCCACATCATCATCTTTGCCAAGGCGCCCGTCGCCGGCTTCGCCAAGACCCGACTGAATCCGGTGCTCGGTGCGCATGGCGCGGCACGTCTGGCACAACGCATGCTGCTGCACACGGTTGCGCATGCAATGGCGGCGCAGACCGGTACGGTCGAGCTGTGCGTCACGCCGTCGCCGGCAGACCCTGCCTGGCATGCGCTGTCGCTGCCCGCAGCGCTGCGCTGGTCGGCACAGGGCGAAGGCGATCTCGGTGCCCGCATGGCTCGCGCGGCCCGCCGGGTGCTCGATGCCGGGCAACCGGTGCTGCTCATCGGTACCGACTGCCCGACGCTCGATGCAACGGTGTTGCGCGCCGCGGCGCAGGCGCTACACGCGCACGACGCCGTACTCGGCCCCAGCGCCGATGGTGGCTATGTGCTGCTGGGATTGAAGCGCTTCGACGCCGCCCTTTTCGATGACATCCCATGGAGCACGTCCGCGGTCGCGGGCATGACCCTGGCGCGGATGGCCCGGGCGGGGTGGCGCGTTCATCAGTCCGCGCCTGCACACGACATCGACCTGCCCGAAGATCTCCAGTGGCTGCCCGCCGACTGGCGTGTGCAAGATCGCAATCTCCGGTAACAGAACTGAAACGGAGCGCGCGGGTCTTATTGGCTTGGCTGCGGGCTGTTAAGCTTGCATCACTTGGTGGCCGCTTCGTCCGTACGGTGTCGGCCCACACCGACCTCATCGGATCGTTCAACACGCGGCAGTGCATTGCGCACACAGTTCTGGAGCACCCAACATGAAGCGACACCTCCCGTGGATCATTCTCGCCCTGGCAGGCGCGGCACACGCCGCCATGCCGGCGCCGGCCACGTTGACACCGGACGAGACACAGACCGAGACCGCACTGGTCGCGGCGAACCTGCTGTCGCGTTATCACTACCAGGCCATGCCGCTCGACGACAGCATGTCGGAGAAGATCTTCGATCGCTATCTCAAGGCGCTGGATCCGGACCGGATCTTCTTCCTCCAGTCCGACATCGATCAGTTCGCGACATCCCGCACGACGCTCGACGACGCCATTCTCCAGCGCCGGCTGGATATCCCGTTCGAGCTCTACAACCGTTACGTGCAACGCGTGCAGGAGCGGTTCGACCTTGCGCGCAAACTGCTCGAGCGCGGATTCGACTTCAGCATCGACGAGCGCTATCAATACGTGCGCACCGACGCGCCATGGCCGGCATCGACCGCCGAACTCGACGACCTGTGGCGCAAGCGGGTCAAGAACGACTGGTTGCGCCTGAAGCTTGCCGGCAAGAACGACAAGGCGATTCGCGAAACACTGGGCAAACGGTACGAGAACGCGCTCTCGCGCACCGCTCGGACCAAGAGCGACGATGTGTTCCAGGTGTTCATGAACGCCTACGCCAATTCCATCGAGCCCCATACCAGCTACCTGGGACCACGCGCATCGGAGAATTTCGCCATCTCGATGAAGCTGTCGCTGTTTGGCATCGGGGCCGTGCTGCAGGAGCGCGAAGACTACGTCACCATCCGCGAACTGGTCGCCGGCGGCCCGGCAAGCAGCTCCGGAAAACTCGCGGTGGGCGACCGCATTGTCGGCGTCTCGCAGGGCGAAAAGGCCACCATGACCGAAGTCGTCGGCTGGCGGGTCGATGATGTGGTCGTGCTCATCCGCGGACAGAAGGGCACGACCGTCGTGCTCGACGTCCTGCCCGCCGATGCCGGCCCCGATGCCGAACACAAGCGGGTGGTGCTCGTGCGCGACAAGATCAACCTCGAG
The DNA here is from genome assembly GCF_018122735.1 of Azoarcus sp. L1K30. Taxonomy (GTDB): domain Bacteria; phylum Pseudomonadota; class Gammaproteobacteria; order Burkholderiales; family Rhodocyclaceae; genus Parazoarcus. The sequence continues at coordinate 4,897,652 of NZ_JAGRRD010000001.1, read as the reverse complement.
CAGCAGGCGGCGAGCAAGTCGGTCATCGAGATCGGCAAGGGTGACGCACGCCGGCGCATCGGCATCATCACGCTGCCGACCTTCTATCAGGACGTTGGCGCGCGCCGCAACGGCAACGACAATTTCCGCAGCGCCAGCCGCGATGTCGCGCGCCTGCTGTCGGAGCTGAAGACCGCAAAAGTCGATGCGGTGCTGATGGACCTGCGCAATAACGGCGGCGGCTCGCTCGACGAGGCCATCTCGCTGACCGGACTCTTCATCGACACCGGACCGGTCGTACAGCAACGCAACGCCCAGGGCAGGTTGCGGGTGGAAGCTGACGGTGAGGCCGGAGAGGCGTGGGACGGTCCACTCGGGGTGCTGATCAACCGTGCGTCGGCCTCGGCCTCCGAAATTTTCGCGGCCGCGATCCAGGATTACGGCCGGGGGGTAATCATCGGCGAGCAGAGTTTTGGCAAGGGCACGGTACAGACCCTCCTCAACCTCGACGAGATGGCCAACAACGCCAAACCGAAGTTCGGTGAATTGAAGATGACCGTGGCGCAGTTCTTCCGCATCGCCGGCGGAACGACGCAACTGCGCGGTGTCAGCCCGGACATTACGCTACCTTCGGCATCCGACACCGAGCAGTTCGGCGAGTCGAGCTTCGACAACGCATTGCCGTGGACGCAGGTCAAACCGGCCGCATACAGCCCGGACAACCACATTGCCGAGCTGTTGCCGGTTCTGAATCAGCGCCACGCCGCACGCGTTGCGGCCGATGCGGGTTATCGCGACCTGCAGCAGGACATCGACGAACTGATTGCGCTGCGCAAGCGCAACGAGATCTCACTCAATGAGACGGAACGGCGCAAGGAACGCAGCGCGCAGGAGGCCCGTATCAAGGCACGCAAACTGGCCAGCGCCGGACGCGCAGGCTCGGAGACCACCAATCCCGACCTCTCCGCGCTGCGCGACGACGGCCTGATTGCCGGTGAGCGCAGCCTGCGCGCCGAACTGGCCGCCGAGAAGTCGAGCAAACTCAGCCGCGACGTGCTGCGCGACGAAGCCACCTCGATCCTGGGGGACATGGTGGAACTGCTGCAGGCAGAAGGCGGCCTGGCGGCGAGAACGCCAAAACCGGCCGAGGCGCGCGTCAACTGACACACAGGGTGCAAGGCGCGGTCCGCACGGAACCGTGCCCTGACCGGCCTTGCCGCTGACGCGCAATACAATGAAACCGGCTACCGATTCCGCCCCAAAGCAGGCCGGTCCCTCCGGTGCAGCTCTTACCACGTGTTCTGACCGAAACCCTGCCAGCAACGCCAATCCAAAGTAGGCCACTGATTCCGCTAGCGTTCCGCGATGCGAACCGCAATCAAGCGCGTCATTCATTCCGATCCGATGAGGAAGTAACGAGTGCGGGGAAGCGGATGTTCAACGGAGAAGTCAGCCGGCTGCGGCGGCGGCCCACCCAAAAAAGCCGGCCCGCCAATGTTGATTCATGGCGGGCCGGAAAACCCGGCAGTGGGAGGAGAGGTTGAGGACCATGAGTCAACTGCCGGGAAAACCAGTGACGCCAGTGGAGGGGTAGATATTCAACCCAGCGCACTTACAAGCAACTTTCCCCAGAATCTTGTGTTCGGGGCACGCAAGAGATTGCTCGCGATTTCCGTCACCCCGTTGAATGGCCCAAGCTTGTCCCTTGGCTGAGCCGGTGGCTTTCAGTTCATCAGTGGCTTGCCGTGTGCCAGCATGTGCGCGATGCGCTCGCGCGCTTCGACCCTGGCAAACAACGCCAGATCGACTTCGCGCTCCCGATCGGACATGCCCCTTTCCCAGTCCGGCTCAGTTGCACTCATCAGCACACTGAGAAGTGCTTCTTCAAGTTCGCGCTGATAGCCGCCGGAAGCCAACTGCAGATCATTTGGGACCGCCATCACAGGGGCACATGATCTATGCGATGGCGACTGCCGCAGCGCGAGCGCCTTTTGTTTGGCGTCAAACAGCACTCGCCCCACATTCATGCTGATGCCATCACTGTCACGCAGGAATCCGAGCGCCCTGGCCTCCTGCGCTGACGCTGCAACCGCACTCGTTCTGAGCAACTCAAAGCACTGGACAATTGCGTTCTCGGTACCGAAACGCTCGGCACAGCGCTTAAGCAACTCCCGGCATCCGCCCCAACCCGGCACGATACCCACCTGCACTTCCACCAAGCCCATGCTCGCGTCTGCATGCGCCTGAATGGCGTGGCAGTGAAGCAGCAATTCCAGACCTCCCGCCAGTGCCGCGCCCAGCGGCGCACCCACTACAGGCACCTGCGCCTGCTGAATCTGCTTGAATACGTCCTGCCCTGTCTGAATGAAACGTGCTGCAGCAGCGGGGGTCCTGGCGGTCTCGAGCACGATCCTCAGGTCGGCCCCAGCAGCAAACACAGGCCCTTCGTGATAAAACACCAGGGCTTTGTCAGCCGCGACCGCTTCGTTCAGCGTCAATTGAATGTCATCGAGCAGTTCGAGGCCTATGGTGGGTACTTTGCCATTGAATTCGAGGCACCAAACGTCGTCGCCCAGATCCCACAGCGTGGAACGCGACCGCTGATGAAGACGTGCGCCAGCGGCAAGATCCTGCAACTGCAGCGTTCCCGCCGCCCGCTCGCGCGTCTGATATTCTCCCTCCGCATCCAGCACCCGCATCTGCTCGCCGTCTTTCATGAAGATCGGCCGGCCCCGAGCATGATTGAGAAAACTGGCTGGGGCGACACCTTCTTCCCGCAATCGCCGGGAAAACGCGTCAAGGCCAAGGCGGTCGATCATCTCAAACGGGCCCCATGTCCAGTTGTAGCCCAGCTTCATCGCCAGATCGAAGTCCCGCGGGCTGTCGGCGGCCTCCGGGATCAGCTTGGCCGCATAGTTCAGCACGCGTGAAAGCACCCGCCACGCGAATCGACCGCCTCGATCATCGGCCAGGACCAAGTCGGCAAGCTGCCCGGCCTTCAGTGCCGCACTGGCGATGGAGACATCGCCTGGCGCTCTGTATTGGAGCGAATCCAGATCGATCACCTCCCGCACGCGTCGCCCGTCCGCATCCTTTCGCTGTCGATAAAACCCTTGCAGGATGCTTCCCTTGCGGCCCTTGTAGCCCTTTTCGAGCATGCCCTGTACGGTTCCCGAAATTTCACTGACAGCCGAAAAATCATCATCCGGCGGCAGTAGCGTGCGGAGACTCTCTACGGCGGCGGACATCAGGTCGATCCCCACCAGATCCCACAGCCCGAAAACACCCGTCTTGGGGAACCCGCAAACGCGCATGATGGCGTCCGCTTCCTCCACCGTCAGCCCGTGCGCCACGGCCTCCTGCAATGCCACCTGCATCCAGAATACGCCGATCCGATTCCCGATAAAGCCGGGCCGGTCAGCGCAACGGACAACGGTTTTTCCCATACAGCGATCGTTGAACTCGGTGACGCGCTCGATGACATCCTCAGCGGTATCGCTCCCCGTCACCAGCTCCATCAGACGCATATGGCGTGGTGGGTTGAAGTAATGGGTCACCACAAAATGCCGGCGAAATTCGTCCGGAAGCCCTTCGAGCAATCGCGCCAGCGGAATGGTCGATGTGTTCGACGACACGATGGCATCGGGGCGTCTGATCTCGGCGAGCTTTCGGTACAGCGTCTGCTTGACGTCCAGCCGCTCAATCACGACTTCAATGATCCAATCGCAGCTTGCGAGCGCATTGATGTCGTCCTCCAGGTTCCCGACCTGTATGCGTGACGCCAGCGAAGGATGCATCAACCCACCCGAACTCCCTGCGCCGATCAGCCGATCGAGGGCCCCTTGGGCCATGGCATTTCGATCGCCTGCCCCATCTGGCAGGATGTCCAGCAGTACAACCTCGGTGCCGCCATTCGCGGCCTGAGCAGCAATGCCCGCCCCCATGACACCTGCGCCTATGACGCCTACCTTGCGAATCCGGGCATCCTTGATCATGCCAGGCGCTCCACCACGAGTGCGATCCCTTGCCCCCCGCCAATACACATGGTGACAAGGCCGAGGCGACCGTCGATGCGCTCAAGCTCGGCAATCGTCTTGACGATGATGATCGAGCCCGTCGCACCGACCGGATGCCCCAAAGCGACTGCGCCGCCGTTCGGATTGACCTTGGCTTCATCGAAGCCGAGCGAGCGGGCCACTGCGATGGCCTGCGACGCAAATGCCTCGTTTGATTCGATGACATCGAAATCGGTGACCTTCAAGCCAGTGTCGGCAAGCACCCGCTGAACCGCCGGAATCGGTCCGAGCCCCATCATGTCGGGGGCGACACCTGCGAAAGCGTATGCACGCAGACACGCGCGTGGTTTGAGCCCGCGGCGCGCCGCTTCAGCCCTGCTCGTGAGAACCATCGCGGCCGCCCCGTCATTCAGGCTGGATGCGTTGCCCGCCGTGACGATCCCGTCCTTCCTGAATGCCGGCTTCAGGCGAGCAAGCGAATCCAGGGTGGTCTCTGCACGCGGGTGCTCGTCACGACTGACCGTGATCTCCTTTCGACCATGTCGTGCGACGACCGGCACGATCTGGGCATCGAAACGCCCCGCCTCGATAGCCTCGCATGCACGACGATGACTTTCGACGGAGAAGGCATCGAGATCCGTGCGCGTGAGCCCGTATTCGCGGGCGATGTTTTCCGCCGTCATGCCCATGTGACCACTGCCGAACGGGTCGCTCAGGGTGTCTGCCGTCAGATCAAGCACCTCGCCGCGGCCCAATCTCAACCCCTGCCTTACACCAGGCAGCAGATAGCCGCCCTGGCTCATGGATTCCGCTCCGCCTGCGAGCGCAATCCGACTGTCCCCCAGCATGATCATTTGCGCTGCTGAAATGACCGATTGAACGGCTGAGCCGCACAAACGATTGACATTGAACGCTGCCGAGCTCTTTTGCAGGCCCACGTTCAAACCGATGTGTCGTGCCAGATAGGCATCTGCCGGTCCGGTGGTGATGATGTGACCAAACACCGAGTGGTCAATGTCTTCAGCCGGCACCCCGGAGCGGCGAATGGCTTCGGCTGCCGCAGCCGTACCCAGCTCCACCGGCTTGACGGCGGAAAGACTCCCGCCGAAATCCCCGATCGCGGTTCGTGCCGCATCCAGAATCACAACACCCTTCAATTGCATCGCTCGTACTCCAACGTGTGTCTCTTGATTGCGCTCGATTCAGTCCGCACGGGACCGTCGGCGCGTCGTGCATCTTTTCCAGCGCGGCACGGGCTACTTTCCGAACATCGATCTGGCAATGACTTCCTTCATGATTTCCGATGTCCCCGCATAGATCGTTTGAACCCGAGCGTCGACAAAGAAGCGCGAGATCGGGTATTCGACGGTGTAGCCATATCCACCGAAGAACTGCAGGCATGTATCGGTCACGCCACACTGCATTTCAGTGAGATGCAGCTTCAGGATCGCAGCGTCGACGGCTGTCATTTCGGCGTTTCGGTACTTCTCGGTACATTGCTTGAAATAGGCACGGGCCACTTCGATCTGCGCTTTGGCTTCGGCAAGTTTGAAACGTGTATTCTGGAAATCACTCACGCACTGGCCAAATGCCCTTCGTTGCTGGACGTAGTCCACCGTCAATGCCAGGGCTCCTTCCGTGGCCCCCAGTGCATGGGCTGCGACGGAGAGCCGCTCCCTGGGCAATTCCTGCATGAGATAGGAAAATCCGCGCCCCTCCTCACCCAGCAACGCGTCTGCCGGCACAACGAGATCCGTAAAAAACAATTCGGCCGTATCTCCCGTATGCTGCCCAATTTTCCGAATTGGCTTGCCCCTCGAAAAACCGGTCAAACGGGTGTCTACGAGAAACAATGAAACCCCCCTGGCGCCCGCCCTGGGGTCGGTCTTGGCGCAAACAATGACGAGATCAGCGTGAATGCCATTGGTAATGAACACTTTTGCGCCGTTGATACGCCAACCGTCGGCCGTGCGTTCGGCCGTGGTCCGCATTGCGGCCAGATCGCTTCCGGCGCCGGGCTCGGTCATCGCAATAGCACCGACCACCTCTCCAGTGACCATTGGCGGAAGCCATTGACGTTTCTGGGCGTCGGTGCCGATGTGAAGCAGATAGGGCATGACAATGTTGGCGTGGATGTTGTACCCGGCTGCCAGCCCCCCAAATCCCTGCCGCGCGATCTCCTCGGCGGTGAGCTGTGTGATCTCGAATCCGGCGCCTGCGCCGCCATACTCTTCGGGCATGTCGATGCCGAGCAGCCCTGCATTACCCAATGTGTTCCAGACGCTGCGAGGCATACCGCCCGCATCTTCCCAGGATTGGTAATAAGGGGCGACTTCCTGCTCAAGCGCGCGCACGACCATATCGTGGAGGAGTTGAAGATTAGGGTCTGCGTTACTACTCATCTATGTTGCTCCTGATGCCATGAATCGCTTCATCGCTGATTTTCCTTCCCGCCCCTGTTCCAGCCAGACACTCGCTGGCCCGATAACAGGATCAGCCCAAGAAAGACCAAAAGCGATTCGAGGGATGGAGCAGGAAGAAACCCCGTAGCAGCGCGAACGACTGCTTCGTCAATTGCCAACGTCGACGACCAAGCGACCACGGACCCGGCCCGCAAGAATCTCCGGCGCCATCCCGATGACCTCGCTGAGCCGGATCTCGCGCACCATGGACTCGAGCCGCGCAGCATCAAGATCCCGCGCCAGCCGTGACCACGCCTCGCGCCGCAGCGCCATGGGTGCGTTCACGCTATCGACGCCGTACAGGGCCAGATTGCGCAGGATGAAAGGCAGCACCGTCGCCGGCAGGTCAAGCCCCTGGGCCAGCCCGGTGGCGGCGATCGCCCCGCCGTAGCGCACCTGCGCCGCCACGTTCACCAGCGTGTGGCTGCCGGCAGTATCGATGGCACCGGCCCAGCGCTCGGCCTGCATGGGCTCGCCGGGGCTGGCCAGCGTCGCGCGGTCGATGAGCTCGGCCGCCCCCAGCGCCTTGAGATAGTCCGCCTCCTGCGGCCGGCCGGTGGCGGCCACGACGCGATAGCCCAGACCGGACAGCAGCGCGATCGCGATGCTGCCCACCCCACCGCTGGCACCCGTCACCAAAATGTCACCGTCGGCGGGCTCGATGCCGTGGCGTTCAAGCGTCATCACGCACAGCATGGCTGCGTAGCCCGCGGTGCCGACGGCCATGGCCTGGCGCGGCGTGAAGGCCGCTGGCAGCGGCACCAGCCAGTCGCCCTTGACCCGCGCGCGCTGCGCCAGCCCGCCCCAGTGGCGCTCACCCAGACCGTAGCCATTGACGAGCACCGCATCACCGGGTTTCCAGTCGGGGTGATCACTGGCCTCCACCGTGCCGGCGAAGTCGATGCCCGGCACCATCGGAAAATGGCTGATGAGCGGGATGCGGCCGGTCATGAGCAGACCGTCCTTGTAGTTGACCGTCGAATAGGTGATGCGCACGGTCACGTCGCCCTCGGGCAGCCGGGCATCCTCCACAGCAGCCAGTGAAGCCACATAACCGCCTTCGCCCTTGTCGACCAGAATGGCGTTGAACATGGATGTCTCTCCTTGTCGAATGAATTGTCGCGGCCGTCAGGCCAGGTGCCCGCCATCCACGACCAGCTCGGCACCGGTCATGTAGGACGCATCGTCGGACGCAAGAAAGACGATGGGGCGTGCAATCTCCTCAGGCCGGGCCAGCCGCCCCATGGGGATGCGTCGCATCACATCACCCACGAAATCTGCGGCCCGATCCGGCGTGAGGGTGGCGACCGCGCCCGAGACCAGCGCGGTGTCGGTGAAACCGGGGTGAATCGAATTGACGCGGATGCCGTAGCCCTGGCGGGCGCAATGCACCGCTGCGGACTTGGTAAAGGTGCGCACCCCGCCCTTGGAGGCGTTGTAGGCCGCCACCAGCGGCTCGCCGATCATGGCCTCGATGGACGAGACGTTGATGATCGAGCCGCCGCGCGCACGCATCAGCCGCACCGCCGTTTTCGTGCCGAGAAAGACGCCGGTGAGGTTCACGTCCAGCGTGCGCTGCCAGTCGCCCAGGGCGGTGTCCTCGACCGTGCCCATCAGGGCGATGCCGGCGTTGTTGACCACCACGTCGAGGACGCCACCGCAGTGCTGCTCGACATGGGCGGCGATCGCCGCCCAATCCGCCTCCCGGGTCACGTCCTGCTGCCGATAATCCACCGGCAGGTCGCGGTCGATCAGGGCCTGCAGCGCCTCGCCCGGTTTGGGGGCGAGGTCGGTGGCCAACACCCGGGCGCCCGCGTCGAGACAGGCGGCCACGGTGGCCAGCCCGATGCCACGGCCGGCGCCGGTCACCAGCACATGCTTGCCATCGAGCCGGCTCATGCCGCGCGCCCCTGCTCCGGATGGGTGCGCAGATAGCGCCAGAAGAAGAAGGCCCACACCAGGTCGCCGGTCACCAGCGCCGCGAAGGGCAGGCTGGTGGTGCCGGCGAGGAAGTGCTGGTAGCCGACCAGCACCACCAGCAGCTTACCGATGATGCCCTTCTCGATCATCACGCGGTTGCGCACCGGGTTCGCCCCCACGCGCCAGTAACCGATGCCGAAGGTGATCACCAGCACGGCGAACAGGTCGGTATAGAGGATGTCCACCGGCACCGGCTCGAAGCCGAACAGGGTGCACACCGCCACCGGCGCGAACCACAGCGGGATCGCCACCGCGATGTTGAACACCCCGGCGAGCCGGAACATCAGCCGCCAGCCGGAAAAACTGCCGCTGCGCACGGGCAGCCCCGCGGCACTCGTACTCAGGTTCATGTCGTCTCCTCGAAAGTACTCAAGCCTCGGCCAGGGCGGCCATCGCCGCTTCCAGTTCGCGCACCCGCGGCTCGATGTAGTCGGGGAACAGGCGGTCCAGCGGCGTGCCCTGGAACTCGGGCAGATGCATGGCGTTCCAGTTGGCCCACAGGGGCATGCCTTCGGGGCATTCGGTGGCGGTCACCCCGATGCCCACGATCGCCTTCATGGCGCCTTCCGGTGCTTCGTCATAGGCCCGGCACCAGTCGGCGTGGTTCATGTAGCGACGCTCGATGGGACGGCCGAGCAGGCGCTCGCGCACATCGAGCAACTCGTTCCAGGTGAGATAGGCGGTCGGTGCGACCGGGCAGACCGCATTGCGCGAGGCCGGGTGGGCGAGCACATGGGGGATGATCCGGCCCACGTCCTGCGGGCAGGACCAGGACATCTTGGTGTCGCCATCGCCCATCACCGCCACCGGCTCGGCCATGAAGTACTCGATCCACAGGCCGGCCGGGATGATGGTGAAGTCCAGCCCGGCCAGCTCGATCACCCGGCGGATGAAGGCCTTCTGGGCCGCCGCCGTGCGGTGGGCATTGGCCGTCGGCCAGAACTGCTCCCACTCGTAGATGAAGCCGTATTCCGAGGGCACGAAGCGCTCGACGCCGGCCTGCTTCGCGGCCCAGATGAGCGGGTACTGCGATTCGGTGGCGAACAGCGGCACGCAGGACACCAGGTAGTCGGTCCCCTGCAGCGCCGGGATCAGCGAGGCGTGATCGGTCACGTCGGCATGCTTGATGACGACGCCGCGCCGCTGCCAGTCGGCCCAGCGCTGCTGCTTTTCGTCGTCGGAGGTGAGCAGGCCGGAGGAGGACTTCTCCTGCAGCCGCCCTTCCCGGACGAGGACCTGAACGTCGAACACGTCCTGGCGGATCAGCTCCTCCACGCAGGCCGTGCCGGCATGGCCGGTGGCCGCGAAGACGGTCACTGTCTTTCGTTTCATTGTTGTCTCCTGTTGTTGTTCCGGCACACGCGCCTCAGCCGGCGGTCAGGCCACCATCGAGCACGAGCTCGGCGCCATTGACCCAGCGCCCGCTGCCGGCGGCCAGATAGCGCACCGCCTCGGCCACGTCCTGGGGGCGCCCGTAGCCCATGGGATGCATCTGCTGCATGAGCGCCTCGGCCGCGTCCGCGTCGGCGGCCAGCCCCAGGTCCACCAGCGAATTGACGACGGCAACGCCCATGTCGGTCTTGATGATGGCCGGGTGGATCGAGTTGACCCGCACGCCATAGCCCAGGCGCGCGCTCTCCATGGCGGCGGACTTGGTCAGCAGGCGCACCGCGCCCTTGGCCGCGCAGTAGGCGCCCAGGCCGACCACGCCCACCAGACCCGCCACCGAGGACAGGTTGATCACCGCCCCACCCCGGCCCGCGGCACCGCCGGGCCGCATGGTGCGCATGGCCCATTTGGTGCCCAGAAAGCAGCCGTCCGCATTGACCGACAGCACCCGGCGAAAATCGTCGAGCTCACAATCAATCATGAGCGCGGCGGTCTCGATGCCGGCGTTGTTGACCACCACGTCCAGCGCGCCGAAGGCCTCGAGCGTGCGCTTCACGGCCTCTGCCCAGTCAGCTTCGTTGGTCACGTCATGGCGGACGAACAGGCCATCGAGCGGTGCGGCCACCGCCCGTCCGGCATCCTCGTCCACATCCGTGACCACCACCTGGGCGCCCGCAGCGGCCAGACTCCTGGCGATTGCGGCGCCGAGGCCGCGTGCGCCCCCGGTCACCAGCGCCACCTTCCCTTCCAGTGCATTCGATTCCACACCTGCTCCTTGTCTGATCGCTGGTCGATGGACGCTCAGAAGTACCAGGTGCCGCGCACGAAGACCTCGTTGGCGTTCTCGAGGTTGGCGGCGAAGTCGTCATAGCCGCCATCGCTCTCGATGATGTTGGCGTAGATGTCGAGCTGCATCTGGCGGTTGGGCTTCCACTTCACCCCGGGCTGGATCAGCCAGCCGCCACGCAGGTCGGTCAGCACGGTGAGGTCGCCGCGCCATTCGAGCGTGCTCGAGGGCTGCTGGATGGCCAGCGCCACGGCGTTGAAGCTGTCGATGCCGCGCGGCCGCTCACCCGGCTTGTTGCTGAGCCCGGACACATGGCGGCCGTAGAGGTCACTCGAACTCTTGTGCAGCCATTGCGCCACGATGTAGGTGGCCGGCATGGACGCGCTGAACTTGTGGTACTTCTCGAAGATGAAGGCGAACTGGGTCTCGTCTTCCTTGATGTAATGGCGCGACAGGGTCGGATTCGTGAACTTCTTGTCCGGCGTGTAGGACAGCTCGAAGCGCGCTACGAGTTGATCAAGAAGCGAATCGGGCTCGCCCTCGAATACATGGTTCGCACTGAATCCGAGAACGGTCTCGCGCGGATATTCACGCGCCAGATGCCCCTTGAGGTTGCCCATCCCCACCACTGGATCGAAGAAAGTATCCAGAATGCAACCTGCAGCCGCCTTGCCAGGAATCGAGATCTGATTGCCGGTAACGTTGGCGCCGCAACCGCCTGCTACACCGAGCGACCCCAGGCCCAGCGTGGCCGGAAACTCGTTGAGCGCGGTTTCAAGGCCGCCAATGCCGTCCAGCCCCACAAGACTGGCGTATTCGAACCATTCAGCCGAGCTGTAGACGCCTTGTCCGGTGCCCGCCTGGAAGGCCGTGCCGCCGAGCATGCCAGACTTCGAATCGGTCCAGCGCACGACCCCGTCCGGGTTGCGCCGGTTGACCGCCATGAACTGCACGCCGACGTCACCGATGTTGCCTCGAATGCGACCGCCGAAATTCCAGTCGTTCTTGACGTCCTGATAACCGGCCCGCTCCTGCACCGTGAACTGCGCGGGGATGGTGTTGTAGGGGGAATTGTCGCCGGCCAGGATGGAGGGCTGGAAGCGCTGGGAGAAGCCTTCGATCTCCCAGTCGTTGTTGACCCGGAAGCTGCCGCGCAGGCCGAAGGACGGCACCCGCTTGTCCGAGAACTCCTCGGCGGCCACGTCGAGGATCGAGTGACGACGCAGGTCGAGACCATTGGGAACGTCGAGCACACGGAAGAAGATCGCCTCGCCCCAAGCGATCTGCTGGTTCCCGAGGCGCAGCCACAATGGTCCGTCGTTGTAATCCAGATGGGCAACAGGCACGTCCACCATCCAGTCCTTGCGAGCCGCCTCAAAGGGCGTACCGCCGCGACTGCCGCGAAACTCCTGCTCGAAGATGTTCTCGTACTTGTAGGCATCCTCGATCTGGCCGACGCCGTCGTAGAAGCCACGCAGCTTGAAATGGGCCGCGAAGGATTCGTTGAACTTGGCGTCCGCGCTCAACTCCATGCGGGTGGCGAACATGTTCAACGAGGTGGACTCCGACAGGCTGTCCGGTCGTGCAAAGGTCGACGGGGCCACGCCCGGTGCCAACAGCGGCCCCAGGCCGGTGTTGGCGACGGTGACGCCGTTGAAGCGATTGCCCGATTGATTGGCCGGGTTCTCGTGGCCACCGGCCCGCACCGCGATCTCCTCACGGACCAGACCCGATACCTGCCAGTCCGCGGCCGCGACCGGCAAGGCACAAACAGCAGCGCCGGCCCACAGGGCGCTGCGCGACAGGTTCAGCACAATGGTCTTCATCTTGTCTCCTCGATTTTTCGTGTTTCCCCGCGCGCTGGCGTGCAGGGTGCGTGCTCAATGCAAACTCAGTGCACCAGCTCAATGACTGTTGCTGCGCTACCTACGGCCAGGATCCGGTTTTGCCCTGCCCCGTCAGTTGCTCCGCTTACTGCCACCAGCGCAGCCTGTGGCTTGGGCCCAACCGGCTGCCAATCCACTCCTTCATTGGTGCTCTCAAGCAAGACATTCACGCCCGATACCACCACCCTGCCCCCACCGTTTGTCCATACTCCGGTGAGCAGATCCGCCATGCCGGTAGCGCGCGCCCGCCACGTCCTGCCACGGTCGTCACTGGCCAGGACCAATCCAGCCTGGCCAACCGCGAAAATGTGCGAACCGGCCGCTGCGAATCCGAACAGGGAGGGACCGCCGTAATGCAGGATCTGCCAAGTCTCCCCATCAACGGAGCGCAGGATCAGGCCTGACTCTCCCACCATCGTGATCAAGCCATCGTCATCCACATGAACGTCATAGAGATGCGGTTCGAAGCCATCCGGATTGAGCTGCGACCAATCGAGGTCGAGCACGTCCCAGTGTTGGCCGCCATCGCGGGAGCGGAGGACCGTCCCGAATGCGCCCACTGCCACCGCCAGCTGATGACGGTTATGACTGACCGCCATCAACCGCGCCTCCGACACCGGGGGCAGCGCCCGCCATTGGCGACAGTCGTCGGACACCAACATGGCGCCAGCCTGGCCAACCGCGATACAGCGACCATTCTTGACGCTTGCGCCCAGCAAGGCGACCGACACCTGCTTGACACCGACCGGCCGCCAATTCAAGCCTCCATCGTCACTGGCGAGAACGGCGCCATAGGCACCGACTGCGAGTCCGATGGCACCATCGAAAGCCAGGTCGAACAGCATTTCGTGCGCGGTACCGCTGCGGATCACTGTCGGAGCTGGCGGCACGGCCTGTGCACCAAGGCCAATCCCGGCGAAACATGCTGCGCACAACACCTTGCGCCATGCCCGGCCTTTGCCGGAGAGTCGATCGCGCCGCATGATCAGGTTCCCAGCCGCTGAATGGCCTGATTGTTCAGGTACTTGTCGATGAGCCCTTCGCGGTTGTAGCCAGAGGTGTAGCCACCTTGAACCTTCTTCGCCTGGACGAAGCGGGTCATGCGGTTGGACTGGATGTCATGGCAATGCACGCCGGTCCACGACCAGGCGGTGTGCTTGCCGTCCATCACCTTCAGGTCGCCCTTCTCGTACAGGCTGTACTGGGGCTCGAAGCTCTTCCAGATGTCGCCACGACGGTCGTAGGTGATGTACCCCACGTACATCATGTTGCGCACATCGATCCACACCCGCTTCTTGGACACCGGCGCGCGCGAGTAGCCCACCGGCTCCGCCTCGACGATCAGCACCTCGGGGCACAGCTCCATCTGGGTCTCGAAGAAGGTCTGGTTCTTCGGACCACCGTGCACCGGGCGCTCCCAGTTCTCGTTGTCGCCATACCAGTTCTGCGATACCGCGCCCAGGAAGGGGCCGCGGCCGACCACCCGGTAGTTGCCCCAGGTGAGCATCGGATCGCCTGCCGCCCAGGCATCGGACAGGTACAGGGCCATGCCGGCCACCAGCGGTTCGAAGCGCTGGTTGGTGGGGAACTTGCGCACCCGCTTGAAGGCCGGCAGGTAGCCGACCAGGTCGGGAAACCTCCTCTGGTCGTAGTGCCAGGTGTTCAGGTAGGAGGTGCCCTTGACGTCGGCAGGCGAGGTGAAGAACACCGACTGCAGGCGCAGCTTGTCTTCCATGCCCTCGAGGTACGGCCCGCCCGCGCCGACGCGCCCGGAGGTGTTCTCTTCCACCCACACGAAGTCATACTGATAGGACTGCTCGCCATCGGGGCCGATCTCCCAGTCGCGCACCGCATAGGTGGAGTTGTTGTGGCGACCCCAGCTCAGCGCCAGATTGGCGAAGGCCTCCTCGGCCGTCTTGGCGTCCGGGAAGGGATTGCCACCGATCCAGGGTTTGCCGTCGGCGGTGACCACGTTGCCGCCCGCATCGAACCGGGCCTGCCCCTTGTTGCGCAGGGTCGCTTCCAGGTACTCGGCCGGATACATCCGGGTCACATCACGGGTGGAGGCCACGATGCGGATCTGCCGCCCCATCTCCTTGACCTGCTTGAAGGCGATCGGGTCGAGCAACTCCTTGACCAGGTCCACGTTGTCGGCCGTGAGCAGGTCACCGGTCTTGATCTTGCCCTTGGTGTAACCCTCGATGGAGAGCAGCTCGTCCGGGTAGGCCTTGGTGATGTCGGCGGCCTGCGCGATCAGCGGCCACAGCGGCGTCAGTACGCCGGCACCGAGGATGCCCCGCGCGGTCTTGTCGAGAAAGGCGCGGCGGCTGAAATTGAAATCGAACTTGCGAATGTGCATGTCTCACTCCTTTGTAATGTGCCGGGCATGGGCCCGGAGGTGTCACAAGCTGGCCATGGAGATCCGCTGGCTGTCGCCCGACGGGGTACCTTCGACGCTCTCGGACAGGGCCGACACGTCCTTTTCGAGAAAGCGGGGGCGGAACAGGAACACGAGCAGCGGCACCAGCAGCAGCGCCAGCACCATGTTGATGAGCATCACCGCCACCAGCATCAGGCCCATGTCGGAGAGGAACTTCAGTTCCGACAGGAAGTACCAGGGCGCGATGCCGAGGGTCATGAGGCTGGCGGTGAAGAAGATGGCCTTGCCGCAGGTGGTCAGCGCCATGTTGATGGCGGCACGCAGATCGCGATCGCAGGCCTGGTACTCCTCCCAGATACGGGTCAGCAGATAGATCCCGTAGTCGATGCCCACGCCGATGCCGATGGCCAGGATGGGCAGCGAATTCACATCCAGACCGAGCCCGCCGAGCGACATCGCCGCGGTCAGGAAAACGTTGGCCAGGTTCACCGGGAAGAGCAGGATCAGCCCTGCCGCGATCGACCGGTAAGCCAGCGAGCAGCCCACCAGGATCACCAGGTTGAGCGCGCCGAGGATGTACCACTGATACAGGTCCACCGTGTCGTTGATGGACTGCTGCAGCGCGATGGCGCCCGTACCCAGGCGGATGCGGAAGGTCTCATGCTCCGGGCCGACCTCGTCGATGCAGCGGCGCGCCTGCACCAGGGCGGCGTCCACGGTCGCCTGCTTGTTGTTCGGGTACCACAGGGACACGGTGCCGTTCGTCTGCTCGAAATCGGTCACATGCAGATAGGCCTTGGCGCTGGTGCCCACCATGAGGGCGCCGGCCGCAGCGGCCGCGGCCGCGTCGTCATTGTCCAGCGGCGCCCATTTCGGGTTGCCGCCGTTGAACACCCGGTTGGCCTCCGGCGCATAGTCGGCGAAAGACAGGGTGGCGGTCGGCGGCGTCGGCCCGCTCTCCAGGCAGTGCTGCAGCGACTGCATGGTGTTGAGGGTGTCGGACTGGCGCACGATACGCCCCTGTTTGCCCTCGAACACCACCTCCAGCGTCATCAGCCCGGGGAAGTGGGCGTTGATGTCGCGCACCGCGGTGTTGAATCTGGAGTCGTAGCGCAGCAGGTTGCTGCCCTCGACCGGGTTGCCCACCTGCACCTTGCTCATCTCGACCACGGCCAGCACCGCCAGCGCAGCGAAGACCAGTGCGGTGAAGCGCGCCCGGCGGGTGGCCAGGTGGCCGCAGCGCAGCAGCACCCGGTTCATGACGCGCGGCAGCCAGCCGCCGTCGTCGCCCCGCGCCAGCAGGTGGTCGAGATTATTCGGCTGCGGCAACAGGCTCAGCAGAATCGGAGTGAGGAGGACGCTGGTCACGATCAGGTTGAGCGCCCACAGTCCGGTGAACAGGGCGAATCGCTCCAGCGCCGGGATCGGCGCCAGGGCCACCAGCAGCAGGCCGACCGCATCGGTGAGAATCCCGAGCGTGCCCGGCCACACCAGCGACACCAGCGAATACTCGGCTGCCTGGTGCTTGTCGCCGGACTGGTGCAACAGCTCGTAATAGCGTTCGGTGGCCTGCACGCAGTGGCTGAAGCAGCGCGCGATCAGCAGCAGCGGCACCACCATCAACAGGGGCTCCACCGGCTGCCCGAGCCAGCCCACCAGCCCGAACCCCCAGATAGCGGAGACGATGCTGACCACCGCCGGGGTGACGATGCCAGCTACATTACGCATGTGCAGCGCCAGCATCAGGAACATCAGCCCGAGGGTGACCGCGAAGATCTTCACCGTGTCGCCGCCGAAGTGATAGACCCAGCCGGTGAGCATCGGCCAGCCCGCCACATGGATCTCGTGCAACTCGTCCTGCTGCGCGCTCACCAGGGTCTGGACGAAGGCGAACAGCTCACCATAGTCCACCAGATGCTCGATGAAGGTGGCGTTGACCAGCGCCGCGCTGCCGTCGTTGGAGACCAGGAACTGGCGGGCCGCGGGCGAATCACTCACCCGGCGGCGGATCTGCTCGAGCTCGGCGGCCGTCTCGGGCGGATGATCGTCCATGATCGGCGTCGAATAGATGCCGTCGGCCGTCACCACCGTGAAACGCGCCTTTTCGGTGGCGATGGAGAGGATCTGGTCATGATCGACCCCCGGCGCCAAGTCGATCTCGCGCGAGATGTCCCAGATCTTGCGCAGGGTGTCGCGCTGGTAGATGTCCTTGCCATCCTTGCGCTTGATTTCTACGGTCAGCGTCAGCGGATTGCCGAAGTTGGGATGCTCCCGAAAGGTCTGCACGAAGGGATGCGCGCGCGGAAACAGGTCCGAGAAAATCGTGCGCACGTCGATACGCTGCAGCCCGACGGCGAAGAACGCGGTGATCAGCGCCAGCGCCACCAGCACCAGCGCCCGGTGGCCCAAGGCGAACCTGGCCAGCCTGTGGCGAATCTGTCTTGCCTCCATCCTTGTCTCTCTCCAGGTTTTTGTGTGGCTCGCCCGTGCTGGGCGAGTCCTTTTTGCGCTGCCGCGACCTAGCGTCCCAGCAGGGTCACGCAGGCCGCCGCCTCCTCGATACCCACCAGGCCGCCGCCGTTCTCGGCGATGGCGATGCGGGCGCCATCGACCTGACGCGCCCCGGCCTCACCGCGCAACTGGGTCACCAGCTCGAAGATCTGCCCCAGCCCGGTGGCGCCGATCGGGTGGCCTTTCGATTCCAACCCGCCCGAGGGATTGATCGGGATGCGGCCACCGATGCGGGTCTCGCCACGCTCGGCACACACCCCGCCTTGCCCCGGGGGACACAGGCCCAGCACCTCGGACTGAATGATTTCGCCGATGGCGGTGGCGTCATGCACCTCGGCCACCGAGACGTCTTCCGGACCGACGCCGGCCTGCTCGTACACCTTGCGGGCCGCCTCGCGCACCAGGTGGCGGTCGAAGGCTTCGGGCGCCCGGTCCGAGCCGCCCTGCAAGGCCCAGCCGAGCACCTGGACGGCCCGCGAGCTGCGCCCGGCCAGCCGCGCCAGTCCGGCCTGACTGCAAACGATCGCGGCGGCCGCGCCATCGCTCACCGGCGAGCACATGGGCAGGGTCAACGGATAGGTGATGGCCGGCGCGGCGAGGATCTCCTCCACCGAGTAGGCCTGCTGGTACTGGGCCAGCGGGTTGTGCGCCGAGTGCTGGTGGTTCTTGGCCGACACCGCCGCAAACTGGGCCATGGTGGTGCCGAACTCGCGCATGTGCATGCGCCCGAAGGCGGCGTAGATGTCCATGAATACGCTGTAGGGCTTGGTCGACACCGTGCCCGGCGGCGGCGTGATGCCCTCGCCCATGCGCAGCAGGCGCTCGCGCCCGGCGGCCACGTCGTGCACGTCCCAGGCGCCGTCGAAGACGCCGAAGGTGCGGGCCTTGTCCTCGGAAAACATCTTCTCCGCGCCCACTGCGAGCACGATGTCCGCGCCGCCGCCGCTGACCATCGCCACCGCCATCTGGAAGGCGGTGCTGGCACTGGCGCAGGCGTTCTCCACGTTCACCACCGACAGCCCCTCGAAGCCCATGGCGCGCAGCGCCACCTGGCCGCGGATCATGTCCTGCCCTTCCATGTGGCCCTGGGCGGCGTTGGCGAAGAAGGCCATCTGCACGTCGCCACGCTCGCAGCCGGCATCGGCCAGCGCCTGCTCGACCGCCGCACGGGTGAGCGTCTTGACGCTCTGGTCCAGATGTTTGCCGAATCGCGTCATGCCGACGCCGGCCACGAAAGCGCGTGTACTCATGTCTGTGTCACCCTTGGTTCAGAAATATCGCCGCCCCGGCTGCAAGCACCCGGGGACGGCGCAAGGCGGATCAGGATTGGGTTACCTGGCAGCTCAGCAGGCCTTCCTCGGACAGCGCGCCGAGCAGGTTGCGGGCGCCGAAGGCCTGGGTCGGGGAGACGAAGCCGACGGCCTGGAGCTGCCCGCGCAGCACCCGCCGCGCCGCCTCGGCGCCGAGCACACCGGTCTGGATGTAGGGCGCGGTCCCCACCAGGGTCACGTTCACCCCGACGCTGGTGCCCCGCCCATGGCAGGACAGCACGCAGCGATTGACTTCCGGCACTTCGCGCGGCGGCTCCACCGAGGTCACGTCGCCGCCCCAGCGGTTGGTGATCTCTTCATGCTGGTCCTCGGGCAGCTCGCGGCATTCCTTCTCGAAGCGCTGGAGGATGCCGAGCACGGCGTCGAACATCACCCGGTTGCGGAAGGACACCAGCACCCGGCAATTGCGCACCCGGTCATCACCGTCGTACCACACCGGCTCGCCACCGCCACCCCAGGGCAGCGCACTGAACAGCTCATGCTCGCCGGCGACGCTCACCGTGTAGCCGGTGGCATAAGGCCACATGACCGGCTGGCGGTCCTTGAGGAAGTACTGGGGCTTGGTGCACATGCGCAGGAAGGACTTGGTGGAGGCCACGCTGGTCTGCGAGTCGGCCAGGTAGACCAGATCCACCGAATCGACCCCCGGGGTTTCGAGTGCAATCTCGGCGGCCAGCAGCCCCTCGGCCCACATGTAGGAGTTGGCCGGGCACAGGGCGAGACCGGCGGCGGCGTAGCGCTTGCCGTATTCGTCGCGCAGCAGGCGCATCCAGTCCGCCTCACCGGTGGTGTCGAAGTAGTGGCAGCCGGCGGCCAGCGCCGCCTGCACCACCGGCTCGCCGATCTGCATGAACGGGCCGGTGACGTTGATCACCACCTTGGCGCCGCGAAACAGGTCGGTGAGCGCGGCCACGTCATGATTGACCGCCACGCAGCGGTAGTCCTGCCCCTCCAGTTCGGGGACCTTCGCCATCTCTTCTTCGAGCCGCTGCTGGCTGCGCCCGGCGGCGATGAAGGGAATGCGGCGCTCGGCCAGCTTCCAGGCGATCAGCTTGCCCGTGTAGCCACTGGCGCCGTACACCACCACGTCGTAGTTGTCTGCCATCGTATGTCTCCTGTTGTGCATGCGCCGGGGCGCTCAGTGCGTCGCCGTCGATGCGCGGCGTTCGGTATGGATGCGGGCGTCGGGCTCCTTGAAGGCTTCCTTGAGGAAGCGCTCCTGGGGCTTCTCCGACGCGGTCTTGGGAATCTCGGCCACCACCTGCAGATAGCCGGGCACGCTGCTGCTCTCGAGTTGATCGCGGCACAGCCGGAACAGGGCATCCGGGTCGAAAGGGACCCCGGCCTCCGGAATGACTGCCGCGACCACGTCCTTCTCGCCCGGCGCACCGGAGGCGGCGTCGATGCCATAGACGAAGACGTCGGAGACCATCGGGCTCTCGGCCATCACCTTTTCGATGGCCGCCGGATCGACGAAGTCGCCGTTGTGGCGGATGGCGCCGCCCATGCGGAAGTCGAAGAACAACCAGCCATCCTCGTCCACATGGCCGATGTCACCCATGCGCAGCCAGCCGCTGCGAGTCTTGGCCGCCGAGGCCTCCGGGTTGTGCAGGTAGTCCACGACCGGGGCGGAGCCGTCGGCGGGCTGGAAGATGATTTCCCCACGCTCGCCCGGCGCCACGTCCTGCCCGTACTCGTCGACGATGCGCATCCTGAGTGCCGGCGGCGGCTTGCCCACACTGCCAACGGGCCCCTGCCCGATGGGCTTGATCGTCAGCCCGCCTTCGACCGCTGCGTAGACCTCGAGGATGTCCACACCGAAGCGGCGCTCGAAGTCTCGCCAGATCGCCGCCGGCATGCCCGCCGCGATGACGAAGCGCACCGGGTTGTCGGCGTCGTCGGGGCGCACCGGCTCGCTGTAGATGGCGGTGGTCATACCGCCGAGCAATGTGAAAGTGGTGCAGCCGTACTTGCGGGCTACATTCCACAGGCGTGACTTGGAAAAGCGCCGACTGATGACCGCGCGCATCCCCGTCTTGAGCGAACACGACAAGGTGATCAACTGGGCGTTGCCATGGGTGAGCGACAGCCCGGTATAGGGCCGGTCACCCGGCCGGTAGCCGAGCACCTCATGCCAATTACCCACCGCTGCGAAACGCGCATGGCGGATCACCACGCCCTTGGGATCGCCGGTGGTACCCGAGGTGTACATGATCTCCATGGGCTTGGACGGATCGTCGGAAACGATGGCCACCTCCGGCACCGGCGCGGCGAGAATCTCGTCGAAGCGCCGCACGCCGGCATAGGCATCCAGCGGACGGGCCGTTGGCGCACCGGTGTCGAGCACCCAGATCCACACCAGCTCGGGCAGCTGGTCGCGCACTTCCTCCAGGGTGTCGAGCACGTAGTCGGCACAGATCACGCCGCGGCAGCCGGAGTGGCGCAGCATGTACACCAGCTTCTCGCCGCGGGTGCGCGGATCGATGGGCACGAACACCGCAGCGCTGATCGAGGCGCCGACCATGGCATCCAGGAATTCCGGATGGTTCTGCATCAGCAGGCCGAAGATGCCCCCACCGCCGACCCGCCCTTCGTTGAGGGCCACAGCCACCCGCCGGCCGTTGTCCCACAGCTGGCGGTAGGTACGGATCTCGTCCTCGCAGCCGGGGTGCTCGAAGGTCACCACATCCAGATCGGGATGGGTTTCCGCGCGGTTGGCGATGAGGTTCGCGAGGATCAGTTCATCTCTTGCGGTCATGAGGCCGATCGCTCCTTGTGCTTGGTCTGGCCGCCGGTCACAGGCGGTCCGGATCGATGAGGGCGTAGCCGCCCTTGATGGCGAGGATCTCGTTGCAACCGTCCTCGATCAGCGAGGCGCGCGCATCGCGCAGCAGCTTCTCGACCGGGTATTCGCGGGTCAGCCCGTTGCCACCGAAGATCTGCAGGGCGTCGCTGGCGACTTCGAAGGCGGTCTGGGTGCCGGTGACCTTGGCGGTCATGGCCGCATGCAGCGCCGGTTCGGGCGAGACGAAGTTGTAATGGACGACCCGGTTGGTCAGTGCCCGCGAGGCTTCGACCTTGCGGAACATGTGGAACAGCCGCTGCGCCACCGACTGGTGGCGGATGATCGGCACCCCGCCCTGCTTGCGCTCATGGGCGTAGTCGAGCGCGAGCTCGAAGGCCGCCCGGGCCACCCCGGTAAAGGTGGCACCCATGAGTCCGTTGGCCGCGGTATGAATGATCTTCACCGCAGACTGGAACTCGTCGGGCCCGGCCAGCAGGTGGCTGCGCGGCACGCGCACGTTGTCGAAGTAGATCTCGCCCTGGTTGAGCGCACGCTGGCCGAGCTTGTCCAGCGGCTTGCCGCGCGAGACGCCCTTCGCATCCATCGGCACGATCACCACGCAACCATGTTGCGGGTCGAGCGTGGTCCCGGTATCGGTGGCGCAATACAGTACACACACCTCGGCGATGGTCCCGTTGGAGACCCAGGCCGATTTCTGCCCGTTGATGACCACCTCGTCGCCATCGAGCCGCGCCGAGCAGTTGGGCCGGCCGTACTGGCCCTGGGGGTGAAAGATGCCGCGGTTCGGGTCCAGGGTGTCGGAGCCATGATCCGGCTCGGTGATGCCCCAGCAGCCGAGCATGCCGTCCGGATACTGCTGGAACAGGTCCTCGCGGCCGAGGACCGCGCTCATGTACTGGGGCAGCATGCCGGCACCGAAGGAGATCGCCAGGCCCGAGTCGCCCCAGCCCAAGGTCTCGAACAGCAGGCACATCATCTTGCCGCGCTCCTCGGGCTCGAAGCCCAGCAGCGCCTCGACCCCGAAGCCAAGCTCGACGAACTTGCGGCGTGCCTCCCAGTAGGGCGAGTCGGGAGCGGCGACCGCGTCGGGGCTCATGCGGTCGAGTTCGGTGCCGATGGGGCGCATCACCGTCTGCGCATAGCGCTGCAGACTGCCCAAGATCATCGTAGCGGTTTCGGGTAGCGGCGCTTCCGCACCGAGCGACCCCAGTTTGTTCGCCTGGGGAAGCGGCCTCCTCTCGTTCATGTGTCTCTCTCCTGTGATGCAGGGCGTCTGCGGAGTGCCCCGTCGTTGGAAAGATTTTCGATGCCCCCATAAACTTGCTCAATCGCGAAAACAGACGAGATTTGACGCTGCCGACCATCACTGATTTCAGTGACAAATGCTGCGCCGCGAAAGCAGCAGCCGGCCAGCAACAGTCGCACGTAAATCCCTGCCCAGAAGCATAGAGCCACACTTAACCAATTGTTTTATTTTATTTTTTATGCATCCAAGCGAAGGGCTACATAGCCATAAATAAGGTTTCCCTCGGTAACTTTTGTCGTCATACTGAACATCGAGATCAAGAGAGTCCGGAGCACGACCACACCATGCTCAGCCATCCCGCCGTTCCCGGCAGCGTGCGAATCAACACGCGAAAGCTGCGCCCCAACTATGAATCCGCGCGCAAGATCGCACGCCATCGGATCACCGAGATCGTCAGTGGATCGCCGGCCAATCTGGTGGTGGTCACCGCCCCGGCCGGCTACGGCAAATCAACGGCCATGGGTCAGCTGCACGATCAACTGCAACAGGAAGGCATTCGCGTCGGCTGGCTCACGGTCGACGCCAACGAGAATGATCTGGGCCGTTTTGCCGTCTATCTCTGGTCGGCCCTGAGCAGGGTCCTGCCCGAGCTGGACGAGCCCCCCGTACTCTCCAGCGGCATGGAGAGCGCAGCAGGCTCGACCAGTGGTCGCATCCAGCAGCTGATCGAGACGGTCAGTCTGATCGAGACACCTTTTGCGCTGTTTATCGATGACTTCGAACAGGTGTCCTCGCCTAAGGTCCTGTCCGTTGTCTCGACTCTGGTGGCCGGACTTTCTCCCGGGCAACGGCTGATACTGGGCACCCGTCAGCACCCGGATCTCCCGCTCGGGCGGTTGCGAGTCGTCGGTCGGCTGCTCGACATCGAAGCGGACCTGCTCAAGTTCGATGCTGACGAGACCCGTCGTTACATCGCCGAGCAACTTCAATGCTCACTTAACGAGGACGATCTGGCGACACTTCAGGCCCGCACGGATGGCTGGCCCGCAGCGCTCCAGCTTGCCGCGGCGGCACTGATACGGCGACCGGACGCTGGTGACCTTTTGAAGGGGCTGAAGGACTCGACCCAAAGCATCTCCGACTATCTGGCCGAAGATGTCCTCGGCTGCCTGCCGGATGGACATCGCCGCTTTCTGCTCAAGACGAGCCTTCTCGACTCGTTCTGCCCGGTCATGTGCGAACGGACGCTGGGCGAGGCCGACAGTCTCAACCTCTTGGCGCAAACCGAACGCGACAATCTCTTCCTGCAGAAGATCGACAGTGATGGCCCGTGGTACCGCTACCACCCGCTGTTTCGCGAGTTCCTGAGCGAACAGTACCGCCTGTCAAACCCTTCGGCAGACGAAGTTCGCCAAATACAGCTGAACGCGGCGCGCTGGCTGGTGGAAAACGGTAAGCCGTTTCCCGCCATCCCTTATGCGCTGGATGGAGGAGACCCGCAACTCGCAGCCCGGATCATGGCCACTCGTGCCACGGACCTGATCCGGATCGGACAACTCGATACGGTCATGAACTGGATTAACGCACTGCCGCAGCCCGTGCTTCCGGACTACCCCGAGCTGGCCATTGCCGGCGCTTACGCGGCGACCTTTCTTCACCGCTACAGTGATGCCAAACGCCTGGTCAACATGGTGCCTGAGTCAGCGGCGCAGGATACAGATATCGCCTACGAACTGGTCGCGGTCAAGATAATGCTATCAGCATGGTCAGATCGTCTGATTGAGGCGTTCGAAGTTGCCGAGAACGCCACCGAAGGACTCGACTCAGCGCCCCCGTATGTGGCGGGACTCGTACGCAATGCGTGCGCATTCCACAGCATTTCAACAGGTGACGATACGGCAGCCCTTCGGCATCTGGCCATTGCCAAACATTGCCTCGAACCGATAGGCGCCATTCACGGGCTGAACTACTCACTCAGCTTCGAAGGTTGCCTGAGCCTGCTCCATGGACGAGTCAATGACGCTCGGGTACGCCTGGAGCGACTGCTCGATAGTACGGTCAGTGCGGGTCATCGCTACACAATTTCGACGGCCATCGTAGCGGCGCACCTGAGCGAGGCCCTCTACGAAACGGATGAGTTGTGCGCCGCCGAAACCCTGCTTGTCGATTACCTCCCACTCATTCACGACGGGTGCCTTCCGGACCATGCAATAGTCGCTTACCGGCTGCGCGCTCGCGCACAGGCCTATCGCGGCCAACGCAATGAAGCCCTCAACACGCTGGACACGCTGCAGGATATGGGCGACATCCGGTCCATTCCACGGATCGCGGCAGCGGCACGAATCGAAAAACAGAGGCTTGCCCTGATTGCCGGCGATATCATCGCGGCGCAGAGAATGATGCCGCTCATTACGTCCCCCTCTATCTGGCAATCTTTCGAAGGTCTGTCCAATTATGCCGAAGACCTCGATGACCCGTTGATCGCGGCCTTCCGTCTGGCACTGGTCGAAGGCACGCCACAAGCACTCATCCCCCAGATTCAGGACGCAATCTGTGTCGCTGGCGCACGCAATCGCAGACGCCGCACGATCCGCCTGCAATGCCTGCTAGCCCAAGCGTTTGAAGTCACCCGGCGGCGTCCCCTGGCCCTGGAAACACTGGAACGCGCGCTGATCAACACTCAAGTAGACGGACTGATCCGGGTCGTGGCAGATGAGTCCTGGCAACTCATGCCTTTGCTCGATGCGCTCGAGGCGCATAAGACGGACATCGCACCCGCCTACCTTCGGAAGCTAAGAAACGCAGCCCACCGGTCAGCACTCGAAGTGCCGGCCAAACCGCAAGCCGAGACCGCGTCGCCACTCACTCCGCGCGAAAACCAGATTCTCCGCCTGCTTGCGGACGGGCATTCCAACAAGGCGCTGGCAGACAAACTGTTCGTCTCCGAAAACACCGTGCAAACCCATCTGAGACGTATCTACAGCAAGCTTGGCATCCGCAGCCGTACGCAGGCAATTGCCAAAGCACTCGACCACGGCCTGCTGCACTGACTCAGGCCCCAGGCCATCAATGCCTGAGTTGGCTATGGCACGGCGGACAGACAATACAGTTCTTGGCCGCTCTATCTTGGAGTGATTCATACACCGTGAAAGGATAAGCAACACCGCGAACGAAGTCGGATGCGACGAAGACCGAACGGGCTTAAGACGCCGCTGACGACCGACTTGGAGATCAACGGGATCAGCCCGAAGCAGAGTGATGATTGCCTGACACGGTGCCTGACACGGTGCCTGGAAGCATGAAGAAGCGTCCGACAACACCCGAGCCGGCACAGCCAATGCCACAGCCAGGCGCGATGGCATTCCAGCAAACGCTGAAAGTAAAAAAGCCCTTGAAACCAAGGGCTTTTTTACTTGTACTGGCGGAGACGAAGGGATTCGAACCCTTGAGACAGGTTTTGCCCGTCTGCTCCCTTAGCAGGGGAGTGCCTTCGACCTCTCGGCCACGTCTCCGTTACGAAGGCGGGACTATATAGACTCCCCGCGCCGCGGTCAATTTTCATTCGCGATTTTTTGCCTCACGCAGGTGGATCGGGATCTTCAGCCTGTTCGCGCCGCGCGTAGACGATTCGAACATGGTGCCCGCGGGCATCAGGACGGATGTGTGTGCGCATTCCCCCAGCGAAACGCGCCGCCGGTCGAATACATCGAGGCAAGCCTCGCGGATACGCAGCCCCGAAGATCGCGTCGGCGACCCGGTCTGCTCCTTCCGGGCCCGTCACCTCGCTTGAAAGCGCCGCAGCACGTAAGACGCAGCCACCGGCCAAGTGTCTGTCGGCAAAGCCAAAGGGGCCGCAGGCAGGTGGTCTGCCCCTCCGCGAAGGCCGATTGCGGGCAACAATTTTGCACTATCGCATGCGGTTAACCCGGATTTGTGAAATATCACCGTTGTATATCTGGCAGACCTTGATCTATACTTCGGTCATCCTACAACTTAAGTTGTAGGAACCAAATACAGGCAGATTCCGTCTCAATATATGCCTGACAACTCGACACAGGACAAGGCCATGAAAAACTCAGACACCCTCGATGTACGTGAAATTCGCCGCAAGCTCGGACTGAACCAATCGCAGTTCTGGTCCAAGATCGGCGTCACCCAGAGTGGCGGCTCCCGCTATGAGAGCGGCCGCAACATTCCGCGCCCGGTTCAGGCACTGCTGCGCCTGGTGCACGTCGAACAGATCGACATCAACAAGGTCAAGCGCGATGACGTGGATGTCGCCGAGTACCTGAAGGCCAGCAACCCGGATCTGTACAAGACCCTGAAGAAGGAAGCCAAGGCCAAGCGCAAGGCAGGCTGATGACAGCGCCCGTGCTACGGGCGTCTTCACCGCTCAAGGGCTGACGCGAACCGTCAGCCCTTTTTTTCTGATCCGCTCCGCAATGGCCTCGAGCTCGGCGCTCGAAAGTGCAGACAGATGTGCAGCCTCCGGTTGCATGGACTCACGCGCAATGCCATACAGCAGCACACCCTGCAGCGATTCGACGCCCGCGCCCATGAGCACGTCGAGGTAGGCGTCGATTTCATGCGCTGCGGGCAAGGCACCGTCCCAACGAAACATGCAGGTCTGCACCCAGGTCGGGCACAGCGACGCGCACAGAGCGAGGTGGCGCGAAATCGCATCCGGCGCCAGGCGCACACCGTTGATGCGCTCGATCGCATCCGCCTCGCCGCCATCGACCTTGAACCACACCTCGCCACCTGCCCTCGCCAGCCGTGCAACCCCTTCCTGTACGCGGGGCTGCGCCATCAGGCTACCATTGGTAATGAGCCGGATGGGCACATCACCGCCCAGATCGAACTCGTCATGCAGGCGCGCGACCAGGTCAACTATTTCGGGAAACGACTCTGCACTGGTGGGTTCGCCATTGCCGGAGAAGGCAATATCGCGGATCGTGCGCGCGCCCTCCGGTGCGTTGTGACGCAGCCAGTCGCCCTTTACCAGCGCGTGCAGGAAACCGCGCAACTCCCCTTCGAGACGACCCGTGTCGATCTCCGGCGCCTTTCCCCTGACCAGATCGGGTACCTGGCAGTAGGCGCAATGCCAGTTGCAGGCGTTGTTGGGGTTGAGATTGATGCCGATGGACACACCGCCCGCCCGCCGCGACAGCACCGGATACACATAGGTCAGGCCCGCAAGCTCGCGGTTGTGGTCATGGACAGTCAACGTCGCAGTTGTAGGAGAAATCATTTCTGGCTCAGTGAGTTGCATCTTTTTCGGCGCGAAGCCGGGAACGGACGGGTGCTATAATCCGCCGCCTTTCAAGCGAGGTTAACCATGCGCATCACCCGCCGTCTCGAATTCGATGCCGGACACCGGATTCCGGATCACGCAAGTCAGTGCCGACACCTGCACGGCCACCGCTACGCGCTGGAGGTGACGCTGTCAGGCCACATCATCAATGCCGCCGGCGAAGCGGTCAATGGCATGGTGATGGACTTCGCCGACGTCAAGAAAGTTGCCAGCGAACTGATCGTCCAGCGCTGGGATCATGCCTTCCTCGTCTATCGGGGTGATGTCGAGGTCGCCACTTTCCTCGCCTCGATGCCCGGACACAAGACGGTCGTGCTCGATGTCGTCCCCACCGCAGAGCATCTGGCGGCCGAAGCCTTCCGTGTTCTGGACAGTGGCTATCAGGACGTTTACGGCAACCAGTTGCGCCTCGAGCGTGTGCGCCTGTACGAAACCCCGAATTGCTGGGCTGACGCCGTGCGGGGCGAGAACTGAGCGGGCGCAGGCGGCCTCCCAGCCTCTCCGTCACGCACGCCTGTCGTCCTCCAAAGCAAGAAGGCAGCTCGCGCTGCCTTCTTGCTTATTAGCCCGGGAATGAAACAGACGAAGTCATTGTCGGCACCTCGTTCCTCCCCCTTCAAGGAGGGCGTAGCCGGGATTTCGGCGAGCCCTGCTCGCTGCCGGCGTAGCGGCGAGGCATTGCCGAGACTACCGGTTAGGAGGGGGATGGGTTACTGCGGCGTCGGTGGAACCCATCCCCACCCAAACCCTCCCCTTGAAGGGGAGGGAGCGACCGTGCTGAACTCCAGCATTCGCCATCTAATTGATTGCCGGGTTAATCATCATCAGGCTCAAACGGCGTAACGCCGCAAGCGCGACGAGAATTCCTGCAATTGTTCGATGCCGCTCTGCTCGGCGCGCTCGATCCAGTCGTGCAGTTGCTTGAGCAGCTGCTCACGCGTGGCGGTCGAGCGTGCCCAGATGGCAACCAGCTCTTCGCGCATGCTGACCACGGTCGTCAAGGCCTTACTGTCCTTGATCACCACCGCGAGTTCGGCCTTTTGCTGCGCGCACAGATGACGCTCCTCGCCCGACAGCACCCAGCGGCGTAGCGCCCGCGCATCGAACTTGCCCGCATGCTCCGCCTTCAGACGGTCGATCTCTTCGCTGCAGGTGCGCTTGAGCGATCGCACGTAGCGCGTCATGACGTCGTAACGATGGGTGATGATGGCTTGCAGGGTATCGAAATCCACATGCGGCTTGGCTTCGCCGAAGATGGGCTGCGGAATGACCTTCTTCGCTTTGGCCATCCCGAAGATCTCGAGAATGCGAATGTACATCCAGCCGATGTCGAACTCGTACCACTTCGACGACAGCTTGGCCGAGGTGGCGAAGCTATGGTGATTGTTGTGCAGTTCCTCGCCGCCGATGAGGATGCCCCAGGGCAGCAGGTTGGTCGAGGCGTCGGCGCAGTCGTAGTTGCGATAACCGACATAGTGCCCCAGGCCATTGACCACGCCCGCGGCCCAGATCGGAATCCACATCATCTGCACCGCCCAGATCGTCAGCCCGAGCGCACCGAACGCGACCACGTCGATGATCAACATCAGCGACACGCCGACAACGGAGTGCCGATAGACATTGCGTTCGAGCCAGTCGTCGGGCGTGCCGTGGCCGTAGCGCGCCAGGGTTTCCTTGTTGTTCGCCTCTGCCCGGTACAGCTCCGCGCCTTCGAGCAGAACCTTACGGATACCGCGCGTCTGCGGACTGTGCGGATCCTCCGCCGTCTCGCATTTGGCGTGGTGCTTGCGATGAACCGACGCCCACTCTCCCGTGACCATGCCCGTCGTCATCCACAGCCAGAAACGGAAGAAGTGGCTCGGCAGCGGACTCAGCTCGAGCGCGCGATGTGCCTGATGACGGTGCAGATAGATGGTGACCGCGGCAATAGTGATGTGGGTCAGCACCAGTGCCACGACGATGTAGCCCCACCAGGGGAGCTCGAACAACCCGGAATACATTCTTAAAAAATCCTTGTACAAGAAACGCTTATTGCCATCCGATTCTACGCCAACCGGACCAAACCGCAACGAAGGCGCAGATGGAAGACTCGATCAGCCACTTTGCGGGAATTGGACAGCGGAGTCCGGAGATAGTGGCGACAGGATGCGAATTTCGCGCTGCGGGAACGGAATGCCGATGCCGGCCGCCTTGAACCGCCGCCAGACTTCCATGTTGATTTCGGAGGTGACGGCGAGCGTGCCCTCCTGCGGGTCGGCGATCCAGCACCCCAGGCGCAGGTTGATGCCGTTGTCGCCAAAACTCGCGAGAAAGGCTCGCGGCGCCGGATCGGTGAGCACACGAGGCTGCTGACCGGCCACCTCGACCAGGATCGCCAGCGCACGGTCGAGATCGGTATCGTAGCTGACCTGGAACGTGAGCGGCAGCGCGACCTGGGTATCGCTCAAGGTCTCGTTCTGCACGACCGAACTCACCAGCACCTCATTGGGCACGATCGACTCGATCCCGTTCGGCGCCCGGATCACCGTATAGCGCGTCGTAATCTCCTTGACCACGCCGCGGTCCGTTCCCACCGAGATGAGGTTGCCGATGCTCAGTGAGCGATCGAGCAGGATGATGAAACCGGATACGTAGTTGGCGGCAATCTTCTGCATGCCGAAGCCGAGGCCGACACCAAGCGCACCGCCAAACACCGACAGTGTCGTCAGATCGATGCCGACCATCGGCAATGCCACCAGGAAAGCGACCAGGGTCAGCAATGCGCGCATCACCCGGGTCAGCACCAGACGCATGTTGCTGTCGAGCCCGGACGCAGCCGCCATCCTGCGTTCCAGCACACCCGCCGCCCACATTGCAACGAGCAAGGTGAGCAACACCATCGCCACACCCTTGAGCAGCGTCCACGCCGACAGCTTCTGCCCACCCAGCGTAAACGACATCGACTCGAGACCTTCGATCACGTCCGGCAGCAGGCCGAGAATATGCAGCGCGACAACGCCCCACACCAGCGCCGAGAAAAATTTCTCGAACATGCCCAGCCAGCTTGAACGGCCGACTGCCTGGCGCAATGCGAATACGACGAAGCGTACGATCGCCAGCGAGGTCAGCAGCGGCACGGCGAGATCGAGCACATGCACGGACTGGAAATGCGCCACGATGCCACGACCGGCGAGTACCAGCAGCAGCGCCGACAGTGGAAGGAGCACCCGCTTTGCACCATGCTGGCCAAAGCGCCGGGCGGAACTCATCGCATCGGGCGCAACCTCCAGCAGGCGTCGATCCCAGGCGCGCTGAATCAGCCAGCCCGCCGCCAGCGCACAGACGATGACCGCGAGCTGCACCAGCATGATGCGCTGATCGACCCCCTCCCCCGCGCGCACGAACAGATCGGCCACGGCGCCAAGATCGGGCCCCGGTGTCGTCATTGCAATCTCCATGGAAGTTTCTTCACCGGACTGGCCTCGGCCCGGTGCCGACGCCAGTTGTCGCGATAGCTGCGGGCCAGTGCGCAATTGGAACGCAGCACCAGCAGATTCTCTGCATTGCGATTGTTCGCAGACCAGGTGAAATTGTAGGACCCCGTCACCACCGTGCATCCTGGCCCTTCGGCGTCCGCGATCACGATCTTGTTGTGCGCCGCCTGGTAGCGCGTCTCGAAAGCCACCGGGATACCTGCCGCCAGCAGGCGCGGCACCGCATTGCCGCGCTCGCGGTGATTCATTTTCGCGTCGGCCAGCACCTCCACCCGCACCCCGCGCCGGTGCGCCGCCACCAGCGCGTCGGCAATGCGCTTGCTGGTGAAGGCGTAGGCCTGCACCAGCACGCTGTGGCGCGCGTCGCGCACCACCTTGAGCAGTAGCGCCTCGGGGTTGTCCCACGGCGAGAACGCAAGCTCCATGCTGCCTTCGGCCCGCAATTGCTGCGACGCCGACACGCTGCCGACGGCAAGCGCCGGCGCAAGCGCAAGTGCGATCAGCAGCCTTCGCCAGCGGCCATCAGGCATTGGCGGCACGTTCCAGCACCGCGGCAAAGAATCCGTCGGTGTCGTGCGCATCGGGCGACAGGCGCAGGCGCTCACCGGTGGGCAAGTCGATGCCCTGGCTATGGAGCACCTGTTCGGCAGGCACCGCTGTAAATGCCGGGTTGGCGGCAAGGAAGGCATCGACCACGGCATCATTCTCGTCGACCAGAAGGCTGCAAGTGGCATACACCAGCCGCCCACCCGGGCGTACCAACCTGGCGGCAGCGGCCAGAATCGCCCCTTGCTTGGCCACCATCTCATCGACCGATGCCGCGGTCTGTCGCCACTTCAGGTCGGGGTTGCGGCGCAAGGTACCCAGGCCGCTGCACGGGGCGTCCACCAGCACACGGTCGGCTTTGCCGTTGAGCCGTTTCACCTTCGCGTCGTTCTCGTGCGCAATCAGCACTGGATGCACGTTGGACAGGCCCGAGCGCGCCATGCGCGGCTTGAGCTTGGCCAGGCGCTTCTCCGACACATCGAAGGCATAGAGACGCCCGGTCGATCGCATCAATGCCCCCAGCTGCAGGGTCTTGCCGCCGGCACCGGCGCAGAAATCCACCACCAGCTCGCCCCGTTTGGGCTGTACCAGCAAACCGAGCAACTGGCTGCCTTCGTCCTGCACCTCGAAGCTGCCATCGACAAACAGCGCGTGTTTCTGCAGCGCCGGCTTTCCGCTCAGGCGAATGCCGTGCGGCGACAGGGCGCACGGCTCGGCACCGAAACCATCTTCGCGCAGATGGGCCAGTACCGCGTCGCGGTCGGCCTTGAGCACGTTGACGCGCAGATCCAGCGGGGCCGGTCGATTCAGGCTGTGGGCAAGCCGCAATACCTCGGCTTCGTCGTGCTGCGCGAGCAGGCGATCGGCCAGCCAGTCGGGCAGGTCGGCGCGCTCGGCCACTGTTCCTTCGTCCAGCGTGGCCGACTTGATACCCTCGATCCAGTCGCGTTCGGTGGCCGAAGCCAGCCCCTCGAACTGGCGCATCGGCCAGCCCTCCCCGCGTGCCAGCCAGGCCAGCAGCAACTGCCGTGGCGATGCGGCCGGGCCCGCCAGCCGGCGCAGCCAGCGCAGGCGACGCACGATGCCATAGACGGTTTCGGCGATGAAGCCACGGTCGCGATGCCCAAGATCGCGATGCTCGCGAAAATGTCTCGACAGCACCGCGTCGGCCGGGTGTTCGAAAGACAGCACAGTGCCAAGCACCTGAGTGGTCTGAATGATGAGACCGCGCGAAATGGCCTCGGCTGCCTTGACTGTTTTTTGCATGATGTCCGTTCAGTTCGTGGATAGTTCGGCCAGCGGCAACACCGGCTCTTCTTTGAGTTCAATCATGTCGGCGGCATCCGCCGTCTGCGCTGCGGTGCCGTTCGGGGGTTCCAGGCGCAGCTGAAATGCCTGCTGGTCCAGCACCTCGCCCTTGTCATCGACTACGCGGATACGCACCGGCAACATGCCATAGTGGCGTGCGAGCCAGATATCGATAGTCAGCTCGCTGGTCTCCGCCTTGGCACGGACGTGCAAGGTATCGAGCTGGCCTATCGGCAACCGCAAGCCCTCTTCCCCCACCGACTCCAGCAGTGCCGGCGTCGCGCTCTTGTTGCTGATCACCATGAGGGTCCGCGGCAAGCCCTCGGTACCGACGATGCCGATCTGGTGCCACAAGCTCAGTACATCCTGATCTCCGGGCTTGAGCACGGCATTTTTCCGTTCGCGCTCACCACGGCGAATGCTGACCTGCGCATGCTCCCAGTCGAACACCGCGCTTTCCTGCGTCTTGCCCTTCTGCGTCACGGTGAACACCTGCGGCCGCAGCCCCTCGGGGCGCAACTCGCCCTCACTTTTCTGCACATAGTGAAAGCCGTGCAGCAATGCAGCCACACCGGTGGTCTCGAGCGTCACCTGCATGCTGTAGCGGGTCTTGTCGTGGGACCACTCATGGCGGGCCTCGCCCACCTGCAAGCCGCCACTGCCAAGATACACGCGGTACGTAATCGCCCCGCTCAACGGCCAGCCATCGATCGCAAACGACTCCGCATCGGGGGCGCCACCCTCATCCGCCTGCGCGAGTCGTACCGCCTCCGCCGCCGCATCGTCCCCCGCAGCCACGGGCTCCGCGGTTGTCATCCATGAGTCGTCGGGCACGGCGTCGCTGACGACGCCGACATCCGGCTCGAGTGCAGAAAGCTGCACCGGTGCGGGAGCACTCGCCGGCGCGGACGCCGCGGAATCCGGCATGGCCCTGCTTGCGGGCTTCGACCGTGCCGGCGCGAGCGGCACGGGCGTCTGAGGAACCGCCACCGGAACGACGAGCCTTGCGCTCACGAGCGCTGGCGCCGACACCCCCGACGCCGGTGCCGACCATTGCCAGCCGCCGCTTGCCAGCAAGGCACCATGTGCCAGTACCGACACGCTCAGCGCCGCGATCAGGCCACGATCGACCATGTTCCATCCGTCATCAGGACATGACCTCATCGATCGCCGGCACCACGGCGGCCGGCGCCGAAAACTCGCCGCCATCGACCATCACCCTGCCAGCAGCGTCCAGGCGCAGACGACCGTCGACAAACCAGCGCACCGCCTGCGGATAGATCCGGTGCTCCTGTTCGAGCACGCGCGCAGCCAGCGCCGCTTCGTCGTCACCGGGCCGCACGCTTACCGCGGCTTGCAGCACGATCGGACCGCAATCGAGCGTTGGCGTCACGAAATGGACGGTGGCACCGTGCAGTCGCACGCCTGCCTCCAGTGCGCGGCGATGGGTGTGCAAACCGGGAAACGACGGCAGCAATGACGGGTGGATGTTGAGCAGGCGACCGTCATAGCGACGAACGAAGTCGTCCGTGAGCACCCGCATGAATCCGGCCAGCACGACCAGATCGGGCTCAAAGGCATCGATCGCTTCGGCCAGCGCCGCATCGAACGCCGCACGATCGGCAAAGGCCTTGTGGTCCAGCGCCACCGTGTGGATGCCCCGCGCGGCGGCAAAGGAGAGCCCCGCGGCGTCGGGACGATTGCTGATCACGGCGGCAATGCGCGCGCCCGGAATGTCGGCGCGCACGATTGCTTCCATGTTGCTGCCACGACCGGAAACCAGAATAACGATGGACTTCATGATCCTCAGACAGGGATGGCGGCGTATTCAATACACCGGCAGAAAGACTGCAGTTGCAAGATTCTGGACGACGCGGGTCACCGTGCGTTCGGTCTTTTCCTCGACCACATCCGACAGCGTATCGAGCAATCCGATGATTCGGCCGAAATCGCGCTCGAAACTGAGATTGCTGATGCCACCCATCTCGTTCGACAACAACAGCAGGTGACCGTCAGCCGCACGCGCGTTGCTCAGCTTCCAGGCGGCGACCTCGACATTGCGCGCCGCATTGTAAAGGTGCTGGGCGTCAAGATCATCCAGAAGATAAAACTCCTCGCGATCGCCGAAAGCCGACTGCACCATGCTCGCCAGACCGACGATGTAGGCCTGGACGCGATCTCCGAGATAATCCGGATGCAGGGCGACACTGAGCGCATCGAGATCGCGACGGTAACCAAGGGATTCGAGGCGCCAGCCGTGCTCGACCTCGAACAGGTTGTGCATGGCCACCTCCAGACTGGCCGCCCCGGACTTTCGCCACTCTTTCGGGTTTCGCTTGTAGAGCTTTTCCGCCAGCCTGCGCAGGCTGACGAAGATACGCTGCTGATGCGCCTCGGCAAAGCGGTTGAAATCAGACTTTACAAGATGCTGGGCGGCGAAACCGGGCAGGCGCCCGGGCTTTGGCCCCGTTCCCGGCGACGAGCATCCGGCCGCGAACACCGCCGCCGCGATCAGCACCATGGCGTGCGAGCATCTGGCCGTTGCTGTCATCCGATCTCCCCTGCAAAGTTGCCGCGGGTATCGCGCCCTTACCTTCAGGCCGGATCATACCGGATCGGATCCGATCGCACCGCCATCGGTGCTGACGGCCTGCCGACGCCGCGACACCACCGATGGCCCCGTATAATCCCCACGCTGCCACGCCACCCGACCCGAAAACGCATTTCTGACTGCCTCGCCCATGCCCGCCATTCATCGCCTCTCGGACCTCCTGGTCAACCAGATCGCTGCCGGCGAGGTGGTCGACCGTCCCGCATCGGTACTGAAGGAGGTGCTGGAAAACGCCGTGGATGCGGGGGCGAGGGCCATCGAGGTGCAGCTGGAGCAAGGTGGCGTGCGCCGGATCCGGGTGGCGGACGACGGATGCGGCATCGCCCGTGACGAGCTTGCGCTTGCCCTCGAACGCCATGCAACCAGCAAGATTGCCAGCCTCGACGATCTCGAACGTGTCGGCACGATGGGCTTTCGCGGCGAAGCCCTGGCGGCGATCGCCGCGGTCGCGCGCACCACCATCACCAGCCGTGCCGAAGGCGCGAATCACGCCTGGCGCATTGATGGCGACAGCGGAGAACTGGCACCGGCAGCGCTCAATGAGGGCACCGTGGTGGACGTTGCCGACCTTTATTACAACACGCCCGCGCGGCGCAAGTTCCTCAAGTCCGAGGGCACGGAATACGCCCATTGCGACGAGATGTTCCGTCGCGTCGCGCTGGCCCGGCCCGACGTCGGCCTGCAACTGATGCACAATGGACGCGTCGTCCATCGGCTGCCGCCAGGCGAGCCGATCCGCCGCGTCGGCGCGCTGATGGGCGACGACTTTCTCGAACACGCGCGCGAGGTCCGTGCCGAAGGCGGCATCCTCGCACTGGGCGGCTTTGCCTCGCTGCCAGCCTACTCACGCAGCAGCCGGGACGCCCAGTACTTCTTCGTCAACGGCCGCTTCGTCCGCGACAAGCTGCTGACCCATGCCGTGCGCCAGGCATACAGTGACATTCTGCATGGCAGTCGCCATCCGGCTTACGTGCTGTTTCTGGAACTCGATCCCGCGGGGGTCGATGTCAATGTTCATCCGGCCAAGATCGAGGTGCGCTTCCGCGACGCACGCGCGGTGCACCAGTACGTCTTTCATGCCGTCAGCCGCGCCCTGGCCGAATCGGGCGCCGGGCGGGCGCTGGACGAGTCGCCGCTGGCGGCAAGTGCGGGCATTGCACCGCCCCACCCGGCTTCAGCGGCCACGACCACCGCCTACGAAAGGGCTACGGACGCGGCATGGCATCGTCCTCCGGTGCAGGGGCAGCTGGCCATGGACTCAGCCAGCCGCGCCTACTTCGACTTTGCTGCAAGCGCACGTCCGGCGGCCGATGAAGGTCAAATGCGTCCGGCTGCGCCGCCTGCTTCACCGGCAGCATTCTTTGCTGCCGGCGCAGCGCATGCGCCATCGCCGGACCAGCCACCCACGCCCCTGCCCGCAGGCGGGAACGGCGCCCCGCTCGGATACGCCCTGGCGCAACTGCACGGGGTATATATCCTGGCGCAGAATGCGAACGGCCTGATCCTGGTCGATATGCATGCGGCGCACGAACGCATCCTGTACGAAAAACTGAAAACCGTGCTTGACGGCACGCCTGCGGTGCAGCGCCTGCTGATTCCCGCCGTGTTCTCGGTCGGCCCGAAGGACATGGCGGCCGCCGGCGAGTGCGCCGAGGTGCTCTCGCGCATGGGCTTTGAAGTCGCGCCTGCCGGACCGCAAGAGCTTGCCGTTCGCAGCGTGCCGGCGCTGCTGGCCAGTGCGCCGGTCGCCGAACTGCTACGCAAATTGCTGGAGGAGCTGCGCGAATTTCCCGCATCGGAAGTGGTCACTGCACGGCGCAACGAACTGCTGGCGACCATGGCCTGCCATGGCGCGGTACGCGCGAACCGCCAGCTGACGATACCGGAGATGAACGCATTGCTGCGCGACATGGAGGCGACCGAGCGCGCAGATCAATGCAATCATGGACGGCCTACGTGGACGCAGCTAACCATGAACGATCTCGACCGCTTCTTCATGCGCGGTCAGTAGGCGCGGCGCGCTCAGACGCGGTAGACGACGATGCCGACCACCACGGCAGCAACCATCGCCCAACCCAGCCGATCCACGTAGCGCTGCAGCATCGCTTCCATACGCGGTCCGCCCCATGCCATCAAGCCGGCCACCATGAAAAAGCGCATTCCGCGCCCGACCATTGACGCCAGCGCAAACGGCAGCAGAGCCATCGACAGAGCGCCGGCAGCAATCGTGAAGACCTTGTATGGAATGGGTGAGAAACCGGCGACGAACACTGCCCAGAACCCCCACTCCCTGAACCAGGCCACCGCGATCTCGTAATTCGACCAATAGCTGCTGCCTCGCAGCCAGGGCTCGATCATCTCGAACGCATAGGCGCCAATCAAATAGCCTAGCAGACCGCCGGCCACCGAAGCGAGCGTGGTGATCAAGGCAAACCACATCGCCCGCCTCGGCGTGGCCAGACTCATCGGCGCCAGCATCACGTCCGGCGGAATCGGAAAGAAGGAGGACTCGGCGAAACTCAGCGCACACAGATACCAGGGCGCATGATCATGACGCGCCCACTTCATTGCACGCTGATAGAGCGGCGAAAAGATCTTCACGAATAGTCCCCGAATGACAGCCAGACGGCAAATGCCGCAAACGGCCGTCATGATAGCGGCTCGGCGGGAAAGTTATTGCATGCGTTAACGCGCCGCAACAATTACCGTGCTGTGCCGCCGCGATCGTCCGCCCGGGTACCACCGACCGCGCTGCGCTGCTGCGCGGCAGCTGGCTCAGAACGCTTGACGGTTGGTGTATCGGGTCGGGCGAAGCCAGGCTGTTCGCGCGGCGCATCGCCGGCGGCAGGATCCGTTCGTGGATGCGCCGGTCCGCGCCCCCGATCATCGTCCGCATCGCCCTTGCCAACGACCGGTGCGCGATGGACCGGACGTGCCGGTATCACGATGAAGCGCTTGGCCGATGGCTGTCCGTCCTCATCGCAGGACTCACGGTACTTCTCTTCACACTCGATCTTGCGTCGCGCCCTCTCCTGCGCCTGCTGTTCGACGGCTGCTTCGGTGTCGCGTCGTGATTGCCGCTCGGCTTCGAGCTCACGTTCGAGCCGGTCCAGACGCTCGGCTGCAGCGGGCGTGTCCGTGGGCTGCCGCCCCGATGGTGCGGTGGGCGCAAGTGCGGGCACTACGGTGATGCGCGAACTCGCATCGACCGGCTCGGCGCGAACCCCCTCTGGCGGTGCATTGCCGTAATTGACGCGTCCGTCTCGGTCCTTCCAGCGATAAACCACCGCGTCTTCGGCGAATGCCGAAAAGCTCAATGCCATGCCAAGGCCGCACACAATCCACCCGCGCTTCATTATCCGTCTCCATCCGCAATGCATCACCATAGTTCCGTCTGCATTGTGCACGCTACCGCAGGCCGCGGCACTTGCCGCGCGCAAAGCGCAACAAGTCGTTGCCGCAACGGCGGATCAACCCGGGCAACTAACACCGCGGCATTGCAAAGACGCAAATTCATATAGAGAATCAGTCCCTTCCATTGTTCGAGTCACTCGGGATCAGGGCACGCCCTGCACACCATGTCCAAGCCCTCCGCACCGCTTTCGCTCAAACTGGTTCTCATCGTCCCCTACGTGGTGCTGGTCGTTGCGCTCGCCGTGGCGGTGGGGTGGCTTTCCTATTCCGCCGGAAACCGCGCTGTGTCCACGGTTTCCGGACATCTCCTGCTTGAAACGGTAGGCCGCATCGCCCAAGCGGTGGATCGTCACATCGTCGGCTCGGGTGCGGTTCTCGAATCCGCCTTTCCGGACGGCATGCCCGCCCCCAAGGACCTCCAATCGGAGTTCCACGATCTGAGAACGCGCTTCTGGATCGCCACGTCGCTGCATATCGACCCCAACAACTACGTGTATTACGGCAACGAGGCCGGCCAGGGCCTGGGGCTGTTCCGCTTTTCGTTACAGGATGCCGAACTGCGGATGAAGCTGCAGGCCGATGAGCACCGGGCCATTTACCACTTCAGCGGCATCGACGGCCCATTGAACTTCGACCGTC
The DNA here is from genome assembly GCF_018122735.1 of Azoarcus sp. L1K30. Classification (GTDB taxonomy): domain Bacteria; phylum Pseudomonadota; class Gammaproteobacteria; order Burkholderiales; family Rhodocyclaceae; genus Parazoarcus. The sequence goes on along the minus strand of NZ_JAGRRD010000001.1, from coordinate 4,857,574 downwards.
GCGAGACCAAATTCTTCGACCCCCGCACGCGTCCGTGGTATCTCGATGGCAAGCATGCCAAGGGGCACACGTGGACCTCGGTCTACATCGATTTCGGCACCCGCGAACTTCTGGCCACCCGCGCCCGCCGCGTACTCTCGGCAAGCGACGCATTCGAAGGCGTGGTCGCAACCGACATCTCCCTGCGCGCGCTCAACGACTTCGTCAGCCGCCTCAAGGTATCGCCCAACGGCATCGCCTTCATCATCGAACAGGATGGCAACCTGATCGCGTCGTCCGCCAGCCCGAATGTCGTCAGTCTGCCCGATGGTGGCAACGCTCGCCTCAAGGCCATGGACAGCGAAAATGCGCTGCTGCGCAACGCCTACCGTGTCGTGCAGGAGCGCCTGGGCGCGCCCGATGCCACCGCCCTGCCCCGCGTGATGACCTTCCGCAGCGAGGAAGGCGAGGAGATTCACGTCGCCTTCGACCGCATTCGCGACGACGCTGGCCTGAACTGGATCACCATCGTGGCCGTTCCCACCAGCGACTTCATGGCCGGCGTAACCGAGAACGTCGCACGCACGGTCATGCTCGCGGTGGCAGCAGTGGTACTCGCCGTCCTGATCGGATTGCGCATTCTCGGCTGGGTGACGGGCGACCTGCGAAAGATCGGCGAAGCCGCGCGCAAGGTCGGGGAAGGCGAACTGGATGCACCCGTCGGCGTTGAGCGCAGCGACGAAATCGGCGTGCTTGCGCGCAGTTTTGAAGCCATGCAGACACGCCTGCGCACCGACAAGCTCACCGGACTGGCCAATCGCGAAGCATTCATGCAGCAGTTGCAGAAGCGCATTTCGGACGCACGCACCGATCGCCGCAGCGCAAGACTGGGTGTGCTGTTCGTCGATCTCAACCGCTTCAAGCAGATCAACGATGCCCACGGCCACGATGCCGGCGACCTTGCACTCAAGGAAATTGCCGAGCGTCTGCGCACCAACGTCCGCACCGGTGACCTGGTCGCACGCTACGCGGGCGACGAATTCGTCATTCTGCTCGACCAGGTGGCGAGCGCCGACACCGTCGGCCATATCCGCCGGCAGATCGAGGAGGTGTTGCGCCAGCCCCTCGAGGTCACCGACGCCGACGGCACACACACCTTGAGCGTGGGCGGCGCCATCGGCGAAGCGGTCTACCCGGACGACGGCAACGACGCCGAAAGCCTGATCAAGAGCGCCGACAGGGCTATGTACGAGCACAAGTTTTCCGGACGACAGGTCGGCCCCCCTGCACCGGGGCGAGACCCGGAATCGCGAATCTGAGGGCAAAGGTGGCAATGCGGGCAGTTCCACATGCATTGCCGTTTCCCTAGCCTTTTGCACCATGACGGTGCAGTCAACTCCCCGCAGCGCGGCAAGTTTGCACCCGGATTGCAAACCTGCTTTCCACTCGTTGAACCGATGTGCGCACCCTGTCGGCCCACACGCGACGCCAAACGCCCGTTTACGGCGGGATGCCGCTGCGCGCACGGGGATGACACCACCTTGGTATGAAGCTTGCTAAAATTTCCGCACTGACAGGCCCTGCCCCGATCTCAGCCGCATGGGTCCGTCCCGAATCTGCCCACTGGAGACATCGATGTCCGCTTACCGATTCCTTGCCGCTCTCGCCCTGTTTGTCTTTGCCGGTGCTGCCAGCGCCCATACGGGCCACGGAACGACCGGCTTCAGCGCCGGTTTCGCACATCCCTTCAGTGGCATCGACCATCTGCTTGCGATGCTGGCAGTCGGTGTGTACGCCGCCCAGCAACAGGGCGCCGTCCGCTGGGCGCTCCCGGCGGGCTTCGTCGCAGCAATGCTCGGCGGTGCCGCCCTGGGTGCAGCAGGCATGCAGCTCCCGCTGGTCGAGACCGGCATCTCGGTGTCGGTGCTGGTGCTCGGCTTGTTGATTGCATTCGTCGTACGGCTGCCGCTTGCAGCAGCCTTGCCACTTGTAGCTGCATTCGCCGTATTCCATGGCTTCGCCCACCATGCCGAGAAGGGCAGCGCGTCGATGCTCGTCTTTGCCGCCGGCTTTGCCGCCGCCACTGCAAGCTTGCACGGTGCAGGCTATGTGCTGGCCAAGTGGGTGCCCGAAACCCGCTTCGCCATGATGTGCAAACGGGTGGTCGGCACACTGATCGCGGCCAGCGGGCTGGTATTGCTGGGCAGCTGATCGCCGGCGTCAGGGCAGCTCGCGCACGCGCAGAAACACAGGGAAGCGCGGCAATCCGTTTCCCGTCAACTCGCGGTAGCGGTAGGTCACCAGTACCCCCGGTGCGGGCGGTTGCCTGCGCTGGGCATCGGAGAAGCCGCTCCCCAGCCGAAACCGGCGCCCGTCCGGCCTCTCTACCAGCAACGACCCGAGCATACCCGCGAACTTGCCCTTGCCCGGCAGATGGGCGACGACGCGGGCCTCGTCGTCCAGCCAGGGCACATACTTGAGGAGTGCGTCGCTGCGCCCGACCATATGACGCGCATCGGCCCGATGCAGCATCAGGCCCTCGCCGCCACCGGCCACGACGGTATTGAACAGCGACGCCAGAGCCGGGCGGTCGGGCACGCGTTGTTGCTCGATGTTACGCACCCACGGCAACCCCGCTTGCTCGACGAGCGCCTGCATCGCGACGATGCGCTCGGTGAAGCTTCCCTCATGGCGGGGCAGGTCGAAAACCATGAATCGCAGTTTTCGCCACTGCGCATCATCCGGAGTCTGCTCGCGCACGATGCCGACCAGTTCTTCAAAGCGGCCCCGACCGATCCACAACTCTCCATCAAGCGCCACCGGCGGCAGCCCTTCGACGAACCAGGCGGGCGCAGAGATCGGCTTGCCACTACGAAACAGGAGCCGGCGGCCGTCCCAGTGAGCACGCACGCCGTCGAGCTTCTCACTCACCCAGTAAGCGGCGGGATCGACCTTTCCGTCATAGCGCCCTGCCAGCATCAGCGGAAGTACCTGGGACCACGCCGACGTCGCAACGGACAGGGCGATCACGCACGACAGGAAGCATCGGCGTACCGCGTGCAGGCTGACAAGCCGGATCTTCATGGCAGTCTCACTTCGGGGAAATCCGGATTATGCCACATGCATTATCACCCATCCTCCGCCAGACGCGGGAGACACACCCTGCGACGTCGCGAACGAGCCAGCAGCGCCGGGCGCCCGCCTCACGGTTCCGCAATCGCGCTGGCGCGGGGATAATGCAGGACTTTTCGCACCACGACTCCCGATGACCCGCGCCTCCCTGCCACCCGCCCTGCTCCTGCTCGGCCCGACCGCCAGTGGCAAGACCGCCAGCGCGCTTGCATTGGCGCAACGCCTGCCGGTCGAGATCATCAGCGTGGATTCGGCGCTCGTGTACCGTGACATGGACATCGGCACGGCCAAGCCCAGCGCCGAGGAACGGGCATGCTGCCCGCACCACCTGATCGATATCGTGTCGCCGCAGGAAAACTACTCTGCGGCAGAATTTAGAGCGGATGCGCTGCGTCTGATGACCGAGATCACGGGCCGCGGGCGCATCCCGCTACTGGTCGGCGGCACCATGTTGTACTTCAAGGCATTGCGCGACGGACTGTCGGAACTGCCCGGCGCCGATGCAGCCATCCGGCGCGAGATCGATGCTCAGGCGTCGGCGCAGGGCTGGCCCGCAGTGCATGCAAGCCTCGCCCGACTCGACCCCGAGGCGGCGGCGAGACTGAACCCTGGCGACGCGCAGCGCATTCAGCGCGCGCTCGAAATCGTGCGCGTGACCGGTCGCCCGCTGGCGGAGAGCTACGCCCGCCGGGAGATGACACCACCGCCATTCAATTTATTGTCGATCGCCCTCGCGCCGTCGGACCGCGGGGTACTGCACCAGCGCATCGCCGATCGCTTCGAGCAGATGATCCTCGCGGGGCTGATCGACGAGGTCGCGCGCCTTCGCGCACACTACGCACTCGACACCTCGATGCCGTCGATGCGCTGCGTCGGCTACCGACAGGCATGGGCTTACCTCGACGGTGAAGACGATCTCGACACGCTGCGTTTCAAGGGTATCGCCGCAACCCGACAGCTGGCCAAGCGCCAGCTGACCTGGCAGCGACAGTTCCGCGACGACTGGCCGCAACTGATCGAACTGGACTGTCTGCGGACGGACCTGGCCAACGCGGTATGCGCTGCGGCACTCACCCTCCTCGAATCCTGAACCCCACCCGGAACCCGAACACCATGGATGAACAAATCATTGCCGATGTGCAGCAGTGGCTCGACGACGTCGTCATCGGTCTCAACCTGTGCCCATTCGCGTCGAAACCGCGCGCCGAAGGCAGGGTTCGCATCTGCGTCAGCCACGCTACCACCGATGAGGCCCTGCTCGACGACATGCAGGCGGAACTGGAGCGCCTGTCGGACACGCCGGTCGCCGAACTGGAAACGACGGTCCTCGCCATTCCCGACATGCTCGAGGACTTCGAGGACTACAACCAGTTTCTCGATCTCGTGGACCTGTGGCTGCAGCAGTTCGGGTGGGACGGCGACCTGCAGGTCGCGAGCTTTCACCCGAACTACCAGTTTGCCGATACCGAACCGGACGACGCCGGCAACCTGACCAATCGCTCGCCGTGGCCGCTTCTGCACCTGATCCGCGAGGACAGCCTGGAGCAGGCGCTGGCGCATTACCCCGACCCCGAGGGCATTCCCGAACGCAACGTGCTGCGCATGGAAACGCTGACCGAGGACGAGCGCAAGCGCCTGTTTCCCTATCTTTTCGGCTGAACCGGCAACAGCACCACGCAACTCCCGGCCAGGCGATCGTGCAGGAACTGCCGGTCGCGATCGAATACCGCCCATAACAGACCGACGCCGCCCAGCAGCACCGATGGCCACGCCAGTGCGTAGCGCAGCCAGCTGCGCCCGCCGCCCAGCGGCAGGCCGGTGACCGCGTCGACAATCTGCAGACGCCAAGTCTGCATCGCCAGCGTCTGCCCGCGGCGGTGCCAGTACCAGACGAAATAGCAGCCCAGCACGACGAAGATGTGGGCCCATGCCAAGCCACCGGGTGGTGCAATACCGAAGAACATGCCGAGCAGGAGATACGGCACCATGAATGTCAGCGCCAGCACGCCGAGCAGCAGCATCGATTCGTACAGCATGCTTGCCAGGCGGCGGCGCAATCCGGCCAGCTCGACCTGGGTGGGCGCCAGCGGGCGCGACTGCCCGCCAGCCGGAACGACGGTTGCCGGATTCGTATTGCGTTGTTGATTCATCGAATTATGTTTGCCTGTCCTTGAAGCGCATCGCCGGGCCGGCGCGGCGCGGACGTCGCGTCCTGCGGGCGACGTCCTTCAGGGGGCAGATTCTGATAGCGTTCCCACTCCTCGTGCAAATTGTTGCGGCGCTCGGCCGGCAGCGCCTGCATCGCCCGATAGCGGTCGCGCGCACGCCTGCGCGCATCGGGATCCAATCGCGCCCAATCGCGCATGCGGGCCTGGATGCGCGATTGCTCGTCAGCCGACAGGTGCTCATAGCGGTTGGAGATACCAATCCATTTCAGCCTGCTGACAGCGGACATGCCGTCCCAGTCTTCGGCCAGCGGCGCCAGCGCCTGCTGCTGATGCGGCGCCAGTTCGCTCCAGCCCGGTGCAAGCACCGGGGTGATGCGCGCATCGGCCGCGGCCGACAACAACAGGCAACAGATCAGGATGAGGAGTCTTGTCGCAGCCATGCGGAAAAGTCCGAATCGAGATAGGCATCGATGGGTAACTCATCTGCGAGCATGGCGGCGTCGATCTCTTCGATCTCGGCCAACATCGCCGATGTGGACCAGTAATCGCCCACCCCCACCAGCACCACGACCGCAGCCAGCGCCACGGTCTGACGCAGGATCGGCTGAATGGACAAGGCTCGCCGACCACAGGCCAGCACGCGCAGCAGCACGCTTCGCCCGGGCCGGTGGGCCGCCAGCGCCAGTCGCCGCGCCTGGCGCAGACGCGCGGCGACGGCGTCGTCCACTTCATGGACACCTGCGGACAAGTAGGCGGCGACGTGGCGCCCGAACGCCTCGTCGATGTCATTTTCCGGGGAACGATGCAGATCGCTCACAGCACGACTCCCTTCGCTCTTAGTGCCGCGGCCAGCGTCTGCGTGGCCCGCGAACAGTGTGTCTTGACGCTACCCTCCGAGCACCCCATGGCTTCCGCGGTCTCGGCAATATTCATCTCCTCCCAATAACGCATCAGGAATGCTTCGCGTTGACGGGCAGGCAGGCGTTCGATCTCGCGTTCGATCAATGCCAGCACATGGCGCTGCTCGAAACGCCCATGCGGTGTCTCGGATTCCGCCTCCTGCCGCTCGTCGGCAATCGTCTCGAGCGGATCGTCCGCGTCGTCGTCACTGCCCTTGAGCACCGACAGCGGCGACACCCAGAAGCGCCGCACCTTGAGGCGGCGATGGGCATCGAGGATGACGTTCTGCAAGATGCGCTGGAACAGCATCGGATATTCATCCGCCGGCCGCTCGGCATAGCGCACCGACAGTTTGAGCATGGCGTCCTGCACGGCATCGAGGGCCGCCTCATCATCACGCAAGGACCAGACAGCCTGCTTGAACGCACGTTTTTCGACGCTTTCGAGAAATGCCGAGAGTTCAATCCGGGAGGCCAGCGGAAGATCCTTGAGAAAAAACGCTCGTCGCACAAACACTTGCTCGACATCCGCAGCCTTGACCAATACACCTGTGTGCAGGTACTGTTCTCCGTTTCTTCAAACGAATGACAGGGCGGTTTTGCGATGGTGCTGACTGGAGCGGAAATTGTAATCAGGTGCCTGCAGGAAGAAAAGGTCGAATACGTATTCGGCTATCCGGGCGGGGCCGTGCTGTACATCTACGATGCGCTGTTCCAGCAGGAAGACGTTCGCCACGTCCTCGTGCGCCATGAGCAGGCTGCGGTGCACGCTGCAGACGGCTTTGCCCGCAGTACGCAGAAGGTCGGCGTTGCGCTGGTGACGTCGGGCCCGGGTGCGACCAATGCCGTCACCGGCATCGCCACTGCGTTCTGTGATTCGATTCCGATGGTGATCATTTCCGGCCAGGTGCCGACCGGCGCCATCGGCCAGGACGCCTTCCAGGAAGTCGACACCGTCGGCATCACCCGCCCCTGCGTGAAACACAATTTCCTGGTGCGCGACGTGCGTGACATCGCCACCACGATGAAGAAGGCCTTCTATCTCGCACAGAGCGGCCGTCCCGGTCCGGTGCTGGTCGATATCCCCAAGGACATCACGATCGCAAAGTGCGAGTTCGAGTATCCGAAGGAAATCTCGATGCGCTCCTACAACCCGGTGGTCAAGGGTCATCAGGGGCAGATCAAGAAGGCCGTGCAACTGCTGCTCGAAGCCAAGCGCCCGATGATCTATGCCGGCGGCGGCGTCGTGCTGTCGGACGCGTCCGAGCAACTGACCAAACTCACCCGTCTGCTGGGCTACCCGATCACCACCACCCTGATGGGTCTGGGCGGCTACCCGGCAAGCGATCGCCAGTACCTCGGCATGCCGGGCATGCACGGCACCTATGAAGCCAACATGTCGATGCATTATTCCGACGTACTGCTGGCCGTTGGCGCGCGATTCGACGACCGCGTGGTAGGCGATCCCGCCAACTTTGCAGAAGAACCGCGAAAGATCATTCACGTCGACATCGACCCGTCGTCGATCTCGAAGCGCGTCCGTGTCGATGTGCCCATCGTCGGCGACGTCAAGGACGTGCTTGACGAGATGATCCGCCAGCTCGAGGCCGGCCCCGCCCGCCCCGACATCAGCGCGTGGTGGAAGCAGGTCGAGGAATGGCGCAGCCGCGACTGCATGGGGTACAAGAACTCGGACGAGATCATCAAGCCACAGTTCGTGGTGCAGACGCTGTGGGAAGTCACCGGCGGCGACGCCTTCGTCAGCTCCGATGTCGGCCAGCACCAGATGTGGGCCGCGCAGTACTACCGCTTCGACAAGCCGCGGCGCTGGCTCAATTCCGGCGGTCTGGGCACGATGGGCGTGGGTATGCCCTATGCGATGGGCGCCCAGCTCGCGCACCCCGGAGCGCAGGTCGCCTGCATCACCGGCGAGGCCTCGATCCAGATGAACATTCAGGAGCTGTCGACCTGCAAGCAGTTCCGCCTGCCGATCAAGATCTGCAATCTGAACAACCGCTATCTCGGCATGGTGCGACAGTGGCAGCAGCTGTTCCACGGCCAGCGCTACTCCGAGTCCTACATGGACTCGCTGCCCGACTTCGCCAAACTGGCCGAGTCCTACGGCCATGTGGGCATTCGCATCGACAAGCCGTGCGATGTCGAAGGCGCCTTGCGCGAGGCCTTCACCACGCACAAGAACGATCTCGTGTTCCTCGACTTCCAGGTCGATCAGACAGAAAACGTGTATCCGATGGTCAAGGGCGGCAAGGGTCTCACCGAGATGATCCTGTCGGCCGAAGATCTGTGATCAGCGCCTTTGTCCAGTCAATCCTCTGAATCCAGGACCGAAATCAATATGCGTCACGTCATCTCACTGTTGATCGAAAATGAATCGGGCGCGCTGTCGCGCGTCTCCGGCCTCTTCTCGGCGCGCGGCTACAACATCGAGTCGCTGACCGTGGCCCCCACGGAAGACGCATCGATGTCGCGCATGACGATCGTCACCATCGGCTCGGACGAGATCATCGAGCAAATCACCAAGCAGCTCAACAAGCTGGTCGAGGTGGTCAAGGTGGTCGATATCTCCGAAGCCGCACACATCGAACGCGAACTCATGCTGGTCAAGGTTCGCGCCACCGGCAAGGACCGCGAAGAAATGAAGCGCACCGCGGACATCTTCCGGGCGCGCATCATCGACGTCACCGACGCCTCCTACGTGGTCGAGCTGACCGGCAACCAGGCCAAGCTCGACGCCTTCACCAGCGCCATCGACCCGGCCCTGATTCTCGAAACCGTGCGCTCCGGCGTATGCGGCATCGGTCGCGGCGATCGCGTATTGAAGCTCTGACCCTCCCTGCTGTTTTGCACCTGGCCGACCTGCCTATATCATGTCGGCCGCCGGCAATCTCTGCCCTTGATACCTGAAAGGAAAACCATGAAAGTTTATTACGACAAGGACGCTGACCTCTCCCTCATCAAGGGCAAGAAGGTCACCATCGTCGGCTACGGCTCGCAGGGCCACGCCCACGCCCAGAACCTGAACGACTCCGGCGTCAAAGTCACCGTGGCCGTGCGCAAGGGCGGTCCGTCGTGGGACAAGGCCAAGGCCGCCGGTCTCAAGGTCGAGGAAATCGACAAGGCCGTGAAGGCCGCCGACATCGTCATGATCCTGCTGCCGGACGAGAATATCCCGCAGGTGTACAAGGAAAACGTCGAGCCCAACATCAAGAAGGGTGCCACGCTGGCCTTCGCCCACGGCTTCAACGTGCACTACAATCAGGTCGTGCCGCGTGAGGACCTGGACGTGATCATGGTCGCCCCCAAGGGCCCCGGTCACACCGTCCGTTCAGAATACCTGCGTGGCGGTGGCGTGCCGTCGCTCATCGCCGTCTATCAGGACAAGTCGGGCAAGGCCAAGGACATCGCCCTGTCCTACGCCGCTGCCAATGGCGGCACCAAGGGTGGCGTGATCGAAACCGACTTCAAGGAAGAGACCGAGACCGACCTCTTCGGCGAGCAGGCCGTGCTGTGCGGCGGTGCGGTCGAGCTGGTCAAGATGGGTTTTGAAACCCTGACCGAAGCCGGCTACGCCCCCGAGATGGCCTATTTCGAGTGTCTGCATGAGCTCAAGCTGATCGTCGACCTGATGTACGAGGGCGGCATTGCCAACATGAACTACTCCATCTCCAACAACGCGGAGTATGGCGAGTACGTGACCGGCCCCGAAGTCATCAACGAACAGTCGCGCGCCGCGATGCGCAACGCCCTGAAGCGCATCCAGACCGGCGAATACGCCAAGATGTTCATCCAGGAAGGCAAGACCAACTACCCGAGCATGACCGCGCGTCGCCGCCTCAATGCCGAACACGCGATCGAGAAGGTCGGCGGTCAGCTGCGTGACATGATGCCGTGGATCAAGGCCAAGGCACTGGTCGACAAGTCGAAGAACTAAGCCTTCGCTTCAAGGCCCGTCGAGCCGGGGGACGCAGCATGCGTCCCCCGGTTTTTTTGTGCGTTATCGTGCGCCAGGAAGAAGCAGAGGTCGACGGGCCGGACTAAAGTTCCGTCCTCCGGCCCGACGTTCAGCGCCGAGGCGAGTATGATCCGGAGCCAGAACGCCCCCGCGGACTCATGACACCACGCTGTCGATGAGGTCTTCGTACAGCACGACACAGTCGCGCCCTTGTCGCTTGGCCTCATACAACGCCACGTCGGCACGTTCGAACAAATCCCGGAGCAGCCGCCAGTCCCCCGGCGCACCAGGCCTTTCGTGCTCATCCGCCTCGAGCGCGAAGTCCTCGCACCTTACACACGCTACCCCCACGCTGATCGTCACCCACGGCACGCCTGCAGACGCCGCATGCGGAATCCGCAGGTCGCGCACCGCATCGCACATGGTTTGCGCCATCACCCGCGCGGCCTTCGCATCGGACAGCGGCAGCAACACGGCGAACTCTTCGCCGCCATATCGCCCGACCAGCTCACCCGCGCGCCTGACATGAGCCTGAAATGCCATCGCCACATTCTTCAGGCACTGGTCACCGGCAGGGTGACCATAGTGATCGTTAAAACACTTGAAATGATCGACATCGATCATCAGCACGGACATCGGCGTCTGGCCACGCACCGCAAGCGCAAGCTGGAAGCGCGCCGATTCGTCGATCGCGCGGCGGTTGGCCACACCGGTCAGCGGGTCGACCCGCAACTCGGCCTCCAGCCCACCGAGGCTACGCTGCAAGGCCTGAGTAAGCACCCGCTCGCGCTGCCAGGCCCGGCGAAGCACAAGCCCTATCACTCCCGCAAAAAACAGCAGGAGGAGACTCACCGGCAAGGTCAGAGCAAGTAGTTCGCGCCGGCGTACGTCGGCAAAAACCTCTGCGACCTCGACCGCGGATACCAACACCCAGTCAGTACCGAAAATCGGGCTGGCGACAGCCATCACTGCTCGCTCGAATTCGTCCCGGGCGTAGAAGACACCGCGCATGCCCTCGAGGGCCTGCACGGCGGCCGTATTCCCGGCGCCAAGCCGATAGGCGTAACGCAGGACATCGGAGCCCGCACCGCGCGGAGCATTCAGGTAGCGTGCAAGCTCGCCGTCGCGCCATACGATACTGGAACGCGCCGTCTGGCTAGGAGTGGGCCAAGGCTCCACCAACGGGATCAGGCCGACGCGCAGATCCTGCACCAGCCACACCGCGCCGATCAATCGATCTTCATCGAACATCGGAGCAAACACGCCGATGGAAGGGAAAGCGAACACCTGCCGGGCCACTGGCTGGGACATCACTGGCAGGGCCGAAACCAGAGCCTCGCGCAGGAATCCGGCGTAGTCCTCCGGAACCCGGTCGACGCCTCTGCCGCTTGCTTCGCCAAGCGCACTCAGATGCACTTTTCCGTCGACATCGACAAAATAAACCGCGGTGTAATGCCGCAACTCCTTGAGCGAACGGAGGCGCTCACTGACCCGCATACGCGCGGTCTCGTCCGCGGCATTCCGCCATCGTGCCAACGCGCCGCCCAGCAAGCCGTCCTCGACCAGCATGCCTGCATCACGCAAGGCATCCTGCCGCCACGCATTCAGTGCACGCAACTGCAACTGGTTGATAGACTGCAGCTCTCGTTCAGCCTGGTGGCGATGGCGAAATTCACGTTCGACGTAGACGCCCTTGAGCCAGTAGATCAGGCCCAGCAACAGAATCGCGATCAATGCTGCGGCCGCGAATGCGGCATTGCGACGAGAGTGGCCGGAATCAGACGCTGAACGGACTACTGTGGACACATTCGATCCGGACGAATCTAGAACAACGGGGTCAGAGACTCTGCAAAGGAAGCTACATGAGCAAGACGGATTGGCGCAGCACGGCCCGTATGATCGCACACTACCTCCTGATTGCACACCTGATTGCCGGCGTCTGGCTCCCGGCTTACGCCAATACCATGGACCAGGTCGTATTCGGGATCACCCTCGAGCCTAACAGTCTCGACCCCACTGCAGCGCCCGCGGCGGCAATAGGCGAGGTGGTCCATTACAACGTACTCGAAGGTCTGGTCAAGATTGAGGAGAACGGCGATACCACGCCCCTGCTGGCCGACTCGTGGCAAATCTCCGCCGACGGACACCGCTACACTTTCCACCTACGCAGTGGCGTGCGCTTTCATGATGGACAGGCCTTTGACGCCTCGGCGGTGAAGTACTCATTCACACGAGCTCAGGCGCCCGACTCCGGTAACAAGTCACGCACCAAACTCTTCGACAACATCGAGCGCATCGACACCCCCGATCCTTACACGGTGGTGCTCGAACTGCGTCATCGTGACCCGCATCTGCTCTACCGGCTCGGTGAAAGCCCCGCGGTCATCTTGCACCCAGCCAGCGCAGAACAAGCGAGCATGAACCCCATCGGCACCGGGCCATTCCGTTTCGAACGTTGGGACAAGGGACACGCGATCACCCTGGTGAAGTGGCCGGAATACCGCAACGCCGGGTCGGTTCAGCTGCAACGGGCCGTATTCCGTTTCGTAAACTCCTTCGTAGACAGCACTGAACTGCCGGCGGAGATTGACGTCTTCTTCAACTTCGCAACCAAGTCGGTACTTCGAAACCGCCTGAACGAGCGTTACCAAGTGCTGATCGGCAGTTCGAGCAGCAAGACCCTGCTTGCCCTCAACAACCGCCACCCACCGCTCGACGATTTGCGCGTGCGCCGGGCAATCAGCCATGCCATCGACCGCGCCGCGGTGATCCAGCAGGTGCTCGAAGGGCGCGGCGATCCGATCGGTAGCCACTACTCGCCCACCGAAGGCGGTTACCTGCACCTGGCCGACCGCTACCCCCACGATCCGGCGCGCGCCCGGGCGCTGCTTGCCGAAGTCGGCATCAAGGGCAGGCTGCGTCTGAAGCTGAGCCTGCCACCGACGCCTTATGCCCGTGATGGAGGTAAGATCGTCGCGCAACAACTCGCGGAGGCCGGCATCGACACCGAAATCGAGCTGGTCAACTGGCCCGATTGGCTGAATGGCGCCTTCAAGGGCAAATTCGAGATGACCTTGATCAACCATGTCGAACCGCTGGACTACGACATCTACTCCGATCGCTCCTATTACTTCGGCTACGACAGTGCGGAATTCCGCGCGCTTGTCGATGCCCATCGCAACGCTGAAAGCCCGCGCCAGCGCAACCGCCTGCTCGCGGACATCCAGCGCAAGCTGGCAGACGATGCGGTGAACGCCTGGCTCTACGCGCCACAGATCTCCACCCTTACACGCAAGGGGCTGGAAGGCTTGTGGGTGAATTACCCGATCTACGTCCATGATCTCGCTGCGCTGCGCTGGCGCTGAGGAAGGGCCGGCGCACAGGCTCCGCCCCTTTCGACGAAGGACCCGGCCTGCCTTTTCCATGCCGCGGGCGGCAAACATTTGATACATCTAGATCGGATTGCTTAAGCCAGGCTTCATTCCCGACCGTTGTAATGCATCCCGTCGCCCCACCCGGGACACTTCAACTGATAGAGGAATCCAGCATGAAAAAGCTTTTCGCCGCCGCCTTCACCACACTTGCCGCTTCCGCCGCGATGGCTGGCCCCACCTGCAATGCCCCCGAAAGCCAATGGATGAAGGAGGCCGACTTCAAGGCACAGGTCGAAGCTCAGGGCTACCAGATCAAGACCTTCAAGGTCAGCAAGGGCAAGTGCTACGAGATCTACGGCTTCGACAAGGCAGGCAAGAAGGTCGAGATCTACTTCGACCCGATCACCGGCGCAGCGCTCGAGACCAAGTCCTGATCCAGTCAATCCACCGCGGGGCGCGCCCGTAAGGGCACGCCCCGGCCACCATGGAGGGTTCGGCCATCATGTCCACGCCTGACTCAAATGGCGCAGTGCGCGTCTGGGATCGCTTCGTGCGGGTCTTCCACTGGAGTCTCGTGCTGTGCGTTTTCAGCAACTATTTCATCATCGACGACGGTGAGACGCTCCACCAGTGGATCGGCTACCTGGCGAGCGGGCTGGTCGTGGCGCGGATTGTATGGGGCTTTGTCGGCTCCCGGCATGCGCGCTTTAGCGACTTCTTTCCCACCCCTGCGCGCCTGCGTCAGCATCTGCGCAGCCTGCTCTCCGGCCAACCGGACTATCATCCCGGTCACAATCCGGCCGGCGCGCTGATGATGCTGATGTTGATCGCACTCGTGCTTGCACTGGGCATTACCGGCTTCATGCAGACGCTGGACGCCTTCTGGGGCGAAGAGTGGTTGCAGGAACTGCATGAGGCATTCGGCTCGATCCTGATCGGCCTGGCTGTGCTGCACGCCGCCGCCGCGATTATCATGAGCCGCATCGAAGGCATCAACCTGATCGGCGCCATGATCTCCGGCGTCAAGACCCGACATCGCAAAACCGCCAGATACTGACGGACACATTGGCCGGAAACCGAACACCATGCGCCTGCTGCTGCTCGAGGACGATACGACACTGGGGGAAGCACTACGGGACTTCCTGAGCAGCGAGGGGCATGTGGTCGACTGGTTCGGCTCGCTCGCCGAAGCAAAAACGCTGGAACAGGAGGCCTTCGACCTCCTGCTGGTCGACTGGAACCTGCCCGACGGCGCCGGCACGGACTGGATTACCAGTATGCGCAGGCGCGGCAACACCACCCCGGCGATCATCCTGACCGCCCGCGACCGCCTCGGCGACCGCATCCGCGGGCTCGACAGCGGTGCCGACGACTATATGGTGAAACCCTTCGCGCCGGAGGAACTCGCCGCCCGGGTGCGGGCAATGGGCCGACGTCTTAGCGGCGTGTCCAGTCACCTGCGCAGATTTGGAAACGTCGATATCGACCTCACGGCCCGCGCCATTCAGGTGGACGGCAAACCCGTCCAGGTCACGGCACGGGAATGGGCGCTGATTGAAGCACTTGTGCTGCGCAGCGGGCGAATCGTCTCCAAGAGCGATCTCGAAGCGCTCGTCAGCGGTTTCGAAGGCGAGAACATGAGCAACGCACTGGAAGTGCATGTCAGCCATCTGCGGCGCAAGCTGGGCAAGGACCTGATCGAGACCGTGCGTGGCATGGGTTACCGCATCCCGGCATGAAGCGCCCGCCATCGATTCGCAGCCGCCTGTCCACCAGCGTGGTCCTCATCGCACTGGTCTGGAGCATCGCTGTCACTGCCGCGGTCTGGACCGTCGTTCGTCACGAAATCGCCGAGCTGCAGGACAGTACGCTGGAGGAGTCGGCGCAGATCATCTTCGGCCTGTTGTCGCATCAACTGTCGCACCCTGCCCGGGAGGACGGACAGGCGTCAACGATGCCGGCACCGCCGCATGTCGAGCACCTGATCTGGCAGGTGGTGGATGTCCGCGGCAGGACGATCCTGCGCTCTCACGACGCACCCGAACGCCCGCTGCTCGAGCGTCGGACACCCGGCTTCGCCGATGCGGGCGACGCATGGCGGGTGGTGACCATGGAAATGCCCGGCGCCGATGCCCTGGTCCTGCATGTGGCGCAGGACGCCGAAGAACGTCGCGAAGTCGGCTTCGAGGCAGCGAAGTACACTGCGCAGTTCGCGCTCGGCATCGGTTTGGCATGCGTGCTGTGGCTGCGCTGGCGACTCAAGCGCGAACTGCTGCCAGTGGCGCAGCTGTCAGATGCGGTGCGCCGGTTCGATCCGCTCGACCCGGGCACTGCGCTGCCCCCGGTCACGCGTGCCGAACTCGAGCCGATGCATCACGCCATCACCGAACTCAGTGCCCGGCTGCTTCAACGCATCGCCAACGAGCGGGCCTTCTCGGCCCATGCCGCCCACGCCCTGCGAACCCCGCTCGCGGGACTCGATGCGCAGCTGGCCGTCGCCTTGCGTGAAAGCCCCGCCGACCTCAGGCCGCGCCTGCTGCGCACGCGCGCCGCTGCCAATCGTCTACAACGCGTCGTTACCGCGCTGCTGGCCCTCTTTCGCAGCGGTGCCGAGCCCGACATCCATGCGTTTCTCATGCGCGACCTCGTCGCCCACCTGACCTTCGACGGCCTGAGCACGACCGTCGGCGGCATCGACTGCATTCGCGCCGATGCCGATCTCATCGCCGCTGCGCTGATGAATCTCCTCGACAATTCCGCGCGCCATCACGCCAGCAGCGCACACATCGCCGTGCGCGAGGAAAACGGCATTGTGATCCGGGTCAGCGACAACGGCAGCGGCATCCCCCGCCCAAAGCGGGAGATGCTGCAACAGGCCATCGCTGCCCAGGCGTATTCAGAGCGCACCGGCCTCGGTCTGATGCTTGCGGACCTGGTCGCACGCGCCCATGGCGGCTCGTTGACGATCTGCGACGAGCCGACTGGATGCACGATTGAACTGCGACTGCCTCACGGCAGCGCCGCCACGCCTCCAGTGTGATCAACAGCCGCTGCAGGGTCCAACCTGCGCGGCTCGGGATGCGTAAAGACATGGGCACCGGGCACGGCCTGGCGGATGGCCTGCTCGATCTCGTCGAGCGTGTCGTGCGTGCGCACGATGTTCCAGTCGCGCGGCACCAGCACATCCACATACACGAAACTCTCGGCCCCGGCGCGACGGGTGCGCAAATCGGCATACTCGACCCCCCTGTCGGCAAAACGCCGCAGCACGGTCTCGATGGTCTCGAGCACCTCGCCCGGCAAGGCCGCATCCATCAGACCATGCGCAGAACTGCGAATCAGCCCCCAGCCCTCGCTCAGAATATGCAGGCCGACCAGAATCGCGACCACGGCATCGAGCCACAACCACCCGGTCAGACTCGCCAGCGTCAGCCCGACGACCACACCGGCCGAGGTCCACACATCCGTCATCAGATGCTTGGAGCTGCCCTCGAGCGCGATCGAGCGCAAGCGCACCGCGGCGCGGCCCAAGGACACTGCCACGCCGAGGTTGATCAGGCTGCTGCCGACGGAGAATGCGAGGCCGACCCCCACCGACTCGAGCGGCATCGGCGCGAACAGGCGCGCCACCGCCGACCAGATGATTGCGCCTGCAGCACCGAAGATCAGCACGCCCTCGAAGCCGGCGGAGAAATACTCGGCCTTGCCGTGCCCGAGCGGATGATCGTCATCCGGCGGACATTTTGCGATGGTGATCATCCACAGTGCAAAACTCGCCCCCGCCAGATTGACGAAGGACTCCATCGCATCCGACAGCAGGCCGATGGAGCCGGTGGTCCACCACGCAAGCGTCTTGAGCACGATGGTGAGGACGGCGGCGGCAGTGGACAGCCAGAAATAGTGACGTGCTTCCATGTTGTCTGACAGATGCATCGAATAAATCCGCAATCGCATGAGGGAAATCGGCTTTCTAACATGTCGAATGTGAATTGGTGGTGAACAGTAAATACAAATGCAGCCCCCGAGCGCAGGTGTCATGCCTGCCAGGCGCTCGAATGCGCCCGTCCACCTGCCGGCGGGCGGATGACAAATCACCCATCTGCCGAGCGAAACGTGCCCGATAGGCTAGAATCTGGCATTCTCTCAAGTCGGCTTTACACGTGGACCACACAGACCGCATGCCTCTGATCACCCCCGAGAAGCGCCGCCGCGGCATCTACATCCTGCCCAACCTGTTCACCACTGCCGCACTGTTTGCGGGTTTCTTTGCCATCGTGCAGGCAATGAACCAGCGTTTCGAAGTTGCCGCAGTCGCCATCTTCATTGCCATGGTGCTCGACGGGCTGGACGGTCGCATCGCCCGCCTGACGCATACCCAGAGCGAATTCGGCGCCGAGTACGACTCGCTCTCCGACATGGTTTCCTTCGGTGCTGCGCCCGCGCTGGTGGTCTATGAGTGGGCACTCAAGGACATGGGCAAACTCGGCTGGATTGCCGCCTTCATCTATTGCGCCGGCGCCGCGTTGCGCCTGGCACGCTTCAATACCAACATCGAAGTCGTCGACAAACGCTACTTCCAGGGCCTGCCCAGCCCGGCCGCGGCCGCGCTGGTGGCCGGCCTCGTGTGGGTGGTAATCGATCACGGTCTGGCCGGGACCGACGTGCGCTGGTATGCCTGCATTCTTACCATGTTCGCCGGCATTTCCATGGTGAGCAATGTGCTGTTCTGGAGCGGCAAGAGCATCAACTTGCGCAAGAGCGTGCCCTTTATTGTGCTGATCGCGCTGGTGATGGCATTTGCGCTGATTTCCAGCTACCCGCCGGGCGTATTGTTCGGCCTGTTCGTGGTCTATGCTCTGTCGGGCTACGTGATGTACGCGATCCGCTGGCGAAACCGCCGGCTCCGTGCCAACGCACGCGCAGCAGAAGCCGAACGGGACGTGCCGCCTTCGGATTCGCCGCAAGCCTGATTTTCCCGCCACCACCGTGCGCACATGTCACTGCCGGACGACAGGCGCATCTGCTGCGGGCCCGGGCATGGCACCGCTGGGTGGGGCGGTTTCTCCAGCTCGGGTTCATCCTGAGCGTGCCAGCTGCAAGGATTGCGGGCCTTTGACAGGCCCGCCCGAGCGGATCAAGCGGCTGGCAGACTGAGCGTGACGTGCAACCCGCCCCGTGGCGATACGTCGAGGCTCACTTCTCCCCCATAGAGGCGGGCCAGGTCATTCACGATTGCCAGCCCCAGCCCGGAGCCCGGCACCTCTTCATCGGCACGAATGCCGCGTGCGAAAACCGCCTCCCTCGCCTCGGGCGCCAGACCGGGTCCATCATCGTCGATCGTGACGAGCAGCGTCTGGTCTCGCAGCGACACGCTCACATCAACCCGTGATTTCGCCCACTTACAGGCATTGTCCAGCAGATTGCCGAGCATCTCCTGCAAGTCCTGCTCCTCTCCACGAAACACCGCTTGGCTGCCTGGCTCCTGCCAGTCGATCGCCAACCGTTTTTCCGGATGCAGACGGTCCATCACGCGCAGCAGGGCCTCGAGCGCCGGACGCAGGGGCGTGCGCACACCGGGCACCTGCACTGCGGCAGCCGCGCGTGCCCGCGCCAGGTGGTAATCGACCTGGCGGCGAGCAGTGGCCACCTGCTCCACGACGAGGCCAGCCAGCGGACTGTCATCCTGCGCGGCCGCATTGGCCAGGATGGCAAGCGGGGTCTTTACTGCGTGGGCGAGATTGCCCGCCTGCGTGCGCGCGCGCATGACAACTTCAGCATCGCGACGCAGCACTGCATTGAATTCATCGACCAATGGCCGGACCTCGGATGGAAATCGTCCCTCGAGCGCAGCGCTGCGACCGTCACGCACCGAAGCCAGGCCATCGCGTAAACGCCTGAGGGGTGCCAGCCCCGCCCAGACCTGGATGAACACCACTGCGACCAGGCCGGCGGCCAGAATGCACAGTGCGAGCGCGAGGATGCCGATGAATTCACGTACCGGTCCGAGCGTCGTCTGCTGATCGGCAGCAACGATCAGTCGCAGCGGCAGATCCGGGTGATCCACCGGACGCACGAGCCGCTCCATCATCACCAACACGGCGCCATCAGGCCCGCCAATGCGGTGGACATGGACCTGACCGTCGTCCGGCCGATCCGGTGGTACCGCCAAGGCGGTGTCCCACAGCGAGCGCGAGCGCAACAGGCCGACGCCCTGCTCCCCCGGGCCATCGACCTGCCAGTACAGACCGGAATAGGGTTTGCGCAATCTCGGATCGCTCAGCTCCGACAGCAGCCGGGCGCGGTGCGCTTCACCGATGTCCACGCTGGCCGCAAGCTGGTCGAGGTGCATCCGCAACTCGGCTTCCAGACGGGCCGACACATGCTCGCGAAACAGGTCTGCCAGAAACACCCCCGACACCGTGAGGGTGACGAAGATCCACAGCAGGCTGCCCGCAAGCAGGCGAAAGCGCAGCGAACCCGCCGCCAGCAGTCCGGGCCGCGCCAGCTTCATTGCACGGCCACCAGGCGGTAGCCAAGGCCGCGTACGGTTTCGATCGCACCGGGCGGCAGCTTCTTGCGCAACCGGCCGATGAAAACTTCGATGGTATTCGAGTCGCGATCGAAATCCTGCTCGTAGATATGCTCGTTGAGATCGGTGCGCGACACCACTTCGCCCTGGTGATGCATCAGGTAGGACAGCACGCGAAACTCGTGACTGGTCAGGATCACGGGTTGCCCGTTCAGGCTGACGCGTCCGGCCCGGGTATCGAGCGCCAGTGCGCCGCAGGTCAGCGTGGCGCTCGCATGTCCGCCTGCGCGCCGGATCAGCGCCCTGACCCGCGCCAGCAGTTCTTCCATGTGGAAGGGCTTGGTGAGGTAATCGTCGGCACCGGCGTCGATGCCGGCAACTTTCTCGTGCCAGCCATCGCGCGCGGTCAGGATCAGCACCGGCACCGCGATCTTCGCGGCGCGCCACTTGCCGAGCACGGTGATCCCGTCCATGCGCGGCAAGCCCAGGTCGAGCACGACAGCATCGAAGGCCTCGACCGATCCGAGAAAGTGGGCGTCCTCTCCATTGTCCGCCGCGACCACGGCATAGCCGGCAGCGCCGAGTGCCTGCCGGAGTTGCTGTGCCAGCGTGGGCTCATCTTCGACCACGAGAATGCGCATCAGCGCGCTCCTTCCGTTCCGTGCGGGGCACTCCCGCGGCGCCCGCGCACCGACAGTACCCTTCCATCGCGGGCGTCCACCTTCACCCGCAGCATGTTTCCATCATTGCGCAGCAGCTTGAGCTCGTACTGCCAGCGCCCGTCATCCTGTTCGAGTTCGATTTCGATGATCTGCCCCGCCTGCTCCCGCTCCACCCGTTCGATGATACCGCGCAGGGGCATGACCTCGCCGGCCTCGAGTGCGCGACGGGCGCGATCGTGATCATGCCCGTCGTCGGCCCACAGCGGCCGGGCGGGCACGGCGAGCACTGCCGCCAGGACAAGTGACAACACGGGCAGTCGAAGCAGATAAGGCAGCATGGGCAGGCGTCTCCTTGGCCGGGGCGTCGAGCGCGCGCCGCGCGGTCGGCTGCGGGCGGCGGTTTCCTCCTTATACCGCCTTAAAGCTGAATCCGCGATGAACACCCGCTTCAGACTGCATTCAGCCGGCTCAACGCATGATGGCGCCATCCTTCATCGTCCCCGCGAGGTCAGACATGCCCGGCCACCGACTCACCCCGTTTGTCGCACTGTTTTCGCTGCTCCTGCCTTTCACCGCATCTGCGGGGCCGCGTGAGGATCTGCTCGCCGGATATGCCGACGCTGCACGCGCCGCCGATGCCGCATTCACCACCTTCTCCGCCGCGCGCGGTGAAAAGCTCTACCGCGACCGTCATGCCGGCGGCAAACCCGATACCCCCTCCTGCACATCCTGTCATGCCGACAACCCGCGTCAGTCCGGTCGGACCCTGACCGGAAAGGCCATCGACCCGGTCGCCGTTTCGGTCAGCCCAAGCCGCTATACGGAGCCGGCGAAAGTCGAAAAGTGGTTCAAGCGCAACTGCAGGGAAGTCCTCGGCCGCGAATGCACAGCGACCGAAAAGGGTGACTGGATCACCTGGATGATCAGCCAGTAACACGAGGAGTACACCATGAACCATCCGATCCGCCCGCTCGTGTCCGCAGTGCTGATTCTCGGCGTCAGCGCCTTTACGCTGGCTGGCGCAATCGCCGACGGCGGACACTACTATCCGCCCGTGACGGACAAGACGACTGCCGAAGAGTGCGGCAGTTGTCATATGGCTTTCCCGCCGTCGATGCTGCCGGCGGCATCGTGGAAGAAAATGATGGGCGAACTCGATCGGCATTTCGGCGATGACGCCAGCGTCGACGCGGCGACCGCCGACCTCATCACCCGCTACCTGACGTCCAATGCCGGTGACAGCAGCGGCCTGCGCTTCAGTGGCAAACTGCTGCGCGATATCGCACCGGGTGCGGCACCGCAACGCATTACCGAGCTGCCGCGCTGGAAACGCGAGCACAGGGAGATCAGCAAGGCGGAGTGGAACGATCCAAAGGTCAAGACCAAAGCGAACTGCGCCGCGTGCCATGACGGCGCCGCCCAGGGGTATTTCGACGACGACTGACGCGAGGTCGTATCGTGCCGCAGCCGCCATTGCCGGCTGCGGGCTTCGCCGACCAACCGGGAACTGCCATGAAACGCATTCTGATCCCCTTCCTGAGCATCGTGACGTTCGCCTGGCTCGGCGCACTCATCGCCACACCGGCACCCGCTGGCGCCACCACGGCGTGGATGCTGCGCCAACAGGCCCTCTACCTCACCGGCCTGTGGTCCATCTCGCTGATGTCCCTGATCATGGTGCTCGCCACCCGCCCGACCTGGCTCGAGGCGCCGCTGGGCGGCATGGATCAGGTCTATCGCCTCCACAAGCAGGCCGGCATCCTCGCCGTGGCCTTCGCCGCAGCCCACTGGTTGATCGAGATGTCGGACGACATTCTCAAGGCGGTATTCGGGCGCGAAGGCCGGATCTTCAACGATCGCAACGGCGGCTTCCTCGCGATGATGCAGGATGTCGGCGAGGAACTCGGCGAATGGGCGATCTACGCCCTGCTGGCCATGCTCGCAATCACCTTATGGCGCCGCTTCCCCTATCACATCTGGCGCTACGCCCATCATGCAATGCCGGTGCTGTACCTGATGCTGGTCGTCCATGCGGTCTTCCTCGCGCCTGCGACCTGGTGGGCCGCGCCGGTCGGATGGATGAGTGCCGCGCTCATGCTCGCTGGATCGACGGCCGGCATGATGTCGCTCGCCGGTCGGATCGGGCGCAAGCGCCGGGTCAGCGGCAGCATCGAATCAGTCCGGGACTGCGGCGGGGGCGTCACCGAAGTGCGATGCCTGCTGGCGCCGCAATGGCAGGGGCATCGCGCGGGCCAGTTCGCCTTTGTCAGCTTCGATGACATCGAGGGCGCCCACCCGTTCACCATTGCCTGCGCCGATCGGGGCGACCGTCGCATAGAATTCCAGATCAAGGCCCTGGGCGACTATACCCGTCAGCTGGGCACCGGCCTCCGCCCAGGACAGACAGTCAGTGTCGAAGGGCCCTACGGCCGCTTCGATTATCGCCGTGCATCCCCCAGGGCGCAGCAGATCTGGGTGGCGGGCGGCATCGGGATCACCCCCTTCCTCGCCTGGCTCGAATCCCTGCTCGCCGCTCCGGCAAAGGCGCCGCAGGCCGCGCTCTACTACTGCACCCGCTGCAGCGACAGCGACCCCTTCGTGCCCAGGCTGCAGGCCATGTGCGCCAGGCTGCCATCCATTCAGCTGCATGTCGTCAGTGCAGACCGCGACGCGCCACTGACCGCCGATCAACTGCACCAACATCACAGAGCAACCCGCCGCACCGAACTGTGGTTCTGCGGTCCGCGCCCGTTTGCCGATGCCCTGCGCGAAGGCATGGCCACGCTCGGGATGGGGGACGTGCGCTTCCATCAGGAAGCTTTCGAGATGCGCTGATCACCCTCACCCCGGGTACCTGCCCCCCGGCGGCTCGCGCCGCCGGGCAGACCCGGCTTGCCATGACGCAAAGCGCTGATTTATAGTGCCAGCCATGAATACCGAACGCGACCTCCACGCCTTGTCGCTTCGCCTCCTGCCGGCGGGTGCACTGCTGTGCGCCCGACTGCTGCGCCCCGCGCGCTAAAATCATACCCCCTCCCTTCGTGCCACACCCCGCTGCCCGCACCCCGTGCCGGTAGCCGAGCCGTTTACGCAAACCGCATTCTTGCTGGAGCCGACCATGAAAGACGCCTTGATAATTTTCGATACCACCTTGCGCGACGGCGAACAGAGTCCGGGCGCGTCGATGACCCGTGACGAGAAACTGCGTATCGCGCGCCAGCTGGAGCGGATGCGGGTCGACGTGATCGAGGCCGGCTTCGCCGCCGCCTCCAATGGTGACTTCGAAGCCGTACGCGCGATTGCGGAAGTCATCAAGGACTCAACGGTATGTTCGCTCGCCCGCGCCAACGAGAACGATATCCGCCGCTCGGGCGAGGCCATCCGGCCCGCGGCGCGCGGCCGCATACACACCTTCATCGCCACCAGCCCGATTCACATGGAGAAGAAGCTGCGCATGACGCCCGACCAGGTGGTCGAGCAGGCAGTGAAGTCCATCGCCTGGGCACGTGAATACACCGATGACGTCGAGTTTTCCGCCGAAGATGCCGGGCGCTCCGAGATCGACTTCCTGGTGCGCATTTTCGATGCCGTGATCAAGGCCGGTGCGAAGACCATCAACGTACCCGACACCGTCGGCTACAACGTGCCCGAGCAATACGCAGCCACGCTCCGCACCCTGATCGAACGCGTGCCGGACGCCGACAAGGTGATCTGGTCGGTTCACTGCCACAACGACCTCGGCCTCGCGGTATCGAACTCGCTCGCTGCGGTCATGGCCGGCGCACGCCAGGTCGAATGCACCATCAACGGCCTGGGCGAGCGTGCGGGCAATGCGTCGCTCGAAGAGATCGTGATGGCAGTGCGCACGCGCGCCGATGTGTTTCCGGTCGAGACCCGCATCGATGCTACGCAGATCGTGCCGGCCTCGCGCCTGGTGTCGCAGATCACCGGTTATCCGGTACAGCCCAACAAAGCCATCGTCGGCGCCAACGCCTTCGCGCACGAATCCGGCATTCACCAGGACGGCGTGCTCAAGCATCGTGAAACCTACGAAATCATGCGCGCAGAGGACGTGGGCTGGGGCACGAACAAACTGGTCCTGGGCAAGCACTCGGGACGCAATGCATTCCGCGCCCGGCTGCAGGAACTCGGCATCGAGATGACCTCGGAGGAACACCTCAACCTGGCCTTTGCGCGCTTCAAGGAGCTCGCCGACAAGAAGCACGAGATCTTCGACCAGGACTTGCAGGCCCTGGCCAGCGACGAGGCCATCACCCCCGCCATCGAGCATTATCGGCTGGTGTCGACCCGCTTCCATTCCGAAACCGGTGAAATTCCGCAGGCGGAAATCACCCTCACGGCAGGTGGACACGAGACCCACAGCAAATCCACGGGGTCCGGTCCGGTCGATGCCGCGTTCAAGGCCATCGAGTCGGTTGCCGCCAGCGGGTCGGAGCTGCTGCTGTATTCGGTCAATGCCATTACCACCGGCACCGATGCCCAGGGCGAAGTCACCGTGCGCCTGTCGCGCGACGGCCGCATCGTCAACGGCCAGGGGGCCGACACCGACATCATCGTGGCGTCGGCGAAGGCCTACCTGAACGCGCTCAACAAGCTCCACGCCGGCGGCGAGAAGCTCAACCCGCAAGTCTGACCTTGCGCGCCTCGCGGCAACAGCCGGTTCAGTCCTGCCGTTGCCGCGACGGCGCGGTATTGCGCGCGTAGAACATGGTCGTCAGGAACAGCACCACCGACAGCAGCGCCTCGATCAGCGCCAGCGTACCGGTCAGGCCGGGATCGCTCGCACGCAGCACGCCCTCGGTGAGGTAGAGCAGGGTCAGCATCGACAGCCACTGATAGGTGTAGCGCCTGCCCCGCAGGACGCCGAACACGGCGCCCATCAGCGGCAGTACCTTGAGCATCATCCACGAGCCACCGGGTCGCAGCGGCGCCAGCCACACCTCCCACAGCACGCACAGCGCGATCAGCGCCAGCAGCACCACGCTCGACACGATCGACAACACGCGCGGGCTCATTGCGCCACCGCCAGTTTGCGCGCGACCGTCGCAAGCCGGCGGCCCTGGGCCTGCGCCAGCACGATCTCTTCTTCGCTCAGCAGGGCAATGCCGTCGGTGCCGGCGACATGCGTCACCCCGTAAGGCGTACCACCGCTTCGGGTCCGGTTCAATGCCGCCTCCGTATAGGGCAGGCCGACGAGAACCATGCCGTGATGCAGCAATGGCAACATCATCGACAGCAAGGTCGACTCCTGCCCCCCGTGCTGACTCGCACTCGAGGAGAACACGCAAGCCGGCTTGCCCGCCAGCGTCCCATTGACCCACTCGCTCGCCAGCCCGTCCAGGAAGTACTTCATCGGCGCCGCCATGTTGCCGAAACGGGTGGGACTGCCCAATGCCAGTCCGACGCAGGCCTCGAGATCGCACGCTTCGACGTAGGGCGGTCCGTCCGCAGGAATGTCGGCTTCGACCGCTTCGCACAGCGCAGACACCTTCGGCACCGTACGCACGCGCGCCGCCACGCCAGGCACCTGGTGAATACCGCGCACGATCTGCTCCGCCAGCGCGCGAACCGAACCGCGATGACTGTAGTACAACACGAGGATTTCCTGCATGACGAACCGAAGTGGATAGAATGCGCGGATTATACCTGCCCACCCCGCCGGCTCCGCCCGCTCAATCCACATGACGCTGCAGTCATTCCGCGATTTCGCCGCGCTATTCGCGGCGCGCTTCAGCGCAACGCGCTGCCCGCAGGTTGCCAGCAGCCTCGCCTTTACCACGCTGCTGGCACTGGTGCCGCTGGTCACGGTCACGCTTTCGGCCTTCGGCAGCCTGCCGGGCATGGACCAGCTCGGCGCCTCACTGAAGATCTTCCTGCTCGAGAACCTCCTGCCGGACCGTGCCGGCAAGATCATCACCACTTACGCCATACAGTTTTCGCAGAAAGCGGCGCGCATGACGCTGATCGGAACCGGCCTGCTGGCCATCACCTCACTGATGCTGCTGGCCACCATCGAACGTGTATTCAACCTCATCTGGGGCGTAAGAAAACCACGACCGATGCTGCTGCGCATCACCGTCTACTGGTTCATGCTGACACTCGGACCGGCCATTCTCGGTGGCAGCGTGTTCGCCACCGGCTATCTGGTGAGCACCTCGATGCAGTGGTCTGCCCACCTGCCCTGGATCGCAGAGCTCGCCGCGCGCGTGCTGCCACCACTGCTGCTGGGGGCACTGTTCAGCTTCCTGTACTACGCCGTCCCCAACCACCCGATCCGCCCCCTGCATGCGATCTGCGGCGGCCTGTCCGCTGCGGTGGTATTTTTCCTGATGCAGCGCGCCTTCGGCATGTTCCTGGTGCAGTTTCCCACCTACACCCTGATCTACGGCACATTCGCCGTGCTCCCGATCTTCCTCGTCTGGCTCTACCTGTCGTGGATCGTCATCCTGCTCGGCGCGCTGGTGGCGGCCACGCTGCCCGCCTTTCTCGAGCGCAGCCGGCACACGCCCAGCTTTCCGGGAAGCGAGGCCTGGAAGGCCATTGGCATACTGCTGCAACTGGCCATTGCCCAGCAGTCCGGGCGCACGACCGGCTTCACGCAGCTGCGCGAGCAGGTCGGGATAGCGGAGCCGGAAGCCGAGTCGCTACTGGGTAAACTGGCCGAGAGTGGCTGGGCCACTCGCGCAGAGAACGGTGAATGGGTGCTGACTCAGACACCGGACCGGATTCAGGTGAACGCCATCATTCGCCGCTTTGCACTGGATGACATTGCCTGGCAGGCGGCGTCGAACGGCAAGCTCGGTGCGCTTGCCCGGCGCATCGGACACAGCATGCAGCTGGACGGCGAAACGATCGCCAGCGTCCTGGTCCAGACACAGCAGGATCCACACACGCCGGGCGCGCCCGATCAGATCGGATAAGGGTCGACTTCGTAGCGCAGGAGCTCGATGTTCGCGGTCTGCATGTCGAGCCCGAGCACGCGACCCTGCGCCACATACAGACGCTCAGCGTCATGTACCAGCACGAAGCGCCGCGATACGTAGGTGCCGGCGCCGGTCACCAGAGCCTGGTGCTGTCTGACCAGTGCCAGCGGCGGCAACATCAGCGCCGGCGACAGCGCCCTGACCTCACTGCCGCGAAACCCGACCATCACCGACGTGAATCCCTGCGACACGACCTGCAGCCCCAGCTCGACCTGGTCGGGCTTTTCCGTGCGAATCCAGCGCACGACACACACCGACCACCCCAGCGTCGACTCCCGCCGCAGCGCAAGGAGCATTCCGGCCGAGAGCGCGGCATCGATTCCGCCAACACAGAGAATGGCATAGCCGCCAGGACTCTCGTTGAACACCATCCACTCCGACACCTTGTCGCTGCCACCGCGGCCCACTTCCCAGATCGTCTTCAGGCCGGCGCAGACCTGCACCGTGTATTGATGCTTGCGCCGCGGTTGCGTACGCTGCGGCGGTGAAACCCAGCGCTCGCGCAAGCGGCGCAGCAAGGAGAGCAGTTCAACCGGCGTCAAACCCTCGGGCAAGCCCGACACCTCGGGGTCGAGCAATTCGCCATCGCGCTCCATGCCGACGATCTCGGCCTCGAGCACGCGCTCTTCGAGCCATTCGATCTGCTCGCCCATGCGCCGCGCGAGATCCTGGGGGCTGAAGTACATCCCCTGTCGTCCCGGCGGCGCGCCGTGCCGGGCCACCGACGCCGGCGGCAGGTCCTGCTCCGGGTCGATCCAGTACGCCGCGTTGTCGGGCTGAATGGGCTGCGCCGACAGCGATGCATTGGCAGCGGCACATTCGAGATAGTCGAACAGCCACTGCACCTCGCGTGCGGTCAGGCTCTCGTACTGACTGACCGCGATCGTGAGAAGGCGCCGATACTGGGTGTTCAGCATGCGCACACCGGGTTCGTCGGCCCCCTCCTCTGGCAACTCGCCTGCGCCGGACACGAGCCACAACTGATGGGCAAGTCGCCAGAAACCGGCCGGCACCGCCGCACCCGCCATCGCAGTCAGGGCACAAGCCTCGCCGAGCAGGTCCAGCGCCTTGCCACACAATCCCACCATCTCGTCGCGTCGCGCCGGCAACCAGCTCCGCCGCAATTCGACGACCAGTGCGCGATAATGCTCGCCGATGACCAGCAGACTCCCGATAAGCGCCATCGCCGGCTGATGAATCTCGCGATCGAGCGGCAGGCTGGCCGTCAGCAGCCGGGGACGGAACCGACCGCAGATATCCTTCGCCCGTCCCTGCAGCTGCACGAGCACCGCCTCGCGGTGCGCCACGGACAGGCCGGCATCCCCCGCCACCGCCTCGTGCCGGCGAAACGCCTCGAGATCGGCAACGGGGTTGTCGTCAGGCTCGGCCGCCAGCCACGCCAATGCGGCGTCCAGGGGTTCGGAAGACTGCTCAGATTCAAACATCGGCGGTGACTGTGGATGCAATGTTCCTCCATTCTATTCAAGTTTTCGCGAGAACACGGGACCGCCGTGCTCGCTTCCTGCCCCGTACTCCCCGGGACAGGACATGCCAGCCTGAAAACTCACATCGACCTTGCCGTATCAAGCTTTTTGCCCTACAATCGTGCGCTTTTCGTCTCTACCGATCTCAGGATACTCAGATGGTCGTCATTCGCCTTGCCCGTGGTGGCGCCAAAAAGCGCCCGTTCTACAACATCGTTGCTGCCGATTCGCGTAACCGTCGTGACGGTCGCTTCATCGAGCGCGTCGGTTTCTACAATCCGGTCGCTTCCGGCGCCGAGAAAGCACTCGTCGTCAATACCGAGCGCCTCGCATACTGGGCCGAAAACGGCGCCCAGATGTCGCCGACGGTCGCCCGTCTGGTGAAGCAGTCCGCCAAGGCTGCCTGAACGTCAGGCCGCTCAAAGCATGATTGTACTGGGGCGCATTGTCGCCCCTTTCGGCGTTCAAGGCTGGCTCAAAATCCATCCCTTCGGCGATGATCCGCTGTCGTGGCGGAGCATGCCGAACTGGTGGATCGCAACCGACCCCGATGCGCCGGCCGAAGCCTGGTCGCCGCGCAAGCTGCGTGGCTGCCGGATGCACGGCAAAGGACTGGTCGCAAGCATCGAAGGGGTGGATGACCGCAACGCGGCCGAAGCCATCGAAGGCTGGTACATCGGCGCCCCCCGTGAGGCGTTGCCGAAGCCGGATGCGGACGAATACTATTGGGGCGACCTGGTCGGGCTCACGGTCAGCAACGAAGCCGGTGAATCTCTCGGCACCGTCAGCGGCCTGATCTCCACGGGCGCCCATGACGTACTGCAGGTGCAGGAAGGTGACGACGAGCGCTTGATTCCTTTCGTTGCCGCCTACGTACTCGATGTGGACCTGGCAAACCGGACGATCCGGGTAGCCTGGGAAAAAGACTGGTGATCGAGGCATACGGCGCGCCGCGCCGCTATGACGTGATCACGCTGTTCCCGGAGATGTTCGCCGCCCTCACCGGCAGCGGCATCACGCGCCGGGCGCTGGATCGCGAGCTGTACCGGATTGCGTTTCACAGTCCGCGGGATTTTGCCACCGACGCCCATCGCACGGTGGATGACCGGCCTTATGGTGGCGGACCGGGAATGGTCATGATGCCCTTTCCGCTGGAGCGGAGCATCGATCAGGCCCGGCAGCAGCAGATCGAGACCCACGGCAACGCGGGCCCGGTCATCTATCTGTCGCCGCAAGGGCGCACGCTGACACACGGCCGGGTGATGGAACTGGCCCGGGCACCCGCCCTTACGCTGTTGTGCGGGCGCTACGAAGGGGTCGATCAGCGTTTGATCGACCGCTGCGTCGATGAGGAGATCTCGCTCGGCGATTTCGTCCTCTCCGGTGGGGAATTGCCGGCAATGGTACTGCTCGACGCCATCGTGCGTCAGTTGCCGGGGGCATTGAACGACGCCGATTCGGCGGTGGAGGATTCCTTCGCCGACGGCCTGCTGGACTGTCCGCATTACACGCGGCCAGAAGTGTATGAGAATGACAAGGTGCCGGATGTACTGTTGTCCGGCAACCATGCCTTGATTCGTCGCTGGCGACTCAAGCAGTCACTGGGCCGCACCTGGCTGCGCCGGCCCGAACTGCTCGCAGCGCGGACGATGAGCAAGGACGAATTGTGCCTGCTTGAGGAATTCAAGCGGGAGCAAGCCGAGGCGGAAGACCGGGCGACCGGCTGATGCTTCCATGACAAACCGCATGCATCAGGTGGCGACCTGCTCTGCATGTCAGGCCAAAGGCCACTAGACGAGATGGAGTTTTACACATGAACCTGATTCAGCAACTCGAGCAGGAAGAGCTCGCCCGCCTGTCCGAAGGCAAGACTTTCCCCGCATTTGCCCCCGGCGACACCGTCGTGGTGCAAGTGAAGGTCAAGGAAGGCACCCGCGAGCGTCTGCAGGCTTACGAAGGCGTCGTCATTGCCAAGCGTAACCGCGGCCTCAACTCCGCCTTCATCGTGCGCAAGATCTCCTCTGGCGAGGGTGTCGAGCGTACGTTCCAGCTCTACTCCCCGCTGATCGCCTCGATCGAACTCAAGCGCCGCGGTGATGTTCGTCGCGCCAAGCTGTACTACCTGCGCCAGCGTTCGGGCAAGTCGGCACGGATCAAGGAAAAGCTGGACTACAAGTCGGCAGCAGCAAAGAAGCATCAAGGCTGATATCCCTCTCGGAATCGCACGAAAAACGGACCCTCGGGTCCGTTTTTTTGTGGTCCGCACCGCACCACCTCTGCACTGCCGCCGACCTGGCGAACGCCACCGGCACCCAGGAACGGCCGACGATCTAACGCCGCTCCACGGAGTACAGCATCACCGCTGCAGCGATGAGGAAGAGCGCACTCGGCGTCAGCGCCGCCAACGCCGGCGACCAGGAATTGATCACGCCGAGATTGGAGAACAGGCCGTTGAGCAGATGGAAGCCGACCCCCATCATCACGCCCAGGAACACCTTCACACTGACGCCGCCCATGCGGTCATGGGTGAATGCAAACGGCAGTGCCAGCGCAATCATCACCAGTGCCGCGAACGGATAGACGAGCTTCTTCCACAGCGCAATCTCGTAGCGCTCGGCGTTCTGTTGATTGTCGCGCAGGTGCCGCACGAAGGCCCACAGGTTGCCCACCGACATCCGCTCGGGCACGACCATCAGCACGCTGAGCACCTCGGGGGTGAGTTCAGAGTGCCAGATGAACTCGGGCTGCACCTCCACCGTGGTTCGGTCGCCAAGGAAACGCGTCTGCACCACGTTCGTCAGGCGCCAGAACCCTTCCCGGACATATTCACCCCGGTCGGCCTCGCTGATCGCCGCCAGTGACGTGTCATCGTCGAAGCTGTAGATCCGCACTTTTTCCATTGTCCGATCCGGCAACAAGGTGCGCACGTTCACCACCAGACGCCCGTCCTTGACCCACAAGCCCGAGTGCAGCTTCTGCGAAACAGTCGAATTGGTCGCCGTCAGGCGCCACTGTTGCGCGGCGCTTTCGGCCGGCGGCGCAATGTACTCACCGAAAACGAAGGTCAGCACGACAAACACGCTGCCGATCAAACCCAGTACTCGCAGCATGCGCGAGGTCGACAGCCCGGACGCACGCATGACGGTGATCTCGGAATGGCGCGCAAGCGTGGTCAGGGCATAGAGCGAGCCGATCAGTACCGCCACCGGCAACAGTTCATACACCCGCCCCGGCTGGATCATCGCCACATAGACCATGGCGTGATACAGCATGTAGCCGTCCTTGCCGACACTGTCGAGTTCATTGACGAAATCGAAGAACGCAAACAGGCCGAGAAAAGCCACCAGCACGATCGCCGTCGCGCCGTAGATCTCGCGCGCAAGGTAGCGGGTCAGGATCCGGCTCATGCGCGCGCCCGCCAGAATGGCGTCATCGCCAGACGTCGATAGAACATGACTGCAATCAACCCCAGCACGACGACATGCGGCAGGATCACGGCCAACTCGAAGCGTAGCCGCCCCTGCGCCACCCACGCCTGACACACCGTGATCACATTGCTGTAGATGAGGTAGGTGAACAGGGCCAGCAACAGGTTGTTGGTGCGCCCGGCGCGCGGATTGACAAAAGACAGCGGAATCGCCAGCAAGGCCAGAAGCAGCGCCGCGACAGGGATGCCGATGCGTCCGGCGAGCTCACCCAGATTGCGCGGAGTCCGCTCCTGCAGCAGTTCGAGCGTGGACCTCGTCCGCACCTTGGCCGGCCCCGCGGCGACCTGTGGCGACTCGATCTGCACCTGGTAACGATCGAAGGACATCACCCTGTACTCGGGCGTACCAGGCTTACCATCGTAACGCCGCCCCTTTTCCAGGATCACGTAGCGATTGCCATCTTCATCATTGCGAATGAAGCCCTCGGCCGCCGCAATCACGCTCAGGGTGGCGCCCGACTCCTCGCTGACGAAGACATTGCGCACCCGGCCATCCTCGCCCGCACCGACTTCGACGAAGAACACCCGGCGTGCGCCGGACGATTCACGAAACACCCCGGGCGCGACACGCGTCGTGTCATCCCGACTGTCGAGGCGCTCGCGGTATTCCGCGTTCTTGAGCTGCGCCCATGGCCCGAGAAACAGTGTCACCCCGCCAATGACCAGCGCCAGCGGCACGGCAAAGCGCAGCACCGGCCTGATCCACGCCGTCAGAGGCACACCCGCGGCGAACCACACCACCATTTCTGAATCGCGATAGCTGCGCGACAAGGACAGCAATACCGCGATGAAGAGTGTCAGCGTGAGTACGATCGGCAGTTCGGTCAGTGCGCCGAAACCGATCAGCGCCAGCACCGCATCGGGCGGCACGCTGCCGCCCGCCGCCTGACCGAGAAGCCGGATCAGCACGGTAGTGATGAGGATCGCAAACAGCGCGACAAACACGGCCGCTGCGGCGTAGGAGAATTCCCGCTGAAGGGCGCGGCGGAAGATCATCGCACCAAAATTGAACCAATATGCGTTTTGGGGAGGTTTTCAGCTGTTTTTGACGGGCTTGCCGGGAACGGGCCATAATCGGCAACAGACCCAAGGACGCGTCTTTCACAGGAGTAAGCTCGTGGAATTTACCATAAAGACCGCCAGCCCGGAGAAAGTCCGGGCTGGCGTGCTGGTTGTCGGTACCTTTGCCGGCGGCGCGCTGAGCACGGCCGCACAGGCCGTCGACAAGGCCAGTAAGGGCAAGCTTTCCCAGGTCGTCAAGCATGGCGACCTCGAAGACAAGGCCGGCGCCTCCGTCATGCTCCACGATGTACCGGGAACCGCTGCCGATCGCGTGCTGCTCGTCAGCCTGGGCAAGGCCGACGACTATACCGACAAGGCTTACCGTGATGCACTGTCGAGCGTCGCCAGGACGCTGAACGGCAGCCCGGCAAAGGATGCAGCGATCACCCTGCCCGACCTTGCCCCCGGCAACCGTTCGCTGGCCTGGTGCATGCATCAGGCCAGTCGCCTGCTCGCAGATGGCGCCTACCGCTTCGATGCGCCCAAGGCGGCCGCCAAGGACGGCAAGAAGGAGCGCGGCGTGCGCAAGATCGTCCTCATCACCGCCGCCAAGATCAACGCCGAACTCGAGGCGGCCATCCGCCGCGGCCAGGCCGTTGCCGAAGGCATGGCGCTGGCGAAGGATCTCGGCAACCTGCCCGGCAACGTGTGCACCCCGGCCTATCTCGCCGACACCGCCAAAGCGCTTGGCAAGCAGTTCAAGTTCGATGTCGACGTGCTCGACCGCGCCGACATGGAAAAGCTCGGCATGGGCTCGCTGCTGTCGGTTGCCCGTGGCTCGCACCTTCCGCCCAAGCTCATCGTCATGCACTACAAGGGCGGCAAGGCCAAAGCCAAACCCGTGGTGCTGGTCGGCAAGGGCGTCACCTTCGACTCCGGCGGCATTTCGCTCAAGCCCGGCGCCGAAATGGATGAGATGAAATACGACATGTGTGGCGCAGCCAGCGTGATCGGCAGCATCAAGGCCATTGCACGCATGGCGCTTCCACTCAACGTGGTTGCGATCGTGCCGGCCACCGAGAACATGCCTGGCGGCAATGCCTCCCGTCCGGGTGACGTGGTGACCTCGATGTCGGGGCAGACCATCGAGATTCTGAACACGGATGCCGAGGGCCGACTCATTCTGTGCGACGCCCTCACCTACGCCGAACGCTTCAAGCCCGACTGCGTGATCGATGTTGCCACCTTGACCGGGGCCTGTGTCGTCGCACTGGGCAAGATCCCGAGCGGACTGCTGGCAAACGACGACGAGCTCGCCGCCGAACTGCTCAAGCGCGGCAACGACTCGGGCGACCGCGCATGGCAGATGCCGCTGTGGGAGGAATACCAGGATCTGCTCAAGAGCAATTTCGCCGACATGGGCAACATCGGCGGCCGTTACGCCGGCACCATCACCGCAGCCTGCTTCCTGTCGCGATTCACCAAGGCCTACAAGTGGGCACACCTGGATATCGCCGGCACGGCCTGGGTGTCAGGTGACGCAAAGGGTGCGACCGGACGCCCGGTGCCGCTGCTGACCGAGTTCCTGATGGGGCGTGCCGAGGGCACGGCGGACTGAGCGCGGTGACGCGGGTCCAGTTCTATCACAACACGCCGGACCGGCTCGCGCTCACCTGCGAGCTGGCCGCAAAGGCGCACGAAGGCGGCCGCAAGGTCGCCATCCGCGTTGCCGACGGTGCGCACGCACGGCGCCTCGACCAGCATCTGTGGACGGCGGAACCGCTTTCCTTCATTCCGCATGTGCTGATCGACTCGCCGCTGGCGGCAGAGACACCGATCGTGATCGGGCTTGCCGACAGCCATGTTTCCTGGCCCCATGCGGACCTCCTGTTCAACCTTGCCGACGACGTGCCGCCGCACTTCGACCGGTTTCGCACCGTCATCGAAATCGTCGGCCGGAACGAAGCAGACAAGCTGCCGGCACGCGCGCGCTGGCAGCATTACAAGGCACATGGCGCGCCACTGAAGGCCTTCGATGCCGAAAGCAGGTCAGCCCTATGAATGATTGGCCGCACACAGACAACGATCCCGACGACGAACTGCGGATGGCCGACAGCCTGATCGTCAAGGCCGATGCCTTTCTGCGCAAGCATCACGCGGCCGACCTGCGATCCGCTCCGAACAGTCACACCGAGCACATAGACGACGAACTGCCCATCCTGACCGACGTCGTCACCGATTTCGACGATGGCATCCCGCTCCTCGACGAGGTCGCACCGCTCCCGCCGGATACGCCCGCGTCCGCCGCAGCGCCACCTGTATCAACCGCAGAGGCTCAGGCGCGAGAGCGGGCGACACTGGTCGAACACCTGGTGCAGATCGACACCCTGATCGCGCGCGAAGTCGAGGCCTGGCTGTGCAACGAACTGCCACAACTGCTCTCGCGCGAACTCGATGCGCTGAGCGACCGCCTGCGCGTCGAAACCCTGGCCCACCTCAGGGCCACACTGCTGCCGACGCTATCCACGCACATCGCAAGTCGGCTGGATGAGGCAGGCGAATAGGCCACAGACCGGCGGACCGCCTGCCGGCGCCGTACCCATGCCACGGGGTTGAATGCGCATGCGCCGCGACACCGTGTCCGTGCGGCATATTCCAACGCCTCCCTCGGCCAAGGGGGCGCATCCGTTATAATCGCGCCTTTGCCTTCAAGCGCGATAAAACAACATGGAACTGGCCAAGAGCTTCGAACCGGAAAACATCGAGCGTCGCTGGTACCCCGAATGGGAATCCCGCGGCTACTTTGATGCCGGCCTCGACAAGTCGAACCCTAACGCCTTCTGCATCCTGCTGCCGCCGCCGAACGTCACCGGCACACTGCACATGGGTCATGGCTTCAACCAGACGATCATGGATGCGCTCACCCGCTACCACCGCATGCGTGGCTTCAACACGCTGTGGCAGCCGGGTACGGACCACGCCGGTATCGCCACCCAGATCGTGGTCGAGCGCCAGCTCGACGCGCAAGGCGTGTCGCGCCACGAGCTTGGCCGCGAGAAATTCCTGGAGAAGGTGTGGGAGTGGAAGGAATACTCCGGCGGCACCATCACCCGCCAGATGCGCCGCCTTGGCACCAGCCCGGACTGGAAGCGCGAACGCTTCACCATGGACGAAGGCCTGTCGAAGACCGTCACCGAGACCTTCGTGCGCCTCTACAACGAAGGCCTGATCTATCGCGGCAAGCGCCTGGTCAACTGGGATCCGAAGCTGGGCACGGCGGTGTCCGACCTCGAGGTCGTCTCCGAGGAAGAAGACGGCAAGCTTTATCACATCCTGTACCCGTTCTCCGAGGGCGCGATCGGCGGCCTGCCAGGCCTCACCGTGGCCACCACCCGCCCCGAGACCCTGCTGGGCGACGTCGCGGTGATGGTGCATCCGGAGGACGAGCGCTACGCCCATCTGATCGGCAAGACCGTTGCCCTGCCGCTCACCGGCCGCCACATCCCGATCATTGCCGACGACTATGTCGACCGCGAGTTCGGCACCGGCTGCGTCAAGGTCACCCCGGCGCACGACTTCAACGACTATGCCGTCGGCCAGCGTCACAAGCTCGACATGATCGTCGTGCTCAAGCTCGACGGCAGCATGCCCGCCGTGGCGGAGCGCTACACCACCGACGGCAAGGCCCTGGAAGGCGTACCCATGCCAGAGAGCGTCGTCGGCATGGACCGCGTGCCCGCACGGCAGCAGGTGGTCAACGAGCTCGAAGCGCTCGGCCTGATGCTCGAGATCAAGGCGCACAAGATGCAGGTGCCGCGCGGCGACCGCACCAACGTCGTGATCGAGCCGATGCTCACCGACCAGTGGTTCGTCGCCATGAGCAAGCCGGGCACTGACGGCAAGTCGATCACGCAGAAGGCGCTCGATGTGGTTTCGTCCGGCGAGATCAAGTTCTACCCGGAAAACTGGATCAACACCTACAACCAGTGGCTCAACAACATCCAGGACTGGTGCATCTCGCGCCAGCTGTGGTGGGGCCACCGCATTCCCGCCTGGTATGACGAGGAAGGCAAGATCTACGTCGCCACCGACCAAGAAGCCGCGATCCACGCCTGGAAAGCCGATCTCGAAGCCGAAATCAACCGTCTCAAGGCTGAAGTCCAGTCCCGCCAGGCCGCAGGCGAAACCACCGAGCAGCACCCGCAACTCGCGCAGCGCCTGGCCGTACTGCACGCCCGCTACGAAGAGGGCAAGCTGCGCCGCGAGGACGACGTGCTCGACACCTGGTATTCGTCCGCACTGTGGCCGTTCTCGACGCTGGACTGGACCGCCGAGTGGCCACAGCAAAGCAACGACGCACTCGACCTATACCTGCCGTCCACCGTGCTCGTCACCGGCTTCGACATCATCTTCTTCTGGGTCGCGCGAATGGTGATGATGACCACTCACATCACCGGCAAGATCCCGTTCAAGCACGTCTACGTGCATGGTCTGATCCGTGATGCGGAAGGCCAGAAGATGTCGAAGTCGAAGGGTAACGTGCTCGACCCGATCGACCTCATCGACGGCATTGCCATCGATGAACTGGTCAAGAAACGGACCACCGGCCTGATGAACCCGAAGCAGGCACAGAGCATCGAAAAGAAGACACGTAAGGAATTTCCGGAGGGCATCCAGGCCTTCGGTACCGACGCGCTGCGTTTCACCTTCGCCAGCCTGGCGAGCCCGGGCCGTGACATCAAGTTCGACCTCGCCCGCTGCGAAGGCTATCGCAACTTCTGCAACAAGCTGTGGAACGCCACCCGCTTCGTGCTGATGAACTGCGAAGGCCAGGACTGCGGCATCGCCGAACACACACCGGATCAGTGCGCGCCCGGCGGCTACCTCGACTTCTCCTTTGCCGACCGCTGGATCGTATCCCGCCTGCAGCGCACCGAGGCCGATGTCGCCGCCCATTTCGAGGCCTACCGCTTCGATCTGGTTTCCCGCACCGTCTATGAATTCGTCTGGGACGAGTACTGCGACTGGTATCTCGAGCTGGCCAAGGTGCAGATCCAGACCGGCACACCGGAGCAGCAACGCGCCACCCGCCGCACCCTGCTGCGCGTGCTCGAGACCGTGCTGCGTCTGGCGCATCCGCTGATCCCCTTCATCACCGAAGCGTTGTGGGAAACGGTTGCACCGCTGGCCGGACGCAAGGACGCCGACAGCGTGATGCTGGCACGCTACCCGCAGGCGGACTCGAGCCGCATCGACGAGACCGCCGAAGCCAGGGTAACCGAACTCAAGGCCATGATTTACGCGTGCCGCAACCTGCGCGGCGAGATGAACATCTCGCCCGCCCAGCGCCTGCCGCTGGTGGCCGCAGGCAACGCCGACGCGCTCAAGGCCTATGCGCCTTATCTCGCCGGCCTGGCCAAACTGTCCGAGGTCGAAGTGGTGGCCGAAATCGGTGCCGACGAACTCGCACCAGTCGCGGTGGCAGGAGAAACCCGCCTGATGCTGAAGGTGGAGATCGACATCGCCGCCGAACGCGAGCGCCTGGGCAAGGAGATCGCCCGCATCGAAGGCGAGATCGTCAAGGCCGAAGGCAAGCTCGGCAACGCCAGCTTCGTCGACCGCGCCCCGGCCGCCGTGGTGCAGCAGGAACGCGACCGACTGGCCGGCTTCCGCGCCACGCTGGAACAGTTGCGCCCGCAGCTGGACAAGCTGGCCGGGCGCTGAGCGCAGCGTTACCCCGACGGCCGTGGTGTCGGCCTCGGTGCCAATTTGCGCACCGAGGCCGACGAACACTCCGTCCTCCGATTCCTCCAACTGCCCACAAGCACGGATTCTCCACCGGGAAAGCGGCGATAATGGGGGCCATTCTCATTGAACGCCCGCTCAGGACTCCCCCATGGAAATCAAGGTCAATTTCCTCGACAAGCTTCGTCTTGAAGCCAAGTTCGATGACTTCACGGTGGTGGCCGATCAGCCAATCCGCTACAAGGGAGATGGCTCGGCGCCGGGTCCGTTCGACTACTTTCTGGCTTCATCGGCATTGTGTGCGGCCTACTTCGTGAAGCTGTATTGCGACACACGCAATATTTCGACCGATAACATCCGTCTGTCGCAGAACAATATCGTTGATCCCGAGAACCGCTACAAGCAGGTCCTGAAGATCCAGATCGAGTTGCCGGCGGATATCTCGGCCAAAGACAGGCAGGGCATCCTGCGCTCCATCGACCGTTGCACCGTCAAGAAGGTGGTGCAGACCGGGCCTGAATTCGTGATCGAGGAAGTGGAGAACCTGGATGCCGATGCGCAGGCGCTGCTGACGCTGAATCCCGATTCGGCCTCGAGCACCTATATTGTAGGAAAGGACCTGCCGCTGGAGCAGACCATCGCCATGATGTCGGGCGTCTTGGCGGACATGGGCATCAAGATTGAAATCGCTTCGTGGAGAAATCTTGTTCCCAATGTGTGGTCGCTGCACATCCGCGATGCGCACTCACCGATGTGCTTCACCAATGGCAAGGGCGCAAGCAAGGAAAGCGCCTTGGCTTCGGCCTTGGGTGAATTCATCGAGCGACTGAACTGCAATCATTTCTACAACGACCAGTTCTGGGGGGAGCACATTGCAAATGCCGCGTTTGTGCATTACCCGAATGAACGCTGGTTCAAGCCGGGCCGCAAAGATGCGCTGCCGGCTGAAATACTCGATGAATACTGCCTGCGGATTTACGACCCTGATGGCGAATTGCGTGGTTCGCATCTGGTGGACACCAACTCCGGCAATGTGCAGCGCGGTATCTGTTCGCTGCCGTATGTGCGTCAGTCCGACGGCGCGGTGGTGTATTTCCCGTCCAACCTGATCGACAACCTGTTCCTCAGCAATGGCATGAGTGCCGG
This sequence comes from Azoarcus sp. L1K30, assembly GCF_018122735.1. GTDB lineage: Bacteria > Pseudomonadota > Gammaproteobacteria > Burkholderiales > Rhodocyclaceae > Parazoarcus. Next base: position 4,816,990 of record NZ_JAGRRD010000001.1, on the reverse strand, counting down.
CAATACGCTTGCGGAAGCGCAGGTGCAGTGCCTGTCGGAAATCTTCGAGCGGGCCGTCAAGCGCGAAATTCTGGAAGGCGAGATCGCACTGCCCGATGTGCCGCACGAAGTGCTGGCGAAATACCCCGGCATTCTGGCCGGCATTGAAGAATTGGAAAGACAGGGCTTTCCGGTGCTGGTGAAGGATGCATCGCTGGGGGGCGCGTTTCCGGTGATGTGCGTCACCCTGATGAACCCGCGCACGGGCGGCGTATTTGCCTCGTTCGGGGCGCATCCAAGCCTGGAGGTTGCGCTCGAACGCAGTCTGACCGAATTGCTGCAGGGGCGCAGTTTCGAGGGTCTGAACGACCTGCCTCAACCCACCTTTGAGAGCAGCGCCGTCACCGAGCCGAATAATTTCGTCGAACACTTCATCGATTCCAGCGGCGTGGTGTCGTGGCGCTTTTTCAGCGCCAAGGCCGATTACGAATTTGTAGAGTGGGACTTCTCCGGCCAGGGCGAGAACTCCAATGTCGAGGAAGCCGCCACCCTGTTCGGCATCCTCGAAGACATGGGCAAGGAGGTGTACATGGCGGTGTACGACCAACTCGGCGCAACGGCCTGCCGCATCCTGGTGCCGGGTTATTCGGAGATCTATCCGGTGGAAGACCTGATCTGGGATAACACCAACAAGGCGCTGTTGTTCCGCGCCGATATCCTGAACCTGCATCGCCTCGACGACACCAGCCTGGAAGCACTGCTCGAGCGTCTGGAAGACAGTGAGCTCGATGATTACACCGACATCATTACATTGATCGGTGTCGAGTTTGACGAGAACACGGCCTGGGGTCAGCTGACGATTCTGGAGTTGAAGCTGCTCATTCATCTGGCCTTGCAGCAATTTGAAGCGGCCAAGGAACGGGTGGAGGCCTTCCTGCAATACAACGAGAACACGGTCGAACGCGTGTTGTTCTATCAGGCCTTGAATGTGGTGCTGGAGGTGGTGCTGGACGACGAACTGGAACTGGATGATTACGAAGTCAATTTCCGTCGGATGTTTGGCAATCCGCGAATGGACGCCGCCATGGGATCAGTGAACGGCAGCGTGCGCTTCTTCGGCCTGACGCCCACGAGCATGAAACTGGAAGGGCTCGAACGGCATCAACGCCTGATCGACAGTTACACCAAACTGCACACGGCGCGGGCCAAGGTGGCCGCCTTATCGAGTTAGGGTGCCGCGTCACGTGCTTCAAGGCGTGCAGCGCTTTCAGGACTTACGAGCCCCGGCGCCGCCGGAAATCAAGGCCGGCCGGAAACAGCCTTCTTCCAGCCATCGCACTCGTGCCTTTTGAACACCACGGAAGTGGACGTCCTCGGCTGCTGATTCGAACGCTGCCGCCCCGTAGCCGACCGGTCTCATCCTGTTTCCAGCATCTTGCGCAGATGAAAAAAAGCCGTTCAGCGCAAGCTGAACGGCATTGCCGCGAGCGCGGCCCGTCCGTCCGAATCGAAGCCGGACTATTTGCGCCGCATGAAGAACTCAAACGCCTTGTCCGCCGTTTCGCCCTGCTTCACCAACTCGTTGCCCGTTTGCTTGGCGAAAGCCTGGAAGTCCTTCACCGAACCCGGATCGGTGGCGATGATGCGTACGACCTGCCCCTGGCCCATCTCGGCGAGCGCTTTCTTGGCGCGCAGGATCGGCAACGGGCAATTCAGACCGCGGGCATCCACTTCCTTGTCGAAATCCATTGCTTGTTCCTTATTCGTCTATATCGGCTAACCCAGGAATTCTAATGGAAAGCGCATTGACCCGGTAGGCGCGCGGCCGCGTCAGTTCGACAGGCCGCGTTCGCGGCGCTCTTCGAGCACCATGAGCTTGACCTCGCGCAACCTCGCGTCGACTGCAGAAAGATCGTAAAAATCACCATCCGCCGCCTTGCGTGCGATTTCCAGCTGCTCGAGTGCAGCCGGGTAGCTTCCCTGCAGCGCGTAGACTTCGGCCTGTGCACGATGGCGCGCGGTCAGCTTGCCCAGCGTCGCATTTGCGCGCGACATCAGTTGCCACAAGCGGATATCGTCGCTCCGGGTCTGAAGACTCACACGCAAGGCCTTGACCGCATCGTCCGCACGACCGGAAACGATCTGCGCATCGGCTAGTGCATAGCGCAGGCTCTGCGCAGCCGGAAAACGCTTCGTCGCCGCATCCAGAATGCCTACCGCCGCCGCGCCATCTCGCCGCGCCAAGGCGATTTCGGCGGCGAGCGATTCGATGAAGGGCGACGGCGCAGCCGAGGCGCGCAGGGCCTTCACGCCCGCATCGGCTTCTTCCAGATGTCCACCCCGCAACTGCGCACGGATCAGGCCATAGCGCAACGCCTCGTCGTTTGGCGTACGCGCCAGCATGTCCTGAAACACCTGCAAGGTCTCGGCGGGCTGATCGCCCTGCGCACGCAGTTTGGCGCGCACATAGCGAAAATCGGCCGAATCCGGAACCTGCCTGTAGTGCAGCGACGACGCCCGGTTTTCCATGTCGGCAATACGCTCGGTGGTCAGCGGGTGACTGCGCAGATAGGCCGGTGCGTTGTTCTCGTAGAGACGGCTGGAACGCTGCAGCCGCTCGAAGAAGCTCGGCATGCCGCGCACATCGAATCCGGCCGCATCCAGTGTCTGCAACCCGGCGCGGTCGGCCTCGCGCTCGAAATCGCGCGAATAGGCCAGTTGCGACTGAATCGCGCCCGCCTGTCCCGCCGCCACTGCCGCCATCCCGGCGTCCGAACTGCTGCGCGCGGCAAGTACCGCGACCAACAGCGAGGCCAGCATCACGATACTGCTCTGGCCCTGCTTGCCGATGTTCTGCGCGATATGACGCTGGGTGACGTGGGCAATTTCGTGCCCCAGCACCGAGGCCAGTTCCGATTCGCTCTCCGCCGCCAGGATCAGGCCCGAATGCACCCCGATATAGCCGCCGGGCATTGCGAACGCATTGAGGGTGGGATCCTTGACGACAAAGAAATCGAGCGCCTGCTGCGGATTGTTGCTCACGCCGCCCAGACGCTTGCCGAGTCGATTCACATACTCCTCGACCTCGGGATCGTCCAGATAGGCGGGATCCTTCCAGCGAATCTCGCGAATGATGCGCTCGCCGATACGACGCTCCGCGGCAGGGGACAGATCGGACGTGCCGACGTCTCCGAGATCGGGAAGATCGATGGCATGGGCAGGAAACGCCAGCGCGAGGCTGAGCAGCAGGGCAAGGGATCGACGCATCATGGGATGCTATGATAACCCTCCGCAAGCGGAGTTCCGGCACACCATGTATCGGCGTGTAGCAGTCGCCGGACGGCGCTGCCCGACTCCACCGATCAAGCCACTCCAGTGCCGAAAATGAGCGATTCCTCTCCCCCCGTGCTGACCCATTTCGACGCCGAAGGCCAGGCGCACATGGTCGATGTCGGCGCCAAGTCAGAAACCCTCAGAGTCGCGATCGCCACCGGTCGCATCCTGATGCAGCCGGCCACCTTCGACACCATCCAGCGTGGCACGGCAAAAAAGGGCGATGTGTTGGGCATTGCCCGCATCGCGGCGATCCAGGGTGCCAAGCGCTGCAGCGACCTGATTCCGCTATGTCATCCGATTCCGCTCACCCGGGTCGCCGTCGAATTCGAACAGGACGCCAGCGACTGCGCCATCCGCTGCACCGTGACCGCAGAAACCGTCGGGCGCACGGGCGTGGAGATGGAGGCCCTCACCGCGGTCAGCGTTGCCCTGCTCACCATCTACGACATGTGCAAGGCAATGGATCGCGGCATGCGCATGGACGGCATCCAGTTGCTGGAGAAGGCCGGGGGCAAGTCGGGGCACTGGGTGGCCGGCGCGTGACCCTTGTTTCGGCGCAAAGCCCTCAATGTGCCGCACAGCGATTGAAAACCGACAAAACGTCGGCGCATTGCGCCGCGAAGTTGGAGAGCAAGCCTTTGATTTGATTGCAATGCATCCGAGATTTCACGCACTGGCACCAGAATTGCGACAGGGGCACCTGTAGTCAGGTAGTACAGGTCGGGCGTGGTTCAGCGGCCACGCCCTGGTTTCAATTCGGAATGAAAGAGCAAGGGAATCATGGCAATCAAGGATATCAAGGCCTTTTCGGACAAAGCCCGCGCAGACGCGGCCCTCGGCGAACAGCTGAAGGCCTGTCAGAAGATCAAGGAACTGCTCGCACTCGCCCGCGACAATGGCTTCCCGATCGACGAAGTCGAACTCTATCCGCCCAACGAACCGCAATTCACCGAGGACCAGTTCTCAGAGCGTCTGTGCAAGGCGCTGCTGCGGGTCTGACCGGCACGGGCGCGGGCTTGTGTCCGTGCCCGCGTAATCAGGCATCCACCGGGCCTCAGCGGCCTCGCACCATGGACATGACCTGGCCCGCATCCAGGGTGCCCGCCTTCTGCTGAATCTCCGGCAGATAACGCGTCTGCAGTTCCTTGGCGGGTCCGAGCATCGTCTGAAAGGTGTCGCGCAGCAGCTCGGTACTCATCTGCCGCCCGCCGGCATAATAGCGTCGTGCTACCTGCCCCAGCGCATATGTCGTGGCAAACGAGAAGGCCATGCTGGTGGCCGACCTGCCCAACTGCTTGCCGAGGCCGCCACCGACCTTGCCCAGCAGTCCACCCAACAGCTTGCGTCCGAACTGCTCCAGGTATTGCGATGTCATGCCCACGCCCACCGTCGCCAGCAACTCACGAATGTGGCCCTGATCGAGCTCGTGTCCATACGATTTGCCGATCCCGTAAACCATCTTGATCTGCAGCGGGATGATCGCCATGGAAGCCCAGGATTGCGGCAGGAGCTCCAGCGCGCCATTGAGGATCGAATAGTTGAGGATGCTGCGATCGAGTTCCGCATCGGACACCGACACCGCACCGCCTGCGGCCGCCTGCTTCGTGGCCGGCCGGGGCGTTCCAGGCTGGATGACCGTTTCTGCAGTGGCCATGCCTTCGGCCTGCTCGATGACTGCCGCCGTCGTACCTTGATCGAGCCCCAGACTTGTCGCCAGCCCGTCAAGGAATTGGCGCTCGGCCTCGGTCATCGCGCCATCGGCATCGCACACGCACACAGCCATTTCGTACGCCAGCTGCCGATGCCCGGTTTCAACCAGCACCCCTGCCACATCCGCGACGCTGACCTGCTTCAACAACACTTGCTGGTAGAGACCCCGAAGGTGCGAGGCACCCTCCTCGCCCCCGAGCGATTCGGCCATATCACGAATCTGCTCACGCTCCCTGTCGTTATTGGCACCATCGGAAAATGCGGCGAGAAGTGCAATCGTGAGCAGTGCTTTCTGTTGATCTGCGTTCATGTTTTCCCTGTCTGGTGAAATGACCGTTGTTGCGGAGAGAGACTTAATCGTCGTCATCTCGTTCCCGGCCGCGACCGCTTTCCCGTGCCCCGGACCTGCCTCGAATGTCGTGCTCGTTGGCACTGCGGTGACACTCGACGCAGTCATCGAACTGACGGATACCCTCTTCGATATGCTCGCGCCGGATATTCGCCTGGGTATGCTCGTGACAGCCGTAGCAGGTGTAGCGCGCATAGTCATTGCCGACGTGACAGGTCACGCATCGCGTATCGTGATCGCGGTCGAGCACGAAGTACTTGTTGTGATCGAACGTGGCAGGCACCCATTTTTCCTGCGTATGGCATTGGCTGCAGTTTCCGCTGACCTGGCGATGCAGCGTATCGGTCGGTGCGCTGTGGCAGGACTGGCATTCATTGCGCACGCTGGTTTGCAGCAATGCGTGATCGAACCTGCCCTGCTGGCGAAAACGTTTCACGCCGGCATGATCGCTGTGACAGGCCACGCAATCCTGGTTACGCAGCTTCTGATGGAATGGCACCGCGGTCAGCGGCTTTGCAATGGGTAGCCCGGTGGTGGTCAAACGCCCGATGTCCACAGGCTTATGGCAGGACACACAGCGCGCCGAATCGGCTCCGGTCAGCGGCGCATGGCATGCAAAGCAATCGCTTGCCAGCTGCGCATGACCCGGGATCAGCTTTCCCGGACTGACCATCCATTGGGGATAGACAAACACCAGCACGGCGATCGCGATCAGGTTGAGCGCGAGGATGACCCTGACAATCCTGCTCATACCCACCCCCAAAACAGGAACACACTGATGATGTGACCGAGCGAAAGCGCTGCAAAGGCGATGAAGATCGGGATATGAACCTTGCGCCACTGTTTCATCGCATCAAGCGCAACAGCATCCCAGAACACTGCCTGCTCCACTTCGGCCTTCGGCATCCCGCGTAACTGGAACTGCGCCCGCTGCGCCTGGACATGGCGCCGTGATCGGTCAAGCAACAACTTGCCCACCATGCCGCTGATTACGTTCACACCCATCGCACACATTGCCAGCCAGGGAAGGATGGCGTTGAAATGAACCCCGCCGTGAATCAGCACCATCAGCGAACCGAGCCACGCGCTGAGTTCGTGCATCTTGAGCAGGCTTTTTGGATCACCTTTGCCAATGAGCTTGCGCTTGCGCAACGAGTAGATTAGCGAGGTGATGATCAGGATCGTGCCGGGAATGCCCAGATATCGCCCGACCCACGCGAGATCGAGCACGTGCAGCAGATAGTCCCCTGCCAGGGTCGCTGCCGCGAGCGCGCCGAGCAGGACGACAAAGGGCAGGATTTGCTGGCGCCAAAGTGAATTGAACATTCAGGCCTCCAGAATCAGACTGGTTTTCGGGGTACACATGCATAGCAGGCATTTGCCTGGCTCGGGATCGTAATCAGGCGCCTGGCGATAGGCGACCTCGCCTGCGCAAATCGCCGTCTCGCAGCTGCCACACGCGCCTGCTCGGCACCCGGCGTTGACGTCGATCCCATTCGCCTCTGCAAAATCAAGCAGTGAGCCATCGGGTGGCGACCACGACAGCTGCTTTCCGGATCGGGAGAAGGTCACCATGACGCTCGCGGTGGACACATCCGGATCTGCCGGCTGAACATCCCCTGCCTGCCGCCGCCTGATTGATGCCGGACCAAACGCCTCATAGTGAATCCGCGAATCAGGAACGCCCCAGTCCTCCAGTGCAGACACCAACGACTCCATCATCGGCGTCGGCCCGCAGATATAGAACTCATAGGGTCTCAGGCCAAGCTCCATACGCAACATGCCGACATCGATACGCCCGTCATGGTGATAATCCCGCCCGGACACCTCTGAAGGCAGCGGGTTGCTGAAACAGAAGCGCACGTGCAGGTTTGGATGCGCTTCCGCCAGTGCTTCGATCTCGGGCCGCATGATCAGCTCTTGCCCATTGCGGACGCCGTGGAAGTACCAGACCTCGCGCTCCGGTTGTTCGGCCACGCACCAGTTCAACATGCTCAGCATCGGCGTAATGCCGATACCGCCCCCGATGAGAACGACAGGCGCCTGACTGCGCTCGATATGAAAATGCCCCGAGGGAGCCCGCACCTGCAACACATCGCCTGGCCCGACACGATCGTGGAAATGACTCGACGATCGACCCGGCGGGTAATCGCTACCGGCAGGGGGCAATGCGCGCTTGATGGTCACCCGGTAATAGTCCTTCCGCGGCGCATCTGACAGCGAGTAGCAGCGGACGATCTGCGCGCCACCTGCGGCATCGCCTCCGACATCCAGGCGAAACGTCAGGAACTGTCCCGGTTTGAACGCGGGCAGCGGCGCACCGTCCTCCGGTACGAGGTAGAACGAACAGATCGATCGCGCAGCGTCCTCAAACTGCTTGCGGTCGACGCGAAACGCCCTGAAGCCGTTCCAACCCTCGGCGGCAATATCCTCCTGCACTGCGGCAGGCGCAGACTCCGGCGGCAGCTCAAGCCCCCTCAGACGTCGGCGCAGGAAGCGATACTCGCGCCAATGGCGCACGAAACCGATTGCAAGATAGATCGCGAGTTGCAAGGCCAGGCCAAGCGCGATCCACAACAGCAGGGTGAGCGAGGTCATCGATTTCTCATTCGATTCCACCCCGGCGACAGTTGTCCCATGCTCGGTGCAACTTTCGCCGCCAGGCGGAGCACAATCATTCAGGCACTACGTTCATCGCATGACAACTCAGGCCGACCGTTTCTGCACAACCTGACCGTCGACGGGACTGAAATCGATATTCAGTGGCTTTCCCGCCTTGTCATATCCCTGGAAGTGATAGCAGCCACCATCGGTGATCTCGAAGCGCTCGATCGTATAACCGGCGTCGACGAGTCGCTGCAGCATCTCAACCTGCGGCAGCCAGGTGGATCGTGGTGCGGCCGTGCAGAACGTGCTAGCAAGCGCGGGCGTGGCTGCAGTCAGAAATGCCACTGCCGCGCAAATCACTCGGACTTTCATGATTTCCCTCCATAAGTTGCTTCGATGCCGAGATGGCATGGCATGGATTATGGAAAGACCATCATGAACACAGGGTGAATATCGCTTCGCCCGCTAGAATCCCATCCGCCACGGCAGTTCGCCCTGAATGAACAGCCTGGCCTCGACAGACTGCGGGCGGGCGAAGAAGCGTTGCGTCAATGTGTGCTCACGCACCTTGCCGGCACTGAGGAACACGATGTCGTCCCCCATCCTGGTCGCCTGCCCGAGATTGTGGGTCACCATCAGGATGCGGGTACCGTCGGTACGGATCTCGCGAATGATGCGCTCGACCTCCGCGCTCGCCGAAGGGTCGAGACTTGCGGTCGGCTCGTCGAGCAACAGCAGGCGGGGCCGGGTCAGCCAGGCACGGGCAAGTGCCAGCCGTTGCTGTTCGCCACCGGACAGCTGCCGCGCGCTGTCGTCCGCGCGATGGGCAAGACCGATGCGGTCCAGTATCGCCAGTGCCTGTTGCCTGCGCTTCGAAGCCGTGACCCGCAGCGGCTTGAGACCCAGTGCGACGTTCGCGAGCACCGACGCCCGCAGCATCATCGGGTGCTGGAACACCATCATCACCCCACGCGCAGGACGTGCGCCGCTTCCCCAGTCGATGTTGCCGCCGCAGGGTTCGACCAGACCGCACAGCACACGCAGCAGCATGCTCTTGCCGGCGCCATTGGGTCCCATGATAAGGGTAATGCCCTCCCCCCCAAGCTCGAGGTCGATACCGTCGAGCACTGCATGCCCATTAGGCGAATAGCGCAGGTCACGAATGCGAATGGGAAACATGGTCCGGGGCTCAGTCATAGTGCCGCATGGCCCACCGGCGTACGAAGAAGGCCAGCGCATTGAGCGCGAGGATGATCAGGATGAGGACCATGCCAAGCGCGATCGCCAATGGCAGGTCACCCTTGCTGGTCTCCAGGGCGATGGTCGTGGTCATCACCCGCGTGGATCGGTCGATATTGCCACCGACGATCATGACCGCGCCCACCTCGCTCATCGCCCGGCCCAGCCCGGCCAGCACGGCCACCATCAGGGAATGGCGGCAGTCGTACAGCAGCGTGGTCACACTCTGCCACCAGCTGAAGCACATGACCTGCAGCTCCTCGGCATAGCGCTGCCACACGTCCTCGATCACCTGGCGCGAGATCGCCGCCATCAGCGGCACCACCAGCAAGGTCTGCGCAATCACCATCGCCGACGGCGTGTAGAGCAAACCGAATTCGCCAAGCGGCCCGGAGCGCGACAGGAACAGGTAGACCACCACGCCGACCACGACAGACGGCAGGCCCATCATGCCATTGACGAGTATCGATGCCGCCTGCTTTCCGGGAAAGCGTCCCACCGCAAGGCAGGCGCCCAGCGGCAGCCCGATCAGCGTTCCCAGCAGTACCGCGCCGCCGCTGACCTGCAGCGACAGCCAGACGATCTCGCCCACACGCGCATCGAAGGTCGCGAGCAGCCCCAGCGCGTCGACAAAGGTGGACGTAAACATTGACATCGCCCGGAGAATACCCGAAACGGAAGGGCTGCCGTAGCCGGTTGCGGCGTGCGCACCCGCCGAGCGGCCAACCGGCGGCCGCGGTGACTGCTCACGAAGCCTCAGCCGCCACCCTTCTGCATCGAGCGATCGAGCAGCGCAAGCCAGCGCCGTCGCGCCGCCTCATCGCCCCCCTGAAAGACATAGCGCACCTTGAGCTGAGGCAACTCGAACAGCCCGAGCCGGCGCTGCGGCAAGACCTCGAGCTCGATCGTCAGGTGCAGGTCATCACAGGCAAGCAGCAGCGCGCCGGACACCGAGCGCCCCACCTCGGGCCACGCCGCCCGCAGGTCGCGTTCGAACGCTGTGGCGGTCGCAGTCACCAGTCGCTCGACGACCTCCGGCACCGGGCCGTTGATGAAGGCCATCCTCAGCCGCCGGCAATCGGCGGCCAGATCGCCAGTTCGTCGCCCGCCTGCAGGCGATGGCGGATTCGCTCGGACGGCGGAATGAACACTCCGTTCACCAGTACGAGGTGGGCGCTCTTTTCCGGCACGTTGTAGCGCCGGATCAGGTCGGCCACCGTCGTCCCCTCGTCGACCTCCAGCTCCAGCCGATTGCCTTTACGATCGGCCGGCAGGTAATCGGTCAGGGAGGCAAACAGCTTGAACGCGATCTTCATCTTGAGCTGCGCACTCACCTTGCCAGCGCCATAGGCTGGGAGGTCGCGACGTAGGCGTCGACAAACTGCAGCGGCGCGGCCAACAGACGCGCCTTCCACGGCCCGAGCTTCACCTGGCCGTGAATCAGCCCACGCAGGGCGCCCACATGCTCGGTAAGGCCGATCGACGTTGCCCCGATCATCACGTCACCCTTGAACTGGAGACTGAGATAGCGGCTCCGCGCCTCATCCACATGCTCGACGCCTTCGCCGCCGGCTTCCGCCTTCTCGCCCCACCACTGCCCGAACGAGGTCGAGATCAGCCCCAGCGTATCGAGCACGTTGATTGCCAGCACGCCATTCAGGCGCGTATTGCGCCCGGCCATGTTGAGCGCGGCCACCCGCGCCTGGTCGGCTGCGTTGGGCTGGATTGCGGCAACGAGGTGGGCGCCGGTGAACAGGTCAGGTGCCTCGGCAACGTCGCCCGCGGCGAAGATGCCCTTGACGCTGGTCTCGAGGCGATCGTCGACCAGAACGCCCTTGGCCACATGCACACCCGTACCTTCGAGGAAGGCCACGTTGGGTGCCACCCCCGCAGCAACGATAACGAGTTCGCAATCGAGCTTGTCGCCGGTACTCAGGGTCACCGTCAGCGGCGCGTCCGTGCCCCGATCGATACGGCTCACGCCGGCCGATGTGACCACCTTGACGCCCTTGCTTTCAACCCAGGATTTGATCATGCCCCCCGCTTTGGGCGTCATCATGCGCGGCACCATGCGGTCGCCCATCTCCACCACGGTCAGCGCCACACCGCGCTTGGCCAGCGCCTCCATGATGATGCAGCCGATGAAACCGGCGCCCAGCTGCAGCACGCGCGCGCCGGGCTGAGCATGCTGCGCGATCGCGCGCGCATCCTCCAGCGTCCAGCAGGTTTGAACTTCCGGCAGATCGACGCCGGGAATGGGCGGCCGTACCGGATGCGACCCGGTAGCGATCAACATGCGGTCATAGTCCTCGAAATGACCGTCGAAGAACAGCATGCGCTGCTTCTCGGTATCGAGGGCGACCGCCCGCCCGCGCAGCTCGCGAATACGCAACTGTTCGAAATGACCCGGCTGTTTGCGCAACCAGGTTCCCTTCTCGTCGATGTTTTCTTCCAGCAGGTAGGGAATCGCCATGCGCGAATAAGGAGGCGAATCTTCGTTCCCGACGAGTACGATTTCGTCCTGCGGCGCAGCGCGGCGCAGGGTTTCGGCAGCCACCACGCCAGCGGGGCCGTTTCCGAGTATCAGGTGTTTCATGAAGCATCCTCAATGCACGACCGCGGGTGGAACGCTTGCCGCACCCGCAGTCCTTGCCTAAGCGATTTCGCAGGGAAGAGGCGGAAACGGGTTGCCCCGTTCCGCACTCATGCGCGCCACTACAATCCGAGACGCGCCGTCGTCTCTGTCGTCGGCTCGCCCTCGGGCGTCCAGCCGCGAATCCTGTAATACTCCGGCAGCATGGTCGCAAGCCCGTTTACCAAGCCTTTGGCCGGACCGACCTTGGCCGGCTCGGTAGTCAGGCGTGGCGGCAGATTGTCATCCTTGGCGGTGAAGCCGGCAGCGTTGTTGAACATGCGCTCCATGTTCCAGATGCGCTCACCCACTTCGTTGAGCTTGTCCATCGTCCACTCGCCCTCGCAGGCCGCGTCGAGTTGCGGCTGCACGTCGGCCAGGGTCCACGCGAAGCTGGTGAACACGCAGATGCCGGCCGAGTCGAACACCGCTGTCGCATCCTGGAAGGCCTTGACCAGCTCGGGCTTGCCCTCGGTGGTGAGCGGATCGGTCTTGACCGGAATGCCCAGCACCTCGGAGGCGACGGTGTAGGAACGCAGGTGACAGGCGCCACGGTTGGAGGTGGCGTAAGTCAGACCCATGCCCTGAATGCCGCGCGAATCGTAGGCGGGGAATTCCTGCCCCTTCACGCTCATCGAAAGCTCCGGGTGACCGAACTTGGTGCACAGGCGCTTCGAACCCTGGCCAATTTCCTTGCCGAAGCCTTCGCCCATCGCCGTCATCTCGACCATCTTCGCCAGCGCTTCGGCAGAGCCGAAGGGCGCCTCGATGCCGAGTATGTCCTTGGTAATGACGCCCATGTCGTAGAGCTCCATCACCGCGCCCACGGTTGCGCCGAAGGAGATCGGATCCATGCCCTGTTCGTTGCAGATCATGTTGGCGTACTGCAAGGCTTCGAGGTCGCCCACGCCATTGGCCGCACCCAGCGCCCACGCCGCCTCGTACTCGAGACCGCCGCTTGCGCCCCAGTACTTGGGACTGTTCTTGACCGTGAAGTGGCCCTTGTCGATCTCGGAGATGCGCCCGCAGGCAATGGTGCAGCCGAAACAGGCTGCATTGGTCACCAGTTGCGACTTGCCGTCGCTCGGACGCTTCTCGGCCATCGCCTCGGCGGAGATCTTGCCCGCATCCTCGAACTGCACATCGCGGTGGTTGCGCGTGGGCAACGCGCCCATCTCGTTGATCACGTTCATCAACACCTGGGTGCCATAGGTCGGCAACCCCTGGCCCGTGACCGCATTGTCGGCCAACACTTTCTTGGCATCGGTCGTGGCCTTCATGAAGGCGCGGAAATCCTTGATCCCCGAGACACCCTTGGTGCCGCGCAGCGCCACCGCCTTGAGGTTCTTCGAGCCCATGACCGCACCGACGCCGGAGCGGCCGGCTGCGCGGTGGAGGTCATTGACCACACAGGCGAACAACACCTGGTTCTCGCCCGCCACGCCGATCGAGGAGACGCGCACCAGAGGATCCTGCAACTCGTGCTTGATGGTCTCTTCGGTGTCCCAGCAGCTCTTGCCCCACAGATGGCCGGCATCGCGCAGTTCAGCCTTGTCGTTCTCCACGAACAGATAGACCGGCTTCGGCGACTTGCCTTCGAAGATGATCATGTCCCAGCCGGCGAACTTCATCTCCGCACCGAAGAAGCCGCCGGAGTTGGAGCAGGCAATGGCGCCGGTCAGCGGCCCCTTGGTCACCACCGTATAGCGGCCGCCAGTCGAGGCCATGGTGCCGGTCAGCGGCCCGGTGGCCATGATCATCTTGTTGTCTGCCGACAGCGGATCGACCTTGGGATCGATCTCGGACACCAGGTATTTGGTTGCCAGCCCACGCGAACCCAGGTAATCCTGCGCCCACTGCATGTTCAGCGGCTCTTCCTTGCACGTGCCCGCGGTCAGATCGACGCGCAGGACTTTTCGATTCCAGCCCATGGTTTCTCCTCCTCAGGCAGCAGTGGTCGGCGTATTGGCCTTGGCGGCCCAGGCGCGCATCTTGTCCAGCCCGGTCCAGTCGGCGTCGATATAGGTAATCGCCGCCGTGGGACAGGCCTCGGCACAGGCCGGGCTACCCTCGCACAGGTCGCACTTCTGCACCTTGCCCGAGTCCTGGTTGTAGTTGATCGTGCCAAACGGACAGGCAATCGTGCACACCTTGCAACCAACACAGGTGTCCTCGAACACCATCTTGGCACCGGTGGAGAGGTCGATGCGGATCGCATCGACCGGACAGGCATTCAGACACCAGGCCTCGGTGCACTGGGTACAGGTGTACGGCACCTTGCGCCCCTCGGCCTCGAAGTTGAATACCTTGATCCGCGACTTGCTGGGATTGAAGACCCCGGTGTGCTCATATGAGCAGGCCATCTCACACTGCAGACAGCCGGTACACTTTGCGGGATCAATATGAAGTGATTTCCACATCGACCTTCTCCTCCGAAACATTGAAGACATTGTTATGGCACGCATGAAGCAATTGCTATGAAGCACACTTCATACCTGCCTTCGAGGATACGCCCACCCCGGGAAGGGACAAGCGCAGGAAAACCCCTATTCAGAATAGCCGGCATGCCGGCCCGACTCTCAATTCATGCGGCCGATCTTGCGATAGAGCGTGTTGCGACTGATACCAAGGCGCCTTGCGGCGGCCGACACGTTGCCGCCGACCTCATGCATCACGCGCGAAATCGCGTCGAGCTCGATTTCGTCCAGACTGCGTCCGGCAGCAGCGACCGCCACCTGCGCCTGCCCCGGACGCGAGTCGCCAACGGGTGCGGCCTGTCCGCTCTCGGCGTCATCCATGGGATCGGCGCCGAACAGTTCCTCGGGCAAATGCAGCGGCAGAATCTCGTGCTCGTCCGCATCGAGCAGCGCAACCGCCACCCTGATCACGTTCTGCAATTGACGCACGTTGCCCGGCCATGGGTAACGCTCGAAGAAATCGAGCACCTCCTCGCTGATGACCACCGACTCTGCGTCACGGGAACCGTCGAGTTCGGCAGCGAGAATATTGGCCACGATCGAACGGATGTCGCTGCGGTCACGCAGTGGCGGCAAGGTGACGGTGAGCCCGTTGACGCGGTAATACAGATCCTCGCGGAAACTGCCGTTGCGCACCGAATCGCGCAACACGCGGTGAGTCGCGCATACCAGCGTGATATCCACCGGCACCTGGCGCTGGGCGCCGACCGGTGTCACGCAACGCTCCTGCAACACCCGCAGCAGACGCGCCTGCATGGCCAGCGGCATGTCGCCGATCTCATCAAGGAACAGAGTGCCGCCATGCGCCTGCTGGATCTTGCCCACCGAGCCCTCGCGCCGCGCGCCGGTAAAGGCGCCGCCGACGTAGCCGAAGAGTTCGGACTCGATGAGATTTTCCGGAATGGCCGCGCAATTCACCGCCACGAAGGGTCCATCCTGCCTCGGACTCGAATAGTGGAAGGCGCGCGCAAAGAGCTCCTTGCCGACGCCTGATTCGCCCTGGATCAGCAGCGGTATGTCCTTGCCCATGATGCGCGCGGCGCGATCGAGCGCGAGTTGCAGACGCTCGTCTCCGGTGGCCAGACATGCTAGGGTCGCACGCCCGTTGCGCCGGTCGCACGGCGGCGCCGGGCGGGCGCCGCTGCCAACGGTCTCGTTACGCCCCGCAGCGGCAGGGTTCTCGGCGCGGGCAGTCGTTCGTCCGAGCACCGGTACGCTGCCGCGAAGACGCGCATACAGCGGGTCGCTGCCGCGCGTCTCCAGTGCCTGCAGCGAGCACACATCGCGCGCGCAGCGGTCAATGAAGGTGCCGAACGACAACCGGAACAGGTTGCTGAATTCCACCCCCGCCGGCATCGCCGACGTCATGCCCAGCAAGGCACGCGCGACCGGATTGGCGCCCACGATGCGGCCTTCGGCCGAGACTGCCAGCAAACCCTCCTGCAGGCCGCCGACGCATTCGGGACGCACATGAAATGCCACCAGCACCTCGCGCGCAAACTCGATCTCGAACAGCCGCTTCTCGAGCAACTGCGCAGCCAGGCGCGCCAACCCGAGCGTATGGCGCTGATTTCCGCGATAGTCGCCTGAGATGTCGAACACCCCGGCAATCTCACCGGCAGGATTGAAGACCGGCGACGCGCTGCAGGTCAGGATGCCGTTTCGTTCCAGAAAATGCTCGGCGCCATTGACCTCGACCGCCGCCGCCTCCACCAGCGTCGTTCCGATCGCGTTGGTGCCTCGCAGCTCCTCGCTCCACGACGATCCGGGCTGTAGCGCCACGCGCTGCGCACGACTGACAAAATCGGGATCGCCCATGCTGTGCAGGATCATGCCGCGGTTGTCGGCGAGGATCACCATGCTGCCCGAAGCGCGAATCTGCTCGAACACGTGCTCCATGATGCCGGCCGCGTTGCTGAGCAGTTTTTCACTGCGTGCCCGCGCTTCATCCAGTCCGAGGCGGCCCTCCGGATCGCCACGTCCGTCGTACTGAAAATCGACGCCGCTGTCGCGGCACCGCAGCCACGAGCGCAGCACGTCCTGCGACAACTCGACATCCGCGCATTCACCGCGCTCGAAAAACTGCTGCCGCGCCTCCCGCACACGCAATTCGTGCGGTGTCGCGGCCATGGGATGACCTGCCATTTCGTCTCCTCCAGACCCCCGTTTGTCTATTCTTGTAGGGGGATGTTCCAAAACTTAGCACCTGTCACGATGCGCAGCAACTGCTGCACCCGATCGACTACAGCACCGTCAGCAATTTCCTTGCCAGCGCTGGAATCCGGCAACAGTGGCACAGGGATTGCAGAGCATTGGCACACCGGCCCAACCGGCACACGCAACCAAGACGTGCATTAACATCAGACCAGTCATGAGGAGTCGAATCGTGGAATACAAGTACAACAAGGAGACAATCACCCGTTCGTTGCGCCAGGCCGCCTGCGCCGCAGCCCTGGCCGGCGTGTCACTGCTCGCGGGTGCTCACGGGGACGTCACGCCGCAGGCAGTGGACGTATCGACGCTCAAGCCAGTCGGCACGGAATGGCTCAACAGCAACCCCTATCGCAAGAATCCCGAAGCCATCCGTATCGGCGACTCTGCGTTCAACCAGAACTGTGCCCGTTGCCACGGCCTCGGCGCCATCTCCGGCGGGATCGCGCCGGATCTGCGTTACCTGCCCGAAGGCGACGAAGGCGACGAGATCTTCCTCAATCGCATCCGCCACGGCGCCAGCCGCGACGGCCGCGTGTACATGCCGCCGTTCGAGGGTATCCTTCAGCAGGAGGCCATGTGGGCCATTCGTGCATGGTTGGAGACCGTCCGTGAAGAATGAACGCAGACACTTTCTGATGGGGGCAGGCGCACTGCTGGTGGCCACTGCGCTGCCCGCCCGCGCCGCAACCGAACTCGAACTGCAGCAGGCCGGCGCGCTACGCATCGCCGTCTATGCCGACTATCCGCCGTGGTCGGCAAAGGGTAAGGGGATCGACGTCGCACTGGGCAGGGCACTGGCCGCCAAACTGAGCCTGCGTCCCGAATTCGTCGAGTTTCCGGCCGACGAGGACATGAACGACGACCTGCGCAACATGGTGTGGAAGGGTCACTACCTGGGTACCCGGCCGGGCGACGTCATGCTGCATGTTCCGGTCGATCGCAACTTCGCCGCGAACAACGACAAGGTCACGATCTTCGCACCCTATCACCTGGAAACCATGGCCATTGCGCGCAATGCCGCGCGCATTCCGGCCATCGCCGGATCGGCCGCCAACGCCTTCGAGATTTTCACCCGCGAACGCATCGGCGCAGAGCTCGACACCCATGGCAGCGACTTTCTGCTCAACGTACTCAATGGCCGTTTGCGCGACCAGGTCACTCACTACCGCAGCATTCCGCTGGCGGCGGAAGGGCTGAAAGCAGGCGAGGTGGCAGCGGTGATCGGCACCCGAACGGAATTGGAAACCGCATTCAAGGATATTCCCGGGACCGTGATCGACACCCTGCAGATGCCGGAGCTGCGCGTCACCGGCTGGCCGCTGGGCATGGCGGTCAAGGCCGACCACCCCGCACTTGCAGCCGCGCTCGGCAACGCCCTGGCCGACATACAGCGCAGCGGAGAACTCAGCCGCATCTTCAGCGAACATGGCGCAACCCACCGCCTTCCTGCAGGAACCTGACCATGAGCCCTCACTTCGCAAACCGCAGTCGGCCGCTGCGCATCGCCTTGCTATGCGCCGCGCTCGGTGGCCTGACGCCCGTCATTGCCGGCGCGGCCCCCTTTGCATATGTCCCCAATGAGAAATCCGGTACGGTCAGCGTCATCGATACCGCGAACGATCAAGTCGTACTCACCCTGAAGCCCAGCGAAAGGCCGCGCGGCATCGCCGTTGGCGCCGACGGCAAGCACCTCTTTCTGACCAATGCGCCGACCGAATCGGTCGTGGTACTGGCGCTTCCCGGCGGCAACAAGGTTGCCGACTGGAAAGTGGGCGAGTCACCAGAAGGCACTTACGCCTCCGCCGATGGGCGCTACCTGTCGGTCGCGGTCGAGGAGGAGGACAAGGTCGCGCTGCTCGACGCCACCACCGGCGTCATCCTGGCAAAGATCGCGGTCAAGGGCGAAAACCCCGAGCATGCGGTGTTCAGCCCCGACAGTCGCTGGCTGTACGCCAGCGCGGAAGACGCTGAACAGGTCGATGTAATCGATGTCGCGAGCCGCAAGCAGGTGGCGCAGATTCCCGTAGGCAAGCGCCCGCGCGGCATCGGCTTCACCCCTGATGGCAGCCGCGCCTACGTTGCCTGCGAACTGGCCAATACCGTGTACGCGATCGATGTCGCCAGCCACGCCGTCATTGCGAAGATTCCGGTTGGCAACTTCTCCAACGGCATCGCCATCCGCCCGGACGGCAAGCGGGTGTTCGTTTCCAACGGCCGCGACGGCACGGTGATGGCCATCGACACCGCGAGCAACACCATGATCGCCACGATCCCGGTCGGAAAGCGCCCGTGGAACATGGCCATCACGCCCGACGGCAAGAAGCTCTATGTCGCCAATGGTCGCTCCAACACCGTCAGCGTGATCGATACCGAAAAGCTGGTCCGTCTTGGCGAGGTCGAGGTGGGTGAGCTGCCCTGGGGTGTGCAGATCAGATGAGTACGCAACGCTACGGGTACGGCACCATGCTGTTGCACTGGGTGCACGCGATCCTGGTGCTGGGCCTGATTGCGTGGGGACTGTACATGTCCGAACTGCCCAAGGGGCCGGAGCGCAGCTTTGCCATCGGCGTACACAAGTCCTTTGGCATCGTTGCGCTCGCCGTGGTGATCCTGCGTCTGCTGTGGCGCCGCAGCCACCCGGCGCCAGCCGACTTGAGACTGTCGGAAGTCGAGCATAAGCTGGCCACTGCGGGGCACCATCTGCTCTATATGCTCCTCGTGCTGACACCGCTGGCAGGCTACCTGTCCGCCAGCTTCACGCAATATCCGATGCGCTTTTTCGGCATCGTGTTGCCCAAGCCCGGCTGGCCAGACGAGCGCTTCAACGCATTTTTCAACGGCGCACACGTTTTTCTGGCGTGGTCGTTGACCGCCATGATCACCGTGCATCTGGCAGCCGTCGTGCTGCACGCGATCAGGAAGAAGCCGGTGATGGGGCGCATGCTTCCCGGTCGCACCCCAATCGACTGAAACCACCACCGGTACATTCCGGCCTGCGCTTCGCCGCTTCATGGCGGTCGTGGCACCCAGTCTCAGTTGCTCAACACCTGCTCCAAAATGGAACACCTGCTCCACTCCGGAGCAGGTGTTCCTGCCTACTTCAATCCTTGGCGCCGGCAAGGATCCACTCGATTGCCGCCTTCAGATTGTCATCGCTGATCTTGCTCTCGTCGTTCGGAGTCATGGGGATCGCACCCCATACCCCGGAGCCGCCTTGACGTACCTTGTCGAAGAGCATCGATGCCGCCCCCGCCTGCCCCTGGTACTTGGCTGCGACATCGCGATACGCAGGTCCCACCAGTTTCTTGTCCACCGCGTGGCAAGCCACACAGCGGGCCTTCTTTACGATGTCCAACGAGGCCATCGCCGGCGCCGACATCGACGCCATCAGCACCACCCCAGCCATCACTGCCGTCTTGATCATTTTTCACTCTCCTTGATAGGGCGCCCACTGCACCCGCCTGCACAGACTTCCGCTTCTCTTGCCACACTTCAAACCAGACCAGCTGCCACCAACCCGGCCCATTCGTCATCGCTGAATAGACGCGAGCGCGTATGGAAACTCTTGCCCTCGGGCCCCTCCAGCGAGAAGGCCCCGCCACCGCGTGCGTCGATGACGTCGATGATCAGCTGTGTGTGCTTCCAGTACTCGTACTGCGAAGGGCTGATGTAGAACGGGCAGCCACCGATCTCGCCCAGAAGCACATCCTGATCCACGCACAGCTCGCCCGGCAGATAGCAATTCGCCGCACTACCGTCGCAGCAGCCCCCGGACTGGTGAAACATCACCTCCCCGTGCTTCGCGCGCAGAAACGCGATCAGCTCGAGCGCCGCCTCCGTCGCGATGACCCTTTCAACCATCCTGACCTCCACCACACCAAAAAAACGGGCGGCTTACGCCGCCCGTGAACTCACTTTCATGAGGAGGGAGAACTACAGGCAAAAAACACACGCCGCCAATCGGCGTGCGCGAGACTTCATCAGAAGAAGCCGAGCTTCTTCGGGTCGTAGCTCACAAGCAGGTTCTTGGTCTGCTGGTAGTGGTCGAGCATCATCTTGTGGGTTTCACGACCGATACCCGACTCCTTGTAGCCGCCGAAAGTGGCGTGCGCCGGATAGGCGTGGTAGCAGTTGGTCCACACGCGCCCGGCCTTGATTGCACGACCCATGCGGTAGGCCCGGCTGCCATCGCGCGTCCACACACCGGCACCCAGGCCGTAGAGCGTGTCGTTGGCAAGCTCAAGGGCTTCGGCTTCGGTCTTGAAAGTGGTTACCGCCAATACGGGGCCAAAGATCTCTTCCTGGAAGATGCGCATCTTGTTGTGGCCCTTGAACAGCGTCGGCTTGATGTAATAGCCGTCGCCCAGCTCACCCGGCAGATGGGCGCGCTCACCGCCGATCAGCAACTCGGCACCTTCCTGCTTGCCCAGATCAAGGTAGCTCATGATCTTGGTCAGCTGCTCCTTGGACGCCTGGGCGCCCATCATCACGTCGGTGTCGAGCGGGTTGCCCTGCTTGATCGCCCCAACGCGCTCGAGCACGCGCGCCATGAATCTGTCGTAGATCGATTCGTGGATCAGCGCACGCGACGGGCAGGTACACACTTCGCCCTGGTTGAAGGCAAACAGCACCAGACCTTCGATCGCCTTGTCGAAGAATTCGTCGTCGGCGGCCGCCACATCCTCGAAGAAGATGTTGGGCGACTTGCCACCCAGTTCGAGCGTAGCCGGAATCAGGTTGTTGGCCGCGGCCTGCGCGATGACGCGCCCGGTGGAGGTCGACCCGGTGAAGGCGATCTTGGCAATGCGCTTGCTGTTGGCCAGCGGCATGCCGGCTTCGCGACCGAAGCCATTGACCACGTTGAGCACGCCCGGCGGCAGCAGATCGGCGATGAGTTCGGTCAACACCAGGATGCTGACCGGCGTCGACTCGGCAGGCTTCAGCACCACGCAGTTGCCCGCACCGATCGCCGGCGCAAGCTTCCAGGCTGCCATCAGAATCGGGAAGTTCCACGGAATGATCTGGCCGACAACGCCCAGCGGCTCGTGGAAGTGGTAGGCAACCGTGTTCTCGTCCAGGTCGCTCAGGCTGCCTTCCTGCGAGCGCAGGCAGCCGGCAAAGTAGCGGAAGTGATCCACGGCCAGCGGGATGTCGGCGTTGAGCGTCTCGCGGATCGGCTTGCCATTATCCACGGTCTCGGCATAGGCGAGGATCTCGAGGTTGGCTTCGAGACGGTCTGCAATTTTCAGCAGAATGTTGGCGCGGTCAGCCGGGGCGGTTCGCCCCCAGCTGTCGGCCGCGGCATGCGCGGCATCCAGCGCGAGCTCGATGTCTTCGGCGGTCGAGCGTGCGGCCTTGCAGAACACCGCGCCCGAAATCGGCGTGATGTTGTCGAAATACTGCCCCTTGACCGGCGCAACCCACTTGCCGCCGATGAAGTTGTCGTATTGGGCTTTGAACTGAACCTTGGCATCCGGCGTACCGGGCATTGCGTAGATCATTCTTGTCTCCTTCCAGATAAGCGATTAACGCGTTGTTGCGTTGCACCTCTCTTCGCAGGGGCCATGCCAGCCCCCTTGCACCACATCCGGAAACAGCCGAAAAGCGCCTGTATTCCACGACATGCGTTCCGCCTCAGCAGGAAAACCCGCCCCCCGCGCAAGCCGCTGTGTTGCAACGTCGGTTGCTCCAATAAATGACAACTGCTCCAATGCGATGCAGATCCACGTATGCATCAATCTGCATATCGACGGCATACGGACGCATCGCCCAGAATCCATGCCATCATGCGTCCGGTCGCGCGCATGCAGGTTAACGTTCGCGGAAGGCACACTTCCTGCATCAATTTCGGCATGAACAAGGCAAGCTCATCCGTTGCACTCACTCCCGACCTGCGCGCGTCGTGGCAGCGCAGCCGCGCGCACGGGCTGCAGACCGGCCAGGCCTTGCCGTTGAACCCGATCAACCGCGCCGACCTCAGCGACCGCCTGGCGTCCAACGCGCGACTGCTGACGTTCTCGCAACCGGTCATCGACAACCTCCTGCGTCAGATCGACAACCGCGACGCAACCGTACTGCTCACCGACAGCCAGGGCCTGATTCTCAGCGCCAGCGGCGATCCCCACTTTCTCGACCGTGCCGCGCGCGTCGCCCTCAGACCGGGCGCGGCATGGAGCGAGGCGGACATGGGCACCAATGCCATCGGCACCGCGCTGGCGATCGGCGACATCGCCGCAGTGCGCGGACAGGAACACTTCCTCGAGCGCAACCGCTTTCTGAGTTGCGTGGCCATACCGATCCTTGCGCCCACCGGTGGCATCGCAGGCATTCTCGACATCTCCACCGATGCCAGCGCCAATCTGCAGCACGCCAACGCGTTGCTGCGAACCACAGCCGAGATCATCGAGCATCGTCTCGTCGAGAGCATGGACGACGGTTTCGTCAGCGTGCGCTTTCACCAGCGCCATGAACTGCTTGGCAGTCCGCTCGAATCGATCGTCGTGTTCGACGAGGGCGGACGTGTGATTGCCTGCAACCGCAATGCACGAACAATGCTCGGCTTGCACGACGAGTACCCGGACGTGAGCTGCGAAGACTGCTTCGCCATTACCTGGCGAAACCTCCTCGACTGGGCCGCACTTGACCAGAATACCCCCTTCCCGTTGCGGACCCTGCAGGGACAGACTTGGGCCGCACGCGCCAGCCTGCGCCAGCGCGGGCTCGGTTTCGGTCGCAGACGAAACAGTGAGGGCAGAGAAGCCCGGCGCAGCGTATCCCCCGACACACTGCAGCTGACGCGCGCGCATGATGAACGTCAGGACGCTCCCGTCGAGGACCGTCGCATCACCTTGGCGAAAACCCTTGTGCGGCAAT
This sequence comes from Azoarcus sp. L1K30, assembly GCF_018122735.1. GTDB lineage: Bacteria > Pseudomonadota > Gammaproteobacteria > Burkholderiales > Rhodocyclaceae > Parazoarcus. The sequence continues at coordinate 4,793,574 of NZ_JAGRRD010000001.1, read as the reverse complement.
GGGCGGCGAGCGCCGGTCCATTGCTGATCGCCGGCGAAACCGGCACCGGAAAGCACGCCCTCGCCAGCACCTATCAACGCGAATTCGCGGCGAACCAGACCCTGGTCCAGATCGACTGCCGTGCTCTGGCGGCGCAACCGAGCATCGGCACTGAAGTGACACAGCTCCTGCAACGTTCAGCCCGCGAAATTCTCTACCTGTGCGACATCGACGCATTGCCCCTTCCGCATCAAGCCCGCCTTTTCGACGCCGCCACAGCAGGCACGATACGGATCATCGTCGCTACACGGCGCTCGCTCGACGCCCTGGTCGAGGACAACCGCCTCGACAGGCGCGCCCTTCTTCGCAGTGGCGGCTTAGAGATACAGCTGCCGCCATTGCGCGAACGGACCGACTTCGATGCGCTGGTGCGCGATTTCGTGCGCCAGGAAATCCCCGATCGGCCAATGTACGTCTGCCCCGACGCCCTTACCCTGCTACGCAAGCACCACTGGCCCGGCAACCTGAGCGAACTCCACAATCGCCTGCGCCTGATCCTGGCGCTGATGGGAGATGAGGCAGGCCAGCTGTGCCCGGACGACATCCCCGAGGAACTGCTGGAGCAGGTTTCGGACTGAGAACACGATGGTCAAACGGGGCGCCGCGTCAGCCAGCGCCCCGTTTTCACCACCGTGAGCGCCAAGGGGGCAGATTGACCGGAACGGGAGCGACTGGCCCGGTCAACGTCAACGGCCGCACCGTAGTCCGGTGCGGCCGCAAACGCCTCGCGCAAGGTCCCGACGGCAAAGCCAGCATCAGACCTTGTAACCTTCGCCCAAATGAAGCATCAGCATGCTCGTACGGCTGGCCGAATCCGCTCAGGTGCGCTTCGACATCCGCAAGGCGAAGACAAAGGCCATCAACATCACCAGAATGATCTGCGCGAAAGACGACAACGTCGGCACTGCGGCCGGCAACGGAGCCGCGGCCAGAACGGCGAATGCACTCGCGGTCGAGGCACCAAGCGCCGAAACCACCCTGCCGCTCAACACCGCGGCCAAAGAAACCAGCACGGGCGCACCTGCGCTGGCAGCAAAGGTGCCATCGCCGAGCTGTCCGGAAGCGCCACCGCCCCAGCTGGCGATCAAGCCATCTGTCGTCAGCGCGTACGCGGTCGAGCCTCCCCCCACGACCGCAGCAATGGTCTTGCCGGCCAACACACCACTGACATCGACAGCAACCGGTACGGACGAGTCGACAGCGCTGTTGTTGCCCAGCTGACCGAGCCCGGCCTCACCCCATGCATAGAGCCCGTTGTCACTCGTCAATGCATACCCGCTGTCACCACTGGCTGCGATCTTGCTCACCGTCTTGCCGTTCAGCAGTCCTCCGGTGAACACCGCGACCGGAGCAAGCGCGTCGGGAGACATGGTGTTGTTTCCCAGCTGACCAGCATCGCTCTCGCCCCAGGAAAACACCAGTCCGTCGCTGGTCAGCGCATAGCCCGTCTCGCTAGCCGCGGCAATTGCCACGACAGCCTTGCCCGACAACGCACCCGTCGCATCCACGCCCGTCGATACGTCCAGATCGGTGTTTGTTCCATCAGCATTACCAAGCTGCCCCGAACCGTTCTCCCCCCAGCTGTAGACCAGACCTTCGTCGGTGAGCGCGAGACAGAAGAGCCCGCCGCACTTGATCGAGGTCACCGTCTTGGTGGCGACAATGCCTGTGACCGGACGCGGCACGTTCGAATCGACGCCGCCATTGTTGTCCCCGAGCTGCCCGGAGCTGTTGTCGCCCCAGCAGAACACCTTGCCATCCGATGTCAGCGCGCACCTCGACGCCACACCCGACGTGATCGCCGTGACAGTCTTACCTGCGAGCGCACCGCTTTGGTCGACGGCGACCGGTACGTCCGAAGGAGTATAGGTGCCGTCACCCAGCTCGCCACTGGAGTTCAACCCCCAGCAATACACCATGCCATCCGAACTGAGCGCACAAGCCCCATTGGAAAAGGATGCGCTCACCTGAGTGATGGTCTTGCCTGCAAGCGCGCCCGATGCAATTACCGACACCGGCAAAGCTGAATCAACGTTACTGTTGTTCCCGAGATTGCCCAAACCGTTCTCTCCCCACGCAATCACATTGGCTAGCGCCGCATGTGGAAGCCAGGTCAACAGGACGATGAGCCAGGCCGCTATTGCCGTTATTCCTTTTTTCATGATCTGTTTGTCCCTATAGGCCGTCGAGCCAAAAAAAAACCGCGAAACCGCGGTGATGGTGATATGTAGCGCGCTCAAGGCAGAAGCCTCGGAATGCTTGATAGTCAAACTTCTGAATCTGATTGTAACTTTATTTTTCTTGTTTGAACGAGAGCGCTCTCACAGTAACCGGATGAATGCGCATGCCAACCGCAGGAAGGCGTTGACGCGACGGACGTGCGCGCCGAAGCGGATGACCAGGCGTCGAAACTAACTGCGTGAGCCAATTGAAGATTGAGAAGTCGTTCAACGAGATTTCGAGCTTCGTGACGACGCCAATCGACCTGGCACCGGGCGATATGATTGCGCCTGGGTAGAGAGGGCAAGTGCGGGCCTTTCAGCCGCAAGGGCTGCACCATCCTGCTCAAGAGCGTGCACCAGCCCTTCCCCGCAGAGATGGCACCCGGCATCCGAACCAAGACCTGCCGAGGCCATTTCGATCCGCTGCCAGACCCGGAATCAGGACAGCTCCCCGCACAAAGACTGCCCCAGACGCAGGCGGACCGCGTCGGCATCGGGTTCGGTCGCCAGCAGGAAATGCAACTTGGCGAAGGCTGACTCGAGGGTCATGTCGGCACCCGGTGTGACCCCGACGCGAGACAACGTCGCGCCGGTTGCATAGGCGCCTTGCGCCACGCGGCCAGTCACGCATTGCGTCGTGTTCACTATGACGACACCGCGCGCAACGGCTGCTTTCAGGACCGCCATCAACTGTTGATCAGCATCCGGTGCATTGCCAACGCCATAGCTGCGCAGGATCACCCCACGAACGGCGGCGTCGGCCAGCACGGGCTGAACGATTCTGGCCGAAATGCCGGGATGAAGGGTGATGACGGCGACCGCATCCGCACCCAGCTCAGGCACCCGGAACGCACGCGCTGCCGCGGGCAACAGGCGCTCGCGATGAAGCACAATGTCGATACCGATATCGGCCAACGGGAGAAAGTTCGGCGAACCGAAAGCATCGAAGTCCATGCTTGCCATCTTGCTGCTGCGATTGCCACGCAGCAGATGACGGCCGAAGCAGATGCAGACTTCTCGCACCTGCCCGCCAGCAGCGAACAGCAAGGCTGCTTCCAGATTGCCGAGTGCGTCGCTGCGCGGTTCGACGAGCGGGATTTGCGCACCGGTCAGGATCACCGGTTTGTCGGCGCCCCGCAACATGAAGGACAACGCCGACGCCGACCATGCCATGGTGTCGGTGCCGTGCAGCACGACGAAACCGGAATAGTCATCCCAGCGTTTCAGCAGTTCGCGCGCAATCCGTGACCAATGCGCAGGTTGCAGATTGGCGCTGTCGATCGGCTCCTCGATCTCCACGACCTCAAACGCCGGCAAGGTCCGAACGTGAAGCATCCCGGCAAGCCGCTCGCCGAAGCCGGCCATCGGACGATAGCCATCTGGCGAGCGGCACATGCCGATCGTGCCCCCGGTGTTGAGCACCAGCACGCGGGGATTCATTCAGGCCGCGCCCTGAGGAGCGAGCATCGACTTCGGACTCAGCAGCGCATCGAGACGCTCGGCACTGAGCAGCCCTTCCGCGATCACCAGTTCACGCACGGTCGCCCCGGAGTGCAGCGCCTGTGCAGCGATCCGGGTGGAATTGGCGTAACCGATGTGCGGCACCAGCGCGGTAATCACGCCGATGCTGCGATCGAGGTGAAGCTGGCACTGCACGCGGTCGGCGCGGATGCCGCGAATGCAGCGCAACTCGAACATGCGGCACGCCGCGTCGAGCATCTTCATCGAGTTGAACAGGTTATAGACGATCAGTGGCTCCATGGCATTGAGCTGCAGTTGCCCGGCCTCGGCGGCCAGGGTCACTGCCAGATCGTTGCCGATCACCTGGTAGGCGGTCTGGTTGACCGCCTCCGGGATGACCGGATTGACCTTGCCCGGCATGATCGACGAACCCGGCTGCATTGGCGGCAGATGGATCTCACCGAACCCCGTGCGCGGTCCGCTCGACAGCAGGCGCAAGTCGTTGGCCACCTTCGACAGCTTGAGCGCGAGGCGCTTGAGGATGCCGGACAGAAACACCAACGCCCCCATGTCCGAGCTGGCTTCGACCAGGTTCGCCGCCGGCACGATCGGCAAGCCGGAGATCTCGGCAAGGTGGGCCACAGCCAACTTCGCATAGTCCGGATGGGTGTTGATGCCGGTGCCGATTGCGGTGCCACCCAGATTGACCTCGCACAACAGCTTGCAGGCGTCGCGAATGCGGTCGATATCCTCGCCGAGGTTGACCGCGAAGCCGTCGAACTCCTGGCCCAGCGTCATCGGCACCGCATCCTGCAACTGGGTGCGCCCCATCTTCATCACGTCGGCAAACTCGCGCCCCTTGGCCTCGAGTGCCTCCTTCAGGCTGCGCACGGCGTCGATCAGCGGCTCGGCGGCAAACTGCAGGCCGACGCAGACGGCCGTCGGATAGGCGTCATTGGTCGATTGCGACTTGTTGACGTCGTCGTTCGGGTGCAGGTGGGCATAGTCGCCCTTGCGCTGCCCCAGCTTTTCCAGCGCGATGTTGGCGATCACCTCGTTGGCATTCATGTTGGTCGAGGTACCGGCGCCGCCCTGAATCAGGTCTACGACGAACTGGTCGTGCAGACGTCCGCCGACGACGTCGCCACAGGCCGTAATAATGGCCTCGGCCTTGTGCGGCGCGAGCAGACCGAGTTCGAGGTTGGCCTTTGCGGCCGCGGCCTTGACCATTGCCAGGGCATTGATGAAGGGCGGAAAGTGGCTGATCGGCACACCGGTAATGGTGAAGTTGTCGACCGCACGCTGGGTCTGGATGCCAAACCAGGCGTCCTCGGCAATTTCCATGTCGCCGAGCAAATCATGTTCGATGCGTGTGTTCATTCGGATATCGATCCAATGCAGGAGGGAGGACCGGGCGGCACGCGCCCGGTCGAAATCGGTTCGGGCACGACTCCGCCGCGGCGGAGCCGTTCGTCTCAGGCGGTGCGAACGCGCGCCGTGAGCACCTGGCTTGCGTCGGCCGGTTCGAGTACCCAGGCGTCCGCATCGATGTTGAGGTCGGCAAAGCGGGCCGCGTCGAAAACCGGTTCCTCGATGCCGTCGGCAATCTGCCTGTCGTAGTCGTTCATGATGCGAAGGCCGGACTTGAACAGCACTGCCAGCGCCAGCAGGTTGGCCAGCGCCAGGAAGCCCATCGTGACATCGGCGAAGGCGAACACGGTGCCAAGGTCAGTCGTCGCCCCCCACCCGCACAGCACGATCGCGACCAGTCGGTACGCGGTCACCAGCGGCCGGTTGTCGTCGCTGAAGAAGCTCAGGCTGTTCTCGCCCAGATAGCAGTTGTAGATGATGGTGGTGAAGCCGAAGAGCATCAGCGCAATGCTGACGAAGATGCGCCCCCATTCGCCGACATGGCTGGCCAGCGAAGCCTGGGTCAGCGCCACGCCGCCGATGTCGGTCGACACACCGGGCTCATACACGGTACCGAGCAGGATGATGAAGGCGGTGCAGGAACACAGGATCAGGGTGTCGATGAACACCGAGAAGGCCTGCACGATGCCCTGGCTGGCCGGATGCGGCACATAGGCCACCGCTGCCACATTGGGCGCACTGCCCAGACCGGCCTCGTTGGAAAACAGTCCGCGCTTCACCCCCATCAGGATGGCTGCGCCGATACCGCCGCCCACTGCCGGCTCAAGGCCGAAGGCGCTCTTGACGATCAGCGTCAGCACGGCGGGAATCTGATCGACGTTGAGCACGATGACGACCAGCGCAATCAGCAGGTAGCCGATCGCCATCACCGGCACCAGCACTTCCGCGGCCTTGGCGATACGCTTGACGCCGCCGAACACGATCACGCCGATGATGAGCGCGAGGGCCGCACCGGTCACCAGCACCGGAATGCCGAACGCATCCTCGAACGAGGTGGCCACCGAATACGACTGCAGTGCAGTGAAGCCGAAGCCGAAAGTCACCAGCAGCAGCACCGAGTACACCGCGCCCAGCCATTTCCACTTCGCACCCATGCCGCGGGCGATGTAGTGCGCGGGGCCGCCGCGGTAGGTGCCATCGGGTTCAGCCTTCTTGTAGGCCTGGGCGAGGGTGCACTCGAAGTAGCTGGTGGCCATGCCGATCAGGCCCACCACCCACATCCAGAAGATCGCACCCGGCCCGCCAACGGTGATGGCAACGGCAACACCGGCGATATTGCCGCCGCCGACGCGCCCTGCCACCGACAGCATCAGGGCCTGAAAGGAACTCAAGTGGCCATGCTGGTCCCTGGAGAAAGCCTGATTGGCACCGAGGATGCGGAACATGCGACCGAAATAGCGGAACTGGACAAAGCGCGAGCCGATGGTGAACCACAGGCCGAGGCCGATCAGCACCACGATCAGCACTTTGCTCCACAACAGGTCATTGAGCAGATCAAGCATGGCGTGCACCTCCATTACGATCGAGGGTGCAGAACGTCATGCCGGGGGAAAGGCAATAGATGTGTCGCATTTCTGTCTCCATCTGCGGCTTGGGCCGCCGTTGTGTTTTTCGCTGCCGGAAGGCAATGCGATTTGAACAAGACGAAGGCTTGACGAACATTTGCCTGAATGGAACTTTAGAGCGCTATTTGGCGCTTATACTGCGCCATAGTGCGCCATCGATCAGAATAATGCCGTCTGGACACCGGTTTCACGCCTCTACCCGCTCACCACGGAGTTTTTCATGCACGAGGATTTCGCCCGCAACCTGCGCCTGCTGTGCGGCTACTACAGCTCCATCGCCGATGTCTGCAGGCGGCTCGACATCAACCGTCCGCAGTTCAATCGCTACCTGAGCGGCCGCTACCGGCCGGCCGCCCGCACCCTGCGGCGCTTTTGCGAGTTCTTTGGTGTCGAGGAACACGAGATCCTGTTGCCCAGCGCGCAGTTCGAACGTCTGGTACAGGTACGCCCGGTCACGCCCGCCACCGCCACGCCGGACACACTCGAAACCCCGCACCTTGCGCACCTGCGCGAACTGGGCAGCAGCGGGCTCGACAAATACCTCGGCTACTACTTCGAGACCTATGCCTCGATGGCGTGCCCGGGCAAGATCCTGCGCACCCTGGTCTGCCTCGAACGGCGTGACGACCGCGTGTGTTACCAGCGCACCGAACGGCTGGCTGAAACCCGTCACGGCAAGGTCTTCCACGGTCGCTACCTGGGCCTTGTCCACCTGCTGACCGACCGCATTTTCCTTGTCGACTACGAATCCCTGACCGGACTGGAGATGACGCAGACCATCCTCTTTCCGTCATTCAAGAACCGGGTCACCCGCCTCACCGGGCTCAAGCTCGGTGCATCGGGCAGCGGTGAGCGCATGCCGTGCTGCGCGCGCGTGGTGTACGAATTTCTAGGCACCTCGATCAACGTGCGCAAGGCGCTACGGCTGTGCGGGCTTCATGAGGCCGACGATCCGGCGATCGACGCCGCCACGCGTGCCGCCGTGATCAATGACATCGCGCCGGGCGAATGGCATTTGCGGGCGCGATTCTGATATGGATGCGCCTGCCGCCCCTGTGAGGGCGCGCGGCCCAGCCGATACTGGCAAGCACGGGCATCACCACCTATGCTCCAATGGCATGCCAAATTACCGGCATCGTTCGTCACGGCGCTGGTGGATGCCCGATCCGGCCCACTTCAGTCGATATCCTTGACATCGCCCTGCAGACTCGGCGGCCGCGCCAGCCGTCGCCCCACTTCCAGGATGATCCATGCAGCCTCCCGAAAACGACAGCGCCGGACTTGAAGCAACGGATCTACAGACGCGCAAGTTCCAGGCCTTGGCGAGTTGGGTCGTCGTTGTCATTCTGATCGGCTTCGGCGCCTATGCCCTGACGAAGCTGACCTCGGTCCACGAGACCCCGGGTGACTACTGGCAGAGCCTGATCCGCGAACAATTCCCGGTCTTGGTGGGGCTGCCGATGGCAGGCCTGGGTGCGCTCTTCGTCACCCTCATTCTGAGAATATCCACAGGTCCGCTCGAGTTCGAGATGGCAGGCGTCAAGTTCAAGGGCGGGGCGGCACCCATCGTATTCTGGATCATCTGCTTTCTGAGCATCGTGCTCTCCATTCGCCTGCTCTGGCAAACGTGAGGCACGAGCCCAGCATGGAGGTGGCTCCGGCGCTTTCGGCGCGGGTCTCGCTTCGCACAATGGCCCGCGTCCAAACCTGCGCGACGCGCGCGGATCGCCCGCCCCATGAAGCCGCTGACATTCCGCGCACCAGACAGCAACTTATCCTTGATGCCTGCGCAGGAAGGCGCGCCCGCCGATCCCCATCAGCATGAGCACAAGGGCAATACGCGCCCACTCACCCAAGGTCGGAACGGGCGCCACGGCAGCCACATCGTTGTCACCGGCAAAGCCTTCGATATCAAGCGGATTTACGCCGTTAAAAGCGGCGTCGCCGGAAAGAGTAGCCGCGGTCGTGATCGAGAACGCCTGATCGCCATCGATGACCGTGTCGTCAATCGCCGAGATTGTCACCGTTGCCGAATAGCCGTTACCTGCGGACAAGATGACCGAGTTCGCCGACAGCGTCACCTGCCCGGGCGTATTGTTGGTGAGGTTGATGGTTACGTCGTTGCCGCCACCGGGAGTCACGTCAGCCCCAGTCTTGAACGTGATTATCCGAGTGCTCCCCTCGGTAATCCAGAAACCACTGCTCGGATCAACGATGACCATCGCGACGCCATCGACGTTCGAGTTAGTGACAGTGGTGTCAGCCGCCGGCCCCGCCGCATATGCCCCCCCCGATGACGAAATCGTGTTCGTGATGGTGTAGCTAACGTCGCCGTCATTTCCATCCCCACTAGCGCCGGGGGTCACGGTGACATATTGCGGAGTCGAATAGTTTGCCGCAGTGAACTGTACGGGCGCGCTCACAGTACCTTCGGTGAAATCGCCGGATGCCGGCGTGACCGTCACCGTCTCACCGGCGTTTGGCGGGCTGTCGAGGACGACCTTGTATTGGGCTGTCGCACCATCCTCGGTAGTGGTCAGGGTCGTGGGACTGATGACGACCGCGGAATGCGCAACGGTGGCAGTCAAGGCGGTGGCAATGGCGAGCGCGATTTTTTTCATTGAATTGATCAACTTTTGATTGATTTATCTTTCGGGAAAAGTATTTTTACACAAAATTTGTTACGTTTGGATCGGAAGCCTCTGGACGCCCAGGCAGACCACGGCCCTCTCCACTGAATTTCGAGTTTTCGAACCCTGGCCTCAACGTGCCATGCAGAGCAATCGATCGGTGCCGATTCCGGGCTAGAATCGGCGCGATTCCATCCCGGCCCACCCCATGTCCCGTTTCCTGACCGCCGCGCTGTACAAGTTCGTCCGCCTCGCCGACTTCCGCGCCCTGCGAGACCCGCTGCTGGAGAGCTGCAATCGTCATCGGGTCAAGGGCACGCTGCTGCTGGCCGAAGAAGGCATCAACGGCACCATCGCCGGACTGCCTGACGACATCGAGGCGGTTCTCGCCTGGCTGCGCAGTGATCCACGCCTGGCCGGGCTCGAACACAAATCCTCGTGGGCCGACGAGATGCCCTTCCAGCGCATGAAAGTGAAGCTCAAGCGCGAGATCGTCACCCTCGGCGTCGACGGCGTGTCGCCCACCAGCATGGCCGGCGAGTACGTCAAGCCGCAGGACTGGAACCGCCTGATTGCCGACCCCGATGTGGTGGTGGTCGATTGCCGCAACGACTACGAAGTGGCAATCGGTACCTTCGAAGGCGCGGTCGACCCGCACACCCGCAGTTTTTCCGAGCTCCCCGACTGGGTGAAGCGGGAATCCGCGCCCGGCGGACTGCTTGCCGACAAACCCAAGGTGGCAATGTTCTGCACCGGTGGGATCCGCTGCGAGAAATCCACTGCTTTCATGCGCATGCAGGGCTTCGACGAGGTGTATCACCTCGAGGGCGGCATCCTCAAATACCTCGAAACCGTGCCGGAAACCGACAGCCGCTGGAAGGGCGAGTGTTTCGTGTTCGACGACCGCGTCTCGGTGGGCCACGCGCTGGTACCCGGCAACCTTGGCCGCTGCCTCGCCTGCGGCTACCCGCTCAGCGCTGAAGAGCAGGCCTCCGAGCGTTACGAGGACGGTGTGAGCTGCCCGCACTGCTACGACTCGACGCCGGAGCGCAAGGCCGAACTGCGCGAACGCCGCCACCAACAAGCCCTGGCCGCCGCGCACAAGCGCGCCGACGAGGAGGCTGCGCGCCCCAAACCATGACTCGCGCCGCCCTGCCCCTGCTGTATTCGTTTCGCCGCTGTCCGTACGCGATCCGCGCACGCCTCGCGATTGCGGCAAGCGGCCAGCAGGTCGAACTGCGCGAAATCAAGCTACGCGACAAACCGCCTGAACTCATCGCCGCCTCACCCAAGGCGACGGTTCCAGTGCTCGTCCTGCCCGATGGACAGGTGCTCGAACAGAGCATCGACATCATGCTGTGGGCGCTACGCTGGCGCGACCCGTACTGCTGGCTGACACCGTCATCAGGCACGCTCGAGGACATGCTGGCACTTGTCGCATGCAACGACAGCAACCGCGAGGGCGGCTTCAAGCACCATCTCGACCGCTACAAGTATCCGAATCGCTATCCAGGCGCGGATGCCGAGCGACACCGCGGCGCCGGCGCAGTCTTCCTGCTGCATCTCGAAGACCGGCTTGCATCGACGGGATGCCTGTTCGGCAGCCGTCCCGCACTCGCCGACATGGCAATCGCACCCTTCGTACGACAGTTCGCCGCCACCGACCCCGACTGGTTTGCCGGTCAGGCCTGGCCGCGGCTACACAGCTGGCTGAGCGCGTTTACGGCAAGCCCGCGGTTCGAGCGCATCATGGCCAAGTATCCGCAGTGGATGTCCGGCCATGCGCCGACCTTGTTTCCGCCCGAGGATCCTTGCGGCGCCTGAACGATCAGCGCACGAACATCTCGACCCGGCGGTTCTGCGCCCGCCCCTCTGCGGTCGCATTATCGGCAATGGGCATCGACTCGCCCTGGCCGACCGCCGACAGGCGGGCACCGGAAATGCCCCGCCCCTGCAGATAGGTCGTGACCGACAGGGCGCGGTCAAGCGACAGCTTCTGGTTGTAGGCGTCCGAACCTACGCTGTCGGTATGACCCACCACGTTCACGGTCGCGTTCGGATGCTCGTTGAGCGTACCGGCGATCTTGTCCAGCGTTTGCTGGAAAGTCGGATTGATACGCGAACTGTTGGTATCGAAAAGCACCGACCCCGGGATATCGAGTTTGACCGACCCGTCGGCCTGCTCGGTGACCTTCACATTCGACCCGGCAAGGTAGCCGAATGCGCCACCAAGTGCCGCCCCGACGACAGCGCTGCGCGTGCCACCACCAATCTGCTTGCCCAGCACCCCGCCGAGCACGGCACCGGAAACCGCACCAATGGTCTGATTCTGCCCCTGGGTGTTGGTGGCGCAACCCTGGATGGCAAGGGCGCTGACAACTGCAATGACGGCAAATTGAATTTTCATTCCGATGCGCTCCTCTCATGGGTAAGACACGTGCCGACACCGAAAGCGTCGCCGCGATAGCATTTCCGCAACCATCGCATGAATCGATCGGCACGAACAGGATCTGATATTTTCAGCATATTTCATCCCCGCCACTTCTCCAACCACTTTTGTCCGTGGCCAAACACGCATCTGGATTGTTGCGCCGTCCCTGACGGTTTGAACCCGAGGAGGCACTCATGGCAATCGGCTGGCTCACCCTTCTGAAGACGGTCCCCTGGGCCGACGTCATCTCCACCGCACCCGTCGTCGCCGACGGCGCGCGAAAACTGTGGAATACGGTGGCAAGAAAATCGCCCGCCGGCAAGGACGCCGCCGCGCAAGAGGACACCGCGAACCCGACATCCCCCGAGGCAAGCTCGCCACTCGAATCGAGGCTGAGCAAGACGGAAGATACGGTGGCCGACCTTCACGCGCAGATGCTCGCCTCATCCGAGTTGATCAAGGCGCTGGCAGATCAGAATACCGAACTGGTGAAACGTGTCGAAGCCAATCGCGTACGCCTGATATGGCTCTCGGCTGCCGTCGTCGTGAGCACCGCCGCAGCGATTTCCTGCCTGCTGATCGTTCTCAGATCTTAAGCGGGCGGATCGCCGCGTTTCAACTCGGAGCAGGCTCGAGATCGAGGTCCACCTCGACCCGGTTTCGCCCCAGCCTCTTGGCGCGGTACAACGCAGCGTCGGCACGCGCCACCAGGTCTGCGGCACGCGTGTGCCACGCGTCGGCAACCGCCACGCCGACGCTGACGGTGACGACCGGGGCCGCCGACGACGCAGGATGCGCGATGCCAAGAGCCTCGATTGCCACCCTGACACGCTCGGCAACCGCACGCGCGCCGGCTTCGTTGGTACCCGGCAACACCAGCACGAACTCTTCACCACCGTAACGGGCAGCGAGATCGCCGGTGCGCGCGGCGACGCCGGCCAGCACCGAGGACACACTGCGCAGGCAGGTGTCGCCTTCGGGGTGGCCGCAGTTGTCGTTGTAGGTCTTGAAATGATCGACATCGAGCATCACCACCGCCAGCGCGCCGGCGCGACACCCGCGCTGCCACTCCTGCTCGAGGCGCTCGTCGAAGGCGCGGCGATTGGCCAGCCCGGTGAGCGGATCCTTGGACGCCAGTTGCTCGAGCTGAAGCTGGGCCTCCTTCTGTACTGTCATGTCGCGCAGGGTTTCGACCACCGCCAACAGATTGCCGGCACCGTCGAAAATCGGCCCCGCATCGACGGCCAGATACAGTCGCGAGCCGGCGCGCGGCATGCGACACCAGTTTTCAGCATGAAAACCGATCGCAGAGCAGGAGTTGCGGTCGTGATTGGTGTATAGCGCGGCCATTTCCGCCGCACGCCCCTCCACCACCAGGTCAGCCAGGCAGGGACGTCTTTCGTCGTAGAACGCGAAGCAGTGATCCTTCGTGCCTAGCACATCCTCCGCATTGACGCCGGTCAGGCGCTCGCAGGCCCGGTTCCAGATCAGCACCCGCCCCTGCGGATCCAGCACGAAGGTCGGCACCACCAGATGCTGCATCAGCTCCACCGCAAAACTGTGGTCCGCCACTCCAGCCCTTTCGTCGCGGCCGCCCGCACCACGACGTTCAACATCCGCTTCCATATCGTCTCACTCCGTCTTCTTGGTTCTTGTATGCAAAGTTCGCCGAGCATGCCACGAAAGGCAGAGCAGGTCAGCCATTCGGTCGTCCGAACGGGCCTCTCCGGGCGGTGATGGCCGAAGAATCCATTGCAAACCTCCGCGTCACCCATGCAGAGATATCAGGACGGTAAGGCGACCGCATTTGCGGCCCCCACCGACATGCAGGTCGTCACCCCGCTCGAACGCGCACGCGAAACAGGAGCGTCTCGCGCCCGCAAGCCCCCATCTCCCCCTTCGGGTTATCCCCATGCCCCCGTTCCGCTTTCATGCGTCCGTGCGCGCTAAACTGGCGCCTCATGAAGGACACGTGCGCGGGGAAGGTCCATGGATTCGGGCATTCAGGCATTCTTCCGGCAGTTGCCGCACTGGATTGCAGCGCGGGCAACGCCCGAACTCTTCTACGAACTGACGGTGCTCGCGATCTCGGCGCTGTGCGCCTGGCTGATCCACCGCACCATGAGCGAATCGCTGCGCGCGGGGCTTGCTGCAGCGGCACAGAAGGGCCTGCGGCATATCACGCTGCGCACCGCGCAACGCATCCTGCTGCCGTCGACGATGCTGGCCGGGGTGCTGATCGGCCGTAGCGGCCTGCGCTCGATGCAGTGGCCGGTCGGGCTGCTCGACGTCGTCGTTCCGCTCCTGGTGTCGCTCGTCGCGATCCGCCTGCTGGTCTATGTGCTGCGCAAGGGATTTCCCGTCACCCCCGCGCTGAAAACCTGGGAGAACCTCATTTCCGGCACGATCTGGGTCATGGTCGCGCTGCACCTGCTCGGCTGGTTGCCCGCCGTCGAGGCCACGCTGGACGAATTCGCGGTCAATATCGGCAGTTCCCGCATCTCGCTGCTGGCGGCGATCAAGCTGGTGGCCCTGGTCGCCCTGCTGCTGACGCTGGCGTTCTGGCTGTCCGGTTTCATCGAGCGCCGCATACGCACCTCGACACGCATGACGCCATCGTCGCAGGTCGCGTTCGGCAAATTCAGCAAGGTCTTTCTCATCACGCTGGCCGTCCTGCTCGCGATCGACGCCGTCGGCATCGACCTCACCACCCTCACCGTATTCGGCGGAGCGCTCGGGGTTGGCATCGGTTTCGGCCTGCAGCGCATCACCAGCAATTTCATCAGCGGATTCATTCTCGTACTCGACCGCTCGATCAAACCGGGCGACGTCATCTCGGTCGGCAGCAACGATGGAAAATTCGGCTGGGTGCAGGAACTGCGCGCCCGCTACGTGGTGGTGCGCGACCGCGACGGCGTGGAGCGCCTGATCCCGAACGAGAACCTGATCACCTCCGAGGTCGTCAACTGGAGCTACTCAGACACCAATACCCGGGTACGGCTACCGGTACAGATCAGTTATGCGGACGATCCCGAGCAAGCCATGACGCTGCTGCTCGAGGCAGCAAAGGCTTCCGACCGCGTGCTCGCCGTGCCGGAGCCGGCGGCGCGCATGCTCCAATTTGCCGACAGCGGCATCCAGCTCGAGCTGCGCATCTGGATCAGCGACCCGGAAAACGGCATCGGCAACGTGCGCACCGACATCAACCTGGCGATCTGGAAGCTGTTCAAGGAAGCCGGCATCACCATTCCCTTTCCGCAGCGCGACGTGCATCTGCGTACCATCGCCACAACGCAGGGCGTTTGAACTGGCGCCCGGCCTTGTCACACATGCGCTCGTCAGACGCCAGTCAGTTCGCGATAGGCCCGACGGGTCTCGGGCGACACGGCTTCCAGCACCTGCTCGTAGCGGGTGCGATGGCGCGCCAGCAGACGGGCCGAGGCCACCGCGCGCGATTTGCAGTACCAGTGACACGTGTGCTGCATCAGGTACATCTCGGCCGAGAGCACGAACGCCCGTTCGCGCAACGGACGATCGGGATCGATCTCCGCGGCCCGCTCCAGCCCCGCGGCATGAATCTCGAACGCATTGCGCAGATCGAAGGTGGCAAACGGAAACAGACGGTCAGCCTGCGGAATCGCAAGTGGAAAGGTGCTGACGCGAACGTCCTGTGCATCGACCCCCGCCATCTCCGCGGCGAAGCGCCGAAACTGGCCGGCCAGCGCAGCCTCATGAGGCTGCATGAGCGCGAAGATCTGATCCTGGCGGCCGGTATCGGACTCGCCGAGCGCACGCTCATAGCCCGCCGAGAGCGTCTCCATGAGCTTCTCGATCTGGTAGTTGCGCAGATGACTGCCGAGCAGGGCGATGCGCCGACGCTGGTCGCGCATCCTGAGAACGAAGAGGGCGATCGCGGCCAGAATGAAAAGCAGATAGGTATCCATGGCGCTATTGTCCGGCGTCTCCAGCGCCGAGGGCAACTGTTCCCCGGTCATGGCGCACCGCAGCACAAGATTATGCAGCGTCACGCCAGGGCAAGCCGGGCGAGGTATCATCCGCCCGTTACCGCGAGACACCACCGCCGAAGCGCTGCCCCGAGTCATGCCGGGCCAGGCGTTCGACAAGCATGCAGTGCGGTCGATTCCGCCTGACTCACTGCGGTCGGATTCGCCCTGTAGTCCTATCCTTTTTCCGCACAGTCGACCGCGCCGGCGACAATGGCGGGCACATTCTTACCGACCCGCAGCAGGAAAATCCAATGCAGACAAAACATTTCATCGCGGACAGGAATGCCTCGCTCGACGGCAAATGCCCGCAAGACGGCCTTCTCGCCGCGTTCGCCGGACGGCACCGGAGCCCGCACGCCGCATGAAAACCCCGCACAGAATCGCCCCCCTGGTCGAAGACGGCCTGGTCGACACCGTCCTGCGCCAGCTCATGAGCGGCAAGGAAGCCATGGTCTACGTCGTCCAGTGCGGTGACGAAGTGCGCTGCGCCAAGGTCTACAAGGAGGCCAACAAGCGCGGCTTCCACAAGGCGGTCGACTACACCGAAGGACGCAAGGTCAAGAACAGCCGTCAGGCGCGCGCCATGGCAAAGGGCTCGCGCTACGGCCGCCAGGAACAGGAAGCCGCGTGGCAGCACGCCGAAGTCGACGCCCTGCGCCAACTCGCGGCGGCCGGCGTGCGCGTGCCCGTGCCCTACGACTTCCACGAGGGCGTGCTGTTGATGGAGCTGGTGGCCGACGAAGATGGCGAACCGGCACCGCGCCTCAACGATATCGAACTCGGTGCGGACGACGCCCGCCGCTTCCACACCTTCCTCATCCGCCAGGTGGTGCGCATGCTGTGCGCGGGCATCGTGCATGGCGACCTGTCCGAGTACAACATCCTCGTCGATGCTGCCGGCCCGGTGATCATCGACCTGCCGCAAGCCGTAGACGCCGCCGCAAACAACAACGCCCGGCGCATGTTGCAGCGTGACGTGGCCAACCTCGCTGACTACTTCGGCCAGTTCGCCCCCGAACTGCGCGACACCCGCTACGGCGAAGAAATCTGGGCGCTGTACGAGACCGGAAAATTGCAACCCGACAGCCCGCTCACCGGGACCTTCAAGGCCGATGAGACGCTGGCAAACCTGGACGAGGTAATGCAGGTCATCGAAGCGGCAAGGCGCGAGGAAGCGGCGCGTCAGGCTAGACTGGCCGGGCTTCCGCCGGAGGAAGACTAAGCGCACGGTTCGCTGCGGCCAGATGACGAAGCCGCACCATGCGGAATCAGGACGTCCGTAAAGAATGGGTTGAGTTCACCTCAATCGTGACGTGTACCAGCTCTTCGTGTACGCCCAGCCGCTGGCGAAAGTAATCTGCCCCCACGTTCTCCGCGACTGCCAGTGACACGATGCAGGCGTATTTGCCCTTGCCCACGCGCCACACATGCAGATCGGTAATCGTCGCATCGACCGGGCTCGAATCGATCGCCTCACGCACTTCTGTCACCACCGGCGCATCCATTTCGGCGTCAAGCAGGATTCGACCGGTCTCGCGCAACAGCCCCACCGCCCATACCGCCACGAGCACGCCGCCAACGATGCCCATCACCGGGTCGAGCCAGTCGGCGCCCCAGTACTTGCCCCCTGTCAGCGCGATGATGGCCAGCACCGAGGTTGCGGCATCGGTGATCACGTGCACATAGGCCGAACGCAGGTTGAGGTCGTGCTCGTGCGAGTGTGCGTGATGGTGATCGTGTGCGCCGGTTTCGCTGTGTCCATGGTGATGGCCATGGTGCGCGTGCCCGTCCTTGAGCAGCCAGGCACACACCAGGTTCACCAGCAACCCGATCACCGCAAGCGCAATGGCCTGGTCATAGCGAATCACCATCGGCGAGATCAACCGTTCCGCCGACTGGAACAGCATCAGCGCGGCCACCCCAAGCAACATCAGTGCGCTGGTATAGCCACTCAGTACCTCGATCTTCCAGGTGCCGAAGGCAAAACGCGGATCGTGTGCCAGGCGCCGGGCTGCGGCATAGGCAACGGCGGCGAGGCCGAGCGCCAGCACGTGCGAACTCATGTGCCAGCCGTCTGCCAGCAAAGCCATCGAGTTATACACCCAGCCACCGACGATCTCGGCCACCATCATCACCGCCGTGACGACGACCGCCCAGCGCGTATTGCGCTCGGCCAGCGGATTGCCTTCGTCGAAAACGTGGGAGTGCGAATTGTCCGGGCTGGAGAGGGTCGGCTTCATCTGAACACGATCGGGAGTAACGGTCTGGCGACTACTTTACCCCGACAATGCCTCGAGGTTGGCATCGCCCGGCAAAGCGGGGCAGCCCGTAACGAAACGCTCCTACAGCCCCTCGCTCCCATCAAGCAAACGCTCGCACTCCAGCATCATCGCCTGTGCCAGTTCCGACTGATAATTGGGATCGAGCGCTTCCATCATCTCATGCGCCGTAAACAGCCCCGCCTCACGCGACAGCGAGCCGGCGATCTGTCGCGCCATGTCGTCGCTCAGCGCGGAAAGCTGCTTGCGCGCGGTCATCGGCAAGCTGCGTTTCGTACGCCGCAGCCAGTCGGCCGCCAGCGTCGCCCCCTGCCCCTCGTTCAGCCACTGCCCGTGCTCATAGAAGGCTGACAGGCGCTCGGCGGTAAGGGCGAAGATCAGCGCGATGCGGATACCGCGCTCGGTCGGCGGCGCCCCAAAGGGGTCAGATTCGTTTGAACGCACAGCCATCGATCGTGTTACGAGGGAAGAATATCCAGAGTCTAGCTGCAATTGGCGCACGAAATGAACCGAGTCCGGACCTGAACCGGCATTTCGCACATTGGCCGCATTGGCGTAAATCGCTGACGGTCATGCTCAACCCGCCGCCCGCTTGAAGATCCAGTTGCGGTTGGTATTGCTGTCTGGCGCCTGCATCAATTCCCAGCCTTCGGCGCCCAGGGTGTTCAGCTCTTTCAGCACGACCTCGGTATACGCACGAAGGCGGTCCTTTTCGCGGCTGCCGTGCGCGCGGGCGACGTCTTCGGCGACTTGGTGGATGTCACTGCGGATGAGGTATTCGAAACGTTGCATGGGGTCCGCCGAAGTGAATGGCGCACGGCAGGATGCCGGGCATGGGTCACAATAACACCCTGCCCCTGCCAACACTGCTCCCATGCGCATTCATTTCACGCTCCGCCCCGAAGAGCTCGACATCACTGCGATCCGCGCCCAGGGTGCGGGTGGTCAGAACGTCAACAAGGTGTCGAATGCGGTGCATCTGCGTTTCGACATCGCGGCTTCGTCCCTGCCCGAGATCATTCGCGAACGCCTGTTGCGCCTCGGCGACCAGCGCATCAGCAAGGACGGCGTGATCGTCATCAAGGCCCAGGCCTTCCGCAGCCTGGAGAAGAACCGAATGGAGGCGATACGCCGCCTGGAAGAACTGATCGAGCGTGCCGCGACCGAACAAAAGGCGCGCCGCCCCACGCGCCCGACGCGCAATTCGGTGACGCGACGGCTCGAAAGCAAGACTCGGCGGGCGGCCATCAAGGCCGGGCGCGGCCGCGTTGGTGAGTAGCGCACGCGTATCCCTGCCATAATGGCGGGGCGACACGCAGGCGAACCGTTCGCGCCGCATCCCGATCCGGCGCGCCATGCCACCCTCGCGCACGACGCAATCACAGGGTCGCATACGGTTTTTGCCTGCTTTTCCTGCCCGTTATCCTCGGGCATGCACGCCCCGCAGGAACGCAAGCGCCCATTCGCCCGTTCCAGTCTTTCAACCGCGTTCGATTCCGCCCTTCGGGGCAATCAGAGGAGGCCACTTGGCCAAACCAAACTATCAGTTCGAAAAGCGCCAGCGAGATCTGGCAAAGAAACGCAAGCAGGAAGAAAAACGCATTCAGAAGCTCGCCGCCAAGGCGGCCGGCGCCGATACCGAAGGCGAAACCGCTGACGACACTGAAAACGACGCGCCCGCACCTGCGGACCAGGGCGGGCCGTCAGCGCCCTGATCGCGTTACCGGCCCATGTGCGACCGCCACCGCGACAGGCGTTCAGTGGCGGGCAAAGACCTTGCTGTCGCCGTCACGATCGAAACTGACCACGCTGTAACGGTCTGCCGGATAGGGCCCCTCCATGCCGGGTGAGCCCTGGGGCATGCCGGGCGCGGAGATGCCGGCGATCTTCGGCTTATCGGCCAGCATGCGCTTGACGTCGGCAGCGGGCACATGCCCTTCGACCACGTAGCCACCGACCTTCGCGGTATGGCACGAGGCCAGCGCCTGCGGCACACCGGCCGTGCGCTTGACCTCGTGCATACGTGGCGTGGCGATCTCTTTCACCACAAAGCCGTTGGCGCGCATGTGCTCCGCCCATTTTCCGCAGCAGCCGCAGTTCGGATCCTTGTACATCGTCACTTCGTCGCCGGCGGCAACGGCGGGCGCAAGCGCCACGCAGGCCAGCAGCGATAGCGCGAACAAGGGCCGCATCGGGTTGAAGGACTTCATCGTTTTCTCTCCAGGCTGATTGTCCGGAACCGGAGACCTGTGCCCCCGGTCACGCGCGCCCCGCCACCGGCAGGGTCACGAGAAATGTCGTCAGGCCGGCGTCCGATTTCACCGTGACGCGGCCGCCATGGGCAGCAATGATCGAGCGCGTGATCGCGAGTCCCAGCCCGGCGCCCTCGCCATGTCGATGGCGGTCGGGACCGGCGCGATGGAAACGCTCGAAGATGCGCGCAAGTTGATCGGGCGCAATCGTGTCGCCGGGATTGCTCACGCTCAGCACGACCTCGTCGTCGGCATGCGCGATGTCGATGTCCACGGTGCAGCCTTGCGACGTATGGCGTAGCGCGTTAGACAGCAGGTTCGATATCGCACGTCGCAGCATCAGGCGGTCTCCCCTCACCCGTGCATCGCCACTGGCGGCGATCCGGACGCCTTTCTCTTCGGCAAGTGCGTCATAGAATTCGATCAGCGCATGCACCTCGTCGGCCAGTTGCACCGTTTCGACCGCGCCCGGCAGCTTGCCGTTCTCGGTCTGCGCCAGGAACAGCATGTCGCTCACCATGCGTGCGATGCGCTCGTACTCTTCCAGATTCGACGCCAGCACTTCGCGGTATTCGTCGGTCCCGCGCGCGCGCGACAGGGCCACCTCGGTCTGCGTCATCAGGTTCGACACCGGCGTGCGAAGCTCATGAGCGATGTCGGCGGAGAACTCCGCCAGGCGCTGGAAGGACTGCTCCAGGCGTTCGAACAGACCGTTGAGGGCCTCGACCAGCTCGCGCACTTCGGACGGCGCATCGTCTTCGGACAGGCGCTCGTCCAGCCGCTCCGCCGTCAGCCGCTGCGCCGTCGCCGTCACCCGGCGCAACGGTGCCAGTCCCTTGTGCGCAGCGAACCAGCCCAGCAGCGCCGCGATGACGGCCGCCCCCGAGATGCCGAACCACAGCCGTGTGCGAACCTGGTCCAGAAAGCGGGCGTGATGGGAAATGTCCAGCCCGAGCAACACGCGCACCGGCCGCCCCGACAGCGGCATCGGAAACACCGCCTCGCGCCCGATGAACTGCTGTCCGCCACCTTCCCACATCGCCACACCCGCCGGCAGCATCTCACCCGCCAGTTGCGCAGCTGGGAAATGCGCAGCCTGCAGGGCGTAGATCACGCTGCCCTCGTCGTCGCGCAGCAGCAGGGCCACCATCGCATGGCCGACGAAGGCATCGTCCAGACGTTGCGGCAAGGTCGCCAGGGCCTGTGCCGTGGTCGTGCGCTGCAGCAGGTTTTCGATGAGGCTGAGCTTGCCGGCGATCTCGTGCGCATCCAGTTCGCGGAAATGGGCCTCGACCGCGCGCCCCAGCACCACCCCGACCACGATCAGCAAACTCGCCGTGAGCGCGGCGAAGAGCAGCGCGAGCCGGGCCGTGAGCGATACCGAACGCCCCAGGCTCACATCTGCTCCGGCGCCTCGAGCACGTAGCCCATGCCACGCACGGTGCGGATCAGGCGTTGCTCGAAGGGCTCGTCCACTTTGGCGCGCAAGCGGCGCACGGCCACTTCGATGACGTTGGTGTCGCTGTCGAAATTCATGTCCCACACCTGCGAGGCAATCAGCGAGCGCGGCAGCACCTCACCCTGGCGGCGCAGCAACAGTTCGAGGAGCAGGAACTCCTTGGCGGTGAGATCGATGCGCGCACCGGCGCGCGTCACCCGCCGCCGCAGCAGATCGAGTTCGAGGTCGGCCACGCGCAGCACCTCCGGCTCCTTTGCCTTGCCTCGCCGCAACAACGTGCGCACCCGGGCGAGCAGTTCGGAGAAGGCAAAGGGTTTGACCAGGTAATCGTCTGCGCCCAGCTCCAGCCCACGCACCCGGTCTTCGACCTGATCGCGCGCGGTGAGAAACAGCACCGGCATGTGCTGCCCGCTCCTGCGCACCGATTTCAGCACGCCCCAGCCATCCAGCGAGGGCAGCATGACGTCGAGGACGACGAGGTCGTAATCACCGCTGAGCGCCAGATGCAGGCCATCGAGGCCATCGCGCGCCAGGTCGACCACGAATCCGGCCTCGACCAGGCCCTGGCGCAGGTAGTCGCCGGTCTTGGGCTCGTCTTCGACAATCAATATCTTCACGCTGGGTAGACCGCTCACTGACATGGCTTCGTATTGTGCCCGCAAGGGCAGGCCGAAGCACCCGGATTACAAAGATGTAATGCTCGCGTCAGCTCGCTGACGACCTCGAAAAGGCAACATTGCGACCATCCTCGGCAAGCACCTTATGCCGCGCGTAACCGCCACACGGAAAAACGCATGATCAGCCGACGCCGAATGATTGTCTCCAGCCTTGCCGCAAGTTTGCTTGCCGCCACCCGTTCAGCGTCCGCGCACGGAACGGTCACACATCAGGACACCAGGGTTTCGCCCCCCGCACCCGACCAGCAGGCCTGGGGGATCGCGGGTGACCCCGGAAAGATCAGCCGTACCGTCCCGATCGCAATGAGCGATCGGATGCGCTTCACGCCCGACCGTATCGAAGTACGCCTCGGTGAGACCATCCGCTTCGATTATCGGAACTCGGGTGCGGTCCTGCACGAAATGGTGATCGGTACGCGCGACGCGCTCGCCGAACACGCCGAGCTGATGAAGAAATTTCCAGGCATGGAACACGCAGACGCCTGGATGGCCCACGTCGCCCCTGGCGAAAGAGGCCAGATGGTGTGGACTTTCAACCGGCCGGGCACCTTCAGCTTCGCCTGCCTCATACCGGGGCACTTCGAAGCCGGCATGATCGGCACGATCGTCGTTGCACCCGGCTGATTTCTGGCAGTACCGGGCGTCTCCCCGAATGACATAGATGTAATCCGGAAGACAGGACCCTGTATACCGCCGGTCTCTAGAATTCTCCCGAATTCCGCCAAACCGAATCTGCCTCAACATCCATCGATCCATTTACATGAAGGGACACCCTGTGAAAACACTTCTCGCCGCCGTCTCCGTCGCCAGTCTGACCCTCTTCAATGCCGCCCATGCAGCCGGCGAACATGATATGAACCATGGCGCGGCCATGAACCAGGGCGCGCAGATGCACGCGGCCGGGGCCCAAGCGATGCTCTCCGAAGGCACGGTCAAGAAAGTCGACAAGGCCGGCGGCAAAATCACCATCAGCCACGGCCCGCTCGAAAACCTGGGCATGCCACCGATGACCATGGCCTTCCGTGCCGGCGACCCGGCGATGCTGGACAAGGTCAAGCCGGGCGACAGGATTCGCTTCCTCGCCGACCGTGTCGACGGCATGTTTGTCGTCACCCGGCTCGACGCTGCAAATTAAGCAAGCCGCCTAAGCACGTCGCTTCGCCGTACCGTGCCTGGTTTGCCCGGGCGCGGTTTTCCCGCCACGCCGGATTGCGGACACGCCCGATGACGCCCCCCCTTTTCCGCCCCACGCAGCCGCTTCGCGCAGCCGCGCTGCTCGTGCTCTCGCTCTGTGCGTACGGACTCGCACCCGCGCACGCCCAGGCCACGTCGCAGACACCCCTTGGTACGACGATAGACGGGCTGCTCGACTACGCCCGCGAACACAATCCGGACTTGCGCGTCCGCCGTCTCGAAGCCGAAGCCGCACATGAACGCATCGAACCCGCCGCCGCCCTCCCCGACCCCCGCTTCCAGCTCGAGCTCATGGACTTCACCAACGCCATGACACCTGGCCGCGACGCCTCGCTGCTACCCGGCCAGGTCGGCACCACCCGCTATCGGGTGATCCAGCCCGTGCCGTTCTGGGGCAAGCGCGACTTGCGTGGCGAACTCGCCCGGACACAGGCAGAGCAGGCAGAAACGATGAGTGACGGTGCCGCGCTCGAGATCGAGAACGGCATCAAGATCGCCTTCGCGCGCTACTTTCTCGCACGAGGCCAGACACGCATCCTGGGTGAAACCCGCGACCTGATCGCCGCGCTGGAGAAGCTGGTTCTGACCCGCTACAGCGTCGGACTGGTGCCGCAACAGGACGCCGTCCGTGCGCAAGGCGAGATCACCTCGCTCAAGCTCGATCTGATCGAAGCCGAACAACGTCGCCGCGATGCCGCTGCCCGCCTCAACACCTTGCTGGCGCGTGATGCGGATGCCGCGCTCGCCGAACCGGCGGGACTTCCCCCACCACCCACCGCACTATCGCGCACGGACCTGCTCGAGCGGATCAACGCCCGGTCACCCGAACTCTCGCGCGAACGCCTGGGCGTGACAGCTGCACAGAAGAATCGCGACCTCACCTGGCTGAACCGCTATCCGGACATGGCCGTCGGCCTCACCAACAACCGCCCGCTCAACGGTGCGAACAACTGGGACCTGATGATCGAGATCACCATCCCGCTGCAACAGTCTTCGCGACGCGCCCAGGAGCGCGAAGCCGAACGCCGTCTGGACGCAGCTCAGGCTCGCGTCAGCGCGGCTGAAGCACGATTGAACGGACGCCTCGGCGAGGCCCTTGCCGCCTTCGAAGCCAGTCGTGACAAGGCCTCACTGCTGCGCGCAAGCCTGCTGCCACAAGTCGTGGCAAGCCGTGATGCCGCCCGCTCGGGCTACGAAAGCGGGCGCGTCAATTTCAATACCCTGATCGAAGCCGAGCGCCAGATTCTGCGCACCCGTCTGGCGTTGCTCGACGCCGAGGCAAACACCGCCATCCGCCTGGCCGAACTCGAATTCCTCACAGGAGCGCCGTTGTGACCCGAAACCCCAACCTCGCCGTGGGCGCCATTGCCGTTGCCGCCGCCCTGGGCCTCGGCTACTGGACAGGCACGCAGCGACCGATGGCAGCCGCGCCCGCCCCGTCCGCCGATGCGGTGCCACCGGACGCAGCGTCGGACAGCGCCAAGCCCGCACGCAAGCTGCTCTATTACCGCAATCCGATGGGCCTGCCCGACACCTCGCCAGTGCCGAAGAAGGACTCGATGGGGATGGACTACATCGCCGTCTACGAGGACGACGAACCCGGCGACGCGGGCGTGGTCAAGGTCAGCCCGGCGCGCGTGCAGACCCTCGGTGTGAAGACCGCTCGCGCCGACATGCGTACGCTCGACGCGGCCGTGCGCGCCGTGGGCAGGATCGATATCGATGAGCGCAGGACGCACGAAGTCGCGCCGCGCTTCGAAGGCTGGATCGAGCGCCTGTACGTCAACGCGACCGGCGACCCAGTCAGGAAGGGGCAGGCGCTGTTCTCGGTGTATAGCCCCGAGCTCCTGTCCGCGCAGAAAGAACTGCGCATCGCCGAGACACTCGCGGCGGCCGCCTCCACTGCCGATCCTGCCGCGCGCGAAGGCGCACAGCGCCTGGTAGACGCCG
Organism: Azoarcus sp. L1K30; assembly: GCF_018122735.1. Classification (GTDB taxonomy): domain Bacteria; phylum Pseudomonadota; class Gammaproteobacteria; order Burkholderiales; family Rhodocyclaceae; genus Parazoarcus. The sequence goes on along the minus strand of NZ_JAGRRD010000001.1, from coordinate 4,767,977 downwards.
CCCGCGAACGCCTGCGCAACTGGAATATGGCCGGCGCCGGCACAGCACGGTCGGCATCGACCACCTTTGTTTCGCCCGCAAACGGGGTGGTGGTGGAAAAGAAGGCCGTCGAAGGCATGCGCTTCGCGCCCGGAACGACGATCTTCCGTATCGCCGACCTGTCCTCGGTGTGGGCCATGGCCGACATCTACGAACAGGATCTCGGCCGCATCAAGCTCGGCGAAACGGCACGGCTGATCGTCGACGCCTTTCCCGATCGGCGTTTCGACGCGAAGATCGATTACATCTACCCGACCCTCAACGCGGCCACCCGAACGACCCCGGTCAGGCTGGCCCTGGACAATCGAGACGGCCTGCTGCGACCCGGCATGTTCGCCCATGTCGAAGTCGCCACCGGCAGCGCTGCTCCCCGCCTGACCGTCCCCGCCTCGGCGGTGATCGACAGTGGCGAGCGCCAGGTGGTACTGCTCGTGCTCGGCGAAGGCAAGTACAAGCCTCAGCCGGTGACGCTCGGCCTGCGCGGCGCGGATGCGGTGGAAATCCGTGACGGACTCGAAGCCGGCGACGAAGTGGTAGTGGCCGCCAACTTCCTGATCGATGCGGAAAGCAACCTCAAGGCGGCGCTGTCGACCTTCACCGCCGCCGATACGGCGGCAGCCAGCTTCCCGGTCTATCACGCCACCGGCTCCATCGATGCGGTCGACGCCGCATCGAATACGGTGTCGATGAACCACGAGCCGATTCCCGCGCTGCAGTGGCCGGCGATGACGATGGACTTCGGCCTTGCCTCGCCCGAAACCGCAAAGGGCCTGCTGCCCGGCGAACCGGTGACGTTCGAGTTCGAAGACCGCGGCAACGGTGAATTCGTGATCACCCGCTTCGACAAGGCTGGCACCTCGGCCCGCAAGGAGCACTGAGATGCTCGACCGCCTGATCGACTGGTCGGTACGCAACGTTTTTCTCGTCATCCTGGCGACGCTGGCCGTCGTCGGCGGCGGTATCTATGCCGTGAAGCAGACGCCGCTCGACGCCCTGCCAGATCTCTCCGACGTGCAGGTCATCGTGTACACGCCCTACGCCGGACAGGCACCGAAGGTCGTGGAGGACCAGGTCACCTACCCGCTTACCACCGCGATGCTCGCCGTGCCCAAGGCCAAGGTGGTGCGCGGTTTTTCCATGTTCGGCGCGTCCTACGTCTACGTGATCTTTGCCGACGGCACCGACATTTACTGGGCCCGCTCTCGGGTGCTGGAATACCTGAGTTCGGTGCAGGGCAAACTGCCGCAAGGCGTGGCGCCACAGATCGGCCCTGATGCCACCGGCGTGGGCTGGGTGTTCCAGTACGCGCTGACCGGAAAGGACCAGTCGCTGGCCGACCTGCGCAGCGTGCAGGACTGGTACGTGCGCTACCAGCTTACCAAGGCAGGCGGCGTGGCCGAGGTGGCGAGCGTCGGCGGCTTCGTCAAGGAATACCAGGTCACCGTCGATCCGCACCGTCTCGCCACCTATGGCATTGCGCTGGCCCGGGTGTCGCAGGTGATTCGCGAATCGAACCGCGATGTCGGCGGGCGCGTGATCGAGCTCGCGGAGAAGGAGTTCATGGTGCGCGGTCTCGGCTACCTGAAGGGTGTCGCCGACATCGAAAGCCTGGTGCTCAAGAGCGATGGCGGCACACCGGTACTGGTGCGCGATGTGGCCCGTGTCGAGATCGTTCCCGCCAGCCGGCGAGGCATCACCGAACTCAACGGCGAGGGCGAGGTGGTATCGGGCATCGTCATGGCCCGCTTCGGCCAGAATGCGCTCGATGTCATCGCCAACATCAAACAGAAGATCGAGGAATTGCGCCCCGGCCTGCCCGAAGGCACCGATATCGTGCCGGTGTACGACCGCTCCGGACTGATCGAGCGCGCCATCGCCAACCTGAAATGGACGCTGTTCGAGGAAAGCCTGATCGTGGCCGCGGTGTGCATCATCTTCCTGATGCATGTGCGCAGTGCGCTGGTGGCCATCCTCACCCTGCCGATCGGCATCCTGATCGCCTTCATCGCCATGCACAGCATGGGAATGGGCTCGAACATCATGAGCCTGGGCGGCATCGCCATCGCCATCGGCGCCATGGTCGACGCCGCCATCGTCATGATCGAGAACGCACACAAGCGGCTCGAACACCTGCCGCCCGATGCGCCGCAGAACGAACGCGCGGCGGTGATGGTGAAGGCCTGCAAGGAGGTCGGCCCGGCCTTGTTCTTCTCGCTGCTGATCATCACCGTCTCTTTCCTGCCGGTGTTCACGCTCGAAGGCCAGGAAGGGCGGCTGTTCAGCCCGCTGGCCTTCACCAAGACCTTCGCCATGGCGGGTGCCGCGCTGCTGTCGGTGACGCTGGTGCCGGTACTGATGATGTTCTTCATCCGTGGCCGCATCATGCCGGAGCAGAAGAACCCGGTGAATCGCTTCCTGATCTGGGCCTACCGACCCATCATCAAACAGGTCATGCAGCACAAGATCCTCACCCTGGTGCTGGCAGTGGTGGCCATGGCGGCCACCATTTTCCCCGCACGCCAGATCGGCTCGGAGTTCATGCCGACGCTGAACGAGGGTTCGCTGTTCTACATGCCGGCCTCGCTGCCCGGCATGTCGGTGACCGAGGCCGCACGCCTGCTGCAGACCACGAACCGCATCATCAAGACCTTTCCCGAGGTCGAATCGGTCTATGGCAAGGCCGGCCGTGCTAACAGCGCCACCGACCCTGCGCCGATGGAGATGTTCGAAACCGTCATCAACCTCAAGCCCGAGAACGAATGGCGCGCAGGCATGAATGTGGACAAGTTGATCGCGGAGATGGACGCCGCGCTCACCTTTCCCGGTCTCGCCAACTCATGGACGATGCCGATCAAGGCCCGCATCGACATGCTTTCTACCGGCATCCGAACACCCGTGGGGGTGAAGGTGTTCGGCAAGGATCTGGCCGTCATCGAGAAGGTGGCGCGCGAGATCGAGCAGGCGGTGAAGGACGTTCCGGGCACCTCCAGCGCCTACGCCGAACGCGTCACTGGCGGCTACTACCTCGACATCACCCCGAAGCGCGAGCAGCTCGCCCGCTATGGCATCACCGTCGGCGACTTCCAGCAGGTCATCGCCACCGCGCTCGGCGGCGCGAGCGTCACCACCGCGGTCGAGGGGCTGGAGCGCTACAACGTCAGCGTGCGCTACCCGCGGGCGCTGCGCGACGATCCGCAGCGCATCGCCAACGAGGTCTTCATCCCCAGCGCGTCCGGCATGATCCCGCTCGGCCAGCTTGCCAGCATCGAGCTGCGCAACGGCCCGCCGGGCATCAAGACCGAGAACGCGCTGCTTGCCGCCTACGTGTTCGTCGACATTCGCGACCGCGACGTCGGCTCCTATGTTGCCGATGCACGCAAGGCCGTGGCCGAGAAAGTGACGTTCCCACCGGGCTACTACGCAACCTGGTCGGGGCAGTTCGAGTACATGGAGCGCGCCAAGGCCAAGCTGTCGGTCGTGGTGCCGGTGACGCTGGCGATCATCTTCGTGCTGCTCTACCTCAACTTCCGCCGCCTCACCGAAACCCTGATCGTGATGCTGTCGGTGCCCTTCGCCCTGGTCGGCGGCATCTGGCTGATGTGGTGGCTGGGCTACAATATGAGCGTGGCGGTGGCGGTGGGCTTCATCGCGCTGGCCGGGGTGGCCGCCGAGACCGGGGTGGTGATGCTGATCTATCTCGACCAGGCATGGAAGGAGATCCGCGTCCAGCGCGCGCACGAAGGCGTCGAGCCGACCGTGGCGGATCTGTACCACGCCATCATGGAAGGCGCGGTGGAACGGGTGCGTCCCAAGATGATGACCGTGGTCGCGATCATGGCCGGCCTGCTGCCGATCATGTGGAGCACCGGCACCGGCAGCGAAGTGATGAGCCGCATCGCCGCGCCGATGGTGGGTGGCATGATCTCCTCCACCGTGCTCACCCTTGCGGTGATCCCCGCCCTGTACGCCCTGGTCAAACAGTGGCAGTTGCGACGCGGCACGGCCGCGCCCCGAATCGCCGAGGAGGTCGCGCCGATCGCAACTGAAACCTGATCTCCCGGTCGGCACCAGATCCGGATCGGGGGCCTGGACTCAAGGTAAACAGAGACCGTTCATCGACCCTCATGAAAGGAGCACATCGTGATCAAGAATCGGTTGCGGCAGGCATGGGCGGCCTTTCGCGCTTGGTGCCGCGAGAACGAAAAAGCACACCGAGAGGCCCCGGTGTCGCCCTGCTGCTCGGCACCGCCGCCGGGCGCCGGCCGCCCCGCGGACCGACCACCGAAGACGTAGCCATCCCGGTCATCGGCGGTACCGAGTGACGCTTGTGGCGGGTATGTTCCGTCGGAGCCAACGCCGGGCTATGCTCGGCAGATGATCTCCTCAGCCTCGCCCCCACGCCTCCCCCGCGCCATCTGGATGCTCGGTTTCGTCAGTCTGCTGATGGATGTTTCGTCAGAGCTGATCCATAGCCTGCTGCCGGTTTTCCTCGTCACCACGCTGGGCGCGAACATGGTCACCCTCGGGCTGATCGAGGGCGCGGCCGAGGCGACTGCGCTGATCGTCAAGGTGTTCTCGGGCGTGCTCTCCGATTACTGGGGCAAGCGCAAGCCGCTGGCGGTGATGGGCTACGGTCTCGGCGCACTGTCCAAACCCCTGTTCGCACTCGCCACCGGTGCCGGCATGGTGCTCGGCGCACGACTCATCGATCGCGTCGGCAAAGGCATCCGCGGCGCCCCGCGCGATGCGCTGGTGGCGGACATTGCGCCGCCCGAGGTGCGCGGCGCAGCCTTCGGACTGCGCCAGTCGCTCGATACCGTCGGTGCATTCCTAGGGCCACTGCTGGCAATCGGGCTGATGCTGCTGTGGGCGAACGACTTTCGCGCCGTCTTCGCCGTTGCCATCCTTCCGGCCTTCCTCGCGGTAGCGCTACTGGTGGTCGGCGTGCGCGAACCGGACCGGCCGGCGCCATCTTGCGCAGGCCAGCCCCTGCGCCGCGAAAATCTTCGACAACTGTCACGCGCTTACTGGTGGGTGGTCGGCATTGGTGCCCTCTTCACCCTTGCCCGATTCTCCGAGGCCTTCCTCGTCGTGCGAGTGCTCGACGGCGGGCTGCCGGTCGCCTTCACCCCGCTGGTGCTGGTCGGCATGAACGTGGTGTATGCGCTCGCGGCCTATCCCTTCGGCACACTCTCCGACCGCGTCAACCACGCCCGTCTGCTCGCGCTCGGCCTGATCGTCCTGATCGCGGCCGACCTCGTGCTCGCCAGCAGCACCCATCTGCTCGCGCTGGCAGCCGGCATCGCGCTGTGGGGACTGCACATGGGCATGACCCAGGGCCTGCTCGCGCGCATGGTGGCCGACAGCGCGCCGGCCGTCCTGCGCGGCACCGCCTTCGGGCTCTTCAACCTCGTCAGCGGCCTCACCATGCTGCTCGCCAGCGTATTGGCCGGACTGCTGTGGGAGACGCAAGGGGCGGCATGGACCTTTGTTGCCGCCGCGGTCATTGCCGCGCTCGCGCTCCTGACGATTCCCCTACGCCTCCGACACATATCGGTCCCGTCCTGAACCGTATCGCCACACGAAGTTCCCGTGCGGACGAGCGCAACAACGCAGCTCCCGCAGCAAGAAGATCAAGCCACATCGCAAAACTGCAGCCGGCAGGAAGTGACATGTCATCCTGCCAATCGTAAAAAACAATTCCTCTATTCCGCCCCATCCTCCACCGATCCGGGTCTGCGCACGATTGTCTCGAACATCATATGCACAACGGGAATACGAGGATACAATCCGAAAGTCCAGAACGACTATACCGAGCGCCACATGCATTCCACCGCTCCCTGCGTCCATTCATGCGGAAAGGTACGCTGCAGCGCCATCGCTGCATGCACGTCTCACCCCCGAACGACCCAAAATCAACGCCTGACACGGATCCCACCATGAACCCTAAATCCAGAGGTTGCATAACAAAAGCCTCTCCAAGACGTGAACAGGTCGAGGATAGAGTCGCAGTCGTCGAAGAGATGGTTCGCGATCTGTAACCTCAAGTAGTTAGTCCATATCCGTGCTGATGCCGACCGAACATTCTGAAGCCAAGAATGACCGAGATTACCGATCCCGGACCAACTCGCGGAAGAAAGGCCAGACCGCCTGGAAATGCGGCAATTCTCCAGAGTAATTGACACCAATTCGATCGCGTTCATGGTTGCACGCCGGAGCTCATTGACGCACCCGGTCATTCGAGTTGCCCTGCAACAAAATCTCTACAATCTCCCTTACCCTATTGGACCGCTAAGCCATCACAAAGGCCCGCGGCAAGAATTCCGAATCAATGACTAAAGCATTTTCTCATCTCTCACATCCAAAGTATCGGCCTGACATCGACGGATTGAGAGCCGTGGCTGTTCTGGCCGTCATAGGCTTTCACGCTTTTCCCGTTTGGATAAGAGGCGGATTTATAGGCGTTGATATATTTTTCGTCATTTCCGGATTCCTGATCTCTACAATCATTTTTGAGAATCTGGACAATGAAACATTCAGCTTTTCCGAGTTCTACGTACGACGTGTTAGACGAATTTTTCCAGCATTGGCGGTTGTCCTGTTGGTTTGCCTGGCGGCCGGCTGGTTGATCCTGACTCCGGATGAGCTTAACCAATTAGGTACGCACATAGCCGCTGGCGCTGGCTTTGTCTCCAACTTTGTTTTGTGGGGCGAGGCAGGATACTTCGACAACGCCGCAGAGACTAAACCACTCCTTCATCTTTGGAGCTTAGGCATCGAAGAGCAGTTCTATATCGTCTGGCCTCTGCTTCTATGGCTTGCGTGGAAGAGAAATTTTAATCTGCTTACCCTCACGTCCATCGTGGCGCTTGTTTCCATTTACCTGAACATAAAAGGAGTCAAGCAAGATTCAATCGCCACCTTTTACTCCCCAAAAACAAGATTTTGGGAGTTGCTATGCGGGAGCATTCTAGCCTGGCTTACCATTTACAAAAAGGACACACTTTCGATTGTCAAATTGAAGATTGACATATTTATTTCCAGGCTGATATATGAAAAGGAAATTGAGGCAAAAGGCAACTTGACCTTGAATATTCTCTCGCTATCCGGATGCTGTCTTCTAGCCTACGGATTCTGGAGGATAAACAAGGAGTTCAGCTTTCCAGGGAAATGGGCTGTTATTCCCGTTCTAGGCGCCGTCTTGATAATCATGGCAGGCCCCCAGGCCTGGATTAACCGGAACCTTCTTTCCAGCAGGATCGCCATTTGGTTTGGGTTAATTAGCTTTCCTCTCTATCTTTGGCACTGGCCACTGCTTTCATTTTCAAGAATAATTGAGAACGAAGAGCCTGGAATAAGAACACGCATCACGGCGATACTGATTTCAGTTGTGCTTGCGTGGCTCACGACAAGGCTAATTGAAAAACCTTTCAGAATTGGCAACAAAAGGGCCAGATTAAAAACCGCCGCGCTTTGCGGGTTAATTCTTTCAATTGGCGTCACTGGCTTCGCATTTCGTAATGTCGATTTTTCAGAATCCCATCGCTATGAAAAACTGGCAATCAAGCGAAAAGGATTTGAGCACGCATTAGGATCTTCGCTCTCCTGGTATAGAGGAAAGAACGATTGGCTGTATTTGGGAAACGCCTACGACAACACGGTCGCAAAAATCAAACTGGCCACTACCCCTAGCGATACCGAGGTGGATAAAACCAAAGAGATCTTTTCAAGAATTGCTACAACGGGATCCAAGCACAATACAAAGCTTGCTTTGATTGTCGCCCCGAACAAGGCAAGCATTTACCCAGAGTATTTACCTGATGAAATCACCCCTTCACCCAGAAAATACAGTAGCTTCTTTTTGGAGAAGCTTAAGGAAATCCCGGACCTTACTGTCTACGACCCAACGAATGACTTGATTTCTCAGAAGAGTTCAGGCGAGTATCTTTATTGGATGACTGATACACACTGGAACAACCGAGGAGCATTTCTCACTTACTCTGGCTTTTCAAGACTATTCGACTTACCCATTCCAAAAGTCGAATTCAAGGCTGGATCAACTCGCAGCGCAGACCTGATTGGACTTTCGAAACTGAACGATTTTCCCTTACACGCAGAAGATAGTTGGGATGTTATCTTGAAGGAGAATCCCTTACTGACAGAGATTGGCATTCCAAACGAGCAACCGAGTACATTCGGACCATCCAGTATTGCGACTAACGACAGACCGCTGTCGGATATGTACATCTGGGTTATCGGTGATTCATTTACGAGTGCATTGAGGCAATACTTCAGCGCAACATTCAGAGAGGTTCGTTATGTCGGACATTGGGCTCATAAGCTCAACGACTTACCTACGGAATTGGAAAATGCAGAAAGAAAACCAAACATGATTGTTATTGTCAGAGTGGAAAGATCCTTCTGAAATTCGACAGATTATTTCTACGCCCTTGAGTGGGAGTGACCCAACCTGACCCGCCACATCTCTGCGGATGACGAACAACTTGATAAACATGGCTTTCGAAAAGGACCTTGAATCTATTCGTCACTACCCGACTTAATTCCGATTACGGCCTTCCGGTAGCTGTCATCACACCGGAGCAAGATAACCTAGTTATCTTTTTGATGCGGCGCTTTAGACGACTCTCCCGCTTCAGCCAGGAGCCAGCGTCGGAATGCTGCAACCATCGGACGGTCGGCCAGATCCAGCGGGGTGACGATGTAGTAGGCAAAACGCCGCCCGAGCGAAATGTCGAAAGGCGCAATCAGCTGCCCGGCCGCGATTTCGGCAGCTACCAAGGGGCGTGACAGCAGGGCGACACCATAGCCACCAAGGGCGGCCGCGATGGCCAACCCGGAGTCGGTAAAGTGCAGGCCACCCGTGGTATCGACGTTGCTCACGCCGGCGACCTTAAGCCATTCCGCCCAGCTCGGCCGCTCCTGCAGGTCCTGGATCGTGTCGTCATGGATCAGCTTCTGGTAACGGATGTCCTCGGGCTTTCGTAGCGGCAGCTTGGCGCGCAGCAGCTGCGGACTGCACACCGGCGTGTAGTCCGGCGCCAGCATGAAATCGACCTGGTAGCCAGGATAACGGCCAAAGCCGTTGCGGATCCAGATCTCGGGCGTTTCGCTCCGCGCCGGGCGCACTTCCGGCATCGCTACCACTGCTGCATCGCCGCGATCGATCATCGCAGCCGAAGCCGACAGATGAAGTTCAACCTGGGGATACATGTCGGTAAAGCGCTGTAATCGGGGCAGCAGCCAGCGTAGCGCGAGCGAAGGCGGTGCCAAGACCACGAGGCGCGGGTCGGGCACCAAGTCGCGAACTGAGGCCACCGCTGCGGCGAAGCAGTCCATGCCCTCGCGCACCTTCGGCAGCATCGCCTCGCCCTCGGGTGTCAGCTCCAGCGCACGGGTCAGGCGGCGAAACAGGGAAACGCCGAGATGCTCCTCGAGACCGCGGATCTGGTGGCTGATGGCAGTCGGCGTGACTGCCAGCTCGTCGGCTGCACGCCGGAAGCTGAGATGGCGGGCAGCCACCTCGAAAGCGCGCAGTGCATTGAGCGGAGGCAGTCGTTCGACCATACAGATGAGATTTTCTAATTCGTCAGATGACAAATCATCGTTTGTTGCGCTGCAGCACGCAAGGTAAATTTGCATCACTCCCACACGACGGGAGCTATCTCAAGGAGCATCAACATGGACTACAACCGTGACCAGATCGACTCAATCCTCCGGGAGGCCAACCGCCTCCGCAGCGAGGAAGTCAACCGCCTGACCGGCGTCGCTGTGCAGCGCGTGAAGGTGATGATTGGCACCGTGATGACCCGACTGGCCCATCCGCTGCGCCACGCTCACCGCTAAGTCATCGACCGCAGTCGTCACACCGCACTGATACCGTCGGACGGGCTCCGGCCGTCAGGCCAGCGCATTTCAGTGCCCCCGCCTCTCGGCAGGACGTTTGCGCCCAGGCTTCCGCACACCGAGCCTGTACCGGCAAATCGGCGCGAACACCACAGCCGACCAGCCGTATCGACCGGCCGCTCGATTTCAGTGCAATACCCTTCAGTGCAATACCCTATTGCACGCTGTCGAGCGCCGTCGCCAGATGTGCCACCGTTCGCTCGACATTGTGGAGTTTGTCGAGACCGAACAGGCCAAGGCGGAAGGTCTTGAAATCGGCGGGTTCATCGCACTGCAGGGGCACACCGGCCGCACTCTGGACACCGACGGCGGCAAACTTGGTGCCGGTGCGGATGCCGTCGTCTTCGGTGTAGCTGACCACCACGCCCGGCGCCTTGAAACCGTCCGCGGCGACGCTGCGGAACCCCCGCTGCTCAAGCAGCGCACGCACCTTGGTACCGAGCTCGATCTGCTCCGCACGCACGCGCTCGAGGCCGTAGGCTTCCGTTTCGCGCATGGTGTCGCGCAGCTTCACCAGCGCATCGGTCGGCATCGTGGCATGGTAGGCGTGGGCACCACCTTCATAGGCCTCCATGATCTGCAACCACTTCTTCAGGTCGCAGGCAAAGCTGGTGCTCGACGTGGTCTCGATGCGCTCGCGCGCGAGCGGACTGAGCATGACCATCGCGCAGCACGGCGACGCCGACCAGCCCTTCTGCGGTGCACTGATCAGGACGTCCACCCCGGTCTGCTTCATATCGACCCAGATCGTGCCCGAGGCGATGCAGTCGAGCACGAACAGACCGCCTTCGGCGTGCACCGCATCGGCCACCGCCTTGAGGTAGTCGTCCGGCAGGATCATGCCCGCCGAGGTCTCGACGTGCGGAGCAAACACCACGTCCGGTTTGTGCTGGCGGATGGCGGCGACGACGTCCTCGATCGCCACCGGCGCGAAGGGCGCCTGCGGACCAGCGCTCACCGGCCGTGCCTTGAGCACCACTGAGGCTTCGGGAATGCGGCCCATATCGAAAATCTGCGACCACCGGTAGCTGAACCAGCCATTGCGGATCACCAGCGCGCGCTTACCGGTCGCAAACTGGCGCGCGACGGCCTCCATGCCGAACGTGCCACTGCCGGGGACGATGGCAACTGCGTCGGCGTGGTAGGTACGCCTGAGCATCGCGGAAAGATCGCGCATCACGCCCTGGAACGCTTTTGACATGTGGTTGAGCGCGCGATCGGTATAGACCACCGAGTATTCGAGCAGACCATCCGGATCAACGTTGTCGAGCAATGCAGCCATGCTTGCCTCCTTGTTCGTGTCGTGGCCGACCGGCGCCGAAGAATGCGCCCAAGCCGGGTGAGCGGCAGGTATCACACCTGCCATACGCATAAGATTGTAACCACTCCGCCCCCCGACCGGGGCCGGGATCTGTCGTCCGCCCTTCAGACAGCGATCGTGCGCGCCACCAGACCCAGCAGTCCGCAAGCCATGATGACGTGAATCACCTGCACGCGAAATCGGAACAGCGCCGTCGCCGCAAACACCGCGATCAACGCCGAGGGTCCGTCGAACCCACCACCGAAGCCTTCCGGCCACAATACGTGATAGCCGAAAAACAGTGCGAGATTGAGGATCACGCCGACCACCGCAGCAGTAATCGCCGTCAGCGGCGCGGTGAATTTGAGATCGCCGTGGGTGGCTTCCACCAGCGGCCCACCGGCCAGAATGAACAGGAAGGATGGCAGAAAGGTAAACCAGCTTACCAGTATCGCCGCGACCGCCCCGGCGAGAAACTGCTGCCCGGGTCCGAACAGTTCGCCGATATAGCCACCGATGAAGCCGACAAACGCGACCACCATGATCAATGGCCCCGGCGTGGTTTCGCCTAGCGCGAGGCCGTCGATCATCTGTCCAGCACCGAGCCAGCCGTAATGCACGACGCCACCCTGATAAACGTAGGGCAGCACCGCATACGCGCCGCCAAAGGTGAGCAGCGCAGCCTTGGTGAAGAACCATCCCATCTGCGTCAGCGTATGCGTCCAGCCATAGATCGCCGTCAGCGCGCCCATCGGCACCAGCCATAACAACGCACCGCACCCCAGCACGGTGGCCAGCCGCCGCCAGCTGAAGCGGGCGTGCGCCGGCGTCGGTGTATCGTCACCCACGATCGCGGGCAGGGCCGACGCAGAGACCGCGGCAACCCCGTGGTTCGCACCGAATGAACCGGGCGCGACGCGTCCGCCGATGACGCCTGTCAGCGCCGCACCGGAAACGATGAACGGAAACGGTACCCCGAGCGCAAAGATGGCAACGAAAGATGCCGCCGCGATGCTCCATAACACGCCGTTCTTCAGCGCCCGCGAACCGATGCGACAGGCCGCCTGCACCACGATGGCCGTGACTGCGGGTTTGATGCCGTAGAACAGGCCTGCAACCAGCCCGACCTGACCAAACGCGATATAGATCCACGACAGCGCAATCAGAATGAAAAGCGACGGCAGCACGAAGAGCACACCCGCCACCACGCCGCCCCAGGTGCGATGCAGCAGCCAGCCCAGGTAGGTGGCCAGTTGCTGCGCCTCAGGGCCTGGCAACAGCATGCAGTAATTGAGGGCGTGCAGGAAACGCCTTTCGCTGATCCAGCGCCTGCGCTCGACAAGCTCCGCATGCATGATCGAGATCTGCCCGGCGGGGCCGCCAAAGCTGATGAAGCCCAATTTCAGCCAGAACAGGACCGCCTCCCACAGACTCACGCTGGCAGGCGCCTCGCAATTCTGCGTCGGGATGGTGGCGGCAGCTGATTTGGACATGGTGGCGCGACGTGCGTGAGGGACGTCGGGGAGCATAGCGTGCACCGGTTTCAATTGTTCGCTTGCCATGGCATCGCCGAGCGCAAACGCAGGCCGCGTCACCGCCGCCGGAACTCGCCTGCACGGTATATGCTCTATTCGTCTTTCAAGAATTTTCGAGCCCATGCGCAAATCATCCCTTCGCCCGCTCCTGCTTGCCTGCGCCACCCTGAGCGGTGCGATGGCCTTCGGGCTCGCCCGCGCAGCCGACAGCGACACCACAGCCAGCTGCATACCGCCCGCCACCTGGGCGGTTCCCGAAGCCGGGGGCGTGCGCGCAACCCCCGGCCCGGCCACGCTGGCCGCGATGGCGCTCAAGGATGTCGTGCTGCTGGGCGAACAGCATGACGATGCCGACCATCACCGCTGGCAGCTCCAGACCCTGGCCGCACTGCACGCTCAACGCACCCGGATGGTCATCGGTTTCGAGATGTTCCCGCGCCGACTGCAAGCGGTGCTCGATCAATGGGTCGCGGGCACGCTGAGCGAGTCGCGCTTTCTCGAGCTGGCGGAATGGGACACGGTGTGGAAACTGCCGGCCTCGCTCTACATGCCGCTGTTCGAGTTCGCGCGCCTGAACCGCATTTCGATGCTGGCACTCAATGTCGACCAGCCACTGGTCCGCGCCACATCGTCCGGCGGCTGGGCTGCAGTGCCAATGTCGATGCGCGAGGGCGTGGGACAGCCCGCGGCCCCGCTGCCTGCCTATGTTGACGAACTGTTCGACATCCACCGTGCGCATCTCGACATGCGAGCCCATCGCCGCAGCGGCGCCACGCCCGATCGCAATGATCCGGCCTTCCGCAACTTCGTCGACGCCCAGCTGCTGTGGGATCGTGCCATGGCCGAAGCGCTGGCAAGCCGCTCCCGCAGTGACGCCGGCGAGGGCAGTCGCCCGCTGGTGGTGGGCATCATGGGCAGCGGGCACATCCAGCGCGGCCATGGCGTTCCGCACCAGCTGCGCGACCTCGGCATCCGCAATGTCGGCGCCCTGTTGCCGCTCCCTTCCGCCACCCCGTGTGCGGACATTCCGGCGGGGCTGGCCGACGCACTCTTCTCCATTCCGCCCGTCGTGCGTGACACCCCCCCGCCCCCCCGGCTCGGTGTAGGACTCGACACCCATCCCGAGGGCGTGAGAATCGCCGAGGTGACACCTGGCAGCCTGGCCGACACCGCCGGCCTGCGTGCCAACGATGTCATCGTCGAGGCCGCCGGCGCCACCGCCCCCAAGGTGCAAGCCCTGATTGCGACCATTCGCTCCCAACCCGCGGGCACCTGGCTGCCGATGAAGGTCAAGCGCGGCAGCGACACCATCGAGGTGGTGGTCCGCTTCCCCGCAAGGTCATGAACAGGCTGGCTACACGCACGCTCAGCCGTGTTGCCCGGCTGGGCGCGGCGTTGCTGCTGGTTTTTTCTGCAGCGGTAAGCGTGGCATCGGCGCCGCTGCCATCGGTCGACCTCGAGCTCACACTCGATCCCGACACGCGCAGCATGGCGGCGACGGCCACACTGAGAGGACAGGCGCGCGATTTCCGCTTCGTCCTGCACCGGTCGCTCGCAGTCAATGCTGCGAGCGTGGCGGGCAAAGCCGTGCGCGTGACGCAATCGGGCACGGAAGGTCCATGGGTGGAATGGCGCGTCATGACGACGGCCAGCGGCGACTTGAGGCTGCAGTACAGCGGCATTCTGCCGGCACTCGAGCCTGGACTCGACCATCGCGCTGTGCTGCGTCAACTCGAGCCGATGTCCTCTCCCGCGGGGAGTTTTCTCCCCGCCAGCGGCGCCTGGTATCCCCGCCCGGGGCCGCTGTTCACCTACCGCGTCGCGTTGTCGGTGCCAGGCAGCCAGCGTGCGCTGGTGGCCGGACGCCTGCAAACCGAATCGACACCGGCAGATGGCGACGACCGCTATCGCGCCGCGTTCGAGTTTTCTCAAGTCGCCGACGGCATCGACCTCATGGCCGGTCCCTGGGCCGTGCGCGAACACCTGTTGCCGCGCACGGATGCGCAGCCGCTGCGCCTGCGCACCTACTTCCCGGCCGCACTGGACGCCATCGACGGTCTCGCCACGGCCTATCTCGAGGATTCTGCGCGCTATATCGCGCGCTACAGCGAGGCCATCGGCCCTTATCCCTTCGACGGCTTCTCCGTAGTCGCGAGCCCGCTGCCCACCGGATTCGGCATGCCCACGCTGACCTACATCGGCGCCGACGTGCTCAAGCTGCCCTTCATCCGCGCCACCTCGCTGGGACACGAAGTGCTGCACAACTGGTGGGGCAACGGCGTCCTCGTCGACTACCGCAGCGGCAACTGGTCCGAAGGGCTGACCACCTTCATGGCAGACCTGGCGTTCAAGGAAGATACCTCGCCGACAGCCGCCAGCGCGATGCGCCAGGGCTGGCTGCGCGACTTCGCCGCCGTACCGGTGCAGGACCGGCAGGCGCTGGCGGCCTTCCGCTCGCGCACCCATGGGGCTGCTGCCGCGGTCGGCTACGGCAAGTCGGCGATGCTGTTCGTGATGCTGCGCGACCTCATTGGCGACGACGCGTTCGAGCGCGGCATTCGCCGTTTCTGGTCGCAGCAGCGCTTCCAGGTCGCCGGCTGGCACGACTTGCGCGCGGCGTTCGAACAAGTCTCCGGACGGGATCTGGGTCCATTCTTCGCGCAGTGGCTGCAGCGTGCGGACGCGCCGGCGGTGCGTATCGACCGCGCCCGCGCGCACACCGACAACGGTGTCGCCCGGCTCACACTGGACCTGGTGCAGTCCGCGCCACCCTATGCACTGTCACTACCGGTAGCGCTGATCTATCCCGACCGCATCGAATCCCGGCAAATCACCATGAACCGTCGCGCACAGCAGCTCGAACTGCTGCTCGACGAGATGCCAACTCACGTCCGCCTCGACCCGGAGTTGCGCGTCTGGCGTCAGCTCGACGGCGCGGAGCTGGCACCGATCCTGCGCCAATGGGTGACCGCAAGCGCACCGCGCCTGGTCATTGCCGATGCGCAGGCCAAGCCAACCGACGCTTTCGCCGCAGCGGCAAGAACACTGGCGCACGCGCTGCTCGAGCGCGCCCCACACGAAGGGCCGGCGCAGGAAGCGTGGCACGGCGACGCGCCGGTGCTGCTGATCGGCCGCAGCGATGCCATCGATTCCACGCTTGCACAGGCGGGTCTGCCGCCCCGCCCGAGCCCGCCCGGACGCCAGGGCAGCGCACAGGTATGGACGGTGCAGGGCACACACGGCGCGCCGCTGGCCGTGATCTCGGCTGCGGACGAAAACGCACTGCGTGCGCTGCAGCGTCCCCTGCCACATTACGGCGCTCAGAGCTGGCTGGCCTTCGATGGCAGCCGCGCCCTGGATCGGGGAGTGTGGCCATCCGCCGCGCCGGCCATCGCCGTCGAGCACGACTGAAGCCTGCAGCGCTGCCTCAGGCCATGGCCTGACGACGGCGCGCACGCTCGGTACGGCTTGCCTCGAGCTGGACGTCCGAGAGCACCTTCTGCACGTAGTCGAGGTGAGCACAGGCGCAGTTGCGCGCATCCTCGGCGCGGCGCTCCATGATCGCGCGGTAGAGCTCGGCATGTTGCTGCATCAGCATGCCCCTGACTTCGTCGCTCTGCGGGTACATGCCGCCGATATTGGTCACCACGTTGCGCTTGAGCAGTTCGAACAGGCTGCGGATCGTATGCAGCAAAACCGCATTGTGGCTGGCTTCGGCAATGGCGAGATGAAAGTGCGCATCGGCCGTGCCTTCCTCGGCGCGGCTTACCTTGCGCTCGCGCGCATAACATTCGGTGAGGCGATCGAAAGCAGCGCTCAGGCGGGCGCGATCCGGCTCGGTGGCACGTAGCGCCGCATAATAGGCGCATGACCCCTCGAGCGTATGCCGAAACTCGATGAGGTCGTTCTGCGCTTCCGGATGGTTTTCGAGCAAGGTCAGCAGCGGATCGCGAAACGATGACCCGAGCGTATCGGCGACGAAGGTGCCGCCGCCGTGGCGACTGTTCAGCAACCCACGTGCACTCATTTTCTGGATCGCTTCGCGCACCGACGGGCGCGACACGCCGAATGTTTCCGCCAACGCGCGCTCCGCCGGCAGGCGTTCGCCCGCACCCAGCGTGCCCTCGAGAATCATTGCTTCCAGACGCTCGACGATGTCGTCGGACAAGCGACGCTGCTGCAATTGACCCGACTTCATTGACCCTCCTCCCGTTACCCTTGCTGTCGCGCCCACCGCGGGGGACCACGCACGGCCCTTGGCCCCGCACCCGGCCAATCTACGCACGGTGGCACCGGATCGCAAGACACCACGCCTGCGATGCACACAATGAATGCACGGATCAAAAGAATTGACAGTCCTGACCCGGTCTTCTAGTCTAGGTCGGCATTTTGTCAATTGGTATTACCACTTTACCAACAAATGAATCAGATCCACGCGAGGAGAACCGATATGAAGACGTTGCCGCCGCTGTTCCGAGCAGTTCACCACCGATCCACTGTCGAGCGGCAGCGCTGACATGCAGGCCGGCACCCTCGCCTTTCTGGCCTTCTCGCCCATTCTGCTTGCGGCTATCCTGCTCGTCGGCCTGCGCTGGCCCGCCAAGCATGCGATGCCCGTGGTGTACCTAGTAACCGCCGCCATCGGCCTGTTCGCCTGGGACATGAGCATCAACCGCATCCTCGCTTCAACGCTTCAGGGCCTCGTCATCACCATCGGCGTGCTGTGGATCATCTTCGGCGCCATCCTGCTGCTCAACACCCTGAAATATTCGGGCGGAATCAGCACCATCCGCAGCGGATTCGCCACCATCAGCCCCGACCGCCGCGTCCAGGCCATCATCATCGCGTGGCTGTTCGGCTGCTTCATCGAGGGCGCGTCAGGCTTCGGCACCCCGGCGGCAATCGCGGCGCCGCTGCTGGTCGCGATCGGCTTTCCGGCCATGGCCGCGGTCATGCTCGGCATGCTGGTGCAAAGCACGCCGGTGTCCTTCGGTGCGGTGGGGACGCCGATCATCATCGGGGTCAATAGCGGGCTCGACAGCGCGACCATCGGCGCCCAGCTCGTCGAACACGGTTCGAGCTGGGCGCAGTTCCTGCAGCTCATCACCAGCAACGTGGCAATCATTCACGCCATCGTCGGCACCTTCATCCCGCTCATCATGGTGTTGATGCTGACGCGCTTCTTCGGCAAGGAGAAGAGCTGGAAAGCCGGCTTCGAAGTCCTGCCCTTCGCACTCTTCGCCGGTCTTGCCTTCACCTTGCCCTACGCCGCCACCGGCGTCTTTCTCGGCCCCGAGTTCCCGTCGCTGCTGGGCGGTCTCGTCGGCCTCGCGATCGTGACCACCGCCGCGCACTACGGCTTTCTCGTCCCGAGGACGACGTGGGACTTCGCCGACCCGAAGGAATGGCCTGCCGAGTGGCTGGGCACGGTGGAGATGAAGCTCGACCAGTTGCCCCGTCATCACAGAATCAGCACGGTCAGGGCGTGGTTGCCTTACGTACTGGTCGGCGCGCTGCTGGTGATCAGCCGCGTGTTCCCCGATGTGGGCGGGGCGCTCAAGTCGGTGGTCATGGTTTTCCCCGATCTCCTCGGCGAGAAAGGCGTCGGCGGCAATTTCATGCCGCTCTACCTGCCCGGCGGTATCCTGGTCGCCGTCGTGATTGCGACCGTCTTCCTCCATCGCATGCACGCGCGTTCGCTGGTGAAGGCCGTCAGCGAGTCGTCCCGCGTGCTGCTGGGTGCTGGCTTCGTATTGCTGTTTACCGTGCCGATGGTCCGCATCCTGATCAATTCCGGGGTCAACGCCGGATCGCTGCCGAGCATGCCGATTGCCATGGCGCAGTGGGTGGCCGACAGCGTGGGCCACATCTATCCCCTGCTGGCACCGAGCGTGGGCGCGCTGGGCGCCTTCATCGCCGGATCGAACACGGTGAGCAACATGATGCTGAGCCAGTTCCAGTTCGGCGTGGCTACGACGCTTGGCATCTCCGGTGCCCTGGTCGTCGCGATCCAGGCGATCGGCGCGGCGGCGGGCAACATGGTAGCCATCCACAACGTGGTGGCGGCCTCGGCGACGGTCGGCCTGCTCGGACGCGAAGGCGCGACACTGCGCAAGACGCTGTGGCCGACGCTCTATTATGTAATCACCACTGGCGTGATTGCGCTGATCGCGATTAACCTCCTTGGCGTCAGCGATCCGCTGCTCGGCAAGTAGCGCACGACATGCCCTTTCAGCGCGCGACCCCATGACCGAGGTCGCGCGCCGGACGTCGCTGGCGGCAGCGGTGGCGAAGACCGCTGCGCATGCGCCTCTCGGCGACAACAGAAGAATCGGACGGAGACAGCAGCTCATGAGCAACGGCACTTCGAATACGGCCTCAAATGCAACCCGGCTGGCGCCGCCCCTGGCGGCGGCGCGAACCTACCCCGAACAGAAACCTTCCGACGTCTATCTGTTCGGCACCTGTGTGCTCGACCTGTTCTTTCCCGACGCCGGCATGGACGCCATCCGTCTGCTCGAGCGCGAAGGCATCAGGGTGCATTTCCCGCAGGGACAAAGCTGCTGCGGACAGCCTGCCTACACCTCGGGCTACACTGACGACGCACGTGAAGTAGCCCGCGCGCAGCTCGCCCTGTTTGCCCGGGACTGGCCGGTCGTCGTGCCCTCCGGATCGTGTGCGGGGATGTTCCGCCATCACTACCCCGAACTGTTCGCCGGCGAGCCCGACACCCTAAAACAGGTCGACGCGCTGTCGGCGCGCACCTATGAACTGGCCGAGTTCCTGCTCGAGGTGTGCAAGATCAGGCTCGAAGACCGTGGCGCCCCGGTCAAGGTGGCACTGCACACATCCTGTTCGGCCCGGCGCGAGATGGGCACCCATGTGCACGGCCGCGCCCTGCTTGCGCAACTCGAGCAGGTCGAACGCGTGGATCACGATCACGAGAGCGAATGCTGCGGTTTCGGCGGCACCTTCAGCGTGCGCATGCCAGACATCGCCGGCGCCATGGTCCGCGACAAGACTGCGGCCCTCAAGGGCTCCGGCGCGGCGGAAGTGGTCAGCGCGGACTGCGGCTGCCTGCTCAACATCAACGGCGCCTTCGAGAAGCAATACGAGCGCCTGCGTGGCGAACACCTGGCGAGCTTTCTGTTGCGCCGCTCCGGCGGCAAGGCGGACGGAGGTCAATCATGAACGCGCCCGCCATCCCGATGACCTTCAAGTGCCGTGCCCACGACGCGGTCCATGACGCCCAACTGCGCAGGAATTTCCGTGGCGCGATGGATTTCCTCATGGCCAAGCGCGCCGCCCAGTTCCCGGACGGCGATGAGCTCGAGCGCCTGCGCAGCTTCGGCAATGCGGTACGTGCGCGGGCGCTGTCAAAGCTGCCCGAACTGCTCGAACGCCTCGAGACCAACCTGACCCGCAATGGCGTCAAGGTGCATTGGGCGGAGACGGTCGACGAGGCCAATGCCATCGTGCACGACATCGTCCGCGCACACGAGGCCAGGCAGGTGATCAAGGGCAAGTCGATGGTGAGCGAGGAAATGGAGATGAACCATTACCTCGAGGGCCACGGCGTCGATTGCCTCGAATCCGACATGGGCGAATTCATCGTCCAGCTCGGCAACGAGAAGCCCTCACACATCATCATGCCGGCCATCCATCTCAACGCGGGACAAGTCGCCTCGCTGTTTCACGACAAGCTCGAGGTCGATTACACCGAGGATGTCGACCGACTCATCCAGATCGGCCGCGAGACCCTGCGACGCAAGTTCTACGAGGCCGACATCGGCGTATCGGGGGTGAACTTCGCCGTTGCCGAAACCGGCTCGCTGCTGCTGGTGGAAAACGAAGGCAACGGCCGCATGTCGACCACCGTGCCACCGGTGCACATCGCGGTGACCGGTATCGAGAAAGTGGTGGAAAACCTGCGCGACGTGGTGCCACTGCTGTCGCTGCTCACCCGCTCCGCCACCGGGCAGCCCATCACCACCTATGTGAACGTGATCTCCGGCCCACGCAAGGCGGAAGAACTCGACGGTCCGCAGGAGGTGCATTTGGTGCTGCTCGACAACGGTCGCAGCCAAGCCTTCGCCGACAGCGAACTGCGCCAGACCCTGAACTGCATCCGATGCGGCGCATGCATGAACCATTGCCCGGTCTACACCCGCATCGGTGGCCACGCCTACGGCACCGTCTACCCTGGCCCCATCGGCAAGATCATCACCCCCCACATGCTCGGACTGGAAGCAACGAAGGACTTGCCCAGCGCATCCTCGCTGTGCGGAGCATGCGGCGAGGTGTGCCCGGTGAAGATTCCCATCCCCGCCATCCTGCGCCGCCTGCGCGAAGAGAACGTGCGCGCGCCCGACGACGAACCCAGGCACATGCGCGGCCAGGGCAGCAAGTATTCACGCGCGGAGGGCCTGGCGTGGAAAGGCTGGCGCCTGCTCAACACCTCGCCACGGCTGTACCGGCTGTTCAACCTCGCAGCCACGCGCCTGAGCGCACTGACGCCGCCCAAACTGGGCCCATGGACCGAGCACCACAGCGCCCCGAAAGCCGCCCCGCGCAGCCTCCATGAACTGGCCCGCGAACATCTGGGAGAAGACTGAATGAGCGCCAAGGAACGCATCCTCGCCAAACTCGGACGCAGCCTCGCCGGCACCACACCGATCGCCGACGACTACGACCAGGCGCTGGTCACCACGCCCTGGACCTACGCGCCCGAACAACGCATTCCGCGCCTGCGCGAACTGCTTGAGGCAGTGCATGGAGAAACCCATCTCACCACGACAGACGGCTGGCCTGCGCGGGTCGTCGACGCCCTTTCCGCGCGCGGAATCGATGAATTGCTGATCTCGCCCGACACCCCGCACGGCCAGCAGTTCGCCGCCCATATTGCAGCCATTGGCAAGTCCGTTCGCCTGAAAAGCTACGACCGTCCGGTCGAGGCGTGGAAGGACGAGCTCTTCTTCGGCACCCCGGCCAGCCTCACCGGCACGCTTGGCGGCATTTCCGCCACCGGCAGCCTGATCCTGTGGCCGACCACCGCCGAACCGCGGCTGATGAGCCTGGTGCCGCCGTTGCATATCGCACTGCTCAAGGCAAGCGAGGTGTACGACAACCTCTACTCCGTACTGCAGGCACAGTCCTGGGCCGAGGGCCTGCCGACCAACGCGCTGCTGGTGTCTGGCCCGTCCAAGACCGCCGACATCCAGCAAACCCTGGCCTATGGCGCGCATGGCCCGAAAGAGCTGATCGTGCTGATCCTGGAAGACGCCTGACTCATCCTTTCCGCGGGCGGGACGACCGCCTCGCGGAGGCCATTGGCGCCAAAGCGCTTGAGCCGATGTCGCCCAAGCGGAGACAATGCGGGTCGTCTCCAGCCACTGAGCCTGCGCCATGAGCATTCCGATCCGCTATGTCGAACCCGTGTTTCGCCCACCGAGCGAAGCCGACTCGCTGATCCTGCCGGTCACCGATGGCTGCTCGTGGAACAAATGCACCTTCTGCGAGATGTACACCGCGCCGCAAAAAGCGTTTCGCGCCCGCAGCGAGGACGAGGTACTCGAGAGCATTCGCCACACCGGCACACGCTATGGCGACCGCATCCGGCGCATCTTTCTGGCCGACGGCGACGCACTGGTCCTGCCGACCCGGCGCCTGCTGAGCATTCTCGAAACCATCCGGCGCGAGATGCCGGCCGTGCGCAGGGTGTCGAGCTATTGTCTGGCCCGCAATCTGGCGAAGAAATCGGTCGAGGAACTGCGCGCCCTGCGCGAAGCCGGGCTTTCGCTGGCCTATCTCGGCGCCGAATCGGGCGACGACGAAGTGCTCGCGCGGGTCAACAAGGGCGAGACCTTCGAGACCACCTGCGCGGCACTGGACAAGCTCGGCTCGGCCGGCATCACGCGCTCGGTGATGATTCTCAACGGCCTCGGCGGCCAGATCTTCAGTGACCAGCATGCCGACCACTCGGCACGCCTCGCCAACGCGACCCAGCCCGAATTTCTGGCCACTCTGGTGGTGAGCTTCCCGACCGGCGAAGCCCGTTTTCGTGCCGGATTTCCGGAATGGGAGCCGCTGGACCAGCACGGGTTGATTGCAGAGATGGAACGTTTCCTGTCGCAGCTTGAATTGCGCCGCACGGTGTTCCGCTCCGATCATGCCAGCAACTGGCTGGTGCTCAAGGGCACCCTGGGAGCCGAAAAGGAACGGTTGCTGGCGCAGATTCGTGCTGCCCTTGCAGACCCCGGGCATACTCGTCTGCGTCCGGCGTGGGCGCGAGGGCTCTGAAGGACCGGCGCCCCAGGATGAGCGGGCGAGATTCCATGGCAGGCACGATGCTTGATATGATCACGACTCGGCGCACTCCCCCAAGTGCCTGATCGCAGTGCGATTATCTGGCAGGAGCATCAAATGTTCTACGGCATCACCGACCTTACGACCTTCGTCCTCGGCACGATCTTCATCGTGTTGCTGCCCGGCCCCAACTCGCTCTACGTGATGGCGCTCGCGTCCCGCCAGGGCGTGGCCGCAGGCTATCGCGGTGCCTGCGGCATCTTTGTCGGCGATACGATCCTGATGCTGCTGGCCACGACCGGCGCCGCCTCGCTGCTGCGCGCGACGCCCGAACTCTTCATGGTCATCAAGTACGCAGGTGCCGGCTACCTGGCCTGGGTGGGCCTGAGCCTGCTGCGCAGTTCGCTCGCCAACTGGAGAAAACGCAGCGAGGCGCCCGACGACACCGCCGCCCCCGTCGCCAACGCGAGCAAGCCCTTCCGCACCGCGCTGATGATCAGCCTGATGAACCCCAAGGCGATCCTGTTCTTCGTTTCCTTCTTCATCCAGTTCGTCGACCCGGGCTACGCCTGGCCGGGCCTGTCCTTCCTCATCCTCGGCATCATCGTGCAGGCCTGCAGCGCGCTCTATCTGTCGGCGCTGATCTTCGGCGGGGTACACCTCGCCCGCCAGTTCCGCCGCCGTCGCCGTCTTGCCGCCACGGCCACCGGTGGCGTGGGCGGACTGTTCATCGGCTTCGGGCTCAAGCTTGCCAACGCAACACTGAGCTGAACGGGCCATGCTGAAGACCTGGCGGGCCGTCAGCGGCCGTTGCTGAAAAGAGCTTTGAGCTTCTGCGCGTTCTGCGGACTGGCCTGTTCGATCCCGGCCCAGCCAGCCTCATAGGCCTTTGCCCGGAAGAGATTGACCTGGCTCTCTGGCAGCGCAAAGGTCTTGATGCCAGCCTTTGCCTGTCTTGTCTTTTCATCTGTTGCAATCGCCAGATCCTTCGCGTTCTGCGACTCCACCCAGGCAACCTGCTTGTCAAGGAAGGCACGCTGCGTAGCATCGAGCTTCTTCCAGGTGTTCTGATTCATGAAAAAACTGACTTCGACGTTGTAAAAGCCGGGCTCCACCCGATACTTGGTCTTCTCCTGCCAGCCAAGATCGAACATCCCGACCGAAGGCCACCCGTAACCATCGACCACGCCACGTTCAAGTGCCGTATATACCTCGCCGGGTGGCACCTGTAGCGGCGCCGCTCCTATCGACTGAAAGAATGCGCGATAAACCGGTACGCTGCGCAACTTGAAGCCTGAGAAGTCGCTGCCCTCAGGCTTCTTCGTCGTGTAGATGTGGTAATCCAACCCGTCCGACACGCGTGCCAGCCAGACCATGTTCGCCTTCTGACGGTGAATGCCATCCAGCAGCGCGTACCCGCCATTGGCTCGAATCTCCGCCATTGGCTTCTCGGCGAGCGTCATCGCCAGTGCCTCGGGCACCATGTTGGCATGGAACACGCCAGTGCTGTTTGCAAAGTCCACAACCCCGGCACGCACCGCGTTTCCGACCTCAAATGGCGGCATCGACTCGGGGCCGCCAATTACCCGGATCTGCATGATGCCCTTGCCCTCGGCGTTAACCTTTTCGACAAAAGCGTTAAAGCGTTGCGAGAAAAAGGTGTCCTTGCCAAAAGCACTAATCGCTCTTAGCGTGATCTCCGCCCCTTGGGCGGACGTTGCGACCAGCGAGAACAGCACGCTCGCTACGAATACTCCGGTTCTCTTCTGCATAGCGAATCTCCGAGGGGGTAGTGCAATCGGGTTAGAAACGGTCAGCTCATCAAGCGCGGCAGGCCAACTGCCAGACTTGGGAGAGCAAAAATCAAACTGAGGACAATCAACTCGATAACAAGGAAAGGGGTCGCTGCGGCATAGATCTGCGGCAGGCGGATATGCGCGGGTGCAACACTCTGCATGACCATCAACAGCAAGCCGAACGGCGGTGTAAGCAACCCCATCTCCATCGCGATCAGCATCATCACCCCGAGCCACACCGGGTCGATGCCGGCCGCGCTTGCCAGAGGCATAAAAAAAGGGAGCGTGATCATCATCATGCTGACCTGATCAATGACGCAGCCAAGGATCAGCAACAGAAGCAGCATGCCAAGGACCAGCATCACCGGCGACAGCTCGAGTTCGGAGACCAGCCCGAGCAACCCTGACGTCGCACCCGAGAAGCTGAGCAACTGCGAGAAGGTGGTGGAGGCCACAAGCACGAAAAGGATGATGACCGAAATGCGCGCGGTTTCCATTAGCGCTCTCGACAGCGCACGTAGCGTCAATACGCGATATGCCATCGTCGCGAACACTGAAGCCATGGCACCGATTGCCGCCGACTCGGTCGGCGACGCCCATCCGGCAAGCATGCTTCCCACCACCGCGACGAAAATACCCAACAACGGAACCACGTCGCGCAGGAAAGGCCACCAGCGTGCCCAACCTGCGATTTCCGCACCTTCCAATGCATCGACGGGCGCGAGCTCCGGGTGTGCACGACAGCGCAGGATCACGTAGCCGAGAAAGCCGGCCGACATCACCAAGCCGGGCAGGATGCCGCCAATCAGCAGTTGCCCGATGGAGATGCCGGCCAGACTACCAAGCATCACCGCCAGCGCCGATGGTGGAATCAACATTGCAATGCCGCCCACCGCCATGATCGGCCCCATGGCCAGCGTCGGGTGGTAGCCTCGTCGCAGCATTTCCGGCAACAAGGTGCCGCCCATCATTGCCGTATTGGCTATGGTCGACCCCGACAGGGACGCGAAAGTCGTTCCTCCCAACACTGCAACGACCGACAGGCGCCCAGGCAAGCGGGTGATCAGACGCTCGATGGCCTCGATCGCGCGGTAGGCCAGACCGCTATGAAACAACACCTCACCCATCAGTACGAAGAGCGGGATCGGAGTCAGCGAAAAGCTGCTGATCGACCCCACAGAATTACGCACCAACTGTCCGAGTCCCGCCTCGCCGCCAAGAAAGATCCAGGCGCCAAGCAGGTTGACGCCAAGGAACCCGAATGCGACGGGCACTCCGATGAGCATCAGCGCAAACAGGACGCCCAGCATTAGCAAGAGTGCAGACTGCCACTCCATCTCAACGTCCTCCGCGGTGACGTACCACCGCATACACTCTGCGTGCGAACTCGAATGTCAGAAGGACAAAGGCAAAACCCATCGGCAGGTTGAGCCACCACTCGGGAAATATCAGTACCTTGAACACCATGCTGTCCTGCTGTGCCGAGTCGATCGCCACCACCACGCACTGCCACGCGAGCACGGCGCAGATCAGCAAACCCAAACAATCGGTCAGCAGCTCAAGCCGCCACCGACCCCGGGCCGATGAGGCCCGCAACAGGATGTCGATACGGATGTGGTCGCCGACGTAGAGCAGCCACGGTGCGGCAACAAAGGTGGCAAGCATCAGCATGTACTCGGTGACCTCGACGCTCCACGGCAGGGAACCGAGACCGAGGTTGCGCATGAACACGTCAGCACAGACGAGCAAACCCATCGCACCAAAGAGCAGTGCGGCAATGAGCCCGCACCCCGACATCAATGCATGGTAGAGAAGGTTCGCCGGCGACCGAAATGATGGAGATGATTGCTCAATGGTCATGCGAGCCCTCTGCCGAAAAGTTGATTTAACCATCAAAATATCAGGGCTAAACTTTCATGTCCACAGGTGCTGCCCATCTTTTCGGCGCTGCGAAACAACCCATGCCAAAAACTAAAAACCATAATAAAAACATGGTGATAAGACCGCACCACGACCGTGCGGGAATCCTCCTTCCGCACCTTTTCGGTTCGTGACTTTCCGCCTTCGAGCCGACCATGACGCACAGCACAATGGACTATTCCGAGACAAATCAGAGCCTTGACATTTACTTTCGTCAAGCATCGATCCTGGCATGATTGAAGCTTGTCTATCGCCGTGATGTCACACAAGAGCTGCAGCCCCCGCCGACCTCGCCATGATCTTCACCGCACGATTCCCGGGGCCGTACCCGTTGTGACGAATCGCGTTACGCACGACCCACAACAAGCACAGGAGACAGATCATGCCGAGCCGCCCCATCCACCACGTCATCAACGACCGCAAATTCGTCTGTGTATCGATCGACATGCCAGTGCGCGATGTCACCCGCCTGATGCTTCAGCACAATGAGAGCGCCGCGCTGGTGACGGAGCATGGCGTGCTTACGGGCATCTTTACCGAGCGCGACGCCACCTTCCGCGTACTGGCGGCCGGGCTCGACGCCGACCTGACGCCAGTCGGCGCCGTCCTGACCCACAACCCGCAGACCATCGGCGAACACCATCCCTTCGGTCATGCGCTCCACATGATGTACGAAGGCGGGTTCCGTCACCTTCCGGTCGTTGCGCCCGATGGACGGCCTGTAGGCATCGTGACGGCGCGCGACGCGCTGGGACTGGACGCCACGGCCTTCGGCGAAGAGCTGATCCGGCGCGAAGAGATCACCGTGATCCTCTGAACCACGAAGAATGGAAACAGGCCCTGCTTTGCGCGTGCAAAGTCAGGGCCTGTTTCCATTCCGCTCGCGGGCGCAGACGCCCGCTTGCAACGATGCCATCCGTGCGAGACCACGAGTACGGTCTGCGCATGGACATGCGAGCCGAGTCATTTACCCAGCGCAAGAATCCAGTCGACCAGGCGGCGCGCGTTGCCTTCTGTAATCGCCACTGCGTTGGGCGGCATCGACAGACCGCTGACCTTTCCCTTCCAGTGGCTGCTGTACGGACTCGAGCCTTCGAGCACGATGCGCGTCAGGAATTCGCCTGCGCCGGGTTTGCCTGCATACTGCTTGCCCACGTCCTGCCACGCCGGCCCGATTGGGGCCATGCCGTTCGGGCCGGGCTTGCCGGATTCGATGCTGTGACAGGTCAGGCACCCGCTCACCGACGCAAGCTTGGTCATCTCGGCATCGGCCAAGGGGTCAGCGGCATATGCGCCGGCAACCGTAGCGAACATTGCAACTGCCGCAACTGATCTAACGATTATCATCATGGAGCTCCTTATTTAGGATTGTGTTTGGAAATGGAACTTAAGAGAACGTGGTGCTACGCGATGACGGCGAATCGGCTAACAATAGGCCTCGACGGCGAAATCCACCAGTCCGTGGCGGGCAGCAACACGGAACAGCTTGAAATCGTTCTCCGCATCAAGCTTCTGCCGAATCGCAGACAGGTGATTGAGTATGGTCTTGTGACTGAGATGCATCTGGTCGGCAATCAAACTCGCAGGCTCGCCGGTCGCGGCCATTCGCAACACCTCGAATTCGCGCGGAGTGAGCCGGTTCAGCAGCTGATCTCCATCCAGGGTGGCAGAAGCAAGCACCTGTGCGATGTCCGCCGACAGGATTCGACGGCCCTTGGCAACCATCCGGATCGCACTGAGCATCTCGGCCGGCTCACTGCTTTTGGTCAGGTACCCCAATGCACCGGCCCGCATCGCCTGGGTCACGAAACCGGCGTTGTCATGCATTGACAACACAAGCACTTTGAGACTGGGGTCGCGCGACAGCATCCGCCGTATGGCCTCGACACCGCTACCTTTGCGCAGGCTCAGATCGACCACCGCCACGTCGATTCCGCCCTGCTGCACACAGCAGTACGCCTCGTCTGCGGTTGCGGCCTCCGCAACGACCTGCAGACCGTCCTCGGCATCAATCAACCGGCGGTAGCCCGTTCTGACCACGGCGTGATCATCCAGCAGGAGAATCCTGATCATCCTTGTTGTCTCCAGTCTTGTTGAGTGGCAAACCGAGGCTGATGCCCAGTCCCCCGAGAGACGAGTCACCGATCCGCAACGTCCCACCGACCATCTCGGCCCGCTCTCGCATCCCCAGTATCCCGCCTCGTGCGTTGTGCAGTACTTCCGCCGCACGTCCCCTGCCGTCATCCTCTACTGTCAGCACCAGAATCTCCGCTTCGACTTCGATTCCGACGCGAACCCTGTTCGCACCCGCGTGACGCACTACATTCGTGAGCGCCTCCTGCACGGTCCGATAAAGCGCGAGGCCGGCATCCGCACCCAGTTGCGGGAAGGCCGCCGGCAATGTCACGTCGACCGCAATCCCGGTCGAGCGCTGACGCCACGCATCGATCAACTCGCGCACCCCTTCACGCAGACCAAGCCCTTCAAGCCCATGCGGGCGAAGCTCACGCAGCAGACCACGCACATGCGTCGACATCCGCCCCGACTCGGCGCGAATATCACGCGCACACTCGGCGAGAATTTTCGGATCGGCCGTTGTCGAGTGCATCTCGACAAAAGCAGCTGCAGCGCCGATTGCCGTCAGGGATTGACCAAACTCATCGTGCAACTCGCGTGCCAGTTCACATCGTTCCGCCTCCTGCAGGGCCATGATGCAGCGACCAAGCCTTCGTTCATTTGCGCGCGAGTGGACGAGCGCGTCCGCAAGCTCCTCGATTGACGCCGCGATGCGGCTGAACTCCTTGAGTTCGAATCGGGGCAGCACTGGACGTGACTCACCACGTGCCAGCATCGCCAACCCGTCCTCCAGCGCGCGCACCGGGCGCAGCGCCCTGTCGGTGGCAAACCAGGCGGCCAGAATGGAACCCATCGAGAAGAGCAGCAGTACCGACAGGATCCGCGTACCGTCAGCCATGATTTCCTCGATCTCGTTGCGCGGATCCGCGCGGATGAACACGGCTTCTCCCCCGCCCACGTCAACCCGGTGTATTTCAGGCGCTGCATGAGCGCCAACAGCCAGCCGGTACGCCCAACCGGCAGGCCCGGAAAGTGTCACGGAAGGGAACGGTTGCTCCAAATCTGAACGACCGAGCACCACCTGAACATGACGAAGACGCCCGCCTTCGACCAATGCTGCAATTGGCTCGCTTCCCCGCTCTCCTACCGAGTTGAGGCGGAGCATCAGCTCAACCAGACGAGAAGATGCGGACAGTTCTTCCGCGACGTCGGCACGCAGACTGGATGCCGTGACAAGACATGCGGCAAGCAACAAGGCCAGCGACGCGGCCGACAGAAAGGCAAGCAAACGCACCCGCAGATCCACCACATGCTCCAATAGCCACCAATAGTGCGGTCCAATGCAAGCTGCATGCCACGCCCGAAGACGTCGGGAAATATTCCCGGCTTCCGGAGTCCGAGCTCCCGCGACGGGCCTGCGTGGCGCCTCTGATACTGACCCTGCCATCCGAACGTGGCTCTGTGAGCCCTTCGGACTCGGAGGAAATCAAACCAGGAGGCCAGGAGCAAACAATGAAAATCCCGAAAACCCCGTCGTTCAAGCCGACGTCCATCGCCCTTGCGTTGTCTGCGGTGCTATCGATGCCCGTCGCGGCCTCAACCGATGTCACCTGGAACGACATTGCCAACGACGACAAGACCCCGTCCGATGTTCTGTCCTACGGTCTCGGCCTCAAAGCGCAGCGTCACAGCCCCCTCACGCAAATCAACACCAAGACCGTCGCCAATCTCGTGCCGGCCTGGAGCTTCTCCTTCGGCGGCGAAAAACAGCGCGGCCAGGAGGCTCAGGCGCTGGTCCATGATGGCGTGATCTATGTCACCGCCTCTTATTCGCGCTTCTTCGCGATCGATGCCAAGACCGGCAAGCGTCTGTGGGAATACCAGTACCGACTGCCCGAGGACATTCGCCCTTGCTGCGACGTGGTCAACCGTGGCCCCGCGATCTACGGTGACAAGGTCTACTTCGGCACGCTGGATGCGGCCATCGTGGCGCTGAACAAGGATACGGGCAAGGTCGTCTGGAAGAAGAAGTTCGGTGACCACAAAGTGGGCTACACCATGACCGGTGCCCCCTTCGTCATCAAGGACCAGAAGAGCGGCCGCGTGTTGCTCGTCCATGGCTCGTCGGGCGACGAGTTCGGCGTGGTGGGTTGGCTGTTCGCGCGAGATCCGGACACTGGCGAAGAGGTGTGGGCGCGCCCGATGGTGGAAGGGCACATGGGCCGCCTTAACGGCAAGGACAGCACCCCGACCGGAGATCCCAAGGCACCGAGCTGGCCCGACGATCCGACGTCTGCAACCGGCAAGGTTGAAGCATGGAGCCACGGCGGCGGCGCCCCGTGGCAGACCGCAAGCTTCGACATCGACAACAATATGGTGGTGATCGGTGCCGGCAACCCCGCCCCCTGGAACACTTGGAAACGCACCGCCCCCGGCGACGATCCACGTAACTGGGACAGCCTGTTCACCTCGGGTCAGGCCTACGTGGATGCCAGCACCGGCGAGCTGAAGGGCTTTTTTCAGCACACCCCGAACGATGCGTGGGACTTCTCCGGCAACAACTCGGTGGTCCTGTTCGAATACAAGGACCCGAAGAACGGCAAGACGGTGAAAGCGTCAGCTCACGCTGACCGCAACGGCTTCTTCTTCGTCACCGACAGGGAGAAACTTGCCAACGGTGCCGGCTATCCCAACAAACCCACGTCCCTGATCGGCGCGTGGCCTTTTGTAGACGGCATCACCTGGGCCTCGGGCTTCGACCTCAAGACCGGCAAGCCCATTGAAAAGGGTAACCGCCCGCCCGAACCCAAAGAAGGGGCTGACAAGGGGGATTCAGTCTTCGTCTCCCCCCCGTTCCTCGGCGGCACGAACTGGATGCCCATGTCGTACAGTCCAGATACCGGCCTGTTCTACATCCCCGCCAACGAATGGGCGATGGACTATTGGACCGAACACCTTACCTACAAGGCGGGATCGGCCTATCTCGGCCAGGGCTTCCGCATCAAGAAACTCCATGACGACCACGTGGGCGTGTTCCGCGCGATCGACCCCAGGACCGGCAAGATCGTATGGGAACACAAGGAGACTTTCCCGTTGTGGGCCGGCACGCTCACCACC
Source organism: Azoarcus sp. L1K30 (assembly GCF_018122735.1). Classification (GTDB taxonomy): domain Bacteria; phylum Pseudomonadota; class Gammaproteobacteria; order Burkholderiales; family Rhodocyclaceae; genus Parazoarcus. The sequence continues at coordinate 4,735,965 of NZ_JAGRRD010000001.1, read as the reverse complement.
GCTGGGGGCCTGTTGTTTTCGGGAACATCGGACGGCTACGTGAAGGCGCTCGACGCAAAAACCGGCGACGAACTGTGGAAGTTCCAGACCGGCTCCGGCGTCGTGTCGGTACCGATCACCTGGGAGATGGACGGCGAACAATATATCGGCATCCAGTCCGGATACGGCGGCGCGGTACCGCTGTGGGGTGGTGATATGGCCGACCTGACCAAACAAGTCACTCAGGGTGGCTCGTTCTGGGTCTTCAAGCTGCCCAAAATGATTGCTGCGAAGTAAGCCGTCGCGGGCGGCCACAATCCGCCCGCTGCCCTCAAGGAACGCCCGACATGAACCGAACAGCATGTTTCGCCGCACTGCTTGCGCTGTGCGCTTCACCCCCGGCAACGGCGAACGAGCGCGTGCAGGAAAGCGCGACCACTGTCATCAATGGCTGCCCGATCTGGCCATACACCCGCTGTCCGGGTGCCGACCTGCGCCACGCGGACCTGGTCGGCAAGAACCTCGCTGGAGCCGATTTGCGCGGGGCCGATCTCACACGTGCCGACCTACGCGCTGCAAACCTGGCCGGCGCCAACCTGGAAGGCGCCAACCTTACCGCGGCACGCCTGGAGAAAGCCAGCGCCCCCTCCGCGATCTTCCGCCGGGCGACGCTCGTGGGCACAAATCTGGAAGCTGCCCGCCTGATGCGCGCCGACTTCTCGGACGCAAACCTTACGGGCGCAAGCCTCGAATACGCCCGTCTCAACTTCGCGTGGTTCGAGCGCGCCCAACTGATCGCCACCGAATTGCAGGAAGCCAAATTCGTCACCGTGAATCTGCGCGGTGCGCACATGGAGGGCTGCCATACCCGCTTCACGATCTTTCCCGACTCCGATTTCGAGGGCTGCCAAGGCTGCCCGAGCGGCTGGTAGGACCGCACCCAATGTCCCTGCATACCCTGATTTTCGCTGCCAGTCTGACACTCGGCCTGATATGCGCCGCCAATGCACGCGGGATCGTGGTCCACTCACCCGAGGTGAATACGACCGCACTTCCTCGCCTGACCCACCACGATGAGGAGCGGAACCCCTACCGCGGCAATGACGCAGCAATCACGATCGGCCGCACGGCGTTCAACCAGACATGTGCGCAGTGCCACGGCACCGATGCAGACGCCCACGCCTCGCCCGCGCCGGACCTGCGTCGTGTCGGCCGCGCCTGTGCGCGCGTGAGCGAACCCGAACTCAAAGCGCGCTGCACCAGCGACGCCGACTACTATTTCCGGAAAAGTGCGGAAGAAGGCAAGGTCAAGGTCGGCATCGTGCATATGCCCCCGTGGAAGGATGTGCTCTCGCTCGAACTCATCTGGGCGATCCGCAGCTTTGTAGAGTCTCCACTGGCCGCGCAGACGGGCCGCGATCCGGATTCGCCCGAGCTGGCGCACTAGGACGCCGGGTCCGTGAACAAAGCGATCCTGCTCCCCGACGGCTTCACTCGAGCCAGCCACAACTGGAGCCAGCCGGGCTGGAGCCCGCACCCAGTCCAGGCACACAGGACCGATCTCCTCGTCGAACGGAGCCGCTCGAAAAATGCGAAAAGCCCCGCCAGCGCTCGCCAGCGGGGCTCCGTGGGTACGCCACCCGTTACGGATGGCTGCCGCAGCTTAGCTCTTGTGCAGCTTGAACACCCACACCGAACCGCCCTGCTCGAGCGTGTTCACACGGCGGGCAACATCGCCGCCCCACAGCGGCACCGCACCGCCCCAACCCGACACGACCGCAATGTACTGCTCGCCATTCTCTTCCCAGGTCACGGGCGGCGCGATGACGCCGGAGCCGGTCTGGAACTGCCACACTTCTTCACCCGTAGTGGCATTGATCGCCTTCAGGTAGCCCTCGGGCGTACCGTAGAACACCAGATTGCCGGCAGTCGTCATCACGCCACCCCACAATGGGGCATTGTTCTTGACTTCCCACACGATCTTTCCGGACACGGGATCGACCGCACGCAGCGCACCGATGTAATCCTCATACAACGGCTTGATGGTGAAACCGGCACCGAGGTAGGCCGCACCACGCTTGTACGACACGGGCTCGTTCCAGATGTCCATGCCCCACTCGTTGGCCGGCACGTAGAAGTAGCCGGTCTTCGGGCTGTAGGCCATTGGCATCTGGTTCTTGCCACCGAGGAAGGACGGCGCGGCGAACACCACTGCCCCCTTGTGTCCATCGCCACCACCTTCGGTGAAGGGGTTGCCCGGACGCTTGTCGTCGTTGTACATCGGACGCCCGGTCTTGAGGTCGTACCCCTTGGACCAGTCGATGCGGCTGACGAAAGGGAAGGCATTGAGCAGCTTGCCGTTGGTACGGTCATTGACGAGGAAGAAGCCGTTACGGTCTGCCTTGCCACCGGCCTTCACCATCTTGCCGGTCTTCGGATCGTTGTACTCGAAGGAGATGAACTCGTTCACCCCGTCGAAGTCCCATCCGTCATGCGGCGTACCCTGGAAGTGCCAGACGATCTTGCCGGTATCCGGATCGATCGCAAGCGTCGACGACGAATACAGGTTGTCGCCCGGACGCAGCCAGCTGTTCCACGGCGAAGGGTTGCCGGTACCGATGTAGATCAGGTTGGCTTCCGGATCGTAGTAGGCGGCCTGCCACGGTGCAGCGCCACCCGTCTTCCACAGGTCACCCGGCCAGGTCGCGTTGGTCTTGCCGGAAATGCCGTTGTCGATGGCCTTGCCGTCCTTGTCGTACTTGTGACCCATGTGGCCTTCGACGGTCGGACGGCTCCAGATCAGCTTGCCGGTCTTGGCGTCACGTGCATCCACGCGGCCGACAATACCGAACTCACCGCCTGAGGTGCCAGTGATGACCATACCCTTGACGATCTGCGGTGCGGCGGTAAACGAATAGCCCGCCTTGTAGTCGTCGATCGTCTCGCGCCACACCACCTTGCCGGTGTCCTTGTCCAGCGCCACCAGCTTGGCATCGAGCGTGCCAAAGATCACCAGGTTGCCGTAGATCGCGGCACCACGGTTGATCACATCGCAGCAGGGCATGATGCCGTCAGGCAGGCGGGCTTCGTATTTCCACAGTTTCTCGCCGGTCTTGGCGTCGAGCGCGAACAGGCGGCTGTAAGAAGCGGTCACGTACATCTTGCCGTCGAAGATGATCGGCTGCGACTGTTGTCCGCGCTGCTTCTCGCCCCCGAAGGAGAACGACCACGCCGGAACGAGATCCTTGACCGTGTCGGTATTGATCTGGGTCAGCGGGCTGAAACGCTGACCTTTCGTACCCAGACCATGAGTCACCACCTGGGTGGTGATGGTGGCGTCATTGACGATGTCGGCGTCGGTGACTTCCTTTGCCATCGCCTGGGTCGCCCCCAGCACCAGCAACGCGCCAGCAATCATGCTGAGCCGACGCGGTGCGGCAGAAATCCTTGGTGTTTTTTTCATCAGTTTCCTCCTTGGTCTCTCGGTATGTGTATCCGGCAAGCCCTGACAGGTCTGCATGAACCTGCGAGCCTCCAGCGACCCTGTTCGCAAGCTGCATGCCATGGCCCCATTTCCTGTCGTGCTGTCACAGTGACAGGTGACGCCTGTGCCAAATCAAGGCAGATGCTCCAAAACTGAACAGCAACATGCTTTACTCGCGCCGGCACAACGACGGGCAGGCATGCCTCGACGCGTGGCCCTCTCCCCTGTAGGCCAGCCTCACCCATGTGGCACAGGCTTTGCGTACATTTCACTATAGAACGGCGCGGCACGTACCGCGCCCATGAGGAGACACGATGCAACTGAAAAGCATGATCGCCGCAACGACGCTGGCGCTCATCCTCGGCCCGCTTGCCTGCACGGCGACTGCCGCGGCGACCGCACCCGCCGCTGCCGACCCGCTCGACTCGGCACGCTGGCACGACATGCAGCGCGAGTTCTTCCGCGACGAACGGGTCGTGTTCGACGAACGCGTCAAGGTATCTGCGCCGGGCACCGCCGAAGATGCGATGAATGTGCCGGTGCTGGTCGACGCGAGCGCACTGCCGGGCGTCGAGGAAGTGCTGGTATTCGCCGATTTCAATCCGATCGTCAAGGCGCTCAGCTTCGAGCCGGGACAGGCGCGCAGCGTGCTCGGCTTTCGTCTCAAGCTGCAGCAATCGACTCCGGTGCGCGCAGCCGCCCGCACCGCGGACGGCCTGTGGCATGTCGGCGGCACCTGGGTCAACACCACGGGTGGCGGCTGCACGCTGCCCTCCACCGGCAACGGCTCTCCCGAATGGCAGCAACGCCTGAACGAAGTCAGCGCACGCGTGTGGCCACGGGTCGACGGCGGCAAGCGGCTGCGCCTGCAGGTGATTCATCCAATGGATACCGGGCTGGCGGCCGGCATTCCGGTGTTTCACATCGACGAGCTGCGCATCAGCCTGCCCGGCAACGAACGCCTGATGACGATCTATCCGGCAGAGCCGGTATCCGAAAACCCGCTCTTCACCATCGACGCGCCGCCCGGCATCATCGGCGACGGGGTCCTGACGGTCAGCGGCCGGGACAATAACGGCAACCGTATCCAGGCCGAGGTGAAACCATGACCCGCGCCCGGGCCCGGCGCATCGATGCGCTGCTGTGCAGGCTCATGGCAGGCCTGATCGGCGCCGCCACAGCCCTTTCCTGCGCAGCCGCCGATTTCGACTACCAGCTGGCCCCCGAGCGCATTGCCGATGGCGTCTATGTGCTGGTCGGGCGCACCGAGGATTTCTCCTTCGACAACGGCGGCAACATCGTCAATACCAGCTTCATCGTGGGCGACAGCGGCGTCACCGTGATCGACACCGGCTCATCGAAACGTTACGGCGAGCAACTGCGTGCCGCCATTGCCCGCATCACACCACTGCCCATCACGCTGGTGATCAACACCCACCACCACCCCGATCATTTCCTCGGCAATCAGGGATTCGCCACCGCCATACTGGCGGCAACACCGACGACGACACACGGCATCGAGACCGAAGGCCCGGCATTTCTCGACAACATGTACCGCCTCAACGGCGACTGGATGCTTGGCACCGAGGTCGTCGTGCCAGGCGCCACGCTGGAACCCGGCCGCATCGACAGTGGCGGACGCAAGCTCGAGATTCTCACTTTCGACGGTCACACCGCGTCCGACCTCGTCGTGCGCGACATCCGTACCGGCACCCTGTTTGCATCCGACCTGGTGTTCAATGGCCGCGCGCCCACCACGCCGCATGCGGACATCGCCACCTGGCTGGAAGCCCTCGACCGCCTGCAGCAGATCCCCTTCTCCCACCTCGTGCCCGGGCATGGTGCCATTGCCACCGACACCAGACCCATCGAGCAGACCCGCCGCTACCTGCAATGGCTGTCAAGAACCATTGCCGAAGGCGCCGAGCAGGGCCTGGACATGACCGAGATGCTGGAAAAACCCGTGCCGGCCGAATTTGCGGGACTGGCGGTCGTGGACAAGGAATACCGGCGCTCGGTCGTGCACCTCTTCCCTCAGGCCGAACTGGCGGCGCTGCGGGCCGCATCCGCGCGCAAGGCAATGGCGTCCCCAACTTTCGAACACATCGCCAAATGACACAGCGCACTACACGTCGACGCTTGGGCAAACCGCTGTGCATCGCACTCGCCGCGGCATTTCCTGCGGTTGTGCACTGTGCCGACGCCACCCTCGGAAAAGTCGAAGTCGTGGCGACGACGCCTCTGCCCGGCCTCGACGTCCCGCGCGATCAGGTGCCAAGCAACGTCCAAACCGTCACCGCCGACGCCCTCCGTGCCAAACAGAGCCTGAGCCTGCCCGACTTCATGGGCGATCGACTGCCCGGCGTCAACATCAACGAAACACAGGGCAATCCGTTCCAGCCCGACGTGAACTATCGCGGCTTCTCCGCCTCGCCGCTGCTCGGCACCCCGCAGGGACTCTCGATCTATCTCGATGGCGTCCGGGTGAATGAGCCCTTCGGCGATACCGTGAATTGGGACCTCATCCCCCGCGTCGCCCTCGACTCGGTGACGCTGATTCCGGGCTCCAATCCGGTATTCGGACTCAACACCCTCGGCGGGGCGCTATCGCTGCGTACCAGGAGCGGCTTCACCCATCCGGGCGGAGCGGCCAGCATGCGGACCGGCGCCTTCGGCCGCAGCGCACTGGAAGTGGAACAGGGCGGGCACAGCGGCGACTCCGCCTACTACCTCGCGGCGGACCTGTCGCGCGAAGACGGCTGGCGCGACCGTTCGCCGTCCGAGCTCAGACAGGTGTTCGGCAAACTGAGCCAACGTTTCGACAACGGCGAGATCGACCTCACCCTGATGCGGGCCGACACCGACCTCACCGGCAACGGCCTGGTGCCCGAGTCCATGCTTGCGCGCCGCCGCAGCGCGATCTTCACCCACCCGGACAACACCCGCAATGCGATGACGCTGGTCGCCCTGTCGGGCAGCCTCTGGGTGGACGAGCGCAACAGCCTCTCCGCAACGCTCTACCATCGCCAGACCCTGACGCGTACGCTCAACGGCGACGCCAACGATGACTTCGAGGACGGCCCCAACAACGGCGACTGCGAAGCCGACGACTTTGGGGCCGGCTCGGCCGACGAAAGCCGATGCCTGGCCGCCAACGCAGCCGGCGGCTTCAATGTCGACAGTGGTGCCAATAACCGCACCCGAAACCGCCAGCATGCGCAGGGGCTGGCGCTGCAATGGATCCACGAGGCGGACGCCAGCACGCTGGCCATCGGACTTACCCACGACCGCAGCCGCAGCGACTTCAGCCAGAGCGCCCAGACCGGTGTGCTCGGCGCCAGCCGTGGCGTCGTGCCCGGCAGCGACATCGAAGAAGAGAACAGCCTCGATGGACAAACGCGCACCACCAGCGTCTATGCCACCGATACCTGGTCGCTGTCGCCGGCGCTGCATCTCACCGCCTCGGCACGCTACAACGAAACCCGAGTCATCAACCGCGACCGTCTCAATCCCGATTACCCCAATCTGGACGGCGACTTTACCTATCGCAAGCTCAACCCCGCGCTGGGGCTCAGCTGGCAGGCGGCCGAAAGCCTGACCGTCTATGGCGGCATGTCCCAGGGCAACCGCGCCCCCTCGCCCATCGAACTGGGCTGTGCCGACCCCGACAACCCGTGCACCCTGCCCAACGCGCTGGCCGCAGACCCCTACCTGAAACAGGTCGTGGCGCGCAGCATCGAACTTGGCGTACGCGGCAGGCTGGCCAATGGTCCGAGCTGGAACGCCGGACTGTATCGCACCATCAACCATGACGACATCCTGTTCGTCGGCACCTCGACGAGCGCCGGCTATTTCACCAACTTTGTCCGCACCCGCCGCCAGGGGGCCGAACTCGGCGTATCCGGTCAGCGCGGCGTGTTGAGCTGGGAAGCCAATTACAGCTTTGTGCAGGCGACCTTCCAGTCGTCGGCCTGCCTGCTCGCCGCCGACAACAGCAGTCGTGGTCAAGCGACCGCCTGCACCGCCAATGGCCAGGACGACGAGATCCTGGTCGGCAAGGGCGATCACCTGCCCGGCATCCCCGCCCACAGCCTCAAGCTCTCACTGGCATGGCAGGCCACCTCGGCGCTGCGCCTGATCACCGACGTCGTCGGCTTCTCGTCCCAGTATGTGCGCGGCAACGAAAACAATGCGCACGTCCGCGGAGAAGCGACCGACGTCTTCGGCACCACCCGCAACTTCGACGGCAAGGGCAGGATCCCGGCCTACGCGCTGCTCAATCTTGCGGCCGACATGTCACTCGGTGGCGGCTGGACACTGTTTGGCCGCATCAACAATGTTTTCGACCGCAAGTACGCCAGCGGTGGCGCGCTGGCCGAGAATCCCTTCGACGCCGCCGGCAGCTTCCTGACCGGCTCGAGCAACTGGCGCCACGAAACCTTCGTCGCCCCCGGTGCGCCGCGTTCGGGCTGGATCGGTTTGCGTTATCAATGGGAGAGCTGACACCATGCATGCACGCGGCAGTCTTCACACCCGGATCAGTCTGGTCATCACCGCCCTGCTCGCAGTCGCCATGCTCGCGACGGCCGCCGTGTGGATACGCGAAACCCGCAATGCCATCCACGAGGAGATGGAAGCGGCAAACCGGGTGGCGAGCCAGTGGCTGGCAGTGCTCGTGGCCGAGAGCCGCCGTTCGCCGACCGGCGGCGAAGATCGCCTGATGAGCGCGCTGCGCGAGGTCGGCCGCCTGCGCGCCCACATGCTGGAGGTGAAGACCGCCGCGGGCGCGGCCGAGCCGCTGTATCGCTCACCGGAACCGACCTACAAGGCCGGACGCAGTGCGCCCGACTGGTTCGCCGCACAGGTGACCCCCACGCTCGCCGTACGCCACTTCGACGCCGGCCACCTGCAACTGAGCCTCACGCCCGATCCCTCGCGCTCGGTGCTCGACGCCTGGGATGACCTCAGCGGACTCATCGGCTGGGGGCTTGCGATCCTGCTGTTGGCGTGGATGGGCAGCCATGTCGCGCTCGATCGCGCGCTGCGGCCGCTGCGTGAGATCGGCGACGCCTTTGCCCGCGGCGCGGACGGCCTTTTCGACCGCCGCTTGCCCGCGGTCGGGGCGCCGGAGCTCGATCATCTCGCCCAGAGCTACAATCGCCTCGCCGACAGGCTGGATGACAGTCTCGCCGACAACACCCGACTCGAAGCCAGCCAGCGCTTCAACCTTGCCCTGCAGGCGCGACTCGAGGACGAGCGCCGCGCAATCGCCCGCGAACTGCACGATGAACTCGCGCAGGGTATCACCGCCGTACGCGCCATCGCCGGAGCCATCCAGCAGCGCAGCGCCGACCAGCCGGGCATCCACGGCAGCGCCCAGGCCATCGTCGCCATGGCGGGCCAGATGCACGACGGCGTACGCGCCATCCTGCAGCGCCTGCGCCCGCCTAACCCTGTCGACGGCGGTGTGGACGAGGCGGTACAGCAGCTGTGCGCGCAGTGGCGCACGCTTCACCCCGGCATCCACCTCGACTGCCGCACCGATGCGCCTGCCGCAGCGGTGGACACCGCCGTACAGCACACCATCCAGCGCCTGCTCCAGGAGAGTCTGACCAACGTGGTACGTCACGCCGGCGCAAGCCGGGTCGACGTCTCGCTGCATTGCGACGCCAGGGCCATCGAACTTCGCATTGCCGACAATGGCTGCGGCCTGAGCCGCGCATGCACCGACAGCCGGCCGCGCTACGGCCTGACCGGCATGCATGAACGTACCCTCGAGCTTGGCGGTGAACTGTGTTTCGAACCCGCACCTTCGGGCGGCCTGAGCGTGCGTGCCACCCTGCCTCTGGTGCCAACGATGGAGATCACCTCGTCATGACTACACTGAACGGACTGCGTATCGTGCTCGCGGACGACCACACCATCGTCCGCATGGGATTCAGGCTACTGATCGAAGGCGCCGGCGGCACCGTCGTCGAGGAGGCGAACAGCGGCGAAACGGCCCTGAGTGCATATGCCGAGCACACACCCGAGGTGCTGGTGATGGATGTCTCGATGCCAGGCATGGGCGGGCTGGCCGCGCTTGAACGGCTGCTCGCCCGCCACCGTGGCGCGCGCGTGCTGATGCTGTCCGCACACGAGGACACGCAGATCCCGGCGCGCGCGCTGCAGGCTGGCGCGACCGGTTACCTGTCAAAACGCGCCCATCCGAACGAACTGCTCAAGGCCATTGCAGCCGTCTCCCGCGGCGAGCATTTCATCGACAGCGAACTCGCGCCGCGTCTGGCGATGGCCTGCATGGGCGGCAACAGCAACCCTGCATCCTCGCTGACGGCACGCGAATTCAATGTCTTCGTGCAATTGGCGCACGGGCGCTCGGTGGCCGACGTGGCCGCAACCCTCAAGCTCAGCAACAGTACGGTAGGCACCCACCTGTATCACATCAAGCAGAAACTCAACGCCGACAACGCGGCCGAACTCGCACTCATTGCGGTGCGTGCGGGGCTCGTCGAAGCCTGATTCGAACGCGCCGCACGCGCCTCAATCGAGCGTACGGCGGAAGGTCTTGAGCCCGACCACGAGCACGACGGCAATGAACAGCAGCAATGGCCATACCTGATCCCACAGCATGCCCATGTCGTTGCCCTTGAGCATGATGCCGCGCACCAGCACCAGGAAATGCGTCAGCGGCAGGGCATTGCCCACCACCTGCGCCCACTCCGGCATGCCGCGGAACGGAAACATGAAGCCCGACAACAGCATCGACGGGAGAAAGAAGAAGAAGGTCAGCTGCATGGCCTGCAACTGGTTGCGTGCAATCGAACTGAAGGTGATGCCAAGCGCAAGATTGGCAACGATGAACAGCAGCACCACGGCGTAGAGCACGAGCAGACTGCCATGCATCGGCACCTGGAAAATCCAGCGCGCCGCCAGCAGGATGAGCGTGACCTGTACCAGCCCGATGACAATGTAGGGCACGATCTTGCCCGTCATCACCTCCACCGGCGTCGCGGGCGTGGCCAGCAGATTCTCGAACGTGCCACGCTCGCGTTCGCGCGTCATCGCCAGCCCCGTCATCAACACCATGGTCATCGTCAGGATCACCCCCAACAGGCCCGGCACCACGTTGTAGGCGGTAATGCCTTCGGGGTTGTAACGGCGGTGTACTCTGAGATCCACCGCCGCCATACCCGGTCGCTGCACCCCCGGCAGATCGGGAGCGAACACCTCCGCGCCGAGATGGTTGAGTACCGAAATGGCGCCACCGGTCGCCATCGGGTCGGTGGCATCGGCCTCGACCAGCAGCACGGGGGACTTTCCACGCACCAGGTCGCGGTGAAAACCGGGCGGAAAGGTGACCACGAACTGCACCTGGCTGCGATCGAGCAGGCTATCGGCATCGCGCGCATCCACGGTGCCGACGATCCTGAAATAGTCGCTGTTGCGCATCGCCGCGACATAGGCGCGGGCGAAGGGGCCGGGGTCGGCCATGACGACCGCCGTCGGCAGGTGTCTGGGATCGGAATTGATCGCGAAGCCGAACAGCATCAACTGCATGATCGGAATACCGACGATCATGCCGAAAGTCAGGCGATCGCGGCGCAGCTGGATGAACTCCTTCAGCATGATGCCGAACCATCGCGACAGCGAGAATCCGTTCATTTGCCCCCCGCGAACGGATCCTGACTGTTCTGCATCAGGTAGATGAACGCATCCTCGAGGGATGCCGCAACAGCCGTCGCCGTCAGCCCCTTGCGCCGGGCAAAATCCTTCAGGCTCGCCTCCAGCGCCGCAGCATCCTTGCCACTGACATGCAGTGTGGCGCCGAAGCTTGCCACCAGATCCACCCCCGGCAAGTCGCCCAGTGTCTGCGCCAGGCCCTGCAGATGGGGACCGCTCAGGGACCAGGTACTGAGTTGCTGCGCCGCCACGACCTCATGCGCGGTACCGGAGGCCATCAACGCCCCATAGGCAATGTAGGCCAGGCGGTGGCAACGCTCGGCTTCGTCCATGTAGTGGGTCGACACCAGCACGGTGATGCCGGCCGCCGACAGACGATGAATCTCCTCCCAGAAATCACGCCTGGCCTTCGGGTCGACGCCCGCGGTAGGCTCGTCCAGCAGCAGCAGGCGGGGCTTGTGCTGCAGGCAGGCCGCCAGCGCAAGGCGCTGCTTCCAGCCGCCCGACAAGGTGCCGGCCAGTTGATCGCGCCGCCCGCCCAGACCGAGCTCGTCGAGCGTTCTCGCCACCACCTCGCGCCGCTGCGCCACGCCGAACATGCGCGCGACGAAATCCAGATTCTCGCCGATGGTGAGATCGTCCCACAGCGAAAATTTCTGCGTCATGTAGCCGACCTGACGCTTGATCGCGGCGCTCTCGGTCAGCACGTCGAGCCCGAGGCAGCTGCCGCGTCCACTGTCCGGAGTCAGCAGTCCGCACAACATGCGGATCGAGGTGGTCTTGCCGCTGCCATTGGGGCCGAGAAAGCCGAAAATCTCTCCTTGTCGCACCTGCAGCGACAGGTCCTTCACCACGTGCTTGTCGCCGAAATGCTTGTTGATGCCCTCGACATCGATCACCAGCGGCGCGGCCGTCATGTCAGCGCGCCACCGGATGCACGTCCACCGGCAGACCAGGACGCAGTTCGGCTGCATGCTCGGGCACCGCTTCGACCCGGAACACGAGCTTTTCTCGGCTGCCGCGGCTGTAGATCACCGGCGGTGTGTACTCCGCCTGCGGCGCGATGAAGTCGATGGTCGCGCGAACGGCGGCGGAGCAGCCATCACAACCGGCCTCGACGACCTGCCCCGGCTTCAGGCCGGCAAGCGCGGATTCCGGCACGAAGAAGCGCAGCCTACGCCGGTCGTCGGGCAGCAGGCTGACCACGGCAGCACCCGCGGGCACCCATTCGCCCGGGCGATAGTAGGTTTCGCTCACTTCACCAACGACTGGCGCAAGCACCGTCTTCATTTGCGCAGCCCAGCGCTTCTGCTCAACGACCGCCGTGGCTGCGCGCAAATCCGCTTCGGCGCCACGAACCTCCGACTGGCGCCCCACCGAGGCGCGGACACTGGCCAGTTGCTGGCGCGCGACGTCCACCTGCGCGGCAGCCCGGTCGAATGCGCTGCGGGCATCATCGAGCGCAGCCCTGGACACGAAGCGTTGCGCGGCCAGGGCCGTCTGTTGCTGCAAACGCGCACGACTCAGGCGCAAACCGGCCAGAGCGGCTTCGAGTTCGGCCTCGAGCGCAGCCACCTCGGGCGCGCGCCGTGGCGCCTTCAGATTCTCCACTTTCTCGCGCGCGGCCTGGGCGCGCGCCTCTGCTTCGGACAGCGCCTGCCCGTCCGGTTCGCTGGCGATCACGAACAGGGTCTGCCCTGCGCCAACCCGGCTTCCACGCGGCGTCGCAAGCGTATCCAGAAAACCGGGCTGCGGCGCCGACAGATACAGATACTCGCCTTCGACATAGCCCTGATAGCCGGCATCCTGCGCCGAGTCGCATCCGCCAAGCGCCCCGAGCGCACCCGGGAGCAATACCAGAAGCAGCGTCCTTCCGCCCATGCGCTTCATCATCAAGCCCCTGACCCGGTCATCCATCTCCTGCCACTCGACGAATTGAATATGCCCCGGCACATCCGGAGCCGCCTCCCGCTTTGCGGGACAGAATGACCTCCGGCGCCCTCATCTTCATCTTCGCAATTGAATGAGGCTAGCCGCCTGGCGCACCCACGAAGGCCGCACTGATCCGGTTTCGCCCGCCGCGCTTGGCGTCATAGAGCCTGCGGTCCGCTTCGACGATCAAATCGGTCGGGTTCGTTCGCTTGTTCGGCGCCAGCACCGCCAGACCAAGGCTGATACTCACCGTTGCCTGCACTGCCGGATGATCGTGCTGGATGGCCAATTCGGCAACGGCCGCACACATTCGACGACCAACGGTCTCCGCACCAACGAGATCCGCATCCGGCATCAGGCACACGAACTCCTCACCACCAAAGCGGGCAAACAGGTCTCCGGCACGTTTGACCTCCCTGCCAAGCACCTGCGCCAATCGTCTGAGACACACATCGCCGGCGGCGTGACCATGATGGTCGTTGTAGGCCTTGAAATGATCGACGTCGATCATGATCAGCGCCAGCGTCTGTTCGTTGCGCATCGTGGTGCGCCACGCTGTCTCCAGCGCCTCGTCGAAACAACGGCGATTGGCAACCTGCGTCAGTGCATCGACGGTTGAAAGGCGTTGCCAGTGGTCGCGCAGGCGCTTGAGCTCGACGTGGGTACGAATGCGCATCTTGAGGATCGCTGGCGAAAACGGTTTGGTAACGTAGTCGACGGCACCAATCCGCAAACCAAGGGCCTCATCGTCCTCCTCGCCCATCGCGGTGATGAAAATGACCGGGATGTCGCGGGTCAGATCACTTTCCTTGAGCTGCCTGCACACTTGGTAGCCATCCATGCCGGGCATCATGACATCGAGCAGGATGATATCGGGCCTGGCCTCTGCCGCTGCACGGCGCAAGGCCGACTCTCCGTCCGTGGCGACGACGACTTCGCAGTCGGGCGACAGCAGGTTGCCGAGCAGACTGATATTGGACCGTTCATCGTCCACGATCAGCACCCGGGGCTTGTCATCATTCATGTGTCTGCTCTCCCGAAATTCTGGCGAGTTGGCGCGCAAGCTCGGCCAGAGCCGCCTGTGCGGCCTCGAATTCGAATGCATGCACCCGTCGCGAAAGCTGCTGGTAGTGCTCGTTCAAGTGTCCCGCCAACGCGCGGGCCAACGGCTCGAGGCGTTGTACCGCGTCGAAATTGCCATCACGAAGTGCATGTGCCAGTGCCTCGATGCTGGCCGCCAGCGCCGCCTCGTCGAGCACGCCACGCTCGGAGATCGCAGGCGGCGGTGTCAGCGCGCCGATCGCGTCCACGAGTTGCATCAGTGCGGTCTCGACCACATCCAGCGCGGCATCGGCTGCCAGATCACCGCGTACCGCCCGCTCCAGTGCCAGCACGCTACGCTCCAGCACGCGGGCGCCGAGATTGCCAGCCGTGCCCTTGAGGTTATGGGCGATGCGCAGCGCTTCATCGGGTTGTCCTTGCAGGAAGGCATTGCGGATGCGACGAACGCTATCGGCATGATCCTCACGAAACTCGCACAACAATTGCACGTACAGGCCGCGCTTGTCGCCGGCGCGTGCCAGACCCGACTTCGTGTCAACGCCGGGCAGCGTAAACCCGGGCGCATCGGCTGCAACGTGCGGCAGGGCATCGACCTCGACAGGCCGTTCCGCAGTCGCTCCAGGCGGGAGCCAACGCGCCAGCGTACCGGCAAGCAACGCCGGATCCACGGGTTTGCTCAAATGATCGTTCATTCCCGCAGCAAGACATTGCTCACGATCCTCGTCGCGGCCGTGGGCGGTCATGGCGATGATCGGCAGGCCAGACAGGTCGTGCTCGGCGCGGATGGCGGCCGTGGCCTGGTATCCGTCCATGCGCGGCATCTGCAAGTCCATCAGCACCAGGTCGAAGTGATCCTGCGCGATAGCCTCCAGCGCGGCCATGCCGTCTCCCGCCACCCGCACCTCGAGTCCCATCCCGCCCAGAAGCTCGCACATGATGCGCTGGTTGGTCGAATTATCCTCGACGATCAGTACACGCGCACCGCGGCGCGGTATACCTCCTTCGGAGACGGCGGGAACATTCCGCGACACGCCGTGCTCGGGGGCGATCGTGAAATCCGCAGTAAACCAGAAGATGCTGCCACGACCGGGCTCGCTGCGCACACCGATCTGACCATCCATCAACGCCACCAGACTGCGGCAGATCGCAAGTCCCAGGCCAGTGCCACCATGCTTGCGAGTGATCGAACTGTCTGCCTGGGTGAAGGACTCGAACAGGCCGGGGATCGCCGCCTCGTCGATACCAATGCCGGTATCGCTGACTTCGAAGCACAAGGTCTCACCATCGCCCGAGCCCTGCTGCCTGGTGACACGCAACTGCACTCCGCCGGTCTCGGTGAACTTGAGTGCATTGCCGATCAGGTTGATCAATATCTGACGCAGTCGCTGCGGGTCGCCATTGATCCAGTCGGGCACATCGTCAGCGATTTCTGCGGTGATGCTCAGTCCGCGCTGATCGGCGAGCACGCCGAAGAGCTCGAGCAGGTCGCCAACGACCTTCGACAGCTGGAAGTCGATCCGCTCAAGCTCGAGCTTGCTGGCGTCGAGCTTCGAGAAATCGAGAATGTCGTTGATGACGGCGAGCAAGGAATCGGTGGCATTGCGAATGTTGCCGAGGTAGCTGCGCTGCTTGTCGCTGAGCGGCGTGCGCAAGGCCAGGTGACAGAAGCCGATGACCGCATTCAGCGGCGTACGAATCTCGTGGCTCATGTTGGCCACGAACAGGCTCTTGGCACGGGTGGCCGATTCGGCCGCCTCCTTGGCGTCCATCAGTTCCTGATGGATGCGCTTCAATGCGGTGATATCGGCGTAACTGAGGATGTGTGCCGGTTCGTCGAAGAAGCCGATGGCATAGGCGGAAGCCAGCACCCAGTGGTGTGCGCCCTGGCGATCGGTAAACTCGATCTCGCGACCGTCGACGCTGCGCGCATCCGCAAGCGGTCCGCACAGCGGCCGTTGCCCTGCGGCCTCGCCATGGAAGTCGCTGGCGCGCAGGCCGGGCAACGCCTCGGGCGAAACCCCGAACAGTTCGGCTGCGGCGCGATTGGCGCGCAGAATCTGGCAGTCGCTCTGGCGCGCCAATACCATCGGCACCGGCGCAACCTCGAACACCGCCCTCAAGTTGCGCTCACTGCGCACGATATTGCGCAGCAAGCTGACAACGGCCCACCAGATGCCGCCAATCACGACCAGCAGCACGGCAGCGCCGATCGACAGCTTGTCACGCACGTCCTGCTTCATCTCGCTCACAAACAGCAGATTGGCCTGGAAGTGGGCAATGCCGAGCAACTCTCGCGACTGCCTGGCATACAGCGGCACGTCTATCGCCAGACAGTCGGCACACTGCCCGCTCTCCTTGGCGATGTCGAACACGCCAGGTGGCGCGCGCACCACGTCGTAATCGATTTCCGTGCGCAGGGCGAGGAAAATCGGCTCGCCCGTCGTCGGATCGCGGGCAATGAGGATTTCGTCCATCACCCCGACCAGACGCCGCCGTGCTGCTTCGGAATCGCGCCCGCCGAGGGCATCGGCCAGCACGTGGGCCTGCGAGCTGGCCAGCGCGCTCGCGTTGGCACGGGCGTTGGCATCGAGTCGCGGCGCCAGCACCGCGAACCAGTAATACGCAATGAACACCGCCAGGCACGCCGCCAGTGCAAGGAACAAGGCGGTCACCGCGGCACCGGCGGGCAGTTTGATGCGGACCCGCCGCGTCATGTCAGCGCTGCTCATAACGCTCCGCAATCTTCAGGAAGAAAGGTTTGATCCGTACCCCCGCTGCGTCGATGGCGGTCGTGTTCACATAGGGCAGCACACGGTCGCTGACCACCAGCCCTGCGGCCACGCCGCGCTCCACGTCACCCGGAAATGGGGAGAAACTCAAGAGTTGGTGACGATGACTGAAATCAAGGACAGCGCCAATATCGTCGCCCAGGCGCTGGGCGACGAAGACGCCGGCGACCTTTGATTTTGCGTAGGCAGGCAACTGCGCGATCGACACCGGCTTCACCTGCACCGGAATGCCACGGATCTCACCCTTGTCCCGCAGTGTGGCAGCCAACTGGTCGACCAGCGCCGTCTCGTCGCGATGCACGAGCAGCAACAGCAACAGCCCCTCATTGCTGCGCTTGCTTCCAATGTCCTGATCAGCCGCCAGCACCGCCGGAAACAGGTTTATGCCGACCGTCACCCGGCGCGCGTCCTGCTCATCGGCGGCCATGGCGCCGAGCCAGGGCGACCCGGCAAACAGCAGCGCCGCCAGCAGGAAGGACAGGATGCGCCACAACGTCATCGCACACCGTCGCACCGCCGGTCGCAACCGGCGGGAAGGTGGTGAAAACAACTCGGCAGGCGCCGGTGCGTGACAATCCGTCTCAATCGTGCGCCCCACCCATGACCTGAGCCATATCCATGTTCTTCAACCCCGGTGAGCGAAACGGAAGCGCCCGCTATCACAAGGCAGGAACAAAGGGCGCTCCGCACAGCAGGACCATCAGAACGCCAATGTGCCTTCAACGCCCCGACAAAACCCGTTGAGCTCGACATAGGCCTTGCCCTGGCTTCCACCGCCTACGGAGGCGGCGCCTTCCCAGTATTCGGGCCCCGGCCACAGACCGTGCGTGGCGCGCAACTCCTGATCGCGCACCAACGGTTGAACGTCGAACGTCTCACCCTCGACGATAACACGCCAACCGGACGGATATACGCATCCGGTATGCGGACTGGTCCACCGGCCGAGCACCTCGACCTGGAACTGATGTCCGGCCAGCGCGCGGGTGTTTCCGTCGGCGTCGGTAATCGAGCCCGCGCGTTCGACTTTATTGGACTTGCCGAGAATGTCGTACAGCATGATCTGGCGGTTGTCGTCGAGCTCGATGGCGAACCACTGCCAGCCCTTGACGATGGCCTGGTAAAGCTCGCCGTACTGACGATCGAACCAGCTGCTGCCCTTGACGTGATAGGTCTTGCCATCGACCGTGATCGTGCCACGGGTCTGCATTCTGACCCGCGAGTAGTAGTAGGTATAGCCGCCGAATCGATAGGGATGGGCGTCACCGCCATAGTGCAGCACCGGCTCCTTGCTGGCCTCGAGTTCAAGATCGAGAACGTAGCCGTCAACCTCACTGTGCAGGCGATCGACGCGGTCGTCGCCCACTGCCCGGATGATGTCGCCGGGTCCGGCGCTCAGATCGAAGCGCTTGGCTGTTCGTCGCGGCAGGTGAAGAGCCAGGTGTTCGCCGAACCTGAACCGGTCGGCATCCACATCGGTAATCGCCACCTGTGTAAGCTGGTCGCGCATCACCAGAAAGCTGTCAAAACTGAAAAATACCACCTCGAAGCCGAAACGCCGGCCCTCTTCCGACTCAAGGTGGCCGGTCCAGTACCACCACTGCACATCCTGATTCGGCAGGAAGGCATCGTCGTTGGGCAGGCTCACCGGTCCGATCAAGCCTTTGCCGGGCGTAGCCACCATCCACCCCGCGCCGGCTACCACGCCGAGCACCAACATTGCCACGAGCCGTGTGCGCGAGGTCGACGCGGCGATCGAGACGCCCGCAGTTCTCGACGCCAATCCGAGCGCCTGTCGGCAAGGCCACAGAAACCCTGCCATGCCGAGCAGGGCGAAAGCCGGCAACACCAATACGAGCTCGGGCTTCAGCCGGTGCAGGCCGGTACCGAAGAGGATGACAAGGGAACTGCCGAACAGGAACACCGGTGGTGCCAGGACCCATCGATCGATCGGCGCGTCGCCGCGCAGGCGTGCTGCGCGGAACAGGAAGGGCAACAGCCACAGTCCGAAGAACGCCGCCACCAGCGTCTCGGGATCGACAATCGCCCTCGCTTCCAGCCACAGATACGCAATCATGATGCCCATGAAGGCCAGGAACGCCGGCACAATCGTAAGCCATGGCGCCAGCGCACGAAACCAGTCGCGCCGCGGCCCGAAGTGCGCAGCCACCTCCAGGCAGCCGGCATAGGACGCCACGATCACGAACCATCCCACGTAGTTTGTCCACGGGATGCCGAACCAGGCACCGGGCTCGGCCCAGACCCAGAACCCCAGTGAAACAAAGGCGGGATCCGACACGAAGTCGATCGACGTCGCCAGCAGCCCTGCCACCACCGGCACCCAGCGTGCGGGCACGGCGAGCGCACGAACCGTCGCCAGCACCGCATAGAGTATCGTGCCCCAACTGAGGACCACCCCAAGGGGTACCGGTCCGGGCAGTGCGACGAGCGCTTGGGTGTAATGATAGGGCGGTACCGCCTTCGAGACCTGCGAGTATTCGATCACGAAGCCGAACATGATCGCGGCGGGAATCACCCAGAACAGAGCACGCTGCTTGCGCCAGGCATGGATCAGCAACGCGGCGGTCAGGACGTAGTTGAGCGACTGCAGTACGACAAAGCCGGTCGATGGGTTCAAGGCGTGCATGGAGAACTTCCGGTGGTCGGCCGAAGCCGGGCGTCAGAAATGAATTTACAGGGCATAGGAGAACTGCAACCAGCCCGCGCGGCCGGGCTGCAGATAGTCGTTGGCATAGGATCTGATCGGCTGCCCAGCCAGATCCAGCGTATTGAACGCCGGGTAGCGCACGTCGCGGTCGAACACGTTGCGCACGCCGATGCGCAGCGTCAGCCCCTTGATCCCCAGGCCGCCGAGCGTGGCAGCCAGGTCCACCGTCTCGTAGCCGGGAAGCGCCGCGCGCGGATCACCCGCCTCGCGCTCACGCGCACCGACGTGGCGCAGCCACAATGCATAGGTCCGCGTCGAACCCGGTTCGTAGCGCAACACCAGATTGGCCAGCCGGTTGGCCGCGCCGGCCACAGGAGCCCCCGCGGCGCGCTCGGTATCGACCAGGGTCAGATTGGCCTCGACGCGAAAGTGCGGTCCGAAGCGCTGCTGAATCTCGCCCTCCACCCCTCTGACACGCACCTCGTCGATATTGGCATAGCCGAGAATGCCGGTCGCGACGATCAGATTGTTCTGGTGCGACTGAAAGCCGGTAAGGCGGGCCTCTGTCGCCGCCGACTTGAACACGTAGGCCAGCTCGGTGGTGCGGCTGGTTTCCGGCTCGAGACCGGGCGCAAAGCCGGTTTCGTAAAAGGTGGGGGGGCGAAAGGCTTCTGCATACTGCGCCTTGAGAATGTGCTGGCGGTCGAGTCGCCACACGGCCGCCAGGCGCGGCGACATGTTGGTGCCGAAATCATCGTAATCGTCATAACGCGCGCCCGCAGTCAGGGTCACGTCGTCGGAGACGCGGTATTCATCCTGTATCGTCATGCTGGCAATGCGCCGCGCGCGATGCGCGGACACCCAGGGCACGCCATCCTCCTTCCGGAATCGCTGCGGCTGCGCCAGCGCATTGAGGGTGACCGGGTCGACATTGTTCCGTTGCCATGCATCGCCAACCGAGATGCGCGCCACGCCAAAGCTCGCCAGCCAGCGATGCCTGGCCCAGCCATCCCAGTGCAGGTCGAGGTCGGCCGACACACGCTGCTCTTCGTAGTAGCCCTCCGTCACATAGCCGCCAGGCAGTACCGTCAGCGCCGGCGTCGCGTTGAACCACACGAATCCGTTCGGCAGCAAGCGCGTGTCGAAGCGGTTTTCATACTGCTGCCAACCCAGCGCGAGCTCGGCACCCAGGTGCTCCGACAGGGCCCAATTGCCCTTGCCCTGGGCCATCAGGTAGCGGTTGCGGTAATCCACACCGCGCTCGTCGGGCGCGTCGAGGACGTTGATCGTACCGAAGTGGTCGCCATGTCCATCTTCCGCGTAGACCAGCGAAAGCGACAGCGCATCCCGATAGAGATCGAGCAGCACGGATCTCTGCTCCGCTACGTCATCCACCGCGCCCGGCGCATTTGACAGTGCCGACTGTGGCGCATTGAATCCGTTGTAGAGCGCGTCCCGACCCGAATTCACGCCTGCTCCCCCGGCGTGCCAGCCGCCGACGTTCAGGCTGCCACCACTGCGTCCGTCCTCGTTTTGCCATTGCGCAAGACCGCCCGCCGTGAATACGTCGGACTCGCCCGCACGCAGGAACACCTCGCGCCCGGTCTTGCGCGTAATCACGTTCAGCACGCCGGCATAGGCGAACTCGCCGTGCACCGCTGAACCCGGCCCGCGCACCACTTCGATGTGTTCAACCTGCTCGATCGGCAGGTTCAGCACCGGATTGGCCGTGGCAGACAGGGCCGAGTTCATTGCGTGACCGTTGAGCAGTATCTTCATGTTGCCCGAGGCGAAACTGCCCCCCAACCCACGCACCAGGATCTGGCGCGCACCGATCTTGTCGGAGGACGGTTCGATGCCGGGCACCAGGCGCAAAGCCTCCCAAACCGTCCGTGCGCCCAACGCGAGCATTTCCTCGCCGTGCAGTACCGTCACCAGCCCCGGCACGTAATCGGCATTGAGCCGCGTCTTGGTGGCAATCTCGGTCTGCTGCTCGAGCACCGCCAGCAGCCCCTGCAACTCGGCTGCATCATCGCCCTCACCGGCAACGGCGCCAAATGCAGGCGCTCCCATTGTCCCGAGCAGCAACGCTCCCATCGCCATACAACGTCCGATATTCTTCATTCTTCTCCCCCTGAGGTCGGAACAAACGCCGTTCCCGGCATTCATTCCTGAAGGCAAACGTTATCGACACCCATTGTTACATCTTTAGCTATATTGGTCAGGCCCGTCCGCGAACGCAGTGTCAGCCGGCGGGCTTCATCGATTCCCGCTCGGGCGCACTGCCGGACCCCGTCTGCGCCGTTGCCACACACGGCAGAAATCCTCGCAGCGCCCCTCCATGACCGTAGAATGGCCGCAAGAAAGAAGGAGGCCTCCATGGAGATGAAACGCATCAATTCCGGCAAACTGCGCGCGGCTGGATATGACGAACGCGCGCGCATCCTGCGCATCGAACTCGACGATGGCCGCGCAATCGAGTATTCGGGCGTCGGTGTCGCCATCTGGCAACGCTTGTCGTCTTCTGCGTCGGCGTGGAGCTACTACCGCGACAACATCGAGGAGGAGTTCACCGGTCGCCGGGCGACTGTGGGGACGGAAAAGAAGGTCAACCCGCTCGACGACCTGTTCAAGGATTAGCATGGCCCAGTGTTCGTGCAGCCCGGGCCGGGCTGCACGAACACTTTGCGGCCTCAGCGCCGTTCGAGGCTTACATTCCCAGAGAATTGAGCAGATCGTCATGCTCGCTGGAGGACGAAGCGGCGGGCTCGGGGCGCGTCGCGCTGGCGTCCGCGGCCTGATCGATCAACGCGTCAGGATCGGGCTCCTCGGTGGCGTCGAATTCGTTGAGCTTGATGAACTCTGTACGATCGATTGCCAGTTCGAGATAGAAGATGTTGTTGCGTCCGGTGAAGAAAGTGACACGTCTTGCCTCGGGCTTCTCGAGGTAGGTATCCACGCTCAGCATTACCTGCTTGCTCAGCGCCATCATCTTGGGCTGGTTCTGGGTAATGTGGGTCTGCAATTCGCGGGCA
This sequence comes from Azoarcus sp. L1K30, assembly GCF_018122735.1. Taxonomy (GTDB): domain Bacteria; phylum Pseudomonadota; class Gammaproteobacteria; order Burkholderiales; family Rhodocyclaceae; genus Parazoarcus. The sequence goes on along the minus strand of NZ_JAGRRD010000001.1, from coordinate 4,713,339 downwards.
ATCTTGCCGGTGAAATTTCCGACACACTGGTTCATCAGCTCACCCATGACATTGGAAACCTCGTCCGATGTATGACTGGACGCCAGGTCCTGTTTGGCCATGCCCATGCCCAGCATGTAGTTCTCGTACAGCTCCATCGCTGCCTGGGCGGAAAAGTTGATAACAACGAGCCCCGAGAAACCACCGTCGAACAGCACGAAGCAGCCGATATCGGGTTTGATGCAGGTCTTGGCGATGCGCTGGATCATCCCCGAATAACGGATATCGCTTCGGGTCGCGGACGTGATGACCTTGGTGACCGAGTCACACAGACTGCGCAGAATGTCTTCGGTGCCGAATACGACGGGGTAATTTTGTGTGCTCATCTTCATGCTGCAGCCTTTGCAAGGAGGATGCCCATTTTTATAACATAGACTTCCGCCATACCCCGCATATCCGGCACAACAATTGCCGACGCCGGCCCGCCTTCACGACGGGCCGGACGCTCGCTCAGAAGAAGATGATGCCGCCTACGGAGATGGTACGGGTCTTCAGATCACCATTGCCGCCAGAGTTGATCTGGTCGTCGCCGGTTGCGCGCTCCTGGTTGTACTCACCCACCAGCGTGATGTACTTGTTGAGCGTGTGATAGACACCGAGGGTGGCCGAGCGGAAACGGTTGCTGTCGGTCAGCATGCCACCGCTGTCGCGGTTTTCGCCGAAGTTGATGCCGACCTTGGTCTTGCCGAACTTGTATGCACCCTGCAGGAAGTAGCCACGGCTGTCGGTCTCGCCGAAGGGCGAGTAATACAGCGCGCCGACGGTCGACAGACCGAGCCCCTTGCCGGTGAAGCCATAGGCGGTCGCCTCGAAGTTGCCGATGCCGACCTTGGCACCGAGTTCGAAGCCGCGGGCGGAGAAGGTGTCGACGTTGTTCAGGCCGCTGTCGGTACTCTGGTGGATGAGACCGCCCCAGACCGAGCCCGGCATCGTCCCTTTCCAGTCGTAGCTGGCAATGGCCTGGAAGCCCGGCGAGGAGGTTTCGCCGCTGCCGATGAAATCACTGGGCTGGAACAGCCCGGCCGAGGCCGAGAAACCGTCGAAATCGGGAGTGGTGTAAGTGATCTGCGGCTGGAAGCCGGTGTACATGTAGCCGTGCCCGATCATGCCGAACGTGGTGTTGAACGGCGTCGCGGCATAGCTGTTGCCGCCGATGCCCAGCAGCGTCATGTCGTTAAGGATGATCTTCTGCCCGAACAGGCCGATGTCACGCCCGAACTTGATGGTGCCGGCATCTGCGTTACCGAACTGGAAATACAGATTGCGGGTGTCGATCTGGCTGTAGGGCTCTCCGCCGCCGCCGAGGGGCAGGCCAACGACCGTCGAATCGTTATTGATGCCAGGCGCAAAGCCGACGTGCGCCTTGATGTCCAGGCCTTCAACCTTGGTGGTGAACACGAAATTGATCCAGCCCGGCAGCAGGCCATTGGTGATGCCCGAATTATGCACCCTGCCGCGATCGTCCTCGGTGGTTCGGAAGGAGTAGAAACCATTGATCGTGCCATTGATGTCCAGCGTGGCGTCGCCGTTGGTGAAGCTCACCGCGTGAGAGGCACCGGACAGCGAGGACAGCGACAAGGCGAGCAGCGCAGCAAGAGGTCTCAATTTCATGACAATCGTCTCCAAGTGTTTTTGAATCGTTTGATTTGTCTGCAGGAAGTGCCTGAAACTGTGCAAATCTGCGAAACATCCACTTACAGCCAGTGCTGTGCCTGAATTCACTCCGACCGACAGATTGACTCGCAACATATTGTTTTTATTAAGATTTAGAAAAAGCCTCAACATTCCCAGACGGGACGGAGGACAAAGATCCCTGTTCAGATTGAGGACATCTGCTCACTGACGGAACAGTGCCGGGTGTTCAGAATTGACAGACCGCCCCCCAATGCGGCGCCCCACGCCCGCTCCACTGCATCTCATGATTTTCATGAGCGAATTCAGGCGTCCGCAGGAGGTTGGCAGCCCGCGAAGGCAGTAAAGTGCACGACACGCAGGGGCATGCCACGCCTCTCTCCGAACCACGCCATCAATCAGGATCCGGACCATGCATGATCTTCGCCCCCGCACCGCACCGCTTCGACTGGTCATCCTGCTCGCACTCGGCTTCACCGCCGGAACGGCCTGTGCCCAGGAGCAGACGCTGGGCACCGTGGTCATCACCGGCAGCCGGGTGGAAGTTTCTCCCTTCGACGTGCCGTATTCGGTCGAAGGCGTGCCGCTGCAGGAAAACGCTGCCCAGGGCCTGCGGGTGAATGTCTCGGAAGTGCTCGCCGGTGTTCCCGGGGTAGTAGTGCAGAACCGCCAGAACTACGCTCAGGATTTGCAGATTTCAGTGCGCGGCTTCGGCGCTCGCGCAGCCTTCGGTGTGCGCGGCGTCAAGCTCGTCGCCGACGGCATTCCGGCCACCAATCCAGACGGCCAGGGCCAGGCGGCAACCTTCAACCTCGACACGGCCGAACGCATCGAAGTCCTGCGCGGCCCCTTCGCGACCGTGTATGGCAATCACGCCGGCGGCGTGATCCAGCTGTTCTCGCGCGACGGCAAGGGCGCGCCCCGCATCCGTGCCGGCGTGGCCGGCGGCGATCACGGCACGCTGAAGGTCGACATCGGTGCCGAGGGCGAGAAGGATGGTGTCGGCTATGTCCTCGACGCCTCCCATTTTGAAACCGACGGCGAACGCGACTACAGTGCGGCAACGCGCGATCAGGCCTTCGCCAAATTGACGCTGGCCCCGGACGAGGACAGCAAACTCACCCTGCTCGCAAGCGGCTTGCGCCAGCCCGACACCGAAGACCCGCTCGGCCTCACCTGGGACACCTGGAAGCGGGACGCCACCGCCGTCGAGGCGGTCGCTCTGCAGTACAAAACGCGCAAGAGCATTGAGCACATGCAGGGCGGCGCGGTGTATGAGCGCCGCTTCGGCGAGGACAAGCTGCAGGTCCAAGCCTATGCCGGCCAGCGCAGCGTCATCCAGTACCAGTCCATTCCGAAGGTCGCGCAATCGGCCATCACCCAGGCCGGCGGCGTCATCGACTTCGACCGCAGTTTCCATGGTCTCGGCGCACGCTGGATTGCCCAGCGCACGCTCGAGACCGGCAAACTGACCGTCACCGGCGGCCTCGACTATGACCAGGCAGAGGACGACCGCCAGGGATATCAGAACTTCATCGGCAACACCCTCGGCGTGAAGGGCGCACTGCGCCGTGACGAGATCGACACCGTCACCAGCCTCGACCCCTATGCCCAACTCAGCTGGCAGCAGGGCGACTGGGACTGGTCCGTCGGCGTGCGCCACAGCAACGTCAAGTTCGACGTAGACGATCACTTCATCGTCGGCGCCAACGGCGACGACAGCGGTTCGGTTAGCTACAGCAGGACCACCCCGGCAATCGGTGTGCTGTGGCGTGCGACCCCGCTCCTCAACCTGTACGCGAGCTTTGGCACCGGCTTCGAAACGCCGACCCTGGGCGAATTGTCGTATGCGCCCAGCGGCGGTTTCAATTTCGACCTCAAGGCTTCGCGCAGCAGACAGTTCGAACTGGGGCTGAAGACCTACGCCGGCGAAACCGGACGCATCAACGCGGCGTTGTTCCAGATCACCACCGATGATGAAATCGTCGTCGCCGGCTCGAGCGGCGGACGCACGAGCTACACCAACGCCGGTCGCACCCTGCGCCAGGGCCTCGAACTCGCCGCCGAGACCGGGCTCACCCGGACCCTGAGCGCTCGCGGCGCCCTGACCGTGATGCGCGCGGTGTACGACGAAGCCTTCGACACCGTGCCCGCCGGCAATCGCATCCCGGGCGTGCCGGCGGTATCGGCCTATGGGGAACTCGCATGGAAGCCGGTTGACGGCCTCAGCACCGCGGTCGAAGTCGTGCATCGGAGCAAGGTGCAGGTCAACGACAACAATACCGACCATCCGGCACCGTCATACACGCTGATGAACCTGCGCCTGGGAGCCGAGCAGCAGTCCGGGCCCTGGACATTCAACGAATTGTTGCGCCTGGACAACCTGTTCGACCGCAAGTACATCGGTTCGGTCATCGTCGGCGATCGCAACGGGCGCTATTACGAACCCGGTCCGGGCCGAGGCATCTATGGCGGCATTCGCGCCACCTACCGATTCTGATTGCATGCGCCATCGCGGATCGACCGCAGCGCGCAAGGGACTGCAGGCGATGGCCTTCGCGTTCGCCCTGCTGTCCTGCGGCGCAAACGCCGGTGACAACGTGACCCGCACCATCGAGGACGCGAGCTTCGACGATGTCCGCATTGCGCTCGTCGACGCCATTGCCGAAGAAGGAATCGGTGCCACGACGGAAAGTCGCTTCGGCGAGATGTTGACCCGTACCGCGCCGGACCTCGGCCACCGCCCTGACCTCTTTGCCGAAGCGCGCATCTACACCTTTTGCAGTGTGATGATCGCGGCCCGGCTGACGACCGAGTCCGCGCACAACATCGCCCAGTGTCCGCTGTCAATGGCGGTGTACCAGACGCCAGACGAACCCGGCAGGGTCTATCTGGGCTATCGCCGCAGCGTCGACTCACCGGGAGGGCGCCAAGCCGACGCTCTGCTCGCACGCATTGCCGCCCGTACGTCCGCGCAATTCGAGCGCAGGCCGCACTGATCTACCCACATGGCGCCCACGTACAGCGGCGCTCCGCGCGCCCTTGGCGATACCTGCTAGACTACGACCTTCGTTCTAGTAGCTCATGACGCTTATGCCGTCGGTGGACATTCGTACCCTGATCCTGCTGCTAGGACTGGGAAATCTGCTGCTCTTCCTCAGCCTCAAGAGTTTTCGCTTCGTTCACGAGGACCATCAGTCCGGCGTAAGCCAGTCATGGGCCTATTCCAAGCTGCTGCAGTCGGTGGCATGGATGCTGCTGTGGATGCGAGGGGAGATACCGCCGCTGTGGTCGATCGAGATCGGCAACACTTTGCTGCTGGCCGGTTTCGGACTTGAAAGTCTGGCGGCATGGCAGTTTGCCACCCGACGCCGGCCGTCCTGGTTGCTCCTTGTCGTGGTGGGTGTAGTTCTCGCGCGCTATCCGCTCAACCAGCTGGGTGGAGACAGCCCGGAGCATCGCGTCGTGGTCGCGTCCCTGATGTCAGCCGGGCTGTTCGGCCTCACGGGTTTCGCCCTCGTCCACCTGCGTGCGGAGCGCTCGCGCCTGCAGTATTTTGTCGGCGGCAGCACACTGCTCCTGGCCGCCGTCGTCCTGTTGCGCGGAATCTTCGCCGCCCTTCCTGCCCACAGCTTCGGCCTGCTCGACAATAATGGCATCCAGGTCGCAACCTTCCTCGCCCTGTTCCTGTTGATGCTGACCAACGGCTATGGCGTGGTGCTGCTCGACAAAGAGCGCACCGGCGAAGTCCTGCGGGCGCTGGCAATGAGCGACAGCCTGACCGGCGTCAACAATCGCCGCGCATTTTTCCAGCGATTACGCACCATGGCCGCATCGGCCCATCGTAACGGCTATCCCCTGTCGGTACTGAGCATTGATCTCGACTATTTCAAGCAAATCAACGACAGCCATGGCCACGCAGCAGGCGACGCGGTGCTGATCAACTTCGCACGCCGCTGCGAAGCGTCGGTCCGCGAAGTCGATGTCATTGGACGCATAGGCGGTGAAGAATTCGCGGTGGCAATGAACGGCGCAGACGCAAATGAGGCTGCACGGGTGGCAGAGCGCCTGCGCGCCGAAATCGCCGCCCTGCCGCTGGCAATCCTGGAGCGCCCGCGTGCATTGATCAGTACAACCATCAGCATCGGCCTGGCGACGATGTATCCCGGTGAATCGCTCGACAATCTGATGGCTCGGGCAGACGCCGCGCTATACCGCGCCAAGCGTAGCGGCCGTAACCGGGTAAGAATCGACGACACCCCTGCGCCCCCGCAGGCCCCGACTGTCGCCGCGGTCTGAATCCTGCGCACCAGCCGATTTCGGCACCAATTGCACACCGCGTTGTCCGACCACTGGGACAGACGCCTTCCGCTCGACGCCCGCGAACGCACACTCGGCGTCGGAGCGCGCCCTGGCGGCGCCGACCTGCGCTGCTGCGCCGTTGCCCCGGCTGTCGCCAATCCAGTGGAGGACATCATGAAGGTGGACGCACTTTTCACTCGCATCGGACTGGATCCCGCACTGCTTGCCTCCGGCGAGCGGACATTGCGCTCGCCCATCGATGGCAGCGCGCTGGCCTCCCTCGCCGACGATTCCGCCGCAGTGGTGGAGGCAAAGATTGCATTGAGCGCACGCGCCTTCGAGCGCTGGCGGCGCGTCCCCGCACCGCGCCGCGGCGAACTGATCCGCCGCTTCGGAAACCTGCTGCGCGAACACAAGACCACGCTCGGCGAACTGGTCACCCTCGAGTGCGGCAAGATCCGCGCCGAAAGCGAGGGCGAAGTTCAGGAGATGATCGACATCTGCGATTTTGCCGTCGGGCTGTCGCGTCAGCTCTACGGCCGCGGCATCGCCTCCGAGCGCCCGCAGCACAGCCTGCGCGAAACCTGGCATCCGCTGGGTCCGGTGGGCATCATCACCGCCTTCAATTTCCCGGTGGCCGTTTGGTCGTGGAATGCGGCGCTGGCGCTGGTGTGCGGCAACAGCATCGTGTGGAAACCCTCGTCCAGGACGCCCCTGAGCGCGCTCGCCTGCCAGCACCTGCTGGAACAGGCCACGGACGGGATGAACGAGGTCCCTCCGGGCCTGTCCTGCGTGCTGATCGGCGATCGCGAGCGCGCCGGCCTGCTGGTCGATAATACGCGCGTGCCACTGATCAGTGCCACCGGCAGCTGCGCCATGGGACGCGAACTCGGGCCTCGCGTGGCACGCCGCTTCGGGCGCACGATCCTGGAGCTCGGCGGCAACAACGCAATCATCGTCACACCCAGCGCGGACCTTGAACTCGCGCAACAAGCGATCACCTTTGGCGCAGTGGGCACCGCCGGACAGCGCTGCACCAGCACCCGCAGGGTGTTCATTCATCGGCAGGTGTACGACGCCCTGCTCGCCCGGCTCAGGAAGGCGTGGGCCGGGCTCGTCATCGGTGACCCGCGCGAGCGCGCCACCCTCGTGGGGCCACTGATCGATCGCCACGCCTTCGACAACATGACACTGGCACTGCGGCTCGCACGCGAACGGGGCGCCAGTGTCACGGGCGGCGAACGTGTATTGGCGCAACGCTATCCGCATGCCTGGTATGCATGTCCGGCGCTCGTGGAAGGCACGGACACGTTTCGCAACAACCCGACGGAGACCTTTGCGCCGATCCTGTACTGCTTCGACTATACCGATCTCGACGAAGCGATCGAACGGCACAATGCCGTTGCCCAGGGCCTGTCTTCGGCGATTTTCACGCGGGAGCTCTCCGAAGCGGAGCATTTTCTGTCCGCAGTCGGCAGCGATTGCGGCATCGCCAACGTCAATGTGGGAACCAGCGGCGCCGAGATCGGGGGCGCGTTCGGGGGCGAGAAAGAAACCGGCGGCGGACGCGAAGCGGGCTCGGACGCCTGGCGCGGCTACATGCGCCGCTCGACCGCCACCATCAACTATTCGTCGCGGCTGCCACTCGCCCAGGGTATTCGCTTCGGCGCGGCAGGACAATGAGGCATGGGCGTCGGCACGGCCGCCCGACAGCGCGGCGCGTCACAACCGGATACCACCCGCCGCCCCGCCGAATCGCCCAGACTGTGACCAGCGATGTGGCGTCGGCGGTTCGCCGCCGGCATCGCCCGCGGTAGCGACCAACAACTCAAGGAGACGACGATGGGCAAGAAAATCCTGATGATCTGCGGTGACTTCTGCGAAGACTATGAAACCATGGTGCCCTTCCAGACCCTGCTGGCGGTCGGCCACACGGTGCATGCCGTATGCCCCGGCAAGAAGGCCGGCGACACCATCGCCACGGCAATTCACGACTTCGAAGGCGACCAGACCTACTCCGAAAAGCGGGGCCACAATTTCAGCCTCAATGCCAGCTTCGACGACATCGACCCATCGAGCTACGACGCACTGTTGATTCCGGGCGGCCGCGGCCCCGAATATCTGCGCCTGAACGACAAGGTGGTCGCCGCCGTGCGCCACTTCTTCGCCGCCAACAAACCGGTCGCGGCCGTATGCCATGGCGCGCAGCTGCTGGCAGGCGCGCGCGTGCTCGAAGGCCGCAAGTGTTCTGCCTATCCCGCCTGCCGCCACGACGTCGAGCTGGCCGGCGGCACCTATGCCGACATCCCCATCGACCAGGCCGTGACCGACGGCAATCTGGTCAGTGCGCCGGCCTGGCCCGCGCACCCGGCGTGGCTGTCGCAGTTTCTCGCCCTGCTCGGTACCCGCATCTCGCACTGAGCTCGCATCGGCGCCGGCCGCGTATCGCGCGACACGCGGCCGGCGCCTACAATGCGATGGAGAATACTGCCCGGCGGACCTGCTCATGTGCCAGATCTTCACCCATGCCGACCCCGATCTCTACGCCTGCCGCGCACGTTCGATCCGACTGCGTGGCGTCGCGACGAGCATACGTCTGGAGAACATCTTCTGGCAGGTGCTCGACGAAATCGGGCGCCGCGACGGCCTCAGCGTGCCTCAGCTCGTCACCCGCCTGCACGATGAGCTGACCACGGCGGGCAAGCTGCAGGATCGCGCGAATTTCACGTCATTTCTGCGCGTCAGCTGCACACGTTATCTCGAGCTCGAAGTGTCGGAGCTGATCCCTGCCGACCCCTCGGTGCCGATCGGCTCACTCGACGCCCGTAGCGTACTGGCGGGGGAGCAGCGCAAGTCGCGGCTCACGTTTGAGGATGCGGGCCGTCCGCAAATCGGTTGGCGACGTGAAGAGCCGCCTCCCGCACCGGCGGCAGGTCAAGACGCGCCCCGTCAGCCATCCGTGTCCAGACTGCGTGCGGCCCCCAGCAGCGCCGGAAAAGGCGCCTCGATGACAAAGGTCGGTATCGCGGCCAGATAATCGCTGAAACGCCCCTTGCTCTCGAAGCGGGCGCGAAATGGCGACGCGTCGAAGAACGTGCCGAGTCTGGGCACGATTCCGCCACCGATGCAGAGTCCGCCGCGCGCGCCGATAATCAGCGCAATGTCGGCCGCCACCGTGCCCAGCAAGGCGCAGAAATCGTTCAATGCGCCCATGCAGCGCTCGCATTCGCCACTGAGCGCGCGACGGGTGATTTCGTCCGGGCCGAGCCGTTCCGCCGCTTCCCGCCTGAGTGCTGCATTGGCCTCGAGCAGCGCGACCAGTCCGGGGCCGGAGAGCAGGCGTTCGGCCGATACATGTGAAAAGCGCTGCGCAAGCTGGGCGATCAAACCGGCCTCATGCGCGGTACTCGCCGCCAGCGTGATGTGCCCGCCCTCCCCCTCGATGGGCACCCAGCCGTCACCGCACGGCAGCAAACCCGACACGCCGAGCCCGGTACCGGGCCCGACGACACCGATCGCGCGCCCCGGCAGCGCTTCCCCCCCGCCGACCTTGCGCAGTTCGTGTGCTGCCAGTGCAGGAATCGACAGCGCCAGCGCGGTGAAATCATTGATGATCCGCAGGCGCTCGAGGCCGAGGCCCTGACGCAAGCCCTCGATCGAAAACGACCAGTCGTGATTGGTCATGCGCACCTGATCGCCATCGACCGGGTTCGCAATGCCGATGGCGGCCCACACCGGTCTGCAACCGCCGCGGCCCGCCAGATAACGTTCGATTACCGCTTGCGGCCCGGCGAACTCGGCGCAGCGGAAGGCCTCCACCTGCTCGGGCACGCCGCCAGGGCGATGCAGCAGCGCGAAACGCGCATTGGTGCCCCCGATGTCGCCTACCAATCGGGGAAAGCTGCCGGCGTGTGCAAGAGGCATGGCAATCGGCTCGCGAATACGGAAAATGGAGATTGCTTCGCGCCGCCCCGCTTGCGGGAACCCTTGCAGCGCATGCCAGGCAGTCTTGCACAAATCCTCGTGCCACCCAAGGGGGATAGCAGGGGGGCATCGACGCCACGACCAGTCGGTGCGCCCCTACCCGCCCCCCTTCACTCAGCCGCTATTCCTGAGCCCCGCGGCGATGCCGTTGATCGACAGATGAATCCCGCGCTTGATGCGCTCGTCGTCACTGCCCTCGCGGTGACGGTGGAGCAACTCCACCTGCACGTGGTTGAGGGGATCGAGGTAGGGGAAACGATTGCGGATGGAGCGCTTGAGCAAGGGGTTGCCATCGAGCAGTGCCCCCTGCCCGGTAATGTCGAGCAGTGCGGTAATGGTCGCTTCATGCTCGCCGCGGATGCGGGCAAAGATGTTCTCGCGCAATTTCACGTCGCGCACCAGACCCGCATAGCGGCTGGCAATGGCGATGTCGCTCTTTGCCAGCACCATGTCCATGTTCGACAACAGCGTGGAAAAGAAGCCCCACTCCCGGTTCATCGCCTGCAGCCGCCGCAGGCCGTCTTCCCCATGCGCGCCAAGGTAGGCCCTCACCGCGCTGCCGAAGCCGAACCAGCCCGGCAGCATCAGGCGGCACTGGGCCCAGCTGAACACCCACGGAATGGCGCGCAGATCCTCGATGCTCGTCGTCTTCTTGCGCGCAGCCGGGCGGCTGCCGATATTCAGATGCGCGATCTCCTCGATCACCGTCGATTCACGAAAGTAGGTCTCGAAGCCCTCGGTTTCATAGACCAATGCACGATAGGCTTCGAATGCGCTTGCCGAGAGCGCATCCATTGCGGCCAGGTACTCCGGCCTGGGCGCCGGCTCGGCGTCGGCGAACAGACTCGCCTCCAGCGTGGCCGCGGTAAGCACCTCCAGGTTGCGCCGGCCAACCTCGGGGTTGCCGTACTTGGCGGAGATGACCTCACCCTGCTCGGTGAGCCGGAGCTGTCCCTGCACCGCGCCGCCGGGCTGGGCAAGAATGGCCTGGTAGCTCGGACCACCGCCGCGGCCGACCGAGCCGCCACGACCATGAAACAGGCGCAGACGTACGCCATGACGGGCAAACACGTCGACCAGCGCAATCTCGGCCTTGTACAACGCCCAGCCGGAGGTCAGAAAACCGCCATCCTTGTTGGAGTCGGAATAGCCCAGCATGACTTCCTGACTCATACCGCGCGACGCAAGAAGCCTGCGATACGCAGGCAGGGCCAGCAGGCGGTCCATTACCGGACCACTCGCCTGCAGGTCGCCGATGGTCTCGAACAAGGGAATCACATTCACCGCGAGGGTGCCTGCGCGCGGGTCGAGCAGCCCGCACTCCTTGAGCAGCAAGGCCAGTTCGAGCATGTCCGAGACGCCGTCGGTCTTGGAGATGATGCAGTTCGGCACCGCGGCTGCGCCGTAACGCTGATGCGCTTCGCGCGCCATGCGGAAAATCGCCAGCTCACCGCTGCTGAGCGCCGAGTATTGCGCGAACGGCGAATACAGGGGCCGCGGTGACGCGATCTCTTCGAGCAGCAGCGCAATCCGCGCCTCCTCGTCCAGCGCCAGGTAGTCAATGTCCGGGCGCGCGACCGCCAGCAATTCGGCGACGACCCGCTCGTGAACATCGGCGTTCTGGCGCAGGTCGATCGGCGCCAGGTGGAAGCCGAACACGCCGACCGCACGCCGCAGATGCCTGAGCCGTCCGCCCGCGAGCGGCGCCGAACCGTTCGCCTGCAGCGAGCGATGGACGATATCCAGATCGGCGGCGAATTCGGCGACATCGTTATACGCGGGGGCGGCGCCTTGGGGCTGAGGCGCGCACGGCTGTCCGGTCAGGCGCGAGCAGGTGGCGCCAAGCCTGGCACCCACTCTGGCCAGCGCGCGACGATACGGCTCGTCGCGGCGATGGGGTGACGTGTCGGGTGACTGCTCGGCAAGCGCCAGTAGCGCGTCCGACGGCGACACCAGCAGCGAGGCCAGTGAAAGCTGCGAGCCCAGCATGCGCACTTCATCGAGGTAATGGGTCAGCACACGCTCGCACTGCATTCTCAGCGCCTGATCGAGCACCTCCGCAGTGACGAAGGGATTGCCATCGCGGTCGCCGCCGATCCAGCTGCCGACCTGGAGAAAGGTCGGCAGCTCGAGCCCGGCGAGCGCGGGATGGCTTGCGCCAAGCTGGTCCTCGAGTGCCGCATAGACCTGCGGCACCTCGCTCAGGAAGGTGTAGTCGAAATAGGTCAGCCCGTTGGCGACCTCGTCGATCACCGACAGTTTGTTCGGACGCAGCATGCGGGTCTGCCACAAGGTCAAGACCCCGCGACGCAGCGCATCCTCGTTCTGCCGTGCCTCGTCGGGCGTGAGCCGCATGCGGTCGCGGGCATCGAGCAGACGCGAAATCGCCATCTGGCAGTTGAGTACGCTCTTGCGCGAGACCTCGGTCGGGTGCGCCGTCAACACCGGTGTCACCTGTGCGGACGCGAAAAAGTCGGCAATCGCACGGGCTTCGAGACCGGCATCGAAGGCCCGTCCGATGGCATGGGCGAGACTGCCTTCGCGCGGCGCCGAGCCGGCAATCAAATGCGCCCGCGAACGCCGGATGTGATGCTGGTCTTCGGCAAGATTGGCAAGATGGGAGAAGTAGCTGAACGCGCGTACCACGTGCAGAGTCTGTTCGCGCGAGAGTGAATCCAGCACGGCTTCGAGTTCGCGCCTCGCGCCGAGATCGTCGTCACGGCGAAAGCGGATCGACAGCTGGCGGATGTGCTCGATACGCTCGAACACAGCTTCGCCCTCCTGAGTGCGCACGGTGTCGCCCAGAATCCGGCCAAGCTGGCGGATGTCTTCACGCAGCGGTTCGTCCTTGTCCTCATTGGCGGTGACCGGGGCATCCGGCAGGGTTTGTACTTGAGCATCCATGAGCGCGTCCTCTGATAAGCGACAGACAAAGAAGCCCGGAATCAGGCCTTGCCGTGGGCAAAGTGAATCCAGCGCCGCTGAGCGATGAATCGTTGAGCCACCCGAACCTGCTGTTCGGGTTCGCATGGGCTCCTCCCCCTTCAAGGGGGAGGCGCCGGGGTTTCAGCGAGCACCGCTCGCTCCCGGCGTAACGGCGAGGCTACGCCGAGACTACTTATTAAGAGGGGGATGGCATTTCCTGACACTTGAAACCCATCCCCACCCAAACCCTCCCCTCGAAGGGGAGGGAGCTTGGTTGTGCCAGCGTGACCGTGGCCTGCAGGGTGGGATTGCCGCCCGAATCGAGAATTTCAAGCCCGGTCAGGCTGTTGATCTTGTCCATGTCGTTCGTCCAAAAAAGAGGGCCGGCAGCGGGAGAGGAGGGAGAGGGCGCCGCCGGCCCCGGAGGGAGCCCAAGGGATGAAACGGGTCAGAGGATGAAATGCGTGTTGACGAAGTTCGACTTGTTGCCCAGCACCATTGCGTCGAGCAGCTTCTTGCTCGCCTCGGTCTGCTTGGCCGCGACCATGGTGCGGATGGAGAAGGCACGCAGTGCGTCGTGCACCGACAGCGTACCCTCGGCTGAATCCTTGCGCCCCGCGAACGGAAACACGTCCGGGCTGCGCTGGCACTGGCAGTTCAGGTTCACCCTGCACACCTGATTGACCAGGGGATCGACCAGATTGGCGATCTGGTCCGGATTGGTGCCGAAGATCGACACCTGCTGACCATGGTCGGAGCTGATCACGTACTCGAGTGCCGTCTCGATGTCCTCGAACGGTGCCACCGGAATCACCGGCCCGAACTGCTCCTCCCGGTACAGCTTCATGCCCTCCTTGACCGGGAAAACCACCGCCGGGTAGAACAGGGTCTCCACCGCCGTGCCGCCACCGGGATTGAGCACGCGCGCGCCCCGGGCTACGGCGTCGTCGATGCATTCCTGCATGTAGGCCACCTTGGACATCTCCGGCAGCGGTGTGATCATCACCCCCTGCTCCCACGGCATGCCCATCCTGAGCCTGGCGATCTCCTCGCTGAAGCGGCGCAGGAACTGCTCGGCAATGGCCTGGTGCACCAGGATCATCTTGATCGCGGTGCAACGCTGGCCATTGAAGGACAGGCTGCCGGCGATACACTCCTTTACCGTGAGCTCGATATCGGCGTCGGCCAGCACGATGGCCGCATTCTTGGCCTCGAGCCCGAGCACCGCGCGCAGGCGGTTGGTCTTCGGATGGGCCTTCTTCAGCTGATCGGCCACCTTGCTGGTGCCGATCAGCGCCAGCGTATTGACCTTGCCCGAGGCCATGATGTGCGGCACCACCTGGTTGCCCTGGCCGTAGACGATGTTGATTGCCCCGGCCGGAAACGCGCTGCGGAAGGCTTCGAGCATCGGGTAGTAGAGCAGCACGCCGAAGCGCGGCGGCTTGAACAGCACCACATTGCCCATGATCAGCGCGGGGATCAAGGTGCAGAAGGTCTCGTTCATCGGGTAGTTGTACGGCCCCATGCACAGCACGATGCCCAGCGGCGAGCGGCGGATCTGGGCGATGGTGCCGTCGACGATCTGAAAGCGCGAGTTGGCATTGTCGAGCGCCTTGAGTTCGACGATGGTGGCCTTGATGTAGTCGATGGTGCGGTCGAACTCCTTCTGCGAGTCGGCCAGGCTCTTGCCAATCTCCCACATGATCAGGTTCACGATCTCGCTGCGCCGGGCCAGTAGCTGGTTGGTGAAGTTCTCCACGCAGGCGATGCGCTCGGCCACCGACATCGTCGGCCACTTGCCGCGTCCGTTGTCGTAGGCCTTGCACGCGGCATCGATGGCGGCATCCGCTTCTTCGGTACCGGTGACGGGGAAGCTGCCCAGCTCCACCGCGGTCAGCGTGCCGTCGGCTGCGCGTGTGCGCACCGGCGAATACACCGCACGGGTATCGCCCTTCCACATCCGCATTTCGCCATTGAGCAGGATCGCGCGCTGGTGGATGGGCGACAGGATCCGGCAGTCGGCGGGAATTGCGTCGGCATCGGGAAAGCACTCAAGCAGGCGCTGTTTCAGTTCGGTACTCATCGGTGTCTCCTCCGGCATTCCGGGCATGGGTCAAATGTGGTCGTAGCCTTCAGTCCGGCCATACCACGCGCATCAGGTTGGTACTGCCTGGCGTGCCGAATGGCACGCCGGCGGTGAGCAGGACGGCATGTCCGGGCTTGATCAGATCTTCGGCGCGACAGGCGGCGGTCGCTTCGGCCACCATCTCGGCATCGCTTTCACAGGTGGTATCGCAGCAGCGCGAACGCACGCCCCACACCAGCGCCAGGCGCCCGGCGACTTCCGCACGCGGGCTCAGGCTCACCACCGCCGAGTGCGGGCGCTGGCTGGCGATGCGCAGCGTGGTCGAGCCGGAGGCGGTAAAGGCCACCGTAGCCGACACGGGCAAAGCCAGGGCGACCGCCCGGATGGCCGTGCCGATGGCATCGGTGCTGGTAGCCACCACGCGCGAGCTGATCGCTTCCATGAGCTTGCGCTGCAGCGGATCGGCCTCGGTGCGGCCGATGATGCGCGCCATCATCGACACCGCCTCGACCGGATAGGCGCCCGAGGCCGATTCCGCCGACAGCATCACCGCGTCCACACCGTCGAACACGGCGGTGGCCACGTCCGACGCTTCGGCCCGCGTGGGCGTGGGCGCGGAAATCATCGATTCGAGCATCTGGGTGGCAATCACCACCGGTTTGCCCGCTTCGCGACAGGCGGCAACGATACGTTTCTGCTGCACCGGCACTTCTTCGGCCGGCAGCTCGACGCCCAGATCGCCACGCGCCACCATGATGCCGTCGGCCTCGGCAATGATGGCATCGAGGCAGCCGAGCGCGGCGGGCTTCTCGATCTTGGCCATCAGCCACGCACGCTCGCCGATCAGCGCACGCGCTTCGAACAGGTCCTCGGGCCGCTGCACGAAGGACAGTGCCACCCAATCCACGCCAAGATCGAGCCCGAACGCGAGGTCGGCGTGATCCTTGGCCGTCATCGCCGACAGCGGCAGCGTCACCGAGGGTACATTCACCCCCTTGCGGTCCGACAGCACGCCGGCGGTCTGCGCCTGTGCCTCCACCCAGCCTTCGCCCCGCGCCACCACGGTCAGGCGCATCTTGCCGTCATCGATCAGCAGTTCATGCCCGGCGGCGACGGCGCCGATGATCTCGGGATGCGGAATGCACACCCGGTGCGCATCGCCCGGCGTGCGGTCGAGGTCGAAACGGATGCGCGCGCCGGCGGCAAGCGTGACCTTGCCCTCGGCAAAGGTGCCCAGGCGCAACTTCGGTCCCTGCAGGTCCATCAGGATGCCGATCGGGCGGCCCAGTGCTGCCTCGACCCGGCGGATCATTCCATGCACTGCGCGGTGCTGATCATGCGTGCCATGGCTGAAGTTGAGCCTGAACACGTCCGCGCCCGCGTCCACCAGCGCGCGGATGGTGTCTTCATTGCCGCTGGCGGGGCCGAGCGTGGCCAGAATCTTGGTGAACTTGATTGCGCTCATGAGCATGTCCCGGCGTTTTGCGTACGGTGAGAGGACGCCAGGAAATCGACGCCGCAGGAGAAGGTCCGACTGGCCATCGGCGGTAGCCGGATGTCCGCCGCGCACGCCTCGCGATTGAAGGCGTCGGTCGGCGCATCCACCGGCTCGATGGCGATCGCGCGCCGGGCGTCACGCGCCAGGGTGTCGCCGGTGAATACGTGCACCAGTCCGCTTTCCTGCCACACCGAGAGACGATGGCCGCTGCGCGGGTCGCGCAGCACGCTGCGAATCAGGCCGTCCGCGCCGGCTACGTTGCCACCATGGCAGCAATCGAGCACTGTGCCACCCAGAACGCGGAAGGCACGGAAGTCCGCTTCCGGGCGAGTGCCGAGCGAAGCGCGCGCCGCATCGCCAGGCAAGGGAATCAAGCGTGCGTCGGTAAGAATCCGCTCGGTCGCCGGCAGCTTGAGCTCGAGCGCATCGATCCCGCCCTCGCCCAGGCGGAAGTACGGGTGCCAACCCAGCGTCACCGGCGCATCGCGTTCACCGACATTGGTCGCGCTGATGTGCAACGCGATCCCCGCGGCCGACAGCGCGAGCCGGATCCGCAACGAGATCGCAAACGGGTAGCCGGGGAACACCCCGGGACGAATCCCCTCGCAGGCAAGCACGGCAGCGGCGCCGTCACGCCCGTCCGTCATCAGCAGCGGTTCGAAATCGAGCATGCGCGCGAAGCCATGGTAGATCTCGCGCGCGCCCACACCGCACGCCGGCAGGAGATCGTGCATGACGCCGTCAAAGCAGTAGCGCGCGTGGGCAATGCGATTCTGGAACGGTGCCAGGATGCCGTTCCTGACGCCGTTCTGGGCGTCGAGCTCGGCAGCTGAGCGATAGCCATCCGTGAGCCCCAGTTCGCCGTCGTCCGTACGTACGCGCCAGTCGAGCAGCGTGGCGCCACGCAAGGCAAATACCGCTTGCATCGCGTCATTGCTGAAACGCAGGGCGTCGATACCGCGAAACGACTCGCGACGGACACGAAACCCCGTGACCGCCGGCGCGCTGACCGGTGCATGCATCATGCCTGCGCCTTCACCGCCGTCGGACGCAGCGCGGCGGCGCCGCAAGCCAGCGCGGTAATGGCCGCCCAGTCGCCGCTCCGGACGAGCTCGCCCGGGCACAGCCACGACCCCCCCACGCAGGCGACGTTGGGCAATGCGAGAAAGGCCGGTGCGGTGGAGGCATCGATGCCCCCGGTCGGACAGAACAGCACCTGCGGGAAGGGCCCGCCGAGCGCCTTGAGCATGCCGAGTCCGCCAGCCTGGGCCGCGGGAAAGAGCTTGAACGTATCCATCCCGGCATCGAGCCCGGCGATCACGTCCGAAGGTGACATCACCCCCGGCAGCAAGGGAATCGACGCGGCGTGCGCGGCCTCGAGCAGCGCGGTCGAGGCGCCGGGGCTAACCGCGAACCGCGCACCGGCAGTCGCGGCGGCGTCGAGGTCGGCGGCGCTGAGGACCGTGCCGGCGCCCACCAGCGCATCGGGCACTTCGGCGGCGATCGCGCGGATGCTGTCGAGCGCGGCCGCGGTGCGCAACGTCACCTCTAGCACCCGGATGCCGCCTGCCACCAGGGCGCGTGCCAGCGGTACGGCATGCGCAAGGTCGTCGATAACGATCACCGGCATCACCGGGCTCGCAGCCAGTACGGAACGGATTTCCACGTGCATTCTCCTTGAAGATTCCTGTATTCAGGCCGCTGCTGCCGGCAAAGTGGAACCGAAGGTGACGGCCCCCTGCTCTGCACCGCTCGCCTGTGCCCGGAAATTGACGAACAGCTCGCGGCCGCAGCCGTGCCGGTTCAGTGCCAGATCGGTGACGGCAATATCGCGGGCCGCCCATTCGGCCGCCGGCACCAGCGCCTCGAGCGTGCCGGCCTCGGCATCGAGACGCAGCAGATCGCCAGTGCGAACCTTGCCCAGCGGACCGCCGTTAGCCACCTCCGGTGTCACATGGATGGCCGCCGGGACCTTGCCCGAGGCGCCCGACATGCGCCCGTCGGTGACCAGTGCGACGCGATGCCCGGCATCCTGCAGCACGCCCAGGAAGGGCGTCAGCCGGTGTAACTCGGGCATGCCATTGGCGCGCGGCCCCTGGAAGCGGATGACGGCGATGAAGTCGCGCTTGAGTTCGTCACGCTTGAAAGCTTCACCCAGTGCTTCCTGGCTGTCGAAAACGATCGCGGGCGCTTCGATCACCCGGTGCGCCGGCTTGACCGCCGACACCTTGATCACCGCGCGTCCCAGATTGCCGACCAGCAGACGCAGACCACCGTCTGCGCTGAACGGCTTGGACGCGGTGCGCAGCACGTCCTCATCCAGGCTTTGCACCGGCGCGTCCTTCCATGCAGCCACATCGCCATCGAGCCAGGGTTCGCGGGTGTGGGCACGCAAGCCCTGGCCCATCACGGTGGTGACGTCGTCGTGCATCAGGCCGGCATCGAGCAGCTCGCGAATCAGGAAACCCATGCCGCCGGCCGCGTGAAAATGGTTCACATCGGCGCTGCCATTGGGATAGATGCGCGTCAGCAGCGGCACGACGGCCGACAGCTCGTCGAAATCGGTCCAGTCGATACGGATGCCGGCCGCCGCCGCGATGGCGACGAGGTGGATGGTGTGATTGGTCGAACCGCCCGTCGCCAGCAGACCGACGATGGCGTTGACGATGGCGCGTTCATCCACCACCCGGGCCAGCGGCAGGTACTCGTTGCCCAGTCGCGTGATCCGTGCCGCCCGCTCCGCAGCCGCCGCGGTCAGCGCATCACGCAGCGGCGTGCCCGGATTGACGAAGGCCGCGCCGGGCAGATGCAGACCCATCACCTCCATCAGCATCTGGTTACTGTTGGCGGTGCCGTAGAAAGTGCAGGTGCCAGGGCCGTGGTACGCCTGCATCTCGGCCTCGAGCAACTCCGCCCGCGTCGCCTTGCCCTCGGCATGAAGCTGGCGGATGCGGGCCTTGTCGTTATTGGACAGGCCGCTGGTCATCGGCCCCGCGGGAACGAACACCGTCGGCAGGTGGCCGAACTGCAGCGCGCCGATGAGCAGGCCCGGAACGATCTTGTCGCAGACACCGAGACACAGAACGCCGTCGAAGACGTTATGCGACAGCGCCACCGCGGTGGACATCGCAATCACGTCGCGGGAGAAGAGGGAGAGCTCCATGCCCGCCTCGCCCTGGGTGACGCCGTCGCACATGGCCGGCACGCCGCCGGCGAACTGCGCAACCGCGCCCGCCCGCCGTGCATGCGCCTTGATCAGTGCGGGCATGCCCGCCAGCGGCTGGTGTGCGGACAACATGTCGTTATAGGCGGAGACGATGCCGAGATTGGGCTTGCGCGCCTCGCGCAGCACGAACTTGTCGCTGGCTTCGAAGGCCGCATAGGCGTGCGCCTGGTTTGCACATGAGACCCGCGCTCGCGCGGTACCGCCGGACGCAGCGGCCTCCATGCGCTCGAGATAGGCCGCCCTCGACACTGCGCTGCGGGCGCGGATACGGTCGGTAATTCGAACAAGCGTCGCGTTCAGGCTCATCTGGCCTCCTGTCGGAAAATCTGGTTGCCCCCGCGGAATCACTCGCGCTGTGCTGCGCACAGAAGCGCCGGGAAGCGGAACATGAACAGATTGTAGATTTACTACAGATTAACTTGCAAGGTGATTTTGTTTCTTTTCTACATTGATTGAACCTGAATACTGATTTAAAAGGATTTTCACTCGAAGAATTCAAGAATATTCGCGACGACCATGCTGGAAAAGTCACTCATAGCGCGATCTAAGCGATACCGATGTTGACTTTGCACATGGCAGTTTGTTTAATGGATGTAGCTTTTGCACATACCTCGAAGCCACACGACAGAAGATGGCCGAACTTTCCGACCAAAGAGGCGACCCGTGATTTCGCTAGACGCATTCGATCTGATCCTGTTCGGCGGCAGTGGAGACCTTGCCATGCGCAAGCTGTTGCCGGCGCTGTACTTCCGCCATCGCGACACTGCCGATACCGCCGGCTGGCGCATCATCGGTGTGGGGCTCGAGGACCTGTCACGGGATGCCTATATCGCCGCCGCGCAGGCCAGTTGCCGCAAGTTCGTGGGCGCGAAAAACTTCGACGATGCAGCCTGGCACGCATTTGCCGCCAGCCTCGACTATGTCCCGCTCAACGCCCGCTCGCCCGCCGACTACGGCCGCCTCCGCGATGTCGTCGATCGGGCCCCGGCGGCGACGCGAGTCTTCTATCTCGCCACCGCGCCCAGCCTGTTCGCATGCATCTCCGAGAACCTCGGCGCAGCCGGTCTGGTGACGCCCGACAGCCGTGTCGTGCTGGAAAAACCGCTCGGCCGCGACCTCGCCTCCGCCGAACGCATCAATGCCGAAGTCGGCGCGATATTCGATGAGCATCAGATCTACCGCATCGACCACTACCTGGGCAAGGAGACGGTGCAGAACCTGATCGCGCTGCGCTTCGGCAACGCGCTGTTCGAGCCGCTGTGGAGTCGCGCCTCGGTACGCGATGTGCAGATCACGCTGGCCGAAACGGTCGGCGTCGAAGGTCGCGGCGATTTCTATGACGGCACTGGCGCACTGCGCGACATGGTGCAGAACCACCTGCTGCAACTGCTGTGCATCGTTGCGATGGAACCCCCGTCGAGCATCGATCCGGACGCGATGCGCGACGAGAAGCTCAAGGTCTTGCGCGCCCTGCGCCCATTCACGCCTGCGGATGTCGCCACCCGCACGGTACGCGGCCAGTACCGCGCAGGTGCCATCAACGGCCAGCCCGTGCCGGGCTACCTCGACGAAGCGGGGATACCGGCGAACAGCCGCACAGAAACTTTCGTCGCGCTCAAGGCCGAGCTCAACAACTGGCGCTGGGCGGGCGTGCCGTTCTACCTGCGCACCGGCAAGCGCATGCAGGAGCGCCTCGCCGAAGTCGTGGTGAATTTCCGCGATGTCCCCCATGCGCTGTTCGGCAGCATTGCCGGCGACCGTGTGCCTAACCGGCTCGTCATCCGCCTGCAGCCCGACGAAAGCCTGCAATTGCATCTGATGGCCAAGGTGCCGGGCGACGACATGCGCCTGAGGCCGGTAGCCCTCAACCTCGACTTTGCCGACACCTACAGCGGACGGCAGTGGGACGCCTACGAACGCCTGCTGATGGACGTGATCCGGGGCAAGCTCACGCTGTTCATGCGCCGCGACGAGCTCGACGCCGCCTGGCGCTGGATCGAACCCGTTCTCGACGGCTGGGAGCGCGACACCAGCTCACCGCGCCCCTACACCGCCGGAACCTGGGGGCCCTCCGCGTCGAGCAGCCTGTTGGGTCGCGACGGCCACGAATGGCGCCAGGATTCGTGATGACGCTGCCGCCTTCCCCGCCGCTGGCCTTGCCTGCGCACGTCAGGCAGCAGTGCTATGCAGACGCAGAGACGGCATCCGCCGCCCTCGCCCGCCGTGTCGCACTCGCGCTCGATGCGGCCCTGCGCGCACGCGGGACGGCCAGCCTGGTGGTGTCGGGCGGGCGCAGCCCAGAGGTCTTCCTGCACACCCTGTCGCAACAGCCACTCGACTGGTCGCATG
Organism: Azoarcus sp. L1K30; assembly: GCF_018122735.1. GTDB lineage: Bacteria > Pseudomonadota > Gammaproteobacteria > Burkholderiales > Rhodocyclaceae > Parazoarcus. The sequence goes on along the minus strand of NZ_JAGRRD010000001.1, from coordinate 4,691,298 downwards.
TGATCATAAGCCTGGCAGACGAACGTTGCGTGCCGGCAACGCACGCCGACAGCAATGCCGGCATGTTGCAGCGCACCCTGCTGCAGGGCGAGGCGGCGCATGCCCGCTTCATCACACTGTATGATGGCGAGCCGACGGCGGAAGCTGCGCTGGCGCCCTGTCTGCGGCGACTGACGGCACTGCCGCAGACACTGGATGTCGTGGTGCTGGGCATGGGCGAGGATGGCCACACCGCCTCCCTGTTTCCCGGCAGCGCCGCCCTGCCCGGACTGCTCGATGCCAGCGCGCCCCGCGTGGGCGCCGTGCATCCTGCGCTGGCCCCGCATGCGCGGATCAGCCTGAGCCTGCCGGCCCTGCTCGACTCGCGTTTGATCCTGCTGCCGATTGCGGGCCGGAACAAACGCGCGGTGATCGAGCAGGCCTGCGCCGAAGGCGACGCGATGCGCATGCCGGTGGCTGGCATACTGCTGCAGCACGACACGCCGGTCGAGGTGCTTCATGCGGCTTGCGATTAGGGCGGCAGGGTTCGCCGGCGATCACGGGCACCTTTCGCGTCGACTTTTTGAACAGTGGGCATGGACATGAACAAACTGACCAACCTCGCGCACGAGCGCAAAGAAGCCATCCTCACTCCCGCAGCCGAAAACACCCCGCTGCTTGCACGCATCGAGGCCAGTTTCGATCTGTTGCGCCGCTCCGAGCGCGCGGTCGCAGATTTCGTCCTCGCCCAGCCCAACGAAGTGCTCAACATCTCCATTGCCGAACTGGCCTTCCGCGTGGGCGTCAGCCAACCGACGGTCGCGCGCTTCGTCAACGCGCTGGGCTTCAGCGGCTTCAAGGACTTCAAGCTGCGGCTCGCACAAAGCCTGGCGACCGGGGTGCAATTCGTGCACCGCGACGTTTCCGCCGACGACCCGCTGAGCGAAGTCGCCCCCAAGGTGTTCGACCGCAGCATCACGGCATTGATGAGCGTACGCAACCAGCTCGACGGCGCCCGCTTTGCCGAGGCGGTCGAATTGTTGAGCCGCGCACGCAGATTGGAGTTTTATGGCATTGGCAACTCCGGTATCGTTGCACAGGATGCACAGCACAAATTCTTCCGCTTCGGCGTTCCGTCGGTGGCCTACAGCGACCCGCACACGCAAGGCATGGCTGCGACACTGCTGCAGCCAGACGACGTCGTGGTCGCGCTGTCGGCCAGCGGGCGTACCGAAGACCTGCTGCGCGCCTGCGAGCTCGCGCGCGAGGCGGGTGCGCACGTGATCGCGATCACAGCCAGCGGCTCGGCCCTGTCACGAATCGCAAGCCTGACGCTGGGCGCCGATGTTCAGGAGGATCCCGACATCTACGCACCGATGAGTTCGCGCATCGTGCATCTGACCATCATCGACGCCCTGTCGGTCGGTGTGGCCCTCGCCGGCGGCCCCGAGCTGCTCAAACGCCTTGAACGGACCAAGCAAACCCTGCGCGACAAGCGCATCCGCGGATTTGGTGAATGACATGACTCAGACTCAAGCCCCCACCCCTGCCGTTTCGCCCGCATGGCAGGCGCTGTCCGCCCACCGCGCGGATATCGCCGCGACCGACCTGCGCACTCTGTTTGCGCGCGATCCGCAACGCTTCGAGCGCTTCTGCCTGCACGCGGCCGGCCTGACCCTGGACTACTCGAAGAACCGGATCACAAAGCACACCCTTGAACTGCTTGTCGCACTCGCCCGCGAACGTCAGCTCGAACACGCCCGCAACGCCATGTTTGCCGGCGCCCGCATCAACAGCACCGAAGACCGCGCGGTGCTGCACACCGCGCTGCGCAATCCAGCTGGCAGCTGCATCGAGGTCGACGGCGAGAACGTCATGCCGGCGGTGCTGGCCGTGCGCCAACGCGTCGGCGCGTTTGCCGAGGCCGTGCGCGAGAGCCGATGGACGGGTTACAGCGGCGAGGTCGTCACCGACGTGGTGAATATCGGCATCGGCGGCTCGGACCTCGGTCCAGCCATGGCCTGCGAAGCGCTGGCGGCGCACGGGCACCCGCGCCTGAAGCTGCACTTCGTGTCCAACGTCGACGGCGACCAGCTGGCACGGGTGCTGGCAAGCGTCAATCCGGCCCGAACGCTGTTCATCATCGCCTCGAAGACCTTCACCACCATCGAGACCATGACCAACGCGGCCAGCGCGCGCGACTGGTTTCTTGCCAGCGGCGCCGGCGAAAAGGACATTGCCCGCCATTTCGTCGCGGTCTCGACGAACGCGGCGCGGGTGGCCGAATTCGGTATCGCCCCCGACAACATGTTCGGCTTCTGGGACTGGGTGGGCGGTCGCTATTCAATGTGGTCGGCAGTCGGACTGCCGATTGCGCTGTGTGTCGGGCGCGACGGTTTCGAGGCCATGCTCGACGGCGCGCACGAGATGGACCGGCACTTTTCCGAAGCCCCGCTCGAAGTGAACATGCCGGTCATTCTGGCCCTGCTCGGGGTCTGGTATCGCAACTTTTTCGACGCCGGCAGCCTGTGCATCGCCCCTTATGCCCAGGCGCTGTCGCGCATGCCCGCCTATCTGCAGCAACTGGAGATGGAAAGCAACGGCAAGTCGGTGACCCGCGACGGGCAGCCGGCGGCATCGCCCACCTGTCCGGTCGTATGGGGCGAACCCGGCACCAACGGGCAGCACGCCTTTTTCCAGCTCCTGCATCAGGGCACCGATCTCATCCCGGTCGACTTCATCGCACCACTCAAGGCCAGCCACAACCTGCCCGGTCATCATCGCCTGCTGCTGGCCAACTGTATCGCCCAGAGCAAGGCGCTGATGATCGGCAAGACCGCCGACGAGGTACGAGCGGAACTGGCGGCAAGCGGCATGAACGCCGAGGCAGCCGAAGCGCTCGTACCGCACCGGGTCTTTCCGGGCAACCGGCCCAGCAACACCCTGCTCATGCCTGAACTGGCACCGCGCACGCTCGGCGCCCTGATCGCGCTCTACGAGCACAAGGTGTTCGTGCAGGGCGTCATCTGGGACGTCAACAGCTTCGATCAATGGGGGGTCGAACTCGGCAAGCAGATCGCCACCCGCATTGCCGGCGAGCTGGCTGGCGCAGCCCCCGGCGATCATGACGCCTCCACCGCGGGACTGATCGCGCTGGCGCGCGCGGCGACATCGTGAGGCCTGCGTGACACCCGCGATGCCCCGCCTCGCCTTGATCGGCCATGGCTTCGCCGGCAGGACCTTTCACGCCCCGTTGATCCGCAGCACACCCGGTCTCGACCTGTCCGCCGTCGTCACCGGTCAGCCCGATTCGGTGCGTGCTGCCCTGCCCGGCATACATCCCCTGGCCACGCCGGCTGAGGCCTTCGCTGACCCGACGATCTCGGCGGTGGTCATCGCCACCCCGAACGACACCCATGCCCCGCTTGCCGAGGCGGCGATGCGCGCCGGCAAACACGTAGTGGTGGACAAGCCGCTCGCACTTTCACTGGCGCAGGCGAGACAACTGCGCGCGCTCGCGGATGAACGCGGCCTGATCCTGTCGGTATTCCAGAACCGGCGCTGGGACAGCGACTTCCTCGGTTTGCGCGCGGCGCTGGGTTCCGGACTCATCGGCCGCCTCACTCACCTCGAATCCCGGTTCGACCGCTTCAGGCCGGAGGTGCCGGATCGGTGGCGCGATCGGGCACCAGCGGGCGGCCTGTGGCTCGATCTGGCGCCGCACCTGATCGATCAGATGCTGCTCCTGTTCGGCCTTCCCCGTACCGTGGGGGGCCGTATCGCAGCGCACCGCGATGGTGCCCGCGCGGATGACTGGAGCCAGATCCAGCTCGACTACGGCCACTTCCAGGTAAGCCTGTCCGCATCGGCGCTGGTCGGCGGCGGCATGCCGCGTTTCGCCGCGCATGGGACCCGGGGCAGCTGGCTCAAACACGGGCTAGACCCCCAGGAAGACCAGCTTCGTGCCGGGCAACGACCCGGCGATCCCGGATGGGGCGTCGACCCGCGTCCGGCGCGTATTTTCTGCGGCGACATGGACGGAAGGCCTGTGCCGGTTCCGGCCGGGGACTACCGGCGCTATTACGCCGGCTTCCGTGATGCCCTGTCGGGCAAAGGTGCCAATCCGGTGCCGCCGGCCCAGGCCGTGGCAACGATGGCGGTGCTCGAAACCGCGGTCGATGCGGCCCATGCCGGCGCCTGGCTTGGCCTCCCCCTGAGCACCGACGAAGTAAACGCTTTCAACGAAGTCAGATCCCCGGCCTGAGGGTCGGGGCAACTCGATTCCTTCCGTCAGCGGCGTCCGGTAGTCTCGGCGACGCCTCGCCGCTGCGCCGGCGCGAGCGCAAACGCTTCATTTTGATTGTCGAGATCCAGCACCTGCACCGTGTGCATTCATGCCCTCCTGCCGTGACCGCGCGGCAGGTGTAGATCGCACGCTTTCGGGACGCGTCAGGTGCGGACACGGGTCGCGAAAAACGCCGCACTAAATTCTTGACAAACACGTCCTCGCGCTATTTAATAAATCAACTTGATTTAATTATAGATAAGCCGACTTAATCGGCAGGCGGAGACGAATCATGTTTGCTGCGGACGAAGGTCGCGGGTGCAACTCGGTACAGCTGCGCCGCTACAACGAACGCCTGCTGCTCCAGACGCTGCGTCGTGCGGGCGAGGCGTCCAAGGCGGAGCTCGCGCGCAAGACCAAACTCACCGGCACGGCTATCGGCGGCATCATCGGCGGGCTCGAGGCGTGTGAGCTCATCGAAGTTGGCGGCCGGCGCTCGGAAGGGCGCGGTCAACCCGCCACGCTGCTGCGGCTCAACCCCAAGGGTGCGTTCGGCCTTGGCGTTCGCCTCGACCGCGACAGCATCGAGACGGCGCTGGTCGACTTCGGTGGCGAGATGCTGGGCCGCCGGGTGCATGACCGCATCCTGCCGTCACCCGACGAAGCGCTCGCGCTGGTGCGCCAGGACATCGACAGCCTGCTCGACATCCTGAGCCCCGCAGAGCGTCAGCGTCTGGCCGGCGTGGGCGTCGCACAACCCTTCAATCTCGGCGCCTGGCTGAGCCAGATCGTGATCAGCACGCCCGCGTTCCGCGACTGGGACGAGATCGACTTCGGCTTCGAACTCGGACAGCTGACCGGTCTGCCGGTGTTCTGTGAGAACGACGGCAATGCCGCAGCGATCGCCGAGCTGTTCTACGGTCGCGGACGCGAATTCGACGACTTCATCTATCTTTTCCTCGGCCCGGTCATCGGTTGCGGCATCGCGCTCGACGGCGATTGTTTGCGCGGCGTCAGCGGCAACGCCGGCGACATTGCGGTCATGCCGGTCCCGCCCAGCCGCCTGGCCTCTGCCCCGAACAATGGCGGCAAGTGGGAGCTGCTGCTGTCGCGCGCCTCGCTCAACGCCCTCACCCGCCACCTGCGTCACGCCGGAGAATCGGTGAATACGCACGGCGACCTGTCGCGTTTCATCAAGTCGCACCATCCGGCCGTCGAAGAGTGGGTCGAGGATTGTATCGACGCGCTGGTACCGGCATTGCTCTCCGCAAGCTGCATGCTCGATGCACCGCTGGCGGTGATCGACGCCGACGTGGATGACGGTTTGATCGATCTGCTCATGCAGCGCCTGGCCCGCGCACTCGAGGCCGCCGCACCCGAGGCCCATACCGCGCCCGGACTGGTGCGCGGCTCGTTCGGTTCCGACGCGGGCGCGCTCGGCGCCGCCAGCCTGCCGATGTTTTTCAGCTTCTCGCCACGTACCGACATTCTGCACAACGGCACCAAGTAACCGGAGGACTCTGAAATGGCCGACAACACGCAGTGCAAACCCGTACTCACGATGCGCGGGATCTCGAAGACCTTCCCCGGCGTAAAGGCGCTGACGAACGTCTCGCTGACGGTCTTGCCAGGCGAGATTCACGCCTTGATGGGAGAGAACGGCGCCGGGAAGTCGACGCTGATGAAAATCTTGTCCGGTGCCTACACGCCGGACGCAGGCGGAGAGATCTGCATCGACGGCGAGCCGGCGCGCATCGACGGTCCGTTGGCGGCCAAGGCCCTGGGGGTCGCGGTCATTTACCAGGAGCTCTCGCTGTGCCCCAGCCTGAGCGTTGCCGAGAACATCTACCTTGGCCGCGAACTCAGCCACGGCGGCCGTATCGACCGGCCTTCGATGGAAGCCGCGTGCACCGATATCCTGCAACGGCTGGGCGCGAACTTCACCGCCCGCACGCCGGTGTCCGACCTGTCGATTGCGGAACGCCAATTGGTGGAGATCGCCCGCGCACTGCATTCGAAGGCTCGCATTCTGGTCATGGACGAACCCACCACGCCGCTGTCGTCGCGCGAAACCGACCGCCTCTTCGAGCTGATCCGCAAACTGCGCGCCGAGGGCCTGGCCATCGTCTATATCAGCCACCGCATGGCTGAAATCTACGAGTTGTCGGATCGGGTATCGGTACTGCGCGACGGTTGCTATGTCGGTACGCTGGAACGCGCGAGCCTGTCCGCCGAGACCCTGGTGCAGATGATGGTGGGACGCGATCTGTCGGGCTTCTACAAGAAGGAGCACGCCCCCTACGACCCCGGCCACGTGGTCATGGGCGTGCGCGGGATGTCGGACGGTCGCCGCGTGCGCCATTGCAGCTTCGACCTGCACGCCGGCGAAGTCCTCGGTATTGCCGGACTGGTGGGTGCGGGACGCACCGAGCTTGCGCGCCTGATCTTCGCCTGTGACCCGCGCACCAGTGGCGAGGTCGAGATCGAGGGGTTGCCGGTGACATTGCGGACCCCGCTCGACGCCATCAACGCCGGCATCGTCTATCTCACCGAAGACCGCAAGGGCAAGGGGCTCTTCCTCGATGCCAGCGTACGCGACAACATCAACCTGTGTGCCTGCAGCAAGGACGCCCGCCTGGGCGGCGTGCTCAACCGCCGCGAGGCGCGCCGTCGCGCTGACTCCGCGATCAAGAACCTGTCGATCCGGGTGCCGAATTCGCTGGTCAACGTCGGCGCCCTGTCGGGCGGAAACCAGCAGAAAGTACTGCTGTCGCGCCTGCTCGAGATCAACCCGCGTGTCCTCATTCTCGACGAACCCACGCGGGGCGTCGATATCGGCGCCAAGTCGGAGATCTACCGGATCATCAATGACCTTGCCGCCAAGGGCGTCGGCGTCATCGTGATCTCCAGCGAACTGCCGGAAATCGTCGGCACCGCAGACCGCGTGCTGGTCATGCGCGAAGGCGAACTGGTGGGCGAACAGGGGGGACATTCGGGTGCTGCCATCACCCAGGAAGCAATCATCGAACTTGCCACTGGCAGCGCACGCCAGCCGCTCGCACAAGCCGCTTGAGACGGCCGCCACACCACATCGAACCGCAATGGAGACACCCATGGCCACCCACACTCAAACCGTCGTCGCGACCTCCCCGAGCAGCCCCGGCAGCCGTGAGAAGTTCCAGGCCCTGATGCGCACCGTCGGCATGCTGCCGGTCCTGATCCTCGTCGTGCTCGTCTTCGGCTTCGTCGCCGACGGCTTCCTCTCGGTGCAGAACTTCTCGATCATCGCCCAGCAGGCCTCGATCAATACGGTGCTGGCAGCCGGCATGACCCTCGTCATTCTCACCGCCGGTATCGACCTTTCGGTGGGCGCAGTGCTGGCCGCCGCCGCAGTGGTGACCGTCATGGCGTCAACGTTGCCCGCAGGGGGCATCATCGGCATTCTGGCCGCCATGCTCACCGGACTCGCCTTCGGCCTCATCAACGGCGGCCTGGTGGCGTTCGCCAGGCTGCCGCCCTTCATCGTCACCCTTGGCGCATTGACCGCGGTTCGCGGCGTGGCCCGCCTGCTGGGCGACGACAAGACCGTGTTCAACCCGGATCTGCCCTTTGCGTTCATCGGCAGCGATACCGTGCTCGGCGTGCCCTGGCTGGTGATCATCGCCGGCGCGGTGATCGCGGTATCGTGGTTCATCCTGCGCCGCACGGTGCTCGGGCTGCATATCTACTCGGTCGGCAGCAACCCCGAAGCCGCCCGCCTGTCGGGCATCAAGGTGTGGAAGGTGCTGCTCTTCGTCTATGCAATCTCGGGCCTCTTCGCCGGCATCGGCGCGATCATGACGACGTCGCGCATCCTCGCCGCCAATGGCCTGCAGCTGGGCCAGTCCTACGAACTCGACGCGATCGCGGCGGTGATTCTGGGCGGCACCAGCTTTGTCGGTGGCGTCGGTTCGATCATGGGCACCCTGGTGGGCGCGCTGATCATTGCGGTGCTGTCCAACGGCCTGATCCTGGTCGGCGTATCCGACATCTGGCAGTACATCATCAAGGGCCTGGTCATCATCGGCGCCGTCGCGCTCGACCGCTACCGTCAATCCGGCGCCCGAACCTGACTCGCTGGCTTTCGAGCTCTTTTCCTCAAAAACGCGGCGTCTGGTCCGCCGCGTTCGGTACCAATCCACCACCACTCAGGCAGGAGACATCGATGTACAAATACAAGACCCTTACCGCCGTTCTCGCACTTGCCCTCGGCACGGGCATCGCCCAGGCGCGCGACCTCAATTCGGTCGGCATCACCGTGGGGTCGCTCGGCAATCCCTTCTTTGTCACCATTGCCAAGGGTGCCGAAGCGAAAGTAAAGGCGCTGAACCCCAATGCCAAGGTGCTGACGGTGTCGGCCGACTATGACCTCAACAAGCAATTCACCCAGATCGACAATTTCATCGCCTCGGGCGTCGATCTGATCCTGCTCAACGCCGCCGACGCCAAGGCCATCGAACCTGCAGTGCGCAAGGCACAGAAGGCCGGCATCGCCGTGGTCGGCGTGGACGTCGCTGCCGCCGGCGCCGACGCCACGGTGCAGACCGACAATGTGCAGGCGGGCCAGATTGCCTGCCAGTACATCGTCGACAAGATCGGCGGCAAGGGCAACGTCATCATCCAGAATGGCCCTCAGGTATCGGCCGTCGTCGATCGTGTCGATGGCTGCAAGGCCGTGCTCGCCAAAGCACCCGGCATCAAGGTGCTGTCCGACGACCAGGATGGCAAGGGTTCGCGCGAAGGCGGGATGGACGTGATGCTCGGCCACCTGACCCGTTTCCAGAAGATCGACGCGGTCTTCACCATCAACGACCCGCAGGCGATCGGCACCGCGCTCGCGGCCAAGCAGCTCAAGCGCAAGACCATCGTCACCTCGGTCGACGGCGCCCCCGACATCGAAGCCGCGCTGAAATCGGACACCCTGGTCGAAGCGTCGGCAAGCCAGGACCCCTGGGCCATGGCGCAGAAGGCGATCGAAATCGGTCACGGCATTCTGAACGGCAAACGCCCGGCAAACCCGATGGTACTGATGCCTTCGACGCTGATCACGCGCGACAACGTCGGCAGCTACAAAGGCTGGTCTTCGCCACGCTGAGCATCCCCACGAACCTTTTCCCAACACTCCAAACGGTCGACTTCCATGTTCCTGGTCTGTGGCGAAGCCCTGTTCGACGTCTTCATCGGCAGTGAAGACGATCAGGCACTCCATCTCGACGCCCGCCTGGGCGGTTCTCCATACAACGTGGCGGTCGGCCTGGCCCGGCTTGCACAGCCAGTCGCATTCTTCGGCGGGCTGTCCACCGACATGCTGGGCGAACGCCTGGCGCGCGCACTGGCACGCGAAGGCGTCAATACCACGCTCGCGCCGCGCTTCGACGCGCCCACGACGCTGGGCCTGATCGAGCTCGGCGAGGCAGGCGTACCGCGCTACGCCTTCTATGGCAACGGCGCCGCCGACCGCCTGCCGGACACGGCTCACCTGCCCACGCTGCCCGTGTCAATCCGCTCGATTCACCTTGGCTCCTTCGCCACCGTGGTCGAGCCGGTCGCCACCGCGCTCGAAGCGCTGGTGCGACGCGAGCGTGAAGGGCGACTGGTGGCCTATGACCCCAACGTGCGGCTCAACGTCGAACCCTCCCTGGCACGATGGCGCGAGCGGGTCGAGACGCTTGCCGCCCTCGCCCACCTGGTGAAGATCTCGGACGAGGACGCCGGCCTGCTCTATGGCGACGCCGGCGACGATGCGCTCGCCCGGCGCTGGCTGGACGCTGGTGCGTCGCTGGTGGTGATGACGCGCGGCGGCAAGGGCGCCACGGCTTGGAACAGCCGTGGACGGGTCGATGTCGATGCTCCCCGGGTGACGGTCGTCGATACCGTGGGCGCAGGCGATACGTTCCAGGCCGCCATGCTCGCGCATCTTGCCGAACGCGACGCACTGCATCCTGAACGACTGGCCCACCTGCCATCTGGAGACCTCCGCGACTTGCTCCAGTTCGCTGCGTGCGCGGCAGCCATGACCTGCTCGCGCCGGGGCGCAGACCTGCCCCGCCGCCACGAACTGCCGCCCCCATGATCGCCCGCGACAAGCAAGGGTGCGGGGCCCACGAAAGCACACCGCGAGCTTCTGCGCCAGTATTGACGGACAGCCGATCACGGCCGGGTGTTGGGCCACCCTATTTGATCAAGCTGATTTAGTTAATAATGCGCACTGGAGATCATCACCTCATTCGAGATCCAGATGGACAAGCCCAAACCAGGCCGTGGTCAGAACTCGGTGCAATTGCGTCGCTACAACGAGCGCCTGCTGCTTCAGACCCTGCGCCGTCTCGGTGAAGCCTCGAAAGCCGATCTCGCGCGCAAGACAAAACTCACCAATACGGCCGTCGGCAGCATCATCAATGCGCTCGACGAAGCCCGCCTCATCGAGTACGGCGGACGCCGGATGGAAGGCCGTGGACAACCCTCCACCCTGATACGGCTCAATCCGAAGGGCGCATTCGGCGTCGGAGTGCGCATCGACCGCGAGAGCATCGAGACCGCACTGATCGACTTCGACGGCGCCATCCTCGCCCGCCGCCAGCACAATCGTGCGCTGCCGCCACCCGACGAAGCGCTGCACCTCGTCTGCGCGGATATCGAAGCGGTACTGGCGGTCCTGAGCCCCGGAGAGCGCAAACGCCTTGCCGGCGTGGGACTGGCCCAGCCCTACAACCTCGGCGCGTGGCTGACGCAGCTCGGTCTCACCGACCCGGCCTTTCAGGCTTGGGACAAAGCCGAGTTCGCGCACGACCTGAGCAAGGCCACCGGCCTCGCGGTCTTCGGCGAGAACGACGGCAACGCCGCCGCCATTGCCGAGCTGTTCTACGGCTGCGGGCGCGAATTCGACGATTTCCTTTATCTCTTTCTCGGCCCGGTCATCGGCTGCGGTATCGCGCTCGAAGGCGACTGCCTGCGTGGCGTCAGCGGCAACGCAGGCGACATCGCGGTCATGCCCGTACTGCCCGGAAGCCTGCCCTCGTCGCCCCGCTCCGCCGGAAAGTGGGACCTGTTACTGTCGCGCGCCTCGCTCAATGCGCTGTCGCGCCATCTGCGCCACGCCGGCGAATCGGTGGAAACGCATGCCGCGCTCGCACGCCTGGTCGGGGCCGGTCATCCAGCCGTCAATGAATGGCTGGACGACTGCATCGATGCGCTCGCCCCCGCATTGCAGTCGGCGCTGTGCATGCTGGACGTACCGCGCGTGATCATCGATGCGGATATCGACAATGGTCTGATCGACGCGCTCATGCGCAAACTCGCCCTTGCTCTCGCCGACATCACCCCAGAAGCGCGCCATCCGCCACAGCTGCTCCGTGGCTCCTTCGGTGCCGACGCCGGCGCGATCGGGGCTGCGAGCCTGCCGATGTTCTTCAGCTTTTCGCCGCGCTGACAACGGAGCTTGCGCCGGACTTTCCAATGGCCGGCGTATTGGAAAGGGCGCAACGTCGTGACGAGCCGTTCCCCTGAGCAGGTCTCTGGAAGCAATCGGGACGTGGAAAAAAGTCACCCGCAAGTTCATCCTCGCCAGGAAACCGAGCACCCAGCCTGATGCCAGACTACATCTGGCGCGACAAACTGGTGAAATCTCCCATCTGGCGTGCGCCATGCATCGCGCACAAAACAAAAAAGCCACTCAATGAGTGGCTTTTTTGCGGGATTTTTGGTCGGGGAAAGAGGATTCGAACCTCCGGCCCCTGCGTCCCGAACGCAGTGCTCTACCAGGCTGAGCTATTCCCCGACACTGATTTACAGCTTTGCTTCGTGCTCTGCGAAGCCAGAAATAATATCAGTAATTTCTAGCAACTGCAAAGTCCGATAATTGTAGCAACGCATCCCTGAAAATGGAAGGGGGAAGTGACGAAATAGCGTCGGATGCGCGTTTTGCTTCGTCGCGGGCATGGCGACGGGCGACATCGAGCGCATCGGTGGCGTGGATGGCTGCGAGTACGGCTTCGAAATCGTCCCTGCCGCCATTCTCGATCGCGCCCCTGACCAGCGCCGCCTGTTCGGGCGTGCCCTGCTGCATGACGTGGATCAATGGCAGCGTCGGCTTGCCTTCGGCGAGGTCGTCGCCGAGATGTTTACCCGTTTCGGCTTCGACGGAAGAATAGTCGAGCACATCGTCAATGATCTGAAAAGCCGTGCCCAGGTGCATGCCGTAGTCGGCCAGCCTGCGCTCGGTATCTTCGTCCGCGTCGGCGAGGATGCCGCCAAGGCGTGCTGCGGCCTCGAACAGCTTGGCGGTCTTGTAGCGGATCACGCGCAGGTAGTCGTCGATGTCGACGTCGGCGTTATGGCAGTTGAGCAACTGCAGCACTTCGCCCTCGGCGATGACATTGGTCGCGTCCGACAGCACATCCATGACGCGCATGTTATTCACGCTCACCATCATCTGGAACGCGCGCGAGTAGAGGAAGTCGCCCACCAGCACGGATGCGGCATTGCCGAACAGTTCGTTTGCGGTCTTGTTGCCGCGCCGAAGTTCCGACTCATCGACCACGTCGTCGTGGAGCAGGGTCGCGGTGTGGATGAACTCGACCACGGCGGCCAGCTCATGGTGGTTCGTCCCGCGATAGCCCATCGCGCCCGCGGCAAACAGCACCAGCGCGGGCCGCAGACGCTTGCCGCCACTTTGGATGATGTACTCCGCAACCTGACGAATCAGTACCACTTCGGAGTGAAGGCGCTGGCGGATGACAGCATCCACCGCCTGCATGTCGGCGGCGATCGACGCAAATAGCTGCTGGGCGGACAAGACGGGATGCTCGCGGAAAAAACGGGATGGTAGGGGGCCGCTGCAAGTCGAGTCAAGAAAGACTGCAGATTGTGCCGGCAACGCGACAACCCGGATTACACCAAGGACATATCGATCTGTCGAACCTTGTCGGGAAAGTCCGTGATCACGGTCTCCACCCCCGCATCCAGCATGGCCTTCGCCCGCACCGGGTCATTCTCGGTATAGATCGCGAGGTGGTATCCGCGTTCACGCACCGCCGCGCACCGCGCCGGACTCAAGTACGCGGAATTGGTGTGGATCGCCTGCACGCCCAGTGCGGCGGCGCGATCTGCCCAGTCATGTGGCAGTGCGTCCACCAGCCAGCCGTAGCACGCATCGGGCAACACGGCCATTGCCGCATTTAGCGCCGCGCTAGAAAACGAGGAGATCACCAGCCCCGGAAGATCGCGGCGAATGCCAGCCACCAGACGGTCGGCCACGACCTGCCCCGTCATGCGGTCGAACCCGGCCGCCGGCTTGAGTTCCAGATTGACCGCAAGACCGAGCGCGGTACAGCGGGCAAGCGCATCCTCCAGCGCAGGCAGGCGTTCGCCGGTGAATTGCCGGTCGAACCAGCTTCCTGCATCCAGGCGACGCAATTGCGCCAGCGCTTGCGCGCTGACCCTGCCATGGCCATTGGTGGTGCGTTCGAGGGTTTCGTCGTGGATCAGCAGGGGCAAGCCGTCGGCGCTGAGCATGACGTCGAACTCGACGCCTCGACAGCCACATGCCGCCGCCACATCGAGCCCAGCAAGCGTGTTCTCAGGTGCCAGCGCACCGCCACAGCGATGCGCCAGCACCGGCGGCAGCGGCCACAATGGCTCAGCCCCCGGATGCCCGCGTCACGGCGTTGTCGAGCGCTTCCTTGGCGGCCTTGCGATCGGCCCAGACCCCTGCCAGTTCTTCATCGATGATGCGCCGTATCTTCTCGCGCCCGACCACCGGCTGGGCCGACGAATCGCTGGTGACCGGCTTGTTGGTCAGCTGGCCGACGGCAACCTTGATGTTCTCGAGATCGCCGCCGAGCAGATCGCTCTGCGATGCCAGCAAGCCGGCGCGGTTGAGCGGCAGATAGCCCGTTTCACGCTGCCAGGCGACCTGATTCTCGGGCTGCAGCAGGAAACTCACGAAGCGCGCCACGCCCTTGTATTCGGCCGCTTTCTTGCCGGCAGACACCCACATCGCCGGGCCGTCGGCAAGGGTGTTCTGCGGTGCACCGGGAAAGTCATCGTAGTACGGCAGCCGCGTCACGCCGACATCGATGCCACCCTTGCTGCGGAACTCGGTCCAGCGGTTGGATTGCGCAGCAATCACCGCACAATCGCCGTTGGCGAACTCGTCTTCGGCCTGGTTCGCACGCTCGAACACCTGAAGGTAATGCGCACGATGCCAGCTCGCCATCATGGCCACATGCTTGACCTGGAACATGCCATTGAACGAGGGTGCGAACACTTTGCCGCGCATCGTCGCCACCGGCTCGTTGTGCCAGGCGCTGAGGTTTTCCACCATCACCCGTCCCGGTTCTGCCACAGTGTAGGGGCAGGCATGGCCGGCATCGGCCAGCTTTCCAAGCACCGTCTGCAGATCGAACCAGGTCGCCACGCTGGTTGACGCCGGGTTCATGCCGGCGCGTCGCAGCGCATCACGATTGATGAACAGCACCGGCGTGGACAGCCCGATCGGCAACGCTAGCAGCCGCCCTTTGGCGTCGACCGGCGTGCGCGTCATCATGGCAGGCGGACGCAGGGTCTGCAGCGCGCCGCCGGCCTCTTTCATCACCGCGTACAAGGGCTTGAACCGCGGTTTTCCGGCGAGGAAACGCTCTTCGTCATCGCCTTCCAGGATCATCAGATCGGGCGCATCTGCCGCTTTCCAGTCGCGATCTGCGAGCACGACCTGATAGTCTTTGTTCTGTGCATTGAAACGTTCGATCAAACCCTTCAGCGACGCCTGTGCCTGGTCTGGAAGGCGCTGGAACAGCTCGATCTGCTGCACCTCGACGGGCTTGGGTGCGGCGGCGTGCGCACAAAACGGAGCGATTGTGATGGCGGTCAGGGCGCCGATACGGCGTGCGCTGCGTAAACCAACGGCGGCAAGAATTGAACGCATGGCGTGTTCTGGTCTCTGGCTGAAAGTGGACCGGATGCGAGACACGGACCGTCATCGACATCGGGATTGACATCGGATTATAGACGTCCGGCGCAAGAAGATCTCTCGTCCTCACATGTGCTCACAGCTTGACACCGCTTTCAAGATTTTCGCCACGATGACGTTAATCCGGATAACTCAAATCGATTCCATCAGACCATGCTAAAAACGATTCGACTCGCGACTGTCGTGGCGCTGATGCCGCTGCTCAGTGGTTGCGACCAGCTCATCGAACTTCTGGAACTGCCGAACCCGAAGAAAGAGGCAGCGATGGCCACCGCGGAAGGTGAAGCCATCGGCAGTGCGTGCCGGCACGCCGGGCGTTCGCTGGAAGACTGCTACATCCTCAATCCGGGCGCTCAAAAGGCCGCCATCTTTTCCGGCTGGCGCTCGATGAACGACTACATGATGGAGAACAAGCTCGAAGTCGTGCCTTCGCAACTCCAGCCCAAAGAGGTGACGCCGCCGGCCGCGGAAGCCCAGGCGCAGGCTCAGGCGCCAGCGGCACCCGCCAAGGCGGGCGCGCACTGAACGCCGGCCACCGGATCAGGGCGCCGGATTCGTGTAGCGCAAGTGAATGCGGTTGATCTCTTCCTGCACCTCGTGCGACAGCACGCGCGGCCACGCATCGAGGTTCTCGGCCAGTTGCCGTGCCGAACTCGCGCCGATGATCGTACTGGCCACATGGCGCCGCCGATAGACGAAGGCCAGCGCAAGCTCGGTCGGCGTCATGTCATGCCGGTGCGCCAGCGCCGCATAGGCTTCGACCGCCGGCTGCACGTTCGGCTTGGTGTAGCGTTGCCCGAACCCGGCGAATTCGTTCAGGCGTCCAGGCGCGGCGGGGTCCGTCAGATACTTGCCCGTCAGATGGCCGAATGCCAGCGGCGAGTATGCGAGCAGGCCGACCTGTTCGCGATGGCACACCTCGGCAAGGCCGTACTCGAATACACGGGACAGCAGGCTATAGACGTTCTGTATCGAGACCACTCGCGGCAACCCGGATTCGCGTGCGACGCGCACGAACTCCGCCACCCCCCACGGGTGTTCGTTCGACAGCCCGACATGCCGGATCTTGCCCTCGGCCACCAGTTCGCCCAGCGCCTCGAGCTGCGCCCGGATCGAGGTACATTCGCGCTCGTTTGACGGATCGTAGTCCCACTGCCCGAACATCGGCTGGTTGCGCTCCGGCCAGTGCAGCTGGTACAGATCGATGTAGTCGGTCTGCAGCCGGCGCAGGCTGCCTTCGACCGCGGCTCGGATGTTGGCGCGATCCAGCGCCGGCGGTCCGCCACGAATCCAGCCCAGGCTGCGCGCCGGCCCGGCGACCTTGGTTGCCAGCACGACCTTTTCGCGCGCCTGCCGACGCAGCCAGCTACCCACGATCGTCTCGCTCGCGCCATAGGTCTCGGCCCGCGGGGGCACTGCATACATCTCGGCGGTATCGACGAAATTCACCCCGCGCTCGAACGCCATGTCGAGCTGCGCATGGGCATCGGCCTCGCCGGTCTGCTGCCCGAAAGTCATGGTGCCCAGGCACACTGCGGACACCTTCGGCCCCTGCTCGCCCAACACCCGATAATGCATATCACCACCGCTCATCCGCATTTCTCCTGTTGATTCAAGCCGTCACGACATATCATGCGACCCTTCGCATCACCATGATACTTCAGCGCACCTGCGCACCCTGCCCATGTCCGACCATACACCGCCCGCCAGTATTGCCATCTCCGGCCTGCTCGCCTATTGCCGCCCCGGTTTCGAGAAAGAACTGGCCTCCGAACTGGACGACATTGCTGCAGACGCCGGCATGATCGGCTTCGTGCGCACCCAGCCCAACGCCGGCTATGCCGTCTTCGAAGCCTTCGAACCGGTACCGGTTTCCACCCTCGGCGAGCATGCCGACTGGCGCAAGCCGGTCTTTGCCCGCCAGCTGCTGCCGTGGTTCGCCAAGGTGGACGATCTTCCCGAGCGCGACCGCGCCACGCCGATCGTTGCCGCCGTTCATGCCGCCGGACAGCGCTTCTCGGGCGTGCAGCTGGAAACCCCGGACAATGACGAGGCCAAACAACAAAGCGGTTTCTGCCGACGCTTTGCCGAGCCGCTCACGCGGGCGCTCGAGAAGGCCGGACGGCTGCGCACCAGTCGCACCGGCCTGCCGGTGCTGCACGTGGTCTTCACCAGCCCGACCACGGCCTGGCTGGCCTCGGGGCTGCCCGGCATGTGCGCGCCGTGGCCGATGGGCATCCCGCGCCTGCGCATGCCGTCGAACGCCCCCAGCCGCTCCACGCTGAAGCTGGCCGAGGCCTTCATGACCCTGCTCAGCGACGAGGAGCGCGAAAACTACATCCGCGCCGGTCAGCGTGCCGTCGACCTCGGCGCGGCGCCCGGCGGGTGGACGTGGCAGCTGGCCAATCGCGGGCTGCGCGTAATCGCGGTCGACAACGGCCCGATGAAGGACAGCGTAATGGCCACCGAGATGGTCGAGCACCTCAAGGCCGACGGTTTCACCTGGCGACCGCCGCGCCCGGTCGACTGGATGGTGTGCGATATGGTCGAGCAACCGAGCCGGATCGCCTCGCTGATGGCCGACTGGGTGGCCACCGGCCGCTGCCGCCACACCATTTTCAACCTCAAGCTGCCGATGAAGCGGCGCCTCGAGGCCGTCGAGCAATGCCGCATCCTGATCCAGAAGCGTCTGGCCAGCGTCGGCCCCTACGACCTGCGGATCAAGCAGCTGTATCACGACCGCGAGGAAGTCACGGCTTATCTCGCGCTCAAGCGCTGACGGCAATCCGGGCCGCAGGGCTTGCGACCATGTCGTCGGGCGCTTGATCGCTGCAGCGCCCTGGCAGACGGAAGCACTTGTCACAAAACGCATTTCAGCCTGCGTGTATAATCACCGCTTTATTCTTTTTCAGTCTGCCCGCCAGCACGCGCTCACAAATGTGACGCAGGCCAGGCATGCATTCATCCCGACGCCCTGCGGGCGTCGCATGATGCCGTGGTAGACGGCCCAACCAGAAAGGCACTCATGAGTTTTGCCGACCTCGGCCTCATCCCGGAACTCCTGCAAGCCGTAGCGGAATCCGGCTACACCGAACCCACTCCGATCCAGCGTCAGGCGATCCCCATCGTACTCGGCGGGCACGACATCCTCGGTGGCGCCCAGACCGGCACGGGCAAGACGGCCGGCTTCACCCTGCCCTTGCTGCAACGCCTGGCCCGCCACGCCAGCACCAGCACCTCCCCGGCACGCCACCAGACACGGGCACTGATTCTCGCCCCCACGCGCGAACTGGCGATGCAGGTGTTCGAATCCGTCAAGACCTACAGCAAGCACATTCCGCTGCGCGCCACCTGCATCTACGGCGGCGTCGACATGAAGGCCCAGGTGCAGGAATTGCGCCGCGGCATCGAGATCGTCATCGCCACCCCGGGGCGTCTGCTCGACCATGTACAGCAGAAGACGATCCAGCTCAACCAGGTCGAGATGCTGGTGCTCGATGAAGCCGACCGCATGCTCGACATGGGCTTCATTCCGGATATCAAGCGCATCCTCGAACTGCTGCCGGCAAGCCGCCAGAGCCTGCTGTTCTCAGCCACGTTCTCCGACGAGATCAAGAAGCTCGCGGACCAGATGCTGAAGAACCCGCAACTGATCGAGGTCGCGCGCCGCAACATGGTGTCGGAGACGATTACCCACGTGGTGCACCCGGTGTCCTCGGGCATGAAGCGCAACCTGCTTGCGCACCTGCTGCGTCACCAGCCCGATACCCAGGCGCTGGTGTTCGTTGCCACCAAGATCGTGTGCGGCCGCCTCGCCCACTTCCTCGAGCGCAGCGGCATCTCCGCCGACGCCATCCACGGCGACAAGGGGCAGCAGCAGCGCACCGAAACCCTCGAGGCCTTCAAGGCCGGCAAACTGCGCGTACTGGTCGCCACCGATGTCGCTGCGCGCGGCATCGACATCGACGAACTGCCGAACGTCATCAATTTCGAGCTTCCCCACACCGCCGAAGACTACGTCCACCGCATCGGACGCACCGGTCGCGCCGGCCACAAGGGCAACGCGGTGTCGCTGGTGTGCTCGGAAGAAAAACACTACCTGGCCGACATCCAGAAGCTGATCAAGCTCGAGATTCCACAGGAAATCGTACCCGGCTTCGATCCCGACCCCGACTTTTTCGAGGCAGGCACGCGCCACCGTGGCCGCCGCAGCGGGACTGCAGCCAGCACGGCGGCGATGCCGGCCGAGCCACGCCGCGCAGCACCGGCGTCGGCGCGCAATCCCGCCTCGGGCAGCGATGCGCGCCCGCCGCGCAACGGATCGGGCAGCGCACGGGAGCGGCACAAGTCTCACATCGCCGCCGACGGTTTCGATTTCAGCAAGCCCTACGAACCCAACGCCCCGCAGGAAATCGCGCAGGAAGCCGGCGCCGCCAAAGCCCCCCCGCGACGCCCGCAGCGCCCGATCGCGGTGCTGCTCGGCGGACTGGGGCGAAAATAGGCCCGCGGCGCCCCCTTATTCGAGTGATTCGCCGGGCGATACTTCAAGTATGCTGGGTTCCTGCCGTTAAATGGCTTGAAATCCTCACATGCTGTCGCCCATGAACCACCCTGGCCCCTCGAGGGGCAATGCCAATCCTGACGAGCCCTTCGTTCCCGACCTGTCGGAAGGGGCGGAGACGGGCGTCTATCTGGCCTTGCTCGAACTCATCGACGAGGGCCTGATCATCACCGGCGACGAGCGCATCATTGACGCCAACAGTGCTGCCTGCCGCATGCTCGAACGAGACTACCGGCAAATCGCAGGCCGCCCGCTCGCAGAGCTGTTCGTCGACGAACGCGCGTTTCTGGACGCCCGCGCCCGCCTCTTCATCCAGGGCGAGATGCGCGGCACCCTTCAGATCGCACTGCCTGACGGTGCCGGCCGCCGGTTCCAGTTCGTTGCCGCGGCGCGCCTGCGCCCCGGCATTCATGCACTGATCATCACCCCCGACCCAGCTACCTTCGATAGTGGCGACATGTCGACCACTCGCGCCGCCGCCGCGGGTCTCGCAGACAAGGTCTGGCCGCGGCTGGCCGCCGCACTGGTGCAACCGGTGATCGTGGTCGACGACCGCAATCGCGTCAGCGCCGCCAACGCGGCCGCAATGAGCGCGCTGGGCATGGACCGCGCCAACCTGATCGGCCACGACGCATCCAACTGTCTCAGGGTGCGCTGGCCGGACGCCGGCGGATCGTCCGTCGCCCGCATTCAACCGCGCGGCCAGGCCCGCCCGATTCATGCGCGCATGCTGCCGGGACCCCGTACGGGCTGGCATCTGCTGCTGCTGCCACCGGTGAGCGCAGGACCGGACGCCGCCGTTGCCACTATCCCGATCGCAAGCGTCGGCGCCAGGAGCACCGCGGTCAGGGTCCATCCGCGCATTGAGAACTCCCGACTCGAACTTCATTTCCAGCCCCTGGTTCATGCGCGCGACGCTGCCATCCATGCCGGAGAGGCCCTATTGCGCTGGCACCACCCCAAACAGGGTCTGATCCCTTTCCACCAGTTCGTCGACGCGGCACGCGACGAGGGTCGCCTGCCCGAGCTCGGTGGCTGGGCCCTGCGTGCGGCCTGCAGCAAGGCAAGTGCCTGGCCACGGATGCAGGGACGGGCGCTCACCGTCACGGTCAACATATCGATCGAGCAGATCCTGCACGGCGCGCTGGTGCAACAGGTCACCACCGCGCTGAGCGAAAGCGGCATTGCACCCGGGCGCCTCGAGCTCGATCTCGACGAGCAGGTGCTGGCCGTACCCGATGCCGGACTTGCCGACACGTTGCAGACGCTTGCCGAGCTTGGCGTGCGCCTTGCCATTGACGATTTCGGCCGCGGACTGAGCAACATCCAGCGCCTGAAGCGCTACCCCGTTCGGGCACTCAAGCTGGCGCCGGAACTGGTCGGGCGAGTGGGCAAGGAAGATGAAAGCGATGCGCTGGTCGAGGCGATCGTCTGCATGGCGGCCCCGCTCGGTCTCAAGGTGCTCGCACGCGGCGTCGAAAACGAGGCGCAACAGGCCTTCCTGCTCGCACTCGGTTGCGAGTTGCAGCAAGGCCCGCTGTTCGGCCTGCCGATGCCGGAGGCGAACTTCAGCGATTTTCTCTCGGATCAGCTTTTTTGCTAGGATCACCACCGGCCGGGGCCTGAATCCCGGACCTGCCCTCCACCGTCTCGCACAAGGCACATACCCCACATGCTCGACAAGGCGCGCTACATCGTCGTCGAAGGTCCGATCGGCGCCGGCAAGACCTCGCTCGCAACCCGCCTTGCCCAATACCTGCAGGCAGACACGCTGTTCGAGCAGCCCGAGGCCAATCCCTTTCTTGCGCGTTTCTACCAGAATGCCGAACGCTGGGCGATCTCGACGCAACTGTCCTTCCTCTTCCAGCGCATCGACCAGCTCGCAGCCCTGGCGCAGGACGACGCCGACACACCGCGCATCGTGTCGGACTTTCTCCTCGACAAGGACCCCTTGTTCGCGCGGCTGAACCTTGCCGACGAAGAGCGGGCGCTGTACGAGCGCATATTCGATGCGGTCAAGCCCGCCACACCGCCCAAGCCCGACCTGGTGATCTATCTTCAGGCCCGCCCCGACACGCTGATGGAGCGCATCCGCAAGCGCGGCATGGAGGCCGAGCGGCGCATCACCGAGGCCTATCTGGAACGGGTTGCAGATCACTACGCACGCTTCTTCTATGATTACGAGGCTGCCCCCCTGTTCGTGGTGGACGCGGGCGTGCTCAATCCGGTGGATAGCGAAGCCGACTTCGAACTGCTGGTCGACCGCCTGCGCAACATGCGCAGCTATCGCGAATTTTTCGCCTACGCAGGCTAGGCTGACGGAGCCGATGCTCAATTCCCGCTTGTGCATTGCACCAGTTTGGTGAAAACTGCGCCCTCCTTTCAGGAGCGAACGATGAGCTACCTCCAGGACGAAAAACCAATCACCCTGTTCGAGCTGGGAAAAATGCGCGCCGAAGGCCGCAAGATTGCCATGCTGACCTGCTACGACTCAAGCTTCGCCGCACTGGTGGAGCGCTGTGGCGTGGATACCGTGCTCGTGGGCGACTCGCTCGGAAACGTGCTTCAGGGCCGCAAATCGACGCTTCCGGTGACCCTCGAGCACATGGTGTATCACACCGAGTGCGTCGTGCGCGGCTGCAATCGCCCCTTTGTCATCGCTGACATGCCCTTCGGCAGCTATCATGAGAGTCCGTCGCAGGCCATGCGCAACGCGGCGCGGCTAATGGCGGCAGGGGCGCAGATGGTGAAGCTCGAAGGCGGCGAGTTCATGGCCGAGACGGTGCGCTTTCTGGTCGAGCGTGGGATACCGGTGTGTGCCCATATCGGCCTGACGCCGCAGTCGGTGCATCAGCTCGGCGGTTACCGCGTTCAGGGCCGCAACGAAGCCGGTGCAGCCCGGCTCAAGGCCGACGCCCTTGCGCTAGAGCATGCCGGCGCGGGACTCATGGTCATGGAGATGGTACCGGCCACGGTGGCCGCGGATATCACGTCCATCCTGCAGTCCATGGCCACCATCGGCATCGGTGCGGGCCCTTCATGCGACGGCCAAGTGCTGGTGCTGCACGATCTGCTGGGCATCTACCCGGGAAAGACCGCACGTTTCGTACGCAATTTCATGCTCGGTGCCGCCAGCATCGACGACGCCGTAGCTGCCTACGTCGCAGCTGTCAAGGACGGCAGCTTTCCGGCCGCAGAACACTGCTATTGAGCAGTCCGTCCGCGGAAATTCAGGGGTCTCAAAGCATGCAGATTCATACCACCATCGAATCCTTGCGCGCCGCACGCGCACGCGCCGGCCGCGTTGCCCTCGTGCCCACCATGGGCAATCTGCACGACGGCCACATCGCCTTGATGCGCCAGGCTGGCGAGCACGCAGACAGCGTGATCGCCAGCATCTTCGTCAATCGCCTGCAGTTCGGCCCCAGCGAGGATTTCGACAAGTATCCACGTACCCTCGAGTCCGACTGTGAGAAGCTCGAAGCCGCGGGAGTGAAACATCTGTTCGCGCCGACCGAGAAGGTCATGTACCCCCAGATCCAGCACTACCACGTCGACCCTGCGCCGGCGCAAGTGTCGATTCTCGACGGCGAATTCCGCCCAGGTCATTTCCGTGGCGTGGCGACCGTGGTGCTCAAGCTGCTCAACATCGTGCAACCGGACCTCGCCCTGTTCGGCAAGAAGGACTATCAACAGTTGATGGTGCTGTCGAACATGGTGCGCGAACTGGCGCTGCCGGTGGAAGTCGTGCCCGGCGAGACCGTACGCGCAGCCGACGGCCTCGCACTGTCGTCGCGCAACGGCTACCTGAGTGCGGAACAGCGCGCCGAAGCCCCGTTGCTTTACAGTCTGTTGACGCGGATCCGGGAAGCGGTGCGCGCGGGCGACCACGACTTCCTGAAACTCGAGACCGAAGCCATGAATACGCTCACCGAGCGGGGCTGGAAGCCGGACTACGTGGCCATCCGCCACCGCGCCGACCTGCAGCCGCCGGTCCACACCTGCGACCCGCTGGTCGTGCTGGCGGCGGCGCGGCTGGGGGCCACCCGCCTGATCGACAATCTCGAAATCTGACGCCCGTTGTCATATCAGGGTTCGCCCCCCCTTGCATAAGGGCGCAGAACATTGGAAGCTACACGGACAAGAACGCCTGCCTTGGCGAAATCCCCGCAGCAACCACAGGAGGGACCCCGGAGATGACAACGACCGTAGGACAGATTCTTTCCCAGAAGGGCAACAAGGCGATGGCCGTGCTTCCCGACAGCTCAGTGTTCGATGCGCTGAGCATCATGGCGGAGCATGACATCGGCGCCGTGCTCGTCGTACAGGGGGAGCAGCTGCTGGGCATCTTTACCGAACGGGACTATGCGCGCAAGGTGGTGCTCAAGGGACTCGTGTCCCGCGACGTCAAGGTTCGCGAACTGATGACGCCGAACCCGTGCACGGTGACGCCGTCGTGCACGGTGGACGAGGTCATGCACACCATGACCGAGAACCGCTTCCGTCACCTTCCGGTGGTCGATCACGGCAGGATTGCCGGGATCGTGACCATTGGCGACATGGTCAAGTGTATCGTCACCCAACAGCAGGCCACGATCGAGCAATTGTCCAGCTACATTGCCGGCGACCTCGCCACCTGACTTTCAACCCCTGACGCGCGTCATCGGATCGCACCACGCGCGCGACATCGGGCCCGGCAGTGGACACCGCTTCCGTCCGCTGCCGGGCCGTACTTCAACCCAGTGCCTTTCCCACCACTTCGGCGACGTCGGCCGACAGCTTTTCCGTCGCCAGCACGCGTTCGAGCTGCGGCCGGATGCTTGCCTGCAGCGCAGGGGTGTATCGACGCCAGTTCTCCAGCGCCCGCGCCATGCGCGCTGCAACCTGCGGGTTGGTCGCATCGAGGGCGATGACCTGGTCGGCCCAGAACACGTGTCCGCTACCATCAGCAGCGTGGAATTCGCCGGCATTGGCGCGGAAGAAGGTCCCCAGCAGCGCGTAGACCTTGTTCGGATTGGACAGGCTGAAGGCCGGATCGGCCATCAGCGCGCGCACCTGCTCGACGGTCGGCGCGGCGGCAGCGCTCCAGCGCCATGCCCCCGCCTGCAGCGCAAACCACTTGTCCAACACCAGCGGGTCATTTTGATAGCGCGCATGAAAGTTCTGCAGCGCAGTATCGCGGGCCGCGCCGGCATTCACGGCAAGTGCCGCCAGCGCGCCGAAGCGCTCGGTCATGTTGGTAGCCGCCTCGAAGCGCTGCCGTGCCAGCGCAATCCCGCGTGGATCCTGCGCCGCAGCCAGGTAACGCAGCGCCAGGTTGGCCAGCGCGCGACGCCCGGCGTCGGCGGGATGATAGCGGTAAGGGCCCAGTACCTGCATGGCTTTGAACAAGGTCAGCCACTGCTCGGCCAGCGTACCGCCGAGGTGGCGCGTCAAGGTCACCAGCGCCGCACGCAGCGCCTGCGGGTCGGCCGGACTCATGCGCTCGAGCAGGAAGCCCTCGGTCGGCAGGGTGAGCGCCTGCGCGCGAAAAGCGGGGTCGAGCCGGGCATCCTCGAGCAGGCTGCGGAATGCCGCGACGAAGGCCGGTGGCACCTCGGCCGCGCTACCAGCGGCCAGCGCCAGCACGATGCGCTCGCTGTAGCGCTGCGCGGCGTCCCAGCGATTGAACGGGTCCGAATCATGCGCCATGCGAAACGCCAGGCGGGCGTCATCCTCGTCCACCTCGAGCATCACCGGCGCAGAAAAGCCGCGCAACAGTGACGGTACCGGCTCGGCGGTCAGACCGACGAAGCGGAAGGATTGCGCCTCCTCGGTCAGGGCCAGCACGCGCGTGGCGGCTCCGGGCTGGGCCTCGCCGTCGAGTTGCAGCGGGCAGTCATGCCCGTCGGGGCCGATCAGGCCGAGCGCCACCGGAATCACCAGCGGCAGCTTGTCGTGCTGTCCCGGCGTGGGTGGCGTGTGCTGGGCGAGGTTCAGCGTGTAGGTGCCCGTGCCGGCATCCCAGGCGCAGGTCGCACGCAGGCGCGGCGTACCCGCCTGGCCGTACCAGCGCATGAACTGGTCGAGATCGCGACCGTTGGCCTCGGCCATCGCGTCGACAAAGTCATCGCAGGTGACGGCGCAACCGTCGTGATAGCTGAAGTACAGATCCATGCCGTTGCGGAAGCCTTCCGGTCCCAGCAAGGTGTGCAGCATGCGGATGACCTCGGCCCCCTTCTCATACACCGTGGCGGTGTAGAAGTTGTTGATCTCCT
Source organism: Azoarcus sp. L1K30 (assembly GCF_018122735.1). Taxonomy (GTDB): domain Bacteria; phylum Pseudomonadota; class Gammaproteobacteria; order Burkholderiales; family Rhodocyclaceae; genus Parazoarcus. The sequence goes on along the minus strand of NZ_JAGRRD010000001.1, from coordinate 4,665,208 downwards.
GGTAGCTGTCGGGACGAATCGGATGCGCCATCGGCCCGCCATCTTCAGGAAACTGCGCCGCGCGCAGCACACGGACATCGTCGATGCGCTTCACCGCGCGCGCCGAAGCCGCACCTTCCGGACCGGCCGCACGCGCAAGCATGTCGGCCGAGAACTGCTGGTCGCGGAACACCGTGAGACCTTCCTTGAGCGTGAGCTGGAACCAGTCGCGGCAGGTGACCCGGTTGCCGGTCCAGTTGTGGAAGTACTCGTGCGCCACCACGCTCTCGACGTTCTCGAAATCCGTGTCGGTCGCGGTGTCCGGTTTGGCCAGCACGAACTTGGTGTTGAAGATATTAAGGCCCTTGTTCTCCATCGCCCCCATGTTGAAATCGGCCACCGCCACGATCATGAAGCGGTCCAGATCGAGTTCGAGCCCGAAAGTGGATTCGTCCCAGCGCATCGAGTGGACGAGCGAATCCATCGCATGCTCACAGCGGTCGAGGTTGCCCTCCTCGACCCACACCTGCAGCAGCACCTTGCGCCCGGACGCGGTTTCCACTTCGCGCTCGAGCGCCACCAGCCTGGCCGCCACCAGCGCAAACAGGTAGGACGGTTTTGGAAAGGGATCTTCCCACTTCGCGTAGTGACGCCCTTGCGGCAATTCGCCCTGTTCAAGCAGATTGCCGTTCGACAGCAGGACCGGGCAGGCATCGCGGTCGGCGTCGAGGGTGACGGTGAAACGCGCCATCACGTCCGGACGGTCGGGGAAACAGGTAATGCGACGAAAACCCTCCGCCTCGCACTGGGTAAAATAGCCGCCGTTCGAGAGGTAGAGCCCGGAGAGCGTGGTGTTGGCTTGCGGATTGATCCGGGTGACCACTTCGAGTGTCACCGACCGGGCTTCGCCGGCCACGTCGATCTCGACCAGGTCGCCATGCTCGCGCAGCGCACCAGTGGCCGGCGCTGCGCCGTCGATGCTCAGCGACACGCGCTCCTGCGCCTCGCCCCACAGACGGATCGGACCGTCCGCGACCACGGCCGGGTTGCGCACGCAGACCATGCGGTTGGTGACGATCGTCGCCGCAGGCTCGAGGCGGAAGTGAAGGTCGATGCGCTCGACCACCCAGGCCAGCGGCTGGTAGTCGACGCGTTCAATGGTGGGGGCTTGTTCGGTTCTCATTCTGACTCCGGCGGGGGCAGCTTCTGGCCGCGAAACCGGAAGTGTAAGATGCCCGGGGGCTCATGCCCAACCTCATCGCGAACGCGCCAGTGTGACGAGACGGGCAGGAGACCCGCCCCCGCGCATGTGTTCAACCTAAATCGCGGTCGCTCACCAGCACATCCGCGCTGGACTGGGCAAGGACATGCTTGGTCACGCTGCCCAGCAGCAACTCTCCAAGCAGCCCCAGTCCGCGCTTGCCGATCACGATCAGGTCGCAATCCTGCTCCTGCTCCTGCGCCAGAATCGTGGCGGCCGCATCGCCGTGCAGCACGATGCGACGCACGCCTGCATCCCCCAGTCCCGCTGCATCGACGAGCGCGTTCATTTTCTCCACGGCCTCGCGCTTTGCCGTCACCCGCAAGGCCGCCAGGGCGTCGGCCTCGACCCCGGCGTAGCGCAGCTTGCCTTCGAAGGGCACTTCGAAGGCGTGGAGCAGGATCAGATCAGCCTGCGGCGCCACTGCGCGGGCAAGACGCAACGCGTCGATGGCGCGCGGCGAGAAGTCGACCGGAATCAACACACGTTGATAGCGCTCATGCGGCATCTGCTTCACCACCAGCATGGCTCGCGAGGTCTTGCTCAACATGCGCTCGGTGGTCGATCCGAGCAACCACTCGCGCACCACGCTCGACCCGCGGGCGCCGAACACCAGCAGATCGGCGTCGATGGCATCGGCACAGGCACTGAGCTCGGACAATACCGAGCCGGTAGCCAGATGCATGTCCACCCCGCCGCCGTAGCGCTGGTCGATTTCGTCGACCAACTCGCGGACCTCGCCGCGCACCTCGTCGAGCAGACGCGCGGCGACGTCGCCAGTGCCGGCATCGACCAGGTGCCGCAGGATGTTCAGCCCCCCACCATTGACCACATGGGCGATCGACAGCCGGGCACCGAGCCCGCGCGCCACGATGGCGGCCCTTGCTGCAGCGTGCCGTGCAAAGGCTGAGAGGTCGCTCGCTGCAAGCAATGTGCGAATCGGATGCATGTGTATGTTCTCCATCGTCTCACCCGGTGCATTGCCGGGCTTCCATTCTCTACATGACGCAGCCGTCTCCGGCGCGGTCGGCGTCAGCGTCCCCGCAACAGCACTTTCTCCGCCTCGACGACCAGCAACACGATCACGCCAAAGACCAGGATCCGCATCCATTCATCCGGCCCCAGCGCTTCGGTGCCGAACAGGAGCTGCATCGCCGGAAGGTAGGTAAACAGCGACTGGCAAAGCAACAGCAAGGCGATGGCATAAAGCACGTAGCGATTGCCAAGCATCCCCTCCCGGTTGAGGATGGAGCCGGAAATGCTGCGCACATTGAAGAGATAGAACACTTCGCCGATCAGGATCGCGTTCACGGTCACCGTCCGCGCGGCCGCCAGCCCGGCGCCGCGTGCGAGCTCCCACAGGAACAGGCCCATCCCGCCAGCGACCAGCAAGGCCCCCACGAACACGATACGCCATACCAGGAAGCGGGTCAGCAAGGGCTCTGAAGGACTGCGCGGCGGCCGCAACATGATGTCGCGCTCGGGGGCCTCGAACGCCAGGGCAAGCGATAGCGTGACGGCAGTAATCATGTTCACCCACAGGATCTGCGCCGGCGTGATCGGCATCGTCAGTCCGAGCAGCACCGCCGCCAGGACCATCGCCCCCTGACCGATATTGGTGGGCAGGATGAAGACGATGGCCTTCTTCAGATTGTCATACACCCGCCGCCCCTCCTCCACCGCAGCGGCCACCGAGGCGAAGTTGTCATCGGCCAGCACCATCTCGGCCGCCTCCTTGGCCGCCTCTGTCCCCTTGCGCCCCATCGCCACCCCCACATCGGCGCGCTTGAGCGCGGGCGCATCGTTGATGCCGTCGCCCGTCATCGACACTACCTCGTGTTGTGCCTGCAGCGCCTTCACCAGACGCAGCTTGTGCGCCGGGCTGGCGCGGGCAAAGATGTCCACGCCGCCAACCACGCGGGCAAGCTGCGCGTCGTCGAGTTGCTCGATTTCGACCCCGGTGATGACATGCTCGACCGCAGCCAGTCCGAGCTGCCGACCGATTGCACGCGCCGTGACCGCATGATCACCGGTGATCATCTTCACCCGGATGCCCGCCGAGCGACACTGCGCAACGGCCTGCACGGCCTCCTCGCGCGGCGGATCGCTCAGACCGAGAATGGCCAGCAAGGTAAAACCGCCGGGTTCGACATCGTCGAAGTCGAGCGCATGACGGCGCTCGGCATCGTAGCGCTCGGCAATCGCCAGCAGGCGCATGCCCTGCGCCGCGGCACGTTCGGCGCCACGATGCCAGTACCCGGGATCGAGCGCGCGCTCATGCGCGCCTTCGCGCTGTGTCGCACACAAGGACAGCACACGTTCAGGCGCGCCCTTGAGCAGGATCAGCCCGCCGCCGCGATGATCGTGGTGCAGGGTCGCCATGAAGCGGTGTTCGGACTCGAACGGGATCACGTCCACCCGTGGCAAGGCCTCGCGCTCGAAGGCGGCATCGAGGCCGGCCTTGGCAGCCAGCGTCAGCAGGGCCCCCTCAGTCGGGTCGCCCGTCAGACGCCATCGCGCGTCATCGTCGAGCGCCAGTGCGGCATCGTTACATAACAACGCCGCGCGGCCGACACGTTGCAACAGCGGGTACTCGAGCACATCGAGTTCGCGCCCATCGCGGCTGAAGCCGCCGTGAGGCGCGTACCCCACCCCAGACACCGCAAGCATTCCGTCCCCGAGCAGAACCTCCTGCACCGTCATCTCGTTTCGCGTCAGGGTACCGGTCTTGTCGGTACAGATCACCGTCACCGAGCCCAGCGCCTCGACTGCCGGCAGGCGGCGGATGATGGCATTGCGTCTCGCCATGGCCTGCACCCCGATCGCCAGCGTGATGTTCATGATGGCCGGCAGTCCTTCGGGGATCGCAGCAACCGCGAGCCCGACCGCAGCAAGGAACATCTCGCCCGACGCATAGCCCCGCACCACGACCCCGAAAACATAGGCCGCGAGCGCGATGCCCAGAATGGCCCACGTCAGCACACGGCCGAATCCGGCCAGCTGACGCAGCAAGGGGGTACTGAGTGTCTGCACCTCATCGAGCATCGCACTGATGCGGCCAATCTCGGTCCGCGTCGCCGTCGCCACGACCACACCGACCGCCTGACCATGGACCACCAGGGTGCCCGAATAGGCCATGCAGCTGCGATCGCCGAGCACCGCATTCGCATTCACCGCCGTGATGTGCTTCTCGACCGCGAGCGATTCGCCGGTCAAGGCCGCCTCGTCGATGCGCAGACTGCGCACCTCGAGCAGGCGCAGGTCGGCCGGCACCTTGTCGCCCGACACCAGAAAGACGATGTCACCCGGTACCAGCGTGTCCGCCATCACGTCCTGCCGGTGTCCGTCGCGCAGCACCTGCGCCTGCGGCGAGAGCATGTCGCGGATCGCGTCCAGCGCCCGCTCCGCCTTGCCCTCCTGAATGACGCCGATGACGGCATTGATCAACACCACGCCGAAGATCACGCCAGCGTCGACCGCGTGTCCCAGCAGGGTAGTCACGACGCCAGCCGCAAGCAGCACGTAGATCAGCACATTGTGAAACTGCAGCAGAAAACGCAGCATCGGCCCACGACGGTGCGGTGAAGGCAATGCGTTGGGCCCGTAGCGGGTACGGCGGTGTTCGAGTTCGGCGGCGCTCAGGCCCCGGCCCCGGTTCGCGTCCAGCCTGGCGACGGCGTCAGCGCCAGGACAGGCATGCCAATCAACAGCCTCCCCAACTGAATCAGGTTCGAATCTGACGTTCATCGATGGACATCCCGGACAGGTTCAGTTGCATGGCGCACATGCTTGCACATATCTACATTCAATTTCCGCTTTGGTTCCCGCGCGACACCGTTGATCGCGAAGAATGCCGTATGTGGGACTGTGGCGACCTCGGGCTTGATCCAGCGCATTGCCAAGCGTTCGCCACTGGCGGAAACTTGAGCCATTCGTTCTCCGGAGGAATGCGTCATGACGCCAGAGTCGGTTCACGATATCCGCAATCTCAGCCTGCTCGGCCACGCCGGCTGCGGCAAGACCACCCTGGTGGAGGCGCTGCTCGCCGCATCTGGCGCCATTACCAGTTGCGGCAGCGTGGCGAAAGGCGACACGGTGTCCGACCACGACCCGCAGGAAAAGGCCATGGGGCACTCGCTCAACGCGAGCCTGACGCACCTCGAATGGGCGGGACACTGGATCAACCTGCTCGACACCCCGGGCCTGCCCGATCTGGCCGGACGCGCACTGGCCACCTTGCCGGCGGTGGAAACGGCTGCGATCGTCATTCATGCCGCCACCGGCATCGAAAGCGGCACACGCCGCATGATGGCTGCCAGCGCGGGAAAATGCCGCATCATCATCGTCAATGCGATCGACAGCGCCAGTGCGGACTTTGTCGCACTGGCGCAGGCCATCACCGGGGAATTCGGCAACGAGTGCCTGCCGATCAACCTGCCCGCGGCCGACGGAAACGCCGTTGTCGACTGCTTCTTCACGCCCGACACTGCGCGCGCCACCGCGTTCTCGAGCCCGGCTGCGGCCCATGATGCCATCGTCGACCAGGTCATCGAACTCGACGAGGCGCTGATGGCACGCTACCTCGAGCAGGGCGAAGCGCTCGATCCCGAACAGCTGCATGCACCGTTCGAGCAGGCGCTGCGTGAGGGCCACCTGGTCCCGGTGTGCTTCGTCTCCGCCCGCACCGGTGCAGGCATTCCCGAATTGCTCGACATTCTCGGCCGCCTGATGCCCGACCCGACCGAAGGCAATCCGCCACAGTTCTTCAAGGGCGCCGGCGCCAACGCCGTGGCGGTGACCACCGTCCCCGATACCAGCCTTCACGCCCTGGCGCATGTGTTCCAGGTCAGTAACGACCCCTACCGCGGCAAGATCGCCATGTTCCGCGTTCATCAGGGACAGATCGTCCCTGGCAGCGCCCTCTACATCGGTGACGCGCGCAAGCCGTTCAAGGTTGCTCACCTGCTGCGCCTGCAGGGCCGGAACATGGTCGAGACCCCACGTGCGGTGCCGGGCGACCTGTGCGCCATCTCACGTGTGGATGAGATCCATCGCGATGCCGTACTGCACGACTCCCACGACGAAGACGAGTTTCACCTTGCCACGCCGTCCTACCCGCAGCCCGTGCTCGGCCTCGCCCTGATCGCGCGCAAACCCGCCGATGAGCACAAGCTGGCCGAGGCGCTGGCGCGCCTGACGGACGAAGACCCCTGCCTCGAGGTGAGCTACGACGCGCGTGGTCACCACACGGTGGTGCGCGGGCTGGGCGAACAACACCTCAAGATCGTGCTCGATCAGCTCGCCAACCGCTGGAATCTCGAACTCGACACCGCACCGCCGGCGATTCCCTATCGCGAAACCATTTCGGCGACCGCCGAAGCGCGCTATCGGCACAAGAAGCAGAGTGGTGGCTCGGGTCAGTTCGGCGAAGTCGCGTTGCGGGTGGAACCGCTGGCACGCGGCGGGGGCCTGCAGCTGGCAGACGAAGTCAAGGGCGGCGCGATTCCGACGCACTTCATGCCCGCGGTTGAAAAAGGCGTTCGCCAGGCCCTGGATGACGGGGCGCTTGCCGGCTTTCCGATTCACGACCTGAAGGTCGTCGTCACCGACGGCAAGCACCACGCGGTGGATTCGAACGAAGTGTCGTTTTCCACTGCGGCCCGGCATGCACTGATCGAAGCCGTGCTGGCGGCGAGGCCGCAGATTCTCGAACCGATGCTGGAGATTACGGTGAAGGTCGCCGACGATCGTTTCGGTGAAGTCAGCGCCGAACTTGCCGGCCGGCGCGGACATCTGACCGCGACCGACAGCCCGGCCAGCGGCTGGACGCTGATCTCGGCACGCCTGCCGATGGCGAACATGGATGGATTCGAGGCGCGGCTGAAGGCGATCTGTGCCGGCGAGAGCGAATTCGTCATCAGTGCCGGCGGCTACGAAGTGGTCGCAGCAGAAACGCAGGCACAGCTGCGCCGGGAGCGCACTGCCCAATGAATACATCCGCGCGTGTGATGCGCCACCACCGAATGCCGCCGGCCGCTGGCGCCCGGGCGGCGTCATTGCCCGACCCGCATTCCGCCGCGAGGCACGCATTGCAGACATTGCAGCCATGGAGCTGACCGCGCGCCACCGCGCCTACTGGCGCCGCAACCTGCTGTTAACGGGCACGCTGTTGCTGGTCTGGTTTTCAGGCACCTTCGTCGCCGGCTATTACGCCATCGAACTTAATGAGCTGAGCTTTCTGGGTTTTCCGCTCGGGTTCTATTTTTTCGCACAAGGCGCGTTGATTGCCTACCTGCTGATCATCGCCGCATACGTTCGCATCATGAATCGTCTGGACCGGCGTTACGGTGTATCCGAGCGACGCACCTGACCGTTGTGAGCCACATCGCGGCAGCCGGCACTGTAACCGCCTGCCCGCAGACGTCATCCGCGCGCAGCTTATTGCCCGGGCTTCTCCGCCGCAGACTGGGGCTTGTCACGCTTCTTGATCACCATTGGATGAGCGTGGCGGCTGAGGACGAAATCGGCAAAGAACTTGCACCAGATCGTGCTGCCCGCAATCGCGCTCCAGGTCTCGTAACTCGGCACATCGCCACCGACACCGAAAACAATGTAGAGCACGACCCAACCAATGACGAAGACCACAACGCCGCCAGCGATGAGGTTGATCGCAGCCGCATAGGGCGCAAATTTCTCCGGGTTCGGGGGTGACTCGCCGCGCTTGAGCGCAACCTCGGAAAAATCATGCATCGCCAGGATTCGCCACGTGCGCCGCAGCCAGAAGAAAGCCATCGGAAACAGCGCCAGGAACAGAATCCAGGTCATCGCAACACTTACGTCAAACGCCATCGGGCACTCCTGTTAGCCTTCAGCAGGCAAGTCTGCCTGCAAGGTGCCACAAAACAAAAAACCCCGCCATCGAATCCGGCGGGGTTCCACCTGCACCGCGTGTCCCGGAAGGCCCCACGCGGTGCAGCGTTACTGCAAGCCTGCTTAGTGCGCGCCGTCGACCGCCTTCGAACCACGCGGGATACGAACGCTTTCGACCAGTGCCTGAATGTGCTCGGGCGGCTCCTTGGTCACTTTATCGACCAGGAAGGCAACCGCGAAGTTCACCAGTGCGCCGATGGCGCCGAAGGCTTCCGGCGTGATGCCGAAGAAGGAGTTCGGACCGCCGATCAGACCGGTGAACTCGGTGCCCTTGATGAAGAACAGACCCTTGTGCGCAAACACGTACAGCAGGGTGATGAACAGACCCGACAGCATGCCGGCAATGGCGCCTTCCTTGTTCATCTTCTTGGAGAAGATGCCCATCATGATGGCGGGGAACAGCGAACTGGCAGCAATACCGAAGGCCAGGGCCACGGTACCGGCAGCGAAGCCCGGGGGGTTCAGACCAAGATAGCCTGCGAGCACGATCGCGAAAGCCATGGCGACCTTGCCGACCAGCAGCTCGTTCTTGTCCGAGATATCCGGCGCAATCACGTTCTTCACCAGGTCATGCGACACCGCCGAGGAGATCGCCATCAGCAGACCCGCAGCCGTGGACAGCGCAGCGGCCAGACCACCTGCGGCAATCAGCGCGATCACCCAGTTGGGAAGCAGTGCGATTTCCGGGTTGGCGAGCACGATGATGTCGGGATTGACCGTCAGCTCGTTGCCCTTCCAGCCAGCCGCTTCGGCCTTGGCCTTGGCTTCTGCATTGGTGGTCTTGTCGTTGTAGTACTGGATGCGACCGTCACCGTTCTTGTCCTCGAACTTCAGCAGACCGGTTTGCTCCCAGCGCTTCATCCAGGCCGGACGCTTGTCGGCTTCCAGGCTGGCATCGGCTGCGTACAGGTCACCGTCGGTTGCAACGGCAGAGTTCACCGTCGAGATCAGGTTGTATTTGGCCATGGCCGCAACACCCGGTGCCGTCGTGTACAGCAGGGCAATGAAGACCAGCGCCCAACCGGCAGACGAACGCGCGTCCTTGACCTTCGGCACGGTGAAGAAGCGCACGATGACGTGCGGCAGACCTGCCGTACCGATCATCAGCGACACGGTGTACACGAACATGTTCAGGGTGCTGCCCGGAACAGAGGTGGTGTACTTGCCGAAGCCCAGATCCGTCACCACCTGGTCGAGACGCGTCAGCAGCGACACATCCGTACCGACCAGCGTGCCACCCAGACCAAGCTGGGGCAGGACATGGCCGGTCAGCTGCAGCGAGATGAACAGCGCCGGAACCGTGTAGGCCAGGATCAGCACGACGTACTGGGCCACCTGGGTGTAGGTGATGCCCTTCATGCCGCCGAACACGGCGTACATGAACACGATGCCCATACCAATGTAGATACCGGTATCGTTGGTGACGCCGAGGAAGCGCGAGAAGGCCACGCCCACACCGGTCATCTGGCCGATGACGTAGGTGATGGAAGCGGTCAGCAGGCAGATTACCGCCACCGTGCTGGCCGACTTCGAATAGAAGCGGTCGCCGATGAACTGCGGTACGGTGAATTTGCCGAACTTGCGCAGGTACGGTGCCAGCAGCATCGCCAGCAGCACGTAGCCACCGGTCCAGCCCATCAGGAACAGGCCGCCACCATAGCCCATGTTGGAGATAAGACCCGCCATGGAGATGAAGGAGGCTGCCGACATCCAGTCGGCGCCCGTCGCCATGCCGTTTGCGATCGGGTGAACCCCGCCGCCCGCGACATAGAACTCGCTGGTGCTACCGGCACGCGCCCAGATGGCGATACCGATGTACAGCGCAAAACTCGCGCCGACCACCACATAGGTAATTGTCTGAAGATCCATGTGCTCGCCTCTCAGTCTTCGTGAACGTCAAAACGCTCGTCGAGCTCACCCATCTTCTTCGCGTAGTAGAAGATCAGCACGACGAACACATAAATCGAACCCTGCTGCGCAAACCAGAATCCAAGCGGGTAACCACCCAGATGAATGCTGTTGAGCATCGGCGCGAAGAGAATGCCGGCGCCGAACGAGACCAAGAACCAGATGATCAGGATCTTGGTCAACAGCCCCAGCGTCGCCTTCCAATAGGCTGCACTGTTGTTTTCCATAATGTCTCCTCCGATGAATGTTGCCTGCTTTGCGACCGCACCGGCCGAAAACCGGCCAGCCGACAAAACTGCAGGTGGATTATAGGAACGCGGATCTTACTTCTGGCTTACAAACGGAAACTTGTTTGTCAGGTTTACAAGAGAAAGCATGCCAACCCCGCGAAAATCAGCCCCTGAAGACAAGCGGATACCTGACGGTTTTCTGAACGGGTGCGCGTTCCCGCGCCAAGCAGGCCCCTTACAGGAAAACGCCGATGCACGGCCCCGCGCGCCAGTGCTAGGCTTCGTTCAGTTTTGTGGGCACAGGAGCCATGATGTACAAACATATTCTGGTGGCAGTCGATGACAGCCACACTTCCGGCAGGGCGCTGGACGAAGCCATTTCACTCGCGCGACTGCACAATGCAGTGCTCGAGATCGCGCACGCTGTGGACGAATCGATGCTGCAGTCCTTTTCCAACCACGGGGTGACGCTGATCGATCACGGCAAGATGCAGGACGCCCTCCTCGACGGCGGACGCAATACGCTCAAGGAGGCGGTTGAGAAGGCACGTGCGGCAGGTGTCGAACCACGCGAACGATTCATGGCCGCCGAAGATCTGCACGCGGCGGACCAGATCGCCAGTGCGGTGGAGAAGTCCGGTGCGGACCTGCTGATTGTGGGCTCGCATGGACGCCGCGGCTTCCGGCGCCTGCTACTTGGCAGCGTCGCGGAGAACCTCGTGCGCAAGGTCAATATCTCGGTGCTGATCGTTCGCGGCGAGCACTAGCCACCGTCCGACGCGCCGCGGCCCCGACATCCTCCGCGGATGACGGGCCCGCACGTCACACCGGCCATCGCGGATGACCCACCGGCCGCCGCAACTACATACGCTCAATCATCGCGTCGCCAAAAGCCGAGCAACTCACCTCGGAAGCGCCTTCCATCAGCCGTGCAAAGTCGTAGGTCACCACCTTGTCGCCGATCGCCGCCTCCATTGCATGGATCACGAGATCGGCCGCATCGGTCCACCCCAGATGGCGCAGCATCATTTCGGCCGACAGGATCAGCGACCCGGGATTCACCTTGTCGAGTCCCGCGTACTTCGGCGCAGTGCCATGTGTCGCCTCGAAGCACGCATACTGGTCGGAAATGTTTGCACCTGGCGCAATGCCGATCCCGCCCACCTCGGCCGCCAGCGCGTCGGAGATGTAGTCGCCGTTAAGATTGCAGCAGGCAATCACGTCATACTCGCCCGGACGCAACAGGATCTGCTGCAGGAAGGCATCGGCGATCGCGTCCTTGACGACGATCTCACGACCCGTATTCGGATGCTTGAAGCTGCACCACGGCCCGCCGTCGATCGGCACCGCACCGAACTCGGCCTTTGCCAGTGCGTACGCCCAGTCGCGGAAGCCACCTTCGGTGTACTTCATGATGTTGCCCTTATGCACGATGGTGACGTTGCGGCGGTCATTGTCGATCGCATACCGGATCGCTGCGCGCACCAGGCGGTTGGTGCCCTCCCTGGAGACCGGTTTGATGCCGATCCCGGAGGTATCGGGGAAGCGGATCTTGGTGACCCCCATCTCCTCGGTCAGGAACTTGATGACCTTTTTCGCTCCTTCGGACTCCGCAGGCCACTCGATACCGGCATAGATGTCCTCGGTGTTTTCGCGAAAGATCACCATGTCGACCTTGCTCGGATCCTTCAGCGGCGACGGCACGCCCTTGAAATAGCGGACCGGACGCACGCACTGATAGAGATCGAGCTCCTGCCTCAGCGCCACGTTCAGCGAGCGGATACCGCCGCCGACCGGCGTCGTCATCGGCCCCTTGATCGATACTGAATACGCCTTCAATGCGCCCAGTGTCTCCTGCGGCAACCATTCGTCCGGACCGTAGATGCGGGTGGATTTCTCGCCGGCAAAGACTTCCATCCAGTGGATTTTCTTCTTGCCCCCGTAGGCCTTGGCGACCGCCGCGTCGATGACCTTGATCATCACCGGCGTGATGTCCACGCCGATACCATCGCCTTCGATGAAGGGAATGATCGGATTGTCGGGAATGGCCTGACCCGGAACGATCTTCTGGCCGTCTGCGGGTACCGTGATCCTGGATTCGCTCATTGCTCTTCCCTCACTGTGCTGTGGTTGGAATTGCGGGGCTGCGACCACCGTTGGCGGCGGCAACCCGGACGGGCGGTCCAGGCGGAAATGCCGGCCGCTGAGCCACCGGTCAATTGATTATGGACGAACTCGGCGAGGTTCGGAAGAATCGGCGACGCGGCCCGCGGCGACACTGAATGCTAGAATCGGCAGCAGTTTCCGGCCCCGAGCCGGCGAGCACGACCTCACCTCATGAGGGTTCTGAAATGGATTCTTCGGGCAGCGAGAACCCGGTTGCGCAAGCCATCGCGCAGACCCTGATCGAAGGCTTCAACAAGCATTACCGGATCTTTCGCGAGACGTCGCGCCGGGCCAAGGACATGTTCGAGTCCGGACAATGGCAGGCGCAACTCGATGCCGTTCGCGAGCGCGTGCAGTTCTACGACGACCGCGTCGACGAAACCGTTCGCCGACTTCACGAGGAGTTCGACGCCGACTCGCTCGACGACGCGACCTGGCAGCAGGTCAAGCTCCACTTCATCGGCATGCTGATCCGGCACAAGCAGCCGGAGCTTGCCGAGACCTTCTTCAATTCGGTGTGCTGCAAGATCCTGCATCGGACCTATTTCAACAACGATTACATCTTCGCCCGTCCGGCCACCTCGACCGAGTACATCGAATCGTATCCGCCGGTCTATTCGAGCTATTACCCGCAGGACGGCGGACTGCGCGCCACCCTGAAACGCATCGTCGAGGACTTCGACTGGCAACGGCCCTTCGACGACCTCGACCGCGATGTCGGCCTCGTCCTGCGCGCAGCGCATTCACATCTGGGCAAGTGGCCCGAGATGGAAGTGAACTGCCAGATCCAGGTGCTGTACGCCGCCTTCTATCGCAACAAGACCGCCTATATCATCGGCAAGGTCGTCAACGGCTACCAGGACGACCCATTCACACTGGCCATACGCCACAACAGCGCCGGCAAGCTCTACATCGACACGCTGATCCTCGACCCGTGGCGCATCTCGGTACTGTTCTCGCTGTCTCGCGCCTATTTTCTGGTCGATATGGAGGTGCCCTCGGGATACGTGCAGTTCCTGCGTTCAATCCTGCCGCACAAGCCACGCAGCGAGTTGTACACCATGCTCGGGCTGGGCAAGCAGGGCAAGACCATCTTCTTTCGCGACCTCCTTGCCCACCTGCGTCACTCCAACGACCGCTTCATCATTGCCCCCGGCATTCGCGGCATGGTGATGCTGGTCTTCACGCTGCCGTCCTACCCCTATGTGTTCAAGATCATCAAGGATGTGTTCGGCGCGTCGAAGAACATGGATCGCGCCACCGTCAAGCGCAAGTACCTGATGGTCAAGCACGTCGACCGGGTCGGGCGCATGGCGGACACGCTGGAGTTCTCCTACGGCGCGCTGCCGCGGTCGCGCTTTCATCCCGAGCTGCTCGACGAGCTTGCCCGGCTCGCCCCCTCCTCGTTCGAGATCGACGGCGAGTCGATCGTGATCAAGCACCTGTACATCGAGCGCAGGATGACGCCACTCAACATTCATCTCGAACAGGCAAACGACGAGGACGTGGAAGAGGCGGTGCGCGAGTACGGCAACGCCATTCGCGAACTGGCCATCGCCAATATCTTTCCCGGCGACATGCTGTGGAAGAATTTCGGCGTGACCCGTTACGGGCGGGTCGTGTTCTATGATTACGACGAAATCGAGTACATGACCGACATGAATTTCCGCCACATCCCCCCGGCCCCCTACGAAGAGATGGAGATGGCGGCCGAGCCCTGGTACTCTGCGGCACCGATGGACGTCTTTCCGGAAGAGTTCGCCACCTTTCTGCTCGGGGCGCCGCGTGTGCGCAGGGCCTTCCTCAAATACCACCGCGAGCTGCTCGCCCCTGAATTCTGGCGCAAGGCGCAGGACAGCATCCGCAGCGGCCACGTGGAGGATTTTTTCCCCTACCCGCAGGCGCTGCGCTTGTGCAATCTCTACCCCGGCAGGCAGTGAATGATCGAGGCCTCCCGCGGCGTCAGACAGCCACGCCCGGATTGCCCCCCATGCCCTTGAGCGTGGGCAGATTGAGCGGACGTTGCGAAATCACCTTCTGTCCGCGAAGGTAGTTGGCCACCACATCCCATACCGCCGGACCGGCATCTTTAGCGGCCTCGGACACCGGCGCCCAGCCGGCGACCTTGTAGGTCTTGCCGGGCTCGATGCGCTTGCCCGCGAGCATCATGTTGTCGATGCGCTTGCCCATGCCGGCGTTCGGGTCGCAGCTGTACTGAAGTCCGCCGACCCGCACCATGTCGCCGCCCTGCTGATAATAGGGATCGGGGTTGAACAGGTTGTCGGCCACGTCTTCGAGCACGGTCTTGATCATCTCGCCGCTCATTTCCGTCACCGTGGTCCACGGATAGGTGATGGCCGTCTGATCGAGCAGATGCTCCATGGTGATGGTGTCGCCGGGCAGCAGCGAGGTCCCCCAACGGAAGCCTGGCGAGAACGCGATCTCGGCCCCCTTCTCCGCGATCAACGCATCGACCAGCAACTGATCCCAGGAGCCGTTGAAGTTGCCGCGCCGATACAGCATACCCTCGGTGACCGCGAGCTTCTCCGACAGTTTTTCGATGAAGGGGGCGCGTACCTTGTCGATGAAAGCAGCCATTTCCTTGTCGGCGGCAAGCATGTTGGCGAATACGGGCAACAGCTTGTAGCGGAAATCCACCACCTTGCCGCCACGCACATCGAAGTCCATGACGCCGAGGAACTTGCCATTCGATCCGGCATTGGTCACCAGCGTCCTGCCGCCGGGATTGCTGACCACGGTGGGCGCGGGCATGCCATCGTGCGTGTGTCCGCCGAAAATGGCATCGATACCGGTCACCCTGCTGGCGAGCTTGAGATCGACATCCATGCCGTTGTGCGAAAGCACGACGACGACTTGGGCGCCTTCCGCGCGCGCGGCATTGACGGCCTCCTGCATGCCCTGCTCCTGGATGCCGAAACTCCAGTTCGGCGTCATCCAGCGCGGGTTTGCAATTGGCGTGTAGGGGAAGGCCTGACCGACGATCGCCACTGGAACGCCGTTGATATTCTTGATCACGTAGGGCTTGAACACCGGATCCTCGAAGTCGGTGGTCCGTACGTTCTGCGCCACGATATCGATCTTGCCGGCAAAGTCCTTCTCTTCGATCTCCTTCACCCGCTCGGCGCCGTAGGTCGATTCCCAGTGCAGCGTCATCACATCCACGCCCAGCAGCTTGCATGCGTCGACCATGTCCTGAGCATTGGTCCACAGTGCAGTACCCGAGCCCTGCCACGTGTCGCCGCCATCAAGCAGCAGCGCACCCGGGCGACTCGCCTTCATTTTCTTGACCAGCGTGGACAGGTGCGCAAATCCGCCCACCTTGCCGTAATGCCTGGCAGCCTCGACGAAATTGAGATAGGTGAAGGCGTGCGCCTCCGCACCACCGGGCTTGATGCCGAAGGTCTTGAGAAACGTCTCGCCAACGACATGGGGTGCCTTGCCGAGCATGTCACCGACCCCGAGGTTGACGTTCGGTTCGCGGAAATAGATCGGCAGCAACTGCGCATGACAATCGGTCATGTGCAACAGGCTGACATTGCCGAACTTCGGCACATCGTAGAGTTTGTCTGCGGCCTTCTCTGCGCTCGCAATATCGCTGTGCAGTGTCATTCCACCGGCAGCGGCAACAGCCAGAACCTGGAGAAACTCGCGGCGATTCATGCTCATGGTCTGAATCCTTTCGTCATGCAAAATGGGCGGGCAACGGCAATGCGGGCGAAAAAATGGCCCGGCCGTGTCACGGACCGGGCCGGACGGGAGAACGTTTCAGCGCTTGTTGACCGGGGAAGCCGGATCGAACAGATAGGCCATCAGATGCCTGATCTGATCTTCGGTCAGGATGCCCGCATCACCATTGCGAGGCATGTTGCTGCAGGCGTTATACGCCTTGGCATTCCACAGCTTGCCCCAGGTGTATTTGACGATCTCATCCGAATTGCCGCGCACCTTGCCGTACTCGAGCAGGCTGGGGCCGATCGTGCCGTAGGAGATCTCGTGATGCGAAAGCTGGTGGCAGTTGTAGCAGCCGCCGCCATTCTCGGCGCCAGCCTTGTCGGTCCAGGTCAGGCCTCGCCCGCTGATGGCGATCTTCTCGCCCTCCTTCCAGTCACCAAAATACTTGC
Organism: Azoarcus sp. L1K30; assembly: GCF_018122735.1. GTDB lineage: Bacteria > Pseudomonadota > Gammaproteobacteria > Burkholderiales > Rhodocyclaceae > Parazoarcus. Next base: position 4,648,592 of record NZ_JAGRRD010000001.1, on the reverse strand, counting down.
CGTCGGCAGGCCACTTGATGGTTTTCATCTGTTCGGCCTCGATCTGCTTCATGACGTCGGCCGAGGGCGGTTTGGCCTGCGAGCAGGCCTGCTGGAAATCGAGCTGCAGCATGCGGTAGGTCTTGGCGATGCCGTGGTCCTTGAAGGAATCCTTCATCATCTGCCGCGCACGGATGTCGAGTTCTTCCGGGCTGGTTGCATGGGCAGGTATCGACAGCACTGCGACGGCAAGGGCCAGGGGCGCAATCAGTATTCTATTCATGGCTCGTGTCTCCTCAGCGCTTCAGTCCAGGGGTCATCACCTCGCCGCCATTCGCTTTTGCCGCCATGTAGACCGACAGCGCGATGGTGACATCGGATGCATAGATGGGTTCTGCGGTCCGCTGCTGGCGGAAACAGTCGTTCAGGCGGTGCTGCATGGTCCAGAACTGACTGTTCGACACCCGGTAGGCTGGCCAGCTGCCCCAGCCTGCCGCGGCCCCCTCATGCTTGGTGAGATTGGGCAGGTCCTGCAGACGGATCCGCTTGCCATCCTCGCCATGACAGGTGGCGCAGGAAAAGTCCATCGGCCCGGTGCGATAGTAGAAGGCACGCTCGCCCAGAGCATAGAGTTCCTTCATCTGCGGGTTCGTCATATCAACCCGGACCTTGTCGCCCTTGGAATGTGTGACCACGTAGGCCACCAGGGCGGCCATAGTCTTGCGCTCGCCGCTGTTGAACTTGCCGTCGATGACGAGCTTGGGGTCGATGCCCTGCAAGGTCTGCATGCAGGTCAGCAGGCGCGACTCCAGATCCTGTACCCTGCCGGTATCCTTGAAGAAGCGCGGCATTCGGGCTGACGCGCCCTTCACCACGCCCGGCCCCATACCCAGGTCGCATTTTTCAAGCGTTGCTTTCATCGGCCCGCGTGGCGTCTTCCACAGCTCTTCGCCTTCCATCTCGAAAAGCTCCGACGGGTTGCCATCGGCGATCATCTCGCGATACTTGGCAATGTCGTCGGCAGTGGACTGCGCAACTGCGGTCCCGTGCGACATCACGAGCGCTGCCACAATTGCGATCGGTTTGAGTGCATTCCTCATCGTCTCTCTCTCCTCCGAGGATGGGGCGTTCGTATTCTTGTTCAACGGCGGTGTACCCCGGAAACCACCGCGCCCGGCCAACGATGCAGGCGGGCTGCAAGAAAAGTTCAGGAAATCTGAACCTCGTCGGCGCGGCTTTCGCCCTTATTGTCCGTCCACCCCACGGTCACCTTGTCGCCCTTGGCGCCACCCTTGAACTTGAAAGCAAGGTAGGGGTTGGTCGACACCGAGGGACCGAACTGGGCAGAGAGCACGACCTTGTCGTTGTGCTTCGCGGTCAGTTCGGTAATGAAATGCGCCGGGATGAGTGCGCCGGAGGCGTCCTTGCGCTGCCCGGTTTCCATGACATGAGACATCAGCACGCGAACTTCCGTCACACCATCCTTGGCGGACGCGCGAATACGCATTGGATTTGCCATTGAGAATTCTCCTTTGTTCCAGTCCGTGACTCAGCCGCCGCAGCCGCCGAGGGTAACCTTGACTTCTTTCTTGCTCATGTAGAACTTGCCGTCGGCCTTGACCACCGCATAGATGTCCGAGGTCTGCCCCATCTTGACCCGCGTCTGCACGTCGGCGATGGTGCCCTCGGGAATGTCGAACGTGGCGGCCAACATGTTCGGGTTCTTCTCGATCATGATCGAGATCTGCTCGGTCTTGGGCAGATTGCTGACGACACCGACCGGTACGACGGCGCCATTTTCTGCGATATCCGGCGCGGCGATCTGGACGTCGGCACTCTCTGCCGGCTTGCCCGCCCCCATTGCGGCCATTGCGGCATCGAGGCTCTTGGCATCGAATGCTCCCTTGTTCCAGGCTGCCTCGGCCAGTTCGGGCCGGATCAGGCCTGCGGCCACCAGCAGACCCAGCATGCCGAGACCGCCGCCCGCCTTCAGGGTATCCCTGCGTTGAATGTTCATCCCGTCTCTCCTCGTTGAATTATCACTGCGCTTTCGCGCCATCCAGAATCCACTGAACGAGCTGCTTCAGTTCCTCGTCCTTCACGTGGCCTTGCGGCGGCATGGGCACCGCCCCCCAGGCACCTTGCCCCCCCGCCTTGATCTTCGCCATCAAGCGCGTACCGGCATCGGCCTGCCCCTTGTATTTTGCCGCAACATCGCTATAGGCCGGCCCGACAATCTTGTTCGCGACGCCATGGCAGGCCATGCACCCCTTTTCGTTCGCCAGCGCCAGTGCGGCGGCAGCAACAGAAGGCGTGGCCGCAGCGGCGTCCTGGGACGGGTCACCAGTGTGCTTGCCGCGGGTCTGACCCACCGGGCGGTTCTGCTCCGCCAGATTGCCGTGCGCATCCTGAGCGTAGGCCGGCAGGAAAGACACCACTTCGACGTCCTTCTTGCAGTCCTTCATGCACGCAAGGTTCCGTGTATCGGGCTTGCCCCCATTGCCGATACCGCCGGCGGCCGCAGATGCCCCCGGCCACATGCCATGATCCGTCGTCATGCCGTTGCGGTTGGGCATGCGCGCCTGTACTTCGGCAATGTTCTGATCGCTCAACTCGAAATCGGCGGGCACGACCTCGGCCAGATTCAGCAGATAGGCAACGACTGCATAGACCTCGTCGGGCTTGAGCGACTTCGGTGCAGTCCACGGCATGGCACGCTGAATATAGTCGAACAGGGTCGATACCGTCGCCACCTTCATCAGCGTCGTTCGTTGCGGAAAGGAGCCGGTGATCAACGCCTTTACGTGACCGGTCTTGATGTCGTCGACCGTCGTGCCACCGACGAGCGGCGTGAAGACTTCGTTCGACTCGCCGAAGGCGCCGTGACAGCTGGCGCAGTTTTTCTCCCACACCTCTATGCCCTGGTCCACCGTGCCCCTGCCCTTCGGCAAGCCCGTGAAATCCGGGCGCACGTCGATATCCCACGCCTTGACCTCCGCCGCCGTGGCGGCCCTGCCAACCCCTTGATAACGGTCGAGAGCGACGGCGGGCGCCACCACAGCCGCCATCGCGCCGGCCAAGGCAAGCGCGTTCAGCGTCTTAGAGAACCTGGACATTGCTCACCTCCCCGGATTCGACCACCTTCCACGACTGGATGGCATTGTTGTGATAGATCGACTTTGTTCCGCGTGCGGCGCGCAGTTGCCCGTACCCAGGCTGCACGAACCCGGTTTCATCTGCCGCTCGCGACTGCAGGATCGCCGGCTTGCCGTCCCACACCCAGTCGATGTTGAATCGCGTCACCGCCTTCGACAACACCGGCGTTTCCAGGCGTGCCGGACGCCAGTTGATGCCGCCGTCGGTCGACACGTCGACACGACTGACCTTGCCGCGTCCGGACCAGGCCATGCCCGAGATGTTGTAGAACCCCTTGTCGAGCAGGATCTGCCCACCCGACGGAGTGGTGATGACCGATTTGCACTCCTGCACGGAGGTGTATTGCCGATGCTGACCGTCGGGCAGCAGGTCCATGTAATGTACCGCTTCGTCCTTGGTGGCCCAAGGCTTGTCACCGACCTCGATCCGACGCAGCCATTTCACCCAGCTCACGCCCTGCACGCCGGGCACGACCAGACGCAACGGATAGCCGTTCTCCGGGCGCAGCATCTCGCCATTCATGCCGTAGGCGACCAGCACCTCCCCCGACTCCACCAGCTCCATTGGGATCGTTCGCGTCATCGATGAACCGTCGGCGCCCTCTGCGAGAATGAAACGCCCCTTCCTGTAATCGGCGCCGCACATGTCGAGGATGGCCTTGAGCGGCACACCGGTGAACTCGGAGCACGACAGCATGCCGTGACTGTATTGCACCGTGGGCACGGCAACGTTGCCCCACTCCATACCGGTATTGGCACCGCATTCAATGAAATGGACACGCGACACCGACGGCAGGCGCATGATGTCATCCATGGTGAATACGGAATTGGTCTTCACCAGCCCATTGATCATCAGCCGATGCGCCGACGGGTCGACGTCATGCCAGCCCTGATGGTGGCGCTCGAAATGCAACCCCGAGGGCGTGATGATGCCGAACAGCCCCTGCAATGGCGTAAAGGCCACCGAGGATCCGCCAACCCGGGTCAGGCCCGGACTCTCGCGCCGCACCAGGCCGCGCTCATACTTGGAGGGCAAGCCATATGGATGGCTGGCCACCGGCATGCCGAGACTCGTCGACCATGGCGGCAGATTCAGGATGGCCGGGTCGCCATCGCTGGCAGCGCGCGCCGCCGCCGGCGCCAGCATTGCCGCACTGGCGCCGAGCAAGGCCTTGCGCAGAAAGTCGCGCCGCCCCGCCTGCACCGCCTGAATGTCCTCGTCGGTCAGGAAATTCTCGGGCGCAGGTCTGACACGACCAAGCCTGAACTCATTTTTATCCATACGTGCGCTCCCCCACAGATTCGACCCATTCAAGATTCATTGCGTCCGCCCCTCAGTCGTGCCCTGAGCCCAGTTCCTGCTCGAGCTTCAACAAGCCTTCCCGGCGCGGAGTGCCGACATCGCTGCGTGACGCAATGCTCACGCACACGGTGCGACAGAGGTCAGCAAAGTTCGGATCCACGATGCGGTACAGCACCTGCGCGCCGTCACGTCGGCGATCTACCACGCCGGCCCGGTACAGCAGGTTCAGATGCCGCGAGGCATTCGCCTGCGCCAGCCCCGCCTTCTCCATCACCTCATTGACCGGCAATTCACCGTTGCACAGGCAATGCAGAATCTTGAGCCTGGAAGGCTCCGCGAGCATTCCGAAGTACTCGGCAACACTCTCGAAGACTTTGTTGAGCTCGTTCATCACGCCCCCGGCTTTATGCCTTGATGGAATTACTTTATGACCATACACGCATATGGTCAACTACTAATATTTGTGCAGCGCGCCATTTCCGGTCTGTCTCCGCAGCAGACATTTCCTTTAATAATCGGTGCTTTACAGCAAACCCCGGTGGGATATACTGAGCCCTTAGCATGCATCCAGCGTGCGATCCGCACACCGGAAACCCCTTGCTGTTCAGGCTGTTCGTGTTTGCGTCAATGAAAAAAACGAGAGGAGAAAGCCGTGAACCTTGCCAAGACTGCATTGATCACCCTGTGTCTGATGGGCACGACCGGACTTGTCCATGCAACAGACCCAAACCTTGCTCGCAACCTTGCGGCAACCTGCGCCAACTGCCATGGAACCAACGGCAAGAGCCTGGGCGGCATTGAAAGTCTGGCGGGGGAGCCCAAGCAGAAACTGCTGCAGAAGCTGGCCGATTACCGCTCGGGAGAAAAGCCAGCATCGGTCATGCACCAGATCGCAAGAGGCTACACCGACGAGCAACTCGATCTGATCACGACGTACTTTGCCGCGCAAAAATAGACAGGGGAGAGACAAATGCAGAACAGACGTGATTTCCTCAAGACCGCAGGCATTGCCGCGGCAGGCAGTTCCGTTTTCGGCATCGCGGGCTGTGCCGGCATGGGAAAGGGCTCGGGTGGTCATGTCGTCGTCGTAGGCGGCGGTTACGGCGGCGCAACGGTGGCCAAGTACCTGCGCATGTGGAGTGAGGGGCAGATCCGGGTGACGCTGATCGAGCGCAATACGGCCTTCGTGTCCTGTCCGGTATCGAATCTGGTGATCGGCGGCCTCAAGACCATGGCCGACATCACGATGAGTTATGACAACCTGAAATCGAGATGGGGCGTCACCGTCATCACCGACGAAGTACGCGCCCTCGACACCGCGAAGCGCACCCTGACAACCACAAACAACGGAACGATTACATATGACCACGTCGTATTGTCACCCGGCATCGACTTCATGACGGACAGCGTCGGCGGACTCAGCGGGAACGAGGCGCTCGTTCCGCACGCCTGGAAGGCTGGTCCGCAAACGGTGATCCTGCGCACCCAACTGGAATCCATGAAAGATGGCGGAATATTCGCAATACATATTCCGAAAGCACCCTATCGCTGCCCGCCAGGGCCTTACGAGCGCGCGTGTCTGGTCGCCAACTACCTGCGACAGGCCAAGCCGAAGTCCAAGGTACTGGTGCTCGACGCCAACGGCGAGATCCAGTCAAAGAAGGCGTTGTTCACCAAGGCCTTCGAAAGCTACAAGGGCCTGATCGAATATCGCCCCAACAACGAACTGCGCAGCGTCGACGCGAAGACGCGCACAGCAGAGCTCGACTTCGACAAGGTCAAGGCAGACGTGCTCAACGTGATTCCGCCGATGCGTGCGGGCGATATCGCCGCCCGATCCGGCCTGCCATTGATCAACGACCGGTGGGTCGATGTCGATTGGATCACCTACGAGGCCAAGGGGGTACCGGGCGTTCATGTCATCGGCGATGCATTGTTTCCCGCACCAACAATGCCCAAGTCCGGGCATATGGCCAACCAGCAAGGCAAGGTGGTTGCAGCCGCGATCATCAACCTGCTTGCAGGCGAGGCGCCGAATGCCTCGCCGGTGGTCATGAACACCTGTTACAGCTTCGTCGACGGAAAGAACGCCATGCATGTCGCATCGGTACATCAGTACGATGCAATCAAGAAACAGCCGATGCCGGTCGCGGCCGCAGGCGGCGTTTCGCCCGCGGCAAACGAGATCGAGGGCAAGTTCGCGCACGCCTGGGCGCAGAACATCTGGGCCGACATGCTGGCCTGAGGCAGCATCACCGTCCGTGCGACGCACCATTGCAAACGGCGCCCTGGTGGGCGCCGTTTGTGCTTGAAGTCAGCACGCCTGCGCGACCGAATTCAGTTCAGCGAGCTGATGTAGAGCGCAACGCCCTTGATTTCGAGCTCCGTCAGTTTCGACGCGATCGAATGCATGATCGCATTGTCGTTGGTTCGCGCGCGCGTGTTGAAAGAGCGCAGCTGGCGCTCGATGTATTGTGGCACCTGCCCCGCCAGACGCGGCAGTGCCGACGTGCCCAGCCCCTTGTCACCATGACAGGACGCGCAGGCGGCGACGCCCGAATACTCGTTGCCGCGACTGAAGATGAACGCGCCGATTGCCGCGAGTCCGGCATCTTCGACGGGCTGCGCGCGCGCGGGTTTCTGTTCGAAATACACACCGAGCGCAAGCATGTCTTCCGCGCTCAGATCCGCTGCCATATTGACCATGGTGTCGCTCTGCCTGCGGCCGGACTTGAAATCGCCCAGCTGCTTGGCGATGTACTGATAATGCTGGCCCGCAAGCCGTGGATAGAGCGCAGTCGTACTCTCGCCGTCGACGCCGTGGCACAGAAAGCACCGCCCGGTGCTGATCTCCTCGGCGCGCGCCAGATCGACCTGCGGGTAGTCGGCCGCGATGGCCGTGCCATGAATGCCTACAGCCATCAGTGCCGCAAACATCCTCATCATGTAGCGCTTCATTCCGCCCCCTCCCTGCCACTGCCGCCCGAACGCGAGAGATTATCAGAATCCGCTAATTTACTGAGAGATCACCCTCCGAGACGGCAATGGCCCACCCATTTTCCATGATCCAGGGAATCCGGGGCTGGTCCAGCGCTGCACGGACATAGGGCACCAGCGCATCGGGCAAGGCGCTGCGCCCGAACCATTCGAGTCCATCGCACTTGTCGGGTTCGCGGATCGCCGGCTCGCCCAGCCACGTGCGTGCGCGGACGAAAAAATCAATGCGGTTAGTGTCCGACTTGCGGTGCACCACGCCAATCAACTCGAGATCGCACATGGCGACGCGCAGGCCGGTCTCCTCCATCAATTCGCGCGCAGCGGCCTCAACGATCGCCTCACCCGCTTCGACATGCCCTCCCGGTAGGCTGTAGAGCCCATCGAAGAAGCCCGTGCCGCTTCGCCGCATCAGCAGGACACGGTCGCCCACTTCGCACAGGATGTGCACACCCGTCGGGATTCCCTGGTGCATCGCAGCTTCAGTGCTTTCCGGTACTGCCGAACCCGCCGCTGCCCCGTTCGCTGGCGACAAAGTCGTCCACGACATTGAAACCGACCTGCACGACCGGTACCACCACAAGTTGCGCAATGCGCTCCATTGGCTGGATGGTAAAGACGTCCCGCCCCCGGTTCCATACCGAGACGAAGATTTGCCCCTGGTAGTCCGAATCGATGAGGCCCACCAGATTGCCGAGCACGATGCCGTGCTTGTGCCCCAGCCCCGATCGCGGCAACACCATGGCCGCGAGGCCGGGGTCGTCGAGATGGATCGCAAGTCCGCTCGGAACAAGTGTGGTCTCGCCTGGATGAAGCAGAACGGGCGCATCGAGACACGCCCTCAGGTCCAACCCCGCTGCGCCGGTGGTGGCGTATGCCGGTGGGTGCCCTTTGAGGCGGGAATCGATCAGTTTGACATCGATACGGTGCATGACTTCTCCTTGAAGAAGGTTCTATCGCCCGCCAACGGGCGGAAGCAGGCCTGCCATGTGGTCAACGATCTGCGCGGCCAGATCTGCCTTGGCTGCACGGGGCAAGGGATGACGACCCGCATCGTCGTAAAGGACGACCGTGTTGTCATCCCCCCCCAGACCGTCCGCGACCAGATTGCCGACGAGCATGGGCAGTTTCTTGTTTGCCCGCTTGCCCTCCGCATAGGCGTCCAGATCCCGGCTCTCGGCTGCAAACCCGACACAGAAAGGCGCGTCCGACAGGGCTGCCACCTCGGCCAGAATATCCGGGTTGGGTGTCAGCGTGATGCTCATCTGTTCGCCGGATTTCTTGATTTTGTGCTCGGCTGCGAGCATGGGCCGATAATCCGCCACAGCCGCGACCCCGACGAAGACATCCGCACCGGGCAGCGCATCGAACACCGCCGCCCGCATATCGAGCGCACTGCGCACATCGACCCGCTTCACGCCCGCCGGCACCGGCAGCGCAACCGGTCCGCTCACCAGCACGACTTCGGCGCCGGCACGCGCACAGGCCGCAGCGATGGCATAGCCCATCTTGCCCGAACTGGTATTGGTGATGGCGCGCACGGGATCGATCGCCTCGTAGGTAGGCCCGGCAGTCATGACCACCTTGCGCCCGGCGAGGCGTTTCGGCACAAAGAACGCAATGACCGCTTCGAATAGCTCCTCGGGCTCGAGCATCCGTCCCATTCCGGTCTCGCCGCAGGCCTGCTCCCCGGCCGCCGGACCGACGATGGTCACGCCGTCGCCGGCCAGGCACGCGACGTTGCGCTGGGTGGCCGGATGCTCCCACATCTGGCGGTTCATGGCGGGCGCCACCAGCAGTGGAACGTCGCGTGCCAGACACAGCGTGGACAACAAGTCATCCGCCCGCCCCTGCGCCAGGCGGGCCAGGCAGTCGGCCGTGGCCGGCGCGATCAGCACCGCATCGGCGCCACGGACAAGATCGATATGAGCCATGTTGTTGTCCATGCGCGGATCCCACAGATCGGTCCACACCGGATTGCCCGACAAGGCCTGGAAGGTGACTGCCGTCACGAAGCGCGCCCCGCCCTCGGTCAGCACCACGTGAACATCTGCGCCCGCCTTTCCAAGCAGGCGCACGAGTTCGGCGGCCTTGTACGCAGCAACGCCGCCAGTCACGCCGAGAACGAGTTTTCTACCCTGCAGTCGATTCATGCCATTCAGGTTAAAATAAAATTACATTGGAATAAACGGGATCGCCATGGCAATTACCGACTGGCCCGAAAACGAGCGCCCGCGAGAAAAACTGCTCGACAGCGGCGCACACGCCCTGTCCGACGCGGAGCTTCTCGCCCTCTTTCTGCGAGTCGGCATTCGCGGCCAGACCGCGGTCGATCTTGCGCGCAGCCTGCTGCACCGCTTCGGTTCGCTCACCCGCCTGTGCAACGCCAGCGCCCAGGATTTCGCCGCCGTTCCCGGCATGGGACTCGCGAAGTATGCCCAACTGCAGGCAGTGATGGAACTGGCCCGACGCGCATTGAGCGAGCAGATGAGTGAACGCAGCCTCTTCGATTCGCCCTCCACTGTTCGCGACTGGCTGCAACTTCATCTCGGACACCTCGCACATGAAACGTTCTGCATTCTGTTGCTCGACGCTCGCAATCGCCTGATCCGGGCAGTCGACCTGTTTCGCGGTACGCTGACCCAGACCAGCGTATATCCCCGCGAAGTGGTCAAGCTCGCGCTCGGCGTCAATGCCGCAGCCGTCATTCTCGCGCACAACCACCCTTCCGGCGCAGCCGAACCAAGTAACGCGGACGAAATGCTGACGCGCACGCTGCGCGACGCGCTCGGCCTCGTTGACATACGCGTCCTCGACCATTTCATCGTGCCGGCGCATGGCCGCCCGCTGTCGTTTGCCGAGCGCGGTCTGCTCTAGCGCGTCCGGTATGCTGGAGAGCCCATCACAATGAAAACCGAGAACATACTTGCCTTACGGTCGCCACTTACGCTATCCTCCATCGTTTTCGCAATCCGAATTCCCTGGAGCATCGTATGGCTCGCGTCTGCCAAGTGACCGGTAAAGCACCGATGGTGGGAAACAACGTTTCCCACGCAAACAACAAAACCAAGCGTCGTTTTCTCCCCAACCTGCAAAACCGCCGGTTCTGGAGCGAGACCGAAAACCGCTGGATCCGCCTGCGCGTGTCCAATGCCGGTCTCCGGACGATCGACAAGAAGGGCATCGACATCGTCGTTGCCGAACTGCGTGCCCGCGGCGAAAAGCTCTAAGCCCTGGCGTTAACCCTGCGGCAGCAGCCGCAAGAACTGTACGGAGACTGCCATGGCAAAAGGCATCCGCGAAAAGATCAAGCTGGAATCAACCGCCGGCACGGGTCATTTCTACACCACGTCGAAGAACAAGCGCACCACCCCGCAGAAGCTCGAGTTCAACAAGTACGATCCGGTCGCGCGCAAGCACGTCCCGTACAAGGAAATCAAGCTGAAGTAATTCCACTCCCTCCGGGGAGTGCGCCAGGCGCGATGCAGGAGACCGAACCTGGATCCGCCAAAAAGTAAGGGCCACCACCGGTGGCCCTTACTTATTACCGGTCACGCCGCAAGGGCGCAACCGGAATGCATCAGGCGCGCTGAATATTCGAGGCCTGCTTGCCCTTCGGGCCCTGGGTCACTTCGAAAGTGACCTTGTCGCCTTCCTTCAGGGTCTTGAAACCGCTCATGGAGATGGCGGAGAAATGCGCGAACAGGTCGTCGCTGCCGTCATCAGGCGTAATAAATCCAAAACCCTTGGAGTCGTTGAACCACTTAACGGTGCCAGTTGCCATATTGCCATAATCCTTCAAAGTGACTTGGTACAGTCCGGGACCTTCCCGAACGGCGCGTTAGACATGTAGCGATTGCATCGCCCGTCATCGATGTCGGTGACCCGACACCATGGTGAACAAGCGCACATGCGCACGGCACACGAGAAACACACGTTTCGTTTTTTACGCACTTGTCCGCACAGCGTCAACGGCTATTTGCGATACGGCTATCGCTGCTGCAACGCAGCACGTTTCCACCGCAACACCCCTGGATGGCACGATTCTGGCTTCACGAAAGATGCGACCCGGCAGGTGACGCAAGGCAGGCGGCACTTGAATTACTTATTTCCATCCCGATTTCACACATGAGCACGTTGTTGCACTCTGCTTCGAGTTGATTAGAATGGGTCGCATGGGCACACAGAAACAAGACGGATTCGTACTGGAAGCAAAGCGGACGGCAACCCGTCCGCCCCCGCTGTTCAAGGTGCTTCTGCTGAACGACGATTTCACACCGATGGATTTCGTGATCGACGTCCTGCAGAAATTTTTTAGCATGGACCGCGAACGCGCCACGCGGGTCATGCTCCAAGTCCACAGAGAAGGTATGGGCGTGTGCGGTGTCTTTCCACGGGACATCGCATCAACCAAGGTGGAACAGGTGGTTTCCCATGCTCGGCAGCACCAGCACCCTTTGGTATGCGTGATGGAGGAAAATTGAATGATCGCGCAAGAACTTGAAGTCAGCCTGCACATGGCCTTTGTCGAAGCACGGCAGAAGCGCCATGAGTTCATCACGGTGGAGCACTTGCTGCTCGCACTGCTCGATAACCCTTCTGCAGCAGAGGTGCTTCGCGCCTGCGCCGCCAATACCGACGAATTACGTCGGGAATTGACCAATTTCATCAACGAGCATACCCCCAAGGTTGAAGGTGGCGACGAGATCGACACCCAGCCGACACTGGGTTTTCAGCGCGTGATCCAGCGTGCGATTCTGCACGTGCAGTCTTCCGGCAAGAAGGAGGTCACCGGCGCAAACGTGCTCGTGGCGATCTTCGGCGAGAAGGACTCGCACGCGGTCTATTTCCTGCAGCGCCAGAACATCTCGCGCCTTGATGTGGTGAATTTCATCTCCCACGGCATCGCCAAAACGCCCCAAGGTGGTGCAGCACCGCAAAATCGCAGCGAGCCGGATCAGGGTGAGCAGGAGCAGGAAGAAAAGTCTTCCGGTGGCGCACTCGAGAACTACACGCAGAATCTCAACCAGCAGGTGCTGGTGGGTAAGATCGACCCCCTCATCGGGCGCGACAAGGAAGTGGAGCGCGTCATCCAGACGCTGTGCCGCCGGCGCAAGAACAATCCGCTGCTGGTCGGCGAGGCCGGCGTGGGCAAAACCGCAATCGCGGAAGGTCTGGCCCATCGCATCGTGGAAGGCCGTGTTCCCGAGATCCTCGAGAACGCGCAGGTTTACGCGCTGGACATGGGCGCGCTGCTTGCCGGCACCAAGTATCGAGGCGATTTCGAGCAACGCCTCAAGGCTGTGCTCAAGCAACTCCTCGAAAACAAGGATGCTGTCCTCTTCATCGACGAGATCCACACGCTCATTGGTGCAGGTGCTGCATCGGGCGGCACACTCGACGCATCCAACCTGCTCAAGCCGGCCTTGTCTTCGGGCCAGTTGAAGTGTATCGGCGCGACCACGTACAACGAGTTCCGCCAGATCTTCGAGAAAGATCATGCGCTCTCACGCCGCTTCCAGAAAGTGGATGTAGTCGAGCCTTCGGTCGCCGAGACGGTCGAGATCCTGAAAGGCCTGAAATCGCGCTTCGAAGAGCACCACGGCATCAAGTACTCAGCCTCCGCACTGGCCAGCGCAGCCGAACTGTCGGCCAAGTACATCAATGACCGCCACCTGCCGGACAAGGCAATCGACGTCATCGACGAGGCCGGTGCGGCGCAGCGGATCCTGCCCAAGTCGAAGCAGAAGAAGACAGTCGGCAAGAACGAAATCGAGGAAATCGTCGCCAAGATCGCGCGCATTCCTCCGCGCACGGTCTCCAACGACGACAAGACGGCACTCAAGACGCTCGAGCGAGATCTCAAGAACGTCGTCTTCGGTCAGAACGCGGCCATCGATGCGCTCGCCAAGGCCATCAAGATGTCGCGCTCGGGTCTGGGCAATCCGGCCAAGCCGATCGGCTCCTTCCTGTTCTCCGGACCGACCGGGGTGGGCAAGACCGAAGTCGCCCGCCAGCTCGCCTATACGCTGGGTATCGATCTGGTGCGGTTCGACATGTCGGAGTACATGGAGCGCCATGCCGTCAGCCGCCTGATCGGCGCACCGCCGGGCTATGTCGGCTTCGACCAGGGCGGCCTGCTGACCGAGCAGATCTCCAAGAAGCCGCACTGCGTGTTGCTGCTCGACGAAATCGAGAAGGCACACCCCGACATCTACAACATCCTGTTGCAGGTGATGGATCATGGTGCCCTGACCGACAACAATGGCCGCCAGGCGGATTTCCGCAACGTGATCATCATCATGACCACCAATGCGGGCGCCGAGACTATGCAGAAGTCCGTCATCGGCTTCTCGGCCAAACGTGAAGCCGGCGACGAAATGAGCGACATCAAGCGCATGTTCTCGCCTGAATTCCGCAACCGGCTCGATGCGACGATTTCGTTCAAGGCCCTCGACAGCGACATCATCCTGCGCGTGGTGGACAAGTTCCTGATGCAGCTTGAAGCGCAACTCCACGACAAGAAAGTGGAGGCGCACTTCACCGACCGGCTCAAGTCCTGGCTGGCCGAGAAGGGCTTCGACCCGCTGATGGGCGCCCGCCCGATGGCGCGCCTGATCCAGGACACCATCCGCTCAGCGCTCGCTGACGAACTCCTGTTCGGACGTCTCGCAAGTGGCGGCAAGGTCACCATCGACCTCGACGAGGATGCAAAGGACGACAAGGTCAAGCTCGTGTTTGACCAGCCCGAGGTGGCCACGGCCTGACGCCGGCAACCGCTTCGCACCAGGCCATCTCGACAAGGCGCGACCTCAGGGTCGCGCTTTTTTTCGTCCGTCCGCGGCTGTTCGTACCACTGCACGCTCCATTATGATCACGGCCTCGGAACGATCACTTCATCCATTCAACGCCTCACGGAGCTCCCATGCAGATTCAGACAGCCGATCTTTGCGACGCCCACGAAGACAAGGTCAGTGTCGTCGCCCCGATGTTTCGCAGCTTTGGCGGCCAAACCGCCTTTGGCGGCGAAATCGCCACTCTCAAGCTGTTCGAGGACAATTCACTTGTGCGCAAGGCACTTGAATCGCCCGGCCGGAACAGGGTCCTGGTCATTGATGGTGGCGCCTCGATGCGCTGCGCGCTGGTCGGCGACCAACTCGCCGAACTCGGAGTGAAGAACAACTGGGCCGGCATCATCGTCTACGGCTGCATTCGCGACGCAAAAGCCATCGGCGCAATGAATCTGGGGGTCTTCGCGCTCGGCACGCATCCGCGCAAGACGGTAAAGCGCAACAGCGGCGAAACGGACATTGCAGTCACCTTCGGTGGCGTCACCTTCCAGCCCGGCCACTACGTCTACGCGGACGAAGACGGCGTGATCATTTCCGCCACCGCATTGAGTTGAGCGACAGGGCTGTCAATATGATCGACGGGGCCTCCGGATGTGCATCGCAGCACCCCAACCCCGTCTTTTCATTTCACCAGCCTGATCCGCGTTTCGCAATGTAAAACACAATTTGCAAGTTTTTGTTTTTATTAAATAAAGTTTTTTCTTATGTCTTATATAAGACATATTGCTGCTGCGCGGAATGCGCCCTATACTGTTCATCAACCGACGCAACTTTCTCCCTCGAATTCGCGCCGGTCGAAAACAACCGGTTGTACCGGCTCCCGATCCCGGCCGACCCGGATTGACCCCCTTATCAAACAGACAAGGAAGCATGATGAACCTGACCCGCGAACAGCAAATTGCCGCCCTCGAAAAAGACTGGGCCGAGAATCCCCGCTGGAACAGCGTCAAGCGCGGATACACCGCCGCTGATGTCGTCCGTCTGCGTGGTAGCCTGCAGCCGGAACACACGTTTGCCAAGCGTGGTGCAGAAAAGCTGTGGGAAAAGGTGAACGGCGGCGCGAAGAAGGGCTACGTGAATGCCTTTGGCGCCATCACGGCCGGTCAGGCCATGCAGCAGGCCAAGGCTGGCCTGGAAGCCGTGTATCTGTCCGGCTGGCAGGTCGCTGCCGACGGCAACACCTCCGAAACCATGTACCCGGACCAGTCGCTGTACGCCTACGACTCCGTTCCGACCATGGTTCGTCGCATCAACAACACCTTCAAGCGTGCCGACGAGATCCAGTGGGGCCGTGGCATCAACCCGGGCGACGCCGAGTTCATCGACTACTTCCTGCCGATCGTGGCCGATGCCGAAGCCGGCTTCGGTGGCGTGCTCAACGCCTTCGAACTGATGAAGAACATGATCACCGCGGGCGCTGCAGGTGTTCACTTCGAAGACCAGCTGGCCGCAGTGAAGAAGTGTGGTCACATGGGTGGCAAGGTGCTGGTGCCGACGCGTGAAGCCGTCGAGAAGCTGACCGCGGCTCGCTTCGCTGCCGACGTGATGGGCGTGCCGACGCTGATCCTGGCCCGTACCGACGCCGAGGCCGCCAATCTGCTGACCTCCGACTACGATGCAAACGACAAGCCCTTCCTGACCGGTGAGCGGACCCAGGAAGGCTTCTACCGCGTCAAGAACGGTCTTGAGCAGGCCATCTCCCGTGGCGTCGCCTACGCCCCCTACGCCGATCTGGTGTGGTGCGAAACCGGCACGCCGGACCTCGGCTTCGCCCGTGAATTCGCGCAGGCCGTGCATGCCGCCTGCCCGGGCAAGCTGCTGTCCTACAACTGTTCGCCGTCCTTCAACTGGAAGAAGAACCTCGACGAGGCCACCATTGCCAAGTTCCAGGACGAGCTGGCGGCAATGGGCTACAAGTACCAGTTCATCACCCTGGCCGGTATCCACCTCATGTGGTACAACACCTTCCAGTTCGCCTACAACTATGCTCGTGGCGAAGGCATGAAGCACTACACCGAAATGGTGCAAGAGCCGGAATTCGCTGCACGCGAAAAGGGCTACACCTTCGTGTCTCACCAGCAGGAAGTCGGCGCGGGCTACTTCGACGACGTCACCACCGTGATCCAGGGTGGCTCCTCGTCGGTGAAGGCACTGACCGGTTCGACCGAAGAAGAACAGTTCCACTAAGTCGAACCCGCATGCGTGGCGGCCCAGCCGCTACATATTGCTCACAGAAATGCCGCCTGGCAGCATGCTGCCAGGCGGCATTTTCTTTTCGTGGCGTCCCCCGTCAGGGTTGCGGCCTCGTCCCACCCGCCTCAGCCACGGCGCGCGCCCGACGGGCCACCATCACGCATGTGCCCCCCCATACCGTACCCGTCCGCACCATGACGTCGCCCCATGCGGTCGAACTCGGCATCGAACACCGTCTTCTGGGCGGCAGACAGGGTGCCATAGAAGGACTCGACGGCCTTTCGCATGTCGGCCATTTCAGTCTGCCGCAACGCGCTCATTTCCGCCATTCGATCCATGCGCTCGAGTACGGTTTTCGGCCGAGCCGCATTGGCACGAGCTTCCATCTGTGACGCCATGTGCTCGCTCCTGTCCTTGAGCGCCGTCTTGAACGCCTGCCAGGCCGGTTTCTGCTCGGGTGTCAGCGCCAGCGCCAGTTCCAGTCGGGCTGCCTGCAGTTCGACCCGCTCGGTCATCCGCGCCTTCATCTTCTCCGGCGACATTTCCTGCCAGGCAGACTGCCCGCCCCGCATGCCGTCACACTCCCCGCCGCGTGCCATGGCCGTCGCGCCTACTGCGGATGTTGCAATCAGCGCTACCGCGATAGTGGTCTTGATCCAGGTCTTCATGATGCCTCTCCTTGCATTGTTCGATTGATCATTCGTCCCGATTTCCTGCTTGACTGAGACGACGAGCCCATTTGATCACCTCGATGTAAGCCGCAAGTGTCGGGATCGCGCCGGATTGCATGTTGATGTCTCGACAACGGAGTCCGATACGTTGGGATACAAGAATGCTCCTGCGCCAGCTTAAGATTCGGATCAAGGAGATCTCGCATGTCCACTCAACCAGACCATATCCTGATCGTCGATGACGATCGCGACATCCGCAACCTGCTTGCCGACTACCTCGAGAAGCAGGGATTGCGCTGCTCCACAGCCGCGAACGGGCGCGAGATGAAGTCCGTACTCGAACATCACCGGATCGACCTCATCGTGCTCGACATCATGATGCCCGGCGATGACGGACTGACGCTGTGCCGGAACCTTCGAGGCGGAAACGACGCCCATGCCGGAACGCCCATCCTGATGCTCACCGCACGCGGGGAGGACATGGACCGCATCCTCGGCCTCGAGATGGGTGCCGACGACTATCTGCCCAAACCATTCGTGCCGCGCGAACTTTATGCCCGCGTCCGTGCCATCCTGCGTCGCGCACGCGCACTTCCGCCCAATCTGGAGACGGCCCCGATGGCTGGCTCCCGGGCCATGCACTTTGCCCAGTGGACACTCGACACCGTCAATCGGCACTTGGTCGCCGCGGACGGCACCGTCGTCGCCCTGTCCGGCGCCGAATATCGCATGCTTGGGGTTTTTCTGGCCCATCCACAGCGCGTACTCTCACGCGACCAGTTGATGGAGCTCACTCAGGGACGAGAGGCTGACGTGTTCGACCGTTCCATCGACCTGCTGGTCAGCCGTCTCCGCCAACGTCTTTCCGACAACGCACGTGAACCGGCGATCATCAAGACCGTCCGCAATGAAGGGTACGTTCTCGCGTGCGAGGTTACGGCAGAATCCCGCGGGCAGTCCGCACCATGAGCATACCCTGGCCCCGGAGCCTGTTTTCGCGCCTCATGCTGATCTGGCTTGCCGGCATCGCCCTGGTTCTTGCGGTCAGCTTCATGCTCTTTGTCGGCGAACGCGACCGGGTGGGACGACACGCGCTGTTTCAGGGTCTGGCGCAGGAGGTCGCGGCCACAGCCGACGTGCTCGACCGGATGACCCCGGACGAGCGCGAGCGCTGGGTGGACGAACTCGGTCGCCGACGCCTGCGTCTGAGCCTGCACCCGCTCCCCGAGCATGCGCGTCCGCTGCCCATAGAGCATCCACTGCTGCCGGCGCTGAGGGAGGCCATGCCGGAACGGGCTGTCAACCTGTACGGGAACCGGCGCGGAGAGGAAGGCCACCCGGTGTTGCTGATTTCAACGCAGCTGGCCGATGGCGCGCCGCTCATCATCCGCCTTCCCGGCGTACCGTTCTCGCCCGAATTCCATGTTCCACCGCCCGGGCAGCTGCTCTCGGCCCTGCTGGCGCTGGTCATCGGCGTCAGCGCGTTGATCTGGTTCAGCGTGCGCGTCGCCACACGCCCGCTATCGCGTCTTTCGGCCGCGGCGACGGCCCTTGGTGAAGACCCCGAACGCGCGCCACTCGACATCCGCGGACCAACCGAAGTTGCCAACGCGGTGGCGGCCTTCAACCAGATGCAGCAACGCATCGGCGAACACATGCGCGAGCGTACCCGCATCCTCGCGGCCATTTCGCACGATCTCCAGACACCCATCACGCGCCTGCGCCTACGCGCAGAACAAGTGGATGACGACAACCTCAAGACCCGGATTCAGGCCGATCTCGACGCCATGCAGAGCCTGATCAAGGAAGGCCTCGCCTACGCCCGCAGCATGGAAAGCAGCAACGAGAAACAGGCGGTGGATCTGAACCAGCTGCTCGAGGCCCTGAGCAACGACGCGCTCGACATGGGGTGGACGATAACGCTGGCAGGCCGGGCAAACTCACCCTTTCAGGGGCAGCTCTCCGCCCTGCGGCGCGCGCTGTGGAATCTGATCGAGAACGGGGCGAAATTCGGCGGACAGGTGGACATCACGATCGAGGAGGCGCCCGGCGAGGTCTCGATCCGCATTCGCGACCACGGCCCCGGACTGGATCCGTCCGAGCTGGAGAAGGTCTTCGCCCCCTTCTACCGCACGGAGTCCTCGCGCAATCGTGAAACCGGGGGAACGGGACTGGGCCTGGCGATTGCCCGCAATCTATTGCGCACGCAGCAAGGGGAAATCAGTCTGTCGAATCACCCGGACGGCGGACTCGAGGCCCGCGTCAGCCTGCGGCGACCGACCGCCTGAAGGCGAGCCGCACGGCCACCCAAACGACCACGACTGGGGCTCAGATCTCGACCCGATACTGCGCGGCTACGGCGTTGAAACGCGCCACCTCGGCCGCCATCCAATCCTGGCTGCTGCCAAGTTCCTCGGCAAGGATGCGCGCGACCTCCGGTGCCGCGTCGATCGCCCGCGCAGCATCAAAGAACAGCACGCGGTGGCGCCGGGCAAGTACATCCTCGACCGTACGCGCATACTCGGCACGTGCTGCGTAACGCACTTCCGCTTCGGTCAAGCTCAGCCCCTCGACCACGCATCGTCCCGAGCCGGGCAGCGCCTGCACCTGGGTGCGGTCAAGCCCATACACGTCATCCGCGTGCTGCGCCGGTGCACCGTGCAGGCGCAGATGCGCGGTACCCGATGATCGCGATCGAAGGCCCCCTGCCGCTTGTGCCGCATCCACCGCATCCTCGGCCATCACACGATAAGTCGTCCATTTGCCCCCGGTAATGCTGACGAGGCCCTGCGCCGACACGTCGACAAGGTGCTCACGCGACAATCTGCGCGTAGGTGAGCCGTCCCCGCCGCCGATCAGTGGCCGCAGCCCCGCAAACACGCTACGGACATCCACACGCGTCGGCGGTCGCGAGAGGTATCGGGCGGCCGTTTCCAGAATAAAATCGACCTCGCCCGGCAGCGCCCGGGGCTCGACCGGCAGGTCGGGCCGGGGGGAGTCGGTCGTGCCCAGCAATACACTGCCCTGCCAGGGAATCATGAACAACACGCGACCGTCGTCGGTATGCGGCACCAGCAGGGCCGAATCACCCGGCAGGAACGCGCGGTCCACCACCAGATGCGCGCCCTGACTGGGGCTGAGCCTCGCCTCCGCGGCCGGGCTCGCCAGTCGGCGCACGCTGTCAGCCCATACGCCGGCGGCGTTGATCACCACCTTGGCGTCGACGCGATACGTCGTGCCCGATTCACGCTCATTCAGGTCGACACCGCAGATTCTGCCAGCCTTCTCCACCAGGCTGGTCACGGCGCAGTAGTTGAGCGCAACGCCGCCCAGATCCGCCACGGTGCGCGCCAGTGCCAGTGCCAGCCGCGCATCGTCGAACTGCGCGTCCCAGTAGGCAACCCCGCCGCGCAAGCCCGACTCCCGGACACCCGGCAAGGCTTCGATGGTGTGCGCCACATCCAGCACACGACTGCGTGCGATGCCGCGACCGCCGGCGAGCAAGTCGTACAGTCCGAGCCCGGCAAACAGCATCGGCTTGTCGTGCAGATGGTAGGCAGGGACCACAAAGCGCAACGGACGGACCAGATGAGGGGCATTGACGAGGAGACGCGCACGCTCGGCAAGCGCTTCGCGCACCAACGGGAAATTACCTTGCGCGAGATAACGCACGCCACCATGAATCAGCTTGGTCGCCCGCGAACTCGTGCCCTTGGCAAAATCCTCACGATCGACCACCAGAACCGAATAACCACGCGATGCCGCGTCCACCGCACAGCCGAGTCCGGTTGCGCCGCCGCCAATGACCACCACATCCCAAACCCGGGGTTCGGACAGCCGCGCCAACAGGGCCTGACGGCTGCGTTCGGCAAGACAGGAGGCCGGCGCACTGGTCACGTATGCCCCCAGCTTCGCGCGCAGGCGACGGCCCGCACCCACGCTGCCCGGCGCGCAAGGCGGCGGTCTTCTGGAAGGGCGGGTTCGAACACACGGTCGACTTGCCACTGACGCTCGAGCGCCCGGGTATCTGGCCACACACCCGCCCCCAGTCCGGCGAGATAGGCCGCGCCCAGCGTGGTCGTCTCCAGCATCTTCGGACGCACCACCGGGGCCCCCAGCATATCGGCCTGCATCTGCATCAGCAGGTCGTTGGCCGCCGCGCCGCCATCCACCCGAAGCTCGGACAGCGGCCCCGCACCATCGAGCTGCATCGCTTCGACGAGATCGAGCGTCTGCATGGCGATCGCCTCGAGCGCGGCATGCGCAATCTGCGCAGCGCCCGTACCGCGCGTCAGCCCGAAGAGGGTGCCGCGCGCATTGGGGTCCCAGTACGGCGCGCCAAGGCCGGTGAACGCGGGCACCATGACAACGCCCCCACTATCGCCCGCACGCCGCGCCAACGCCTCGATCTCACCTGCACTACCGATCAGACCGAGCGAATCGCGCAGCCACTGCACGATCGCGCCGCCCATGAACACGCTTCCCTCGAGCGCATACACCGTCTGCCCCACCCCGGACCAGCCAATGGTGGTGAGCATCCGGTGGGCCGACTCGATCGGTTCGACACCGGTGTTCATCAACAGGAAACACCCCGTGCCGTAGGTGTTCTTGGCCATCCCCGTCGCGAAACAGCACTGCCCGAAGCTTGCCGCCTGCTGGTCGCCGCCAATGCCGGCAATCGGGATCGCAGCGCCAAGGATGTCAGGATCGGTTTCACCACACACGCCGACACTGTCGACGACCGTCGGCAGTACCTTCTCCGGAATGGCGAACCGCGCCACCAGATCCGCATCCCATTCATGTCGATGGATGTTGAACAGCAATGTTCGTGCGGCATTGCCGGGATCGGTGATATGCAGTCGCCCACCGGTAAGGTGCCAGATCAGCCAGCTGTCGATCGTGCCGAACGCGAGCTCGCCACGCTCGGCCCGTTCGCGGGCGCCTGGCAGATGCTCGAGCAACCAGGCCAGTTTCGTTGCCGAGAAATAGGGGTCGAGCTCCAGTCCGGTGCGCGCGCGGACGTCGTCGCTCCAGCCTTCGGCGCGCAAGGCGGCGCAGTGGTCGGTGGTCCGGCGGTCCTGCCACACGATTGCGGGAGCCAGCGCGCGCCCCGTCTTGCGCGACCACAGCACGGTCGTCTCACGCTGGTTGGCGATACCGATCGAGGCGACATCGGCCGCAGCGACCCCCGCTGCCGCAAGCGCGGCACGCGCACAATCGAACTGCGTCTGCAAGATCTCGTGCGCATCATGCTCGACCCAGCCCGGCCGGGGGAAATGTTGCGCGAACTCGAGCTGGGCCTGTCCGCAGATCTTCCCATCCGCGTCGAAAACCATCGCACGCGAACTGGTCGTTCCCTGATCAAGGGCAAGAACATGGGCCATGAGCGCCTCCCCGGAAAGGATTCAGCCCAAGCGTAGCCTCTCAGCATCGAACTGACCAGCCTTGCGCACATCCGGCATGCACCGCCGGCACCGGATATGGTTCAATGCGCGGCTACCACATTGCAATGCAACATCGAGGCCATGCCCGCCATCTGGATGATCATTGCCAGCTTCCTGTTCGCCTGCATGGGCGTTTGCGTAAAGCTTGGCTCGGCACAGTTCTCCACCGGGGAGCTGGTCTTTTACCGTGGCCTGTTCGGCGTCGTCATGATGGCGATCACCGCCAGGCTGACCGGCACCTCGCTGGCAACGCCACACTGGCGCATGCAGTTGTCGCGCAGCGTATCGGGTTCGCTGGCTTTGATGTGCTACTTTTTCACCATTGGCGTCCTGCCCCTGGCGACCGCTGCCACGCTCAGCTATACCTCGCCGATGTTCGTCGCCCTCATACTCATCGTGCTGTTCGGCGAGAAGCTCCGGCCTCCGATCGCCCTTGCACTATTGACGGGATTTGCCGGCGTCGTGCTGCTGCTGCGCCCCACGCTGCAACCGTCGCAGTGGCTCGGCGCAGTGACCGGTCTCGGCGCGGGCATGATCGCAAGCCTTGCCTACATCAGCGTGCGCGAGCTGGGCAAGGCTGGAGAGCCGGAGGTCCGGACCGTGTTCTGGTTTTCCTGCGTTACCAGCCTCCTCGGCGCACTCTGGGCCCTGTCCGACGACTTTCACACCCCTGATGCCGCTGGTGCCGCAGCCCTTGTAGGTGTTGGCCTGTTCGGCGGTCTTGCGCAGCTGGCGATGACCCGTTCCTACCGCTTCGGCAAGACCATTGTGTCGGCCGCACTGAGCTACAGCACGGTGATTTTCGCCAGCCTGTTCGGCATCCTGATCTGGGACGAGCACCTTCCTGCGGCGGCGTGGCTGGCGGTTGCCATGATCATCGCCAGCGGCCTCGCGGTATCGCTGGCCTCGCGGCACAAGCCCGGCGATTGAGCACGGTGGCGTCGAGGACTATAGTGAGCACACAAGCACAACATCACGGAGGCCGTCATGATCAGCACCGACCACAAGGACAATCTGGTTTCACTGACTGTATTCGGCGAATTTACGCTGGCTGACTATCGCGAGTTCGAAGAGCTGGTCAATTACAAGATCAAGTTCGGCGGACCGGTGGATCTGTTCTTCGACCTGCGTGAGATGGCGGGCTTCACTCTCGATCTGGCATGGGAGGAAATTCGCTTCTCGCGAGAACATGCCCATGATTTCCGTCGCATCGCGATCCTGACCGAAGACCAGTGGGTCACATGGAGTGCGTGGATCTCGCAATTGTTCGTGGACGCGGAAGTCCAGGTCTTCAGTACCCAGGAAGACGCCCGTGCCTGGCTCGGCATCGCGGAAGAGACAGCCTCGTGAATGCATCGTACTCGGCGCTCGTCGGCGCCCGTGATCTGGCCGCGTGCCTTCATGATTCGGGCTGGGTCGTGTTCGACTGCAGATTCGATCTCGCCAACCCGGACTTCGGGCGTGACGCCTATGCGCGCGGCCATATTCCGGGGGCTTTCTTCATGGATCTCGACAGCGATCTCAGCGGGCCACGGAACGGACGAAATGGTCGTCACCCACTGCCCGATCCGGCCGCGCTCGCGGCCCGACTCGAGGCCTGTGGTGTCAACAACCACTCCCAGATCGTCGCCTACGATGATGCCGGCGGAATGTTCGCCGCCCGACTGTGGTGGATGATGCGCTGGCTAGGGCACCATCGGGTCGCAGTCCTCGACGGTGGCCTGCAAGCCTGGGTCGGTGACGGACAACCCCTGAGTACCGATGAGCCCGAACCGAAGTCGGACACTTTCAGCCTGTGCCTGCAGGCCTGCCGTGTAGACGCCGCCACGGTCCGGGCAAACCTTGGCAAGCCGGGCATGCTGCTCATCGATGCGCGCAGCCCTGATCGCTTCCGCGGCGAGAACGAAACGCTGGATCCGGTCGGCGGGCACATTCCGGGGGCCATCAACCGCTTTTTCCGCGACAATCTCGATGCCGACGGGCGCTTCAAGTCGCCCATGACCTTGCGGCGAGAATTCGAGGCCCTGCTTCAGGGGCGTGCCGTGAGCGAAGTTGTGCACCAGTGCGGCTCGGGCGTCACCGCCTGCCACAACCTGCTTGCGATGGAATCGGCCGGGCTCGCCTCCTCCCGCCTTTATCCCGGCTCCTGGAGCGAATGGTGTGCAGACCCGACGCGGCCGGTGGCCACCGGCCCCGCCTGAAACCCGCACACTACCAGTCGATAC
This sequence comes from Azoarcus sp. L1K30, assembly GCF_018122735.1. Taxonomy (GTDB): domain Bacteria; phylum Pseudomonadota; class Gammaproteobacteria; order Burkholderiales; family Rhodocyclaceae; genus Parazoarcus. Next base: position 4,623,777 of record NZ_JAGRRD010000001.1, on the reverse strand, counting down.
GCTCGATCACGCCCAGCGAACGCCCGAGAAAGCGCTCGCCGATGGTCTGGAAGCGCAGCGGCACATCCGTCACGACAAAGCGATAGGTCGCCGGCCGCGTCCCATCATTGGCCAGCCCTTCCGCCTGCAGACAGCCTGCCGCCAGTTCCGCGGTGGTGACGGCCGAATCGATCAATCGCACCGCCGGTCCCGCCACGTCACGTAGCAAGGGCTTGAGCAAGGGGTAATGGGTGCAGCCGAGCACCAGGCTATCGACTTCCTCGGCCAGTACCGGGCGCAGGTACTCCTGCGCCGTCATGCGCGTGACCGCATGATCGAGCCAGCCTTCTTCGACCAGCGGGACGAATAGCGGGCATGCCTGCGAATACACCCGCACACCTGCATCGAGCGCATGCATGCGCCGCGCATAGGCATTGCTGTTGATCGTCGTCGGTGTGCCGATCACACCGATGCGCCCACCGGCCGACTGCGCCACCGCAGCCTGTGCGCCCGCTTCGATGACATTGATCACCGGCACCGCACCCGCCCGCCCGGCGACGATGTGAGCAGCCACCGCCGCCATCGTATTGCAGGCGACGATCAGCATTTTCACGTCCTGCTGCAGCAGGAAGTCGGTGATCTGCGCCGTATAGTGCTCGATCGTCGACACCGACTTGACGCCATAGGGCACACGCGCGGTATCGCCGAAATAGACGATGCGCTCCAGCGGCAGGCGCTCCATCAGCGCCCGCACCACCGTCAGCCCGCCGACGCCCGAGTCGAAGACGCCAATCGGTCTCGACGTATCGGTACTCATGGCGTCGCCTTGCCGCACAAGCACCCGGCGAGCATGTCCCTCATTCGAGCACGACCGCCGCGAACTTGCGCTTGCCCACCTGCAGGACCACAGTTTCACCGGCCGTGAGCATCACGCCCTTGTCGTCGACGCGGTCGCCGTTCAGACGCACCGCGCCCTGCTCGATCATGCGCATGGCCTCGGAGGTCGTCCCCGTCAGTCCGGCCTGCTTCACCACCTGAAACACCGGCAGCCCTTCGCCGACCGCAACCCGGACTTCGGGCAGGTCGTCGGGGATGGCGTTACGCTGAAAACGTGCCTCGAAATCACTGAGCGCGTCCACGGCAGCCTGCTGCCCATGGAATCGGGCGACCAGTTCCTGCGCCAGCATTACCTTGACGTCACGCGGATTTCGCCCGCCTTCGATCCCGGCCCGAAGCGCCGCAATTTCGGCCGACGAACGGAAGGACAGGAGGTCGAAATAGCGCCACATTAAGGTGTCGGATACCGACATCGTCTTGCCGAAGATCTCCTTTGGGGCCTCGGCAATACCAATGTAATTACCAAGTGACTTGGACATCTTGTTCACACCGTCAAGACCTTCGAGCAACGGCATCATCAGCACACACTGCGGCGTCTGCCCGTAATGCTTCTGCAACTCGCGCCCCATCAGCAGATTGAAACGCTGGTCGGTCCCGCCCAACTCCACGTCGGCTTTCATCGCCACCGAATCGTAGCCCTGACACAGCGGGTAGAGGAACTCGTGGATGGCGATCGACTGATTGTTCGTATAGCGCTTGGAAAAATCCTCGCGCTCGAGCATGCGCGCCACCGTCTGCTGTGCGGCAAGACGAATCATGCCGGCAGCACCGAGGCCTTCCATCCAGGCGGAATTGAAGCAGATCTCGGTCTTTGCCGGATCCAGGATCTTGAACACCTGCTCCTGATAGGTCCTGGCGTTTTCCAGGATCTGCTCGCGCGACAGCGGCGGCCGAGTACTGTTCTTTCCGCTGGGGTCCCCGATCATGCCGGTAAAGTCGCCGATAAGGAACATGACCTGATGACCAAGCTCCTGAAAATGGCGCAGCTTGTTGATCAACACCGTGTGCCCGAGGTGCAGATCCGGTGCGGTCGGGTCGAATCCGGCCTTGATCTTCAGCGATCGCCCGCTCTTGAGCTTGTCGACGAGTTCGCTCTCGATCAGCAACTCGTCCGCTCCCCGCCGGATCAGTTCGATCGCGGCCTGCACATCAGTCATTGTCTTTCTCCAGTCAATCATTCACCGGCCTGCACGGAATGTTTGCTAGAATCCAAAAAGTTTTTGCCCGGACTCAAGCCATGCAGGTCAGAAAAACCACGATTCTAGCCGAACTGCCGTCCAAGCTTGTCAGTCATGGACGCCCCTGGTTGATTGCGGGTGTGGCGGGAATCTCATTGCTGGGCGTCGTAGCCGCAACGGCGGTGGTCCCTCAGACCTCGCCCGCCACCGTCCTCGACGCGCACCCGGTCATCGAAGACATTGCGACCATCCCGGTCAGCATCGCCCCGAGCACACTGCCTTACATCCACGAAGACCGGATACAGCCCGGTGACACGCTCCCCGCCGTATTCAACCGCCTCGGCATCGACGATGCAGACGCATTGAGCTTCATCCAGAACGACAAGACCGGACTGCAGGTATTACGCCAACTGCGCGCTGGGCGTTCGATCACGGCGACTGTCACGCCAGGCGGACAGCTCCTGTCCCTGAGCCTGCCCTATGGCAGCGAGCGTTTCACCATCGAACGCGACAAGATCGAATCAGACTTCAGCGTCCGCACCCAGGAAGACGCCACGCTCGAGACCATTGTCGAAATGCGCAGCGGCACCATCCGTCATTCGCTCTTCGGGGCAACGGACGAGGTAGGCCTGCCCGACAGTGTCGCAACGAAGCTTGCAGACCTGTTTGGCACCGAGATCGACTTCCATACCGACCTGCGCAAGGGTGACAGCTTCAGCGTCGTGTACGAGACAGCCTACGATCAGGGCTCGGTTGCACAAACCGGTCGCGTGCTTGCAGCCGAATTCATCAACCAGGGCAAGCGCCACGTCGTCATCCTGCACGAAGGCGCCAACGGCAAGGAACAGTACTTTTCCGGCGAGGGGCGTAGCCTGCGTCAGGGCTTTCTACGTTCGCCACTCGCATTCTCGCGTGTCACCTCCAGCTTCGGGCGTCGCCTGCACCCGATCCACAAGAACTGGCGCAGTCATAACGGCGTCGACTTCGGCGCCCCCAGAGGCACGCCGGTCAAGGCCACCTCAGATGGTGTGGTCGACTTTGCCGGCCAGCAGAACGGCTACGGGAACATTGTCGTACTCCGTCACCGCGGCAAGTTTTCCACCGCATACGCACACCTTAACGGCTTTGCGAGCGGTCTGCGCAAGGGCATGTCCGTCGATCAGGGCGACCTGATCGGCTATGTCGGCTCCACCGGCTGGGCAACCGGACCGCACCTGCACTACGAAGTCCGCATCGACAACACCCCTCGTGACCCGATGAAGGTCGCGCTGCCCGCGGCCGATGCGCTCGAAGGCAAGGAACTCGCGCTGTTCAAGCGCAAGGCGGAACCCCTGCTGCAGCGTATCGCTCTGCTCAACTACAAGAGCAAGACCGAGGTCGCCACTCGCTGATTCTGCGGTTCGACCAATGCAAACGGGGCGCCTAGGCGCCCCGTTTGCATTGAATGTGCGTTTCGTCGATCAGGCCGAAAAGGACGATCCGCAACCGCAGGTACTGGTCGCATTCGGATTGCGAATGACGAACTGCGAGCCCTCGAGCCCTTCGGTATAGTCGATCTCGGCGCCCACCAGATACTGATAGCTCATCGGATCGACGAGCAGCATGACGCCGTTCTTCTCGAAGGTGGTGTCGTCTTCATTCACTTCCTCGTCGAAAGTGAAGCCGTACTGGAAGCCGGAGCAACCGCCACCGCTGACGAAGACACGCAGCTTGAGCGAGGGATTGCCCTCTTCTTCAATCAGTTCGCGCACCTTTCCGGCCGCATTGTCGGTAAATACCAGGATGTCGGGGGTTTCAACTTCAGCGTTCATGTTTTCTCCTCTGTCAAGGGCAGGGAGCGATGATGCGCCATCCGATCTCCCGCGTCAAAGTCGGATCATTTCCAAGTGTACAAGTTCCCGCGCGAACGCGCGTCTGAAGGCGAGTTGCCTGGCAGGCAAGGAGAAAAGACACCTTCTGCGAAGATGCTCCCTTACGGAATGAGGGTGGCGAGCCTGACCCCCGGCACTTGCAGGGAACGGCTGTGGCTGCTGCCTTCCGGCCCTGACCAGGTTCACCGCGCTGCAATGCGGGGAGACCCGCCACGGCCGGCACTATACCAGCGAATGCGTCGCGCCGACAGTCGCAATGCACGAAGCCACGCATTGGCACGTATACTCGGGTCGAACGCGCGGTGGCGCGCCGCTGCCCGCCTGCACCCAATTCACCATTGGCAAGGAGCATTTCCCCCATGTCAGACGCCCAGACCCGCCTCAACATCCGATACGGCATCAATGCCATGCCTGCGCCGCACAGCTGGAGTCCGGTCATCGACAGCCTGCTCGATCATTGTTCGGTGCGCAGCTTTCTGCCCGATCCGGTCAGCGACGACCAGCTCACCGCCATCATCGCCGCGGCCCAGTCCGCCGCGAGTTCGTCCAATCTCCAGGCGTGGTCCGTCGTCGCCGTGCGTGACCCGGTAAAGCGCGCAGCCCTGGCGGAATACGCGGGCGGCCAGGCGCATGTGCGCGATGCGCCCCTGCAACTGGTCTGGCTCGCCGATCTCGCCCGCCTGGAAAAACTCGCGGCCGAGAATGAACGCCCGAGCGCGGCCCTCGACTACTTCGAAATGTTCCTGGTGGGCGTCATCGACGCCGCCCTCGCGGCCCAGAATGCCGTGACCGCGGCAGAATCCATCGGGCTGGGCACGGTGTATATCGGTGGCATGCGCAACAAGCCCGAATCCGTTGCCACACTGCTCGAACTGCCACAGAAGGTCGTCGCCGTGTTCGGCATGTGTGTCGGCACGCCCGACCCTGCCAAACCGGCGTCTATCAAGCCGCGCCCGCCACAATCCGTCGTCGTGCATCACGACCGCTACTCGCTCGCCGCACAGGATGCCGGCATCGAGGCCTACAACAGTGCCATGGCTGCGTTCTATGACGAGCAGAAGATGAACGTGCACGGCACCTGGGCCGTCCACTCCGCCAAGCGAATCGCCGGACCGGAAACCCTGTCGGGACGCGATACCCTGGTCGACGCGCTGCACAAGCGGGGCTTCGCGCTCAAGTAGCCGGCACCGAACTTCACCGCCTTCCCTCCCGGCGACGGCACGGTCGCCGACGAGCTCTCTACACGACGGAACAGACCCGATGCGCAAACGTGACAACAGCCTGAGCACCGATCAGAAGGCGCTCGCCCTCAATCTCGACAAGTTCAAGTACGGATCGATCGTTGAAATTGGCGCCGGTCAGGAGGTCGCGCGCCGCTTCTTCCATGTGGGCGCGGCCGCCGGTACCGTCGCCAAAACCATGTCGGCCTATGACATGGCGGTCAGCGACGACATCTACGGTCATGTGGACCGGTATGTCAGCCGTGCCCGCCTGATGCAGATGCTGGACAAGGAATTCTCGCAGGTCGTCGACCGCCTCGCCCATGTGCGTCCGAAGAACACCACCTTCTTCGCCTACGCCGCGACTGTCACTGCGCGCAGTTTCAAGCAGAAAAACGAATGCCATGGCTGGATCGGCATCCGCCTGCAATTGCATCCGGGCGCGGCACCGAGCGATGTCATCCTGCACGTGCGCATGCTCGACAACGACAATGCCCTGCAGTCCGAGGCGCTGGGCATCCTGGGCGTCAACCTGATCTACGGCGCATTCTTTCATCATGACCAGCCCGAATGGGTCGTCGAAGGCCTTGGCGACGGATTGTCGCCCGAACGCATCGAAGTGGACCTGATTCACTTTTCCGGTCCCTACTTCGAGGAGGTCGAGAACCGCTTGATGAACCTCCACCTGATTCGAAGCTGGCTGACCCGCGCGGTCATCTTCAATCCCGACGGCAATGTCGTGGTGCCCGGCGAATTGCTCTACCGCAAGCCGATGCTGGTGATCCGCGGCAGCTTCAAACCGGTCACCTGCGTCAATCTCGACATGATGCTCGGCGGCCAGAAGCAGTTCAGCCAGGTCTCGGCAGTCGACGAGAGGGAGGTCCTCTCGCTGGCCGAGATCACCATGAACTCCCTCGTCAGCGGCGACAATATCGACGGCGCCGACTTCCTGGCCCGCATCGACCTGCTCGCCTCGCAGGGCTACACGGTGATGATCTCGGACTATGTGCGCTTTTTCCGCCTGCGTGCCTACCTGCGCCGCTACACACAAAAGCCCATCGGCATCGTCATGAGCGTGCGCGACCTTGAGGCGCTGTTCGACGAGAAATACTATGAAGGCCTCGAAGGCGGCATCCTCGAAGCCTTCGGCAAGCTCTTCCCCGACAACACGCACGTCTATGTCTACCCGTCGCGCCGCCATGGCGAGGCCGATATGACCACGCTCGACAACGTGCCGGTTCCCGGTCACCTGCGCCACCTGCTGGCGCACCTGCGCGAGAACGGCAAGCTGGTGGCCATCGAGCCGCAGGATGTCAGCCACCTCGAGATCGACTCGGCAGAAACCCTTGCCGGGCTGCGTCGCGGCCCTGGCGACTGGGAGAAGGACGTTCCCGAGGGGGTGGCAAGGCGCATCATCGAAGACAGGCTACTGGGATTCGATTCCGAATGAACTGAAGCCGCATGCCGCTGGCAAGCGCATGCGGCCCGCGTAAATGGCCCTTTTTTCCGGCGTGCTAAACTCACGCCAAGGTCACAGCAGAAGTTTGCGCCTTGTGTCTGACGATACCCCCTCATTCGTCCCCGACAAGGAAACATGCCATGACAGAGAAACGGGACCCCATGATCCCCGACGGGGACGTCACCCCCATCGACACCGATTACAAGATCGGCCAGGACAACATCCTCGTTAACGTCGGCCCTTTCGGCCTCGACATTCACAACCGGGTTTTCGCGGTTTCGGCCTTGGCGATCATCCTGTTCGTCGCGCTGACCCTGATGTTCCAGACCCAGGTCGAGCCCTTGTTCAGCAGCGTTCGCGCCTGGCTGACATCGAACCTGGACTGGTTCTTCATCAGCGTCGGCAATATCTTCGTGCTCGTCTGCATCGGCCTGGCCCTCTCTCCGCTGGGAAAGGTCCGACTCGGCGGCACCGAAGCCAAGCCCGACTATACCTACACCGGCTGGTTCTCCATGCTGTTCGCCGCCGGCATGGGCATCGGCCTGATGTTCTTCGGCGTATCCGAGCCTCTCTCGCATTTCGCAAGTTCGCTCGGCGGCACGGCGATGGAGAACGGCGTGCGCACCGACTGGGCACCCCTCGGTGCAGCAGCCGGCGATCCCGCCGGCGCATCGCGACTGGCGATGGCGGCGACGATCTACCACTGGGGTCTGCATCCGTGGGCAATCTACGCCATCCTCGCGCTCGGCCTGGCGCTGTTTTCCTTCAACAAGGGGCTGCCACTGACGATCCGCTCGGTGTTCTACCCCCTGCTCGGCGAGCGCGTGTGGGGTTGGCCCGGTCATGTGATCGACATCCTCGCCGTATTGGCTACCCTGTTCGGACTGGCCACTTCGCTCGGCTTTGGTGCCTCGCAGGCGGCGGCAGGTCTGAACTACCTGTTCGACATTCCGCTCGGTAGCACCACGCAGATTGTGCTTGTCATCGGCATTACCGCCATCGCGACGACATCGGTGCTTGCAGGACTCGATGCCGGCGTCAAGCGCCTGTCCGAGATCAACATGGTACTTGCGGTGCTGCTGCTGGCCTTCGTCATTCTGGTCGGCCCGACGCTGGCCATCGTGACCGGCTTCTTCTCCAACCTCGGTGCCTACCTCGAGTACCTGCCCGCGCTGGCCAATCCCATCAACCGCGAAGACGTGAACTTTTCGCAGGGCTGGACCGCCTTCTACTGGGCATGGTGGATTTCGTGGTCACCCTTCGTCGGCATGTTCATCGCCCGCGTCTCGCGCGGACGTACCGTGCGCGAATTCATCGTATCGGTACTGCTCGTCCCTTCGCTGGCCTGCGTGCTGTGGATGACGGTATTCGGCGGCACCGCGATCACGCAGCTGGTGCAGGACGGCTACGAGGCCGCTGCCAAGGCCGAGCTGCCGCTGCAGCTCTTCTACATGCTCGATGTGCTGCCGCTGGCGCAGATTACCTCCTTCCTCGCCATCATTCTGGTCGTGGTGTTCTTCGTCACCTCGTCCGACTCGGGGTCGCTGGTGATCGACGTCATCGCGGCTGGCGGCAAGGTCGATGCGCCCACGCCGCAACGGGTGTTCTGGTGCACCTTCGAGGGGCTGGTCGCGATCGCACTGATCCTCGGTGGCGGCCTGGTCGCGCTACAGGCCATGGCCGTGTCTACCGGTTTTCCGTTCGCGATCGTGCTGCTGGTGTCCACGATTTCAGTCGTCAAGGGTCTGGCATCCGAGCCGCGACCATCCTGATCCCGGGGCATTCCGCCCGGTCGCCGAACCGGGCGGGTGCATGCGACCAAAGGCCGCGCCCGGTATCCCTCCCGTAGCCAGTGGTGACCCCGATGCAGGACGAACAGCTCGAGATTCTCGATTTCTTGCGCCGCTACCCACCGTTCAGCGAGTTGCCCGAGGAAACCTTGCGCCGGGTGGCGAGTTCGGTCGATGTGCGCTATTTTCGCGCTGGCAGCCGCATCGTCGAGTTTGGCGAGCCGGCCCTGGCGTGGCATGTGGTCCGTAGCGGCGCAGTTGAGATCTTCCGCCGCAATGGCATGCTCTACAACCGGCTGACTGCAGGCGGCTACTTCGGCGAATTCGGCCTGCTGCACCGTAAAAGGGTGAGGTTTCCGGCGGCCGCGCTGGAAGACACCCTGCTCTACCTGATCCCCGAGCCGGTATTCACCGATCTGTTCGAGAACAACGAACAGTTCGCCGATCTGGTCGAGATCGAAGACCGCACCCGCCTGCGCCATGTCGTGTCGCGACGCGCAGATGCCAACCAGCTGATGTCAGCCACCGTCGAGGTCCTGATCAATCGGGCGCCAGTCACGCTGGGATGCGAGGCAACGGCTGTGGACGCCGCGCGGCGCATGACCGACGACGGCGTCTCTTCCCTGCTCATCATGGACGCTGCCGGCAGCGCGGATGAGCCCCCCCGCATGGCCGGCATTCTCACCGACCGCGACCTGCGCGTGCGCCTGCTGTCGCAGCGCCTTGGTCACGACACGCCGGTCAGCGAGATCATGTCCTCCGGACTGGTCTGGGTGGAACACAATCAGCTCGTGTTCGAAGCCATGCTGCAGATGCTGCGCCACAATGTGCATCATCTTCCGGTGCTGAGGAATCATCGCCCGATCGGCGTGATCGCGCTATCGGACATCATCCGCTACGAGTCGCGCAACAGCCTGTTCGTGGTCAGCAGCATTTTCCGCCAGCAGGGGGTCGATGAACTGGCCGCGCTGACGACCGATGTGCGCGCTTGCTTTTCGCGCATGGTGACCGAGGATGCCAGTTCGCGCATGATCGGCAGCGCGATGGCAGTCATCGGTCGTAGCTTCAAACAGCGGCTGCTCGAGCTCGCCGAGGAGCGACTCGGCCCGCCACCGGTTCCCTATTGTTTTCTGGCGCTCGGCTCGATGGCGCGGCAGGAGCAACTCATCGTCACCGATCAGGACAACGCGCTGGTGCTGGACAACAGCTTCGACCCCGCCCGCCACGATGACTATTTCAGGAATCTGGCCGCCTTCGTCTGCGATGGTCTGGCCCGCTGCGGCTACAGCTACTGCAGCGGCGACGTGATGGCCACCAACACCAGGTGGCGTCAGCCTCTGCGCAAATGGGAAGCGTGTTTCACCGAATGGATCGAGCGGCCCACACCGCAATCGCTGCTCGACAGCGCGATCTTCTTCGATCTCGACGGCGTATGGGGCAAGACCGAATGGATCGATGGATTGCGCAGCCTGATCACGCGCAGGGCCAAGGGGAGTTCCCGCTTTCTCGCGTGCATGGCGCGCAACGCGCTGCTACGCACACCGCCGCTGGGCTTCTTCAAAGACTTCGTCGTCGAGTCGGACGGCCGCCATACCCGTGCCATCAATCTCAAGCGCCGGGGTACGGCTCCACTGGCGGACCTCATCCGGGTCCACGCCCTCGCGGTAGGTTCGGTTGCGCTGAATTCGTTCGAGCGCCTGCGCGACATCATCGACGCGGACATCCTGCCGCGCGGACGCGGCCAGGATCTGCATGACGCACTCGAGTTCGTATCCATGGTCCGCATCCGCAATCAGGCCGAGGACCTTGCGGCGGGAAACACGCCCGACAACAGCATCGAGCCCGAAAGCCTGTCGGAGTTCGAGCGCAAGAGCCTGCGCGACGCATTCATGATTCTCGGCAACGCGCAGAAATACCTCAAGTTCCGCTACCAGCCCGGTCGCGCGGGCTGACGCCGACACCGTGCTCCATCTTGGCCACCTCCAGCAGCAAACGCAGCCCGCCGCCGGGGAAACGGATTGGCCCGCGTGCTTTCGCCAGCTTGCCGACAGTACGCGTGACGACCGGCTGCGACGCTACTACGCACGCGGGATGGTCACCGGCGACACCTTGCTGTCAGCGACGCCACTGATGGCGTTGGACCTCGAAACGACCGGACTCGACCCGGTGCGCGACGGCATCGTCAGCATCGGACTCGTGCCGATGCAGGTGGACCGCATCTTCGCCAGCCGCGCGCGGCACTGGCTTCTCAAACCGCGCGTCGCGCTGGCCGAAGAATCGGTGACGATCCACGGCATTACCGACGCCCAGCTCGACAACGCACCTGATTTGACGGAGGTCCTGGACGAGGTACTCCAGTACATGGCCGGCCATGTCGTGGTCGTGCATTGCAGCGCGATCGAGCGCGGCTTTCTCAACGGTGCGCTGCGGCCGCGCCTTGGGGAGGGGATCGAGTTCCCGACGATCGATACCATGGAGCTCGAAGCCCGCTTTCATCGCAAGAAACGCCCCGGACTGATTACGCGGCTGCTCGGCCACAAACAACCGTCCATCCGTCTGGCCGCATGCCGCAACCGCTATGGCCTGCCGCGCTACCGCCCTCATCATGCGCTGACCGATGCGCTCGCGTGCGCGGAATTGCTACAGGCCCAGATCGCCTACCGTTTCTCGCCGGACACACCAGTCAAAGTGCTCTGGTCATGACGGCTATCGTGCCGCCGTGGCGAGTCTTGTGCCTGCCGCAGCAACAGGAATGGTATTTGATGCCGCCCGGGCAGCGCCAGGCGAGTGCATGCACTTCTCGATCGCTTCCGCGTTCGCCCGGATCCAGTCGAAGATGCAGTCGATGGCGGTTGTCGCCGTCGCAAAGAATGCGTCTGCGCTAACGTTCGTCCCCGCTGCGTCGAGCAGTCCCGTGCGCACCTGACGTGCAAGCCGTTCTACATGCTGCCGTGCCAGCATCGCATGCTGCCCGGCATCGAGCTCTGCTGCCTGACGAAGCAAGGACTCGGCACGCGACACCAGGAACATGAGCCTGACCCTCGCCACCGGCGCACAGTATCCGGCAGCGGCCGCAGCACTGCCGATTGCCCTTGTCTGCCCGAGACATTCGCTGAGTGCCGGCAGGCGACAGGCAAAATTCCTCGCCATGCCGACGGGCAACTCCGACGCTGCAGGCAGCTCGATCCGGGCCTCACCCAGGGCTGCGATCATCGCGGTCAGGCGCTCGATCTGTCTTGTGTGGGCCCCGATGTTCTGCTCCGGCGTCGACGCACCCAGATCATCCACCAGCACCTTCCAGCGGTGGCGGAACACGCTTGCATCATTGACCGTGAAACGGGGTCGAATCGCCCCAGTCTCGAGCTCCGCAGCCCGCATCAACGCGGGCATGAGCCGCTCGATGTCGCGCCTGCGCGCAAGCATGCGGCGCTCGAAGCCCCTGTCTCCGGCAAGCCATCCGGTACTGAGGCCGCGATGTTGTTGCAGGGCCGCCAGCATGTCGATCAGACTGGTACACGCGCCAAGCGCACGCTTCACCTCCTCGCGCGAAATGCGCCTGCGATAGCGCGTGCGTCGGACACGCAGCGCCCACACGCCAAGCATCAGCGCCAGCAAGGAAAGCACAAGCATCAGACCCGAACTCATCGTATTCCTCCCACGGCCGCCTGACCCGGCCCGCTCATTCGAACCGGTAGCGGCCGATACGCTCCGTCAATTGCCTGGCAAGCTGGTCGAGGTGTCGCGCAAGCTCGGTGTTCTCCCGCACCCTGCGTTCATTGGTGTCGGCGAGTTGAGCCACCTCGTCGATATTGGCTGCAACCGCCTCGCTCGCAACACTCTGCTCACGACTGGCATCGGCCATTTCCCGAACGAGCTGGCCAGCCTGCGCAGCGCTGCCCTCCATGCCCTTGAGATCGGCGACGGCTTCGCGCGCGTCGCTGGCGCTACGACGCGCGACGACGTCCACGCTGTTCATGCCCTCGGCCATGCCGGCGATACCGGATTGCACGCCGCCAATACGCTGCCCGATCTCGCGCGTCGCCACGGACGTGCGCTCTGCGAGCTTGCGCACCTCGTCGGCCACGACCGCGAAACCACGCCCCTGCTCACCCGCGCGTGCGGCTTCGATCGCGGCATTGAGGGCGAGCAGATTGGTCTGATCCGCGATCTCGGCGATAACGCGGACGATGCTGCCGATCTCCTGCGACCGCTTGTCCAGGCCAGAAGCCTGGTCCACCGCGGCAGCGACCCTGTCGGCGAGATCTTCCAGCGAATGCGACAGATCAACGATGCGGCCGGCGCAGTTCGCCGCCACCGCCTGCGTTTGGGCAGCGACGCCGGCCACGGTTCGAGCCTGTTCGCTGGAGGCTTGCTGACTGGCCGACAGCTGCTCGAGACTCGCTGCAGACGACACGGTGACATCGCGCTGCGCACTGACCCCTACGGCACCATCGGCCGCATTGGCGGCCGCTTCACGGGCAACGCTCGACATCTCGTGGGTCGAACGCGAGAAATCGACAAACACTTGCGCCAGGGCATGCGTCATCGCGTTGAGCCGCTCGGCAAGGTCCGGCTGCAGCACGGCGTCCTCCCGGGCAACCCGCGCGGTGAGGTTGCCTGCCTCGAGCGCCTCGGCAAACGCGGACAAGGCCCACCGCCAGCGACGCTCCGTGCTCAATATCGACCGCATGAGCAGGATGCTGGCCGCGGAGGTGACCGCGCCCAGCGGAATGAGCACCGGATCGGCATCGGCGTTGATACCGTGCCCGAGGCACAGCCCGCCGGCCAGAGCAAGCACCAGCATCCCCACGATCCGTGCACCACCGCGCGGCAAGCGTCGCGCGGTGGTTCCGGAATTGCTCTCCTCCACCTGCCTGTCCAGAACCCGCAGCTGACTGCTCACGACATGCATCCTCGTTCGATCAAGCCCTCAGAGTTCCAGCCACACCGTGCCGGCCTCGATACGCACCGGATAGTTGCGCACGCATCCTTCGTCCGGCGCACAGGCGTGACCGGACGCCAGCTCGATGTTCCAGCCATGCAGCGGGCAGGTCACCTTGTGCCCGTGGACGATGCCCTGCGACAGCGGGCCGCCCTTGTGCGGGCAGGCATCGGCGACGGCGAACACGCTGTCGCCCGCGGCACGGAACACGGCGATATCACCGTCGGCATGTTCGACCACACGGGCACCCAGTGCCGGAATCTCTTCAAGAGGACACAGTTTCTGCCAGGCCATGGCGATCTCCGTTGTTTGTCAGGTCAATGGGTTGGTAGTTGCGTACCAGCGGCGCGGTACGCTGTTCGGCCCACGGGTCGGGCGCATCCTTGAGCGCGAACAGCAGGCGTTCGTACAGCGCCTTTCGGTTGGCCGCATCCTCAACGACCAGCTTCTTTGCATGCTCGAGCCCGACCCGTTCGATGTAGTGGCAGGTACGCTCGAGGTAATACGCCTCCTCGCGGTACAACTGCAGGAAGGCGCCGCCGTACTCCATCACCTCTTCGTCGCTGCCGACCTTGCAGAAGAACTGCGCGACTTCGGTCTTGATCCCGCCGTTTCCTGCCACGTAGAGCTCGTAGCCGGAATCGACGCCGATCACGCCCACGTCCTTGATGCCGGATTCGGCGCAATTGCGCGGGCAGCCGGACACGGCCAGCTTCACCTTGTGCGGGCTCCACATGCCGAACAGCATCTTCTCCAGCTTCACCCCGAGATCCATCGCCAGCTGAGTGCCGAAGCGGCAGTGCTCCTTGCCGACGCAGGTCTTCACCGTGCGCAGGCTCTTGCCGTAGGCATGGCCGGACACCATGCCAGCGGCGTTGAGATCGGACCAGATCAGCGGCAGATCGGACTTCTTCACGCCCAGCAGATCGATGCGCTGACCGCCGGTGACCTTGACCGTCGGCACCTTGTATTTCTCCGCCGCATCGGCGATCGCACGCAGTTCGTCCGGCGTCGTCAGCCCGCCCCACATGCGCGGCACCACCGAGTAGGTGCCATCCTTCTGGATGTTGGCGTGAGCACGTTCGTTGATGAAGCGGCTTTGCGGATCATCCTCGGCCTCGAACGGCCAGGTGGAGATCAGGTAGTAGTTGAGCGCCGGGCGGCAGGTTGCGCAGCCATTCGGCGTACTCCATTCAAGTGCCCGCATGGTGTCGGGAATGGTCAGCAGCTTCTGCTGACGGATCGCTTCGCGCACCTCGCCATGTGTGTGCTCGGTACACCCGCAGACGGGCTTGGCGAACTTGTCGGTCGATTGATATGCACCGCCCACGGTCGAGGCAAGAATCTGTTCGACGAGACCGGTGCATGACCCGCAGGACGACGATGCCTTGGTGTGTTTCTTCACCTCGTCGAGCGTAAACAAGCCCTTTTCGCGGATGGCCTTGACGATGGTGCCCTTGCACACGCCATTGCAACCGCAGATCTCGGCCGTATCCGGTAACAGCGCAGCCTGGCTCTGCCCCTGGTGGCCGGCATCGCCCAGTTGCGACTGGGTGAAACTCTGGCCAAACATGAGGTGGTCGCGCATCTCGGCGACGTCCTTGCCCTCGCGCACGAGTTGAAAGTACCAGGCTCCATCGGCCGTATCGCCCACCATCACGGCACCTGCGAGCTTGTCGTCCTTGAGCACCAGCTTCTTGTACACGCCGCCGGCGCGGTCGTGGAGCACGATCTCGTCGCAATCCGCGCCGCCCTGGAAGTCGCCGGCGGAAAACACGTCCACACCGGTGACCTTGAGTTTGGTCGACGTCACCGAGCCGAGGTAACGGCCGATGCCGAAGCCGGCAAGATGGTTTGCGCACACCTTGGCCTGATCGAACAGCGGCGCCACCAGGCCGTATGCCGTGCCACGATGGTTGGCGCACTCGCCCACCGCATAGATGCGTGGATCGGTGACGGTCTGCAGCGTATCGGTGACGACGATGCCGCGTTCGCAGTGCAGGCGGGCCGATTCGGCCAGGCTGGTGCTGGGGCGGATGCCCGCAGCCATCACCACGAGATCGGCAGCCAGTTCGGTGCCATCCTTGAGACGGACCGCACCGACGCGCCCACTGTCGGCGGCCAGCAGTTCTGCGGTCTGTGCTTGCAGGCAGAACTTCATGCCCTTGGCCTCGAGCGACGCCTGCAGCATGTCTGCCGCGGCCTTGTCGAGCTGACGCTCCATGATCCAGCCACCGAGGTGGACAACGGTCACTTCCATGCCGCGCAGGATCAGCCCGTTGGCGGCCTCGAGTCCGAGCAGGCCGGCACCGATCACCACCGCATGGCGATGGTGCTGCGCCGCCTCGATCATCGCTTCGGTATCGGCAATGTCGCGATAGGCGATCACGCCCGGCAAGTCCTTGCCCGGCACCGGCAGGATGAAGGGCACCGAGCCGGTGGCCAGCAACAGGCGGTCGTACGCTACCTCGGTGCCGTCATCGGCCCGCACCGTGCGCCGCGCGCGATTGATCTCCACGACCTTGCGCCCGGCATGCAGGGTGATGCCATTGTCGCGATACCAGTCGAGATCATTGAGCATGATGTCGGGCAGGGTCATTTCCCCAGCGAGTACCGGCGACAGCAGGATGCGGTTGTAGTTGCCGTGCGGCTCCGCACCAAACACGGTGATGTCGAAAAGGTCGGGGGCATGCTTGATCAACTCTTCAAGCGTCTTGACCCCTGCCATGCCGTTTCCGACCATTACAAGCTTTTGTTTCTGCATGATGTTCTCCTTCAGGCCGCGAGGGTGCGAATGGACGGGTCCTGCGAACCCGCAGCCTCCACCGCCAGTGCGGCAACTTCGCCAACCACGATGATGGCCGGCGAGGTAAGTCCTTCGGCACAGACCCGTGCCGGCAGGTCGGCGAGCGTACCTTTCACATGGCGCTGCGCCGGCAGCGTGCCCGATGCGATGGCGGCAGCCGGGGTATCCGGCGGCAGGCCGCCGGCGATCAAGCGCGCAACGATGTTGAGCAGCCGCGACAGGCCCATGTAGATCACCAGCGTCGTGCCGCTGCGCGCCAGCGCCGGCCAGTTGGGCTCGGTGCAGCCGTCGCCGGAGGTGCCGGTCACCAGGGTCACGCCCTGGGTGTAGGCGCGATGGGTGACCGGAATGCCGACCGCAGCCGGCACCGAAATGCCGGCGGTCAGCCCGGGCACCACTTCGGTCTCCACCCCGGCCAGCGCAAGTGCTTCAACCTCTTCTCCGCCGCGTCCGAACACATACGGATCGCCTCCCTTGAGCCTGACCACGCACCCGCTGCGTCGTGCGTAACGCACCATCAGCCGATGAATGAAGCCCTGCGGCGTGGACGCCCTGCCACCACGCTTGCCGACCTTGAGCACCCGCGCTTCGGGGCGCACCATGGCGAGGATTTCGTCCGACACGAGGTCGTCGGCGAGCACGATTTCGGCCTTCTCCGCAAGCAGCCTGGCCGCGCGCAGGGTGAGCAGGTCCGCGGCGCCCGGTCCGGCACCGATCAGATACACTTTTGACATGTCGGGCTCCCGGCTAGGCGGCGCGCTTGAGTTGCTTGTTGTAGAGGAACTCCATGATCGCCGCCCGGCATTCGCCGAAGTGCGCATCATGGGCCAGCGCAAGGCGGTCACGCGGGCGCTCGATATCGACCTCGAGAATCTCGCCGATGGTGGCTGCCGGCCCGTTGGTGAGCATGATCACGCGGTCTGACAGCAACACCGCCTCGTCGACATCGTGGGTCACCATCACCATGGTGGCCTTGGTGGCGGCAAGGATCTTCATCAACTCGTCCTGCAGGTTGGCGCGGGTCAGCGCGTCGAGCGCACCAAAGGGCTCGTCCATCAGCAGAATGCGCGGCTGCATCGACAGCGCCCGGGCAATGCCCACACGCTGCTTCATGCCGCCCGAGATTTCGTGCGGATGCTTGTTCTCGGCATGGCTCAGGCCCACCAGATCGAGCGCAGCGTGCGTCCGTTCCCTGAGCCTGGCCTTGCCTTCCCTGGCGCCGAACACGCGCTCCACCGCCAGATAGACATTGTCGAAGCAGGTCAGCCATGGCAGCAGCGAGTGGTTCTGGAACACCACCGCGCGCTCGGGGCCGGGGCCGGCAATTTCGCGGCCGTCGCACAGCATCACGCCGCTGCTGGGCAGCGTGAGTCCGGCAATCAGGTTGAGCAGGGTCGATTTGCCACAGCCCGAGTGGCCAATCAACGCGATGCTCTCGCCCTCGCGGATGTCGAGATTGATCTCGCGCAGCGCAACGTAGGGCCCCTTCTTGGTGTCGAAGGACTGACCGACATTTTCGATCTGTACGATTTTCTTCGTCATGACGATCCCCTTAGCGGCTTTCGTAGCTGAAACGTCGGGCCACCAGCATCAGCGCCTGTTCGAGAATCAGGCCGACGATGCCGATGATGAAGATGGCGATGATGATGTGCTCGACCTTGAGGTTGTTCCACTCGTCCCACACCCAGAAGCCGATACCGACACCACCGGTCAGCATCTCCGCGGCAACGATCACCAGCCAGGCGGTGCCGATGGCCAGGCGCACGCCGGTCAGGATGTTGGGCAGCACCGCAGGAAACAGGATCCTGGTAACGATCTTCCACTCGGACAGGTTCAGCACGCGGGCCACGTTCAGGTAATCCTGCGGCACCGAGCGCACGCCAGCCGCGGTGTTCATGATCATCGGCCAGATCGAGCAGATGAAGATCACCCAGATGGCGGCGAGATTGGCCTCCTGGAACACCAGCAGGCCGATCGGCAACCAGGCCAGAGGCGATACCGGACGCAACAGACCGATCACCGGCTCCGTGGCCATGTTCATGAACTTGAAGCGTCCGACGACGAAACCCAGCGGGATGCCGACCAGGGCCGCCAAGCCAAAGCCGACCCCGACACGACCCAGCGAATAAAGCACGTTCCAGCCGATGCCCATGTCGTTCGGACCATTGCTGTAGAACGGATCGGACAGCAACTCGACCGCCGCGTGCCAGGTCACCACCGGGCCGGGGAACATGTCGATGCGGCTTGACACCGCCCACCAGATCGCAAGCAGCAAGCCCATGCCCGAAATCATCGCCACCAGTGCGCGCACCACCTTTCCCGCGGCCGGTGCGATGCGCTCACCCAGCGTCGGGGACCGCGCCTCCACCGAGTCTGCCGCCTGCAGGGCAGGCCGTGCAGCAGTTTGCGCAGGGAGTGGCTGCGTTGCGACCGGCTCCGCAACTGGCGGCGACGTCGTGATCGAAATTGCACTCATGTCCTTCTCCTCGTCCATGACAGGATTCAACCGTTTGCCTTGGCCAATGCGTCGAGACTGACCTTCATCGAATTCACCTTGAAGCCTTTGAGGTAGTCCACCGGCTTGGACGGGTCGAAGGTCATGCCGTCAAAGAAGTGATCCGGCCCCATGGCGATCGGTGCGGACGCCTTGTCCAGCGTCCAGCCCCCGGTATGCGTGCCTTCGCTCTTGTAATCGATGGTCGGAATGGCGATACCAAGGTCCTTGGCCGCATCACGGTAGATATCTGCGCGATAGACCTGCTCGGCGACCTTCCTGAAGTTGATGGCCTGATCGATCTGCCCCCAGCGCACCATCTGGGTCAGGAACCACACCGCATGCGAACGCCACGGAAAGGTGGCCGCATAACGATAGAAGACATTGAAGTCCGGCATTTTCTGCGGGCCTTCGGCCTTGGTGTACAGCCAGGTGCCGGTCATCGAGTTCTCGACCACCGATTCCGGGGCATTGACGAAGGACTTGGCCGAAATGATCTTCACCACCTCGCCACGGTTCTCGGGCTTGTCCATCCACTGCGCCGCCTCGATCAGCGCGCGCACCGCCGCCTTGTGCGAATTGGGGTTCTTGTCCGCCCACTCGCGGGTGACGCCGAACACCTTCTCCGGGTTGTTGTTCCAGATCTCGTAATTGGTGATGATCGAGCGCCCGATGCCCATTTCCACCGCACGCTGGTTCCACGGCTCGCCCACGCAGTAACCGACGATGTTCTTCGACTGCAGGTTGGCAACCATCTGCGGCGGCGGAATCACGATCAGGCGCACGTCCTGATCCGGATCGATGCCGGCAGACGCCATCCAGTAACGGATTTCGTAGTTGTGGGTGGACACCGGAAACACCATGGCGAAGGTCATCGGCTCCTTGCCGGCCTTCTTGTCCTCGTCGATCACCTTCTTCAGCGCCAAGGCGGACGTCGGGCGCCCCTTCATCGCCGCCGGGTCGGCAGCGAGCATGCGATCGTAAAGTTCGTTAGACACCGTGATGCCGTTACCGTTGAGGTCCATGGAGAAGGCAGTGACGGTCTCCTGCTGGGTGGCACCGACACCCAGCGTGGCGGCCAACGGCATGCCGGCAAGCATGTGCGCACCGTCCAATTCGCCCAGCGAGACCTTGTCGCGGATGTTGGCCCAGGAAGCCTCCTTGGAGATCTCCACATCGAGGCCATGCTTCTTGAAGAAACCCTTCTCCTTGGCAATCACGATCGGGGCACAGTCGGTCAGTGGAATGATGCCGAACTTGAGCGCTGTCTTCTCCAGCCCTTCCGATCCGGCGGCCCACACGCCTGCGGGGAAGAGGCCGGACAACATCGCAGCCGTCCCGGCGGCGGCACTGGCCTTGATGAAGCCACGGCGGGTCAGCTCGGGGGTCTTGATTGTCTGCTTGGTCATGTTGAACTCCTTGATTGAATTCGGGAATGCAAAAAGGCGCCTCATTCCTTCTCGGCGCATCTGACGCTGAGGGAATGGACGCCTTTGTCCAGTGTTCGGGATTGTGTCGAACGCCGAACCATCATTGGTCCAGCTTTGCAGTGACTAACGCAGTAAGCGTGCCAGGTCGTCGATTTCGCGGGAAACACCCGAAAACAGTGGGATTGACCGGAAAACCCGCGCGGAAGCAAGGCGAAAGCCACGCACTGCTGCAGTGCAATAGCAGCACCGCCCGCACAGGCTTAGTGCAAGGAATGGGGACCTGAACCCGGGTTTGAAGCCTTGTTCCTGCGGCGCCCGCAGGCGCGGGAAAGCGTGACAGGACTCGGCCGCAAGCAGGATGGAGCCATCCATTTGCCGCCGTGCGGCGAGCGTCAGCCGCGCTTGAGGAAATCGGCCAGTGACAGGGTCGCTTCCGCCACATCGGCGAGGCGGCGATGCTGGTTCATCGCGGTCTGCTGCAGCATCTTGTACGCTTCGGCCTCATTCAGCCCCAGCCGCGACATCAGCAGCCCTTTGGCACGCTCGACCAACTTGCGCTCATTGAGCGCCGCGCGCGCCGTATTGAGCTCGTCGCTCATGGTCTGCAGGCGCTGCGACTGCGCCTGCATCAGATCGAGCACCGACCGCCCCAGGTGGGGACCGAGCCCGCCCGCACTCAACAGCCCCTCATTGTCGCCCGCCGCACCGACGTCGTCGGACCGTGCCGGCTTGTCGAGAAAGATGGCGACCGGCGCAGCCGCCTGTCCGCCAAGCGCCGAAAGACTGTCGAGAAACCGTTTGTGATCCTGCAGATCTGCCCGGGCCTCGGTCAATTGCGTTTCGCACACGTGCAGCAACGCATTGGTCGCACAGTCTTCGACCTGGCGCATCACATCGATCCGTGCGGTGGCACACTCATACCAACGCTCGCCGGCATCGCCGTCGAACGCTGCCGGCGACGCGGCGCAGGCAATACGACGCATGCGCTCGAGCGCGGCGACGGCCTCCGAATTCTGGGCATTGCGCCAGATCGTGCGCAGGGTTGCGTCGGCAAACTCCGTGAAAATCTGAAAGCACCGCTCCTGGGCGTCGATCAGGTGCGCCAAGCGTTGCTGACCCGCAGCATCGAAGCGTCCCGCCGCGAAACCTGCCGCCCCCACCGCACGTTCCTGACCCGCGAGTTCCTTACCCTGCATGAAATTGAACAGGGCGACCAGGGCACGCGAAATCACCGGATTGGCCGCCGTGTCGGCCGCTTCGAACACCACCGCGAGCAAGCCGGCGACCAGCTCGGTATAGCAGCGCATGGCTTCGTCGGACGTAATGTCATTCGCGGCAATTCGCTCCCGCAGCGCCGGGAGCGAGTCCAGCCCGTGCAGGACATGGGCAATCCGGCTGAACAGGCGCACACCGCCGGCCATGCGCCCGCTGTCGGTGTCGAGCCCGGAAAACTGCTCGCGCACCGCCGACTCGACCGCCAGACTCGCCGCGACACGTTCTGCACGCTGCCCGGCAAATCGTTTGCCGCCCGAGGCGAGATAGATGTTCGAGGTACCGCGCTCACGCTGCAGCATGTGCACAAGTTCGCTCACGCCTTTCACCAGTTCGCTGGTGACCTCGAGCTGCTCGAGTCCGTGGATCTCACAGCGTCGCGCAGCGATCAGAAAACCCAGTGCCGATTTCATCTTCCCACGCTCCCCCGATTCACCATCCGCACATGCTCGCAAGCGTCCTTTACGCTGCAAATCAAGCAATATGTGTGCGATGCCCCGCCACTGGCAAACCGTCAGACCCCGCGCTGGCGTCGCGCCTCGAACAGGCAAATGCCGCTCGCCACCGAGACGTTGAGGCTCTCCACGGTGCCGAGCATGGGAATCCTTGCCAGCTCATCGCAGGTGTCGCGCGTCAGCCGGCGCAGGCCGTCGCCTTCGGCGCCGAGCACCCAGGCCACCGGCCCTTTCTGCTCGACCTCGAACACCGACTTTTCGGCCTCACCAGCGGCCCCGATGACCCAGATGCCGGCCTCCTGCATCTCGCGCAGGGCACGAGCCAGGTTGGTCACGGTCACGTAAGGGACGCTATCGGCTGCCCCGCTGGCCACCTTGACCGCGGTGGCGTTGAGGCCCACCGCACGATCCTTGGGTGCAATCACCGCATGCGCCCCCACCGCATCGGCCACGCGCAGGCAGGCACCGAGATTGTGCGGGTCCTGTACGCCGTCAAGCACCAGCAGCAACGCAGGCTCTTCCAGCGCATCGAGCACGTCTGCAAGCTTGAGCTCGCGATGGCGCGCATCGACACGGGCAATCACCCCCTGGTGGCGGCGGGTGCCGACCATGCCATCGAGCCGGTCCGATTCACTCGGAATCAACCGTACCCCTTGCGCCTCAGCGAGCGCCGTCACCTCGCGGGCGCGGACATCCTGGCGCTGGCTCGACAGATGAATCTCGAACACCGATTCGGGATCGCGGCGCAGTTTGCCCAGCACCGCATGAAAGCCGTAGATCAGGCGGGACGCAGGCCGTCCTGCGTCTGCATTTTCGCCTGCGATGCCTGCCACGGCGTCCACGCCCGGCTCGCCCGCCACCGGGCGCTTCCGACGCGATGCGCGATCACCGTGAACTGCCGGACGTGCCGAACGCGGCTCGTCTGCGACAGAACGTTTTCCGGGACCGCTGCGGGATGTGTGTTTAACCACGGCGCTTGCCTTTCTTCTTCGTTGCGGCCGCTACCGCAGCCTTGGGTTTGCTCTTGCCGGCAGCACCCGCCTGAGGCCGGGCGCCAGTCTTCGGTTTACTGCTGCGACTACCGCGCGATGCCGGCTTCGGACTGTCAGCGACACGCCGTACGCTTTCCTCGGGCGCGGGACGGGCCTTGCGCCGGGTCGGTGCCGCCACAGGGCCATCGGATGCGGATGCGTGATCGCGTGCAGTCTTGCCGCTGCGCTCGGTCGGACGGCTCGTGCCCTCGATCAGGCGGAAATCGATCTTGTTGGTTTCCAGATCGACCCGTACCAATTGCACGCGCACCCTGTCCGACAGCCTGAAGCGCGCGTTGGTACGCTCGCCCGCCAGCTCGTGCCGGGTCTCGTCGAAGTGGAAATAGTCACTACCGAGGTCCGAAATATGTACCAGGCCCTCGATGAAAATATCATCCAGCGCGACAAAGAGGCCGAAGGGTACCACTGCCGACACGCTGCCGGAAAATTCCTCGCCGACACGATCCTGCATGTAATAGCACTTGAGCCACGACACGACATCGCGGGTGGCCTCGTCGGCGCGTCGTTCAGTGCTCGAACAATGCGCACCGATTTCATCCCAGTCGCCGGGCTGGTACGCCTCGTTCCTGAGCGCGGCCTTGATCGCGCGATGTACGAGCAGGTCCGGATAGCGCCGGATCGGCGAAGTGAAATGGGTGTACGCCTCGTAGGCCAGACCGAAGTGCCCGAGGTTGTCGGGACTGTACACTGCCTGCCGCAGAGATCGCAGCATGACCGTCTGCAGCAGCTGCGCATCGGGCCTGTCCTTGACCTTCTCCAGCAGCCCGGCGTAGTCCTTTGCACGCGGCTCGTCACCGCCGCCGATCGCGAGACCGAACTCGCCCAGGAAGCCACGCAGTTTGTCGAGTTTTTCGGGCGTCGGTCCTTCGTGCACACGATACAGCGCGGCCTGGTTGCGCGCTTGCAGGAAGTCCGATGCACAGACGTTGGCTGCCAGCATGCACTCTTCGATCAGGCGATGGGCATCGTTGCGCACTTCAGGCACGATGCGCTCGATCTTGCCGCCCTCGTCGAAGATCATCCGCGTCTCGGTGGTCTCGAAGTCGATCGCACCGCGCTTCGCGCGCGCCTTGAGCAGGGTCCGGAACAGCTTGTCGAGAGTCTGCAGGTGGGGCAGAAGCTCGCCGACTTCTTCCAGCGCAGCGGCATCCTTGTCATACAGGGCCGCGGCGACCTTGGTATAGGTCAGGCGGGCATGCGAGAACATCACTGCCGGGTAGAAGCGATAGGCCTTGATCGCGCCCGTCATCGAGATGCTCATGTCCGCGACCATGCACAGGCGTTCGACCTGCGGGTTGAGCGAGCACAGGCCATTGGACAACTTCTCCGGCAGCATCGGAATCACCCGTCGCGGGAAATACACCGAGTTGCCACGATCGTAGGCATCCTTGTCCAGCGCGCTGCCCGACTCGACATAGGCCGACACATCGGCAATGGCCACGATGAGGCGGTAGCCTCGGCCCTCACGCTCGCAATAGACGGCATCGTCAAAGTCGCGCGCCGTCTCGCCGTCAATGGTGACCAGCGGCAGTCCGGTGATGTCCTCCCTCCCCACCCAGTCCTTCTTGCGCACCTTGAGTGGCAGCTTGCGCGTTTCGGCCTTGGTCTCGGACGAGAACTCGTAGGGCAGTTCGTGCTTGCGCAGCGCGATCTCGATTTCCATGCCGGGGTCGGCATAGTTGCCGAGCACCTCGACCACACGCCCTATCGGCTGCGCGTATTTGGTTGGCTGCTCGATCAGCTCTACGGTAACCACCTGCCCAGGCGTCGGCTTCTTGCCCCCGGGGGCCACCAGGATGTCCTGCGCCAGGCGCTTGTTCTCTGGCACCACCAGCAAGACGCCGTGTTCGTTCAGCACGCGCCCGACCACGCGTGTGTTGGCGCGCTCCAGGATCTCGACGATCTTGCCTTCGGGCCGTCCGCGCCGATCCTGTCCGGAAATGCGCACGATGACACGATCGCCGTGCAGCACTTCGCGCATGTCCTTGGGGCCGATGAAGATGTCGGCGCCGCCATCATCCCTGCGCAGGAAACCGAAACCGTCGGGATGGCCCTCGATCTTGCCGCGAATCAGCGCCGCCTTGTCTGGAATCAGATAGGCATCACGGCGGTTGCGGACCAACTGACCGTCGCGCTGCATGGCACGCAGACGCCGATCGAAATGCTCGAGCTCGGCGCTGGTGATGTCGAGCGCACGCGCGAGCTCCTCGAAGGACATCGGCACGCCTTGCTCGACAAGGACCTGTTCGATGTATTCACGGCTCGGAAGCGGCTGATCGTACTTGAGCGACTCGCGCTCGAAAAACGGGTCGGCACGACGGATGGCACTGGGCCCCTTGGCACGATTACGCCGGCCTGTCGCCTTCGTTGGCGTCTCGGCGCTTGCAGTCTGCACGGGATTTGTATTTTTTGTATTTCTGGTCATTGACATTCTTCTCTAGGTGCTTATAATGCGCGGCTCTTGCCCAGATGGCGGAATTGGTAGACGCACTAGTTTCAGGTACTAGCGCTGCGAGGCGTGGAGGTTCGAGTCCTCTTCTGGGCACCAGTTTCGCAGGAAAGCCGCTCTTCGGAGCGGCTTTTTTGTTTTGTAGTTTTGATTGATCGATCTGCAACGGCGGCCTTGAGGGCAAGTGCCAACGCACACGAAACGCGCTCACGACAGCCGTTCTCGTACCGGACAGAAATTTTTGCCGATTTTGCCTTCCATCGGCAAGATGATCCGGATACAATGCGCCTCCCTGCCCAGATGGCGGAATTGGTAGACGCACTAGTTTCAGGTACTAGCGCTGCGAGGCGTGGAGGTTCGAGTCCTCTTCTGGGCCTAGCGCTGCGAGGCGTGGAGGTTCGAGTCCTCTTCTGGGCACCAGTTTCAAAGCAAAGCCGACCTTGTGTCGGCTTTTTGCTTTTTCCGCCCTGCGGCGCACGCCAGCGACGGCGCCGGTCTCACAACCGGCGCACGGCGCACGTTCATCAGGCCCCAAAAGGATGGCGACGCAGAATGGTCTCGTCACGCTCCGGACCGGTGGAAATCACATCGATGGGAATCTCGCAGATCTCTTCGATGCGGTGCAGGTAGGCGCGTGCCTCCTGGGGCAGCGCGTCCCAGCTCTGCGCGCCGAAGGTCGTGCCGCTCCAGCCGGCCATCGTTTCGTAGATGGGTTCGCAGCGGGTGACCTCTTCGGACCCCATCGGCAGCAGATCGATGCGCTTGCCGTCGAGCATGTAGCCGGTGCACAGCTTGAGCTCGGTCAGACCGTCGAGCACATCGAGCTTGGTGATACACAGCCCGGTCACACCATTGATGATGATCGAACGCTTCAGCGCGGCAAGATCGAGCCAGCCGCAGCGACGCTTGCGCCCCGTGACGGTACCGAACTCACGACCCTTGGTCGACATCTGCTCGCCGGGCACGCCCTTGGTCTCGATGTCGAGCTCGGTCGGGAACGGGCCGCCACCCACGCGGGTGCAGTATGCCTTGGTGATCCCGAGTACATAGTGCAGGCGCCCAGGCCCGACGCCCGAACCGGCTGCAGCCTGACCCGCCACGCAGTTGCTCGAGGTAACGAAGGGATAGGTGCCATGATCGATGTCCAGCAAGGTACCCTGTGCGCCTTCGAACAGCAGACTGCCGCCGTTCTTGTTCACCGCGTAGAGTTCGGCCGAGACATCTGCCACCATCGGCAGGATCTTCTCGGCGTCACGCATCGCCTCGTCGAAGACAGTCTGGAAGTCGACCGCGTCCGCACCCAGGTGCTGGGTCAGCACGAAGTTGTGATATTCGAGGTTACTCCGCAGCTTCTCGGCAAAACGCTCGCGATCGAAGAGGTCGTAGACCCTCAGCGCGCGGCGCGCCACCTTGTCTTCATAGGTAGGACCGATACCCTTGCCGGTCGTGCCGATCTTGTCGCCAGCGGACTTCTTCGCCTCGCGCGCGCGGTCGAGTGCCGAGTGGTAACCCAGAATCAGCGGACACCCCGGACTGATACGCAGGCGCTCGCTGACCTTGATGCCGCCCGCTTCCAGCGTGGCGATTTCGGACAGCAGGTGATGAATGTCGAGCACGACACCATTGCCGATGTAACAGGCCACGCCCTCACGTACGATGCCCGACGGCACCAGATTTAGCTTGTATTCCTTCTGCCCGATCACCAGCGTATGGCCGGCATTGTGGCCGCCCTGGAAACGAACCACGCCTTGCGCATGATCGGTCAACCAGTCGACGATCTTGCCCTTGCCCTCGTCGCCCCACTGCGTACCGACAACCACTACGTTCTTTGACATCTGTTTACTCTCCCTGAAGCGGCTCGACCATCCACTGGCCTTCCCGCATCACAAGCTGCCGGTCACATCCGGCTTCATTCCACGTTCCATCGTGCCCGGGCAGGCCGATCACGACGATTTCGCCCTGCTCTCGCAAGGCCATGACTGCATCCTGCAAATCGGCACCCTGCGCATGCGGCGCAAGGATCGCGCCGGCGGGCGCAGGATCCGGCAGGCGCAAAGCCAGTTCGCGCAAGTCGAGGCTGAAGCCGGTCGCCGGCCGTGCACGTCCAAAGGCCTGAGCCACGCGGTCGTATCGTCCGCCCAGCGCCAGCGCCGAGGGCGAGCCGCCACCATAGGCGGCAAACACCACACCACTGTGATAGTGGTATCCGCGCAGATCCGCCAGATCGAAACTCACCGGCAAGTCCGACAATGCCGCAGCAAGCAGGCGCAGATCGCCCAGCGCGGCATCGATCTCGGCGTCCCGCGGCAAACGCGCCGCCGCGGCATCGATCACATCGGGGCCGCCATACAACTCGGGCAGCAGCAGCAGCGCGCTGCGCACAGGCTCCGGCACGTCCGCCAGCATGTCGCGCAAGCCCGGGACATCCTTGCTCTGAAGCAGGTCGAACAGCGCCTCCTCACGCCCTGGCACCAGACCCGCACGCCCGGCAAGCGCATGGAAGAGGCCGACATGGCCAATGTCGATGCGGGTCGCCGGCACATCGGCAAGCCGCATCACATCATTCAGCAGGCGAAGGATCTCGATATCCGCCTCGATCCCGGCGTGACCATAGAGCTCAGCCCCGAGCTGCAAGGGTTCGCGGGTCGCGGTCAATGTTGACGGCAGCGTATGCAGCACACTGCCGCAATAACACAGGCGCGACACCCCTTTGCGGTTCAGTAGATGGGAGTCGATGCGAGTGACCTGCGGCGTCATGTCCGCGCGCACCCCCATCGTCCGCCCCGACAACTGATCCACCAACTGGTAGGTCCGCAAGCGCAGATCCTGCCCGGCGCCAGTCGTGAGTGAATCGAGATACTCGAGCAGCGGCGGCATGACCTGCTGGTAGCCACGCACGCGGAAAGCGTCGAGCAGCCTGCGGCGCAGCCCCTCCAGCTTGTCGGCTTCGGACGGCAAGGCGTCCTGTATGTGATCGGGCAATACCCAGCGCATGAAAGAATCAACCAAAGACAATCAACAGGACCAGTCCCGCCAGCATCGATGACAAGCCAAAGAAACGTATCTGGCCGTCAGCCATGCGGGCGAGACGCAAAAAGGTTTCGCGCCAGGTAGCTGGCGCGACAAAGGGGACGATGCCTTCGATGATCAACATCAGCGCGAAGGCCGTCAGCAGGGAGTTGCCCATCAGGGATCAGTTCCGTCCCGACCCCTTGGAGTTCTTCATGAACTTGAAGAAGTCCGAACTCGGGTCGACCACCATCACGTCGTCCTTGCCGGAGAAGCTCGCCCGGTAAGCCTCGAGGCTGCGATAGAAGGAATAGAACTCCGGGCTTTGCCCGAAGGCGTCGGCGTAGATCGAGGTTGCCTTGGCGTCACCGGCACCCTTTTCACGCTGGGCGTCGCGGTAGGCCTCAGCGATGATGACCTCACGCTGACGATCCGCATCCGCACGGATCTTTTCGGCCTCGGCCGCACCCTGCGAGCGCAATTCGTTGGCCACGCGCTTGCGCTCGGCTTCCATCCGGCTATACACGGAAGCGGACACTTCGGTGGGAAGATCGACCCGCTTCAGGCGCACATCGATGATCTGGGCGCCGATCTTGCGCGCGTCCTGGTCGGCCTTGGCACGCATGTCCTCCATGATCTGGTCACGCTCACCCGACACGACGTCATGCACCGTGCGCTTGCCGAACTCCTCGCGCAGCCCGGCATTGACCGTCTGCGCCAGACGAATCCGGGCGCGCGATTCGTCGCCCGCCACCGACTCGTAATACAAACGCGGGTCGATGATGCGCCACTTGACGAAGTGGTCCACCAGCACGTTCTTCTTCTCCGAGGTGATGAAGCGCTCAGGCTCCGGCGTATCCATGGTAAGGATGCGCTTGTCGAAGTAACGCACGTTCTGAATCAGGGGCAGCTTCACGTTCAAACCCGGCGTACTGATGACATCCTTGACTTCGCCGAGCTGGAACACGATCGCAAACTGGCGCTGATCGACCGTAAATAGAGACATGGAGGCCACCGCTGCGACGAACAGCAGCGCACCACCGATCAGGGAAATCTTGTCACGCATCAACGCTCTCCCCGCTCACGGCTGCGCAGCAGATCGCGACTGCGCGGATCCAGGCTGCCGGCCGGTGCATTGGTTGCTGCAGGCAGGGTCACCTGCGGATCAGATACGGTTGGCGCAGGTGCGCTGCCCGCCTGCTGAATGATCTTGTCGAGCGGCAGGAGCAGCAAATTGCCATTGCCCTTGGCATCGATCATGACCTTGCTGGTGCTGGCCAGTATCTGCTGCATGGTCTCCAGGTACATGCGCTCCCGGGTCACTTCGGGCGCCCGCTTGAATTCGGTGTAGATCTGGTTGAAACGGCTCGCCTCACCCTCGGCGTTGGCGATCACCCGCTCGCGATACGCACTGGACTCCTCAAGCAAGCGCGAAGCCGTACCCCGCGCACGCGGAATGACGTCGTTCGCATAAGCCTCGCCTTCGTTCTTTTGCCGCTCGCGATCCTGGCCCGCTTTCACCGCATCGTCGAAGGAAGCCTGCACCTGCTCCGGCGGCTGCGCGTTCTGCATGGTCACACGGCTGATCTGGATACCCGTCTCGTAGCGATCGAGAATGCGCTGCATCAACTCCTGCGCAGTGGCGGCAATCTCTTCGCGCCCTTCGTACAGCACGAAGTCCATGCGACTCTTGCCGACGATCTCGCGCATGCCAGTTTCGGCCACTTGGGCGACCGACTCGTCCGGAAAACGGTTGTTGAAGACGTAGCTCTCGGGACTCTTGAGCACGTACTGAACCGCGAACTGAATGCTGATGATGTTCTCGTCATCAGTCAGCATCAGCGCCTCGCGCAGCACCTTGTTGCGTTCGGAGCCGCGATAGCCGACTTCGACCGTGCGCACACCGGTGAGGTCGACGATCTCGTGCGACTCGATCGGTGCGGGGAGGCGCCAGCGCAGACCGGGCTCGGTCGTCTCGACGAACTTGCCCAGCCGCAGCACGACGCCACGCTGGTTCGCGTCAACGGTGTAGAAACCGCTCGCCAGCCACACGACGACAACCAGCGCCAGCAGTGCACCGATGCCGCCGCCAAACTGTTTGAACGAGAAGTTCGGCAACTGTGGACCATCGCCGCCGTCGCCACCGCCCGAACCGCTGCCGCGTCCGCCGCGCTTGCCGCCGAACATACCGGAAAGTCGTTGATTGAAATCGCGCCAGACTTCCTCGAGATCAGGAGGCCCCTGGTTACCGCCGCGATTGCCTTCGCCGCGATCACCGTCGTTTCCGCGGTTACCCCAGCGTGGATCGTTGAGTGACATGAGAATGCCTGTTATCACTGTTGCAATGGAAAGTTATTGACGGAGTCGACGTCGTGCTCAGGATCGGAAGCAGCTGCTTCTCGAGCGTCGATTACGCGCTGGGTCGAGGCCTGTGCAATCTCGGCCAATGCAGTACGCATCAGGTCCACCCCATCGCCGCTTCTCGCGCTCAAAAAAACGCGCCTGATTCTATCACAGTCACCCCTCTCGACTGCCGCCTCGGCGTGGGTCAGGTCAATCTTGTTCCACACCAGAATTTGCGGCACATCGGCAGCGCCGATCTCGGCCAACACGTCATTTACTGCCGCAATCTGCGCATCGCGGTCTTCGCTGGCCGAATCCACGACGTGAAGCAGAAGGTCAGCCTGGGCCGTCTCCTCCAGCGTCGCCTTGAACGCCTCTACCAACGCATGCGGCAGATCACGGATGAATCCGACCGTGTCGGACAGCACGACGTTCCCGGAACCGACAAAAAGTCTTCTCGAGGTCGTGTCCAGCGTGGCGAAAAGCTGGTCGGCGGCGTAGCCGCCTGCCTTGGTCAGCGCGTTGAACAGTGTGGACTTGCCCGCATTGGTGTAGCCGACCAGCGACACCGACAGCACATCCTGGCGGTCACGGCCGCGGCGACGGGTGCGACGCTGTTTCTCGATCTGCTTGAGCCGCAGCTTCAGCATCTTCACCCGGATCCCCAGCAGGCGACGGTCGGTCTCGAGCTGGGTTTCGCCCGGCCCACGCAAACCGATGCCGCCCTTCTGGCGTTCGAGGTGAGTCCAGCCACGCACAAGGCGGGTCGCCAGATGACTGAGCTGTGCCAGCTCGACCTGCAACTTGCCCTCGTGACTTCGCGCGCGTTGCGCAAAGATGTCGAGAATCAGCGCTGTACGGTCGATGACCCGATGGCCGAGCTCGCGCTCGAGGTTGCGCTGCTGGCCGGGCGACAGCGCATGATTGAAGATGACCAGATCGGCCTCGTTGGCACGCAGCGCCTCGGCGATTTCCGCGACTTTTCCCCGCCCGGCGAAAAGCGCCGGATCAGGCGCAGCACGACGGCCGGACACCACCGCTTCGACGCTGGCGCCCGCACTCTGAGCCAGCAGCTTGAGTTCGGAAAGACGCTCCTCGAACGCCCCCTGCCGCAGATCGAGCTGGACGAGTACCGCCCGCTCGCCGCTCTCGGGACGTTCAAACATGGGCACTGAGCGCGGCAGGTAGCCGCCGAGCGGTTAGACCGAAAGGGGAAATCAGTTGGCGCCCTCGGCCGCTTCCTGCTGCTGTATGGTCACCGGGCGGGCGGGCACCACGGTCGAGATGGCGTGCTTGTAGACCATCTGGGTGACGGTATTCTTGAGCAGCACAACATACTGGTCGAACGATTCGATCTGCCCCTGCAGCTTGATGCCATTGACCAGGTAGATCGAGACAGGCACATGCTCCCTGCGCAGGGTGTTCAAAAACGGGTCTTGTAAAAGTTGCCCTTTATTGCTCATTGTGGAACCTCGTTATCTTGTGTTTATAAGAATGTATAGTAATTATTGCTGCGTCGCAACATGACAACACGGCGCAAATCCTGGTGTGGAGACAAGGATTTCGCGCAATCAGGGTTTGCTCGCGTACGGATTGTGCGCAGTACGGAACTGGATGCGCAAGGGGGTACCCTGAAGTTTGAATGCCTCCATGAAGGCACGTTCGAGGTAACGCACATAGGAAGTCGGGAGGTTTTCCAGAGAATTACCATGGATCACGATGATCGGCGGGTTCATGCCGCCCTGGTGCGCATAGCGCAGCTTGGGTCGGGAAGTGCCGTGGCGTGGCGGTGCCTGCTTTGCAATGGCGGCCTGCATCGTGCGTGTCAGTTGTGGCGTTGACAGGTTCGACATCGCCGCTGCATACGCCGCATCGACCGACTTCAGCAGCGCGCCCACGCCGTCGGCCTTCAGTGCCGAAATCTGGTGAAAGCGGGCAAATGACAGAAAGCCGAGCTTGCGCGAAATCTCCTGCTTGAGCTGGTCACGCTGGTAATCGTCGACGGCGTCCCACTTGTTGATCGCCACCACCAGCGCACGGCCGGCATCGAGCACGAAGCCGGCAATATGCGCATCCTGATCGGAGATCTCCTGCGAGGCGTCAAGCACCAACACGGCCACGTTCGCTTCCTGAATCGCCTGAAGGGTCTTGATCACGGAGAACTTTTCCACCGCCTCGAAAACCCGGCCACGTCGCCGCAGCCCGGCCGTATCGATCAGTGTGTAATGCTTGCCGCCACGTTCGAATGGAATAGAAATCGCGTCGCGCGTGGTACCGGGCAGGTCGAATGCAATCACGCGCTCTTCGCCGATCAGCGTATTCACCAGCGTCGACTTGCCGACGTTGGGTCGTCCCACGATCGCCACCGAAGGACCGCTGTCCTCGCTGGATGCAGGCTCGTCATCAGGCGCGAACGGTGCGAGAACGAGTTCGACCAGCTGCTTGACACCGTCGCCATGGGCTGCCGACACCGGCAACGGCGCGCCGAACCCGAGAGCATGGAAGTCGGCCGAGGCCAGCGCGCGCTCCAGCCCCTCGGCTTTGTTCACGACGAGGTGAACGGGTCGCCCCGCTCGACGCAGCCGTGCGGCAATCTGTTCGTCATGTGGCGTGCGCCCGGCGCGGCCATCGACGAGGAAGAGCAGCACGTCGGCTTCGGCGATGGCCTGCTCCGCCTGGCGCGCCATCTCGTGCATGATTCCGTCCTTGGCCACGGGATCGAAGCCGGCGGTATCGACCACGAGGTAGTCCCGGTCTCCCACGCGACCGATACCGTAGTGGCGGTCGCGGGTCAAACCGGGCTGGTCGGCAACCAGCGCATCACGGGTGCGCGTCAAGCGGTTGAAAAGCGTCGATTTGCCCACATTGGGACGACCGACGAGGACGATGGTAGGTTTCACAAAGAGTATTCCGACTTAACGCACGTCATAGGCGACGATGTCGCCATCGCGCGTCTGAACGACGAAGCCGCCGCCCAGGCGCTGCAGGTCGGCCACGACCGCACTGCTATCGACACGCCGGCGGGCGGCGAAAGCACCATCCTCGCGACGCAACAGATGAACATATCCCTCGACATCGCCGACGGCGACGTAATCGCCGACAATGAGAGGACGCGACACTTTGCGCCGCACCAGCGCATCCTGCTTCCACATGCTCGCCCCGCTATACACGTCAAGTGCCTGCACGGCATCGTGGTCGTCGGTAATGACGGCGAAGCGGGTGTCGCGATCCATGCCCACCGCACTCGAGAAGTCGCGCGCCCACAGCGCGTTGCCGTTGCTGCCGTCAAAGCAGGCTGCGCGTCCCTGATAGGTCACGGCACAAACCTCGCGCCGGCTCACCACCGGCGTGCCGGCAACGTCTGCCACACGCTCGAGCTCGGTCGCGCCGCGCGGCGTGGCCACGTTCAACTCCCACAAGGCGCCACCGTTGGCCAGGTTGACGGCCACCAGCTTGCCGCCGGGGAAGCCCGCCAGCAAGACATTGCCTTCGAGCACCACGCCTGCATGGCTGCGCAGGGCTAGCGCGGGGTTGTTGCGCTGATACACCCAGCGCCGGCTTCCGTCCCGCGCATTGAGTGCGATCAATCGGTGATCTGACGCACGCATGACCACCACATCGGCATTGACCGCGGGCGGCGCGAGCACCTCGGCCCCGACCGGCACACGCCAGCGCTCGGCGCCACTCTGCGCATCGTAGGCAATGGCTTCGCCACCAACGCTCACCACCACGGCAAGCCGGCCGTCACTGCCAACGCCGGCCGACAACTCGGTCTTTGCGTCACTGCGCCACACCGCGCGCGCGCCGTCGAAGCGGGCGACGCTGCCCCCCGTCGCAGCCGCATAGACGCTGTCACCGACCACCGCCGGCCGAAAGACGTAGGTACCGGCTTTGCCGATGTTGGTCTTCCACAGTTCGTGCAGGTCGACAGTGGGCTTGAAATCGGCCAGCTCGGCGGGCTTCGGCGCGCTGCTGGCGAAGGGGTTCAGCGAGGAGCAACCGGCAAGCAGGGCGAAGGCGCACAGCATCGGCAACATGCGCAGATTGGATGATTTCATGATTCAGCCTTCAAGCGATTCAAGTTTGACGCGCACAACCTCGCGCAGCGTCACCGCCTCGTCACCCGCAATGGCCAGGGCCTCGATCGCGGCCTGATAGGCGGCACGGGCCTCGGACGTCTTGCCCTGCGCCGCGAGCACATCCCCGCGCAGATCCTCGAAACGCGCGCGATAGGCACCGGCCGGCACCGGTTGCAGACGCTCGAGTGCCTGATCCTTGGCGCCCTGCTGCAACAACACGGCGGCAAGGCGCAATCGCGCAAGCTCGCGCAAGGCCGGGTCTGCGCCCTTGTCCGCGGCCCATTCGAGCTGCGCCCGGGCGTTGTCGAGATCGCCCTTGGCAAACTGCACCGAGGCAGACAGCAGGGCACCCAGCTGTGCATAGGCGGTGCTGCCGTAATCCCCGATCAGGCGCCCGGCGGCATCGCGCGCCCTTTGTGCGTCCTGCCCCGCTGCCGCCTGCTGCAGGCTGTAATACACCGCGCCGGCTTCGGCAGCGACCTTGTTCCTGTACCACTGCCAGCCCTGCCAACCCACCGAGGTGACCGCCGCAGCGACGGCAATCGCTGTCACCAGCTTGCCATACTGCGACCACCATGCCTTGAGTTCGGAAATCTGTTCCTGCTCTTCCAGGTCATACACTGCCATTGTCAGCCCCTTCTTCGCCATTCTCGTTGAACACGAGCTGCGCCACGGTCTCGGATACCAGATCCACCGCCACGCGCTGTTGCAATCCCGGCCCACGCAGGGGCTTCACGCCGACTTCACCGGCAAGCGCCTCGTCCTCGCCGATCACCACCGCCACCGCCGCGCCACTGCCGTCGGCCTTCTTCATCTGCGACTTGAAACTGCCGCCACCACAGTGCAGGACGGCCATGAAGCCATGTCCGCGCAAGGCCTCGGCCGCGCGGAAAGCCAGCCGGCGAGCAGTGTCGCCCATATGCACCACGTACACATCGGGCACCGGGCGCTCTGCCTCGCCGCCGCTTTCGCGCCACAGTGCCAGCAAGCGCTCCACGCCCATGGCAAAACCCGCCGCCGGCTGCGGTTTGCCGCCAAGCTGGCTGACCAGACCGTCGTAACGTCCGCCGGCGCACACCGTGCCCTGCGCGCCGAGGCGTGTCGTCACCCACTCGAACACCGTGCGGTTGTAGTAATCCAGACCGCGCACGAGTCGATGATTGATACGGAACGGAATGCCGGCGTCCTTGAGCAGCGTCTGAACCGCATTGAAATGCGCCTGCGATTCATCGCCGAGATAGTCCGCCAGCTTGGGCGCCGCCTCGACCACATCCTGCAGATCCGGGTTCTTGGTATCCAGTATCCGCAGCGGATTGGTATAGAGGCGGCGTTTCCCGTCCTCGTCCAGGCGGGCTTGGTGCTGCTCGAGATAGGCGATCAGCGCCGCGCGATGCAACGCCCGCTCCTCGGCGGAACCGAGCGAATTGAGTTCGAGCCTCACATCCTCCAGACCGAGGTCATCCCACAGCCGGGCACACATGATGATGTGTTCGGCGTCGATGTCCGGCCCGGCAAAGCCGAGCGCCTCGACACCGATCTGGTGAAACTGGCGATAGCGTCCCTTTTGCGGGCGCTCGTGACGGAACATCGGCCCCTGGTAGTAGAGGCGCTGCGGCCCCCCTGCCGCCACCAGGTTGTGCTGTATCGCTGCGCGCACGCACGACGCCGTGCCTTCCGGACGCAGCGTCAGGTGCTCGCCATTGAGCGCGTCCTCGAACGAATACATTTCCTTCTCGACGATATCGGTCACTTCGCCGATCGCACGCTTGAACAGCGGCGTGGGCTCGACGATGGGCATGCGGATCGGGCGGTAGCCGTAGCTGCGCAGCCAATCGCGCACGATGTCTTCGAAGTGCTCCCAGATTTCGGCGTCGTCGGGCAGGATGTCGTTCATCCCGCGGACGGCTTGCAAGGTCTGACTCATGGATGGATCTGCTTGTCGTTGTCTTGTTGTTGTCGGGCCAGGTGCTCAGCCCGCCTTTCTGATGTACCGAGTGGCCACGTAATCATCGACGATGGCCTTGAACTCCGCGGCGATATTATCGCCGCGCAGGGTAACCGTCTTTTCGCCATCGACGAATACCGGCGCCGCCGGCGACTCCCCCGTGCCTGGCAGGGAAATACCGATATTGGCGTGCTTGCTCTCGCCCGGCCCGTTCACCACGCATCCCATGACAGCCAGCGTCATGTTCTCGACGCCGTCGTACTGCTCGCGCCAGACCGGCATCTGCTCGCGCACGTAATTCTGGATGCCGGAGGCCAGCTCCTGGAAGAAAGTGCTGGTCGTTCGGCCGCAGCCGGGACATGCCGTCACCATGGGCGTAAACGCCCGCAAGCCCATCGTCTGCAGAATCTCCTGCGCAACCACCACCTCCTGGGTTCGGCTGCCGCCGGGCTCAGGGGTGAGCGAGATGCGAATCGTGTCACCGATGCCTTCCTGCAACAGTACGGCAAGGGCGGCCGTGGATGCGACGATCCCCTTGCTGCCCATGCCGGCCTCGGTCAGACCGAGATGCAGCGGATAATCGCTGCGTTGCGCCAGATCACGATAGACGGCAATCAGATCCTGCACGCTGGACACTTTGGCCGACAGGATGATGCGGTCGGCACCCAGTCCGTACTCCTCGGCCTTGGCCGCGGACTCCAGCGCCGAAACGACCAGTGCCTCTCGCATCACCGCGCCGGCGTCGCGCGGCACCGCCCGAACGGCATTCTCGTCCATGATGCGAGCCAGCACCGACTGATCCAGACTACCCCAGTTCACGCCGATTCGAACCGGTTTGTCGTACTTGCAGGCAATCTCGACGATCGCCGCGAATTGAGGGTCGCGCTTGCTGCCTGCGCCCACATTGCCCGGATTGATACGAAGTTTGGCCAGCGCCTCGGCACAGGCGGGATGCTTGCTGAGCAGGGTATGACCGTTATAGTGGAAATCGCCCACCAGCGGCACGTCCATGTTCAATGCCAGCAGGCGGTCGCGAATATGCGGTACGGCCCGCGCTGCGTCTTCATTGTTGACGGTGATGCGCACCATTTCCGATCCCGCACGGGCGAGCTCGGCGACCTGCATCGCCGTACCGAGCACATCCGCGGTATCGGTATTGGTCATGGACTGTATGACTACGGGTGCAGCGCCGCCGACGGCGACCTTTCCGATGCGGACAAGGCGCGTTGCACGACGAGGCAGCGGGGCGAATACTGGAGTGGATTGCGTCATGTCACTTGACCGTCAGTCGGGCAACCGAGACCTTGGTGTGCGGTGCAAGATCGACCGGATTGCCGTTGAATTCGAGCTGCACACTGCGTGCATTGCCAATCACCAGTGCAAAGGGCGGCTTGCCCTGCACGGTGCGGGAGCTGCCGGCAACGCCAAGCCCCGAAAATACGATCGTGCCCGCCCCATCCCGCACTTCGACCCAGGATTCGCCCGAAAAGGTGAACCGCAGTGGCGGAGGCGGTTCGGCAGCAGCCTCGGCCCCTGCCGGCGTCGCCTCGGTCGCTGGCGCCGAGACACCGGCAGGCACATTGGCCGGCACCGCAGGCGCCAGCGTCGGGACGGTCGCAACC
>NZ_JAGRRD010000001.1:4495317-4585475 GCF_018122735.1 Azoarcus sp. L1K30 | reverse complement strand
TTTCAGAGCAGAAGACGCCACACGGTTGGCGGGGGAGTCTCTGGGGCTGTGAGATGTGTAAAAGAAACGGGTCTGCGGGTGGCTCCCCCGCCGTTGCCGAAGGAGCCGATTCATCGTCAGCTACCACGTCGGGCGGCATCCCCGGCGCCACTGCTTCAATCTCGGATGCGGGTGGTGCTTCGAACCATCCAAGGAACCCGCCCGCGGAAATCAGCGCCAGCAACAACGCGGCGACGACCGCTGCGGGCACCAGATTGAAGCGCAGGCCCCGGGTCGCCGGCATGTCGCCCTCCGCGTTCGATAGCGGCGTCAGATCCACCGCGACCGAAGCGTCAGCGCCCACGGCAGTGAGAACGGCTTCGGGGTCGAGTCCAAGATGGCGAGCGTAATTGCGCACGAAGCCGCGCACGAACGCCGGGCCGGGCAATACGGCGTATTGCCCGCTCTCGATCGCCACCAGCTGGCGCAGCGACAGCTTCAGCGCTTGCGCAACCTCCTCGAGCGACTCGCCACGCCGTTCGCGGGCCTGCCGCAGCAGGGTGCCAGCGGATTCGGACTGACGTTCCGTCTCCGGGACGGGATTGGACTGCGTGCTACTCACTCGTACTTCCCTTGCAACATCAGTTTAAGTTCAGCGGAGTCGGCAAACCGGCTACGCAATTGCTCCGCATAGCTCGCCTCGGCATTGCGCTCGCCGAGCTTGCGCGCCGCGCGCAAACCGAGCCAGACCGATGCTGCGGTCGGGCGCAGTTGCTGATGAAGCCGAATGAGCTGGTCATGCGCCCCCTGAAAATCGTTGCGACGATAGGCGATCGCGGCGAGCTGATACAAGGCCTGACCATTTGCGGGATCCGCCTGCACCGCGAGCAGAAACTGCTTTTCGGCCTCCACATCCTTGTTCAGCTTTTCCAGACAGAGGCCGGCATTGGTGTACGGCCGCGCGGGATAGCGATAGTACGGATTGCGTGCCGCACGCGCGAATCGTTCCAGCGCTTCTTCCTCGCGGCCTTGCTGGCACAGGAACCAGCCGTAACTGTTATTGAAGTCAGGATCACCGGGTGCAACATTGAGCGCACGTGAAAAAAAGTCGTTCGCCGACGCATTTTCCCCGATCATCATGTAGACGAGCCCCATGAGATGGAATGCCGGCGCGTAGTTCTGGCTCTCATTGAGCGCGGTGCGCCCTTCATCGAGCGCGACGTCATAGCGACCGATTTCAAAATACGCCATGCCCAGGTCAACGTGAACCCGCGCGCGGTTTTCGCTCTCGTTGCTCGGCTGCATGTCCGACATGGGCCGCGAAATGCCAACCGCATCGACACTGCCGCCCGACACCGGAGCGCTTACACAACCGCCCAGCGCGAGCGCGGCTGCCACCGTCGCAAGGATTCCAAGCCTGCCCCTCATCCGCGAACCTCCGTCGTCTGCTTCAGGCGCACAACCGTGCGCCGGGTCTTGTCCTGAACCTGTCCGGCCAACTGGCCGCAGGCTGCATCGACATCGTCACCCCGCGTCTTGCGCGTGGTGGTCACGATACCTGCATCGATCAGGATACCTGCAAAGCGCCTGATACGCTCCGACGGCGAGCGCAGAAAGCCCGAATTGGGGAAAGGATTGAAGGGAATCAGATTGAATTTGCACGGTACGTCCCGCACCAGCGCAACGAGTTCATGTGCATGTGCATCGCTGTCATTGACGCCATCGAGCATCACATACTCGAACGTGACGAAGTCGCGCGGCGCGCGATCGAGATAGCGCACACAGGCCGCCATCAACTCGCGCAGGGGGTATTTCTGGTTGATCGGCACCAACTGGTCGCGCAGTGCATCGTTGGACGCATGCAGCGACACTGCCAGCGCTACCGGGCATTCGTCGCGCAGGCGGTCCATGGCCGGCACGATACCCGAGGTCGACACCGTCACGCGTCGCCGCGACAGGCCATAGGCGTGATCGTCGAGCATCAGGCGCAGCGCGGTCACCACATTGTCGAAATTGGCCAGCGGCTCGCCCATCCCCATCATCACCACATTGCTGATGATGCGGCCGTTGTCCTTCTCACCGGACTCGAGGTCGGCTGCTTCGTCGCGCGCGGCCCCCAGCAGCTTGTTGGCGAGCCACAACTGACCGATGATCTCGGCCGCGCTGAGGTTGCGGTTGAAGCCCTGTTTGCCGGTGGAACAGAACGCGCAATCGAGCGCACACCCCGCCTGCGACGAGATGCACAGCGTACCGCGGCTGGTTTCGGGAATGAACACCGTCTCAACGGCATTGGCGTTGCCGACATCGAGCAACCACTTGCGCGTACCATCGGCAGACACCGAGTCGCGCACCGGCACCGGCGCCTGAATGGTCGCCACTTCGCTGAGCCGCGCTCGCAGTGATTTCGCGACATCGGTCATTGCGTCGAAATCGTCACAGCCCTCGTGGTGCATCCAGCGCATGACCTGACGCGCACGAAAAGGCTTCTCGCCCATCCCGGCAAACCAGGCGACGAGACCATCGACGTCGAAATCGAGCAGATTGACCGGCTTATTCATCATTTTCTCCAGCGCAAACGGCCCGCCCGCACGTTCCGCGGCACACTGCCGCGAAGCGGACGCAACGGGCCATAGGGATGGACCGCTCAGCGCGAATAAACGTTCATGCCCGGGAAGAAGAAGCCAATCTCAACGGCAGCCGTTTCCGGGGCGTCGGAGCCGTGGACGGCATTGGCGTCGATCGAATCGGCGAAATCGGCGCGGATCGTGCCCTTGTCGGCCTTCTTCGGGTCGGTGGCGCCCATCAGTTCGCGGTTCTTGGCGATCGCGTTCTCGCCTTCCAGCACCTGGATCATCACCGGGCCGGACACCATGAAGGACACCAGATCCTTGAAGAAAGGGCGCTCCTTGTGCACGGCGTAGAACTGACCGGCCTCGAGCTCGGAAAGATGCGCCATGCGGGCGGCAATGACCTTCAGGCCAGCATCTTCGAAACGCTGGTAGATCTTGCCAATCACATTCTTGGCAACTGCATCGGGCTTGATGATGGAAAGCGTGCGTTCGATAGCCATATAAAAACTCCGGGCAAGTGTGGAAAAAAGCGCGGAATTCTAGCAGGTTTCCGAAGACGACCGTGTGACCATCGCCGCCACCATGCCCCGCCTATCCCTCCCCGACCTGCTCGTCGCCTTTGCCGGGCGCAGCGTCATAGGTGCTCCAGCCGTGCTCTCCGGGCCGCGGCAAGCGCGTTTCGGCGTCCACATGCACGTGCATGTAAGCCTTTGCAAGAAAGTGGGCAGTGATCGGCGCCGACAGAAAAAGAAACAGGGTGATGAGCAGTTCGTGGATGGACGGCACCCCATCCACGCGCGCAAACCAGATAATCGACCCCAGCAGGACGCTGCCCACCCCTAGCGTGGTGGCCTTGGTCGGCGCATGAAGACGGCTCATCAACTCGGGCAGCCGCAGCATGCCCCACGACCCCACCAAAAGGAACACGCCCCCGATCACGATCAGGGCGGAGACCAGCACTTCGAGCAGGGCATTCATGTGATCAGCCTCATTCGATGATATTGCCGCGCAACACGAACCGGCAATAGGCCACGGTCGAGACAAAACCGAACATGGCGAACAACAACGCCGCCTCGAAGTAAAGCATGCTGCCTTCGCGAATGCCAAACAACACGATCAGGGCAATGACGTTGATCACCATGGTATCGACCGCGAG
This sequence comes from Azoarcus sp. L1K30, assembly GCF_018122735.1. Classification (GTDB taxonomy): domain Bacteria; phylum Pseudomonadota; class Gammaproteobacteria; order Burkholderiales; family Rhodocyclaceae; genus Parazoarcus. The sequence continues at coordinate 4,581,770 of NZ_JAGRRD010000001.1, read as the reverse complement.
CACGCGGTCCATCGTCGTCGGCCCCCGGAACAGGCTCCAGAGATTCAGTAGCAGCGCAAGCGATACCGCCGCCAGTCCAAAATCGAGCGCATGGTCAATCATTATTCGAAAATCTCCTTGATCCGGGCTTCGTAGCGCGTCTTCATGTCCGTCACGGCCTGTGCCGGGTCGGGCGCATTGAGGCAGTGCACGAGCAGGCTGCGCCCATCCGCGGACAGATCGGCGCTCACTGTTCCGGGCGTCATCGTGATCGTGCCGGCAAAGAGGGTGATGGCTTCCGGCGTATGCAGATCAAGCGGCACGCTGACCCAGCACGTATGCAGATCGGCGGGACGGCTGAAGAGGATGAGTCGGGCGACGACCACGTTGGCCACGATGATGTCGCCAATCACCAGCAACGCATAGGACAGCGCCTTGCGATAGCTGCGCACATGCGGCCTCGACGGCCAGAAGCTCGCCGTCAGGCACGGAATCCCCCAGCCAAGAAATATGCCGAGCACGAGATGCGCAAGACTGAATCCGTTCTGCAGCATCAGCCACACGATGACCAGCAGCGCGCTCAATACCGGATGCGGGAACCACCGGCGCGGCGGGTCGGCTTGAAGCCCTTCGGCGTCGTGCATGTCATTCATTCGTTGATGCCTCCAGCCCCCAACACGGCATCGATATATTGACCCGGCTGGAAAACCTGTGCTGCGGTGTCGTCGAGCCACACCGTCGCCGGCCCGGCGAACACCGTGAACATCACCAGCGCAAACAGGATCGCACCGGTCGATACCATGGGCAACACGCCGCTCGACGAAACATCCTGTTCCGGTGGCGGCAAATCGCCAACGCCATGCCGACGCCAGAACAGGGTGCTGCCCGCGCGCGCAAAGCCGACGATGCACAACAGCGAAGTGCCAAGCACCAGGCTCCAGATCCAAGCAACAAGGGCCGAGCTACGCGCGCTGTCGAGAATGAGCAGCTTACCGATGAACCCCGACAACGGCGGCATGCCACAGACCGCAATCGCAAGCACGAAAAAGTAGGCGGAGAGCAGGCCGGAATCGGCAAATGCCGGCCCGGCATCGAGTTGACCGCCATGGACGATTCGACGCGCGCTGACCAAGTCGGCAACAAGGAACAGTGCGGCTGCCGCCAAGGTCGAGTGCACCAGGTAATACAGCCCCGCGCCAAGCGCCTGCTCGGAGAACAGGCCGACCGCGATCAACAGCGTCCCCATCGATCCGATCACCGAAAACGCGGCCAGTTGCCCGAGGCTGCGCGCGCCCAGCACGCCGGCCATCCCCAGCACCAGCGTCACCAGCGCGGCGGGCAGGAGCCATGGCGCAGCCAGCCAGGCCGAAGCCCCGGCCTCGGCGCCGAAGGCCAGCACGTAGAGGCGGATGATGGAATAGGCCCCGACTTTGGTCATGATGGCGAATAGGGCGGCCACCGGCGCAGGCGCATTCGCATACGTCCCCGGTAGCCAGAAATGCAGCGGCACCAGTGCCGCCTTGACCCCGAACACCATCAACAGCAGCAAGGCGCCCGTGTTCAGGATGGCCCGATCGCCCTGCGCCAGCTCGGGCACCTTGAGTGCGAGATCGGCCATATTCAGCGTCCCCGCAACGCTGTAGATCAGTCCGACCGCGATCAGGAAGAGCGTCGAGCCAAGCAGGTTGACCACGACGTACTGCACCCCCGCGCCAACCCGGTCGCGACCGCCCCCATGCACCATGAGTCCATATGACGCAATCAGCAGGATCTCGAAAAACACGAACAGATTGAAAAAGTCGCCGGTCAGGAAGGCGCCGTTGATCCCCATGACCTGAAACTGCCACAAGGCATGAAAATGGCGCCCGCGCGCATCCCAGCCGCCAATGGCGTAGAGCAGCACCAGCAGCGACAACGCCCCCGAGAGCAGCAGCATCAGCGCCGACAGTCGATCCAGCACCAGCACGATGCCGAAAGGCGCGGGCCAGTCACCCAGCGCGTACATCTGCGGCGGCTCCGACGAAGCCGAAACGAAAAACCCCAGCGCCAGGGCCAGCTGCGCGGCACAGGCGGCAACCGACAGCACCCGCGCCAGCACGATGTCGTGGCGGGCGGCCAGCACCAGCACCGGCGCCATGACGGCCGGCAACAGGATGGCAAACACGATCCATTGATTCATCGACCGCCCTCCGACACTTCGACCGGCAATACCACCGAGCCGGGTTCGCCCGCCTGTGCCAGACCATTCCCGTCGATATGATCGGAATCGCTCTCGAGGTAGCTGCGCAACGCCATCACGACGACCACCGCGGTCATCCCGAAGGAAATGACGATCGCCGTCAGCACGAGCGCCTGCGGAAGCGGATCGGTATAGTCCGTTGCCAGGGTCGAGATCACCGGCGGCGCGTTCGTGACCAGCCGCCCCATTGCGAACAGGAACACGTTGGTGGCGTAGGACAGCAGCGCGAGCCCGAGCACGACGGAAAAGGTCCGCGCCCGCAGCAGCAGATACACCCCCGCCGTGGTCAGCCCCCCAATTGCGCTTGCCAATAGAAACTCCATCTCAGTGCTCTCCGGCAGCAAACGACGGTCGAGACGGATCGACATCCATCGGCTCACGATTCACGAGCAGATGCTCGGCATGGCGCCCAAGCCGCGACAGATTGGCCAGCGCCAGCATCGTCGCGCCGACGACCACGAGAAATACGCCGGTATCGAAGAACATGGCCGACGCGATATGCAACTCGCCCAGCAGCGGCAGATCAAGGTGCCACACCGTACTGGTCAAGAAGGGGAAGCCGGCGACCAATGCGCCCAGCCCGGTCGCTGCGGCGACCAACACCCCGGCGCCGATCAAGGCATGGTAATCCACCTTCATCCGATGCGCGGCCCAACCGAAACCGCTGGCCATGTACTGCACGATCAGCGCCACGGCCACAACGAGGCCGGCGATGAAGCCGCCGCCAGGCACGTTGTGCCCACGCAGGAAGATGTAGATCCCGACCATGAGCGCCAGCGGCAGCATGGCCCGGGTTGCGACGGCGAGCATCATCGGGTGACGGTCTGCGGCCCGCGCTTGATCAGGGCGCCAGGACTGCAATCGCCGACCTGCCGCACTGACCATCAGCCCATCGAGCAGGGCGAAGATGGTCAGCGCAGCGATCCCGAGCACGATGATCTCGCCAAACGTGTCGAATCCGCGGAAATCGACGAGGATGACGTTGACGACATTGGAGCCGCCACCACCCGCCACCGACTGTTCGAGGTAATAGCCCGACAAGGTTTCGGCATCCCGTGTCATCACCGCCCATGCCGCGCCACCCACGCCCAGGCCTGCCGCGATGGCCAGACCGGCATCGCGCAGCCTTCGCACAGTGCTCGACTCGCGCGGCGAACGCTTGGGCAGGAAGTTCAGCGCCAGCAGCATCAGGATGACAGTGACCACCTCGACCGAAATCTGGGTCAGGGCAAGGTCCGGGGCGGAAAGATATACGAACCCGATCGACACGATCAGGCCGATCACCCCCACCACCACCAAGGCCAGCAAACGCTGCTGATGCATCAACACCAGCGCCAGGCACGCCCCCATCAGCAACACCCAGCCCACCACGGCCACGGCTGAAGCCGGCATCAAGGCTCGGGTGCCGGGAGCATTCGGGCTGCTCGCGAAGACGAAATAACCGAGCAAGAGCATCGCCGACAACATCACTGCCAGATAGCGCTGCATCGATCCGTTATGCACGCCGTGAGTCAACCGCTGGGCGATGTCCACTGCGCCCGTGATCAGACCGTCGAAAATACGCTTGGCCTCTGGATGCGGCCCGGCCGTCCACAGCGCACGCACGCGCGGGTAGGATCGGATCAACAGCGTACCGACGACGATCGCCACGACGCTCATGCCCAAGGCGGGGGTAAAGCCGTGCCACTGTGCCAGGTGGTAGTCCAGCACCTGACCACCGGTCACCGCCCGTGCCACCATGGCCACCAGCGGCCCGGCCAGCGTATCGGGAAACAGCCCGATGAGCACCACCAACACCACCAGCACGGCGGGGGGAATCCACATGCCCAGCGGCGGATCATGCGGATGATGCGGATAGTCCTTGCGTATCGGCCCCATGAAGACATGAGCAATGAACCGGAACGAATAGGCCACCGAAAAGCAGGCGGCGATGGTCGCTGCCGTACCCAGCACCCAGCCCTGCCCCAGCCACGCGGTACTGGCCGCCTCATGCAGCATCATCTCCTTGGACAGGAAACCATTGAGCAGCGGCAAGCCCGCCATCGATGCCCCCGCCACCATCGCCAGCGTGGCCGTCACGGGCATCAGATGCATCAAGCCGCCCAGACGGCGCACATCACGCGTACCGGCCTCGTGGTCGACTATGCCCGCACTCATGAACAGGGCCGCCTTGAAGGTGGCGTGGTTGAGTACGTGAAACACCGCGGCCGTGGCAGCCATCGGCGTCCCGAAGCCGAAAAGCATGGTCACCAGACCGAGATGGCTGACGGTCGAATAGGCCAGCAATCCTTTGAGGTCGTCCTTGAACAGCGCGATGAAGGCGCCGATCGTCATCGTCACCAGCCCCGTGGTCGCCACGATGTAGAACCAGGCCTCGGTGCCCGACAATACCGGCCACATCCTCGCCATCAGGAACAGCCCGGCCTTCACCATGGTGGCCGAATGCAGGTAGGCGGACACCGGCGTCGGCGCAGCCATGGCGTGTGGCAACCAGAAATGGAAGGGAAACTGTGCCGACTTGGTGAAACAGCCGATCAGGATCAGCACCAGCGCCGGCAGGTATTGTGGCGAGGCCTGGATCGACTCGGCGCGCTGCAGGATCACGCTGAGGTCGTAGGAACCCGCAATGTCGCCGATGAGCAGCATGCCTGCAATCATGGCGAGCCCGCCTGCCCCGGTGACCGCCAGCGCCATCCGCGCGCCCTGCCGCCCCTCGGGCAGATGTTTCCAGTAGCCAATCAGGAGGAAGGACGAAAGACTGGTGAGCTCCCAGAAAATCAGCAGCAGCAGGACATTGTCGGACACCACGATGCCGACCATCGCCCCCTGGAACAGCAACAGATAGGTGTAGAAGACCCCCACCGGATCGTCTTTCGACAGGTAATAACGGGCATAGACGATGATCAGCAATCCGATGCCGAGTATGAGTGCGGCAAAGAAAAAGCCGAGTCCATCGAGCAGAAAATTCACATTCAAGCCGAGTCCGGGCAGCCATTCCCATCCGGCCTGGAGCACCTCACCCCGAAACAGCGCAGGCGCATGCGACATCAGAAGGACGAAAGCGAGCGAAGTCGCGAAGAAGGCCGCCGCGGCACTGGCATTTCGCCCGACGCGAATCATCAGCGCCGGAAACAACGCTCCGATGAAAGGCAGCAAGACAATCAGCAGAAGGCTCATTCAGGTTCCAGGCAGATCTCCCCTCGACATCGGGGGAAAGGACGACACGGGCAAAAAACGACCCGGTCTGGCCGGGCATTATTGAGCAAAAGTATATCCGCAGGGAAACCGCCTAGCCATAAGGCGTGCGGGCAAACCTGCGCGGCCGCTTGACAGGCGGTCAGCGCCTCATTCGCGACGCGGACGGCGTAAGCATACAGCGCATCCGGGTCGGTCATGCCCTGTACGCACCATGCCGCGCCTTCGTGCGCCGCCCATCGAACGCGAGCCCGCAAGCAGCGCCCCGTCGGCAGATCGCCCGACGCCATCTCGAGCCGGCCGTCCCGCACAAAATCCGTTCTCAGCGCCACGTTCATTTCACTAGGCGAAATCAGGTCCCGCAGTTACCATTGAGTCATCAAGCCACCCTGCAGGTCAACGTGTCCGCAATCAAGATCGACGAGACCTCGGCCCCGGCCGAGGCCAAGAACCCCATCCAGGTCATCGAACGCATGATGAAGCTGCTCGACGCGCTTGCCGAGCACGCCGACCCCGTGCCACTCAAGCAACTGGCCCTGGAAACCGGCCTGCACCCGTCGACTGCGCACCGGATTCTCGGCGCCATGACCCAAAGCGGCTTCGTCGACCGCTCGGATGCGGGCATCTATCGTCTCGGAATCAGGCTCCTTGAATTGGGCAGCCTGGTGAAATCGCGCATTTCGCTGCGCGAAACGGCGATGCCAGCCATGCTCAGGCTGCATGCGGCGACCGGTGAGAGCGTCAACTTGGGCATCCGGGCGGGCGATGAGATCGTCTATGTCGAGCGCACCTCGAGCGGGCGCTCGTCCGTACGCGTCGTGCACATCGTCGGCGCCCGTGCGCCGCTGCATACCACTGCGACGGGGAAACTTTTCCTGGTCGAAGACGGACTCGAAAAGGTTCGCGAATACGCCAAGCGTACCGGCCTGCCGGCGTCAACGCCGGAATCGCTGACAACGATCGCCGCGCTGGAGAAGGAGCTCGACAAGGTCCGTCGCCATGCAGTCGCCTTCGACCTCGACGAAGTTGAAGCAGGTGTGCGTTGCATCGCAGCCGGAATACGCGACGACAGCGGCGAGCTCATTGCCGGCCTGTCACTGTCAACACCGTCGGAACGATTCAACCCCGACTGGGCGCCACTGGTACGCGAAACGGCCAACGACATTTCCAAGTCGTTGGGCTATATCGCGAAATAGGACGGGCGGCAGGCCCCAGGGCGCAAACCGGCCACAACGGACCGCCGCGCCCTCCTCGCACTCATCCCTGACGGGCTTTGGATGCGGCCGCGACACGCTCTGCCGACTGGAGATCCATCCACTTGCGCACACGTTGTGCATCTGCCGTGCGTGTGTAGCGCCCCGCGGAGTCCATCAGCACGATCACGAACGGCTTGCGGTTGATCCAGGCCTGCATGACGAGGCAGCGCCCCGCCTCGGAGATATAACCGGTCTTGGAAACACCGATTTCCCAGTCGGGATTCTTGACCAAGGAATTGGTGTTGCCGAAGCGTAGTTGCCGCCCCTTGACATCGACGTAACGCTCAGCGGTTGTCGAGAACTCGCGAATCAGCGGATAACGCGCAGCGGCGGCAACGAGGCGAGCCAAGTCTCGCGGGCTCGACACGTTGGCCGGATTGAGGCCAGTGCTGTCATAGAAATGCGTGTCAGACATGCTGAGCAGGCGCGCCTTGATGTTCATCGCATTGACAAAAGCCGCCACCCCGCCCGGATAGTGGCGCGCAAGGGAAGATGCGGCGCGGTTTTCCGACGACATCAGTGCAAGTTGCAGCATCTGTTCGCGCGTCAGGCGGGTACCGACCGACAGGCGCGACCCGGTCCCTTTGATCTGGTCGATGTCTTCCTCGTCGATGGTCAGCTCTTCCGACAGACTGGGACTGGCTTCGAGCACGACCATTGCCGTCATCAGCTTGGTGATCGATGCGATCGGCAGCACGGCCCCGCCATTTTTCTCCAGCAGGACTTCGCCGGTTTCCTGATTTGCCACATAGAACGCCGACGACTTGAGTATCGGATTCCCTTTCGAATCCAGCGCGAGGCCAGCGGCATCGTCGACAGCTGACGCGCCCTGTGCCGCCTTCCTCACCGATGTCTTGATCGCAACCCGCTTTTTCGCCCTGACCGCAGTCTTGGCTACTGATTTAGACTGAACGGCCTTGTTGGTCTTCACAGTCTTAGCAGACTTGTTCGATGCGGCTGCCTCGGCCGGGCTCAGGACGCTAAGCGCCAGCACGCCGGACATCAGTGCAACAAGGAAAAATGGGGGCTTCATTGGCATGCTCGGCAGAAAACGGAAGACAGGTTAATTCTTAACTAAAATAGGAAGATATCAAGCTTTTTTAAAGTAAATTCAAAAAAGACTCGATGAATTGTCCCCTCAACGCGCGAGATCCGCCTTGAGATGACGCAACACCCGACAACATTCGACAGCCTTCATCAGGACATCCGCACGCCGTCGATACGCAGAAAGCCCTCGACCTCTGCCCGCCGCGCCATCGTATCCTGAAAGCCGAGTTCCATCAGCGCCCGCGTGTAGCCGGGCTCGAACAGCAGATAGCTGAGCAGCGTCGACCCCTCACGGCGCATTGCACCGACGCCACGCAGGATCGTGCGCAGCAAGGGGGGCAATGCCTCGCGATGGTGGCCCGCGATGGCATCCAGCCGCTGCGACGGCGAAATCACCAGCGTCTCGATCGGGCGCAATGCCACGCCAGCCGCGGCACGCTGCTCGGGCGTAAATGCACTGACGGTCGAGTTGATCCGGTCCATCCGCTCCAGATCGACGGCAAGCCCATCGAGAAAGATGCTCGACATGGCATGCCCGGCAATCTGCGCCGGAGACGGATAGGCATCGGTTCGCTGGCGCCCCTCCTCGGCCAGCCGCCCGGAGCCGATCACCAGGATACGGTCGGCGCCGAGATGAATGGCCGGACTGATCGGCGCCAGCTGGCGCATGGATCCGTCGCCGAAATACTCGCGATTGATCCGGGTCGCCGGAAAGACGAAAGGGATGGCGCTGGAGGCGAGCAGATGCTCAACCCCCAGACGGGCACGCGCGCCGATCCGTTGCGCCCGGCGCCAGGGCTCAATCGATGGATGTCCCGCGAAAAACGCAATGCTCTCGCCCGAGGTATAGCCCGACACCGTGACACTCAGCGCGTGCAGATGACCGTTCTCAACCGCGCGATCGATTGCCGTAAAATCGAGCGTGCGCTCGAGCAGGGTCTGCAGGGGACTGTTATCCAGCAAGGAACGCGGGGTCTGCCTGACAGCCCAGCCAGCGAAGATTGCCGACCCCCAGCGCAAGCCGGAGCCCAGCAAGGCCAGCGCATCGGTACGATAGACGTGATGCGCCCTGAAATTGCGCCAGATCCACGCCACCTTGCGCACGGCAGCGTTGAAGTCCGCCGAATAGACCGCGAGCGCCGCGGCATTGATGCCGCCCGCGGACGTTCCACACAGAATGGCAAACGGATTGCCGGGTCGCGGGCCACGAATATGACGGATCGCCTGCAACACACCAACCTGGTATGCGGCCCGTGCCCCCCCTCCGGTCAATACCAGCGCAATGCGCCCATTGTTGTCGTCCATGCCTGAGCCCCCCGTGAGCATCATGGCACAGGCACGGATGACGGCGAAACGCTTAAAGCAGCCTCAGCCCTCCTGCCCCGCCTCGACCACCGTGAGCGCGGTCATGTTGATGATCCGGCGCACCGTCGCAGATGGCGTCAGGATGTGTACCGGCTTCGCCGCGCCCAGCAGAATCGGCCCCACGGTCATGCCTTCGCCGGCGGCGCACTTGAGCAGGTTGAAGGCGATGTTCGCCGCATCCAGCGTGGGGAAGATCAACAGGTTGGCGTCTTCGCGCATGCGCGCGTTGGGGAAGATCTGCATGCGGTGCCTGGCATCGAGCGCCGAATCGCCGTGCATTTCACCCTCGACCTGCAGCTCGGGATGCTGTTCATGCAACATGCGCAATGCGGTTCGCATTTTCTCCGCGGTCGGCGAATCGGCCGAACCGAAGGACGAGTGCGACAGCAGGGCGATACGGGGCTCGATGCCGAAGCGCTTCATTTCCTCGGCGGCGAGGCAGGTCATTTCGACCACCTGCTCAGGCGTCGGGTCGTAGTTGACATAGGTATCGGCAAGGAACAGCGTGCGCCCGGGCAGGTTGAGCAGGTTCAGCGTGTAGCAGTTCTTCGCCCCGGCACGGCGCCCGAGCACGGTCTCGACAAAGTCCAGATGCAGCCGGTGCATGCCGTAGGTGCCGCAGATCAGGCCGTCGCCATAACCGAACTTGAGCAGCAGGGAGCCGATCAGCGTGGTGCGACGGCGCACTTCCTTCTTCGCGTACTCCACCGAGACGCCCTTGCGCTCCATCAACGAATGATAGTGCTCCCACAGTTCGTGGAAACGGGGGTCGGACTCGGGATTGACCATCTCGAAGTCGCGCTCGGCCTCAATGCGCAGGCCGAAGCGCTTGATGTTGTTGGTCACGATCTCGGGACGTCCGATCAGGATCGGCCGCGCCAGTCCCTCGTCCACCACAGTCTGCACAGCGCGCAGCACCTTCTCGGACTCGCCCTCGGAGAAGATGATGCGCTTGGGCGCGCTCTTGGCGGCGGCAAACACCGGCTTCATGATCAGCCCGGAGTGCCACACGAAGTTGTTCAGTTGCGCGCGATACGCATCCCAGTCGGTAATGGGGCGGGTGGCCACGCCCGAGGCCATCGCCGCTTCGGCCACGGCCGGGGCGATCTTGACGATCAGGCGCGGATCGAACGGGCGCGGAATGATGTACTCGGTGCCGAAGCCCGATACCTTTTCGCCGTAAGCCGCGGCGACGATGTCGCTTTGCTCGGCGCGCGCCAATTCTGCGATCGCCTTCACCGCCGCAAGCTTCATCTCATCCGTGATGGTGGTGGCACCGACGTCCAGCGCGCCGCGGAAAATGAAAGGGAAGCACAGCACGTTGTTGACCTGGTTCGGGTAGTCCGAACGCCCGGTCGCGATGATGGCGTCGTCGCGCACGGCCAGCACCTCTTCGGGCAGGATCTCCGGGGTCGGATTGGCCAACGCCAGGATCAGCGGTTTGGGCGCCATCTTCGCCACCATTTCGCGCTTGATCACGCCGCCGGCAGATAGTCCCAGCACGACGTCCGCGCCTTCGATGATGTCGGCCAGCTTGCGCGCGTCGGTCTTCTTGGCGTAACGCGCCTTGATCGGGTCCATCAGCGTGGTGCGGCCTTCGTAGACCACGCCCTCGATGTCGGTCACCCAGATGTTCTCCACCGGGATCCCCAGCATCACCAGCAGGTCGAGGCAGGCCAATGCCGCAGCGCCTGCGCCGGAGGTGACGAGCTTGACCTTGTCGAGCGCCTTGCCCTGCATCTTGAGGCCATTGAGGATGGCCGCACCGACGACGATCGCCGTGCCATGCTGGTCGTCATGGAAGACCGGGATCTTCATCCGCTCGCGCAGCTTGCTCTCGATGTAGAAGCACTCGGGCGCTTTGATGTCCTCGAGGTTGATGCCGCCGAAGGTCGGCTCGAGCGCGGCGATCATGTCGATGAGCTTGTCCGCGTCGGGCTCGTTGATCTCGAGGTCGAACACATCGATGCCGGCAAACTTCTTGAACAGCACCCCCTTGCCCTCCATCACCGGCTTGGCCGCGAGCGGGCCGATGTTGCCCAGCCCGAGCACCGCCGTGCCGTTGGTGATCACGCCGATCAGGTTACTGCGCGAGGTGAGGTTGGCCGCTTCGGCCGGGTCTTCGACGATCGCATCGCAGGCCGCAGCCACACCAGGCGAATAGGCCAGCGACAGGTCGCGCTGGTTGGACAATACCTTGGTGGGCGTAACCGAGATCTTGCCCGGGCGCGGATAGCGATGGTAGTCGAGCGCCGCAGCGCGAATCAGTTCATCCATGATGTGTCTTCCGTCTCGTCGATGTTGTGGTTGTTGTGCGCTTTATTCTGGGCCGGCAATCGGCACAACGCCAGGTGCCGCACCGTCTCACAGGCGAATCATACACCCGTGAAATGCACTTTCACATTGCGAAATGCAACTTTCCGATACTGCGCCTTTTCCGGAAAATGCGACCCGTGGCATAATGTTAGGCTTTCATCGGCTGCGATTAATCTTCGTATTTTCCGCATGCCGTATTGCAGGATGCATAGATTGGCGCCTGCGCCGACCTCTTTCATCCTGGTGCCCGCCGGCCACACGGCCTCTCGAGTGCGATCAGGCTCGACCGACGGGAAAGGTTTCGCTTGAGCAACCTGGAGAGCTTTTCGCCATGAGTCAACGCTTCGCCGACGCAGCCCTGGCTGCAGCACCCGATTATGTCCGTCACGAAGGCCTGAAGAAGTGGGTCGCGGAAATCGCCACCCTCACCGAACCGGACCGGGTCGTCTGGTGCGACGGCTCCCAAGAAGAATACGACCGCCTGTGCGCCGAAATGGTCGAGTCGGGCATGCTGATCAAGCTCAACCCGGAAAAGCGCAAGAACTCCTACCTCGCGTTTTCCGACCCGTCCGATGTGGCGCGCGTCGAGGACCGCACCTTCATCTGCTCGAAGGACAAGGATGATGCCGGCCCCACCAACAACTGGGAAGAGCCGGCCAAGATGCGCGGTACCCTGAACGAATTGTTCAAGGGCTCGATGCACGGGCGCACGATGTACGTCATCCCCTTCTCGATGGGCCCGCTGGGCTCGCCGATCGCCCATATCGGCATCGAGATCTCCGACAGCCCCTACGTCGTCACCAACATGCGCACGATGACGCGCATGGGCAAGGGCGTGTTCGACGTGCTCGGCAGCAGTGGCGAGTTCGTTCCCTGCGTGCACTCGGTCGGTGCCCCCATTGCGCACGGCGAAAAGGACAGCCGCTGGCCGTGCAACCCGACTACAAAGTACATCGTCCACTTCCCCGAGACCCGCGAGATCTGGTCCTACGGCTCGGGCTACGGCGGCAACGCGCTGCTGGGCAAGAAGTGCTTTGCGCTGCGCATCGCCTCCACCATGGCGCGCGACGAAGGCTGGCTGGCCGAGCACATGCTCATCCTGGGCGTGGAAAACCCCCAGGGCGAGAAGACCTACGTTGCGGCGGCTTTCCCGTCGGCCTGCGGCAAGACCAACTTTGCCATGCTGATCCCGCCCAAGAGCTTCAACGGCTGGAAGATCACCACGGTCGGTGACGACATCGCCTGGATCAAGCCGGGCAAGGACGGCAAGTTCTACGCCATCAACCCGGAAGCCGGCTTCTTCGGTGTCGCCCCCGGCACCTCCGAGAAGACCAACTTCAACGCCATGGCCACGCTGAAGGAAAACATCATCTTCACCAACGTCGCGCTGACCGACGACGGCGATGTGTGGTGGGAAGGCATGAGCAAGGAAGCGCCCGCTCACCTGATCGACTGGCAGGGCAAGGACTGGACGCCCGAGATTGCCAAGGAAACCGGTCGCAAGGCCGCACACCCGAATTCGCGCTTCACTGCGCCCGCCGGACAGTGCCCGTCGATCGACACCAACTGGGAAAACCCCGAAGGCGTGCCGATCTCGGCCTTCATCTTCGGTGGCCGCCGCGCCACTACCGTGCCGCTGGTCTACCAGGCGTTCAACTGGAACTACGGCGTCTATATGGCGGCCACGCTCGGCTCCGAAACCACTGCTGCAGCCTTCGGCGCGCAGGGCGTCGTCCGCCGCGACCCGTTCGCGATGCTGCCGTTCTGCGGCTATCACATGGGCGACTACTTCAACCACTGGTTGAGAATGGGCCACGCGGTCGAGAACACGCCCAAGATCTTCTGCGTAAACTGGTTCCGCATGAACGAGAAGGGTGAATTCATGTGGCCCGGTTTCGGCGAGAACATGCGCGTGCTGAAGTGGATCGTCGATCGTTGCAAGGGCAACATTGCCGCCAAGGAAACCGCGCTGGGCTGGATGCCGCGTTTCGAGGATCTCGACTGGACCGATGCAGAAGTCAGCAAGGCCGAGTTCGATGCGCTGACGGCCGTCGACACCGAAGCCTGGAAGCAGGAACTGGCGCTGCACAAGGAATGGTTCGACAAGCTGCAGGATCGGCTGCCCAAGCAGTTCGCCCTCAAGCGCGAACTGTTCGAACTGGCCATGAACGCCGATTGAGTCCGCGCCGGCCCCGCAGGGCCGGCATGGGCGACAAAGCGCCGCATTGTCGGCGCTTTTTTCATTTCAGGAGCTTCGGATGACACCCACGCGCCTCGCCAACCGGATGAAGGACATTCAACCCTTCCATGTCATGGAGTTGTTGCGCCGCGCGCGCGAACTGCAAGCGGCGGGACGGGACATCATCCACATGGAGGTCGGCGAACCCGATTTTCCCACGCCGCAACCGATGATCGACGCTGCCACACGATTCATCGCGGGCGGTGATGTCCACTACACACCCGGACTCGGACTGACTGCGCTGAGGGAAGCGATCTCGTGCTTCTATCAGACCCGCTTCAATGCCGACATCTCCCCCGAACGCATCATCGTCACCGCCGGCGCCTCGGGCGCGCTGATGCTGGCACTGGCAGCAACGACCAGCCCCGGCGACGAATGGCTGATTCCGGATCCGGGTTACCCGTCGAACCGTCACATGGTGCGCAGTTTCGAAGGCACCGCCACCGTCATTCCGGTCGACGCCACCACGCGCTATCAGCCGACGACGCACCAGATCGAGCGCGCATGGACCGAGCACACCTGCGGACTGATGGTGGCCACGCCCTCCAACCCCACCGGGACGGTGCTGAGTGCGGACGAGCTGCTCCAACTGCAGCGCTGCACGCAGGCGCGCGGCGGTTTGCTGCTCGTCGACGAAATCTACCAGGGACTGACCTACGGCGTTGACAGCTCGACTGCGCTCGCGCAATCCACGCTGGCAGCGGCCAACAACCTGTTCGTGGTGAACAGCTTTTCGAAGTACTTCGGCATGACCGGCTGGCGGCTGGGCTGGCTGGTGGCCCCTCAGGCCTATGTAAGGGAGATCGAGAAGCTCGCGCAACACTTCTTCATCTCCGCCTCCACCCCCGCGCAATACGCTGCGCTCGCCGCCTTCGAACCACACACGCTGGAGATACTGGAACAACGGCGCCAGGTATTCGAAGAAAGGCGCAACGTCCTCCTGCCCGCATTGCGCGAGCTGGGATTCAACATCCGGACCGAGCCACAAGGTGCGTTCTACATCTATGCCGACGTTTCTGGCCTGGCCACCGACAGCGAGCACCTCGCCCGCCGCCTGATCGAAGATGCCAGCGTTGCAACCACGCCCGGACTCGACTTCGGCCACCATCTACCGCGCCAGCATCTACGCATCGCCTACACGACACGAAGCGAGCGGCTGCTCGAAGCAGTCGCTCGCATGCGTACCGTACTGTAAGCCACCGATCGGGGCCGGGGCGCGAATCAGGCTGCGCTGCCGGCCTTACGCCCAGCGGCCGTATTGAGGCGCTGCTTCATGGCCAGCACCTTGCGCGCATAGGCCGCAGCTGGATCACTCAATGCTCCGCCGTAGTATTGCAGGGCCGACTGCAAGCTGCCGTAGCGGCGCAGCCCCTCCTGCAGGACCAGGGTGCCGACGCGCACATTGAGCTCGGGGTCGAACAGGGCATCCTTGCCGCCATCATCACCGATCTTGTCCATGTGAAAGCGCGGAATCACCTGCATCAAGCCCTGTGCACCGGCCTGACTCTCGGCAAAGGGATTGAAGCTCGATTCGACCGCCATGACCGCAACGATCAGCAAGGGATCGATTCCCACATGCTTGCCCGCCTCTTCGGCCGCCTGCAGCACCGGTTCGAGCGCGACGGTGGACACCTTGTAGCGGCGCGACACCCAGTCGCGAACGCGGGACATCTCCCGCGACAGCGCCAGATCCTCTTCAGTCTCGGGCGCGGCGACGGCAACCGGCGCCGACGCGGTCTGAGGCACTTCTGCCGCACTCGCCTCGGACACCAGCGCATCGAAGGACGTGGTCCGCTCCTCGTCGAAGCGGCCGGAGCCGATGAACACCACGGCCACCAGACCAAGGGCAAGCAAACTGCCATGGACCATACGAAACAAACCCGTACCGGCAGTTCGCCAGATACGCTCAACAGACGTTGCGTTTTTCATGCTGCCCTCCATGCTGTGGCCAGAGCAGATCGCGATCGGGTTCTGGTAAGAACCGCGACAAACCCGGGGTGGTCACCCGGAATGGGGGCGGCGTCGGGGCCGGTAAGCCGCGAAGCCGTGCGAATCGCTCGGTCGCCAGTAGGTGTAAGACGGGGGCCGCAACCAGACCCCTATCCCGCGGTGCGCATGTTCATGACTGAAAGTGCCTCGTCACAATGCGACGGATGGCAACGCACCGAAATTGATGGATTTGCAAGAATGCTGCGATGCAATGCGAGCGGAGTCTATTGATCTGATTGACTTTTGTCAAAAGCGTGATGTTGCGAATGTGCCACAACTCGCAGTCGCCCCCAGTCAAAGCAAGGCCCTGGGTCCGTCTTTCGACCCGGCGCGATGTCGGAATGGCCGGCGATTTCAGCCGTCGGATAGCGCCGCAGCAGGCGTTTGAGCAAACGATCGAGCGCGTCGTACTGCGCCAGTTCGAAGGGAAGACGGTCGCAGCCTTCAAGCTCGACACCGATCGAAAAGTCATTGCAGCGTTCGCGCCCCCGCCAGCTCGACACCCCGGCGTGCCACGCACGCGCCTCGGTGGGCACGAACTGGATCAGTTCGCCGTCGCGGCGGATGAAGAAATGCGCGGATACGCGCAAGTGCCGGATCGTTTCATAGTAGGGGTCCTCGGCAGGATCGAGGGTATTGGTGAACAGCTGCACCACGCCCGGCCCGCCGAACCGGTCGGGCGGCAGGCTGATGGCGTGGATGACGATGAGCGACACGCGCTCGCCCGCCGGCCGCGCATCGAAATTGGGCGACACGACCCGTCTGACGCCGCGCAGCCACCCCTTCGAGCTTTTCTCCGTCAATGTGGAACCCCGCAATGGATGAACGGGGGAGGAATTCTAGTCCACCGCGGCAGATGCGACAGCTGCGCTGGCGCTGCGGTTACAATCGTGCCCCGGCCATTCATGCTGCACTGCTTCATGACCTATCCTCGCCCGTCCTTCGAATCCAAGCTCTGCGCCCCCGAAACACTGGCCATGCGCTGCGCGCAACTGCCCAGGCCGCTGGTCTTCACCAACGGCTGCTTCGACATCCTGCATCGAGGGCATGTGACCTACCTCGCGCAGGCCCGATCGCTGGGTGCGGCCATGGTCGTGGCGCTCAATACCGACGCGTCGGTCAAGCGTCTTGGCAAGGACGGAGAACGTCCGATCAACGCGCTGGAAGACCGCGTGGCGGTCATGGCTGCACTGGAAAGCGTCGACCTCGTGACGTGGTTCGATGCCGACACGCCGCTCGAGTGCATTCTGTCCGCGCGCCCGGACATCCTGGTCAAGGGCGGCGACTGGGCGCCGGAAGCCATTGTTGGCGCGGCCGCGGTACGGGCCCGTGGGGGGCAGGTCCATTCCATTCCGTTCGAATTCGATCGTTCGACAACAAACCTGATCGCCCGCATTCGCGCCAGCGGGGACGACCGTTGAGCCGCCCGGCCGACTGCGCCGCGCCGATGCGGTTAAACTGACGCCCGATGGCCACGCAAGCCCCCTCCGCCCTTCACATACTGGAACACGTTTTCGGCTATACCGCCTTTCGCGGTGAGCAGGGTGCCGTCGTCGACCACGTTGCAGGCGGCGGCGATGCCCTGGTGCTGATGCCGACTGGCGGCGGCAAGTCCCTGTGCTATCAGGTTCCCGCACTGATGCGGGAGGGCACGGCCATCGTGGTCTCGCCCCTGATCGCGCTGATGCATGACCAGGTCAGCGCGCTGGTCGAAGCCGGCGTCAGCGCGGCCTTTCTGAACTCGAGCCTGGATGCGGATACGGCGCGCGCGGTCGAGCGTGCGCTCTACGACGGCAGCCTCGACCTGCTCTATGTCGCGCCCGAGCGCCTGATGACGCCGCGCTTTCTCGACCAGCTGGACCATCTGCGCGATACCAACCGCCTGTCGCTTTTCGCCATCGACGAAGCCCACTGCGTGTCGCAATGGGGACACGACTTCCGCCCCGAATACCTGCAGCTTTCCATCCTGCCCGAGCGCTACCCGTCCATTCCACGCCTTGCGCTCACGGCGACCGCCGATCGGCAGACGCGCGAAGAGATCGCCACCCGCCTGCGCCTGGACGGGGCACGTCGTTTCATCTCGAGCTTCGACCGGCCCAATATCCGTTACACCATCGTGGAGAAGGACGATCCGCGCCGCCAACTGCTCGGCTTCATCCGCGAGGAATACCCCTCCGACGCCGGCATCGTCTATTGCCTGTCGCGGCGCAAGGTCGAGGAAACGGCCGCCTGGCTGCAGGAACAGGGCATCAACGCGCTTCCCTATCACGCCGGCCTCGGCCAGGAGCTGCGGGCACATCATCAGAACCGCTTCCTGCGTGAGGACGGGATCGTGATGGTGGCGACCATTGCCTTCGGCATGGGCATCGACAAGCCCGACGTGCGCTTCGTCGCCCACCTCGACCTTCCGCGCTCGATCGAAGGCTATTATCAGGAAACCGGCCGCGGCGGGCGCGACGGCCTTCCAGCGCAGGCGTGGATGGCCTGGGGCGCGCAGGACGTGGTCCAGCAACGTCGCATGATCGACGAGTCCGAAGGCAGCGAGGAGTTCAAACGCCTGGCGCGAAACCGGCTCGAGGTCCTGGTTGGTCTTGTCGAGGCAACGAGCTGTCGCCGCCAGCACCTGCTTGCCTATTTCGGCGAGAGCGCCGAACCATGCGGCAACTGCGACAACTGCCTCAGTCCGCCACAGACATGGGATGCCACCGACGCGGCGCGCAAGGCGTTGTCCTGCGTCTATCGGACCGGTCAGCGCTACGGCGCCGGGCACCTCATCGACGTGTTGCGCGGCGAACGTACCGAAAAAGTGCTCGAACGCGGCCACGAGCAGATCAGCACCTTCGGCATCGGCAGCGAGCTCGACGAGAAGCGCTGGCGCACGGTGTTCAGGCAACTGGTGGCGCGCGAACTGGTTGCGGTGGACCACGAACGCTACAACGCGCTTGCACTCACCGACCTTGCGCGTCCGCTCCTGCGCGGCGAAGCCGAATTCCTGCTCAGGCTGCCCACTGAGAAGACGCGCGGCAAAAGCCGGCGCAGTGCCGCGCGGCTCGACATCCCCGGCGGCATCCCGACCACCCTGTTCGACAGCCTGCGAGCATGGCGCGCCGCGCTGGCCAAGGAGCGCAACGTACCTGCCTACGTGATCTTCCACGACGCCACCTTGCGCGAAATTGCACTCGCCCGTCCGGACTGCATGGCTGCCCTGGGCGGAATCACCGGCATCGGCGACCGCAAGCTCGAAGCATACGGAGAGGATATATTGCGCGTGGTTGCCGAAACCGGCTGATGACGCAACAGCCGCGACAGCGCCTGGCGCTGCCCCTGATGCGGATCGAGCGGTATGCATTTCACTCAAGATTCTGGCCGCGGATGCCGTAAGCTTCGTTATCGCTTTCTCCTGCATCCAGCGCACAACGGACCCCCTGTCCATGGCCTCACTCGACCAACTCCGCGTTCTCGTCATCGAAAGCCAGCCCACCATGCGGACGCAGCTTCGCGCGATGCTGGCGTCGATCGGCATGGACGAGGTCCAGTTCGCGGTGTCGGCGGGTATGGCGGTGCGGCGCCTGCGCGAACAACGCTACGACCTGATCCTGTGCGAATACAACCTCGGCGATGGCCAGGACGGACAGCATCTGCTCGAAGATCTACGCACCCACGATGTCATCCCGCTCGACACCCTGTTCGTGATGATCTCCAGCGAGCGCAACTACGAGCGAATCGTCAGCACGGCAGAGCTCGCACCCAATGACTACATTCTCAAGCCGCTGGCCGCCGAAGCGCTGCGCGCGCGACTGCTGCGCGCGCTGGACAAGCGCGACGCGTTCGTGCCCGCGTGGCGGCTGATGGCCATTGGCGACTTGGTCGATGCCATCGCCTACTGCAAGAAAGCCATGGATGACTTTCCGCTCTACATCGTCGATCTGATGCGCCTGCAGGCAGAGCTGCACGTCGCCGCCGGCCAGATCAGCGAAGCGGAAACCCTCTATCGTGAAATCCTGCAGGGCAAGTACATCCCGTGGGCACGCTTGGGCCTGGCGCGTGCGCTTCATCTGCAGAAGAAGACGGCGGAGGCCACTGAGATCCTTGGCGAGCTGATCGCGGAAAACGACAACTTCATCGCCGCCTACGACCTGCTGGCCCGCATACGCGAGGAAACCGGCAGCCCGGAGGTGGCGCGCGACGTGCTGCGCACCGCCACCGAACGCTCCCCCTACCGGCTCCGGCGGCTTCGCCACCTCGGCGAGCTGTCGCTGGCGATCAATGATGCGCCTGCGGCAGAGGCTGCCCTGGCGGAGGTGGTGCGCAAGGGCAAGTACTCGGACTTTCGTGACCCGGAGGACCATGTCCGTCTGGTTCAAGCCCAGTTGGCGATGAATCGCCCCGATAGCGCGAGCGCCACGATCAACGACCTCGAGCGCTCCATGGGTGGTCAGCCCAAGGCCGACCTGTGCAAGGCCCTGTCCAGCGCGATGCTGCATTCCCACACCGGAAATGCAGCCGGCGCCCGTGATGCCTTACTGGGCGCTGCCAAGGCTGCACGCGGTGCGGCCAGTATGTCGGTTGGCCTCAAGCAGGAGTTGATCAAGGCATGTTTCGACCAGAAGCTCGGTGACGCCGGCAGCGAGATGGTGATGGATATTCTGCGCACCTCGGCCGATGAGCGCACCGTAGAGAGCACCCGTGCACTGCTCAAGTCCCGCGGCCTCGAGAGCCTGTCGAAGGACATCGAGCAACGTATCCAGAACGAAGTAAAGGAACTGATCTCGGTCGGAGCGGAGAAAGCGCATGCCGGCGATTTTGACGGTGCGGTGGCGGAAATGATGAATGCGGCACGCAAGATGCCCGGCAATCCGCATGTTCTGTTCAACGCGGCACTCGCCTTGCTGCGACACATCGAACACCGGGGCTGGAACGAGGCCTTCGCCAAGCAGGCGCGGGCATTGATCGATCGCGCGCGCAAGCTCTCGCCGGCCAGCAACCGGCTCAGTGCGATCAGCGAATTCATGCACGGGCTGATCAAGCGCTACGGCATCCGCCCCGAACGCATTGTCGATACAGCGGACAAGGCCGCCCTGTTCCGCGCGGGCAATGGCCGCAGATGATCAGCAGCCGATTTCTGAAGGGCCTGCGTCGGGCACTCGGCCTCGCCCCCCTGCTGGTGGCCCTCGCCGCCTGCAACCCGACGGCGCAAGGCACAGCAGACGCGGCAGACCTCCCGCCGGAAGCCACGACCACCCTCGCGCTCATTCGCGCCGGCGGCCCCTTCCCGTATCGCAAGGACGGCAGCGTCTTTCAAAACCGCGAACGCATGCTGCCCGAAAAGCCGCGTGGCTACTATCGCGAATACACCGTTCCCACGCCCGGATCACCGGACCGCGGCGCGCGGCGTATCGTGACCGGCGGCGAGCCGCCCGAGATCTACTATTACACGGGTGACCACTATCGCAGCTTCCGTCGGATATCGCCCCGCCCATGAATGCATCCACTCCCCCCATCCCTTTGACCACGCTGCTTGCCGATTGCAGTCGCGCCGGCGTGCGCCCGCTGCCGCCGGACAGCGCCAACCGAATCGCTGCCGCCGCCACCGCGCTGGGCTTCTCCTGTGCCCGCATCGATCTCGGCGCATGCGCGGACAAGCGCGCCTTGCTCGAGCAGATCGCAAAGGGGCTCGATTTTCCCGATTGGTTCGGCTGCAACTGGGACGCACTCGCGGACTGCCTGGACGATCTGAGCTGGCGCACAGCCCCGGGACATATCGTGGTACTGGAACGGGCCGGTGCGTTTCGTGAACACCATCGCGAGGACTTCGAGACCCTACTGCAAATCCTGCGCGAATCGGCCACATTCTGGGCAGGAGTGCACGTGCCTTTGTGGGCATTCGTGGACCTCGGCGGCTCGCAGCCAGCCTGAGCCTGCCGCTGCGCACGATACTGCCGCCCAGGCGTGTGACGGATGGATGCCCAAATTCGCCCTTGAAACTACTTGCCGCGCCCCTATATTTGTGGTGAAGCCGGACGACCCCGGCGACTACCAAGACAAGGAGAGCGAAGATGAACAACCTGACCCGTCGTGATCCACTCGATGATCTGTTCCGTGGATTCTTCGTACGCCCGGTCGATTTTGGCCAGGGCACCAACACCGAAGCACCGCAGATGCGCGTCGATGTCAAGGAGAACGCCGAAGGCTACGACGTACACGCCGAACTGCCGGGCATGAAGAAGGAAGACATCCACGTCCATATCGACGGCCCCGTGGTGTCGATCAGTGCCGAACGCAAGCAGGACAAGGAAGTCAAGGATGGCGAACGCGTGCTGCGCACCGAGCGCTACTTCGGCAAGGTCTCGCGCAGCTTCCAGCTCGGGCAGGATGTGGACGAGGCCAAGGCGAGTGCCAAGTTCAATGATGGTGTGCTCGAACTGAGCCTGCCGAAAAAGCTCGCTGCACAAGCCAAGCGTCTGGCAATCGACTGATTTCTGCCTTTGCGACACCCTGCAAGCGGAAGACCGAGGTCTTCCGCTTTTTGTTTCCATCGGCGACCACTACAATCGGGACATCGTTTCCGGAGAAACCCGATGTCCGCTGTCAGCCCCACCGCCTCCATCGCCCCCGCACTCAAGGCAGAAATCCTCGCCGAAGCGCTCCCCTACATCAAGCGCTTCTTCGACAAGACCATCGTCATCAAGTATGGCGGCAACGCCATGACCGATCCCAAGCTCAAGGACTGCTTTGCACGCGATGTCGTCCTGCTCAAGCTCGTCGGCCTCAATCCCGTCGTCGTCCATGGTGGCGGCCCGCAGATCGAAAGCCTGCTCGCGCGCGTCGGCAAGAAGGGCGAGTTCATCCAGGGTATGCGTGTTACCGACGCCGAAACCATGGAAGTGGTCGAAATGGTGCTCGGCGGCCAGGTCAACAAGGAAATCGTCAACCTGATCAACAAACATGGCGGCAAGGCAGTCGGCCTCACCGGCAAGGACGCCAGCTTCATCCGCGCCAAGAAGCTGTTGATGCAGAAACTCGACGCCCCGCTCGGCGATCTGGTCGACGTCGGTCAGGTGGGCGAAATCACCACCATCGATCCCAGCCTGATCTCCTTTCTCGACCAGGGCGACTTCATTCCGGTGATCGCGCCGATCGGTGTCGGCGAAGAAGGCGAAACCTACAACATCAACGCCGACGTCGTCGCCGGCAAGCTCGCCGAGATCCTCAAGGCCGAAAAACTGGTGCTGCTGACCAACACTCCGGGCGTGCTCGACAAGGCCGGCAACCTGCTCACCGGCCTCACTCCGCGCCAGATCGACGATCTCGTAGCCGACGGCACCCTGTCGGGGGGCATGCTGCCCAAGATCGGTTCAGCGCTCGATGCCGCGCGTAACGGCGTGAAGTCGGTGCACATCATCGACGGCCGGGTAGAGCACTGCCTGCTGCTGGAGATTCTCACCGACCACGGGGTGGGGACGATGATCAAGAGCAAGTAGACAGCAAGACGGCCCGCATACCGCGCGGGCCGTCATCATCCGTCAAATATGCAGCGTCCTGAAGGGCGCTGTCATCCCTCCCCCAGCAGCCCCCGCGCGGTCAGCGCCCGGATCACGGCGTCAGCCGCTTCATCGGGTGTCATCGTCGAGGTGTCAAGCCGGATCTCCGGGCTTTCCGGCACCTCGTAAGGCGAATCGATTCCGGTGAAATTCTTCAGGTCGCCACTTCTCGCCTTCTTGTACAGTCCTTTGACATCGCGCTGCTCGACGACGTGCAGCGGCGCATCGACGAAGACCTCCAGGAACTCCCCTTCCTGCACCAGCCCACGCGCCATCTTGCGCTCGGCCCGGAAAGGCGAGATGAAGGCGGTCAGCACCACCAGACCGGCATCGACCATCAAGCGCGCAACCTCCGCCACCCGCCGGATATTCTCCACGCGGTCCGCATCGGTAAAGCCGAGATCTTTGTTGAGGCCGTGGCGCACATTGTCACCATCGAGCAGATAGGTGTGCTTTCCGGCTGCGAGCAAGCGCTTTTCGACCAGATTCGCCACGGTCGATTTGCCGGCGCCCGACAGACCGGTGAACCAGAGCACGCAAGGCGTCTGACCCTTGATCGAGGCCCGCGCGGCCTTGTCGACATCGACGTGCTGCAGATGAATGTTGTGCGATCGACGCAGGGCAAAATGGATCAGGCCGGCACCGACAGTGCCGTTCGCCAGCCGGTCGATGAGGATGAAGCCACCGGTATCGCGATTCTCGGCATAGGGGTCGAACGGAATCACCCGGTCCAGACTGATGTTGCATACACCGATGGCATTGAGTTCGAGCTTCTTCGCGGCGACATGCTCCAGCGTATTGACATTGACCTGATACTTGATGTCCGTCACCGTTGCGGTCACCGTTCGCGTACCGATCTTCAACAGGTAAGGACGCCCCGCCAGGAGCGGCTCCTCGCTCATCCACACGATCACCACTTCGAACTGATCCGCGGTGGCGGCAGGTGCGAGCGCATTCGAGATCATGTCGCCGCGCGAGATGTCGATCTCGTCGGCCAGGGTGAGCGTGACCGACTGCCCGACAACCGCCTCGTCGAGATCGCCATCACGCGTAACGATTCGCGCCACCGTGCTTTCCTTGCCCGAGGGCTGGACTCTCACCCGGTCTCCCGGGCGAACGCTGCCGCCGGCAATCGTCCCGGCAAAGCCCCTGAAATCGAGATCGGGCCGGTTGACCCACTGCACCGGCAATCGGAACGCAGCCCGCTGCATGCGCATCTCGTCGATCTCGACCGTCTCCAGGTAAGCCATCAGCGTCGGACCGTGGTACCAGGGCGTACGCTCGCTCGGGGCCGTGATGTTGTCCCCCTTGACCGCAGACATCGGGATGAAGGTCACATCCTGCAATCCGATCTGGCGAGCGAACTCGAGATAGTCATCGACAATCTTCGAAAAGACCGGCTCGGCGTAGTCGACCAGATCCATCTTGTTGATCGCCACCACCACATGCCGGATGCCGATCAGGGACACCAGATAAGTGTGTCTCCGCGTCTGCGTCAGCACGCCCTTGCGCGCATCGACCATGACGATTGCGGCATCGGCCGTCGACGCCCCGGTCACCATGTTGCGGGTATATTGCTCGTGCCCCGGCGTATCGGCCACGATGAACTTGCGCCTGTCAGTGGAGAAGAAGCGGTAGGCGACGTCGATAGTGATGCCCTGCTCGCGCTCGGCAGCCAGTCCATCCACGAGCAGGGCGAAATCGATCGCCTCGCCCTGCGTACCCCATTTCTTCGAGTCCGCCTCTATGGCGGCGAGCTGATCCTCGAAGAGCATCTTGGACTCATAGAGCAGGCGCCCGATGAGCGAACTCTTGCCGTCATCCACACTGCCACAGGTGATGAAGCGCAACAGACTCTTGTGTTCGTGGTTCTTCAGGTACTGATCGATATCGGTCGCGATGAGGTCAGAGACGTGGGCCATCAGAAATATCCTTCCTGCTTCTTCTTTTCCATGGATGCAGCCGAATCGTGATCGATGACCCGCCCCTGGCGCTCCGAACTCCGGGTCAGGAGCATCTCCTGGATGATCGCCGGCAGCGTGTCCGCTGAAGACTCGATCGCGCCGGTGAGCGGATAACAGCCCAGGGTACGAAACCGCACCCTGCGCATTTGCGGAACCTCGCCTTGCCGTAGCGGCATGCGTTCGTCGTCGACCATGATCAGACTGCCGTCGCGCTCGACGACAGGTCGCTCGGCAGCGAAATAGAGGGGCACGATGGGCACCTTTTCAAGGTGGATGTACTGCCAGATATCGAGTTCGGTCCAGTTCGAGATCGGAAACACCCGGATCGACTCGCCTTTGCGCTTGCGTGTGTTGTAGAGCTTCCACAGCTCCGGTCGCTGACTTTTCGGGTCCCACCGGTGCTGATCGCTACGGAACGAAAAGATGCGCTCCTTGGCCCGCGATTTCTCTTCGTCGCGCCGAGCACCGCCGAAGGCGACATCGAAGCCATACTTGTCGAGCGCCTGCTTCAGCCCCTCGGTTTTCATGATATCGGTATGGATGGCCGATCCATGGGTAAACGGGTTGATGTCCTTCTCGATCCCTTCCGGATTGACATGCACGAGCAAGCGCAATCCAAGTTCGCTCACCATCCGGTCGCGGAACGCATACATGTCCCGGAACTTCCACCGCGTATCGACATGAAGCAGCGGAAACGGGGGCACGGCAGGGTAGAAAGCCTTCATGGCGAGGTGCAACATGACGGCGCTGTCCTTGCCGATGGAGTAGAGCATCACCGGGTTGTCAGCTTCCGCCACCACTTCGCGCATGATGTGGATACTCTCGGCCTCCAGCCGCTGCAGGTGAGTCAGGGTCATTTTGCATCTCGAGTTAGTAAACGTGGTGCATACGGGCCGTGGCGTCCGAATCTGCGCGTGCGAACGCCCGGATGCGTTCCCGGCAAGCGGAACTAGTTCATGAACGCGCGACATTAAACCCGCTTTCGATCGCATGGAATATAAAAGTAATCGCTAGAATGCGACATGCTTTTTCTCACATTGGATGCGCAAACATGACACTTTCGGACCGCACAGGCATCGTTGAGCAGTTGATTCCCCTTATCCGATCGGCCGGCGAGCTCGTCATGGCAGTGTATGACACCGACTTTGCCGTGCGCGGCAAGGACGATGCATCCCCTGTGACCGAAGCCGACGAACGGGCGGAAGCACTCATTCTCCCTGCCCTGCGGACCCTGCTCCCCGACTTGCCGGTGGTAGCGGAAGAGGCCGCAGCGGCGGGCGACATTCCCGACGTCGGGCGGTACTTCTGGCTGGTCGACCCGCTCGACGGCACCAAGGAATTCATCAATCGCAACGGTGAGTTCACGGTCAATATCGCGCTGATCGAGGATGGCGCCCCCATTCTTGGCGTCGTGTTTGCCCCCGCCATCGACCGGCTGTTTGCCGGCGCGGTCGGCAGTGGCGCGTTCGTCGAGGACAACAGCGGTCGCCGCCCCATTCACGCACGTACACCACCGGAAGAAGGCTTGACGGTCGTCGCCAGCCGCTCGCATGGTGACGCCGGTGCGCTCGACGCCTTTCTCGCCGGCCGTCAGGTTGCCAGCATGCGCAACGCCGGATCCTCGCTGAAACTCTGTCTCGTCGCAGCCGGCGAGGCTGACCTCTATCCGCGCCTTGGCCGCACGATGGAGTGGGATATTGCCGCCGGTCACGCCGTGCTCAGCGCAGCCGGCGGCGGCGTCACTACGCTGGACGGCAAGGCGCTGTCCTACGGCAAACCTGGCTTCGACAATCCGCATTTCGTCGCCCACGGCATCGCCGCCTGAGCGAAGGCACGGCATTCGATGATCGCGTACGCGGTTCTGGGCTCGATACTGCTGCTGCTCGGCCTGCTCGTCCATGGACGGATCAGTCCGGCCATCCTGTTCTCGGCATGGGCCGGGGGCTTTACGCTACTGGGCCTGAACAGCCAGCAGGCCTTGCTGTCGAGCTTCTCCAACCCCGCGCTGGCAACGCTGATCCTGCTGCTGCTCGTCTCCCTCGCCCTGGAACGCTCGCCCCTACTCGACCGGTTGTCCAACTCGCTGCTCGGCGGTCACGCCAATCTGGCCACTTTTCGGCTTAGCGCGTTTGCTACCGCCCTTTCCGCGTTCATGAACAACACCGCCGTCGTCGGCGCCCTCCTCGGCATGGTTTCACGACAGCGCCTGCAGCCGCCTTCCCGGCTGCTGCTGCCGCTGTCCTACGCCTCGATCCTGGGCGGCATCACGACCCTGGTGGGCACCTCGACCAATCTCGTGGTCAACTCCTTCGCAGTCGAAGCGGGCCTGCCCGCACTGCAGATGTTCCAGTTTTCGCTCGTCGGCGTGCCAGTGGCACTGATGTGCCTGCTGGTGCTCACCTTGAGTGCCCGCCTGTTACCGGCAAACGCCGTCAGAACGAACGACGCCGGCACCGCATACTTCCTCGAGGCGCGCATCGCACCCGGCTCTCCACTTGCTGGTCGCAGCATCGAACAGAACCAGATGCGCAATCTCGATGGCCTGTTCCTGCTCGAGATCGAGCGCATGGGCCAACTCGTGTCTCCCGTCGGCCCCAACGAAATGCTCTTCGAGGATGACGTACTCATCTTCACCGGCGAAATCCACAAGGTGCAGGCACTGCAGCGCTTCCAGGGTCTGCAGGTGTTCGGGGCCCGGGCCGACGCATTGTTGAAGTCCAATCTGGTCGAGGTGGTCATCTCAAGCCAGTCCGAACTCGCGAATCGCACCCTGCGCGAAGTCGATTTCCGCACCATGTTCGATGCCGGGGTCGTCGGCATTCGCCGCGGCGACCGCCGCCTGACCGGACAGCTCGGACGCATCCCGCTGCGTATCGGCGACAGCCTTCTGCTCGCCGCAGGACCGGATTTCCTTCAGCACCGCAACCTCGACCGCAACTTTCACGTTCTCAACGGAACCGTCGTCAGACCCAAACTGACATCGTTCCAGAGCACCATGGCCCTGTCGGGCTTCGCCTGCGCTATCCTGCTCTCGGCGCTCGAATGGGTACCATTGTTCAACGGCCTGCTGCTCCTGATGGCGGGTCTGCTGGCCACCCGAATCCTTACGCTGGGGGAGATGCGGCGACGCTTTCCATTCGAGTTGCTGCTCGTCATCGGCGCAGCCCTGACCATCGCCAAGGTCATTGAAAGCTCGGGGGCGGCAGCATTGATGGCGGACGGGATCCGCTTCGTATTTGCGGACTACGGCATCACAGGCGCCTTCGTGGGCATCTACCTGCTCACGTTGATACTGACAGAACTCGTCACCAACAACGCTGCCGCGGCGCTCGCCTTTCCGATTGCGCTCACCACTGCGCGCGCGTTGGGCGCCGACCCGACGCCCTTTGTAATGATCGTCGCCTACGGTGCCAGCGCCTGCTTTCTGGTGCCCTTCGGCTATCAGACGCACTTGATGGTCTATTCGGCCGGACGCTACCGCATGACCGATTTCGTGCGCGTGGGCCTGCCAGTCAGCATCACCTATTCGATCGGCGTACTGCTTCTGGTGCCCATCGTCTTTCCGTTCAGCGGGGGTTAGCCGTGCGCTTCGGTCCTGCCAGATACTCGCAACTTTGCTGTCCGACGCCATCTGGCGCAATGCAAGCACGGGTTACAGGCAGGCGCCTCGGCCGCAGCGGGGTGATCCCCACCTGCACGATGCTGGCACTCGTTTCCTGCCTTCCCGTCAGCGAGCTTCACGCCGAAGTCATCACGGTAGGAATCGGCGAGTCGGTCACCCGTATCGCCGAGGCCGCCCGACTTGCCAGGGACGGCGACATCGTACTGATCAAATCGGGCAACTACGAAAACGATGTCGCGGTGTGGACGCAAAAGAAGCTTGAAATCCGGGGGCTGGGCATACGCCCGGTGCTGCTGGCCAGCGGTGCAAGCGCCGAGGACAAGGCGATCTGGGTTTTTCGCGATGGCCAGTTCAGCGTCGACAACGTCGAATTCCGTGGCGCACGTGTTCCCGACGGCAATGGCGCGGGCATCCGTTTCGAGCGCGGATCCCTCGAAGTCAATGATTGCGTGTTCGACGACAACCAGAACGCGATCCTGACCGGTAACGACGAAAATGCGGAGTTGCGGATTCGCGACAGCGAATTTCGCCACGCGCCCCACGATGCGGCGCGCCTGCCACATCTGCTGTATGTGGGCACGATCAGGCATTTCACGCTCGAAGGCAGCCGCCTGCATCAGGGCTTTCAGGGCCATCTGATCAAGTCGCGTGCGCACACCAGCGAGATTCGCTACAACCTCATTCTCGATGGCGAGGGCGGCGAATCATCCTACGAACTCGAGTTCCCCAACGGCGGCACCGCAATCGTGGTCGGGAACGTCATCGGCCAGAGCCGGACCTCGGCCAACCGGGTGGTACTCGCCTACGGCGCGGAAGGCGGCCACTGGAAGGACAATCAACTGCTCATCTCCCACAATACTTTCATCAACGAGGGGTGGCGACCGGCATGGTTCGCGCGTGTGTGGGAGGACAAGCTACCGCAGGATCTCGAGGTGCTCGCGATCAATAATCTGACGGTCGGCCTGGGCGTATTCACGTTGGCACTTCCGGGTACACACACGGGGAACCAGGCATTGCTGCCGGGCGCGCTCGACCCAGCTACACTGGACCTGACGCTTGGCGCCGACTCGCTCTTCAGAAGACATGTTGCCGCGGTGGACGGCCCTCTTAGGCAGTTGCTGACGCCAACGGCCGAGTTCGCACTTCCGCGCGGCACCGTGACGATCAAACCTCCGCAATCATGGGTACCCGGCGCCTTCCAGGGCGGCGATGTGGCCCTCAAGGCCACGACCACAGTGGACGACACACCCTGATCAGCCCCATGACGATCAAGTGGCTTCGCCGCCGACAACGGAAATTTGTCGCAAAACGTCGGACGGCTTTACGCTAGACTCGACCGAATATCCAGACAGCACATGACGGCACTCCGGAAATGAACGCAACCCACCTTCTGCATCAGCTTGTATTCGACGCCGCTGCTCGCGCGCCCAGGGCATGCGCGCTGACCCACGCGGCTGACTCGCTCGACTATGAAAACCTGTCTGCGCAGATCGAGGCCTTTGGCTGCGGCCTGATCGCGCTCGGCCTTGCACGCGCCGAACGCGTCGCGCTCTACCTCGACAAACGCTTCGAAACGGTCGTGGCGACCTTCGGCACCAGTGCCGCCGGCGGCGTCTTCGTCCCGGTCAACCCCGTACTCAAGGCCGAGCAGGTCGCCTACATCCTCAGGGACTGCAACGTGCGCGTGCTGGTCACCAGTCCGGAGCGCTTTGTCGCCATCAAGGACACGCTGTCCGAATGCCATGACCTTCGCCACATCATCCTGACCGGCACCCCGGCGGAGCTGCCGACGCTGGCAGGCACCACCGTGTATCGCTGGAGCGATGTTCTCCGTTCGCCGCTTGCCACCGTGCACCGGATCATCGACACTGACATGGCAGCCATCCTGTACACCTCAGGCAGCACGGGACGTCCCAAAGGCGTCGTGCTCTCCCACCGCAACATGGTGACGGGGGCGAAGAGCGTTGCGCAGTACCTGGAAAACAATGCGGACGATGTGCTGCTTGCCGCCCTGCCGCTGTCATTCGACGCGGGCTTCTCCCAGCTGACCACCGCCTTTCACGCGGGTGCCCGTGTCGTGCTGCTCAACTACCTGATGCCGCGCGACGTGCTCAAGGCGCTGGAAAAGGAGCGCGTAACCGGCCTGACTGCCGTACCGCCGCTCTGGATACAGCTGTCACAGCTGAACTGGCCGGAATCCATCACGAACCACTTGCGCTACATTGCCAATACCGGCGGGCGCATGCCACAGGATACGCTTGGCAAGCTGCGTTCGATGCTGCCGAAGACAAAACCCTTCCTGATGTACGGGCTGACCGAGGCCTTTCGCGCAACCTATCTTCCGCCTGAAGAAGTCGACCGGCGCCCCGATTCGATCGGCAAGGCCATTCCCAATGCCGAGGTCCTCGTGCTGCGCGAGGACGGTACCGAATGTGCGGCCAATGAACCCGGCGAGCTCGTGCAGCGTGGCGCGCTGGTCGGCATGGGTTACTGGAATGATCCGGAAAAGACGGCCGAACGCTACAAGCCACTGCCCGCTGGCGCGGGTGGACGCGAGGCCGGCATCGTCATTCCGGAACTGGCAGTCTTTTCGGGCGACAACGTTCGCCGCGACGAGGACGGCTTCCTCTATTTCATCGGCCGCCGCGACGAGATGATGAAAACCTCAGGCTACCGGGTGAGCCCGACCGAGGTCGAAGAGATTCTCTATGCAACCCGCCTGGTCGGCGAATGTGCGGCGTTCGGCGTACCGCATGACACCCTTGGCCAGGCCATCGTCGTGATCGCCACGCCCCCTGTCGGGGGGCGCATCGACGTCAATGCGCTGCTGGTCGAGTGCAGGAATCGCATGCCGACCTACATGGTTCCCTCCCACATCGAGATCCGCGAAGGCGCACTGCCCCGCAACCCGAATGGGAAGATCGACCGCAAGCAGTTGTCGTCCGAGTTCGCGGACGACGGCCGGTGATCGTGGTCGTAACGCTTGCTCCGGCTCTGCCTCAAGCCATCGGGCATGGGTGTCCGATGAAAGTATGCCTGTGGCCACCTGCACGTTCATTAACGCGATACACCGACCAATCTTGAAGTCCGTGCTTGTTATGTCAGCCGGCTTCACCGACCATTGTGCCTTGCGCGCACGCCGCGCAACGCACGTGTTACGCCCCCGGAGATAGTCTTGCAAATTCGGTTTTCCGGCCAGATTGCCGCCAACACCCCCTCTCGCGAGCCTGTGCCGCCCACCGATGCCGTTGCCGTGCGCTTTCCGCATGGCTTCCTTGCGGCCCATGCACCGGTCGAAATATTCGAAGCACCCGATGCCTTGTGCCTCGCCATCGGCGAACCACGCTTTCCCGATCCAGTACTGGCACGCACCGCGGCGCAATCCGGCATCGCGGCGGCCTGGTTGGAGGCTTTCCGTACCAAGGGGCGACATGCACCCGAAGCTGCCCACGGACGCTTTGCGGTCGCCATCATCCACCCCACCAGCCGTGAAGCCTGGCTGGCGACGGACCGTTTCGGTTCATGGCCGATCTGCTACACGGAAAAAAACGGCACGCTGGGATTCTCCGACCGCGCCGACGGCGTGCCGGGGCAATCACGCACGATCGCCGCGCAGGCCATCTTCGACTACCTGTACTTTCACGCCATCCCCGCACCGCGGACGATCTTCGAAGGCGTGCGCAGACTGCCGGCCGGACACGTGCTGAAGTGGGGCAAAGGCGTTCTCGAATGCACGCCTTGGTGGCAGCCCACCTTCGACGACACCGCGTCGCCTGATCTTGCCGACAGCAAAGCCCGATTCATGCAGATCATCGAGGACGCCGTCAGCCGCGAGGCGGCGGGGCATCAGGCTGGCTGCTTTCTGTCGGGCGGAACGGACAGCTCGACGGTTACCGGGATGCTGTGCAAGGTTCAGGGGCGTCCGGCGAAATGCTATTCGATCGGGTTCGACGCCAGCGGCTACGACGAAATGGAATACGCGCGCATCGCAGCAAAGCATTTCGGCGCGGAACACCATGAATACTACGTCACGCCCGACGACCTGCTGAAGGGTATCCCGACCGTCGCGACGCACTATGACCAGCCCTTCGGCAACTCTTCCGCCGTACCGGCATGGATCTGCGCCAGCCGCGCACGCGACGATGGCATCGACAAGCTGCTGGCCGGTGATGGCGGCGACGAACTGTTCGGCGGCAATACGCGGTACGCCAAGCAGCGCGTATTCGGCTGGTACGAGAATGTTCCCGGACTGCTGCGAACGGCACTCCTGCAGCCCGCGCTGGCACTGCCGGGCATGGACCGTATCCCGCTGATCAAGAAAGGCGTGAGTTACGTCGAGCAGGCACGTGTGCCGATGCCCGATCGCATGCAGATGTACAACATGCTCCTGCGCCTGGGGATGGAGACACTGTTCGAGCCAGCCTTTATCGAGCAGGTCAATGTCGATCAACCCTTGATCGATCAGCGCGCCACCTGGCAGGCGGCAAACACCACCAGCCTGGTCAATCGCATGCTGGCCTACGACTGGAAATACACGCTTGCCGACAACGACCTGCCCAAGGTCATCGGCACCACCCAGCTCGCCGGCGTCGACGTGGGTTTCCCACTGCTATCGGACGAACTGCTGGCGTTTTCGACCACACTGCCGCCGGCGTGGAAACTCAAGAACCTGACGTTGCGTTGGTTTTTCAAGGAATCGCTACGCGGCTTCCTTCCCGATGCCATCCTGACCAA
The DNA here is from genome assembly GCF_018122735.1 of Azoarcus sp. L1K30. Classification (GTDB taxonomy): domain Bacteria; phylum Pseudomonadota; class Gammaproteobacteria; order Burkholderiales; family Rhodocyclaceae; genus Parazoarcus. Next base: position 4,548,284 of record NZ_JAGRRD010000001.1, on the reverse strand, counting down.
GAAGAAGCACGGCTTCGGCCTTCCGTTCGGGATCTGGGCAACCCGGCACGCCGGCCTCAAGGCACTTGCCCGCGACGCCCTCGACAGTTTCGCCACGCGCGGCATCGTCCGTCCGGCATTCATCAGGGAAGTACTCGACACCCACCTGCCGGCACATCCGGGCTACTACGGCGAAATGGTGTGGATTCTGATGATGATGGAGTTCTGGATGCGCGACCGTGCAGATTCAACCCTCAGGATGACACCTTGACCATGAATACGCCCCTCCGCACACCCCCCAGTCATGCCCAGATGAACCAGTTCAGTACCGCCGACGGCGAGTTGCTCGTCGCCGGTGTGCCGCTGACGCGCATTGCCGCAAGGGTGGGCCGCACGCCGTTCTACCTGTACGACCGCGGACTGCTGAGCGAACGCGTCGCCATGTTGCGCGCCGCGCTGCCGGCGGAGCTCAAGCTGCATTACGCAATGAAGGCCAATCCCATGCCGGCGCTGGTGTGCCATATGGCAGGCCTGGTCGACGGTATCGACGTGGCCTCGGCCGGAGAACTGCAGGTTGCGCTCGATGCCGGCGCAAATCCGCACGAGGTAAGCTTTGCCGGCCCCGGAAAGACGGATACCGAACTGCGTCAGGCGGTTGCGGCCGGCATTCTGATCAACGTCGAGTCGTACCGTGAAATTCCCGTGCTGGCGCGTGTATCGGACGCGCTCGGACTGCCAGCGCGCGTCGCCGTACGCGTCAATCCTGACTTCGAGCTCAAGTCGTCGGGCATGAAGATGGGCGGTGGCCCCAAGCAGTTCGGTGTGGACGCCGAACAGGTTCCCGAGTTGCTTCGCCTTATCGGCACTACAGGGCTCGCCTTCGAAGGCTTTCACATCTTCGCCGGATCGCAGAACCTGCGTGCGGATGCGATCGTCGATGCGCAGCAAAAGAGCTTTTCACTCGCTCTGAAGCTTGCTGAACATGCCCCCTCGCCGGTCCGCTTCCTCAATCTCGGCGGCGGTTTCGGCATTCCGTACTTTCCCGGCGAAAGCCACCTCGACCTCGAGCCGATCGGTGCAAATCTCGCCGCCATCGTTGCCGCCGCCCGGGACCAGCTACCACATGCCGAGGTGGTCATCGAACTTGGCCGCTACCTGGTCGGCGAGGCAGGGCTCTACGTGTGCCGCGTCACCGACAAGAAGGTGTCGCGCGGTCATACCTATCTCGTGGTCGACGGGGGGCTGCATCACCACCTGTCTGCCTCGGGCAATTTTGGCCAGGTCATCCGCAAGAACTACCCGGTCGCCATTGCCAACCGGATGGGGCAGCTCGATGTCGAGTCGGTGTCGGTGGTCGGACCGCTGTGCACCCCGCTTGACCTGCTCGCCGACCGCATGACGCTGCCGACTGCGCAGCCCGGCGACCTCGTGGCGATCTATCAGTCGGGCGCCTACGGCGCGAGCGCCAGTCCGCAATCCTTCCTTGGGCACCCACACGTGGCAGAGGTGCTCGTTTAGCGCGATTCGATCAAGGCGCGCCCTTGCGGTCACGGCAGCGCTCCCGCAAGGGCGCATCAGTGACCTGATCGGACGATGACTACATATTCACGGCACCGGTAAGAGGCACATGCTATTCAACTCCTACGAGTTTCTCTTCGCCTTTCTCCCGATCACCGTGCTGCTGTATTTCGTCTTCGCCCGACGGGGACGGGAAAGTGCGATCGGCTGGCTCGTGGTTGCCTCCCTGTTCTTCTACGGTTGGTGGAATCCCGCCTACCTGATGCTGCTGATCGCGTCGATGCTCGTCAATTACGCGATCGGTCGCAGACTGAGCCGACACCCCGCTCGCAAAGGTATCACTGGCACCCTTTGGCTACTCGGTGGCATTGGCCTCAATCTGGCATTGATCGGGTACTTCAAGTACGCCAACTTCGCCGTCAATACCTTCAATGCGCTGGCATCGACTGACTTTCATCTTGGTCAGATCGTACTCCCGCTCGCCATCTCATTCTTTACCTTCCAGCAGATCGCCTATCTGGTGGACGCGCGCCAGGGCATCACGAAGGAATACAGCTTCTCCCACTACGCACTCTTCGTCACCTTCTTCCCACAATTGATCGCGGGTCCGATCGTGCATCATCGCGACATGTTGCCCCAGTTCATGCGCGAGACCGCGATGCGTCCGAACACCGGCGACTTCGCCATCGGCCTCACGATCTTTGTCATCGGCCTGTTCAAGAAGACGGTGCTCGCCGATGGCGTCGCCCAGTATGCGTCGCCCATGTTCGACGCAGCGGCCCGCGGAGAGCCGCTCAGCCTGTTCGTGGCCTGGGGCGGAACACTGGCCTATACCCTGCAACTCTACTTCGACTTCTCCGGTTACTCGGACATGGCCATCGGCGCCGCCCGCATCTTCGGCACCCGGCTCCCGCTCAATTTCCACTCGCCCTACCGGGCAACGAGCATCATCGAGTTCTGGCGTCGCTGGCACATGACCTTGTCCCAGTTCCTGCGCGACTACCTCTACATCGCGCTCGGTGGAAACCGGGGCTCTACCTTTATGCGTTACCGCAATCTGCTGATCACCATGCTGCTGGGGGGGCTTTGGCACGGCGCCGGGTGGACCTTCGTGATCTGGGGTGGACTGCACGGCATCTACCTGACCTTGAACCATCTGTGGCGCATCTTGTTGAATAAGGCACGCGTCTCGAACGCGCTTGGAGGAACGATGCCCGCCCGCTTTGCCGGCTGGTCACTCACGTTTCTCGCCGTGGTCGTTGGCTGGGTGTTCTTTCGCGCCCCCGATATCGAGGCGGCGCTCCGGATTCTTGCGGGCATGGCCGGATTCAACGGAGTTGCCCTTCCGAACGCAATTGCGGCACGCTTGGGCGAAATGTGGTCCGTACTCTCCGGCCTGGGCGTCAGCACCTTTCTCGGCGGCGGGAGTGAGTTTCTACAAACCTGGATCTGGATCGTCGCGCTGATGCCCGTCGCACTCTTCATGCCGAACACGCAGCAGATCATGCAGACCGCCGAACCAACTCTGAATTCGCACCATTGCAGTCCTGCCGACGAGCTCCCGATGCCGGGAGCGCTTGCCCGCCTGAAGTGGCGCGCGACATCGACCTGGGCCGCTGCAACCGGCATCCTTGCCGCGGCTGCCGTGATGGCCATGACGCGTGTATCCGAGTTCCTGTATTTCCAGTTCTGAACTGACAGCCGCCATGCCAGCCTACTCTGCGTACTTGCGAAACCTGCTGCTGGCGACCGTCGCATCGGGCGCAGTCGTCGGTGCCGTCAATCTACTGATCGACCCTTATGGCATTTTCGGCTCACCGGCAGTCGACGGACTCAACCAGCTCAAACCGGCTTCGGCCGAACGCACGCGGGTCGTAAAGCCCTACTTTTCCGATCGTATGCACGCCGCCGCAGTGATTGGCGGAAACTCCCGTCCCGAGCTCGGTCTCGACCCCGAAAGTGACTGCTGGCCGGCCCGACTTCAACCGGTATTCAATGCGGGCATTCCAGGCGCAAGTATCCGGACCCAGTCACTGTACGCGATGCACGCCAGTGGCGATCGGACGAAGCGCATTCTTCAGGGCGTCGACTTCCTGGACTTCATCAGGCGCAAGTCGGCGGGCAAACCCGAGTCAGCCCCCCTTCCTCCGCGCACGGCCGATGAAAGCCGGCTGCGGATTCCCGGACTCATGCCGGCGGACGCGGCTTACTGGCTGCAGAGAACCAAGGACCGCCTCACCGCCCTGTTTTCCCTGTCTGCGCTGGGCGACTCGATCTACACCGTAGCAGCCCAGCGCAACAAAAATGCATCGACTCGCACGCCGTCCGGATTCAATCCGGCGCGCGACTACCTGGATATCATCCGTACCGAAGGACAGCACGTCCTGTTCGCACAGAAGAACAGAGAATTACGTCGAGGTCTGCAACAGGCGTATGTTGTCGAAGCGGATGACGGCTCGCCGGGCTCGGGCTTCACCGCATTGCGGACACTCATCGCGTGGAGCCGGCAGCGCGACATCAAGGTCACGCTATTCATCAACCCCTACCATGCCGACTACCTTGCCAATATCGAAGCGAGCGGCAATTGGCCGGTGTTCGAGACGTGGAAGACCATGTTGACAGCGATGGCGGCACAGGAAGACGTCGATTTGTGGGACTTCAATACGGTTGACGCCTATACGACCGAATCGCCGCCTTCTGCCGGCAATCGCGAGAACATGCTGCAATGGTTCTGGGAGCCGGCACATTACAGAAGCACGCTGGGTGAATTGATGCTCGCGACCATGTTGGATCAACCGTGTACGGACGCACACGCAAAGGCGCGCTTCGGCGTGCGGCTGACCCGTACCACGCTCGAAGCCGACCTGATGCAGCTGCGTGAGCACTTGCGCGAATATCGCAGCCGGGACTGAACACGTCAGCGGCCAGCGAGATCACCACTCGGTTTCGCTCCGGCTTCATTCCCAGTCGCCGGGCGGTGTCGCAGACCGAGTGCCAGAAACAGGAGCAGGAACAGCAACACGGACAGCCGAGGCGCGTCGACGAGGCTGTCGAACAGGCCCACCACGCCAAATGCGATCAGCCCCGCAGCAAGCGGCAAGGCAATTTCGTCGCGCCTTGCCCCCCCCAGGGTCACCCTGTACAAAGCCAGCACAAACATCACCGAGAACGCTGCCAAGCCAAGAATCCCCTGCTCGATGAAATAGTGCAACCACAAGTTCTTTGCGTGCCACGGCAAGTGATGACGGTCGCTGCTGAAGAACCAGAAGTCACTCCCCGCCGAAAAGTCGCCATTTCGCAGCAGGGAACGACCCTGCGCATCGATCACACTGACATCATCGACGTCCAGTGCGTGCGAATCCGCGTTTGCCAGAGAGAACATCGTCATCCGCGGCAACACGCCGGCATCGCCCAAGCCCCCGGCGGGCAACATCAGCGTCAGCTCGTTCCATTCCGCGCCTGCCGGCACGCTCACCTCCGCAACGCTGCAGCCCCCGTCATAGAGGAGATGCTTTCGGCACAGTTCGACATGGAGGTGCCCACCGGCAACTGACCGCGCGCGCATCGATACGGTAAAAGGCGCCACCAGTCCGGGCCGTACGCGTTGCGACACCCGGTACAATTCGCCAAAACCGAGGACGTGGGTGGGCCCTCCCAGTCTCAAGTACCGCGCGCCGTCATCGATCACGATACGGTGGTTGCCGGGTAACGTGCCCTGTCGGGCGGACCAGAAATAGCGCTCTGCGTATTGCCCAGTGCCGACACCCAGCCATCTCTCGACCTCGCCGACCGGCAATGAGGCCCCCATCGCCCAATGCGCCTCGCGGTCTTGAAGATCCTTCGCGGCAGAACCCACCCGCTCGCTGGCGTAATAGGTGCCCGTCACCAGAACGACAGCCAGCAGAATTCCCAGTCCGAACACCAGGCGTACGGTCATCCCCACCGACGGGCGCCAACACAGTTCAGGCCTTGCACTGACTGGAAGCAATGGCGACAGTACGACGACCGAACCCAGCACGCCTGCAGTCAATCCACGCCCCTCGGACCAGAACAGGGTCACCAGGGCAGCATTCGCAGCGGTCCAGATCACGGCGCCGACCGCCAGCACTGCAGGATCGAACGATCCTGTATTCAAGCGCCCGTGCAGCAGGACGAGTACGGCGATGAAGCCCACTGCATACGCCAGATAGATGCCCTTCGGGATCCAGTACATCGCCGCAACACTGACGACCGTAGCGGCGATCGCGGTGAGCACCGCCACCATCCAGCCCGGCCTGGGAAGCATCGTCGCAACCGGCCCCACCAGATAGACGAGGCCGATCACACCCATGGTAGCAAGCAAGCCTCGATAGCCGCCGGTCGAAAATACTGCGACCAGCAGAATGCACAGCACGATGCCGCCCAGCGCCAGAAGTGACATGCGCAGAAAGACTTCATGCCAGCGCGCAGTGCCGATTGCCCTCCATGTCATCGAAACCACCAGCAAACCGCACCCGAGCGCGATGCCCAGATACAGCCCACGTGAGAACGTGGTAAACACCACGTATCCCGCCAAACATAGAAGTGCGACGCAGGCAGCGGCACGCACGGGTGCCCTGGCCCGAAGTGCGAGCCAGACCGCAAACGGCACCGTCAACGCCAGCCAACCGTCAAGGGTGGCGCCACCGACATTGACCTCCCAGAAAAACGCAGTCGTACGATAGTCCGCTGAGAAATTGCTCAGATCCACGAATGCGGCGCGTTCATACACGGCGCCGAGTGCAACCAGCGTCAAGCTCAACAGCAGCCCGCCGGCGAGGGCGCGCCGCGCGCCGTGCGGGTCTCGATTGAATGCCCTGGCAAGAAATGGCAGCAACAGAAGCGCCCACAGAAATCCCTTCGCCAATCGGGGCCCGTTCAATGGTGTCGCATAGCCCGCGAGCAGGGACGGATCCGAAAACACATCGGACAGCCGCGACCAATCGGTCGACACCAGATAGCTGCCCAGCATCAGCAGCACGACGAGCCAGCCGACCGCGTCCAGCCGAAACCGTGTCGACGCCCGGTGAGCTCTCGACAGGTGAAACATCCTGCGCAGCGACAGCCACAGGACAGCGCACAATATCAACGCGTCACTCTCATTGACGTGAATTGCGCCCGTCCACGGCGCAAGGTCGACCACCGGAAGCAATCCGGGCACGACGACGAGCCAGGCATGTCTATGGACCGCCATGGCGGACAGCATCGCGCAGCAGATGAGCACCGCTACGGGCACGCCGAACGGATGCAGCGCCGCAAACGTCGTCAAGCCTGCCAATGCCAGCACTGCGGTCATGACCGACACGGTACGGGCGCCACCTGTGTGCATCACTACTCCACGAGAAGCATCTTCATCGCCGCCTCAGTCGCCGATCGGCGCGCTGACCGGGTAGCCAAGTTCCTGCAGAAACCGGACCACCCGCTGGTTGGTAGCGTCATAGTATCTCCCCCGGTCGACGCCGGGATTGAAGAATCCGTGCTGGGCCCCGGCGTATAGTGCCAGCTCGCACCGGGCACCGCCCACCCGAACCGCGGAACAGAAGCGCCGCACCGTCTCGACCGAGACCTCGCGATCTTCGGTACCCGACAGGATCAGCGTTGGCGGCGTTCGCGCATCGACATGTTGCAGTGGAGACACTTCATACCAGAACGCGGACACCAGATCGTGATCCGGCATGCCCGGCGCAAGGTCCAGCATCGGATTATAGAGAACAAGTGCGGCGGGCCTGTCCCGCATCCCTGCCCCTTCGGCAGCAACGGGCAATGGAAGGCCGACCCCAAGCGCGGCCGCAAGATGTCCGCCCGACGACCCACCGCCGGCCACAATGCGATCAGCGTCGATCTTCAGCGCATCCGCATGCTCGCGAACATACTGCAACGCCGATCGCGCATCCTGCACGGCAGCGCGCGCATCCGTGCCATGCACCGAGGCAATCCTGTACTGCACACTGAAGCAGGTGACCCCTCGATCGGCGAGAAACCGGCACTGATCAAAGAACTGCCTGGGGTCCCCAAATTGCCAGGCCCCGCCATGGAAAAACAGGACTGCGGGAACCCGATCGTTCGGCCCCGAGGCGTGCGCTTCGAACATATGCAACGTCAGCGCCTGGCCATCAACCGTTTTGTAGTCGAGACGCCTGTCCGCGCGCGATTCACTACCCGGGCCAAGCAATCGCCATCCACCGTAGATGAGCAGGCAAAGCACGGTACCGGTAACCCCCAGAACCCACGCTTGCGGTACGCGCAACATGCGAGCCTCTCTCGTGAACGTTTACCCTGCCGCAGCAGCACTCAACCCACCGCCCCGCGGCGCGACAAATAGGACTGAAAGACGCTTTCAGGAATCGCCGTCCGGAACAACTCGCCAATGAACATGTCCGCCTGGTAAAGCTGCTCGACCGTGAGCCGAGCCAGCGGGCCACTGAATGGCGAATTGAACAGTTTGAAAACGGCCATCGAGGCACCATCTCCAAGCGACAGCGTATCTGCCGGTCCGGTATACATCGAGTCCGCACGCTCATAAGTGACGGGCATGATCTCCGCCTCCGGAATGACGTACGCCTGATCAATCTTCGACCTGACAATAGGCGAAAGCAGAATGGTGCCGAGGCCGTTGTAATCGAACTCGCACGAGTGTGCGAGAAGTGCATCAATCTGCGAAACGTATTCCTCGATAATGTCGGAGCCCGTTCGGCACCCGTAAAAGCCCACGGGATAATCGGAGCGTCCGTGCGTCTCGCGTTGCGAAATCAGGAAACTCTTGTCGCTCCGCTCCAGCACATCGAAGTAGCGCCCCAGCGTTCCCAGCGCAACACTGCTCGCATCGACATAGATTCCACCAAAAGTCCGCAGCAGGTTCGCCCTGATCACGTCGGCCCTCACCGCCAGCGACTTCCTTTGCTTGATGAATGCACGAAGAATCCGGTCCCGGCGTCCTTCGATGTCCGCCTCGATGCGCGACACCCGCCGCGTCATGCCGGGAAGGTAATACTCCAGATTCTCCGGCGTAACGAAGACGACACACTCATCTCGCCAATGATGCAGCATGGACAACCGGCAGAGCGTGATGTACGCCGGTTCGGGACGACTCTTGAAATTCTCCCAATACACCCAGACTGGCCTACGCATCCATCCGCCTCCGAACACCGGAGCTTGCAAGACCATCCACCGAACAGAAGAAACGACAGTACCTCACGTAGCACCACCCCACAAAATTCAGGCCCACAATCCGGGCGTCAGAGCATTACCCCGAAAGATACTCCCCAACACCTATCCCTATGCGAACAGCGCGCGCATTCGCTCAGCCATACCAGACCGCCTGCGCCCCAACCAGTCCTCTCCTCGAAACGGTTCGCACAAGGTTCTGTCGGCAATCTCCGCAAGCACAAAGTGGGGCAAGCGCCCGTACTCTCGAAACTTCGGGTGGCCTCTTACCTGCTTCAGGAGCGCTACCAGATCAATACGACTTTGATATTGAAAGAAAGCCTCTTCCAGCAGCACGTAGCTATCGACACTGCCCGAACTGGACACCAGCGAAGATTCGACCTCCGCGTCCACAGCACAGAAGTTCGGAAAGCGTCGCCCCCCCGCGAGAGAAAGCCTCTGATAGATTGCCGCCATCTTGATTTTCAACGGCAGTTTCCGGACATCGTCCACACCGTCAATGAGCTGCGACCGAATCGTTCGTTGGTAACTATGATAGCTTCCGAGCGTGCACTTCAGGAAAAGATCCGAATACGATCGGTAAACGTAATGCAGCAGTGGATACGGACTACGTTCACTCGAGAATCCTCCCTTGATGACGCAACCATGATCCTCCAAGGACTCGCAGCGTTCTGTCCTGACCATATACTTGATCTGCCCATCGACAAACCCGAACACGCCTTCTCCAGTTCTGCACGGATTGAAGGGTGCGATAACCCATGGCAATTCGAGGAAGTCGCAATCAGGCAGACTGCTCACCGTATCGACATCAAGAAACTCGTCCACATCCACTGAAAGAGTATATTCCGACTCAACATGCCGAAGCGCTGCGGTCTGGCACCCATACAACCGTGAATATCCGTGATCACGGTGCAATCGCACGTTCGTATAACCTTGGAGCTGAACTTCCAGCAGCGCAGACGGGTTCCCATCAGGCACCACCACATGAAATTCGCCACATCCAATTTTCATGTAGTGATCAATAAAAGATCTCACGTAAGGTGCTTCCGCATCGTACGCTCTGAAAACGACGGCTACCGACTTCATTCCAACGCCCCCGAAACAATCAAAAAACCCTATACCAAATCATTTTTCATAAATCAGGAAAATCAAGAACCGCCCAGTTCAAGTCGTTCGCCATTCACTATCGTCTCTAGGAGACCCGGCGCATGAAGCTCAATCTACGAAGCATGCCAACGGCCAGAAATGAAAGAAGCGTCACCAAGGGGATCGAAATGATGATTCTGGCAAGCGGAAGATCCGCCATGGGCGACAAAGCTCGACCTACAAGATAGATGAAAATTGGGTGAATCAAGTAAACACCAAACGAAGCCTCGGACAACTTTAACAACCAGACCCGCTCGTTCATGAAGAAGACACTTCGCCTAAAGATCAAAAAAATCAAGAACGAAATCAGGAACAATAGAGGTCCTGTATTGCTGAGCACGAAGTAATCTCTGAATGAACCGGACACCAGTCCATAGTAGTAGTTTCCGAAGATCCCTACGACACTCAATATAAACAGAAGAACACACGCACCAACAACACTCAAGGGAAGTCGATGATGATGCCGATCAAGGAAATAACCACCAATAAAGTATGCCATATAGAGCGGAAAATACTTGAACCATGAAATGGAAACATCCACAAGATCTTTAACAATGGAGGCCATCCACTCGACAACAAAGAAAATAAAAAATGCGGCCAGCAGCACCAACAACCCTCTTTCGCCCGGAGCATCACCATTTATGTATTGATTGACAAATGGAGCAAAAAAAATCAAACAACTGAACATCGATAGATACCACAGGTGCTTGGCGGCGTATCCATCGATAAAGACCCCAGCCTTCAATTGCCAGACAGCACCCGGCACCCCACCTTCAATCACGGCATTGAAAACGACGAAGATGAGATTCCAGAAAATCAACGGGGGGATTATTCTCAGCGATGATTTTCTGTAAAAATCCAGAACACCCACTCTTTTCCCGAGCAAAAGCGCACCTGAAATCATGACAAAAACGGGAACAGAGAACCTCGACAACGCATTGAGAAAATTAGCCACCCACCAAACACTTTCACCACGACCATATCCCTTTGAATAATACGGAGCCGTGACGTGAATCGTCACCACTGCAATGATTGCGAGAACGCGAAGGTAGTCGAGGTATATTTTCCTCATCGACATGCGAAACCGATCAAATGAGCCATCACCGGGAGAAACCCGAAACGTCAATCAACTGCATCTTCAACTCTCATGAAACATGTCAAGCAGAAATGCGATTTTGGAACTCGCCATCTCAATCAACGTCCCACGCATGTTGAAAATCGCCAAAGGTGTGCTCGACCTAGTTCGGCGAGGCAACTGAAATCCTCCGCGCCAGGACGGTCATGCACCCAGTCTGCTTGGCAGCCGCTAGAATTACGCCCAGCGGCCTTCCGACCCACCCATTGACCAACGCACGACTCACGAGACGCAGTCCGGTTCGTGAAAGAGCGCCAATTTCGCGCGAATCCCTCAGGACGTAATTAACGCTTTCCCTGACCGGATATACGACACGCTGGCTGAAGATCCTCTCCACCTCCCACCCTCCCCTTCGAAGTACTTCAGTCAAGCTCGCGCGAGTGAAATGAAAGAGATGGGTTGGCACTTGCAGACCAAACCACTTGTCCTTGAACAGCGAAAACTCCCAAGTACCGCAATCAGGTACGGAGATCGCCAACAAGGCATCCGGATTGCTCCATTCATGCAACTTTCTGAGTGCGTCAATGGGGTGATGCAGATGTTCCATGACCATCCAGCCCACCACCAGGTCATAGCGGACGCCCGGCACCGGCGCGTCTTCGATCTGCCCCACATGGACCGCAAAACCTGCTGCGCGCGCTCTCGCTGCAGCATCATGATTTGGCTCGATGCCGTCTGCCAGCCAACCGCTGTCGCGAAGCCTGGCCAGGAACCCTCCGGATGCGCACCCGAATTCAAGCGCCCTTCCTCGCTTCACGTCCGGCATCAACGTATCGCGCTCGTCGATCAAATCTGTCAGCACCCGCTTCCAGTAGGGCTCGACACGTCCTGCCACACTTGCCCGGTGCGCATCGTTGCGATGTGGCGCGTAGTTGGATGGGTAGTAGTAGGCGATCGTTGCAGCAGTCGGGCGTGGATTTGTCCGCATGAGTCCGCAGTTGCGACAGCGTACGATACGATACTCGCCCGGCAGACCATGCAGGCGATCCGTGACGTGGTCCAAGACAACCTGATCATTTCGCCCACAACCCAGCGGGCACGAACAATCCTCGATTTCCACTTCCAGCGGCATATTCATAGTCGACCCCATCAGGCGCGCACAAAATATCAGCAATCAGCGCGCATGCAAACCAGAGGAACAAAGCCCCGGATACTTAGACATGTGCAGACCACCCGACATTTCGGCGCAAGCACTGGCACAAGCCCCCCGCCGCGAGAGGATCGGACGTGAGCCAGGCGCGCTCGTCAGCGCGCTTGCAGGCGTGGCACAACCATGAACTACGCCACAACCAGCTGCACCTTGCCAGCGATCCCTGTCGACACCGTTTCAGGTAGCCGAAACGCGGAAAGCCTCACTTCCGTGGCTCACTATACTCCGCAACCGGCCACCTCCCGAGAGCACAACCATGCGTGAGTCGAACATGGGGGACTGTCTAACCTTCAATGCCCCGGAACGCAATCCATTTCGCCATCAAATTGCGCGCCGCAAGACGACTGGCTACACCGCACCTCATTCGATCCCCTGCTGGCGGCCGAGGCCGCCCGATATTTTTTTGGCTTTTCCTCCACTGTCGCCCGCAAACAGTAGCGCAGGGCGTGGCCGACTACGTTTCAATGGGACCGACAGTCAGTGGGGTAACCGCGCACGGACGTGGATTCATTTGCCGCGAACTTTCATGCCGGGTAGTATTTGGCGTCGATCGGGCAAGCGCATAACGCCGCATACTGAATGGCCCGAGCAAGTTGCCAGCAAGCGAAGGGCGAACGACACGCGCGGCCTGCTGAAGGGGCCCAGGAGTTCCGGCATCGCAGAGAAGCGATGTTCTTGGCGGTGCAGGTTACTGAGATTGCGCTGGAGAACGGACATATGGCCGCTCACATCACCGGAATCTTGCTGACGTACTACCCGTCGTACTTCGACGATGCCGTGAGCCGATTTCGCGCCTATCTCGAAGGGTTTCCGGGAACGCGCTCCCTGGTGATCGTGCACAACGGCCCGGAACTCCAGCCAAGAGAGATCTCCGATGCGGTGCTGATTCCTGGCGATAACGCTTGTCGGGAGTTCTCCGGATGGGAGACTGGCCTGGCGTATTGCCGGCGCGCGGGGATCCTTGAGGACAGCGACTTCGTTGTCTTCGCCAACGACACCTTTTGCCACCACAACAAGTTCGGGCCGATTTCGAGGACTGCATTTCGACGGAGCTTTCGGGCTGCCATGGCGATCAGGGATGAACCGGTCATGGTAGGGGAGACCTTTAGTCTTGGTCTGCCGTTTTCGATTTCGGGGCTCACAAGTGACGAGTGGGTTGCAACCTATCTTTTTGGCATGAATCGATGCCTGCTTGATCGCATTTCTGCACTTACACCTGACTGTTCGCTGAACAACTTCTACTTGCAGGAAGACGGGCGTCTTCGGTTCTCGGACTTGGTCAGCTGTAATTTGGCCAGACACATCGAGCACTGGCTTTCCCCCGATAACAAGACGCACTGGAGAGGACTGGCCGACGAACATGATTGGGACTTGCGCGAACTGCAGGGCAAAGCCAATGCGATTCTCTGTGAGAAGTATCTTGCTGCACACGTGTGCGAATGTGGAGGGACCCTTCTCAACGTATTCAATTCGCCCCGGGTGCGATTCTTGCGGAAACTGGAAGCGATCGGCCCCCGCCTTAACGCGCTTCTTCACGTTCGCGGAATATCTTCGTGAAATTCGGATGCACTGGTGTGATCAGGCCCGAATTCGACTGGCGATGCCTGGCGACGTCACAGCTGCAGACCGTTCCGGATATCATTGCGCTCACCGTAAAGTTGCACTTCCGGGTTGGGAACCAAGAAACAACAGCAACGGACGACTCGATGAGGAAGGAAAGCACGCAAGATGTACGAAAGGACACAAGGCGGGAGGGCGCATCCTGCCGACGGGACAAGAGCGGGCTTCAATGTCATCGGACACCTCAGTACGTCCTCCGGGCTGGGGAATACTGCACGGCTGTTCATCAGCGTGCTTCGCAACCAAGGGTATGGCGTTGCGGCGATTGACGTAGACTACGACGGCAACACCGAGCGCGAGCCGATTGAAGGGGTGCAGCTCTGCACATCGACGAACGAGCTCCCGTACAACCACAACCTCATTATCGTTTCGCTGATCGCGCTGCCCTCGCTATGGCTCAACAAGCTTCCATCACTCCTGGATGCCCGGTTCAGGAACGTGGGGCTGATTTTCTGGGAGCTCCCGATCATTCCCCGTGCATGGCATCCATCATTGGCGTTGTTTGACGCGATTCTAGTGAGCAGCCCTTTCGTACGCCACGCCGTCGAGACCGCCGTTCCTGAGGTACCCACCTTCCACGCCGAACATCCGCTGCTGCCGAATCGACCCGATCGGGACAGGACTGCCGTACGCGCCGCACGAGGCATTCCCGCCTCCGCATTCGTCTGTTGCACCAGCTTCGACCTGCGCAGCGATCATTCGCGGAAAAACCCCGAAGCAGTGGTAGACGCTTTTCGTCGCGCGTTTCCCCATGATGCCGATGTAAGGCTGGTCATCAAGACCAACAATGCGAGCGGTCAGTCATCAACGAACGCGCGAGCGAATGCACTGTTGATGGCGATCAGTGAAGATCCGCGCATCATGGTAATGGCCGAGACCATGAGCTATGCCGATGTACTTTCTCTTTACAGTGCTTGCGACGTATATCTCTCGCTACACCGCGCGGAGGGGCTGGGACTGGGCCCGATGGAAGCCATGTCACTGGGCAAGCTCGTGATTGCAACCGGGTACTCGGGAAACATGGCCTACATGTCCGAACTGAATTCGATACCCATCGCCTATCGACTCGTCGAACCATTGCACGTCACGTGGCAGTACAGAAGATCCTTTGCCGGAAGTTCGGCCAGCTGGGCCGAGCCGGACATCGAACAGGCCGCGCTGGCCCTCAAGAGGGCGCATGAAACCCCTTCGCTTGTCGAGTCGCTGTCGCGTCGTGCGGCCAAGGACATCGAGGAAAGACAGACCTCGGCATGGGCTGGAAGCTATCTGGTACAACTCGCCGCGACGCTTGAGGCAAGCGACCGCTTCGCATTGAGACACGAATTCGCGAGAAAGGTCCGGATGATGGAGTTCACGGACGCCGTCCTGCGCAAACTGAACGCTCGCATCGCGATTGAAAAAGCACTCGACAAAGCGCGTGACGTTCTTTCTGGTTTCCTTCGCTAGCGCCCGTTCGGCTTGCGCGCGATACACGAAAAATAGGGACGGAGACGAGGAAATAGACGGGCGCCTTGTTCTGCAACAACGTTCGAGTATCCGCCTCTGTACACAATCTCCTCCACCTCGAAGCCAACATGCTTGAGAAAATCTCGCAACTCGGACGAGGTGTATTCGCGCACGTGCCCCATGACGCCGTTTTCCCGCAGCCCCTGATACTGGGCATAGACCCCTTCGCCCACCACAGCCCACGCTTCGTTCCTGAACACGAGGTTCGCTATCCCCTTCAGCGAGCCAAGATTCGGCGTGGAAATCCAGACTCTCCCGCCTGGTTTCAGCACCCTGTGGATTTCCTCGGTCGTTGAGATCGGGTTGATTCTCAAATGCTCGAACACTTCATTCAGCAGCACTTCATCAAACGTATCATCAGCGTACGGCAAAGGCTCAAGCTCGATATCACATGACGTGACAGGAATGGATGCTGCATCAGCGAGCCTTCTGGCTTCCGGAATGAGCTTGTCGATGCATTCCAATTCGTATCCCTGAGCACGGAGAGCATGCGTCAGGAAGAAGGGATAACCGCCGATCTCGAGCACGCTGGCATTCGCTGAGAAATTCCCGACCGCCCATTCGAAATCAAGCGCGAGTCGGTCACGGTGATAGAACGCATACTCGAACATCCACGGCGCGCCGTGCAGCGCGGCCATTTTCCTGATGCTCTCGGACAGTTTCTCAGAACTGCCGCTGCTGGGCCTGACAGGAAGAATCATGTTCGCTCTCCCGGATACGTGTGCAGTGTCCCGATTCAGGACTGCGATCGTCTCCTGCCCACGAATCGCACGAACTCAAACTCGACACCAACAGGCTTACCGCTCAGAAGCCAGCTTATCAGCATCAATAAGCCGTAAACGAAGGCTCCCGCGACAACTTCAGCGACTAAACCGAACATTGATGTCGATATGAACTGTTGCATCCACTTGATTGCAAAGTACATCGTGATAGCACTGCACAACGGACGCCATAACATGTTCAAACTGGATTGCACCGGGACATAGCACCGGCGATGTGCCTCATAAATGATAAGCAGTGCGGATGTCAATGTGCCGGCAATTCGCGCCACAATCAAGCCCAAAAGATGGAATTGCGGGACGAGTACGACGGCAGACAGCGCGAAAACGACAAATTCGATCCATACGATCCTGCTTTGACAACGGGTGAAACCCTTCAAGACAAGTATGGTCGACAGAGGCTTGACCATGACCCTCGCAGCGCCCGCGATGCCAAACAGCGCAACGATGGGTGCAGCTTCCCTCCAGCTCTCCCCCAGCACGGCAAGTGTAAACGGCAACGCAACTGCTGCGAGGCCAAACCCCGCCGGCAAGGTCACGGCATTCACGATTGCGAGCACTTTGAGGACGCCCGATTTCAGCCGTTCAGACTCGTTCTGGATGGACGACAGTACAGGCAACAAGGACTTCAGAATTGCCGGGCCGATCTCTCCCGTCGGCATCTGGCCAATATCTGCACCAACGTTGTACAACCCGAACTCGTGCGAAGTGCCAATGCGCGCAGCCACCAACTCGTCTGCTTTCTGCAGCATGAATCCGGCGATACTCGACAGCATCAGCCATCGGGTGACCCCCCAGATATCCGCAAAGGCCTTCACGCACCAGCGAGGCCGATACGGGTGCATCAGGTAACTCAGGATCCAGCCGCCCACGTACCCCGACACCACGCCAAGCACCAGCGCACGATAATCCCGGAGGAAAAAGGCTGCGCTGATCGTCAGTATCGCGGCAATGACTTTCGACGTCACCTGTAGTTTGAAATCAAGGGAAAAATTAAGATTCCTTCGCGCCAGGGTCATACCGATATTGCCTGTAGACGCGAGAAACACACAGCCAGCCAGAATCCACAACACAGGGGGGACCCGCTCGTCACCGAAATAGATCCCCGCAAAATAGGCCCCTATGACCAGCAGCACGGCGACGAACGCGCCCTGAAGCACCTTGAGAGACCACGCCGAGTTGACGTAGTCGTCATCGATGTAGTCCTTGCGCAATACTGCAGTATCGGTGCCGAAATCGAGAAACGACTCGATGAGGCCGACAACAAGCATGGCCATGGCCACGACTGCGTATTCCTGCGGCAGGATCAGGCGCGCCAGTATGATCGTGCTGACAAGACCGAGGAGCTTCATCCCCCATCGCATCGACACCGTCCATAGCGCGCCCGAAATCATCGACTTGCGGGCATCGACAGCTGGCTTCATCGTCACGCAGCGATTTCTCCCCTGGATCGATCGCAGCCCGTGACCTGCAGCCTGAGGAGCAATCTGTCGAACTCGGCTTGAAACCGCGCGGCGCAGAAAACATCGAGAACCTGACGCCTCCCCTCCTGCGCGAGCGATGATCCGAGCTCGGCCGCCTTGAGCACCTCGATGCAGCGCACGGCAAACTCCTGCGCAGAATCTGCAACCAGCAGATGCTTTCCATGCTGAAGCCAGGGCTGGAAAGGCGCTTGCGCAAATGCGCTGGACACGCAAGGTTTGCCATGCACAAGCGCCTCGAGCAGCTTGATGTTCGTCCCGCCACCGTACTGGACCGGCACGATTACCGCAGACGCCGACGCATAGGTTGCCGCGAGATCGTCGACGAAACCAGGCGCAGAAACACCGTCACTGCGCGCCCATTCCGCACGCCTGTCGGGGTGTGCCGCACCAACGATGGTCAAGCGGGCATCCGGCAGCCCGGCTCTGACGATAGGCCACACCTTATCGAGAAACCATCGGATTCCATCACGATTGGGGCCGTACCACATGGACCCCACAAACAGCAACGAGTGGCGCGCGGCAACCGTCCGAGCGCTGGTCGTCAACGCGAAGGACTGAACAATGTTGGGACATACGACGCTAACCGATGAGGGCACGCTCGCGTGGTCTCGCTGCGAAACGAAGACGAACCCGTCAAATCGGACGAGCTGCCGGCGAGCCAGCGATTCCTGCACTCGACGCTGCAGGAGCGTTCTCCACAATCCCGCACTCGCGAGCGCATGGCGGCTGAAACGATAACTGAAATCATCCAGATCCACGATACTGCGTACGGATTTCGGCAAATCAAGCTGACACAGACTCCACAGGTATCGCCCGACGATCAGACCGTAACTCTCAAGCGGCACGGGCAGGAGGGCGACCGCGCGCGCAGTAAGCTCGGCGTCCGGCCTGTACGTGCGCCAACCGGCAGCCTTGCGAGAAGATCGCACATACACGATGTTGCCATGCTGATTATCGCGTTCTGCGTCGGGGCTATCCTCATCACGACTGACGACGAGCACATCCGTCGGCCCATGGGCGCATAGCGCATCATAGAAGAGGCGCGTGCGTTGTTGAGCCCCGGACGCTTCACTGAATGGAGACTGAGGGGCGACGAGCAGGAAGCGATCAGTTGATGTCATTGGATCTCACGCATGCATGCCGGGATAAGGTGCGAAGCGAGCGGACGAAGGCAGCCTGGCGCCATGCGGGCGCGGTGTTCGCAACGACGGGACGACACATGGCTGCTCAACCTTCCTGGTGCCACACCTGACGAAGGTCGCATCATTCCTTCGTGCCCGGCGCGGTCTGACTTACGCGCGGTGCGGGATCGCGCCACTTCCCGGCACGCTTCAACATGTTCTTAAGCCCGGGCAATGCGAAGCCCATCCCATAGGCTTTGTGCGCGTGTGCGAGCGCGTCCTCGAAACGGCCCAGGCGAAAATAGGCCAGCCCGAGGTTGTACTGCAGGTTTGGATCCGCACTTTCCAGGCGCTCTGCCGCTTCGAGCTTTTCGACCGCACCCTTCTCGTCACCCTTATTCATCAAGTAAATGCCGCTGAGCATCTTCACCACATAGTCATCGGGACGAAAAACCTCAGCCCGGGTGAGGAAACACTTAACGGTGTGACTCGCGCCCATAGGCAGTTCCCGCTTCTCACGCTCGCCCAGGCGAATCATCGACAGCAACGCACGATGATGATTGGGAAATGCGCGCAACGTATAGCTGATGTCAGCCCCCACGGCCCCCGTCTGCCCGCCGGCCAGCGACTCTGTCTGGGCATTGAAGTGGTACTGCTCGACGACCCCCAGTTGCGCTTTTGCAGTCCGGTAGTCGAAAGGGCCGTAATTGTTATGAAAGTTTCCACATTCGTATGGCAACTCCTGCGCCAGCGCCACGCCTTGAATGGACAACAGTCCCACCGCAACCAGAACGAGTTTCAGCCAAATCCGGCAGCCCGCCTTACCATTGATCATGCATGAGCCCTCCTGCGTAGATGCCCCGATCGACAAGCATCCGCTGCGCGCCGGGGGCCGAAAGAAGTTTCGACCATCATTGGCACGCTCGTTGTAGCAGAAAACGCGTTCTCCGCGAAAACCCGACCATTTTGCCATCGAGCCATGGTTATGCCGAAACACAAAATCACGTTCGATCATTTCGCCGGCCGTGCATCGATGGCAATCAAGGCCGTATTGGCTTAAGGGTACGGGAAAAGACCACCTCGGGCGGCAAAAAACACGGCGCAAAAAATCAGTCGATAGAGCGAAATACTCGAAAATGCTGGATTCCGCTACGAACAAGACTGACAATCCGCCGTTATAGTAACGGCGAAGCGCCGTCCGCAATCCGGCGCAGGCGGGTGCGCGGAGGATGTCGTGATCGGATGAAGCGCGACATCCCGTGCTTCGGAACGCCGCGGCGAACGGGTGCATGCCACCGTCGCGGTCCCCAGGCCCGCGCACCTTGATGTTGTTCGGTGCCTCCGCGACGAATGCCGCTGGCGAAAGCAGTGCCCTACTCGGCATCAATGGAGCCATACGCGCGGACATCGGGCAGACGCCACAGCGATGCGGGCGCGACATGAAGGCGTCACAAACGAATGCGTAGATTCAGGATTAGGCGAGTTGTCCCACAACGGGTGTGGGGCAGCGGGAACGAGAATGTGCCCGCCATACAGGAATAACTCATGACCGCAGCTCATGCGACACGCCGAGTACTGGTACTCGACGGTGATTTGCCGCCGGCACTGACCATTGCCCGCTCCCTTCGCAGGATGGGCGTCACCGTCGACATCGCGAGCCACGAAACGAAACCCATTGCCGGCTATTCACGGGCCGTCGATGAGAAGTATCGCTACCCGAGCCCTCTTGAAAACGAAGAAGAATTCATCAATTGGGTCGGCGCCCGCCTGACGGATGCCCGCTTCGACCTGATCATCCCCGTGACCGAGCGCACCGTGACGCCGCTGCTCAAGCACCGACAGCGCATTCGCGACGAGCGTCTTGCCATGGCAGGAAGTGATGCCCTCGCGGTAGTGCTCGACAAGGCACGAACAGGGGAGCTCGCAGCGCAACTGAACATTCCGCTTCCTGCCAGTCGGCTGGTGACGAGCATTGACGAAGCGACGGCTGCGGGCGAAGAGCTTGGTTATCCGGTGGTCATCAAGCCGGTCAGTTCGGTTGCCGGTCGCGGCGCAGGCAACGTTCAACTATCGGTCAGCTATGCGCTGAACGCTCGAGAGCTCGAGTCGCGGGTGCGGGATGCACTTCGCTACGGAGACGCACTGCTGCAGGAGCGCTTCGAAGGCGATGGCGTTGGCATTGAGCTGATCGCCGATCATGGCAGGATTGTCTACGCCTTCCAGCACCTCAGACTGCACGAGGTGCCGCTCACCGGTGGCGGAAGCAGCCTGCGCGCCAGCGTAGCCGTCGAACCTGCGCTGCTGGACGCTGCCAGTCGCCTCATGACCGCACTGGACTGGCATGGTGTCGCAATGGTCGAATTCAAGCGCAATGCGGCCACCGGCGAGTTCCGCCTCATGGAAATCAACGGCCGCTTCTGGGGCTCTCTCCCGCTCGCAGTCCATGCGGGAGCGGATTTTCCCGCCATGCTCTATGAACTCATGGTCGAAGGCCGCGTCGCCCCACGGCCGGCCTATCGCAATGGCATCAAGGTCCGCAATCTGTCCCGCGACGTGTTCTGGCATGAACTCGTACTGCGAAAGGACGCGCCCGCGGGTCTGGTAGCCATTCCCTCGGGGCGCCAGGTCGTATCGGATCTTGCACTCGTGTTTCGCCCGGAGCACCGCTTCGACGTGCAAAGCTGGCGCGACCCACTCCCTGGACTGATCGATATGGGTCGCATCGCCGCGTCGTATTACCACAGGCTCGCCGGCATCTTCAAGGAACGCCGGGAAAGAGCGAAGGCACATGCGCAATGGCAGGGCGGAGCGGTAGCAAAGGCGCTCGCCGATGCCAACAACATCCTGTTCCTGTGTTACGGCAACATCAATAGAAGCGCAGTCGCCGAGCGCTACGCCTCGACCGTACTGAAGAATGGTCCGCATGTCACCTCGGCTGGCTTCCACCACGAAAGCGGTCGCCCCGCCGATCCGATCATGACGGAAGTCGCAGCGGCACGGGGGGTCGACATGCTATATTGGTCGTCGAGGTCGCTCGATGCGGATATGGTCGCTCACGCCGATGCGATCTTCGTGATGGAGTTGCAGCACCGGGATCGCGTTCTGGATGCGTTCCCCGAGGCCCGCAACAAGGTGTTTCTGCTCGGCATGGGACGTGACGCGTCCGAGATTGCCGATCCCTACGGCCTGCCGAGAGCAGACTACGAGCGCAGCCTCAATCAGGTGCTCAGAGGCGTGGATGAGGTTGCGGCAATGATTGGATCACGACACTGAACACTGCCATTTGCGCAAGTACTCGAACCTATGTCATCAAGCGTCTCCGTATCCGTCATCATCCCGTCACGCAATCGCCCAACCCTGCTGCGCAAGGCGATTCAGTCCGTACTGGAACAGTCGCATCGGGAGACTGAGATTCTGGTCGTAAATGACGGTTCCGACGGCCCCAACCTCGCTGCATACCAATCCCTTGCGGCAGAATTGAAGAGCCGGGTGCTGATGCTCGACCTGGAAGCGACGGAGCGCGGCCACGGGCAGAGCTACGCGATCAACCGCGGGGTCGAACGTGCGCAAGGGGAATTTGTCACCTTTCTCGACGACGACGACTTCTGGACCGACCCGGAACATCTCGCCCGCGCCTCGAGGGCACTGTGCGCAGCAGACAGCAGCATCGATCTCTACTACACCAACCAGGCGGCTTACCTCGGTGATGAGCAAGTCAAGGGGCCACTGTGGCTCGAAGAACTTGAGCACATCGTAAAGACGACGCACAGGCCGGATGGCGAAGGCGTCTACGATGTGAGCGTCGAAGACCTGATGCGCTGCAACGGCTTTCAGCACCTCAATACATCAGTCGTCCGGCGCACGCTTTACCTTGATATTGGCGGCATGGACGAAAATATCCGCTATGAGTGCGACTGGGACTTCTACCTGCGCTGCATCGATGTCGCGCGCGGCATCCGGTATTTCCCCGGAATGACATCGCACCATAACGCACCGGATCCGAGCAAGACACTGAACATGTCGACCGTGGTCACGGTCCTGCAGAAGTTGCTGTTTCGCTCCTACGTCATGGACAAGGCGGTGCTGTTTTCGAAATCGCCCGCCATCCGCAAGGCTGCTACCCGCAACAAGGGCTACACGCTCAAGCGGATCACGGAAAAACTGGTGTCTGACGGAAACTACGAGTTGGCCGCAGTGTATGCTCGCGAATCGCTTTCGACCGGCTTGAGTCCCAAGTGGCTGCTCTATTGCGGCTACCTCGGGCTACGTGCGCTGGCCCAGCCAAGAGCCTGAGCGCGGATGGGCGTGAATATGAATGTACTAGATACGAGGTATCAATGATTGTCATTGGTCTGGGCTCCGGGCGTACCGGTACCGCATCACTATCGCGTTTATTCAACAGCCAGCGCGACGCCGTCTGTTTTCACGAACTCAACCCCACTGGTTGCGTCTTCGAGGGCAACCCGCAGCCCGTCCTGAACACGATCGCCGAGTTCAACCGGATCATCGCGGGCGGACCCAAGGCACGCCTGGCCATCGACTACGCCAGGCCGGCATCGGTCGCGACCTACGAAGCCTTGCAGAAGCGTGACAAGATCAGGCTGATGGGCGATATCGCCTACTACTACTTGAAATACGTCGACGACATTCTCGAACAGGACCCGAACGTCCGCTTCGTCTGCATCAAGCGCGACCGTACCGAGACTGTGGATAGCTGGCTCGAGAAATCGTCGATCAATCGCTGGACCTCGTTGCAGATTGCCGACCGGCTCAAGTCGATGATCGTCCGTGTCCCCTACCATGAATCCAAGAATTTCTGGCAGGCGCACGACGGCACCCGTTATCAGCCAGATCCGGTGTGGGACAAGACATTTCCCAAGTTCGAAGCCGACTCGAAACGCGAAGCCATCGAAAAATACTGGGACTACTACTATGATGAAGCCGCTCGCCTCGAGGCCCGGTTACCGGAGAACTTTCGCATCTTCGACATCAGCGAAATGAGCAACCCGGACGGACAGCGCCGAATCCTCGCGTTTGTCGGCGTTCCCGCTGACGAGATGGTCGTAAAGGACGCGTTTCATGAACACAAGAGCGGACGAACGACCAAGGCGTCATAGCACACATACTGAATTGAACCCCACTACTCACTACTACCAATAGGAAAGAGTCAATGACCGCGCTGGAAATTGCCTGCGACCTGCTGAACCATTGCCTGCAACTCGGTGACCGCGCCGCCACGCTAACTGCAGATACCCCCTTGATGGGAAACTTCCCCGAGTTCAACTCGATGACGGTCGTTGCACTGATCACCAGCATTGAGGAACAACTTGGCTGCGAGGTCGCTGACGACGAAATCAGTGGGGAAATCTTCGAGACCGTCGGCACACTCGCGACCTTCATCGAATCCAAGCGCTGATACTGGCTCATGAAGACTGAAACCAGGCCAGTCTTTATCGATGGCAGCCAGGGCCGGCTGTTCGGGCTGTACTTCCCCGCGACGGTGCCGGCGCGCGGTGCATTTCTTTACCTGCCCCCGTTTGCCGAGGAAATGAACCGCTGCCGTGCGCTTGCATCGGCCCAGGCTCGCTCGTTTGCCCGCATAGGTTATTCCTGTCTGCTGCTCGACCCATTCGGGACCGGAGAAAGTCATGGTGAGCTCGAGGCTGCCTCCTGGGACCTGTGGGCGACCGATGCGGGAATCGCTGCGGATTGGCTCGCCCGCGAAAGCGGTCTCTGCGTTTCCCTGTGGGGAATGCGCTTGGGCGGTCTGCTCGCGGGTTCAATGTTTGAGTCGGCGCCCTCACGCTATGGACGTCTGTTGCTATGGCAGCCCGTCGTCAATGGCAAGCAATTCCTGACGCAATACCTGAGGCTCAGGGTGGCCTGGTTGATGGAGCGTGGCCTGCCTGCCGAAACAACCGACCTGATCCGGGGCAGGATGGCTGAAGGCCAGGTGGTCGAGGTCGCCGGCTATCCGCTCGCGGGCCAACTTGCAGCCGGAATCGACGCCGCACGACTTTTCAGCGGCGAAAGCGCGATGCAGGCAAAGCGCATTGACTGGTTCGAAAACGTGACCAATGACAGCGGTGCGCTCTCGATCGCTGCCCGACAGGTGGTCTCGGCCCTCGAAGCACGTGGCGCGGTGGTGGGCAGCCATCCGTTCTCCGGCCCGCCATTGTGGCAGCTGCACGAGCGCGACGCCTTGCCGACGTTGATCAGCGCCACGACAGCCTTGTTCGGAGAATCATCTTGAGCAGTTCCGAAGTTCCGGTCACCTTCGAGTGCGAAGGTGAAACGCTGCTTGGCATCGTTCATGTCCCCGATGGGCTCCCCGCCGCGTCGCGCGGTGTCCTGGCGATGCCGGCGGGTGGGCCTCAGTATCGTGGAGGATGTTGCAGGCAGCTGCTCTTTCTCGGTCGGCGCCTGGCAGCAGCGGGCACGCCCGTCATGCGGTTCGACTACCGGGGAATCGGAGACGGCTCGGGTGACTTTGTGGGCTTTACCGACACCGAAGCCGATATCCGCGCCGCAATCGACACGTTCAGGGCGACGGTACCCGGGCTATCCGAAATCGTGCTCTGGGGCGGCTGCGACGCGGCCTCAGCCAGCATGATCCACGCCTGGAAATTGCCCGGGGTGACTGGCCTGGCACTCGGAAATCCGTACGTACATACGGAGGAAACCGGCGAGCAGGCCATGGTGAAGCACTACTACCTGCAGCGGCTGCGCGAACCCGTATTCTGGAAAAAAGTCTTCTCGTTGCGCTTCAATCCACTCCCGGCGCTTGCCACCGTAGGCAGGGTACTGAAACGCAAACTGTCGCCGCGCACGCAGATAGCCGCCGTCGCGCCACGTGACGATGTCGATGGCCTGCCCTATCCACTGCGGATGCGGGTCGGTATGGAGCGCTTCAACGGGCACATGCTGATGCTGATGAGCGGCCGCAGCATCGTGAGCAAGGAGTTCGACGAGCTGGTCGCGGCGGAGCCCGCATGGTCAAGCGCGCTGAACCAGTGCAAGAGCTTCACCCGTCACGATCTGCCCGAAGCCGACCAGGCATTTTCGACCATCGCCGCGCGGGACGAAGTGATCGATATCGCTCGCGACTGGTTGCAGGGGCTACCTCCTCCCCGCGACGCCGACTAGGCGCCGACCATCACAATCGTCATGGCGATGGAGAGGCAAGGTTTCGCACCAGACGTGCGCCATAGCGCCACCTGCCTTCGTCCCAGGGCGTAAAGCGCCTGAGCTGGAACGGGTCGGACGTCCTGTCACTCGCGCCCCAGGCAGTCGACACCGCCGCATCGAAACCCATCGACCTGACCATGTCGACATGTTCGGGCAGGTAGTCGGCACCCGGCTTTCCATTGGGATAGGCGAAGAGGCCAACCCGCTCGCCCAGGAGGCCTTCGAGCGCGTCCCGGCTGGTGGCGATTTCGCGCCGCGCATCTTCTGAAGCCAATCGCGCAAGGATGGGATGACTGACCGTATGCGCACCGACCCCCATTCCAGCGCCGAGGAGCTCCCGTAACTGACCGCTGGTGAGCATCAGATCACCGGGCAGCGTGGCCCCACATGAGGCTTCCACCCGTGCAACGGCATCGGCTCTGGCCGGACCCGGCAGATGCTTGATGGCAGGGATCAGCCGGTGAATCGCTGCTGACTTCTGCCCTGTCCCCTGCAGCGGCATCACCCCCGCACCCAACCATTCGGCATCGAGCTCTGCAACCGTGGCATTGCGCACCGATTCGATGATCGTATCGTTCCACATGCGTCCGCCATCGAGATAACCGCTGGCGATGAAGAAGGTCGCATGCAAGCCATGACGCCGCAGGATGGGGGTGGCATACAGCAGGTTATCCGCATAGCCGTCGTCAAACGTGATCGCCGCTGCGCGCCGAGGCAACTCGCCGCGAGCCAGCCGTCCGACGGCCTCGTGCAACGGCAACACGTTGAACCAGCTGGAAATCCAACCCATTGCGCGATCGAAACGCACGGTATCCATCTCTGCCGGGAACAGCGGGTCCGGCTGCGGCAAGACGCGGTGAAAGATGAAGATACTCAGTCGTGCGTGCTCGCCCGATCCGCTCAACGCACCTATTGCACTGCGGATCAACATGATGAACGGGTACCGTCGGTGCGCACCGTCGTGCCACGAGAGCCCTGCTTGAGGCTCGTATCGCGAGCCAGCTGCGCAGCCTGAAGTTCCTTTCTGACGAGCAGCTCGGTCGATACAAGCGCAACCATGAGGTAGAAGGGCATGTCCCAGTAGGCGAGGCTGAGAAAAGCGCCGCCGACCGCAAACCCGACCATGCTCACCTTGGCCATGGAGGCGAGCTGTCCCGCCCATTCGAGCTCGACGCGCCCTTTGGTCAGACTGACGATCCTCCCCGCGGTCGAATAGGTGAAAAACCAGAAGAGCAGGTAGAGGAAGAGTCCAAAATAGCCGTGCTCGCCCAGGATCTGAAAATAGATGCTGTGTGCCACCAGGACGATCGACGGATTTGGTGCGTACAACCCGAACACATACGGCGTTGCGGTCACCAGGCCAGCGCCGAAGAACCGGTCATTGGCAATGTTGACAGCCATGTGCCACGCATTGATCCGCCCCATTGCCGACGCATCCTGATCATAGGTCTGGATGGTCGACATTCTCGACATCCACTCGTCGGGCATGAACAGGATCAGCGCCGGCGACACGAGAAGCAGAACAATACCGATCGACAGCTTGGCCTTGCTCCGCCACCACATCATCACCGCCATGGCAGCAATTGCCAGAAACGCGCCACGGGATTGACTGCCAAGCGCCGATACGGCGCACAGAAACATGGACGCCAGCAACCCCCTTCTGACCCATTTCTCGGGCAATTTTTCGATGCGTGGATGCCCCGTCAGATTTCCGGCCTGTTGCATCATGAAGTACATCATCGGAATGCAGATGATCAGGGCGACAGCAAGCTCATTGTTTCCATTGACAAGGCTGTTCGGCGGTCCCCAGACGTGAAAGGCCCCCGCCGTGCGGATCGTGAAGATCCCGCCCTTGATGCCGAAATAGCCAATCGACATAACCGACACCCAGACCAGGCCGAGAATCTCCTCCCGCGTTCTGACGACAGACGCGACCACCAAGGTCATGCCCAGCACTTTCAGCACGTCGATATATTTCTCCAGACTGGCTTCGACATGCAACGCGGTCAGGCTCGTAATGCCCATCCAGGCAATCAGGCACAGCAGCACGACGACCGCGTTGCTCTTGGGCCAGCGCACATCCTTTGGCGCGAAGAACATCGCCAATACGGTCACCGCAACCGATGCAAGCGCAAATGGAAACGACCCGGCGAACCCCCAGCCGAGCTGATGCGGATTCATCAATCCGATCCACACCCAGAGCAGTGCGCCGTAATATGGCCGTTTGAGCGCAGCGAATGCGCCAAAACAGAAGATTGCGGTAACGAGTATGTCTCTCAAGACTTTCTACCTGTCTGCTGCTGCGCAACCGCGTTCCTGATGCCCATGCGCGCCGGATCCGACATGGCTCACGATATAGCGGAACTTGCCTGAACGCTCTGCCGGAATCCGCTCGACGCGATCCACATCGACACGGACGGCGGCCCCAAGTCGACGTCGAAGACCGCCAACGATCTGGTCCTCATCCTGCGACGAGAAATCTGCACCCGCCACGATCTGCACACGCGTGTGCTCGACCGACTCCTGAATGACCTTGAACGCCTTGACCGCAGGAATATCGCGCAAGATATAAATGAGGGACAGACCATGGAGCACGGTACCGTCCATCGCCACGACAAAGTCGGTACTGCGCCCCTGTATCTCGCTCAGGACAGGCAATCCGCGCCCACATGCGCAAGGCACGTCGGAAATGACACCTATATCTCCCGTCCGGTAGCGGATGAAAGGATAACCACGACTCGCCAGATGGGTGACGACAATTTCGCCGGATTCGCCAGCGGGCAGGACGCGCCCCTCAGGATCGACGATCTCGACCACGATGTCTTCCGCGGTAATGTGCATGCTGCCGGCCGGACACTGGTGCGCGATGAAACCCGCATCGCGACCACCGTAGCCATTGGCCACCGGACAGCCAAACACACGCTCGATCGTTTCGCGCTGATGGTCGTACAGACGCTCGGAGGTCACGAACACGACCTTGACGCCCAGATCGTCCACACGCACATCGTGCTTTTCCGCGCGTGCGGCAATATGGCTGATCGCCGACGGGTAGCCAAACAGCATCTTCGGGCGTGCGGCGCGAATACGCGCAATGAACTCATCCACCCGTGCGTCGGACATTTCGAACGCCGACAAGAGCTCGGTCCGCATGATCCTGTCCCGCAGCATGCGCACCTTGTCCTGCGTGCCCAACTCGATCGGTGATCCCCACACGACAACCTCACGGTCTCCGATATCGACGTCCCACCACCTCGTGGCCCGCCACTTCGCTGCAACATCGTGGGTGACGCGCTCGGTGCCGATGAAAAAGATCAGCGGTTCGCCGCTGGAGCCGCCCGTGTTCATGCGCGCGAGACCGACCGCATCGTCTGCCCGCATCTCGTCGCTGTGTTCGCGGATGATAGCCTTCGTCAAGAACGGCAGACCTTGAAGATCTTCAACGGAACGCACGCCTTCGGGGTTGAAACCAAGACCGGCAAACAGCTCCCTGTAGTACGGAACATGACTGCCAGCATCCCGCAACAAGCGCTTCAGGCGCTCCAGTTGCAAGGCATCGATGCGTTCTCGCGACCACCACTGGGATGACTCCATCTCGCGTCGCACGCGCACGGTATCGTGGTGTTTTACTTTCTCCTGCAGCGGAAAGAGAACATTCGCAACAAACCGGGTGTAGAGATCAGTCATCATTTTCCATTCGCTCGATTACCTGAGCCACCTCCGCCCGCGTGGGTGAGCGCCTCACGGTACACTGCCAGCCAGCGCCCCTTGACCTCGGGCCAAGCGTATTGCCGAACCGCCTCGAAGCCTGTGTCACGCAGGCTGCGCGAGAAACCACTGTCTGCCAGAACGCGCGCCATGGCAGTGGCCATTTCGTCGGGAGCGTCCGGTGACACAAGCACGGCGCTCCGTTCGTGTGTGACGATGAAGGGGATGCCTCCGACATCGGTGCTGACGACCGGCACACCGCTCGCAAGGGCTTCCAGTACCGAATTGGGCATGTTATCGACTCTGGACGCGTTGAGCATGAGATCTGCATCACGGTAGAGTTCAGCCATCTGATCGCGGTCGAGTCTGCCGGTAAACCGGACACACTCCGATAGACCCAACTCAACCGCGAGCGCCCTCAAAGCCTGCTCCTGGGGACCACTGCCGGCGATCGACAGCTGCGCCAGGGGACGCTGCTGCCGAAGGATGGCAAACGCGCGTATCGCCGTATCAATGCCATATAGCGTTTCGAGGTTGCGCGCGACCACGACATGGCCGCCACCGGCCGCCACAGTGCGCATCTGCGCAGCGTCGGCATGGAAGCGCGAGAGGTCGATGATGTTCGGAACCACGCAGCCCTTCATTCCGTACCCGGCAAAGACCTGCTTCAGGAACCCCGACGGGAACACCAGCGCGCTCGCCCGCCGCATGGAGGCGCCGACCCACTTGCACGAGCGGGCAAGAAACGGCCCTGCCTCGCCCCCACGGTAATTGACGATCACTGGCCGGCCTCGACACCACGACACCCAGATGGCCGGCGCGGCATACAGATGCCAGGACCAGCCCGAATTCGCCATTACATGCACGAGATCCACCCGCCCCGCCACGCGCCATAGACTCACGACGTAGGGCAGCAGCCGCGCAATGGCCCGGAACCCGCGAATCGAGCCGATCCACTGCGGTTGATAGGGCGCATTCACCTGTACGATCTCCACCCGGGCGCCCTCCGACACCAGCAACTCGGAAAGCTGGCGGGTCTGGTTGGCCATGCCCCCTGCAGGCGGCGGCAAGGGCCCGACCAGCGCGATCCTCAGTGCATCGAATCTCACGCCCGCCGCCCATGCACGAGACGCTTATAGACCGGGAGGTAATTTGCGACGCTGTTCTTCCAGTTGCGCACTTCTTCCACGAATCGTCTGCCGGCAGCCCGCATGGTTGGCCAGGTGCTGCGGTGGTCCAGCGTATCGCGAACGGTGGCGGCGAGTGCATCGACTGAACCAGCGGCAAACAGTCTTCCGGTGAGTCCGTCGCTGATCAACTCCCTGTGGCCGCCAACATCGGAGGCGACAAAAATCCTCCCCTGCGCCATGGCCTCCAGCGGCTTGAGCGGCGTGACAAGCTCGGTCAGTCGCATCGAGTGGCGCGGATAGACCAGCAAGTCGATCTGATCATAGTAGCGACTCACCTCGGCATGTGGCACCCGCCCGGTGAAAATGACCTTGTCAGCGATGCCCAAACGCTTCGCCTGCGCCTTGAGCCTGTCCTCCTGCGGGCCGCCACCGACGAGCAGGATGCGCAGTTCCGGGCGATCGGCCGCGACCCCCGGAAATGCCTCGAGCAGCAGGTCGAGTCCCTCGTAGGCGTAAAAGGAGCCGACGAAACCCAGCACGGTGGTGCCGGTCAGCCCAAGCTGAGCCCTCAGTGCAGCGTCAGGTTCGCCCGACAGGTGAAAGCCGTCGATGTCGACCGCGTTCGGAATCACTGTGATCCGGTCATCCGCAATACCGCGGGCGACGATGTCCGATCTCAGGCCTTCACAGATCGTAAAGGCATGATCGACCCGATGCAGCGCCCATGTTTCAAGCGCTCGCGTGGCACGATACCGGAGGCTGCCTTCCACGGTTGTACCGTGATCAACAGCCGCATCCTCCCAGAACGCGCGAATCTCATAGACAACCGGGACACCGAGACGCTTGCCGACACGAAGGGCCGGAATCGCATCGAGCACCGGAGAATGCGCATGCAGGACATCCGGCCGCAACTCGCGCACAAGCGCTTCGAGACGGGACGCCGTCGCCCGCATCTGGCGATACTCCGTCACCAGCGGCAGGCCTGCTGCGGGCACTGCGCTACGATGAAAGCGCAACCCGTCCACATCCTCGACGGCGTGCGCGGTCTGCCCCTGTTTTGGCGAAGTGAGGTGAAAGGTCTCCAAGCCAAGCGCTCGCTGCTCTCGCAGGATGGCGGCGGTCCTGAAGGTGTAGCCGCTGTGGAGCGGAATGGAATGATCGAGGATATGAAGAATGCGCATGGTCTCTGGTTACGGCGCCGACGCGCCGTATGGATTCGATTTATCCCGTGGTCTGGTCGCGCCTGCCGTCATTCGAATCGAAGACGCACAGCGGCGGTTCAAGCGACTGGCTCCAGTCCCTGGGCACACGCATGCGCTTGAGCGCACGCCGGACCAGCAACCGGGACTTCATCAATCCCGCCACCTCGTCCGGACGTGTCGCCACCCAATGTTCGACCATTTCCAGCGCGGTACGGGGCAACTCACTCAGCGATAGCTTGCGGTCGCGAAAGTGGCTCCGGAAAGCATTGTTCTCAAGTCTTCCCTGGTCTTGACGGAGTACACGCCGAAAGTGTTTGACGATGTCGCCTGGATGCCACCACTTAAGGGACCTGAATGCCCAACTGGCCTCGGGCACGACCCTTATTTGCCCCGGATCCCAGCGATTGGCCACCGAATCGAAACGGAAGCAGATGGCCGAACCAAGCAAGGAGTCAACACGATACAGCCCAAGCGGCAGACGGAATCCGGACTGCCGGATCGTCACCATCGCGGCCCGGCTCAATGCACAGAGGTTGCCGTGTATGCCACCGCCCTCGATCATCTCCCTTCTCAGCCTCGAAGCCGAACTGCCTACCGATGGCACGCCTGTTGCTGCCGACACCGCTGGCGAGTCGGTCAATGTCCGATCGATCAGACCAAGGGCCTGCGGAGCCACCTCGACATAGCCATCGATGAAGACCGTGGTTCTGGCATCGGGCCAGAGATGGTGGACATAGGTATTCCACGCATGCGCCTTGTCGCCCAGCGCGACATACCAGAACCGTGTTCGCACCTGCTCGCTGCGTGCATCGTCAGTCGTGGATACTTTCGCGCTCACCGCTTCGGCCAGCGCCCGGTTCCCGTTTATCACCACGTCGAGCACGCCGCCCAGCGGGGCCAGAGCGCACCTTGCGGCATCGATGGCAGCGAGCAGGACGTCAGGCGTCTCGCGAGAACTCAGGATCGCCGCGGCGACGGTCGGGCTGGATTGCATATTCACATGCATCCCTGCAAGCTCGCTTCCCCCGCCACGACACGCGGCGCGGCCAGCCCCTGACTACGCAGGAATGCTTCGAACATCATCAGCGTCCACAGGGAGGCACTGTAGTCGCGCGCACCCGACTGGTGTGCATCGACCAGGTGACGCAAGTAGCCCTGATTGAAGATACCGGTGGCGGCAAGGGTGTCGCCGAGCATGGCATCACGCACGCGCTGCTTGAGCGGCCCCCGGAACCAGCGTGCCAATGGCACCGAAAAGCCCATCTTCGGCCGGTACAGCACCTCATGCGGCAGCAACGGCTCCATCGACCTCTTGAACACGTACTTCCCTTCCTGCCCCTTGATCTTGAGCCCGGAAGGCAGCGTCGCAAGCCACTCGACGAGCGGGTGGTCCATCAAGGGTTCGCGGACCTCGAGCGAATGCGCCATGCTGGCACGATCCACCTTCGTGTTGATATCGCCGACGAGATAGGTCTTCAGGTCGATGTACTGAATCAGGGCGAGCGGATCGTCGGTCTGCGCAGCGTCAGCATGACGACGGAACACCTCCAGTGCATGATAACCGCCGAGTTTGCGCTGAAAGTCAGCCGAGAAAAGGCTGCGACGCATGTCGTCACGCAGGATGGAGACCGAGTGAAAGTAAGCTTGGACGGAATCGCGCGCGAGGGCCTGAAAGGTGGTCTTTGCGCGAAATACGCGCGGCGCCCAGTCAGCCTTGGGATACATTCGCCCCAGCAACCCGAATACCGGCTTGCGCACCCCGAACGGCATGGCGCCGCGCATCTTCTCTTCCATCATGTGCATGCGGTAGCGCCGATAGCCCCCCATGCTCTCGTCGCCGCCGTCACCGGACAGCGCCACCGTCACATGCTTGCGCGCAAGCTGGCACACGCGGTAAGTGGGGATGGCGGAACTGTCCGCATAGGGTTCATCGTAGAGACCGGCCAACGTATCGATCAGATCGAAATCGTCCGACTTGACGGTTTCCACATGATGATTTGTCCGGTAACGATCTGCGACCATCTGCGCAAAAGCCGATTCGTTGAACGCCGGATCGTCGAAAGCGATTGAGCAGGTATTGACCGGCATGTCGGAGAGGCCCGCCATGGTCGCCACCACCGCGCTCGAATCCACGCCGCCGGACAGGAATGCCCCCAGCGGCACTTCGGCGATCATGCGCAGGCGCACGGATTCGCGAATACGGTCGACCAGCTCGTGCCCCGCATCCTCAAGCGACAGCGGATTGTCCAGCGAAAAGCGCACATCCCAGTAGAGTCGCGGTGCGGGAATCGGGTGCCCCCTGCGGACGCACAAGCACTCTGCCGGCTGCAACTTGCGCGCACCCGCAAAGATGGTGCGCGGCTCGGCCACGTAACCAAGAGCGAAGTACTCCTCCACCGCAAGCGGGTCGATCGTACGATCCAGACCAGGATGTTGCGTCAGGACCTTGAGCTCGGAACCAAAGATGAGCGTGCCATCGGCCAGGAAAGCGTAGTGGAGCGGCTTCACTCCGAGACGGTCACGCGCCATGAAAAGGGTCTGCTGATTGCGATCCCACAGCGCGAATGCAAACATGCCCCGGAAGCGCTGCACGCAGTCCTCGCCCCACGCCTCCCAAGCATGGACGATCACCTCCGTATCGCTGCGGGTGTGAAAAACGTGGCCAAGCGCCTCCAGTTCGGGGACGAGTTCCTGATAATTGTAGATCTCACCGTTGAACACGACGCAAACCGAGCCATCCTCGTTGAACAGCGGCTGCTGTCCCGTCGACAGGTCGATGATCGACAGGCGACGATGCCCGAAGGCCAGCCCCGGCTCCAGGTAAAGATCACCTTCGTCGGGACCACGGTGAAACTGGATATCGTTCAGACGCTGCATCAGCGCGCGATCGAAATCGCGCTTGCCACGAGTGTCGAACATTCCGGCAATTCCGCACATGTTTGCTTATTCCTTTGCGCGCGCCTGATCGCACGGCGCTTGAAACAGGAGTCGATTCATCGCACCACACCCGCCTCTGGCTCGACCGCCCTGACACCGTGCGCGGCCAGCAAGCCGGCGTAGAGCTCATGATACGCAGCCACCATGGACTGAATGCTGAATCGTGAAACGGCGCGTTCTCGTGACGCGATTCCGTGCGCACGAATCTGCGCCGGGCGTTCGACGTAGTCGATGATTGCCTGCGCAAGCGCTTCGCTGTCGTTGGCCGGCACCAACGCCCCGTTGTCCGCGGGCACTACCAGCTCTCCACAACCGCCGACATCGGTCGCAATCACCGGCAAACCGCTCGCCATCGCCTCAAGGATCGTATTGGAGATGCCTTCAGCACGCGAGGGCAGAACGAACAGATCCATCGCCCGCATGACGTTCGGGATATCGTCTCTGGCGCCGGCGAACCACACGTGAGCCTCCAGTCCCGTTCGGGTGACTTCTGCCACGAGTTGCGCTCGCAATGGGCCGTCTCCGACGATCATCAGCCGCAAGCGAGGCGATAGTTGCGGCGCACGCTGCAGCACACGCGCAAATGCGTGGACGAGATTTGCCTGATCTTTGACCGCCTGAAGCCTTCCGACCGTTCCCAGCACAATCAGACCCGACATATTGAAGGGAGAGCCCTCGAGCATGCTCCGCCCGTCTCTACCCGGGTGAAACCTCGCCGTGTCTACACCATTGCAGATTCGCGTAATACGCGATGCCTGCACCCCCACGCCGTCACGCAGGTAGTCCTCCAGCTGACCCGAAAGTGCGACGTAACAACTGACGAAAGGGCGATAGAGACGGCGAATCAGTCTGTACTTGAAGCGCTTTCCATCCGGGTCGGAAACGTCCCAGCCATGCTCGCCATGAAGGCGAATCGGCACGCCTGCAAGCCAGGCGGGCACGACGGCCTCCAGCGCCGCGAGGTTGCGCGTGTGAACGATGGTCGGCTGGAGCTCGGAAATCAGCGAATGAAGTTTTGCATACAGTTTCACGCCATGCCCGGGCGGCTTGTCAAGGTCGAAGAATTCGACCTTACTCGACGCAATACGATCGCAGAATGCGGTGTCGCATTTGGTCATCGCTACCACGACGTGTCGAAAACACTCAGAATCCAGATGATTGATGAGATTCACGACACCGTTTTCGAGCCCCCCGACGTCAAAGCGATAGACGACGTGCATGATGAGCGGTTTCGCGACACTCATCGCCGGCCCTCGCCCTGCGCACGCATGGTCGCGGCCCGAATGCTCTCAGCGTGGTCTGCAATGAACGCCCGAAGCCGGTCCACACCCGATTCGTCCGTATCCGGCGTGGAGAGCACGAACACCATCGAAGTATCGGACTGGCCAAGAAGGCGCATCAGCGCGAGCCGCGCCTTGACTTCCCATTCACGCGTCATCACACGCCCATTCACGACATACCACCTGATCACCGAGAAGCGCCCCGCCGTATTGATCAATACGTAGTCCACTGTACCGAGCGCCGTCTCCAGCGCCTCGCTCGGGATAGTCTTGGCCCCCGTCCCGCCCTCGGGCCGCAGGCCATTGCCAAAGGTCACCATTTCGGCACCTTGCCCCTGCTCCGCGTACAGCGCGGAGAAGAGGAACACTGGGGGCTGTGCCAGTGTCCGAGAGGCATACACGGATTCGGCCATGCCGCGATACCCGACATACGACGGACGATATTCCGGCGTGGCGCCTGCGACGATCATCCAGTTCGACGCCGCGACGGGCGGCGTGTAGGCCACCTCAAACTGCGCCGAAGGCGGTGAGATGCGATGTGCGGCGAGCGGAAATGCGGCCAGGACCAACGCCAGCGGCAGCGCAACCGACCAGCGCGCCTTTTGTTGGGGGTTGGCAGGCTTGATCGGGGCGCTCAGGTCGGCGGGCTCATCCATCCACCGCCGCCCACTGGCAAAGAGCAGAAGGATAACGACGCCAAAGAAGACCCAGCCATAGATCAGATGATCCACCCCGGTTGCGAGCTTGTTGCCCGACAGGTATCCCAGCATCACGATGAGATAGGCTCTGACCCAATTGGCAAGGATCGGAACGACGAGCGCCGCGCACATGAAGAGCAAGCGTTTGCGCGCGCTGCGATAGCTCAAGTAGGCATACAGCGAACCAACGAAGATCGAGGCAATCAGGTAGCGAATGCCGCTGCAGGCCTCGACGACCGACCAGCGTCCGTTTGGTACGATGAACTGCAGGCCTTCCTGGTAAACGGGCACGCCGCTCAGCCTGAGTGCAGACACCGTAAACCTGGCCGTCAGATCCATCATTTCCGGCAGGAGGAAATCCCCGATGGGCACGCCAAACAGAAGAAATACCAACGGGAAGGCGAGAGCGACGGTCAGCTGCGTGCCCAACAGGCTTGCGATACTACCGAGCAGCATGATCCCAAGCCCGGCGTGAGTGGCCGCAGACACCGCGGCAGCGTCTCCCGCGATCCACAGCAGCCCCCCAAGCAGCACCACGCCGATGAAGCGGATCTCCGGCAAGGGCGGCAACAACGCGATGCGTTCCCGCAAACGCCATACCAGCCACCCGAATACGGGCAGCACGACCAGACCATGCGCGAACGTCTCGGACATCCACCACAAGCTGGCAATCTCGGCTGCCGTGGACCAGTACCAGCCGACGCACCAGGCAAACACGACGAGCAATACGAAGACGACGCGCCTGAACGGTCCGCCAGGCTCACTCACGACGAAGGTCCCGCTCGTGTCGGCATTGGCATACTCATGGGTACTCATGGTGCCGGGTGTTCTCCAGTGCCCTGTCAGAGGGGGGGTGATCAGCGCCACCGGGTGCGATCAAGGTGTCGAGTACATCGAGGTGCGCACCCCAGCTATGGCAATCCAGTATCTTTCTCCGTGCGGCGACACCCATTTTGCGGCGCAGCACATCGTTCTCGAAAAGCCGGAAGATACCGGAAATCAGACCATCCGCACCGTGCGCGACCTCACAGTCAACGCCGAACACGGCGTCCAACCCCGCCGCCGATGCTTCTGACACAACCACCGGCTTCGCCATCGCCATGGCTTCCAGGACCTTGTTCTGGATCCCCCGCGCGATGCGCAGTGGCACCACTACAATGTCGGCGTGCGCGAGGTAGGGCCGCACATCGGCTACGGTTCCGGTCACCCGTACATCCTTCGCCGCAAGCGCCTGCACCGCCGGGGTCGGGTTCATGCCGACGATCCAGAAGCACACGTCGGGATACCGCTCACGAATCCGGGGTAGCAGCTCGGCCGCAAACCAGGTGACGGCATCGATGTTTGGCCAGTAATCCATTGCTCCGGTAAACAGCAGTACCCGCCCCCCCTCTTCATACGGGTTGGGATGCCCCTCGGGCGAGAAGAATTCCGCATCGACACCGTTCCGCATCACGCCCACACGACTTCCGACCTCGGGCGCAGCCGCCTTGAAAAGCGCCGCTTCGGCCTCCGTCACGAACAGACTGGCATTACTGGCAAGCGCCGCAGCGCGCTCGAACGCAAGCAACTTCGCCTCTTCCCGCCGATACAACCAGGACATTGGCCACATGCGGTCTGCCGCGTACTGTCCCCATTTCGCCGAGTCCAGATCGCAGAAATCGACGATCGTGGTACGGAGCCCGGAAGGCTTCAGGTACTGGGCCATCGGCCCGGAAAATGCGACTGCGGCCTGGATGTGCTCACGGGAAACGACCGACTCCACCCATTGCGCCAGCCCCCTGTTCCGATAGTAGGGCAGACTCAATGCCTCGCCGGTCAACAAGCCTCGCAAGCTCGCCAAACGAGCCCACCTGGGGTCGAGTTCGACGACATGGACTTCCTCACACCATTCTCCCAAGCGCTCGACATACTGTCGATCATCGGGATGATCGACGAAGGTGCCCAGAAAGACCCGATGCCTTTGCGCCAGGCGACGAAGGATATTGTGCGAACGAACCTTGTCACCCTTGTTGGGCGGAAAGGGGATCCGATGGACCAGATAGAGCAGCGGGGTTCGATCATCTGCCACCGGCGATCACCCCAGGTTGCGCACGATATGCGGTCCGACGGCATTTGCCACCCCTACGGGTAGACGCTTCCAGAGCGCGATGAAGAGCCGGTATTTCGGGTTCATCGGGTTGTTCTGAGGCACGCTGTCGCGTTTGTAGAGTCGGTATTCGTACGACAGGGTCTGCGGCTCGAACCCCCAGTTCTTCTTGAAGCTGTATGGTCCGGTGCCCACCTTGCTCCGACCGTAGTCGAATACCTTGCAGCCGCGCTCGCACGCGCGCCGCATCAGCTCCCAGTACTTGAAGTCGTTGGCTGCCAGATCGCGCGCGGCGAGATCGTCCCCTGCATAGTAGGGAAGGACCTCGTCACGAAAGTAGAAACTGAGCACACTGGACAGGACCTTGCCCTGCGCATCCGTGACCGTGAGCACCTCACAGTCCTCGCCAAAGGTGTCCTTCAGGCATTCGAAGAAACGCAGGGGCAGCGCCGGCGTACCGTGGCGCAGGACATTGTCCGCGTACACGGCGAAAAAGCGGCCGACATCGCGGTCGATGTGGCTCAACAGACCGTTCTTGATCCCCTTGCGCACCATCGCACGCTGCTTGCGCGGGATGGCAAGCATGTTGTCATCGACCTCCGGCAGGATGGGCTTGCGGAATGTCACATACAACGTCTGCCGCGGCCAGTCCGCGTGGCGGGTGCTCAGATTGCGGTATTCGAGGTGCTGCACACCCAGCTCGCGCGCGAGGCGGTCAGCTTCTGCCTCGAGCGCCGCGAGCACCTCGACCTCCGATTCCGCATCCGCGGCGACACCGCCATAGACACAAAAGGGCAAGGAGGTCAGGGCATGGCCGAACAGGCGACTCTTGACCTCAGCCAGCGGCAACACACCCACGATCTCCCCCAAACGCTCCGCGTAAAGAAAGAACGTGCGGTGCCGGAAAATCTGCTCCGTGATGGCTTGCCAAGCAGCCAGATGAAAGAAGGTGCCCTGAGGACATGCCCTCACGAACGCATCCCAACGCGGAATATCGGCCGGTGAAAGCTTCTTGACGACAATGGGGAGACGATCCATAGCAGTGATTGAAGTATTGTCAGACGGCATCGCGAAACACGTCGTCTGCGCGTCCCCACTGGAAATCGGCCAGCAACCGCTTGAGTCGCTGCTCCGTTCGCGCCAGGTTCACATAGTGGCGAAAACGCGTCTTGGCGGAAGCGTCCGCAACACGTGGCTGCGCGGGATCGACCTCCCAGGGGTGAAAATAGAAGATCGCCGGGCGCCCATCATCGTGATTGACCTTAGCAATCTGCCAACGCGACACGGAATAGGGCAGCAGACGAAAATAGCCGCCACCTCCAGCGGGCCAGTTGCGGCCAAGCCAGCGCATGGTGGTGACCGGAATCTCCATCAGCCCCGACGCCAGAAGATACGGAAAGCGCGGCGCGTCCGGAATGCCGTAGTGATCATGCTTCACCGGATAGACGCTTGAACTGTAGACATAGCCCGCTTGAGAAATCGTGTCATGAGCCCATAGATTGGCCAGCCCGATTGAAAAGCTGGGCGCGCGGTAGCCGGTGACCACCTGTCCCGAAATGTCTTCCAGCACGGCTTTCGCCAACACGATATCGGCCAGGAACGCCTTCGGCGTCATCGCGCTTGCACGCTCGTGGCTATAGCCGTGGCTGGCAATCTCGTGACCATCACCCACGATACGGCGAACCACTTGGGGATAACGATCGGCAACCCATCCCAAGGTGAAGAAAGTCGCTTTGGCACCCGCTTGATCCAGCATCTCGAGAATCAGGTCGACATTGCGCTCGACACGGCATGGCACGGTATCCCACGCGTTGCGGGGGAAGTGCGGCGCTAGCGCCGAGACCTGAAAGTAGTCCTCTACGTCGATCGTCAACGCATTGGTAATCGGCGACGCCGTCGCATTTGTGAGCGAGTGCTTCATGTTCGTCCCTGCTCAGGTCTCTACGGCCTGCGCGGCTTCATGCTCAAGAAGCCATGCGGACAGATGGGAAGCAATCCGATCCGCCGTCTTGCCATCCCAATTCTCGGGCACGCATCCGGCCTTGCCATGGCCCGCCAGCACGTTATCCGCTGCGGCAATCACGGCCCGCGGGTCGATGCCTACCAGCGTGTTGGTGCCCTGCTCAACGGTAATGGGGCGCTCGGTATTCTCCCGAATCGTGAGGCAAGGCACACCCAGAGCCGTCGTTTCCTCCTGTATCCCGCCCGAATCGGTCAAGACCATCGTCGCATCGGACATCAGCCCCAGCATCTCGAGGTAGCCCTGCGGCGGCAAGATCAGGAATCCGGGCGTATCAAGACGATCAAGCATGCCGAAGCGCTCGAGACTCGACCGCGTGCGCGGGTGCAGCGCGAAGATCAGCGGCAGCTTCGTACCGATCTGTCGCAAGGCGTCGATAAGCGGGCCAAGCGTCCGGACATCGTCCACGTTGGAGGGACGATGCAGGGTCACGACGCC
The DNA here is from genome assembly GCF_018122735.1 of Azoarcus sp. L1K30. Taxonomy (GTDB): domain Bacteria; phylum Pseudomonadota; class Gammaproteobacteria; order Burkholderiales; family Rhodocyclaceae; genus Parazoarcus. The sequence goes on along the minus strand of NZ_JAGRRD010000001.1, from coordinate 4,506,980 downwards.
GTAACCACCGGCAATGCGCTGCGGATCGAGCCCGGCTGCGGCGAGCAATTCGGCCGCCGGAACAGCCTTGGCAAGGCTGGCCCGCAAACTGTCGATCATGACGTTGCCGACGAACACTGCCCGCCCTGCGGGAATCCCTTCACGCTCGAGGTTGGCATGCGCAGTGCGCTCGGTCGTGTAGAGAACGTCGGAAATCTGATCCGTTAGGATACGGTTGATTTCTTCCGGCATACGGCGATCATTGCTGCGCAGACCGGACTCGACATGCACAACCGGGATATGCCTTTTCGCCGCAACCAGCGCACAGGCAAGCGTCGAATTGACGTCGCCCACCACCAGCACGGCACGAGCGCCGTATTGTTCGATGATCGGTTCGAAGCGCTTCATCACCTCTGCCGTCTGCACGGCATGCGTCCCCGACCCCACCGCCAGATTGACATCAGGATCTGGAAGCTCCAGATCCGTAAAAAGCCGATCCTTCATTGCGGGGTCGTAGTGTTGTCCGGTATGAACCAGCAGCGTACGAATCGGTGGCGAATGGGACGCAAAAGCGCGAATGATCGGTGCAACCTTCATGTAATTCGGACGTGCGCCAACGACGCAAATGACGGGCGCGAGCGGGCCTTCAGGCAGCTTGTCGTTCATGCCTGCGAGTCTCCGGATGGTGGGTCGCGACGAACCGCATGCAGGATCTGGTTGAGGACATTCAGCGTCGCGGACACCGAGTGCTCGAGCCCTACCAGGCGAGCCTCCAGCCGCCGAATGTCCGTCTGTGCGGGAAGACCTGCCACGGTCTCACGCAATGCGTCGCTGACCTGCAAGCGGTCGAGCGCGAGCGCGGACACATCCACGACTCCTCCACACTCGGTCGGCCCGCCAGCAGTCGGATATACGCGCCGTGTGGCGAACTCTTCCTTCAGCTCATCGATCACCTCACGCACGTCATGCTCGCCAATACTGTGACGATCCGCGAGAAAGGCGCCGAGCAGCAAGCGGTCACACATGGTATTGATCCGACGCGGAATACCGCCGGTGTAGCCGTAGACCGCCCCGAACGCCTCGCTATCAAAAATGGGATCGTCGCTCCAACCCACATGGCGCAAGCGGTGCTCGATATACGACCTGGTTTCTTCAGAATCGAGCGGACCGAGGTGGTAGGACGCAATGACCCGCTGACGCAGTTGCTGCATTTCGGCGCCCTGCATGATGTCGCGAAACTCGGGCTGGCCGATAAGGAAACTCTGCAACAGCGCGTGATCCTCGAGCTGAAAGTTCGACAGCATGCGCAGCTCCTCCACCGCTGCAGGCGCGAGATTCTGCGCCTCGTCTACGATCAGCAGTGCGCGCTTGCCCGCGGCTGCGGTCTGAACCAGGAAAGTCTCCAGCGCAAGCAGAAGCCCGGCCTTGTCCAGCGAGCGATTGGGCAAACCAAATGCTGTCGCTACAAGATGCAGGATTTCGCTGGCGTCGATCTGCGTACTGACGAGGTTCGCGGCGACGACCTTCTCGGGGTCGAGTTTCTCGAGCAGACTGCGAACGATGGTTGTCTTGCCGGCGCCGATCTCGCCGGTGATGACGATGAAACCTTCGCTTTGGTGCAGCCCGTACTCAAGATAGGCCATCGCCCGGCGATGACCACGACTGCCGAAGAAAAACGCGGGATCGGGGTTGAGCTGGAAAGGTTTGCCGCGAAACTTGAAGTAAGACTCGTACATCGAAGGCCCGATCAGAAAGTCATGCCGAGACTGGCCGTCACTGCGTTCTCGGTGAAGTCGCTCAAGGCGGAACTGCCATCCGATCTCTGGTAGCGATATGCCAGTCCCGCGTTTGTCCGTGCACCGAGCTGGGTCGTTACACCAACGGTTGCCGTGGTCCGTCTGGTGTCCAGCCCCGTACCCGAGGCCCCCTGTGAGCGCGACCGCGTCACAGCAGTATTCAGCGACGAGGTGCCGGACAACTTATGGTTGAACGATAAGGTCACGGAACTGGTTTTCACCGTGTCGGACAGCGCAAAGTCATCCTGCGCCGAAAGCCCGGTCAATGAACTGAGCCGCGCGCGGTCGGTGCGCATGAAAGACATCGAGAACGAATTGCGTACTCCGATCAGCGAGAACGCGCCGCGCAGTGATTTCGACAGGAAATGAGCGTTCGACACCACCTCGCCCGTACCCCCAGTAGCAGGGTAGCCAAGCAGCAAGCGGACAAACGCCTCCCGCTGCGCACTGTCAGGCAGCGCCGCGATCATCGCCGGATCGTTGTAGAACGCCAGGAACAACGGGTCCTGGAAAATCCCGCCGCTCAACGTCTGCAGCGACGAGGAAATGTCTCTCACGTAGCTCAGATCCCAGGTTGACCGCTGTGCGCGATGTTTCAAACTGAAATTGTACCCGCGTCCGAAGATGCGCTCCTCGGTCGTGCCGGAAATGGACGTTCGTTCAGTCGGGTTCCAGTCGAATCCGCCGCCGTAAATGCTCCCGCCCTCACGCTGGGCAGACGCGTAGTCATTTGACTCGTGCCCCCCGATAGCCCGCATCCGGAACTGCGGCGTCACGTTCATGTAAAGCGTTGCTCGCGCCGTCTCCTGGGTGACATTGCGGGTAGTCGAATCGTCGTACTCCGACGTATTCTGGCTGTAGTCCAGCCCCCAGCCCAACAGGCTGCCAGCCGCCGGATCACTGAGCTGCGCGGTCAGCAAGCCCTGTCTTTGGTCGCTCACCTGCGAGCTGCCGGAACTCAACCAGGTTGAGCGATAACGCACGGTACCGCGTGCATTGTCACCGAGGCGGAACTCCAGCCGGGGGCCGAGCGACCATGTCCTCGTCTCGTTTGTGGCGGCGACACTCAAGTTGTCGTTGCCACTTCGCCCCGAGAATGACGAAAGGTTGTTGCGACTGATGTTCGCCGCAAGTTCGACGAACAGCATGTTCTCCGCCGCCTCGATTTCACCCTGCCCCTGCAGGTCGACGTAGGACGTATTGCGGCTGGCATCGCTTGCATACATAACATTGCGCAGTCGCGCATTGAGTGTCCCGCTAAAGCGCCCGCTATCGCGAGAGAGTGCCAGGCCGGGTGACACCTCGGCAATCCAGTCCGACTCCTTTGCGCTGGATGCATCCACGTTGTCGGTCCATGTGAGTTGCGTCTGCAACGACGGGGTCAGGACGACACCCTGAGCAAACGCGCCACATGAGCCGGCCACCCCAAGCACAATCGCCAACAGTCTTGTCGGCACCGCGCATCGGTCAGGCTGCTTCAGAACGGGCTTCCGCACCATAGCCATACCCATATCCATAGTAGGAACCCGCCGCATCTTCGCGGGACTTGTTCAGTACCATCAGCTTCACCGGACAATTCTCGATCGTCGCCAGCGCCTGCTTGACCGTTCCATGGGTCGTATTGCCAGCCTCTACCACGATCACGACCTGCCCCATGTGCGTTGCCAGCACACGCGCCTCGGTCGTCACCAACAGTGGCGGAGAATCGAACACGATGATCCGGTCTGGATAACGGTTCGCGATTTGCTCGAGCAACCGGTTCATCGACTCCGACGCGAGCATCTCGGTCGCGCGCGGGTGGGGCATGCCGGCAGGCAGGATGGACAGCTTTTCGATATTGGTCCGAAGCAGGACATCGCCAAGATTGGACACCTCACCCGACAGCACGTCCATCAACCCGCGCTCAGGCGGCAGGCCGAGGCGATTGAGCACGGACGGACGTGAGACGTCCGCATCAACCAGCAGTACCGTGTAATCGAGTTCCATCGCCATCGAGACCGCAAGATTGATTGCGGTAAACGACTTCCCTTCACCAGGCATCGCGCTGGTCACCATGATCAGGCTGCCATTGTCGATCGCGGTCGGGCCGGTGGCTGTAGCATTGCTGAGCAAGGGGCGCTTGATCAGGCGAAACTCCTCTGCAATGGCAGCGCGCGGCAGATCTGGCGTCACCATGCCCATCGCGCCAAGGCGCACCAGATCGATATCGACCTGCCGTGAAACGGCCGGATTGGGCGTTGGCATCGGATCGGCAAGTGGCACCGAAGACGAACTCTCGCGCTGACGGACTGGCACCTCGGCAGCCGCCGGCTTTGCCGCGGGCACGTCCGCAACGGGCGGCCTCTGCTTGTCCTCGGCAATATTGTCGGCGCCCGCCTGCTTCAGGGCGTCCAGGCGCTGTACTGCTTTTTCGATCAGACTCATCGGGTTATCCGCTTATCCCTGAATGAAGTTCAAGACGACCGTCGCCACCGCAATCGCCCCGACGAACCCCGCAAGGCCGGTGCCGAACGCAAACAGACCGCGCACCCTGGCCTTGCGCCGCTCCGGTGTCGACAACATCGAAACCGTCCCCAGAACCGGCAACCCCGTCACTTCGCGCAGACTCCGGCCATCTGTAAAGGATGGTTTGAGCTGGCTGATCAGGAAAGTCAGCGCCAGTCCCACCGCCAGTCCCGCCATACCAGCCATGGGCATCAGGAGCAGGCGATTGGGCGCCGATGGCTTGACTGGAAGACTGGGCGGATCGATCAGCCTGAACTCCGCGATCCCCGACTGATTGTCCATCTCCACCGCGATGTTCGCCGATTCGCGACGCGCGACGAGGCTGTCATAGTTGGCCTTGTGAACTGCGTAGTCGCGATTGAGCTGCGTCATCTCGGCCTCAAGTTCAGGCAACATCTTTGCCGCACTCTGCAGCTGTGCAAGTCTCGCCTCGTACTCGCTGACCCGTGCCTTCATCGACGCCACCCGAGACTCGGACTCGGCCAGCGACAGTTTCATCTGCTGGAAAACAGGGTTGGAATTGAGTGATCCGAACTGCGCGGGTCCCGCTTTGCGTCTCGCCTCGATTTCAGCCAGCTTTTGCTGCTCAAGTTGCTCGATCACACGACGCGCGCCGATCACATCGGGATGCTGATCGGTGAAACGCTGCATCATGTCGTCCAAATTGCGCTTGAGTGCGTCGATGCGGCCATCGATCTCCGGGATCGAAACATTCGACGCGTTCGGCGTGGGCGGAAGAAGCACCGGATCTTCTCCGACGAGTTGCCGCTTCATCGAATCGCGAGAGTTCTCGGCTTCGCGCAGCTCCAGGCGCGCTTGCGCAAGCTGTTGATTAAGTTGCGCTATCTGTGTCACGTAGTCGCGTGCGCCATCCCCGAGCAAGGCCATGTTCTTGAGACGGAACTCCTTGAGCCGGTTCTCCGCATCGACCAGCTTTTGCTCGTAGTTCTTGATCTGCTCCTCGATGAAGCGGCGCGCAGTGTCCGTATCCTGCCGCTTTCCCCCCAGCCCCGACTCAACGAAGAGAGACACAAGCGCCTGCACGATTCGCTGCGCACGCTCTGCCTGCTCGTCCGAATAGGCCAGTGTAAACAGGTTGTCACGCCCGGTCCCGCGGATCTGCAAACCTCTGGTCAAGGTCTCGATCAAGGCTTCACGCTGACTGGCTGATCGTACGCCCAGATCCAGATCCGCCATCGTGATCAGTTTTTCGACGTTAGGCCGACTGATCAAGGTGCGACTCAGGATAGCAATCTGCTGGTCGACGTTGGGCTGCACTGCCAGGCCCGACATCAGGGGCCGAAGGATGGACTGTGTGTCGACGAATACGCGTGCCGACGACTCATACTTGTCGGGCATGGTATAGATCACCACGCCGCCGACAATACCGACAATCCACGCAAGCGCCAGCCCCCACCAGCGGAAGCGCCACATGCCACGCAGGTAACCGACGAGTTGTCTTACGAGTTCTTCCATGGATCAATCTTGGTCGCGCCCAAGCGTGCGCCCCGAATGGACGACACGCCGGACTGGATGAATGGGAAAGAATCAGAACCAGCTTTGCGGAACAATGAGTACATCACCCGGACGCATCTCGACGTTCGCCGAAACGTCACCGCGCTTGATCAGATCCTTGATCCGGACGCTGTACTGCTTGTTGCCTTCGCTCGTGCGCAGGATCGTCGCACTGTTACCGTCGGCGAACTCGGTGATGCCTCCCACGGCGATCATCACGTCAAGCAGGGTCATCTTCTGCTTGTAGGCAAGAATCTGCGGCTTGGCTGCTTCACCAACGACCCGGATCTGCTCGCTGTACGGCCCGACGAAGCTGGTCACGATCACGGTAACCACCGGCTCGCGAATGAACTTGGACAACGCCTTCTCGATATCGCGCGCAAGCGTGGTGGAGTCCTTGCCCATCGCCGGCAGATCCTCGACCAACGGTGTCGTGATCTTGCCGTCGGGACGGACCGGCACCGACATCGACAGCTCAGGATTGCGCCACACAACGATATTGACCGTATCACCGGCACCGATGACATAGCTGTACTCGGCATCGGCAGCGGACATCGGCGCGGGTGGAAAGGACGACGCGCAGCCGCCAAGCAATCCGGCAAGAAGCGCCAGCCCCAGAAATCGACGGTACCCCGCCCACGCGATGAAAGCTTGTTTGATCATGTTCAACCCACCCCTGTTTCGGAACGACGCCTATGATACGCCCGGAAAACTACCCACATGCTACGAAGATACGATAGACAGCCCGAAGGAACAATTACACAATTGATTACAGCAAGTGAAAGCGATGATGACTAAAGTCGCATGCTTTGGTAGAAACGCTTTTCCAACCAACATTTTCCAGCCAGGACGCGCAGCACACCCACGTATGAATCTACGTAGCCAACTGCAGCCCGACTCCGCTCGCCACGATGCCAGTCAGGCGCTGCCTGGGCAGGCTGACGAAAATGCGGATCAATCGTTACTCGCCTCGGACGCAGGCGGCGAGTTTGCCATGATTCGGGATGGATATCACATCCGCTGCTCAAATGGCTTCACCGGCCTGCAGCCGCACATCACAGCACTGATAGAGCGCATGTACCAGACGCGGGGTCTGCACGTCTACCATCCCGAGCTCGAGCACACCGAGTTCCAGACCACGATCGCAGCATGTCGTGGCGACCACTTCTTCGCCACCCTCACTCTCGGCCTCGACTCCCCGACCGGATTGATGGCCGACACGCTCTACCATCCCGAAATCGAAGCTGCCCGACAGTCCGGCGGCCGCGTGTGTGAGGTGACGCGCATGGCGATGGACCCCGAACACAACTCCGCCGAAGTCATGGCCGACCTGTTCCAGATGGTCTACGTACTGGCCCGCCTGATCTACCGGAAGACCGATCTGTTCATCGAGGTGCACCCGCGCCACGCTGGGTTCTACCGCCGCATGCTGGGCTACCGCGTGGTCGGAGAGGAGCGCATCTGCCCACGGGTGGGCGCACCGGCCATACTCATGCACATGTCGCAGCACGAAGTCGATGAGCTTCTGGCCGAACATGCTGGAAAAGCGGCGGCGGCGACCCGCAGCCTGTATCGACTGTTTGCGCCTCCGGCGCAGATGCTCGCACTACAGAAACAGTTGACCCAGCAACTGCTGCGGCGCTAGGCCGCAGCAGTTGCTGGCGCGCTACTCAGAACCAGCGCCGGACTTCGAAGTACACCCTGTCGCTGTCGTCGAAACGCCCGAACAGGGCCGTATGGCGCCCTTCGAAGTAATCGACACCCATCAGCGCACGCCATTCCGGGGCAAACTTCCAGGTCAGTTTCGGTCGCAGCATAAAATCGCGCCGAATCAGGCTGGATGCGGCAAGAAACTCGAATTCGAACTCGCTGCCGAATGTATGTACAGCCTGGAAGGTCGCGCCAGGCTCGTTGCGCTCGACCAGCATCCCGTCTGCGTGGTTGAAATGCAGGCGCTCGAAGTACTGCACATTGAAGCGCCAATCGCTTCCGACCGGCACATCGACGCCGACGGCGTAATCCAGGGTATCGGACTTTCTCAAGCCAAACGGCGCATTAGGATCAAGCGAAATAAAGCGGCGTCCGCTCGCATGCACGACCTCGCCCTTGAGCACGAACGGCCCCATGTCCTTGCTGAATGTTCCGCCGAACTGGCGAATCCGATCATGGCGCAATTCATACGCCGGCGCAAAGGACACACGATACAGGGAGGGCTCGACGTTCCGGCTGTCGTAGTAGAAGGCCGACAGATCCCACCCGTCAATCAACCTGGATGCACGCAAGCCCCAGTTGCCGTCTCGCCCATCCTGGTCGGGCTTCTTTTCAACGACCGCGACGCCACTGGGAACGAGTTGCGCAGGATAGGGATAGAAATCCGCGCCGGGCTTGCCGATGCGGTCATAGCTGGCAACCGGTACCCACAGCAGTTCGAAATGAGTGTCGGCGCCAAAATACTCGGCACGCGCCGCCCACTGCGGAATTCTCAGCGACTCGAATTCGGGCAGCAGGAACTCGCGCAGGTCGCGCGCGGATACAACATCGGCAAAGAAGAAACCGACCATCTCGCCCCACACGACCTGCTGGCGGCCGAACCGGAATTCCCAGTCTCCCGCGGGAAGGTCGAGATAGGCTTCCCGCAGCACGGCGTCGGTGCGCTGATCGCGCCGCACGGCATCGGGATAGAAATCACCCTCGAGGTTCTGCGCGGCATCGGCTTCGAGCCGGCCGGTGACCCGCCACTTCATCCCGCCACCCGCATTGCCGTTGGCAGACAATTCGGTGCGCGCACGCAGCTTCGACCAGTGTCCTTTGGCCGCTGTCGTGTACGCACCACTGAATTCGGCATAACCTCCCAGAGCGATACCACTGCCGGATGCCGGCGCCGAGGCGCCGATATCGAACAAGGCATCCAGCTCGGGGTCATCCCCCGCGGCCGCCAGTGTGCTCGCCGCGCACGCCGCCGCTACCAGCATTCCCTTCACTACTCGCATTCCCTGCTCCTAGACTTCCGGATCTTCTTCTCCCTGGGGGCGCTTGTCCTGCACGAACACCCAGCGCCCTTCCGCACGCATCCCGAGCGCAACGATCTGGCCATCCGCAATCCGGACAAGACGGTCGGCCATGTTCATGACCTTGCGGTCATGGGTCGAAAACACGAAGGTGGTGCCATACTTGCGATTGATATCCTTCATCAGGCGCAGGATGCTCGCACCGGTCTTGCTGTCGAGATTTGCCGTCGGCTCGTCGGCTAGCACCATCTTCGAATGCGTCGCCAGTGCCCGCGCAATCGCCACCCGCTGCCGCTGCCCGCCGGAGAGCTGGTTCGGACGATGGTCGGCGTACTTCGTCAGTCCGACCATGCCCAGATAATGCGCCACACGCTCCTTGCGCTCGGCCTTGCCCAGCTCCGGCAACTGCAGCAGCGGATACTCGACGTTTTCCTCTGCTGAGAGCACCGGCAGCAGATTGAAGGTCTGAAAAATGAACCCGAGCGTCCGCGCCCTGACGTCGGCAAGTTGGTCGGGCGTCTGGCCGGACACATCGTGGCCGTTTATGATCACCCTGCCAGTGCTCGGGGTGTCGATGCAGCCGATAATATTGAGCAGGGTCGACTTGCCGCTGCCCGACGGACCGGCAATGGCAAGAAAGACCCCGGGCTCGATCGCGAGCGAGATGTCGTCCAAGGCTTGAACATCCTGATCGCCAAGACGATAGTGCTTGCTGACATTTTCGACTCGAACAAGCGGCATGGCATCGCCACACAGTTATGAAAACGCCAAGAGGATACCACTCATGACCCATCCCTTCCGCTCCCGCCGGAAATTCCTTGGCATGCTCGCCACATCGCTGATGACCCCTGCGCTCCTCGGAACGGCGGTCGCCGCCGACGAGAGCCCCCCGGCAGAGGTCGTTGATGAGGCCGCAGTCCGGATCGTGGCCAAGGCAGACGAGATCCGCTTCCCGCGCGACAGCTTCCAGACCGAAATCGAAGTGCAGAATTTCAGCGACGGCCAGGCGGGCGAATCGCGCACTTTCCGCATTCTGTCGCGCGGCAACGAGAACACCATCGTGCTGACACTGGAGCCGGCCTCCGAGCGTGGCCAGGCGCTGCTGATGCGCGGTCGCGACCTGTGGATATTCATGCCCAGCGTATCGCAGCCGGTACGACTGTCGCTCGCGCAACGCCTGACGGGCCAGGTATCGAACGGCGACCTCGCACGTGCAAACTTCACTGGCGACTACACCCCGAGACTGACGGGCACCGAAACGCTGGACGGCGTGTCGACGCATGTACTCGAACTTACGGCGGTTGATCGCGGCGTCACCTACGCCAAGGTCAAGTACTGGGTCGCGGAAAAGGACGGGCGTCCGCTCAAGGCTGAGTTCTACGCCCTTTCCGGCCGTCTGCTCAAGACCTGTCGTTACGAGGCGTTCAAGGAACTCGCCGGCCGCATCCGCCCCACCCGACTGGTCATGGAAGATGCGCTGAAGAAGGGCGAAATCTCCGTCCTGAGCTACTCAAACATGGTGCTGAAAGACCTCCCGGAGCGCATTTTCACACGCGAGTACCTGCGCCGCCTCGGTTAAGGTCTGCGCGCGCATGCCGGTTCGTCCGATGACGCCGGCGGCTGTGCATCTTGCCGGCGCCGGGTGCGGGTGCGGGTGAGGAAAATGTTTGATCGTCACTCGACCCTGGCCACGCCGGAACACGGCGACACATCCCTTGTCACGCACCGCTTCATCCAGTATCGTCCATCTGCCGTTGGGGGTGCCCGCACACTCGGTGCGTGCTGAGAGAGACCCTTCGAACCTGACCCGGCTTGTACCGGCGTAGGGAAACGCAAGCATGAAGCCATCACCTGTTCACTCGAGTACCGTTCCGAACGTTGTTTCCATCGCCGGCGTCGATCCGTCCGGCGGCGCTGGTGTGCTCGCCGATCTGAAGACCTTTTCCGCGCTGGGCGCCTATGGCTGCGCCGTGGTCGCTGCCCTGACTGCACAGAATACGCAAGCAGTGACCGGCGTCCACGTTCCGCCGATCGACTTCCTGCGCCTGCAGATCGACACCCTGTTTGCCGATGTGACCCTGCACGCGACCAAGATCGGCATGCTCGGTAGTGCCGAGGTCACCGCTGCAGTCGCTGATCGGCTCGCCCATTGGCGCGCAGACAATGTCGTGCTGGACCCGGTTATGGTCGCAAAAAGTGGCGACTCGCTGCTCGCGAAAAGCGCCATCACTATGATGCGCGATGCACTTTTTCCGCAAGCCTTCATGATCACCCCCAATCTGCCCGAAGCCGGCGTGCTGCTCGAGCAGCGTGCCCCCGAGTCGGTCAAGGAAATGTATCGCGCCGCCGAGCGCCTGCGCGAACTGCTGCCATTGTCGAGCGAGCGCTGGGTGCTGCTCAAGGGCGGGCATCTGCCCGGCAACGATCTGACAGACCTGCTGTTCGACGGCGACCGGATGGTTGAACTGCCTGCACCGCGTGTCGAGACCAGGAACACCCACGGCACCGGCTGTACGCTGTCGTCGGCCATTGCTGCGCTGCTGCCTCGCCAGGCGGGCGGCTTCCGGCCGGTGGAGTCCGCCGTCCGTCAGGCGCGGCAGTGGCTTCTTGGTGCGATTGCGCATTCAGGCGAGCTGGCTGTCGGTCGCGGACACGGACCCGTGCACCATTTTCACGCCATGTGGCCACACGCCGGCGCGTGATGCCTGCGCCGCCGGCAGCCCGCCTACCAATAACAACCTGCCGGACGCGTACTTCCACGCCGGCCCACGAACCCACCCCCTCAGGAGACAAACCATGAACGCCAGCGACAAATTCATCGCCTCGAGCGCCCACGTCGACGAAGCTGCCATCGCCCCGC
>NZ_JAGRRD010000001.1:4264614-4495217 GCF_018122735.1 Azoarcus sp. L1K30 | reverse complement strand
CCCCCCAACCGTGCGCATGATCACGATCCGCCTTAGATACGGGCGATGCGACCGCCGGTGGCACGACATCGTGCTCATCGAAGGCATCGCCACGGCGCACGTAATCTTCCGCGTCAGCCATCGCCTCGGGCGGAAGGTTCTCCCACGGCGCAATGTCGCGACTTGCAACCCGCCCCCCCGTAGCCGGCTTCGCCCCCGCGCCAAAGCCGCCTGACCCTGACCGGGCATCCGCCTCCACGGTGACGACAGGCACCCGATTGTCACCCGACGTCGAAGCCGCCTTCGGGACGTCCGTTTCCACGGACGCATCCGCGCCATTGCGCCCCCCTACCGCGGCCATCGCCCCGGCAGTCTGCGGCGCGACGCCGGCCGGCGTCGCCCGCGTACCACCGGCGACTGGCATCACATTCGCACGGCCGCCACCGCCGCCTGCAAGCGACACCGAGCCTAGCGCCGCAGGCTGCTCAGGCCGGAAGGCATGCAGACGCAACAAGGTCATGACGAACCCGGTGTACTCGTCCGGCGCCAGCGCCAGCTCGTCGCGCCCATGAATCGTGATCTGGTAGGCCAACTGCAGAAACTCGGCATCGAAGCGCGCGGCATGCAGGACCAGACGCTCGCGCTCGATCTCGTCGCCGATCGCATCCGGGGCAAACTGGACCAATGAGATACGCCCCAGCATCGACGCCAGCGCCTGCAGCGCCGCGTCGAAGGACAGACTGCGCGCTTCCATGCCATCGGCCACCGCCAACATCGCGCTCACGTCGCCGTTGGCCAGTGCATCGAGCAAGACGTGCAGATGATCGTCACCCACGGTGCCGAGCATGTGGGTGACCTGTTCCTCGAGCACCTTACCCGCGCCATGCGCGATGGCCTGATCGAGCAGCGACAGGGCATCGCGCATCGAACCATTGGCTGCCTTGGCAATATGGCGCAAAGCCCCAGGCTCGAACATGATCTCTTCGGCCGCGAGAATGTTGCCGAGGTGCTCGACGATACTCCCCTGCGGCATCTGCTTCAGATTGAACTGCAGGCAGCGCGACAGCACAGTGACCGGAATCTTCTGCGGATCCGTCGTAGCCAGGATGAACTTGACATGTTCCGGAGGCTCTTCGAGCGTCTTCAGCATCGCATTGAAGGCGTGCCCGGTCAGCATGTGCACTTCGTCGATCATATAGACCTTGTAGCGCCCCTGCACCGGCGCATACACCGCTTTGTCGAGCAGGGCGGCCATATCGTCCACCCCCCGGTTCGACGCCGCATCCATCTCGACATAGTCCGGAAAGCGGTCTGCGTCGATCGCCCGGCAGGCGTCACACACGCCGCACGGCTCGGCGGTCATCCCGGTTTCGCAATTGAGCGCCTTGGCCAGAATTCTCGAGATCGTGGTCTTGCCCACGCCCCGCGTACCGGTAAACAGCCAGGCGTGATGGAGCCGGCCTGTGGTCAACGCGTGCGACAGCGCGCGGACGACATGCTCCTGACCGATCAGCGTACCGAAGGACTTCGGCCGCCATTTGCGCGCAAGGACCTGATAGCTCATGAGCAGCGATTCTATCAGAGGCGTCGGTTCAATCCCGTCCTGGTGTGGCCCATCAGCGATGAAAGACCGGCCGCCGACGACCTGACATTTCATTGAGGAAAGCAATCCCGACCATACTGTCAATGCATTGGAGCCATTCGCCCGATTTGCCTATGCTGAAACCACGATTCACAGAAGGACACCGACCATGCCGCGCACGAACTCGCATCTCGAGGCACTGCTGGAAACCCTGCGCGAAGTGTGTGCAGCGTTCGCACACACGATCTGATTCGCGCATTCGGGGAGCTAACACCGACTCGGCGCCCTGCAGCGAGTGTGCGAGCAGACACTGGCCACCCTCCAGACGCAGGCTATGCTTGAAGAGGCCCGTTACGCAAACCGCGCAGGGGAGACAAGAATGGAGTACGCACCGCAACCCGGGACATTGCCGGAACATCGCCATCCTCGTTTTCGCACGCCGCGCCCCAGCCCGAACGACAGCGAAAGGAGAACGCTCACCAGACTGCTCGCGGAGGCGGACATCGCCGTGGATGGAACTCGACGGTGGGACATGGTCATACACCACCCCGATACCGCGGCGCGCATTCTCTCCCGCGGCAGTCTCGGACTGGGCGAGAGCTACATGGACGGCTGGTGGGACTGCGCCCAACTCGACGAATTCATCAATCGGATCCTGCGTGCGCGCCTGGACGAACGTGTCGGCGTCGGCGCATTGGTGCTGCAGGGCATCCGCGCCCGCCTGCTGAACCTGCAGAATGCGCGCAGAGCCTGGCATGTCGGCAAGCGACATTACGACATCGGCAACACGCTGTTCGAAACCATGCTCGACCGGCACATGGCTTACACATGCGCCTATTGGGCCACCGCCACGACGCTGGACGAAGCCCAGCATGCAAAACTGGATCTCATCTGCCGCAAGCTCGGCCTCCGCCCGGGCATGCGACTGCTCGATATCGGCTGCGGCTGGGGCAGCCTGATGAAGTTCGCCGCCGAGCATTTCGGCGTGCGCACCGTAGGCATCACCATATCGAGCGCTCAGGCGGAATGGGGGCGCACCCGCTGCGCCGGGTATGATGTCGAGTTCCGCCTCCAGGACTATCGCGATTTCAACCCGCAGGGCGAAGAACGCTTCGATCGCATCGCATCGGTAGGCATGTTCGAACACGTCGGCCACAAGAACTATCGAGCATTCTTCGACACCGCCCGTCGCAGCCTGACCGACGACGGCCTCTTTCTGCTCCATACCATTGGCAAGAACAGACGGCACAGTCCGACCGACCCCTGGATCGACCGCTACATCTTCCCCAATGGCGATCTTCCCTCGCTCGGCCAGATCGCGGACGCAACCGAACACGCGTTCATCATCGAGGATGTGCACAATTTCGGCGCCGACTACGATCGCACGCTCATGGCATGGCACGCCCGTTTCGAGGCCGGCTGGCCAAGGCTTGCCGAACACTATGACGAACGCTTCCACCGCATGTGGCGCTATTACCTGCTGGCGTGCGCAGGCACGTTTCGGGCACGCAGCAATCAACTCTGGCAGATCGTGCTCGCGCCGCACGGGGTGGAAGGCGGATACCAAAGACTGGCCTGAATCGACTCGACTACAGCCGAACCAGCCCGAGCGCAGCCGTCGAAACACGCAGCGCAGCACGTGCACGCAAAAAGGCCGCCCAACAGGACGGCCTTTTGCGGTACGCGGGACTCGATCAGCGCTTGGAGAACTGCTTTGCGCGACGAGCCTTGCGCAGACCAACCTTCTTACGCTCGACCTCACGCGCATCGCGCGTAACCAGCCCGGCGGAGCGCAGATCCGGCTTCAGATCGGCACTGTAGTCGATCAGCGCACGCGTGATGCCGTGACGCACTGCACCGGCCTGACCGGATTCGCCACCGCCGACCACGTTCACCATGATGTCGAAACGGCCTTCATTGCCGGTCAGAACCAGCGGCTGACGGACGATCATGCGACCGGTTTCACGGGAAAAGAACTCGTCAACCGGCTTGCCATTGACGACGATGTTGCCGGAGCCCGGCTTGATGAATACACGGGCGACCGCGGTCTTGCGGCGACCGGTACCATAGTTGTAAGTCACAGCCATTTATGGCTCCTTCAGATCTCGAGAACTTTCGGCTGCTGGGCGGCATGCGGGTGCTCGGCACCGGCATAGCACTTCAGCTTCTTCAGCATGGCATAACCCAGCGGACCCTTCGGCAGCATGCCTTTCACGGCCTTTTCCAGCACGCGCTCGGGAAAGCGCTGCTGCAGCTTGGTGAAGTTGGTCTCGTAGATACCGCCCGGGTAGCCGGAGTGGCGATAATACTTCTTGTCCAGCGCCTTGTTGCCGGTCACGCGCAGCTTTTCGACATTCACGACGACAATGAAATCACCGGTATCGATGTGCGGCGTGTAGATGGACTTATGCTTGCCACGCAGGCGGCGGGCCACTTCGGAAGCAAGACGGCCAAGCACCTTGTCCGTGCCGTCGACAACGAACCAGTCGCGCTGTACTTCATGCGGCTTGGCAGAAAACGTTTTCATTTGAAACCTCGATCTTGTCAGGCCTAGCGTGCCGGCCACCAAACGGAAAGCTCGAAATCATAGACCCATACAGCCCCCCGTGTCAATGAGCGAGCATGAAAGAAATCCGGCACAAGATCCAGGACCGAGCAAAAAAAACGCAGCCCCTGAGGGACTGCGTTAAATCCACACCAAAGGAGGAGGGTGGAGGAGACACCGCTTGGACCGGCGACCACTCATGCAGTGCAATACCGATCCGACTGAGGTGAATTATCCGGAAACCACCCTCCACGGGCAAGCGATTTTTTGTGCATTGCACACAAAATGTTTTGATTGCATAATCAATTATGCTTATAAAGCATCAATTATATGTTTTTAAAGATTTTTAATGAATTCATCTTCAGAAAACATGGTGTTTTCACACACATAAAAGACACCAATTGATACATAGATATTGCATCGCAGCAAAACACTTGGACGAGTATCTGCTCCCAAGGAGCGACTTCGGTAAAATCCCGTTCCTACCCGCCCGGACCAGAGCGGCCAAACAGAACTGACGTACAGGAGAAAACAGCGCATGGAATGCACCATCAAGTGGATCGACGGCATGAGCTTCATGGCCGAAACCGGCAGTGGTCACCTCGTTACCATGGACGGCGCACCCGAGGCGGGCGGGCGCAATCTCGCACCGAGACCGATGGAACTGCTGCTCGCGGGCGCCGGCGGCTGCACGGCGTTTGACGTCGTACTGATTCTCAAACGCGGACGCCAGGACGTTCGAGACTGCTCAGTGCGACTGGAAGCCGATCGCGCGGATACAGACCCGAAGGTATTTACCCGCATACGCTTCCACTACACCGTGACCGGCAAGAACCTGAAACCCGAAAGCGTAGAACGCGCCATCCACCTTTCGGCGGAGAAATACTGCTCGGCTTCGATCATGCTGGCCAAGACCGCCGACATCACCCACGAGTGGACGATTGTGAAAGTGGATTGATCCCTTCCAACGACGGGTGCCGCGCACCCGGTCAGTCAAATATGATAGGCAGTACCGGTCATCAACTTCGACACCAGCCTCATCACTTTTTTGACCGGCACCGGAAGATCGCTCGCACCAAGCCTGACAGCCGTGTTCGCATGGCTGATTTCGTCCTCCTTCATCTGCATGACGATCGCGCGCGACTTGCGATCCGCCGCGGGCAGTTTCTCCAGATGGCCATGCAGGTGAGCCTCGACCTGACGCTCGGTTTCGGCCAGGAAGCCCAGATTCCAGCGATCGCCAAAGCGGCCCGCCAGCATGCCGACAGCGAGCGAACTGCCATACCACAGCGGATTGAGCAGGCTTTTGCGCCCGCCCAGCTCCGAAATTCGCTGCTCGGTCCAGGCCAAATGCTCGGTCTCCTCATGCGAAGCACCTTCGAGCGCCTTACGAATCCCTGCATCCTTCGACATCAGCGCCTGCCCCTGGTAAAGCGCCTGGGCACAGATCTCGCCGCAGTGATTGACCCGCATCAACGCGGCCGCATGCCGCTTTTCCT
This sequence comes from Azoarcus sp. L1K30, assembly GCF_018122735.1. GTDB lineage: Bacteria > Pseudomonadota > Gammaproteobacteria > Burkholderiales > Rhodocyclaceae > Parazoarcus. Next base: position 4,489,612 of record NZ_JAGRRD010000001.1, on the reverse strand, counting down.
TGTCGTCCAGCGGCGCATCGGGCAGGTCGTTGCCCGGGACCGGCCTGACCGTCAGCGCAGGTGCGAACACCGTACGCAGCGCCTTGTCGAACTGGATGATTGCCTGATCGATCACTATCTGTCCTTCTGGCGAAAGTCTGCCGGATCGTAGAGCCCGTCGAGCCTGCGCAAGATCTCCTCCCGACCTCTCGGCGCCACGGGGCCATCACAGAACACCTCTATCGCAAGCGCTGCGCGCGGACGATTATAGGTGTTGTACGAAATGGGCACCCATTCACTGTTCTTGAGGGGCGCCCACTCCCCGCCCTTGCGTCCGCTGGCATAGATGCGGCGCGCGCCGGCATCACACCGAATGCCCTCGAAAGTGACGTTCTCGGCACCGCCCGGCGTACGCACGACAAGCACATAACGCACCACGTCATCCGGATCCACCCGGAGCGTATTGCGGTCTATCAGGAAGCGGTTCGGCGACGCCGAACTCACGAAGAACTCCGTCAGCGATGACTCGGAGGGCGCCGCCGGCAGCTTCACCTCACCCTCAACCCAGGCTTCGCGGGGCGCACTCAGAAAACCCTCTGCAAATGCAGGAGCGCCGAACAAAAGGGCCATCAATACGGGTGCCAGCCGCACGGCCGGCACTTGGGGCATGAATGGCAGACTCAACACAAAGACTCCCAACACCAGGCAATGCTGCCCAGCATCAATCAGGTAGACGAATCACGGTCCCCCCGTTCATCAGGGGGGTGTTCTTCCAGTCGGTATGCATCCGGCAACTCGCCGCCACGGGCGCGGAACAACAATCTGGACAATTCCGTCAGCGCCAGTTGATAGACCTGACGCTTGAACTCGATGACTGCATCGAGCGGGACCCAGAAATCATTCCAACGCCATGCGTCGAACTCCGGATGACTACTGGCGCGCAGGCATACATCCGAGTCACGCCCAACCAGTCGCAGCAGAAACCAGATCTGTTTCTGTCCGCGATAGGTGTTGCGCCATTCCCGCTTGATCCAGTGCTTGGGAACGTCATAGCGCAACCAGCCGCGCGTGCGGCCGAGAATCCTGACGTGCTCTGGGCGCAAACCGACCTCCTCGAACAGCTCCCGGTACATGGCCTGCTCCGGCGTTTCGCCGTGCTTGATGCCACCTTGAGGAAACTGCCAGGAGTGTTCACGGATGCGTTTACCCCAAAACACTTCATTGCGCGTGTTGACAAGGATGATGCCGACGTTCGGGCGGTAGCCTTCACGATCGAGCATGATCAAACCTTCAAATTCGCTTGGTTGTGACGGATTTTTCCACACTTGCGACGACTTTGAAAGCACGCCCGCTGTGCGGTTTCCCCCAAACCGCTTGTGCATGCGACCGCATCCCGGTGGCGGCATACGCTAGAATCCCGAAATTCGACATCACTTTTCAGCCCAACCTCCATGCGCGCCAGCCAGTTTCACCTGTTCACTCTCAAGGAAGCCCCCTCGGACGCGGAAGTCGTCAGCCAGAAATTGATGCTGCGCGCCGGCATGATCCGCAAGGTCGCGGCGGGCATCTACAACTACATGCCGATGGGGCTGCGCTCGATTCGCAAGGTGGAGGCGATCATTCGCGACGAACTCGATCGCGCGGGTGCCATGGAACTGGTCATGCCGCTGGTGCAACCGGCAGAACTGTGGCAGGAGACCGGCCGCTGGGACAAGATGGGCCCGGAGATGCTGCGCATCAAGGATCGCCATGATCGCGACTTCGCGATGCAGCCTACCTCCGAAGAAGTCGTCACCGACATTGCCCGGCAGGAGCTCAAGAGCTACCGCCAGTTGCCGAAGAATTTCTATCAGATCCAGACCAAGTTCCGCGACGAGCGCCGTCCGCGCTTCGGCGTGATGCGGGGGCGCGAGTTCGTCATGAAGGATGGCTACTCGTTCGACCGCGACGTTGAAGCCGCGGGCCGCAGCTACGACGCAATGTACGCCGCGTACGGCCGGATTTTCGACCGCATCGGCCTCGCCTACCGTGCAGTCGCAGCAGATACCGGCGCCATTGGCGGCGACCGCTCACACGAATTCCAGGTCATCGCGGACACCGGCGAGGATGCCATCGTCTATTGCCCGGATTCCGACTACGCCGCGAACATCGAACTTGCCGAAGCGCTGCCGCTGATCGCAACCCGCGGCACCCCGACTTCAGCCCTCGAAAAAACGCCAACACCGGGCAAGGCGACCTGTGCCGACGTAGCCGATCTGCTTGGTATTGCGTTGCATACAACGGTCAAGTCGCTGGTACTCGCCACCGACGAAGCCGACGACAACGGCAAGATCATCAAGAGCACCGTATGGCTGCTGCTGGTGCGGGGGGATCACGATCTCAACGAGGTCAAGGCGGGCAAGATCGAAGGTCTGAAGAATGGCTTCCGCTTCGCGACCGAAGCCGAAATCATCGAGCATTTCGGCTGCAAGCCCGGCTACCTCGGCCCGATCGGGCTACGCAAGCCGGTGCGCATCGTTGCCGATCGCACGGTGGCCAACATGGCCGATTTCGTGTGTGGCGCCAATGCGGAGGATTTCCACTACACCGGTGTCAATTGGGCACGAGACCTCCCCGAGCCTGACCTCGTCGCCGACCTGCGAAACGTCATCGAAGGCGACCCTTCGCCCGACCGCAAGGGCGTTCTGGCCATCCAGCGCGGCATCGAAGTCGGCCACGTATTCTATCTCGGCAACAAGTACTCGAAGTCGATGAACGCCACCTTCCTGGACATCGACGGCAAACCGAAGCACTTCGAGATGGGCTGTTACGGTATCGGCGTGACCCGTATCGTCGGCGCCGCCATCGAGCAGAACCACGATGACAAGGGGATCATCTGGCCAGCCGCCATCGCGCCGTTCGAAGTCGTGATCTGCGGCGTAGGCTGGGGCAAGTCCGAACTCGTCCGCGACGAAGCCGGCAAACTGTATGAAGCGCTCAGGAAGGCCGGCATCGATGTCATCCTCGACGATCGCGACGAGCGCCCGGGAGTGATGTTTGCCGACTGGGAGCTCATTGGCGTTCCGCACCGGGTCACGGTCGGCGATCGCGGGCTCAAGGAAGGCGTAGTCGAGTATCAGGAACGCCGGATCGGCGAACAGCTCAAGTTCGCGCCTGCCGACGTCGTAGCGCATGTCGTCGGACGCCTGCGCGGATGATTGCGCCCCTTGCGACACCCCGGATGAGGTCAGGGCAGTGGCCGGCCCGGCTCGCGGCCGGCCTGCTCGCCGTCATGCTGCTGGCGCTGCCGTCGGCGCCAGCCCTGGCTGGTGCGCAGCAGTATGAACCTCTGGCAGCGAGCGTACGTGCTGCCCTCCACGAGGCCGTCAGCGATGCCGCTGCACCAACGCTGCCGATTTCGGATGTATCCGACCGCACGCGCTGGCTCGATGAGATGTCCGCCCGCCTGAAGGGGCGCATTCCGGACGCCGCCTACCGGACCGAACTGCTCACCTCCATCCATTACGAAGCAACGCGAGCCGGCCTGGATCCGCAGCTCGTACTTGGGCTGATCCAGGTCGAGAGCAACTTCCGCAAGTACGCTATTTCTTCTTCAGGAGCGCGCGGATTCATGCAGGTCATGCCCTTCTGGCTGAAGGTGCTCGGGCGCGAAGATGACAACCTGTTCCATCTGCGTACCAATCTGCGCTACGGCTGCACGATCCTGCGCCACTACCTGGACATTGAGAAGGGTGACCTCTACCGCGCCCTGGGTCGGTACAACGGAAGCCTGGGCAAACCTGAATATCCCAATCTGGTCAGGACTGCGTGGGAGCGCAACTGGGCATGGACGCCGACGCGACTTGCTGCCGGTGAAGGGCCGCTGAAATCCAACTAATGCGCGTGCAGACGCGCGCCGGCCAGAGATACGTGGCCGGCACCCGCTGTCAGGAAGGTACCGGTGGAATGATCAGGCGTTGACTGCGCTCAGGGGTTTCACATCCAGCGCAGAAACCCGCTCCTGCGGCTTGTAGCCCTCCTTGGTCGCGGTCGCGAGCGGTTGCACATCCCCGGATACCTCACCCCCCTCTTCAATCAAAATGCGCCCATAGCGGATCTTTCCGCTCACCCGTCCGGTGGAATGAATGCGCAGTTGCTGGCGTGCAGTCAGCTCGCCCTCAAACACACCGTGAATCTCCGCAATGTCGATACCGACCTTGCCGCTGAATGCGCCCGCTTCGGCGATGCGGATCACGCGACTGTCCATGGTTGCCTCGACACGCCCCTCGACGACAAGCGTGTCGCAATCGAGGATCTCGGCGCCCTTGAGCTTTACATCGGGACCGACAATCAGACGACTGCCGCCCGCAGCCGTTTCCGTAGCCTCTGCCGCCCCGTCGGCCCCCTTGAGATCGGACGCCACCGCCTGTCGAGGCGTTGAAACCGTTGTGTCGGGCTGTGGCGACGATGGTAGTGCGGAAGCGGAACCACCTGTGACGGAAGGCGCACCGGCTGCGGAAGTCGACGTCGCGCCAACCGGACGCGAACTCCGCCCGGCAACAGGTTCGGCGGTCTTTGGGAACAGATTGGGCTTGTTGAACATGGCATCTCCGAAGTTTCATGACACCCCGACATGAGGCGTCAGCGGAGCCCGTCGCAAGTGTCGTACCAACGTAGAAACCGTCTTTCCGGTCAATGACCTGCGTTCCATGACCGGCCGCAATGCAGTCTGCACAGCACCTGCGCGCTGGCAAACGTCGCCTACAAGCGACAGTCACCGCGCATGCACCGCGGAAATGCTTGGTACAAATACATTTCCACTTGTCGTCATGGGACGACAGGCCGTCATTGAAACATCATCTTGCACTTGCTTACCGGGCAGGCCGAAGGCATCCGCCTAAACTCATTGCGTCGTGTATTTATTCCTTGCACAGGCCATCCAGGCAACTATTGCTCATGCACACCCAGCAATTCACGGACCGCATCAGCCCGAGAGTGCGCATGCCGCACCATAGACCCCTCCCTCCCCGGGCGCCCGAGGGGCAGAGCATCATCAGCCGCAGTGAATGCATGCAGAGCCTGCTGGCAGAGGCACGATTGGTGGCGGGCAGCGATGCAAGCGTACTGATCCAGGGCGAGAGTGGCAGCGGAAAGGAACTGCTGGCCCGCCTCATCCATCACAGCAGCCCACGAGCTCATGCGCCTTTCATCGCCATAAACTGCAGCGCCATCCCGGAGAATCTGCTGGAGTCCGAACTGTTCGGTCATGTGCGCGGCGCCTTCAGTGGTGCGACGCATACCCATCCTGGCCTGTTCGAAGCAGCCAACGGCGGCACACTGTTGCTGGACGAGATCGGCGACATGCCATTGCCCCTGCAGGCCAAGCTGCTGAGGGTTCTCCAGGAGCGCTCGGTACGCGCGGTGGGTGCCACCCGTAGTCGCCCGGTCGATGTGCGCATCCTGTCCGCCACCCATTGCGACCTCGCCTCCGCGCGTGCGGAAGGACGTTTCCGCGAAGACCTGTACTATCGCATCAAGGTCGTCGGCCTGCGCCTGCCGTCGCTGGATGAAAGGCGCGAGGATATCCCGCTGCTTGCGGAACACTTCCTGCAACTGATCGCCCGTCGTGACAACAGGCGTCCACGAAGCCTGTCGCCCAGGGCCTTGCGCGCACTTTGCATGGCCGACTGGCCTGGCAACGTACGCGAACTGCAGAACGTGATCGAACAGTTGTGCGCCCTGAGCACCACCCCCCGCATCACCCTGGCCCACGTTGAACGTGCGCTGCAAGGACCGTCAAGCGCGCCACTGAGCTACGCCGAAGCCAAGGCCCGCTTCGAACACGACTACCTTACCCGCTTGCTGCACCTGACCGCCGGCAACGTCGCCGATGCGGCCCGCCTGGCGCAACGCAATCGCACGGAGTTCTATCGCCTTCTGCAGCGTCACCAGCTCGATCCCGAGGGGTTTCGCACCCGGAGCGAGTGAAGGGTCGGCCGTAGCGGCAGTGCTCAGGCAGTCCCGCCGACCGTCAGACCATCAATGCGCAGGGTGGGCTGGCCAACGCCGACCGGCACGCTCTGGCCATCCTTGCCACAGGTACCCACACCGGGGTCGAGCGCCATGTCGTTGCCGATCATGCTCACGCGCGTCAGCACGTCCGGGCCGTTGCCGATCAACGTGGCCCCCTTTACCGGGCGGGTGACCTTGCCGTTCTCGATCAGGTATGCCTCGGCCGTCGAAAACACGAACTTTCCGGAGGTGATGTCGACCTGGCCACCGCCGAAATTGACCGCATACAAGCCCTTCTTGACCGACTTGATGATCTCGGCAGGGTCCTTGTCGCCATTGAGCATGTAGGTGTTGGTCATGCGCGGCAAAGGCAGGTGGGCGTAGGACTCGCGCCGGCCATTGCCGGTTGGCGCCATGCCCATCAGTCGTGCATTCATAATGTCCTGCATGTAGCCGGTGAGGATGCCATCCTCGATCAGTACAGTACTCTCGGTCGGATTACCCTCATCGTCGATGCTCAGGGAACCGCGACGATCCGGGATGGTGCCGTCGTCCACCACGGTCACGCCGCGCGCGGCGACCTGCTGTCCGATGCGTCCGGAAAAAGCCGAACTGCCCTTGCGGTTGAAGTCACCCTCCAACCCGTGACCAATGGCCTCATGCAACAGAATGCCCGGCCAGCCCGGCCCCAGCACCACCGGCATCGTCCCTGCAGGCGCCGGGTCAGCATCGATGTTCACGCTCGCCTGATGCACGGCGGCACGCGCATAGTCACGCAGACGATCATCGCAGAAGTAGCCGTAGTCGTAGCGGCCACCACCGCCGGCACTGCCCTGCTCGCGGCGACCGTTGGACTCCATGATCACGCTGATCGACACCCGTACCAGCGGACGGACGTCAGCCGCCATGTGGCCATCGTTGCGCGCCACCAGCACCACCTCCCACGACCCCGCCACGTGTGCCATAACCTGGGTCACCCGCGGATCCTCGGCACGTGCAAACCCTTCGAGTCGCTCAAGCAGCCGGACCTTGGCCGTATCGTCGAGCGATGCGAGCGGATCGTCCGCGCGATAGAGGCGATTGCGCATCTTGCTCGGCGTAATCAACGCCTTGCGCCGCTCTCCGGCCGCGGCGATCGCCCGCGTCGCGGTCGCCGCATCGACGAGGGCGTCGAGCGAGATATCGTCGGAATAGGCAAAGGCGGTCTTCTCGCCGCTGATGGCACGCACGCCAACGCCCTGTTCGATATCGAAACTGCCCGACTTGACGATACCTTCTTCCAGGCTCCACGCCTCCGAACGCTGATACTGGAAATAGAGATCGGCAAAATCGATCTGGTGCCGCATCAGCTTGCGGAAAACCTTCTCCAGTTCGGCCTCGCCCAGTCCGTAGGGCGAGAGCAGGTACTTGTCGGCAACCTTGAGGGGATTCTTGCTCATGATGTATCCAGTATGTGCGCTACCGGTATGACCCGGACAGCGCGAATTCGATCAATCCAGTCGGATCACGCGACGCTGCCGGGCATCCCGAGGCAACGATGACGCAGCGCGGGCAGGCTCTCACGCACCGCCGCGATACGGGCCGGTTCGACTTCGGCGGCTACGACGCCCGGCCCGGTTTCACGCATCGCCAGCACGTCGCCCCAGGGATCGATGATCATCGTATGCCCCCAGGTCACCCGCCCACCGGGATGTTCTCCCCCCTGCGCGGGCGCCATCACATAACACTGGTTCTCGATGGCGCGGGCACGCAGCAGTACTTCCCAATGCGCTCGCCCGGTCGTGAAGGTGAAGGCTGCCGGCAGGATGATGAGGTTGACCGCCCCCATTGCCCGAAACAGTTCCGGAAAGCGCAAGTCATAGCATACCGACAGCCCGGTCATGCCCACCGGGGACTCGAAGGTAGTGACCTCGTCTCCCGCTTCGATGGTAACCGATTCATCGTAGCGCTCGGCACCGCGCTGAAATCCGAACAGGTGAATCTTGTCGTAGCGCGCGCGCTGTTCGCCGCGATCATCGAATACCAGCGTGCTGTTGCGCACCTTGTCGCCGGCATGCGCCACCAGCGGCAAAGTGCCGCCGACCAGCCACACGCCATGCCGTTTTGCCGCCGTACTCAGAAAGTCCTGAATCGGTCCCGCGCCTTCGCTTTCGCGAGCCCTGACCTTGGCCATTTCATCGTGTGACATGAGCGGAAAATACTCGGGGAGAGCGACAAGCTTGGCCCCACCGGCAGCGGCCTCCGCGATCAGCGCATCTGCAGCGGACAGATTCACGGCGACATCGGGACCCGACACCGTCTGAATGGCAGCGATTTTCACGCTGTCCGCGGACTTCGCTTCAGCAACGGAATTCAATGCTTCTTCCTCATGGTTTTCCCGGCAAGGACGGAGAGAGTTTCTGCAACCCCCGCACCGCGCCACTGACCGGCGACTCCAGCTTTTTGACGACGGGATCGCTCCAGTTACCGGTGATCGAGTAATCAAACGCAAACAGCTTTTCCACCGGGTCGCTGAGCACCTTCTGCGCAAGATAGGTCACGACCCCGGCGACCGGGTTGATCAGGCTCGCAGCCGCGCCCACGGCAATCGATTCAGACAGGGTCGGCTGCACCGTCACTCGCAGATCCTGGGTTTCCTTGTCAATGTCGGCCGTGCCGCGCATCAGGACCTGCGCCGCTGGACCGCGAATTTCAAGATTGTCCGAGTGCATGACGCCGGCAGCAACATCGATGCTACCGGAAATGCGGTCAAAGGCGAATCCTTGGGAGAAGACGTCGCGGAAGTCGAGTGAGATGCGTCGCGGCAGCGCCTGCAGACTGAGAATGCCCAGCAACCGCCCGACGCCGGGTTCGAGTTTGTTGAACTGTCCCTTCTCCGCATCGAGATCAAGCTTGCCGTTCAGGCTCGGATAGTCGATACGGGTCGGCGCGCCGCGCCAGGACAGCTGCCCACCTAGCGTCGCGCGCCCACCCCGCACCACGTCGGGATACCCGAGCGCACGGGTAAAGTTGCCGATATCCGCCGTTTCCAGCACGAAGTCCAGCTGCGTATTGGGGTTGCGTCCCGGTTGCCACAGCCCGTTTCCGCTCAGGCGGCCATCCGGATGAATCAGCAGGAAGCGCTCGAGCCACCACTGCGCGCGACGATTGCGCGCAAGCATCTCCAGCCGCCCCAGTTCCACGCTGCCAATCGAAAACCGGTCGACCTTGAGGTCCAGCCCCGGAAGGCTGCGCGGCAGCGTATCCCGTGCCCCAGACTCGGCTTCTGCGCCCTTGGTACCGCCCTGTTGCCCCTCACTGTTGCTGATCCGGAGGTGCTTGAAGCGCGCGGCGAGCGCACCGTCGCCCTCCTTGCGCCAATCCAGGTCCCCTTGCGCCTCGGCACTGTGTACGCTCGCCTTCCAGCCGCCGCCGTCGGTCACCGCCTTGAGCTTCAAGTCATGCCACTGCTGCCCGAATGCGAGCGCACTGCCGGCCTCGAGATTGAGTACAGCCATCCCCGGCACAACAGCCGGCACCGCATGTGAAGCCTGCTCAACACCATCACCTTCGGTCTCGTCGTGCAGCCCCAGTGCGCTTCGCCAGGCATCGACATCGAGCTGCGTCAGCCTGGCATTCACCAGAAGGCCCTTGTCGGCCATCTGCAGCGGCTGGAACAGGCCGACTCCTCCACGCCTGACGATGCCGTCGGCGCCACGCTCGATCTCCGCGTTGAGTCGGTCGCCCACGCTGGCGCGCAGCGTCGTCGCTCCGTCCGGGGCAAACGTGAGATCCACCGCCGTCGGCATGCGTTCAGTCGCGCTCTTGTTGAAGGGATAGGGCAGGCTCGAGCCCACCCCGTCGAGTTCGGTACGTACCGCGACGCGGGTGACATCGCGTCCGATCTCGATATTGGTCGACCACGCCGTCGTGCCCGACACATGATCCAAAGCCGGCCATCCCATCGACGCCTGCGCGGCCGACACGCTCGCCGCGCCCCGCACCTTGAACACGACCCGGTCGTCCCCGCTCGTGGCTGCGCTCAACTGCAACGGCTCACCGAACAGGCGCGCTCGCGCAGCCGGAATGCTCAACTGATCGGCCGTGAAGCGCAGGCTGCCGGCGGCTTCCTCCAATGGCGGCAACCCCGTCACCACCCATAAGCGGTTCGCCGCGAAACGGTACTCTCCGCTGACCACGGTGTCCCTGACGTGGCGCAGCGGCATGACCAGCTTCAGATCGAGCGTACCGTTACCTTCTGCGCGCATGTTGTCGGTAAAGCCGTTGATCCGGTCGCGTACCGGACTCGCGCTCACGAAGCGCAGAAATTCTTCCGTAGGTCCACTTGCCTGCCCGGTCAGGGTCATGGTCTCGCTCGGCATCACGTCGAGGTCGGGCACCCGGGCCACGACCTTGCTCAGAGTGGCACCGAGGATCTTCCCCCGCGCCGCCTCGATGGTCAGCCCCGGCCCCTCGAAGCGCACCTCGCCATCGATGGCCTCCATCGGCGGCCAGTCTGCCGCGTACTCCAGGCGCGCATTGGCCACCTTGATCGCGACCAGAAACTGCCCCTGCCCCTCCCGAAACGGAAACGCGTCGAGGCGCCCCTTGAGGCGCAATCGGGCATCGGGCACGGTGGCGCGGCGAATCGCATTGCGCACCCAGTCATGCGTTTCGTGATTGATGACGCGCGGCAGGTAGCGCCACACCGAGGTGCCGTCGGCTCGGGTCAGTCGCGCGGAAAGGTCGATCTCGCCGGCACTGCCGGGCTCCACCCAATAGCGCCCGGCCGCGGTCCCCGCGGCATCCTGGTTATCGAAACTGGCCGAGTCGAGTGCGAGCTCCAGGCGACCGTCACGTCGGCTCCAGCCACCGTCGGCCTTGAATGTGGAGAACAGCAGGCGCGAATTGACAAAGATCTCGGGCAGGTCGATCTGTGTGTCACGTCCGTCCAGCCGGAAACGCCCCTCCTTGTCATTCCCCTCGATCTCCCCGGACAGGCCGCCCACACCAGGAAGCGAATCATGCGCGTTCAAGCCAATGCCGTCGAAGCGGGCACCCAGAGTCCACGCCCCGGGATGATCGGCAGGCCCCTTCCATTCCAGCTTCAGGTCACGCACCTGCCCACGTGGCGCGAAGCCGGCCAAGCGTTCCCGCGCGCCGCCGGCCAGGGGCAAATGGGCGGCCACTCTCGCCAGCACGGCAAAATCGAGCATATTGGCAGTGACTGCCCCGCCTTCCTTCCTGGCATCGCCCTGATCGACCCGGAGGCGAAAGTCGGTCGGCGCCATCACCATGTCATCGTCGGTGGCAAATTCGAGCTGGCGTGTCTCCAGCTCGAAGCCGCGCGCCGAACGGCGCGCCGATACCTGCCCCTGCAGCCTCGCCAGATGCAACACCGGCAAGTCTTCACCGAGGCGCATCGTCGCCCCGTCGAGCGCCACATCCGCGCTCACCGACGCCGCATCTCGCCCACCGCTGTCGATCCATGCGCGCACGCTGCCCTGCCCCGAGAGCGCGATGGGATCATCCACCCAGGCCTTCCACGCGCCAAGATCGGCACGCCCAAGCGCCACATAGAGACGCCCGACGGTCTGCGCCGGATCGGATGCCGAAAACTGCGAAATCTCACCGCGCACATCCAGCATCGACGCCAACTCGGACGGCGGCTGGGCTCGAAGGGCAAAGCGCCGCTTGGTGAAACCGCGCTCGAGCACGAACTCCACGTGCGTCAGCGCCAGTGTCGGCGCATTGCGCAACACATCGTTCCAGGACAGCCGCGCATCGCGTATCACCACCCGGCGCTGGGCGAGCAGCCAGTCAATGAAGCCGGCGTCGTCACCTTCACCGGACACCGGCAGGCCGCCGACGACCAGGCGCCCATCGGCCTCACGCCTCAACTCGATCGCAGGTCCCGTGATCTCCAAGCGGTGAAAATAAGGACGCAGCCGCAGCAGTGACGTCCAGGCCAGCGTCGCATCAACTCGTTCCAGCCGGAGTGCAGTGCGCCCGGCATCATCGCGGACAGACAAGCCCGCAATGTGCAGCCGGGGGCGCAAACCCGACCAGTCTGCCTCGAGCGCATCGATGCCTATCGGCAGGCCGCTGACACGCGACAGTTCGGCCGCAATCTCCTGGCGATACGCGCCAATCTGGGGCACAACCAGCCAGCGCACCGCAAGCAACGCCGTGCCGCCCACGAACCATCCGAGCAGCAGCACCATCCCCAGCACGCGCCACAGGCGAACGCCCGGCCGCACCGCGGCGGCCGGGACGAAATCGCCGGAAATCAGCTTGTTACTCATGTGCATGAGACCGGCACGATGTCCGGAAGCTCCCCTGAGGTCAGACGGCATTGGATGGCTTGGCTACAATCACGCTCTTGAGCCTCGGTCCCGGCCCTGCCACCAGCGGACGCGAAGCCGCGAATTCTACCAATGTTCCGGAGCGCAACGCCCATGCCCATCGATTTCACCGTGTTGCCAGATGTTATTCGCCAGGCGGCGGGCCTGTCGCGCTTCCTGCAGCGCATGCTCGACAGCCGCCCGTGGCTGCTCGAGACCCTTGAGACGAGCATCGATCGCACGCTCGACGCGGACGCCATGACCGAGTTCATCGCCCGGCAGGGGCGCGACGAAGCGCAACTGCGGCCAGCGTTGCGACACTTGCGCACCTGGGTGATCTGCCACCTCATCGTGCGCGACCTCAGTGGCCGGGCTGATCTCGCCGAAGTCACCGAAACCATGACGCTGCTCGCCGAGGTGGCCATCCGCCACACCCACGAGGTACTACGCGAGCCGCTGATCGTGCGCTACGGTGAGCCGGTTTCGCCCACGGGCTGGGCACAGGAGCTGCTCGTCATCGGCATGGGCAAGCTGGGTGGGCGCGAGCTCAATGTCTCGTCCGATATCGACCTCATCTTCGTCTATCCGGAAGATGGCGACACCGCCGGCACCAAGGTCATCAGCAATTTCGAGTTCTTTGAGCGCCTCGGAAAACAGTTGATCCAGGCACTGGCCGAGGTGACCGAGCACGGGCAGGTCTTCCGCGTCGACATGCGTCTGCGCCCCAATGGCGACTCCGGCCCGCTGGTGGCCAGCTTCGACATGCTGGAGAACTACTTCATCACCCAGGGGCGCGAATGGGAGCGCTACGCCTGGATAAAGGCACGCGTCCTCGCCGGTGAGCGCTGGCAGGAACTGGAACGGATCTCTCGCCCGTTCGTGTTCCGCAAGTACCTCGATTTCGGCGCCATCAACGCCATGCGCGAGCTGCACGCACAGATCCGACGCGAAGTCGCTCGCCGCGACCGCGCCCAGAACATCAAGCTGGGACCTGGCGGCATCCGCGAAATCGAGTTCATTGCCCAGGTATTCCAGCTCATCCGTGGCGGCCGCGATATCGACCTGCAGACCAGACCCACCCTCAAAGTCCTTGCCGGACTCGCCGAGCGCGGCATTCTTGCCGCCGATTCGGTGCGGGCGCTCGAGGCGGCCTACATCTTCCTGCGCCGGCTGGAGCACAGACTGCAGTATCTCGACGACGCTCAGACCCACGACCTTCCCGCGTCCGAAGCCGACCGCCTGCTCGTTGCCCGCGCCATGGGTTTCGACGACTATCCCGCGTTGCTGGCGGCTCTCGACGGCCATCGGGCCGTGGTCGGCCACCATTTCGACGCCGTATTCGCCGATCCCAACCAGGAAGACCACAGCCTCGAGGCAATCTGGTCCGGCGCCGATGACACCGAGCTCTCGACTCCTGCGCTGGCGACACTCGGCTACCGCGACCCGGCAGCAGCGGCCCGAAGGCTTGCGACGATTCGCAGCAGCCCGCGCTACCAGCAATTGCCGAACAAGATCCGGGGCCGTCTCGACGCCCTCATGCCGCGCGTGCTCGAGGCCGCAGCCGCCACGCCCGACGCCGACGTAGCCTTGTCGCGCAGCCTCGATCTGCTTGAAGGCATCAGCAAGCGTGGCGCCTACCTGGCCCTGCTGCAGCAATACCCGCAAGCGCTGCGCCGTGTTGTCGATCTGATCGGCGCCTCGCGCTGGGCCGCGCAGTATCTCGGACGCCACCCCATCCTGCTCGATGAGCTGCTCGATGATCGCAACCTCGAGACCGCGCCGGACTGGGACCGCTTTGCGGCCGAACTTGCCGCGCAGCTCGACGCCATTGAGCCCGACATGGAGCGGCAGATGGATCTCATGCGCGAGCAGCATCACGCTCAGTCGTTCCGCCTGTTGACGCAGGACATCGCCGGCCTGCTCACGGTGGAAAAACTCGCAGACCACCTTTCGGCGCTGGCAGACGCCATGCTCGCCCTCACCGTGCCGCTGTGCTGGCGCAAGATCAAGATCCGCCACCGGGAAACGCCGACCTTTGCCGTCATCAGCTACGGCAAGCTGGGCGGCAAGGAACTGGGCTATGCCTCCGACCTCGACATCGTCTTCATCTATGACGATGACGCGCCCGAGGCGGCCGAGGTATACACCCGCCTGGCCCAGCGCATCAACACCTGGCTGTCGAGCCGCACCGCCGCCGGCATCCTGTTCGAGACCGATCTTCGGCTGCGCCCCAACGGAGACTCCGGCCTGATCGCATGCTCGCTCGAGTCCTTCCGCAAATACCAGATGGAATCCGCCTGGGTGTGGGAACACCAGGCCCTCACCCGCGCCCGCTTCAGTGCCGGCGACCCGGCGCTCGGCGCCGCTTTCGAGCACATCCGCAGCGAGGTGCTGCGCATGCCGCGCGACCTCGCGCGACTGCGCGCGGACGTGCTCGAGATGCGCAACAAGATGCGTGATGCGCATGCCGGCAAGAGCAGTCAGTTCGATCTCAAGCACGACAGCGGCGGCCTCGTCGACGTCGAGTTCCTGATCCAGTATCTCGTGCTCGGCTACGCCCATACGCACCCCGAGCTCACCGGCAACCTTGGCAACATCGCACTGCTGCGTATCGCCGGCGAGCTGCGCCTGATTCCCGCGGATCTTGCCATCGCCTGCGGCGACAGCTATCGCCACTTGCGCCACTTGCAGCATCGCCAACGCCTTAACGACCTGGCATCGCGGGTGCCGCTGGAGGAGGCGGAGCGCGCGCGGACGCCGGTACTCGCTCTGTGGGCGCACGTCTTCGGCCCCGGCTGAACGCGCGCCGTGTCATGGAAATGAACATGACGCCGCGCAATTGGGCCGGATAGAATGTGCTGATACAAATTTCTCAGGCACTTGCCAGCGATGGCGGGGTCGCCCCATGAGCCAGGAAATCGAACTCAAGCTGAGCTTTCCACGCCGCGCGCTTGCCGCCCTGAAACGACATCCGCTGATCGCGGGTGCGGCGCGCGAGGGCAATGCCGCCACGCTGGACAACACCTATTTCGACACCCCCGAGCTCGCCCTCAAGGCGCGCAAGGTCGCCGTTCGCACCCGGCGTATGGGCCGCACCTGGTTGCAGACCGTCAAATGCGCAGCGGTATCCACCGGGGGCCTTTCGCGACGCCCGGAGTGGGAGCAGACCTACACCGACCACTTCGACTTCTCGGCCGTCGACATCCCCGAGGTGGCCAAACTGCTCAACCGGCATCACGACAGGCTGACCCCCGTCTTCACCACCCGCTTTCGCCGCGAGACCAGACGCTGCTCCCCCCGTGAGGGGGTCAGCATCCTGTTGATGATCGACACCGGCAGCATCGAGGCCGGGCAACGCAGCGCCCCCATCTGCGAGCTCGAACTCGAGCTTGAACAGGGCAAGCCCCAGGACCTGCTCGCATTGGCCTGCGAACTGGCGGCGACGCTGCCGCTGGTGCCCGGTGACGCATCGAAGGCACAACGCGGCTACCAGCTCTTTCTCGACACGCCGGTTCGTCCTGTCAAGGCCGAGCCCGTCACCCTCAAGCCCGACAACACGGTCATTGAGGCCTTTCGCCTCCACGCAAACAGCTGTCTGCGACAGTGGCAAGGCAATGTCGAGGCCGCGACAGCGGGTCACGACGGGCCTGAGTTCATCCATCAACTGCGCGTTGCACTGCGCCGGCTGAGGTCGCTGATCAAGCTGTTCGCCCCTGCCCTGCCCTCGGCCTTCGTCGTCGAGTGGAATGAGCGCCTGCGAGACAATGCCAATCGATTCGGCGAGACGCGCGACCTCGACGTCCTGCAGGCGGAACTGCTTGCGCCGGTCGTCGCCGACGGCTTGGCCGACGGGCCCGGGAGCGGTCTCTCCGAACTGCTCGGAATCGTCGAGCATGCGCGGGAAGCCGCACGCAAGACGGCCCTGCACAACCTGTCGCATTCCGACCAGGGGCGGCTGATGCTGGCGTTCAACGCCGCGCTGTACGCGCTCCCCACCAGCGACCTGATTGCCGCAGTCGATCTCAAGACATTCGCCCGCTTGCAGCTGAATCGCTTGCGCAAGCGCGCCAGAAGACGATTCGAAACCAGCAATACGCTGATTCCGACGCAACTCCACGCCCTGCGCATCGCGATGAAGCAACTGCGTTACGGCATCGAATTCTTCGGCGCACTGTTTTCCACTCGTGGGGTCCAACGCTATGTGCAGGGCGTAACCGACGCGCAGGCCACGCTCGGTTTTCTGCAGGACGTGGATGTGGCCCGGTGCCGGCTCGAGGCATGGGCCGGCAAGCGCGGCGAATTGCAGGCCGCCGCTTCGTTCATCATCGGCTGGCACGGACCGCGCTACACCCGGCTGCGTCGACGCGTGCTGCAGGAGGTAGAACCCCTGCTGTGGGGCAAGACGCCCTGGTGACGCCGATGCCGGGCGCTGTCACATCAGCGCAAGACAGGACGGCTAAGCTACCGGCCCTTGACACAACGGAGGACGGAATGGATTTGTTGCTGTGGCGCCACGCGGAAGCCGTGGATGGAACCCCCGACCACGACCGCGAACTCACCGAACGCGGCCTCAAGCAGGCCCGCAAGGTGGCCGCATGGCTCGAACAGCATCGCCCCAAGCGACTGCAGGTTCTTGTCAGCCCGACGGTGCGAACGCGACAGACGGCCAGCGCATTTACCGACAGCTTCGAGGTCGTGCCGGGGCTCGGTCCTGACGCAGGCGTCTCCGACATGCTTGCCGCGTCGGGGTGGCCCGATGCCAGCGGCGCAACGCTCATCGTCGGACATCAACCCGGTCTCGGACGCCTCGCGGCGCTGCTGTTGTCCGGCGTCGAAGCAGAGTGGACGATCAAGAAGGGGGCGCTGTGGTGGTTCACCAACCGAGTCCGCGACAATGAGACCCAGACCGTCCTGCGCGCGGTCGTGCCTGCCGACTTTGCCTGAATATGCGTGGATGCCGAAGCTGAAGGGTGGCTGACGCGCGGAATTCCTGTGCGCTTCGATTGTCTACGCCCCGTCGCGGGCGATAACATCGGCTGAGGAATACTTTCCGCCAGACAGCCCATGATCCCGCTCCAGCGTCCCGGAGAGGGAGAAATGCTGATCAACCTTCATACTGCGGACCATGCTGAAACGTCTCCTGCCCACCCATGACAGCATCAAGCAAAGCCGCCTGCTGAGCTGGCTGGGGCCGCGCATCCACGACCCCTTGCTGTGGCACGTCAATCGCCGCGCTGTCGCGCGAGGGGTTGCGATCGGCGCATTCTTCGGTCTCATGGTACCGGTTGCCCAGATCCCCGCGGCAGCCGTCGCCTCGCTGTTGTTGCGCGGCAACCTGTGGATCGCTGCAGTATCGACACTGGTCAGCAATCCGTTCACCTACGCGCCGATCTATTATTTCGCTTACCGTCTGGGGGCCAGCCTGATCGGTGCGCCGATACCGCGCAATCTTGTGCGGCTCAGTGAAGAGGCCGCTACCCCTGCGTGGTTCGGACAATTGGGTGACGTTTGGGCATGGCTCACCGGCATCGGCCAGCCGCTGGTGCTCGGCATGCTGCTGATGGCCGTGTGCGGTGCAACGATCGGGTATTGGGGCGCGCGCCTGTTCTGGCGCGTCAAGGTCCTGTCAAAGCGTCGCCGCCAGCGCCAATTGCGCGTATTGCGCACAGCCCGGTGAGTGTTCAAGCCGCTTTTGTGCATTGCACGTTAGGCGTATGCTCGCGGTTCTGGTCCTACCGCACCTCGAACAGATCCCGCAATGAACACGGCCATCCCGAACGGAACCTCCAACACCATCGACGGCGTTCGCCGCGTGTATTACGACGGCTACTGGATCAAGGCTTACGACCCGCCCGCAGATACCTTGCAGGCGAAGAAGACCCTGATCCAGGCCCTCACGCGGCGGCTGTTCAACCACGTCGAGCATGGCATCAATATTCCGGGCAAGCGCCTCAAGGAGGCTCGGAAGGCTTACGACGAGGAGCAGAACCCGGAGCGCAGGCGGGTCAAGGGCGCCATGCTGGCAGGGGCCCTGTTCAACCGCGCCACCGACATCTTTACCAAGCTGGTGGAGATGCAGGAGCTCGGCATCGAGATCGAGTCCGACAATGCCCTGATGCGCGAATGCGGAATGTGCCTGCACGAGGCCCTGACGCTCGGCAAGATGGTGCGCCACCGCAGCGGCGAGGAAGGCATCGACGAGCTCTGGGGTGAGCCGTTCCGCGCCTTTTCGATTCCGGTCGAGGCCTTCTACGACAGCCGTTACATCAAGATTGCACAGACCTTGCGCGACATCGACAAGATCGCTGCAGTCATGATCAAGACGTTCGCCAGCGACCCCTTGTTTGTCGGCATCGACGAACTGATCCGGCACTTCACCGACCTGGCCAAGGACAAGTGCGAGACCCTGCGCACCGACGGTGACCTGTTCGACGTGTGGGCCGAATTCGTCGTGTCGTCCGAGAAACTGTCCGCCTTCGCGCCGCATCTTGCGACGAATCCGGACATGCCGACGATGCAGCGCGCCGCCGACGGCATGCGCCTGATTCTGCAGGGGCGCGATCTGCTCAATTACATCAGCCGCGCCCGGGTCACGATGCCCAAGAGCACCCGCGAGTACTTCGAGCGTTGTGACCACTATGCGCGCAGCTTCGCCGGACTCGACAGCCCCCGCACGGCACAGTGGCTGTCAACCAACTGACGCGTCGGCACGCCCTCAGGCGATGATGCCGCCACCCAGACACACCTTGGACTCATACACCACCACGCTTTGACCCGGCGTCAGCGCCCATTGCGGCTGGGCGAAGACGATTTCGGCACCATCACTGCCAATACGATCGATCTCGCAGGGCATGTCCGGCGTGCGATAGCGCGGCTTGGCGGTGTACACCCAGTGGGTGTGCGGGTCGCGTCCGCTGATCCAGTTCAGGTCGATCGCAGTCAGGCGTTCCTTTAGCAGCGCCGGATGCGCATGCCCCTGCACCGCATAAAGCACATTCGCCTTCACGTCCTTGCGCGCCACATACCAGGCCTCGTGCTCACCCGCCTCATCCTGATTGCCCTTGATGCCGCCGATGTGCAGGCCCTTGCGCTGCCCGATGGTGTGATACATCAGGCCCTGGTGCTCGCCAATGACGCAATCATCGTCAAGCGAACGGATTTCGCCCGGCGAAGTCGGCAGGTAGCGCATCAGAAACTCGCGGAAGGGCCGCTCACCGATGAAGCAGATCCCGGTCGAGTCCTTCTTGGTGGCCACGTGCAGTCCTGCCGCTTCGGCGATCTTGCGCACTTCGCGCTTGTACATCGCACCAAGCGGAAACAGGGTCCTCGACAGCTGCGCCTGGTTGAGCCGATAGAGAAAATAGCTCTGGTCCTTGGTGCCGTCCTCGGCCTTGAGCAGCTGAAATTCACGCCGCCCATCGTTCTCCCATTCGCGCACCTGGGCGTAATGGCCCGTGGCAATGCGGTCAGCGCCTAGCGCCATCGCATGGTCGAGAAAGCAGCGGAACTTGATCTCGGAGTTGCACAGGATATCGGGGTTTGGCGTGCGTCCGGCCTCATACTCACGCAGGAAATCCGCAAACACCCTGTCCTTGTATTCGGCACTGAAATTGACCACTTCGAGATCGATGCCGATGACATCACACACCGAGGCGACGTCAACCAGATCCTGCCGCGTGGAGCAGTAGTCGGCATCATCGTCATCTTCCCAGTTCTTCATGAACAGGCCGGTGACCTCGTAGCCCTGACGCTTGAGCAGGAGCGCCGTCACCGCCGAATCGACGCCGCCGGACATGCCGACCACGACCTTCATTCCACCTTGATCCTGCCTACTGGACATTCGGTCCATCTCCATCCAACCAGTCAGCCAGAGGCAGCACGACCGCTGCCTCGCCATTGTCGACAAACCAGCTGTCAACCGCGAAACGTGCCCCGGGCATGGGCGCCGGCAGCGCAGGCGGCAACAGCACGTCGCCGAGCACCTCCGCGCAATCGCACAAAGCCAGCATCAGCGGCACATGATCGGGCACGACCACGGCTTGCTGCAAGCCCGGTGGGGGCGCACGCTCTTCGATCACCGCGCTGAAATGCTGCAGAATGAATCGCGTCCGCCGGGCCGGCTCCAGCACCCGATGAAAGCGCAACATCCCGCGATCTGCCATCATCGTCAGGAAACGGGTGGTCGTGGTCGAATGATCGATGCAGTCCATTCGTCCCTCGACCTCCTGATCGAGAAAATTCCCGCCACGGTCGGCCGCGATCGGTGTCTGCCGGCCCGCTTCCAGATACAGCCCGCCCACAACGACGGCAAGTGCGGCGCGCTCGGCCACGGCATCGCCTGCCTCGAGCAGGCTGGCGCGGGCTTTCGCCAGCACCCCGGACTCGAACACCACGGTCCCCGTCGCGCTACAGCCGTAGTTGTAACATACGGACACCTGCGCATCCTGCGCAAACGCCCAACTGCTGATCAACGCCAGCAGCACCGCAAGCACACGTGACATCAATCGTAATGCCGCAGAAGATCGAGCGCATGACGGCGACCTGCAAGCCAGTCGTCGACGCATTGCACGATCAGGGGGCTGCGATGCCGCGCAGCCGTTGCGCGAATCTCGTCAGGGAGCATCCACACCGCCCGCACGATACCCGCGTCCAGTTTCAGGTCGGGCACGACATCGCCGACGCGGCCACCGAAGGCGAAGCGCAGGTAGGTCAAATCGCCTTGCGGACGGGGCCATTGATAAATGCCCACGATGAATTCGGGGACGAATTCATGTGCGGTTTCTTCGCGCGTTTCACGCACTGCGGCCTGGATCAGCGACTCTCCGCGCTCGAGATGACCCGCAGGCTGATTGAAACGCAGGCCGTCCTCCGTTTCCTCCTCGACCAACAGGAAGCGCCCGTCACGCTCGACGACCGCCGCAACGGTAACATTCGGTTTCCAACTCCGGTCCATGAGGCATCCGCGGTGCAAAGGGCGCCATTTTACCCCCGCGCGTGATTGCTTGTGACCAAGATCTGTTACCCGCCTTTGCGCTAGAATCCGGAAGTTAAGCCCGGGCTCACCGGGCACACTCAAACACTTCTCATTGGTGGAGAACCTGATATGTCCATGGCTGATCGCGACGGTTTCATCTGGCAAGACGGCAAGCTCGTTCCGTGGCGCGAAGCGACCACGCACGTGCTGACCCATTCCCTGCACTACGGCCTGGCCGTATTCGAGGGTGTGCGTGCCTACAACACCGCCAATGGCACTGCGATCTTCCGCCTCGCCGAGCACACGCAACGCCTGATCAACTCCGCCAAGATCTACATGATGAACATCCCTTACTCCAAGGATGAACTCATGGAAGCGCAGAAGGAGGTCGTGCGCGCCAACAAGCTCGAGTCCTGCTACCTGCGCCCGCTGGCGTTCTACGGTTCGGAAAAGATGGGCATCTCCACCCGCGGCGCCACGGTGCATGTGGCCATCGCGGCGTGGCCCTGGGGCGCCTACCTCGGCGAGGAGGGCCTGGAGCGCGGCATCCGCGTCAAGACCTCGTCCTACACGCGTCATCACGTCAACTCGACAATGCCGCGCGCCAAGCTGGCCGGCACCTACCCGAACTCGATTCTCGCCAACCTCGAAGTCACCCAGCACGGGTACGACGAGGCGCTGCTGCTCGACAACCAGGGCTTCGTCGCCGAAGGCGCGGGCGAAAACCTGTTCGTGATCAAGGACGGCAAGATCTTCGAACCCGAAATCGCCTCCGCATTGACCGGCATCACCCGCGACTCGATCATCACCATCGCACGTGAGTTCGGCCTCGAAGTGCAAGCCAAGCGCATGACGCGCGACGACATCTACATCGCCGACGAAGCCTTCTTCACTGGCACGGCGGCCGAGGTCACGCCGATCCGCGAACTGGACGACCGCACCATCGGCGAGGGCAAGCGCGGCCCGATCACCACCAGGATCCAGGCGCGCTTCTTCGACGTGGTCAACGGCCGCGCACCCGAATACCAGCACTGGCTGGCCAAGGTCTGAGGAGAACGCCATGACTGACAACAAGGCTCGAACGGTCGAGGTCACCGCCCATGATCTGCCGCTGCATTGCCCGCAGCCGGATGCCCCGCTGTGGGCACAGCATCCCCGCGTCTTTCTCGACGTTCTGAAAGAGGGCACAGCCACCTGCCCCTATTGCAGCACGAAGTACGTGTTTGCGGGTGAAGCGCCCAAGGGGCATCACTGATGCGCTGGCCGGTGCGCGCGCGACGACTTCGTCACCACGCACGCACCGGCCGGGCTCTCGAGGAACACACAGCTTGAGCGATACCGTTTTCACCACGCCGGCTGACGCCGAGGCGGCATTTTACGACGCGCTCGCACGCGCCGACCTCGAGACGATGATGTCCGTGTGGTCGGCGGACGACGAGGTGGTCTGCGTTCACCCCAACGGCCCGCGCATCGTCGGCCTGGCGGCCGTGCGCGAATTGTGGCGACAGATCTTCGCCAGCGGCATGCGGCTCAGCGTCCGCACCTCTCATACCGTCGTCAGCGAGACCCTGGTTCTGGCGGTCCACAATGTCCTGGAGGAAGTCGCCGAAGCGGGCAGTGAACCCGCCGGGCCGCCGATCGTCGCCACCAACGTCTATGCACGCGGCGGCAACGGATGGCGCATGGTCATGCACCATGCTTCGCCAACGCCCAACCTGATGGATATCCAGGTTCAGGGCACGCCTCGCGTGGTTCATTGAGCGACCCTCAGACCTCCACCTACCGCGCCCCCTGGTGGCTGCGCGGCGCGCATTTGCAGACCATCCTGCCTGTGGCGTGCAAAGGCGCGCTGCCCTCCTATCGCAGGGAGCGCTGGGACACGCCCGATGGCGACTTCATCGATCTCGACTGGCTCCCGGGCGCACGGCACGATGCGCCATTGGTGTTGCTCTTTCACGGCTTGGAAGGCTCGAGTCACTCTCACTATGCGCGTTCATTGATGCGGGCATTGTCGGCACGCGGATGGCGCGGGGTGATCCCGCACTTTCGTGGCTGCTCCGGCGAACCCAATCGACTGCCCCGCGCCTACCATTCAGGCGACAGTGCCGAAATTGACTGGGTGCTGCGGCGCCTGCATCGTGAGGCGGGCGCCGCGTCGATATTCGCCGCAGGCGTCTCGCTCGGCGGCAATGCCCTGCTGAAATGGCTCGGCGAACAGGAGGGCCAGGCGGCAACGCTGATAGATGGCGCAGCGGCTATCTGCCCGCCACTCGACCTGACGGTTTCCGGCCATGCCTTGGCACGCGGGTTCAACAGGGTTTACACGCGGCATTTCCTCAACACGCTCAAGGACAAGGCGCTGCACAAGCTTCAGGCCTACCCCGGCCTCTTCGACGGCACGCGTGTCAGGCAAGCCGCGACCCTGTACGCCTTCGACGATGCCTATACCGGTCCGGTGCATGGATTTGCAGGTGCAGCGGACTACTGGAAACGCGCCTCTTCGCGCCCCTGGCTGGCCGCGATCCGTTGTCCGACCCTGTTGCTGTGCGCGGCCAACGATCCCTTCGTCCCGCCCGCGGCATTGCCCACTGCCCGAGAGCTGAGCCGCTCGATCCGTTTCGAATGCCCGTCCGAAGGCGGACATGTGGGCTTTCTCGATGCTCCATGGCCCGGCTCGCCCGACTGGTTGCCACAACGCCTGCTGCAACATTTCGATGCAGTACTATCGGAGGAATGAGGCGCCGACGTCCATCCACGCACAGGCATCATCAAAATCCTCTGGCATACTATGCTGCACTGCACCCATCATCCACTGGAAGCCCACATGACCCAGACTGCGCACGCCCTGCCCGCCCCGGAAATCTTCAAGGCCTACGATATTCGCGGCATCGTCGATAAATCCCTGACGGCCGATGCGGTCCGCGCCATCGGTCACGCCCTTGGCTCAGAAGCCGTCGCGCGGGGTCAGCAGTCGATTGCCATCGGCCGCGACGGTCGCCTGTCGGGCCCCGAACTGGCTGGCGCACTGGCTGACGGCATTCGTGCCGCGGGCATCGATGTCATCGATATCGGCTGCGTTCCCACGCCGCTGAGCTATTTCGCGGCGTACCAGCTCGGTACCAACTCCTGCGTCTCGGTCACCGGCAGCCACAACCCGCCGGACTACAACGGCCTCAAGATGGTGCTCGGTGGTCAGACGCTTTTCGGCGAGCAGATCCAGGCCCTGCGCCAGCGCATCGCCGACAACAACCTGAGTCACGGTGCAGGCAAGCTCACCACGGCCAGCGTGGATGAGGCCTATCTCGAGCGCATCGTGAGCGACGTCAAGCTCGCGCGCCCGATGAAGATCGTTGTCGATTGCGGCAACGGCGTAGCCGGCGGCATCGCCCCCGAACTGTTCAAGCGCCTGGGCTGCGAAGTGATCGAACTGTTCTGCGAAGTCGATGGCAACTTCCCCAATCATCATCCGGACCCGTCCAAGCCCGAAAACCTGCAGGACGTGGTCCGCACGCTGCGGGAAACCGACGCCGAGCTCGGCCTCGCCTTCGACGGCGACGGAGACCGCCTCGGCGTGGTCACCAAGGATGGCGAGATCATCTATCCCGACCGCCAGCTGATGTTGTTTGCCGAAGACGTGCTGACCCGCGTCCCGGGCGGCGAGATCATCTACGACGTCAAATGCACGCGTAACCTGGCGGGCTGGATCAAGGCGCGCGGCGGCAAGGCAACGATGTGGAACACCGGCCATGCACTGGTCAAGGCCAAGCTCAAGGAGACCGGCGCACCGCTCGCGGGCGAGATGAGCGGCCACATGTTCTTCCGAGAGCGCTGGTACGGATTCGACGATGGCCTCTACGCGGGCGTTCGCCTGCTCGAGATCCTGTCACGCCATCCGGACGGCAATGCCGTCCTGAAAGCCCTGCCGGACGCCATCAGCACGCCCGAACTGAATATCAAGATGAACGAAGGCGAGCCCTTCGAGCTGGTCAAGCGCCTCAAGGAAGGTGCGGCGTTCGACGGCGCGCAGGAGGTCATCACACTGGATGGGGTTCGCGTCGAGTACACCGACGGCTTCGGCCTCGCCCGTCCGTCCAACACCACGCCGGTCGTGGTGCTGCGCTTCGAAGCCGACAGCGAGGGGGCCATCGCGCGCATCCAGGCTGACTTCCGCAAGGCCATCGAAGCCGTGTGGCCGGGGATCAAGCTGCCGTTCTGATCGCTGAACGGGCTTGAATGCTGAAAAGAAGCGCCGGAATGAACCCCGGCGCTACTTTTCGGGCGCATGGCGCCATGTATCGTGCTGTACTGGCACGCGGGCGGGGTGTTTGCTCCGCCGGCTGCGGAACTCGCCCTGCGGGCTCGGACAGTCCTCGCCGCCTGCACAAAAACCCCACCCACATGCCAAAGCCGGTGCCAATACGAAGTTAAAAGGCGAACGCCTATCTGAGCCACCAGACGCACGAGCGTTTCAATCCTCAGACACACCTCCGTCCCAAAGGCGGCGGTGCCTTGCCGTGACGGGCTGTCGAGAGCGCCGTCGGCTGAGGTGCTGCGGCGGAAACAAGGCGGCGCATGTCTGAGGGCGCGCAGCGACCGAGTTTGCGCCGACGCCGCCGCGGTGCCTCAGCCGAAGGCCGCGAACGTCTGCCCGGCACGGCAAGGTGCCGCCGCCGACCACGGAGTTCAGTCGCCCATCAGCCACAAAAAAACAGCTGCAAAAGCCTGAGCTCGAGCAGCCGTTTCTCATCCTGGGTTGGCAGCAGCTTACAGCTTGCCGTCCACCCAAGCCTGCACCCCCGCCAGCGCCGCTGGCAGCTTTTCAGGATCGGTGCCGCCTGCCTGCGCCATGTCCGGACGACCGCCACCCTTGCCGCCGACCTGCTGGGCAACGAAATTCACCAGCTCGCCCGCCTTCACCTTCGAGGTCTGGTCCGCCGTCACGCCGGCAATCAGCGACACCTTGCCGTCGACCACCGAGGCCAGCACGATTGCCGCCGACTTCAGCTTGTCCTTGAGCTTGTCCATGGCCTCGCGCAGGGTCGGTACGTCCGCGCCTTCCAGCACCGCCGCCAGCACCTTGACGCCCTTGACGTCCGCAGCCTGATTCATCAGGTCATCGCCCTGGCTCGCAGCCAGCTTCGACTTCAGGCGCGCCACCTCCTTCTCCAGCACGCGAACGTTGTCGAGCACACCGGCCACGCGCTCCGCAACCTCGTCCGGCTGCACCTTGAGCAGCGCCGACATGCCGTGCACCCTGCGCTCCTGCTCCTGCAGGTAACGCAGTGCATTCTCGCCGGTGATGGCCTCGACGCGGCGCACCCCCGCTGCCACCCCGCCTTCCATCACGACCTTGAACAGACCGATGTCGCCAGTGCGCCCGACATGGGTGCCGCCGCACAATTCCTTCGACGAACCGATGCTGAGCACCCGCACCTCATCGCCGTATTTCTCGCCGAACAGCATCATCGCGCCCGACTTCTGCGCATCCTCCAGCCCCATCACCGCAGCTTCGGTTGCGGTGTTGGCCAGGATCTCACGATTGACGATCTCCTCGACCTCGCGTACCTCCTCGGCGGTCATCGGCGCCGAGTGCGCAAAGTCGAAGCGGGTCTTATCCGCGTCCACCTGCGAGCCCTTCTGCTGCACATGGCTGCCGAGTACCTCACGCAGCGCCTTGTGCATCAGGTGGGTCACCGAGTGGTTGCGGGCGGTCGCCGCACGGGCCACGGCGTCGACTCTTGCCGCCACCCCCTGCCCCACGACCATCTTGCCGGTCTTGAGCACGCCATGGTGACCGAACACCGCGGCCTGAATCTTCAGCGTGTCCTCGACCGCGAAGATGCCGGCCGCGCCTTTCAGTTCGCCGCGGTCGCCCACCTGGCCGCCGGACTCGGCATAGAACGGCGTGTGATCGAGCACCACCACGCCCAGATCGCCCTCGACCAGTTCGTTGACCGCCACGCCGTCCTTGTACAGCGCCAGCACATTGGCCCTGGCCTCGAGCTGCTCGTAGCCGTGGAAGCTGGTGGCCGGGCCCTCGTACTCGAGATTGGCCGCCATCTTGAACTTGCCAGCTGCACGCGCCTGCTCTTTCTGGCGCGCCATGGCCGCATCGAAAGCGGCGGCATCCACGGTGACTTCGCGTTCACGGCAGATGTCGGCAGTGAGGTCGAGCGGAAAGCCGTAGGTGTCGTGCAGCTTGAATGCGGTATCGCCGTTGAATACCTTGTTGCCCACCTTCGCCATCGCATCGAGTTCCGCCTCGACGATGGCCATGCCATTCTCGATGGTGGCGAAGAAGCGTTCCTCTTCCTGCCTCAGCACATCCATTACCCGCCGCTCGCCGGCCTTGAGTTCGGGATAGGCCGCGCCCATCTCGGCCACGAGGTCGGGCACCATGCGGTGGAAGAAGGCGGCGCGCGCACCGAGCTTGTAACCGTGACGGATGGCGCGGCGGATGATGCGGCGCAGAACGTAGCCGCGCCCCTCGTTGCCCGGAATCACGCCGTCGGCGATCAGGAAGGCACAGGCACGGATATGGTCGGCGAGCACCTTGAGCGAGGGCGAATCCATGTCTGCGACGCTGGTTTCACGTGCGGCGGCG
Organism: Azoarcus sp. L1K30; assembly: GCF_018122735.1. Classification (GTDB taxonomy): domain Bacteria; phylum Pseudomonadota; class Gammaproteobacteria; order Burkholderiales; family Rhodocyclaceae; genus Parazoarcus. The sequence continues at coordinate 4,461,741 of NZ_JAGRRD010000001.1, read as the reverse complement.
GCAATCAGCGCCTGGAACAGATCGATCTCGTAGTTGGCATGTACGCCCTGCAGTACGGCCGACACCCGTTCCAGCCCCATGCCGGTGTCCACCGAAGGTTTGGGCAGCGGATGCATCACGCCGGCCTCGTCACGGTTGAACTGCATGAACACGTTGTTCCAGATCTCGATGTAGCGGTCGCCATCCTCCTCGGGCGATCCCGGCGGGCCACCCCAGATGTGCTCGCCATGATCATAGAAGATCTCCGTGCACGGCCCACAAGGACCGGTGTCGCCCATCATCCAGAAGTTGTCGGACGCGTAGCGCGCGCCCTTGTTGTCGCCGATGCGGATCACGCGTTCGGCAGGCACGCCCACCTCCCTGGTCCAGATGTCGTAGGCCTCGTCGTCCTCGGCATACACCGTCACCCACAGTTTGTCCTTGGGCAGCTTGAACACTTCGGTCAGCAACTCCCAGGCGTAGGTGATCGCGTCGCGCTTGAAGTAGTCGCCAAAGCTGAAGTTGCCCAGCATCTCGAAGAAGGTGTGGTGGCGTGCGGTGTAGCCCACGTTCTCGAGGTCGTTATGCTTGCCGCCCGCCCGCACGCACTTCTGCGACGTGGTCGCGCGGGAATAGGGACGCTTGTCGAAGCCGAGGAAGACGTCCTTGAACTGGTTCATGCCCGCGTTGGTAAACAGCAGGGTCGGGTCCTCGTGTGGCACCAGCGACGAAGAAGCCACGATCTGGTGGCCCTTCGATTCGAAGAACTTGAGGAACTTGTCGCGAATTTCGGCAGATTTCATGGAGTTTGGCGTTCAGACAGGACGTTACCCGGCGCAGCGGGCGATCGCGCCAGTTTATCATGAGCTTAAACACCATCCGCGGCCGCACCGTCGCGAACGTGCGCCTCTCCTCTATAATTGACGTTCACGTCAACACCACCAACGAGAACAACATGGGACACCGCCTCTCCAAGATCTACACCCGCACCGGCGATGCCGGCACCACCGGCCTGGGTGACGGCAAACGCGTATCGAAGAACAGCTTGCGTATCCATGCGCTCGGTGAGGTGGACGAAGTCAACGCGATCGTTGGCCTGCTGCTCTGCGAAGAACTGCCCGAGGACGTGCGCACGTTGATGACCAACGTGCAGCACGACCTGTTCGATCTCGGCGGCGAGGTCTGCATTCCCGGCATGAGCATGATCACCGGCAAGCAGGTCGAGCATCTCGAGTCCGAACTCGATCGCTTCAACGAGCCGCTCGAGCCGCTCAAGGACTTCATCCTGCCGGGCGGCACCCGCGCCGCCGCGCTGGCACACCATGCGCGCACGGTATGCCGCCGGGCCGAACGCGCGCTGGTGGCGCTGGCACTGGAAGAAGCCGTCAACGACGGCCCGCGGCAGTATCTCAACCGCCTGTCCGATCTCCTCTTCGTGCTCGGGCGCGTACTCAACCGCGCGGGCGGTCGCGGCGACGTTCTGTGGCAGAAGCGCAAGAACGCCTGAGACGGCTTGCCAAGCGGGACCGTCTCAGACCGTGCGCCACCCCCTGATCGATGTCCACACCTTGCTTTCGGCCGCCGAGGCGGCCGAACTGCTCGACACCCTGTACACGGAGATTCTCTGGAACGACGGTGCCTTCGTCGCCGCGGGGCGACGCTTTCAGCTTCCGCGGCTGCAGGCATGGTTTTCCGATCGGGGAATCGACTATCGCTACGCGGCAAACCTGCTCAACTCCCACCCGTGGACGCCCGTGCTGGACGGCTTGCGACAGCGGGTCGAAGAGATTACCGGCGCCCGATTCAATGCGGTGCTGGCAAATCTCTATCGCGACGGCCGGGACAGCGTAGGCTGGCACGCGGATGACGAGGACGACCTCGGACCCGCGCCGCTCATTGCCTCGCTCAGCCTCGGCGCAGTACGCCAGTTCCACTGGCGGCCCAAACCGGGCCAGCCCGGTGCAAGCGGCCATCTCGCCCTCGCACCCGGCACCCTGCTGCTGATGCGGCCACCTTTTCAGCAACATTGGGAACATGCCGTACCCGCAGACGCCGGCGTCGGCGACATGCGCCTCAATCTGACCTTCAGGCTCGTCCATCCGGTCTCGCACTGACGCGAAACGCACATCGCGGCAAGGAATGCCGACAACACGACACATCAGGCCGCCGGCGACATCGGCCGCAGCCCCCGCAAGACCGTCTGCATCGGCAAACGTGGCAGACCTCCAGTGCATGGAATGAAGCTTGCATCGCGCGGTCGACTCCTTCGCACACCGACCAGAGGTGGATCATGCTCGACACGGCAATCATCGGCGGCGGCCTCAATGGCCTTGCATTGGCCAGCCTGCTGCAGAGCGCGGGGCGCGACTTCGCCCTGTTCGACGCACGCGACCGCCTCGGCGGCCGCATCCTCAGCACGGCGGAGGGCATCGACCTCGGACCGACATGGTACTGGCCAGCACATCAGCCCAGAATCACGCGCCTGATTGCCGATCTCGGACTGGAAAGCATGCCTCAATGGGAGGAAGGCCAACACCTTCTGCAGCATGATCCCGAGGGCAAACCGTCCATTTTCGAGCAGACCGACGTACATGGTGGCGCCCGCCGCCTGCGTGGCGGCATGCAGTCGCTGGTCAAGGCGCTTGCGGCCCGCCTGCCAGCGGAAAGACTGCATCTGTCGCACACCCTGAGCGCACTGCGCGATCGCGGCGCGCACATCGAACTCCACCTGCGCGAAGCGGCCGGCGAACGCGTGTTATCCGCACGCAACGTCGTGCTGGCCATGCCTCCGCGGCTGATCGAGGAGCGGATAGCGTTCGAACCCGCCCTCACATCGCCGTTGCAGGCCTCGCTACGCAACTGCCCGACCTGGATGGCCGCACAGGCCAAGTTCGTTGCCCGCTATCCAGAGGCATTCTGGCGCCGTCAGGGACTTTCCGGCACTGCCACCGCACACCATCCCCGCGCCGTGCTTGCAGAAACCTGGGACGCCTGCGACGGCCACGGAGACGCCACACTGTGCGCCTTCGTCGCGCTCTCTCCGCTGCAACGCGATGCGTTTCGTGGCGGAATGGATCTGCTCGCGGCCAGCCACCTCGGGCAATTGTTCGGCACCAGTGCGCGCGACGGACGCCTGCTCCATCACGACTGGTCGCTCGATCGCCTGAGTTGCAGCGTACTCGATCGGACGCCGTCGCGCACACACCCGCACTACGCCGACCCCGAGCTGCGGGTCCCCACATGGGCAGAAAAGCTGCATTTCGGTGGATCCGAGAGCGCCGCCTATGGCGGCGGCTACATGGAAGGTGCACTCGAAGCCGCAGGCCGCCTGTATCGGGAATTGAGTTCGACGCCGCGCGCCTTTGCCCTGCGTCAATGATGTTGCGACTTCGCAGCCGTCGATCACATGTGCGCTAGCCGAACAGCCCGATCTGCCCCGAATGGGATGCTGCACGCGGTTCCTCACCAAAGCGCACACCCACACCGAGCAGGCGCACCGGCAATCCGCGCCTGGCATGCCCCTCTTCCAGCAGCGCCATCCACACGGTTTGGTCGGGCGCGGTCGCCACGCACTCCACGGTCGTTTGCGAGAAATCGGCAAATTTGATCTTCACCACGGCCTTGTGCACCGGCCGCGTTTCCCGGGCCCGTTCGAAGCGGCGCGAAAACTCGTCCACCAGCGCCGGCAGTGCCGCACGGCAGGCGGCCAGATCGGGCAGATCCTTCACATAGGTTGTTTCCACCGAAAGCGACTTGCGAATGCGATCGGGACGCACCGGCCGGTTGTCGATGCCCCTGCAAAGGGCGTGCAGACTGGCGCCGAATGCGCCGAATTCGCGGCTCAGCTCGGTCAGTGACCAGGCGCGCAAGTCGCCGCAGTTTTCCACGCCCAGTCGGCTCAAGCGCGCGGCGGTGACCTTGCCCACGCCGAACAGCTTCTTCACCGGCAGCGCCTCGACGAAGGCGTCCACATCCTGCGGCCGCACGACATACTGTCCGTCGGGCTTGTTCCAGTCGCTCGCGACCTTGGCGATGAACTTGTTCGGGGCGATACCGGCCGACGCCGTGATCCCGACTTCTGCCTGAATACGCGCCCGCATCTCCCGCGCCATCAGCGTCGCCGACCCCTGACAGAGCGATACGCCGGTAACGTCGAGATAGGCCTCATCGAGAGAAAGCGGCTCCACCAGCGGCGTGTAGGCCCGATAGATATCCAGGATCTGGCGCGATGCCGCCCGGTAACGCTCGAAATCCGGTGGCAAGAGCACCAGCTGCGGACACAGTTTCATCGCCCGCATCGTGGACATGGCCGAATGTACGCCGAACGCACGCGCCTCGTAATTGCAGGTCGCGATGACGCCGCGCGACTCGGCACGCCCACCAACGGCGACCGGCCTCCCCCGCAGCGCGGGGTCGTCGCGCATTTCCACCGCAGCGTAAAAGCAGTCACAGTCGCAATGGATGATCTTGCGCACGTGCGCCGCGCCGCTGTCGACACGCTGCGGGTTGCCCGCATCACTGACCTGCAATTGAACGCTTCCCTCCGGCCTGTACCCGTCACCCCGCTACACGACGACGCATCCCAGCCACTTTGCGCGACATTGGAGACACACATTGCTGCACGACAATGCGATGATGGCGTAGCGCCCGGCGTAACGCCGAACCGCGAGCATGCTTCAATCCGGCCGCTGCAACAAGGAGTCCGTCATGCTGTTTCGCCGCTCTCCCAGGCACACCATCAATCTCGCCCTGCAAGGCGGCGGCGCCCACGGCGCGTTCACCTGGGGCGTGCTCGACGCCTTGCTCGAAGACGGCCGTGTGCATTTCGAAGGTATCAGCGGCACCAGCGCAGGGGCGATGAATGCGGTTGTTCTTGCCCACGGTCTTCGTCTCGGCGGCCGCGACGGCGCCCGCGAGGCGCTCGCCCGATTCTGGCACGCGGTGGGCGCGAGTGCCGCTGCGGACATGCCATTCGGCAACGGCGACCCGGCCGGCGCAGGTCTGTCCGCCGGAATCAAGCTGATGCTCAAATGGGCGCAAAATTTCTCCCCCGAACAGCTTAACCCCCTGAACGTCGATCCGCTGCGCGAGATCCTCACCAGTCAAGTCGACTTCGAAGCCTTGCGCGCCGACTGCCCGGTCAAACTCTTCGTCGCCGCCACCAACGCCAATACCGGCAGGCTGAGACTGTTCTCGGCGCATGAAATCAGCGCGGCAGCGGTCTCCGCCTCCGCCTGCCTGCCCCTGATGCAGCGCGCAATCGAAATCGACGGCCATCCCTACTGGGATGGCGCCTATTCGGCCAACCCGGCAGTCTTTCCCCTCTTCTACGATTGCGCCGCCAACGACATCCTGCTGGTGCTACTGAATCCGTTGCTGCATGGCAACACACCACGCGGCAGTGACGAGATCCAGGCGCGCACCCTTGACCTCGCCTTCAATTCGACCTTTCTGCGCGAAATGCGGATGTTTGCCCACGCCCGCGAATTTTCGGCCACTGCCCCCTTGCCTCGGGGCCGACTCGAACGACGCCTGCTCAATACGCATTTCCACCTGATCGAGGCCGAAGAGCTCCTCAGTCAACTCGCAGCGGAAACCCGGCTGATTCCGAATCAGGCCTTTCTCGACATGCTGAGGGAACAGGGGCGCACACGCACGACTGCATGGCTGGACGCCCACCATGCGGCGCTGGGCCGGCGCTCTTCGGTGGATATCGGCAAGCTGTTCTACTGACGCAAGCACCCGAAGACGGCAGCGTGTGGCCGTGTTCGGGTGCAACCCCTGCCGTGCCGATTACTCCAGTTCGGCTGCGCGCCGCACCCTGCGCTGGCGCACGCCCTCGGCAAGCACGTCGAGCACCAGCACGCTGTCTTCCCAGCCAATGCAGGCATCGGTGATGCTCTTGCCGTACTCGAGTTCGACGCCCGGCTTGAGGTCCTGCCGCCCTTCCTTGAGGTGCGACTCCACCATCACGCCGATGATGCGATCCTCGCCGTCGGCCAGCTGTCGCGCGACGTCATGCGCCACCTCGATCTGCAGTCGATGCTGCTTGCGGCTGTTGGCATGCGAGAAATCCACCATCACCTTGCCCGGCACACCACCGGCGGCCAGATCCTTGCACGCCGCATCCACGCTTTCGGCGTCGTAGTTGGGCGCCTTGCCGCCACGCAGAATGGCATGGCAATCCTCGTTACCGCGGGTGCTGACGATGGCCGAGTGCCCGGCTTTGGTCACGCTGAGGAAATGGTGCGGCGCCTGCGCAGCCTTGATCGCATCCACCGCGATTCGCACATTGCCGTCGGTGCCGTTCTTGAACCCGACCGGACACGACAGGCCGGAGGCGAGTTCACGGTGAACCTGGCTTTCGGTCGTGCGCGCACCGATCGCCCCCCATGCAATCAGATCCGCGATGTACTGCGGCGTGATCATGTCGAGGAACTCGGTGCCCGCAGGCAGACCGATCTCATTGACCTCCCACAACAGCTTGCGCGCCAGGCGCACGCCTTCGTTGATTGCGTAGCTGTTGTCCAGGTGCGGATCATTGATCAGCCCCTTCCATCCCACCGTGGTACGCGGCTTCTCGAAATACACCCGCATCACGATCAGCAGGTCGCCCTTGAGGCGGTCGGCCTCGGCCTTGAGCCTGTGTGCGTATTCGATTGCTGCCTGGGGGTCGTGAATGGAACACGGCCCAATCACCACCAGCAGGCGGTCGTCCGCACCATAGAGAATGCGATGGATGGCCTGGCGCGCCTCATATGCAACCTCCGCGGCCTTGGGCGTGGCCGGAAACTCGCGCAACACGTGCGCAGGCGGCACCAGCTCCTTGATTTCGGAAATGCGGACGTCGTCGATGTGAATCTTCATTGAGGCGGACATGGTGAAAAACCCTGCAGTCAGGCTGAAGTGAGCTCACAATTCTAGCCCAAGTCCCCGTTTTTCTGGCCTTGCAGTCAATCCCCGCGGATTTCTTTTCACACCGTGGGAATAATCCGCGCCCGCGCACTGTTCATGCAGTACACCCACCCAAAGGAGAACGACCATGAACACACGCTTTCAATCCGCCTTCCGGCGCGCCACCGCGCCCGTATTGCTCGCCCTTCTTGCGGGCTGCGCAAGCGCCGGCACGAGCGGCGAGATGCCGGCGATGGAGCACGATGGTTTTCTCAGCACCAGCACCGGCATGAGCCTTTATGTCTTCGACAAGGACCCTGCCAATGCCGGCAAGAGCGTATGCAATGGTCCCTGCGCCACCAACTGGCCGCCGCTCACGGCCGCGGCCGACGCCAAGCCGATGAGCGACTGGACACCCATTACGCGTGACGATGGCAGCAAACAATGGGCATACAAGGGCAAACCGCTGTACCAGTGGATCAAGGACACGAAACCGGGCGACCGCAGCGGTGACGGATTCAACGGGGTCTGGCACCTCGCGCGCCCCTGAGCGCCTGAGCGGCACACGTAGCGATGATCCTGCACGAACGCGACCTGCTGGCGGAGATTCCGCCTCTGCGCCGCTATGCGCGAGCGTTGACGGGCGACCCCAACCGCGCCGACGATCTTGTGCAGGACACCCTTGAGCGAGCTCTCGGCAAGTGGCGCCTGTGGCGCCCGGGCAACCTGCGTGGATGGCTGATGACGATGATGCACAACCAGTTCGTCAATGACGTGCGCAGACCCTCGCCCATCGAATACCGGGACGAAGACACGCTTCCCGAGAGCAGCGTGCGTGACACGCTTGCAAACGGCCTCGCGTTACGCGATCTCGATCGCGCGCTGGACGCACTGCCGCCAGACCAGCGCGAAGTACTGCTGCTGGTCGGACTCGAAGACCTCAGCTACCAGGAGGTGGCCGCCATCACCGGCACACCGGTCGGGACAGTGATGTCACGGCTGTCGCGAGCCCGCACCCGTCTCCGTGCGGCGCTGGACGGAGACGAAATGCAAGCCTCTCATCTCAAGCGGGTGAAGTGACCATGGCCTCGCCACCGATATCCGAAGACGACCTCCACGCCTGGACCGATGGCCGGCTGGAAGCAGAGCGCCGCGCCGAGGTCGAAGCCTGGCTTGCGGCACATCCCGACAAGGCGCAGACGCTGAACCATTGGCGGGAACTCAACGCCGCCCTCCACAGTGCTTACGACCCGGTCGCCGAAGAAGCCATTCCGGCGCGACTGCGAGAGGCGGTGCGCCGTCCCCGCCGTTCGCTCGCCATGGCCGCGGCGGTGGGCTGGATCGCGTTCGGCAGCCTGCTCGGCATCGCCACCGGCTACCAGCTCGGTCGCCACCCGGACGACGCCCCCACCCAGCTGGTGCGCAATGCAGCCATCGCCCACGCGGTATTCAGTCCGGAGCAACGCCACGCAGTCGAGGTCGGCGCCGATCAGGAACAGCATCTGGTAGCCTGGCTCTCCAAGCGCCTCGGCCGCACATTGCACATCCCGGCGCTCGACCGCCACGGCTATCAGCTGATGGGCGGACGTCTGCTGAGTGCCGATGCAGGCCCCAGCGCGCAGTTCATGTATGAGAACGACGCCGGTGAGCGCCTCACCCTGTACGTCAGCGTGGATCCGGACCGAAGGGACGATACGGCCTTCCGCTTTGCCGAGCACGACGACATCGGGACCTTCTACTGGATAGACGGCGGCCTTGCCTACGCGCTGTCGGGCAGGATGTCGCGCCAGGCGCTGCTGCCCGCGGCCACCGACGTCTATCGTCAGCTCCTGCGCTGAGAACCCTTTGCATCCGCTGACGTCACAACCCTAGCGCACGTATGTCGCACCCTGTTTCCGCGTCGTGTGTAAGAACGGACGACCGATACGCGACTCAGCATTATCCCGCCAGCCATCACTAACGGACTCCGATCATGCTCATCAAACGCCCCGACGATATCGTCGCCTCCGAGATTACCCCGCGCGCCCTATTCGAAGACCGCCGTCGCTTCCTGCTCAAGGCCGGCGCGGGCGTGATTGCCGGCGCTGCCGTATGGAGTGGTCTGCCGAGCCCGGCCGCTGCCGCGCCGATGAAACTGTCGCCGCTGCAAACCTCACCGTTCAGCATCAAGGAAGAAAAGACGCCCTACAAGGCCGTGACCAGCTACAACAACTACTACGAATTCGGCACCGGCAAGGAAGACCCGGCGCAGAACGCCGGCATCATGAAGGTGCAGCCATGGACGGTCCGGGTCGAGGGCCTCGTCGGCAAGCCGCGCACCTTCGACATCGACGCCTTGCTCAAGCTCGCCCCCCTCGAGGAACGCATCTATCGCCTGCGCTGCGTCGAAGCGTGGTCCATGGTGGTGCCCTGGGTGGGATTTCCGCTGGCCACCCTGCTCAAGCAGGTCGATCCGCTCGGCAGCGCGAAGTTCGTCGAGTTCGTCACCCACTACGACCCCGAGATCATGACCCGACGCCGGATTCTCGACTGGCCCTACACCGAGGGGCTGCGCCTGGACGAGGCCATGCATCCGCTGACCCTGCTGACGGTCGGCCTGTATGGTGAGGTACTGCCGAACCAGAATGGCGCGCCAGTTCGCATCGTGGTGCCCTGGAAGTACGGCTTCAAGAGCGCAAAGTCCATCGTCGCGATCCGCCTGCATGAAACCCAGCCGGCCACGGCCTGGAACAAGTCCGCTCCGCACGAATACGGGTTCTATTCGAACGTGAACCCGGAAGTCGATCATCCGCGCTGGAGCCAGTCCAGCGAACGTCGCATCGGTGAATTCCGCAAGCGTCCGACGCTGATGTTCAACGGCTATGCAGACCAGGTCGCCAGCCTCTATCAGGGCATGGACCTGCGCAAGCAGTTCTGAGTATCCTCGCCACATGACCACTGCCATGCGAACCGTCAGCGCCGACCAGATCGGCGCAATCAAGGCCTTCCTGTTCCTGCTGTGCCTGATTCCCGCCGCACAGCTCGTCCTGGGCTGGCGCGCCGATCAGCTCGGCGCCAACCCGATCGAAACCATCACTCACGCCACCGGCAGCTGGACCCTGCGCTTCCTGCTCATCACGCTGGCCGTCACCCCGCTGCGGCGCCTCACCGGCCTGCACTGGCTGGTGCGACTGCGCCGCATGCTCGGCCTGTTCGCCTTCGCCTACGGTGTGGCGCACTTCGCCATCTATCTGTGGCTCGATCAGTTCTTCGACTGGGCCGCGATTGCCAAGGACATCCTGAAACGCCCGTACATCACAGTCGGCTTCACTGCACTGGTGCTGATGGTGCCGCTCGCGGCGACCTCCACCAATGCCGCCATCAAGCGTCTCGGCGGCCGACGCTGGCAGGCGCTGCATCGCTCGGTGTACGCGATCGCGATCTTCGGTGTGCTGCACTACTGGTGGCTGGTCAAGGCAGACATCTTGCAACCGGTGATCTACGGCGTGATTCTCGCCGCGCTGCTTGGCGTGCGCGCCTGGTGGCGCGAACAGGAGCGGCGCCGGCAACTTTCCGCGCCGCCGCCGCGAGCGGCATCGCTCAAGGGCAGCGTGATTCGCATCGTACCCAAATGAACGCCGGCCCCGGCAGCAGATGAATCGTGCTGCCGGGGCCGCGATTTTCAATCGGTGCGCGTGCGGTGGTCAGGCTTGCGGGCGGACGGCGTGTTTCGGCCGCCAGGCCTTGATGACCGCTGCATCGGTTTCAATGTAGGGCCCCCCCATGAGATCGATGCAATAGGGCGTGGCCGCAAAGATGCCGACATGCACCACGCTGCCATCGGCGGCACGCACGCCTTCCAGGGTTTCCTTGATCGACTTCGGCTGTCCGGGCAGGTTGATGATCAGGGTCTTGCCCCGGATCACGGCAACCTGCCGCGACAGAATGGCCGTGGGTACGAAATTCAGGCTGATGCGACGCATTTCCTCGCCGTAACCGGGCATTTCCTTGTCGCCCACGGCCAGCGTGGCCTCGGGGGTCACGTCGCGCGGGGAAGGGCCGGTACCACCGGTGGTGAGGATCAACGAACACCCCGCCCGATCGGCCAGCTCGATCAGGGTTCTCTCGATGATCGGACGTTCATCCGGAATCAATCGCGTCTCGGCCGACCACGGCGACGTCAGCGCCTTGCCCAACCAGTCCTTCAGCGCAGGAATGCCCTGATCCTCGTAACGGCCGTCGGACGCCCGGTCGCTGATCGAGACCAGGCCAATCTTGATGTGTTCACTCATGCGTGGTGCTCCGCGTCGTCGCTATCGTCGGGTTCATCGTCATCGTCCGCTGCCACGCCGGCACGATCGAGATCGCGCAAGACCTTGAAGATCTCGCGAAAGGCCTTTGGTGGCTTGTTCTGTTCGCGCTCCTTGAGCGCATTGCGACGCAAGGTGCGCAAGTGCTGCAGATCGACCTCGGGCCAGGTCTCGACGATGTACTCGATGACCTTTTCGTCCTCGATCAGGTCGCTGCGCAGCTTTTCCAGCCGATGCTGACGTGCCACTTCCGCTGAAGACAGGCCGCGAAAAAGCTCCAGCTGCGCCTGAATCGGCGCGGGATCGACACTGCGCATCAGCTTGCCGATGTACTGCATCTGCCGGCGCAGGGCTTCGTCCCTGCGCGTCAGGCGCTGCGCGTCGCGGATGGCGATGAACAGGGATTCGGGCAGCGGCACCTTGCGCAAACGTGTCGGCGGCAGGGCAACGAGTTCGGCGCCCAGGTCCTGCAGCGCCTGCATCGCGCGCTTGCGGCTGCTCTTGCTTGGCGGCTCAAGCTCGAAGTCGTCATCGTGCGGGCCGTTGGAACGGGGTGAATCAGCGTGAGAAACCATCGTAAGGCAAGCATCGGGCGGGATCGGGTTAAGATTATAGCCTTTGCTTACCGGTCTTCAGCCCATGTCCGCTTCCGGCTTCTCTTTCTCCCCAGCCCATCTGCGCGAAATCGCAACAGATATCCTCAAGTACGCAAAGAAACGCGGTGCCTCGGCCTGCGAGACCGATGTCTCCGAAGGCTTCGGGCAATCCGTCGCGGTGCGCAAGGGAGAGGTGGATACGATCGAGTACAACCGCGACAAGGGCATCGGCATCACCGTCTACCTTGGGCAACAGCGCGGTCACGCCAGCACGTCCGACTTTTCCAAAGCGGCGCTCAAGGCCACGGTGGATGCGGCACTGTCCATCGCCCGCTTCACCGCGCCCGACCCCTGCGCCGGCCTCGCCGACAAGGCCTTGATGGCAAAAGACTGTCCCGATCTCGATCTCTTCCATCCGTGGGGCATCACGGTCGACGGCGCACTCGAGCTCGCCCGCGAATGCGAGGCGGCCGCCTTTGCGGTCAGCCCGAAGATCAGCAATTCAGAAGGCGCCAACGTCTCCATTCAGCAGTCGCACTTCGTCTCTGCCAACAGCCTCGGCTTCATCGGAGGGTATGCCAGCAGCCGCCATGGCCTGTCATGCTCGGTGATTGCCGGCGAAGGCGAGCACATGCAGCGCGAATTCTGGTACGACTCGCGGCGCGATGCGGCAGATCTGATGTCGGCAGCCGATGTCGGCCGCACGGCCGGCGAAAGGGCCCTGGCACGCCTCGGCGCAAAGAAGATCCGCACTTGTAAGGTGCCGGTGATTTTCGAGTCGCAACTTGCCGTGGCGCTGATCGGCAATTTCGTCCAGGCGGTCAGCGGCGGCGCACTGTACCGTAAGTCGAGCTTCCTCCTCGACAGTCTGGGCCAGCAGGTGTTCTCTCCGGTGGTCAGCATCGCCGAGCGTCCTCATCTGAAGAAGGCTTTCGGATCGGGCTACTTCGACAACGACGGTGTGGCCACGCATGACCGCGATGTCGTGACCGACGGCATGCTGCAAGGCTACTTCCTGTCCACCTACTCTGCCCGCAAACTGGGCATGCAGACCACGGGCAACGCCGGCGGCTCGCACAACCTGCGTGTCAGTGCGGGGCAGGACGACCTCGACGCGCTGATCCGCCGAATGGACAAGGGCCTCCTCGTCACCGAATTGCTCGGCCACGGTGTCAATTACGTCACCGGCGACTATTCGCGTGGCGCTGCCGGCTTCTGGGTCGAGAAGGGCAAGATCAAGCATGCCGTCGAGGAAATCACCATCGCCGGCAATCTTCGCGACATGTTCCGCAATATCGTGGCGATCGGCAACGATGCCCTGCCGCGCGGCGCCAAACATTGCGGCTCGATTCTGATCGAGCAGATGAAAGTGGCAGGACGCTGACGCCGCTGCCGGCCACCGGGCTGGCGTCCGGTCCGGCACCTGACTGCAGGGGCGGCGGGTTTGTCCCGCGTCAACACGTAGTGAGGACGCTGACCGCAGAATGGCAGCCTCTATCACGCAGACACGAAGACACCAAGACACGCCGTGACCATGGCAAACAGTGCGCAACTCCAGCGCCGGATCCAGACCTTCTCGATGGCGGGCATTCTGATCACGGGCCTGCTCGTTGCCATTGCCACCGCTTTTCCCATCTATCGCGATGCGCGCGAACTCGCGACCTCGGCCTTCATCGACGATGCCCGCGCGCAGGCACGTTCGGCCAGCCAGTACATTGGCAAAGCTACCGACATTGCCGGACAGATCGCGAGCAGAAGCGGCATACGCGACGAGATCGATGCCTACAACCGGGGAAAGATCGACCTCGCAGCGGTCGTCAACTACCTCACGCCTCGCCTGCTTGATGCGCTCAAGCAAAGCGACCATATCGTCGCGCTGACCTGCCTCGACCGCAATGGCCACCGCATCCTCGAACTGGGTCTGCCCATTCCCTCCTCGCTGCCGCTGGTTTCCGCCGCGACCACCCCTGCAATCGTCGGCCCGCTGATCATTGGTGATGCGAGCGTGCTGCTCGTCAGCGCGCCCATCCTTTCACGGGATGGGCAGCGCGTGGGCACCGACATCCTTGCGTTCGAGCTGATCGCGCTGGAACAGGTATTGAAGGACGCCGGGCGTGCCCGACCTGACACGCTGCAGCTACTGTACAACAGCGTTTCGGGCGCGCTGATGGAGATCGGTCACGACGCCCGGGATGGCGTCACCCGGGTCTCGCAACGCCCCGAACAGGACTTTCTCGCCCGCACCACCGGCGGAAGGACCGGCATCGAGCCACTCGAGCACGAGGGCGGCACCAAGAGCCTCATCGCTTTCTCGCCACTGCCCGAGGTGCCGGGCTGGAGCTTTGCACTCGTCACCCCGGCCTCGACCTTCGACAGTCCCATCCTGTCACGGATTGCGAGTCCGTTGCTGATGATCACGCTGCTCGTGCTCGTCGGCGCATTGCTGACATCACGCGCCATCCGTCCCATCGCCGCCAAGGTGCTCGAGCAGTCAAAACAGCTGAGCGAACTCAGTGCGAGCCTGGCGCTGGCCGCCTCAGTGTTCGAGGGCAGCCCGCAGGCGGTGCTCATCCTCGATGGCCAGCGTCGGATTCTGGAGGTCAATGAAGCGTGTTACGCGATCACCGGGTTCGGCCTCATCGAGCTACGCGGCAAGACACTGTGCGAAGCGCTCTGCCTGAGTGACCTCGACGGCAACCATTGCGACGTATTGTGGCGGCAGGTCGCGGATACGGGCACCTGGCATGGCGAGACCATCCTGACGCGCAAGGACGGCGGCACTTTTCCTGCATGGCATAGCGTCAGTGCCGTACGCGATGCGGCAGGTGCGCCACGCCACTACATCACCATGTTCACCGATATCAGCGACAAGCGGCAAGCCGAGGACAGAATCCGCCACCTTGCCCACCATGACGCCCTGACCGGACTGCCCAACCGCAGCCTGCTCGCCGACCGGCTCGAACACGCGCTCGATCGCGCGCGCCGCGGGGAGCGGAAGCTTGCACTGCTGTTCATCGATCTGGATCGATTCAAGCATGTAAACGACAGCCTCGGCCATCCCGTGGGCGACCGCCTGCTGCAGGAGGTGGCACGCCGCCTCGAAGCAACAGTGCGGGATCAGGACACACTGGCACGACAGGGGGGCGATGAGTTCGTGGTCGTCATCGAGGATGTCGCCGAAGCGGAGGATGCAGCTCGCGTAGCGGTCAAGCTGCTCGGCGCACTCGAAGTCCCGATCGCCCTGGACGGCCACGAGATCTACGTCGGCGGGAGTATCGGCATCAGCCTCTTCCCCAACGACGGGGACAGCAGCGATGCGCTCCTGCGCTGCGCGGACTCCGCCATGTACGAGGCCAAAGCCCAGGGACGAAGCACTTATCGCTTCTACACTGCAGAACAGACTCGCATCAGTCGTGAGCGCTTCGAACTCGAAGGGGGGCTGCGACGGGCGATCGAGCGCGGGGAACTGCGCCTGCACTATCAACCCCAGGCATCCTGTGCCGACGGGCGCCTGTGCGGGGCGGAGGCTCTGGTCCGCTGGCAACATCCCGAGCGCGGGCTGGTGGGACCTGACCGTTTCATTCCGCTCGCGGAAGAGATCGGCCTGATCGCGCAGATCGGCGAATGGGTGCTCAACACGGCATGCGCACAAGCCCAGATATGGACCCGGGCCGGCTTTCCGCTTCGTATCGCGGTGAATCTGTCGGGCCAACAGGTTTCGCGGGGCAAACTGCATGACATCGTCGGTGCCGCGCTTGCGCGCTCCGGCCTGTCTCCGGCCCAGCTCGAACTGGAGATCACCGAAGGCCACGTTCTGGCGCGGGTGGAGGAATGCATTGCCGAACTGGAACAGATCAAGACACTCGGCGTCACCCTCGCGATCGACGACTTCGGTACCGGCTACTCCTCGCTCAGTTACCTGAAACGCCTTCCGATCGACCGCCTCAAGATCGACCGCAGTTTTGTCGAGGGAATTCCACAGGATGGTGACGACGTCGCCATCGTCGCCACCATCCTGTCCATGGCCAGCAACCTCGATCTCGGCGTCATCGCCGAAGGCGTCGAGAACGAAGGGCAACTGCGACATCTGGTCGCGGCAGGGTGTACCGAATACCAGGGCTATCTGCTGGGCCGGCCGATGCCGGCGGACGAATTCGAGCGCTGGATGCAGGACAATGCGCAGACCTTGCGCGACCTTCGGCGCGGCTGACGCGGATACTCAGGGTTTGCCACCCGTCGCCTCGCGCAGGGCCTTCAGCACACGCTGCCCGGCGCGGCCGTCGGCTGCCATGCCCAGCGCTGCCTGTTCGCGCTTGAGCGCCTCGCGGGTCTTGCTGCCGATCATGCCATCGGCCTCGCCGATATCGTGTCCGCGCGCCAACAGGAGCGTCTGAAGCTCACGTCGCTCGCGACGCGAGAGCCCCGGATCGTCGGTTGGCCATGGCTGCACGAAGGCGCCCTTGCCCCGCATGCGGTCGGACAGGTGGGCAATGGCCAAGGCGTAGCTTTCAGCCGCGTTATACGCATACAGCGCATCGAAATTGCGCCCGACAAGAAATGCAGGGCCGGCGCTGCCCGTCGGCAGCAACAGGCCGCTGTCGGGCATGTCTGCCGGCAGCGCACCGCCCGCAGCCAGACTCACCCCGCGCCCGGCCCAGAACGCGACGGCATGCCGGTTGCGCCTGCCTGCGAGGGCGGCATCGAAGCCGGCTGGCAGTCTCACCTCGACGCCCCAGCGCTCTTGACTGCGCCACCCGCTGCGGCGAAGAAAATTGGCAGTCGACGCCAAGGCATCGGGCACGCTGTCGACTAAATCACGGCGTCCATCACCATCGAAATCCACGGCGAGACGCATGAAGGTCGAGGGCATGAACTGGGTATGTCCGAACGCCCCCGCCCACGACCCGTTCAGCCGTTCGGGCGCAATGCTGCCTTCCTGGACAATCTTCAGCGCGGTGAAGAACTCCCCGCTGAAAAAACCTTGCCGACGGCCAAAGCAGGACAGCGTGGCCAGCGAAGTGAGCAGCGGCCGGGTGCCGAAATTGCGCCCGAAATTGCTCTCGACGCCCCACACGGCAACGACCGTCGCCGGGTCGACGCCATATTCGGCCTCGACCTTGCGCAGCACCTCATCCCATTGCACGAGCATGGCGCGACCATCGGCAACCCGTTCGTCGTCCACCAACGCGGCGAGATAGTCCCAGATCGGCGTCACGAACTCGGGCTGGGCATCCAGAAAGCCCAGCACACTCATGTCGGGCTCGATCGGCGCGGCATAGGCGTCAAAACTCGCCAGTGACACCCCGCGCTGAACGGATTCGGCGCGCATGCGCGCAAGACAATCGGAAAAAGTGGCGTCCGCGCATGCCGGTGCACTCGCGGCAACGAGCGCCAACCATGCGAGGCGACGCATTGAGCTGGGGCAGAAGATCGGTCTCATGGGCGAATTCTACGCCCGCCAGCATCACCCGGCAGCAGGCGTTTGCCGCATTGCTGTCCCCCATCGCACCCGTTTCACGCTACGATCGCCGCACTGCACAAACCCTTCACGCGCAATGGACCTGCTCACCGACATCATTCTGCGCGCCGGCCGCTCGGCGGTGGAACTCGCCTTGTTCGTACTGCTGCCGATCATGGTCGTCATGCTGTCGCTGATGCGGCTGCTCGAGGCTAAAGGTCTGATCGACCGCGTGGTCGCCTACGTCACACCGCTGTTGCGCCCGGCGGGCTTGACCGGGCTGGGCGTGTTCGCGGCACTGCAGATCAACTTCGTCAGCTTCGCCGCGCCGGTCGCCACACTCACCATGATGGAAAGTCGCGGTTCGTCCGATCGCCACCTTGCCGCCACCCTTGCCATGGTCATGGCCATGGCACAGGCCAACGTCACCTTTCCGATGGCGGCGATGGGCCTGGCCTTCGGCCAGACCCTTCTGCTGTCGATACTCGGCGGTCTGACCGCTGCCGTCTTCACCTATCACGGCTTCGGCCGCGGCCTGTCGGCCCTCGAAGCACCGGTTGATGAGACCTTGCACCATCGCGTCGCCGAGGACACCAAGGGCGTGCTGGACGTCATCAACCGCGCCGGGGCCGAGGCCTTCAAGATCGCGATCGGCGCCATTCCCATGCTCGTCCTGGCACTGGTCGCGGTCATGGTCCTGCGTCTGACCGGTTCGATAGACCTGCTCACCCGTCTGCTGGCCCCTGGTCTCACGCTGATCGGCATCGATCCGGCACTGATCCTGCCCACGCTGACAAAGTTCATTGCCGGTGGCACGGCGATGATGGGGGTGATGGACGAAATGCTCAAGAATGGCACCGCCAGTATCGCCACCCTCAACGGCAGCGCCGGTTTCCTGATCAGCCCGCTGGACGTGCCCGGCGTAGCGGTGCTGATCTCGGCCGGCCGGCGCGTGAGCAGCGTATGGAAGCCGGCTGTATTCGGTGCCGCGGTGGGTATCGCCGTGCGCACCCTGGGACACGCCTTGCTGTAGGCTGCGCGCCCGATGCCGCACTCGATGCCGCACTCGATACCATGCGGCATCAATGCAGTTGCGGTTAAGCTGGCTCCCTGTCCGAACGGAGACCCCACATGCTCCAGTCCCTCACCATCCTGCTGGTTTTCCAACTGCTTGGCGAAGTCATCGCCCGCGCCTTTGCCTTACCCGTGCCGGGTCCGGTGATTGGCATGGCCCTGTTGTTTGTTGCACTGATGCTGCGCGGCGGTCCCGACGAGCCATTGCGCAGCACCGCCGGCACCCTGCTGCAGCATCTGTCTCTGCTTTTCGTGCCCGCGGGTACCGGGGTCATTCTCTACGGCGCGCGCCTCGCCGACGAGTGGCTGCCGCTGACGGCTGCCCTGGTGGGCAGCACCTTGCTGACCATCGCCGTCACTGCCGTGGTGCTGCGCGCCTTGAGCAAACGCGTCCATCAGGCGGAGCACTAGTGATGGGCAGCAACCTGAACGAGATCTGGGTCTACCTCTCGACCACCCCGCTGCTCGGACTCACCCTCACCCTCATCGCCTATCAGGCAGCCTTCCAGATATACAAGCGCGTGGGCTTCCACCCGCTTGCCAACCCCGTACTGCTTGCCGTCGCCATGCTGGCAGGGGTGCTGTTGTTGACCGGCACGCCCTACTCGACCTATTTCGATGGGGCCCAGTTCGTCCATTTCCTTCTCGGACCGGCAACCGTTGCGCTCGCCATTCCGCTCCATGCGCAGTGGCCGCGCCTCAAGACCATGGCGGGACCACTGCTGATCAGCCTCGCAGCCGGTTCTCTCACCGCCGCGCTGTCGGCCTACGCCATCGGCGCAGTGCTGGGCGCGAGTCGCGAATCGCTGATGTCGCTCGCCCCCAAGAGCGTCACGACACCGATCGCCATGGCGGTGGCCGAACGTCTGGGTGGCCTGCCGTCGCTGACTGCGGTGCTGGTGATCATGACCGGCATCCTCGGTGCGGTCGGTGCGCGCTATGTCTATCGCCTGCTGCGAATCGACGATCATGCGGTGCGCGGCTTTGCCATCGGGATCGCCTCGCATGGCATCGGTACCGCGCGCGCGTTCCAGGTCAGCGAGCAGGCAGGGGCGTTTGCCGCGCTCGCAATGGGACTGAACGGACTGCTGACGGCGGTGTCCCTGCCTTGGATTCTGCCCCTGATCGAACGCATGTTCGCGCGCTGAACACCACCCAAACCGGAAAGGCTGCCTGAATGCTGAGTGCCGTATATCGCTGGATCGATCGCAACATCCTCGAACTCGGTCGCGAAATGCGGCTGTCCTACCTGCCGCCGCTGATGGTGTACTGCGCCGCCGGCGTCTCCGGACTCACCGGCATCGTCGGCACCTTCTTCATCAAGGATTACCTCGACCTTTCGGCGGCCTTTCTCGCCGCTCTGGGCTTCTGGGCAGGCATCCCATGGGCGCTGAAGATGCCGATCGGCCACCTGGTCGATCTACTGTGGCGCTACAAGAGCGGGCTGGTCTATCTCGGTGCCAGCCTGATCGCGGCCGGGCTGCTAATCATGTGCGGCCTGATCGGCCAGCCGGATGCGATGCGCGCGATCATGCCGGTGGAAGCCTGGTTCGTTCTCTCCGTACTGCTGTCGCCGGTCGGCTACGTCATGCAGGATGCGGTGGCCGATGCGATGACGGTCGAGGCCGTGCCGCGCATCGACGCCGTGGGCAAGCCCATCGCCGTTGGCACGATCCGCCTCATGCACACGACGATGCAGATGCTCGGCCGGGTCGCAATCATCGGTGGCAGCGTGCTGGTGTCGCTCGCCAACGTGGTGATGTTCCAGGGCGCGGAATCCCTGCCCGAAGCCGAGAAGGTGGCAATCTACCTGCGTATCTACGAGATGGCCCTGATCATCCCCCTGCTGTCGGTCAGTGGCGTGATTCTGGCCGGCTTCCTCAAGCGCGCCGAAGCGCGCCGGCTATCGGGCCTGGGCCACAGTCAGGCAGACATCGACCGCCTGGTCCACGACCCGGAGGAAAAGACCCGCGCCAACTGGTGGATCCTGGGTGGAAGCGCGGCCTTCGTTGCGCTGACGCTCGCGGTCGGGCTATCCGGCATCGAGTTCGGCCAGGAGATCATCTTTGTCGGATCTTTCGCGGTCATCGCCATGATGATGGCGCGACTGCTGCGCGAACTGCCCCCGGAAGCGGCGCGGACCCTGCTCGGCACCGCCGTCATCATTTTCGTCTTCCGTGCCATGCCCGGCACCGGTGCCGGCGCCGGTTGGTGGATGATCGACGAACTCGGCTTCGACCAGTCCTTTCTGTCGCGGCTCGATCTGATCACCAGCGCACTGACGCTGGCCGGCCTGTTTCTATTCCGCCGCTTCATGGCCGAGAAATCGATCGCCCAGATCGTGGTGTTCCTCACGCTGGCCGGAACCGTCCTTACGCTGCCGATCATCGGCATGTACCACGGACTTCATGAATGGACCGCCCGCATGACCGGCGGCCTGATCGATGCCCGCTTCATCGCCATTGCCAATACCGCTCTGGAATCGCCCCTGGGACAGGTGGCCATGGTGCCGATGCTGGCCTGGATCGCGAACTCGGCGCCGCAACACCTCAAGGCGACCTTCTTTGCCGTGATGGCCTCCTTCACCAATCTCGCGCTGTCGGCGTCCCAACTCGGCACGAAATACATGAACGAGATCTTCATCATCACGCGCGAGGTCAGGGACGCAGCCAGCGGGGCGGTCAAGGTAGCTGCCGACTACAGCGAACTGGGCATGCTGCTGCTGAGCGTGACGGCGTTGGGGTTCGGCCTGCCACTACTGGCAATCTGGATCGTCAGACGGCTCGGACTGAGAAGTGCCTGATCAAGCGCAACGTCATCCATGCGCCCATCGCCGGGCAAGAACCGCCAACACCAGGTTTGCCCCACGGTGCGCCGTGCTCAATACGCCACAAATGCCGCGTCGGAAGACCGCAACCACGAACGCTGCAGCTTCAATCCTGCGACCGGGAAGGAAGCCGTCAGGCCGACACGCGCACCGTAGATGGCGCCGGCTGCGCGTTCGAGCGCGAGGCGTTGTCGAGATACAACTCAACCGCCGGACGGTTGGCAGAAGACGCCGCATCGGGTTCGCTGCGCGACCTCGCCTCGGCAGTGGTCTCGGCCCGCCCTTCTGTCGCTTCGACCTCACCACGCTCGGACCGGGACGCGCCAGTCGCCGGCCCGGGCGTCGCCACGGCTGACTCGAGCGAGCGCGAAGACTCGGCATTGGCCGGCGGCGCCACCACCTCGACCTGCGCCGCGGCAACAGCCGCATCGGGTGACTGCGCTGCCGCAATCGCCGCCTGCTCCGCAGCACGCCCTTCCGCACTGATGCTCACTTGCGCCGACGCCTGCTCACCCGCTGCACGCGGATCGGAAACGGTCCGGGCCTCGCCCGGAAGCGCCGCCTGTCGCGCAGACTGCACGGCTGACGTATCGACGGCGGAAATCCTTAACGCGGAATCCATGATGCTCTCCAAAATCAGGCGTCTCATGACACCATGCGACCCGAAGGCGAAGACAAAGTTTCCGGCTCACGTTCGCGACGGGCAAGCAGAGTATAGACCGTCGGAACCACGAACAGTGTGAACAAGGTCCCGAGCACCAGTCCGCCCACGATCACCCAGCCGATCTGCTGACGGCTCTCCGCACCGGCGCCCGTGGCCAGCGCCAGCGGGATGGCGCCGAGCACCATCGCCCCGGTGGTCATCAGGATCGGGCGCAGACGCAGCACCGACGCATCGATGATGGCGACGCCGAGCGGCTCGCCGCGTTCGCGCAACTGATTGGCGAACTCCACGATCAGAATGCCATGCTTGGTGATCAGGCCGACCAGGGTCACCAACCCGATCTGGCTATAGACATTGAGCGAGCCCCCGGTCATCCGCAACGCGCCCAGTGCCCCGGCCATCGACAGCGGCACCGTCAGCATGATGATCAGCGGATCGCGGAAACTCTCGAACTGTGCCGCCAGCACCAGGTAAATGAAGGCCAGCGCCAGGACGAAGGTGACCGCCAGGGTGGCCGAACTGCTTTTGAACTCGCGCGACTGTCCGTCGTAGTCGATGGCATAGCCGGGCGGGAGCACACGGGCGCTCGCCGCCTCGACGAAGGCCAGCGCCTCGCCCATCGAATACCCCGGCGCCAGGTTCGCAGTGATGGCGACGGCGCGGCGCTGGCCAAAATGGTTGAGCTCGCGCGGGCTCAGGCCTGCGCTCACGCTCACCAGACCGGACAGCGGCACCATGGCACCAGCCTTGCCACGCACGAAGATATCGCGGATGTCGCGCGGATCGCTGCGGCTGCCTGCGTCCATCTGCACCACGACGTCGTATTGCTCTGCTTCGCGCTTGTAGCGCGTGACCTGGCGGCCGCCGAGCATGGTCTCGAGCGTTCGCCCGACAACATCGATCGACACCCCAAGGTCGGCAGCCCGTTCGCGATCGACCTCCACGCCGAGCTCCGGCTTGGTGAGCTTGAGGTCGGTGTCGGGGGAAACGAAGCCGGGATTGCCCTGCATCTCATCGACGATGCGGTCGGTGTATCGGCCCAGCTCCTCGTACGACGCGGAACTCACCACCACGACGTTGATCGGGCGCGAGCGCGAACTTTGCCCAAAGGCCGCGGGCAGCACCGGAAAGGCATTGATGCCCGGAATGGCCTTGAGCTTCGGTCCCAGCTCACTGGCGATTGCCTGGGCGGAGCGCGTGCGTTCGTTCCAGCCGGTGAAGCCGGCAAACGCGATGCCCTGCGAAATCGTCGGACTGCCAGAGATCACCAGATAGCGATCGACGTCGGCGGTACGGGCAAAGATGTCCTCCACCTGCGAGGCGTAGCGCGCCATGTAGTCCATGGTTGCGCCTTCCGGTCCGTTGAAGATGCTCACCACGCGGCCACGGTCCTCCACCGGCGCCAGTTCCGACTTGAGCTGTCCCAGCAGCCACACCGCCAGCCCAGCCACCAGCGCAAACGCGAGCATGACCACCCAGCGCAGGCCCAGCATGCGTATCAGCCCGCGCCTGTAGGCAGCGCCCAGCGCCTCGAGAAAGCGTTCAATCCACAGGTACAAGGCGCCATGCCTGCGTTCATGGCGCAGCAGCTTCGAACACATCATCGGCGACAGCGTCAGCGCGACGAAACCAGATACCAGCACAGCCCCCGCCAGCGTCAGTGCGAACTCGCCGAACAGCTTGCCGGTACGACCGGTCATGAAGGCCACCGGCGCATAGACCGCGGCCAGAGTGATGGTCATTGCCACCACCGCGAAACCGATCTCCTTTGCGCCCTTGAAGGCGGCCGCCAGCGGCGCCATGCCTTCCTCGATATGGCGATAGATATTCTCCAGCACCACGATGGCATCGTCGACCACCAGGCCGATGGCGAGCACCAGTGCGAGCAGGGTCAAGGTATTGATCGAGAATCCGAGCATGTACATCAACGCAAACGCGCCGACCAGCGACACCGGAATAGTCACCAGCGGGATCAGCATCGCCCGCCAGTTGCGCAGGAAGAACAGGCACACCACGGCGACCAGCAGTACAGCCTCAAGAATCGTCGAAAAAACCGACGCGATCGAACGCTCGATGAACACCGTGGTGTCATTGGCGATGGTCATCGACATGCCTTCTGGCAACTCCGCGAGCAGGCGCGGCAGCATCTCCACCAGCCCTTTCTTCAGGTCGAGCGGATTCGCCGTTGACTGTTTGATCAGCCCCAGCGATATCGCCGGCTTACCCATGAAGCGCACCAGGGTACGCTCGTTGGCAGGCGCCACCTCGACCCGGCCGATATCGCGTATCCGTACCGCGTAAGCGTCGGCCGTCTCCGCCTTGCGTACCACGATCGCGGCAAACTGCTGCGGATCGACGAGGTCGGTACGCGCCACCACGGCGAATTCGCGCGCCTCGCCCTCGATGCGACCGGCGGGAAGCTCGACGTTCTGGCGCCGGATGGCATCTTCGACATCCTGTGCGGTGAGACCATGAGCAGCCAGGCGGTCGCGGTCGAGCCAGATTCGCATCGAGTAGCGTCGCTCACCAAATACGCGTGCGTCGGCCGCGCCGGGAAGGGTCTGCAGCCGGGGCTTGATGATGCGGGTGGCAAAGTCGCTCATTTCCAGCGCCGAGTGGCGATCGGACGAAAATGCCACCCAGATGATCGGACTGGCATCGGCTTCGACCTTGGAAATCACGGGTTCGTCCACATCGTCGGGGAGGCGGCGGCGAACCCGCGACACCCGGTCACGCACATCCGCGGCCGCGCTGTCGGCATTGCGTTCGATGCGAAAACGCACGGTAATCTGGCTGCGCTCCTGGCGGCTGATGGACGACAGCACGTCCACGCCCTCGATGCCGGCCAGCGAATCCTCCAGCGGCTTGGTGACCTGCGACTCGACGATCTCGGCACTCGCCCCGGCATAGGTCGTATCGACCGTGACCACCGGCTCGTCGATGTTCGGATATTCACGCACGCTCAGTTGCGTCCACGACATCAGCCCGACCAACAGCAACAACAGTGACAGCACGGTGGCAAACACCGGGCGGCGGATGCAGATCTCGGAGATCACCATGGCGCGACCGCTCAGCTGCCTGACTTTGCGGTCGCAGCGCCGGCCACCGTCACCGCGGCGCCATCGCGCAACTTGAGCTGACCCGCGGTGACGATGCGATCACCCGCCGAGAGCCCGGCGACAAGCTCCACCATGCCGGCACGACGCGCGCCGGTCTGCACATCCACCCGTCTGGCCTTGCCGGCCTCGATCCGATACACGAACTGCACATTACCCGGCGCCATGACCAGCGCCTCTTCCGGCACAACCAGCACCTGCGGGCGGTCCTGCAGGATCAAGCGCACACGGACGAAGCCGCCCGGACGCAAACTGCCGCCGGTATTGGGCAAACGGGCGCGCAGCTGCACCGCCCGTGCCTGGCTGTCCACCAGCGGATCGATCGCATCCAGCGTCGCCTCGAAACGCTTGCCGGGCAGTACATCGCTGCTCACCTCGAGCACCTGCCCCGGCCGCAATCGATCCAGATAGAGCTCTGGCAGACGGAAGTCGACCTTGAGCGTGGCGATATCCTCGATATTGACCAGCGCCTCGCCATCCTTGATGTAGTCGCCAACACTGACCTTGCGAATCCCGGCAATGCCGTCGAATGGCGCACGAATCCGGGTGCGTTCGAAACGCGCCCGGGCCAGAGCAACCGCGGCACGCGCAGCCTCGAGCTGGGATTGCGCGGTATCGAGACTGCTCCTGCTGACGAACTTGCGCGCAAACAGGTCTTCGGCGCGGCGATGATTGGCCACGGAAAGGTCGAGCGCAGCCTGCGCCTGCTGCAGTTCGGCGCGCTGAACGGCTGCGTCGAGTTCGATCAGCACCGCCCCCTCGCGCACGGCCACGCCGTCACGAAAACCGATCCGCGCGATGCGTCCCGCAATCTCCGGCCGGAGCACCACCGACTCGTTCGACACCAGTGATCCCACCGCGGTGACATCTTCCGCCATCGGCTGAACGGCAACGACCTGCGCCTCGACCACCACCGGGGCAGTTCGCGCCGGCACCGCCGCGGCCACCACCGCCTCGCCGGCCCTGCCTCCGCGCGCCAGATGCCAGCCGACCGCAACCGCCGCCACCAGGCCGACGCTGATCAGGACAAGGACGAACGGGCGGCGAATGGACATGGCGACGACAGCCGAAGTGGAAAACGCGATTCTGTCAGATGGGAACGACCGGCACACCTGCATTGCGTCCGCATCGCCTGGACCGGAATGATCCGCCCCGAACTCAGAACCTCCCGGCACGGCCGAGTTCCTCAGCGCCAAATAACTCCGGGGATGTCGGTGCGGGCACAAAAAAGGCCGGAAGACTATTCCGGCCTGTTGTCGGGCGCGACCGGGTCAGGCGATCAGCCGACGATGGTCTGCGCCTCACCCGCCTTGCGGGCATCGATACGACCAATACGATGCACCGTCTCGCCGGCTGCAAGCAGTTGCGCCGTCACCGCTTCCGCGCGGTCGGCGGCGACCACCACGGCCATGCCGATACCGCAGTTGAACACGCGATACATCTCCTGCATGTCGACATTGCCCGCGGCCTGCAGCCACTGGAACAGCGGCGGCAGCGTCCAGCTCCCGGCATCGATGCGGGCCACCAGTTCGTCGCGCAGAATGCGCGGCACGTTCTCGGTGATGCCGCCCCCGGTAATATGGGCCATACCCTTGACCACGCCCGGCATGGACTGCATCAACGCCAGCAGCGGCTTGACGTACAGGCGCGTGGGCTCCATCACCACATCGCGGAAGGGACGACCGTGAAAGTCGGCATCGAGGTCGGGCTTGGCGACCTCGATAATCTTGCGGATTAGCGAGTAACCGTTGGAATGCGCCCCGCTCGATGCCAGACCGAGCACCACGTCGCCGGGCATGATCTTCGAGCCGTCGATGATGTCTGCCTTCTCGACCGCGCCGACGGCAAAACCGGCCAGATCGTATTCGCCGTCGGGATACATGCTGGGCATTTCGGCCGTCTCGCCGCCTATCAGCGCGCAACCCGACAATTCACAGCCCCGGGCGATGCCCTTGACCACATCGGCAGCGGTATCGACGTCGAGCTTGC
This sequence comes from Azoarcus sp. L1K30, assembly GCF_018122735.1. Taxonomy (GTDB): domain Bacteria; phylum Pseudomonadota; class Gammaproteobacteria; order Burkholderiales; family Rhodocyclaceae; genus Parazoarcus. The sequence continues at coordinate 4,434,855 of NZ_JAGRRD010000001.1, read as the reverse complement.
CGCAGGCGAAGTAGTCGAGAAAGAACAGTGGTTCAGCCCCCTGCACCAGAATATCGTTCACACTCATGGCCACCAGGTCCTGGCCGACGGTGTCATGCTTGTTCCAGTGAAAAGCCAGCTTGAGTTTGGTTCCGACGCCATCGGTGCCCGACACCAGAACCGGCTCGCGATATTTTTTCGACAGCTCGAACAGCGCGCCGAACCCGCCGATACCGCCGAGCACTTCGGGGCGCATGGTGCGCTTGGCGAAAGGCTTGATCCGGTCGACCAGGGCGTCACCGGCCTCGATGTCGACGCCGGCATCACGATAGGAAAGGGAGGTTTTTTGCGCGCTCAAGATCGTTCCTCTGGCAGTGCGGATGCAGAATTCAGCCGCTGTGGCGACACCCCGAACTTGAGGCAAGCACGCCAAGTGGCTACATTTACGTGTTTCGCAGGCCAACCCGGCCCGCAACTGGCCGACAATTTTACTTGAAATGAACACGCCCCGCGCCGACCGTCTGCAAACTGCCGCCTGGGCTGGCGGCGCGCTTGCCCTGATCGGGCTGTTCTGGGTGCTTTCCCCGATTCTGGCGCCCTTCGTCGTCGCCGCGGTGTTCGCGTATATCTGCGATCCGGCGGTCAATTGGCTGGTGGGCCGCAGGATGCCGCGCGCCGCAGCGGTCCTGCTGGTCATCGTCGGGCTCGGCCTGATCCTCGTTACCCTGACCCTGATCCTGATGCCCATGCTGTACCGCGAGGCGGTGACGCTGCTGCGGCGCCTGCCCGACCTCATCGAGCTGTTCAATCTCAGGATCAGCCCCTTGCTGCAGGCGCGTCTCGGTGTCGACTTGCAGCTCGACTCGGCACAACTGCGGGAATGGATGACCCAGCACTGGGAGAGCGCGCAGGACCTCGTGCCCATCGTCCTTGGACACCTCAAGACCGGCGGCATGGCCGTGGTCGGCGTGCTTGCCAATCTCTTTCTGGTGCCGGTGGTGATGTTCTACCTGCTGCAGGAGTGGCCGCGGATCGTCAATGGCCTGCAGCATGTCGTGCCGCGACCGTGGATCGCCCGCACCATGCACGTCATCGGCGATGTCGATTCGGTACTGTCGGAATTCCTGCGCGGCCAGCTCTCGGTGATGTTGCTGCTCGCGGTGTATTACAGCCTCGGTCTGTGGCTCGCCGGCCTCAAGTTTGCACTCCCGGTCGGCGTCATCACCGGGCTGCTGGTCTTCATTCCCTATGTCGGCTTCGGCGGTGGCCTGATCCTGGCGATTGTGGCAGCGCTGCTTCAGGGTGGGGGCTGGTCGCCGCTGATCGGCGTCGCCGTGGTCTATGGACTGGGGCAATTGCTGGAGAGCTTCCTGCTCACACCGTACCTGGTCGGCGAGCGCATCGGCCTGCATCCACTGGCGGTGATCTTCGCCCTGATGGCGTTCGGCCAGCTGTTCGGCTTCGTCGGCATCCTGGTGGCCCTTCCGGTCAGCGCCGCCCTGCTCGTCGGCCTGCGCGAACTCAGCGCAGCCTGGTTTTCCAGCCGGCTCTATCTCGGCGAGCGTGACGACACATGAAGCAACTGCTTCTCGACATCCGCACCGACACGCCCCCGACGCTGGACAATTTCGTCGTCGGCGCCAACCAGGAGCTCATCGCCAGTCTGTCGCTGCTCGCCTGCGCGCGCGACGCCCTACCGGCGCCGCATCTCTACCTTTGGGGCAGTAGCGGCAAGGGGCGCTCGCATCTGCTGCAGGCCAGCGTTCAGCTCGCGACCGAGCACGGCCGCGCCGCTCACTTTGTCAACGCCGGCGACATCCGCGATACGCTGCCCGAAACCGAAGGTGCCCTGGTCGCGGTGGACGACATCGACCGCTTGCGCCCCGAAGCCCAGATCGCCCTGTTCAACGCATTCAACCGCGCCCGCCTCAATGCCCAGTCGCTGCTGCTGTCGGGCCCGCAGGCGCCGCTTGGGCTCGCCCTGCGCGAAGACCTGCGCACCCGCATCGGGCAAAGCCTGATCTTCGAAGTTCAGCCACTGGACGACGATTCACGCGCCGCCATCCTCGCCATGCTGGCAGAACGCCGAGGCTTGCGGCTAGCGGACGAGGTGGTCGACTTCCTGCTGCGCCACGGTCGCCGCGACCTGCCCAGCCTGCTCGCCGCCTTCAACGCACTCGACGCCGCGTCACTCGAACAAAAGCGCCCGATCACACTCCCCCTGCTGCGGGAACTGATGCAGCAGGGGCTTGCCATCTGAAACCGGCTCTAGAGCCGCAATACGACGCACACCCGGAACCTCACATGGATCTCGTACTCTTCGACCTCGACAATACTCTGCTTGCAGGCGATTCGGACTTTGCCTGGGCGCAATTCCTGATCGGCAAGGGCGTGCTGGACCGTGAAGTGCAGGCGGCGAGGAACGTCGCGTTCTACGAACAGTACAAGGACGGCACGCTGGACATCTTCGAGTTTCTCGATTTTCAGCTGGCGCCGCTGGCCCGCCATCCGCGCGCAGAGCTCGACGCCTGGCACCGCGAGTTCATGACGACGAGCATCATGCCGATGATTTCGACGAAATCGCGTGCTCTGGTCGATGAACACCTGGCGCGTGGCGCACTGGTCGCGGTCGTGACCGCCACGAACAGTTTCGTCACCGGACCGATCGTGCGCGAATTCGGTATCCCGCACCTGATCGCCACCATCCCCGCGCAGGAGAATGGCCAGTTCACCGGCAAGCCACGCGGCACGCCGTCCTTCAAGGCGGGCAAGATCGAGCGCGTCGATGCCTGGCTCGAATCCCTCGGTCTGCATTACGGCAGCTTTGACAGCTCATGGTTCTACAGCGACTCGCACAACGACCTGCCACTGATGCAGCGGGTGCGGCAACCGGTTGCCGTCGACCCCGACGACACCCTGCGTGCGCACGCGGAAAGCCAGGGATGGCCGGTCATCTCGCTGCGCTGAACGCTCAGAATTCAAACGGCCCGGGGAAATCCCTGATATAGCTCGAGTGACTGACCATCGGAACGCCGGGCAGGCACCGATGGAGAGACACACGCCCAGGCTCCAGACAGTAGGCCAGCCGTGCATCGCGGTTCAGATCGAGCGCTATCTGATGTGCCACCGAACTTGCGACATGCACGGGCACTCCGCCCAAAGTTGTTTGAATCGGGCGGTGCACATGTCCGCACACGACGCCCGCCACCGCACCGTGGCTTTGGATGATTTCTCCAAAACGTTCCCGTCCATGCAGCAGCCCGCAACGGTCCATTGCCTCGATGCCGGTGTCGAACGGCGGATGATGCATGAAGACCAGCGCCGGCCCCCCGCTGCGCCCGGCCAAGGCATGCTCGAGCCATTCGAGCCGATCCGCACACAGCGCGCCATAGGCCTTGCCTTCCACGGACGTATCCAGCCCGACGATCCGCAGCCCCGCCCCTTCGATCACGAAGGACGCATGCCCCGGCTCACGCGCGGGCACTTGTAGCGGCAGGCAGTCGCGCATCATCGCCGCCGAATCATGGTTACCGGGAACGGCATACGCCGGCATCTGCAGCGCAGAAAGTAATTCGAGGATACGGGCGTACTCGTCCGCCCCACCATGCTCGGTCAAGTCACCGCTGATCAGCAACACATCGGGACGCGGCACGAGTCGGTTCAGATGTGCAACCGCCCGTTCAAGGCAGAGCAGGGGGTCGACCCTTCCCGCCAGAAAACCGGAATCCCGGCTGATGTGCAGGTCCGAAATCTGTGCAACCAGCATGCGCGCCTCCTTTCGATCGCTTGTCATCGCCGGGCAGGCCAGTCGGCGCTCGACGAAACGATATCGGAACACTTCACGGTGACATCACCATGAAGAATACGGCCACCCGACAAATTTCAACATCAAATCCACATCAATCAACAACTATCAACAAATCGTCACGCTCGCGTAACCCGGCGGACTGAAAGTACGTGGGCCCGGTTTTCGGCGGTCTCCCATGCTCGCGAGACGCTCCCGCCGCAAATGTCGTGCGATCTACCCTCCCATCGCGAAGAAGGATCAACGATCATGAATTCCAGCAACAACGGTATCTCGAGGCGCACTTTCCTTGGCAATACTGCTGCCCTGTCTGTCGCCGGCATGCTTGGCGGCATGCCCCTGATGGCATCCGGAAAGGAACAGGTCAAGCTCAGCTTCATGTATCCAGTCGGCGTGTCCGGCGACATCAACCGCATCGTCTCCGGCATGATCGGCGCCTTCAACGCCGCTCACCCGGACATCCTTGTCGAGGCCATCTACGCAGGCAGCTACGACAATACCGAACAGAAGGTCATGACTTCACTCGGTGTTGGCGACCCTCCGGGCACGTGGCTGCCGATCAACTCCGCGCTGCAGACCTTTCTCAGCATGGATGCGCTCGAGGACGTTACCGCATTGGCAAAGGCCGATGACGTCTATCAGGACTTTCTGCCCGGCTTCCTTGGAACCTGCATTTCGGACGACAAGCTCTACGGCCTGCCCTTCCAGTGCAGCACGCCTGTCCTCTATTTCAACAAGGCCGCGCTGGCCAAAGCCGGCATCAAGTCTGCGCCCAACACCTGGGACGAATTGTTCGCCACGGCCAAGGCGCTGACGCTGCGCCAGGGGCAGGACGTCACCCAGTGGGGCCTCACCATCGGCGGCGGCTGGCACGACTGGATGTTCGAGAGCTACGTGCGCCAGAACGGACTGGTGCCCTGGACCAAGGACAAGGTGATGTTCGACGCCGCCGAATCGGTGGATGCGCTCGAATTCTGGCTGCGCATGGCGCAGGCCGGCGTCATGCCGACCGCATCCACCTGGCAGGGCTCGGCCAACGACTTCATGGCCGGGCGCACCGCCATGCTCTACCACTCCACCGGCTCGATGACCAACCTGCGCAAGTCTTCACCGTTCGAGGTTGGCGTCGCGCCGATGCCTAAGAACAAGACCTTCGGTGCGAGCATGGGTGGCGGGCCGATCCTGATTGCGAAGAATCAGCCCGACGCACACAAGCGCGCATGTTGGACCTTTGCGCGCTGGATGACCAATACCGCCAATCAGTCCATGTGGTGCAAGGAGACCGGCTACCTCGCCGCACGCAAGTCGTCGTGGGAAAGTGCCGAGATGAAGCGTTTCGTTGCCGAGGTACCGGAGGCAAGGATTGCTCTCGACCAGGCGGCTTTCGCCGGCGCCTTCCTGCAGGTGCCGGGCTATCACAAGGTGCGCGAGTACCTGAAGAGCGCGATCGACCGTACCCTGATCGGCGAAATCCGCCCCGACGCGGCTTTGCGTGAGGCGACTGCCAGCTCGAATCGCGAGATTCAGCGCATGTTGCGCCGTCGCGGCTAAGTCGGCGCCCCGGGGCGCCGATACCTCAGGTGTCGGTGCCCCGACCATTCCGCAAGGACGATCTGTAACATGCCACGATTCGACCACGAAGACCTGCGCGACATCCCCGCTGCGGCAATGATGCTGCTGCCGTCGCTCGTGTTCCTGGCGCTGTTCACCTACTGGCCGATCCTGCGCTCGGTCTGGTTCAGCTTTCACGACGTGATGCTCGGCTCGCCGGAAATCTTCTTCCTCGGCCTCGAGAACTACGCCCGTCTGCTCGCAGACAGCCTGTTCTGGAAATCCTTCGGCAACACCGCCCTTTACACGCTGCTCACGATCCCGCTTTCCATCATCTGCGCACTTCTGCTTGCCGTCGGCCTCGACACCAGGCTGCGTGGCATGGCCTTCTACCGCTCGGCCTTTTTCTACCCGGTCATGATCCCGTCGGTCGCCGCCGGCATGGTCTGGGTATTTCTGTATGCACCGGGTTACGGCCCAATCAACGGGCTCATGGCTGCGCTCGGACTGCCCCGTCTCGAATGGCTCTATGACCGCAGTTGGGCGATGCCGGCCATCATCCTGATGAGCATCTGGAAATACGCCGGGTATTTCATGCTGATTCTGCTGGCGGCTCTGCAACTGGTTCCGCGCGACCTCTACGAAGCTGCAAGGCTGGACGGCGTGTCCGCCACACGCCAATTGCTGCACATCACGATCCCGCTCATCTCGCCGACGCTCTACTTCGTGATCATTATCGGCGTACTGCACTCGTATCAGATCTTCGATTACGTCTACGTGATGACGCAGGGCGGGCCGGCAGACGCCACCAATGTGCTGACCTTCTACATCTACCAGAACGCCTTCCAGTTCCAGGACATCGGCTACGCATCGGCCGTGGCCAATGCCTTGCTCCTGTTCATCATTGCCCTCATCGCCATTCTTGCTGCCACGCTCGGGCGTCGGGTGCACTACCTTGGCAACTAGAGAAGGACACGTCATGCGTCACATGCTATGCAAGTACTGGCAACACTTTGTTCTGCTGCCCGTCGCACTGCTCTGGCTCAGCCCCGTGCTGTGGATCGGCGTCACTTCGCTCAAGACCAAGTCCGAGGTCTTCGACAGCGCCGCAGGCTGGCTGCCAGATATCGCACAATGGTCCAACTACCCCGCGGCCCTGTCGGTAGCACCTTTCGGCCGCTACCTGATCAACTCGGTGCTGGTTACGGGCAGCATCATCGCCGCCCAGCTCGTCACCATCACGCTGGCCGCCTATGCCTTCGCCCGTCTGCGCTTCCCGGGCAAGAACCTGTTGTTCGGGCTGTTTCTGGTGCAGATCATGTTTCCGATCTACGCGATTTTCCTGACCAACTTCGTGACCATCCGCGAACTCGGCCTGATGAACAGCCTGTGGGCGCTGATCGTCCCCTTCGTCGCCAGCGGCTACGGCACCTTCATGTTGCACCAGGCCTTCCGGCAGGTTCCCTCGGAACTGGCCGATGCCGCCCGCCTGGACGGCTGCGGGCACCTGTCGACGCTGTGGCATGTATACCTTCCGCTGGTGAAACCGACCCTGGTGGCATTCGCCATCATCTCGGTGGTGACGCACTGGAACGACTACATGTGGCCGCTACTGGTCACCAACAGCGAGGAAGTACGCACGCTGCCGATCGGACTCGGGCTGCTGGCCAAGGCCGACAGTGGCGCTGACTGGACAAGACTGATGGCCGCCACGATCGTCGTTGTCTCGCCGCTGCTGCTGTTCTTCGTCATCTTCCAGCGCCGCTTCGTCGACAGTTTCATGCATGCGGGCATCAAGTAAATCGAATACGCAGAAAGGACCACACTGATGGCAAGCCTCTCATTGCAGCAGATCGGGAAGACCTACGGGGCACAGACCGCCGTCGAAGCGCTCGATCTGGACATCGCCGACCGCGAGTTTACCGTTCTCGTCGGCCCGTCGGGCTGCGGAAAATCGACCACACTGAGAATGATCGCGGGTCTCGAGAACATCTCGTCGGGCCGCCTGTTCATCGACGGCAAGGACGTGACACAAGCTCCGCCGCAGGAGCGGGACATCGCGATGGTGTTTCAGTCCTATGCGCTCTACCCACACATGACCGCCTACATGAACATGGCCTTCGGCCTGATGAAAACCACGCGCCTGGACAAGCGCGAAATAGACGTCCGGGTGCGCGAGGCTGCGTCCATCCTGCACATTGAGGATCTGCTGCTGCGCAAGCCCAACGAACTCTCGGGGGGGCAGCGCCAGCGCGTGGCCATCGGGCGGGCCCTGGTCCGCAAACCCAAGGTTTTCCTGTTCGACGAACCCCTGTCGAACCTCGACGCGAAGCTGCGCAATCACATGCGCGCCGAACTCAAGCGGCTGCACGCGGAGCTGGGTCTCACGGTGGTCTATGTCACCCACGACCAGGTGGAGGCCATGACGCTCGGCACCCGGATCGCCGTCATGGCTGCGGGCCGACTGCAGCAGTTCGATACGCCGATGACGGTGTATCGCCGACCTGCCAATACCTTCGTGGCGTCCTTCATTGGCGCGCCGGAGATGAATCTTCTGCGCTGCCGTCACAGTCGGGCGGCGGAAGGCGTCGTCATAGACGGTGCGTCCTTCACGATCACGCTCGATGGCTTCACGCCACCACCAGCGGGTATTGAAATCCTGCTCGGCATCCGCCCCGAAGAACTGTTCCTTGCGCCGGAGAATACCCTGCCTGACGGACAGCTCATGGCACGGGCTACGGTCGGCCGGGTCGAGTTGCTGGGTGCTGACGCATTGGCAGAGGTCAATCTGGGACACCATCGCCTCGTTGCGCGGGTTAGCGCCGAACAACTGCCTCACCCCGGACAGCAGGTCGCGCTCGGCATCGACACCCGTCGCGCACGGCTTTTCGACCCCGTTTCCGGATATGCACACCCCTGAGCGAACGCACCAGTCAATGAACATCAGACAAGAAAAAATAGTCGAAATCCTCCACGGCACGTCTACTCTGAGCATTCTGGAGCTGGCACGCTCGCTCAATGTTTCTGACGAGACCATTCGCCGCGATCTCAGGCGTCTTGCCGATGAAGGCCTCATTGAGCGATTTCACGGCGGAGCCCGTCTGAGCGCAGAGAACACGGAGGCGCCGTTCAAGCAGCGGCTGCGCACCCGGGCGCCCGCCAAGCACGCCATTGCCTGTGCCTGTGCCGAGCTGATCCCCGAGGACTGCACCATGTTCCTCGACAACAGCAGCACCGCCTGCTTTCTCGCGCGGCAGCTTGCTCGACGCAAAGGTCTCACCATTGTCACGCCCTCGATTCAGGTGGCCAGGCTGCTTGCGGAAAGGGGCAACGGCAACCGCATCATCATTCCCGGCGGCGAATTGCGCACCAGCGACATGACCATGGTGGGCGCCTCCGCAATCAGCTACGCAGCCCAGTTCTCACCTGCACTGCTCGTGCTGTCGGTGGCCGCAGTGACGACCGCCGGCTGCATGGACTTCGACCTCTACGAAGCAGAGTTCAAGCGCGCACTGATCCCGCACGCGGCGCAGGTCGTCCTGCTTGCAGATGCAGGCAAATTCGAGGGTTCGGGCCTCGTCCGCACCTGTGGCCTCGACGCCATCGACATCCTCGTCACCGATGCGCAGCCGCCTGAGACTCTGGCGCAGGCATTTGCGCCGCGGACTCGCGTCATCGTGGCTGGCGTGGATCATGACTGAACCCATCCCATGGCCCGTTGCTCAGGGCCTTGACCTTGTACTCTTCGATCTCGACGGCACCTTGCTGGAAGGCGATTCGGAGCTTGCATGGACTGGCTTCCTCGCCGCGAACGGTTTTCTGGACGCTCACACCCAGGCTGCACGCGACAGGGCCTTCGCGCGCGCATACGCTCGAGGTGAACTCGATACATCGAGATTTCTGGACTTCCATCTCGCGCCCGTCCTGGCACTGCGTCATCATTCAAGAGCGCATCTGGATGCATTGAACCACCGATTTCTGGCAGAAACGGTGCGCCCCATGATCAAGCCCCAAGCCGCTGCAACAGTACGGCAGCACCTGGACAATGGCGCCATGGTCGCACTCGTCACCGCCACAAACAGTTTCATCAGCGGTCCGATCGCGCGTGAGCTGGGCATTCACCACCTTGTCGCCACCGTACTTGAACAGGACGACCGAGGCAGCTTCAGCGGCCGAAACAGGGGGATCCCCGCTTTTCGCGACGGCAAGATCGAGCGCGTCGATGCGTGGCTCGAGTCTCTCGGCCTGCATGGCGGCAGCTTCGACAACACCTGGTTCTACAGTGACTCCCATAACGACCTGCCGCTGATGCAGCGTGTCACCCGCGCCGTGGCCGTTGACCCGGACGCCACACTGCGCGCGCATGCAGCAGGCTGTGGCTGGCCGATCATCTCGCTGCGATGAGCGCGGCATTGCGGCGAAGCAGGTGCGTCATCGGGTATGATTGCACGCTTGACTCGCCTGAATAACTGAAGCCTCGATGATTCGAAAACTGCTGCGCAAGGTCTTTACCCGCGTCGCCACCCCGGTTCGCTCCGACCCCGCACTGATTCCCGTGGAGCAGCACGGCATCCGTTGCGAACAGCTCTCCCCCGCCGCGCGCAAGACATGCGCGGTACTGCAGGAGAATGGTCACAAGGCCTTTGTCGTTGGCGGGGCCGTACGCGACCTGCTAATCGGCCATCCGCCCAAGGACTACGACGTCGCCACCAGCGCGACCCCCGAACAGGTCCGTGCCCTGTTCCGCCGCTCGCGCATCATCGGCCGCCGCTTCAAGATCGTGCATGTGATGAGCGGACCGGAAACGATCGAGGTATCGACCTTCCGCGCCAGCCAGGATGCGGAAACCGATGAGCATGGCCGGGTGCTGCACGACAACGTGTACGGTTCGCAGGAGGAGGACGCCACCCGGCGCGATTTCACCGTCAATGCGCTGTATTACGATCCCGGCACCGAGACCATCGTCGACTACCACCATGGCGTCGCCGACATCCGGCAAAAAACCCTTCGCATCATCGGCGACCCGCGCACACGCTATCGTGAAGATCCAGTACGGATGCTACGTGCGGTGCGCCTCGGCGCCAAACTCGGCCTGTCGATCGACCCCGCCGCACGCGCACCGATCCGCGAGATGGCGATCCTGCTCGAGAACGTCCCTGCGGCACGGCTTTTCGATGAAATGCTCAAGCTGCTGTTCTCGGGCTATGCAGTCAAGTGCCTGACCCAATTGCGTGAAGAAGGGCTGCATCATGGCCTGCTGCCGCTGCTCGACGTCATTCTCGAACAGCCGATGGGCGAGCGTTTCGTGTGGTTGTCGCTGGAGAACACGGATGAACGCGTGCGTCAGGACAAATCCGTTTCCCCCGGCTTCCTCTTCGCCACGCTGCTCTGGCACGAGGTTCTCAAGGCATGGGAGACACGCACAAAAGCCGGCGCACCGAGCCAGCCAGCCCTGTTCGAGGCGATGGACGAAGTACTCGACACCCAGGCGCGCAAGCTGGCGATCACACGTCGCATTGTTGGCGACATCAAGGACATCTGGGCACTGCAACCGCGTTTCGACAAGCGCACCGGCAAGTCTCCCTATCGTCTGATCGAACAGCCGCGCTATCGCGCCGGCTGGGATTTCCTGCGCCTGCGTGCGCAGTCCGGCGAGATCTCGATGGACATTCCCGACTGGTGGAACGACTTCGCTCATGCCGGTCACGAACAGCGGGAAAACCTGCTGCGAGCAGCCCCGCAAGGGGGCGATGCCCCCGCGAAGAAGCGCCGGCGCCGGCGTCGCAAGCCCGCGACTGGCGGCGAAGACGCCGGCTTGAACGTGGAAAGCGGTACGGAATGACGCTGGGGCTGGCGCGTGCCTATGTCGCGTTCGGCGCCAATCTGGGTGAGCCGCAACGTGCGCTCCAGCAGGCGCTGAAGGCCTTGGGCGAGCTGTCGCACACGCGCGTCGTTGCCCGCTCTTCCTGCTACCGCACGGCCCCCGTCGGCGTGGATGGCGAGCAACCCGACTACATCAATGCCGTCATTGCACTCGATACCGCGCTTACGCCACGCCCCCTGCTCGACGCCCTGCTCGACATCGAAACCATCGGCGGACGCACCCGCGACTACCATCAGGCACCGCGCACGATGGACCTCGACCTGCTGCTGCACGGGACTTCGGTCATCGACGAGCCGGGCCTGATCCTGCCTCATCCGCGCATGCATGAGCGCGCATTCGTACTGTATCCGCTGAGCGAGATTGCGCCCGATCTGTCGATTCCCGGTATCGGACCGATCGCGCCCTTGCTCGCGACCGTCGCCAATCAGGCCATCTCCAGGATTCAGGAACCATCATGCCCGCCTGGCTGAACACCTGGACTGCCAGCCTGAGCGGTGCCCCGGTTTGGATGCAGACCGCCGCATTGCTGACCGCATCGAACATGTTCATGACCTTCGCCTGGTATGGTCATCTCAAGAACATGCAGCATCGTGCCTGGTACGTCGCCGCGCTGGTGAGCTGGGGAATTGCCCTGTTCGAATACCTCCTGCAGGTACCGGCAAACCGGATCGGCGCGGGGGCCATGAACCTGGCGCAGCTGAAGATCATGCAGGAGGTTATTACCCTCGTGGTCTTCGTACCCTTTGTGCTGATCTACATGAAGCAACCGCTGAAGCTGGATTACCTGTGGGCTGCACTCTGCATGATGGGCGCCGTGTATTTCGTGTTCCGGAACTGAGCCCGCCTCAATAATCGAGCAGTGACCGGCAGCTCTCTTCGCGCCCGGTGATCGCGCTGAATCGTGCCAGGCGCTCGCGCACGAAGGCGTCAGGCACCTTGCGGTCGGCACAGTAATCCCGCAACTGCATCGCATAGGCCAGGTTCTGCATGTCGGCAACCGTCTTCGCCAGCGGCGGAAACACGTAGCCATCGGTATTGCGCCAGTTGTCGTCACCCTTGCCGTTCCCGGGCGCAGGCGTTGCGGCGCCAGCGGGCGCGCCCTGGGCGTGGGTGGCGTCTGGACAGACCAGACAGAAGACGAGCAGAAAGGGCAAAAAGCGCATCGGGCCGCAAACAGGTATGGACGCTTACCCGTTTACGGCCCGACTGCGGTCAGACTTGAGCGATCAGGCTTCGAGCGCCTTCACATGCGTGATCACCTCACCGATGGCCTGCTGCGCACTGCCATACAGCATGCGGCAGTTGTCCTTGTAGAACAGCGCATTTTCGATACCGGAGTATCCTGCGCCCTTGCCACGCTTGACCACGATGACGTTCTGCGCCATGTCCACATTGAGGATGGGCATGCCGTAGATCGGGCTGGTCTTGTCGGTGCGCGCCACCGGGTTCACGACGTCGTTGGCACCGATTACCAGCGCCACATCGGCCTGCGGGAAATCGGCGTTGATCTCCTCGAGGTCGAAGATCTTGTCGTAAGGCACGCCCGCTTCGGCCAGCAGCACGTTCATGTGGCCAGGCATTCGCCCCGCCACCGGATGGATGGCGAAGACCACCTCGACGCCGCCCTCTTCGAGCAGCTGGGCCATTTCCCACACCTTGTGCTGCGCACCGGCCACCGCCATGCCGTAACCCGGCACGATGATGACCTTGCTTGCATAGCGCATCACCGAGGCGGCATCGAGCGCGGAGAACTCCTTCATCGAGCCCTCGATGGCGCCGCCCTCGCCCTCTGCCGCCGCGCCGGTCAGCGGGGTGAAGATGATGTTCTTGATCGGGCGGTTCATCGCCTTGGCCATCAGCTGCGTGAGCAAGGTACCCGACGCGCCAACCACGATACCGGCCACGATCAGCGCCGGATTGCCCAGCACGAAGCCTTCGAAGCCCACCGCAAGGCCGGTGAAGGCATTGAGCAGCGAGATCACCACCGGCATGTCGGCACCACCGATCGGCATCACCAGCACCGTGCCCAGCGCCAGCGCCAGCGCGAAGAACAGAAACACCTCGAAGCCGCTGGCCTGGCTCGAATAGCTCACCGTCAGGCCCACGCCGAAGGTGGCGAGCGCAAGAAAGAAGTTCACATTGTTCTGCGCCTTGAGCCGGATCGCCTTCTTCATGATGCCCTGCAACTTGGCAAACGCTACGCACGATCCCGAGAACGCCACCGCACCGATGATCGCGCCCAGCGCCATCAATGTCGCGGTGATGCCGTCATGCGGGGCACCGCGCACCAGCTCGACCGCCGCGATCGCCGCCGCCGCGCCGCCGCCCATGCCGTTGTAGATGGCGACCATCTGCGGCATGTCGGTCATCTTCACCGTCTTGCCGCTCCACCACGCCACGCCACCGCCGAGCACGATCGCCGTCACGATCAGGCCGACGTTGTGCAGCCCGGGCATGAAGAAGGTGACCACCGTCGCGCCCACCATCGCGAAGCCGGCCCACACGATGCCGCGCCTCGCGGTCACCGGCGAACTCATCGCCTTCAGGCCGAGGATGAACACCACCGCGGCAACGAAATAAGCCATGCTGACAAACCAGTTCGAACTCATTTCGCGTCCCCTTCCTTGCGTCCGCCGGACTTGAACATGGCCAGCATGCGCTCGGTGACGATATAGCCGCCGGCGGCATTGGCTGCGCCAAGGAACACGGCAAAGAAACCGATCACCAGCTGCATCGGATCTTCCGGGTCGGCATGACCGAGTGCGACCATGGCCCCGATCAGCACCACGCCATGGACGAAGTTCGAGCCCGACATCAGCGGCGTGTGCAGAATCACCGGCACGCGCGAAATGACTTCATAGCCGGCAAACGCGGCCAGCATGAAAATATAGAGTGCGGCAAAGCCTTCCATGATGCTTTTCCTCCCTTACAGACCGAGGATCTGCTTCACGCCCGCATGGCGCACTTCGCCCGCGTGAGTGAGACAGCATCCGGCCATGACTTCGTCCTCCCAGTCGAGCGCGAGCGCGCCGTCCTTGATGAAGGGCGAAATGAAGTTGAACAGGTTCTTGGCGTACATCTCCGACGCATGCACCGGCATGCGGCTGGCGATGTGGGTCGGGCCGATCACGAGCACGTCGTTGATCCACACCTTCTCCCCGGCCACGGTTCCTTCAACGTTGCCACCGCTCTCGGCGGCCATGTCCACGACCACGGCGCCGGCCTTCATGCGCGAGATCATCTCCGCACTGATGATCTGCGGTGCCCGCTTGCCCGGAATGGCCGCGGTGGTGATCAGCGCATCGCACTGGCCCACGGCCTTGGCCAGACGCTCGGTCTGGCGTGCCTTCTCTTCGTCGGTCAGTTCTCGCGCATAGCCGCCCGTGCCCGCCGCGGCCACGCCGGTGTCGACGAACTTGGCGCCGAGCGACTCGATCTGCTCCCGGGTCTCGGGGCGCACGTCGTAGGCTTCGACCATGGCGCCGATGCGGCGCGCAGTGGCAATCGCCTGCAGGCCGGCCACGCCGGCACCGATCACCAGCACCTTGGCCGGGCGGATGGTACCCGCGGCATAGGTCAGCATGGGAAAGAACTTGGGCGAGTGGTCCGCGGCAATCAGCGCACACTCGTAGCCTGCCACCGCGGCCTGGCTCGACAGCGCGTCCATGCTCTGCGAACGCGAGATCCGCGGCAGCAATTCGAGCGCGAACGCGGTGATCTGCTTTTCCTGCAGCAGCTTCACCCGCTCGGCATCTGCCCACGGCTGCAGCATGCCGAGCAGCACGCTGCCCGGCCTCATCGCCGCAATCGACGCCGGCGTCGGCGGCTGCACGC
This sequence comes from Azoarcus sp. L1K30, assembly GCF_018122735.1. Lineage (GTDB taxonomy): Bacteria > Pseudomonadota > Gammaproteobacteria > Burkholderiales > Rhodocyclaceae > Parazoarcus. Next base: position 4,419,802 of record NZ_JAGRRD010000001.1, on the reverse strand, counting down.
ACAGCACCACGTCGGCCTCGCCAAACACGGCGGCGGCGCCGTCGGCAAATTTCACCTCGGCGAATGCACCATCCGGATAATGCGCCGGCACACCGGCACCAGATTGCACCACCACTTGGGCACCAATGCCCTGATACTTCTTGACCATGTCGGGGACCACCGCGATGCGGCGCTCTCCTTCAATGGTCTCCGCTGGCACTCCGATCAACAGAGGCATGGGCGACTCCTCCCTTAGGGATTGAAAAGGCTGAAAATCGCGTCGGCACAGCTGTTGTATTTGTTTCTCCCTGCCCCACACCAATACGGTGCGCGACCGACGCGTCCTTGATCTTACCGCGTATCGTGTCGGCTGCAACACCGGAGAGGCCGGACAATGGAACGCGTGACGACGATGGAATGGACGCCGGCATGCCTGACGGATGACGGCAAGCGAAGGCGGCGGATGACGGAACGCCCTTGCCCGCCGCCAGCGGTGGACTTAATTGACGCGCGCGTGTGCGACCGGCGCCACGACTTCGACGAACTTGATCAGCGCCAGCGAGATGTTGTCGCCGTAGCCTTCCGCACGCTCACGCGCCCGATCGATCAGCCATTGCGCCGCCTCGCGCGGAGGGTGCGCGTCCAGCGCGCTCGCCAACTCCTCATTGGAGAAGTAGCCCCACAATCCGTCGGAACAGATCAGGAAACTGTCTCCCCCCACCAGGACATCGCTCGCACCGTGACTAATCTGCGGAGGACGATCGCTGCCGAGGCATGACAGCAAGACGTTGCGCTGCGGGTGATTGAGCGCCGCGGCCTCGTCCAGCCTGCCCTTGCGCTGCAGCTCGCCGACCAAGGAATGGTCGCAACTGCGTGACAGCATTTTCCCCTGGCGGAAATGGTACAGGCGGGAATCGCCGCAATGCGCCCAGTAGGACTTGCCCTGCACCAGCAGGAACACCACGACCGTGCTGTGCGGGTCCTGCTCGCTGGTAAAGCGCGTCAGGCGGATGACCGTATGCGCTTCAGTGATGATGCCTTCGAGCAGGTGTTCCGGGGTTTCATGCATCGGCGAAAATGCTTCGAAGTTCTGTTTTGCCTTGAGCAGCACCTGCTCTGCCGCCATGGCGCCCCCGCTATGTCCCCCCATACCGTCGGCGAGCACGGCCAGCATCACGCCGGAGACGGTCGGATGAGCGAACAGGGCGACCCTGTCCTGCTGCTCCTTGCGATCACCGATATGGCGTGCGACACAGGTTTGAACGGAAATGGGCATGACGAGGGAAAACTCAGTGAAGGGCGCAATGATATCAACGCGCGCCCATCGCTGAGGCGTCATTTCCTTCCCGCATCGACGCTTCGGGAAATGAGCGTGACAAATATCACGCCCGAATGACGACCTACTTGCCCGCCGCCTCGATATCCGCGATCGCGGACGTGTCACTCAGGCGCATGTCGAGCCACTCGATCCAGTGCCGCACCGGTGTCCGCGTCCCTGCCTGCAGATGGGTGATGCAGCCGATGTTTGCCGACGCGATCATGCCCGCGCCGCCCTCGCCCAGCGCGGCCAGCTTGTTGTCGCGCAGCGTGTGCGACAACTCGGGCTGCAGCAGGGAGTAGGTTCCGGCCGACCCGCAGCACAGATGCGAATCGCGCACCGGGGTGAGCTCGAAACCCGCGGCGGTGAGGATGCGTTCGACCCCGCCACGCAATTTCAATCCGTGCTGGAGCGAGCAGGGGGCATGCCATGCCAGCGGCTCGGATTTCAGTTTCCTCGATGCCAGCAAGCGCTCCAGGGCCTGGGCTTCGGCAACGATGGTCTCGCCGATGTCTTGCGTCATCGCACTCACCCGCTGCGCCCTCTCGGCGTACGCCGGATCCTCTCTGAGGAGGTAGGCGTAGTCCTTGACCTGCGCACCGCAGCCCGATGCGGTCATCACGATCGCCTCGATTTCGCCAGCTTCGATCATTGGCCACCACGCGTCGATATTGCGCTTCATGTCGGCCTTGCCTCCGTCATGATCGTTGAGATGGTGACGCACCGCTCCGCAGCATCCGGCGCCAGGCGCTTCAAGCAGGGAGATACCGAGGGCGTCGAGCACCCGCGCCGCAGCGGCATTGATCGAAGGCGCCATCGAAGGCTGCACGCATCCCGCCAGTGTCAGCATGCGCCGCGAATGACGCACACCCGGCCACGGGCCGGCCGCGCGGGCGAGCGGAACCTTGTCCTTGAGCACCTGCGGCAACACCCCCCTTACTGCGCGCCCCGCCTTCATCGCCGCCCCGAACAGTCCCGCGCGCGGCACAAAGGTTCGCAGCGCCCATCGCACCGCGCGGTCTGCTCCCCGGCGCGGCACCTTGGCCTCGACCACATGACGGCCGATGTCGACCAGGCGGCCATACCTAACACCGGATGGGCAGGTCGATTCACACGCGCGGCAGGTCAGGCAGCGGTCGAGGTGGAGGCGCGTCTTCGCCGTCGGCTGCTGACCTTCGAGAACCTGTTTGATCAGATAGATCCGGCCCCGCGGCCCGTCCAGTTCGTCGCCCAGCAACTGGTAGGTCGGACAGGTGGCCGTACAGAAACCACAGTGCACACAGGCACGCAGGATTTCCTCGGCCTCTCGGCCATCGGACGTATTGCGAATGAACTCGGCAAGCTGTGTCTGCATGCTCAGATTCCTTGGTAGAGCCGACCGGGATTGAAGATTCCGGCGGGATCGAAGGCTGCTTTCATCCGCCGGTGAATGGCGAGCACCGCCGTGTCGAGCGGTGTAAACACGTCGCCTGAACGGTCACCGCCGCGGAACAGCGTGGCATGCCCGCCGAGTTCCGCAGCACGTGTACGGATGCGCTCGAGCGGCGCATCGGTGCGCAGCCAGCGTTGCGCCCCGCCCCACTCGATGAGCTGCTCACCGCCAAGCGCGAGCGGCGGCGCAACACTTGGCACTGCGAGCCGGCACAGTGGCAGACTGTCATCCGCATTGAAAAAGCCGGACTGCTGCTCGCGCAGACCCACCCAGAACGCAGCGGCTACGTCGGCGTCCACCGCCTCTCCGCCAAGGCGCACGCAAGCTGCGTCGACGGCAGCCCAAGCGCCCGACAGACGCAGTGTCAAGGTGTCATCGGCCCACGCCGAAGCCGACAGCGGCAGGGGCTGGCCGCCCCACTCGTTCAAGCGGCGTATGGCTTCGGACTCGCTGCACGAGAACCGGATCGTCCGCTCCGCGAAGGGTCGCGGCAGAACCTTGAGCGACACCTCGAGAATGATGCCCAGCGTACCAAGACTGCCTGCAACCAGGCGCGACACGTCGTAGCCGGCGACATTCTTCATGACCTGGCCGCCGAACGACATGATCTCGCCACGACCATCGATGATCTTGACCCCCAGTACGAAATCACGCACCGCGCCCACGGTCGCTCGCCTTGGCCCCGAAAGACCGGCGGCAATGCAACCCGCAACCGTCGCCCGAGGGCCGAAGTGCGGCGGCTCGAAGGCAAGAAACTGATTCTGCCCGGCCAGCACCCCCTCCAGCTCGGCGAGCGGCGTACCGCCACGCACGGTCACCACCAGCTCGGTCGGCTCGTAGCTGACGATACCGGTATTGCCCGCGACATCAAGCACGTCGGCATCGACGGTACGTCCCAAGAATCGCTTGCTGCCGCCACCTTCGATACGCAGCGGCGTGGCACTGCCAGCCGCGTGCCGAATCTTCTCGACCCAGGCCGAAACCAATTCACTCATGTTCATCCACCCTGTCGTTAGTAGCCCGGCAATCAATTAGATGACGAATGCTGGAGTTCAGCACGGTCGCTCCCTCCCCTTCAAGGGGAGGGCTGGGGTGGGGATGGGTTCCCCCGACGCAGCATTGACCCATCCCCCTCCTAACCTCCCCCTTGAAGGGGGAGGAACGAGGTGCCGACAATGACTTCATCTGTTTCATTGCCGGGTTAATAGTGGTGTCGTCGACGTGCGGTCCGCGACGGCCGCGCAAGGCCAGCCACGCCCCAAGCAGGGACAACACCGGCACCGCGACAAAAAGAAACTGCGCCCATTCCCGGTCCATCGCCCACGACCGTCAGAATCGCGGCAGGTCCGGATATGGCAGATGCCCATCCTTGACATGCATGCGACCGTATTCCGCACAGCGGTTCAGGGTCGGAATTGCCTTGCCCGGATTGAGCAGCCCCGCCGCATCGAATGCCGCCTTGACGCGGAAGAACTGATGCAACTCGGGGCGCGTGAACTGCGAGCACATCTGGTTGATCTTCTCGATGCCCACCCCGTGCTCGCCGGTAATGGTGCCGCCGAGGGTGACAGACAACTCGAGGATCTCGGCACCGAACGCTTCCGCGCGGTGCAGCTCTCCTTCCTGGTTGGCATCGAACAGAATCAGCGGATGCAGGTTGCCGTCGCCCGCGTGGAAGACGTTGATGCAGCGCAGTGCGTAGCGCGTCTCCATATCCTGGATCGCGGTCAGCATCTCCCCCAGACGCTTGCGCGGAATCGTGCCGTCCATGCAGTAGTAGTCGGGCGAGATGCGCCCTGCGGCCGGGAAGGCCGCCTTGCGCCCCGCCCAGAAGCGCATGCGCTCTGCCTCGTCGCGCGACACGCGAATCTCGGTAGCGCCGCTTTGCTCCAGCACGGCCCGAACACGAGCAATTTCTTCGGCCACCTCTTCCGGCGTACCGTCGGATTCGCACAGCAGGATGGCTTTCGCATCCAGCGGGTAGCCCGCATGCACGAACTGCTCGACCGCGGCGGTGGCCGCCTGGTCCATCATTTCCAGCCCTGCAGGGATGATGCCGGCAGCAATGATCGCCGCCACCGCATCGCCGGCCCGGATGACATCATCGAATGCAGCGAGCACGCATTGCGCTAGCTGGGGCTTGGGGGTGAGCCTGACCGTGACCTCGGTGACCACCGCCAGCATACCCTCGGACCCGGTCATCAGCGCGAGCAGGTCGTAGCCGGGCGCATCGAGCGCATGGTTGCCGAACTCCACCACGTCGCCGTCGATGGTGACCGCACGCACGCGCATCAGGTTGTGCACGGTAAGACCGTATTTCAGGCAATGCACGCCACCGGCGTTCTCCGCCACGTTGCCCCCGATCGAGCAGGCGATCTGCGACGACGGATCGGGTGCGTAATAGAGGCCGTGCGCGGCGGCGGCTTCCGAGATTGCGAGATTGCGTACGCCGGGCTGCACGACCGCCGTGCGGGCGTGAGGGTCGAGATCGAGGATGCGATTGAAGCGGGCCAGCGAAAGCAGCACCCCCTGCGTGTGCGGGAGCGCGCCGCCCGACAACCCGGTGCCGGCGCCGCGCGCCACGACCGGCACCCCCAACGCCGAGCAGGCCTTCAGCACCGCCACCACCTGCGCTTCGGTGGTCGGCAGCGCCACCACCAGCGGCAGGGCGCGGTAAGCGGCAAGGCCGTCACACTCATAGGGGTGCAGATCCTCGGCTTCGTACATCAGGGCACCTGCCGGCAGCACCCGCGCCAGCGCCTCGACCACGCGGGCCTTGTCGACCGCGGAGAAGTCCGCATCGCGCTCGCCGAGCGTGGTCTCCTCATCCACTTTCATGCTGCTTCTCCTTGCGTTCCGTGCTGCTGTTGCAATGTGTCATGGATGCCATTCTGGTGCGCGACAACGCCCAGTCGGGCAGCCGCCGCATCAAGATGCGCGCGCGCCGCCTCGCCGGCAGCCTTCGCATCACCCCGTTCGATGGCGGAAAAGATCTTCCTGTGTTCCGCCTGCGACTCGGCCGCGCGCCCGGTTCTGTGACCGTCGACATCCCAGGTGGGCTGACGCGACGCAGAAAACTGCAGTCCCACATAGGTCAGGAAGCGTTCGAGCTGACGGTTGCCCGAAGCGGCCGCGATGGCAACATGAAAGGCGTCGTCGGCCGCGGCCCCACTACCGCCTTGACGCACTGCCTGCTCCATCTCTTCGAGCGCAGCGGCAATCCGCGCCAGGTCAGCGGCACTACGCCGCAGCGCAGCCAACTCAGCTGCACCACGCTCGACCATGGCCCGCAGTTCGAAGATATCAGCCACGTCGCTAGCGGCCACGCCACTGCCGCCGAGCAGGCGGAAGCTGCTCGCCCCGGGAGCCGCCGCAACAAATGCGCCAAGGCCCTGGCGCGTCTCCACGCACCCCTCGGCCTTGAGACGGGAAATGGCCTCGCGCACCACGGCACGGCTGACGCCAAAGCGTTCGCACAGGATTTTCTCCGTGGGCAGTTGCGTGCCGGGCGCCAGATCACGATCGGCAATCCAGCCCTCAATCTCGCGCGCAACGCGGTCACTCAGGCGCGGCGCGCGGTCCAGCGGCGTAGCGAAGGGGGTTATCAGCTTGTCTGACATGTCCGAATGATAACGCAGGCTGCAGATTCCGCGATTGGGGTTTTCCCCCTCGTGCGGCGGGGCGTCAAGGCAGTCTCCGCCAGCCGCAGCACCATCCCCCGGTCGGCAGCCCGGACGCCAGCTCAAAACAATCGCCGGCGTTTGCTAATATTCACGTTCGACCCATCGTCCACATCCGGCCCTCATGACACATCGCGTCACTGCAGCGAAGCTGCTGCCATTCATGAGCTGGCCGCGCCAGTGGGCAAAACACGGCATTCGCGGCGACCTGATCGCAGGACTCACCGTGGCGCTGGTGATGGTGCCGCAATCCCTTGCCTACGCCCAACTCGGTTCGCTCCCCCCCCACATCGGTCTGTATGCGGCACTGCTGCCGGCAATCGTGGGGGCACTTTTCGGCTCCTGCGGCCAGCTTTCGACCGGGCCGGTCGCGCTGACATCCTTGCTCACGGGCGCGAGCCTGCTGCCCCTGGCACGCCCGGACAGCCCCGAATTTCTCGCGCTGGCCATTGCACTGGCGCTGATGTCCGGCCTCATCCAGCTCGCGCTCGGCCTGCTTCGCCTGGGCTGGCTGCTCAATCTGCTTTCGCACCCTGTCCTGATGGGGTTCATCAATGCCGCAGCACTGGTGATCTGCATGTCGCAACTGCCGCCCCTGGTCGGCATCAAGCTGCACAACGGCACTCAATTTCTTGCCGATTTCGTCCACGCGCTCGCCAACCTGGATCACCTCCACCCATCGTCCGCAGCATTCGGCATCGGCACGCTGACTGCACTCGCGCTGCTGCGTCGCCTGACGCCACGTCTGCCAGGCGTGCTGATCGTCGTGGGTATTGGCACCGCGCTCTCTGCATGGCTGGACTTCGCCGCACTCGGGGGCGCGGTGGTCGGCAGCATTCCTGCGGGCCTGCCGGCGCTGTCGATCCCGGTCGTTCGCACGGATACCGTCATCGCGCTGCTGCCCACGGCATTCGTCATTGCACTCGTCAGCTTCATGGAAGCCGCCTCGAGCGCGAAGGTCATCTCCGGCAAGTTGCGCGAACCCTGGGACCAGAACCAGGAACTTGTCGGCCAGGGTCTTGCCAAGCTCGCATCGGCCTTCACCGGCAGCCTGCCCACAAGCTCCTCGTTCTCGCGCTCCGCACTCAATTTCAACAACGGCGCGCGCACCGGCATGTCGGCGCTGGTGACGGTCGCCGTGGTGATCGCGACGCTGCTTTTCTTTACCCCGCTGTTATGGCATCTGCCCAAACCGGTCTTGGCCGCAGTCATCCTGCAGGCGGTATTCAACCTGCTCGATTTCAACGCACTGAAACGTGCCTGGCAGGCCAACCGCGACGACGGCTTTGCCGCCGCCATCACTTTCGGCGCGACACTGGCTTTCGCACCGAATATTCAGAACGGCATCCTGACCGGCCTGCTGCTGTCACTCGCCCTGATGGTGTATCGCAGCATGACGCCGCGTGTCGCACTGCTGGGCCTGCACCCGGACGGCACCTATCGCGACCTCGAGCGCTTCGGCCTGTCGCACCCCGACCCGCACCTGGTCATCCTGCGCTTCGACAGCCCGCTCACCTTCGTCACCGCCGCCACCTTCGAGGACGCAACACTGCAGGCCGCCCGCACCCAGGCCAACATCCGCACGGTGCTGATCTCCGGCGCCGGCATCAACGCCGTCGACGCCACCGGCCTGCATGTGCTGAGCGGCCTGGTCGAGCGTTTTGCACTGCAAGGCCAGCGACTGGCGTTCTGTGGCCTCAAGAAACAGGTCATCGACGCCATGCAGCGCGACGGCCTGTGGTCACGAATTGCCGCCAACGCGAGCTATCGCACGGAACAACAGGCGCTGGAGCGGCTGCTGTTCTCACCGCCGGCCGGATTACACACTGATTAATATTGACTTTTCCGCTTAGACGCACTAGAGTGCCCGACTCTTTGCAATGAACCATCAATCGGAGTAACTCCATGTACGCGGTGATAAAAACCGGTGGCAAGCAGTATCGCGTCGTCGCCGGCGAAAAGATCAAGGTAGAACAGATACCGGCCGACGTGGGTTCCCAAATCACCATCGACCAGATTCTCATGGTCGGCGAAGGCGAAGCCGTCAAGATCGGCACGCCGGTGGTTTCCGGAGCTTCCGTCACGGCTTCCGTGGTGTCCCACGGTCGTCACGACAAGATCAAGATTTTCAAGATGCGCCGCCGCAAGCACTTCCAGAAGCACCAGGGGCATCGTCAGAACTACACCGAAATCCGCATCGACGCGATTTCGGCCTGAGCCAGGAGGTAAGTCGACATGGCACATAAAAAAGCTGGCGGTAGTTCCCGTAACGGCCGCGACTCAGAATCAAAACGCCTGGGCGTCAAGCGCTACGGCGGTCAGTTCGTGCTGGCAGGCAACATCATCGTGCGCCAGCGCGGCACCGAGTACCATCCGGGCGACAACGTCGGCATCGGCAAGGATCACACCCTGTTCGCGCTGACCAACGGCACCGTCAAGTTCATGGTGAAGGGCCCCTCCCGTCGCCGTACCGTGACGATTCTGCCCGAGGCAGCCGAGGCCTGATTTTCGCCTCGCGACCGGAAAAGCCCTATCCTTGCGGTAGGGCTTTTTTGTTTGTAATGCCTCACTGTCTTGCCCGATTCATAAACCGTATCCCTGCGACCCGGCTTGCGGCATCCCGCCGCCCCTGCCGCGTCCCTGCCAGCCGGAAGCATCATGAAGTTTTTTGACGAAGCCCGAATCGAAGTCGTAGCCGGAGACGGCGGCAACGGTGTTGCCACCTTCCGTCGCGAGAAGTACATCCCGCGCGGCGGCCCCAATGGTGGCGACGGCGGTCGTGGCGGCAGTGTCTTTGCAGTGGCCGACCGCAACCTCAACACACTGATCGACTATCGCTATACGCGTCACTTCCGCGCCGAGCGTGGCGAGAACGGTGGCAGCCGCGACTGCTACGGCAAGGGCGGAGAAGACATCACGCTGCGCTTCCCGGTCGGCACGGTCATCACCGAGCAGGAAACGGGCGAGCTGATTGCCGACCTCGACGAGGACGGCAAGAAGATTCTGCTCGCCAGCGGCGGCCGCGGCGGACTGGGCAACATCCACTTCAAGACGAGTACCAACCGCGCCCCGCGCAAGCGTACCATGGGCCAGGAAGGCGAGCGCCACATGCTGCACCTCGAACTCAAGGTGCTCGCCGACGTCGGCCTGCTCGGTCTGCCCAATGCGGGGAAGTCGACCTTCATTCGTGCCGTATCTGCCGCCAAGCCCAAGGTCGCCGACTATCCGTTCACCACGCTCGCACCCAATCTGGGCGTAGTCCGTACTGCCGAGAGCCGCAGCTTCGTCATCGCCGACATCCCCGGTCTGATTGAAGGCGCAGCGGAAGGCGCAGGCCTCGGCCACCAGTTCCTGCGCCACCTGCAGCGCACCCACGTGCTGCTGCACCTGGTCGACCTTGCCCCCTTCGATCCCGAGGCAGATCCGGCGCGCGATGCAAAGGCTATCGTCGAAGAACTGCGAAAGTACGACGAGGCACTCTACGACAAGCCGCGCTGGCTCGCACTGAACAAGCTCGACCTGATTCCGGAGGAAGAGCGCGCCGAGCGCGTGCAAGCATTCCTTGAAGCGTACGGTCCGGTCGAACGCCATTTCGAAATCTCGGCACTCAAGGGCGACGGCTGCAAGACACTGATCTTTGCCATCCAGGACTTTCTCGACGGTGAGCGCGCCCGTATCGAAGCCGAACGTCAGGCGCGTCTCGAAGCGGAGCGAAGCCGCCTCGCCGCCATCGACGCGGCCCGTGCAGCAGCGGAAGCAGCCGCACTCGAAGACGACCTAGAAGACGAGCTCGAGGGCGAGGAAGACGGCGCGGCGGATGACGCCGACGCTTCACACCAGCAGGACGACAACACCCGCTAACACTGCATCCAGGCAGTCGAACACATGAGAGAAAAGATCCGGACTGCGCGTCGACTTGTCGTCAAGGTCGGCAGCGCCCTCGTGACCAATAACGGCAGCGGCCTAGACCACGCCGCACTCGATGACTGGGCGCGTCAGATCGCGGCATTGCGCCGCCAGGGGCGTGAAGTCGCCCTCGTCTCGTCCGGCGCGATTGCCGCGGGCATGCAGCGCCTGGGCTGGACCAGACGTCCACATGAAATGCACAAACTGCAGGCCGCCGCCGCGGTGGGTCAGATGGGGCTGGTCGAAGCCTACGAGAAGGCCTTCTCCCGTCATGGCCTGCACACGGCACAGATTCTGCTGACCCACGCCGACCTTGCCGATCGCACCCGCTACCTGAATGCGCGCTCGACACTCGTCACGCTGCTCGAACTCGGCGTCATTCCGATCATCAACGAGAACGACACCGTCGTGACGGAAGAGATCAAGTTCGGTGACAACGACACGCTCGGCGCACTGGTGGCCAACCTCATCGAATCGGAGGCCCTGATCATCCTGACCGACCAAAGCGGCCTGTTCACCGCCGACCCGCGCAAGGATCCCGCCGCGACCCTGATTGCCGAAGGACAGGCGGAGGATTTGGCGTACGAGGCCATGGCCGGAGGTGCCGGCACCGGCATCAGCAAGGGGGGAATGATCACCAAGATCCGCGCAGCCCAGCGCGCCGCACGCAGCGGCGCCCACACCTGCATTGCCAGTGGCAGAGAGACCGACCCACTGTTGAGAATTGCCGCCGGCGAGCCGGTCGGCACCCTGCTCTACGCCAGCAGCACACCGCTGCAGGCGCGCAAGCAATGGCTGGCCGACCACCTGCAGCTGGCCGGCGACCTGGTGATCGACGACGGCGCCGTCACTGCGCTACGCAGCGGACGCAGTTTGCTGCCAGTAGGACTGATCGAGGTCAGAGGTGACTTCAAGCGCGGTGCAGCCGTGGCCTGCCGCAGTGTGACCGGCGAGGAGGTTGCGCGCGGACTGGTGAATTACAGTGCGGCGGAATGCAGGCGAATTGCGCGCAAACCGACTTCCGAGATCGAACATTTGCTCGGCTATATCGACGAGCCCGAATTGATTCATCGCAATAACATGGTCGGCCGCACTACGTCGCCCGTGAAGGTCCCACCGCGCACCTGATCCGTTGAGGCGGTCATGCCCATATACTTATGCGATGACCATTGCCCCTCAGACCTTGCCGGAAAGACTGTCCGCTCGCGCTCAGGACACCCCTGAGGCAGTCGGCTACCTGTTTCGGGACACAAGCGGATCGTGGCAGGAAACTCGCTGGAAGGATGTCGCGAAGACCGTGGCTACGCTCGCGGCGGCATTCGGCGAGCTGGGGCTGAAGACAGGCGACCGGGTTGCCATTATGCTACCAACGTCGCCCAACTGGGACTATTGCCATCTGGCCGCCCTGGCGTGCGGAGCCATTGCGGTCGGACTCGACGTCCACGACGCCCCCGGAAACCTGCACCATGTTCTGGCGACCACCACCCCTCGAGCGGTGATCGCGGCCGACATTGGGACACTCGACGCACTGTCCGCACACTGTCAGCCACCCGAGATCCGGATTGTTGCCGAAGGCGAACCAAAACCGGGCGTTCTGACCCTTTCGTCATTGCTCCGCAGCGGATCGCCCCCGCGCCCCGCGCCTCCGCTTCCCAGTCCCGACGATACCGCGACGATCGTATTCACCTCCGGCAGCACGGGCAAACCCAAGGGCATTGCGTATTCCCACCGCCAGATCCTGCTCGCCTGCGACGCCCTTGCAACCCACTTCACGAGCATTCGGCATGAAGCACGATTCGTTTGCTGGCTCCCGCTCTCCAACCTCTTCCAGCGCATTCTCAACGTGTTTGCCCTGAGTTGCGGCGCATCCACGTTCTTCGTTGATAGACCGGAGCAGCTCATGCGCCTGCTGCCCGAAATCAGGCCAACCTTGTTCGTCGGTGTGCCACGGTTCTTCGAAAAGCTACATGCCGGCATCATGGCCGAACTCGATCGCAAGCCCCTTCCCGTCAGGGCAGTCGCCAATGCGGCCTGGAATGTCGGACAACGCATCGCCTCGGCGCAACGCGCCGGCCACGGTGCTAGCCTTCCCGACAGACTGCTGGCGCCCGTTGCCAGGCGCATACTCTCGCCACTGCGCGCGCTGATGGGGCCCGACCTGCAGTTCATGGCAAGCGGCTCGGCCCCGCTCCCGCTCTGGTTGATGGAGCGATTCCACGGGCTCGGCTGGCTGGTACTGGAGGCATATGGCGTAAGCGAGAACGTCATTCCCATTGCGATCAACACCCCCGACGCGTACCGCTTCGGCAGCGTCGGGCGGCCGCTGCCAGGAAATGAACTCGTGATCGCGGAGGACCATGAGCTTCTGGTCCGGGGACCCGGCGTATCCCTGCAGTATGCAAAAGCTTCGCCGACAGATAGCGGCCACGACGAATGCGGCCACCTGCATACAGGCGACTACGCACGCATTGACGAGGACGGATTTGTCTGGCTTGAAGGCCGGAAGAGCGAGGTCTTCAAGACATCCACCGGCCGTCGCGTGGCGCCGTCTCCAATCGAGGCCGAACTGAAAAAGCTCTCCTATGTCGAACACGCGATTGTCGTCGGGCAGGGCCGCCCCTTCCCCTTGGCACTGCTCGTAATTTCTCCGCAGCACCCGATTGCCGGTCGACTCGGCACCGCTGACGCGATGAGTCAGATTCGACAGGACGCCGTCGCGAACAGCGCACGCTTTCCGGATTTTCAGCGGCCAGGGGTGTTATTGGTCACCACGCACCCGTTCAGCGTCGCCAGCGGCGAGTTGACCGCAAACCTGAAGCTGCGGCGACCGGCCATCGAAGCCCGCTTCGCCGCCCAGATCGAGTCCGCTTACCGGATCGCCTGTCACAGCAGGCAATCAAATCGGCCCACCATCGTTGTCGACCCTTGAACGAGCACCATGAGCGTCTACTTTATTACCGGCGCCTCCGGCGCCGTGGGCAGCGCCATCGTCCCCGCGTTATTGACCGATCCAGCGGTCCGTCTGCGTCTGTTGCTGCGTGCCGACTCGGACGACCATCTCGCGCAAAGGATGGCCGAACTCCACCAATTCTGGCGTCTGCGACCGGATTCGCCGGCACGCCTGCGCATCGAAGCCATGCGCGGCGATGCAAGCGCTCCACAGTTCGGGCTCTCCGAGGCCGCTTATGCACAACTGAGCGCCACGACACAGCATGTCATTCACTGTGCGGCCAGCGTGCACATGAACAAGCCACTTGATGAAGCACGCAGGTCCGCTCTCGACTCGACCGCCGCCATTCTTTCACTTGCCCGCGCACTCAACAGGGCCGGTGCGCTGCGCAAGGTCGAATTCATCAGCACAGTCGGCGTGGGCGGAAAACGGCCCGGCATCCTGCCCGAAACCTGGATTGACGAACCACGTGAGTTTCACAACACTTACGAACAATCGAAGGCAGAAGCCGAAATCATGGTGCGCAAGGCAATCGAAACCGAGTTGCTGCCCATCACCGTTCATCGCCCAAGCATGGTCATCGGCAATTCAATCGACGGACGCATCATCCATTTCCAGATCTTCTACTTCATCTGCGAGTTTCTATCCGGCCGCAGGACGCTCGGGCTCTATCCGGATTTCGGCGACACCCGGCTGGACGTGATACCGGTCGATCGGGTAGCGAATACCATCATCGCTGCAAGCCGGGACCCGTCCACCACCGGTACGGTCATGCACCTATGCACAGGCCCCGAACACTCGCCGCGACTGAATGAGTTGAAAGCGCTTGTTCGAACCACCTACCGTCGCCACGGCCTGACCATTCCGCGCGCAATCACCCTGCCGCGGAAGATCTTCTCCATGCTGCCTCGGGTCGCCGCCCCTTTCATCTCGCCGCGCCATCGAAAAGCGGTGATGACGCTACCGATCTACCTGGATTACCTCGCAGGAAGCCAGGGCTTCGCGGCGACGCAGCACGAACCGAACGTACGCAGAGATACGAATCAAACGGTCGTAGAACACGTCACTGCCGCGATTCGGCACTATCTGACAATGCGCTACCCGCATGCTTCGGACTGAGGGACACACCCGCGCGCTGCGCAGGCTCCTTTCGCCATGACACGCCCCCCATCAAAAGTACCGGCCATCGCAGACGCTCTACATCGGCGCCACGAAAAACGAAAAGGCCGGGAATTACCCCGGCCTTTTCAAACACCAGGCACTCGAATCACGAGTGCCTGTCAGTGCAATCAAGCAGCTTTCGAAGCCTTGCGCTTGGCCATGAAGCCAGCCAGCAGGCCGATACCCATCAGCGACAGCAGGCCGGGCTCAGGCACCTTGTTGAAATCCACACCACCCGAAGCCGAGTTGATCGACAACAGGTTGCCATTGACGGTGTAGCCCTGCGCGGTGTTGTTGAACTCGGTGAAGGCCAGATCGTAGAACGGGTCCGGCTGCACGAAGAACTTCTTGCCCATGTCGCTGGCACACAGCGGGCTGGCCACTGCCGTGCCACCGATTGCTGCAGTACCGGCACCGGTACACACGCCGAAGACGTTGATGGAGTTCAGGAAAGCACCACCAAGTCCGCTCAGGCCAGCCGTACCTGCGATCAGCGAACCGAAGCCAAGAACGACATCATTGCCATTATTGGCCACCGTTGCAGCGGTATTGGTCGCGGCATTGGCGTTGGTGAAGGTCGTGGCCTTGTCAGCATCGGCCCACAGCACGAAGTCGAGCTTGGTCAGGCTGTAGGTGCTACCGGGCGCATTCATCGCACCGGAGGTCAGCACGTCCTCCAAGTCGAACGTGACATACATGTTAAACGGGCTGAAGGCATTCGTGCCGAACGGAACCTGAGTCACCGCACCGGACGACAGACCGGACAGCTGCATCCAGCCCGAACCGGTGTGCGTATTGCCAACAGAGGTGAGCAGCTCGGTCGACGTACCCGAGAAGAAATCACCCGAGAAGAGTTGGGGAGCGCCGCCGATGACCGCGGACAGGTCGATGGTGAAAGCCGGAGCGGCCGCTGCCTGCGAGGCCACGCCCATCGAAAGTGCGGAGGCCAGTGCAACGGCAAGAGTGCGTGCCTTGAGAGTTTTCATGAGTGTTACCCCTTATCAATTGGTCGCGCGGTTGAAGTTGCATTGCGGTTGGTTGCGACTTGCCAGCATATAAGCAATAGCCGGGCCAGATATTTTTTATCATTCAAAATCAAGGCTATACACAAAACAACCCATGGCGATCCGGTGCAACTGTAAAGAAAATCGACACTCCCGGATCTGAATCAAATCGCGCAACAGGACTGGCCACTCGTCAGCGCCCATCCGGCGATGGCACGAGCGGGCCGACCACATCAGCGACGGCTCAAGTCAACTCTTGTACGACGAGGTCCCGCGGGAGCCCTCTCCCCGCACGTACCGAGGGGGCGGGCGCGATCCCCATACGCAAGCACATCATCGGCAAGGCATCCCCGATAAGCCCCCGCCACCCGGACTGCAATTGGTCGCGCAAACGCGGGCCGACATTCGGAAACGCCGGATTCGCATACAGCGCGACGGCGGCCACCGGCTGCACCGCACGCTGCATCGACGTCGCCAACAGCCACGCCCTCTGCATCGCCCGCCCCGCGTCCAACCAGGCCGGGATTCCATTGCGCTCGCTTGAAATCACCATCACGTCTGCGCTCAAAAGCAACGGGATCAACGCAGCGCGAAGTCCGACCAATCGATGCCCTCCGACAAGTGACAGCGCCTTCGCCAACGGCCAATGGCGCAACAAGCTGAATCCCGGCCTGGCGATCCACTCGATGCCAAGGGCTCCCGGCGGCAGCCCCTCTTCTGAAGACATCGACCAGCCGAGATTCCAACGAATGCCGGAGAACATCTCATGGTGCAAACCCCGATTAGCGAATCGAGCGCTCTCGGCCGCATAGGCCATGCGTAGGAATGACCGGCGCGCCGCACCACCGCCAGGTATCCACCCCAGGCTTACACCATCCAGATCATGCGAAAGCGCGTCGAAACGCGTGCGCTGCGCCGGATCAAGCGCCGGACCCGCCATGACTACGGCACGGTTGGTCACGCGCCGTTCGATGCAAGGATGCAGAACCGACACCTGCGACGGCACCTCTTCACTTGCCGCCACCAGCTCGATGCGAGCCAACGGTTCGCCAGGCGTCACAGCGTCACACCACCCGACCCGTGATCGCCAACCTTCCGCACGTGCCCGGAGCACGACATTCTCGACCAGCGCCCCGACGCCCAGACTGTGCAAAGGCATGCGCCCGGCGTCTTCCGACAACAGCGCGGATGTCGGCATGACCAGGATCCTGCTGTCAACACCGTCGCGATCCAGTCGCAATCTCACGAAATGACGGTTCTCCGCGGTCGGAGCCCACATCGCGGCATGCGCCAGTCGCATGAAGCAGGCATCGTCGATCATCCCTCACCTCGCTTCATCTTCCCGAGCTGGCGCCGCGCGATCCATAACCCGATACGCTGCAGCGGGTTCCGGTTTCCGCCGGGTCGCCATGTATGCACGAAACGAGATCGGTAGGCATCGAAATGATATCCACGCGGCGCAGCGCGCACGGCACCGCGCCCCAGTAAAATTTTCAGCACCTCGGTAGCGGTCACGCCCGCACACAATTGACATGCGGCAATGGTCGAAGGGCCGCGATGTTCGGCAAGATTCACCCGTGAGGGGTCGGCGACATAGCTGCGCTGAAGCATGGCCGGCGATAGCCCGAGCAGGAACCGGATCGCCATTTCCTCTTCATCGCACCCCTCGAGGCAGAAATACTCTTCAAAAGACATCTGCCCGGGGAGAAAGACCAGCACTGCCGTGCCCATCCCCAGCGGCGCAGCAGTCACGGCGGGGATCCCCAGGCGATGACAGGCCGCGAACACAACCCGCCTGGCCTCGAACGCGAAGAAGTCAAGCCCGTCAACATAGACATCGACATTTTTTAGGAAGTCGTCGACATTGACAGCGGAAATGCCTTCCGGAAATTTCCGGACATCCAGTTCCGGATTGACCTCAAACGCCATTTCGGCCAGCACGTCCACCTTCGGCCTGCCAAGCGTGGATACGACGGCGCCTGCCTGGCGATTGAAATTCACCCAATCGAACGAATCGAAATCGGAAACATTGAAAGCCCCGATGCCCAGGCGCGCCAGTGTGAGCATATGAACCCCTCCCACACCACCCAGTCCTGCAATCGCGACCCGCTTGCCCCGCAGTGAGCACTGTTCTTCCGAAGTGACCCATCCAATGTTGCGCGAGAACGCAGAATCATAATCAAACCCTGCTTTCATTCCCGACTCCTTCGATTAACGGTCACTCAGACGCTATCATAGAGAACACCGTCAAATACACGAAACCCGATGAGGCAAGCCATCCTCCGCGCCGCTGCTTACACCGTCACGCTCGCCGCACGCAATCTGCTGCGTCAGCGTCGCAGGGCACTGCTGGCGCTGGCAACGATCTGTGGGGGCGTAATTGCCTTCTTGCTGGCGGGCGGCTTCATTCACTGGATCTTCCAGGACATGCGGGAATCAACGATTCACTCGCAGTTGGGGCACATCCAGATCACCCGGCCAGGCTTTTTCGAAAAGGGTCTCGGTGACCCCTACGCATACTTGCTGCCCGGTGACACCTCGGCCGTTCAGGAGGCGGTCGGGACAAGCATCCGCACGGTGAGCCCACGGCTCACGTTCAGCGGCCTGCTCAGCAAGGGGGACGCAACCGTATCGTTTCTTGGTGAAGGCATCGATCCCGGCAAGGAAGCGTCGATCGCACGTGCAATTACGGTCATTGCCGGCCGCGATCTGGTCGGCGCGGCCCCCGACTCTGTCATGCTCGGCGAAGGATTGGCCGCAAGTCTCGGGGCCGTACCCGGGGACAGGGTCGTGCTGCTGGCCACGACGGCGTCGGGCGGTGTCAACGCAGTCGAACTGACCGTCGCCGGGATCTTTGCAACGATCACCAAGGCATACGACGACTCGGTGCTTCGGGCGCCAATCGACATCGCCCGCAAGCTGATGAAGGTTGAGGGCGCAACAAGCTGGGTCGTGCTGCTCGACAGGACCGAATCCACCGACGCAGTCGTGTCCGAATTGCGCCGGAAATTGTCCGCAGACGAATTCGAGGTGATTCCGTGGTCTGCGCTCGCCGATTTCTATAACAAGACTGTCGAACTCTTCTCGAAACAGATCGGTGTCGTACGCCTGCTGATTGCGCTCATTGTCATCCTGAGCATTTCCAACACCCTGTCGATGTCGGTGATCGAGCGGACCGGCGAAATCGGAACCTCAATGGCGATTGGCGTTCGCAGGCGCGGTATTCTTGGACTGTTCATCGTGGAAGGCGGGCTTCTCGGGATAGTCGGGGGCATCATCGGCGTTGCACTCGGCTATCTGCTCGGCGCAGTCATCTCCGCGCTTGGCATTCCCATGCCGCCACCTCCCGGGATGATGCGTGGCTACATCGCTGGCATCAACATTTCTCCAGCCCTCATGCTCGATGCCTTTCTGCTTGCCTTCGTCACCACGCTGGTTGCCAGCCTGTTCCCCGCGTGGAAGGCCTCACGCATGATTATCGTTGACGCGCTGCGTCACCAGCGGTGAGCACGATGCTGATCAAACTCGCCCTGCGCAATATCTTCCGGCAGAAAATCCGGACCGCGATGACGCTCGCAGCAATCATCTTCGGCGTTTCCGGCCTGATTCTTTCAGGCGGCTTCGTTCAGGATATCTTTGTCCAGCTGGGTGAGGCCATCATCCACTCGCAAACGGGCCACATCCAGGTATTCCGCAAAGACTTCCTCGAAAAAGGCACCCGTCAACCGGACCGCTATCTGATCGACAATCCGGAATCGGTCGCACAGCGGATCGCCCAACAACCGGGCGTTGCCGAAGTCGCCTCGCGCTTGAACTTTGCCGGTTTGCTCAACAATGGCAAGCGCGACCTGGCGATCATCGGCGAAGGAGTGGAGCCAGACAAGGAAGCGCGCCTCGGCACCTATCTCAATATCACCGAAGGACGTCAGATCACCGACAGCGATACCTTCGGCATGACCGTCGGGCAAGGCGTGGCGCATTCGCTGGGACTCAAACCCGGCGACTCGGTCATTCTGGTCATGAACACGGCCGACGGAGCGCTGAATACGCTTGATTTCGAGATCGTCGGGGTGTTCCAGAGCTTTTCCAAGGATTTTGACGCCAGGGCCGTGCGCATTCCTCTCGGCGCCGCGCGCGAATTGATGTCGACCCCCGGCGCAAATCTGCTGGTCGTGACGCTGAAGCGCACGGAGGATACCGAGACGGCCCAGGCCGCCATCAGCGGTATCCTGCCAACCGGCCTCGACTCGCGTAACTGGCGCCAGCTATCCGACTTCTACGACAAGACGCTGCAACTCTACGACCGGCAGTTCGGCGTCCTTCAATTGATCATCCTGTTCATGGTCCTGCTGTCCGTTGCGAATACCGTCAACATGAGCGCCTTTGAACGTCTGGGTGAATTCGGCACACTTCAGGCGCTGGGCAATACGCGCAGACAGGTATTCGGTCTGGTGCTGATCGAGAACGCCTCTCTGGGCTTGATCGGCGCAAGCGCTGGCGTTTTGATCGGTGTCGCACTCGCGCTGGCAATTTCTGCGGTCGGGATACCGATGCCGCCACCACCGAATGCGAACGTGGGCTACACCGCATTCATCCGGATCGATGGACCAACTATTGTCTTTGCCTTTCTGATCGGGCAGGCTGCAACTGCCCTGGCCGCAATTTTCCCGGCAAGCAGGGTGTCCTCGACGCCGGTTGTCGATGCGCTCAGGCAGAACAATTAATTTCTTCGGGCCAATGGACCATGCAGATCTTCGAACGCTTCAACCTCGGTCACGGCTTTCGCAAATATTTCGAGATTGCGCCAGCAACGAATACGGCCTTGCGCAATGACGTCTTCCGCATCCGTCACGAGGTTTACTGCGAAGAGCTCAAGTTCGAACCCGAGCGTCCCGACCGCCTCGAGACCGATGTCTACGACCCGCACAGCCTGCACTGCCTGATTCGCACCGCGAACGAACCCAACCATCTGGTGGGTTGTACGCGCCTGGTCCTTGCCAATCCGGACGATCCCCTCGCCCCCCTGCCATTCGAGCAAACATGCGGCCATACACTCGACCGTTCGATCGTCGATCCACTCAAACTTCCGCGGGAGAGCATCGCAGAGGTTTCCAGACTCGCCGTTCGTGCCGCCTATCGCCGACGCAAGGGTGACGAGCGGGCGCCTGTTGCCATCAGCGAAGAGGACTTCGGCACCGGTGACCGGCCTCGCTTTCCATACATCCCGATCGGCCTCTACTTGGGCGCCGTTGCGTTGGCTGCGCGCAGCGGCATCGACACCCTGTTCGTGCTGACCGAACCGCGCCTTGCCTCCCACTTCGGCAAACTCGGCGTCGATATCCGGCAAATCGGCGGACCGGTGGAGCACCGCGGCATCCGCGTGCCGTCGATGATGCATGTACCGAGCATCATCAAGGGGATGCGTTTCATCGTGAAGCCGATTTGGCGCGTTATCCAGGAAGAGATCGAGCGTGGCTTCGAGAAAGAGGCCGGCGGAGGCAAACTCTCCGGTAAGTGAGCGTTCGCTACGCCTGCCACACGCGGGCGGATCGTCAACAATGCAAAGGCCCGCGCTCGGCGGGCCTTTGCAATCCTGCTCAGACTTCCGGACGCGGTATCAGCGCCCCAGTGCCTGCTTGATCTGGTCGAGTGTGCTCGGATCGTCGATCGTGGTCAGGTCGCCCGCATCGCGCCCCTCGGCCAACGCCTGGATCGAGCGCCTCAGCATCTTGCCCGAGCGGGTCTTGGGCAACCCATTGATGAAGTGGACACGGCCCGGACGCGCGATTGCCCCGAGACTTTCGTCCACCTTCTTCATGACCTCCTTCTCCAGCGCCGCACGCTTCTCTGCAGTATCGACCGTGCTCGCGTCCTTCACCACTGCAAACGCCATCGGCATCTGCCCCTTGAGCTCGTCGTGCACCCCGACCACGGCCACTTCGGCAATTGCCGGGTGCGTTTGCACGGCTTCCTCGATCTCGCGCGTTCCAAGGCGGTGGCCGGCGACGTTGATGACATCGTCCATGCGTCCGAGAATGGTGTGGTAGCCGTTCTCATCCTTGATGCCCCAGTCCGATGACGAGTACACCACCGGATCGGTGAACAGCGTGAAATAGGTCGACACGAAGCGCTCGTCCTGCCCCCAGACTGTGGACAGGCAGCCCGGCGGCAATGGCGGCACGATGCCGACGATACCCTTTTCGTTGGCACCGCACTCGGTACCATCCTCGCGATAGATGCGCAGATCGTAGCCGTACACCGGGAACGCCGGAGACCCCAGCTTGATCGGGCTGTCCTCGACGCCACGACACACCGCCAGCATCGGCCAGCCGGTCTCGGTCTGCCAATAGTTGTCGATGACCGGGATGCCCAATTCTTCCATGATCCACTGGTGCGAAGTCTCGTCCAACGGCTCACCGGCCAGGAATAGGTGCTTGAGCGAGGACAGATCGTACTTCTTGAGGAAGGCCGGATCCTGCTTCTTCAGCACGCGCACGGCGGTCGGTGCGGAGAACATTACGCTGACCTTGTACTTCTCGACGATCTGCCACCAGATGCCGGCATCCGGGCGCAGCGGCGTGCCCTCGTACATGATGGTTGCCATGCCGCCGATCAGCGGACCATAGACGATGTAGCTGTGGCCGACCACCCAACCGATGTCGGAGGTCGAGAACATGGTCTCGCCCTCACCCCCGGTGAAGATATGCTTCATCGACGCGGCCAGCGCCACCGTGTAGCCGCCCGTGTCGCGCTGCACGCCCTTGGGTTTGCCGGTGGTCCCCGAGGTGTACAGGATGTAGCTCGGCTCGGACGATTCCAGCCAGGTCACCGGCACCTGCGCATCCATATGCCTGGCGCGCAGTTCGGCGTAATCGACGTCGCGCCCGGCGACCTTGGGAAAGCCCTTGTCCAGTCCACGATCGATGATCAGCACCTTGGCCGGCGGAAACTCGGCCAGTTTGCAGGCCTCGTCGACCAGATGCTTGTACGGCACCGGCTTGCCATTGCGCATGCCGGCATCGGAGCTGACCATCAGCACCGGCTTGGCATCGTCGATGCGCGTGGCCAGCGAGCCCGCGGCAAAACCGCCGAACACCACCGAGTGGATGGCACCGATGCGGACGCAGGCAAGCATCGCGAATGCCGCTTCGGCAATCATCGGCATGTAGATCAGCACGCGGTCGCCGCGCTTGACCCCCAACTCGAGATAGATCGCCGCCATGCGCTCGACTTCACGCTGAAGTTCAGCGAAGGAGTAGACCTTCTCTTCATTGGTCTCGGTAGAAATGTAGACCAGCGCCCGATCGTTCGGGCGCTTGGCCGCGTGGCGATCAACCGCGTTGTAACACAGGTTGGTCTCACCTCCCTTGAACCACTTCACGAATGGTGGCCTGGAGAAGTCGCAGACCTGCTCGACCGGCTTGTTCCAGTGCACAAGCTGCGCCTGCTCACCCCAGAATCCGTCACGATCCTCAATCGATCTGCGGTGAAATTCCTTGTACGTCGTCATCAGCATCCTCTCCCTTGAATCTTCCCTTTAATTGCAAATGACATGCCAAGCCGCAACTGGCGACAGCTGCAGCCGAGGCACGAACACACATCACGCAGAGGATTGACCACCCTCCGCGCCATCACTGCCGACCGCTGGCCCCTTTCCATATTGTTTGAGATGCTCGAGTGGTAGCCCGCAATGCAGCCGCGATTCTACCAACTCCAAAAGGGGCAGCAGTGTGGCAACGACCTCCGGCAATCGCTCGGCCACCTCATCGGCCGCTCCGATCCGGATCTGCAGCAGGGCATGATCGATACTCATGACCTGCTTCAATTGACTGTCGACCATCGCCTGGTCGACTTCGCCCTTGTCACCGATAACCCGATTGCCACCGGCGTTGACGCCTTCCTGAACACGTTTGGCGGCCGTTTCGATCAGATTTCCGACCGTCTGCATGCCATCTACCGAAGCACTTGCAACGCCGATGGTCACACTGATCCGGATCCGCTCGTCGCGGTAGGTCATCACCAGCTTTTCCATTGCGTGCTGCAGTCGCAACGCAAAGGCGCAGCATCCAATCAGATCGGTGCTCGGTGACAGGACGGCAAATCGGGACGACGACAACTGCGAGACCGTGTCCTCTCGCCGCACCTTGGTCGAGAGGATTTTCGACAGCTTGCGCGTAATCAGCTCGGCCACATGGGTGCCATGCCACTCGGTCAACTGTTCATAGTGATCGATGTCGATCACCATCACCGAAATGGCACCCTGATTGCGCCGCGCAAGCGCCATTTCCTGTTCGGCATGGTGGTTCAGGTAGGATGGCGTCGCGAGTCCCGAGACTGGATCCACCGGGCTCTGCACCGCCAGCGCGGCACGGCTCTCGTTCAGCTCCCGTCGCGTATTCGCCAGCCGGATGAGTGACTCCAGCCGCGCCAGCAACTCTGCGCTGCCCGCCCCCTTGGCCACGAAATCACTCGCGCCGAGCTTGAGTGCGCGCTCCCGAGCCTCGTCATCCTCGTCACCGGAGATGATGACGACCGGAAGGTCCTGAATACGCTGTACGCGCGACCCGCGAATACGTGCCAGCAGTCCGAAACCGTCAAGGCGCGGCATGCCGATGTCGGTCAGCACGAGCTGGATCGCGGGATCGACCAGCAGGGCTTCCCAGCCGGCCTCGCCATCGGCCTCGTCTCGCACATCGAAACGGTTTCGGATGTGCTTGATGATCGTGGCCCGCACCATGCGTGAATCATCCACCACCAGCACCTTGGTCATCGGAATGGTTTCGTCGGTGCTCATGATCGGCTCGAGTATGATGAGGTGAAGTGCAAGGTCAGGCGCCGATGCGAACGACGGTCCGCCCCTTCACATTACCCTCGATGAACGCGGAGAAGGCGCCCGGCAAAGCATCGAAATCGATGACGCGTGTCACCGCTGCCAGATGCCGCGGCTTGAGATCGGAGGCAAGCCTGTCCCACACCCGTTGTCGCGTGGGGAAGCCCATGTAGCCGGAATCGATACCGAGCAGGCTGACGCCGCGCAGGATGAACGGGAACACGGTGGTATTGATGTTGAAGCTCGCGGCGTTGCCGATACTGGCCACCGTACCCGCCTGCTTCATCGTCGCCAGCACCCAGTGCAGAATCTGCCCACCCACGTTGTCGACCGCCCCTGCCCACCGGGCGCCCTCGAGCGGCCGGACCTTGGTGAAATCGATATCGCCACGCAGCAGGACCTCTTTTGCCCCAAGCCCGATGAGATAGTCTGTTTCGCTGGCCTTGCCGGTCAGCGCCACGACGTGATAGCCGAGCCTCGACAGCATGTCGACAGCCAGCCCACCGACGCCGCCCGTTGCGCCGGTCACGACCACCGGTCCATTGGCGGGCGCCAATCCATTGTCTTCCATCCGCACCACGCCCAGTGCAGCAGTGAATCCGGCGGTTCCGAGCGCCATGGCCTCGAGCAGGTCCAGCCCCGTGGGGAGCGGCACCACCCATCCCGCTGGCACCCTCGCATATTCAGCATAGCCACCGTGATGTGCAACACCGATATCAAAGCTGGTGGCGATCACCTTGTCGCCAGCCGCGAAACGCGGATCGGCGCTTTCTACCACTTCACCCGACAGGTCGATCCCGCCGATACAGGGAAAGCGGCGAATGATCTTGCCCACGCCGGTCGCCGCCAGCGCATCCTTGTAGTTGATGCTGGAATAATGCACGCGAATCAATACCTCGCCTTCGTCGAGTCTATCCTGCGTCACCGATGTCAACATTCCGCCGGTTTTCCGGCTTTCATCCTGATCGATCAAATAGGCCTTGAACGCGCGCATTCAGGAGGTCTCCTCAGTAGGCAAGGGTCGGGCGCGGAAAAATGCACTTTCGCCCCGGAATCTGGGAGATTATAACGAAAAGCAGCGGACAGGCCGTTCCGCGGGCAACATGGTGAATGGCTTCAATTAGGCCCCGCCGAAGCCGATAATGACTTTCACGCATGCGGAGCGGATCAGGACATGGCCTTGCTAACACACCCACTCGCAACAGTCGCCGACTATGTCGACTACTTTTCGCGCCAGAAACTCCCGGTGCTAAGGCACACGATGCGGGAGTTCGAGACGATGCGCGAGGAGATCGACAGGGTCAGCAGCAAGCACGTCGCCAGCATCGTACTAAGCGACCCGCTGATGACGATGAAATTGCTGTCCTATCTCGAAACCCATCGCCCCGTGTCACAGAACCACGACATCACGACCATTGATCGCGCGATCATCATGATGGGCCTGTCGCCGTTTTTCGAGACGTTTAAAGAACTGACGACCGTAGAGGAAACGCTTGCGGCACATCCGAAAGCGCTCGTCGGCGTGCTCAAAGTCATCGGTCGTGCGCGCAGGGCGGCGAAATATGCGCGCGAATGGGCCGTCATTCGCCATGACCTCGATGTCGATGAAATCACCGTTGCCGCCCTGCTGCGACAAGCGACCGACATCATCTGCTGGATATTCGCGCCCGACCTCACACAGCAGGTATTTGCCCTGCAGCAGCAGGACCGCACCTTGCGCAGCGCGGACGCGCAACGGCAGGTCTTCGGCGTCACCGCGAGTGAAATCCAGTATGCGCTGATCCAGGCCTGGAAGCTGCCCGATCTGCTGGTTCACCTGTTCGATGAAAGCCGCAGCGACCACCCGCGCGTGCGCACCATCAAGCTCGCCGCAGACTTCACTCGCCATGTGGCACACGGCTGGGAAGATGCCGCGCTGCCCGACGACATCGAAGCCATCAGCGATTTGTTGCACATGTCGCCGGAAGCCCTGCTGCGCAGACTGGGAGCGCCGGACGAAGCCCTGGCCCGTTTCCTGCCCGCGACCGACTGAGCCCCGATACGCCCGGCCGGTCACTCATGCAAGGTCGAACGCGCCGTTTGCGTCCAGCCGCCCCCTCTGTTGTACGATAGACGGATATCGAAGCAATCGCCTGCAAGTCAGTGGAGGTCCGTGCATGAGTGTTACTACCGCAGTTTTCTTCGGCTTCATCGTCATCGCGCTCCTCTATGGCGTCGTTGTCTATAACGGACTGGTGCAACTCAAGCACAATGTGGCAAAGGCATGGGCCAACATCGACGTTCTGCTCAAGCAACGCCATGATGAACTGCCCAAACTGGTCGAAGTCTGTCGCCAGTACAAGCAGTTCGAGCAGGAAACGCTCGCCCGCGTCACCGAAGCCCGGGCACGGGTATCGAGCGCGCGCGAAAAGCACGACATTGCCGCACTCGGCGCGGCCGAAGGCATGCTGCGCATGGGACTCGGTCAGATTTTTGCCGTTGCCGAAGCCTATCCTGAACTCAAGGCCAATGAGCATTTCATGCAATTGCAGACGCGCATCACCGCGCTGGAAAACGCCATCGCCGACCGGCGTGAGCTGTACAACGAATCAGTCAATGTGCATAACGTGCGTATCGAGCAGTTTCCAGACCTCTTGATTGCTCGCCTGTTCCAGTTCATCGCCCAGCCTTTGCTCGAGTTTTCCAGCGCGGAAAAAGCGGATCTCGACATGAAGGCACTGTTCAGTGCCTGAACGCTTGAGACAAGAAGACATTTCGCGCTGAGGCAGCATGCTGGTCAGACTGCGCCGCGACGGCTTCAATGCCGCGCTCCCGCTTGCCCAGCTCAGCCTGGTTGCGTTTGCACTCGGCGCAGAGAGCCGCTGGACGACCATCCTCGCGCTTGCCCTGCTGCTCGCGAGCGGCTTGGGTGGCTGGTGGCGTTCACTCAGACATGCGCGCCTGATTGTCGACACCCCGACCTCACGCATCGCGTCCGCCGCCCAAGGCTACGTGGAGCTCAGGGGCCGCGGCCAGCCGCTGGACGGTACGCCGGTTCTATCTCCGCTGACCGGCCTGCCCCTGCTGTGGTACCGGCTGTCGTCCTATCGCAAGGACAATGACGGAAAGTGGCAGCACACCGATACCATCGAAAGCGACGCATCCTTCCTGCTGCAGGACGATTCCGGCGTATGTGCGGTCGATCCCGAGGGCGCCGAAATGCTGGTGCGGCGCAGGGACGTCCATGAGCGCGGCGACCTGCGCCAGATCCAATGGTCCTTGCTGAAGCACGATCCGATCTACGTGCTGGGCGACTTTTTCACGCTCGGCAGTATCTCGCCGGATTTCGACGTTGCCACCCAGGTGCGCGAACTGCTCGCGCAATGGAAGTCCGACCCCGCCGAACTACTCCGCCGCTTCGATCTCGACGGCAATGGCAATATCGACATGCAGGAATGGGAGCTGGCGCGCGCCCAGGCAAGACGTGAGGTGCTGCGCCAGCGCGACGAGGTGCTATCCGCGCCAGAAGCCCATGTCGTGCGCAAGCCCCGCGATCGCCTGTACCTGATTTCGGACCTCGACCCGCAAGTCATCGCCCGCCGCTATCACCTGTGGGCACTCTTTCACCTGGCAGTCTTCCTCGGCACCGCCGGTGCGAGCGCCTGGCTACATCAGACGGGCGTAGTCTGAGCGCACCCCGCCAACCTCCGGGCCACGACCGCGCTCACCACGACACTCAGACGGACACCCGGCTCTCGAGCGCCTCCCAGCGCAGCATCGCAGCCTCGATCTCGGCTTCGATGGCATCCAGGCGTGCGCTAAGCAGGGCCACCTCCTGAGGTGCCTGCTGGTACAGCGCCGGATCGGCAAGCCGCCCCTGGACGACAGCCTGCTCTGCCTCGAGCGCTGAAATCCGGTCCGGCAAGGCCTCCAGCTCGCGTTTTTCATTGAACGACAACTTGTCGCCACGCTTGACCGCAGACCTGTCCGCGACAGCCACCTTCGGCGTGCTCGCCTGCGCACGCTGGGCGGCCAGACGCTGTGCCTCGCGCTCGGCCTGGACGCGCTGCCACTCGGCGTAGCCACCAGCGTACTCGCCCCAGTGGCCATCCCCTTCGTATGCAATGACCTGGGTAACGACGTTGTCCAGAAACGCCCGGTCATGGCTGACCAGAAACAGGGTGCCGTCGTAACCGGCCAGCAGTTCCTCGAGAAGGTCGAGCGTTTCGATGTCGAGATCGTTGGTCGGCTCGTCGAGCACCATCACGTTTGCCGGGCGGGCAAAGAGCCGCGCCAGCAGCAGGCGGTTGCGCTCACCACCCGACAATGACTTGACCGGTGAGCGCGCGCGTTGGGGCGCAAACAGAAAATCGCCGAGATAACCGATCACATGCTTGCGCTCACCGCCGATCTCCACGAAGTCGGAGCCCGGACTGATCACTTCGGTCAGGGGCAACTCGGGATCGAGCTGCGCGCGTAACTGATCAAAATACGCGACGGTGACGCGGGTTCCCTGCCTGACACTGCCCTCATCCGCCTCGATGTCACCGAGAATGAGCTTGAGCAAGGTGGTCTTGCCCGCACCGTTCGGGCCGATGAAGCCAATGCGGTCACCACGCATGATCCGTGTCGAGAAGTCGCGAATCACCACCCGGTCGCCGTAACGCTTGCTCACATGCGTCAGTTCGGCCACCATCTGGCCGCTCTTCTCGCCACGATCGACCGCAAGGTTGACGTTCCCGAGCCGATCGCGTCGGGCCGCACGCTCATTGCGCAAGGCCTCCAGCCGACGCACCCGCCCCTCGTTACGCGTACGACGGGCTTCGACACCCTTGCGGATCCACACCTCTTCCTGCGCCAGCATCTTGTCGAAGCGTGCGTTGGCCTTGGCCTCGGCCTCCAGTTCCTCGGCCTTGCGCCGCAGATAGTCCTGGAATCGACCCGGGTAGCTCGCCAGCCGGCCCCTGTCGAGTTCGACGATCCGGGTGGCTACATTGTCGAGAAACACCCGGTCGTGGGTAATCAGCATCACCGCACCGCGAAAGTCCCGGATCAGGCCCTCGAGCCACAGGATACCGTCCAGGTCGAGATGGTTGGTCGGCTCATCAAGCAACAGCAGGTCAGGCTCGGCGACCAGGGCACGCGCAAGCGCAACGCGCTTGATGCCGCCCCCCGACAGGCTGGACACCCTCACCTCCCCCGGCAAGCTGAGCAGCCCGAGCATTTGCTCCACCCGCTGGCCAAGGCGCCATCCATCTGCAGCCTCGACAGCATGCTGCAATGCATCGAGCCTCGACATCGCATCGGCCCCTCCGTCTTCGGAAACGGCGAGCATCGCGGCATGATAGTCGACCAGTAACTGCGCGGCGTCACCCACGCCGTCGGCTACGGTTGCGTAGACATCGCGTTCAAGGTCGAAGTCCGCCTCCTGCGGCACGTAGGCCACGGTGAGGCCGGACTGGCGCCAGACCGTGCCGTCATCGAGCGAGGATTGGCCGGCCAGCGCACGCAACAGGCTGGACTTCCCGGAACCGTTACGTCCAATGAGCGCGACGCGTTCACCGGCGTCAAGTTGAAACTCTGCGTGCGCGAGCAGGTCGACGTGACCGAAAGCCAGGCAGGCATTGTCGACAGAGAGAAGAGGCATGGCGTGCTCGATTGTGGCGAAAGCTGGAAAGAAGAGGGATTCTAACGGCCCGCACACCTTACAGGCACAAACCCGCATAATGCAGCGCAACATTCCGCTTGTTCTTCGCAACGAAACCCCGGGATAGACACAGCTTGGACGTCCTGCTCTCACGACTCGCCGAACGCGCTGCGCATGCGCCGGATCAAACTCAGGTCTGGATCGAACTGGTCGATAGCATTCGCCCGCCCCATGCCGGTCGCCACGAGACGACAAGCGAATCGATACGTTCGCTGACGCATATCCTTGCTCGCCGCCCCGACCTGCGCCTGCCCTTGCGCGACGCGCTCCTGCGTTTGTTCATGGAACGCAAGCAGGTGTCGATGTATGTTTCGTCTGGTCTCCTGCCCTCAACGGGGTTCTTTTCCGAAACCGCCCGGCGCATTTCGGACAAGCTGTTGCCCGACGTCATCGATACGAGCTACATGAAGGACCTGTTGTCGGTCGTCTTTCATCGACCCGACGACGAAGTATGGGTCAATGCGGTCAGCGACGGCGTATGGATCGATTTCATTGAGGCCCTGCTGGCACCCGATGCTGCGCCCGGCCCGTTGGCGGCGGACAACACGACGCCGACGGCGGTGACCGAGATACTCGAGGCGGTACGCATGCTGTCCTACCATGTTTCGGCCATCGGCCTGGATCCCGAACTGGTCCGGGTGGATCCCAAACTGGAGGAGCTCGAATCCCCTTTCCTGGCCCAGAATGCGGAGATCGTGCGCTACCTCGCCCACTATCGGGCATGGTGGACCACGCCCGATAGCATGCTCGAGAACCCTGACCACCTCACGGTAATGCTCGATCAATGCGCGGAAGTACTGGTCCGGATACGCCGTCGTGCAATGCGTCTGGGCACGAGTCTGACGCTGACATTCAAGCTCGAACGCCTGCGCCAGCATCTCGATCGCATCACCGACCTCCTGGGGCTGTTGATCGATCTGCAGCCATCGCGTCAGCTCGCCCCCTTGCTGCCCCGCGTGGTGACCCTGTTCAAGGAACTCGTGCGCGCGCAATGCCGCAAGAACCGGCTGTCGGACTACTGGGGCAAGAATGTCGAGCTGCTGTCGCTGCGCATGACGACAAGTGCGAGCAAGACCGGCGAGCGCTACATCGCGGCGAGTCGAGGCGAACACTTCGAACTTCTGCGATCGGCGGCCCTCGGCGGCATGGTGATCGCGATCATGGCCGCGTTGAAGATCATTCTCGATCGCCAGAACTTCGCGCCGCTCAACGAACTGCTCGGTTTCTGCCTGAACTACGGCCTTGGTTTCGTATTGATCCATGTGCTTGGCGGCACGGTCGCCACCAAGCAACCGGCAATGACGGCGAACGCGATCGCCGCGTCGATCGGCGAAACACGCAGTGACACCCGTGGCAAGACACGCAGCCTGGATAACCTTGCCGACCTCATCATCCGTACCATCCGCAGCCAGTTCACGGCCATTGTAGGCAATGTCGGTGTCGCGATACCGGTCGCCATGCTGATATCCCTTGCCGTGCTCGAACTGTCCGGCGCCCACTTCATCGACACCGCCAAGGCCTCCACACTCATCGACGAGGCGGCACCCCACATCAGCACCTTGTTCTTTGCGGCCGTTGCGGGCGTGTGTCTGTTCCTTTCGGGATTGATTGCCGGCTACTACGACAACCTTTCCGCCTACAATCGCATTCCACAGCGCCTGCTGCAACTACGCTGGCCGCGCCGCGTCTTCGGCGAGGCACGGATGGCCCGCATCACGCAATACATCGAAAACAATCTCGGCGCGCTGGCCGGCAACTTCTTCTTTGGATTCCTGCTCGGCGGCGCCACCGCGCTCGGTGTTCTTTTCGGTCTCCCGATGGACATCCGCCACATCGCATTTTCGTCGGCCTACGTGGGATATGCGGCGGTGGCACACGACTTCATTGTGCCGCTGCAGAGCGTACAGCTTGCAGCAGCCGGTGTGCTGCTGATCGGCCTGGTCAATCTGACGGTAAGCTTCGCCCTTACCCTTTACGTCGCCATGCGCTCGCGCCGGATCAGCTTCGCCCAAGGCCGCACGCTCAGCGGCCTGCTGCTGCGACGCATCCTGAGACGCCCACAAGACCTGATCATTCCGCCACGCAAGCAAAAGGAAAGCTAGGTGACATCCACCGATGCTAACCCGCGACCATCCACGTCGACGACCCCGCACCGCCGCAACGGAACCCGCCCCACAGACCAGGAAAAACCGCCGCGGTCGCAATCGCCACTTTGAACCCGGGCGCCAAGCGGATAGAATGCCCGCCGGCCTCCTTGTAGTTCAATGGATAGAACAGCCGCCTCCTAAGCGGCAAATGTGGGTTCGATTCCCGCCGAGGAGACCAGCCAACATCCTTCAACGTCCGTCAGTCCAGATGTTCGATCAGCTTCCTGAGGTATCTGACCGGGATCGCGTAGCTGATACCTGACGGATTACTGAGTACGCTTTCCTTCGTGGACTTCACGAAGACCATGTTCAACACCCCCAGCACCGCGCCCGAATCCGGATCGAACAAAGGACTTCCGCTGTTGCCCGGGTACGCGGTTGCATCCAGCTGATACACGTGAAAGGCGTCCGACGCGAGGCGACGCACCAGTGCCGGATTCAGGTCGCGCGAATTGCCCTGGGGAATGCCGATCGGGGTGATCGCTGAAATGATGCCCGTGTGCGTCACAGGCGTCATCCCCAGCACGCCGCCGATCGGAAAGCCCATGAAGGCGACGTTCTGCCCTTCGCTCGCCTTCGTGGTGTCGCCAAGCGTCAGCGATGGAAGCGGTGCCCCACCTTCGAACCGCAGAACCGCGAGATCATGGTCGCGATCCTTCGCTACCAGTTTGACCGGACGCACGGTCCGCTCACCATCATCCCCCGGCATCACGACGGCCAGGTACTCCAGCCGCTCCTCCGAGACCGCGTCGGGAATCACGTGTGCGTTGGTGGCAATCAGAAAGCCGCTTCCGACCACGAATCCCGTGCCCGAAAACTGGAACGCCGGGCTCCGCGTACGTTGGTAGGTTCCGATCGCGACCACCGAGGCCCTGACCTGAGGCACGGTCTCGACCAGACCCGCGTGCGCCGAAAACACGATGCAAAGGGCTGCCGCGCAGACCAGCACGCCAAGATGGCGGCATGCGCGAAACACCGAATGGGTCGCTGTCATCAATCCTGCTCCTTTTGAGCACTCAAGTTCGAAGCCGAAGTTACCTGGCTTGGAGAAACGATGCTGCTGTCGAAGGGGTGCCGACGATTGCGCACGAAGGCAAGAATGCGTTCCACGTAGCGTCGGGTTTCCGGGTATGGGGGAACGCCGCGGTATCGCTCTACGGCCCCCTCACCAGCATTGTAGCCAGCGGCCGCGAGGGCGATATCGCCCTCGAAGTAGGACAGCAACCAGCGCAGATAAGCAAGTCCGCCCTTGATGTTGTCCTCAGGATCCAGCGGCTTCCTGACGTTGAAGCGCGCGGCGGTATCCGGTATCAGCTGCATAACCCCCATGGCATTCTTGGGCGAGAGTGCGGTCGCGTCGAGGTTGGACTCGGCCAGTGCGATGGCCAGCGCAAGGCGCGGCTGAATACCGAATTTCGGCGCATGTTCGACCAGAATCCTCGCAATTCGCTGCCGGTCGCCGGACATGGAAGCAATCATTTCGTCCGCGGGCCAATATTCCAGCACGGTGCTCGGTGGCGGATGCAGGCAGTCGGGAACCGCACCGGTGTAGTCCCCCGTATAGCGCATCATGCGCGCCGCGTGCTCGTTGCCGAGAAAGGCGGCCATCGCGAACAGGGTGCCGGCATACGCATCGTTGCGCGCGACGCCGCGCGCATTCGCGTACATCCAGCCAAGCGCATAGATGGCCTCCGGATCACCCAATCGCGCTGCCTCGCAATAAAGCACGGCCGCGTGCTCGGGATCTCGCCGTACGCCCTCGCCATGCTCGTAGCTCTGCGCCTGTTGCGCCAGATAGCGTGCCTGCCGGGCGAAAGCGTCCGAAACCTCGGCAGCCGTTGCGGCGCTTGCAGGAACGATGTGCCAACAGAATGCCGCCGCCAGCGATAGCCAGCACCAGCGCGGCCGGACACGACTGGTCGGCCTCTGTTGCATCATGTCCGCCGCACAAAGTTCATAGTCGCCACACCTGCGCACCTGTCGCACTCAGGGCGTCCTTGTCGTAGGCCGACTTGACATCGGCAAACACGCCCTTGGGGACCAGTTTAGCCAATATGCGGTCAATGGGCATGTCGAGGTAAGCGGCGTGCGAGACTGCTGCAACGATGGCATCGGCGCGTGGAAGGGCATCCCATTCGGTCAGGGGGACACCATATTCGTGCATGGCCTCGTCTGCCGCAGCGACCGCGTCGTGCACATGCACATTGCAGCCATAGCTCTGAAGCTCACGGATCACGTCGATGACCTTGCTGTTACGCAGATCCGGACAGTTTTCCTTGAACGTCAGCCCGAGGACGATGACATCGGCCCCCTTGATGCTCGAACCCGCATTGATCATCTCCTTGACGGTCTGCTCGGCAACATACTTGCCCATGCCATCGTTGATCCTGCGCCCGGCAAGAATCACCTGCGGGTGGTAGCCGAGCATGTCGGCCTTGTGCGTCAGATAGTAGGGATCCACGCCGATGCAATGGCCACCGACCAGGCCCGGTCGGAAAGGCAGGAAGTTCCATTTGGTGCCCGCAGCCTTGAGCACCTCGAGCGTGTCGATGCCGATCTTGTGGAAGATCAGCGAGAGTTCGTTCATCAATGCGATATTGAGGTCGCGCTGGGTATTCTCGATGACCTTCGCAGCCTCGGCGACCTTGATCGAACTTGCGGGGTAGACTCCTGCAGTGATCACCTCTCCATAGATCCGGCTCACTGTCGCCAGTGTCTCCGGGGTATCGCCGGAGACCACCTTCACGATCTTGGTGACAGTGCGCTCCTTGTCTCCCGGATTGATTCGCTCCGGCGAATAGCCGACAAAGAACCCCTCTTTCCATTTCAGACCGGACTCGCGTTCCAGTATCGGAATGCAGATCTCCTCCGTCGCCCCCGGATAGACAGTAGACTCATAGACCACGATGGCGCCGGGTTTGAGATGACGTCCTACGGTCTGAGAAGACTTTTCCAAGGGCGTGAAGTCAGGCTGATGCGCGTCGTCGACCGGAGTTGGCACCGCCACGATGATGAAGTCGGCTTCACGCAGCACGGCCGGATCGGTATGGCAACTCAGCTGCGTGGCCGCACGCAGGTCCGCAGTCGACACCTCACCGGTCGGATCGATGAACTCGCGGTAGGCTGCGACCTTCTCCGCAGAGAGATCGAAACCGATGGTACGAAATTTCTTGCCGAATTCAACCGCCAGCGGCAACCCGACATAGCCCAGACCGATAACTGCAATGGTGTTCATCGACACATTCCTTGATCAATTCGACATAACTGGGTGGTGCGATGCGAATCACTGGCTCGACGGCATCGCACCCTAGCGCCTTCCGCGCTAGACGTTCAAAGTGTTTTCAACAGTTCCGAGGCCTCGGCATGCGCCGGTGTACCGGCAGACAATTTGGGCATCAATGCTTCCAGCACCCTGCGGGCCTCCGCCTTGCGATCAAGCTTTGCATAACTCCTGGCAAGGTTCATCTGCAATTGCGGGAGCTCTGGCGCCAGCGTCACCGCCCGCTCGAGGTTTGCCATGCCTTTGCCTGGCTGCCCATTGTCGATCTGGATTACGCCCACCGTATCGAGCACAACCGGATTGTCCGGCGCCAGCGCAAGCGCCTGTTCCGCATAGTTCAATGCCTGCGCGTCCTTTACCGCCGCTGCACTCCAGGCCAGATTGTTCAGTATCAGCGCGTTCCTCGGCGCGATTTCATTCATGCTGCGAAACAGCTGGACTGCCTCTCCGTAACGTTTCTCGGCAAGCGCACGTTCGGCAAGGTAGCCACGCACGAGCAGATCTTTCGGTTCAGCCCGCAGCCAATCCGACACCAGTTTGTCGGCTTCCTGCTTGCGATCGACCCGCAGCAGCGCGGAATGCAGCTTATTGACGTACTCGCCGCTCTTGCTGCGATCCAGCGCCTTCTTGTATGCCGCCACGGCGTCAGCCCACTGCCCCCCGCTCCCCAGAACATCGCCTTCGAGCGCATACCCGAGAGCCATTGCCGGAAACTGTCGCTGAGCCTGCTTAGCAGTCGCAAGTGCGGCGCTCTTGTCACCGCGCGTGACCTGCACACCGACCAGGCGCTGAAGCACATCTGCCGAATCCGGCTTCAGCGCCAGCGCCTTCAACAGGGTCTGTTCCGCAGCAGCGTCCTCCTTCACCTGCCGCTGGACATCCGCAAGCATCACCAGGGGGGCAGGCGACTGCGGCTGAACATTGACCAGCTTGAGCAAGGTCGCGATGGTCTGCCTTGCTTCACCCGTCGCCAGTTGCGCCCGCGCCAATGCCTCGAGGGCACGCGGATCGCCTGGCTGTGCCGCGGCTGCTTGCTGTGCAATAGTCAGCGCCTTGGCCGAGTCGCGCATCCTCAGGTGCTGCTGGATCAGGGCGAGCTGTGGCGGGAGCATGCCTGGCCCGGCCTGCGCAGCGCGCTCGAGCGTATCGAGAACTGCGGCCTGCGGGTCACCCGTCGTCACCTGCAAATCAGCGAAAGCCAGCAAGGCATCGACGTTCTTTGGATTGTCCTGCAGGATGCGCTCAAACCGGCCCCTGGCGAGCTCGGGCTTGTTGTCCGCCAGATCCAGCCGCGCCAGATTGACGACGGCCGCCAGGAAGTCCGGCCTGACCTGGAGTGACTTCTCGAACGCGGCACGCGCACCTGCCAGATCGCGTTTGGCGAGAAGAATGCCGCCCTTCAAGTTGTACGTCTGAGGATTGTCCGGCTGCTTGTGCTCAAGCGTGGCGTAGGCGGCAAGCGCCCTGTCGAACTCGTTGCGCTGCATGTAGGCCAGAATCAGGGCCAGATCCGCTTCGCCCGCCTTCTCGTCCAGCGCCGAGGCGGCTTCGAGATCCGCAAATGCGCGCTCCGCATCCCCCCCTGCCAGTCGGGCAATGCCCAGGCGGGTGCGGGCGGCGACATCCTCGGGGGCCCCCTTCGCCGATTTCGCCAAGTAGGTCTGAGCCTTGTCGAAATCCCCCTTTGCCAAGTAGATCTGGCCAATAAGCCCAGCCAGGCCAGGATCCTGATCGGCACGATCGAAAAGCGGCTGGACGGATTCAAGCGCCCGCACGGGCTCCCCGGTCGCGAGGTAGGATGCGGCGAGCAGGCGTCTTGCCGTCTCCTGCCGCGGCGCGCCCTCCAGCACCTTGAGCAGGTGCTGACGGGCCTGCAGGTGATCGTTCAGGCGAAAAAGCACAGACCCCGCAAGCAGGCGGCCGGGCAAGAAGTCCGGTGCATTCTTGACCACCAGCGCCATTCCATCGCGCGCCTCCGTCAGACGCCCGTTACGGAAGTCGAGAAAGGCCTGCACATAAAGCGTTGAGGGGTGATTGGGCGCAATCCGCTTCATTTCCGCCAGTTGCCGTGTG
Organism: Azoarcus sp. L1K30; assembly: GCF_018122735.1. Taxonomy (GTDB): domain Bacteria; phylum Pseudomonadota; class Gammaproteobacteria; order Burkholderiales; family Rhodocyclaceae; genus Parazoarcus. The sequence continues at coordinate 4,382,356 of NZ_JAGRRD010000001.1, read as the reverse complement.
GCTGCTTCAAGGCTGTTTTGCCGCAGGAGCAGCGAGGCGAGCGCAAAATGATGTGTCACGGAATTCGGCTTGGCCTTCACCGCCGCTTCCAGCGCCACGATAGCCGCGTCAGGTTTCCCCTGGGCCAGCATGGCGTCGGAGAGGAGAACCTGTGCCTCCGCAAGATCCGCCTTGCGCGCAATCACCGTCTCCGCCTCGGCCTGGGCGCCAGCGGGATCGCCCGCGACGAGCTTCGCACGCCCCAGCCCGACTCTTGCGAGATTGTCTTCCGGGCTCAGACTGAGCGCTGCTTCGAATCTCTGGCGGGCCTCGGGCGCCATCGCCTTGACCAGGTACGCCTCGCCGACGGTCGTCAGCAATTGAGCCTGAGCGACCTTGTCCCGCATCGTCATCGCGGCGAAGTCCTTAATAACACGATCCGCCTGGGCCGAACCCAGCAGGGCCCGCGCAAGCAGCGGTGCAACCGCCTCGGCATCGTAGCCCAACTCGGCGGCACGCTCGAGTTCCTTTGCGGCACCTCGCATATCGCCCTGCTGCAGGTTGATCTTGCCCAGCAAGAAGCGCCCTTCGGCCAGCTTACCGTTCTCCTGAAGTGCATTCTTGAGCTGGATCGATGCCGCATTCACGTCGTTCTTTGCCAGATAGGCCTTCGCCGATGCGACCATTTCTTCCGGGCTATCGCTGCATCCGGCGAGCGTTGCAGCGGAAATCACCGCCACGAAGACGTGGCGAGCCGACCTGCCCCACCGGGATGATTTCAGCTTGATTCGCTTCGTAGACAAGTTCAACTCTCCTTCTTCAATCCGAAACGATTCATGAGGTCGTAGAGTGACGGCCGGCTCACGCCGAGCACCTCTGCGGCTTTGGCAATATTGCCGTTGGTTCGAGCAAGGACCCTGACGACGGCCTTGCGCTCGGCCTCGTCACGGACGTGCCTGAGATTGAGCTTTTCAAGATCCTCGTCCGCACTCGCAAGGCCAAGGTCTTCGGCGGTAATGCGGTTTCCGTCGGCCATGATCACGGCGCGTTTCAGGCAATTTTCCAGTTCACGCACGTTCCCTGGCCAAGGGTGCGACTCGATTGCAGGAATCGCGTCCTCCGCCAGATGAAGGCTTCCGCGGCCATTCTCGCTTGCAAAGCGCTGGGCAAACGCATGCGCCAGCAGCACGGCATCCCCCTCCCTGTCGCGCAAGGCGGGTATGTCAACCACGATCTCCGCCAGACGATAGTACAAGTCTTCGCGAAACTGGCCCGCCTGAATCTGCGCCTTGAGATCGCGGTGGGTCGCACAGACCACGCGCACATCGACCGGGATCTCCTGTCGCCCGCCAATGCGTTCAATGACCCGCTCCTGCAGGAATCGCAGCAACTTTGCCTGCAGAGGCATGGGCAGATCACCGATTTCATCCAGGAACAGCGTTCCCTTGTGTGCCGTCTCGATCTTTCCAAGGGTTTGCTTGGCGGCGCCGGTGAATGCACCCTTCTCGTAACCGAACAGCTCACTTTCGAGCAGGTTTTCCGGAATCGCCGCGCAATTGATCGCAACGAAACGCTCCTTTGCGCGCGGCGACATGGAGTGCAAGCCTCGCGCCAGCACCTCCTTTCCGGTCCCGCTCTCTCCCAGAAGCGCGACAGTGACCGTGGCGGTGGCCACCCGCTCGATCATCCGGCAGACCTTCAGCATCGACGGATCGCGAGTCAGCAAACCGGCAAGCGGGCCGGCCTGACTTTCACGCAAGCGGGCATTCTCGGCCTGGAGATCATGCAGCCGAAACGCCCGGTCAATGGTCAGGGAGAGCAACTCGGGCTCGAATGGCTTGCCGAAGAAGTCATAGGCGCCCATGCCAACTGCACGCACGGCATTCTCGCGGTCGTGTTGCCCGGTCAGCACGATCACTTTCGTATCCGGCGCCAGCGCAAGCATTTCGGCCAGCAACAAGAATCCCTCGGAGACATCATCGGGGCTCGGTGGAAGACCGAGATCCATCGTGACCACGGCCGGTTCATGGCGCCGCAATTGAGCGATCGCGCTCTCCCGGTCGCTTGCAAGAACGGTTTCAAAGCCGTCGAACGCCCAGCGCATCTGCTTTTGCAGCGCGGGGTCGTCTTCAACAATCAGTAGGGTACGCTGCTTCTCAGTCATGCTGACTGACCACTCCCTGCTCCTGGCCCGAATGGCCTCTGGCCACGCGCGGCAACTCGATGGTCACACATGTTCCGACGCCCGCTTCGCTTTCAAAGCGAACGTCGCCTCCCAATTCCCTGATGTACTGTCTGGTCTCGAACACGCCGATCCCCATACCGCTTGATTTGGTCGTCTCGAACGGGCGCGCGAGGCGCTCGCGAAGAAAGTCGTCGGACATACCGCACCCCGTATCCTGCACCACGACGACAACCCGATCGGCATCATTCCCACCCAGACGGGCTATTACCTTACCATTCTCTGGCGTCGCCTCGAGCGCATTTTGCACGATATGCCCGATCACCCGCTCGAGCCGTTCGGGATGCGCCCGCACGATGCATGTACCGTCGGCAGGCAGGAGCAGATCGACACGCGGAAGTTGATCCTTGCGACGACGGCAAATCGATTCGAGTACCGCCGCCACATCCACGCTCCGGGTCGGGTCGATCGAGCGCTTCTCCTGTAACTGTGCCATCAATGCGCGCATGCGTGCCTCCACGTGCGCAACAGTTTCCAGCATGTCCTCCTGAAACGCCGGATTATGGCGATGACGCTCGGCATTCTTCAGCATCAGCGACAGCTGCGCGACCAGATTTTTCAGATCATGCACCACAAACGCCGACATACGGTTGAAGGATTCGAACTTGCGTGCCTCCAACAGCGCCTCGGCGGACAGCATTCTTTCCAGGTAACTGGCGGCTTGGCGCTGTGCGGTCTTGAGCAGGTCGAGAACCTCCCAGTCGACCTCGAAACTCGCCCGCGGCGCCGTAAGGACGACGAAACCGACGAGACTGCCCGCGCTCTTCAATGGGATCAGCAGCCAGGCATCGGGAAACAGCGCCAGCCACTCCGGCAATTCGAGCCCCTTATATACAGCCGGACTTGTCCGATACTCTTCCAGATTGACCACCCACTCGCGCGCTTCGAGAAAGGCGAGAAAAGGGGACCCCGAGGGCTCGGATGCGTCGATTCGGGGCTGATTGAGCCTCGAGTGCGTTCGCACCGTCCCGTCCAGCCCCCGCAACCAGAGTGTTCCACCCGGGCTTTCGACCAGATCGGACAATGCCTTGATGACCGACTCCCCCAGATCCAGCTTGCCATCGGCAGACGACAGGGCCTGCGTAAACCGCAACCATTCATTCCGGTAATCATAGCGATACGGAAAAAGGTGCTTGTTGATCAACACCCTCATTCGCGCCCGCTGAGCGCCGGAAAAGAAGAACAGCGCCAGCAACAGCAATGCCGCAAAGGACAAAGCCGCCTGCAGCGCGCGTCCCCATCCCCCGCCGAAATAGCGGACGTAGTAACCTGCGCCTGCGACTGCCAGCAGATACAAGCCTGCAACGGCCAGCGACGTCGAATGGAAGACCGCCTCTCTGGACATCGACATCCGCAATGACCAGGAGGAATTCCGCGCACCCGAAAGCGCCACCAGCGGCACGACGAGCGCGTGCGCAAGACCACGGACGGCCCAGACATCCATGTCCAGCCTGCCGAACAGGAAACCCTCGGCAAACAGGTAAAGCTCAAACATGTAGCTTGCGCTCAGTCCTACACACAGCGGCTTGAGCCCCCAACGCGACTCCGTAGGCATGCCGCGGTAGAGTTGCTCGACCAGCACCAGTCCATACACGGCGGACGCCAGTGACAAGGCGATGTGAAAGCGCATTCCCAGTTCCGCACCGACGAGTTCGAAGCCGGAGACCAGCACGCCGATCAGTTGAGACCCGACAATGAACGCGGCAATGCCTAGCGGCCAGCGTGCCGCTGGCGCCAGGAGCGGACGCAAGAGCAAGACCAGGAACGCAAACCAGCTTGCCGAACGGAACACATCGAGCGCCAAGGCAAGCTGATTGAGCCAGGCGACCTGCGTGCTGGCAAATACGGCCGAGCTCAGCGCCCAGAGGAAGGACACCGAGATTGTGAGCAGCAGCAAGCCACCCTTCAGGGCACCTCGCCAAGCGGCATAGAGATAGATGCCGAAAATGAAGTAGACAAGGGCCGCCAGTCCGTAGCCCCAAACCGCGAAATCAGCCAACACAGACCCCTATCTCAGCCTTCGGCAGCAAAAAACCCGCGACAGAGCCCTTGTGCCAAAGCCCGGCGAGTCCGTCAGTGCGCGCCTTCTCCCGTCAGCACGACCCGCACCGTCTCGAAGAGCACGAGTATATCGAGCACGAGGGTATGGTTCTTCACGTAGAACAGATCGTACTGCAGCTTCTGGATTGCATCATCCACCGACGATCCGTATTGATACCGTACCTGTGCCCAGCCCGTCACACCCGGCTTGACGCAGTGGCGCACTCCATAGAAGGGAATCTCGCGCGCCAACTGATCCACGAAGTAGGGGCGCTCAGGCCGCGGCCCCACCAGGCTCATGTTGCCCACCAGCACATTGAACAACTGCGGCAACTCATCAATCCGCATCTTGCGGATGCAGCTTCCCACACGGGTGGCCCGATCATCGTTGGAGCTAGCCCAGCGTGGCTTGCCATCCTTCTCGGCATCGGTACGCATGCTGCGGAACTTCGTCACCTTGAAGATCTTGCCGCCCAGGCCGACACGTTCCTGCCGATAGAAAACCGGCCCGCCATCTTCGAGCAGAATCAACAGTGCGGTGATCAACATGACCGGTGCGGACAGAATCAGCAGAATGGTGGCGGCGACCAGATCGAAACAGCGCTTCACGATGGCGCGCCCGAGACTCTGCCTGAAGCCGTCCCCGTAAATCAGCCAGCTCGCGCGCAGCGAATCAACCCTGACCTGCCCCTGTACACGCTCGAAAAACGAGGACAGATCCAGCACGCGCACACCCGCGAGCTTGCAATCGAGCAGTTCGCGCAGCGGCAAGACCCCTCCTCGACGCTCACGCACCGCCACGATGACCTCATTCACACGCAGGCGGCGCACCAGATCGACCAAACCGGTCCCAGACACCACTTGCCGCGCATCAACCTCAATGGGGTCGTCCCCTCCACCGGAGAAAAACCCGACGATTTCGATTCCGCCCTGACCGGGCGCGGTAAGGGCACGCTGCACCGACACTGCATCGGGGCCGGTCCCAAGAATCAGCACCCTCGGCGCAAACAAGGAAGACGACTGACGGCGGTTTACCGTTGCCCGCATCGACAGCACGACGCCAAGGATGAGCAGTACCGAGGCCTGCATGGCCCCGGAATTGAAGCCCGACCACGGCAGCCAGCGAAAGACGGCAAAGGCGACCGGCACACTGACGACGACCGACAACAAGACCCGTGCAATAGCAGCGCGATGGGAGTATTCGGCTGCGGGTCGATACAAGCCCATTGCCGAATTCAAGCCCACCATCAGCAATGCGAAAACCAATGCCGAAGGCAACACGACGATCCACTCGACAGTCTCGGCATGGGACTGGAAAGTAATCGCGATGACCACCGCAGCAAAGAGCAGCAATGCGTCGAGCAGGATCTGTTGCAACGTATGTGAGGGGAAATAGTGGCTGAAGACCTTCACCATGATTATTCCTTGAAACCAATCATTGAGCGCCACTGCGCGCTGGACGCACCCGAAATCACCCGCGAAGCGTCCTCGGCACAAAGATAACGCATCAGCCCATACCCACCCGTTAAACTAGTCACGAAAGCGTTCAGACGTACCATTGCCACCTGAATTTCCCACTAACTGGCTGTATTTAAGGAAATTTTTGATTCTATTTGCAATCGAATGCGCGATATTAACACAGCCGCTTTGCATTTCTGCTGCACTGCACGAATGACGCCATTGCAGTGAGATCCATGCGACCATCAGCAGGTACTTACGATATGCTTTGCGCGCCAGACGCGCCTTGAACACCACACGTGCCACAACTTGGAGAACGCAATGTCGGCTGAAACACGCAATTTTCAGGAAATGTATGGCTACAACTTCGAAGAACTCATGGAGGGCATGACTGCGGCCGTATCGCGCACTGTCAGTGAAGCCGACATCCTGATGTTTGCCGGAGTGTCGGGCGACACCAACCCCGTCCATATGGACGCCGAATTCGCGGCCAGCACCATGTTTGGCGGCAGGATCGCCCATGGCATGTTGTCGGCCGCCTTCATTTCGACGGTTTTCGGCACACGCCTGCCCGGGCCAGGCTGCATCTACCTGTCCCAGACCCTCAAGTTCAAGGCGCCGGTAAAGGTAGGAGACACCGTAGTCGCACGCGTCACATTGACATCGCTCAAGCCGGAGAAACGGCGAGCCGTGTTTGCTACCGTATGCTCGGTGGGCGCGACCGAGGTACTGAGTGGCGAAGCGGAGATCTTCCTCCCGCCTCGCGGCTGATCGGGACTGCCGAAAACCCGGCGTGAGACCGAAACTTCGATAGTCGGCGGGGCATTCACCCCGCTGACTCAAGCGGTCGAGAAATCAATCTCCATGCGCATCCGGCAGCGCCTGCCGGGCATCAGGCTTCGACAGTCGCCACCACAAGGCCGATCGCCGACTCCGCATCTTGCGACAACGCCAGGCAATGCTCCCCACCGCCAACGTAGTACAGGTTGAAGCCATCAGCCTCAAGTGCAGGCTTGAGGCGGGCAGGAACGTCGTCTTCGGAACACGCGACGAAGCGCAGCCCCGGCCATTCCTTGCGCAAGACACTCACGCAGCCGTCGCCGTGTCCGACCCGTCCCACGATTTCGACCGTCTTGTTCAATATCTCGGTGGTAATCATGCGTCGGCCTCCTCGCTAGCGGCATAGCGTCTGAGACTGACGGACTCGCGTCCGAGCAATTTGGCCAGCCAAGGCGGCGGGCAGCTGAGCGTTCCCTGCAATTGCGCCAGCACTTCGCGCGCATCCCCGCCCACCGGATATTTCACCGGGTGGATACCCGCACGCACCACTTTCGCCGCGGCCGGACCGCCAATGGACTGCATGTACGCCAGGTGACAGTCGCCAATAAGTTCTGCGCGCGCGACGTTGCGGTCCTCGGCTTCATCCGCCGCCCGCGTCGACCGCACCTCGGCGAGCACGACGTCCGACTCGGAGACCAGATAGACCAGAAAACGGCTGCAGGAACCGAAATGCCCATCGAGCTTCTCACCGGTGTTCGAAGCCACCGCAACCCTGAGCAGCCCCTCGCTGGAAGGCAAAGCGGCGTCCGGCACGGGCGCCCCGTCATCAATACCCTCCCCCCACAGATAGCGCACGGCCGCCTTCAGCGCATGCGCGTCCACGCCCGGATCCACGATCTCATCGCCCTGCAGCATGGCCTTGATATCGGCGACGGTAACACGGGCAAGCTTGCTCTCGGTCACCGGGGTGCCCAGTCGGTCGCCTAGCGCGCGCACGAACGCTGACACTTTGACGTCGGGCAGGGCGCGGGCGGCCAGCGCAATACGCAAGGCGGCCTCGCGGGTTACCGGGCTGGCGGAGGAACTGGCAGTGGCGTTCATGACTGACCTCTCGGGACAGGAAATACGGACGGAGCGCGCCACGACGACGCGCTCCGGATTCAGGATCAGGCCGCGAGCGGCACGATACAGGTATCGGTACCGGGGCACACGGCGACGCACTGCGGCTCGTCGAACTCGCCCTCGCACTCGGTGCAGGTATCGGGGTTGATCTTGAAGATGCCGCCCTTGTCGGTAATCGACTTGGTCGGGCAAACCGGCTTGCAATCGCCACATGACGTGCATTCAGCCTGAACGATCTTGAGCGCCATGATGAACTCCTTTCAATGAGAAAACGCCCTTACTCGGGCGCATCCACTCGCTTTGCACGCACGGAAACCGGCAGTCGTGCCGGTGCTTCCTGGGGCTCGATGTAATACGTTCCGCCACTTGCGAGTTTGAGTTCTCCACCCCACTTCGCCGGAGTGTCGAACTCGATCGAGGCGATGTTGTCCTCGAGGTCGCGCTTGGGCAGGTAGAACACCAGGCCGCCTGCGTCGTTCTTGCGAATCATGATATTGGCCACAACGGACCTCCTTGTAGGCTCGGACACAAGGTCCGACGCCAGGGGCGTATTTGCCCCTGGCCACGACAACACCCGGCGTCGGCTTGCGTGAGGGCGGTTCCCCCCGCAGCCGTTCCGGACGACCTTCTGCTTAGCGAATCAGGTCGTAGTTGTAGTCGGTGGTACCCATGCCGCGGGTCTCGTCGTCGAGCCGCTCGAGGACAGCATTGACCAAGGTGGTGAGGATGTACATCGCGCCCTCGTAACCCAGCGTGGTCATCCTGTGCAGGTGGTGACGATCGAAGATCGGGAAGCCGAGACGGATCAGCGGCACCTCGAACTCCTTGCCCTTATGGACCGTATCACGCTGGATGTACTTGCCGTACGAGTTGCCGATCAGGAAATCGGGCTTGTCGGTGAAGCACAGGCTGCGCAGGTGCCACAGGTCGGCGCCAACGTGAACCTTGCAGCTCGCGCCCACCGGCGACTCGGCCAACATCTTCTCGACCGCCTTGCCCCAGCGCTTGTTGGCGTTGTTGCACACGATGTGGGTCGGTTCGGCACCGAGTTCGAGCAGGAACTTGACCATGCCCATGACGAAGTCGGGATCGCCGTACAGCGCGAACTTCTTGCCGTGGAGCCAGGTATGGCTGTCCTGCATCATGTCCATCAGGCGGCCGCGCTCGAGCGCCAGCGACTCCGGAATCTCCTTGCCGGTGATCTCGGACACCTTCATCAGGAACTCGTCGGTCCACTCCATGCCCATCGGGATGTTGAGCTTCGGGATGTCGTGGTTCCACGTGTTTTCGACGAACTTCTTCGTCTTCTCGAGTTGCCACGGCTGCAGCAGGATGGTGTTGTGCGCATTCGGCGCGTCCTTCACTTCATCCATCGTCGTGCCGCCCGAGTACATGCGGAACTCACCGTCGGACGGGGTATCGAGCACTTCGGTGGGATCGGACAACAGGGTTGCATCGACGCCCATCTCGCCCATCATGCGCTTGATGACGCGGTAGTTGCCGAGGTAGGTCTCGAAGCCCGGCACGAAGTTGAGCTTGCCGTTGGAGCCGGCAACCTTGCCTTCCATGCTGTTGAGGGTGAAGTAACGTGCGATGCCCTCGAACATGTTGTCCCAGCCGGTGGTGTGGCTACCGACAAACGACGGCGTGTGGGCGAACGGAACCGGGTAGTCCTGTTCGATGTGACCCGCCTTCTTGGTGTTGTTGATGAAGGCATTAAGGTCGTCACCGATCACCTCGGCCATGCAGGTGGTCGACACGGCGATCATGTCGGGCTTGTACAGCGCCTTGGCGTTTTCCAGGCCGTCGAACATGTTCTTCTGACCACCGAACACTGCCGCATCTTCCGTCATCGAATCGGAGACGCAGGAGATCGGCTCCTTGAAGTGACGGTTGAAGTAGGTGCGGAAGTACGCCACGCAGCCTTGCGAACCATGCACATACGGCAGGGTCTTGTGGAAACCGAGCGAGCACAGCACGGCGCCGAGCGGCTGACAAGCCTTGGCCGGATTGATGGTCAGCGCTTCGCGCTTGAAGTTGAGATCCTGGTATTCCTTGGTGGTGGTCCACTGGAACACTTCCTCAACCTTGTCCGCCGGGTGGCGTTCTTCGAACAGATCCTGCTTGTTCTTCAGCGACGCCTTGTAGTCGTCGTCACGGAACAGGGGGTAGCAGGGCTTGATATCGTCAACGGTCTGCATTTCTGGCTCCTTGCCTGCGCCGCCAATCTGCGGACGTCAGGCACAAGGTTTTGGGTTGCGCGGAGGTGCCTCCGCGCATCAACACTTTGCGCGCCGGGCGAAGCATCGCGACCCGATTCATCTGACCCCCGAAACGGGAGGCCGGAATCACAGGCGGATCGCGACGTCGTACCCGGCTGACTCGCGTGCTATTACGCAGCGGCCTTCACTTCTTCGGCGGGCTTGACGGCCTTCCACGGCGGGGTCTGCTTGCCCCAGCACGGGTTGTTCAGCGTCATGTCCATGTCACGGGCGAAGATGGCGAAGCCGTCAAAGCCGTGATACGGGCCGGAGTAGTCCCAGCTGTGCATCTGGCGGAAGGGGATGCCCATCTTTTGATAGATGTACTTCTCCTTGATGCCGGAGCCAACCAGATCGGGCTTGATGCGCTTGACGAACTCTTCCAGCTCGAAGCCGGTGACGTCGTCGTACAGCAGCGTGGCGTTGCCCATTTCCTTGATCGTACGATCGTAGTCATCGTTGTGGCCGAACTCGTAGCCCGTACCGACGACTTCCATGCCCAGGTCCTCGTAAGCGCCAATGACGTGACGGGGACGCAGACCGCCGATGTAGAGCATGACGCGCTTGCCTTGCAGACGCGGCTTGTACTTGGCGATGACGGCTTCCATCATCGGCTTGTACTTGGCGATCACGCGCTCGGCGCCTTCCTTGATCGAGTCGTCGAAGAAGGCCGCGATGCGACGCAGCGACTCTTCGATCTTGGTCGGGCCGAAGAAGTTGTACTCCATCCATGGAATCCCGTACTTCTCTTCCATGTGACGGCTGATGTAGTTCATCGAACGGTAGCAGTGCAGCAGGTTCAGCTTCGCCTTCGGGGTGTTCTCCATTTCAGCGATGGTGCCGTCGCCGGACCACTGAGCGATCACGCGCAGGCCCATCTCCTCGAGGAAGATGCGCGATGCCCAGGCGTCGCCGCCGATGTTGTAGTCGCCGATAATGGTGACGTCGTACGGGGTCGATTCGAAATGCTGACCGTCGCGGTTCGACAGCACCCAGTCGCGCACCGCGTCGTTGGCGATGTGGTGACCGAGAGACTGCGACACGCCGCGGAAGCCTTCGCAGCGCACCGGCACCACGACCTTGTTGAGTTCCTTGGCAGCTTTCTTGGAGACGGCTTCGATGTCGTCACCGATCAGGCCGATCGGGCACTCGGACTGAACCGTGATCCCCTTGTGCAGCGGGAACAGGGATTCGATCTCGTTCATGATCTTGGCGAGCTTCTTGTCGCCGCCGAAAACGATGTCCTTCTCCTGGAAGTCGGAGGTGAAGTTCATCTCGGCAAAGGTATTCACGCCCGTGGTGCCGACGTAGTAGTTACGACGACCGGCGCGCGAGTACTGACCGCAACCGACGGGACCGTGGGAGATGTGGATCATGTCCTTGACCGGACCCCACACCACACCGCGCGAACCTGCGTAGGCACAGCCACGGATGGTCATCACGCCGGGCAGCGACTTGCGGTTGGAGGTGATGCATTTCTTGGACTGCTCGATCGACTGATCGTTGATCGCGAGGTGCTTGGCGCGATCCTTCTTGGCCTTCTCGGGATAGACCTCGAGCACTTCCTGGATAAGGCTCTCGGTTTCTTCACGGGTGAGCGTAGACATCTTGCTTCTCCTGTTCACGACGACACCAATCTGTGCACGGCGTGGGTAGGTTTGCTCGACACCCGATGACGCAAGATCCTTGCGCCATCAGGCTTCTTGGGCAGGCGCAAGCCTGCCGGAATCAATCAGGCAGCAGCAGCGGCAGCCAGCTCGGCGGCGGTCTTGCCGACGATCGAGGTGTCTTCCTGCTCCATGATGCCGAACTCCATCAGCAGCTCTTCGAGCTCGTCCATGGTGATCGGGGTCGGGATCACGAACTTGGTGTTGTCCACAATCTTGCGTGCAAGGGCACGGTACTCGTCAGCCTGCTTGGCGGTCGGATCGAATTCGATCACGGTCATGCGGCGGATTTCGGCGTGCTGAACAACGTTGTCGCGGGGCACGAAGTGGATCATCTGGGTGCCGAGCTTTTCAGCCAGCGCCATGATCAGTTCGTCTTCACGGTCGGTGTTGCGGCTGTTGCAGATCAGGCCGGCAAGACGTACACCACCCGAGTTGGCGTACTTCACGATGCCCTTGGCGATGTTGTTGGCAGCGTACATGGCCATCATTTCGCCGGAACAGACGATGTAGATTTCCTGCGCCTTGTTTTCGCGAATCGGCATGGCGAAGCCACCGCAGACCACGTCACCCAGCACGTCGTAGAAGACGAAATCGAGATCTTCGTCGTATGCGCCTTCCTCTTCGAGGAAGTTGATGGCGGTGATCACGCCACGGCCGGCGCAACCGACGCCAGGCTCAGGACCACCGGACTCGACGCACTTGACATCGCCGAAACCGACGGACATGACATCCTCGAGTTCCAGGTCTTCCACGCTGCCTGCTTCGGCGGCGAGCTCCATGACCGAGTTCTGCGCCTTCGAGTGCAGGATCAGACGGGTCGAATCGGCCTTCGGATCGCAACCGACGATCATCACCTTCTTGCCTGCTTCTGCAAGAGCGGCGACGAGGTTCTGGGTGGTGGTGGATTTGCCGATGCCACCCTTACCGTAGATGGCGGCTTGACGAAGTTTTGCCATGATGCGTTACTCCTTGTCGGAACTGAACTTGTGAATCGATTGTGTTGCGTTGAACCACGAGCACTCTTTTGCAATGAGCGTGCCAGCTTCGAACGCAACACATAACGCATTGTTTTATTTGGAGTTCGACTGGATTGCCGGCCGACAAGCACACTTCACCACCCGACAATGACCCTACAATTTGTAGGGCCGACAACATTGACGTCGCAATTCCTGCAAGCATCGCGCGAATGACGATTCCGCCGCGCGGACGACGCGCCCTGAACCGCTGCAGCCTGCCAGCCGAAGCACTTGGCAGCTTCGCCTTCCAGCTTGCGCCGTGTGCGCTGACGCTCGATGGCGTCCAGCCACTGCATCAACCGCTGTTTGATCGGCTCGACGCCCTCGATCAGCCCGCCGCGAGAGCACAGCTGTTCCGCACCTATATGAACGCGCATTTCATGCTCGACGACCCGCCCGCACTGGGCATGTCGAAAAGTGCGCGCGTAGATCGCAGCAAGATGGACTACCTGCGTCTGCTGCGAGGCTGGCTGTTTGACGCGGAACGGCGTGAGGGCGCCATTCTCAAGGCCTGGGTGGAGTCCCGCTTCGGCCTGCTCACCCGCTTCCATCGCGGCACCCTGGCAGACGAGGACGAAAGATCACGTGAGGATTTCGACCACGAGGTTGCCGCCGGCCTGTATGCCACCGCAGCACTCGAGGCGCAGGTCGACTTGTTGTACGCGTGGACACAATATGAACTTGCGCGCCGACACGCCGGGCAGACACACCTGCTGCTCTACCGCGGCGTTTCCAACACCGGTGGGCTGCGGACACTGAACACCCTTGATGACGGCCGGCAACTGGTCGAACTGAACAACCTCAGTTCCTTTTCCGGGAGCAGGGACCGCGCAGACGAGTTCGGTGACCATGTATTTTCGTGCGCCACCCCGATGGCGAAGATTCTGGCCTTCAGCGGCCTCATGCCCGGTCTGCTCCAGGGGGAAAGCGAGTACCTGGTGATTGGCGGCGTGGCAGCGGTTCGGTTCGAGTGCTGAGCGCAGGGGGCCCGGCACGCCCCTGCCGGACTGAATGTCGACCGGGGATGGCACATGACGCCGGCCTCTTGTCGGAAGTCGAACATTGGCATGTCCGCCGCACGACAGATGCGACCAAATCAGGCACTGCGATATACCGGGGGCCGCTGAGTACGGGCCAGTGCGACGCGTTGCAGCGATGGCACCGATCTTGCTGGACAAGGGGGAAGTCGCGAAGTACGCGCCCAGCAACCACAAGGAAGCCTCATGACGACCGTCTTCGACCAGATCCGCGCCGGCCTTGCTGCCGGTGAAGTGGTGCCCTTCATCGGCGCCGATGCGCTTGCCGATGTCAGCCATCTCAAGACCGGTGCAAAAATCCCGGCCACCAGCGACGAGCTCATTCTTGCACTCAACAACGGCCAGCCGATGGCGCCTCGGCTGATGTACGAGTTCCCGCGCGCAGCGATGAATATCGAACTCAAGCGCGGTCGCAGCACCGTCAACCGCGCACTCGACACCATCTATGCCGACACAGGCTGGTCACAGGCAGCGATGCACGGATGGCTCAACTCGCTGAACCTGCCCTACATCATCGACCTCAACCGCGACACTGGCCTGCAGCAGGCCTGGTCAACCCGCCCCCACACGCTGATCGTCGGCATCGCCCGCATCGCTGGGGGCCTGCGCTACAAGCTGTTTCGCCACGACGGTGCGTCCTATGCGGCCGTCGGAGACGAGAGCGGTATCGATCCCAAGGCCCCTATCCTGTTCAAGCCCTGTGGTACGCCGTGGCCCGAGCCCAACTGGATCGCCTCGGATGCCGACTTCGTCGACTACATCACCGAACTGATGGGCGGCTTCGCCATTCCCCCCTACCTCAAGGAACGCCGCCAGGGCTTGCGCTACCTCGTCATGGGTGCCCGCCTCAATCGCGACACCATCCGCATGATCCTCGCCGATTTCATCTATGGGGCAAGCCAACCCGCCGGCTGGGCACTGATCCCCGGCGCCAACGACAAGGAAAAGCGCTTCTGCGCCCGCATCGGGCTGGAAGTCGTCGATGCCGACTGGCGCGAACTCGCCGAACTGCCGGTCACGGAGGCCGCCTGAGCATGGCGGCATGGGACGAGGCTCGCCACGCACTCGGCGTTGACGAGATGGATGCGACCCACCAGGCATTCATCGGCCTCGTCTCTGCGCTGGGCGAAGCCGACGACGCAGCATTCAAGACCCTCTTCGCCGAGCTGCTCGATCACTGCCGCAGCCATTTTGCAGCAGAAGATGCCTTGATGCGTAGCAGCCGGTTTGCCGCAACCGGCGAGCACATCGGCGAACACCAGCGCGTGCTTGCCGAACTGCGGGCCTTCAATCGCAGCGTCCAGGGCGGCAGGCTGATGGTGGCGCGCGCCTACGTTCGCGAGAACATGCCCGAATGGTTCGACTTGCATCTATCGACAATGGATGCCGCACTCGCTGCGCATCTGCGCAAGCTACGCGAATCCGCCTGATTGCCGGCCCGGGGTATCGGGCTGCAGCACGGGGGTTCGACCCAAGCGGACCTGGCGGGGACAACAAGGGCTTGAAGCGCCACGCGCTCCCGAGGAAACGCGCCGTGTTCAGATCACGGATCTGGTCGGCTGTGGATAACACAGGGGCGCGAGTTCGATCAGCCCGGTCGCCATCGAAATGCATGCCGCGCGCACCGTGGGCCGCAGCGCGCCCACCCACGCCGGGGGCAAGGCCCGTTCCCCGCACAACGCGCCCATCACCATGCCGGCGATCGCGCCTGTCGTATCCGCATCTCCACCACGATTGACGACATCGGTCAGTACCGCGCGAAAGCCGTCGTGACGCGCCATCGACTGACATACCGCGCGCATGGTGTCGACGATGTAACCGCTGGGATTGTCACAATGACGCCCGTGGAAGTCGAACTCCGGACATTGCGCTGCGAGCATCTCGGCACGTTCGACGATGGCGTGCTGACCGGCCCCTAACAGTGCGCTCTGCACCATATCCACAACGCACAAGGTCGCCACATCAGTCAGAGGATTGTTGTGGGTCACCCGAGCCTGCACCAGGGCCGCGTATGCGGTGACCTGCTGCGCCGCCCCCAGACACGCCAGCGCAACCGGCAGGCAACGCATGGTGGCGCCATTGCCCGCATCCGATGACAGCGGCGCCTCCGTGCTGCCGCTCAGGCGCCAACGCACGATACCGCGGCGCACGGTATTTCCGATATCGACCGGCTTTGCGCGCATCCAGGCATCGAATGCCTGCGCACAGGCTTCGGCATCCGGCACGCCGCGCGCACGCAACCACGCCTCACCGAGCGCGAGCGTCATCGTCGTGTCATCCGTCACTTCACCGGCCTCGAGCCGCAGCCAGCCGCCACCGCAGATCCGCTCATGCACACCGTACTGGGCACTGATCTCGCGCGGCGTCATGAACTCGACCGTCGCCCCCAGCGCATCGCCGATCGCGAGGCCCAGCATGGCCCCCCGTGCGCGATCCGCCAACGCGCCGCCATCGTCGCGCGCCACGGCATGTCCTTGCGCGGGCGCAGCACTCACACTTCGGGCCCGAAACAGTTGCCGTAATCGGCACACGCTTCGCACGACGGCGAAGCGCAGACGTAGATTCCTTCGCGCTGGCACAGCTCCCGGTAGAGGAACTTCTTCCACTTCATGTCACGGTTGTTGGCCGCAGCCAGTTCGGGGAAGTTGAGGGCAATCAGCTGCGACAGTTCACGCCGTGAGGGCAGCCCCAGGTCCTGCCACAAGTGGTCGTTGCCCATGCAGGCCGTCGCCACGATCAAGGCCATGTCGGACGCGCCATCGGTCGTCTCGGCCGCATGTTCGGAGATGAAGCGAAGCAGGTCCTCGAATTCGGGATGAAGCGTGGGTGATGCGCCAAGGGCGCTGTTCGGACGCCACACCAATCCGGGGAAGTGCCGTGCCACAAGGGCCGAGAATCGATCGGGACCAAGCCCGAAATCGGCCGGCAGCATGCCTTCGCCAACGGTCCATCCGGCAATCAGGTGGGCAATGAATTCGTCGTTTGCATGACCAGCCGCATGTGTCATCAGATGTGCATGCAGCGCGGCACGAACAGGCGAAGGTCGAAAACTCAGGGGTGCCAGCATGACATTGCTCCTTGCGGTTCGATTGGGCGCATCTGACTGGGTGCGGTCAGGTGCGCCCGTTGCCAATCAGTACTCGACCAGCAGATCCTCATCGCGCAGGATCATCTGGCAGGCAAGGCGCCACGGCGTGACCGAAACGTCCTCGACGCGCATGCGTTCGATGTCTTCCGCGTTGATCTTCTTGTGCTCGCGCAGCACGACCAGCTCCTTGTCGGTCAGGCGGCTGGCCATCGGGTCGGTACGTTGCCCGTGGTTCGCGAGCGGCGTGATCTTGACCATGCAGGTCGCGCACTCGCCGTCCTCACAGGAAAAATCGATCGGGATGTGATTGTCCTTGGCGATCTTAAGGATGGTCTGGGTATGCGAACCGGCCACGGCATAGACAGTCTTGTCCTTGTGGATCGGGCTCGAAAAGGTGATGTTAGGCATGGTGAAACTCCACTACGGTTGATTGAACGGCCTCTCTGCCGGTTGTTGTCGGGTTCAGCCCGGGCGCACCACGACATGCCCGCCCAGCACCTGGGCCTGACAGGCAAGCCGGTTGGCAACGCCGGCGTAGTTCTCCTTGAGCACCTTGTCCTCGAGCACCGAGGGCGTGGCCAGGTGCTCGGAGCCGGAGACGATTTTCATCATGCAGGTGCCGCACTCGCCCTCGCGGCAGCCGTAGGTCAGGCCCGCACCGATCTTCTCCGACACCTCAATGAGGCGCGTTCCGGCAGGCACGGTGACGGTGACGTTGATATCCTCGAAAGTGACTTGAGCCTTGGGCATGGTTCGGTTCCTATGCGGTCAGCGCGTTAGGCGCGGTAAAGTCGATATGACGGGATGCGACACGGCCAACCAGATGCTCGGCGAGTTCGCGTCCGAGTGCGGCACAGTTCTCGAGCTCCTCGTCGGTTGGAATGAGCTTGACCTTGACCCCGGGACGCGGCACCCGCAGCTTGAGTCCGCGCAGGCGGTCCTCGACCAGCCCGACCGCCTCGCCGCTCCAGCCGTAGGAGCCGAAAGCGCCGCCGACCTTGCCCTTGACCTTGACCAGAGTCAGGGAAGACAGCAGGTCCCACACCGGCTTGACCGCATCGCCATTGATCGTCGGCGATCCGAAGACAAGCCCGTCGGCCTCCTCGATCAGGTCGACGAAAGGGCCGGGATCGCCGCCGGCAAGGTCGTACATCGATACACGAACACCGTCGACGCCTTCCGCACCGTTGCGCACCGCCTGCGCCATGCGCTCGGTATTACCGTAGGCGCTGATATAGAACACCAGCAGGGTCTTCTCGCGTCCGCCGGCCTCATTGGCCAGCAGTGGGGCGGCCAGTTGCCGGTAACGGCGCACATAGCTGGTCGGTGCATCGCGCAGGATGGGGCCATGCGCGGGGGCCACCAGTTTCAGCGCCAGCGGCTCGATCAGGTCGAGTGCAGTCAGCACATGCTCCCGGAAGGGCCGCATGATGTGCTGATAGTAATAATCAAAGGAAAAGCGGAAATCGCCGACGCGGTCGTTGAACAGACGCGAATCGCAGAAGTGGCAGCCGAACACGTCGCCAGAAAACAGCAGCCCGTCTTCCTCGACCCAGGTGCATTGGGTATCCGGCCAGTGCAGATAGGGCGTATGCAGGAAGCGCAAGGTGCGACCGCCGAGCTCGACCCGCGTATCCTCGTCGACCGGAATGATGCGGGCCTCGTCCAACCCCTCCTTGACCAGGCCCTTGAGCATCTTCAGCGCCGGGTAGGAGAGGTAGAGTGCAGCCTGGGGCGCGGCCTTGAGCAAGGCGGGCAGCGCGCCGGTATGGTCGGGCTCGAGATGGTTGAGCACGATCGCGCGGATCTCGTCAGGACGGCAACAGGACCACAGGCGGGCAAAGAAATCTTCGGCGAATTCGGCCTTGACCGTATCGATGACGGCGATGCCCTCGCTGCCCCGCACGGCATATGCGTTGTAGCTGGTGCCATTGGCCGTGCGCAGGATGATGTCGAACTGGCGCAGATCGGGGTCGAGTGCGCCCACCCAGAACACATCTGGTGCAATGGCAACCGGCTCGCCAGGACGAACTGCGCCGGTGCGACTCATGGAAAGCTCGCACCTGACGGCGGCGCGCAATGATATGCGGGGTTGCGCACTGCAGGACTCTGCGGCTTGCATTCCGCGGAAGCCCCCCTGGCGCCATGGCTGCAGCCTTCGGGCACGGATCCGTCGGCCAGGCGGATTCCGTGCTGCACGAGCCACCCGGCATCGAAACCGCAGCACCGCTCGCCAGCCACCTCGATCAGCGGCCGGCGAATCAGGAGAGGGTCGGTCAGCAGACGGGCAAGTGCACTTTCGGCATCGAAGTCCGCTGGAACTACCCGCCCCTCCTTGACCGCAGGCGCGGCCCGATTGAACCATTCGGCAACCGGTCTCAAGCCGAAAAACGCCGACAGCGAGGCCGCCGTCCATGGCTCCGTCAGGAGATCATGGACGAGGACCTCGCAACCGGCCTCCCGCAGCAGCCCGATCTGGCGCGTGTTGGTCGCGCAGCCGGGCTTCCACCAGAAGCTTACTGTCGGCATTCCGCTTCCCTCATCTGCTCGAGCAGGTGAAGCGGAATACCCGTCAGGGAGCCAAGCGGGTTGAGCGCCTCGCCGTACTCATCAACGATTGCCCCTTCGATCGGACAGATCTCCGCGCATTGCGGCAGATCATGATCGCCAAGACACTCGGTGCACTTGTCGGGGTTGATGAAGAACAGTGGTTCGCCCGGCTGCATGACGGCCGAGATGGCCTTGTTGGGGCACAAGGGCTCGCAGGCAAAACAGCCCACACAGGAATCGACGATTTCAAGTGACATGTCCTTTCCTCCTGTCAGGCGGCCTGTGCCGCACTGTCCGCGCGCGGCAGCGCGAGCTTGCCAGCGGCCGCCATCTCGTCATACACCGCACGGATCGCGTCCTCGATCGGCTCCATTGCATGCTCGCCATTGGGCTGGATACCCGCCTTTTCGAGATCGGCCCAGGGCTCGAAGCCGATCTTGCTCGCAAGCAGAACCTCGACCCCCTCGAGCGACCTGATGATGCCGCCGAGCACGGTCTCCCCGTCGCCACAGGACTCGTCGCCCATGCAGTACGGCGTGCATTTGCGGTGACCCAGGAAGCGATGCTCCTTCGGACCGATCTCGTACACCAGGAACTCGTGCGCATGACCGAAATGCTCGTTGATCACCCCGCCGCCCTTGGTCGCAATCGCGATGCGGATGTTGCGGGTCGCGGGCACGGCTTCGTCCTCGAGCGGCGCATCCGGATTGAACTTGGGGGCAGCCTTGAGCGCGCGCTTCATCTCGAGCTCGGTGGTGATCGCTTCATGCACCTTGGCACGCTCGACCATGGCGGTGGCGTAATCGACCTCCATCTCGTCGATCTTGTCCAGCGTGAACTCGTCGCCGCGGTCCTCGCCCAGCAGGCCGACCGCATCGGCACGGCACTGGCGGCAATGACGCATCATCGACATGTCGCCGGAACAGTCGTCCTGCAGCGCCTGCAGTTCGAGCGGGGTTGGCTCGGGCTGGCCCATGATGCCGTAGTAGGTACCGTGTTCGGCTTCGGCGATCAGCGGCATCACGTTGTGCAGGAAGGCACCCTTGGCCTTGACGATCTTCGACACTTCCTTGAGGTGCTGGTCGTTGACCCCCGGAATCATCACCGAATTCACCTTCACCAGAATGCCGCGACTGGTGAGCATCTCAAGCCCCTTTTGCTGCTGCTCGATCAGGATTTTCGCGCCTTCCACACCACGGATGCGCTTGTTCTCCCAGAAGATCCAGGGATAGATCTTGGCGCCAATCTCGGGATCGACACAGTTGATCGTGATGGTGACGTGGTCGATGTTGTGCTTCGCCAGCTCGTCCACACAGTCCGGTAGCGACAGACCATTGGTCGAAACACAGAGCTTGATGTCGGGCGCCTGTTCCGAAAGCTGACGGAAAGTCTCGAAGGTGCGCTCCGGGTTGGCAAGTGGGTCGCCGGGTCCGGCGATGCCGAGTACCGTCATCTGCGGAATCGCGGCCGCCACAGCGAGTGTCTTCTTGACCGCCTGATCGGGCGTCATCAGTTCCGACACGACGCCCGGACGGGATTCGTTGGAACAGTCGTACTTGCGGTTGCAGTAGTTGCACTGGATGTTACAGGCCGGTGCGACGGCAACGTGCATGCGGGCAAAGTAGTGATGAGCCTCCTCCGAATAACAGGGGTGGTCCTGCACTTTGCTGCGGATGTGATCGGGCAGATGCGACAACGCATCCGGTTCGGTGCCACAACCACTTTCACTGCACCCGCCCCCTCCACTCGGAGGCGCGGCATTGCTAATGACCGGGAGTTCCATCATCAATCCCCTAATAGATGTCTGACGCGGATACTTCTGCAATCCGCGTGCCAGCACTAGAGGATATTCAGCACACTGTTTTTATTGGATTTTCTTCACAACGCCAGAGCACTTTGTCGGATGTGCAACAGGCCCGGCTGTGGGACTCGCGACACCTTACGGCAGTACAAAGAGAAAATGCCCATGGACAAGCCACGGGCACTGAGACCGGCGCCGTACTACCACGCCTCACCCCCTGCAGCGAGGGCGAGAGGCTTCGGATACGGTCAGGGCATCTCGATATACGATTGCGTGCTGAACGCACCGGTATCGGGCCGCCGCAGAGGGGAATTCTCCTTCACGTACTGCAGGAAGGAGTCCGCATAGTCCAGGTACGTGTCCTCGCGCCGCGCGCTATCCACCGCCTTGAGCGTGTTGTAACTGTCGCCGCCTTCCGCGGTGAAGTTGTTCGTAATCAGGCTGTAGTTCCGGGCGGTGTCAAAAGCCCCCCAGGTACCGGAGGCATCCCGCCACTCGATGGCGGAGATGCGCGAACCTTTGGGCTGATTCATATCGACATTGAAGCGCAGGCCCGCGGTATAGGGATACGCGCCGGTTCCCGTGCCGTTGATCACCGAGTCGACCGCGTCCTCCAGAGTAGCCACCACCTCGTCGCCGCTCAAGGTCATACGGACCAGCAGGTTCTTGAAGGGCAACAGCTCATAGACCTTGCCGACCGTCACATCACCTGCCGCAATATCCACTCGCACCCCACCGGCGTTCTGCAGTGCAATATCCGCACCGCCAAAACGTTGTCCCTGCTGCAGAAAGGCCTCGGCCACGAGTTGCTGGATGTCGCCCCCATGTGCAATAACATGGGGGTCGAGATTGCACGCATCCCCCAGGCGCGAGCGTGAGGTATCACGCTTCGTACCAGGCACTCGACGCAAACACAGGTCATCGACGCTCGAGCCCGCAATCTGCAGCCCAAGCGCATCCTTTGCAAGCTTGTAGGGCTCGAGCGCAGCAACCGCAACCGGCGACGGCGCGACTACGCTGAAGCTCTCCGAAGCATCGAGTTGCGCGCGATAAGCAGCGGCATCGGCAGCGCTCGCGGCGACGGCCCCCTCGGTGAAGACGTCGCCCACCAGAATATGAGGCCGCCCGGCACAGTTCGACACCACACCATCGCGGTCGAAACTGACCTTCAGCTCCCCCACCGCATAACTGTATTGCCAGGCCTGAACGACGCAGACACGCTTCCCTTTGCTGTCCAGTGCCTCGGTCGGGTAGGCGCCACTCGGCGACAGTCCGACCGCCTGCAGGCTATCGGGGCCGAGCAAGGTGTGCGAGTCACCGCCAACGATGACATCCACCCCGGAAAGCTGGGAAGCCATGGCGACATCTACCGAATAGCCCTGATGCGACAACAGAACAATCTTGTTCACCCCACTCTTCTGCAGGGTATCGATTGCGTTCTGAGTGCTTTGAACCTCGTCTTCGAAAACCGTACTCGCATCCGGACGCGAGGCATTGCGCGTCTTGCCCGCCACGGTCAATCCGATCACCCCGATCTTCTGCCCGCCGCGCTCAAGCACGGTATAGGGCTCGACACGGCTTGCCAGCGCCGAACCAGCGGCGGCGTGCACGTTGGCCGACAGGACGGGCGTACTGCACACAGCAGAATCCGCATGCAGGAAGTCGATGAACTTCACCAGCCCTGCATCGCGATTGTCGAATTCATGATTGCCGATCGCGAATGCATCGAAGCACACCGTATTCATCATGACCGCATCGGCCTTGCCCTCACTCTGGGTGAAATAGAGGTCACCCGTCATCGCGTCACCGGCATGCAGTTTCAGAACGTTCGGCGAAGCCGCTGACAGTTGCGCCATGGCAGCCGAGACACGGGCAAAGCCGCCCAAGGGAAGCCCGACCCGTGTGGCGGCGCCTGCGGCATTGCTCAGCGTGAGCGTCGTGCTCTCCGCATCAAGATGGGAGTGGTGGTCGTTGACATGCAGAATCGTCAGCTCCATTGGAACGCCGGAGCCCCCCCCGCCACCGCCGCCGATGCAAGCAGTCAGCAAAGTTGTGGAAACGAGAAGCGCCAGAACGCGCGGCAGCGTGCTCTTGAGCGTGGCAGCAGAAGGCATCGAACACCTATGTCATCGAAGGTCGGAATGCGCAGGCTATCGGGACACCTTTAAGCTTTCATGACTTGATTCGCACTGCTTCGATACGCTGCCGAAGACTCAGTACGGCGCCCCGCTCAGCAGCCCGGCCGGACAATGCCGGCTCCCGTCCCCGCCAGGGCAATTCCCCTTGCCTCACCGCGTTCACCCTGCGTTCACTTTGCATATGCAATTTTCACTGTGGCGGCACCAGCTCGTCATGCTCAGGCCGTCATCTGCGGAGTGACACCGCGGCTGCAACAATCAGACGCTGCCCTTACCGACCCATCGTTGAAACGGAGAACACAGCATGAAGCCACTTGTACGATATCTCACCTTCTCGGGCCTCTTTACCCTCGCGTTGAGCGCGCACGCCCAACAATGGCAAGCCCTCCCCGAACACCCTCCAGTCCCGGCCGACAATCCTCAAACTCAAGCGAAAGTCGATCTCGGCAAAGCACTGTTTTTCGATCCCCGCCTGAGCGAACACGGCACCTTGTCATGCAATTCCTGTCACAACGTCATGGCCGGTGGCGATGACAACCGTCCAAACTCGATCGGCATGCACGATGCACGTGGCGGGCGTAGCGCGCCAACCGTGTGGAATGCTGCCTACCAGTCCGTACAATTCTGGGACGGCCGCGCTGCAACGCTCGAGGATCAGGCCAAAGGCCCCATCACCAACCCCATCGAAATGGGCATGAGCGATGCGAAGGTCGCCATCAGCCGACTCGAGCAGATCCCGGGCTACCTGCCATTGTTCAAGGCGGCTTTCCCGGCCTCGCCCACGCCGTTGACGATGGATAACCTGGCCAAGGCGATCGCCGCCTACGAGCGCACGCTCGTCACACCGGATACGCCCTATGATCGCTACGTCAAGGGCGACAAGAAGGCGCTGTCGGCCCAACAGATCCGCGGCATGCAGACCTTCAGCGAGCTGGGCTGCACCGCCTGCCACTCGGGCGCCAACTTCAGCGGGCCGACAATGCCGACGGGCGAAGGTGTTTTCATGAAATTCCCAACCATTACCGGCAGCGCCTTCGACAAACAGTACGATCTGTTGTCAGACACGGGCCGGCACGCTTCGACCGGCAAGGACAGTGACAAACACATGTGGCGCGTGCCGACGCTGCGCAACATCGCGCTGACCGCACCATACATGCACAACGGGAAAGTGCCCACGCTGGAAGAAGCCGTGCGCGTCATGGCCAAGACCCAGCTCGACAAGGATCTGGAGCAATCACAGGTCAACGATCTGGTGGCCTTCCTGAACGGCCTCAGCGGCACCTTCCCCGTTCAGACAATGCCACGCCTTCCCATGACCGAGGGCAGGTCCATCGTTCCGCCAGTTGACCCGCACCTCAAGACCGCGAGCGCAATGAAGTAAGCCCGCGAGCAGTCGGGAGGTGGTCGTCGATCACCTCCCTGACCCAGTGCCACGCTGAATCACCTCGCGGGGTGCTCACGTCAAATGGGTCACACTGCCGACAACGGCCATACTCGCCGGGATCGAGATGAAGGCAATACTGCCGACTGCCAGCAACAACCCCACGGTAACGGCAACAAATTCACGAAAGAAAACGGTTTCACTGAGTTTCATGGTCGACTCCTGACGGTAGGCGATGCACGGCGGGAACTCCCGCCTGCGCCCCACAGCCCGTATCTGCTGCAGGGTCTGACGCATACTGACAGGTACGCACTGAACGAAGGATGAAGACCGTGTTCACACCGGGTTCATGCCCCACGTTCGGATCGAGGCCCACTGGATCAGATTTGCCGCACCTTGATGTTGAGCGTCTGGATACGGTAGGCGATCTGGCGCGGTGTCATGTTCAGCAGCCGCGCCGCCTTGGCCTGCACCCACCCGGCCTGCTCCAGCGCCGCGATCACACGTTCGCGCTCATCCAGATCAGGATCGTCGAGATCGACCGCTCCGCCCCCGCGCATCGGTGTGACACGTTCATCCACGCCCGAAATCAGCACCAGGTCGCGATCGATGACCCCATCCTCGCTCATGACCGCGGCGCGCTCGATACAGTTCTCGAGTTCACGCACGTTTCCCGGCCAGGCGTGGTGAAGCAGGATACGCAATGCACTTTCAGTGATGGACAGGGGCCGTCCCTGCATCTTGGCCACCTTGTCGACCAGGAAGGTCGCGATTTCGGGAATGTCCTCCACCCGTTCGCGCAATGGCGGCAACATGATGGGCATGACATTGAGCCGGTAGAACAGGTCTTCGCGGAACTTCCCGGCCTCCACCTCGAGTTCCAGATCGCGATTGGTGGCGGCAATCACGCGAACATCGACGCGCAAGGTTCGGGCGCCGCCGACGCGCTCGAGCTCGCCCTCCTGCAAGACGCGCAGCAGCTTGGCCTGAAAGGACGCGGAAATTTCGCCAATCTCGTCCAGGAACAGCGTCCCCGCATCAGCGGCTTCGAAGCGGCCCTTGCGCTGCGTCAGCGCGCCGGTGAAAGCCCCTTTCTCGTGACCGAAGAGCTCCGACTCCAGCAGGTTCTCCGGCAGCGCGGCACAGTTGAGTTTGACGAAGGGGCCGGCCGCGCGCGGAGAGTTGTAATGAATGGCCTGCGCGATGAGTTCCTTGCCCGTCCCCGTCTCGCCACGGACAAGCACCGTGGTGTTCCACTTCGCCACCTGCCGCACCTGGTCGAACACCTTACGCATCGCCGCCGTGTGACCGATGATGCTGTCGAAGCCGAAATGACTTCGTACCGCGCGCCTCAGGGTATCGCGCTCCTCGGAGATGTCCCGACGCTCCTGCTTCACCTGGCTCGACAAGCGGACAACCTGACCGATGAGGTTCGCCACCATCTCGGCAAAGTGAGCATCGTCGTCGAGGCGCTCGCACAAGGCGACCGGTGGCTGCAGCGCAAGCACGCCGACGGTTTCATGCGCGGCACGGATCGGCACGCCGATGAACGGCGCCTCGGCATCGAAAACGCCTCGCTGCGGCAGGTAATTCGGACTGTCGGCCAGGCGCTGCAGCACGAGCGGCCGCGAACGTTGCTGCACGGTGCCGATGACGCCCTCACCCGCCCGCCAACGAATGTCCGGATTAATCGGAGCGTCCACCCCATGCAAAGCCGAAATCGCCATCGAGTCACCTCCCGGCTCATTCAGGGTAACCAGCGCACGGTTGAATCCACACTCCTCATCAAGCACGCGCAGCAACTCCGCCAGCGTTTCCCGCAGCTCGAGCGAACGTGACAGCACCCGACTGACGCGATACAGGGCCTCAAGCGAGGACTCGAGCCAGGCTGCACGCTGCGCGAGCTCGTTGATTGGCTCGTTTGCATTCATCGAGAACCCCCTGACGCGCCCTCGGCGTTCTGGCGCATCGACGGGAAGCTGACGCGGATGCAGCACCCGTTCGTGTGCTCGGGGTCAATCTTGAGCATGCCGCGGTGACGACTGACGATCTCCTGCGCCAGCGACAGGCCGACGCCCCGCCCTGCCGATCGCGTCTGCTTGGTCGAGAAGAAGGGCTCGAAAACCTTCAGTCTCAGTGCCTCGGGAATGCCGGGACCACTGTCGCTGACCACCACGCACACATCCTGCCCGATGAGTTCGGTCGACACACTGAGGCTGCGCTCCTTCCAGCCCCGTACATTCATGGCCTCCACCGCATTGGCCACCAACTGGCGGAACAGGTTGCGCAGCGCCGTGGGATTGCCCTGTACCGAAGGCAGGACATGCGCCGGATGCCAGTCGACCGTCACGCCAGCGGAGAGAAAGGACTCGGTTTCCAGCATCAGCACGTCGCGCAGCACTTCGTTCAGGCTGACCAGGCCCGACGGCGCCTCCGGTTCGGCCGGCATCGCCGACTGCAAGGTTGCGATCGCCTGCTCTCCAGCACGCTGGGCATCAGCCAGGGCCCTGCTCAATGCGTCGCCCCCTGCAGCGCCACCGGCCCGCCGCCGCTGCAGGCTTGCGGCTGCGGCAATCAGGTTGACCGGCCCCTGCAACTGAAAGATTGCCCCGGACAAGGCCTCCCTGAGACTCTGGTTGAACTCGCCCTCGGACAGCATTGCACGCATCGCGGCGATGCGCAGCGCCTCCTGTTGGCGCTTCGATGCACTGATATCGTGCATGACGAGCAGCATGTAATCGGAACAGCCGTCACCATAGAACGCATCCGGGCTGGTGTGGCGCTCCTCGAACCAGGTCACCGAACACGAATACCAGCGCGGATCCGACACACCCAGATCGAAGCACAGTTCGTGATTGAGCAACGCCCGCCGATGTGCAAGCGCACGGCCGAAATCGTCCCCCAGGCTGCGGCGCAGCTCGTCCATGACCGCGTGCGCCGGTTCGGCAACCCGCATGTCGGAAACGATCCGCCGATAGGCCGGATTGTCCAACACCACCTTGCCATCCACATCCAGGAGTGCAACTGCTACGGGTGCCACCGAGATGACGGATTCGATCAGCTGTTTGTGATTGCCCAGTTGCTGCGCCAGACGATGCTCCTCGGTGGCATCCCAGTGCATGCCCAGGTAGCGCACCTCGTCCTCCCGACTCACCGACGAACGCAAGGGGGTCACGGTGAGTTCGGCCACATAAGGCGAACCATCCCGACGCCGGTTCAACAGCCGCCCGGTCCAGGACTGTCCCGCCCTGAGCGCTTGCCACATCTTCTGATACACGCTTCTGGGCGTCGACTTGTAAGACAACAGCGATTGCCGCTTGCCGACGACTTCGCCCGGCGCATAGCCTGTAATTGCACAGAACGCGGGGTTTACATAGAGGATGTGAGCATTGCCGTCGGTAATCGAGATCGCGATCGCCGATTGCTCAACCGCATCGTGGAACACTGCATCGGCAAACACTGCTTGCATGGAATCGGGCGCTGACATTGACGTCTCGACAGAGAAGGGTTGCGACTCCCTTAGCAAGCTATGTGCCAAACCCGACAATTTTGCGCACTCAAGCGGTGCATTCGCCCGAACACCCGCTGTCGTCAGGGATACCGCGCCGGGCGACAGCGGGTACGCGTCCATCTCGCGCGCCGTTCATGTGTAGCCTTCACGACAAATCACTGACGCGTGGCGGAATCGACACATGCAGTGGACACTGCACTGCACAAAATTCACTTTTAAATCAGCCTTTTGAAAACGCACCCCGAATGGCACGCCTCATGCAACAAGGGCCGTGAAGATCGAAATTGACGGAGATCGTCGGCAATGAGTGAATGGTTGATGCTGCTGCTCGGTACGGCGCTGGTGAACAACGTCGTCCTGGTCAAGTTCCTTGGCCTGTGCCCTTTCATGGGGGTGTCGCGCAAGATCGACAGTGCGCTGGGCATGGGGATGGCCACGACGTTCGTGCTCACGCTGGCGAGCGCGGTCACCTGGGTGCTGGAACATGCGCTCCTGGCGCCGTTCGATCTCGGCTATCTGCGCATTCTGGGATTCATCCTCGTCATTGCGGCCACCGTGCAGTTCGTCGAAATGGCGGTAAAGAAGAATGCGCCCACGCTGTACAAGGTGCTGGGTATCTATCTGCCACTGATCACCACCAACTGCGCGGTGCTCGGCGTCGCGTTGCTCAATGTCCAGGAAGGCGCCGGCTTCGCGCGCAGCGTGATTTACGGTCTGGGCTCGGCGGCCGGCTTCACCATGGTACTGGTGCTCTTCGCAGGCCTGCGCGAACGCCTCGCACTCGCACGGGTGCCGGCCGCCTTTGCCGGCGCGCCGATCGGATTCATCACCGCCGGACTGCTGTCACTGGCCTTCATGGGCTTTTCCGGCCTGACCAATCACTGAACAACGATATCAAGGAGCCGACATGTTCATCGCCGTTGCTAGCATCTCCGTGCTGGGTATCGTCTTCGGCCTGGGTCTGGGACTCGCTGCACGCTTCTTCCACGTCGAACGCGACGGTGTCGAGGCTGAAATCGAAGCAATGATGCCTGGGTCCAATTGTGGGCAATGCGGCTTTCCGGGCTGTTCCGGCGCGGCCGAAGCGCTCGTCGCCGGCAACGCTGCTGCCACCTGCTGCCCTCCGGGCGGACTTGCGTTGGCCGAAGCACTGGCTGCCCGCCTTGGCCTGGCCCTCGACGCCAGCGCGGTACAGGAGCAGGTGCCGCGCATTGCAGAGGTGCGCGAGGAGATCTGCATCGGCTGCACGAAGTGTTTCAAGTCCTGCCCGACCGACGCTGTGCTGGGCGCCGTCAAACAGATTCACGCCGTCATTCGCGAAGCCTGCACGGGCTGCGCCAAGTGCGAGGGGGTATGCCCCACCGGCGCCATCGAACTTACACCGGTGCCGGTGACCCTGCAGACATGGGTCTGGCCCAAACCGGTCAGCGCCTGAGACCGCCTGCCATGACCATGCCTGCATTTTCCGCTCGTAGCACCTTGCGCCGCCTGTTTCAACGCTGGGGCGCGCACCCGGAAGGGCGCAAGCACCCGGCGGCCGACACCGAGATCACGCCACTCCCCCTGCCTGCGCAACTCATTCTTCCGCTCGCCCAGCACATCGGCGCGCCGGCGCGGCCACTGGTGCAGGCCGGTCAGCAGGTCTTGCGCGGTGAATTGATCGCGGAGGCCCAAGGGGCGATCTCGGCGCCGCTGCATGCGCCCACCTCGGGTCGAATCCTGGGCATTGCCGAGGTTCCCGTCCCCCACGCATCCGGGCTCAGTGGTCCGGCCATCCTCCTTGAGCCCGACGGCCTCGACGAGGCACTACCGCCGGAGATTGCCGATCCGTTCATGCTCGAACCGGCAGACATCGCACGCCGGGTCGCGTCAGCGGGCATCGTCGGCATGGGCGGCGCAACCTTTCCCTCCGCGGTCAAACTCGCGCTGGGGCAAAAGACGCGTATTCCGACCCTGATTCTGAACGGCGGTGAATGTGAGCCCTATCTGTCCTGTGACGACCGCCTGATGCGCGAGCGCGCGCCCGAGGTCGTCGATGGCGCGCGCATCATCCTGCGCGCCATCGGCGGTGAACGCGCCATGATCGGGGTGGAAGACAACAAACCCGAGGCAATTGCCGCGCTGCGCGAGGCGGCAGCCGATCTCGCCGACGTTGAAGTCGTCACCGTCCCCAGTCGCTATCCGATGGGTTCGGAAAAGCAGC
This sequence comes from Azoarcus sp. L1K30, assembly GCF_018122735.1. Classification (GTDB taxonomy): domain Bacteria; phylum Pseudomonadota; class Gammaproteobacteria; order Burkholderiales; family Rhodocyclaceae; genus Parazoarcus. Next base: position 4,352,079 of record NZ_JAGRRD010000001.1, on the reverse strand, counting down.
TCATCTCCTGGCTGACAGGCCGCGAGATTCCGGCCGAGGGCCGCCCTGCGGATATCGGCGTCATGGTTCAGAACGTGGGCACCGCGGCGGCCATCCACCGCGCCATCCGGTTTGGCGAACCCCTGACACGACGTATCGTTACCGTATCGGGCGGCGCCATCCGCACGCCCCGCAACCTGGAAGTGCGTATCGGCACACCACTGTCGGCGCTGGTCGAATTCTGCGGCGGCACCACAGGCACCGTCGCCCGCTGGGTGATGGGCGGGCCGATGATGGGTCTGGCGATCCGCTCGCTCGACATCCCGGTCATCAAGGGTAGCGGCGGGCTGCTCGCTCTGGTGGAAAGCGAGCTCGCCGCGCTCCCCGAGCCCGGCCCCTGCATCCGTTGCGCGTCCTGCGTCGGCGCCTGTCCGATCGGTTTGATGCCACTGGACATGGCCGCCCTGATCCGCAATGGTGACCTCAAGGCCTCCGTCGACATCGGGCTCAAGGACTGTATCAGCTGCGGCACTTGCTCGTTCGTCTGCCCGTCGCAGATTCCGCTTGTCCAGTATTTCAACCACGCCAAGGGCGAACTCGCTGCGCAAGACCGCAATCGCATGAAGCAGGACGCCATCAAGCAGTTGGTCGAGGCGCGCGAATCGCGGATGGAACGCGAAGCGCGCGAAAAGGCCGAGGCGGCAGCACGCCGCAAGGCCGAACGCGAGCGCGCCAAGGCCGCTGCCGCGCAGGCCGCTGCTGCCAAGTCAGCACCCGCCACGAACACCGAGGAGACCACCGCATGAATCCGATATCCTCGCCTCACGCGCACGGCGCCCGTTCTGTCGGTCGTGTCATGTTGCTGGTGATGCTGGCGCTGACGCCGGCGACGCTCGCAGGCTTCTGGCACTTTGGCTGGCCCGCGGTGATGCTGTGGTGTGTCACCATCCTGACCGCACTGTTTGCCGAAGCCTTCTGCGCCCGCATGGCGGAGCGTTCTGCAAGCGCAATGATCGCGGACGGTTCGGCCATGCTGACCGGATGGCTGCTGGCCCTGTCGCTGCCGCCATGGGCGCCGTGGTGGATCGCGGCGGCAGGTGCAGCCTTCGCCGTCGTCGTGGGCAAGCATGCCTTCGGCGGCCTGGGCCAGAATCTGTTTAATCCGGCAATGGCGGCGCGGGTCATGCTGCTGATTTCGTTTCCGGTCGAAATGACGCAATGGGTTGCACCGCAGGCGACCGACCTGCCCCCTCTGGCAGCGCTTGGCGTGACCTTCGGCGGCAACATCACCGACGCGATGACCAGCGCATCGCTTCTGGGGCACGTCAAGGCCGAGGCCTCACGTGGCATCGCACTGTCGCAATCATTGACAGGCTTCTGGGATCCGCAGGCATTCGGGTTCGGCCAGCGCGCCGGCAGTCTGGGCGAAACCAGCGCCCTGCTGCTGGTGGGCGGCGGTATCTTTCTTGCCGCACTGCGCATCATCACTTTACGCATCCCGACCGCCTTCATGCTCGGTGTCGCCCTACCGGCCATACTCGCCAATTTCCTCGCTCCGGACAGCTATTTGCCCCCATTGGCCCACCTGCTGACAGGCGGCGTCATGCTGGGCGCCTTCTTTATCGCAACCGACTACGTCACCTCGCCGAGCACGCCACTCGGGCAGTGGATCTTCGGTCTCGGCTGCGGCGCCCTCACGTGGATCATTCGCACCTGGGGCGCCTACCCCGAAGGCATCGCCTTCGCCGTTCTGTTGATGAACTCCGCCGTACCCCTGATCGACCGCGCCACGCGCCCGCGCATCTTCGGTCGCCGCCGCGACGGCCATTCGCTGACTGCCCCCTGAGCGCCCCACCACCATGAACAAGTTGCCATCGATCCGTCCGCCCATCGAAGCCTTGTGGTACCAAGGGGCTTCGCTTGGCGCCATTGCACTGACTGCCAGTGCCGCGCTTGCCTTTGCCCATCAGGCCACCGGCCCCGCCATTGCCGAGGCAGCCGCGCGCGATACTGCGGCCTCGCTGTCGCAAGTACTGCCGCAGGGATTCGCCGACAACAATCTGCTGGCCGACGCCATCGATCTGCCCGTCGACGGCGCTTCACCGTTGAAGGTCTATCGGGCCCGTCGCGCCGACACTGTGCAGGGAGTCGTCTTTGCCGTTGAGGCAAAGGGTTACGGTGGAACGATCCAGATCATGATGGGCGTCGATCGCGAGGGGCGCGTGCTCGGCGCGCGTGTGACGCGCCACACTGAGACGCCGGGGCTTGGTGACAAGATCGAGATCGCCAAGAACCCATGGATCGGCGACTTTGCCGGCAAGTCACTGGGCAGTCCTCCCGTGGCCCGCTGGGCCGTCAAGAAGGATGGCGGTGATTTCGACCAGTTCGCGGGCGCCACCATCACCCCGCGAGCGGTCGTAAAGGCGGTGCGGGGCGGGCTCGAACTGTTCGCGAACCATCGTAGCGCAATGCTGGGAGAGGACAAGCCAACCGTTGCACAACAGAAGGAGCTGGCACCATGAGCGAATGTTGCAGCGAAACCCAGGCGGCCCCGGTTGATCGCCAGGGCATTGCGTTCGGAGACATTTTTCGGGACGGTCTGTGGCGGCAGAATGTCATCTTCACTCAGATGCTTGCACTGTGCCCGCTGATGGCAGTCACGAGCACGGCGACCAACGGCTTGGGGATGGGATTGGCTACCACCGCGGTGCTTGTTCTATCCAATGCGATCGTCGCCGCAATCCGCAATCTGGTCAGCCCGAGCGTACGTATCCCGACCTTCATTGTCTTGATCGCGACTCTGGTCACGCTCGTCGACATGAGCCTCAATGCCTGGCTCCACGACCTGCACAAGGTCCTCGGCCTGTTCATCGCCCTGATCGTGGTCAATTGCGCCATTCTCGGTCGTGCGGAGGCCTTCGCCTCCCGCCAGCCGATCATCGCGTCGATCGCCGACGGCGTGGCCATGGGACTCGGTTTCACCGGGGCACTGGTCGTGCTCGGTGCAACCCGGGAAATCCTCGGCAGTGGCACCCTTTTCGCCAATGCCAGCCTGCTGCTCGGCCAATCCTTCAGCTTTCTAGAGTTGACGCTGATCCCGAACTACAAGGGCTTCCTGATGATGATTCTGCCGCCGGGGGGGTTTCTGGCGCTCGGGTTCCTGATGGCCTTGCAAAAGCATCTGGAGCGCAGGCGCGCCACGCTGCATCCCGCACCCGGCGCCTTGTCCGCCGACGGCGTTACGCCCTGAGAAGAGCCCCGCGATGAGAATTGGCATAGCATATTCCGACGGCGCCCAGCACTGCTGGCTGCGTATCGACGTGTCCGACGAGGCCACCGTGCAGGACGCGATCGAACGCTCCGGTGTTCTGAGCATGTATCCGAATATCGACCTGTCGCAACAGAAGGTCGGCATTTTCGGCAAGCTGGTAAAACTGGACGCACCACTTCAGGCCGGCGACCGGGTGGAGATCTACCGCCCGATCACGTGCGATCCAACCCAGGTACCCCGTCGCGGCGGCATGGAAGACGAGGACTGAATCGTCCGCCGTCTGTCACTGGCATACTGGCACTCTGCTGGCCCCTGCGCGATACTTTGAGGGTTACTCAACTCAGGGGGCGGCCATGCTTGTTGCCATCATCGACGACACCCCCCTGAATCTGACCCTGATGGACAAGTTGGTGGGGCGGGTCGGGGGCTGCGAAGCCCGATGCTTCGCCGACCCGGTGGTCGCGCTCGACTGGTGCGAGACGCACGAGCCTGACCTCATCGTCGTCGATTACATGATGCCCGGCATCGACGGACTGGAGTTCATCCGCCGGATTCGCGCAGTGCACGACCACGACGACCTGCCGATCCTGATGGTCACGGCGAACAGCGAGCGCAGTACGCGCTACGACGCCCTTGAGCTTGGCGCGAACGACTTCCTCACCAAACCGATCGATCCGCACGAATTCCAGCCCCGCGTGCGCAACATGCTCAAATTGCGCGAAGCGCACCTGGCCACGCGCGATCGCGCTGCGCGACTGGCCGAAGCGGTGCGCATCGCCACCGCAGAAATCCATGCCCGCGAGCGCGAGACGATCACTCGACTCGCCCGCGCGGCCGAATTTCGCGACCCGGAAACAGGCGCCCACATTCAGCGCATGGCACATTACTCGGCGCTGATTGCCAAACGCATGGGCCTCGACGCGCACTGCGTTGACGAGATCCTGCAGGCGGCGCCCATGCATGACGTCGGCAAGCTCGGCATCCCCGACTACATCTTGCTCAAGGCCGGCAGGCTCACCCCCGACGAGTTGATCATCATGAAGCGGCATCCGGCCATCGGTTACGACATTCTCAAGGACTCGTCGTCCGCCGTCGTGCAAAGAGGCGCGATCATCGCGCTCTCCCACCACGAGAAGTTCGACGGCAGTGGCTATCCGCGCAAACTCCAGGGTACGGAGATTCCGCTCGATGGCCGTATCGTTGCCGTTGCCGACGTCTTCGACGCGCTCACCTCCGAGCGCCCGTACAAACGAGCCTGGACACTGGACAAGGCAATTGCGTTTCTGCGCGAAGGTCGCGGCAGCCATTTCGATCCGGATTGCGCCGACGCCTTTCTCCGCAGCTGGAAGGAGGTACTCGAGATTCGCAAACGCTTTCAGGACAACTGGTAGCCGGTCGCCAGCCCGCCTATGCCAGTTTGTGCTCGATCAGTTCGACCTTGTAGCCGTCGGGGTCCTCGACGAAGGCGATGACGGTACTACCGTGCTTCATCGGCCCCGCGTCGCGCACCACCTTTCCGCCCCGTGCCCGGATGTCGGCACAGGCTTTGGCTGCATCCGGCACTTCAAGGGCAATATGCCCATACGCATTGCCCAGGTCGTATCCGCTTACGCCCCAGTTGTGCGTCAATTCGAGGACGGCACCTTCGGATTCGTCCTGGTAGCCGACGAAGGCGAGGGTGAACTTTCCTTCCGGATAGTCATTGCGACGCAGCAGGCGCATGCCCAGCACCTCGGTATAGAAGGCAATGGAGCGATCCAGATCGCCCACGCGCAACATCGTATGCAGCATTCTCATCTCTCACTCCTCGTCAGATATCGGGGGCTGCTCGTTCATGGTGATCAGCGGCAACTCGGCACCCTGCGCCCGCAGTCGACGACGCGCTTCGTGCCAATTCGGGTAAAGGCTCTCCACCACCGACCAGAAGCGGGGGGAATGATTCATTTCCAGCAAATGCGCAACCTCGTGCGCGACGACATAGTCGATCAAGGCGGGCTCGAGGTGGATCAGTCGCCAGTGCAAACGGATGCCCCCATGCCGGCTGCAACTGCCCCAGCGCGTGCGCGCGGACGACAGCCCCACCCGGGGAGCGGATTGCCCGAGGCGAAGGCAATATTCCTCCACCCGCCCGCGAAACCATGCAATCGCGCGATTGCGCAGGGCCCGCAGCAGGGCGGCCGAGCCCCCCGCCCCGGGAAGGTGAAGCTCTTCGACGCCGTCCACATCGACACACCAGCGTGCACTCCGACCGGCAAGACCGGTGCGTACGCGTGCGGTCGTGCCCAACAGCGGAAAGCGGGCACCATCCTCAGGCACGAAGCGCATGGCCGCCATTGTCCGCTGCCTGTTATCCAACTTGCGCAACAACCAGTCACCATGTCCGCGAACAAAATGCTCTACCGCGGCCAGGGGTGTGCCGTGCGGGACCGCCACCCGGGCGCCGCGATGATCGACCTGAAGCGCGAAAGTCCGGCGCGCCGAATGTCGCAATACAAGCGCCACCTCACTGCCGTTGATCTCGATCACGTGCGACCGCTCGAGCGCGCGCCCGCCCCGGCCGCGCGGCGCTGCGCTCAGGACCTGTCTTCCCATGCAAATCCACATTGGGTGACGCCGGCCTTGAGCATCGTCATCGCCTCGATCACCCGAGCCGATGTGCCCTTCATCCCGAGTTCGATGCAGCGGCGCTGCCCCTCGGCCGCGATGGTGGGCAGGCTGAACAGCGTCGTGTCGGGAAATGCAGCGGTCAGCTCACGCATGAGCTCGATCAATTGCCCTTCATAGGCATCCCACACGGTGACGGACTGCTCCACATAATCCTCGGCGTGGTGGAGTTCCCGATAACGGTTATCGAGCACCCACTCCACCATTGGCCAGGCCATGACCGGAAAACCGGGCACGAAGTGATGGTTCCGGATCGAGAAGCCGGGAATGCGATTGTACGGATTCGGAATGATCTCGCTGCCCACCGGAAAGACCCCCATTTGCAGCCGAGCAGGCGTGAGCTCGGCACCGAAACGCGCCCGGATCTCGGCCTCCGCATCCGGATGCAGCGCCAACTCGCAGCCAAGCGCAGTGGCCGCGCTCTGACGGGTATGATCGTCGGGCGTGGCGCCAATGCCGCCGAAGCTGAACACGATGTCACCGCTGGCAAACGTCTGCTTTAGCGTGCCCACCAGTTGCCCCGGCTCGTCGCCCGCGTAGCGCGCCCAGCCCAGCTTCAGACCCCGGGCACGGAGCAGCTCGATGAGGCGGGCAAGGTGTTTGTCGCTGCGACGACCGGAGAGAATCTCGTCACCGATGATGAGGGCACCAAAGCTCATTCGCTGATCCTGGGCAGGCTGGAGGGTTGGGGGTCAAGAATCGTGACGCCGTTGCGGGTGCGATCCCGGCGCAGCGATTCAAGCATGAAATGCACGAAGGACAGCCCGGAAAACGCCGGGGCAAGCAGATTGACCAGCGGCACATAGGCGAGCAGCGCCGTCCCGCCGCCAAGCACCAGCATCGGCATGCGCTGGTCGACACGCAGCCGGCCCAATTCTTCTCGATCGGCATGCATCATGAGGGCATCGTAGCCAAAGGCACGCTGGTTGAGCCAGCCGGTCAGCAATACGGGCACAACCAAACCCACGCCCGGCAACAACCAGAACGGCAGCGACAGCAGCAGTGCACCGAGGAAGAGTCCCGTGGCAACCAGCGCATTCCACACGCTTCCCATGTTCGAGCCGCCCCGCCGCATCTCGAGATCGGCGTAGTCGCGCCTGGCAACACGTTCCAGCATCATCGGCAAGGCCACAACGGCCACCAGAATGGCCGCCGTAACGTAAATCAGGGGCACGAAGGCGAGCGCGACTGCGATCTTGACCAGCACGACCAGCACCCCCGCCGCGACCTCGGACGAATCCAGCCAGCCCCCCACCCAGCTCAAGCCATCGATCCAGGCCACGACGCCCTCTACGATGAAGGTCCAGGACATCACCGCCACCACCGTCCACAGCACGGTGGCGAAGATGCCGGGCCAGATCAGGTGCCAGAAAATGCCGGTGCGCGTCAGGCTGCGCAGCGAGCGACCGAGCGCGAGGATGATCTCCTTCATTCCTGCAGCACTCAGCGAGGCATTCCAGGCATGCCGGGCAACATGCCTTTCATGCTGCGCATCATCTTCGCCATGCCGCCCTTGGAGAACTGCTTCATCACCTTCTGCGTCTGTTCGAACTGATTGAGCAGCCGGTTGACCTCCTGCACCGTCACCCCGGCCCCCGCCGCAATGCGCCGCTTACGGCTGGCCTTGAGCAGTTCGGGCTTGGCGCGCTCGAGCGGGGTCATGGAGTTGATGATGCCTTCGATGCGGCCAATCGCCTTTTCCTCCGTCCCGCCCTGAAGCTTTCCGGCGGCCTGAGCGAATTGTGCCGGCAGCTTGTCCAGCATCGACGACAACCCGCCCATCTTGCGCATCTGCCCGATCTGTTCCTTGAAATCGCTGAGATCGAACCCCTTGCCTGCCTTGAGCTTCTGCGCAAAGGCGCGCGCCTGATCCTCGTCGACACCGCGTCGAGCCTCCTCCACCAGACCGAGGATATCGCCCATGCCGAGAATGCGGCTGGCCATTCGATCCGGGTGGAAGGGTTCCAGGCCTGTCAGCTTTTCACCCACGCCGGCGTATTTCAACGGCTTGCCGGTGACGTGGCGAACAGACAGTGCAGCGCCGCCACGCGAATCACCATCGAGTTTGGTCAACACCACGCCTGTCAGCGGCAAGGCGTCGTTGAACGCGCGCGCGGTATTCACCGCATCCTGTCCGAGCATGGCATCGACCACGAACAGGGTTTCGATCGGCTTGACCGCCGTATGCAAGGCCTTGATCTCGGCCATCATGGCTTCGTCGATGGCGAGGCGCCCCGCCGTATCGACCAGCAGCACATCGTTGTGGTGCTTTCGCGCGTAGTCGAGTGCCGCCAGCGCGATGTCGACCGGCTTCTGCTCGGCCGTCGACGGAAAGAAATCGACCCCGGCCTGCGCCGCCACGGTCTTGAGCTGCTCGATCGCGGCCGGACGATAGACGTCGGCCGACACCACCAGGACCTTCTTGCCCTGGGTTTCCTTCAGCAGCTTTGCCAGCTTGCCGGTCGTCGTGGTCTTGCCCGCCCCCTGGAGGCCTGCCATCAGCACCACGGCCGGAGGCTGGGTGGCAAGGTTCAAGCCCTGGTGCGCGCCCCCCATCAAGGCCTTGAGTTCATCGTGGACGACGCCCACCAGAGCCTGACCCGGCGTCAGCGAGGAGATCACCTCCTGCCCGACGGCCTTTTCCTTGACGCGATTGATGAAATCCTTGACCACTGGCAGCGCGACGTCGGCCTCCAGCAAGGCCATGCGTACCTCACGCATGGCCTCCTGGATGTTGTCTTCTGTCAGTCGCGCCTGACCACGCAGGGTCTTGACGACCTTGGACAGGCGTTGAGTAAGGTTGTCTAGCATGTTGTGGAGACCTTCGGCGGGAGTGACTTGGAGTAAACTGCGGGTCTGTATGCACCCAATTCTACTTCATCTCCTCCCTGCGACGCTTTATGCCGGCCTCGGTGCCTGGTTCTGGCGTACCTGCGTGCTCGTCGCCCCGAGCGCCCCCCGTCGACAGTGCATGTCCGGACGCGAACGTCTGCTGCTGCTGTTTGCGATCCTCATTCACGGCGCCGCACTGCATTCGGCCCTGTTCCCGGGAAACGAGATGCGCTTCGGCTTCGGCGTCGCATTGTCGCTGATGGTGTGGCTCGCCATCTGCTTCTACTGGGTGGAAACGCTCTATACCCGCCTCGACGGGCTCCATGCCGCCGTACTTCCGGCGGGTGTCGTCGCCAGCCTGCTGCCGATCGTCTTTCCGGGCGAACATGTGTTGACCAATGCGACTTCGCCGGCGTTTCGCGCGCATTTCATCATCGCCATGCTGGCCTACAGCCTGTTTACGCTCGCGGCACTGCACGCGATGCTGATGGCCATCGCCGAGCGGCAACTCCACAATGCCCGTTTTTCACGACTGCTGTCGGGCCTGCCGCCGCTGCTGACGATGGAAGCCCTGCTCTTCCGCCTCATCGGCATTGCCTTCGTGCTGCTGACGCTGACGCTCGTCACCGGCGTCGTTTTTTCCGAGAGCCTGTTTGGGAAGGCTTTTCGCCTCGATCACAAGACGGTCTTCGCGTTCGTGTCCTGGCTTCTCTTCGGCACTCTGCTGTTCGGACGCCACGCCTGGGGCTGGCGCGGCAAGCTCGCGCTGCGCTGGACCCTTGCGGGGTTCGTGGCCCTGATGCTGGCCTATGTCGGGAGCCGATTCGTCGTCGAAGTCCTGCTGCAACGGGTCGGCTGAACGGACGGCGCTTGCGACCGGCATGCATGCCGGTTGACATCGGCTCACCATGGCTTCGATACTCAAGCCCCGCATTCGATCGTCCACTACGTGTTAGATATCGGTATTACTGCGCAATTCGGCGCGTTGGCCTTCCTTCTCCTGGTTTCGGGCATGTTTTCAATGTCGGAGACCGTCATGATGGCGGCAAATCGATACCGCCTGCGCTCACTGGCCGCACAGGAACATCGCGGCGCAACGCTTGCGATCAACCTCCTGAATCAGACCGATCGCTTGCTGGGCGTCATCCTGCTGTTCAACAACCTGGTGAATACCGCGGCGGCGACACTGGTGAGCGTCATCACCATGGAGCTTTTCGGCGACGATCGCTGGGCGCTGGGCTTGGCCACCCTCGTGGTCACGTTCATGATCCTGGTATTCTCCGAGATCACCCCGAAGGTCATCGGCGCACACCACGCGGATCGTCTCGCCCTGATCGTGAGTTATCCGCTGAGCGCATTGTTGCGCGTGTTCTACTCGGTGATCTGGTTCATCAATCTGTTCTCGAGCGGTCTGCTCCATCTGCTGCGACTGCAGCCCCGTGCCGACAACGGCGCGGCCGCGCTTTCGGTCGAGGAGTTGCGGGCAATGGTGCTGGAGTCGGGCCAGTACATTCCCAAGACGCACCGCAACATCCTGATGAACCTGTTCGATCTCGAGAGCATCACCGTCGAGGATGTCATGACCCCCCGCGGCGCCATTGACGGCATCGACCTTTCGGCGCCGATCGAGGAATTGCGTGAGCGCATTGCCACCAGTTACCACACGCGTCTGCCCGTCCATGACGGCGACAGCGAGCAGGTGATCGGCGTACTCCATCTGCGTCGCCTGCTGGGCGAGGTGCTCGACGCGGAGCTGAACGTCGAACTGATCCGGGAGTTGATGAGCAAGCCTTACTTTGTTCCCGCCGACACCCCCCTTTACTCGCAGATCCAGTTTTTCCAGGAGAATCAGCAGCGCCTTGCGCTGGTCGTGGACGAATATGGCGAGATGCTCGGTCTGGTGACGCTTGAGGACATCATCGAAGAGCTGATCGGCAAGTTCACCACCAGCACTCCGGAGTCGGGCCGACGATTGCATTGGGGCGATGACGGCAGCGTGACCGTAGACGGCAGCACCAACCTGCGGGAAATCAATCGCCAACTGGGCCTCGAGCTTCCCACCGATGGCCCCAAGACGCTCAATGGGCTGCTGCTGGAATACTTGCAGGACATACCGGAAACCGGTCTGTCGGTCCGCATTGCAGGTACGCCCATCGAGGTCATTCAGACTCAGGACCGACGCGTGCGCACGGCTCGCCTGTTCCGCACGGCCTAGCCGGCGCGGCCGGACAGTCGAAAGATGCGCCCCGCGGGGCTTTACAAGCGATGGCCGGGCGTGCAACATCGAATGTCACATAATTACGAACGTCGACACCTGACGGGTCGGCGCCTCGAGAGCGGGAGATGGCAGCAAACCCACAAACCGCGTTGAGTGGTCTTGCGCGAGCATTGATACAGAACGGTCGGCTGACCGAAGCCGACGCGCTGGGCTGTTCCCCCAAGGCCAACGGCTCGACCAATGCCTTCCTGCTCGAGCTGACACAACGCGGGCTCATGACCCCGCGGGACATCGCCCGCTTTGCAGCCGAAACCTTCGGCTATCCGCTGCTCGACATCAGCGCGATCGACCGCGGCAGCCTGCCGCGCGACGCCATTGATCGAAAGCTGATGATCAAGCATCAGGTCGTCGCACTGGGAAAACGGCAGAACCGAATCACGCTTGCAGTCGCAGACCCGTCCAACATGCGGGTGCTGGACGAGATTCGCTTCCAGACCGGCCTGCAACTCGATCTGATCATCGTCGAGGTCGACAAGCTCGGAAAGCTCGCCGAGTCGCTGAGTGAAACGGCGCAGCAGACGCTGCAGGAGCTGACCGGCGAAGAGTTCGACATGGACCTCCTGCAACAGGACGGTCCCGCAGATCAAACGGCAGAAGACAGCTCCGAGGTCGACGACGCACCGGTCGTCAAGTTCATTCAGAAGATCCTCATCGACGCCATCAACGAAGGCGCATCCGATGTCCATTTTGAACCCTACGAGAAGTACTATCGCATCCGCGTGCGTACCGACGGCGTGTTGCGCGAGATTGCGCAGCCCCCGCTGGTGCTGAAGGAAAAGATTGCAGCGCGCATAAAGGTCATCTCGCGCCTGGACATCTCGGAAAAGCGCGTGCCGCAGGATGGCCGGATGAAGCTCGTGCTGTCGAAGAACAAGGCCATCGACTTCCGCGTTTCGTCCTTGCCCACACTGCATGGCGAGAAGATCGTGATGCGTATCCTCGACCCGAGTTCCGCCATGCTCGGGGTCGATGCGCTAGGATACGAACCGGAGCAGAAGAGAGCCTTGCTCGACGCGATCGAGCGCCCCTACGGCATGATCCTCGTCACCGGTCCGACCGGCTCGGGCAAGACCGTTTCGCTCTACACCTGCCTCAACCTGCTCAACAAGGCAGGCGTCAATATCTCGACGGCGGAGGATCCCGCTGAAATCAACCTGCCAGGTATCAATCAGGTTAACGTCAATGAGAAGGCGGGACTGACCTTCGCCGCCGCACTGCGCGCCTTCTTGCGCCAGGATCCGGATGTGATCATGGTGGGCGAAATTCGCGACCTCGAAACGGCCGAGATCTCGGTCAAGGCCGCACAGACCGGCCACCTGGTACTGTCGACACTGCACACCAACGATGCGCCGTCCACGCTGGAGCGTCTCAAGAACATGGGGGTGGCGCCCTTCAATATCGCGTCCTCGGTGATCATGATCACCGCGCAACGTCTGGCGCGGCGCCTGTGCACCTGCAAGAAGCCGGTCGACATCCCGGTCGAGGCCTTGCTGCAGGCAGGCTTTCACGAAGACGAACTCGACGGCAGCTGGCAGCCCTATGCCCCTGTCGGTTGCGAACGCTGCAAGGGCAGCGGCTACAAGGGACGTGTCGGCATTTACCAGGTCATGCCGGTGAGCGAGGAGATTGCGCATATCATCATGACCAATGGCAACTCGATGGATATTGCGGCGCAGGCCGAGCGCGAGGGCGTCAGCGATCTGCGCAGATCCGGGCTGCTGAAGGTGCGGCAGGGCGTGACCTCGCTGGAAGAAGTGCTGGCAAGCACCAACGAATAACAAGGATCACAGGGAAACCCACACATGGCGACTGCATCCCGAACAGCCAAACGCCGCGTCCCGGTCGGGCCGAAGGAAGATCTCTACAACTGGGAAGGAAAGGACAAGACCGGCAAGATCATCCGCGGTGAAATGCGCGCAACCGGGGAGGCATTCGTTCAGGCCACCCTGCGTCGCCAGGGCGTACTGACCACCAAGGTCAAGAAGCAGAAGATGTCACGTGGTCACAAGATCACCGACAAGGACGTGGCCCTCTTCACCCGGCAGCTTGCCACGATGATGAAATCCGGGGTGCCGCTGCTGCAGGCATTCGACATCGGCATCAAGGGTTCGGGCAATCCGAGCCTGGCACGCATGCTCAACGAAGTTCGCACCGACGTCGAAACCGGTTCGAGCCTGTCGCAAGCCTTCGGCAAACACCCGGTACATTTTGACAAGCTGTTCTGCAACCTCGTCGCCGCAGGCGAGCAGGCCGGTATTCTCGACAATCTGCTCGACCGGATCGCGACCTACAAGGAAAAGATCCTCGCGATCAAGAGCAAGATCAAGTCCGCGCTCTTCTATCCGATCGCAGTGGTCGTGGTTGCCGTCCTAGTGGTGACCGTGATCATGCTGTTCGTCGTGCCCGAGTTCAAGAAGGTATTCACGAGCTTTGGGGCCGAACTGCCGGGCCCGACATTGATCGTCATCGCGATGTCGGACTTCGTCGTCGAGTTCTGGTATCTGATGTTCGCCATCGCTATTGGGACAATTATAGGCATCTCATACCTTTACCGACGATCTTCGGCCATGCAGATCGCGGTTGACAGGGCCGTCCTCAAGCTTCCGGTCGTGGGCGACATCGTGCTCAAGGCCACCGTCGCACGCTGGGCGCGCACGCTATCGACGATGTTCGCCGCCGGCGTGCCGCTGGTCGAGGCGCTGGATTCGGTCGGCGGCGCTGCGGGCAACTACGTATATCTGACCGCCACCAGGGCGATTCAGAACGAGGTCAGCACCGGTACCAGCCTGACCGTGGCGATGCAGAACGCCAATGTGTTTCCGACCATGGTGGTGCAGATGGTGTCGATCGGCGAGGAATCGGGCCAGCTCGACAGCATGCTGTCCAAGGTTGCCGACTTCTTCGAGCAGGAGGTCGACGACGCCGTTGCCGGCTTGTCTACGCTGCTCGAGCCGATCATCATGGTCTTTCTCGGCGTTGTCATCGGCGGTCTGGTCATCGCCATGTACCTGCCGATCTTCAAACTCGGCTCCGTCGTCTGATCCAATCCGCGGTCCGGCTGGCGCCGGACCGCCTCCTTGCAAGCACATCCATGTCAGACCTGCTGCGCGACCCGCTCGCCCTCGTACCCCTCGTCACGCTGATCGGCCTGTTTGTCGGCAGTTTCCTCAATGTGGTCATCCACCGCCTGCCCAGAATGATGGAGCAGGAATGGCTGGCGCAGGCGGCCGAGTTGCGCGGCGAGCCCGTGCCCGAGGCGGAGCGCTTCAACCTGGCCGCACCGCGCTCACGCTGCCCCCATTGCGGGCACCTGATTTCAGCGCTGGAGAACATACCGGTCGTGAGCTACGTGATCCTTCGCGGTCGCTGCAGCCACTGCTCGGCACCGATCGGCCGTCGCTACCCGATAGTGGAGACGCTGAGCGCAGTGCTCTCGGGTTACGCGGCCTGGCATTTCGGTTACAGTGTCGCCACCGCCGGCGCACTGCTGTTCCTGTGGGCCATGATTGCGCTCACCTTCATCGACTTCGACACCCAGTTGCTGCCCGACGATATCACCCTTCTCCTGCTGTGGCTCGGGCTGGCTTTCAATATTGCGGGCACCTATACCGACCTGCAGAGCGCAGTGATTGGCGCCATGGCAGGCTATCTTGTCTTGTGGTCCATTTTCTGGCTATTCAAGCTGACGACGGGAAAGGAAGGCATGGGATACGGCGACTTCAAGCTGCTTGCCGCCATCGGAGCCTGGCTCGGCTGGCAGACACTGCCGCTGACCATTCTGCTCTCCTCCGTGGTCGGCGCCATCGTCGGCATCAGCCTGATCGCGTTTGCCCGTCACGGTCGCAACGTTCCCATTCCGTTCGGCCCCTATCTCGCGGCCGCGGGCGTCATTGCGCTGTTCTGGGGCGAATCGATCACGCGTCACTATCTGGGCACGATCTGAACGAACACCTCACGACAGTTACGCATGCACAGATGCATTCGTGTCTGGTGCATGCGGTGCAACCCGCGCGCCGGACATTGGACCATTTCGTGCTCTTCCCCCTTGCGCCAGCCCCCTTGAACTGGCGACGACATGCCCCCATTTGAGCCGATGTCCACAAAGCGTGGCGCTTTGCTTTTTCCTTATGCTGCGTTGCGTTAGACTTGCGCACTTGCCTTTCCGGAGCTTGTCATGCCTATTTACGAATATCGTTGTGAAAGCTGTGGATTCCAGAAGGAACATCTGCAGAAAATGAGCGATCCCGTGCTCGATACCTGCCCCTCCTGCGGGAAGACCAGCTACGTCAAGCAGCTTTCTGCGGCCGGATTCCAGCTCAAGGGCAACGGTTGGTATGCGACCGACTTCAAGGGAGGCGGCAAGACCACCTCTGCTGCGGCCACCGGCACCAACGCATCGTCCGATGCCGGCAGCGCGCCCGCGTGCGGCGGCAGTTGCGCCTGCCACCCTTCCTGAGGCCCCGCCACTGCGGACTTTCGTGTGAAAAAATACTTCATCACCGGCCTGTTGATCTGGATCCCGCTGACCATCACCTTCATGGTGCTGGCGTGGATCGTGAATACGCTGGATCAGATCCTGCTCTGGCTGCCGAGCGGATCCCAGCCCCGTGACGTCATCGGCTTCAATATTCCCGGCATCGGCGTGCTGGCGAGCCTGCTCATCGTTTTCGTGACGGGTCTGGTTGCCGCCAACGTGCTGGGACAGAAGGTCGTGCAGCTTTGGGAGGGCATCCTTGCACGCATCCCGGTGGTGAAGTCGATCTACTACAGCGTCAAGCAGGTTTCGGATACCCTTTTCTCCAGTAGCGGCCAGGCATTTCGCAAGGCTCTTCTGGTGCAGTACCCGCGGCAGGGTTCATGGACCATCGCCTTTCTCACCGGCAAGCCGGGCGGCGATGCTGCCAGGCACCTCGAGGGCGATTTCGTCAGTGTGTATGTTCCGACCACACCGAACCCTACCTCCGGCTTCTTCCTGATGATGCCCAGAGCGGATGTCATCGAACTCGAGATGAGTGTGGACGAGGCACTGAAATACATCATCTCGATGGGGGTCGTCGCCCCCCCGACACGCAAGCTGCCTGAAAGGTCGGCATTGCTCAACGAATGAACCATCACTGAATCCCGCAGCCCTGCCGGGCTGCGTCAGAATTGCCGGAAATCAAAGACATGCGTACTTCCTATTGCGGTCAGGTGACCGCCGCCAACCTTGACCAGATCGTGACCCTGTGCGGCTGGGTGCATCGTCGCCGCGACCACGGCGGAGTCATCTTCATCGACCTCCGTGACCGCGAAGGTCTGGTGCAGGTGGTGTGCGATCCGGATCGCGCCGAGACCTTCAATATCGCCGAATCCGTGCGCAACGAGTTCGTACTGAAGATGAGCGGCAAGGTGCGTCGCCGCCCGGCCGGCACCGAGAACAGCAACCTCACATCGGGCGAGATCGAGGTGCTTTGCCACGACATCGAAGTGCTGAACACCTCCGTCACGCCCCCGTTCCAGCTCGATGACGAAAACCTGTCCGAAACGGTGCGTCTGACCAGTCGCGTCATTGACCTGCGCCGTCCGCAGATGCAGAAGAACATGATGCTGCGCTACAAGGCTGCCATGTCCTTCCGCCGCTTCCTCGACAGCGCCGGCTTCATCGACATCGAAACCCCGATGCTGACCAAGAGCACGCCGGAAGGCGCGCGCGACTACCTGGTGCCGTCCCGTGTCCACCCGGGCCAGTTCTTCGCCCTGCCGCAGTCGCCGCAACTGTTCAAGCAGTTGCTGATGGTGGCCGGCTTCGACCGCTACTACCAGATCACCAAGTGCTTCCGCGACGAAGACCTGCGTGCCGACCGCCAGCCCGAATTCACCCAGGTCGATATCGAGACCTCGTTCCTGAACGAGGTCGAGATCACCGCCCTGATGGAAGAGATGATCCGCTTCGTGTTCAAGGAAACCCTTGCCGTCGAACTGCCTTCGCCCTTCCCGCGCATGACCTACGCCGAAGCCATGCGCCGCTTCGGTTCGGACAAGCCCGACCTGCGCGTCACCCTCGAGCTCACCGACGTCACCGATGCGGTACAGGACGTCGCTTTCAAGGTGTTCTCCGGCCCCGCCACATCCGGCGGCAGGGTCGCTGCGATGCGCGTCCCCGGTGGCGCCAGCCTGAGCCGCGGCGAGATCGACGAATACACCAAATTCGTCGGCATCTACGGTGCGCGCGGCCTTGCCTACATCAAGGTCAACGACGCTGCGCAGCCCAACGAGACCGGCCTGCAATCGCCCATCGTCAAGAACCTGCATGAAACCGCGCTGCGCACCATTCTCGAACGTACTGGCGCACAGTCCGGCGACCTGATCTTCTTCGGCGCGGACAAGACCAAGGTGGTCAACGATGCCCTCGGCGCCCTGCGCACCAAGCTCGGCCACGAGAAGGGTTTCGTCACTGGCGAGGCGTGGTGCCCGCTGTGGGTGGTCGACTTCCCAATGTTCGAGTACGACGATGAGAGCAAGCGTTGGACCGCCTGCCACCATCCCTTCACCAGCCCGAAGGACGAGCACCTCGACCTGCTCACCACCAACCCGGGCGAATGCCTCGCCAAGGCCTACGACCTTGCGCTCAACGGCTGGGAGATCGGCGGTGGCTCGGTGCGTATCCACCGCGCCGACGTCCAGGCCAAGGTCTTCGATGCGCTCAACATCGGTCCCGAAGAGCAGCAACTGAAATTCGGCTTCCTGCTCGACGCCCTCAAGTACGGCGCGCCGCCGCACGGAGGCCTGGCCTTCGGACTCGACCGTGTAGTGACCATGATGGCCGGCGCGGAATCGATTCGCGACGTCATCGCCTTCCCCAAGACCCAGCGTGCGCAGTGCCTGCTGACGGACGCGCCGGGCGACGTGGACGAAAAGCAACTGCGCGAACTTCACATCCGTCTGCGACAGAAAGTCGAGACTCAAGTCGAAGTCGGCAAGAGCTGATTCACTGACGCTCCACGAAAAATGCCGCGACCCAGTCGCGGCATTTTTCATTTCAGTACGACAACACAGCCCTTTTCAGCGCATGAAACGTTCCTCGGCGATGGCATCGGCCACCTCACCGGTCGGCCGCGCCTCCTTCTGCGCGCGTTCGAAAACTTCCATCAGGTTGTCGTAGATGCCTTCGACGTGGCCGACCAATGCAGCACGGTCGAAACCGATGCGTTCATGGTAGACGTCGATGATGCCGCCCGCGTTGATGACGTAGTCGGGCGCATAGAGGATGCCGCGCTTCATCAATTCGACCCCATGGCGCGCCTCGGCAAGCTGATTGTTCGACGCCCCCGCCACGATCGAGGCCTTGAGCTGCGGAACGGTCTGATCGTTCAGGATGGCGCCCAGTGCGCAGGGTGCAAAGACGTCGACGTCGAGCCCGAAGATCTCTTCCGGCGCCACCACGGTGGCGCCGAGGACCTTTGCGGCTTCGGCCAACGACTCGCGATGGATGTCGGTAATCCACAGCTTCGCCCCTGCTTCCTTCAGTTGCTGTGCCAGATCCAGGCCGACATGGCCCACACCTTGCACGGCCACTCGCAAACCATCGAGCGAGTCACGACCGAGCTTCGCCTTGACCGCCGCCTTGATGCCGACGAAGGTGCCGTAGGCCGTGGCCGGCGACGGATCGCCGCTGCGGGTACCGCCGTCAGTCGGCTTGTCGACGATGCCTGACACATGCGCGGTGAATTGCGCCATGTACTTCATGTCGTCCACGCTGGTACCCGAATCTTCGGCGGCAATGTAGCGACCGTTCAGGTTTTCCAGGGCGCGCGCGAACGCTGCAAGCAGGGCCGGCGTCTTCTCGGTGCGCGGGTTGCCGATGATCACCGACTTGCCGCCACCGAGCTTCAGGTTGGCCATTGCGGACTTGTAGGTCATGCCGCGCGACAGGCGCAGCACGTCACGGACCGCCTCTTCTTCGCTGGCATACGGCCACATCCGGCAGCCACCGAGTGCGGGCCCGAGATTCGAGTTGTGGACCGCGATGATCGCCTTCAGCCCGCTCTTGTCGTCGCTGCAGAACACGACCTGCTCGTGATCGGCAAAATCACTCAATGAAAATACAGCCATGGGAGTCTCCTTCCTTGTAGGGATGCTTGCATCACGACCCACGCCCTCACTTGTGGTGTGGGCGGAATCGTTCTGCACAGTGGTGGAAAATCGATTGGGCGCTGCCTGGAACACGGATGAACACGCCAGGCAGCCTCAGGTGGTAAACGCATTCAGCCAGCAATCACCGCAATCGTCTTGCGAGCCTTGCCGCCGACGGTTGCGGTGAGCGGTTGACGCGACCGAAACCCCGCCAGCAGCATGGCTTCGCGCTTCTTCGCCTGAGCCAGATAGCGTTCGCGAACGTGGCCGAAGCCGCGGATCTGCTCGGGCAATGCAGCGAGCTCGACCGCAGTTTCATGGTTGGCGAGCTCCAGCCCGCGCAGCACTTCGTCGATCAACTGTTCGTAGTCTGCAATCAGTTGGCGGTCGAGCTTGCGATCATGACTGCGCGCAAAGGGATCGAGCGCACTGCCGCGAAGATGACGGAACTTCACCAGCATCCGCATCGCCTTGAGCATCCACGGGCCATAGGACTTCTTCTGCAATTCGCCGCTCAGCGGATCCTTGTCGGCCAGCATCGGCGGCGCAAGATGGAAGACCAGCGAGTAGTCACCTTCGAACTGCTCCTCGACGCGCTTGAGGAAGTCGCTGTCGGTATACAGACGCGCGACTTCGTACTCGTCCTTGTAGGCCAGCAGCTTGTAGTAGCCGCGTGCGACGGCCTCGGTCAGCAGCGAAATCCCCGGCATCAGCTGCGATTCGGCCGCACGCACGCGATCGACGAGCCTGGTGTAGCGGGCAGCATAGGCGGCATTCTGGTAGTCCGTCAGCTGGATCTGACGGCGGGCGATCACCTCGTCGACCGTGGCCGACAGCGCATGATGCGCCGGCTTGCCATGCTGCGGTCTTGCCGCTTCACTCCCTGCGTTGAGGTCCACCGCGGCCCGACGTCCCCACTGGAATGCGGCCTTGTTAGCCGTCACCGCGGCGCCGTTGATCTCGATCGCACGCAGAATGGCGTCGTCGCTAAGCGGCACCAGGCCCTTTTGCCAGGCATAGCCGAGCATGAACAGATTGGTGGCGATCGCATCACCAAGGAGGCTGGTCGCCAACCGGGAGGCATCGATGAACTCGGCCGCCTCGACACCGACCGCCTCGACGATCTGCTGCTCCATTGATCCCGCCGGGAACTGAGGATCGGGAACCATTCCCACGTCGCCACTGCGGGCCTGTGCTGCAAAACCACGCACGAACTCGCTGGTCATGGACTGATCGCGATTGATCACGACCCGGGTGTGACCGTTGCGCATTTTCGCCAGCGACTCGTCACTCGCGGCCACGACAAGATCGCAGCCGATCACCGCATTGGCTTCGCCCGCCGCCACGCGAGCGGCAAAGAGCTGCTCCTGTCGATCGGCGATGCGCACATGCGACCATACCGCGCCGCCCTTTTGCGCCAGGCCGGCCATATCAAGCACCGAGATGCCCTTGCCTTCGAGGTGAGCGGCCATGCCCAGCAGCGCCGCGATCGTCACCACGCCCGTACCGCCGACACCCGTGACCAGAATGCCCCAGGGTGCGGCCGTCGAGGGCAGCTGTGGGCGCGGCAAGTCATCCGTACCTTGCGCTGCGCTGGCCTTGCCCTTGCGCAGCTTTCCGCCTTCGATGGTGACGAAGCTCGGACAGAAACCCTTGACGCAGGAGAAGTCCTTGTTGCAGGACGACTGGTCGATCGCGCGCTTGCGGCCGAACTCGGTCTCCACCGTGCCCACCGACATGCAGTTCGACTTGTCGCTGCAATCGCCGCAACCTTCGCATACCAGATCGTTGATCACGACCCGCTTTGCCGGGTCGGGAAAAGTGCCGCGCTTCCTGCGCCGACGCTTCTCGGCAGCGCAGGTCTGATCGTAGATCAAGGCGCTCACGCCCGGCACCGTGCGCAACTCGCGCTGCACCGCATCGAGCTCGTCGCGGTGGCGGATGGGAATGCCGTGCGGCAGGTCGGACGGGCCGTAGGCGCGACCGGTACCGTCATTAACGACAACGATATTGCTCACACCTTCCGCCTGGAGTTGGCGGGCAATGATCGGTACCGACAGTGTTCCGTCATGGGGCTGGCCACCGGTCATCGCCACCGCGTCGTTGTAGAGGATCTTGTAGGTGATGTTCACCCTTGCAGCCACGGCCGCGCGGATCGCCAGAATGCCCGAGTGCATGTAGGTGCCGTCGCCGAGATTGGCAAACACGTGCGGCGTGCTGGTAAAAGGCGCCTGCCCCACCCATGGCACGCCCTCGCCCCCCATCTGGCAGAAGGTCTGGGTGGACTCCGGCGACAGCCAGGTCGCCATGTAGTGGCAGCCGATCCCCGCCAGGGCGCGCGAGCCCTGCGGCACCTTGGTCGAAGTGTTGTGCGGACAACCCGAGCAGTAGTGCGGCACGCGCGCAATCGACTGGCGCGGGCGCGCAAGCGCCGCCTCCTTGGCATCGAAAAAGGCTAGGCGGGCCTTGATCCGGTCCGATGTATGAAAACGCGCAATGCGTGCGGCGATGACCCGCGCCACCATCGCCGGCGTCAGCTCGCCCGCAGCCGGCAGCAGCCACTCGCTGTGCGGCAGCGCCCATTCGCCCTTCTCGTCGAACTTGCCGATCACCCGTGGCCTGACATGTTCGTTCCAGTTGTAAAGCTCCTCCTTGAGCTGATACTCGAGGAACTGGCGCTTCTCCTCCACCACCAGGATCTCTTCCAGCCCATCGGCGAACTCGCGCACGCCCTCGGCTTCGAGCGGCCACACCATGCCGACCTTGTACACCCGCAGGCCGATCTCGGCAGCTACGGTGTCGTCGATGCCGAGATCATCCAGCGCCTGGCGCACGTCAAGGTAGCTCTTGCCGCTGGTGATGATGCCAAGTCGGGCATTGGGGCTGTCGATCACAGTGCGGTTGAGCCCGTTTGCGCGACAGTAGGCCAGTGCGGCATACAGCTTGTGATGGAGCAGGCGCTTCTCCTGCACCAGCGGTGGATCGGGCCAGCGCAGATTGAGGCCGTCTTCCGGCAGCGGAAAATCGGACGGGATCACCGTCTGCACCTTGAACGGATCCACATCGACCGATGCCGAGGTTTCCACCGTATCCGTAAGCGCCTTGAATGCAACCCAGCACCCCGAGTAGCGCGACAAGGCGAAACCGTGCAGGCCGTACTCGAGATATTCCTGAATCCCGGCCGGCGCCAGCACCGGCATCATCAGCGCCTTGAACACATGCTCGGTCTGATGCGGCAGCGTGGACGATTTGGCGGCGTGGTCGTCCCCCGCAATCACCAGCACGCCACCATGCTTCGAGCTGCCAGCCGCGTTGGCATGACGGAACACATCACCGGTACGGTCCACACCGGGTCCCTTACCGTACCAGATGGAAAACACGCCGTCGTAACGCGCATTGGGGTCGAGCGTAACCTGCTGCGTCCCCCACACCGCGGTCGCGGCCAGATCCTCGTTGAGCCCGGCCTGAAAGCGGATGTGCATCGGCTCGAGATACTTCTTCGCCTTCCAGAACTCCTGATCGACATTACCAAGTGGAGAGCCGCGGTAGCCGGAGACGAAGCCGGCGGTATTGAGCCCGGCAGCCTCGTCGCGCATGCGCTGCATCATCGGCAATCTGACCAGCGCCTGAATGCCCGTCATCCAGGCACGGCCTTCCTTCAGGGTATATTTGTCGTCAAGCGAAACCGCGGGCAGTGTTGTCATGAGCATCGTGTGCATCGGGCACGAGACCGGCGCGCATGTGCTCGTGGCACCGCGGTCGACCTGTCAGCCCTGTCTCCTTGTTGGTGGCGTTGTTCGTCAATGCGCCGTATTTATTGACGCAACCCCATGCTAAGGAAGCCGGAGAGGAAAAATTGTCCTGATTTCCCGTCTGCGACCACCTTATAAGAAAAATTTTTTCTTTCATCAGTCGTTACTATCCTGACACCCCGTGCCAACCCCACCGGTTTGCGCGGCCTCAACACAGGGCGGTGATGCATCCGGATGACGGATTGCTTCAGCCATGCCCTGAGCACGGTGCCATGAGCACCGTGTCACCAAAACGAGAGGAGACTTTCCGTGATTCACGCCATTCCGGGCACCGTTCGCCCAAGCTTGCTGCTATTGTCACGCCCCTTCTTCAATACCTGTGCGCAGGAGCGATGACATGGCAAAAAACCACTCCCACTCACAGTGGTCGTCCCGGATGGGCTTCGTGCTCGCAGCCACCGGCTCTGCCGTCGGCCTCGGCAACATCTGGAAGTTCCCCTACATGATCGGCCAGAGCGGCGGCGCAGCGTTCGTAATGGTCTATCTCGCCTGCATTGCCATGATCGGCCTCCCCATTCTGGTCTCGGAGTGGATGATCGGACGGCGCGGGCAAAAGAATCCGATCAATACCATGGCCGAGGTCGCCGCCGCCAACGGCCACAGCCGCAAATGGGCGATCGTGGGGGCGACCGGCGTGCTCGGCGCCTTTCTGATCCTGTCTTTCTACAGCGTGATCGGGGGCTGGGCACTGTCCTACATGGTCGACGTTGCCGGCGGCAGCTTCGGCGGCATGGACAAGGATGCCGTCGGTAGCGCATTCACCTCATTCCTCGCCAATCCAGGCAGCCTTCTCGTGTGGCACACCGTCTTCATGTTGCTCACTGCGGGGGTGGTGGCAATGGGGGTTTCCGGCGGACTGGAGCGCGCCTCCAAACTGATGATGCCGGCGCTCGGGATCCTGCTGCTCGTGCTCGTGGCCTACGGCACCACGACGGGTGGCTTCGGCGCGGCAGTGCAGTATCTGTTCAACCCGGACTGGAGCAAGCTCGACGGCAAGGTCGTGCTCGCCGCCCTTGGCCACGCCTTTTTCACCCTGTCGCTCGGCATGGGCATCATGATGGCCTATGGTTCCTACCTTGGTCAGGACGTCAATCTGCTGCGCACCGCGCGCACCGTCGTGCTGATGGACACCGTGATCGCGATCGGCGCTGGTCTGGCCATCTTCCCCATCGTGTTCGCCAATGGTCTCGACCCCGCGGCTGGCCCCGGACTGATCTTCGTCACCCTGCCGCTGGCCTTCGGCAATATCTCGGGGGGGCTGGTGCTGGGCACGATGTTCTTCCTCCTGCTGACCTTCGCCGCCCTGACCTCCTCGATCTCGCTGCTCGAGCCGGTCGTAGAACTCGTGGAAGAGCGCACATCGCTGAGCCGCATCGGCGCCACCGTGCTTGCAGGCCTGGCGACCTGGGCGCTCGGCATCGCGGCGCTACTGTCTTTCAACATCTGGGGCGATGTGCTGATCTTCGGGCTCAACATCTTTGACTTGCTCGACCAACTGACCAGCAAATTCCTGCTGCCGCTGACCGGCCTCGGCGCAATCGTCTTTGCAGCCTGGTTCATTGACCGCGACAGCGTGCGCAAGGAGCTCGGCTTGTCCGCAGGCGCGTTCAGCCTGTGGAACATCGTGGCACGTTTCGTGGCACCGGCGGGCGTGCTGGTGGTGTTCTACAGCAACCTCTGACACCGCTGGCAAGGCGCGCGCTCACGGGCGCAGCCCCCCGGCATTCGACGGCCCTGCCCGCTCAAAGCGGCAGGGCCGTCTCGTTCTTGATCTCGCGCAGCGCCACGCTGGAATGGGTGACGTCGATCTCGGGGATTTTCAACAGAAAGTTGTGCATGAAGGCCGACAGGGCCTCCAGACTCGGCAGATAGAGCTTGAGCAGGCAATCCGTCTCGCCGAGCAGTTCATAGCATTCGACAACTTCATCGCAGCCCTTCACCACCTGCTCGAACCGGTCGAGCACGTCGGCACTGTGCTGCTTCAGTTTGACGCGGACCCAGACACAGGTTCCCAGTCCCAGTTTCTGTCGATCGACAAGCGCGACGTAGGCGCGGATCAATCCCGCCTCTTCCATCTCCTTCACCCGCCGCCAGCATGGCGACGGCGACATGCCGACCTTGTCGGCCAGCGCCTGGGTACTGAGCGTAGAGTCTTTCTGCAATAGCGAGAGGATGCGCAACTGGGTCTGATCGAGTTTCATGCCACCCTCTCTTGCGCCTTGAAGCACGGACACGACCCGCGACCGATCGAAGCCTGAGCATGCACACCAAAGCTCACGCGCACCTCAAAGGAGCTTGAGAAGTTCAACCTCGAACACCAGCGTCGCATTGGGCGGAATCACGCCACCCGCGCCACGCATCCCGTATCCAAGCGCGGGGGGAATCGTCAGCTTGCGCTTGCCGCCCACCTGCATGCCCTGCACGCCTTCATCCCAACCACGAATGACATGGCCTGCACCGAGCGGAAAGTTGAACGGGTCGTTGCGATCCCTGCTTGAGTCGAACTTGCTACCATCGGCCAGCCATCCGGTGTAATGCACCGTGACCATCTGCCCCTTGGCTGCGGCCTCACCACTGCCGATTTCGATGTCTTCGATGATCAGGCCGCTGGCCGTCGTCGTCCGGGTCATGTCGCCTCCACGCAAGGGGGTGGTGTAAAGGCAGCGATTCTAACCGCCCCGACGCCGACGGTTGGCAAACTTCTCGCGAAACTTCGACACCTTGGGGGCCACGACATACTGGCAATAGGGCTGGTCGCTATGATTGGCGTAATACTCGTGATGTTCGACTTCCGCCGGCCAGAAGGGCACTGCACGCTCGACTCGCGTCACGATCGCGTGCGGATAGATCCGCGCCTCGCCGAGTTCCTCGATGAGGGCAAGCGCGGTATGCAACTGCTCATCGTCGCTGACGAAGATCACCGAGCGGTACTGGGTACCGATATCGTTGCCCTGGCGGTTGAGCGTGGTCGGGTCGTGGATGACGAAAAAGATCTCGAGCAGGTCCCGATAGCTGACACGCGCAGGGTCGAATTCTAGTTTGACCACTTCTGCGTGTCCGGTCGTGCCCTCGCACACCTGGCGATAGGTCGGCGCATCGACATGACCGCCGGCATAACCGGACGTCACCGACACCACGCCTTCCACCTCGCGGAATACCGCCTCGAGACACCAGAAGCAGCCACCACCGAGAATGGCGGTTCCAAGTGTCGCAGGCTCCATCGTCTTCGTCATCGTTCTTCCTCATGAAATTCAACTGGCCGTCGCGCATCCCGTGCCCCCTGCTGGCAGTCGAGGCCGGAAAATCCGGGGCTTCCGGTATTGTGACCACAGAGTGACGATTTCATTCGTGGCATACGTCATCTCTTTGCCAGATTCAGCGGAAGGAGAAAGTGTAGTAGATGTCGAGCGCGTTGTCGGTGCCTCCGCGCGCAACGACGGACACGCGTCGCCCCAGTTGGTAGGTCAGCTTTACCAGCGACTCCGCGCCGCCGAGACTCTGCTCGAACGACAGCACCAGATCCGCCGACAGCCGCTTGCCCACACTCAGCACCTGCCCCGCCACCGTGGGCCCACTGCTGATCCGCGAGCCGCTGCCCAGCACCCGGCTCGTCGCCGCGCGCGACGTGCTGTTGAGTTCGCCCTGCCCTATCGAGAATGTGTCCAGTCCAAGGCTGCGCGAGAGCTCCGCCGTCATGCCTCCGCCGCTGTCTCCACCGAGCAGTGCCTGGGCTGCGGGCAGCAGCAGTGCGAGGTCGGCGCCTCCGCCCGCGTCGGGCGCCCGCCCGAGTACGATCCATGACAGCTTTTCCGGATCCGGCACCGCCGGCTCGGAGACCAGTTTCACTTGCGGGCGCCGCGCGCTGCCACTGATGGCCACCCCGGCCTCGACCTCGAGTCCCTTGCGCAGGGCAACGATGTTGAGCCCCGGATTGTCGATCGCGCCCTGGAAGTTGATCAGGCCGCGCTCGATGCTCAGGCGCTGTCCATAGCCCTGATAGCTGCCGCCTACGGTGGAAATGGTGCCCACTGCATACAAGGGTACGCCGGGTGCCATGCGTAACTCGAGCGTTCCCGCCAAGCGGGTATCCACACCCATTGCCGACAGGTATAGCGCATCGCCCAGGTTGACGCCCAGTCGGGCCTTGAGGGCGAAGCGACCCGGTTCGGCGGTCTTGCGCCCCAACACGACAACGTCGTCCGAGAGGCTGGGCGGAGGAGAGTCGCCAATCGCAACGAAGCCCGCATCCGCTCGAAAATCGGCGTCGATGTCGAGCGAGGTCCACGTCGATGCGGCCCGCCCCTTGCCGGACAGGATCAACCATCGATCCTCACGTTGCAACAAGGGCAGGCGATCAGCCGAAAACACGAAGGAGCCTTTTCCCGAGTCGAGCGCGACTTCGCCCGAGGCGACGAACTGCCCCGGCGTCGCAGTCAGCGCGGCGAACGGCACACGGTCATCACGGGGTCTCACCCGGTTGGGCGAAACGAAACGCAAGGCCGATAGACGCAGGCGATCGCGATTGAAATCGGCCACCAGCTCACCGCCACGCAGAATCAACCCCTGATCGATCAACGCGAACTGCAGGTCGCGACCATTGATGCTGCCACTGGCTTCAGGCTGGGCTGGCGTACCGGCAACGGAAAAGGATGCATCGAGGCTGCCGGCCGTCTCCACATTCTCCCGCATCAGTCGCCCCAGCCAGGCAATCGACTGCATCTGCAAGCGTGCCGACCCCAGCAACGGCGCCTGCGGCGCAAGTTGCCAGCCGCCCTGCGCACTGCGCTCCGCCAGTGCGGTCAGCGAGCCGGACAGTTCGCCCAGTTCGGTACCGAGCGCGCCCACCGACAAGGCCAGGCGGTTGTTGCGCGCGACCAGACGCGCTTCGAAACGCTCAAGGCCGAGCCGCGTGCCAATCTCGCCGCTGACCACCAGATCACCCGACTCGCGAAACAGTCGTGCTTCACCCTCTACCGTCTCGGCCAACCGCAGATCCCATTCCGCCCCCAGCATCAAAGACCCGCCCCCGCGTCGCGGGCGCCCTTCGGGGCGTGACTCGAGACCGAATGAAAGGCCGGTCAGTGCACCCTTGAGAACGCTTCCAGTGGCCGACCAGCGCGTCGCTTCGAGGCGGATCCTCCCCTTCTCGCCAGCGACCAGCACCGCCTCATCCAACTCGACCCGGTCGGCGCCAAGTGTCAGCCCTGCAGGTGCCTGCAGGTGCGACACGAAGCGCCCCGTGGACGTGAGACTGAGCAAGCGTCCCTCCCATCGCGGCGCCGCATTGGCAGACGACTTCAGTCCACCGTCGAGCACAGCCTCCAGCGCGTCGGCCTCGGCGCCGGTCAGGCTGAGTTCGATACGATGCTGGTCGCGCCTGCCTTGTGCAGATAGATGAGCCACCGCGATCCAATCGGGATCGGCGCCCACCGCGCCCACGCCAGATACACCTGCGGAGAGACTGAAAGGGCCGTCGACACCGGCTGCCAGCTGTCCTTCGCCGTTGAGCCCGGCGATTCGGACACCCCCAGGTAAGAGCAACTGCTCACCAAAAAAACGGATCGATCCTGCGGGCGCTGCGATTCCGCCACCCAGTTCGCCTTCGGCACCTCCCCGTCCGCCAAGGCCGTGACCGATGGCCGCCAGCGCCGGTGCATCCAGCGAAAAGCGCAGACGATCCCCGGGCCTCCCCCAGTCACCCTCCACGCGCGCACGGTTGCCCGCCAGATCGAGCGCCAGCAGCGCATCTGAAACGGTTTGCCCAAGCACCTTGAAACGTCCGTTTCCGGACAGTGCGCTTCCTTCCAGGGCACTATCGACAAGCTTGAAGCGGACCGACAGGTCCGCGGTTTCGGCCAGCGCACCCTGTGCGTCCACGTCGAGATTGAGACGGGCAGCCGGCGCTGAGGGATGAAACTTGCGCGGATCGAGCTTGCGCAACGCTGCCTTGAGCCTGAAAGGACGCTCGGCTCCGGACGCCGTCGGAGCGTCGACTTCAGCGCTGGCCACCAGACTCGCCGCACCCGCATTGAGCTTTACCGACACCGTCTGGCGCGATTCACTCGCCTTTGCTTCCGCATGTCCCTGAAGTTGCTGCCTCGGCAGGCGTGTATCCAGACGGGCGGTATCGATCCCTGCCAGTTCGAGCAGCAGGGCCAGACGCCCAAGGCCATCCACACGCTGCGTGATGTCCGACGCGTCCGCAGTTGCAGCGCGTGGCGCGGGTGGTGACCACGTCACCTTTCCGCCAATCGTTCCGCCGCCGGGCAGTCTCACGTCCAGCCCTTCGACACCGACGGCCTTTTCGGACCAGGTGAGCGTGCCGCCCAGACTTTCCACCGGCAGTCCGCCCGCATCCACCGTGGCCGGCCGTTCGTTGCGAAGGGAAAAAGGACCACTCAGCGTCAAGCCATCGGTCGCACTGGCGCGCAGGCTTGCATCCAGTCGGAGCCGCGCCTTCGGCGCAGCGGGGAAAAACATGGAAGGCTCGAACTCGCCGAGAGCGAGCTCGAGCGCCTTCAACGGCACGTCGGCAAACGGCGTCGCCTCGACATGTCCCTCACCACGCAAGCCGGCACCACTGGCCCGCAGATTCAGCACGGGCTCGGCAAGCACGCCCGTGGCGTCCATCTCGATACGATAGTCCCGATCGGCTGATGCTATCCTCATGCCCTCGGGCAACTGGTCGGCCTGGATGTCGCCACTGAGCGTCGCCCTTGACTCAAGGGCGAACGGCGCCACTGCGTCGATGCTGCCACTCGCGTTGAGTCTGCCGAACGTCAGGCTGGCGTCGAGTCGCTGCAGGCGATGACGTTGACTGTCGCTATCGAAACCCAGTGCAATGTTCCTGACGGTGAAGGCACCGGTCGTCTCCGCAGACAATGACTCGCTCGCTTCGGCGCGATGTATCGTCAGCGTTTCGATTTCGATCCGGGGCAGGTGCAGCGCAACGGGTAGACGCAGTTGATCCGGCAGACGCGCGGGGGGTGATGGCGCGTCACTTGCGCGGGCATGCACGTCAAGTCTGGCGAGCGTGAGAGACGAGACGGCCACCCGGCCCGAAAGCAGGTCCCACGGCGTCCACTCGAGCGCCAGCGTCTCGAGCCTGAGCGCAAGATCAGGCGTGTGAAGCGCCAGCAGATCGACTTCAAGCGGGCCAATCAAGCGCCCGCGAACCTCGCCCAGCGTCAGATTCCCGGGGGCTGCAGATCTTGCCAGACGAGCCAGGGCTTTCAGTCCGGACTCGGTTGCGATCCCCCAGACCAAGATCGAAACAAACCCGAATAGCACGGTAGCCGCCACAACAAACACGCGCCGCCATCGACGACGGACTTGCGGAAGATCTGCTGCGCTTTCCGGCTCGTTCATGGATCAGGTGAACAGGGCGCGCAACCCCTCGCCGGGATCGGGAACCCGCATGAAGGCCTCGCCGACGAGGAAGGCATTCACGCCCCTGCCCCGCATCAGCGTCACGTCCTCAGGCCTCAGGATGCCCGATTCGGTCACCACGATGCGATCGGCGGGAATGTGCGGCAGCAAGTCCAGTGTGGTCTGCAGGGAAACCTCGAAAGTCCGCAGATTCCGGTTGTTGATTCCGATCAGCGGAGTCTGCAACTGCAGGGCCTGGTCGAGCTCCGTACCATCGTGCACCTCGACCAGCACCGCCATGCCCAGCTCAGCCGCGATGGACTCCATCTCGCGCATCTGTGCGAGGTCGAGGCAGGCAGCAATCAGCAGGATGGCATCCGCGCCCATGGCCCGCGCTTCGAAGACCTGGTAGTCATCGACCAGAAAATCCTTGCGTAACACAGGCAGAGCACACGCTGCCCGCGCCGCCTGGAGATATTCCGGCGCGCCCTGAAAGAAGGGCTTGTCAGTCAGCACCGAAAGACAGGCCGCACCGGCACGCTCGTAGGCACGCGCGATGTCGGCCGGACGAAAATCCTCGCGGATCACGCCCTTGGACGGGCTCGCCTTCTTGATCTCGGCAATCACGGCCGCGGCGCCCGCGCCGATCTTGCCGCGAATGGCCGCGACAAAGTTGCGGCTTGCCGCTTGCGCTTCGGCCTCGGCGCGAATCGCGTGCAAGGGCTTGTGCTCGACCGCAGCGGCGACCTCATCGACCTTGACCGCACAGATCTTGTTCAGGATGTCGCTCATCAGGCTGCTCCGAACCGACGCGTGTATTGCACGAATGCGTCCAGCTTGGCGCGCGCGGCACCACTGGCGATGATTTCACGCGCCAGCACGATACCATCGCCGATCGAAGCGGCAAGGTTGGCCGTATACAAGGCCACGCCTGCATTGAACACCACAATCTCGCACGCCGGGCCCGCTTCGTTCTCGAGCGCGCCAATCAGGGTACGACGGGACTCATCGGCGTCTTCCACACGCAGATTGCGGCTACCCACCATCGTCAGGCCGAAATCCTCCGGATGGATTTCGTACTCGGTGACCTTGTCGTCCTTGAGCTCGGCCACCAGCGTGCCGGACCCCAGGCTGACCTCATCCATGCCGTCAAGGCCATGCACCACCAGCACGTGATTGGCACCCAGGCGCTGCATGACGCGCGCCTGGATGCCGACGAGATCGGGATGAAAGACGCCCATCAGCGTATTGGGCGCCCCTGCCGGATTGGTCAGCGGACCGAGAATGTTGAAGATGGTCCGGACCCCCATCTCACGCCGCACCGGCGCAACGTTCTTCATTGCGCTGTGGTGATTGGGCGCAAACATGAAGCCGATGCCGGTGGCTTCGATGCACTCGGCAACCTGTTCGGCATTCAGCGCCAGATTCACCCCGAGCGCTTCGAGCACATCGGCACTCCCCGACTTCGATGACACGCCGCGATTGCCGTGCTTGGCCACGCGGGCGCCGGCAGCTGCCGCAACGAACATGGTCGCAGTCGAAATATTGAAGGTATGGGTACCGTCGCCGCCCGTGCCCACCACGTCGAGAAAGTGCTCGTGGGGCGGCTTGACCACGACCTTGGTTGCCAGTTCGCGCATCACCGTGGCCGCAGCGGTGATTTCGCCGATGGTTTCCTTCTTGACCCGCAGCCCGGTGAGGATGGCGGCAGTCATCACCGGCGAAATCTCGCCTGCCATGATCTGGCGCATCAGCGACAGCATCTCGTCGAAGAAGATCTCGCGGTGCTCGATCGTGCGCTGCAGTGCCTGTTGGGCGGTAATCATTGGATTCGTCCTCATGTCGGTCAGGCCGCAGCGGGCAAGGTGTCGCCGCGGTCGAGGAAATTCCGCAGCAGGTCATGCCCGCGCTCGGTCAGGATGGATTCGGGGTGGAACTGAACGCCTTCGATATCCAGCGTCTTGTGCCGCACGCCCATGATCTCGCCGTCTTCGGTCCAGGCCGTCACTTCAAGACAGTCGGGTAGGGTCTCGCGTTCAATGGCCAGTGAATGATAACGGGTGCAAATCAGCGGATTGGGCAGCCCCCTGAACACGCCCTTGTCGAGATGATGCACGGGCGAGGTCTTGCCGTGCATCAGGCGCTGGGCGTGCACGATGCGGCCGCCAAAGGCGGCGCCGATGCTCTGGTGCCCGAGGCAGACCCCGAGAATGGGCAGCTTGCCGGCAAACTCGCGGATTGCCGCCACCGAGATGCCGGCCTCGGCGGGCGAGCATGGCCCGGGGGAAATCACCAGTTGCGCAGGTTGCATGGACGCGATCTGTTCAAGCGTGATCTCGTCGTTGCGAAATACTTTCACTTTAGCGCCCAGTTCGCCGAAGTATTGCACCAAGTTGTAGGTGAAACTGTCGTAATTGTCGATCATCAGCAGCATTTTTGGCTAGACCTCCTGTGTTTGCTGAGTCAGCCGATGCAGCCGTCAAAACGGTACCCGCTTTTGTACCCGCTTCTTCACGTGCTGGCTCCCGGCCGCGCCTTGATTGTGGATTATCACACATGGGGCGGAAACAAAAACCGCGGCTCGTGGCCGCGGTCTGTGTGGTGGACGGAATAGACGTCAGTTGACGTCTACAACACGTTAGAGCGCATCATCAATGCGCCCACTCTTTCACCTCTTCCGGTTCCGTCGTCGCATATACAGCCTGCCATTCAACTTCTCCGTTCGGGTTGCAAAGGCAGTTCTTCCCCGCCCCGCAATCGCACTGCCCTGGTCCGTTACCCCACGGAGTGTCCATGTGGTTCTCGCAAATCCAGCCAGTACCCTTACATACCTCGCAAGCCTTGTCAGTCATGGTTCGCTCCTGCGCTCTAACTTTGCGTTCGAGCGGACGCTGCGCCCGCAAGCGGGCTTGCTCCGCTCAACTCCACGTTAGAGCGCACCGCCTCTTCGCGGTGGTAGAAGCGCAGCGCTATCGTTTCGCGGATGAAGGCCACTTTGGCGTCTCCTTCTTCTGTTCCGCCTTCGATCCAGAAATCCTCGAAGGCGCGCAGGTTGCCTTTCCGCACTTCGCCGGCCAGATCGGTCAGCAGCGCAGCAACCGCTTCACAGTCCGCAGCAGTGGCCTCCTTGTGGTCATCGAACGTCATGCGCTCTAACTCGGCGCTCAACGCGGACGCCTCACTCTTCGCTTCGCTCATCGCTCGTCTCCGGTTAGCTCTGCGTTAGATCGCATTTGCTTGATGTCCGACCGGTGCACCCATATCACGCAGCCGGCGTGCGTCGCCGAGCCGTCCGGGTAGTCAGCGCCTTGCAGCTTCAGCCAGTCTCCGCGCATGCCGAGCAGCCAGAACCATGGCCAGTCGCTATCCGGGTCGCACCACTCGATCTGCACAAGCTCGCGTAGCGCCATCAAAACAGCCCCCTCTGCATCGGTTCACGCACAGCACAGGACGCTCTTCGCCGGCACTGCGCAGCCCACTCGAGCAGCACGAACGAGAAGCGACGGGCCCGGCCGGTGAAGTGCTTTGACTGGGCCAGGTATGCGCGGGCGCAGTGAATCAGGGTGGCGCGGTTCATGCTGACCCAGCCTGCGCCACGCTCAGCGCCACCGCCACCGGCCGCACCCAGACAGGTGCGGAAGACAGCGTGAAGGTCTCGCCAGACCACGCCAGCAGCAGCGTGGTGCCCATTACCCCCGCGATCGCCTCGGCAGCATCCGGAGGTACCGCATTGCCGATGCGCTCACGCCACGCGCTGTCTGAGAGGCCATCCAGTTCAAGCTGCTCTTCCGGATCGACCAAGCTCTGCAGCGCCGCGAGCTCGAGCGTGGTGAATGGCCTGTGCCAGGTGCCGTCGATTGAGCGAATCACCGCGACCAGCTTGTCCGCCGGCGCCGGCATGGCAGTTTGCGATTCGGTGCAAGTTGAGCATTCCGTCAAGTTGCGTGGATCAGCGACCGACCACCGACCGTTGTCGTGGCAGGCCGCCGCCGACACGGCACCGGATGTCTCGCCCCAGCCGACGACGCCGTAATGCCCGCCTGTCAGGTAGTGGTCGCCCTGCTCCGGGATGCCGTTCGGCCGCGGATCAGCAACGGCAAATGCACCGTTCGCATTTCCAGCGATGACCGTGCGCGCCGGCTCGTTCCATGCCTCGACCTTGTACTTTCCGTGCAGTAGTGCTGGATCATCAGCGCCTCGTGGATCGGCAACGCACTGGCCGGACCCATGCGCACCGGTGACGGCGCCGGCCGTGCCGCTCCATGGCACGATGCGGAACTCGTTGCAGTGCTTGGCGGGGCCAAGGTGGCGCGGATCCGCAACCGACCCATACCCGCTCCCCGGGGCCAGCTTGCTGGTTACCGTAGCACTCGCCTCGTCCCACCTGCGCACGCCGTAAGCCTGCCCATCGTTCCAGCTGGCGGACTGGTCGAAACGCGGGTCAGCGATCGAGAACGCTCCATTGCTTGGCGTCGAGCGGCCGGCGACGGTGCCCATGGAATCTTCCCAGCAATGCACGCCCAAGTAGCCCTGGTGGTACTCTGGCACGATCAGATAATCCCGCAGGTGCCCGTTCTCCACCGCCAGCTTGTTCAGGCTGCGCCAGTCGCTGCCAGCCTCCACGAACGCCAGCCGCACCCAGGTCTTCCACTGCAGCCGCGGCACGCGGTGCATCGGCCCGCCGGCGGGATCGCCCGGCAGCGGCATGCGATCGAGGACGGTGCCCACGGCCTGCAGGCGCTTCTTGTCCGGCTCGTAGAGGAAGGGTGCCACCTTGGCCATGTGGCGTGCCACCAGCAGAAATCGCTTGCGGCTCTGCGCCAGCGCGCCGATCTCGCCGCAGTCGTGCGTGGTCTCGGCCACCGCGTAACCGTAGGTGCGCAGCAGTTCGCCGATCTGGTCGAGCAGATGCCGGCCGCGGTTGGCGATGCGCGGCACGTTCTCGAAGACGATCAGCTCTGGCGGCTCGTCGGCGAAGGCTTCCAGCATCAGCCACACGCCGCGCACCGTGAGGCGGTTCAGCGCCTGGTATTTTGCCGTTTTGCTCTTGCCTTCTGCCAGCAGTCCGGAAAAGCCCTTGCACGGGGCGGAGAGGAACACGATGTGCGGGTACTCACCGCCGGCCGCGGCACGGATGTCCATCGGCGTGCATTCGCGCCAGCCTGCGGGCGGCTCCATGCCATGGAAGTCCTTGAACTGCGAGCGATCGAACATGTCGAGCACCGTGCCTGGCGTCCCAGTCAGGCGCTCGAAGTCACGGATTGCAGGTGCGTCGACGTCGATCCCGCCAATGCAGCGGAACTTTCCTACCATGCTTCCGACCCGCGGTGAAGCCTTGTTGAAACCCTTCGCGCCACCACCGAGGCCGCAGAACAGGTGGAAGTGGCGGATCTCTCGGACGTCGTCGGGGAATGCGGTGAAGGCGTCGCGCTTCATGCAGCAACCCTCCGTTCCTTCTGCACCGCCCGCACCTTCTTCAGTTCCGTAAAGCAGTCACGGAAGAACGCGCCACTCTGCCTCGACCAGAAGTCCTTGCTGGTATCTGCGAGCAGCTCGAGCGCCCTGAGTTCGTCTGCGTCCGCGACGAAGTTTCCGAACGCGTCGTAGTTGTCCTTGATGTTCAGCAGCGCAATTCCGGTCAGGTCGCACACAGCTATCACCTGCGGATCGTTCTTGTCGGCTGCGGCCAGGTTGAGCAGGTCGTGGCAGTCGGCGAGGTTGTCGAAGTGGTCCGTGTTTGCCAATCCTTCTTTGAACGCCTGAACGCTCATGCGCTCGTGCGTCTCGATGTCGTTCGTAGCCTGGATGACAAGCATCGGCGCAGTACAGGGGCGTGGCTTTCTCTTGGGGCGGGTCATCACGAATCCATCCAAACCGCCCCACGGCGGGCCTCGCCAACCGGAACGAGCGCGAACACGCCGGCCCGCTGCGCACCGCTACGGATTGCGGACATGGCAGCTTCGCGCGCAGCCTCGGGCCGCTTAATCCGGCGAGGCTTGCGCTTGCTGGCGAGCACGACGAAGCCTGTCGCGGCTTGAAGCACATCAACGGCGTCGTCGCCCTCGGTGATCTTGTGCACGGTGTCGCGGAGCGTGATGATCGTCTCAGCAGCGCGCCTAGCCAATTCAATCTCTGAAAGATCGGACGGATCAATGATCGATTCAAGCGGAGCAAGGTGCTCGCGGATGGCGTCGAGCGCACGGCATCTTTCGTCCAGCTCTGACAGCTTGGCCTGATATGCCCCTGCCAGTGCAGCAGTGGCCATCTGCAGATCTTCCCCGCATCCGATCTCAGCGAGCGCAGGCAGTCCGCAGCCGCGCAGCACATGCGCGACGCGTGCCAGGCGCTCTGCAAGCATGCGGTTTGCCTTTGCAAGCAGCACCGGGTCAGCAGGAGGCATGACGTAGTCCTCTGCGGCTAGGTATTGCAGCTCTGGGGCATGCCAGGGTTCTGCATCATCCGAAATTGTAGGTGCAGCTTGCGGCTTCCCTTGATTCGACTCAGCAGCCGGACGGTGATACCGATACACGCCATCCGGACCCTTTGTGCGGCTGATCGTTAAGTTCTTGTAGAGCGTGCTGATGACCGGGTCCAGCGCACCGCTGGCGCACTGGAGTATCGATGCAATCTCGCGTGCCGTGAGCTTCGCATCATCACGAAGCACGTCCCATATCTGAGCGGCGCGCGTTCCTGCCCGGATTCCGTCAGGCCTGGATGGTTGCGAAGACGATTCGCTCGCGGCGGTGGCGTCGATCTGCGCGACCGGAACGGCGAGCCAGTACACCATCCGCTTCTTTCGGTTCTCGCACTCGACAAGTGCGTCGGTGCGCATGGAATTGAGTTCCTTGATGACAGCGGACGGGCGGTCGGACAGGCCAACGGCCTTGGCGATTTGGTCTGCGTCTGCATCTCCAGCTGCATCGAGGTGGGCGGCGATCTTGGTGCGGAGCGGGGTGATGGTGTTTTCGCGGGCGTTCATGCTGCCTCCATGGCGATATCGTTGTCGCGTGCCGAAATTCGCTTGTTGATCCATTCATCAATCTCGACTTCAGGCCATGCGTTTGCACTTCCGAGCTTGACTGGCTTTGGAAATTCATCGGATCGGATGAGGTCGTAGATCGCTGTTTTCTTGAGGCCTACCCGATCGATCACCGCGGGTAGGCGGAGCAGTCTGGTGGTCACGCCGCTTCCTCCTCTTCCATTTCCTTCATCTGCTTGCGCAGGAGATCATCCGCGCTCGGCGGGGTGAGTGTGATCTCCACCTCTTGCTGTATCAGTTCGCACATCCGGCCCAGATCTGCGGCGTCCGGGTGGGCGATGACTCGGAACGAGACGACGACGGTTCCGCCTTCCTGGCATGCGAATCGGAAGCTGTCGACCTCGCAGTCGAGGAGGAATGCGTTCCCCTTTCCGCTCACTCCGATGTGCATCGTCACTTCGTATCCAGCTCCCTCCCAGCCCCATTTGATCGGGCCGAGTTCGGGGAATCGCAGGCCGGACAGGTGCGACGGGTCATCGATCAGTTCACCCTGGGCAGCGTCGGATTCCTTCTTGTACAGGGCGGACTTCAGAGACGGGTGAAACTCGCTCAGGACGTCGTTGCTGACCTTGATCTCGAACTTGAGGTCGCACGCGAGGTGCTTGTCTTCCCCGTGCAGTTCGGCGCGCGGGTTGAGGTTGATCAGTTTTGCGCGTTGGTTCTGGAGGCTGAACATGTAAGGATTCCTTGGTAGTTGGTAGTTGGTAGTTGGTGTTTGGCGGGGCGGCCGGCGCTGATCTCGGCATCTAGGTCATTTGCTGCTTTCGTTTCGCGCCTACTTCGCGGTTATGAGCGCATCAGCCTGCGCATTCGCCCCATTGATCTGTCAGTCGGCGCCGAGCTGCTTCTTGCGCTTCGCGTAGATGGCGCCGAGCTGCTCGCGCTGCTTCTCGTCGGACACTTCCTTGATGAGGTCGGCCGCCAGGTAAAGCGCATCGAGACTGGTGGCGTTGTTCAGTGCCGCGGTCACTTCCTTGAGCGTGACGCCAGTCTCGCCCTGCTCCACGCTGCGGAGGTCGTCGTCCTGCTCGTCAAACGGGAGTTCGCCGGCGGTGGAATCCAGAATCTCGCCGGTCTGCGGGTCTGCGTGTGTCTGCTGCTCGGCCTGAGCCTTGAGCGCTGCGACGCGGCGGCCGTATGCAGCGACGGCCTTGTCCTTGTCCGGTCCATCCGGCATCTGGGCGCCCATGGCCTTCGCTGCGGCCATCGTGGCGCCGTCGTGGGCGGCCTCGATCGCGCTCAGCACGTCGGCCAGGACCGGGCCGGTCGCATTGTTCTTTCCGGCGCCGAGCTTGTCCTTCAGGGCCGAGGTCTTCGAGTTGCTGGCCGGCCGGGTGTCCAAAACCTCGGCGGCGCCCATGTCGAGCTCTGCGGGCTCCATCAGCTCGTCGGGCGTATAGACGCCCAGGATCACGCCCGGTGCGTAGAGCCTTGCCCAGCGCTTCTGCGCGAGGTAGGCCAGCTGCTGGCGCGGGTCATCAGCCCACAGCGTGCTATTCCTGGTGCGGGCCTGGGCAAGCAGCAGGATCAATTCGCGAGGCTCGTCCTCGCCGCGCAGCGTGGCCCATACCTTGATGCCGATACCTTCTTCGTCGGCCAGTTTCCAGCCCGGAACGCGGTATTCGCCCTTGTCGCTGCGCTTGATCTCGAACTTGCCGATGACCTTTTCCCACGGACCAAACCACTCGAAGTGGAAGTTGTCCTTCACCGCGCCGGAGTTGTTGACGGCGGCGGCAACAAGCTGAGCCTCATAGCCGATCTTGCCGCTGATGAAGTGGGTTTTCTGGGCCACGCTGAACGGGTTCATTTTCCAGTTCATCGCCTGCATGGTGATGGCCAGGCAGTCACCCACGTTGCGCAGCTCCGCCGGAATTGTGGCCTTGCCGGTGGCCATGATCTCGGCGAAGCGGATCATTCGCTCCATCGCCGCGCTATCGTTCAGCATGGAAACCGGTGACATCATGTGTTCATCCTGCGCGGTCATCGCTGATCCGGAAGCTGGAAGGGTTGCGACATTGCTCATGGTGTGAATCCTCACTTCAGTAAAAAGGTGCGTCCGGGTTCGCCGCGGGTGGTGAAAGTGCGCTTGGCGTCTTCGATGAACAGCGCGTGTTCTCCGGGAAGGCCGCCCGGGCACAGGTGACCGACGAAGGCGTCCAGATCGAATCCGGTGCGGCCCTT
This sequence comes from Azoarcus sp. L1K30, assembly GCF_018122735.1. Lineage (GTDB taxonomy): Bacteria > Pseudomonadota > Gammaproteobacteria > Burkholderiales > Rhodocyclaceae > Parazoarcus. Next base: position 4,312,543 of record NZ_JAGRRD010000001.1, on the reverse strand, counting down.
GCGGTTGTTCCACGTCGCGAGCTTGGTGGGCTTCTTGTCGAACTCGGTGCCGGGCAGGATCAGTTCGCCGGCGGCGCCCATGAAGGCCTTGATGTCGCGGGAGGCTTCGGCGATCTTGTCCTCGATCTCCTTCTCTTCCTGCTTCAGGCCCTTGAGCAGATCGACGAGATCGACGATCTCAGGCGTGGCGACGACGGGATCGCGCTTGGTGGCCTGCGGGAACAGCAGTGCGACGTCCTCCTCGCTCTGCGGATCTGGTGCCACGCGCGCAACGACGTGCGCCTGCCACCACTCGGAAGCTCGGCGCAGGAGCTCTTCCTCGAGCTCGCGATCGCGCGACAGGTGGTAGATGGCCAGCGGCGCAGCGCCGGAGCCGATCAGCGCGGCCAGATCCCACCGGCTGCAGTTGGTCAGCGACATGTAGGTTGCGCACTGGATCATGTAGGAGGTTGGTACCTCGTCGGTACCGGCCTCTCCCCATTCACCCGAGGTTCGAAACACGAACGGATCAACGGTCTTCGCCTCGAGGCCGCGGTCGGTTCTTATCAGCCCCTTGTGTGCGGCAACCTTTTGACCGGGCGGGATCACCAGGCGGTCGACGTGGCCGAGAACGCACGGATAGTCCGGGTGGCGCAACATCGGGTTGTAGCGCTGAACACGCATACCGGTGGCCTGTTCGTATTCCTTGGCGACGAACTCTTCGTTGTGCTGTCCGAATCGCAGGCGCATGGAGGACTCATCCGCCGGAAGGTCACCGATTTTCTCAAGGTACACCTCGACCGGAGAGCGGAAAGAGTTGTATCCGAGGATGGCGCTGATGTCTGATGCGCCCAGACCACTCTGCCGATCTGCGAGGAATTGCTCGCGCTTGGTAGGGGCGTTCATCTGCGCGTCTCCGACGCAACAGAAACCGGACCACACTCGACGCCGTGAGCCACGATGCTGTCTGCAATGGCCATGGCTGCCTCAGCGTCAGCCTCGGCGATCAGCCGCTCCGTATAGTTGTCGTGCCACTGGAGCAGCACAAAACCGGCGATCCACACCGTTACCCCGATCCATACCTGCTTGTTCATTGCATCGATCTCCTATTCCCCAATGCGCTCGAAGTCTTCTCGAGCAGTGTCGAGAGCCCAGCGCTTCAGGACGCGCTGAATTGCAGCGTCAGTGACCTGGAAGAGCTTCATGGCGTCGCGCTCGACGTAGGCCAGCGTGATGGCGGCGTAGTCCTTGGTCTCGAGACAGGACTGCGCCTCACTCACCCAGTCGGATGACGCGAGGTACTTGTCGAAAAGCGCATCGGCCGCCGCCTGGATGGCGTCTTCTGCAAACGTGGGGTCGGGCTGGCGCGGGTCCATCGGGTGGAAAACAGGACCCCACGTTTCGGGGTCTCCGGGGCCTGCCATGTTTATGTCGCCGAGTCTCATCGCATTCCGTCCTTTGTCGGTTGGGATGGATGAATGTTAGCGCTGCGCTAACAGATGCGTCAATAGCGCTGCGCTAAATTTTTTCAGAAAGGACGATGCTGATAGCGATAGACGTAAAAAAGCCCGCTCGGGGCGGGCTTAGGATGAGGTATAAAAAACAGGCGTTCAGGGCGTTCTTGATTTTCGTCTGGAAGCTAGAACCGCATCAATTACCGCGGGGTTAAGCTTGTCTTTCAGCGATTCCGACATGGAATCCGACATGTCGAAGTCTTCGAAGACACTACGACACTTACCAGACACTGCAAGAGCTACCGTCGCTGCGTCAGAAAATCCGTCATCGATAGTTTTCGCAGTGCTACGAGCGCAGTCTACGTAAGCTATAGCCGCTCCACTTGCAATTTTTCGCTTTCGATCAAACTCCATCTTTGAACGTGCCTGAATGATTGCCCATTCTGCATCGCGTTCAGCTCGCTCCTTGGCTACACGTTGCTGCTGAACCTGATCATCGTCAGAGGCGTTTTCCCTGTATCGATCGACCACACGCATCGACGCCTCTTCTCCGATTCTCTCGTAGATTTTATGAAACTCACCGATCCTCTGCTCTGAGGGTATCGCATTAGCGTACCTGCTTGCCGCAATCTCGCGTTCAAGATCGCAACCGTATGAACTTAAAAGAAGTCTTGCAGTAACTGCCGCGTCTGATATACCGTCGTCGACATATCTAACGCGCTTCAAGAGGCAGTTTTCGTACCTGACCATAGCCTCGTCAGACTGTGTCGACTGCGCACTTTGCGAGAAGCTCGGAGGCGAAAAAGTCGCCGTTAAAATGACGCTGAAAGAAAAGGCTATGCTTGATAAACCGTAAGTCCGATTTTTCACAAACCACCCCCTCTCCACACCACGCGACCGACGATGCGCAGATCGGAATCAGATACTGGGAAATCTCCATAGCGGGCCTTGTCCGGGTTGTCGCTGCGCACGATCCAGCTGCCTGAAAAGTCCCGCACCAGACGCTTTACGACGAGCTCGTCGTCACGCTCCAGCGCAAACACCTTCCCGTCGACGGGGAGCACCTGAGAATGATCGACAAGAAGCACTTCATCGCTCTGAATTGTAGGGGACATGCTCTCCCCGCACGCTGCGATAACTGACAGATCCTGAGGCCGTAACCCCATCCTAGCCAACCAGTCGCGCTTGAACGCCAGCCCCCCTCTGACTTCAACGTGACCATTGTGGTGAGCTGCGCCGCATGCACCCTTTGCTGTGTACTGTGCAATCAAAGCGTACTCGTCGTCGGATGGAGAGTTCAGCGTCTCATGCGCTTCGGCGAGCAAAGTCCCATGCTGTTGATCCATCCACCCACGAGGCTTGTGGAAAATAGTCTCTATCCGTCTAGCGGTAGCGTCCTGCATTGATCTCGGCTTTCCAGTCTTTGAGTCAGGAGATGCATTCTTCCACTGACTCACCTGGGAGCCGCTGACGCCAAGCAGGGATGCAAATTTCCCCACCCCGCCAGCAAGGTCGATAAGGATTCCGAGATTTTCCCGGCGTACTTCGTCGTTTGTCATTCCTCTATTAAATAGCGTCGCGCTAAACATGTCGCCAAGCGCAGCGCTTGCAACGTTAGTTAGCGATGCGCTAACATCTCTCTCATGAAACTTCATGACTATCTCTCCAAGTCTGGAACACCTCAGGCAAAACTCGCCAAGGCCATAGGTGTGCCACCAGTTCTTGTTCATCAGTGGGCTCACGGTAAGCGGCCCGTACCAGCTGAACGGTGCCCAGCCATCGAGAAGGAGACCGGCGGGGAAGTCCGCTGTGAAGATCTCCGGCCCGACGTTGATTGGGCATACCTGCGCGGGACATCCAGGTCATCACCAGCCGGGGCAACTGCGTGATGCTGCTTTGCGCTCCTTTTTTTTGTACCTCGGACCGTTCGTCAACGCGGATCAAATGAAATGACGGCTCATGAACTACAGGGCGAACTGGCCCTATCACGCACCGCATCACGCGTTGCTGTTCCGGCGGAGATGATCCAGGCGAAGAAGAGCGCCGGCGCCGCATTTTCACTGGCTTGCGACGCATCCGGACTGGATGACAAGGAGATCTACATCCCGCTCGGTCTAGATCCGGCCACGTTCTCGCGCATCAAGAGCGGCAAGAACACGCTTTCCGGTGACTCCATCGGCGACTTCTGCCGGGTCGTCGGAAATACGGTTTATCCGCAGTGGATTGCCTATCAAGTCGGATGCGGGCTGGTGGTGCTCAAGACTGAAGCGGAGCGGCGGGCCGAGGCGGCAGAGATCAGAGCAGCAGAGGCAGAGAAAAAGCTTGCCTGGGCGCTCGACGTAATCAAGGGGGTAAAGGCATGAGCACAGAAAATCGTCTTCCAGATGGAGAGCCGCCGCACCTGGTGGAGTTTCTTGCGCTTGGCGTGGTCGTGTTCGGGGTTCCTGTGGCCGTTGGCGCGGCGCTGATCTATTTGCTGGTGGGGGCGTAATGACAATATTGGGCCCCGCAGTGCGCTACCACGGCGGAAAATACCGCCTCGCGCCATGGGTGATCTCGCATTTCCCCGAGCACCGGTTCTACACAGAGGCATTCGGAGGCGCGGCCGGAGTGTTGCTGCAGAAGCCCCGATCCTATGCCGAGGTCTACAACGACCTGGACGGCGACATGACGAACTTCTTTCGCGTGCTGCGTGACCCTGCCTCGAGGCAGGCGTTGATCGAACAGTGCGTGCTGACGCCATACAGCCGGGATGAGTTCGAGCAGGCATGGGATCCGAGCACCGAACCGGTTGAACGTGCTCGCCGGCTCTGCGTCCGCGCGCAGATGGGCTTCGGGTCTGCCGGCGCGACGAAGGGCACGACTGGTTTCAGGATCGACTGCTTTCGCGAGTACGGCACCGCACAGCACCTGTGGGCGCGCTTCCCTGACAACCTGCGCGCCGTTGGAGAGCGCCTTACCGGCGTGCTGATCGAAAACAGGACTGCAATCGAGGTGCTGCGAGCGCACGACGCCCCTGAAACGCTGCACTACATCGACCCGCCATACCTGTTTGAGACACGAGTGCTCGAGCACGGTAAAAACGGCTACTACCGCCACGAAATGACCGATGCAGATCACCTCGAGCTGCTCAAGGCAGTGGTTTCCCTGCGGGGGATGGTGGTGATCTCTGGCTACCCGAACGAAATGTATGACCAGGCGCTCGATGGTTGGCATCGGGTTAGTACGGTGGCACGTATCTCGGCCGGACGTGGGACATCGATCCGAACAGAGGTTCTGTGGATCTCGCCGGCTGCGAAGGCTGGCGGAAAGGACGATTTGCTGTCCGGGTTGGAGGCAGCGTAATGGCCAGGATCAGAAGCATAAAACCGGAGTTTTGGACGGCCGAGCAGGTGATGGAACTATCCAGGGATGCCAGGCTGCTGTTTGTCGGCCTGTGGAACTTCTGCGACGACGCCGGGATTCACCCCGCCAAGGAGAAAACGCTCAAGGCAGAGGTGTTTCCTTCGGACGACTTGATCGCTGCAGACATTCGACGATTGATCGACGAATGCATCTCACAGGGGCTTGTTCTTGAGTACGAAATCGACGGTGAGCGCTACTGGCAAGTGACCGGATGGCACCACCAGAAGATAGACCAACCCACGTTCAAGTACCCGACTCCAGACGGGACCATCCCTGCCGGTGCAGCAAAGCGTCGTTCGGAAAAGTCAAAAGAATCAATGACGGCTCGTAAAAATTCGACGAACACTCGTCGAACGTTCGACGAACACTCGACGAACACTAGCCGAACGTTCGACGAGTGTTCACCCCCGGAGTCGAGTCGAGTCGAGTCGAGTCGACAGGAGAGGAGTAAACCACCCACCAGTAGCGTAGTAGCTAACCATGGAGAGGGGTTGCGCGAGGAAGCACCGCCTGCTGCGCTGCCGGCACCCGATGCCACGCGAAAGGGCCTTGTCTGCCGATTGCTCCGACAAGCCGGTGTGTCGGACGCAGCCCCGCACCATCTGACCGACGCGAACTGGTCGCAGATCCTCGAAAAGCGATCCGACGAGGAGATCGTCGAGTTCGCTCGATCCAAGCTCGAGAGCCGTTCCGGACAGCGTACCGGGCTGAAGTATCTCGCCCCAGGCCTCCTCGAAGACCCGCAGCCGATCAGCGGCCCGCCAGGCGCCAGAGGATCCCCCCGAATGAGCGCACGAGACGCCGGCCGACTGGCTGCGGCGCGGTCAATTTTCGGATCAGAAATCGAGGCGAACCATGGAAGCAACGGAAGCACCATCATCGACGTTACGCCAGCCGCTTCACAGGCGCTGGGTGCAAAAAATCTTCGCTGAGCTGCAGGGCAGCTATGGCTCTCGGTTCCTCGACATGTGGCGCAGCGGGCAGGCGCTGCCAGACGGGACTGATGCCGGAATCGAGAACGCGATGCGGCAGTGGGGAGAGAAGCTTTCGGGGTTCGAAGACCAGCCTGAGCGCATTCGGCGCGTGCTCGACGCGCTACCGCTGCACCCGCCGACGCTGCCCGAGTTCGTCGCCCTGTGCCGGCAGCAGCAGGCAGAGCAACGCACGGCTTTGCCCCCGCCGCGAGTCCCGAGAGAGGTCGCCAAAGCGCGTGCCGAGCAGCTCGCTCGGACAGCGAAGAGGATCGCGGCTCAGCCAACCGACGGGCTTGCGTGGGCCAGGAAGCAGCCGACTCGGATGGCGGTCGCCGGCTCTGCCTGGGAGCGAAACATCGTTGAACTTGCCGAGGAAGGAAACTGCGCATTCGTCGAGATCCTGGCCGGACACATCGCGGACGGAACGATCAGTTCTCCGCGGGCAGCTGAAGCCGTCAGGCGGCATCGATCGGCAGCATGACATGCAGACCTTGCGCAGAACGTGGGCACCGATACGACTTTTCCTCGAGCTGCTGTCGGGTGAGGTATCTGCTCGTCGAGCCGAGGAAAGAAGTTCGAAACGCGTGGGTCGCGCGCTGGACGACGCAATACGGACCCGCGGCGGTCGAGGAAACAAAACGGGAGGTAAAGGCGAAATGGAACGATCGGAAGCGTTGAGAAATGCGTTTGCAGGAGACAGGACCAACATTCACGCCGATATCGAACGCATCGGAATACCTGAGGAAGGGTTTGAAGAAAAAACGGCTCAGAAAGCGTTTAAATCGATTTCGCTTGTCCTTCCCTATCCGATCAGCGCGAACAGGTACTGGCGCACCTACATGCCGAAGGGCTTCAAGGCGCCGGTGACGGTGGTGAGCACCGAGGCAAAGGCCTACAAGCAGGAGGTCGCCTGGCTCGCGAAGGCGGCCGGCGTGCGAAAGCCATTCGAAGGGCGCGTGGACGTCGAGATCATGCTGTTCCCGAAACGTCCGAAGGACTGGGAAAAGCGCGCCAGGCGTGACCCTATGGGGTGGGATGACACCGTTCAATGCATTGACCTCGACAATGCGAACAAGGTGATTTTCGATGCCCTCAAGGGGGTGGCGTTCGAGAACGACGACTGGGTTCACCGGATCACCAGCGAGCGCATGGAGCCGGATGGGAACGGGCGCGTGGAAGTGAAGATCAGGCCTTATGTTCGCGCTACGGCGCAGCACGGCTTGTTCGACGGGGAATGATCGAATGCAGCACCCAGCACTTGCTGCTGTAGCCGACGAGATCAATCGGCGCGACGCTCAGATTGCCGAGCTGCGCGATGCGCTGTCGTGGTACGCAGAACGTGGAAACTGGAAGCGTGTCACGGCTGCGCGAACCTGGTCGAACTCCCCGGCGGCAGACGATCGCGGTTCGCGCGCTCGCGGCGTGCTTCTCACGCTCGAGGGTAGTCGATGAAGGGGTACCGCGTCGGAGAGGCGCATCCGCGTGCATTGCTCACCGAAGCCGAGATCGATCAGATGGTCGAGGACAGAGGCCCGGATAATGCTCCGAGAATGAGCTATTCGATGCTCGCCGCGCGGTATCGAGTGAGCAAGTCGTGTGTTCGAGACATCCTCAACGGGAACCGCCGGGGACGGGTGTGCGGTGAGAAACGGTACGTGAAACTGGAAATCGAGGTGTCGCTTCCGACCCGGGCGAAGATCCTTAGACGGGGCGGGAGCAAGTGGCTTGAGCAGGTCGTTGCAGAGGCATTCAGGGCATCATCGGGTGAAATGGAGAAAGAGGCATGAGCGGGACTGGTTGGACAAAGAAACTGTCTCGGTTTGTTGATGAGTACCTGAAGGATTTGAACGGAACGCAGGCTGCAATTCGTGCCGGATACAGCGAAAAGTCCGCGATGGTGCAGGCCTCGAAAATGTTAAAGAACCCCAAGGTAGCGGCGGCAATCGCAGAGCGCATGAAGGACCGCGAGAGAAGAACCGAGATAACTCAGGATAGGGTTTTACGCGAACTCGCCAGAGTTGCATTTTTCGACCCTCGGAAACTGTACCGAGATGACGGCTCTCCGAAAGACATCACTGAGCTTGACGATGACACTGCCGCTGCGGTAGCAGGACTTGAAGTGCTCGAGCAGTACGAGGGGTTAGGAGACGACAGGAAGTTCGTCGGATATCTGAAGAAATACAAGATCGCCGACAAGGGACAAGCTCTGACCAATGCAATGCGCCACCTCGGATTGTTCAACGACAAGCTTGACCTGAACGTTACCGGTCGTCTTGCTGAGCGCCTCGCACGTGCCAGGAAGCGTGCAGAGTGATCGATGTCGAGGACGAACTGATCGACATGGCGGCAGAGTGCTCGCATGATCCACTGTCGTGGGCACGCATGGCCTATGACTGGGGCGTCGGTGAGCTGGAGAAGCACCTTGGCCCCCGCGCTTGGCAGCGCGAAATGCTCGCCGAGATCCGTGATCACCTGCAGAACCCAGAGACGCGCCATCAGCCGCTGATGATCGCCCGCGCATCCGGACACGGCATCGGAAAGTCAGCCGGCATCGGCATGGTGGTGAACTGGGCGCTTTCGACCTGTGAAGACACGAAGGTCGTGATCACCGCCAACACCGATACACAGCTTCGGACGAAGACCGCTCCAGAGGTCGGCAAGTGGCAGCGACTGTCGATCACGTCGCATTGGTTCGACGTGCAATCGACGTCAATCTCGTCCAGGGACAAGGCACACACGAAGACGTGGCGCGCTGACCTGGTCCCGTGGTCCGAGCACAACACCGAAGCGTTCGCAGGCCTGCACAACGAAGGTAAGCGCATCGTGCTGATCTTCGACGAGGCATCGTCCATCAGCGACAAGGTGTGGGAGGTCGCAGAAGGCGCGCTGACCGACGAGGGAACAGAGATCATTTGGATTGCATTCGGTAACCCGACGCGCAACACCGGAAGGTTCCGCGAGTGCTTCAGACGCTTCAAGCATCGGTGGATTGCGCGCCAGATCGACAGCCGCACCGTTGAAGGCACGAACAAGGAACAGATCGCCAAGTGGGCGGCCGACTACGGAGAGGAATCCGATTTCTTCAAGGTCCGCGTGAGAGGGATGTTCCCGTCGATGTCTGCGCGTCAGTACATCGGCGAAGCAGACGTCACCGCAGCATACGGAAAACACCTTCGCCCCGAGCAGTACAACTTCGCACCGAAGATTCTTACCTGCGATCCTGCATGGGAAGGAAATGACGAACTCGTGATCGGACTCAGGCAGGGGCTGTCGTTCCGCATCCTGCACACCATGCCGAAGAACGACAACGACCTGATCGTTGCTCAGAAGCTTGCACAGTTCGAGGATGAGGAGCAGGCCGATGCGGTATTCGTTGACGCCGGATTCGGTACCGGAATCGTCTCTGCCGGCCAGGGCCTGGGGAGAGATTGGGTCCTGGTGTGGTTCTCCTCAGCATCAGGTGACATTGGGTGCCTGAACAAGCGCGCCGAGATGTGGAAAGCCGCGCGTGACTGGCTAAAGGCCGGTGGAGCCATTCCGGAAGACCCACAGCTGAGAGATGAACTGCAGGCTCCGGAACTTGTGCCGCGGATCGACGGCGCCATCCAGATCGAGAGCAAGAAGGACATGAAGGCCCGCGGCCTACCGTCGCCGAACCGGGCTGACGCGCTCGTGCTGTCCTTTGCATACCCAGTCAGGAAAAAGGATCCGATCGACGCGCTTCGCGCAAAGCATGGCCGACGTCAGGAGCACGACCCCTACGCATAGTGCGCGTGGTTTTGGAGTCGAGCGGTAAAACAGCGCCATGATCGCCGAGATATACACCGCCACTGAACACGATATCGAGTTCGTCTCCACGCACTTGCGTGAAGCTGATCGCCTCGAGCTTTCTCTTTCCCGTCCCGACGTATCTCCTGTACAGACGGTCATGGAATCCGTGCTGATGTCGCGGTGGTGCTGCTCGGCCAGGATCGACGAGGTTCCATCACTGCTGTTCGGGGTATGCGACTCGGCAGTCAAGGGAGTCGGAATCCCGTGGATGGTCAGTACGGACGGCATATCAAGGATCAAGCGCCCGTTCGTCAAGCGCTGCACCATCGTCGTCGATCGCATGCGCAACGACTTCCGCACGCTCTACAACCGAGTCCATCGCGAGAATGCAATCGCCATCCGATGGCTCGAGTGGCTCGGATTTGAGGTGGAGCGAACAGATGACGAGTTTCTGAACTTCTGGATGGGGAAAGAAAATGTGTGATCCGGTAAGCGCTACTGTTGCTGTCGGGGCCTTGACCGGCGCGGCATCCATCGCAGCGGCCAACAAGCAAGCAAAGGCTCAGGAGAAGGCTCAGAAGTCACAGCTTGCGGCGCAGAAGGAAGCCCAGGCACAAGAGCTCGCCCAGCAACAGGCCGCCATGGCCGCGCAGGAAGAACAGGCGCAGAAGCAGCTCGCGCTGCAACAGCAGCAATACGCGGCTCAGCAGCAGCAGTTCGACGCGCAGCGCACCCTCGCCGAGCAGCAGCTTGCCGCCCAGCAGGCCGCCACCCTGCAGGCACAGCAGGCGCAGCAGGCACAGCAGCTCGCTGCGGAGCGGTCGTTCAACAAGCTGAACCAGAAGCAGCCGAACGTCGGCGACATGCTCACCGGAAACCGACGGCAGGCCGAAGGCGGCGGATCCGGCACGATGCTCACCGGTCCGTCTGGCATCTCCATGGATCAGCTTTCTCTCGGCAAGAACACCTTGCTCGGGGCGTAATCAATGGCACCGATCCCGCACGACAAGATCCTCGCCAGATGGGGCGCGCTGAAGAACGAGCGTTCGTCGTGGATCACGCACTGGCGGGACATCAGCGACAACATCCTGCCTCGCACCGGGCGCTTTCTCGCGTCCGACCGCAACCGCGGGGAGCGCCGACACAACGCGATCTATGACTCGACAGGCACCCAGTCCTTACGGGTGCTGGCCGCCGGCATGATGGCGGGCATGACCAGCCCGGCGAGACCCTGGTTCAGGCTGGCCACTGCAGACCAAGAGATGATGCGATACGAGCCGGTCAAGGTATGGCTGCACGACGTCACCCGGCTCATGCTGAACGTGTTCTCTCGCTCGAACACCTACCGCGCCCTGCACTCGATCTACGAGGAGCTTGGCGCGTATGGCACGGCGAGCACGATCCTTGAAGACAACTACAAGACCGTCCTGCATCACCACAGCCTGACAGCCGGTGAGTTCGCGATTTCGACAGACCATCTCGGCCAGGTTGTGACTCTGTATCGCGAGCTCGACATGTCCGTCGCGCAGCTGATTGGACAGTTCGGCCGCGAGAAGGTCAGCCACAGGGTGCGACAGCTGTACGACCACGGGAATCTCGACGCGTGGGTGCGTGTGATCCATGCGATCGAGCCGCGGCGCGACCTGGACCCGAAAAAGCGTGATGCACTCAACATGCCGTGGAAGTCAGTCTATTTCGAGGAAGACTGCGACGCTGGACGCTACCTGCGGGAATCAGGCTTCGAGAGTTTTCCCGCGCTGTGCCCGCGCTGGTCGGCATCCGGCGGCGACATCTACGGGAACAGCCCGGGCATGGAAGCGCTGGGTGACATTCGCCAATTGCAGCACGAGCAGCTGCGCAAGGCTCAGGCCATCGACTACATGACGAAGCCGCCGCTTCAGATGCCGACGCAACTGAAGAACAGCATGATCGACACGCTCCCCGGTGGCGTGACCTTCGTCGATCTCGCCTCCCCCACTGGCGGGATACGTTCTACGTTCGAGGTGCGGCTCGATCTGAATCACCTGCTTGTAGATATCCAGGACGTCCGCCAGCGAGTGCGATCCGCGTTCTACGCAGATTTGTTCCTGATGCTCGCCAACGGTGACAACGGCCGCATGACTGCGACAGAGGTCGCTGAGCGTCACGAAGAAAAGCTGCTCATGCTCGGACCTGTGCTCGAGCGGCTGCACAACGAACTGCTCGATCCGTTCATCGAATCCACGTTCGCGCGGATGATCAAGGCTGGCGTGCTCCCCCATCCTCCGCAGGAACTGCAGGGTATGAACCTCAATGTGGAGTTCGTATCGATGCTCGCCCAAGCGCAGCGTGCAGTCGGCACCAACTCCGTTGATCGGTATGTCGGCAACCTCGGCGCGATCGCCCAAATGAAGCCCGACGTGCTCGATCGATTCGACTCCGACGAGTGGGCCGAGATTTATGCGGACATGCTCGGCGTTGATCCGCGCCTGATCGTCGCCGATGACCAGGTGGCCATGATCCGGCAGCAACGAGCCCAAGCCCAACAGCAGGCAGCACATGCGGAGCAGATGGCTCAGGGCGCGCAGACGGCCAAGAACCTCGCAGCGGCCGACACCAGCGGCGACAACGCGCTCACGAACGTGATGCAGATGTTCAGCGGATACAACTCGTAAAGGGAATCGACATGGGAAACAAGGTTATCGACGGCACCGTCGCCTGGATCGTTGATGAAGATACTGGCGAGGTGGTCGGGCACAAGATGAAGGACGGCACGGAACGCGGCGTGCTGACGACGAAATTCAATCAGGGCACCGGGGGGATTGAATTTTCGGCAGGCTCCGAAGATCCGAGGATCGTCACGACGAAGCCGCGTAGCGCGGCCGGCGCTTCCTCTGCTGGGGGGAAGATCGTCGCAATGCCAACGGCGAATTGCACGTATTTGATCACTCGCACAGCCGAGGCACCGTTTCATGCCGTGCGTGCTCGCGTTGCCTGTATTGACGTAGCGTCTCCATCGGTAACGATCGGGATGACCGCGGCCGCACACAACACGCTTGTCGATGGGGCAAACAATGCTCCGAGCGGAACGCTCACTGCGATGTCGTTTGGCGGATCTGCGGGCGTGACGGTGCCGGTCGCCGCGTCTGCTGCCCGCCCGTCTTATGCTGTCAGCGACTGGCTGCCGCTTGAGTCTGTACCTCGCGTCGATGTGCCGGGCGGACTTCCAGTCGTTCAGGTTCGACACTTTCAGAATGCGCTCCCGCATGGAGGTCGCAGCGCGGATGCGTACTGGGATAGTGCAGATGCGCTGCTCGGCGGACGAAAGGAGATCTCGCGGAGATACCCCGGTCAGAACTACTTGACGAACGGGCCTGGAATGACCGGAACATCATTTCTTACCGTCACGCCAATTATCGATATCGAGTTTCTATATTCCGTTCCGTGTCTGAGCGTCGCCGTCTTCGGAGATTCAATCGCCGAAGGCGCTGCCCTCACAACTCGAAAATACTTGACGCATTTCCACCGCGCGGCTTTCGGTATGAGCACGCAATTGCGGCCGATTGAGATACGAAATTACGGATGGGGTGGTGCGACGACAGCCGAGGTTTATCAGCGTGCGCGAGATTATCTGCTCGCGAAGGACGCGGACGGGCTGTACATCAACAACCCGACCGCGCTTGCATACAACATCGGCAGCCCGAATGACTCGGCCCCGAGTGCATCTGTCGTCGGTTCCGCGAGGGTAATGGCGTATGAAATTGCGCGCATCTGCGCAGCCCGTGGGATCGTTTTTTGCCCTGTGTCTGTCACTCCTCGCACGAACACCTCTGCGAACACCACGAGCACCTATGACGCGACAGCAACCGAGTTCCGCCGCGCGTTCAATGCCGAGATGATGGGGCGAGTTGGACCGTACTGGCTACCGATCGACGTTGCGTCAGTTGCCGAAAGCGCATCCGATCCGTCGCTTTGGAGCGCGGCGGGCACGATCGACGGTATTCACCCGTCCGACGACATGACTACGATCATGGCTGCTCCGGTAGCGGCTGCTCTGGCGCGGCTAATCTAATCCCCTCGTGCACGTACCTTGAACGAAGGCCCGCCGATGAGCGGGCCTTTTTGCTTGGGTGCGCGTGGTTTTTCAGAGCCGCGATAACTTTCGCCCATGCCCCAATTCGACCCCCTCGACCTCAAAGGACAAGAGCGCGCAAAGCTCAAGCAGGACGAGCGCGCGCGCATCTGCGCAGAGCAAGAGGCTGACGACATCAAGTGGCTGATGGGTGACAAGCGGGGCCGCAGGATCGTGGCGCGGCAGCTGGATCTGGCCGGAGTGTTTCGCAGCAGCTTCACAGGCAACAGCGAGACGTTCTTCCGAGAGGGTCAGCGCAATGTCGGGCTGGTGCTGCTCGCAAAGATCCACAGCCACGCGCCAGAACAGTACGCAGTGATGCTCAAGGAGCAAGCGAATGACGCAGGAAACGATGATGACGGACGCGACCGCAACGCCCACTGAAGGCGCAGCCGCATCGACCGAAGCCACTCAAACCGCAGCAGTTGCGGCGCCGGTGGTTGAACAGCAGCAGGTTGCACAGCAGGCGGTGGAGGCCGCGCCTGTCGTCGACCCGGTGCCCGATCAGTATGCCGATTTCACGTTCGAGGACGGCGGCGCCATTGATCAGGAACTGGCCGGCGATATCAAGGCAACGGCAAAGGACCTCGGACTCACCCAAGCGCAAGCGCAGAAGCTGGCCGATCTGGCAGCCAAGCGCACAGCGGCGGCCAATACTCAGCAGCAGGAGATGATCGCCAAAGCTCGGACCGAATGGGCCGACCAGGCGCGCGCTGACTCCGAGTTCGGCGGCGAGGCGCTCGAATCGAACCTGGCCACCGCAAAGAAGGCGCTCGACACGTTCGGGTCGCCTGAGCTCAAGGCCCTGCTCAACGAGTCTGGGCTCGGAAATCACCCGGAGATCATTCGGGCGTTCTACCGGGCAGGCAAGGCAATCAGTGAAGACCGCATCGTCACGGGCGGCGCAGGCGGACAACGGGCACCCGATGCCCGCAGGCTCTACCCCAACAGCAACATGAACTAAGGAGCATCATCCATGAAGCAAGTATTGAAGTCCCGCGTGTTTCAAATGGTGGCCTTCGGCCTCATCGCGTTGGCGATGTCGGTCACCGGCCACGCCGATCCATCGACTGCACTCGGTCTGATGTTCATCGGCTCCACCCTGGCAACCACAAACCCGACCTTGGCCGATCTCGCGAACCGGATGACACCGGACGGAAAGATCGATCCGATGATCGTCGAGATCCTGACCCAGACGAACGAAGTGCTCGACGACATGACGTTCATCGAGGCCAACGGGTACGCGGAGCACAAGACCACGATCCGCAGCGGTCTGCCGGCCGGCACCTGGCGCAAGCTGAACTATGGTGTGCAGCCCGAGAAGTCCCGCACCGTGCAAGTCAAGGACTCGCTCGGAATGCTCGAGACCTACGCCGAAACCGACAAGGCGCTGGCCGATCTGAACGGCAACTCCGCCGCATGGCGCATGTCCGAGGACCGCGCGTTCATCGAGGGCCTGAACCAGACAATGGCAGCCACCCTCTTCTACGGTGACAGCTCGCTCGATCCCGAGAAGTTCATGGGTCTGGCACCGCGCTACAACAGCTTGTCGGCCGAGAACGGCGGCAACATCATCGACGCCGGCGGCACTGGCAGCGATAACGCCTCGATCTGGCTTGTCGTGTGGGGCCCGAATACCTGCCACGGTCTCTATCCGAAGGGCTCGCAGGCCGGTCTTCAATCCCGCGACCTCGGCGAAGAAACCCTGACCGACGCCAACGGCGGGAAGTACCAGGGCTACCGCTCCCACTACAAGTGGGACAACGGGCTCACGCTGCGCGATTGGCGTTACGTGGTTCGGATCGCCAACATCGACGTGTCCGACCTGACGAAGAACGCGTCTGCCGGTGCTGACTTGATTGACCTGATGACCCAGGCCATTGAACTCATTCCCAATCTCGGTATGGGCCGCCCGGCCTTCTACATGCCGCGCAAGATCCGCAGCTTCCTGCGCCGGCAGATCACCAACAAGGTCGCCGCTTCGACACTGACGATGGATGAAGTCGGCGGCAAGAAGGTTGTGTCGTTCGATGGCGTCCCATGCCGCCGCTCCGACGCCCTCCTGCTCACCGAAGCCCGCGTTGTGTAATTGACCAGGGGCGGGCCGAGCGCTCGCCCCATCATCGAAAAGGATTCGACCATGCTTATCGACAAGGCACTCCAGGTATCCAGCGAGCAGGCTGTCACCAGCTCGGCCGCCTCGACCGACGTCATCGACTTCGGCCAGGCCAACCCCAACAGCGGCATGTCCGGTCACCTGTCCGCCGTCATCACGACCGACGAGGCAGCTACCGCATCAGGCGCAGCAACCGTCACTTTCTCCGTTCAGGACTCGGCCGATAACTCATCGTTCGCAGACGTAGCCGTGACCGCAGCGATCGGCAAGGCGTCGCTCACTGCCGGAGCGCAGATCGTCATCCCCATGCCGATCAAGCATCGCCGCTATGTGCGCGTCTATTACACCGTCGGCACCGGGCCACTGACCGCCGGCAAGTTCTCCGCCCAGGTCGTCGCCGGCATCCAGGCGAACACCGCCTACCCCGACGCGCTGTAATCGGGTGACGCCATGGAAGTGATCGCCACCAAACCCGGATACCACGGAAAGCTGCGCGCCGTGGGCGACAGGTTCGATGTGCCGCCCGGATCGAAAGCAACGTGGTTCTCCCCCGCCGAGACTGGCGGAAAGCAGCCGGCAAAGCGCGCGGCGAAATCTGCACAGGAAGCGGGCGACGAGTCTGGCGGCAATGCGGCCGGCGATCTCGTTTAGGTATCTCCTCCACTCCTCTTAGGGAGTCTTTCGGGGGTCGTCGGAAACGTCGACCCCCTCTTTTTTGGGGTTGAATATGGCCAGCGAAATCGATATTTCAAACCTCGCTCTCGGACGGCTCGGTGACGATGCGACCGTCGCAAGCCTGTACCCGCCGGAAGGGTCAGCGCAGGCCGAGCACTGCGCTCGCTTCTACCCGGTCGCCCGGGACACGCTGCTCGAAATGCACGGCTGGGGGTTTGCAACCAAGCGCGCGACGCTCGCCGCGGTGTCTGGGTATTCCGGCGCGTGGGCTTACGCCTACGCGATCCCGGGAGATTGCATCAAGGTTTTCACGGTGCTGCCGGTGGGTGCCACTGACGAGGCGGCCGAGGCGCATGACTTCGTGCGCGAGTTGCTTCCGAGCGGGCAGGTTGCCGTCTGCACGAACCAACCCGTTGCAACGATCAAATACTTGGCCAGGGTGACGGACACGACGAAGTTTTCTCCGCTGTTCGTTGATGTGCTGGCATGGCTGCTCGCGTCCTATCTGGCCGGCCCCATCATCAAGGGCGATGCAGGCATGAAGATGGCTCAGCAGTGTTTCGGCGTGGCCATGTCCATTCTCGGCCGTGCGACCGCATCTGATGCGAACCAGCGGCACGGCGAGCCGACGCATACGGTCGGCTGGATCGCGGGGCGCTGACATGGCAAACGTTCGCACCCTTCAGCGATCATTCGGCGGTGGAGAGGTCACGCCGGAGTTCTTCGGCCGCATCGACGATGTGAAGTATCAAACCGGCCTGGCCACATGTCGAAACTTCATCGTGCTCCCGCACGGCCCGATCACGAACCGGCCCGGCCTTGAATTCGTGCGTGAGGTGAAGGACTCCACGAAAAAAACGCGCCTGATCCCTTTCACGTTCGACGTCGACCAGACCTTCGTAATTGAGCTTGGTGCCGGGTATTTCCGTTTCCACGCACTGGGTGCGACGCTGCTCGACGGCGGGGTTCCATACGAAATCACGAACCCCTACGCGGAATCGGATCTGTTCGACATCCACTATGTCCAGTCGGCAGATGTGCTCACCCTGGTGCACCCGAACCACGCGCCGCGCGAGCTTCGCCGGCTGGGCGCACTGAGTTGGGCGCTGACGACGATCTCGTTTGCGTCGTCATTGGCCGCGCCGACCGGCGTCAGTGCTTCCGCATCCGGCGGGACAGGCACCACCTACCGATACGTGATCACCGCCGTCGGCGAGCAAAGTCTCGACGAGTCGCCTGTTTCTGCATCGGCATCGTGCTCCGGGGATCTGTTCGCGACGGACGCCTACAACACGATCACCTGGTCGGCCGTGACCGGCGCGCAGCGGTACCGCGTCTATAAGCAGAGCAATGGCCTGTACGGGTACATCGGGCAAACCGATGGCGTCACGTTCAAGGACGACAACATCGCAGCGAACATCGGCATCACGCCCCCGGAGCCGAGCAACCCGTTTGATAGCGCGAACAACTACCCAGGCGCGGTGACCTACTTCGAGCAGCGGAGATGCTTTGCCGGCACGCTCAACAAGCCGCAGAACATCTGGATGACGAGAAGCGGGACAGAATCGAACCTGTCCTATTCGATCCCATCGCAGGACGACGACGCGATTGGGTTCAGGGTGGCCGCACGAGAGGCGAGCGCGATTCGGCACATGGTCCCACTCACCAGCCTTGTGCTATTGACCAGCGCGGTGGAGTGGCGCGTCTCGACCATCAACTCGGATGCGATCACCCCGAGCACGGTCAGCGTGCGACCGCAGTCCTACATCGGCGCGAGCAACGCACAGCCGGTCATCGTGAACAACAACCTCATCTATGCCGCGGCGCGGGGCGGACATGTCAGGGAACTGGCCTACAACTGGCAGGCATCCGGCTACGTCACTGGCGACCTTTCGTTGCGTGCGCCGCACCTGTTCGACGGCCTGACCATCGCCGACATCACCTATGCCAAGAGCCCGCAGCCGGTGGCCTGGTTTGCATCGAGCAGCGGCAAGCTGCTGGGCCTGACATACGTCCCTGAGCAGCAGATCGGCGCCTGGCACCAGCACGACACCGCGGGCGATATCGAGTCGGTGTGCTGCATCCCAGAAGGGCACGAGGACGCGCTCTATGTAGTCGTCCGCAGGGACATCGACGGCTCGAGCGTGCGTTACGTCGAGCGTATGCGGCCCCGGGCGTTCGATGCGCTGGAAGACTGCTTCTATGTCGATTCAGGCCTGACCTATGAGGGCGCGCCGGCAGACGAGATCAGCGGGCTCGATCACCTCGAGGGCGAGACGGTATCCATCCTCGCAGACGGCGCGGTGCATCCGAAGCGAGTCGTTACCGGTGGCTCGATCACACTGGAAGTCGAGGCGAGCAAGGTGCATGTCGGGCTGCCGATCACGGCGGATGCGAAGACGCTGCCCCTTGCCATCGAGCTTCGTGAAGGGGGATTTGGGCAAGGCCGGCAAAAGAACGTGAACAAGGTGTGGCTGCGCGTGTATCGGTCGTCCGGAATCTTCGTAGGCCCCTCCGAGACGGCATTGACGGAAGCCAAGCAGCGCACCACCGAGCCATACGGCACCCCGCCGAGCTTGAAGTCGGAAGAGGTTCCGGTCGTGATCACCCCGAGCTGGGGCGATGGCGGCCAAATCGTCGTGCGCCAGACCGATCCGCTGCCGCTGACGATCGCCTCGATGTCGCTGGAAGTTGCCATCGGCGGGTAATGATTGCTTCACCCGAAAGGAGGTGATCCAGTCGCAGGCCGCGCGCCTGCAGCGCCGTGAGGCGATCTATCCCGCAGCCGGATCCAATGCATAGTGCGCGTGGTTTCAACGCAGCGCCCGAGAATCAGCCAATCGCAGCAATCAGGTTTGCATCATGGCGCTCGGAATGACCTACTCGGGAGGGTTCGGACCCACCTATAACTGGGGTGGCGGGGGCGGCACGCTGCTGACCGGAGCCTCCGGATCGTCGTCCTCTAACCTCGGTGGGTTTGCGACAAGCCTCGGCGGCGCCCTTTCGATTTCCGGCGCGGTCACTTCGATGATCGGCAGCTACTACTCGGCGAAGTCAGCCCAGAGCGCGGCGAACTTCCAGGCCGCATCGGCGAAAAGCGCGATGCAGTTTCAGGGCCAGCTTGGCGAGCTCAACGCCGCGCACATGCAGACCATGTACGCCAACAGCAATGCCAAGTCTGCGCTCGCGCTCGATCAGGGAAAGCTTGCTGGCGAGCAGAACACCCTGGCGCTGCAGTACCAGATGGAGACGAACAAGCTTTCCCTCGACTACCAGGCGTCGGTTGCCGAGAGCAACGCCAGATTGCGCGAACTGCAGGCGCAGTCTGCGATGCTCCAGGGGGAGCGTCAGGAGCAGTCCGTTCGGCTCAATACGTCGCGCATCAAGAGCCGGCAGCGCGTCTCCATGGCGGCCAGCGGCGTCGACCTCGGCGGCGACTCGGCCGTCAATCTGCTCACCACAACGGACGTGATGGGCGAGATCGACGCGATCATGGTGCAGTCGAATGCCGCGCGCGCTGCGTGGGGATACCGAACCGAGGCCGTGAACGACACAAATCAGGCTGCATTCGCGCGTGCCAGTGCCTCCACGATCAACCCGGCCGACGCCGCCCGGCTGGCGGGCCCTGCTCCTATCGACCCGAACGTGATCGCGGCCGACTACTCGAGCATGTATGCGCTCTACAAGGCGCCGACCATTCCATACATGCCGGGTGGCAGCGCAATCAGCCCGATCGGGTCGGCCTTTACGTCACTGCTCGGATCGGCATCCTCCATCGCCGGCCAGTGGTACCAGTTCCAAAGGAATAGCTGATGCCGCGCGTTCCAACATACGACGACTTTCAGGTTGCTCCCAACCAGCTTTCTGGCGGATTCACAGGTCAGCAGATACAAGCCGATCCGCTCGTCACGCAAACATCGCGCAGGCCAATGGGCCCAGGTGCCGCCACGCCACTTCCGACCCCGCAACGGACATCGTTGCCGGGTGTGCAGCAGATCGACGCAGGGGCGCAGGCGCGCGCGCTGGGCACAGCCATGCAGCAGCTCGGCGGGACGATCAGCCGCATCGAACTGGATGCGATGCAACAGGCGAACCAGCTTCGCGTCGACGATGCACTGAACAAGGCAAAGGAGGTCGAGCTTCGGCTGACGCTCGATCCTCAGGCGGGATTCACCAGCGCCAAGGGCATCGCAGCGCTTGAGCGCCAGAGCGGGAAGCCGCTTGCTGACGAGTACAGCGAAGCCTTCGCTGACGAGATGCGCAAGATCGGTGAAGGCCTTGGAAACGACGCGCAGAAGATGGCCTTCAGCCAAGCCACCGGCAAGTTGTCGCAACAGTTCAGGGCGTCAGTGATGACGCATGAGGCAAGGCAGTTCCAGGAATACGCCATGTCGGTGCGTGAAGGAACGATCGCAACGCGCATGGACGAGATCGGAAAGCGGTACAACAACCCCGAAGTCGTCGATGAGGCCGTCGCATCGATCAAGGCAGCGACCTACGACCAGGCGCGACTGCTGGGGAAGTCAGCAACGTGGGCCGAGTCTCGCGTCCAGGAAGCAACCAGCAAAGCGCACAAGCTGGCGCTCGCTGCAGCGATACAGAACAACGACATCCTTTATGCGGACGGATACCTGCGCAAGTACGGTGACCAGATGCAGGCTGATGATCTGCTGCAGGCGCGCGGGCTGATCACGAAGGAGATCGACACCCGGGTGGCCGTGTCCGTGGCCACCGAAACGATGGGAAAATTCGCCCCGAAGTTGCGCACCAGTGAAATCGATCGCGCCTTCAATGTCGCGGTCGGAACGGAGTCGAATGGAAAGCAGTTCGACGCGAACGGCCAGCCGCTTACCAGCAGTGCCGGCGCTATCGGCATCGCCCAGGTAATGCCCGATACCGCTCCGGAAGCAGCCAAGCTCGCCGGTCTAGCGTGGGATGAAAAGCGGTACCGCACCGATGCCGACTACAACTACGCAATCGGCAAGGCCTACTTCGCAGAGAAGTTGCGCGAAAACTCCGGAGACCTGGCCAAGGCATATGCCGCATACAACGCCGGGCAGGGCCGGCTGCAGGAGGGCATGAAGAAGGCGCGGGAGGAAGGCGACTCTGCCGCGTGGCTCGACTACATGCCGGCGGAGACGCGCGATTACGTCACCAAGAACATGAAGGAATACGGAGCCGGCGGCGGTGCCCATCAACGCCCCACGCTGGCTGACATGAAGGCGGAGCTTCGCGCGCATCCACAGATCGCCGGTAACCCCGCTCGCCTTCGCGCTGCAGAGTCCGCGCTTGAGTCGCAATTCAAGGACATCGAGGCCGCGGCGAAGCAGATGGAAGACGACGCCACCGATGCCGCATACAAGGCGCTTTACCAGAATGGTGGGCGCATGGAGCAGCTGCCCGTGGACGTCCGCGCGAAGATCCCGGGCGACAAGCTGAACGCAGTCATGAACTTCGCCCAAAGCATCGCGAAGAATGGCGGCGCAACGCACGACCCCAAGGCATGGGCCCAGATTGTGAGCCTTCCTCGCAGCGATCTGGCCGCGATGACGCCTGCCAAGTTTTACGAGCAGTTCCGACCGGTGCTCGACGATGCCCACCTCGAAAAAGGCTATGCGCTGATTGCCGACGCTCAGGGGAACGCCACCGACAAGCACCTCGACATCATCACGACTGCGAGCAGGATCAAGCAGGCGGCGATCGAGGGCGGAATCCTGCCGGCGACCGGAAAGGCCAACGACAAGGAGGTTCTCTCCTTCGCTCAGTTCGAGCGCGTTGTCGATGAGCGCGTGCGCCAGTTCGAGCAGGTAGATCTCGGCGGCAAGCGGAAAGCCAACAGTCAGGAACTGCAGCAGATCGTGGATCGAACCATGCTCGACAAGGTGTATGTCGCCGAGTGGGGCCGCGATCCGCAAAAGCCCGTCGCCCTGATCGCCCCCGAACAGATGGACAAGGCCTATGTGAATGTTGGTGGCCGAGAAGTCCGCCTGTCGTCCATTCCCCCCAACCAGCGCGCGCTGATCGCTTCCAAGATGCAGGCGCGCGGGATTCCCGTTACCGAGCAGCAAATCGCTGAACTGTGGGTCGCCGCCGGCCGCCCGCAATAACCGGAACACACCATGTCCGACATTTACGACCAGCTTCTTGACCAGCAGCCGGTGGCACCGGCTGTGCCGCAACTCGCAGCGCCGTCATTCGACATCTACGACAAGATCCTCGACGATCAGCAAGCGCTGGGTAAGCGAGCATTGCAGGGCGTACTCGACCAGGCTGTCCGCATCTCTCCAGAAAAGGCGCTGACTGTTCATGACCTGGCGAAGTCGTCCGGTCTTGCGCCTCAGATCGTCGAGCGCAATTTCGAGGAAGTGCAGCGGCGCGAACAGGTGAAGTCGATGCAGGCGCTGCTGTCGAAGTCCCCCATCCTCGCCCGCCAGATGATGGATCCGGAGTTCGCCAAGCTGGCGCAAAACGACGTTGAGCCGCTGACCGGTGTAGAGTCGGTCGCGGCGTTCTTCAAGGACTCCGGCCGGGCCATGGTCGGCGGGCTGTACAGTGCAAGCGCTGGAGCGGTCGGCATCACACAGGCTGGCGCAGACTTGCTCTCTCAGTTCGTCACCAAGCCGCTTGCGGGCACAGTGCTGCCGCAGGACTTCGGCGGCATGATTGCTCGTGACCTCGCGGCATACCGGCAGGGGATCGACGCCGAGGCGAAGAGCTGGATGCCGCAGGCCTCTGGAATCCTCGAGTCCGGATGGTTCTCCGGTCTTCAGTCTCTGTCGCGCAACGTCGCAGCGCTGCCGCTGGCACTGCTCCCGGGCGGGCAGTCAGCTGCGCTCACGGCAATGACTGCGCCGGTGTTCGGCGAGGAATACGGGAAGGCCCGAGACAATGGCATGAGACCTCTTCCGTCGTTGTCGTATGGCGCGTCACAGGCGGCAATCGAATACGCGACAGAGAAGATCCCGGTTTCACGCCTGATCGGAGACATCGGCGCGGGCGCGTCGCTGCCGAAGATACTGGCCCACCAGATGGCGGCGGAGATCCCGGGCGAGCAGATCGCGACCGTACTGCAGGACCTGAACGAGTGGGCGGTCATCAACACCGACAAGACCTTCGGCGACTACCTGGCAGAGCGGCCCAGCGCTGCGGTGCAGACACTGATTGCGACCGTGGTCGGAACGGCTGGGCAAACGACGATCATGTCCGGCGTGCAAGGTGTGGCGAACCGCATATCTGGAAAATCTCACCAGGCAATGCAGGCGGCCGACACCGCGCAGCAACTGGCCGAGCTGACGAAGTTCTCGCGCGCCATCAGCCTGACCGAGGCATCGCCCGAGACCTTTCAGCAGTTTGTCGACGCTGCGCTCGAAGACGGGCCGGTGCAGGACGTTTTCATCGACGCCAACGTGCTGATGCAGTCTGGAATTGCAGACAAGCTCGCCGAGGTGTCGCCGTCGGTGGCCGAGCAGCTACATGAAGCCGCCGGCACGGGCGGCAGCGTGCGCATCCCGGTTGCAGAGTTCGCGGCACGCATCGCCCCGACTGAACTGGCTGACGGCCTGCTCGACCACCTGAAGACCGACCCGGACGGGATGAGCCGGGCGGAAGCGGGAACCTATCTGCAGGGGATGATCGAGACGCTTCAGCAGGAAGTGTCCGACACGATCGATCAGACCGGCGAGGCGCTGGCGCATCGCGCATCTGTCGATACGGTTCGCAACACGATCCGAGACGAACTGAACGCAGTCAATCGCTTCCGTCCAGACGTGAACGAAGCATACGCCACGCTGCAGGGTGAATTCTTCGGCACGCTGGCGCAGCGGATCGGGATCACACCCGACCAGTTGTTCGAAAAGTACCGGCTGCGCACGGTGGCCGAGAACGTTGCCGGCGGGCAGCAGTTCGATCAGTCCGCGCTCAGCGGGATGATATCGAGGGCAAAGTCGGCGATCCGCACGGCCCTGGGTATATCGAAGCAGGACAAGCGCCACACCGCAAGCTACGAGTTGATGCCGGTGTTTGCTGAGGAGGTTGCCGAGGCCGCGCAGTTCGGAATCGACATCGCAGGCTTCAAACATGCGATCGACGGCAGCGCCATACGGCACACGTTCAAGAGCCACGGAAACCAAAAAAAGGAGTCCGCTCGCGGGCAGGTTGCGATCACCGATGCTGACATCGAGGCGATACCCGACATCATTGCGGCACCAGACAGAACGATCTACGGGCTGAAGAACGATATCGGACGCGACATGATCGTCTATCTGAAGACGATGCCGGACGGAACAACGGTGTATCTGGAGGAGGTTCGCACAGGCCGGAAGACGCTCACGGCTCAAAGTATGCGGAAGTACCCCGGGACGACTTCTGCTGCCTCCATCGAGGAGACCCTTCGTCCTACGTCCGAAACGCTTCCCGGGGATGGCTTAAGTGTAGTGGAACACCCCGCGCCTCGCAATGCGGGCGAACTGTTTCAGAATCAGCGCGCACCGCGCGCGAGCTTCAGCCCTGCCACCAACACCATCGCCCTGCTGAATGCTGCAGACCTGTCCTCCTTCCTGCACGAGTCCGGTCACTTCTTCCTTGAGGTGATGATCGATGTGGCGGCCACAGCGCAGACCTACGACTCGGCGCAACTGACCGAAGGCGAGCGCGGCGTGATCAGCGATGTGAACGCGCTGATGCAGTGGTTCGGGGTGCAGGATCTGCTTACCTGGCAGAACCTCGACTTCGAAGAAAAGCGGGCCTACCACGAGCAGTTCGCCGAATCGTTCGAGCGCTACCTGATGGAAGGCGATGCGCCAAGCATCGAACTTCAGCCGGCATTCCAGCGCTTTCGCGCATGGCTGGTCAACGTCTACAAGTCGATCAAGGACTTCCTCACGCGCAACCCGTCAGCCGGGAGGCTCTCGGACGATGTGCGCAAGGTATTCGATCGTATGCTCGCATCGGACGAGGCTATCAAGACCGCAGAGCAGGCACGCAGCCTGATTCCGCTTTTCACCAGCGCGCAGCAGGCAGGCATGACCGAGGACGAGTTCGCCGCTTACCAAGCGCTTGGGCAGGAGGCCACCGCCACCGCGCAGGACGAACTCAGTGCCCGCGGCGTGCGCGACATGCAGTGGCTCACCGGTGCGCGAAGCAGGGCCCTGCGCAAGCTGCAGAAGGAGGCCGACGCGCTGCGCAAGGAAGTCGAGATCGAGGCGCGGCGCGAGGTGATGAGCCAGCCGGTTTATCGTGCCTGGCAGTTCCTGACTTCGAAGATCGCTCAGGATGACAAGCTGCCGGCCGTCCCGAAGCGCAAGAGCGATCCGGACGTCGTGGATCCGTCGATCGATTCGCTGTTCGTGGCGATTGCCAAGCTGGGCGGACTTGAGCGCGCGCAACTCGAAAGTGAATGGCGCCTGTCCGAGAAGGAAAAGATCGCCCCGCCTGTTTTCGGGAAGCACGTCCTGAGGCGCAACGGAGGGCTCACGATCGGCGACATGCGCGCCGAACTTGAGCGGTATGGGTACCTTACCGGCGCGTCTGACGAGAAGGCGTTCGAAGATCTGTTCTTCGACGAGCTTGGCGGCACGCCGGTCTATTCCAGCGCGGCCGACTTCGACTACCTCGCGCAGATCAACCAGCGCCCTGGCGACCAGATCGTGAATCCCGACGCGCTCATGGCGGGCCGCCTGGACCGGGCGGCGCTGCGCGAAACGAGCCTCACCAAGGAGCAGCGCGACGCGCTCGTGAGCCGGCGCATGACGGCGGCCGACGGGCTGCACCCGGACATCGTAGCCGAGCTCTTCGGATTCGACTCGGGTGATGCGCTGGTGCGGGCCCTGGCCGCCGCTCAAGATCCTGCGACTGAGATCGAGTCGCTGACCGACCTGCGCATGCTCGAGCGGCATGGCGACCTGGCCACACCGCAGGCCGTAGAGCGTGCAGCCGATGCCGCTATCCATAACACGGTGCGCGCCCGCATGATCGCCACCGAGCTGAACGCACTGTCAAAAGCGAATGGCGACGCACGTGTGATGACTGAGGCGGCGAAGCAGTTCGCGCGGCAGTCCGTGGCACGCCTCAAGGTTCGCAACATCCGTCCGAGCCAGTACGCCGCGGCAGAGGCTCGCGCCGGGCGCGCAGCGGAAAGCGCGCTCAAGGAGGCAGATCTCGAGAAGGCTGCGGCCGAGAAGCGAAACCAGCTCGTGAATGTTCAACTTGCGCGATCCGCGCGCGAAGCGCTCGACGAGATCGAAAAGGCCGTCGCGTACCTGAAGAAGTTCGATTCGGAAGGTGGCCGCAGAAACATCGACGTGGATTACCTCGACCAGATCGACGCCCTGCTCGACCGTTTCGACTTGCGAAAGGGGCAGTCGAACAAGGCGATTGACAAGCGCACCGCGCTGGCCTCGTGGATTGAGGCCAGATCCAACGAGGGAACCGAGCCGGATATTCCGGAGTGGATCAAGGCCGAGGCTGCGCGGGAACACTACAAGAACCTGACCGTCGAGCAGTTTCGCGGTGTGGTCGACTCGGTGCGCCAGATCGAGCACCTCGGCAGACTGAAGAAGACCCTGCTCACCGCAAGAGACAAGCGTGAACTTGACGCCATCGTGGCCGAACTGCGCGACTCGATCACCGAGGCTGCAGGCGGCCGTGTGGTCGACAACGAGAAGCGCAACACCCTTGCCAGCCGGGCAGAATGGGTCGCGCGGGGGTTCATGGCCGCGCATCGCAAGCTGGCCAGTATCGTGCGCGAAGTGGACGGCATGCGCGATGGTGGGCCGCTGTGGGAATACCTGGTCAGGCCGATGAACGAAGCCGGCGAGCGCGAGGCGACAATGCGGGCCGACGCGGCACAGCGGCTGCACGAACTGGCCAAGCCGCTACTGAATGACGGCGAGAAGATGGGCGGAAAGGGACGGGCATTCCCAGCGCTCGGGCGCAGCCTGAACCGTGGTGAGCGGATCTCCATCGCGCTGAACTGGGGCAACGAAGGAAACCGGCAGCGACTGCTTGATGGCCGCAACTGGAGAGCCGACCAGGTGCAGACCGTACTCAACACGCTCACGCCAGCAGAGTGGCAGTTCGTGCAAGGCGTGTGGGACTTCTTCGAGTCATACCGCCCGCAGATCGCGGCGAAGGAGCGCCGTGTCGCCGGGAAGGAGCCAGACTGGATCGAACCTGCACCCTTCACCGTCCGAATGCCAGACGGCCAGCCGATGACCGTGCGAGGCGGATACTATCCGGTCAAGTACGACCCGGCGCAATCCGGAGAAGCAGAGGCACACGCGGATGCCGAGAGCGCAAAGCAGATGATGCGCGCAGCCTACACCGCAGCGACCACGCGTCGCAGCTTCACGAAGGGCCGCGCCGAGAAGGTCGTAAATCGCCCCATTCTGCTGTCGTTCGACGGCATCTATCAGGGTGCGAACGAGGTGATCCATGACCTCGCGTGGCACGAGTTCCTGATCGACGCAAACCGCCTTCTCAAGCGTCTCGACCCGGCCATGCGGACCGGATTCGGCGCGGAAAAGGTCACCGCGATCAAGAAGGCCATCGAGGACATCGCCCGCGGTGACATGCCGGCACAGCACCAGGGCGAGCGCATCCTGAACCACCTGCGCACCGGTGCCACCGTGACGGGCCTCGGATGGAACCTGACGACAGCCCTGCTCCAACCGCTGGGCCTCTCCAACTCGATCGTGCGCGTCGGCCCTGCCTGGATCGCTCGAGGCCTGCGCGAATTCTATGGATCGCCCAGTCACATGGCCGCTAAGGTCGAAGAGGCACAGGCCAAGTCTGAATTCCTGCGCAATCGCATGCGCACGATGAACCGCGAGATCAACGACGTCCAGAACCGTCTGGAAAGCGACAAGAGCGAATGGCGGCAAGCAGTCGATGCCAGCTTCTTCATCATGATCCAGAAGCTGCAGGCCACCGTCGATTACCCGACGTGGTTCGGGGCATACGAGAAGGCGATTGCTGACCCGGCGAGCATGCGCGAGGACGGAACCATTGACGAAGTGCGAGCGGTGGCGATGGCCGACCAGGCTGTGATTGATGCGCAAGGCGGCGGGCAGATCAAGGACTTGGCGCAGATCCAGCGCGGCAGCGCAGCCTGGAAGCTCTTCACCAACTTCTACAGCTACTTCTCGACCACGCTGAACCTTGCAGTCGAGCGCACGCGAGCGACGAACTTCAGGCGCCCGAGAGAAGTCATGCGACTGGCAAGCGACTACGCGCTGCTGATGGTTGTGCCGGCCATTGCCGGCGAACTGCTCAGGGCATTCATGAAGGGCGAGGACGACGAAGACGAGATCGTCCGCGCGCTGATCGCCGGGCAGATCAGTTTCTTGATGGGCATGTTCGTTGGGGTGCGGGAGCTCACCAGCGCGGCGCAAGCGGTGGCGGGCGTGGGCATGCCCTTCGGCTACCAAGGGCCGGCCGGGGTGCGATTCTTCAGCGAGGTGCAGAAGCTCGCGCAGCAGATCGATCAGGGAAATCTCGATATGGCGCTGTTCAAGGCTGCGAACAACACGGCGGGCGTGCTGTTCCACTATCCCGCCGGGCAGGTGAATCGCACCGTAGAGGGCGCTGTTTCGATGATCGAGGGTGATACCTCGAACCCGATGTCACTGGTGGTGGGGCCGCCGAAGTAAGGCGATTGTTGCTTCATCATGGTCTTTTCCACATCCACCAGAGTGACATTTGGTTACGCTCATGTTCTATTGAACATCGCGAATCCATAACACAGGGGGAAATCATGATGAAGTCAAAGCGCTCGCTTGCTGCGGTGCTGTCTGTTGCCGCGGCGATCTGCAGTTCATCCGCTCTTGCGACGTCAAACTATCAGGACTGGTGGTCCAATCCGGGACAGATCGGGTCTGGGTTCAACATTGGACACCAGGGCGACACGCTCGCCGTTGCCTGGTACTACTTTGACGACACCGGGAAATCGACCTACATGCTCCTGGCGGGCAAGCTGGTCAACGGCGCCCTCGACGGGAAGCTCGAGCGCGCAACCCTCGTGAATGGCGTGGTGCAGCGCGAATACCCTGGAACCGCACGGATTTCCTTCTCGTCGGAGAACAGCGCGACATTCACCTACAGCTATGACGGAAAGACTGGGACCATCCCGCTGCAGCGGTTTTCCTATGCAACACCGTCTATCGCTGGTCGGTGGCAGTACGCTGGGACCTACTCCAGGACCGGATGCACGATCGGACAGAACAACGAATCCGGCAGCGAAAGCGGCGTTGCGCAGATCACCTCAACTGGAAGCAACGGGTATCGGATGACCATGTATGGAGACAACGGGGGAAGCTGCTCCTATGCGGTCACGATGCCGCAGGCCGGATCGGTGTTCTCCGGATCCGGCACATATTCCTGTTCGAACGGCGTGGCCGGGTCGATCACGATCAACAAGCTCAGAACGGTCGACGGCTTTGTCACGGTCGATTACTCGGCGCGGATGACGGTAGGTGAAACCTGCAAAACGACAGGCCGACTCGGTGGAGTGAAGTAGAGCCTCTGCATCGGTGCGCGTGGTTCGCTGATCCGGGGATAGCCTTGCGGCATTCTCCGGAGAGGATCCATGACCGTCAGTTCCGAAACGCGCAAAGCCGGGCCGTTTGACGGAAACGGCGCAACAGTCGATTTTCCGTTCGAGTTCAAAGTCTTCTCGGCATCTGACGTCAGGGTTGTCGTTGCCGACTCGGACGGATTCGAGGCGACGAAAACCCTACTCGCAGACTACACCGTCGCACTCAACGCGGACCAGAATGCAAACCCGGGCGGCACCATCACGATGCTGGTTGCGCCGGCAACGGGTGAAACACTGGCCGCAACGAGCGCGCTGCTCAACACCCAGCCGACCGACATCACAAATGCCGGGGGCTTCTACCCGCAGGTGATCGAGGATGCGCTCGACCGCCAAGCCATCCAGATCCAGCAGGTCGCAGACCAGGTGAGCCGGTCGTTCAAGACGAAGATCACCGACACCAAGACCGCAGACGAATACCGCGACGAACTCCTGCAGGCCGCTGCAGATGCCGCGACGCAAGCCGGCAATGCCGCTGCGTCTGCCGCAGAGGCCGCCGTTCAGGTAGGGCTGGCGGAAGATCAGGTAGCACTTGCCGCCGCGCAGGTTTCACTCGCAACAGTTCAGGCCGGTAACTCGGCATCATCCGCCTCTGCTTCAGCATCGTCAGCGTCCTCTGCATCCGGATCCGCAACGCTTTCGATGTCGTGGGCGACGCAACTCGGGAGCCCGGTATCCGGCGGCGAGTACAGCGCCAAGCATTGGGCTCAGCAGGCCGCCGCCTATGTTGCCGCCGGCGTTATCGACGATGGTGCGCCATCGGCCGTGAAGGCTTGGTCAAGCCAGAAGGTAGCGGCAGAAATCGGGCGGAGCAGCGCGACCACCTACACCTACACCTCCGGTGTGCTGACAGGCATCAGCGAGACGCTACCCGGCGGAACCAGAACGACCACCCTGACCTACTCGAGCGGCGTGCTCACGACCATGGTAGTCATCTATGCCGGCGTGACTCGCACCACTACCTACACCTACACCTCCGGCGTGCTGACGAGCACGTCAACCGTGGAGAGCTGATATGTCTGATCCATTGAGCCCGGTGATTCTGAACAAGGTCTCTGCGCTTCCTGTTGGTTCGATCAAGTCTGTGCAAACAGGCATCGTCAGTGCGGCGATGTCGTCCGGCGCTGGGCAGGACACAAAATACCTCGACGTCACGATTTCTGCGGTCGATCCGGCGAAATGCATCGTCCGGTTTGTCGGTGGGATCGGGGACGCTGCTCAAAATGCCATGTACAAGGCGGGCAGCGGATTTTCTGCCTACGAGGCTTTTTGCAGGCTGACGTCTTCCACCAACTTGAGGATTCACCTCGACGCCTCCTATGGGACCTATGTTCACGGCCAATGGAAGGTGGAGGAGTTCTACTGATGAAAACCTATGCCCAGATTGATGAAAACAACGTCGCAGTCGCTGTGTCGCATCTGCACTCAGCGGTTTCCGCACCGAACATGGTCGAAGTAGCTGCCGACAGCGACGTGCTCGGAAAGCGGTATGTCAGCGGCGCTTGGGAATCCATTCCCGTCGATCCGATCAGCCTTGTTCCTCGAGCGGTCACGCGGTTTCAGGCCCGCGCTGCGCTTGCTCAGGCGGGCCTGCTTGGTGGTGTCGAGGCCTACATGTCTGGCCTTCCAACGACGGACATTGCCCGACTCGCCTGGCAGGACGCCAGCGAGTTCGTCCGCGCCAGTCCCACCATCGCCGGCATGCAGCAGGTGCTCGGCCTGACCGATGCAGACGTCGATGCCCTGTTCATCGCTGCGTCGGTAATCACCGCATAAGGGGCGAGCCATGTCTGATCCGAAGTTCACCGGCGGTCTTCCGCCATCTGGAAAGTTCGCTCGCGAGCCGCGCAGCCTGGCGGTCACCTACACCGCCCCGCCGGGCGGCGTGCGAGAACTGAAATGCGGCTTCGTCGTGGATATCACGACACAGGCAACAGGACAGGCATTCGAGTGGGCCTCCCTATTCGCGATGAACAACTTCGCCAACCAGGGCGAGAACGTTGCGTGCTACGGGAAAGGGTTCAAGTACGGTCGGGGGCCGACCTGGGCGGCGTGCTTCGAGGCGAAGGACTTGACCGGCGGGAACATCGGCGCGCTCTACGGAGTGGAAATCGACGTGTGGGCGAATGGGCCTGGAACGCGGAACCGCTTCGGGATCGGCTTCAACTTCGGCAACGCGACCGGTGGAGCTCGCCCAACGATTGATTTCGGGATCGACATGTCCCCCAGCATGGGCGACCGCGGCGCCGCAGCGCTGGGTGTCGGGATGAACTGCAACATCGATTGCGACGATGCGCTCGTCAAGATGGCCAACGGAGCGCAGACCCCTGCCATTCTCGACATCGCGGAAGCCGGCCCAATTGGCGCAGTGCTCGAGCTAAGCAGCGCAAACCCGGTCTTTTCGAGCAGTAAGCCCGGACGCTACATCGGAAAGCTGAAGATCCGGATCGACGGCCACGATTTCGCCGTTCCGGTTCATGCCTGGAAATAGTAGATGCCAGAAAAAGACATCGGCCTGCTCACCGCCATCTGGAACTCATTTTGGGAAGCACTCCCCGAACCCATGAAAGCCGCGATATTCGGAACGCTCATTGCTTGGCTGCGCATCCTGTACGACGACAGGGAGCCGCGCGGTATGCGCCGGTTCCTTGAGGGCCTTTTCTGCGGGGCCATCGCGCTGGCGATCTCGTCCGGGGCGGAGGCCATTGGCCTGCCGAGTGGGCTCGGAACGTTCGTCGGCGCCGTCATCGGCCTGTTCGGTGCCGACAAGGTTCGCGACCTCGGGTACTCGATCGCGCAGCGGAAAGCTGACCGCCTGTGAAGCTCTTGAACTGCTGGATCGTGGCCATGTGGTTCTGGGCGATCGGCTGGTTCAAGGGCTACGCATGGACGAGAAGGTCGCTGCATTTCGCTGGGATGGTTCCCCACTTCGGCACCGCCCACCAGGGCGGCCTTCGGCAGCTGTTCGCGCTCGAGTACATCCCGCCGAAAAGGGACTTGTGGACGCCGCGGAACATGCTGCTCTTCTTTTCCGGGGCATACCGCGTCTGGGAGTTCAGGGCGGTGCGGGTAAAGCGCTTCCGCACGGCGGGTGCAGCACAAGACTGGATGCGCGAAAGGAGCAACAGATGAATTTCGATATGGCGTTCGACCGGCTGATCGGACACGAAGGCGGGTATTCGAACCACCCGCGCGACCCTGGCCGGGAAACGATGTGGGGCGTTACAGCTGCGGTGGCCCGCGCATTCGGGTACAGCGGGGCAATGCGAGATCTTCCTCGAGACACCGCTAAGCTGATCTACCGCCGACAGTATTGGGATTCAGTGCGCGCAGACGACCTTCCTGACACGCTGCGCTTTCACGTGTTTGACGCGGCCGTGAATAGCGGGGTGAAGCAGGCAACACTGTGGCTGCAGCGGGCAGCAGGGGCTACCGCAGACGGCATCATCGGGCCGCGCACGCTGGCGGCGGTTCGCGCAGCTGACCCGGCGAGGCTGGCCGGCGTGTATTGCGGCCTGCGCCTGCAGTTCATGACCGATCTCCCAACCTGGGATGCGTTCGGAAAGGGCTGGGCTCGTCGGATGGCTGCCAACCTGATGGAGGTCTGACCGTGCTTGCAACCGTCACCAACCTCACCGCCTACCGAATGGCCACACGTCCAGCCGTCACGAAGTCGATGGACTGGCACAGAACTACCGAGTCAATCCTGCTGTCGAACGCCTTGATCGTCGACGCCAACATCCGCGCGCTGCTCGCCGTGAATTTCGCACTACAGCGCAGCATGATCCGAACCATTTGGGGGCACTGAAATGTGGCAAATTCTCGCGCCGATGATCGGAAACATCCTGGACAAGCTCATCCCTGACCCTGCGCAGGCAGCAGACGCAAAGCTGAAGATGCTCGAGCTTGCGCAGAAGGGGGAGCTTGCAGCGCTGGACGCCGAGATGCAGATCGCGCTTGGACAGATCGAGACCAACAAGGTCGAGGCTGCACAGACCGACATGTTTCGCGGCGGATGGCGCCCGGCAACTGGCTGGGCCTGCGTCGGCGGGCTCGTCTATCAGTTCTTCCTTCAGCCCATCCTTCCGTGGGTGGTGAGCATCGCCGGCGGAAGCGTCCCGCCTCTGCCGCCGATCGACAACGACACCTTGTTCGTGCTGCTCACAGGCATGCTCGGCCTTGGTGGCCTGCGCACGGTCGAGCGGGTCAAAGGGAAGGCGTGACGGGATCTTCCCTGATCGCGTCCAGCCAGTCCGCCCACGCCTGCATCATGTCACGCCTCTCTGCCAGATATTGGGCGTGGTTGTATGCTGCCTTCGCCTTGTTCCGCTCTGCGTGGGCCAGCTGCATTTCAACGACATGGCTACTCCACCCCATCTCATAGAGGTGCGTTGATGCTGTTGCCCGGAAGTCATGACCGCTGAACGGAACACCAAGGTATTCCATTGCACGATTGATCGTCGTTGCACTCATGATGTCGTTCGGCCGGCGAGAGTTCGGGAACATGTTTACCCCTCCACCAGTAATGCGGCGCAACTCTGTGAGTACCTCCAGCGCCTGGCGAGAGAGTGGGACGATGTGCGTGCGCCCCATCTTCATCTTGTCGCCGTGAATGACCCACAGGTGGGTTCCATCATGGATCTCAGACCACTCTCCGCGGCGCATCTCTACCGTTCGAACAAACGTGTACAGAAGCAGGCGGATCGCCAGAGCGGTGGTTCTTAGCCCACCATACTGGTCAAGCTTCGTCATGAAGGTTTTCAGCTGGTCGCGGCTCATCGGCTGCGCATTCTTCACCACTGGACGAATGATCGCGCCCTTGAGTGCGGCCACCGGATCGACGTCTGCTCGCAGCGTGGACACACCATAGCGGAACACCGATGAGCACCACTGCCTCAGGTTGATCGCCACAGTTTCTGCCCCACGCCCAGTGACGCGATTCAGCACCTCGAGAACGTGGCTTGCGCTGATCGAGCGCAGCGGAAGACGACCGATGTATGGCCACACGTCGGATTCCATCCCGCGCATGACTTGCTTTAGGTAGTAGCCAGACCATCCGGCTCGCTTCTTTTCGATCCACTCCTCAGAAACCGCACGGAAAGTCTGCTCGTTTTCGCTCACCTGGCGTGCTTTCTCTGCTTGTCGTGCATGAGATGGGTGAAGGCCATGCTTCACCAGCTCACGCGCATCCTCGCGCGCCCTGCGTGCATCCTGGAGCGAAACGGTTGGATAGTCGCCAAGCGCAAAGAGGTTCTCTTTTCCGGCGATCTTGTACCGGTACCGCCAGAGCTTTGACCCGTTCGGTCTGACCTCCAGATAGAGGCCGGCGCCGTCAGTGAGCTTGATTGGCTTATCGACGGCCTTTGCCTGTCGGATCTTAACGTCGGTTAGCGGCATAAAAAAGCGGGTACAGGAGATCAGTACCCGAGAATGTACCCGCTTTTTTGTCGGATGTAAGCGTTACTTTGCGGAAAGTAGCGTAACACATAGACCGTGTTTTCACGGTCTTCTGATGTCACCGCGTTACCCTGCGAACACTGCCGGAATTGCATGCTGCTTCTCGATCATCAGCAGCATGTCGGTCGTCCTTGTCAGCCTTGGGTATCCAGGCCGCCTTCGGCCATCTCTGCCGCCCGCAGCATCGCACGGGCCTTGCTGTGGGTTTCCTGCCATTCGGCTTCGGGGTCGGAATCGGCAACGATGCCCGCACCTGCCTGCACATGGATCTGACCATCCTTGATCACCGCGGTGCGGATCGCGATCGCCAGATCCATGTCACCATGGAAGCCGACATAGCCCACCGCACCCGCGTAGATACCCCGCTTGACCGGTTCGAGCTCGTCGATGATCTCCATCGCTCTTACCTTCGGCGCGCCGGACACGGTCCCGGCGGGAAAGGTCGCGCGCAGCACGGCCAGTGCGTTGAGCCCTTCCTTGAGTTTGCTCTCGACGTTGGACACGATGTGCATCACATGTGAATAACGCTCAACGGTGAACTGCTCCGTCACCCGCACCGAGCCGGTTTCCGACACGCGGCCAGCATCGTTGCGCCCCAGATCCAACAGTTGCAAGTGCTCCGCGCACTCCTTTTCGTCGGACAGCAAATCCTTCTCGAGCGCGAGGTCTTCGGCCACAGTGCCCCCCCGCTTGCGTGTGCCTGCGATCGGACGAACGGTGACGTTTTCGTCCTCGAGTCGGACCAGGATCTCGGGCGAAGACCCGACGACATGGAAATCCTCGAGATTGAAGTAGAACATGTAGGGCGATGGATTGAGCGAACGGATCGCCCGGTACAGCGCCATCGGGTGCGCGGCAAACGGCTTGCTCATGCGCTGCGACAGCACGACCTGCATGATGTCGCCGTCGACGATGTACTGCTTGGCACGGCGCACCGCGTCCTTGAACGCGTCCTCGCCAAAACTCGACTGTGCAGGCGCCGAGGCGGCACGGGTTTCGGTCGGAATCTGCACCGGCGCCCGCAGTCGGCCAAGCAGATCCTGCAGACGCTTCTGCGCGCGCTTGTAAGCGCCCGGCACCTCGGGTTCAGCATACACGACCAGCGTCAGCTTGCCGGTGAGGTTATCGACGATCGCGATCTCTTCCGAGAGCAGGAGCAGGATGTCGGGCGTGCCGAGGGTATCCTTTTTCTCGGTCTTCGCCAGCTTCGGCTCGATGTAGCGCACGGTATCGTAACCGAAGCAGCCCACGAGGCCGCCGGCGAAGCGCGGCAGATGTTCGCGCGGCGGCACCTTGATGCGGTTCATGAACTCGGCGACGAAATTGAGCGGATCACCGTAGTCGCGACGCTCGACCAGGCGGTTTCCGGTCAGCAGCAGCGCCGATCGGCCGTAGACCTCGATACGGGTGGGCGACGACAGCCCGATGAACGAGTAGCGTCCGAAACGCTCACCGCCCTGCACCGACTCCAGCAGGTAAGTGTAGGACTCATTGGCGAGCTTCAAGTAGATCGACAGCGGCGTATCGAGATCGGCAAAGGTCTCGAGCGTGACCGGAATGCGGTTATAGCCCTCGGCGGCCAGGGCATTGAATTCTTGTTCGAGCATGGGAGCTCCACTTGGAACGGGTTTGATTCGGACTGGGCACTGCAGGCGGGTGGCGGGTCTTTCCGGTATCCGGAGCAACCGGCGACCCGCAGGGGGATCGCTTTATCTGTGGCCCACAGGCCAACGCCAGCCGGTCCGCCACGAAGGCTGGAGGCTGAGAGCAAAGGCCGGAGCGAAGGGCGAAACCCTGTTTGCGTGCGTCACGATTCGATCTGTAGTGGAGATGACTGACGGGGCAATGAAGTTCATGGGCGGTCGATATGGTCCAGCACATGAATTGCGTTCGATAGTAGCCCATCGCATTCGATGCTGTCCACCGGCATGCCTTCACTATATCCATAGGTCACCAGAAGCACCGGTATCCCCGCACCGCGCGCGGCAAGGGCGTCGTTCTGCGAATCGCCGATCATTAGCGCGTCACCTGCCTCGACCTGCAACAATTCGCAGGCGTGATGCAGCACCGCGGGATCGGGCTTCTTTACCGCCAGCGTGTCGCCACTGACGACCGCGTCGAAAAAGGAGGAGAGCCCCATGCGCGCAAGTAGCGGAAGGGTAAAGTCGCCGGCCTTGTTGGTGACGACGGCAAGCTTGATACGGCGCTGCCGCAAGTCCTCCAGAACCTCGGTCACGCCCGGATAGATCCGCGTCGTCTGCCCATTCACTTCGGCATAGTGCCGCCTGAACACGGTAATGGCGCGCTCGATCTCGGCCTCGGTCGCATCACCACCTTCGGTCAGGCAGCGCCTGACGAGATTGGGCAAGCCCTTGCCGACGAAGCTGTGGATTTCGTCCAGGCTGCGCAAGGGCCGCGACAGCTCGGCCAGCATGCGGTTGGATGCCTCAGCCAGATCCCCCACCGTATCGAGCAAGGTGCCATCGAGATCGAACAGGACTGCGCGCGGCGCAAACCGGCGGCCACTCATGCCGCCACCGTGGCCAATTCGGCGCGCAGACCGCCAATGACGGAGTCATAGCGATGGGGATCGCTCTCCTTTGCCGCACCGAACACCGCCGAACCGGCGACGAAGGTGTCTGCACCCGCCCGCGCGATCTCCGCAATGTTGTCGGCCTTCACGCCACCGTCGATCTCGAGCAGGATGTGACGCCCCGTCTCGGCCTCGTAGGCATCGAGTCGAGCACGCGCCGCCCGCAACTTGTTGAGCGTTTCCGGAATGAACTTCTGCCCACCAAAGCCCGGATTGACGCTCATCAGCAAGACAACGTCGATCTTGTCCATCACGTGATCGAGATAGTGCAATGGCGTGGCGGGATTGAACACCAGCCCGGCCTGGCACCCTGCATCGCGAATCAGCCCCAGGCTGCGGTCGATATGTTCCGAGGCCTCGGGGTGAAAGGTGATGATGTTGGCCCCGGCCTTGGCGAAGTCCGGAATGATCCTGTCGACCGGTTTCACCATCAGGTGCACGTCGATCGGCGCCGTCGTCACCGGACGGATCGCCTCGCACACCAGCGGCCCGATGGTGAGATTGGGCACATAGTGATTGTCCATGACGTCGAAATGAATCCAGTCGGCGCCGGCGGCCACCACATTGCTTACCTCCTCGCCCAGTTTGGCGAAGTTGGCGGACAGCAGACTGGGGGCAATACGGAACATGGGCGGACTCCGGAGGGGATCGAAGCCGGAATTCTAACCGGCCGCGGCACGATCGTGACCGTACCGCCCCCCAGAAAAATCAGCGCACGCAGACCTTGCGCACCTGCTTGAGGTCGGTGATGCCGGCCAGCACCTTCTCGATGCCGTCCTGGCGCAAGGTGCGCATGCCTTCGGTCAAGGCGACACCGAGCAGCTCGGCAACCCGCGCACGCTCCTGAATCATCTGCTTGACCTGATCCGACCCGAGCATCAGTTCGTGCAGACCGACGCGGCCCTTGTAACCCTGGGTGCACTCCACGCAGCCCGTCGCACGGTAAAGGGTGAACTTGCCCTGGGCACTGCCATAGGCCGAACGCCAGTGCGCCAGAACCTGCTTTCTCGCCGCAAGCGGATCCGCCTTGAAAGCGGGGGTGGAGTGCATGTCGAGGCAGTACTCGTCGAGAAGATGATCGATTTCAGCCTCGTCCGGCTCGTAGGCCGCCTTGCAATGCTTGCACAGGCGCTTTGTCAGGCGCTGCGCCAACACCCCGAGCAGCGCATCGGAGAAGTTGAACGGATCCATGCCCATGTCCAACAGTCGCACGACCGATTCGGGCGCGCTGTTCGTATGCAGCGTGGAAAACACCAGATGCCCGGTCAACGAGGCCTCGATACCGACCGATACCGTCTCCCCGTCGCGCATTTCACCCACCATGATCACGTCCGGATCCGCACGCAGAAAGGCCCGCATCATGGTGGCGAAATCGAGCCCGGCCTTACGATTGACCTGCACCTGGCGCAAGCCTTTCTGAGTAATCTCAACCGGGTCTTCTGCTGTCCAGATCTTGGTATCCGGGGTATTGATATAGCCAAGGATGGAGTGGAGCGTAGTGGTCTTGCCCGAACCGGTCGGGCCACACACGAAGAAAATACCATAGGGCTTGGCTACCGCCCCCTTGAGCATCTCGAGATTCGCCTCCGTCAGCCCGAGCTCCTCGAGCGGGATCGGCTCGCTGTTGGCCAGCACCCGCATCACCACGTCCTCGAGCCCGCCCGCGGTGGGAACGGTGGCGACCCGCAGCTCGATATCGAGCGGCGCGTACTTGCGGAACTTGATCTTGCCGTCCTGCGGCTTGCGACGCTCCGAAATATCGAGGTCGCACATGATCTTGATACGGGTGACGAGCGGATTGCGGTAGCTGGCCGGTACTTCGATATAAGGCACCAGCGTTCCGTCCTTGCGGAAGCGGATCAGCGTCTTTTCCTTGCCCGGTCTCGGCTCGACGTGAATATCCGACGCCCCCTGCTTGTAGGCATCGATGATGATCTTATTGACGAGCTTGACCAGCTCATTATCCGCCGCCGCGTTGGCATCGTCGCCCAACAGGACCTCGTCGGCATCTTCATCAAGGTCGGACAGCAGATCATCCACCGAGCTGGAATCAAGCGAGGCCTCAAAGAACTGATTCACCGTACGCTCGAACTCGTCTCGCGTGGTCACCCGGAAAACCAGCCGCTTTTTCGGAAACACGTTGTGAGCGACGCGCGACGCCCGAATCTGCTCTGGGTCGATCGCCATGATCACCAACCCTTCGGTCGTCTCCTCCAGCGGCAACCAATGGTTCTGCTGCACATACTCGCGTTTCAGGTAACGCAGCAGATCGATCGGCTTGACCCGGTCCGGATTGAAGGGCTCGTAAGGGACACCATAGAAACGCGAGGCAGCACCACCAATATCGGCCGGTGAAAGCCCCAACAAGCCAATCAGCAACGGTTCGACCGCAGCACCACTGTCACGCGCCTCACGTGTAACCTCGGACAACTCTTCCGCTGTGATGAGCCCATCCGCAACCAGTGCGTCAAAACGCGAACGAAGTTGCGCCGGGGCGACCTTGGCGCGACGCGAAAATGCAACGCCAAGTGTTTGCGCCAGACCGAGCAGCCCCTCTTCGGCAACCGAGGAAAATGCGCCGCCGGATTTGTGGTTGATCAACTGTATAACGCCACGCCTGACGCCGCTCTCGGGGTCGTTTATGGGCGCGGCAAGCATTTCGCGCGCGCGAAAACCGGTGCTGTCATCCACCTCGTGACGGAACTGCAGATCCGGGGAAATGGCCTTGAGCTCCTCGGCGTCATAGACATCGACGATGTTCAGCGCCTGCCCGGTCAAGGCGACGAAGCCGGCAACGCTGCTTTCGGAAATCGGCAGGCGGATATTGCGTACCCCGTGCAGACCGGTCTTGACTTTGGTCGAGATCGAATCACCGGATTCGTCCACGACGTAAATGGACAGGCGCGCGGCGTCGAACAGTACGCATAACTCACCCGACAACTCGAAAATGATCTCGTCGATATCGTTGGTTGCATGGATGCGCGTCGTGATCGCCTGCAGACCCTTGAAAAAGGCCAGGCGTCGCGCAACCTCT
This sequence comes from Azoarcus sp. L1K30, assembly GCF_018122735.1. Taxonomy (GTDB): domain Bacteria; phylum Pseudomonadota; class Gammaproteobacteria; order Burkholderiales; family Rhodocyclaceae; genus Parazoarcus. The sequence continues at coordinate 4,271,386 of NZ_JAGRRD010000001.1, read as the reverse complement.
CCGGGAGCCGAGGGCTTTGTACTCATAGTCAGACATCTGCGCCTAAGTGTGGATGCAGTGTCATTCTACCGAGCTATGGCTAAAGTGTTGCATCAAAACTCGATGACCTGCCCACCCACAAGCGCCTCGGGTTTGAGACGGCTGGCACCGGCGGCGATCTGCCCCATGATGCGCTCGCCCTGGCCCGGCTTCAGGTGGCTGATATGAACTTCGGGAGATACCGACAACTCTTCGAGCATTGCGACCAGCATGCTCGGGCACAAGTGCCGGGAAGCCATCGCCAGACCACGCTGCTCATCGGAAAAGGCCGTTTCGACAATCAGGTGCTTCAATCTCGGGGACTGGTTTATCGCCGCAATCAGTTCCGGGCAGTAAGCCGTATCGCCCGAGTAAATCAGCTGCCCCTGTCCACTGTCGATGCTGTACGCCACCGCAGGTACCGTGTGATGGGCAGGCAGTGCCGACACCGTGCGCCCGCCGAGCTGCACGGACTCCCCGACCTTGAGCGGCTGAAAACGCAAAAAGGGATGGTGTCGATCCGGAATCGAGGTGAAGTCGGGCCACACCAGCCAATTGAAGATATGCGAACGCAGGATGCGCAAGGTTTCGGGCGTCGCATAGACGGTGACCGGATATCCGCGCTCGTCGCCCACCGAATCAACAAGCAGCGGAATCGACGCGATGTGATCGAGATGAGAATGCGTGATGAAGATGTGATCGATACGACACAATGCGTCCAGTTCAAGATCGCCCACGCCGGTACCACAATCGATGAGGACGTCGTCGTCCAGGAGAAAGGCGGTTGTACGCGCAGTCTCACCGCCGATTCCGCCACTGCAACCAAGCACCGTGAGCTTCATGAATAGTTCTTGTCCGGGCTACCAAGCATCGCACCGACCGCCCTTGCCTCTCTATCGATACCGTCGGAGCTTAACAGCGGTCAAAACGCGCACCTATGGCAAAAATCACGCCCCGTCTGCGCTATCAGGCACGCAGGAAGAACTCCATCTTCACACCGGCGATTTCGATGATGTCATGATCACCCAGACGATGCGCCTGCGCATCCAGCGTGCGGCCATTGACCGTCGGAAAGCTCGCCCCCTCGACATGGGTGATGAAATAGCCGTGAGGACGGCGCGTGATAACGGCTACCTGGCGCCCGGGCTTGCCAAGCGTCGTCAGCGTCTTGTTGAGTTCAAGCTCGCGCCCTGCATTTGCCCCCGTCAGCACCTGGATCACACCCAGGCGGTCGAGAAGCGGCTCTGCCTGCGCGGGCTGTTCCAGTGCCGCCTGCGGCAGCACCTGGGTACTGACGGGGCTGCGTTCGCCTGTGCCCGCAGTAGACGTGCTTGTCTCGACCGCCGCTGAAGACATGTCGAACGGCTTCAACGCCGCGGTATCCACCAGTTCCGACGCCGACAAACCGGGTTGCGACGTATCGGTCAGGAACTTCAGCCGGTACTTGCCCAGCTCGATGACATCGTTGTTCTGCAGCACATGTTTCTTGATCGGCTGCCCGTTCACATAGGTCCCGTTCGTGCTGTTCTGGTCTTCCAGAAACGCATCGTCGAGGATGCAGGTGATCACCGCGTGCTGACCACTGATTGCCAGGTTGTCAATCTGGACGTCATTGTTTTGCTTGCGTCCGATGGAAATCCGCTCCTTGTTCAGCGGAATCTCCTTGAGGACCAGACCATCCATGCTAAGAATCAACTTCGGCATTGCCAGCACCCATCTATCGGTTGGCGCATCGCGGCGCGTGAATACATCGCAATGATGACCTCACCCGGCACGGCGCGCAACGATGACCGAAACATTATCCCGGCCACCTCGGGCAATCGCACGATCAACCAGATCGCCGGCAATCCGGGCCGAAGACTGCGGAAGCCCCAGCAGCTGGCCGATCTCGTCATCGCCGAGCATGTCGGTCAATCCGTCGGAGCACAGGAGGTAACGGTCATCCGGGCAGATGCTGTCGAGGCCGACGTCCACCTCCACCTGCGGTGCGACGCCGAGGCCTCGTGTCAGCAAACCGCGATACGGCAGCTGCTGGGCCTCAAGCGCCCCGATCAGGCCGGCATCGACCTGCGCCTGCAGAACCGTATGGTCGTTGGTGAGACGTTCCAGCACACCAGCCCGATAGCGGTAAAGGCGGGAATCCCCGACATGCGCAAAAGCCACTTGCTGCCCATCGACCCAGGCACCCACCATCGTGGCCCCCATGCCGGCCAGCGTGGCGTTGGACGCGCCCGCAAGGCGGATGGCATCGTTCGCCAGTGTCATGCCCTCACCGAGGACCCGCATGCGATCCTCAGCCGACCCATCATGCCCGAGCTCATGACGCTGCAGTCGCTCGAGCACGGTGGCAATGGCAAGCGTGGCAGCGACATCACCGCCCTGATAGCCCCCCATGCCGTCGGCAAGCAACAACCAGCCGTTGTCAGCATCGATCCAGATCGAGTCCTCGTTGCGCGACCGCACGAGGCCGATATCGGAGCGACCGGCAAAATCAAAACCAGAAGGATGCATCGCCGAAATTGCCTGGTTGGAATCCCTCATTGCTGCGACACCCTCCTCCCCTCCCAAGCACCGCACCGGAGCTTGATGATTGCCGAGGCCAGAGCTGCATTGTAGCCCCGCATCAAGACGATCCGACAGCACAAAAAAAGGCGCCGGACATGTCCGGCGCCTCGTATTCCATCGACAGCAGTCGAGCAGAATCAGTCGATCACAGCATGGCCTTGAGCAGCTTGGCCATTTCGGACGGATCGCGCGTGACCTTGAAGCCGCATTCTTCCATGATCGCGAGCTTGGCATCAGCGGTGTCGGCGCCGCCCGAAATCAGCGCGCCGGCGTGGCCCATGCGCTTGCCGGCAGGCGCGGTAACGCCCGCGATGAAGCCGACGATCGGCTTCTTCATGTTGGCCTTGCACCACTGCGCCGCTTCAGCTTCGTCCGGACCGCCAATCTCGCCGATCATGATGACCGCATCGGTATCGGGATCGTCGTTGAACATGCGCATCACGTCGATGTGCTTCAGGCCGTTGATCGGATCACCACCGATACCGACGGCAGAAGACTGACCCAGACCGATTTCGGTGAGCTGGGCAACAGCTTCATAGGTCAGCGTGCCGGAGCGGGACACCACGCCGATACGCCCCTTGCGGTGGATGTGGCCCGGCATGATGCCGATCTTGATTTCGTCAGGCGTGATCAGACCCGGACAGTTCGGACCCAGCAGCAGGGTTTCCTTGCCGCCGGCAGCCACTTTGGCCTTCATCTTGTTGCGCACTTCCAGCATGTCGCGCACAGGAATGCCTTCGGTAATGCAGATGGCCAGATCGAGATCGGCTTCGACCGCTTCCCAGATCGCGGCAGCAGCGCCTGCGGGCGGCACATAGATCACCGACACGGTGGCGCCGGTTTCAGCCGCTGCGTCCTTCACCGAGCCGAAAATGGGAATGTCGAAAATCTTCTCGCCCGCTTTCTTCGGGTTGACGCCGGCGACGAAACAGTTCTTGCCGTTGGCGTACTCCTGGCACTTCTCGGTATGGAACTGGCCCGTCTTCCCGGTGATGCCCTGGGTGATGACCTTGGTGTCTTTGTTGATCAGGATGGACATTCAGACTCTCCTTACTTGACCGCAGCCACGATCTTGGTGGCAGCATCCGCCATCGTGTCGGCGGTGATGATCGGCAGGCCCGACTCGGCAAGAATCTTCTTGCCGAGATCTTCGTTGGTGCCCTTCATGCGCACCACGAGCGGGACGGAGAGGTTCACTTCGCGGGCAGCCGTCACCACGCCGTTGGCAATGGTGTCGCACTTCATGATGCCGCCGAAGATATTGACCAGAATGCCCTTGACCTTGGGGTTCTTGAGCATGATCTTGAACGCTTCGGTCACTTTCTCGGCCGTGGCACCACCACCGACGTCGAGGAAGTTGGCCGGCTCGGCACCGAACAGCTTGATCGTGTCCATGGTCGCCATCGCCAGACCGGCACCGTTCACCAGGCAGCCGATGTTGCCATCGAGCGAGATATACGCCAGGTCGAACTTGGACGCTTCGATCTCGTCGGCATCTTCTTCGTCCAGGTCGCGGTAGGCCACGATTTCCGGATGACGGTAGAGCGCGTTGGAATCAAAGTTGAACTTGGCGTCAAGCGCCTTCACGGTGCCGTTGCTTTCGTGGATCAGCGGGTTGATTTCCGCCAGCGAAGCATCGGTTTCCATGTAGCAGGTATAGAGTTTCTTCAGCGCATCAACGGCGTTGGCGATTGCGCTCTCGGGCATGCCGATACCCTTGGCCAGCTCGGTGGCTTGCGCATCGGTCAGACCGGTGGCGGGATCAACGAACACCTTGAGGATCTTCTCGGGCGTGCTGTGAGCCACTTCCTCGATATCCATGCCACCTTCGGACGACGCCATGATGGCGACTCGCTGCGAAGCGCGATCGGTCAGCGCGGCAACATAGTACTCGTGCTGAATGTCGGCGCCTTCCTCGATCAGCAGGTTACGCACCTTCTGACCTTCCGGACCGGTCTGGTGGGTGATCAGCTGCATGCCGAGGATCTCGGACGCATACTGACGAACCTCGTCGAGCGACTTGGCCAGCTTCACGCCGCCGCCCTTGCCACGACCTCCGGCATGAATCTGGGCCTTTACCACCCAGATCTTGCCACCGAGCGTCTCCGCTGCCTTCACTGCGTCGTCGACGCTGGTGCAGTGGATGCCGCGCGGCGTCACAACGCCGAACTTTCTTAGAACTTCTTTTGCCTGATACTCATGAATCTTCATGATTGCCCTTCGATCGAAGTCGTGGCGTATGGGTCGCCGCGAGCAGGTTGATGGGACGCTTCGGAGCTTCGCTCCGCGACGAACGCCGTCTCCCTCGACCGACGCTCACCGCTACCAGCCAGCCAGACCGGGCCTGACTCATCCTGCGGCACGCCCGCAACAGTGCAGGGTAACCACAAGAACAACAAATTATAACCGTTTTTGCGCAATGCACAGCCGTGCATCGGCCTGTGCCTCATGGGACCGTATCATCCTTTCGGAACCACTTGGGGTAGTAGCGCTGCACCGCAGCAGACGAGGTTTCGAGCGCATGGCATCGATCGAGCTGAAACGGCTTCTCACCGTCGTCCTCGTTGTCACGGCGAAAGGTCGCAAAGGTCTGTATTGCTGCCGTGGGCAGCGCATTGAGCAACTCCGTGATGTGCGTGCAGCCACGCACGTCGGCGTACATTTCGCTTATCGTCTTTCGAAAACCGCGCACGAGATTGAGCCCGACCAAGCGACCGTATGCAGGGCCGATGGTGTCGCAGTCCCCCGGGTAGGGCACAAAGTCGGAGCACGCCTCCGCTGCAATGATATTGAACTGCGCATCAAGCGTTATCCTGACCCTCATCAAGTGCACGGGCACGCCGGCTGGCCGTACACCCGAGGCAATCGGATAATCGCAATCCTTCACATCGACCAGGCTTGCATCGAGTTCGAGCAAACCGTCGTCACGACGAAAGCCCTCGATCTCAAGGCGGCGGGTATGAACGCGTTCGCGCGCCACAAGTGGGGAAGAAAGCGGCATTTTCACGTACGGCAAGGTATGGATGACAGAGTGTATACCGAATCGGGCACGCCCCGCAGCAGCGCGAACACCGCACATTCCAGGAAAAAAGCGCCTCCCAGGGAAATTATTCCGTACATTCCCATAACTTCGCTGGAATAGCGTCCGATAGTCTGATAAAAACAGGAACACGAATTTATCTACCGCCGGGCCAGCGGAATATGACAATAAGACGGACCCTGATCGCCTCACTCATCGCCACAATATTGCTGGCCTCCCCGATTCTCGCCGAAGCGGCGGTGCTGGGCGAGATCAGTTCGCTGTCACCCATCGGCGCACCCCTGCGCATCGAGATCAGCACGCAGGGCGGACGCGCCAGCGAGGTCGGCGCCTGCCTCAGGGTCGTCACCCCGCCGAACGGCAACAACGATCTGCCCACGATCAGGCGCGGGCGAATCAGCGCGGTCGGTTCCGGTGTCAATGCGACCATCGTCGTTTCGTCGCCCGACGCAATGCAGCACCCCATCGCACAGCTGACCATCGAGAACACCTGCGAATCGCGCTTGCGGCGCACTTACACACTGCTCTTCCCTTACCCTTCGGCGCCGACACAGGCAAGTGCCGCAAGCAAGGCAGACGCACCGCGCGGGCCCGCTGCCAAACCTGCGGACGGACGGCAGTGGACAACGGCGCCCGGCGAGTCGCTGAGCGGGATCGCACGTGCGCTCTATCCAGACAATCCGGGGGCGCGCCGGACGTTCATCCGCAAGACGGTGCAGGCCAATCCGGGCCGGTTCCCGAACACCCGCTCGAGAACAGCCCTGCTGCCACCTGGCACACGCCTTTCCATCCCGAATCTGGCCGACATTTCGCGTTCGAGCGCGCCTGCATCAACGAGAAGATCCACCTCGGCGCCAAGCGGTGCCGCCGCAAGCTCGACACAACGTCGAATGCCCATGCCTTCGGTACAAACAGGAGACCGACTGGTTGTCGCCCCGGATGTGCGATCTTCCGGAACCGACGCCAGATCTGGCGACATCAGCGCCGGCATTGACCGCCAACTGACCGGGGCAAGCTCAAGGGAAGAGGAAATCTCCGCTGCGATCGATCGCAGCATTGTCACCCAGATGGAGCTGCTGGCCCGCATCAAGGAGCTGGAGCAGATCCAGTCCCGACTCATGGAACGGGCCGCCCAGATCGGCGTCGCAC
>NZ_JAGRRD010000001.1:4116664-4264514 GCF_018122735.1 Azoarcus sp. L1K30 | reverse complement strand
GGTGAAAACGCCCCCCCCCGCGACCACGATCGCCCAGGAGGCACCGCCGGCGGTGAGGGCGGAACAGAAGGCTGCGCCGCAATCGGCCCAAGACTGGACGTTGATCGCAGCGCTCGGTGCGGGTGCAGCTTCAATTGCTGCGCTCCTGCTGCTGCGCACTCGCCGCCAGACCAGGCCGACGTCGCGACAGGCAGGCCCGAAGGTAATGGCAGCACCTGCACCATCAAGCGACACCCCGCTATCGATGAGCGGCGCAGCGCCTGTCACCGAAATGCCGGAACCGACCCAGGGCCCGGCGTCTGGCGCCATCCTGCCGCTGGAATGGGACCATACACCTTCGGGCTTTGGTCAACTTGATCTGGCACCGCTCGCTGAAGAGGAGGAAGTCGAAGAACACGACTCCGCAATTGAGCTGGCCGAGATCATGATGAGCTTTGGCCGGGTACATGGCGCAGCAGAAACCCTGGCCGATTTCATCCGCAGCAATCCGAAGCAAGCCGTTACGCCGTGGCTGAAGCTGCTCGAAGTCTATCGCGCAGCAGGACTTAGAGCAGAGTTCGACGCGCTGGCCCGCCAGCTCAACAAGACCTTCAATGTCAAGGCGGTCACGTGGGATAACTTTGACGAGGCCCGCCAGGCGCCGGACACGCTGGAACAGATGCCACACCTGGTCACCGCCGTGCAGGAGCTTTGGGGCACGCGCGACTGTCAAGCCTACTTGCAGAAGCTATTGCGTGACAACCGCGATGGTACCCGGCAAGGCTTCCCGCTTGTCGTCATCGATGACATTCTGTGCCTGTCGGCAGTCCTTGAACAACAACTCGGCCCCTATCGCCCCGCGATCGAAGAGCAAGTGGCGGACAACGGTCCGGTGACAGAGCCTCCGGCAACGTAATCGCCCGCGGCAGGATTCAAACCGGATTGGGCAAGTCGAGAAAGGTGGCCTTCAGCCCCAGTTCGGCGCCGAGATAGTCGGCCAGCGCCCTGGGGCCGTAGCGCTCGGTCGCGTGATGCCCGGCCGCGATGTACGGCACCCCCGACTCACGCGCTATGTGCGTTGTCTGTTCGGATATCTCGCCCGAAACATACAGATCCGCCCCGGCAAGCACGGCCTGCTCGAAATACCCCTGCGCCCCTCCGGTGCACCATGCGATGCGCCTGACCTTGCGCGCACCGTCTCCGACCAGCAGAGGGGGACGTGCCAGTCGCTCGGCAATGTCTGCAGCAAGCGCCGATGCAGTCACACCGACTGTTTCCGGTACGCCGATCCAGCCCAGCTCCTGGTCTGCAAAACGCCCCTCGCCCTTCCAACCCATGACAGCGGCAAACTGAGCGTTATTGCCAAGTTGCGGATGAACGTCCAGCGGCAAGTGGTAGGCAAGCAGGCTGATGTCATGCCCGAGCAAGGTAGCGAGGCGGCGCTTACGCATGCCGACAACCCGCCCGTCCTCACCGCGCCAGAAGTAGCCATGGTGGACCACGATGGCATCGTACCCACCCGCCACTGCCGCATCGAGCAAGGCCTGGCTGGCGGTCACACCACACAGGACCTTCGACACTTCGGCGCGTCCTTCCACTTGCAGTCCGTTTGGGCAATAATCCCGCAGCCGCGCGACCTCAAGCAATTCATCCAGATGGTTGTGCAAAGCACTGAGCTGCATACCGTCTCCATTCATTCACGATCGACCCAGTCGTTCCCGACTGGCCATCGTTTAGCTATCGAGCAATATTATGCGCCGCCTGTGGCTGATTTTCGCTCAGGCCGTGACGGCAAGTGTCGCGGTCCTGTTTGTGTTGAACACGCTTAAGCCGGAGTGGCTGCAGGGCGCCGCGCCCGCTTCGGTTGTAGAGATTCTTGAAGCGCCAGCGGGCGAGGCAGGCAATCGCCCACCACTGGGCTCCTACGCGGACGCAGCCCAGCGATCAATGCCGGCCGTCGTACACATCTTTACCTCCAAGACGGTACAGACACCACGCCACCCCCTGCTCAACGACCCGCTCTTCCGTCACTTCTTCGGTGATCGGCAAAATGGCGAGAGGCCGCAGGAGAGCGCCGGCCTCGGGTCCGGCGTGATCGTCAGTCCCGAGGGTTTCATCCTGACCAACAACCACGTCATCGAAGCTGCTGATGAGATCGAGGTCGCACTCAATGACGGGCGGAAATTCCCTGCATCCGTCATTGGCAGGGACCCGGAGTCCGATCTTGCGGTTCTGCGCATAGCCGCAAACGCGCCTGTGCCGTCGATCACCTTTTCGCGTGCCGACATGCTGCACGTCGGCGATGTCGTGCTCGCAATCGGCAACCCCTTCGGCGTCGGTCAGACCGTGACCATGGGCATCATCTCCGCACTGGGCCGCAGCCACCTGGGCATCAACACTTTCGAAAACTATATCCAGACCGACGCAGCCATCAATCCGGGCAACTCCGGTGGTGCGCTGGTCGACAGCAGCGGGAATCTGGTTGGCATCAACACGGCGATCTATTCGCGTACCGGTGGCTCGCTCGGCATCGGCTTTGCGATACCGGTATCGATCGCCCGCAATGTGCTCGAACAGATCGTGGCGACCGGCGAGGTCACTCGCGGCTGGGTGGGGGTCGAGATCCGCGAGATCACACCGGAGCTGGCGGCGTCATTCAGTCTCGACAATACAAATGGAGCACTCATTGCCGGCGTATTGCGGGGCAGTCCAGCAGAGCGCGGCGGCGTACGTCCGGGCGACATCCTGATCGCAGTGGATGGAAAGTCCGTGCACGACACCAAGGCCATGCTTGAGCTCGTCGCCGCCCTGAAACCGGGCCAGAACGCTTCATTCCGGGTCCGTCGCGAAGGTCGGGACGTGGATCTTGCCATCGCCGTCGCCCGACGCCCCATTCCGCCCCCGGCGCGCTAGGCGGCGCGTCTGACACTCATTTCCGATCCTGCTCGCCCGCTTCGATCCGGTCGAGTTCGCGATCCATCTCGATCTCCGTCGGTGCAACGTAGTCGCTCGTCGCGGCAGGTTTGGAGATCATGTTCGCAAAAAGAATACCGATCTCGTACAGCAGGCACATGGGCAAGGCCAGCATGAACTGCGAGATCACGTCCGGCGGCGTAATGACCGCCGCCAGCACGAAAGCGCCAACGATGACGTAAGGCCTCACCTCCTTGAGTTTGGCCACACTCACCACGCCAGCCTTGACCAGCAGAATGACGGCGATCGGCACCTCGAAAGTCAGACCGAAGGCAAGGAACATCGACATCACGAAAGAAAGATACTGTTCGATGTCTGGTGCCGGAACAATACTCTTGGGCGCGAACTCGGCGATGAAGTGAAACACCGTGCGGAATACGAAGAAATAGCAGAAGGCCATTCCAAGGATAAAGAGGAATGTGCTGCCCGCGACCAGGGGAATGGCGAGCTTGCGCTCATGCGCGTACAGGCCCGGCGCGATGAATGCCCATGCCTGGTACAGGACCATTGGCAGAGCGAGTACGAAAGCGACGAGCATGGTGACCTTCACCGGCACGAAGAACGGCGTCACGACACCTGTGGCAATCATGTGCGTGCCCTCGGGCAACGTGTCCATCATCGGCTTGGCAAGGACGTCATAGATTTCGCCCGCCCAAGGCATCAGGCAGACGAAGACCACGATGAACGCCACCATGGCCCGCAACAGGCGATCGCGCAGCTCGACCAGATGCGCGATGAAGGTTTCCTGGGTCTCGCTCATGTCTTGTTTACCGGTACGGGCTGCTGCTTGCCCTCGGGATCGAGCCCGAGCTCGAGTTGCGGCGCGGCCGTCCTGGCTGCATCCACGCTTTCCGTGCCGCCGGTATTTGCGGCGATGGAAGCGCCTGCAGACGTCTCGGCCGGCAAGCCGGCCTTGACCTCGTCGACAGTCTTGCCGACGCCAGCCTCGAGATCGCTGACCTGAGCCCGAACGGAGCTTTCCATCTCGTTTGCCTGCTCCTGCACCTGCTGTTGCAGTTTCTTGAGCTCTTCGAGCTGCATCTCACGCTGAATATCGGATTTCACATCGGATACGTAGCGCTGCAGCCTGCCCAGCAAGTGCCCTGCCGTCCTCGCCACCTTGGGCAGACGTTCCGGGCCGACGACAATCAGCATGACGACACCGATGACCACGAGTTCAGAAAAGCCGAAATCGAACATTTTCCCAGGTCCAACGCGAAAAGAAGGGGCGCACGAGCGCCCCTTCACCGCAGATTAATTGCGCTTCAGGAGGACTTCTCAACCTTCTCGCGTGCCTCGCCCTCGATCGTCTGGCCAGAAGCGATCTTCTGCTTCGCAGCGTCGTCAGCCGACGAGTCCGCCTCCTTCATGCCTTCCTTGAAACCCTTCACGGCGCCGCCCAGATCCTGACCGACATTGCGCAGTTTCTTGGTACCGAAAACCAGCATGACGATGACCAGAACGATCAGCCAGTGCCAGATACTGAATGAACCCATACCGCTCTCCTTAGTGCTTCAACATGGGCGGGAGCAGTTGCGGCCCACCCACAATATGGACATGAAGATGATACACCTCCTGCAATCCAACCCGCCCGGTGTTCACAATGGTTCTGAACCCATCCGTGCAGCCTTGTTCCCGGGCAACGCGCGGTGCAGTCACCATCAGGTGTCCCATCAAAGCCTCATGCCCGGATTCCAGCGCCGCCATCGATGCGATGTGCTGCTTCGGGATCAGCAGAATATGCACCGGCGCAGCCGGCTTGATATCGTGAAACGCCAGCACGAACTCGTCCTCGTAGACCTTGCGCGCCGGAATATCGCCGCGGGCCATCCTGCAGAACAGACAGTCCGCCATTTCTGCCTGCTCAGGCACTGCGGGACTTCTTTTCATCGATGCCCGACACACCCTCGCGACGCCGGAACTCAGCGAGAATATCGTCGACCGACAGGCCGAAATGCGCCAGCAGCACCATCGAGTGAAACCACAGGTCTGTCACTTCCCAGACCACGTGCAACATGTCCTTGTCTTTCGCCGCCATGATGGTTTCGGCCGCCTCTTCTGCCACCTTCTTGCAGATGGCATCCGTGCCCTTGGCGTAAAGGCTGGATACATAGGAAGAATCGGGGCTGGCCTGCTTGCGCTCCGCCAGCGTGGCAGCCACGCGATGCAACACTTCAATATCGATCATTGGTAGATATCCTTCGGATCTTTCAGTACCGGTTCGACAGCCACCCAGCGGCCATCATCGAAATACGTCTGGAAGAAGCAACTATGCCGCCCGGTATGGCAGGCAATGCCTCCCACCTGTTCGATCTTCAGCAGGATCACATCGTTGTCGCAGTCAATGCGGATGTCGAGCACCTTCTGCACATGCCCGGACTCCTCGCCCTTGTGCCACAGCTTACGCCGCGAACGTGACCAATAGACTGCCTCCCCGGTCTCGGCGGTACGCTGGAGCGCATCGCGATTCATCCATGCGAACATCAGCACATCGCCGCTTGACGCCTCTTGTGCGATAACCGGCACCAGGCCGTTTTCGTCCCATTTCACTTCGTTGAGCCAGCGCGTGCCGACGTTCACAGTCGCACCTCGATGCCGTGAGCACGCATCAACTCCTTGGCTTCGCGCACAGTATGCTGACCAAAGTGGAAGATGCTCGCTGCCAGCACCGCATCGGCTCGCCCGGTCGACACCCCTTCGGACAAATGCTCGAGCGTACCGACGCCACCACTGGCAATCACCGGAATTCGAACCGCATCGGACACGGCACGTGTCAGGCCGAGATCGAAACCGATCTTGGTACCGTCCCGGTCCATGCTGGTCAGCAGGATTTCGCCGGCACCGAGCGCCTCGACCCGTTGCGCCCATTCGATCGCGTCGAGTCCGGTGTTGTTGCGACCACCATGGGTGAACACCTGCCACTTGCCCGGAGCCGTCTGCTTGGCGTCGATGGCCACCACGATGCACTGGCTGCCGACCTTGCTGCTGGCGTCGTATACAACCTGGGGATTATTCACCGCGGCGGTATTGATGCTGACCTTGTCGGCACCCGCATTGAGCAGGCGCCGCACATCGTCGACCGTACGCACGCCGCCGCCCACCGTCAGCGGAATGAACACCTGTTCGGCAACCTGCTCCACTACATGCAGGATGATGTCGCGATCGTCCGAACTGGCGGTGATGTCGAGAAACGTGATCTCGTCAGCCCCCTGTTCGTCGTAGCGTTTGGCAATCTCGACCGGATCGCCGGCATCTCGCAATTCGACGAAATTGACGCCCTTGACCACTCGGCCCGCACTGACGTCAAGACAGGGGATGATGCGTTTGGCGAGCATTCAGTCGGTCCGGCCGTTAAGTTGATCCGCTCGTGCCTGTCCCGCGGCGAAGTCGAGTGTGCCTTCATAAATGGCACGGCCGGTAATGGCCCCCATGACCCCTTCGTCCTCAACCGCACACAATGCATCGATATCGGCAAGCGCGGCAACGCCGCCACTGGCGATGACAGGAATACGCAAGGCCTGGGCAAGGCGTACGGTTGCCTCGATATTGACCCCGGATAGCATGCCGTCACGACCGATATCGGTGTAGATCACCGATTCAACGCCGTAATCCTCGAACTTCCTTGCCAGATCCACCACATCGTGGCCGGTCAGCTTTGACCAGCCATCCACGGCAACTTTGCCATCCTTGGCGTCGAGTCCGACGATGATATGGCCGGGAAAAGCACTGCAGGCATCATGCAGAAAACCCGGATTCTTCACTGCGGCGGTACCGATGATGACGTAGCTGATGCCGTTATCCAGATATTGCTCAATGGTGTCGAGATCGCGGATACCGCCGCCCAACTGAACCGGAATGTCGTCACCCACCTCGTCGGTGATCGCACGGATCGCACCGCCGTTTTTTGGCTTTCCGGCAAATGCACCGTTGAGATCGACGAGATGCAGGCGCCGCGCGCCCTGATCGATCCAGTGCCGCGCCATGGCAGCGGGGTCTTCCGAGAACACGGTGGCATCGTCCATTTCACCTTGTTTCAGGCGAACACAATGACCGTCCTTGAGATCGATGGCGGGAATGAGCAGCATACCGGAATAATGACAATGAAATGAGAACGAAGCGAACGCGAATCAGGGCGTCCAGCGGATGAAATTCGACAACAGGCGCAATCCTGCCTGCGCACTTTTCTCGGGGTGAAACTGAACTGCGAAGATATTAGCCCGTGCCACCCCACTGGTAAAGCGCACACCATAATCGGTGCGTGCTGCGACCAGGGCCGGCTCGGCTGGCGCAACATAATAGCTGTGAACGAAATAGAAGCGCTCGCCATCCGGGATGCCTTCCCACAAGGCATGCGCGCTGTTTTGCCAGACCTCGTTCCAGCCCATGTGCGGGACCTTCAGCCGGGCGCCATCGACGCCGACCATGTCCGCATCGCGAAAACGCACCACCTCGCCCCGGAAGATACCCAGCCCGGGAACGTCGCCTTCCTCGCTGTTCTCGAACAGCATCTGTTGTCCGATGCAGATCCCCAGAAAGGGTTTCGACGCCGCAGCCTCCAGTACGGCGGGCCTCAAGCCGCGCAGGTCGAGCTCGCGCATGCAGTCGGGCATTGCCCCCTGCCCCGGGAACACGACCCGGTCTGCGGCCGCCACGACCGCGGGATCCGAGGTAACCTCGATACGGTGTTCCGGCGCAACGTGCTCAATGGCCTTGGCAACCGAGCGAAGGTTGCCCATGCCGTAATCAATGATGGCCACGGTGGTCATCGTGTCAGTGCTCGCGAAAGAAGTGAGGAATCGGAAAGACGCAGGAAATCAGAGCGCGCCCTTGGTCGAAGGGATGGTCCCTGCCGCGCGTTCGTCGCGCTCGGCGGCCATGCGCAGTGCACGTGCAAACGCCTTGAACACGGTCTCGCACTGGTGATGCGCATTATCACCACGCAGATTGTCGATATGCAGGGTCACGCCGGCATGATTGACAAAGCCCTGGAAGAATTCGCGCACCAGATCGACATCGAAATTGCCGATTCGGGCACGCGTGTAGGTGACGAAATAGTGCAGCCCCGGACGCCCGGAAAAATCGACGACGACCCGCGACAGCGCTTCGTCCAGCGGAACATAGGCATGCCCGTAGCGACGCACGCCCTTCTTGTCGCCAAGCGCCCTGGCAAAAGCCTGCCCCAGCGTGATGCCAACATCCTCGACGGTATGGTGGTCGTCGATATGGGTATCGCCCTGGCAGCGCACATCGAGGTCGATCAGACCATGGCGCACGATCTGGTCGAGCATGTGATCGAGAAACGGTACCCCGGTTTCAAGGGTGCCCTTGCCCGTGCCATCGAGATCGATGCGCACGGAAATCTTGGTTTCGAGAGTATCGCGAGTGACGTCGGCTTGCCGCATGGACTTTGCTGCTGCAGGTTGATGCATGGAGAGCCATGATACCATCGCTCGGCACTTTCCACCCGACCCCTCCTCCCCCGCGGAAGAACACGCATGAGCCGTTTCTGGAGCGCCGTCACCCACGGCCTGACCCCCTATGTTCCGGGCGAACAGCCCAAGATCGACAACCTGGTCAAGCTCAACACCAACGAGCACCCGTACGGCCCCTCGCCGAAGGTACTGGAGGCCATTCGCGAGGCCACATCGGACGCACTCAGGCTCTACCCCGATCCGAATGCGGACCAGCTGAAGGCCGCCCTCGCGCTGCGCTATGGGGTACGCCCGCAACAGGTCTTCGTGGGCAACGGATCGGACGAGGTGCTCGCGCATGCCTTCCAGGGGCTGCTCAAGCATGAGCGTCCGCTGTGGATGCCGGATATCTCCTACAGTTTTTACCCGGTCTATTGCGGGCTGTATGGCGTCGAGTTGCGCATCATTCCGCTTACTGACGAGCTTCTGATCGATCCGGCAGACTATCTGCCACAAGGGGAAAGTCGGGCGGGCGCAATCATTTTTCCGAACCCGAATGCACCGACCGGCAGCGCACTGGCGCTTGATGCGATCGAGCAAGTAGTTGCCGGCAACCCGGACGCGGTGGTGCTGATCGACGAGGCCTATGTGGACTTTGGCGGCGAGAGCGCGATCTCGCTGGTGGACCGCTACCCGAACCTGCTGGTGTGTCAGACCTTCTCCAAGAGCCGTTCACTGGCGGGGCTGAGGGTCGGCTTTGCCATCGGAGATCCCGACTTGATCGCCGGTCTGGAGCGGGTCAAGAACAGCTTCAACTCCTACCCGCTGGACCGTCTGGCACTGGCCGGCGCGGTGGCCTCGGTCGAGGATGACGCCTACTTCATGGAGAGTTGCCGTAAGGTCATCGCGACGCGGGAGGTGCTGGTCGAGCAGATGAAGGCCCTCGGCTTCGAGGTACTGCCGTCGGCGGCCAACTTCATTTTCGCCCGACACCCCCGGCGCGATGGCGCCGAGCTTGCCGCAGCCCTGCGCCAGCGCGCGATCATCGTCCGCCATTTCAAGGCCGCGCGCATCGATCAGTTCCTCCGCATCACGATTGGTACCGATGCGCAGTGTGAAAGCCTGGTCAGTGCCCTGCGGGAAATTCTGGCAGCGTAACAAGGAAGCTCTGTCGTCGAGAGCCGCGACATGGCGAGCGGGAGGCGGGCGAGGAAATTGCGCCGCAGGCGAGGACTGTCCGAGCCCGAAGGGCGAGTTCCGCAGCCTGCAGAGCAAATTCCTCACCCGTCTCCCGCGGATGGCTGCCTGAACCGTTAGCGCATTCGTCTTGAATTTGGTGCAGACACACCGTCGGAAGGCGGGTGGACATTCATTCTGCAGGCTGCGGAACTCGCTGCGCTCGGACAGTCCTCGCCTGCGCCATGAATGTCCACCCGCCTTCCGACTCAGTTAGTGCCAACTCCACCAGCACCGGAAACAATCAGCGCTTAAGCCGCATCTCCGCCGAACGCGCATGCGCTTGCAAGCCTTCACCATGTGCAAGAATCGACGCGACCTTGCCCAGATGCTGGGCACCCGCTTCGGAGATGTGCACGATGCTGGTCCGCTTCTGGAAGTCATACACGCCCAGTGGCGACGAGAAGCGTGCGCTGCGCATGGTCGGCAGCACATGGTTGGGGCCCGCGCAGTAATCGCCCAGCGCCTCGACCGCCCAGTGACCGACGAAGATCGCGCCCGCGTGACGAATGCGATCGACCCACTGCTCGGCATTGTCCATCGACAACTCGAGGTGTTCCGGCGCGATTCGGTTGGCAATCGCACATGCCTGTTCGAGACTGTCGACGTGAATCAGCGCGCCGCGATTGGCCAGCGACTTCGCGATGGTCTCCTGCCGTGGCATCGTCGGCAGCAGGCGATCGATCGCCTCATGCACGGCGTCGATGAACCCGGCGTCTGTACACAGCAGAATGGACTGGGCCAGTTCGTCGTGCTCGGCCTGGGCGAACAGATCCATCGCCACCCAGTCGGCGTGACCACTGCCATCGGAGATGATCAGCACCTCTGACGGACCGGCCACCATGTCGATGCCCACCGTACCGAATACCCTGCGCTTGGCCTCGGCCACATAGGCATTGCCCGGACCGACGATCTTGTCGACCTGCGGAATGGTCTGCGTGCCATAGGCGAGCGCGGCAACAGCCTGCGCACCACCAATCGTAAACACCCGGTCCACCCCGGTGATTGCGGCCGCTGCAAGCACCAGCGGGTTGTGCTCACCGCCCGGCGTCGGCACCACCATGATCAGCTCGCCAACTCCGGCCACTTTGGCGGGAATCGCGTTCATCAACACCGAGCTTGGGTAGGAGGCGCGCCCACCCGGCACGTACAGCCCGACGCGATCGAGCGGCGTCACCTTCTGCCCCAGGCGCGTGCCATCGGCCTCGGTGTATTCCCAGGAGTCCGCCTTCTGCCGTTCGTGGTAGACGCGTACGCGATCCGCCGCAATCCGCAGCGCCTCGCGCTGCTCGACATTGAGCCCTTCGAGCGCGGCATGCAGCGCTTTTTTCGGCAATTCGAGCGCGGCCATTTCGGCCACATCCAGACGGTCGAAGCGCCTGGTGTATTCGATGACTGCGGCGTCGCCTGTTGTACGCACCGCACGCAGGATTTCGCTGACTGCAGCGTCGATTCTGTCATCGGCCGACGCTTCGAAGGCGAGCAGGCGGTCGAGCGTTGAGAGAAATTCCGGCTCGCGGGCATCGAGGCGGCGAATGGGCGTCTGGCTCATGATTGGACTCAGGGTTTGATAGCGCCCGAAAAGGCGTCGAGCATAGGCTGGATCAGTTCGCGCTTGAGCTTGAGCGAAGCCTGGTTGACGATCAGGCGCGAACTGATCGGCATGATGTCTTCCACTTCCTCGAGATTGTTGGCGCGCAGCGTGCCGCCGGTAGACACCAGGTCGACGATGGCGTCGGCAAGACCGACCAGCGGCGCCAACTCCATGGAGCCGTAGAGCTTGATCAGGTCGACATGCATGCCCTTGCCCGCGAAATGAGCCTTGGCGGCATTGATGTACTTGGTCGCCACGCGTATCCGTCCGCCCGGACGAATGGCGGCGGCATAGTCGAAGCCTTTCTGCACGGCCACACACAGTCGACAACGCGCGATGTTGAGATCGAGCGGTTGATACAAGCCCTCTCCTCCGTGCTCGATCAAGACATCCTTGCCCGCGATGCCAAGATCGGCCGCGCCATACTGAACATAGGTCGGCGTATCGGTCGCACGCACGATGACCAGGCGCACCTCGGGCCGGTTGGTGCCGATGATGAGCTTGCGCGAGCTCTCCGGATTGTCGGTCGGAACAATACCCGCAGCTGCCAGCAGCGGCAGGGTTTCCTCGAAAATGCGGCCCTTGGACAGGGCGAGGGTGATGCTGGACACGGATCTGACCTTGCTGAATCGGGCCCGTATTGTAACCCGACGGGGCTTCTGATAGCCTCTGCACAAATGGCTGAACCGCGACAGCGGCTCAGCCATTTTCTTTGTACGCATGCGTTTGTCGAAATTTTCACCCGGAGGTGATCAGCATGAAACCCGAGATCATCATCTCAGCACAGGATATGGACAGCCTCGAAGGCCTCCTGTCGGCACCGTCCGCTCGCAGCCGCAGCGATCTCGACGCGCTCAGGGCAGAACTGGATCGCGCCGATGTGCGCGAAGCTGAGGACATGCCGGACGACGTCATCATGATGAACAGCCGCGCCCGCTTTCTGGAAGAGAACACCGGCCGCCAATATGAGCTCACGCTGTCGTTTCCGCGCGACGCCAGCGCCGAGGCCGGCCGCGTATCGATTTTCTCGCCCGCTGGCAGCGCACTGCTTGGGCTCTCAGTCAATCAGAGCATCGACTGGCTGACGCCCGACGGCAAGGCGATTCGGCTCAATGTCCTCGCCGTGACGCAACACGCAGCAGCGGGCGGCTAGTTCACCGGCAGCGTCGCCGCAGGCGACGCACAAGGCTCAGCTTACGCGGCGCACGCTCGCGCCCAGCGCCGCCAGCTTTTCCACCAGGCGCTCATAACCACGATCGAGATGGTAGATGCGCTCGATCATGGTTTCACCTTCGGCCACCAGACCGGCGATGACCAGACTCGCGGATGCGCGCAGATCCGTCGCCATCACCGTCGCCCCCTGCAGCCTTTCCACCCCTTGCACCACGGCGGTATTGCCGTCGATCCGGATCATGGCACCCAATCGCTGCAGTTCTACCGCATGCATGAAGCGGTTCTCGAAAATCGTCTCGCGAATCATCGCCACGCCATGGGCCACGCAATTGAGCGCCATGAACTGCGCCTGCATGTCGGTAGGAAAGGCGGGATAAGGCGAGGTGCGCAGGTTGACCGCTTGCAGGCGCGCTGGCGCCTTGATCCGGATTGCGTCGCGCGCCGACTCGACCTCACAGCCCGCATCCATGAGCTTGTCGACAACCGCGTCGAGGTAGGCGGTCGACGTGCCGGTCAGGCGCACGTCGCCACCGGTCACGGCGGCCGCGCACAGGTAAGTCCCGGTTTCAATGCGGTCCGGCATGATGCGGTGGGTCGCACCGTGCAGACGATCGACCCCCTGAATGCGGATGACGTCGGTCCCCGCACCGGAAATGCGCGCCCCCATCGCGACCAGACAATTGGCGAGATCCACGATTTCGGGCTCACGGGCGGCATTCTCGATGACCGTTTCGCCATCGGCCAGTGTGGCCGCCATCATCAGGTTTTCGGTTCCGGTCACCGTTACCATGTCGGTAAACAGGCGCGCGCCCTTCAGGCGCGGAACGCGGGCGTGAACATAGCCGTGTTCGACACCGACTTCCGCCCCCATCGCCTGCAGTCCCTTGATGTGCTGATCCACCGGACGTGCGCCAATGGCACACCCCCCAGGCAGGCTCACGCGTGCTTCACCGCAGCGCGCGACCAGCGGTCCCAGCACCAGAATCGATGCCCGCATGGTCTTGACCATTTCGTAGGGCGCCACCGGATTGTCGACACCCGACGCGTCCAGCGTCACCGTGTCACCGTCAGCGCTGATCTCGACCCCCATTTGTCCGAGCAATGCAAGCAGCGTGGCGATGTCCTTGAGCTGCGGCACGTTCGAGAACGTCATCGGTTCGGCCGTGAGCAGTGCCGCACACAGGATGGGCAGAGCCGCATTCTTGGCACCGGAGATGGCGATCTCGCCTGACAGGCGGGAACCGCCGGCAATCAGCAACTTGTCCATGATGCGCGCTTAGAGCCCCAACTCGGTACGGACCTCGGCCCATTTCTCCGGCGTATAGGTCTGCAGTTGCAGGGCATGGATCTCATTGCCCATCAACTTGCCCAGCGCGGCATACACGGCCTGATGCTGGCGGACCTTGAGCTGCCCCTGGAATTGCTTGCTGACGACAATCCCGGTGAAATGCACACCGTCGTCGCCCTCGATGGCCACGAACTCGCAGGGCAGACCCTGCTCGATCAGGCGCTTGACCTCATTTGCATCGAACATCGGAAACTCCTTTCAGGCGCGCAACTTGTAGCCCCGGGCGAGCATCGCCAGGGTCAGTGTTGCGAGCAATACGAAACAGCCGCTCACCACGCCTAGGCTGAGCCAGGGCGACACGTCGGACTGACCGAAAAAACCGTAACGAAAGCCGTCGATCATGAAGAAGAACGGATTGGCATGGGATACGTCCTGCCACAGCGGCGGCAAGGAATGAATCGAGTAGAACACGCCCGACAACATGGTCAGCGGCATGATCAGGAAGTTCTGAAACGCCGCCAGCTGATCGAACTTGTCCGCCCAGATCCCGGCAATCACCCCGAGCGAGCTCAGGATTGCCCCGCCCAGCACCGCGAACGTCAACACCCAGAGCGGATGAGCCATGTGAAACTCGACGAAGGGGACGGAGATCAGCAACACCCCCAGGCCAACGAAGAGCCCACGCAGAATCGACGCAATCACGTAAGCGGCATAGAACTCCCGATACGACAGCGGTGGCAGCAGAACGAAAATGATGTTGCCGGTGATCTTGCTCTGAATCAGCGACGACGAGCTGTTGGCAAACGCGTTCTGCAGCAGCGACATCATCACCAGCCCGGGCACCAGGAAGGTCGTATAGGCGATATCCCCATACACGGTGACGTGGCGATCGAGCACATGCGAGAAGATCAGCAGGAACAGGACGGCATTGAGAACGGGCGCCATGACGGTCTGGAAAGCCACCTTCCAGAACCGCAGCACCTCCTTGTACAGCAAGGTGCGAAACCCCACCCAGGGCGCGTCGCGACCCGCTTCGATGCGCTGCTGGCGTTCAGTCACGATGCATCACCTCGATGAAGACACGTTCGAGATCAGGCTCGCCCAGTGCCATCTCGGTCACATCGGCATGCCCCTCGCGCAGGCGCGCCAGCAACTGCTCGACGTCGGCAAAGGCCTCGAAGGCAAATTCGACCCAGTTGCCCTCCACCGCCCGTCCGCCCAACTCTAGCGCCACCGCCCGGTTCGTCACGCGGACACGCAAACTGTGGGTCGCAAAACGGTTGAGCAGGTTCTGCGTCGTATCGAGCGCCACCACCTTGCCACCCTTGAGCATGGCGATACGTCCGCACAGGGTCTCAGCCTCTTCGAGATAGTGCGTCGTCAGCACGATGGTATGTCCGTCGGTGTTGAGCTTGCGCACGAACTGCCACAGACCCTGGCGCAACTCGACATCCACACCGGCAGTGGGCTCGTCGAGTACGATGACCGGCGGCCGATGCACCAGCGCCTGCGCCACCAGCACGCGGCGCTTCATGCCTCCGGACAAGGAACGCATGTTCGACGACGCCTTGGTTGTGAGATCGAGGCTTGCCAGGATCTCGTCGATCCAGTCATCGTTGTGACGCATGCCGAAATAGCCGGACTGGATGCGAAGCAGTTCGCGCACGGTGAAGAAGGGATCGAAAACCAGTTCCTGCGGCACGACCCCGAGGCTGCGCCGCGCGTTGCGGTAGTCGCTGACGACATCGTGCCCCATTACCTCGAGCGTGCCGCCGTCGGCCCGCACCAGTCCGGCCAGGGCCGAAATGAGCGTAGTCTTGCCCGCGCCATTCGGCCCGAGCAGGCCGAAGAACTCGCCTTGCGCGATTTCGAGGCTCACGCCACCGAGCGCCTGCAAGCGTCCGTATTGTTTTGTAACGGATGAAATCCGGATCGCAGGAACCGCCATCGGCATACTCAAGCCGCAAGCGGCAGGATTTCGTCCAGGCCGTAGAGTTCGGACAGGCTGCGCAAGCCCGCCGGCATCCCGCGAACACTCAGGGTGTGCCCGGCTGCCGTCGCGCGTCGCATCCAGTCAAGCAGGAGCGCCAAGGCAGCCGAATCGGCTTCGCCGACAGCGGTCATATCCACCATCAAGTCGCCATCCGGCAGGGACTGCCCAAGCGTGTTGACGATGGTTCGCATCGTCAGCGCCCCTTCCAGCCGGACGATCGCCGGCTCAGTCATCAAGCACCTGCCTTTGAACCGACAAGCGACTCGTTCTTCGACTCGAGCGAGCGAATCAGCCCATCGATGCCGCCGCTGCGAATCTCCGCGCCAAAGCTGCCACGATAGTTGGTCACCAGACTGACGCCCGCAACGACGACATCAAATACCTTCCACCCCGCGTCGGTCTTCTCAAGCGTGTAATCGATGTCGATCGCCTGCGCACCGGGCTGACGCACCTCGGTGCGAATCTGGACCGTGGTGTCGGCCGCAGACATCCTGACCGGCTTGAAATCGATCACCTGATCACGATACTGGGTCAGCGCATTGGAATACGTACGCACCAGCAGGGTCTTGAAGGCCTCGACCAGACGTCCTTGCTGGGCCGCGCTGGCGTTGCGCCAATCGCGCCCGACCGCAAGCATGGTCATGCGCTGGAAATTGAAATGCGGCAGCACCCGCTCCTCGACCAACCCAAGTGCGCGATTGGTGTCGCCGGCCTGAATGGCCTTGTCCTGACGAACGATCGCAAGCACATCATTCGTCACCGATTTGACCAGCACGTCCGGGGGCGTCTTGTCATCCGCGGCGAAGGCGCCCGGTACGATGGCAGCCACGAACAGCAGCGCGCACAACAATAGTCTTTTCATCTCGATCACCCTATCAATTCACGCTCTCGTCTGCGCCCGCAATCGACGCCAACCCCCCGACACCAAGCAGTTCAAGGCCTTCCAGCGACGCCGCAGCCAGTTCATCGACTGCGCTGCCCAGCCTCAGGCTGTCCTGCCCGGCACGGCTGAAATCTTCGTATACCCGGGGCGGATTGCCGTCGAAAACTTTGTAACGGCGCTGTTCAAGATAAAAGTCACGGACATAGCTGTACTTGTCGAGCGTGCCTTCACTCAGCGTCTTGTCGATTCCGAGGAGATTCGCGCGGGTATTGACTATACGCAGGCCTGTCAGCGTGTTACGTGTCGGAATGTCACCAACACCGTTTACGATATCGCCTGCCATGTCTGCGGGCAGTGCGGCAGCATCGCGCAGCGTCCTCGGCCCCAGAATTGGCAGCACGACGTAGGCGCCTTCACCAACCCCCCAACGCCCGAGGGTCTGTCCAAAATCTTCGTCATGCTTGGGAAAGCCCATCTCGGATGCGATATCGACCCAGCCGACAAAGCCGAACGTAGAGTTGAACAGAAAACGCATCATGTCGCTCAGCGCATCCGCAAACTTGCCCTGAAGCAAGTTGTTCAGGCCAACCCACGGGTCGCCAAGGTTGCCGAAAACGTTGCTTACGCCGGTTCTTACCGGCGATGGCAACACGGTCTCGTAGGCCTGCGCAGCCGGTTTGATCAGGACCTTGTCCACACCCTCATTAAAGGAGAACATCGCCCGGTTGTAGCCTTCGAGCGGATCCTGCGGATTCGAGGCCGTCGTGGCACAACCGCTTCCCAGTACCAGCACGAAGGCGGCAAGCAACACCGTGCGCGCACGGCTACCACAGCTACGCATTTCACCTCTCATTTCGGAGCTCTCCATCACGTCGGGCATGGTCACTTTGCCGGCGTTTCCGCCGCCTTGTCGAACATGAATTGGCTGATCAGCCTCTCCAGCACCACGGCAGACTGGGTAATCTGAATACGGTCGCCGGCCTTGAGCATGGCGACATCCGCCCCCGGCTCCAGTCCGACATACTGTTCACCCAGCAGACCCGATGTCAGGATGGTGGCAATGGTATCGCGAGGAAATTCGTAGCGCGTATCGAGTTCGAGCCTCACGACGGCACGATAGGCTTGGGGATCGAAGCGGATATCGGCGACGCGGCCGACCAGCACCCCCGCACTCTTGACCGGTGCACGCACCTTGAGCCCGCCAATGTTGTCGAATGGCGCCTCGACCGAATAGAGCGGCGCACCGCTCAGTCCGGTGAAGTTGCCGACCTTCATGGCAAGAAAAACCAGTGCTGCAAACCCCAGCACCACGAACACACCCACCCACAGGTCGAGCGTCGATCTGCTCATCATTGACCCCGGAACATGAAAGAAGTCAGTACAAAATCCAGCGCCAGAATGGCCAGCGCCGAGCTCACCACCGTCCGCGTAATCGCCCGCGACACGCCCTCGGCGGTCGGATTGCAGTCATAGCCCTCGAATACGGCGATCAGCGAGACGGCCACGCCGAAGACGAAGGATTTCAGCACCCCATTGAGAATGTCATAGCGAAAATCCACTGCAGCCTGCATTTGCGACCAGAATGCGCCATCATCCACGCCAATGAAGACCACGCCGATCAGCCATCCACCAAAAATGCCCATGGCCGAGAACATCGCCGCCAGCAGCGGCATCGAAATGACACCGCCCCAGAACCGGGGTGCAACCACGCGCGCGAGGGGATTGACTGCCATCATATCCATCGCCTTCAATTGCTCAGTGGCCTTCATCAGACCGATTTCGGCCGTCACCGCCGAGCCTGCGCGGCTGGCGAACAGCAAGCCTGCCACCACCGGACCGAGCTCACGCGTCAGCGACAGCGCCACAAGGACACCGAGGGCCTCACTCGAACCATAGCGCTGCAAGGTTTCATACCCCTGCAGGCCAAGCACCAGGCCAACGAAAAGCCCGGACACGAGAATGATCAGCAGCGACAGAACGCCGCTGAAATAGACCTCGCGAATCGTCAGATGAAGCCGACGCACGGACTGCCCGGAGTAGACGAGCACCATCAGCAGAAAGCGCGCGGCAAAACCCACACGCCACACACCATCGACGGTCATTGCGCCGATGCGGCGCACGAAATTGACGACCGCGCTCATCGCCCGTTCCCTTCAAGAAGACTGGACATCGCGGGCGCAGGATAGTGAAAGGGCACCGGACCATCGACCTCT
Organism: Azoarcus sp. L1K30; assembly: GCF_018122735.1. Taxonomy (GTDB): domain Bacteria; phylum Pseudomonadota; class Gammaproteobacteria; order Burkholderiales; family Rhodocyclaceae; genus Parazoarcus. The sequence goes on along the minus strand of NZ_JAGRRD010000001.1, from coordinate 4,245,771 downwards.
GCATTGACGAACTGATGCACGAACGGATGTTCGGAGGCCCGAATTTCGTCAGGCGTCCCCCGGGCGACGATGCGACCATCCGAGACGAAATAGACGTAATCGACGATGTGCAGCGATTCATGCACATCATGGGTCACCATCACCGTACTCGCCCCGAGTGCATCATTGAGGCGGCGAATCAACTGGCCGACGATGCCCAGGGAAATCGGATCAAGACCTGCGAACGGCTCGTCGTAGAGCACCAGCATCGGATCCAGCGCCACCGCACGCGCAAGCGCAACCCGTCGTGCCATCCCGCCCGACAACTCGGACGGCATCAGTCCGGCCGCACCGCGCAGTCCCACTGCCTGCAACTTCATCAACACGAGATCATGAATCTGAGCCGCAGGCAATGCGGTGTGCTCGCGCAAGGGGAAAGCAACGTTGTCGAACACGCTCATGTCGGTAAACAAGGCACCGAACTGGAACAGCATCCCCATGCGCCTGCGCAGCGCATAGAGCGCATCGTTACCCAAGGCACCGACGTCGTGCCCCGCCACATCCACGCTTCCGCCGGTTGCTCGTATCTGTCCGCCAATCAGGCGTAGCAATGTGGTCTTGCCACAACCGCTGCCGCCCATGATCGCCACCACCTGACCACGGTGCACTTCCAGATCGATGCCGCGCAGAACCTCACGCTCGCCATAGGCAAAGCGGACGTCACGCAGACAGACCAAAGGTGCTTGCGAAGAAGAGGGTGTCACCGGTGGATTCGAATCAATACTTGGTAAGCAGCGAAGTTTAGCAGAGGCACGCCGGGTGTCATCGCAATTCTGTTGCATTGCGACAACGCCATCGCGGGCTTTGGCCGCGCGCCACCCCATATGCCACTGGCGAACTCATGGTCATTCATGCGCCTCCCGCGTACTCGCTTGACACGTGATCGACAGCCGTTACAATGCCAATAACATTTATGCAAATAGAATCACCGTGTCCGGATTTTCCATTCTCCTCACCGCGTTAGCACTCGCGGCAGCGACCGGCTGCAGCCAGGTTCCGATGCGTCCCCCATCGTCCGCACACCTGCAGGCAGCCATGGAGAACGAAGAGGCCCCGGCACCCAAGTCTGAAATGGTCGCCCCCGACACTCACACGAGCGAGACCGATCCCGCCCTCCCCACCTACTCCGTCTCGGTAAGCCGTGTCCCCGTCACCGAACTACTGATGGCGATTGCGCGCGACGCCCGCCTCGACATCGATATCCATCCGGGCACGACCGGCGTAGTCACGATGAGCGCACATGAACAGCCACTGCGCCGACTGCTCGCGCGCATTGCGAGGCAGACCGACATCCGGTTCGAGCTTGAGGGCACCCACCTCGCGGTCATGCCCGACACACCCTTTCTGCGCAGTTATCAGGTCGACTACGTGAACCTGGACCGTGGCATGAACAGCGCGGTCGCGACCAGCACTCAGATCGCGACGAGCTCGAGCGCAATGGAAACGCAAGGCGCCAGTGGCAACAATGCGTCGGTGACGAAAATCGAGACGCAATCCCTGAACCACTTCTGGGCGTCGCTCGAAAACAACATCCGGTCCATCCTCAAGGAACACGCCCGCTTCATCCAGCAGCGAAGATGTGAAGACCTGCATCGGGTCAGCGCCGACGCGCCGGGGCCGCCTCCCGCATCCTGTGCAGTACCGGAAAATGGCGAGTTCGTGATGATCAATCGCGAAACCGGGGTGCTGATGGTCAGGGCCACCGGCGCCCAGCAAGAACAGATCGGCAAATTCATTACGCAGGTGCAGGCGGCGGCACGTCGTCAGGTCATCATCGAGGCCACCATCGTCGAGGTCGCGTTGAGTGACGGCTACCGCCAGGGCATCGACTGGACCCGACTCGGCGGCCCCGCAGCCAACATGCACCCGCGCAGTGCCGATGTTGACGCCAGTGCGCTGTCGCCCACCCTCACCTATCTGTCGGGCACCCTCGACATCAAGCTCGAGTTGCTCGAATCCTTCGGCACGGTCAAGGTCCTGTCCAGTCCCCGCTTGTCGGTGCTGAACAACCAGACAGCCATGCTCAAGGTCGTCGAAGAAGTGGTCTACTTCCTGGTGGACGCATCGACCACCGCCTACGGCGACAGCGACCGCGAGAAGATCACGGCAACGACGACGCCACAGTCGGTGTCAGTCGGCATGGTCATGGCGCTGACACCGCAGATCAGTGCAGATGGCAAGGTCACCCTCAACGTGCGCCCGACCATCTCCAGCATTTCGGGCTTTCGCGACGATCCCAACCCGTCGCTGGGTGCCATTCCGAACCGCGTGCCGCAAATACGCACACGGGAAATCGAATCCGTTCTTCGTCTCGACAGCGGCGAAATTGCCGTACTCGGCGGCTTGATCGAAGACAAGCTCGACACCGGTAGCGGCCGTATCCCCGTGCTCGGCGCCATCCCCGTCCTGGGAGAGCTCTTCACCCGTCGAGAGGACTCGACGAAGCGCACCGAACTGGTGATCTTTCTGCGCCCGTTACTGATCGAGCAAGCGGCAATCGGTGGCGACTTCGCGCGTTATCGGGGCTCGCTGCCCGCACAAGACTTCTTTTCTCCCGCCTTCTCCGGGCGTGTCCGTCCGGTCGTGGATGCCGCCACAACGGCGGTCGGCCGTCCATGACTGCAACCGTCTCGCCACTCGCCTCACATTCGGCGCCCGGTGCGCGGCTGAAAATCGGACAGCAATTGCTCAAGGCGCGCCTGGTCACGGAAGATCAGCTCCGCATCGGCCTTCTGCAACAGGCCCGCACCCGACAGCAACTTGGGCGCATCCTCGTCGATCTCGGCTTCCTCACCGAAGCGACACTTCGCGACACACTGTGTGCCCGACTCGGCAAGCGCAGTGTCGAACTGGAAACAGCGGTCATCGACGCTGCAACGCTCGAGCTCGTGCCAGAAGAACTCGCACGCCTGCACAACGTGTTGCCGCTGCATTTCGACGCCCTCGGCAACGAACTCACCATTGCCTGCCCGGACGGACACGACATCGTTGCCCTCGACGCGCTGCGCAGCGCCTGCCCCGGCACCCCCGGGATCGAGGTCCGGCTGGCAGGCGAATCCGAACTCCGCGAGGCCATCGACCGTCACTACGGCTATCAGCTCTCGATCGACGCCGTCCTCCAGGAAATCGAATCTGGCGCGACGACCGCGCCGGATTACCGCACCCCGCATCGACAACACCGTCCGCCCGTGATTCGCCTGATCGACGCCTTGCTTGTCGATGCTGTCAAACGCGGCGCCTCGGACATCCATTTCGAACCGGAAGCCGGTTTCCTCCGCATCCGCTACCGGATCGACGGCCTCCTGCAACAAATCAGAGTCCTGCATGCAAGCTACTGGCCGGCAATGGCCGTCCGGCTGAAGGTCATGGCCGCGCTCAATATCGCCGAAACCCGCAGCCCACAGGACGGGCGCATCTCCCTGACGCTCAACGGGCGCGAGGTCGACTTCAGGGTCTCGGCCCAGCCGACGCTGCACGGCGAGAACATCGTGCTGCGCATCCTCGATCGCCACAAGGGTCTCGTCCCGCTAGCACAAATTGGCCTGAGTCCGGATCAGCTTGAACGAATCCGGCAAATGCTCAGTCGGCCAGAAGGCTTGATCCTGATCACCGGCCCTACCGGCAGCGGCAAGACCACCACGCTCTACTCCATGCTCAATCAGCTCAACAACGAATCACGCAACATCATGACACTTGAGGACCCTGTCGAATACCCGATGCAGATGGTCCGTCAGACCACGATCAGCGACGGCGCCCGTATCGACTTTGCCAGCGGCATCCGCGCCTTGCTGCGGCAAGACCCCGACATCATTCTGGTTGGTGAAATCCGCGACCGCGATACTGCCGCCATGGCGCTGCGAGCGGCGATGACCGGGCATCAAGTGTTCTCCACCCTGCATACCAACTCCGCACTTGGAGCAATTCCCCGCCTGCTCGATCTCGGTGTCCGTCCGGACATTCTTGGCGACAATCTGGTCGGGGTCGTCGCGCAGCGACTGGTCCGCCGCCTGTGCCCGGAATGCCGCCGCCCCGATCGCGCGACCGCCAACGAACAACTGCTGCTCGATCTCTCCCCCGAACAGGCGACGACCACAACCGTCTATCGCGCCACGGGCTGCCCTGCGTGCAGCCACCTGGGTTATCGCGGACGTATGTCCATCGTCGAATGCCTTGTCATAGACGACGAACTCGGCGACCTCGTCAGCATCAATGCCAGCAGAAAGACGCTTGCAGCCAGCGCCCGGCGACAGGGGCTCGTCAGTCTTGCGGAAGACGGCACGCGCCGAGTCCTGGACGGGAGTACCAGCATCGAGGAGTTGGCACGGGTCGTGCGCCTGGCACAAGCGCTCGCGCCGCACGCCCCATGACACGACACACCTATCGCGCGCTCAACGCACGGGGAGAGATTATCCGTGGTGCCACCGACGCAGCGGACATCACCGAGCTCGAAGCCCGTCTGCGACGCAGGGGGCTCGAGCTCATCAATGCCGAGGCACGAATATACGATACCCTGCTCACCGCGTTACGGGGCCGCATTCCGCGCCGCGAGCTGATTCATTTCTGCTTTCACCTCGAGCAATTGCTTGCCGCCGGCGTTCCCATCATCGACGCACTGACCGACCTGCGGGAGGCCACCGCTCACGCCCGCACGCAACAGATCGTGGCGCGCCTGCTCGAAGACATCGAAGGTGGGCTGCCCCTGTCGGAAGCGGCCACCCGCCATCCCGATGCATTCGACGAGGTGTTCTGCAGCCTGCTCCAGGCCGGCGAACAGACCGGCACGCTGGCGCCCGTTCTGAACCAACTGGCACAGGCGCTCGAACGCGAACATGAACTCGTTGCGCACGCGCGCAAGCTCGCGATCTATCCCATCATCGTCAGCGCCGTACTGCTCGCGGCCGCCATTGTCGCGCTGCTCTTCGTCGTCCCCGAACTTGCCCGGCTGTTCCGCAGCACCGGCCAGTCTCTGCCGCTGCAGACCCGAATACTGATCGATCTTTCAAACGTGGTCTCCGACCATGGCGCGCTGATGATCACCCTGCTCCCGTTCATCGGTGTAGGTCTCGGATTGGCGTATCGCCGAAGCGCTGCCTTTCGATTCCGCCTCGACCTGCTCCGCCTGCGCCTGCCGGTGCTCGGCCCCCTGCAATACAAGATCGCCATGGCCCGCATTGCTGGCCTGATCGCCATGCTCTACGCCTCGGGCATCACGATATTGGAGGCATTGCGCACTGCCGTGAACGCCAGTGGGAACCTCGCCATACGAGACAGCCTGTGCGAAGCGGAACGGCGCATCGTCGAGGGCCATGGCATTGCCGCCGCCTTCGAGGTTACCGGGCTTTTTCCACAACTGGTGACACGCATGCTGCGAATTGGAGAGCAGACAGGCGGAATGGATGCCGCGCTCGGTAACATCGCGAGCTTCTACGCACGCGACACCCGCGAATCGATCGAGCGCCTGCAGGCCAGCGCCGAACCACTCCTCACGCTCATCCTGGGTGCCTTCATGCTGTGGATCGTCTTTGCTGTCCTGGGTCCCGTGTACGACATTCTGACCCGGCTCCCTTTGTAGTTTGCCAAGCCATGGGAAAGAAACGAATCCTCGTGATAGATGGCAGTGGCGGTGAGGTCTTCGCATCCGGGCACGACGGTCCCGTGCTCGAGCAGCGCTTCGAAACGCGCGCCGGAACGGCGCCTGAGCACTTCGACCAGTGGCTCCAGACACACCCCACACACGGTCAATTCATCGTCATCGCCGATCTTGCCGATGAGCGCTTCGCGCTCGAACACATCCCTCGCGCAGGCCTGGGCGACGCGCGCGCAATGACCCGGCGCCGATTGCAGCAGCATTTTCCGGATACGGCCTTCACCGTGGCCGTGCCGCTCGGCAGACAAGCCGGTCAGCCCAGACTCGATGCGCTCTTGCTCGCAGCACTGACGCGTCCTGCAATGCTTGAGCCCTGGCTCCGGGCCCTGACGGACGCGGGCAAGGTGATCACCCGCGTGCTCACCCCCGCGCTGCTGTTTGACCAATGGCAGCGACCGGCATCGCGCAAGCGCGACACCTTTCTGCTGATCAACATCACACGAACCGGGATGCGGCAGACGCTGTTCGTTGACGGCCGGCTTCGATTCAGCCGTCTCGCCCCGCCCCGCGCCGCTACGCTGCGTGAGTGCATGGCCGCATACGCGAACGAACTGGCCCAGACCCATGCCTACCTCACCGCCCAGCACTGGATCGGGCACGGCGCCTCTGCGCTCACGCTCAAGCTTCTGGCAGACACCGCCGACCACGCCACCCTTGTCGCACTTGCCAACGCCATCGAGGGCGCGGAATTGGACTTTCTGCCCCTCGACGGTTGGGCACGGCCCCGTCACGCCGACCCGCTGACCGGACATTCGGATGCACGCCCGTTCATGCTGCGACAGGCATTCAAGTGTCCACCCGCGGTCGACTACACGCCGCCCGCGCTGAAGGCCCGCCGCAAACAGACACAGGTGCGCGCCGCGCTGCCATGGATCGTCGGCGCCAGTTACGCCGGTCTGTTGCTCGCGATCGGGGCCGAGTGGCTCACGTTGCAGAAGTTGCAGCAGGAGGACGCGCGAATCCAATCTGCCGCGGTCGCGACGCGCCAGGAACTCGATCGCCTGCAGCAAGCAGACACTGCACTTGCGGTACCGACGACCGACGCAGCGGCATGGGTCGAGACGATATCGGCACTCGAAGGGCGTTCTGTCACGCCGGCGTTAGTCATGCACCTGGTCAGCCAGATCATGGAGGCCGTGCCGGCATGGCGTCTGGAACGTCTGCGGTGGGCGCTGCAGCCGGCATCACCCGACTCGGGTGAATCGAGCCATCGCGCCTCATCGTTACCACCCTCTGTCGCAATCGAACTCGAGACGAGCGGGGGCAACCCGCATATCGCAGACACAGGAGCCGACGTCAGGCATGCACTTGAATTGGCGGCAGAAAGACATCCTGGCCTGGTATTCACCATCGGCGAGGGCCGGCTGTCGGCGCGCGCGCCAGACAATCGCCTTGCGATGGCTGGCGATGATGGCAATTCAAGGGCTAACGCCCCCCATCGGCGCCTGAGCCTGCACCTGCCCTTGCCCGCGCCTGGGCAAACCACCGAGGGCGATGACGAATGACCCGCAATCCCTTTCCGCCACTGCGAAGCAGATCGACGATGCTGGCCATTGGCCTGATGACACTCGGACTTGTCACCTACCTGTTCTGCGTGCAGGCGAGCCGGGATCAGCAAACACAGCTTGCCCACGCCGAGAGAGCACTGCTGCAGGCACGCGCGATGCTCAATGCCGCACATACGCGGGCAGCACACTCCCGGCGCGTCGAAAAGAAACTCGCCGACCTGCGAATCACGAGCCTGGACCAGGCCGCAGCGGACTGGAATGCGGCGATGCTCCGCATGCAATCGGACAGGCGCCTCGACGCCGTGCAATGGCAGGAAAGCGCATCCACCGTCAAATCCCCAAAGCATCCGGAACTGCCGACAATCCGCATCAGGCACCTGAGCATGGATGCCCGCCTCGTGCATGCAGCCGCCCTCATCGACGCCCTGCATGCCCTGGCCCCCGCCGGGACGATGCACTTCAATCCGCTCGGATGCGACATTGAACGCACTTCGCAACCCGCGCCAGCGGTCGGACAGCTAAAGGTGCATTGCGACTTCGATGTGCTCGGCTTGCATCCGACGCCAACGCCCGAATGATGATGCGCAGTGTCCTGTGGCGCCTGCTACCCTGTCTGTTGCTGTCGATGCATGGCAGCGCGGGGGCTGCGCCCCTCGGAAGGCTGTTCTTCAGCGTCGCCGAGCGCGAGCAACTCGAACAGACACCGCCCCCTGATGCGGCCGCTGCAGCCCCGATGGTCGTCAGCATCCAGTTCGACGGCATGCTGTGGCGGGGCGAGAAACTCCTATCGCTCTGGATCGATCACCACGCACACCTGCCGGGAGCTCGCTTCAGGGCCGATCTGAAGACGGGCAGCCTGCTGGTGAATGATGCCGGAGGGCCGGACCAGCAACTCCGGGTCGGCGAACGCTGGCCACCTCCGCCCTCACCGCACCGGCATCCCATCCGACTGCGCCGCACGACCCCGCGGGCCACACCCACACCATGAGACACTCGCAGCGCGGGGCGTTGCTGCTCATCCTAATGCTCACGCTGATTCTGGGTGCGGCCAGCGCCGTGCTGCTCTCCGGCGAGCGCATTGCCAGAACCCAACTCCGTATCCGGCTTGACAGCGCGCATGCCCTTGCGCAGGCGAGAAACGCACTGATCGGTTATGCGATCAGTTACGCCGAGCAGCATCCGAACCAGGGTTACGGCTACCTGCCCTGTCCAGACACGGAAAATGCCGGTTCCTACCAGAAAGTCGCCTGTGCGCCGCGCGGGCATGGCGTCTTCGGCCGCCTTCCCTATCGCACACTCGGGCTGGCCGATTTGCGCGACGGACGTGGTGATTGCCTGTGGTACGCGGTCGCAGGCAGCATCAAGAACAATCCCAAGCCGATGACATTTAACTGGGACAGTCCGGGACAATTTCGAATCGTCGATCAATGGGGACAGCCCGTTCCCGTGCCCGGCGGGAAGACCCAATCCGCCGTCGCGGTAATCTTCGCTGCAGGCTCGCCCCTCAATGCGCAGGACCGACCCGCCGCCACGGACGCGCGCTGTCCCGGCAGCGAGGATGTGAGTGCAGACCTGCCCGCCTATCTGGATGCAGGCTACCCCACGACAACGCCCGACCCGCTGTCGGTCAAGCAGGGCCTGGCGAATGACGAGGACAATAACGACCTGTTGATCTGGATCACCACCGACGACATCTTTGATGCGCTGCGCCGGCGCGTCGATTTCGCACCACTGCTTAACGGCATGATCGATCGCACGACCAGCGCGTTCGCCATCGCGATGGCGGAGCCGGACTTTCTCGTCACCCATGCCGGCCGGGCCGACGGCAACCGCCTGAGCGGCAAATTGCCTGCGGCGGACGCGCTCCATATCGCCGATGTGGAAGCAGATCTTCACGACAACTGGCGGGATCAACTGCATTTTGTCGCTTGCGCCGACGGCAGCCAGTGCCTGCGGGCCGAACTCACCGCTCCCGGTGCGGCGCCTCGCATCGAAAACTGCCGTGCACTCGTGCTATTCGGCGGCGAGCGGATACGTCTCGGGCCCGACGCGCAGTCGCGCGTGACACCGCAACAGCGGGCCGATCCAGCCCAGTACTTCGAGCCCCCGAACTCGACCAGCCTCGGAGCGGAAACGGGTGACTTCAGCGGCAATGAACAGTTTGCGGTCCTCAACCCGGCCAGTCCGGCTAGCGCGGACGTGATCAAGTGCATTTTCTGACACCCCGTCCCTGCCCTGCCAGACGTCGTGCAACCGGCTTCACGCTGGTCGAGATGGCCGTGGTGCTGGTAATCCTGGCGCTCGTCACCGGCATGCTTATTGTCCCGGTCAACAGCCATCTCGACGCACGCAACCGCCAGGACACCGAATCAAGACTTCGAGACATCGAGCAGACCCTGATCGGATTCGCCATCCTGAACGGCCGCTTGCCCTGCCCGACCACGGAAACCGATCCCGCGAGTCCGGGCTATGGGCTCGAGCACACGCCGCCGTGTGACCACAGCCATGTGGGCTATCTGCCATGGCGAACCCTGGGCGTGAGCCCCACCGATGCCTGGGGACGGGCGCGTGATCGCACCGATTCGCCGTGGACGGGTTACTGGCGCTATCGCGCCGACTCCGCCCTGACCGACGCACCGATCACACCGGTTTCGGCCACAAGCAGCAATATTCAGATCCTCGATCATGTCGGCCGGGCCATCACCACGCTCAGCGATTCGCGTGCCGCCGCCGTGGTGTTCTCCACCGGACCGAACCGTGCGGCGGACGGGCTCAACGCCACCCACGCAGCCACCAAGCCCAGCTTCGAAGCAGGCGAGATTACCGCACGTTTTGACGATCAGCTGCACTGGATCGGGCATCCGCTGCTCATTGCCCGCCTTGCCCAGGCCGGCCGTCTGTGAGCAATGCTAGCCATACCGCTTTCCGCGCTTTACCTCCACCACACGAAGGAGCAACACCGTGAAAACAAGGCAATCCGGTTTCACCCTCGTCGAAATCGCCATCGTACTGGTCATTATCGGCCTGCTACTGGGGGGCGTGCTTAAGGGGCAGGAACTGATCAACAGTGCCAAGGTCAAGAATCTCGCCCAGGACTTCCGCACCGTCCCCCTCTTCATCTATGGCTATCAGGACAAGTTTCGCGCCCTGCCAGGCGACGACGTTCAGGCGTCGGCCCACGTCTGTCCGTCAGAAGACAACGCATGCACGACGAACGGCAAAGGTAACGGCAAGATCGATGGCACGTGGGACGACGAGGTCGGTGACACCACGCCCGAGACGGTCCTGTTCTGGCAGCACCTGCGTCTGGCGAATCTTGCCAGCGGACCGACACAGACAACCGACGCGGGCTTTCTCCCGCGCAACGCCGAAGGCGGTCGACTCGGCGTGCAAAGCGCGGGCAAGGACGCACCGTTCGGCGTTCGCGGCAGCTACGCCATGTGCTCGGCGGGGATCCAGGGCAAATACATCCGCCAGCTCGACACGACGCTGGACGATGGCGATCCGACATCCGGTTCGATGCGCGCCGGCACCGGAAGCGGCACCACGCTTACGGTCATCGACAAGGACAATCCGCTCGACGACAACACCGTCTATGTCGCCTGCCTCGGCTTCTGACGCCGTCTGCGAGCAACTCAAACGCCTCTGAGCAAACGCTGCTCGGCGGCCTCCAAGCCACCGGGCAGACCGAGCAGCACGACGACATCACCCTCCAGAATGCGCGTTTCCGGCCCCGGCGCCAGCCCCCGGATACCGCGCCGCCGAACCGCCGACACGGACACCGCAATCTCGTCGAAACGCAGATCGCTGAGTGTGCGTCCGATTGCGGCAGCGCCAGGGGGCATCGACACCGAATGCAGCCGCGCCAAGCTGTTGTCCGCGTCACCCTGATCGGTGGTGCCGTGAAAGAAACCGCGCATCAGCACATAGCGCTGATTGCGAATGTCGCGGATGCGCCTGACCACGCGGTTCAACGGCACCCCTACCAGGGCCAGCGCGTGCGAGGCGAGCATGATGCTGCCCTCGAACGCCTCTGGCACCACTTCGGCAGCACCTCCAAGCGACAGCTTTTCCATGTTCGATTCATCCGTCGCGCGGACGACGATCGGCAGATCAGGACGCAGCGCATGGGCGTGATGCATCACGCGCATGGCAGCCTCGACTTCGCTGAAGGAGATGACCAGCGCGCTGGCACGCATGATGCCGGCCGCCATCAGGGTTTCGCGCCGCGCCGCATCGCCGTACACCACGGTATCGCCAGCCGCGCCCGCCTCCCGCACTCGGTCGGGATCCAGGTCCAACGCTACATAGCTCACGTTCTCCTGCTCCATGAATCGCGCCATGTACTGACCACTTCGACCATAGCCACAGACAATGATGTGTTTATCGTTAGTCAGCGACTGCGCCGCCACGCGGGTCAGCTCCATCGAGCGCATCAGCCATTCGGATGCGACAAAACGCATCACCAGCTTGTCGCTGATCTGCACGATCAGGGGGGCAAGCAGCATCGACAACACGAGGGCCGCGACCGTCGTTTGCAGCAACCCGTCCGGCATCAGGTTCTCGCCTGCGATCTGCGACAGCAGCACGAACCCGAATTCTCCCCCCGCGCACAACCACAGACCCGAACGCATCGCCGTGCCCGGCGGAGAGCCGAGCATTCTGGAGGCGAGGAACACGATGCCGAACTTGCCAACGAGCAAGGCAAGCACCAGCGCAATCACTGCCGGCAGGTTCTGGACGATGGCCACGACATCGAGAAACATGCCGACAGTGACGAAGAACAGCCCCAGCAGCACGTCCCGGAACGGCTTGATGTCCTCCTCCACCTGATAGCGGTACTCGGTCTCGGAAATCAGCATGCCGGCGAGAAACGCGCCCAGCGCGAGGGAGAGACCGACGAGTTCGGACAGCCATGCCAGACCGAGCGTGATCAGCAGCACGTTGAGCATGAAGAGCTCCCCCGAGCGCCGCTTGGCCACGACGGTAAACCACCAGTGCATCAGGCGCTGCCCGAACACCAGCACCAGAACCAGCAGCACGACGGCCTTGGCCGCAGCCAGCCCGAGCGTAAACGCCAGCTCCTCGGGCGATCTCGACAGAGCCGGCAGCAAGATCAGCAACGGCACCACTGCAATGTCCTGGAAGAGCAGCACGCCGATGGTCTCCCGTCCATGCCGACTGTCGAGTTCGAGGCGGTCGCTCAGCAGTTTCGACAGAATGGCAGTGGACGACATGGCCAGCGTGCCACCGAGCGCGAAACTCGCGGTCCAGCTGAATCCGATCAGGCGCCCGATAAGCATGGTTACCAGCATGCAGGCCACGACCTGCAAGGCGCCCAAGCCAAACACAATCCGTTTCATCGCAAACAGCCGCGGCAACGAAAACTCGAGCCCGATGGAGAACATCAGGAACACCACGCCGAACTCGGCCAAGTGACTCGCGCCCTCGGATGAGGGCACGAGGTTCATCGCATGCGGTCCTACGACCGTACCGACCAGAAGATAGCCCAGCACCGGAGGCAGATTGAGGCTGCGGAATAGCGCCACCATCACCACGGAGGCGGCAAGCAGCAACAGGACAAGTTCCAGCGTGTTCAGCATCGAGACCTGTGGAGTTCAACGCCCAACCCCGGCGCGGGGCACGGCTGATATACAATCGGGGGCAGATATCCCCACGGGTGATGCCACCCGTGGGTTCCGCTTTTGTACCAGTTTAACCGCTTCGCCATATTGTGAACCCAAACATTCCTGACTCTTCCCCGATTGCGAACGCCACCCTTATCGGACGCCGCGTGCTCGAAATCGAAGCCGCCGCGGTGGCCGCCCTGTCGGACCGGCTTGGCGCCGATTTCGAACGTGCCGTCGCACTCATCCTCGGACGCAAGGGACGCGTTATCGTCAGCGGCATCGGCAAGTCCGGTCATATCGCGCGCAAACTCGCGGCAACGCTCGCCAGCACCGGCACGCCTGCGTACTTCGTGCATGCGGCGGAAGCCGCACATGGCGACCTCGGCATGATTACGTCCGAAGACATCGTCATCGCGCTGTCGAATTCTGGCGCCAGTGACGAGCTGATGATGATCGTGCCGCAGGTCAAACGGCGCGGCGCAAAGCTGATCGCGATGACAGGTAAGCCCGACTCGCCATTGGCCAGGGAAGCCGACGTGCACCTCGACGCGGCTGTCAGCGAAGAAGCCTGCCCGCTCAACCTGGCACCTACAGCCAGCACCACTGCGGCGCTTGCGCTCAGCGACGCACTCGCGGTTGCGCTCCTCGATGCACGCGGTTTCGGTGCCGAAGATTTCGCCCGTTCGCATCCTGGTGGCAGTCTGGGACGCCGCCTGCTCACCCACGTGGGCGACGTCATGCGTGGCGCGGATCACGTGCCGGTGGTGGCGGAGACAGCCGCGTTCAAGGAAGCGCTGCTGGCCATGACGCGCGGCGGCATGGGCATGACCGTGGTTGCATCCGCCGACGGCAAGCCCTCGGGCATCTTCACCGATGGTGACCTGCGCCGGGCGCTCGAGCGAGGTGTCGACATCCGCAGTGCCGCCCTGTCTGAACTCATCACCCGCAACCCGCATGCCATCGAACCCGAGGCGCTCGCGGTCGAAGCGGCGGAAATGATGGAGCGCCTGCGCATCAGTCAGCTCCTGGTGCTTGACGACGCGGGTGCGTTGGCCGGTGCGCTGACTACCCACGACCTCATGCAGGCAAAAGTGATTTGATGTTCAATCTGCCCGCGATGATTCTCGAATTCAGTCGCACGCCAGTCGTTCGCGTGCCGGCCGGCGTGCGTTGAACCCCCATGCTGTCGGCGTACCGCCTCTATCCTGCACTGGCGCTTGCCCTGCTCGCGGCAGGCTCAATCTGGCTTGAGCGCCTCACGCGCGCGCCTGAAATGGACGCAGGACCTTCGCCGCGCAGTGTTCCGGATTTCATTGCCAGCGATGCCCGCATCACCGGCTATGGCAAGGACGGTACCATACGGTATGTGCTGTTAGCCGACCAACTGACCCATCACCCGCAACGCGACGTGACCGATCTCGATCGCCCCCGGCTGGAAATTCTGTCTGAAAATGCTCGCAGGATGACGATCACGTCCAGAAGCGGTGAAGTGTCGTCACAAGGCGAGCAGGTCGACTTCCGCGGAGAGGTCGTTGCCGTACGCGATGCGGTGCCGGGACAGGACAGTTTGCACTTCGCGTCGGAACAACTCACCGTATGGCCCGATGACAGCCGCGCCGCGTCATCCTCTCCGGTGAAGCTAAGGCAGGGCCTGACCACTGCCGATGCGCTCGGACTACGCGCAAACAACCTGTTTGGCACCCTTGACCTGATCGGCCAGGTGCACACCATCATCCCCCGCCGCCAAGGGAAAACGAAATGAGAATCTTGAAGACCGCCTCGCTACTCCTTTTGGCGGCCCTGTGCATGCCTGTTCAGGCCGAGCGTGCCGATCGCGACAAGCCTGTCAACATCGAAGCCGATCGCGTCACCGTGGATGATCGCAACAAGGTGCACATCTTTGAAGGAAACGTGGTGCTGACTCAGGGCACCCTGATGATCAAAGGCGACAAGCTGGTCGTGACTCAGGGCGCTGACGGTTTCCAGAACGGCGTTGCCACCGCCTCGGGCGGTAAGCTCGCAGCCTTCCGTCAGAAGCGCGAGGCGAGCGACGAATACGTCGATGGCGAAGCCGAGCGCATCGAGTACGACAGTCGTGCAGAAAAGGCGAAACTGTTCCAGCGCGCCCATGTGCGCAGTGGTGGCGATGAGGTGCGTGGCGCCTACATTGAGTACGATGCCGTCAGCGAAAACTATCTGGTCACCAACGCACCAGGCTCAGGCGCTGCCAACCAGGGCCGGGTCAAGGCGACGATTCAACCCAAGGGCGACAATAAGCCCGAACCCGGTCCGAAACCGTCGGCCGCCCAATAGCGGCTGGACGGACCCATAAAGGAGAAAGCATGAACTACGAAATGATCATCGTCGAAACCCGTGGACGCGTAGGCATGATTACGCTGAATCGACCCAAGGCACTCAATGCTCTGAACGACAGCCTTGTCGACGAGATCGGCGCGGCACTCGACACCTTCGAGCACGACGACGGTATCGGCGCCATTCTCATCACCGGTTCGGAGAAGGCCTTCGCCGCAGGTGCTGACATCGGCGCGATGGCCACTTTCTCCTACATGGATGCGTACAAGGGCGACTACATCACGCGCAACTGGGAACGCGTCAAGACCTGCCGCAAGCCGGTGATCGCCGCCGTGGCCGGCTTTGCGCTCGGCGGGGGCTGCGAACTGGCGATGATGTGTGATTTCATTATCGCAGCGGAGACGGCAAAGTTCGGCCAACCCGAGGTAAAGCTCGGCATTCTCCCGGGTGCCGGCGGCACCCAGCGTCTGCCGCGCGCGATAGGCAAGGCCAAGGCCATGGACATGTGCCTGACGGCCCGCTTCATGGACGCGACCGAAGCTGAGCGTGCGGGCCTCGTGTCACGCGTGGTCCCGGCGGAGCGCCTGCTGGAGGAAGCCCTGGCTGCGGCAGAAACGATTGCTGGCTACTCCCTTCCGGTCGTCATGATGATCAAGGAGTCGGTCAATCGCGCCTTCGAGAGCAGTCTGAACGAAGGCCTGCTGTTCGAGCGCCGCGTTTTCCACTCCGCGTTCGCACTGAACGACCAGAAGGAAGGCATGGCCGCCTTTGTCGAAAAGCGCAAACCCGACTTCAGGCACGACTGACACCCACCCTGCGGCCCGCTGCCGACGCAATGTCCGCAGCAGGCCCGTCCCGGTTCATCTCCATGAAACATCTCCATGACATGCTCGGGATTGCATGTCGAAGGGCGCCGAACGGGCTTCTGGCGCACCTGCATTCCTGGCCCACCCCCATCCTGTAAGCTTCACGTAAGCGTTTGAATCTGAAGCGGGAAAAATAATGGTGCAACGCACAAGAAAATGGTTGACATGCGTTTCGGTCTGCCTATAATTCAGACCATGCTGCAACGCAACATCGCGGCGCCGCAGAACCCGATGTCTTTGCATGACCGTTTTATTGCATTCACCCAGGAGATCACCATGACCGTATTCACGCCCGAGCAATTCGCCGCCACCAACAAGGCCAACATCGAAACCCTGCTGAGCCTCACCAACAGCGCTTTCGCCAACGCCGAACGCCTCGCAGCCCTGAACCTGAACACTGCTCGTTCGATCCTCGAAGACAGCGTTGCCAGCGCCAAGGCCCTGATGGGCGCCAAGGACCTGCAGGAAGTCCTGTCGCTGCAAACCTCGCTGGCCCAGCCGATGGTCGAGAAGGCCGTTGCCTATGCCCGCAGCGTCTACGAAATCGCCTCGCAAGGCCAGGAAGAACTGTCCAAGGTCGTTGAAGGCCAGGTCGCCGAACTGAACAAGGGCGTCGCTGTTGCCCTCGACAAGGCTGCCAAGTCCGCACCGGCTGGTTCCGATGTTGCCGTGGCTGCCGTCAAGTCCGCCATCGCCGCGGCCAACAGCGCCTACGACAGCTTCAGCAAGGCTGCCAAGCAAGCAACCGAACTGGCCGAAGCCAATGTTGCTGCCGCGACCAGCGCAACCGTCAAGGCTGTGAGCACCACCACCAAGGCTGCTTCCAAGAAGGCTGCCTGATCGATTCCAGCGCTGCTGAATCAGAAGGGCCCCGCAGTGCGGGGCCCTTTTTTGTTTACCGGCCGAGGCTATTCGACCGCCCGATTGCGAATGGCGATGGCGCGGTCACGCTTGGTTCTGTCCCTCTTCGCGCTCGACAGCCGTCATCTTCCCGGTCAGCGGTTCGGTCGAATAGTGGTGCGGGAACAGGCGCCGCATTTCGCCCTCGATCCATTCTTCAGCCCGAGTGTTCAACGCCTCGGTCTTCTCGCCCTTCACATTGATCGGCGGACCAATGCTGACGACGATCTCGCCGGGCCGTTTGAGAAAGGCATTGCGTCGCCAGAACTCGCCCGCATTGTGCGCCACCGGTACGATCGGCACCCCGGCGCGCTTGGCCAGCCAGGTGCCGCCGATCTTGTAACGCCGCGTCGTCCCAGGTGCCACGCGCGTGCCTTCCGGAAACACGACCACCCAGAAGCCCTCCTTCAGCCTCGCCCTGCCCTGTTCCACCACCTGGGCCAGGGCATCCTTGCCCGCACTGCGATCGATCGCAATGCCAGGAATCTGCGCCAGACCCCAGCCAAAGAAAGGCACCTTCAACAACTCGCGCTTGAGCACGAAACACAGGGGCGGAAAAATGACCTGCAACGCCATCGTCTCCCACGCCGACTGGTGCTTCGACAAGATGACCGCCGGTCCCGCCGGGATGTTTTCCTTGCCGATCACCCGAAAGCGGATGCCGAGAAGATGCCACACGAACCACATCACCAGTGGCGCCCAGGATGTAATGATGCGATGCCGGACCCATGGAGGAAACGGGAAGGTCAGCACGCCAAAGATGGCATAGGGCGGCGTGACGATCGCAAGAACGATCGCGAAAAGGAAGGAACGCAGGAAAATCACGATAGGCGTCCGCCCGCTCAAGCAGTGAGATCGGCAACGACCGCTGCCAGATCGGGATAAACCAGGGTGCCCGGCGGCAGGGCAGGATCCTGCTGCGTTTTCATGCCCTTGCCAGTCAGCACGAGGTAGGGGGTGCAGCCAACCGCCACACCCGCCTGAAGGTCGCGCAGGCTGTCACCGACCACCGGCACTCCAGTGAGGTCAACATTGAAGCGCTCTCCAATCTGAATCAGCATGCCGGGTTTTGGCTTGCGGCAATCGCAAGTGGAGTCGGCCGCGTGCGGACAGAAAAAGATCGCGTCCAGACGTCCGCCCAGCTGTGCCAGGCTTTTCACCATCTTGTCGTTGATCGCATTCAGAGTGTCCATGCCGAACAGCCCGCGCCCCACCCCCGACTGGTTCGATGCGACCACGACCCGCCACCCCCACTGGTTGAGGCGGGCGATGGCTTCCAGCGAACCGGGAATCGGTTTCCATTCGTCCGGCGACTTGATGAACAGCTCGGAGTCGGCGTTGATGACTCCGTCACGGTCAAGGATGATCAGTTTCATGCACACGCTCCGCGCCGTTGGCAAGGTGCGCCCGCCAACGCGGACGCACCGCCGGGTGATCAGACAGACAAGCGGGACAGATCGGCCACCTGGTTCATCAGACCGGCCAGATGGGCCAGCAGCGCCAGGCGATTGTCGCGGGTCAACGGCTCGTCGGCCATCACCATCACGCCGTCGAAGAAGTCATCCACCGCACCGCGCAGACCAGCCAGCATGAGCAGGGCTTCGGTGTAATTCTCGTTGGCCACATGCGAATTCACCAACGGCGAGATGTCGTTAAGGCGGGCAAACAGGGCCTTCTCGGCATCTTCCTGCAGCAGCGCAACATCCGGCTCGCGCGGCGTGGTTTCGGTCTTCTTCAGGATGTTGACGATGCGCTTGTTGGCCGCAGCCAGCGCGGCTGCTTCGGGCAAGGCGAGGAAGGCCTCGACCGCATCGAGCTTGGCCGGTACCAGGTCGATCCGTGCCGGACGCAGCGCGAGCACGGCATCGGCCACGGCGGCATCACGCCCCCCCGCACCTTCGCGCACCAGATTGCGCAGGCGCTCGAGCATGAACTCGCGCAACTGCTCCTCGAATCCCTCGGCGGACAGCAGCCCCGGCGCAAAGCCCTCGGCGGCCAATGCGATGAGTTGCGGCAACTCGAGCGGCAGCGGCACCTCCATGAGAATGCGCAGCACGCCGAGCGCGGCACGCCGCAGCGCAAACGGGTCGCGGTCACCGGTCGGCACCAGGCCGATGCCGAAAAAGCCCACCAGGGCATCGAGCTTGTCGGCCAGCGCCACCGCACAGGCCACATTGCCCGCCGGCAATACATCGCCAGCGAAGCGGGGCTGATAGTGCGACTGGATGGCATCGGCGACAACATCGCCCTCGCCATCATGGCGTGCGTAATAGCGCCCCATGATGCCCTGGAGCTCGGGAAACTCGCCGACCATGTCGGTGACAAGATCGGCCTTGGCAAGACGTGCCGCACGCGTCGCAGCGGCGACGTCCGCCGACAACAGCCCTGCGATCCTGCCCGCCAGCGTCCCCAGGCGCTCCACACGCGCCAGCTGACTGCCGAGCTTGTTGTGGTAGACCACGTTTTCCAGCCGCGACAGCCGCGACGCCAGAGACTGCTTCTTGTCCTGCTCGAAGAAGAAACGCGCATCGGAGAGTCGCGGCCGCACCACACGCTGATTGCCGAGAATAATGTTCGACGGATCCTCGAGCCGCATGTTCGACACGATCAGGAAGCGGTTGAGCAGCGTGCCGCGCGCATCGAAGAGCGGAAAATACTTCTGGTTCGCACGCATGGTCAGGATCAGGCACTCCTGCGGCACGGCGAGGAACTCGGCCTCGAACTCGCCCACATACACCGTCGGGTGCTCCACCAGCGCCGCCACTTCGTCGAGCAGATCGGCATAGTCGCCGATCGATGCCTGCTGCCGTGCGGCTTCGGCCACCAACTGACGTTCGATTTCAGCACGGCGTTCGCCAAAGTGCGGAACGACCTTGCCCTCGGCGAGCAAGGTGGGTTCGTACGCATCTGCAGTGGCGATGTCGATATCGCCCCGGCTCATGAAGCGATGTCCGCGTGTCGTCCGGCCGCTATCCAGATCCAGCACGCGGCCAGGAACCACGTCGGTGCCGTGAAGCATGGTCAGTTTGTGCACTGGCCGAACGAAGGTCGCGTCACCATCGCCCCAACGCATCACCTTGGGAATGGGCAGTGCCTTGACGGCGTCCTGAACGATGGTCGAGAGGACATCCTCGAGTCTCGCCCCCGGCACCGTTGCGGTATGGAACAGGGCTTCGGCCTTGCCGTCAATGCGCCGCTCGAAGCCTGCGACAGCCTGCGGCGCGATACCCTTGGCCTCCATCTTCTTGAGCAGCGCCTGGGTCGGCTTGCCATCGGCGTCGAGCGCCACCGAGACCGGCATCAGCTTTTCGGTCACTTCCTTCGCGGCGGCTGCGACGCCAACGCCCGATACCGTCACCGCCAGACGGCGCGGACTGGCAAAGCTGCGGCAGGCCGCGTCGGCCGGCGCCAGTCCGAGCGCCTTGAGGCCATCGGCAATCTTGTTGGCAAATGTGTCGCCCAGACGCGGCAGCGCCTTGGGTGGCAATTCTTCGGTGAGAAGTTCGACGAGCAGGGTCGCGCTGGTCATCACGCGGGCTCCTTGTTGTTCAGCATCGGGAAGCCCAGCGCTTCACGAGATTCGAAATAGGCCTGCGCCACGGCACGCGACAGATTGCGGATGCGCCCAATATAGGCCGCACGCTCAGTCACCGAAATCGCACCACGGGCGTCGAGCATGTTGAAATTGTGCGCTGCCTTGAGCACCATCTCGTAGGCCGGCAGCGCCAGGCCCACATCCATCAGGCGCTTGGCCTCGGACTCGTAGTTGGCAAACAGCGAGAACAGGAAATCGACATTCGAATGCTCGAAGTTGTAGGTCGACTGCTCGACCTCGTTCTGGTGATAGACGTCACCGTAGGTGACCTTCGAGCCATCCGGATACACCGCCCACACCAGGTCGTAGACATTCTCGACCCCCTGCAGGTACATCGCCAGGCGTTCGAGACCATAGGTGATCTCGCCCAGCACCGGCTTGCAGTCGATACCGCCGACCTGCTGGAAATAGGTGAACTGGGTGACCTCCATGCCGTCGAGCCAGACCTCCCAGCCCAGGCCCCAGGCGCCGAGCGTGGGGTTCTCCCAGTCATCCTCGACAAAACGGATATCGTGCGCATTGGGGTCGATACCAAGCGCGCGCAGGGAATCGAGGTAGAGTTCCTGGATGTTCAGCGGCGACGGCTTGAGCACCACCTGGTATTGATAGTAATGCTGCAGACGGTTCGGATTTTCGCCATAGCGCCCATCCTTGGGTCGTCTAGAGGGCTGCACATAGGCCGCATTCCACGGCTCGGGCCCGAGCGACCTGAGAAAAGTCGCGGTATGGGAGGTACCCGCTCCCACTTCGAGATCGTATGGCTGCATCAGCACGCAGCCGCGTTCACCCCAGAATTGCTGGAGCGTGAGGATGACTTGCTGGAAGGTCGGATTCTTCAGTGACATGGTCTCGGGCGGCAGGGCCGCGCAACGAACGCAAAGCAGGAGATTTTACTGGCATTCGACACGATGCGGGCAGACGATCGGACAGATCAGTGCAAAAGCTGCAGCGACGTTACGCGCACAAGCACGTGCATACACCTGTACGCGTACGCTTCAGGCGCACGCGCTCAGACGCCGGTCACGGCGACGACGCAGCCCCCCAAGCGACACAAGCACTGCGGCAAGCAGAAGCACCGGACCATTGCCCCAGCGTGCATAGGGGGTCATGCCGGTAAAACCCCGCACCTGCGCTTCGAGCACGCCTTGTTCGAAACCGGGCAACACTGCCTCGATACTGCCGTCGGGTTGAACCACCGCAGTCATACCAGTGTTGGTCGAGCGCAGCATCGGGCGCCCGGTCTCCAAGGCACGCACGCGGGCAATCTGCAGATGCTGGGGCTGCGCCAGCGAATCTCCATACCAGGCGAGATTCGAAATGTTCAGCATCAGTGAGGCTGCCGGCAAACTCGAGAGCAGTTCGGCTCCAAAGAGATCCTCATAGCAGATATTCAACGCGATCCGCTGCCCGAGCAAGGCCATCGGCCGCTGATCCTGCGCGCCTCTCGTCTGGTCCGACATGGGAATCGCCGCTAGGCGATAGAACCAGCCGAAGAGTGGCGGGGAATACTCGCCGAATGGCACCAGATGACGTTTCGCATAGTATTGCGGCGGGCCGTTTCCGACGCTGATGGCTGAATTGAAGATCTGGCCATCGGCATCGCGGGTGAATACGCCCAGCACCAAGGCGGCGCCACGCTCACCGACATAGCGCCCGAGCAGATCAAGATAACCGACAGGCAGTCGCTCGACCAGCGTCGGCAGCGTCGTCTCCGGCAGCACCACGAAATCGGCACGACTGTCGCGCACCAGACGCGCGTTGGTCTGCAACACCTCGGTGAAGTACTCCGGCGACCATTTCAGCGACTGTTCAATATTGGTCTGCACCAGGGCGACTGACAATGGCGGGCCTTCCGCCGCCGTCCATGCGACGCGGCTGCCGCCCGCGCCAAGCGCGACCACCCCCGCGACCACCGCCAGCGCACGCACCATACCCGGCCTGCTCGCCCATGGAACAAACGCGGTCAGCGCGGACACGAAGGCCAATACGCCACCGACACCATACACGCCCACGACAGGCAGGTAGCCGGCCAGTGGGCTTGGAGGCGTCTGCGAATAGCCGCTGGCAAGCCATGGAAAGCCCGTAAACAACACCCCCCTGAGCCATTCCGAGCCGCACCACAGCCCTGCAAACAAGGCTGCGCGCCACACCGGCCCACCGGACCTCAGCCGTACGAAAAGCGCACCGGCCAATGCAGGAAACAGCGCCAGATACGCACAGAACAGCAGAACGGCCACACCGGCCAGCGGCATCGGCATGCCGCCATAGCGATTGAGGGCAACGTAGATCCAGGACACCCCTGCGAGAAAGGCCCCCAGCCCCCAGAGCAGACCGTAGATGAACGCGGCCCGATGGTGCGACGCCCGGTCAAGCAACCATGCCAGCACACCAAGGCAAAGAAAGCCCACGGGATAGAGCCCGAACGGCGCAAATGCCAGTACCGACGCCGCGCCCGCGGCGAAAGCGGGCAGTGCGGCCTGCAGGCTACGCATCAGGAAGCGTCGGCGGTCAAACCTGCCGGAATGCGCTCCACGACCAGCGTATGCACACGACGACTGTCCGCCCTCAGGACCTGGATCCTCAGGCCCTCAAGTTCAACCGTCTCACCGCGCTTGGGCAGGCGGCCGAACTGGCGTATCACGAGGCCACCGACGGTATCCACCTCATCATCACTGAAGTGCGTGGCGAAGGCTGCATTGAAATCCTCGATCTCGGTCGTGGCCTTGACTCGATAGCGCCCACTCTGATCGAGCCGGATGCTGTCGCCGATCTCGTCGAAGTCGTACTCGTCCTCGATGTCACCGACGATCTGCTCGAGCACATCCTCTATCGTCACCAGGCCAGCGACTCCACCATATTCGTCGACGACAATGGCCATGTGATTGCGACTGACGCGAAACTCACGCAGCAGCACGTTCAGCCGCTTGGACTCGGGCACGAAGACGGCCGGGCGCAACATGTCGCGAAGATCGAACTCGCGGCCGGCGAAAAAGCGCAGCAAGTCCTTGGCAAGCAGAATACCGGAGACATCGTCCTTGCTCTCACCCACGGCAGGGAAGCGCGAATGGGCGGTATCGACGACGAATGCCGCGATCTTGTCCATCGGGTCGTCCACGTGCACAACATCCATCTGGGCACGCGGAATCATCACATCACGCACCTGCATGTCCGACATCTGCAGGGCGCCCTCGATGATCGAGAGGGCATCGGCATCGAGCAGATTACGGTCGAATGCCGAGTGAAGTAGCGCGAGAAGCTCATCGCGATCTTCCGGCTCGCGCGATAGAAGGGCCGAAAGTCGCTCAATTAACGAGGGTTTACTAGGGCTACTGTCCATGTTGGTGATGGGTAAGGAATAAGGAGTGAACAATTGCAAGCACGAACCATGCACGCAATCGCCCACGCCTTACGCCTCAACCGGAAAGGCCGGCCTCATGCATAAGGATCAGCATAGCCGAGTGTTCTCAGGATGTCGCGCTCGCGCGCTTCCATCGCCACGGCCTCAGCCTCGTCTTCGTGATCGAAGCCCTGCAAATGCAACATGCCATGCACGATCAGGTGCGCTACATGCGCATCGAGCGACTTGCCCTGCTCACCCGCTTCACGCACCACGACCGGCATGCACAGCACCAGGTCACCCATCAGCGGCGCCCCCTCGACCACCGGCGCACCATGCTCATCGTCGTAGGTGAAGGTCAGCACATTGGTTGCATAGTCCTTGCCGCGATAGTTGCGGTTCAGTTCGCGGCCTTCGGCTTCGCCAACCAGACGCACCGTCACGTCGACATCGCGCATCAGCGCGGCCTGCGCCCAGCGCCGGATCTGGTGCTTCTTGGGGGCATTGATGCGGTCACTGCCTTCAAGCGCCTTCTGCACCGTCAGGTTGAGCATCGGCGGTGCAATGGTCTCGGGCAGATCGAACGACTCGACAGGCTGCATGTCGTGATGCACATCGACCCGCAGGGTCAGCACATTACAGGCCGACGGTTGCACGCTGATGACAGGCACATCGAGCTCGGCAAGTGTCTCCGCCTCGAGCTCGAGATCACCCCAACCCTTATCAGGAAAGGACAGCAACAGCTTGCGGCCGTCCCCGAGCTCAATCTCGAGACGATTGGCCTTGACCCTGCTCGGCCGCCCCTCGGCGTCAATTGCAACAATCCTCGGACTATTGTCCTGCCTGGGCATGATCCGCTTCCTTTCTTCGTGCCGTTGCTGCGCGCGCCACGCGCGCGGTCTGTTTGTCGTACGCTTCGACGATGCGCGCCACCAATGGATGGCGCACCACGTCTTCCTTGTGAAACTCGGTAAAGGCGAGTCCGCGGACCTTGCCAAGCACCTCACGGGCCTCCAGCAGACCGCTGCGGTTGCCGCGCGGCAGATCGATCTGGGTCAGATCACCGGTGACCACCGCCTTGGCCCCAAATCCGATCCGGGTAAGGAACATCTTCATCTGTTCGGGCGTAGTGTTCTGCGCCTCGTCGAGAATGATAAATGAATTGTTCAGCGTCCGCCCGCGCATGAAGGCAAGCGGTGCGATCTCGAGCACGCCGCGCTCGAACAGCTTGGTCACGCGCTCGACACCCATCAGTTCGTAGAGCGCGTCATACAGTGGCCTGAGGTAAGGATCGACCTTCTGCGCGAGGTCACCCGGCAGAAATCCGAGACGCTCACCAGCCTCGACTGCCGGTCGCGTCAGCAGAATGCGCTCGACCAGATCGCGCTCGAGCGCATCGACGGCACTTGCCACCGC
Source organism: Azoarcus sp. L1K30 (assembly GCF_018122735.1). Lineage (GTDB taxonomy): Bacteria > Pseudomonadota > Gammaproteobacteria > Burkholderiales > Rhodocyclaceae > Parazoarcus. The sequence goes on along the minus strand of NZ_JAGRRD010000001.1, from coordinate 4,220,520 downwards.
CAGATAGGTCTTGCCGGTTCCGGCCGGACCGATGCCAAAGGTGATGTCGTGCTCCTGGATATTGCGCAAGTACTCGACCTGACGCGGCGTCCGCCCGTGCAGGTCGTGCTTGCGCGTCATCAGCACCGGCATGGCCTTTGCCGCATCGGCATGCGTGCCGATCTCGATCAGCGCCAGCTGAAGATCTGCCGGCGACAGATGCGCGTCGGCCTCGGCATAGAATTTCCGCAGCGCCTGTTCCGCCAGCCGCGTCCGACTCGCCGCGCCGCTCAGCGTGAAGCGCTCACCCCTGCGAGCAATGGAGATGTCGAAGGCATTCTCGATCTGGCGCAGATTCTCGTCCAACGCCCCGCACAGATTGGCCAGACGTGCGTTATCCACCGGCTCGAACACCAGCTCGATACTGCGTGCCATCACGACTCCCGGGTCACAATCTCGCCGCGCAAGCTATGTGGCATGGCGGAGGTGATTCGCACGTCAATGAACTGGCCGATCAGCCGCGCACGGTTTGGCGACGCGGCAATGAAATTGACCACGCGATTGTTGTCGGTGCGCCCTGCGAGCTCGTCCGGATCCTTGCGCGACGGACCTTCGACCAGAATGCGCTGTACACTGCCGACCATTGACTGGCTGATGACCTGTGCCTGCTCGTCGATGCGCTTCTGTAAACGTGCCAGCCAGCGCAGCTTCGTTTCCTGCTGCACCGGATCGTCTAGGTCGGCAGCCGGCGTACCGGGACGCGCACTGTAGACAAAGCTGAATGACGAATCGAAACCGACCTCGTCGATGAGCTTCATCGTCTTTTCGAAATCCTCTTCCGTCTCGCCCGGAAAACCCACGATGAAATCAGAAGACAACGACAGGTCGGGACGCGCAGCGCGCAACTTCTTCACCACCGACTTGAACTCGAGCACCGTATAGCCGCGCTTCATCGCCGCCAGCACGCGATCGGACCCGGACTGCACCGGCAAATGCAGGTGCGACACCAGCTTCGGCAGCTTGAGGTAGGCATCGAACACGCGTTGAGACATTTCACGCGGATGCGAGGTCGTGTAACGAATACGTTCGATACCGGGGATGTCGGCCACGCACTCGAGCAGAAAGGCAAAATCGCCCTCTTCGCCGCCCTCGCGCACGATCTCTCCCCGCCATGCATTCACGTTCTGCCCCAGCAGGGTGACTTCCTTCACCCCTTGCGCCGCCAGCCCGGCAATTTCGGCGAGCACGTCGTCGAGCGGGCGCGACACCTCTTCGCCACGGGTATAGGGCACCACACAGAATGTGCAGTACTTCGAACACCCCTCCATGATCGACACGAAGGCGCTCGCGCCATCGACCCGCGCCGGCGGCATCGCATCGAACTTCTCGATCTCGGGAAAGGAAATATCGACCTGCGAACGTCCACTCCTGCGTCGCGCCTCGATCAACGCCGGCAGACGGTGCAGGGTCTGCGGGCCGAACACGACGTCGACATACGGCGCACGGGCAACGATGGCCTCGCCTTCCTGGCTCGCTACGCACCCCCCCACACCGATGATCAGGTCGGGCTTCTGCTGCTTGAGCATGCGCACCCGACCGAGATCGTGGAACACCCTCTCCTGCGCCTTCTCACGCACCGAACAGGTATTGAAGAGGATGATATCCGCATCCTCCGGATTGTCGGTCTTGGTCAAACCATCAGCTGCACCGAGCACGTCCGCCATCTTGTCGGAGTCGTACTCGTTCATCTGGCACCCGAAGGTGCGGATGTAGAGTTTCTTCATTGGGGATTGTTCACTGCTTGGGGTCGGGCACGGCGATTTCCTCGGGTGTCAGGATCCACACCCGATGAATCTGCCCATAGTTGTCGGTCAGTGCACGGACGATGTATTTGCCACTGACGTATGAAGGCAACACGATGCGGTTGCTGGTGTCGCGGATCTGCGCACCGGGGCTGAGGGTGCGGACGCTATCCCCCACGGCGACCTGCATGCCACCCACGAACGTCATCTCGACCTTCTTTGCCGCGCCCGGAATGGGCCGCAGCATGGCAGCAGACGCAATCTGCGCACTCAGGCAGCCAACGAGAAGACACAGGATGAGGCGAAAGACGCGCACGTTTTCCCGGCAAGGCCGATGGACAAAAGGAAGGTTTCGGATGATCACCGATCGCCCCAGTTCTGTCAATGCAAAATCCTTATAAATCAAGACTTCCAGCGCCCGCTGCCGCAACGCTGCCACACCGGCCCGATTCCTTCATCGAAAAAACCCTCCATCGAACAATTGACGAACCTGTCCGAGAACCGCTATATTGTCGCGCTCTGTTGGTGATGTAGCTCAGACGGTTAGAGCGATGGATTCATAACCCATAGGTCGGCAGTTCGATTCTGCCCATCACCACCACTATTTAAAAGGGCTGCGGAAACGCAGCCCTTTTCCGTTCACGCCGGATCTCGACGGCAGCGCGTCACTCATGACTCCTTCGCCGCGCCCGCACCTGAATCCCGCGCATTTTCAATTCCCCAGTCGCCGAAAAGGTACCAGTCATCCCCGAGCATTTCGGCGGGATGCAGCGTGCGTCCCGAGCCATTTCCGCATCGGAGATCGGTCGCCGCGCAGTACTTGTCACAGCCCCAGCAAGTGCGCTCGGGGTGTCTGGGGTGAAGCGGAAATCGTTTGACCATGGACGCTTGCCTTGTTCGGGATTGATCAATACCAGCCCACGCGCCCATCCTCGCTCGCCCGGCATGAACATGCCTTGACCCATGACAAACCCTCCAGCTGGCCCAGACAAGACAGGCAGCGGAAAACGCAAGGTGCGCAGCCATTGCGGTCTACAAAGGTCCTGATCGCGCACCCCGTTTTAGTTTGAGCCCGGCACCTGCCCGCGCCCGAAGACGACCGGACAGAAAATGCGGTTAACTCAAGGCACACGCGCCAAGGTTTGAATGAGAATATGTGCACTTTTTCCGGTCGAGATCCCACCATGCCCGGCAAACCCTCTCATTCCCGCAGGACCGTCATCAACCGGCTCGGGATCACGCTCCTTCTCCTCGCAGGCCTATTGCCGGCCTTGCAGGCGGCGGAAACAGCAGACGCCCCAGCCAAGGCGGTCAGCCGGCTCGAACGCGTGCTCGCAAACCGGCAGGTGCGAGTCTGCATCTGGCCCGACTACTACGGCATCAGTTACCGCAACCCGCGAACGCAGGAACTGTCGGGCATCGATATCGACATGGCACGCGAACTGGGCAAGGACCTCGGCGTCGAGGTTGCCTTTGTCGATAGTGCGTTCTCGCGACTGATCGACGATATCGGTGCGGATCGTTGCGACGTCGCCATGTTCGCGGTGGGCATCACGCCTCAGCGTCTCGAAAAGCTCCGATTCACCCAGCCGCACCTTGCCAGTGATATCTATGCGATCACGTCAAAGACCAATCGCCGGATCGCGCAATGGAACGACATCGACAAGCCCGGCACGGTGGTCGCAGTAGCACGGGGCACGCTGCACGAGCCCATCATGAGGCAGAAACTGAAGTTCGCGGAGTTGCTGGTACTGGACACGCCCTTCGCGCGCGAGCAGGAGGTTCAGTCCGGCCGTGCAGACGTGTTCATGACCGACTACCCCTACATCCAGCGTTTTCTCGCGACGACCGAGTGGGCCCGACTCGTGTCGCCGGACAGCACCTACCACGTCACGCCCTACGCCTATGCCATGCAACCGGGCGACGATGAATGGCACGACCGCCTCGAACGTTTCGTCAGCGATATCAAGCGCGACGGACGCCTGATGACGGCGGCGCGACGCCACAAGCTCGACCCCATCGTGGCGCCATGACGCAATCCATTCGTCAGCTACGCCTGACGGTTGCATCTGCCCTTGCGCTGTTTTGCTGCGGCATGATGGCCATCACCGGCTTCACCCTGTGGCGCTTGCAGGCGGATGCCATCAGCACAGGTTTCGAAGTTTCTGCACTACATACGCGCAGTCTCGAAAGCTTCCTGACCCAGAGCACGAAGATCGCCGAACTTGCCGCGCTGAACGCCGTTTCGCACAATGGGAATTCGCTCGACCCGGTCGCGATCAAGGCCAGCTTTGACGCAACCCTCCTCCACGCACCATTCCTGCGCTCGATGTCCTTTCTCGATCCGGACGGGCGCATCATCGTCAGCACCAATCCGCGTAACATCGGCCTGGCCGTGGCAATGCACGGATTTCTGCCCCCAGCCGACAACGGCAGAGACATCTTCCGCATCGGCGCGCCGTGGGAGGGCCGCGATTTTGTCGATGGCCGCCCATCGAATGCAGGCGCCCCGGTCGCGGTCAATGCGCGCAGCTTCATTCCCGTGTCGCGTACCCTGAACACCGATGGCGGCTCCTATACCATCCTCATCGCGCTCAATTCCGACTATTTCGTCAATTACATGCAACGCGCGCTGGCCACCGACACTGCATGGGCGGAAGTGCTGCGATATGATGGCACGCTGCTCACCGGCACCCATCACGATGCCAGGCCCGGCGCGCTGCGCGCGTCCAATCCCGCAATACTGAAACTGGCCGATACCGAATTCGGTACCTATGCTGGCGCAACGGACAGCGGCCCCGCCACGCTCACGGCGTTCCGCTCATCGCCGCTATATCCCTTCATCGTCCTCACCCACCTGAACCACGACGCAGCGCTGGCACAATGGCGAAGCGAAGCGAAAGCCTTGCTCGCCGTCGTCACCCCCGCCTTGCTTGCGGTCATCGCCATCGGCATCGCGTTCTACCGCCGTCGTGCCCAATTGATCACGCAAAGAGCCGAAGCAGAACGCCTGCAGCGCATCAATGCCTCGGTGTTCGATGCCAGTGCGGAAGGAATCGTCATCACCGACCTCAATGCCGACATCATCTCCGTCAACGCTGCATTCACCCGGATCACCGGATACGACGCCGCAGAGGTCGTCGGACGCAATCCGCGCCTTCTTGGCTCAGGCGTACATGACAGGTCATTCTATGAAGACATGTGGCGGTCCCTGCTCGATACCGGGCACTGGCGCGGAGAGCTGATCAATCGACGCAAGGACGGCAGCCACTACCACGTTCGCATGACGATTGCCGCCGTGCGCGATGGCGAGGGCAGACTCCAGCACTACATCGGCGACATCGCAGACATCACGAGAGACAGGGAAGCCGAGGAAAAACTCCATCTGGCCGCCAGTGTTTTCACCCATGCACTCGAAGCGATCATGATCACCGCACCGGACGGCACGATCATCGATGTCAATCAGGCATTTTGCCGCACCACCGGTTTCAGCGCCGACGAGGTCATCGGCAAGAACCCGCGCATTCTCAAGTCCGGCCTTCAACCTGCCGAATTCTACGCGGCGATGTGGCAAACCCTGCTCAGCGAGGGGCAGTGGTCGGGCGAAGTGTGGAACCGGCGCAAGACCGGCGAGGTGTATGCCGAGATGCAGACAATCAGCGCCGTGCGCGATGCCGAGGGCAGGGTGCTGCGCTACGTCTCACTGTTCTCCGACATTTCGCGGCTCAAGGAGCACGAGGCCCGCCTTGAGCACATCGCCCACTACGATGCGCTCACCGCACTGCCCAACCGGGTCCTGCTCGCCGACCGCCTGCAGCAGGCCATGGCGCAGACGCAGCGCCGCCGCAAGCGGCTGGCCGTCGCCTATCTGGACCTCGACGGCTTCAAGTCGATCAACGACAGGCACGGGCACGACGTGGGAGATCAATTGCTGATGACCGTGGCTGCACGCATGCGCCAGGCGCTGCGCGAAGGGGACACGCTCGCCCGCCTTGGCGGCGACGAATTCGTGGCTGTACTGGCCGATATCGACGCCCTGCAGGACAGTGTCGTGCTGATCACCCGGCTGCTTTCCGCCGCCGCCCAGCCGGTCCACACCGGAAAACTGCTCATCCAGGTCTCGGCCAGCGTTGGCGTCACCTTCTATCCACAGCCCGAACCTGTGGACGCGGACCAGCTGCTGCGCCAGGCCGATCAATCCATGTATCAGGCAAAGCTCTCGGGCAAGAACTGCTACCACCTTTTCGACGCCGAGCACGACCGCACGGTGCGGGGGCATTACGAGAGCGTGGAACGCATCCGGCAGGCACTGAACGAACGCGAATTCGTGATGCACTACCAGCCCAAGGTCAACATGCGCAGCGGTGAAATCGTCGGTACCGAGGCCCTGCTCCGATGGCAGCACCCCGACAAGGGCCTGATTCTTCCGGGCGCCTTTCTGCCCGTCATCGAAAACCATCCACTGTCGGTCGAGCTTGGCCACTGGGTGATCGATACCACCCTGACCCAGATGGAAGCCTGGCATGCACTCGGTCTCGAACTGCATGCCAGCATCAATGTCGGTGCCCGCCAATTGCGCGACCCGGGCTTTGTGGACGCGCTGCGCAACATTCTTGCGGCCCACCCGCTGATCTCGCCCGCCTACGTCGAGCTCGAGGTCCTGGAGACGAGCGCGCTCGAAGACCTCGCTGGCGTTGCCCAAGTCATCAAGGCCTGCGGCGAGATCGGGGTGAAGTTCTCGCTGGACGACTTCGGCACCGGCTACTCATCGCTGACCTACCTGAAGCACCTGCCGGTCACACAACTCAAGATCGACCAGAGCTTCGTGCGCGACATCCTGATCGACCCGGACGACCTGGCCATCGTCGACAGCGTTCTGGGACTTGCAGCAGCTTTTCGGCGTGGTGTGATTGCCGAGGGCGTGGAGTCGGCGGAACACGGCGAAATACTGCTGCAATTGGGGTGTGAGCTGGCTCAAGGCTATGGCATCGCCCGACCAATGCCGGCAGACCTGATTCCGCAATGGTGCAAGACATGGCAACCCGATCCGAAATGGCGGATGCGTACGCAGGTCAAGCGCGCAGAGCGTCCGCTGATTTTTGCCGCCGCCGAACACCGCGCCTGGATCAACAGCCTTGAGCACTACCTGAGGGGCAAGCGCAAGACCCCACCCGCTCTGGATTGCCACGAATGCGCACTGGGCCACTGGCTCGACTCCGGTGGTCTCAGCCATCGCGATGGCGAGCCCGCCCTGACCCGGTTGCACGCCATCCACCAGCAGGTCCACCAACTGGGCGCCGAACTTTGTGCGTGGCATGAACAGCAACAAGGCGCGGAAGCCTGCGACAGGATGGGCGAGTTGATCGTGCTGCGCAATGCACTTCTCGAACAGCTCGACCAACTGGCATGAGCCCCCGTTCGACAGCAGGATACCGAGACATCCCACTAGTCTGATTTGCCGAAGTCCGTGCTAAGGTTCATCCCTGCGGGCCGTCGAGGCCAGCCAAGGCATCAAGTAATCACCCTGCCCTGAGGGGAATGCATGGCAATGGACAACAAGTTGCTCGACGAACTCGCGCGACGTCAGGCCGAAGCACTGGCATCGGGGGGCCCCGAGCGCATCGCAAAGCGTCACGCGAAAGGACAACTGAGCGCGCGCGAGCGCCTCGACGGACTCTACGCCAAGGGTACCTTCCAGGAGTTCGGTCTGCATGCCCAGCACGAAACGCGCGGTTTCGGCATGGACAGAAAATCCCTGCCCACCGACGGCGTCATCACCGGAATCGGCTTCATTGACGGGCGACCGGTTGCGGGATTCAGCCAGGACTTCATGATCGCCGGCGGCTCGCTCGGCGCGGTGCATGCGCGCAAGATCTGCGAACTGATGGACCATGCCGCCCGCGGCGGCATGCCGCTGGTCGGCTTTAACGATTCGGGCGGCGCCCGAATTCAGGAAGGGGTCGAGAGCCTGTCCGGCTACGGCCAGGTCTTCAACCGCAATGTCCTCATGTCTGGCGTCGTACCGCAGATCGCGGTGATCTGCGGGCCTTGCGCGGGCGGCGCGGTGTATTCACCCGCAATGATGGATTTCCTCATCATGACGCGCCACACGGCCAGCATGTTCATTTGCGGGCCGGAAGTCATTCGCGCGGTCACCGGCCAGCACACGACGATGGAGGAGATCGGATCGGCCGAGGCTCATGCGCGCGATTCGGGCAACATTCACTTCATTGCCGAAGACGATCGCCACGCCCTCGCCTTGGTACGTCAGTTGCTGAGCTATCTGCCGTCGAACAACATGATGGACCCACCGCATCGATTGGATGAGGAGATTTCCCTGCACGACGACCTCGCGGTGGAAGATCTCCTGCCCGCGGACTCGAAGGTCGCCTACGACGTCAAGGAGATCATCGCCCGTATCGCAGACGAGGACAGCTTTCTTGAGGTACAAAAGGACTTCGCTGCCAATATCGTGATCGGTCTCGGCCGCATCGACGGCGTGATCGTCGGCTTCGTCGCCAACCAGCCTTTGGTCAAGGCCGGCACGCTCGATATCGACGCATCGGACAAGGCTGCCCGCTTCATCCGCTTCTGCAACATCTTCAACATTCCGCTGGTCACGCTGGTCGATGTGCCCGGCTTCCTGCCCGGCGTCGCGCAGGAGAAGCAGGGCATCATCCGTCATGGCGCCAAGATGCTGTTTGCCTACGGCGCATCGACCGTACCCAAGATCACCGTGATCATGCGAAAGGCATACGGTGGCGCCTTTCTCGCCATGTGTTCGCGCGACATGGGCGCCGATCTCGTGCTGGCGTGGCCCACTGCCGAGATTGCGGTCATGGGTGCGGAAGGCGCGGTCAACATCCTGTACCGCAAGGAAATCGACGAGGCAGAAGATCAGGCGGCCCGCCGCCGCGAGCTGATCGACGCCTATCGCGCCGAATTCGCATCACCCTACCAGTCGGCCGCGCGCATGTTCGTGCATGACGTGATTCAGCCACGCCGCACCCGTGCCGCGGTTTCGCTGGCCCTGCGTTCGCTGCTGTCCAAGCGCGAGACACGCCCGCCGAAGAAGCACGGCAACATCCCGCTGTAGGCTGGAATCGCGAAAGCCATGGACATCATCGATTCGCTCGCCTTCATCCTGTCGGGTTTCACCGTGGTGCTGGTCGCACTTTCACTGTTATGGATGGTGTGTGCGCTGACCGGGCAAGTGCTGGCCCGGGGCGCTGGCCGCAAGATCCCTGCGGCTCCGCCAACTGCACCAGCCCTGCCCGCCACGCAGCCGCCAACGGGCATTCCGCCTGCACATGCGGTGGCGATTTCGGCCGCGATCGCCGCCATGACCGGCGGTCGCGGCAGGATCGTGTCGGTTCGAGCCCCTGCCCACCTCGCATCGAGCTGGGCACGCGAAGGCCGCACCGAGCAGTTCTCGTCCCACCGCGTACGCTGGGACTGGGCCGTGACCGGACCGCCACATATCGATCACGACGCCACGCCCACCGATTCGACACCCGCGCCGGCAGCGCCCGGCAAGAGGACGCCATGAGACATTTCCGCATCACCGTTGAGGGCAGGAGCTACGACGTCAGCGTCGAGGAGCTCGACGAAACCGCCCCCGCCGCACCGCCGCCGGGCGCCACATCGACCCCCGCTCCTGTCATTGCCGCCGCCCCGCGAACGACTCCGGTACCGACTCCGCCTCCAATACCCCCGGCCACGGATGCTCTCGACGAGAGCAACATTCCCAGCCCGCTCGCGGGCACCGTGGTATCGATCGATGTCACCATTGGCCAGCATGTCACCCAAGGCCAGCAACTCGTCGTGCTCGAAGCCATGAAGATGAACACCTACATCACCGCGCCGCGCGACGGCCAGATCGTCGCCGTCAAGGTCACGCCCGGCACCGCGGTGGCCGAAGGCCAAGCACTGCTGGCGATCGGCTGAGGCATGCGCCCCCTCGCGCCTACCGTCCGCAGCCCTCACCCAAAGGCCATCCGATGGACATGCTGAACGAGCTTCTCGCCCTCACGGCTTTCGGCCATGTCACCTCGAACATGGTGATCATGTGGGGGGTCGTGTGCGGCCTGCTGTATCTCGCGGTATATAAGAATTTTGAGCCGCTGCTGCTGGTGCCGATCGCCTTTGGTGCGCTGCTGGCCAACCTGCCCACCGAAGGCCTGGTGAACCCGCCCGTGGGCGACACGCCAGGTGGCCTGTTCCACTACATTTCGCAGGGCGTCTATCTGGAGCTGTTTCCGCCGATCATCTTTCTCGGCGTCGGCGCGCTGACCGACTTCGGCCCGGTCATCGCCAACCCGCGCACCTTCCTGCTCGGTGCGGCCGCCCAGTTCGGTGTCTTCGCCACCTTCATCGGCGCTGGCCTGCTCGGATTCTCCACCCATCAGGCGGCGGCCATCGGCATCATCGGCGGTGCGGACGGACCAACCTCGATCTTTCTCGCCAACAAGCTGGCACCCGAATTGCTGGCGCCGATTGCGGTGGCGGCCTATTCCTACATGGCGCTGGTGCCGCTGATCCAGCCGCCGATCATGCGCGCACTGACGACACGGCAGGAGCGCGCCATCCGCATGCGCTCGCTGCGCCCGGTTTCAAAGACGGAAAAGCTCATCTTTGCTGTGGTGGTCACGGTGCTGGTCATCCTGCTCGTTCCTGCCGCATCGGCGCTGATCGGCATGTTGATGCTGGGTAACTTCCTGCGCGAGTGCGGGGTTGCGGAACGCCTGAGCAAAGCGGCGCAGAACGAGATCATCAACATCGTGACCATCTTTCTCGGCACCTCGGTCGGCATCACCATGACCGGCGACCGCTTTCTGCAGGCCGAGACGCTGAAGATCCTCAGTCTCGGCATCGTCGCCTTCGCCGTCTCCACGGCCTCGGGCGTCCTGATGGCCAAGCTGATGAATCTGGTGTCGACGGAAAAGATCAATCCGCTGATCGGCTCCGCCGGCGTGTCGGCCGTGCCGATGGCCGCGCGGGTCAGTCAGGTCGAAGGACAGAAGGCCGACCCCGGCAACTTCCTGCTGATGCATGCCATGGGACCGAACGTGGCCGGGGTCATCGGCACCGCGATCGTCGCCGGCTATTTCATCGCCAGGCTGGGCAACTGATTCGCAACGCGCAGCCTCAATCGACCTTGGGTTCGTTGCCATGCGTCTCCGCAAAGCGCTTTTCGAGTTCGAGCCGCAATGCCTTGCGCGTGGCCGCAGCGGCGAAGCGGCGCTTCTCCTCCGGACTGAATGGCCTCAACGGCGGTACCGGCACCGGCTTGCCATCGTCGTCCACCGCCACCATGGTGAAGAAACAGCTGTTGGCATGGCGCACCTCCTGGGTGCGGATGTTCTCCGCCACCACCTTGATACCCACCTCCAGTGAAGACTTGCCGGTGTAATTCACACTGGCGAGAAAGGTCACCAGTTCGCCCACCATGATCGGCTGACGGAACATCACCTGGTCAACCGATAGCGTCACGCAATAACGCGCCGCATAGCGGCTGGCACAGGCATAGGCGACCTGGTCGAGTTGTCTGAGAATGGCACCGCCATGCACCTTGCCGGAGAAATTGGCCATCTCCGGGGTCATCAGGACGGTCATGGTGAGTTGGTGTGCAGGCAAGTCCATGTCGATTGCTTCCGGCTGAGTGTTCGGGGGACGCACTATCTTCGCATGATCCGGCGCCCGGGCACACGGCTGCCGGCCTGATGCGGGCCCATCCTGCATGGGATCGCTTTCGGTCCGCTTTCAACCCGATCGCCTGCATGCTGCCACCGCAGCCACTGCAAAGAAAATGCCCCGCGCCACGGCGGGGCATCCATGTTGCCGCAACACGCGATCAGGCGTCGACGGAGCTCCGGATCAGGTGATCGAAGGCGCTCAGTGCGGCCTTGGAACCCTCCCCCATGGCGATGATGATCTGCTTGTACGGCACGGTGGTGCAGTCGCCGGCAGCAAAGATCCCCGGGACCGAGGTCTGGCCCTTGGCATCGACGATCACTTCACCGAAGCGCGACAGTTCGATCGTGCCCTTCATGAAGTCGGTGTTCGGGAGCAGACCGATCTGGACGAAGATGCCTTCGAGTTCGATCCGCTTCACCTCGTCGGTCGTGCGGTCCTTGTACACCAGGCCATTGACCTTGTCGGTGCCCGTTACTTCGGTCGTCTGGGCACTCTTGATCACGGTGACGTTGGGCAGGCTGTAGAGCTTCTTCTGCAGTACCGCATCGGCGCGCAGGGTATCGGCGAACTCGAGCAGGGTGACGTGGGCCACGATGCCGGCGAGATCGATCGCCGCCTCGACGCCCGAGTTGCCGCCACCGATCACTGCCACCCGCTTGCCCTTGAACAGCGGCCCGTCGCAGTGGGGGCAGTAGGCCACACCCTTGCCGCGGAACGCCTGCTCGCCCGGCACGTTCATCTCGCGCCAGCGCGCACCGGTGGCCAGGATCACGGTTTTCGCCTTCAGCGAACCACCGTTCTCGAGCTGCACCTCGGTCATGTCGCCCGGCACCAGCCTGGCGGCACGCTGCAGGTTCATGACATCGACTTCGTACTGCTTCACGTGCTCTTCGAGCGCGGCCACCAGCTTCGGCCCCTGGGTTTCCTTCACCGAGATGAAGTTCTCGATCCCCATCGTGTCCATCACCTGGCCGCCAAAACGCTCGGCGACGATACCGGTGCGTATGCCCTTGCGTGCGGAATAGATCGCCGCCGCCGCACCCGCCGGTCCGCCACCGACGATGAGTACATCGAACGGCTCCTTGGACGACAGCTTGGCAGCATCGCGCGTGGCTGAACCGGTATCGATCCTGGCGAGGATTTCGCCCAGTTCCATGCGGCCTTGGCCAAACTCCTGGCCGTTCATATAGACCGTAGGCACCGCCATGATCTGGCGCTTCTCCACCTCGTCCTGAAACAGCGCGCCGTCGATCATGGTGTGGCGGATGTTTGGATTGAGAATGGAAAGCAGGTTGAGCGCCTGCACCACATCCGGGCAGTTGTGGCAGGACAGCGAGATATAGGTCTCGAAGTGGTACTCGCCCTCGAGGCTCTTGATCTGCTCGATCACGTCCGCCTCGACCTTGGGCGGATAGCCTGCGCTCTGCAGCAAGGCCAGGATCAGCGAGGTGAATTCGTGCCCCATCGGCAGGCCTGCAAAGCGCACGCGCGCCTCCCCGCCCTTGGGGCCGACGGAGAACGAAGGTTTGCGCTCGGCGTCGTCGCGCCGTTCGATCACGCTGATGAGTGCCGACTGCTCGGCAACATCGCGGATCAATTCCTGCATCTCACGCGACTTTTCACCATCGTCCAGCGACGCCACGATCTCGATCGGCTGCGTCACCCGTTCCAGGTAGGCTTTCAGTTGAGTCTTGATATTGGCGTCCAGCATGGTGACGTCCCCCTTGAGAATGAGGCCTGCCGATGTTTTCGGTGGGCCGGATACGACGCAGCCGGCGCGTGGCCGGCTGCACGACAGACTACCGGGCCGGTTTGGCCCGGACAGGATTACAGCGGCGACTTAGATCTTGCCGACGAGATCGATGGACGGTGCCAGCGTCTTCTCGCCTTCCTTCCACTTGGCCGGGCACACTTCGTTCGGATGCGTTGCCACGTACTGGGCGGCCTTGAGCTTGCGCACGGTCTCGGTCACATCGCGGGCGATGGCGTTATCGTGCACTTCCATGGTCTTGATGACGCCGTCCGGGTTGATGATGAAGGTACCGCGCAGTGCCAGACCCTCTTCTTCGATATGCACATCAAAGTTGTGCGTCAGCACGTGGGTCGGGTCGCCGACCAGTGCGAACTTGGCCTTGCCCACGGCGGGCGAGGTCTCGTGCCACACCTTGTGCGAGAAATGGGTGTCGGTGGTCACGATGTAGACCTCGGCACCGGCCTTCTCGAACTCGGCATAGTGTTCTGCGGCGTCTTCGATTTCAGTCGGGCAGTTGAAGGTGAAGGCGGCCGGCATGAAAATCAGCACGGACCACTTGCCCTTCAGATCGGCTTCGGTCACTTCGATGAACTTGCCGTTCTTGTATGCTTGCGTCTTGAAAGGCTTGACTTCGGTGTTAATCAGGGACATTGCGTATCCTCCGCAGTAGGTTGTTGAAACAACGTGACGAAAACTCGATGGCTGCAGTGTAAGACCGACGCCTGAATTGATCTAATTGATTATCAGGATGCCGTCGATTGGAAAGAACTATGATTCGACCAGGCAGCACCACACCCGACTCGCATCATTCACGCATATGGTGACAACCCCGTGTAGATTTCAAGTCCCCGCAAGATGGCGCCGGACAGAAATCTCCGCGCCCAGCCAACCCAGAAACGCGGCAAAGAGCACGATCGCTACCGACTCCGGCCACTGCGGTCCACTCAACGCAAACACCGCACCATAGGTTTCAGCCAGCGCAGCCACCGGTGCGGACAGCCCCATGACCCCGAGCCACACCGCGCCGAGCGCCACCAGTCCGCCCAGCATGCCCTGCAGGCTGCCAAACCAGTAGAAAGGACGGCGGATGAAGGGGTCGGTTGCACCGAGCAGACGGCTTACTTCGATCTCATTGCGCTGGGTCATGATCTGCAGGCGAATGGTATTGAAGGTGACGATCACCAACGCAAATCCCAGCAGTGCCGCTAGCATGACCACGGCGGAACGCCCCAGCGCCAAGAGCGCATGAAGACGCTTGACCCAGCCCGAGTCGAGCTGAACATGCGCCACCTTGGGCCATGCCCTCATCTGCGCCGCGAGCGTGTCGAACACCTCGGGGTCGCCCGTGCGCAGCGTCACGACGAAGGCATCGGGCAGCGGATTCGACTCGAGGCCACCGAGAACGTCTCCCAGCCCGCCGGCGGCCAACTGTTTCAGCGCCTCGTCACGCGGTACAAAGCGAAAGCTTGCCAGTTGCGGGTCCGCACGCAGGCGCTTTTCGATGGCGGCCGCGTCCTCGGCCGCCGCGGCGGCGTCCATGAAGACGCTGATCTCCGGCGTCCCCGATACCCCACGTGCCATCGATGCGACGTTGTCGAGCAACAGGTAGCCGCCCGCCGGCAACGACAGCGCGATCCCCATCACCAACGCCGACAGCAAGGTACCGAGCGGCTGGCGGGCCAGGCGACCCGACGCCTGGGCAATTGCGCGCAAATGCAGGTAGAGCCAGTTGCTCATGCGTCCTCCGACAACAGGCCCTTGACCAGCGTCAGCCGCCGCGGAGCGGAGGTTGCGAACAGGCTTGCATCGTGCGTAGACACGAGCACGGTGACACCTGCACCATTGAAAGACTTGAACAGGTTCGCAATACCTGCAGCCGAGGCGGGATCAAGGTGGGCAGTAGGCTCGTCAGCGAGCAACACCGATGGTCGATTGACGATGGCGCGTGCAATGGCCACCCTTTGCTGCTCCCCCCCCGACAGACCGGCAGGCATTTCCTTGCCGCGCCCCTCCAGGCCAACCCGCTCGAGCGCGGCCGCCACGCGCCGGGCGGCATCGCCAGGCGGGTGACCGGTAATGGCCAGTGGCAACATGACGTTGTCGAACACCGAGCGATCGAACAGCAGGCGGCTCTCCTGCAACACGAGCCCGAGATTGCGCCGCAGGTAGGGAATGGCCCGCCGGGGAAGGCGGGAGACGTCTTCGCCATTGATTCTCACCGCTCCCGCACTGGGCCGCTCGATGGCCGGAATCAGTTTCAGCAACGTGCTCTTGCCCGCACCGGAGTGTCCCGACAAGACCACCAGCTCGCCATGGCGGATCTCGAAGCTGACACCGGCCAGTGCCGTATAGCCGCCCGCATAGCGTTTGGCCACATCCTCGAACACGATCATGCGTTGCCGCCCTTACCCGCCGCATGTGCCCCCGCCACGGGTTCGAACAGTGCGTCGACAAACTCCCGTGCTCTGAATGGCTGGAGGTCGTCAATCCCCTCTCCAACGCCGATGAAGCGCAGGGGCTTGGGACACTGTCGCGCAATCGCGGCGATGACCCCGCCCTTGGCGGTGCCATCGAGCTTGGTGACCACGAGGCCGGTGACGCCGATGGCGGCATCGAAAGCCTTGACCTGCGCCAGTGCGTTCTGGCCGATATTGGCATCGAGCACCAGCACAACTTCATGTGGCCCGGTGGGGTCGGCCTTGGCCACGACACGACGCACCTTGGAAATCTCATCCATCAGGTGCAACTGGGTCGGCAGGCGCCCGGCCGTGTCGGCCAGCACGATGTCGATGCCGCGTGCGCGCGCTGCGTTGATGGCATCGAAGATGACCGCAGCCGCATCGCCGCCATCCTGCGCAATCACGGTCACGTTGTTGCGCTCGCCCCAGGTCAGCAGTTGCTCGCGCGCCGCGGCACGAAAGGTATCGCCGGCAGCGAGCAGCACGCTCTTGCCCTGGAGCTGGAAATACTTCGCCAGCTTGCCGATCGACGTAGTCTTGCCCGAACCATTCACCCCCGCGATCATGATGATGTAGGGCTTGTGACCGGTGACGTCCAGCGACTGTTCGAGCGGTGCGATGATCCTGAGCAGCCCTTCCGCGAGGGCCTGCTGCAGTTGGTCGGCGGTTTCGAGTTTGTCGCGCTTCCAGCGCAGGCGCAACTCGGTGAGCAGATGCTGGGTCGCGTCGACACCGCAATCGGCCATCAGCAGCGTCGATTCAAGCTCCTCGAGCAGGTCCTCGTCGATCTTGCGGCGCCCAAACAGGCTTGCCAACCCACCACCAAACTGCTGGCGGGTGCGGGCAAGCCCGGCCTTCAGGCGCTCGGACCACGACGGCCTCGGTGGCGGCGATGCATTTTCCCTTGCCGGCGACACCGGCAGCGCTGGCGCTGCATCGGCGTCGGGCGAAACGTCGGCTCGAACCGGCGCGGCAGAAGGCCCGTCCGCGCTCACATCGGCTGCGGGTGAAACGGATCCGCGGGAGACGGATTTGTCAGCGGCGGGGCTGGGCGCATCGGCAACGGGCTGCTGTTCAACAGGCTTTTCAGACTTGCCGGACTTCTTGAAGAAACCAAACATGGGCGCTCGGGTCAGAGGGGTCGTTCGGATGGACGCCATCGCACTGCGCGGGCACAGCAATCCGGATAGCGCTAAGATGCGGCTCCGCGCCGTTCCGGCTAGTGCCGAAGCGAGCATGGCGCCCCGAATTCTATCAGATGCAGGACATCACCATGTTTCACCAGACACTGATCCGCTCGTTGATGGTCGGCAGCATCGCGCTGCTCGGTACGGCAGTGCACGCCAACCCCTTCGAAACCACGCTGGGCAACGGCATGAAGGTGATCGTCAAGGAAGACCGCCGGGCACCGTCGGTGGTGCATATGGTGTGGTACCGCACCGGCTCCATGGACGAACCGGAAGGGGTGTCGGGGGTCGCGCATGTGCTCGAACACATGATGTTCAAGGGTACCAAGTCGCTCCCGGCAGGCGAATTCAACAAGCGCGTCGCCGCGGTGGGCGGGCGCGACAATGCCTTCACAAGCAAGGACTACACCGCCTACTTCCAGCAGGTTCCGCCGTCCCGACTGGGGGCGATGATGGCGCTGGAGGCCGACCGCATGCACAACCTGGTCATCACCGAAGATGCGTTCGCGCGCGAGCTTGCGGTGGTCAAGGAGGAGCGCCGACTGCGCACCGATGATCAGCCCCGCGCACTGGTCTATGAACAATTGATGGCGACCGCGTTTCAGGCGCACCCATACCGACGACCGGTCATCGGCTGGATGCCGGACCTCGACGCGATGAGGGCAGACGACGCACGTGCATGGTATCGACACTGGTACACCCCCGGGAACGCCTATCTGGTCGTCGTCGGCGACGTCGACCACGAGGCCGTTTTCCGCATGGCGGCAGAGCACTATGGCAAACTCAAGTCGAGCCCGCTCCCGGCACGCCGGATCAGCGCCGAACCGGAACAGCGCGGCCCGCGCAGTACCGTGGTCAAGGCGCCGGCCGAACTACCCTATTTGTCGCTGGCCTGGCAGGTGCCCGCGCTCAGGCAACCCGCCGCCGACCGCGACGTCTATGCCCTCCAGGTGCTGGCGGCGATTCTCGACGGCTATGATGGCGCCCGCCTCAACAGCCGGCTGGTCCGCGATCGGCACGTTGCGCTGTCGGCTGGCGCCGGCTACGACAGCACGGGGCGCGGCCCCTCGCTCTTCTATCTCGATGGCGTACCGGCAGCCGGCCACAGCGTGGATGAACTGGAAGCGGCACTGCGCGCCGAGCTGCAGCGCATTCGCGACGAAGGCGTGAGCGAAGCCGAGCTGAGCCGGGTCAAGACCCAGGCCCTCGCCAGCAAGGTCTACAAGCGCGACTCGCTGATGGGGCAAGCCATGGAGATCGGCTACCTGGAAGCCAGTGGCCTGTCGTGGCGGGACGACGACCTCCTCCTCGAAGGATTGCGCAAGGTCACCGCCGCCGAGGTGCAGTCCGTGGCGCAACGTTATTTCGGCGACACGACCCTTACGATCGCGCGCCTCGATCCACAACCATTGGGCGAGAAGCGTCCGCGCGCCGCAGCGGCGAACCTACGCCACTGAGCTGCACGATACCGAAGCCCACATCCGCATCGATGCGCCGACCTCCAGGACACCACCGAATCCCATGACGGCAAACCTCTATACGTGTGCAGGCAGCACGCACCTTCCCCCCAAGTTCGCGCTGGCGGCGGGACTTTTCATGCTCAGCATCGCGGCCCATGCCGGCCCGCATATCGAGCAATGGACGGCCAGCACCGGCGCGCGCGTGCAATTTGTTGAAAGTCGGGCGCTGCCCCTGGTCGACATCCAGATCGACTTCACCGCAGGCAGTGCGGTTGAACCCGGGGACAAGACGGGGCTGGCCGCACTGACCCGCGGGCTCCTCGATGCCGGCGCCGGTACAATGGACGAACAGGCCATCTCCGACCGCACGGCCGATATCGGCGCCCAGATCGGGGGCAGCACCGACAATGACCGCAGTAACCTGTCGATTCGCAGCCTGTCGTCCGCGACAGAGCTCGACGCGGCCGTCGACCTTGCCGCGACGCTGCTGTCGGCACCGACCTTTCCCCAAGCGGTCCTCGATCGCGAACGCGAACGCGCGATCGCCGGCCTGCGCGAGGCGCTGACCAAGCCCGACAGGCTGGCGTCGCGCCGCTTCAATGAAATCGTGTATTCCGGCCACCCCTATGGCAGGAACACCACTGCCGACACCTTGGCGTCGATCACGCGCGAGGACCTCGTCACTTTCCATCGCGACTACTATGCGGCCAGCCATGCATCGGTCAGCATCGTCGGCGACATCGATCGCGCAGACGCCGAAAGGATCGCGGTCCGGCTTACCTCACAACTGCCTCAAGGCGTGGATCTGCCGCACCTGACGGCGCCGGCACTGCCCACGGCGCAGACCGTGCACATCCCCCACCCCTCGGCGCAGGCGCACATCCTGATCGGGCAACCGGGCATGGCGCGTGAGGATGCCGATTACTTCCCGCTGCTGGTCGGCAACTATCTGCTGGGCGGCGGTGGTTTTGTGTCACGCCTGACGCGTGAAGTGCGCGAGAAACGCGGCTTTGCTTACAGCGTCTACAGTTACTTCGCTCCGCAGAAAGTGGCCGGTCCGTTCGAAATCGGGCTGCAGACCCGCGGCAGCCAGAGCGCCGAAGCGCTCAAGGTGGTCAACGACACCCTGGCCGCCTTCATTGCCGAGGGCCCGAGCATGCGCGAACTGCAAGCGGCCAAGGACAATCTGGTCAACGGTTTCGGCCTGCGCCTGGACTCCAATCGCAAGATCCTCGATTATGTCGCGATGATCGGTTTCTACCGCCTTCCGCTCGACTGGCTGGATCGCTATCCGCAGGCTGTCGCAGCCGTCACCGTCGACCAGGTGCGTGATGCGTTTGCCCGCCGCATCAGCCCCGCCCACATGGTGACCGTGATTGCGGGGGGCGATGGCGACGCGGGCGCCACGGCTGACCCCACGGAACCGGCAAGATGAGTCGTGTACGCATCGTGGGCGGCGCCTGGCGCTCCCGCCTGCTCGAGGTGCCCAATGCTCCCGGGCTGCGTCCAACACCGGACCGCGTGCGTGAGACCCTGTTCAACTGGCTGGGCCAGCGTCTGGACGGGCTGCACTGTCTCGATCTCTTCGCCGGTTCAGGCATCCTCGGTTTCGAAGCCGCTTCGCGCGGCGCAGCCACGGTCACCATGATCGAATACGCACCGCGTGTGGCCACGCATCTAAAACATGCGGTAGAAGACCTTGACGCTGGGCGGGTAGAGATCATTCGCTGCGATGCGGTAAAATTCCTCGAATCCACCCATCGGAAGTTCGATGTGGTGTTTCTCGATCCGCCATACAGACAGGGCTGGCTCGAGCGCATTGCGCCTCTGATCGACAACGTCATGCACCCTGGCGGGTGGCTGTACGTCGAATCCGAAGCGGCGGTGACGCACCTGGGCGGATGGCAGACAGTGAAACAGGGTCAGGCCGGGCAGGTTCATTTCCATCTCTTGCAGGAAACGCAGAAATGAAGGACGCGGTGGCGCTGTATCCAGGCACGTTCGATCCGTTTACCCGAGGTCACGAGGATATCGTGAGGCGGGCGGCCCTGCTGTTCGAGGAGGTCGTCGTGGCCGTGGCGGCAAGCCCCGGAAAGGGGCCGATCTTCAGCCTCGACGAACGCGTGGCCATTGCCCAGGAAGTGCTGAGCCCGTTCCCCAACGTTCGGGTAACGGGCTTCAGCGGATTGCTGATGGACTTCGTCCGCGTGCAGAATGCGCGCGTCGTCCTCCGCGGCCTGCGGGCGGTCTCGGACTTCGAGTACGAATTCCAGATGGCCGGAATGAACCGCAAGCTCTATCCGGACGTCGAAACGGTATTCCTCACCCCCGCCGAGGAGTACATGTTCATCTCAGCCACCATGGTGCGCGAGATTGCCCGTCTGGGCGGGGATGTCAGCAAATTCGTCCAGCCGTGCGTATTTGCACAATTGCAGCAGAAACTGAATTCAAAGCGATAGCAAGGAAGCCCCAAAATGTCTCTGATCATTACCGACGAATGCATCAACTGTGACGTCTGTGAACCCGAATGCCCCAACGGCGCGATTTACCAGGGTGACGAAATCTACGAGATCGACCCCAACAAGTGCACCGAGTGCGTGGGCCATTTCGACGAGCCGCAGTGTCAGCAGGTGTGCCCGGTCGACTGTATCCCGCTCGACCCGAACAACCCCGAAACCAAGGAGCAGCTGATGGAGAAATTCGTCAAGCTGACCGCGAAGGCCTGACCCGCTCACACGTCACGCGCCTCCCGTCAGACAAGCAAAAGGGCGAGTCCAGCGACTCGCCCTTTTGCCATTGTGCGCTTTGGGCGGCGCCGGTCGCCCTCAGGCTGCGCGGGTGTTCGCCACGGCCTCGGTCGGTACTTCCGCGCCCACTGCACGCAGGATGCCCGCCTCGATTACAGCCAACTCTTCGAGCAGGGCCAGCATGCCCGCCTCGGCCTGCTTGAGTTCTTCCACCCGGTCTTCCAGCGTGTCGGTCGCCTGGTGGATGCGCTTGACGCTTTCGAGACGGCGCTTGAGTTGCAGCTGATACTCGCGAACCTGCGTTTCCAGCGGCGACATCACCGCACGCAGCCACTGCTCGACATCACGATTGGCCAGCTCGAAGGTCCGGCGCGCCTGCACCGCGACGGTTTCGAAGAATTTTTGCGTGAGCGTGTGCTTTTCGGTCGTCACCAGCGTCAGCGTGGTATTGATCTGACGATTGAAAGCCTGCTCCAGACGATCGAGTTCGGCCTCGTAGCGCTGCGTCGAAAATGCTTCCGGCGAGGTCAGTTGCAGCCCGTGCTCAACGCTGAAACGCTTGTACATGCTGTCGAGCATGCGCGTGATCTCGGCAATCTCTGCGGTCGATTGGCTCAGATTGCCACGCAGGTGGGCGAAGAAACCTTCCATCGCATCGCGCAGGCCGCGGCTGAAACTCGATTCGAGCATGGCTTCGCGCGTGCGGCGCGTCTCGTTGCGAAGGGCATCGAGGCCGAGATGGGCGAGCAGGTTATTGGTCAGGCTCGAGAACACCGAGCGCACCGCGTAATATTTCTGCAGCCCCTGTTCGAACTCTTCCTTCTCGATGCGGATCTTGCGCATCATGTATTCGATGACGTTCTGATTCTTGCCGCGGAGATCGGTCAGTTCCTGCAACTGCTCGCGCACACCGAACACGCGGGCATCGATCAGGGTGCTCACCTGGCGCACCAGATCCTGGGTTTCGCCGAGCGTATTGTCACGTACGATCTCCTGCTTCATCGGCAGCAGGTCTTCGGTCAGGGCACGCTCGAGCTCGGGCAGGCGGCTGCGCCCGAGCAGCGGCGCATCACCGTTGATGCGCGCAACCAGTCCTTTCTGCGCAGACACAGGGAAGACCACCTCGGCGCCGACGTCCAGCGTCTCGGCGACAGTCCTGACCTGGCGCGAAATCTCGGCCTCGATGCGCGCATCGTCGCGCAGGCCGTCCCACAGACCATCGATCTTGTTGAGCACGACCAGGCGCCCCTTCTGCCGGCGCTGCCCGTAGCTGACGTAATCGCGCCACACCGCCATGTCGCTCTGGGTCACGCCGGTGTCCGCGGCCAGAATGAACAACACCGCGTGCGCATTGGGCAGCAGCGACAGTGTCAGCTCTGGCTCGGCACCAATGGCATTAAGACCCGGCGTATCGAGCACGACCAGCCCCTGCTCGAGCAAGGGGTGCGGGAACTGGATCACCGCATGGCGCCAGCTCGGAATCTCGATCAGCCCGTCACTGCCCGGCTTGAGGCCATCCTCTCCGCTCGGATCGACCTTGAACCCAAGGCGCTCCGCCTCTTCGCGCGGCACCCGCTGAACCTCCCCGACCCGTGTCAGCGCAGATTGCAGTTCGGCGGCGGAACCCGCCTGCAGTGGCACGACCGTCCATTGATCGGGCTGGTGCTTAAGCTCGCTGACCTGTGCTTGTATCACCCGGGTAGCGATCGGCAGCAACCGCAATTCCGGCTTGTCACCCGCCGTCCATTGCAGTTCGGTAGGACACATGGTGGTCCGTCCCGCACTCGACGGCAGGATCCGGTCACCGTAGTCGGAAAAGAAGATCGCATTGATCAGCTCGGACTTGCCGCGTGAGAACTCGGCGACGAACGCGATGGTGAGCTTGTCGTCGCGCAGGCGGTCAATCAGATACTGGAGGCGCAGGTCGGACTGGGCGTCGCCCACTTCGTTGCGCGTCAGCCACTGGCGCAAGCGGTTCACCGCATCCATTGTTTCGCCGCGCCAGCGGCTGTAAGCAGAAAACTGTTCAGCCAAAGTCATGATTGATTCACCTGTTTTTCCAATTGCTTGGACGTCTACCGCCCATTGCGCGAGCATAGCGCCGATTGCCCTCGCTTTCCATTCATTCGGCCCCGAAAGACAATTCCAAGCGCATCGAATGCGTGTTCAGCGCACACGACGCTGGCAGTGGGGACAGAGGAAAGTGGCGCGCTGACCGCTGACGACGCGCAGGATCGGCGTCGCGCATACCCGGCAAGCTTCGCCATCACGCCCGTAGACGAAGTACTGCTGCTGAAAATAGCCCGGCTGCCCGTCGCCGCCGACAAAGTCGCGCAACGTACTGCCGCCGGCCGCGATCGCAGCCACAAGCGTTTCCTTGACCGCGCCGGCAAGGCGCTCGTATCGCGCCAAACCAATGCGTCCCGCCGCCTCCAGAGGATGGATTCGAGCACGAAACAGGCTTTCGGAAGCATAGATGTTGCCTACGCCAACCACCCGGTGACTGTCCATCAGGACATGCTTGATCGGAGCGCGCAGCCCCCGGCTCAATGAATGAAGATGCCTGCCGTCGAACGCGTCGTCCAGCGGTTCGGGCCCCAGCGAGGCCAGCAGCGGATGCTGCTGCGCTGCCCCGGCCTGCCACACAACCAGACCAAAACGACGCGGATCGCGCAGGCGAAGCGCTCGGTCCCCGAACACGAAGTCGACATGGTCGTGAATACCCGCCGGCTCACATGGATCGATCACCCTCATGCTGCCCGACATGCCCAGATGCACGATCGCGCTACCGAGGCCGAAATCGAACACCAGATATTTGGCACGTCTCCATACTGTGACCAACACCCGCCCCGCGACGTCCTCGCTCAGGCCTGGCGGCACGGGCTGACGCAGACGCGGGTTGCGCACCACCAGCCGCGTCAGCACGCGGCCCTCGACATGAGGCCTGATGCCGCGGCAAGTGGTTTCGACTTCAGGCAATTCAGGCATCGTGATCCGTCGCAACAGGTTTCACACACGGGCAACTTGCCCGCACGGGGTCAAAGTGCCTACCATGAGGCGAACGGAATGCATCAGTTGCGCTCCAACACATTGTATCTGCAACGCCGCCTCGCCCGATGCGTTGCGGCAGTACGACGCAAAGCCCCCAGCCGAGCACTCGGAACCAGCCGGACCACCTTATGAACCGCACGTTTGCCCGACGCCTCGCCCGCCTTGGCACCGCCCTATTGCTTGGCCTTGCGCCCGGCGCATTCACCCATGCTGAAGACATGCCGCCGGCAAGCACGCTTCCGGCGCAGGAGCTCACCCCACAGACGCTTTACCGCTTTCTGCTGGCCGAAATTGCCGGCGCCCGCGGCCAGCTCGGTCTCTCCTCCCAGTTGTATATCGAGATCGCACGCGACACCCGTGACCCGCGCATTGCCAAGCGCGCTGCCGAAATCGCGCTGTTTGCGCGCAATGCCGATCTTGCAGCCGAAGCCGCCCGCATCTGGAGCGAGGCCGACCCCGGCTCCGACGATGCAAAGCGCCTGCTCGCAGGCGTCGTCGCCAATCATGGCGGGCGCCTCGAAGACGTACAGATCCAGCTGGCGCGCGCGCTCGCGCTGGCGCCCGCGAGCCTGGACGCCAACCTGATGAGTCTGAACCGGGCGCTGTCGCGAATGGAGGACAAACGCACCGCACAGTCGATCGTGTTTCGCCTGACCGAACCCTACCTGGATCACCCCGAAGCACATTTCGCCCGCGCCCAGGCAGCCGCCATCGCAGAGAGTCCGATGGAGGCCCTGACCGCCATCAACGCAGCGCTTGCACTGCGTGAGGACTGGGACACCGGTCTGCTGTTCAAGGCCCAGTTGCTGATGCAGACCGGCGCACATGCAGAAGCCAGCCAACTGCTGCAGGCTGCCGCAGCCAGACACCCGGACAACCGCAACATCCGCCTCGGCTATGCGCGCAGCCTGATTGCAGCCAAGCACTACGACGTCGCCCGTGCAGAGTTTCAGGCACTGCTCGCCGACGCGCCCACCGACCTTGATTTGCTGTATGCCGTCGCCCTGCTCTCCCTGCAGCTGGACGATGCAGCCAGTGCCGAACCGCTGCTGATCAAGGCCCTCGAAGGCGGACACCCGGAAGCCGATACCATTCGCTTGCACCTGGGCCAGATCGCCGAGCAGCGCAAGGATGGTGCGGCCGCACGCAAGTGGTTCGACTCGGTAGCGCCTGGACCGAAGAAGCTTGAAGCGCGCATTCGCAGTGCGCAAAGCCTTGCGCGCGAAGGGCGCCTCAGCGAGGCGCGCGCGCAGCTGCAGCCGACAGCGGGCGACGAGAACGACGCTCACCGCCTGCTGCTCGCCGAAGCCCAGCTGCTGCGTGAGGCAGACCGCACCGCCGAAGCCTTCGACGTCATCGACAATGCGCTGCTCAAGTCGCCCGACGACACCGACCTGCTTTACGAGTCCGCCATGCTCGCGGAGCGTCTGAACCGGCTCGAAGTCATGGAAGGACGCTTGCGCAAGGTCATCGCGCTCGCACCGGATCATGCACATGCCATGAATGCGCTGGGCTATTCGCTGGCCGACCGCGGCCTGCGTCTCGACGAGGCTGAAGCATTGATCACCCGCGCGCACGAACTCGCGCCGGACGATGCCTTCATCCTCGATAGCCTGGGCTGGGTGCGTTTCCGCCGCGGTGACGCCGCCACGGCGCTGACGCACCTCGAGCGCGCCTACGCCTTGCGCGCCGACCCGGAAATCGCCGCCCACATGGGTGAAGTCCTGTGGCAGCTCGATCGTCGCGCCGATGCCGAGCGGCTGTTCGATGCAGCGATCGCCGCTCATCCTGACAACGCCGTATTGCGCGCCACTGCAGCACGGTTACGCAAGCAGTGATCGCCATCGCCCTGCGACATTTGCGCCTGCCGGCGCTGACTGTGGCCGCTTGCGCACTTCTGGCAGCCGGCTGCGCACAGCTTCCGTCCGCGGCGAACACAGCTGCGGTTGCACGCCAGGCGCATGCGCATTTCGATCTGGAGGGGCGCATCTCCGCCACCGACGGCGAACGTGCCGCCAGCGGGCAGATCGAATGGCGACATACCCCGTCAACGGATCTGTGGACCGCCTTCAGCCCGCTCGGGCAGATCGTCGCCCGCCTTGACAGCCACGATGGCGGCGCCGAACTCGTACTGTCGGACGGCACCCGCCGTCGCGCCTCACATGCCGACCGCCTGCTGCCAGCGCTGATCGGCGTCGATGTTCCGCTGACAAGGCTTCCGGTGTGGGTACAGGCGGCGCCGCGCCACGACGCGGAGGTACGCACGCTGGACCCATACGGACGCCCTGCACTGGTGATCGATCAGGGCTGGCGCATTGACTACACCGAATACGCCGACACCACCGCCGGCGCCCTGCCGCGGCGCATCGAGATATCCCGCGGCGACGCCCGCATCAAAATCGTCATCGACCAATGGACGCTCCAGCCCTGAACCATCCCCTGCCCGGCTCGCCACGCCAGCTCCAAGGCTGCCTGGCGCCAGCCAAACTCAACCTGTTTCTCCACGTCACCGGACGACGGGAAGACGGCTATCACATGCTGCAAACCGCATTCCGCATGCTCGACTGGGGCGACACGCTCGATTTCCGTGTGCGCGACGACGGCCGCATCCGGCGCCTGTCGGTACTGCCCGGCGTCGCCGAAGAGGACGACATCGTGATCCGAGCCGCACGCCTGCTGCAACGTGAAAGCGGATGCAGTGCCGGCGCCGACATCACCTTGCACAAAGTGCTGCCGATGGGTGGCGGGCTCGGTGGCGGCAGTTCCGACGCTGCCACTACGCTGATTGCGCTCAATCATCTGTGGGAAACCGGGCTCGATCGTCGCGCCCTGCAGGCCCTCGGCCTCCGGCTCGGTGCCGACGTCCCGTTCTTCATATTCGGCCGTGACGCGTTTGCAGAAGGCGTCGGCGAGCTGTTCCAGCCACTCACACTCGACGACGTCGTCTATGTCGTCATCTCGCCCGGTGTCAGCATCTCGACCGCAGAAATTTTTTCATCGAAGGACTTGACGAGGAATACAGTCCCAATCAAAATAGCGGACTTCACAGCGAGCTCTGCCCGTAACGACCTACAAGCAGTTGCATGTAATCGTTACCCGGAAGTCGCTGAGGCAATCAACTGGCTGGCGCAATTTGCACCGGCGCGGATGACTGGCTCAGGCGCCTGTGTGTTTGCGGCAATCGATTCGGGAGCCTTGGCTCAGCGCATCGTCGAACAATGCCCGACACGCTGGAAAGCCTGGAAGGCGTCAAGCCTGGCCAGACATCCACTGGATTGCCTCGTTGTGTAAAAGGTTTCAATTGGGGAGTCGCCAAGTTGGTCAAGGCACCGGATTTTGATTCCGGCATTCGAAGGTTCGAATCCTTCTTCCCCAGCCATATAACGACGGGCAGGCCTCTGGCCTGCCCGAGTCGTTTTTGACGTCGCTTTCATTCTATCGGCATCGGAGATTCGGTCATGCCCTACGGCAGCCTGATGGTCTTCACTGGCAACGCCAACCCCAAGCTCGCAGCAGACGTGGTTCGGCGGCTGGGCATTTCCCTCGGTTCGGCCACTGTTGGCCGCTTTTCCGACGGCGAAGTCAATGTGGAACTGCTTGAGAACGTGCGCGGCAAGGATGTCTTCATCCTGCAACCGACCTGTGCGCCGACCAACGAGAACCTGATGGAAATGCTGGTTCTGGTCGATGCACTCAAGCGCGCGTCGGCCGGCCGCATCACCGCCGCCATTCCCTACTTCGGTTATGCCCGCCAGGACCGCCGCCCGCGCTCCGCACGCGTGGCCATCACCGCCAAGGTCGTGGCCAACATGCTCCAGGCCGTTGGCGTGCAACGTCTGCTGACCATGGACCTCCATGCCGACCAGATCCAGGGCTTCTTCGACATCCCGGTAGACAACGTCTACGCGGCGCCTGTCCTGCTGGCCGATCTGGACAAGCAGAAGTACGACAACCTGATGGTCGTCTCCCCCGACGTCGGTGGCGTGGTCCGGGCACGGGCCTTCGCCAAGCGACTCGAGTGCGACCTGGCGATCATCGACAAGCGTCGTCCCAAGGCTAATGTATCCGAGGTCATGAACATCATCGGTGAGGTCGAAGGCCGCACCTGCGTGATCATGGATGACATCGTCGACACCGCCGGTACGCTGTGCAAGGCGGCCAGCGCGCTCAAGGAAAACGGTGCCACGCGCGTACTCGCATACTGTACGCACGCAGTGCTGTCCGGCACGGCGGTGTCGCGAATCAACGATTCCGAGCTCGACGAGCTGGTGGTGACGGACACCATCCCCTTGCGCGATGACGCCAAGGCCAGCAACCGCATCCGGCAAATTTCGGTCGCGTCGCTGCTGGCCGATACCATGCTGCGCATCAGCAATGCGGAGTCGGTGTCCTCACTGTTCATGGAATAACTTTCTGCCCGCAGCCTGCTGCGGGCTTTTCAACCCTGCCTGGTCGCGGGCAGGGTGATCATCAACCGGAGCTGTAAAATGCAAATCGAATTCAAGGCTGTAAAGCGTGAACTGCAGGGATCGAGTGCGAGCCGCCGCCTGCGTCGCGCCGGTCAACTGCCGGGTATCGTCTACGGTGGCGCAAGCGCTGCCCAGCCGGTGCTGCTGGACCACAACGAACTGTTCCACCTGCTCAAGAAAGAAGCCTTCCACGCTTCCGTGCTGAGCATCGATATCGAAGGCGCCAAGGAAACCGTGGTGCTGCGTGACACCCAGTGGCACGCATTCAAGCCGCAAGTGCTGCACATCGACTTCCAGCGCGTTGACGCCGGCAAGCCGATCCACCTCAAGGTGCCGCTGCATTTCGTCAATGGCGAGAACTGCCCGGCGGTCAAGCTCGGCGGCTGCATCATCTCCCACGTGCTGACCGAACTCGACGTCGAGTGCCTGCCGTCGAACCTGCCGGAATTCGTCACTGTAGACCTGTCCGCGCTCGAGACCGGCCAGTCGATCCACGTTTCCCAGCTCAGCCTGCCCGCGGGTGTCACTGCGGTTCACCATGGTGAAGGCGACCCGGTTGTGGCCAGCGCCCAGCAGACCCGCGGCAGCATCTCTGCCGAAGGTGAAGACGAAGCCGCCGCCGAGTAACTGCGGCCTGTGCCTCACCGGACAACCGGGACCGAACCACGATGACGACCGCGGCGAACCGCCCTCCCCGTCTTGTAGTCGGTCTCGGCAATCCTGGCACCGAGTATTCCGAAACCCGGCACAACGCCGGGTTTTGGTTTTGTGAGCGGCTCGCTGATCAGCTTGGCGTACGCTTCTCGCACGAATCCCGTTTTCACGGTCTGGTCGCCAATGCACGCGATGCCGGCATCATGTTGCTCATGCCACAGACCTTCATGAACCGCTCTGGGCAGGCCATCGGCGCACTGGCCCGGTTCTACCGTATCGAACCGGCCGAGATCCTGCTGGTGCACGACGAACTCGACGTTCCGCCCGGCCAGCTGCGACTGAAGTTTGGCGGCGGACTCGGCGGTCACAACGGGCTGAAGGACACCTCTGCCCATCTCAATACCAATGACTACTGGCGCCTGCGCATCGGTATCGGCCACCCAGGCGATCGCAATGAGGTGGTGAATTACGTGCTCAAGTCGGCACGGCGCGAAGAGCAGACGCTGATCGACGAGGCTGTCGACCGCGCCCTTCTCGCCTGGCCCGTTCTGGCCCGCGGCGATTGGACGGCGGCAACCCAGCGCCTGAACACCCGCCCCGCACCGCCCAAACCCCCCAAGTCACCGAAGGCCCCGAGGCCAGCTGCGGAAAGCCGCGTTGCGCCGGACAACACCAAGGACGAAACCCAGCTATGAGCCTCAAATGCGGAATCGTCGGCCTGCCCAACGTCGGCAAGTCGACCCTGTTCAACGCCCTCACCAAGGCAGGCATCGAAGCGGCCAACTATCCCTTCTGCACCATCGAGCCCAATGTCGGCATCGTCGAGGTGCCCGATCCTCGACTGCAGGCGCTGTCGGAAATCGTCAAGCCACAGAAAGTCCAGCCTGCCATCGTCGAGTTCGTCGACATTGCCGGCCTGGTCGCGGGTGCCTCCAAGGGTGAAGGCCTCGGCAACCAGTTTCTGGCCAACATCCGCGAAACCGACGCCATCGTCCACGTCGTGCGGTGCTTTTCCGACGACAACGTGATCCACGTCTCCGGCAGCGTCGACCCGATCCGTGACATCGAGGTCATCGACACCGAACTCGCGCTCGCCGACATGGCCACGGTGGATAAGGCACTCAACCGCTACAAGCGCCCCGCCGCTGCGGGAGACAAGGAAGCCAAGGCGCTGGTTTCGGTTCTGGAGAAGTGTATTGCCCAGCTCGATCAGGCAAAGCCGGTGCGCGCGCTCGACCTGGCCAAGGAAGAGCTGGCCTTGATCAAACAGTTCTGCCTGATCACGCAGAAACCCGTCCTTTACGCTGCCAACGTCGCAGAGGACGGATTCGAAAACAATCCCCAGCTCGATGCAGTACGCGCCCACGCCGCTGCTGAAGGCGCTGAAGTGGTCGCGCTGTGCGCGGCGATAGAAGCCGAAATCGCCGACCTCGACGACGCCGACAAGAAGGATTTCCTTGAGTCGATGGGCCTGGAAGAGCCGGGACTCGATCGCCTGATCCGCGCCGGATACAAGCTTCTCGGCCTGCAGACCTACTTCACCGCCGGCGTGAAAGAGGTACGCGCATGGACCATCCACGTCGGCGACACCGCCCCTCAGGCAGCCGGTGTCATTCACACCGACTTCGAACGCGGCTTCATCCGCGCCCAGACCATTTCCTTCGACGACTTCATCACTTACAAGGGTGAGTCAGCCGCCAAGGAGGCAGGCAGAATGCGCGCCGAAGGCAAGGACTACGTGGTCAAGGATGGCGACGTGCTGAACTTCCTGTTCACCCCAAAGTAAGCGGGTATGGACATTCACCCCAGAGTAGCCATTCTATGGACATGACTCTGGGTCGGAGCCTCTTAACCGAGGTTCAGCGGCAAGCAGCTACCCACGAACAAGTTGCCAAGCGAGTCACGGCAAGTTCATCAGCACAAGGGGCGAACACCCTCGCCAGCACACCGCACCAATTGATCTGAATCCGAGGCGAGGAGACTCGATTAACTTCCCCCTCGTTGATGTATCAGCACTCCCACTAATCATGGCAGGATGAGACTGTTCCTAGGGTTGGGAGTGGCCATGAAAAACTCAGAAGGCATTTTGGGAGGAGGCCCAGCAGGGCATCCTCCCCACGCCGAAGGGCAGCAGCCCGAAGGCGTGCTAGTGCAGAGTGCGAGAGACCGACGAGTTCTTGATTGGATCATCAGTCAAGTCGGCCATCAGGCGATTGAAGAAGCCTGTTGTTCGCTTGCAGGGCGCCGTCGCACCTACCCATCGAACATCGCCAAAGTGCTTGGGCTCTCACCTCCTTCGTCATTGGAGTTGACTCCGCCCGACGAAGCGTTGAGGCATATCGCCGATCTGAAGCGCTTGTTTTCGAAGTCAGAAAAGTGACGAAAATCCGATCGAGCCGCCGACAGCGCAAAGCAAGGCTCCGACCATAGCTCCCACTTCGAAGGAACACCTCGCACCACTCGATAAATGGTCGTAGGCTCAGTAACCGCGCGAAGTCGCACCGTCAAAGGATACGGAGACATCTTCGGCAAATAATCTACCTACTTCGTCGTCGCGAGAGGCAATCTGTTCCGCCTTTGCAGACGTTGGGGTGCCAAGGCGGCAATGTCTGCAAATCAACGCACTGCCGTGCCTCCCTGCCTAAGATCGATCAACGTTCACTTCGCTATTCCGCACCTGCACTCCTGAAACCAGAGAGTCCTTCGCCAAAGATTCACAGCTACTACGAGGGCTCTGAGTTGCAAACAGATTCAAGGTTATCGGTCGCTGAGTCTTCCCGGGCTCGCGCAGTCAGCCAGTAGCGCGTCTAGTATGCATTGACGCAATCCGCAAGTCATAATGCACATTCTTACAATAGATGGCGCTCATATGATCTTCGAGAACCTTAGCATCACGCGCATCATCACCCACGAGGTATTCGAGCGGGACAACGGGCGGAACATTGTACCGCCGGTTTATGGCACGAGCCTGGTGACGCTCAATCCAACAGGGATCGACGCGTTTTGCTGCCGCATCATGGATGCCATGGGGCGCGCCTCTCGGGCGCTTGAAATGGCGATCGTTGAAGCCGGTGCATCGAGCGCATGCGCGCTAGCGGACCAACTGGTCGATTTGGATGACGCCCTGTTTGTCTCGAACTCTTCTGCTGCGGCCAACAAACTGACCTCGGCACAAGGTAGGCGCGGGCTTCCAGGGGGCATTCTGGTCGTCTTTACCGGAAGTGCAGGCCACCCGTCAAAACGCATTGTCGGCTTCATCAAGGCGGAGACACACAGCGGCTTCACCCGGCAGCAAGACGCGAACGGCTCGATTTCACTTCAGTTCCTTACCAACCTGCTGCTTACACCGCAAACGAAACTCTACAAGATCGGGATTTTCGTTGAGAGCGATCCGAGTGCAGCCGAACTGGAGAACGGATGGCGCGCGTTCATCTACGATGACCAGATCAGTGCGTCCAACAAGTTGAGCGCAGCACAGTATTTCTATGAAGGCTTCCTCGGCTGTGCATTCCCGGAGACCAGCGCGAGGCGGACCCGCGAGTTTCACGATTACACGAAGGACTTCATACAGGGCGTCGACCTCCCGGAGGAACAGAAGATCGACTTGCACAACGCGTTAGTGACCTACCTGAAAGTGGATCAGAGCCCGACAGTTCAAACGTCCGTCTTTGCCCAAAGCTACTTGGACGATCCGGCATTGAGAGATGCCTACGAGCAGTTCATGGCGCAGAAGGGGTTTCCTTCAACGGCTATTCACAAGGACCTGTCAGACGTCACAACGGCCTTGCGCTACCGGAAGGTAAGCTTTTCGGACGACATTAAACTCATTGTGCCGGCCGACAAATTCGCAAGCATGATCCGAATGGAGGCCATCGAGGGCGAGGCTGACGGACACGGCGTAGTGCCAACATGGACCCGAATCACCGTTAAGGACAGAATCAGGAAGCAAGAATGACCGAGAGCGAGATTCGCACTCTCTGGGAAGCTGAGCGACCGATATATCAGGCGTGGAGCGACTACGTCCGCGATCGGCTGGTCGCGCGTTTGACTGAGCTTCTTGCGCAACAAGAGCCCCCGGGGAAGATCAGCGAGTTCCTGAAACTGCCGGTTCAGCCACGCTTGAAGGATGCGAAATCACTCGTTGACAAGGCGCTCTTCCGCGATAAGAAGTATGGCGATCCATACGCTGAAATTACTGACAAAGCGGGCATGCGCTTTGTAGTGCTTCTGTCGAGCCACATACGCCTCGTCGAGCAGGCGATTCTGGACGACCAAGATTGGGAAGGGTCCAAAGATCGCGATTACGAGGAAGAGCGTCGAGCGCGCCCGTTGGAGTTTTCTTACCAGTCCCTACACTACGTGGTGCGCGCGTCACGAGACATAAGGCTCGGGGCGGTGACGGTTCTGAAGGGCACGGCTTGCGAACTGCAAATTCGCACACTGTTGCAGCACGCGCATAGTGAGCTGACACACGATACCATCTACAAACCGAAGAAGGCCGCATCCCCGGAAGTCAATCGTGCCGTTGCAAAAAGCATGGCGCTGATCGAGGCGGCGGATGATTTCTTCGAACTGGTGATGCGTGATCTTCAATCGGCCTCGAAGCCCGTCCGGGACGCGATTGATGCGCTGAGCCGGGCCTACGTGCGCCACATCGGCATACGTCCCGAAACAGAGAAGTCGAACGTAGTAGTTCTGGATGCATTTGCGGAACAAATGCCGGCCGATCTGACAGGGCAGATCGAAAGTCTCATTTTGTCTAAAGGCTACATCTCAGAGCGCATTCGATCTCGCTTCGATACGCACCATCTTTTCCGGCAGCCCGTTATCCTCTTCGCGTATCTCATGGCAGTTTCGAGGCCGGCCGAGGTCAAGGATATATGGCCGCTGACAACCGCAGAGCTGAAACTCGTTTTCCTCGATCTGGGTATTAGTTACGACAACTTGTGATCTGCGGGGGTCGCAGTGCCCGCTGCGTTCGGAGACGGTTTGCCAGAATATGGCCGCTTGCGTGCTAAACAGCCGTCATCTCGACACCCGAACAACAGCAACAGGTCTGAAGCAGGAGTTGGCCGGATAGCGAAGTTGTCGTTTAAGGCCCACTGGCCCTGAGGGCCAGCTGATTGCCACATTGCCAACCGAATCGGACCGCAGGCTCAAGGCCTCCTTTGGCCGAGCACCACGCGTTCAAGCTAAAACACCTGCCTCCTTGCAGTCAATGCGCCGACTTCGGCTTCGCTGATGGCATTGCGTGGATCATCGTAGATGCCGCTAGTACAATGAATCGCCGATCCACCGTTTGTTGATTCTGAACGGCGTGCATCTATTGTGGGCACCAGAGCTGGTGCTCACTTGCCGTAAGCTGCCCGGCAGCTGGGAACCCTTCAAATGATCCTCATCCTGGGCGACAACCACGGCCGCTTCGATCACATTCCGCCGGCCATTGCGGCCGAGCGTGCCCGAGGCTGCCGCGTCGACGCGGTGATCTTCCTTGGCGACATCGAGGCACAGCACGATTTCGAGCAGGAAGTAGCGCCCATCGAAGCTCTTGGTGTCGCGGTGCACTGGATCGTTGGAAACCACGACACCGATAGCGAGGACAACTGGCGACATCTGCAGAACTCGCAGCACCGCCGGATCGATGGCCGTGTTGTCGAGGTTTGCGGTATTCGCGTGGCAGGCTTGGGCGGCATCTTTCGTGGTGCCATCTGGTTTCCGGCGGATAGCAAGAGCGTCTCGGCTGAAGAACTGCACTTCCGAAACTACGAAGGATTCGCCCGCGACCTGCATGCCCGGCCGGGTGTGCAACGCCGGCTGTCAAAAATGGATCGGATCAGGCTTGAGTCCGTCCCGGATAGGGTCTCGGCCATGGTCAACACGACAAAGAGCGGGCAACTGCGCAAACATGCCAGTTCGATCTTCCCCGATACCTTACAGAGCCTTGCCACGCAGCGCGCCGACATCCTCGTGACGCACGAGGCGCCGGGTTGCCACCCGCACGGATTCGATGAACTCACGCGGCTAGCGCAGTCGCTGGGCGTAAGAGCGAGTTTTCACGGCCACCATCACGACAATCTCGACTACAGCAGCACGTTCGACGGCTTGGGCTTCCGGCCTCACGGCGTCGGACTCCGCGGCATCACGGCCTTTGAGCCGGAGACCGGCGAGGTCCGCGTCGTGGTGCCGGGAGAACTTGATGAATCGAGGCGGTCTAGGCGGGTCCGGAATGGCGCCTGACGATCGTGTCGGAGAGTGACTATCAGCCCTCGAAGTTGCTCTGCTCTTCCTTCAGGAAGACCGGCGATCCTCTGCTAAGCACCTGTCCAGTCGCCGAGCCCGCTGCCAGAATCACCTCACCAGATTCCAGCTTCACTGCGATTTGGTCACTTGCCGCGCCGACATAAGCCTCAATGACTTGCTCCAGGCGACGCTGTCCCTCGAGACCGAGAACGCACGCAAGAAGAGTGCTTTTCTTGAGCCCGTACAATTCCGGGATGCGGTGCGCCTCCGAGAGATCGGCGGCGATGAAGCGTTGAGGGGGCCTATCAGGCCCGTCCACAACGCACTCCTCCACGATGAAGAACATCTCCACGGAGAGCTCGGCCTGTACCCAATAGCGACTTCCACGGCGCGTCGAGGCGGGGACGCGTTGATCGTGGATGTCGGTTCTCAAAAGAAGCTTTTGACTCTGCATTGCAGAACACAAAATTTTGTGTGGAGTTCGGGAATGATGCCATACAGACTCGCGCGATGGAACGCGGGCGGCTATGGATCTCCTAGAAGCATTGGGCAGAGTGGTTCGCAGAGAGCGTGCGCGACGAGGGCTGACACAAGAGAAGCTTGCCGAGCTGTCCGATCTCCACACCAATCTCATCAGTCTCATAGAACGGGGTAAAAGTGCCCCGGCTATCGACACGCTTGAAGCTATCGCTAGGGCGCTCGGTCGGCGCCCTTCTCAGATAGTCCGTGCTGCGGAGCGAGAAATGCCGTGGACTGCAGGCGAGCAGGCGCGATCTTCCGAGTAACCGCGCAAGCAACGGTCTGAGCTTCATCGCGTGTAAGCTGATATCGACGATTCGCTTTCGCCATATCTCCAAAGAATAGAACCGCAGGATCGTGGACCTCTCTCGAGAACGAGCACCGAGGCCCACGACTCTTTTAGTTCAGAACGCGGAAATCGAAGGATTTTCGGCAACGCGCTTTATGTCTGCGTTGCACAAAACTCCTTACGCGTTTCTCAAAGCGACAACCGACTATTCCCCACCTTCAAATTCCGCGTTCCTGAACCGAAGCACATTGCAGTTCTCTTTAACCGCCCGCTGCAGACCATCATCAAACCCGATGGGCGACTCTGCCTGAATCTCGACAGCAATCTTCACCCTCACACCCGGGCGTAGCGTGAACTGCTGAACCACCTCATCCACCAGATCGGCGAACTGCTTTTTCGCCAGGATCGGATCGAGGTCGATGCTGCCGTAGAACTGCTTCTTGACCGCTGGAGCGGCGGCAGTCGACGTCCCCGTCGGATAGCTGCCACTCGCCGAGTCGCTCGCATAGGTAGCCGTAGTCCCACCAACGCGGGTGCCCGTACCGCTTGAACCACCCTGAGCCTCTGCAATCGTCGGTTTCGGCCGGGCGGCCTCCTCGGCAGCCCGCTCGACCTCAAGGTAGGCAGCAGCGGCCACCGGCTCAATCAGCAACAAGGAACTGTCCATGAACAGCGAGGCACGCTTGCCATAGCTGAAGCCGAGGTAACGATCGCCGTCCTTACCCTGTGCAAAGCCAAAGAAGTCGCGGCTCTCCGCCCCTGCAGCCATCGTGCGTTGGAACACCGTATCGTCGGTCAGGCGCGGCAGGTAGAGTTGTTGGCAGCTTTGTTGCCAGACG
The DNA here is from genome assembly GCF_018122735.1 of Azoarcus sp. L1K30. Taxonomy (GTDB): domain Bacteria; phylum Pseudomonadota; class Gammaproteobacteria; order Burkholderiales; family Rhodocyclaceae; genus Parazoarcus. The sequence goes on along the minus strand of NZ_JAGRRD010000001.1, from coordinate 4,183,376 downwards.
TTCAGCGCACCAGCTTCTCGAACGCCATCCTTCCAGAACCAGTCCTTCAGCACTTTCGCCAGGTGGATGGGCGCCCACTCGGTAATGAGCAGCTCATTGTCCTTGAGTACCCGCTCCATCTCCTGCGACCAATTGGGTGCGCCCGAGTTGAGCGGGAAATGCTCCCACATCAGCTCCGACAATCCCTTACCGGGGCGCGCCTCCTGCACCGGGGCCAGCAACCACTTGTAGGTCTCCCGGATCATGCGCTTCACCGTCTCGTCTGCCTGCGACAAGGTCTCTTGCGCCTGCGTCGCCATCAGGTTGTCGAGAACGATCCGATTGTCCTTGTAGTCATTAACGATGCTGCGCCACGCCAGATACGAGCGAACGTGGTCCTTCAAGCGGCTCACGCTGTCGTAGTCCGCCGCCACGAAGATCAGTCGGTTCTGTTTGAAACGGGGCTGATCGCCACGCTTCTTGAGTATCTCGTTCGCACGATCGAGCGCCAGACTCTGCCCGCTCCGGGTGAAGGCTGCATCGGGCGGCAGCACCACCAGACGCAGCGCCCAGTCGTCGGGAACATCGCTGCTGCCGGTGAAGATGTGAATGCCACCGAATACGCCGCTGGCAAAGCTGCGTTGCACGCGATCCCGGATCATCGGGAAGACGTCTTCCTTGTCCTGGAAGCGCCGTTTGCGCTCTTCCATCTCGCGGCGCAAATTGGGTCGGGTATCCAGCCAGAAGCGGTTGTTCGCGTGGCTCAGATAGTGCAGCCGGTCATTCAGGCGGCGCAGCGCGTCCTTGAACAGGCTCACCTGCTGGCCTGGCTGTGCCACCCCCAGAAGCACGCGTTCCAGCTCCAGCCCGCGCACCAGTTGATTGGAGGTAGACGGCGCGCTCCCCAGGAAAATCGCTCTAGCCGCACGGCGGCAGGCCTGGACGGCGCCGAATCGGGTGTCCTTGCTTTCGATCTCCCAGGTTTCCGAACGCTCGCCATCCACATCACGCTCGATCACCGGATCCCAACCCTGCGGAAGGTAGTAGATCGACTCGTTGCGGGTGTCGGCATCCATCAGCGGCAAGCTACCCGGCATGATCAGCGGATCATTGTTCCCGTCGCGCCACAGGCGGTGAATGACCTTCGCCATCAGCTTCAGGACGCCTCTGGTGCGCTGGAAGTTGTCCAACGTCGACCAGTCTTCGTACAAACGGTCGAACACCTCGGGGTGGATCGGGTAGGCGTGAATCAAGCGCTCGAGGTATTTGCTGTCCTGCGTCTCCTGCGGGAAGTCGTCACGGTTTGCGATGTAGTAGTCGGCAAACGCGCGGCAGACCGACTCCATCGCCAGCTTGTCGTTGATGTTCGAGAACAGGCGCCGGCGCACGATCTCGAACGCTTCTTCGGTCGCCACCGGCTTCCACAGGGCCTGCACCCGACCGAAGTAATGCTCCAGCGCGCGCAGAGCTTTCACACCTTGCTGGCTACCCGCTTCGCGGTCGGAAAACGGTAGCGAAGCCAGCAGCACAGCCGTTGGCACTGCCTTAAGCGCCTCGGTGAGCGACTGCACAAAAGAGAGTTGCGTGTCGTAGGTGCCCCCCGAGAGCGTTTTGCCCTCCTCGAACTGCGACACGTAGCGCACCAATTCGTCCATCAGGATGACGCAAGGTGCAGTGGACGCCAGCAGGTCCGCCAGATCCTTCTTGCCCGGGGCCGTACCCGTCTGGTCAGCTTCCTTCACGCGCTCGTAAGCAGCCTCCCCGCCCAGCTGCCAAGCCAGCTCACCCCACAAAGTTCGTACCGTGCAGCCAGCGTGAATGCGCGGTTTGCTCGCCATGCCCAGCAGCTCCACCCCATCGAGCACGGCGATACGGGCCTTGGGCAATTCGGTAACGCCGGCAAGGTCGAGGATGGGCGCAATGCCCTGCAGATCGCTCGCGGGCGTCGTCCCCTTGGCCAGGTGATACACCGCGAGCATGGTGTGCGTCTTGCCACCACCGAAGGCGGTCTGCAGTTGGATGACCGGGTCGCCCCCCTTCCCTGCGAGCCGTTTCACCACCGAGTCCAGCAACAAACGCATGCCCTCGGTAATGAAGGTCCGCTGGAAGAAGAGCACCGGATCCTGGTACTCCTCGGTTGCCGATCCCGCATGCACGCGCGACAGATCGGCAGCGAACTCGGCCTGGACGAAGTTGCCCGAGCGGACGTCGGAATGCGGTTCGGCGATCTCACGCCATGGTTTCAGACTCATCTCTCTTCTCCCTTAGGCCCGGGCGCTCATCACTGCACAGCACCGGACCAACGACATTCAAATATCCAGGCTTCCCTGCGATCCCACCACCCCGGTCTCGCTCGCCCCGCGCTCCACGCCGCTCCAGGCGGTGATCAACTCGTTGTAGGCGCGAGCGTCTTCGGCCCAGCCTTTGCGCTCGCATAGGGTGTAGAGGCGGTAGGCGAGCGCGCGGATGGGTTCGGCGCGGGCAGGCATCCGGGCGAGCAGCGCGCCGGCAGCGGTTTCGCCGTCCTGGTTCAGCGCGCGGATCATCTGGTGCAGCGCTTCCCACACCGGCACACGGGTATCGGTCTCCGGGTTCCAGTCGCGCGGCATCTCGGCCCATCTCAACAGGCGCAGGTCACCCTTGCCGGATTCGACCACGCCGGCGTCTGTCAGGCCGGTCACGCTGGTGCCCTTGGCGCGGGCGAGCACGTCCGCTTCGCCAAACTTGCCGGTGGCCCAGCCCTGGGTCTCGAACCAGTGCAGGCAGAACTGGGTATCGTGGTCGAAGTCGTCCTCGGCGAGGAAGCGGTTGATGAGCTGCAGCGCGGTGCGCACGCTCATCGGCTTGCCGTCGGCTTCCAGCACCGCCGCGTATTGGCTGAAAATCGCCATGCCGGGGCCGATGATGGCCTGCGACAGGTCGACCGGCGCCACCGGGCTGTTGATGCCGCCGCGAGTCATGTCCATCAGCGCCTCGGGCAGCACGGCGTTGAGTTCGCGGATGAACTCGCGGCGGCTGATGGTGGCGGCGTCGGCGTCGCGCTTGCGGCAGACTAAGACGATGCTAGATGCTAACGAATTGACGTTCGCTTTCAGAGCCGCTGACTGCTCAGTACGCATTGGCCAAGTACCAGATATGGAGAATCCAGCACGTACCACAGCCTCTAGGAAGGTTTCCCATCCCGTACTATGAGTTCCTAGATTGCTCTCTGTCTCAGATTGCTTGAACGCGTAGTAGATGGTGACTGGGACCGCAGGATGCGCTGATTCGACTAGTCGCTGAATGGCGACTGTCATTCCATCTAGGAAGAATGCCTCAGCCTCTTCGCGTGATCCGTGCCGATAGGCAGCTGCTACAAGTTCTTCCGCCTTTGGAACTGCTAGAGTCGCGTAAAGCTCGGGCAAGACTGGCTTCAGACACCGCCTAAGCCAAACGTAGAAAAAATCTGAAAGATCCGCATACGCAACGTTGTCATAATAGGGGGGGTCTGTACTAATTACCTTCAGCCCCTCGAACGGTTGCTCAGACTGTGCAGCGGCTTGCTTCACAAAGCCCTTCGCGCCGGAACCTAGCTCTTGCAATACCTTTGCACAGTCATTTATCGCTCCATCCCAATCACCACCGGCACCTGCGAACGGGTTCACCTCTGGAAAATCCCACACCATTGGTATTGACTGGCGGCCAAACGCGCGGCCAGACTTCCCCTCTTTCGCACGCCAGATTCCCATCGTGCAATGGTAAGAGGTGAGCTTTGAAACCGTTTCCCCCAGGTAAACGCCGACTGCATCGGCATAGGTTTCATCACCAGCTCGATCTTGCCCTACGCTCAATTGCCTTTTGCACAGCGCAACTGCTTCTGGAACTAGATCGGCTAGGCAGTTAAGCATCGTCAACTGCCTATTGGTAAAAAGATCGCCCCATTCTTGGAGTCCATAAGGCACACAAGTACCACCGGTAAGCCGCGCAGGGACATAGCCTTTTGGGCGCCAACATTCGCTATCGCCAATAGCTAGTCTTTCTTGCTCTGAATTTGGTGAGAAATAGACGCGGTTACGGCCTGCTTCCGCGACGACGCCAAGTAGCTTTATGCCAATGCGGCCCGCTTGACCTTCAGCCTTAATATAATCACCACTGATTGGAGCACCCGAAAGCAAACACGTAAAGTTTGCTCCACGGCCTGCCGCCTTCGACCCGTTTTTTGCGCTTTCAGGCGGTGTTCCGACCTTCACAAAAAGGCGATAGCTGTCGCCTTCCACGACAGGTTCAACATACGCTTCTTTGCCGGCCCTGCTCGACAGCACGAAGGTGGAAGCCAGTGGGACCTCGGCATGGCTGAAGGCGGGATTGGGGCTCTTCACCGTACGCGCCCATAGCCAGGCGATCACGGTAAGCTGCTGCCCGAGCAGCGGCTTCAGGTCCGGGCGCTCGGCGACCATTTCGGCGGTGACTTCGATCTTCGGGTACAGGTGGCCGATGCGCTTTTCCGCCTCCGCCCGCATCCAGGCGCCGTAGCGGCGCACGTCTTCGGCCAGCCCCTTGGCGCCGGACCAGTCCTCGGCCAGCTTGCCCTGCTTGTCGCCGGGGATGCGCGGCCCCACCGGCGCACGGCCGGCAAAGCGCGGCGGAATCTCGATCATCGCCTTGTTGATGGTCACCGCCACGGGGTTGAGGTCGCTGGCGTAGCTCTCCAGCCCCAGGCGCTGGGCCTCCAGCGGCAACGCGCCCCCGCCCGCGAAGGGGTCGTGGAAGGCGGGCAGCTTCTCCGGATTGAAGAGCTCGGCCGCCTGCGGGTGGCCCTTGTTCAGCGCGCAGGTCTCGCGCCAGCTCTTCCAGATCTCCTCGCGGGCGCGGGCGAGCACGTCCTCGTTGTTGGTGTTCTCCCACTGCACCAGGTCTTCGATGATCTTGAACAGGCGCTCGCGCTCGATGGCGGCCTTTTCCTTGTTCACCCCGCGCCCCAGGTGGCGCTCGTAGCCGGGGTCATTGACCATCTGCGCAAAGATCACCGCCCGCGCCGCCGCCAGTGGCCGGCGCGCCCACCACAGGTGCAGTGTGCTGGGGTGGCCGTGGCGGATCGACTTCTCACGCGCCGCGGCGACGTTGATGGCGTCGAGCGGGAGGGCGACTTCGATGAGTTTCTTGGGGGTCTTGATGGGGGTCATGGTCAACCTTGGAATCCCGTGTCGGTCAGGTACTGCTCGGCAACAGCTCCCAGACAAAGGCGAATGGTGGTGAAGAAGCCCGGCCAGGCCTGACGAAAGTAGCGCTCGGCAAGCGTGCGCAAGGCCTGATCTGCTGGAACTCTCTGTTCCCGCAGCTGCTTCTTGTTGCGCTCGATGTTCCAGAGAATCCGCAGGCGCGCCTCGCACAAACGGGCGCAGTTCAGATTGAGCATGTCGATGGTGTGCTGCACCAGTTCCTGCGTACCTCGGTGCTTGTTCCCCGGGAACGCGATGCCGGCACAAGCCTGTTCATCGGGCAGTAGCCGACCGGTGCTCTTTTCCAGAAAGAACAGGCTGGGAAATGCAGGCAGATCGAGCGGATCAATGATCCAGCCCTCACAGTGTTCTGCAAGCCTCTGGGTCTGGATCATCTGATCCTTGTGCGCATCACAGCTGAGGTTCTCGGGCAGTGGTTCCAGCGCATGGGGCGGTTGCTGATGACGCTGGGAGCCTCCCATGCAGACAGCAAGCATGTTCTGCCAGTCAAGCGCCCAGTTATGCGCTGTCGAGGTGTCCGATTTGGGGTGGAAATGCTCGACCCGGCACTTGAGCGGATCAATGTCATGCAGACCAATCTCACAGAAACCACATAGGCCGCCCTGCCCATTGAGCAACTGCAGCCGGACAGCTTCATAAGCCACACGACCCACTGCGTCGGCCCGCATCTGCTCCCAAGTACCTACCGGATTGTCCGCACGATACCCCGTCAGGTCAGCTGGCTCATCAAGCCCGATAACGCGCTTCACTCCCCCAGCTCCCACTTGCGATTTTCTATCTGCAGGTCAGCATCCAGCAGGGCCGGCTCCTGTCCCTGATAGCGCTCATCCAGCTTCCGGCGCAGTTCCTGCGCACGCGGGCTGTTCCACTGGTCTCTATCAACCAGTGCGAGGTACTCCCTCAACTCCTGAGCTGCCTGATTAGCGGGAGGGCGGACATCCTCAAGGCCAAGCACCTGCCTGAGCATCCGTCCCGGTTCAGCACCTTCAGTACCGGGCGGTGCGGAATAGACTTTGTCATCCCTCAGAATGCGGATGCACTCGGAGGGCACTGTGGTCAGCACCTGCGGGCTGTGGGTGGTGACGATGAACTGGGTAAGCGGGAAAGTGCGCATCAGGTCGTCCAGCACCCGCTGCTGCCAGCTTGGGTGCAGGTGCAGGTCGATTTCGTCGACCAGCATGATGGCCGGTGCGCCCATGGCAAGCGCCGACTGGAATGGATTGACTGAATCTTGATAGCCAGACTCGACCAGCAGGTGATCGGAATCGCCCAGCAGATCAAGAAAATGGCGCTGAAAATCGACGCTCCCATACTGAAGCTGCGGATTGGCAATGGCCAGCCGCCGGGCAAAGTCCATCGCCAAGGCCAGCATGCTCTGATAGCCCTGACTGAGCTGACTCACCATGAGGTACGCGCCATCTGACTTACGTTCCAGCAGGAACTTGTGGTCGCGGTTGAAGTGCGGATTCGAGTAAGTGCCGCCAAGCAGTTCTTCAATCGCTATTCGAACCGCGACAAGCGTGGGCGATTCGGCAAAATCCTCATCAACCACGCCCTTGTTTTCCCGGAGTTCAGCAGCCTCCTCCTGGTCGAACCAGGCCAGCATTTCACGGAAGTCGCTCATGGAATCCAGCGCGCCAATCAGCGCAGCGGCCGGGTAGCCGTAGTTCTGCTTGGCTGCGCGAAGACGTATAGGCACCCCGATATTGCCGCGCCGGTCACCGTAGTACGCGATGACAGGTGTCAATCTGGGGTGTTCGGTGGTGTAACTTTCCGCAATACCCTGAAGGCAGTGCTTGAGCTCAGTCTGACCAATGGTCTGCTCAGGCTTCTTGCCTTTTGTCGAGGCGCGCCAGACGTCCCAGGCCAGACCATCAAAGGTTTTCACTTGCAGTTGGGTGATGTCGGCCATGCCCCAGCGTGCCTTTCCGCCGAATTGTGGCCACTCCACAACGCGGAAATCTCTGTCCTGAATGCCACGCCCGCTCAGCCTTTGGTTTGCGGAGGACAGGTTAGTCAGAACGGGCGAAAGGGCACTGGCGATGGCATCGAGTACCGCAGTCTTCCCCGCACCGTTTGCGCCAACGAGCACTGTGAGGCGTGGGTGCAGATCCAACTGAAGATGCTCAAAGCACCGGAAGTTGCTCAGCGTGATTTTGCTCAGGCGCATGGGGCCGTACTCCTGCCAAGCAGTTCGTTGAGATCCAGATTGATGCTGGTGACAGCCCAATCCGGCTCTTGGGTAAAGGGGCGTCGAATGTAATGGGGACCGTCAACTTTGTCGCCCTCAATCAACACGACCGCCAGGATGAACTTGTCCGCCTGATTCAACCCATAGAGGATCTCGTTGCGGGTGACCGTGATGGTGGTGGCGCCCTTGACCCGCCCCTTGACCTCGATGTGGCGCGAGGGCGGGATGCGGCCATCGATGGGCTTCGGGATGCTGGTCACGTCCCAGCCACACTTCTGCGCTGAGACATCGATCACATCGTGGCCGAGCGCACGCTCGGCCTCCATGACGGCTTGCATGGCGATGCGCTCAATACGGGCACGGGCTTCGGCGTCGGCAGACCAACCACCAAGCTCCTGCGACACGCCCTTACGCTGCATCAGAAGGCCAGCAGGAATCACCAGTGCGCCGCCCAGCACGACGGGCGTGGCGGAAACAACGTGGCGCATCGCCAGCAATTCCTTTTCGCGCGAGGCGCGGCGGGCGGTGAGATCGTCGATGGTGCGGCGCACGTTCTCCAGTGTCAGCCGCACATCCTTACCGGCTGCGAGGTCGTCCTGCAGCTTGATGTAGCGGTCTGACCAGAAGTTGATCTCCTTCACCAGCCGTTCGTGGACTGCGCCCAAGGTCTTGTCGACCGCTTTTTCGCGGCGCTGGCGCACCTCATCGAAGTGAGCCGGCACCAGTTCGCGCGAGGCATGGGCCAAGGCGAGCTGCTCGAGATCCTGCGCAATCCAGGGTGCTGCGAGCACGTCCGGGATCAGGGCCATATCGGCCGATGGAATGGGTTCCAGATCGAGGTGCGGCGCCCAGCCTGCGTTGATCGCCTGGCCATGCGGGTCGATCTCGACAAACTGCATCCGACGCGAGGCGATACGGTTCGGATCGGCGCCCTCCTTCACCGCGTGATCCACGATGAACAGCACCTTGGGCGTGACGCCGAGATCGCTCGGGTCGACAAGCACAGCGCCCTGCTTGAGCTTGTTGCGATGCGCTTCAAGCACGAGGTCAGTCACCGACTGCATCAGGGGATGGCCGGGGTGAATGAGGCTGGCCATCGGCGCGCCAACGCGGTCGGCGAGGCGTACGTACTGCTTCTCGAAGCACACGCGCTCGTAGCGGCGCAGTACCGGGTCGGTGTTGCGACGGTCACGTCCGGTGATGCGGCGATCGCGTTCACGGATGAGCGCGGGGACGTTGGTGATCTCGAAGCGGCCGAGCTCGCGTGGCCGCAACTCGCCACCCAGTTGCTGGAAGGCCTGGTTGAAGAAAGCGCGGATAAAGAAGGGCTGCAGCTTGCGGGCCTCGGCCTTCTCCATCTCCTCCTTCACCGCGAAGAGGCGCTTCTCGTCCATCACCTCTTCGCACAACGCATTACGCTTGATGATGGTTTCGAGGTGCTGCGTATCGAGGGCGCCTTCGATCTTGATCAGCAGGCGCGCACGCACTGCGGGATCGGCGCCGTATCGGATAGCCTCGATCAGCAGATCCTTGAGGCTGGCGTCCTCGAACACTTCCCCCAGGATGTCGAACACCCGGCCACCAAGGGCCTCGCGCTCCACCTCAAGCTTTTCGAACAGGCGCTGGAAGACATCGCCCTCGCGGGTCTCCGCGGCGACCAGGTTCCACAGGTGGCAGACCTCAGTCTGGCCGATACGGTGAATGCGGCCGAAGCGCTGCTCCAGGCGATTAGGGTTCCAGGGCAGGTCGTAATTGACCATCAGGTTTGCGTTCTGCAGGTTCACGCCTTCACCCGCGGCATCCGTGGCCAGCAGCACGCGCACCTTCGGATCGTTGCGGAAAAGCTCCTGCACCTTACGGCGCTCCTCGCGCTTGACCCCACCGTGGATCATCACCACGGCTTCCTCGCTGCCGATGAGCCCGCGGATCTTCACCGCCAGGTAGTTGAGCGTGTCGCGATGCTCGGTGAAGAGGATAAGCTTGCGCTGATGCCCATCGGCATCATGCATTTCGGGCGTGTCCTGCAGCAGGCGGGAGAGCTCGTCCCACTTGCGATCCTGGCCGGAATGCACGACCTGGCGGGCCTGTTCCTCCAGACCTTCGAGGATGATGATCTCGGCCTCCAGCTCCTGGATGGTCTGTGCCGCGGTTGCTTGGTCGACAACCGATTCCTCGAAGTGCTCGTAATCCTCGGGCGACAGGGCGTCGGCCGACTCCCACACATCCTCGGGCAGGCCGTTGGTGCTGTTGAGCGTTTCGGCCAGGGACTGGCCCCTCTGCCGAAGCTTTTCCTCTTCGACCCGGCGCTTGAGCTTGTTGCGCCGGCGCTTGAGCGACTGGTAGATCGCTTCGGGGCTGGAGGCCAGCCGGCGTTGGAGTGAGGTGAGCGCAAACCCCACCGTGCCCTTGCGACCGCCGTCGGCCAGCTTGTCGGCGAGATTGAATTGCTCCTTCACATAGTCGGTGACCGAACCGTACAAATTGGCTTCGAGTTCGGAGAGCTTGTAGTTGACCGTATAAGCGCGGCGCTCAGGAAAGAGCGGCGTACCGTCGAACTTGAGCAGGTCTTCCTTGACCATGCGTCGCATCAGGTCCGTGACGTCAACCTTGTGCGCTCCGTCTCGGAACTTGCCATAAAATCGATCGGCGTCGAGCAGCGACAGGAAGAGCTGGAAGTCCTCCTCCTTACCGTTGTGCGGCGTCGCCGTCATCAGCAGGAAGTGGCGGGTGATCGACCCCAGCAGCTCCCCCAGCTGAAAGCGCTTGGTCTTGTTGATCTTGTTTCCGAAGTAGTTAGCCGAGAGCTTGTGCGCTTCGTCGACCACCACCAAATCCCAGTGGGACAGGCGCAACTTTTCCTGCAGGTCTTCTGCACGAGCCAGCTGATCGACCCGGGCGACCAGCAGATCGATGTCGTCAAAGGGGTTGCCGCTACGCGACTGCTCAACCTGCTCGCGCGAGAACAGCGAGAACGACAGGCCGAACTTCTCGAACATTTCGTCCTGCCACTGCTCGACCAGGCTACCGGGCGCAACGATCAACACCCGCTTGGCGTCGGCGCGCATCAGCAACTCGCGGATGAAGAGACCCGCCATGATGGTCTTGCCCGCGCCGGGGTCGTCGGCCAGCACGTAGCGCAGCGGCTGCCGCGGCAGCATGGACTCGTAGACCGCGGTGATCTGGTGCGGCAGCGGTTCGACGTTGGAGGTGTGCACCGCCATCATCGGGTCGAACAGGTGCGCGAGATCGATCCGCCAGGCCTCCGCCGCGAGCTTGAAGTCTTCACCGGGCGCATCGAACGCCCAAGGCCGACCGGCTTCGGCCAGCGACAAGTTGGCCTCGTCGGAGCGGAAGAGCATGCGCTCGCGGACCTCACCATCCGGCGTCTTGTAGTAAACCGTGAGCGCGTTGTCCCCGACCGGTTCGGTGGTAACGATGCGGACTACCTGCCCGGGCTCCAGGCCGGCAACTGCGGCGTTCTTCTTGATGTCTTCGAGTTTGAGCACGTTCAGTCCTCCGCGTCCGCGGCACCGTAACCGGGAGCGAGCACGAGGTTGGTCACACCGTAGAGCGCAAGGCGATTGCGCAGCCAGAGGTGATACTCCTGCCCCCTTAGGCTGTGATCTTCGGTGCAGTCGACATTCCAGCGGCGCAACAGATAGCCAGCCATTGCTGCACGGACTCGAACATTGAGCACGCCTCCATCCATTGCGTACTCGGCTTCAATGGTGTCTGGGTGCTGCACGTTTGCGGGATGCGGTACCAGTTCGAGTTCCGCAATCCTGTTCCACTGGATGTCCTGATCGGACTTCTCGTGGTCCGCTACATCTCCAGAGACTGGCCGGACAGTGTCTAAGCGCCCCAGCACGAAATCGCGGAACTCACCGCTGCGTCGGTCGAAAGCACGGACGTGCCATCGCAAGCCGCTATCCGCCAGCGCAAACGGCACGATTTCGCGCGTCGTTAGTCCGCTGGATAGCGCGCGATAAGCGACTTCAACTGCGCCACCTCGATGTATCGCGCGCGTCAGCACTGACAGCGACTCCAGATCCAGCCGTCCAGCCAGCCGCGTAGCTTCACACGCTATCCCGCTCTTCCAACCCAACGGCTCACCATCACCGAAGCCCTGGGAAAGCCAGTGGAGAACGCGCTCTGCAGATACGCACGACTGCGGCCGAAACGATGAAGCGCGCACGTAGATCTTGCCCTTGGGGTCGTAGGCGAGATTCGCGGGGGCGAGGTCCTTGTAGATCGCAAGATCCCGAGACGCCGCGGCCGACTGGATACCAAAACGGGAAACGAGATCCTGACGACCTACCGAGCCGAGGTACTGCAGCCGCAAATCAATGAACGTCAGACGATCCCGTTGCACCTGAGTCATCTCACGCAACTGCTGTTTGGACATTAAGTCTCTGCCGTCAGATCAATGATGTAGAGCATACACCACGAAAAATAAAACCGTTACTTTGCATAAATATTCGCACTGTAGATCATTTTGATACGCAGTGCTATAGTTTTCTGGCAGCCACGACCCGACTGAGCCGCGTCGATTTGGCCGCAAACGGAAGCGGTCTTAATCCTACAGGCTTAGGGGGAGCCCATGTCTTTGCCATACAAGCAGTCGTGGGCTAGCACGCCAAGCCTCAGAACCTTAGCCGCAGAGACCCGAGTCGCCACCGACTACGTGGCGCTCGGGAACGAGCGATCCCGGACGCCCGAGGTCTCCACTGCCGGCATTAGGTAAGGGCGTACGAGACATGGCCCGCCTTGAGTTCATTCAGCACGAGTTCTTCGGTGCATACCTGAATGCAGAAGGAGGACTGTCTTGGGAGAAACAGCACTACAGCCCCCTCAAAGATCTACCGCAAATCTTCTGGGAGGACGGCAGCGGGTGGAACGAGGCAAATTTATGGGCCCTGCAACGTCGTGCGACACGCGTCGACGCCCCCGAGACCGTGAAAGGGGTAATGAAGCACCTGAAGCGGTACGCGGACTACTTGGAGAGCAGGAAGACAGACTGGAGGCACTTCCCGATCCGCAGGGAGGATCAGGTGCTAAGAATGTTCAGGAAGCACCTAATAGACGATATGGCGAGCGGCCTGCTTGCGCCCAGTACGGCATCGAACTGCATGAACGCCGTCATCCAGTTCTACCGATTCGCCGACTCCCACGATCTAGTTATGGCCCACGCCCCGATGTGGAGAGATCGGCTCGCCGTAATCCCCTACTTTGATGCAGCAGGCTTCAAGAGAAGCATGGTGCGTCTCACGACTGATCTGAAGATCCCGAACAGGGCAAGACTGGGACTCAGGCTAGAAGACGGGCTCCTCCCCCTTCGGGCGGAGCATATGAGTCAGCTGCTGGCATATACGGCGGCAAATGAGACCGCAGAGCTTCATCTGATGCTCTCATTCGGCTTCTTCACAGGCGCGCGAGTGGGCACCGTCACAACACTGACCGTTTCCAGTCTGGAAACAGCGCGAGAGGACCCTTTCACTCCTGGCCTGTTCCTACTCCCCGTAGGACCAGGAACAGGTATCGACACCAAGTTTTCTGTCAAAGGGTCTCTGATCGTGCCCAGGGAAGTGCTCGACGACCTAAAACGATATGCATCATCAACGCCTCGGCTTCTGCGTCAAGCGAAAGCGCATCGAGATCACAAGGATTGTCTTTTCCTCACTCGGAGAAGTAAGCCATACACCCCGGATTTGGTGAGTCGGCTTATTCTCGAAATGCGTCAGCGAGCAGTTGGCCGCGGACTGTACTTCTTGCAACGCTTTCATTTTCATCAGTCGCGCGCGACGTTCGGAACCTGGCTCGCGCAACTCCTATTAGACACGGGGCTCCGCACTTCTGACGTAATCCGGTTCATTAGGGACGCAATGCTTCACAAAGAAGAAAGAACCACATTGACCTATATTCAGTTCATTGAGACCTCACGAACCAAAGAGGAACTGGCAGCGGCATTCAACAACGCTTTCACAGGCCTTTGCAGCAGAAGCGAGCGTCAACTCGATGCTTAACGATTTAAATATTCCAGACTTAACATTCCCTTCGCTTGAATACGGAGCGCGAGAAGCACGATGGGACCTAAGCATCCTCCTTTATAAAGGCGGCGCAGCCGCGCACAGCAACAAAGTCGCCAAGGCGATCTTGCAAGGGCAACTCGGCGACCTGCAGCCCGACCGAGTAGATTTAGTGCGCAAACTGCATGAAGAAATTCAAGCAGACCTCACCATCGGAGGAAGCCGAGAAACAACACTCTCACGGATCGCACACCTGCGCATATTCTTCGGCTGGGCAGATCGCGCAGGCAAAGCGCTCAATCTGGAATCTATTGTCGAAACATACTGCGCCTGGGCTGACTCCTTGGCCTACCGATCCCGCATCAAGAGAAAACTTTACGCAAACACAAGTAAAAACAAAGATCACCAGCCGATATCAGCGACATCTGCATATATCTACTGTGCCACCGTTGGAACGCTACTGGATCGAGCACTGGAGCGACAGACAAATGTCATTGAACTAACCGGACTCCAAAGCCCTAAACGACGCAAAAATGCCGTAGGCGCACAAAGTGAAAAACAGAGCCTAGAGCGAACGTTCGATTTTGGAAATCTACTTCAAGATATTTGTGACAATTTGAACCTACAGACCGTTCTCGAAGCACCGCTTCCTATTCAAGTCAAACTGAGGACCGGTCAGGTTCTTAATCGCGCAGGAGGAACGACAACTCATCCAACCGTAGAACATACGGCAGACCTAGGAAAGCGCTATCCGTTGGCAAACCTACGGATCGAGGCGGAACTAATGATATTCATCGCTCAAACAGGGATGAACCTCACTCAAGCACAAAACCTGGAGCTGAGGCAGTTCTCGTACGCGAGCCACTCAGATGGCTTTCAAGTAAGAGCTTATAAGAGTCGTCGCGGCGGCGCCGTTTTGTTTGAAATCTTCAAGACCTACCGCCAACACTTTGATCGCTATCTTGAATGGCGAAAAAAACTCTTTCCAAACAGTACACGCGCTTTTCCTTTCATTCACCCCGGAGGATCTAGGAGCGAATCGCGCTTCCGAGCGTTTCGACTAAGAGCTATCTGCCACGAATTGAGAATCCAGTTCGTGGGCCCAAAAACCCTTCGAAACACTCGTATCAATTGGCTCTTACGAAATTCTGCTGATCCGGATTTAACTGCCGAGGCCGCTCAACATACCAAGGCGACGTTACTTGGTGTGTATGAAAGGCCTAGTCTACAACGCGCGATGATCGAGGCTACTCGATTCTGGGCACAAACCGACCCCTATTCAAGAAGAACCATAGCTGTTGCGCCAGGTGACTGCACGGGCCAGCCGGACAGTCTGCCGGAGAAACCCTACAAAGCATTTCACGCCGACTGTTCCAGAGCATCGGGATGCCTTTGGTGCGATGACCACCGGGACGTCGACTCACAGAATTATGTCTGGGCTCTGACCAGCTTTAGATATCTAAAAATGATCGAGCTTAGTAAGACCATCTCACCAAATCAAGATGAAGCTTATTCACCAGCGCATCGTGCAGTGACCCGAATAACAGAGAAGTTGCGCTGGTTTGAAAACTCAAACGAACGGCGTCGAGAATGGGCCGTTGAAGCGTATGCGCGCGTAGATGAGGGTGATTTTCACCCTGATTGGAATGATCTAATCGAGGCACAGGAAAGCAACTGATGAACGCGGCAATCCCTCAGTTAAGCCTAAAGATCAAAAAATCCCCTATCACTTCTGCTCACGACTGTTATCGACCGCCGAGTTGGCCGCCCCCATATGACTGGGTTGTTAGCGAGGACTCACAGGGAAACCCACTTTCCCGTTGGATAGATAGCGTGTGGGACTTTTCGTCATGGGCAGGCAAGAGCTTTAAGCTAGACTTCGCAGGCGGGCGCAATGGGAACTCTACGCCACCTCTCAGGGATCAGAACCAGCTGCTGCTGAGGCTGATCACGACTTGGTTTATATGGGGGCCGAGAGGCGACAAGGCTTGGCGCACGCTAAAGAGTCGATTTGGTCGATTGCGCCGTGTCATGGTTTTTTGTGACCAGAAAGGAATACTGGCGAGTGACTTAATGCGGTACCCCAAACTGCTCGAGGGGGTAGCAGAGTTGTGCGCCCACCCGCGGGAGCAGCAGAAGCTCCTCGTCGAGCTTGATCGGCTTCGATATGCTAAAGATCAGATTGGATTCACATTATTTGACGAACCGGGCATTAGTAAGCTGGCTACCGCAATCAAAAGACGTGGCGAAAAAGATCCGGAGCAAACGGCCTACATCCCTACACGAATCTGGAAGTACCAGGTTTTTCGACTTAAGGAGTGTCTCGAAGACTTTTTGACATACAAACATCAGATCGAAGACTGCTTCAACTTCTGCATAAACGCTTACGCTCACAACTTCGGCTCTCTTGAGGCAGCACTACTGTCAAAAGGACCAACAAGCAAGTTACTTCCTTTTACTGAACAGCGGCATAAACGATCCGGAGCGCGCACAGGGCGGCAGTTTCATGGACACTTCTCGATCACCGCAGCACGATTTGGCATAGAGGGCCCTCTTACGAAGTGGATAGCCCCCGACATTAAAAAAGCTAGCATCAAATCCTTTTCTGGATACTTGACTCTTATCCAGTATGCAGCTCTAACCTATATCGCCAACTTCACCCTGCAACGAATCGAGGAAGCTGCCGCACTACGAGCCGACTGTCTTATCTGGGAGGAAGACCCCACCGTAGGGCGCATTCCGATCATTTGCGGGGAAACGACAAAGACGGATGATGATAGCGACGCTCGATGGCCAACCAGCCCCAGCGTCAGCATTGCAGTCGAAGCCATGAGCGCAGTAGCCAGACTACGCATGCGCTGCGCAGCCGCTAATCCGCTAGTTAACTGCAGCAACTACGATCAAGAGAACCCGGCACTTCTCCACCGAGCATTTGAGCCGTGGAGTCCCGTAGTACAGTCCGACTACTCAAAAAAGCCACTTCTGGCGACATACAGTCAAATAATACGACGATTTCCGCTTCTGTTCGAAGGGCAACAGATCGCCATCACAGAAGACGATCTGAAACAGTCACGCATGCTTACTCCCAATTTGAGTAAAGGAGGAAAATTCAAAGCAGGAGAAAGTTGGCCATTTGCTTATCATCAGCTACGACGCACTTCGGCAGTCAACATGTTTGCTAGCGGGTTGCTTTGCGACAGTTCAATTCAAGCAATCCTGAAACACCGTACACTGCTTCAAACTGCTTACTATGGACGCAACCATACCCGGTTGCGCTTTAACGAAGACGTAAGCGGTGTCCTATCAGAGACCAAATACGAAGTAATGGCTCGTCAAATTCAATCGCTCGTAACAGATCGGTATGCATCACCTGCAGGGGAAAAACAGAAAGAAGAAATGGTGATCAATATTATTGGCACCAACGACTTTAATGCCCTTGTCAATGCTGGAAGACGAGGTGAGATCTCATTTCGTGAAACCCGGCTCGGGGGCTGCACCAAGGTCGGCCATTGCGAATACGGCGGGATTGAATCAGTCGCGCGATGTGCAGGCGGCGACGGAGGCACCCCGTGTCGCGAGGCGGTATTTGATAAGTTAAAGCAGCGATCCATCGAGCGGCAACTCCAGAGCATTGAGCATCTGCAACAAGCGGCGATACCAGACAGTCCTCGCCGACGTGCGCTGCAAGCTGAAGGACAAGGACTGAGGAACTACCTCGATGCGATCCGAATCTGAATCGGCAGAACAGCGATTCCGAGCAGCGTTTGAACGCTTGAAAGCTAACCAGCCTCAGGTTCTTCAGCGCGGCACTCCGGTGAGTCAGAACAACGTTGCGAAGGAGGCCGGAACTGATCCTACCGCATTAAGGAAGCAGCGGTATCCGGCTCTTATTCTCGAGATACAGGCGTATGTGGAGATCGCTGACCGCGAGAGAACGATCCAGAAGGAACGCCGCTCAAGGCAGAGGCAGCGCAGAGAGGATCTGCAGGCGACCGTCAGGAGGCTCCAAGAGCAACGCGATCACGCGCAGTCTCAGCTGTCGAGCGCACACCGTGCGGTCCTTGAGTTGCTGCAGGAGAACGCGATTCTGAAGGCACGCATCGAAGCGTTGCTCCCGCCGCCTACGCCACTTCGCAAGTAGCCCGAGGGTATGGACATCAATGCGGTAGGACTGAGCGAACTCGCCGATGATCTATGGACATCCAGTCAACCCAAAAGCCTCCATCACAACAGTCACTTACATTCATGTCCATAGGTGACTGCTCTGGGGTACGGGTTCAACGTCTGAGCTGACGAGCACGGGCCTGCACCCCGCGCAGGCGCTTGCTCACATCACCGAGGCCCTCTTGCACAGAGGGCCTTGTCTTTTTTGCCTCTGGCTTGCGAACTGCATCGATGTGCGATAGTCACACTACGCCAGCAGGTGATCTGCCCCGTTTCGTCCATTGCAGCACACCTCACAGCACACCCCCATTCGGAGCCACTGCCCATGAGCGACTCACCCAACGATTCGGCATACACGCCCCCCGCTATCTGGACCTGGAACAAGGCCAACGGTGGCCAGTTCGCCAGCATCAACCGTCCGGTTGCTGGACCTACCCACGAAAAGGAACTGCCGGTGGGTCGGCACCCCCTGCAGCTCTACTCGATGGCGACGCCGAACGGCGTCAAGGTCACGATCATGCTCGAAGAACTCCTGGCGATGGGACACACCGGGGCAGAGTACGACGCCTGGATGATTCGCATCAGCGATGGCGATCAGTTCGGCAGCGGCTTCGTCGACGTGAACCCGAACTCCAAGATTCCGGCGCTGATGGATCGCAGTGGTCCGCAACCCGTCCGGGTGTTCGAATCGGGTGCGATCCTGATGTATCTGGCGGAAAAGTTCGGCGCTCTGCTGCCGACGGACGTTGCCGCTCGCGCCGAATGCATGTCCTGGCTGTTCTGGCAGATGGGAAGCGCACCCTATCTTGGCGGTGGCTTCGGTCACTTCTACGCCTATGCGCCGGTGAAAATCGAATATGCGATCGACCGCTTCGCGATGGAGGCCAAGCGCCAACTGGATGTGCTCGACCGTCGCCTGTCCGGGAGTCGATATGTCGCTGGCGAGGACTACACCATCGCCGACATCGCGATCTGGCCCTGGTACGGCGCGCTCGCCAAGGGACTGCTCTATAACGCCGGCGAGTTCCTGCAGGTCCAGAGCTATGGCAACGTACAGCGCTGGGCAGACGAAATTGGCGAGCGCCCTGCGGTGCAGCGGGGGCGAATGGTCAACCGCAGCTGGGGCGATCCGTCGAGCCAATTGCGCGAACGCCACGCGGCCAGCGATTTCCAGACAATGACCCAGGACAAGATCGATAGCTGAGCGATCCGATCACGCCAGCGGACATTTCCCACCTTCACGGGCTGGATGCCCACTGGCCAACCCGCACGATCCAACACACCACTTCCCGTTCGAGATCTCCCTGAACTAGGACGGTGATCCTTTGGAACGGATGGACCGAAACCGCGAACTCAGCCCATCCGTTCTTGCCATGGCTGGTGACTCAATAAAATGAAACACCAGAAAGCAGCATAAGACCAGTAGCGGAGAGATGCCCACGATCGCCAGCCAGTGAGTGACCGGTGAGAATTCTGCAGCTTGGCCCCCGCCGAAAACACCGCCTAGCAGCAAGTACAGAAAGATGCCGTGAAGCAAATAGATTCCATACGACATATCCCCGAGAGTCCGGGCTGCAGGCGTAACCAGGAGTCCAAACAACGAATTTCCACCTGCGATCAAAGCGAAAACCAGAGACAACATGGCAATGGACGCATACTCATACGATGACCGGTAATTCACGACACACACGATCAGTAGCGCAACCGCCAACACTGACGCCAGCGTGCTTGCCGCAAATCCGCAAAACCTCCGTGACCTGACAAGCAGCGAGGTGATCATGCCTCCAAGAAACGGCAACAGAATCGGCACATCAAGATTAAACCGTGCGCAAAAGAAGGCCACGACAAGAGAGCCAATGGCAAGATACATGCGGGGCACGGTCACCCCAGCCATGATTGCGAGCAAGGGAAGTGAGAAATAGAAAAACCACTCATAAATCAGGGACCAGGTGACACCGGCGACAATAATCGACGTCCCTGCGACCCCATTCAGGTCGGGCGCACCCAGAATTGTGAACCCGAGCCATTGCAACATTCCACCGGCAAGCAGAGCAAGAGAGCTGTTTACAGTCCCGCCAGATCGATAGGCAACCACGCCGAAGAGCAACAGCATCGACAAGACGTAGGCTGGCGTCAATCGCAAGACTCTCGAGATCAGCAGCCGTCTCCAGTCGATCCCCCTTTCTCGTCCATCGAGGAGTTTCGTAAAAAAGAGAAAACCCGTAATCATGAAAAAGACCGCAACACTGCCTTGCCCGAAATGGGTATAGAGATTGGACGGCGGGACAGCCCACCGTCCCGTCCGCACATAGAAATACCAGACCGCCGAATGATGAAGAAATACGAAAAGCGCCAGATAGCCTCGAAGCCCGTCGATAGCGGCAAGATGGCCGCGAGCAACCGGCCTGCCAAAACGCCGCGCCAGAACGTGTGCCGTGAGGCTTGCCACAACCACCGATAGCATGGCCGGAAACGGACTGACTGGACTCACAGGTACCCCTCGACTAGTCCGGGACGGCTACAACACAACGGGCAGATGAAGGCAGTATTTGCAGCGTTTGAAACGCCGCTGAGCACGATAGTAGTCATGTTGGCCCGATCGGCAGTCCGCCATGCCGGCCCCACCGTTCGCTCGCAAACCATCTACCGGAACACCCAGAGCCGGTAGGCAAGATAGTTCAGAATGGTGAGCGACACGGTTGCAATCACCTGTGCGATCCACAACTCAATCCCGGCCTGCATGAGAATGTCGAGCAACGCGATATTCGCCAGCAACTGCAGGCCAATCGCCACGATGAACTTTATCAAGGTTGCGGACACGCCCCCTTCCGGTGAAAAAATCTTGAAGTAGGACATCCAGTATCGCGTTGCCGCACCGACTGAGAACCCCACAGCACTCGCCAACAACGGCATGGCGAAAATCTGCAGCATGATCCACATCACCAGATAGTGAGCCATCACGGCCACAACTCCCGTTACGGCATGAAGCGTAAAGCTGCGAGCCCAATCCGCTATCGTTGCTGAGACGGGTTGAATTTTTCTCTACTCCTGATTGCCATTTCAATCCAAACAACAGGGCCTGCCAATCACTTCACGCGACAGAACAGCCTGTGCCGATACAATCCCGAGCGAAAGGCCAGACCAAGAACAGACACACCGAGAACGGCGATGCCATAGCGAACCGATCGAATGAAATTGATTGAGCTCGCGTCCTTGAAATACTTCGTTGGCACGGAGATCTCCCCCAAGCGATATCCGCCAAGAATGACCTGAGCCAACAGCTCATTATCAAACTGAAAGTCATTCGAGTTATTTTCCCAGTCAATTTCGGCAAGCAACTGCCGCGAGTAGGCTCGGTACCCGGTATGATATTCAGACAATTTTGCGCCAAGCAGGATGTTCTCAAAGGCGGTAAGACACCGGTTGGCAATGTATTTCCACAGGGGCATCCCGCCCTTCAGAGCGCCCCCGCCGAGGACACGAGAGCCAAGCACCATGTCATACACGCCGGAGGAAATCATGCCGGCCATCGCAGAGATCAGGCGAGGCTCATATTGATAGTCCGGATGCAACATCACGATGATATCTGCCCCCTGCTCCAGCGCATCGCGATAGCAGGTCTTCTGGTTACCACCGTAGCCGATGTTTCGGGTGTGCAGCTTGACTCGAATGCCCAATTCCAGCGCTGTCGACACGGTATCATCGTCGCTGGCGTCGTCCACCAGCAATACATGATCAACGACGTCGTGTGGGATGGCGTTCCAGGTTGCGAGCAGCGTCCGCCCTGCCCGGTAAGCAGGCATGACAACCATCACGGTCCTACCATTGATCATCCGCTGAACTCCCCAATTTCACCTGTCTGAAATACGAAAAGCGATCAATTCGTCATCTGCATACTCGGGAGCACCAAATCGTTTCCTTAGATAGCTGACGCATTGTGGCTCGCGCCAAGAAGATTGCTGGAGACCGACAAGGTGCGCTGCACTTCCCTGGCGCACATCGATCACGACCCAATCGACGTTCTTTGCATCGAGATCGCCATCGACCGCAAGTGATACGGCATTCCGCAGGTAAACACCCTGACTCGGAAACGCTTCCCCCAAGCGCTGCTCGCCACATGCGCCCGAGGTCTGAAGATTCAGAAGACGCTGCTTGTGGACGGGCTGGTATAGCAATTGAAGATTATAAAAGGACTCAAACCCAGCGATTCCACCAATTGCAATGATATATTTTTCCGCATCTGCATCACGAAAGCGACTCCAGAATGCAGAAGGGGTCGCGAATGGCGCAAACATGCCGCGAACAGGATTCAGATGTTCCCGGTAGTCGAACTGATAGTAGGAATGCAGGGTGAAATTGTTTGGCCTGTCGAGCAGGCCGCGATAGAGCGTCCCTGGAAAAATTGAGACTGCAAGGGCTGCAAGAAAGGCGGTTTTCCCCAGCGGAGGAAGTCGCTCTCCAATCCGGCTCGCACCTGCCGCGACCAACAACAGAAGCAAAGGCAGGACGGGAAGCAAATATCGGCCGAAGGTGAGCGGTGTTTGAACCCAGGCGGGACGCATGACCAGAACGACCAGCACGATTCCGGCCAGACCACTCAACCACATTGCAAACTCCAGTGCAGCGTTACTTTTCAGTGGCTGATATCCGATTGCGGCCAATACGATACAGATACCGACCGTGATGCTCGACCCACTGCCGAGCCATCCATACCAGACGCCAATCAGTGTCGCCATGTTCGGAAGATCTGCGCCCGTCTTGTCAGCCATCGACGACCAATCGAACAACAACGGAGGGAGGATGGTCAGCGCCATACAGACACCAATCACGCCGCAGACTGCCGCGACACGGCCAATTGAGGGTCCGGCGCCTTTGGTGCTTGATGTCAGTGCAGACAGAAGCAAAGGGGTCAGAACGAATGGCGCCATTATCAGATGGAGATACGAGGCCATCCAGGCGCATAACAGATAGATCAAGGCACACGGCCATCGCCGACTGTCGCGTGTCCACCGGGCCAGAGCCCAGATTGCGATCGCCCCCAGCAGCAAGGTGATCATGTAAGGTCGGGCGTTGCGACTGAAATTGACCAGCATTGGGGAGGTGGCGACCAGGAAGCCAAAGCAGATGGCGATTGAATGACCGAACCTAGCCTTCACCCAAAGAATCGACAGGACGAGAAACAGACTGCCTGCCAGCAACATCGGCATGCGCATTCGAAGTTCAGACAGACCGATCGTGTCAGCCAGCAGCCTGTCATACAGTGTCAGCGGGATGCTGTAGTCGGTATGACCAAAGCTGGTCAGGATGGAGAGATAGCCGTCACTTGCAATCACCTTGTGAACGGCGTGCCACTCGTCATCAATTAGCCATTGAATTGAAATCTGCTGAAAGCGCAGAAAAACACCGAGCGTGCAGACAGTCAGAAGGATGAGCCACGGTCGCCAAGCTGTCATCTGAAGAGCGCGTGAAATATAGGAAGTGGGCTCGAACGCGAAGCGGGCACGCCACTCCAGACAGCAGGCGCATGTACGCTACCGCTTCGATATCTTATGTCACTGAAAGTACGACGCTTGCCGCGTCAGAGTGGGCGCCCGCTCAATCGTGCTCTAGGTTTGTAGCGCGCATTATATGCGTTTCAACTCACGCTTGCGAACGTGTGTGCGATGTCGGACACGTACCTGCCTTTCGACGAATCCGCATGAAATGTGGATCTGTGCCGAGAGAGGGAAGCGCAAGGCAACGAAGCCCCCTCGCTCACTCGCGAACACCGTGGTCCTGCCAAATTCGGCCCAGACCCTCCATCCGGCGCAACAGGGGGGCAGGGGGCCAGGTCAAGGGTAACGAACGCCGATTGGGTGCATGACGGTCAGCGTTCAGGACGGACACGATCGCCCGAGCGGGGGCACGCGCACTCGGAAAGGATCAGGTGTCGCCAGAAATCCAGGACCGCTTATGAAAGCGATCAGCGGGGACACGATGGCGCATGCGCGCTTCACACTTCACTTCAAGCTCGCAAGGTAGGCGATCAGGTCCGCTCGTCCGCTTGCATCCGACAGCCCGTCGTATTTCATCTTGCCTCCCGGCACGGACTTGCGTGGATTGGCGATGTAAGCGTCGAGCGCAGCTTCGCTCCAGACCAGCCCGGACTGCGCCAGGCTGTCGGAGTAGGAAAAGTCCTTGATGCTGGCCGCCTTGCGGTTGAGCACGGCGAACAGGGAGGGCCCCTTCTTGTTCTTCCCTTCCCTGACGCTGTGGCATTCGGCGCACTCCTGCGCGAATACGTCCTCTCCGTTCTGCACCTTTCCGCCTGCCCGCGCGGGCAGCGCGCCGCAGGTCAGGCTCAGGATGCAGATCCAGCCGACGGCGGCGATGATCTTGAGTCGGGTCGTCTTCATGTGCGGCATCCGGTTCAGAACGAAGTCCAGGCAAACAGGAACAGGGTGTTGTTGTCCTTCGCGTCACGACCACTGCCGTCGTAGTTGCGGCGCGCGCCGTTGAATTTGTCGAACATCGTGTATTGCAGGCCCAGGCGCAGGTTCGCCCACGGCGCACCCCACGAGTCTTCCTTGCCCAGCGGCGTCCAGTCCGCCTGCAGTACCGTGCCCGAAGTATCCGGCGACCCGTTTGCGTAGCCGTCACCATAGAGCGTGGCGTCGCGGTTACCGCGCGTCGCAAAGCGGCCCATGCTCACGCCCCAGGTCTGATCGTAGTAGTACGAAGCGTTGATGCGGAACTCGTTCAGATTGCCTTTGAGCTTGTCGGCGTCGCCGTTTGCAAACAGATCGCCACGGGTCTGACGCTCGCGAATGTAACTGGTGTAGATCGTGCCGATATGCTTGCGCGTCCCGAGGAACTGATATGAGGCATCGACACCGACATCGCGATACTTGTTCGTCGGGCCGCTGCTCAGGCGGTCCGGCTGGATGCTCGCACTCAGACCAAAGAGGCCGGCAGTGAAAGCCTGCTTTTTCCAGTCTTGCATCCACGCCAGACGCCAATACGAGGTGCCGCCACCAAGGCGCCCCATGTCATCGGCCCGACCCTGCCCGGTCCGGCTCTGCACGGATGGCGACAACGAACGGTAGGTGCCGAGCTCCGCGTACAGCGAGTTATCCCAGAACGCGTAGGCCGATGCACCCATGACCCGATGCTCGAGTCCGCCGTTGATCAAGGTGGTTGCATCACCGCCACCGAAGCCCACCGCAGGCCCGGTATAGGGGAAGCCCCATACCGGCATGGTATTGAAGGGATCCTGCACGCCGGGGTTGTTGTTGGCCGAGATGCCGAACACGGTGTCCTTACCCGCCACCTCCATCGAATGCACGACGCGCACGTCGGCATGGTCGAGGGCGCTGCTCTGCTCGACGCCATCGTAGGTGGCCTGCACGAATGCCCCCACGTTGTCCGCGAGGCGCCCTGCCAAGAACAGCGAGGCCTCATCGATGGTAACGTTGTTGTTGCGATGTGTATGCGCCGTCGGCGGGTCCGCCTGCTCCTTGCCGGTATGGGTCACCGCGGCAACCATCATCGCCGACACGGCCAGTTTGTCCGGTTTTCCGTCGGTGTCAGTGTACCCGCCAATCTTGAAGCGCACGCCGTAGGGCGTCAGCTGGGGGCCATAGGCGCCCACATGGCAGGCCGCGCAATCCTGCCCGGTCTGGCGCGCAAAGCTCGGTAGCGCATAGGCAGACTGCATGCCGGCGCCGAAGGCGGTGAGCGTGGCGACAAGGAATGCACCAGCGCGGAACGTTGCGCGCGGCAATGAAAACAGCGGTTTGAGTCGAGACGTCATGAGGAACCTTTTCGGGCAAGTCAGGAAGCGGGAAAATCAGATCGCCGCGTCAGCATCGCGGCGCGCCTGCAGGCGGGTGGCAAATAGTGAGGGCAGCATCCTCAGCAGCACCGGATCGCGGCGCACGAAGTGGTGCCACATGGCGGCAAACGCATGAATGCCGACGAGGGCAAGCAGGGACCAGGCCGCCCAGCCGTGGCAATCGGCCAGCGTGTCGGCGAGGTCAGCGCTACGTGCCAGCAGCGTGGGCAGTGGACCAAGACCGAAAACGTACACTGCCTGGCCTCGTGCGCAGGAGAGCGCCCAGCCCAATACCGGAACGGCAAGCAGCAAGCCATAGAGCATCGCATGTGTCGCGCTCGCCGCGCGCCGAAACAGGGCCGGCATGTCCGCCTCGGACGGACGCGGCAGACGGCGCGCCCGCTGCACAAGGCGTGCAGTCGCCGCGATCAGAACCAGCACACCGAAGCCGCGATGACCTTCCAGCAGCAAGGCGCGCAGGGCCTTCGTATCGACGAGGTCGCGGACAAGGATCAGCGCAACGGCGCCCAGAATCAGGCTCGCCGTCGCCCAATGCAGTGCAATTGTTGCGCGGTGGTGGCGCTCGACCGGCGTGTGCAACACGCGATGACTTTGTGCGGACGGGTGCATGGCAAGCGACTCACTGTGAAGAAGTGCGCTCACCCTAAGGCGGGTTTCCCTTCAATTCCCTGACAGCGCGAACGTGCTATGCAAACGGTGTCCGAGGAAATGTCACTCGGATGCGCAGGCCGCGCCCGCCTTCGCCTTCGCTGACCCCCACCCTTGCGTGGTGCCGCAGCGCAACCTCACGCACAATGGACAGCCCCAGCCCGGCGCCGTCGGCACTGCCACCACCAAGCCTGTAGAAGCGCTCGAAAACCTGCGCTCGCTCGGACACCGGGATGCCTGGTCCGTCGTCCTCAAGCTCGAGCCAACCGCTGCCGTCGGCGTCGATCCCGCAGCGGGCCGTCACGTGCCCACCACGCTGTGTGTAGGTGATCGCGTTGTCGATCAGGTTGGCGATCAGTTCGCGCAACAGCCAGTCGGACCCTTCGATCATCGTCGGCGCTGTCTCGAAGCCGAGATCGATTGCCTTGTCCACCGCGGCATCGAGAAATTCCGAGGCACTATCCTCCAGCAGAACAGCCAGGTCGACGGCGCAGAAATCCTTGTCCAGCGCCGATCCGGCCTCTGGTGACGAGCGCGCAAGGGACAACATCTGGTGCGTCAGGTGAGAAAGTCGTCGCGTTACCGCCTGAATGCGCTCGACGCGGGGACGTGCATCCTCGGGCAAGGTACGCGCAGCCAGATCGAGCTGGGCGAGCAGCCCTGCAAGTGGCGTCCGAAGCTGATGCGCCGCGTTCGACAGAAAGGCCTGTTGTGCCCGGGCAGCCTCGACCAGATGGCCCATCAATCGGTTGAGCGCACTGACCAGCGGACGCGCCTCGTCCGGGATATCGGTGTCGGGAATCGGGCTCAGGTCGTCGGGTGCGCGTGCAGCGATCTTGTCACCCAGAGCATCGAGCGGACGCAGCGACAAGCGCACGACGAGCAATACCAGCAGCAGCGTGGCGACAATCAGAACGACGTTGGGCCAGATCACCGCGGAGAGAATGCCGGAAGCCGTCCGATCTCTCTTGTGCGTGGTCTCGGCGACAATGACGGTCGCCTTCAGAACCTCGCTCGCATAGGGAAAACGCACCAGGCGCAGCGCTGCGCCGTCGAGTTGTGCATCCGCGAACGATGGCCCTTTGCTGCCCGTTGGCCATGACAGCCCAAGCAGTTTCCGGTCTCCGGTAACGAAATCGCCACCGGCATCGAGCACGACATAGAGGATGTTATCCTCGAGATCGCTGCGAAGGATGGCCTCGGCTGCAGGCGGGAGGTCGATCTCGATCTTCTCGTCGTCCTTGTCGCGTTCGAGGCGGGATGCGAGCGCCACGGCGGCCTGCGTCAGCCCCCGATCGTAAGATTCGTTCGCCAGCCGCAGCGCGGTCCGGTAGTCCGCCACCACGCTGAGCGCGAGCAAGCCGAGAAGCGGAAATGCGAGGAGGATGAGCAGACGTCCACGCAAGCTGTTACGAGCGCGCGGCTCAGCCACCGTCAGCCCCCTCTTCGAGGCGGTAGCCGATACCACGCACGGTGCGGATATGCACGCCGCAACCGGCAAGCTTGGCGCGCAGGCGGGAAACATAGATCTCTACCGCATTGGGCGTAATCTCCCGGTCCCACTGGCTGAGGCTCACCGCGAGCTTGGCCTTGGTGACCACTTTCGGAGCCATCAGCATCAGCTGCTCCAGCACACTCCATTCGCGCCCGGTCAGCTCCAGCGTATCGTCGCCGAGACGGGCGCCATGCGCGGCAAGATCGAGGGTCAGCGGCCCGAAAACAATCACCGAACTCGCCGCCGCCCGGCTGCGCCGGATCAGGGCCCGAACGCGTGCAAGCAGTTCGGGGAGTTCGAAAGGCTTGACGAGGTAGTCATCAGCGCCGGTGTCGAGCCCGACGACCCTGTCCTGCAGGCTGTCGCGGGCGGTAAGAATCAATACCGGCAGATCGAAACCGCGACGCCGCAGTCGCTGGATCAACGTCAGGCCATCCATGCCCGGCAGGCCGATATCCACGATCGCAAGGTCATAGCTGGTAAGTTCGAGCGCGCCTTCCGCCTGCTCCGCGCGTCCCAGTGCATCCACCGCGAAACGTGCGAGCTCCATGGTTTCCCTGAGACTGGCGCTCAGTACCTCGTAAGCGCCCGGCGAACCCGTCTTGCCGTTTCGCTCAGGCGCAGTGGCTCGGCTGCCATCGATGCGGCAGCAGCTCCCCGATCCGGCTGTAGGGCTGCGTCGGCAGCCGTTCGAGCACATCCTTCAGATACGCAAAGGGCTCGTGGCCGTTTAGCCGCGCAGACTGAATCAGGCTCATGATTGCAGCGGCACGCTGGCCCGCCCGCAGGCTACCCGCGAACAACCAGTTCTTGCGCCCGATCGCAATTGGCCGGATCTGGTTCTCGATCCAGTTGTTGTCGATGGGCACGCGCCCGTCGTCGACGTAGCGCGTGAGCGCGGCCCAGCGCTTGAGGCTGTAGTCGATGGCGCGGGAGATGCCCGAGCCGTTGGGGACCTGGGTGCGCCGCTGCAGGAGCCACGCGTGCAGGCGTTCGAGGATGGGGCGGGCCTTCGCTTCCCGTAAGCGCTGCCGGGCATCGATGTCGAGTTCGGCCGCTTCGCGTTCGACTCCGTAGAGTTGGCCAATGGCCTCGAGCGCCTCGCTGGCGATCTGGCTCTGGCCCTGGGCGGTGAGATCGAAGAACTTGCGCCGCGCGTGCGCCATGCAGCCGGCCTCACGCACACCCATGGCGATCAGCGCCTTGTAGCCGGCGTAGTCGTCGCAGATCAGCGTGCCGCGCCACTGGCCCAGGAACGCCTGGGCGTGCCGCCCCGCGCGACTCTCGGCGAAGTCATAAACCACCGCCTTGATCGGATCGAACGCGCCGACGCTGTAGGACCACAGGTAGGCGCGATGCGTCTTGCCCGCACCCGGGTCGAGCATCGCCACCGGCGTCTCGTCCGCGTGCAGCACGGGGTGCGCCAGCACATCGGCCTTGAGCGCATCGACCAGCGGCTGCAGATGCACACCGCTCTGTCCGACCCACTGGGCCAGCGTCGATTGCGGGATCGCCAGCCCGGCCCGTCCAAAGATGCCTTCCTGGCGGTACAGCGGCAGATGGTCCTGGTATTTGGCCACCAGCACCTGGGCGAGCAGGCCGGCGGTGGGAATGCCCTTGTCGATGATGTGCGCAGGCACCGATGCCTGCACCAGGGTCTCGCACGCGCTGCAGGCCCACTTGCCGCGGATGTGGCGCTCGACGGTGAAGTGGCCCGGGGTGTAGTCGAGCTTCTCGGCCACATCCTCGCCGATGCGGCGCATCTGGCAGCCACAGGCGCAGGTGGTCGAATCGGGTTCGTGACGGATCTCGGTGCGCGGTAGCTCGGGCGGCAGCGGCTTGCGCCGGGCCTGGCCCTTGGGCGCCTGGCTCTTGCCGGTGTCCGGTTGCAGTTGCTCGAGCTCTTCGCTCATCGCCGCCAGATCGGTCTCGGCGGTTTCCTCAAAGAGCTGCACCTGCTCGGCCGACAGGCGCTCGGCACGCACGCCGAAGCGATGACGCTTGTGCAGCGCCAGCTCATGCGTGAGTCGCTCGATCTTGGTCTGGCGCCACACGAGTTCGCGCTCCTGCTCGATGAGCAGGCGACGTAGCGTCTCAGCATCCAGGCGGTCGAGGTCGGCGGGCAACGGCATGGGCCGATCATGCCCGATGCGTGCCCTGTCGCACTATCGGGGGATTCGCCGATGGCGTCCGCTCAGATTGTTCGGATCACGCCGCCGTCGCCCAGGCGCTGCCACGGCAGCCCGAGCACCAGCGCGTCGAACTGCGCTCGGGTGAGTGCGACACCACCCTGGCCTTCGGTCCAGTGAAACCGGCCCTGGCTCAGTCGCCGGCACGTGAGCCACACGCCGAAGCCGTCATGGACCAGCACCTTCAAGCGGGTGCCACGCCGGTTGCTGAAGAGGTAGGCGTGATGCGGCTGGGCCTCACCGAACACGCGCACCACCCGCGCCAGCAGCGTGTCCATGCCAGCACGCATATCCAAGGGGGCGGCCGACAGCCGGGTTGGGGGTTTGAGGGGGCGGGTTGGAGATATTCAATTTGGCGGCTTGTCGGCCGGTGCGGCTGGTTGGGGTCCAAGTCATGAACGACAGAATCCGGCCAGAAGCGGTAGTTCAGCTACTCTTGCCCGGCGTCAGCAACCAACCTGAAGCGGACCTTGGCGTAAAGCACCCGGACACATCCGATAGACATGACGTCATCCCAGTCGTATGCTCGTCGTATTCGATGGGTACGAGTTCTCCTTGTCACGACTGCGGGGTTTGTTGATTTGGTTATGACTGAAAATAAACGCGCCACGCCGCCCAATCTCAAGTGCCATCAGGGGTTCAAGCCTGCGGGGTTCGGCAGGTTATACCGCAGCCACTTGGTTACGCCCACAATTTTGCGGTCTGCAACAAGTTAGCGCCATAACATGAAGTCGCTGGGCACCATTGAACGAGTTGACCTTCTGGCATCCTGCGTTGGCTTGTTTGCTGCGCTGCTTCTCACGCTGGCCGCGGTCGGCCCGTTCTTCGGCGCTACATCAATGAGCACCCTTTGCCTGTGGATTGAAAGAGCGGGGGTTGTTCTTGCGCTGCTGGGTGGCGCCGTGCATAACGTAGTGCTCTGGCGGAGGTTTGGCATCTTTAACCTTTGGCTCTCGTTCAAACAGCTATATGGTGATTGTCCCCGTCGTGTTCGCTTGTTCTCCTTTGCCATTGGCTTGGTCGGTGCCGTATCTTTTGCGGTATTAATCGCGGCCCGCGATTCTGTCACCGGCCCCGCCAGTTCTGCCCACACCGCATTGATCTTTGCGTCATTTCTCTTCGTCTGGTTCTCGCTAGTGTTTGCTCAAGTTTCGTCGCTGATCTATGGCGCCAACCAATCACTCCACCGGACCTGCGCGAAAAGCCGCGCAGGCCGGTGAATTCAGACGTTCGGCCTCTGAATGAGACTCCTCCCCGCGCAGACCGATGAGAGCTCACTCATTGCCTTTGGTGAAGAGGCTCGCTCCTTACTGGTGCGCCACGACTACGCAGGTCTTGCTAGTCGCTTCGGTTACGCCCTCGCCTGTGATCGTCCGCTCGCGGCTGCACTCGAAGCCGATTTCATGAGCGCGGTTGCATCGCCAATCACAGTCGCGTCAGGCGCGTACTTGCCGCCTGCAATTATCGTTAAGTATTTCTCGCCAAACACAACCGGATTGTTTGCGGTGGTCGAATGCCCTGTGCCTGTTGCCAACAAAGCGGCCGTCCTCTTGGAGCTAATCGTCGCAGGGAAAGGCGAAGAGAAACACATTACCGTGGAGGACATCAGTGGTCTCGCTACATAGGCCCAACCCGGCAGTCGAGCGGACTTGCGCGAAAAGCCGCGCAGGCCGCTCATTTCTACGTTAGCAGTCAATATCACATCTAGGGGGAATCATAAATCATGGAGAGTATTATTGGCGTCTTGGTTGGCGCTTCGATTCCCCTTTTGAAGGACTGGCTATATTCTCGTAGGGCTGAAAAACTTGAACGAATCAAGCTACATGACAACCAAAGAATCAATGCTTACAAGTTGGCATACAAATTTTCATCGACGCTTAGAATGTCATTAAAAGATAGAACACAAGCAAAAGATTTGGCATTTCTAAATGGTTGCGCTGCTGAACTTTATGCCGTCATTGAAAATATGCCCTATTACTCAAAAAGAGTGAGAAGTAGTCTTATTGAGTTAGAAAACGTTATGGAAAGCATAATGAACAATGTTATGGATAACGATGCCAACTCGGATTTAATCACTGAAAAAGTAAATCCAATATCCGAGCGGTTGCGTGATGAAATCCTGTGTGATTTTAAAGTATGGGAATAGAAGAACTGCTAACAATGCGCTCGTGTGGGACGCTGTGCCGCTGCGCGTCACGCGCCCCACAGCTTGAGCGTTAAACGTCAGCCTAGAGGCGATTGCGGCCCGACGGCCGCTTGAGACGACCGGCGGCCACCGGTCGAAACGACTCACCAGCCAGCGGCAGCTTTCGGGAAGAGAACCTTCAACGTCGGCTTTCGGGCGATGAATCCGGGGAGTTGTCGGTCGCAACCCGACCCTGATCGGCAAGATGGCCCCAAAGCAGCCTCGCTGAAAACACTCTTGAAGCTGCCATGGAGCAATCCATTCATGCTATCTCCGCAGCGAGTGGGTCATAATCAGCGTTCATAACCAAACAAGGCGCAATGGGTTCGTCATGGGTAGCTCCACAAATCTCGTCGCAGATTACTACTGCGTCAGCCATATCCCTGCTGCAACCATTCCCAATTCGCGCCTAAACGGCATCCTCGTAGGGATGTACCAGGGACGGCAGCTGACGAAGAATTCGTTGGATTTCCTGCAGCGCCAGAATCTTCCGGGCCTATATCGGCTTGCCTGCGGAGAGATCACTCATGATGCTTACGTAGCGGGGCTCGATCCAACCTATTTGAATAGATATCAGGCGGCGAAGGCCGCGAATCAAGCGAAGGAAGCTGAGCGGCAGCGCCTTGCTGCACACTACGTCTCTCGGAAAACCACTCACCCGGTCCGCAAAACGGCCGAAAAGCGGGATTGGGAGGCCGAGCGCAGCCTCCGCCGCAAGCGAGAGCGGGAAGCCACGGAAGCAGTCCTTACGGCACAAAGGGCTCGACAGGCCGAATGGAAAGCGCAGCGTGAACGAAATTGCGAACTGGCCGCTGCAGCTTACCTCTCTCGAGCAAACACGCCGGGTTACGCGGAGCCGACCGCGGTCGACCTTGCTCGTTACTTCCATCTGGAACACGTTACCGCTGCCGTTTTCCCTCCGATGAGAGGTCTTCTGGAGGCGCTCTTCCGGGGACGCCCACTAACCGGAGAAGAACTCACTTACCTGAGGCAAAGTGCCCCAGACGATCTGTATCGACTCGCCTTCGGCCAATTGACCCTCGACATGTACATACAGGCTGCAACGGCAACCGAAACCGCTGCATTGGAGCGTAAAGCAAGAGAGGAGGCTGCCGAGGCAGCCCGCATTGCTCGCGAGAATGACCCTGCGTACATCGCGATGATGCAGAGGCAAGCCCTGTACAGAAAATACGATGTATCCCTGACTGATGAGTCATTGATTCCACGGATGACGAAGCTCCTCCAAGAAATCGATGGGGGTAACCGGCTACCGAAAGAAGAGCTAACGTGGCTCGTTACTTGCGCGAAAAAGCATTTCTCAGAGCATCTCCGAAATGCGTATCACCGCCTCGAAGCGGACTTTCATGCCGATCAATATCGGCGCACCCAGGATCCATGGAACGCCGTTAACGCCAGCGGGCATTACCGTAAGTGCAATCAGTCTGATACGGCTCTCGAACTGATCGACAGCGTTGTACCTGCTCGGCTCAAACAGCCCAAGGTTCGATCTGCTGTTCTCACTACTCGTGGCGGGGCGATGCGCGATCTCGGCCGGCACAAAGAAGCGATTCACATGGGCGAGACAGCGCATACGCTGATGCCTCAAGACTATCGCCCATGTACGCTGCTTGGGGCGGTGCATATGGAACTGCGCGACTTTGGGAAAGGCCATGAATGGTACGAAAAGGCCCGAAAACGAGGTGCGCCCGAACAAGGCATCGACTCCGAACTTCGAAGCATCTTCCAACAACTGGACGGTGCCGACCGCGAAGCCATGCAGCGCTTTCTGCTCGCGGAAGATTCGGATCGATACAGTTGGCTAAAGGACGCCAGGTATCAGCAAGCAAAGAAGCAGTTAGGCCCAGGAAATCGCTAGGGAAGGGAATACCCACTCAAGGGGCGAAGTCAGCTTCCTCAGCGGAGTGGCCCGACGAAGGTAAGCTGTGCGGAACAGAAGACAGTCAGTTCTTGGCCGGATATGTGAGATCACGAACGGCAGCTTCGGAGCAGCGAAACTTGCTGAAGGTTCGCGTGGGCGAATGGCCGCTTCAGGGAAGCCTGGATGGCGGCTTGGGGTCGATAGCTGCCTGAGTGTCGCACCCTCTCTACAAAACCCCCACGTCTGGCGACAATCGGATTTTGCGGTTGAAGAGCCGGCAGAGAAAACGCCACCGGCTCCGGCCTACCATGCGGCCGCCCGAGGAAGGCCGAATGAAGAAAGACGGAGAGATCACATTGTTGCTCGAAGCATATGCACGCCGAGTGAGCACACTGGCGGCCGCAGGCCTACTCGTCCGGATCGGGTTTGAGTAGCGATTTCACCTTCTTCACGACCGTCATGTAGACGATCACGGCCACCACGATGTACGCCGCCAGCACACCCGCCAGCAACAGCGGGCTGTTCAGCCAGCCGGCGAGCAGATAGATGCCGTAGATGACCGCGGCCCAGTAGATGAAACCCGCGATCTCATCGATCAGCGTCATCCGGGCAAGCAGGTAGATCCAGGATTTCCTGTTCATCTGGCTTGCACGGCCGTTCCGCGATAGACCCGCTCGATGGCCCCGTTGAACAGCTGCGGCGCGCGCTCGGCAGCGGCGATGGCGTCGATATACTTGCTCATGGGCTTTTCGATCAGAAAGTACAGCAATTGCAGGTCGCCATTGCGCTCGAGCGTCTTGTACAGCGCGGGGCTCTTCTCCGCCAGGCGCATTGCGGCGTGTGACGACCGCTGCAAGAGTCCCTGCATCATGAGCAGGCCGATCGGCGCACCAATACCGGTGGCGGACGTGCCCGCGGACAGGCCGATGCGCGTGGCGATCTGCTTGAACAGCGCGCTGGTCGCGACCACCACGGCGATCCTCGCTGCAACTGCCTCTGCCAGTTTCTTGCCGATCAGCATTCTGCCCGCGGTATAGCCCGCGCCAATGCCCGCCTGCTTCGCGAGGTACTCGATGGCGCTGTCCGGAAAGTAGGAATAATAGTGCTCCAGCACGTGGGCGATGCTCCGGTACAGCGGACTTCGCCTGTCATCCACCCCGAGTTTGATCATGTTTTCGATCAGCCCGATCATCGCGTTGTTTTCGTGACCAATGCTGGCCATTCTGCCGTCCTGACCAAGGCCAAGGCCTTCGCCGGTACGCTCGAGCCCGAGGACGATGTCCTCGCCAACGGAGTAGATGCCCCGTCCTATTGCGACGGTAATATCGATCGCATCGTCAGTGAACGCCATTGTCTTCCTTGCGGTTCATATCGTGAATGAGCGAAAGGGCCGCCATGCGATGACGCCTTCCCTGTAGCCTAAGCCATGCACCCTGTCCTGTTGGCGATGACGGAGCGGGATGCGCAGCGCGGCGTCATTTTAGATTAATACCAATGGTATTTGCGCGAAATGTCATATTGATTCTCACATGATAAGCGCTGCGGCGCTTCTCGGACGCGATGCCCGGGCGACAAGCCCTCTCTTCAGCAAGTCTCGGGATAGCGCCGCCACGCTGGCTACCGGGCTGGGGTGGGGATGGGTTTCGTGGCAGCCCTCGAAACCCAGCCGCGACGCCTCACGGGCGGGCGCTGGAAATTTCGCCCGCGGTACACCACACTGGGGTCGTCAGGCGCATTCCGGTCGATACCGGACGACAGGACGGTGGGCTTCTTTCAAGCCGGCGTACCGTTCAATTCAATGCCCCCCCCAGGAGTGAGACACATGCATAACAAAGTTTTCCCGGTTGCCGCAACGCTGATGCTGGCCTGCACCCTCGCCCATGCGGAAGGGCCGATGCCGCAGCCGAGTCGGCTCGATGCGATCAGCGCCGCCAAGACGCTCACCGTATGCACCACCGGCGACTACAAGCCCTACACCTATCTCAACCCCGGAACGAAGGCTTTCGAGGGCATCGACATCGACCTCGCCAAGGATCTCGGCAAGAGCCTGGGCGCAGAGGTGAAGTTCGTGCAGACGAGTTGGCCCAAGCTGATGGCGGACTATGCCAGCGGCGCGTGCGACATCGCCGTCGGCGGCATCTCGGTGACGCTCGAGCGTTCGCGCCAGGCCTATTTCTCGCTGCCGACGGCGCGCTCGGGCAAGACGCCGATCACGCGCTGCGAGGATGTGGACAAGTTCCAGACGCTCGAGCAGATCGACAAGCCCGGCGTCAAGGCGATCGTCAATCCCGGCGGCACCAATGAGAAGTTCGCCCGCGCCAATCTGAAGCAAGCCACGATTGAGGTGTACCAGGACAACGTCACCATCTTCGACCAGATCGCGGACGGCAAGGCCGATCTCATGATGACCGATGCCGAGGAAACCCTGCTCCAGCAGAAGCTGCGCCCCGGCCTGTGCGCGGTGCATCCGGACAAGCCCTTCACGTTCTCGGAAAAGGCCTTCCTGCTACCGCGGGGTGACGAGATCTTCAAGCACTACGTCGACCAATGGGTACACCTGGTGAGCGAGAACGGCACGCTTGACGCCGTGTTCAAGCGCTGGTTGCCCTGAGGCTTGCCGACGACGCCCCGCCGCCACAGCTGGGCGTCGCCCGTGTGACGTACGCACGGAAGGTCACGACGGCGAGGCGTCCGGATTGTCTTCCAGCAGGCGGGTGTCCGCATGGCTGTAGGCCGGCGCGCAGCAGCACAGCAGGCGCAACGCCTGCGGGCCGACGGCCTCGATGCAATGCGGGGTGCCGGGCGGGATGCATACGGTGTCGCCCACACTGACGGCGAAGGTCTCCGCGCCAAGCGTCATGCGGCCTTCGCCGGCGGTGACGTGGTAGAGCTCTTCGGTCTCCTTGTGCATGTGCAGCAGCGTCCGCTTGCCGCCCGGCACCGTCGCCTCGGCCAGGGACTGGGCCCTGTTGCCGTGGATGACCGGGTGCATCAACTCGCGGATTTCCGAGCCGTCCTTGGTGCGGTAGGCCTGCACCTCGGCATAGGGCTGGCGTTTCATGTGGCTGCGGGCGCGATGCGCATCGGGATGGTCACCGGCCCGTCGTTGACCAGGTGAACCTGCATCATCGCGGCGAACTCGCCGGTGTGCACCTCAGGGTGGCTCTCTCGCGCGCGCTGCACGAATGCGTCGTACAGACGGCGACCGTCGTCCGGCGCCGCAGCTGCGCCAAAGCTGGGGCGGTTGCCGCCGCTGGTGTCCGCCGCCAGGGTAAACTGGCTGACGATGAGCAGGCCGCCGCCCACATCCTGCACCGAGCGGTTCATCTTGCCACCCTCGTCGGAGAACACCCGCAGCTTGAGCAGCTTCGCAAGCAGGCGCTCACCTTCGGCTTCGCTGTCGCCACGCTCCGCGCATAGCAGCACCAACAAACCGCGACCGATTCGCCCCGTGGTCTGCCCGTCCACCTCGACATGCGCTTCGGATACGCGCTGCACCATTGCCAGCATCGGTTCTGCCCTTACCTGTTGTTGAAACCCGCGTGCCTGCGGGAACAGGACCTTAGCGTCCGGCGGCCGTGCATGGCAAGCGAATCGTCACAACTCGTCACCGCAAGATCACGTTGCGGACCTAGAATGACCCTGCAACGACGACTTGCGGCATGGCATCCTGTGCCGGACATCCTCACCAACGCTCGCGGAGGTTCAACATGGGCATCATTGCCACCATCTTCATCGGCCTGATCATCGGCCTCATCGCACGCGTACTCAAACCCGGCAACGACCAGATGGGCTGGGTCATGACCATCCTGCTCGGTATCGGCGGTTCCATGGTGGCAACCTACGGCGGGCAGGCGCTGGGTCTGTACCACGCTGGCCAGGGTGCGGGCTTCATCGGCTCGGTGATTGGCGCCATCGTGCTGCTGATCGTGGTGGGCATGATCCGCAAGCGCTGAGTACCCGGCCTGCCTGGGGATGCCCCCAGGCAGGCCGGCGCTTCAAGCCAGCCGGACCGGCATCAGCGCATCTCCAAACCGAGCGCCTGCCAGCCGCCACCGACGTAACGGCGCAATTGCGCCCCGTCGAAGCGCCACAGGTGGAGCCAGCCGTTGTCGAGCAGCTGGCGCACCACCTCGTGCTGCGCGATCACGCGCTCGATCGACCGGCGCGGGGCATCGATGACCACGGTCAGTCGCAGCGGCTCGTGCGCCCAGCGTTCGCCATCATGCAGTGACTGCCGTGACAGGCCGATGCGCAGGTCGCCACCGTTACCCTCGAACACCCCGATGTGCCCCCCCACCACGTTGTGCAGCACCTTGTTGCCGCTCCCGAGGCGCGCGGGGTCGCAGGTCGAGGCATGGTATTGCCAGTTGATCCAGTGCGTCACCAGCATCGGCGCGGTCATCAGCAGTTCCAGCACGCTGCCGTCGGCGTCGTTCTCCGCATCGTAGTCGTGCAGGAAGCTGCGTCCGTCCAGCACCAGGCCCCGGCTGCGGTGGCGCGGCGCGATGATGAACGCGGCATTGCCCGCCAGCCCCCACTCGGGCCGGGTCTGGGCACCGTCGTTGGCACGACGCCGCAGTTGGGTCAGAAGCTGTTCCTCCCCCGCACGCGGATCGAGACCGAGCCGTGCGGCACGCTCGCGGCGGACCTGATCGCACGCCGGGGCAAAGACGGTTTCCTGCAGCCGCAACCAGCGCGTGCGCCCGTCGGGCGGCAGCAGGTCGAGGTCAAAGCCCTCGATTTCGTCGGTCGTGGTGTTGTGCAGGGCGGCGACGAACACGGTCTGCGCCGGCACGGTGATCCCGCCCGCCGCCAGACCGGCGCGCACGGCCGGTTCATTGAGCATCTGTGCCAGCACGCGCGTATTGACCTCGCCGGTCTGCCCGCAGCAGGCGCCACAGTCCAGCGCCGCAGCGTGGGCGTTGTTGGCGCTCTGGCTGCCATGCCCGACCAGCAGCACCAGCGGCGCGAGCTGGTGATCCAGCCCCATGGCGTGCAGCACGCGCGCCGACAGGGCGACCTTGGCGTCGGTATCCAGGCCGGCGAGGGTCGGACGGCACAGGGGCCGGTAACGCGCGGGCAGGCCCGCAAGATCGTCGCGCACGCGTGCGCGGGCCGACGGCCGCAGCCAGTTCGACAGCTTGCCGAGATAGCCCGCCCCCGCCACCTCGACGAAAGAAAACGCCGCGCTGGGCCAACGGCTGGCGGCGCGCCACTGTTCGGACCAGGCAAAACGGCGCAGCCGCGCCCGACGCGCCGCGGCGGTCAGGTCGGCGGCGTTCAGGTCGGCGTCATCCCTGTCGGCGCCAGCGGTGGCGATGTGGTCCGTCACCTCGAGCGCGGGCGCGAGCAAACCGGGCAGCTGCGGGCGCCGCGCAGCTGTCGCCAGCGGCGTATAGGCCACGGGCAAGCCGAAGAAACCGGCAAAGCCGATGGTCTGCATCGTGGGGCTGACCGCCTCGAGGGCGCGCCGCAAGGGCTCGCTGCGCACGTCGATGCAAAACGCCGCCTGAACCTCGATCGCCGCAGCCGGCGCCGGCTTTGCGCTCAGGCCGTCGCGGACGAGCTTGTGCGCCAACTCGCGCTGGTAGCCGGCCTCGAGCGCGAGTTGCCAGACCTCGTCCACCAACAGCATGTCCTCGGCCTGCTTCAGCACCACAGGCGCATGCATCCATTTCGCCTGCAGCGCGGCAAAGGCCTGACGGGTGACGACGTCGTCCTTGCATTCGAGCACGATTGCCCCCCACGCAAGGCGAATGGCGAGCAGGTCGCGCAGGTGCGAATCCGGCCTGCCTTCGAGCCTGGCCTGCCAGCCCAGGTAGGCGCACCAGGATGCCCAGCCATTGACCGTCAGCAGGATGGCCTCGAGGTAGTCCGCCCACACCGCCTCGGGCAGGCCCAGGCGCTGCAGCACCCAGCGCTCGGCATCCTCGCGGGTGACGGGTAGCGCGTCGAGCCACCGCTCCAGATCGGGCAAGCCCATCAGCACACCGATGCCGTGGTCGTGGGTCAGGGTCTCGCGCCAGAAGGCATACAAGCCCTCACCGCGCTCCGGCTGCCAGTCCGCCTGCTCGTCGAAGTACGCAGCGCAGGTCTGGCTCACCTGATGCGTGATCGCCTGCCGCCACGACAGGCGGGCATGGCCTGCGGGATCGTCGTCCAGCACGTCGATCAGCAAGGGCAGGCCGGGCAGGCGGGTCGTGCCATGCAAGGCATCGATGCATTGCGCCGCGGTGAGCGCGGCCGCACTTGCCGCCGGCAGCGCAACGAGGGCGTGAGCGAGATCAGAGGGGGTGATGCGTCCCGCCTCCCATGCCTGCGCGAGATAGCTGCGCGAAGGGAAGACCTGGATGTTTCCCAGCACGGCCATGCGCGCCGCCACCTCGCGCACCGGCCTGCCGATCCGCGCCCAGTGCGGATTGACGGCGATGGCGCGATCGAGCGGCCATGCCGGCGCGATCGCCTGGCAGGCCTGCTCGCAGGCGGCCTCGATGCGCCGGTGCAGCGACGCTTCTTCCGACTCGGGCGCAGACGCGGCGAATTCAAGGTTCATGGTGTTCATGAGATGCTCCTGGGGTCTGTTCACTTGTTGGCGGTGGCGGCGACTGCACCGATCAGGACATGGTCGCGACTCGCGGATGCGCCGACACTCCAGCGCGCCGGCCACAGCCGCAGCGCCAGCCGGGTGTAAAGCTCATCCACGTAGAAGCCGGCGTAGCTCCAGCGCCGCCACACGGCAAGGCCTTGCGGACGGACCTGCAGGGTGACGAGACACAGGTACATCACGCCCATGCCGAGCATCGCGACGACACCGGCCCGATGCTGGGGCGCGTCATCCAGGCCGAACGGCAGGGCATGCGCCGCCAGTGCCACCGCGGTGAGGCCAGCCACCATGGCGAGCCCCGCAAGCGCG
The DNA here is from genome assembly GCF_018122735.1 of Azoarcus sp. L1K30. Taxonomy (GTDB): domain Bacteria; phylum Pseudomonadota; class Gammaproteobacteria; order Burkholderiales; family Rhodocyclaceae; genus Parazoarcus. The sequence goes on along the minus strand of NZ_JAGRRD010000001.1, from coordinate 4,142,651 downwards.
CGCCAGCAGAGCAGGCCGCCCTCCCCCGCGCGGCGCGTGGGCAGCCACAACATCGGCGCCCACGCCAGCGCCAGCACTCCGCTCCACCACCATGGCCACGCGGTGCCGGGGACCCGCGCCTGTATCAGGGCAAGGATCGCGACCGCCAGCGCCGGTGCAAGGAGCAGGCTCGCAGGTGAGGATGCGGCGGTGCCGCGCATCGTCCGCAGCTTGCTGTCGTTCACCACCGCGGACGCCGACAGGAAGGCATGCGCCTTGTACAGCGAATGGCCGATCAAGTGCAGCGCGGCCAGCGTATACAGGCCGAGACCGCACTCGAGCACCATGAAGCCCATCTGCGCCACGGTGGACCACGCCAGCCTGACCTTGATGCTGATGCGGGTCAGCATCACCAGACCCGCCAGCAAGGCGGTGGCAAGCCCGAAGCCGACCAGCAGCCAGCGTGCGGCCGGCGCCGCCTCCAGCAGCGGGGCGAAGCGGATGAGCACGAAGCCGCCGAGGTTGACCACGCCGGCATGCAGCAGCGCCGACACCGGCGTCGGTGCCTCCATGACCTGGATCAGCCAGCCATGCACCGGCAACAGCGCCGTGCGCAGGATCACCGCGACGACCACGCACACCGCACTCAACTGCAGCGGCATCGACGCGCCGAACGTGTCCAGATGCTGCTGCAGATCGGCCAGCGAGCCGCTACCCGCCGCCCACCATGCGAGCGCCGCGGCACAAAGGAGCATGACGTCGGCCAGCCGGTCGGCAATCCTTTTCTTGTGGGCAGCCAGCAAGGCGAACGGACGGTCGGGGTAGAAGCACAACAGGTGTTGCAGCGCCACGCCAACGATGGCCCAGGCCGCAATCAGCACCAGCCAGTGATTGGCGAGCAGGAGCAGATGGACCGCCGCGAGCACGGCGGCGAGCGCGGCGACATAACGCCCTTGCCCGGTCTCACCCTGCAGATAGCGCGACGAGAACACCGCGATGACGGTGCCCAGCATTTGCACCAGCACCGCCAGCCAGGCCCCGAGCACGCTGATGCCCAGCCACGGCAGCGGCTGCATCGACACCGTGCCCGTGGGCGCCGACGACAGGAGCTGGTGCACACCCGGCGTCACCAGCGCGCACAGCAAGGCCGCGACCGAAAAGCGGCGGAAGCGTTTCCACAACAAGGCCTCGCGCGCGCCGCCGCCAAGGGGCAGGCACGCGGCCATCGACATCAAGACGACGGGCGCCAAGGCGCTGGCCGACAGCAGAAGACTCGAAAATTCCATGATGGGTGACCCCGAATTGCATTGCCATCATGGTGCTTGCGACAAACGATTCCGTAAAATACATTAACTAGAACTTATTGTTATCGAAAACAGAATGATCAGCCTCGAGCAGCTCAACTTCCATCATCTGTTCTATTTCTGGCGCGTCGCCAGGACGGGGCACCTGACGCGGGCCGCGCAGGAGCTGCATACCTCGCAGTCCGCGCTTTCTGCCCAGATCCGCCAGCTCGAGGACCGCCTGGGCGAAGCGCTGTTCGAACGCGAGGGGCGACGCCTGGTACTGACCGACACCGGCCAGCTGATGCTGTCCTACGCGGAGAACATCTTCGGCCTCAGTCAGGAGATGCTCGGCCGCCTGCAGGGTCGCAGCGAGGGCGTGATCCGGCTGCGCGTCGGCAGCGTGGCCACGCTGTCGCGCAACTATCAGGAAAACTGGATCCGGCCCCTGCTGGCCGACCCTACCGTGGTGCTGACGCTGGAGTCCGGTCTGCTGGCGGGTCTGCTGGAGCGCCTCGTGCAGCATCAGCTCGACGTCGTGCTCGCCAACGAGACGGTGCCGACCGACCCGGACCGCCCCTTGCACTGCCGATTCCTGGGCAGCCAGGCGATTTCCCTGGTCGGCCCGGCAAGCGCCTGGAAGGGGCGCAGCCTGCGCGTGCCCGACGATCTGGACGGCGAAGACCTCGCCTTGCCCGGCCCGCGGCATGCGCTGCGCGCGCAGTTCGACGCCATGTGCATCTCGGCCGGGGTGACGCCGCGCTTGCGCGCGGAAGTCGACGACATGGCCATGCTCCGCCTGATCGCGCGCGACAGCGGCTGGCTGACGGTGCTGCCCGAGGTGGTGGTGCAGGACGAACTGCGCGCCGGCAGCCTGGTGATCGTGGGCCAATCGACGCAGCTGCAGGAGCATTTCTACGCCATCACCACGCCCCATCGCCACCGCATCGAGCGGCTGGAGCGCCTGCTGGCAGGCGCGACCGATACAACGGAACGCTCAAGCGCCGGTTGAGTTGCGCCGCGGACGACGGCTCATCCCGAGCCCCCCGAGCAAACCGAGTCCGATCAGGGCGAGCGTGCCGGGTTCAGGTACCGTCGCCGTCTGAGCGGCATCGACGTCCAGGCTGGCAAGGCCAAAGTTGAAGAACACCGAACCCGCACTCGGTGCGCCGGGCAGACGAGCAATCGACATCGAGATGCTTCGGGTGCCAAACAGTGCCGGATCAAAAACGCCCGGCAGGTCGGCATTGCTGATCGCACCCGCGTCCGATGCCGTCAGCCCCAAGGTGAAGGTTGCGGACTTGAAGAAGGCGGGCGCGCCCGTGACGTCAGCACTTCCCAGCGTGATCTGGTTGAGCGAGAAGCGATCCATCCCGCTCGTTGCGTCCCGAACCTGGGCTGAACCGAAACCCGCATCGGCATTGAGGGCTCCCGAGAAGAGCACTTCACCGAACGCACCGAGGACATCGAACGAAAACGCCCGCAATGCCCCAGCGTAATTGTTCGTGGTTCCTGAGACCGACGAAAAAGAGCTTCCCGTGGTCGTCGACTCGTAGATTGCATAGCCTTTGAACGTGGACACGGTGGCACCGAACACATTCGACGCGCTGGACGAACCGGTATTCGTGCCGTCGAACGTCATCTTGATCAGATCGGCGTGTGCGGTCGATGAGAGCAGTACCAGTGAAACGGCAGTGGCAATAATTTTCATGGGCTGAGGCCTGTTATGGGTTAGCAGTTCGATATCTTTTCTTGACCTCAATAGCAATTTACGCACCAAATTCAAATGCCCATATATTTCATGAAGTTATATATGTTAAGAAAAAATGACGTAAAAATACCCGACACTTGTTCAGGAATCAGAATTTAAACAATTGAGAAATAATATTGAAACCTCCCTCAATTCAACCGACTCCTCACCAATCCTGATTTAATGAGCACTTGAACGAAACGAAAAAACTGAAATTCCTGTAACACCGTCAACATATCCGACCGATAGGATTTTCTGCCTGTTATCCCGGCATTTGAGGATATGAGTTCGGCGCCGATACCTGACCCCTGCTCCTCAAGGGAAGCAGGTCGCCGCGCAGCAATCCTGTCGGCATCTCCAGGTTGATTGCCGGGCTAATAGCGTTCCGCCATGTTCATTTATCGACCCGGCACTCCGAATACGGGCGGATTTTTCCCGCCCGCCACGGAGATGCGAGTCACTGCACGGCAATTCAGCCCGTGTTGCCCGGCTGATTGCCAGGTCAATAATTGAGTGCATGTCGATTTTCCTGTCGGTTACCGGATGGAGACGACCCAATGCCACGTCATTCAACACAAGCAAAAACCGTCGCTCGTGCACTCGCGAGTATCGGCTTTGCGTCGCTGCTGTTTTCACCTTCCGCCTACGCGGAATTGTTCGTTTCGAAGTACATCGAAGGCAGCAGCAATAACAAGGCCATCGAAATCTTCAACCCGGATACAGCCCCGGTCGACCTCGCCGCCGCAGGCTACGCGATCAAGTTCTATTTCAATGGTTCGGCTTCGCCCGGGCGGACGATCATCCTCTCGGGCCTGCTTGCCCCCGGTACGACCCACACGCTGGTGCACGGCTCAGCCATGGCGGAGATGCTGGCGCTTGCCAACCAGACCGACAGTGGAAGCTGGTACAACGGTGACGACGCGGTGGTGCTGACGAAGGACGGCGCGGTCGTGGATGCGATCGGCCAGACCGGTTTCGACCCCGGGTCGGAATGGGGCACGGGCGCCGTGACCACGGCGAACCACACCCTTTCACGCAAGTCATCGGTGACAAGCGGCGACACCACTCCCGACGACAGCTTCGATCCGTCCACGGAGTGGAACGGCAGCGCAATCAACGACATCGCCGGGCTCGGCAGTCACACCATCGATAACGGCAGCGTCAATGATGTTGCCCCGTCCGTAAGCGCTTTCGATGCCGTTGGCGGCGCGTTCGAACCCAAGGCCAGCCTGGCGCTGACCTTTTCCGAGCCGGTTTCGTTGTCGACGGCAGGAATCAGCCTGACATGCTCGACCTCGGGCGCAACACCGGTGTCGCTCAGCGGAAGCGGCACCCAATACACGCTGGACCCGGTCTCGGATCTCGTTGCTGGCGACTCGTGCACACTCACCGTTGCCGCCAATGCGGTGAACGATCTCGACGGCACGCCGACCGCGATGGCCTCCGATTTCGTGGCCTCGTTCAACATTGCCGACCGCTGCGCGCAAGCCTTCACCCCGATCTACGCCATCCAGGGCCGCGGCATGGCGTCCTCCGTCACCGGCACCGTCACGACGCGCGGGGTGGTGATCGGCGACTACGAAGGACCGAGCCCCGCGCTGCGCGGCTTCTACATCCAGGACCCGGCGGGCGATGGTGATCCCGAAACCTCGGATGGCCTGTTTGTTTTCAACGGCAACAATGACAGCGTGGCACTGGGCCAGTCGGTGCTGGTCACCGGCAACGTCTCCGAATACCAGGACCAGACCCAGATCAGCGCCAGCAATATCGTTACTTGTGGCGCCGGCTCGGTCACGCCCACCGACGTGACCCTGCCGTTCCCGGACGCGAATTTCCCCGAGCGCTTCGAGGGCATGCTGGTACGCTTCCCTCAGGCACTCACGGTCACGGAACACTATCAGCTTGGACGCTTCGGCCAAGTCGTCGTGTCGGCCGGCGACCGCCTGTTGCAGCCCACCCAGGTCGTTCGTCCGGGCGCTGAGGCCGCGCAATTGGCGGAGCACAATGCCTTGAACCGGCTCATCGTCGACGACGCCAGGAATGACCAGAACCCCGACCCGATCCTGCTCGGTCGCGGCGGCCTGCCCTTGAGCGCCGACAACACCTTGCGCGGCGGCGATACCGCCACCGGTATGGTAGGCGTGATGACCTACACCTGGGCCGGCAACAGCGCCAGCGGAAACGCCTGGCGCCTGCGCCCGTTCAATGCTCTCAACGCGAGCGCACCCAACTTCGAAGCCAGCAACGCGCGCCCGGAAGCGGTACCCACGACGGGCGGTTCGCTGCGTGCGGCAAGTTTCAATGTGCTGAACTATTTCGTCACGCTCGACGAGGCCAAGGGCAGCCCCCTCGACAATCGCTGCGGTCCCTTGGTCAACATGGAGTGCCGGGGTGCCGACAGTGCCGAAGAGCTGGAGCGCCAGCGCGAAAAGCTGGTGTCGGCGCTTGCGGATCTCGATGCGGACCTTGTGGGACTGATCGAGCTCGAGAACACCCCGAACGTCGATGCCGCTGCCGATATCGTGGCCCATCTCAACCAGCGCCTGGGGTCGACGCAGTACGCCCACATCGCCACCGGCGTCATCGGAGGCGATGCGATCCGCGTCGGCATCATCTACAAACCAGCGCGACTCGCACCGGCCGGGGTCTTCAAGATCATCGACGCTGCGGTCGATCCGCGCTTCGACACCAGCCGCAACCGCCCGTCACTCGCCCAGACCTTCGACGACAGGGGCACAGGGGCACGCTTCACCGTCGTGGTGAACCACCTGAAGTCGAAGGGTGATTCAGGGTTGGCTACCGAAGGCGTATGCGCCGACAGCGATCCGGGCAACGACATTGCCGACTGCGATCGCGGCGATGGTCAGGGCTTCTGGAATGCAAGCCGTACGCAGGCCGCTGAGGCGCTTGCCGACTGGCTCGACACCGACCCGACCGGGAGCGGCGATCCCGACTTCCTGCTACTGGGGGACTTCAATGCCTATTCGATGGAGGATCCGGTCCAGGCTCTGGAGTCGCACGGCTACCTTGACCTCGCGACCTTGTTCGAGGGACCCGCTGCCTACTCCTACGTTTTCGACGGCCAGTGGGGCGCGCTCGATCACGCCATGGCATCGCCGAGCTTCGTCGATCAGATTACCGGTGCCGCTGGCTATCGGATCAATGCCGACGAACCTGCAGTGATCGACTACAACGTCGAGTACAAGAGCGTCATGCAGCAAACCGAGCTCTATGCGCCCACCAAGGCACGCACCTCGGACCATGATCCGGTCGTGATCGGAATCGATCCATACTGATTCCGGAGCAAGCACGGTGCCGCCCCCGCGCTGCGGGAGCGGCACCGTGAAACGTCGGCAGCCCATCCAGGCGAGCCCGACTTTCGGACCCTGCCCGGCAGGATCGCAAGCCTCAGAACACCGACAGCCCGGTACGGGCGACGAACAGCTCCAGCGCCTTCATGCCCAGCAGCGAGTTGCCGGTTTCGTCGAGGCCGGGCGACCATACGCACAGGCTGAGCGTGTCGGGCAGCACCGCCACGATGCCGCCGCCGACCCCGCTCTTGCATGGCAGGCCGATGCGGAAGGCAAACTCGCCGGCCGCATCATAGGTGCCGCAGGTCAGCATCAGGGCGTTGATTCGCCGCGCCTGGCGCTCGGTCACCACCGCCTCGCCGGTCAGCGGATGCCTGCCGTCGCTGCACAGGTAGGCGGCTGCGCGGGCCAGCTGCACACAGCTCATCGCCACCGAGCACTGGTGGAAATAGAAATCGAGCACCTGCGCCACATCGTTGTCGAGCTTGCCGAAGCTCTTCATGAAATTGGCCAGTGCGATATTGCGAAACCCGGAGGACGCTTCCGACGCGGCCACCTCTTCGTCAAAAACAATGGTTTCGCCGCTCAGGCTCGACAGCAGCGCCAGGATGTCTGCACGCGCGCTGTCACAACAGCTCACCAGACGGTCGGCCACTGCAATGGCACCGGCGTTGATGAAGGGGTTGCGCGGCACGCCTTGCTCCGACTCGAGCTGCACCAGCGAATTGAAGGGATTGCCCGACGGCTCCCGGCCGATCCGCTCCCACAGTGTGTCGCCGAGATGGCGCATGGCCAGCGTCAGCGTGAACAGCTTCGACACGCTCTGGATGGAGAACGGCGTGTTCGCATCGCCCGCACGGTATTCCGCGCCCTCGCGGGTGCGCAGGGCGATACCGAGCCGGCGCGGCGAAACGCTGGCTAGCGCGGGAATGTAGCTCGCGACCTTACCGGCGCCGAGCTGCGGTTCGAGGGTGGCGACGATATCGTCGAGTACGGGCTGAAGATCCATCGTTCTGTTTCCGGGCACGCGCTCAGCCCTTGTACAGGCCGTTGCGCACCGAATGGACGTAGAGCGCTTCGACCTGCTCCCGCGCCCAAGGCGTGCGGCGCAGGAATTTCAGGCTGGAGGCAATGCTGGGTTCGTGATTGAAGCAGCGGATGTCGATCTGCTGGCCGAGTTCGGCCCAGGAGTAGATGCTCAGCAGTTCGTTGAGAATCTTCTCCAGGGTCTTGCCGTGCAGAGGGTTATTCGGCTGCGCGGCGGGGGGCGGTGCGTCTGCCATGCGGGGGTCTCCGGTCGGGGCGGACGAACGATAACAGCCGCCCGGGGATCCGCCCAGCACGAGAGCGCATCCGCCGGCCGGTGATCAGGCCCAGGTGTCGACCACGCCCCCGGTTGTGCCCGCCGGTGCTGCCGGCACGGGCGGCAATGCCTCGAGCAGCTGCATTGCGGTCTGCTCCTGGATGTCCAGGGCCTTCTTGAACACCGAGACCGAAGCCTGCTGTTGAACCTGGGCCGCGGCGTTGGCACTGGCAAATGCTGCGATCGATGAGACGTCCATGATGGCGCGCTCCTCCGTGTATTGGCACTGTGCCGGAATCCGTGTTTACGGCAGTCCGACGCAAGACTTGAGTCGACAGTCTGGCAGATTCGCGCACCAGATTGGTGATTGTCCGGGTACCCTGATCCGGCTGCCACGGTTAGTATGACAGCGTGACTGCGGACACCCCTGTTCCGTCAGCCCGCCGCCCACGTATGCCTTCGCCCATGTTCGTCATCCTGAACTCCTTTCGCTCGCTCTATTTCGCCACGACCCTGATGCTGCTGGGCTCTGGCCTGCTGAGCACCTATCTTGCCCTGCGCGTGGCCACGACCGCGGACGGTCTGTGGGTAGGTGCGCTGATGACGGCGAACTACCTCGGCCTGGTGCTGGGCGGCAACCTTGGCCATCGCCTGATTTCGCGGGTCGGTCACATCCGCGCCTATGTCGCCTGCGCCGGCGTGGTAACCGCCGCCGTGCTCGGCCACGGCATGGTGGACTGGCTGCCGGCATGGCTGCTGCTGCGTCTGCTGATCGGCATCTGCACGATGTGCCAGTACATGGTGATCGAGAGCTGGCTCAACGAACAATCCAGCGCCGAACAGCGCGGCCAGGTCTTTTCCGGTTACATGGGCGCCTCCTACCTCGGCCTGATCCTCGGTCAGCTGGTGCTGGTGCTGCACCCGGAGCTCAACCTGCAACTGCTGATGCTGGTGGGACTGTGCTATGCACTGTGCCTGGTACCGGTCGCGCTCACCCACAAGCTGCACCCGGCCAAACTGCATCCGGCGCCGCTGGAGCCGCGCTTCTTCATCAAGCGCGTCCCGCTGTCGCTGATCACCATCGCCATGGCCGGCATGATGGTGGGGTCGTTCTACGGTCTTGCCCCGCTGTACGCCACCCGCATGGATCTGCCGACCGAGGAGGTCGGGCTGTTCATGGGCAGCTGCATCTTTGCCGGACTCGTCGTGCAATGGCCGCTGGGCTGGCTGTCCGACCGGCGCGACCGGATCTGGCTGATCGGCCGCTGCGGCATGTTGCTGGCAGGCGTCGCGCTGCCGCTCGCAGTGCTGCCTTCGGCCCCCATCTGGTTGCTGTTCGTCGCTGGCTTCCTGGTGTGCATCCTGCAGTTCAGCCTGTATCCGCTTGCGGTCGCACTGGCCAACGACCACGTCGATGCCGAGCGCCGGGTGTCGCTGACCGCGATGCTGCTGCTGACCTTCGGTATCGGCGCCAGTCTCGGCCCCCTTCTCGCCGGGGTGTTGATGCGCTTCATCGGCCCCAACATGCTCTACGCCTTCGTCATGGCCTGCGCGCTGGTCGTGGCGTGGCGGGTGCAGCCCAGGCGCGCAACCCATCTGCATCAGGTCGAAGACGCGCCGCTGCATCACATCCCGATGCCGGACAGCACCAGCAGTTCGCCGCTGGCCGCGGCGCTCGATCCACGGGTGGACGAGCAGATTGCGCAGGAGCAGATGCAGCACGCCGGGCCGCCGCCACAGACGGCGGATCAGGCGGACAGGACGGTCGAACGCCCGCCCGCCTGAACGGGCGCCGCCACCGGCCCGGTCCATTCGCCCATGCGCAAAACAATCCCTTGTCATGTCCGGCGATGCAGTCTGTAATGGAATGGCGCGCACGCCTTTGCGCCGCGCCATCAACCCACTACAGAGAGAAGCGTCCAAAATGAAGATCGCCACCCTGCTCGCATTCACCCTCCTGCCGGCCGTCTCCACCGCCGCCACCATGATTCAGATGCACGCGGTCGATGCACAAGGCACCGCCGCCGACGTGGGGTCGATTTCGGTATCGGAAACGACCTACGGCCTCGTCCTGACACCCGCCCTGCACGGACTGGCACCAGGTCTGCACGGTTTCCACGTTCATCAGAATCCGGACTGCGGCCCCCGGGACAAGGACGGCAAGCCAGTGCCCGGCCTGGCCGCAGGCGGGCATTACGATCCGGCCGGTAGCAACAGACACGGCGAACCCTGGGGCGATGGCCATCTCGGCGATCTGCCCCCCTTGTTCGTCGCGGCGGACGGCACGTCGTCGCAGCCGGTACTGGCACCGCGGCTCAAGGCGGCCGACCTCGCCGGACGTTCGCTGATGATTCACGCCGGCGGCGATAATCACTCCGATCATCCGGCGCCGCTCGGCGGCGGCGGGGCGCGCGTGGCCTGCGGTGTGGTGAAATAGAACGGCTGCCAGCCAGGCAGCACGATGCGATGGCGATCCGCCCGGACGCCATCGCCCGGACTCAAGCCGGATAGGCCGCCGCGAAGACCTGTTTGCCCTCGAGCCAGGTGTTGGTGACCGCGGCGTGCCCTCCCGGATTGGCCACGCTGATCAGGTCGGCGCGCTTGCCGACGGCGATTTCGCCGCGATCGTGCAGCCCTGCCGCGCGGGCGGGGTTGAGGGTGACGAGGCGGACAGCCGCATGCAACGGCAGCGCGTCGCGACTGGCCAGCAGGGACACGGCGGCCAGCATGGTCGCCGGCGCATAGTCGGCACACAGGCAATCGGCCACACCGGCATCGATGGCGTCGAAAGCGCGCAGGTTGCCCGACTGGCTGCCGCCGCGCATCACGTTGGGCGCGCCGAAGATGGTCGCCAAGCCGGCGCCATGCGCCGCGCGCGCAGTGGCGAGGTCGATGGGGAACTCGCTCATCGAGGCACCGAGCTCCTTCATCGTGGCGATGCGCTGCGGATCGTCGTCGTCATGGCTGGCAGTGGGCACGCCGAGCGCTCGCGCTCGCGCCATCAGCGCCAGCACGCGTTCGTCCGCCGTTTCGCGGGCGCGGATCTTGTCTTCGGCAACCTGCAGCGCGGCCTCGCGGCTGCTGCCGTGATTGCCCATCATGTAGGCGACGTAGGTGTCGAGATGGCGGAACTGCCCCTGCCCCGGGGTGTGGTCCATGATCGACAGCAGATCGACGCAGCCCTCGTCGAACAATTCGAGGATGAAGGGCAAGGCGCTTTCGTCGGTGATCTCGTAGCGCACGTGGATACGGTTGTCGACCAGGGCATGGCGCTGGAATCGCCGCACCGCGCGCACCAGCTCGGCCGCGGTCTCGTTGTTGCGCACCCCCCATTCGGCATGGGCGAAGGACATCGCGTGGTAGGGCGTGGTGATGCCCGCCGCGGCGTTGCGGCGATCGATGTTGAGGCAGGCGAAATCGAGCGGAAACAGCACGCGCGCGCGCGGCTCGGCCTCCTTCTCAATGGCATCGCAATGCACGTCGATCATGCCGGGCATCAGCCATTGCCCGCCGAGGTCGATTTCATGCGCGCCGCTTACCTGCACCGGATTGATGGCGCGGATACAGCCTTCGTCGACGAGAACGGCGGCGTCCTCGAGCACTTCATTGGCGAGAACGACACGGGCGTGGGTCAGGTACTGTTTCATGGGCGTGCTCCGGATCAGGCGGCAAGCGGGGTAAGGGGCAGGACGGGCAAGCGGCGCGTGGCCACGGCCTCGCTCACTTCGCCGTCGTGAAAGATGCCGACGACGGCCGCGCCGCGCGCGCAGGCCTCGCGGATGAGCGCGATCACCACCTGCCGGTTGGCGGCATCGAGCGAGGCCGTGGGTTCGTCGAGCAGCAACACGGGCTTTTCTGCAATGAAGCCGCGGGCGATATTGACGCGCTGCTGTTCGCCACCGGAGAAAGTGGCCGGCGGCAGCTGCCACAAACGCTCGGGCAGGTTCAGCCGGGTCAGCAAGGCGGCCGCGCGCGCCATCGCGGCGGCACGGCTCTCGCCCAGCGCGAGCAGCGGTTCGGCGATGACGTCGAGCGCACCCACGCGCGGGATCACGCGCAGGAACTGGCTGACGTAGGACAGCGTGGTACGGCGCAGCTCGATAATGGCCTGCGGCGTGGCGCCGACCATGTCGATGCACTCGCCACTGCCGGCCGCGCGCACCCGGATCGCCCCCGAGGATGCGAGGTAATTCGCGTACAGGCAACGCAGCAGCGTGCTCTTGCCCGCACCCGAGGGGCCGTCGAGCACCAGGCATTCGCCGCGGCCGAGATCGAAGGAGATGTCGTCGATCACCGCCATGCGCACGCCGCCCTGATTGTGCAGGATGAAGTGCTTGGACAGATGTTCGACCTTGAGCTGATGGATGTCTTGCATGGATTCGGTCCGGTCAGGCAGCCAGCACCGAAGACACGAGCAACTGCGTGTACGGATGCTGTGGGTCGTCGAGGAGCTGGTCGGTGAGGCCGGTTTCGATCACCCTGCCCTGCTTCATCACGATTAGGCGATGCGCAAGCAGGCGCGCCACCGCCAGATCGTGCGTCACCAGGATGACGGCGATGCGAAGATCGGCGGCGAGGCCGCGCAACAGGTCGAGAAAGCGTGCCTGCACCGAGACATCGAGCCCGGCGGTGGGTTCGTCCATGAACACCAGGCGCGGATGGGTGACCAGATTGCGCGCGATCTGCAGACGCTGCTGCATGCCGCCCGAAAATGCGGTCGGGGGATCGTCCAGGCGGGCACCGTCGATCTCGACGCGCGCGAGCCAGTCGGCCGCCGTTGCACGGATCTCGCCGTAATGGCGCTGGCCGACGGCCATCAGGCGTTCGCCGATGTTGGCGCCTGCCGACACCCCCATGCGCAAACCGTCGCGCGGGTTCTGGCGCACGAAGCCCCAGTCGGTGCGCCACAGTTCGCGCAGCGCGGCTTCGGGCAGGCTCGCCAGGTCGGTGAGACCGCGCCCGGCCATGGCGTAATGCACGCTGCCGGCGTCAGGGCGGAGCTGGAAGGCCAGGGTATTGAGCAGCGTGGATTTGCCCGAGCCCGATTCACCGGCGATGCACAGCACCTCGCCGGGATAGAGATCGAAGCTGACCTGTTCGCAGCCGATGCGATGGCCATAGCGTTTGCCGAGATCGCGCACCTCGAGCAGTGGAGCGGGATGTTTCATGCGCGTGGCGCCCCCCCTTGCGTACCATGATGACCGGCCTGCTGCCGGTCGTTGCAGTATTCGGTGTCGGAGCACACGTACATGCGCTCACCCTTGTCGTCGATGATGATCTCGTCGAGATAGGCGTCGGTGGCGCCGCACAGGGCGCACGGTGCGTCCCAGCGCTCGATGGCGAACGGATGGTCGTCGAAATCGAGCGAACGCACGTCGGTATCTGGCGGCACCGCGTACACCCGCTTCTCGCGCCCGGCACCGAACAGCATCAGCGCCGGACTGCGGTGCAGCTTGGGATTGTCGAACTTGGGAATCGGCGACGGCCGCATCAGGTAGTGGCCGTTGACGATCACCGGGTAATCGTAGGTGGTGGCGATACGGCCGTGACGCACGATGTCTTCGTAGAGCTTGACGTGCATCACCCCGTACTCGCGCAGTGCGTGCATGCTGCGGGTTTCGGTCTCGCGCGGCTCGAGCCAGCGCAAGGGCTCGGGAATCGGCACCTGGAAGACCATGATCTGGCCCTCGCTCAGCGGCGTCTCCGGGATGCGGTGGCGGGTCTGGATCAGCGTGGCCTCACGGGTGCGTTCGGTGGTGGCAACGCCCGTCACCTTGCGGAAGAAGCTGCGGATATTGACGGCGTTGGTGGTGTCGTCGGCGCCCTGGTCGATGACCTTGAGCACATCGGCGCGGCCGATCACCGCCGCCGTCACCTGGATGCCGCCGGTGCCCCAGCCATAGGGCAACGGCATCTCGCGGCTGCCGAAGGGCACCTGGTAACCGGGAATGGCGACCGCCTTGAGCAGCGCACGGCGAATCATGCGCTTGGTGTGCTCGTCGAGATAGGCGAAGTTGTAGCCGTCATGGGCTTCGGCCTGGGTCATGCCGCGGGCTCCTCGTCGCCGGTGGCACCGGCATTGCTCGCGTCCCACTGCGCGCGCAGGCGACGCAGCAGTTCGAGATTGGTCTGGAAATCGACGTAGTGCGGCAGCTTCAGATGCTGCACGAAGCCCGAGGCCTCGACGTTGTCGCTGTGGGCGAGGACGAATTCCTCGTTGTTGGCCGGCAGATCGGTGTCTTCGCCGAACTCGCCCGCCCGCAGCGCGCGGTCTACCAGCGCCATCGCCATCGCCTTGCGTTCGCTGTGGCCGAAAGCCAGACCGTAGCCTCGCGTGAACTGCGGCGCGGCCTCCGCGCTGCCTTCGAAATCGGTGATCAGCTGACATTCGGTCAGGTCGACCTCGCCGATCTTCACCGCGAAGCCGAGTTCGTCGATGAACAGTTCGAGCGCCACCGCGCCGAAGCGGATCTCGGCGGCAAAGGGGTGCGTGGTGCCGTAGCCGCGCTGGGTGGAATAGCCGAGCGCGAGCAGGTAGCCCTCGTCGCCGCGCGCCAGGTTCTGCAGTCGCGTAGCACGGTCTGCGGGCAACTGCAGCGGCTCGCGCGTCAGGTCGGACGGATCGGGGTCACCCTCGGCACGTGCACTGGTTTCGAGCAGCCCCTCGCCGGCCAGCAGGTCGGTGACGCGCGGCGCCACGATCGGCCCTGCACTGGCTTCCGCCGCCGGGTCCTCGGTGACGGCCGCATCGGCCATCAGCGCGAAATCGAGCAGGCGCTGGGTGTAGTCGTAAGTCGGCCCGAGCACCTGTCCACCGGGCAGGTCCTTGAACGCGGACGAGATGCGGCGCTCCAGGCGCATGTTGGCCGTGTCGAGCGGCACGCTGTCGCCCAGGCGCTTGAGCGTCGTGCGGTAGGCCCGGAGCAGGAAGATCGCCTCGACCAGATCACCCGCCGCCTGCTTGATGGCAAGCGCGGCAAGATCCTCGTCGTACAGCGACCCTTCCGTCATCACCCGTGCCACAGCGAGCCGCATCTGCTGGCGAATCTGCTCGACGGAGAGTTCGGGTACCGCGGGATCGCCGCGTCGCGCCCTGGCGACGAGATCGACCGACTGTGCGATGGCGCGCTCGCCACCCTTGACCGCAACATACATCTCAGACCTCCACGATCGTGGTTCGGGGCAGCCCCATCAGGCGCCCGCCGCAGCTCAGCAGCAGGTCGACGCCGAGCGGAAAGGCGGCGCGGTTCTCGTGCAGGAACGCCGTGGTACGCGCCGTCCACCCGCCGACACTGATCGCCTGCACATCGGCAATGCCGGGGCCGCGCAGACGGATCGGACCACCGTGTTCGAGTTCGGGCACCTCGACCAGCACCGTCGCGGACCGGTCGGGGTAACACGGATCGCCCAGTTTCAGCGCGCTGCGCTGCGGCAGCGCGCCGAGACCCGCGAGCACGACGAAGTGGGCGTCGGCGAAGTCTGCCGCCAGCGGGCAACCGCAGTGAAAGCGCAGGTAATGGCCGGCCGCGGCATCGCGCAGGCCGGGTTCGAGCCACACCGGCGTATCGCAATCGGCCAGTGTCAGAAGCGCTGCACACTGGGCCGGCGCCAGACCCGGCGGGGGCGTGACATCCACCGTCATGTCGAACAGGCGCCCGGGGCGCGAAAGCGCATCGAGCACGCACCTGAATCCGCGCTGGGCATCATGCACGGGATCGGCGAACCCGGGCAGCATGTGGGCGAGATCGAGTTCGGTTGCGGTATTCATCAGTCCTCCCCCCTGACCAGGGTAAAGAAATCCACTTTGGACGCCGACACTTGCACACTGCGCCGGGCGTGGCGCGCCTGCTCGGCGCGGACGAGCACATCGATCACCTGCGCCTGGACACGTCCGGCATACTCCGGGTGCTGCAGCAGCGCATCGCAGATCGCGACATGCTCGGCGTGGCGCGGATTTCGCCCCCGCACCGTGCCGACACCGATGCTGCCGTCGGCCAGGCGCAGCGTGCACCGGGTGACACTGGCCTCGCCGAGATTGAAGCGCGCACCATTGCCGCCGATGCGGGCACGCAGCATGACGAGACCGGTCTCGGGCTGGCGCAGCCAGGTAAACCGGGGCAGTTCTCCGAGGGCGCGGACACAGTCCGCCAGGTCCGGGGCGGGCGCGCAGGCAAGCACGCCCAGTGCAAGGCGGCGCGAAACGTCGGGAGCAGCTTCGTTCATGGGCATCGATGGCGACTTAATTGGTATGGACGTCTAGACGTTATAGCACGACATGGCGGCTGCCACAGCGTCGTATCATTGTGGCCGACCGACATGAAGCTTTCGTGAAAAGGCCCTATCCTTCGAACCCGTGCGTACGGAAACAGGAACACATGAGTCTAGACAGGGGTAACGGCATTGCCGTGTGGCGGCAGATCGAGGCCGCGCTGACCGATGACATTCGGAAGCAGCATTTTGCGCCGGGCGAGCGCCTGCCGAACGAAACCGAACTGGCCGAGCGCTTCGGCGTCAATCGCCACACCGTGCGCCGCGCGCTGGGCGTGCTCGAACGCGGCGGCATCGTCCGCATCGAACAGGGGCGCGGCACTTTCGTGCAGGAACACGCCATCGACTACACGATCGGCCGCCGCACGCGCTTCTCGGAGAACATGCGCAAGGCCGGGCTGAGCGCGTCGATCGAAGTGCTGCGTGCCAGCGAGATGCCGGCGCCCGCAGCGGTGGCCGAAGCGCTCCATCTGCCGCGCGGCGCGCGTGTTGTGCAATTGACGACACTGGGCCGGGCCGAAGGGCGGCCGGTCGACGTGGCCCAGAGCTACTTCGCCGTCGACCGCTTTCCCGGCATCGCCGAGCGCGTGCGCGAGCACGCATCGATCACGCGCGCGCTACAGACCTTCGGCATCCTCGACTACACCCGTGGCAGTTCGCGCGTGACCGCGCGCCTGCCCGACGACGAAACCGCCCGCCTGCTGGCGCAACCGAAAACCCACCCGGTGCTGGAGGTCGAGGCGATCAATATCGACCTCCGGGGCGAGCCGATCCAGTACGCCGTGACCCGCTTTTCCGGCGACTGGGTGCAACTGGTCTTCGACCCCGAACAGTAATTCCACTAGTCGTCTACACAAATACGTAAGATGAATGCTCTAAGCTGATAGCCGGGTCATTGAGGACCTCAATGACCCGGCAAGCAACTACTTGAAGTCGGCGTTGGTACGTTGTCCCTCGCTTCAAGGGGGCACAACCTGCTAATGAGGTTCGGGGACCCCGTCTACCCCCTCCCCTTCAAGGGGAAGGAGCCAAACGGAGCCACCCGAATCTCATTAGCAGGTGCCTTCCCCTTCAAGGGGAAGGACAGGATGGGGATGGGTTTGGTGGCGAGCCCTCGAAACCCATCCCTACCCCAGCCCTCCCCTTGAAGGGGAGGGAGCGAAAGGCTACCCACCCGACTTGTTTAGCTGGCTCCGTTCCTTTCCGCGAACATGCAAGGGGAAGGAACCTGCTGACGAGTTCGGAGGGGCTCCGGGCGCACTCCCCTTCAAGGGGGTAAAGGCGGGGTTTCGGCGAGCATCGCTCGCTGCCGCCTGAACGACAGCGCGTCTCTGCGCTGGCTGCTGGGGTGGGGATGGGTTGTTACTCCGCGCCCCACCCGGTGTCGCCTGGGTGATTGCCGGGTCAGTAACCGTCATTCTTTGTGTACAGGGTAGAAACGTGCTGAACTCCTCGACTACGACGGCGCTTGCCGCCATCCATGGCGGCAGCGTGCTGCGGCCGGACAATCACTGGGAAGACACGCCGCTGCACCTCTGCGGTGAACTGCTCGGCGCGCACGCGCAGCGCGGCAAGTGGCTCGATGCCAGTGGCTGCGTCGTGCTGCCGGGGATCGTGGACTTTCACGGCGATGCGTTCGAGCGTCAGATCATGCCACGCCCCGGGGTGCGTTTCCCGCTCGACGTGGCGCTGCTCGATACCGACCGTCAACTCGCCTCGAACGGCATCACCACGGCCATGCATGGCATCACCTATTCATGGGAGGGCGGGTTGCGCGGGCGCGAAACGGCGGTCGCGCTGTTCGCAGCCTTCGACCACGTGCGCCACCGCCTGCTCGCCGACCACCGCGTGCATCTGCGCTTCGAGTGCCACAACGTGGCGGGCGAAGCCGACGTACTGGGATGGATGAATTCGGGCCGCGTCGGCCTGCTAGCGTTCAACGAGCACCTGCCTGGCATGCGGCGCAAACCGAAGAAACTGCAGGAATATGCCGATCGCGCGGGGACCGATGTCGACGGCTTCATCGCGCGTATCGAGTCGGCAGCGAGCCGCGCAGACGAAGTGCCGGCGCTGATCGATCGGCTCGCCACACGCGCAAGGACGCTCGGCATCCCGATGGCCTCGCATGACGATCCCAGCATTGCCGTTCGCGACGCGTATCAGCGCATGGGCTGCACCATTTCGGAATTTCCGCTGACGCGCGAAGTGGCGGCTCACGCGGTGGCCCAGGGCGCGCCCGTCGTGTGCGGGTCGCCCAACGTGCTGCGCGGCGGCAGCCATGTGGGCGCGCCGGGGGCGGCCGAGCTGGCACGCGACGGCCTGTGCGACATCCTGGCGTCGGATTACTACTACCCGGCGCCGCTGCACGCAGCCTTTGCTCTCGCACACCACGACATCCTGCCGCTGGCCCGCGCCTGGCAGCTGGTGTCGCACAATCCGGCGCAGGCCCTGGGCCTTGCCGACCGCGGCACGCTGGAAACGGGCCGCCGCGCCGACCTGCTGGTGGTCGACACCCGCGACCCGGCCAGCCCCCGTCTGCTCGCCACGGTCTGCGGCGGTCGCATCGTCTATCTCGCCGATGGAGCGCGTCTGCATGGCTGATCACGCACCCCGTTACGCAGTGTTCTTCGCGCCCGCCGCAGGCAGCGCGCACGACGCGCTTGGATCGCACTGGATCGGCCGCAACGCGCGCAGCGGAGAAATGCTCGCCCAACCCCGAATCCACGGCATCGCGCCAGACCGTTTCGCCGAGCTCACCGCATCGCCAAGACGCTACGGCCTGCATGCCACCCTGAAGCCGCCCTTCCGCTTGCGTACCGGCGCCGATGTTGCGCAGCTGGATGCGCGCCTCAGGACGCTGGCAAGCATGCACAAGGCCTTCAGCTTCGGCGTCGAGGTCGCGCCGCTCGACGGCTTTCTCGCCTGGCGCGCGACCGACCATCACGCGCAACTTGGCGACCTGGCGGCCCACTGTGTTGCCGATCTGGATGTGCTGCGCGAGCCACCGTCGGCCGCCGAGCTGGCGCGCCGCCGCACGGCCGGACTGAGCCTGCGGCAGGACGCGCTGCTGCTGCGCTGGGGCTACCCTTATGTGTTCGAGGAATACCGCTTTCACATCACGCTCAGCGAGCGTCTGGCAGGCGACGAAGCAGCGTTGTTGAGACAGGCGCTGACGCAGTCATGCGGCGATCTTGGCGGCAGTCCCCTTGTGTTCGACGCGCTCGCTCTCTTTGTGCAGGAGACGGAGAGCGCGCCCTTTCGCCACCTGCGCAGCTACGGTTTCGACGGCAGCGTGTGCGCAATCGAGGATATGCCGCGATGACCGGCCGGCTGATCTACGTGGTGGGCGCTTCCGGGGTGGGCAAGGACACCGTGCTCGGCGCGCTGCGCAATGCGCTGGATGCGGATGACCGCATCGCCATCGCGCATCGCTACATCACCCGCCCCGCCACCGCCGGCGGCGAGAACCACATTGCCCTCGGCGAACACGAATTCCTCACCCGGCTCAACGCCGGCTGCTTCGCGCTGAACTGGCACAGCCACGGCTTTCACTATGGCATCGGACGCGAAATCGAGGTCTGGCTGGCGCGTGGGCTGAGCGTGCTCATCAATGGCTCGCGCGCATACTGGCCCACGGTGCGGGCGCGCTACCCGCATGCGCAACGGGTCGACATCATCGCCACCGCCGACACCATCCGCGCGCGAATGCGCGCACGCGGCCGCGAAACGAACGACGAGATCACGGCCCGCCTGCTGCGCAACAGCACGCTTGCGGGCGACACGCCTGACAGCGCCTTGCGTATTTGCAACGATGGCCGGGTCGAAGATGCGGTTGCAACGCTGCTCGGCTGGCTGCGCGAAGCGCGATCCGACGCCGCGCAGCCAACGTGAGCGGCGGGTCTTCAGCCTTCCGCCGCAGCCGCAGGTAGCGGCGAATACTTCGCCAGAAAGCGCCGCATGTCGCGCAGATCGTCGATGCGTGCGGCCAGCGTCGCATGATCCCAGTCCCACCACGCCACCTGCTCCACCGCCTCGGCAATGGCGCGCGCGAAGCGCGGGCGCAGCACGCGGGCCGGATTGCCGGCAGCAATCGAGTAGGCGGGCACATCGCGGGTGACGATGCTGCCACTGCCGACCACCGCCCCGTTGCCGATGCGCACGCCCGGCATGATCACGACACCGTGGCCGATCCATACGTCGTGACCGATGCGGACGCGCTGCAACCGGCGCCAGTGGAACATCTGCGCATCGTCATCGCCAATGCCATACATGCTGGCGCGATACAGCAGGTGATGCTGGCACGGGCGTTCGGTGGGGTGGAAGCCGGGATTGATGCGCACCATCGAGGCGATGTTGGCGAACTTGCCGATATCGGCCGCCATCACGTCGCCATGATGGCCGATGTAGCTGTAGTCGCCGAAGCGGCTATGCTCGATGCGGGTCGATGCGCCGACCTCGGTATAGCATCCGAAATGGCTATCGACGATGACCGCATCCGCCGCCAGCGTCGGGGCCTCGGACAGGCGCAGCGCCGGCCCCGCGTTCATTGCGGCGATATGCGTACTCATAGTAGCGCCTTGCGGATCTGCGACGACACGAGGTCGAGCAGGGTGACGAAGACGATGATGATCAGCATCACCGCGCAGGTTTCGGCGTACTGGAAGCTGCGGATCACCTCGTAGAGGATGACGCCGATCCCGCCCGCGCCGACCATGCCGACAACGGAAGCGGAACGGATGTTGGATTCGAAGCGATAGAGCGAATAGGACACCCACAAGGGCATGACCTGTGGAATGACACCATAGACGATCTCCTCCAGCGCATTGGCGCCGGTAGCGCGAATACCCTCGACCGGACTGGGATCGATGGCTTCGACGGCTTCCGAGAACAGCTTGGCGAGCACGCCGGTGGTATGCACCCACAGTGCCAGCACGCCGGCAAAGGGGCCGAGACCGACGGCCACGATGAACAGCATCGCGAACACCATCTCGTTGATCGCGCGCGCCGCATCCATCACTCTGCGCACTGGCTGATGAATCCATGCCGGCGTGATGTTCGCGGCGCACAACAGGCCGCACGGGATTGCGCACAGTACCGCCAACGCGCTGCCCCACAGCGCGATCTGCAGCGTGACGATCATTTCCGCGACATGGGTGCGCCAATGGGTGAAATCGGGCGGGAAGAATTCCCTGGCGTAGACCGCCATGTTGCCGGCGTCTGCGAATAGCGCCAGCGGGCGCATGTCGGCGCCGTTCCAGGATGCGGCCAGGGCGGCCAGCAGCAGCCCCCAGACCAGTAGTGAATGCAGCGAACGGCGCGGCAGCGGATCGACTCCGGGGGCGCGCATCGCGGTGGCAGGCGTATTGGACATGTTCGGGGCGGGTGCGACGCGAAGGGTTCGCGGCGCACCCTCTCATGAAGAGATTACTTCGCGGCGGCAACCTGGGTGAGCAGGTCGGCGAGTTGTTTGTCGATCTCGGCGATCTTCGCCTTCTTTTCGTCGGCGCTCATCTTGTCATCCGCTTCGAGCTTGATCTTTGCCTTGGCCAGTTCGATCTGACGGATGGGGATCAGCTGGGCGTTGGAAGAGTCACGGAACACGCCGAAGGTCAGCTTCTTCATGTTGGCCAGCTCGGCCTTCGCCGCGTCGCTGTCGCCCTGTCCGTAGGAGAGGAAGAAGTCCTTGATCTTGTCCTTGGCAGTCTTGTCCAGATCCGAACGCCATACCATCGGGTCGGCCGGGATCAGGGGCGATTTCCAGATCACGCGGATCTTCTTCGCCAGCTCGGGGCTGCGGTTGGTGAACTTCTCCAGTGCCTCGGTGTTGTTGGTGGCCACGTCGACCTGGCCGTTGGCGACTGCCATCAGGTTGGCTTCGTGATTGGAATGGCGCGCGGTCTTGAAGTGGGTGCGCGGATCGATGTTGTTCATCGCGAACACGTAGTAGCCCGGCACCGCGGTACCCGACGTGGAGTTGGGGTCGCCGAGGCCGAAATTGATGTCCTTGCCGTTCTTGAGCACGTCGTCGACCGACTTGTAGGGGCTGTCGGCCTGGGTGATCAGCAGCGACCAGTAACCGAGCGAACCGTCGGCGTAAGTGGTCTGCGCGAAGACTTCGCCGCCGGCCCGATCGACCGCCTCGATGCCGGACTTGTTGCCCATCCAGGCCACATCGACCTTCTTGAAGCGCATGCCTTCGATGATGCCGGCGTAATCGCTGGCGAAGTAAGCCTTGACCTTGTAGCCGGTCTTCTTCTCCATGTCGTCGAGCACCGGTTGCCAGTCGGCCTTGAGGTGAGCGGCAGACTCGGTGGAGATGATGCCGAAATTGATTTCCTGCGCGGCTTGAACGGCGGTGGTGCACGCGAGGGCAGTGAGTGCGGCAGTGAGTAGTTTACGCATGGGATGACTCTCCTTACTGGATGGACGGAATGAATCAGGCCGCTGCACGGATGGCAGCGGACGGTTGAAGCGGCAGGACCGATGCCGGCGTGACGGCATCGGCGAAAGCCTCGCCACCGTAGAGCGACTGCAGGAATGCCGGGCTCAGCTCCGTTGCCGGACCATCGAAGACAACCCGCCCGTCACGCATGGCCACCACCCGTTTGCAGTACTGCAGGGCGATGTCGACCTGATGCAGCGAAACCAGTACGGCGCAGCCATGGTCGCGATTCACGCGCGCCAGCATGTCCATGACCTTGCGCGAGGATTCCGGATCGAGCGAAGCGATCGGCTCGTCGGCCAGTACGACCTTCGCCCCCTGCACCAGGGCCCGGGCAATGGCCGCGCGTTGCTGCTGCCCGCCCGAGAGTGTCGATGCGCGCTGAAAGGCATAGTCGTCTATACCAACTTCGGCGAGCGCTTTCAGGCCGAGGGCACGTTCCTCGCGGGTAAACAGCTTGAGCAGCGAGCGATGGGTCGGGACGCGATGCAGCAGTCCGGTGAGCACGTTGGTCAGCAGCGTCAGCCGATCGACCAGGTTGAACTGCTGGAACACGAATCCGATCTGCGCCCGTACCCGGCGCACGTCGGCAGCAATGGCGCCATTGCGCTGGACCAGTTCGCCCATTACATGCACCTCGCCGCCGTCGGCATCGCCGCGCACGAAGCCGGACAGATGACGCAGCAGCGTCGATTTACCGGACCCGGAGGCGCCGATCAGGGCGACCATCTCTCCGGCTTCGAGTGCGAGGTGTACATCGTCCAGCGCCTTGCGGCTGCCGAAGGTCTTGCTGAGACCACTGACTTCGATTGCGAGCATCTTGACTCCCTGTGTTCGGACGCGAACACAGGGGATGCTAGGCCGCCAGTGTTAAGGGCACGTTGCGAGAGCGGATATTTCTCGCGTGCGCACAACCGCCGCAATCAGTGGTCGGCTACAACTGGTTGGGCGGAACGATGCCGTGGCGCTTCATACGACGGTAGACAGTGGCCCGGCACAGCCCGAGTTCGGCGGCGGCCGCAGTCACACACCATTTGTGCCGCTGCAGGGCCTCCAACAGCCACTGGCCCTCGCGTTCGCTCCAGCGCGGTGCCGTGCCGGACGCCTGCGGCGGTGGCGCATTGACGGCCGTCGAGCGCAACGCCGGCACGCTGCCCGCCGGCTCCATCAGTTCATCGGGCAGGTCGCCCACCCGGATCTGACCGCCATCGCTGACGGCCAGCGCAAAGCGCAACACATTGCGCAACTGGCGCACGTTGCCCGGCCATGCATGGCTGCACAGCAGCGCCATCGCCGCCGCGTCGATGTCGGCCGAACAGCCCATTTCGGCAGCCTCTTCGGCCGCCAGCAACCTGATCAGATAGTCCTTGTCGGTGCGCGTGCGCAGTGCGGGCAGATACAGAATGGCCCCGCACAGCCGGTAATAGAGATCCTCGCGGAACAGGCCTTCGGCAATCAGCTTGCGCAGATCGCGGTGCGATGCCGCCACCACGGTCAAGCGGATCGGTTGCGCCTTGTCGCTGCCCAGCGGCGTCACCTCCTTTTCCGCCAGCACGCGCAGCAAGCGGGTCTGCAGGTGGATCGGCATGTCGCCGATCTCGTCGAGGAACAGCGTGCCGCCGTCAGCCTGGGCGATCAGCCCCTTCATGCCCTTGCTGCGCCCACCCGTGAAGGCGCCGGCGGTATAGCCGAACAGCTCGCTCTCGATCAGCGACTCCGGGATTGCGGCACAGTTGATGGCGACGAAAGGTTTGTCGCAGCGTTCGCTCGATTCATGCAGGGCCTTGGCCACGACCTCCTTGCCGGTACCGGTCTCGCCGTGCAGCAGGATGCACACCGACTTGTCGACCAGACGCTTGGCCTGCCGGATCAGGCGCTGCATCTGCGCATCGTCGCCGGCCAGGCGATCGAGCGCCGGGGCACTGACAAATGCTTCAACGCTCTGCGCCGCGTCCGTCGTCCGCGTCGGCGTGACGCGGGGGGCGATCACCTGGGCATGGAAGACACCATGATCGAATGTGGTCAGCGCCGTGCGCTCGTTTCCGAAGGCGCTGCGGCCGATTCGCCACACCTCGGCGCTGCCTTCGCGGAAGATGGCATCGAGCGAACTGCCGACGAGTTCGCTCG
Source organism: Azoarcus sp. L1K30 (assembly GCF_018122735.1). Lineage (GTDB taxonomy): Bacteria > Pseudomonadota > Gammaproteobacteria > Burkholderiales > Rhodocyclaceae > Parazoarcus. The sequence continues at coordinate 4,118,188 of NZ_JAGRRD010000001.1, read as the reverse complement.
ACAGGCCGCTGTCGCCACCGGCGCGCAGCCCGCGCCGCGCCACACTGTTGGCACCGACCACGATACCGTCGGCGTCGAAAGCCAGCATCATTTCACCGCTGGCATCCACCATCGGCCACGCCGCACCGAGGCGCAGCACGAAGGCAGCTCGGAAGAAGCGCATGAAATTCGCATCCTCCACCATCTTCGCGTACATCATCGTCAGCTGTAACGCGAGATGCTGGCTCTCGCGCGGCGAGGGCGAGGTCAATGCCGAGACGTCGAGCACGCCGAGCAGTTCGCCGGTGGGATCGAACAGCGGCGCACTGTTGCAGGTAAGGCCGATGTGGGAGGCATCGAAATGATCGACCTGGTGGCAGGTGATCGGACTGAGATCGGCAATGCAGGTGCCCACCGCACAGGTGCCCGCACGCGCCTCGCTCCAGTCGGCACCGAGGTAGAGCCCCGAGCGGCGCAGCTCGCCCTGCCAGCGGTCGTTGCCGATGAAATCCACCGTCACCCCACTGGCATCGGTCAGCAAGAGGACATAGCCCAGGTCGCAGACCCGCTTGTAGAGCTGCTCCATGCCGGTGCGTGCCACCTGCAGGAATTCCTCGATCTGGTCGCGGTGCTCGCGCAGCAGCGTGCCTTCGATGATGTGCGCCGGCGTCGGCCGGGTAGGATCGAGATCGTAGTGCTCGATGCAGCGCCGCCACGAACGCTGGATACGGTCGTCCGGACTCGCTTCGCCGTGAACCACGGACAGCACACGCGAAATATGTTCGCGTTGATCGGGTTGCATCATCAGGGTCTCCTCCTTGCGCCTTCGCGGACAGACCGCTGGCGTCGATCATGCGTCGGGCCGGTCGAGCGGCCCGCGCTGTTGCTATTTCATCTTATAACATTCGCGGCCCCCCGCCGCCGCCCTTGCGCTGCCCGGCAGCCCGGGCCTGCGCTGATGCTCCCTGATGCTCAGGGCAAGGCCTGCGCCAGAGCGATACCACGTTCGACCACCCAGAACGAGGCGATCGCGGTGCATGGCAGCGCCAGCACCCGGCCATTGGCCAGCCGCGGGCTTCTCCAGTAGCGGCGCAGCAGGTAGAGCAAGGGTGCGGCAAGGAGCGACAGCGCGATCTGGCCCAGTTCGATACCGAGATTGAAGCCGACCACCAGGCCCACGAGATTGCCGGCCAGGCTCGATGCGGCGTCGGTCAGCGCAAACGAAAACCCGAAGCCGTGGACGAGCCCGACGCAGAACACCGCTGGCGCGAGCAAGGGCTGGTCGCGCGCGCTCAATACCCGCCAGCCGGCGTAGACGATGGATGCCGCGATCGCCACCTCGACGCCGGGTGCGAACCATGCGAACGCGCCGAGCCCACCCAGGGCCCCCGCACACAGCGTAATCGAGTGGCCCAGCGTGAACGCCAGCGAGGTACGCGCGAACTGCGCCACGCTCGATGCCCCGAGGACCAGCAACAGGATGAAGAGCACATGGTCGAGCCCCGCCAGCACATGACCGAAACCGCCTTCTACGTAGTTGAGGAA
>NZ_JAGRRD010000001.1:4000625-4116564 GCF_018122735.1 Azoarcus sp. L1K30 | reverse complement strand
CTTCAGCGCACTACACCGCAATGAACAGGTGAGTTTGCCGGGTGCTTACAGTACCTCGTCATCCTCGATCAACAGAATGCGCACACCCCCTCCTGCGTGCTGACGGCTCGCACGACCGAAACGCCACGACCAGATTGTCCATACGGATCACTCGAAAGACATTGCACGCCCCGGATCAGACACACGCACGTACCGGCGGCCGCGATCGACCCCCTCAATATACGCTGTCTGTCGCGGTGAATCAGGCGGTCGCATTCACATCAGCATCACACGTAATGCGTGCCTCTCGCCGCTGCCGGCGGCAAGGCACGACGGGCGCTCACGGTTCATCACAGCGCCACGCCTCGACCTGATCAAGGATCATTCTGTCGATCTCGGGGTAGTACTTCAGGTTCTGCGAGGCAATGTGATATTGGATTGAGAGTTCCTTGGTATTCAGATTGCGCATGCACTCAAACATGCCGGATGCTCCGCCGCTCCAATCACTGCAGCTTCCCCACAGCCAGTCGCTGCCCGTTAGCGTGAACTTGCCATCCGGTTGCAGATGAACGAAATACCACCTTGCTGGCTCCCCATTATCCGGATGCCTGCGCGCAACGAGGCGGGCCATACCCATCGACGCATCCGGAATCGGACGAGTTTCGGGAAAACTCTTCCGGTCCGAACGAATGCTCTCTTTCAGCCCCTCAAGACTGATCAAAGGTCGGATGGACGGACTGACATGCTGAAACAGGGGCGTGCCGACATCGGACACTGCATTGACAAAACGCTGCCATTCAGGCGCATAGCGCAGGACCCAATCGAGTGGAAATTCGATTTTCATGAAACTGCTGCCAGGATCCGTGTCATATTCACTTTTCTTGGCGTCCGGGAAATCTCTGTCGGACAAGGCAACGAGGCCTGCGGGTACGCAGTAGTAATGCGCACCGAAGCGCTGCTTGATCACCGGTTCGTCAATTACCTGAAACACGAACGCGCAGAGCAACAATGCGCCGAGAATGCCGATAACGGCGCGGCGGCCCAGCGTAGAAGCCATCAACGGGCGCCCACGCCTTGCTGCCTTGTTCGACATCGGTGAGCTAGACACCTGTCAATCGTCATCACAGCGCCACGCCTCGACCTGATCAAGGATCATTCTGTCGATCTCGGGGTAGTACTGAAAATTTTGCGAAGCGATATCGTATTGAATTGAGAGTTCTGAGGTATTTAACTTACGCGTGCACTCAAATGACTCGGACTGCCCAGAGGTCCATTTATTGCAGCTTCCCCATAACCAATCGCTGCCCGAGAGATTGAACTCACCATCCGGCAGCAGCTTGACGAAATACCACCCCGTGGGGGTTCCGTCGTCCGGATGTCTCTCTGTAACCAAACGTGCCATGCCCGTCTTCGCGTCCGGGATGGGTCGGGTTTCAGGAAAGCTCTTTCGGTCCGAACGAATACCTTCTTTCAATTTATCAAGACTGAGCAGAGGACGAACCGCCGGGCTGATGTGTTGAAACAAAGGCGAAGCGAATTCGGGCCTCGCATCAATGACTTGGTTCCAGCTTGGGGCATAGCGCAGGACCCAATCGAGAGGAAAATCGAGAAGCATGAAACTGCTGCCGGGATCCGTGTCATATTCGCTTTCTTTGGCGTCCGGAAAATCTCTGTCGGACAAGGCAACGAGGCCTGCGGGTACGCAGTAGTGATGCGCACCGAAGCGCTGCTTGATCACCGGTTCGTCGTACACCTGCAATCCGAACAGGACCAGCACCACCCCACCCAGCAATATCCCAAACATCCGCTTCATGCCGTCAACGCTCCGCACCCGGACCAGGATACCCCTCGTCCGAATCACAGTCGTGGCAGTACAAGGCGCCGTAGATGCGGAACTCGACGTCATCGGGCACCGCTTTGAGCCAAGTCCCACCATAGGTGTCGGGCTCCACCCCGAAACGCTTGAAAGCGGCATGATGATAGTGTGCGATTTGTCTGGGGCTCAATAGGCCTTTTTCGTTACCATAGTGCTCTCTGTAGTCCTCTCTGACATATTTTGCGTGCTGGCGCGCAACCTCCTTGCCGACCTCCCGAATCTTCTCTCTCTCCTGACGCATGGTTCCGCGGAAGCCGGCCTTGTTCAGCCCGACACTCAGATTGACCACCGTGCTGCGCACCATGCCTTCCCAGTATGCAAATCCGTGATGGTTCCAGTACGCCGGGTCGCCATTCTCGATTGCGTCGCGATATTCGCGTGCCGATGCACACCACAGGCCGAAGCCGATCCGCGCAATCGGATCGAGTTTGGTCAGACGGCTGTGCCAAAAAGCGCGAATGTCGCCCGCCTCTATCGAGCGGTATTCCTCATCGGTGATGGACAGGTCCGGCCGCACGGCGGTCGCGGTGCCATTGAGCACCGGGGTGGGTGCCGCACTGCCGCCTGGCTGCGCACTCAGGATGACGTAGGTCGGGCTGCCGCCACGCAGCAGCGACTTGATACGCGTCAGGACATCGTTGTCGCTCAATGGAATGCTCGACGCCCCGCCGGTGGCGCGAACGAGCACTTTTCTGAGGCACTGCATCGCTAGCGGATTACCGATGCACTCGATGAGCCGGGTCTCGGGCGAGCGCTCGATCAGCCCATGCAGACCGGCAGCAATGGCTGAACGCGGCGTGAGAATCCAGTTTCCGCGGCGGGACGGGACGGTGATGGCGGGTTGCAGGGTTGTCATTGGAATCGGCTGGCAGTTGCGTGCACGACGTCGTGCACGCCATGAAAATCCTGCAATGATAACACTGGCATAACGCACTTGGCATGCACGACGATTTCCATGGGATATACATCGCGGACTGCACGATCCGCCTGTTCACCGCACCGGAGCCGCCTCGTCACACCGTTTCAGCACGCCCACAGATGCGCGGCCACCAGCGCACGCCATGGCGAGCATCCGGCCAGCCAGCGTTCGGCCTCTTCCGCGCCGATTTTTTCCTCCCCCCCGAGCAGCCGCTCGAGACCGCGACGCACCGCGACGTCGCCATGCAGCGAGCCATCAAGCCAGCCGAATCCGCGCAAAAGCGCATAGCTGGCCGTCCACGGACCGATACCGGGAACCGCCAACAGACCGGCGCGGATATCGTCGACCGGCATGGTCTCCGCCCATCTCTCGAGTGGCAGCGCATCGTCGAGCACCGCAGCGCTGAATGCCGTCAGGGTGCGGGCCTTGGCGTGCGAGAAGCCCGCCGCGCGCAGTTCGGTCTCGGAGAGCGACGCGACCCTGGCTGCATCCGGATAACACAGCAGGCCGCCGCTGTGCGCCACCCCCGCCACCTGAATCAGCCGCCGCCGGATCGCCACCGCGGCGCCCACGCTGATCTGCTGCCCCGTAATCGCCCAGCTCACCGCCTCGAATGGCGTGGACGCGACCGGCACGCGCAGGCCAGGATTGCGCGCGATCAGACGACCGATCTGCGGATGCTCGCGCCAGTCGCGCTCGAAAGTCTCGATCGCCTGCGTCAGACCCAGCATCCTTTCGATCATGGATCTCAGTGCGGACACATCCTGCGCGGCATCCTGTGTATCGGCGTCCAGGGTCGCCTCGACCTGCCCCGCACCGAACACGATGCGCAGGCAGGCCGGCGCCCCCGACCAGACCAGGCCCTTGCTCACGCTCGCGGGCCCCACCCGCTCGGCCACCTCCTGCGCATCCCGGCGGTGGAATTCCAGCATGTCCGCAATGCGGAAGCCGGGCGGCAGATCGAGCGTGCAGTGAAGCCGCACCGGCATCCGTTCAATCCTCCTTCGCTTCCCGCTCGAGCAGGGCCTGCTTGCGCGCCCCCCCCCAGCGATAGCCGGACAGGCTGCCGTCATTGCGCACGATACGGTGACAGGGAATGGCCACCGCCAACGTATTGGCCGCGCAGGCGCCGGCCACGGCACGCGCGCCGTTCGGGCTGCCGACGCGCTCAGCCAGCTGTGCGTAACTCAAGGTCTTGCCCGCCGGAATCTCGCGCAACGCCTGCCACACCCGCTGCTGGAAGGCCGTACCGCGAATGTCGAGCGGCAGGTCGAAGCCTGTGCCCGGCGCCTCGACGAAGGCAACCGTGCGCGCGACCAGCGCATCGAAATCCGGATCGTCACCCACCAGCGCAGCGTTCGGAAACCGGTCCTGCAAATCCTCCACCAGCCGTTGCGGATCGTCACCGAGCGAAATCGCACACACCCCGCGGGCACTCGCCGCCACGAGAATCGCCCCCAGCGCACAGGACCCGACGGCGAAACGGATTTCCGCGCCCGCGCCACCCGCGCGAAACGCACCCGGACGCATGCCCAGCAAGGCGGCGGACTGCTCGTAGAAGCGACTGCTGGCATTGAAGCCGGCATCGAAGATGGCCTCGGTGACACTCGCGCTATTGCGCAGGCTCGCTTGCACCCGGTGCGCCCGGCGTCCCGCCGCGTAAGCAGTCGGTGTCAGCCCGGTCACCGCCTTGAACACCCTTGATACGTGCCATGTGCTCACTCCGGCCCGTGCTGCAAGCTCAACCAGACCCGGCGTTGCGTCAGCGTCATCGATGAAGCGGCACAGGTCTGCGACCATCGCCGCATGGCGTTGGTCGAGCGGCGGCTGATCGGGGCGGCAGCGCTTGCAGGGGCGAAACCCCGCGGCGCTGGCGGCTGCGGCATCTGCATGAAAATCGACGTTCTCCGGCCTTGCCGCACGCGCACCGCAGGACGGGCGGCAGAACACCCCGGTGCTCCTGACCGAATACACGAATCGCCCATCTGCCGCCGCATCGCGGGCCACCACCGCCGCCCAGCGCGGATCATTCACCACGCGCATTGCGCGCACTTCGTTTGCTCGGCTCATGGCTTGGATGCTCCTGAATGCATCACTTCGACTGTTTCATCCTAGCAATGCCGAGACACGCCGACACTCCGCTCCTTGCTCCTGAATTCACACCGTCCGCGGACATGCCGACGCGATCAGAATCCGATGAGCAGCAAGGCCCAGGCCACGATCAGCGTACCGAGCAGCGCACCGCCATAGCACACCAGCCTCGCGACCATTCCCGCATGGATGCCGACATCGTGCAGGCTGTGAAAGACCCGATGTCCGGCATGCCACAGGAAGAGCGGAACGATTGCGAACACGAAGGCCTTGCCGAGCCAGTGCCCGGTGAAGGCCATCATGTTGGCGTAGCTCATCGCGTCGGGCGCGAGGATGAAGCCGAGCGGTGCCGCGATGCCGGTAATGAACACCAGCATCGGCCCCAGGAGTGCGGCGAGCATGCCGCCGGCCCCGAACAGGCCCCAGAAAATCGGTGCATTGGAACGCTTCAGCGGGCGGCTCATCGCGTCATCCCCCATACCAGTCCGAGCAGGATCAGGCTCGCCACCACGGTGGCGGCCAGCCCTGCGCCGGTAATCATCGCGGGCGCCACGCGCTTGCCGCCGATTACGAGCGGCGGCATGGTCTTGGGCATGATCTTGAACCATGACCAGCTGTGGTAAGAAATCATCGCCAGCACCGCAAGATGAAAAAGGAGCGCCAGCGGATGCTTCATCGCTGCGAGCCAGCCGTTCCACGCCGCTTCGCCCTGTGCCAGACACACCAGGCCCACCAGCAGCACGACACCATAGGCCGCCACGAACAAGGCGCTGCCCTCGTGAATCATGTACTCGACGAAGAACGGGTTCTTGCGCCACCAGCCGGCCATCGGCCGCACATATGGACGACGCTTGCTCATGTCCGGCTCCCCTTCGGCTTCAGGAAGCCGAGAAAATAGTCGGCGGCAGCGGTGGTCTTGTTCTGGTTGACCGCATTGGCGGGGTCCACATGCTTGGGACAGACCTCAGAGCAATAGCCCACCGCAGTACAGTTGAACACGCCCTCTTCCGCCGCAACCAGTTCCATCCGCTGCGCCGCGCCGCCATCGCGCGAATCGGCGTTGTAGCGGTGCAGCAGCGCAAGTGCGCCGGGGCCGACGAAGTCCGGATTCAGTCCGTACTGCGGGCAGGCCGCATAACACAGCAGACAATTGATGCACGAGCTGAACTGCTCGTACTTTTCCAGCTGAGCCGGCGTCTGCAAGTATTCGCCCTGTTCCAGCGTGCGCGGCTCTTTCGGGATGATGTAGGGCTGGATGCGCTCCAGCTTGTCGATGAAGTCCTCCATCACCACGACCAGATCGCGCTCGATCGGGAAGTGGTTGAGCGCCTCGATCCGCACCGGCCCCGGCGCCAGATCGCGCAGAAAGGTCTTGCACGACAGCGCCGGCTTGCCGTTGATCATCATGCCGCAGCTGCCGCAGATCGCCATTCGGCAAGACCAGCGGAAGCTCAGGGTTTCATCCAGTTCGTCCTTGATGTGCAGCAGCCCCTGCAAGACCGACATGTCGTCGGTGAAGGGCACCTCGTAGGTCTGGAAAACAGGCCCGGCATCCTGCTCCGGACGGTAACGCAGTACCTCCATGGTGATCGTCCTAGCCATTGCCGGCCTCCTTCGCGAGTTTCTCCGCCTTCTCGCCAGCCGCGCCATAAGCGCGAACGGCAGGCCGCGAATGCGTGATCTTCACGTCACCGTAGCCAATTCGGGGCGGTCCCGCGCCATCGTAATGGGCCAGCGAATGCTTCAGAAAGTGCTCATCGTCACGTTGTTCAAAACCATCCAGACGCTGATGGGCGCCTCGCGACTCCTTGCGATTGAGCGCCGAACAGGCCATCGCCTGCGCCACATCGAGCTGAAAACCAAGCTCGATCGTGAGCAACCAGTTGTTGTTCCACACACTCGATTTATCCTGGATGCCGACATTGCGAAAGCGCTGGCGCAATTCATCCAGTGTGTCGCAGGCCGCCTGCATGGTATCGGCCAGACGGTAGATGCCGCAGCCACTTTCCATGGTCGTCGCCATCTCACGGCGCAGCTGGGCGATGCGCTCGGTGCCGTCGGTCCGGGTCAATAGGGCGCGCGCGTCTTGCTCGACCTTCTGCGCCTGCTTAAGCAAAGTGGCTGAATCGCGCCGCGTAGCCGATTTCGCAAAGGCGGCCGCCTCGAGCCCGGCGACCTTGCCGAACACGCATAACTCCGCGAGCGAGTTCGACCCCAGCCGGTTCGCGCCATGGATGCCGACACTGGAGCATTCTCCTGCGGCATACAGGCCGGGCAAGGGCGAGGCGCAGCGGCCGTCAACGAGAATGCCGCCCATGGTGTAATGCACCGCGGGCCGCACCGGAATCGGGGTCAGCGCCGGGTCGACACCGAGAAACTCCTCGGCCAGTTCGTAAATCTGCGGCAGGCGTTCACGCAGCCTCTTCTCGCCCAGGTGGCGCAGGTCGAGATGCACCACCGCGCCCTGCGGCCCGTCGATGGTGCGGCCTTTCTGTTGCTCGTGCCAGAAGGCCTGACTCAGGCGGTCGCGCGGCCCCAGCTCCATCGCCTTGTTGCGCGGCTCGGGTTCGGCCGGCCCGAGGCCATAGTCCTGCAGGTAGCGATAACCGTCCTTGTTGAGCAGGAAGCCGCCCTCGCCGCGACAGGCCTCGGTAAACAACAGCCCGGTGCCGGGCATGCAGGTCGGATGGTACTGGACGAACTCCATGTCGCGCAGCGGTACACCGTGACGATAGGCCAGCGCCATGCCGTCGCCGGTGACGATGCCGCCGTTGGTATTCTCGCGAAATACCCGCCCCGCACCACCGGTGGCAAAGATCACCGCACCGGCTTCAATCAGGGTGAATTCGCCAGAGGCGATCTCGATGACCGCGACACCCTGCGCACGCCCGTCCTCGACGATGAGATCGGCACAGAAATACTCGTCGAAACGCTTGATCGACGGGTACTTGATCGAGGTCTGGAACAGGGTGTGCAGCATGTGGAAGCCGGTCTTGTCGGCGGCGAACCAGGTGCGCTCGATCCTCATGCCGCCGAATGCGCGCACGTTTACATGGCCGTCGGGCTTGCGGCTCCACGGGCAGCCCCAGTGCTCGAGCTGCACCATTTCTTCCGGACATTGGGCGACGAAGTAATCCACCACATCCTGCTCACACAGCCAGTCGCCGCCGGATACCGTATCGTTGAAATGGTGCTCGAAACTGTCATGCGACTGCACCACGCCGGCCGACCCGCCCTCCGCCGCGACCGTATGGCTGCGCATCGGATAGACCTTGGACACCAGTGCGATCTTCAGCGCCGGATCGGATTCAGCCACCGCAATCGCTGCGCGCAAGCCTGCACCGCCTGCACCCACGATCACGACATCAGCCTCGTAAACCTCCATCGACGGCCCTCCTGTTGCATATTGAACGGAGTGATCCACGTGACTCAGGCATATCCATACCCGTCCACGATCAGGTCGGCGTCGCGCCACCGCCCTGCAGCGTCGACAGTGTCAGCATATCGCCATCGGCTCGGAAGAGCACCACAATCCGCCACATCAGCCTGAGCTTCGACGTGCCGGACTCAGAACACGGCCTTGAGCAATCCTTTGATCCAGCGCCAGCGGCTGATGACCAGTGCAAGTCCAATCAGTCCGCAGCCCGCCAGTTGCATTGCACTCATCGACTCGCCAAACCACCACGCCGCCACCAGCGCCGTCCACACCGGTTCGAGCATCAGGATCACCGCTGCATGGCTGGGCGTGGTGAGGCTCTGCCCGTGCAACTGCACCAGAAAGCGCAAGGTGGTGGCGATGATTGCGCTGGCCAGCAACCAGAACAGGATCGACGTCGGTACTGCCGCGGGCCAGGACTCGAACAGCACCGATGCCGGCAGCACGAGTGCGCCGACGATCAGCACCTGGATCGCACTCAGGGCCAGCACCGGCACGCCGCGCACCACGCGCGAATTGAGATTGAACAGAAAGGCAAAGATCAGCGCGGCACCGAAGAAGAACCACTGGCTGGGCTCGATCCGGAACCCGTGAGCCAGCGACAGACAGGCGAACCCGAGCAGTGCCACCGGCAATGCCACCCAGGTGCTTGGAGGGGGCCGTTCAGCGAAGAAGATGCGCGCGAACACCGGCACCAGCACGATCCCCAGACTGGCGATGAACGCCCCTTCGCCCAGATGGCGCCCGTACTGCAGACCGAGAATCCACAGCGACATTGCCGCTGCAAAAAGCCCGCCCACCAGTGCGGCTCGCCCCAGCGCGCCGCGATCAAGCACTCGCAACTGCGACCAGCTGAAGGCCGCCAGCACCAAACCGGCCAGCATGAAGCGCGTGCCGACAAAGAAAAAAGGTGGCAGGCCGGCGAGCGACTCCTTTGAAAACACCCAGCCCGCAGCGGCCAGCAGCGTGGCGGTCAGCAACAGCAGATCGGCTTTGAGCGCGTGCCCGGCAGTCGTGGTCATCAGAACCTGGTTGCGGCCTTAGCCGGTTGATGGCCGACGATAGTAACCCGGTCGTCACGATTGCGCCCGCCGCGGAAAAACAGGCGTCGCGCGCAATGCCATCGCCAACACCGATAGCCGACTGCGGTCGGTGCGCACCTCGCCGAGCTCGCCTTCAGGTGGCACAGGCGATGCCCGTCGGCGGGCATCGTAGTGGACTCGATTGCATGCACGCAGACGCTCTGAAGGAAAACGCCACCAAAGGACGATCTGGACAAATTTTCGTCCTTGTCACAAATCAAGGATTCACCGATCCACGCTCCCTACAGTGCACCTGCGACAAATCGTCACAGGACACAGTGTCGCAGGCGCCAGTTTGTGTACAAGCCCTCAGCCACGGGGCCAACAGCTACCCGGCGCCTGTGCACGCAGCCCACCACACTTGAAGCGGGAGCTACACGATCATGAACGAAGAAAAGATGAATCCGGTCGATGCGATGCCCGATCCTGGCCGGCGCAAATTCCTCAACACCGCAGCCTTTGCCGGTTTGGCCGGCGCCGGTCTGTCGGTCGGACTGTCCGCCTGCAACAAGGAGTCGGCCCCGCCACCGGCGGCGGCAACCGCACCGGCGGCCGCAGTCGAACACGCCGATGTGGGCAAGTATGAAGTTGCTCCCGGCCAGCTCGATGAATACTACTCCTTCTCCAGCGGCGGCCATTCGGGTGAAGTCCGCATCTACGGCCTGCCTTCCGGTCGTGAGCTGAAGCGCATCCCGGTATTCAACATGGACTGCCTGGTGGGCTGGGGCACGACCAACGAATCCAAGGCCATCCTCGGCACCAAGCCCAACGGCACGCCGAAGTACACCACCGGTGACACCCACCACGTTCACCCTTCGTACACCGACGGCACCTACGACGGCAAGTACATGTTCGTGAATGACAAGATCCACGGCCGACTGGCGCGTATCCGCATGGATACGATGGAAACCGACAAGATCACCGAACTGCCCAACGTCCAGGGCTTCCACGGCACTTTCCCCGACAAGCGCGATCCGGTCGATGCTGCCGTCAACCACACCACCCGCGTGTTCTGCGGCGCAGAGTTCTCGATTCCGCTGCCGAACGACGGCCGCGACATGGAAGACGGCAGCAAGTACAAGTCGCTGTTCACCTGCGTCGATGCCGAGACCATGGAGGTGCGCTGGCAGGCGCTGATCGACGGCAACTGCGACCTCGTCGCGACCTCCTACGACGGCAAGCTGGCTGCAACCAACCAGTACAACACCGAGATGGGCATCCACTACGAAGGCATGATGAGCGCCGAGATGGACGCCTGCCTGTTCTTCAACATCGCGCGCATCGAAGAGGCGGTGAAGGCCGGTAAATTCACCACCATCGGCAGCTCCAAGGTGCCGGTGGTCGACGCGACCCGGGCCTCGAACACCGATCCCAAGACCGCACTGACCTGCTATGTGCCGATCCCGAAGAATCCGCACGGCGTGAACATCAGCCCCGACGGCAAGTACTACGCTTGCTCCGGCAAGCTGTCGCCGACTGCGTCCGTGATCGAGCATGCCCTGGTGCTGAAGTGGTTCGACGGCGAACTGCCCGAAGCCCGCCAGGCCGTGGTTGCCGAGCCGGAAATCGGCCTCGGCCCGCTGCACACCGGTTTCGACAACAAGGGCAATGCCTACACCACGCTCTTCCTCGACAGCCAGATCGTGAAGTGGAATGTGGAAGCCGCGATCAAGTCGTTCAAGGGCGACACCGCCGCCAAGGTGGTGCTCGACCGTATCGACGTGCACTATCAGCCGGGCCATGGCTTCACCTCGATGGGTGAAACCAAGGATTCCGACGGCCGCTTCTTCGTCTCCGACAACAAGTTCTCCAAGGACCGCTTCCTGCCGGTCGGCCCGCTCCATGCCGAAACCGCGCAGCTGATCGACATCAGCGGCGACAAGATGAAACTGGTGGCCGACCACTCGGTGTATTCCGAGCCGCACGACTCCATCATCATCCGCCGCGACATCATCAAGACCCGCCAGATCTACAACCTCGACGACTTCCCGCTGGCGACCAAGGACCCGAAGGACTCGGGCGTGTTCCGCGACGGCAAGAAGGTCACGGTCAGGCTCACGAGTCAGGCACCGGCTTTCAGCCTGCGCGAGTTCAAGGTCAAGAAGGGCGATGAAGTCACCATCATCCTGACCAACCTCGACAAGGTGGAAGATCTGACCCACGCCATGGCGATTCCGAAGTACGACATCAACTTCATCGTCAATCCGCAACAGACCCAGTCGGTGACCTTCATCGCCGACAAGCCGGGTGTGTACTGGTGCTACTGCACCAATTTCTGCCACGCCCTGCACCTCGAGATGCGTTCGCGCATGATCGTCGAGGCCTGACCGAAAGCCACGGCCTTGCAGGGTGAAGCCTGCAAGGCCGGGTGATGACAAGCAGATTCCGGGGGGCCTTGGCCTCCCGCTTTTTTTCACCGCGTCGGCCAACTTGATTCGAAACAAGGCACCCGTCGCCCTGGCAAATTAGTCTTTCCGCATCATCTGATTTCCCTCGAGGAGTCCCTGAATGTCTGCCCTCGCAGCACTACGCAATCTGGCGCTCGCGCTCACGCTCGGAGCCTGCGCGGGATCGGCCTTCGCCAATTCGTATGAAGCGCATCTTCCGCCCGAACTGAGCACCTCGCCGCGCATGTGCGACTACGTCGCCTGTGCCGACGTGATGCCGGGCGCCGACAGTTTCTCCGAGCGCAAGGGTCAGCCCCCGTATGTCGAGGCCTATCGCAGCACAGACGGCGGCAAGCAGTTGCTCGGCTACGTCATGCTGTCGACCGACATCACCGACATCCCGGCCTACTCGGGCAAGCCGGTGGTCACGCTGATCGGCATGGACACCACGGGTCACTTTACCGGGGTGAAGGTGCTCAAGCACTCCGAGCCGATTCTGCTGCTGGGCATCCCGGAGGAAGCGCTGGTCGAATTCAACAACCAGTACCTGGGCAAGTTCGTCGGCGACAACATCGAGATCGGACGCTCACGCCCCGAGCACGACATCATCGGTCTCGACGCCATCACCGGCGCGACCGTCACCGTGATCGCGCAGAACCAGGTGATGATGCTGTCCGGCGGCGAAGTGGCCAAGCAGGTCGGCATCCTCAAGCCGACCATCCGCCCGCAGGCGACATTCATCGACAGTGGCGCCAGACCGGGCTGGCAGCAACTGGTAGAAGACGGCAGCGTGCAGCGCCTCACCGTGACCGCCGAAGAGGTCGGCCTGCCGCACCGCGGCCAGCCCTACATCGACCTCTGGTTCGGCTATCTCAACCAGCCCACCGTCGGCCGCGCCGTGCTTGGCGACGGCCCGTACAATAGCCTGATGAGCCGGCTGCAACCCGGCGACCATGCAATATTCATCGTGCGCAGCGCCGGCATCGAGTCGTTCAAGGGTTCGGGTTTCGTGCGCGGCGGCATCTACGACCGTGTTCAGGTGCGCCAGGAACGGGACGCCTTCACCTTCCGTGACACCGATTACTTCAACCTCTACGGCATCGCCGCCGCCGGTGCGCCCGCCTTCAGCGAATCGGCCATCTTCATCGTGCGCTCGGGCGCCTTCTCGGCCGCCTATCCATGGAAGCTGGTATTCCTCGCCAACAAGATGGACAAGGCCACCGGCGCCAAGACCTTCGCCAACTTCGACAGTGAATACTGGCTGCCGGGTGCCTACATGGAAGGTGGCCGCCCCGAGATCGTCAAGCCCGACCCGGTATGGCTGAAGATCTGGAAGGAGCGCCTGGTCACCATCATTGCCTTCACCGCCTTCCTCGTCGCCATCGCCGTCGTCTATTCTCGGCGCGACACCCTGGTGCGGCGCTCGACGCGCAAGAACAAGTGGCCGGTGAATGCCTTCAAGTACGTCGGCTGGGTGATCAGCATCGGCTTCGTCGGCTTCGGCCTGCTGGCCCAGCCCTCGATCACCCAGGTGCTGACCTGGTTCCATGCCCTGCTGTTCCAGTGGCAGTGGGAGCTGTTCCTGTCCGATCCGTTCATCTTCATCTTCTGGTGGTTCATCATCATCACCGTGTTCCTGTGGGGCCGCGGCCTGTTCTGTGGCTGGGCCTGCCCCTTCGGTTCGCTGTCCGAGCTGCTGTACAAGCTCGGCGGCTGGGTCGGGCTCAAGCGCTACCAGTTCAAGCTGCCGAAGCCCCTGCATGACAAACTCAAGTGGGTGAAGTACGGCGTTTTCTTCGGCCTGCTGGCGGTGAGCATGTTCTCGATGGGGTTGGCCGAGAAGCTGGCCGAGGTCGAACCGTTCAAGACCACCTTCCTCGTCGGCCTGTTCAACCGCAGCTGGCCCTACACCCTGTTTGCCAGCGCCCTGCTCGGGCTGTCGATCTTCACCGAGCGGCCGTTCTGCAAGTACCTGTGCCCGCTCGGCGCCGGCCTTGCGATGCCCTCGACCTTTCGCTGGTTCGGTCTCAAGCGCAAGCAGGAGTGCGACTCGTGCAAGGCCTGTGCCGTGGGTTGCGGCTCACAGGCCATCGACAAGGACGGTCGCATCGACCAGCGCGAATGCCTGCTGTGCATGGACTGCATGGTCTATTACTACGAGGACCACGCCTGTCCCCCGCTGTCGCAGGAACGCAAGCGCCGCACCAAGGCCGGCCTCCCGCTGACACCGATCGGCGCCGACGGCTACTACATTCCGATCAAGCCGGTCGCGACCGCGAAATGATCGCCAACTTGACCACGATCATGGGGAAGCAAAATGGTTGATCCGAAAATGCCAACCGAGCCGATGGACCCGCCCTATGCCGGCAAGACAGGCCTCGTCGGCCGCCTTGGCGCCGAGCTCTGGGACCACCTGTGGCCCTGGAGCCGAACCGGCTTCCAGCGCCAGCGTGCCATCCAGGCGGCAGGCCTCGCACTTGGACTGGCTGCATCGGTGGTCTGGGTGCTCGCAGCCATGGGACGGCTCGATGCCGGCGCCATCATCGGCTGGTGGTTCGGCTGGAGCGTGTTCGAAGTCGTCGTCCGCCTCGGCGCCAAGCCTTACGTCAAGGAAGGTCCGTGGTGGGGCGCGGCCTACCGCAGCGCGACGCTGATGGACATGATCTGCTACGTCTCGTTCAAGAACCTGCTGATCGGCGCCGTGCTCTTCCTGTCGCTCAAGAGCCTCGGACTGGTGAGCGTCTGAGCGCCCCATTCAAACCACACAAGGATTCACACCGATCATGTCCCGCTTCGCCCTCCCCGTTCTGCTGTTGTGGCTGTGCACCCCGGTGCTTGCCGCCACGTGGACGGTGCGCCCGGGCGAATCCATCCAGGCCGCCATCGACGCCGCCGCCGCCAACGACACGGTGAGCATCGAACGCGCGCATTACCGCGAGAACCTCGTCCTCGACAAGCCGCTCACGCTCAAGGGTATCGACCGCCCGACGCTCGATGGCAGCCATCGCGGCGACACCATCCGCATCCGCAGCCCGCAGGTGACGATAGACGGCCTCATCGTGATCAATTCCGGTGCCGATCTCGAAAAGCAGAACGCCGGTATCTACCTGCAGCCCGGCTCGGACGCGACCCGCGTGCTCAACTGCGACCTCGTCTACAACCTGTTCGGACTGTGGATCGAGACCTCGAAGAACGTGGAGGTCCGCGACAACCTGATCGCCGGCAAGCGCGACCTGATGTCGCAGCACCGCGGCAATGGCATCCAGCTCTACAACACCGAAGGCGCGCAGATCATCGGCAACAACATCAGCTTCGTGCGCGACGGCATCTACGTGGATGTGTCGCATCACGCGCTGTTCGCGCGCAACCGCATCCACCACGTGCGCTACGGCACCCATTACATGAACTCCCACAACAACGTGTGGGAAGACAACGACTCGTACTACAACCGTGGCGGACTGGCGCTGATGATGACGCGCAACCAGGTGATCCGCAACAACCGCGCCTGGGGCAACTCGGACCACGGCATCATGTTGCGCACCATCCAGGATTCGATCATCGAGAACAACGTGGTGGCGGGCAACGCACGCGGCTTCTTCATCTACGACGCCGAGTTCAACACCCTGCGCGACAACCTGGTGGTCGACAACGATGTCGGCGTGCACCTGTGGGCCGGGTCCTACCGCAACCAGGCCGAAGGCAACGACTTCATCTCCAACCGCACCCAGATCAAGTACGTCGCCGCACGCGACGAGATCTGGGGCAAGCAAGGCGGCAACTACTGGAGCAATTACGTCGGCTGGGATCGCAACGGCGACGGCATCGGCGACGTGCAGTACGAAGCCAACGACATGGTGGACCGCCTGTCCTGGCGCCACCCGATGATGAAGCTGCTGCTCGCCAGCCCGGCGGTGCAGACCCTGCGCCTGGTGTCACAGCAGTTTCCGCTGTTGCGCGCACCGAGCATCGTCGACCCTAAGCCGCATATGCAGCCGACCCACCCTGACTGGAGCCAATGGCGTGGCAGACAATTCCCCCACCCCGACTGATTCGGAAGACGCCGTGATCGTCGCCCGCGGGGTCCGCAAGCACTACGGTGCGATCCACGCCGTTGACGGCGTCGACCTCGATGTCCGCAGCGGCGAGCTGTTCGGCCTCATCGGCCACAATGGCGCGGGCAAGAGCACGATGTTCAAGATGATGCTCGGGCTCATTCCCGCCACCGCAGGCGAGATCCGCATCGACGGTGCCGTCGTCGGCGGCGGCAACTTTCGCGCAGTGCGCCGCAGCGTCGGCTACCTGCCGGAAAACGTTGTGCTGTACGACAACCTCACCGGGCTGGAGACGCTACAGTTCTTCGCCCGCCTGAAGGCCGCGCCGCTTGCCGACTGCCCCCCCGCACTGGAGCGCGTGGGGCTTGCCCATGCAGCGAAGCGGCGCGTACGTGAATACTCCAAGGGCATGCGCCAGCGCCTCGGCTTTGCCCAGGCCTTACTTGGCAAGCCTCGCATCCTGTTCCTGGACGAACCCACGACCGGCCTCGACCCCGAAGCCATCCGCGGTTTCTACGCCATCCTGCGCCAGCTCAAGAGCGAGGGCGTCACCATGGTGATCACCTCGCACATCCTCGCCGAGATCCAGGAGCGGGTCGATCGCCTTGCCATCATGGCGGCCGGCAAGGTGCAGGCCAGCGGCACGGTACAGGCGCTGCGCGAACAGATGGATCTGCCGCTGTGGTTCAGTGTTCACGTTGCGTCCGAGGACTTTGACGCGGTGCGCAGCGCACTCGGCCACCTGCCGGTAATCGCCATCGAGGCCCGCGACGATCACGTCGCGGTGCAGTGCCGGCGCGAATCGAAGATGGCGGTGATCGAAGCCCTGGCCGGACTCGATGGACGGGTGCGCGACCTCACCGTGCGCGAACCCTCGCTCGAAGACGTGTTCTTCGGCTTTTCGGACTAAGGAGGCGAACATGGACATCGCACAGATCGCCACCATCGCCGGCAAGGAATTCTGGGACCGCATCCGCAACCGCTGGGTGCTCGCGGTCGCGCTGGTATTCACCGCCTTCGCACTGGTGATTGCCTATTTCGGCGCCGCGCAACAGGGCGCGGTCGGCTTTCGCTCGATCGACGTCACCATCGCCAGCCTGGTCAGCCTGGTGATCTATCTGATTCCGCTGATCGCGCTGATCCTCGGTTTCGACGCCATCGTCGGCGAACGCGAGCGCGGCTCGCTCGACCTGTTGCTGTCGATGCCGATTACCCGGGTGGAGCTGCTGCTCGGCAAGTACTTCGGTCTGGCCGCGGCGCTCACCTTTTCCACGGTGGCCGGTTTCGGACTGGTGGCGGTGGTGCTGTCCGCGCAGCTCGAGCTCGACGCGCTGTTCCACTATTTCGGCTTCATGCTCAGCTCGGTGCTGCTCGGCTGCGCCTTTCTCAGCCTTGCGGTGATGCTGTCGGTGTTCGCGTCCGACCGCACCCGCGCTTCCGGCCTGGCGATCGCGATGTGGTTCTTCTTCGTGCTGGTGTTCGACCTGCTGCTGCTCGGTGCGCTGGTGGTCAGCGGCGGGGAGCTTGGCGGCAGGCTGGGCAGCGAGCTCTTTCCCTACCTGCTGCTGCTCAACCCGGCCGACGTGTTCCGCATCCTGAATATTTTTTCGCTCGAGGACGTGCGCGCACTCTACGGCCTCGCCACGGTATTTCCCCCCAACCTGGCCCACCCCGCGTTACTGGGCGCCGTCATGTTCGCCTGGATCGCGCTGCCGCTCGGCATTGCCGCGTGGCGATTCAGGAAATGACGTCCCCGATGACACCGGATCCAAGCCGGAAAGTGAGTATGACCATGACCTCTTCCCTCTTCATCCGTCTGCGCAGTGCCCTCACGGTGCTGCTCGCCGCCGGCCTGCTGGCGGCCTGTGGCGCCGACAAGGGCACCGACAGCCACATTCTCGCCGTCGACATCGACCGCAGCACCAGTTGCGCGCTCGACGGCATGCTGTTGGCCGACTATCCCGGCCCCAAGGCCCAGATCCACTATGACAGCATCGTTCAGCCCGACTTCTTCTGCGACACGGTGGAGATGTTCTCGATCTACCTCAAGCCCGAGCAGGCACGTCGCGTCAGCGCGATGTACGTACAGGACATGGCCAAGGCCGACTGGGAGAACCCCAAGGGCCACTGGATCGACGCCAGAACGGCCACCTATGTACACGGGTCGCGCCGTACCGGCTCGATGGGGCCAACCATCGCCTCGTTCGCCAGCGCAGACGACGCACGCAAATTTGCCGCCAGCGAAGGCGGCAAGGTGCTGCGCTTCGACGAGGTGACGCCCGACATGGTGATCCTCGACGGCGGCGCCCTGCACGACAAGAGGATGTAAGCCATGGATAGCATCTACGACAACATGTCACCCGAAATTGCGGAAGAACTGCAGCAGACCGCAAAAGTGATCTACGAGACGCGAGAGCACCGCCGGGTGGTGCTTGCGCGCGCCGGCGCCGCCGACGAAGCCACACTGCTCGCGCGCATCGCGGACGGCACGCTTGGGGAACATCCGGCCTACGAGCGCTATCTCGCCGCGCGCATTCTGGACGACACCTGCGAAGCGGCACGCGCGGCCCTGGCCGCCCGCCTGAAGGAGGTCAATCGCTGATGAGCCAACACCCCGAACTGCTCGAGTACCTCATGGTCCGCTTCGGCGACCGACTGCAGGGCACACCTCAGCTCACACAGGATGCGCTCGCGCTCAGTCTGGACAACGGTGTGCAGCTGACCGTGCGTTACGCCGCAGCCGACGCCTATTCGCTGCGCTGGACATTTCAGGCGGGCGATCAAGCGGTCGAGATGGGCATCGACACCGCACCAACGCACCCGGCACTGGCGACCCGCCCCAACCACCTCCATCTCGCAGATGGCCGCGCTGTCGCAGATCCGTTGACGCGGACCGATGCCAGCCCGGCCGACAACCTGTCCGTACTGATCGAGGCCTTGCTGCGAGACCCGCAACTGGGGTTCGCTTCGCAATGAACCACCGCAGCCCCAGGCGTCATGTGGCCGATCATCGCAACGGCCACCGGCTCGACGTCGACCATGCCCGCTTCGTGCTGGGCGCGGGCGCCCGCGGACCGATGCGGGTCTCCGATCTGCCGGCCTTCGGCAGTACCGCGGACGCGTGGTGACCATGGCCGACATCGACGCCAACGTCATTGCCCGCCTGCGCGACGCCGCCCACGCTGCGCATCTGCGCTGAATCGCAAAAAAAAAGAGAGGTCCGACGGACCTCCCTCTCTCACCGGCCCCGCCGGACGCGATTATTGCGATTTGCCAACCATGTAATCGACCGCGGCCATCACTTCTTCATCCTTGAGGGTCGCCGCGCCACCTCGGGCGGGCATCATCCCCTTCTCACCGGTAAAGCCCTCGAGCGCGTGCTTGTGAAGGATGTCGATGCCCTTGGCGATACGGGGGCCCCAGTCGTCCTTGTTGCCCGGCATCGGTGCACCGGCCACGCCCGCCGCATGGCACAGGGCGCAGACCTTCTTATAGACGCTCTCGCCTGCTGCATTTGCGGGCGCTGCAGGTGCGGGGGCCGGCGCCGGCGCGGCGGCTACCGGAGCGGGGGCAGCCGCGGCTGGTGCGGCCGCGCTCTTCGCCGCGCCCGAATCCTGCTCACCACATGCGCCAAGCAAAATCGAAAGCGCTGCAGCCACGATCAGGGTGTTCTTGTTCATCTGTCATCTCCGTCAATTCCTGGGGTTGAGAGACCGACTCATTGCAGTCGCGTCGGCCATTCGGACATGCTAGCGAGCCCACCCCGGGAATGGATTGACAGCGATCAATTCAGCCATTTCACCCCATCTTCGAGGCATCGGCCGCAAGCGCCCTGCGGACCGTGCGCACCGGCGAACCGGACGGGCACGCCTCGATTTCGAAGCCCAGACGCTCGACAAACGCGAGCATGCGCGTATTGCTGGCAAGCACCTGTCCGTTCATGGTGCGGAGACCGCGGTTGCCGGCACTCCGGATCAGCACGTCCATCAATTTGCGTCCGACCCCGCTGCGCTGCCAGGCATCCGCCACTACGATGGCGAACTCGCATTGCCGACCGTCGGGCTCGATGCAATAGCGGGCGGCGGCAATCTCGGTTTCGTCGGCACCGGTGCAGGCCAGCACGATGAAGTCGGCGCACTCTTTCGGATCCGGGCAACACAAGGCACGCAGTTCCGACTCGGCGAACTGGAAATCCCCCCGCCCGAAGCGAAAATAGCGCGCACCGAAGGACAGGTCGCGCAGGAAGGCGCGCGACTTGCCGACGTCGGCCGGACACACCGGGCGCAATACGAGTCTGCTGCCATCGGGAGCCCGCCATTCCACATGCCAGCGTTCTGCCTCGTGCGAAGTCGGCGGAAGACTGCGTACGCCCTCGACCAATAGGGGCAGCTTGAGCGCGGGGAAAGGCTTGTACGGCATTCTGGAGGACATATTCAGCGCACGCCGGTTCGATCGGGGGGATCAGCACCACGATGCCAACCGCGTGCCCGGGCAGGCACGGAAGCAGGACGCGGGCCGAAACCCTGAGAGCATCGCGCAGCCGTGTTACATCAATGTGACGGCGTGATACCCGGCGCAAGCCGCTCGCATCGTCTGCGCGTACGGCTGTTATCCTTGCGCTTCTCGACTCACGCCATCGTCCGCCGTGGCAGGACGGCTTTCACTCAGGAACGGAACAGGGATGTCGTTCACATCCGATGCGCCCGCCGCCCTCGCCGGGCGCCCCCTCTTCGAGCCCATCGCGGAACGCCTCGGGCGACATGTCGACGCAGTGCTACCGCCGCCCGAACACCTCGACGCCCTGCTGCAGCAAGGCACACGCAGCGGCGGCGGCATGCCCATCCGCTTCGTGCCACCGACGCCGGGGCTGACTGCCTACGAGGAACATATCTTCAACACCGGAGAAGTACCGACACGTGCGCACGACTGGCACGATTACTTCAATGCGCTGGCCTGGTGTGTGTGGCCGCGCACCAAGCACTGCTGCAATGCCCTGCACCTGCGCGCTCAAGGGCTGCGTCACACCGCAACCGTCAGCGGACGCGGACCGCTGCGCGATGCACTGACCCAGTTCGACGAGTGCGGCATCGTCGTGGTGTCGTCCGCGCCCGCGATCATCGACGGGCTTGCCGCACATGCGTGGGAGGAGGTGTTCTGGCGCCAGCGAGCACAACTGTTGGCGACAACCCGTTTTCTCGTCATCGGCCACGGCATCTGGGACCAGTTGCGCAACCCCTTTGTCGGCCTGTGCGCCAAAGCCATCTACCGCGTCGTCGACGCACACTGGTTGTACCTTCCGCCGCCCGAGGCGCAGGCCGAATGCGATGCGTGGCTGGCCGCCCACCTTGCCGGGCACGACACGGATCTCACGCCCCGCTCGCTGTCGCCCCTGCCTTTGCTGGGCGTGCCGGGCGTGGTGGCGGACAGCGAGTGTGCCGATTACTACCGCGACACCCGCCAGTTCCGGCCACGACGCGGGACCTGAGTCGATTCAGCCGCCCGAGCAACCGCAACCATTGCCGCCGCCACAGCTTCCGGCAGCGCTACCGGCGCCTGCATCGGCCGCCGTCGCCTCACCGACCTGGACACTGAAGTCGATGACGATGTTGCCCGGCTCGCGAGCGATATAGGCAATGCCGACCTGGCGGCCATAGCGCTGGCGGATCTGTTCGAGCAGCGGCAGGGGGTCATGGTCATTGACGAAGCGCATGGTTTCGCCATCGGCCAACGCTTCGAGTGCGCCGAAGATGGCGGCATGGCGAAAGCGCTTGGCAACGCCACGCGCATCAAAGGGGTAGACAGTGGTATCGAACATCGTGGTCTCTTCCATCAGGGTTGGTCCGGACTTTTCATGCGGCCGGCTACGCATGGCTGCGCATCGTGCCTTCGTCCGACACCTGAATCCTTGAGCAAGAACAAGAATCGACACGCGCTGCGGTTGCGGTCGGCCCCGCCCACGACGCGTTGCGCCCGACATCCCCGATCGACTGCTTTATACTTGCGCCCACGCGTCGAACCGGCAGCAGCCCGATGCCCCGTTCCGTCGGCGCCTGGCCGCCCGGCAAGATTTCGCGGCCCTGGCCTGCTACCCGTGCGGACGCATATGCGCTTACCCGCATGGCAGCGGAGGAACTTGCGCCACATCATCGATTTACCGTTCTGACGGCAGCAAGCTGCCGTCAGAACATCCACCGGAGTTTCACCAGCATGATCACCCTCAAGAGCGTCACCCTGCGCCGCAGCGCCAAGGTGCTGCTCGACAATGCATCGGTCACCCTGAACCCGGGAGAGAAAGTCGGCCTGGTCGGGCGCAACGGCGCCGGCAAGTCGTCCCTGTTTGCGCTGCTCAACGGCACCCTGCACGAAGACTCGGGCGACTTCAGCATTCCCGCGCACTGGCGCATGGCGCAGGTGGCGCAGGACATGCCCGAAACCGACCAGTCCGCGACCGACTTCGTCATCGAAGGCGACGTTGCCCTGCTCGCAGCACAGAAGGAAGTGGCGGCAGCAGAGGCCGGCGATGATGGCGAGCGCATGGCCTATGCCTACATGGCGCTGCACGATGCGGGTGCGCATGACGCGCAGGCCCGGGCGCAGGCGCTGATTCTGGGCCTCGGTTTCAAGACCACCGAACTGTGCAATCCGGTCAACAGTTTTTCCGGCGGCTGGCGCATGCGCCTGCAGCTGGCACGCGCGCTGATGTGCCCATCAGACCTGCTGCTGCTCGACGAGCCGACCAACCACCTCGACCTCGACGCCCTGGTGTGGCTCGAAGCCTGGCTCAAGCGCTATGACGGCACGCTGGTGGTGATCAGCCACGACCGCGAGTTTCTCGACGCGATCACCAATGTCACGCTGCACATCGACAACAGCAAGCTCACACGCTACGGCGGCAACTACAGCACCTTCGAGGACACCCGAGCGCAGCAAATGGAGCTGCAGCAGAACGCCTACGCCAAGCAGCAGGACAAGATCGCCCACCTGCAGAAGTTCATCCTCCGCTTCAAGGCCAAGGCGAGCAAGGCCAAGCAGGCGCAGAGCCGGGTCAAGGCGCTCGACCGCATGGAACGCCTGGCGCCGGTACTGGCCAGCGCCGACTTCACCTTCGAGTTCAAGGAGCCGGCCAACCTGCCCAACCCGATGCTCACCATGGAGCACGCCTGCTTCGGCTATCCGCCGCCCGAAGACGCCCCTGCCGGAACGCCGCCTACCGTTATCGTGCGCAATGTCAGCAAATCGGTGATGGCGGGCCAGCGCATCGGCATTCTGGGCGCCAACGGACAGGGCAAGTCGACCGTGGTCAAGACCATCGCCCGTGCGCTCAAGGCCACCGCCGGCGAAATCACCGAAGGCAAGGGCCTCAACATCGGCTATTTCGCGCAGCAGGAACTCGACGTGCTGCGGCCGCAGGACAACCCGCTCGAGCACATGGTGCGCATGGCTCGCGAGGGCCTGCCCGCGGGCCAGAGCGGGCGCGAGCAGGACCTGCGCAACTTCCTCGGCACCTTCAACTTCAGCGGCGACATGGTCAAGCAGGCCGTCGGTACCATGAGCGGCGGCGAGAAGGCACGCCTGGTGCTGTGCATGCTGGTGTGGCAGCGCCCCAACCTGTTGCTGCTCGATGAGCCGACCAACCACCTCGACCTCGCCACCCGCGAGGCACTGGCAATGGCACTCAACGAGTTCGAAGGCACGGTGATGCTGGTCAGCCACGACCGTTCGCTGCTGCGCTCGGTGTGCGACGAATTCTGGCTGGTGTCGCACGGCGGCATCGAACCCTTCGACGGTGACCTCGACGACTACCAGCGCTATCTGCTCGACGAGGCCAGACGCGCCCGCGAAGCGCTCAAGGAATCCCTGAAGGGGCCGGAGAAGGAAACCGCTGCGGTCGTGGCCCCGCCAAAAGCCGCGGCCAAGCCAAGCGCCGAGACAATCAAGGCGCTGCGACGCGACCTGGGCAAGGTCGAGCAGCGCATCCTCGAGCTGCAGGCGCAGAAACACGCGCTCGAAGCCCGCCTCGCCACGCCGCTGCCGCCGCAGGAAATCGGCGACATCGGCATCCAGGTGCAGAAACTGACCGAGGAACTCGACGCCCACGAGGAAACCTGGCTCGACCTGTCGACCCGGATCGACGAGGCCTCGTAAGCGGACGCCTGCGCCGTTTGCCGTGCCCTGGTCTTCCGTGCCTGTCGCGCGCCCTCAGTTCGCCGTGCGCACGGCACCCGCGAGGGTTTCCAGCGCGGCCATCGGCAAGGCCGAGCGCAGTCGGATCATGCCGGTCGGCACGCGTGCAAACTCCTCGGGCAGGGTTTCGATCACCAGCCCGGAAAAATGCACGGACTGCTCGACCACCCGCCGCGGCATCAAGGTCCACCCCAGGCCGACGGCAACGCAGCCGAGAATCCCCTCGAGCGTGCCGAACTCCATCGCATCGGCCATCGCATTGCCCGACGCGCGCTGCCACGACAGCGCGCGCGTTCGGTAGGCACAGCCCTCGCGAAACACGATCAGCGGCTGGCTGACCGGGTTGGTGCCAGGCGCACTGACCTGGACCAGTTCTTCCACCACCAGTTCGTCGAAGCGAAGCTCGGCATGCATGACCGGCCCGGCGACGAAGGCGCAATCGAGTTTGTGTTCGAGCACCATTTCAGCCAGTGACGCACTGGTGCTGGTCTGCACCCGCAGCTCGAGCCCAGGGTGGGCGGCGCGCACCGCCTTCATCGCCGCCGGCAGGTGCAGCGCGGCAAAGGTCTCCATCGACCCCACGCGCAGTTCGCCGGTGCTCTCACCCACCTGGCGTACGGCGGCACTGGTCTGGCGTTCGAGCTGCAGCATCTGGCGTGCGTAATCGAGCAACACCCGCCCCGACGGCGCCAGCTCCATGCCGCGTCCCTTGCGAAAGAACAGCTCCGCGCCAAGCTCCTGCTCCAGGCGCTGGATGCGGTTGGTCACATTGGACTGCACGGTGTTGAGCTTGCGCGAGGCGGCCAGAATGCCGCCCTCTTCGACCACCGCCTGAAACGTGCGTAGCGCGACGAGCTCCATGACAATATCTCCAATACAGAACACTCAAATCTAAACAAATCATTTGCACAGATATCTTAGCCTGTCTAAGGTAGCGGTACAAAGAACCATAGACGCAGACCATGAGCGATCAGAGACAACGCCTCAAAGTACTCAGCGCCGGCATCTTCAGTCTCATTCTGGTGCTGGGCGTGGCCCGCTTTTCGTACACGCCTCTTCTGCCGCTGATGCAGCAGCAGGCGGGGCTCGGCGTGGCCGAAGCGGGGTGGCTGGCCGCCATCAACTATGCCGGCTACCTGGGCGGCGCGATCATCGCCTCATTGATCAGCGACCTCGTACTCAAGG
The DNA here is from genome assembly GCF_018122735.1 of Azoarcus sp. L1K30. Lineage (GTDB taxonomy): Bacteria > Pseudomonadota > Gammaproteobacteria > Burkholderiales > Rhodocyclaceae > Parazoarcus. The sequence continues at coordinate 4,091,373 of NZ_JAGRRD010000001.1, read as the reverse complement.
ACAGGCTGTACCGCATCGGCATGGTGGTCGCGATCCTCAGCACGGCGCTGATGGGCTTCAGCACCGATGTCACCGTGTGGGCGATTTCACGCTTTTTTGCCGGCCTCAGCAGTGCCGCGGGCATGCTGCTCGGCACCGGGCTGATCCTGAACTGGCTGATCCGTCACAACCACCGCAGCGAGCTGGGCATCCACTTCGCCGGCATCGGCATCGGCATCGCCGGGTGTGCGATTGCGGTGGCGGTGATGAGCCGCTGGCTCGACTGGCGCGAGCAGTGGTTCGCGTTCACCGTCATCGGCTGCCTGTTGCTGTATCCGGCGCTGCGCTGGCTCCCCCCTCCGGACAGCAGCGGTCTGACCAAGAGCGGTCAGAAGCTGGTGGACAAGCCGCCCAGCCCGCTGTTCATGCGTATATTCATGGCGGCCTATTTCTGTGCCGGTGTCGGCTACGTGGTCAGTGCCACCTTCATCGTCGCCATCGTCGACCGCCTGCCCGGCCTCGGCGGCCAGGGGACGCTGGTATTCATGGCCATCGGCATCGCTGCCACGCCGGCGTGCTTCAACTGGGACCTGATCGCGCGGCGCACCGGTGATCTCAACGCCTTGATACTGGCGGCGGTGCTGCAGATCGTCGGCATCCTGCTGCCGGTGATGGTGGGCGGACTGTTTGCCGCGATCTTCGGAGCGCTGCTGTTCGGCGGCACCTTCATCGGCATGGTGAGCCTGGTGCTGACCATGGCCGGCCGCTACTACCCGACACGCCCGGCGAAGATGATGGGCAAGATGACGCTCTCCTACGGCGCCGCGCAGATCATCGGCCCGGCCGCCACCGGCTGGCTCGCAGCGCAGCTCGGCAGCTACAACGCCGGCCTCTACCTGGCAGCCGCGGTCATGGTGGTCGGCACGGCCCTGTTGCTGGTGCTCAAGGTCGTCGAGAAACGCGATGCCGCAGCGGCAATGGGTCTGGCGCACAGCGCACAGACTTGACGAACAACGCCCCGGGGGAAGCATGCATCAGGTCAAGGCGCTCGTCTTCGATGTCTTCGGCACCCTGGTCGATTGGCGCGGCTCCATTGCACGCGAAACCCGCGCGGCGCTGGCACCGCATGGCATCGACACCGACTGGCTGGCATTCGCCGATGCCTGGCGCAACGAATACGAGCCTGCCATGGAGGAGGTCCGCTGCGGTCGTATCCCGTTCTGCAAGCTCGACCGCCTGCACCGCCGCAATCTGGATATCGTGCTCGAACGTGCCGGACTGGACCGGGTCGAAGAAGCGACACGACACGCGCTCAACCTCGCATGGCACCGGCTCGACGCCTGGCCGGATGTGGCGCAGGGCTTGCATCGCCTCAAGGCGAAGTTCCGGCTCGCCCCGTGCTCGAACGGCAACATCTCGCTGATGGTAGACCTCGCCCGCCGCAACGACTTGCCTTGGGATGCCATCCTCGGCGCCGAACTCGCGCGCGACTACAAGCCAAAGCCGGTCGTCTATCTCACCGCTGCCGATGCCTTCGACCTCACCCCCGCCGAAACCATGATGGTGGCAGCCCACACCGCCGACCTCGCGGCCGCAGCCGAGGCCGGCTTGCGAACCGCCTTCATCGCGCGCCCGAACGAATACGGGCCGGGCAAGGGCGAGACAGTCGCCGGCACGACCGTGGATGTCTCCTGCGCAAGCCTGATTGAACTTGCGTCAGCGCTCGAAGCCTAGTCGCCCTGACGGCCGGCACCGCCACGAAGATCCAGTGGCGCCTGCTTCATGCTGGCAGCGAGCTGCTCGAGCTGCTTCGTGGCCGCAATGCCCAGCATGTGGCCAAAACTGCCGAGCAGGACCGAAGGCGCCGCGTTCGCCGCCCGCATGAGCCTGAGTTGAACCGGAACGGTGGGCGTGAGCCGGACTCGCGACACGCGTGCCGGGTCGAGCGTGGCGGCCGTGAATCCATCGACAAAGGCATAGGCCAACCCCTTTTCCACCAGTGCGCCGGCCAGAACGTAGGTCTGCACTCGAAACGCCTCCCGCACCCGCCACCCGGCAGCATCGAGCAACGTGGCCAAGGCTTCGCCCAGCGGGGTCGCGTCCGAAAGCGTGACGCAGGGGCGCGACTGCAGCCACCCGAAGTCATCGACCACGCGACGCCCTTCCAGCCAGGCGCATGGCACCGCCAGCATGACTTCACTCTCGCACAGTACCGATGCGCTGATCGCGACATGCGCCGGTGGTTCGAGCGCAATACCGGCGTCGATTTCGAGCGCCAGCAGATGCTCCTCGATGTCGCGGGTGTGGATCGCCCACAGGTCGCATTGCACGTCAGGGTGTTTCGCCCCCAAGGCGCACAGGGTATCCGGAAGCAGCTGTGAAGCCAGCGACGGCGTCGCCGCCACGCGCAGCAGCCCCGACGCACCACGCCGAAGATTGGCCGCCAGCGTGTCGATACGTTCGATTTCGGCATAGGCACGCTTGACCTGAACCAACAGCGCCTCGGCCTCGGGCGCGGGAGAGAGGCGTCCACCGGTGCGCTCGAAGAGCGCGAAGCCGAGCGTCGCCTCAGCATGCCGGAGTACCCGCGACACGACCGGTTGCGACACATGCAGCATGCGCGCCGCACCGCTTACCGAGCCGCTGAGCATGACCGCCCGGAACACTTCGATATGTCGCAGTCGCACTCGCTATGCTCAAAAGACATGGGATACACAATCATCCGAAATTGTCTTCCATCCCGCAAGACATACATTAATGGGTAGAAGCGGGATGAACACCCCACCCCCCTTGAATCGCGGCAAGCCCGCACATAGCTGAGCATGAGGACATGGATATCACGATCGTAGGAGGAGGCATCATCGGTCTGACCAGCGCCTGGTATCTCCGCGCGGACGGACATCAGGTGACATTGGTCGACGCATGCGATCGCGTCGGGCAGGGCGCAAGCCATGCCAACGGCGGTCAGCTTTCCTACCGCTACGTCGCGCCGCTTGCCGAACCGGGAGTGCTGGCCAAGATCCCCGGCTGGATGCTGCGCAGCGATGCCCCCATACGCTTCAAACCGGCTTTCGACAGCAGGCAATGGTCATGGATCGGGCAGTTCCTGCGCGCTTGCAATGGCCGCGATCAGGCCGCCTCGATCGCCAGCCTGCTGCCCCTGTCGCTCTACAGCAGACGCCTCATGGATGATCTGCGAAAAACGACGGGCTTCGACTTCGCATGGCGGCGCAATGGCAAGCTGGTACTCCACCGGAACCCGGCCAGTTTCGCCGCTGCGCGCCGCCTGCTGGCATCCAGCCCCGGCGCCGACGGCGAACAGTTTGCACTGGATGTGCGCGCCTGCCTCGACGTCGAACCGGCGCTTGAGCGAATGGCACCACACCTCGCCGGCGGCATCCATACCCCAAGCGAGGAAGTGGGCGATTGCCTGGCATTGTGCCAAGCGCTGGAGCAGGGTTTGCGACGGGGCCCGGGGGCGGTGACGTTTCGAATGGCCGAACGAGTGGAGCGCATCGAACTGGCGTCTGGCCGCTATCACGCACTGCAGACCGACCATGGACGTATCCGGGGTGACGCCTGCGTGATCGCAAACGGTGCCGATGCCACGAGCCTGCTGCACAGCGTCGGGGTGCGCGTGCCGATCTACCCGGTGAAGGGCTACAGCATCAGTGCCCCGCTTGTGGCGCACCGTGAAGCACCGGAGATCAGCATCACCGACTTTCAGCGGAAAGTCGTCTATGCGCGCATCGGAGATCATCTCCGGGTCGCCGGCATGGCAGACATCGTGGGTCACGACCGCAGCATTCAGCGTGCCAGAATAGACACCCTGAAGCGCGAGACCGCGGCATGTTTCGGCATGGCGGCAGATCTGGCCCAAGCGCGGGAATGGAGCGGCCTGCGTCCAGCGACGCCGACCGGCATGCCCATCATCGGCGCTTCGAAACGTACCGGCATCTGGCTCAACCTCGGTCACGGCGCACTCGGTTTCACGCTCGCCGCGGGGTCGGCCAGGGTGCTGGCGGATCGCGTGGGCGGGCGCACCGCCGCCATTCCCGATGCCCCTTTTTCTCCATCCTCGTGAGTACGCCGCACTGTGCGGCGTACAATCGCCCGCCCGCGCCAGCATGCGCCTCACCGGGGGATCCTCCGTGCACAAAGACAAGCGACTGTTCCAGCTTCACGCCGCGATCGATACCCGCGTGCACGCCATCCGCGCCGAACGTGAAGCCTGGCTGTGCGGCAAGGGCTGCGACAGCTGCTGCCGGCGACTGGCCGACATCCCCACGCTGACAGAAGCGGAGTGGCAGCTGCTTCTGCAGGGTCTGAATGCGATGACGGGCGCGCAGCGCGAAGACATCCACCTCAAGATGGCAGCACTGGCCAGCACACAAACCCGCCCCGTCGTCTGCCCCATGCTCGACGAGACCACCGGCGCCTGCCCGGTCTATGCGCAGCGCCCGGTGGCCTGCCGGACCTATGGCTTCTACGTACAGCGTGAGCTCGGACTATATTGCAGCGATATCGAATCGCAGGTGAACGAAGGCATGCTGGCGGACGTCGTGTGGGGCAACCACGACGCCGTAGACCGCGAACTCGCCGCGCTCGGCACGGCACGGGCGCTGACGCAGTGGTGGTTCGACGCCATCCGCGATGGCGACATCGCTGCAGCGGTCTGACGCGGTATTCCTGCGGCAGCGCGTACCGACCTGTAACGGTAACGTAACGGGCATAGCATGTCCGACCAAGGCGACACCCCGCGGTGGCGCCGGTGCCCCAGGCCCGTCGTCGGGCCAACCCGCACAGGGGCACTTACATTCTCGCCCGCGCACAGAACAGGAGCCGCCATGCACCGCAAGCCCCCTGCACAGAACAACGACGCCAGTCACCGTGCCTACACCGAAATGCTCGACAGCTTCGACGAGGAGCTGGAGATGGAGATCGACGACAATCGCATGAACCAGCTGTATGGCGACATGCCCGTCCATCCGGATCTCGACAGCAGCACGCTCGATCGGCGTTTCTATTTCAAGGAGCTGTTTCGCCTGCAGGGCGAACTGGTCAAGCTGCAGGACTGGGTCGTGCACAAGAAACTCAAGGTCGTGGTGATCTTCGAGGGCCGCGATGCGGCCGGCAAGGGCGGCGTCATCAAGCGCATCACCCAGCGCCTCAACCCGCGCGTCTGCCGTGTTGCTGCCCTGCCCGCGCCGAGCGAGCGCGAGCGTACGCAGTGGTACTTCCAGCGTTATGTGAGCCACCTGCCGGCGGGTGGGGAGATCGTCCTCTTCGATCGCAGCTGGTACAACCGCGCCGGCGTCGAAAAGGTCATGGGCTTCTGCACCGAGGACGAATACGAGGAGTTCTTCCGCACCGTACCCGAGTTCGAGAAGATGCTCATCCGATCGGGCATCATCCTGATCAAGTACTGGTTCTCCATCACCGACGAAGAACAGAACCTGCGTTTCCAGATGCGCATCCATGATCCGCTCAAGCAGTGGAAGCTGTCGCCGATGGATATGGAGTCGCGCCGCCGCTGGGAGGACTACACCAAGGCCAAGGAAACGATGCTCGAACGCACCCATATCGCCGAAGCACCGTGGTGGGTGATCGAGGCGGTCGACAAGAAGAAGGCGCGCCTCAACTGCATCCACCACCTGCTGGAGCAGATCCACTACGAGGAGGTCCCGCGCGAGCCGGTGGAAATGCCGGCGCGGGTGCACAACCCCGACTACCTGCGCGCGCCCGTGCCGCCCGAGATGTACGTACCAGCAAGATACTAGCCACGGCTGGCTCGCCCGCCTTGACGGACTCCTCCGCACGTGATGCTTGTGCGACAATGCCGCATGGCGAAACAGCATGACCGAATCCGGCGACGTGTTCTGCACCAGGTGCACCACCTGACGCAGCCCGACGGTTGTGCCTGCCACGCGGCAAAGACAGCTGGCCATGGAATCTGCCGTGCACACACGACCGGGTTGACGCGCTGAAGTGAGCACCTCGGCGCACCTCGAAGACAGCCTGATGCAACAGGCGGCCCCGCTTTTGAAGGGGCTTTTCAGCAATGCGCTGATCGGCATCTACGTCATTCAGGACGGTCGCTTCGTCTTCGTCAATCCGCGTCTCGCTGCGCTGTTCGGCTATACGCAGGAAGCACTGTGTTCGGGCATGGGTCCGATGGACCTGACCGCTCCCCGCGACCAGCCTCTGGCGAAACGGGAGATCGATCGCCGCATATCGGGCGATGCCAAGGCAAGCTTCTACAGCTTCGAGGGTATGCGCAAGGACGGCAGTACCCTGGATGTCGAAGTCTTCGGTGTTGCCACGACTTACTCCGGCCGCCCCGCCATCATCGGCATGCTGCTCGACGTGTCGGAGCGCTGCCAGGCAGAACGTGCGGTAGCGGATCAGCTGCGCTTCATCGCGCAACTGCTCGATACCATCCCGAGCCCGGTGTTCTACAAGGACAGCACCGGCCGCTACCTGGGCTGCAACACGGCCTTCGAAGATTATCTCGGCAAGAAGCGGACCGAACTCATCGGCCGTACGGTGTATGACATCTCGCCCAAGGATCTGGCGGACCAGTATTTCGCGGCCGACAAGCGTCTGTTCGATCAGCGCGGCACACAGACCTATGAAACCAATGTCGTGTATGCGGATGGCACCCGGCGCGATGTGGTGTTCTACAAAGCCACCTTCAACGACGCGCGCGGCGAGCTGGGCGGGCTGGTGGGCGTCCTGCTCGACATCTCCGAACGCAAGCGCATGGAACAGGCGATCTGGCGCGAGGCCAACTACGATGCCTTGACCGGGCTGCCCAATCGGCGCCTGTTCCATGATCGTCTGCGGGAAGAGATCAAACGTGCCCAACGCCATGGCACGCGGCTGGCGCAATTGTTCATCGATCTCGACCGCTTCAAGGAGATCAACGACACCCTCGGCCACGACCTCGGCGACAAGCTGCTGATCGAGGCCGCCGCACGCATCCACAAGGTCCTGCGCGCCAGCGATACCGTTTCGCGGCTGGGCGGCGACGAGTTCGTGGTGGTCTTGCCGGACATGGACGACAAGTCGGCCGCCGCCACGGTAGCGCAACACATCATCGACCAGATGCAGATGCCCTTCGAACTCGACGGCAAGCTGGCTTACGTATCGGCCAGTATCGGGATCGCGTTCTACCCCGACGACAGCACCGAGATCGACACCTTGCTCAGTTATGCGGACCAAGCCATGTACGCGGCCAAGGCCCAGGGCCGCAACGGATTCTGCCATTTCGCCCAGCCGATGCAGGTCAGCGCCATGCGCCGCCTCGAGACCGGCAACGACCTGCGCCACGCGGTGGCCGACAAGCAGCTGGTGCTGCACTACCAGCCCATCGTCGACCTCACCGACAACCGCATCGTAAAGGCCGAGGCCCTGGTACGCTGGCAGCACCCGACACGGGGCCTGCTGGGCCCAGACGAGTTCATCCCGATCGCGGAAGACATCGGCGTCATCGTCGACATCGGTCACTGGGTATTCGAGCAGGCCATGGCGATGGCAGCGCGATGGCACGCCGCCACAGACACTGCGCAAAGCGTCCAGATCAGCATCAACATGTCTCCCCGGCAATTCATGGGCGGCAAGAGCACCGAGTGGATCGACTACCTGCGGCAGCACGGTCTGCCGGCAAGCGTGCTGGCGGTGGAAATCACCGAGGGGCTGCTGCTCGACACCCGCCCCGCCGTCATCGACACCTTGCTGGCCTTCCGCGACGCCGGGGTGCAGGTCAGCATCGACGACTTCGGCACCGGGTACTCGGCCATGTCCTACCTGAAGAAGTTCGATATCGACTACCTCAAGATCGATCGTTCCTTTGTTCGCGATCTCACCACCGACGCCTCTGACCTGGCCATTGCCGAAGCGATGATCGTGATGGCGCACAAGCTCGGCATGAAGGTGGTCGCCGAGGGCGTCGAGACCGACGCGCAGCGCGACCTGCTGCGCAGCGCGGGGTGCGACTACGCACAAGGCTATCTGTTTTCCCGGCCGTTGCCGGCGGACGCATTCGAGATCCTGCTGCAGACACTGGCGCGGGACGGCGCCGAAACCGCATGAAGGCAGCCCCCCGCTTTCAGCCCGCCGGTTTCGTGCCCACCGCAGAGCAAAGTACGATCCAGACCCACAGTGCGCGCTACATCATTGCCATGGCCAATGCCGGCGCGGCCAAGACCACCACGCTGGCATTGCGCATTGCCGAGTCGGTCAGGCGTGGCGTATCGCCCGAGCACATCGTCGCCCTGTGCTTTTCAAGCGAAGCCGCACGGGTGCTGGGATCGCGCCTGATCGAAATCGGTCTCGACGCCAAGCTGGCGCGCCGTGTGCGCTGCGCGACCTTCGACGCGTTCGCGCGCCAGGTGTTGCTTGATCACGAGGGACGCGACACCCCGTACCTGCCCGATTTCGAGGACGTGGCGCCGCATGTGCGCAGCGCCGTGACCGACGTCCAGCGCATCAACGCGGCACGACGCACCCCGCGCGAACTCTGGCTGCCCGAACACAACGCCCCGATCGCCGACTTTCTGAAGATCGTTCGCCAGTTGAAGGCGCAACAGGTCTCGCCGGAGATCGACGACGACGACACCGTCGCCTCCCGCGCCGAAGCGCTCAATGTGCCCGAAGGCCTGTTCGCCCTCTTCCGCCAGCTGGAGAAGGCCCGCGCCGGCGATGGAGACGGTTGCCGCTGGCGCACCGAGTTCGACGCCACCTACGATCTGGCCATGCTGCTCACCCAGGGTCAGGTGCCGGTCAGCCTGCCCGGCTATCGCGTAGTCATCGTCGACGAGTTGCAGGACATGAACCCAGCCGCGCTGACCTGTCTCGAGCATCTGATCGAGCACGGCCGCGCCTGGTTCACCGGCGCCGGCGATTTCGATCAGGTCATCCACCGCTGGGCCGGTGCCGACGCCAGTTTTCTGCGCACACGCCTGGGTGCGAACTGGCACGGCGTGCAGCGCCTGCCGCTCACCGCTACCTTCCGCCACGGCCCGGCGATGGCCATGGCCACGCACTTTCTGAAGAACAAGGCAGTCGCATCCCGTCGCGACCACGATGCACGACTGCAGCTGGTGCGCTACACCGACGACGAAGACGAAGCCGCGAAACTCGTTACCGCACTGCTCGACTGGCAGCAACGCAGCAAGCGGCTCGATGCCTGTGCCGTCATCCTGCGCGCGCCGCACCAGTCGATCGCGATCGAGAACGCCCTGCTGCAGGCCGGGCTCGGATGGCGCCTCGAGGGGCTGCAAAGCTACCTCTTGCGCCCCGAAATTCTCATGCTGCGCGGCGTGATCGCCTTTGCACTCGAAGACTACGAATCCATCCCTGGCGCGGACAAGCGTTTCCAGGTTCTGCAGGCGCTCGAACTGTGGCAGGAGCTCTCATGGGGCGATCGTCGGGTGGAAGACCTCAAGACCGCCGCCGCCCAGCCCGATCTCTTCGACGCCTTCCTCAAGGGCCGGCTGCTGCGCCCGCAAACCGTCGCCGACAAGGCCGCAGCGGATCTCTCGGACGAAGCTGAAACCCGGGCGGCACATCGCCTGCTGGAGCAGATCGCCCGCCTGCGTCGCGAAGGACACCATGACGAAGCCAACGCCATGTTGCGGCAGAAGCAGCAAGAAGCGGAAACCGTGGATGAAGCCCCCGCCCAGCGCAATGCCCGCCTGCGTCTGACGCAAGCGCTGGCAGCGCTGCGCGACAGCCCCGACGACGAACCCGCACACCTGTCACTGGCACGGGCCATCGCCATCCTCGACCTGCGCGGGACGGCAAAGCGCCTCTTCATCGACCCCGGCACGGCCGACATGGTCGCACGCTCGGTCGATGGTTTGGTCGCCGCCGCCCGCAGCATCAACCAGCCCTTGCGCGAGTTCGCACAATGGCTGCGCAAGGCGGAGGAGAAGTCGGCCGAACTGCGCAAGCGCAAGACCGTCTTGCTATGCACCGTCGAGGCGGCAAAAGGACAGGAGTTCGATGCCGTCATGCTGCCCGGGCTGGCCGAGGGCAGCTTCCCGCTCGCCGGCTGGGACCGCAGTGAAGAACACAATCGCTTCTACGTGGCGGCGACCCGGATGCGCGACGAACTCACGCTGTTCGCCCCCGAGACTGACGCACGCGTCAGCCCCTTCGTGAGCGCGATGAAACTGGAGAGCGCGATCGCCCGCGGCCGCACCCTGCTCGATGCCCGGCTCAGCGGGCACGAAACACAGGCGCATGGCTTGTGAACCCGCACGTTCGGCCTACACTGAAACTGGATCAAACAACCTGGCATCGTGCAGCCCCCCGAGCCACCCCTACCATGAAATGCATCAGTGACGCCTGGACGAGCCACGCTGGCGAGCTTCTCCGTTTCGTGAGCGGCCGCATTGCCAATGCCGACGAAGCCAGGGATCTCGTACAGGAGATCTTCCTGCGCGCCATGTTGCGCAGCCACGGCCTGTGCGGGATCGACAACCCCCGGGCCTGGCTGTTCCACGTCGCGCGCAATCTGCTCATCGACCGCTATCGTGCGGCGAAGGAGCATATCGCGCTGGACGAAGCCGACTACTCGGCGCCCGAACAGACGCAACACCCTGTCGAGGCGCTCTCGGCCTGCCTGCCACGCGCACTCGCCGAACTCTCGGCCGAAGACCGCGAGGCCCTGACACTGTGCGACATCGAGGGGCTCCCGCAGCAAGCCTATGCCGAGCGACTCGGGCTCACGCTCCCGGCGGCGAAATCCCGTGTTCAGCGCGCGCGCAGGCGGCTCAGGGACCACCTCGTCAGCGCCTGCCAGGTACGCTTCGACGACACCGGCCAAGTGTGCTGTTTCGTCCCACGCACCCACGCCGAAAGATAGCTGCGCAAGGGTGCATCCTTTGCGCACCGGCTACGTCTTCTACAGCAGGAAGACCCGAAACGAAGCCCATCATGCAAATCGACGCCCCCCACCCCGCGAATGACCCGCAGCGCTCACTGCGCTGGGCAACCGGCATCGCCCTTGCCACCATCGTGTGGATCGCGGCCTATACGCACCTCACCGATTTTGCCGACAGTGTTCTGCGCCTGCTCGGCCTGAGCCGCGACACCGCTTTTGGCGAAGCGCTTCACTTCTTCTTCTACGACACCCCGAAAGTCTTGCTGCTGCTGACCGGCATCGTGTTCGTGATGGGCGTCGTGCAGACCTATTTCGCCCCGGAACGCACCCGCGCGCTGCTGTCCGGCCGCCGTGCCGGCGTGGGCAACATCCTGGCCGCCACCCTCGGCATCGTCACCCCCTTCTGCTCGTGCTCGGCCGTGCCGCTGTTCATTGGTTTCCTGTCGGCCGGCGTGCCGCTGGGGGTGACTTTCTCCTTCCTGATCTCCGCGCCGATGGTCAACGAAATCGCGCTGGCGCTGCTGTTCGGCATGTTCGGCTGGAAGGTCGCGGCGCTGTATCTCGGCCTCGGGCTGCTGGTCGCCATCGTCTCCGGCATCGTCATCGGCAAACTCCACATGGAATGCCATCTCGAAGACTGGGTGCAGGCCATACAGGCGCGGACGGATCAGCACTACGAGCACGACACCATGACCTGGATCGAGCGTGGAGAAGCGGGCCTTGCCCACATCCGCGAGATCGTCGCCAAGGTGTGGCCCTACATCATCGCCGGCATCGCACTGGGCGCCGGCATACATGGCTACGTGCCGCAGGATTTCATGGCCTCGTTCATGGGCAAGGACGTATGGTGGGCCGTGCCCGCCGCCGTCGTGCTCGGCGTGCCGATGTACACCAACGCCGCCGGCATCATCCCCATCGTCGAGGCCCTCATCGGCAAGGGCGCCGCACTGGGCACCGTGCTCGCCTTCATGATGAGCGTCATCGCGCTGTCGGCGCCCGAGATGATCATCCTGCGCAAGGCACTCAAACCCCGCCTCATCGCCACGTTCGCAGGCGTCGTCGCCGGCGGCATCCTGCTGGTGGGCTACATTTTCAATCTCGTTCTGTAGGGAGCACATCATGAAAGACGTCAAGGTTCTGGGCCCCGGCTGCGCCCGCTGCAAGACGCTGGCCGAAATGGTGCAGCAGTCTGCCGATCAGGCCGGCATCGCCATCAAGCTGGAGAAAATCGACGACATGGCCACCATCGTCGGCTACGGCGTCATGAGCACACCAGGGCTGGTCATCGACGGCAAGCTCGTACACGCCGGTGGCTTGCCGGACGCGAAGAAAATTGCGGGGTGGCTGCAGGACGGCCCCGCCACGTAAGACGTGATCGCGCCGTATGCCGCGACGTCGATCAACGCATACGGCGGAACGCGCCTCGACTGCTCACCCAACCCGGATGCCGGTGCGCGTGGCAACGCCTGCAGGCCATTCCGGGTGCGCAATTTGCTATTCCTCTGGATACAGCTTCCAGAGGGGCGATTCTTGTCATGTTTGCTTCAAATCATCCCACAAACCGCCCACACGCAGGGGCCGCAGTAAGTGGATGGCTCCAGCGCGGAAGCACACCGCCAGGTCGATATCACGATGCCAACACCCGAGAGGTGAGGCATGTATGACACTGGCGCCACTGCGGACGATGATGAATGGGTGATCTGGAACGGCGAGCACGGCCTGGTCACCACCGCAACGCTCGGCCGTGTCGAAGCGGGCCCAAAAGGTCGGAGGGCATGGCTGGAAGAGCCGTTCGACATGGTGGGCCCGTTCGATCTTGACGCACTCGAAGCGCACGGCCGAATCGCCTTCGCCGCATGTATCGTCATGTCGCGCCAGCGTTGGCAAGACGATCAGGTGGAGCTGCGGCGCGGCTCTCTGAACATGCGCCGCGCTGCCCAGCAGCGGATGAACGAGGAATTTTCGCGCTTCTCAAGCCGGCAACGCGGGCGCCAGCCCGTAGACGAGCAGCAGCATCGGGAGGCTCTGGATCTGCCGACCCAGGGAAAACTTGAACGGCGTGAGGTCAATGCCGCGTTTCGGCGGCTCGCCCAGAAGGCGCACCCGGACGCCGGTGGCAATCACGAACAGTTCGTACGGATCAGCAAGGCACGCCAAGTCTTGCTCGCAAGCATCTCATGACCGACGGCCAGAGGCCATTCTCTGGAATCAACGGATAGGCGAATGCACCCATGTCCCAGATCATCCATTTTCCCGTGTCGAACAATCAGCGAAGTCATGATTACGATTCAGACATCGACGAAGCGCTGGCATCCATCCCGTCGAAAGACCGGGAGAAGCTCAGGTTCGAGCTGATCAAGACGATTGATGGCTATGACGCCTTCTTCACGCAATGGTCCCTGAGTCTTCCTGACGACAGTGACGAAACGCTGAAAAAGCAGATCTACGATCTGGCCCATCAGGAGCACGGCCGGAAGGTGCGCATGCTCAAAGACATCATGATGCTGAAAGCCAAGGTTCTGGTTGCGGAATACCGCAAGCACCGATGACCTGGTTCGAACATGCAAATCCGGCCTGCCGCGTGCAGGTCGAACCTGCTCGCGGGTAATCCCGAAGATCTGGCCCGTCTGCTCCTGCACTAGACCGGCCGGCGAGGGGAGAGGCGCAGTTCGGTATCTGTTGAGATCGTTTTCGGCCGCCTGGCGGGTTCCCGAGACGCCGAAAACCGTATCGCGAAAATGATGCCTCGCGGTGGATGGCCGGAAGGGTCTTGCAGGAAGGGCGCGAATGACTGGGATTCGACCGGAGCCACCGGCCAGCAAAACAGATGCAGACGGCTGCTTAACACAACAATACGGACACGCTTACTCAGCAGAGAATCAACACTGCATTGGATTTTAATGTGGTGAGATATTCGACTTTTGCAGCGTGGCGCAGCCTTGTTTATCTCTACCCAAGTCAGCAATAGCGTCGACCACAATATATGCCAGCTGATTCACGGCATCGGACTGTCTTTCCGAGGCCCGATAGAGCTTGAGAACAACCGGCGGCAAGGCTGGCAGATCGTCGCGCACCGCCAGATTGTGCGGTAGCCCGAAGCGCGAGCGCACCGTGACGCCCAGCCCGGCGCCGACTGCCGTCCATACCCCAACCAGGCTCATGCTGGTCACGGCGACGCGCCAGGACAGCCCCGCCGCATCAAGTGCCGCCGTCGCAGCGCTACGCATCACGCAGGGCGCTTCGAAAACGACCAGCGGCAAGGCCTGCGTCCGAGCGTCTGTGTTCAGAGGATGATCGCTTGGTCCGATCCAGCACAAGGGGAACTGCCCGAGACTCTCGCCGTGAGGCAGCCCGCTGCCGGTTTCCCAGGCCAATGCTAAGTCGAGGCGGCCATCATTCATCAAGCGCACGAGTTCCATGTTGCGCGCCAGTTGTACTTCCACGGCCACCTGTGGGTGTGCCCGGGCAAAGTCGCCGAGCATGCGCGACAGCAGATGCTCGCCGAAATCCTCTGATAGCCCGATCCGCACGCTGCCGGACAGGCTCATGCCGCGCACGGCAATCGCGGCCTCGTCATTCAGCGCCAGCAGCCGGCGCGCGTAGCCGAGAAAGCGCTCGCCAGTCGGCGTTAGTTCCAGTCCGCGGCCAGCCTTGCGCAGGATCGGCGCGCCGATCTGGTCTTCCAGTTTCTTGAGCTGGGCGCTGACCGCCGATGCAGAGCGCCCCACCCGATCCGCTGCCCGCGCGAAACCGCCGAGATCGACACCGGTCACGAAACTTCGGAGCGCATCCAGATCGAAGTGGATGCGTGGCAAACGATCATTCATATTTTCAGAATCATTGATCCAAATATTTTCGATAGACGGAACAATCGTGCAGAAATATGCTGCCCTCGTCAATCACCCACAAGGAGCACACCATGACCAACCTGCTGAGCTACGGCCGCCAGGCCATGGGCGACGAAGCCGTCAAACTCGCACAACTCACCGACGATGTTGTCTTCGGCGACGTCTGGGAGCGCCCCGAGCTTTCTAAGCGCGACCGTTCGCTGATCACCGTCGCCGCGCTGCTGGCACTCTACCGACATGAGCAGCTGCCCGGCCATCTCGAACGGGCGCTGGTCAACGGCGTCACGCGCGAGGAACTGATCGAGACCATCACTCACCTCGCCTTCTACGCCGGTTGGCCGGCCGCGCACTCTGCCATCCAGCGGCTGAACGCCATTCCCCCCGCTAACTGAGGAGATCGCCATGCCGCTCGTCCGCATCAGCCTGTGCCGGGGCAAACCGCTGCCTTACCTCGACTCCCTGGCCGATGGCATTCATCAGGCCATGGTCGAGGCCTTCGACGTACCGCCCGACGACCGTTTCCAGACAATTCACCAACTCGCCACCGACAAACTGCGCTATGACCCGCATTACCTTGGCGGCCCTCGCAGCGCCGATTTCGTGCTGGTTGAAATCACCGCCGGCCGGCCGCGCAGCACCGCGACCAAGGCCGCATTCTATCGCTGCCTGGCCGCACGTCTACAGGCCAGCCCCGGCCTGCGCCCGGCCGACCTGATGGTCGTCATCACCACCACGGAGCGCGACGAATGGTCTTTCGGCCACGGCCTAGCCACGCTGCTTCAGCCCGCCAATTCGTAAGCAATAAGGAGAGTCTCGATGCCCATCCTCACCGTCAAGCTCAGCGCTTCACCCTCGCCGCAACTGACGCAAGCCGTCGCCGACATGCTGATCGAGGCTACCGAGCGCATCCTGAAGAAGAAACGTTCGGTTACGGCCATCGTCATCGATTACGTAGCGCCGGGAAACTGGCTGATCGCGGGCAACTCGCTAGTTGAACACGCCATGAACAGCGTCTATTTCGACATCAAGATCACCGACGAGACCAACACCAAGGATGAAAAGGCGCAGTACATCACCGAAACCTTCGCCGGCTTCGCGCGCCTGATCGGGCCGCTGCATGAGAATAGCTACATCTACGTCCAAGATGTGCGCGCCGCAGCCTACGGCTATGGCGGTCGAACGCAGGAGTATCGATACCATCAGCCACCTGCTTGAACCGCTGTCAATTTCAGTCGTCAGCGACGGTCAACCGAGTAATTCAGCGAAAAAGCAATTCTGACAAGTTGCCTGCTATTCCACTGCACCACTGCAGATTCCCTCATCATCTGCTGCAGTAGTTCTTCAGTCCCCCGGCGAGCCTCTCACGAACCGCGCCAACCTGCACAGATGCTCCTGCAACAAAAACTTCATCATCCACAGCGAACAATTCGATAATATTCGAAGTATGGAAACATTAAACGCTGCCGAACTCCTTGCTGCCCTGGGCCATGAATCGCGCCTGAGCATCTTCAGACTGCTGGTCGAAGCGGGCCCGGCGGGCATTTTTGCAAGCGCGATCGGGGAACAGCTCGGCATGGCGCCGGCGACGCTGTCCTTCCACCTTGCGCATCTGAGCCGGGTGGGGCTGATTCGCGGGCAGAAGGAGAGCCGCTTCATCCGCTACACGGCCGAGTTTCCGACCATGGACGAACTGATCGCTTTTCTGACCAGCAACTGTTGCCAGGGCGAAGCCTGCCTGCCCAGGGCAAGCGCTTGCGACACGACGGCGAAACGTCGAAACCTCGAAACAAACACGAACATCTGCAAGGAGTCCTGATCATGGAACGCCCGCTCAACGTCCTGTTTCTGTGCACGGGCAACTCGGCACGGAGCATTCTGGCCGAAGCCATTCTGAACCATGTCGGCAAGGGCCGTTTCAATGCCTTCAGCGCCGGCAGCCATCCCAACGGCACGGTCAATCCCTTTGTTCTCGAACTGCTCAAGCAGCAGGGGCTCAAAACCGAGGGACTGCGCAGCAAGGGCTGGGACGAGTTCTCCGGCCCGGATGCGCCCAGGCTCGATTTCGTGTTTACCGTATGCGACAACGCCGCCGGCGAGGTCTGCCCGGTGTGGCCGGGTCAGCCGATGACGGCGCACTGGGGCATCGAAGACCCCGCGGCGGAAACGGGTGACGATACCGCAAAGCGTCATGCCGTATCCAAGGCACTGCACATGCTGAATCGCCGTATTGCACTCTTTACCAACCTGCCGTTTGCCAAGCTCGACCGTCTGTCGCTGCAGCGCCAGCTGGACACGATCGGCGACTTGCGCAAGCAGGGCGAGTGACCCCACCTTACCGAGTCAATGCAGACAATGAACGACATCAAGACCGTACTGGTGCTGTGCACCGGAAACTCCTGTCGCTCGCAGATGGCCGAAGCGATCCTCAACCACGACCTCGGCGATCGGGTGCGAGCCCTGTCCGCCGGCACATTGCCGCAGCCCAAGGTTGCCGATGGCGCCATCGAGGCCTTGAAGGCCGCGGGTCTGCCGACCGAGGGGCTTTATCCGAAGACCATCGACGCCCTCATCGACGAGCCCATCGACCTGGTAGTGACGGTGTGCGACAACGCCAAGGAAAGCTGTCCGATCTTCCCGCGCGCGGTGCCGCGCATGCACGTCCCCTTTCACGATCCGCACGGCGAGTCGCTGGAGAGTTTCATCAAGGTGCGCGACGACATTCGCGCGCGGCTGGTGCCCGTTGTCCGCAGCGCGCTGGAGTTGTGAACGATGTCAGCACAATGTGAAGTCACCGCAAAGGTCGCCGCTGGTGCACCAATGAGTGTGTTCGAACGTTACCTGACGGTGTGGGTGTTTCTGTGCATCGTCACCGGGATTGCGCTGGGGCAGTTCGCGCCGGGCGTGTTCCAGACCATCGGCCGCATGGAATACGCGCAGGTCAATCTGCCGGTCGGACTGCTGATCTGGGTGATGGTGATCCCGATGCTGGTCAAGGTCGATTTCGGCGCGCTGCATGAAGTGAGGCAGCATGTGCGCGGCATCGGCGTGACCCTGTTCGTGAACTGGCTGGTAAAGCCGTTCTCCATGGCCTTACTGGGCTGGCTCTTCATTCGCCACCTGTTTGCGCCGATGCTGCCTGCCGAACAGCTCGACAGCTATGTGGCCGGCCTGATCCTGCTGGCGGCGGCCCCGTGCACCGCGATGGTTTTCGTGTGGAGCAGGCTGACCAACGGCGACCCCTTGTTCACCTTGTCGCAGGTGGCGCTCAACGACACCATCATGGTGTTCGCCTTCGCCCCGCTGGTCGGCCTGCTGCTGGGCATCTCGGCGATCACCGTGCCGTGGGCGACGCTGGTCACCTCGGTGGTGCTGTACATCGTGATCCCGGTGATCCTCGCGCAGGTGTGGCGCAAGATGCTGCTGGCGAAAGGTCAGGCCGCGTTCGATGCCGCGATGGAGAAGATCGGACCATGGTCGATCTCGGCGCTGCTGCTGACGCTGGTCCTGCTGTTCGCCTTCCAGGGCGAGGCGATCCTCAGGCAGCCGCTGATCATCGCCTTGCTGGCCGTGCCCATCCTGATCCAGGTGTTCTTCAATTCGGCACTGGCCTACTGGCTCAACCGTGCCGTCGGCGAAAAGCACAATGTGGCCTGCCCGTCTGCGCTGATCGGTGCGTCAAACTTCTTCGAGCTCGCAGTGGCGGCGGCGATCAGCATCTTCGGCTTCGAATCCGGTGCGGCGCTGGCGACGGTGGTCGGCGTGTTGATCGAGGTGCCGGTAATGTTGCTGGTGGTGAAGGTGGTAAATTCGTCCAAGGGCTGGTACGAGGCCCGTTAGTCTCCAAGGAGATCGTCATGACAAAACTCGAAGTCTTCGACCCCGCGATGTGTTGCTCCACCGGTGTGTGTGGCGTCGATGTCGACCCCGTGCTGGCCCAGTTTGCGGCCGACCTGAAGTGGGTCGAAGAACACGGAATCGTGGTTGAACGCCACAACCTCGGTCAGGCGCCACAGGCATTCGTGGCCAACCCGGCGGTGGTCAAGGAGATGGAAGCCGGCATGGAGCGCCTGCCCATCCTTGCGGTAGATGGCCACATCGTGTCGACCGGCATGTACCCGTCGCGCCTGCAGCTGGCGCAGAAGCTCGGCATCACGCTGACACGCGACGAGAAGCCCCGCATCAAGGCCGGCAGCCCGTGCTGCTCGCCCGACTCCGGCTGCTGCTGAGGCGAGGGAGCAGATCATGGCATTGCCCGACGTTCACACGCGCTACCTGTTCTTTACCGGCAAGGGTGGCGTCGGCAAGACCTCGCTATCCTGCGCCACAGGCCTCGCGCTGGCGGACGCGGGCAAGCGGGTGCTGATCGTCAGCACCGATCCGGCCTCCAACCTCGACGAGGTGCTCGGCATTGCGCTGGGTCAGGCACCGACCGCCGTGCCGGATGCCCCCGGCCTGTTCGCGCTCAACATCGACCCGGAAGCGGCAGCGCACGCCTATCGCGAGCGCATGGTATCGCCCTACCGCGGCATTCTTCCCGATGCGGCCATCCGCAGCATGGAAGAACAGTTTTCCGGCGCGTGCACGGTTGAAATCGCCGCCTTCGACGAATTTTCCAAGCTGCTTGGCGACCCCGCGGCGACGGCCGGCTTCGACCACGTCATCTTCGATACCGCGCCCACCGGACACACGCTGCGGCTGCTCACGCTGCCGTCGGCGTGGAACGAATTCATCGACTCCACCACGGGTGGCGCATCCTGCCTCGGCCCGCTGGCCGGGCTGGAAAAGCAGAAGGCCTTGTATGCCGCCACCGTCGAGCGACTGGCCAATCCGGCGGAAACCACCGTCATCCTGGTGAGTCGCCCGGACGAGGCTTCGTTGCGGGAAGCGAACCGGACCTTTGGAGAACTGGCCGAGCTCGGCATCGGCAACCAGCTGTGCGCAATCAACGGTGTGTTCGCGTCCGGCACGTCCGACGACGCGGTCGCGCAGGCCATGTCGCACCGCGCCGCCGACGCCCTGGCACGCATGTCCCCGCGCCTCGCTGCACTCCCGCGCGTGTCCATTCCCTTTCTGCCCCGGGGAACGGTCGGACTGGAGGCGCTGCGACTGATGGCGCATCCCGACACGGCGGTCACACCGCGTACCGCAGAGCCCCCTGCCACCGCGCTGCCCCCCGGTGTTGCCGGGCTCGTGGACGACATCGCCCGCGCCGGTCATGGTGTCGTCATGACGATGGGCAAGGGCGGTGTGGGCAAGACCACGGTTGCTGCCGCCATCGCGCTGGCACTGGCCCGGCGCGGAAACAAGGTCGTGCTGTCGACCACCGATCCGGCAGCCCATGTGGCGGCCGCGCTCGACGACAGCGTACCCGGGCTGACGGTCACCCGCATCGACCCGGACCTCGAGGTGACGCAATACACCCGGGAAGTGCTGGCCACGGCCGGCAGCAATCTGAATGCGGCCGGACGCGCCATGCTGGAAGAGGATCTGCGCTCGCCGTGCACCGAGGAGATCGCGGTGTTTCGCGCCTTTGCACGCACCGTCGACCAAGGCAAGAACGGCTTCGTGGTGCTCGACACCGCACCGACCGGCCACACCATCCTGCTGCTCGACGCGGCCGAGGCCTACCATCGCGAAGTGATGCGCACCCGGGGCGACATGCCGGAATCGGTCCGGGAGTTGCTGCCGCGCCTGCGCGACGGGGCATTCACGCATGTTCTGATCGTCACCTTGCCCGAGGCGACGCCAGTTCATGAAGCCGAGCGCCTGCAGGGCGACCTGGCACGGGCCGGCATCAAGCCGTTTGCCTGGGTGATCAACCAGTCGCTGCTCGCCAGCGGCACGCACGATCCGCTGTTGAGCCAGCGCGGAGAATACGAGATTCCCTTCATTCGCCGGGTGGCGGACGAACTGTCCGCACGCAGCGCGCTGATTCCGTGGCTGGCAAAGGCGCCCGTCGGCGCACCGGGGCTGGCGCAAATCACGCGCTGAGGGCGGGCCGGATTCCATTCGCGCGAGGCGCGGCCAGTGCCGCTCAGATGCCGACGCCGGACCGCTCGCCCAACAGCGCCCTGCGTGTCACCGGGCGCTTCAACTGCTCGAGCCACCATTGCAGCGCGCGGCCCGGTTCGCTGCGTTCGCGCTTGAGCCAGACGTAACTGATCTGGACCTGACGTTCGGTGCGCTCGACCGCCTTGACTACCAAGCGACCGGAATCGACATAGGGCTGCGCCAGGCAGACCGGCAGAAAGCCCGCCCCCATGCCGCGGACCTGCGCATCGAGCTTGGCCGCCAGGCTGGTGACGGTGAACACGTCCTGACCGGGAAGCAGCCCGGTGGTGATGCCTGCCCCGCGCGGATTCGAGTCGGCAATGGCCACCGCGCGGTGGCGGCGAATCAGTTCGTCGCTCAGGGGCTCGGCTTCGCCCGCCAGCGGATGATGCGGCGCCACGGCGAAGATGAAACGGACCTCGCCGATGTTCTCGCGCTGAAGGCCGGCGCTGCTCCCCGACTCCACCCCCATACCGGCAAAGGCAAGGTCGGCCTGCCCCGAGGTGAGCGCCTCCAGCGTGCCCGACAGGGTTTCGTCGCGCAGCTTCAGCCGCGTGGGCGGGTTCATGGCGAAGAAGGCCTCGCACAATTCCATCACCGTCACGCGGTTGATGATGCTGTCCACCGCGATGGTGAACTGCGCCTCCCAACCGGTCGCAACACGCTTGACGCGATTGGCCACGGCGTCGATGTCGGCCAGCAGCCGTCCGCCTTCGCGCAGCAGTTCGGCGCCGGCCTCGGTGAGCCTGGCCTGGCGCGAACGGCGGTCGAACAGCAGCACATCGAGCGCATCCTCGATCTGTCGCACGCGGTAGGTCAGCGCACTGGGCACCACGTTCATTGCGCGCGCGGCCGCGGCAAAGCTGCCGGTGCGCTCAATGGTCTGCAGCATGGCCAGCGCATCAGGGGTCAGGACCTCGCGGGGCATCAACATGGGCCACTCCTTCGTTCAAATCATTTGAATGATGCCATCAAATCCGCAGACTCATCACCGCACCCCTCGCCGCCACAATGGATCCCATCAACAAGGAGATCCAGACATGATGACCTTACGCAAATCGCAAGACCGCGGCCACGCCGATCACGGTTGGCTCAAGAGTCAGCACTCGTTCTCGTTTGCCGGCTACTACGACCCTGCGCACATGGGCTGGGGCAATCTGCGCGTGATCAACGAAGATCGCGTGGCGGCGGGCACCGGTTTCGGCCGACACGGCCACCGCGACATGGAGATCATCAGCTATGTGCTGGCCGGCGAACTCGCCCACCAGGACAGCATGGGCCACATCAAGGGCATTCCCCCCGGCGATGTGCAGCGCATGAGCGCCGGCACCGGCGTCACCCATAGCGAGTTTAACCATGCGCAGGACCAGACCACGCACTTCCTGCAGATCTGGATCGAACCGAACGTGACCGGCATTGCGCCGAGCTACGAGCAGAAATCGATCCCGGCAGCGCAGAAGCGCGGCACGCTGCGCCTGATCGCCTCGCCGGACGGCGCGCAGGACTCGGTGACGATTCACGCCGATGCGGCGCTCTACGCCGGACTGTTCGACGGCGACGAACGCGCTGAACTGACGCTGGCGGCGGGACGCAAGGGCTATGTGCATCTGGTGCGCGGCACGCTCGAGGTCAATGGTCAGACATTGTCGACCGGCGACGCAGCCCTGCTCGACAACGAGACGCAAATCGCACTCGGCGGCGGTCACGACGCCGAAGTGCTGGTTTTTGACCTTGCCGCCTGAACAACACAGACCACACCCTCAACCCCAAACCCTCAATCTCAAACAGAACCCGATAAAGGAATCGCCATGCTCAACACCCTTCAGAACCCCCTCAGCCTCATCGGCCGCCTGCTGCTCGCCGCACTCTTTCTCCCTGCGGGGATCGGCAAGCTGACCGGCTTCTCCGGCACCGTCGGCTACATCTCGTCGGTCGGACTGCCGCTGCCGGAAGTTGCCGCAGCGCTCGCACTGATCGTGGAAATCGCTGGCGGTCTGGCGCTCATCGCCGGCTTTGGCACCCGTCTGGCGGCCCTGGCACTGGCCCTGTTCACGCTGGTCGCATCGTTCTTCTTCCACAACTACTGGGGCGTTGCGGCCGAACAGCAGTTCGTCCAGCAGTTGCTGTTCTACAAGAACATCGCCGTCGCAGGCGGTCTCTTCACCCTTGCCGCCTTCGGTGCCGGCGCCTGGAGTGTGGACGCCCGTCGCGCTGCCGCCTGACCCCTCTCCCATGAACCTCGACCACCGCCC
Source organism: Azoarcus sp. L1K30 (assembly GCF_018122735.1). Lineage (GTDB taxonomy): Bacteria > Pseudomonadota > Gammaproteobacteria > Burkholderiales > Rhodocyclaceae > Parazoarcus. Next base: position 4,068,352 of record NZ_JAGRRD010000001.1, on the reverse strand, counting down.
GCAACATGCGGTGGTCGGATTGCAGTAACCCAACCCAAAGCAGCCTCAAGGAGCATGAAATGAGTAAAGTCGTCGTGGTTTATCACTCCGGTTACGGTCACACCCAGCGCATGGCAGAAGCGGTTGCCGAAGGCGCTGACGCTACGCTCGTCGCTATCAATGCCGAAGGCAACCTGCCCGAAGGCGGCTGGGATCTGCTTGCAGCGGCAGACGCCATCGTCATGGGCAGCCCGACCTACATGGGCACGGTGAGCTGGCAGTTCAAGAAGTTCGCCGACGCGTCATCCAAGGCGTGGTTCAGCCAGCAGTGGAAGGACAAGGTCTTTGCCGGCTTCACCAACAGCGCGACGATGAACGGCGACAAGCTGTCCACCCTGCACTACCTGTTTACGCTGGCGATGCAGCACAGCGGGATCTGGGTGGGCACGGGCATGATGCCGAGCAACACCAAGGCGGCACAGCGCAACGACCTGAACTTCGTCGGCTCCTTCAGCGGCGCAATGGCGCAGTCGCCGTCTGACAGCAGCCCCGACGAGATGCTACAGGGCGACCTCGAAACCGCCCGCCAGTTCGGCAAGCGCATCACTGAAGTGACGGCCCGCTTCAGAGCCTGAGGGTGAATGGTGGGGCGCGCCGGGGCTCGACGGCCTCGCGCCCGCCCCTCCCGCGATCAGGCGCAGCGCCAGCTCAGGGCCGGCCACTTGCGCGATTTCGCAATGGCACCCAGACGCTCGTCGGCATTGACGACGACAGGATGGCTCACGGCTTCGAGCAAGGGTAGATCGTTTGCCGAGTCGCTGTAGAAACGGCAGGCATCGAGCGCTTCCGCGCGCATCCCCCGGGCTTTCAGCCAGGCCATCAGGCAGGGCTGCTTGTGCTCGCGAAAACAGATCGGCCCGTCGATGCGCCCGGTCAGCATACCGTCCCGCACTTCGGCCCGCGACGCAATGACAGGCACATCGAGCAGTTCGCCAACCGCCTCCGCAATGAAACTGTGGGTTGCAGTGATGATCGCCAGCGTGTCGCCCCGCGCACGATGTTCGGCCAGCGCGACCAGCGCCTCCACACTGATGCGCGGTGCGATGCTGGATGCGACGAAGGCCGCGCGCACCGGCAGCCAGTCGCTCAGCGGGCGCTGCCCCAGCAGTCCCAGATGAAAGCCGTAGTAGTCTGAGATGTCGAGCTGTTCTGCGGCGTAGCGCACCATGTAGTCGGCCTGGGCCGCCAGTACGGTGGCGGGCAGATGGCCATGTTCAACCAGGTATTCGAGCCACAGGGTGTTGCTGTCACCGTCGAGCATGGTGTGATCGAGATCGAAGAGCGCAAGAGACATTGGAGTGATCGTGTGTGAAAGGTTTTGGGGCAGACCCGCTCAGTCGATGAGCTGTCCGTCCGCATCGAAAAATGGATACGGCCCGTCATAGTCGCCGACCACCGCGCCATGGCTGACGATGTGGCCGTCGGCCCACCAGTGCAGCATGTAGCCGGGCGGCTCCATCCGGAAGCGGCTCGGCGCGTCGGGACGGATATCCAGCGCCACCTGATGCGCCGGGCTCGGACTGGTCAGCACCCGGCGCCCGCCCACGGTGGTCTGGATGTTGCGGTGCAGATGGCCGCACAGAATAAGCTCGATCTGCGGATGACGCGAGACGATTTCGGCAAAGGCCTCGCGCCCGGTGAGGCCGATGTCGTCCATGTGGCCGATGCCGGTGACGAACGGGGGATGATGCATGACGACCAGCGTCGGTTTGTCGGTGGCCTGACTGAGCGTCGCATCCAGCCATTCGAGGCGTTCGCTGCACAGTTCGCCGCGCCCCGAGTTCGGCACCAGGGTATCGAGCCCGATGATGCGCAAGGGGAAGCGGTTCTCGATCACGAACTGCAGAAAGCCGCTTGCCGGCAGGTAGCCATCCGCGGCAAAGGCCGCGCGCAAGGCATCGCGGTCGTCATGATTGCCCGGCACGACCACGAGCGGCTGTTTCAGCGGAGCAAGCAGAGTCTTGAGGAAGACATATTCCTCTGCCCGTCCAAGGTCGACGAGGTCGCCACTCATCACGATCAGGTCCGGCTGCGGATCGAGTTTCAGCACATCGGCCACGCAGCGCTGCAGCATGGCCGCGGTATCGACGCGACGGTAGGCGAGTTTGCCGGGAAGCTTGATGTGGGTATCGGTAATCTGCGCGATCAGCATCGTCGCATTCCTTCAGAGACTGCCGCGTTGGGATGAGAGGTCGAGCACGCCCTGCGGGTCCACCCGCAGGCGAACCTGCTCCCCGACCCCTCGGGTGCAGCGCGCCGTGCTTTCCATCACCAGCGGCTGGCGGTCGCCAACGTCGACGAACAGCCGGGTACGGTCTCCCAGAAAGAAGGCGGCGGCGACCGAGCCGACCAGATCGGCAGGCTCGCCCTCCTCCGCAATCCGTACATCCTCGGGGCGGAACAGAATCTCATCGGCCGCACTGTGCCCGCCATACCAGGGCACGATGCCAGCGGCACACACGAAGCCATTGGCCCCCATCTCGCCGCTGAGCCGGTTCATCGTGCCAATGAAGCCGGCAACGAAGTGCGAAGCGGGCTGGTGATAGATCTCGCGCGGGGTACCGGTCTGGGCAACGCGGCCATGCGACATCACGATGATGCGATCGCCCAGCGCCATCGCTTCGGCCTGGTCGTGGGTGACGTAGATCGCGGTGATGCCGAGTTCGCGCAAGAGCTGATTGATCTCGACCCGCAGGGCGTCGCGCAACTGGGCATCGAGCGCGGTCAGCGGTTCGTCGAGCAGCAGCGCGCGAGGCTGCACCGCCAGCGCGCGCGCCAGCGCCACCCGCTGGCGCTGGCCACCCGAGAGCTGGTCGATGCTGCGGTCGGCCAGCGCCTCGATGCGCATCATCGCCAGCATCTCGGCCACCCGTGCGCGCTGCGCGGCCGCCGGCAGCTTGCGAATACGCAAGCCGTAGCCGACGTTCCCGGCCACCGTCATGTTGGGGAAGAGCGCATACGACTGGAACACCATGCCGACATTGCGCAATTCGATGCTCTGCGCGGTGACGTCCACCCCGTCGAACAACACCCTGCCGCCGGCATCCGGCTGCTCGAGGCCGGCGATGAGGCGCAGCGTGGTGGTCTTGCCGCAGCCGGAAGGCCCGAGCAGCACGAGCGTCTCGCCGGCATGGATGTCGAGATCGAGCGGCTCCAGCACGCGAGTGCCGTCGGCAAAGGTCTTGGCGCAGGATTTCAGGCTGATCGACAGGGGTTTCGTGGAAGCAGGGCGTGTCATGTCGACTCCGGAACGGGATCGTCGCGGATGAATCGTTTGCGCCGCGGACGGGCAATGGCCTGCAAGGCCAGCAGCAACGGCACGATCATCAGCAGAAAGATCAGGGTGTAGGCGCTGCCGATTTCGAGCCGCAGCGACGCATAGGCGTCCGCCAGACCAACCGGCAGGGTCTTGGTCAAGGGGGTGTGAAGCAGCCAGGTGAGGTTGAACTCGCCGATGGAAAGTGTCACCACCATCAGCGAGCCGGCAAGAATGCCGTTGCGGCAGTTCGGCAGCACGATGTCGAAGAAGCGCTGGCGAAATCCCGCACCCAGCGAGGCCGCGCCCTCCTCCAGGGTCTTGAGGTCGATCGACGCCAGCACGGCCAGCACCGAACGCACCATGAACGGCAGGGTGAACAGCACATGTCCGACCAGAATGAAGGTCCATGAGGTGCGAAAGCTCCCCATCCCGCCATAGGCCGAGATCAACGCGAGAGCAGTGGCAAGGCCGGGCACTGCAATCGGCAGCATCAGCAGTTCCTCGACCACCCGGCTCAGACGCGAGCCCGAGCGCGTCAGCACATAGGCGGTGGGTACGCCGAGCACCAGGGTGACGAGCAGGCAGGCGAGCGAGATGCCGATCGAACGGAAGATCGTATCGCGGTAGCCGTCCCACACCTCGAACACCCAGCGCAGGGTCAGCCCGCTTTCGAGGCCGACGAAGTAGTTGGACGTGAGGCCGGCCAGAATCGACAGCACGACCGGCACGATCAGGAAGGCGCACACCGCCAGGGTGAAACCCAGCTGCAAGCCGAAGAGCATCTTGTGACTTCTCATCGTTGCGCCCTCATCCTGCTGCCGCCACGGTGGAGCCCGCAGCCGTCCGCGCCAGCGCCAATACCAGCCAGGTCACCGCACCGAGCACGAAGCTCAGCGCCGCCGCCATGGCGATGTTGGCCGACAGAGTGAACTCGGTATAAATGACCATCGGCAGCACATTGATGCGCGCCGCCAGCGTGAACGCTGTGCCGAAGGCGCCCACTGCGGTCGCGAAACAGATCGCGCCGGCGGAGATGAATGCCGGTTTGAGCCCGGGCAGGATCACGTCGAGCACCACCCGCCAGGTCGAGGCCCCCAGCGAGCGCGCGGCCTCTTCGAGCCGGTGGTCGAGCTTCTCGGTCGCGCTCATCACGGTGAGGATAGTGCGGGGCACGGAGAAATACACATAGCCCATGAACAGGCCGCCAAGGGAATAGGCGAACACCCATTTATCGCCGCCAAGCGCCTGGGTGAGCGCGCCGATCAAGCCCTGGCGACCGGCCAGCATGATCACCATGAAGCCGATCACGACGCCGGGAAAGGCCAGCGGCAAGGTGAGCATCGACACCAGTAGCGCATTGCCGGGAAAGCGGTGGCGCTGCAGAAACACGCCCGCAATCGCGCTGATCAGGAGCGTGGCCACGGTCGTGGCGGCTGCCACACCGAGCGTGGCGAGCAAGGCGTTGAAGTAGACCGGATCGGTGAGGATGGCGGTGTAGGCCGACCAGCCGCGTGTGCCGCTGCCGCCGACGAGGAACAGCCTGCACATCGGCAGAAGGAAAAATGCCCCGAAAAAGGCGGCCGCGGGGAGGAGAAGATAGATCATGAGCACACTCGCAATCGCCCTGCACGCGCCGCACATGCGCCACGTGCAGGAGCGGCGGGAATTACTTCACTTCATTGCGATAGCGTTCAACGATCATCGGCTGCGCGGCAGCGAGCTTCTTCAGGTCGACCGGCTTGGCACGCGCATAGTCGGACTCGGGCAGGAATCGCGCCTTCGCTTCGGCCGACAGGTGCTCGGCGAACACCGGTCGCAGATAGGCGTTGCCCCACATGGTCTGGCTTTCATCCGAAAGCACGAAGTCGAGGATCTTGCGACCGTTCGCAGCCTGAGGCCCGCCCTTCACCAGCCCCATCACGTAGGGCAGCACGACCGTCCCTTCCTGCGGAATGACGAAACGGGTCGGGGCCTTGTCGCCGTACTGACCGCGGTAGGCATTGAAATCGTAGTCGATCAGGATCGGGATCTCGCCGGAGATGACGCGGGCGTAGGAGGTCTGCTTGGGTACGATGGGCTGGTTCTTCGACAGATTGTTGAAGAAGGCGATGGCCGGGTCGAGGTTGTCGTAGCTGCCACCGAGCGCCAGATTGATCGCCATGACGCCGAGCTGCCCGACCGCGGCTGAAGTCGGGTCGAGATAGCCGACCATGCCCTTGTATTCAGGCTTGAGCAGGTCGGACCAGCGTTGCGGTACCGGCTTGCCACCGAGTGCTGCAGTATTGACGAACAGCCCCAGGGTGCCGGAATGGATGGCGAACCAATGGCCGTTCGGATCCTTCAGGCCATCAGGAATCTTCTCCCAGCCCTTGGGCTTGTAGGGCGTCAGCACGCCGGCGTCGCGCGCCGGATCGGCCGCAATGCCGCCGAGATAGACGACGTCAGCCACCGGATTGGCCTTCTCGGCGATCAGCGCGGCGATCGACTGCCCCGAGTTCTTGTTGTCCGGCGGCACCTCGATACCGAGACGCGTCTTGATCGCTTTCAGTTGCGAGCCCCAGTCGGCCCATTCGGGCGGGCAGTTGTAACAGATCGCATGCTCCTCGGCATGGGCGATGCCGATGGTGCCGACAGCCGTCACGGCCAGGGCCATGCCGGCAACGAGACGTCGCAGGTTCGGAAAGTACATGGTCGGATCTTCCTTCAGAGGGTGGGTGGATGGGATGGGGGTGCAACGATCAGCGCGACGCCGGCCGCCTCGAGCATTGCCGCGATCGGGGACGGCACCGCCTGGTCGGTGAATACGCAGCTGACCTCGGTGATATGCCCGCCGCGTACGATGGCGCCGCGGCCGAACTTGGAATGGTCGAGCACGAGGAAACGCCGTCGGCAATGGCTCGCGAGCTCGGTTCGCATGCGCACTTCGTCATGATTGAAATCGAGCAGGCTGCCGTCCTCGGCCACACCGCCGACACCATAGATGCCGATGTCGACCGAGAAGCGCGAGAAGAAGCCGTGCGCTTCACCGGCGATGACGTCGCAATCGAGCTTGCGCAGCCGGCCACCGGCAATCGTCAGCTCGCATGAGGGGTTGCCGCGCAGCGCCAGCGCGACATTCAGATTGTTGGTCATGACCCTCAGACCGGCCCGGTCAGCCAGCGCATGCGCGCATTCTTCAGGCGTGGTGCCGATGCCGAAGAACAGGCTTGCATTCTCCGGCACGGCATCGGCCACGCAACGGGCAATACGGCGCTTGGCCTCGCGATCCAGGATCTGCCGCGCCGGATAGGCAACGTTCTCCCCCTCCGGCAAGACATCGATGCCGCCATGCCGGCGGCGGCACAGACCCCGATCGCACAGGGCATTCACATCGCGGCGGATGGTCTGGGTGGTCACGCCGAACAAGGCCGCGAGCGCATCGATCGACTGGAAGCCGTGAACGCCGACCCGGGCGAGGATGGCCCCCATGCGATCCTCGGCCGACAGCAACTCGGCTGGCTGACCTGTTGTGCGAAGGATGTGCCCGTTGTTCATTTGAACATCATCACACCGCCCTGTTGCGCTTCATTGACGTTCATATGAACAACAGATGAAGGTTCAGAACGCCTCCTCCGGCAACCCCGGGAGCGGCTCGGTCACCCACCCTGAGCGATGGCGGCCGGCGCGGACACGATGTGCCCGATGGGCATGGGTCAGCTCAATGCGCGCAGACGTTCATGCCGTTTGCGAGCAAATCGAAGCTGGCGCCCGGGTCCGGGGCGGGCGCTGCAGAAGGTTGTTCAGCACAAGCGCAAGGATGACCAGGCCGCCGCCGCCCAGCTCCCACCCACCCACCGGCTGCCCCTGTACGGCCTGGATGACAAAGGCGGTGATGGGCACGAAGTTGATGAAGAGCACACCATTGACCGGCCCCAGGCGTCGCACGCCCTCGTTCCACCCGATCACCGCCACGACCGAGGCAAACACGATGATATAGGCGAAGTGTGGAATCACGTCCGCCAGCCCGGAAGCCCGCGGCAGCTGCGCGGCGCCAGCAGAAAGCGCGACCGCCGTGCATAGCGCGACCCCGCCCATTCCGAAGCTCACGGTCAATGCGCTGTAGCGAAGTGGAGACCAGCCCGTGAAATTTCGCGCGCCGAGCGTGTAGATCACCCAGGACAACACGCCGGCCAGGATCAGTCCATCCGCCCCCGCCGAACGCGACTCGAGCAGCGCCGAGGGATGGCCGTCGGCCACCACCATGGCCACGCCGAGAAAGGCCATCACGATACTGAGCCGGGTATGCCATGGCGGCAGCATTCGCGACATGACGGCGTTGACGATCACGGTCAGCAAGGGCATCAGCGCAACCAGGATGGCGCCGTGTGCCGGCGACGACGCGCGCAGACCGGTAAACACGAAGAGGCCGAATCCGCAGAATCCGGCACAACCAAACGCGAACAGGGACCAGCCCCGGCCGTCGGTGCGCAATGCGATTCGCCCTTCAACTGCCCACAGGATCGCCACCATGATCAGGGCCGTGATGCCGTACCGGATCAGTGTCAGGAAGTAGGGATCAACGAATTGCAAAGTGGCCTTTGCCACCGGAAACATGCCGCCCCAGCTCAGCGCCGCAGCCAGCATGCAAAGGCCGCCGAGCAGCAGCGGCCGCGTGGATGTGTTGGAAATCATGCTTGCACTCCATTGAGTTGACCTTGTGCAAACGATGGTAGGAGGCTAAAAAACACTCGGCAATTAGCAAAAAACAGGAATTATCTGTGCACAAATCACCCGAACCGGCATTGCACTGGGAAGACATCCGCTACTTTCTGGCGCTTGCGCGCGAGGGCAGCCTGTCTGGTGCCGCGCGCAAGCTTGCGGTCGAACACTCGACCGTTGCACGCCGGGTCGACAGCCTGGAGCAGGCGCTCGGCTTGCGTCTTTTCGATCGCCTCCCACGTGGCTGGCAATTGACGGCCGAAGGCGAAGACATGCTTGGCCTTGCCGAGCGCATGGAGGACGAGGCATTCGCCTTCGAACGCGCGGCGGTCGGCGCCGGGAACCTGCGCGGGACAGTAAGGGTTTCGCTGCCACCCAGTCTGGCCAGCCTGTTTCTGGTGCCGCGCATCGCGGCCCGTCATGCGGACTGGGCTGGCATCACGCTGGAGCTGGTCAGTGACCTGAGAGAGGTGAATCTGTCCCGTCGTGAAGCCGACCTGGCCGTCCGCCTGGGGCGTCCGCGAGATCCCGGGCTGGTGGTGCGCTCGCTGGGAAAGCTCGGTTTCGGGCTATATGCGCATCCCGACTACGCCCGCGTGCGCGACGAATCGGAGTGGACATTCATCGGGCTAGACGACAATCTGCGGCACCAGCCACATCAGATCTGGTTCGAGCGTTACGCAGGCAAGCGCAGCTTCGTATTGCGCAGCAACGATCAGATTGCATTGCTTGGCGCAGCGCAGGCGGGGCTGGGCGTTGCCTGCCTTGCGCATTATCTGGCAGGCCATGACGCGCGCCTGGTGCGGATTCCGACGCCCGATCCGACGCCTCCCCGCGAAATCTGGCTGGTGCAGCATGCCGACGTCCGCCGCTCCCCGCGGGTGCGCGCCATCGCCGACCTGATCACCACACTGTGTGAGGAGGAGGCGGCCTTTCTGAGCGGTCCGCAATAGACACCGGGTGCAGGAGACAGGAAGCAGGTCGACGCACCTCGCCGGTGCACGGCCGCACCGTGGTGGGCCTCCTCGCGCGCAGGTTTCCTGCGCCGCGCCCGCAAGGCGGCGCAACGGGCTGCCCGTGCGCACGCCCCCGCGCCGCTTGCGCTCCGCATGCTTCTTGCTAAACAACCGACATCTGCAACATGTCGCCCTCAAAATCGGCCATCTGCAGCTGCTACACTGACCCGTGCGGCCACCTGCCATCCGGCTCTTGCTTCCCAATCAACAGGACGAATCTATGCGCTCACTCAACTTCATCGGCGGCGAAAAAGGCGGCGTCGGCAAATCGGTCGCGTCACGGGCGCTGGCGCAGTATTTCATCGACCGCGAGCGCCCTTTCACCGGCTTCGATACCGACCGCTCGCACACGACCTTCACCCGCTTCTATGGCGACTACGCCGCGCCGGTCATCGTCGACAGTTATGAGGAACTGGACGCGATTGCGAGCACCTTCGAGGACGTCGCCGACGATGAAGAAAAGCACAACAGCGTGATCGTTGATCTCGCCGCACAGACGGCCGCCCCGCTGGCACGCTGGATCAAGGATTCGGACCTGCTGCCGCTCCTGGCGGAAATGGGGATCGCGGTCAATTTCTGGCATCTGGCCGATGCCGGCAAGGATTCGGTCGACCTGCTGGGGAAACTGGTGGCCACGCACGGCGCCGGACCCAACTACTTCGTGGTCCGCAATCTCGGCCGGGGCAGCGACTTTTCCCAACTGGACGAGTCCGCAGCGCTCAAGGATGCACTGGCCATGGGTGCGCACGTGGTCAGCCTGCCCGAACTGCATGAGGGTTGCATGCGCAAGATCGATCGCCAGGACGCAAGTTTCTGGGCCGCCATCAACACCCGCAACGGCAGCGATGCACTGGGCATGCTCGAGCGCCAGCGGGTCAAGACCTGGCTGCGCAATACCTACGCCATGTTTGACGGGCTACCGCTGTAGGTTTCAGCCCGCAGGATGGCCGGCGGCGAAAAGGATGTGCCGGTCATCCCGTTCTCTCAAACGCCTTCGCCGGCATCCGCGCGCGCGGCCTTGACCGCCTTGGGGCGACCGAAGGTCCATCGCGCGTTGCCCGCGTAGTGCCAAAGCAGCAGCAAGCCGGTGGTGAGCAGTTGTGCCACCAGGTAATGCAGCGCCAATACATCGACAAACATGTACATCAGCGCCGCATTCCAGCACAGACCGATGCCGGCAACGGTCATGAAGCGCGGGAAGGCCTCGACATGCGCACGTTCGGACGCGAAAACGAAGCGGCGACCGATCGCGTAATTGACGACAGCCCCGAGCAGGAAGCCCGCGATCGACCCAGGCAGCGGTGCAGCGCCGAGGCCCTCCACCAACGCCAACAGCAAACCGTAGTGCGCCGCCGTCCCCACCGCACCGACCGCGGCAAAGCGCAGGAAACGACCAAATCCCGTCACCGTAGTCATTCCGGAATGCGATCCTCGCCCTCCAGGTGGCGACGATCGAGCACCACCGCCAGCGGTACACCTTCACGCACCACCGAGGCGACGAGATGCCCCTTGAGGACCCGATCGCAACCCATCTGCGTCGGCGACAGGTAGAAGTCCGCGTCCCTCCAGTCATCGGTGACCTCAAGCGCCGGACTCAGCCACTGCTGCGCCTGCACCTCTTCTGCGCATACCGCGACGGTAAGGTGTTGTCCGATGAGGCCTTTGCGTGCCACATAGGCATTGAGATCCAGCGCCGCTTCGCGCAGACTCGCGGCCCAGTAATCCTGCTCCCACTGCCCCACGGTACCGGGTAGCCCGCCGGCAATCCCGTTGTAGGCAACGTATTCATAAGGATGCAGGCGGACGAGCGCCGCCCCGTGCCCCAGCGCCAGTACGACGCAGCCAAACGTGGCGAATTGCCGGCCGCGCGCGAATGGTGCGGCACGCTGCCAGGCATGCGTCAGTCCGACGCCGGCGAGAACCGCCAGCGGCGGCAGCAGGAACGTGAAGTGGCGAATGCCGTTGTACAGCGGCGGTGCGGCAAGCAGCGTGTAGCTCAGCGGCACCATCGCCGCCAGCGCGAGCGGCAGCCACGGCAAAGCTGCCTTACGCCCGGCCGCATGACGCAAACCGGGCAAGGCCCGCAGCGCCGTCAGCACGGCCAGTACCAGACCGAGCAGGAAGAGTTCGGGCAGTCGTACCAGCAGGTACCACGACAGGTAATAGCCGGGCACATCGCCGTTGGCCATAACCTTTCCACCCAGAATGGTGTTGAGTTCGAAGGAAAAATGGGAAAACGCGGTCATGGCCTTGAACAGGTTGCTCGGCGACTTCATCGCCCACGGCCAGAAAATCCCCATCAACACGAGTGCAATAAGCGCAGCGGGCCATACCGCGCGCAACGAACTGCCAAGGAAACGGATCCGGTCTTGCAGACCGGTCGCACCAAGCCAGGCCGCAGCCAGCATGCCAACGCCAAGATAGAACACCGCAAACACGGCACCGACCCGCAAACCGAACGCACACCCGATGGCGAACCCGAGACCCGCCACGTCACGCCATGCCGGGCGCGGAAGCGTGGGCAGAATGCGCACGATGAACAGCAGCGACCAGATCATCGTGGTGGCAAACGGCACATCCTTGGTATGGGTAAACATGGCGCCGGTCCACGCACCGGTCAGCGCCAGTACCACCAGTGCCGCCAATGCCGCCCAGTCTCCTGCCAGGCGTCGTGCCAGCAACCAGGTTCCAGCCAGCCCGCCAAGTCCGAAGAGAGCCGACAGCAGATGGCGCATGTCCCACACATTGACGCCGGGCAACATGCGCTCGAGTCCGGCCGCAATCAGATCGAACAATCCGCCATAGAGGTAAAGGTTCTTGTAGGCAAAGGCCGACTGATCGACCAGACCCGACCCATAGAAGTCAAGTAGCAAGCGACCGTAGACATGCTGCACCTCCTCGTCGTTGCTGATGCCGTACTGGTTGAAGCACAGCAGCACGAAGAGGCTCATGCCGGCCAGCACCCCCCACCCAAGCCGGGCGCCGGACAGTGCCCCGAATCCCGATACTGCCCCGATCCAACGCCCGTTGGCGGTACCTGTTGCCGCGTTGCTCAACGTGCCTGCTCCTGAAATCCGATCCGGTCCGAAACAAGATACAGGGGACGAGCCTTGACCTCGGTGAAAATTCGCCCAACGTACTCGCCCAGCACGCCCAGGCTGATCAGCTGGATCCCGCCCATGAACAGCACCGCCACCATGATGGACGCGTAGCCGGGCACATCGATGCCCCACACCATGGTGCGCAGCACGAGCCACAAACCATAGGTGCCGGACAATGCCGCCATGCCAATGCCAATCAGCGACCACACCCTCAGCGGGAGCGTGCTGAAAGCGGAAAAACCATCGATGGCGTAACGCAGCAGGCGCAGCAGCGACCACGCCGACGCACCTGCCGCACGCTCGGCGGGTTCGAAATCGACCGTTTCCTGACGGAACCCGACCCAACTGGTAATGCCCTTCATGAATCGCGTGCGCTCGGGCAGGCTGTTGATGGCGTCGACGACGGCACGATCGAACAGTCGGAAATCCCCACCGCCCTCGGCCAGCGCAACCTCGGAGACGCGCCGGAACAGGCTGTAGAAACCGCGCGACAATTGCCGCCGCAACCAGGGATCGGTGTCGCGCGAGCCACGTACGGCAGTGACCATCTGCGCCCCGCCATGCCAGCGTGCCATCATCTCCGGAATGAGTTCGGGCGGATGCTGCAGATCGCCGTCCATCAACACGATCACGTCGCCGATCGCGGCGCGCAATCCGGCAGCCATGGCGGCTTCCTTGCCAAAATTGCGCGCAAAGCGAAGCCCGCGTACCGTCGGATCCATGACCCCGAGGGCGGCCACTTCGGCAAAGGTCGTGTCGCGGCTGCCATCATCGACGAAGACCAGTTCGTAGCCGGCCAGGTCCATGGTATCGAGCACGGCACGCAAGCGCGCGTGCAGGGCCGGCAACGAACCGCTCTCGTTGAACAGCGGGATTACCACGGACAGCAAGGGGCGCTCAACTCTCGCCTTGACGGCGGGGGTGGCAAGCGCTTCATTCAGATCAGGACGTGACACGGTCGCACACTCGCACGAAGAACCTCCGGCGCGGAGGAATACACGGTAAACGAGGCACCCCGCTGGTGCGTTGACCGATCACCTGTTACAACGGATTGCAATGTCAAATATTTCCGCTTCGAAACCATTCGTGCTGTGCGCAGACGACTTCGGCCTGGCGCCGGGCGTCAGTGACGCCATTATTGAACTCATTGCCGCCGGCTGCCTGTCGGCTACCAGTTGCATGACCAACTGCGCCGACTGGGCACGTGCCGCAGCCATCCTCAAGGACACCGTCGCCAGCTGTCCCGCGGACGTCGGCCTGCATCTTACCCTTACCGATCACCGGCCCCTGAGCGCGGCAAAGGGACTGACGACTGCCGGCCGCCTGCCGCCGCTTTCCCGCTTGCTGCCGCGCGCCCTCCTTCACGCCCTGCCGGCACAGGCCGTACGTGACGAACTGCGTGCCCAGCTCGATGCCTTCGAGGCACGCTGGAACGCAGCGCCGGACTATATCGACGGCCATCAGCATGTGCACCTGTTGCCGACAGTTCGTGAGGCGGTCGTGACCGAAGTGCAGCGCCGCTACGCGGCCGGAACGGTTTGGCTGAGAAACTGCGTGGAACCCGCAGGCGCCTGTATCCGTCGTGGCGTCGCCACACCCAAGGCCCTGTTCATCGCGCAGCTGGGACGCCCACTCAAACGTCTGGCGGACGCTGCCGGAATCGCGACCAACGCGGGCTTCTCGGGGCTGCATGACTTTTCTGCCACGCACCCTTTCCGGCCCCGCATGCAGGCCTTCCTCACCGTACTCGGCCCACGCCCGCTGGTGCATGTTCACCCCGGCCGGGTCGATGCCGCACTGCTCGCCTGCGACAGCCTCACCACCCCGCGCGAGGTCGAACTGGCCTACCTCGCCAGCGCGGATTTTGCCGACGACCTGACTGCGGCCGGGCTCAGACCGGCACGGTTTTCGGCATTTGCCGGCTGACCCCGCAAGACGCGGGGCCACACCCCTGCTCAGGCGCCGTAATAGCCCCGGTACCACTCGATGAAGCGGCCGACGCCGTCACTCACGCTGGTGGCGGGGATGAAGCCGGTCCACTCGTTCAGCTCCGAAGTATCGGCATAGGTTGCGGGCACGTCGCCATCCTGCAAGGGCATGAAGTTCTTCTGCGCACTGCGTCCGAGCGCCTTTTCGATCGCCTCGACGAAGGCCATCAGCTCGACCGGATTGTTGTTGCCGATGTTGAATACACGGAACGGCGCCTTGCTGCGACCAGGATCCGGCTGATCGGCATTGAAGCCGGCATCGGGTTCGGCAACGTGATCGAGGGTACGAAGCACGCCTTCGACGATGTCGTCCACATAGGTGAAGTCGCGCTTCATCTTGCCGTGATTGAAGACGTCGATCGGCCGGCCTTCTAGAATCGCCTTGGTAAACAGGAACAGGGCCATGTCCGGCCGTCCCCACGGCCCATACACGGTGAAGAAGCGCAGTCCCGTGGTGGGCAGGCCGTACAGATGGCTGTAGGTGTGAGCCATCAGCTCATTGGCCTTCTTGGTGGCCGCGTACATGCTTACCGGATGGTCGACGCTGTCGTGCTCGGAGAACGGCATCCTGGTGTTGCCGCCGTACACGCTGGAACTCGACGCGTACACGAGGTGCTGCACCTTGCCGTAGCGGCAGCCTTCGAGGATGTTCATGAAACCGACGATATTGCTGTCGATGTAGGCATGCGGGTTCTGCAGCGAGTAGCGCACGCCGGCCTGTGCGGCGAGGTGGATGACGCGATCGAACTTTTCCTCGGCGAACAGTCGCTCCATGCCGGCGCGGTCGGCGACATCCATCCTGACGAAACGGAAGGCCGGATGCGGCGTCAGGCGTGCCAGCCGACTCTCCTTGAGCGTGGGATCGTAGTAGTCGTTGAGGTTATCGAGACCAACCACCTCGTCGCCGCGGGCGAGCAGGCGCTGAGAGGTGTGCATGCCGATAAAGCCGGCTGCGCCGGTGACGAGGATTTTCATGGTTTATTGAAAACGGGATTTGAAGACGCGCGGATTATCTCACGACCCTCATGACGATTGCCCGACTACCACGTCACGCCCTTATACTTTCGCCGTTCCGTTCCAATCGGCCTTGATGCTCCATCGTATTTCCTACTCGTTGCTGTGGCTTCTTGCGCTTCCACTGGCCCTGCTACGCCTGCTGTGGCGCGCCCGCAAACAGCCGGCCTACCTGAAGCACGTACGAGAGCGCTTCGGCATCTACGATGTACGCACCCCGGGGGCGAGCATCTGGGTCCATGCGGTATCGGTGGGTGAGACGCGGGCCGCCGAACCCTTGATCAAGGCGCTGCTGGGGCGCTGGCCGGAGCACACCATCATCCTCACGCACATGACGCCCACCGGGCGGGCGACTTCGAAGGCCCTTTTTGCCGACTCGCCGCGGGTGTTGCGCGTGTATCTCCCCTACGACCTGGGCTTTTTTGCCCGTCGCTTCCTGCGCCACTTTCACCCCCAGTTCGGCGTCATCATGGAAACCGAACTGTGGCCCAACCTGCTCGCAGCCTGTCGCCGCCTTCACATACCCGTGCTGCTGGCCAATGCCCGCCTCTCGGATCGGTCGGCGCGGCGATATGCCTGCCTGCCGTCGCTGACCGCGCTGACGCTCGGCGCCCTGAGCGCACTGGGCGCACAGACGGCTGCGGACGCGGCACGTCTGAGTGCGCTCGGCGCGCGTCGCGTCAGCATCACCGGCAATATCAAGTTCGACAGCACACCGCCAGCAGAGGCCGCCGCCCTGTCGCACATCTTTCGCACACGCTGCGGCAAGCGGCCGCTACTGCTGGCAGCAAGCACGCGCGATGGCGAAGAGGGCCCGCTACTGGATGCCTTCAAGCAGCTGGCGCCATCCGAGGCATTGCTGATCGTCGTCCCGCGCCACCCCCAGCGCTTCGACACGGTTGCCGCACTGGCCGCCGCCAAGGGCCTCCAGACCCAGCGCCGCAGCGACAACACGGACGTATCCACGGACACGCGGGTCTGGGTGGGCGACTCGATGGGCGAGATGTTTGCCTACTACGCTGCGTCCGACATCGCGCTGATCGGCGGCAGCTGGCTCCCGCTCGGAGGGCAGAATCTGATCGAGGCCTGCGCCGTCGGTACACCAGTGCTGGTCGGCCCGCACACCTTCAATTTCGCCCAGGTCACCGAACAGGCGATCGCACATGGCGCCGCAGAGAGACGGTCGAACCCGGAAGACGGCATGCGCGCTGCGCTCGAACTGCTCGCCAATCGACCACGGCTCGAGGCAATGTCCGCAGCGGGGCTGGACTTTGCCGCCATCAACCGCGGCGCCACCAATCGCACCATCAACCTGCTCGAGGATCTCGCCGGCTGAAGCCGGCCGTGCCCGCTGCGCTCAGTCCATACCCCATTTCTGCAAACGGTAACGCAACTGCCTCAGCGTCATGCCCAATTGGCGTGCAGCCGCCGACCGGTTCCACCGTGTCTCGTCGAGGGCACGCAGGATACGGATGCGTTCGTCGTCGGAGTCGTCCTCGCCGTCATCTTCGAATCTGCCGAGCTGCATCGATTGGGTCAGCCCCTCGGTGGGATGCAGGTCGAGATCGGCCGTCGTGATTTCCTCGCCATCGCACATGGCACAGGCACGTTCGAGCAGATTCTCGAGCTCGCGCACGTTTCCCGGAAACGGATGTTGCTGCAGCACCGCCAATGCACCGGCTGCAAGGCTGCGTACCGGCCCACCCTCACGCTGCGCAAGCAACGCCAGCACATGTTCCGCAAGGGCGGGAATATCCTCGCGCCGCTCGCGTAGCGGCGGCACCCGCAGCGTGATCACGTTGATGCGAAAGTACAGATCCTGGCGAAATCGGTTCTCATTGACCAGCTGCGCCAGATCGCGATGGGAGGCCGACAGAATGCGTACATCCACCGCCACCTCGGCATGCGCCCCCACCGGTCGCACCGCACGCTCCTGAATCGCACGCAGCAGCTTGACCTGCATCGCAAGCGGCAACTCACCCACTTCGTCGAGGAACAGGGTGCCGCCATGCGCGGCCTGAAACAGGCCCTCCTTGTCGGCGGTCGCGCCGGTAAAACTGCCCTTGCGGTGTCCGAAGAACTCGCTCTCCATCAGGTCGGGGGAGATCGCGCCGCAATTCACCGGCACGAATGGACCCGCCGCACGCGCGCCCAGACCGTGGATCAGGCGCGCAATGACCTCCTTGCCGGTACCCGACTCGCCATGGATGAACACCGGCGCCTGGTTGCGGGCGAGCTTGTCCACCTGCACCCGCAACTGTGCCAGCGCCGCAGAAGAACCGATCAGGTTGCGCCGTCCGTCGGGCGCGGCCTCGCCCGACGGCGGCTGGAGCTTGAGGGCGTGGGTGACGAGTTCGCGCAAGGCCTTCAGTTCCACCGGCTTGGTGACGAAGTCGAAGGCCCCCGCCTTTAGCGCACGAATGGCCGTTTCGATACTGCCGAACGCGGTGATGACCGCCACCGGCAGGCCCGGCTGATGGTGCTGGATGAACTCCACCAACTCGAGGCCGTCACCATCAGGCAGGCGCATATCGGTCAGGCATAGGCGATACCGCCGCTCGGCAAGCAGCGCCCGTGCCTCGGCCACCGTGCCCGCGGCATCGCACCCCAGACCCATGCGCAACAGCGACAACTCGAGGAGTTCGCGAATGTCCTCTTCGTCATCCACCACCAGCACGTCAACACTGGCGCTCCGGTTGCGACGATCCTGACTGTTCATGGGCGACTCCGTCCGGTCAGCACAAAGTGGGCACCGGACGTCTCCGGCCGCAACTCGAGCGTGGCGTCGTTCGCCTCGGCAAGCTCACGCGCGATGTAAAGCCCGAGTCCTGTCCCCTTTGCGTGGGTAGTGAAAAATGGCTCGAACACCTGCACCCGCAATGCCTCTTCGATGCCCGGGCCATCATCCCGCACATGCAGGCAGACCAGGCCGTCCTCACCGATGGCGCCATGGACGCGCACCGCACCGGCTTTCCCGGTGCAATAGCGGCGGGCATTGGACAGCAGATTGTCGAGTATCTGGTGCAGGTGGGCACGGTCGA
This sequence comes from Azoarcus sp. L1K30, assembly GCF_018122735.1. Classification (GTDB taxonomy): domain Bacteria; phylum Pseudomonadota; class Gammaproteobacteria; order Burkholderiales; family Rhodocyclaceae; genus Parazoarcus. Next base: position 4,050,196 of record NZ_JAGRRD010000001.1, on the reverse strand, counting down.
TCGCCAGCGTCAGCGCAGGGTCGATGTCGATGTCGAACACGGCGCATTCGGCGTCGCCGCGCAAGCCCTGCGCATCAACGACTTCAGCCACGAAGGGCGCCAGTGGCAGAGCCTCGGGCAATGCCTGCTCCCTGCGCCCCAGCGCCAGCACGTCGCGAATCATGCGTTCGATACGACTGGCGTTGTCGTTGATGATGCGTGCCAGCCGGGCCTGCATGTCGGCACGCTTTTCGTCCTGCAAGAGCTCGGCTGCCTGGCTCACGGCGGAGAGCGGATTGCGGATCTCGTGCGCCATGCTGGCGGTCAGACGGCCTAGTGCAGCAAGCTTGAGTTGCTGCATCTGACGCTGGATGTCCTCGAAATCAGTGATGTAGACCAGCGCATCGCCGCCCACGGCGGCCTCCGTGTCGGCCTCCATCACGCGGCAGCGCAGCAGCCGGCGGGCAGCGCCCAGGCGCATCATGCGGCCATCGGCACCACAACACTGCTCGCGGCAATCGGCAAAACCGTGGTCGATATCGGCCAGCATCAGCCCCTCGATGCGCTGCAGGCCGAGCAGTGCCGCGGCCTGGGGATTGGCCTGGCGTACAACACCATCGGCCCCCAGCACGATCACGCCATCGCGCATGTCGCGGATGATGCGCTCATTGACCGCCTGCTGACTGACGAGCGCCTCGCCTCTCGCCTGCGCCAGCGTCGCGTTGTACTTTGCTCGCTGGGCGAGCAAGCGCGCCACCAGAGCGATACCGAAGAAGGCCACGCAGGTAATGCCCACCTGCAGGAAATCACCCGGGGTACCGTCGGCGATATAGCGCCAGCCGTTTTCCGCCAGCACGGCGACGGTGGCCACGGCGGCCAGAAAAAGCACCATGCGCCCTTCGGCCACCAGCCCCGCGCCGGCCAGCATGATCATCATCAACACCGGCATGCCACTGCGGAATCCACCACTGGCCCACATGATCACGGTAAGCAGGATCACGTCGAGCACGACCTGCAGCGTCACCAGGCGATTGAAGCCGAAGAATCTTGCCGCATCCGGAAAACCGAGCGCGAGAATGGAGGCGAGATAGCACACCGATCCGACAAGATAGATCGACGGATGCTCGCTGCCCAGATTGAGCTCGCGCCCGGCAACAATGAAGATGCCGGACATGATGAGGCGAAACAGATTGAAGTAGCGCAGCGACTGCTGGCGGGAAGGATCGACCTCGGCGCCCCGGGACTCGGCCAAGTTCAGCCTCCCCGGCCCGTGTCACCCTGTTGACGATGCGCCTCGCAACAGTAGAAGCCGCTGCCGTCGCGCACGCCTTCGCTCTCCGGCACATGTACGCCACAATGGGCGCAGGCCAGTACGCGTTCCGGCTCATCGAGCCGGTCCTGCCTCCTCGCTTTCCGCGCGGCATCGCCCATGCGCTGCAGGGCACGACGCACCCACCAGATACCACCCAGAACCAGCAAGAAGATCAGCAGATTGCGCACGATGGACAGGAATGACGGGCAGATGAAGAGGCTTTGCAGTTTACCACGCGCGTCGTGCGAACCGGCGCCGCATCCGGTTCAGCGCCCGGCCATCGGCTCGACGCCCCGAAGGCGCTCGCAGGCAGCAGAGAGCGTGGCCTCGTTCTTGGCGAAACAGAAGCGGATCACCCCTTCGTCACGCCCGTCGGCGAAAAACGCCGACAACGGAATCGCCGCCACGCCGACATCGCGCGTCAGCCAATTGCAGAAATCGGTATCGGGCCTGTCCGACAGCGCGCGGTAGCGCGCGAGCTGGAAGTAGGTGCCATGCGACGGCAGCAACTCGAATCCGGAGCCGGCCAGCGCATGGCAGAAATGATCGCGCTTGGCCCGATAGAAGGCCGACAGTCGCAGGTAGCGCTCGGCGTCGGCCATGTAGTCGGCCAGCGCCAGTTGCACCGGCGTATTGACCGTGAACACGTTGAACTGATGAACCTTGCGAAACTCTGCCATCAACTCGCGCGGCCCCACCACGTAGCCCACCTTCCAGCCAGTGACGTGATAGGTCTTGCCGAAACTCGACACCACGATGCTGCGTGCAGCCAATTCCGGATGTGCGGCACACCCACGATGCGGCTGGTCGTCGAACACGATGTGTTCGTATACCTCATCCGACACCACAATGATGCCGCTGCCGCGTGTCAGCGCAGCCAGTTTGGCCAAATCGTCGGCGGACCATACAGTTGCGGTCGGGTTGTGCGGCGAATTGATCATGATCATGCGCGTCCGCGGCCCGATGGCTGCCGCCACCGCAGCCCAGTCAGGACGATAGTCCGGCGCCCGCAACTGCATGCGCACAAGCTTTCCGCCGGCCAGTTCGACTGCGGGGCCATAAGCGTCGTACACGGGCTCGAACACGATGACTTCGTCCCCTGCATGCACCAGCGCCGCCACCGCGGTGAACAGCGCCTGGGTGGCGCCAGCGGTAACCGTGACCTCGTGTTCGACGTCGTAAGCCGTGCCATACAGGGCTTCGACCTTGCGCACGATCGCTTCGCGCAGCGGCAGACAGCCCGCCATCGGCGCATATTGATTGGCCCCGGCATGCATCCAGTGCGAAACCCGATCGAACAAGGCGTCTTCGGCGTTGAAGTCCGGGAAACCCTGCGACAGGTTGATGGCGCCGGTGTCCTGCGCCAGGCGCGACATCACGGTAAAGATGGTCGTCCCCACCGCCGGCAGGCGGGATTGGAGTGGAGCGGGAAAGTGCGGCATGAGCGTCCGGACAGATGGGCATTGGTCGTTTCCGCATTCTCGCAGAGCGGCCGAAGATGGCAAGCGTCATCCCGAAACGAAGCCGGACTTGCGAAGACGTCCGAGGACTGGCACATTCCGAGCCTTAACTTGCCCTTGAGAGCAGGAGAAAGGGGTCTGCAGCGTCTGCATGCGGCAATTTCACCGCGACAAACCGGGATCAGGCTCCCATCATCCACACCATGTTTGTGCAACCCGTTCCAACGCTGTGCCGCGATGGCGACAGCTTGCTGATCCTCGACCAGACCGCGCTGCCGTGGCAGCGCAGGCAGGTCCGTCTGCGCACCCTCGACGAGGTCGCGCATGCAATCCGTTCGATGCAGGTCCGCGGCGCGCCGCTTATCGGGGCAACAGCCGCCATGGGCCTTGCCCTCGCACTGACACGTGACGGCGCCGAAGACACAACACTCAACCACGCCCTTGCCCTGCTCGCCGCCACCCGCCCCACCGCGGTCAATCTGCACTGGGCACTGCAAAGCATGGCTAGCCGCCTGAGGCCGTTGCCTGCAGCGCAACGCGTGACAGCGGCGTGGGCGGCGGCGAGCGCGATCTGTGCTGATGATGCGGCCACTTGCGAGGCGATCGGTGAGCACGGACTGGCCCTGCTGCGCACACACCCTGCCCAGGGCGGACGCCCGCTGCGGGTGATGACCCACTGCAATGCCGGCTGGCTGGCGACCCTCGGCGCGGGCACCGCACTCGCGCCGGTCTATGCCGCCCACGGCGCCGGCATAGACATCGAAGTCATCGTCAGTGAAACCCGTCCGCGCAACCAGGGGCTGCTCACCGCGTGGGAGCTGCGCGAGGCGGGGGTACCGCACCTGTTGATCGCCGACAACGCCGCAGGTCACCTACTGATGCATGGCGAAGTGGATGTCGTGATCACCGGCGCCGACCGCATCGCCGCCAACGGTGACAGCGCCAACAAGGTCGGCACGCTGCTCAAGGCGCTGGCCGCGCGTGCAGCAAACGTGCCTTTCTATATCGCTGCGCCCCACTCGACACTCGATCTCGCCTGCGCCGATGGCGCGGCCATCCCGATCGAGGACCGCGGCGCCGCCGAGGTCTGCAGCGTGACCGGTCCGGGCGCCCAGGAGGACGGTCATCCCGTGACCGTGCAGCTGGCGCCGCCCGGCACCCGTACCGCGAACCCAGCCTTCGATGTCACGCCGGCCGCATTGATCTCGGGCATTATCACCGAACGCGGGGTCATCGCACCCTCGGATCTGCGCGCCGCCTATGCCGGGGTCAACGCGTGAGCGTGACCGAAACCGGCTTGCGCGACGAATTGCTCGCAACCGCGATCGCGATGGGCGAGGCGGGGCTCAATGTCGGCACCTCGGGCAATGCCAGCGTGCGCTGGAATAAGCGCATCCTCATCACGCCCAGCGGTATCGCCGCCACGGCCTGCACGGCCGCGGACATGGCCGAACTGGATAGCAGCGGTACCAGCAGGGGACCGCTGGCGCCTTCGTCCGAATGGCAGTTGCACCGCGATATCTATGCCGCCTTTCCGCAGGCAGGCGCCATCGTGCACGCTCACGCCCCCTTTGCGACAGCTCTCGCCTGTCAGCGCAGGGGCATCCCCGCCTTCCACTACATGATTGCGCGCTTCGGCGGCACCGACGTCCGCTGCGCGCCCTACGCCACATTCGGTACGCAGGCCCTTTCCGATCGCGTCGTTGACGCATTGACCGGTCGCAGCGCCTGCCTGCTGTCGAACCATGGCATGGTCGTATACGGGCGCGATCTCGCCCATGCACTGGCGCAGGCGATCGAGTTCGAGACCTTGTGCGAACAGTATTGGCGCACGCTGCAACTGGGCGAACCGGTATTGCTCTCGGCTGCGGAGATGGCCGACGTGATCGAGCGCTTCCGCTGGTACGGTCGTCCGCGCGCGGATGCACGCTCGTGAGCGACATGGTGCCAATGGCAGCAGCGCCACGATGACCCTCAAGATGAAGCGGCCGTCCCTGTTACCGGTGTTGGCCTCGCTGGCACAACTGGGACTGCCGGTGATCGTTTTCATTGCCCTGTGGTCCGTCATCGGCGAGGTTGAACGCCAGGCCCACGAGATGGAGCAAGCCCAGGGCATTTCAAGGTTTCAGCGCGCCGCTGCGCAACAGGTCGAACGCATACAGCGTGAGCTGGACACGCCCGCAGGGCGCAGGATCGTCGACCCGCAATCTTTCGTGCCCGGCCTGCTCGGCAATCGCCGCGACGCGCGAGACGTCAGCATCGAGATCATCGACCTGGCCGGCAGCCACCCGACACCGATCTATCAGGATCCCGACCTGCGCCCGGCGGCGATGATGTACGTAGAGCAGATCCGCGTCGGGCAGCAGCACTGGCTCGTCGAGGTCTCTCCGCTTGCCGGACACTACCTGCTCAAGCCCAGCGCGTCGGTGGAGACGCTGCGCTGGGGGGGCCCCCTCATCGGTTTTCTGGGCGCTGCGCTGGTCATCCTGCTGCAGTCGCGCAGCCGCAGCGTCAGGCGGCAAGTGCTACGCCAGACCAGTGCGCTCGAACACATGAACCACCAACTCGAGCGCAGCAACAGCGCCCTGCAGGCCGAGATTGCCCGCAGCACGGAGGCCGAACGCAGCCTGCGCAACACCACGACCCTGCAGCGGGCCATCCTTGACGGGTCGGAGTACGCCATCGTGTCGACCGATCCTGAGGGATTGATCGAGCTGTTCAACCCCGCAGCCGAGAGGATTTTTGGATGGAGGGCGGCCGAAGTCTGTGGTCGTGCGACCCCCGTACTGCTCTATCCGGCGGAAGAGGTCGACCGCCTCGAGCGCATGCATGGAAAGGGATTCCTGGCCCTGGTCGGAGACGCCCGCGACGGCATCGTATCCACGCAGCAAGAGCTCACCTTGCGCCGCAAGAACGGCGAGACCTTCCCTGCCAGCCTCTCGGTATCACCACTGCACGGTCCGGATGGGACCATTCGGGGCTACCTCGGCATCGCCAGCGACATCGGCGAACGCAAGGCGGCCGAATCCCGCATCCGCTTTCTCGCCCACTACGATGCGTTGACCGAACTGCCCAACCGCAACTACTTGGGCCAGCGCCTGAGCGATGCCCTCGAGCGCTGCAAACGCCAGGACAGGCAGCTCGCCCTGCTCTTTCTCGATCTCGACCGGTTCAAATACGTCAATGATTCTCTCGGCCATCAGGCCGGAGATCTGCTGCTGCAGGCCGTCTCTCGACGCTTCATGAGCTGCGTCCGCGCTGACGACACCGTGGCTCGCACCGGCGGCGACGAATTCGTCATCCTGCTGCCGTCGCTGCACGACCGCGGCCGGGTCGTCGAAGTCGCGAGCAGGATCCTCGCCGCCCTGAGAGATCCATTTGACATTCGCGGACAGCGCCTGACCATCTCGCCCAGCATCGGCATTGCTATCTACCCCGACGACGGCGCCGACGCGGAAACCCTCATCAAGCATGCCGATGCCGCGATGTACCAGGCCAAAGAAGCCGGTCGCAACGCCTATCGATTCTTCGATCAGCAACTGTCGCGCCGCGCCTCGGAACGCCTCATGATCGAGAACGAACTGCGCCTCGCGCTCGAACGCAAGGAGTTCGTGCTGTATTACCAGCCGCAACTCGATGTCGCGAGCGGCGAGATTACCGGCATGGAAGCGCTATTGCGCTGGCAACACCCGGAACGCGGACTGGTGCCGCCTGACGCGTTTATCCCGATCGCGGAAGACTCCGGCCTGATCGTGCCCATCGGCGACTGGGTATTGCGCACCGCGTGCGCACAGGCCCACGCCTGGCGCGTCTCCGGCCTGATCGAGGTCCCCGTCGCGGTCAATCTGTCGGCACGCCAGTTCGACCAGCCCGACCTGCCCGCGCAGATCGCCAGCGTGTTGCAGGCCACCGGCCTGCCGACCCATTGTCTTGAGCTCGAGCTCACCGAGAGCCTGGTGATGCGCGACCCCGAACGGAGCTCCGACACGCTCAGCCGGTGCAAGGCGCTGGGGGTCTCGATCGCGGTGGACGACTTCGGGACCGGCTACTCCAGCCTCGCCTACCTGAGGCGCTTTCCGATCAATCGCCTGAAGATCGACCGCTCCTTCATCAAGGACATCGTCGACGAGCCCGACGATGCGGCCATCGCGCAGACGATCATCGCCATGGCCCACAGCCTGCGCCTGAGCGTTGTCGCCGAAGGCGTCGAGCGACTCGACCAGCTGCGCCTGCTGCAACACTGGCAATGCGACATGTACCAGGGATTTCTGTCCAGCCGCCCCTTGCCCGGTGACGCCCTGACCGCACTGCTCAAGGGCATGCGCGCGGCCGGCGTCACAGAGCTGGCGCCGCCCGTGCCGCAGCACTGAGCGCGCGCACTCAGTCCGTGCGCCGGGTTTCCTCCAGCACCCGCAGCAGGCTCGCGGTATCGTCGCCCCCCATACCGGACGCCATCAGCGCGTTGAGTTGCTGCCACACCTGCGCCGCCACCGGCAGCGGAACGCCCAGCGTCACGGCTTCGTGCATCAGGATGCCGAAGTCCTTGTGGTGCAGGCGGGCTTCGACGCCCGCAGCGAAATCACGACGCACCATGCGTCCGCCCATCAGGTCGAGCATGCGTGATGCGGCCGAGCCACCCATCAGCGCCTTCCGTACCGCGCCGACATCGACGCCATGGGCTCTGGCCAGATGCATGGCCTCGGCACACGCCTGGATGGCCGACACCATGACCATCTGGTTGCACGCCTTGGCCACCTGACCGGCGCCCGCGGGTCCGACATGCACGATGCGCGTGCCCAGCACCTCGAGCAGCGAGCGCACGCGTTCGAGCGTCGCCTCGTCACCGCCCACCATGATCGCCAGCGTGGCGTCGAGCGCGCCCTGCGCACCGCCCGACACCGGCGCATCGAGCCAGCCGACGCCGATGCCCGCGCAATGTGCGGCCATGCGACGCGCCGTTTCCGGCGCAATGGTGCTCATGTCGACGTGGATCGCGCCGGCGGCAAAGCCTTGCGCCAGGCCATCCCGGCCCGTGATCAGCGCCTCAACGTCAACGCTGCCGGTCACGATGCTGATCACGATCTCGCTGCGCGCCGCCAGCGCAGCGGGGGTCGCGCATACCGCAACGCCTTCGCGCGCCAGCACTGCAGCGGACTCGGGGCGCCGCGCCCACACCGCCAGCGCATGCCCGGCGGCCATCAGGTGACGTGCCATGGGCATGCCCATGGCCCCGAGACCGACCAGTCCAACCTTCATTCACCGCTCCCGCCACTCATGCGCTCGAGCAGCTTGAGCATGGCGATCGAATCGTCCTCGCCCAGCCCGCTGCCTACCATCGCATTGAACATCTGCGCGGTAGCCGCCGACGAAGGCAGCGCCAGGCCAAGGCGATGCGCCTCCTCAAGCACGATACGCATGTCCTTCTGGTGCATCCAGGCCTTGAAACCGGGGCGGAAATTTCGATCCAGCATGCGCTGGCCGTGATTTTCGAGGATGCGCGAATAGGCGAAGCCCCCGAGCAGTGCCTCACGCACCTTCGCCGCATCGACGCCACTGCGGGTGGCAAAGTTGAGCGCCTCGGCCACGGCCGCGACGCCGACGCCGGTCAGGATCTGGTTGCATGCCTTGGCGACCTGGCCCGCACCGGCATCGCCGATAAGCGTCACCGACTTGCCCATGGCTTCGAACACCGGCCTGATCTTCTCGAACGCCGCCGCATCGCCGCCAGCCATGATGGTGAGCGAACCTGCAATGGCGCCGACCTCGCCTCCCGACACCGGCGCATCGATCATGTCGACGCCGCGCGCCTTGAGTGCGGCCGAAATCGCCTGCGCGGCAGCCGGTGCAATCGTGCTCATGTCGGCATGGACATGACCAGCACGTGCGCCTTCGGCCACACCGCCGACACCCAGCGTGACCTGTTCGACGTCCGGTGCATCGGCCACCATACTGATGGTCACCGACGCACGGCGGGCGACATCCGCCGCGCTGGCACAATCACCGGCGCCGGCATCCAGCAAGGGCTGCATCGACTCGCGGCGCCGGCTCCACACGTGCACCGTATGCCCTGCCTTGATCAGGTTCAGGGCCATGGGGCGGCCCATCAGGCCCAGTCCGATGAATCCGACTTCCATCTTGTTTCGCGCTCCGTGAGAAATTCGCATGAAATCACACCGCGGACAGTCCGCAACCCTACCGCAAGCGGCAAGGGCAGCGGATAATCCCGCCGTATGAACTGTGCTCCCATGATCAAGGAAATCGGGCGTGGCGCCAAGGGCGCGCGCTCACTCGAGCGCGATGCCGCCACCGCGCTCTTCAGTGGCATGCTCGATGGCAGCGTGGCCGACCTCGAGCTCGGTGCGATCCTGATCGCATTGCGCATCAAGAGCGAATCGCTCGACGAGTTGCTCGGCTTCAAGCAGGCCATGGATGCGCAAGGGGCGCAGATCGAGGTGCCACCCGGCCCACGATGCGTGGTCCTGCCGACTTACAACGGCGCGCGTCGTCAACCCAACCTGATGCCGCTCGTCGCCCAGTTGCTCGCGCGCGCAGGCGTGCCGGTGCTCATCCAGGGCCGCCACGACTTCGAAACCCGGGTCAGCCCTTTCGAATTGCTGGCCGCATTGGGAACCGTCCCGGCACGCGACCCCGCGGAGGCCGGTGCGCAGCTGGCAACGCACAGACTGTCGTGCATCCAGGTAAGCGCGCTGCTGCCCGGTCTCGACAGACTGCTCGCACTGCGGCAGCGCATGGGCGTTCGCAGCAGCGCACATACGATGGCCAAATTGCTCGACCCCTGCCGCGGCCGTAGCGTCAGAGTGGTCGCGGTCACGCACCCGGAATACCTGGAGCGTATGGACGAATTCCTGCGCGCCGACGGTGGACACGCCATGCTGTTGCGCGGAACAGAGGGTGAGATCTACGCCAACCCGAGGCGCTGCCCCGAGATGAAGGTGTACGTCGACGGTGTGGCGCGCATCGGCGTTGCCGGCGAAGAAGGTGGCGCGCCCCCGCTCTCCGGCCTGCCGGACAGCCCGTCCATCGCCGACAATGTGGCAGTCGTCCAGGCCATGCTCGCCGGTCGGCAGCCGATTCCCGACCCCATTCTGCAGCAGGTCCGGGCGCTGGAGGCGCTGGCGCGGGCCTGAGCAGACCGGCGGCGCGATTCGGTGAGCTTGGGCAAACGCGACCAGTGCCGGCCGCAGAGCGCGGATGCGTACGCATCCGCGTTCATGCGTCGGCGGGGTCGCCCAGCCGTCCCTCGCGGAAATCGCGCAAGGCCTGATAGATTTCCTGCTCGGTGTTCATCACGAACGGGCCATATTGTGCGATTGGCTCGTTCAGTGGCCGGCCGGCGATGAGCAGCAAGCGCGCCGGCACTTCACTGCGGATCACGACGCCATCGGCGCCGTCGTCCTGCGCCAGGATGGCCATGCGTTGCGCAGCCACCACCGTGCTGCCGATCTCCACCTCACCCCGATAGACGTAGGCAAAGACAGTGTGTGCGGCCGGCAGCGCCTGGGTAAAGGTGGCACCCGCATCAAGGTGGATGTCGAGATACAGTGGCGCCGTGGCATCCCGCGTCACCGCACCCTTCACGCCATGACTGGTGCCGGCAATGACGGTCACCGCCGCGCCATCTCCGGTCTCGAACCGGGGTAGCTCCGCAGCGCCGAAATCGCGATACCACGGCGGGCACAGCTTGTCGCGGGCGGGCAGGTTCAGCCACAACTGAAAACCCTCCATCACACCTTCTTCCTGCTGCGGAATTTCGGAGTGGATCACGCCGCGACCGGCCGTCATCCACTGCACACCGCCGTTTTCCAGCAAGCCTTCATGGCCCGCGCTGTCGCGATGCCGCATGCGACCTGCGATCATGTAGGTAATGGTCTCGAAACCGCGGTGAGGATGATCGGGAAAGCCGGCGATATAGTCGTGCGGATTGTCGCTGCCGAAGGCGTCGAGCATCAGGAAGGGGTCCAGCCGCCGCTGCAGCGGCTGGGTCAGAACACGGGTGAGCTTGACCCCTGCGCCGTCGGAGGTCGGATGCCCGGTGACCAGTTGCTCGACCGTGCGCGGCTGCAGCACGATCTCGGCATCTAAGGCCGGGCGAATATTGTCAGTCTTCATGTCGTCTTCCCCTGTCGCTCGGGGGCAATCCGCCCCCCTCATGCTCAGCCCAGTACCTGGGCGATTTCAGCCTCGGCGTCAGCCATTGCCTGCTGAGCGGCATCCGGCCCCATCGAGAATCCCTCGGCGAAGATGAACTCCACATCGGTCATACCAAGGAAGCCCAGGAAAGCCTTCAGGTGGGGCACCTGCGAATCCAGCTCGGTGCCACGATAGCGGCCGCCACGCGCCAGCGCCACATAAACCTTCTTGCCCTTGACCAGCCCTTCAGGCCCATTCTCCGTGTAGCGGAACGTGACGCCGGCACGGGCCACGGCATCCACCCAGGTCTTGAGTTGAACCGGGATACCGAAGTTGTACATCGGCACACCAAGCACGAGCACGTCGGCCGCCTGCAACTCGGCGATCAGGGCGTCGTCCAGTGCGGCACGCGCGGCCTGCGCCGGCGTACGCTTGTCGGCCGGGGTGAACAAGGCACCGAGTGCAGCCTCGTCAAGAACCGGATGCGGGTTCGTGGCCAGATCGCGGATCGTCAGTTGGGCCGTCGGCGACGCCGCAAGCAGGCGCTCGACGATCGCATTGGCGACACGGGTGGAGTTTGCACCTTCACTGCGGGCGCTGGCATTGATCTGGAGGATGTTCATCTTGTGCTCCTTCATGAGTGGTTTCGATGGATGCACTCTATTCCTGAACAATCATGCCGATAAGACCTCAAATCGGATAAGATTATCCCGAAAATGGAACAATTTGACGCCAATGACCTGTTAATCTTTGCCCGAGTAATCGAGTTGGGCAGCTTCAGCCGCGCCGCAGACCGGATCGGCCTGCCAAAGTCGACCGTGTCGCGCCGCATCAACCTGCTCGAGGAGCGCCTCGGCGAGCGCCTGATCCAGCGCACGACGCGCAGGCTGCAACTGACCGAATTCGGCCAGGCCCTGCTCGAACACGCACGCCAGGTCGCAGCGGAAGTCGAGGCGGTGCAAAGCTTCGCCGCACACCGGCAGGCACAGCCGAGCGGGCGTTTGCGGGTGTCGATGCCGAGCGATTTCGCTACGTTGCTGCTGACCGACATGCTGGGCGCGTTCGTCGGACTTCATCCGGCCATCTCACTGGAACTCGACCTGTCGCCGAGACGGGTCGATCTGCTCGGCGAAAAATTCGATCTCGCAATTCGCATCGGCGAACTTCCCGAAGACAGCCTGCTTGCCGCACGCCGACTGGCCACCACCACCAACGGCCTGTATGCCGCGCCAGACTATCTCGCCGGCCACGGCACCCCTGAAGCGCCTGCCGAATTGCCGTCGCACTCCGCGCTGCGCCTTCTGGGTGGCAATGGCGAGCCGGTAAAATGGACCTTGCAGCGCGGCGAGGAACGACTGCAGATCATGCCGGCCGGCCGCATCACGGCGAACTCGCCCGAATTGCTCATTCGCATGGCACGCGCGGGGGCCGGGATTGCGGCCGTGCCCGATTACTTTGCCGCGCCCTACCTGCGCCGAGGCGAATTGCGCCGGGTTCTGCCGGACTGGTGCTTGCCGTCGAACACAGTATGGGCCGTGTTCCCCGGGCGACGGCTGATGCCGGCGAAAACACGCGCTTTCATCGACATGCTGATCAGCGCACTGCCCGGCGAGTCGTTGTCCGGCAACTGACACGCCGCAGCTGAACCGGTTGTTCAGCCAAGCATCCGGCAGCGGGCAACGGAACTTTCTGCCGCGAATGATTACGAAGCGTCGCTGCACACGAATCACCTACAATCCCGCTTTTTCAAGCCTCGTCCCGGAACAACCCGATGCCCCTGTCCAGAACCCCCTTCCGCCCCTTGATGTTCGGGCTCTTCGCCCTGTGCGCCGCCATGCTCGGTTTCGGCCTCTACCTGCAACTCGTGGTGGGCCTGCACCCGTGCCCGATGTGCATCATGCAGCGCTATGCACTGGTCGCAGTCGGCCTGATCGCGCTTGTTGGCGGTCTGCATGGGCCGCACAGCTGGGGTCAGCGCGTCTACGCAATACTGATTGGCGCGAGTGCCGTCGGGGGCGCGGGCGTGGCCGCAAACCAGAGCTGGCTGCAGCTTCACCCACCCGGCATCGCCGAATGCGGCCCCGGTCTGGAGTACCTGATGGAGAGCTTCCCGCTCACGGAAGTGTTGCCGATGCTGTTCCGCGGTGCCGGCGATTGCAGCGCGATCGACTGGACCTTTCTCGGATGGTCGCTGGCCAATTGGTCACTGCTCAGCTTCAGCGCAATCCTGTTGCTTTCCGTGTGGCTGCTGCTACGCCGCAGACAAGGCTGAGCGCACGGTGCCGCAGACACTGGGCAACAGCATCGACGCCATCATCCCACCACGCGCACGATGGCACCGCCGATTTCGTACCGTCCGTCACCCAGCGCATGGCAGCGCATGACCTTCAGCCGGGTGACCAGCGGCGGACGTTCCACCCGCTCGCTGGGCGACATGACTGCAACCTCGATCACCTCATATTCGCCGGGTACGTAGGCGGCACGAAGGGTCATGCCGCCCACGCCCAGTTCCACACACTCGGCAACAATCGATTGTCCGCCGGCAAGCAGAATCGCGGCGGAACACCCGAGTGGGATGCGCCGGTCAAGGCGCCGATCTGGAGGCGAGGCATGATCGTTCATGAAAGACGGCCCGGTCTGAATGGAAACAGCGCGATTGTAGCGCCCCGACAGTCCCTCCGTGCGACGACCGTTTACAGCGCAGGGGAATCATCAATACCGATCCTTGACGCCCAGCTTGTGCAAGATGTTCTCCAGCGGGCACAAGCCAGTAAATCCGCTCTGGAACAGGTTTGCGCCGACGAAGACCGTAAACCACAGGAAATTCCTGTTCACAAAGAGCGGCGAGGCCTCTACGCCGAGTGCGAGCGAAATCAGCACAAAAGCGCCAGCAAAAATGCGCACGTACTGGTTGGTGGTGAGTTTCATGCGGATTCTCCCGTCAGTTGGGGCAGACGCTTGCGCATCGCCGCGAAATACAGCACCGGGATCACGACCAGGGTGAGCACGGTAGATACGAACACGCCGAAAATGAGGCTCAGCGCCAGACCGTTGAAGATCGGATCATCGAGGATGAAGATGGCGCCAATCATCGCCGCCAGACCGGTCAGCCCGATCGGCTTGGCACGCACCGCCGCGGCGCGAATGACCGCCTCGCCGAATTCGACACCTTCACGCACCTGCTGATTGACGAAATCCACCAGCAGAATGGAGTTGCGCACGATGATGCCGGCAAGCGCGATCATGCCGATCATCGAGGTCGCGGTGAATTGAGCCCCGAACAGCGCATGTCCGGGCATGACCCCAACCAGGGTGAGCGGAATCGGCGCCATGATGATCAGCGGCACCAGATAGCTGTGAAACTGCGCCACCACCAGCAGATAGATCAGGATCAATCCGACGGCGTAGGCCAGTCCCATGTCGCGGAAAGTTTCGTAAGTGATCTGCCATTCGCCATCCCACTTCAGCTGATAACCGGCGTACGGGTCGGACGGGGCATGAATGAACCATTCGCCCAGTGTGCCCGCCAGCCCCGGCGCACCCGCAAGCGCCATGTCCTTGACCTTGCTTCGAATATCGAACATGCCATAGAGCGGGGAGTCGAGATTGCCCCCCATGTCGCCCGTGACATACACGACCGGCAGCAGATCCTTGCGATACAGGATCTGTTCGCGCCGCGTCTCGGCAACCTCGACCAGTTCGGATACCGGAACCAGCACACCCGAACGAGCGCGAACCTTCATCGCCAGCAGCGACGACACATCGGATTGACGGGTCGCCGGCAACCGGATGCGCACCGGGATCTCGTACTTGTTGTCGCCACCGTGGACCGGCGTGACATCCTCACCCGCGAGACCGAGTCTGACCACCTCGACGATATCCGACTGCGAGACGCCCATGCGGGCGGCCTTTGCCTGGTCGACACGCAAGACCAACTTGGGCGCCGCCTCGTCGATCGAATCATCCACGCCCACGATATCCGGCGTGCCCTCGAACTCGGCCCGCACGCGCTTCGCAGCCTCGATCTGACCCGCGTAATCGGGACCGTAGATCTCGGCCACGATGGGCGACATCACCGGGGGGCCCGGCGGGACTTCGACGACCTTGGCATTGCCGCCATTGCGCAGCGCAATCGCGGTCACTCGGTCGCGTACTGCAACGGCAATCTCGTGGCTCTTGCGGCTTCGGTGCGCCTTGTCGACGAGGTTTACCTGAATATCGCCCTGCTCGGGCGCGCTGCGCAGGTAATACTGACGCACCAGACCATTGAAATTGATCGGACTCGCGGTGCCGGCATAGGCCTGCCAGTCGGTCACTTCGTCTACCGTCGCAAGCTCGGCGCCGATTTCACGCAACACGCGCGCCGTTTCTTCCACCGGCGTGCCGACCGGCATGTCGAGCACGACCTGAAACTCGCTCTTGTTGTCAAAGGGCAGCATTTTCATCACCACCAACTGGAACACCGGCAGTGCCAGGGATCCGCCGACCAGCGCCAGCACGATCAGCCACAGGCGCAGGCGCGCCCGCCCACCAGTGCGCGTGTCGAGCATCGGTGTCATGATGCGGCGGAAGATGCCGTCGAGCCTGCGTGTCAGCCTGTCTCCACCTTCATCGTGATGCGCGTCGACCGACTTGAGCAGCTTCTGCGCCAGCCACGGTGTGACGATGAACGCCACCGCCAGTGAGATGAACATGCCCATCGACGCGTTGATCGGAATCGGGCTCATGTAAGGCCCCATCAGCCCCGTCACGAACGCCATCGGCAACAATGCGGCAATCACGGTGAAGGTTGCAAGAATGGTCGGACCGCCCACCTCGTCGACAGCCTTCGGAATCAGTTTCCACAGCGGCGTATCCGGCTCGAGCGTATGCCAGCGGTGAATGTTCTCGACCACGACGATGGCGTCATCGACCAGGATGCCGATCGAGAAGATCAGCGCAAACAGGCTGACCCGGTTGAGCGTGAAGCCCCATGCCCACGATGCAAAAAGGGTGGCCGCCAGCGTGAGCGATACAGCAATACCGACAATGATCGCCTCGCGCCGCCCAAGCGCAAAAAACACCAATGCCACGACGGCGGCGGTGGCGAACGCGAGCTTGCCAATGAGCTTCTGCGCCTTGTCGTTCGCCGTCTGGCCGTAATTGCGGGTCACACTGAACTCGACACCATCCGGCACCAGCGATCCGTGCAGCGCGGTCATGCGCTGGATCACCGCATCGGCGACATCGGCGGCATTGGCGCCCGGCTTCTTGGAAATCGACAGCGTCACCGCCGGGAATACCCCTGCCTGGCCCGTCTTGTCAGCAGCGCCGGTTCCAAACCACACATAGCTGGAAGGCTGCTCGGGACCGTCGTCGACCGTGGCCACATCGCGCAGATAGACCGGCCTGCTATCGGTCACCCCGACCACCAGTCTGCGCACGTCCTCGGCCGACTCGAGATAAGTGCCCGTTTGAACCAGCACTTCGCGATTGTCGCTTACCAGATTGCCGGCCGGCTGCGAGGCATTCGCCAGTTGCAATGCCGCGCGCAGATCCTGAGCGGTCACATGGTGGGCATTCATGCGCTCGGTATCGAGCATCACCCGTATGACGCGCCCCGGCCCCCCAATCGTGGTGACGTCACGCGTACCCTTCAGCCGCTTGAGCTCGAGTTCGGCGGCGCGTGCCACCTGTTTCAGGTCGAAGGCCGCGCGCTCGACATCCGCTGTCCACAGCGTCAGGCTCACGATGGGCACATCATCGATGCCCTTGGGCTTGATCAGCGGCTCCCCCACGCCAAGCTGCGGTGACAGCCAGTCGCGGTTGGAGTGCACGGTATCGTACAGGCGCACCAGTGCGGTCTGGTTGGGCACGCCAACTTCGAACTGCACGGTGATCACGGCCATGCCGGGGCGCGACACCGAATACACGTGCTCGACCCCTGCCATGCGCGACAACACCTGCTCGGCCGGACGGGAGACCAGTGCCTCGACATCCTGCGCGGAGGCCCCTGGAAACGGCACGATGACATTGGCCATGGTGACGTCGATCTGCGGCTCCTCTTCCTTGGGCGTGACCAGCGTGGCGAACAGGCCGGCGAGCAGGAGAACGATGGCGATCAGCGGCGTCAGGGCATTGCGCTGAAAGGCGGCCGCGATGCGACCGGACAAGCCGAGAGATGCGCTCATGTCCGCCCGCCTGCTCAATGCCGGCCCGCGGCGCTGACCGCGATGCCAGCCCGCACGGGATCGAGCGCGATGGTTTCACCGCTGCGTAGTCCGGCCAGCACCTCGACGCCGCCCTCGCTTCCGGCGGCTTCGCCCAGACGCAGCTGGCGCAAGCCGAAGCCGCCTTTGCCGTCGGCCACATAGACTGCGGTCAATTCACCACGCCGCAGGATGGCAGTGGATGGCACGACGAGACGCGCCTGCGCGGCGGATGAAAAGTGCACGCGGGCAAAGCTGCCGGGCAGTACATCCTCGGAACCGGCGGGAAGTTCCACCCGGACCTGCACGGTGTGCGTGCGTGCGTCCGCAGCCGGCAGCACGGTGACGGCGGCAGCGTCCACCCAGCGTCCGATATCGGGCAGCTCGATTCGGGCTCGGAATGGCGGCTTACCGAGTTCGGACAGGCGCTGCTGGGACAGATCGACCACCGCACGCAGCGCCGACGGGTCGTACAGCGTGAGCAGCGCGGTTCCGGGCTGTGCCATTTCACCGGCATCGACATGACGCTCGGCCACCAGACCGGACAGCGGCGCCACGATTCGGGTGTAACCCTCAACGGTCGACGCCTGTCCACGCCCGGCCTGCGCGCTGCGCAGTTGCGCATCGGCCGCATCCAGCGCAGTACGCGCCTGATCGAGCGCCGACTGGCTGACGAACTTGCGCTCGAACAGACTGCGGGTGCGTTCGTAATCGCTTATCGCCTTGATCCTGACCGCCTCGGCCTGGGCCACACCGGCTTGCGCGCCGGCCACGGCCTGGCTTGCCTCCGCAGCATCGATACGCAACAGCACATCGCCGCGCTGGACTCGATCACCCGCATCCACCCGCATCTCGACAATTCGGCCGGAAACCTGCGCGGCAAGCGTGGCCTGACGAACAGCCTCTATGGTGGCCTCGGCGGGCTGGGAGGTCCCGACCGGACGGGACTCGATCAACAGGGTCGGCACGTCCGCCTGTGCCAGTGCCGTAGTGCACAGGAGGGCGGACAACAGGAAGGGGACGGTAAGCTTGGTCATGTATATAAGTATATTCTTATAATTAAGACCGTCAAGCATCCCGCCCGTCCAGGTCAGCCACGCACCACACCAGCGAAGCGCTCAGTCGAGCGCGATCAGGGCGTACTCCGCAATGGCGTCAATGACGCGCGGGGCCTCACCGACCGCCGTGCCCAGACGAAACTCGCACGCTGGGTGACGCTGCCGTGCGGCGTCGATCAATACTGGCAGATCACGCTTCAGATGACCGCCCTGGGCAAGGAACACAGGCACGATGGTAATCCGCGTAACGCCACGTGCGACCAGCGCATCGACGGCAAGATCGAGGGTCGGGTGCATGAATTCGAGAAAAGCCAGTTCGACCTGCTGGTCGCCCGCCTGCTCGAGCATTCTCTGGCGAATGCGCTGCATCGGCCCCGCCCACTCCGGGTCGCGTGCGCCATGTCCAAACAGGATCACCCCCCTGCTTGTCGCCGTCGTGTCGTGGTTCATGGAGATTTCCGTTTGCTGTAAGTGGCTTCAGACCACAGTCTCGAGCAAATGATTCAGCGCCCGGGCCGAGACGAACAAGCCGACGCTTGCCGTCATCGCCATGCTCGAACCGTAACCGGCACACGCCAGCCCTTGCGGACCCCTGCCTGTCTCGCAAGCGGCGGCGGAAGGGTAGCGCAGCGGCTCGCATGAATAGACCGCCTCGATGGCGAATTTTCGCCGTGGATCACGTGGAAAGCCATGAACCTTTCGCAGCTGTGCCCGCACTTTGGCCAGTAACGGATCCTGCTCGGTTCGTGACAGATCATCCACCCGGATGCGCGTCGGGTCCGTCTTTCCCCCCGCCCCTCCAGCCATGATCAGGGCCATACGGTGCTGCCTGCAATGCGCCGCCATGGCGACCTTGGCGCGCACGTTGTCGATGGCATCGACGATCAGGTCGAACCCGGCGAGCAAATCGGCGACGTTCTCGGGGGTCAGAAAATCGTCTATTGTCGTCACCTGGCACACGGGATTGATGTCGAGGACACGCGCGCGCATGGCAAGGACCTTGGCCTGCCCCAGCGTGGAATCCAGCGCATGCGCCTGCCGGTTGATGTTCGACTCCGCCACGTGATCGAGGTCGATCAGCGTCAGATGGCCGATGCCACTGCGCGCCAGCGCCTCGACCACCCACGACCCGACCCCCCCGATGCCCACCACACAGACCGAAGCCGACGCCAGGCGTGGGAGCGCCCGGTCACCATACAGGCGGGCAACGCCGCCGAAGCGACGCTCGAGATCAACCTCCGTGGCGGACATGGGAGATACGGCAGCGGCAGACTGCATGGCATGGCTCTTCTATGGGAGGAAGACGGATTTTACGCCAGCACCCGCCATTGACTGCGTGCCTCGCCTCAATGGCTCAACACCTCCTCGACACGCAGACTGTCGAGCCATACGCCCAGCCCCTGGGCATTGAGCTCGAGGTCCATGCGCAACAGCTCCAGGGCGTCCTCTTCACCAAGGGCCCAGTGCTGACGCGCCGTTTCCTCGCGCACGATCTGCTCCAACCCGGCAAGAATTTCCACATGGCGCGCAACGCCATCTCCGCGCGCGGCCTGCGCAACCGCAACCTGGGTATCGATGAGACGATGCAGGTCGCCGGCCAGACGCTCGACATCGGTCACGCGGCTGTAATGCGTGAGGTACATCGCGCGTGGTTCAAACCCCATCATGCGATCAATCGACTCGTGCATCGCTGCCGGATCGAATTGCGACGGCGTTGTGGTCGGGAAAATGAACGCTCGACCATCCACATCGAGTTCGCGGTAGGAAATGCCGAAAATGTCTCCAGTGAAGAACACATGGGCGAGGCAATCCCAGATAGCGACGTGGTGACGGGCATGCCCCGGTGCATCGATCAGGCGCAAGCGCCGCGCGCCCAGCGGCAACTCGAGCCCGTCATCGGCGACAACAATGCGCGACGCGGGCACCGGCACCAGCCGGCCGTACAAGCGAAAGGTCTGCTCGGCACCATAAACCGCCGATGCACCCTCCCACAGCCGCGACGGATCCTCCATATGCCGGGCACCGCGCGGATGCACCACCAGTCTGGCGTTGGGCAAGGCACACATGAGACTGCCCGCGCCTCCCGCGTGATCGAGGTGGATATGTGTCAGCACCACCCAATCCACCGCCCCGGGTGCAATGCCAAGGCTTGCCAGCGCACTCAGGATGCGCGGAACCGAGGCGTTGGACCCGGTATCGATCACCGCGGCCCGGCCACTATCAACAATCAGGTGCACCGCGGCCACTCGCGGCCGGTCACCATAACCCGAGTCGACGGCATGAATGCCATCTGGATTCACTGTAATATCGTTCATGATCAGCGTCCCGTCTTCTTCTCGTTATTTCGCGCAATTGTATCCACACTGCGCGATACGTGATGCATGACAAACCTCACGTTACACTCCTCGCTCCAGCGCCAGCAGCCACGAACATGACCTTCAATTTCGACAGACCACACGATCGCACAGCCGTTCCCGGTGAAAAATGGGGCCGCTACGCAGGGCGCGACATTTTGCCACTCTGGGTGGCCGACATGGACTTCGCCGCACCGCCAGCCGTGATCGACGCACTGCATCAGCGCATCGATCACGGCATCTTCGGTTACACCGAAGCCTGGCCGTCGCTCAATGCCGTGGTCATCGACGCCATCGCCAATGACCACGGCTGGCAGGTCGAGTCCGAATGGCTGATCTGGTTACCCGGCGTGGTGACCGGCTTCAATCTCGCCTGCCGGGCCGTTGGCGAAGCGGGTGACAGTGTCTTCACCGCCACGCCAATCTATCCTCCTTTCCTGTTCGCGCCCGACAACAGCGAACGCAAGCTGCTCACCTGCCCGCTCGAACTCGAAGACGGACGCTGGCAATGGAACCGCGAAGCGACGGAGGCCTCGCTGGGCGCGCGCACGCGGCTGTTCATGCTATGCAATCCGCACAACCCTGTTGGCCGTGTATTCGATCGCGACGAGCTGACGTGGATTGCCAATCTCGCCGAAAAACGCGACATGGTGATCTGCAGCGATGAGATTCACTGTGGCCTGGTACTCGACGAACATCGTCCACATATTCCGATTGCCGCGCTCGACAGCGCGGTGGCCCGCCGCACGATCACCTTGATGGCGCCGTCCAAGACCTGGAACATTCCCGCGTTGTACGCATCGTTTGCGATCATTCCCGACGCCGAGCTGCGCCGGCGCTTTCGGCGCGCAATGCGCGGCATCGTGCCACAAGTGAACGTCCTCGGCATGGTGGCCGCAGAAGCAGCCTATCGTGACGGCGACACCTGGCGCAGGGCATTGCTCGACTATCTGCGCGGAAACCGGGCCCGCGTGCTCGAAGCGGTTGCCACCATGCCGGGTTTGCGTACGACCAGCCCGGAGGCAACCTGTCTGGCCTGGATCGATTGTCGCGACAGCGGGATCGACGACCCCGCGGCCTTTTTCGAACATGCCGGGGTGGGCTTGTCGGATGGCAAGGGATTCGGGCTTCCGGGCTTCGTCAGACTGAATTTCGGCTGCCCCCGCGCCACACTGGACGAGGCACTCTCGCGCATGTCCGATGCGCTGGCCGAGCACGCTATGCGGATGCGATGAGGCCCGCGCGCAGGAAACGGCGCTCGAATTCGCTGGCCGACACCGGCGGACTGCAGGCATAACCCTGCCAACAGCCGCACCCGATCGACTTCAGTAGCGCCAACTGCGCTTCGGTTTCGACGCCTTCGGCCTGGACGGCGATCTCGAGCGCCTTGGCCATGGCGACGATGGCCGAGGCAATGGCCAGGTCATTGCTGCCCTTGGCAAGATCCTTGACGAAACTGCGGTCGATCTTGAGCTTGTCGATGGCAAATCGCTTCAGGTAAGCAAGGGAAGAGTAACCGGTCCCGAAATCGTCTATGGCCAGTCTCACGCCTTGATGCTTCAGCAGATCGAGCAATTGCGCGGCCTTCTCACCCTGCTGCATCAGACTGCTCTCGGTCAACTCGATCTCCAGCCGCTGCGGCGCAAGGCCGGTCTGCGCGAGCACACGCAGCAACATTGATCCGACGTCCTGCCGGCGCACCTGTTCCACCGAGAGATTGACCGACACGGACGGCAGCAGCAGCCCGGCCGCATCCCAGCGGCAAACCTGTCGACAGGCCTCTCCCAGCACCCATTCGCCAAGCTGGACGATGAGTCCGGTCTCCTCGGCTATCGGGATGAAGTCGGCAGGCGCGATCATGTCCTCGCCGGGGGGCTGCCAGCGCACCAGCGCTTCGGCGCCAAGCAGATGCCCGGCTTCCATCGACAGCACCGGCTGATAGAACACGACGAATTCGCCATTGCCGAGCGCCCGTCTGAAACGCGTTTCAAGGTCCAGACGCCTGAAGGCAAATCGTGTCAGATCTTCGGTGTAGAACTGGTAGGTGTTGCGGCCCTGTTGCTTGGCGCGGTACATCGCGGCATCGGCATTGCGCACCAGCGCCATATGGTCGTCGGCATCATCGGGATAGAGGCTGATGCCGATGCTCGCATGCATGAAAACCTCCTGACCATGGTCGAGCACGAACGGCTCGGTCAAGCCTTCGATCAGGTTATGGGCCACGAGCGCAGCCGCTGCCGGCGCGTCGACGTGCTCGAGCAGTATCATGAATTCATCGCCACCCAAACGTCCGAGCGTGTCCTCCTCGCGCAGGCGGGTACGCAAGCGCGCACCGACCGCACGCAGGAGCGCATCACCGGCCTGGTGCCCCAGACTATCATTGATGGTCTTGAAGCGATCGAGATCGAGGCATATCGCCGCAACGTGCCCCCTCCTGCGCCGCGCGACTTCAATCGCGTGCTCGAGCCGAGACATGACCAATAGCCGATTGGGCAGGTCGGTGAGCGGATCATAGTGCGAGAGGTGGCTCAGTCGGGCCTCGGTCTGTCTGAGCTTGCTGATATCTGTGAACACTCCGACATAGTTGGTGACTTCACCCGCTTCGTTGCATACGGCACTCAGCGTCAACCATTCGGGATAGAGCTCGCCATTCTTGCGACGGTTCCAGAGCTCACCCTGCCACCGTCCAGTCTGAAGCAGCGTCGCCCACATGGTCTGGTAGAAGCCGCGGTCATGACGCCCGGAACTCAGGAAGCGGGGATTGCGCCCCATGCTGTCGTCGCGCGTATAGCCGGTAAGCTCCGTGAAGGCCTGATTGACAGAAACGATCGCCCCCTCGAGATCGGTGATCAATACGCCGTCGTGGGTGCTCTCGATGACAGCGGAATGAAGGCGCAAACGCTCTGCAATCGCTTTCAGTGCGGTGCGCTCACGCACCAGTTCGGCCTGGCGAAAGGCACTGTCTATGACCAGCGGCAACTCGTTGAGGTAGCCCTCGCGCTTGATCAGATAGTCCGACACCCCCAGACGCAAGGCTTGCGCCACCGACTCCTCGCACCCTTGGCCCGTAACGATCACGATCGGAATGTCGAGCCCGAGATCGCGGCGCAGGGCCTTGGTCAGATCAAGCGCATTCATGCCCGGCAGCGCATAGTCGAGCAGCAGCAGGTCATAGCTCGCCACATCGCGCCCCGCGCTGAGCCGGTCGATGACAGCCTTGGTGCCACGCACCAGGTCGAATCGAAGGTGTGGCGCCGATTGCGCAAGCTTGCGCAATGTCATCTCGGCATCGAACGGGTATTGCTCGGCATAAAGGACGTGAATCGGACGCCGATGGCCTAGCGGCTCCTCGCGGGCTCGCGCAATCGCAAACCTGATCGTGCCCGCAAGCCGTGCGAGATAGTCCGCCCCCTTTACCAGATAGTCGTCAGCCCCCGACTTGAGCGCCGCCACGGCTGCCGATTCGTCACCCGAGCCGGTCAGGACGACGAAAGCCGGTCCAAGCCCGCGCCCGCGCACGATGCCGAGCAACTCCATCCCGCTGCCATCAGGCAGGGACAGATCGGCGAGCACGATGTCGAAGGCGCCATCGTGCTCCAGGGCACGCAGGCCCTCCGCCAGCGTGCCCGCAACGCTCACCCTGGCCTTCGGCAGATCGTGCGCCAAGGTCCGCCTCACCAGATCGGCGTCGACCGGATTGTCTTCGATGTACAGCAGTCGAATCACGTTATCTGGCATGCGTCGTCAGGCCGGGCTGGAGGGCTTGTTGAGCGCGCACCAGTAGAGCTCTATCTGGGCCGCGACACTGGCGAAGTTCTCGAAATCCACCGGTTTCATGATGTAGGAGTTGGCACCGAGCTGATAGGCCCTGCCAATGTCCCGATCCTCGTCGGAGGTCGTCAATACCACCACCGGTATTGAACGCGTCGTTTCGCGGGCCTTGAACTCACGCAACACTTCAAGTCCATGGACCTTTGGCAGATTGAGATCGAGCAATATGACCAGCGGCAAAGCCTCCCCGGCCTCCCATCGCGGCACGAAATCGAGCGCTTCCTGGCCGTCGCGCGCAACCAGTACCGGGTTGACGAGGTGCCGGCGCTTGAACGCACGCAGCGTGAGATCGAGGTCGGCCGGATTATCCTCGACCAGCAGGATTGGTCGAGCGCTTGTCGGTAGCTCACTCATAGCGGCAACTCCACATGAAAAGTGGCACCGTTTCCGGGCGCGCTCTCGGCCCACACCCGCCCTCCCATTCGCTGCATTGCCTTGCGCACGATCGCGAGCCCCACGCCCGTGCCGGCATAGTCTTCAGCCCGCTGCAGGCGCTGGAATATCTCGAAAATGCGATCGTGAAATTTCATGTCAAAACCGATTCCGTTATCGCGAACATACAGATGGCAGACTGTGCCTTCCTTGCGGGCACAAATGCCGATCCGGGGCGGGTCGGCATGACGGGAATACTTCAGGGCATTGCTGACGAGGTTGCGCAGCACCTGCGCCAACCCTTCTGGATCGGCCTGGACCGCGATATCAGGAACGTCGACGTCAACTTCCGCCAGCGTCATATCAGGCTCGCCGGCCCGCTCGCCGAGTATGCCACGCACAACTGCGCCAAGGTTGACCTCTGCGCGCTGGAGGCTGCGCCGTTCCATGCGCGAGTAGGCAAGCAGATCATCGATCAGCCGTGCCATCTGTTTCACCCCGGCGCGAATGTTGTTGACGAAGGCCCTGCCTTCATCGTCGAGACGATCGGCATGGTCCTCAAGCAGCAGATGGCTGTAACCGTCGATTCCACGCAGCGGTGCCTTCAAGTCGTGGGAAACGGAGTAGGTGAAGGTTTCCAGCTCCTTGTTGGCAAGCTCGAGTTCCGTCGTGCGCTGCACCACCCTGGCTTCCAGCTCCGAGTTGAGCTGCCTGACCTCGAGCTCCGCTTCCTTCCGTGCGGAGATGTCCGTTACCAATCCCTCGCAGTAATGCGGCCGCCCCTCCGAGTCCAGACTGACTCGGATCAAGCCCTCAATCCATATATAGACGCCATCCGCAGTCCGGATGCGGTATTCCTGCACGTATTCCCGCACATCGGCAGCGATATGGTGCGCCAGCTCATCGCTTACGCGGGGCAGGTCGTCGGGATGGACGAGCGACGCAAAGGCGAAGTCCGGCGCCAGCACCTGCGCACGAGAGTATCCCCAGCGATCGACATTCTCCGATACGTAGAATACGGGCCATCCGGGCTCGAGTTTCCAACGCAACAGAATCGTCGGACTCGCCTCCACGACCTCGGTTGCCGCCTTCAGCGCAGACAGCGCTTCCTCACGCGCATTGACGTCCAGTACCGTGCCAATGATCACAGCCCCCTCATCATGCTGCATCCGGGTGCCATAGACCTCAATGAAGAAGTGACTCCCGTCGCGCCGCTTCGCCCGCAGCATGTTGGACGTGTAGCGAGTATCGCCCTGCTCGCGGCGCCGGATCAGCTCTTCGGCAAGCGGCAGGTCCTGGGGATGCAGCAACGCGGCAACCGGCACACCGACAATGCTGTCCGCGCGATAGCCCAACCACTCCGCCAGACGGGGATTCGCATACACGACACGTCCGTCGCGAATGAGAAATACGCCCACCAGGGTATGCTCGACCAGCGCGCGAAAACGTTCTTCACTTGCAGCAACCGCCGCGGTCGCGGACTTCACCTGCTGCAGGTCGTAGCAACTTCCCAGATAGCCCAGAAACCCGCCATCATTCGCGAACACCGGTTGGCCATGATCAGAAATCCAGTGCTCGCTGCCGTCGTTGAAGCGTAGACGGTACTCCATCACGAAGGGCGCCCGCCGTTCCAGCGCAGCCGCCTGAACCGCCTGGCAGCGTGCAAGATCGTCATCATGAACACCTTCCGTCCATCCGTCCTCACACTCCTGGTCGAGCGAACGCCCGGTGAAATCGAGCCACGCCCGATTGAAGAAACTGCGCCGGCCGTCGGCGCCGGCCCGCCAGATGGGATTGGGCATGCTTTCAAGCAGGCGAACATGGAAATCGCGCGAGGCCAGCACCTCGCGCATCAGGCATCCCAGTTCTTCTCCCAACTGCCCCAGCTCATCGGCTCCGGACACCGGCTCGGGAAGCTCGCCGCCACTCGCCTGCGAGCGCGAGTAGGCCAGCAGACGCTCAATGCGGTCAGTCAACAGGACTCGCAGCATCGCCCAGATGGCCAGTGACAAAAGCAGGATCGGCACCAGTACGACCATGCTCTGACTGAAGGCATTGCGCACCGCGGCGTGCTCTAGACGGGCAACATCGGAGAGCAACACAACATAGGCCACCTGCGGCGCCCTGAGCTCACCCTTGCCCGCCGGCAGCCGCACCGGAAAGATGCCCCAAAGGCGCTGCCGCGCGACATCCTCGGCAAGCTGCGCGCTGCGTGTGCGGCGCACCTCATCCACCATCGCTTGTGGCGGGGCGCCATGGACTGACCGCTCCAGCCCGAACCCGCGCAGACCGGGCAGGCTGCTCGCGATCACGCGTCCATCCGCATCGACCAAGGCAGCATAGAGCAGATCGGGAAGGGTGATCTGCTGCGCGATCAGGTGATCGACGAAACGGTCGTCGCCCTTCTGCATGGCGGCTTCGAGGTTGGCGGCCAACGTTCCGCCAGCGTGTCGGAGCAAGGCGCCCACCTGTGCGCGCGATTCGCGGGAATACGATTGGATGATGAAGGTGAACTGCCCCACCGCCACGACCAGTCCAACCCCTGCAAGCAAGATCAGCAACATGTGTCGCAAAGGGGTCCGCGGTGCCATGTCAGTACTCCGGAATCAGGTCGGGGACCAGCAGTGCGTCCAGCACGGGCACCTGCTCCAGCAGCCCCAGCGAACGCATGACCTGGCCCATGCGCTCCAGCGTCGCCGCCAGCCCCCCCTCCCCTTGGCCGAGCAGACGCCTGTTGGCGGGCACATCGGGCATTTCCATCAAGCCCAGCGCTGCGCGGAACTGTGCCTCGGACAAAGACAGTCGGGCCTCCAGCTTGGCAGCGACATCCGCCGGATTGGCCAGCATCCGCGCTCTGCCGGCAAAGTGGGCATCGACCAGTGCGCGCAAGTCGGCTTTGCGCCTTGCCAGCAAGGGCGCGCGCACCACCAGCACGTCGACGATCTCTCCCGGTATCGCACGCGACGAAAACAGGAGCTTCGCCCCACGTGCCAGCAGGCTCGAACGTACCGGATCGAAGGTCACCAGTGCATCCACCTGGCCGGCAACAAAGGCTGATTCGTGACCATCAAGCGGGATTGAGACGATATCGACATCCTCAGCGGACAACCCGGCGCCGGCGAGTGCTCGCCCGATCAGGTACGCCCCCAAGGCCTCCGTTTCGACCCCCACCCTCGCCCCTTTCAACTGGGCCACGCTGACGATGCCTGGCTGGGCGAGAACAACATCGGCTCCCGCCGAGAAATCGAAAACGAGAATGATTCGTGGCGCCTGCTCCTCGGCTGCAAGCATCAGCGCCTCGTCCAGGGTCAGACCGGCAACATCGATCATGCCGTTGCGAAATGCCGACAGCACCATTGATGTACTCGGGAAATCCAGCACCTGAAGTTGCGCCGGGGTAATCAGCCCGAGAACCTCGGCGGCGCGCAGTGAAGCATAGCCGGGCCAGGCGTTGGCGCCGAAGCGCAAAGGTTCCGGAGGCGGCATGCACGCGTTCAGCATGGGCAGCATTCCTGCACTCACGACGAGTAAACGCATGCATTGACGACGATTCAAGGCGGCCTGCTCCAGAAAATATCCAGATTACGTATTGAACCACCGCTCGCCAAAAGAAGAAACCCGGCAGCCTCGATGGCATGCCGGGTTCGAATGAGAAGACGCGATCAACCGCGCGTTAAAACGGGATATCGTCGTCGAAGTCACCGAAGCCGCCGGTGGCTGGCTTCGGCGCAGGCGCTGCCGCAGGCTGACGCGCGGGCGCTGATGTCGGTGCATCGTAGCCGCCAGCGTCCGCTCCACGCATCGGCGCATCGCCACCACCCTCGCGCCTACCAAGCATTTTCATTTCGTCGCCGCGGATTTCGGTCGTATAGCGATCCTGTCCGTCCTTGTCCTGCCATTTTCGCGTCTGCAGCCGGCCTTCGACATACACCTGACTGCCCTTGCGCAGATACTGCGCTGCGACTTCGGCAACCCGGCCGAAGAACACCACACGGTGCCACTCTGTCGCCTCGCGGCGCTCTCCGGACGACTTGTCCTTCCAGGTCTCGGTCGTCGCCAGGGTCAGGTTGGTAATCGCGTCGCCGCTCGGCGCATAGCGGGTCTCGGGGTCCTTGCCCAGATTGCCGATCAGAATGACTTTGTTCAGGGATGCCATCCCGTTCTCCTTTCAGTGGTATGTCAACTCCGGGCCGGCGCGGCAACCGCGCGGACCGGAGGAGGATTCATGGTGGAAGACAGCGTTAACCAGACCAGCGCCAGCGCCCCACAGGCCAGGCTGACACCTGCCGTACCGAATCGTTGTCCGAGCCAGCCGCCGAGCAATCCGCCGACGAACAGCCCAATGGACTGCAGGGTGTTATAGACGCCGAGCGCCGTTCCTTTAGCCGCGGGCGGCGCGATGCGCGAAATCCACGACGGCTGCGTTGCCTCCAGGATATTGAAGGCGACGAAAAACAGCGTCAGCCACAAGGCGATCGCGAACAGGCTGTCGTTCCACAAGTAGAGCCCGAACTGGACCACGGCAAGCAGCAGGACCGCGCCATTGAACACCTGTTTGAGGCGGTTGTGACGCTCCGCAACGATGACCGCCGGCACCATCGCCACAAATGACAGCAGCACTGCCGGCAGATAGACCTTCCAGTGATCGACGAGCGCAAGGCCGCCGGACTTGACCAGTGCCGCCGGCACCATCACCCACATCGTGGTCTGGATCAGATGCAGCGCAAACACGCCGAAATTCAGGCGCATCAACTGCGCATCGCGCAGAATATCGGCAAAACTGCCGGCGTTCGCACGCGGTACCGGCGGCGCCTCGGGCACGACCCACACCACGACCGCCATTGCCACCAGGGCAAGCGCCGCAGTTAGCCAGAAAATGCCGCTCATGCCGATAACGGAATACAGCAAGGGCGCAGCCACCATCGATCCGGCAAACACCAGCCCAATGCTGGAGCCGATCATCGCCATCACCTTGGTGCGATGTTGATCACGGGTCAGGTCGGCTGCCAGTGCGGTGACGGCAGCCGAAATTGCACCCGCGCCCTGCAGCACCCGCCCGGCGATGATGACGTAGATGTCGCCTGCAGTGGCGGCCACTGCACTACCGATGACGAACAACAACAGACCGAACAGGATGACCGGCTTGCGACCGAATCGGTCAGACGCCGCGCCAAACGCAATCTGCAGGCAAGCCTGTGTCGCGCCGTATGCACCGATCGCGAGCCCCACCAATGTCAGGTTGTCCCCACCCGGCACGGTATGGGCGTGAACGGCGAACACCGGCAGTATCAGAAACAAGCCCAGCATGCGCAGTGCGAAAATGGAAGCGAGGCTGATTCCCGCCCGACGCTCGGCGGGCGTCATCGGATCGCGTAAAGTTGAGGACATGCGGGCTGCGGCAAAAAGGAAGTCATTCTAACATTGGCCCGGAGCGCCTTCTCTCTTATATAGTTTCACGTTACCCCTTGCGCAGCCACGCTCATGGACGACATCCGCATCCGCGGTGCCCGCACGCACAATCTCAAGAACGTCGATCTCGACCTTCCGCGCAACCGGCTGACCGTCATTACCGGCCTGTCCGGCTCGGGAAAATCGTCTCTCGCTTTCGACACCCTGTACGCGGAAGGGCAGCGTCGCTACGTGGAGTCGCTGTCGGCCTACGCCCGGCAGTTTCTGCAGCTGATGGAAAAGCCGGACGTCGATCTGATCGAAGGCCTGTCTCCGGCGATCTCGATCGAACAGAAGGCGACGAGCCACAACCCGCGCTCCACCGTCGGCACGGTAACCGAGATTCACGACTACCTGCGCCTGCTGTATGCCCGGGCCGGCACACCTCACTGCCCGGATCACCCCGAGCATGCGCTCGAAGCCCAGAGCGTCGCCCAGATGGTCGATCATGTTCTCGGTCTGGCAGCCGATACGCGCCTGATGATCCTCGCCCCCGTCGTCGCGGGACGCAAAGGCGAGCAGCAAGACCTGTTCTCCGAACTGCGTGCGCAGGGCTTCGTGCGCGTCCGCGTGGATGGCGAGGTATACGAGCTCGACACCATGCCTGCCCTGGAAAAAGGGCGGCGCCACACGGTGGATGTGGTCGTCGATCGCTTCAAGGTCCGTTCCGATATGCGTGGACGGATCGCCGAATCGTTCGAAACCGCGCTCACCCATGCCGATGGACGTGCGATTGCGCTCGAGATCGACACCGGTAACGAACACCTGTTTTCTGCCCGTTTTGCATGCCCGGTGTGCAGCTTCGCCCTCGGAGAACTGGAGCCACGCCTGTTTTCCTTCAACAACCCCGCCGGCGCCTGCCCGACTTGCGACGGTCTCGGGCAGATCGGCTTCCTGGATCCGCAGCGTGTCGTTGCGCACCCGGACCTGTCACTCGCGTCGGGCGCAATCCGGGGCTGGGACCGGCGCAATCAGTTCTATTTCCAGATGCTGTCCAGCCTCGCGACGCATTACGACTTCGACATCGAGACGCCATTCGAGGCCTTGCCGCCCACGGTTCGCGAGATCATTCTGCATGGCTCGGGCAAGGACAGGATCGCCTTCGTGTATATGGCCGACAACGGACGCATGGTCGCAAAGGAGCACCCGTTCGAAGGCATCATTCCCAACCTCGAACGTCGTTTGCGGGAAACCGACTCCGCTGCGGTACGTGAGGAGTTGCTCAAGTATCGCAGTACACGCACCTGCCCCGCCTGCGAAGGCAGTCGGCTGCGCAGCGATGCACGCCATGTGCTGATCGGCGGCCAGCCGCTACCCGCCGTCAGTCGTCTGCCACTCGGCGAATGCAAGGCCTTTTTCGACCAATTGAAGCTGGACGGGCAGCGCGCGCGCATTGCCGAGAAGATTGTCAAGGAGGTCTCGGACCG
The DNA here is from genome assembly GCF_018122735.1 of Azoarcus sp. L1K30. Lineage (GTDB taxonomy): Bacteria > Pseudomonadota > Gammaproteobacteria > Burkholderiales > Rhodocyclaceae > Parazoarcus. The sequence goes on along the minus strand of NZ_JAGRRD010000001.1, from coordinate 4,018,616 downwards.
CCTCAGTTTCCTGAACAATGTCGGGCTTGATTACCTGTCTCTCGATCGCTCCGCGGACACGCTCTCGGGTGGAGAGGCGCAACGGATTCGACTCGCCAGCCAGATCGGTTCGGGCCTGACGGGCGTGATGTACGTGCTCGACGAGCCCTCCATCGGCCTGCATCAGCGAGACAATGACCGCTTGCTCGAAACGCTGCGCCGGCTGCGCGACCTCGGCAACACCGTGATCGTGGTCGAGCATGACGAGGATGCCATCCGCAGCGCCGATTATCTCGTCGACATGGGCCCGGGCGCCGGCGAACATGGTGGTCACATCGTGGCCTGCGGCAAACCGGAGGAGGTCATGGCTTCGGTGTCGTCGGTCACCGCCGACTACCTGTCGGGACGGCGACGGATCCCTGTTCCGCCCAAACGCGTGGCGCCTGATCCGGCGCGCCTGGTTCATCTTCGTGGCGCTCGCGGCAACAATCTGAAGCGCGTGGATTGCACGGTGCCGGTGGGCCTGTTTACCTGCGTGACCGGCGTATCCGGTTCGGGAAAATCCACCCTGATCAACGACACCCTGGCGGCAATGGCGGCGCAGACGCTATACGGATCGAACAGCGAGCCTGCTGCCTGCGACGCGGTCGAGGGGCTCGAAGCCTTCGACAAGGTCATCACCGTCGATCAGTCGCCGATCGGCCGCACCCCACGTTCCAATCCCGCGACCTACACCGGCTTGATGACTCCGATCCGGGAATTGTTCGCTGGCGTACCGGATGCCCGGGCGAAAGGCTACAGTGCCGGACGCTTCTCGTTCAACGTAAAGGGGGGCCGCTGTGAAGCCTGCCAGGGCGACGGCATGATCAAGGTGGAAATGCACTTCCTTCCCGACATGTACGTGCCCTGTGATATCTGCCATGGCAAACGCTACAACCGCGAAACACTGGAAATTCGCTACAAGGGCCGCACCATCCATGACGTCCTTGAAATGACCGTGGAACAGGCGCTCGAATTTTTCCGTCCCGTCCCCGCCATTGCGCGCAAGCTCGAAACCCTTGCCGACGTGGGGCTCTCCTATATCCGCCTCGGGCAAAGTGCGACAACGCTGTCAGGGGGTGAAGCCCAGCGTGTCAAGCTCGCACTCGAACTGTCGAAGCGAGACACGGGACGCACACTCTACATCCTCGACGAGCCCACCACTGGCCTCCATTTCCAGGATATCGAGTTGCTGCTGACAGTCCTCCTGCGCCTGCGCGATCACGGCAATACCATTGTCGTCATCGAACACAACCTCGACGTGATCAAGACGGCGGACTGGATCATCGACCTCGGCCCGGAAGGCGGCAGCGGCGGAGGCCTGATCGTGTGCGCAGGGCCTCCCGAAGCCGTCGCCGCCTGCCCGGCCAGCCACACCGGCCGCTACCTTGCCAAAGCACTTTCGCCTGAAGCGACATGAACCTTTACACTCGACTCGTCACCAGCGCTTGCCCAACCGACGATTCGGCACGAGGATAGGGGCAGGACCACTTGATCGGATACTGCCATGACAGAGCCCCAACATACGGCAAGCGCGCAATACGCTGAAAGGGTCGAGCGCCGCATCCAGTTCCTCAAGACGCTCAAGGATGCCGGATTGGGCGTATTCCTCCCGGCGGACGAAGGCGCACGCAAGCTCGCCTTCGAGCAACTGGCCAGAATGACCGCACGCCAACGCGAACTGCCTCATCTCTCACCGGCTGACCTCGCCAAGGCGACCGAGGCTTTTCGTGTCCATCTCGATGCCATGCAGGGCGTACTGCCGCATGACGTCCAATACAAGAACCGCATCCGCCGCAACTGGTAACACCTCGCGCGCTAGCGATCGCGGTATCCCTCGGGGTTGGCCTGCTGCCACCGCCAGGCGTCTTCGCACATTTCATCCAGGCCGCGGCTGGCCTGCCAGCCCAGCAGTTCCCGTGCGAGAGTCGGGTCTGCCCAACACTGCGCGACATCGCCTGCCCGGCGCGGCACGATCCGGTAGGGAATGGGGCGGCCGCATGCCCTTTCGAACGCACGCACCACATCCAGTACGCTGTATCCGCAGCCTGTGCCGAGATTGATTGCCGCCACCGAAGGCAGGGCATCAAAGCGTTCCACGGCAGCCACATGCCCTCGCGCCAGATCGACCACATGGATATAGTCACGTACCCCCGTACCGTCCGCTGTCGGATAGTCACTGCCGAACACCTGGAGCTCCTTGAGCCGCCCCACCGCCACCTGGCTTACGTAGGGCATCAGGTTATTCGGGATCCCCCTCGGATCCTCTCCGATGCGCCCGCTTTCATCCGCCCCCACGGGGTTGAAGTAGCGCAGCAACACCACCTTCCACTGCGGATCGGCTGCCGCGAGATCAGACAGGATCTGCTCGCTCATCAGCTTCGTACGGCCATAGGGATTGGTGGCTGAAGTCGGAAAGTCTTCGGTGATCGGCACCGAGGCCGGATCGCCATACACTGTGGCCGAGGAACTGAAGACGATCCGCTTCACCCCTTCATCGCCCATCACGTCGAGTAAGGCGACCAGACCACCCAGATTATTATCGTAATACGCCAATGGTTCGCGCACGGACTCGCCCACCGCCTTCTTCGCGGCAAAGTGGATGACGCCATCGACTCGATGCGCACGAAAGACCGCACGCAGGGACACACGATCGCGCACGTCGATCTCGGCAACACCGAGGAAACGGCGCCCTGCGAGGGCCTCGACACGTGCCAGCGCAAGTGGCGAAGCGTTCGAAAAATCGTCGACCACGACCACCTCGTGCCCGTCTCTGAGTAGCTCGAGACACGTATGCGAACCGATATAGCCGGCGCCACCGGTCACCAGAATCACGCTCATCTGCATTTCCCCGTTGCGAACGAATGGACAAAAAAAAGGCCGGGTATCCCCGACCTTTTCTTATACCAAGCGAATTTTACAAAGACCCGCTTCAGGCAGCAACAGCTTCCTCTTCAACCGCAAGTTCGCCATCGGGACGATCCAGCAGTTCGACGTAGGCCATCGGTGCATTGTCGCCATCACGGAAACCGCACTTCAGGATACGCAGGTAACCGCCATTACGCGCAGCGTAACGGGGACCCAGCGCGTCGAACAGCTTGACGACCATATCACGATCACGCAGGCGATCGAAGGCCAGACGACGATTTGCAAGGCTCGGCTTCTTGCCCAGCGTAATCATCGGTTCAACCACGCGACGCAGTTCCTTCGCTTTCGGAAGGGTCGTCTTGATAACTTCATGGCGCAGCAACGCGTTGGCCATGTTACGGAACATCGCCTGACGATGGCTGCTGGTCCGGTTCAGCTTGCGAAGACCATTACGGTGACGCATATTAATTCCTCACTTCACTGATACCGTTTAACCGAGCTTCTCAAGCCCGGCCGGCGGCCAGTTTTCCAGTTTCATCCCCAGGGTCAGCCCGCGAGTGGCCAACACTTCCTTGATTTCATTCAGCGACTTGCGCCCCAGATTCGGGGTCTTGAGCAGTTCCGTCTCGGTACGCTGGATCAGATCGCCGATGTAATAGATGTTCTCGGCCTTCAAGCAGTTGGCCGAACGCACCGTCAATTCGAGATCGTCCACCGGACGCAACAGTACCGGATCAATCGTCACTTCAGGCTTGACCACGTCAGTGACGGGCGTGCCTTCGAGATCCGCGAACACCGACAACTGATCCATTAGCACGCGAGCGGCATACCGAATCGCCTCTTCAGGATCGACGGCGCCATTGGTCTCGATATCGATCACCAGACGATCGAGGTCGGTACGCTGCTCCACGCGAGCGCTCTCTACGAGATAGCTGACGCGGCGCACCGGGCTGAACGACGCATCGAGTACGACGCGTCCGATCGTCTTGCTTTCGGCATTTGCCGGGCGACTGTTGCCGGGCACGTAACCGCGCCCTTCCTCGATCTTGATCTGCATGTCGAGACTGCCACCCGGTGCAAGATGCGCAATGACATGCCCCGGGTTGATGATATCGACGTCATGACCCGTCTCGATATCTGCCGCAGTCACGAGCCCCTCACCCGACTTGACGAGCCTGAGCGTCGCCTCGCTACGGTTGTGGAGTTTGAACACCACGCCCTTCAGGTTGAGCAGCAGGTCGACGATATCTTCGCGCATGCCGTCCAGCGTCGAGTACTCGTGCAGGACGCCTTCGATCGTCACTTCCGTCGCTGCGTGCCCAGGCAGCGAGGAAAGGAGAATGCGCCGCAGCGCATTTCCCAGGGTATGGCCGAAGCCACGCTCGAACGGCTCCATCGTGACTCGCGCCTGAACCGGCGAGATACTCTGGACGTCGATGATGCGTGGTTTCAGCAGTGCATTGCTTTGCATCTACATTTCCTCGGAACTAGAAGCTCGATTCCCGATTACCGGGAATACAGTTCCACAACCAGACTTTCATTGATTGTGGGCGGCAGTTCGCTACGCTGCGGATAGGCCTTGAAGACACCCTTACCAGCCTTGGTATCCATCTCGATCCACTCCGGGAAACCGCGCGACTCGGCGGCCTGAAGCGCAGCCTTGACACGCAGGTGACCGCGAACGCGCTCAACGAGTTCAACCACGTCGCCCGGCTTGACCAGGTACGACGGAATATTCACGCGCTTGCCGTTAACCAGCACGCCGTTATGACGCACGACCTGACGCGATTCGGCACGCGAACCGCCGAAGCCCATCCGATAGGCCACGGAGTCGAGACGTCCTTCGAGCAGTTGCAGCAGGTTTTCACCCGTCTGACCGCGACGGCGATCCGCTTCGGAATAGACCCGGCGGAACTGCGCTTCAAGCACACCATAGAGTCGGCGGATCTTCTGCTTTTCGCGCAGCTGAACGCCATAGCCGGAAAGACGCTGACCGGAACGCTGACCATGCTGGCCGGGCGCATAGGCGCGACGCTCGATGGCACATTTATCGGTGAAGCACTTCTCAGCCTTCAGGAACAGTTTTTCACCCTCGCGACGGCACTGACGGCACTTCGGGTCGAGATTACGAGCCACGTTTCAACTCCTTGTCAGATACGGCGCTTCTTGGGCGGACGGCAGCCGTTGTGCGGAATCGGCGTGATGTCGGTGATGCTGGAGATCTTGATCCCCAGTGCATTCAGCGCACGAACAGCAGACTCACGCCCGGGGCCGGGACCCTTGATGCGCACTTCAAGATTCTTGATGCCGCATTCCAGCGCCACCTTGCCAGCCGCTTCGCCAGCGACCTGAGCAGCAAACGGCGTGCTCTTGCGCGAACCCTTGAAGCCAGCGCCGCCAGCGGTTGCCCAGGAAAGCGCATTGCCTTGACGGTCAGTGATCGTAATGATCGTGTTGTTGAAGCTCGCGTGAACGTGGACGATCCCTTCTGCCACGTTCTTTTTGATCTTCTTGCGGACCTTTGTTGCAGTCTTAGCCATAATAAAATCCTATCACTTCTTGCCGGCGATCGACTTGCGCGGGCCCTTGCGGGTACGTGCATTGGTCTTGGTGCGCTGACCGCGACACGGCAAACCACGACGGTGACGGACACCACGGTAGCAACCCAGGTCCATCAGACGCTTGATGTTCATGGTCACTTCGCGACGCAGGTCGCCTTCCACCACAAACCGAGCCACCTCATCGCGCAGCTTCTCCATGTCCGACTCGGTGAGATCCTTGACCTTCACCGAGCGGCCGATGGCAGCAGCATCGCAAATTTTCCGAGCACGCGAACGGCCGATCCCATAGACAGCGGTCAGCGCGATCTCGGCATGCTTGTGGTTGGGAATGTTTACCCCAGCAATACGGGCCATTCGTTTACCCCAAAACGCTAAACATTAAATTTTAATACCTGGGACTGACAAGATCAACCCTGGCGCTGCTTGTGTCGCGGATCCGTGCAGATGACCCGCACCACACCCTTGCGACGGACGATCTTGCAATTACGGCAGATCCTCTTTACTGAAGCCTGAACTCTCATGCTTTGCTCCTGTTTCTAATATCTTCTACTTGGTCCGGAATACGATCCGACCCTTGGTCAGGTCATACGGCGTCAGTTGAACCGTTACCTTGTCCCCGGGAAGGATCCGGATGTAATGCATCCGCATCTTCCCGGAGATATGTCCGAGAACCATATGCCCGTTCTCGAGCTTCACCCTGAACGTTGCATTGGGAAGATTCTCCTGAACCTCCCCCTGCATCTCGATAACGTCTTCCTTCGCCATCGCCACTTACCTGATTGGGAGTCCCGCTCCCTTGAAGTTTGCCTTCTTCAACAGGCTTTCATACTGGTGCGACATCACGTACGCCTGCACCTGGGCCATGAAGTCCATCGTAACCACCACGATGATCAACAGTGACGTTCCGCCAAAGTAGAAAGGCACGTTCCACTTCAGAATCAGAAACTCCGGCAGAAGACAGACCAAGGTGATGTAAACCGCACCCGCGAGGGTCAGTCGCATCAGGATCTTGTCGATATACCGTGCGGTTTGATCTCCCGGACGAATTCCCGGAACGAAAGCACCACTTTTCTTCAGGTTGTCTGCTGTTTCACGGGCATTGAAAACCAGCGCCGTGTAGAAAAAGCAGAAGAACACAATTGCCAACGCATACAGCATCACGTAAATCGGCTGCCCTGGCGCCAGTGTCGATGAGATGTCACGCAGCCATCGCATGCTCTCGGAAGCTCCGAACCACTGACCCAGCGTCGCCGGAAAGAGAATGATGCTCGACGCGAAGATCGGCGGGATCACGCCTGACATGTTCAGCTTCAGGGGCAGATGGGAACTCTGTCCCCCGTACACCTTGTTGCCGACCTGCCGCTTGGCATAATTGACCAGAATCTTTCGCTGCCCACGCTCCACGAACACCACGAAGCCGGTGACGGCCACCACCAATACGCAGATCAGCAACGCCGTGAAGGGATGCATCGCCCCGGTACGAACCAGTTCGAACAACCCGCCAATCGATTTCGGCAACCCCGCCGCAATGCCGGCGAAAATGATGATCGAGATGCCGTTGCCGATACCACGCTCGGTGATCTGCTCACCCAGCCACATCAGGAACATCGTTCCCGTGACCAGCGTCGCCACGCTCACCAGGCGGAACATCAGGCCCGGATCAAGCACCAGTCCAGCCTGCCCTTCAAGTGCCATTGCAATCCCGAGGGACTGCGCAAACGCCAGCACCAGGGTACCGTAACGCGTGTACTGGGTGATCTTGCGCCGACCAGCCTCACCTTCCTTCTTCAGCGCCTCGAACTGCGGCACCGCGACCGTCATCAACTGCATGATGATGGAGGCAGAAATGTAAGGCATGATCCCGAGCGCAAAGATCGTGAAGCGCGAAAGCGCTCCGCCCGAGAAAAGGTTGAAGACCCCAAGGATCCCCCCCGACTGCGACTGGAAGAGCTCCGCAAGTCGTTGGGGATCGATTCCGGGAACAGGAATATGTGCGCCCAGGCGATAAACAATCAAGGCACCGAGCAGAAAGAACAGCCGGTTCTTGAGATCACCAAAGCGCCCGGCATTCCCTACCGCGGCAGCTGGTTTGGCCACAATCGTACCTTTGCTTACTCTGCAGAGACCGAGCCGCCGGCCGCCTCGATGGCAGCACGCGCACCGGCGGTTGCCCCGACGCCACGCAGCACGACCTTCTTGCTGATCTCGCCCGAAAGAATGACCTTTGCGGATAGCGAATCAGCCGGAATGACGCCGGCCTGCATCAGAACCAGCAGATCGACTTCATCGACCGGCAAAGCAGCCAACTCGGACAGACGAACCTCGGCGTTGCGGGCGCGCGTCAGGGACACGAAGCCGCGCTTCGGCAGACGGCGCTGAAGGGGCATCTGACCACCTTCGAAACCGACCTTGTGAAAACCACCGGCACGGGACTTCTGCCCCTTGTGACCGCGACCGCAGGTCTTGCCCAGGCCACTGCCGATGCCGCGTCCGACGCGCTTGGCGGCAAACTTCGAGCCAGCGCCCGGTTTAATCGTATTCAGGCGCATATCAAGCCTCGTACTTAACCAGATAGGACACCTTGTTGATCATGCCGCGAACTTCCGGCGTATCGACCAACTCGACGCAGTGGTGCAGGCGACGCAGGCCCAGACCACGAACGGTCGCACGGTGTGATTGCTTGGTACCGATCACGCTCTTCACGAGGGTGACCTTAATCTTCTTGTCGGTCATCGCTTACCCCAGGATCTCTTCGACAGACTTGCCACGCTTGGCAGCAATTTCCGCCGGGGTGTTGATCGCCATCAGCCCGTTGATCGTGGCTCGAACCACGTTGTACGGGTTGGTCGAACCGATGCACTTGCAGATGATGTCGGTCACGCCCATCACCTCGAACACGGCACGCATCGGACCGCCGGCGATGATTCCGGTACCCTGGGGTGCCGGCTGCATCAGCACCGAAGCGGCGCCATGCTTGCCAATGACGGTGTGCTGGAGCGTACCGTTCTTGAGGGAGATCTTGGAGAGCTTACGCCGGGCTTCGTCCATTGCCTTCTGCACCGCAACCGGCACTTCACGCGACTTGCCCTTGCCCATGCCGATGCCGCCATCGCCATCGCCGACCACGGTCAGAGCGGCGAAACCGAGAATCCGGCCGCCCTTCACAACCTTGGTCACGCGATTGATCGCGACCATCTTTTCACGCATTCCGTCGTCGCGCTCGTCGGAGGCTTGCGGGCGCTTGGTTTGCTGCTTAGCCATTCGAATCCTCGCTTAGAACTTAAGGCCGCCTTCGCGGGCAGCCTCAGCCAACGTCTTGACGCGGCCATGGTAGAGGAAGCCCGAGCGGTCAAACGCAACCGTCTCGATCCCGGCAGCCTTGGCACGCTCGGCAATCAACTTGCCGACCACTGCTGCTGCTTGTTTATTGCCACCGTTGGCGAGCTCGGCACGAACCGCAGGCTCCACGGTCGACGCTGCCGCGAGCACGCGGGAGCCACAACCGGAAATCACCTGCGCGTACATGTGCGCATTCGAACGATACACGGTGAGGCGCACCGCCTTGAGCTCCGCGAGCTTGGCGCGAGTTTTACGCGCACGGCGAAGACGAGTTTCTTTTTTGTTCATGACGAACCGCCTTACTTCTTCTTGGTTTCCTTGAGCACAACCACTTCGTCCGAATAACGGACGCCCTTGCCCTTATAGGGCTCGGGAGCGCGGTATGCCCGTACCTCGGCCGCAACCTGACCGACCTGCTGCTTGTCGATACCCTTGATCACGATCTCGGTCTGAGTGGGAGTTTCAGCCTTCACACCGGCGGGCATCTGATGCACCACGGGATGGGAGAAACCCAGCGAGAGATTCAACTTGTCGCCCTGGGCCTGGGCACGATAACCGACGCCCACCAGGTTGAGCTTGCGCTCGAAGCCCTTCGTCACGCCGATGACCATGTTGTTCACCAGCGAACGCACGGTACCCGACATCGCACCGGAATTGGGCACACCTTCGCGTGCCTTGCAGACCAGATTGTCGCCGTCACGTTCGAGCACAACCGCCGCGCTCAGTGCCTGACGAACCGTACCCAGCGGCCCCTTGATCGCAACTTCGGCTGCCGAGATCGTAACCTCGACACCACTCGGAATGGCGACCGGATTCTTAGCTACACGAGACATAAGATTCCTCCTTAGGCCACGAGGCAGATGACTTCACCGCCAACCCGATTGGTACGGGCAGCACGATCGGTCATCACACCTTGGGGGGTCGACACAATGGCAACACCCAGACCATTCATCACGCGCGGCAGGTCATCGCTGCCCTTATATACGCGCAACCCCGGACGGCTCACGCGATCGATACGCTCGATCACGGGACGGCCCGCATAATACTTGAGGGCAAGCTCCAACTCGGCCTTGCCTGCAGACTCGCGCACGACGTAGCCGTCGATATAGCCTTCGTCCTGCAGCACCTTGGCGATTGCGACCTTCAGCTTCGACGAAGGCATGCTCACGTTCGCTTTCTGGGCTTGCTGCCCATTGCGAATACGCGTCAGCATGTCGGCGATAGGATCGGACATACTCATTATCTATTCTCCTTACCAGCTCGCCTTGGTCATGCCAGGCACTTCGCCGCGGAATGCAATTTCGCGCAACTTGTTACGGCACAGACCAAACTTGCGGAAAACACCGCGGGGCCGCCCCGTCAGCGCGCAACGATTACGCTCACGCACCGGGCTTGCATTGCGCGGCAGTTGCTGCAGGTTAAGACGAGCCGTCATGCGTTCTTCGTCCGACAGCTTCATATCGTTAATCTGTGCAATCAGCGCAGCGCGCTTGGCAGCGAATTTCGCCACCGTCTTGCGACGCTTCTCTTCACGATTAATCAGAGCCAGTTTCGCCATATCACCCTCAATTCTTGAACGGGAACTTGAATGCACCCAGAAGCGCACGCGCTTCTTGGTCACTCTTGGCCGTCGTCGTGATGCTGATGTTCATACCGCGGAGCGCGTCGATCTTGTCGTACTCGATTTCCGGGAAAATGATCTGTTCCTTGACGCCCAGGTTGTAGTTGCCACGACCATCGAAACCCTTGGCAGCAATACCGCGGAAGTCACGAACACGCGGCAGCGCAATGGTCACGAGACGATCGAGGAACTCGTACATCTTCGGTCCACGCAGCGTCACCATGCAGCCAATCGGGTAGCCGTCACGAATCTTGAAGCCGGCGATCGACTTGCGAGCCTTCGTGGCAACCGGCTTCTGACCGGCAATCTTGGTCATGTCACCAATCGCGTGCTCCAGCACTTTCTTGTCGCCAACTGCCTCACCGACACCCATGTTGAGGGTGATCTTGGTGATACGCGGAACTTCCATCACGGACTTGTAGCTGAACTGCTTCAGCAGCTCAGGCACCACAGCGTCCTTGTAAACTTGTTGCAAGCGAGCCATTGTCACTCCTTAGGCATCCACCAGCTCGCCATTCGACTTGAAGAAGCGCGCCTTGCGGCCATCCTCAAGCACCTTGATCCCGACGCGATCAGCTTTCTGCGATGCGGGATTGAACAGCGCGATGTTCGAAACATGGATCGGCATATCCTTCTCGACGATGCCACCGACCTCACCCTTGAGAGGATTCGGGCGAACATGCTTTTTCACCCGATTGACACCCTCAACCACCAGATGCTCGTCATCGACGCGACGCAGCACCAAGCCACGGCGCCCCCGGTCCTTGCCGGTCAGCACCACAACTTCATCACCCTTGCGGATCTTGTTCATCTCATCGACTCCTCAGAGCACTTCAGGCGCCAGCGAGACGATCTTCATGAACCGCTCGGAGCGCAGCTCACGCGTCACGGGCCCAAAAATGCGGGTACCGATGGGCTCAAGCTTGTTATTCAAAAGCACAGCAGCGTTGTTGTCGAACTTGACCAGCGAGCCATCCGGACGGCGGACACCCTTGGCGGTACGCACAACAACGGCGTTGTAGACATCACCCTTCTTGACACGGCCGCGCGGCGCAGCATCCTTAACGGTAACCTTGATAATGTCACCGATACCGGCATAACGACGCTTGGAGCCGCCGAGCACCTTGATGCACATCACCGAACGCGCGCCGGTGTTGTCGGCTACATCGAGCCTGGACTGCATTTGAATCATGAATTTATCTCCAACTTATCCCGCAGCGCGGTCAGTATTGGAACCCGTCAGGGTAGGATGCCCCGACGAATCCCGGAGCAAGATTTGAAAGTATAACAGCTTGGCGCTAAAGCGCCAAGCTGTTCTTGCAAAAATTGCAAACCAACCTGATCAGATCACACGTGCTTTTTCGAGCACTTGCGTGACACGCCAGGTCTTGGTGCGCGACAAGGGACGACACTCTTCGATTTCGACGAGGTCGCCCTGCGTGGCGGCACCATTTTCGACGTGTGCATGGTACTTGGCAGAACGGGTAATGATCTTGCCGTACAGCGGGTGCTTGACCCGACGCTCAACGAGAACGGTCACCGTCTTGTCCATCTTGTCGCTCACCACGCGCCCGACGAGGGCGCGGCGAACCTTTTCTGCTTGCTCGCTCATTAGACACCCGCCTTTTCGCGAAGGAGCGTACGGACACGCGCGATGTCGCGTCGCACCTTACCCATTTGGCTCGTGTTGCCCAGCTGCTGTGTTGCATGTTGCATGCGCAGGGAAAACTGCGCCTTCAGCAGCTCGAGCAACTCCTGGTTCAATTCATCAGCGCTCTTGGCGCGGAGTTCACTCGCTTTCATGCTTGCCCCAACTGACGGGTCACAAATACGGTCTCGAGCGGGAGCTTGGCGGCAGCAAGCCGGAAAGCTTCACGCGCGAGCGTCTCGTCAACACCATCCATTTCGTAGAGCACTTTGCCCGGCTGGATCTCAGCGACCCAATACTCGGGATTGCCCTTACCGTTACCCATCCGAACTTCAGCCGGCTTACGCGAAATCGGCTTATCCGGGAAAATGCGGATCCAGATCCGGCCACCACGCTTGATGTGGCGGGTCATGGCACGACGAGCCGCTTCAATCTGACGTGCGGTCAGACGACCACGACCGACCGCCTTCAGGCCGAAATCACCAAAGCTCACCTTGGCGCCACGGGTGGCAACACCCGTGTTGCGGCCCTTCTGCTCCTTACGATACTTTCTTCTCGACGGCTGCAGCATCATTCACTCCTGCTATCTTCGCGGCGAGCGGGACGACGACCCGGACGGCCTTCACCATCACGGGGCGCGCCACGGCGGCCACGGCGGTTATCGGCTTCGGGTTCAGCGACCACCGGCTGCTCGTTGCGGCCAAGCATCTCGCCCTTATAAACCCAGACCTTGATGCCGATGATGCCGTAGGTGGTCTTGGCTTCGGAAACACCGTAATCGATGTTTGCACGAAGGGTGTGCAGCGGCACACGACCTTCACGATACCACTCGGTCCGCGCGATCTCGGCGCCGTTCAGACGACCGGCACTCATGATCTTGATGCCCTGCGCACCCAGGCGCATGGCATTCTGCATCGCACGCTTCATTGCGCGACGGAACATGATGCGCTTTTCCAGCTGCTGCGCGATCGAGTCGGCGATCAGCTTGGCATCGATCTCGGGCTTGCGCACCTCTTCGATGTTCACATGAACCGGCACCCCGACGATCTGTTGCAGATCGCGCTTGAGCGCTTCGATGTCTTCACCCTTCTTGCCAATCACCACACCCGGGCGGGCGCTGTACAGGGTGATGCGGGCATTCTTGGCCGGACGCTCAATCACGACACGCGCCACGGATGCATGCGAGAGACGCTTCTTCAGGTAGTCCCGAACCTTCAGATCTTCCTGAAGCATTTTCGAAAAATCCTGGCTCGAAGCGTACCAACGGGAAGTCCAGTCACGCGTGACGGCGAGGCGGAATCCGGTGGGATGTATTTTCTGACCCATATGTACTCCTTACTCGCCAACGGTCACGTAAATGTGGCAGGTCGGCTTGGAAATACGATTTCCCCGGCCCTTCGCACGCGCGGTGAAGCGCTTGAGGGTCGTGCCCTCTTCCACATGAATCGTCTTGACCTTCAGTGCGTCGATGTCAGCACCGTCGTTGTGTTCTGCGTTCGCGATTGCAGACTCGACCACTTTGCGGATGATCTTCGCGCCTTTCTTCGGCGAGAAGGTCAGCACATTGAGCGCCTGGCCGACAGGACGGCCGCGCACGAGGTCAGCCACGAGCCGACCCTTTTGCGCCGAGAGGCGGACACCACGGAGAATTGCCTTGGTTTCCATGATTACCTCTTCGCCTTCTTGCTCGCCGCATGACCCTTGAAGGTACGCGTCAGAGCAAATTCGCCCAGCTTGTGGCCAACCATGTTCTCGGACACGTAGACCGGAATGTGCTGGCGACCGTTATGGACTGCAATGGTCAGACCGACAAAGTCGGGCAGAACGGTGGAGCGACGCGACCAGGTCTTGACCGGGCGCTTGTCGTTGCTCGCCCGCGCGGCGTCGACCTTCTTCAGAAGGTGAGCGTCGATGAACGGGCCTTTCTTAATAGAACGTGCCATCTGTTACCCCTTAACGCTTGTGACGACGCTGCACGATCATCGTGTCGGTCCGCTTGTTGCTGCGGGTACGATAACCCTTGGCAGGCGTGCCCCACGGACTGACCGAAACGCGACCTTCGCCGGTACGACCTTCACCACCACCATGCGGGTGATCCACCGGGTTCATGGCCACGCCACGAACCGTCGGGCGAATACCACGCCAGCGGTTTGCACCCGCCTTGCCGATCTTGCGCAGGCTGTGCTCTTCGTTACCGACTTCGCCAATCGTTGCGCGACATTCGATATGAACCCGACGGATTTCACCCGAACGCAGGCGCAGCTGGGCATACACGCCCTCGCGCGCCAGCAGCTGCACCGACGTACCGGCCGCGCGCGCCATCTGCGCACCCTTGCCCGGCATCATCTCGACACAGTGGATGGTCGAACCCACGGGAATGTTGCGAATCGGCAGTGCGTTGCCGGCCTTGATCGGCGCCTCGACGCCACTGACGATCGACTGCCCCACCACCACGCCACGCGGCGCGATGATGTAGCGACGCTCGCCGTCGGCATAACACAGCAGGGCGATGTTCGCTGAGCGGTTGGGGTCGTACTCGATACGCTCGACCTTGGCCACGATGCCGTCCTTGTTGCGACGGAAATCGATCACGCGATAGTGCTGCTTGTGGCCGCCACCCTGGTGACGCACGGTAACGCGACCCGTGTTGTTGCGGCCCGCCTTGCTGATCTTCTTCTCGAGCAGCCCGTCGAACGGACGACCCTTGTACAGATCAGGGTTCACCACCTTGACCATCGAACGACGGCCGGCGGAAGTAGGCTTGAGTTTTACCAGTGCCATGATTGATTACTCCCCGGCCACAAAGTTGATTTCCTGGCCGGGCTTGAGGCAGACGAAGGCCTTCTTCCAGTCCTTGCGACGACCGATCGTACGGCCGGAGCGCTTGACCTTGCCCTTGACATTCAGGACCTGAACCGACTTGACCTCGACCTTGAACAGCAGCTCTACAGCTGCCTTCACTTCGGGCTTGGTGGCATCGGAAGCAACTTTGAACACAACCTGTTCATTCTTGTCGGCGACGTAAGTCGCCTTTTCCGAAATCTGCGGTGCGAGCAGAACCTGCAGCAGACGTTCCTGGCTAATTGCGCTCATTGCCACGACTCCTCCATCTTGGCCAGCGCACCCTTGGTGACCAGCACCTTAGGGAAACGCACCAGCGAAACCGGATCCGCTTCGTGAACGTCGAGCACCAACACCTGATTCAGGTTACGCGAGGACAAGAACAGGTTCTCGTCCAGGCCATCGGTAATCACCAGCACGGAGTCCAGACCCATACCCTTGAGCTTCTGCACCAGCATGCGGGTCTTCGGCGCCTCGACGCTGAAATCCTCGACCACGGCAAGGCGGTCTTCGCGAGCCAGCTGCGAGAGAATCGCCGCCACGCCGGCGCGATACATCTTGCGGTTGACCTTCTGCGAGAAGTTCTCATCAGGGGAATTCGGGAAGATCTTGCCGCCGCCACGCCACAGCGGGCTGGACGCCATACCGGCACGGGCGTTACCCGTACCCTTCTGGCGGAACGGCTTGCGGGTCGACTTATTGACTTCCGCACGGCCCTTCTGCGCACGATTGCCCGAGCGCGCATTTGCCAGATAGGCAGTCACGAGCTGGTGAATCAGCGCTTCGTTGTATTCACGACCAAACAGCACATCCGACGCCTGCAGCGTCGACGCAGCTTGACCCTGATCATTCAATAGTTTCAGTTCCATTGCGTATCCGCCCTCAAGCCTTGATCGCGGGACGAACGACAACGTCGCCACCCTTGGAGCCCGGAACCGCACCCTTGATGAGGAGCAACTGACGCTCGACATCCACACGCACGATCTCGAGACCTTGCGTGGTGCGCTGAACATTGCCGTATTGACCGGCCATGCGCTTACCCGGGAACACACGACCTGGATCCTGCGCCATACCAATCGAACCCGGCGAGTTATGCGACACGGAGTTACCGTGCGACGCGCGGTTCGATGCGAAGTTATGACGCTTCTGGACACCAGAAAAACCCTTACCGATGCTCACGCCCGTCACATCGACCTTCTGGCCGACTGCAAACAGGTCTGCACCAACAGCATCACCCGCCTTGAAGGCAGCGATCTGTTCTGCATCCACGCGGAATTCGCGCAGAATGCGGCAGGGCTCGACACCCGCCTTGGCAAGATGCCCGGCGAGAGACTTGACGACGCGGCTAGCGCGACGCTTACCCACAGCCACCTGAACCGCGGAGTAACCGTCGGTTTCAGGCGTCTTGATCTGGGACACACGGTTGTCGGACACGTCAAGCACCGTCACCGGGATGGTTCTACCATCTTCGGCAAAGATGCGAGTCATGCCGACCTTGCGCCCTACAAGGCCTAGACTCATTTTTTTCTCCTGATTCCCGGTTTCGATTGACCGGGGGTCGAACAAATAAATTGCGCCAAAAGGCACAAGGGCCGGATTATACCGGCCCTATCGAAAGAAATGCAAGCCTGGACTTACTGAAGCTTGATCTCGACATCCACACCGGCCGGCAGATCCAGCTTCATCAGCGCATCGACGGTCTTATCGGTGGGATCGACGATGTCCATCAGACGCTGGTGAGTACGGATTTCCATCTGGTCGCGCGATGCCTTGTTGACGTGCGGCGAACGCAGCAGGTCGAAACGCTCGATACGCGTCGGCAGCGGGACGGGGCCACGCACGACGGCGCCGGTGCGCTTGGCGGTATCGACGATTTCAAGCGCCGACTGGTCGATCAGACGGTAATCGAAAGCTTTCAGACGGATGCGGATTTTCTGGCTTTGCATGATCTTGTTCCCAAAGAGCGATAGTGCGGAACCCTATGGCTCCGCACGAATGGTTGTTACTCGATGATCTTGGCGACGACACCGGCGCCAACCGTACGACCGCCTTTACTCGATGATCTTGGCGACGACACCGGCGCCAACCGTACGACCGCCTTCGCGGATCGCGAAACGCAGACCTTCTTCCATGGCGATCGGGGCGATCAGCTTGACGGTGATCGACACGTTGTCGCCCGGCATCACCATCTCGGTACCTTCGGGCAGCGAGATCGAACCGGTCACGTCCGTGGTACGGAAGTAGAACTGCGGGCGGTAGTTGGCGAAGAACGGAGTGTGACGTCCGCCTTCTTCCTTCGACAGCACGTACACTTCACCGGTGAAGTGGGTGTGCGGCTTGATCGAACCCGGCTTGCACAGCACCTGACCACGCTCGACGTCTTCACGCTTGGTGCCGCGCAGCAGCACGCCAACGTTGTCGCCGGCCTGACCCTGGTCCAGCAGCTTGCGGAACATTTCCACGCCGGTGCAGGTGGTCTTGACCGTGGCCTTGATGCCGACGATCTCGATTTCCTCACCGACCTTGACCACGCCGCGCTCGACGCGACCCGTCACCACCGTGCCGCGACCCGAGATCGAGAATACGTCCTCGATCGGCAGCAGGAAGGGCTTGTCGATGGCGCGCTCGGGCGTCGGGATGTAGCTGTCGAGTGCATCGGCCAGCGCGAAGATCGCCGGCTCGCCGATCGGCGACTGGTCGCCTTCGAGCGCCTTCAGCGCCGAACCCTTGACGATGGGCACATCGTCGCCCGGGAAGTCGTACTTCGACAGCAGCTCGCGCACTTCCATCTCGACGAGTTCGAGCAGCTCTTCGTCGTCGACCATGTCGCACTTGTTCAGGAACACGATGATGTACGGCACACCGACCTGACGCGCCAGCAGGATGTGCTCGCGGGTCTGGGGCATCGGGCCGTCAGCGGCCGAGCACACCAGGATCGCGCCGTCCATCTGCGCCGCACCGGTAATCATGTTCTTCACGTAGTCGGCGTGACCCGGGCAATCAACGTGCGCGTAGTGGCGCGAAGCCGTCTCGTACTCGACGTGGGCCGTGTTGATCGTGATACCACGTGCCTTCTCTTCCGGCGCAGCGTCGAT
>NZ_JAGRRD010000001.1:3934280-4000525 GCF_018122735.1 Azoarcus sp. L1K30 | reverse complement strand
TGCCAACGTTTACGTGCGGCTTCGTACGCTCAAACTTGCTCTTAGCCATTGCTAATTCCTCGCTTCAGATCGTGAATTACTTACGATTGTTGATGACTGCTTCGGCAACGCTCTTGGGCGCTTCCGAGTAATGCTTGAATTCCATCGAGTAGGTTGCCCGGCCCTGCGACAGCGAACGCAGCTGCGTTGCGTAGCCGAACATCTCGGCCAGCGGCACCTCGGCCTTGATCTCCTTCACGCCGCCTACCAGATCGTCCATCCCCTGCACAATGCCGCGACGCCCGGACAGATCGCCCATCACGTTGCCCATGTAGTCTTCGGGGGTTTCCACGACGACGGCCATCATCGGCTCGAGCAGCACGGGATTGGCCTTGCGCATGGCATCCTTGAAGGCCATCGAAGCAGCCATCTTGAACGCGTTTTCGTTCGAGTCAACGTCGTGGTAGGAACCGTCGAACAGCGTGACCTTGACATCGACCACGGGGAAGCCGGCCAGCACGCCATTCGGCAGCGTGTCCTGCAGACCCTTGTCGACCGCCGGGATGTATTCGCGCGGAACCACACCACCCTTGATCGCATCGACGAATTCGTAGCCCTTGCCGGTTTCGTTCGGCTCGAGCTTGATCCACACGTGGCCGTACTGACCACGACCACCGGACTGCTTGACGAACTTGCCTTCCTGCTCGACCGCCTTGCGAATGGCTTCACGGTAGGCAACCTGCGGCGCACCGACATTGGCTTCAACGTTGAATTCGCGCTTCATGCGATCGACGATGATCTCGAGGTGCAGCTCGCCCATACCCGAGATGATGGTCTGACCCGATTCCTCATCGGTACGCACACGGAACGACGGATCTTCCGCAGCCAGACGTCCGAGCGCAATACCCATGCGCTCCTGGTCGCTCTTGGTCTTCGGCTCGACGGCGACGTGAATCACCGGATCCGGGAACACCATGCGCTCGAGAATGATCGGCGCGCTCGGGTCGCACAGGGTTTCACCCGTGGTCACTTCCTTCAGACCGACACATGCAGCGATGTCTCCTGCCAGCACTTCCTTGATTTCCTCACGCTCGTTCGCGTGCATCTGCAGGATGCGGCCGATGCGCTCCTTCTTGCCCTTGACCGAGTTCAGCACGGTCTCACCGGAGTTCAGCACGCCAGAGTACACGCGCACGAAGGTCAGCTGACCAACGAACGGGTCGGTCATCAGCTTGAATGCCAGGGCCGAGAACTTTTCCTTGTCGTCGGCCTTGCGCGAGGTTTCCTTCTCGTCATCGTCGATACCCGTCACAGGCGGAATATCGACCGGCGACGGCAGCAGCTCGATCACGGCGTCCAGCATGCGCTGCACACCCTTGTTCTTGAACGCGGTGCCGCACAGCATCGGCTGAATCTCGCAGGCAAGCGTGCGCTGACGCAGACCGGCATTGATCTTCTCAGGGGAGAGATCGCCGTTCTCGAGGTACTCGTTCATCAGGTCTTCGTTGGCTTCGGCCGCAGCCTCGACCATCTGCTCGCGCCACTCGTTCGCGAGCTCGACGAGCTCGGCCGGAATGTCCTTGTATTCGAACTTCATGCCCTGGGAAGCTTCGTCCCAGATGATGGCCTTCATGCGCACCAGATCAACCACGCCGGTGAAGGTATCCTCGGCACCGATCGGAATCACGATCGGCACGGGATTGGCCTTCAGGCGGGTCTTCATCTGCTCGACGACCTTGAAGAAGTTGGCACCGGAACGGTCCATCTTATTCACGAAGGCCAGACGCGGCACCTTGTACTTGGTGGCCTGACGCCACACAGTCTCGGACTGCGGCTGCACGCCACCCACCGCACAGTAGACCATGCAGGCACCATCGAGCACACGCATCGAGCGCTCCACTTCGATCGTGAAGTCGACGTGCCCCGGGGTGTCGATGATGTTGAAACGGTGCTCGGGGTAGGACATTTCCATACCCTTCCAGAAGCAGGTGGTCGCAGCGGAGGTAATCGTGATCCCGCGTTCCTGCTCTTGCGCCATCCAGTCCATGGTGGCAGCACCATCGTGCACCTCGCCAATCTTGTGATTGACGCCAGTGTAGAAAAGGATGCGCTCGGTCGTTGTCGTCTTGCCGGCGTCGATGTGCGCTGAGATACCGATGTTGCGGTAGCGCTCAATAGGAGTCTTGCGAGCCACGTTATACCTGCCTTACGTTATTCGCGCGTTGGCGCGCGATGAACCGTTCGTTTCGTTAAAAACAATCGAGCCCTTTGCAGGGCTCGAAACACCGCCACCAATCGGAATCAGAAGCGGTAGTGAGAGAACGCCTTGTTGGCCTCGGCCATCCTGTGGACTTCCTCACGCTTCTTCATGGCGGCGCCGCGGCCTTCGGCGGCCTCGAGCAACTCACCAGCAAGACGCTGGGCCATCGACTTCTCGGCACGCTTGCGGGCCGACTCACGCAGCCAGCGCATCGACAGCGCCATGCGACGGGAGGGACGAACCTCGACCGGCACCTGGTAGTTGGCACCGCCAACGCGGCGGCTCTTGACCTCGACCACCGGCTTGACATTGGCCACAGCCGAGGCAAACACCTCGAGCGGATCCTTGCCCGACTTGGTGGTGATGTGATCAAAAGCACCATAGACGATGCGCTCGGCAACAGCCTTCTTGCCCGACTGCATGATCACGTTGATGAACTTGGAGACATCCTGGGATGCGAACTTCGGATCCGGCAGGATTTCACGTTTTGGTACTTCGCGACGACGCGGCATATCTAAACCTCAAAAATGTTCTGGTGAAGCCGATCAGGCCTTCTTCGGACGCTTCGCGCCGTACTTGGAGCGCGACTGCTTCCGATCCTTGACACCCTGAAGGTCGAGGGAGCCGCGAACGATGTGGTAACGCACACCAGGCAAATCCTTTACCCGGCCGCCACGAATCAGGACCACGGAGTGCTCCTGAAGGTTGTGACCTTCACCACCGATGTACGAAATCACTTCGAAACCGTTGGTCAGACGAACCTTGGCCACTTTACGCAGCGCCGAGTTCGGCTTCTTCGGCGTCGTCGTATAGACGCGAGTACACACGCCACGCTTTTGCGGGCAGGCTTCGAGCGCAGGTACCTTGCTCTTGATGACTTCCAGCTGACGCGGCTTGCGGACGAGCTGATTGATTGTTGGCATAGCTTGAGAATTCCCAAAAAACCGAGGCAGCCCGCCAAGGGCCGCCTCGGGCGGTTTATTCCGGCTGCGACCGACTACGATTGGTCGGTCCACAAAAAGAGGCCGGAGTTTAGTCCGAGACTTAAAGAAAAGTCAACTCGTGTGACTATCCTGGTGCACTTCCGCAACAACTTCTTCCGGTGCCCAGGCATGCCCCGAGCCAAGATCCTCTCCCGCCACCTGCGCCTTACGGCTGCGATGATAGGCGAGGCCGGTACCTGCAGGAATCAGTCGACCAACAATGACGTTTTCCTTGAGACCGCGCAGCTCGTCGCGCTTACCCATGATGGCCGCCTCGGTCAGCACGCGCGTGGTTTCCTGGAAGGAAGCTGCGGAGATGAAGGAGTCGGTCGACAACGATGCCTTGGTGATACCGAGCAGCACGTTCTCGTATTGGGCCGGCAGTTTGCCTTCCGCTTCCAGACGGTCGTTTTCGTCCAGCACTTCGGACCGTTCGACCTGCTCTTCGCGGATGAAACGGCTATCGCCGGAGTCGCTGATGACCACGCGACGCAGCATCTGGCGAACGATCACCTCGATGTGCTTGTCGTTGATCTTCACGCCCTGGAGGCGATACACATCCTGCACTTCATCAATGATGTAACGGGCAAGCGCGTTGATACCCTGCAGACGCAGGATGTCATGCGGATCGGCCGGGCCATCGACGATGTGCTCACCCTTGTTGACGACCTGACCATCGTGGACCATCAGGTGCTTGTCCTTCGGGATGAGGAACTCATGCACCGTGCCGTCGGGCTCGGTGATCACGAGACGTTGTTTGCCCTTGGTGTCCTTGCCGAACGACACCGTACCGGTGTACTCGGCCAGCAGACCGGCATCCTTGGGCGAGCGAGCCTCGAACAACTCCGCAACACGCGGCAGACCACCGGTAATGTCGCGCGTCTTGGCAGACTCTTGCGGAATACGTGCAAGCACGTCGCCCACACTGACCTGTTGGCCGTCCTTCACGGTGATCAGCGAACCGACCTGGAAGGTGATGGTCACGGCGTGATCGGTGCCGGCGATACGCACTTCCTCACCGCTCTCGTCGAGCAGCTTGACCTGCGGGCGGACGCCCTTGGAGGCGCCCGTCGACGAGCGACGCTTGGAGTCGATGACCACCAGCGTCGACAGACCGGTGACTTCGTCGATCTGTTTGGCAACCGTCGCCCCTTCTTCGACGTTCTCGAACTTCACCGTACCGGCGTATTCGGTCACGATCGGGCGGGTATGCGGATCCCAGGTCGCGAGCTGTGCGCCGGCCTTGACCGTTGCACCGTCGTCGACCAGCAGCATCGCGCCGTACGGCAGCTTGTGGCGCTCGCGCTCGCGGCCCATGTCGTCTGCCACCACGATCTCTGCGGAGCGCGCAATGATGACCTTCTCGCCCTTGGCACTGGACACATAGCGCATGTTGCCGGCGAAGCGGATGGTACCGGCCGACTTGGCCTCGACACCGCTGGCGGATGCCGCTCTGGAGGCCGCGCCACCCACGTGGAAGGTACGCATCGTGAGCTGGGTGCCCGGCTCACCGATCGACTGCGCCGCGATCACGCCAACCGCCTCACCGGCGTTGACGCGCATGCCGCGGCCAAGGTCACGGCCGTAACACTGCGCACACAGGCCGTAACGCGTCTCGCACGTCAGCGGCGTACGCACCTTCACTTCATCCACACCAAGGCTCTCGACCAGGTCGACCGCATCTTCGTCGAGCAACGCACCGGCTTCAATGACCGTTTCCTGGGTATCCGGATTGACGATGTCGTCGACGCAGACGCGGCCGAGGATCCGGTCGCGCAAGGGTTCGATGACCTCGCCGCCTTCGATCAGGGCCTTCATCGAGAAGCCCTCGCGCGTGCCGCAGTCGTCTTCGATGACAACCAGATCCTGAGTGACGTCGACCAGACGACGCGTCAGGTAACCCGAGTTGGCGGTCTTCAACGCCGTATCCGCCAGACCCTTACGGGCTCCGTGGGTGGAGATGAAGTACTGCAGAACGTTCAGACCTTCGCGGAAGTTGGTCGTGATCGGGGTCTCGATGATCGAGCCGTCCGGCTTCGCCATCAGGCCACGCATACCGGCCAGCTGGCGGATCTGGGCAGCGGAACCCCGCGCACCCGAGTCGGCCATCATGTAGATCGAGTTGAACGCTTCCTGCTTGACCGTCTTGCCTTCACGGTTGACGACCTCTTCCGAGCCGAGCTGCTCCATCATGGCCTTGGCCACCTGGTCACCGCAACGGCCCCAGATATCGACGACCTTGTTGTAGCGCTCGCCATCGGTCACCAGACCGGAGGTGTACTGCTGGGCGATCTCCTTGACCTCGCTTTCGGCGGCGCGGATCAGGTCTTCCTTGAGCTTCGGTACCAGCATGTCCTTGACCGCGATCGAGATACCGGCGCGGGTTGCCAGACGATAGCCGAACTGCATCAGCTGGTCGGCGAAGATCACCGTCGCACGCAGGCCGCAACGGCGGAAGGACGCATTGATGAGCTTGGAGATCTCCTTCTTCTTCAGCGGCTTGTCGATGACGCTGAAGGGCAGCCCAGCCGGCAGGATCTCCGACAGGATTGCGCGACCGGCCGTGGTCTCGTAACGGCTGACACGCTCGATGCGCTCGCCGTCCGGGCCCAGGTCAGCCTCTTTCAGGCGCACGGTAATGCGCGCATGGAGCGAGATCTGGCCCGATTCGTAGGCACGCTTCACCTCACTGACGTCGGTCATGAACATGCCTTCGCCGGGCACATTCACGCCTTCGCGGGTGGCGTAGTAGAGACCCAGAACGATATCCTGCGACGGCACGATGATCGGCTCGCCGTTGGCGGGCGACAGCACATTGTTGGAGGCCAGCATCAGCGTACGGGCTTCCATCTGCGCTTCGAGCGACAGCGGCACGTGGACGGCCATCTGGTCACCGTCGAAGTCGGCGTTGAACGCGACGCAGACCAGCGGATGCAGCTGGATGGCCTTGCCTTCGATCAGCACTGGCTCGAAGGCCTGGATGCCGAGGCGGTGCAGCGTCGGCGCACGGTTCAGCATCACCGGATGCTCGCGGATGACATCTTCGAGGATGTCCCACACGACCGGCTCCTGCAGCTCGACCATTTTCTTGGCCTGCTTGATCGTGGTGGCCAGGCCGAGCAGTTCAAGCTTGTTGAAGATAAAGGGCTTGAACAGCTCAAGCGCCATCAGCTTGGGCAGACCGCACTGGTGCAGCTTGAGCTGCGGACCGACGGTAATGACCGAACGACCGGAGTAGTCAACGCGCTTACCGAGCAGGTTCTGACGGAAACGACCGCCCTTGCCCTTGATCATGTCGGCGAGCGACTTCAGCGGACGCTTGTTGGCACCCGTCATCGCTTTGCCGCGGCGACCATTGTCGAGCAGGGAGTCGACCGACTCCTGCAGCATGCGCTTTTCGTTGCGGACGATGATGTCCGGCGCCTTGAGTTCGAGCAGACGCTTGAGACGGTTGTTACGGTTGATGACGCGACGATACAGATCATTCAGGTCTGAGGTCGCGAAACGGCCGCCATCTAGCGGCACCAGCGGACGCAGGTCGGGCGGCAGCACCGGCAGCACTTCGAGAATCATCCACTCGGGCTTGATGCCCGATTGCTGGAAGGCCTCGAGCACCTTGAGGCGCTTCGAGTACTTCTTGACCTTGGCTTCCGAGCCGGTGGTCTCGAGGTCGGCGCGCAGCTTCTCGATCTCGAGCGTGACATCGAGGGTGCGCAGCAGTTCGCGGATACCTTCAGCGCCCATCACCGCATCGAAATCATCGCCGTACTCCTCGACCTTGGCGAGGTAGTCGTCTTCAGTCAGCAACTGACCGCGATTGAGCGGAGTCATGCCCGGTTCGACCACCACGAAGGCTTCGAAGTACAGCACACGCTCGATATCGCGCAGGGTCATGTCGAGCACCATGCCGAGGCGGCTCGGCAGGCTCTTCAGGAACCAGATATGGGCAACGACGCTGGCCAGCTCAATGTGGCCCATGCGTTCGCGGCGCACTTTGGACAGCGTCACTTCGACGCCGCACTTCTCACAGATCACGCCACGATGCTTGAGGCGCTTGTATTTGCCGCACAGGCACTCGTAGTCCTTGACCGGGCCGAAAATCTTGGCGCAGAACAAACCGTCACGCTCGGGCTTGAACGTCCGGTAGTTGATGGTCTCGGGCTTCTTGACTTCACCATAGGACCACGACCGGATCTTATCGGGAGAGGCGAGACCAATGGTAATGGCTTCGAACTCTTCCTCATTCGGCAGGGTTTGCTTGAACAGGTCAGCGAGCAGGCTCTTCATATATCACTCCATCCAGGACATGCGGGGTACGCAATGTCTCCGGTTCAACCGCGGTCCAGATCGATGTCGATCGCCAGGGAACGAATTTCCTTCACCAGCACGTTGAAGGATTCCGGCATGCCGGAATCGATCTTGTGCTCGCCCTTGACGATGCTCTCGTACACCTTGGTCCGGCCGGTAACGTCATCCGACTTGACCGTCAGCATTTCCTGCAGGGTGTATGCCGCCCCATAGGCTTCCAGCGCCCACACTTCCATCTCACCGAAACGCTGACCACCGAACTGCGCCTTACCGCCCAGCGGCTGCTGCGTCACCAGCGAGTACGGACCGGTCGAACGTGCGTGCATCTTGTCATCGACCAGGTGATGCAGCTTCAGAACGTGCTTGTAGCCGACCGTCACCTTGCGCTCGAACGGTTCGCCAGTGCGACCGTCGTACAAGGTCACCTGTCCGCTGACGGGCAAATCGGCCAATACCAGCATCTTCTCGATTTCATCCTCGTGGGCGCCATCGAACACCGGCGTCGCAAAGGGCACGCCCTTGACCAGGTTGGTCGCCAGGTCGACGATTTCCTTGTCGTCGAACTGATCGAGCGCCTCCGGCTTGCCACTTCCGTTATAGATCTCCTCGAGGAAACCGCGCACCTCCTGAACAGCAGCATTGGCACGCAACATCTTGTCGATCTTCTGGCCCAGGCCCTTCGCTGCCCAACCGAGGTGGGTCTCGAGAATCTGACCGATATTCATCCGCGACGGCACACCCAGCGGGTTCAGCACGATGTCGGCAGACGTGCCGTCGGCCATGTAGGGCATGTCCTCGACGGGAACGATCTTCGACACCACGCCCTTGTTACCGTGACGACCGGCCATCTTGTCACCCGGCTGCAGGCGACGCTTCACCGCGAGATAGACCTTGACCATCTTCTGCACACCCGGCGGCAGCTCGTCACCCTGGGTAAGTTTGCGCTTCTTGATCTCGAAAGCCGAGTCGAAGTCCTTGCGGGTGGTCTCGAGACCTTCGCGGATCGCTTCGAGCTGGGTCGCCAGTGCGTCGTCCGCCAGGCGGATATCGAACCAGTGATAGTGCTCGAGGGTCTCGAGGTACTCCACCGTGATCTCGCTGCCCTTGGCCAGCTTCTTCGGCCCGCCGTTTGCCTTCTGTCCAGTGATCATGCGCTGGATACGTGCAAACGCGTCGCGCTCGACGATCCGCATCTGGTCCGCGAGATCCATCTTGAAACTGCGCAACTGGTCGTCGATGATCGACTGCGCACGCTTGTCGCGCTCGATACCCTCGCGCGTGAATACCTGCACGTCGATCACGGTACCGGTCATGCCGGAGGGCACGCGCAGCGACGTATCCTTAACGTCCGACGCCTTCTCGCCGAAGATCGCCCGCAGCAGCTTCTCTTCCGGCGTCAGCTGGGTTTCACCCTTGGGCGTGACCTTGCCAACCAGCACGTCGCCCGCTTCGACTTCGGCACCGATATAGACGATGCCGGACTCGTCGAGACGACCCAGTTGCGCTTCACCCAGCGAGGCGATATCGCGGGTGATCTCCTCGGGTCCGAGCTTGGTGTCACGTGCAACGACGGTGAGCTCCTCGACGTGGATGGAAGTGAAACGGTCGTCCGCCACCACGCGCTCGGAGATCAGGATCGAGTCTTCGAAGTTGTAGCCGTTCCAGGGCATGAACGCGACCAGCATGTTCTGGCCCAGCGCGAGTTCGCCAAGGTCGGTCGATGCACCATCCGCGATCACGTCGCCACGGGCGATGCGATCACCGACCTTCACCACCGGGCGCTGGTTGATGTTGGTGTTCTGGTTGGAGCGCGTGTATTTGATCAGGTTGTAGATGTCGACACCGACATCGCCAGCCATGGCTTCGTCGTCGTTCACCCGAACGACGATACGCTGCGCGTCGACATAGTCGACCAGACCGCCACGCTTGGCCTGCACTGCAGTACCCGAGTCAACCGCAACGGTGCGCTCGATACCGGTGCCGACCAGCGGCTTTTCCGGACGCAGGCAAGGCACGGCCTGACGCTGCATGTTCGCACCCATCAGCGCGCGGTTCGCATCGTCATGCTCGAGGAAGGGAATCAGCGATGCGGCCACCGACACGATCTGGCCCGGCGCCACGTCCATGTACTGGACCTGGTCGGCGGTCACAAGGGCGAATTCGCCCTTGTGGCGGCAGGACACCAGATCACCGACCAGCAGTCCGCTTTCGTTGATTTCCGCGTTGGCCTGGGCAATGACGTACTGGCCTTCCTCAATCGCCGACAGATAGTCGATCTGGTCGGTAACGATGCTGTTCTCGACCTTGCGATACGGGGTCTCGAGGAAACCGTGACGGTTGGTACGGGCGTAGACCGCGAGCGAGTTGATCAGACCGATGTTCGGACCTTCCGGCGTCTCGATCGGGCATACCCGGCCGTAGTGCGTCGGATGCACGTCGCGAACCTCAAAACCCGCGCGCTCACGCGTCAGACCGCCCGGGCCGAGCGCGGAGACGCGCCGCTTGTGGGTAATTTCAGACAGCGGATTGGTCTGATCCATGAACTGCGACAGCTGACTGGAGCCGAAGAACTCCTTGATCGCAGCCGAGATCGGCTTGGCATTGATCAGGTCGTGCGGCATCAGGTTGTCGGACTCGGCCTGCGACAGGCGCTCCTTGACCGCGCGTTCCACACGTACCAGACCGGCACGGAACTGGTTCTCCGCCAGTTCGCCGACCGAACGCACACGGCGGTTGCCGAGGTGGTCGATATCGTCGATCTCGCCACGGCCGTTGCGCAGTTCGACCAGCACACCGATGACCGCCAGGATATCGTCGTTGGCCAGCACGCCACTGCCTTCCTCACCATGCGGGCCGACAAGCTCATAGAAACGCTTGAGCCAGGCGGGCGTGCGCTCGTCGATTTTCTCGGGATAGGCACGACGGTTGAACTTCATGCGACCGACGGTCGACAGGTCATAGCGTTCCGGCGCATAGAACAGGCCGTTGAACAAGGCCTCGACCGCGTCTTCGGTGGGCGGCTCGCCCGGGCGCATCATGCGGTAGATGGCGACCTTCGCTGCCCATTGATCGGCGGTCTCGTCGATACGCAGCGTGGACGAGATGTAGGCACCACGATCCAGATCATTCACGTACAGCGTGACCAGTTCCTTGACACCGGCGTCACGAAGCTTCTCGAGCAGTTCTTCGGTGATCTCGTCGTTGGCGCGGGCGACCAGCTCGCCAGTTTCGGCATCGACGATGTTCTTGGCGATGACGCGACCCAGGATGAAGTCGTCCGGCACCGCGATCGTCTTCAGCCCGGCCTGGTCGAGCTCGCGGATGTGCTTGGCGGTGATGCGCTTGTCGCGCGCCACGATGAGTTTGCCATCGGGCGTGACGATGTCGAATCGGGCCACTTCGCCGCGCAGGCGGTCCGGCACGAGGTCGAACTGAGCCCCTTCCGCCGACAGGTGAAAGGCGTCGAAGTCATGGAAGGTTTCGAGAATTTCCTCGGGACTCATGCCGATGGCGCGCAGCAGAATCGTGACCGGCATCTTGCGGCGACGGTCAACGCGGAAATACAGGTAATCCTTGGGATCGAACTCGAAATCGAGCCAGGAGCCACGGTAAGGAATGATGCGTGCAGAGAACAGCAGCTTGCCGGAAGAATGCGTCTTGCCGCGGTCATGCTCAAAGAACACACCGGGCGAACGGTGCAGCTGCGAGACGATCACGCGCTCGGTACCATTGATGACGAACGAGCCGGTGTCGGTCATGAGCGGAATCTCGCCCATATAGACTTCCTGCTCTTTCACTTCCTTGATGGTTTCCTTCGGCGCCTCACGGTCCATGATCACGAGCCGGACGCGGGCACGCAGCGGCGACGCAAAGGTCAGGCCGCGCTGCTGGCATTCCTTCACATCGAAGGCGGGTTCGCCCAGCATGTACTGGACGAATTCAAGCCGGGCATTGCCACTGTGGCTCGAAATCGGGAAGATTGAGGTGAAGGCTGCCTGCAGGCCATCGTTCAGGCGCACTTCGGGCGGGGTTTCCGCCTGTAGGAACGCAGCAAACGATTCAATCTGGGTCGCGAGCAGGAAAGGCGCATCGAGCACGGCCGCGCGCTTGGCGAAGCTCTTGCGGATACGCTTTTTCTCAGTGTAGGAATACGCCATGGATGCTCCGGCTAGAGGTCGAACGTCGGGAAGACAGAACACAACGCCCACGTTCTGAATTGGATTGACACGTCAATACGCAGAAAATTCGGGGACGCTTTGTTCTGCCTTCGTGCTTCGTACAAAGCACGAAAGGGCTGGTGCTCATGACGAGCGCCAGCCCTGCAGCAAAAGCGAGAATTACTTGATCTCGACCTTTGCGCCAGCATCTTCCAGTTGCTTCTTCAGCGCATCGGCGTCAGCCTTCGACACGCCTTCCTTCACGGCCTTCGGTGCACCATCCACGACGTCCTTGGCTTCCTTCAGGCCCAGGCCGGTCGCAGCACGCACAACCTTGATGACCTCAACCTTCTTGTCGCCGGCAGCCTGGAGGATGACGTCGAACTCGGTCTTCTCTTCAACGGCAGCGGCGGCAGCGCCGGCACCCGGGGCAGCCACGGCCATCGAGGCAGCGGACACGCCAAACTTCTCTTCGAACGCCTTGACCAGGTCGTTCAGGTCCATCACGGTCATCGAGCCAACGGCTTCGAGGATGTCTTCTTTGCTGATTGCCATTTAAATTACTCCAGAATCGAAACTTTTAAGAAAACGGTCAGGCTGCCGCTTCTTCCTCGCGCTTCTTGGCGAGGGCGGCCAGCGTGCATGCGAAACCGGTAACCGGTGCCTGCATGACGCCCAACAGCTTGGCGAGCAACTCTTCGCGGCTCGGGATCGAGGCCAGCGCCTGCACAGCAGCCTTGTCGAGCGTCTTGCCCGCATAGGAACCTGCTTTCAGGACCAGCTTGTCGTTGCCCTTGGCAAAGTCGTTAAGCACCTTTGCTGCGGCGACAGGATCTTCAGAAATGCCATAAATGAGCGGACCAACCAGTTGGTCCGACAACCCGGCAAACTGGGTTTCGGCGATCGCACGACGCACCAGGGTGTTCTTCAACACACGCAGATAGACGCCAGATTCACGGGCCTTTGCGCGCAGCACGGTGAGATCACCCACTTCTATGCCGCGATACTCGGCCACCGCGATAGTCTGGGCGTTGGCTACTTGTGCCGACACCTCTGCCACTACGGCTTTCTTGTCATCGAGATTGAGACCCACGGGCCTTTTCCTCCTTTCAAGTCAACACACGAACCGCACAAGCGATTCGCACCCACGGCGACCTGGATCAGGAGTGCGGCTGACAACGCAGCCAATATCCTGTTCTGGGTTCACCGTCTGCGCAGGCCGCCCTGAGGCTGATTAGACGAATGCCGAGGCATACGCACCTGCGGTCTTTGACGATCCGTCCCGACACCAAGGCGCCAGGACGTCCCAAAGTTAAGTACTCCCCAGCTTAGCTGGCGGAGGTATTCGTTTCGACGCGCAGCCCGACACCCATCGTGCTCGACAGGGCCATACGGCGCAGATAGACGCCCTTGGCCGCAACCGGACGAGCCTTGACCAGCGCATCGACAAATGCATTCAGGTTCTGCTGCAGTGCTTCAACACCAAAGGAGGCCCGACCAATGGTGGCGTGGACCAGGCCAGCCTTGTCGGTGCGGTATTGAACCTGACCAGCCTTGGCATTCTTGACCGCAGTGGTCACGTCCATGGTCACGGTGCCAACCTTCGGGTTCGGCATCAGACCGCGGGGACCGAGGATCTGACCGAGCTGGCCGACCACACGCATCGCATCGGGGGTGGCGATACACAGATCGAAGTCGATGTTGCCGCCCTTGACCTGCTCGGCAAGATCGTCGAAGCCGACGACATCGGCGCCGGCTGCACGCGCAGCTTCCGCCTTCTCGCCCTGGGCGAACACCGCAACACGGACCGACTTGCCGGTCCCGGCAGGCAGCACGACCGAACCACGAACGACCTGGTCCGACTTGCGCGCATCGACGCCGAGATTCACCGCAACGTCGATGGACTCGTCGAACTTGGCGCTCGCACATTCCTTCACCAGTGCCAGCGCTTCGGCAACCGGGTAAACCTTGTTGCGATCGACCTTGGCGCGGAGCGCCTGAACTCGCTTGGAAACCTTAGCCATGATCAGAGGCCCTCCACGGTGATGCCCATACTGCGTGCGGAACCGGCGATGGTGCGGACAGCCGCGTCCATGTCGGCGGCCGTGAGGTCAGCCATCTTGGTCTTGGCGATCTCTTCGACCTGGGCACGGGTGACCGAACCCACTTTGTCGGTATGCGGCTTCGGCGAACCCTTCTGAATACCGGCGGCCTTCTTGATCAGGACCGTGGCCGGCGGCGTCTTCATGATGAAGGTGAAGCTCTTGTCGGCGAAGGCGGTGATCACCACCGGAATCGGCAGGCCCGGTTCCATGCCCTGAGTCTTGGCATTGAAGGCCTTGCAGAATTCCATGATGTTCAGACCGCGCTGACCGAGCGCCGGACCGATCGGGGGGCTGGGGTTGGCCTTGCCGGCCGGCACCTGCAGCTTGATGTAACCAATAATCTTCTTTGCCATTGCGGCTTGCTCCTGTGATGAGTGCTAGCGCGCCGACTACATGCCGACGCTCCTCGCATTGCCCGCGTGAACGGGCAATGGCGGGCGCAACGCGCCCGCCTTCTTGCGCTCAGGTCTTTTCGACCTGGGCGAAATCCAGTTCCACCGGCGTCGAGCGACCAAAAATGGTCACCGCCACCCGCAACTTGCTCTTTTCGTAGTTGACGTCTTCGACCGCACCATGAAAATCGGTGAAGGGACCTTCCTTGACCCGAACCACTTCGCCAGTCTCGAACAGCACCTTCGGACGCGGCTTCTCGACACCTTCCTGCATCTGCTGCATGATCTTGTCGACTTCCTTCTCGGTAATCGGAGAAGGCTTGTTCGCGGTACCACCGACAAAGCCGGTAACCTTGGGTGTCGACTTGACGAGGTGCCAGGACTCGTCGTTCATTTCCATTTCCACGAGCACATAACCCGGGAAAAACTTGCGTTCAGTAATGCTCTTCTGACCGCCCTTCATCTCGACCACTTCCTCGACCGGCACCAGGATCTGCCCGAAAGCATCCTGCATCCCGGCACGGGCGATGCGATCAACGAGCGCACGCTGTACGGACTTTTCGAAGCCCGAATAGGCGTGCACTACATACCAGCGCTTTGTCATGATCATTTCCAGCCCAGAATCAGGTCATACAGCACCCATTCCAGACTCTTGTCGGTCAGCCAGAGGAAAAGGGCCATTACCACAACGAACGCAAAAACCAGACCGGTGGTCTGGACGGTTTCTTTGCGGCTGGGCCATACCACCTTCTTGGTCTCGACAACGGCTTCGCGCGCGAACTCGACGAAACGGCGACCCGCTTCGGAATACCAGGCAACAGCAAGACCCGCACCCAGACCAGCCAGCACGCTGAGTACACGCAACACCAGCGCCTGCTCGGAAAGGAGGTAAAAGCCGACCACGCCGGCCGCAACCAGTGCCAGAGCCAGCGCGAACTTCAACTTATCGGCCATCGAGGTAATGACTTCCGGAAAAATTGTGGCAGGGGCAGAGGGAATCGAACCCCCAACCTTCGGTTTTGGAGACCGACGCTCTGCCAGTTGAGCTATACCCCTGCAGCAGAGACTACAAAGCGCACCCTTACGGATGCGCTCCTGATCGATCAATCGCCTGAGCGATTACTCGATGATCTTGGCGACGACACCGGCGCCAACCGTACGACCGCCTCCGTGTTGATCG
The DNA here is from genome assembly GCF_018122735.1 of Azoarcus sp. L1K30. Lineage (GTDB taxonomy): Bacteria > Pseudomonadota > Gammaproteobacteria > Burkholderiales > Rhodocyclaceae > Parazoarcus. The sequence goes on along the minus strand of NZ_JAGRRD010000001.1, from coordinate 3,985,161 downwards.
TGATACCACGTGCCTTCTCTTCCGGCGCAGCGTCGATCTGGTCGTAGGCCTTCGCCTCACCACCGAACTTCTTCGACAGAATCGTCGTGATTGCCGCGGTCAGCGTCGTCTTGCCGTGGTCAACGTGGCCAATCGTGCCAACGTTTACGTGCGGCTTCGTACGCTCAAACTTGCTCTTAGCCATATCGACACCCTTTAATCAGAATCAGAATTTTCGAAGCGATGACTCCGACACCGTCACGTCGGACGAGGCAGATAGAAGTGGTGCCCTTGACGTGGATTGAACACGTGGCCTCTCCCTTACCAAGGGAGTGCTCTACCACTGAGCTACAAGGGCGCCGAAACCTGTACTACTAAACTGGAGCGGGTGAAGGGAATCGAACCCTCGTCATAAGCTTGGAAGGCTTCTGCTCTACCATTGAGCTACACCCGCACATGCCAAACGCCAGCTGACTCTCTACAACCGCTTCGCGTGCCGCAAACTACAACAGCACAACGAAATGTGCTTGGTGGAGGGGGAAGGATTCGAACCTTCGAAGGCAGTGCCGTCAGATTTACAGTCTGATCCCTTTGACCGCTCGGGAACCCCTCCAAGCGCGAAGCCCCGCACTATAGAGGTGGATTCAGGGTCTGTCAAATGATTCGTGAAAAAACTTCAAAAATATTTGCGCTTGACCATGACCTGCAAGCCGACACCAAGCTTTCCAAACCTCCGGCTCCTGATGCAGATCGCGAACATCCTCCGTACGAACGCACCCGCGCGCCAAATCAACCGGGGAGGTGAGCTCTGGGCCAAAATGGCAACAAACCGCCGGCCGCCATCTGAACCTGCAGCCACCCCAAAGAAAACACAGGACCCCACATGAGACGCCCTGCAGCCTCTGCCCTACCCGCACCTGAAACCGGGGAACGACGCGACTGGCAAACAATCAGGAGCCTGATTCCATTCATCTGGGCGTACAAGCTCCGGGTAAGCCTTGCGCTCTCCTGCCTGCTCGCGGCCAAGGGCGCCAACGTGACCGTACCGATCACTTTCAAGCACCTGATCGACGCGCTTTCTCTCACGACCCCACAGGCGTTCGTCGTCGTGCCAGCCGCCGTGCTGCTGGCCTATGGCGTACTGCGCTTTTCGACCTCCCTCTTCACCGAACTGCGCGAAATCCTGTTCGCGCGCGTGACGCAGCAGGCAGTAAGGGAGATCACATTACGCCTGTTCCGCCATCTGCATGCACTGAGCCTGCGCTTCCACCTCGAGCGCCAGACCGGCGGACTGACGCGCGACATCGAGCGCGGCACGCGCTCAATCGGCTCGCTGATCAGCTACACACTGTATTCCATCCTGCCCACACTGGTGGAAATCGGCCTGGTCATGAGCATCCTGCTGGTGCAATACGATGCCGTATTCGCCCTCATCACACTTGCTACCCTGACGGTCTACATCGTCTTCACGGTCCGGGTCACCAACTGGCGAACCACCCTCAGACGACAGGCAAACGAACTCGATTCGGCTGCAAACGCACGCGCCATAGACAGCCTGATCAATTTCGAAACGGTGAAATACTTCAATAACGAGGAATACGAGGCACGGCGCTACGATCAGGAATTGGGCAAATGGACCGCCGCACAGATCCGCAACCAGTACTCGCTATCAGGACTCAACATCGGGCAGGCCGCCATCATTGCGGTCGGCGTAACGGCGATGATGTGGCAGGCCGCCAGCCGCGTTGCCAACGGCACCATGACGATTGGCGACATCGTGCTCGTTAATGCCTTCATGATCCAGCTCTACATCCCGCTCAATTTTCTCGGCGTCATCTATCGCGAGTTGCGGCAGGCACTGACCGACATCGAGCGCATGTTCGGACTGATGCACGAGAATCGCGAGATCGCCGACGCGCCTGACGCACTCACCCTTCTTCCAGGCCCCGCAAGCCTTCGATTCGACCAGGTCGGATTTGCCTACGACGCCAAGCGCCCCATCCTGTTCGACGTCGATTTCGAGGTCGCCGCCGGCCGCACCGTCGCCATAGTCGGCCACTCGGGGTCAGGCAAATCCACGCTGGCGAGACTCCTGTACCGCTTTTACGACGTCCAAACGGGCGCCATCCGCGTCAACGGCCATGATCTCCGCCAACTTACCCAGGACAGCCTCCGCGCAGCAATCGGCATCGTGCCGCAGGACACAGTGCTGTTCAACGACACCCTGCGCTACAACATCCAGTACGGCCGCCCTAGCGCAAGCCGGGAAGAGGTCGAGGCCGCTGCCCGCGCCGCACAGCTCACCGAATTCATACGACGCCTGCCCGACGGCTACGACACCCGCGTCGGCGAACGCGGCCTGAAATTGTCGGGCGGCGAGAAGCAACGTGTTGCCATCGCGCGCGCACTACTGAAGAACCCGGCCATCCTGATCTTTGACGAAGCAACCTCCGCACTGGACTCGAAGACGGAGAAGGCTATCCAGGCCCAGATCGAACTCGCCGCGACGGGGCGCACCGCACTGGTGATCGCACACCGGCTTTCGACCGTCATGAACGCGGACGAGATTATTGTGCTGGACCAGGGACGGATCGTGGAGCGAGGCAAACACGGCGAACTGCTTGCACGAGCGGGCGCGTACTCGCAGATGTGGTTGCTACAGCAACAAGAAGAGAACGAGCAGTCAGCCCTCGGGTAAACGGAAATCGGCGCCAGATCGGCGCCGATTTTATTAGCCTTTCTTTCCAGGGCCGCAGCGATGTCAGTCGCGAACCTTGCGACGGCTCGCACCGATCAAGCCCAGCAGGCCAAGACCGGCAAGTGCCAGCGAACCAGGCTCCGGCACCTTGTTGTCCGTCGACGGTGGCTTCACGCTCCCACCGACGCTCGCAACCTTCATGTAGTCGTAGTAATTATTGCTGCCATAACCGACCGACGTGCCGGACACCGCACCCGCACCAATCAGCCAGAAGCTCGAATAAATCGACCCCGAAGCAAGCCCATAGGCGCCCGCACCGCTTCCACCGGAATTTCCGATCAAGGTCCACCCGCTACCGACGGTCAGCAGATCCGCGTAGCTCTTGCCTGCCAGACTGCCGTTGAAGGGCGCTGCGCCGGTGTACGCCAGGACAAAGAAGTCCGACCGCCGCGCGTCATTGTTATAGACCCATCCAAGACTTGCTGAACTCAGATTGATACTCGAACCACCGAAATTCAACAGAATCGACTCAAACTGGCCATTGTTGTCCATGGCGTGATTCGGGCTCGCCGACGACTCGCCGCTGTATTGAACACCAACGCCATTCCAACTCTCGATGTAACCCTGAGCGAGGGAACTGCCTGAATTGACGCCACTCCAGCCCGTCACAGTCACCGCGGGACCGCCTGTCGGCGTACTGGTCTGCGACGCGGATGTCGTCTGACTGCAGGCGAACGTCCCACAACTCAAATCCCAGTTCCATGCGGCCGACGCCGAACCGCTAAAAACCGATAGCCCCGACACAAGAAGCGCAATTGCGGTCTGTTTTTTCATTTTGAAGATCCTCAGCATTTTGGCTAGTCTTAGCAAAAACTACGCCAAACAATAATTTAGCCTTAAAATCATTGACTTAATTACAAAACCCCACTTGAACCGGTTCGTAGTGTAAAAAACGTCGACACGGCTATTGACTGACGTTTCGCAGCAGCGCGCGCGCGTCGACATCGCCTTCGAAGCGCTGACCTTGCGACAAGGCCGCCTCAAGCTCCTGACGTGCTTCGGCTCGCCGCTCGAGCCGCGCCAGCACATAGCCCAGATGCCATTTGACTTCCACACTGCCGGGAATGCGCAGCCGCGCCTCGCGCAGGTGGGGCAAGGCCTCTTCAAGTCGGCCCTGCTGCGCCAGCGCCCAACCCAGTGTATCCCTCGCATTGCCGTCGCCTGGCGCACTGGCGACGGATCGCTCGGCCATCGTCACCGCGGCGGGATCACCGAGCATGATCAGGACGTTTGCCAGGTTGTTGTACAGACTCTCGTCACCGGCCTTCCTGTCCAGCAGTTTCGTATATTCCCGTTTAGCCGCTGCCCAGTCACGCGCCTGCGCAAGAAAATCGGCGAGACCCCGCCTTGCGACATCGTCTTCCGGATGCGCCTTCAACCACTGACTCAACAGCGGCACTGCACCGGCCGGCTCGCCCTGGATCGCGAACACAGCGGCTTGTCGCAGAACGAGCTCGCTCGTTGGCGTCAGCGCGAATGCGCTGCGGTAAGCAGCAGCGGCGGCCTTGAAGTCTTTGCGCGCCATGGCGATGTCGCCGGCCAGTTTCGCCCCCTTCACGTTCGCCGGATGGCGTGCCCGCAACTGGCCCAACCATTTGTCGGCCTGACTCAGGTCCTTCGCAGCCAGCGCCACCTCAACAGCAAGGACCATTGCGTCGGCGTCGTCGGGACGACCCTGCAAGGCCTTTTGCGCGCTGTAGGCAGCCGCGCTGAAGTCCGAAGCGGCAATTTGCAGGTAACCGATCCGGACCAAGGCGGCTGCATCGAATTCAGCTAGACGCGTCATATCCTTCAGCACCTGCTGGGCCGGTTTGATCGCCCCGACATCCAGCTCCGCCCGCGCCAGAGCCTCCAGTACGGTCAGATCTCCACTCCGCCGGGACGACAGGGCGCGCGCGGCATCACGGGCGGCAAGCTTGTCACCCGCAACAGCACGCATTTCGATCAAGGCCAAGCCGATTTTCACGTCACTGGGCTGCTCGGCCGCAGCCTTCTCGATCCATCTCAGGGCCTCGTCCTTGCGCCCTGCTCCCTGCTCCAGGATGGCAAATTCGTACATCGCAATCGCATCGCGCTTGTTGGTCCGCAGCATGTCGGCGTAGGTTTTCCTCGCCTCGGCCAGGCGCCCTTCGGCAATATCGACGCGTGCCAGGTTGAGTCGGGCGGAATTGAATCCGGGGTCGATCTTCAGCGCCGCCTGGTAGGCCCTGCGTGCGCCCGCAAGGTCCTTGGTGGCCCCCTTCACGACCCCCAGCAGGTTCTGCACCGCTGGATTCGACGGCATTGCCTCGCTGGCACGTTGAGCGACGTCGAGCGCCTTCTTTGTCTCGCCATGTTGCATGTGCAGATTTGCCAAAGCGAGCGCCAGCGAAAAATCGTCAGGCGTCTTGTCGAAGGCCCCCTGGAGATTCCCGATCGCCGCAACCGTATCATTCTGACCAAGCTGGCTGAATCCCAACGTCGCACGCAGACCGGGATCCGCCCCGCCGAGCGATACCGCCTTCTCGAGCAGCGCCGTGGCCTTCGCGTAACGCTTCAGTCCGAGGTAGGCGCGTCCGAGCAGGTATAGTGCCTGCGGATCATCCGGCTGCAGGCGCAAGACGTTTTCCAGCAAGTCCGTGGCTCGAGGGTAGTCCGCCGTATCGATATACACGGCGGCGAGCAGCTTGCGCGCGCCGGGATTGCGCGGATACCTCGTCACCAGCACATCGAGATACTTGCGTGCCTTTTCGTATTGGCGTCCCGCGTGATGCGCAAGCGCGCCAACCATCAATAACTGCTCCTGGCCCGCAACCCATTCGGCCGGCAGCGCATCGACGAGCCTTGCCGCATCTTCGAGCAGTACGCCCGCCGCTTGCGCATCGCCCCGTCTGCCGGCAAGAAGCGCCCGAAGGTAGGCCACCCGCGGTTCGGTCGGCGCAAATCGCACCACCTCTTCCAGATCCCTGGCGGCATCCGCATCGCGTCCAATGTCGATCAGGATGCCGGCGCGCGCCACGCGCGCATCGAGGAACTTCGGCTGCAACTCGATCGCCCGCTCGTAATCCTTCAGCGCGTTGGCCAGTAGTCCGGTTGCATGCGCAACCGACGCACGGGCATTCAGTGCTTCGGCGTCGGCCGGCGCCAGTTCAACCGCCCGAGCTGCCACCTTGCTCGCGTCCTCGCCCTTGCCGTTCGCCAGCAACACCGGCACCTCGGCGACCAGGGGAATCACGGACCCCGGATCGATCGCACGCGCTTCGGCGAAACTACTGGAGGCCTCCGGGAGCTTGCCAAGCGCGGCGTAGGCCTTGCCTCGCAGCACGAGCACCTCGAGTCGCGTCGCAGCCGGCAGGCCCTCGGCAGCGACCGAATCGAGCAGGACTTGAGACCTGCCCTGCATCAGGTAGATTCGCCCCAACGGCACGGCCACTTCGGCCCGATTCACCCCCAGCTTGAGTGCCTCACGAAACTCTACTTCAGCGGGTCCTACATCACCGTCGACCAGATAAGCCTTGGCCAGCAGCAAATGCGCGGCGAGCATGCTGCGATCCTGCTGCAAGGCGTTCTTGAGCTGGATGATGGCGCCCTGCACGTCCTGCTTGCCGAAGCGCGACAAGCCATCTTCATAGTAGCGGCTGGCCGCAACCGTATCGGCATGAACCGGCGCTGCGAATGTGGAAAGCAGCAGCGCCGCATAGCCAAGCGCGCGGGAAATGCGGAATCTCATGATGTTCAAATAGTCCGGTCGGTGGCGCAACGATGCGCAGATTGTAGCCAACCCGCCGACAAGAGGCTGTTAATTCCTACCGACTTCGCCTGAAACCGCATCTCCGGACACCGGGTCACAAGCAATCGCCACGCGACATCCAACCCGCCCCTTCACCCGGTACATTGCCTGATCGGCCAAGCGCATCAAGTCGTAGAGCGCTGCCGCATGATCAGGAAACACCGCGACGCCGATGCTGGCGCCAAGCTCGAAACCATGCCCGTCCACCTGCAGCGGCTCCGCCAGCGCAGCGGCAAGCTTATTGCCCACCGTGAACGCGTCTTCCAGGGACGACACCTTGTTAAGCAAAATGACAAACTCATCGCCGCCGACACGTGCCACAGTATCGCTCTGTCGCATGAGACCCTCCATGCGCCCGGCGATCGTGCGCAGGGCGTGGTCGCCGGCCTCGTGCCCATACTGGTCGTTGATCGGCTTGAAATCATCCAGATCCAGGTACAACAGCGCCAGCTTGTGTCCTTCGCGCCGTGCCGACTCCACGGCCTGACGGAAACGCCCTTCGAGCAGCACCCGGTTTGCCAGGCCAGTCAGGCTGTCGTGCAGCGCAAGATGACGCACCTGCTGTTCCGTGCTTTCGAGCTGCCGCGCAGTACGGTACATGTGCCATGACAACAGCAATGCAAACACCGCGCACAGAACGCCTACTACACGTGACCACCAGCGCACCTCGGTTGCCCCCGCGGGCGGATTGAGCGGCACGGCCGCCAGCACCCACGAACCGTCCAGCACCCGCACCTCGAGCTGCACTGCGTCGGCGCGATCGAAAAGATCGGCGCGCCCCCAAAACACGGCACCGTCACGTCCGGCCCCATCGACACCGCGCAACGCGAGCGCGAGATGCAGATCAGGATCCAGCAGCCCGGCATCGGCCAGCAGACGATCGAAATTGATTGGCGTGCTCATCAAGCCCCAATATCGACCACTGCGCGGGGCCCCGCCCGGAGGCGTCAGGAAGATGGGGACGCGATGGATCAGGGCCAACCCGCCCTGCACCAGCTCGACCGGTCCTGCCAGCACCGGGTGGCCCGTTTCGAGCATGCGACGGGTCATGGCGCCCTGAATGGGGTGATTCAACAGGTCGAGGCCGACGGCCGCCTCATTGCCCGCGAGCGGATACACCATTGCAATCACGTTGTCCGGCGCGAGGGTAATGTTGCGCAGCAGACTGCGGGACTGCATCAGTTCGCGTGCGAGCTGAGCGAAACGGCCGGGGCCGATCCGGCCACTGATCGCCACTTCGGCCACCAGCCCGGCGGTCAGGTTCGTCGCTCCGTTCAGCTCGCCCTCGAGCCGCGCACGCAAGCCGGAGAGTTCGGAGAGCGCCTGCGCCTGCCCGCGCTCCTGCAGGCGGGCTTCGAACAGGCTGCCAACGACAATGATGAGCCCGGCCACGATCAGCCCCAGCAGGCCCAGACCGACACTCATCCAGCGCTGGCGCAGCTCCAGCCTCATCCTCGCCCCCAATTGCGAATGCACGACATTGTATGCATCGTCAGGCACTTGCCACTGCGCGTTTCTGGCTTTTGTGTGCCGTGGATTACACTCCGTTGCAGACAAACGACAAAACTGCCCCATGGAAGCCCACGCGACCTTCCCTTTCCTGAAGGAGACCATTCTTTTCCTGGCCCTGTCGGGCATCCTCATTCCGCTACTGGCGAGGCTGCGCATCAACCCGGTGCTGGGTTTCCTTGCGGTCGGCACCCTGCTCGGCCCCTATGGTCTGGCCAGCTTCAGTGGCGCTGCCCCGTGGCTGGACTATATGACGTTCTCGCGCCAGGAAGACGTCGAAACCCTGGCCGAGCTTGGCGTCATCTTTCTCATGTTCATGATCGGCCTCGAAATGTCGATCGACCGTCTGTGGTCCATGCGCAAACTGGTTTTCGGCCTGGGCAGCCTGCAGGTCGCCTTTACTGCGCTGACGATTTTCGTGATTGCGTTCATGTTCGACCACGGCACGGAAGCATCGGTGGTCCTGGGGCTTGCACTGGCGTTTTCATCGACTGCCATCGTCATGCAACTGCTGATTCAGCGGCGCGAGCTGGGCACCCCGCTGGGCCAGTCGGCCTTCGCCATCCTGTTGCTGCAGGATCTTGCCGTTGTCCCGCTGCTGGTGCTGATCAGCATTCTCGGGGCGGACGCGGGTGGCGGCAGCTTCGGCACGCTGCTCGGCGCCGCAGCAATCAAGGGCCTGGTCACCGTCGGCCTGATCTATCTCGTCGGCCGCCGCGTGGTACGTCCGGTATTCCACCAGATCGCGGCGAACCGGCAGCCCGACACCTTCATGGCGCTGACGCTGCTGTCCACTCTCGGCGTGGCGGCACTGACCTGGGCAGCGGGACTGTCCATGGCGCTCGGTGCGCTGCTGGCCGGATTGATCATCGCTGAAACCGAGTTCCGCCACGAGGTTGAAGTCACCATCGAGCCCTTCAAGGGCTTGCTGATGGGGCTGTTCTTCCTGTCGGTGGGCATGGGCATCGATCTGCGGGCACTGGCGGCCGAACCGCTATGGACACCGCTGTCGGTCATCGGCCTGATCCTGATCAAGGGGGTCATCATTCTCTTCTTGCTGCGCGCTTTCGGCCTGACCTGGGGACGGGCGGTAGAAGGCGGCCTGTTGCTGGGCCAAGGCAGCGAGTTTGCGTTCATCGTCATCGGTATGGCTCTGTCATTCAACGTATTGCCACGCGACACGGGTCAGTTCATGCTGCTTGTCGTCGGTTTGAGCATGCTGGCTGCGCCGCTGACAGCTCGCCTGGGCGGTGCGCTGGGCGCACGATACGAGCGCCGGCGCGCCCCGCGCGAGAATTTCGATGTCGGCGAATTCGCCGAAATGCGCGGCCATGTGATCATTGCCGGCTATGGCCGGGTCGGACAGATCGTCGGACAACTGCTGGCCGAGCAAGGGGTGCCGCATGTGGCAATAGAAAGCGATGCCGGCCTGGTGGCGCGTCAGCGCAAAGGGGGCATCCCGGTCATCTACGGCGACGCCAGCCGCCCCGAGCTGTTGCGACGACTGCGCCTCGACCGCGCACTCGCGGTGGTACTGACCATGGATCACGTCGCCGCGGCGGTGCATGCGGTCAAGGGTATCCGCCAGACCATGCCGCACATCCGCATCATCGCGCGTGCGCGCGATGAGAAACATGCGCTGACCCTGCGCGAGGCGGGCGCCAGTTCCGTGGTGCCTGAAACCCTTGAGTCGAGTCTCAAGCTTGCCGGCTCGGTACTCGAAACACTGGGGGTGCCAAGTGATGCTGCCGGCAGATTGCTGGAGCAGGAACGCGAGCGCCGCATTACCGCGTTTCGCGATTAACCGCTCGCTACGACGGATGTTCGACACCGGCCCGCGGACTCACCGCTATCCTGTTTCCGTCATCACCCCTAAACTACTGCCTGCTGTCGCTTGCCCCCCGTCAACGCTGGTCAATCGAATGCACCGTCCTGTCCGGATCCTCATCCTTGCCGCTTCCGTCCTCTGCAGCGCCGCAGCCCAGGCGGCACCGGGCACGCTCGATCGTATCCGCAACCTGGGCGTCATTCATCTGGGCTACCGCGCATCGTCCATACCATTCTCGTATCTGGATGCTGACGGCACAGTACTCGGTTACTCGCAGGATCTCGCTCGCCGCATTGTACAAGCGGTGCAAAATCATCTTGAGCTGAGCAAGCTCGAGGTCAAGCTCGTTCCGATCACGCCCCAGAACCGCTTCCTGATGGTCGACAGCGGTCGCATCGACATCGAATGTGGCTCCACGACTCACAATCGCGAGCGCGAGCAACTGGCAAGCTTCTCCAACACCATTTTCATCACCGGCACGCGAATATTGACGCGAAGCGGCGGTCCAATCGACGATTTCGGCGATCTCGCCGGACAGCGTGTGGTGACGACTGCGGGTACCACGTCCGACCAATTGCTCTACAAGCGCAATGAGCGCCCGGGTGAGGCGATGACGATCCTGTCGGCGCACGACCATGCCGACGCGTTCGCCACGCTGCAGGCCGGCCGCGCAGTCGCCTTCGTCATGGACGATGCCCTTCTTTTCGGTGTGCGCGCGGAGGCCGCGAGACCGACTGACTGGGTGGTCACGGGAAAGCCACAGAGCTTCGAAGCTTATGCGTGCACGATCAAGAAGGGGGACCTCGCGTTCAAGCGTGTCGCCGATCAGGCCATTACCGAATTCATGCGCAGCGGCGAAGCTGAACGGCTCTACCTGAAGTGGTTCACCCAGCCGATACCGCCAAATGGGCTGAACCTCGAATTTCCGCTCTCCGATGCGATGCGCGCCCTGTTTCGCAGCCCCAACGACGAGCCACTGGAATGAACCGCAAACCAGTCATTGCCCTCATCGCCACGGGCGGCACCATCGCCGGCGCAGCACCATCGTCAAGTGATACAGCGGCCTATGTAGCTGGCACCGTTGACGTATCGGCGCTGCTCTCCGCCGTACCTGGCCTCGAGGACATCGCCGACATTCGCGCCGAGACGCTGTTCAGACTCGACAGCAAGGACATGACCCCGACACACTGGCTCGCGCTTGCACAACGTGTGAAGGCCCTTGCCGACGCAGACGACATCGACGGCGTCCTGATCACCCACGGCACCGACACCGTCGAGGAAACCGCATTCTTCCTCCACCTGACGCTCGCCACCGCCAAACCGGTGGTATTGACTGCGGCCATGCGTCCGGCAACCGCCCTGTCCCCCGATGGACCGATGAACCTATTCACGGCTGCCCGCGTTGCCGGATCACAACAATTCGGCGCGCTCGGCACGCTGGTGGTGATGAACGACCGCATCCACGCGGCACGCGAGGTGTGCAAGTGGCATACACGAGCGGTGGAAGGCATCGGCAGTCCGGACAGTGGCGCCCTCGGCTGGGCCAACCCGCCGCGACTGAGCCGCCCCGGCATTGCTGCAGACCGCGCGCTGACACCGCTGGCCAGCCTCGACACCTCGCACTGGCCGCCGACGGTGGAAGTGCTCTATCTGAGCGCGGGCGCCTCACCCGCGTTGCTCGATGCCTGCATCGACGCTGGCGCCCACGGCGTAGTGCTCGCCTGCGCCGGAAACGGCAGCCTGCCTCAAAGCTGGCTGCCTGCGGTCGAGCGTGCCATCGCTGCCGGCTGCGCCGTCGTCTGCGGCAGCCGCGTCGCGCAAGGGCGCGTGGGCGGCGGTCACCTTCCGGCAGGTGTGGCGTACGCCGGATCGCTCTCACCGACCAAGGCCCGGGTCGCGCTCATGCTCGCGCTCAACTGCGGCACGCCCGATCTCTTCCGGCAGATCGCCGATTACAGCTGATAATTGTCGGCACTGCCACTGAGCGCGGTTTCCACCATCCGCCGCGTAAGATGCGGCGCAAATCCCTCAATGAAGGAATACACGTAACCGCGCAGCCAGGCGCGTCGGCGCAGACCGATCCGGGTCGTGCTTGACTCGAAGAGATGGGCCGCATCGATCATGCCGAGATCGCGATCGACGGCCGGATCGTAGGCCATGCGTGCAAGAATGCCGATGCCCAGATCCATCGCCACATAGGTCTTGATCACGTCCGAATCGATCGCGGTCAGCACCACATTGGGTTTGAGGCCGCGCCCGAGAAAGGCCTTGTTGATCTGGCCGCGGCCGGTAAATGCATCGTCATAGGTGATGAGCGGGTAGCGGGCAATGGCCTCCAGCGTGAGCGGCTGCTCCTTCAGGATCGGATGGCGCGGAGCCGCCACCACACAGCGGTTCCACTGGTGGCAGGGCAGCATCACCAGCTCCTCGTATTCGGAGATCGCCTCGGTGGCCAGTGCGATATCTGCGCTACCGTCGAGTACCATTTCGCACACCTGCCGCGGGTTGCCCTGATGCAGCGACAGCTTGACTTGAGGGTAACGGCGCATGAAATCGCGAATGACCCGCGGCAAGGCATAGCGCGCCTGAGTGTGGGTCGTTGCAATCGACAGGCTGCCGGCGTGCTCGTTGGCAAATTCCTCGCCCACCTGCTGCAGATTGTTCATCTCGCACAGCATGCGCTCCGCGATCTCGAGCACGGCACGTCCGGGCTCGGTCACCGCAACCAGACGTTTACCGTGGCGCGAGAAAATCTCGATGCCGAGTTCCGCTTCAAGCAAGCGAATCTGCTTCGACACGCCCGGCTGAGAAGTAAACAACGCATCGGCAGCGTCCGAGACATTGAGTCCGCGTCGGGCCACCTCATGAATGTAACGCAGCTGCTGCAGGTTCATGGCAACACCTTAATAACCAATTCTTCTTAAAGTCTAACGCAAACCCACTTTATGAACCTAAACAAACTGTCTACGATGCAACGCAACATGCGAGCCGTCCTGTCGGATTCTTCAGGCGTACCCGTAAACCCGTTGCAAGACCAGTGCCCGGACATACCGCACTGACCGCCACCTGAGAGAAGCAATGTACCAATACGACGAATACGACCAGCGCATCGTGGACGAGCGGGTTGCCCAGTTCCGCGACCAGACGCAGCGCTATCTGGCCGGCGAACTCGGCGAAGATGAATTCCGCCCCCTGCGCCTGCAGAACGGTCTCTACATTCAGCGCTATGCGCCGATGCTGCGTATCGCGGTGCCCTACGGCAATCTGCGCGCCGACCAGATGCGCATGCTCGGCCACATCGCGCGCACCTACGATCGCGGTTACGGCCACTTCACCACACGCCAGAACCTGCAGTTCAACTGGCCCAGGCTCGAGGACGTGCCGGAGATCCTCGCCAAGCTGGCCACTGTTCAGATGCATGCCATCCAGACCTCGGGCAACTGCATCCGCAATGTCACCTCCGACCCCTTTGCCGGCGTAGCGGCCGACGAGGACATCGATCCGCGTCCATGGTGTGAGATCGTGCGCCAGTGGAGCACCTTCCACCCCGAATTCGCCTATCTGCCGCGCAAGTTCAAGATTGCCGTCAATGGCGCGAAGGAAGACCGTGCAGTCATCCAGGTGCACGACATCGGTCTCGACCTCAAGCGTGACGCCGAGGGCAGGATCGGCTTTCGTGTGCTCGTCGGCGGCGGCCTCGGGCGCACGCCGATCATCGGCGAAGAAATCTCCCCCTTCGTACCCTGGCAGGACATCCTCAGCTACTGCGAGGCCATTCTGCGCGTGTATAACCTCAACGGTCGCCGCGACAACGCCTACAAGGCGCGTATCAAGATCCTGGTGAAGGCGCTCGGTATCGACGCCTTCCGCAGTCAGGTCGAAGCGGAGTTCGCCCACCTCAAGGGCGGCCCGGCCACGCTGACCGTCGATGAAGTACATCGTGTCGCCGACCACTTCGTCGATCCGTCCTACGAGACACTGCCGGCATCTGACGCGGGCTACACCGACCAGCTGGCTGCAAACAAGGCTTTCGCCGCCTGGGCCCGGCGCAATGTACGCGCTCACAAGCAACCCGGCTACGCCAGCGTGGTGCTGTCGCTGAAAAAGACCGGCATTGCCCCGGGCGACATTACCGCCGATCAGTTCGACAGCGTCGCCGTGCTCGCCGATGCTTTCGGCTTCGGCGAGGTCCGCGTCACCCACGAGCAGAACCTGGTGCTGGCCGACGTCAAACAGTCCGACCTCTTCGCCGTGTGGGAGGCGGCCCGCGACGCCGGCCTCGCAACGCCGAACATCGGCCTGCTCACCGACATCATCGCCTGTCCCGGGGGAGATTTCTGCGCACTGGCCAACGCCAAGTCGATCCCGATTGCAAATGCCATCCAGGCCCGCTTCGACGATCTCGACTACCTGCACGACATCGGCGAGATCGAAATCAACATCTCCGGCTGCATGAACGCTTGCGGTCATCACCACGTCGGCCACATCGGTGTGCTCGGCGTGGATAAGAACGGCCAGGAGTGGTATCAGGTCAGCATCGGTGGCGACCAGGGCAACGACACCGCACTGGGCAAGGTCATCGGCCCGTCCTTCGCCGCCGACGAGATGCCCGACGTCATCAGCTCGCTGATCGAAACCTATACCGCCAATCGTCACGACGACGAGCGTTTCATCGACACCGTGCGCCGCGTTGGCGCAGATCCGTTCAAGACGCGCGTCTATGCCGACCGCGAAGCAAGGAAGCAAGCCCATGTCTGAAATCATCAAGCACGGCGTCATTCATGAAGACGACTGGACTGTGCTCCGACTCGGTGAAGGCGAGGACGCCACCAGTGTCGAACTGCCCGCCGGCCGCGTGATCGTGCCGCTGGCGGTCTGGCTTGCACGCCGCGACACGCTGGGCGCACAGGCAGAAGCCGGCGTACTCGGCGTCTGGCTGGCTGGCACCGAAGACCCCGCAACCCTTGCCGACGACCTGCTGCGCCTGCAATTGATCGCGGTCGACTTTCCCAAGTTCGCGGACGGTCGCGGCTACTCCATCGCCACCCTTTTGCGTGCCCGTCACGGCTACGGCGGCGAACTGCGCGCAATCGGTGAAGTGCTGCGCGACCAGTTCTCTTACCTGACGCGCTGTGGCTTCGACAGCCTCCAGCCCGCAACAGGGCGTTACACCCGTCCTCAGCTGGAGGCGGCACTGGCAAGCCTGAAGGATTTTTCCGACCCGTACCAGGGTGCGGTGGACCGCGCCGAACCGCTGTTCCGCCGAGTCACGCGAAAGGTGGCGGCATGAGCACCACCGTATCCATGATCCGGCCTGGAAACACGCCTCGAAATCCGGCCACCAATCCGGACATCACCCCCGAATTGCGCGACAGCGTTGCGCGCAAAGCGGCTACCGCGGTCAGTCTTCTGCAGCGGCTCGTAGCCGAACTCGGCGGGTCGGGCGAGCTGACCTTCGCCAACAGTTTCGGCGCCGAAGACATGGTGCTGACCGACCTCATTCTCGACCGCAAGCTGCCAATCGAGATTTTTTCGCTCGACACCGGGCGCCTGCCGGCCGAGACCTACACGCTGATGGGCGAGGTGGAGCAGCGCTACGACACCCGCATCAAGGTGTACTTCCCCGACGCCACGGCGGTCGAGCAATACGTTCGTACCGAAGGCATCAATGCCTTCTACGACTCGGTGGACCTGCGCAAGGCCTGCTGCCAGATACGCAAGGTCGAGCCGCTGCGCCGTGCGCTTGCCGGCAAGAAGGCATGGATCACCGGCCTGCGCGCCGCCCAATCGACGACCCGTACCGGGCTGCCGGTACGCGAGTTCGATGCCGGCAATGGCCTGGAGAAGATCAATCCGCTCTCCGACTGGACCGAGGCCGAAGTGTGGGCCTACCTGCGCCTGCACGGTGTGCCCTACAACGCGCTGCACGATCAGTTCTACCCGAGCATTGGCTGCGCGCCCTGTACGCGCGGCATCGCCCTCGGTGAGGATGTGCGCGCCGGGCGCTGGTGGTGGGAAGACCCCGAGTCCAAGGAATGCGGGCTTCACGTCAAGAAGAGCTGACCATGTACACGACCATCCTGATGCAACGTATCCTCGCCCTCCGCGCCGGCCTGCGCGCCGCCTTGCGGGCATTGCGCAGCGACGACAGACAACTTTCGAAGCGGTAACACCAGACTATGTCGACTCTGACCAAACAGACGCTCTCCCACCTTGACTGGCTCGAGGCCGAAGCCATCCACATCATGCGCGAGGTGGCCGGCCAGTGCGCGAACCCGGTACTGCTGTTTTCCGGCGGCAAAGATTCTATCTGCATGCTGCGCCTGGCCGAAAAGGCCTTCCGCCCCGGTCGCTTCCCCTTCCCGCTGATGCATATCGACACCGGCCACAACTACAAGGAAGTGACCGACTTCCGCGATAAACGGGCTGCCGAGCTGGGCGAGCGCCTGATCGTGCGCTCGGTCGAAGATTCGATGGCGCGCGGTACGGTGGTGCTGAAGTCGGCCGATGAGTCGCGCAACAAGCATCAGTCGGTGACGCTGCTCGAGGCGATCGAGGAATTCGGTTTCGATGCGTGTATCGGCGGCGCCCGTCGCGACGAGGAAAAGGCACGCGCGAAGGAACGGATCATGAGCTTTCGCGACGAGTTCGGTCAGTGGGACCCGAAGAACCAGCGCCCCGAGCTGTGGAACCTGTACAACGCACGCTCGCACAAGGGCGAGAACATCCGCGCATTTCCGATCAGCAACTGGACCGAGCTCGACGTGTGGCAGTACATCGCCCGCGAGCAGCTGGAGCTGCCGTCGATCTATTTCGCCCATGTCCGTCCGGTGGTGCGCAAGAACGGGTTGATGCAGCCAGTCACCGACGTGACGCCGGCCAAGCCTGGCGACAAGGTCGAAGACGTGCTGGTGCGTTTCCGCACCGTCGGTGACATTACCTGCACGGCGCCGGTTGAGTCCGACGCGGACACGGTGGAGAAGATTCTCGCCGAGACCGCAACCACGACGATTACCGAGCGCGGCGCGACGCGAATGGACGATCAGACCTCCGAGGCCTCGATGGAGCAGCGCAAGAAGGAAGGGTATTTCTGATCGACCAAGGCCCCCTGTCAAGTCAGAGGCCAATCGAGCAAGCACGCCTCTCCTTGAAAGCGGAGGTAGATCGAACAAGCACGCCTCTCCTTGAAAGCGGAGGCCGATCGAACAAGCACTCCTCCCCCTTCAAGGGGGAGGCCGGGAGGGGGATGGGTTTCCGCACAACGCCCAGTAACAACCCATCCCCACCCCAGCCCTCCCCTTGAAGGGGAGGGAGAACACCCCGCACGTACTGAACCGAGTTCAAAGCATCACTGGAAAAATGACCATGTCCGCACCTGAACAACTGCCCGAGATCGACAACGGCCTGCTGCGCTTCCTGACCTGCGGCAGCGTCGATGACGGCAAGAGCACCCTGATCGGCCGCCTGCTGTTCGACACCAAGACCATCCTCGCCGACACCATGAATGCGATCGAGAAGACCTCGGCCAAGCGCGGCATGACCGCGGTCGACCTCTCGCTGCTCACCGACGGCTTGCAAGCCGAGCGCGAGCAAGGCATCACCATCGATGTCGCCTACCGCTACTTCACCACCGGCCGTCGCAAGTACATCATCGCCGACGCCCCGGGGCACGAGCAGTACACCCGCAACATGGTCACCGCGGCCTCCACCGCCAACCTTGCCATCATCCTCATCGATGCGCGCAAGGGCGTGCTCACCCAGACCCGACGCCATTCCTACCTCGCCAGCCTGGTCGGCATCCCTCACCTGCTGGTCGCGGTGAACAAGATGGATCTCGTCGACTACGACGAAGCCACCTTCGAACGCATCAAGGCGGATTACCTCGCCTTCGCTGGCCAGCTCGGCATCAAGGACGTGCGCTTCATCCCCATTTCCGCGTTGGCCGGCGACATGATCGTGGACCGTGGCGAACGCCTGCCCTGGTACGCCGGCCCCACCCTGCTCGAGATTCTCGAAGCCGCACCGGCCGCCCACACCGAACAGGCCGAGGACTTCCGTTTTCCAGTGCAGTTCGTGTGCCGCCCACACGACTCAGCGAACCCCGAACTGCACGACTACCGCGGCTTCATGGGCAGGGTCGAATCGGGCGAAATCGCCATCGGCGATGCGGTCACCGTATTGCCGTCCGGCGCGTCCAGCAAGGTCAAGGCCATCAGCCTCGGCAGCGACCAGCTCGAACGCGCGATCCATGAGCAATCGGTCACCTTGCTGCTGGAAGACGAAATCGACATCTCGCGCGGCGACATGATTGTCAAGACGGTCGAAGCGCCGAGCGCCATCAAGCAGATCGACGCCACCGTATGCTGGCTGTCGGAAACCCCGATGTCACCGGCGCGGACCTATCTGGTCCGCCACACCACCCGCGAAGCCAAGGCCAAGATCGCCAAGATCGACTATCGGCTCGACGTCAATACGCTGGAGCAGCAGCCGGTGACCAGCCTGGCAATGAACGACATCGCCCGCATCACGCTCAAGCTCGCCCAACCCATTGTCGCCGACCCCTACCGCGCCAACCGTGCCACCGGCGCTTTCATCATCATCGACGAAAGCACCAACAACACCGTCGGCGCCGGCATGATCGGCTGACAGGACGCACGTCGGTCAGACCGGTGCGGACCTGACCGATGATTGGCATCATTCCGGAAATCCGTCCTTGCGGATGTCGGCATCGTCCGCGAGCACAATTGTTGCTGGCGACAAGCCTTTGCCATACGGTCACCGCTTGTCGTAACCTCCAGCCCCTGTCATCGCATGTGCCCCGAGGCTCCGGCGCACCATCATCATGTCCGCATTCGCCCTCGCCGTATTCAAGCTGGCCGCCGGCCTGCTGCTCGACCGCCGCTTCGGTGAATTCCGTCGCTACCACCCGCTGGTTGGATTCGGCCGCTGGGCAAGCGCGATCGAAAGCCGAGTGCGCGGTCATTCCGCCTCGCGTCTGGCCGGCATCGTGGCGTGGGTCGCGGCGACCGGCCCGTGGCTCGGGCTCGCGCTGCTGCTGCGCGAGCTACATCCGCAGGCGCACTGGGTGGTCGATATCGGCCTGCTGTACTTCGCCCTCGGTGCGCGCAGCCTGACAGAGCATGCCGAAGCCATCGCGGCCCCCCTTGAATCCGGGGACCTGGCACAAGCGCGCACACGCACCGCCTGGATCGTCAGCCGCGATACGGCAAGGCTCGACGCCGAAGGCATCGCCCGTGCGGGCACCGAGTCCGTGCTCGAGAACGGCAACGACGCCGTCTTCGGCGCCCTGTTCTGGTTCCTGATATTCGGCGGGCCCGGCGCACTGCTGTTTCGCCTGGCCAACACCCTGGACGCGATGTGGGGTTACCGTACGCCCCGCTACCTGCGCTTCGGCTGGGCGGCCGCCCGCATCGACGATGTGCTCAATGCGGTGCCGGCACGCCTGACCGCGCTCACCTACGCCGTCCTCGGTCGCACCCGTCAGTCGCTGCATTGCTGGCGCGAACAGGCACCGGCCTGGGACAGCCCCAACGCCGGCCCGGTCATGGCAGCAGGGGCAGGGGCGCTCGACGTCGCCCTCGGGGGCGTTGCCATCTATCACGGCAAGGCGGAAGCGCGCCCGCCGCTAGGCACCAGCACCGCGCCCGATGCGGGTTCGATTCGCGCCGCCGTCGAGCTTGTACATCGCGGCATGCTGCTATGGCTGGCCATCTCAGCCCTGCTCGCTTTCGCACTGGAGCAATGGAATGCTTGAGCATGGAGGCCGGCTGCGGATTGCCGCCGCCAAGTATGGCATTGCGCTCGAGGACTGGCTCGACCTGTCGACCGCGATCAATCCACGACCCTGGCCGGTTCCCGCACTTGCACCCGATGCCTGGCACCGCCTGCCGGAAGACAACGACGGTCTCGAGGACGCGGCCATGGCCTACTACTGCACCGGACAGGTGCTCGCCGTCGCCGGTTCGCAGGCGGCGATACAGAGCCTGCCCGAACTGATTCCCGGGCGGGTTGTCACCATTCCCGCGCCTACGTACGCGGAGCATCCGCACGCCTGGCGCGGGCGCATACTGAGGCGCGTTGCAGCCGACCCCGACTGCATCGATGCCTGTATCGACAGCACGGACGTACTGGTGCTGGTCAATCCCAACAATCCCTCGGGAACGCACTACCCTCGCACCCGGCTCCTGGACTGGCATCGGCGCCTCGCCGCGCGCGGCGGATGGCTGGTGATCGACGAGGCTTTCATCGACCCCGATCCGTCGGAGAGCCTGGCTGCCTGTGCGGGAAATCCGGGCCTGGTAATCCTGCGCTCGGCCGGCAAGTTCTTCGGCCTCGCCGGTGCCCGCGTCGGCTTCGTGCTCGCGCCTGAGGCATTGCGCGCCGCCCTCGGCGCCCGGCTGGGCCCGTGGACAGTGAGCGGCCCCGCCCGCGCCGTCGTGCAGGCTGCGCTGCGCGACCGCGCCTGGCACGACAGCACCCGACGCAGACTGCAGGCCGATGGCGAGCGTCTCGCCTCACTGCTGCACCACGCCGGCTTCGATGACGTGCGCGGCCCTGCCCTCTTCAAGTGGTTCGAACATCCGGCAGCACGGGCCATCGCCCACCAGCTCGCCGGCCATGGCATTCTGGTTCGCCATTTCGACGCCCCCGCCAGTCTGCGCTTCGGCCTGCCACCCGACGAGCACGGCTGGCAACGCCTGGCCGATACGCTTCAATCCACGGCAATCAAGGAGCTTCGTCGATGAACGCCAGATACTTCGCCGCCGCATTCGCGCTTATTTGCAGCCTGAACGGCGCGCCTGCTGCCGCCTCGACGGTGAGCATTCGTGACGATAGCGGCACGGATCTCACTCTGGCCCAACCGGCGCGCCGCATTGTCAGCCTCGCGCCTCACCTGACCGAACTGCTGTTTGCGGCCGGCGCGGGCAGCAAGGTGGTGGGGGTCGTGTCGTACAGCGACTTCCCTGAGGCTGCCAAGTCGCTGCCGCATGTTGGCAGCTACAACAACGTGGATCTCGAGGCGCTGATCGCACTCAAGCCCGACCTCGTGGTGGCGTGGAAAAGCGGCAATCGCGATGCGCACCTGGACCGTCTGGCGGCACTGGGCGTCCCCGTATACATCAACGAACCACGCAACCTCGATGACGTTGCGCGCGCGCTCGAGAGTCTCGGCACCCTCGCCGGCACCGACACCATCGCACGGGCTGCAGCCGAACAGTACCGAACTCGCCTGCAGGACCTGCGCACACGCTATTCGGGCCTGTCACCCGTTCGCACCTTCTACCAGGTGTGGGACCGCCCGCTGATGACGATCAATGGCGAACACCTCATCGGCGATGTGATGCGGCTGTGCGGCGGCGAAAACGTGTTCGCGGCGCTGCCCCAGCTCGCGCCCACGGTCAGTGTCGAGGCCGTGCTCGCTGCCAACCCCGAGGCCATCGTCGCCAGCGGCATGGGCGACGAGCGCCCGGAATGGCTGGACCAATGGCGGCGCTGGCCAAGTCTTGCCGCCGTTGCGCGGAACAACCTGTTCTTCATTCCACCGACGCTGATCCAGCGGCACACGCCCCGGATTCTCGACGGCGCAGCGCGGCTGTGCGAACAACTCGATAACGCACGCCAGCGCGCGGCAGTACAGCTCAAATGAACCGCGTCGCCTCGTCGAGCTCTTCGTGGGTGCGCGCCTGACTCAAGGCGCTCACGAACTTGCGCCAGGCCAGATCGGCATCATCGATTCGGATCAGCGCAATTTTGTCATCGTGGGACCCGCGCCGAAGCACCGTCACTTTCATCTCGCTGCGATCCGATGCCCCGAGGTCGATGGACACTTCGCCGCTGACGCCGACCGGCAGTGCACGTTCGGCACGGACACGGAACCCCGACGCCGAGCATTCGAAGACGTTCAGACCGTAGCGTTTGCGCAGCCCGAGAGAATTGGTGCGGAACTCACCCGGACACATCACCGGAAACCGTCGGTGCGTGCGTCGTCGCATTTCCGAGCGCGGTACGCCATCGGGCACGGGCGGCAGACACCCCTTGAATTCGGGCAGATCGTAAATCGAATGCAGCAGCATCAATTCGCGACTGCGTAGTCCGGCGAACACCCGGGTACGAATATTGAAGAAATGGTCGATGAGTGCCGGCGTCATGACCGGATCGGTCGTGGTGTAGAAACGCTTCTCGGGGAACCGGATGTTGGGCACCACGGTCGCGGTGAAATACCGGAACAGGTTCTTCGCGGGTGGCAGCTTGTCGTAGCGACGTCGATACACGGCCGGCGCCGTGGACAAATCAAGATGCGCCCCGACCGCAGGCGCACCATTGACGAAATCGTAATGCGCCACCGGCCGCTGCGCCAGACGCCGGAAACACAACACCGCTTCGTAAAAGCCCACATGTCGCGGATTGACTGCAATGACGAGATGGCGGGTATCGAATTGCCGGGTGGCGTATTCGTACATGAACTTCATCAGCGGCAGCAGGATCTTTCCGCTCGCCGATCGAAAGCGCGGATCGATAGCCAGCGCGGAGACCTCCGCAATATTCCCTCCCTGGCGCCGGACGGCGTCGAGGTCGAAGATGCGCTGCATCGGGAAACCCATGGCGCTCTCGCGAATCAGCGACAAGGTGCCGACCACCCTCTCGCCGTACCGGCACAACAGCGTCGAGGTCGTCGGCAGGGCGTGGTAGACCGTGACCCGCATCGCGGACGGGTCGGGCTGCATGAAGCCGGCATCGACATAGGCGTCGTGCAGGAGGTGAAAACAGGCTTCGAGCTCCTCACGTGTTTCGGCGAGCTTGAACACCAGCTTTTCCGACAAGACTGCGTCACAACGGATCAGCTTCCCATAGACGGCGAAACGGAGTCTGCCGGGTAGCAGTGACGAACATCGTTCAAGCAGGCGTGAGCCGAACTTGCGCCAGGGCATGATCATAGTTTTTGCGCTGCCACGCCATCGGACACGGGCGGGAGCGGGCATCAATTCGGACCCGCATGATAGCGCTCAAGTACCCCGGGGAAGATGATCAAGCGCAAACAAGCATCACCCCTCGAGCTCCCGGGCCGGTCGCGCAGCGATCAGTCCTGGCTGCGTCGCCGGGCGCCGCGATAATGCCGGCGCCAGCCCGGACGCGCATCCTGCCACCAGGCGCGGTCGAACACCCATGAAAGCGCCGGCAGGATGGGGGCAAAATAATGCCGCGCAGCCGACGGCCGGTCGACCGATGCGGCACGCAGCGGCACCCTCAAGGCGCGCAGTCGCTGATGCAACGCGGGATGAAAGGGCAAGGGCACCTCGTCACCATCGGCCATCAATGCTTCGGTCGCGGCACGCACCGACTCCGGACGCAGAAACCCGGTTTCGACCCCCAACCCCATTTCGCGATAGGGCCGAATGGTCGGGCGCACACGTGTCTCGCTTTGCGCCATCACCTTGGGCCAGTAATCCTGGCGCAGGAAGCGTTCCTTGAGCGAGACTTCGACTAGGGTCTCGCCGAGCAGTCCGGCCCCCACCAACCTTGCGGCATGGGCATCGGCCTCGAACTCCTCGATGCGCGACAGTCGCAGCAAATCGCGGTAGAAGCGGCGCAAAAAACGGTCGACAGCCGGCGCCATCAGCGGCATGTCCTCGCACATTGCATCGAGCACCCTCAGCCACCACGCCCTGAGGTGTGCGCCAAGTTTTCCTGTGCCCTTTCGCTGCAACGCAAGATGCGCAAACTCGTGCGCCATCACGGCTGCGAGTTGCGCACGCGACACACTATGCACCAACGGCAGTCCTACCAGCAGATGGGTTTCGATCCTCCCCAGGCAGCCCAAGCGCGCCCGCTGCAAGACCGAAGCATTCGGATCGCGGGTAATCCACACATGGTCGATTCCGTCCGCGCTCAATTGACGGCCGATATCGTCGATCAGCGTATAGAACTCGGGCGCGGCATCGCGCGGCAAACGGACGCCGGCTGGTTCGGGCGGCGACACGCACAGCATGGAGGCAATACGGGCGCACAGGTAGGCGCACACCACGGCGCTCACACTGGAGACCGCGGTCGACACGGGATCGCCGCTGATCAAAGCACTCCAGCTGTGTTGCAATGACAGCAACACGCCGCAGAACGACAACAGCAGCAGCAGGCTCACTGCCAGCAGGCCTGCAAGTGCGATGGCTGCCAGCGCACGTGCGAGGCGCGGACGTAGGTCGAACATTCGGAAACGAGATACATACATGGTCACGCACTCCGGCACGGACGGCAAAGCCAGACGAAATATACGCGCTGCCAGCGAAATCGAATACTGCACGAAAGGCATAGGAATCGCTGTACATATCGGAAAAAGTCACCTGATTTCAGCCAGTTCTCGCTTTCCGCGCCCGAACACTCTATAGTGCAAGGCTGTTGCGTGCCCGACCAATCGGCCGCAACCTTTCCAACGACCATTTCAGGTCACGAATCCCGCCCGCCTCGATTGGTGTCGTACGCCCTGCGCACGACAGGCCGTCGCTGGAGCATTTTCTCGCATGAACACAGAATCAAATTTCGCCGGTCTCGGACTGGCTGAACCCTTGCTGCGCGCCATTTCGGAAGCCGGCTATACAACACCGACGCCGATCCAGGCCCAGGCCATTCCGCAAGTACTCGCCGGAGGTGACCTGCTCGCTGCCGCACAGACCGGCACCGGCAAGACGGCCGGCTTCACGCTTCCGGTGCTGCACCTGCTGTCGCAGACGCATGTGCATCCGCACCCGAACGGTCGCCCGCGCTGCCTCATCCTCACGCCGACCCGCGAACTCGCGGCCCAAGTCGAAGAATCGGTGAAAACCTATGGCAAGCACCTGCCATTGACCTCGATGGTGATGTTCGGCGGCGTCAACATCAATCCGCAGATTTCGGCGCTGAAGAAGCGCGTCGACATTCTGGTGGCGACACCCGGCCGTCTGCTCGACCACGTCGGCCAGCGCACGCTGGACCTGTCTGGCGTAGAGATCCTGATTCTCGACGAAGCCGACCGCATGCTCGACATGGGCTTCATCCGCGACATCCGAAAGGTGCTCGCACTGCTGCCGAAGAAACGCCAGAATCTGCTGTTCTCGGCCACCTTCTCCGACGAGATTCGTGAACTAGCCAACGGCCTGCTGCACAATCCGGGCTGCGTAGAGGTTGCTGCGCGCAATACCACCGCCGAGCGCGTCGAACAGGCCGCCTACATGATCGGCCAGAAGCAGAAGCGCGAACTGCTGGCTTGGCTGATAAAGGAACGCCAGTGGTTTCAGGCACTGGTGTTCACCCGCACCAAACACGGCGCCAACAAGCTGGCCGAATATCTGACCAAACACGGCATCGAATCTGCAGCCATCCACGGTAACAAGAGCCAAGCGGCCCGCACACGCGCCCTGGCCCAGTTCAAGGACGGCTCGCTGCCTGTTCTGGTGGCCACCGACATCGCCGCGCGCGGTCTCGATATCGATCAACTGCCGCAGGTGGTGAACTTCGAACTGCCGAACGTACCCGAAGACTACGTGCACCGCATCGGTCGCACCGGCCGTGCCGGCGCGGCCGGACATGCGATTTCGCTGGTCGACCGCGAAGAGCTCAAGCTGCTGAGCGCAATCGAACGCCTGATGCACCGCAAGGTCGACCGCGCCACGGCCGAAGGCTTCGTGCCCAGTGCGACGGCAGAACAGTCGCATGACGAAGACCAGCGCCGCGAACCGATGCCACGTCGCGGTGGCGGCGGCGGTCGCAACAACAGCGAACAACGCAGGAGCGGTGCAACCGCCGGCCGCAGCGACCGTCCCGGCGGCCGTGGCCCCGCAAACGGTGGGCAGCCTGCCAGCCGCGGCCCTCAGCGCGCCCGCACCGAGACGGACGGCAACCGGGCTCGTCCCGCGCCGCGCCAGGCTGGAGAAGTGGATGGCAATCGCGCCGCCCCCAGCCGCCCTGAACCCAACGGCAACCATGCCGGCAACCGCGGCCGCAGCGAAATCAATGGCAATCGCGCGCCGCAGTCGTCCGACCGCCGCAACACCGCACCGCGCGCAGCACTGTTCTCCGCCAGAACGGGGAACGGCAACCGCTGATCGCTGAAGCGCACCGCTCCACATGTGAAGAAGGCCACCGCAAGGTGGCCTTCTTTTTTCTGGCGGAAGCGATCTCAATCAGCCGAAGATGGCCACACATTCTCTGACAATACCGCCTCGATCGGCATACGTTCGGCCCATTTCTCGATTTCCAGCATCGGCTTCGGATAGAAGGCCTCGACGTGGCCGATGCACAGCACCGCGACCGGACATGCCCCTTCGGGCATGGCCAGCAGGCCGGCAAGCTTCTCCGGGTCGAAAATCGACACCCACCCCATACCCAGCCCCTCCGCACGTGCAGCCAGCCACATGTTCTGGATGGCGCACGCGACCGAGGCCAGATCCATTTCGGGCAGCGTTCGACGCCCGAAAACATGCTTCTCGCGCCCTTCTGCAAGGGCCACGACCAGCACCTCGCCGGCATCGAGCACACCTTCGACCTTCAGCTTCATGAAGTCTTCCGCACGTTCGCCCAGCGCTTGCGCGGTCGCAATCCGCTCGTCCTCCACCAGTGCATGCATACGCTCACGCAAGCCCCGGTCGGTGATGCGGATGAAGCGCCAGGGCTGCATGTAGCCCACGCTGGGTGCATGGTGTGCGGCCCACAGCAATCGCCGCAGCACGGCGGGGTCAATGGCGTCGGGCAAGAAGTGGCGCATGTCGCGACGCTCGGCGATCACGCGGTAAATGGCAGCGATCTCCGCGCTGGAGAAGGCAAGCGAAGCGGATTTGGAAGGCATGCAATCAGGTCTCCGACGGGCAGGGCTGCAGTGTAGCGCACCGCTTGCCATGCATTGCCCTTCCCCTGCTTGCCGTAAGGGCAGCTTGCAAATCGCCACCGATCTCGACTAAGCTCCGCTCCACATTCGATCCGGGTGCCTTGTCATGAAGTCTCATGACGGGTGAAACGGGAAGTCCGGTGACGCTGCTTGCATATGCGAGCAGCCACTCCGGCGCAGCCCCCGCTGCTGTAAGCCTGACGAATCCGCTGCAACACTGATGACCACTGGGTTTCTTTCCGGGAAGGTCGGCGGATGAGGAAGATGGCGAGCCAGAAGACCGGCCCGATCGACTTGAAAGAGATGTGAATCCCGGGGTGAGGGTTCGATCCGACTGGTTCATGCGGGCCGTATCCGTTTTCGTACGTCGCCATGCCAGCCGCATTCGAAATTCGTTTTGTGCAGTCGGTCGCACGTCCATGGCCTGTCCATGCGTGCCTGCGTCTGCCTCCCCGGCTTCAGGTCACCAGCCAAGCACACGAGGGGAGTCTTCATGCATATCGAACCGGGTTACGTTTCCACCGCCAAAATCGCCGCCGCCAACGTCGCCGCCACCGGGCTGCTCGCCAGCCACATCCTGCCGCTGTTGCGACAACCGCAACTGATCCTGCGCACCGTGCTCGCAGCGCTGTTCTTCTCGGTCTTCATGCAGAGCTTTCACCTCGCAGTCGGCCCGTCAGAACTCCATTTCGTCGGCGCCATGCCGATGTACCTGATCCTTGGCTTCGTCCCCACGTTGCTCGGCTTCGGCGTCGGTCTGGCACTTCAGGGCCTGCTGTTCGAACCGGGCGACCTCGTCCACCTCGGGGTGAACACGCTATCGCTCGCACTCCCGCTGATGCTGGTACACCACACCGTCGGCAAGCGCTTCGACAGTCTCAGGCTGCGCAACATCATGAAGCTCGACGCCGTGTTCTACGCCGGCGTGACCTCGATGGTCGGCTTCTGGCTCGCGATTGGCGAAGTGGCCACGCCGCTTGCCGACTGGGCCGCCTTCGCGATGGCCTATGCTCCGCTGGTGGTGCTCGAACCGCTGATCACCTTCAGTCTGATCCGCCTGCTGCAACCTTATGCCGCCAGCCCGCCGATGAAGCTGTGCACCACCCTGCGGGCAGGTTGAGCACATGGGTGTCATCTGGTTCGTCGGCGCCGGCCCCGGCGACCCCGATCTGATCACGGTCAAGGGTCGCAGGCTGCTTGAAGAGGCTGGCGCGATCCTTTTTGCCGGGTCGCTGGTCGACCAGGCCGCCACGCGCTTCGCTCCGGCGGGTTGCGAGATTCGCGACTCCAAGGACATGACGCTGGAGGAGATGAGCGCATGGCTGCTCGACGCCTGCGCCCGTCATGCCACCGTTGTACGCCTGCAGACCGGCGACCCCGGCCTGTACGGCGCGCTGGTGGAGATGACCCGCCCGCTCGACGCCGCCGGCGTGCAGTGGAAGGTCGTGCCGGGCGTGTCTTCGGCCATGGCCGCGGCCGCTGCGGCAGGCGAAACCCTGACCCTGCCTGAAGTCACGCAAACCGTGATTCTCACTCGGGTCGCCGGGCGCACGCCGATGCCGGCAGGCGAAGAACTCGAAGCGCTGGCAGCGCATCGCAGCACCTTGTGCATCTTTCTGTCGATCACGTTGCTGCATGAAGTCCAGCGTGCGTTGCGCGGCGCCGGATGGTCCGAGCACTCGCCCATCGTCGTGGTGCAGAAGGCCAGCTGGCCCGGCGCCGAGAAGATCGTGCGCGGCACGCTCGCCGACATCAAGCGTCGCTGCCAGGACGAGAAGATCGCCTCGCAGGCCATGATCATCGCCAGCCCCGCGCTGGGCGCGCGCGACTGGGCCGATATCGCCCGCTCCAAACTCTACGACCCCGGTTTTTCACACCGTTTCCGCAAGGCCTCCCTGATGCAGGACGTCGGCACGGAAAGCGCAATCACCGAGATTCCGTCATGAACGATCACACCATCCTCCTCGTCGGCCATGGTTCGCGCAACCGCGAAGGCAACCTCGAGATCCTGCAGTTCGCTACCCAGTGGCAGGAGCGTCACCCGGGGTGGCGCATCGAGGCCTGCTTCATCGAACATGCGGAAGTCCTGCTCGACGAGGGCCTGGACCGCGCCGCCCGGAACGCACGCCGGGTCACCGTCGTGCCCTTCATTCTCAACGCAGCGGGCCATGTGAAGATGGAGCTGCCGGCGGCGGTTTCACGTGCCCGCGTCCGTCATCCATTAACGGACTTCGTGTGCACTCGCCATTTGGGTATGGGCCGCGAGATGCTTGCCGTGCTCAAGGGCCAGCTCGACCGCCTGCTGCACCAGCTCGCCAGCCCCGACCCGCGCACCACCGGCGTCATCCTGCTCGGCCGCGGCTCGTCCGATGCCGGCGCAAATGGCGAGCTCGCCCGCATGACCCGCTGGGTGTTCGAAGACCACGACCATGATCTGGTCGATCTCGCCTTCACCAGCATCACCTTCCCCCGGCTCGAAACCGTGGTTCAGCGCCAGGTCCGCCTGGGCATGATGCAGATCTGCATTGTCCCTGTGTATCTCTTCAGCGGCGTGCTGATGGACCGCATCAAGGCCCAGACCGGACGCCTGCAAGCCCAGTTTCCTCACATTGCATTCGCCCTCGGCACCCATTTCGGCTTCGACGAGGGGATCTTCGACCTGCTCGACCGTCGCGTCGCGGAATCGGGCACAGCGGAAGGCAGTCTGCTCGAATGCGACGGCTGCAAGTATCGCCTCGCCGCCGAAGCCGAGCATCTGCACGACCACAGCCACACCCACGTGCATGCTGCGCATTCGGTTGGTCACGCGCACGAACACCACTGCAACCATGCACCCGCCTGAGCTCAGTGCCCAGAACTCGACCATGACCACCAACACCGTTACCGAGCAGCTCACCGCCGCGGGCCGTGCTATCGAGCATGACTCCTTTGCCGTCATCGACGCCGAGGTCGCCCGGCACGACTATCTCCCCGAGCAATGGCCCATCGTGCGCCGCATGATTCACGCCAATGCCGACTTCGACTTCAACGGTCTAACCGACTTTCATCCCGCGGCGGTCGATGCCGGACTGGCGGCCATCCTGAGCGGCGGGGCGGCGATCGTCGCCGATGTCGAGATGATCTGCGTCGGCCTGTCGGCCTCGCGCCTGGCGCACTTCGGCATCCACACCCACCAGTTCATCTCCGACCCCGACGTCATCGAACAGGCCACGACGGAGAACACGACGCGTGCGGTGCAGGCCATGCGCAAGGCGCACCGGCAAGGCTTGCTCGATGGCGCACTGGTCGGTATCGGCAACGCGCCCACCGCGTTGATCGAAATTGTCCGCCTGATCCGCGAAGAAGGAGCACGCCCGGCGCTGGTCATTGGCATGCCGGTGGGCTTCGTCTCTGCCGCCGAGTCCAAGGACCTGATGGCAGGGCTCACCGAGGTGCCATGGATCGTGATCCGTGGGCGCAAGGGGGGATCGACGCTGGTGGTCGCGGCACTGCATGCACTGCTCGGACTGGCCGAGGCATGCCAACTGCAGCCCGCCCAGGCCTGAACACCCCATGGCAGCCGGTCACACGCCTCCCGAGAAGGTTCGCAAGGGTGATCCCAAGCGCGACCGCGGCAATCGCACCGGCTTCTCGACCGGCGCCAACGCGGCGGCTGCAGCCACTGCGGCCACGCTCGGACTGGTGCAGGGTGTGGTGCCCGAGGCGGTCGAATGCGTGCTGCCGAACACCCAGCGCGTGCGCTTCAACATCAGCGACGGCACGGTGATACGGCACCCGGGAGGTGGCCACGCGCATGCGGTCTCGATCAAGGACGCAGGCGACGACCCCGACGCCACGCATGGTGCCCACCTCACCGCCGACGTGCGCCGCATCATCGGCGGGGGCGGTGCCATCATCCTCAAGGGAGGCCCCGGCGTCGGCATCGTCACCAAGCCCGGCCTCGGACTCGATGTCGGTGGCCCCGCGATCAACCCTGCGCCACGACGCAGCATCACCGAAAACGTCGCCAGCGCAGGCGCAGCCATTCTTTCCGCCGGCGACAGCCTTGAAGTCACCATCTCGGTGCCCGGTGGCGAAGAGATGGCGAAGAAAACACTGAATGCCCGGCTCGGCATTCTGGGCGGCATCAGCATCCTCGGCACCACCGGCATCGTCCGCCCCTATTCGACTGCAGCCTTTCGCGCGAGCGTGATCCAGGCCGTGGATGTGGCGGCGAACCAGGGCCAGACCTCGGTGGTGTTCACGACGGGCGGCCGGACCGAAAAGTGCGCGATGCGCGAGTTCCCGCAACTCGACGAAGCCTGTTTCGTGCAGATGGGCGACTTCGTCAAGGCCGCGTTCGCCACCGCGCTCAAGCACGACATGCAGCACATCATCATCGGTGCCATGGTGGGCAAGCTGACCAAGATCGCCCAGGGCCTGTCGGTCACCCACGCCTGGCGCGAGGAGGTCGACCGCGACCTGATCGCCGGCGCGGCAGCCGAAGTCGGCGCACCCGCCGATCTGATCGAGGAGATCCGCGCCGCCGAAACCGCCCGCTTTGCCGCCGAACGCCTGGCTGAACTCGGACTCGCGGTGGCCTTTCACCGCTCGCTCGCCGCCCGCGCCATCCGCAGCCTGCGCGAGCGCTACCCCGGTCCCCACCGCCTCACCGTGCTGGCCTGCAATTTCGAGGGCGTGCCGATCGTGACCCTGAACGAAGAAGAACTGATGGAACCCGCACATGCCTGACAACCAACACCCGCTGTGCAGCGTGATCGGCATCATCGATGAGGGCTGGGCCAGCCTGCCCGCAGCCGCCCAGGCGAGACTGCGCGGCGCCAGCCTTTTGATCGGTGCCCGGCGCACGCTTGATCTCGTCGCGCCCTTTCTGCCCGAAGGCACCGAGTGTCTCGACATGGACGGTGCGCTGTCGCAAACGCCAGCATGGATCGTCAGCGCGCTCGAAGGGGGCAGACCGGTTGCAGTACTCGCCACGGGTGATCCGCTGTGTCACGGCATTGCCCGCTTTCTGATCGGCAAGCTCGGCGCCGGCGCAGTCGAGATCATGCCCGCACCATCGACCATTCAGCTCGCCTTCGCCCGCCTCAAGAAGCCGTGGCATGACGCGCGTATCAGCTCCTGCCATGGCCCCGATGCAGGCGAGTGGCCCGGTGACGACGCGGCTCCCGGCCCGACACCGGCACACGGCCTGTACAAACTGGTGCGCGCGGTCGCCAGCCATCCGCTGGTCGCCACTTTCACCAGCCCGCACAACAGCCCGGACCGCATCGCCCGCGCACTGCTCGCCGCCGGCTACGGCGATGACGCGCACGAAAGCGTCAGGCTATCCGTCGTCGCCTGTCTGTGTCATGCGGACGAAGCCGTCTTTGCCAACCTGAGCCTGACCGACGCAGCGCGCCGCCGCTTTCCCGACCCCAACGTCGTAATCATCGAACGCATCGCCCGGGCAGGTGACGAATGCGCACCGACACGCTACCCGCCCGACCTCGTCTCGAGCATTCCGCATACCGCACCGGTATTCGGCTTCGACGATCTCGATTTCGTGCAACGCACGCCCGAGAAGGGGCTGATCACCAAGCTCGAAGCGCGTGCGGTTTCGCTCGCCCGCCTTGGCCTGCGCGCCGACAGCATCGTGTGGGATATCGGCGCGGGCTCCGGCTCGGTCGGCCTTGAAGCCAGCCGCATCGCTTACCTCGGCCACGTGTGGGCAATCGAGAAGAACAGTGGAGATGCAGCCAACGCCCGCGTCAACGCGCGACGCATGCACGCGAGCAATTACAGCCTGTTCGAAGCCAAGGCGCCTGCCGGGCTCGATACATGGCCCGCACCCGACGCGGTTTTCATCGGCGGCTCGGGCGGCGAACTGGGGGAACTTATCGCACTGGTCCTTGGCAGGCTCAAGCCCCGCGGGCGCCTGGTAATGAACTTCGTCACCCTGGAAAACCTTGCCCTCGCCACCCGGACTCTTCAGCAGCTTGGCGCCACTTGGGACGTCACCATGCTCTCGGCCGCGCGCAGTCAGCCGATTCTCGACATGCACCGCCTCGCTGCCCAGAACCCGGTGTGGATCGTCAGCGCGCAGGCTGCAGGCCGTCCATCAGACCTCGCAGGAGGCAACACCCATGAATGACGTGCGCACCACCGCCCTTCAAGCATCGCCCCCTTCTTGCGGCTTCGGCCGCCTGATCGGCGTCTCGCTCGGCCCCGGTGACCCCGACCTCATCACCCGCCGCGGCTGGGCAGCACTGCAATCCGGCGCACGCTGGGCCTACCCGGTCAAACGCGCGGAGGAAAGCTCTTATGCACTCGGCATCGCCCGCCGGGGTGGACTCGAGATTCCGGCCGACGCCGCCGAACTGGTCTTTCCAATGACGCGCGATGCGACCGCACTGGCCAAGGCGTGGGCGCGCGCCGCCAGCCGCACGGTCGAGTGGCTGGCAAGCGGGCGTGATGTCGCCTTTCTGGTCGAAGGCGATGCCTCCACTTACTCCACCTTCCGCCACCTTGCACGCGCAGTGCGCGAGCTGGCGCCCGAGGTCACGGTGGAAACCATCCCCGGCGTCAGTTCATTTGCCGCGGCCGCCGCCCGAACGGATGTGGCGCTGGCCGAAGAAGACGAGACCCTGGCCATCATCCCCGCCGCCTACGGCGTACCGGTAATCGACCATCTGCTCGACGAGTTCGACACCCTGGTGCTGATGAAGGTCAAGCCGTTGCTGGACGAGGTACTGGATCTGCTCGAACGCCGCGGGCTGATCGCCAGCACCTGCTTCATCGAGAAAGTGGGCTCACCCGAGGAGCGCGTCGTACGCGACGTCTCCAGTCTGCGCGGAGAGAAGGTGAATTACCTGTCGCTGCTGCTGGTGCAGAACCCGAAGCGCGTACGCGGAGAACTGCGCCGTGGCTGTCGCAAGCGATCAGGAGCCCCGGATTTCACTGCAGCAGCAGAGGCCGCCACGTGAAGCGAAGCTCACTGATCCGTGCCACGCTCTACCGGGGACTCGCGTGAAGCGCCTACCCGAGGCATTCGGCCATCGGGCAGACGCTCGCGGCCTTCGGCTTCCCGGCTCGTCAAGCGTCGTCGGGGCGGCGATGCAAACTCGTTCGCTGCGCTCCCTCAGACATACATCGCCTTGTTTCCCCGCCGCCGCCCGCCGAACCGGCGCTCACGACAGCCCGCTGGCCGAACACCCCGGCGCGCTCCACGCGAGCCCCCTGCCGTGTTCAATCGCCACCACCTGAAAGACCACCCTATAGAAGACGTTTGCACATGACCCAACACCTCCCCTTCCCCAATCACAAAGTCGCGGTCGTCTCGATCACCCGTCACGGCATTGCGCTCGCCGGCAAGGTGGTGGCCGTCCTGCCCGGCGCCACCCTGTTCGCTCCGGAGAAGTTCCACAGCGAAGCCGAGGCGGCCGCACCGGGTGCCTTTGCCTGCTTCACCGGCAAGACCGGTGACCAGATTCCCGCACTGTTCGCGGCTTTCGAAGGCATCATCTGCATCGTCTCACTCGGCGCAGTCGTCCGACTCATCGCTCCGCATTTGAAGAACAAGGAAAGCGATCCCGGCATCGTGGTACTCGACGAAGCCGGACGTTACGCCATCCCGGTGCTCTCCGGTCACCTCGGCGGCGCCAACGCGCTGGCGGGCATGCTCGCGCACACGCTTGGCGCGCAGCAGGTGCTCACCACCGCCTCCGATGCTCGCGAAACCCTTGCCGTCGACCTGCTGGGCCGCGAACTGGGCTGGACCTTCGAAGCCAGCCATGACGAAATCGTGCGGGCCAGCGCTGCCGTCGTGAATGACGAACCGGTGGCGCTGGTTCAGGAAGCCGGCAGCACCGACTGGTGGCTGCGTCACGCCAACGGTCGCAGCGGCGCCTTGCCCGCCAATCTGCACCGCTTCGACCGCATCGAAGACATCGACCCGGATGCATTCGGCGCCGTGCTGTGGGTCAGCAATCGAAGCCTGCCTGACACGCTTGCCGAGCGTTTGAGTGGCAAGAAGGTCATCTACCGCCCCACTGCTGCGAGCGTGCAATGAGAGTCGCACTTGGACTCGGCTGCGACCGCGGCACCCCGTTCGAAACCCTCGCCCGTGCAGTCAATGAAGCGCTGGCGGCCGCCGGCGTCGGCCTTGACGCAGTCGGCGCCGTCGCCAGCATCGACCTCAAGGAAGACGAACCCGGCCTGGCAGTGCTCGCGGCCGTTCACGGCTGGCGCATCGCATTTCACCCTGCCGCACGCCTCGCCGCGATCGCGGTACCCAACCCGTCCGACACCGTGCGTCGCTACACCGGCACGCCCTCGGTCTCGGAAGCCGCCGCGCTGATCGCGGCCAATGCGGAGCAGGGCGCACTGCTGGTCGAAAAGCACAAGGTGCGCGGACCTGACGGCAAGAACGCCACCATCTCCATTGCAAGGATCACCGAATGAACACGACAACCGCCAAGGGCAAGATCATGCTGGTGGGCCTCGGCCCCGGCAGTCACGACCACCTCACCGCGCGCGCACGCGCGGCCATCGCCGAGGCTGACACCATCATCGGCTATGTCACCTATATCAAGCTGGTCGCCGACCTGCTCGACGGCAAGGAAGTGATCAGGAAGTCGATGACCGAAGAGCTCGACCGCGCCATCGAATCGCTCGACCGCGCCCGGCAAGGCAAAAAGGTGGCGCTGATCTCGTCCGGCGATGCCGGCGTGTATGGCATGGCCGGGCCTACCTTCGAAGTCCTGTTTCAGGCCGGATGGACGCCCGAGTCGGACATCGAGGTCGAGATCATTCCCGGCGCCTCGGCACTCAACACCTGCGCCGCGCTGGTCGGCGCCCCGCTGACGCACGACTTCTGCGCCATCTCGCTGTCCGATCTGCTCACCCCCTGGCCGACCATCGCTCGTCGCCTCGATGCGGTCGCCTACGCCGATTTCGTGGTCGCCCTCTATAACCCCAAGAGCGGTCGCCGCACGCGCCAGATCGTCGAGGCCCAGCGCCTGTTCCTGCGTCACCGCCGGCCCGACACCCCGGTGGCGATCGTCAAGTCGGCCTATCGACCAAAGCAGCGTATCGAGTTCACCACGCTGGACAAGATGAGCGAGTGCGACATTGGCATGCTTACGACCGTGCTCATCGGCAATTCGCACACCTTCGTGCGTGACGGCCTGATGGTGACGCCGCGCGGCTACGGCAACAAATACGAGGTCGCAGATGGCGAGCGTGCCACCCGCAGTGGCGAACAGGCCGGACGCTCGCTGAGTACAGGGCTCAGCGGGTGGCTCGAGACCCTGCGCGGCAGCCACGAAACACCTGCGCAACTTGCCGCGCGGTACGTACTGCCACTCGACTACATCGTCGCCACGCTTGCCGACCTGCGCAGCGCAGAAATCGCCGACGTGGAGGCAGGCGCATGAACCGCCACGACGCAACGCAAACCGCCGTGGCCGAAGGCGTTGTGGAAAAACCCAAACTCGGCAACTATCACCGCCATTTGCTGGTGTGTACCGGCCCACGATGCAACGCCAACAGTGACGCCCAGGCCTTGTTCGACAGTCTCGGCGAGCGCTTCCGGCACGCCGGACTGGACGCCGGCACTTTACGCGTGAAGCGCACCCGGGCGTCCTGCTTTGCCGCATGCAAGGGCGGCCCGATCCTGTGCGTGCAACCGGACGGCGTGTGGTACTACAACGTCACGCCGACGAACATGCAACGCATCATCGATCAACATCTGTGCGGCGGTGAGCCCGTTGCCGATCTTGTCTTTCATCAAGGCCCGTCCAGCGCGAACTGATCATCCTCTCATCCATACGCGTAGGTATGGAATATACGTATAATCCCTGATAGAGACGTATATAAAAGCAGTTGATAGGAGAGAGAGTATGAACATGCAAACGCTTTACGAGCAGAAAAGGATGAGTCCGGCCGACGCAGTCGGCATGGTCAACAATGGCAATACCATCGTCGTGCCGACTGGCGTAGGAGAGCCGCCTGCCTTGCTGCAGGCACTGTCCGAGCGCCGCCATACCCTCAGCGACGTGGCAGTCAGTCAGATCCTGCCGTTGCGCAAGTTTGCCTACCTCGATCCCGAGACTCGCGCCAACATCCGCCATGATGCGTATTTCTTCGGCGGCGCAACCCGCGCCGGCGGGCAATCGGGCTGGGTCGATTTCGTTCCCGCCTATTTTTCCGAACTGCCGATGCTGATCGATCGTGGCCTGTCACCGGCAGACGTCGTGATGACCATGGCCTCGCCAATGGACGAGCACGGCTATTTCTCGCTCTCGCTCGCGCCCGACTACACCATGGCAGCGGTACGCAAGGCACGCGTCGTCCTGCTCGAAGTCAATCCGAACGTCCCCTTCGCAAACGGAGACTGCCACATCCACATTTCGCAGGTCGCAGGCCTGGTGGAGACCAATGACGAACTGTTCGAAGTCGGACTGCCGACCATCGGCCCCATCCAGGAAGCGATCGGCAAGCACGTGGCCGAACTCATCGACGATGGCGCCACACTGCAGATCGGCTACGGCGGAATTCCCGACGCGGTCGTGATGCAGCTGCAGCACAAGCGCGACCTCGGCATCCATACCGAGATGATCGGCGACGGCATCCTATCCCTGATCGAGAGCGGCGCCGTCACCAACCAGCGCAAGACTTTCATGCCCGGCAAGATGGTCGCCACCTTCGCGCTGGGCTCGCGCAAGCTGTATCGCTTCCTGCACCGCAACCCGATGCTGGAAATGCACCCGGTCGATTTCACCAACGATCCCTACATTGCCGCCCGCAACGACAATCTGTGCTGCATCAACGCCACGCTGCAGATCGACCTGCTCGGCCAGTGCGGCTCGGAGAGCCTCGGCCATACGCCCTACTCGGGTACCGGCGGACAGGTGGACTTCGTCCGTGCAGCCAATCGCTCGAAGAACGGCAAGGCCTTCATCGTACTGCCATCGACTGCCAAGAACGACACCATCTCGCGCATTGCGCCCGTGCTGTGCCCGGGCACCCATGTCACCACCAGCAAGAACGACATCAACTACGTGGTGACCGAGTACGGTGTTGCGCAACTGCGCGGCAAGACGGCCAAGCAACGGGCGGAAGCGCTCATCGGCATTGCACACCCGAACTTCCGTGCGGAGTTGCGCGAAGCTGCGCGCAAGATGAATCTGGCCTGATTGGACTGGA
Source organism: Azoarcus sp. L1K30 (assembly GCF_018122735.1). Classification (GTDB taxonomy): domain Bacteria; phylum Pseudomonadota; class Gammaproteobacteria; order Burkholderiales; family Rhodocyclaceae; genus Parazoarcus. The sequence continues at coordinate 3,947,258 of NZ_JAGRRD010000001.1, read as the reverse complement.
GGGAGAGGCAGCGCCTCGCGGATAAAATCCCCTGCCCGATTGATTCAGTCAATCGGGCAGGGGCATCGTTGTGCGCACGACGAGCACAATGACATGGCGACCGTGATTCATCGCACATGCATACGGTTTTATCGTTTTCGCCATTTTTGCATCATATGGATAATTCACTCATCCAAGGGGTCGCCCCGCCAATCGAAAATGAACAGGAACCCGCAGCATGCGCCTACGCTCCTTCTTCGCCGCACTGGCCATCGGTACTGCAGCTGCGCTGAGCGCCAACCTCGCCCACGCCGACCTGATCCTCAACTTCCAGGGCCTAGTCTCCGGGGCAAAAACCGGCACCATCAGCGTGTTCAACAACGGCACCTACAAGAACTCTGGTGTCAGTGCCGGCATGCTGACCTTCAAACAGAAGGCACCAGGTGAAACGAGTTACGCAAGCGGGCTGCTCGGTTCCTTCTGCATCGAACCCAAGACGGCCCTTCTCAGCGGCGACACGCTGTTCAGTAGCGGCGCGCTGGCAGGCCGCTTCGATCAGCCCCAGCAAAACCTGATCGCCCGCCTGTACGATCTTCACTACGAGGCCGTCACCACCCTGACCGACGCCGCATCCGCCTTCCAACTTGCCTTATGGGAGATCGTGACTGACGGCGCCAACCTCAGTCTGAGCAGCGGAAAGTTCCTCACAACCTCGGCATTCGGCACGGCCACCGCACTGGCCACTACGTGGATCAATGATCTCGCGATCTGGAACACCCAACTCGGAAACCAGGCCTACACATCCTCGCTGTACGACTTCGTCGCGTTGAGCGCCGGCAACTCCCAGGACCAGCTTACGGTAACGCGACGCGCGCAGAGCGTGCCGGAACCAGGCGTGCTTGCGCTGCTGGTGATCGGGATGGCGGCTGGGTTTGCGGGACGTCGACGCATGCACGATTGAAGCGGGATGCAGGTCTGGGGGCTTCTACCTTGACTGCTCGACGGCATTGGCGGGCTTAATCACGACGCACTTCCCCGCTCAGGCCGCCCCAGACCCTCTCCGTTGATTCAGGTCAACGCCATCCTGCTCGAATCGGCCTCTACTCCGCATGTATCCAATGAGTGAGGCCAAGCATCATGATCACCACGCGCATTGACGCAATCACCCGCATTCCGGAAGCCTACAGGCACGCCACGCTCCCCGCGCCAAAGAGCGTGAAGATCGAGATCTCGCCACGCTGCAATTATCGCTGCGGCTTTTGCGCGCTGAGGTCCCGGGCAGTTCAACCGAAGTGGGACATGGACTTCCAACTCTTCAAACGCATCACGCGTGAGATGCGCGACGCCGGCGTAGAGGAGATCGGCGTGTTCTACCTTGGCGAGTCATTCATGAACCCTCGTCTCCTGGTCGACTGTATCGACTACCTCAAGCACGAGATAACAATGCCCTATGTGTTCTTGACCTCGAATGCCTCAATGGCGTTTCCGGAGGCGATCGAAGCGTGCATGAAAGCAGGACTCGACTCGCTCAAATGGTCGGTCAATGCTGCCGACGAAACACAGTTCGAATCAGTCATGGGCGTCTCGAAGAAGCTTTTCCATACCGCGCTGGAGAATATTCAAGCGGGCTGGGAGGTTCGGAACAGCGGTGGCTACAAGACGGGCCTGTACGCGTCGTCGATTCGGTATGACGGCGAACAGCAACAGAAGATGGAGCAGCTGCTGGACGAAAAGGTTCGCCCATATGTGGACGAGCACTATTGGCTCCCGCTCTACTCGATGGGGGCATTCGCGGTACAAAGGGAAGAGGAACTGGGATATCGTCCAACCGCCGGCAACCAGGGGCGACTCGAGGCACTCAGGGAACCGCTACCGTGCTGGTCCGCCTTTACCGAAGGGCACGTTACCGCAGAGGGCAAGCTTTCCGCCTGCTGCTTTGACGCCACTGCAAACTGGACCATGGGCGATCTGAACGTAACATCGTTCATGGACGCCTGGAACGCCCCGGAATTCGTCCGGCTTCGTGAAGCACATCTCAAGCGTGACGTCCGCGGCACCGTATGCGAATCGTGCATTGCGTACTGAGCGGCCAGGCGGGATAGGCACCCATCATGACCGTCAACATTTGACATCTTGTCGATTTTTGACACGAAAGACGCCCCCGAATTGTCATGCCTGACGCCTTCACGATCCTGGCAAGAGCAGATGAATTGCGTGATTCTTGGTACATTGAGTCCTTTGGATGCACCGTCAGGTTTCCATGTTCGCCCAACTCATCAGCCTTGCGAAATCGTCGCTCATTCGAAAAGGGGCGACAACACCGGAAGAGATCCGGGCTCAAATTCGTCAGAGAGCGTTTTCGGATGCCAGACGTTCAATCAACGCATTGTCGCGGAAGAATCACGTCCCACCGGCAACCGTCGAATGCCTGGAAGGAGAGCTCGCGTACTTCGAGCGCCGCGACACGGATGCCGAAAGAGCCTTCAAGGCAGCGCTTGATCAAGACCCCAGTCAGCCTGAAGCACATCATGGCCTATCGTTGATCTTGGGCGAGCGGGCCGACTTCACTGCAGCCCTGCGCCACGCACAGTTCGCCATCGGCGCGGCACCTGACAACGCGCGATTTCGGGCACAGCTTGGATTGTGCCAGCTTCAACTCGGCAATCATGCTATTGCTGAACGGATCCTCAAAGAGGCAGTCCGCCTTGACCCCATGGACAAGGCATCCTGGAACAATCTCGGTATCGCTCGTCGGGCAGCAGGCAAGCGGCGCGACGCGGCCTATGCCTTTGATCGGGCCCTTTCACTGGACCCAGCGTTCGAACATGCCATACGGAATCGGGAACAACTCGACGCCGATGCGGAAGAGGCAGGGGTACCCTCAAAAGATAACAGTTTGGACCAAGGCGAGGAGCCTCCGCTCGGGCCGACTACGGACCTTGACCGACTGGAGCAACTAACGGCCGCGAACGAGCTAGATCAAGCAATATCCTTGGCTGAGCGGCTTTTCACTGAATCACCACGGGATAGTTCGCTCGCAACCCAACTTGCGCGCCTCCATCTAGCAGCCGGAGATGCGCAAGGGGGAGTGGACACGCTGAACATTTTCCTTGCTCACAATGCCTCAACACCGGAAATCTCCGGAACCATGGGCTCTCTGCAGATGGCCATGGGCAACCTGGCGCTCGCGGATCGCTATCTTCGCGAAGCGGTTGCCGGGGAGAAGGCCCCGCTATCTGCGCTGCTGGACATGTCGGAACTCCTAGGAAAGCAGGAACGGTTCGTCGAAAGCACCCCGTTTCTCGAGCGTGCCTTGCTGCAGGACGACTCTCCGACCACGCGGGCACTGATTGCAAACAACATGATGGCTACTTGTCGGTACGACGAAGCAATCGACCTTTACCAGCGGCTGTTGACAGAAGCACCGCAACTATTGCCCGCAGTAGTTGGCAGCTATGCCAATGCGCTCATTTTCTCCGGCCGATTCGATGAAGCGCAGCCATTGCTCGAAGAATACCTCAAGCACGAACCCAACAACCCGCATCTGAGATTCCTGCAATCTTCCATACTGCTCCTGCATGAAAGATTCGCCGACGGGTGGGATGGTTATGCATATAGAAACCTTAGCGACTCCAAGCACTTCCGCACCCTCCCTTTCCCACACTGGAATGGTGAAACACTCACCGGCAAGCGCATCGTTGTCCTTGCTGAACAAGGGCTTGGCGATCAGGTGATGTTCGCCTCCTGCCTGCCTGATCTCCTTGCTCAAGGCCCGTCGCGTGTCGTCGTCGAAGCAATATCACGTATCGCTCCAACCTTGGCCCGGTCCTTTCCCGAGTGCGAAGTCATTGGCAGCCAACAAGATCGCGGCCTTGAATGGGTCAAGGCACTTGGCCCCATGGATTACTACGTCCCTGCAGGAGATCTTCCTCGCCACTTCAGACGGGACCTCCAGAGCTTTCCCAAACACGCCGGCTACCTGAGAGCCGACGAACTTCGAACCGAGCATTGGCGTGCGCAGATCGCTGGTCGCACAGGACGACCACGCATCGGGATTTCCTGGCGTGGAGGCACAGAGCACACCCGCACTGCAGTCCGATCACTTGATGCGACGGCATTTGCCCCACTATCAAAAGCCTGTGATGCCGAGTGGGTGTGTCTGCAGTACGGAAAAGTCGAGACCGACGTCCAACGATGTGGAGAGACCGGGCTCGATTTGCATTATTGGCCAGAGTCAATCTCGGACCTCGACGAATTCTCAGCATTGATCTCGTCGCTGGACCTGGTGATCTCCGTGTGCAATACGACGGTTCACTACGCGGGGGCCCTTGGGACACCGGTGTGGGTCCTCGCGCCCAAAATCCCGGAATGGCGTTACGGGCTGAAGTCGTCCTCCATGCCTTGGTACCCGAGTTCCCGGATCTTCAGACAGCAACACTCAGGCGACTGGAACACCTTGCTTGAAGATGTTCGACGAGCACTGCTGACATGGAGCAAAGCATAAGGCACGACTATTGCTTACTAGAAACTGCGCAACGCGCAAACAATCAAGGAGGTAATTCAAATGAAATCGTTGCAAAAGGGCTTTACCCTGATCGAACTGATGATCGTGGTTGCGATTATCGGTATCCTGGCAGCTGTTGCACTGCCCGCTTATCAAGATTACACCGTTCGCGCCCGAGTATCGGAGGTCCTTCTCGCAGCTTCTTCAGCTCGCACCGGCGTCACCGAGTCGTGTCAGGTAAACAATGGTTGTACCAACGTTACCGGGATCACCATTGCAAGCTCCCAGTTCGTTCAAAACGGCACCGTCTCTTCAGCCGGGGTGATTGTCGTAAATGCGAAGTCCGAAGTCGGTACGAGCGGATTCATTGCTACGCTTGCTCCGTCCTGGACTGGCCAGACCGTCAACTGGACTTGCACCAGCAACATGGCCAAGTACGCGCCGGCCTCCTGCCGCAGCTAATTTTATCGGGGGGCTTTTCGCCCATTGATAAGCCCCCCAACACTACATACAGTCACTTCCCATGGGTCTTCTAAGCCTATTTAAGCCTGTTGATACAACAACATTTTCGCGAAAACTGGCTAAGGACATTGCAAAAAGATACCCGCCTGCTCTCGATCAACAACCCGGTAAGCGCCCGTCGGTTAACCGCCTGACCCGCATATTGGAGGAAGCGTGCGAACAGGCCGTCACCTTCAAGTCAGAGAACAGCCTAGGCATCATCGGTAAAGCACGTCTGAGCAATGCCTTTCGATGGGAACTGACGGACCTCGGTTACACGAAGGAGTTTGTCGCCTTGGCCGTCGAGGCTCTCGTAGTAAGCATGAGTCGCAAGCCTCGCCAATAAACACGCCCCGCGCTTCACCCTCGGCACTCGCAAACCTACAGGTACGGCGTCCTGACGTTCAGGGGATCGACAAGCTCCCCCTCGTGTTCGATCAGGGCGACGGCAAAGCGGACACCAAGACGCTCCGCTTCCTGCATCACATCCCTTACCCTCCAGTTTGCCGGTATCAGCAGCACATCGAAACACTCATCCTTGAGCGCACCGATGCTCTGAATCAGCTGCCCCGTCCCCGGCACGTGGCTGCCAACCTTGCGCATGTCCGAGTCGACGACCAGCGGAAATCGCTCCGCATCCAGCCCGTAGTAGTTCATGAACGATGCGGCTTTTCCAACCCCGCCCCAGATCACGACACGCTTTCGAGCATCCACCATCGCATCGAGTTGCGCGGCGACCTTGATGCGGAAGCCGGACACGCGAGCCAACGACACATCGGTCCAGACTGCCGATTCTAACTGTTCTGCGGGAACTCCAAGCGTTGCGAGGCCGAACACAACCTCATCGCCGTAACCATGCGCAACGGACATCAACTTGCCGGCACGGCGAATGAGGTACTCGAAAGAGCGCGTAGTGAACTGGGAGTAATGCTCGTAATAGAAGTCGGCGAGACGGCCATGACGCAACGCGACGTCGATGCACGGCACTTCGGCAAAAAGCTTGCAATCAAGCCCTTCTAGCGATGCAGCCCACGCCATGCGTTCGAGCAACACGAACGGGTCAAGAAGATGTTCGAGCACATGCCTTATGACAATGAGATTCGGTTTCAGCTCAGAAATATGCTCGAGCGGGGAGAAGAGGCATTGCCGAATCTCGACGGTTCCGATGGCCCCCTCTTCGCGAGCCTGCGGATCAAACCCGATATATCGACCTGGCCGATGCTCGCACAACCCTTGCAGAAACTCACCCGAACCACAGCCGATCTCCACAACCGTTGGATTCGAAGGAAGGTGAGCCAGCAATTGCTCACGGAGATCCGACAGATGACCTCGCCAGGAGACTCCGCTGTTGTACATCCGCATCGAGTTGTCCGCGTACTCCTCCCCCGGGTAAACAAACTCATGGTTGAACACATGCGAACATCGCGTGCATTGCACGAAAGACAGCGGTAGTCGAGGCAGCGAACGGGCGTCCCGCTCGGTATCCGGCCATGCCAGTATCGCAAGGGGATGCGCCACCGGTGGAAGCACGGAAAAACCGACTGCCCCGCCACAAACCGGACAATGGCAAGGTACTGGCTGCGGACTCACTTGAACACGCTCCTGAAGTACGCAATTGTCTCCTTCAAGCCGTCCTCAAGGCATACTCTCGGTCGCCAGTCGAGCAACTCCGTTGCCCTGCTGATATCGGGCTGGCGGCGGTGAGGATCGTCATTTGGCAAAGGTTTGAACACAATGGGACTGGCGGAGTTGGTCATCCTTACAACTCGCTCCGCCAGCTCCCTGATGCTTATCTCTTCCGGATTGCCCAGATTCACCGGGCCGATACTCGAGCTCTGGTCCATCATCCTCACCAAGCCCTCGACCATGTCATCCACATAGCAGAACGAGCGAGTCTGGCTGCCGTCGCCGTAAAGTGTCAGCGGCTTTCCGGTTAAGGCACTCACGACGAAATTCGAAACCACCCTGCCATCATTCGGGTGCATCCTCGGCCCGTAGGTATTGAATATCCGCACCAAGCGGATATCTACCGCATGCTGACGGTGATAGTCGAAAAACAAGGTTTCAGCGCAGCGCTTCCCCTCGTCATAGCATGCCCTGAACCCTATCGGATTGACATGTCCCCAATACTCCTCGCTCTGGGGATGTCTTTGCGGATCCCCATACACTTCGGAGGTCGAGGCCTGCAGGATTCTGGCACTCCGCCTCTTGGCAAGGCCGAGCATGTTGATTGAGCCGAGCACCGACGTCTTCACCGTGGCGACGGGATCATTCTGATAGTGAACAGGGCTCGCAGGACAGGCCAGATTGAATATCCGGTCGACTTCGACAAAGATCGGCATCCAGATATTGTGCCGAACGAGCTCAAACCGGGGATCTCCGATCAGGTGCCGGATGTTCTTCTTCGTGCCCGTATAGAAATTGTCCAGGCACAACACATCGTAGCCGTCTCCGAGCAGCCTTTCGCACAGATGGGAACCGATGAAGCCGGCACCTCCGGACACGAGCACCGTTCCCGTGTTCAACATGCCCGCGACTCCATTTCGTCAATTGCCGACAGAACCTTGGAGACGTCGACCTCGAAATCGGCATCGATGAGCCTTCCGCCAACAAACTCGTTGGAAACCCCACTGACCTCCGTGTAACGATGACCACATGCAAGCGCCAGTACGTCAAACCAGCGCGAACCTGGACTATGGCTCAGATACCCCCCGATCAGGGAAACGATCAATCCACCTGACGGCATGAAGACCATATTTGACAAGGACGCGCCCGTCGGCGCTACAACGACCTCTGCACGCGAAAACAGGTCAACCTGCTCGGGTACGGTCAGTTGCGCGGGATCGATCATTTCGAATCCTCTTTCCTGAAGTGACTTCACCAGTTCGCGCTCGTTGCTTAAGCGTCGCTTGAGCCCCTCCCCACGAGAGACATAGAGCTTGAGCTTTCGCTCATCTGGACGCGCCGAATCCTTTACGAACACGGACCGATACCAGGCAGGCAAGTACGGATGCACTTGCCTGCCTCCCCGCGCCAGCATTGCCGGCACGATCGCCCTGCGAACCTCGACAACCTCATCAGGCGCCACTAGGACTAGTCGGTCTGCGGATACGCCCGCTGCGGCAAAGAATGCGCGCTGAAACTCTGCGAGATCGCTATTGACCAGGATGGGAAATGCCTCGTATTCGGGCCTTCCTGCCACTAGCGCGAGGCGAGAAAAATAGTCGATCGTGTTGTGGTAATACTGCGGCATTCCCCCCAGGACGATTGCCTGTTCATAGTAAGCAGAAGCGGTGCTCGGCAGTCTCAAACGTGCTGCGAAACTGTTGTTCAGGAGCAATGGCGATGTGCCATTTTCACGCGCTGTCCGCAAACGCAGAGAAGCAAAACCGGAAAGAATCGCGCCCGAATCGCGCAGGATGGGAATCCACTGCAAACTTGGCGCAACCGACGCGTGGCTCAGTTCAAGCAGATAGGTCGGGAGACCTGGCAACTGCTCCCCTGCATTGACAGGCAGGACAACACTGGATGATGCCGCGCAATAGTCCTCCACCGTACGCCATCTAAATGTCTCGTCTTTGAATCCATCCGGGCAGGGCATCACCCGTTCGACAAGCTCAGCGGCCAGATCCATTCTGTCCTTGATCTGGAAAATACTCTCCGCAAACTCAAAGAGTTCGCCCTCGCGAGCACCATCTGCCTCGGCTTTGACCATTTTGCAGGCGTACTCAATCTCACTTGGCGAGTAACCGTATCCACTGCTCGCGGAAAGTATCGAGTTCACCAGCGCCGTATATAGCCGGATCTGAGGAGACTTCTGCAGATAAACAGCCTTGCGCCGATCTTCCAGAGCCTCCTTGAATCGGTGCTTGTAGAAGTTGATGTCCCCTCTGACCTCATAAATCTTGGGATAGGTCGAGAATCGCGCAATCCCGTCGGTGAGCACCTTCATCGCCTCGTCCATGCGACCCTGGGCCATCAATGCCTGGCCCAGAAGTGTAGGCGTTGCGGGATCAATCGCGGAAACCGAGACAAGTGCGAGAAGTTCAGACGCCTCCGCGTAGCGCCCCATCTGCATGATCATGAATGCAGCTGTCAGCACGCACTCTTCATCATCAGGATCCTCTCGTATCACCGCGCGCAAGGCCGACAATGCTTCATCGGTATTACCTTGCTCGCGCGCAATCCGCAAAGCTTCAAGTCGATCCATCTGTCACCAACTCAACTGTTCGAAGGTTTGAAGGCCACAATCCGCATGTCGCGCGGCTCCCTAAGTTTGTACTGCGCGGGCTCCTGACGCGCATCGACCAGCCCGGCCTTGCTCATCACCGCTGCCAGGCTCTTCGGCGTATACCCCCATCGGTGCACCATGTACGGATCCTTCCAGCGGGGGTCGCCGTAGAATACCCACATGCTGCGCTGCCCCTCCGGCCCACCACCCGCCTGCCGCTCAGGATCGCTCAGGAATTCTTCACAGGCGGAGATCAGATTCGGACACTCGAGAATCATGCGTCCGCCCGGCTTCAATACCCGAATCCATTCCCGCAGGATATCCACGACCTCCCAACGCCAGAAATGCTCGATCACGTGAACGGAAAGGATCTCATCGACTGAATTGTCCTGAAAGGGCTCCAGACGATGGAGGTCACACAGGACATCCGGGCGCTTGCCGCTCCTGCTCTCGACCACGTCAACATTCACATAACCATCGAGCACCTTGTCGCCACAGCCAAGATTGAGGCGGAGAGGTGCCGGACTCGGTACCTGATCATGGGTGATCTGAGCGTTCTCGTCGCCCCTTGGCGGTAATTCCCGCCGGGAGATCTGCCTGTATTGATCTAGGACGAATTCCCACTGCTTGCCGACGAGACGCCTGTCACTGGCTTCCTCGACGAGGCGCTGCCCATTTCTGATGCGCTCAAGTGCGGCGTCAGGATTCGAGAGCGCCCAACGCACGCCTTCCTCAAGTGACTCACCGATCCATGCGCCTTCACTGAATGGCGCATAGGCGGGCACAGGAGAGGCAACGACGAACCGCCCTGTATTGATGGCATCCACCAGTCGATTTGCCGACTTGACCGTCTTCTTCGCGTCACCGACATCAGCCGGAATCAGCACGATGTGGGATTGCTCAAGGACATCCCAGGTCGCTTGTTCGCTCCATGGCACGAACTCCATCAGTACGGATGGCGCATATCGAGCATTGAATCGATCGGCAAACTCCTCCAGCCCGCAATTCGGCGAACTCACGACCGAAACCAGCCCGCGCTTGCCGGACAAGGCAACGGGAATCTTCTCGGAAAACCTTGCCATCTCGGCCCAGTTCGTGGGGCTTCCGAACCACGCCAATCGAACCCGTGACGGCGCCACGAACCCCAGTATCCGCGAAAACCCCTGCAAGAATCGAACAGAAGCTGAAGGCATCCGAAATACACGTGCGCCGCCTTTGGGCGATGCCACTGGATCCCCAATGACTGTTACTGCAGTCCCGGCAATCTCCCTGATGCGATCGGCCATCGTTCGGGAACCGGCAGTCACCAGATCGGCGACCTCACATACAGCCTTCCAATGCGGGCCGAGCAAGGGATGGGCGAAGTGGTCATCATTGATATCGGCGACGACGACTGCACCTTGCGTCCTTGCCCAACGGGCCACATCGATCATTTTTTCGCTCAGTTGCCTGAAACGCACTCCATCCGCCCCGGCAAGGAGCTTCCCCAGAATCAGGACGTCTGCCACACCGGATTCGCGCTTCAAGTTGGCAGGCGAGTCGGTCACATTCGTGAGCGTGACGTCATGCCCTAAGCGCCTGAGTTCATCAGCCGGAATCAGCACCCTGTACCTGTTCGTGGCTAACGCGGATACGTATTCACCATGCTGAAATTCAATTCCATCAACTATCCACTGAATACGCATCAGGCTCTCACCGAACGTGCGGTACTGGTTCCGAAACTCATTGATTCTCCGTACATCGAGAGATCAACCTCAGTCGCGCTGGTCCACTCTCAACATGCGGTCACGATCGCTCAACCACTCCGCGGCATACTCGCAATCGACATATTCCCTGAAATACGGGCCCCCGATGGTGTAATGAACGTTCGAAACCGACTTTGCCGGCTCGTCATATCCAACGAGATGATTCCATTCAGGCGGTAATTCGCCAATTTGATCATCGCCCTCCAACCACTTGAATTGATGCAATTCAAGTCCCGTTGCAGCATTGACATACTCGGGAGTCAGGGACTTGCAGCGTGCATTATTGAACAGCATCACGCTCGACCAGTTCTTCTTTCCGTAAGCAGTCTGCGGTGCATTCAGGAACTTGATACTCTCGCGGGGTTTGTGATCGTGCTTCACGCACATCACTGAATATTTCTCATCCCGCATGTTCCAGAGCTTGGCTATATCGTCCAGAACCAGCATGTCGCAGTCCATGAAAATGGACCACCCCTCATACCCCGACAGGTAGGGCGTCAGAAATCTGGAGAATGAGAAATCGGTCGACTGGAGATTGTTTCGCTCGCGCCACATGAGCCCCTCCAGATTATTCAGGGCGAGGGGCACAAAACTTACTGGTGCCGAGGAACGACTGAGAATGCTGTGCACCAGAACATGCCACGCAACAGTCTCTCTCGGATCAAATCCGATGAACACACGTATCACTTTAGTGCCTCTTGTTTTGACGATGATGAAGACTCGGGAAACTCGGAGAAGAGTTGACGATAATGCTCTGATCGCCATACCGATACGAGGATAAGCAAATCAACCAGTCCGAGGAGCAATACCACCCGTTCCGGCCACGGGCGCCAGTAGTAGGACGATGCGAGGAACCATACGACCCAGCCCAGATTCAATAGCGCAGCGATGGACACGATTTCTCGACCACGGCGCCAAAGTGCTCGAATGAAACGCCCGGCCTCGGGGTGGCGCTGCATGATCGCCAGCACGAGAAACAGGATCGGTGTTTCCAACCCTAGCTGAAACCACGAAAAGTCGTCCCCAAGCAATCTCACGGTATCGGGTGAGCGTCTTGCGGACAAGACGACCAATACCAGCAGGATCCAGTGACGCGCTTGAAGTGCAACAATCGCCCAGAGGGACCATGGCACCTTGAGCACTCCATATCTATTCAACACCGATAAAATATCGCGCATATTCGCTGCCAGCCATCTTCTAAACCATGACGAATATCTGAGTGCAGCAACGCGCCGCGGCCGCCATCTTACACCGCGTCTCTACTCTCGGACTCTCCAAGTTCCCGAGCAAAAGTCATACCTGCAACAAGACGTTTACCTGAACCGACAAGACGGGAAACCGGCGTTGACGCGGAAGAACGCACAAGCAACTGAATTCATACTGTCCCTAACCTAAAGATTCCCCTTCACCTGCCGAAATACTCCATACCCCTCACGGACCCACAGCAATGAAGCCCGCTTGGTCTCGCCCATTCCTGCGCTATCTATGCGCCGCGCTCGCGGCCTGTCTTGGCACGCCCGTCTTCGCCGCCGACTGGCAGGTCGTGCTGAGCGATGCCGGGCGCAAGATCGAGATCGACCGCGCGAGCATTTTCGACTCGGACCGCGGCACCAAGGTGTCGTGGGGGCGTGTGGTACTGGGCGACGCGGAGGCAGGCAAGGCGGGCTACCGCACGGTGAAGGCACTCAACCGTTACGACTGCCGCAACAGCAGCTTCTTTACCATCAAGCGCGTGTACCTGGATGCCGCCGAACGCGTGTTGCGGGAAGAGTCAGTGGCAGACCAGACGCCGGTGGTGGTGGCCAGGAATTCGGTCGATGAGCGCATGTGGCGCGAAGTCTGCAAACCACCCGGACCTGCCGATCTGGCGAAGATCGCGGACAGCGCCAGCGAGTTGGCTGCCGCCGCGGTGGCGAAAGCCAAGCCGGCGCCGACAATGCCCGCCCCCATGGCCCAGCCGGCCAGAACACCGGCGCCGCTCACCAAGGCCTGTCTCTTATACACCTCGTACGCTGCCG
>NZ_JAGRRD010000001.1:3713474-3934180 GCF_018122735.1 Azoarcus sp. L1K30 | reverse complement strand
AGCCACTGCGCCTGAGCGAAACGGCAAGACGGGTTCGCCGGGCGCTTACTGTACAAACCGTATAATGCTGAACAGGTTTAAGCGCGTGTTGCACTGACCGCCCATACACGTGGAGCCATTTTCATGAAGTCGGACCTGTTATCCGTTCTGCAAGAGGTAAAAGAGGGGAGGATAAATTTTGAGCCGGTGAGCAACAACGAAGAGGACCGGGAGAAATTCCAGGCTGTTGGAAAAATTCTTGATTTTGCGAATAAGCAGGGGCTTATTGACGGACTCCATATTCGTAAGGAAAGTACAAGTGGTCGTTTGCGGTATGACTTTGCAATTATCTCAAATGGTTTGACCTACCAGGGAGAACAACTCTTGGTCACCGAGAAGGCTAAAGCACTGAACAACGGGGACGATACTAAAGGTCCTGGGACGAATTCTGTTAGTCGTATGGACGCGCTTCACAAGGTTGTGTCCCGTGGTCGGAAGCTGCTCGACGCCCACGAGTCCCGCATTGGGGTGTTGCAGTTATGGATTGGGTCCGTGAGGGTCGAAATCGGCCGTATATGTGGCTTGGACTCAAATTCGTATCTTTCTTGGCCAGCGCCATCGGATGTGAGAGGTGATAGAGCTACGCGTCTATTTGAAACGCATGTCTTGGCCGCCGAAAGGTTCTACTCCGCTCTTCAGGAGGCACAGAAAACTTTGTACGGACCGGGTGGGCATAAGATCTTCATCGGACACGGCAGGTCTCCCATGTGGCTTCTGTTGAATAAGTTTCTTACCGGGGACCTTCATCTCAGTTGCGTCGAGTTTAACAGCACGCCGACAGCCGGAATTTCCACGAATGATCGGCTCTATGAGATGCTGGACACGTCCACATTCGCTTTCTTGGTCATGACGGCTGAAGATCAGCAAGCAGACAATACCTTCGTCGCGAGGGCAAATGTAATCCACGAGGCAGGGTTATTTCAGGGAAGACTCGGAACGCGACGCGCCATTATTCTTATTGAAGATGGCTGCTCGGCCTTCTCGAATATTGATGGTCTTACGACGATTCGGTTTCCAAAGGATAGTATTAGTGCCGTCTTTTATGAAGTCCAACGGGTACTTGTTCGAGAAGGGATTATTAACTCACATTGACTAAACCTCGAACACCTCTTCGAACGTAGCCGTCACCGTCCGGGTCTTCGGGGCTCGTCGGGGGTGTCTGTGCCCCTTAGCTATTTAATAAGCTCAGCTTTACAAGCTCAGCTTGGCGAGCTAACATATCCTCATGTTCAATACACTGAGGAGAGAGAAGAAATGGATGACATTCTGAAGCGTGCGATTGCGGGTTACTTCCGGTACGGGGATTCTGCCACCACGAACCAGCCGAGTACGGCAGACAGCGGAGTAGTTGAGCACGAGGAAAAGCAATACGCGGTGCTTCGCAATGTGAATGGCGTGCTTGCGGTCTATCGGGTTCGAACTGACGGGGTGCTTAAGCGCCTTAAGCGCTGGCCTGCGGCCATAGAGCAGCTGTAACTTGATGGGCTGACAACAGCGGGTGAAAGCTTCTAACGAGACTCGATCCCGCTGTTTTCGTTACAGCGTAACCGGTCAAAGCTCGAACACCTCTTCGAACGTAGCCGTTACGCTCCGGGTGTTCGGGCTGGTGGGAATGCTGCTCCACTCACAGCAGACCCACTTACCAGCGCCGCCATACTTGGGCGTCCAGTCGAATGACTCGATACCGTTTCGCGCCTTCAAGAACCCTTCGATGGCATCGGCGGTATCGTTCGGGCGGTTGTTGAATTGCAGGTTCCATCGCCGCCGGGTGATATTCAGCCCCAGGCCCACGCGCTGTTCGTAGCCGTCGCCAAACTCTGCAACGGCCACATTCGGCTTGGTTTCGACGTTGCTGCCGTAGGTGGCAATCCAGATAAATGTGCTCACAGTTTTCCTTATGCTCCGGCGAGTAGCCCGCCCGCGCGTTTCTCACGAATCAGCACATGCAGGACCGCCGCTTTTAGCGACTCGCCAAGCTGTTGTGCCTCTGCGCCGCCATTACCGTCTGTCGTGCTTTGGCCGCTCTCATTGACGGTGATGTTCACGGTCACACCGCTATCTGCGCCGCCATTCATCGTCACGCCCAGCTTGCCGTCGCTGCCACGCTTCAAGGGCAAAATCGCTTCGGGGCCAGCCTCACCCATGACGCCAGCCTTGAAGCTGCCACCGGATGCGAACTTGAAGAACTGCGGACGATCCACGACGCCACCGGATGCAAAGGCGTTGATCTGCCCAGACTGACCGAACGCGCCACCGTCAGCAAACAAGCCACCGAAAATGCTGCTTGCCTGCATAGCCTTCAGAATCTGCTGCTGCGCGATCATCTTCGCGATGCCCTTCGCGAAGCTGGTCACCATGTCGCCGATGCTTTGGTCAATCGGATCAAACAGGTAATCAACGAACGCGCCGGCCATATCTTTCGCGCCGTCCTGTGCGATCTTCGCCAGATCGACAAACGAGTCGGCGGCAGGCTTTGCTTTGTCCGGAACGTTGCCCAGTGCGGTCGAGGCGGCTTCGCTGAACTGGTCGGCGCTGATTCTGCCCTCGTTGAATGCGTCGGCCAGAAACTGCATCGTGCCGCGTTGTGCTTCGAGTTGGGCGGTGGGCGTGGCTGCAACCAGTTCATTCAGTCTCTGCTGGTCGGCTGCGATCTTCTCAGCCTGCAAGGCGTATTCCGCCTGCTCGGCGATCATCACGCGCCACTGTTCAGGCATCAGCGCGAAGGCAGGATCGACCATCACTTCCAGCAGCTTCTGCTGTGTCGCGGTCAGGTTCAGCCCAGACGTGCTCGCGGTGACCTGCGCACGGTTCACGAGGTCCATTGCGTCGGCGTATGCCTTCGCAGCATCGGCGAGCGCGTCCTGTGGTGCGTCGATTTTCTTCTTGGGCGTCTTCGACGATCCGGTCGGGACAACTGGTGCCGGCTTCGTTCCGGGTGCTGCAGTTGGTGACGCCTGCGGGTTCAGCACGCGTTGCTCAAACGCCTCAAGGCGCTTGCGTGCCTCTTCTGCGTCGGCCTTCATCGCGTCGCCGATGGCACTGAAGGCGGCAAAGTCGAGCGTCGATAATGCGGTCAGTTGGGCAGCCACGCCGCCAATCTCACGGCCCACACCGGCGAATACAAAGGCGACGTTTGCGCCCACGATGGCAAGCGTCTCGATGGTGGTTCTCGCAGCGCCTGCGGCAACATCGAAAATACTGGTCGCCGAGTCTCAATTGGTTTTCCGTGGGGTACGCGACGATGACGTTTGATATTGCTGAGCGGTCGCTTGCGGACGGCGCGCCAGTCCGGCTGTATGAATTCACGCGTGGGGCGTTGGCGTGGCGATACAACTCCAGCGGGGTTGATATCGAGCACCTCACGCGGACGTATCGCGCGATCGCCGGTGGCGTGTCGGATGACGGAGTGCGGCAGACCGGCCAGGCCGAGCCGGACAAGTTTGTGATCACTGCGCCAGGTGATATCGAGGTGGCGCAGCTCTATCGCGGTGCGCCGCCGGCGTCTGCAGTGGAGGTCACTGTGTTCGCTCGACATGTGGGCGTAGACGACTATGTGGTGATCTGGTCTGGCGAGATTCGGTCAGTGAGGTGGCCGCGTGTCGATCGCTGCAATATCACCTGCTCTCCCATGACTGTGCGCATTAATCGGGAGGGCCTCCGGTTGGGGTGGGAGCGGTCATGCCCGCACGCAATGTACACGGCAGCGTGTGGTGTCAGCCCCGCCCCGCTTCGCGTGGAGTCGTCAGTCCAGGACATGGACGGCGCGACCATCAGCAATGGTGATTTCGCGGGGTTTGCCGACGGCTATTTCACTGCGGGCTATGTTGAGTGGGCTATCGGTAGCGGTGAGTACGACCGCCGTGGCATCGAGCGCCACGTTGGCAGCACGCTGCAATTGCTGGGCGGGACATCCGGGTTGTCTCTGAATCAGCCTGTGCGTGCGTATCCAGGCTGCCCGCAGACGGTCGAAGCGTGCCGCTTCTTCCAGGGCAATGTGCTCCAGTTCGGCGGTGTTCCTCACCTGGCTGGCCAGTCTCCGTTCGAAAACAACCCATTCTGAGGAGGTCGCTGTGTGGAACTTCGTCATCTACCTGGTTGTGATGATCGTCAGCAGCATGCTGGCAAATCCGAAGTCGACAGCGTCGCGGGCGTCGCTCGATGAGTTCGATCTGCCGGTTCCGGATGAGGGTACGCCTCAATGCGTTATTTTCGGGGACTGCTGGACGTCTGATTGGCAGGTGCTCAGCTATGGGAACCTGCGCACGAAGCCGGTGAAGTCTGGAGGCGGGAAGTGATGGTATTCGTGACGTTCGACCATCTGCATAGCTTTCCCGGTACCGGCGTTCGGCCTGGGCTTTGCCATAAGGGTGCGCGCGCGCTTTGCGAGCGGTATGGGATGGACTGGGCCGCGATTGTAAAGGCGGGTGGTGTGTCGTCGGCGGTGCTGATTGAAACAGGCGATGCGCTGGCAATTTCGCTTGTGGAACATGCGATGAAGTCGGTGGTGGCGTAATGGGTAGCGGAAAGAAGGTCACGATCGGGTTTAAGTACTTGATGGGTATTCACATGGGTGTGTCGCGCGGCCCGGTGAACGAACTGGTTCAGATCGATGCCGGAGGCAAGACTGCGTTTTCAGGCAGCGTTACGGCGAGCGTGCCGGTCGTGATCGCGCAGCCGAAGCTATTTGGCGGTGACAAGAAGGAAGGTGGGATCGACGGCACCCTGCATGTGATGATGGGTGAGCCGACCCAGACGCCGCCCGCAGAGCTGGTCAGCATGTTGGGTGAGGATGTCCCCGGGTTTCGTGGTGTGCTGACGATGTTTTTCGACGGCCTGGTCAGTTCGATGACCCCGTACATCAAACCTTGGAAGATGCGGCTGCGTCGCAGCACGGCTGGATGGGATGGTGAGGTCTGGTACCCGGAAAAGGCCATGATTCCGCTGGCGGGCGGAAACATCCATGCGATGAACGCGGCTCACATCGTGTATGAGTCGCTGACGAACCGTGACTGGGGTGCGGGCATCGACAGATCCCGGTTTTCCGACTCTGCGTTCCGTGCAGTAGCCGATGCACTGTATGCGGAAGGGTTCGGCTTGTGCTTGCGTTGGAACAGGCAAGACACCGTGGCGAACTTCGTGCAGCTGGTGATCGATCACATCGGGGCGTCGCTGTATCAGAGTCGGTTCGATGGGCTCTTCCACCTGAAGCTGATTCGCGACGACTATGTCGCAGCTGAGCTGCCGCTGTTCGATGAAGACACGGGTCTTCTCGGACTCGATGAGGATGAAAATGGCGCGGCTTCGGGCGCAGTCAATGAGGTGATCGTCAAATGGAAAGACCCGATCAAGGATGAAGATCGCCAGACGCGCGAACGCAATCTTGCGGCGATCGTCTCTGATGGGCAGGTGATATCGACGTCGCTCGAGTTCAAGGGGCTCCCAACGGCCGAGCTTGCTGGCCGTGTGGCCGCGCGAGAGGTGCGCCTGCGTTCGAGCCAGATCAAGCGCTTCAAGGTGCGATTGGACCGCCGTGGATACCGCATCGAGCCAGGCGACGTGTTCCGTATCCGCAGCACGGCTCGTGGTATTGGCGATCTCGTTGTGCGGGCCGGTCGGTGTGAGGATGGCACGCTCACCGATGCCGCGATCACGATCACGGTGGTGCAGGACATATTCGGCCTTCCTTCTGCTCAGATGTCGAGCAATCAGCCCGCGATCTGGGCTGCTCCAGACAGGTCCGCAGTGCCGGTGACCGTTCGGCGCGTGATGGAGCGCACCTGGCGCGATATCGCCGCAACGACAGATCCTGCGAATCTGAACCTGGTCGATTCGACTGCTGGGTATGTTTCCGTGCTGGCGGCAAAGCCGACATCGATGTCAATCGATTTTGGCCTTCAAACGCGTGTTGGATCTGGTGACTGGATCGATACCGATGCGGCTGGCGACTTCGTCCCGTCAGGTGTTTTGTCTGCGCCTTTGAGCGTCGTCGACACGGCGTTTTCGCTGTCGTCTGTGATTGATGGTGATCAGATCGAGGCCGGTGCGATCGCCGTTGTCGACGATGAGATTGTCAGGGTCGATTCGTGGGACGCCGCGACGATGACAGGGACGATTGGCCGGGGGTGTCTCGATACAGTACCCGCGTCGCACAGCGCCGGCGCGCGCATGTTTGTGATGGAAGGTGCTGCAACGGACGGGCTGGCCTATGGCCCAGGTACGACCGTTGAGGTTCGCGTGTTGCCGAATACAAGTCAGGAGCAACTGGATCCGGTCGATGCGAGTGTCGACAGCATTGTCGTATCGCAGCGGCAGGGCCGACCCTATCCGCCCGGACGGCTGAGAATCAACGGAATTGCCTACCCTGATACTGCGAGCGGCGTCTTTGCGGTGACGTGGGCACACCGAGACCGTCTATTGCAGGCTGACCAGGTCATCGACGCCGGTGTCGGTGATATCGGACCTGAGCCAGGCGTGACGTACGTTGCGCAGCTGCGGCGAGTGGATACGGGGGCACTGATCGATGAGGTGACCGGTATTTCCTCGAACGCGTGCGAGCTTAGTAGCATCTATGCGGGCGACGTCACAGTCAGCGTGCAATCCTTTCGTGGTGGCGTTGGAAGCCTATTCTCCGCTGTTGCGGCGTTCGAAAGTCTGGGGTCAGGCGGGGCCGGTGGGGTCACTTATCGGTTCATCCGGATCCTGATTACGGCGACCGGAGGCTCTTCATTCCCTAGCATCGGCGAGATTGAGCTGCGCAACGGTAGCGGCGTTGATGTTACGACCGGTCTGTCGGCGTCATGCTCCGCGTCGTCGCAGGATGGTTCTGATGGGGCTGGTAGGGCCGTCGAGGATAGCGATGGTTCCGAGTGGGTCGCGAACACAGGATCGTCGCTCCCTCAATGGTGGTTGATCGACCGTGGTACTACTGAGCCGTTGGTGTCCTACCGGCTTCAGTGTCAAAGGGTTCTGAGCGATCGGCAGCCCACTGGATGGGTTGTTCAAGGGTCAGCCTCCGACAGTGGTCCGTGGACTGATCTTGATACTCGGAGTGGTGTTGTCGGATGGCCCGCTCTTGAGTGGCGAGAATTCTTCTTCTAGGGCGAAATTCTCTTTCCCATAGTAAAACTATCTTCAGTCGCATTTATCTCGCTCGCGAGCCTGCATTTATCGCGGCGCGCTTTACTCACGGTGGCGGTATGTGCTGTGCTGTGCAGCGCGGACGAGTTCTCGGAGATCGAGGCGTGGGCGAAGGAGCGGCTCGACCGGCTGCGAGGTTTTCTGGTGCTTGAGCACGGCATCCCGTCGCACGACACATTCGGACGCGTGTTCGCCGCCCTGGATCCGCGCGAATTCGAGGCCGCGTTTCGGCGCTGGGTCAGCCAGCTGATTCCTGCTCTGGACGGCGACACCGTGGTTGCGATCGACGGCAAGACCAGCCGGCGCAGCACGACCAAAGCCGAGGCGAGGCCCTTGCATCTGGTCAGCGCATTTGCCGCCGATATGGGGCTGGTGCTCGGGCAGACCGCGACCGCCGAGAAGTCCAACGAGATCACCGCCATCCCGGAGCTGCTGGCCACACTTGCGCTCGAAGGCTGTGTCGTCACGATCGACGCGATGGGTGCCCGGACCAGCATTGCACGCACGATCCGCGACCGTGGCGCGCACTACGTGCTGTGCGTCAAGGACAATCACCCCAAGCTCGTCGAATCCTTCCTGCTCACGCAGGCCGGCGTGGGTGGCGAAATCGTCCCGACAACCACGAACGAAACCTGCGACGATGGCCACGGGCGCAGCGAAATCCGGCGCTGCTGGGCCTTCGATGCCGTCGACCGGCTCTACAAGGCCGATCAGTGGGCAGATCTGAAGAGTTTCGCAATCGTCGAGCGCGAGCGCATCGCCGCGGGCCAGCATACCCGCGAGCGCCGCGACTACATCAGCTCCCTGCCGGCTGACGCCGCGCGCATCGCGCGTGCCGTTCGCAGTCACCGGGAAGTAGAGAACCGGCTTCACTGGTGCCTGGACGTCCAGTTCAACGAAGACCAATCCACCGTTCGTACCGGCTTCGCTGCCAACAACTTCGCCATCGTCAGCCGCATCGTGATGAATCTCCTCCGATTGAACACGTCACGCAAGGGCAGCATAAAGACCAAGCGCATACTGGCCGCTACGTCGGACAAATTTCGCGCAGAACTGCTCGGGGTGATGACATGAAGGTGCGATTGCCCTGGGTTGTGCGTGGATACCCTCATCACCGAATCGATTCAGGCAGAGCACCGTGCGGCCCGGTAGTTGCTCACGTGAGCGCGACGCAGGCACGTTCACCCCGAGACACTGGGTGCGGACAAGGGCTATCATGTGGAGGCGTTTGTCGAGCATCTGCGCGAGCATCAGATCCGTCCGCACATTGCACGCATCAAGAATCGGAAGACACCTGGACTGGATGGGGGAACCATTCGGACCGAGGGCTACCGGGTCAGCCAGCGAAAGCGAAAGCGCGTCGAGGAAATATTCGGTTGGCTGAAAACGGTCGGCGGGTTGAGAAAAACCCGCTTCATCGGCCAGGCGAAGACCCAGATGGCGGCCTTCTTTTCCGGGGCTGCATACAACCTGCTCCGAATCGCTAATTTGAGCGTTTCGGAGGTATGAGCTGCCCCACGAATTTCGTCTTCCAACGTAGTCGTCGTACGATCGATCTCTGTTTTGACAACTACACGGCACAGACCAATAACTACACTATCCTCTTCGGCGGCAGGTCAGAGGGGTATAAGAGACAGAGTCCAAGCCGGCGGCAGCCCCGCCCGCGGCCAAACCCACGCCAGCGGAAACGCTGATCAAGGAACGCGAGGTGGCCGCCACCAGTCGGCTGCCGACGCCGGCCGCCATGCCAATTCCGTCCATTCGCCCAAACCTTGCGGGGCTGGTCGAGAAGGACATGACCAGCCCGGCAAAAAGCGAGATCGCCCCTCCACCGCCAAAGGCATCGGAGGAGACACCGACGGCGGAGCTGCCGATGGCGGAGCTGCCGATGGCGGAGCTGCCGATGGCGGAGACGCACAGAGTGGCCGAGAAAGCGGCCCCGGCGACCAAACCGGCTCAATCTCCCAAGGCAACGCCCCGGCCCCAATCTGCGGCGCCGTCGCGCGCCACGAGCACACGTGAGCGCAAGGGGGGAAAGCCCATGCCAGTGAAGGCCGGAGCAAAGGCACCCCCGGCGCAGAAGCCCGTACTACAGATTGCGGACGAGGGCTGGAGTTACAGCGGCGACACCGGCCCCGACCATTGGGGAGGCTTACGCCCGGAATGGAAGCTATGCAGCGAAGGCAAGCGGCAGTCGCCGATCAACCTGCAGAATGGCGTTGCGGTAGACCTTGAGCCGGTGAAATTCGACTACCGGCCGACACGATTCCGCATTACCGACACCGGCAAGATGCTGAGGGTGAATGTCGACGTCGGCATGAGCGTCGAGGTGCGCGGCAAGCGCTACGAACTGGAATACGTCACCCTGCACCGTCCATCGCAGGAGCGGGTGGGCGGTGGTGCCTCGGACATGGTGGTGCATTTCCACCACCGCAGCGCCGACGGAGAACTGGCCAACGTCGGGGTGTTGATGGAGCGGGGCGAGCAGGACAATCCCATGCTGCAGGTACTGTTGAACAACCTGCCGCTCGAGAAGGGCAGCACCTACATGCCCGACCTCACCATCGACCTTGCCGCCTTCATGCCCACCCGGCCCGAGCACTATCTCTACCTCGGTTCGCTCACCACACCGCCGTGCACCGAGGGGGTGTTGTGGGTGGTCATGAAGCAGTCGGGCGAACTCTCCCAGAACCAGCTCGACATCTTCAATCGGCTCTACCCGCGCAACTCACGCCCGATTCAGCCCACCAATGGCAGGCTGGTGCTGGAATCGCGCTGAAGCCCCCGCTCAGTCACGGCCCAGCGCCTCGCCCAGGAAACGTTCGACCCGCTCGGCAACCGAAAAGGCGACATTGAAGCGCATCCACGGACTGGGCTGCATCTGCGGACGAAAAACCTTGCCCGGCGCCAGCATTATGTCCTGTTCAGCCGCACGCGAGGCGATCTCGGCCACATCTTCGAGACCGGGCGGACGGGCCCAGATGAAGAGACCGCCCTTGGGCTCGAGATACACCTCCAGGCCGACCCGCTCCACCATGCGCAGGCAAGCATCCGCGGCCTGAGCGAGCCGCCCCTGCAAACGATCAAGGTATTTGCGGTAATGCCCGTCGGTGAGCATCTGGTACACGAGCTGTTCGTTGAATTCGCTCGAACTCACGGTGGTCAGCGTCTTCACGTCCGTCAGTTCGGCGGCGAGGTCGGCCCGGGCAGCGAGGTAGCCCACCCGCAGGCTACCGGACAGCGTCTTGGAGAAACTGCCGACAAAGATCACGCGGTTGAGCTGATCGAGGTTGGCGAGACGCGTCGTGGAGTGCGGATGAAAGTCCGCGTAGGTGTCGTCCTCGATCACCAGGAAGTCGTGCTTTTCGGCCAGCTGCAGGATACGGAACGCGACCCCCGGGGAGAGGTTGGCACCGGTCGGATTGTGCAGTACCGAATGCGTGAAGAACACCTTCGGTTTGTGGTGTTCGAGCAAAGCCTCCATCTGTGCCACATCGGGCCCGTCCAGGTTGCGCGGTACGCCCACCAGCTTGGCGCCTTGCAAGCGCAGGTTGCCGAAAAAATTGTAATAGCCAGGGTCGTCCACCATGACGACGTCGCCGGGCTTCACAAGGTGACGGGCAAGAATGTCGAGCGCCCGCGTCGCGCCCTCGGTGAGCACGATCTGATGCGGTGCGGCACCAATGCCGAACTCGGCCAGCTTGACCTGTAGCTGCTGGCGTAATGGCAGATAGCCCTGGACCGTGCCGTAGCTGGTGAGACGCACATCGGGACGCCTGGACAGGGTCCGCAGATGCCGGCGCAGTCCCTCGTCGTCGAGCCAATCGGGCGGCAGGACGCCTGCCCCGACCTTGATCAGCCCGGGGCGATCATCGAGCCCCTGGCGCATCACCCACGCCACATCCACGGCGCGGTCGGTCGTGGCCCGCAAGCGCCCCTCGCCCCGCTCCGCTCGCGGCGCTACGTAGAAACCTGAGCCGCGCTTCGAGCGCAGGTAGCCCAATGCCACCAGGCGGTCGTAGGCCTCGACGACGGTAAAGCGACTTATCAGCTGGCTCTCGGCAAGCTTTCTGATGGGCGGCATCTTCATACCCGGGCGCAGAATGCGGTCGTCGATCTGTCCGCGAACCGCGTCGACGATCTGCTCCACCAATGGCGTGGCTTGAGAGCTGTCCAGACTGACCATCAGCATTTATGACCTTCCTGTACGCAAAAGAGATTTCCAACCTGATCTGTACTGCCGGACCGACCAATACGATTCCGCAGAGTTTCGGTCGATGTGTCCGTTTCAGATCATCAAGTGTCAGGTAGTGTCTGGTCCACGATGCACGATTGTCAAGGAGACCGACATGCGCCCGTTTTCATTCAAGCTTCTCTCGCTATTGACGGCATGCTTGGCCGCAGGCGGCTGCGGAAAGGCGAGCCCTGACGCCACCGTGGACATCGCATGGCCCGAGCGCCAGTCGATCTATCGGCTCAATGCGGCACGCACACAGATCGATGTGTACTCGCTGCGCGGTGGCGTGGCGCCCTTAGGCAGCATGGCGCTGCCGGCGTCCCTGTGTCCGACCGCGATGGCGCTGGACGAAAAGGGCAACCGCCTGTGGCTATGGAGCCAGCACGGGGGCGTGGCATTTGACGCGCGATCGCTCAAGCCCGTACAGCAATGGCAGTCCGTCGGCGCCGCATTCACCGCCCAGGTTCCGCCAGGCGTCGCATTGCGCAGCATGATGTTCCGTCCGGCAACGGGCTGCGATGCGCGGGTCAAGACTTTGCAGGCCATGACCGAACAGACGCCGAAAAATTAACTTGTCGAAAACGGGGCATTGAGTGTTTAATGACTAACCAGTCAGTAACTAAACATTCGATGCCCTTGCTCCACGCCCCCTTCTTCTCGCGCCCGCCGCATCCGAACGACCTCGGCCGCACCCCGTCCATTCATCCTGGGCAGGCCTGGCATGAACGCTGAGGCAACCGGTATGCGCAGGCGCCGCAAGGAAGCCCGCCCGCAGGAATTGACCGCGGCGGCGCTGAGCCTGTTCGTGGAGAAAGGATTTGCCGCCACCCGGCTGGACGAGATCGCGGCGCGGGCCGGCGTCTCCAAAGGCACCCTCTATCTCTATTTCGACAGCAAGGAAGCCTTGTTCAAGGCCGTCATCGCAGAGGGCGTCATCCCCGCGATCGAGGCCGGCGAAGCCATGCTTGCCGAGTCTGCAGACGATCCCGTGAGTCTGCTGCGCAGTTTTCTGCAAAGCTGGTGGACCATGATCGGCAACACCGAACTGGGGGGCATTCCCAAGCTGATGATGTCGGAGGCAGGCAATTTCCCCGACACTGCACGCTACTACGACGAAGCCGTCATCCAGCGTGGTCTCGCCCTGCTGCGCAAGGTCGTCCAGCGCGGCATTGACGGCGGCATTTTCCGGCCCGTCGACCCGGCGTTGATCGGCACGCTGCTCGTCGCGCCACTGGTCCATCTCGCCACCTGGAATCACTCGTTTGCCAGCTGCTGCAACCACGGCATCGACGCGCAAGCCTATGTCGATGCCCACATCGATCTGGCGCTGAACGGCCTGGCCGTTCGCACCACGGAATACGGAACACGCTCATGAACTCGTTGCGGACAAGGCTCGCCGCTGCACTGCTGCCCCTGATTGCCGCCTGCTCGCCGCCTGCGGCTGAAGAACAGGTCACGCCGGCGGTGTTGGTACACACCGTCGGCGAGCAAGCCGATACCGCATCCCTGCAGGCCTATACGGGTGAAATTCGCGCGCGCTACGAAACCGGCCTTGCGTTCCGGATTGGCGGAAAGGTCGTCTCACGCCTGGTCGATGCCGGCACCCAGGTGATACCCGGCCAGGTGCTGGCGCGCCTGGATCCGCAGGATGCGAAACTGGCCGCGACGGCGGCCAACTCGCAGATCGCGGCAGCCGAGGCCGAGGCCACGCTGGCCCGGGCCGAACTCAAACGTACCGAAGCACTGCTCGCACGCAACTTCGTCAGTGCCGCTGCGCTGGACAGCCGGCGCACTGCGGTCGACGCAGCCGAAGCCCACCTGCGTCAGGCACGCGCGCAGGCCGCGTCGGCCGCGAATCAAACCGGCTACACCGAACTTCTTGCGGACAGCGCCGGCATCATCACCGAGGTCCAGGTCGAGGCGGGCGAGGTGGTCGCGGCGGGCCAGACGGTCATGCGGCTTGCCCCGCCAGGCGATCGCGAACTGCAGATCTTCGTCCCCGAGAGCCGGATCCAGGACATTCACGTCGGGCAAGAGCTTGCGGTGCGCCTGTGGATCGAACAGAACAAATCGTTGCGGGGGGTCGTGCGCGAGGTCTCGCCCGCGGCAGACAGCGCCACCCGAACCTACGGTGTGCGGATCAGTCTCCCCGATGGCGATACACTGCCACTGGGCGCAACCGCGACCGCAGCCTTTGCAGGCGCGCGCGCCGATACGGTGGTGCTGCCGATGACGGCGGTGACACACCGCGGCGGCGCGGCTCTCGTCTGGGTGGTCGATGGCGAAAGCAGAGTTCGCACCGCAGCGGTCGACGTCCTTGCCTTCGAAGCACAAGGCGCAGTGGTGCGCAATACGCTGCCACGCGACAGCCGGATTGTGGTGACCGGCGTACAGCTGCTCACCGAGGGCATGCTGGTTCGCCCCGTCGAGCAAGGCAGCACACCGGCACTGGATGTGCAGCGATGAAAGTGCATGCGAGTCGCTTCAACGTCTCGGAGTGGGGGCTGGAGCACCCTGCGCTCGTACTCTATCTGCTGATTGCCCTCACGCTGATCGGCCTCCTTTCGTATACGAGGCTGGGGCAATCCGAAGACCCGCCATTCACCTTCAAAGTCATGGTGGTGCGGGCCGAGTGGCCGGGCGCGAGTGCGCGTGAAGTGGAACAGCAGGTCACCGACAAGATCGAGAAGAAGCTGCAGGAGATCGCCCAGATCGACGTGGTGCGCAGTTATTCGAAACCCGGCGAAGCGCTGATTTTCTTCCTTGCTAAGGATTCCACGCCTTCGCGGGACATCCCTGACGTATGGTACGAAGTCCGCAAGAAGATCGGTGACATGCAGGGCCGACTGCCGGACGGTGTGCGCGGCCCCTACTTCAACGATGAATTCGGCGACACCTTCGGCAATGTGTTCGCGCTCGTCGGCGAGGGTCTTCCGCATGCCGAACTCAAACGCCATGCCGACGCGATTCGCAACGAACTGCTACGGGTTCCGGACGTCGCCAAGGTCAGCTTTTTCGGCGAACAAGCCCAACGCGTCTTCATCGAATTGTCCAACACCAAGCTTGCGACCTTCGGCCTCAATATCGCCGACATTGCCACCGCCCTGTCGACGCAGAATGCAGTCACCGGAGCCGGTCATTTCGAAACGGCGGATGAGCGCATCTGGCTGCGCCCGAGCGGCAGTTTTGACGATCTCGACGCCATTCGCGACACCTTGATTCGTGCCAAGGGGCGTGCATTCCGTCTTGGCGATGTTGCCGAAGTCCGACGCGGCCTCGAAGACCCGCCCGGCGAACGCATGCGCTTCATGGGCGAGGACGCCTTCGGCATCGGCGTATCGATGCGCACCGGTGGCGACATCGTCGCACTGGGCCACCATCTGGACGCCGCGGTCAAGCGCATCGAAGCGCAGTTGCCGGTAGGTATCCGCTTCGAACGCGTAGCCGATCAGCCTCGCGCGGTGCGCGAATCCGTGAGCGAGTTCGTCCGCGTGCTGATCGAGGCCGTCGTCATCGTGATGGCTGTCAGCCTGCTGTCGCTGGGCCTGCGCACGGGGGTCGTGGTGCTGATCATCATCCCCGTCGTGCTGGCGGTGACCTTTCTGTTCATGCACCTGTTCAATATCGGTCTGCACAAGATCTCCCTTGGCGCCCTGATACTCGCCCTCGGCCTGCTGGTGGACGACGCCATCATCGCAGTGGAGATGATGGCCACGAAAATGGAGCAGGGCTGGGAGCGTGCCAAGGCGGCCAGCTACGCCTACACCTCCACGGCCATGCCGATGCTGTCGGGCACGCTGATCACCGCTGCAGGCTTTCTGCCAATTGCTACCGCCGCATCGGCCACCGGCGAATACACCCGTTCGATCTTCCAGGTGACGGTGATCGCGTTGCTGGTGTCCTGGGTCGCCGCCGTATTGTTCGTGCCCTACATCGGTCTGCATTTGCTACCCGACTTCCGCAAGCAAAATGGCAGCCCTACGCTCATGAAACGACTTGTGTCGCGGCTTGCACCCGCGCTCGGCGCCCGCTTGCACACTCGCCCGGCCCACGAACCACATGACGAACACGCCATCTACCACACGCCCTTCTACACCCGCCTGCGCGCGCTGGTGAATGGCTGCGTGCGTCATCGCTGGATCGTCATCGCGCTTACGATCGTGATCTTCGCGCTTTCGCTGGTCGCGTTTGCGCGCCTGGTACCGCAACAGTTCTTTCCCGACTCGACCCGACCCGAATTGCTGGTCGACCTGCGCCTTACCGAAGGCGCCTCACACCAGGCCACCGAGGCCGCGGTGAAGCGACTCGAGCACTTTCTCGACCAGCAGGACGGCATCGACAACTATGTCGCTTGGCTCGGTGCCGGTAGCCCGCGCTTCTACCTGCCACTCGACCAGCAACTGGCGCAGACCAATTTCGCGCAGTTTGTCGTGCTGACCAAGGGCACCGCCGAACGTGAAGCACTCCGCACCCGGCTCATTGCACTCTTTGCCACCGAAGCGTGGCCACTGCGGGCAACGATCAACCGCCTGGAGAACGGCCCACCGGTCGGCTTCCCCGTGCAATACCGCGTCAGTGGACAGGACATCGGCGAAATCCGCCGCATCGCCCACCAGGTTGCCGACGTCATGCGAGGCAATCCCCACCTGTCCAATGTCAATCTCGACTGGGAAGAGCCGTCAAAGGTGATCCGGCTCAGGATCGACCAGGACAAGGCCCGCCTGCTCGGCGTCTCCAGCGCCGACATTTCGTCGCTGCTCAAGACCTCTCTGCAAGGTACGACGGTGACGCAGTTCCGCGAAGGTACCGAGACCATCTCCGTGGTGCTCCGGGGCGCGGCCTCGGAGCGTCTTCATCTTGGCTTGCTGCCTGACCTCGCGATTCCAGTCAGCGGAGGGCGCAGCGTGCCACTGGCACAACTGGCCACCGCCGAATACGGTTTCGAGGAGGGCGTGATCTGGCGCCGCAACCGCATCCCGACGGTCACGGTCAGGGCCAGCCTGTACGGTACGATCCAGCCCGCCGTTGTCGTGGGCCAGCTCGCGGGGCAGATCGACGCCATTACCGCGACACTGCCGCTCGGATACCGGCTGCAAGCGGGCGGCGCCGTCGAAGAGAGCGGAAAAGGCGGCAGCTCGGTTGCAGCCGGCGTGCCGCTCTTCATTCTGGTCGTGCTCACCGTGCTGATGCTGCAACTTCAGAGCTTCTCGCGCATGTTCATGGTGGTGCTGACGGCGCCGCTGGGGATGATCGGCGTCACCGCCTTTCTCCTCGCGTTCAACAAGCCCTTCGGCTTTGTCGCGATGCTCGGCACGATCGCGTTGTCGGGCATGATCATGCGCAATTCGGTCATTCTGGTCGATCAGATCGAGCAGGACCGCAGCGCCGGACGTCCGCCATGGGAAGCGGTCGTCGAATCGACCGTACGCCGCTTCCGCCCCATCATCCTGACCGCGGCCGCAGCCATTCTGGCGATGATTCCATTGTCGCGCTCGGCCTTCTTCGGCCCGATGGCGGTGGCGATCATGGGCGGATTGACGGTCGCGACGCTGCTGACCATGCTTTTCCTGCCGGCGCTGTACGCCGCCTGGTACCGGGTCAAGCCCGGCCACGCTGCCACAGCGAAGTAGATCGCGAATGCCTCATTACGCCTACCATGCGCCCCGTCAGCGGTCCAGGACTCCGTCGCAATGGCCTGCACGCCTCTGGGCTTGCAGTGCACCAACTGCGATAGAATACGAAAGTTTCTCATGCGGACACGCTATACATTAGCGTGTGCTAATATTTCGCCAGGAGTCCCCGATGAATTTCGAACAAGCGCGCTTCAACATGGTCGAGCAGCAGATCCGCCCCTGGGAGGTGCTGGATCAGGGCGTGCTCGACCTTCTGATGACGGTCAAGCGCGAAGAGTACGTGCCGTCCGCCTCACGCTCGCTGGCGTTTGCCGATGTCGAGATTCCGCTCGGCTGCGGGCAGGTCATGCTCAAGCCGGTCATCGAGGGCAAAATCCTGCAATCGCTGCAACTTCACCGCTCCGATACCGTGCTTGAGATCGGCGCCGGCTCGGGCTACTTCGCTGCCCTGCTTGCAGCCAGGACCGAATGGGTGCGCACGATCGATATCGAGCCCGAATTGGTCAGGCTGGCGCACGCCAACCTCGCACGCAACGGCGTGGAGAATGTCATCGTCGAAGAAGGCGATGCAGCTCAGGGCTGGGCCGATCGTGCCCCGTACGATGTCATCGTCGTCTCCGGCGGCATGCCCTTCCTGCCGCAGGCACTGCTCTCGCAGCTCAAGGTCGGCGGGCGCCTGTTTGCCTTCGTTGGCGACGCACCGGTCATGAAGGCCCGCCTCGTCACCTGCGAAGCCGAAGGCCGTTTCCGCACCGAAGACGTGTTTGAAACCATGGTGCCGATGCTGCGCAATATTGCACGCCACGACACCTTCACTTTCTGATCGACCGCCATGCGTCACATTGCCCCCATCGAACTGGCCCAATGGCTCAACGACCCGGCGCAACCGGCGCCGTTACTGCTCGATGTGCGCGAGCCGTGGGAGTTCCAGCTGTGCCACATCGAAGGCTCACAGCCGATGCCGATGGGCACAGTGCCGGCGCGCGCCCAGGAACTCGACCGCGACCGTGAAATCGTCGTGATCTGCCACCACGGCGGACGCAGCGCGCAGGTCGCGATGTTCCTCGAGCGTCAGGGCTTCGCCAAGGTGATCAACCTTGCCGGCGGCGTGTCCGAATGGGCGCATCGGGTCGATCCGAAGATGCCGCAGTACTGATCAATACGGAGAAACCCAATGAAGCGAGTCGTAGCGGTATGTCTTTCCAGCCTGTTTGCGAGTGCGGCCTTCGCTGCCGACCTGTCGCAGGTGTACCGCGATGCGCTTGCGAACGACGCGCGTTTTTCAGCGGCCAGAGCCCAGTTCGACGCCGGCCAGGAGAAAGTCGTCCAGGGGCGTGCGGGCCTGTTGCCGACGATCGGCGCCTCTGCGAGCACGACCTACAACGATGCCGACTACAGGCTGCCGGCCGGCAGCAGGGACTACAGCTACAATAGCAACGGCTACGCCGTTCAACTCACCCAACCCCTGTTCCGTTGGCAGAACTGGGTGCAGTACAAGCAGGGAGAACTGCAGACTGCGCTGGCCGGCAGCCAGTTCGGCCTGGCGCGCCAGGACCTGATCCTGCGCACCGCAGAGGCCTATTTCAACGTGCTCAATGCCGAAGATGCACTGGCTGCGGTCGCCCAGCTGCGCACCGCGGCTGCGGAACAGCTCGAAATCGCCAAGACCAGCTTCGAGGTGGGCACAGTGACCATTACCGACGTGCACGAGGCGCAGTCGCGCTTCGATCTCGCATCGGCGCAGGAAATCGCCGCACGCAACGAACTCGACGTGCGCCGCGAGTCGCTGGCCCAGATCATCGGCAAGGAGCCCGAGCCGCTGGCGGGTTTGCGCCCGGGTGTCGAACTCCAGCGTCCGCAGCCCGACAACATCGGCGATTGGGTCAAGGCCGCAGAAACCGGCAGCTTCGGCGTGCAGGCACAGCAGCTGGCGCGCGAGATCGCGACCCGCGAAGTCGAGCGCGCCGGTGCGGGCCATCTGCCAACGCTGGACCTCGTCGCCACCCATGGCCTCAACAATCGCCCGTCGATCTCGGTCGACCGCAGCGAAAGCACCACCGTCGGACTCCAGCTCAGCGTGCCCCTGTACCAGGGTGGCGGGGTGTCCTCGCGCGAACGCGAGGCCGCTGCACTCAAGATGAAGGCCGACGCCGACCTTGAAGATGCCCGCCGCAGTGCGGCACTGGCCGCGCGCCAGTCCTATCTCGGTGTGACCAGCGGCATGGCACAGGTGCGCGCGCTCGAGGCCGCCAAGGTGTCATCCACCTCGGCGCTGGAAGCCAACAAGCTGGGTTACGAGGTTGGCGTGCGGATCAACATCGACGTCCTCAATGCCCAGAGCCAGCTCGCCGACACGCTCAAGCAGCTGTCGCGCGCGCGCTACGACACCCTGCTCGCCCAGCTGCGACTGAAGGCGGCGGCCGGCACACTGGGTGAAGACGACGTGCAGGCGATCAACGCGCTGCTTGCCAGCCAGTAAGCGGGTCACCCCGCTGTCATTCAGCGGGCGCGGGTCGTCACGGCCCGCCGCCCCATGCTCATGCGATAGATCAGCGGAATGGCGAAGAGCGTCAGCACCGTCGAGAATCCCAGCCCCCAGACGATACTCGCCGCCACCGGCCCCCACATCAGCGACTTGCCACCCAGCCCGATGGCAAGTGACAACAGTCCGCCGATGGTCGTCATCGACGTGATCAGAATCGGCACGACACGGCGGCGGCCCGCGTAAATCGCCGCATGGTGGACGCTCATGCCCGCCTCGCGCCGGTCATTGGCGGCATCGATCAGCACAATCGCCGAGTTCACCGCAATGCCGGTCAGCGCGATCACGCCATACAGAGTATAGAGCGAGAGCGGATTCCCCGAGATCAGCAAGCCCAGCACCACGCCAGTGAAAGCCAGCGGCACCGTCGCCAGAATCATGAGCGGCTGCCAGTAGCTGCGGAACTGCGTGGCCAGAATGAGGTAGATCAGGCCGACGCCGAACGCGAACAACTTGCTCATGGAATCGATACTCTCCTGAATGTCCTCCAGTTCACCAGAGAAATCCAGCGTCACGCCCGGATAGGCGGGCTGCAGCCTGGTCCATGCCTCCTTCAGACGTGCGTTCGCGCTCACGGTGTCGATCTGCGCCTTGTCGAGCTCGGCCTCGACGGTAATCGCACGGGTGAGCTGGTAATGACGGATGTAACCTTTCGACAGCCGGGTCTGATGGTCCACGACCGAGCCAAGCGGCACACTGCTGCCGTCGCTCAGGGGCACGGGCCGCTGCAGGAGTTCGGTGACATCATTGAGACGCTCGGGCTTCGCACGCACGATCACTTCGACCTTTTCGCCCTCATCTCGAGTGGAAGCGACCATCTCGCCCTCGCCATAGAGACGCAGCAAGCGCGCCACCTCGGACGGCGCGACGCCGGCGCGCGCCAGCTTTTCGCGGTTAAGCACCAGACGCAGCTCATTGCGGCCGGGCACATCGTCGTCGGTGATGTCGCGCACGCCGGGCAGCTTGCGGACCTCTTCGAGCAGGGCGTCGGCCGCGGCCCTCAGCTGACCATAGTCATCCGAACGCACCTTGATGCTGACCGGTTTCGCCGTCGGCGGGCCGCCCTTCAACTCGAGGAAGGAAAAGCGCGCTTCGCCGTTGAGCGCCTCGATGCGGGGGCGTAGCGCCGCAATGATGTCGGCGGTATCGCGCATCTCCCCCGCACGCGGCAACAGCGAGACCAGCACCTGTCCATACTGGTCGCCATAGACCGGTTCCGTGTCGGTGAATTTCGTCCCCGCATAGCTCGTCACGGCACGCAACTCGCTGCCGTCGAGTGACGACTCGACCACCGCAAGCGCGCGGTTCGCCTCCTCGAGGGTGCGGTCGAGCGCAACGCCAGCGGGCATATCGACACTCACGTAGAACAGACGCATCGAATCGAAAGCGAAAAACTCCGTCTTCACCAGCCCCGCACCCAGCGCACCAATGGCGGCGGCCATCACCAGCATCAGGACTGCCATCATCCGGCGCGGACGACGCAACACGAACACCAGCACCTGCGCATAACGGATGCGGACCTTGCGCGTAAAGCGCTCACGCATCACCTGCAGGCGGCTCGGACGCCGCGAATAGTCCGGGCTGAGCGTGAGGATGTGGGCGGGCAATATCCAGAATGCCTCGAGCAGGCTGACCAGCAGCCCCACGGTGACCACGAAGGGCACGACGAACATGAATTTGCCAAGGATGCCGGGCAGCAGCATCAGCGGCAGAAAGGCCGCGATGGTGGTCAGTACCGAAGCCAGCACCGGCAGCCCGACCTCATACACGCCGGCCTGTACGGCGTCGCGGGCATTCTCGCCGCGCTGCAGGCGATAGTAGATGGCCTCCACGATCACCACGGCGTCGTCCACCAGCATGCCGAGCGCGATTACCACCCCGAGCAATACTGTGAGATTAAGGGTCGAATCAATCACGTCGACCGCGATGAAGGTCCCGGCCAGCGAGAACGGCACGCCAAGCCCGACGAGCAACGCGAGCCGTGGGCCGAGAAACAGCCAGCACATGCCCAGCACCGCCAGCAATCCGATGATCGCATTCGACTCCATGATGCTGATGGCGTTGCGCGTGGCGTGGGTCTGATCATCCACCAGCGCGAGCTGCAGCCCCTGGCCGGCAAGCAAGCCGTTGCGCTCGGCAACGAAGGCCTTGAGCGACTCGACCAGCTCCAGCGTGTTGGCCCGCGCATCCTTGGTAATCGACAACATCACCGCCGGCCGCCCGTTGTAACTGACAAGCTGGCTGGAACGCTCATGCGAACGCTCGACGCGCCCCAGTTCGTCCAGCGTCACGCGCCCCTGCGGGGTGACGATCGCCGCCTGGGCGAGCTCCTCCGGTGACGGCGTCTTGCCTTCGAGCCTGACCAGCCACTCTCGATCCTGCACCCGGACGCGTCCGCCCAGCGTGTTGCGAAACCACGCCGCGACGCCATCGGACACCTGGATCGGCGACAGCCCTGCGGCCGCCACCCGAACCGGATCGAAGTCCACATGCAACTCGGCATCGTCCTGTCCCAACGCGATCACCTGATCAACGCCGGCGACCCGCTCCAGATCCTTCTTGACGGCAAACGCGCCCGATCTCAGGGTTTCACCGGCGGCGCCATAGAGCACGAGGATGGCCGTGGGAAAACCGTTGGAAGAGGTGATTTCGAGCACCTGCGGGTCGGACGCCTCGAGCGGCAGTTCCGACGCAGCCTTGTTCTGGATCTCGCGCCGGAGGTCATTGACACGCTTGTCGAAGGTGCGATCGGGGATCTCCTCGAAGCGCAGCAGAATCGACGACACCGCTTCGCGGCTCGATGAAGACACGAAGCGAACGTCCTTCACCTGCTTGATCGCATCCTCTAGCGGCCCGGTCAATTCGCGCTCGACATCCTCCGCAGAGGCCCCGGGCAGCGTGGTGATGATGCTGACCCAGTTGAAGTTAATCTCCGGGTCCTGCGCCCGGGGCATGGTCAGATAGCTGAAGAGACCGCCAAGCAATACGAGTGCAAAGGCAATATTGGCCAGGGGATGATTGTCGATCAGGCGCGCATACAGACGGCTCACGGCGCCCCCTTGTTCAGGCCCAGGGCAAAACGCCCCTGATCGATGACGCGGGTCTCGGGCGCGAGCCCGACCGCTGCTGCGCGCCCGACCTGGGCGCCAGGCACGGGCAGAAATGCGGCTTTGCCCTCGCGCTCGACGAAAACGCCGAGCGCGCCATCGACTTGCTGCAGGTAGGCAGGGGGCAGATGCAGCGTTTTGCTTTGCCACTGCAGTTCGCCCGCCAAGCCCGGCGGCAGGTCGTCTTCAGCCGCAAATATCACGTCGCGGGCCTGCCCGGCCCGATCGAGCAGGGGAGAAATCCGGCGCAATTGCAGGCGATATGACGTGTCGCCGGCCTTG
Source organism: Azoarcus sp. L1K30 (assembly GCF_018122735.1). Lineage (GTDB taxonomy): Bacteria > Pseudomonadota > Gammaproteobacteria > Burkholderiales > Rhodocyclaceae > Parazoarcus. The sequence goes on along the minus strand of NZ_JAGRRD010000001.1, from coordinate 3,911,203 downwards.
AGGCGCCACATCGCCGCAGCCTTCAGATCATCGATCTGCTGCTGCGGCACGCGGGCGCGCACTTCCGCCTCTGCGGCACTTGCAAAAACGACGAGCGCTGTCCCCGGCGCAGCAAGGTCACCGACGTTCGCCAGCCGGGTACGGAGTACGCCGTCATAGGGCGCACGAATCACCGTTCGCGCCAGACCGAGGCGGGCGGCATCGAGCGTGGCGCGGGCGGCGTCGGCCTCGCTGCGCAGCACCGCCAGCTCGGTCTCGCGGATGCGCAGGCCGTCGTCGCTGATGAAACCCTTGGCAGCCAGCGCGCGCGACTGTGCGAACTGCGACTCAGCGAGGCGAATACGGTTATCCACGAGCTTGAGTTGGGCCTGCGCGCGTGCGACGTCGATTCGATACCCCGCATCGTCGAGGCGTACCAGCACGGCACCACGCTTGACCATCTCGCCGGTTCGTACCGGCATGTCCACGATGCGGGCGGACACTTCAGCCGACAAGCTCGCCTCGTCACGTGCCACGACGTCTGCCGGCGCGCGGAAGTGCGGAAAGATGCCCACCTCGGTCAAGGCACGCGTGGACCACTCGGCAGCGAATACATGCTGCGACAGGCACAGCAGAAGCAGAAACGGAAATCTCATCAATCACGACCTCGACCGGAATGCGATACGGACAGAAGCACTGGCAAAGAGCAAGGTGACGCCGACGGCATGCGCCGCCCGGCACGCGACGTCAGAATTCGTCGATCACCTGGAAGGACAGCGTCGGTGCGGTAAAGTCGTCGGGCGTTGCACCCAGTCCGATCTCTCCGCGCCCATGCAGCATGCAATTTTCACGCTTCAGCATCACTGGCGCCGCGGCACCGGCAAAACTCACCCATGTCCCGTTGCTGCTGAAGTCGGTCAGGATGCATTGGCCGCCTTTCCACTCGATACGGGCATGTCGCCGTGACACCCTGGGATCGTTGATGACGAAGCCGGCTTCGTCTCCCCGCCCGATCACAAGCGGTCCGTCGGTGGGCAACAGCTTCAGGTGCTGATCGAGCAGGTCGAGGTCGAGTCGCTGCGAAGGCACGCTCCTCCCCCCTGCGGCGATGGCATCGATCGACACCGTGATCGTGGTTTCGGCGGTACGTGCCCAGTCGATACGCCATACCCGAATGGGTTCGGCCTTGCCCTTGACGGAAATGCGGTCGAGGCTGCTGCAGGAGAGCCGCTGCACGTCCGACAAGCGCGCGAACACCGACTCCCCGATGAGGATCTCGTTGGCTTCGGCACGATCGCTCAGGCGCGACGCCACGTTGACCGCGTCGCCATAACAGTCGCCGTCCTTTTCCACCACCTCGCCATACTCGACGCCGATCTTGAAAGCCAGCGGCGCCTGGCGGAACTGGGTGGTGTTGATGTCCTGCAGCAACTCACGCGCACGGAAACAGGCCTCGACCGCGGCGACTGTGTCGTCGAAAGTCGCCAGCACGCCGTCGCCGAGATACTTGACCACTACCCCGCCAGCACGCGCAAAATGCGAGCCCAACGACTGTGTGCAGCGGGTGACGATCTGCGTCGCAACCACGTTGCCCGCAGTCTCGAACAGACCGGTGCTGCCCGTCAGATCGGCAAACACGACCGCTTTACCCGCTTGCTCCACGCGCCTCCTCACCTTTCAGGAATTGACCTCATCCGCGCCCGCAGCGTGACAGATACACTTGACGGGCCCGTGATCGTAGCATCAGACACCGTGCGCGTCATCGCCTGATGACCGCTCAGCGCGATTGCAGCCGAATGGAAGCATCGGCGTCATCGACCGCAGGCCGCATACCGACAGCAATCCGTCGTGTGATCATTCACCATCCCCACCGCCTGCATGAAGGCGTAACAGATTGTCGGCCCCACGAACTTGAAGCCACGCGCGCGCAGAGCCTTGCTCATCGCCACACTGGCCGCGGTACTGGCGGGCACCTCGGCCAACGAAGCAAATGCATTGCATTGCGGCTTGCCGCCGACGAAGGACCACAGCCAGACTGCGGGGTCGATGCCGTCGGCCTGCAGCGCAAGCCATGCGCGGGCGTTGGCAATGGCTGCGTCGACCTTGGCACGATTGCGGATGATGCCCGGATCGGCCAGCAGCGCGGCCTTCTTGTCCTCCCCCCAGCTCGCCATGCGCACCGGATCGAAATCGTCGAACACCTCACGGTAGTGGGCCCGCTTTCTCAACACCGTAATCCACGACAAGCCGGCCTGCGCACCCTCGAGCAACAGGAATTCGAACAGCCCCGCCGCATCGTAGCGTGGCACCCCCCACTCGCGATCGTGGTACTCGACGTACAACGGGTCGTCGGATACCCATGCGCAGCGGCGGCTCAAAGTACACCTCCCAGCGCCTGGCCGAGCAGCGGCGCAACGCTGACCGAATTGGTCGGATGCGCGATGCAATCGGTACTCCATACCTCGCCGACGCCCGCCTCGAGCACGATCTGCAACGCATCCCCTGCAAACAGCGCATGGGTGACAGCGACATCAACCGAGCGTGCGCCGGCCGCGCGTAATTTTTTCGCCGCAACGGCCAGGGTCTGCCCGCTACTGGCGACATCGTCGATCAACACCACCTGACGTCCACCGAACTCGAGATCGGGCAAGCGGATGTCGACTTCGCGGTCGCCGTGGCGCAGCTTGCTGCATACGCCGTATGCGAGGCCACAGCCCCGGGCCGCGGCAGCGACCCACTGTTCGGCCTCGCCATCCGGCCCCAGCAGCAATGCACCGCTGCGCCGGTGCGCAATCAACCCGGCCAGCAACGGGGCAGCGGACAGCGCCACCGCCTGAGACGCCGGCACCGCGTCCGACAGCCGATGCACGCGATGCAGGTGCGGATCGACGCTGATAACGGCATCGAAGAGCGACGCGAGAAAGTCACCGATAATGCGCTGACTGACGGCCTCGCCAGGCGCAAACGCAATATCCTGACGCATGTAGCCGAGGTAGGGTGCGATCAGCGTGAGTCGTCGTGCGCCAAGGATGCGTGCTGTGCGCGCCGCCAGCAACAGTTCGACCAGCTTCTCATTGGGGCGATCGAGACTTCGCAGCAGCGCCACCCGAGGCGGCAAGGCCGCCGGCAGGCGCAGCTTGAGTTCACCGTCGGGAAAGCGATGACGCGCCACCGGCTCACTGTCAAAACCTGCGGCCGCGGCGACTTTCGCCGCCAGCGCCTGCTCGTCGTCGAAATGCAGCAACACACCTGCCATGCTCAGAACTCCACGTAACGATGCGGCACCTCGTCGGCCGCACCAACCATGTAACCCGAATTGCGTTCGCACGCCTGGCGCGCAAATTCGAGATCGGCGGAATAGTCGGCATAGACGCGGAACAGGGGAGTGCCATGCTTTACCGCGGCGCCGAGTTTGCAGAACAGATCGACCCCCGCGCCCTGCACCTTCGGTGCGCCCGCAAGGCGCGCGATGCGGGCAATCTGCTGATTGTCGATACCGGTGACGACACCATCGGCCGGCGCCTTCACATCGAAGCTCAGCCGGCCGCAACGGGGCTGGTCGGGCAGGAAGGGCTTGGCGCCCTGGGCATCGATGATGGCCTGCATCCTCGCCAGCGCCCGTCCCGAATCAAGAATGTCGCGTGCAATGGCGAAACCTTCGCCGCCGCGCACATCGGGGTCGAATTCCAGCATCCGGCCCGCCAGGCGCAGGGCCTTCTGGCGCAGATCGTCGGGGGCGGACGGATCGTTCTCGAGCACCTTCATCACGTCGCGCGCCTCCAGCACCGGGCCGATGCCGTTGCCGATCGGCTGCCGGCCGTCGGTGATCACCACATCGAGGGTGAGATTGATTCTGCCGGCAACGAACTCGAACAGCTTGCGCAGGCGCTGCGCCTCAGACATCGAGCGCACCTTGGCGGTCGGTCCGACCGGAATGTCCAGCACCAGGTGGGTCGACCCCGCAGCGATCTTCTTCGACAGGATCGAAGCCACCATCTGCCCGGGCGAATCGATCGACAAGGGACGTTCGACCGAGATCAGCACGTCGTCGGCCGGCGACAATCTGGCCGTGCCGCCCCACGCAAGACACCCACGATGCTCGCGCACGATGTCGGCGAGCGTTTCCATCGGCAGTTCGACATTGGCCAGCACCTCCATGGTGTCGGCGGTACCGGCAGGCGAAGTGATCGCGCGCGATGAGGTCTTGGGGCACAACATGCCATGCGCGGCGACGATCGGCACCACCAGCATCGACGTACGATTGCCCGGGATGCCGCCGATGCAGTGCTTGTCCACGACCGGGTGCTCACGCCAGTCGAGGCGGCTACCCGACAGCACCATGGCGTTGGTAAGGAAGTACACCTCCTCGCGATCGAGCTCCCCCCGACTCGAGGCCACCACGAAGGCCGTGAGCTCGATTTTCGAGTAACGATGGGCGGCGATGTCACGTACGATGGCGCGAAAGTCGTCCTGCTCCAGGCGTTCGCCGTCGATCTTGCGCCGCAGCGCAGGAATCGAGGACGGCGGCTCGGCCTGCGAGATCGACGCCGGATGCCCGTCCTCCACCCCGAGTTGATCGAAGGCATCCTCCGATACGCCGAGTTCGCGACATCCGACGATGCGCTCGTCGTCGACCACGTTGAGACTGGCAAGAATGCATTGTCCGTTGGCCCGCACTTCGACCTTGGACAATGCCTGGAAACCTTCGGCCCGGTACACCGGACAATCACGGTGCAGATAAGCGACGTTTTCGCGATAGGTATCGATCGCGACCCTGCGCAGCACGAGCTGCAACGAGGCGTCGGCCACCGGGTCGGGCGCGGCAGTGAGCGGATCGGGCGCTACCGGCGGCACTGCGCCGGCATCTTTCGTGTCGTGTGGCGTCATGACGCCAAGCCTACACCCGCTTTCGCGCCCGGTACACGCGGCAACGAAGGGCGCGGCACAGGAAAATGGCCTCGCCCTCGCCGCGCGCATCGAGTAGCATCGCAGCCCTCCTCGTCGGCCAGCACCTACATCATGAGCCTTGCGCCTGCCCGCGCCTGTGGCGTCGATTTCGGCACATCCAATTCCACCGTCGGCTGGCTGCGTCCGGGTGCGCCCACTCTGCTTGCGCTGGAGGCGGGCAAAGCGACCCTGCCTTCCGCGGTGTTCTTCAATGCCGACGAGGACAGCACCTGCTTCGGACGTGCCGCACTGGACGAGTATCTCGAAGGCTACGAGGGCCGTCTGATGCGGGCACTCAAGAGTCTGCTCGGGAGCAGTCTGATCGACGGCCACACCGAGGTTCTGGGGCGCGCCCTGCCCTTCCGCCAGTTGCTGGCGAGTTTCATCGCCCAGCTCAAGCTGCGCGCCGAAACTCAAGCCGGTCGACCGTTCGATACGGCCGTATTCGGCCGTCCGGTGCATTTTGTCGACGACAATACCGACGCCGACCGCAAGGCGCAGGACACGCTCGAGGACATTGCCCGCCAAGCGGGCTTCAACGAGATAAGTTTCGAGTTCGAACCCATCGGCGCGGCCCTGCACTACGAGGCATCACTCGATCACGAGGAGCTGGTGCTGGTTGCCGACATCGGCGGCGGCACTGCCGACTTCTCTCTGGTGCGCCTGTCGCCGCAACGCGCGCGTTCGGAAGACCGGCGCGAGGACCTGCTGGGTAACGCCGGCGTGCATATCGGCGGCACCGATTTCGACCGCGCACTGAGCCTGGAATGCGTGATGCCGCTGCTCGGTTACCGCGGCAAGATGAAGAACGGTGCGGAAATCCCGTCGAGCATTTTCTTCCAGCTGGCCACCTGGCACACCATCAATTCTGCCTACAGCCGCCAGGTGAGTGCGGACCTTCAGCACATCTACCGCGACGCCGCCGCGCGCACCGAGCTGGATCGCCTGTCGCGCCTGGTCGCGCGGCGCGAGGGGCACTGGCTGGCGCTCCAGGTGGAACAGGCCAAAATCGACTTGTCGACCGCGGCCGAAGCGGTAATGACGCTGGACCGTCTGGAGTCCGGGCTGACGCATGTGATCGGCACAGACGCCTTTACCGCCGCGACGCGAGCGCTGGTCGGGCGCGTGGCCGAGACGGTAAGCACGCTGCTGGACCAGGCCGGCATTGCGCGCGACGAGGTCGATACCGTGTACTTCACCGGCGGGGCAAGCGGCGTGCCACAATTGCGCACCCGCATCGCCGCCGAGCTACCCCTGGCACGGGCGGTGGAAGGTGATCTGTACGGCAGCATCGGTGCCGGCCTGGCCGTGCAGGCCATGCGCCGTTACGGCTAGCGCAAAGGCGCCGACACGGTGGCCGCCCGACTGATCAGGCAACAGTTTCGGGCAGGGCGATGGTATTGCCGGTACTGAACTGGTAATCCTTGAACACATGTTCGGCGCTAAGGATCTGATAGCTGCCATCCGCATTCCTGCGCGTAGTGTCCTTGAGCCGATAGGTATAGTGGCCGCAGGTCCAGCAATCGAAGTTGCGCATGTGGGTGCACAGGCAGGTCTTGTCCCACACCTTGACCTTGGCCGCATCGGGATGCGCCGCCACTTCACGATTGTAGGCGTCGATGTACTGACAGTTGCCCTTGGCATCGAGCAGATAACCGAAGGCTTCACAGTTCGGTCGAATGCCACTGCCGATCGCCGGGCTGTTCTTGAGCATCCGCATCGGGTAACCGGTGGGCGAAATGCCGTTGACCTCGATGTCTTCCTCGCTCGACTTGAAATACTCCTGCTGCGCATCTTCAGGCAGTCCGCACTCGTGGGTCACGGTAAACCGCGTCGCCACCTGCACCGCCGCGGCGCCGTTCTCGAGAAAGGCGACCGCATCGCTGCCGGTGAAGATGCCGCCGGCCGGAATCAACGGGATATCGAGCTGCTCGGCCTGCAGCCAGGCATGGATTTCGGCCACGATGGTCGCCAGGTCATATTGCGCCCAGTCCATACCGAAGCCGAGGTGCCCCCCCGCAAGCGGCCCTTCCACCACCACGTAATCCGGCAGACGCCCGGTGCGAGCGTTCTTCTTCAGGAAGAGCTGCAGCGCACGCAGCGAGGACACGATGATGCCGAGCTTGACGTCGTAGAAGCGCGGATGATCCTGAATCAGTGCGAACGAACCCAGGTGCAGGCCTGCCGCCAGCGTGATGCCGTCGATGCCATGGTCCATCGCCGTCTGCAGGCGCACCCGCAGGGTGTCCCTGGGGCTGTTCATCGTCAGCTTTTCCATGCAGTTGATGAACACCAGACCGGGCCCGCGCTTGGCCTCCATGGTCCGCCCCACATGCATGGCCGTCGCTTCGGCCAGCAGACCGAGATCGAACTGCACCACCGACTTGTCGGAATTGGCGACGTTGAACTTGTACTGCTTCAGCTTGTTCTTGACGAACTTGGTATTGAAGCGACGGTCGGACACGGTCGGCACCATGGCGTCCGAAATGTGTCCGATCCCGCCGAGACGAGCCGCCTCGAGGGAGAGTTCGGCAGTCGAGATGTCGACCCCCATGCCTCCCACCATGATCGGTACCAGTTCGTGCGAGCCGAGCCGCAGGCGAAAATCATCAACACGCTTCATTGCTTGGGTGTCCGTTTTTTTGACGCAGTCCGGCATTATCCCTCAGCCGGACGGAGGATGGCAGCACTGAGTACGCCCACACCCCGAAAGACGCACGAAAAAGAGGCGTAAACGCCGCACAACCGCGTTTCAGCGCGCGACGGGCTCACTGCCGGCATCGACACCTTCACGGCCGGGACTCGAATAGCGCCGCCACCGGTCCGGGACGACCAAAGTAATAGCCCTGATAGGCAAGACACCCCTGCCTTGCGAGCGCGTCGCGTTGAGCCAGGGTTTCGACGCCCTCGGCGATGACCGACAGCCCCAGGCTTTCGGCAAGGGTGATGATGGCACGCGCAATGGCGGCATCACTGGGGTCGGTCAGCAGGTCGCGCACGAAGGAGCGGTCGATCTTGAGCTGGTCCAGCGGCAATCGCTTGAGATAGGCCAGCGATGAATAGCCGGTGCCGAAGTCGTCAAGGGAAAATCCGACCCCGCGCGCCCGCAGCTGGGCCATGCGCAGGATGGTCGCCTCGACATCCTGCAATAGCAGACTCTCGGTCAGCTCGATCTTCAGGCAACGCCCGTTCGCGCCACTGCGATCGAGCGCCGCCAGCACCTGTTCGACAAAATCCGGCTGCCGGAACTGTCGCGCACTGACATTGACCGACAGCGTCAGCGCCGCCGTTTCGAGGGTATCGCCCCACTCGCGCAACTGCGCACAGGCGGTATCGAGCACCCAGGCGCCGAGCGGCAGGATGAGGCCGGTCTCCTCTGCGGCGGGCACGAAATCCGCCGGCCCGACCATGCCGCGCTCCGGATGTTTCCAGCGCAGCAGGGCTTCAGCGCCGATCAGGCGTCCTTCGTAATCGACCTGAGCCTGGTAGTGGAGCTCGAATTCCCCGAGCTCGAGCCCGCGGTGCAAATCGGCCTCCAGCTCCGCGCGCGCGCGGACAGCCGCCTGCATCTCCGGGTCGAAAAAGACCAGCGTATTGCGCCCTGCGGCCTTGGCCTGGTACATCGCCAGATCCGCCTGCCGCAACAGGTCATCGACCGCGACGCCCTTGCCGGCAAACAGCGTGATGCCGATGCTCGGCGTACTGAAACGCGACTGTCCGTCGAAGACATGGGGCCTCCCGAGGCAGGCGATGATCTTCTCCGCCACCGTTCTCGCGCTTGCGGCAACAGTGTCGCGATCGGCCTCGAGGCTGCCGAGCATGACCACGAATTCATCGCCGCCAAGGCGAGCCACGGTATCCTCGTCACGGACGCATTTCACCAGACGCTCGGCGACCTGCCTGAGCAGGAGGTCACCCTTGTCGTGGCCAAGCGTATCGTTCAGGGTCTTGAAATTGTCCAGGTCGATGAACAGCAGCGCGCCACAGGTCTTGCCGCGCACGCTGGCCGTCAACTGCTGCTGCAGCCGGTCGATCAGCAGGCGCCGGTTGGGCAGGCCGGTCAGCGAATCGTAGAAGGCGAGCCGCTTGATCTCCTCCTCCATCGTCTTGCGCTGGGTGATGTCCGTCGAGATACCGCACAGTGCGTAGATGTGCCCATCCTCGTGGCGCAGCGGAATCTTCACCGACAGGAAGGTGTGGGCGCCCTCCTCGCCGTGACGGACGTTCAACTCCTCCACCGCAACGTGCTCGCCCTTCTCGAGCACCCGGGCATCGTTCGCGCGCAAGGTCTCCGCCGTGTCGTGGTCGAAGAAGGCCCCATCGTCGCGACCGATCACTTCCCGAGCGTCGCGGCCGAAGAACTCGCACACCTTCCGATTGGCATACTGGTAACAATAGTCCGAACCCTTGATGTAGATGTAGGCCTCGACGCTGTCGAGAATCACCGCGAGCTTGTCTTCGCTCTCACGCAACTCAAGTGCCTGACGTCGCAATGCATCGCGTTGGGCAACGTTTTCGAGGTAGTAGGCACGAAAAAGGCTGCGCGACCAGTACGAAAACAGGAACGATGCGGCAAGCGCAACCACGAGCGCCAGCATGACCTTGGTCAGCAGGTCGGCCACCGCTGCCCCGTCACCCGCCTCATAGGAAATGCGTTCCTCCTCTAGCGCACTACGCAATTCATCTTCGAGGACGGTTGCGACGACGGTCCAGCCCCATGGTTCATAGATCCGGACCAAGGCGAGCTTGCTGACCTGGCGCCCTGTCTGGGGGTCGATCCACTCATAGCGCAGCAGCCCGCCACCTTGCTGCGCCTTGCGGTGCAGCGCAGCGAGTGCATCACGCTGCAGTGCGGACAACGCGCCCGGCGCCATCCTTTCGAGCACCGCTTCAGATGGCGACAGCAGCACCTGCCCGTCGCTGTCGAGCAAACCGATATAGCCGCTTTTTCCAAAGCGCAAGGTGCGCAGGCGATGCATGGCTTCACGCTGCTGCACTGCGTCCCATTCGTCGGTGTAGTCGCCGGAGCCTATCAACCAGTTGTATGGGGCGAAGTGACGCACGTAGGCAAGCTTGTCCGCCATCCTTCCGCGGGTGTTGGGACGGTACCAGCGGTAATTGAAGAAGCCCTTGCCTGCCGGCTCGCGCGCGGCGTCGATCAAGCCGCGCATGATGTAGCGCCCGGTATCGTCCTGGTTGTCGGGCAGCAGACGCCCTTCGAGCTGGGGCGCGGTCGGCAGCAGGACGAAACGTCCCTCGAGATCGTCGATGAAGTAATAGCCTCGCCCGTCGAAGAAGCGGACTTTTCGCAAAGCCTCCACGATCAGGCGCCGGACCTCCTGATCGGGGCGCCGCCCCGATTCGGTCGCATGGATAGCCTCGGCGATCTGCATTGCCGAGTCGACCTTGTCGACCAGGGTGCGCCTGAGTTCGGTGTCGCTCAGCGAACGGGTGAAATCGAGGTAACTGAATGCGGAGCTCATCTCCGCCTGCAGCCTGGTTTCGAGTTGGGATGCAACATTCTTTTCCAGGCGCGCGAGCAACTCGCGGCGCTCGAGGATGTGCTGCCAGGAAAAGAAGGTTCCCAGCGCCAGCGTCAGCGCGAAGACTACGACAAGCGTGCCGATCAGGTACAGTCGAGGGACGGTTTGCTCACTGTCGGCAAGCTTGATGGCGGGGAGGAGCACGGGAAGCGCGAGGAAGGAGATCTGCCTTTGGTATTAGCGCATTGTATCCTTGGCGCATGCGGGGGCAATAAAAGAATCTCTGCGGTGTGACATCGTGCCCCATGATCGCTGCGATCAGGTGCGGCCGCACCTGCGCTAGCGATCGGGCGGCCCGTGGCGGAAGCGCGCACGCTGCAATGCGACAAGCTCGACCACGCCCCACAGCATGGCGCTGATGAGGGCGCACAGCGGATAACGGGAAACGCCGTCAATCAGCGCACGCATTCGGACTCCGGGAAGAGGCGGATCGGGAACCGCCTACGCTATCAGCGCTATGTGACAGGGTCGTGTCGTTAAGGCCATGGCGTTGAGCGCAGAATTTTTCCGACCACTGCGCTATGCTCGGATACCCACCTTCGGACGACCGCAAGTGAGCCACCCTGCGCTTCCCGAACTGTCTGCACTGGAGCGCATCATCGACGATGGTGCGCAACATCTCGAAGCGCGCATCATGCGGACGGTCGTCCTGCGATCGGGTCAGCCGCTCCCGATCTACGCCATCACGCTCGGCAATCCGGCGCCCGAACTGCCTGCCATCGGCATCTTCGGCGGCATCCATGGCCTCGAACGCATCGGTGCCAATGTCGCGATCGCCTATCTGCACTACCTTGCCATGCGTCTGCAGTGGGACGCCACGCTCCATCGGCAACTCGATACACTGCGCCTGGTCTTCATGCCGCTCGTCAATCCCGGCGGCATGCTTCTGGGTACGCGCGCCAATCCCAACGGTGTCGACCTGATGCGCAACGCACCGCTGGAATCGTCCGAACGCGTCCCGCTGATGATCGGCGGTCAGCGCATCAGCCCACGCCTGCCCTGGTACCGCGGCAGCCAGGGCGATGCCATGGAGATCGAGAACCAGGCGGTGTCCGAAGCCGTCGCCGACGAACTGCTCGGACGCCAGTTTTCCCTTGCCGTAGACTGCCATTCCGGTTTCGGTCTCAGCGACCGCATCTGGTTTCCCTACGCACATACGCGCACGCCTTTCTGCCATCTCGCCGAAATCCATGCGCTCAAGGAAGTGTTCTTCCGCACCCACCTCCACCATCCCTACATTTTCGAACCCCAGAGCCGCCAGTACCTGGCTCACGGCGATCTGTGGGATTACCTCCATCAGCGCGCCTGCGGCACACCGGGGCGGATCTTTCTGCCGCTGACGCTGGAGATGGGCTCCTGGCAGTGGATCAAGAAGAATCCGCGCCAGCTGCTGTCGCGCAACGGCATGTTCAACCCGCTCATTGCGCATCGGCAGCAACGCGTGCTGCGCCGCCACGTATCGCTGCTCGACTTCCTGTCGCGCGCAACCTGCAGCGCGCACAAGTGGCTGCCTCAGGGGGCCGCGCGCGCCGAACACCACGCCCAGGCAGTGGCGCACTGGTACGCCTGAGCCGATGGCGACATGGATATTTCTTCGCGGCCTGACGCGGGAGCAGCGTCACTGGGGTCATTTCATCGACACCTTCCGCCGTACATTGCCCAGCGCGGACGTGGTGACGCTCGATCTGCCCGGCAATGGAGACCTCAACCGACAGATCAGCCCGACCGACGTTCGGCAACTGGCACGATTCGCCCATGAGCGCTCGGCAGGGATCGGTCTGTCCCCACCATACAACCTGCTGGCCATGTCGCTCGGCGCCATGGTGGCAGTTTCATGGGCGGACGCATATCCCCAGGATATTGCGCGCTGCGTGCTCATCAACACCAGCATGCGGCCCTTCAGCCCATTCCATCACCGCCTGCGTCCGCACACGTATTGGCCCCTGCTGCGCCTTGCACTCACGGTGCGCGATCCGCGCAGGCATGCGAGTGCGATCCTGCAACTGACCAGCCGGCACCACGCGAACGACCCCGCAATCGTGGATGAGTGGAGCCGCATCCACGATGACCACCCGGTCTCCACCCGCAACGCCATGCGCCAACTGATTGCCGCGGCGCGCTTTCACGCGCCGCCGCGCAAGCCGGCTGCAGAAATGCTGCTGCTGGCCGCTGCGGGCGACATGCTGGTCAACCCGGCCTGTTCGGCTGCGCTTGCAGCGGCCTGGGACTGTCCGCTCCGCCAACACCCCACGGCCGGACATGACCTGCCGCTGGACGACGGGGAATGGGTCGCGACGCAGGTCGCCGACTGGCTCGCTCCCGCCAACGGCACGGCGCGGAAACGAATCAAGACGTAACGCAGGAACCCTGGCGTCTTCTCCCCTGTCCATCAGGAGACGGATTTCCGCAGGCCTGGAGGGTATGGGGCGAAGCAATACGTTTTGGCGCAGACTTGAATACTGGATTTCCGGCGCTGGCGCGGCAACGGCTATCGTTGGGGCCTGCCTGTGGTACCTGCTGCTGAGCCCCTATGGATACGCCCCGCCGCCCGGACTAGCACAAATCGACACGACACACGCCCATCGCGTGTTCGCATACGGCACGCTCCGCTACCGCCCGGTGCGCTGGCTGGTGATCGGCGACGCGACAATACCCCGAATGGCGCGATTGTCCGGCTTTCGCGCGGACGGGCTCAATGTCGTCGCCGATGCTGCAGCACGGGTCGACGGCGTGGTGTTCGAGGTCACGGCAGCCGGGCTCAAGGCGCTCGATCGATATGAACGCCTTGGCATACGCTACGAACGCGTTGAAATGACACTCGACGATGGAGAAACCGCGTGGGTATATCGCCGACTCAAGCCGTGAACGAAAGGTCAGCAAGTCATCAACCGGAGGAGCGTGCGAAAACAATGCCACAGCAACAGAGAGCCCTGCGAAAGCCGGCGCTGACACAGAACCCCGATGGCGGCCCCCGTCGGGTCGGCGTCGAACTGGAAATGAATGGCTTTACGCTCGACACACTGGCCACGCTCGTCGCGGACGCCATCGGCGCAGACATCGAGCATCGGGGACGTTATGAGCGGGTGCTCAGGGGGGATGCAGCGGGCGACTGGCTGGTCGAACTGGACTTCGAACTCCTGAAACAACTGGGCCGCGAGCACCACGACGAAGACACTTTCGCGGGCGGCATTGGCAAATCCACCGAAGAAGCGCTCAAGTGGCTTGCAACCCCGCTGGTACCGCTCGAGGTCGTCAGCCCACCCATGCCCATGGCACGCCTGGGAGAGGTCGAAGACCTGATCGCGCATCTGCGCGAGGCGGGCGCTCAAGGGACGTCGGATCGCCTCGTCAACGCCTTCGGCATGCAGCTGAACGTTGAGCTCCCGCACACCGACGCGAAGACGATCGCAGCCTATCTGCAGGCCTTCCTGTGTCTGTACGACTGGCTCTACGCGCGCGCGGACATCGACATGTCGAGGCGCGTCACGAGCTACGTCGATCCGTTTCCCGTCGATTACGTCGTGCGCGTGCTCGACGCCGACTACCGTCCGGATCTGGCAACGCTGATCGACGACTATCTCGACGCCAACCCGACGCGAAACCGCGCCCTCGACCTGCTGCCCCTGTTCCTCGAGCTGGATGCGCCGCGCGTGCGCCGTGCAACGGCCGACGCCCGCATCAAGCCACGCCCGGCCTTCCACTACCGCCTCCCCGACTGCGAGATCAGCCGCCCCAGCTGGGGACTGCATTGCGCATGGAACGACTGGATCGAGGTCGAACGGCTCGCCGCAGACCCGGAACGCCTGCGCGCATGCAGCGAGCGCTACCGCAAGATACTGCGAAGCCCGATCGAGCGACTGCTCGGTGACTGGGCCGACGAGGTCGAGCGCACGTGGATCACCCACTGATCGCGATCACCGGTCCGGAGAAGGGCGCGCTCGGACCGCGAATCCTCGTTGCCTGCGCGGTGCGGCTGTATGGCGGCAAACCGATACACATTCGCCCTAGCGACAGGTGGCGCCTCCACCATTACGATGGCGTCGTCATCACCGGCGGTCATGACATCGATCCGGTGCTCTATGCCGCCGAACCCGAGGTCGAGCCCCGTCACGACACCGCACGCGACGCCCTCGAGATGCGGATCATCCGCACGTCGCTCTCGCGGCGGGTTCCGATCCTCGGGATCTGCCGCGGCGCCCAGCTGCTGAACATCTATCGTGGAGGCAGTCTGTTCCAGGAACTGCGTTCGCGGCGTCGCCACACGTCGAATCGATGGACGGTGCTGCCGCTGAAAAAACTGCACGTCGAGGCCGGCTCCATGCTTGCGCGCCTGGTCGGCGATGGCACGCAACGTATCAACAGCCTGCACAACCAGGCCATCGACCGCACCGGCGACGGTCTCCAGGTCTGCGGACGCGACCTCGACGGCATCGTGCAGGCGATCGAAGACCCCGACTACGGCTTTCTGCTCGGCGTGCAGTGGCATCCCGAATTCCTGCTGCCCGTGACCGCCCACCGCGCCCTGTTCAAGGCGCTGGTCGACAGCGCGCGTCGTCATGCCGCCGCCGATGCGGTGTCCTCCACACGCAGTTCCCGGCCAGGGCGCGCCACCGGCAGCAAGCCCGCACCGTGAAGTCCTTTTTCCGCCGCGCCTTACCGCGCTAGGTCTCCGCTGCCCCGTGGTCCGCAGCGCCCGCCCCCTCCGCTTCCGGCAGGCGATAGACCATGCAGGCACCCCCAAGCCCGAGCATCGACAGCGCGAGAATGACCAGCGGCGTCGAGAATGCCGCGCCGATCGCCCCCAGGGTTCCCGCGCCAAGCAGCACCAGCCCCACCACGGTATTGCTGACGGCAACATAGTCAGTGCGCTCATTGCCCGAAGCGATGTCGACGACATAGGTCTTGCGTCCGATCCGCGCGCCCTGGTGGGCAACGGCGAGCACGAAGTAGAGCACCGGCAACAGCCACGACATTCCCCGCCGGCCCTCGCCCAGCGCATCGATGGCAAATGCCGCCACGCCCGCGGCCGCAGCCAGGCCGGCTCCGAGCATCATCACCTTGCGGCTGGAGCGATCGGCGAGTCGCCCCCAGAAAGGCGCGCTGACCAGACTCGCGAGCCCACTTGCAGCGATGAAGGCTCCCAACAACAGGGGCTGCGAACCGAACGCCGCCTGACCCAGACTGACGTAGAACGGTGCACTCAATGCCGTACATAGCAGCAGACAGCGCGCGACCACGAAACGCCGCAGCAGGGGGTCGGTCTTCAGGCACCCCAGCCGTGCACCTGCGGTCGCAGCGCCGCCTGCCTTGTTGTCCGGGGACTCGGGAGACTCGCGCATGCGCGCATAGATTGCAGCAGCAAGCAGCCACAGCGTGGACGCCCCGAGCACGATCAACGCATAAAAGCCGGCATCGTGGCGTGTATCCGGGCTCAACACCAGCATGGCGCCCGCACCGACCGTAACGAGCCCGGCCGCACTCGCCGCCCACGCACTTGTTTGCCCGCGCGCAGATTTCGGTATGGTCCGGGCAAGGACATCCTTTGCGGCAATCGAACTGAATGCACGCGCAAGACTGAACACCATCAGCAGCGCGATGATCAGCCAGCCCGCGGTCGCGCCGCCGACAAACATGGCGCTCAGGCCAATGCCTGCCACTGCGACCGCCTGCGCTACCGCGCCACCGACCCACACCCATTTTCGGAGCCGGCACGTGCTGACGAAACTGGCAATGGCAAATTGCGGCAGCATGGAGCCGGACTCACGGATCGGCACCAACAGGCCGACCAGGTAGGCCGGCGCGCCGACCGCACCCAGCAGCCAGACGAGACTGATCTTGGGGCCGGTCAGCGCATCGCCGAGCTGGACCAGGAAGGTGGCGCCGATGGTGCGAAAGAAATTGCCCGGAATGGAATCGCGTGCCGACGGCCGAAACACCTCTGCCGCATCATCGTCGACATCGACCAGACGCTTGAACAGGCGCTCGGCGGCGCCGTGGCGCGCACTGCTGACGGCATTCATCCGGCACTCACTGCGGCTGCGAAAGCTGGCGCAGTACGTAGTGCAGGATGCCGCCGTGCTTGAAGTAATCCCACTCCTTGGGGGTATCGACGCGCACCCTGACCGTAAATGTCCTGCCGCCGTGAACCGTTACGCGGGCTTCACGGTCACCCGGCGCTACCGGTCCGATGTCGTAGCATTCCTTTCCGCTCAGGCCCAGCGAGCTGGCGGACTCGCCGTCCTTGAACTGCAGCGGCAGCACGCCCATGCCGACCAGATTGGAGCGGTGGATGCGTTCGTAGCTTTCCGCAAGCACGGCCCGCACACCGAGCAGCAAGGTCCCCTTGGCCGCCCAGTCGCGGCTCGAGCCAGTGCCATACTCCTTGCCCGCGATCACGATCAGTGGCGTGCCCTCGGCCTGGTAACGCATGGCTGCGTCGTAGATCGTCATCTGCTCGTCGCCGGGCTGGAATCGCGTCCACCCGCCTTCGGTATCGGGTGCGAGCCGGTTGCGCAGACGGACGTTGGCAAAGGTGCCGCGCATCATGACCTCGTGATTGCCGCGGCGCGAACCGTAGGAATTGAAGTCGGCGACGCCCACCCCATGACGCTTGAGGTATTCGCCCGCCGGGCTGTCCGCCTTGATGGAGCCGGCCGGGGAGATGTGATCGGTGGTGATCGAGTCGCCGAGCAGGGCCAACACACGGGCGCCGGTAATGGGCCTGAGTGGAGCCGGATCCTTCGTCATGCCCTCGAAATAGGGCGGATTGCGGATGTAGGTCGATTCCGCCGGCCAGTCGTAGCGGCGCTCGGCCGGCGTGTCCATATCCGCCCAGCGTGCGTCGCCCCTGAACACATCGGCGTAGGTGCGCAGGAACATCTCGCGGTCGATGAGCGCGATGGCATCGTGCACCTCCGCCAGCGATGGCCAGATGTCCTTGAGATACACGGGTTTGCCGTCGGCGTCATCGCCCAGCGGATCCTGGGTCAGATCGATGTCCATACGCCCGGCCAGCGCATAGGCCACCACCAGCGGTGGCGAGGCGAGGAAATTGAGGCTGACGTCGGGATGAATCCGGCCCTCGAAATTGCGGTTCCCCGACAGCACCGACGCCACGGCGAGGTGCTTTTCCTGCACGCCGTTGCGAACCGGCTCGGGTAGCGGCCCGGAGTTGCCGATGCAGGTCGTGCAGCCGTAGCCGACGACGTCGAAACCAAGGCCGACGAGATCGTCCAGCAATCGGGCGCGCTCAAGGTAGTCGGTGACCACCTTCGACCCTGGCGCCAGCGAAGTCTTGACCCATGGCTTGGTCCTCAGGCCCCGCGCCCGCGCCTTGCGCGCCAGCAGCCCCGCGCCCATGATCACGCTGGGGTTGGAAGTATTGGTACAGCTGGTGATCGCGGCGATCACCACCGCGCCGTCGGTCAGATCGAAGGTCGAGCCGTTCAGCGTCACCCGCGCCCGCCCCGCCGCCTGCTGTGCCCCCTCGCCAACGCCCGTGACGCCACCTTCGTCCTGCAGGCGGGCGATGTCCTCCTCATGGATCGGATCGCCCTCGCGCGCCGCCTGCAGTTCGCCCAGATGGTGCGCGACAACGGTCTTGGCGTCTTGCAGCGCAATCCTGTCCTGCGGCCGTTTCGGCCCGGCGATGCTGGGCACGACGTCGCCCAGGTCGAGCGCCACGCAGCTGCCGTACTCCGCTTCCGGAGTGTCCGCGGTGTGGAACATGCCCTGCGCCTTGGCGTAGGCCTCGACCAATGCCACCGTCTCGTCGTCACGCCCGGTCAGTCGCAGGTAGCGCAGGGTTTCGTCATCCACCGGGAAAATGCCACAGGTCGCGCCATATTCGGGCGCCATGTTGGCGATGGTGGCACGATCGGCCAGCGGCATGGCGGCCAGTCCGGGACCGAAGAACTCGACGAACTTGCCGACCACCCCTTCCTTGCGCAGCATCTCGGTAACCGTCAGCACCAGATCGGTCGCCGTCACCCCCTCGACCAGCTTGCCGGTCAGGCGGAAGCCGACCACCTCCGGGATCAGCATCGTGATCGGTTGACCGAGCATGGCCGCCTCGGCCTCGATGCCGCCAACCCCCCAGCCGAGCACGCCCAGACCATTGATCATCGTCGTGTGCGAATCGGTGCCGACCAGCGTATCGGGGTAGGCCAGTCGCACGCCATCCTGCTCGACAGAGAACACGACGCGGGCCAGGTGCTCGAGATTGACCTGATGAACGATGCCGGTGGCGGGCGGCACGACGCGAAAACTGGCGAAAGCCTGTTGGCCCCAGCGCAAGAACTGGTAGCGCTCCCGGTTGCGCTGATATTCGAGCTTCGAATTGAGGTCCAGCGAATCCGCACTGCCGTAGTGATCGACCATCACGGAATGGTCGATCACCAGCTCGGCAGGCGCCAGCGGGTTGATCCGCTCGGGGTCCCCGCCCAGCGCCTGCATGGCGTCGCGCATGGCAGCAAGGTCGACAACGGCGGGCACGCCGGTGAAATCCTGCATGACGACCCGCGCCGGCGTGAAGGCGATCTCGCGGTCCTGATGCTGCGCCGGTCGATTGGCGGCGACGGCCAGAATGTCATCGCGCGTGATCGATTTTCCGTCCTCGAAACGGAGCAGGTTCTCGAGCAGGATCCTTGTAACAAAGGGCAGGCGAGGCAGATCGCAGTGGGCGGCCAAGGCTTCGAGACGATAATAGACGTGCGCCTTGCCCCCGACGTCGAAGGTGGCACGGGCGTTGAAACTGTCATTCATGGTTCGCTCTCCTTTTGTGCGTCCTGCGGTTTCAATCTGACGCCACGCAAGTTCGGCGGCAGATTCACTGGTGCTGAACAGACCGGTGCTAGCCTGTAGAGAAATCGCGGCAGGTACCGCGTTGCGACTGCGCATCGGCGATACGTCCGACGCCATGCAGGTAGGCCGCGTCGCGAAACGACACGGATTCCACCGCCGCCAGGTCCATGACCGCGGTCGCCTCTGCCTCGAGACGTTTGCTCAGACGCAGATTGACGCAGTCTTCATCCCAGTAGTCGCCGCTGCGGTTCTGTATCCACTCGAAATAGCTCACGATCACGCCACCACAGTTCGACAGCACATCGGGCAGCACCGCGATACCACGTTGCGCCAGAATGGCATCTGCCTTGCTGGTCACCGGCCCGTTCGCAATCTCGAGGATCAGGCCGGCGCGCACCTCGCCGGCATTGCGCTCGTCGATCTGGTCCTCCAGCGCTGCAAGCACCAGCACGTCGACTTCGAGCGCCAGCAGTTCTTCGTTGCTGATCTCGCGTGCGCAGTCATGCCCCCCCACGACGGAGTCCTCGCAATACACCGCGTCGTTGAGCTTGCGACGCTCATGCTTGTGGGCCCAGATGGGCTCGGGATCAAGGCCGTCAGGCGCATGAATGCCGCCCTTTGAATCGGACAGTGCGACGATGCGGTAGCCGGCCTGATGGGCAAGGCGTGCGAAGTGGTATCCGGCGTTGCCGAAACCCTGCACCGCCACGGTCGTCCGCGCCGCCTCGCGTCCTTCGCGCTGCGCCCACAGATCCAGTACCTGCAGCGCGCCACGTCCGGTGGATTCGACACGACCCCGCGACCCGCCCAGCTCCAGCGGCTTGCCGGTGATCACCGCAAGGTCGTGGCGCCGAACGATGTTCGCGTACTCATCGGCCATCCAGCCCATGATGGTCGGGTTGGTATTCACGTCCGGCGCAGGAATGTCCCGGTCCGGGCCGACGACATCGGCAATGGCACGCATGTAGCCACGCGACAGGCGCTCGAGCTCGCCCCGCGAAAGACACTTCGGATCAACCCGCACACCGCCCTTGCCGCCACCATAGGGCAATCCGGCAACCGCACACTTGATCGCCATCCAGAAGCTGAGCGTGCTCACCTCGTCCGCCGTGACCGCCGGATGAAAGCGCACCCCGCCCTTGGCCGGCCCACGAATGGTGCCGTACTGCACTCGCCAGCCGGTGAATACGCGCAACTGCCCATCGTCCATCCGTACCGGAATGCCAACTTGAAGCGACAGCGCCGGCTGCGCCAGGCGCACACGCACATCTTCGGCCACATCGAGCCGCTCGAACACTGTTTTCAGGCGTGCGTGTGCATCTTCCAACTGCGCAGGCCGGGGATCGGAATCTTCTGCCATCGTCGTACTCCTCCGCGCGTGCCGCCGCAAACCGGCTGCGGGCAAGATGGGGGTCGTCGACAGCACGGCAGGCATTGCAATCGCGCTATCGTGATGCCATTACCCCTGCATGCGGCACGGTAAGCCCATGTTGCATGCCGGTCGTGTCCTGTTCGATGGAAGGTGACCGATTCGGTTCCCGCATTATCTGCGGATGCATAAAAAGCCCCGTGTCCCATCTCCCCTCACCTGCCTCAGCCAGCAAGTTCGGCGCCGGACGATGACGGCGTCCATGCGAACGCATCCCTGGAACGCAAGACCGCGCGCGCAAGACACAACACCACGCTGGTCGCCCCGAATACGGGCGAACGTCAACGCCCGAAAACAGGGCGGAGCGGAAATCGATCGATCACGTACGATCGAAGGACTCGAGCATCCGACGCAATTGTCATGCACTCACGATAGCGTGGTCCCAAGAAATTGGGCGACCAACAATTCGACGCACCGAGTCCGCCTGCATTGCGCAACCTCTGCCCGACGGCAATGATCAGCACGCGGCAGGCGCGGGGCAGATCACCCTATCCCCTCTTGTGTCTTCGAGAGTGAACCATTGTCCGATGGGGCCAGCACCTGTCAACCCGGCCCCATGATCGCAATAAATAATGTCTGTCGGACCGCCCAGAACATGTCAATGCAATCATCTGCGCTTGAATATTTTCTGTCGGGACCAAAAATGGCCTTTGTTTCGAGCGCCTGCTCATCGGCCTTATTTGAACCTCAACATAAGGCCGAATTTTGGAAATGCCTCGATTAAGTTGAGCTTCCAGCGACGCGGCTTTCAACTCCAGCGAGTGATTCCGCCGCGTCATCCTCGTCATGCTCTTGCTCCATTTCTAGACCGCTACGCAGCCTTCGGTTGGGCAACGCTATCACTTATCTTACTGTCCAAATTTCCGGGACCGGCTCTCCGTGGCGGAGGGTCTCACTGCACGACCAGTTCGACGCGGCGGTTCTTGGCGCGGCCGGCTTCGGCCGCGTTGGCGGCCACCGGCACCAGGCTGGCCACGCCCTGGGCCGAGAGGCGGGCGGCGGGGATCTGGTACTGCCGAACCAGCGCGTCCACGACCGCCTGCGCGCGCTGCTGCGACAGCGTCAGGTTGGCCGCCAGTGCGCCCTGGTTGTCGGTGTGGCCGACGATGTAGACCTTCAGCATCGGCTGGGCCTGAAGCAGGTGGGCCATCTCGTCGAGCTGGGCCTTGGACTCGGGCTTGAGCGCGGCCTTGCCGGTATCGAAGTAGATGCCGTAGAGGGCGATCTTGCCCTCGGCCTGCAGGCTGTTCTTCAGCGCGTCGGCGTTGACGGTGACTTGGCCGCCCAGCATGGCCTTGGGCTCGGCGATCTCGATGTAGCTACCGACGAAGGGACTGTTGTAGACCTTGCCGGTGTTGATCATCACATGCACGGTGGTGCCGTTGCGGCTGAGCGTGCCGTAGCTGAAGAACAGGTCCTCGGTGCCAACCATGTTCACGCCGCCCAGGCCACGCATCGCATCGGCCAGTTTGGGGTCGGACTGGCGATCGCGGCTGGCCGCAAAGTTGGCCTGCTCGAGCGCCTCGTAGCGGTCATCGGCAAAGCCGTAGCGCATCTTCTCGCACAGGGGCTGGCTGGGCGTGCAACTCACCACCGCCTTGAAGCCAGCGGCAGCCAGGGCCTGCTCGTAGTTGCGATGCACCTCCAGCGGGGTCTTGCCCGGCGGGGCCAGGTAGACCAGGCGGGTGACCTGGCCTTCCACCGTCACCGGCGCGAGGAAGTGGTTCTTGTTGTCCAGGCCCAGCTTGCCGGGGAAGCTGGTCTGGGCAAAGGACTGCTGCTGGTAGGCGATCAGCCAGGAATCGGTGTAGCGCTGCAGCAGCGGGTGGTCGTGCCCACCTGCCACATCGGTGGCCCAGCTGGGGGCGGCGACAGCCTGCATGGCAGGGCAGCCCAGGGTGCCGGCCAGCGCCAGGCAGACCAGGCCCGCGCGCAGGCGGGCGTGCATCGAACGGATCATCGGAGTCCCTGTCAAGGATGGAAAATCCAAGCATCATACTCTCAGCATCCCCCCCTTATGTACCCATCGTCATCCAAGAAATTCGGTGCGTTCTTGCTCCGGTGTATCGCTGATATCTACCACCATACCCTGCCTGATGCCGGAGTCCCTGAAACCCTCCGTTAGCACGCAATGCGCTGATCGAATTCGAACTCCGGAATCGGCTGCACAAACGGTCAGCACCGCCCGGGGGCGATGATCCGCATCGTGCCACCGCATTGCAGACAGATGAGCGGAAAGACTTCGTAGGTGGGCGCCAAAAGCACTGTCCGGCCCTGCCCGTCATCGTGCTGCGCCAGCCGGGTGGAGAGGTGGATTTGGACAAGACGGTAGAGAAGCGTGCGCTCCAGACACCGACGGCGATAGACGACGGGCACCGGGCAGGCTTTCCCGGCGGGTGTGGGCATGGGTATCCGGATCGGAGGATCGGGATGAATGGCTGTATGCAAATACAGACATCGAGGCACGCCGGTATAAACAAAACGGCGCTCCGAAGGGCGCCGCTCACGCTCGGGAAATACCCGAAAAGCTTACATCTCGACCGTTTCCGCCCCTTCCACGAAGGCCGGAATCTGGTCAAAGTTCATGTAGCGATACACGTCCGCCGCCTTGGCGTTCACCAGTTTGATCTGCTCCATGCACTCCGGCACCGTAACGATCCGTCCAACAGACATTGTTGCACGCCGACAGACTTCATTTATTACGATCACCCGCCAGCGTCGCTACTCCACCGTCACCGACTTCGCCAGGTTGCGCGGTTTGTCCACGTCTGTGCCCTTCACCAACGCTGCATGGTAGGAAAGCAACTGCAGTGCAATCACGTGCAGTACCGGCGACAGCATGCCGTAGTGCTCGGGCATGTGCAGGATGTGCACGCCTTCGGATTCCGGAATCTCGCTGCCGGCATCGGCAAACACGTACAGTTCGCCACCGCGGGCGCGGACTTCCTGCAGGTTGGACTTGAGCTTTTCCAGCAATTCGTCTGCGGGCGCGACGGCGATCACCGGCATGTCCTTGTCGACCAGCGCCAGCGGACCGTGCTTGAGCTCTCCGGCCGCGTAGGCCTCGGCGTGGATGTAGGAGATTTCCTTGAGCTTGAGCGCGCCTTCCATGGCGATCGGCCAGTGCCGGCCGCGACCGAGGAAGAGGGCATGTTCCTTGCCCGCAAAGCGCTGCGCCCAGGCTTCGATCTCGGGCTCGAGTTCGAGTACCTTCTGGATGGCTACGGGCAGATGGCGCAGGGCGGTGAGATAGTCAGCCTCATCGGTCTCGGGTAGGCGGCCGTTGATCTTGGCCAGCGACAAGGTGAGCAGGGCGAGTGCGGCGAGCTGGGTGGTGAAGGCCTTGGTCGAGGCGACCCCGATCTCCGGCCCCGCGCGGGTGATGAAACGCAACGCGGCCTCGCGCACGATGGCAGATTCGGGCACATTGCACACAGCCAGCGTGCGCATCATCCCAAGCGCGGCGGCATGCTTGAGCGCAGCGAGGGTATCGGCGGTTTCGCCCGATTGCGAGATCACGACGACCAGAGTGTCGGCCTCGGGCACCGACTTGCGGTACCGGTATTCGCTGGCGATTTCGACCGTGCATGGAATGCCGGCAACGGATTCGAGCCAGTAGCGCGCCACCAGACCGGCGTGATAGCTGGTCCCGCAGGCCAGCACCAGCACGCGGCGCACACCGTCGAAGACCTCGGGCGCACGCGCACCGAAGTGCAGCGGCGAGATCGAGCCGCCGCCGGCGATCATCTCGAGCGTGTTGCCCAGCGCCTGCGGCTGCTCGAAGATCTCCTTCTGCATGTAGTGGCGGAACTGCCCCAGTTCGACGGCATCCGCCGACAGGCTGGAGATGTGCACCTCGCGCTCGACGGCACTGCCATCTGGCAGCATGACGCGGTAGCCATCGCGCCGCAATTCGGCAAGGTCGCCGTCTTCCAGATACACCACCTTGCGCGTGACCTGCAGCAGTGCGGCGGTATCCGATCCGGCGTACATGCCGTCTTCGCCGATACCGAGCAACAGCGGTGAGCCGCGACGGGCCACGATCGCGCGGAAGGGGTCGGCCTCGGAGAGCACGCCGATGGCGTAGGCGCCGACCAGCTCGTTGGTGGCCAGCCGCACCGCTTCGAACAGGTCCGGTGTGGCGGCAAGTTTGCTGTGGATCAAGTGCGCAATGGCTTCGGTGTCGGTCTCTGACTCGAATACATAACCACGTTCCTCGAGGCTGCCCCGGATCGATTCGAAGTTCTCGATGATGCCGTTATGCACCACCGCCAGCCCACTCGATATGTGCGGATGGGCATTGCGCTCCGAAGGCACGCCATGGGTTGCCCAGCGCGTGTGGGCGATGCCGATGTTGGCAGACAGCTGGCGGGCGTCGGCGAGTGCGGCGAGTTCGGCCACCCGGCCCGCCGAGCGCAGGCGGGTGAGTTCGCCCGACAGCACCGCGAGCCCGGCAGAATCGTAGCCGCGATATTCGAGCTTGCGCAGGCCCTCGAGCAGCATGGGCACGACGTTGTTGGTGGCGATGGCTGTGACGATACCGCACATGGCGCTTGTCCTTAGGTACGTTGACTGCAGGCCCGCTGCAGACGGTTACGTGTTCTTGACCGGCTTCTTCCAGCCGGAGATGCTGAGCTGTTTGGCCCGGGACACCGTAAGCTGCTCGGGCGGTGCGTCCTTGGTCAGTGTGGTGCCCGCGCCCACCGTGGCACCGCGACCTACCCGAACGGGTGCGACCAGCTGGGTATCGGAGCCGATGAAGACGTCGTCCTCGATCACGGTGCGGTACTTGTTGGCACCATCGTAATTGCAGGTGATGGTGCCCGCGCCGATGTTGACGCGTTGGCCGACATCGGCATCGCCGACGTAGGCCAGGTGATTGGCCTTGGAATGATCGGCCACGACGCTGTTCTTGATCTCGACGAAATTGCCGACATGCACATCAGTGCCGAGCACCGTTCCCGGCCGGGTGCGCGCATACGGGCCGATCACGCAGGCGTCGCCGGTCACCGTACTGTCGAGATGCGAGAAGGGCGCCACCCGCGTGTCGGCACCGATGGACGTGTTGCGGATCACGCAGTTGGCACCGATGGACACGCCATCGGCCAGCTCGACACGCCCTTCGAACACGCAGTTGACGTCGATCTCGACGTCGCGCCCACAGACGAGTTCGCCGCGCACGTCGATCCGCGACGGATCGATCAAGGTCACCCCTTCGTCCAGCAGGCTGCCGGCGATCGTACGCTGGTGCAGACGCTCGAGCTCGGCCAACTGGGCCTTACTGTTGACGCCAAGGGTTTCGGCCACCGCATCGGGCCGCACCGTGGCGACATCGACGCCCTCGGCCACCGCCATGGCGATGATGTCGGTGAGGTAGTACTCGCCCTGCGCATTGTCATTGCCAATACGCCCGAGCCAGTCGCGCAGCCGCGCAACAGGCGCCACCAGGATGCCGGTATTGACCTCGCGCACGCGGCGCTCGGCGTCGGACGCGTCCTTCTCCTCGACGATGCGCAGCACCCGTCCAGCATCGTCACGGAGAATACGGCCGTAACCGGTGGGCTGATCGAGCTCGACCGTCAGCAGCGACATGCGGTCGGTGCCTGCTGCCGCGACCAGACGACGCAAGGTCGGCACCCCGATCAGCGGCACATCGCCATACAGGACGAGCGCCAGCGCGCCGTCGGTAAGGTGAGGCAAGGCCTGCTGCACCGCGTGGCCCGTTCCCAACTGCGGGGATTGCAACGCCCACGCCAGATCGGGCGCATCGAGCCGCTGCCGCACCACCTCGCCGCCATGACCATAAACGACGCAAATGCGCTTCGCGTCGAGCGCACGGGCGGCGCCCAGCACATGTGCAAGCATCGGCTTACCGGCAATCGGTTGCAGAACCTTGGGCAGTACCGAACGCATGCGTTTGCCCTGCCCTGCGGCAAGAATCACGACTTCCATGAGGCATTCCGGGAGATTGATCGCGACGGATTTTAGCATGCGTCATGCAGCCGACCTGTGAACGGTGACCGGATTGCGGTCATTGCAACAGACGTGCTGCATTGCACGAATTCGCCACTGAATTCAACCTTCGTAATAATGGTGAGGCTAGAATGGTCATGTTGCAATGCACGCAAAAAAGGTCAGCTATGGAACACGTCGCTCAATCGCTTATCCAGAACCGCGTTTTCGACGAGATACAGGTCGGAGACTTCGCGCAGCTGGTGCGCACGCTTCGCCCGGAAGACATCCACCTGTTTGCCGCCATGTCGGGTGACGTCAATCCAACCCACGTCGACCCCGAGTTTGCCCGCTCCAGCCAGTTCCGCGAGGTGGTCGGCCACAGCATGTGGGGCAGCACCCTGATCTCCACCGTGCTTGGCACCGAATTCCCCGGCCCCGGCACGGTATATGTCTCGCAAGGGCTCAACTTCTGGCGCCCGATCACGATCGGCGACACGCTCACGATCACGGTGACCTGTCGCGAGAAGTTCGAGCACAACCATCACATCATTCTCGATTGCCTGGCAGTCAATCAGGACGGGCTCAAGGTCATCGACGGCACCGCCGAAGTCGCGGCCCCCACCGAAAAGATCTCGCGTGCGCGTGTCGTATTGCCCGAAGTCACGATTTCGGATCGCGAACTACGCTATCGCCACCTGCTGTCGATTACATCAGGCCTGTCGCCGATTCCGATCGCAGTCGCCCACCCCTGCGATGCGGAATCGCTGCGCGGGCCGATCCAGGCGGCTCAGGCGGGTCTGGTCGACCCGATCCTCGTCGGCCCCGAAGCCAAGATCCGGGCGGTTGCCGAAGAACAGGGACTCGATCTCAAGGGCTTTCGCATCGTGGACGTCCCTCACAGTCATGCTTCGGCCGAAACGGCGGTGGCCCTGTGTCGCGACGGTGGCATCGAAGCCCTGATGAAAGGCTCCCTTCACACCGACGAACTGATGGCTGCAGTGGTATCGAAGACCACCGGCCTTCGCACCGCGCGTCGTATCAGCCATGTTTTCCTCGCCGACGTGCCAACCTATCCGCACCCGCTGATGATCACCGACGCGGCAATCAACATCGAGCCCACGCTCGAGGACAAGGTGCATATCATCCAGAACGCGATCGAGCTCGGCCACATGCTGGGCCTGCCTGAACCCAAGGTCGCGATTCTGGCGGCAGTGGAAACCGTCAATCCCAAGATGCGCTCCACCATCGACGCGGCTGCGCTGTGCAAGATGGCGGATCGGCGCCAGATTACCGGCGGCCTGCTCGATGGTCCGCTGGCCTTCGACAACGCGGTGTCGCTGGTCGCGGCCAAGACCAAGGGCATTCGTTCGGCAGTGGCCGGCAATGCCGACATCCTCGTCGTGCCCGACCTGGAATCGGGCAACATGGTTGCCAAGCAACTCGAGTACTTGGCCGATGCGCTGATGGCAGGCGTGGTGCTTGGCGCGCGCGTACCCATCGTGCTCACCAGCCGTGCCGATACGGCTGAAACCCGTGCTGCGTCGTGCGCGATTGCGCAACTGATGGCACACCGCAAGCGCGAGGCCCAGCTATGAAGGCCGTTCTTGTTCTCAACGCAGGCTCCAGCAGCCTCAAGTTCGCGCTGTTCGCGACCGAACCCGAACTCGCAACGCAGGCCGCCTTGTCCGGGCAGATCGACGGCATCGGCGCAACACCGCATTTCAGCGCCCGGACGGCGACTGGCGAGCATTTCGAGGAGACCGTGCCCACGAGCTCGTCGAGCCAGCGTGAGCAGCACCGCGATGCACTTACCTTCCTTCTGGGCTGGCTGGTCGCACACAATCCCGCGCTCGAAATCGCCGCAGCCGGCCATCGCATTGTCCACGGTGGTGATCGCTACAGCGAGCCGGTGTGCCTGAACGGGCACATCATGCTGCAGCTGCAGAAGTTCATACCGCTCGCCCCCCTGCATCAGCCGCACAATCTGAATGCGATCCAGGCCATTTCGGCCATGGCACCCGACATTCCCCAGGTGGGCTGTTTCGATACCGCGTTTCACCGTTCACAGCCGGCAGTTGCCCAGGCTTACGCGCTGCCGCGCAAGATCAGCGCCGAGGGCGTCAAGCGCTACGGCTTCCACGGTCTGTCGTACGACTACGTCGCGCGCCAGCTGCCCTCCATCATTGGCGAGCGAGCAGGCGGTGCCGTAGTGATCGCCCACCTCGGCAATGGTTCATCGATGTGCGCACTGCGCGACGGGCGCAGCGTCGCATCCACGATGGGCTTCACTGCCGTGGAGGGCCTGATGATGGGAACCCGCACTGGCAGCCTCGACCCCGGCGTGTTGCTCTACCTGATGGACCAGAAGGGCATGAGCTCGAAAGAGCTGACCAATCTGCTGTACAAGGAGTCCGGCCTACTCGGGGTCTCCGGCATCAGCCAGGACATGCGCACGTTGCTCGCCTCCGATGCTGCGGAAGCCAAGGAAGCGGTCGACCTGTATTGCTACCGCATTGCGCGCGAACTGGGCTCGCTCGCGGCGGCGGCGGGCGGGCTCGATGCGCTGGTCTTTACCGGCGGCATCGGCGAGCATGCTGCACAGGTGCGCGAAAAGGTCGCCAGCCTGTCGGGCTGGATCGGCGTGGCCATCGATCCTGAGGCAAATTCAGCGCATGCGCAGCGCATCGAGGCTGCGTCGAGTCGGGTCGCCGTCGCCGTCGTGCCGACGAACGAAGAAGGCATGATTGCCCGCTACACGGTTGACGTGCTCGGACTGTAAGCCCTCCGGGACGGGCAGCCTAAGCGAGCAGCCCGTCCCACAGCAACTTCACGCCAGACAGCCCCAGTGCCGTGACCGCGAAATAGTAAAAGGGGCGTTCGGGGATCCTTGCCAGCAGCCGCATGCCCAGCCACACCCCGATCGGCACCAGCGGCAACAAGGTGGCCGACATGATCAGCGTATCGCGTGAGAACAGATCCAGACCGATGTAGAAGGGCAGTTTGGCAAGGTTGATCACCGCGAAGAAAAACACCGAGGTCGCCACGTAGGTCTGCTTTGGCACACGGCGACTGAGCAGATAGGCCATCACCGGCGGCCCTCCTGCATGCGCGAGGGTACTGGTGAAGCCCGCGCCGGCCCCGCATGCCCAGGCGAACCACCGCCCATGTGGTGCGGCGGCCGTCACCCCGCCGCCGGGGCGATGCAGCAGGCGGTGCAGGGCAAAGGCAATCGATATCAGGCCCAGCGCGCCTTTCACCACCCTGTCCGACATCACCCCGAAAGCCAGTGTTCCCAGTGCAATGCCGACCAGCGCGGCGGGGATCAACAGGCGTAGATCGCCCCAGTCGGCCTTGCCCCGCCAGGCGCGAATGCCGGCAAAATCCATCGCGATCAGGATGGGCAGAACCACCGCGACCGCATCGCGGGGCGAAATCCACATCGACATGAACGGCACCGCCAACCCACCCAATGCGCCGCCAAGACCGGATTTCGAGATACCGGTGAGGAGAATTGCGATGGCGGTAACGATCCAGCCCACTGCATCCATTTCCATGACAGTCCCATCCTCGGTCAATACGGGCGTCGCACAAAAACAAGGGCGACCCATGTTCATGGGTCGCCCTTTGAACTCCTCCGTACCTCAGACCGTGCGCGGCCCGAGGTCGGGGGCAAGTGTCGCGCTCAGCGCGGCAGGACGCTCGCGCCCATCAGGAAGGCGTCCACCTCGCGGGCACATTGACGCCCTTCCCGAATGGCCCACACCACCAGCGACTGGCCACGCCGTACGTCACCCGCGGCGAACACCTTGCTGACGTTGGTGGCATAGCAGCCCTCGCCGTCGGTCGTCGCCTTGGCGTTGCCGCGCGCATCCTTCTCGACGCCGAAGGCTTCAAGCACTCCGCCGACCGGGTTGGTAAAGCCCATTGCCAGAAAGACGCGCTCTGCCGGATACACCTTCTCGGTGCCGGCCACTTCGCTCATGCGTCCGTCCTTCCATTCGAGGTGCACCGTACGCACGCCGGTCAGCTTCCCGTTCTCGCCGACGAACTCCTTGGTACCGATGGCGTATTCGCGACGGGTATCTCCTTCGACGTGGGACGACGACGTGCGCAGCTTGATCGGCCAGTACGGCCAGGTCAGCGCCTTGTTTTCCTGCTCGGGCGGCTGCGGCATCACTTCGAACTGGGTGACCGACTTCGCGCCATGACGGTAGCTGGTACCCACGCAGTCGGAGCCGGTGTCGCCACCACCGATCACGATGACATTGCAGCCTTCGGCCGAAATCGGATTCGGCCGATCACCCGCAACCGCCTTGTTCTGCGGAATCAGGAACTCGAGGGCGAAATGCACGCCGTCGAGGTCCCGACCGGGCACGGGAAGATCGCGCGGAACCTCGGAGCCACCGGCGAGCACCACGGCATCGAAGGTCTTCATCAACTCTTCGGCGGTCACCATCTCCTTGGCGTCGCAGATGATGCGCGACGGCATGTCCTTGGTGCCGACCACCACGCTCGTGCGGAAAGTCACGCCTTCGGCTTCCATCTGGGCGATACGGCGATCGATCAGCCCCTTCTCCATCTTGAAGTCGGGAATGCCGTAGCGCAACAAGCCGCCGACGCGATCGTTCTTCTCGAATACGGTCACGTCATGCCCGGCGCGGGCAAGCTGCTGCGCATTGGCCAGACCTGCCGGGCCGGAGCCGACCACGGCGACCTTCTTGCCGGTCTTTACCGCGGCGGGCTGGGGCACCACCCATCCCTCTTCCCAAGCCTTGTCGATGATCGCATGCTCGATCGACTTGATGCCGACCGCATCGGCATTGATGTTCAGCGTACAGGCCGCTTCACACGGCGCCGGGCAGATGCGGCCGGTGAACTCGGGAAAGTTGTTGGTCGAGTGCAGGACCTCGATCGCCTGCTTCCATTGCCCGCGATAGACCAGATCGTTCCAGTCCGGAATGATGTTGTTTACCGGGCAACCGTTATTGCAGAACGGGATGCCGCAATCCATGCAGCGTGCGCCTTGCACTGCCGCCTCATCGTCATTGAGGCGGAGCACGAACTCCTTGTAGCTTTTCAGCCGCTGCGGGACGGGCTCGTAGCCCTCCGACAGGCGCTGATATTCCAGAAATCCGGTGGGTTTGCCCATTTATGCGGCCTCCAGTTGCTGCTGACGCTGCGCGGCCATTTCGGCAAGCGCGCGACGATATTCGTTAGGCATCACTTTGACGAACTTGCTCCGCCAGATCGGCCAGCTGTCGAGAATCTCACGTGCCCTCGGGCTGGCGGTGAAACGCGCGTGACGCTCGATCAGACCCTTGAGGATCAGCTCGTCGCCCATGCTGAGGTGATCGATCGCCACCCGGCCATGCGACTCGAGATCGTCGCCCGACTCCGAACCCTTGCGCGCCTCGTACTCTTCCGGCAACGGCTCGAGTGCGACCTGGGCCATGTTGCAGCGCTGCTCGAAAGTGCCATCCTCGTCGAGCACGTAAGCCACGCCGCCCGACATGCCGGCAGCGAAGTTGCGCCCGGTCTGGCCGAGCACCACGACCGTCCCGCCCGTCATGTACTCGCAGCCGTGGTCGCCCACGCCCTCGACCACCGCCGTGGCCCCGGAGTTGCGCACCGCGAAGCGCTCACCACCGACACCGGCGAAATAGACCTCGCCCTCGGTCGCACCATAGAGCACGGTGTTGCCGATGATGATGTTGTCCGCCGTTGCACCACGGAACTCAGCCTGCGGCCGGACGATGATGCGTCCACCCGACAACCCCTTGCCGACGTAGTCGTTGCCCTCGCCCACCAGCTCCAGCGTGACGCCGCGCGCCAGGAAGGCACCGAAGGCCTGGCCGGCGGTGCCGGTCAGCTTGACGTGAATGGTGTCGTCGGGCAGGCCCGCATGGCCGTACTTGCTGGCCACCGCACCGGACAGCATGGTGCCGACCGTGCGATTGACGTTGCGCACGGGCAGATCGATCGAGACCTTTTCGGCCTTCTCAAGCGCCGGTTTGGCAAGCGCGATCAGCTTGTTGTCGAGCGCCTTCTCGAGGCCGTGATCCTGGGTCTCGGTATGCAGACGCGGCACGCTGGCGGGCACATTGGGGCGATAGAAGATGCGCGAGTAATCCAGTCCGCGTGCCTTCCAGTGCTGGATGCCCTTCTTCATGTCGAGCAGATCGGCGCGGCCGATGAGATCGTCGAACTTGCGGATGCCGAGCTGGGCCATGAGTTCGCGCACTTCTTCGGCGATGAAGAAGAAGAAGTTCACCACATGCTCAGGCTGGCCGGTAAAGCGCTTGCGCAGCTCCGGATCCTGCGTGGCAACGCCCACCGGGCAGGTGTTGAGGTGGCACTTGCGCATCATGATGCAGCCTTCGACGACCAGCGGCGCGGTCGCGAAGCCGAACTCGTCGGCGCCGAGCAGCGCACCGACAACGACGTCGCGCCCGGTCTTGATCTGTCCGTCGACCTGCAGGCGGATACGGCTGCGCAGCCGGTTCAGCACCAGCGTCTGCTGGGTCTCGGCGAGGCCGAGTTCCCACGGCGAGCCCGCATACTTGATCGACGACCACGGCGACGCGCCGGTACCGCCGTCATGGCCGGCGATGACGATGTGGTCGGCCTTGGCCTTGGCCACCCCGGCGGCAACCGTACCCACGCCGATCTCGGACACCAGCTTCACCGAGATGTCGGCACGCGAATTGGCGTTCTTGAGGTCATGAATCAGCTGCGCCAGATCTTCGATCGAGTAGATGTCGTGGTGCGGCGGGGGCGAAATCAGACCTACGCCCGGCACCGAGTGGCGCAGGAAGCCGATGTATTCGGACACCTTGTGGCCGGGCAGCTGACCGCCCTCGCCCGGCTTGGCGCCCTGCGCCATCTTGATCTGGATCTGGTCGGAGTTGACCAGATACTCGGTGGTCACGCCAAAGCGGCCCGAAGCGACCTGCTTGATCGACGAACGCAGCGAGTCGCCCGCGCTCAGGTCGAGATCGCGCTCGATACGGCCCTCACCGATGATCTGCGACAGCTTGATGGCCTGGGTGATGGGCTTGAAGCGCATCGGATCCTCGCCACCCTCGCCGGTATTCGACTTACCGCCGATGCGGTTCATCGCCACGGCCAGCGTCGTGTGCGCCTCGGTCGAGATCGAACCGAGCGACATGGCGCCGGTAGCGAAGCGCTTGACGATCTCCTTGGCCGACTCGACCTCGTCCAGCGGGACCGGAGCCCCGGCAGGCTTGATCTCGAACAGGCCGCGCAGGGTCATGTGACGACGGCTCTGGTCGTTGATGATGCGCGCGTACTCCTTGTACGTATCGTACTTGTTCGAACGCGTGGAGTGCTGCAGCTTGGCGATCGCGTCGGGCGTCCACATGTGCTCTTCGCCGCGAATACGGTAGGCGTACTCGCCGCCGGCATCGAGCATGGTCGCCAGCACCGGGTCAGGACTGAAGGCCTTCTGGTGCAGGCGGATGGCCTCTTCCATGACCTCGAACACGCTGATGCCCTCGATCTGCGTTGTGGTGCCAGTGAAGTACTTGTCCACCATCGCCGTCTGCAGGCCGACCGCCTCGAAGATCTGCGCGCCGGTGTAGGACATGTAGGTGGAGATACCCATCTTGGACATCACCTTCATCAGGCCCTTGCCCACGCCCTTGACGAAGTGCTTGATGTACTTGGCGCCGGTTTCCTCGTCACCTGCGAGTTGCTGCAGGGTTTCGAGGGCGATGTAGGGATGGACCGCCTCGGCGCCATAGCCCGCCAGCACGGCGAAGTGGTGCGTCTCGCGCGCAGAGCCGGTCTCGACCACCAGGCCGGCACGGGTGCGCAGCCCCTTGGTGACCAGGTGCTGGTGGATGCCGGACAGCGCGAGCAGTGCCGGGATGGCGACCTGCTCGGGGGAGACCTTGCGGTCGGATACGATTAGGATATTGCTGCCCTGGAGGACCGCATTCTCGGCCTCGGCACACAGGGAGGCCAGCCGCGCCTCGACGCCCTCCTTGCCCCAGCTCACCGGATAGCAGATATCGAGTTCGGCCGAACGGAACTTGTTCTTGGTGAACTGCGCGATGTTGCGGATCTTGGCCATGTCGCCAAAGTCCAGTACCGGCTGGGTCACTTCGAGACGGAATGGCGGGTTGATCTCGTTGATTTCGAGCAGGTTGGGCTTGGGCCCGATGAAGGACACGAGCGACATCACCAGCTGCTCGCGGATCGGGTCGATCGGCGGGTTGGTCACCTGCGCAAAGAGCTGGCGGAAGTAGTTATAGAGCGGCTTCTCGCGTCCCGACAACACGGCCAGGGGCGAATCGTTGCCCATCGAGCCGGTGCTCTCCTCGCCGGTCTTGCCCATCGGCTCGAGGATGAACTTGATGTCTTCCTGGGTATAGCCGAAGGCCTGCTGGCGATCGAGCAGCTCGGCCGAACACTCGGGCGCAGCGGCATCCGCCGGGACGGCGAGACCATCGAGCTTGATGTTGATGCGCGACAGCCAGTCGGTGTAGGGGCGAACCGAGGCCAGGCTGTCCTTGAGCTCCTTGTCGTCGATGATCCGGCCTTGCTCCATGTCGATCAGGAACATCTTGCCGGGCTGCAGTCGCCACTTCTTGACGATCTTGCTGTCGGGAATGGGCAGCACACCCGACTCCGACGCCATCACCACGAGGTCGTCGTCGGTCACGAGATAGCGTGCCGGGCGCAGGCCATTGCGATCGAGGGTTGCACCGATCTGGCGGCCATCGGTAAAGGCAACCGCAGCCGGGCCGTCCCAGGGTTCCATCATCGCCGCATGATATTCGTAGAAGGCGCGGCGCTTCTCGTCCATCTGAGTGTGCGATTCCCACGCCTCCGGGATCATCATCATCACCGCGTGCGCCATCGAGTAGCCGCTCATGACCAGCAGTTCGAGGGCGTTGTCGAAGGCGGCCGAGTCCGACTGGCCAGGGTAGATCAGCGGCCAGATCTTTTCGAGGTCCGCACCCAGCAGCGGCGAAGACACGCCCTTCTCGCGGGCACGCATCCAGTTGTAGTTGCCGCGAACGGTGTTGATCTCGCCGTTGTGGGCGATATAGCGGAACGGGTGAGCCAGGTTCCACTTGGGGAAGGTATTGGTCGAGAAGCGCTGGTGCACCAGCGCCAGTGCGGACGATGCGCGCGGGTCGACCAGATCGAGAAAGTATTCACCGACCTGGGTGGCGAGCAGCAAGCCCTTGTAGTTCACGGTGCGCGCCGACATGGAGACCATGTAGAACTCCTGACCGTGCTTGAGGTTCAGGGCGTTGATGGCGTTCGCTGCACGACGACGGGTGACGTAGAGCTTGCGCTCGAGCGCCTCGGTTACCATGACATCGGGACCGCGGCCGACGAAAACCTGGCGGATGACCGGCTCCTTGGCTTTCACCGTCGGCGACATCGGCATGTCGGCGTTGACCGGCACATCGCGCCAGCCCAGCAGGACCTGCCCTTCCGCGCGCACCGCACGCTCGATCTCTTCTTCACAGGCGAGACGCGATGCGGCTTCCTTGGGCATGAACACCATGGCAACGCCATACTCGCC
Organism: Azoarcus sp. L1K30; assembly: GCF_018122735.1. Lineage (GTDB taxonomy): Bacteria > Pseudomonadota > Gammaproteobacteria > Burkholderiales > Rhodocyclaceae > Parazoarcus. Next base: position 3,874,986 of record NZ_JAGRRD010000001.1, on the reverse strand, counting down.
CGGCGCGGGCAAGGTGATGCCTCTTGAAGCCATGTCTTCGCGATAGAGCCGGTCCGGAATCTGGATCAGGATGCCGGCACCGTCGCCCTGCAGCGGGTCGGCACCGACTGCACCCCGGTGATCCAGATTTTTCAGGATCTCGAGGCCCTGCAGAATGATGTCGTGCGACTTCTTGCCCTTGATGTGGGCAATGAAACCCACGCCACAGGCATCATGTTCGTTTGCGGGATCGTAAAGACCCTGCTTCTGGGGGAGATCCATCTCGTCTGTCCTCGAAACAACACGCTCACCGGGTACTCGCCGGCGAAGTTCGGGCGGCTCTCGCCGCTGCTCAAACCCGCACACGTAAACCATGCGGACACAAAAAAGCCGGGCGCGCGGGCACCCCGGCTTGCACGATCAGCAGAATCAACAACCGACCGCTACGAACACATTAAACGGATGTCTGAATATACCCGTGCAAAACGCTTGACTCAAGCCTTTTTTGCAGTGCAGTAACACTATGACAAATCAGTGTATTTCACCGACCGCAAAGAGACGCCGATGCTCTTTCATGGCGTAACGGTCCGTCATTCCCGCGATGTAGTCGGCAATCGCGCGCGGCTTGTCGATGCGTGCCTTCGCTTGGTATTGGGGCGGGAGAAGCCGGGGATCGGACATGAAGGCAGAAAACAGGTCTTCGATGATCCGGCGCGCCTTGTCGGTCATGCGCAGCACCTGATAGTGCCAGTAGAGATTCTCGCGCAGGAACACCTTGAGCGCCTGCAGTCGAGGCCACAACGCGTCTGAATAGGACACCAGGCGCGGCGCCCGGCGCACATCTTCCAGTGTCACTACGCCGACCCGGGCGATATTGATCCGGGTCTGGGCAATCAGGTCGAGCGCCATCCCGTCCACCATGCGCCGGATCGTTTCGTGGATGAGCTTACGGCCGCGCAACCCCGGCCACTGCGCCTCGGCCTCGCGACGACAGTCGGCAAACAAGTCGACGGCGTCCAGTTGCTCGAGGGAAATCAGGCCCGAGCGCAGCCCATCGTCGAGATCATGATTGTTGTAGGCAATCTCGTCCGCAAGATTGGCGAGCTGAGCCTCGAGAGAAGGCTGCGTTCCTTCGATAAAGCGTCGCCCGAGCTCGCCAAGCTGCTCGGCATTGACCCTGGAGCAATGCTTGAGCACGCCCTCCCGCGTCTCGTACAGCAGATTCAGACCATCGAATGCGGCATAGTGCTCTTCGAGCAGGTCCACGGTGCGCAAGGACTGCAGGTTGTGCTCGAAGCCGCCATGGGACTTCATGCACGCGTTCAATGCGTCCTGTCCGGCGTGACCGAAGGGCGTATGGCCGAGATCGTGCGCGAGAGCGATCGCCTCTGCGAGATCCTCGTTGAGCGCGAGCGCACGCGAGATGCTGCGCGTGAGTTGCGCCACCTCGATACTGTGGGTCAAACGCGTGCGAAACAGATCGCCCTCGTGATTGACGAATACCTGGGTCTTGTACTCGAGGCGACGAAATGCCGTTGAATGGATGACTCGGTCGCGGTCGCGCTGAAAATCGTCCCGACCGCTTGGCGGCGGCTCGTCATGCTGACGCCCGCGCGTATTGCCCGCGCAGACCGCGTAGCTGGCCAGGCCGCGCGCCGTCACGTACTGCGCGCCTCGATGGCCGCCGCCAGGTCAGAAGCGGGCGCATCGCCCCACATGACGGCCTGACCGAGTTGCCGCAACAGCACAAGCCTCAGGCGGCCATCCTCGACCTTCTTGTCATGGGACATGAGCTCGAGATAACGCTCCACACCCAGCGCCGGTCCATGAACCGGGAGCGAAGCGCGGCGGAACAGCGATTCGACGCGCTCGACATCGGCCGGCGACAGCCACCCGAGACGGCGCGACAGCTCGGCGGCCATCATCGTGCCGGCCGCCACCGCCTCGCCGTGCAACCACTGCCCGTATCCCATGCCGGTCTCGATGGCGTGCCCGAAGGTATGCCCGAGATTGAGCAAAGCGCGCTCGCCGCGTTCGGTTTCGTCTGCTGCCACGACCTCGGCCTTGTTGCTGCACGAACGTTCGATCGCATAGGCCAGCGCTTCCGGGTCGCGCGCGAGGAGCCGGTCGAGATTGATTTCAAGCCACTGCAGGAATGCAGGATCCCGGATCAAACCGTACTTGATGACCTCGGCCAGTCCGGCCGACAGTTCGCGCAAGGGCAAGGTGTCGAGAACGGAGGTGTCTGCAAGCACAAGCCGGGGCTGGTAGAACGCCCCGATCATGTTCTTGCCCAGCGGATGGTTGATCGCGGTCTTGCCCCCGACCGATGAATCCACCTGCGCAAGCAGGGTGGTCGGGACCTGGACAAAGGGCATGCCGCGCTGATAGCACGAGGCGGCAAAGCCCCCCATGTCGCCAACGACCCCGCCGCCAAGTGCAATCAGCGTGGTGGAGCGCTCACAGCGACTGCCGAGCAGGGCATCGAAGACCAGATTGAGCGTCTGCCAGTCTTTGTGGCGCTCACCGTCAGGCAGCACCACCGAACTGACAGCAACACCCGCAGCCTCCAAGCCATGCTGCAGACGCGCCAGATAGAGCGGCCCGACAATCTCATTGGTTACGATCACCACGCGGGGTACCCGCAGGTGGGACGCTATCAGTTCAGGCCGATCGAGGAGACTGGCACCGATATGGATGGGGTAGGCGCGCTCACCGAGCGCTACGTTCAATGTTCGCATGAAGTCCTGTCCAGGGAGGTCAGCGCCTTTTCGATCTGTCGAACCATCGCGCCCGGATTGCCTCGACCGCCGTCGACCACGAGATCTGCCACCTCCCGATAAAGCGGATCGCGCACGCGGTGCAACTCCTCAATCCGCTGGCGCGGGTTCTCGACACGAAGCAGAGGCCGATTGCGGTCATGACGGGTACGCTCCCACAAAATCTGGGGAGGCACATTGAGATAGATGACGATACCGCGCTGACTCAGGAGGGCACGATTGCCGGAGTCAAGCACGACGCCACCGCCAGTCGCCAGCACGAGGTTGGGTTCGTGCGTCAGCTCCTCGAGTGTTTGGGACTCCCGACGACGGAAGCCCTCCTCACCTTCGATCTCGAATATCGTTGGAATCGTGACCCCGGTGCGCGCGACGATCTCATGGTCGCAATCCGCAAAGCGCATTCGTCTGCGCTTCGCAAGCTCACGCCCCACAGTCGTCTTTCCGGCCCCCATCATCCCGATCAGTATCAGACAAGTCACACGTATATCGCCGGCTTCAAGAATACGAAAGGGCGGCAACCCCTACTGGAGTCACCGCCCCCGGATTGTAGCAGCAGGATCGACCTATCTGAGGGTCAGCGCGTCTGAGACGATGCGAGGCGTGATGAAGACAAGCAGCTCCTTCCGGTTCGCGACCTTGCTCGTGGTTCTGAACAGCGCGCCAACGACGGGCAGCTCGCCGAGCACCGGCACCCGGTCGATATTGGTCGTATCTTCCTCTTCGTAGATGCCGCCAATCACCACGGTACCGCCATTCTCGATCAGCACCTCGCTCTTCACGTTCTTGGTTTCGATGGGCGGGATATTGGCCAGGGCATTCTCATACAGCGGGCGATCCTTATTGACCTCGATCGACAGCTGCAGCCTTCCGTCAGGGGTAATCTGCGGCTTGACCTTGAGGGACAGCACCGCCTTCTTGAATGAAACGCTGGTCGCTCCGGAACTCGATGCCTCGAGATAAGGGATCTCCGTACCCTGCTCGATCCTCGCTTCAACCTGATTGGCGGTCAGCACGCGCGGACTCGAAACCACGCGGCCACGACCGTCAGATTCGAGGGCCTGCAATTCGAGATTGAGGAAGCGCGTCAGGCTGCTATTGAACAGGGTGAGATTCATGACACCAAAACCGGTCTTACCGAAGCCTTCTCCTGACGTCGCGGATTCACCAATGCGCCTCAGCACCCCGTTGAGCGGCGCGGTTTCGCTGGTATTGATCGTTCCGTCCGCGTTGTAGCTCGCAAATTCGGAACTACCGAAGCCGAGCTTCGCTCCGCCACCCAGACTTCTGTTCTTGGCGTCGCCGTACCCGAGCCGGACGCCGAGATCACGAGCAAACGTCTTGTTCGCTTCAACAATCCTGGCCTCGATGAGAACCTGCCGGGGCGCGACGTCGATCTCGGTCACGAGCCTCCGCAGCGAGGTGAGCCGCGCCGCGACGTCGGTCACAAAGAGCTTGTTGCTGCGATCGTCCACAACCACACTTCCCCGCTTGGAAAGCATGGTTTGATCCTTGCTCTTGAGGAAATCAAAGATCTCCTTGGCCTTGTGGTAATTGATCTGGAAACTCTCTGTCACCAGTGGCTCCAGATCATTGATCTGAGCCTTGGCCTCGAGTTGAAGCTTTTCACGCGCCGCGAGTTCATCGCCCGGTGCAATCCAGATCACGTTGCCGTTCTTGCGCATGTCCAGACCCTTGGCCTGGAGGATGATATCCAGCGCCTGATCCCAGGGAACGTCCTTGAGCCGCAGGGTCAGGCTACCCTGAACCGAATCGGAGGTGATGATGTTGAAATTGGTGAAGTCGGCGATGACCTGAAGCACCGAACGCACATCGATGTTCTGGAAGTTGAGCGAAAGCTTCTCACCCTCATATCGCCCACGCGAGCCTTGAACCAGCTTGTTGGGATCCTCGATCACGCGCTTGACCTCGAGCACGAACTGATCGTCGCTCTGGTAGGCGTTGTGCTCCCACAGGCCGTTGGGCGTAACGACCAGTCGAACATTGTCACCCTGCTGCTGGGCCACCATGCCAGTAATCGGCGTCGCAAAGTCGGTAACGTCCGACTTGCGCCGCAAGTGCTCCGGGAGGGCCGTCTTGAGAAACTCGACAACCAGATTTCCACCCTGTTGACGAATATCGATTCCGGTTTCCGGGCTCGACAACTGCACAAGCACGCGCCCTTCGCCGTCCTTGCCGCGACGGAAATTGATATCGCGAATACTTGTTCCGCCTGCGACGACCGGTTTGGCCTCGGCAAAATTCGCATAGGCTTGAGACACGGATGTCGATACCGCGTTCGTACTGACCGGCGTCAGCGCAATGACGACGCTGCGGCCATCAACGCGGGTTTCGTAAGGCGTCATTTTGACGAGGTTCAGTACCACCCGCGTGCGGTCTCCAGCCTGCACGATGTTCGCACTGCGCAGATCACCCTGCTCAATGACCTGAACACTTCGCCCAAGGGCATTGCCCGTCGACGGAAAATCAAACGCGATTCGAGCAGGATTCGCAACACTGAAGCTGGCCGGAGGAGCAGCAAGCGGATCCTTGAGCGTCAGCCTGACAAATATCGACCCGCCCTGCTCCGCCACCTCCATCGCCTCGATGCGGTTGCCGGCCGATTGCGCCTGCTCCGTGCTCTGAGCCAATGCCGATGCACCGGGCGTCAATACTGCCGTAAGCGCTGCTAGCAGCAATGTTCCGATTCTGTTTCTCATTTTCCGGCCTCCTGCCGCTCCTGCAACCGCAGCGAACTGGTGCGCTCGACCCAGTCACCGTTCAGATCCTCAACCAATTCGCGCAATTCGACAGACGTATCCGTAACTGCAGTAATCACGCCGTAATCCTGCCCGAGATAGTTGCCCACCTTGACTCGATACAAGGACTTGTCCGCCTGTATCAGGGCCTGTGTGACCTTATCCTTGCTCAACACCCCGACCATGCGCAGGGACTCGAGCGGGTAGGCCTCAAGTGGCTCGCGCCGACGATCGGGATCCGGACGCAATCCACCGCCGCCAGTCTTGCGCTCGGGTTCGATCCGGGTCGGCTTGAAGGGCTCCACAACCAGCGATGCCTCGTAATCGACCACCGGAAACGGCTTGATCTCCGGCAGCGGCTTGACCGTGCCGCGCATTCCTGCAGCCTGCTCGTTCATCCAGGCCTGAATATTTTCCTGATCGTCGGCACAACCGCCTATGAGCAAGCAACTGACGAGAAGCAGACATTTTCTCATCATCTTTTCCCCTGGGCTGCCTTCGCCGCCTGACGTTGCTGCGCCAACTCTTCCTCGTCGAGATAGCGATAGGTTGTCGCTTTTGCCTCAAGTGTCAGCCGGCCGTCCTTCGCCGCATCGAGCGATATGTTGTTCAGCGTCACGATCCGCGGCATGCGGGCAACGTCGCTGGCAAACTCACCCAGATCGTGATAACCGCCATTCACCTTGATATCGATGGGCATCTCGGCATAGAAGTCCTTCACCTGATCACTACCGGGCTTGAACAACTCGAACTGCAGGCCGCGGCCGAGCCCCGCCTGGTTGATATCGGAGAGCAGTGAGTCCATCTCGGCCCGATTGGGCAGTTGCTTCAACAGCGCACCGAACTGCCGATCGATTTCGGCGAGCTGACGCTTGTGTTCGTCCAGGTTCACCGCGAGCCGCTTCTTCGCCAGCCAATCCTGGCGCAACTGAAGCTCCTCGGCCTCGCGCTGCTCCAGGACCACGGCCTGCTCGCTCCAGTCGAACCACCACGCCGCTGCAATTGTCGCCACAAACAGCATCACGAAGACGGCAACCCGGGGCGCAAGCGGCCACACCCCAGGATCGTTGGGATCGAGATTCTGGAAATCCTGCTGAAGGCGATTGAGATCGAAAGAACGAATACTGGAGAGCACCTCACCGGACTTCATCGCCCACCCTCCTTGCCGGTCTGCGCATTCTCGACCGCCGGCTTCTCGATGCTGATATTCAGCGTGAATTCACTCACCCTGCGCGCATTAACCGTGGCAGCCTTGACCTCGACCAGCCCCGGATCCTGCAGGAAGGGCGATTCGTCGAGGGCGCGCATCAGACTGGAAACACGTGCATTGGACTGGGCATATCCCACCAGCGTCACCTTCTGCGCCGCCTGCCTGACCGATTTCAGGTAAACACCATCGGGCATCCGTTCTGCCAGTTCATTGAACAGGTGAACCGTTTCGGCACGGCTACCCTGCAGCGATTCGATGACCTGTTTGCGCGCCAGCAAGGCATCGATCTGTTCGCGCAGTCGCTTGATCTCGGCGATGTCCTTGTCGAGCCTGGCGATCTCCGCCTTAAAGAACGCATTCTTGCTTTCCTGGCGCTCTATATAGCCTGCATAAATCGTATGGACAAGCAGGGCGATCGCCGCACCGAGCAGGACCATCCCGCCGGCGATGGTGTAGAACTGCTGACGCCGCTCCTTGCGCTTTTCCTCGCGATGGGGCAGCAGGTTGATCCGGATCATGCGTCGAATCTCCGCAATGCCAGACCACACGCCACCATCAATGACGGCGCATCAGCCAGCAGATTTTTGGGGCGAACCTTCGAGGAGAGCGCCATTCCAGCGAACGGATTGGCTACGATGGTCTCGACCTGCGTACGCCCGCCGACGACCTCCGCAAGGCCCTGCATGGCAGCACAACCACCTGCGAGTACGAGGTAATCGACCTGGTTGTACTGCGTCGATGTGAAGAAAAACTGCAATGCACGCGACACTTCAAGCGCAAGACTGTCCATGAACGGTCGCAGCAGATCGCGGGCGTAGTCCTCGGGCAGACTGCCCGAACGCTTGGCCGCTTCGGCCTCTTCCACACTCATGCCGTACTGCCGCGCGATATCCTGAGTCAGTTGATAGCCGCCGAAGGCCTGCTCTCTGGAATACACCTGCTGGCCGTCGCGCAACACCGACACGTTCATCGCGGATGCCCCGATATCGATCAGCGCCACGACCTTACCGGCACCACCACCGGGCAACTGCTTGCTGACCAGGCCGAAGGACGACTCGATCGCGAGTGACTCGACATCGAGCACCACGGCCTTCAGGCCACATGACTGCGCAACAGCCACGCGATCTTCGACCTTCTCCTTGCGCGACGCGGCAATCAGCACCTCCACCTCACCCGGATTACCTGGAGCCGGACCGATGACTTGGAAATCGAGATTGACCTCATCCAGCGCAAAGGGGATGTATTGATTGGCTTCGGACTCGACCTGAAGCTCCATCTCCTGTTCGCGCAGACCTTCGGGAAGGATGATCTTCTTGGTGATGACCGATGCCGCCGGCAATGCCATTGCCACGTTCTTGACGCCGGTGCCGAAGCGTCTGCCAAGGCGTTTGACGCCTTCGGTGACCGCGTCGAGATTGGCGATATTGCCATCCACCACCGCATCACGCGGCAGGGGCTCGATCGCATATCGCTCCAGGCGATAGCCGCCTTTCTCACTCTCCACGAGCTCTACCATCTTCACCGATGATGAAGAGATATCCAGCCCTGCGAGCTGTCGCGCCTTCGAACCGAATATTGAGAAGTCAATCACAAAGAAAACCCTTAAATTTCTTTATGTTAGGCGCCAATGCTGAATAAGGCTCTCAAATCCTAGCAACAAGCGCACGTGGTGTAAAGCAATTTGCATCAATTTGCATCAATCCGTAGCCAACACAGTCACCGCAGATTTCGCCTTATATAATGCGCGACTATTCCACTTCCCCGGACAAATAAATGCGCTGGGTCCTTTATCCCGTCGCCGCGCTCACCGCGCTGGCGACGCTCGGGCTGGCCACGCTGGCAGCTGTCTCCATTCTGGCCTGGCCCAATCTGCCGTCGCTCGAGGCTTTGACCGACTACCACCCCCGCATTCCGCTTCGCATCTATACCGCCGATGGCCATCTGATCAGCGAGTTCGGCGAGGAGCGCCGCTCGGTGGTCAAGATCGAGGATGTGCCAGCCGTCCTCAAGCACGCCATTCTTGCCGCCGAAGACGAGCGCTTCTATGAACATCCGGGCATCGATCCGATCGGAATTGCCCGCGCCGCGCTCGCCAACCTTACCTCCGGTGGTCGCGGGCAAGGCGCGTCAACCATCACCATGCAGGTTGCACGCAACTTTTTCCTGTCCCGCGAAAAAACGTACAACCGCAAGCTTTACGAAATATTGCTTGCGCTCAAGATCGAGCGCAACCTCAGCAAGGATCAGATCCTTGAGCTCTACATCAACCAGATCTATCTGGGGCAGCGCGCATACGGCTTCTCTGCAGCCGCCCGCGCCTACTTCGGCAAGCCGCTCGCCGAAATCACCACGGCGGAAGCTGCAATGCTTGCGGGCCTTCCAAAGGCGCCTTCCGCATACAACCCGATCGTAAACCCCAAGCGCGCCACGCTCAGGCAACAGTACGTATTACGCCGGATGGTGGAGGCCGGTTTCACCGATCAGGCCACTTACGACAAGGCCATCAAGGAACCACTGCGTACCCAGTCCGGGAGTGTCGCACGCAGTGGGGGAAATGGCACCCCCATGCACGGCGACTACGTCGCCGAGATGGCCCGGCAAATCGCGGTCGAGCAGTTTGGCGAAGAGGCTTACCAGCTCGGCATCAAGATCATCACCACCATCACCAGAGCGGATCAGGAGGCGGCCTATACCGCGTTGCGCAAAGGGGTGATGGACTACGACCGGCGCCATGGCTATCGTGGCCCCGAGCGCTTCATCGAACTGCCGGCCGGTGCACTCGACACCGAGACGCTGGAAGAGGCATTGGCCGACACACCCGATTACGATGACCTGGTCGGTGCAATCGTCGTCGATGCATCGCCAACGACGGTGAAGGTTTTTCGTGATGCCGGCATCATCACCATTGCCGGCGACGGGTTGCGCTTTGCCGCGCCGATGTTGAGCGACAAGGCCCCGCAAACGCGCCGGATCAGGCGCGGCGCGGTGGTTCGGGTGCGAGACAATGGCGACAAGGGCTGGGAGATCGTGCAAGTACCGGACGTGCAGGCGGCACTGGTGTCAGTCGACCCGCATACCGGCGCCGTGCGCGCACTCGTTGGCGGGTTCGACTTCGACCGCAACAAGTTCAACCATGCCACCCAGGCACAGCGCCAGCCCGGCTCAAGCTTCAAGCCCTTCATTTACTCGGCGGGCTTCGAACGCGGCTTTTCGCCAGGCTCCCTGATCGAAGATGCGCCGCTGTACTTTCCGGCCGGAGAGACAGGCTCCCAGGCATGGGAGCCACAGAACTACGACGGCAAGTTCGACGGACTGATGACCCTGCGCGACGCGTTGGCACGTTCCAAGAACATGGCTTCGATTCGCCTGCTGCAGAACATCACCCCGACCTATGCACAGGATTACGTCAGTCGTTTCGGCTTCGATCCCGCTCGCACACCGCCCTATCTGACCATGGCCCTCGGCGCCGGGTCGGCCACGCCCTGGGAGATGGCGACCGGCTATTCGGTCTTTGCCAACGGCGGCTACCGGATCGACCCCTATATCATCAAGGAGATCCAGGACGGCAGCGGCAAGCTGATCGCGAGGACTGATCCGCCCGTCGCCGGCGAAAGCGCACCTCGCGTCATTGATCCGCGTAATGCTTGGCTGATGGATTCGATGCTTCAGGATGTCGTGCGCCGGGGCACCGGGGCGCGCGCGCGCAGCCTCAATCGCAACGACATTGCGGGCAAGACCGGCACCACCAACGATTACCTCGACGCCTGGTTCTGCGGCTACAACCCGGATCTGGTCGCCGTTGCATGGATGGGCTTCTCCCAGCCCAAGAACATGGGCCGCGGCGAAACGGGGGGCGCGGCAGCGCTGCCGATCTGGATCAATTACATGCGTTCGGCGCTCAAGGATGTCCCGGAAAAGGCGCTTGCCCGGCCAGCCGGTCTTGAGAGCGCCCCCGTCGGGGACGGCAGCCGGGTGGACTATTACTATGCCGAGAATGCACCGCCGGCGCTCATTCCCGAGCCGAACTGGCTCGAGCGTCTGTTCTCCAGCAATGCTGCACCGGCCGAAGCACCCGAAGAGGCCATCCCGGCCGCAGCGCCCGTGCCGCGACCGGTTCCGCAGATGCAAACCCCGGCACCCGTCGTCGACCGCATGCCGACACCGATCAGGCGCTGATGCGCACCCGATCAGGCGGCGGGACTCAGGATCACCTTCTCGCCCGCCTGCTCGCCGACGACGCGAGAAATCACGGCGTAGAGCTCGGCGCCATCGCGGCCTGCAATCCACTGGCCCCCTTCGGGACGAAAGTGAAAACCGCCTGACTTGGCCGCCACCCAGATTTCACGCGCAGCGGTATGGCGATTGATGATGACCTTGCTGCCATTGTCGAATTCGATCTCGAGAATGCCGCCCGGCTTGAGTTCGATGTCGATGTCCACCCCGCAGCTTTCAAGGGCCGACTCGATTCTTGACAATTCGGCCTCTGCCAGCGCATTGAACGCGGATTCTTCCATATCGACTCCTTCTGTTAGCATTCCGTCTTTTCCCCAAAAACGGCCATGCGAGCGATGATTCCCGCAGTGACGCTGACCAGCGCACTGCTCCTGACTGCCTGCGGCATCAAGGCGCCGCTGTACATGCCCAAACCGCCCCAGGCGCCACAACCCGCCGAGAACCAGAATGCGGGCGGCAATAATAGCAAACCCGACTTCAACCCCGCTTCGATTCCGACCCCGAGCAGATGAACAACGCTTTCCCGACCCCCACGCTTACCCGCCCTCATGACGAACTCCTGCTGGAAGGGGTCGCCTTGTCGAGCATCGCGGATCGCTTCGGCACGCCAACCTACGTGTACTCCCGTGCTGCACTGACCAGTGCTTTCGACGCCTATCGCAAGGCGCTCGATGGCCGCCCGGCACTGGTATGTTACGCGGTAAAAGCGAACTCCAACTTGGGCATCCTGTCGGTTTTTGCCGCTCTCGGCGCCGGTTTCGACATCGTTTCCGGTGGTGAACTGGCGCGCGTCATCGCGGCAGGCGGTGCCCCGGGCAAGGTGGTGTTCTCCGGTGTGGGCAAGACCCGTGAAGAGATGCGCCAGGCGCTCGAAGCAGGCATCCGCTGTTTCAACGTCGAATCCGCCGCCGAGATCGAACGTCTGAACGATGTCGCCGGCAAGCTCGGCAAGCAGGCCCCCATCGCACTGCGGGTCAATCCGGACGTCGATCCGAAGACGCATCCATACATCTCCACCGGACTGAAGAGCAACAAATTCGGCGTCGCCTTCGACCAGGCACTCGATCTCTATCGGCGCGCGGCGGCCCTGCCCCACCTCCGGATCAGCGGCATTGCCTGCCACATCGGCTCACAATTGCTCGACCCTGCGCCGATGGCCGAGGCGGCTTCCAAGGTACTGGGCCTGGTGGATCGGCTCGCCGCAGAGGGCATCCGCCTCGACCATATCGATCTTGGCGGCGGCCTTGGCATTCGTTACCGGGACGAGACCCCGCCTGCAGTCGAAGACTACCTCGGCCCGTTGCTGAAGGTGTTCGAGGGCCGCAGCGAAGAATTGTGCTTCGAACCGGGACGCTCGCTGGTAGGCAATGCCGGGCTGCTGCTGACGCGGGTCGAATACCTGAAGCCGGGTGAAGAGAAGAACTTCGCCATCGTCGATGCGGCAATGAACGACCTCGCCCGTCCCGCGCTCTACGATGCCTATCATGACGTGGTCGCAGTCAGTGCACGCGACATTCCGCCGCAGGACTACGACATCGTCGGCCCGATCTGCGAAAGCGGCGACTTCCTCGCCCGCCAGCGCAGTCTGGCTCTTGCCGAAGGCGATCTGATCGCGCTGCTTTCGGCCGGCGCCTACGGCATGACCATGAGCTCGAACTACAACACGCGTGCGCGTGCAGCCGAAGTCATTGTGGACGGCGACACGGCGCATCTGGTTCGGCAGCGTGAAACCGTCGAATCACTGTACGCGCTTGAACGCACCCTGGACTGAACTGCCGAGTGGCCGTCTGCCTCGCAGACGGTCATTTCGCCGCTCCCTTGCCCAGGCGCTCCGATTCTTCGTACAGCGCCCGGCCCAACGCTTTCCACACGTCCCCGCCCTGCGTGTGCACACCGATCTGCGCGCTTTGACGCATGGTGTCGAACATCATCTCCGCGAGCGCAAAAAGCTCCCCCCGGCCACGCGTCTTCATGTCGGCATTGCGCAACAGATCCATTCGGCACGCTGACGAGCAGGTCAAAGCCTCATGGGCGAGGGCCCGCAGCTGGGCAGGATCGTCCCAGTTGACACCGATCAACAGTCCGCGCTTGAAGATCTCCCGCTCCAGTTCCCTGGCCGTCTGGGCGTAGTGCCCAAATCCACTCATCGATTGACACCCTTTCCGGCCCTGACCATTAGAATGTCATTCAATGGCCGTGCACATTGCTAGAGCAGTCATTCTAACCGCAGGCAGATGCCCTGCCTCACCTTAATCGACCATGTCCAGACATTCCGCACTCATTGTCCGTCGCGCATACATCTTCGCACGCCTGAGCGCCGCAATGATTATCCTCGGCACGACCGGAAGTGCCTTGGCCGACGTACTGTCCACCGCCCCCTTCAGCGTCCGCCAGGCCCTCGATCAGGCGCATGTCCCGCTCGAAGCGGTGGCCATCTGGGTACAACCGGTCGATGCGCCGGGCCCCACGCTGGCGATCAATGCCGATGTTCCGATGAATCCAGCATCGGTGATGAAGCTGGTCACGGCCTTCGCAGGGTTTGAACGGCTTGGCCCGACCTACACCTGGCAAACCCGCATCAGCACCAGCGGCACCATCCGACACGGCGTCCTTCAGGGCGACCTGAACATCGTCGGAGGCGGTGATCCAGTGCTCTCATACGAACGGATATGGAAACTCCTGCGCCGACTTCGGGCGCTGGGCATCGACACCATTGGCGGTGACATCGTGCTCGACGCCTCGGTACTCAAACTTCCCCATCACGACCCCGACGCCTTCGACGGACGCGGACTGCGTCCCTATAACAGCGGCCCCTACGGACTCCTGCTGCATTACAACACCCTGCAGCTGGCGCTCTTCCCGGGCGTCGACAAGAGTGCCAGCGTCACCGTGGCCAGTGAGCCACCCCTTGCCGGCATCACGATCGACAACCGTCTGGTGACGTCGGAGGCGACCTGCGATGTCTGGTACCGGGATCTCGAGGCCCGCCTCGAGCCGGGCCCGCGCCTGGTGCTGAGCGGCAGCCTGCCGGCCAGCTGCGGACCTCGCAACTGGAGCGCAGCGCCCCTTCCCCCCGAGGATTTCGGCAAAGCCATGATCTCCGGACTGTGGCGCGAAATCGGCGGAAAACTGCAAGGCCAGGTACGCACCGGCACCACCACGGGCATCGCGCGCACGCTGCTGACCGACGACTCGCCCCCCCTGGCGGAAGTCGTGCATGACATGAACAAATGGTCGAGCAACATCATCGCCCGCCAGTTGCTGGCCGACCTCGGCAGCACCGACGCCGACCGTGCGCAGGACATGGTCGCCGCGGGTGCGGTAGTGGCACAGGCACAACTCGCGGCGGCTGGCATACAGACGGTGGGACTGGTCATCGAGAACGGCGCAGGCCTGTCACGCAGCGAACGCGTTCGTGCCGACGCCCTGGGACAGCTGCTGATGGCGGCATGGCAGCGGCCGTGGATGGCGGAATTCATTGCGGCACTGCCGATCGCGGGCGAAGACGGCACCGCCCGCAAGCGCCTGACCGACAGCCCCGCGCGCGGCCGCGCTCATATCAAGACCGGCACCATCAACGGCGTGCGCGCCATTGCCGGTTACGTGCTCGACCATCAAGGCAGGCGTCATGTCGTGGTGATGCTGGTCAATCATGCAGAGGCTGCGAGCTCCCGCGCCGCCCAGGACGCATTGCTCGAATGGGTGTGGGCCGGCAGCAACTGACCCCTGCTGCGGAGCAATCAGTCCATCGGCAGCGCTTCGCGTTGTGTCAGGGCCCACCACCCACGCACGATCCGATACAACACCCACAGGCTGGTCACCGCCAGCACCACGAGGGCAACCGGAAAGCCGACGATGCTGACGATCAGCGCAATCGCGATCAGCACCCACAGCACCGCGAACCAGAACGTCCGGATCTGCCAGCGAAAATGGCTCTCGAGCCAGGTGTCTCGCACCGCACCCTGCTTGATGTAGTTGATCGCCACCGCCGCAATCGACGGCAGGCTGGCGATGAAGCTGCCAAGGATGGTGGCGGACGTGGCCACACCGGTAAACAGGGCAAACGCATGCAGCGCATAGATCAGATGGGTCAGCGTCACCAGGTTTTCGCTCGGTTGCCCGTACTGCAGGGGTGCGGCGGTGTAGTCGGGTCGTGCCATCAGATCATCCTCCGGTTGGCCATATGGGTCTGCGGTCTTACAGGCCGAGATCGGCCCACATCGCATCGACGCGCTGCTTGACGGCGTCATCCATGACAATCGGACGGCCCCATTCACGATTGGTTTCACCCGCCCACTTGTTCGTCGCATCGAGCCCCATCTTGCTGCCCAGCCCCGCGACCGGCGAAGCGAAATCCAGGTAGTCGATCGGGGTGTTATCCACCAGCGTAGTGTCGCGGGTCGCATCCATGCGGGTGGTGAGCGCCCAGATCACTTCTTTCCAGTCGCGCACATTGACGTCATCATCGACTACGATGATGAACTTCGTGTACATGAACTGGCGCAGGAAGCTCCAGATACCGAACATCACCCGCTTGGCGTGCCCTGGATACTGCTTGCGGATCGACACCACCGCGAGGCGGTAGGAACACCCCTCGGGCGGCAGGTAGAAATCGGCGATTTCCGGATACTGCTTCTGCAGCAGCGGCACGAAAACCTCGTTGAGCGCGAGCCCGAGCATCGCCGGCTCGTCGGGCGGCTTGCCGGTATAGGTCGAGTGATAGATCGGCTGGCGCCGCATGGTGATGCGCTCGACGGTAAACACCGGAAACTCGGAGACCTCGTTGTAATAGCCGGTATGGTCGCCATACGGCCCCTCGGGCGCCGTGTCGTCAGGATGAATCACGCCTTCGAGCACGATCTCGGCCGAGGCCGGCACTTGCAGATCCGAGCCGACACAGCGGACCAGTTCCGTTTTCGATCCACGCAACAGACCGGCAAACTGGTACTCGGAAATCGCGTCCGGCACCGGCGTCACCGCGCCGAGGATGGTCGCGGGGTCGCAGCCCAGCACCACCGCAACCGGGAACGGCTCACCCGGATGCGCCAGCTGATGGTCGCGAAAATCCAGCGCGCCACCGCGATGCGCCAGCCAGCGCATGATGACGCGATTCGGCCCCAGCACCTGCTGGCGATAGATCCCCAGGTTCTGCCGCTTCTTGTTCGGCCCGCGCGTCACCACCAGCCCCCAGGTGATCAGTGGCGCAGCATCGCCAGGCCAGCAGTGCTGGATCGGCAAGCGGCCGAGGTCGACGTCCTGGCCCTCCCGCACCACCTCCTGACAGGGCGCGGAGCGCACTTCCTTCGGCGACATGTTCATGACCTGCTTGAGTACCGGCCACTTCTCCCACGCGTCCTTCAGACCTTTGGGTGGCTCGGGCTCCTTGAGGAAGGCCAGCAGCTTGCCGACTTCGCGCAAAGGCGCTTGCCAGCCACCTTCCTTGAGGTCTTCCCCCATGCCATAGGCCACCCGTTCGGGCGTGCCGAACAGGTTGGCGAGCACTGGAATGTCCTGCGGCACACCACGGGTCATCGGCTTCTCGAAAAGCAGCGCCGGCCCGCCAGCACGCAGTACGCGGTCGGCGATCTCGGTCATTTCGAGATGGGTGTCGACCGGAATGCAGATGCGCTTGAGCTCGCCGCGCACTTCGAGTTGGGCAATGAAGTCACGCAGGTCGTGGTATTTCATGCCACCCCCGTATCAGCGCTGCGCATTGATCGCGTCGCGCGTCTCAAGCGCCACCCGGCGCGCGTCGCTGGCGAAATCCTCGCCCTTGCCCGCATACAGGATGGCGCGCGAGGAGTTGATCATCAGCCCGAAGCCGTCGGCGGTGCGTCCGGCCTGCATCGTGGCGGCGATATCACCACCCTGGGCACCGATGCCCGGCACCAGCAGCGGCATGTCGCCGGTCAACTCGCGTACACGGGCGATCTCGGCCGGGAAGGTCGCGCCGACCACCAGCCCGCAGTTGCCGCTCGCGTTCCAGTCTTCCGCCACCAGCCGCGCCACGCGCTCATACAGCTTTTCGCCACCGACATCGAGAAACTGCAGATCTGAGCCGCCCGGGTTCGATGTCCGGCACAGCAGGATCACGCCCTTGTCCGGATAGGCCAGGTAGGGCTCAACCGAATCGCGCCCCATGTAGGGATTGACCGTAATCGCGTCAGCACGGAAGCGCTCGAAGGCCTCTACCGCATATTGCTCGGCGGTACTGCCGATGTCGCCGCGCTTGGCATCCAGCACCACGGGGGTGGCGGGATGGCGTTCGTGGATGTGGTCGATCAGCGCTTCGAGCTGCTCCTCGGCGCGCCGCGCCGCGAAGTAGGCGATCTGCGGCTTGAAGCAGCACACGAGGTCGGCCGTGGCATCGACGATCTGCTTGCAGAACTCGAAGATCGCATCCGGCCGGCCCTGCAGGTGGGCGGGAAAACGGGCGGGGTCCGGGTCGAGCCCGACGCACAGCAGGCTGTTGCGCTGCTGCCAGGCGCCCTTGAGGGCGGTCATGAAGTGCATGGTGGATTCCGGGTCAGGACGGCCGGTTCAGAGCCGGCGCAGCAAATCGTCGACAAGGACACCGCAGAAGATCGCGGCGCCCAGCCAGTTGTTGTGGCGAAAGGCCTTGAAACAGTCAGCCCGCTCGCGATGGCGAATGAGGGTGAAGTGGTAGCACGCAATGCCCGCTGCAGCCAGCAGGCCAAGAAAATAGGCCGGCCCGCGCGCCATTGTGACCCCCACCCAGGCCAGCAGACACAGGGCGATGGCGTAGCACAGCATCACTGCGGCAACATCGAAGCGGCCGAACGTGATCGCCGAGGTCTTGATTCCGATCTTGAGATCGTCCGGCCGGTCGACCATCGCATACTCGGTATCGTAGGCCACGGCCCAGAAGATGTTGGCCAGTAGCATTACCCAGGCGACCATCGGCACCTCGCCGAGCACGGCGGCAAACCCCATCGGGATGCCAAAGCCGAAGGCAATCCCGAGGTAGGCCTGCGGAATGGCCAGAAACCGCTTGGTATAGGGGTAAGTGCCGGCGAGAAACAATGCGGGCAAGGACAGCCAGATCACCAGCGCCTGCAGGGGCAGGACCAGCATGAAGGCGAGGATCGCCAGTCCGCCGGCGAGCAATAGCGCTTCGCGGGTGCTGACCGCCCCGGTGGCAAGCGGTCGCATGCGGGTGCGCTCGACATGGCCATCGAAGTCGCGATCGGCATAATCGTTGATCACACAACCGGCCGAGCGCATCAGCAAGGTGCCAAGGGCGAAGATCAGCAGTATGTGCAGCGGCGGAACACCATCGGCAGCAAGCCACAGGGCCCACAGCGTGGGCCACAGCAGCAGCAGGGTGCCGATGGGCTTGTCGAGCCGCATCAGGCGAACATAGTGGGGAAATCGGTCGGCTAGCGTCATCGGATGAAAGCGGGGTCGCGCAGCGCGCATTTTACCCGGATCAGGCCCGCAGCAGGCCTTCGCGTCCGCCGACCCAGCGCGTCAGCAGGCGTTCGGCCAACCCCGGCTCATGTGCCAGCATGTGTTCGGCCAGTGCGCGCGCCGGCCCGATCAGGTCGTCATCAGCTTCGAGGTTGGCAAAGCGCAACAGCGGCACGCCGCTCTGGCGCGCACCGACGAACTCGCCTGGCCCGCGGATATGCAGATCCGCGCTGGCGATCACGAAACCGTCGGTCTGCTCATAGATCACTTTGAGCCTTGCCCGCGCGGTGTCCGACAGCGGCTGGGCGAAAAGCAGGATACACACGGACTCGGCCGTCCCACGTCCGACACGTCCGCGCAGCTGATGCAACTGCGCGAGGCCGAAGCGCTCGGCATGCTCGATCACCATCAGACTGGCGTTGGGCACATCGACGCCGACCTCGATCACCGTCGTCGCCACCAGCACCTGCAATTCGGCGGCGGCAAAGGCGGCCATCGTGGCCGCCTTCTCGTCGGCCTTCAGGCGGCCGTGGATGAGGCCGATCTTCAGCTCGGGCAGATCGGCGCACAGCATCTGGAAGGTATCCACCGCGGTCTGCAGCTGCAGCGCTTCGGACTCTTCGATCAGCGGACACACCCAATAGGCCTGCCGCCCTTCGAGACAGGCATCGCGCACGCGGCCGACCACTTCATCCCGCCGGGCATCGGACACCAGCCGCGTGCGAATCGGCGTGCGCCCGGGGGGCAGCTCATCGAGTACCGAAACATCGAGATCGGCATAGTGGGTCATCGCCAGCGTGCGCGGTATCGGCGTGGCCGACATCATCAGCATGTGCGGGCGCTGACCGGCCCGTCCCTTTTCGCGCAACGCCAGACGCTGGCGCACGCCGAAGCGGTGCTGCTCATCGACCACGGCCAGCGCCAGCTTCGGCATTGCCACCGGATCCTCGATCAGGGCGTGGGTGCCCACTGCAAGCAACAACTCGCCATTGTGCAGACGCTCGAGCTCGGCCTCGCGTTCGCGCTTCTTGCGCCCGCCCGATATCCAGGCAACGTCGATACCCAGCGGCGTCAGCCAGCCATGCAACTTGCGAAAATGCTGTTCGGCCAGAATCTCGGTCGGCGCCATCAGCGCCGCCTGCCATCCGTTCTCGGCCGCCTGCAACATGGCCAGTGCGGCGACGATGGTCTTGCCGCTGCCAACGTCACCCTGCAACAACCTTTGCATCGGATGCGCGGCGGCCAGATCTGCGGCGATTTCAGCGCTCGCACGCTGTTGCGCCCTGGTCAGGCTAAAAGGCAATTGCGCGATCAGGGCGGCGGTGAGCCGATCCCGCACCGGCAGCGCGGGCGCACCCAATGCGCGGCGGGCGTTGTAGGCGCGGCGCAGGGAAAGCTGCTGGACCAGCAGTTCTTCGAACTTGATGCGCCGCCATGCCGGATGGTCGCGGCTTTCAAGGGCCGACGGATCGGCGTCGGGGGCAGGATGATGCAGTGCATTCAAAGCCGCGGCAAAACCGGGCAGGCCGAGACGCGCGCATACGTCGGGCGGAATCGGATCGTCCAGCGCGACGGTCCGCAGTGCGACGTCGATCAGCTTGCGCAGGGTAGCCTGTCCGATTCCTGCAGTGGTCGGATAGACCGGCGTCAATGCCTCCGGCAGCGCCTCGCCAGCCTCGATCGGGCGCACGCGCGGATGCACCATCTCGTCGCCGAAGAAGCCGCCCCGGACCTCGCCAAACAGCCGCACCCTGCGTCCGACCGCCAGTTGTTTCTGTTGCGAAGGGTAAAAATTCAGCCAGCGCGCCACCAACGTGCCGGAACCGTCGCGCACGCGCGCCACCAATTGCCGGCGCGGCCGCAGCGTGACTTCGCATGACACGACGTCTCCCTCGACCTGCGCGGGAAACCCGTGGCGCGCGTCGACGATGGGAGTCAGTCGGGTTTCGTCCTCATAGCGCAGGGGCAGATGCAGCAGGAGGTCCTCCTGCCGGTAGATATCGAGCTTGGCGAGGCGGCCCGCCAGTTGCCCGCCGACGCCGGGCCAGCCCGATGCCTGAGCGCGCCCGGACTCACGCAGACCCACGCCGCTGCGGGCAATCAGCCAAGAACGAGAACAGCGTCAGCCTCGACCACCGCGCCCCGTGGCAACTCCTTGACGCCAACCGCCGCACGCGCCGGATAGGGCTCGGCGAAATAGCGCGACATCACCGCATTGACGGTGGCGAAGTTGGACAGGTCGGTCAGGTAAATAGTCAGCTTGACCGCATCGGCTAGCGAACCGCCCGCTGCCTCGGCCACCGCCTTGAGATTGTCGAACACCCGCACCGTTTGTGCTTCGAACCCTTCCACCATCTGCATCGAGACCGGATCGAGTCCGATCTGTCCCGAACAATAGACTGTGTTTCCGACTTTCACGGCCTGTGAATAGGTGCCGATTGCGGCGGGTGCGCTGGGTGTGGATACGATGCTGCGACTCATGTCTGGATTCCGGAAATTGACTGCGTGTCCGATTTTAACTCACGAGCAAGAGTATTGCGGCACAGCACGGATGGTCGGCCCGGTTCGACCCCGACCTTGCCAACCGCCGTCGCCACACCGGCCTGAAGCAGTACGTATCAGCTCTGCGCCCGCAGCAGGATGTCGCATCCGAGCTTGTTGATGACTTTCTGGATACCGCGCCGTGCGCCGACATTGATGACGAGCGGCGCCATGAAATTGGCTCGCAGACCTGCGGTAGCCGGGTCCTCGTCATCACGACGCACGATGATCGCCACCAGCGCATCCTCGGGGCGCTCGAGCTGCAGCAGGGCCAGCTCCTCGTCGGTCAGGGGGAACTCGTAGTTGATGCCGAACTGCTCCGGCCCCGTCAGCGAGAAGGTCACCTCCGGATCATCCGCGCTCTGCAACATGAAGACCGTTGCTTCCGCGCCCTCCTCGTGCACCAGCGCGAATCGGTGGCAGCCTTCGAACCCCGGCAGTCCCGCCGGAAATTCGATCAGCTTGTCGTCGGACACTTCAAACACACCCAGCACCGGACTCTCGATCTTCATGGTCTTCCCCTCCTCGGTCTTGTTCCCTGATCAGATGCGCACGAAGTGCGTGACATCTATTTGGTCTTGCGCGGTGGCACAACGATTCCGGCACTGAGCCCTTCCCGCTTCAGGCGCGCCTGGGCGGCCTCCGCTGCCGCCTTGCTTGCGAAAGGGCCGACAACAACCCGCCCCTCGACATGCGCCGGCAGGCCCCGCTCAGCGACGTCGGCCCGCAGATCCTCCGCATTGTCCATCGCGCTGAACACGCCGAGCTGCACAAGATAGCCGTTCGCCAGCGGTGGACTCGGCTTGCGCATCGCCTCCCTGGCCGCACCGCCATCCTTCGCGGCGACAGGTGCCGTGGCAGGCGCCACAGGTTCAGGCGCGGCGAGAACGGGGGCGTCCGCGACGAGCGCTGGCGCTTGCACTGCAGGTTCGGGCGCCGGGGGCACTGGTTCGGGCACAACGGCAACCGGGGCGGGGACAACGGGCTGCTGCACCGGCCCGGATTGCGCCGGCGCGAGCGCCGACGGCCTCGGCGCTCGCTCACCGTCCTCGAACACCAGCACCCCGAACAACAACACGACTGCACCGAACACTGCGATTCCTGCCCGCCGCAGCGCGCGGATGCGCAGCACGCCTTCGTCAATGCTCATGCTTGCCCCTCGCCGTCACGTGCGGCAAGCGACACCACAAGCTCGGCTTCCGCGCGTGTAATGCCGCAGCGCGCCGATACATCCTCGACCGAGAAGCCCCTGCGCGCGAGCACGAGTGCCTCACTGTATTCGGGTGACGCGTTCGGCCCCGTCCGGTCAACTGTAGCGGCAGGCGCGGGGACGGCCGGCGGCGCATCGCCGATCCGCTTCACGGCCTCGTGAAGCGCCCCGATTTCGTCCTGCTGCACATCCAGGGCGGCGCGCAAGGCGCCGATCTCGCGCCGCAGACGCTGAACCTCCAACTCGAGCGCAAACGGATCCGGTCCGCCCCCGGCCGTGGGCGGCACGGTCGCAGCGGGTGGGCCCGCAGCCGGCATCGGCGCATAGTTGAACGCCGCCTCGTCGATCTCGTCCGCATCCTCGTTCGCATCCTCGTTCGCATCGGCAGGGGCCTCGGCCTGCGCGCGTGCAGGCGCAGACATCGGCCGCGCGGCGCGGCCTGCGCGGCGTCCGGCGAGCAGCGCACGCAGGAATTGCCAGCCACCGTACAGCAGCAAGGCGGCAATCAGGGCCCAGATCAGCTGACGAAATCCCATGGCGGTTCAGCGCACCGCCGGGAAGGCAGCGGCATGCGCCACGAACGGCAAGCGGCAATACATGGACATGGGTTGAAGGCGCCGGATTGAATTGCACTGATAATACTGGCCACGGCTAGATTGGACAAACACACATGAACCTCGACTGGGTGCTGGGACTGTTTTGGCTCAAGAAGCTGCTATCGATATTGCTGCTTCCGCCGCTACTGCCTTTCGTACTGATCTTTGCAGGCCTGTTGATCGGACGACGACGCGCACGCGGCGGCCGTCTGCTCGTCTGGACCGGGCTCGTCGTCGGCGTCGCGCTGGTCACGCCGGTTTCAGTCGGCTGGATGCTGGAAGCACTTGAACCCCGTGTGCCCTTGCGCGCCGAACAATTGGCCGATGCCCAAGCCGTCGTGATCCTTGGCGGCGGACGCACCAGCGACGCCCCGGAATACGGCGGTGACACGGTCAATCGCCTTACCCTCGAGCGCCTGCGCTACGGCGCCAGGCTGGCGCGCCGCTCCGGATTGCCGGTGCTGGTCAGCGGCGGCGCGCCCAGCGGTGACATTCCCGAGGCGATCCTGATGAAGTCCGCGCTGGAGGAGGATTTCGGCATTCGCGTACGATGGGTTGAGCCGTCATCACGCGACACTCGCGAAAATGCTCGCTATTCCGCGCTGCAGTTGAAAGCCTCGGGCATCACCCACATCGCCCTGGTCACGCATGCCGCCCATATGAAACGGGCGCAACTGGAATTCGAGTCGCAGGGCCTGCAGGTGGTCAGCGCACCCACAGCCTGGCAGGGACCGCGTGACGGCAGGAACGAAGGCGACGCGCTGGCGGCGATACCCAACCCGGCTGCGGCCTACGCCGGCTGGTACGCGGCGCATGAATGGCTTGGACTGCTGGCCTACCGTCTGTCGCGCTGAATTCGCCGACCGGGGCGGGAGCCCTCGGCCCCTCCCACGTCCGTACCCATGCTGGCGAGGCTAGCGCCCCTTGAAAACCGCCTTTCGCTTTTCCAGAAAAGCGGTGACGCCCTCGGCGAAGTCCTCGCTGCCGCCGCAGCGTCCGAAAGCAAGCGCCTCGCTCTGCAGTTGCGTTTCGAGTTGGCTGTCGAGCGATGCGGCAAGCAGGCGCTTGATCTCGCCATAGGTCTGCAGCGGCCCGGCTTTCAGTCGGGTGCACAGTTTCTCCGTCTCAACGTCGACCTCGGCCGCCGGCACGCTGCGGGTAACGAGACCGAGCCGCAAAGCTTCAGCCGCATCGAAACGTTCGCCCAGCAGCAGGAGCTCGGCCGCTTTGCGCCGACCCACCATGCGCGGCAGGAAATACGATGCGCCGCCGTCGCCGGACAGGCCGATCGCCGCATAGGCGGTGGTGAATACCGAACTGTCCGCGCAGACCACGAGGTCACAACCCAGCATCAAGGTCAGGCCAAATCCGGCACAAGCCCCGCGCACCTTGGCGATCACCGGCTGTTCGAGCGCCTGCAGCGCCTCCACGGTGGGATTGATGTACTGCTCGATCATCGCGCGAAAGCTCGCGCGTCGCGCCTCCGGCGACAGATGCAAATGCGTGGCGAAGTCCTTGAGATCGCCGCCTGCCATGAAGTGATCTCCGGCACCGACGATCAGCAGGACCGCAAAGTCCTTGCGCTTTGTCAGCTCGCGGGTGGCAGCGGCAAGGTCCTGCATCATTTCGACCGACAGCGCATTCAGGGCCGCCGGGCGATTCAGGGTGAGTGTGGCGACGCCGTCAGCGACGTCGAGCAATACGGTTCCGGCCATGCTGTCTTCCTCTTCTCTGTCGGGCAACCATTCTGCACCGTATGTTGAGGACGACAGGTTAGCGCGGAACGCCGAAATAAAAAACGCCCCCGCATCCGGACATCGTCGGAAGCAGGGGCGCGTTCTCCACGCCGAGCCTGACAGGACCCGGCGTGCAAATGAATCAGCCGCCGAAGTCGTCGAGCATGATGTTCTCGCGCTCGACGCCCAGATCGAGCAGCATCTTGATCACAGCGGCGTTCATCATCGGTGGGCCGCACATGTAGAACTCGCAGTCCTCGGGGGCCGGATGGTCCTTGAGGTAGTTCTCGTACAGCACGTTGTGGATGAATCCCGTGTATCCCTTCCAGTTGTCTTCCGGCAGCGGATCGGACAGCGCCAGGTGCCACTTGAAGTTGGGATTGTCTTCCGCAAGCTGGTCGAACTCCTCGACATAGAAGGCCTCGCGCATCGACCGCGCGCCGTACCAGAAGCTGATCTTGCGCGTGCTCGACAGACGCTTGAGCTGGTCGAAGATGTGCGAGCGCATCGGCGCCATGCCGGCACCACCACCGATGAAGACCATCTCGTTGTCGGTGTCGCGCGCGAAGAACTCGCCGAACGGGCCATACACGGTGACCTTGTCGCCCGGCTTTAGGTTGAACACCCAGGACGACATCTTGCCCGGCGGGATATCGTCGCGTCCGGGCGGCGGCGAGGCCACGCGGATGTTGAACTTCACTACCCCCTTCTCTTCTGGATAGTTCGCCATCGAGTACGCCCGAATCACGGTCTCGTCGACCCGGGATACGAAGCGCCACATGTTGAACTTGTCCCAGTCGCCGCGGTACTCGGGCTGAATGTCGAAGTCCTTGTAATTGACCACGTGGGGCGGGCACTCCAGCTGCACGTAGCCGCCGGCGCGGAACTCGACGTTCTCGCCTTCGGGCAGGCGCAGCGTGAGCTCCTTGATGAAGGTCGCGACGTTGGGGTTGGACTCCACCGTGCATTCCCACTTCTTCACCCCGAACACTTCCTCGGGCACCTCGACCTTCATGTCCTGCTTGACCGGGGTCTGGCACGACAGGCGCCAGCCTTCCTTGGCCTGGCGCTTGTTGAAGTGCGACTCCTCGGTCGGCAGCATCTCGCCGCCGCCGGACTCCACCACGCACTTGCACTGTGCGCAGGTGCCGCCGCCGCCACAGGCAGAAGACAGGAAGATGTTGTTGGCAGCAAGGGTCTGCAGCAGCTTGCCGCCTGCAGGCACGGTGATGGTACGTTCGTTGTTGATGTTGATGGTGACGTCACCGCTCGAAACGAGGCGGGCACGGGCCATCAGGATGATCACGACCAGTGCGAGCACGATGGCGGTGAACATGCCGATGGCGATGAAGATTTCCTGACTGTTCATGGATCTGCCCCGTCCTTACAGCTGTACGCCGGAGAAAGACATGAAGCCCAGCGACATCAACCCGATGGTGATGAAGGTGATGCCCAGGCCCTGCAGGCCTTCAGGCACATCGCTGTACTTCAGCTTCTCACGAATGCCGGCGAGCAAGGCGATCGCCAGCGCCCAGGAGGCCCCGGAACCAACGCCATACACCGTGCTCTCGGCCAGGTTGTAGTCACGCTCCACCATGAACAGCGAACCCGCCATGATGGCGCAGTTCACCGTGATCAGTGGCAGGAATACACCGAGCGCGTTGTAGAGGCTGGGCACGTACTTGTCGAGCAGCATCTCCAGGATCTGCACGATGGCCGCGATGACGCCGATATATGACAGCAGGCCGAGGAAGGACAGGTCGACGTCGGGAAGGCCCGCCCACGCCAGCGCGCCGTCGCGCAACAACCAGGTGTAGATCAGGTTGTTGGCCGGCACGGTAATGGTCTGCACGACGATGACGGCGATGCCCAGACCGATGGCAGTTTCGACCTTCTTCGAAATGGCAATGAAGGTGCACATGCCGAGAAAGAAGGACAGCGCCATGTTCTCGATGAACACGGAACGCACGAAGAGGCTGATGTAGTGCTCCATCTCAGTACGCCTCCTTGTTGATCACCTGCGGTGCCATCTTGAACGCGGGCGCTTCGACCTGTTCGGTCTTCCACGTACGCAGGCCCCAGATGATCAGGCCGATCAGAAAGAAGGCCGACGGCGGCAGCAGCAGCAGGCCGTTGGGCACGTACCAGCCACCATCCTTGGCCAGGCTGAGGATCTCGAAGCCGAACAGTTTTCCGGCACCGAACAGCTCGCGGATCACCCCCAGTGTAAGCAGCATCGCGCTGTATCCCAGGCCGTTGCCGATACCGTCCATGAACGACAACAGCGGCGGGTTCTGCATGGCGAAGGCTTCGGCACGTCCCATCACGATGCAGTTGGTGATGATCAGGCCGACGAACACCGACAGCTGCTTGGCCAGCGAGAAGGCGTAGGCACGCAGGATCTGATCGACCACGATCACCAGCGAGGCGATGATCACCATCTGCACGATCATGCGGATCGAACTCGGGATCTGGCTGCGGATCATCGAGATGAACATGCTCGAGAACGCCGTCACCAGCGACAGCGCGATCGACATCACCACCGCGGTCTTGAGGTTCGACGTGACCGCGAGTGCAGAACAGATACCGAGTATCTGCAAGCCGATCGGGTTATTGTGGAAGATCGGGTTGAAGAGGACTTCTTTTACCGTGGGTTGCGACATGATCAGACCCCCTGGGAACGCAGTTTGGCGAGATAGGGGCCGAAGCCCTGTTCGCCGAGCCAGAACTGGAGAAGGCGGTCGACGCCCTTGCTGGTGAGGGTTGCCCCCGCCAGCGCATCAACCTGGTGATTGGCATTCGGACTGGCCGGATCCACCCCGCCCTTGACGATCTGGATGACCGGCTTGCCAGCTTCGTCAAACAGCGTCTTGCCTGGCCACAGGGCCTTCCACTTGGGGTTGTCGACCTCGCCGCCAAGACCCGGTGTCTCGGCATGCTGGTAGAAGCCGAAGCCGACTACCGTATTGAGATCGGCCTTCACCGCCATGAAGCCATGCAGTGTGGACCACAGCCCGTACCCGCGCACCGGCAGGATCAGCGATTCGAGCTTGCCGTCCTGTTCAACCATATACACCGTGGTGAAACGCTCACGGCGCTTGATCAATGCCGTGTCCTTCTCACCAGGCAAGGCTTCGGACAACTTCGGATCGCGCGCAGCCTTGAGCGGATCGAAGGTCTCCGGATTGAACGCGGTGGAATACTCACCGGTTTCCAGATCGACGACCTTGGCGGTAATACGCTTGGAGAAGAGCGCCTTGACCTCGCGCCCGGACAGGCTCCCATCGCCCAGCCCGGCGATGGCAAGGATGCTGCGCTGCTTGTCGAGCTGGCGGTTCTCGATCTGCACCGGCTTCAGCGATACCGCTGCACCGGCCACGAACACCGAGCTGACCAGACTGACCGCCAACGCCACGAACAGCGTGCGGCTTGTCGATTCTTTCTTACTGGACATTGCGCGCCAACCTCCGCTTGATGTTGGCCGAGACCACGAAGTGGTCGATCAGCGGGGCACACAGGTTGGCGAACAGGATCGCCAGCATGATGCCCTCGGGGAAGGCCGGGTTAACCACCCGGATGAGCACCGTCATGATCCCGACAAAGGCGCCGAAGATCCACTTGCCGGTATTTGTCATCGAAGCCGACACCGGATCGGTCGCCATGAACATCATGCCGAAGGCAAATCCGCCCACCACCATGTGCCAGTACCAGGGCATGAAAAACATCGGATTGGTCGCCGAGCCGATGGCATTGAACAGCAGGCTGGTGGCGATCATCCCCAGCATCACCCCGGACACGATCCGCCACGACGCGATCTTCATGATCAGCAGCACCGCGCCACCGATGAAGATCGCCAGCGCACTGGTCTCACCCACCGAGCCGTGGATCAGTCCAAGAAAGGCATCCATCCAGGTGATGCCGCCGGCGACGATCTGGTCGAGGCCGCCAGCCGCGCCAAGCGACAACGGGGTGGCACCGGTAAAGCCATCGACTGCCGTCCATACCGCATCGCCCGAGAGCTGTGCAGGGTAGGCAAAGTAGAGGAAGGCCCGGCCGGTCAGTGCGGGATTGAGGAAGTTCTTGCCGGTACCGCCGAACACCTCCTTGCCGATCACGACGCCGAAACTGATGCCGAGCGCGACCTGCCACAGCGGCACTGTCGGCGGACAGATCAGTGCGAACAGCACCGAAGTCACGAAGAAACCCTCATTGACCTCATGGCGCCGAATGGAGGCGAACAGCACTTCCCAGAAGCCGCCAACGACAAAGGTCACCAGGTAGATGGGCAGGAAATACACTGCGCCCTGCACCATGTTGTCCCATACGCTGCCCGGATCGAAACCGGCAAGGGCGCCGATCAGCGCCATCCGCCAGCCGTGCTGCGCCGCGAGCAGGTCCGGCGTGGCTGCATAGATGGTATTGGCCTGATAGCCAATGTTCCACATGCCGAAGAACAGCGCCGGAAAGGTGCACAGCCACACTGTGATCATCATGCGCTTGAGGTCGAGACCGTCGCGCACGTGTGCGGTGGTGCGGGTGACAATGGCCGGGCGGTAGAGCGCGGTATCGATGGCCTCGTAGAGGGCGTACCACTTCTCGTGCTTGCCACCCTTTTCGAAGTGGTGCTCGATACTGTCGAGATATGAACGCAGACCCATGCTCAGCCTTCCTTTTCGATGCGTGTCAGGTTGTCCCGCAGGATCGGGCCGTACTCATACTTACCCGCGCACACGTAGGTGCACAGCGCAAGATCCTCCTCATCCAGTTCGAGCGCACCGAGTTTCTGAGCCATCTCGGTATCGCCGACGATAAGGTAGCGCAGCAGCTGGGTCGGCAGGATGTCGAGCGGCATCACCTCCTCGTAGTTGCCAACCGGCACCATGGCACGCGGGCTGCCATTGGTGGTGGTGGTGAAGTCGAGCTTGCGCTCGCCGAACAGCTTCGAAGCAAAAATATTGAGCACCGAGTGTTTGTTGGTACCGGCGCGCAGGTAGTGCATGAACTCGCGCTCGGTCCCTTCCCGCAGGCAGGACACTTGCAAGTGATAGCGGCCGAGGTAGGCACAGGCACCGCGCGCCGTGCGCCCGCCGAATACTGAACCGGAGATCACCCGGTTGCGGCCCACCGCCATCTCGCCTGCGGTCAGTTCATCCAGATTGGCGCCAGGCCGGGTGCGAACCAGGCGGGGCTTGTCCACAACCGGTCCGGCCAGCGCGACGACGCGCTCTTCCCACAGGCGCCCGGAGGAAAACAGCTTGCCGATCGCAATCACATCCTGATAATTCAGGTACCACACCGACTTGTGCGCATCGACCGGGTCGAGGAAGTGGATGTGGGTACCCGGCAGACCAGCGGGGTGCGGCCCGGAAAAGGTCTCGACAGTGACATTGCGTACACCGGCGGCGGCAAACTTCGCATCCGGCGCCTGGCACAGGAACACCCGTGCGAGCTTGCCGAGCACCGTGAGTCCGCGCGTAAAGTCTTCCTCATATTCGGCGATGACTACCGCGGGATTGGCCGCGAGCGGATGCGTATCGATCGCGGTCACGAAGATCGAGCTGGGCATGGCATCCACCGCTGGCACCTTGCTCAGGGGGCGCGTACGCAGCGCCGTCCACAAGCCCGATTGCTGCAGGTTTTCGCGCACCGTCTCAGGCGTCAGCGCATCGAGCTCGGCATCGCTGTAGCGTGAAAACTCGATCGCATCGTCACCGTCGACGTCGATCACCACCGACTGCAGCACGCGCTGCTCGCCACGGTGAATGGCGCTCACCACACCAGCGGCGGGCGCCGTGAAATGCACGCCCTCGGTCTTCTTGTCGGAGAACAGCACCTGGCCCAGCTTGACCCGGTCGCCCACCTGCACCGCCATCGTCGGCTTCATGCCGTGATAGTCGAAGCCGATGACGGCCACGCTACGCACCGGCCGCCCGGCTTCGATACGCTGCACGGGTGCGCCGGTGACAGGCAAATCGAGGCCGCGTTTGATTTCTATCATGCGTCTATCGCCCAATCACTCGTGAGAATGGTGGGGTCTTGAGATGCTCCCGAGCCGTCATTCCGGCAAGCGCACGCAAGCCCCGCGTAAACAAACCCCCGAATTATAGGAGATTGTTACCGGCCTATCACTTGCGGGAATCACATATAAGACACATTTCTTTTATATAAGAGTTTCCTTAAATTCATACCGACTAAGCGCCCGGGAAAAACCATTGTTAAGAAATGGTCTTTTTGAAAATGCACCAGTATGGTGACTTCTGCTCAGACCCGTTCGAACACACCGGCAGCACCCATGCCGGTGCCGATACACATGCTGATCACGCCAAGACGGAGCCCCGTATCGCGCTGCATTGCCGCCATCAGGGTCGCGGTACGGATCGCGCCGGTCGCACCCAGCGGATGCCCGAGTGCGATGGCGCCCCCCAGCGGATTCACCTTCGCCGGGTCCAGCCCCAGCTGACGAACAACTGCCAGCGCCTGTGCGGCAAAAGCTTCGTTGAGCTCGATCCAGCCAATATCGTCCTGCGCCACACCCGCCATTTTCAGCGCCCGCGGGATGGCCTCGACCGGACCGATACCCATCACCTGCGGAGGCACGCCTGCCACCGCAAAGCTGCGAAACCGCGCAATCGGAGCGGCATTGAAGCGCTTGAGCGCAGCCTCGCTCATCAACAGCACCGCCCCCGCACCGTCCGACATCTGCGAGCTGTTCCCGGCAGTCACCGAACCACGCGCGGCAAACACCGGCTTCAGCTTGGCAAGCCGCTCCATTGCGGCATCGGCCCGCGGGCCTTCGTCATGCTCGAGCACACGCTCGGCGATACGCACGCTTCCGCCTTCGCCCGGCAGGTAGGACTGCACGGCATAGGGTGAGATCTCGGCAGAGAAGTGTCCGGCCACAATCGCCGCGCATGCGCGCCGGTGCGATTCGACGGCAAAGGCGTCCTGGTCCTCGCGGCTGACTTCCCACTGTTCGGCCACCTTCTCGGCCGTCAGGCCCATGCCGTAGGCGATGCCGATGTTCTCGGCCTTGCTGAATATTTCCGGGTTGAGACTGACCTTGTTGCCCATGATCTGCGGCATCGCGCTCATGCTCTCGGTGCCGGCGGCAATCATCACATCGGCCTCGCCGAGGCGGATGCGGTTGGCGGCATCGGCCACCGCCTGCAGGCCGGAAGCGCAGAAGCGGTTGATGGTGATGCCCGGCACGGTGTCCGGCAGGCCGGCGAGCAACAGACCGATACGCGACACGTTCATGCCCTGCTCGGCTTCCGGCATGGCACAGCCGGTGATCACGTCACCGATCTCGGCCGGATCTAGCCCGGGCACCTTGGTGACGACCTCGCGCAGCACCTTGGCCAACATGTCGTCCGGTCGTACATGGCGGAAAGCGCCGTTACGCCGAGCCACCGGGGTACGCACTGCGGCGACGATGTATGCATCCTGAATCTGTTTGTTCATTTGCTCTGTCTCCGAAAGAACTGCTTGTCGGCGTTTCTTCAACACATTTCGCGGTGGTCGGACTCGTGGTCGGTTGTCGTGGCGGTTCTGCGCGTTTGTGTTCGTGGTAGATCTCCGCGCCGGAAGTGAGTGCTTGTTCTGCGGGCTGCGGAACTCGCCCTTTGGGCTCGGACAGTCCTCGCCCGCGCCACAAACACTCACCCCCGTCACGGCACATCACGGTTGCTCTAGGGCAGGTAAAAGCAAAGACAAAGGCAAAGACTGAGCCGAAAAATAAAAACTACGCTCTGCGTACGCGAACCTCAAATTTGCAGCCCACGGCCCTGACGCCTGCAAGAACTGGCCTCAAAGCATCGAAACCCGACTCACCGCCCGCCTTTCCCTTAAATAACAACCCCAATCAACCGCAGTGGGGTGTCGGTCATTTGAGCAAGGGGCGAGGACTGTCCGAGCCCGCAGGGCGAGTTCCGCAGCCTCTTGAGCAAATGACCGATGCCCCGCGCAGCGCCCCCGAACCGCAACGCTCCCCAACCCAAAAAACAACCAACAACCTCAATTCCGCAACGGCTTCCCCGTCTCCAGCATGTACTGAATCCGCTGCTGCGTTTTCTCCGTCTTCAGCAACTCGACAAACTGGGCGCGTTCGACGTCAAGAATCCACTGCTCACTCACCCGTGCATTGGTATCCACCTCCCCACCGCACAGTGCCGTCGCCGCGGCCTTCGCCACCTTGTAGTCATGCGCCGAGATGAAGCCTCCCTCGGCCATGTTCACAAGCATCAACTCGCAGGTCGCAATCCCGTTTCGCCCGGCCACCGTCACCGCAGAACTCGGCAAGGACGGCCGCCAGCCGGCCTCGGCCATCGCCCGCGCGCGCCGGATTGCCACGTAAAGCAACTCGTGGGCATTGAACACGATGTCGTCCCCGGCGCGACCGAAGCCCAACTGCACCGCCTCGAGACCGCTCTTGGCCACCGTCGCCATGGCGATGGTCTGGAACGCATTCTGGATGTAGGGAAACACGTCGCCGCCGGCCGCCCGCTGCACCATGACATGGGCCTGCAGCGCGAACTCCTTGCTGCCGCCTCCGGCCGGAATCAGGCCGACGCCGGCCTCGACCAGGCCGACATAACTCTCCAGCGCCAGCACCCGGTGGCCCGCATGCATCACGAACTCGCAACCGCCGCCCAGCGCCATGCCCTGCACCGCGGCCACCACCGGCACTTGCGCATGCTTGATCGCCATGGAGGTGCGCTGGAATTTCGCCACCACCTGCTCCAGCATGTCGAACTGCCCGGCTCGGCAGGCCTCGCCAACCTGCTGCAGGTTTGCACCCACGGCAAACGGCGCATCGTTCCACAGCACCAGACCATCGAGATCGGCCTCGGCACGCGCGATCGCCTCCAGCATGCCGTCGAGCACCTCATCGCCGATCGCATGCTTCTTCGATGTCAGCGACACAATGCCGATGCGCGCATCCTGGTCCGGACGCCGCCACAGACGCAGGCCCGAGTTCTCCCACAAGGTCTCGCCACGATCGTCCGGCGCTTCACCCAGCACGCGATCGGGATACAGCTGACGCCGATACACCGCGAGCGTCGGGCGCGGCTTGAGCGCCACCTCGGCTGCGCTGAACGAGCCCTCGATAGCATGCACCCCCGTGCGCTCGAACACCCACGCGGGCAGGGGCGTATTCGACATCGCCCGGCCATGCTCGATGTCATCCCTCACCATTTCCGCAATGTCGGCCCAGCCCGCCGCCTGCCAGGTTTCGAATGGCCCCTGCGCCCAGCCGAAGCCCCAGCGCATCGCAAGATCGACGTCGCGCGCATTGTCCGCAATCGCGCCCAGGTGAACCGCGCAGTAGTGAAACACGTCGCGGAAGATCGACCACAGGAACTGCGCTTGCGGATGCGGATGTGCCGCCAGCTGGGCGAACTTCTCCACCGGATTTTTCAGGCTCAGAATGTCATCGACATCAGGGAACATCTCTGCGCCGACCTCGCGGTAGTCGTCGTGCGCGAGATCGAGCACCATGATCCTGCGCCCGTCCTTGCGATAGATGCCGGCACGCGTCTTCTGTCCCAGCGCGCCCTTTGCAATCAATGCCTGCAACCACTCGGGGGTGCGGAAATGGGCATGCCAGGGGTCGTCCGCCAGCGTCGCCTGCATGGTGCCGACCACATGCGCCAGCGTATCCAGTCCGACCACGTCGGCAGTACGGAACGTTGCACTCTTCGGGCGGCCGATGCGCGGACCGGTGAGCAGGTCGACCTCGTCGAAGCTCAGTCCGAGCCTGGCGGTGTGGTGCATCACCGCGAGAATCGAGAACACCCCAACCCGGTTGGCGACGAAGTTCGGCGTATCCTTGGCGCGGATGATGCTCTTACCCAACCGGGAGGTCAGCCACGCCTCAAGATTGTCCAGCATCGCCGGGTCGGTATCCGCGGTCGCGATCAGCTCCACCAACGGCATGTAGCGCGGCGGATTGAAGAAGTGGATGCCGCAGAAGCGGCTACGCCGCGCCTCGGGCATCCCGTTGGCAAGCGCATTGATGGACAAGCCGGAAGTATTCGACGCGAACACGGCGCCGGGCTTAAGGTGCGGCGCGACCTTCGCATAAAGGTCGAGCTTCCATTCCATCTTCTCGGCGATGGCCTCAATCACCAGGTCGCACTCGCCGAGACGGGTGAGATCGCTGCCGTAGTTGGCCGCCTCGATGTGCTGCGCCCGATCCTTTGCCGCCAACGGCGCCGGATCGAGCTTCTTCAGTCCCGCCAGTGCCTTGTTGATGACCGCATTGGCATCGCCTTCCTTTGCCGCGAGATCAAACAGGATTACCGGCACATCGGCATTGGCGCAGTGGGCCGCAATCTGCGCCCCCATCACACCGGCACCCAGCACGGCGACCTTGCGGATGATGAAATTACTCACGTGGGTCTCCAATGTTGCAGCGGCGCGCCCGTCTCATCCGGGCTCGCCATGAGCAGAGTTCCGACCGTCGACCCCGTCATTCGCGAACTGCGCGCATCGGGTTCGGCAGCCGGGTCGAAGGGTCAGAACGCCATCGAGTACTGGGCGCCGAGGATCCACACGCTCGAATCGTACTCCCCGGTCACGCGCCCGCGTCCGGCCGCAGCCTGATTGTTGTCGATGCGGGTATCGGGGACGTAGAGGTAGGCGGCGGCAAGGTCGAGCCGTGCGCCATTCGACATCCTGTACTGTCCGCCAACGGTAAACCAGGTGCGGTCATTGTCAGGCAGGGACACCAGGCGGCGCTCCTTGTCGCGGACCGGCGTCTGATCGTAGGCAAGACCGAACTTAAGCTTCCACGCGTCGTTCATCTGGTAGTTGGCACCAACTGCGACACGCCAAGTGTCCCTGAACTCGGTTTCCAGCGTCTGCACGGTAACGCCCGACAGGACCCCCGACGTGCGAACGATGTCTACTTTCTTGATCGAACTCCATCCTGTCAGCGATACGTCGCCCAGCAGTTCCCAGCGATTGTCGAGCTTGTGCGTCGCACTGAGAATGAAGGTATCGGGCAGTTCCACGTCTGCACTGGCGCGGCCTGTCGTCAGTGCGGCGCTGGCGCCGGCGGCAAGCCCCTTCACCCTAAGATCCCCGTCGAGTTCGTGCTTGATGGACGAGCGATAGGACAAGCCCAGCTTGGTTGCCGCGGACAGCGTGAACAGGGCACCTGCATTCCAGCCCCAGGCGTCCGAGGCGGCGTCGAGCGTTGCGTAGGTCCGTGTGAGCGGGACCGACACCACCGCCGCTGCACGCGTGTATTCGACATCCATGCGCTGCCAATTCACGCCCGCGCCGATGGAAACCTTGTCATTGATGCGGTATGCGATCGACGGGTTGATGTTGTAGGTCTTGATGTCGAAAGTGATCGAGTGGGCGGCACCGACCCAGTCCTTGTCATACTCGGTCACCAGGCCGAAAGGGGCGCCCACGCCCACGCCGAGGTAGAGATCCCGGTTCAGTGCCCAGGACAGGTAGGCGTTTGGCAGCGCGGCCCAGTCTCCTGCATCACCAGTGTTTCCCGATAACAGACCCGACTGCGAGCCTTTGTCCCTGAACTTGAAACTGGGCCTGACCGCGGCAAGGCCGACGGAGAGCTCGCGCGCGCCGAGTTGCGTCATTCCGGCCGGGTTGAAGAAGATCGTGCTGGCGTCTTCGGCCACTGCCGCCGACCCCGCATAGGCATTGCCGAGGCCGCTCGCGTTCTGCTCGAGCAACTGGAAGCCTGATGCGGCCGCAGCCCCCGCCCACAGCGACAGGATGCCCAACGATAGATGAACTGCGATTCTGTTTTTTTTCATGAAAGTCTCCTCCATTCATGTGTTGCGACAAATTGTGAGTGTGTGCCGTCAACATCCCCCGCACGCACCGGCTGGCGAACGGGTCCTTCGATGCAGGGCGGAGAAGGCCGCTGCCACCTCCTCCGCCATTGCAATCACTCCGCGGGCATCGGCCGCTTGCGCCCCTTGTCGTCCAGGGCGACATAGGTCAGCCGTGCCTCGGTCACCTTTACCACGACCGGATTCTCGGGATCGCGCTCGGCGTAGACCTCGACATCCACGGTAACCGATGTGCGCCCGGAAGACACGACATCCGCATAGAAACTTACCAGATCACCGACCGATACGGGCTGCTTGAATACGAAGGAGTTCACCGCCACGGTGGCGACCCGCGATTTGGCACGCCGCCGCGCAGGTATCGCCCCGGCGATGTCGACCATGGCCATGATCCAGCCACCGAACACGTCCCCGGCAGGGTTGAGGTCGGCGGGCATGGGCATGACGCGCAGCGCGGGCTGCCGACCATCGGGCAAGTTGGTGAAGATGTTTGAGGCGCTCATGACGGCTCCTGTTGGGCGGCTGGCGAAATATGATCGTTGACGGCGACTGCGCTACCAGTCGGCGCCTTCTTGCGGGTTTGCTGGTAGTGCATCGGGCCGCCGCTCCATGGCGCGAAACCGGTACCGAAGATCACGCCGGCGTCGGCCAGGTCGGCGTCCGCGACGACGCCTGCGTCAACACAGCGCCGGGTGGCGGACAGCAGCGGCGAAAGGATGCGCTCGGCAAGCCCTGTGGGTGCAGTCACCCCTTTTGCCCGCTCTGGCTTGCCATCGTCCCACCGGTAATAGCCCTCGCCGCTTTTCTTGCCGAGCTTGCCCGCCGACACCAGCGCCAGCAGCTTCTGCGGTGGCTCGCCACCGTCGCCGGCCAACGCCTTGCCGGCTGCCACCGCGATATCGAGGCCGACCGTATCGACCAGCTCTACCGGTCCCATCGGCATGCCGAACTCGACGAGTGCGGTATCGACGACCTCAGCTGCGACGCCTTCCTCGACACAGCGCAGCGCCTCCAGCATGTAGGGGCCAAGCACTGCATTGACGAGGAAGCCGGGGGCGCTCTTCACCGGCAGCGGCAACTTGTCGAGACTGCGTACAAAGGCTGCCGCACGCTGCAAGGCAAGCGCATCCGATTGCTCGCCCGCCACCACCTCGACCAGCGGCATCATCGCAACCGGGTTGAAGAAGTGAATGCCAATGAGGCGAGCGGAATCGGACAGACAGCCTGCGATGTCTTCCAGCTTCAGGCTGGAGGTGTTGCTGGCGAGGATGGCATCCGGCCGTGCCTTGCGCTCGAGCTCGGAAAACAGGGCCCGCTTCGCATCCAGATTTTCGAAGATGGCCTCGATGATGACATCGGCGCGCGCGACACCATGGCCCCGAGGATCGGGAATCATGCGATCGAGCGCAAAGCGCACCTGGCGCCCGTCGCCCTTGAACCGGCGCTCGAACATCTTGGCTGCGCGCGCAATCGCGGGGGCGATGCGCTCCACGGTCTGGTCCTGCAGGGTCACGGTCAGGCCGCGCTGCGCACACACGGCCGCGATGTCGCCACCCATCACCCCGGCGCCGACCACATGTACATGACGCGGGGTGAAATCGACGTCCTTGCCGAAGCCCTTCAGGCGCTCCTGCAGATGGTAGACCCGCAGCAGGTTGCCCGTGGTGGGCGAGGCGAAGATCGTCTCCAGCGAGGCCGGCTCACCCGCCGGTACCGCCAGCGCATTGCCGTCGAAGCG
Source organism: Azoarcus sp. L1K30 (assembly GCF_018122735.1). GTDB lineage: Bacteria > Pseudomonadota > Gammaproteobacteria > Burkholderiales > Rhodocyclaceae > Parazoarcus. The sequence continues at coordinate 3,836,948 of NZ_JAGRRD010000001.1, read as the reverse complement.
CGCCCACATGTCGATGATCGCGTAAGGCGCGGGATAATGCTCGCGGCGCGCTCGATCGGCGACCTGCTTTCTTGCCTTGTCCGCCACCTTTGATTTCAGCGGCCCATTCATCAGCCGCGCCATCCACGGCAGGGGCAGATTGGCACAGCCCGAGCGCACCCGCATGCGGGCCGCGTTCTCCATGACCCGTGGTGGCACGCAATCGTCGGCCAAGCCGATACGCGTCGCCTTCTTTGCATCCACCGACTTGCCGGTGAGCATCAGGTCGAGGGCCTGCACCGGTCCGATGCGGGCCGGCAGACGTTTCATGCCACCCCAGCCCGGCACGATGCCAAGCATCACTTCGGGAAGCGCGAGCCGGGTTCCTGGCTCGTCGACCACGACTCGATAGCGACAAGCCAGCGCAAGTTCGAGTCCGCCGCCCAGACAGTGCCCCCGGATCAGTGCCAGCGTGGGGTAGTCGACTTCTGCCAGACGTTCGAACAGCAGCCAACCGCGGGCGACCAGCGCGCGGGCGTCGGCAGCCGAGGTGAGTGTCGAGAACTCCTCGATGTCAGCTCCCGCGATGAAACCCGACGCCTTGGCCGAAGCAATCACCAACGCTGCAGGCGGCTCGGCGTCGAGCGCGTCGAGCACGCTACCAAGCTCGTCCATCACGGCGGCAGAGAGCGAGTTGGTGGTACTGCCTGCCTTGTCGAGCGCCAGCCACGCCAGGCCGTCCGCCTCACGGCGCAGCCGCCAGTGCTGCCAGTCGTTTACGACCTGGTTCATTGCATTGCCTCCACCAGCATGGCGCCACCCTGTCCGCCACCGATGCAGATGCTGGCCATGCCGCGGCGCCCGCCTGTACGTCGCAACACTTGCAGCAGATGCAGCACGATGCGCACGCCGCTCGCCCCCACCGGATGACCCTGTGCCACCGCACCGCCGTCGATGTTGAGCCGGGCGGTGTCGGGCGCACCCGGTGCCTTGTCGACGCCGAAGTGCTCGTTGAAATAGGCGTCGTCACCGAAGGCAAGCAGACAGGCGACGACCTGGGCGGCGAACGCCTCGTTGAGCTCCCACGCGTCGAGATCGCCCGGGCGCAAGCCATGTCGGTGCAGGATGGGCTGTGCTGCATGCACCGGCCCCAAGCCCATTTGCTCGGGCGCCAGGGCCGCCCATTCACTGTCGACGATACGCCCCATCGGCTCCAGCCCGAAGCGCTCGACCGCTTCGGCCGAGGCCAGCACCAGCCAGGCCGCACCATCGGTGATCTGGGAGCTGTTACCGGCGGTCACCTTGCCGTAGCGCCTGTCGAAAAACGGCTTGAGCTTTGCCAGCCCAGCCATCGACGCATCGCGGCGCAGGCCGTCATCGGTCTTATACACCGTGCCGTCACGATCGATCAGCGGCACAATCTCGGCATCGAAATGGCCCGCATCCTGGGCAAAGGCGACACGCTTGTGACTCTCGACCGCGTACGCATCCATGTCTTCACGCGTGATGCCGAATTTCCATGCCAGATTCTCGGCGGTCTGCCCCATCAACTGCCCCACGACCGGATCCGTCAGGCCTTTCATGATGCCGATCACCGGGGCAAGATTGCCGAGGCGGAATCTGCGCACCACCGCCAAGCGTTCGCTGACCGACTTCGCCGCGTACCATGACGACAACCAGCGCACCATCGCCTCCGACAGCAGCAGCGGCGCACGCGACAGTGCATCCACACCGCCCGCCAGCACCAGCTGCGAGCGCCCGGCCTGGATATTGACCATTGCCGAATCGATCGCCTGCATGCCGCTGGCGCAATTGCGCATCACCGTCCATCCGGGCACTTTCAGCCCACAGCCCATGCGCAATGCCGTCACGCGGCCGATGTTCACTTCGTCGGGCGCAGGGCTGGCGCACCCCAGGATGACTTCGTCCAGCTGATCGGGCGCAAAGCGCTGGCGTGCCAGCAGGGCGGTGCCCGCCGCTGTTGCCAGATCGGACGCCGAGAACGGCCCCGGCGTATTGCGCGACTTGAGAAATGGCGTACGCGCACCGTCGATGATGAATACGTCCCGACTCACGCGGCCTCCTTCAGCGCCGGCATGTCACGCAGGGCCGCGCGCAGTCCGAAATCGAAAGGGAAGTCGTCCACCCGGATGACCTTGTCGCGCAACTCGCCACGACGTTGCAGCACTGCAAACTCGTCGCTGCCGATGACGCCAGTCTCGTGGGCCTTCTTCCACAGGGCATCCACCCCGCCGCCCACCAGCAGCCCGGGCTCGAAGCTGCCCGCTCGCATCGCCTGCTTGACCTTTGCCTCGATCGGCTCGGCCTCGACCGTCGCCAGCAGGGCGGCTTCAAGCGCCGCCACCGGCTCATCGAGATCGGTCGGCAGATAGACGTCCGCGGTAAGCCGGTCGCGACTCGCGGACGGCTCGATCAATAGCTTCGCCACCTCGTGGCCCAGTCGGTCCGACGGCACCACGTAGGGGCGGCCGAGCGGGAACACGACCAGCCGTCGCAGCAACATGGCAACCAGACGATTGGGGAAGTTCGCAATCACGCCTTCGAAGGCATTCTGCGCGCGGAACATGCAATCCCAGATCGCCCAGTGCATCAGCGGCGCGTCGGCCTGCTGCCGCCCCTCGGCCTCGAAGCGCCGCAGCGTGGCCGAGGCGAGGTACATCAGCGACAGGATGTCACCCAGCCGGGCGGAGAGCTTTTCCTTGCGCTTGAGCGCGCCGCCCATGGTGCCCATGGACAGGTCGGAGAGGAACGCAAACGCCGCCGAGAAACGCGTCAGCTGCTGATAGTAGCGACGCGTTTCGGGCGCCACGTCGGCGTCGATCTTTACGAAATGGGAACCGGTGAGCCCCATCACAAGTGCCCGTGCGCCGTTGGTCACCGTGTAGCCGACGTGCGCCCAGAGCGCGGCATCGAAGGCATCCAGATCGCCCTGCTGCGCCGCCTTCATTTCATCCATCACATGCGGATGGCAGCGCACCGCACCCTGGCCGAACAGAATCAGGCTGCGGGTGAGGATGTTGGCACCTTCGACGGTAATGCCAACCGGAATCTGCTGATAGGCGCGGCCGAGAAAGTTCTGCGGCCCGAGGCAGATGCCCTTGCCGCCGATCACATCCATGCCGTCGTTGACGGTCTGACGCGCACGCTCGGTAACGTGATACTTGACGATGGCCGACACCACCGAAGGCTTCTCGCCGAGATCGATTGCCCCTGCAGTCATGATGCGAGTGGCGTCGCTCAAATAGGTGTTGGCGCCGATGCGGGTAAGCGCCTCCTCCACACCTTCGAACCGGCCGATGGCGGTCTTGAACTGATAGCGCACCCGCGCATAGGCACCGACGGCGCGCGCGGTGAGTTTCTGCATGCCGGTGTTGGAGCCCGGCAGCGAGATGCTGCGCCCTGCGGCCAGGCACTCCATCAGCATGCGCCAGCCCTGCCCCGCCATTGCCGGCCCGCCGATGATGAAGTCAAGCGGCATGAAGACATCCTTGCCGCGAATCGGCCCGTTCATCCACACCGCATTGAGCGGGAAATGTCGCCGGCCGATCTCCACGCCGGGGTGGTCGTGCGGCACCAGTGCGCAGGTGATGCCGAGATCAGCCTCTTCGCCGAGCAGGTGCTCGGGGTCGTACAGACGGAATGCCAGGCCGAAAACGGTGCATACCGGCGCCAGCGTGATGTAGCGCTTGTCGATGGACACCCGCGCGCCTAGCACTTCCTGCCCGTTCCATATTCCCTTGCACACCACGCCCGCATCCGGAATCGACGCCGCGTCCGACCCCGCCCACGGACTGGTCAGTGCAAAGGCCGGAATGTCGTCGCCCCGCGCCAGGCGCGGCAGGTAATACGCCTTCTGTTCGTCGGTGCCATAGTGCAGCAACAGTTCCGCCGGCCCGAGCGAATTGGGCACCATGACCGTCACCGCCGGCGTCGACGATCGTGTCGACAGTTTGGTGACGACCTGGGAATGAGCAAAGGCGGAGAATCCCTTGCCGCCAAATTCCCTGGGAATGATCATGCCGAGGAAGCCCTTGGACCGGATATATGCCCACACCTGTTCCGGCATGTCCTGCTGCTGGGTGACATCCCAGTCCCTGACCAGGCGGCACAGTTCCTCGGTCTCGTTATCCAGAAAGGCCTGCTCTTCCTCATTGAGCCTGGGCCACGGATAGGCCGAGAGCTTCTTCCAGTCCGGGGCACCGGTAAACAGCTCGCCTTCCCACCACACCGTGCCGGCTTCGAGCGCGTCGCGCTCGGTCTGCGACATCGAGGGCAGGGCGCGACGAAAGGCCTTGAAGATCGGCGCGGTGATGAAGTCGCGACGGAACGCCCGGTTGATGAAGGCCCCCATGATTGCACCGAACACCAGCATCACCAGCAGCGCCGCCCAGATCGACCAGCCCGCCGCGGCGGCGAAGGCGCCGATCCACGCCAGACCAACCCCAAGCCAGGCAAAAAGTGGCGCTCGCCCGTAGGCGAGCGCACCAGCCAAGGGAGGGAGGGAAAACAGAATCAGCCACATCATCACAGTCTCCTTTCACCGGCGATTGCAGTCTTGTCGCTGCGCTTCGCCATCAATCGCAAGTATTGGTCAGGCAGCATCGAGCCCATGGCGTTCATCGGTCGGCACGAAGGTCGGCAGCGGCGCACGCAGGCCGCCCAGCAGGAAGGACATCAGCCGCGGCATCAGTCGCTGCGGATCGGCATCGTCAAAGGTCCCCGCAAAGAGCTGCAGCGCGTCCGTGCCTGCAATTGCGTAGGACATGGCGCCCATCATGAAATGGAAACGCCACAGGATTTCCTCACGCGGCACACCGGGCAGAGATCCGTACAGCGCGGCGAGAAAGCGTTCCAGCACTTCGGCGTACTCTTCGGCTAGGAATTGGCGCACGAAGCCGTTGGGCTCGGTATAGGTGCGCCCGAGCAGACGCATGAAGGTACTGCCGCCATGCTCGGTGTCTGCGGCAAGCGCCAGTGCGGTGCCGAAAAAGGCCTCTACGATCTGGCTCGGCTTGATCTGAGCCCCGCTCGCTTCGGCCTCGATACGATCGAGTGCAGCCAAGCGTTGACGGTTGAGCTCGGTCAGCCTGCGCCTGAAGACTGCCTGGATCAACGCATCCTTGCTGCCGAAGTGGTAATTGACCGCTGCCAGGTTCGCCGCGGCCCGGCCAGTGATCATGCGCATCGAGGTGGCTTCGAGCCCATGCTCCACGAACAGGGCCTCAGCCGCATCGAGAATGCGATCACGGGTGTCGGGCGTCGTCGAACGACTGTCTGACAGGGTCATTTGAAACATCCAATTAAAACGATCGTTTTAATCATACGTTTCACTTATCCAATGTCAAGTATTAATTATCGCAAGCCCGATCAAGCGCCCGTCTGAAAGGCGCACGCCCCCCGGCGAGGTCACCGGAACCCGATGCATCATTGTGTGCAGGCGAAGGCCGCTTCGAGAGCCGAGGCAGCGCAGAAAAGAAAAAGCCCGGGCGCTTTCGGGCCCGGGCTGAAATCCACATCCATGGAGGAGAGTGGAGGAGACAGCTGCAGAATAGCGCCATCATTGCTGCGATGCAATAACCCGCCTCGTGAATTTATCTATGACGGTATAAGAATCTTTATAAATGCTCAAGACACCATTCTGCGCCACTTAATCCACATACAGCGATGAAAGAATGTCATTCGTCATTATCTGATATTCATCTCTTCCAGCCAGTCTGACCGCACCGCACAAATCATGACCCGGCAGGCGCGGGATCGAATTGATAGCGTACCGGCACGTCTTCGGCCGCAATGGGGGTAAGCGTCACACCGTTCCACAGCACACGGCCCTCACCCGCCATGACCGCGAACAGGGCCTCCTCATCGGCCGGCAGGCCATTGCTCAGGCGACACTGGGCAAGAAAGTCCGCGAGGTCGCGATCGTCGAGCAGCCCCACGCCGACCGTCGTGGCAAACAGTACGTTGCCCTGCTCGTCGAGATGCGCCGCCAGAACCTCACCGGCACGACGCCCCGTGTGGGTCCGGAGTCTGCCGTCCCCATCGAGCCGCATGACCCAGGGCGTGTAATCGAGCGCGACGTAGACCTTCTGTGGCCCGTTCCTGACCACCCATGCGCCGCCCTGCTCAGCTTCATAGTTCGCGGCGATGAAGGCGTTCAGCCCCGCATGGCGGACGGGGTCTCCACGCAAGCGCCAGGCCCCGCGACGGTCCAGGGACAGCCACCCATAACAGGCCGGCACGGAAGGCCATTCAGGAAAGGACGAAGCAGCGCTCATCGTCGTTCAGCCAAGACAGAAAAGCTCAGGATACCGCCCCCGTCGCCGGGCGGGACATCAGCGCGACAGAAAGCGCAAATCGCCGAAGCGCGCCGTCACCGTTTCACCGGTGTTGTCCGTATCCGCACTCAATGCAATGCCAACCACCCGCGGGACTTCGTCTCCAAATACGGACCGGAAGTCCGCCGCAAGGTCGCGGCTCACCTCGCGCCACTGGCCGACCGCTCCGTCACCGCTGTCGACGACGATCATCTGCACCCGATCGGTGTACGGATTGGGTCCGCTGGCCCCGGCGCGCTGCGCCGTCCCCCACACATAGGCAATGGCCGCAGTCGGCAGCTCGGCGCCGTAGAGCGTTCGCCCCAACGCCAGCTTGATGCGGTCACCAAGCGACAGCTTCTCAAGCGGATAGTCGAAGAGCACGTACACCCGGGCGGCATAGTCGTCGCCCGCCTTGCGGGAAAAGTCCGACCCCGCGACGGCCCTCGATACTTTCCAGCGCCAGCTCAGGCGCGGAAACCGTTCCGGATCGACCGCGAGCGCATGCGCCAACGTCGACGCCGCCGACTCGGAATGGACCTCCAGCACCGTGCGACCTTCGTCGGACACCAATGCAAACGTGTTCTCGCGCGCCACCCCCGGCAAGGTCTGCACCTGCCACGGCTGCGGAACCGGCGCTCCGGGCGCGGCTGCCGAGAACGCAGCGATGCTCACCGGAGCGCGGAGGTCCTGGGCATGCGTCGTCACGGCGAGGCTGCACCCGAAGCAGAAAAGCATTCCCATCCAGCACTGCCGCATGCCTGGCCCCTCATCGATATCGACTTTTCCCGTCTGCACGCCGGCGCTGGACACCGCGATGCTCCCACACGTTTGGTCGGAACTCGGTAGCCGACGCTTACAGCCCGAACAGCAACGGGCGAGCAACGACGGTCCGCCTTCGGCCCGGTACGATCCAAGCCGTTCAGGCGGGCAAATCGGGGTCGGTCTGCACGCCGCCGACGCTGATCAGCATGTTCTCCACCTCTTCCCGCGGCAGATCCCTCACGATGAAGACGAGTCGGCTCCTGCGATCGTTGCATGGCGGCGTTTCCGGCCACACAGCCAGGCTGGTGGGCGGATAGACGGTGTGCTGAACGCACTGGATGATGCGTGGCAGGGGGTCGCCGATGACATTGAGCACCCCCTTGATACGCAGGATACGTTCGCCGTATACCTGCAACAACAAACCCAGTGCGTCGGAAAACCCGAACCAGCTCAGTGGCTCGGAGAAACGCAGCACGAAGCTGCTCACCCCCGAGTCGTGACGCACAGGCACTGACCCGCCCTTGACCTCGGCACGACGTCCTGGCGAGCGCCATGCCCCCGGTGCGGCCGCCGCGCGCGCCTGCTCCCGGCGCACGCGCTCTTCACCCAACCATGCGGCAACATCCGGCACCTTGGCCGTGGCGTCATACAACCCGCAACCGAATACTGCGTCAGCGGCCACCCTGCCGCTACTGACCCGCACCTGGCTCGCGCCGGGATTGAGTGCGCTCACACGGGCCGCGACGGCTGCGGACATCGTTTCCTCCGCAAGATCCATCTTGGTCAGCAGCACACGATCGGCCATTGCCACCTGGCGCACGGCCTCGCGATGTGCACCAAGCTGATCGAGCGCATGGGTGATATCGACCGCAGTGATGACACCATCGCAATAATAGCGATCGGCGATGAAGAGCTCTTCCATGAGGGTGTGCACCACCGGTACCGGATCCGCCAGGCCGGTGGTCTCGATCAGCACCCGTCTCACCGGGGGAATCTCCTTGCGCAACGCGCGCATGAACATGCCCTTGAGTGCCTTGACCAGATCGCCCTGCATGCTGCAGCAGATGCACCCGGCGTCGAGCAGCACGATGGCGTCATCGACCTTCTCCACCAGATGGTGATCGACGCCGACTTCGCCGAACTCGTTGATCAGCACCGCTACCCCCGCCATCTCGGGCTGGCGCAACAGGTGGTTGAGCAGGGTCGTCTTGCCCGCGCCGAGAAAACCGGTGAGCACGGTCACGGGAATGCGCCGGTCGGCAGCCGGCATTGCCTGCGGGTTCAGGGTGTTCATGTTGGCGATCGCATACAGGGGCCCGCCATTTAAGCACCTAATCGGGCGCTCGGGCATGGCAGCACGCACGGCCCGGCATTTCATCCAGCGTCGCAAAGGCCGATAATCAGGACTCGACTGTCCGCGAGATGAACATGAACGCGCCCCACACTTTCCGCAAACCGCTGCCGCAGGCCTTCATCGACACGCTGACCGAGCGCTTCGGCACACGCTTCACCACCGCCGAAGGCGTACGCGCCCATCACGGCCACGACGAATCGCACTTCCCCGACGCACTGCCGGACGCGGTCGTGTTTGCGCACAGCACCGAAGACGTCGTCGCCATCGTCGAGGCCTGCCGCGAGCACGCGGTGCCGATCATCCCGTTCGGCGTCGGCAGCTCTCTCGAAGGCCATATCCTCGCCATCCACGGTGGAGTCTGCATCGACTTCTCGGAGATGAACCAGGTGCTCTCCATCCATCCCGAGGACATGGACGTCGTCGTCCAGCCCGGCGTCACCCGCAAGCAGCTCAACGCCGCGCTGCATGGCACCGGCCTGTTCTTCCCCATCGACCCGGGTGCCGATGCCAGCATTGGCGGCATGGCTGCCACACGCGCCTCGGGCACCAATGCCGTACGCTACGGCACCATGCGCGAAAACGTACTGGGCATGACTGCGGTGCTGGCCGACGGCCGCGTGATTCGCACCGGCGGCCGGGCACGCAAGTCCTCTGCCGGTTACGACCTCACACATCTGCTGGTTGGCTCGGAGGGGACACTGGCCATCACCACCGAGCTCACGGTGCGGCTGCATCCGTTGCCCGAAGCGGTTTCTGCCGCCACCTGCGCCTTCCCCGATATCGTCAGCGCCGTCAACACGGTGATCCAGACGATACAGCTCGGCGTGCCGGTGGCGCGCATCGAGCTCGTCGATGCCCTCACCGTGCAGGCGATCAACCGCTACAGCAAGACCACGCTGCACGAGTCTCCGATGCTGTTCTTCGAGTTTCATGGCTCGCCGGCGAGCGTGGAAGAACAGGCGCAGACGGTGCAGGAAATCGCAGCGGATCATGGCGGGCTTGCGTTCGACTGGGCCAGCCGTCCGGAAGACCGCAGCCGGCTGTGGGCAGCGCGTCACGACGTGTATTTCGCCAGCCTGAACCTGCGCCCCGGCTGCCGCGGCGTCACCACCGACGTGTGCGTGCCGATCTCGAAACTGGCCGAGTGCATCGCCGGCACCCGTGACGACATCGACGCTTCAGGCTTCATCGCCCCCATTGTCGGCCACGTCGGCGACGGCAATTTCCACACCATCATCCTTGTCGACCCCGCGGACGAGGTTGAGATCGCGCGCGCCGAGGCGCTCAACAACCGCATCGTGCAGCGCGCGCTCGCACTCGGCGGCACCTGCACCGGCGAGCACGGCATTGGTATCGGCAAGCAGGCCTTCCTGCTCGAAGAGCACGGCAGCGCGGCCATCGACGCCATGCGCCTGCTCAAGCAAGCCCTCGACCCGGACAATTTGCTTAATCCGGGCAAGATCCTGCCACCGGCCTGAACGCCGACGGCCGCTGCCGCGACATTGCTTCGGCAACCTTTGCACTGGTTAGGGTATCCAAGGATTGAGTCGCCCGCTGTGCGCGACTAACCTGCCTGCATTCGCCCGTCGTCCGCCCACGAGGCGCACGGTGGACGCAACGTGCAGCACTCCGAAAATACGATTTTTGGGAGGAGTCCAGCCATGGCCGAAGCAGATCCGCTTGGCAGCGCACCGACGCCCAGCCTCGAGGACAAATACACCCGAGTCTCCGGTCGCGTCTATCTGACCGGCTACCAGGCGCTCGTGCGCCTGCTGATGATCCAGAAGGAACGCGACCGCGCCGCCGGGCTGAACACCGCCGGCTTCGTATCGGGCTACCGCGGATCGCCGCTGGGCGGTCTCGATCAGACGCTGTGGAAAGCGAAGAAGCACCTCGAAAGCCACGACATCGTGTTCCAGCCCGGCATCAATGAGGACCTCGCCGCCACCGCAGTCTGGGGTTCGCAGCAGGTCAACCTGTCGCCGCAGGCCAAGTACGAAGGCGTATTCGCCATGTGGTACGGCAAGGGGCCCGGTGTCGACCGCAGCGGCGACGTGTTTCGCCATGGAAATGCGGCCGGGTCGTCGAAACATGGTGGCGTGCTGGTCATCGCCGGCGACGACCACGCGGCCAAGTCATCCACGCTGCCGCATCAGACCGATCACTTCTTCAAGTCGATGATGATGCCGGTGCTGGCGCCGGCCGGCGTCCAGGAATACATCGACTTCGGCGTGCATGGTTATGCCTTGTCGCGTTACTCGGGCTGCTGGGTGGCATTCAAGGCCCTGGCCGACACCGTTGAAACCTCGGCCTCGGTCGACGTAGACCCGGCTCGGGTGCAGGTCGTGATCCCGGCGGATTTCGCGATTCCGGCCGACGGACTGAACATCCGCTGGCCGGATCCGCCATTGGTTCAGGAAAAGCGCCTGTTGCACTTCAAATTGTATGCGGCGCTCGCCTATGCCCGTGCAAACCACCTCAACCAGGTCGTCATCGACTCGCCTTCGGCACGACTGGGCATCATCACCTGTGGCAAGAGTTATCTCGACGTGCGTCAGGCCTTCGACGATCTCGGCATCGACGAAGGACTCGCTGCCGAGATCGGCATTCGCCTCTACAAGGTCGGCATGGTGTGGCCTCTCGAGGCCGACGGCGTGCGCCAGTTCGCCGACGGCCTCGACGAGATACTCGTCGTCGAAGAAAAGCGCCAGCTGCTCGAATACCAGCTCAAGGAAGAGCTCTACAACTGGCGCGAAGACGTACGCCCGCGCGTCATCGGCAAATTCGACGAAAAGGGTGAATGGGCGCACATCGCCCACAGTGACGGCACCGTCGATCACGGAGAATGGCTGTTGCCTGCAGCCGGCGAACTCACGCCGGCCATGATCGCGCGCGTGATCGCGGCCCGCATCGAGCGTTTCTTCACCTCGGAGCGGATCCAGGCCCGGCTCACCTTTCTCCAGGCCAAGGAGCGCTCGCTCGCCGGGCGGACGATTACGATTGACCGCGTACCGACCTTCTGCTCCGGCTGTCCGCACAACACGTCGACCCACGTCCCGGAAGGCAGTCGTGCCCTGGCAGGCATCGGCTGCCATTACATGGTGACGTGGATGCCCGAGCGGCGCACCGGCACCTTCACCCAGATGGGCGGCGAGGGCGTGCCCTGGGTAGGACAGGCGCCCTTCACCAACGAGAAGCACATCTTCGCCAACCTGGGCGACGGCACCTATTTCCACTCCGGACTGCTTGCCATTCGGCAGGCCGTGGCGGCTAAGGTGAATATCACCTACAAGATTCTGTACAACGACGCCGTGGCGATGACCGGCGGCCAGCCGCATGACGGCGTATTGACGGTGCCATTGATCGTGCGCCAGCTCGAAGCCGAGGGTGTCCACAACATCGTCGTGGTCACCGACGGCACCGAGCGCGCGTACGGTCCCGCCGACATCCCGCACGTTCCCGTTCGCCATCGTGACGAACTCGACGCTATCCAGCGCGAATTGCGCGCCTCGGGCGGCGTCACCGCACTGATCTACGACCAGACCTGCGCCGCCGAAAAGCGCCGACGCAGGAAGCGCGGCACCTTCCCCGACCCGGCCCGGCGCGTGTTCATCAACGAAGCGGTATGCGAGGGCTGCGGCGACTGCGGGGAGCAGTCGAACTGCATGTCCATCGTACCGGTCGAGACCGAGCTCGGACGCAAGCGAGCGATCGATCAGTCCTCCTGCAATAAGGACTACTCCTGCCTCAACGGCTTCTGTCCGAGCTTCATCACGATCGAAGGCGGCAGGGTGCGCAAGGGCAGTGCCCTGCAGGCCGATGAGTCACACTTCGCCGCGCTGCCGGACCCGGCGCTCGCGGATACCGCGCGCCCCTTCGGCATCATGGTGACCGGTGTCGGCGGCACCGGCGTGGTCACCATCGGCGCCCTCATCGGCATGGCCGCCCACCTCGACGGCAAGGGCGTGACCGTACTCGACATGACCGGCCTCGCCCAGAAAGGGGGCTCGGTGTACAGCCACATCCGCATTGCCGACCGGCCCGACGATCTCCACGCGGTGCGCATCGCCGCCGGAGAGGCCAATGCCGTCATCGGCGGCGATGTGATCGTCAGTGCCAGCGTCGAGGCGCTGGCAAAGATGTCGGCCCGGCACACCCGCGCGGTCATCAACGTCGCCGAGACGCCGACGTCTGACTTTGCCCACGATCCCGACTGGCAGTTCCCACTCGACAAGATGCAGGAGGTCGTTCGGGAAGCCACAGGGGGCGACAACGTCGACTTCGTCGATGCACAGGGGCTGGCGACCGCATTGCTCGGCGACGCCATCGCCACCAATCTGTTCCTGCTTGGCTATGCATGGCAAAAGGGCATGGTGCCGGTTTCCCACGATGCGCTGATGCAGGCCATCGAGCTCAATGGTGTCGCACTCGACATGAACCGCCGTGCGTTCCTGTGGGGCCGCCGGGCAGCGCACGATCTTGCGGCCGTCCAGCGCTTCATGCAGCCGCAGCACGCCATCCCGATCCGGCCACCGACGCTCGATGAGCTGGTGACGAAACGTGTCGAATTTCTCACCGCCTATCAGGATGCGGCCTATGCCGAGCGCTATCGCCTCCTCGTGACACGGGTGCAGGAGGCCGAAGCGCTGCGCGTGAGCAGGCACAGCAGCCGTCTGGCCGAGACCGTTGCTCAGACCTATTTCAAGCTTCTTGCGTACAAGGACGAGTACGAAGTCGCACGCCTGTACACCGATCCCGCCTTCTGGCAAAAAATCCATGCGACTTTCGAAGGCGACTTCGACGTGCGTTTCCATCTTGCTCCGCCACTGGTTTCGCGCCTCGACCCCCTGACCGGACGCATCCCCAAGAAGGCTTTCGGGGAAGGCATGATGCGAGTCTTCCGGGTACTGGCAAAGCTCAAGGGACTGCGGGGTACGCGCTGGGATCCGTTCGGGCGCACTGCAGAGCGACGCGCGGAGCGTGCGCTCATTACCGAGTACGAGCGCGACATCGCCGAACTGCTCGATACGCTCGGCTACACGCGACTGCCGCTGGCACTGGAGATCGCAGCCCTGCCTCAGGATATTCGCGGTTTCGGTCACGTCAAGATGCGCAACATGGCACTTGCCGCACAAAAGCGCGAACGCCTGATGACCCGGTGGCGCAGCGCCGACGGCGTGCCCGCGCGCGTCGCCTGAACACTATTGATCAGAATACACAGCGCGACAGCGGGTTCGCTATGATGGCGACCCCTGTCGATCGCACGTGCCCTCATGCCTCCTGCCCTCAAAGCCCTCGCGTCTCAGCTCGCGGGCGGCCTCATCGCCTGGTTGATGGGCCTGGCGGGACTGCTGCCTCCCGGCCTGTGGCCGTTGGCGCTCGCGCAGGCGATTGGCGCCGTAATGGTTGCCGCCCTGCTTCGAAGTGCGCGCTGGTGGCTGCCGATCCACCTGCTGTTCGTGCCACTCGCGCTGGCGATGCGCACACTGGCACTCGCGCCGGGCTGGTATCTGGCGGCCTTCATCACGCTGGCGCTGATCTACTGGAGCAGCTTCCGTACTCAGGTGCCGCTCTACCTGAGCAATCGCAAGACCGCGGCGGCGGTGGCAGACCTGCTGCCTCCGGATCGCCCCGCGCAGGTTCTCGACATCGGCAGCGGCACCGGATCGCTGCTACGCGTGCTTGCCCGGCTGCGCCCCGACTGCCACTTTGCCGGCATCGAGAGCGCGCCCGGGCCTTGGGCACTGGGCTGGATACAAGGCCGGACCATGGCGAACCTGGCATGGCATCGCGGCGATTTCTTTCAGCACTCGTGGCAGGGGAAGGACGTGGTGTATGCTTTTCTCTCGCCGGTGCCCATGGCTGCGGTGTGGCGCAAGGCGACAGCCGAGATGCCGCCCGGAAGCATATTGATCAGTAACAGCTTCCAGGTGCCGGACTGCAAGCCAGAACGTGTCATCGAGGTGGACGATCGTCGTCGTACGCGGCTTTTCGTCTATCGCATCAAGGTACCGAAAGCGCGGAATTAGCCAGACGAACAGGCGCTTTTCTGCGCCTGCAGCAGCGCAGGAAAGCGCAATAATGCAAGCGTACGGCAACCCATTGCCAGAGTTGAGGATTGGATTCATGGCTGAGATCATCTGCGTGATCGGCAACAAGGGCGGTACCGGCAAGACGACGCTCTCGCACATGCTGTGCCAGGGGCTCGGCCTGCTCGGGCATCGCTCCGCCTGCGTACTGACCGACACTTCCCGCGAACCGCTCTCCCCTGACGGAAGGCGCTACATCACTGCCGATGCCCGCACCCGTGACGCCCTGACCAAGGTCGTGGACAAGCTGCGCATGCTCGACGAGTGGATCGGCATCATCGATGGCGGGGGCAACCGCACCGAGATGGACCGCAAGCTCTATGCGATGTCGGACATCGTGCTGCTGCCGTTCCGCGAGTCGCATGAAGACATCCGCACCGTCATTCGCGATCTGGAGATGTTCCCTCGCGCCTATGCAGTGCCGTCTCAATGGCCCAGTAATGCGTGGCAGCGGGATGCGGCCGATCGCAATGTGGCGCAGTTGATGGCCGCGTACCGGCATCGGATCCTGAATCCGGTCGGCGCGCTTTCCGCTTCTAAGCTGCTGCTGCAGAAGCAGGTCCCTGAACAGCTACCGACCCCGCTTGCGAACGCCTGCCGCGCGGTTGCGCGTCAAGTTCTCGAAATATTGGAGATCGACATCGGCGACAGCTGCGAGGTCAGAGACGAATCCGTCCCTGGCGAACGACTGCCCGCGGCGGAAATGCCGATGCGCCTGAGCGTCACCTCGCGTCGTCCGCACTGACGCTGGCACAGGGCCCAGGCGGTGCAAATGCCTGAAAAAATGCAGCCCCGGCACCACTCGACCGCCAGTGCTGCCGGGTAAGCAGAGTCAACCGTCGCTCAGAGCCGGGTGCCGTGCCGCGAGATGACCACAAGCGCCTGGGCGCGATTGGACACGCCAAGCGCGCGGAAGATTGCCGACATGTGCACTTTCACAGTACCTTCCGACAAGCCGAGCAAATCGGCGATCTCGCGGTTGGTCTTGCCTTGGGCCAACAGTTCCAGCACCCGGGTCTGAGCTGCGGTGAGGCCGAAGCGCTCGCTCACGGGCGCGCCTGAACGGCGCCCCGGCGCCCGGTCCGTACTGTCCGGCGTATGCACCCCACCTCCAAGCACCACCCGCACGGCCTGCAGCATTTCCTCGCTCGAACTGGACTTCGACACGAACCCGGACGCACCGCCCTTGATGGCTCGACGGACTGACGCCTCGTCATCCATCGCCGACACCACGATCGCGGGCACGTCAGGGAAGCGCTTTGCCAGGACGGCAAGCAGCGAGAATCCGTTCATGTCCGGCAGCATCAGATCGATCACGGCCAAGTCCCAGTCACTGGACGCCTCCAGCTTGGACAGCGCATCGTCTGCGCCCTTGGCCTCGACGCATTCCACGCCGTCCTGCAGCCGGGAAAGCGTCTGTGCCACGGCCTCACGCACAAGCGCATGATCCTCAACGACGAGTATCTTGATCACAAGTGGCTCCATAAGTTGCTTTCATCCGGGCAAAAGATGCGCGAAGCATATCACAGACACATCACCCCTGCCTTGCCCACTATCAGTATCGGGTCAAAACAGCGAAAATTCCCGCTGGTCAATCCTGCACCCCGGGGTGCACCATGACGAAAGTCATAATGTTCAGGCGATCAAAGTGCGACATTCCAGCAAGATTCTACTGACCCTCTCGTTTGTGGCGAGAATAATGCCCGCACTGGCGGCAGAAGACGATCTCCCTGAGCTGAATTTTCTCGGAGAGCTTCCGATCGTGCTGTCTGCCTCGCGCCTGTCACAACCAACGCGCGACGCGCCAGGCGCGGTCACGGTCATTGATCGCGACATGATCCGTAACTCGGGCGCGCGCTCCATACCGGAACTGCTCCGCCTCGTACCCGGTTTTCAGGTGGGCGCCATCAATGGCCACCAGCCCGTCACAACCTACCACGGACTGGCCGACAACGCGCCGCGCCGGATGTTGGTGCGGGTCGACGGACGTTCGGCCTACGCGCCGTACGTGACCAGCGGGATCGAGTGGAACAAGCTGACGGTCGACATCGACGATATCGATCGCATCGAGGTGTTCCGCGGCACCAACACGGTCGCTTATGGTAGCCAGGCGTTCATGGGCACGGTGAACATCATCACCCGCACGGCCGCGGAAACCCCGAGGGCAAGAGTTCGCATCGACCAGGGCGAGAACGGTATCCAGGACCGCAATGTCAGCCTCGGCTACGGCACCGACGTCATGACCATGCGCGTCAGCGCCGGCCTCGAAGGCGATGAAGGCCTCCCCGGGCTGGCCGACAGCTACCGCCGTCACCGCGGCGACCTACGGGTGGAGTTCCAGCTCGCACCCAACCAGCGCCTCGAACTACAGGCCGGCACGGTAAAGCTGCGCGAGCAGATTGGCAACGACATGCCTGGAACCACTGACCCCGTGCGCACGCAACGTAGCGCAGTGAGCTTTGGCCAACTGCGCTGGAGCTGGCAACAGGATGGCGGTGATGAGCTGAGCGTCACCTATTCGCACCAGGAGGAATCCACTCGCGACGCCTACACCCTCACCGCGGCCGATGTGCCCCTGCTCCAGCTTTTTCCACCGCTTGCGCATGTCGACGTGAACTATGACAACGATATCACACGCAATGACATCGAACTCGAGCACACTATGCATCCAGCACGTGATGTGCGTGCACTCTGGGGCGTAGGCTATCGTGAAGACAAGGTTCGCAGTCCGGGCATGTTCGCGCGAACGGATGCGCTCGCCTACCGCTCGAGCAGGCTGTTCGGCAACGTCGAATGGAGCATCACGCCAGAATTGCTCGCCAACATCGGTGCGATGGCGGAACGTAGTGGGGGGGACGATGCGCAGCTTTCACCTCGACTTGGTCTCAATTACCATCTGGGCGGCGGACACACCCTGCGCGCTGCTACCGGGCTGGCCTACCGCAACCCGGTGCCCTTCGAGCGCTATGCCGACATGCGCTTTACCGAAGTGCTAACCAACATCCTGCTCAAACACTCCTACCAGCCGGCGCCAGACGTCGAGGCCGAGCGCATGCGTTTTCGCGAACTGGGCTATCTCGGCGAATACGCTGCCATTCGGACCAGCGTCGACCTGCGCGTGTTCGAGGAGAGGACGGACGATCTGATCCAGTTCAGGGCTGCCGACAGCCCCTTGCCGCGCCCACCGTTTCTGTCGTCGAAAGCGCTGTGGGAAGCCCCCATGGCAAAGAACGTTGGTGAAGCCACGCTGCGCGGTGCCGAGCTGGCCGTGCTCTGGCGTCCAACAATCGCGACCTGGCTCGGCATGAACTACAGCCGGATCGACATCGACAGCAGCAACGACCGCTATGTCCGCTCCGCGCCCCGCGCAAGCTGGTCTATTCTTGCAAGCTGGAACCCCGTGCCCGACTGGACCGTGAGCGCAAACTATCACCGTACCGGAAGCATGTCCTGGTACCGCAGCAAGGTTGACCAGTTGCCAGCCTATCACCGCACCGACCTGCGCATTGCGCACCGCTTCAAAGTCGGTCCGACCCGAAACGAATTTGCGCTCACGCTCTCGAATGCCGGCCCCGATCATGCGGACTATCTGCCCGCACTCGTGTCCGGCCCGATCGCCCATGCGAGCCTGCGCGTGGAATTCTGAAGCCTGATGCGGCGGTCCTTATTCCTGTGCTGGCTGTTACCGCTGTGCTTGATCGCCGACGGTCATGGAGCAGGGACCGGGCCGCAGGTCGCCGTTCTCATGCGCACCGACGACAATGCCCATGTTCAGGCCTACGCAGCCATTCGAGACACCCTTCATTCGGTCGCCCCCGAGATGGAGATCAACAAGGTCGATATTTCCGCAGTCGACGAGCTCAGGCTAAAGGACGCACGCATCGTTGTCAGCCTCGGTTCTCTCGCGGCCAGAACCGCAGCAGAACGTAGATTGTCCCAGCCGGTCATCCATAGCTTGCTGCCCGAGAGTGCGTGGCTCGCGCTACCGCCGCGCGCGCGCGGCGCCGCCGAAGCGACCGCGATCGTGCTCGATCAGCCGGCGGAGCGTCAGATCGCCTTGATCAGACAGGCACTACCGGAATGGCGGCGCATTGCCTTGCTTGCCGGTTCCGAAGCAAGCACGCGTCGGCAACAATTGGCGGGCGCGGCCAGAAGCGCGCAGCTCGAAGTGCGGGAGGCGATCGTCGACGTCGAGGGAGATCTTTATCCGGCCATGCAACGCGTGCTTTCCGAGCCTGCGGTATTGATCGTCACACCCGACGCCAGGATCTTCAATAGCTACACCGTTCAGAATGTGCTGTTGACCGCGTATCGTCACCGCTCGCCGGTTCTCGGCTTCTCTGCGGCCTATGTCCACGCGGGAGCACTGCTGGCACTGTATTCAACTCCGGCGCAGATTGGGCGGCAGACCGCGGAGCTCGTCATGCGCCTCATCAGCGGCCGCCCGATGCCGCCGGTCCAGTCCCCGCAGTACTTTCAGGTCGCAACCAACCTCAACGTCGCGCGCTCGCTGGGCGTGACCCTCGACAGTGCAGACGTGCTGACAGCCACGCTGGCCAAGGACGAAAAGGGCAAACCATGATAGACCGCTGGGGCATCAGCGCGCGGGTGATGCTGGCAGCGGTCGTACCGGTGCTCGCACTTGCGGTGTTTCTGACCGTCTTCCACACCCGTTCCCGACTCGCGGACCTTGATGACGCCTTGAGCGCACGCGGCCGGGCGGTCGCACGCCAGCTGGCGGCCGCAAGCGAATACGCCGTGTTCTCGGGAAACCGCGATGCCCTGCAGCAGATCGCCGGGGCGGTTCTGGCCGAAGACGACATCGCAGGCATCAGCATCGTCGGCAGCCGCGGTGAAACGCTGGCGCGCAGCGGCATGCTCGACGGCCAGTTGCCGCCCCTGCCGTCACGCGTGCCCAATGCGCCGACGCAACTCGTACAGGGCCCCACTCTGAGGCTGATCGAGCCGATTCGGCCAAGCCGTCTCGAACTCGACGATGGCTTCGCCGCCATCTCCCAGGGTGCCGCCGCACCACTGGGCGAGGAGCCCCTGGGCAGTGTGGTCGTGGAGATCTCGCTGCGACGCCTGCAACACCAGCGTGACGAACTGCTATGGACCAGCGCCGGCTTCGTACTGCTGGTCCTGCTTGGCAGCCTGTGGCTGGCATCCCGCCTGAGTCGCGGTGTCAGCGGTCCGATCCGTCAGGTTGCCGAGACCGTCACCCGCATCGGCCAAGGGCACTTCGACGAACGCGTTCCCGTGCTGGGAGGCGGAAGCCTGGCCAGACTGTCGGAAGGGGTCAACGACATGGCCGAGCGCCTGTCCGGTGCCCATGAAGAGCTGGTTCGAAAAATCGACGAAGCAACGTCGGAAATGCGCATCCGCAAGGAAGAGGCCGAGCGCGCCAACCTGGCGAAGTCGCGCTTTCTGGCCGCTGCCAGCCATGACTTGAGGCAACCCATGCACGCGCTGGGCCTGTTCGTATCCCAGCTCGCGCAGCAGACCCATGCCCCCGAGAGCCGTCGCCTGGTGCAGCGCATCGCCGCGTCGGCCGAGGCCATGGACAACCTGCTCGATAGCCTGCTGGACATCTCGAAACTCGATGCAGGGGTCCTTCACCCTAGTCCCCGCGCGTTTGAGCTGCATCCGATCCTTGAGCGCATTGCGGCAAGCCAGCGCCCCGCAGCCGAAGAACGCGAGCTGCGCCTCAAGGCCAGGCACACCGCGTGTTGGGCCTACAGCGACCCGGTGCTGTTCGAGCGCATCATCACAAACTTGGTCAGCAATGCAATCCGCTACACCGAAGCCGGCAGCATCCTGATCGCGTGCAGAAAACGCGGCGACAAGGTACGCATCGAAGTTCGCGACAGCGGACTGGGCATCCCGGCCGAATCGCAGGAGATCATTTTTCAGGAGTTCATCCAGCTCGACAACGCCGAGCGTGCCCGCGACAAAGGGCTTGGACTGGGATTGGCGATCGTGCGCCGCCTGGCCGCACTGCTCGGGCACCGCTTGAGCCTGCGCTCGCGACTGGGTGCGGGCTCGGTGTTTGCCGTCGACATTCAGGCGGCTGAGCCCGAACCCAGTGCAACGCCATCCGAGCAGGAGCGCGCACCGGGCGACCTGCAGGGACTCCACGTCGCGCTGGTCGATGACGATCCGCTGGCACGCGCCGGTATGGAGAGCCTGCTCAGTTCCTGGGGATGCAAGGTCATGTCTGCTGAATCACCGGAAATGCTGCTAGACATGATGTCATCCGCCCCGACGCCGCCCGAGCTGATGTTGAGCGACTTTCGACTGCACGGCCAGCACAACGGAATTGACATCATCAACGCCGTACGCGGCAAAGTGGGTCCCGGCCTGGCCGCAATCCTGATCAGCGGCGACACCGGCGCGGAGACGCTGCGCCTTGCCCAGGAGGCAGGAATTCCGCTGCTGCACAAGCCCGTGCGGCCCGCCCGCTTGCGTGCCCTGATCCATCGTCTGACCGAGCCAGGCTGACACGGGTGCCGATGCTGCTGTGCGCCATGCGCGATGGCACGTGCATCGGTTACCATGAAACGGTAGGCCAAAACGGGAGCAAGAAAAATGTCAAACGATCAGGCAGCACAGGATCCGCTCGATTTCGTCCGCGGCATGTGGAACAACATGGGCTTCACGCTCCCCGGGATGGTGACGCCGACACTCGACGTCGACGAACTCGACAAACGCATTGCGGACATGCGCGCAGTCGAGGGTTGGCTGAAGATGAACCTGAACATGCTGCAGATCACGATCCAGGGGCTGGACATGCAGCGAGCAACCATTGCAGCGGTCAAGGCAATGAGTCAGCAGATGCGCGAAGGCGGCGACAAGACAGTGGCGGAAGGTGACGGCAATCCCTTTGCTGCGGCGGCCATGTGGCCGTGGAACATGATGACGCAACCCCCGGCAGAGGCGGCAAGCGAACCACCACCCGCGCAACCCAAACCGGCTTCACGGCGCAAGACCGCCGAAAAATAGCGTCGCGCGCCTTCCCCGCTGCGCTCAGATGACGGCGGCCGCGCGCAGGCGCCTGAGGTCGGCATCGGACAGTCCCAAGGCCCCCAAAATGCAATCGGTATCCGCGCCGGCAGCAGGCGCGGGAGCTGGCGGCGGCGGTTCATGTGACGACAATCGGAAGGGCGGAGCGAACTGGCGAATGCCGGCTACCTCGATCACCATACCTCGAGCCTGCACCTGCGGATTCGACAAAGTCTCTTCGAGACGCAACACGGGGCTCACGCAACAATCGACGGCATCGAACATGTCCGTCCATTCGCGCTGACTTCGTCCGCGGAAGATGTCCGCAAGCGCCGTGCGCGCCGCCATGCCTACGTCCCCCGTATCGACGTGTGCCGGCTTCAGTTCGGGGCGACCGAGTGTGTCGCACAGCGCGAACCAGAACTTCTGCTCGAGCGCACCGACCGCCATATGCCTGCCATCGGCCGTTTCGTAGACGCCGTAGCATGGTACGCCGCCGGTCAGCAGATCCGTTCCGCGCGGTCGCACCTGGCCGTGCGCCAGCACCTCGACCAGGGGAAATATGGCGTGGGCGAGTGCGGCATCGGTCATGGCAACGTCGACATGCCGGCCGCGCCCGCTTGCCCGCGCCTCGAACAATGCCACCATCAGCCCCATCGCCGCCGTCATCGTGCCACCCAACAGATCGCCGATCTGCAGGTTGGGCACGGCGGGCGCAGCGTCTGAGCTACCGATCTGGTCGAGCACGCCGGCATAGCCGATATAGTTGATGTCGTGTCCGGCACGCATCGCATAGGGGCCACTCTGTCCGTAACCGGTGATACTGCAAAGCACCACGCGCGGATTCAATGCCGCCAGCGCATCGTAACCAAAGCCAAGCTTGTCCATGACCCCGGGGCGAAAACCCTCGACCACTGCGTCGGCCGTTGCAACGAGACGCGCGAAGATCGCCCGCCCCTCCTCCTGCTTGAGGTCGAGACGGATGCTGCGCTTGTTGCGGTTGACCACCTGGTAGAAGTAGCTGCTGTCGCCCGCCATTGCCCCCATCGTGCGCGCATAGTCGCCGGCGACCGTATCCTCGATCTTGATCACCTCGGCGCCATAGTCGGCAAGGTGCTGAGTGGCGAGTGGTCCGGGCAGAAGCCGGGTCAGATCGAGAATGCGCAGGCCGGACAAGGGTTGGTTTTGCATAACAGAACTCATCAGTGAAACGCCTGCGAGGATGACACATCGCGGCGAATGGCACTCATTGGCAGGGCAAGGAAAAAATCGGCCCGGCAAAGCCGGGCCGAAGCAGCCCACACACAACTTCGGTAGCGTACTAGTCGTACTTGCGAATATCGTCGATGACCTTGCCATCGTTTGCCAAACTGCCGGGAGGGCAGAACCTCACTTCTCCGCGCAGCTTGGTGAGTTCGCGAATGCTGGTCACGATCGCGCCCGCCAGCGCATCGTCGCCCGCCATGGTTTCACAGTGCAGGGTCATGCGATCGTTGAGCAACGGATTGTCGACCACCAGGCGGCATTTCAGGATCTCAGGGTGACGGCGCGCGATGTCGGCAACCTGCGCCGGATGAACGAACATGCCCTTAATTTTCGTCGTTTGATCCGCGCGCCCCAGCCAGCCCCGGATGCGCTGATTGGTCCTTCCGCAGGGCGACAGACCGGGCAGGATCGCCGACAGGTCTCCGGTGCCGAAGCGGATCAGCGGATAGTCCGGATTGAATGTCGTCACCACCACCTCCCCCACCTCTCCCGGCGCGACGGGATCGCCGGTGCCGGGGCGAACGATCTCGAGCACGATGTCTTCGTCCACGATCATGCCCGCGTCGGCTGAGGTCTCGTAAGCGATCAGGCCGATATCTGCCGTGGCATAGGCCTGGCTGGCCGCGATTCCGCGTGCAGCGAGGGCTTCACGCACGCTCGGCGGAAACGCCTCTCCCGACACGAAGGCCTTGGTAAAGGTCTGCCTTACGCCGGTCTCGTCTGCCTTGTCGAGCAGGATGCGCAGGAATGAAGGCGTACCGACGTAGGCGTTGGGCTGCAGATCCGCGATCGCGGCCACCTGCATTTCCGTCTGGCCGACACCTGCCGGGAACACCGTGCAACCCAGCGCATGCGCAGCCGTTTCCATCATCGAGCCCGCGGGGGTGAAGTGATAGGAAAAGGTGTTGTGAACCAGGTCACCCTCGCGAAAGCCTGCTGCGAACAGGGCGCGCGCCAGGCGATAGTAGTCGGGACGGGCGCCCTCCGGCTCGTACAGCGGCCCCGGCGAAGCAAACACACGGGTACACGCCCGCCCCCAGCCCACTGCAGCAAAGCCACCGAAGGGCCGCGCACGCTTTTGCTGCTCCAGCAGTTCGGACTTGCGGATCACCGGCAGGCGCGCGAGCGCCTCCCGCGTCGTCACCGACGCTGCATCGACGTGTCCGAGCGATGCAGCGAAAGCGGGAGCGTGAGCCTGTGCATGGGCAATCTGGGCTGGCAGGCGGGCAAACAGGTCGCGCTCGCGCTCAGCCGGATCGCGGCTTTCTCGTTGTTCGTAATGGCGCATGCTGGTTTCCTGGTCTGGGGTGGACCCGGCCGCGTGCCACGCGCCGAATCCTGGTGGAAAATGCAGTGTTCCAAGCGCGAGCCTCAGCTCAGCCAGCGCTTGCGGCGACGGTAGTGCTTCACATCGCGAAAGCTCTTGCGACCCTCGCCGGCAAGGCCGAGGTAGAACTCCTTCACGTCCTCGTTGGTCGCAAGCTCGTTTGCGGCACCCTCCATGACGATGCGGCCATTCTCCATGATGTAGCCATAGTCGGCATAGCGCAGCGCAACCATGGTGTTCTGCTCGGCAAGCAGAAAACTGACCTGTTCGCGGCTGTTGAGGTCCTTCACGATTTCAAAGATCTCTTCCACGATCTGCGGCGCCAGGCCCATCGAAGGTTCGTCGAGCAGGATCATTTCCGGCTTGGCCATCAACGCGCGGCCGATGGCACACATCTGTTGCTCGCCACCCGACGTGTAGCCGGCCTGAGAAGTGCGCCGGGTCTTGAGGCGGGGAAAGTAGTGATAGACCTTTTCCAGGCTTTCCTTGAGGTCGGCGCGCGAGATGCTGCGGGTGTAGGCTCCCGTCAGCAGGTTTTCCTCGATGGTGAGGTGGCCGAAACAGTGACGGCCTTCCATCACCTGGATGACGCCACGTTTGACCAGGTCGTTCGGCGTCATCTGGTCGATGCGCTGGCCCTTGAATTCGATATTGCCCTTGGTGACGTCGCCGCGCTCCGCGCCCAACAGGTTCGATATCGACTTCAGTGTCGTCGATTTGCCCGCTCCGTTGGCACCGAGCAGTGCGACGATGCTGCCCTTTTCGACCTGAAGGGACACGCCCTTGAGCACGAGGATGACGTGATCGTAGATCACCTCGACGTTATTGATGCTGAGGTAGGGCGCCGCACTGGCGGCGTTTGCGGTGGCTGCACTGGTCATGATTTTCTGCCTTTCGTCTCCGTCCCACCTCCCCGGGTAATGCCGGCAGAGGGTCTGCAGGGCCCTCGTGCATGTACGCACAAACGCCCTGCAGACCCCCGCATGCGCGGGGAGCCTGCGCCGGCGGACATGCGCCCGCCGGCCATCCTTGTCCTCCTGTGCGGAGGACTGCGGCTTACATCTCCTTGGAGCAGTCGCGCGGGGTGATGCCCTTTTCCTTGGCATAGGCAGCAGCCGACTCCTCGATCATGCCGCGCACCAAGGGCTTGTCGGCCTCGATCCAGTCGGTCACGACCTTCCACTTGCTACCATCCCACTGCTGGAACTTGACCTTGCCGGCGCCCTCGTGATCGCGGCAGCTGATCTTGAGGTCGGGCATGAAACCGGCTGCCCCCAGCGCAGCGAGGCGCTTGCCGTCCAGATCGAGGTGCTCGAAGCCCCAGCGCATCTGCTCGCCGGTCATCGGCTTGCCCTTGCCGAACTTCTCCTGGGCGGTGCGGATGGCCTCGACGGTGATGATGCCGTGCACCACGCCACGGTTGTACAGCACGCTG
This sequence comes from Azoarcus sp. L1K30, assembly GCF_018122735.1. Taxonomy (GTDB): domain Bacteria; phylum Pseudomonadota; class Gammaproteobacteria; order Burkholderiales; family Rhodocyclaceae; genus Parazoarcus. The sequence goes on along the minus strand of NZ_JAGRRD010000001.1, from coordinate 3,811,396 downwards.
CCGACACGCTCCTTGTCTTCCATGTTGCCGGCATTCTTGGCGTAGACGTTGGTCTGGATGTCCTTGATCACCGGGTAGTTGGCACCGGCGACGTTGAAGCCGGCCGCGACAAAGCCCTTGGCGGCATCACCCGCCGGGATCGCATCCTCTTCGGAGCCGGACCACCACACGCCGATGATCTTGTCGCGCGAGTAGCCGGTCTTGGCAGCGGTGCGCAGTGCGGTGGCGTTCATCACGCCCCAGCCCCACAGGATCACGTAGTCGGGCTTCTGCTGACGGATCTGCAGCCACTGCGCCTGCTGTTCGTTGCCCGGGTGGGCAACGGCGACCTTCTGCACTTCAAAGCCGTGCTTCTCGGCCAGCTTGTCCATGATCGCGTGCGACTCCTTGCCGTAGGCAGAGTCGTGATATAGCAGGCCGATCTTCTTGCCCTTTAGCTTGTCCATGCCACCGGCCTTGGTGCCGATGTAATTGACGATCGCCGACGCCTGCGACCAGTAGGTGGTGACCATCGGGAACACCCACGGGAACACGCTGCCATCGGCCGCATCGGTACGACCATAGCCGATGGTGACCATCGGAATCTTGTCCTGCGCGACCTTTTCAAGAACCGAGTAGGTGATACCGGTCGACAGCGGCTGGAACACCGAATTACCGGTGGGGCCCTTGTTCTTCAAACGCTCGTAACACTCGACGCCACGGGCGTTGTTGTACTCGGTTTCGCACTCTTCCCAGGTCAGCTTGACGCCATTCACGCCGCCGTCACGGGCGTTGACCATGGCCATGTAATCGATCCAGCCACCATACAGTGAAGCGCCATTCGAACCGTACGGGCCGACGCGATAGCTCGGCAGCCCGATGAACTGCTCCTGCGCAGCGGCATAGCCACTGACCAGCATGCTTGCGATCGCTGCGCCGATGAGCGCGGTTTGCTTCAGTTTCATGAGTGTCTCCTCTCTTATGTGTGTGGTACTGCCAGAACGACTGCCTACTGCTTCGAAAACTGCCGTCGCCATTATGACGGCCTTGAAATGCTCAATGCTCAGTGCGGGAAGGGCCACAGCCTCAACTTGTCCTTGGCCAACGCCCACAAGCGTGCGAGTCCATGGGGCTCGACGATCAGGAAGAAGATGATCAGCCCACCGAATACGATCAGTTCCAGGTTCGAACCCAGGCCGGCGGGCAGACTGTCGCCGAACATGGTGTGCATCGAAACATTGAGAAAGATCGGCAGCAACACGATGAAGGCGGCGCCAAGGAAGGACCCGAGCATGGAGCCCACGCCACCGATGATGATCATGAACAGGATCTTGAACGACAGGTCTAGATTGAAACCTTCCGGCTCGACGGTGCCGAGATAGGTGTAGGCATACAGCGCCCCCGCCACGCCACAGTAAAAGGAGGACACCGCGAAGGCACTGAGCTTTGCCCGCATCGGGCGAATGCCGATCACCTCTGCCGCGACGTCCATGTCGCGCACCGCCATCCAGCGCCGCCCGGTAGCAGAGCGGACGAGATTCTTGGCCAGCAGGGCAAGGACGGCGACGATGGCCAGGGTCAGCAAATACTTCAGGATCGGGGTGTCGAACGCGAAGCCGAGGATGTTTACCTCCTGCGCCGAGATCACGCCGGAGGACGAGTAGTTGGAGAACCAGGAGAATTTCACCAGCGCCCATACGATGAAGAACTGCGCCGCCAGCGTGGCCACAGCCAGATAGAAACCCTTGATCCGCAAGCTGGGCAGGCCGAAAGCCACACCGACCACCGCCGCGCACAGCCCCCCGAGCACCACCGCCAGCAGGAACGGCATGCCATCGATACGCAACATGAAATTGTAGGCTCCGAACGCGCCCACTGCCATGAACGCAGCCGAACCGAGCGAGAGCTGGCCGGCATAACCGGTCAGGATGTTCAGCCCGATGGCCGCCAGCGAGAAGATCAGTACCGGAATCAGGATGGCCTGCAGCCAGTACTCGGAGGCAATGAGGGGTACGGCAGCAAAGAAGAAGGCAAGGATCACCGCCATCCCGACCCTGTCCTGGCGGATCGGGAAGATCTGCTGATCTTCCTGGTATGTGGCCTTGAACTGGCCTGCTTCACGATACAGCATGTGTTGTCTCCAAAAACCTGTCGTTATGGCTCACCTGCCGCACGCCCCCGGGCGTGGCGGGCTCGAGCGCGCTCAGACCCTGTCGATGTGCTTCTCGCCGAACAGACCTTCCGGCCGTACCAGCAGGAAGAACAGTGCCAGCATGTAGGGGAACCAGCCCTCGATCCCGCCGCCCACCATCGGTCCGATATAGACTTCAGCCAGCTTTTCCGACGCCCCGATGATCAGCCCGCCCACGATTGCGCCGGGCACCGAGGTAAAGCCACCGAGGATCAGCACCGGCAACGCCTTGAGCGCGGTGAAGGTCAGCGCGAACTGAACCCCGCTGCGCGCGCCCCAGATCAGCCCGGCGACCAGGGCCACGAAGCCGGCCACGGCCCACACGATGGCCCAGATGTGCTGCAGCGGAATGCCGATCGACAGCGCGGCCTGGTGATCATCCGCGACGGCACGCAGCGCCCTGCCGACCTTGGTGTATTGGAAGAACAGTGCCAGCGAGGCCACCAGGATGCCGGCCAATGCTGCCGCAAACACGTCGAACTTGGACACGATCATGTCCGCACTGTCGAGAATCCATTCGATCGGCTCGTCCGTGATGCCAAGATCGAGGCCACGCACGTTCGCCCCCCAGATCGCCTGCGCAATGCCCTCGACCAGAAAGGTGAGACCGATGGTGGCCATGAACAGCGTGATGTGCGGCTGGTTGACCAGCGGGCGTAACACCACTTTCTCGGTCAGAATGCCGAGCACGACCATGGATGCCAGCGCGAGCGCGAAGGCGAGCCAGAACACCACCACACTGCTTTCCTCAAGCCCGGTCCAGCCCGGCAGCAGTTCCTTGAAACCGACGAAAGTAAGCGCGGCAAAGAACACCATCGCGCCCTGGGCAAAGTTGAACACGCCCGACGCCTTGTAGATCAGCACGAAGCCGAGCGCGACCAGGGCGTAGAGCACCCCCGAAAGCAGGCCGCCGATCAGCACTTCGAAAAAGAAACCCATTGTTGTCTCCTTGTCCTTCCTGGTCCGGCGGGCTCAGTGCGAGGTGCCGAGATAGGCCGCGATCACGTCCTCGTTGTTCTTGACTTCGTCCGGTGTGCCGTCGCCGATCTTCTTGCCGTAATCGAGCACCACGACGCGATCCGAAATGTCCATCACCACGCCCATGTCGTGCTCGATCAGCACGATGGTGGTGCCGAACTGGTCATTGACGTCGAGGATGAAACGGCACATGTCCTGCTTTTCCTCCACGTTCATCCCCGCCATCGGCTCGTCGAGCAGGAGCAGACTCGGCTCCGCGGCGAGTGCGCGGCCGAGTTCGACCCGCTTCTGCAGACCATAGGGCAGACGCCCGACCGGCGTCTTGCGGATGCTCTGGATCTCGAGAAAATCGATGACTTCCTCGACCTTCACGCGGTGTTCGATTTCCTCCTTCTGCGCCTTGCCCCAGAAAATCGCATGCTGCAGCAGGTTGCACTTCATCTTCATGTTGCGCCCGGTCATGATGTTGTCGAGCACGCTCATGCCCTTGAACAGCGCAATGTTCTGGAAGGTGCGGGCAATGCCCTGTGCGGCAGCCGTATGGGGATCCATCTTTTGCCTGGGCTCACCGCGGAACAGGATCTTGCCCTTCTGCGGGTGATAGACGCCGTTCATCACGTTGAGCATCGAGCTCTTCCCGGCACCGTTGGGACCGATGATCGAGCGGATCTCGTGTTCGCGTACATTGAAGCTGATATCGGTCAGGGCATTGACCCCGCCGAAGCTCAGGGAGATATTCTGCAGATCCAGAATGACCTCGCCGATACGCCTACCGCTGCTGGTTTCGGCGCCCTGCGCCATGTCGTTCATCATCATCCCCGTCTCCTCACGCAGCCTGTCTGGCGGCCTGCGGCGCGAAGGTCTGCGCCTCCTCGATGCGCAGGTTGGCGCTCACCTTGCCGATCCGGCCGTCTTCATACTTGACCTCGGTCTCGATGTACTGCGACTTCGCGCCGGCATAGAGGCCGTCGATCAAGACCTGATAGCGCTCGGCAATGAAGTTACGCCGCACCTTGCGCGTGCGCGTCAGCTCGCCATCATCAGCGTCTAGCTCCTTGTGCAGGATGAGGAAGCGCTTGATCTGCGAACCGCTCATCTTCGGATCCGCTGCAAGGTCGGCATTGACCGTCTCGATACCCTCCTTGATCAATGCATAGACGGCATCCTGCGAGGCCAGATCGGTATAGCCCGAGTAGGCCATGCCCTTGCGCTCGGCCCAGTTTCCTACGGCCTCGAGATCAATGTTGATGAAGGCGGTGACGAAATCGCGACCATTGCCGAAACTCACCGCCTCCTTGATATGCTGGAAGAACTTGAGTTTGTTCTCGATGTAATTGGGCGCGAACATCGAGCCGTCATTGAGCTTGCCGACATCCTTGGCGCGATCGATGATCTTCAGGTGGCCGTCATCGTCGAAAAAGCCTGCATCGCCGGTCATGAAGTAGCCATCGGCATTGATCGACTCGGCGGTGGCGTCCGGCCGCTTGTAATAGGTCTTGAGCAGCATCGGCCCCTTGACCAGGATCTCGCCATTGTCGGCCAGCTTGACCTCGACGAAAGGCGCGGGCTTGCCCACCGAATCGAGCTTGATTTCACGGTCCGGCTGCAGGCAGACATAGGCGCAGGTTTCGGTCTGACCATACAGCTGCTTCAGGTTCACCCCGATCGAGCGATAGAAACGGAACAGGTCGGGACCGATGGCCGCCCCCGCGGTGTACGCGACGCGAATCCGGCTCATGCCGAGCACGTTCTTCAGCGGACCATAGACCAGCAGGTTGCCGAGCCAGTACTTGAAACGATCGCTCGCAGACACCGGCTTGCCATCGAGAAGGTCCGCACCGCAGCGACGTGACACATCCATGAAATAGTGGAAGATCCCGCGCTTGAATGCGCCCGCATCCTCCATCCGGATCATGACCTGGGTAAGCAAGTTCTCGAAGACTCGCGGCGGTGCGAAGTAGTACGTGGGACCGATTTCGCGCAGATCGGTCATCACCGTTTCACCCGATTCCGGGCAATTGATGGTGAAACCGGCCAGCATCGCCTGGGCAAAGGAAAACAGGTGATCGCCCACCCATGCCATCGGCAGGTAGGAGAGGATGTCCTCGCGGTCGGTCAACTTGTCGAACTGGACACCTCCGCGCGCAGCGGCGATGAAGGCGCCGTGAGTCTGACACACGCCCTTGGGCTTCCCCGTCGTACCCGACGTATAGAGCATCACCGAGATGTCATCGGGCGCCCCCTTCGCGATCTCTGCATCGAGGAAATCGCCCTGGTTACGATCATGGATGCGGCCCATCTCCTGCAACTCATCCAGACCCATCAACAGCGTCTGGGTGTAATGGCGCATGCCGCGCGCATCGTCGTAGATCACATGCTCGAGCAGAGGCACTTCGCCCTGGATCTCCAGCATCTTGTCCACCTGCTCCTGGTCCTCGACCACTGCGAAGCGGATCTCAGCATCCTGCAGCACGTAGGTCATTTCCTGGGCCACCGCATCCTGGTACAGCATGACCGGGATGCCCCCCAGGCACTGGCAGGCGGCAACCGACCAGTACAGCCGCGGGCGATTGTCGCCAATGATGGCAAGGCGATCACCGCGCCTGAAGCCGAGTTCGGCCAGGCCACAGGCGATCGCCCGCACGTTCTCGGCAACCTGGGCCCAGGTGTAGGTCTGCCAGATGCCGTACTCCTTCTCCCGCATTGCCGGTCGATTCGGACGCGTCTGCGCATGATGCATCAGCAGTCGCGGAAACGTGTCGAGCCCCGTCTGCCCGTGAGTATCGGACATGCCCATCCTCCTTCGGTTGATCCTGCCTGTCTCCCCACCCGACATTTACTGCGTACAGCCAATCGGATGTGGCGCACTCTGGCGCCTTGGTCTTTTGTCAGGGCTTAGTGTCGCAGGGCATGTTTGCGCAACTGTTTGCGCAATGTACTGAATTGTTGCAGCGGCAAGCATTTGCCCGGCTCCTGCCTGCCCGTCCCCAAGCCTCGCGGCGCGCCAATCGCCAATCACGATCGAACACAGAGACAGGATCGGGCGCGGACGCCCCTCTCCGGGCACACGGCCGCCTTGCAAAATTCTCATTTGGCATTACAATCTGAAACATGCCTTTGGCATTTATGACAAGGCAGTACATGCCCGGCGGTCGCGCGCCCTGCCACTTCCCCTCAATCGAATTTCATGCAGGATTCACGAATGATTTCCCTCTCCAACCCCTCGAGCCTATATCGGCGCGCGGTCGCACTTGCGTTGGGCATGCTCGCCCAGGCGGCACTGGCCGCGCCTGTCTTTCAGATCAATACGGACGGCAGCGGCCTTGCAGGCGCGACGTCGATCGCCAGCCTCAACGTCACCGGCGTCGGTTTCGTACAGACCTCACCCGACGCCAACGCGCCATATCTATTCCGCTTCAGCGAAAGCGGCGCCTATCGCGCGCTCAACGAGGCCGGCACAGGGGCCTTCGGAAGCCGTGACCTGACCATCACCTATACAACATCGGGCACGGGCAGTTTTCTCGACCCAGGCGCACTGACATTCGATGCGGGCATCATCAACGTCTATTCCGACGCCGCTTTCGATTTCGGCACCGCAACGGCGAACTACGGGGCGAACAACGGCACACTGATCGCCACTTTCGACATCTTTGGCGGCGGACCGGGTGCTGGTGGTTTGGTCAAAGTCATCGCCCGTGCACGTGCGGGCAGCATGCTCGACGGCTACTTCTTCGACGCCGACGGTCGCGACATGAGCACGGCAGCCAACACGGAAATGACCCTCTCCGTCTTCAACCAGATGGTGAATCCCGATCAGATGATGATTTCCGAGGTCATCTGCGGACTTGCGGACTACAAGGGCCCCGGCTGCGACGGAACCCCGTTCTTCAACTCTCAACTCGCCTTTGCGGTGCAGGACGGCGGCAGCGCGTCACTTTCGACCGTACCTGAACCGCCCCCGCTGACCCTGCTCGGCCTCAGCCTCGCAACGCTGGCTTTGATGCGCCCGCGCCGCCGCACCTGACGGACAGGCGCTCGCGGCGCATTCCTTCCCACAGGCTGGCAACCTCGCTCTTGGCTGACGAATCTGGCAGTGCGGGGCTGCCAGCAAAGCAGAAGGGGCAAGCTGCACGCTTGCCCCTTCTGCTCAATCATCAAGACCACGTCAAGCTTGGAAACACCCATCCATCGGCCGCCAACCGGCGGTCCGTGGCGAGAGCTTACATGCTGCGGCGGTACTGGCCGCCGACCTTGTACAAGGCTTCGGTGATCTGCCCCAGCGAGCAGTAACGCACGGCATCGACCAGCACGGCAAACACGTTGCCGTTCTCGATCACGGTCTGCTGCAGCTTGGCCTGCCACTTCGGCGCCTCGGCCTTGTTACGGGCGTGGAAATCGTGCAGGCGCTTGAGCTGGCTCTGCTTTTCCTCTTCGGTCGAACGCGCCAGCTCAATCTCCTGCTGCGCCTGCCCCTTTGGATTGAGGAAAGTGTTCACGCCGATGATCGGGTAGGAGCCGTCGTGCTTCTTGTGCTCGTAGTACAGCGATTCCTCCTGGATCTTGCCGCGCTGGTAGCCGGTCTCCATCGCGCCGAGCACGCCACCACGCGACGCGATCGCCTCGAACTCCTTCAACACCGCCTCTTCGACGAGGTCGGTGAGTTCATCGATGATGAAGGCGCCCTGGTTCGGGTTCTCGTTCTTCGCCAGGCCCCATTCGCGGTTGATGATCAGCTGGATCGCCATCGCGCGCCGCACGGACTCCTCGGTCGGGGTGGTGATCGCCTCGTCGTAGGCGTTGGTATGCAGCGAGTTGCAGTTGTCGTAGATCGCGATCAGCGCCTGCAGCGTGGTGCGGATATCGTTGAAGTCCATCTCCTGCGCATGCAGCGAGCGGCCCGAGGTCTGCACGTGGTATTTCAGCTTCTGGCTGCGCTCGTTGGCGCCGTACTTGTTCTTCATCGCCACCGCCCAGATGCGGCGGGCGACGCGGCCGATCACCGAGTACTCCGGGTCCATGCCGTTGCTGAAGAAGAAGGACAGGTTGGGCGCGAAGTCGTCGATCTGCATGCCGCGCGCCAGATAGCTCTCGACATAGGTGAAGCCGTTCGACAGCGTGAATGCAAGCTGGCTGATCGGGTTCGCGCCGGCCTCGGCGATGTGATAGCCGGAGATCGACACCGAGTAGAAGTTCTGCACCTGGTGATGAACGAAGTACTCCTGGATGTCGCCCATCATCTTGAGCGCGAACTCGGTGGAGAAAATGCAGGTGTTCTGACCCTGGTCTTCCTTCAGGATGTCGGCCTGTACCGTACCGCGCACCGACGACAGCGTCCACGCGCGGATCTTGGCGACTTCGTCCTCGGTCGGCTCGCGGCCATTGTCGGCCTTGAACTTTGCAATCTGCTGATCGAGCGCGGTGTTGAAGAAGAAGGCCAGGATGATCGGTGCCGGACCATTGATCGTCATCGACACCGAGGTGGTCGGGGCGCACAGGTCGAAGCCGTCGTACAACACCTTCATGTCGTCGAGGGTGGCGATGGACACGCCGGAGTTGCCGATCTTGCCGTAGATGTCGGGACGCAGGTCGGGGTCGCAGCCGTACAGGGTGACCGAGTCGAAGGCGGTCGACAGTCGGTGCGCCGGCATCCCTTCGGAGACGCGCTTGAAGCGGCGATTGGTGCGGAAGGCGTCGCCTTCGCCCGCGAACATCCGGGTCGGATCCTCGCCCTCGCGCTTGAACGCAAACACACCGGCGGTAAAGGGGAAGGAGCCGGGAACGTTTTCCTTCATCAGGAACTTCAGCGTTTCGCCTTCGTCGTCGAAGTCCGGCAGCGCGACCTTGCGGATCTTGCTGCCCGACAGCGATTGCGAGGTGAGCTGGGTGCGGATCTCCTTGTCGCGGATCTTCACCACGTACTCGTCGGCGGCATACAGCGCCTTGGTCGTCGGCCATTGCTCGAGCAGCTTCTTCGCCGCTGGCGTGAGTTCGCCGTCCTTCCAGTTGATCAGCTCGTCAAAATGCTCGCCCGGCTTGCCGCATTCGGCAAACAAGGCCTTGGCGATCTTCAGCGACTGACGCTCACGGGCGACACGCGCCTGCTGTTCGATGTGCTTGTGGTAGCCGCGCACGGTGTCGGCAATCTCGGCCAGGTAGCGAATGCGTTCGGCCGGCACGATGGCACGCCCCTGACTGGACGCCCGTGTGGTGACCACCGGCAACTTGCCGGGCTTGGCCTTGAGGCCGACCTTGAGCAGCGACGGCAGCATCGCCTGATACAGCGCGGTGACGCCATCGTCGTTGAAGCGCGCTGCCATGGTACCGAAAACCGGCATCTCTTCGGTCGGGGTGGCGAACAGCTCGCGGTTGCGCTGGTACTGCTTGCGCACGTCGCGCAGCGCATCCTCAGAGCCCTTGCGGTCGAACTTGTTGATGGCAACGAAATCGGCGAAGTCGAGCATGTCGATCTTTTCGAGCTGACTGGCGGCGCCGAACTCGGGCGTCATCACGTACAGCGATTTGTCGACGAAGGGCACGATCGCGGCATTGCCCTGACCGATCCCAGAGGTCTCAACGATAACGAGGTCGAACCCCGAGAGCTTGCATGCGGCGATCACCTCAGGCAGCGCGGCGGATACTTCGGATCCGGTGTCGCGGGTGGCGAGCGAGCGCATGAAGATGTTCTCGTGCTCGATTGCATTCATGCGGATGCGATCACCCAGCAACGCGCCACCAGTGCGCTTGCGCGACGGATCGATGGAGACGATGGCAAGCTTGAGCCTGTCGTCCTGGTCGAGACGGAAGCGGCGCACCAGTTCGTCCGTCAGCGAGGACTTGCCCGCGCCGCCGGTGCCGGTGATGCCCAGCGTCGGCACCGTGGTCCTGGCCGCAGCGTCGATGAGTGCCTTGCGGACGTCATCGCCGTATCCACCGTTCTCGAGCGCGGTGATGATCTTTGCCAGCGCACGGCGGTCGCCCTTGGCCAGCGCCTTGAGCACCTCGTCGGCCTTCTTCGGCGCGGCACCGGTCAGGTCGAAGTCCGAACGCTCGACCACGCTGTTGATCATCCCCTGCAGACCGAGCTTGGCGCCGTCTTCGGGCGAGAACACATGGGTCACGCCGTAGTCGTGCAACTCCCTGATCTCGGACGGCACGATCACACCACCTCCGCCGCCGAAAACCTTGATGTTCTCTCCGCCATGGGCCTTGAGCAGATCGATCATGTACTTGAAGAATTCGACATGGCCACCCTGGTAGCTGGTGATGGCAATGCCCTGCACATCCTCCTGCAGCGCAGCATTGACGATCTCGCCAACCGAACGGTTGTGGCCGAGGTGGATCACTTCGGCGCCGGTCGACTGCAGGATGCGCCGCATGATGTTGATCGATGCATCATGGCCGTCAAACAGTGCGGCAGCGGTCACAAAACGTACCTTGTTCTTTGGCTTGTACGACTGCAACTTGTGCGCCACGCTCATATCGGTCATGTCTGTCTCCCCCGGGGTTGTCGAGTCTGTTCCTGGCATAGTAGAAGGCCGGCGGGCACATTGCCATTGCCGCAGGCGACGTCAATCGTGCAAAATCCGCCAACCATCACCCTGTGGGTAACCGCGGCAAACCGGCCATGACCGACGCTTCGCCATTGCGCACCAAACAACCCCATCGCCAGCGGCGAGCCAGGGCATCCGTGGCCATGGGCTTCGTCACCGGCATGCTCGCAGGGCTGCACCGGCGCGGGTGCGAAGCACGCCCTCTTCTCGACGCGGTAGGGATCGACCTTGCAGATGCCGCCAGCCGGATACCGGTCGAGCGCTACGCCATGCTGTACAACCTGGTCGTTGCCGAACTCGAAGACGAGGGCTTCGGCCTGTTTCCCCACAGAATGGCGCCCGGCACCTTCGAGTTTCTATGTCGCGGCATGCTCGGCGCGGCGACGCTGGGTGTCGCGCTCAACCGCGCCGGCCGCTTCATGCGCATCGTGCTGCCGACGCTTCGAATCGACATTCAGCGCGAAGGGCAGCGCGCGCGACTCGACATTGTCGAACTGACACCCATCGCCGCCGAGCGCAATGACCCGGCCAGGGTGTTCGCGCTTGAATGGCTGTTGCGCCTGCTGCATGGCGTGGCGTGCTGGTTTGTCGGACGCGGCCTGGCACTCGACGCGGTGAGTTTCCCCTATGCCAGGCCGCAACACGCCGACGACTACGCCCTCGTCTACACCGAACACTCGAGTTTCGATGCCGACGTGCTGAGCGCGCGCTTTCAGGCCAATCTGCTCGACCTGCCCATTCGCCGGGACGAGGCGGCGCTGGCGAGTTTCCTTCAAGGCGCACCGGGCAAGATCAGCATGCTCTACCGGCGCGACCGCGAGATGGTATTCCGGGTACGCGATCTGGTACGCGACGCGTTGCCCGACAACTTGTCGCTCGAGACCGTCGCCTCGCACCTGCACCTCTCACCCCGCACCCTTGCGCGGCGCCTCGAGGAAGAGGGATCGAGCTTTCGCGGGATCAAGGACGCGACCCGACGCGATATCGCATTCGCCCGGCTGACCAAGACGCGGCAGCCGATTGCACAGCTTGCGGCCGATCTTGGCTATTCGGACCCGTCGGCGTTCTACCGCGCCTTCGTATCATGGTCGGGCGTGTCTCCGGAGCGCTATCGAAACCGGCTTGCGCGCGACGGCGTCCCCATTTCCAATTAACGTTTACGTCAACTTGAGGCACACTAGGCGGCGAAATTGGCGCTCATCCGGCTTCAAGCCTGAGCGCAGGCGTGGCACCATCCACGTATAACAAGAGACAGTATGCACGGGGAGACAGCCATCGCATGGTGCAAGCCGGCAACAACTCACTGACGCCCGAGCAACGCAGGCGTTACGACCTGCTGCTCGCCGGGCTCGACCTGCTCGATCAGGCTATCGCCGTGTTCGACGCCACCCCAAAGCTGGTGACCTGGAACAAGGCCATGCTGCGCCTGCTCGACTTTCCCGAATCGATGGTGCGGGTAGGCACGCCCTTCGAGGACTTCGTGCGCTTCAATGCCGAACGAGGGGAATACGGACCAGGAGACATCGACACCCTGGTGCTCGAACGCGTGGCCTCGGCACGCGCCTTCCAGCCGCACTATATCGAGCGCGCGCGCCCCAACGGCAAGGTACTGGCCATCCGCGGGGTGCCGATCCCCAACCTGGGCTTCGTGTCGCTGTGGACCGACATCACCGAGCAGCGTCGCTATGAGGAGGTCATCCAGCAACAGAACGCCCAGCTCGAAGCACGGGTGCGAGAACGCACCATGGAGCTGGAGCAGGCCAATGCCCGGCTCAAGGACGCCAATCGGGAGGTCGACCAGATCGCCGGCGCACTGCGCCTGAGCGAGGAGCGACTGCGCCTGATCCTCGACTCCATCCCGGCCCTGATCGCCCATGTCGACGCCGGTCAGCGCTATCGATTTGCCAATCGCAGCTACGCCGAGTGGTTTGGCTTCACCAAGGAGAGCATTGTCGGCCGCAGCATCGAAGAGGTCTTCGGCACGGACGCCTACACGGCGATTCGTCCGCATCTGGATGAAGCCGCCAATGGGGAGCGGGTGAGCTACGAATACGCGCGCAAGAATGCGGAGGGACGCACCGTTCATGCGCGCAGTGTCGTCGTCCCGGATGTATCGGTAGAGGGGGGATTCCAGGGCTACTACGTGTTGTCGATCGACATCACCGAACAGAAGGCAAATCAGGCTGCGCTGATCCAGGCGCAGAAGATGGAGGCGGTGGGCCAACTGACCGGGGGGCTTGCCCATGACTTCAACAACCTGCTCACCATCATCATCGGCAACCTGTCGGCACTGCAGACGCAACTCGGCCCGGCACAGTCGGTCGCCCATGTCGACCCGGCAATGCAGGCTGCCCGGCGTGGCGCCGAGCTGATCCGGCGACTGCTGACCTATTCGCGCAAGCAGCCCCTCGAGCCGACGAGCGTCGAAGTCGGCGCACTGGTGCACAACATGACGCACCTGCTGGTGCGCTCGCTCACCGAGGCGATCAAGGTCAGGTTGCGTCTCCCGGGCGAGCCGCTGTATGCCCTCGCCGACCCCCATCAGCTCGAGAACGCGCTGCTCAATCTTGCCCTGAACGCACGCGATGCCATGCCTGACGGTGGAGAACTGACGATCGCGGTGTCGGAGCGCGAACTCGATACCTACGTGTCGCGACTGGTCGAGGTGCCACCAGGGCAATACGTGCAGATCGACGTGACCGACAGCGGCAGCGGCATCGCGCCAGAACTGCTGCAACGCGTCTTCGAGCCCTTCTTCACCACCAAGCCTTTCGGCAGCGGCAGCGGACTCGGGCTGTCGATGGTCTATGGATTTGTCCGCCAGTCCGGCGGCAACATTCGCGTCGTCAGCACACCGGGCAAGGGCACGAATGTGCGCTTCGTGCTGCCGCGCGTGCAAGCGCCGGACACCGGCCCTGGCGCACCGGAGCGTCCTGCACCGTCGCCACGTTCGATCCAGGGGCCGGTACTGCTGGTCGAGGACGAACCGGAAGTGCGCAAGGTCATCCGCCTGCAATTGACGGCGCTCGGACATGCAGTGATAGAGGCCGAAAGCGGGGTGGAGGCAATGCCCTTGCTCGAGAACGTCTCCGACATTTCGCTGCTGGTCAGTGACACCATCATGCCCGGAGGGATCGGTGGCCGTGAGCTCGCTGCGCACGCCCGCAAACTGCGGCCACAGCTGCCGATTCTGCTCATTACCGGCTACGCCAGCACCGCTGCGGAAGACGAAGGTCTGACGGCCGACATTCCCGTATTACGCAAACCCTTCGACCAGGCGGCGCTGGCCGCCGCCCTGGACGAGCTCGATCCGCCCGAGGAGACCCGCTGAAATGTCCAGCCCACGCCCCGAGACTGGCACCCCGCGCATTTTCGTGCTGGAGGACGAAGCACAGATTGCGCGACTGATCTGCGCCAGTCTGACCGAGTACGGCTTTCGCTGCGAGCACCTCTCCACCGGCGGGCAACTGCTGGTGCGCGCACGCCAGTCCGCCCCCGACCTGTGCATCGTGGATCTGGGCCTGCCCGACATGGACGGCATGCAGGTCGTCCGCGAACTGCAGGAAATCAGCCCATGTGCGGTCTTGATCCTGACCGGGCGCAACGATGTCACCGACCGCGTACTCGGCCTCGAACTGGGCGCCGATGACTATATCGTCAAGCCGTTTGAGCCCCGTGAGCTCGTTGCCCGTGTGCGCTCCATCCTGCGGCGCTATCAGCGCGCCGCGCCGGCCGACCCGGTAGAGCGCACGCTGGCGCGTTTCGGCCACTGGCAGTTCGACAGTGGCCGACACACGCTCACCGCAGCCGACGGACGCGAGGTCAGTCTGTCTGCGGCCGAGGCAGGCCTGCTGACCATGCTGCTGCAGCGCCCGAACAAGATCCTGTCGCGAGAGCAACTCCTGGGCGAACGCGACGTCGACCCTTTCGATCGCAGCATCGATGTCCGTATCTCGCGCCTGCGGCGCAAACTCGACGACGACCCGCACAATCCGAAATTGATCAAGACCGTGTACGGCGCGGGCTACCTGTTCTCGACACAGGTCAGCTGGGAATGAGCGAGCATGAACAGCAGAGGCCGACCCGTAATTTTCCCTCATAGCAATGCCTCATGCTCTGTGTAGCGGATGAGGTTGCCGCCCGCGTAGGCCCAGCCCCATCGGGTCGCGGCTGTCGAAGCGGCAATGGACGAATTTGGCGAGGCGCAGGTAGGTGATGCCCGCCTGACCAAACGGCTGATTAACCGTCACCACCTGGACGTGTCCAAGCCCTTGTTACGGTCAAGGGGCCAGGTATTGAACGCTCGGGCCCACATACGCAGAACTGCGGTGGCGCGGGGGTTCCTGTTCCGTAGAATCCACCGCGCCACCCAATACCGTGCTGCTTATTTCATCTGCGACTCTGGAATCGGCCGCTTGCCCCATCGCAGGTCTGGCATGTCGGCATTGGGTTCAAAAACGACGCCATTGCGATCTGCGTAGCGCTGCCACTGGGCGGTCAACCGCGCCACCACATCAGGTTGCTCAGCGGCCACGTTACGGGTTTCTCCCCGGTCGCTCGCAATGTCGAACAGCTGCCACTGGTTGTCGCCAAACGGCTGCATCACCGACACCAGTTTCCAGCGTCCATCAATCAGCCAGCGGCCGCCAAAAAGCTCCCCGGCAATCTCCCGTCCGGCGGCGCTGTTGGCCTGCGGGGCGGTCAACACGGACAGCAGGCTCTCGCCAGTCATGGGCACCACCTGGCGGCCGCGGTAATCGCCCTGCGGCACGCGGATGCCCGCCAGCGCCAGCACGGTGGGGGCAATATCGGTCACGTGAGTGGGAACGTCCAGCCGACGCGCAGGCACTGCGGCACCGGGCAGGCGGACGAACGCGGGCGAAGCGATGCCGCCTTCGCCAGTCCATCCCTTGAAGTACCGGAAGGGGGTGGCACTCACCTCGGCCCAGCGCGCCCCATAGCCGACGTTCGACAGCGGGCGGCCAATGTTCTCGGTGCGGTTGTCGGTGTTGGCGTTGTTGGGAAAGAAGCTGTCGCTCGGCTCGGCTCCGTTGTCCGACATGAACACGATCAGGGTGTTGTCGAATTGACCGCTGGCCTTGAGGTACTGGACCAGGCGGCCGATGTTACGGTCGAGGTTGTGCACCATCGCGGCATACACCTCCATCTTGCGGGCTTCGCGCGCTTTTTCTTCAGCGCTGAGCATCTGCCATGAGGGATAATCCGCCGAGGCCGGCAGCAGCTCTGCCGCCTTGAAGTCGCGCGGGATCAGGCCCAAGGCTTTCTGCCGTTCCAGCCTGGCCTGACGGATTACCTCGTAACCGGCGTCGTAGCGTCCCTTGAAGCGTGCGATGTCCTCGTCGGGTGCATGCAGGGGCCAGTGCGGTGCGGTGTATGCGGCGTAGGCGAAGAAGGGCTTGCTACTGCCTTCGTTGCCTTTCAAATAGTCGAGCAACCGGTCCGTCAATGATGTGCTCGAATAGAAGTCCTGCGGCAGCGTCACGGTCTGATCATCCTGCACCCAGGGTGACCGGTCGGCAAAGATCGGCTTGCCGGGCACACTTCCAAAATGGGAACCACCCCCTGCCAAGGCGGCGAACGACTGCTCGAAACCACGGGCGATTGGCCAGGTCGCCTTGTCACGGCCCAAGTGCCATTTACCCACCATGGCTGTGGAGTAGCCGGCGTCGCGCAGCAACTCAGGCAGCCAGCTCACCTGTTCATTCAGGTAGCCCTCGTAACCGGGGCGTCCGCGCAGACCGGGCGATCTCCGCAGGTTTTCAGCCATGGTGCCCAGGCCGGCGAGGTGGTTGTCCGTGCCCGACATCAGCGATGCACGGGTGGGCGAGCAGGTCGGGTTCACGTAGTGATGGGTAAGCAACTGCCCCTCGCGAGCCAACTGGTCCAGATTCGGGGTGGGAATCTCACTGCCAAAAGCGCCCAGGTCGGAGTAGCCGAGATCGTCGGCCACGATGAGCAACACGTTGGGCTGGCGCTTGACGGCAGCGCCGTCCGCTTTGGCTGAATGGGGCGAGCCGGCAGGAACGGCACAAGCGGCAAGCGACATCGCCACGATGCTGATACCAGTCGTGATGGCATACGCGCGAAGGCGGGGGTACACGAGTTTCATGGGAAATCCTTCGTCTGAAAATCCAAGAGTCGATATGCGTCCATGCATTGGGGCAAGCACTGAACACCTCATGCCGGCACGGGCTGAGCCCGAACCTGCCGAAACAGTCCCACGGCGATCAAGCCAAGCAGCGCCGCGGCGATTCCCAGGCTGGTGTAGCCAAAGAACTTGACCAGCGTGCCGCCCAGCAGCGGCCCGATGGCAGACCCCACCATGAGCATGGCCGGGGTCGCCGCCGTCGCCCGCCCGGTCGGGTCAAGACGGGCCAGCGTGCCAAACGCGAAGGTGTGGGTAAAAATCATCACCGCCGTGAACAGGATGGCCCCGGCGGCAAACGGCACGAACTGCACGCTCAGCGTGATCAGGAGCGCAATGCAAGCCTGAACGATGGGCCCCAGCACCAGCACCCATCCGGCTGCCAGTCGCTTTTCCAGTGCGGCGGCCAGCGCGGGCGGCACCAGGTTGAACAGCCCCAGCGCAATGAA
This sequence comes from Azoarcus sp. L1K30, assembly GCF_018122735.1. Taxonomy (GTDB): domain Bacteria; phylum Pseudomonadota; class Gammaproteobacteria; order Burkholderiales; family Rhodocyclaceae; genus Parazoarcus. The sequence goes on along the minus strand of NZ_JAGRRD010000001.1, from coordinate 3,794,083 downwards.
GACGCCGGTGATGGCCTCCACGCTGAAGCCTCGGTCCGACCCCATCCGCTCCACGAAGCTGAATGTCATGGCCTGCACCAGCGACATGAGCGTGACCCCCACCACACAGAACTTCACCGACCACGACAAGGGCGTCTGTTGTGCACGTTCGCCATCCACCGACGCATTGGCTTCGGGCCGGGGGAACGCCATCAGGGAAGACAATGCGGCCACGGCCATCACCCCCCCGAAAGTCACGAACAGGGCCTCACCACCCAACTGGTCGACCAGCTTGGGCGTTGTGCCCAAAAAGACGACAGCGAACACCCCCAGCGCGATGCCCACCATGGCAAACAGGAAGTGAGGCCGGGCCGATCGGCCGATGGTGCCGTGGGTAAAGCTCAGACCGCACCCTGCGGCAAGCCCCGCGCCCAGGTGGAGCACGGCCATGGTGGCATAGTCGGACACCGTGGAGAGCGTGAGGAACAGGAGGCTCGCCAACGCGAATGCGCCGCTGACCATGAGCCTGACCGGATAGCGGTTGAAGCGCGCGGAAAAGAAAAGGCTCGCCGCAACGGCACCCGCGAGAAAGAGTGTCGCGAGTCCGCCCGCATGCTGGGGATCGAACCGGTAATGCCCCATCAACGCGCCCACCCAGACGGGCAGTGCAACGAGATCCACCATGCCCGCGCAGTGCGCGACCATCAGCGCCAGACGACCTGGCCATTTCTCGGAACTTGACATTTGGATACCTGCGAATAAAGGGATGGAGGTCAGGGCCGGAACACCGTCCTGAAGCCGACGTGCGAAGTCGCCATGTCTGCCTCATGCGGATGGCGGGCGGCTGCCCGGTATCGTTGGCAATAGTTGGTCGCGCACAGGAACGAGCCCCCTTTGATCACCAAAGGCTGCCCCTTGCGCACCGCTGCTCCCGCCTCGGCCAAAGAAGGGTGGATATCGCCGTTGCCGTGTGCCTGGTGGGCTCCGGTGTAGCGGTCACGCGTGAGCTCCCAGACATTGCCGATCATGTCGACCAGCCCGAATCCGTTAGCGTCAAAGCACCCCACGGGGGCGAGTGCGGCATAGCCGTCCTCCTTGACGTTGATGTCGGGGAAGACGCCTTGCCAATAGTTCGCCACCGGGCGGCCCTTGCCGTCACGCGGTTCGCGGTCGATCCGTTCTGGCGCCCCGCCACCCGCAGCGGCATACTCCCACTCGGCTTCTGTCGGCAGGTCGCGCCCCAGCCAGCGCGCGTAGGCCATGGCGTCCTGGTAGGTGACCATGACCACGGGCTCGTTGGGTTGTGCCCGCAGCACGCTCTGGGGGCCTTCGGGCTGTCGCCAGTTGGCCCCCTTGACCCAGTGCCACCATTCACCATCACGCCGGGGGACCTGACCGGGTTGCAACGGTCGGAACACGGCGGCAGCGCCCTCACGTTCCGCTTCGGTGACATAGCCGGTCGCTTCGACGAAGCGGGCGAACTGGGCGTTGGTCACCTCGGACCGGTCCATCCAGAATGCCGACACGCGCATGGGCTGGCCTGTGGGCTGTTCGTCGGGGTACCCGTTGAACGAACCCAGCAGCACCTGACCCGCCGGTATCTGCACCATGCCGGCCAGGCTGCCGGGCGCAAAGCCCTCGGGCAGACCGACGCCTTGCACACAGGCCGGACCGGCCGTGACGCGGGCAGGATTGGCCGCCAGCACGCTGGCCGCCAAGACACTGCAGGCCACCGATGCCACCACCCCGGTCCAGAACACGCGACCGCGGAGGGCCACGCCCGGCCCGCTCATGTCAGCGCCCCCCCTGCGAGGTCAGACCGTTCGATGTGAAGATCACCGTGGGCCAACGTTCAGTGGCACGCTGATGGCTGGGTTTGTCGTTCATGACGTTGGCGACATAGCCCGTGCCGGACAGCAGGTCGTAGTAGCCGAAGGTTTGCTGCACCGCGCCGCCGATGTCGGGCATCACGTAGTTGAAACCCCACAGCGTCTTCCACAACTGCCCGTTGGCATCCCAGCGGTCACCCAACATGGCCTGCCAGGTGTCTTCATCGAGGTAGTACACACTCTTCGGGGCCTGGTGGCGCTCACCCGGAGCCAACTCGGCCTCTACCACCCACACGCGATGCAGTTCCCAACGGACGTGGTCCGGATTCAGGTGGTTGCCGGTGATGATGTCGGACTCCTTGGCCTGCAGGAAGCGGTTCTGGTTGTAGGGAATGAGCATTTCCTTCTTGCCCACCAGCTTCCAGTTGAACAGGGAGGTTTTGCCCGAGAAGACGCTGAGTTCGTCGAAGGTCATCAGACCAGCCGTGTTGGCCGTCGGCGTATCGCAGCAGGCATTGGGCAGCTTGCGCACCCGGCGCTGACCGGCCAGATACACGTAGGACGCACTCTTGTCTTCGTCGAGGTTCTGACGCCCCACGACGCTTTCGCCGGCCCGCAAAGGCGGCCCTTTGCTCTGCAGATTGACCTCCCAGAAGTACCCGTCGAAGTTGTCCCCGCTTTCGTCCTGAAAGTAGTAAGGCATGCGTTGGCGCAACTTTACATCGTTGGTGAGCACGACCTTGCCTTCACCCGTGATCTGGTACTGATCGACATCCACCTCCCATGAGCTACCACGCCAGTTCAGCTTGTGGTTCCACATGGCTTCGATGCCATTCTTGGGAATCGGGAATGGAATGCCCCCGTAGACGCCCTCTGGCGAGTGACCGTTGAGCTTGCCATTGACCGCATTCTTCGCAGTGTTGGCGTAGACCCAGTCGGGCGCCCAGGCGGTGCGCCGGGTCGGGTAGACGTCAATGCGATAGGTTGTGGGGTACTTCTTGAACAGGGCCTTCACCCCGTCGCTCAACTTGTCCGCATGCTGGTCGAGGTTCTGGGCAGTGACCGAATACAGTGGCTTGTCGTCCTTGAATGGATCGCCGCGTCGACCACCGGGCTTGTCGCCCGGGATCGCCGTTTTGTAGCCGCCCGTCCAGGCGGGGATGGTGCCTGCCTTGTTGCCCGCCTTTTCAGCCCCCAAGGGGGTCAGCGTCGATTGCAGCTTGGCCGCCTCTTCGGCCGTTACCGCCGCGAAAGCCGGCAGCACCATGCCGGACAGGATGGCCGCCAAGAGTACTTTGCGTGAATTGAACATGTGGGTCTCCGCGATGAACTTGGGGTCAGAACGTAGTGCGAATCGAGAAGGAAACGAAGTTTCGATCCTTGAAGGCTTGTGCATAAGAGAAGGTTGGCGCCCCCACACCGTTGATTGGCGTGGTGTTCAGGTCAGCCTTACCGTAGAACCGAGTGTAGTCCAGGGTGAACAGCCACTTGTTCAAGTAGGTGCCTGCCAGACCGACCCGCATGTCGCCGCCCTTGTCAGGGCCAAAAGCCGGCCCGAGCGCCGCCGAACGACCCATCGTGTAGCCAATGCCCATCGGGACGGAGATGTCTAGCCCATCCAGCACCTGCCGGTAGGTGGGGGTGTACTGCAGCCGAATCGCAGTTGCGTCACGCGTCGAACGTCGAGCCAACAATGACCCGCCGTAATCCACGCTCAACAGCCGGTTCCATGCCACCTCACCAACAAATGACGCCTCCTGTGAGATCCAGGTGGGGCCCAGGTTGGCAATCCAGTTCAATTGCAAATGCCCCGTCTTACCCACTGCATAAGCCGGGTTCGACGAACCGATCGGGCCCGGAGTGGCGAAAGTGTTGGGATCGCTAGGCAGTGGCGCATTGCGGCGAATCGAAGCCTCGGCACCCCAGCTCACGTTGCCGATCGTCTTCGCCGCGCTCACCGCATATGCCTGGACTCCTTCGTGGGCGTACCACTGCAACCGTCCTCCAACAAAAGGAGGGACGCCGATGTACGCAAAGTTGACCGGACCGTTGGAGTGGTAACGAATGGCGTGGAAGCCGAAGTCGGTGTCGAGATCGTCGGACCGCCAACGCAGACTCAAGCCACCCTGCCCACTGCTCTTGGGCTCTTGCATCTCATTGATCGTGAAAGTGCTCGGGCCACGGTACGACAACTCTCCTTCAGGAGCCAGGTTTTCGCCCGCAGAAAAGTAGGAACCGGCCCACGGCACCTTGGATCTTTCCCATTCATAGGGCACGTAGGCTGCCAGAGACAGCGTATCGGTCAGCTGCGCGTCCAGGGAAAGCTTGCCTACCGGGCGAAGGATTTCCTTGGTGGTCGAGCCGGGCACGGAACGGGCCTTGATCACGTCGGTAGGATTCATCCCCGCCGCGATCGAGTTGGCCGCAAAGAACAGGCTTTCGCCCCACACCAGGGCGTGGCGGCCCAAACGCGCGGTGAGTGGCTTGCCGTCAATGTCAAACTGACCGTAGACGAATGCGTCCAGCAACTCGGCATCCTGTCCAAGGTCCTCCTTCACCGCGTTGGAGAAGCTGTTGCGGGGCGCCGAAAGCGGACGGTTGGAAGTCGGCCCCGGATGGTCGTTGCGCCCCAAGTACACGCTGTCTCTCCAGGCCGCAGCGCTGACACGCAGACCGAAGTTCTTGTACTTGGCGTCGAACTCCGAGAACAGGTCAAGTCGGTTCTGGATCAGGCCCTTGTCGAAGTTCCGATTGCCGTCGTCCTGGTTACGGTTGGTAAGCAACACTGGCAGCTGTTCGTCCAGTCGGTACGCCGCACTGTACTTGACCGTGTTGTTCCAGCTCATCTCCAGATCCGGGTTGTCCGTCTCGATCTGAAAAGCCTGGGCGTGACCTGCAAACAGGCACACCGCAATGGCAGTGGGGCGCAATACAGATGGCGCACGATTCGATGCCTTCTGGTTTCTGGGCATTTTTTTCATCATTGTCTCCTAGTTATGGGCTGCTGAAAAATTGCCATTGAGAATGGCAAGCGGAAAAACTCCGCTCAATCTGACGGTTGAACTGCGGTGTGCTTGCTCAAAAAGTCGATCAGTGGCCGACTCAACGAGGTGTCCGAGGTCCCAATGCTGTAGCCAGCAGAAAAGTGGTTGTGGTAAGGGACGGCCAACAGGTCTGGTGAGAACCCATGTTCGGCCACCAGGCGTGCGAACAGCTCACCGGCCGCCACCCGCATGTGCGGCAGGTCCTGCTCGGTAACCCCGAGCAGCAGTGGAAACGGTGGGGCCGAAACGTGGTTCACTACGCTGGCTTGCGCCAGGACCGCCGGGTCCGTTCCAAAGTAGGCGTCGTTGCGAGGGTCGGGCGTGGCAATGCCGAACTGCGGCCTCGCCATGCTCTCCAGGCGCGGGTTGTAGGGCCCGGACAGCAGCACCGCCGCACGGATGGACCAGTCGGCCGGCTGGAATTCGCGACGCAGCACCGCCGAGGCCACATGTGCGGCGCCCGCGGATTCCCCAGCCAGCACCAGTCGGTCCGCATCACCGGCATAAGCGCTCACAGCCTCCTGAACCCAACGCCAGACCGCGACCACGTCTTCTGGCCCGCTGGGCCAGCGGAAGGTGGGCGCCAATCGGTAGTTGGGCAACACGGTCACGAAACCCTGCTGCGCCAGGAACCAGCCAATGTTCGCGCGGTGTTCCTTGTTGCCACGGATGAAGCCACCACCATGGAAGAAGACCACCACAGGCCACCCCCCGGCGGGTGCCGTACCTTCGGGAACGTAGACGTCCAGGCGGTACCGTTCATGCGCCCCATAAGCCACATCGGCATGACGCGTCACACCCTCGTGCGACTGCTGCTGCAGCACCGGCTCGTACAGCGCTGCGAGGGCGGGCAGATCGTTGCCGATCTCGCGCAAGCGCGCCCACAGCGCCTCGTTCGCCGTGTTCACGACGCGGCTCCCGGCGTCTTGTGAAAGGCCCCATCCTTCATGATGGCCTTGAGGTTGCGTTTGTCCTGCAGGACGCGGACATCCTCGGTGGGATCCCCAGCCACGAGCAGCAAGTCGGCCAGGAAGCCGCTGCGCAACTGGCCAAGCTCATGACCCATGCCCATCAACTCGCCGCCCAGCGCCGTAGCTGCGTGCAACGCTTCGGCCGGGCTGTAGCCGAGATGACGCACCCAAAGCTCCAGATCCCACGCATTGCGCCCGTTGGGATTGAACGGAAAGCCATAGTCGCCGCCCGGCAACAACTTGACCCCGCGAGCACGCAGTTTGGGCACCAGTGCCTTCTGGCGTTCGAGCACGATGGCCGCGTCCGCCTTCATGTTGCTCATGTCGAAATGCGGAGGCGGGCTGGCGTCGAGCGTGGCCTGAACGATCCCGATCGTTGGCGCCACAAAGATCTCGTCCTTGTGCGACGCGAGCATCTCGATGGCCTCGTCGTCTGCATAGGTACAGTGGTAAAGAACGCGGAAGCCTGCTTTCACGCCCAGCTTCACCGCCTGTGCAGCGTGTGCGTGGCCGGTCAGCCACACCCCCGACAGCCGCGCCTGTTCGCCTGCGGCCATGAGTTCATCCTCGGAGTAGAGCAGTTCAAGCGATGCACCGGGCTTGAGCGCGCTTTCGCCCGAAATCAGGAACTTGACCGCCTTGGCACCGATCTCGGCGCACTCCTTGACGAACTCCCGCATGCCCTCGGCACCACGGGCATGTTCGGCCACATGGCCGGGATCCAGCGCCGTTTCGTTGGGCGGCTCGCGCTCAACCGAAGATGGGATCAACCGAGGCCCCGGGAGACCGCCCGAGACGAGGTGTTCGTTCAGCGAAATTTCGAGCTTCTTGCTCAGGGAGCCGGCAGAGTAGGCGCTGGTGAACCCGTGGTCCAGCAGGATGCGGGCGTTTCGCGCCGCAGTCAGGGCCAGCTCTTCCGGGGGCAGGTACATGCCCGGGACAAACTTTTCCACCGATGTCGGCCACGTCAGGTGGGCGTGCGCCTCCACCAGACCGGGCATCAGAACGCCTGCGCCACCATCGATCACGACAGCTGCGTCCCTGGACACCTGAGCAGGGCTGCGAACAACCTCGGTGATGCGGTTGCCCTCTACACGGAGTTCGCCGGGGAAAGGTGGGGAGCCCGATCCGTCGAAGATACTCACATTGGTAAATACGTGGTTCATGGAAGTCTCCTGAAAAAATCAATGGCCTTCAAACTGCACACCGGCCCCGTCGCCAACGGGCAAACCGACCGACAGGTTCAGCAAACGGGTGAACATGGCATCGAACGATCGGTCTTCATGGAATCGGGGATCGCCATTGCCCTCGAATGCAGCAACGATCTCCGCCCAATCCTGCTCAGTCAGGTACTGGCTGGCGGCCGGCAGCACCAGCCGCTCTTCCAGCGACATGTGCGCCCACTGGGCCTGAGCGAATTCATCAAACAGATGAGCGAAGGCCTCACGGGCTGAGTCCTTGCCCTGCGTCCAGTCGAGCAGGCTCATCCGCAGCTGGGCAATGTCCTCGGGACCTCGGGCATGTTGACCTTCCAACGCTCGAAGGACCTCGTCCACGGCGGAGGTGCGCCGTTGCAGTGCGCGGAAGAGGTAGGCATCCTCCTTCGGATGGTGACTGCGCTCGGGAAAGGCCTCGATGTAGTCCAGCATTGCCCCCAGCAGCGCTGTCAGCGGCCGGTCCATCGGCGGATGCTCGAGCGCGGACTGCACGGCATAAATGACCGCAGCCAGCGAGCGGTGCTCGTCCCGGATCACCGCCACGGCCCGGGCTTCGTCGTTCAGCGGGCGATTTCGCAGAACGGTGGTGATCAACACCGGCAGCACACTGCCGTGCACGACACGTTCAGTCACCGACTGACCCAGGAGACGCCCAATGGTCCCTTGTCCGCGCGACGCGATCACGATCAGGTCACAATCATTTTCTTGAGCACAAGCAAGGATGGCCTCGTGCGGACGGTCGTGCGTCACGATGACGGCTTCGGAAGCGACACCTGCTGCGCGGGCAGCCGCCTGGGCCTTGGCCACGATGGCGCGCGCACCGCCGGCGGATATTTCTGCAAACGCATCGGGCGTCATGGCGTGGAGCAGTGCACCGTCCCCACTGGCAGCGAAATCGGGTTTGGCATGAATGAAGGTGATGCGAGCCTGACAGGCGTTGGCCAGGTCGACCGCTTGCTCAACCGTTGACGACGACAGCGGAGAACCGTCGACGGGTACTGCAAAGTGCTTGTAGAGCATGGTTGAACCTCAGACCGAAAGAGAGGGTGACGCCGCCATAGAGCGGGGATTCACAGCGACCATCGCCGGGTTACGTGGCTTCAGGAGGAAATGCGCCAGCGCGGGCAGCAGGATCAGCGCGCCCAGCATGTTCCAGATGAACATGAAGGCCAGCAGCACGCCCATGTCGGCCTGGAACTTGATCGGACTCGCGACCCAGGTGATCACGCCAATGGCCAGCGTGATGCCAGTCAGCATCACCACCTTGCCGGTGAACAGCAAGGCACGGTAGTAAGACTGCGACAGGCTCACACCGGCGCGCATCTGCGCCAGGGTGACACTCAGGATGTACAGGGCGTAGTCCACGCCGATGCCCACGCCCAGTGCAATCACCGGCAGCGTGGCCACCTTCACGCCCATGCCAAGGGCCACCATCAATGCCTCTGCCAGCAAGGAAGTGAGCATCAGCGGCAACACGGCCACCACCACCGCCCGCCAGGAGCGGAAGGTGATGAAGCACAGCAGCGTGACCGCGCTATAGACCAGCACCAGCATCTGGCGCCAGGCGTCCTTGACCACGATGTTGGTGGCCGCCTCGATGCCAGCGGAGCCAGCCGCCAGGAGGAATTTGACGTCGGCCGTGTCGTTATCGCGAGCGAACGCCTCGACATGGTGGACCACGCGACTCAGTGTGTCGGCCTTGTGGTCGGCCAAGTACACGAACATCGTCAACAACGAGCAGTTGGCGTTGTACAGACCGCGCGGCGCCCCCCCGGTGATGGAGTTGAGCATCTCCTGGTTGGGAAGAAGCTCGTACCACTTCGGGTTGGCCTCGTTCAGCCCCGACAGCATGCGCCGGTTGAGCAGGGAAAGCGTGTTGGTCGTCTCCACGCCTTCGATCTGGCGCAGCTCCCACTCCAGAACATCTACCTTGTTCAAGGTTTCGTAGTCAGCACATTGGCTCTCGGGTGTCTTGACCATGATGGCCATGACGTCGCTGGAAGCGCCGTAGGATGCGTTCATGTAGCCCACGTCCCGGTTGTAGCGGCTGTCAGGGCGCAGCTCCGGTGCGCCGGCATCCAGGTCACCGATCTTGAGCTGCAGGCTCGCAGCGAATCCCAGCACCCCAATGATCAGCGCAGAGATCACCGCGCCGCGTGCCCAGGCTTTTCCGGTAAAACGATCCAGCCAGGCCCACAGCGCCTGCTTCTCGCCCCCGGCAGCGTCTGCGCGCTCAGAGCGCAGGCTGCGCTCGGCGGCGGCAGCACTGACCCCGGTGTAGCTCAGCAGGATGGGCAGCAGAATCAGATTGGTGAAGATCAGCACGCCAACGCCGATGGAGGCGGCGATCGCCAGTTCGCGGATGACCTGAATGTCGATGACCAGCAGAACCGCAAAACCGACCGCATCGGCCAGCAAGGCGGTCAGCCCCGCCAGGAACAGACGACGGAAGGTGAAGCGTGCCGCCACCAGCTTGTCCAGGCCGCGCCCGACGTCCTGCATGATGCCGTTCATCTTCTGGGCACCATGGCTCATGCCAATCGCAAACACCAGAAATGGTACCAGGATCGAATAAGGGTCAAGCGCAAAGCCCAGTGTGGGCAACAGACCCAGCTGCCATACGACGGCCACGAGCGATGCCGTAACCACCAGCGCCGTTGACCGAACACAGCGGGTGTAGCCAAACACGATGGCTGTTGCAATCGCGACCGCCAGCGCGAAGAAGCCCAGGACCGCGCGCACACCGTCGATCAGGTCACCCATGATCTTGGCGAATCCGGTGACGTGAATGGTCACGCCCTTAGCTTCGTAGCGGACCCGGATATCTTCGATTGCCGCCGAGAATGCGGCGTAGTCAATGGCAGCACCATCGGCTGTCTTGTCCAGCAAGGGAACATAGATCACCGAAGACGTGCCGTCACGAGCGACCAGCTGGCCAACGATCCCCGAACGGGCCACGTTCGTCGCCACCTGTCGCAAACTTTCCGCACTGCCGTCGTACTTGTTGGGGATGACCGGACCACCCTCCATGCCTTCCTCGGTCACCCCCACCCAGCGAGTGCCCGGTGTCCAGAGCGAACGCATGAACGAACGGTCCACGCCCGGAAGCAAGAACACTTCGTCGTTGATTTCCTTGAGCGTCTCGAGGTACTGCTTGTCATAAATGCTGGAATTGCCGTTGCTCACCGCAATGCGCACGGCGTTGCCCAATCCGGTCAACTCACTCTTGTTCTCCAGGAAGTTCTGGATGTAGGCGTGCTGGGACGGAATGGTCTTTTCGAAACTGGCATTCAGGGACAGTTTGGTCGCCTGCCATCCCAGCACCACGGTGATCAGTGAGCACAGCGCGACGATCAGCAAACGGTTGTTGAACAGCAGGCGCTCGACCCAGGAGCCCGTACGCGGGTCGAACACCTCGGCGCCTTGGGGCGCCACCGGGTGAATTGTGCTTCCAGTGTGCATCACGGCTTACCTCCAGCAACGTTCAGGGGCAAGACGCGCGCACCTGTCATGGAAAGGGTCAGCGCGAGCTCATCCTGGAGCACGAGCAAGCCCGTCACGGGGGGCAGATTCTTGCCCACGGGCAGCAGCTGATCGCCATCGAGACGGAATAACCCCCCCGCCTGGTTGGCCAACCAGGTACGACCGCGTTGATCGACGTGTGACGCCTGAAAGCTGGATGCCGCACCGCCTTTCACCGCCAGTGCCTCCCAGGTGGTTCCGGCATCTCGGCTGATGAAGGCGTTGCCTCGCATGCCTGCCACGATCATCTCACCCGGTCCTGGCAACTCTGCGGTGAAGTAGCTGCCTTCATAGGGCAACTCGACCGACCGGAATGAGGCACCCGCATCCGATGAGTGCATTACCAGACCTTGCTCGCCCGCCATCAATACCTCCTGGCCGCGAACGCAGACCTTGTAGACGTGCAGGGCGCGAGGATTGGGCAACTGATGCGACAGGCTGGTCCAGGTTTGCCCGCCGTCGGCTGTGCGAAGGACAAGGTTGTAGGCTCCCACCACCAGTCCATTTCTGGCATCGCTGAAGTGGAGGTCGAAGAAAGGCTTGTCGGCGCCGTCCGCAACCAAGCGCTCGGCTTCGGCGATGGCCTCGTCCTTTCCTGAGGCTTGGGCGGCATCGAGCGCCAGCTTGGCGGCTCGATGACCATCGAGTTGCACCGCCCAGGTGGCACCGCCATCGCGGGAGAGCAACACTGTGCCGCCGTGACCGACGGCCCAGCCCGTTTGCGCGTCCACAAACTGCACAGCGGTGAGGCCGACGCTGGTGGGCACCTTCCCCTGCGTCCAGCGCTTACCCTGGTCGTCGGAATAGACGATCACACCGCGTTCGCCCACCGCTACCAGTCTGTTGCCAGCGCGCGTGACGCCCATCAATGCCGACTTCTCGGGCACCTTAACCATCAGTGCAGGGCGAATCAGGGCCGGCACTACCGGCGCCGCGGTGGCAACCTGCATCCAGGACAGCAGCACCAGAGCCCAAGGCGAATAACGCCTGCAGGATCTTGCTATCGTATTCATTATTGGTGTCTCCATTTCTTGTATTTGCCTTGAAGCTCTCAGGCTTCTCGCTGTATCGCTCGCGTCCAGGCGGGCCACTCCGCGCAGCGTTCGCGCCAGGCCTGTATGACGGGATCAAGCACCACATTGGCGTTTGACGCCAGGGCGCGCTCGATCACCCAGTACAGGTAGGCATCTGCGAGGCACCATTGCTGCCCCATCAACCAGTCGCCCTTGCTCAAGGGCAGGCACGCCACCTGCAACTGGTCCGTCAGCTCCGCCGCGGCGGCCTGCCGAATCGGACCATGCTGCGCGGCATCCGGATGAATCCGATGCGACATGCGGATGCGGTAGAGCGCAGGATGCAAAGTCGAAGCACACCAGGCCATCCAGGCCAGAGATGTGGCCCGATCCATCGCGGAGCCATCGCTCAGCAGCCCGGCATCGGGGAATCTGGCGTGCAGGTATTGCGCAATGGCGGGCAGTTCGGTGAGCACACCGTCTGCCGTCACCAACACCGGCACCTTGCCCTTCGGGTTCTGGCTGCGAAATGGCTCACGCAGTTGCTCACCCTCTGCCAGTCGCACGAGGCGCGCGTCGTAGACAGCGTTCGCCGCCTCAAGCGCCGTCATCGCGACGCGCGAACAGGCACCGGGCGAAAAGTAGAGGGTGTAGGTCGTGCCCATGTTCATCCGCCTCAGATCGACAGCGCCTTGGCCAGGGCTTTCAGCAGCTCGAGTGTGCCTTCAGCTCCGCTCGCGGTGCCGTAGACATAGTTGTCCGGCCGAACCACCGCGGCGGTGACACCGTGACGAGCGAACCAGGCCTGGACGACACCGTCGGCCTCCTGCAAATGAGCGGGGCCAAAGGCCGCGACGCAGAGCTTCAGCTTCTCGGTCAGCGAGACAGGCGGCACCACTTCCGTCGCCCCGATCATGACCAGTCGCCAACCGTTGCCCAGCAGTTCGTCCATGCGCATGCGCTGGTCATTCACCAGCAGCCATGGCTGCGGGAACAGCGCGCCACAACCTGGTGACATCCTGACCAACCCGGCGCTCAAGGCCGGCATTACGTCCTGGCGCGGCGTATCCTTCACAACACCACCGCATTCAGCGAGCAGGCGGGCATCGCGGTCGCGGGCCTTGTTCTCATCGCGTTCGCAAATGACTGCACCCACAGCCTTGATCCGCGTGGTCAGTTCGCGCACATGCGCACCACGCTCATCGCCGTAACTGTTCAGCAGCGTATCGACCGCCGCGGTCGGCAACTGGTCACCCAGCACTGCCACAAGCTTCCAGCAAAGGTTGGCCACGTCCCGGATGCCCTGACACATGCCTTGCCCCAGGAACGGTGGCTGCATGTGCGCGGCGTCACCCGCGAGGAAAACCCTCCCCACACGCCATTTCTCGGCGACCAGGGCATGAAACCGGTAGCTCGACTGCCTCCAGATCTCACCGTCCTCGGGAGTCAACCAGCGCGAGAGCAACGCCCAAGTGCGTGCCTGCGTCGCGGCCTCTTTGGGGTCTTCACCTGGCTTGAGCGATATCTCCCAGCGTCGATGATTCCCGGGACCGATCACGTAGGTGCAAGGGCGCTCGGGTTCGCAGAACTGGACGCTGGTCTTGGGAAGTTTCTCAAGCCCTTTGGCGTTCACCAGGACGTCCACCACCAGCCAAGGCTCGTCGAAGTCCAGGTCTTGCAGCCCGACGCCCAGCTGACCACGAACGCCACTGGCGCCACCGTCGCATGCCAGTGCCCAGCGAGCGCGAACCTGGCCCGTTTGTCCATCCGCCTGCTTGATGTGCAGACTCACACCGTTGTCGTCCTGCTCAACGGACTGCACCTCGGTTGACAAGGCCACATGCACATTGGGCAGCTGCGAGACGCGGGCGCGCAAGGCCCGCTCCACCGGCGGCTGAGTGAAGACCAACGATGGGGTGTAGCCCTGCGGATACGGCGGCTCCACCATGGTCATGCGCCGAATCAGCTGCCCATCCACGCCGTAATACTCCGACGGAGTGAAGGGCTCAAGATACCGTTCGATGGCCTGCACCACCCCCATCTGCTGGAACACCCGCATGATTTCGTGGTCCAGCGCAATGGCTCGGGGAATCTCATAGACCTCGGATAAGCGATCGGCCACCCAGACATCCAGCCCCGCCTGCCCCAACAATGTGGCCGCCACCGCCCCCGACGGGCCGAAACCAACAATGGCAACGTCGTAGATGCGATCGGACATGTCAAGCCACCTCGGCGTGGATGGGGTTGACCAACAGACCAATGCGCTCGATTTCGATCTCGATCACATCACCGGCTTTCATCCAGACCGGCGGTGTGCGCGACTGGCCCACACCTGCAGGGGTGCCCATCGCGATGACATCCCCCGGCTCCAGGGTCATGCAATCGGACAGCAGTGCAATGGTTTCCGCCACGGACCAGATCATGTCGCTGGTGTCGGCGTCCTGCATGACAGCGCCGTTAAGACGGGCCTGGATGCGAAGGGACTTGGCCCCCTCCGGCAATTCGTCGGCGGTGACCAGAACGGGCCCCAGCGCGCCTGTCGCATCGAAGTTCTTGCCGATCGTCCATTGCGGCGTGCGCTTCTGATAGTCGCGCACCGACATGTCGTTGAAACAGGTGTAGCCAAAGACATACTGCAGCGCATCTGCCTGCGACACATGGCGCGGCACCGTGCGACCGATCACCACAGCAAGCTCGGCCTCGTAGTCGAATCGATCCGACACCTTGGGCACGATGCCCGGCTGGCCATGGCCCATCAGCGAACTCTTGCCGCGGAAAAAGAGCCAGGGGTAATCAGGCTTCTCACGCCCGCTTTCCTTCGCGTGATCGAAATAGTTCAGCCCCAGACAAACGATCTTGCCCGGCTCCGGGATGAGCGTTGCCAGTTCAAGCGACTCCAGCGGCAAGCGTTCTGCATCTGATTGCCGGGCCTTGGCTGCGAGCGCCACCAGATCGACACCTGCTTCAAGCGCCGAGCGAATGCTGCCGGGCAGCGAAGCGTCGAACGCATTGAGGTCCACCACGTGGCCGTCTTCGACCAATCCGATGTGCTGGGCGCCGCTGGAAATGAATGTCATGAGTTTCATAAGTAATCTCTCGCAGATTCAGGGATGGGTTGAGAAGAACACACTGCGCTGCGCCTGCTTCAGAGTGGCAGCGGGTATAGCTGAAATACCCCATTGGTCAATGCGCCCGGGTGGCCAGGTCCAGTCAGACGGGCCACCGACGTGGTAGCTGTCATCGATCTGCTCGACCTCAGCGGTGTATTCAATGACCTCGCCAAACGGGCCAATGAAGTAGTTGAAAGCGTTGTTGCCTGGACCGTGACGGCCGGGCCCCCAGGCGATTTCGTATCCCGCATCGCGCATGCGGCCACCGCCTCTCATCACCGCATCCAGATCCGGCATCAGGAAGGCGATGTGATTCAAGGCATTGTTGTCTGTGTCGCCGAGTGCAATCGAGTGGTGGTCGCTATTGCAGCGCATGAAGGCCATGATGCGGGTCCGGTCGGACAGCGAAAAATCGAGCGCCATCTCCAGGAAGCTTTGCGTGTCCTCAACGTCTTGGCAGTTGAGCACCACATGCGCGAGGCGGATGGGTTGATCCGGATCGCTGGGACGTCCATCCACCCGTTCATCACCGCACACCAACTGGAAGCGCCGGCCGTCACGGTCGGCCACAACCACCGCCGTGCCGCCACCAGGCTCCTCACAAGGCGCCAAATCCGACACGACACGACCCCCAGCGCTCACGGCTCGGCGCGCAACTTCATCCAGCGCCTTCAGGTCGCATGCGCGCAGGGTCACGTGGCGAATGCCCGTTTCGCCATCACGCTGATGCAGCGATAGCAGGTGATGATCCTGTCCGGCCCCTGCGAGATAGATCGCATTATCCACACGCGACACGACCTGCAAATGCCAGACCTCGGTGTAGAACTGCTCCGCTTTTACGAGGTCGGGCACGTAGAGCGCAATGCTCCTCAGAGCGCGAACCAAAGACGATGCATGAGACACGGAACTCCTCCATTCAATGGTTGGTGATGCCGAGATAGCGTCGGGCATTCAGGTGAGATAACTGCTCAATGACTGTTGCATCGAATCCGGACTGTTCGAGGCGCTGCATGGGCTTTTGGTCGCGGAAGTTGAATGGGTAGTCGGTTCCCACCATCAGCTGTGTGGCACCAAACACATTCACGAGATGACGCAACATGGGGCCGTCGAACACGAGGGTGTCGAAGTACATGGAGCGGACCTGCTCAGCCGGATCCAGAACCAGACACTCAGCGATCGCAGGAAACACGGACATCGACTGGCGCAGTCGTGGCAGCAAGCTGGCGAGCGTGCCACCGCCATGACTGAAGGCGATGCGCAGCCGAGGATGGCGCCTGAGCAGGCCCGAGGTAAGCACCGATGCCGCAGCCAGGCCCACGTCCGTCGGATAGGCCAGGATTTGCTGCAAGGGTGCCGGCCCGACCAGGCGATCCATGCCCGCGGGTCGCAGCGCGTGAACAAAGACCGGGATGTCCAGATCGACACAAGCCTCAAAGAACGGGTCGAAAGCCAGATCGCCGATCACCGTTCCGTTGATGTTGCTACCAACCTCCACCCCCACCAGACCCAGGCTGTGCTTCAGATGCGGCAGTTCGGCGAGCGCCAGATTCATGTCCTGCAACGGCACCGTGCCCATGCCCAGCAGCCGGCCACCAGACTCTGCCACCATGGCGGCGATCTGTTCATTCATGTAGCGGGCCAACAAGGCACCGTCGGCAGCCGGCAGCCAGTACCCCAAAAGCTCGGGCATCGGAGAGATCACCTGCAGCGAAAGACCCAACTCCTGGAAATCGGCCAGTCGGCGAGAGGTGCTCCAGCAATGATCGGATACCGTGCGGTAGTTCTTGCCATCAATCATCACCTGCCGGTGACAGGCACCGGCTTCGACTGTCGACGGCCAACCACGGGGTGACGGGTTTGTCAGCGACCGGGGAAACTGCGCAGGAACGACGTGAGCGTGCACGTCAACACCACATCTGCAGGACATGGCGGGCACTCAGTCGAACCGGAGTCCAGCGGCGCGAACGCCGGCGATGCACACCTGCTCATCCTCGTCACCCGTTCCGCCGCTGGCCCCCACCGCCCCGAGCAATTCGCCCTCGGGGGTGCGGATGGGCACGGCGCCCGTCTGCGCAAGAAACCGCCCTTGGGACGTCGCCGCCAGCGAGACGAAGAAGTTGGGGTTGTCGGCCGCGCGCTGGGCCAGCTGGCGGCTGGAAACCCCCATGCCCACCACGCCCCACGCTTTGGCCAGCGCTATATCGGAACGAAACATGCTGGCACCGTCTTCACGCGCAAAGGCCTTCAAGTGCCCAGCCTTGTCCACCACTGCAACGGCCATAGGCTTGTAGCCAGCATCGCGCGAAGCGACCAGCGCGTCTGCAATGATGCGCTGCGCAGCGTCCAACGAAAGTTCGTTCATGCTTTGTCTCCTTGATGACCTTCCCTGCCAAGTGGCGGGAGCTCAATTCTTTGAGACGAGTTTAGAAGGCGATGTAGAATCCACCAAGACGATTTCATGGATACAGGAAATCCACCACATGGATGCAAGAACAACCGACCTCAATCTGCTGCTGGTCTTCGATGCGATGTTTCGCCATCGGCAAGTCACCAAAGCCGGTGAATCACTGGGACTGAGTCAGCCTGCCATGAGCGCAGCGATTAATCGCCTGCGGAGCTTGATGGACGACCCGCTGTTCGTGCGCTCTGGCAGCAGCATGGTGCCGACACCCAGGGCCGAAGCCCTGGGCCCTGAGGTCAGGCAGATCGTTCAGGCGATCGAGAACGCCATCCTCAAGCCGAAGACGTTTGACCCTTCCCTCAGCGAGCGGTCCTTCTCCTTGCTGGCGCCCGACATCGCGGAAGTCAACTTTCTCCCGAACTTGCTGTCGGCACTCGCCTCTTCCGCACCGCTGATCAGTGTGAAGACGTTCGGCCTCCCCCGCGAAGTTGCGGCGGAGGCACTGGAGTCCGGGGCTGTGGACCTGGCCATCGGGTATTTCCCGGACCTAAGGCGCGGCGGCTTCTTTCAGCAGCGCCTGTTCAAGAGCAAACATGTATGCATCTGCAGAAAGGATCACCCCGGCATCGGGGACGCGCTCACGATCGAGCAGTTCTGCATGCTCGAACACGCGGTGGTCACGCCCGGCGGTCGAGAACATGTCTTTGAACAGTTTCTCAAGGCGAAGGGCATCCAGCGACGGGTAAAGGTACATATCTCGCACTTCATGAGTCTGCTACCCATCATTGAGCGTTCGGACCTGATCGCCACCATTCCACGCGACCTCGCCGAGTTGCTGGTCTTGCATGGCGACCTCCGTTACGTGGAAACGCCGATGGAATCCCCAGTGATTGACGTGCTCTTGATATGGCATCAGCGGTTTCAGAAAGACCCTGCCCACGCTTGGCTAAGGCAGACCATCTTTAACCTCTTTGGCCGATAGCTTCACGGGCGCATTCTGAATCGCCCCATTCGTCGCGTTGGATTTCCCATCGTTGTTGGAGCCTCCATCCTCTATAATTATGGATTATTAATCCACGCCAACCAGGAGTCCTTCATGTCCCAGCGTCCGTTCAAAGTCCTCGGCATTCAGCAAATTGCCATCGGCGGTCCCAGCAAGGAAAAACTCAAGACCTTGTGGGTAGACATGCTTGGCCTCGAGATCACCGGCAACTTCGTCTCCGAACGCGAGAATGTGGACGAGGATATCTGTGCCATGGGTGCTGGCCCGTTCAAGGTCGAGGTCGATCTGATGCAGCCTTTCGACCCCGAGAAAAAGCCCGCCGTTCACGCCACCCCGCTGAACCATGTCGGGATCTGGATCGATGATCTTCCCAAGGCGGTGGAATGGCTGACGGCTCAAGGCGTACGCTTTGCACCCGGCGGCATCCGCCGCGGCGCGGCCGGCTTCGACATCACCTTCCTGCACCCGAAGGGCAACGACGAGTTTCCGATCGGGGGCGAAGGGGTGTTGATCGAACTGGTTCAGGCCCCGCCTGAAGTCGTGGACGCGTTTGCCCGCCTGGCCGCAGGCTGAGTGAGGACACCTGCGCGCACATGCCCGTCAGACGGTCAATGAGCGGCGACGCTGAACGTGTCACAGGCGCGCAAGCTGCCTGCATTGAATCCAGTGCGAAACCATTGCGCACGCTGCGCCGCGCTACCGTGCGTAAAGCTGTCGGGCACGGCGTAGCCTCGCGCCTGCTTCTGCAAGGTGTCGTCCCCCGTGGCCGCCGCGGCCGCGAGTGCCTCCTCGAGGTCGCCGGCCTCGAGCACCTGCCGGCTGCGCTCGGCGTGGTGTGCCCACACCCCGGCCAGGCAATCGGCCTGTAGTTCCAGCTTGACCGACAGCAGGTTGGACTCGCGCGCCGAAAGACGCTGGCGCGCATCCTGAACCTTGGCGGAAATACCGAACAGGTTCTGCACGTGATGGCCAATCTCGTGGGCAATCACGTAGGCCTGCGCGAAATCCCCCGGCGCGTGAAAGCGGCTGCGAAGTTCGGCGAAGAAATCCAGGTCGAGATAGACCTTGCTGTCGGCAGGGCAGTAGAAGGGCCCCATTTCGGCCTGCCCGAGTCCACACGCGCTCTGAGTCGCGCCGCGATAGAGCACCAGCCGAGGTTCGACGTAGCGGCGACCACCCCCACTGAACAGCGCTCGCCAGGTGTCCTCGGTATCGGCGAGTACCATGGAGACGAAGCGGGCGGAATCGTCCTGCGCGGACGCAGGTGGGCGGGACGACTCCGCCGTCGGCGGACTCATCACCCCTGCGCCGTTGAGCACGATACTTGGATCGACGCCGAAATACATCGCCACCAGCACCAGTACGATGGTGCCGATACCAATCCGGCCGCCACCGCCCAATCCGCGACGTGGTCCACCCTCGCCACGTCGATCCTCGATATTGCTGCTTTCCCTGCCATTATCCAGACGCATCGACGACTCCCCGGCCTGCCACGAGAGATATCATCCGGCGATTGGCCGCCGCGTCAACTGCAACGGGCCCGACTGCCCGGGCCCGTTGCATGACACAGCTGCGCCCTTGCCCGGATCAGGCGGCTGCGCCCACCTTTTCCTCGCGGATCGCCTGGTATTCGTCTTCCCAGAACCACTTCTCTTCGCCGAATGCCGGCTTGAGGTGGTGCAGCCAGGTGGCCTGATCATCGTATTTGGCAAAGAAGGGGCGTTGCACCCAGTCCGGATTCCGCCCCTGAATGAAGCGCAGCACGAAGACCTTCTCGCCGTTGATCTCCGACACGCCCTGCACCTCGACCTTGCCCGGACTGGCGCTCATGCTCGGACCGCGCGCCGTACGTGCAAGTCCGGACACCTGCTGAATGGCGCCGCGGTAGATCTCCCAGGCCCGCGCCAGTGGCACCTCGAAGTAGTTGCGTGCCCCGGTATCGCGCTCGACGAAGAAGTAGTACGGCACGATGCCAAGGCTGACCTGCGTCTTCCACATTCGTGCCCAGACATCGGGATCGTCGTTGATGTGACGGATCAACGGCCCCTGGGCACGAATCACCGCGCCGGTGCCGCGAATGCGGCGGATCGCCGCACGCGCTGCCGGGGTTTCCATCTCGCGCCAGTGGTTATAGTGCGCCATCAGAGCAACATGCTTGCCAGCCTTGACCATCCGTTCCAACAGCGCAATGAGCTCATCCGCATCCGCAGCCCCCAGGAAGCGGTGCGGCCAGAAACTCAGCGCCTTGGTACCGATGCGGATGGTCTGAATGTGATCGAATTCTGCCGCCAGCAGGGGCTCAAGGTAACCCTGCAGGTGTTTCGTCTTCATCACCATCGGGTCGCCACCGGTAAACAGCAGGTCGGTCACCTCTTGGTGATCCCGCAGGTAGTCGTGCAACATTCGCGCTTCGGATGCGGCAATACGCAAGGTCTTGTCGCCGACAAATTGCGCCCAGCGGAAACAGAAGGTGCAATAGCTGTGGCAGGTCTGCCCCTGGCTGGGGAAGAACAGCACCGTTTCACGATATTTGTGCTGAATCCCTTCGAGCCGGTTGCCCTCCGCATCCCGCGGCATGTTCATTTCCATCTGATCCGCGGGATGTGGATTGAGTGCGAGCCGGACTTCATGTGCGGCGGCCTCGATGTCGGCCTTGTCCGCACCTTCGCGATACAGTTTTGCGATGCGCTCGAAATGTTCGTCGGCGAGCATGCCACGCTGCGGGAAGGTCAGCTGGTAGATGGGATCATCGGGAACCTGATCCCAGTCGATCAGTTCATCGACGACGTACTGGTTCACCCTGAAGGGCAACACGGTCGACACCACTTTCATCTCGAAGCGGGCCTCCGCGGACAGGCGTGTGAGCGGCTCGATACGGTCGAGATCGCGCTGTGTATAGATCTGGAACGGTCGATCCTGAACGTCGTCAGTACGGGCAATGGGCCAGGTTCGCGCCAGATGCTGCGTCTGCTGAGTCATCTTGATCTCCTCCTTGCGTCGGGCACCGCCCGCCGTGACTGAACAGCATCGTCAAATGGGCAGACAGATCCGGGGATGGGTGGGGACCGGGGGCGGTATGGTCAATGGGCGAACGCCTCAATGCCGGTCCGGGTGCGGCCGACGGCGATCCCGTCAGCACTGGGTTCGCGAATTATATTCAACAAATTATTATTGCGCAAATATAGCAACCCGCCTGTGATGCCTCAGCTGACGCAGATCTCGCTGGCGTTGACTGCGTGCCCGAACAGATAACCCTGACACGCGGCACATCCAAGCGCGGAGAGAAGCGCCAGTTGCTCCGCGGTTTCGACCCCCTCGGCGATGACATCGAGCCGCAACTGGTGCGCCATCGCCACAATGGTCGACACGATCATGCGATCGCTTTCGTCGCGCACGATGTCCGCAACGAAACTTCGATCGATCTTGAGGGCATCGACCGGGAAGCGCTTGAGATACGCCAGCGAGGAGTAACCCGTACCAAAGTCATCGATCGAAAATTTGACACCGATGGCTTTCAGCGCCTTCAGGACGTCCACTGCCCGATCCGGCTGTGCCATCACCGCACTCTCGGTCAGCTCGAGGGTCAGCAGCGGGGCGGGAAACCCGGTGCGATCCAGCACGCCACGCACCATATCCACCAGCGCGCCATCGGCAAACTGGCGCGACGACAGATTGACCGCGACGGAGAGCACGTCTCCCGCGTCCAGCCAGGCGCGTCCCTGACGGCAGGCCTGTTCCATGACCCAGGCCCCGAGCGGAACGATCAGGCCCGTTTCCTCCGCCACCGGAATGAACCGTTGCGGGGATGTCAGTTCGCCGCTGCTCTGCCGCCATCGCACCAGCGCCTCGACGCCAATGGTGTGCCCCGATGCGACTGCAATCACGGGCTGGTAGTGCAGCACCAACTCATCGCGTTCGAGCGCCCGCCGCAGCGCAACCTCGAGCGCGAGCCGTTCCTGCGCCGCAGCAGTCAGGGCCTCGGTATAGAAGCGATAGACATTGCGACCGGCCGCCTTGGCCTCGTAGAGCGCAGCGTCCGCGTTGCGAATAAGCTGGCGGTGGTCGTCGTTGTCGTGCGGAAAGAGGCTGATGCCGATGCTGGCGCCGACGAACACCTCCTGGCCACTGCTCAGGTGGTAGGGCTGGTTCATCAGATCGATCACTTCCTGCGCGAAGTTGGCGACATCCTCGGCGCGCTGGATGCGATCGAGCAGAATCACGAACTCGTCGCCACCGAGGCGGGCCAGGGTGTCTTCCGCCCGCATCCGCCCACGCAAGCGCTGCGCGATCTCGATCAACAATTCGTCGCCCACCGGATGACCGAGGCTGTCATTGATGTTCTTGAAGCGATCGATGTCCATGAACAGCGCGGCCATCATCATCCCGCTGCGGCGAACACGCTCCACGCCGTGCTCCAGACGCAGATTGAGCAACACGCGGTTCGGCAAGTCGGTGAGGGCGTCGTAGTGCGCCTGATGCTGCAATTTCGCCTCGGCCTGCTTCATTGCACTGATGTCTGAAAACACCCCGACAAAATGCGTGATGAATCCTTCCTCGTCACGCACGGTGGACACCGTGAGCAATTCGGGGAAGACCTCGCCACCCTTGCGCCGGTTCCAGATTTCACCCTGCCAGTGCCCGGTCACGCTGACCTCGCGCCACATGCCGGCATAGAACGACTCGCCTTGACGGCCCGAACTGAGCATGCTGGGCTTGCGCCCGATCGCCTCGTCTGCGGTGTAGCCCGTTATCACCGTAAACGCGCGGTTGACGGCGACGATACGATGATCGACATCGGTGATGAGAACAGCCTCTGCGGTATTCTCGAATACCGCAGCGGCCTGTTTGAGCTTTTGCTCGGCATGCATCTGCTCGGTAATGTCCTGGACCATCCCGATACCGCCCAGCAAGTGCCCCGCGCTGTCACGCCGCAGATCGGCGCGCTCGTGGACCCACCTGACCACGCCACCGACGACAACCCGGTGCTGGATGTCGTATCGCCCGCCGGCAAGGGCTGCCTGCCATGCAGTGTTCACCCGCGCGCGGTCTTCCGGATGCACCGCATTGAGGAAAGTGCCGTAAGTCGCCGGTGTCCCTTCGGCGATACCCAGATTGCGATAGGTTTGCGCGGACCAGTTGGTGAGCTCGCTGGTGACAGGATCGACGGTCCAGGTGCCGGTACGGGCAAGTGTCTGCACCTGTTCCAACAAAGACTGGCTGCTGAGCAAGGCCGCTTCGGTATGCCTGAGCACACAGATGTCGCGACTGATACCAATCAGCACACTGAATCCGTCGGCGTCGAGAAACGGCGTCGTGAGCGTATCCAGCACCCGTTCACGACCGTCGGGAAAAACGATGCGCTCCTCGCGGCGTGCCGCCGCCCCGCGCTCGAATGCAAGACGATCATGCGCAGCCCGTGCCGCCCTGACTTCCGCACCAAAAATCGCTCCATCATCGACGCCGACGATCTCCGCCTCCAGCCGCCCGATGCTCGACTCGAACGCCCTGTTGCAACCGAGGTAGCAGCCGTTCCGGTCTTTCACAAAGACGAGGTCCGGAATGGCATCGAGAAAGATCCGCACGAACGGCCCTTCCCGTTCGATGAACGGGAGCGCCGTCAAGATCTCGTTGAAAGATGCGGACTTCATCGCGAGTCCTGGCCTCAAATATGCACTAAGTCATTTTGGATAATGATAGCCGGTTTATGGCACCGCGTTTCGCGCCATTGGCAATGACACCAGAAAATAAAAAGGGCCCGCTTGCGCGGGCCCACCCTCCGACGGGCACCCCGCCGGACTTGCCGGCAGCGTCTCCCTCCCCATCGAACGAAACAGTGCGTAGAAACTACACTTCAGATCAAACGAACTCGATGATGACCTCATCCACCGACAAGCTGGCGCCCGGCGCAACGACGATCTTCTTCACCGTGACGTCGCAGTCCGCCTTGAGCACGTTTTCCATCTTCATCGCTTCGATCACGGCCAGCTTCTCGCCCGCCTTCACTTCCTGCCCCTCCACGACCGACACCTCGCGCAGCAGACCGGGCATCGGCGACAGCAGGAATTTCGACAGATCAGGCGGCAGCTTCTCGGGCATCAGCGACAGCAGATGGGCGGCATGCACCGTCATCACCATGGGTTCGACCTGCAGGCCAAAATGCGAGATGCAGTAGCGCAGCCCACGGCGCTCGATCTGCAGACAGATGGGCTGGCCATTGACCGTGCCCTTGAACAGCAGATCGCCAAAGGTCCAGTCGGAGACAATGTCGTAGGTCGTGTCGCCATGGGTCAGCGACAACCCTCCTTCGATCGGACGAATGGAGAACGGATACTGCGTGCCAGCCATGACGACCACCCAGTTGGTAGCCACCTTGCGGCCGTGGCCGGCAAGCTGGCCGTCGATCTGGACGGCACGGTCGATGTAACGCTTGCGCGCGAAGGTGGCAACCGCTGCCAGCAGCGCGGGATCGTCGTGCGGCACCATCGACGCGTCGAAACCCTGCGGATATTCCTCGGCGATGAAGCCGGTATTGAAATTGCCCGAGCAGAAACGCGGATGCTGCAGCAAGGCCGCCTGGAACGGAATGTTGGAGCTGATGCCACGGATCACGAAGGCGTTGAGCGCGTCGCGCATGCGCTCGATGGCCTCATTGCGGTCCTTGCCGTGCACGATGAGCTTGGCAATCATCGAGTCGTAGAACATCGAGATCTCGCCACCTTCATACACGCCGGTGTCGACACGCACCTGACCATCGACCTCGGCCGGCGGCTGGAACTTCACCAGTCGGCCTGTCGAGGGCAGGAAGCCACGGAAGGGGTCTTCGGCGTTGATGCGGCACTCCATGGACCAGCCGTTGATGCCGACATCGGTCTGGCTCAGCGGCAGCTTCTCGCCGTAAGCCACGCGGATCATCTGCTCGACGAGGTCGAGCCCGGTGATGAGTTCGGTGACCGGGTGCTCGACCTGCAAACGGGTGTTCATCTCCAGGAAGTAGAACTCCTTGGTCGCGCCGCTCACCACGAACTCGACCGTACCGGCCGACTCGTAGTTCACCGCCCGCGCCAGCGCCACCGCCTGCTCACCCATTGCGCGGCGCATCTCGGGGTCGACGAAGGGGCTGGGCGCCTCCTCAATGACCTTCTGGTGACGACGCTGAATGGAGCAATCGCGCTCGTTCAAGTACACATAATTGCCGTGCGCATCGCCCAGTACCTGAATCTCGATGTGGCGCGGTTCCAGCACGTACTTCTCGATGAAGACACGATCGTCGCCGAAAGCGTTACGCGCTTCGTTGACGCAGGAAGCGAAGCCCTCATGCGCCTCCTTGTCGTTGAAGGCCACCCGCAGACCCTTGCCACCGCCACCGGCCGATGCCTTGATCATCACCGGATAACCGATCTTCTTCGCGATCTCGACCGCCTCGTCGGGGCCGGCAATCGCATCGTTGTAGCCGGGGATGGTGTTCACACCGGCCTCGATCGCCAACTTCTTCGACTCGATCTTGTCGCCCATCTTGGCGACCGAGTAGTGCTTCGGACCGATGAACTTGATGCCCTCCTCTTCCAGCCGGCGCGAAAACTCCGCGTTCTCGGACAGGAAGCCGTAGCCAGGATGCACGGCCTCGGCACCGGTCTGCTTGCAGGCGGCGATGATTTTGTCCATCGCCAGATAGGACTCCTTGGAGGCCGCGGGGCCGATGCACACGCCTTCATCCGCCAGTTCCACGAACAGGGCGTCCTTGTCGGCCTCGGAATACACCGCCACCGTGGCAATGCCCATCTTGCGGGCGGTCTTGATGACGCGGCAGGCGATTTCACCGCGGTTTGCAATCAGGATCTTCTTAAACATGTCTTATTTCCTCGTGCGGCAATCAGAGCGGAATGTTGCCGTGCTTGCGCCACGGGTTCTCGAGTTCCTTGTCCTTGAGCATGGCCAGCGAACGGCACACGCGCTTGCGCGTCTCGTGCGGCATGATCACGTCGTCGATGAAGCCACGTGCGCCGGCCACGAACGGGTTGGCGAAGCGGGCCTTGTACTCGGCTTCGCGCTCCGCGATCTTGGCGGGATCGTTCTTTTCCTCGCGGAAGATGATCTCCACCGCGCCCTTCGGGCCCATCACCGCGATTTCGGCCGACGGCCAGGCGAAGTTAACGTCGCCGCGAAGGTGCTTGGAACTCATCACGTCGTAGGCGCCGCCGTAAGCCTTGCGCGTGATCAGGGTGACCTTGGGCACGGTGCACTCGGCGTAGGCATAGAGCAGCTTGGCACCATGCTTGATGATGCCGCCGTATTCCTGGCTGGTGCCGGGCATGAAACCAGGGACATCCACCAGCGTCACCACGGGGATGTTGAAGGCATCGCAGAAGCGCACGAAGCGCGCAGCCTTGATCGAGCTCTTGATGTCGAGGCAACCGGCCAGTACCAGCGGCTGGTTGGCGACGATGCCGACCGGCGAGCCCTCCATGCGGGCGAAGCCGATGATGATGTTCTTGGCGTAGTCGGGCTGCAGTTCGAAGAAGTCGCCGTCATCGACCATCTTGACGATCAGCTCCTTCATGTCATAGGGCTGATTCGGGTTTGCCGGTACCAGCGTGTCGAGAGAGAAATCCAGCCGATCAGCCGGATCGACCATCGGAATCGTGGGCGGCTTCTCACGATTGCTCGAAGGCAGGAAGCCCACCAGGCGGCGGGTCATCATCAGCGCTTCGACATCGTTCTCGAAAGCGAGGTCGGCCACGCCGGACTTGGTGTTGTGGGTGATCGCGCCACCGAGTTCTTCGGCGGTGACTTCCTCATGGGTGACAGTCTTGACCACTTCGGGGCCGGTAACGAACATGTAGGACGAGTCCTTCACCATGAAGATGAAGTCGGTCATTGCCGGGCTATATACCGCGCCGCCTGCACACGGCCCCATGATCAGCGAGATCTGCGGCACCACGCCGGAGGCCATCACGTTACGCTGGAACACGTCGGCGTAGCCGCCGAGGGAGTCCACCCCCTCCTGGATGCGCGCGCCGCCCGAGTCATTGAGACCGATCACAGGCGCGCCGACCTTCATCGCATGGTCCATGACCTTGCAGATCTTCTCCGCATGGGTTTCCGACAGCGAACCGCCAAAGACGGTGAAGTCCTGCGAGAACACGAACACCAGGCGACCATTCACCGTGCCGTAGCCCGTCACCACGCCATCGCCAGGAACGTGATCGGCATTCATGCCGAAATCGTTGCAGCGGTGCTCCTTGAACATGTCCCATTCTTCGAAGCTGCCGTCATCAAGGAACAGTTCGATACGCTCGCGCGCGGTGAGCTTGCCCTTGGCGTGCTGGGCGTCGATGCGCTTCTGGCCACCGCCCAGACGGGCCTTGGCGCGCTTCTCGTCCAGCTGACGAATGATCTCTTGCATTGATGACCTCCTTAACGGGTTTTCTGTGTCCCCCACCACGACAACGTGGTGAGCGGGCAATTCGGTGCTGCGTAATTCCGGTGCTTCAGTTCAGATACCCCAGCAGGCGTAGTGCGGCGGCCGACGGCGTGGTCGCCCCCTGCTCGACTGCGCTTGCCAGTTGAGGCAATTCGCCCTTGACGCGCGGGTGGCTGCGAAAACGGCTGCGCAGCCCGGCGTCGATCATGTCCCACATCCAGGCCAGAGCCTGATGCCTGCGCTTGGCCTCAAACTCGCCGGACCTGCTCAAGGTATCGCGGTAACGCACGACCTGCTCCCAGAATTCGGCCACGCCTTCACGCTTGAGCGCCGACAGCGTAATGACAGGCACGGTCCAGTTCTGGCTCATCGGGCGCAACATGTGCAGCGCGGTCTTGATCTGCGATTTCGCCCGCATTGCGGCAGCGGGATCGATGTCTGCCTTGTTGATGACGATCAGGTCGGCAATCTCCATGATGCCCTTCTTGATCGCCTGCAGGTCGTCACCGGCGTTGGGCAGTTGCAGCAGGCAGAAGATATCGGTCATGCCGGCCACCGCGGTCTCGGACTGACCGACCCCAACGGTTTCGACGATGATGACGTCGTAGCCCGCCGCCTCGCACACCAGCATGGTTTCGCGGGTCTTTTCAGCCACGCCGCCAAGACTGCAGGCCGAAGGGCTGGGGCGAATGTAGGCGGCCGGGTTCTGGCTCAGGTGCTCCATGCGCGTCTTGTCGCCGAGAATGGAGCCCCCCGACACGGACGACGAAGGGTCCACCGCAAGCACGGCGACACGCATGCCCTGCTCGATGAGATACATGCCGAGGCATTCGATGAAGGTGGATTTGCCCACCCCCGGCACCCCTGAAATCCCGACCCGGATGGCCTTGCCCGTATGGGGCAGCAAGGCCTCGAGCACGGCGCGCGCGCGCAGCTTGTGATCCTCGCGCTGGGACTCGATCAGGGTGATGGTCTTCGCCAGCGGCCGCAGCTTGCGCGCAAGCACGCCATCGACCAGTTCATGATCGATGGCTTCATTCAGGGCGGCCTGCGAGAACGGGTTTTCGGAGACGGTCATCGAACGCGAATGGAATTCAGTCGAAGTGACGGACACAGACAGGGGCGGCGACCCTCAAGCCGCCGCCCCTGCCTGCGGCAATCAGGCCTTGGCCCGTGCTGCGCGGATCTGCTTGAGCACTTCGCGCGCAGACTTCTGGATCGGCGTACCCGGTCCGAAGATGCCCTTGGCACCGGCAGCATACAGCGTGTCGTAGTCCTGCGCCGGAATCACCCCGCCGACGAAGACGATGATGTCGTCGGCGCCCTGTTCACGCAATCCGTTGATGACCGCAGGCACCAGCGTCTTGTGCCCGGCGGCGAGGCTGGAGCAGCCCACCGCATGCACGTCGTTCTCGACCGCATGGCGCGCGACCTCCTCCGGGGTCTGGAACAGCGGCCCGACGTCGATATCGAACCCGAGATCGGCGAAGGCCGATGCCACCACCTTGGCGCCACGGTCGTGACCGTCCTGGCCGAGCTTGGCGATCATGATGCGCGGCCGACGGCCCTCTTCCGCCACGAAGGCTTCGATGTCGGCCTTGAGCTCTTTCCAGTCGCTGTCGTTTTCCACCACGGCACCATAGACACCGGACACGGCTTGGGGGTTGGCACGGTAACGGCCGAAGACCTTCTCCAGCGCGTCAGAGACCTCGCCCACCGTGGCGCGCAGACGCACCGCCTTGACTGCGAGATCAAGCAGATTGCCCTCGCCGGTCTCTGCACAACGCGTCAGCGCATCGAGCGCCGCCTGCACCGCCGCACCGTCGCGGCTGGCGCGGATCTTGGCCAGACGCGCCACCTGCGACTCGCGCACCGCATGGTTGTCGATGTCGAGGATGTCGATCGGGTCTTCCTTGTCGAGCTTGTACTTGTTGACGCCGACAATCACGTCCTTGCCCGAATCGATGCGGGCCTGCTTGTCGGCCGCGCACTCCTCGACCTTCATCTTCGCCCAGCCCGACTCGACCGCCTTGGTCATGCCCCCCATGGACTCGATCTCCTCGATCAGTGCCCAGGCCTTGTCGGCCATGTCCTGGGTAAGCTTTTCCATCATGTAGGAGCCCGCCCAGGGGTCGACCACGTTACAGATGTGGGTCTCTTCCTGGATGATGATCTGGGTATTGCGGGCGATACGCGCCGAGAACTCGGTCGGCAGTGCGATCGCCTCATCGAGCGCGTTGGTGTGCAGCGACTGGGTACCGCCGAACACCGCCGCCATCGCCTCGATGGTGGTGCGCACGACGTTGTTGTACGGGTCTTGCTCGGTGAGCGACCAGCCGGAGGTCTGACTGTGCGTGCGCAGCATCATCGACTTCGGGCTCTTGGGGTTGAACTGCTTCATGATCCGCCACCACAGCAGACGCGCGGCGCGCATCTTGGCGATCTCAAGGTAGAAGTTCATGCCCACCGCCCAGAAGAAGGACAGGCGGCCCGCAAAGGTGTCGACGTCCATGCCGCTGTTGATGCCCGTGCGCACGTATTCCATGCCGTCTGCCAGGGTGAAGGCGAGTTCGATGGCCTGGTTCGCCCCCGCCTCCTGGATGTGGTAGCCCGAGATCGAGATCGAGTTGAACTTGGGCATGTGCTGCGCGGTGTAGCCGAAGATGTCGGCGATGATCTTCATCGACGGCGTCGGCGGATAGATATAGGTGTTGCGGACCATGAACTCCTTGAGGATGTCGTTCTGGATGGTCCCCGACAGTTTCTCCTGCGGCACGCCCTGCTCCTCGGCCGCCACGATGTAACCGGCCAGAATCGGCAACACCGCGCCATTCATCGTCATCGACACGGAGACCTTGTCCAGCGGAATGCTGTCGAACAGGATCTTCATGTCTTCGACCGAGTCGATCGCCACGCCGGCCTTGCCGACGTCGCCGAGCACGCGCGGATTGTCCGAGTCGTAGCCGCGATGGGTGGCCAGATCGAAAGCCACCGACACGCCTTGGCCACCTGCAGCCAGCGCCTTGCGGTAAAACGCATTCGACGCCTCTGCGGTGGAGAAGCCAGCGTACTGACGAATGGTCCACGGCTTCACCGCATACATCGTCGGCTGCGGCCC
Organism: Azoarcus sp. L1K30; assembly: GCF_018122735.1. GTDB lineage: Bacteria > Pseudomonadota > Gammaproteobacteria > Burkholderiales > Rhodocyclaceae > Parazoarcus. The sequence goes on along the minus strand of NZ_JAGRRD010000001.1, from coordinate 3,763,455 downwards.
GCGTAAAAAGGGCTCGAAACCCGGCAGCGTGTCGGCGTGCTTCAGGCCCTCGATATCGGCCGCGGTGTAGAGCGGCTTGACCGTAAGCCCTTCCGGCGTCGTCCAGTTCAGCTTGGTCACATCGCCTTCGGGGGCATGCTTGGATGCGGCCTTGGTCCAGGCGTCCAGGCTGGGCTGGGAATAGGTGGGCTCGTTGGCGTTCGACATGAAAAACCTCTCTGACACATTGGCCGTGAAAGCGGCATTGCGTTGCTTGGCGAAGTTGCAGCAGCTTTGACGCGACGACGAGACCGCCCGCAATCATTGCGGGCGGTCGCCGGCGCTCCACTGCGCGGCGTATCCCTCTCATGTTCTTCAGGTTCTCACCCGAAGCCTCCCATGCTACGCCGCGCTAAGGAAGTTGACTTGTTCTACACGCAGAATAATACTTTATCCATAATTATGAATGCAATGGGTAGGGACAATAGCAAAAAGCAGCTATGCTCCTCACCCAAGGAGATCCTTCAGCACCATGACCGCATCCCGTATCGCCCCGCTTGCGCTGTACCAGGAAGTTGCAGAACGATTGCGGCAACGCATCTTCGCGCATGAACTGAAGCCGGGCACATGGGTGGACGAGCAGGCGCTGGCCGAGGATTACGGCATCTCCCGGACGCCGCTGCGCGAAGCGCTCAAAGTACTGGCATCCGAAGGCCTGGTCACGCTCAAGCCGCGCCGGGGCTGCTATGTGACCGAGATTTCCGAACGCGATCTGGACGAAGTGTTCAAGGTCATGGCGATGCTCGAGGGCGAATGCGCGCGCATTTCTGCCACCCGCGCCACAGAATCCGAACTCGCGACGCTGAAGCACATTCATGCCGATCTGGAGCGTGCCGCGGACGCACGCGACATCGACCGCTTCTTCGAGGCCAACCAGGCCTTCCACCACACATTGCAAGGCATCGCCGACAATCGCTGGCTGCAGCACGTCATCGAAGACCTGCGCAAGGTCATCAAGCTGTCACGCCATCATTCGCTGTTCTCCGACGGGCGCCTTGAGCAGTCCCTCGCCGAACACCGCGCGATCCTCGATGCGCTCTCTGCCCGCGATGCCGATGCGGCCGAATTGCACATGCGCGCACACATCCGCAGCGGGCGCGAGGCGCTTGCCCGCATTGCCGAGGCGCGCAACCGCGCAGCCTGACGCCGACGTTCAGCCCGCGTCCCGTGTCACCAGCACCTGGTCGATACGGTAATTGTCGATATCGACGACTTCGAACTTGTAGCCGCCATACACCACACTGTCAGTGCGTTTCGGGACCTTGCGCAGGCGGTACATCAGGAAGCCGGCAATGGTTTCATAGTTTTCGAAACCTTCGAATACCGCGATGTCCAGCGCCTGCATGACGTCTTCGATCGGCGTCACGCCATCGATCAGCCACGAATTGTCGTCGCGACGCACGATGAGCTCTTCCTGGAAGGGACTGCCAAGATCGCCCATCACCGTGTTCATCACGTCCTGCAACGACAATAGCCCGACGACCAGCGCATACTCGTTGACGATGAGGGCGAAGTCTTCCTTGGCGTCGCGAAACTGCTCGAGTGCTTCGAACAGGGTCAGGGTATCGGGCAACACCAGTACCTTGCGCACGATGGGCTGCGTTCGCAGTGACAGTTCCAGACCCTGCAGGATGCGGGGCAGGATGTCCTTGGCATCGACATAGCCGATGACGCTGTCAATGGAGTGCTCGCACACCGGAAACTTGCCGTGCGGATGCTCGGCGATCTTGCGCCGGATACTGTCCTCGGTTTCACCCAGGCTGAGAAAAACGATGCTCTCACGCGAGGTCATGGCCGACGGCACGAAGCGCGAATCGAGCTCGAACACATTACGGATCAGGTGCTGCTCCTGGCGCAACACGCCGCCCGCCTGTGCGCCCGCATCTGCCATCGCCACGATGTCGGCGGCCGTGATGCGCTCGATCCGCTCACCGGAGATGCCCAAGGCGCGAAAGAGACGATTGGCCAATCCGTTGAACACCCACACCAGCGGCGCAAACACCCGCATGCACAGCAACATCGGCCCGACGATGGCGACGGCAATGCGCTCGGGCTCGACCATGGCCAGCCGCTTCGGCATCAGATCGGCGAACAGCACGAAGGACGACGTTACGGCAACGAAGGCGATGATGAAACTGATGCTTCCCACCATTGCGCCATCATGGATCGAGCGCAAGGCCGCTTCGACATGAGGCGACAGGGCCTGCTCACCGACGATCCCGCCCAGAATGGCCACCGCATTGAGGCCGATCTGGACCACGGTGAAGTAATTCCCCGGGCTGCTCTGCAACTGCAGCACCCGCGGCGCATCGGGATCGCCGCCGTCGGCCATCTGCCGCAGCTTGTTCTTGTTCGCCGCCGCCAGCGAAATCTCGGAGATGGAAAAGAAGGCGCTGACGGCAATCAGCACGCAGATGACGAGGATATTGTTGAGCAGGCTCACGATCACTCCAGACCCGACCGCCGAGGCCATGCGCATCGGCTGGGCAGTGCGTCCGAGTCTATCACCGCGAAGCGTCGTCGTCCTCCACCGACGACCGCGTCATCGCTGCCGGCACCACCCAGCGATCGTACTCATCCGCACTCACGTGGCCACTGGCAATCGCTGCGTCGCGCAGCCCCAGCCCGTCCCGCTGAGCACGTTTGGCAATCTCCGCCGCACGGTCGTAGCCGATATGGCGATTGAGCGCCGTCACCAGCATCAGGTTGGCATCGAGGTGTTCGCGGATACGTTTGCGGTCGGGCTCGATTCCGCGTGCGCAGTGGCGCTCGAACGAGTCGGAAGCATCGGCCAGGAGCGCGATGCTCTCCAGCACGTTGTGCGCCATCACCGGCTTGTACACATTAAGCTGGAAATTGCCCTGGGTGCCGGCAAAGGCCACCGTCGCGTCATTGCCGAACACCTGTGCACACACCATGGTGAGCGCCTCGCACTGGGTCGGATTCACCTTCCCGGGCATAATCGACGACCCCGGCTCGTTCTCGGGAATATGCAACTCGCCAATCCCGCCACGCGGCCCGCTCGCCAGCCAGCGCACGTCATTGGCCATTTTCATCAGACCGCCGGCGAGCGTGCGCAATGCGGCCGAGGTCTGCACCAGCGCGTCATGCGCGGCCAATGCGAAGAAGCGGTCGGGCGCACTGACGAAAGGGTGGGCGGTGAGCCGCGCCAGGCGCTCGGCCGCCATGGCGCCAAAGCGCGGATGGGCATTGAGCCCCGTTCCCACGGCCGTTCCACCAATGGCAAGTGCGTGCAGACCGGGCAAGGCGGAGCGAACCGCTTCCACGCCGAAATCGATCTGGCTGACCCAGGCGCCGATCTCCTGGCCCAGCGTGATCGGCGTGGCGTCCTGCAGATGCGTGCGCCCGGTCTTGATGACATCGCCGAACAATGCCGCCCGCGCCGCCAGCGTATCGCACAGTCGATCCAGCGCGGGAAGCAGCCGGGCGTGGAGCTCGCCGACGATCGCAACATGCATGGCCGTCGGAAAGGTGTCATTCGAAGACTGCCCCCGATTCACATGGTCGTTGGGATGTACCGGCATCTTGCTGCCGAGCATGCCCCCCGCCATCTCGATCGCGCGATTGGCGATGACTTCGTTCGCATTCATGTTCGACTGCGTGCCCGAGCCCGTCTGGAACACGACCAGCGGAAAGTGATCGTCGAGCCGGCCCTCGATCACTTCGTCGGCGGCGCGCACGATCAGCGCACCAAGGTCGGGCGCCAACTCGCCGAGCGCGACATTGGCCTCGGCGGCCGCCTTCTTCAGCAGGCCCAGTGCGCGGATCATCGGCCGTTGCCAGCAGAAACGATCGGTGCCGATCTCGAAGTACTGCAGCGAGCGCTGCGTCTGGGCCCCCCAGTAACGGTCTCCGGCCACTTCGACCGGCCCCATGGAATCCGTCTCGACACGCATTGCGCTCATCTCGCTCTCCGGGTCATTCAGTGTTGGGGTTGGATCACCAATCGCCCCATTCGATCCCTGGAAATGCAAAAAACCCGTCCGGCGACCGAGCGCCGAACGGGGTTTGTACCGGGTTGCGTCTTCGATTGGACGCGCTCAGGCAGCAGACGGATCAGTGTGCAGCGGCCGTTGCTGCGCCGACGCCCGTCTGTGCACGGACGTACTGATCACCAAAGGCTTCACGCTCGTTCTGCGCTTCAGCGCTGTTGTCGAGCAAGGACACGATGATCGTCGCGAGGAAAGCCAGGGGCATCGAGAACAGTGCCGGCTGGGTATAGGGGAAGATCGGCGAGGCATAACCCAGTACATCCACCCACACCGACTTCGACAGCACGACGAAAGCCACCGCGCTGAACAGGCCGAGATAGCCGCCCGCCAGTGCACCCCGCGTGGTCAGCCCCTTCCAGTACATGGACATGATCAGCACCGGGAAGTTGGCCGAGGCAGCGACACCGAAGGCGAGCGCCACCATGAAGGCCACGTTCATCTTCTCGAACACCATGCCGAGCAGCACGGCAACCACGCCCAGACCGATGGTGGCGAACTTCGACACGCGCAGCTCCGTCGTCTCGGAGGCCTTGCCCTTCATGATCACACGCGAGTAAATGTCATGCGAAATCGCCGATGCACCGGCCAGCGCCAGACCAGACACCACCGCCAGGATGGTGGCGAATGCCACTGCCGAGAGGAAGCCCAGCAGCAGGTTGCCGCCCACCGCCTGCGCCAGATGCATCGCGACCATGTTGTTGCCGCCGATGATCTTGCCACCGAGCACGCCGCCTTCGAAGTACTCGGGGTTCTGGCCGACGATCAGGATCGCGGCAAGGCCCATCAGCGCGATGACGTTGAAGAAGTAGGCCACGATGCCGGAGGCGAACAGCACCGACTTGCGCGCTTCCTTGGCGTCGGTCACGGTGAAGAAGCGCATCAGGATGTGCGGCAGTCCCGCCGTACCGAACATCAGGCCGATACCGAGCGAGATGGCGGTCACCGGGTCGGCCAGCAGGCTGCCCGGCGCCAGCAGTTTGGCTCCCAGACGATGCACCTCCATGGCGCGAGTGGTCAGTTCGTCGAAGCTGAAGCCAAACTGGCTGAAGGCCAGCAGCATCACCGTCGTGCCCCCGATCAGCAGCAGACAGGCCTTGATGATCTGCACCCAGGTGGTCGCAACCATGCCGCCGAAGGTGACATACACCATCATCAGCGCGCCGACCACGAACAGCGCAACATTGTAGTCAAGGCCGAACAGCAGCTTGATCAGCTGACCCGCACCCACCATCTGCGCCACCAGATAGAAGCACACCACGGTCAGCGAACTGATCGCCGCCATGGTCCGCACCTTGCCCTGATTGAGGCGGTAGGAGGTGATATCGGCGAAGGTGAACTTGCCCAGGTTGCGCAGGCGTTCCGCCATCAGGAACAGGATGATCGGCCAGCCCACGAAGAAGGCGATCATGTAGATGTAGGCATCGACGCCTTGCATGTACATCATCGCGGTCAGGCCGAGCAGCGTCGCCGCGGACATGTAGTCACCTGCAATCGCCAGACCGTTCTGGAAGCCGGTGATGCCGCCGCCGGCCGTGTAGAAGTCCGACGTCGTCTTGGTGCGGCTTGCAGCCCAGTAGGTAATGCCCAGGGTCATCAACACGAAGACGAAGAACATCGCGATCGCATGCAGATTGAGCGGCTGCTTGGTGGTGGCTTCGACTGCGGGACCGGCCACGGCGACGGCCGACGCGGCAAACATGGCAAACGAAACTGCCAGGCGGGAGATCAGGGATGGGCGCATTATTTTTCTTCCTTCCACGCCGCACGGACGATCTCGTTGTTGATGTCGTCGAATTCGCCATTGGCACGACGGACATAGACCAGCGTCAGGATCCAGAACAGGGCGAACTGGAACAGCCCCAGTGCGATACCGAGGGTGAGATTGCTGCCTTCGAACAGGCGCATTGCAATCACCTCGGGGGCGAAAGCCACCGTCAACACGAAACCATAGAAAATCACCAGCACCACAATGGATAGCATCGTGGCAAAGCGCGTGCGCCTGGCCACGAGTTCCGCAAAGCGCGGATTGCGCCTGATGTGCGCATAGACAGATGAAGACATTTGGAACCCCTCCTCAAGAATGCAACGAAAAAATCGTCGCCTCCTCCACCCTCCTCCTGAAGGCTGGGCCGTCTTCTGCGACCCATGCCAATCGGGCGGATGATATATCATTCACAAGACTCCATACTATTGCGTATGGAAAAATAAAATTTTTTTCTGCCTCGCAGCCAGCGGGCATTTCTCACGCTGCGCGGCAGGTCGCAATCTCGCCGTGTTTCGCATGCGTGCCTTTGACAAGGGTCAAATACTTCATGGATAGTCAGATCGTTGTTAACTGCGGCGACGGCATCGCCACCGTTGCCCTCTCCAATCCGGACCGGCTCAACGCGGTCAACGCCTCGATGTGGCGCGACCTGCGTTCAGCAGTGGAAAGCTGCGCCAAGGACGAGCGCGTGCGTTGCATCATTCTGCGCGGTGCAGGCGACAAGGCCTTCGCCGCAGGAGGCGACATCGAGGAGTTCCTGACCGTCCGTGCCACGGTGGACGATGCATTGCACTACCACGAAGAACTGGTGGCCGCGGCCCTGCAAGCCATCCGCGATTGCCCCGTCCCAACGATCGCGGCGATACAGGGCGCGTGCATTGGCGGCGGACTGGAGATTGCCGGCTGCTGCGACATCCGCATCGCCGGTGCATCCGCACGCTTCGGCGCGCCGATCAACAAGCTCGGCTTTTCGATGTATCCGGGTGAAATGGCCGGATTGCTGGCGCTGGTCGGGCCCGCGGTGGTGCTGGAAATCCTGCTCGAAGGGCGCATTCTCGACGCCCGCGAAGCCCTCGCCAAAGGACTGTTGACGCGGGTCATCGACGACGAAGCCGTGTTTGCGGAAGCGCTCGCCACCGCCGCCCGCATTGCCGCCGGCGCGCCACTGGTGGCGAAATGGCACAAGCAGTGGGTGCGACGTCTGACGACCGGGCCTGCGCTGAGCGAGCAGGAAAGGCGCAGCGCCTTCGACTTTCTCGCCACAGACGACTACCGCGAAGGGATCGACGCCTTCCTCAACAAGCGCAAGCCCGTGTTCAAGGGCCGCTAGTGTAGTGATGCGCTCTTGATGGCACTTATCGTAGGTGGCGATTGCGGTCGTTGATGGGCTCCTCCCCTTGAAGGGGAGGGTGCTTCGTTGTGCCACCTTAAGTGCCAAACAGCACGCACCACTACACTAGACGGCGTGGTGTGATGGTTCAGGCGGCAGCGGCCGCAAGCAGACCGTCGATATCGACAGCCGCCTCGATTGCATCGGCAAGACGGTCGAGATCGGCTTCGCGACGGACCGTCAGATCGACGCGGGTCACGTCGCCTTCCGCCCCGGCCCAGCGCAACAGCGCATCCAGCGCATCCGGGGTGTCGAACAGCCCGTGCACGTAGGTTCCCATCACCTGGCCGTCGGCCGACAGCGCCCCATCCGGCCGTCCGTCGGCCAGCAGCAGCGCCGGTCGCTGCAAGGCCGGGCCGGAAGAGACACCCATGTGGATCTCGTAGCCGCGGACCGCTGCCGCAGCATTCAGGCAGAGCGTGCCGGTAACATTCTCAAGTTGCTTTTCGCGCTCGAGTACCGTATCCATATCGAGCACACTGAGACCGGGCACGCTCCCCACGCCGCCCTCGACACCATGCGGATCACCCAGCGTACGCCCCAGCATCTGAAAGCCGCCGCAGATCCCCACCACCTTGCCGCCATAGCGCAAGTGTCTCAGCATCGCGGCGTCCCAGCCCTGTTCGCGCAGCCATGCCAGATCAGCCTGCACGCTCTTCGAACCCGGCAATACGATGAGGTCGGCTGCGGGCATCGCCTGCCCCGGCCCCACCCAGCGAAAGTCCACCTGCGGGTGCAAGCGCAAGGCATCAAGATCGGTGTGATTCGAGATCCGGGGGTAGACCGGCGCCACCACCCGCAACACGGCTGCCTCGCCACCGCCATCGAGCGCCGCGTCGGCGAGTGCGTCCTCGGCATCGAGAAACAGCCCGTGCAGGTAAGGCAACACCCCGAAAACCGGCCGCCCCGTGCGCGACTCCAGCCAGTCGAGGCCGGACTGCAGCAGACCGATGTCGCCACGAAAACGATTGATCACGAAGCCCTTTACCCGCGCCCGCTCCGACGGTGACAGCAGATCGAGCGTCCCGACCAGATGCGCGAACACGCCGCCGCGATCGATATCGGCCACCAGAATGACCGGCACGTCAGCGGCCTCGGCAAAGCCCATGTTGGCGATGTCGCGATCGCGCAGGTTGATTTCAGCCGGACTGCCCGCGCCCTCGACCAGCACCCAGTCGTAGGCGGCCGTCAGCCTCTGCCACGACTGCATGACCGCAGCCATCGCAGTCGGCTTGTAGTTGTGATAATCCCGAGCCGAGAGATTCGCGGCCGCGCGTCCATGGATGATGACCTGCGCCCCGATATCGGACGACGGCTTGAGCAGCACCGGGTTGAAGTCGGTATGCGGCGCAATGCGCGCTGCCACCGCCTGCAGCGCCTGGGCCCGACCGATCTCGCCGCCGTCCGCGGTAACCGCCGAATTGAGCGCCATGTTCTGCGGCTTGAACGGCGCCACCCGCAGTCCGCGCCTCACCAGCGCGCGCGCCAGCCCGGCAACCAGCGTGCTCTTTCCCGCATCGGAGGTGGTGCCCTGCACCATCAGCGCCAAGGCCTGGGGCATGTGTTCGCGTCCATGAGTGAAGTCGGGCCGCGATTATCGCTCATCCCGGTGCGGCCCCGAGCACACTTCGCACCGCGCATGCCAGCCTCGGGCCACACGGCGTTTGCAGGACCGGCTTCCACATCGCACAGGGAACTCTTGCAAGCGTTAGCACTCAGACGCAGCGAGTGCTAATATTCGGTTCGAGGAGGACCTGAATCAATGTCACAAGCTTTGTCGTTTCCCGTTCTGTCAGCCACCGGCAGCATCGACCAGTACATCCAGTCGGTGAACCGCCTTCCGATGCTCACCGAGCAGGAGGAGGTGAGCCTGGCGACCCGGCTGCGCGACGATGGTGATGTCGAGGCGGCCCGTCAGCTGGTCATGTCACACCTGCGCGTGGTGGTCTCCATCGCCCGCGGTTACCTCGGTTATGGCCTGCCACACGCCGATCTCATCCAGGAAGGCAACATCGGCCTGATGAAGGCCGTCAAGCGCTTCGACCCCGCGCGCGGCGTACGCCTGGTGTCGTTCGCCATTCACTGGATCAAGGCCGAGATTCACGAATACATCGTGAAGAACTGGCGCTTGGTCAAGATTGCCACCACCAAGGCCCAGCGCAAGCTGTTCTTCAACCTGCGCAGCATGAAGAAGGACAGCAATACCCTGAATCCGGCCGACGTGCAGGCGATCGCCACCCAACTCGGCGTCAAGCCCGAAGAAGTGGTGGAAATGGAGACCCGCCTCGGCGGCCGCGAGATGACGCTCGATGGCAGCGGCGATGACGAGGACGACCGTTTCGCACCGATCGCGTACCTGCCCGACCCCCACGCGGAACCTTCCGAAGTGCTCGAGCAGGCCGAAATGGCCCGCCTGCAGGACGAAGGCCTGCGCGATGCACTGGGCTCACTCGATGACCGCAGCCGCGCGATCGTGCAGCGCCGCTGGCTGACTGAAGGTGACAGCGCCACGCTGCACGAACTGGCGGCCGAGTACGGTGTGTCCGCCGAGCGCATCCGCCAGATCGAAGCCAAGGCCATGCAGAAAATGCGCGGACTGCTTACCGAAGCCGCCTGAACGCTTCTCACGGCGCCATCCCGAAAAACGGCAGCGGCAACGCTGCCGTTTGCATTTCAGCCCCCGTCGAGCAATCGACGGATATCTGCGCTGATGTTGTCCGCAGTCTCACCATGCCGGACGTACAGACGCAGCCTGCCCGACGGATCGAAGACGTAGGTACCGGCCGAATGATCGACGGTGTAGTGCCCGCTCGCCGTATCCCCGCTCTTGCGATAGACCACACGAAAATCCTTGGCTGCCGCAGCGGTGGCCTCGGCGTCGCCTAGCAGGCCCAGAAAGCGCTTGTCGAACGCTGGCACGTACTGTGCCAGCAACTCAGCAGTGTCGCGTTCGGGGTCGACGGTGACGAACAGCACCTGAACACGGTCCGCATCCTTGCCCAGCTTGCGCATCACCTCGCTCATCGTCGACAGATTGGTCGGACATACGTCGGGGCACTGGGTATAGCCGAAAAAGATCGTCACCACCTTGCCGTGAAAATCGGCGAGCGTACGCGGCGTGCCATTGTGATCGCGCAGTGCGAGCGTCTTGCCATAGTCGGCGCCGGTGATGTCCGTGGCATGAAAGGAAGGCGGAGCGGAACAGGCGGCGGCCAGTACGGCGGCGGCCGCCACGATCAGGGAACGAAGCATCGGAGAGGGTCAGAAACGCAGGTAATGATCCGCAAGCAACGCGGCGAACAGCAATGATAGATAGAGGATGGAAAAGCGGAAAGTCCGGCGCGCCAGTGCATCACTGTAATCCCGATACAGGCACCAGGCAAAATGGATGAAGCGCATGCCCAGCGCCACCGCGGCCGCGAGGTAGATCGCCCCACTCATCCGCGTGGCAAACGGCAGCAGGGTCACGCCGAACAGGATCAGGGTGTAGAGCAGCACGGATAGCCGCGTGTATTCCGGGCCATGGGTCACCGGCAGCATGGGCAGCCCTGCACGCGCATAGTCAGCGGTCCGGTACAGCGCCAGCGCCCAGAAATGCGGCGGCGTCCATGCAAAAATGATGAGAAAGAGGAGCAAGGCGTCGGCACTCACCTCTCCGGTGACGGCGGCCCAGCCCAGCACCGGCGGCATGGCCCCCGAGGCGCCGCCGATGACGATGTTCTGCGGCGTGCGGGGCTTCAGGAAAATGGTATACACCACCGCGTAGCCGACAAAAGTGGCCAGCGTGAGCCACATCGTCAGGGGATTCACCGTCTGATGCAGCAGCAGCAGACCCGAGCCCCCCAGCACGGCAGAAAAGGCTGCCACTTCTCGCGACGCCAACTCGCCCCGGGGCAAGGGCCGGGCCCGCGTGCGGGCCATGCGGGCATCGATTCCCTGTTCGATCAGGCAGTTCATCGCGGCCGCCGCGCCGGCCACACAGGCAATGCCGAGCGTGGCGCAAAAGACGGTGACGGCGCCGGGCAGACCATCTGGCACGGCAAGGAACATCCCGATCACCGCACAAAAGACGATCAGCGCATTGACCCGTGGCTTGGTCAGCACATAGAAGGCATGCAGACGGTTGCTGGCGGACGCATGACCCAGCGCGAGGGTTTTCATGTGAGCACTCCTTCCGACGGATTCGAGGGGTCAGGCGCCATGGCGCGACCGAGAAGACAGCTGCAGCATCTGCGCAAGCGGCACGCTGCCCGCCGCCGGCTGCGCAAGTGGCCGCAGGCGATAGTTGATCGACACCACCAGAACCACCAGCAGCGCTGCCCCGGCGTTATGCATTGCCGCCAGCGGCAATGGCAGAGAGAGCACAACATTGGCGATACCGATGCAGACTTGGACCAGCACTGCGGCAATCAGCGCCACGCCGCTACCGGCCGTCGGTACCCGCCGCGCCAACGCCCAACCCAGCGCCAGCAATGCCGTGCCGACAAGCACCGCGCCCATCCGGTGTGCCCAGTGGATCGCCGTCAACGCGGTTAAGGGCAGCAATTCGCCCTCGGCGGTCATGCCCAGTTCGCGTACAACATGAAAGGCATGACCGTAGTCGGCCTCGGGCCACAGGCTGCCATGGCAGGTCGGAAAATCGGTGCATGCAAGCGCGGCATAGTTGGTGCTCGTCCAGCCGCCGAGGGCAATCTGGACGAACAGCAGCAACAGCGCGGCACGGGCCGCCCACATCCAACGCGCGGAAACCGGATTCCGTCTCACGCCGGTCGCGCGCATCGCGAGCCAGGTCAGCAAGGCCAGCGTGGTCAATCCACCCAGCAGGTGTCCGGTGACGATGGCAGGCTTGAGCAGCAGGGTCACCGTCCATTTGCCCAGCAGCCCCTGGAAGATCACGACGCCCACGAGCGCCGTCGCCACCCACGGCGAGGTCTCGCCCCTTGTCCGATGACGCCAGGCCAGCACGGCGATGGCAAGGATCAGCAAGCCGAGACTGGCGGCAAGGTAGCGATGCAGCATTTCCTTCCATGCCTTGGGCAGACTGACGGGACCATTCGGATCGGCGGCATGCGCGCCGAGGATATCGTCGGCTGCATGATGGGGCGAGAGCTGCCCATAACAACCGGGCCAGTCGGGACAGCCCAGTCCGGCATCGGACAGGCGCACGTAGGCGCCGAACACCACGACCACCGCGGTCAGTGCCAGCGCGATCAGCACGAGTCGGCCGTAAAGTCTCATTCGCGGCCTCCACGCCCCAGCGCGGAATACTTGAGCAGACGCTGCAAGTCCTTGCTCATCGCACGCGCCGCGGCGGTCGTATCGACATCATCGGCAAAATGCATCATCACGTTGCCCAGCGGATCGATCAGCCACACCGAGCCCGGCGCGGCCGAGGGCAGCGCCGCCAGCCAGGCGGCGTCGGCGCGGGCAAGGCGCAGATCCGCCTGCCGCTCGAGCACCGACACCTGCGGGTCGGCGGCGTCCTCTAGCAACCACACCCGCCCGACACGCGCCATCTCCTTGGCCTGTGCGATCCGGACCTGACGCGACACATAGGCCGCGCGCGCGCACGCCTCCGTGCAGGCAGCCGGACCAACGAAGAGCAGGGTCCACCGCCCCTCGAGTTCTTCACTTCGCAGATCGCCCTGCCCACCCGCGCCCGGCAGCACGGTCGCGGGCAAGGGAGTTGGCGTCACCAGGTCTCCGTGATTGACCCGTCCCTGCGGCGGCCACACATAGAACATGAAATAGGATGCGAGCACCGGCAAGATGCAGATAAAGGCGAGCAGCAGCAGCGTACGGCGGCCATTGCCACGCGCGTCCTTCTTCGCGACGGCATCAGCCACGGGCGAGTCGAGCCTGGCGGTCGTCATGGGATCTCCGTGTAAGCAGGCGCCAGCCATGCCAGGCACTCAGGCCGGCGGCCAGGCAGGCGAGGGCGTACCATTGAAAAGCATAGGCGCGATGCCGATCGACACCCGCCGCGGGCGGCGGCCAGTCGCGCAACAGGCCGTCTGCCGCGGCCGAAGTCTGCTGCAGCACCCAGGGCGCCAGCGGCACCGGCGCCAGCAGCTCGGCATGACGGACCGTATCGATGTGTTGCCAGACGCGGAGCGTATTGCTTTCGGACGCCGGCGCCAGCATGAATGGCGACGTCTCCGGTTCGCTCAAGACGCCTTCGAGTTGTTGTTCGCCCACGGGCGCCGGCACCCTGGGCAACTGCCGACGGTCGCCGGCTGCCACCCAGCCCCGATTGACCAGCACAGCGCCCGAGCCATCGGCCAGCACCAAGGGCGTCACCACTTGGTAACCGGCCTGTCCGCCGTGGGTACGATTGTCGATCAGCCGCGTGGCGGCATCCATCCAGACGCCCGACAGTCTCACCCGCTGCCACGCCGGCGCCACCGCATCGGCCCGCAGGGCCTGAGCGGGCGCCTGCATCATGTGCTCGATACGGGCCTGCAATGCCTCCTTCTCTGCCGCCCTGCGCTGCTGCCAGTTGCCGAGCTGCACGGTCAACACGGCGATCAGCACCCCGACGACGAGTGGCAGGATGAGCAATGCGCGTCTCATCACGTCGCGGCTCCACGCAAAACTGCGGACATCGAGACCATTTCGCGCAAGAATGCGGGTTCGAACAGTCTGTCTCCGGAGCATACCGACATGCGAATCGTGGTGATCCTGTTTCTCGTGCTGATCGTGGCCAGTCTTGGCAGCGCACTGATGTCGATCCTGCGCAACAAGGACGGCACCGGCAGCGCTCGAACCGCGCGTGCGCTCGCCATCCGGGTTGCGCTGTCGATCACCCTGTTCCTGATGCTGATGGCCGGTTTTGCCACCGGCTTCATCGATGGCAAGCTCTGATCACCCATCCTCACGCTCCATCGCATCTGCCCGTCGCCCCCCAACTCCGCCTCAAAGCCAGTACACCACGACGAAGAGAAACAGCCACACGACGTCCACGAAATGCCAGTACCAGGCTGCCGCCTCGAAGCCGAAGTGGTGTTCAGGGGTGAAGTGACCCGCGATCGAGCGAAACAGCATCACTGTCAGCATGATCGCACCGACGGTCACATGGAGGCCGTGGAAGCCGGTCAACAGGTAGAAGGTCGACCCGTAAATCCCGCTGTCGAGACGCAGGTTGAGCTCGGCGTAGGCATGCGTGTATTCGTAGGCTTGCAGCGAGAGGAAGATCGCCCCCAGCAGAATCGTCACCAGCAGGCCGAGCTTGAGTTGCGAACGCTTGCCCTTGAGCAGGCCGTAGTGTGCCCAAGTCAGCGTCGCGCCCGAGCTGAGCAGTATCAGGGTGTTGATGGCCGGGATGCCCCACGCCCCCATCGGCGTGAAAGCATCCGCCACACGCGGCCCGCTACTCGGCCACGCACCGCTGAATCCCTGCCACAGCAGGGCCTCGTTCTCCCCGGTCGACAGCGCCGGCAGCGCAAGGACGCGCACATAGAACAAAGCGCCGAAGAAGGCGGCAAAGAACATCACCTCCGAAAAGATGAACCACCCCATCGACCAGCGGAAGGACTTGCCGACCTGCCGGCCGTACAGCCCCCCCTCGGACTCACGCACCACCTGACCGAACCAACCGAACAGCATGTAGATGAGAATGGCGATGCCGCAGAAGAAGATCCACGGCCCGGCGCCGACCTTGTTCACCCACATTGCCGCACCACTGCCGAACAGCAGCAGTGCCGCCGCGCCGAGAATCGGAAACTTCGACGGTTGCGGCACGAAGTAGCGCTCGAATGTTTCGCTCATTTCAGCATCCTCCTCACTAGCTCACCACCCAATTCACCACCGCCACGATGGTGAGCACGAATACCAGTCCAGCCAGCACACCGGCCACCACGACCGCTTTCGGATCGAGCGAGGTGGCGTCGTCCTGATAGTCCTTGCGCTTGCGAATGCCGATGAACGACCACAACACCGCCTTCACCGTGCTGACGAACCCGGCGCGGCGAGTATTCCCGCTCATGACTTGCCGCCATCCTCGCGCCGCGCCGCACTGCGCCCCTGCACTTCGAAGAAGGTGTACGACAGGGTGATCGTCGTGACCTCCGCGGGCAGCTTCGGATCGAGCACGAACACCAGGGGCATCATCCGCTGCTCACCCGGCGCCAGCGTCTGCTGGGTGAAGCAGAAGCAATCGAGCTTGCGAAAATACTGCCCTGCCACCTGCGGCCCGTAGCTCGGTACCGCCTGGCCAGTGATGGCCACTGCGCGCGTGTTGGCGACGTCATAGGCGACATGCACCAACTCCCCCGGATGCACGCGGACCGAACGTTGCTGCGGTTGAAAGCGCCACGGCAGGTCATGCAGGTTGGCATCGAACTGGACCAGCACCGTGCGCGACCGGTCGACCTGGGTGTTGTCGGCGCTGACCGTATCCGGCTGCAGCAGGTTGTTGATGCCGGTCGCCGCGCAGATCTGCTCGTAGAAGGGAACGAGCAGAAAGCCAAAACCGAACATGACGATAGCGGCCACGCCGAGACGAAGGAACAGGCGGCGGTTCTCTCCCGCGATGCGGGTCCGGCGGCGTTGGCTCGAGGTCGTGTCCGTCATTGCCCAAACACCTTGTACTTGATGATCACGAGCGCGAAAAAGAGCAGCGCGACACCGGCCAGGATGAGCCCGGTGCGCAGGTTCGCGCCACGTCGATCGCCACGGGTCATCATCTCACCTTGTCCGCCACCATGAGAGGATGGGGCGAAGCCTGCCCTCTCCCGGCTCTCCGCTCCGCCCCGCTCTCGCTACAACGCCATTCATGTTCTGGCCAGCACCGGTGCATCCTCGAAGGTGTGATGCGGCGCCGGAGACGGCACCGTCCACTCCAGCCCTTCCGCACCTTCCCACGACTGCGCCGCCGCCTGCTTGCCGCCGCGGATGCACTTCACCACGGCGACCAGGAAGATCAGTTGCGACAGGCCGAATCCGAATGCACCGATCGAGGCCATCGCATTGAAATCGGCAAACTGTAGCGCGTAATCCGGAATCCGCCGCGGCATCCCCGCCAGGCCGAGAAAGTGCATGGGGAAAAAGGTGATGTTGAAGAACACCATCGAGCACCAGAAGTGCAGCTTCCCGATGAATTCATTGGGCATGTGGCCGGTCCATTTCGGCAGCCAGTAATAGGCACCGGCAAACAACGCGAACAGGGAGCCCGCCACCAGCACATAGTGGAAGTGGGCAACAACGTAGTAGGTGTCCTGAAGCTGGATGTCGATGGGTGCAATGGCGCAGATCAGCCCGGTGAATCCACCCATCGTGAACACGAAGATGAATCCAGTGGCCCACAGCATCGGCGTCTCGAAACTGAGCGAGCCGCGCCACATGGTCGCCACCCAGTTGAACACCTTCACCCCGGTCGGCACCGCAATCAGCATGGTGGCGTACATGAAGAACAGCTGTCCGACCGCCGGCATACCGGTGGTGAACATGTGATGCGCCCACACGGTGAAGGACAGGATCGCGATCGAGGCCGTCGCGTAGACCATCGACGCATAGCCGAACAGGGGCTTGCGCGAGAAGGTGGGGATGATCTGGCTGACGATGCCGAACGCCGGCAGGATCATGATGTAGACCTCGGGATGCCCGAAGAACCAGAAAATATGCTGGTACATCACCGGATCGCCGCCTCCCGCAGCGTTGAAGAAACTGGTACCGAAGTGGCGATCGGTCAGGATCATGGTCACCGCACCGGCCAGCACCGGCATCACCGCAATCAGCAGATAGGCTGTAATCAGCCATGTCCAGCAGAACAGCGGCATCCGCATCATGTTCATGCCGGGCGCACGCATGTTGAGGATGGTGACGACGATGTTGATCGCCCCCATGATCGAGCTCACCCCCATGATGTGGATGGCGAAGATCGCCAGATCCATCCCCATGCCCATCTGCACCGACAGCGGCGCGTACAGCGTCCATCCGGCAGCGGTCGCGCCGCCGGGCACGAAGAACGAGCCCAGCAGCAGGATGGCCGCCGGCGGCAGGAGCCAGAAGCTCCAGTTGTTCATGCGCGCGAAAGCCATGTCGCTGGCCCCGATCATGAGCGGGATCATCCAGTTGGCGAAGCCGACGAAGGCCGGCATGATCGCGCCGAAGACCATCACCAGCCCATGCATGGTGGTGAGCTGATTGAAGAATTCGGGCTCGACTACCTGCAGTCCGGGCTTGAACAGCTCGGCCCGAATCGTCAGCGCCATCACCCCTCCGGAGAGGAACATGATGAAGCTGAAGATCAGGTACATCGTTCCGATGTCCTTGTGATTGGTCGTCGTGACCCAGCGCATCAGGCCAGTCGGACCGTGCGCGTGCTCATGCGGGGGGTGGGCTCCGATCCGATCGTGAGTCAGGGCAGTCATGCGCACGCCTCCAGTTGTCGTCCATCCGACGACACAAGCTTGCCGCCGGGCCTGATCACGCACCCGGCACACTTCAGAAAGGGGGCAGGCCCCCCGCTCGATCCCGTCATCGGGCGATCGGCATCATCGCCCGGCCACAATCTCCGCCGGCTGCACCGCCTCGCCCGTCTTGTTACCCCAGGCATTCCGGGTATAGGTAATCACCGCAGCGATATCCGCATCCGGCAGTTGCTCGCCGAAGGCCGCCATGGCGGTACCCGAGCGCCCCTTCAACACCACCTGGATCTGGGCCGCCTTGTCGCCATTGACCACCGGAGAGCCGTCGAGCGGCGGAAAGGCCGGGGGCAGTCCCTTGCCATCGGCCTGGTGGCATGCGGCGCAATTCGCAGCGAAGACTTTTTCGCCGCGATCGACCAGCTCCGCCAGTGCCCACTCACGGCCGTCATCTGCTGCAGCCGACGACGTCTGCGCTTGTTTCGACTTGACCCATTCGGCGTACTTCTCCGCCGACACCACATGAACTTCGATCGGCATGAAGCCATGATCCTTGCCGCACAGCTCGGCACAGTTACCGCGATAGACACCTTCCTTGTCGGCGGCGAACCAGGTGTCGCGGATGAAGCCGGGAATTCCGTCCTGCTTGACCCCAAACGCGGGCATCCACCACGAGTGGATGACATCGGCCGCCGTCACCAGCACCCGGATCTTCTTTCCCACCGGCACCACAAGCGGGTTGTCGACCTCGAGCAGGTAGGCATCGCCCTTTTGCTCGGCCCCCTTGATCTGCGCCCGCGGCGTCGACAGCCCCGACAGGAAGCGGATGCCCTCGCCCTCGCCCTGCAGGTAGTCGTAGCCCCATTTCCACTGGTAACCGGTGGCCTTGATCGTGATGTCCGGATTGGACGTATCCTTCATCGCAATCACGGTCTTGGTGGCCGGCCAAGCCATGCCGAGCAGGATCAATACCGGCACCACCGTCCACGCGATTTCCACGGCGGTATTCTCGTGAAAATTGGCTGCCACGGCGCCGCGCGACTTGCGGTGGTGGATGACGGACCAGAACATCACGCCGAATACCGCGATGAAGATCACCAGGCAGATGATCAGCATCAGCGTATGCATGCTGTAGATCTCGGTTGCGATGCGGGTAACGGGCTGCTGCAGGTTGTAACGGCTGGGCACATCCTGTGCGAATACGCCGGAAACGTACCCGAAGAGAGGCAGGACGCCTGCAATACGACTGGCAAAACCCATGTCGACCCCCAGCAATGAACGCGATGAGCAGGTGGATCGATGGTGCCACAGCGAAATTCAGGGCCGCAACATACTTATTTGACAAATATCAATATATTGCATCGCAATAAATGATAGATGCCGCATCGGAAAAGGCATTTCGACGCAGACTGGGGGTTTTCCCTCATCCGTCTTTGGTGCATGCCAACAACGACGCCTTCAGCCCCCGCCGGCAGACAATCTGCGCTGCAGAAGACGCATCAGGCGGCCCACAATGGGCAATTGCGCATACAACTCTTCGGCCGCGTCCCAATAGTCGCGGTGCGTCACGATCTGTCCCTGCGCATTGAAACAGAGGTGGCTGACACCCTGAATCACAAGGGCGCGGCCACGCAGCCTCAGATGAAACGTCCAACCGAGCATGGCCTGCTGTCCTTCGGCGATCAATGTATTCACGACAAAGCGCGGCGCCTCCACGGTTTCGAACATGTGCTCGAAAATCCGGGTAATGACGGACAGTCCCCGAACATCGTTGAACGGATCCTTGAAGCGCGCATCGTCAGCATAGAATGTGCCGATCCGGGGCAAGGCTGCGGGTGAAAGATGTTCATAGAATGTCGCCACATTGCGGGCAGCGGCGGCAACGTCGAAAGGCTTCATCACAGCCCCGTCGCGCGTCCGATCAGCGGAAAATACAGGCGCCGTGGCATGCACTGCAGCAGCTTGAGAATGCGGGTGAAACGCCTGGGGAAGTGGATCTCGAACGCGCCACGCGCCAGACCCGAAACCATGTATTCGGCCGCCTTTTCGGCCGAGATCAGCGCCGGCATGTGGAACTCGTTCTGCGCCGTCAGTGGCGTGGCCACGAAGCCGGGGCAGATCAGGTGCACGCCGAGCCCGCGCGGAGCAAGGTCGAGATAAAGCGTTTCAGCAAAATTGATCAAGGCCGCTTTCGACGGCCCGTAGGTCACCGCGTTGGGCAGTCCGCCATACCCCGCCACCGACGCCACGATTGCAATGGCGCCGTGGCCGTGCTCGAGCATCGTCGGCACGACCGCCGCGACACCATCCATGACCCCGAGCAGATTGACGTCGAGCGTGTCGCGGATACGCTGCGGCGTCAGCTCCCATGCCCGCAGCGGCTGATAGGTGCCGGCGTTGAGTACGACCAGGTCGATCGCCCCCCATTGCGCGAGCAGATGATCGCGCGTGCGCACGAAATCGTCGGCACAGGTGACATCCATCGGCACCACGATCACCTCCGCACCGTCGGCACATTCGGCCGCGAGCGTCTCCAGACGGTCGCGGCCACGCGCCGACAGGGCCACCCGTGCCCCGTGAGCGGACAGCCTGCGCGCGAGTGCCGCGCCGATACCGGTGGATGCACCGACCAGCCATACACGCAGGCCGCGCCAGTCACGAATCGGCGGATTCAGGGGGACGAACGGGTTCATCGCGCTGTCCGTTTGTAGAAGGACAGCGTCACCTCGCCCAGCCTCACGCCCCACTTGCTCATGACCGAACGATTGAGCATGACCCTGTCGTCCATCAGGAACATCCAGTCGTCGAAGTCGACGTTGTACACCTTGCCATCGACCGGCAGCGCCATCACGTAGCGCCAGCGCAGGGCGTTGCCGCGAGCCTCGCCACGCGCTTCACCGACGACGTCATCCGCGGTGCCGACATAGGCTTGGGCGCTGTGACGGGTAATGGTCCACACGCGTCGCTGTGTGCTGCCGTCGGCATAGGTGAAGCGTTCGTCCAGCGTACCCACATCGCCCTTCCAGCTCGCCTCGATCAATACGTGAAAACGCTTCACCACCTCGCCGGAGCGATTCTGGAACATCCCGTGCGCATCGAGTGTGCCGTTGAAATAACTTCGCAGATCGAGCTCGGGCGTGGTGTTGCGATACGCCTCGATATCGACGGATGTGCAGCCGGCCAGCGCCAACAGCCCGGTAAGAAGCAACAGGCGTTTTTTCATCACACGGTTTCTCCAGTGCGGAAATACGGATCTACGGTGTCGCGCCAGTGCCAAAGCAGCATGATGGCGAGGCATTTCAGCCCAACCGGAACCAGCGCATACACGAGTGTCAGCGCCGCCAGTGCATCGGCACTGCGGGTGCCGGGTTCATAGCCCAGGCCGCCCAGCAGAGGCAACGCAAGCCCGGCCGCGAGCGCGAGATTTGCCTTGGTGACGAAGTTCCACCACCCGAACCATGCGCCGGCGCGGGCCTGCCCATCCTCCTCGTCACGTGCCAGCAGGTCGGCAAGCAGAGACGGCGGCAGCGCGAGGTCTGCGCCGAGCGCCACCCCGGACAGGATGCAGATCAGCGCGTAGGCGGTGGTTTCTCCGGCCCCGAGCAGGCTGGCCCAGACAAAGACCGCAATCGCGAGCACCATCCCGGCCAGCCATGCACGCAGTTTCCCAACGCGTAAGGACACGGCCGCCCATCCCGGAAGGCTCAGTGCCGCGCTGAAGAAGTAGAGCACCAGAAACAGGCCGGCGAGTTGCGGCGCCTGAAGCACGTCCGCGACGAAGAACAGCACGGTCGCGGACGGAATGGCTGCAGCGATGCCATTGGCGGCGAATACCATCAGCAACCGGGAGAACGGACGACAGCGCAGCGCAGCGCGCAGACTTCCGAACACAGCTTGCCGCCTGCACACGCGGGGCGGGGCCGCCGGCGCGAGCAGCAGCGTGCACCCGCCGCACAGGATCAGGATGGGGATGAAGAGCCAGGCCAAGCGCGCCAGCCCACGCGACTCATCGCCCCCGGCCAGCAGCCCGGGAAGCGCCGCGGCAAGCACCACGCCAAACAGCGCGAAGGCCTCTCTGCTGGCGACCACCCGCGTGCGCAAGGCTGAGGTGGGCGCGACTTCGGCGCCCCAGGCATTGTAGGCAATCGTCGCGACTGAATACGCGACCGACACCAGCGTCACAAGCGCGCCCAGCCATAGGGCACCTGCGTCAGGCGGTGGCCTCAGCAGCCCGACCATGCCCAGCGCAAGCACCGGCAAGGCCGACAGCACCAGCATGCGGCGTCCGGCCAGGCGGTCGCTGAACCAGCCGATCAGCGGATCCGACACTGCATCGAAAATGCGCACGCCCAGCAACACCAGTCCCACCGTGGCCAGTGACAGGCCCAGCCCGTCTGCGTAGAGCCGCGGCACATAGACATAGAGTGGCAGCGCCGCAAAGGCCAGCGGCAGGCCGAGCGCACCATAGGCAACGACTGCGGAGCGCCCAAATGCCGGCGCGAGGTTCGTCATCTCGACACCTGCTCGAGCCCCAGCAGCTTCAATCTCAGCGCCGGTTCGCGGGTCTGGCTGTCGAGCCAGATCGCGAAGAAGGCGCGCGCGAGGTCCGAGTCCTCCAGTATCGCGGTCGACTTGCCGTCGTGCCAGAAACGCGCGCCGCCGTCCGGCACGGACAGTCCGACCAGCGTATCGCCCACGGCCACGGAGGGCAGCGCTCGTGTCAGAGGCTCGCGCCATCGGGCGATGCGCGCCTCTTCAGCCAGGCCCATGCGCCGCATCTCGTCCAGCGTGGCTTCAACCAGACGCTCGCCCTCGATATCGCGTGCATAACGGATGGCGAGCGCGAAGACCGTCTCGGTGGACCAGCCGACGCCAGCCGGCACCCACAGTGCGGCATCGTAGATCTTGAAGCCGAACCAGCGCATTTCTCCGCTGCCCAGCGGTCGCAGCTCGCCGGCCACCTGCCTGGCGTCGGCAAGCACGGCTGCCGGCAACGGAACCGGCAGCGACGCGCCTGCCTGTCCGGCGTAAAGCACAAGACTCAGCAGGATTGCGGCCGTGATGCGCATGGCTCAACGGCCTGCTGCACGAGCGAAGGTATAGTGGCGAACGTCGATGTCGCCGGCCCTGAATCCCGCCTCGCAGTATGCGAGATAGAAGCGCCACATGCGCAGGAAGCGCTGCGGAAAGCCCAGATCCGCAATCTCCGCCGCGCGTGCATCGAAGGCTTCGCGCCAGCGCGCCAGCGTCAGTCCGTAGTCCGGCCCGAAACCGAAGTCGTCCACAATCTCGAGCCCGGCCCGCGCGGCCTGCCTGCGCACCGACTGCGGGCAAGGCAGCATGCCACCGGGGAAGATATGGCGCTGAATGAAGTCGGTACCCCGGCGGTAGCGTGCGAAAAGATGATCGGCAATGGTGATCGACTGCACCACGCAGCGCCCACCCGGCTTGAGCAGGGCCGACAGCTGGCCGAAATAGGTCGGCCAGAAGCGCTCGCCCACCGCCTCGATCATTTCGATCGACACCACATGATCGTAGCGCCCCTTGACGTCGCGGTAATCGCACAGTTCGAACTGCACCCGGTCCGAAAAACCGCCGCGTATCGCACGCTCGAGGGCAAAGGCCAGTTGTGATGGCGACAGGGTAATACCCAGTACCCGGCAATCGAACTCGGTTGCCGCCACTTCGGCGAACCCGCCCCAGCCACAACCCACTTCGAGAATGATCTGGCCCGGTCGTGGCGCAAGCTGCTGCAGGATGCGGCGGTACTTGCGCAGCTGAGCGGCTGCGAGGCTCTCGTCGGGATACGCGAACAGGGCCGCGGAGTATGTCATGCCCGGGTCCAGCCAAAGACTGTAGAAATCATTGCCGAGATCGTAGTGGGCCTCGATATTGCGCCGGGAACCCGTTCGGGTATTGGCACGCAGCAGGTGGGTCAGCCGATGCCTGATCAGACGCAGGACCCTGCCATAGATTGCGTCCTGAAGCCGCGCCCGGTTCGACGACAGAAGCGTGAGCAAACCCGTCAGATCCTCGGTGTCCCAGTCACCGTCCATATAGCTCTCGGCAAAGCCGATGTCGCCACGTGCAAGGGCCTCGTCGAATACGGCATGATCGCGTACGCGCAAATGCGCCACCAGCGGACCATGCCCCAGGCGCAGGTGCCGGTTGTCTGGCAGCTCGACGGCCAGTGCGCCGCCTTCGAGGCGATTGAGCATCTCGAGCGCCAGCCGGGTGGGGCGCGGCAGCTTGCCGAGGGTTTCGAGCGCCAACGGGCGCAGTGCAGTGTCGGCAACAGTCATCAGGTCGTCTCCTCGATCGGGGGCTGGGGCTTGCGGTGAAAGCTCACACGCTTGAGTGCGAGCCGCAGGGCCTGCCAGTGAATGCGGGCAACAACGCCCAGCGTCATGAAGGGGTAGCGCAGCAGCCATTTGCCCATTGCGGTGCCGGTCAATGCCTGTGCGCGACCGCCGACACGCGTGGTGAGCTGGTGTTCGCCACCATCCCAGTAGTCGATCGCAACCGCATGCACCGCTCCGCGGCCTTCGAAGCGGAATCGGTACTCCCCCCGAAGCGGCAGGAACGGCGAAACGTGGAACACCTTGCTTGCACGCAGTTCGTCGCCGGTGACGATGGGGCGGCCGTCCGGGTGGCGGACCAGATAGTTGTGGTGCTCGCCGAAAGTGTTGCTGACTTCGGCGAGCACGGCACGGATGCGCCCCGACGCGTCGTGACAGAACCAGAAACTGACCGGATTGAACACATAGCCGGCGATGCGCGGCATGGTCTGCAGCACCACCTCGCCGTCGCACACCTCGGCCACGTCGTGACGCTCGAGAATCTCCCGCAGCCACGGCAGCAGGGGCGAGCCGTCACGCCGGCCGTGATCGCGCCACAGCAGGGAAAACACGTTGAAACGATCGATACCGAGCAGCGGTACGTTCAGCGTCTCGACGCTGCCGAGCGGCACACGCAGGAATGCGGTGGGGTAGACGAAACGGTTGTGGGCGCCGGCGTGACGCTCATGCACCACCGCGCCGAAACACACGGCGGAATCGAGCGCCCCCGGCGTTGCGGGCATCGTGTCCGTGCTCATCACGCACCCGCTCCGGCGCGCACCCCGACGCGGTCTGCATCCCACGGAATCTGAGCGCCCAGACTTTCGGCGACGGCGACCGCTGACCTCAGGCCGTCCTCATGAAATCCGTAACCGGTCCAGGCACCGGCAAACCAGCTGTGATGCCGGCCCTGAATGCACGGCAACGCACGCTGGGCGTCGATCGCGGCCTGATCGAACACCGGATGTGCATAGTGAATAGTGCGAAGAATGCGGTCTGCGCGCGGCGGACGGAAAGGATTGAGCGAGACGACGACCTGGGTTTCGAAAGGCAAGGGTTGCAGGCGATTGATCAGGTAGCTCACCGACACCGGGCGCTCGTCACCACTGCCCGCACCCGCGAGATAGTTCCACGCCGACCACACCTTGCGCCGCTTCGGCAGCAGGGCGACATCGGTGTGCACCACCGCGACATTCGCCTGGTAGTTCACCGCACCCAGCACGCGCCGCTCGTCAGCGCTGGCCTTGCTGCCGAGCAGGGCCAGTGTCTGGTCACTGTGACAGGCGAACACGACTTCGTCGAAGTGCTCCGCGCCCGCTGCCGAATGAATCCACACCCCGAACTCGTCGCGATCCACCCGCCGCACGGGCGAGGACGTGCGCACATCAGCCAGCGACGCTGCCATCCGTGCCACATAGGTGCGCCCGCCGCCGCGTACCGTCCTCCATTGCGGGCGGTCGAACACCTGCAACAGCCCATGGTTGTGACAGAAGCGTACAAAGGTCGCGAGCGGGTAGGCCAGCATGGTACGCGTCGGACAGGACCAGATCGCCGCGGCCATCGGCAGCAGATACCAGTCGCGGAATGCCGCACCATACCGTTCGCGCTCGAGATACTCGCCGAGGCAAAGCTCAGGCACCCTGCCCTCGGCCGCCATCCGCGTCGTGACGCGATTGAAGCGCATGATGTCGCGCAGCATGCCGAGAAAGGCCGGGCGCACAAGATTGGCACGCTGGGCGAAAATCGTGCCCAGATCGGATCCCGCCCATTCGATCGCTGGCGATTCGAGGCTGACACCGAAACTCATCTCGCTGGCGACCGACGACACGCCGAGATGGTCGAACAAGGCGCAGAGATGCGGATAGGTGCGACTGTTGAAGACCAGAAAACCGGTGTCGACCGGATGCTGGATGCCGTCCACCGTGACGTCGATGGTATTGGTGTGACCACCGACCTGTTCGGCGGCCTCGAACAGGGTCACCTGATGGCGCGGCGACAGCAGCCAGGCGGTCCCGAGCCCGGCAATGCCGCCGCCCACGACTGCGATCCGGCGCTGGCCGCCGGTGCCTACCGGGTCGAATTCACCCATGCGCATGATCACGCTCCTGCGGACCCTTGATCCCGGCACGCACGCTGCGATCGGATGCAGCCCGAAAATCGAAAAGGAAGAGATGGTCAGGCGCGTTCACGCAAGTTCCTGTAGCGGATAGGGAATGACCGGTGACGGATCGCGCCACCCGGAAACACGAACTCGATGAAGCCGATCCCATGCGCAAAACCATCATCTGGATCCCCCCCCGACCGGCGTGTCGATGCCGGGGCGATGGATCACCAGCATCAGGCCAAGTCGTTCGTCACTCTCTTTGTCCACGACAAAATTAGTGAGACCGGGTTCGGAAGCCGTGTCGTGCGCACGCATCCAGGCGCTCGCGGGGACCATTAGTGCAATGATCAGAGCAGTCGCAGTGAGCACGATTGCAAGGGACTTGCCGAGCGTTCCAACTGTTTGGCGTTTCATCATTTTTGTCCTAGACAAACGTGTTCGATAAACCTAAGATAGATTCATCGAAACCGCTTGTCAACCGTTTGTCCAAGACAAAAACAAAGACATGTCCAATCTTGAAACCGTCTTCAACATCGCTGCCGTCGAACGTGACACCGGACTCTCGAAAGACACGCTGCGCGTCTGGGAGCGCCGCTACGACTTTCCGAAGCCGGGTCGGGATGCGAACGGTGAGCGCGTCTATCCGCAGGAGCAGGTCGACAAGCTGCGCCTGATCCGACGACTGCTGGACCTCGGCCAGCGTCCGTCAAAAGTCATCCCGAGCACGTCCGCGGAGCTCACCACGTTGCTCGAGTCGTATCGCGCTACGTCCGCCCCCGGCACACCGGCCGTCGTCGAGCAGGAACTGATGCAGTACGTGAAACTGCATCGCAGCGGCGAACTGCTGGCGGCGCTGCATCAGGGACTGATGAAACAGGGATTGCAACGCTTCGTTGCGGAAACGATCGCGCCGCTCAACGAGGCGATCGGCGAAGCGTGGGTTCGGGGCGAAATCGACATCCCGGAAGAACATCTTTATACGGAACAGGTGCAGAACATCCTGCGCGGCGCGATTGGCGCAAGCACCACTTCGAACGGTCGCCCCCGCATACTGTTGACTACGTTTCCCGACGAGTACCATATCCTCGGCCTGCTGATGGCCGAGGCCACGCTGGTGCCCGAAGGCGCCTCCTGTCTGTCGCTCGGCACGCGTACGCCGCTGGCCGACATCCAGTCCGCGGCGGTCGGGGGCAAGTTCGATATCGTCGGCCTGTCGTTCAGCGTGGCCTACCCGGCGCGCCATGCGATTGAAGGCCTCGTCGAACTGCGGGACGCCCTGCCGACACATATTGGAATCTGGGCGGGCGGCGCGGCGCTGAAAGACAAGCAGCGCCGGCTGCCCGGAATTCGTGTTGTCACGGATCTCGCCGACACCCTGACGGCGCTGCGCGAGTGGCGAAGCGTGCATTCGACTTGATCCCTGGCGGGGCATTACTTACCGGCGGATGCGCCACCGGGCTGCACAGGCAGTCGCTCAGCCGACCCGCAGCCGCACTCACGCCGACTTGCCCCGGCAGTCCGTGCTCGCCGACAATCATGCGCTCCCGCACGTTAATGCCGACGGAGCCCTCACCTGACTACCCTGCCCCCCTCTTCATTCGAGATCATCGGCGGCCTGATTGGCGGGCTCGGCCTGTTCCTGCTCGGGATGCACCTGCTTACCGACGGCCTCAAGCTGGCAGCCGGTCGCGCCCTCGAAGACCTGCTTGAGCAATGGACCTCCACGCCATTGCGCGGCCTGGGTGCGGGGATGCTGATCACGACCCTGGTGCAGTCATCGAGCGCGGTGACCGTCGCCGGCATCGGTTTCGTAAATGCCGGTCTGTTGTCATTGAAGAACGCGCTATGGGTGATTTTCGGCTCGAACGTCGGCACCACCATGAATGCGTGGCTGGTCGCCGCACTGGGATTCAGCTTCAAGATCGACGCCTTCGCCCTGCCATTCGTCGGCATCGGCGCCGTCATGCTGCTTGCAACGAGCCGCATGCGCCCGCGCGCACTGGGTCAGGCGCTTGCCGGTTTCGGCGTGCTGTTTCTGGGCATTGACGTACTGAAGGACACTTTTTCTTCGTTCGGCAGCGGGATCGACCTGCAGCAGTTCATCATGCCCGGGCTCGGGGGATGGGTCATGCTGGTCGCCATCGGCACCGTAATCACGATCCTGATGCAGGCGTCGGGTGCGGCCATCGCCATCATCATTACCGCCGCCCAAACCGGCCTGTTGAGCACCGAAGCAGCCTGCGCCATGGTAATCGGCACCAATATCGGCACCACGTCGACAGCAATCCTGTCGGCCGTCGGTGCGACCGCCAACGCGCGCCGGCTGGCCGCGGCCCACGTCTTCTTCAATCTGGTCACCGGTGCGGTAGCACTGGTCCTGCTGCCGCTGCTGATCGAACTGCTGGAATGGCTCAGCAACTGGCTTGAGCACCCCGCCACGCCGGCGGTGATGATCGCGATGTTTCACACCACTTTCAACCTGCTTGGGGTCGCGCTGATGGTGCCCTCGGCCCGGCACTTGCTGAGTTTCCTATCGGCGCGCTTCCGCAGCGGCGACGAGGCGGCCGCCCGCCCGCAACATCTGGACGCCAACTCGGTGAGCGTACCCGATCTGGCGCTGCGCGCCCTGCGCATGGAGTTGGCGCGCACGCACGTACTCGCCGGCAACTGTCTGGGCGCGGCAGTGCACATCCCGCCGGATACGACCCTGGTAGAACGCAACGGAGACGCCTTTGCCGCCCTTGCGACCGCAATAGGCACCTATACCCGCAGCGTGACCGCCATCAGCCTGCCACCCGCCCTGGTCGAGGCGCTTGCGCGCAACCTCAGGGCCCTGCAGTATCAGGAGAGTGCGGTTGAAACCGCACGTTCGGCCGCCACCCTGGGCGAGTCCCTCGGCACCCCGCCCGCCCACGGCGTCGATTCGGCGCTCCAGCAGTTCCGCGAGGCAGTCGGTGCACTGGTGGCTGCCTCGGTGCCCGGTCACCAGACATTCAGCAGCGCCGAGGTCGAATCCCTGCTCGCACGCGCAGAAGCGCGCTACGCCGCGCTGAAGGAAACCCTGCTGAGCGCGGGCGCCCATGCAGGCATCGATATCCGCAGCATGCAGGACTGGCTACGCCTGGGCAGCCTGTTGCGGCGGGCGACCGAACAACTCGCAAAGTCTGCACGCACACTGGCCTCGCTCGAAGAGGGTCTGCCGCCTTCCGCCCTCGAAGTCTCGCCAGCCGGAAGCACGGATCACCAATGAACGACCTTGCACCGCCCTATGTCGGCCGTTTCGCGCCCTCGCCCACGGGGCCACTGCATTTCGGCTCGCTCGTGGCCGCGCTCGGCAGCTTTCTGGAAGCACGCCGCCAACGTGGCCGGTGGCTGCTGCGCATTGAAGACGTGGATACGCCACGCACCGTTCCCGGCGCCTCCGAGTCCATTCTGACCACGCTCACGCGTTTCGGCTTTGAGTGGGACGACGACCCCGTCTGGCAAAGCCGTCGCATCCAGGCCTATGCCGCTGCCCTCGAGCAGCTCAAGCGCAGCGGCGCCGTCTTTCCGTGCGCCTGCAGCCGTCGCGAAATGGCCGATTCGGCACTCGCCCGGGACGGCTCCCGGCGTTATCCCGGCACCTGCCGCGACGGTCTGCCGCCCGGGCGCAGCCCCCGTGCCTGGCGCGTGCGCGCCGAAGGTGTGATCCGCTTTGACGATACGGTGCAGGGACCACAGGAAGAAGACCTCGCGCGCGACGTCGGCGACTATGTCGTCCTGCGCGCCGATGGATTGTTCGCCTATCAGCTCGCGGTGGTCGTCGACGACGCAGATGCAGGTATCACGCACATCGTGCGTGGCGCCGACCTGCTCGACTCGAGCGCACGCCAGATTCACCTGCAGCACCTGCTGGGCGTGCCTCAACCAGCCTATGCCCACCTCCCGGTGGCCACCAACGACGCAGGTGAAAAGCTGTCAAAGCAGACACTTGCTCGCGCCATTGATGACCAGCGACCTGCCATCGCACTGGTCGCAGCCCTTCGCTTTCTGGGCCAGAATCCGCCGCCCGACCTTGGACAGGCATCATTGCAGGAGGTGTGGTCGTGGTCGCGCGCGCACTGGCGGCTGGACAAGGTGCCACATCTGCGACATGCGGTCGCCCCCCACTGTTGATAGGACACACCCATGCTGAGTACCGATTCCGAACTGAAACAGCTCCTGATGTCGACGCGGACCATCGCCATCGTCGGCATCTCCGCACGCCCCGAGCGCCCCAGCAATGAAGTGGCCCGGTATCTGCTGGACCATGGCTACACCATCATTCCGGTCAACCCGGCCTGCGACGAAGTGCTCGGCCTGAAGTGCTACCCGAGCCTGCTCGATGTCCCGGTGAAGGTGGACGTGGTCGATGTGTTCCGGCGCCCGGAGGAAGTCGCTCATGTCGTCGACGATGCGATCGCAGCAGGCGCCCGTGCGGTGTGGCTGCAACTGGACGTCATCGCGCCCGAAGCCATCCGCCGCGCCGAAGCTGCCGGCCTGACGACGGTCATGAATCGCTGCACCAAGATCGAACACCGGCGCCTGCTCGCACAGGCCTGAACAGCCCGCCTGTTCCTGGGGAGGGCCTCAGTGCTTTCCGCCGTAGCCCGCGATACCGATGGCCAGCCGCACCCCCTGATATGCCAGCCAACTCAAGGCACGGCGCAGGCGCGGCAGGTGCCGCCAGTCCGCCTGGTGCAACTCCCGGGCCCCTTCGCACATTGCCGCGTCCAGGCTTGCCCGCAACTGGGTGGCAAAGTCGGTATCCTCGATAACCACATTCGCCTCGCGCGCCAGCAACAGGCTGAAAACATCGATATTGCTCGACCCCACCGTCACCCAGCAGCCATCGACCACGGCGACTTTCGCGTGCAGCACGCTACGGTGGTACTCGAAGAGGCGAATGCCGCGCTCGAGAAAGAAGGGGTACAGGGCCCTCGTCGCGTACTGCTGCACCGGATGATCGGCGAGCCCCTGGAGCAACAGGATGATCTTCACCCCCCGCTCCGCCGCGTCCACGAGCGCACGGCGAAACCGCCGCCCGGGAAAGAAATAGGCATTTGCGATCACGATCTCGTGCCGCGCACGCCCGATTGCATCGAGGTAGGCGTTCTCGATGTCATACCGGTGACGCAGGTTGTCGCGAATCAGGAAGGCGGCCCGGATCTGCCCCGCCTCCGTCACCCGTGCAGGCGCGAGAACCGGCACCGCCACCCGGCGCCGGAGACTGGCCCAAGCCACCATCCGCCACAGGCGCTGCGCCGACTCCAGTATCGGCTCGAGCAAGGGCCCTTCGATACGAACAGCATAGTCATAGCGTGGCTGCAGCGTCGCGCCACGCGCGTAGTCATCAACCACATTGATGCCGCCAACGAAAGCGACCCGGCCATCGATGACCGCCACCTTACGATGCATGCGGCGCAGCCGGTGCCTGCGCAGCGACATCGCGCGCAGCTCCATTCGATAGATCAGCACCTGCACCCCGCAGGACACCAGATCGGGCATCAATTCACGCACGAATGCCCGGCCACCGAAGCCATCCACCAGCAGGTGGACCGCAACGCCGCGCGAGGCCGCGCGCACCAGCGCAGCGGCCACTCGGCGCCCGGTATCGTCCGGATCGAAGATATAAGTCTGGAAATAGATCTCGCGGCGGGCGCCCTCGATTTCACCCTCGAGCGCGGGGAAATACTGCAGGCCGTTCTCCAGCAAGACGATCGCATTGCCGCCTGCCAACACGGTCAACGCAGCAACTCCAGGTCGGCCGTCAGCGCGGCGTGGTCGGAGATTTTCGACCACGGTTCACCGAAGTGCACCAGTGCCTGCGTCACCCGGAAACCACGCACATAAATCCGGTCGAGACGAAAAAAGGGCAAATTGCTAGGGAAACTGCGAGGCGGACGACCACCGTCGCGCCCGAACGCTTCGACGAGGCCAAGCCGCCTGCCCAGCAATTCGTCGGCACGGTTGCGCCAGTCGTTGAAGTCGCCGGCAATGATCAATGGCGCCCCATCGGGCGCCAACCGTTCCATGCGTTCGGCGAGAGCCTCCATCTGCCGCCGCCTGCTACCCGCCATCAGACCGAGATGCACGCAGACGCAATGCACCGGCACATCGACGCCGGGCAGCGACACTTCACAATGGAGAAGCCCGCGACGTTCGAAACGGTGGTCGGAAACATCCTGATTATCGGTGCTTAGAATTGCGTGCCGACTGAGGATGGCATTGCCGTGGTGGCCATGGTCATAGACCGCATTGCCGCCATAGGCCGTCTGCTGCCACATGTCCTCCGCCAGAAATTCGTGCTGCGGCCGCTGCGGCCAGTCTGCATGCCGAACCGAATGATGAAGATGGAGGCCCTGCACCTCCTGCAGGAACACCAGGTCGACGTCGAGACTGCGCAGGCGCTCCCGCAGTTCGTGCACGACCATGCGCCGGTTGAACTGCGAAAATCCCTTGTGAATGTTGTAGGTGCAGATGCGCAGCGTCATGGTTGCAGCGCTCCGGCCGCCCGGTCCCGCGGTCAGGACACCGCCAGCATGCGATCCAGGGCGATCCGCGCCAGTTCCGCTTCATGTGCCGGCACCTGGATACGATTCACCACGTTACCGTCGGCCAGGTTCTCCAGCGTCCATGCCAGATGCTGCGGATCGATGCGTTGCATGGTCGAACACATGCACACCGTCGGCGCCATGAACTGGACCGTCTTGCCCTGTGGCTTCATCTCGTCGGCCAGGCGATTGACCAGGTTGAGTTCGGTGCCCACGAGCCAGCGCGTATTGGCCGGTGCCGCCGCGATGGTATTGATGATGTACTCGGTCGAACCGACGTAGTCGGACTGCTGGCACACCTCGAGACTGCTTTCGGGGTGCGAAATCACCAGCCCATCCGGATTGGCGGCCCGCCAGCGCTTGATGTGGCTCTCCTGGAACATCTGATGGACCGAACAGTGCCCCTTCCACAGCAGGATCTTGGCGTTGCGGATCTGCTCATGGGTAAGACCGCCGTATTCGAGGTCGGGGTCCCAGACCACCATCTGCTCGAGCGCAATGCCCTTCTTGAAGCCGGTCCAGCGGCCAAGATGCTGATCCGGGAAAAAGAGGACCTTCTCCCTGCGCGAAAACGCCCAGTCGAGAATCGTGGGTGCGTTCGTCGACGTGCACACGATGCCACCGTGCTCGCCACAGAAGGCCTTCAGATCCGCCGCCGAATTGATGTAGGTCACCGGCGTGATGAACTGATCAGGGGTGTCCAGCACCTCGGTGAGCTCACGCCAGCAACGTTCGACCTTGGCCAGATTCGCCATGTCCGCCATCGAACACCCTGCAGCAAGGTCGGGGAGGATAGCCATCTGACTGGGCTTGGACAGGATGTCAGCCACCTCGGCCATGAAGTGCACACCACAGAAAACGATGTAATCGGCTTCGGTCTGCGACGCCAGGCGTGCCAGCTTGAGGGAGTCGCCGGTGAGGTCGGCATACTGGTACACATCTGCGCGCTGATAGTGGTGGCACAGCAGTACCGCCTTGTCACCGAGACGCGCGCGCGCGGCACGAATGCGTTCATGTGCATCGGCATCCGCCAGGGTGTTGAAGCGGTCGAAACTGATGGTAGCTACTTGCATGAGACAGAACTCGCTCTAGAAATGCCGGCCTTCGCCGGACATGCAAAAACGGATACCCGGCCTCGAACGGCGCACGGGCAAAGATCTCAGCCCTGGCGCCAGGGCAATCCGGCATGCCGCCACCCACCAACCCGATTGCGGTGGCCGCTGGCATCCTTGTCGCCCTCGAAGCCTTCCAGCACGTTGTAGCAATTGCTGTAGCCCGCAGCGATCGCGGTACGCGCAGCCGCATCCGAACGTGCCCCCGAACGGCACATGAACAGCACCACCGCCTCGGGGTCGACCTGATGACGCAACTGGGCGACGAAATTCGGATTCGGCTGCATGCCCGGATAGGAAAGCCATTCGATCTCCACCGCGTCAGGCACGCGCCCGACCCAGTCCCATTCGGCGCGGGTGCGGACATCGACCAACCTGGCCCCCGGTGCGGACTGCCAGATCTGGTAGGCTTCGGCCGGTGTCAGCGCCCCCTGATACGGCAGATTCATGTCAGCAGCCCGCTGATGAGCAAGCTCGAGCAAGGCAGAGAGGGTTCCCATGGCAGCATCCGGCTAGAATTTGGTCTGTAGACACCGAGTATACATCCCCGTTCGGTATACATCCTCCTCCGACAACGACATGCACCCTTCGGAATACCCTCACAACGCTCGCGGCGACGCGAGCGAAGACCTGCCCCTTGCTCGCAGCAGGGGTATTCAACGCGCAACGCTGATCGCGATCGGCACCAACGCTACGTTGACCATCGGCCAGGTCATCATCGGCCTGTTTGCCAATGCGTTCAGTCTGGTCGCAGACGCGGCCCACACCCTGTCGGACCTGGTCACGGACCTTCTCGTACTGCTCGCCGGCCGCCACGGCGCGGACCCCGCCGACAACGACCACCCCTATGGACACGGCCGCATCGAGACAATCACCTCGCTGCTGCTCGGTGCAGTACTGGCCGCGGTCGGCATCGGTTTTCTACTCAGCTCCGGCGTGCGCCTGCAGAACATGAGCAATCTGCCGCCGGTGCATCCCGCTGCGCTGGCCATGGCCATCCTGACGCTGTTCGCCAAGGAAGGATTGTTCCGCTACACCCTTGCAGCGAGCCGCCGGTTACGGGCACCGATGCTCGAGGCCAATGCCTGGCATGCGCGCTCTGACGCCGCCTCTTCGCTGGTAGTAGCGGTCGGCATCGGCGGCAGCATCGCGGGCTATCCCTTCCTGGAACCACTGGCCGCCGCGGTGGTGGGGTTCCTGATTCTGCACATGGGACTCAAGCTTGGGTGGAAGGCGATACGCGAACTGATCGATACCGGCCTGCCCGAAGAGGATGTGGCAAGACTGCGCCTGACCATCGAGTCCACCCCCGGCGTCATCGGCCTGCACGAGTTGAGAACCCGTCGCATGGCCGATCGTGTGCTGTGCGATGCGCATGTCCAGGTGAACCCGCGCATTACCGTCTCGGAAGGGCACCGCATATCCGACAACGTGTACTTCGCCGTTCGCGCTCGGCACCCCGAAGTGAAGGACGTGCTGGTCCATATCGATCCCGAAGACGACGACGTGATGCAGTCGGTACCAGCCGGCCCGCTGCCGGAGCGTGCCACGATCGAAGCAGAAATCGGCGCCCTCATCGGCCCGGACGGCCCCCACCCTCGACGCACCCTTGTTCACTATCTCGGGCAGCGCCTTGAGGTCGACGTTTTCTTTACCCAGGATGAAGCGCCCGCATCAGTCGACGCCCTCAAACAGCGCACGACCGCCTGGATGGCAGCGCATCCTCAGTATCGGCGCATCTCGTTCTTCATCCAGATTGCACCATGATGATGCGCATTGCTGAAATGATCGCACCATTTTCGTGCATTCAGCAATCCATCAGCGTCCATGCAACCGGGAAGCCCCCTTGTGGCACAATGATCTGACGTGAAAGTTTTCGTGGCACGGATACTGCTTTTGTCCGCGTCACCGGAAGTCTGGCCGTTATCCGACTGATCTTTTCGCAATTTTTGCCTCATCTCACAGGAGTGAATATGAACGCTCAAGACGTCATGAAGATGATCCAGGAAAATGAAGTGCGCTTCATTGACCTGCGTTTTACCGATACCCGCGGCAAGGAACAGCACGTCGGCCTGCCGGTTTCGGCATTCGAAGAAGATCACTTCGAACACGGCCACCCGTTCGACGGCTCGTCGATCGCCGGCTGGAAGGGCATCCAGGCGTCGGACATGATCCTCATGCCGGAACCGAGCTCGGCCTACATCGACCCGTTCTTTGACGAAACCACGCTGATCCTGACCTGCGACGTCATCGAACCGTCCGACGGCAAGGGCTACGACCGCGACCCACGCTCGATCGCCAAGCGCGCCGAGGCTTACCTGAAGAGCACTGGCATCGGCGACACCGCCTTCTTTGGCCCGGAGCCCGAGTTCTTCATCTTCGACGCCGTCGAATGGTCGGTCGATATGTCCGGCGTCTACAGCAAGGTCATCTCGGAAGAAGCGGCCTGGTCCACCGCAGACAAGTTCGAAGGCGGCAACACCGGCCATCGCCCGCGCGTCAAGGGTGGCTACTTCCCGGTTCCCCCGGTCGACAGCCTGAATGACATTCGCGCCGCAATGTGTCTGGCACTCGAAGCTGCCGGCGTGCCGGTCGAAGTTCACCACCACGAAGTGGCCAACGCCGGCCAGTGCGAAATCGGCACCAAGTTCAGCACCCTGACCCAGCGTGCCGACTGGACCCAGGTCCTGAAGTACATCGTGCACAACGTCTCGCACCAGTACGGCAAGACCGCCACCTTCATGCCCAAGCCCATCGTCGGCGACAACGGCTCCGGCATGCACGTGCACCAGTCGATCTGGAAGGATGGCCAGAACCTGTTCGCCGGCAATGGCTACGCAGGCCTGTCCGAGACCGCGCTGTACTATATCGGCGGCATCATCAAGCACGCTCGCGCACTCAATGCAATCACCAACCCGGGCACCAACTCGTACAAGCGCCTGGTTCCCCACTACGAAGCGCCGACCAAGCTGGCCTACTCCGCCCGCAACCGTTCTGCCTCGATCCGCATCCCCTACGTCGCCAACCCGAAGGGCCGCCGTATCGAAGCACGTTTCCCGGATCCTCTGGCCAACCCCTACCTGTGCTTTGCCGCACTGCTGATGGCAGGTCTGGACGGCATCCAGAACAAGATCCACCCGGGCGATCCGGCTGACAAGAACCTCTACGATCTGCCGCCGGAAGAAGATGCGCTGATCCCGACCGTGTGTACCAGCCTCGATCAGGCCCTCGAGTACCTCGACAAGGATCGCGACTTCCTGACCCGTGGCGGCGTGTTCTCGAACGACTTCATCGACGCCTACATCGCGTTGAAGCAGGAAGAAGTCGATCGTCTGCGCGTCACCACGCACCCGGTTGAATTCGACATGTACTACAGCCTGTAATCTCCGGATCACATCGGCATTGAAGGGACGGGCATTGCCCGTCCCTTTTTTATGGGGTTTAATCCCCGCTCAGGCTGGATCCACGGTGGTCATGCCGCATGACTGCCCTGCAAGGCCAGGAATCCGACAATGTCATGAGTGCCATGCGAAAACTGCCGCTGTACCTTGTTCTTTTGACCGCTCCCCTGGCGCACGCACAGGTCTTCAAATGCGTGGACGACAGCGGGCGGACGACCTATACCAACGACAGGAATCTCGCCCGCGGATGCAAGGCGCTCGATTCCGACCAGACTGTCTCCTCGATACCCGCACCACGGCCATCCACCAGTCAGGCCACGCCATCGAGTTTTCCCCGTGTCACGCCTAACGCACAGCGCGAGCGCGACGACGCACGGCGACAAGTGCTCGAGAAGGAACTCGAAACCGAGGAGAGTGCGCTTGCCGATGCCCGGAAAGCCCTGACCGAGCAGGAGGCGATCCGCCTCGGAGACGAGCGCAATTACCAGAAAGTGCTGGACCGGTTACAGCCCTTCAAGGACAAGGTCGAACTCCACCAGCGCAATGTTGACGCGCTACGCAAGGAAATCTCCGGCCTGCGCTGATTCAGCCTGGCGTGGTTCTTGCGTAGCATTACGCAAACAACTGAAACCACCCATGGCACATCCTTCGCATCTACCCGTCACGGGGCCCTTTGCGGGACTTGAGCTTCTGTCGTCGGCCGTCGTGCTGATCGACGAGCGGCTGATCGTGCGCTACATCAACCCCGGCGCCGAAAATCTTTTCGCCATCAGTCGGCGCAAGCTCGTCGGTCTGCCGTTGATGCGCCTGCTCGGCGAACCTCCCGGTCTCGGAAACGCCCTGCACAATGCCTTGCGCACCAGCTGGAGCTATACCGGGCAGG
Organism: Azoarcus sp. L1K30; assembly: GCF_018122735.1. GTDB lineage: Bacteria > Pseudomonadota > Gammaproteobacteria > Burkholderiales > Rhodocyclaceae > Parazoarcus. Next base: position 3,725,474 of record NZ_JAGRRD010000001.1, on the reverse strand, counting down.
ACCTGAAGATACAACGTTCCGGTACCGAGGCCATTCATCTGGACTGCACCGTCAGCCCGATCGAGGCCGACGGTGTCAGGCTTCTGCTCGAATTCCGCCCCATCGACGCGCAGTTGCGGGTCGCGCGGGAGGAACAGCTGCTGCAGCAACAGCAGGCGAACCGGGAGCTGATCCGCAACCTCGCGCATGAAATCAAGAATCCGCTCGGCGGCATTCGCGGCTCCGCGCAGTTGCTGGAGCGTGAGCTGGCCGACCCCGTGCTGCGCGAATACACCGAAGTAATCATCGCCGAAGCCGATCGACTGCAGGATCTGATGAACCGGCTGCTGACCTCGCACAGCATGATGCGGCCTGCTCAACTCAACATCCATGACGTGCTCGAGCGGGTGCGACGCCTGATCCTGGCCGAGTTCCCCGAGCTGGTCATCCGCCGTGACTACGACACCAGTCTGCCCGAACTCACCGCTGATCGGGAGCAGCTGATCCAGGCCATTCTCAACATCACGCGCAACGCGGCGCAGGCGCTCGATGGTCGCGGCGAAATCAGCCTGCGTACCCGGGTGGCGCGCCAGGTCACGCTGGCGAAGCGCCGCTTCAAGCTGGCACTGGAATTGCAAGTCATCGACAACGGCCCTGGCATTCCAGAAGAGATCAGCGACAAGATCTTCTATCCGCTGGTCTCGGGGCGGGAAGGCGGCAGCGGTCTGGGTCTGTCGCTGGCGCAGAGTTTCATCGAACAGCACCAAGGCATGATCGATGTGGAAAGCCAGCCCGGACGCACCTGTTTCACCATTCTGATTCCGATTACCGAGCGGAGTTGAGCATAAGCCCAGCCGTCCGCACCAAAAAAGTGCATACATTATGAATACCGTCTGGATCATCGATGACGACCGTTCCATCCGCTGGGTGCTGGAGAAAGCGCTCAGTCGCGAGGAGATCAACCATCGCAGCTTCTCCTCGGCCAACGAGGCCCTCGAGGAGCTCGAATCATCCAGCCAGCCACCCAACGTCATGCTGTCGGACATCCGCATGCCTGGCGAAAGCGGCTTGACGTTGCTGCAACGGGTAAAGACGCGCTTCCCGCAGTTGCCGGTCATCATCATGACGGCCTACTCCGATCTCGAGAGTGCGGTGTCGGCGTTTCAGGGCGGTGCCTTTGAATACCTACCGAAGCCATTTGACGTCGATCAGGCGGTCGCGCTCGTTCGCCGTGCGCTCGAGCAAAGTCCGCACCAAGAAGGTGCGATCGAGGAGACCACGGTCGCACCCGAGATTCTCGGTCAGGCCCCATCCATGCAGGAAGTCTTTCGCGCCATCGGCCGATTGGCGCAGTCGCATGCCACGGTGATGATCAATGGCGAGTCGGGCACCGGCAAGGAACTCGTGGCTCGGGCTCTCCACCGCCACAGCCCGCGCCGCGATGCGCCCTTCATCGCGATCAACACGGCCGCCATTCCGCGCGACCTGCTCGAATCAGAACTGTTCGGTCATGAGCGGGGCGCCTTTACCGGTGCAGCCACGCAGCGCCGCGGCCGCTTCGAACAGGCCGCCGACGGCACGCTGTTCCTCGATGAAATCGGCGACATGCCCTCCGAGCTGCAGACGCGCCTGCTGCGCGTCCTGTCGGATGGCAATTTCTACCGGGTTGGTGGTCATCAACCGATTCGCGCCAACGTACGCGTCATCGCCGCCACCCATCAGGATCTCGAGGAGCGCGTGCGACAAGGCCTGTTCCGCGAAGATCTCTTTCACCGTCTCAACGTGATCCGTCTTCGCCTGCCGCCGCTGCGCGAGCGACGTGAAGATGTCCCCATTCTGGTGCGCCACTTCCTGCAGCGAAGCGCGCAGGAACTGAGCGTCGAAACCAAACGCATTTCCGAGGCCGCGCTCAAGTACCTTCAGGCGCTGCCGTTCCCGGGCAACGTTCGCCAGCTCGAGAACCTGTGCCACTGGCTGACCGTCATGGCGCCTGGCCAGATCGTCGAGGTGGCTGACCTGCCGCCCGAGATGCGCGATCAGCCCATGCGTGAATCTCCAGTCAATTGGACAGACGGTCTCGGAGTAGAAGCGGATCGCCTGATCGCCACCACGCCCGGCGAAGTCTTCGACCGCCTGACCAAGGAGTTCGAGCGCACGCTCATCCGGCGCGCACTGACGGCCACGGGCGGACGCCGCATCGAGGCGGCTCAACTGCTCGGCATCGGTCGCAACACCATCACGCGAAAGATCCAGGAGCTGGGCATGGACGACGATCGCGCCACGACACACGACGGTAATCACGACACCTGAGCACGCTGGCGAGGCGAAGTTCTCGTCGATAAACGCCGGATGAAGGATAATCCCCGGAAAAACGCCACCCGGGATTATCCGCTTGAGCTCGTTCCCTGCCCCTCCTCCCTTCGACCTGACCGCCGTCAGCACTGCGCTGGGTCCGCTCGCATCCGCGTTCTCACTGCGCTGGTTGGAGACCTGCGCGTCGACGAACGCCGAATTGATGACGCACACGCCGGCTGACGACGGCCAGGTTCACGTGCTGATCGCCGGCGCCCAGACCGCGGGGCGCGGCCGACGCGGTCGTCAATGGCAATCGTGGCCCGGCCACAGCCTGACCTTTTCCGCCCTGTGGCGATTCGACCCTGGTGTGCCTGCCCCTGCCGGCCTGTCATTGGTGGTCGGGCTCGCCCTGGCCATCACGCTGGAAAAGCTCGGGGTTCACGGCGTACAGTTGAAATGGCCGAACGATGTGCTGGTACACGGGCGCAAGCTTGCGGGCATTCTGATCGAGCTTTTGCCGGGCAGAGGCCCTACCCCGGCCGCCGTCATTGGCATTGGCATCAACCTGCAGCTGCCGCCGGACGTGTCGATTCCCGAGCAGGCCGGCGTCACCGACCTCGCAGCCGAACTGGGCACACCGCCCAGGCAGGAAACGATGCTCGCTGCAGTCCTGGGCGAATTGCACAAGCTGCTCGACACCTATGCGGCAGCCGGTTTTGACGCGTTGCGCGGCGCTTGGCAACAGCGCAATGCCTTTGCCGGACTACCGGTCCGGATCAGCGGCGAGGGCAAGGACATCACCGGCATTTGCCTCGGCGCGGATGAAGACGGCGCCTTGCTGATCCGCACAGACCACGAAGTGAGCCGCATCCTGTCGGGTGAAGTATCGTTGAGGCCCGTCACATGATCCTGCTCATCGATGCGGGAAACACACGGATCAAATGGCGACTGGCAGGACCCGGCAACACGACCGAAGGCGCGAGCGAACACGATCAGCTCGCGCGCCTGGACGCCTTGCTCGAGCGCTGCCCCGACATCGAGCGCCTGTTCGGCGCAAACGTCGCGGGTCCGGGCGTCGCCGCACGCATCGCGGAAATGGCGGCACAGCGCGGGCTCGAACTCGAATGGCTGCGGCCGGATGCTTCGCGCTGCGGCGTGCGCAATCTCTACCATCAGCCCACCCAGCTCGGCGCGGACCGGTGGGCTGCACTGATCGGCGCCCGTGCACGTCACCCCGGTGCCTGTGTCGTCGTCATGGCAGGCACTGCCACGACTATCGACCTCCTCGATGCGACGGGTGACTTTCTCGGCGGCCTGATCCTGCCCGGCGTGGAATTGATGCAGCGCGCGCTGGCGTCGAACACGGCCCAGTTGCCGCTACTGGCCGGTCACTTCAGCGACACCCCGCGCAATACCGCCGACGCGATACTCTCCGGTTGCCTGCAGGCGCAGGCCGGCGCGGTAGAACGCATGTTCAGTCACATCGAAACCTCGCCGCACGCATGCTGCCTGCTCGGCGGTGGCGCGGCTGACGCATTTGCCGACCTGTTGAGCGTGCCAGTGCAAAGGGTGGACAATCTCGTGCTGGACGGCCTGGCCCGTATCGCCGACGACGCTTAGGATTCGGTACCGCCACCCGGAACACGATGCGCGGGCGAGCTTCTGCGGTAAAGTGCCGATCAGGTATGCTTCATCCATGACAATGCTGCGTTTTCTGCTGATCCTGCTGCTCGTTCTCAACGCACTCGCCTTTGGTGCGATCAAGGGCTGGTTCGGCTTTGCGCCCCCGGATGGCGAACCGGAGCGCATCTCGAACCAGTTGCATCCCGAGCGCATCAAGCTGCTCGATGCAGGCACTGCAAACGGTGCGCCACTGCCGACACCGCGCCAGTCCCCCGCCGAACCCCTTCCAACCGTCGCCCCCGCAACATCGAGCACAACGGAAGCCGATGCCGCTGCGGCACCGGACCGGCTTTGCCTGGTCTGGTCCGGGCTCAATGAATCGGACGCGGACCGCCTGAGCGCCCGATTGACCGCTGCCGGCATCACGCCGTCGCAAACCAGCAGCGAGACACCGAGCTCGTGGTGGGTGCGCATTCCCCCGCTGGGAAGTCGCGACGCTGCGGAACGCAGGGTCAAGGAATTGCGCGCGCAGGGCGTGTCCGATCTTTTCATCGTGCAGGACGCGGGGCCCAACCAGTTTGCCATCTCGCTCGGCCTGTTCAAGACCGAAGCGTCCTCCAACCAACACCTTGCGCAGATGCGGGCGAAAGGCGTTCGCGGCGCCAGCATTGCGATTCGGTCAACTGTTGATTACCGGATCGAAGTCACGGACGAACGCGCTGCCCTGACCGCCATCATCGCCAATGATGCGCTCGCCCAGCATCGGAATCCATGTTCGCCATGAGTCGGGAAGATCCCGTGACCATCGGCCTGACGGGTGGAATCGGCAGCGGCAAGAGCGCAGTCGCATCGCGCTTTGCCGCTCATGGTATCGCCATCGTGGATACCGATCAGATTGCGCACACGCTCACCGGCCCTGACGGCGCGGCAATCCCGCTGATACGCGAAGCCTTTGGCAAAGACATGATCGCTGCCGACGGACGGCTCGACCGCGCCCGCATGCGCACGCTGGTGTTTGCCAACCCCGAGGCACGCCAGCAGCTCGAACATATCCTGCACCCGATGATTCGGCTCGAGAGCGAACGTCAATGCGCGACAGCCAGCAGCCCTTACGTCATCCTCGCCGTTCCGTTGCTGATTGAATCGGGCGCCTATCGCGAACGCTGTAGCCGGATCTGCGTGGTGGACTGTCCGCCGTCGCTTCAGATCGAGCGGGTTCGCGCACGCAACGGCCTGTCCGTCGAGGAGGTGGAAGCCATCATTGCCGCTCAAAGCAGCCGCGAAGCAAGGCTTGCGGCCGCGGATGACGTGATCGATAACAGTTCATCTCTGGAGGCATTGTGGCAACAGGTCGATGCCTTGCATCAGCGCTACCTGTCGCTTGCCGGCTGATGCCGCACTTCCGGCAAACCGGTGCTTTGCGCCGAGCATGTTCGACCCCTGTGCTATCATCGTCCGCTAACCCGGTACTTACACCAGCCTTCGGAACGTGTGCGTGATCAGTTACGAATATCCTCTCAATGAGCGTATCCGCACCCTGCTGCGCCTCGAGGACCTGTTTCGCAAGCATGCTCATTTCTGCAGCGGAGATGCTCCGCTCGACCACCACGCCGGCCTGCTCGGGTTGTTCGAAATCCTCGAAGTCGCCGGACGCGCTGATCTCAAGGTCGACCTCGTGCAGGAACTCGAACGCCAGCGCCAGATACTGATCTCGTTTCGCAACAATCCGGAAATCTCCGAAGAAGCACTCTCTGGCGCCCTTTACGAGATCGAGCAGGCCTCTTCCGGCCTTCTGGCCATGGCAGGCAAAATCGGGCAGTACCTGCGCGAAAATGAGTGGTTGATGAGCATTCGCAGTCGGGCCGCGATTCCCGGTGGGGTGTGCCAGTTCGACCTTCCCTCCTACCACTTTTGGCTCAGTGGAGACGCAGAGGTGCGCAGACGAGACCTCGAAACCTGGGGACGGCCGATGGCGCCAATCCGCGGTGGCCTGGAGATCGTGCTGCGCCTGCTGCGCAGCAGCGGCCGTCCGGAGGAACTGCGGGCCAAGGCAGGCACCTTCCAGATGACCATGGCAGGGCGCACCGCGCAGATGCTCAGGATACGGATTCCGAACTCCGAGCCTGTCATTCCGGAGATCAGCGCCAACAAGTACGCCCTCAACATCCGCTTCATGATGCCCGAAACCGTACTCCGCCCGCGCGTAGCCGAGCGCGACACTCCTTTCGAACTGACCTTCTGCAGCCTGTGACCGACGCTCCGCCCCGACTTGTTCGCTGCCCGCAGTGCGGCAAGATGACCGAATGGCGCACCGAGAACCGCTACCGCCCGTTCTGTTCCGAACGCTGCAAACAGCTTGATCTCGGCGCGTGGGCATCGGAAAGCTATCGCGTTCCGGCATCTCCGCCTGACAACGACGAAGATATCACGCCCTGATCAGGATTGCTTCATCAGGATCACATCATGCCCAGCATGTGCGGATGGCGGCGAACCCGTGTGCACCTGCGCTGCGGGCCTCGCGCATGTCGGCATCCCCCATGCCGCCCAGCGCCAGTACGGGCAAGGGTAGCCCGGCGCTTAGCGCCGAGAATGCCTCCCAACCCAGCGGGGCTTGCTCCGGGTGGCTTGCCGTGGCCTTGACCGGCCCCAACAGCGCATAGTCCAGCCCCAGTGCGGCGGCATGCTCCAGTTCGCTTCGCGTGTGGCATGAGGCGCCCACCCAAGGCCGGTCTGGCCGCTGTTCGGTCATCATCAGCCGCCGTGACGATAGATGCACGCCGTCGGCACCCACTGCATCGGCCAGCACTTCGTCGTCGTTGATCAGCACCAGCGCGCCCGCAGCACGCGCGCGCGCCACGACCGCCGCGGCGAAGGCCTGACGTGCGTCTTGCGCCAGCCCCGCCTCGCGCACTTGCACCAGCCGCAGCCCCTGATCCAGCGCACGGTCGAGCGCGGACAGTTGCGCGTCGACACCCATCGTCGCCGCGCAGGTGATACCCATCCTGCGCGGCAGACTCAGCGCCTTCAGGATCGGACCATTGGCCGGCAGCATCGGCCCGCGGTCGACGCCGCCCGGCCGCACCCATGCCAGCGCACTATGCACGTGATCGCTCACCGTTCCGCGCCATTGCGGCACCTCGAAAAAATGCAGCCTGACCTTGGCATGCTCGTAGTCATGTTCGCGCACGAGCCACGGATTGAGGCGCTCGACCTGAATGCCCAGTTCTTCATCGAGCTCTCGCGTCAGCGCGTCCGCGGCCGTCTCGCCCGCCTCCACCTTGCCCCCCGGAAATTCCCAGTAACCCGGATAGAAGGTGCCAGGCGCACGCTGCCCGATGAGAAAGCAGCCGTCCGCACGCGTGATGACGCCCGCCGCGACATCAACGATCTTTCTCGCCATCCTTCAATCCTCGAGCTGGCCGGCGAAATCCCGGGCAAACTGCCAGGCGACTCGTCCCGAACGCGATCCGCGCATCATTGCCCACTGCAGCGCCTCCTGGCGTGCAGATGCCGCCTTGCGCTTCGGAACGCCAAAGGCACGCAGCCAGTGATCCACAATCTCCAGATACGCTTCCTGGCCAAACGGATAGAAAGATATCCACAACCCGAACCGCTCCGACAGCGACACTTTCTCCTCGACTGCCTCGCCGGGGTGTATCTCGCCATCGACATGGCGCACCTGCAGGTTCTCGTCGTGGTACTCGGGCATCAGGTGACGGCGGTTCGAGGTGGCATAGAGCAACACATTGTCTGCTACCGCCGACACCGACCCATCGAGTACGCTCTTGAGCGCCTTGTATGCGCCCTCACCCTCCTCGAACGAGAGATCATCGCAGAACAGGATGAAGCGCTCGGGCCGGCCGACCAGCATGTCCATGATCTCCGGCAGATCGACGAGATCACTCTTGTCGACTTCGATCACGCGCAAGCCCCTGTCGCCATATTCGTTCAGCAAGGCCTTAATCAGCGAGGATTTCCCGGTCCCGCGCGCCCCGGTCAGCAAGACATTGTTGGCCCGCCTGCCGGCCAGGAACTGCCGGGTGTTGCGATCGATGCGAGCCTTCTGATCATCAATATCCTGCAAGTCCTTGAGCCGGATGCCATGCGGAACGGTGACCGGCTGCAGGCTTCCCCTTCCATGCTTGCGCCGCCACAGGAAGGCATGGGCCGCGGACCAGTCGGGCGCCTCCGCCGGCCCCGGCAGTACCCGCTCGAGCCGCTCGAGCACGCGCTCCGCCCTGCCGATCAGGGCACTCAGTTCAGTCATTTCCATCGTCGTCGTCCAATTCATTCCTGCGCCGCGGCCAGGTTGCCCATACGATGATCAGCAGCAGCACCAACGCAAGCAGTGCCTCAAGGAAAATCACCCACATCGCATCCCTCCAGGCGGTCGATCCTGTTTAGCGGCCACCAGTGCCGGCCGCCGGTATACTGCCGGACCTGATGTCCCGAGTTTAACCGATCCCATCATGAGTCCGACGCATCGCATTCTTCCTTCCGCTGTCGTTGCGGTCCTGACGGCCGGCCTGCTGGTGGCGTGCGCATCGCATCCGCCAACGCCGCCGACACCCGCCGTTGGCGCGCACACTGCCGCATGCGCGGCGCCGACACCAATGAGCTGTCCGGCCTGCCCCGCCTGCCCCCCTCCAGCCGCCGCACCCGCGGTGCCGACGCCCGCGCCTGCCGCGTCCGGCGCAAGCCAACCCGGCATGCTCGTTGCCACGGACTGGGCGACGCTGCCAGGCTGGCCTGACGACGATCTCGGGGCCGCATGGCCGGCCTTCGTTGAATCATGCAAGGCGCTCGTGCGCAAGACCGCGTGGAAAACCGCATGCGAATCGGCTGCCGGCATGCACGCCACCATGACCTCACGCGATATCCATTCCTTCTTCGAAAAGCACTTCACCCCGTGGCAATCACTCAACGCCGACGGAACCGACACCGGATTGGTGACCGGTTACTACGAACCGCTGATCAAGGGCAGCCGCACACGCTCCGCGCAAAGCCGGTGGCCGGTATATATGCCACCCGATGACATGATTACTGTCGAGCTGAGCAGCCTCTACCCCGAGCTCAAGTCGCTCCGCTTGCGCGGCCGGCTGGTCGGGAACAGCGTTGTCCCCTACTGGACACGAGCCGAAATCGAACAGCAGCCGGATCGCCTTGCCGGCAAGGTGCTGTTGTGGGCGGACGATCCGATCGATCTCTTCTTCCTGCAGGTGCAGGGATCCGGGCGCGTCAAGCTCCCGGACGGCAGCCTGGTCAGGATCGGCTATGCCGACCAGAACGGTCATCCCTACCAATCGATCGGGCGCTGGCTCGTCAGTCAGGGGCAGTTACCGCTGGAACGCGCGTCGATGGAAGGCATCCGGCAGTGGGCACGAGACAATCCTGCGCGCCTGTCGGAGTTGCTCAACACCAATCCGAGCTACGTCTTCTTTCGCGAGCTGCCTGCGAGCGGCGGCCCCACTGGTGCGCTCGGCGTCGCGCTCACCGATGAACGCAGCATCGCCATCGATCCCACCGTCGTTCCGCTGGGCGCACCGGTTTTTCTCGCCACCACCTGGCCCAATAGCACCCGCCCGCTGAACCGACTGGTCCTCGCTCAGGACACCGGTAGTGCAATCAAGGGCCCGGTTCGGGCTGACTATTTCTGGGGCTTCGGGGCAGATGCAGGGGCCCAGGCCGGAAAGATGCGTCAGCAGGGCCGCATGTGGATCCTGCTGCCCAAGGGCGTGAGCCCGGGCAACGCCCTGGCCCGGAACTGAGCACAGGGGGACAGCGCCGGCCGCCCCCCATGACTTACTTGACCGCGATCGACGCGATGGCCTTCTCTAGCTCGGCTGCAGGAACGTAACCACCGATACGACTGCCGTCCGACAGGAAAATAGTCGGCGTGCCATTGATCCGGAGCTTCTGGCCAAGCGCGACGTTGCGATCGATTGCCCCCGCCTCGCATTCGGCCGTTGCCGGCACCTTGGCATCCACGATCCAGTCATTCCATGACTTGGCCCTGTCCTTGGCACACCAGATATCACGGGACTTCGTCGTTGAATCCGGACTCAGGATCGGATACAGGAAGGTATAGATCGTCACGTCCTTCATCTGCGCAAGCTCCTTCCCCAGACGCTTGCAATAGCCACAATTGGGATCCTCGAAGGTTGCGATCACACGCTTGCCATTGCCCTTGACGTGCTTGATGGCCTGGTCAAGCGGCAACGACGTGAAATCGATCGCAGACAGCTGATTCAGTCTCAACTGGGTCATGTCGCGTCGAGTCTGGGCGTCTATCACCCGGCCGTCGATGACAAAACTCACCTTGTCATCGGTGTACACCAGCTCGCCGCTCTTGAGTACCACTTCGTAAAGCCCGCCATACGGCGTCCGCGTCACGGTCTCCACCGCAGGTCCGCCAATAAACGCCTCCATGCTCTTGCGCACCGAACTCTCGTCGGCATGCGCGCCAATGGAAAACAATGACAGGCTCAGCGCCAACACTCGGCCGTAGCCGGAAACAAAGGACATCAGGATCTCCAGGAATTAAAGCTTTCCGCTCACCGCATAGCGGGTGAGCGCGTTGGTTATGACCGGCAACCGATCGGTGAGGTTCATCCCGACGTTACGAAGCAGGGCTGCAGCGGGGTGCCGGCTCGAGAAGAGACGATTCAGCCCGTGCGTCGCATATTGCAGTACGAAGGGCTCCTCCGCGCGGGCGCGCGCGTAGCGCCTGAGTAGCGCATGATCGCCCGCCCCCTGCCAAGGCTTCAATCCGCACAGCAACGCCGCCAGTTCCTTCGCATCCTGAAATCCCAGATTGATGCCATGTCCGGACAAGGGGTGTATCGCATGCGCGGCATCTCCGATCAGAGCAACGCGCATACCGATCATGCTATCCACGCGCATCAGCCGTAGCGGGAATGCGGCACGGGGCGTCTCGAGCGTCATGGCCCCCAGCGCCTGGCCGCCCGCAGCCGCCACCCGTTCGCAAAAGGTCGAATCGTCGGAGGACAAGAGGTCAGCGGCCACATCGTCAGGCGCCGACCACACGATCGAAACCAGCTTGTCGGGCAAAGGCAGCCAGGCAAGCACGCCATCCTCACGAAACCACTGAAACGCGGTGCCCCGGTGCGCCTGCTCACAGCGCAGGTTGGCCACGACACCTCTTTCACCATAGGGCGTCACACTCGACCCGATGCCGGCCAGCTCACGCACCCTGGAGTCGCGCCCGTCCGCACCGACCACCAGATCCGCGCACAGGCTACGCCCGTCTTCAAGCACCAGAGCGGCCCCTTCCTCCGTGAGCACCATGTCCTTGAGTTGCGCCGGGGCGAAGACCATAACGTTGTGCTGACGCCTGAGGCTCTCCCACAACTCGCAGTGGATCAAGCTGGACTCACCAATCCAGGCCAATTCGGCAAGCCCGCTCTGGTAGGCAGAAAACTGCAATGCCCCATTCCGGTCGCCCCTTACGTCCATGCGCTCAACCGCACACAAGCGGTCGTGATCGAGGCGCTCCCAGATGCCGAGCTCACGCAGAAAGGCCGCATTTGCAGGACTATAGGCATAGACACGCTGGTCCCAGCCCTGCGCATGACGGGGCGCGGCCGCCTCCACCAACGCAATGGAAAGGCGGCTCTTTCGCAGTGCAACGGCAAGCGCCGCACCCGCGAGTCCGCCGCCAACTATGATCAGATCGAATTTCATGCCGTTCGCCATACACTCCGAGCCCATGATTCTGCACGATGACGGATACGAGGTCACGACTGAGTTCTGCTCCCATAAAGCAAGAAACCCCTTCAGCGATCAGCTGAAGGGGTTAAGCGTGGGGTTAGTCTGACGATGACCTACTTTCACGAGAGCGAATCTCACTATCATCGGCGCGGTCTGGTTTCACGGTCCTGTTCGGGATGGGAAGGGGTGGGACCCAGACGCTATGGTCGTCAGACTATGACTTGTCACCTGCGTGTGGCAGGGCAAAGCGAGAAGAAGTAATGATTGGGTGTTGTGATTGCGTTGGTGATTCACGGCTGTTGAGGCCGTTGAATCAGAACGAGTATCGACTGTGTGTGTAAGGTTATAGGATCAAGCCTCACGGGCAATTAG
>NZ_JAGRRD010000001.1:3708038-3713374 GCF_018122735.1 Azoarcus sp. L1K30 | reverse complement strand
TATCGACTGTGTGTGTAAGGTTATAGGATCAAGCCTCACGGGCAATTAGTATCGGTTAGCTTAACGCATTACTGCGCTTCCACACCCGACCTATCAACGTGGTGGTCTTCCACGACCCTTCAGGGGGCTCTAGGCCCCAGGGAAGTCTCATCTTGAGGCGAGTTTCCCGCTTAGATGCTTTCAGCGGTTATCTCTTCCGCACTTAGCTACCCGGCGATGCCACTGGCGTGACAACCGGTACACCAGAGGTGCGTCCACTCCGGTCCTCTCGTACTAGGAGCAGGTCCACTCAAACTTCCAGCGCCCACGGCAGATAGGGACCAAACTGTCTCACGACGTTTTAAACCCAGCTCACGTACCACTTTAAATGGCGAACAGCCATACCCTTGGGACCGGCTACAGCCCCAGGATGTGATGAGCCGACATCGAGGTGCCAAACTCCGCCGTCGATGTGAACTCTTGGGCGGAATCAGCCTGTTATCCCCAGAGTACCTTTTATCCGTTGAGCGATGGCCCTTCCATACAGAACCACCGGATCACTATGTCCTGCTTTCGCACCTGCTCGACTTGTCGGTCTCGCAGTCAAGCCTCCTTTTGCCATTGCACTATCAGTACGATGTCCGACCGTACCTAGGAGACCTTCGAACTCCTCCGTTACCTTTTGGGAGGAGACCGCCCCAGTCAAACTGCCCACCATGCACTGTTCCCGACCCGGATTCACGGGCCTGGGTTAGAACCTCAACGACACCAGGGTGGTATTTCAAGGTTGGCTCCACGAGAACTGGCGTCCCCGCTTCAAAGCCTCCCACCTATCCTACACAAGTCCCGTCAAAGTCCAATGCAAAGCTACAGTAAAGGTTCATGGGGTCTTTCCGTCTAGCCGCGGGTAGATTGCATCTTCACAAACATTTCAACTTCGCTGAGTCTCAGGAGGAGACAGTGTGGCCATCGTTACGCCATTCGTGCAGGTCGGAACTTACCCGACAAGGAATTTCGCTACCTTAGGACCGTTATAGTTACGGCCGCCGTTTACCGGGGCTTCGATCAAGAGCTTGCACCCCATCACTTAACCTTCCGGCACCGGGCAGGCGTCACACCCTATACGTCCACTTTCGTGTTTGCAGAGTGCTGTGTTTTTAATAAACAGTCGCAGCCACCGATTCTCTGCGGCCCCTTCGCCCTTCGGATGTACTCCTACAAGCTACCGGGGCATACCTTCTCCCGAAGTTACGGTATCAATTTGCCGAGTTCCTTCTCCTGAGTTCTCTCAAGCGCCTTGGTATTTTCAACCTGCCCACCTGTGTCGGTTTGCGGTACGGTCGATTCTAGACTGAAGCTTAGAGGCTTTTCCTGGAAGCAGGGTATCAACCACTTCGTCTCACAAGGAGACTCGTCATCACGCCTCAGATAATCCCCGCGGATTTGCCTACGGGGTACTCCTACACGCTTAAACCAGGACTTCCAACACCCGGCTGGCCTAACCTTCTCCGTCCCCCCATCGCATCTAGAACCGGTACAGGAATATTGACCTGTTTCCCATCGACTACGCATTTCTGCCTCGCCTTAGGGGCCGACTCACCCTGCGCCGATGAACGTTGCGCAGGAAACCTTGGGCTTTCGGCGAGGGTGCTTTTCACACCCTTTATCGCTACTCATGTCAGCATTCGCACTTCCGATACCTCCAGCATCCTTTACAAGACACCTTCGCAGGCTTACGGAACGCTCCCCTACCACGTGTCATAAGACACATCCGCAGCTTCGGTTCATGGCTTGAGCCCCGTTACATCTTCCGCGCAGGACGACTCGACTAGTGAGCTATTACGCTTTCTTTAAAGGATGGCTGCTTCTAAGCCAACCTCCTAGCTGTCTATGCCTTCCCACTTCGTTTGCCACTTAGCCATGCATTTGGGACCTTAGCTGGCGGTCTGGGTTGTTTCCCTCTTGACACCGGACGTTAGCACCCGATGTCTGTCTGCCGTATATCACTTTGCGGTATTCGGAGTTTGCTATCGCGGGGTAGATCGCAGTGACCCCCCCAACGATTACAGTGCTCTACCCCCGCAAGTGTCCGTACGACGCACTACCTAAATAGTTTTCGGGGAGAACCAGCTATTTCCGGATTTGTTTAGCCTTTCACCCCTATCCACAGCTCATCCCCTAATTTTTCAACATTAGTGGGTTCGGACCTCCAGTGCGTGTTACCGCACCTTCATCCTGGCCATGGATAGATCATCCGGTTTCGGGTCTACGCCCAGAGACTAAATCGCCCTTATCAGACTCGCTTTCGCTACGCCTCCCCTATTCGGTTAAGCTCGCCACTGAACGTAAGTCGCTGACCCATTATACAAAAGGTACGCAGTCACCCCACAAGGAGGCTCCCACTGTTTGTATGCATGCGGTTTCAGGATCTATTTCACTCCCCTCCCGGGGTTCTTTTCGCCTTTCCCTCACGGTACTGGTTCACTATCGGTCGATCACGAGTATTTAGCCTTGGAGGATGGTCCCCCCATCTTCAGACAGGATTTCTCGTGTCCCGCCCTACTTGTCGCACGCTCAGACCCGCCACCTAATTTTCGCATACGGGGCTATCACCCTGTGTTGCCGGACTTTCCAGACCGTTCTGCTAATTAGATGGTTTAGTCGTGCAGGCTCATCCGTGTTCGCTCGCCACTACTTACGGAATCTCGGTTGATTTCTGTTCCTGCAGCTACTTAGATGTTTCAGTTCGCTGCGTTCGCCTCCACTGACCTATGTATTCAGTCAGGGATACTCCTTGCGGAGTGGGTTTCCCCATTCGGATATCGGGGGATCAAAGCTCCATTGCCAGCTCCCCCCCGCTTTTCGCAGGCTTGCACGTCCTTCATCGCCTGTGATCGCCAAGGCATCCACCACATGCACTTAGTCGCTTGATCCTATAACCTTAGACCCTCGAACTGTCCGTCCGAAGACCCGGTCACAGGTCGAACTCGTTTGTGCGGACTACGCGCGTCGCTGACACCACGCACGCAATCCATGCAATCACGCTACCCGTGCAACACACCGTTGGATGTGCTGCACATTACTTCTTCCACTTTGTTAAAGAGCGAGCCAATCGAGAAGCTTGTCGCTTCCCGAGAAGTCAGGCATAAACACCACCACCGTGGCATGCATGACTGACTTCTCGAACCTCGTGTGTGTATGTATCGACCGCGATCCGCGGCCAGGCTGCAGAAACTGGTGGAGCTTGTCGGGATCGAACCGACGACCTACGGCTTGCAAAGCCGCCGCTCTCCCAGCTGAGCTAAAGCCCCATTCTGACCAACGCACCTTCGATAGTTTGGTGGGTCTGGTTGGGTTCGAACCAACGACCCCCGCCTTATCAAGACGGTGCTCTAACCAGCTGAGCTACAGACCCTCACACTCGAGGCTCTTGCGCTTTGAACAACCGATAAGTTGTGGATACTTGATCACCACGACCTTTTCTCTTGAAAGGAGGTGATCCAGCCGCACCTTCCGATACGGCTACCTTGTTACGACTTCACCCCAGTCATGAATCTCACCGTGGTAAGCGCCCCCCCGAAGGTTAAGCTACCTACTTCTGGTGAAACCCACTCCCATGGTGTGACGGGCGGTGTGTACAAGACCCGGGAACGTATTCACCGCAGCATGCTGATCTGCGATTACTAGCGATTCCGACTTCACGTAGTCGAGTTGCAGACTACGATCCGGACTACGATCGGCTTTAAGAGATTAGCTCCACCTCGCGGCTTGGCAACCCTCTGTACCGACCATTGTATGACGTGTGAAGCCCTACCCATAAGGGCCATGAGGACTTGACGTCATCCCCACCTTCCTCCGGTTTGTCACCGGCAGTCTCATTAGAGTGCCCAACTAAATGATGGCAACTAATGACAAGGGTTGCGCTCGTTGCGGGACTTAACCCAACATCTCACGACACGAGCTGACGACAGCCATGCAGCACCTGTGTTCTGGCTCCCGAAGGCACCAAGTGATCTCTCACAAGTTCCAGACATGTCAAGGGTAGGTAAGGTTTTTCGCGTTGCATCGAATTAATCCACATCATCCACCGCTTGTGCGGGTCCCCGTCAATTCCTTTGAGTTTTAACCTTGCGGCCGTACTCCCCAGGCGGTCAACTTCACGCGTTAGCTGCGTTACTCAGAAAGTTACCTCTCCGAACAACTAGTTGACATCGTTTAGGGCGTGGACTACCAGGGTATCTAATCCTGTTTGCTCCCCACGCTTTCGTGCATGAGCGTCAGTACAGGCCCAGGGGGCTGCCTTCGCCATCGGTGTTCCTCCACATATCTACGCATTTCACTGCTACACGTGGAATTCCACCCCCCTCTGCCGTACTCTAGCCGTGCAGTCACAAGCGCAGTTCCCAGGTTAAGCCCGGGGATTTCACACCTGTCTTACACAACCGCCTGCGCACGCTTTACGCCCAGTAATTCCGATTAACGCTCGCACCCTACGTATTACCGCGGCTGCTGGCACGTAGTTAGCCGGTGCTTCTTGTCAAGGTACCGTCATCCGACAACGATATTAGCATTGCCGATTTCTTCCCTTGCGAAAGAGCTTTACAACCCGAAGGCCTTCTTCACTCACGCGGCATGGCTGGATCAGGCTTGCGCCCATTGTCCAAAATTCCCCACTGCTGCCTCCCGTAGGAGTCTGGGCCGTGTCTCAGTCCCAGTGTGGCGGATCATCCTCTCAGACCCGCTACAGATCGTCGCCTTGGTGAGCCTTTACCTCACCAACTAGCTAATCTGACATCGGCCACTCCAATCACGTGAGGTCCTAAGATCCCCCACTTTCCCCCTCAGGGCGTATGCGGTATTAGCTACGCTTTCGCGTAGTTATCCCCCATGACTGGGCATGTTCCGATGCATTACTCACCCGTTCGCCACTCGTCAGCGGAGCAAGCTCCCTGTTACCGTTCGACTTGCATGTGTAAAGCATGCCGCCAGCGTTCAATCTGAGCCAGGATCAAACTCTTAAGTTCAATCCTACAAAGTACTCAAAATCATTTTACTGACATGAGCACCTGATCAATGCAAAAACTGTTTCGTTGCCGAAGCAACCAGTCGCAGCAATCAAGCACCCACACTTATCGATTGTTCAATTTTTAAAGAACTGCTGCAGTTCCTGCAGCACAGAAGCGAGATTATGTTCAACTTAACTTATCTCGTCAACCCCTAGCTTCAACTTATTTCGCAACCACCGAAACAACCAAAACCAGCATCCGCTTCAAAACTACTGCAAAAACAACAACTTCAATTCGCCTACACCAGAAACTCAAATGCGTTTCGCGGTGAAGAGGTGCGCATTATAGACA
>NZ_JAGRRD010000001.1:3143189-3707938 GCF_018122735.1 Azoarcus sp. L1K30 | reverse complement strand
ACCAGAAACTCAAATGCGTTTCGCGGTGAAGAGGTGCGCATTATAGACACCCCATGAACGAATGCAAGAACTAAATTCAAGAAAGTCCTCAACAGGCGCAAATTATTCCTGCGGCGCCATGAACCCGCCGCCACCGGCAAAGTTCTCGAAGCGGGTGTATTCACCGAAGAAGGTCATGCGCACGGTGCCGGTGGGGCCGTTCCGGTGCTTGCCGATGATGAGCTCCGCCGTCCCTTTGTCCGGGGAGTCCGGGTTGTAGACCTCATCGCGATAGATGAACATGATGATGTCGGCGTCCTGCTCGATGGCGCCCGATTCGCGCAAGTCGGACATGACCGGACGCTTGTTCGGACGCTGCTCCAGGCTCCGGTTGAGCTGCGACAGCGCGATGATCGGCACATGGAGCTCCTTGGCGAGGGATTTGACCGAGCGTGAGATCTCCGAGAGTTCGGAGGCCCGGTTGTCACTGTCGCGCGTGCCGGTCATGAGCTGCAGGTAGTCGATCACGATCAGGCCAAGCCGTCCGCACTGGCGCGCCAGACGCCTGGCACGGGCGCGCAGGTCGATCGGGTTCAGGCCGGGCGTCTCGTCGATATACAGGGGCGCGTCATAGAGCTTGCCCATGGCCACGGTGAGCCGTTGCCAGTCGTCGTCGGTGAGGCGACCGCTGCGGATCTTCTGCATGTCGATGCGGCCGACCGAGGCGATGAAGCGGGTCGCCAGCTGCGTGCCCGGCATTTCCATAGAGAAAATGGCAACCGGCAGGCGCGCCTCGACGGCCACATGCTCAGCTACGTTCAGCGCGAAGGTAGTCTTGCCCATTGCCGGACGGCCGGCAACGATGATCATGTCGGACGGCTGCAGACCGGAGGTCTTGTCATCCAGATCGGCAAAACCGGACGGGACGCCCGTCACCTCGGAGGCACTGTCGCGGTCGTAGAGTTCCTGCACGCGATCGACGACCTGCTTCAGAATCGGCTGAATGACCTGAAAGCCCGTTGTGTTGCGCGCCCCCGCTTCGGCGATCTCGAACACCCTCGCTTCAGCCTCGTCGAGCAACATCTTGGCGTCCTTGCCAGAAGGACTGAGCGCGCTTGCGGCAATATTGTCGCCTACGGCCACCAGCTTGCGCAGGATTGCGCGTTCGCGAACGATTTCGGCGTAGCGGCGAATATTTGCCGCCGAAGGCGTATTGTTCGCAATCTCGGCCAGATACGCCAAACCACCCGACTGTTCCGCCTCGCCGAGCTTCTCTAGCGACTCGAATACGGTGACCACATCGGCAGGCTTGCCGAAATCAATCAGCTTGGAAATCTGGCGAAATATCCGCCGATGGTCGTCGCGATAGAAGTCCGCCTCGTTGACCAGATCCGCCACCCGCTCCCAGGCGGAGTTGTCCAGCAGAATGCCACCAATGAGTGACTGCTCCGCCTCGAGCGAATGAGGCGGCAGCTTGATGGACGCCATCTGGGGGTCCAGCGCGTCGTCGGGGAATCTGCGTGAAGTCGCCATGGTGTGCCTGAGCAAGTATTGGACAGCGGAGGGACATTCTAAAAACAAAGGGGCTGCCTAGGCAGCCCCTTCTGGATCGCAAACCGCAGCGATTAATGCTCGCCCAGCACCGAAACGGTGATGGAGACAACCACGTCGGCGTGCAGCGCGACGTCGAGCTGGGTATCGCCGATCTGCTTCAGGTGACCCTGCGGCATGCGGATCGCCGAACGATCGATTTCGAAGCCCTGTGCAGCAATCGCCTCAGCCACGTCGATGTTGCTGACGGAGCCGAACAGGCGACCATCCATGCCGGACTTGCGGGTGATCTGGACCATCAGGCCGTCGATCTTGGCGCCCAGCGCCTGCGCTGCAGCCAGCTTGTCGGCCTGAAGGCGCTCGAGCTCGGCGCGACGCGCCTCGAACTCGGCCATGTTGCTGGTCGTGGCACGCTTGGCCAGCCCCTGGGGGATCAGGTAGTTGCGCGCGTAACCGTCCTTGACCTTGACCACGTCGCCCAGGCCACCGAGCTTGCCCACTTTTTCGAGAAGAATGATTTGCATGATGTCTTTCCTCTCTTACTGGTGCAGGTCGGTGTAAGGCATCAGCGCCAGGAAGCGCGCACGCTTCACGGCAACCGACAGCTGACGCTGGTAGCCGGCCTTGGTACCGGTGATGCGCGCCGGCATGATCTTGGCGTTTTCAGTGATGAAGTCCTTGAGGATGTCCACATCCTTGTAGTCGACTTCTTCGATCTTCTCCGCGGTAAAGCGGCAGAACTTGCGACGCTTGAACAGACCACGGTTGCCGCGGTCGTCCTTCTTCTTGAACTTGGACTTGGGCTTGAAAGCCATTTCAGTATCCTTCTACAAATTCGATCTTGTTCAGATGCAGCACCGGCGCACGACTGCGAAGACTCTTCGCGGCCAGAAAACCCGATACCGTCACATTCACTCCGGGGCCCGCACTCGCCAGCACGGCGGCCAGCTCACCAATCGCAACTGCCTGCAACTCAACCGAAACATCACGATCCACACCGGATTCGCACTGTTTCGACGCATGAGCCAGCAAACATCCCGCTACCGGGACCCCCGCAGGCGTTCTCCGCAAGGGAAGCAACTCGGCGATGCGCGCCGTCAGACGAAGTTCATTCAACCCCGTTTCGGCCACCTCAGGCCGAAGCGGACTCGGACGCCTCGGCCGACTTCGCTTCTTCGCCGGCAGCCGGAGCGGTCAACGAGCGGGATTTCTCTTCCTTCATCATCGGCGACGGCGTGGTGACAGCCTTCTTCGTCTTGATGGTCAGATGGCGCAGCACGGCATCGTTGAACTTGAATGCGTGCTCAAGCTCGGCGAGGGTTTCACCGTCGCACTCGATGTTCATGAGCACGTAGTGAGCCTTGTGAACCTTCTGGATCGGGTAAGCCATCTGGCGGCGGCCCCAGTCTTCCAGGCGGTGGATCTGGCCGTTGCGGGCGGTGACGATCGTCTTGTAACGATCGATCATCGCCGGGACCTGTTCGGACTGGTCCGGGTGGACGATGAATACGATTTCGTAGTGTCGCATGCAGACTCCTTGCGGTTATTGAAAGTCAGCCCCCCGGCATGCGAGACCGGTGGAGCAAGGTGAAGCGCGGAATAGTAACAAGAAAGTCAGAGAAAACAAAGGTCACTTCGCGAAACTGTCAAGCCTTGCCCGCCCTCCGGGCTCAAGCCTGCTTACACTCTGTGCCTTCGCCCCAACGCCGCCTCACCTACTATCGTTACAGCGAGCACATCGGCTAGAGAAAGCCGTGAAGCACGCTCCAACCAATGAACCACTCAGAGGCACGAACATGAACTCGGCAAACAATCGACTCCTCACGGCCCTTGTGTGCGGCGTGCTGATGGCCGCAGGCAGTGCAGCTCATGCCGATCGGGGCGATGATCGCCGCTGGTCGCACGCCGATCGCCATGAGCGCGGCCATTACCATGACCACTACGATCGCCGCTACGACAACACGCGCACGATCATCCGCGAACGCGTCGTCATTCGTGACGTCCCGCGCTATTACCGCCAGCGCGAGGTGCGCGAGTATTACTACGCGCCGCCGGTACGAAGCTACGGCTACAGTAGCGATCCGGCCCTGGTGATCGGTCTGAGCATTCCGCCGATCGTCATCCCCTTGCGCTGACCATGCTGGAGCGGCCGTGCATCAGCATCAGCGCGGCCGGCTATCCCAGATCTTCTGCAGCCGCTTGACGGAGACCGGCATCGGTGTTTTCAGTTCCTGGGCGAACAGCCCGACCCTCAATTCCTCAAGCAGCCAGCGGAACGCCTCCAGTTGCGGGTCGGTGACGCCAGCACGGCGCTTGGCCGCCTGCTCGCGCTCCCACGCCTGCGCCAGCGCTTTCCACTCCGACATCAGCTGGGCATCACGCGCAGGATTGTTACGGAGTTTATCGAGACGAATCGACGCGGCTTTCAAATAGCGCGGAAATTGTGACTGGTGCTCCCACGGGATACCGACCAAAAAGTCTCGCGGCATCAGCGCTGCGACTTGCCCCTGAATATCGGCGGCGACATCCGGGAACGCCTTCAGCCCCGCAAGGCGCTTGTGCAAGGACGCGTGCTCACTCAGGAGTTGAGTGCACAAGCGCATGAATTCCTGCGCAACCAGTGTGACCCGTGACTTGGCCTCGACGCAGCGCTGCTCGAATGACGCTTCGTCTGCAGGCAGCGGCTCGATCAGGCAGCAGCGAGTCAGCGTCGCCTGCACCAGACGTGCCTTGAGCTCGGCCTCGGTACCAAAATTCATGTACTGCAGGGCCAGGTCGCGCAGACCGGGGAGACGCTCGATGGCGCGCACCTGATCCTTGAGCGAAAGCGCAAACAGGCGGGTCAGCCCCCCCCGATGGACGCGTGCGGCTTCCTCCGGAGTGTCGTAGGGCCGCAATGACACACTGTCGCCATCGTCATGCAGTGCAGGAAACCCGATGACCTCACGCCCCGCAACCTTGAGCTCCAGCAGTTCGGGCAAGGCACCAAAGGACCACGCAGTCACACCGCTCAGTGCAGACCCGGCTGGCGTGAAACTACCCGCGTCCTCGAGTGCCGGCACGGCCCCAGCGTCTTGACCCCGTCCATTGACCGCCCTCTTCTCTTTCGTCGGGCGATCATCTTTACCCCTTTCGGGCACCGGTGCGGCGACCGCGCCAGCAGCCTCCAGCGCTCCGGCAAGCGCGCCATCGATCTTCGCCGCCTTGAAGCGCGCCGCCACCTGGTCACGGAAACGTGCGCGCAATTCGGACAGATTGCGCGACTGCCCCATCACCCGCCCGTGCTCGTCGATCACCCGCAGATTCATGAAGCAATGCGGCTTGAGGTTCTCGACACGAAAGCTCTCCAGTGGCAGTTTGAGCTGGACACGGTCCTCGACGAAGCGCTGCAACATGCGCAGCAGCGGCTCATCCGTATCGAAGGCGCCGGCGTCGAAATCGGCCATGAAGGCGGCTGCGCTTTCGCTCATCGGCTGCAGTCGGTGGCGGTGCTTTTGCGGCACGGTCTTGAGCAGGGCGGTAATCTTCTCCTCCAGCAGACCGGGCACCAGCCACTCGCAGCGATTGGCCGGAATCTGGTTGAGCATGGCCAGCGGCACGGTGAGCGTCACGCCGTCGTCGGCATCGCCTGGCTGGTGAAGATAGCTCAGGGTCAGCTTCTGTCCCAGCACCTCGAATTTGGTCGGGAAGCGCTCGGTGGTGATACCCTCCGCCTCATGCCGCATGAGCTGGTCGCGCGACAGGTAAAGCAGCTTCGGCTCGCTCTTTTCCGCGGTTTTGCGCCAGGATTCGAAGCTGGCAAGGTCATCGACATCGGGCGGGATACGGCTATCGTAGAAGGCCTCGATCAGCGTCTCGTCGACCAGCACGTCCGGCCGCCGCGATTTGTGCTCCAGGCGTTCGATTTCAGCCACAAGGCGCTGGTTGTGAGACAGGAAACCCATGTTGCGGGCAGCGCCGTCGGCGATCTCGCCCGCCACCAGCCCCTCGCGAATGAACAATGCCCGACACAGCGCCGGATCGGTATCGCGATAACCCACGCCGCGCCGGGGGTAGATCACCAATCCATACAAAGTGCCCCGAGCCCAGGCGCGTACGGCACCGGACGCCTTCGACCAATGTGGCTCGAACACCTGCGTCCGTAGCAGGTGCGCACCCACCTCTTCCACCCATTCGGGCTCGATGCGGGCAATGCAGCGCCCGAACAGGCGCGAAGTCTCAACCTGTTCGGCACACATGATCCACTTGCCCGCCTTCTTCGCCAGCGTCGAGCCTGGATGGGGCCAGAACTTGATGCCACGCGCACCGAGATAGCTGCCCGCCTGGGGGCCGGAGGCATCTTCGACCTTGCAGCCGATGTTGCCCAGGAGTCCCGCCAGTAGTGCCTTGTGAATGGTCTCGTAATTGGCGGGGAGCTGGTTCTCCTTCCAGCCGTGTTCGGCACACAGCGCATGAAGCTGGGTGAACACGTCACGCCATTCGCGCATCCGCATCCACGACAGGAAGTGCTGCTTGCACCACGCCTTCTGCTTACTCACCGATTCATGGCGCTGAAGCTCATCCCAGGCCTTCCACAGGTGCAGATACCAGAGAAACTCCGAACGCTGATCCTGCTCACCACCACGAAATTTCGCATGCGCCTGGTCTGCGCCGCCCGGCCCTTCCTGCGGTCGCTCGCGCGGATCCTGCACCGACAGCGCCGCTGCAATGACCAGCAGTTCTGCCAGGCAACCACGGTCACGCGCGGCCAGGATCATGCGCCCGATGCGCGGATCGAGCGGCAGCTTGGCCAGCTCGGCCCCGCTCGGGGTCAGCGTGCGCGCATCGTCATCCGTGACCGCGCCCAGTTCGGCAAGCGACGCGTAGCCATCGCCAATCAGGCGCGAGCCGGGCGCATCGATGAAGGGGAAATCCTCTACCGTACCCAGCCGCAGCGCTTTCATGCGCAGGATCACGCCCGCCAGCGACGAACGCAGGATCTCGGGATCGGTGTGGGCCTGACGCCGGGCAAAGTCGTCCTCGTCGTATAGCCGGAAGCAGATGCCGTCCATCACCCGCCCGCAGCGTCCCGCTCGTTGCTGTGCCGCGGACTGGGCAATCTTTTCGATCTGCAACTGCTCGACCTTGTTGCGCGGTGAATAGCGCTTGACCCGCGCCAATCCGGTGTCCACCACGTAGCGAATACCGGGCACGGTGAGCGAGGTCTCGGCAACGTTGGTCGACAGCACTACCCGACGCCCCTTAGACGGCGAAAACACCTTCGCCTGGTCCTGTGCCGACTGACGCGCAAACAAGGGCAGGATCTCGGTACCCGGCAGATGCTGGGCCTTGCGCAGCGCCTCGGCGGCTTCGCGGATCTCGCGCTCGCCGGGCAGGAACACCAGCACGTCACCGGGCCCGCAGCGCTGCGCCTCGTCGACCGCATCGACGATCGCATCGAGCAGGTCGCGCGCCCTGTTCTTGCGGAGTGGCGTGCGCTCTCCCCCGCGTGCGGCCGGCTTCGCCTCCTCCTCTTCCACCGGGCGGTAGTGCATGGTGATCGGATATAGGCGGCCCGACACCTCGATCACCGGCGCCGGCTTGCCTGCGGCATCGGCAAAATGACGCGCGAATCGATCGGCGTCTAGCGTGGCC
The DNA here is from genome assembly GCF_018122735.1 of Azoarcus sp. L1K30. Classification (GTDB taxonomy): domain Bacteria; phylum Pseudomonadota; class Gammaproteobacteria; order Burkholderiales; family Rhodocyclaceae; genus Parazoarcus. The sequence continues at coordinate 3,700,774 of NZ_JAGRRD010000001.1, read as the reverse complement.
GAGGTCACGATCACCTTGAGATCGGGGCGTCTGGGCAACAGCGTGCGCAGATAGCCGAGCAGGAAATCGATATTCAGGCTGCGCTCGTGCGCCTCATCGATGATGATCGTGTCGTAGGCGGCGAGCAGCGGATCGGTCTGGGTCTCCGCCAGCAGGATGCCGTCGGTCATCAGCTTGATATGGCTTGACGCGGTGAGTTTGTCGGTGAAACGGATCTTGTAGCCGACCGCCTGCCCCAATGGACTGTCGAGTTCCTGCGCGATGCGCGACGCTGTCGCGCGTGCTGCCAGGCGCCGCGGCTGGGTGTGACCGATGAGCCCGGCGGCGCCGCGCCCCAGGGTCATGCAGATCTTGGGCAGCTGGGTCGTCTTGCCGGATCCGGTCTCGCCACAGACGATGACGACCTGATGTGCCGTCAGGGCCTCGGCGATCTCCTCGCGCCGCGCGGACACCGGCAGCTCAGGCGGAAACTCCGGCTTCGGCAGCGCCGCCCGGCGCGCTGCCAGCGCGGTGCGCGAGCGATCCAGCAGGGCGTCGTAACTTTCCTGCAGCTTTTGCTTGCGCGCCTCGTCGCCGCGCTTCAGTTCGCGCGCCATGCGCCGCAAACGGGGACGGTCGATGCTGAGGCAGTCGTCGAAATCAGGTGTCGCCACGAATACTGGCGAGCGAGGGTGTCTACTCATTTGAACTCTTGATGCTGCCGCGCATGCGAAGACCTGTTCATGCTCGGCGATGGCGCATTCGGATCGGATGCGAGGGCGCCGCGGAAGCTGCAGGCGGCGACGTAACGACCTGCATTATCCCAGCAGAGCAGCCTCCTCGCAGCATCCGGCGCACGCATCGGCCCGATATACTCTTCAAAACCGCACCCACACTGCCATGGCTGACACCCTCACCCCTCCGCAGCCGACACTGCGCATGCATCTGTTCGACGCCTCGGGCGGGCTGGGCTATCACCTTCGCGCGCTGCATCACCGGCGCACGCTGTGGGCACCGTTCATCGCCCAAGTCGCGACATGGCTCGATTCCTGGCATGTCCCGACCACGCATCTCGTCATCGTCGGCCCATCCGCCGGCTACACGCTCAACGAAGGCTTTCTTCAGCGCTTCGACCGCGTCACGGTACTTGAACCCGATCCGCTCGCCCGCTTTCTGCTGCGCCAGCGCTTTCCGCGCATCCGCATGGATTGCGAAACACTTGACTGCCTGTCCGCAGGCAATGGTCCGCAGTGGCTTGCGCAGTGCTATCCCGACGCCAGCATCCTGTTCACCAATGTCCTCGGACAATCTCCGGCGCTGAGCACCCTGCCGCGCTGGATGGATGAACTCCGCACAGCGCTCGCGGGGCATTTCTGGGCGAGCTGGCATGATGTGCTCTCGGCCACCACGCCACCGCTGGCCGACGGTGACCGCCCGCTCGAGCCTGCAAACACCCTCCCGGAACTGGCCGGCCGCTGCTGGCGCTGGCCCACGGAGGTATGCGATCACGACAGTTTCGGCCTCGTCGGCCGCCAGGAAGGGCTCGCCCTGTGGCATCTGGCGCCCGGACAATGGCAGATCGTCGAATGGGGGACGCACTCGCCCTGAGGCCACGGACGGGCCACCTCACACGCCCCTGTGCGACCTCACCGCCGGATGCGACAATCACGACTCTGCCCTCGCCCATAGCCGATCATGCCGACCCTGCCGATTGCCGCCATTCTGTACACGCCCGACATCAACGTCGAGGCCTTGCTCGTGCGCGTCGCCAACGAACTTCGTGCGCGAGGCGTGCGTCTTGGCGGCGTTATCCAGCATGACATCGCCACCGCAATCAATGACCCCTGTGCGATGGAGCTCGAGGACCTCAGCAGCGGAGAGCGTTTCTCGCTGTCGCAGGAACTGGGCAGCGGATCGGAAGCCTGCAGGCTCGACCCGGCGGCGCTGGCCCATGCTTCGGTGGCGGTGCGGAATTCGGTGGAAGCGGGCGCGCAACTGGTCATGATCAACAAGTTCGGCGCGCAGGAAGCCAACGGTGACGGTTTGCGCGACGAGATGGGCTTCGCCGTCGTCTCCGGCACCCCCTTGCTGACCGCAGTCGGCAGGCGCTTCATGCCCGAGTGGGAAGCCTTCACTGGTGGCGAATGCACCCTGCTGGATCCGAGCTACGACAGCGTGATCGCCTGGTGGGACGAGCTCTCGCGTGCCGATTGAGACGAAGTGCCGACCCGGCTGCGCCGCCTGCTGCATCGCACCGTCCATTTCCAGCCAGATTCCCGGCATGCAGAACGGCAAACCGGCCGGTGTGCGCTGCATTCAGCTCGACGACCGGGATCGCTGCCGACTCTTCGGCGACCCGCGCCGCCCGCAAGTGTGCAGCAGCCTGCAGCCGGCGGCAGACATGTGCGGCGATACGCGCGAGCATGCGATGCACTGGCTGACCGAGCTCGAGCGCCTGACGTTCACCACCGCAGATCGACATTTGCCGCAGCGCAACACTACAGCCGTATAATCCTTTTTTCATTCTATTCGACTGCGGCGAATCCATATGGATATCCAGCTCCTCCTGACCGCGACCATCCTTGGCATTCTCGAGGGTCTGACCGAGTTCCTGCCGGTATCCTCCACCGGCCACCTGATCATCGTCGCCGATTTGCTCGGCTATACCGACGACACCAGCAAGGTGTTCGAAATCGTCATCCAGCTCGCAGCCATCCTCGCGGTGTGCTGGGATTACCGTGACCGGCTGATTTCAGTGGCCAGCGGCCTGCGCTCCGAACCCGAGGCCCAGCGCTTCGTCGGCAAGCTGTTTGTCGCCTTCCTGCCGGCGGCAGTGCTGGGGCTGCTGTTTCACTCCACGATCAAGGCCGTGCTGTTCAACCCCCTGACGGTTGCGACGGCGCTGGTGATTGGCGGCTTCATCATCATCTACGTCGAGAAGCGGGCCTATCACCCGCGGATACAGACGCTCGACGCCATTGGCTGGGGCGATGCGCTCAAGATCGGATTCGCCCAGGCACTGGCCATGATTCCGGGCACCTCGCGCTCCGGTGCGACAATCATGGGCGGGCTGGTCTTCGGCCTGTCGCGCAAGACCGCAGCCGAGTTCTCCTTCTTCCTCGCCATTCCGACCATGTTCGCGGCCACCGTCTACGACCTGTACAAGAACTGGTCGCTGCTCAGACTCGACGACGTTCCGGTATTCGTCGTCGGCTCCATCGCCTCTTTCGTGGCGGCGATGTGGGCCGTGAAGAGTTTCATCCGCTTCATCTCCAATCACACCTTCATCGTCTTTGCCTGGTATCGCATCGTGTTCGGCCTGATCGTGCTGGCGACCTGGCAGCTCGATCTCGTGTCCTGGAGCGCCCCCTGATCCAGGTGGCGCTTAACGGCAGCCCCGGTGGCAGGCTAAACTGAGCTGCCGTCAACGTCATACCGCCTCCATGATCATCTATCTGCACGGCTTTCGCTCCGCCCCGGCATCGATCAAGGCCCGGTCACTGCAGCGACACATGAGTGCACGCGGTCTGGCCGATGCCTTCTGGTGCGAACAACTGCCGGTTTCCGCGAACGCGGCAATCGCGCTGATCGAAGCGCAGATCGCGCGGGCCAAACGGGATTCGAAGGGCGTCGAGCCGACGCTGGTGGGCAGTTCGCTCGGCGGCTACTACGCCACCTGGCTGGCCGAGCGCCACGGACTGCGCGCGGTACTGGTCAACCCCGCGGTGGTGGCACCGCTCTCGCTCGAAGCCTACGTGGGCCCGCAGACCAATCTGTACACGGGGGAGCGCTTCGACTTCACACCGAAACACATCGATGAACTGCGCGCGCTCGACGTCGCAGCCATTACCCGCCCCGAGCGCTACTGGCTGCTGGCGGAAACCGGAGACGAGGTCCTCGACTACCGCCACGCCGTGAGCAAGTACGCCGGCGCGCGTCAGACCGTCCTCCCCGGCGGGGATCACGGCTTCTCACGCTGGCAGGATTACCTGGACGCAGTCCTCGAATTCGCGGGCCTGACATGAGCGGCGGTTTCGACTCCCGGCGCTTCAAGTCCATGGAACGTGCCGGATTCAATCGCATCGCCGCACGCTATGCCGATGGCGCGCATCTGCGCGCAGCACTCGCACACGCCTTGCTCGACGCTGCCGCGCTTGCCCCGGGACTGCGCGTACTCGACCTTGCCAGCGGCCCCGGGCTGCTCGCGGCCGATGCGGCCCGTCGCGTCCGCCCCGGTGGCATGGTGCTCGCCACCGACATCGCCGAGGGCATGTTGCTCGAGGGCGCCCGGCGCGTCACGGACCGCGACATCGACCTGCTGTTTTCCGCGGCCGACGCCGAGCACCTGTGCCTGGCCGACGCCAGCGTCGATCGGGTGCTTGCCGGTCTGGCACTGTTCATGTTTCCGCACCCGGAACACGCGCTGTCCGAAGTCCGGCGCGTGCTGGCACCCGGCGGACGCATCGCCTTGTCGGTATGGGGGACGCGCGACGACGTACCTTTGATCAGTCGTGCCCAGGATTGCATTGCACGCCTGCTGCCACCGCCGAAGGTCGCCCGACCGTCGGTGTTCCGCTTCGGCGACCCGGCCCAGCTGCAGGCCATGCTGGAGAATGCGGGTTTCACCGAGGTCGGCATAGCCGCCTGCGACTTCAGTTGCAGTTTCGACGATGCCGAAAGCTACTGGCAGGCCTTTCTCGACCTGGCCGGCGGCGCCGCCGAGGCGCTCTCGCGGCTTCCCGACACCACGCAACAGGCTTTGCGCGAAGCGGTCGGCGCAGATCTCGCGCAACACCCTCGAACCGACGGCCGTCCCGGTTGCAGCGTTCCCGCACGTGCGCTGATCGCCACCGCAACACGCCCAATCTGAACGCTGAACACATGACCTACGCTCCTGACGCCGCAGCAGAGCTGCGCCGCGGCACCCTCGCCGCACTGGCGGCTTTCAGCATCTGGGGCCTCATGCCGCTTTACTTCCGTGCGGTGGGCGAGGTACCACCGTTCGAGATCGTTGCTCACCGGGTGCTGTGGTCTCTGGTGTTTCTGGCCGCCCTGATCGCGCTCGTCCCAGGCGCGGGTCGCTTCAGCGCCATCGGCGCGGTGCTACGACAACCCCGCCTGACAGCGCTTCTGGCCCTGACTGCCTCCCTCACCGGCAGCAACTGGCTGGTATTCGTGTGGTCCATCGACGCCGGACGGCTGATCGAAGCCAGCCTGGGCTACTTCATCAATCCGCTGGTGAGCGTACTGCTCGGCCGCCTGTTCCTCGGCGAGCGTCTGCGCCCACTGCAGACGCTGGCGGTCGGCATTGCTGCCGCCGGTGTGTGCTGGCGCATCTGGCAGGTCGGGACGCTGCCCTGGATCGCGCTCTTTCTGGCCGCCACCTTCGGTCTGTACGGGTTGCTGCGCAAGCGCGCGCCGGTCGACCCGATCGGCGGCCTCTTCATCGAAACGCTGGTGACCGCACCCATCGCGCTGCTGTGGCTGGCATGGCTCGACATGCATGGAGAACTCCGCTTTGGCAGCACCCTTCATCTCGACCTGCTGCTGCCGCTGGCGGGCATACTGACCGCCATCCCGCTGATGCTGTTCGCGGTCGGAGCCCGGCGACTCCCCCTTGCCACGCTCGGCTTTCTGCAATATCTGGCGCCCAGCCTGAATTTTCTCATTGCGATCATGCTCTTCCGGGAACCCTTCGACCACGGCCAACTGATCGGTTTCCTGATGATCTGGACGGCGCTTGCCATATACAGCGCCGACATGCTGCGCCACGCAGCCGGCCAGCGCCGGACACAATGAAGGTTTAGGGCCTGAGGGCCGAATCCAGTAAACTGTGCGGCTTGCTCAATATGCTGGCGGTCGCTGATGTTCGTGCTGTTTGAAGAGGACGGGGCTTTCAAGGCTGGAACGATCCTCGCTGATAACGATGCCTCCCTGCAGGTGGAGAACACCCATGGGAAGCGACTCAAGATCAAGCGGGCAAACGTTCTGCTCGATTTTCGCGAGCCGTCTCCGGCGGATCTGCTGACCCGCGCCGAGCGTGCTGCCGAGGAGCTCGACACCGAGTTCCTGTGGGAAGTCTGTGGCGACGACGAGTTCGCCTTCGGCGATTTCGCCGCCGAATACTACGGTCACCCCCCCGCTCCGGTCGAATCCGCGGCGGTGCTGCTGCGTCTGCATTCGGCACCGGTGTGGTTCCATCGCAAGGGCAAGGGCCGGTTTCGCAAGGCCCCGGCCGACATCCTGCAGGCCGCGCTCGCCGGGCAGGAGAAGAAGCGCCAGCAGGCGCTGGCGATCGACAAGATGCGCAGCGAACTGGTCGAGGGTCGCCTGCCGGCCGAGTTCGACGGCATGCTGCAGCAGATTCTCTACCGCCCGGACCGTAACCGCATCGAGGTCAAGGCACTGGAAGCGGCCTGCGTCGATACCGGACTGAGCGCGGCCCGCCTGCTGCTCAAGTGCGGCGCACTGTCGTCGAGCTACGACTACCACTACAACCGTTTCCTGTTCGAGCAGTTCCCGGACGGGGTGCGGTTTCCCGAGATCGAGCCGCCGACGATGCCCGCTGCCTTGCCGCGCGCCGATGTCGCCGCGTTCTCGATCGACGACGCCACCACCACCGAGATCGACGACGCCTTCTCGGTCACGCCGAGGGCCGAAGGCGGCTGGCGGGTGGGCATCCATATCGCCGCACCGGCGCTGGGCTTCGGCCGCGGCTCGAAGCTCGATGCCGTCGCTCGCCAGCGCCTGTCCACCGTGTACATGCCGGGCAACAAGATCACCATGCTGCCAGACGAGGTGGTCGACGCCTTCACCCTGGCCGCAGGTCGAGACTGCCCAGCCATTTCGCTCTATCTCGATGTCAGATCCGACCTCACCATTACTGCCCACGAAAGCCGAGTGGAGATCGTGCCGATCGTCGCCAACCTGCGACATCACGACATCGAACCGGTATTCAACGAGGACACCATCCACGACGGCGGCCCCGACTTCCAGTGGAAGCGCGAGCTGACGCTGCTGTGGGATCTGGCCACCATCCTCGAAGCAGGACGCGGCAAGCCGTCCGCGCACAACAACCAGGTCGACAACAATTTCTACGTCGACTGGCAGCAGCAGACCGAGGACGGTCCCGGCTACATCACCATCGGCCAACGCCTGCGCGGCTCGCCAATGGACAAGCTGGTGGCCGAGATGATGATCCTGGCCAACAGTACCTGGGGCAAACTGCTCGACGATGCCGGCGTGCCCGGCCTGTACCGTGCCCAGGGCGGTGGCAAGGTGCGCATGACCACGGTCGCCGCACCGCACGAAGGCCTGGGTGTCGATTGCTACGCCTGGTCGAGCTCGCCGCTGAGACGCTATGTCGATATGGTGAACCAGTGGCAGATCATCGCCGTGCTGACCGGCGCCGAAGCACCTTTCGCACCCAAGTCAGCCGAACTGATGGCCATCCTGCGTGACTTCGAAGTCACCTACGCCGAATACAGCGAGTTCCAGCGCCGCATGGAGCGTTACTGGTGCCTGCGCTGGCTGCGGCAGGCCAAACCTGCGACTATCGACGCCAAGGTTCTGCGCGACAATCTCGTCCGCCTCGAGGAGATTCCGCTGATTTTCAAGGTCCCTTCGCTGCCGCCGCAGTTGCCCGGCTCGCGGGTGCGTCTGCTCATCGAGGGCAGTGATCTGGTCGACGTCGAAGTCAGCGCACGCTATCTCACCACCCTGTCCGAACCCGACCCGGACGCAGAGGAAGAAGCCGAGTACTGATCCGGCATTCATACCTACGCATGGCCCAGCCCATCTCCCAGTATCTCCGAGCCATGGATGCCGCCACCCGGCATCGCGGCAATGCGCGGCTGGCAATCGCCCTGGCGCTGTCGCTGGCCGTGCACGGCATGGTGCTCAGTATCGGCGTACGCATGCCCGAGGCGAATCCGGCAAAGGACCGCGGGCTCGAGGTGGTGCTGGTCAACGCCCGCCACCGCGCGCCACCACCCGAGGCCGACGTGCTCGCGCAGGCAAATCTCGAAGGCGGGGGTAGCAGCGATGACAAGCTTCGTCCCAAGTCACCACTGCCGCCGCAGGAAAGCCGTGCCGACGGCAACGCACTGGTCGAGGCGCGCAAGCGCCAGCCACAGGACGTCGAACGCCCGAAGCAGAACGTGATCACGCAACGCACGTCCACCGCGGTCGTGGCCGACGAACGTCCCGTCGATGAAACCGTGCAGACACCCGACGTCACCAGCGGACTGGACCTTCTCGACAGCGCCGCCGCCATCGCCCGCGTCGAGGCCCAGATCGACCGCACCCTCGAAGAGTATGCTCAGCGGCCACGCAAACGCATCATCGGCGCTCGCGCGCGCGAGTACCGCTTTGCCCAGTATGTGGAAGACTGGCGGCTCAAGATCGAACGCATCGGCACCCTGAACTACCCCGAGGCCGCGCGCGGCAAACTCTATGGCAGCCTGCTGCTATCGGTCACGATTCGTGCCGACGGCAGCGTCGAGCGGGTGCAGGTGAGCCGCAGTTCGGGCCACACGCTGCTCGATGAGGCAGCGGTCCGCATCGTGAACATGGCCGCACCTTACGCCCCCTTCCCGCCGGACATCCGAAAGGATACGGACATGCTGGAAATTTCCCGTACCTGGACCTTCACCAACAAGGATCAGGTGCGCGCCAACTGAAACGCACCGCCGCCCACAACGAGCCCGACCATGGACCAATACGCCGTCATCGGCCATCCGATTGCCCACAGCAAATCGCCCCGCATTCATGCGGCCTTTGCTAGCCAGACCGCCCAACCGCTCGAATATCAGGCCCTGCTTGCGCCGCTGGACGGCTTCGTGGCAGCGGTGCAGGCCTTTCGCGCCGCCGGCGGGCTCGGCATGAACGTGACCGTACCGTTCAAGCTCGAAGCCTTTGCGCTGGCCGATCGCCATACCGCACGCGCGCAGACAGCGGGAGCGGTCAACACCCTTGCATTCGACGAATCCGGCATCCTTGGCGACAATACCGACGGTGCCGGGCTGGTGCGCGACCTGGTGCACAATCTGCAATGCCCGCTTGCCGGCCGCCGTATCCTGCTGCTGGGCGCCGGCGGCGCAGCGCGCGGCGCAATGCTGCCACTGTTGCAGGCCGCCCCTTCCAGCCTGACCCTGGCCAACCGTACGGAAAGCAAGGCTGCCGAACTGGTTCGCACGTTCGGACACTACGCGGGCGCCATCGAACTGCACGCCAGCAGCTATTGCGCGCTTGCCGGCGCGCAGTTCGACGTCGTCATCAATGCCACCTCCGCCAGTCTCGCCGCCGAAGCACCGCCATTGCCCGACGGGATCTACGCTCAGGACGCACTGGCCTACGACATGATGTATGGCAGTTCCGACACAGCCTACATGCAGAGCGCCCGTGCCGCTGGCGCAAGCCGCGTGGCTGACGGTCTCGGCATGCTGGTCGAGCAGGCCGCGGAGAGCTTTGCGCTGTGGCGCGGCGTCCGCCCGCTCACCGCCCCCGTGCTGACTGCGCTGCGCAACGAGTTGCGCCCTGCATGAAGCAGGCGCTGCGCTGGCTCGGCCGCGGGCTGCTTGCCCTGGTCGTGCTGTTTCTCCTCTGGCAACTGTGGTTCCTCGGCCACGTCGCGTGGTGGAGCCAGGTCGACCCGGGCAGCACGAGCTTCATGCGCCTGAGACTCGCGGAATTGCGCGCATCCGACCCCAAAGCGGTATTGCGACAGCGGTGGATGCCGTATGAGCGCATCTCCACCCACCTCAAGCGGGCAGTGGTCGCCGCCGAGGATGACCGCTTCATCGATCACGAAGGCTTCGACTGGGAAGGTATCCAGCACGCGCTGGAAAAGAACGAACGCAAGGGGCGTGCGGTCTCCGGCGGCTCGACCATCAGCCAGCAGCTGGCGAAAAACCTGTTCCTGTCGCCATCGCGCAGCTACCTGCGCAAGGGGCAGGAAGCGCTCATCACCGTGATGATCGAAGCACTCTGGAGCAAGCGGCGGATTCTCGAGGTGTATCTCAACGTGGTGGAGTGGGGGAAGGGTATCTTCGGAGCGGAAGCGGCCGCACAACGTTATTTTGGCGTCTCGGCCGACCGTCTGGGACCGGCCGAGAGTGCCCGCCTCGCCGTCATGCTGCCCAATCCGCGCAAGTACGAGAACAATTTCGGTCCGCGCCTAGCCGCGCACGCCGAACGAATTCGCGCCCGCATGGGCTATTCGCAGATCCCCTGATCCCAGCGCGCATCAGGCCGGCGGGTTTTTATGATCCGGTAACGGTTTCGGGGTCGCGTGGCTGCGGGCAAGTCCGTAGAATCCGCCTTTCACCCACCCGCCAACGCGAAGTGCAGCGATGACCATGGAAGAGGAACTGCATCCCGATGACGTCCAGCAGCACCTGCGCGATGTGCAGGCGCTGCTTGCACGTCAGCGGGTCGCGGAAGACCTTGTCCACCGCCAGGACATGCCGCGCCATGAGCTGGTGGAAAACCTGGTGCACAAACAGCACGAAGCGGCGCTACGCAATAAGCTCGACGCCCTTCACTCGGCTGACATTGCCTATATCCTCGAGGCCCTGCCGCCCGAGGAGCGTCTCTATGTCTGGGACCTGGTCAAGGCCGAACGCGACGGCGACATCCTGCTGGAAGTCTCGGATGCGGTGCGCGAATCGCTCATCGAAACCATGGAACCGCACGAGCTCAAGGCCGCCGCGGAAACCCTGGATGCTGACGAGCTCGCCGACCTCGCGCCCGACCTTCCGCCCGAGATCATCCAGGACGTCTATCAATCGCTCGATACCGAGGGCCGCGAGCAACTGCGCGCGGCAATGTCCTACCCGGAGGACTCGGTCGGCGCGCTGATGGATTTCGACATGGTAACGGTGCGCGAAGACATCACCCTGGAGGTGGTGCTGCGCTATCTGCGGCGCTTCGAGGAGTTGCCCGACCACACCGACAAGCTGTTCGTGATCGATCGCGACGATCACCTGATGGGGATTCTCTCGCTCGAGTCGCTGCTGATCAACGACCCGGAAAAGGAAGTCTCGGAGGTCATGCGCGACGAAACCGTCATCAGTTTCGCCCCCGACGACCCTGCTGACGACGCTGCCCAGGCTTTCGAGCGTTATGACCTGGTGTCGGCGCCAGTGGTGGACCGGCACAAACGCGTCATCGGCCGCCTCACGGTGGCGGATGTCGTCGACTACATCCGCGAGGAATCCGAAGCCGAGATCCTGAGCCATGCAGGCTTGCGTGAAGAAGAGGACATTTTCGCGTCGGTGTGGGATTCGGTGAAGAACCGCTGGGCCTGGCTGGCAGTGAATCTCGTGACCGCCTTCATCGCGTCGCGCGTGATCGGCGCCTTCGAGGGCTCGATCGAGCGCCTTGTCGCGCTCGCTGCATTGATGCCCATCGTGGCCGGTATCGGCGGCAATTCGGGCAACCAGACCATCACCATGATCGTACGCGCCATCGCCATGGGCCAAGTGAAACAAAGCGCGATGCAGCGCCTGCTCAAGAAGGAGCTGGGCGTGGCGCTGTTCAATGGCGTCGTCTGGGGCGGTCTGCTGGGCGCGCTCACCTGGTGGCTGTATGGAAGCGTATCGCTGGGCCTTGTCATGACCTCAGCGATGACGCTCAATCTGTTGCTGGCGGCCTTCGCCGGGGTCACGATTCCGATGCTGCGTCAGCGCCTCGGCGCCGACCCGGCCATTGGCGGGTCGGTGATGATCACTGCACTGACCGACTCGGGCGGCTTCTTCATCTTCCTCGGTCTGGCAACGCTGTTCCTGCTCTGAACCGACGCTGCGGCGGATTCAAGGCAGCGTCGGTTCAGATTCCGATCGCGGCACCTGCGCCAAGCAGGGTCGCCACCCCGAGGAGCGCAAAGATCAACGCAGCGATGCCGTGCACCAGACGCACGGGCATCTTGTCCGCTATCTTGCCACCAAGCACCACGGCCGGGACGTTCGCAATCATCATGCCGACCGTCGTACCCGCCACGACCCAGGCGAGGCTCTGATACTGCGCCGCGAGCGCGACGGTCGCGACCTGCGTCTTATCCCCCATTTCGGCCAGAAAGAAGGCGATCAGCGTGGTGCCAAATGCACCGAACCGGGCAAGCTTTGCGTCCTCCTCGTCGAAACTGTCGGGAATCAGCGTCCACACGGCCATTGCGATGAAGGAGATGCCAAGCACCCAGCGCAGCGTCGTCGGCCCCATCAGCGTCGTGATCCACGAACCGAGGGCGCCTGCGAAACCATGATTGGCGAGCGTTGCGATGAGGATCCCGGCAATGATGGGCCAGGGCTTGCGGAATTTTGCCGCCAGGATGAAGGCGAGCAACTGCGTCTTGTCGCCCACTTCGGCCAGGGCGACGATGCCGGTTGATACGAGGAATGCGTCCACAATCGATCTCCTGGCCGGAAGAAGACGAATGACCACCCCACCTTTCCGGCCAGTCCGAAGGCAGTGTGGTCAAAGGTCTTGCCAAGCCGGGAAACCGCCTGCGCCATGACCGGATGGCCAAGTATGTTGACGCAGGCCCTTTCGTGCGAAAGGAGGCTACTCCCCAATGACGGGGCGGATTCTACTCAGTGCCGCCGGCGCTGTCCATCCGCCCGCCGCCTTCAGCGCCAGGACGCGAAAATCCGTCGCGCCGCGTCCACCGTCGCCGCGATCTCCGCCTCGCCGTGCGCTGCGGACACGAACCCGGCCTCGAAGGCGGAAGGTGCAAAGTAATGCCCCTCGTCGAGCATCGCATGGAAGAAGCGGTTGAAGGCATCCGTGTCAGACTGCATTACGTCCTTGAAGGAAGCGGGAACTGCCTCGCTGAAATACACCCCGAACATGCCGCCCACCGAGTCGGCGCTGAAGACGACGCCCGCATCGCGCGCGGCGGCACTCAGCCCCGACACGAGTGCGGCGGTGCTGGCACCGAGGCGGTCGTAGAAGCCCGCCGCGCGCGTCAGGCGCAGCGAAACCATGCCGGCGGCCACTGCGACCGGACTGCCCGACAGCGTGCCGGCCTGATAGACCGATCCCAGCGGTGCGATCTTCTCCATGATGTCGCGACGCCCGCCAAATGCGCCCACCGGCATGCCGCCGCCGATGACCTTGCCCAGCGTGGTCAGGTCGGGGGTGATGCCGAACAGACCCTGCACGCCCTGCGGTCCGACACGGAAGCCGGTCATCACTTCATCGAAGATCAGCACTGTGCCGTACTGTGTGCAGATGCGGCGCAACCCCTCGAGAAAACCGGGACGGGGCTTGATCAGGTTCATGTTGCCGGCCATTGGCTCGACGATGATGGCAGCAATCTCGTCGCCCCGCGCCTTGAACACGGCCTCGATCTGGTCGAGGTCATTGAAGTCCAGCACGATGGTGTGCTTGGCAAAGTCGTCCGGCACGCCGCCCGACGACGGATTGCCGAAGGTCAGCAGGCCGGAACCGGCCTTCACCAGCAGGCTGTCGGCGTGGCCATGGTAGCAGCCCTCGAACTTGATGATCGCGTCACGGCCGGTGAATCCGCGCGCCAGCCGGATCGCGCTCATCGTCGCTTCGGTACCGGAACTGACCAGACGCACCATCTCCACCGACGGCAGCATTTCGCAGATAAGTTCGGCCATCTCGACCTCGCTCTCGGTCGGCGCGCCGAAGGACAGCCCTTTGAGCGCCGCCGCACGTACCGCCTCTATGATGTCCGGATGCGCATGGCCGGTAATCGCCGGTCCCCACGATCCGACGTAGTCGATATAGACCTTGCCGTCTGCATCCCATACGCGTGCCCCCTCGGCACGATCGATGAAGCGCGGCGTGCCGCCGACCGAGCGGAAGGCCCGCACGGGAGAATTGACGCCACCGGGAATGGTGCGCTGGGCGCGCTCGAATAGGGCTTGGTTTCGGCTGTTCATGGCTGATTCGTCATCGCATGGCTACGGAATCCGCAATTGTGGCCCCTGAGCCACCGGCGGGTCCACCTGCAGGATCAAAACCGGTGCCCGCCCACCGCAGCCACGCGCCAGAATCGGCAGGCGTCAGAACTTCGCCGCGAAACTGCGCACCCGTGCAGCCGGATCCGACGCAAGAAAAACGTCGCTGATGACCGCCGGAAAATCGGCCCCCGCCGCAATGACGGCATCCACATTGTCGAGCGTGATGCCGCCAATGGCAGCCACCGGTACACCAAGCTCCAGGCGCGCCCGGCGCAGCAGCGCCAGCGGTGCGCGCACCGCATGCGGCTTGGTCGGCGACACGAACATGGCACCAAAGGCCACATAGTCCGCGCCGGCCATTACCCCGGCCTGGGCGCGCGCCCATTCGTCATAACAGGTGACGCCGACAATGCCTGTTGCCCCGAGCGCGGCGCGCGCCTGCGCCGGATCGCCATCGTCGCGCCCGAGATGCACGCCATCGGCGCCGATCGCGAGCGCCAGCCGCAAATCGTCATTGATGATCAGCGGCACGCCCGCCGACCGGCAGATGGCCAGGATGGCACGCGCCTGAGCCTCGCGCACCGCAGCCGAGTCGAGCTTGCTGCGGTATTGCAGCAGCGCCGGACGCCCGGCTACCACCTGCGTGACCTGGGCAATCAGACGCGCGGTATCGGCTTCGTCCGGGGTGACGGCGTAAAGACCGGGCGCCGGCAGGCGCGTGCCCGCCACTCGTGTTGTATCAGACATCCGCGTCGCCCTTGCCTCGCGCCCAGAAGAAGCGGTCGGGAATCGCACGTCCCATCCCGGGCAGGTAGGCATGGCGCAAGGCCTGCTGGGTGAACTCCTGCGCTTCGCGCACCGCCTCGGCCATTGCCATTCCATGCCCCAACGCCGCCGCGGCGGCCGCGGCCATGGTCGCGCCCGCCCCCAGGAATCGCCCGGGCAGACGTTGCCATGCGTCGGTACGAATCACCCCTTGCTCACCGACAAGCATGTTGACCACCTGCGGCCCGTGATCGCCGCCACCAGTCAGCAACACGTACTCGACCCCCAGCTCGATCAGGCGTGCTACGGCCTCTTCAGGCGACAGGGGGTCATCTCCGTCATCATCGATATCGAAGCCTGCCAGGCGCAGGATCTCGTGCCGACTGGCAACCAGCAGCGTCGTCTGCGGCAGGATCAGCTCCGCCAGCACCGCCACGAGGTCGTCCTCGAGTGCGGCATCGGTGTTGGTGTAGAGGGCGGGTTCGACCACCAGCGGGATATCGGGATAATCGGACAGGATTTCCGCGGCGACCGCGGTATTTTCGACGCTGCCGCAGAATCCGAACTTGAAGGCGTGAACCGGAATATCCTCAAGCACCGTGCGCACCTGCGCGGCAAGGACTTCGGGTTCGACGGCATAACAGTCCTCGACGCCGCGGGTATCGCGCACCACCGTCGCAGTCTGCACCGCCAGCGGATGGCATCCCATGCTGGCGAGGGTCAGAATGTCGGACGGCAAACCGCCTCCGCCAGTGGCGTCGGCCGCGGATAGGCACATCACGACGGGCGGTATGTCCGGAATGGCAACAGGCATGGGATCAATGCGCCCGAACTGGCGCGTCCAGTGAAATACGGTAAGATTAAACGCATTTTACTGCCAGCCCGCCATATTTCAGCCATGTCCGAGCAGCCCTTCAGAACCTATATGTGCCTTATCTGCGGCTTCATCTACGACGAGGCTGCGGGTCTGCCGGAAGAGGGCATCCCGCCGGGCACCCGCTGGGAAGACATTCCGCCGAACTGGACCTGCCCCGAGTGCGAGGCACGCAAGGAAGACTTCGAGCTCATCGAGATATGACAGGTGGTGCACCGGAGCACGTCTTTTGGAGTATGCTTCGGGCCAACCGAATTTTGTAGCAGCCTCTTCTTGCAGCGGCTGCGTCTCCGAGGACTGATTGCATGGACCTGACCGGACTCAAGGTGATGGTCATCGACGACAGCAACACGATTCGTCGCAGCGCAGAGATTTTCCTTAGCCAGGCGGGCTGTCAGGTCTTGCTTGCCGAGGACGGTTTCGACGCCCTCTCGAAAATCACCGATCACCATCCCGATGTGATCTTTGTCGATATCATGATGCCTCGTCTGGATGGCTATCAGACCTGCGCGCTGATCAAGAAGAATGCGCGCCTGTCATCCACCCCGGTCATCATGCTTTCCTCCAAGGACGGCCTGTTCGACCGCGCCCGCGGGCGCATGGTCGGATCGGACCAGTACCTGACCAAGCCTTTCACGAAAGACAGTCTGATCAAGGCGGTGGCCGAGCACGCCAACAATCGTCCCCGCTGATTCTCTCGATGGACCCACGCCATGCCGATCAAGAAAATACTCGTTGTCGATGACTCTCCGACCGAACGCCTCGCACTGTCACAGGTGCTGACCAAGAACGGCTACCAGGTCGTGACCGCCGAAAGCGGCGAAGAGGCGATTGCCAAGAGCCGCAGCGAGCAGCCCGATCTCATCCTGATGGACGTCGTGATGCCCGGCATGAACGGCTACCAGGCCACGCGGACGATATCGCGCACCGATGAGACCCGCAGCATCCCCATCATCATGTGTACCAGCAAGGGGCTGGAAACGGACAAGATCTGGGGCATGCGCCAAGGCGCGTTCGACTACATGGTCAAGCCCGTCGAGCATGATGCACTGCTCGCCCGCATCAAGAGCATCGGCTGACCGGTCATGGCAAGACGGATCAGCCTACGCGAGTTCCAGGAGAACCTTTCACGACGTCTGGCTGCCGCACAGACGGGCGAACGCCGCAGTCTCCTCGGCGTACAGGCCGGCAACGAGAACTGGCTGCTTAACCTGTCCGAAAGCGGCGAGATACTGACCCCACCGCCGCTGGCACATGTTCCGCTGACACGCACCTGGTATCGCGGTCTTGCAAACGTGCGCGGCACGCTGTTCGGCGTCATCGATTTTTCGAGCTTCCATGACGGCCCCCCGACCGTTCCTTCCGGCCAGGCACGCCTGCTGCTGATCGGCGCGAAACATGGCGTGCATAGTTCGCTGCTCGTCACCCGCGTGCTGGGTCTGCGCAGTGAAGAGGACTTCGAAGCCGACCACGGCCCTCCGGATGCACGTCCGTGGGTGAAGCAGCGCATGCGGGACGTACAGGATCACGCCTGGCTCAGGCTCGATATCCCGCAGCTGCTCGCTCAGGGGGCATTTCTTGACGCCGGAGCGGATTGAACCGCAAGGCGCCTATCCTCAACATCGCATTCATCAGACAGTGGCGGAGCATTGCACATGGCTTTCAAGCTCTCCTTAGGTAACAAAGCGGCCTCCGGGCCCGACCTGGCGTCCGACACCACCATCATGGAAAACCAGAGCGACCCAACGCCGGCAAGGTCCTCGGCAAGCAAGGCGCCGATGGAGAAACCGGTCGGCGCCCGCGTGCGCAACTTGGGGATGGCCTTCGGCGCCCTGGTGATCGCCACCATCGGCCTGGTGATCTATCAGACCCACCAGAGCAACAATATTTCTCGGCAGATCGCAGCTGCAGGTGAAATGCAGACCCTGTCGCAGCAGATCGCAAAATCGGCTCAGCTGGCGCTGCAGGGGAACGCAGCCGCTTTTGCGGAGCTCAAGCGCGGCAGCAGTCGCTTCGCAACGCTTGTCGACGCGCTCGATCAGGGCGGCGAGATCGAAGGCAGTGCGCTGCCCGCCGTCGCCGACGGTATGCGCCCCCAGCTCGAATCAGTGACCGAAAGCTGGCGCAAGATGGAGAAGGACGCACAACAGCTGATCAGTCAGGAAAAGACCCTGCTGACGCTGAACGACTCGGTCGAAACCATCAACAAGGGCAACGACGCACTGCTCGAACTCACCGAGCAGGTCGCCGCACTCAAGCTGCAGGCGGGCGCCAGTGCGGGCGACATTGCAACCGCAAACCGTGCGGTGATGCTGACCCAGCGTATTGCAAAGAACGTCAATGCCTTGCGCGTAGCCGCAGCGATCGACCCCGAAGTCGCGTTTCTGCTCGGCAAGGACACCAATACCTTCCGCGAGCAGCTCGCCGCCATGGAGCAGATGGGCGGCGACAGCGAGACCCGCAATCGAATCCGGCAGCTGATTTCGAGCTCGAAGGAAACACAGGAGGCGGTTTCCAATGTGCTCGGCAACATCCAGCTGCTGGTTCAGGCCAAACAGGCCGGCAGCCGGCTGTTCGATGACTCGAGCACGCTTCTCGCGCGCAGTACCGCGTTGAGCGAGGCTTTCAACAGCGACATCAGCGGCTTCAACCCGCTTTCGGCCCTGATTGCCTTGTGCGCCCTTGCGGCGCTGGCTGCCCTTGGCATGATGGCAAAGATCTACAACGACGACCTGTCCCAGCGCCGCGCCGACGCCGAGCGTATGCGTGCCAATGCCGAAAACGACCGCAACCTCACGCAACAGGCGATTCTGCGCCTGATGAACGAGATGGGTGACCTTGCCGACGGTGACCTCACCATCCGCGCGACCGTCTCCGAGGACATCACCGGCGCCATTGCCGACTCCGTGAATTACACGATTGAAGAACTGTCGGTGCTGGTTCGCCGAATCAACGACGCCGCAGGCCGCGTGACCAGTGCGACGCAGGCGGCGCAGCAGACCTCCAACGAACTGCTCGACGCCACCGAACGCCAGTCGCGCGAGATCGAGGAAGCCGGCGCGACGGTGCAACGCATGGCACAGTCGATGACCGAATCCTCTGCCCGCGCACTCGAATCCGCCCAGGTCGCCCGTCTCTCGCTCGACTCGGCTCGCAAGGGTGCGGATGCCGTGGAGAACACCATCCGTGGCATGAACGCCATCCGTGAGAAGATTCAGGAAACCTCGAAGCGAATCAAACGTCTGGGCGAATCCTCGCAGGAGATTGGCGAGATCGTCGAACTCATTTCCGACATTACCGAGCAGACCAACGTGCTCGCACTCAACGCAGCCATTCAGGCTGCATCGGCGGGCGAGGCAGGCCGTGGTTTCACCGTCGTTGCCGAAGAAGTGCAACGCCTTGCAGAGCGCTCTGCCGAGGCAACAAAGCAGATCTCGGCGATCGTGAAGACGATTCAGACCGACACGCAGGACGCCGTCGGAGCAATGGAGAACGCCACCCGGGACGTGGTCGAGGGCGCCCAGCTGTCGGACGCCGCGGGCCAGGCTCTGGCCGAGATCGGCCAGGTTTCGATGGACGCAGCACAACGCATCGAGCAGATTTCCACCGACACCCAAGACCAGGCGGCAACCGCCGGCCGCGTGGCGGACACGATGAAGGACATTCTCGCCATTACCGAACAGACGACTCGCGGCACCAAGCAGACTGCGGTGTCGATCGGTCAGCTGGCCGATCTCGCCGTCGAGCTCAAGGGCTCGGTCTCCGGCTTCAAGGTCTAAAAGCACGAGAACGCATTCATGACGCAAGCCAAGGAACTGGATCTGGGTCCGCTGACCTGGGTCAAGAGCGAAATCGACCTGGCACTCACCCGCGCGGCTGAATGCGTGAGCGAGGCCAGTCGTACGAGCGACGCGGCCTCCCGCATCCAGTTCGCACAGACGCACCTCCATCAGGTCAGGGGCGCCCTGTCGATCGTCGGCCTCGACGGCCTGACGCAGTTTGCCAGCAGCCTGGATCAGCTGCTCGGTGCCATGGGACGTGGCGAGATCGATACCGGTGACGACCAGCTTGCGCTGGTCGGGCGTGCGCTTGCCAGCATTGGCAACTATCTCGAAGAACTGGCGCACGGCACGCCTGATCAGCCGCTTCGCCTGCTGCCTCTGTACCGCGAGATCGCGACTGCACGCGCGCAAGACCTTCCTTCCGCCGCAGACCTGTTCTTCCCCGACACCAGCCTGCGGGCCCCCAGACGCACGCAATCACGGGCACAGGATGCGGCGACGCTGCAGAGTGCAGTCAAGCCCCTGCGCGCGCGCTTTCAGCGCGGCCTGCTCGACTGGCTCAAGACACCTGGCGCCAATAGCGGCATCGATGGCATGCGCGCCGCACTGGATGAACTCGAGGCCATCGAGGGCAATCCTCCGTATCGAGCACTGTGGTGGGTGGGACAGGCCGTCGTCGACACGCTGGGCACGACGCGCGAGGACGAGCGCGAACTGGTCAAGCGTCTGCTCTCGAGGCTCGAGGCGCAGTTGCGCCGACTCGGTGGCGCCCCTCAGCCGCTACCCGAGCGGCTGCTGCGCGAAATGCTCTACCAGGTGGCCTGTCACCCTGCACTGACGCCGACTCAGCAGGCCGTTGTCAAGAACTGGCAACTGGACGGCCTGCTCCCGGAACCGGGCTCGCGCGTCAGCGAGCTTCCGCTCGCTCCCCTGCTCCAGGAACTGCGCGGACGCCTGTCGGAGATCAAGGAACAATGGGACGCCTTCAGCGCGGGCGCAGCCATTGCACTGCCGCGCTTCGAGACTGCGCTCGACGAATTTGCGACATCCACAAGCCTTTTGGGCCGGCCTGCCATCGACCGCCTGGTCGCGGGCATTCGCCGTTTCACCCAATGGCTGCGCAAGGACCCGCTGCACAGTTCGGAAGCCATTGCGATCGAAATGGCGACCGCGCTGCTGCTTGCCGAGGCCGGACTGGACCGCAGCGTACCCGACGCCGGATTCTCGGCCCAGGTAGCCGAAACGACGGCGCGCCTCGACGCACTGAGCAGGGGCGAACACGTCGAAGCAACGGAGAATTCGCCGGGGTTGCAGGCCGCCAGGCGCGCCCAGGAAAAGGAAGCGCTCGGTCAGCTCGCACGCGAAATCCTCTCGAGCCTGGCAAATGTCGAGCAGACGCTGGATGATTTCTTCCGGGATCAGGGCAAGCGCGCCCCACTCGCCCAGCTCTCTGGTCCGCTGCACCAGATCGAAGGCGCACTGTCGCTGCTTGGCGAGACCGACGCAATCGAACTAATCAAGCATGCGGGCGAGACGATTGCATCGTTCGCGGCGAACGATGCCCCGGCCGATCATGTCGAGTTCGAGGCGCTGGCCCACAAGCTGTCGGCGCTGGGCTTCTTCATCCAGTCCCTGCAGTACGGCAAGACCAGTCTGCAACAGTTTCTCGAGCCGGACGCAGCGCAAGTCGCTTCGATCGAAGAAGACATCCTCCTGGTGCCAGAAACCGCTTCCCTCCCCGCTACACCGCCCCCGGCGAAGACAGGAACGGAAGCCGCACCTGCAGGCACCGAGCTTGCCACCGAGGCCGATTCGGCGCTCGAGTTGCAGGAGGATGCCGCGGACGACGAACCGGCACCACAAGAGGCCGCTGCCGTGCCGCCACTTGCGGATGACACCCGGCGTCTGCTGGAGGCCAGCGAAGAAGAGATCGATGCAGAGCTGTTGTGCATCTTCATCGAGGAAGCACACGACGTTCTGGCAAGCATCGGCGAACAGCTCGAACTGTCGCGCACGGAGCCGTCCAATGTCGAGTGCCTGACGGCAATCAGACGCGGCTTCCACACCCTCAAGGGCAGCGGGCGCATGGTCGGCTTGCGCGATCTGGGCGAGGCCGCATGGGAACTCGAGCAGACCCTCAATCGCTGGCTGCAGCTCGAGTGGCCACCGACTTCCGCGCTGCATCACCTGATCGACGAAGCGCATCAGCATTTTTCCGCCTGGGTCGATCAGCTCGAACACAGTGGCAGGCAGTTCCGCGACGTCGCCCCGCTGATGGCCGAGGCGATACGCCTGCGCGAAAGCGATACGCCAACGCAGGAGTCGGGCGTCGGCCAGGCCGACGCCACCACCGACACCACGGACATCGTCGAGACCACGCTGGACTTCGACCTCAGCCTGTCGGATGAAGGCGAAGTCCTGCCCTATGGCGGCGGGTCAACTGAAGCGCCGCACTTCCTTCCGGAGGAAACCTCACTCGAAGACTTCCCGCTGATCGATCTGATCAGCGACTTCGAGCCTGCCCCGACGGAGACCGCGGCATCGGAACAGGCGCCTTCCGGCACCCCGGCAAGAAGCACCGACGCATTCGAGAAAGATGACTCCGATGCGATCGACGAGTTCGAGCTCGAGATTGGCGATGTGGAGGAGCTCCACGTTGACAGCGACGCGGATGAAGCGTCCGACGCGGATGAAGCCCCGCCGGAGCTTCTCCAGATCACCGCACTCGATGAGAGCTGGCTGCCGTCCGAAGACGATTCGCCTGTGCCCAGCGATGAGACCGAGGACGAGAAACCGGCCGATGCGCAGACGGACGAGTCCGACTTGCTGCAGATCACCGCCCTCGATGGTACCTGGCTGCCACCGGATGAAACAGCCGAATCCGGAGCTAACGAAAGCGCACCGAAGGCAGCGGAGGACGATGGCGACCTGATGCAGTTCACCGCGCTGGATGAGGACTGGCTGCCGCCGCTGGACGACGAGGTGGAACCCGACACGACGGCGCCAGCCCCCCCATCGCCGATCGCGGACGCTGCAGAGGGAGAGGCAGCCACCCCCGAATTGGCGGAGGCGGAGGCGGAGGCTGCGGCAGAAGAAGCCGCGCCCGAGGCAGCCTCGACGAGCACCTCCGAACCTGCGCCTGCGGCAGAAGCACCGGTGACGCCCGTCGATTTCCTGCAGGTGGATGAGGCCAGCGAGGCGGCCGCCGACATCGCGCCGGAGCCGGCACCGCTGAACGATGCCGATTTGTCTGCAGACGCCACCGGGCAACCAGCCGCGACCGAATCCGTTTCCGCAGACGAGGAGGAACACGACGCGGACTTCGTTCACGTTGGCGAAGTCGAGATTTCCCGTCCACTGTACGACCTCTACGTTGCCGAGGCGCGGCATCACATCGCCACCCTGCATCAGGAGTTCGGTCGCCTGAAGGCCAATCCAACGCTGCAGCTGCCCGAAACCGCCCTGCGCGCGGCGCACACCTTTGCCGGCATATCGGGCACGGCCCGCGTCGCACCATTGCATACCCTTGCGCGTGCGCTCGAGCATGCCGAACAGCGTATGCGTGATCACTCCCAGCCGCCTTCGGCAGATGATCTTGCCCTGTTCGGCATGGCGCTCGATACCCTGGAGGCCATGCTCGCCGAAGTGGCCAGCAAGCGCATGCCGCTGGACGCGCCGGAGCTCGTCGATCAACTCGACCAGGCCGGACGTCTTGCGCCGACAACCGCCCCTGCACCACCCCAGTTGTCCGCACCGGCTGGCGCCGCGCCGCACGCCGACGAAGACACGCCGGTGCATGTCACCGACGAAGTTGACGAGCAGCTCCTACCTATCTTCCTCGAAGAGGCGGGCGAGATTCTCGGCGACCTGCACGCGAACCTGCGCAGCTGGAAGGATGACGCCGACAATCCCGACAAGGCCAAGAGCGTCGCGCGTCTGCTCCACACACTGAAGGGCAGCGCGCGCATGACAGGCGCAATGCTGCTGGGCGAACAGATCCATCAGCTCGAGTCCCGGCTCGAGAGCGCGCTCAAGGCCGGCGGCGATATCCATACCTTCATCGACGAGCTCGCGACCAGCCTGGACCAGACCGAACAACTCGTCGACGGCCTTGCCGGCGGCCAGGACACTAAGGACACTACTCCGGCCGCCGCCACACCGGCGCAGACCGCTGCACCGCTGGCCAGCCCTGCCGTCAGCATCGACGCGGCCCCCGCCGATGCCGACGTTGGCGCCGGAAGCGCGACGCTGCGCGTGCGCGCCGAACTGCTCGACCGCTTCGTCAACGAGGCAGGCGAAATCGGCGTCGCGCGCTCCCGTATCGAGGGCGAACTGCGCAATTTGCGCCGCTCGATGCTCGACCTGACCGAGAACGTCATCCGTCTGCGCAACCAGTTGCGCGAAGTCGAGATTCAGGCCGACGTGCAGATGCAGTCCCGCATTGCGCAGGCCGAATCACACCACGCCGAGTTCGATCCGCTGGAGATGGACCGCTACACGCGGCTCCAGGAACTCACGCGGATGATGGCCGAGAGCGTCAACGACGTCACCACGGTGCAGCAGAGCCTGCTGCGCAACCTCGATGGCGCCGACCTCGCCCTCCATAGCCAGGCACGACTCTCACGCGAATTGCAGCAAGCGCTGATGCAGGTGCGCATGGTGCCCTTCGACAGTCTCGCCGACCGGCTCTATCGCATCGTGCGCAAGAGTGCCAAGGAGCTGGGCAAACGTGCCAACCTCGACCTGCGGGGCGGTCGTATCGAGATCGACCGCAGCGTGCTGGAACACATGGTGGCACCGCTCGAGCACCTGCTGCGAAACGCGCTCGCCCACGGCATCGAGGCCCCCGAACTGCGCCGCAATGCGGGCAAGCCCGAGATCGGCCAGATCACCCTGAGCGTAAGTCAGGAGGGCAATGAAATCGTCCTCGAACTTGCCGACGATGGTGGCGGGCTCAATTTCGACAGCATTGCCGCCAAGGCCCGCGCCAATGGCCTGCTCGGTGCCGATGAAGTCGCCGACGAGCGGCGCCTGACCAATCTGATCTTCGTGCCGGGTTTCTCCACTGCCGGCGCCCTGTCGGCCGTCTCCGGACGTGGCGTGGGCATGGACGTGGTCAAGGCCGAGACCGCGGCGGTGGGCGGACGCATCGACGTCAGCAGTGCCCCCGACTCGGGCACCGTGTTCCGCATCTATCTGCCGCTGACGCTGGCCGTCACCCAGGCCTTGCTGGTGCGTGCGGCCGGGCGGCATTTTGCCATCCCGTCGAGCATGATCGCCCAGGTCATGGAACTCAAGGCCGACGCGCTCGAGCACCTGCGCCATCAAGGCGGCACCGACTGGATGGGGCAGCATTATGCCTACCGCTACCTGCCGCGCCTGCTCGGAGATACCGTCAGCCAGCCCGAGATCCAGCGCTATAACTGGGTGTTGCTGCTGCGAGCCGGCGCGCAGACGCTTGCGCTGCATGTCGACGCCCTGCGTGGCAACGAGGAAATCATCGTCAAGAATGCGGGGCCTCAACTCACCCGCATCGTCGGCATGTCCGGTGCAACGGTGCTCGGCGACGGCGAGATCGTGCTGATCCTGAACCCGGTGGCGCTGGCCAGCCGCAGCCTGGGGAGTGCCGAGACGGAACAGGTGGACACGCCCCCGCCTCAGGCTGCACCCGAGATACAGCACATACCGACGGTCATGGTGGTCGACGACTCGCTGACCGTGCGCAAGATCACCGGCCGCCTGCTGGAGCGCGAGGGCTATCGGGTGGTCACGGCCAAGGACGGTGTGGATGCCATCGAGGTGCTTGCCGACATCGTTCCCGACGTCATGTTGTGCGACATCGAGATGCCGCGCATGGACGGCTTCGACCTGGTGCGCAACGTGCGCGCCGATGCGCGCACCAAGGCCATCCCGGTGATCATGATCACCTCACGCCTGGCGGACAAGCATCGCAGCTATGCCATGGAGATCGGCGCCAATCACTACCTGGGCAAGCCCTACCAGGAAGAGGAACTGCTTGGTCTCATTGCCGGTTACGCAGGCGGCGGGCTCGTCGGCAAGCCCTGGCCAACGTGATTTGCTGCAGCCGCTTTCCGCCGCGGTGGTGACCACTGCGGCGGAAAGCTCAGTCTGACTTCGTTACGCCTAAGCGCGCCAGCGTGCGTGTTCGCGCCTGGCCGTGGTCGACGACCGGCGCCGGGTAGTCGGTACCGATACGGCATCGCGCAGCCTGCTGTTCGACCGGCCCCATCAGCCACGGGGTGTGGATGAAGCGGTCCGGAACATGCGCCAGTTCAGGCAGATAACGCCGGATGAAACGTCCTTCCGGATCGAATTTCTGCGATTGCGTCACCGGATTGAAGATGCGAAAGTAGGGCTGCGCATCGCAACCGGTCGATGCGGCCCACTGCCAACCACCGTTGTTGGCTGCCAGGTCGTAGTCCATGAGATGCTGGGCAAAATGACGCTCGCCCCTGCGCCAGTCGATCCCGAGATCCTTGGTCAGGAACGAGGCGACGATCATGCGCAGTCGGTTGTGCATGTATCCGGTCTGGTGCAGCTGCCGCATCGCCGCATCGACGATCGGATAGCCCGTGCGCGCCTCGCACCACGCCGCATGCAGTGCGGGCGCCTCGTCCCAGACCACGCGATCGTACGCGGGCTTGAACGGCGCATCCACGACCTGCGGGTGGTGCCAGAGGATCATGTGGTAGAAGTCGCGCCACACCAGTTCGCCAAGCCAGGTTTCCGCACCCTCACCGCCGTGTCGCCACGCGAAACCAGCCAGTTCGCGGATCGATACCGTGCCGAAGCGCAGATGGGCCGACAGGTAGGACACACCTTTCACTGAAGGGAAGTCACGCGCGCGTTTGTAGCGTTCGATGCGGGCACTGAAATCGGCCAACAAGGTGCGCCCGCCGGTGACACCCAACGGCAGGCGCAACTGCATGAGATTACTGCAACCAAACCCGAGCGCGTCGAGGGACGGAATGCCCTCGCCGGACGGCTTGGGCGCGAGCGCCGAGGCGTATTTTTCAACTGGATAGGGTTTGACGTAAGACGCATCCAGCCGCTTCATCCAGGCATTGCGGTAGGGCGTGAACACGCTGAAGGGCGTGCCGCTCTGAGTCAGGATCTCGTCACGCTCGAAGATGACCTGATCCTTGAAGTCGACGAAGCCGATACCATCCACGGCCAGCAATTCAGCCACCCGGCTGTCACGCGTGATCGCAGCCGGCTCATAGTCGCGATTCGCACACACCTGATCGACCCCGAGCGCCCGCGCCAGACGCGGGATCTCGTCGATTGCACGGCCGTGTCGCACGATCAGGCCGGCACCACTGTTGCCGCCTGAGCGCGCCAGCTCGCACAGCGCCGCATCGAGTTCGCAAACTGCATGATGGATGAAGCCCACGCGCCTGTCCTCGCGCGCCGGCAGCGCATCGAGAATGTCGCGGTCGAACACGAACACACAGTAAACCTTCTGCGCATGGCGAAGCGCGTGATGCAGGGCCGCATGATCGAAGTGGCGAAGATCGCGGCGAAACCAGACGAGGGCAGCGTGCATCGAAGACACATGATTGAGAGAGACGGGCCGCTATGAGTTCGCAACGCGCATCAAGGTTCCCCAAGCAAGGCGCCCGCTGTCGGCGTAAAATGCGCACATGGATACCGTTTCGAGCAACCTCACCCATCACTTCCTGATCGCCATGCCAAGCATGACCGATCCGCATTTCGCACGCACGCTGACCTATATTGCCGAACACAACGAGCAGGGTGCGCTGGGTGTGATCGTGAATCGCCCGATCGACATGACGCTTGCCACCTTGTACGAACGCATCGAGTTGCCGCTCAGCGCCGAGGGTTTCGCCGAACAGCCGGTGTACTTCGGCGGCCCGGTGCAGACCGATCGTGGCTTCGTGCTGCATCGACCCAGCGGCGAATGGCACTCGACCCTGCGCGTCAACGACGAAGTCGGCCTCACCAGCAGTCGCGACATCCTTCAGGTGATCGGTGCCACCGGCGAACCCAGCGAGGTCCTGGTCAGCCTCGGCTACGCAGGCTGGGATGCCGGACAACTGGAGCAGGAACTGGCCGACAATGCCTGGCTCACGGTACCCGCAGACATGACCATCATCTTCGACCTGCCGCCCGAAGAGCGCCTGGTCGCCGCCATGCAGAAGCTCGGCATCGATTTCGCCAAACTGAGCGAGGTTGCCGGGCATGCCTGAAACCGCGGCGCTGCCGGCGCCGCTTTCGCTTCCCCCCCGCGGCAGCATCCTGGGCTTCGATTTCGGCCTCGCGCGCATCGGCATCGCCAGCGGCGAACTCGAGACCGGACAGGCCGCTGCGCTGACCACACTTCATGACGAAAGCAATGCCGACCGCTTCGCCGCCATCGCCGCGCTGCTCGCAGAGTGGCAGCCGGTCGCCCTGGTCGTCGGCCTGCCCCGCCACCTCGACGGTCGGGAGCACGAGATGAGCGCGCGCTGCCGACGCTTCGCCAACCAGCTGCACGGCCGCTTCGGGCTGCCGGTCATGCTCGAGGACGAGCGCCTGTCCTCGGCCGAAGCGGAACAGCAGTTGCGCGACGCGGGCATGAAGGACTGGCGCCATCGCAAGCAGCAACTCGACGCCATCGCTGCGCAATTGATCCTGCAACACTTTCTGGACTCGATCCGACATGCCAAGCCTTGATGCAGAAACCCTGTGCCGGCAACTCGCCGAGCAACTGCGACCTCAGATCACGCCCACCACCGCCCTGGCCGGCATCCGCACCGGTGGGCTGTGGCTAGCCGAACGCCTGCACGCCATGCTTGGCATCAGCCTGCCGCTGGGCGCGATCGACGTGTCCTTCTATCGCGACGATTACGGCGCCCGTGGCCTGCACACAAAGCCGCAACGAACGGAGATCCCCTTCAGCGTGGAGGGCGCCCACGTGATCATCATCGACGACGTGCTCTACACCGGCCGCACGACACGGGCCGCACTCAACGAGCTGTTCGATTTCGGTCGTCCCGCGTGCGTCGAACTCGCCGTGCTCGTGGACCGCGGCGGACGCGAGCTGCCGATCGCCGCGCGCTACTGCGCACACACCCTGGTCGAGACCCTCGCCCCCTCGCAGAACCTGCAACTCGAACGCGCCGACGACGGCACGCTGAACCTGAGGATGATCGATGCTTAATCCCCAGCTCAACAAACACGGCGAACTGCAACACTTGCTCACGCTAGACGGCCTGCCGCGCGACATCATCAACGCCATTCTCGATACCGCTGCCCCCTTCACCGAAGTCGCCGAACGCGAAGTCAAGAAGCTGCCGCTGCTGCGTGGCAAGAGCATCTTCAATCTGTTCTTCGAGAATTCGACGCGCACCCGCACCACTTTCGAGATCGCCGCCAAACGCCTGTCTGCCGACGTGGTGAACCTCAACGTATCGACCAGCTCCACCGCCAAGGGCGAGAGCCTGCTCGACACGGTGGACAACCTGTGCGCGATGCAGGCCGACATGTTCGTGGTGCGCCATGCCGCCAGCGGTGCCCCCTTCCTCATCGCCCAGCACCTGCGCGCTAACGGCCGCAACGACATTCACGTTGTCAATGCAGGCGACGGCCGTCATGCCCACCCCACCCAGGGGCTGCTGGACATGTACACGATCCGTCACTACAAGCAGGACTTCACCGGGCTGACGGTTGCCATCGTCGGCGACGTGCTGCACTCGCGGGTCGCACGCTCGCAGATCTGTGCGCTGACGACACTCGGCGTGCCCGAAGTCCGCGTCATCGGCCCCAAGACCCTGCTGCCGACCGACATCGAGAAGATGGGCGTGCGGGTGTTCCACGACATGCGCGAAGGCCTGCGCGGCGTCGATGTGGTGATGATGCTTCGCCTGCAGAACGAACGCATGAACGGTGCGCTGCTGCCGACGCCGCAGGAGTTCTACAAGGTCTGGGGGCTGACCGCCGAAAAGCTCGCGCTGGCCAAACCCGATGCCATCGTGATGCACCCGGGGCCGATGAACCGCGGCGTCGAGATCGACTCCGCCGTTGCCGACGGCGCCCAGGCGGTCATCCTGCCCCAGGTGACCTTCGGTATTGCCGTGCGCATGGCAGTCATGAGCATGCTCGCCGGCCAGTAAGGAAGATTCGATGAAGATCCGTATCGCCAACGGCCGGGTCATTGACCCCGCCAACAAAACCGACCGCATTGCCGACGTATTCATTGCCGACGGCAAGATTGCAGCACTCGGCAGTTCTCCCGACGGATTCTGCGCAGACCGGACGATCGATGCCGAAGGGCTGGTGGTGGCCCCGGGCCTGATCGACCTCTCGGCCCGCCTGCGTGAGCCCGGCTTCGAATATCGGGCCACGCTCGAATCCGAAATGGATGCAGCCATGGCCGGTGGCGTCACCAGCCTGGCGATTCCGCCCGACACCGACCCGGCGCTGGACGAACCCGGCCTGGTCGAAATGCTGTGCTATCGGGCGAAGAAGCTCAATCGCGCTCACGTCTATCCGGTCGCGGCGCTCACCCTTGGACTCAAGGGCGAACGCCTGTCGGAGATGGCCGAGCTGGTCGAGGCCGGCTGCGTCGCCTTCTCCCAGGCCAACGTGCCCATCGTCGACAACACGGTGCTGATGCGGGCCATGCAATATGCCGCCACCTTCGACTTCCGCGTCTGGCTGCAACCGATCGCGCCCTTCCTGTCGCGCGGCGGCTACGCCCACGATGGCGAAGTCGCCACCCGCCTCGGTCTGCCCGGCATCCCGGTGGCGGCCGAGACTGTGGCGCTATTTACCTACCTGCAACTGGCACGGGTGACCGGGGCAAGACTGCACATTACCCGTCTGTCTAGCGCCGAAGGCCTGCAACTGATCGATCAGGCGCGTGCAGAAGGCATGGACGTCACCTGCGACGTCTCCATCAACCATCTCCACCTGTCCGACATGGACATCGGCTACTTCAACGCCAACTGCCACCTCGTGCCGCCGCTGCGTAGCCAGCGCGACCGCGAAGCATTGTGTCGAGGCCTGACGGAAGGGCGCATCAACGCACTGTGCTCGGACCATACCCCGGTCGACGACGACGGCAAACTGACCCCCTTCAGCGAATCCGAGGCCGGCGCCACCGGTCTGGAGCTGCTGTTGCCGCTGACACTGAAATGGGCCGAACGCGCCGGGCTGCCACTCATCGATGCGCTGGCGCGGGTCACCTCCGACGCTGCTGCCATCATCGGCATCACCAAGGCCGGTCACCTGTCGCCCGGCGCACGGGCCGACGTGTGCATCTTCGACCCGCAAGCGCAAGTCTGCATCAACCGTGACAGCCTGCGCAGTCAGGGCAAGAACACCCCTTTTCTGGGCGTCGAATTGCCGGGCAAGGTGTGCTTCACGCTGGTCGAAGGACAGCTGATGTTTGGCGGTTGAGCGCGCCGGTGGCGGTTTTCAGGCCTGCGCACGCAGGCGTGCCGCTACCGTGCTTGAAACCTGTACGATGCGCACCCGCTTGGCACGCGAGGTTTCACCACTGACAAGACTGACAGCCGATTTCGGCACCTCGCAGAAGGCTGCCAGGAAGGCACACAGCGCCGCATTCGCCTTGCCATCGACGGGCGGCGCCGCGAGGCGTATCTTCATCGCTTCCCCGTGCAGACCGGCAAAGCCGGTCTTTTTCGCACCCGGCTGAATGTGCAGGACGAGCGTCAGGCTCCCGTCCTCACTTTCACGCAACCAGTCGCCGCTCACAGCCCGAACAACAGCGGGGCGAAGTTGTTGCGCATACCCCCCAGCACGATCAGCACGATCTGCAGCACCAGCAGCAATACGAGTGGCGACAGATCGATATTCGAGATGGTCGGTACGACGCGTCGGAAGGGGCGCAAAAAAGGTGCGGCCAGAGCGTCGAACACCGGCGCAGCCGGCGCATGGGGACTGACCCAGGACAGCACGGCGGAAATCAGCACCACACCGAACACCAGATACACCATCATGCGCAGCAACTCGACCAGCCCGAGGCCGAAGATCCCGAGCACGATGCCCACCGCGCTTCCACTGAGCGGCACGCCACGAAGGCTCAGCTCGATCAGCACCAGAAGCGCCTGGGCCAGCCAGGCGGGCAGCAGGCTGGCCATATCGAGACCGAACACGCCCGGAATCACGCGCCGCAGCGGACGCACCACCCAGTCCGTCGCGGCAACGACGAACTGGCCGATCTGATTGCGAAAGGACACCCGCTGCCACTGCATGAAAAAGCGCGCGAGCAGCACGAGGGTCAGGAGACTGATGACGGTATCGACAATCAGCAACAACACGCTATCGAGCATCTGTGTTCAGTCCTTTCCCAATTCGTCGCCGAGTTCCCGGCCGCGTGCGGCAGCCGCGCTGACCGCCCCGACCAGCATGTCGTGCCACCCCCCGGCGGCGAGATGCGCCAGCGCCGCCGCCGTCGTCCCCCCTTTCGAGGTGACCTTCTCACGCAGCACGGAAGGACTGTCCTCCGAACTGGCCGCCAGCTTTGCCGCACCCAGCACGGTATCGATGGCGAGCTTGCGCGCGGTGGCAGCGTCGAACCCCTGAGCACGCCCGGCCGCCTCCAGCGCCTCGATGAAATGGAAGACATAGGCCGGACCGCTGCCCGACACGCCCGTCACTCCGTCCAACTGTGCCTCGTTCGCGATCCATACCGTCGATCCGACCGCGGCGAGAATGCGCTGCGCCGCCTCCCGCCCGGCCGCATCGACCGACGAATCGGCATACAGCCCGGTAATGCCGGCCCCGATCAGGGCCGGCGTATTGGGCATGCACCGCACGATACGCTTGTATGCGCCATTGTTACCGCCGAGCCAGCGGCCGATGTCCGCCACCCTCAACCCGGCGGCAATGCTGATCACCAGCGTTGCATGAAGTTTGCCCGCCAGTGGCGTCAGCGCCGCTTTCATCTGCTGGGGCTTGACCGCCAGCACGAGTACGTCGCAGGCCAGCGCCTGCGCGTCCGCCACGTCGGTGGCGCGCACGCCGAAGCGCGACTGCAGGCGCTCGCGATTGCCCGCATCGAGCTCGACCACCTGCAGTTCGGTGGCGTCAAACCCCCGTTCGAGCATGCCGCCGATGAGCGCAGCGGCCATGTTGCCCCCACCAAGAAAGGATATTTTCATGAGTCGTCCGGACAGATTGGTAAAGTTCAGCCGCCCGCTGCTTGCGGGCTGGCCATGGCGGCGGTACGCGCGCCGAATATTGACGTACCGATGCGCACGATGGTGGCGCCTTCGGCAATGGCAGCCTCAAGGTCGTGGGACATGCCCATCGACAGCGTGTCGAACCGCTGTCCGGCCAGGGCCGGATCGAGCCTGAGCCCCTCGAGCGTTTCGCGCAGGGTGGCGAAGCGACGCCGTTGCGTCGCCGCATCCGGGGTGGGCTCAGGTATGCACATCAGGCCGCGCAGGCGCAGACGCGGCAAAGCGACGATGACGTGCGCCAATGGCACAACGGCCGCGGGCGCCACGCCGCTCTTGCTCGTCTCGCCACTCACATTGACCTGGATGCACACGTCGAGCGGCGCCATGTCCGCGGGGCGCTGCGCCGACAGGCGCTCCGCGACCTTTGCGCGGTCGATGCCGTGGACCCAGTCGAACGACTCGGCCACCGCGCGCGTCTTGTTGCTCTGCAAGGGGCCGATGAAGTGCCATTCGAGGCCTTCACCAGCCAATGCCGCAATCTTGTCCACTCCTTCCTGCACATAGTTCTCGCCGAACGCGCGTTGTCCGGCCGCCACCGCTGCGCGGATGTCGGCCAGCGGCTTGGTCTTGCTCACGGCAAGCAGGCGTACCGTCGCCGGATCCCGCCCCACGGCGCGCGCAGCAGATACAATCCGTGCATTGACGGCTTGCAAGTTGGCTGAGATTGATGTCATATTGCAAAAGCCCTTTTCTCTCGGAGCACTGCGCCGAAAGTATAACATCGGCCCAGTCGGCGACTCCGGACGCCCATTCCTTACGCTAGTCGGCACCGACAATCATGGACATCACTGAACTTCTCGCCTTCGCGGTCAAGAACAAGGCTTCCGACCTGCACCTCTCGGCCGGACTGGCGCCAATGATCCGGGTCCACGGAGACGTGCGCAAGATCAACCTGCCGCCAATGGAACACAAGGACGTCCACGCCATGGTGTATGACATCATGAACGACGCCCAGCGCAAGCAATACGAGGAGACGTGGGAATGCGACTTTTCGTTCTACATTCCCAACCTTGCCCGCTTCCGGGTTAACGCGTTCAACCAGAACCGCGGGGCGGGTGCCGTGTTCCGGACCATTCCGTCCAAGGTGCTGACGCTCGAAGAGCTCAACTGCCCGAAGATCTTCAAGGACATTGCCAACCAGCCCCGTGGCATCGTGCTGGTCACCGGCCCGACCGGCTCGGGCAAATCCACGACGCTCGCGGCAATGGTCGACTACATCAACGAAAACGAGTACGGCCATATCCTCACCGTCGAGGATCCGATCGAATTCGTGCATGAATCCAAGCGCTGCCTGGTCAACCAGCGCGAAGTCCACCGCGATACGATGTCCTTCACCAATGCCCTGCGAGCCTCGCTGCGCGAGGATCCGGACGTGATCCTGGTGGGCGAAATGCGCGACCTCGAAACCATTCGCCTTGCGCTCACCGCTGCGGAAACGGGCCACCTGGTGTTCGGCACACTTCACACGTCGTCCGCAGCCAAGACCATCGACCGTATCGTCGACGTGTTTCCGGCCGCTGAAAAGGACATGGTGAGATCGATGCTGTCGGAGTCGCTGCGGGCGGTGATTTCACAGACCCTGCTCAAGACCAAGGACGGTAGCGGCCGCGTCGCCGCGCACGAAATCATGATCGGCACACCGGCCATTCGCAACCTGATCCGTGAAAACAAGATCGCTCAGATGTACTCGGCCATCCAGACCGGTCAGAACGTCGGCATGCAGACGCTCGACCAATGCCTTGCAGAACTGGTGCGGCGGAATGTCGTCTCGGCCGCCGAAGCGAAGATCCGGGCGCAGAACAAGGACAACTTCAACGCATGAGACAGCTCATGTCCATGGCCGGCATGGCGGCGGCGATGGACACTTGAGTTTGCGGGACTCGTGGACGGTACCCGGCGCAACCCGACAGGGGTGGCGCAGACAGGTTCACGGTGGATACATTCATGTTGCGCCGCGCGGCCGACTGCGCGGACAGGGGGAGCGGAAAGATGGAACGCGATCAGGCACTCAAATTCATGCACGACCTGCTGCGGCTGATGCTGCAGAAGAATGGCTCCGACCTCTTCATCAATGCCGGCTTCCCGCCCGCGATCAAGATCGACGGTCGCATCGTTCCGCAGTCCAACCAGGCGCTGAGCCCGGCGCATACGGCCGAACTGGCCCGCGCGATCATGAACGACCGCCAGGCGGCCGAGTTCGAAGCCACCAAGGAATGCAATTTCGCCATCTCGCCCGCCGGCATCGGCCGTTTCCGCGCCAATGCCTACATCCAGCAAGGCCGGGTCGGCCTGGTGCTGCGCACGATCGCGCTGAAGATCCCGACCTTCGACGACCTCGGGCTCCCTGCGGTACTGCGCGATATCGCCATGGCCAAGCGCGGACTGGTGATCTTCGTCGGCGGCACCGGTACCGGCAAGACCACATCGCTGGCGGCAATGGTCGATTACCGCAACGAGAACAGCTATGGTCACATCATCACGGTCGAAGACCCGATCGAATACGTCCATCAGCACAAGAACTGCATCGTCTCGCAGCGTGAGGTCGGTATCGACACCGAGAACTGGGAAGCGGCACTGAAGAATACGCTGCGTCAGGCGCCGGACGTGATCCTGATGGGCGAAATCCGTGACCGCGAGACCATGGACTACGCCATCGCCTTCGCCGAGACCGGTCACCTGTGCCTTGCTACCCTGCACGCCAACAGCGCCAACCAGGCCATCGACCGCATCATCAACTTTTTCCCCGAAGAACGTCGTTCGCAGTTGCTGATGGACTTGTCACTGAACCTGCGCTCAATGATCTCGCAGCGACTGCTGCCACTCAAGGACCGCAAGGGCCGCGTCCCGGCCGTCGAGATCCTGCTCAATTCGCCCTTGATCGCCGACCTCATCTTCAAGGGCGAGGTCCCCGGCATCAAGGACATCATGAAGCGTTCGCGCGAACTGGGCATGCAGACCTTCGACCAGTCGCTGTTCGATCTCTATGAGGCGGAGTTGATCACCTACGAGGATGCGCTGCGCAATGCCGACTCGGTCAATGACCTGCGCCTGCAGATCAAGCTCAACAGCAAGCATGGCGACAAGGACATGACGTCGGGCATTCAGCACCTCGACATCGTCTGAGGACGGACACCCGGCCGCCACGGCCGGATCCTCGGCGATCAGGACGGCGCAGTCCCGTCGTCTGACGCGGTGCGCGGCTTGTCGCGCATGCTGCCCGCGATCACCTTGTATTCGAACAGGCGGCACTCCAGCGCACCATTGAACAGCGGCGTGCGCTTGCTTGCCTTGAGACCGATCAGCTTCGCAAGTGCCATGTCGCCGCTGAAGAAGTAACAGCGCCAACCGGCCCAGTGCTTCTTCAGGGCATTGCCCAGCAGCGGATAGAAGGCGGCCAGTTCCTCCGCCTCGCCGATACGAACACCATAGGGCGGATTGGTGACCAGCACCCCGGACGCCGACGGTGGCTGACGCTCGAGTATATCTGCGCGATCAAGGGTGACACATTTGTCCAGCCCGGCAGCCGCCAGGTTCTCGCGGCTGCGGCGCACCTGATCGCCAACGATATCGGAGCCGAAGATCGACAGTGGCACCAGGGCCTTGCAGCGGCCCTTCGCCGCCTGTCGAACCGCCGACCAGGCGGTTTCGTCGAGGTGGCGAAAGCGCTCGAAACCGAATTTGCGCCCCAGCCCGGGGGCGATGTCGAGCGCCATCTGCGCTGCCTCGATGAGAAAGGTACCGCTGCCGCACATCGGATCGACGAGCGTCTCTCCCGGCTGCCATCCACTGAGCCTGAGGATGCCGGCGGCAATGTTCTCCTTCAGTGGCGCCTCGACCGCAGCCGTCTTGAAGCCGCGCTTGTAAAGGGGCTCGCCGGAGGTATCCAGGTACAGGGTCACCATGTCGCGCGTCAAAAAGGCGTGGATGCGAACAGCCGGATTGGCGGTATCCACGTCGGGGCGACGGCCCACCACGGTTCGAAAGTGGTCGCACACCGCATCCTTGATACGCAGGGTGATGAACTCGAGGCTCTTCAGCGGCGACTGCTGGGCGGTGACCGCGACCCGGATGCTGTCGTCGGGGGTAAACCACTTCGCCCAGGTCAGGCTGTAGGCCAGCTTGTAGATGTCGATCTCGCCCTGGTAGCGACCTCGCCCCACCCGCCACAACACGCGCGTCGCCAACCGGCTCTCGAGGTTGGCACGGTAGCAGGCCGTCCACTCTCCGCTCCACATCACCCCGCCATGCAGGATCTCGGTATCGGCCGCCCCGAATCCACGCAATTCATCGGCGAGCAGGGCTTCCAGCCCACGCGGACAGGGAGAGAAAAAAGTTTCGGCCATCAGGCGCTCCGACGAGATTGAGAATGCTGCCCGCAGCCAATGTGCGGTGCATGCCCGTGCGCTTGCGGCTGCACGGCAAACGCGCATTGTAACGTGTGCGCCGCGTGCCGCCGCCGGCAGCAAAGTAGCAGGCTCTTCAAGCGCTCAGAAAATACCCCGCCAGACCAAGGTCGGGCGGGGCTCAAGAGGGTCCGGACGAACAACGGGAGGGAAAAATCGTCCGGACCGAACCTGCAGGTATCGGTCCGCAGACTATTTGGCGGTTTTGGCCTTCCACGCTGCGGCAACACGGTCCTGGGCCGCAGCCAGTCGCTCCGCGGCAAGCTTGGATGCCTCTTCGGCCTTGACCTTGGCCTCGGCCGCCTTGGCCTTCGCCTCTTCCGAGGGTGGAGGCAATTTGGCCCAGGCCGAACCCGCTGCGATTGCGAGGCCGGTGGCCACGAATGCGATGCGAAGCATGGATTTCATGAACGTGCTCCTGTAACCGAATCCTGAGGATGGCCGGACTTTCCGGCCTTGACGTCTTCGTACCAGAACTCATGGTGCTCCCTGGCCCAGGTCTCATCCACATAGCCGGTTTTCATCGACTGATAGGCGCCTTCTACCCCGATCGTGCCCATGTAGATATGACCGAAGGACAAGGCCAGCAGTACCAGCGCACCGATGCCATGCACCATGTTGGCAAGCTGCATGTCGGCACGCGTCCAGCCATAGTTGGGAAAGTCCATCACCAGCCCGGACCCCACCACGGTGAGACCAAGAAAGGTTACCCCAATCCAGAACCAGGTCTTTTCACCGAAGTTGAAACGGCTCGACGGCACGTGATCACCGCCGAGCAGGCCGCCCGCACGCCTGATCCAGATCGCATCGCAGGCCTGCCACACGTTGTCGCGCAGGAAGGTCAGGATCATCAGCACGACAAAGACCCCGAACACCGGGCCGATGTAGTTGTGAATCAGCTTGCCGGCCACCAGCAGCGAAGCGAAGAACTCCGGCCCGAAGACTGGCGCCAGCACGTGCTTGCCGAAGAGAATCGCGACGCCGGTCACTGCCAGCAGCAGGAAGGTGATCGCCGTGCCCCAGTGCGCAAAGCGCTCGAAGGCCGAGAAGCGCTTCATCTTGCGTCCGGTGGGCTTGGCATGCAATTTCATCGTTCCCTTGACCATCCAGAACAGCGCGATGGCCGACGGCACGATGATCAGCAGCCAGCCCCCGTACTGGGTGATCGGGCCGTTACGCCACTGCCGCCAGGTGTTGCCTTCGCTCTGGATCAGGACGCCCGCCTCCGGCCCCTTTGCCAGCGTGAAGTGGGCCTCGCCCGAACGCACCTCGCGCCAGACCGGTGCGTTGTTCAGCGGCTGGGATTGCTGACGTGCAACCTGCTCGGCAGCCGCCTCGCCCGCGGCCTGCGCCGGCATGAAGGCGCCGAAAAGTGCCAACAGCCAGCACAGCAGCAGCAGCCTCAGGCTGCCGCCATGACGCATGAAGATTGTCTTCATGGTGAGCCTCCTCACTGGGTACGGTTGTATTCGTTCTGCCCTCGGGTGCGATTCTTCATCGCCAGCTCCCACGCGGCCTTGTCACCCTTGAACACCGGATTGTCCCAAGGCTGGCTGTCGGCCTTGCCCTGATACTTGCCCTGCTCATAGGACACCACCTGCGGCTGCTCGCCGCAGCCGGTCAGCCCGACCGCCAGCACCACTGCCGCCAGCATCGACATCAAGCCTCGCGTGTTCATTTCGCACCCTCCTTCTGCTCGGCGCCGTAAGCCGTCATCCAGCCCCAGGCCTCCAGCCCCTTGCCACGACGCAACACGCGGTCACGGAAGATATCGGACACGGCAGCCGAATCGCCCGCCAGCAACGCCTTGGTCGAACACATCTCGGCACAGGCCGGCAGCTTGCCCTCGGCAAGGCGATTGGAGCCGTACTTGGCATACTCTTCCTTGGAACCGGTCTCTTCCGGACCACCAGCACAGAAGGTGCACTTGTCCATCTTGCCGCGCTCGCCGAAGGCGCTCGGACCGTTGGGGAATTGCGGCGCGCCGAACGGGCAGGCATAGAAGCAGTAACCGCAGCCGATGCACAGGTCCTTGTCGTGCAGCACCACGCCGCCCTCTGCCTTGTAGAAGCAGTTGGTCGGGCACACCGCCATGCACGGTGCGTCCGAGCAGTGCATGCAGGCCACCGACATCGAGCGCTCACCCGGGACCCCGTCGTTGATCGTCACCACCCGGCGGCGGTTGACACCCCAAGGCACCTCGTTCTCATTCTTGCAGGCGGTGACACAGCCGTTGCACTCGATGCAGCGCTCAGCGTCACACAGAAATTTCATGCGTCCCATTGTTCTCTCCTCCCCCTCAGGCCTTCATGACCCGGCACAGGGTCGTCTTGGTTTCCTGCATCATCGTCACCGAGTCATAACCGTAAGTAGTCGCGGTATTGACCGCCTCGCCACGCACGATCGGTGCCGCGCCCTCGGGGTAATACTTGAGCATGTCTTCGCCCTGCCACCAGCCGGAAAAGTGGAAGGGCAGGAATACCGTGCCCGCACCCACCCGCTCGGTAACCTGAGCACGCACCTTGAGTTTGGCCTTGGTCGGCGACTCGACCCACATGTAGTCGCCGTTGCGGATGCCCTGGTCGTTGGCGTCCTTCGGATTCACTTCGGCGAACATCTCCTGTTGCAACTCGGCCAGCCACGGGTTTGAGCGGGTTTCCTCGCCACCGCCCTCGTACTCGACCAGGCGTCCCGAGGTCATGATCAGCGGATATTCCCTGGAGATATCCTTGACCTTGTCCTGCAACGACTTGTACAGCGTGGGCAGACGCCAGAAGGCCATCTTGTCGGCATGCGTCGGGTACTTCTCGACCATGTCCGGACGCGGCGAGTAGATCGGCTCGCGGTGCAGCGGCACCGGATCGGGGAAGTTCCACACCAGCGCACGCGCCTTGGCATTGCCGAAGGGGTGACAGCCGTGATTCTTCATCACCACGCGCTGAATGCCGCCGGAGAGGTCGGTCTTCCAGTTCTTGCCCTCGGCCAGCGCCTTTTCGGCGTCGGTGAGCTCGTCCCACCAACCCAGCTTCTTCAGCAGCACATGGTCGAACTCGGGGTAACCCATCTGCAGGTCCGCTCCCTTGGAGGCGGAGCCGTCTGCCGCGAGCAGCGACACGCCATCGCGCTCGACGCCGAAGTTGGCGCGGAAGTTGCCCCCGCCGTCCATCACGTGCTTCGAGGTGTCGTACAGGTTGGGCGTACCGGGATGCTTCATCTCCGCCGTGCCGAAACAGGGCCACGGCAGACCGAAGTATTCTCCGTCGCACGGCCCCCCCACCGCCTTCAGCGTTTTCACATCGAAGGTGTGCATGTTCTTCATGTGCAGCTTCAGGCGCTCGGGCGACTGGCCGGTGTAGCCGATGGTCCAGGTACCGCGGTTGATCTCGCGCAGAATGTCCTCGATCTCCGGTTCGTCCCAGCCCTGCTTGTCCTTGGTGAGCTTGACGTTCTTCACCAGCTCGTCGCCAAAGCCGAACTTCCTGGCGAAGGCATACATGATGGTGTGATCGGGCTTGGACTCGAACAGGGGCTCGATCACCTTCTCTCGCCACTGGAGCGAACGGTTCGAGGCCGTACACGAGCCATAGGTCTCGAACTGGGTCGCGGCCGGCAGCAGATACACACCATCCTTGCGTACCATCGCCGCCATCGATGCGGTTGCCGAGGGATAGGGATCGATCACCACCATGGTGTCGAGCTTCTTCATCGCCTCGACCATCTCGGCGCCACGAGTCTGCGAGTTGGGCGCGTGCCCCCAGTAGACCACCGCGCGCAGGTTCGAATCCTGGTCGATCAGTTCGTTGTTCTCGAGCACGCCGTCGATCCAGCGCGACACGGTGATGCCAGACTTGGTCATCATCGCCTCGGAGGCGTAACGCCCCTTGATCCACTCGTAGTCCACACCCCACACCGTCGCCCAGTGCTTCCACGAGCCTGCAGCCAGACCGTAGTAGCCGGGCAGCGAATCGGGGTTGGGGCCGACGTCGGTTGCGCCCTGCACGTTGTCGTGACCGCGGAAGATGTTGGTGCCGCCACCGGACACGCCGACGTTACCCAGCACCAGCTGCAAAATGCACATCGCGCGCACGTTGGCGTTGCCGACGGTGTGCTGGGTCTGCCCCATGCACCACACCACCGTCGACGGCTTGTTCTTCGCCATCGCCTCGGCGACCTTGAAGACCTGCTCTTCCGGGATGCCGGTCACCTCGGTGACCTTTTCCGGCGTCCAGGTCATGATCTCTTCCTTGACCTTTTCCAGGCCGAAGACGCGATCGTTGATGTACTTGGTGTCTTCCCAGCCGTTCTTGAAGATGTGGTACAGCATGCCCCAGATGAAGGGAATGTCGGTACCGGAACGGATACGCACGTAATGGTCGGCCTTGGCCGCGGTGCGGGTAAAGCGCGGGTCCACGACGATCATCCTGGCGCCGTTTTCCTTGGCATGCAGAATGTGCAGCAGCGACACCGGATGCGCCTCGGCAGCGTTGGAGCCGATGAACAGCATCGCCTTGGCGAACTGCATGTCGTTGTAGGAGTTGGTCATCG
The DNA here is from genome assembly GCF_018122735.1 of Azoarcus sp. L1K30. GTDB lineage: Bacteria > Pseudomonadota > Gammaproteobacteria > Burkholderiales > Rhodocyclaceae > Parazoarcus. The sequence goes on along the minus strand of NZ_JAGRRD010000001.1, from coordinate 3,659,263 downwards.
CGCCGTAACCCCAGGTGTTCGCCACACCGGCCACCGTGGTGGAGTGGCAGATACGGGCCTGGTGGTCGCAGTTGTTGGTGCCCCAGAAGGACACGAACTTGCGCAGCAGATAGGACTGCTCGTTATTGTGTTTGGACGAGCCGATCCAGTACACGGCGTCCGGACCGCTCTCTTCGCGGATCTTCAGCAGACGGTCGCCGACTTCGTTCAGCGCCTGTTCCCAGCTGATCTTCTGATACTTGCCGTCGACCAGCTTCATCGGGTACTTCAGGCGATGCTCCCCGTGACCGTGCTCGCGGACCGAGGCGCCCTTGGCGCAGTGCGCACCGAGATTGATCGGTGAGTCGAACACCGGCTCCTGCCGCACCCACACGCCGTTCTTCACCACCGCATCCACCGCACAGCCCACCGAACAGTGGGTACACACGGTGCGCTTGACTTCCTCGCCACCGGCCATGCGGTTTTCAGTCGATTCGGCCGCTTCTGCGCTGCCGATCAGGTTGTAGGGCAGCTGGGTGGCAATCGCGCCGGCCCCCATGCCGAGGCCTGAATGCTTGAGGAAGGCCCTGCGGTCCATGGTCTTGCCCATGATGCGCGCCGCAGAGCTGCGCAAACGCCGGGTGCTGCTGCCGCTGACGACGGCACTTTTCCTGGTCAACATCGTATGCTCTCCTTCAGATGCGCGCAGTGCGGTAGTAGTTGCGCATGTGCTCGCTGGTGCCGACGCCCTCGCTGGAGGCGGCACGCTTCACCGCCTGCTCAACTGCCGGTGCAGCCGGCCCGCTCGCCACCGTGGCCACCGCCGCCGCACCTGCGGCCCCGCCAGCCCCGAGCGACAGCAGGAAGTTCCGCCGCGACAGCCTGGTCTTGTTCTCGCTCATCTTCGTTCTCCCCATCAATTGGACGGACTGCCGGCCGTGGCCGGCCCGATCACACCATGTCGAACGCCTGGCGCTCGATATCGAAAAAGGCCTGCAACAGACTGCCGACCCGTACATAGAAACTGGCCGACGGCGCAGCCGCGACCTCTGCCACGAAAGCGCCGTACCACGGCGCGATGTGGCGGCTGAAGAATGCCTGTTGCCGCACCAACCCCTCGTCGTCCGGGCCGATCACCACCAGATGCCGCATCACCTCGGCCAACGCAGCAATGTGGTCCTCGGTTTCGGCCACGCCCTCACGTCGTCCGAGTCCGAGCTCGATCAGATCCTCGCGCAGTTCGGCCAACGGCTCTTCCTGCAGGAAGCCGGTCAGATACCAGGAACCGTTGAGCATGACCTCGGCACGCCCGACGCCCTGGAACAGCGCGGAATACTCGACACCGACCGCCTCGGCGCTCGTCGCCGCAGCAGCTTCGCCCAGTGCCGCCCAGGCCTCTGGGAATGCGCCCTTGCCTGCACCCAGCACCTGCGCGATCCGGCTCAGCCCCTGCAGCAGGGCGGCATCCGGCGGAGCAAAGTACAGGCGGGCAAGCAGCGCATAGTGTTCGGCGCGCGCGCGGTCCTCTTCCGAGCATGCCGGTGCGGGCTGCAGCGTGCGGACGCCGGCGCTCATCGGTGCATTCATTCGGTCATGTCCCAGGCTTTGGTGCTTTGCTCGTTCTTCATCAGGTCGATCACCCTGCAGTCGCCGCACATGCGCAGGCGGCCGAGTTCGGCGGCCGAGGCAAACATCGAGTGGCCAGTCAGGCGCGAAATCATCGCCTCGATCATCGGCGAGGCCCCCATCGCCTTGCCGCAGCTCACACAGTGGAAGGTGTCGGCTTCGCGCAGCTTGCGCGCGCGACGGGCCTCGTCACCGAGCAACAGGCGCGGCTCGAGACTGAGCGCCGATTCCGGGCACGCACTCACGCACAGCCCGCACTGCAGGCAGTTGCGTTCAATGAAGTCAAGCCGGTAGGAGTCGTTCGACGCACGCAGCGCACCCGCCGGACAGGCGCCAGTACAGGCCATGCACAGCGTGCAGGCATCCGTGGCCAGGACCTGACCGAAGGGCGCGCCGGCCTTCAGTGCCACCAGCGCCGGCAAGCCGGCTTCGGTACGCGCCGCAGGCGCCTCGGCAACCAGGTGACGCAGCGCCAGTTCCAGGGTTTCGCGCTTCTTCGGCAGCAGGCGAAAACTCGCCGGCTGGCTCACTGCCATTGCAGGCACCCAGTCCCACAACGCCTGCTCGAGCGTTTTCCAGTCGTCCGCATCGGCTGCATCGATCATCCGCACCGGCTCGCCGGCATAGCCGAGCGCGCCGAGAGTCGCCATGGCATGCCCGGCCTGGGCCCGAAGCGGTGCGGTATCGTGGCTGCCGGCCGTGAGCACCGCCACCTGACAGGCACCCAACGCCAGGGTGCCGAGCATCAGGTCGAGGCCGATCGCATCGGCGCTCCAGATCTCAACCGGAATCACCCGCGCCGGCAGACCACGGCCGCGGCGCGCCAGGCGCTCGATGAGCTTGCCCCCGGCATCTGCCGCATGGAACAGCACGCAGGCATCGTTTCCGCCGGCACAGGCGTATTCGCTCAGCACGGTTTTGACCTGCAAGCCGACATCCGGCACGCGGGGGTACTGGAAGGACAGCGCACCCGACGGGCACACGGTACTGCAGGTGCCACAGCCCTTGCACAGATAGGGATCGACCGCGATCAAGTCACCATTGCTGCGGATCGCCTCGGTCGCACAGACCTCGATGCAATTGTTGCAGCCCTGCTTGCGCGAGCGGCTATGCGCGCACAGGCCGGACTCGAAGGCCACATAACGCGGCTTTTCGAATTCGCCGACGCATTCGCCGAGGGCCTGCACCGCCAACGCCTGATCGAAAGGGTCGCGACCGGGCGCAGCATAGCCGTCGGGCAGCTCGACGCGCTTGAGCAGGGGTTCGGCCTGCAGATCGAGCACCAGATCGAACTGCTCGCTGCGTGCAACATCCTTGCGGGAAAAATCGATTGCGCCAATCTCTCCACAGGCGGTGACACAGGCGCGATGGCTTCTGCACTTGTCCGCATCGACCTGAAAATCAAAACCGATCGCCCCTTCCGGGCAGGCCTTGATACAGGCGTTGCAGTGCACGCACAGATCGAGATCGATCGGGTTCTGCTGCGTCCAGCTCAGTTCGAAGGCGCCCAGATGGCCCTTGAGCGCCAGCGGGCTGCCCGACCATACCGGATAGGCGTTCTCGGCCGGCAACTCGACCTCGCCTGCGCGCTCGGTCATCAGCACCGAGACCTCGAAGCTGCTGGCCAGACGCTCGGCCCAGCCCAGCGCGGCGCCACCTTCGCCGACGATCAGCAAGGTTCGCCCGGCATGCATCTGCACGCCGGTCACCGGCTCGACGTCGGGCAAGGTGGTGGCGGCCGCGATCAGGGCCGCGATCTTGGGCGTCACTGCCGCGCGCTCGTCCGACCAGCCGGCGTTTTCACGTACGTTGAAGATGCGGATCGGACGGGCAGCATCGATCGAGTCGGCGAGTTCGGAGAACAGGGCCGACTCCTGCGTACAGGACACCGCCACATCGCACCCGGCGACGAGATCCGCCTCCAGCACCGGCAGTTCACGGCGGCAGAGTTCGTGATGGACCGACACAGCGGCGCCGGACGAGAGTTCGCCCAGCCGCTCGGCGTCGAGATTGAAGCTGCGATTGCAATCGCAAAGACGGATCTGTTTGCTGCTGTTGCGCATTGGTCCACATCCTTGAAGGTGTGGACCCTAAGCACCCAGCGCGCCTATGAAATCTTCTTCATAGACAGTAAGGACAACCAGAACACCGCAGATTTCGACGCATCCGGAATGAAAATAGACAAAATGTCCCGACAAGGTCAATTTGTCTCAATAGATGACCGTATCGCAGCGCAGCATCAAACCACCCGGAACATGATGAGAAAATGAAGCGGCATGCCAGACCGGACGACGAACGCCTCGACCGGGGCCGCCTTGCCTCAGCGCGATAAGGTGTCGTCCGTGGCGCCCGGCACTGCCTTGCCGAGCGCAGTGTCGAGCGGCGCGCCTCCGGCTTCAGGCGCCAACGCAGAAACAGCCTGCGTCTCCGGCGCCCCGTCGGCCAGCGCCGCCGGGGTCTCCACCAGACCGGATTCGGCGTCATTCTCGTCGTCGATCTTGCCCTCGCGATCGCCCAGCCATTCGGCCGCAGAACGCAGCTTGGCCAGCAATTCCGGCGGGATCGGCTGCGACACGGAATAGTCGTCGATGTAGATGTCGAGCCCGTCCATGACGTTGAAGTGAGGGTCGCTGAACAGCTTCTTCAACGCCTGCCGACGCAGCCCTTCGCTGACCTCTTCCTTTAAGAAGGCGGTAAAGTCGGAATCCAGGGCAAGCGAGGCAATGTCAGGCAACACATCCGGTGCGGCGGAAGGATCGATGCCAGCGGCCGGAGTGCCACTTGCCGTCGCCGGCGCATCGACCGCCGCGTTCGCCACGACCGGTGTTTCCGCCGCTGCCGGCGTCAGCTTCAGTCGCGACCACCGCGACAGGAATCGACCCGGCGCGCTCACGCCCGCCCCCTGTCCTGCGCCAGCGGATCATTGCGCCGCACCTTCTTGCGCGGCGCCGGCTTGTAATGGGTATTGACGAAGTCGCCCACCCAGTCGGCCATCTCGCGCGACATCGGAACACCATCGACCTGTTCGCCGGAATCCAGCCAGCGCGCCGCCTCGCCATAACTCACCGAAGTTACCTCGGGCGCGGCAATGTCGCCTTCCTTGCGCCACATCACGAACACCTTGGGGATGGGCGAACTCATGTTGAGGAAGTAGTTATCGACCTCGTCGCGAAACAGCTCCAGGCGAAAGCCATCGAACAGCCACTGATCGCGGTCGTCTTCCTGCAATATCCGGCGCGGCGCCGGCCTGGTCGCCTCCGGCCCGGCCGGCGCCTCGGCGTCGAATGCCGGCACCACGCCCACTGCCTCCCAGGCCTCGTCGACCCAGCGATTCTGCAAGCGCCGACGCTCCATGATCACGGCTACGGGAAAGTGGTGCATGCGGACATTCCTTGAAAAAGTCGGATCTCGTTTACAGCATACGTCAGCAGACTGGCATCGCACATGTGCCGAACAAACCGCCGCGCCGTCGCCGCTGCCTGCAGGGTGGACCGCCCTCACTTACAATCGATCCATGCCCATTCAAACAGTCCCAACCCTCAACCTGATCGGCCCCGGCCGCCTGGGCCGCTCACTCGCCCGCCTGTGGCACGACGCGGATCTCGTCCGCATTGGCGCCGTCGCCGGTCGCAATGCCGAACGTTGCACCAGCGCGCGGGACTTCATCGGGGCAGGCTCACCCGTGACAGTGGGCCCGCCTCCCCCCGCCGACCTGTGGTTGATCGCCACGCCGGACGACGCCATCGCCGACGTCGCGGCCCGACTCGCAGGACAACGCGCGCTACGCCCAGGCGATATCGTCTTTCATTGCAGCGGTGCGCTCCGCTCGGACGTGCTCGCACCGCTGCATGCAATCGGCGCCCGCACCGCCAGTGTTCATCCACTCAAGTCCTTCGCCACGCCCGCCACCGCCATCACAAGCTTCGACGGCACCTTCTGCGCCTGCGAAGGCGAAGCTGAGGCCTTGCGGCGTATCGCACCCCTGTTCGATGCCATCGGCGCACGCCGCTTCGGTATCGACGCCGAGCACAAGCTGCGCTACCACGCCGCCGCGGTGCTGGCATGCAACCACCTCGTCGCACTGATGGAGGCCGCACTGCGCTGTATGGAAGGCGCCGGCGTGGACCGCGACACCGCGTGGTCCGCGCTGCAACCGCTGGTCGCCGGCACACTAACCAATATTGACCGCAACGGCACGCGTGCCGCCCTGACCGGCCCGGTGGCGCGCGGCGACAAGCGGACCATCCGCGACGAAATCGACGCGGCCACAGACCTTGACCCCGACCTCGGCGAGGCCTACCGCGCACTGTCGCTGGTGGCGCTCAACCTGACCGCACCCGAAAACGGCCTCACCCGCGACGACATCTCAGGCAGTTCAAAGGGCTCAGAGTCGTTTGATCGCTGATCCATTTGAACAAACGACTCTGCCCCCTTCGAATGACCCCTTTGAACGTTGAGGCTACAATCCCCGCTCCACCCCACGGCATGATCCGCATGAATCTCCCGCCCGCCCGACGTCCTTTGCTCAGCAGCGCCAGCCGACCGCTCACCGTCACCATATCCGCCATCAACGAACTCGGCGAACAGGTGCCCACCGCGATTGCCGGCGAGCACCCGCTCACGCTCTACGTCGACAAACGCGAGATCGTCACCCTGATGACACTGGGTGCCGCCCCCGAAGCGCTCGCCATCGGCTGGCTGCGCAACCAGCGCCTGGTGAGGAGCCTGGACGAGATTGCATCGGTTCAGGTCGACTGGGAGGTCGAGGCGGTTTCCATCACCACCCGCAACGGCCTGCAGGACGCCGACGAACGTCTCGGCACCCGCACCGTGACCACCGGCTGCGGCCAGGGCACGGTCTTCGGCGGGCTGATGGACGAAATCGACAGCATCCGGCTGCCTGAACAGCGCAGCCTGTCGCAGGCCACACTCTATGGCCTGATGGAGGCCGTGCGGCACCACGAATCCATCTACAAACAGGCCGGCGCGGTACACGGTTGCGCGCTCGCGCAAGCCACCCCGGACGGCTGCAAGGTGCTGATGTTCGTCGAAGACGTCGGTCGCCACAACGCAGTGGACGCCATCGCCGGCCACATGTGGCTGGACGGGCTCGACGGCAGCGACAAGATCTTCTACACCACCGGCCGCCTCACCTCGGAGATGGTGATCAAGACCGCGCAGATGGGCATTCCCTTCCTGGTGTCACGCTCCGGCCTGACCAAGATGGGCTGGGACATCGCGCAGAAACTCGGCCTGACCATGATCGGTCGCGCCCAGGGCAAGCACTATCTGCTGTTCAGTGGCGGGGAGCACTTCCAGCGATGAGCGCCGAGAAAATCACCGGAGTCGTTCTTGCCGGCGGCATGGGCCGGCGCATGGGGGGCGTGGACAAGGGCCTGGTCGAACTCGACGGCAAGCCGATGGCGGCACACGTGCTGGCGCGGCTCGCCCCCCAGGTCGACGAACTGATGATCAACGCCAACCAGAACACCGCGGCTTACGCGGCCTTCGGCCATCCCGTGTTCGGCGACGACATCCCCGACTTTGCCGGCCCGCTCGCGGGCCTGCATGCGGCGCTGCTCCGTGCCAGCCACCCGCTGGTGGTCACTGCGCCTTGCGACTCACCCTTTCTGCCCGGCGATCTCGTTGCCCGGCTCGCGACCGCGCTGCACGCCAACGCAGCCGATCTCGCGGTGGCCAAGACCTTCGATCAGGCGCATCCGGTGTTCTGCCTGTGCCGGCGCACGCTGGCCGATCACTTGCACGCCTTCCTCTCAGCGGGCGGGCGCAGGATCGACCGCTGGTACGGCAGCCTGAACGTCGTCGAAGTGTCTTTCGACGATGAGGAAGAAGCCTTCCGCAACATCAACACCCGCGACGAACTCAGCGCGGCCTCGACCGGCACCCAGCCCCGTGGCCGTGACTGATCGCGGTGTGCGCCACTCACCCAGTGACGCGGCGGACAGCCCCAACCTCACTGCGCGTCAGGCCGCGACCTACCTGCATCTGAACGAAAAGAAACTCTACGAGTTGGCCAATGCGCGCGAGATCCCGGCAGTACGCATTGGTGGAAAGTGGCTGTTTCCGCGCGCACTGCTCGAAGATTGGCTGCGCGAACAGGCGCATGGGGGCGCGCTCACCGACCGCTTGCTGATCACCGGCAGCGACGATCCGCTGCTCGCGGCCGTCGTCACCTCACTGGTCCCGCAACTCGGCGGCGACGCCTATGTAGCCTACAGCCCGACCGGCACCCTGCCCGGCCTCGAACTCCTCGCGCGCCGCCGCGCCAACATCTGCGCCCTGCACTGGGGCGGCGTCGACACCAGCGTGGCCCAGCACGGCATGCTGCTGCGCCGCTTCAGCCAACATCCGCAATGGACGCTGGTCAGACTCGCGCACCGCGAACAGGGCGTGATGCTGCGCCGCGACCTCGCGATCGACAGCCTCGAGACGCTTGCAGCGTTCGACTACCGCTGGGCCATGCGTCAAGCCGGCGCAGGATCCCGCCATTTTCTTGAATCGGCACTGGCCAGCCGGGGCTTTCGCCCCGATGACTGCAGCGTGGTCGCGGAAGCCCACACCGAACGAGAAGCCGCCGGCCTGTTGGCTCGCGAGGAAGCTGACTGCGCACCAGGCACGCGGGCAGCGGCGGCAGAGTTCGGCCTTGGTTTCATCAACCTCGGCTGGGAGGCCTTCGACCTCGCGATGCCACGCGAAATCATTTTCCGAAAGTTGTTTCAACTGCTTTTGCAACGCTATGGCAGTGCAGAAATGCGCCAATTTGCGAATCGACTTGGCGGCTACGACCTGGGCCCGCTCGGGCGAATAGAGGCAAACGACTGACCTGACGCTGGCGAATGGGATCCACGCAAGAGCTCCTCGCACGCAGTACGAAACACGCTGTCAGGAAGCAGTTTCCGGCCATGTGCCCACCCCTGTTGAGCGCCCTGCGCACACCGCAAGCCTCAATGCGGAGATTATCCCACCCACTCCTCATTGCGACTGCAACTTTCGTTATACATTGTCGTCAGACCCACTTCGAAATTCATCGTTTCCAAGCGCTTCGCAATATTTGCAGAAAAGGAAAAGGGAACAATGTTCAACTCTCAACTGAAACAGAAGTCCGAGTTCCAGCGCCGTGAAATTGCGCGCCAGAAGGCATTCATCGATGCCATTGCGCGTTCGATGGCAAGTATCGAATTCACGCCAGACGGGCGCATATCCGATGCGAACGACACCTTCCTGATCCTGTTTGGCTACAGCCGTGACGAGATCATCGGAAAGCAGCATGAAATGCTCTGTCCCCCGGAATTGGTTAATTCGACTGAATATCGCGAACACTGGGAGAAGCTGCGAAGCGGTCAATTCGTGGCGGGTCGTTTTCGGCGTCAAGCAAAGGGGGGGAGGACGATATGGCTTGAGGCCACCTACAACCCGATCCTCGACGAAGAACGGAAAGTGGTCGGAATCGTCAAACTTGCAACCGACATCACGGTCCGAATCGAAGAAGCGAACACACGCCGGAGTCTGCTCGATGCGATCAATCGCTCGATGGCGACGATCGAATTCGATCTGAAGGGCAACATATTGACTGCAAACGAGAACTTTCTCGCGACGATAGGCTATTCGCTGGCCGAACTCAAAGGCAAGAGTCACCGCATGCTATGCGAACCGGCATACGTCGGCACGGCGGAGTACGAAGAGTTCTGGCGCCGATTGGGACGCGGAGAATTCGTATCTGGTCAGTTCAAGCGCGTCGCCAAGGATGGCAGAGCCGTATGGCTCGAAGCCAGCTACAACCCGGTCCTGGATCCGGACGGCAAACCGGTCAAGGTGGTCAAGTTCGCCAGCGACATCACCGACCAAGTTCTGCAGATTGAAACCGAGGTCAAGAACGCGGGGCAGGCACTCGAGATCGCACGCGAAAACGCCGAGCTGTCCGAACAGGGCGCAGGCGTTATCGAGGGCGCGACGAAGAAGATGCGAGCCATTGCCGAAAGCGCGCACACGGCGGCCGCGACGATTGAGGAACTGGGTGAGCGTTCGGCCCAGATCACCTCCATCGTGCAGACCATACGGGAAATTGCCGATCAGACCAACCTGCTTGCGCTCAACGCTGCGATCGAAGCGGCTAGAGCGGGTGAGCAGGGGCGGGGCTTCGCCGTTGTGGCAGACGAGGTTCGCAAACTTGCCGAGCGTACCTCGAACGCGACCGCCGACATTTCAGGCAAGATCGCTCAGGTTCAGGAAGGAACGAAATCGGCAATTGCCAGCATGGCCGACACGCGCAACCAGGCCGGAGAGAGTGTAGCGCTCGCAAGCCAGGCCGCAGAGTCAATTGGCAGCATCCGTGCAGGCGCGATCCGGGTCGTCGGCGTCGTCCAGGGCTTCTCCGAGGCGCTCAGAAAGCGCTGAGCGCTCGGTTTTCCTCGAAGCCGGCAGCCTCAAGTCCAGAAAGCGCACGATGAAATCGGCGACCTGGGCGGGCTCATTAAGATCGAGTTGCGGTAGCGGCGTATCCAGCGCCACATCACTCGCAACGGCCACAATAAGGGGATCTGCGGGAAACAGCAGGGGTTCCCGCACGGCCTGTCGATGCACCTCGATCTTGTGAATGGCCGCACGCTTGAAGCCCTCGACCAGCACCAAGTCACAGTGCGACAGCTGTCCCAGCAAGTCGTCCAGCGACATCTCGTTTTCGCCGCGCAACTCGTGCATCAGCGACCAGCGGCGGCCCGAGCTGATCAAGACCTCGCGGCAGCCAGCGTGACGGTGGCGCCAGGAATCCTTGCCCTCGTGATCAATGTCGAAGGTGTGGTGGGCATGCTTGACCAGCGACACCACAAGGCCGTCCTGCGACAGGATGGCGATCACCTGTTCGACCAGCGTTGTCTTGCCACTACCGGACCAGCCGGCGAACCCGATCACCTTCATCATATTCATCCCTGTCTGCCACCGCCATTGCGGCCTGCTTCTGCATGTTCGTTGTGATACAGCGGCTCGGCGCGAATCCACAGCGTGAATGCGGCCCCCTCGCCATAAGTGCTGTCAACGGTGATTCGACCACCGTAGCGCTCTAGCAGCGAGTAGCTGATCGACAGCCCGAGGCCCGTTCCCTGCGTCTTCTTGGTGGTGAAAAAAGGATCGAATATACGCGCGAGATCTTCCTCGCGGATACCCTGTCCGGTGTCACGCACGGTGATGCACACGCCACGGGGCATGTCATGTTCATCCCACGGCGACGTACTCAAGGTCAACACGCCACCGTCGGGCATGGCCTGTACTGCATTGACGATCAGATTGATCAAGACCTGCTGCAGTTCCTGGGTGTTGATCTCCACCCGGCGCGTCGTGTGCAGATGCTGCTCCACCGTCACGCCACGGCTGCTCAGATGCTGCCGGGTCAGCACCAGGCAGTCGGCGATCACCGCACCGGGATCAACCATGTCGACATAACCCGCGAACTCGCCGGGGCGGGCGAATTGCAGCAGTTTGGTCACGATCAACCTGATGCGGTTGACCTGCTCGTCGATCAGGCGGATCTCGCTCAACACCGGCGTCGCCGCTGGCCCCAGCTCCTCGCGCAGCAGATCGAGATTGCCCTGGATGACCGCGGTCGGGTTGCTGATCTCGTGCGCCACGCCGGCAGTCAGCTCACCGATCGCGGCGAGCTTCTCGCTCATCAGGAGCTGGCGTTGGGCGGCACGCAGTTCGCTGTTCGCCGCCTCCAGATCGCGGGTACGCTCCTCCACCTTGAGATCGAGTGAGGCCGCCAGTTGCTCGAGCTGATAACGCTTGTGAGCGAGCACGTCGAGCAGGCGATCAAACTCGCGTGCCAGCAGGCCAAGCTCGTCGCGACTGTCGACCATCCCGACCCGCGCCGCGGCGTCTCCGCCCTCGATCCGGCCAATGGCGCCGTGCATGCGTTCGATCGGCCGGAAGATGCTTCGCGCCCAATGCAGCGACCACACCGCACCGATGACACTGATGACCAGGAACAGGCCGGCGATGACCAACAGGGCCCAGGTCTTCGCGGTACTGAAGGGCGCTTCCAGAAACCCGACATAGAGCATGCCGATGCGATTGCCTCGACTGTCCATGATGGGTTCATAGCCAGACACATACCAGTCGTTGACCACGAAAGCCCGCTCCAGCCAGGTTCTGCCCTGCGTCAGCACATGCTCCCGAACCTCGGCCGACGCGCGCGTGCCGAGCGCGCGCTCGCCCTCGAATAGACGGACATTGGTCGCGATGCGCACATCACCAAGAAACAGCGTGGCAGTACCCTTGCTCCCGAGCGGCAATGAGTCGTCCCGGTAGACGATGGTGTTGATCGTATCGACGAAGCCAAGATTGCCGTTGAGCAGCACACCGCCCTCGATCACGCCGGCAAGATTGCCATTGCCATCGAATACCGGCTCTGCGGCCTGAATCACCATGCCGCGATCTTCGACTGAGCGCGGGTCGTCCGCCGCACGCGGGGTCGCCACCAGGGGCAGGCGGGCACGGTCGCGAAACGTGGGCGAGATTGCGCCCAACGCATCGGCGCTGAAGACCTCAACCACGCTGCGCGCGCCCTCCCCGCCGCGGATCGCCCGTGCCACGATCGGCCATTCGCCACGCGCGGCGCCCACCGGCAAAGCGCCGGTGGAATGCAGCACGCGACCATTGACGTCGAGCACGTTGATGAAATCGAGCGCCAGCTCGCCCTGCGATGTCTTGAGCAATTCGTCGACCTGCCCGGAGTCGAGCGCCTGCGCGAGCCGGCGCGATGCGGCCAGGCCGCCGACCCGCGTGCCGACGCCGTCGACCACTCGATCGAAGTATTCGTGGGCAGTCACCAGATCGCTGCCAACCTTGTATACGAGGAGCTTGTGGTAATAGCTATGGCTCCAGTACCAGGTCAGCCCCATCATGATCGGAAAACCGAGCATCAATGGTGCCAGTACCAGGAACATCAGCTTGGCGCGAACCGAGCTGAGGAAATAGGCGAGCACGGGCTGAAGGAAAGCGGGAACCCGCATGGCACGCAGCCGGATCAGGCTTCGGTGGCGGAGGAGCGCGAACCCTCGCTCCAGTCGGCGAACTTTCTGTCCAGCGTCTTGCGCGAGACCCCGAGATAGCGAGCGGCTTCCGATTTGTTGCCGCCGCAGGCTTCGACCACACGCAGGATATGACGCTTCTCCACCACCTCCAGCGGCAACTTGTCGTCATCGGCCGCCACGGTCTCCGGACTGGCGCCCGCCTGCAAGACCGCAGGGAAGCCACCGAGAATGAGCGAGCGCTCGACGAAATTGCGCAACTCCCGCACATTTCCCGGCCATGTATAGGCGCCGAGTCCGTTCACCAGACCATGTGTGATCGGTAGCGGTGCCACGCCAAGCTGGGTGGACAACAGCCCCATGAAATGACGCACCAGGTCAGGGATGTCCTCGACCCGTTCGCGCAGCGGCGGAATGCGGATATCGACCACGGCGAGGCGGAAGTAGAGATCTTGCCGAAATCTTCCGGCAGCAACCTCGGCCGCAAGATCGCGGTTGGACGCGGCGATGATGCGCACATCGACCGGAATCTCGCGCTCGGCGCCGACCGGCCGCAGCCTGCGGTCTTCGAGCACCCGCAGCAACCGGGTCTGCATCGGCAGCGGCAGCTCGCTGATCTCGTCCAGAAACAGGGTGCCGCCATGGGCGTAATAGAACAGACCGTTGCGGCTCTCGCTTGCGCCGGTAAAGGCGCCCTTGACGTGGCCGAAGAGTTCGCTCTCGATCAGCTCGGAGGAAATTGCCGCGCAATTGAGCGGCACGAAGGCACGCTGGGCGCGCGGGCTGGTCTGGTGCAGCGCGCGCGCGGCGACCTCCTTGCCGGTACCCGACTCGCCCAGCAGCAGTACGGTGCTGGGCGTCTGCCCGACGCGGCGGATCATCGCACTCAGTTGCTGGATGGCCGGCGAATGTCCGACCAGTCCGTCCAGGTCTGTCGCGTGTTCTGCCAGCGCCCTGCGCAGCACGAAATTCTCGCGCGCAAGATGCGCACGCTCGAAGCAGCGTTTGATGGAATTCAGGATCTGGTCGATGCGGAAGGGCTTGAGAATGAAGTCGGACGCGCCGCCACGCAAGGCGTCGATCGCGGTCTCCATGTCAGCAAACGCGGTGATCAGGATCACATCGCCGCCAAAACCCTGCTCGCGCAACTCGTGCAGCCACTCGATACCCGATTTGCCCGGCAGGGCAATATCGAGAATGATCAGGTCGAAGTGCAGCCGCGCCATCAGGGCCACCGCCTCTTCGACCCCTGCAGCCGCCTCAACCATGCCGCAGCGGCGCTTGAGCGTGCGCTCGAGGAAGTGGCGCATGCCCTCTTCGTCATCCACGATCAGCACCGAATGTGCGTGCCACCCGAAGGCACCGGCATCGGCCGCCTCTGTGGCTGGCAAGGCAGTCTCACGCTGCATCCCGTCTCCTCGAACCCGTTGTGGCGCTTGCCCTCAGAAGGGTTTCAGCACCACCAGAAAGACCACAACCACCAATACCAGCACCGGAATTTCGTTGAAGAAACGGTACCAGACATGGCTCCTGGTATTGCGCCCGGCTGCAAAATCACGCATCAGGCGACCGCAATAGAGATGATAGGCAATGAGTCCGACGACCAGTGTCGTCTTGACGTGCAACCAGCCGCCGGCAAAACCGTATCCGAACCAGAGCCACAGGCCAAGACCCACCGCGAGGATGCCGAGCGGGGTCATGAAGCGATAGAGCTTGTGTTCCATCAACACCAGGCGTTCGAGCGTGGCCGGATCGTTCACCATGGCGTGATTGACGAACAGCCGCGGCAGATAGAACAGCCCGGCGAACCAGCTCGTGACGAAAATGATATGCAATGCCTTCAGGATGAGCATCAGGACGACTCCGGTGCATCGGTCAGGTGGGTTTGATCCAGGGTGTGCGCGCCTTGCGCCGCCAGCAGGCCCGCGCCTACCGTCGGATAGCGCAAGCGCACGCGCAGTTCCCGACTTATCCGACGATTGTCCATTCGCCGTGATTCGGACATGAACGACAAGGTCATGGCAGGCAGCACCTGCGCAATCTCCGTCCGGCTCATGCGGGGCGGACGCGTCAGGCCGAAGGCGTCGGCGACGGCATCGAAATAATCGCCCATCCGCAGCGTCGTATCGTCGACGGCGTTGTAGGCCCTGCCACCGCGCCCGCGGGTCAGCGCCAGTACGGCCAGGCGTGCCAGATCATCGGCATGAATATGGTTGGTGTGTACATCATCTGCCGCGCTCAGCACCGGGTCGCCACGGCGAATTCGTGCCAGTGGCAGGCGGTCCGCTGCGTAGATGCCGGGCGCCCGCAGGATGCACACCGCCACGCCGCGCCGACGCCCGAATTCTCGCAGCTGATGCTCGGCATCGACGCGCCGCGCCGCGCGCGGGGTGAGCGGACGGCACGGTCGGGTCTCATCTACAATAGCGCCGCCACAGTCGCCGTAAACCCCTGTCGTGCTTATGTATATCAGGTGCTGTGGTAGACTCGGCCGGCTTGCTAGCGCGGCGATGAGATGACGGGTGCGGGTATCCGTTCTGCCCTGCGCCGGTGGAGGGGCAAAATGCAGCACGGCGTCGGCAATGCCGGCGAGCCGCGCCAGACTGCGGCGATCATCGAGGTCGGCCATCAGCGGCACGGCACCGAGCCGGCGCAGCACGTCGGCCGCCTCCGGACGGCGGACAAGGGCAAACACGCGGAACCGCCGTACCAGCCAGGGAATCGCACGCTGCGCAACATCGCCGCATCCGACGACAAGAATTCTTTTCATCAGCCGATTATCTCACGCTCCATGCCGTATCCGATTTCGCTCCAACCCGGTGGCCAGACCTTTACCGCCGACGACGACCAGACCATCCTCGAGGCCGCACTCGAGGCCGGCCTGCTGCTGCCCTACAGCTGCAAGGACGGTGCGTGCGGCGCGTGCAAAGGCCGCGTCGTCAGCGGCGAGATCCACATCGATGCGTACTCTCCCGGCGCGCTGACAGAGGCCGAACGCGAAGCGGGCTACGCCCTGTTCTGCCGCTCCAGACCGCGCTCGAGCCTGGTGCTCGAAGCACGCAATGTCAGCCGGGCAGGCGACATCCCCGTCAAGAAGCTGCCGTGCCGAGTTCAGAAGCTCGTGCGCGCGGCAGACGACGTCATCATCCTCGAACTCAAGCTACCGGCCAGCGAACCTTTTCGCTTCAATGCCGGCCAATACATCGACATCCTGCTCGGTGACGGCCAGCGCCGCAGCTTTTCGATTGCCAACGCACCGCAGGACAACACCCATCTCGAGCTGCATGTGCGATTGATTGACGGCGGCCGTTTCACAAGCCAGGTGTTCAGCACGATGAAAGAGCGCGACATCCTGCGCTTCGAAGGCCCATTGGGCAGCTTCTGGCTGCGCGAGGACAGTAATCGTCCCATCGTGATGGTGGCAGGCGGTACCGGTTTTGCCCCTATCAAGGGCATGATCGAACACGCGATCAATACTGGCATGACGCGCCCGATCACACTCTACTGGGGTGCGCGCCACTCCGACGGACTCTACATGGACGATCTGGCGCAGGGCTGGACAAAGACGTTGCCCGCATTCCACTATGTTCCGGTGATCTCCGACGGCCTGCCCGATGACGGCTGGCGCGGGCGCCGCGGTCTGGTGCACGAAGCGGTACTGGCCGACTTCGCCGACCTCTCGGGGCATGAAGTCTATGCCTGCGGCGCACCACCCATGATCGACGCAGCTCGCAACAGCTTCACCCGGGAGCGTGGCCTTGCCGAAGATGCCTTCTTTGCCGACGCGTTCACCTTTGCCACACAGAACTGCTGAGCCAGGACAATGAGCCAGACCACCTTCATCACCCGCGAGCCCGTGGTCAATAAGAACCGCGCGATCACCGCCAATCGCCTGATCGCGAACGGACCGAACATCGGCGAAGTCGTCGATACTCTGAACGGTCTGCAGGAGTTCTGGCCCACACATCACCCCGTGTTCGTCAGCCTGGGACGCCTCGTCCCCACCCCCGCCGTCATGGATTGGGCGGTGCCCCCCAACACCCTGATCGAGATCCCGGCACAAGCGCTGGCCCACCCGCAGACGCTGGCACTATTGCCCCAGCTGCAGGCAGCAGGCGTCAGTGTCTGCCTGACCTGGTTTACCCAGGGCATTGCCCTTCCGCCCGGCATCGACTGGCGTTTCGTGCTCATGGATGCGCGCAAGCATCCCGCCCCCGTTGGCGCGCCCGGGCTCAGCATGGCCTGGGGCTTGAAGGATATCGCCGCCTTTCGGCAGGCCGTCGGTGCCGGTTACGACGGTGCCTCGGGCTGGTTCTTTCTGCAAGGCAATGCGCCTGCCAAGGAGCTCACCCCCGGCCACGCCCAGATCGTGCGACTGTTGAATCTGGTGCGCAACAATGGCGAAATCCGCGACATCGAAGCCGTCCTCAAGCAGGATGTCGCGCTCTCCTACAAGCTGCTGCGCTATATCAATTCGGCCGGCTTCGGGCTGATGTGCGAGATTCAGTCCTTTCGCCATGCGGTCAGCATCCTTGGCTACTCCAATCTGAACAAGTGGCTGTCGCTGCTGCTGGTCACCGCGAGCCGTGACCCGGGCGCGCCGGCAATGATGCAGACGGCGATCGCCCGCGGACGGCTGATGGAGGAGATCGGCAGCGGTTTTTTCGACAAGTCGGAACGCGACAACCTCTTCATCACCGGGGCATTCTCGTTGCTGCACCTGCTGCTCGGCACCTCAATGCAGACCCTGCTCGAAGAGATGCACTTGCCGGCATCGGTGTCCGATGCCCTGCTCTACGACCAGGGCGACTTCGCCCCCTTTCTCGCCCTTGCGAAGCACTGCGAGAATTTCGATTGCGCCAAACTCGCCAATGCGGCAGCAGAGCTTCACCTGTCGTCCGAACAGATCAATCGGGCCCAGTTGATTGCGCTCGGCTTCGCCGACAGCATGCAAGCCTGAGGCGAACGCGCATTCGTTCACAGTTGAACCACATACAGGCATATAGAATGCGTCGCGTCGACAAACTGCCGCGCCCGTATTCATGACCCTTGCCCCGTCCAGCTGCACCCAGCTCACACCGCTGCCAGAGAGCGGCGCGACGGTGTTGCGCCTGCTTGCAGCCAGTTCGCCGAACTGGCCGGAGGTTGCGCTGGTGGCGGCGCGCGATCCGGCGCTGTGTCTGCTGCTGCTCGCGTCGGCCCCACTGGCGCGCGGCGAACTCGAGACGGGTCTGAACGTCATCCTGAGGCATCGGCTGGAAAATCTGGGGGCCGACCTCCTGCGGGCCTGGTTTCTGAGCCAGCCCGCCGCGGATCAGGGAAGCCAGGGCCAACAGGCGCTGGTCGTGGCCGAATGTGCCTTGCATCTTGCGCTGGAGTCACACTACCCGAGGCCGGACGAAGCCTACCTGGGTGGCCTGTGGTACGGGCTGTTCGACATCCGACGTACTTCCGACGCTGGCAGCCCCCCCCTCGCGGCGGACAATCCCCGCCAACACCTGGCACGTCTCGTACGGAACTGCGGGTTTCCCGGCACCCTCGCCGACGCGCTCGAGTTATGTGGCCTGCTGGACGAGCAGGTTCGGGGCGCCCACCCGCTCGTCGGCATCTTGGTGGCGGCCAGAATGCTCGCGGCCGACGGCTGGGAAAACCGAATCAACCAGATCTCCTCACTGACCGGGCTGGCGACAAGCAGCCTCGTAAGCCTGCGCTCGGATGTCGGCTACATCGTTGCAGGTCATGCCGCCTACCCGCCACCCGCGCCCGCCGCAAACGCGCTCGCGACGCAAGGCGGCCTGCCCGCATTGTTGCAGGACGAGCCCTTCCGGGCAGCCGCACTGCATGGCCTGATCGTGGCCGCGTTCTCCGATCTCGATGTCGAACGCGCAGGGGTGCGGCTAAGCATCGGCAGCGCGCTGCTCGGTCACTGCGCACTACCGATCGTGCTGGTGCCGAGCGACGACGGCCGGCTGCTGCCGCTGCTGAAGGTCTTGCCGGATACGGCCCAGGCGTGGCTCGAGGAGCTTGCGCTGAGAGAGGACGACGAAGCGAGCTGCATCTCGCTTGCATTGCGCAGTGAAACACCAACCTCCTGTTTTCCCAACGCCAATGCGCCCGGGCGCAGCATGGCGGACTGGCATGTGGTGCGCTGGCTGGGACACAGGGGCTTCATCTGCCTGCCGCTTCAACTCGGCCCACTGAGGGCCGTCGCGATCATCGGTCAATCGCACGAAGACGCGCTGGATGGAGCGACACGCTGGTTGATGGTCGAACTGCTCTCTGCCGCCACCCGCACCATCCTCTCCACCCAACGCCAGCATGCCGCATTCGCCGCCCGCGAAGCCGAGCTTCATGCCCGTTTCCGGGAGCATGTACGCCGCATCGCGCATGAAGCCACGAACCCGTTGACGGTCATCAAGAGTCGACTCAGCCTGCTGGTGCAAAGCCATGCTGACGACAGCTCCCTGCAGGACGACATGGGCATGCTCAACGCCGAGCTCGATCGCATCGACAATCTGCTTCGGTCGGCAGGCAACCTTCCGCTGGAGTCGGCCGAAGCACCGACCTGTCGCGTAGTAGATATTCTTCACGAGATGCGTGCACTCTACGCGGAAAGCCTGTTCACCCAGCGTGACATCCAGTTCGAGCTGCGCGCCGTGTCGGGCTCGCCCCGGGTCGCGATGCCGGCTTCGGCACTCAAGCAGGTGCTGCTCAACCTGATGCGCAACGCATCCGAGGCGCTGCAACCGGGCAGCCGCCTGTCGCTGTCGTACGCCGGGCAGATCATCGCCGACGGCCGCAGCTGCGCAGAGTTGCGACTGATAGACAATGGCCCCGGCCTGCCCCCCGAACGTGCCGCCAACCTGTTCCAGTCCGGCAGCAGCCACAAGGGCGGGCAGCATCAGGGCATGGGCTTGTCGATCGTGCGCGAAATCCTCGCGAAATGGAATGCGTCCATACTGTGCAGAAGCCAATCCGGCAGTGGAACCAGCTTCCAGATATTCATACCACTGGAACAATCCGTCTGACTGTTGCATTATCCTTAAAGTGCTAAAGCGGGATACCGCATCCGGGAGCGCATGGTCATACCGGGAGAACAGCCCTTTTACGCAAGCGTCACAGGTAACGCACCTGAGCTGGACGCTTGTCGTATTCTCGTTGTAGATGACGACGCTTCCCTGCGGCGCACGCTACCGCGTGCGCTCGCCCGCGAGGGGCGCAGCTTCGACGAGTCGGCCACGGTCGCGGACGCCATTGCGGCGCTCGAGAGGCAGCGCTACAACCTCATCCTCCTCGACTACCGACTGCCCGACGGCACCGGCCTCGATGTTCTCGACTGGCTCACGCGCCACGAACGCGACGAGGCCGTCATCATCATCAGTGGCGAAGATGCCATCGACGCGGCCATCGGCGCATTGCGGGGCGGCGCCGACGATTACGTGCGCAAGCCCTACCACCTCGCCCAGCTTCAGCGCACGGTCGAGAGCACGCTGCACAAGACGACGCTGGAGCACGCCAACCAGGCCATGAGCCAGCGCTTGCGGGCATCGGAGCGGCTGCATCGTTTTCTGGTCGAGAGTTCGCCCGACCTGATCTTCACCCTCGACACCGAGGGGCGTTTCACCTACATCAATCCGCGCGTAACCCAGATGCTGGGATACGAGCGTGCAAGCCTGATGCGTCGTCCATTCTCGACCCTGGTGATGGCCGAGGACGTAGACCGCATCAACAGCCTGATGTTTGCGCGCGGCAACACGCCCGGAGAGAGCTTCAATGTCGAACTGCGCCTGCGGCGAAACCGCGAGACTCTGATCGAAGGTGGCGTCGAAAGCACCACGGTGTCACTCACCGGCATCCCGATGCCGGGCAGCAAGGGCCGGATTTCGAACGGCCTCTACGGTGTGGCGCGTGATATCTCCGAACGCAAGCGTGCCGAAGAGATCATCACCTTCCAGGCCTACCACGACCAGCTCACCCGCCTGCCCAACCGGGTGCTGTTCAAGGACCGTCTCGAACTTGCGATTGCGCAGGCGCAGCGGCGCACGGGCGCACTCGCGGTGATGTTCATCGACGTCGATCGCTTCAAGCTCGTCAACGACACGTTCGGTCATGCCGAGGGCGACACGCTGCTGCGCGGCATTGCGGCAAGATTATCGACCACGCTGCGTCGCGGTGACACGCTTGCCCGCCTCGGCGGCGACGAGTTCACCGTCCTGCTGCCAGACATCAATCACCCGGAAGACGCCGAGATCATCGCGCGCAAGATTCTGGAGGCCCTGTCGCTGCCCTTTCGTCTCGAGCACGGCGACTTCCGCGCCACGGTCAGTATCGGCATCGCGCTCTTTCCACGTGACGGAGACACTGCCGAAGACCTTACCCGGCATGCCGACATCGCGATGTACCAGGTCAAGCGTTCGGGCAAGAATGCGTTCCGCTTCTTCGACACCGAGCTCAACGCCCACTACCGGGAGCGCATTGCGCTCGAGAACGATCTGCGCCTGGCCCTGGAACGCGCCGAGTTCGAGCTTTATTACCAGCCGCAGGTCAGCATGAAACAGCATCGTGTGGTCGGCATGGAAGCGCTGCTGCGCTGGAACCATCCGGCCCATGGACAGATCGGCCCGGCCACCTTCATCCCTGTGGCCGAAGAAATGGGCCTGATCGGCGACATCAGTCATTGGGTGCTGGAGCAGGCCTGCGCGCAACTGGCACTCTGGCGCAAAGAGGGATTCGACGACCTGCGCATGTCGCTGAACCTGTCACCGCACGATTTCAGCCGCAAGGACATCGTGGAGATGGTCACCGAGTGCGTCCATCGCCATGCGGTGCCCCCGGCGCAGATCGAGGTCGAGATCACCGAAAGCATGATGATGCAGGACACCATCGGCGTAGCGGCGAAGGTCAAGGCCATGCGCGAGGCCGGGCTGAGCGTGGCGATCGACGATTTCGGCACCGGCTACTCGGCGCTCGCCTATCTGCAGAAATTTCCGGTCAGTACGCTCAAGATCGATCGCAGTTTTGTCCGCGACCTGGACGGCCCCTCGACCAATCCGATCATCTCCGCAATCACCGGGATTGCGCGCGGTTTCGGACTACATCTCATCGCAGAGGGCGTCGAGCGCGCAGAACAGGCGGAAACCTTGCGCATCCTAGGTTGCGACATCATGCAGGGCTATCTTTTTGCCCGTCCGGGTACCGCGGCCCAGGCGACCGCCTGGCTGGAAGTTGCCCCCCAGCCAGCCATGCCGCATTAACGACAGGCATGAAAAAGCCGGCATTCGCCGGCTTTGGACTTGCACCTGCCGGCACCAGGCCGGCATGCATCACTTCTGCGCCAGAATCCACTCCACCAGCTTGGCGGCTTCTTCGGCATTGACTTGCGGGTTGGGAGGCATCGGAATCTGGCCCCACACACCCACACCACCCTTCTGCACCTTGGTCGCCAGCATGGCAGCAGCGTCCTTCTGGCCGGCGTACTTGGCGGCGACTTCCTTGTAGGCCGGGCCCACCAGCTTCTTGTCAACCGCATGACAGGCCAGGCAATTCTTGGCCTTGGCCAATTCTGCCGACGCAAACGCCGGCGCAGCGGAAAGGAGACCAGCGGCGACTGCAACAGCAACAAGAGCCTTCATATTCTCATCCTCTTTATAGTGGTCTGAAACGCTATCGGATACTAACGCAAGGGGCAGCCCTGTGCTACCCACAAAGTCAGAGACACGATTGGCACCGGATGGTAGCTGGCGCTGCCGGTTTTGTCCTTTCGGCAAGCCCCGACTCTGCCGCCGGTCTATCCCATTCTGAAACGCCGCGCAAATCATGACTCCTCACGACAGATGCCCGGATAAGAAAAACCTATATTAGATTGGGGTTATTTTTGCGCTTTGGATGGCATACTCTCTGCCGGCCAATTCCGACGTGCGCAAGTATTGCACAGCGAAGATCTGGCCCCGGATCGGATCATCATCAACCCCAGGAGGGAATATGTCTGACAGCATCAACCAAACGCGTCGCACGTTCATCAAGATTGGCGGCATGGCCGTGGCCATGATTCCGGTTGTCGCATTTGCGGCCAAGAACGACGCAATGCGGACCAGCATGAAGTACGTTGACAAGTCGGCCGATCCGGCCAAGGTTTGCTCGGGCTGCATGCACTTCGTTCCTGGCAATCCGCTGGGCGGCTGTAAGCTCTTCCCCGGCGACACCGAAGTGAACCCGGGCGGTTCCTGCGTCGCCTGGGCCAAGAAGCCCTGAACTTCAATCAGTCAAGACTCAAACGGGAGCCGGTTGCCAAGCCGGCTCCCGTTGTCGTTCATGACGCTGAAGAATCGGCACTAGCGTCAGTTTCGGATCAGATTTGCTCCATGCGCAGTAGCCCCTGCCGCTCGACAAAGTCGATGATTTCGGCGAGCCCCTGCCCGGTCTTGAGATTGGAAAAGATGAATGGCCGCTCGCCGCGCATCTTGCGTGCATCGCGCTCCATTACCTCGAGCGACGCCCCGACCAGCGGCGCAAGATCGATCTTGTTGATCACCAGCAGATCACTCTTGGTGATCCCGGGGCCACCCTTGCGTGGAATTTTGTCGCCAGCCGAAACGTCGATGACGTAGAGCGTCAGGTCGGAGAGTTCGGGCGAGAAGGTGGCCGCCAGGTTATCACCGCCCGACTCCACGAAGATGATCTCCAGCCCGGGAAAACTGCGGTTGAGTCGATCGACCGCCTCGAGGTTGATCGAGGCATCCTCGCGGATCGCCGTGTGGGGGCAACCGCCCGTCTCGACACCGATGATGCGATCGGCCGCGAGCGCTTCGTTACGCACCAGAAACTGGGCGTCTTCCGCCGTGTAGATATCGTTGGTCACGACCGCGATGTTGTACTTGTCGCGCAAGGCCTGACACAGCGCAAGGGTCAGCGCCGTCTTGCCGGACCCGACGGGGCCGCCGATACCGACGCGAAGCGCCTGGGATGCAGGAGTAGTCATGATTCTGGTTTCCGTCGTTCAGCTTCTGAAAAGCCGTGAATACTGCGTTTCGTGGTGGCTGCTGGCAAGTGCCAGGCCGGGGGCGTAGTTGCTCCAGTCGTCCTCCGGGAGGGCCATCGCGAGCGGTACCAGATCCGGAATGCGGGCGCCGAGCGCTGCCAGCATGCGCTGCCCGGCACTCTGCCCGAGCGGCACCGTCTTCACCGCCGCCATCACCTGGTTCTCCAGCCATGCCCACAGATAGGCCGTGAGCGCGTCGGCGACCGGCACCTGCCAGGCCGCGGCAGCAGCGCTCCAGGCAGTTGGAAACGCCGGGGTATCGACCGCCTGCAGCCGCGCCCGCCAGCCGGGCAGGGACGACCAGGCGTCGAGTTCGACCAGCATGCGGACCAGCGAATAGCCCATCTGTACGGTCTCGGCCCGCAGCTCCGAGGTCTCGCGACTGGCGACGAAATCGTCGTTGAGGCGTCGCACCGCGTCATCCTTGCCCTGCGCCCATGCCGCGAGCAGGCCGGCAACCAGCGGCGCCTCGAAACGGGAAACGCTCCATTCGAGCAGGTCGCCGATCCAGCGCTGGGTGTCGGCCTCAGTCTTCATCCGACCGCTTTCGACCGCCCACTCCAGCCCCTGCGAGTAAGTGTAGGCGCCGACCGGCAGCGTCGGACTGGAGAGTTGGAGCAGCCGCACCAGCGGCAACAGCGTCACGTGCCGCTCATCATGTGAATGCGCGCACCGCTGCCATCACCCGGATGCTGGTGACCGTGCGCATAGGCCCCGGCCTCGGGCTCGAAGGGTGCCGAGATCGGCGACACTTCCGCGCCCAGCCCGACCAGCATGCCTTCGAGTACATGGTCGGCCTGAATCCGCAACCAGCCTTCGCCCAGTTCGACCGCAACATGGCGGTTGCCCAGATGATAGGCCGCTCGCGCGAGTTCGAAGGCATCTGCGCAGCGCACTTCGAGCAGGGACTCGGCCGCGGCCACGACCTCGATGACCCTGCCGTCACCGCCCTGCAACTTCTGCCCACCCCGCAGAATGGTGCCGCGCGGCAGGAAGAGGCCGACCTCCTCCCCACTCCCGAGCTTGGCGCGCAAGCGGCTCTTGGTACGGTAGCCGAAGTCGAGCTCCAGCTTTTCGGTCGCGGCGCGCACGCCGGTGTAAAGCGATTCAATCAACAGCATGTGAGTTCAGTTTCCAGGATGTGCTTGGCGCAACAGGGAGTTCAGAACGATCATGGCAGCGCTGGTCAGAACAGGAAATAGCGCTGCGCCATCGGCAATTCGGTCGCTGGCTCGCACACCAGCAGTTCGCCATCGGCGCGCACGATGTAGGTTTCGGGATCGACTTCGATGTGCGGCATCGCCCCATTGAGTACCATGTCGGACTTCTTCACTTCGCGACAGCCCTTTACCGCCACCAACGGCTTGCTCAGGCCGAGTGCCGCCACCGCTGGATTGGACAGCGCGGCCTGGGAGACGAAGGTCACCGAGGTCTTGAGCGCCTTGCCAAAACTGCCGAACATCGGCCGGTAGTGCACCGGTTGCGGCGTCGGGATGGACGCATTTGGATCACCCATCGCCGCTGCCGCGATCATGCCGCCCTTGAGGATCAGGCTGGGTTTTACACCGAAGAAGGCCGGCCTCCACAGCACCAGGTCGGCCAGCTTGCCGGGCTCGATCGACCCCACCACGTGCGAGATGCCGTGAGTGATCGCGGGGTTGATGGTGTACTTGGCGATGTAGCGCCGGATGCGGAAATTGTCTGCCCCGCCGTCGCCACGCTCGCCATCCTCGGGCAGTGCGCCGCGCTGCACCTTCATCTTGTGCGCGGTCTGCCAGGTGCGGATGATGACCTCGCCGACCCGGCCCATGGCCTGCGAATCGGACGACATCATCGAGAACGCGCCGGTGTCGTGCAGGATGTCTTCAGCCGCAATCGTCTCGCGGCGAATGCGCGACTCGGCAAAAGCCACGTCCTCGGCGATCGCCGGATCGAGGTGATGGCACACCATCAGCATGTCGAGATGCTCGTCGATGGTGTTGACCGTGAACGGCCGCGTCGGGTTGGTCGACGACGGCAGCACGTTGGCCGCGCCCACCGCCTTGATGATGTCCGGCGCATGGCCGCCCCCCGCGCCTTCGGTGTGGAAGGTGTGGATGGTACGGCCCTTGAACGCGGCCAGCGTGGTTTCGACGAAGCCGGATTCGTTCAGGGTGTCGGTATGGATCGCGACCTGCACGTCGTGCTGCTCGGCCACGCTCAGACAGTTGTCGATCGCCGCCGGTGTCGTGCCCCAGTCCTCGTGCAGTTTGAGGCCGATGACGCCGGCCTCGACCTGCTCCGCGAGCGGCCCCGGCAGGCTGGCATTGCCCTTGCCGAAAAAGCCGAGGTTCATCGGGAAGGCTTCGGCCGCCTCGAGCATGCGATGGATGTGCCACGGCCCCGGCGTGCAGGTGGTGGCATAGGTGCCGGTCGCCGGCCCGGTGCCGCCACCGAGCATGGTGGTGACGCCGGACATCAGCGCTTCTTCGATCTGCTGCGGGCAGATCCAATGAATATGGCTGTCGATGCCACCCGCGGTGAGAATCATGCCCTCGCCTGCGATGACTTCGGTGCCCGCCCCGACCGGAATGGTGACGCCGGGCTGGATGTCCGGATTGCCACCCTTGCCGATCTTCCAGATCTTGCCGTCCTTGAGGCCGACGTCTGCCTTGACGATGCCGGTGACCGCATCGACGATCAACGCATTGGTGATGATGGTGTCGGCCACCTCGGCCGCAAGCTGCTGCCCCTGGCCCATGCCGTCGCGGATGACCTTGCCGCCGCCGAACTTCACCTCCTCACCGTAGATGGTGTAGTCGTGTTCGACTTCAAGGATCAGCCCGGTGTCTGCCAGCCGTACGCGATCGCCCACCGTGGGACCGAACATTTCCGCATAGGCGCGGCGTGTGATCTTTGCCATGTCAAAGCGCTCCCATGACCTGGGCGTTGAAGCCGAACACCTTGCGCGCACCGTCGAGCGCAACCAGCTCGATCGTCCGCAACTGCCCCGGCTCGAAACGCACCGCCGTGCCTGCCGCGATATTGAGGCGGAAGCCGCGCGCTGCCGCGCGGTCGAAATCGAGCGCCGCATTGGTTTCGGCGAAGT
The DNA here is from genome assembly GCF_018122735.1 of Azoarcus sp. L1K30. Taxonomy (GTDB): domain Bacteria; phylum Pseudomonadota; class Gammaproteobacteria; order Burkholderiales; family Rhodocyclaceae; genus Parazoarcus. Next base: position 3,632,490 of record NZ_JAGRRD010000001.1, on the reverse strand, counting down.
GATAATGCGAGCCGACCTGAATCGGGCGGTCGCCGGTATTCGTGACTGACAGCGTCAGCGTCGCACGTCCGGCGTTGAGTTCGATCTCGCCGTCGCGCGGCATGAGTTCGCCTGGAATCATGTTCTTCTCCTGATGTGCCTTGCGGTTTATCCGCCGCGCGCGCCAAACCGATAGTCGCGCTTTGCCTGCGGTTTGTCTGTCACCACGTCCGAAACGGCGGGCTGCGCGACGACTTCGACCGCCACCGCAAGTGCCAGTCCTTCGCGCAAGCGGATGACGAGCAAGAGCAATTCCTCGTCCTCGGCAAGCTCCTCGACTTCATCCAGCGTCGCCGCGGCATAAGCGCGGTCGCCCGTCATCGCCGCCAGATTTACGCTCCGCCCCAGCGTACGCTTCACCTGCAGCTTGAAACGGGCCAGCAGCCGCGCCAGTTCGATATCGGCTTCGCTCATGCGCGCTGTCTTCAGATGATGGGGTTATGGACGGTGACCAGCTTGGTACCGTCCGGGAAGGTTGCCTCGACCTGGATATCGGGAATCATCTCGGCCACGCCGTCCATCACGTCGTCACGCGTCAGCAGGGTGGCGCCGTAGCTCATCAGCTCGGCCACGGTCCTGCCGTCGCGCGCACCCTCCAGGATCGCGCAGGTGATGAAGGCGACCGCCTCCGGGTAGTTCAGCTTCAATCCGCGCGCACGCCGGCGCTCGGCGAGCAGTCCGGCGGTGAAAATCAGCAGTTTGTCCTTCTCGCGTGGGCTCAGTTCCATCGAATTCTCCACGGTGCCAGCGACACCGCCAGTCAGTTGATCAGGTATTCCAGATTCTCGGCGTCTGCATCGGCCGCCCCGCGACAGCAGGCCTGACAGCGGCCCACAAGCGCGTAAACCATTCGCGCCCCGGCTCGCATGCGGGGCCAAGGTAACGCGCCACAAGCAGGCCGGGGAGCAGCGTGACGCCGCCGGTGCCGACCGTTGGCGCCAACGCGCGCCACGCCTCGAGCAAGTCCATGTCGACCTGCGGTGCGGCAACCAGCAGACTGCCACTCACAGGCTCACCCTGCAAACCCACCGCGGATGAGAGCAAGACACTGCCGCCCCCCAGCCTGCCGCGCTCGAGCCAGATGGGGCGTCCATCGCGCACTATGCTGGTGCGCATTGCCAGCTCGCCGCGGGTGAAGCGTTCGCCCGAACCGGTGCGACCGAAGCACAGCAACTCCGCGCCGACAAAGCAGGCATCGCCTGACAGGCTGACCTCGGTCGCCAGATCGCCGATCGCGCCGTCGAACACCAGACTCTCCTGCGGCAGCCATTCGCACACGGCACCTGCTGCGACGGCGATACGCTGCGTGAGCCCACCACGCGCACCGGCGCTGCGATACCACTTGCCGGCACCCGGCGTGGTCAGCAGCGCATGCGCGCCCACCCTGACATCGACGTCCACACTCAGGCTGTCGCCACCCGCGATGCCCGCGGGCGGGTGCACCAGAATGGTATGGCACACCGCGCTTCCCTCCGGATACAGCGGTCGCTGCACCACCAGCGGACCCACATGCGAACGCGCCGCAAGCACGGTGCGATCGCCATGGCGTTCATAGGCCAGCCGCAACTCGGCACGCCAACTGCGCGCGGATGGGACATCACCGGCCGGCGCGCCGAGGGAACGGGATTCTGGAGCGGTCACGGCATTCATGGGGCTTCTATTAGCAAGCAATGTTCCAGCTCGAGGATGAACGCTGTATGCGACTGTCTGGACAGGATCTTCTCAAGGAACCGGGGTTGCCGACCAACGTCGCAATGCGGCAGATGGCGAAACAGTCATCATGATGCACCACGCCAGTGCATTCAGACGGACTGAATGCCTACTGACGCACTTCATCGAACTCGTCGGCACCCGCTGCGCCGGGCGTCGAGCGGAAAGGGTTGATGTCCAGCCCGCCGCGCCGCGTATAGCGCGCCCACACCGCCAGCGACCGGGGCTGGCAACGCGTCATGATGTCGCAGAACACCCGCTCCACGCATTGCTCGTGAAATTCGTTGTGCTCGCGAAAGGATACGATATAGCGCAGCAAACCTTCGCGGTCGATTGCGGGTCCGGTGTAGCGCACGACCACCATGCCCCAGTCCGGCTGGCCGGTCACCAGGCAGTTGGACTTGAGCAGATGGGAATACAGGGTCTCGCTGACGAGCTCACCACGGGCCGCGAGCAAGGCCGGCGCCGGTTGATAGGTATCGATCTCGATATCGAGGTCATCGAGACAGACACCTTGCGGATAGCCAATCCGGCGCAAGGGATGCTCGCCAAGCGGCATCAGTTCAACCCCCACCGCGCCGCCCGCCGCTGCGGACAGATCGCGGGCGATGGTTGCGCTCACCGTGGCTGCATCCGCAAAACGGCTCTGATTGAAGGCATTCAGATACAGCTTGAGCGACTTCGACTCGATCAGCCGCGGCGTGTCGGCCGGGACCCTGAAACGGGCAAGTGCCACCACCGGCTTGCCGCGCGCGTTCAGCCACGATACTTCGTAGGCATTCCACAGATCCTCGCCGACAAAGGGCAAGGCATCTGCGCGCACGCCGATCTCGTCGCGCTTGAGCTGGCGCTCGATCGGAAACAGGAGCTCGGGAGCATAGGTATCGCGGTAGGCGACGGGCTTGCCGAGCGGCGAGGCTTCGGCACCGTGGCGAAGAGAAGAGGTGTCGTTCATGTGCGTGATTGTAAGAGAAGCGCGCTCGCCCCGCTGTTGCTGCAACGCAGCATGGATAGTAGACTCGCGCCTCAACACGTTTCCGTGCGCATCGCTGAGCCACCCCCTCTGTCGCGTCACCTGGCTGCAAGACCGGCGCACACACGTTGCGCTCCGGACACACAGCGCCCGCCCACCCCGCACATCGGCGCCAACGCAGGCTTGCCGCACAGTCCCAGACGGACCCCATGACCATGAAATCGCTCCAGCAGGACTGGTTCGCCAATGTCCGCAACGACCTGCTCGCCGGACTGGTAGTCGCGCTGGCACTCATTCCCGAGGCCATCGCTTTCTCCATCATTGCCGGCGTCGATCCCAAGGTCGGCCTGTACGCGTCATTCTGTATCGCCACCGTGATCGCCTTCGCCGGCGGCCGCCCGGGCATGATCTCGGCCGCCACCGGCGCCATGGCGCTGGTGATGGTGACCCTGGTCAAGGATCATGGCCTGCAATACCTGCTCGCCGCGACCCTGCTCACCGGCGTGCTGCAGATCATCGCCGGCTGGCTGCGCCTGGGCGTGCTGATGCGCTTCGTGTCACGCTCGGTGGTCACCGGCTTCGTCAATGCGCTGGCCATCCTGATCTTCATGGCCCAGCTCCCCGAGCTGACCAATGTCAGCTGGCATGTGTATGCGATGACCGCTGCCGGCCTCGGCATCATCTACCTCTTTCCCTACATCACCCGTGCCGTGCCCTCGCCGCTGGTCACCATCGTCGTGCTGACCGCGGTATCCATGATGCTGGGGCTCGATATCCGCACCGTCGGCGACATGGGCAAGCTGCCCGACAGCCTGCCCGTGTTTCTGCTGCCCGATGTGCCGCTCAATCTGGAAACCCTCGGCATCATCTTTCCCTACGCACTGACGATGATGGTCGTCGGCCTGCTCGAATCGCTGATGACCGCCACCATCGTCGACGACCTCACCGACACCGGCAGCAACAAGAGCCGCGAATGCGTCGGTCAGGGCGTGGCCAACATCGCCGCCGGCATGCTCGGCGGCATGGCCGGCTGCGCGATGATCGGGCAGTCGGTCATCAACGTGAAGTCTGGGGGGCGCGGGCGCCTGTCCACGCTCACCGCCGGGGTCGTGCTGCTGATCCTGGTCGTCTTTCTCGGCGACTGGGTGCGCCAGATCCCGATGGCGGCGCTGGTCGCGGTGATGATCATGGTCTCGATCGGTACCTTCAGCTGGGACTCGGTGCGCAAACTGCGCGAGTATCCGCCCAGTTCCAGTGTGGTGATGATCGCCACCGTGGCCGTGACCGTCGCCACCCACGACCTTGCGCGCGGCGTACTGGTCGGCGTCTTGTTGTCGGGCTTTTTCTTCGCCCACAAGGTCGGCAAGGTGCTGCATGTGGGCTCACGCGCAGAGGAGGAGGGGCGGGTGCGCCGCTACACCGTCACGGGCCAGGTCTTCTTCGCGTCGGCCGACCGCTTCGTTGCCGCGTTCGACTTCCGGGAAGTCATCGACAAGGTGAGCATCGACGTCTCCCGCGCGCATTTCTGGGACGTCACCGCGATCAGCGCGCTCGACAAGGTCGTCGTCAAGTTCCGCCGCGAAGGCACCGACGTCGAGGTCATCGGCCTCAACGAAGCCAGTGCGACCCTGGTCGACCGCTTCGCGGTGCATAACAAGCCTGAAGCCGTCGAAAACCTGATGGGCCACTGAGGAGCAGACCCATGCATAGGGACAACAAGGTGCTCGCCTGCGTCGATCAGTCTCGTTACGCCGATACGGTGGCGGACTACGCCGCCTGGGCCGCGACGCGGATGGACGCACCGCTCGAATTTCTCCACGTCATCGACCGCCACCCGGAGATCGGCTCGGGTGAGGACCATAGTGGCGCCATCGGTTTCGACGCTCAGGAGCAGTTGCTGCACGCCCTCAGCGACAAGGATGCCGCGCGCACGCGTGCCGCACGCGAACAGGGCCGCGTGTTCCTCAACCGCCTGCGCGAACGCGCCATGGCAGCGGGGGTGCCGGCACCGGACATGCGCCAACGCCACGGCGCACTCGACGACACCCTGGCCGAACAGGAAGACGATGTAAGGCTGTTCGTATTCGGCCGTCGCGGCACCTCGGCGGAAGCCAACCGGCAGGCGCTCGGCAGCAATGTCGAGCGCGTGGTGCGTGCCCTGCACAAGCCGGTGCTGACCGTAACTGAAGGCTTCTGCGAACCGCGCCGCGTGCTGATCGCCTTCGACGGTGGCCTCGCCACCCGGCGCGGCGTCGAGATGGTAGCCGACAGCCCGCTGTTTCGCGGCCTGTCCATCCATCTGCTGATGTCGGGCAAGGAAAGCCAGCGCGCACCGACACAACTGGAGTGGGCGAGGAACACGCTCGAAGCGGCCGGCTTTGACACCGCGGCGGCGCTGGTTCCGGGCGAAGCCGAAGCGGTGATCGCGAAGACGGTGAAGGATCAGGCCATCGATCTGCTGATCATGGGCGCCTACGCCCATTCACCGTTGCGCAGCCTGCTGTTCGGCAGCAAGACCACCGACCTGCTGCACAGTGCCACCATTCCGACGCTGCTGTTGCGGCGCTGAGCCCCGGGCAACCGCGCGCTTCGCGCTCAAGCCCGGGTGAAGCGCACCTGCACATCGCACGGCGGCGCGGTGTAGGCAGCCGAGGTGGCGATGAGGTCGGCACCGGCTGCCACGTAAGCGGCGGCGTTGTCGGCGCGCACGCCGCCCGCAGCGACCAGCACTGCGCGCAAACCCTCCGCTGCGAGCTGCGCCCTGCAGTCGGCCACAGCCTCGGGCAGGAATTTTTCCAGCTGGAGCACGCCCGCACCTGCGCGTGCCCACTGCAGCGCCTCCTCGACCGAGGCCACCTCCACCGTGAGCTTACGCTCGGGCTGGCTGCGCTGCAGACGGGAAACGGTTTGTGGTGGCGTCTCATCGAGAAACAGCCGGTGCTCGGCAAAGACCAGCAAGGTTTCCGACAACCCCAGCCGGTGCATGATCGCACCGCCCGCCTTCACCGCCTTGGCCGACATCGCCTTGGTGCCGGGCACGTTCTTGCGCGTGCAGGCCACCGCAACCGGTGCCGCAGCGGCAACGATGGCGGCAGCCGCAGTGGCGATGCCGCTGGACCACTCCATCAGGGTTTGCGCCACCTTCCACGCACGGTGAAGCGCGCCCGCCGCGCCCTCGGCCTCAAGCAACAATGTCCCCGCCTCGACCGTCGTCGCCGACGCGACATGAAGGCGCGCCGTCGCACCGGCGATCTGAAACAGGCGAACGGCCTCCTCGCTGCCGCACACCCGCATCGCACCGCGAGCGTGAAATGACACATGCCCCCGTGCATTGCCGATGGCGAGCGCGTCGGTGGTCAGGTCTCCCGCCGGCACATCGTCGGCAAGCAGCTCGTACAAGTCGTGTTCGGATAGACAACAATACATGGCTGGTGTCCGCTAGGCATCGAGAAGATTGGCAGAGCATAACCGGAAGCGCTGGCGCTCATGGCGCTCTCGCCATTGACTAAAGTGAATTCAGGAAGGCGAGCAGTGATTCGCGCGCCTGCCGGTCCAATGCCGCAAACCGGTTGCGTGCCGGCACAGCCTCTCCGCCGTGCCACAGAATGGCTTCGGTCAGGTTGCGAGCCCGTCCGTCATGGAGATAGAAAGTGTGCTCGCCCACCACCTCGGTCAGGCCGATTCCCCACAACGGTGGCGTACGCCACTCACGCCCCCCGGCAAGGAAGTCGGGGCGCCCGTCGGCCAGCCCCTCCCCCATGTCATGCACGAGCAGATCCGTGTAGGGCTCGATGGTGCGCACGGACACGCGCGGAAAGTTCGGGTGCGTGCCGGTGACGAGTTGCGGCCGGTGGCACACGGCACACCCGAGTGCGGCAAACGTCGCTTTGCCCCGCCTGACATCGTCATGGTCCCCGTCCCGGGACGCGGGTACAGCCAGATGCGCCAGATAGAAGCTCAGGTCGTCGAGCTGGGTGTCGGTCAGCTCCGGCTGACCGCCATCGACGGCATGCTTGCAGTCGGACTGGACTTCCGAACAGTTCTGCCGGGGAAACATGGAGGACGTGATACCGAGATCGCCCACCATCGCTCCCGCAATCTGCTGTCGCAGATCCGGCGTGTTCGCCTTGTGTCCGAAGCGCCCGGCCTCCAGGCGCATGCGCTGAGCGCTCCAGACCCGATTTACCCGTCCGCGGACGCCATCTGGCTTACGCTCGGCGGCGAGGGCCAGCAGCGTTTCGCCGGATACCGCATCGAGCAGCCCCAAGCCGTATACGGGCGGTCCGACGCGAGGTGAGACGAGCACCTGCGCCAACGCACCATAGCTCAGTTCGTGGAAGCTGAGCCGCGGCTTGCGCAAGCGGATGCGCTCGCCATCGCCCAGACTGACCTCATGCTCGTCCCACCGCACCACTGCCCGCCCTTCGCCGGACACCCCCGGGATGCCCTCCTCGTTGAGTTGATCGCCATACCTGGGGTGCGGCTTGGGTCCGCCATGGGGATCCGTGCCGGGCACCGACAGCCTCACCAGCATCGCCTGCATTCTGCTCCCGGGACCATCCGGCGCACGTCCCCGTCCGTTTTTCGGATGGCAGGAAATACAGGTCAGGCGGTTGTACAGCGGACCCAACCCGTCGACGCGCTCATCGCGAGATGGCGCAACGACCCAGGCCTGCCGGAAAAGGCTGCGACCGCGCACGAACTGCTCGCGCTCCCCGGCGTCGAGTCCTGGAAATGGCTGGGAATATGCATCCCGCCCCCGCTCGGTGGTGGTGACACCGTCGTCCGCGACCGCGCCACCCGTCATCAGCATCAAGGCTAGCAATACCGCACCCCGTCTCATGCGCCCGCCTCCTCCAACAGTCTGCGCACTGCGGCGCGTGCCTTGGCCGCCGACCACTGCCAGGCAATCTCCTCGCGCAGCCGTGGCTGATCCTGCGTACCCTCCAATCGCGCTCGAAAGCGCCTGTGCAGATTCGGCACGCCTGCCTCGTGCTCACTGAGCAATGGCGCACACAGGCGTTTCCGGGCAGCGGACACATCGCGCCCGCGCGCCTCGGCAGCGTGAATCCGGGCCCACAGCCCTGCAAGCGTGTCGTGGCCTTGGACGAGCATCTGCTCGAACACCGAGGCCACCACCGGCAGACGATCCCGGCTCGCCACCCCGTCATAGTCGTAAGCGCCGCGCGCGGCCGCAGCGAAAGGATCGTGATAATCGGGAGGAAGTGCGGAATAGACCGCCGGACGTACAGGCAGCTTGCGGATGTCGGCATGCGCCAGGATGCGCTGCCCCGATTCGGACAGGACAAAGGCGGCAAACGCGCGCGCGCCCTCCGGATTGGCTGCCTCCGCAGTGATTGCGATGTGGGCAGGGTTGATTCCACCGTGTGACGGGTAGATGAAGCGCAAGGGCGCGCCATTGGCGATCGCCGAGACGACGAAGAAGTCGATCGACACGCCGACTGCTGCGCGCCCGCTGCCCACCTCGTCACTGACGAAAGTTCCTCCTGAATCGACCCAGGTGGCCAGCCCCGCAATCTCGCTCCACAAGGCCCAGCCCTTCTCCCAGCCGTAGGCTTGCAGCACGATATCGACCAGTACGGGCGCAAAGCCGACCCGCGCCGGATTGGGCAACACGATACGCCCCGCGAGACGCGGATCGGCCAGTGCAGCCCAGTCGTCCGGAGACTTGACGCCCAGGGGTCCGAGCGCCGCATCATTCACGACGAATCCATATCCTGCCATCTCGGTTGCGGTAAAGCGCCCCGCCGGATCAGCGAGGGCGGCACCACCGACATGGTCGGGCAGGCCGGATCGATCGATCGCCAAGGGCTGAAGCCTGCCTTCCGCGGCCAGTTGCGCAAAGGTGCGCGGCGATGCCGACCAATACACGTCGACACCACCCTGCCGAGGCTGGCGCAGATAGGGCAAGGCGTCGTGCGGCATGCGCCACAGCAGGCGCAGGCGGTATTCCGGGTGAGCCTGCTCGAAGGCCGCCTCGAACCGCGCCATCACCTCTTCGGGGTATGCGGTCAGCACGACCACCGGAGACGGTGCGGCCGCCAATGCAGGACGGCCAACCGCAGCGGCAAGCAGGCCATGCGCAAAGAGGGACAAGACGCGACGGCGGCTGACCCCCTGCAATCCAGTTTCGATGTCGACTGCCACCGGACTCTCCTTTTCGACGATGCGCTCAGAGCGGCGCGTTGAATTGCACGAAGTAGTTGCGCCCCGCCTCGGGAAAACCTTCAGCGTAGGCATAGAGGCGGTCGAACAGGTTGCGGATTCCGGCCTCGATGAGGACGCCCGAATCCGTGCGATAGCCCCCCTTGATGTTCGCCACGGCAAAGCCGGCGGCACGCTGCGCCCCATCGCTGGAGGAGTAGCGCCCGGATGCGGCTTCGACACTGCCCCCGTATTGCCACGGCCCGTGGCTGCGGATTGCCGCAGCGAAGAATTCGTGCCGCGGCGTATCGGTGAGCTTGATTGCGTCGTCTTCGAGGTTGCGCCGGTAAAGCAGGGTGTAATTGGCCCCGATCTTCCAGTGGCCGAGCTCACCATCGACCGTCGCCTCCAGCCCGGTGGAACGCGCCCGCGCCACGTTCTGCATCTGCGAACAGGGCGGGCTGGCACACAATGCGGGGTCGATCCGTACGGTCTGGATCAGATCGGCGATGTCGCTGTGGAACAGCGCAGCATCGAGGTACCAGGTAGGCGCCATTGCGCTGCCGTAGCCGACCTCGTAATGGGTCGCACGCTCGGTCTTCAGACCCGGATTGGGAATGGCTGTGCCGAGACGATAGGAGTAGCGATCCTTGATCGTGGCGAAGCGGCTCTTGCGCGCCACCGTTGCACGTACGGACGCACCGCCTTCAAGCGTGTAGAACGCCCCGGCGAGTGCATTGACCGCATCGTTGTCGCCCGTGTCCTGTCGCACCAGCCCGGTGGACAGGTCATAGGTCTCGGCGCGCAGCGCCTTGCGATAGTCATACGAGAGTCCGCCGACGAGTGTCACCGAGCGGCTCACCGCGATACTGTCTTCAATGGCGAGCGACTGTGTCAGGTCCCGATTGGTCTGTATCGGCTCGCCGCCATCGTGCTCGCGATGGACATCCTCCTTCAGGTGATAGGCCAGTCGCAGCCGATTTGAAGCGGCGAGAGCGAAATCGCCTTCTACCGAGAGCCCGTTGGTGTAGTCATCGTACCAACTGCGAAAGGAAGATCTCTTGAGCTGGCTGTCGTAGCCGGCGTCATCGTAGGCAAACAGCGAGTTCTCGTAGGTGTCGTGATAGGCACGCACCTTGAGTACGTGCTCGCCGAACTGCGTTCGCGTGGCCACGAAGAGACTGGCCTTGTCCCAGTACGGCCACTGCCAGTAACGCACACTGGAGCGGGTTCCCGCATAGGGAGGATTTCCCTTCTCGCCATCCTGGCGCACATAGCCGAGCACATATTCGTCCGTTGCGTTCGGCGTCAGTCCGAGCTTGAAACTGACCTTGCTGTCGCGACGATAGCTGTTATCGCGAGAGCCGCCATCTTCGGCCGCGACCGGTTCGAAGCCGCCCGGCAGCCGGAAACCGTCCTCATCGAGCACGGAAACACCGGCCTGGAGGTACCAGGATTCGCGCAGCAGGCCGACGTTGCCGTAGACGCGGAAGTTGTTGCGCTCGCCGCTGTCGTCGATACCGATCCCGCCCCCGACTTCACCCTCGAACGCCCGCGTCGGGCGCCTGCTGATCAGGTTGATGGCGCCGCCTAGCGTATTGGGACCGTATATCAAGGAACTGAAGCCCTTGGCCACCTCGATACGGGAGAGGTCGAAGGTCGTGAAGCGCCCAAGATCCGCATAGCCGTCGTATGGCACATAGACCGGTATGCCATCGACGAATACCGGCACCTGACGCAGATCGAAGCCGCGCAGGTAGGCCATTTCCTCATTGCGTGCGCCGACCCGGCTGAGGTTGGCCCCCGCCACCATCTGCAACGCACGTCCCACGGTTTCGCGGTCCTGCTCGCGGATGTCCTGCACATCGATCGTGCTGCCCGCGGGCAATTGCCCACCGTCGGCGGGCGCCGTGACGCTGATCTCGCCGAGCGAAAATACCGCCGAATCGCTGGACATCGCCGGCAAAGTCCATGCTGCAAACAACAGTAGCCCCACCATTCTTCGCTTCATTCGAGCTCCTTCTGGCTTTTTCAATATACTTAAGTACATATCGATGGACAGTCGCCGACCCCGGGGGTACATCCCGGTCCATGCAATCCAGTCGTTTCACTTCATCGGGCGTCCAAAGGCGGCGGCCCCGATCATGTGCTCACCCCAGCAGCGCCACCGCCTTGATCTGCGCCCACATCTGTCGCCCGGCAACGATGCCGAGCTGATCGCACGAACGCCTGGTAATACGTGCGATCAACGGCGTACCGCCCGCGTCCAGCCTCACCAGCACGTGCGCCGGCGTATCGGCCGTCACCACCTCACACACCACCGCAGGCAGCAGATTGGTAATGCTGCTGTTCTCATTGCGCGACTCGGCAAGGCTGACGTCGCGCGCATGCACTCTGAAACGAAGCCGATGTCCGATGGCCTCCGGCCGCCGGGCGACCAGCACATTGCCACCGGGAAAGTCCAGCCGTGACAGATGGTAGTGCTCGTCGTGTTCGGCGATGACCGATTCGACGACGACCCCGGCGTCTTCGGTAAATGCGGTTGGCAGGTCCAGCCGCGCCAACGTCGCCACCAGGCCGCCTTGCGCCACCACCCGCCCCTGGTCGAGCAGCACCACGTGATCTGCCAGGCGTGCCACTTCGTCGGGCGAATGGCTGACATAGAGGACAGGAATTTCCAACTCGTCGTGCAGACGCTCGAGGTAGGGCAGGATCTCGTGCTTGCGCTTGAGATCCAGCGCAGCAAGCGGCTCGTCCATCAGCAGCAGGCGCGGACTGGTAAGCAAGGCGCGAGCAATGCCAACGCGTTGGCGTTCGCCGCCGGACAGACGCTCGGGCATGCGATCGAGCAAGGACTCGATGCCGAGCAGATCGACCGCTTGATCCCAAGCCACCCGTCGCGTCGCCGCAGCCACCCGTTTCATGCCGAACTCGAGATTGCGCCGCACCGACAGATGGGGAAACAGGCTGGCCTCCTGGAACACGTAACCGAGCGAGCGTCGATGGGTCGGCACGAAGACACCGCGGGCGCTGTCCTGCCACAACTCGCCATTGACCTCGAGCACGCCCATGTCTGCCGACTCCAGCCCGGCCACGCAGCGCAGACAGGTCGTCTTGCCCGAGCCGGAATGCCCGAACAGCGCGGTCACCCCTCTTCCTGGCAGCCGCAGATCGACATCCAGCGCGAATCCGGGGTAACCCACCCGAAAACGCGCATGAATACCGACGCGGCCTTCAGTCGCGACCAACCGTTCCTCACCGGCACATTCGCTCATTGCAACCAGAATCTCCGCTTCGCCGATCATCGCCCTCACCCTCGCCAGTTGTGCTTGAGCCGACTGGTGTACAGCGCCAGCAGCACGAGGAAGGAAAACACCAGCATGCCACCGGCCAACCAATGTGCCTGAGCATATTCCATCGCCTCGACATGGTCGTAGATCTGCACCGACACCACCCGGGTCTTCTCCGGGATATTGCCGCCGATCATCAGCACCACCCCGAACTCGCCCACCGTATGGGCGAAGCCAAGTATGCCAGCGGTGACGAAACCGGGTTTGGACAGCGGCAACACCACGCTGAAGAAGGTATCCCACGGCCCGGCGCGCAAGGTGGCAGCCACCTCGAGCGGCCGCTCACCAATCGCCTCAAACGCGTTTTGCAGCGGCTGCACGACGAAGGGCATGGAATAGAACACCGAGGCCACGACCAGCCCCGCAAAGGTAAAGGGCAACGTACCCAGGCCAAGGCTCTGGGTGAGTTGTCCGACGAAACCGTTCGGTCCCATCGCCACCAGCAAGTAGAAGCCGAGCACGGTCGGCGGCAGTACCAGCGGCAGTGCGACCACGGCACCGATCGGCCCCTTGAGCCGCGAACGAGTACGCGCCAGCCACCACGCGATCGGAGTACCGATCGCGAGCAGCAGCACGGTCGTGACCGTCGCCAGCTTGAGCGTCAGCCCGATCGCCGCGAGATCGATGCTGTCCAATGACAACATTGCTTGTCTCCTGTCCCTGCGCGAGCTTGCTGCGCTGCCCTTACAGATCGTAGCCGTAGGACTTGATCACTGAGGCCGCCTTTGGGCCCTTCAAGTAGTCGACCAGCGCCTTCGCCGCCGGGTTATCGATGCCTCTCGTCATTATCACGGCATCCTGCCGGATCGGATCGTACAGATCCGCGGGCACGATCCATGCCGATCCTGCGCTCACTTTTCCATCCTTGAAAACCTGGGACAATGCGACGAAACCGAGTTCGGCATTGCCGGTGGCAACGAACTGATAGGCCTGGGTGATGTTTTCACCTTGGACCATGCGGTCGCCCACCGTCTCGCTGAGACCCAGCTTCGCCAGCACCGCCATCGCCGCAGCGCCATACGGCGCGGTCTTTGGGTTTGCGAGCGACAGGTGCTGATACGCGGCAGACTTCAGCACGTCGCCCTTGGGGTCCACGTAGCCCTCTTTCGCCGACCACAGCACCAGTTTTCCGACTGCGTAGGTGAAACGCGTTCCTTTCACCGTGTCGCCTTCGCTTTCGAGCCTTGCCGGCGTAGTGTTGTCGGCCGCAAGGAAGACTTCAAAAGGCGCACCGTTCTTGATTTGGGCGTAAAGCTTGCCGGTTGCGCCAAACGCGACCATCGCCTTGTGACCGGTGTCCTTTTCGAAGTCCGCCGCAATACGTTGCATCGGCGCAGTGAAATTCGCTGCGACAGCAACCTGTACTTCTGCTGCACGAACGCCGAGTGCAAACACGCCAAGACCGAGCGCCAGAAGAAGCCCTGAAACCGGTGCATTCATGATTCGACTCCATTAGGTAGGAAAGAAACGGTCAGCCTCATTCGTAGATGGCCAGAATGACGCTGGATGATTTGAAGAAGGCGCAGGCCTTTGCGCCGGGTTCGATCCCGAGCGCCTTGCAGCTCTCGCCGGTCACCACGCAGGTCACGCTACGACCCGACGGCAGCACCAAGGTGACCTCGTTGTTCACCGGACCCTCGTGCACCTCGGAGACCTCGCCCCACAACTGGTTACGGGCGGTGAGCCGCATACCGGGATCGACGGACAGCATCACCGAGGACGACTTCACCAGTGCAAACACTTCCTTGCCGATCGTCAGCCCGAGGTTTTCCGCGCTGGCCTTGGTGATGATGGCGGCGATCTCGGTGTCGGCATCGAGGCGCACGCGCACCTCGTAGTCCACGCCGCCATCGCGCAAACCGGTGATCGCGCCGGAAAACTGGTTGCGCGCACTGGTTTTCATGCTCATGCGATGCATCAGTTTCTGGAAGCCACGGATATCGCACCCTCCCGCTTCATTGAGGCGTTCCGACAGCCGGTCGAGCGCAGCCTGGTACTCGATCTCCAAGGCCCGGTACATCGCCACCATCTTCTGGCCATACTCGGTGAGCTGAGTGCCGCCTCCCTGTCGTCCGCCGGTGACGCGCACGACCAGTGGCTCCGGGGCGAGATTGTTCATGGTATCGATCGCGTCCCATGCGGCCTTGTAGGACAAGGGCACCGCCTTGGCAGCCTGATTGATCGACCCCTTGCGCCCGATTTCCTCGAGCAGGCGGATACGCGTATCGGACAGGGCCGCTCCGATCTCGGTTTCGAGCGACATGCGGGCGAGGAAGCGGGTCGGTGTCATCGTTTGCGTGATCATTATGTATTCCATTTTATATAAAGCCAGAAGCGTGCCACCTGCGCTTTACTATGGTTGCATCGATACAGGCAGTGGATCTAGAGTTATTGCCATGCAGCATTTGTTCGATTTGGAACATTTTAATGTACTGAATGCTACAACGCTTCCTGGTATCACATCCATTCCCTCATGTCGGAGAAAAGCATGAAAGTCAGCGCCCGCAACATCTTCAAAGGCCCCATCACCGCACTGCAGTCCGGCGCGGTCAACGCGGAGGTGTCCGTCGCGATCGGCGGCGGCGACACACTGGTGGCCATCGTCACCATGGAAAGCATCCGTACGCTCGAACTGGCCGTCGGCAAGGAGGTCATTGCCCTGGTGAAGGCCCCCTGGGTCATGCTGATGAGCGACGGCGGCGACATTCGGCTTTCGGCACGCAACAGTCTCACCGGCACGGTGAAGTCGGTGGAAGTGGGCACCGTCAATGCCGAGGTGAGCATTGCACTGCCGGGCGGAAGCGAGATCGCCTCGGTGATCACGCGGGAAGCGGCCGCCGAACTCGGCCTCAAGCCCGGCGCAACGGTCACTGCCGTCATCAAGGCCTCAAATGTGATTCTCGGCGTGCCCGCCTGAATATGCGTCTGGCGCGCCCCGCGGCGTGCCAGACATCGGTGCAGGCACGGCACATGCTGTGACGATACCTATTGTTCCAACGCACGGTATCGACATCATGTGGCCCTTTTCCCGCCGGTTGCACCACCCTGCCCGCGCGGGCGACGTCGTGCGCGGGGACATCTCGGTTCAGGTCAGGAAGATGCTGTCGGGCGCTCACGGCCCGGCCCTGCTCGATGTCGAACTTCAGATCGCCAGGGGCGAAATACTGGCGCTCCTTGGCCCGTCGGGAACAGGGAAAACCACGCTGTTGAGGCTGCTGGCAGGCCTGCTGCAGCCGGACGAAGGCCGCGTCATCGCCTTCGGGCGCGTGTGGCTGGACACCACCCGCGCCATCACGCTGCCAACGCGTCAGCGGCGCGCCGGATTGGTATTCCAGGACTACGCCCTGTTTCCCAACATGACGGTCCGCGGCAATGTGCGCTTCGCGCTGCGTCGCAGCACCCCTCGCTCACGCGCGGATGAGCTGATCGACATGGTCGGCCTCGATGCCTTGGCGGACCAGCGTCCGGGACGGCTGTCGGGGGGGCAGCAACAGCGTCTGGCGCTGGCACGTGCGCTGGCCGCCGAACCCGACCTGCTACTGCTTGACGAACCGCTGTCCGCGCTCGACGGCAAGATGCGGAACGACCTGCAGGACGCACTGCTGGCCATGCACCGCCACCGCCCCACGACGACCGTGCTCGTCACCCACGACACCGCCGAAGCACTGCGGCTGGCGGACCGCGCCGCGGTAATGGAAGGCGGGCGCATCGTCGCAAACGCCCCACCCCGGGAACTGTTCGGCGTGGCAGTCGACGTCGGGGACGACAACCGGCTCACCATTTCCGCACGCGTGCTCGCCTGCATCGGCATCACGGAAGGCAGACCACAGTACCGGATCGAAGCCGAAGGCCGAACCTGGCTCGCGCACGGCGAGCCTGATGCCATGCTCGAACCTGGCGACAAGGTGCTTGTGAGCGCCGACCGCTGGTCCGTGCGTGCCTCACGGCCATCAGTTCACCGCCGAACACCGGAAGCCCGGTCGAAAGGTGAGCCACCGGGCTCGCCCGCACAAGACAGGCACTTATCGATATATTCATCTACATATAAACAATGAGCTCACCCAGAAAATATCCTGGACATGCTCACATCTTTCGCCATGGCATATGTTTTATTGTTTACATTGATACATATAAAATGTCGCAATGAAGACAACTTCGATGCCTCTCACGGTGAATCCCGAACGGCCAAACACGCAGACACACGCTTCCAGGCCCCTCCTGCTTCGGCACCACGGCGCCGACCCATATGGCATTGCGCTTGCTGGCATCGACCCGATGCTTCGCTGACAAGGAGTTGCAATGTGCGAATATCGAGCCCCACGCCCCGAACACTGGGGCGCAACATCGACCACGACGATCCACCTGCCGAGCCTGCGTGGCATTTCGGCAAGTGACGCCAGGCTGAGGACATTCGCCCTTCACCTGCAGGTCGGCCTGAGCACAGGCCCCTTGAACCCGCGCCAACCGCCGACCGGCACGCTGCGGCTCAGCCGTTGCCGCGCGATTGCGGCCTGCCTGGGTAGCTTGCGCGATGGCGGGAGCGTCACGCCGGACAGCCTGGAGCCGTTGCTCGACCGGCTCGCGCAGCACTGCACTGAGGCCGAACGCCGGCACTGGCTCGAATGCGCACATGCCGCGCTTCAGGCGGCAGAGGTCAGGGCCGACGACGGCGGTCGCCTGTGGAGGTGGCTGGAGATTCTGAGCCTGCGCCTGCTACACCGGCGTGCGGCAGAGATGGCGACGGTGCGCTACCTGCATCCCATAGCCCCGCTCGGGCTCACGTGCGCAAGGCGGCGGTCGCCCTTGAGCGCGTGCAGCCGGCAAGGTGAGGAATGAGGACGAACGCGACCGATTGTGAGGCATTTGGCGGATCCGGGCAGGAAAACACCGGTTGAAAGGGGATGACCGATCCCCGGCCGCGGTGATTTCATTCTCGGACCTGGCCGCCCGTCAGACCGCGCCCAGCCGTTTCAATGCGGCGAACAGCCCGAGCGACACCACCCCCAGCACCAGCGACAACACCGCAGCGCGCTCGAACTCCCCACCGCTCACCGCGTTGAAAATCTCCAGCGACATGGTCGTGGTTCGCCCGACAACATTGCCCCCCAACATCAACGTGATGCCGACCTCGCCAAGCGAGCGCCCGAGGCCAAGCGCCAGCCCTGCCGCCAGCGCACCGCGAATATTCGGCAACAGCACGCGCAGGAATATCTCGAGCTCGGTCTTGCCCAACACCCGCGCCGCCTCGCCCAGCCGGCCCGACACGCTCTCGAGCGCCGACTGCACCGGCTTGACCACCAGCGGCAGCCCGGCGATCAGCGACGCGATCAGCACCCCCCAGAACGAGAACACCACCTCGATCGCCCACTGCTCCCCGAGCCAGCTTCCAACCGGCCCACGACGGCCGAGCACCATCAGCAGCACAAAACCGGTCGCCACCGGCGGGAACACCAGCGGCAGCGTCACCATCGTGTCGACCAGGCCCCGCCCGAACCAGCGCCGCTGCGACAGCGCATAGCCAAGCCCAAGCCCGGCCACCAACTGGAGCACGAGGGTGGCCAACGCCACCTCCGCACTCAGACGCAGGGCTTGCGTGACGGCCGGTTCAGCCAGCACCGCAAGAAGCGCATTCACCCCCTGCGTCACAGACCGTGACGCGCAAGGATGGCCTTCGCCTCCGGGGTCTCGAGGAAATCGCCGAACGCATGCACACCAGGCAGACCCTCGCGCCCCTCGACCACGCCACCGACAATCCGGATCTCCCCATACTGCTCAGGATCGATCTCGATGAATCCGCCGATGCGCTCGCGTACGCCCAGTGCATCGGTCAGATTGATGAATCCGGCATCGATCTCGCCACTGACCAGATAGGCGGTCACCTGGGGAACGGTGGAAACCGTGAGCAGTCGGTCCTTCACCCTGTCCGCCAGCCCGCTGCGCGCCAGGTATTCACTTGCGGCCTTGCCATAAACCGCATGACGCACGTCTGGCAATGCGATGCGGGCAACGTCCGCCTCGGCGATGTCGGCGGGTCGCGTGAGCGCCTTTCCGTTTGGCCAGGCGACCACCAGCCGCCCCCTGCCGGCCCCCAGGTAGCGCCCGAAACCGAGCTGCTTCGCGTTTTCGAGAAAGGCCTGATCGCCGATCACGATCGCAACCTGCTCGCTCTGCACAGCCTGTGCCAACACCTGCCCCATGTTGCCGAAGAAAGGCTCGACCTTGACCCCGGCATGGCGTTCGAAAGCAGCCGCGAGCTCGCTTACCGGCCGTTTGTAGCCGGCGCCGGCAGCAATGGTCAGCGTGTCCGCAGCCTGCGCAGGCAAGGCGCCTGCGAGAACAAACACAACGAGGGCGAGAATTGACCGCACCCCTGAAAAGGCGCGGCGGAAACCACCCGCAATTGAAAACACATGGACCGACATGAACGGACTCCTTGCCAAAGAATGAAGAAAAGCCCCTCAGCGCGGCATGCTCTCGCTGAAGCTGTAGAAGCCCCGCCCGCCGCAGTCCTCACCGACACGCACGACGCGATGGATCAGCCAGCGCTCATCCCGCAACAACCAGGCCGACACCGACTCCGAGTAGGCCGGCGCCGCGTAGAACTCCTCGCCATCATCCGAGCGCGGCTCACGCAGCACGTAGCGATGGGCGTAATAGCAGGCCACACCGTCATGGTCGTATCCGAACACCCGCTCGGCATCCAGGTCTGCTTCGCGAAACAGATCGAAGGCGAGCGGTGTTACGACCATGTCACGCCATTCCGTAGGGAGATTTCTCCACCACGGTTGATCGCCGCTGTCGGAAACCCGACGTCGATCGCCAGCTTTTATATGTTGTGTTGTATATAGCACATCGCAATCCTCACTGAATCCGGAGGGCAATTTCTCGTTTAATCATATCCATCCGCTGATTTATGCAAGATGGCGCGGCCCTCCGCAGCCGCCATCGCTATATATACATGCAATAACGATGCCCACTCGAAAGCCGCACCGAGAGCAAACAGCGAAGAACGCAGGGGGACGGGCTTCAACCCTGGCCGATCCCGTAGCGGCGCATGCGGGATGCGATCGCCGAATGCGAGGCGCCAAGGCGCCGGGCCAGTTTGCGGCTGGAGGGAAAGTCGCGATACAGCCGCTGCAGAATGCCCTTCTCGAAATCGGCCACGGCCTGATCCAGGCTGGTGATTTCTTCCGATACGCCATTCACGCCCTGGCGAGCGGCATTGGCCAGCTCCAGATCGTCGGCGTCGATCACCCGCCGCTCGGTCATCGTCATGGCGCGAAAAATGACGTTCTGCAACTGGCGCACATTGCCCTCCCACGGATTCGCCAGCAAGGCCGCGCACGCCGCTGGCGACAGGCGCTGCAGCGGTCGGCCGGCTTGCGCGCAGGCGCGTTCGAGAAAGAAGTTGGCCAGCGACAGGATGTCGTCCGGACGCTCGCGCAAGGACGGCATGTGCAGATTGAGCACATTGAGACGAAACAGCAGGTCCTGACGGAACTGCCCGGCCTCGACCATGGCCTCGAGCGCACGGTGGGTGGCGCTGATGATGCGCACATCGACCCGGGTCTCGCGATCGCCGCCAACTCGGCGGAAACTTCCGTTATTGAGGAATCGCAACAACTTTGCCTGCAGATAGGGCGACATCTCGCCGACCTCGTCGAGGAACACCGTGCCGCCATGGGCGAGTTCGAGCAGGCCAGGCTTGCCGCCGCGCAAGGCGCCCGTGAAGGCCCCCGGTGCGTAACCGAACAGTTCGCTTTCGGCCAGACTTTCGGGGAGTGCGGCGCAGTTCAGCGCGAAGAAGGGTTCCGTGCCGCGTGCGCTGCCCGCATGGCAGGCATGCGCCAGCAATTCCTTTCCGGTGCCGGTCTCGCCGCTGATCAGCAGCGGGGCATCGACCTGGGCCATGCGTGCCGCCCGCTGCTTGAGCTGCACGATCTGCGAAGAGCTGCCGAGAATGGCTTCGAAACCACCCGAATCGAGATTCTGCAGGGCACTCAGACGCTCGCCCAGGCGGCTCGGCGCATGCAGGGTCAGCACCGCTCCCGCGGTTCGCCCGCCGCTTTCCTGCAAGGGCAAGGTCTCGAGCAGGTAGGGTTCGCCACGGATCTCGATCTCGCGCGCGGACAGTTGGTACCCGCCTTCGACCAGCGCTTCGAGCAAGCCCTCGTCCGGGATCAGCGCCGTGATCGACGAGCCCAGCAGCGCGTCCTCGGAAATACCACTGGCCGCAACGGCGGCGCCGTTGGCGACGACGATTTCGCCCCCGGAGTCGATTGCCAGCATCGGATCGGCCTGCGCCGCCATCAAGGCGTCGAGATACAGCCTGCGCTGTGCCCCGGGCAGCATGGCCACCGCGTCGACCGACTGCACACCGGGCACCTGCTGCATCTCCTGCCGCAACGCGATCAGGCCGGCCTGGTCGAGTTCGGGCGCCTCGATGTAGACCCAGGGCGGATCAACCTCGACCGCGGTGACATTGAGCGAGCGCCGGGCCAGTACGCCAAGGACCTCCTGGGCAATGCCGACACGGTCGGAGAAAACGACGGAGATGCGCATGAGTCATCAATGTACTAATTTCAATACAGCGTATCGTAACCGATACACATCAGCCAAAATGCTGTTTCACAACGATTTATCTCTGCCTACCGGCGATCGCCGGGAAAAAGTGTACTGATTTTCGTACGGATGCCCTGCGTCGCGCCGGGAGATCACATACAACACATTGATTTAACTAGCATTGGAGATCTGGCATGCGCGTTGCTAACGCGATTCAGACGGTCTTTTGCCCCCCGGAAGAGACATCCACCACGCAAAACGGAGCAGATCAATGCATGTACTCATCCTCGGCAGCGGCGTCATCGGCACGACGATGGCCTACTATCTGGCACGTGCCGGCCACGACGTCACCGTGGTCGACCGCCAGCCGGGGCCGGCGCTGGAAACCAGCTACGCCAATGCCGGCGAAGTCTCGCCCGGCTACTCCGCCCCGTGGGCCGGCCCCGGCGTGCCGCTGAAGGCGATCAAATGGTTGCTGATGCATCACAGCCCGCTGGTGATCAAACCCATGCTCGACCCGAAGATGTGGCGCTGGGGTCTGTCGATGCTGCGCAACTGTACCGAAGCCCGCTATCGCGTGAACAAGAGCCGGATGGTGCGCATTGCCGAGTACAGTCGCGACTGCTTGCGTGAACTGCGCGCCGAGACCGGCATCCGCTACGATGAACGCAGCCAGGGCACCTTGCAGTTGTTCCGCACCCAGAAGCAGCTCGACGACACGGCCAAGGACATCGGCATTCTCAAGGAGTACGGCGTGCCCTTCCAGGTACTGGACCAGGCCGGCTATCTCGAGTACGAACCCGCGCTCGCCGCGGTGAAGGAGAAGTTCGTAGGCGCGCTGCGCCTGCCGGGCGACGAAACCGGTGACTGCTTCAAGTTCACCCAGAGCCTGGCCGGCATGGCCGAGGCCCTGGGGGTCAAGTTCCGCTTCGGCACGACGATCGAGGGCCTCGAATACAGCGGCGACCGGATCAGCGGCGTACGCACCGACGCTGGCATGCTGACCGCCGATCAGTACGTCCTCGCGCTGGGCAGCTATTCGCCCCTGCTGCTCAAGCCGCTCGGCATCGACGTTCCGGTCTATCCGGTCAAGGGCTACTCGATCACGGTGCCGATCACCGACGCCAGGATGGCGCCCGAGTCGACGATCATGGATGAAACCCACAAGGTGGCGGTGACCCGCCTTGGCGACCGCATTCGCGTGGGCGGTACGGCGCAGCTTTCAGGCTATGACCTGGAACTGGTCGAAAACAGAAGAAAAACCCTCGAGTTCGTCGTCACCGATCTCTTCCCGCGTGGTGGCGATGTGAGCAAGGCCGAATTCTGGACCGGGCTGCGACCGATGACGCCCGACGGCACCCCCATCATCGGCAAGACGCGCTATCGCAACCTGTACCTCAGCACCGGCCATGGCACGCTGGGCTGGACCATGGCCGCCGGTACCGGGCGCGTCATGGCCGACATCGTCAGCGGACGCACTCCCGAGATCCAGATGGACGACCTCGGCATTGCCCGCTACCGCTGAGCGGTTCACCTCGCACCGGGCCGAGACGCTCGCCGAATCATGACCTTCACGCACAAAGGCGCCCAGCACCCGCGCCGCTTCCCGCAATGAACACGTCGTCCCGAACCCACGCCGGCGCACTGCTGATCATCGACCTGGATGCCATCTGCGAAAACTGGCGCAGTCTCAAGTCGCGCGTTGGCACCACCCACTGCGCAGCCGTGGTCAAAGCCGACGCTTATGGCCTGGGCGCGCAGCACGTCGCGCCCGCACTCTATCGTGCCGGTTGCCGCCATTTCTTCGTCGCCCACGTCGACGAGGCGCTTGCCCTGCGCCCGTTGCTCGCGGCGGACGCCACGCTTTATGTCCTGCATGGCGCACCACCGGGCGCCGAGCCGGTGTTCCCCGCCCACGATATCGTGCCGGTGCTGAACAGCCTGCCGCAACTGGCTGCTTGGCGCGCGTTGGCACAACAGCTTGGAAAGACCTTGCCGGCCGTCCTGCAGGTGGATACCGGCATGGCCCGGCTGGGGCTATCGGCAGCAGAACTGGATCTTGTCTCACACGACCCCGACCTGCTCCAGGGCATCGATCTCACGCTGATCATGAGCCATCTGGTCAGCGCGGAAGAGGCGGGCAATCCGATCAACACCGGGCAACTGGCGCGCTTCCGCGCTGCGCTGCGGCGTCTGCCGCCCACTGCGGCCAGCCTGGCCAACTCGTCGGGCATCTTTCTCGGCGCAGATTATCACTTCGACCTCGTACGCCCCGGCGCAGCCCTTTACGGTATCGCCCCGGCCGCAGGCATCGACAATCCCCAGCGCGCCGTCATCCATCTGCGCGGCAAGGTGATTCAGACGCGGCTCATCGACAGCGGTACCGCGGTGGGCTACAACCATCGGTGGACGGCCCGCCGCCCGTCGCGGATTGTCACTGTCGCCATCGGCTATGCGGACGGCTACCTGCGCAGCCTGAGCAATAGCGGTTACGCCCATTTCCACGGCATCCGCCTTCCGGTCGTGGGCAATGTATCAATGGACACCATCACGATTGACGCCACCGATACCGCGGAAGGTGCACTCCAGGAAGGCACACTGATCGATCTGGCCTGTCCGCTGAATCCGGTCGACACCGTCGCCGAACGCGCGGGCACAATCGGATACGAGATTCTGACCAGCCTCGGCAACCGCTACGCCCGTAGCTGGACTGGCGGCCAATAGACAACAATGAAAACACCCCGCTCAACGACAAGGGCGACCCTGGCCGCCCGTGTTCCGGCTCGGCACAGGGCCTTGCGTCAGAAGTGCCATTGCACCTTGATCATCGGCGTCGTGGTTTCCGAGCCGGTGCTACCTTCCTTCGCGCCAAACTTGTTGTTGATGTACTCGTAACCGATGCCGGCCCGCAAGGTGCGCGGCTTGCCCATCAACATCTGGCCCACATCGGCCATGATGAACATGTCGGTCCAGGTTTCGGGGTCGGTCTTTACGCCGAAACCATCCCTTCCCTTTTCCCCGGTGTAGTTCAGAAAGCCTTCAAAGGACAGCGGCACCGATGCCACTGTGAAGGGCACCCCCCAGGCCATGGCGATACGGTAGGTGGAGTCGAAATTGACCGACTTGCCGACGATGCCATTGTTGTTCCATTCCTTGTAGAACAGCAGACTGACATCGAAATAGCCCTTGGGAATGTCGAACTTCAGCGTCGGACCGACAAGAATCTTGCGCACTTTCGGGGCAAAGGCGGTGTCTTTCGAATTCCAGTCGAACCCGGTCGTCAGCGCCACCTCCTTGACCGGTCCGAAGGACAGACTCCTGTCGAGCACCTTGCCCATGAACAGCTGATGGGCATAGACCACGTAAACTTCCTGCGCCCCCGTGCCACCGCCCTTGGCAGGATCATTCTTGTCCGACATCAGGATATCGACGTTTAGGAAGTTCTGCCCATAGCCATGGCCGCTCACATGGGTGAAGCCGACGATGTCCTTTGAAACATCCTTGGCAATCGCCGGCTCGTTGAACTGCTCTCCATAGCGATAGGAGATGGAGGTATCGCTCCAGTTGGCCGCGGTGGCCGCATATGGCAGCGAGAGGCAGGTGCCTATCACCGCAGCGGCGAGTTTGCGGGAGGGCATGCGGGTCGAGAAACTGGGCTTCATGATACGGGGGCTCCTGAGCAAGAAAGGGATGATTCATCGCAACATCGACAGTTGCTTTTTTTCAAGCTAACAGGGACCAAGGGGTTGATGCGCTATAGTCCGTATTACCGATTTCACATGTTCATACATTAAACAAGTATCTGTTTATATTGTGTATTTTGCGATCGAGAGATCACTTCCCGCTGCACCGCCATCGCGCTTTTCCTGCCGCCTCGCACCGCAGTTGTGCATCGCAAAATCGATAGATTTCAACCCACTATCCTCAGCCTTGTATTTGAGCGCACCGCTTCGGTGCCCTACACCCTCGAAACCGGCCCTGAATGCCGCCTTTTGACCGCGTTTCGCATGGCATGACGCTTGCCAGATGTGATCGACCGACACTCAGGAGCTGCACATGTTTCGTACCAAGGCAAACCCCGTCACCACACGGATGACCCGCCGCCGCGCGCTGGCCGCACTGCTGCTCGCCACCTGCACGATGGGGCTCGGACCGGCGCACGCCGCAGAGCCGGTCAGGATCAAGTTCACATTGGACTGGCGCTTCGAGGGGCCGTCAGCCCCTTTCCTGCTGGCCAAGAGCAAGGGTTACTTTGCCGCCGAAGGGCTGGATGTCGAGATTGACGCAGGCAACGGGTCAGCCGGTGCGGTGACGCGCATCGCCACCGGCGCCTACGACATGGGATTTGCCGACTTCAATGCGCTGGTCGAGTACGACGCCAAGACGCCGGGATCGAAGATCCAGGGCATCTACATGGCCTACAATTCGACGCCAGCTGCGGTTTTCGTGCTCAAGAAATCCGGCGTCAGCAAGCCTGCCGATCTCGCCGGCAAGACGCTGGCGGCGCCGATCTTCGACGCCGGACGCAAGGCGTGGCCGGCATTTGCCAAGGCCAACGGCCTGGCCACAGATGCGGTGAAGTGGCAAACCGTCGAACCCGCCATCCGGGAGACCTTGCTTGCACGCGGCGACGTGGACGGAATTACCGGCTTCTACTTCACCAGCGTGCTCAATCTCGAAGCACGGGGCGTCAAACCCGAGGACATCGTCGCCCTTAAGTATCCCGAGCATGGTGTCGAGTTCTACGGCAACACGCTGATTGCAAGCCCGAAGATGCTGAACGAACAGCCCAAGGCCGTCGCAGGTTTCGTACGCGCCTTCAACAAGGCCCTGAAGGACACCATCGCCAGTCCGGATTCCGCCATCCTCGCGGTCAAGGAACGTGACCCGCTGATCAACGTCGCACTCGAAAGCCGGCGCCTCAAACTTGCACTCGAATCCGTCGTCGTCACGCCCGAAACGCGCTCACTTGGTCTTGGCGCGGTCGATCCGGCGCGCCTGAAGCGCTCCGTGGCCGAAGCGGCTGTCGCCTTCGGACTGCCTGCCACGCCGGACGCCGAGGCCTTGTTTACCGTTGCCTATCTGCCGCCGCTCGCCGAACGCGCGATCAAGTGAGCATCACCTAGAGGAGTGCGCGGGTGGCATGCATACATGCTTGCGCCCGCCGGTATCGATCATGGATTTCGTCCGTTTTGAAGATGTGAGCCTGGCGTACCAGCCTGGCAGTCCCTTTGCGATCGAGGATGTCAGTCTGTCGATTCGCGAGAACGAGTTCATTGCGCTGGTCGGCCCGTCGGGATGTGGAAAGTCGACGGTGATGAAACTGGTCACCGGACTCAAACCGCCCTCGAAGGGCTATGTGTACGTCGACGGTCGTGAAGTGGGCGGTCCGCAGAAGTGCGTCGGCATGGCCTTTCAGGCTTCCAACCTGCTGCCCTGGCGCACGACCTTGCAGAACGTGATGCTGCCGATGGAAATCGTCGAGCCTTACCGCTCCACGCTGAGGACGAAACGGGCCGAATACGAAGAGCAGGCGCGAATCCTGATCAAGCGCGTCGGCCTGGCCGGCTTCGAGGACAAGTTCCCGTGGGAACTCTCCGGTGGCATGCAGCAGCGCGCGTCGATCTGCCGTGCCCTGATCCACAAGCCACGCCTGCTGATGCTCGACGAACCGTTCGGCGCGCTCGACGCTTTCACTCGCGAGGAGTTGTGGTGCATGGTGCGCGACTTGTGGCAGGAAGAGCCGTTCACCGTGGTGCTGGTCACCCACGATCTGCGCGAAGCGGTGTTCCTCGCCGACACGGTGTACGTGATGAGCAAACGCCCGGGCCGCATTCTGGCAAGGCGTGAAATCGACCTTCCCCGTCCTCGCGACCTCGACGTGACCTACTCCGAGCCGTTTGCAGACTATGTGCACGAACTGCGCGAACACATCGGCCACATTCGCCAATCCTGAGCCGGGAGGCCCTCATGCTGTCACAAAAAACCCTGATCCGGCTTGCTCCATGGCTCGTCGTTGCGCTCTTCGGCCTGCTGTGGGAAGGCATCGTCGTCGCCTTCAACGTACCTGAGTTCCTCTTCCCCTCGGTGTCGGCAGTATGGCATTCGACCCTGGACCACTGGGATCCGATCATGATGCATGCCACGCAGACTTTCCTCACCACACTTGCCGGCTTCGCCATCGCCGTGGTCTTCGGACTGCTGCTGGGCGCAGCGGTGGGGTCGTCACCGATCATCTACAAGGCCCTCTACCCCCTGCTGGTGGGCTTCAACTCCATCCCCAAGGTGGCCTTCGTACCGGTTCTGGTAGTGTGGTTCGGCATCGGCACGATTCCCGCCATTCTCACGGCCTTCCTGATCTCGTTCTTTCCGGTCGTGGTGAACGTGGCCACCGGCCTGGCAACGCTCGAACCCGAGATGGAAGACGTGCTGCGTTCGCTCGGGGCGTCCCGCCTCGACATCCTGAAGAAAGTCGGCCTGCCGCGCGCGATGCCTTACTTTTTCGCTTCGCTGAAGGTCGCGATCACCCTCGCCTTCGTCGGCTCTGTCATCTCCGAAACCGTTGCCTCCAACCTCGGCATCGGCTACCTGATGATGGCCGCCAGTTCGTCGATGGACATGGCGCTGGTGTTTGCCGGCCTGATCGTGATCGGCATCATGGGCGTGGTGATGTATGAGCTTTTCGCGCTGATCGAACGCAAACTCACCGGCTGGGCACACCGCAATCCGAACGGGGCCATGTAAGCCTGCGACAACCGAAAGACCACATCCCGCGATCCACGTCTGACTAGGACACCCACCATGTAGTCTGTATTATGGCCCCGACGGAAACATTGTATGTCGCACACCGGAGACGACAGAATGGAGACGCATGGGGGCACATCACGCATTCGGATGGGCCACTCCCCGGCCACCGACCCCGAAGCTGCGGCGGAGGACTTCTACCATTCGGTTCGGCAGCCCGACGCCGCGCTCGTCGTATTCTTCTGCTCGGCCGACTACGATCTCGAGGCGCTGGCCGCGGCGCTGAACAAGCGATTTGTCGACGTCCCGGTGATCGGCTGCACTACGGCGGGCGAGATCGGCCCAGCCGGATATCGCGCCGGCAGCCTTTCCGGCTTCAGTCTCCCTAGCGGCGGATTCAAGGTGGCCTATGACCTGCTGCAGGGGCTGCAGGATCTCGATATCGGCGATGCCCGTGCGTTCGCGCGCAGGTTGCTGGAAACCCTAGACGACGACGGGAAGGCGCGCGCTGCCCGCAACACCTTTGGTTTCCTTCTGATCGACGGCCTGTCGATCCGCGAAGAGCCCGTTGCCAACGCGATACAGAGCGAGCTTGGCACGCTGCCGATGTTCGGTGGCTCGGCCGGCGACGGAGCCGATTTTTGCCAGACCTGGATATTTCACCGCGGTGCCTTTCACGCCAACGCAGCCCTGCTTTCGCTGATCCGTACCGAACGGCCATTTCAAACCTTCAAGACACAGCACTTCATCCGGGAGTCCGAGCGTCTGGTCGTCACCGAGGCCGACGCAGGCCGCCGCATAGTCCATGAAATCAACGGGTTGCCCGCCGCACAGGAGTATGCCCGTCTCATCGGCACCAGCGTTGAAGAACTCTCCGAGGCCAGATTTGCCTCCTCGCCAGTCGTCGTCGTGATCGACGGCACGGATTACGTGCGCTCGATCCAGCGGGTCAATGAAGACGGCAGCCTGACATTTTTCAGCGCGATCGAGGAGGGCCTGGTATTCCGTGTTGCCCGGGGCGAGAACCTGGTCGCCAATCTTGAACAGGCGCTCGAATCCCTGAGCGCCGAGATCGGTGGCAAACCCGAACTCCTGATCGCGTGCGACTGCTACCTTCGTCAGGTGGAGATGATGCAACGCGGAGACCGGGACGCGGTGGAGACATTGCTCAAGCGCTTCCATGCTGTGGGATTCAGTACTTATGGCGAACAGATCAATGGTATCCACGTCAATCAGACACTGACCGGCATTGCCATCGGCCGTTGAGGAAGCTGCACGCCATGCCCAACAAGACCAACGCGGCACTTCACGCCGAAATTGCCCGCCTCAACAAGATGTTGCGCGCGTTGATGGATCGAGCGGAACGCACCTTGAATTCACCCGGCTCACAGTTTGGCCTGTTTCAGTCGAACCTGCTGCTGGAGCGTCAGGTGCAGGAACGCACCAGGGCACTGGCGGCCGCACTGGAAGAAAACGAAAGGGTAACCCGTGCCCTGACGCGGACCAAGGATCAGCTCCAGCGCGAAAAAGAGGAGCAGCAAAGGCTCATCCTAGAACTCGAACAGGCCGACATCCAGGTGCGGCAATCGGAGAGGCTTGCCTCGATTGGCCTGCTTGCCGCCGGCCTGGCTCATGAGATCAACAACCCGATCGGCTTCGTCAACTCAAATCTCGGTACGCTCAACGACTATGCACAGAGCCTCCTCAACCTGGTCGATGCCTACGAAGCACTCGAGCCCGAGATCCCCCCTTCCGAGCGCAAGGAAAAGCTCCGTGAATTGCGGCGCACAACCGATCTTGCCTATCTGCGCCAGGACGTCATGGCCCTGATTTCGGAATCGCTCGAAGGCGCCAGCCGGGTCCAGCACATCGTGCACGACTTGCGCGATTTCTCACGCGCCGGCCACCTTGCCCGCCGCCGGGTCGACCTGCACGTCGGACTAGAACGCGCCATCAGCCTGGTGTCGAACGAGTTGAAGCTCAAGGCCGACGTGGTGCGCGAATACGGCGACGTGCCGCTGGTCGATTGCATCCCCTCACAGATCGATCAGGTATTCATGAATCTGCTGCTCAATGCAGTGCATGCCATTCCGAAGCACGGCACGATCCTGCTGCGCAGCGGGCGACAGAGCGACCTGGTATGGATTTCCATCAGTGACGACGGCATCGGCATCCCCGCCGAAAACCTTTCGAAGGTTTTCGATCCGTTCTTCACCACCAAGGACGTGGGCAAAGGTACCGGCCTGGGTCTTTCTGTCTCCTACGGCATTGTGCACAAGCACGGCGGACGCATCGAACTGACCAGCGAAGCCGGCGTCGGCACGACCTTCGTCGTATGGCTCCCGATCACTCAGGCGTCGGCTCAGCCGGATGAGTCGCTGACCGACGTCACGCCCGGTCGCCAATAGTACCGCGCTGACACCCACCCTCGCTCAGGGCAAACCAATGAAACTTAACGATAAACCCACGCATATGGGAAGCGTGCCGGTGAAACGTGGTCGCGGCACATTGCCTGCAATTTGGCACAACAATCCAGAACGGCGACCCGGGCTCCACCGATACACCGTGGACGGCGATCGGCTCAAGCGACCCGTCGCAGCGCTGTCGCCGCGGGTGCCGCCCGCGCGGCACGCACGATCCGCTCGCGAAACCAGCGACACTCCGCCGAGTGCTGGGTACGGTCGTGCCAGAGCAGATAGTAGGCCATTGCCGGCAGCTCGACGGGCGCGGGCACGATGCACAGCGGCAGCATGGTCGTATAGTGCTCGGCAAAACGCGCCGGAGCGGTAAAGATCAGCTCCGAATCGATCAACATGAACGGGGCCATGTGGAAATAGGGAACGTGCGCCACCACGTTGCGGCGCAGTCGTTCGCGGGCAAGAAACACGTCGACCACGCCACGCTGCCCCACCGAGTACGGCGTTGGCACGACATGGTCGGCGGCGAGCCAGTCTCCCATATCCAGCTGCGCGCTTGCCAGCGGATGCCCGCTGCGCATCATCACCACCATGCGGTCTTCGAACAGCGGGGCGGTACGCAGGTGATCCGGGGGATTGGGCCAGTTGCCGATGACCAGATCGAGTTCGCCGGATTCGAGCGCACGCGGATAATCGGAACTCTGCGTCATCGAGTGAAACACGATTTGCGCCTTCGGCGCACATTTGTGCACATCGGATACGACCTCGCCCAGCAGCATGGCGTTGAGGTAGTCCGGCGTCGCCACGTTGAAACTGCGTCGCGTGCTGGCGGGATCGAACCCGCTCGGGCCTTCCGCGATGCGTTCGAGCTGTTCAAGCACGATGCGAATCGGCTCGAGCAGTTCGGCGCCGCGCTCGGTCGGCGTCATGCCGCCGCGCGAGCGCACCAGCAGCGGATCGCCGGTGATGTCGCGCAAGCGCTTGAGGGCGGTACTGACCGCAGGCTGCGACAGATTGAGGCGACGCGCCGCGCGCGACACACTGCCTTCGGTAAGCAATACATGAAGCACGCGCAACAGGTGTGCGTCGAGCGAATCCCAGCTACATCCGTTGGCCATACCGGTTCTCCTGTACGGGCCACCGGGGCCCGGTGTCAGACGGCGAGCGCTTCGCGTACGCCGTCCGCATCCATATCCTCGCCCGCCCCTCGCATGACGATCTCGCCACGTTCCATGACGAGATACTGATCGGACAGGGCGCGGGCAAAATCGTAATACTGCTCCACCAGCAGGATGGCCATTTCGCCCGTGGCGGCCAGGCTGCGGATGGCACGTTCGATGTCCTTGATGATGGAAGGCTGAATGCCTTCGGTCGGTTCGTCAAGGATGAGCAGCTTGGGGCCGAAGGCCAGTGCCCGCCCGATGGCGAGCTGTTGTTGCTGACCGCCCGAGAGGTCGCCGCCGCGACGGCTCATCATCTGCTTGAGCACCGGGAACATGTCGAAAATCCGGGTCGGAATGCTCTCACCGCTGGGACGCGTCGCCAGCCCCATGTGCAGGTTTTCCTCGACGGTGAGACGCGGAAAGATCTCGCGCCCTTGCGGGACATAGCCGATGCCGGCACGCACGCGGTTGTACGATGGTGCGCGGGTGATGTCCTGCGCACCAAAGTGGATCGAACCGCTGGCTGCCGGGACCAGACCCATCAGGGTCTTCAGTAGCGTGGTTTTGCCGACACCATTGCGCCCGAGCAGGGTCGTGACCTTGCCCACCGGGACCTCGAACG
Organism: Azoarcus sp. L1K30; assembly: GCF_018122735.1. GTDB lineage: Bacteria > Pseudomonadota > Gammaproteobacteria > Burkholderiales > Rhodocyclaceae > Parazoarcus. The sequence continues at coordinate 3,600,745 of NZ_JAGRRD010000001.1, read as the reverse complement.
AGAGCCCGCGCAGGATGTGACTGCCGCCGTAGTACTGATTCAGGTTGTCGACTTTCAGCATGATGTTTTCCTTTCGGCGCTTCCTGGCTCGTGGCCCGGGGCCTTGGGTCAGGGTTTCATTAGCAAGAATCGGGCGCGGTTTTGCCAGTTCAAGACAAATTTATGGTTCTGCGAGGAGGCGGACTGTGCTGCTTACCGCCAGCGACGCCGGGTATTTCCGTAATGGGCGAGGACTGTCCGAGCGAGTTCCGCAGCCCATGGTAGAAATACCCCGCGGGACCGCCGTTAGCGGCACATACAACACAGAAACAAAACACTAACGCCCCAGATAAACCTCAATCACCCGCGGATCTGCCTGCACCGTAGCCAGGTCACCCTCAGCCAGCACAGAACCTTCACACAGCACGGTGACCTTGCCCCCCAGCGCCTCGACGAAGGCCATGTCGTGCTCGACCACCATCAGCGAGTGCTTGCCCGCGAGGCTGACAAAGAGCTCGGCAGTGCGCTCGGTTTCATCGTCGGTCATGCCGGCGACCGGCTCGTCCAGCAACAGCAGACGCGGCTCCTGCATCAGCAGCATGCCGATCTCCAGCCACTGTTTCTGCCCGTGCGACAGCAGGCCAGCGCTGCGATCGGCCTCCTTGTCCAGCCGGATCTGCTTCAGCACATCGCTGATGCGGTCGCGCTCGTCGTCGAACAGACTCGCGAACAGGCTGCGGCGCACGCGCTTGTCGGCCTTCATCGCCAGCTCGAGGTTCTCGAACGCGGTGTGCTTCTCGAAAATGGTCGGTTTCTGGAATTTCCGGCCAATGCCGGCATGCGCAATCTGCGGCTCGGTCATCCGGGTCAGATCGATGGTCTGGCCAAAGAACGCCTTGCCCTCGTCCGGCCGGGTCTTGCCGGTGATCACATCCATCATCGTGGTCTTGCCCGCACCGTTGGGCCCGATGATGCAGCGCAGTTCGCCGGCATCGATGGCGAGCGACAATTTGTTCAGTGCGCGAAAACCGTCGAAGCTGACCGTGATGTCGTCGAGATACAGAATGACGTTATGCGACAGGTCGAGCTCGCCCGTCACCAGGTGACTGGTCGTTGCCTCGCTTTCCCATTGTTCGCGAAGGTTGCCTGCGTTCGCCGTGGATTCGTTTGCGGCACGCTCGATATCGGTGGTCTGCATCATGCCCGTGCTCCATTGGCTGACGAATTGGCCGGCGTCGTGTTTTCGGTTTCGGACGCCTTACGAACCGCCGTCTCACTCACCCCCGCACTGTCCGGTCCCTTTCGCGCGCGCAGCTTGCGCCAAAGACCGACCACGCCATCGGGCAGGTACAAGGTGACGGCGATGAACAGGAAGCCGAGGAAGAACGGCCAGTACTCCGGCACGGTGACGGTGAAGTAGCTCTTGGCCAGATTGACGATGCCGGCACCCAGCACCGCGCCGATCAGCGTGCCGCGCCCGCCGACAGCCACCCACACGGCCAGTTCGATCGAGTTGGCCGGACTCATTTCCGACGGGTTGATGATGCCCACCTGCGGCACGTAAAGCGCACCCGCAAGACCGCACAGCACGGCCGACAGGGTCCAGATGAAGAGCTTGTAGTGCAGCGGGTTGTAACCGATGAACATGACGCGCGATTCGGCATCTCGAATCGCGGTGAGCACGCGTCCGAACCGTGAACTCACCAGGTAGCGACCGAGGATCAGGCAAGCCACCAGCAGCGCCGCCGATAGCGCGAACAGGGTGACACGCATCTCGGGCGAGGTGATGCTGTAGCCGAGGATGCGCTTGAAGTCGGTAAAGCCGTTGTTGCCGCCAAAGCCCGTCTCGTTGCGGAAGAACAGCAGCATCGCGGCGTAGGTGAGCGCCTGGGTGATGATGGAAAAATACACGCCCTTGATCCGCGAGCGGAAGGCAAAGTAGCCGAAGATGAAGGCGACCACGCCGGGCAGTGCCATGGCGAGGAAGATGGCCCACAGGAAGGAGTCCGAGCCCGCCCAGTACCAGGGCAACTCCTTCCAGTCGAGGAAGACCATGAAGTCTGGCAGATCCGAACCATAGCTGCCGTCACGACCGATCTGGCGCATCAGGTACATGCCGAAGGCGTAGCCGCCGAGCGCGAAGAACAGCCCGTGCCCCAGGCTGAGGATGCCCGCATAGCCCCAGATCAGGTCCATTGCCACGGCAACGACCATGTAGCACAGGATCTTGCCGAGCAGACTGATGGTGTAAGCGGACAAATGTAGCGGGCTCGATTCCGGCAGCATTAGGTGCGCTGCGGGAATGCCGATCCAGGTAATGGCGGCGAAGATCGCGAGCGCAATCCAGCCGCTTCGCGGCATGCTCTGGATCAGTCTTACGGTAAATGGGGTGCGCATTCTGGCGCCTCCTTGGTTGCCTTGATTCGTTGTGGCCCGACGGGCAGTGCCTGCGCTTCGCGATGGATGGGGCATTCGTTCTGCAGGCTGCGGAACTCACCTTCGCTGCGCTCGGCTCGGACAGTCCTCGCCTGCGCCACGAACACCCCACCCATCGCTGGTCCGCTCACGCCTTTTTTGCCTAGTGATGCCCCGATGCCAGAGACAGTCGGGTGTGTTTGTGCAAGGGCGAGGGCTGTCCGAGCGAGTTCCGCAGCCCTGGAGCAAATGCACCCGACTGTCTCACTCGTGGCACCACGCCAGAATCAGCTATCCGCAAACCGCCCCTTCAGGGCAAAGATCCCCTGCGGCCGCTTCTGGATGAAGATGATGATGAACACCAGCACCAGAATCTTCGCGATCACCGCGCCCGCCCAGCCCTCGAGGAACTTGGCCACGATGCCCAGACCAAGCGCCGCCCACACCGCACCGGCCAACTGGCCGACGCCGCCGAGCACCACCACCATGAAGGCATCGACGATGTAGCCCGTGCCCATGGCCGGCCCGACATTGGCGATCTGCGACAGCGCCAGACCGCCCAGACCGGCCACCCCCGAACCGATGGCAAAGGCGAGCGTATCGACACGCGCCGTCGGCACCCCCACGCAACCCGCCATCGGACGATTCTGCGTCACCGCACGCACGAACATGCCGAGCCGGGTCTTCTGCATCATCAACCAGATCAGCACCAGCACGAAGCCGGCGAAGCCGATGATGACGATGCGGTTGAAGGGCAACACCACGCCGGCTGCAAGCTCGATGCCGCCCGACATCCAGGTCGGGTTCGCCAGCTCGAGGTTCTGCGGCCCGAAGATCACCCGCGCAGCCTGGATCAGCACCAGCGACAGCCCCCAGGTCGCGAGCAGGCTCTCCAGCGGGCGGCCATACAAGTGGCGCAGTACCAGGCGCTCCATTGCCACGCCGACCAATGCCGCAGCGAAGAAAGATGCCGGAATTGCTGCGATCACGTACCAGTCGACGTAGGCCGGCAAATAGTGGCGAAAGAGCCCCTGTACCAGGAAGGTGGCGTAGGCGCCAACCATCAGCAGTTCGCCGTGAGCCATGTTGATGATGCCCATCACGCCGTAGGTGATGGCGAGGCCGAGCGCGGCAAGCAGCAGGATGGAGCCGAGCGACAGGCCGGAAAACACGGTGCCGATGGTCTGGGCGGTGGCAATGCGGCCATCGATCGACCGTATCGCGGCCTGGGCGGCCTCACGAACCGTCGCATCGGGCTCGACCCAGCTTGCCTGCTTGCCTTCGCCCCGCTTCTCGAGCAGGGCCCCGAGCATGTTCTTGACTGCGGGATCGGACGAATCCCCCAGCGCCTCGACCGCCTTCAGACGCTTGGCGGCATCGGTCGAACCGAGATTGATGCGGGCGGCCGCGCGGCTGATCAGGCTGCGCACAGCTTCATCCTGCTCGCTCGCAAGCGTACGCTCGAACAAGGGCAACAAGGCCTCGGAGGCATTTTCGATCAGTACATTGGCGCTCGCCAGACGCTTTGCGGGGTCGGCGGAAACCAGTTCGAATGCGGCGTTGGCGGTCGCGATCGAGCGCCGCACGCGGTTATTCACAGTGATGGTGTCGACATCGGCGGCAGCAGACTCCACCACCTCTCCGCTGGCGGCATCACGCACGATGTCACCGTCGAGTATGACGACCTTGTCGGCGATCACCCCAAGATTGCCGGCTTCAAGCGCAGCAACAACGCGGCGGGCATCCTCGCTGCCATCCACGCCAAGCGCTTCGATGGCATTGATCCGGCTGGTGAAGTCGCCCGCGAACCCCGCGACCATGGCAGGATCAAGCGCCGCGCGGGCCGGGCCGGCAAGACAACTCAGGGTAGCGAAGAGCAGCGCGAGCCGCATCAGTAGTCGGTTCATTGCAGGCTCCAACCGATCAACCGCCCGCACGACGGGATCGGAACATTCCATTACCGCCGGCCCATATCGCGTGGCCGGGAAAACCGGCTCCGGACCTGTGCCCGGAGACCCGCCCGATGCCGCACCCGCGCACCGGGCACGGGCGGACCTCGATACGAGATCCGCCCGTCGGCCCGTCAGAGCCCCTGCTTGCCTTCGTTGCCGGCGATGAACGGGCTCCACGGCTGGGCACGGATCGGCGACTTCGTCTTCCACACCACGTCGAACTGGCCGTCGGCGCGCACTTCACCGATGTATACCGGCTTGTGCAGGTGATGGTTGGTCTTGTCCATGGTCAGCGTGAAGCCGGACGGCGCCTTGAAGGTCTGGCCACCCAGGGCGGCGATCACCTTGTCGGTATCGGTCGACTTGGCCTTCTCGACCGCCTGCTTCCACATGTTGATGCCGACGTAGGTCGCCTCCATCGGGTCGTTGGTGACGACGGTGTCGGCGTTGGGCACACCGTTCTTCTTCGCCCATGCCTTGTACTTGGCGATGAAGGCGTCGTTCTCCGGGTTCTTCACCGTCATGAAGTAGTTCCAGGCGGCAAGGTGGCCGAGCAGCGGCTTGGTATCGACACCGCGCAGCTCTTCCTCACCCACCGAGAACGCCACCACCGGCACGTCGGTCGCCTTCAGGCCGGCGTTGCCCAGTTCCTTGTAGAAGGGCACGTTGGAGTCGCCGTTGATGGTCGAGATGACCGCGGTCTTCTTGCCTTCCGAAGCGAACTTCTTGATGTTGGCGATGATGGTCTGGTAATCGGAGTGACCGAAAGGCGTGTAGTCCTCCATGATGTCGGCTTCGGCCACGCCCTTGCTCTTGAGGAAGGCGCGCAGGATCTTGTTGGTGGTGCGCGGATAGACGTAGTCGGTCCCGAGCAGCACGAAGCGCTTGGCCGAACCACCCTCTGCACTCATCAGGTATTCAACCGCAGGAATCGCCTGCTGGTTGGGCGCGGCACCGGTGTAGAAGACGTTCTTTTCCAGCTCCTCGCCTTCGTACTGCACCGGGTAGAACAGCAGCCCGTTGAGTTCCTTGAACACCGGGTTCACCGACTTGCGACTCACCGAGGTCCAGCAGCCGAACACCGCGGCGACCTTGTCCTGGCTGATCAACTGGCGGGCCTTCTCGGCGAACAACGGCCAGTTGGACGCCGGATCGACCACCACCGGCTCGAGCATCTTGCCCATCACGCCGCCCTTGGCATTGATCTCCTCGATCGTCATCAGCGCGACGTTCTTCAGCGCCGTTTCGGAAATCGCCATCGTGCCCGACAGCGAGTGCAGGATGCCGACCTTGATGGTCTCGGCGGCATGTGCGCCGATCGGCGCACCGATCGCTGCGATGGAAGCGGAAAGGGCCAGTGCCTTGATGAAGCTGCGACGAGTCTGCATGTGGGTCTCCCAGTAATCGGTAGTGGAAGCGCATTGCTGCGCTGCAATGCCAGATTAGGGAGTTCGTGGGGATGCAGGAATACGCAAGATTGCGTAGGGGGTACGCAGTGTCCCTGCTCGGCATCACCTTGCCGTTGCTGAGAGCCCCGTATAATCCGGTATGAACTCGACACCTGACAACCCGGAAACCGGCTCTCTGCCTGATGCATCCACCTCGAGCAGTCCTTCCGGTGCTCCCGGCTCGAACACGCCGGCCTTCGCCGACCTCGCGCTCGCGCCCGAAGTCCTCGCCAACCTGAACCAGCTTGGCTACGTCACGATGACGCCGATCCAGGCAGCGGCGCTGCCGCTGGCGCTGGGCGGGCATGACCTGATCGCCCAGGCCAAGACCGGCAGCGGCAAGACCGCCACCTTTGCCCTGCCGCTGCTGGGCAAGCTCAATGCGCGCAGCACACGGGTACAGGCCATGGTGCTGTGCCCGACGCGCGAACTGGCCGACCAGGTAGCCAAGGAAATCCGCCGTCTGGCGCGCGCGGCGGAGAACATCAAGGTGCTGACCTTGTGCGGCGGCTCGCCGATCCGGCCGCAGATCAACAGCCTGGAGCACGGCGCCCACGTCGTCGTCGGCACACCGGGACGCTTGCTCGACCATCTGCAGCGCGACACCCTCAGGCTCGAAGCCCTCAACACCCTGGTGCTGGACGAGGCCGATCGCATGCTCGACATGGGCTTCTTCGACGACATCGTTGCCGTGGCCGACGCCTGCCCGCCACATCGCCAGACGCTGCTGTTTTCCGCAACCTACCCGGACGGCATCGCACGCCTGGCGGCGCGCTTCCTGCGCCAGCCGAAGACAGTCAAACTCGAAGAGCAACACGACAGCGGCAAGATCCGCCAGCGTTTCTACGAGGTCGAGCACGAACGGCGCCTCGAGGCTGTGGTGACGCTGCTGCAGCACTATCGCCCGGTCAGCACGCTGGCCTTCTGCAACACCCGGCAACAATGCCGCGACCTGATTGACGTGCTGCAGTCACATGGCATCCATGCGCTTGCCCTGCACGGCGAGCTTGAGCAGCGCGAGCGCGATCAGGTGCTGGTGCAGTTTGCCAACCGCAGCTGTTCGGTACTGGTCGCCACGGACGTCGCGGCCCGCGGCCTCGACATTGCCGGGCTGGAGGCGGTGATCAACGTCGACGTCACCCCCGACCCCGAAATTCACGTGCACCGCATCGGCCGGACCGGCCGCGCCGACGAGGATGGCTGGGCGCTGAGCCTGGCCAGCCGTGCCGATCAACGCCGCATTGCAGCCATCGCCGAAGCGCAGAATTTCGAGCCCGAATGGCACAGGCTCGATGCGCTGGAAGCGATCAGTGACGAACCCTTGCTGCCACCGATGGCGACACTGCAGATCCTCGGCGGGCGCAAGGACAAGATCCGGCCGGGCGATGTGCTCGGCGCGCTCACCGGCGAAGCCGGCTTCAGCCGCGAACAGGTCGGCAAGATCCAGGTCACGGATGCTTACACCTATGTGGCGGTTGCGCGCGATATCGTGTCAGTGGCCGTTCGCAAGCTGGCAGACGGCAAGATCAAGGGAAAGAAGGTCAAGGTCAGGGCGCTCTAGAAGCTTCACACGAGGATAGCGGCGTGCCCTGATCCAGACCTCAACGACAAGGATGAGAATCATGGCAAACGGAATGATCAAGGGCCGCCTGCTGGCCTGCATCACCCTCGGCTTGATCCTGAGTGCCCCGGCTCTGGCGGAGAAACCGGAGTGGGCTGGCAAGGACAAGGGCAAGCACGAACAGCGGGTCAAGGGTGGCAAGGGGCAGGCCGACGGCAGGTCGTATTCCCGCGACGACCGACAGGAGCGCGCAGGCAGCTATCGATTCCGCGACCACGATCATGACCGCATCGTGATCCAGAACTACTATCGCCAGACCTACTCGAGCTCACGTTGCCCACCCGGGCTGAGCAAGAAGGGGAATGGCTGCATGCCTCCCGGATTGGCGAAAAAATGGACCCGGGGACGTCCGCTGCCGCGCGACGTTGTCTATTACGATCTGCCGCCCGCCGTCGTGGTCGAAATCGGTGCGCCACCCGCAGGTCACCGCTACGTCCGTGTTGCGTCCGACATCCTGATGATCGCGATCGGTACCGGCATGGTGGTGGATGCGATTGAGGATCTGCGCTGGTAGGTCAGGCGCAGCCGATACCCTGCCTGCGACTAACCGGCAGTCGTTTCGGGGCCAGCCGACCACAAGGGCTGGCCACCCGCATCCAGGTGACAGAGGTACACGCGCAAATCGAACTCGAGCTGGTGGTAGGCCGGCTCCATGTAGGTGCACAACTGGTAGAAGGCCTTGTCGTGCTCCCTTTCCTTCAGGTGGGCGAGTTCATGCACCACGATCATGCGCAGAAAGGCCGGTGGCATGTCGCGAAACACGCTGGCAATGCGGATCTCGCGCTTGGCTTTGAGCTTGCCGCCCTGTACCCGCGATATGGCGGTATAGGTGCCCAGCGCATGCCGCACCACATGCAGCTTGTTGTCGTAGAGCACGCGTGACAGCGGTGCCGCCTTGCGCATGAAATCCGCCTTGAGCGTCGTCACGTAGTCGTAGAGCGCGCCGTCGGTGCGCACCTCATGCGCATCCGGATAGCGCTGCACGAGCACATCGGCCAGACGTTGCTGCGCCATGAGCTGGCGTACCTGGTCGACCAGCCCCTGGGGATAGGCGGCCAGGTATTTCATCCGGGGGGCTTCGCTCATGCGACCTCAGCGGCCATATCGGCCACCCCTTCGTCGCCAGCCTCTTCACCGAGGAAGCCACCGCTCTGATGTGCCCACAGCCGCGCATACAACCCGCCCTGCGCCAGAAGACTGCGGTGATCGCCCTCCTCGACGATGCGTCCCTTGTCGAGCACGATAAGACGATCCATGGCTGCGATGGTGGACAACCGGTGCGCGATGGCCACCACCGTCTTGCCCTCCATCAGGCGATACAGACTGGCCTGGATCGCCACCTCCACTTCGGAGTCGAGCGCACTGGTGGCCTCGTCGAGCAGCAGGATGGGCGCATCCTTGAGCATCACCCGCGCGATGGCAATGCGCTGGCGCTGTCCGCCCGAGAGCTTCACCCCACGTTCGCCGACATGCGCATCGTAGCCACTGCGGCCGTGCGGATCGGTCAGCGTGCGGATGAATTCGTCGGCCTCGGCCCGCTTCGCTGCCGCGATCATGTCGGCGTCGGTGGCATCCGGACGCCCGTAGAGGATGTTGTCGCGCACCGAGCGGTGCAGCAACGAGGTGTCCTGCGTCACCATGCCGACCTGCGCACGCAGACTGTCCTGGGTGACATGGGCAATGTCCTGACCATCGATGAGAATGCGTCCGCTGTCCACGTCGTAGAAGCGCAGCAACAAATTGACGATGGTGGATTTGCCAGCGCCGGATCGGCCCACCAGCCCGATTTTCTCCCCCGGCCGGATCACCAGCGTGAGATCGTCGATGACCTTGCGTGCCTGCGGATCCCGCTCTCCATAGGCGAAACTCAGGTGCTCGAAACGGATCTCGCCACGGCTGACTTTCAGCGGCAGGGCATCGGGCTGATCGACCACCCGATGAGGCCGCGACAAGGTGTTGATACCGTCCTGCACGGTACCGACGTGCTCGAACAGGGCGGCCATCTCCCACATGATCCAGTGCGACATGCCGTTCAGGCGCAGGGCCATTGCCGTCGCCGCAGCGACCGCACCGACCCCGACCGTGCCCTGGGTCCACAACCACAGCGCCACCCCGGCGGTACTCATGATCAGTCCCATGCTCAGGCTGTGATTGACCACCTCGATACTGCTCACCAGACGCATCTGCGCATGCACCGTGTGCAGGAACTCCTGCATTGCGCCACGGGCATGGGCCGCCTCCCGTCCGGCGTGGGAGAACAGTTTCACCGTGGCGATGTTGGTATAGGCGTCGGTAATGCGGCCGGTCATCAGCGAACGCGCATCAGCTTGCGCGCGCGACACCTTCGACAGCCGCGGCACGAACCAGCGCAAGGACACGATGTAGCAGCACAGCCAGCCGAGGAAGGGCAACAGCATCCAGCTGTCGAAACTGCCGACCACGACCGCCATGGTGACGAAATAGATGGTGACGAAGACCAGGATGTCGGTGAGGATCAGGCAGGTATCGCGCACCGCCAGCGCAGTCTGCATGACCTTGGCCGCCACCCGCCCGGCAAATTCGTCCTGATAGAAAGACATGCTCTGCGCCAGCATCATGCGATGGAAGTTCCAGCGCAGGCGCATCGGAAAATTGCCCGCCAGGGTCTGGTGCTTGAGCATGGTCTGCACCGCCACCAGCACGCTGCTGCCGGCAATGACCCCTGCGAGCAGCAGCACCGTACCGCCCTCTTCGGCCCACAGGCTGGCAGGCTCGACCTTTGCGAGCCAATCGACCACGCGGCCGAGCATCGCGAACAACAGTGCCTCGAAAGCGCCGATGATCGCCGTCATCGCGGTCATGCCGGCGATGAAGGGTCGCAGACCGGCGGTGCCCGCCCACAGAAAGGCGAAGAAGCCACGCGGCGGCGAGGCCGGCACCGCATCGGGATAAGGGTTGACCAGGTTTTCGAACAGACGGAACACGCGATGACTCTCCATGGATACCGGCCGCGAACGCGGCGGCCAGTCAGTCGACAAGCGGTATACCAGAAGATGCCCGAGCAACCTGCTGCAGGATGAAAACAACCGGCGGCACCGGATCCCCCTCATGCATGCCTGCCCGGTCGCGTATTTTGATACTGTAAGAAGCAGGCGAACAGCGGCGACGAAAACGGCCCGCAGCACATTCAGGAGAAACAGGCATGCGTGAATACGACTATCTGGTCATCGGCGGAGGCAGCGGCGGCGTGGCGACCGCACGGCGCGCGGCAGAATATGGCGCGCGGGTGCTGTTGATCGAAGGCGGCCGCCTCGGCGGCACCTGCGTGAACGTCGGCTGTGTGCCGAAGAAGGTCATGTGGTACGCCGGCGGCATTGCACAGACACTTGCGGACGCGCCCGGCTATGGCTTCAGCATCGGCGAGACGGGTTTTGACTGGGCAGCACTCAAGCACGCGCGCGATGCCTACATCGAACGTCTCAACGGCATCTACGCCACCATGCTGGAGAAGGCCGGCGTCACCCTGGTACGAGGGTACGCCCGCTTTGCGGGCGCACGTAGCGTCGAAGTCGATGGCCAGCACTACACGGCCCGTCACATCGTGATCGCCACCGGCGGGCGACCGAAGGTACCCGAGATGCCCGGCGCCGACCTGGGCATCACCTCCGATGGCTTCTTCCTGCTCGACCACCTGCCCAAGCGCGTCGCCATCGTCGGCAGCGGCTACATCGCCGTCGAGTTGGCCGGCGTCCTCAATGCGCTGGGCAGCAAGGTCGAGTTGCTCGTGCGCAGCGAACACCTGCTGCGCCCCTTCGATGCGATGATCCGCGATGAATTGACCACGCAGATGCGGGAAGCCGGGGTCAACGTCCACATCCGGACCCAGCCGCAGTCCCTCAGCCACCTGGGTGACGGCGCGCTGGGGGTCGATTGCGGGACCCGGCACCTCGAAGTCGACACCCTGATCTGGGCCATTGGCCGCGAGGCCAATACCGCGCAGCTTGAACTTGCGCGGGCGGGCATTGCCGTGCGCGGGGATGGCGTCATCGACACGGATGCATTTCAGAACACCAACGCTGAGGGCATCTACGCCATCGGCGATATCACCGGCCGTGCCGAACTCACCCCGGTCGCCATCGCCGCCGGTCGTAAGCTCGCGGCCCGCCTGTTCAAGGGCGAGGCCGACGCCCGTCTGGATTACACCAACATTCCCACGGTGACCTTCAGCCATCCACCCATCGGCACCATCGGTCTCACCGAAGACGAGGCACGCACGCAGCACCAGTCGGTCAAGGTCTACACCACCCGCTTCACCGGCATGTACCACGCCCTCACCGCACACAAACCCAGGACCGCAATGAAACTGGTGTGTGCCGGAGAGGATGAGCGCGTGGTGGGCTGCCACATCATCGGCGAAGGCGCGGACGAAATGCTGCAGGGCTTTGCCGTGGCGATCAGGATGGGCGCGACCAAGGCCGATTTCGATGCCACCGTGGCGATTCACCCGACCAGCGCCGAAGAGCTGGTGACGATGCGCTGAGCGCTTTCCGGGACGGGCGGTGAACGGGCACCTATGCGCCTTCACCCGCAGCACGGATCTTTGCCATCGCCATCGAGGCCGCCGCGGTGCGGGTCTCGACACCGAGTTTCTCGAACACATGCTCGAGATGCTTGTGCACGGTGCGCGGACTGGTGCCGAGAATGTCGCCGATATCGCGGTTGGTCTTGCCGCGGATGACCCAGTACAGCACCTCGGCCTCGCGGCTGGTCAGGCGAAAGGCGGCGATCAGCGCCTCGATCGCACTGGCGTCGTTCTCCTCGCGCAGCACGACCAGCCACTCTTCGTCCCCGGTCTGGTCGTGAAATGAGGCCAGCAGTCGGCGCGCGCCGGCGCTGACGACGAGACTGGAGACTTCGCGCCGTTCGCGGCGGGCGAGTTCGGCTGCGTGAATCCAGTCGAGCAGACGCGGGGGAGCAATCTCGCCCGGCTCGCTGCGTTCAGGCTCGAACCAGCTGCGGATCAGCTGTCGCGCCAGCGGCGTCTGCCATACCAGGCGCGCGTCGCGCGCGCGCACCGCCACCGTGGCCTGACCGAACGCATCCAGCGCACTGCGCGCCTGCTTCATCTGGCGCGCGTTCTGCACATGGGCCGCGATACGGGCCAGGACTTCGGCCGGCTTGATCGGTTTGGTCACGTAATCGGCACCACCGGCCGCGAAGGCGGCCACGACATGCTCGGTCTCGGTGAGTCCGGTCATGAAGATCAAGGGGATCGCGCGGGTCGCGAAATCGGCCTTGAGTCGTCGCGCCACCTCGAAACCGTCCATGCCCGGCATCACCGCATCGAGCAGGACCACGTCGGGCAGACTTTGCCGCGCACGTGCCAGTGCACTGTCGCCGTTGGTGGCAACCAGCACCAGATAACCCGCCTCATCCAGCGCGTCGTGCAGCAGCGACAGGTTCTCCGGCACGTCGTCCACGATCAGCACGATGCCGGCTGCCGTCGAATCGGCCGTACTCAGGTGTTGCAGGCTCATGAACGGCCCTCCTCCTGGCGCCGCAGTATCTCGCGCATGGCGTCGAACTGGAACTGGCGCGCAAGCTCGCGTTCGACCCGCACGAACTCGCCATAGACCGGGTCGGCGCGCTCGATTTCGGCCAGCCGGGCAAGGATGCCGCGCAGGAAACCGAGTTCGATCAACTCGTCGAGTGCCCGCAAGTCGGGCGCTGGCGGCAGCACCAGTTCCGGCACCGCGCGGGGGGCTTCGGGCTCCTCTTTCATCGCGGGCGTGTCGGCCCACACCCACTCGAGTTGCAGGCGGCGGCCGATCCAGTCGAGCAGCTCCTGCACCCGGATCGGCTTGAGGATGAAGTCCTCTGCGGCGATACCGGCATCGTTGTCCAGCCCCTTGTCGAAGGCATTGGCGGAGATGACGGCCAGTGGCGCCTCGTCCAGCCCTGCCGCGCGCAGGCGGCGAATGGTCTCCCATCCGTCGATGCCGGGCATGGCCAGATCCATGAAGATCAGGTGGGGACGAAAGCTCGGCACCATCTCCAGGCAATCGTAGCCAGACGCAGCCTGTCCAACCTCGAAACCGAGCGGCTCGAGCAGCGTTGCCAGCAGTTCGCGGTCCACATGTTCATTGTCCACCGTGAGGATGCGCCTTCGCACGCCCTTGTAGCCGATGCGCTGAACCCGCGGCTGCACCTCGGCTGCCTGTGTATCGTGCAACTGCGGCAGGAACAGGCGGATGCGGAATACGCTGCCCACCCCGGGCTGGCTGTCGAGCGTCAGCTCCCCGCCCATCAGGTCCGTCAGCATCTTGCTGATGGTGAGCCCGAGACCGGTACCCGTGGTGGTGCCGCCGCGCGCACTGCTGCCGCGCGCAAAGGGTTCGAAGATGTGCGCGATTTCCTCCGCCGCTATGCCGGGGCCGCTGTCTTCCACCTCGAACAGGGCCATTTCGCGCCGGTAGCTCAGGCGCACCTGGACCGAGCCGCGCGCGGTGAACTTCACCGCGTTGCCGATGATGTTGATCAGGATCTGGCGCAGGCGCTTCTCGTCGGCACGAACGACCTCCGGCAGGGTGCCGACAGTCTCGAAACGAAAGCCCAGGCCCTTGTTGCGCGCCTGCAGTTCGAACATGCCGACGAGCTCGCGCACGAAGTCCGGAAACGCCAGAGGGCGCATCTCCAGCGCGAACTTGCCGCCCTCGATGCGGGCGATGTCGAGTGTGCCCTCAATCAGCGACAACAGGTGTTCGCCGCTACGGCGAATCACGCTCACCGCCTGCCGCCGCTGCGGCGGAATCGCCTCGTCGCCGTCCAGAATCTGCGCATAGCCGAGAATGCTGTTCAACGGCGTGCGCAACTCGTGGCTGATCGAGGTCACGTAGCGACTCTTGGCATGATTGGCCTGCTCCGCCACCCGGCGCGCGTTCTGCAACTGTTCGTCGGTGCGTCGGTGCGATTCGATCTCCTGCATCAACAGGCGTGTCTGGCGATTCGACTCCTCCTGCGCCACCTGCCGGCTCTTGTGCGTCAGGACCATCCACCAGGCCGCGATCCCGCCCATCAGGAACAGCGCGGCAAAGGCTTTCAGCAATACGCTTTTCAGGTCGCCACTGCCCAGGTCGGCACCACTGCCAAGGTCCGTGCTGCGGGCGAGCAGCTCATGGTAGTAAAGCGTGCCGAGCAGCAAGGCAAGAAACCCGGTCATCCCGGCCATCAACAACAGGTAGTGGCCCAGACCGGCATCGAGATAGGGCAGCATGGATTTCGGCAGAACCTTCTGCAGCAGCCCGGACCACTGCGCCGACAGGCGCGCATGCGGCTTGCACTGATCGTCACAGCGTGCATCGAGCGAACAGCACAGCGAGCAGATCGTGCCCTGATAGGCCGGGCAGTGGCTGGTGTCTTCCGGTTCGAAATGCTCGCCGCAAATGCAGCATTGCCGCGTTTTGACCCAGGCCTTGCCCCCGGTATTCACCGCCTCCGGCGCTCGCGCAAGATAGTAACGCCCGCCGGTGAGCCAGGCGATGAGCGGTGAGCTGACCAGGGCCGTGATCAATGCCACGAATGGCGCGTACGGCTGCAGACCGGGACCATAGACCCCCAGGAAGGTGCTGATCGACAGGCCCGATGCAATCAGCAACGCCCCCACGCCCACCGGGTTGATGTCATACAGATGACTGCGCTTGAACTCGATTCCCTTGGGCGAAAGCCCGAGCGGCTTGTTGATCACCAGATCGGCGACCACCGCCACCATCCACGAGATCGCGATGTTCGAATACAGCCCGAGTACCTGGCCCAGTGCCTGAAAGACGTTCATCTCCATCAGCAGCAGGGCAATCAGGATGTTGAACACCACCCACACCACCCGCCCCGGATGGCTGTGGGTCAGACGCGAAAAGAAGTTCGACCAGGCCAGCGAACCGGCATAGGCATTGGTGACGTTGATCTTCAACTGCGACACGATGACAAACAGCGCGGTCACCACCACCGCCCACAGCGAGCTGTCGAACACGGCGGAAAAGCCCAGCAGATACATCTGGTTGGGGTCGACCGCCTTGTCCGGCGCCATGCCCCTGCTCAACAACATCCACGCCAGCAGGGCACCGCCGAGCAATTTGACCACGCCGATCAGCACCCATCCAGGCCCGCCCAGCACCACCCCGAACAACCAGCGCCTACGATTTGCCGCGGTGCGCGCCGGCATGAACCGCAGGTAATCGGCCTGCTCGCCCATCTGCGTTATGAGCGCAATGCCGACCGTCATCGCGCCGGCGAAAAGGTGAAGATCGAACGCGCCACCATGGCCGTCGACGCCGGGGTACTGCCACAAGCCCTTCAGGGCCGCCGGATCTTCGCGCAGCAGAAAGATGAACGGAAGCGCGAGCAGAAACAGCCAGATCGGCTGGGTCAGGGTCTGCAACTTGCTGATCACGGTCACCCCGTGGGTGACCAGCGGAATGACCACCAACGCGCAGATCAGGTAACCCCAGCTCGGCGGGATTCCCAGCGCCATCTCCAGCGCATAGGCCATGATGGCAGCCTCGAGCGCGAACAGAATGAAGGTGAAGGAGGCATACACCAGCGAGGTGATCGTGGAGCCGATGTAGCCGAACCCCGAACCGCGCGTCAGCAGGTCCATGTCCACGCCGTAGCGTGCCGCATAGAGGCTGATCGGCAAGCCGGTCAGGAAAATGATGAGACCGATGGCAAGAATGGCCCAGAAGCTGTTGATGAAGCCGTAGCTCACCAGCATGGTTGCGCCAACTGCCTCGAGCACCAGGAACGAAGCTGCGCCGAAGGCGGTGTTGCCTACCCGGAACTCGGACCACTTGCGGAAACTGCGCGGGGTAAAACGCAAGGCATAGTCTTCAAGCGTTTCATTGGCCACCCAGGTGTTGTAGTCACGGCGAATCTTCACCACGCGCTGCGGCGCGGCACTGCGCCCGTCGGCCGACGAATCGGCGTCGGGACGGCCTTCGGCGAGCGGGTCCACAGCGTTCATTGGAATGGAAAATGGCGCAAATCAGGAAGCGATTGCGCCATTCTATGTGAGCCTTCACCCGGCGCGCGGAATCTTCGCCCGCCGGGGCCTCCATCGGGGAGTCAGCGCTTGCCGCCCATCTCCTTCAGCGTCTGTTGCAGCAGCGCGGCCTTGTCGATCTGCAACGGGCTCGGCGCATCGGCCGGGCACATCTCGGCCACATCCACACCATTGCGGTCCTGGCCAAGCTCCGATGCCGTGGGCAGGTCCTCGCGTGCCACCTCGAGCGCACGCATCAGGTGCCCCATGCCCGCCAGGGTGCGCGCTTCGGCGGTGATGCGGTCGTACGTGGCGTTGGTGTAGGCACGACGCGCCTGGAAGTACTCGTTCTCGGTGTCGAGCAGGTCGAGCAGCGTGCGCTGGCCGATATCGAACTGGCGGCGATAGGCCTCGCGCGCCTTCTCGATCGACAACTGGTGCTGGTCGAGATAGCGCAACTGCTCCTGCAGGCGTTGCACGTCGTTGTATGCGATCGCGAGCGTCTGGCGCAGATCGCGGCATGCCTTTTCACGCAGGTCCTTGGCCTGGTTGAGCGATTCCGCAGCCTGTCGCAGGCGTGCATCGTCGGCGCCGCCACGGAACAGGTTATAGCTGAGCACCACTTCGACCACGCCATCGCGCGAGTGGCCGTCGAGGTTGTTCAGATTGCGGTCGTAGGCCTGACTGGCACGCAGATCGACGCGCGGCTGATAGGCCGCGCGCCGGGTCTCGATCGAGGCCTGACCGGCACGCACACTTTCGACCGCTGCATTCAGCGCCGGGCTCGAGTTGAAGGCTTCGCGCAATGCATCGCCAATCGACGCCGGCACGCCATCTGCGCCTAGCCGGTCGCCCATCGCCGGCAGGCTGTCGGCCGGCAATTCACCAACGATACGCTGGTAGCGGCTGCTGACATCATGCAGGTTAGATACTTCGGTGAGCAGATTGGACTCGGCCAATGCCAGACGCCCGGTGGCCTGTTCGAGATCGACACGGCGGCCGACGCCGGCACCGGCGCGCTCCGCGATCTGGTCGTAGACCTGTTTGTGCTCGACGTAATTCTGTTTCGCCAGCCTCACCAGATCCCGGTAGCGCTGCACATCGGCAAAGGCGCGCACCGCTTCGAGTGCGGCCGACTCGGATGCATCGACAATCTCGTAGTAGCGTGCCAGGCGCGTATAACCCAGGCGCGAGACCTCACTGCGGGTATAGAAACCGTCATACACCATCTGGTTGAGCGACAGGGTGGTATTGCCATGCGTGTAGTAAGCAGTCGAAGCGCCCGGGCGCTTCTGACTCTCGCGACCGATGCCGGTGCTCAGGTCCACCTGGGGCAGGTAGGCACCACGCGCGGCATCCTGGTCGGCGGACGCGGCCAGGAAAGCATGCCAGCGCGCCTGCACCTCGGGATTACTTACCACGGCCTTGCGTGCAGCATCGCGCAAGGGAGCCGGTACCACGGCAGACGCGGTCACCGGCAATACCGCCAGAATCGCCAGCGAGATCAGGGAACACATTCGTTTCATCGGGACTCCGGTACTGCAAGTTGAAGGTTGCACGCAGAAGCGCATCGGTGATTGCCAATTCGGAAGGCACGAATGATATACGCAACACCCACAAGCAAAACGCCAACAATTCAACAGATGCGTGCCGAAAAGCGCGCAGGAAGGTCATTTCGGCATGCTCGGCGACAATTCCCGATGCATGCACGTACGCACCGGCCGTGCGGAAGCGTCCACAACAGATGCGCAACAATGCGCAGCGCAACGAGCGCCGATTCCGGATAATGCCGGGACACGCACATGCAGAGCACCGATGCCTTTCTCGTCCCATCCCGCGGCGCATAACAGTTCGACGTCCGGCGCCTGCCTGCGCGTGGGACGGCGTCTGCTCGCGACGCTCGGACTGGCAATCGGCTTGTGCGCGGCAGCCCCCGACCTCGATCATATGCAGTCGCTTGCCGTCGCACGTTACGGTGCGGAAGCCGGAGAATCGGTCGCTGCCTGGCGCCGGATGCTCGGCGAAGCGCGCGCGCTCGACGACACGGAGAAGCTCTCGCGGGTAAACGCCTTCTTCAACCGCAGGATCCGCTTCGAGGACGATATCGTCATCTGGAAGCAGGCCGACTACTGGGCGACGCCGATGGAGACCCTCGGCCGCGGGGCCGGCGACTGCGAGGATTTCTCCATTGCCAAGTACATCAGCCTGCGCCTGCTGGACATCCCGGCAGAGAAATTACGCCTGGTCTACGTCCGCGCCCGCATCGGCGCTGCGGACAGCACCATTACCCAGGCGCACATGGTTTTGAGTTTCTTCGACACGCCGGCGGCCGAGCCGCTGGTACTCGACAACCTGATCAGCGAGATCCGGCCCGCGAGCAGGCGCCCCGATCTGTTTCCGGTGTTCAGTTTTAATAATGAAGGCCTGTGGGTGGGCGGAACCAGTGCCTCCTCGGCCGACCCGACCACCCGTTTGTCACGCTGGCGCGATGTGCTCGAGCGCATGCGCAGCGAAGGATCGCAATGAAATCGACCTTTCCCGGAGCACGACGTCCATGTCCCTGATCAAGCAACTGTGGATCGCCATCGTCATGGTCACCCTGCTGTCTCTCGGCGGCAGCCTGGTCGTGAGCACACTGGCAGCGAAACGCTATCTTGAAGAGCAGCTCAACGTGAAGAACGTGGATAACGCCACCGCCCTGGCCCTGTCGCTGTCCCAGATGCCCAAGGATCCGGTCACCGTCGAGCTGCAGGTTGCCGCGCAGTTCGACGCCGGTCATTACCGGCTGATCCGCTTGGTCGGCCCTGACGGCAAGACGATGGTAGAGCGCGCAGCCGAGTCGCGTGTCGACGATGTGCCGACCTGGTTCGTACGCCTTGCCTCGATCGAGGCCCACCCAGGTGTCGCGCATGTGCAAGATGGTTGGCAGCAGTTCGCGACCCTGACGCTGGAGAGCCAGACCAGTTACGCCTATACCGAACTGTGGCGCAGTCTTCGCCAGCTGCTGATCTGGTTCTGCGTGATGGCCGCCATGGCCGGCCTGGCCGGCAGTCTGTTGCTGGGCCGTATCACCGCACCGCTGCGAAAGCTCGTCGGCCAGGCCGAAGCCATCGGCGAACGCCGCTTCGTCACCACCCCCGAGCCCACCACCGCCGAACTGCGCGTCGTGGTCAGATCGATGAACGCCCTGTCCGATCGCGTACGCCTGATGCTGGTGGACGAGGCCCGCCGCCTGGAGGTTCTGCGCAAACAGACACAGGAAGACCCGGTGACCGGACTGTTCGAAAGACGTCAGTTTCTCAATGTACTGGAGGCACAGCTCGCCGATCATGATGACGGGGACGGCGGCGCGCTCCTGATCGCGCGCATCGGCAATCTTGCCGAGCTCAACCGCACGCTGGGCCGGGAATCCGCCGATGCCTTGCTCGTCGATCTGGCGAACGCACTGCGTGCGCAGTTTGCCGACCAACCGGCCTGGATTGCCGGACGCCTCAACGGCACCGACCTGAGTGTGCTGGCCCCGGGCGTCAGCTATCTGCCGCTGTGGGCCGAGCGCTTCGCCAAGGCCCTGCATGATGTCGTCGATCGCGCCGCCCCCGGCGGCACGGATGCCGCCGTCGCGCTGCCCATCGCCGCAGCGCTCTATGGTGCCGGTGAGTCACTGCAGACGGTTCTCACCCGGACCGACACCGCGCTCGCCGAAGCCGAACTTGCCGGCAGTCGTGCCGTGCAGCTCGATGCCTGGGTTCGCCTGGCGCAGCCGCAGCACGACCAGTCACAGTGGCGCCAGGTCATCTCCCGCGCACTGGAACAAGGGGAACTCCGACTTGAGACCTATCCGGTGCGCGATGTTGGCGGCTCGCTGCTCCATGTCGAGGCCCCGTTGCGACTGCGACTGGACGGCGCTTGGCGCGGCGTGGCTTACTTCATGCCTTGGGCCGTGCGCCTGGGGCTGATGGGGCAGATCGATGCCGCTGTCGTCCGCGCCGCGATCGAATTGATCCGCAGCACGGGCCAGTCGGTCGCAGTCAACATCTCGGCTCAGGCCATTCGTGATGCCGGCTTCATTGCGGATCTGCTGCACCAACTGGAAACGGCACCGAACGAGGCCGCGAAGCTGTGGATGGAGGTGCCCGAGCAGGGCGCTGCACGCCACCAGACCGACTTCCGGACATTCTGCCTGGCGCTGAAACCCATGGCATGCAAACTGGGGCTCGAGCATGCCGGTCCCCATTTCAACGACCTGGGCGACCTGCACGATCTCGGTCTCGACTACATCAAGGTCGACGCGTCCTTGCTCAGAGATCTCGCCGGCAACCCCGGCAACCAGGCATTTGCGCGCAGCCTGTGCATGCTTGCACACGCACTTGGCCTGACGGTAATCGCGGAAGGCGTGGACAATAACGACGCGATATCCACGCTCAATGACGTCGGTTTCGATGCGATGACGGGCCCCGGTATCCACTGAACCAAGGCGCAAAGCGAATGCGCCCCCGGCCTCCGGGGGCGCATTCGCGTCGATCAGATCAGCCCGTCGTCGTCGGCGGCACCGAGCAAGTCCAGCCCCCTGCGCATCGACGCACGCAGCGAGCGACGCTCCATCAACTTCTCCTGCGCCTGTTCGGGCAGGTCGGTGAAGCGTATGACATCACGCTCGATGAGCAGATCGACGATGTCTTCAAGCACCCGCACCAGGCGCAGATCGGATGCCGTCAGCGTGGCTTCACTGCTGTCGCCGCGCCCGAACGCCAGCAACTCGGGCGCCCCCTCCTCGACCGGTTCGCAGACGTCGCCGCGAATCTCAAGGCTCGCGGCGACGATACGCCCCGATTCATCACGCTTTACGAACACCGCATCCTGCCTCCGTGGAATATCGGGCGACTCAACCATTGATGAGCAGTTGATGGTTGGCCACGAGTTGGGCAACGATATCATGGCTGTTCAGCCCGCTATCGAAGGTGACATTCTCCAGCACGATGGTCTGATCCTCCGCGCCGGGCGCATAACCGCCGGCAAAGCCACCGTTGCTGCTCACATGAAGTACGGTATGCCCACCGACCTGTTCGGCATTGAGGAAATGGTCGATCGTCGAGCTACTCTCATTTTGCAGCAGATCCGCCAGATCCAGACGATCCGCATTGCCACTGCCGGTAAACGTCCCCAGCTTGAAGTCCTTGATGGTATCAATGGCAGGTGCGCCTTCGTGGCCGCCATCATTGAGCTTCCACACAAAAGTGTCGGCACCCAGACCGCCATACAAGGTGTCATCGTCGCCACCGCCGTGGATGGTATCCGCAGCAACCGTGCCATGCACCTCGTTGGGCACATTGTCGGTGTCGCTGAAGCTTGCGCCGGTCTGGATCAGCCATGATCCATCGCCTGCCTGCACCAGTTCGCTACCGGTCGGCACGACCAGACTGGAGGAGAACAGGCCGTAATCGTGCTCCCCCAACGGCTGGTAGGCGCTGTCGTCCGTTCCGGTAGGCTTGAATTCCATGCGGAAAGTCGCGTGACCACCCTGGTCCCAATACAGCACGTCGAGCGATTGCAGGCCGCCACCGATATCGACTCCGGTAAAGGTCGTTACCTTGGTTGAGGTAATGCCGTTGTATTCGGCAATCGACTTGCCGCCAATCAGCACATCGTAGCCGTCGTCAGCGGTGATCCGGACATCGTAAATGCCTTGCGGAACCGCCATCTGCCCAGTCAGGTGAATGATGGCATCGGTCGTGAAGGCAACGCCACTGACCGAAACCAGATTCCCGGCATTGCCCGGATTCGATCCGGTCAGGAAGCGGTAGAGATTGCTGCCCGTGCTTGGCACCGCGTCTCCGGCCAAGACAGCAGAGTTGCGCCCGAGATCGTTCGAGAACAGCGGATCGTTGGTGTTCTCGACAAGACCGAATTCAAGCGAATTCGCAGTAAAGGTGGCATCAGGCGCAGCCCTGCCAGCGATGATCTGCTGAGCCTTTTGAATGGATGTCAGGTTGCCGACGGTGCCGTCATTGGTGTGCACCCGGACACCGTTGACGATGCCATCGATCGAATTCGACTGGTTGTCATTGTATCCATAGTAGGCGCCGGACAATCCTTGCACACTTGGCGGCACGGCTTCCGTCGTCGGCTCGAGATGGGTCACGACGAGGGCATCCGGATTCACCGTGATCGTGGCGGTGGCCGGGGTGGCGTCTTCCAGGCTGTCGTTGTCGACCGCGGCGTAGTCGAAGCTGGTCTGGCCGTTCCAGTTCGCGTTCGGTACGAAGGTCACCGTCGCCGCGTTGCCCGTGGCCGGTACTGTGTCGCCGACATTGAGCGGCGTGCCGTTGAGTTGCAGCGTACCATCGGTCGGCAAGGTCTTGATCACGAAGTGGTCCACCGTGCCGTCGATGTCCGAGCCGGACAGGCTCACGCCAATACTGGTGTCTTCGTCGCCGTTTGCGTTCGTCGCCTCCGTCTCAGGCGGGTCGTTCAACGGATTCACCGTGATCGTGGCAGTGGCCGGGGTGGCGTCTTCCAGGCTGTCGTTGTCGACTGCAGCGTAGTCGAAGCTGGTCTGGCCGTTCCAGTTCGCATTCGGCACGAAGGTCACCGTCGCCGCGTTGCCCGTGGCCGGTACCGTGTCGCCAACATTGAGCGGCGTGCCGTTCAGTTGCAGCGTACCGTCAGTCGGCAAGGTCTTGATCACGAAGTGGTCCACCGTGCCATCGCTGTCTGAACCGGACAGGCTCACGCTGATGTCGGTGTCCTCATTGCCGCTGCCGCTGCCGGCATTCGTTTCCGGCGCGACATTGGGCTCATCGACCGGATTCACCGTGATCGTGGCGGTCGCCGGGGTGGCGTCTTCCAGGTTGTCGTTGTCGACCGCAGCGTAGTCGAAGCTGGTCTGGCCGTTCCAGTTCGCATTCGGCACGAAGGTCACCGTCGCCGCGTTGCCCGTGGCCGGTACCGTGTCGCCAACATTGAGCGGCGTGCCGTTCAGTTGCAGCGTACCGTCAGTCGGCAAGGTCTTGATCACGAAGTGGTCCACCGTGCCATCGCTGTCCGAACCGGACAGGCTCACGCTGATGTCGGTGTCCTCGTCGCCGCTGCCACTGCCCGCATTCGTTTCCGGCGCGACATTGGGCGCGTCGACCGGATTCACCGTGATCGTGGCGGTCGCCGGGGTGGCGTCTTCCAGCGCGTCGTTGTCGACTGCAGCGTAGTCGAAGCTGGTCTGGCCGTTCCAGTTCGCATTCGGCACGAAGGTCACCGTCGCCGCATTGCCCGTGGCCGGCACCGTGTCGCCGACATTGAGCGGCGTGCCGTTCAGTTGCAGCGTGCCGTCGGTCGGCAAGGTCTTGATCACGAAGTGGTCCACCGTGCCATCGCTGTCCGAACCGGACAGGCTCACGCTGATGTCGGTGTCCTCATTGCCGCTGCCACTGCCGGCATTCGTTTCCGGCGCGACATTGGGCGCGTCGACCGCGTTCACCGTGATCGTGGCGGTCGCCGGGGTGGCATCTTCCAGGCTGTCGTTGTCGACCGAAGCGTAGTCGAAGCTGGTCTGGCCGTTCCAGTTCGCGTTCGGCACGAAAGTCACGGTGGCCGCGTTGCCCGTGGCCGGTACCGTGTCACCGACATTGAGCGGCGTGCCGTTCAGTTGCAGCGTACCGTCGGTCGGCAAGGTCTTGATCACGAAGTGGTCCACCGTGCCATCGCTATCCGAACCGGACAGGCTCACGCTGATGTCCGTATCCGCATCACCACTGCCACTCACAGCATTCGTTTCCGGTGCCGCAGGATTGCCACCGGTTTCCGGGGGGAGGTCCACGACATCGCTGACGTTGATGAACGCCGTTCCCGGCGTGGCGTCCTCCAGACCCTCGTTATCGACAGAGGCATAGTTGAACGACGTCGAGCCATTCCAGTCCGGATTCGGCACGAAGGTGAGCGTAGCGGCATTTCCGCTTGCCGGCACTTCACTGCCCACACCAACCGGTGTTCCGTTCAGCAACAGCGTGCCGTTTGCGGGCAGGGACTTGATCACGAAATGCGTCACGAAGCCGTCGACATCCGAACCCGACAGACTCACGCTAATCGCGGTGTCTTCGTCACCACTGGACACCGTGGTGGCCGTTTCCGGCGCGTCATTGACCGAGGCAACCGAGATCGTCACCGTGCCTGGCGTTCCATCCTCCAGGCCCTGATCATCAACCGCAGCGTAATCGAACGACGTTTCGCCGTTCCAGTTCGCCGCTGGCACAAAGACAAGAGCAGCCGTATTGCCGCTGGCCGGCACTGTGTCGCCGACATGAAGCGGTACCCCATTGAGCTGGAGGCTGCCGTTGGAAGGCAGGGACTTGATCACGAAATGATCGACGGTTCCGTCGATATCGGAACCCGACAGCGTGACCGCGACCGGACTGTCTTCGTTGCCGGCGGATGCAGTATCGTCGGTTTCCGGCGGGTCGTTGACCGCGTTGACGACGATATTCGCCGTCGCCGGTGTCTGATCCTCGAGTCCCTGGCCGTCGACGGCCGTATATTCGAAAGCGGTCTCGCCGTTCCAGTTGGCGTCGGGCACGAAGGTCACCGCCGCCGCATTTCCGCTGGCCGGCACCTCGTCACCAATGTTCAGCACCACGCCGTTCAGCTCGAGGTGCCCGTTCGTCGGCAGCGAGCGGATGATGAAATGGGCGATCGTACCATCGACGTCGGAACCCAGCAGATTGACCGAAACCGGCGTGTCTTCATCGCCGCTGGACACAGTATCTTCCGTCTCCGGCGCGATATTGTCGGCCGCCGAAGCCAGCAGCGCGTTCTGTGTCTGCGCATCCGCAGTCGTCGCATCGAGCGCGAGCGGATTCACATCCTCCGAGATCCGCAGCAGGCGCACGAAACTGCTGCCATCGCCTCCGCCACCACCGGCCAGACCTGCGGCAGGATCTTCAATGACGTTGTCCAGGTTGTCACCGGCATCGAGCGCCTGGATCACCTGTTGAATGGTGCCATCGGCAAGCTGCGCGTCGGGGGCGTGCGGGCGGGTCGTGTCGGCCAGCTCGGCAGTCATCAGGATCGAGCGCCCTTCTTCGACCGGGACGACGCTGCCATCGACCATGGCCAGTTCGACCCGGCCACCGTCTGACGTGATCAGGGTTTCGCCTTCCAGCAGCGCATCACCCGCCTTGAGTTCGCGAGTATTGCCATCGTGGTCCCTGGCGTATGCCTTGCCACTGACGCTGACGACGGTTGCGATTGCCTGTGCGTTTGCCATGTGCTCATCTCCTGATCAACAGACCCGCGCGGGAAAAGCGCAACGGGTAACGGGTTCGATGGCGTCACCATAATGTGACACCCTGCCCGGCTCCATTGGACCAGTGGACAGGCCGTGACAAAGCGCACACTCAGGAAGTGGCCAGTTCTCCGTAAGGAGACAATTTGAGTGCAAGCTGCATGCGGTCACGCACTGCGAGTTTCTCGAAGATGGCGGATAGATGGGCCTTGACCGTGCGCTCGGTAATATCCAGCGTGGCGGCGGCCTCCTTGTTGGTCAGGCCACGTGCCACCGCAAGGGCCACCGCGCGCTCGCGTTCAGTCAGGCGCTCAAGCACCGGATCCGTCATGTCCGCGATGACGGACTGGCGGGCCGTGGTCGCACGGATGGCGCGGGCCATCAACTCCGGCCCCACCCAAAATCCACCGTGAAGCACGACCACTGCCACCTCACGCAGCATGGCTGGCGTGGATAGCGCATGACAGTACCCCCTGGCGCCCGCCTCCAGTGCCTCGAGCCCTTCGGCCTGCGTCGGGCTGTCGGAAATGACGACGATACGGACATGCTCGCCAGCGCCACCCTGCGCCAGGGTTGCGCGCCACTCGGGCAGCCGCGTGCTGATCCACAGCACGGCATCGGCCGTATCGGCCTTCGGGAGGACGGATATCGGCAGTGCATCGGCAAACGCAGCCTGCCAGCGCGGCAGCAGATGGGCTTCGGGGGTGAGGAAGTAGTGTCTGGTCATCGTTCGCTCAAGGCGTTCGCCTTCGCCCGGATCACGGGCTTGATCAGGTAGGAGAGCACCGTCTTCTTGCCGGTCAGGATGTCGACCTCGGCCACCATGCCGGGAATGATCGGCAGATTCTCGCCAAGGCTGCTCTTGAGGGTGCGAACACGGATGAGGTAGAAGGCATTGCCTTTCTCGTCCGTCACGCTGTCGGCCGAGATCTGCTCGACCACCGCCTTGAGTCCGCCATAGATGGCAAAGTCATAGGCGGTGAATTTGACCACGGCCTCCTGGCCGGGACGCAGGAAGGCAATGTCCTTGGGCTTGATCTGCGCTTCGAGGATGAGCGCGTCGTCGAGCGGCACGATCTCCACCACTTCCTTTCCGGGCTGTACCACCCCGCCGATGGTGCTGACCAGCAGGCGCTTGACCGTCCCCCGCACCGGCGACCGGATCTCGGCATGCTTGACCCTGTCCTCCAGCGCGCGACTGCCTTCGGACAGGCTGCCGAGCTTGTTCATGGTGTCGGAGAGTTCATTGCGCAACTGATTGCGGAAGTTGAGTTCAACCTCCTGGATCTTGCCCGTGGCCTCGCTGATCGCGGACTGGATGCGCAGGATCTGGGAGGCGGCCTGGTCGCGCTCTCCGCGCAGGCGCGACACGTCCCGGCGCAAGCGCAGCAACTCGACTTCCGACACCGCGCCCGACGCCAGCAGGGGCTCGGTCACGGTCAGTTCCTGCTGCACCAGATCAAAGGAGCGTCCAGCCTGCTCGCGGCGGGAACGGACCTCGTTGAGTTCCTGCTCGCGCTGGTTCAGTTGCTGGCGCGCGATCGACAGCTGCGCATCCATCTCGGCGCGGGTCGAGTCATAGAGTCGGCGCTCGTGAGCCACGATGTCGGGCACTTCGCGCTCGGCCTCGGGCGGAATCTTCAGTGGCGTACCGGCCGTCAGCGCCTGCAGGCGCGCGGCCTTAACCTGCAGGGCAAAGTACTGCGCACGGTTCTCCAGCAGCGACGACACGAAGCGCGTAGGATCGATGCGCAGCAACAGGTCGCCGGCATTGACGATCTGCCCTTCGCGGACCGACATCTCTTCCACGACCCCGCCATCGACGGACTGGATGACCTGCAGCTGGGTCGATGGCACCACCTTGGCCTCGCCGCGCGTCACCTCATCGATGGGTGCGAACGCCGCCCACACCAGCAGGATGACGATGACCGCCGCCACACCGCGCAGCAGCAGGCGCGCGCGCAGCGGCTCCTGCTGCAGGCGTGCCCAGTCCGCATCGCCGGCCCAGTCGAGCGCGTCTTCCCGCGCAGGCGGCGCAAAGCGCCCGAACAGCCGTTCGGCAAGCGGCCGGGCACGCTTGTCTACATGTGCCGACATCGTGCCGATGCCCCTGAAGGCGCGCTCCTGCATGCCCGCCGCGTGCTCTCCGCTACGCATCACAGCGCCCTCCCGATGCGACCCTGGCGCAGGGCCTCCACCACCTGGGCCTTCGGCCCGTCTGCCACCACCTTGCCGGCATCGATGACGATGATGCGGTCTGCCAGATCGAGCAGCGAGGTGCGATGGGTGATCACAATCATGCTGCGGCCCTTGGCAAAACTGCGCAATTGCGCCTTGACCGCCTCCTCGCTGGAGTGATCCATCGACGCGGTGGGCTCGTCGAGCAACAACATGGGCGGGTCGGCGATGACGGCGCGGGCAATCGCAACGCCCTGACGCTGACCGCCGGAGAGCGATTCACCGCGCTCCCCCACCAGCATGTCGAAACCCCGCGGATGCGCATTGGCAAAATCGAGCACGCCGGAAATCTGCGCCGCGCGCACGATGGCGGCGTCATCCGCCAGAGGTGTCGACAGCGCGATATTGTCGCGCAGGGAGCCGTAAAACAGCGTCACATCCTGTGGCACATAGCCGATATTGCGCCGAAGTTCGGCGGGATCGAGCTGGCGCAGGTCGATGCCATCGACCAGCACGGCCCCGGAAGTGGGCTGATAGAGGCCGAGAATAAGCTTCTCCAGCGTGGTCTTGCCGGAGCCGATCCGCCCCAGGATCGCCACGTGCTCACCCGGCCGGATGCGCAGCGACACGTTGCGCAGGGCATGGGTATCCTCGCCCGGATAGGAGAAGCTGACGTCGCGCAGTTCGATGTCGCCCTTGAGCCCGTGACGGCTGACGAAGCTGGTGTCGTCCGGGCGTTCGACCGGACGCTGCATCAGTTCGTCGAGCGAATTCAGCGCAGTGGCCGCCGAGTGATACTGCACCAGCAGGCCGGCGACCTGGCTGATCGGCGCCATCGCGCGCGCGGACAGCATGTAGCAGGCAATCAGGCCGCCCATGGTGAGCAGGCGCTCGTCGATCATGTACACACCGATAAGGATGATGGTCACGCTCACCATCTGCTGGATCCACAGCGCACCATTGGTAGTGGTCGCCGACAGCAAGCGCAGTTGCGCCCCCACCCGCGCGAGCAGCGCGGCACTGCTCTCCCACTTGCGCTGGATAGCGGACTCCCCGCCAAGCGCCTTGATCGTTTCCATCCCGACCAGGCCTTCGATCAGCGTCGCATTGCGCTGAGCGCCTGCCCGATAAGTGGTTTCGGACAACTCGTGCATCCGCCCCTGCACCGTGATCGCATACACCAGCAGAACCACCACGCCAACGGCGAAGGGGATCAGCAGCGGCCACCCGATCCAGCCGATGACCACCAGGAACAGCAGCGCGAAGGGCAAATCGATGAAAGCGACCACGGTCGCCGAACTGATGAAGTCGCGCACCGACTCGAACGCGCGCAGATTGGCCGCGAACGAACCTGCGGACGTCGGCCTGGCCTCCATGCGCAGGCCCAGCACACGCTCCATGATGAAGCTCGACAGTCTCACATCGATGCGACTGCCGGCAAGATCGACGAAATGGCCCCGCATCGTGCGCAACACCAGATCGGCGGTAATCACCACGCCCACCCCTAGCGCCAGCGCCCACAGTGTATCGGTGGCGTGATTGGGCACCACGCGGTCGTACACGTTCATCACGAACAGCGGCATGGCCACGGCGAATATGTTGATCATGAACGCCGCCAGCAGCACATCGCGGTACAGCGCGCGGTTGTCGGCGATCACGCTCCAGAACCAGTGCCCCTCGCGCGTCTTGCGCACACCCGGCGCACGCGCATCGAAGCGAAAGCCCGGACGAAGATAGATGGCGTGGCCGGCGTAGCGTACGGCCAACTCCGCTGTGGGCATCGTGATCGCCGTTTCGCCGAGTTCGGGAAACACCACGTCGACTTCGCTGCGGTCGTCCGACCAGCCGGCCAGTACGCAGGCTCGCTCGTCGTCGAGCAAGAGGATCGCGGGCAGCAGGGCCGGATTGATCCGTTCCAGCGTGCTGCGAACGATACGCCCCTGCAAACCGGCACGCCGCGCCGCGCGCGATACCAGCGCCGGCGTCAGCTTGCCGTTCTCGAGCGGCAAGCCCGACAGCAACGCGTCCGGAGTCAGCGCCTTGCCATGGCCTCTCGACACCAGCAGCAGACACCCGAGCAGCGCATCGTCGACCAGGCGCCGATCGCGCACATTTTCACTTTCATCGGCACCACCGAGATCGTCCGGCTTCGCCATCGCGGCCACTGCATCCGCCATCGAATCGCTCACGCATTCCCCAGACCGAGTATTGATCGAAGGCCGATTCTAGACAGGATTCGCCAGCGCTCAAGGAATACTTGAGCGCCATGAACAAAAACCACACGAAATTCGGGGCAAAACCCGCGAAATGACGCCAGGACGTGCTTGCCGTACCCGGTCAGTGGTCGCAGAATACGCACGGCAGCCACACAAGGTGGAGAAACAATGATGAACAACGCCCAGCGCCGGCACTACAGCCGCATCCGCTTCAGCAGCGGTGCGCGACTGCTTGTAGGCGATCACGAATACCGCTGCGAGGTGCTCGATCTCTCGCTCAAGGGCGCACTGCTGGCGTTTGACGATGAGCGGCCCGCGATCGCAGCGAACGAACCTTGCCTGCTCGAAATCGGTCTCGACGATGGACTCGCGACCATCCGCATGGAAGGCGTGCAGGCGCACGTCGAGGGCCCGCACCTCGGTCTCGCATGCCGGGAAATCGATCTCGACAGCATCACCCATCTGCGCCGTCTGCTCGCGCTCAATCTCGGTGACGCCGAAGGCCTGAGCCGTGAGCTCTCCGCACTCATCGCCAGGCCTGCGCCCTGATTCCGCGGCCTGGCGAGCTGCTCACTTCGGCATCGCCTCCTTGTATTCCTCCACCCTGATACCGCGCATCTGGTAACCGGCATTGCCCATATCGGACTCGAAGCGGGCAACGTTCAGAACCCCATTGACCCACACCGGCGCCATCTCGAGCCGGGCGTCGACCGGCTTGTCGGGCATGACGTGGATCAACTGATTGGCGGGCGGCGGCGGCACATGCACGCAGGCACCGAAGTACGGCACCAGCAGGAACTCGCGAATGCGCTTGCCGTCGGTTTCGAGCGGCACGATGAAACCGGGAATGCGCACCTGCTGACCGTTAAACCGCGTCACCAGCGGCGCACGATCCCACTCGTCGCGAATCTTCTGCATCACCTCCAGCGTGCGCGGGTCACTGTCCTTGAGGTCTTCGATCTTCAGCCCGGCAAAGAACTTTTCCGGGTTCCAGTCGGCAGGAATGAGGTCATCCCAGCTGATCTCCCGGAAATCCCCGGTCTTGCCCGCCGCACTCTTGCCCAGGCGCTCGCCAACCTGATACTCATCCTTCGCCGCCGCGGGCAAACCTGCGACCGTCGCTACCGCGACCAGCACTGCCAGTGTGAACTTCATTGTTCTCATCATCACATCCTGATTGTCATGCCATCGGCCACGGAATAGCGGTATGCCCGGACGCCCGGCACCAGGCTTGCCAGCACACTGGCGGCGAACACCGCCCCGAGCAGCACCCATTCTGACATCGAAGGCCAGCCGATGCCGAGACGCAGACCGTAGGTCGATGCCAGCCAAGGGGCCAGTGCCGCGCTGGCTGCAGTCACCAACACGAGACCCGCACAGATCCCGGTCAGCGCCAGCGTCATGCTCTCGAGCATCAGCAGCGCCAGGATCTGTCTCGGCCCCGCACCGAGGGCACGCAAGATGGCAAGTTCACGACGACGCTCGCCAAGGCTGGCGACCATCACCGCCATCAGCCCGGCCAGGCCGACCACCACCACCAACGCCGACACGGCCAACAGGGCCTGTTCAGCCACGCCCAGCAGATTCCACAACTCCTGCAGGGTTGCGCCGGGCAGAATCGCGGTCAGCGGCTCATCGGCAAAGGTATTCACCCAGCGCTGCACACGAAACACCGTGACCCGGTTCTTCAGCCCGACCAGCGCCGCGGTGGCCGTCCTGGGGCGGATGTCGAACTTGCGCACCTGCTCGGGTGAGATATGCAAACCGGGAATCTGCGCACCGCCCTGCCAGTCGATGTGGATCGCCTCGATGCCTTCCAGGCTGACCAGCACCGAGCGATCCACCGGCGTGCCGCTTCGCGCCAATACGCCGACCACGGTAAAGGGCTTGTCGGCATGATCCGCGAAGCTCACCCCTGCGCCGCTGCCGTGACTGAGCACGATGTGGTCGCCTTCGCGATAGCCGAAGCGCGCAGCCACCTCGGCACCGATCACGGTGTCGAAGATGCCCTCCGGTGCCGGGGCAAACGCGCGCCCGGCGGCGAAGCGGAGCGACTCATCCTCGCCGAATCGGTAGTGCTCGAAAAATCCGGAAGACGTACCGACGACGCGAAAGCCGCGGTGCGAATCTCCAAGCGACAGCGGCACCACCCAGTCCACCTGAGGCAAGGCGGCGATCTTCTGCAGGCTTTCCCAGGACATGTTGTTGGTGGCATTGCCCATGTGAAACACGGAATACAGCAAGAGCTGTACCGCGCCGCCACGCGCGCCGACGACCAGGTCAGTCCCCGCAATCGTGCGCGCGAAACCTTCACGGGCATCGTTGCGCAAGCGTTCGACGCCAATCAACATGGCGACCGAGAGTGCGACCGCGATCACGGTCAGCAACACCGACAGACGACGGTTGGCCACACTGCGCCAGGTCAGATGCCAGATCGGGCTCATTCCATGCCTCCGCTGCCGGAGGGCGCGGCCCGGTTGATATCGGCCAGATTCAGGACGCGATCGAAGCGCTGTGCCAGGCGGGGGTCGTGACTGACGAACAGCAGGGCAGCGTCGCTCGCAGCGCACTCGCCCAGCAGCAGATCGAGAAACGCCGACTGCCTGTCCGCATCCAGCGCCGACGTGGGCTCGTCGGCGACGATCAGGCCGGGGCGGCCGATGAGGGCACGCGCCGCCGCCACCCGCTGCTGCTGGCCCACCGACAGCTCGGACGCCGGCCGCCCGAGCAGGGCCGGAGACAGGTCGAGGTGCTCGGCCAGGCGCAGGACCTCGTCAGCCGCCGTCTGCCCTGCCTGCTGCAGGCGTTGCCGCCGTGCCGCCGAAAACCGGCACGGCAACATGATGTTGTCGCGAGCCGACAGGTAGGGCAGCAGATTGAAGAGCTGGAAGATGAATCCGATATGGTCGGCGCGGAACCGGTCCCGCGCCGCGGACGACAGCGTACTAAGGGCCTGCCCTGCCACCTGCACCTGTCCTGTCGACGGCGTCAACACGCCGCCGATCAGCGCCAGCAGCGTACTCTTGCCGCTGCCGCTTGGCCCCTGCAGAAATACCCGCTCACGCGGCGCAAGCGCAAATGCGTCGATCGCAAGGCAATCGGACGCGGCCCCCCGCCAGCGGAAGCGCAGCGCCTGCAGATCGACGGCGGTCGGGCTCACAAGTCGAGCATTCGCTGTTCGGCGGTAAGCGTGCTGGCGGTCTGTCCGCGCGGCGAAGCACGCTCTGCACGGATCTGCCGGAGCCGCGGGTACAGCGCGAAGAGCCTGATTTCAAGCCGGTCGAGCGCCGCGGGTTTGGCGCATTGCAGGACATGGGTCACGGCCATTTCGGCATGGCCGTCGTCATGCCCGCGACCTTCGTGTTCGGCAAAAGGTTGTTCGAGCTGGGTGGAGACCACCGCGCAGCCGGCCGCGGCAGGTACCGACACGACACGCTCGACCGACTTCAGCGCCGCCCCGGCCGCAGCCAGCGACTGCCGCTCGGCGTCGGTGCGCGGCGCATGCTCGAAACCGACCAGATTGTCGAGCGGGCTCTCGAACTCGATCTGCATCGTATTTCCGGCCACTGCCACGCGCAGCTCCGCTACACCGTGTTCATGCGGCGCATGCTGGGCAGACGCCGCGCCGCAGCCAAACACCAGCAACAGGCCGGCAATCGTTCGCTTCATGGGTACTCCTGAATATGGCTTGGAATCGACAGACACGCATCAGCATGCGCCAATACGATTACGTAAATGCTACAATGTTGCAATAGCATTCGTAAACGGTGAGGGCCAGATGATCATGTCGTTCAGCAAAGGTTCCGTCCGCTCCGGCAACCGTGCGGCGAAAGACCTCATTGCCGACCACGGCGGACGGGTCACGCGCACCCGTGTGGCCGTCATCGAGGCCCTGCAGATTGCGCCCGCGCCGATGTCGCACGAGGATCTTGGCGCCGCGCTCGCGGCGGACGACATTCCTCACGACCGGGTCACGCTGTACCGCGCCCTCGACTGGCTGGTCGAGCAGGGTATCGCGCGACGCATCGCCGGCAGCGACCGCGCCTGGCGCTTCGAGGTGGTTCGACCCGACAGTCATCGACATGCGCATTTCCACTGTGACCGCTGCGGCCGGGTGATCTGCCTGGAAAGCCTGCAACCGTCGTCGGCCGTCAGCCTGCCCGATGGCTACCAGCTCGACCGCGCCGAACTGGTGCTGCACGGCGCATGCGCGACCTGTGGTGACGGACCGGGGAGCGACAACGACCCCGGTCAGCACTGAACCCCATCCCTATTGAGAGCGCGTGCCCGCGGCACACGCATGATCATGAACCAGACACACTCGCACCCGCATTCACACGGCCCTGCAAGGCATCGTCCGCCGCTGCGCCTCAGTCCCCTCGGCACCGGCCTCGGACTGCGTCTGCTCGTTGCCACCGCTGCTTCGACGCTGCTGTGGGCCACGGTCCTGTGGGCGGTGAACTGACATGCAGGCATCCATGCCCCCGCTGATCCGCTTCGACAACCTGACGCTCGGTTACGAGCGCCATCCCGCCATTCACCACCTTTCGGCCGATGTCCCCGCCGGTGCGCTGGTGGCCGTGGTCGGCCCCAACGGTGCGGGCAAGTCGACCCTGCTCAAGGGCGTGGCGGGTGAACTGCGCCCGATCGGCGGCCACATCCACCTGCCCGAACTGCCCCGCGGCGGTATCGCCTACATGCCCCAACGCAGCGAGATGGACCACAGCTTCCCGGTTTCCGTGTTCGACATGGTCGCAATGGGGCTGTGGCGCGAGATCGGTGCCTTCGGCGGCCTCAGCCGCGGCCAGCGCCAACGTGTCGAAAACGCCATCGAGGCTGTCAGCCTGTCCGGCTTCGAGGCGCGCCAGATCGGCTCGCTGTCGGGCGGACAGCTGCAGCGCGCCCGCTTTGCCCGCCTGATCCTGCAGGATGCACCGATCATTCTGCTCGACGAGCCTTTCGCCGCGATCGACGCCCGTACCGTTGAGGACCTCGTTCACCTGATCCTGCACTGGCACGCCGAAGGCCGTACCGTGCTGACCGTGGTGCATGATTTCGAACAGGTGCGCAGGCACTTCAGTACCTGCCTGCTGCTGGCTCGCGAGCTGGTTGCCTTCGGCCCCACCGCGGCGGTCATGACCGATGCCCTGCTCGCCCGCGCCCGCCACCTGTCCGAAGCCTTCGATGACAACGCACCCGAGTGCCATGTAGCGGAGGCAGCGTGAGTCCGTACGAACTGCTGTTTGCCCCCTTTGCCGATTTCGGGTTCATGCGCCGCGCGCTGGCCGGCTGCCTCGCCTTATCGCTCGGCGCCACGCCAGTGGGTGTGTTCCTGCTGCTGCGGCGCATGAGCCTGATGGGCGATGCGATGAGCCACGCCATCCTCCCCGGCGCTGCGCTCGGCTACCTGGCTTTCGGCCTGTCGCTCGGCGCGATGACCGTGGGCGGCATTCTGGCCGGGCTGGTCGTGGTGTTTGCCGCCGGCCTCGTCACCCGGGCCTCGGTGCTGAAGGAAGATGCCAGTCTCGCCGCCTTCTACCTGCTGTCGCTCGCGGCCGGGGTCATGATCGTGTCGCTGCGCGGGCGCAACCTCGACCTGCTGCATGTGCTGTTCGGTTCGGTGCTGGCACTGGACGACCACTCGCTGCTGCTGATCGCCAGCATCACCAGCCTGACCCTGTTCGGCCTCGCCCTGCTGTTCCGGCCGCTGGTGCTGGAGTGCTTCGATCCCTCCTTTCTGCGCGCGGTCAGCCGTTTGTCGCCGGTCGCGCACTACGGATTTCTGTTGCTGGTGGTCTTCAACCTCGTCAGCGGCTTCCATGCCCTCGGCACACTGATGGCCGTCGGCATCATGATCCTGCCTTCGGCCGCGGCCCGCCTGTGGACGCGAAACCTGCCGGCGATGCTGCTGTTCGCCAGCCTGTCCGCGCTTGCCAGCAGCATCGCCGGACTGCTGTTCTCCTTCCATGCCGACGTCCCCGCCGGCCCCGCCATCGTGCTGATGTGCGGTCTGGTCTATTTCGCGTCCCTGCTGGCTGCGCCCGGCGGACTGCTGGCCGGACGCCTGCCGGTTCGCAAACACCTCGAATCCTGATCCTCGCGGAGTCATCATGCTGTCGCTGTCACGCTTCACCGCCATCCTGTTTGTCACCTTGTCGCTGAGTCCGGGTGCTGCCCAGGCTGCGCCAATCGACGTCACCGCCAGCTTCAGCATCCTCGGCGACATGGTGCGCGAAGTCGGTGGCGAAAGGATCCGGGTCCAGACCCTCGTTGGCGCTGACGAAGACGCCCATGCCTTCCAGCCACGTCCGTCGGACTCGCGCCGCATCGGCAACGCAAGGCTGGTCGTCGTCAACGGCCTCGGTTTCGACGACTGGATGGCCCGCCTTGCGCGCTCGGGGGGCTACAAGGGACCGGTCGTGATCGCCAGTCGCGGCGTCACCACCCTTGCCATGGACGCCGACAAGCACGGGCACGGGCACGGCATCGATCCGCACGCATGGCAGGATGTGGGCAACGCGCAGCGCTACGTCGACAACATCGCGACAGCGCTGATCGAGGTCGATCCCGAGGGCGCCGACACCTACCGTGCCAATGCCGCGCGCTATGCCGGCGAACTCAAGGTACTCGATGCGCAGATCCGCGAGGCGCTGGGCAGCCTGTCTGCCGCGCAGCGCAAGGTGGTCAGCTCGCACGACGCCTTCGGCTATTTCGCTCACGCCTACGACCTTCAATTCCTGTCGCCAGTCGGCGTGTCCAACGATGCCGAACCGACGGCAAAAGGCGTGGCACGACTGATTCAGCAGTTGAGAAAGGAAAAGGTCCCGGCGGTCTTCATCGAAAACATCAGCGACCCGCGCCTGAGCGAACGCATCAGCGCTGAGAGCGGGGCAGTCATGGGCGGCACGCTGTATTCGGACGCGCTGTCGGCCGCGAGCGGCCCGGCCCCGACCTATGTGACGATGATGCGGCACAACCTCCACACCCTCATGGCTGCGCTGACATCCGCGCCGCCAGCCCGCTGAGGCGCACCGTCCGCAGGCCACAGGCGGCGGCAAACACCCGCGCCGGCCCCGCCAGCGTGACCTGGCGCGCCGCGCGCGTCACCCCGGTGTACAGCAACTCGCGGGTCAGCACGCGCACTGGCGCAGCCGGCAGCACCAGCAACACCGCTTCGAACTCCGACCCCTGGCTCTTGTGCACCGTCAGCGCAAACGCGGTGTCGTGCACCGGCAGGCGGATGGGCGCAACGCAGCGATAGCGACCGCCCGGCTGCGGAAAGAACACCATCAGTGCCCCCGTGTCGTCCGGCAGACACAGACCAATGTCGCCGTTGTACAGGCCGAGCAGCGCATCGTTGCGCAGCACGATCACCGGGCGGCCGAACCAGGCCTGCGCACCACCGCGCGCTGCGGGCAGGTCCAGTTCAGCACGCAACACGCGTTCCAGATGGGCGTTGAGTGCGACCAGCCCGCGCCCGCCTTCATGCACGGCCACCAGCACGCGGAAGCGGTCGAATGCCGCAAAGGCCTCCGCCGCGCGCGCCTGCGCATCGGTAAACGGCGCACGCAGGGCCGCCACATAAGGCGCATAGCCGGCTTCGATCGCCGCCAGCGTGGCGTCACCCGGGCGTGCGCCTTCATCGTCGATCCAGCGCGCCGACGGATCTTCTCCGCCACGCAACCAGGTCAGCGCCTCAGTCCCCTCACCGGCGTTGATGTTGGCCGCAAGGCGTCCGATGCCGGAGTCGTGCCGGAAGCGGTGACTCTCGGTCAGCCAGATCACGCTGTCGGCCAGCGCCGACGCCGTGGCAGGCACCTGCAAATCCGCCAGCATCGCTGCCGGCGTGCCGGTCAGCAGCGCCAGCTGCTCGATAACGCGGGCACTGAAGACGCGCGCCGAAGAGAGTTCGGCAAACACCGCGCCGGCCTCGACGGCGGCGAGCTGGTCCTTGTCGCCGAGCAGGATCAGGCGCGCGTCGGGCGGCAGGGCATCGAGCACGCGCGTGGCAAGAGCGAGATCGAGCATCGAGGCCTCGTCCACCACCAGTACATCGACCGCCAGCGGATTACCGGCATGGTGCCGGAACTGGCCGGCAATCGGGGTCACCCCCAGCAGCCGGTGCAGGGTATGGGCTTCGACCGGCAGGCGCTTGCGCAGCTTCGCCGGCAGCTCGGCCGCGCGGGCGCGCAGGGCTTCGAGCATCCGTGCCGCCGCCTTGCCGGTCGGCGCGGCAAGCGCGATGCGCAGCGTGGGCGTGAACTCCAGCAGACAGGCGAGCAGCGCCGCCACCGTCGTGGTCTTGCCCGTGCCCGGCCCGCCGCTGATCACCGTCAGCCGCCCCTGCAGCGCGAGCGCAACCGCCAGCTTCTGCCAGTCGGGACCGGGCGCGGTCCGCGGCTTGAACAACTTGTCGAGCGTGGCGCGCAAGGTGGGCGGCACGATCTGAGCCGGCGCACTGGCACGCCTCACCAGCGCCGCCGCCAGGCGCTGTTCGAGATCGAAGAAGCGCCGCAGATAAAGGCGGTCATCGGCATCGAGCACGAGCGGATGGGCACAGGTGCGGGGAGGCAGCGGCACCGCCAGCACCGCCACCCCACTCTCGAGCAGGTGTGCACGCAGAAGGTCCGGCGAGCAGGCAATGGCTTCGTTCTGTGCAAGCTGCGCCAGCGGCAGACACACATTGCCCTCGCTCGCGGCCAGCGCAAGACTGCGCGCCACCGCCGGCAGCACGGCAAGGGTCTCAGTGGGCGCACCGAGCGCAGCGGCCCAGTCCTGCAGGTGACGGGAAAAGCCCTCGGCAAGATCGAACTGCGGCATCGATTCCGGTGCAGCCATCAGTGCGCCTCTACCTCGACGCGCGCGCGCGCCGCCAGCAGATCGTCGAGCGCCTCGATCACCTGCCGTGGCGCGCGGTCGCGGAACACCCCTGCCGGCTGCCCGGCGACCTGCCAGCCCGGACGCACGCCACGCACGAAGAGATAGAGCACGCCGCCAAAATGTGTGTCGTAGTCGTAGCCGGGCAGCGTGCGCCCGAGGTGGCGATGCAGGGCCACGGTGTAGAGCAGATGCTGCAGATGATAGCCGTGTGACTGCATCGCGCCTTCAAGCGCGGCCGGGCCGTAATCCGCAGGGCGCTCACCAAGGTGGTTGGACTTCCAGTCCAGCACCCAGAAGCGACCCTCGTGCTCGAACACCAGATCGATGAAGCCCTTGAGGTAGCCGGCGAGATCGGAGAACGCCAGCCGTGGCATGCGGTAACCCGCGTCTGCGAGCCATGCATTGAGGCGCGCCGCCGACAGTTGCGGTGCCGGCAGCTGGAAGCCGAGTTCGACCATGCGCTGCGTCTTCGGAATGTGCGACAGTAGCAGCGGCATCCGCCCGGCCGCTTCCACCAGTGGGGTGGCAAGGACGTCATCGAGCAGACGGCGCAACATGCGCGGATGGCGCTCGGCCTCGACCGCATTGCCCGCGGGTTGCGGATGAGCGCGCAGGGCCGCGGTAATCGCCTCGCCCCAGGTTTCCGGATCGGTGAAGTCGATGTTCTCGAACGCGGCATGCAGGCAATCGCCCGCCGCCGGCCCGCGCGGAAAGCGCAGGATATCGTCGGCCGCAGGCGGCACGGGCGGCTCATCGACCGCCATGTCAGCCGCCGGTGCAAACTGCGGCAGGATGCGGGCATCGTGATCGAGCGCGGCGGATTCATGCGCTGCGCCGGAAATCAGCGCACTGAAGCTGCCCATGCGCCAGCCCGACGGAATCTGCGGCGGGCGCTGCACCCGCGGCGGACGGCCGCCAGCCGCCGCGGGCGGCAAGGGCTCGCCACTGCCATCGGGCAGGTCCTCGAGCGCCATCACCGGCTGGCCGTCGAGCACGCTGCGAACGACGAGGCTGCGCCAGTGCGCATCGACCTCGGCCGGGCTGAGCTTTGCTTCGTGCCATTTGTCGATGCCGAGTTCGGCACCGGCCACCATCCAGTTGAGCAGGCTGCGGGCGCCCTCGCTGTAACTCGGACGGCCGAAGTTCGTCGTCGCGTAGCAGCCAACGGTGAGATAGCAGCGATACACGGCACGGGTGAGCGCCACGTAAAGCAGGCGCATGTCCTCGGCGTCAAGCTCGCGCCGCTGGCGTGCCGCGATGTCGTCGTCATCGGCCGATGCCCGACGATAGTCGAGGATCAGCTGGTCGCTGTCGTCATGCCAGGCGCGCATCGGCCCGCTGTCGCCCTTGGAGCGGTGGCCATCGAACAGGAAAGGGCAGAACACCACGCCGTATTCCAGCCCCTTGGCGCGGTGGATGGTGATGATCTGCACCAGGTTGCGGTCCGACTCGAGCCGCAACTGGGCGGCATCGCCACCGCTGCCATCGGCGCGCCGGCTGGCCAAGGAGCGCAGCAGCACCTCGGGTGAGGCACTGCCGGCGTCCTGCTGCAGCAACTCGGCAAGGTGCATCAGGTTGGTCAGGCGACGTTCGCCATCGTCGCGTGCGAGCAGTCTGGCCGCCACACCATCATCGACCATCCAGCGCCGCAACATGACGCCGAAGCCGTGCCGCAACCAGGTGTCGCGCCAGCTGGCGAAGCGGTCGAGCATGTCGAGCAGCGCGGCCTCGTCGTCGGCCAGTGCGGCCAGCGCCTGCGCATCGCGCCCCATCAGCGTGGTGGCAAGCGCAGCCTTGACCCGGCGCTCGCGCGCCGGCTCGCTGATCGCCAGCAGCACCCGCTCCAGCTCGTCCGCATCCTCGGTGACGAAAACGCTGGCCTGCGACAGCTCGACGCTCACCACCCCCATCCGCGCCAGTGCCAGGCGCATCCGTGCGCCCTGGCTGTGGCTGCGCACCAGCACCGCGATATCGCCCGGCACCAGACCGCGATCGCCAATGCGGACCTCTCCCCTGGCACCCGCTGCCAGCAGGCGCGCAATCTCGGCCGCGGTGGCGGCCGCAGAACGCTGCATCGCCACCGCACGCGGCAGGCGGTCGCCGCCTTCTTCGCCGTCCTGCGCCTCATCGCGCGGGATGCGCCACAGGCGCAGGGCGGCGGGGCTGGCGCCGGAACGGGTTCGATCCACCATCGGCGCACGCGCGCGATCGCCGCTGCCGACCGCGCGATAGTCGAGACCGCGCAGCATGAATACCGCCGGATTGGCACCGAACAGCCGGTTGCAGGCTTCGATCAGCGCCGGCGTCGAGCGCTGGTTGCGGCCGAGGCTGTAGCGTGTGTCGGCCCTGTCGCGGGCGCTGAGATAGGTGAATAGATCGGCGCTGCGGAAACTGTAAATCGCCTGCTTGGGGTCGCCGACCAGGAACAGACTGCCGTGACGGCCTTCATGGCGATAGATGCGATCGAAGATCGCGAACTGCAGCGGATCGGTATCCTGGAACTCGTCGATCAACGCCACCGGGTAGCGCGCATGCAGCGCCGCCGCCAGCCACGACTGCGTACCCGAATGCAGGGCTTCGTAGGCATTCCACAGAATGTCGTCGAAGGAGATCAGGCGGCGCTCGCGCTTGCGCCGGCGCAAGTCCTCCGCACCGCGCTCGAGAAAGCGGCGCAGCAACTGCAGCCGCGCGGCCTCCAGCCCCTCGTCGGTACGCGCGCGAGCTTCGAGCAAGGCGGCTGCGGCGTCAAAAAACCCGTGCTGCGGCGGCGAGATGCCGCGCTTGAGGCCGTCCTTGGTGGTCTTGTCGCTCAGATTGCCGGCTGCCAGCAGATGCAGTTTGCGATCCTTTTCTGCCGACAGTGGGTGCAATGCGTTCCCGGCGCTGAGCCAGTCTTCCCACTGCTGGCGTGCACGCTCGACGGCTTCCGGCTTGTAGCTGTTCTTGTTCAGGCCGTCTAGGGCGACGACGAGCGCCGCCATCGCCGAATCTGCATCCTCCCACTGCGCGACCGCCTCGTCGTAGGCGCGAATCAGTTCATCGCGGGCCGCGTCCAGCTCGCTCACCGACGGCGCTGCATCCCAGCGGACCTGCGCCAGCGGGCGCGCCATCGCCGCCTTGAGTTGCGCGGCCCAGGTGTCGGGGCAGTCACCGCGCTGCACCAGCAGTTCCACCAGCACTTGCGGCAGTGCGCCGCTCGCCACCTCGCGGCGCCAGAAATCCTGCGCGACCTCGAGGCGCAGATTGCTGTCGTCCTCGACCAGCTCGACCGCATAGGGCAACACCGCGGCAAACGGCGTGTCGGCCAGTGCACGCTGGCAGAAACCGTGGATCGTAAAGATTGCCGCTTCGTCGAAAGTCTGCAGCGCATGACGCAGGCGCGTGCGCATTTGCACCGGATCGACACCGGCTGCGCGGACGGTGGCGATCAGCTGCGGCACGAAGGGGTCGGGCCCGGCATCGCCGCCGTCGAGCACGCGCAGGGTATCGACGATGCGGTCGCGGATGCGGGTGGAAAGCTCTGCGGTTGCAGCCTTGGTGAAGGTCACCACCAGCAGCGCACCTACCTGCAGATCGCGCTCGAGCAACTGGCGCAAGTAGAGTCCGCAGATGTTCCAGGTTTTGCCGGTACCGGCCGAGGCCTCGATCAGGCTGATACCGTCGAGCGAACAGCTGAAAACGTCGAGATCGATGTCGGACGAGGCCATGGGCGCGAGCGGGCGGCGTCGAAGTGAGGCTCAGGCCGTTGCCAGCGCAGCCATGGTCTCACCCATGCGGATCGATGCACCGGGCGCCCACGCCGGGTTGAAGCTCACCCGCGGCTTGGGGAACAGCATCACCACGGTGGAGCCGAGCAGGAAACGCCCCATCTCCTCGCCTTGCGCGAGCCGGATGTCCTGATCCTCGTAGCACCATTCGCGCACGTTGGCCGCACGCGGCGGGTTCACCACACCGTGCCACACGGTGGCCATGCTGCCCACGATGGTGGCCCCGACCAGCACCAGTAGGAAGGGGCCGAAAGCCGACTCGAACACGCACACCACGCGCTCGTTGCGTGCGAACAATCCCGGCACACCGCGTGCGGTGGTCGGATTGACCGAGAACAGCTCGCCCGGCACGTAGATCATCCGCGTCAGACGGCCGTCGCAGGGCATGTGGATGCGGTGGTAGTCGCGCGGGCTGAGGTAAAGGGTGGCAAAGCTGCCGTCCTCGAAGCCCGCCGCCAGTTTCGCATCGCCACCGACCAGTGCGGTGGTCGAGTAGGCATGACCCTTGGCCTGGAAGATCTGGTCGCGCACAATCGGACCG
Source organism: Azoarcus sp. L1K30 (assembly GCF_018122735.1). GTDB lineage: Bacteria > Pseudomonadota > Gammaproteobacteria > Burkholderiales > Rhodocyclaceae > Parazoarcus. The sequence continues at coordinate 3,557,464 of NZ_JAGRRD010000001.1, read as the reverse complement.
AACTGGCTGATGGCGCCGTCCACCGGGCTGATCAGGTCGGCCGCAGCCAGCGGCCGCGCGCCGTCGCGCAGGGGTCGGGTGAAGAACGCGTTGAAACTCGGATAACTGCCGAAGTCCGGGTTGGCCGCCTCTTCCATGTTGACTCCGTAGCGGCCGACGAACCACTTGATCACGCCCGTGGTGAGGCCGCCCGCCTGCATGCCGGCCAGCTTGCCCGCCAGAACGGTAAGCGCCTGCTTGGGCAGAAGGTATTGGGGCAAAACGGAGAGACGGTCGGACACGACGGATACCTGAGACAAGGACAGCTGCGGATTATACCGGTGGCCGTGTCCTCGCTTCGTTCCGCGCAGGCATCAGCCCGAGCCGCCCGTCCTCCAGCTGCGCGTGCAAAGGCCCGAACACCCGCCGCGCAATATCGAAAAAAGCCTCGTCCAGCGGGTCACCGAGGCCGCGCAGGGCCAGTCGATACGCCGGATCCTGCGCTTCACCGTATTCGGCACGCTGACCGCCGCTCCACTTCGCCCGCGCCTTGCCGGCATTTTCGTGATTGATAATGAAGGCCCAGGCCGACTTCGGAAAGAAGTGCAGCGGTGCACTCAGGCCTTGCCGGTACAGCGCCAGCAGATCCGCAAGCAGCCGCCTTGCGATATCGGGTGCCACCGCATGCAGACGAAAGGAGCCGTCGCGCGACAGCCCCAGCGTCTCACACGCCACGCCCGGGGCCGGCACGGCGCATAGCACCAGGTGCGCGAGCCAGGCGGCCAGATAATCCACGGGGCGGGTGTCGTCATAGCGATGGCGAACCAGGCCTTGTGCATGCAGGTCGCCAAAGGCCGCACTCAGGGTCCACCGTTCAACCTCGCCCCCGACGTCGGACGCCAGGTCGAACTCGAGGATGCAGGTATGGGCCGGCAGCGGCGTCGCGACCGCAGCAGAAACGCGCCGGGCGTAGTGGTCGAGCGTCCTGACCTCGCCTTGCAGGGAAGCTTCGCCCAGCACCCCGGCCGGATATTCGCCGCCGGCACGCGCCAATTCGAGCAATGCGGCGTCACCGCCTTCGGCGGCAAGCATCGTCGCGTCGCGCGCGAGCAGGGCCGGCAACAGGCGCGCGGCAAGCGCCTGCCGACCTGGCCAGTCGGGCAGGAAGGGCTCGACGTCCTCCAGTTCCTCGTCGGCCTCGGGCAGGTCGAGGCCGAGCCGGTCGCGCAGCAGGCTTCGGCAGGGATTGCGGAAGAAGCGGATCAACTGCTCCAGCCCAACCTCCCGCCAAGCCGCTTCCGGGGCAGGGAGCGGAGTCTCGAAAAACGGACGCTGCGGCACGGAAGGGGCCGTGTCATCTTTGCTCGCTTCGTCTTCGTCGGCCTCGTCGCACGCACTGTCCGGCAGCGCCTCTGCATGGCTGGCCGCCCTGCGCAAGCGCGCAGCGAGCGCGGCCGCGTAGTCCTCGTGAAAGCTGCTCAGGCGCGCATCCGACGATGCGTCGGCAACGAAATACTCGATCGAAAAGGGCTGCAGCGGATGAGACACGGTGAGCCGGCGCCGCGCGGCCGCCAGCTGATTGGGCTGCGATGCGTCGCCGGCACAGGCGGTGGCGAGTGCATCGAGCAGCTCATCGACCAGCACCGAGGGCGGTAGCGGGCTGCCGTCACGCACACTGCGCCCGACATGGGACAGATGCAGGACATCGCGCGCCGACAGCACCACGTCGAGGAACAGGTTACGGTCATCGAGCCGGCGCTGGCGGTCGCCGCGCTGCGGGCGGGCGGCCATCAGATCGAATTCGGCGGCGCGGTCGCTGCCGGGAAAGGCGCCCTGATCCAGCCCGATCACGCACACCACCCGATACGGCAGGTTGCGCAGCGAAGACAGCGCCGAGAAGGTGACGGTGCCACCGGGCACGCCGCCACGCGCAGGATCGTCCAGCCGCGCCGCGAGCGCCGGATGCACGACATCGAGCGCCACCCGGCCGCCAGCGTAAGCGGCGCCCATGTCGTCGGCCAGTGCATTGATCGCGGCACGCACTTCGCGCACGGCTTCGGCCTGGTCGACCGCCTCACCGACGATGGACTCGAGCGCACCTGTCAGGGCCAGCCGCCAGCCCTCGGCATCGTGCGCATGCAGCAGGCTGCCGCGCAGTCGCTGCAAGGTCTCGGCGTAACGCCAGAAGCGGCCGAGCACAAGGCCGGCACTGCCCTCCGGCGCACCCGCGCCGATGCGCCCGGCAAACGGGGCAGCCTGCGCGGCGTCGCCCGCTGCCCACGCCAGAAACAGGCGGTGCAGCCCCTCTTCCAGGGTGTGCTGCGGCACTGCTGAGGCGGCCTCGGCCTGCGCAGCATCCAGCCCCCAGCGCACGCCCGCGGCGCGCATCCAGTCATGCACCGTTTCGATCTCTGCATCGCTCAACCCGAAATGCGCCGCCACCAGCGCTTGCTGCAGCAGATCGAACACCCGGCTCGCGGGGAAGCGGCTGACCAACAGCGCCAGCAAACGGTCGAGCGCCTGCGCCACCTGGTTTTCCTGCGTGCCGCCCAGGCCGGTGATGCGCCACGGAATGCGCCGGGCCGGTGGCGCCGTGCCGAACACCGCTTCGATCAGCGGCGCACACGCATCGAGATCGGGGGTCAGCACCACGATCTCGTCGGGCCGCGGCGGATTGGGGCCCTTGAAGAGGCCAAGCAGGCGGTCGTGCAGGACTTCGAGCTCGCGCGTGCGCGAATGGCACACGTGCAGCTCGATACTGCGATCCCCTGCAGCCAGGCTGATGCTGCCCGGCTCGAGATCTTCGAGATCGAGAATCGCGTTGTGCAGGCGGGCTAGCAGATGGCGCCCCGGGTGGGGCTCGAAGGCGACGTCCTCGACCACCGCATGTTCGCCCTCGAACAGCAGGCCGATATGCGCCTGGGTCTGCTGCCCCCAGGCGGCAAGCAGGCGGTTGCCGGTTTCGTGAAACATGTCCTCCTGACGCGCCGCCAGCCACGACAGCCTGCGCGCATCGACGATCTCGAACCAGAACTCGCGGCAGGGGTTGAGCACGTACAGCCGCACGTCCACCACTCGCGACAGTTCGCGCAGCATGTCCAGGTACAGCGGAGGCAGGGCCGGCAAGCCGAAAATATGCACGGCTTTCGGCAGCCCGATGGCGGCCAGTTCGGCGTCGTCCATCGTCGTCACCCGGCTCAGGAAGATCGCGGCCGGATGCGCCTGACGCAATGCGAGGCCGTCATGGATGCGGCGCCACAGGTCGGCCTGCCAGGCTTCGTCGGCGGCCTCGGCCTCGCTCGCCTGGCCCAGCCCGGCGGCCTGTCCCGCCGCCCAGCGCGGCAGCCACTGCGGACGATAGGTAAGGTAGTGATCGAACACGCGCGCGATACGCTCGGCCAGCTCGAAGCGCATGCGCGCATCCGCCCCCTGCAGGTAGTGCGCCAGTCGCGGATGCGCTGCCACCCAGGCGCCCGCCTCGGAATCGGCATCGATCAGCGCAAACACCCGCCATGCCAGCAGCACCGGTGCAAACGGCGAACGCGCGGGCACCTCGACCACGCGCCCGATCTGGGTCCACAGCCACTGCGCCAGATAGCCGAAATCGACATTGGCGCAGATGCCCTCGCGATCGGCAATGGCCAACTCGACCTGGCGCCGCAGCGCGCTGCTCGGCACCACCACCTCGCGCCGCCCGAACGGCCCCGGCTGCTCGTCCGCCAGCCGGTCGAGCAGGGTATCGAGCAGGATCTCGAAACGATTGGAGAAAGCAATGGAGAACATGACGAGGCACCGGGATGAGCCGGCGAATGATGGCGGAGCGACGCGCGTCTGTCATCCTCGGCAACCGCGCGCCAGGCCTCCTCCGCGACCGTCACCCACTAGCGCTGCGCCTCGCGCAGAGGGTCGAGCAGCGCCGACAGGCCGTTGTGGTCGATCTCCTGCATCAGCGCGAGCAGGCGACCGATCTCGCCGTTGGGAAAGCCATCACGGGCGAACCAGTTGAGGTAGTGGCCAGGCAGGTCGGCGATCAAGCGTCCCTTGTACTTGCCGAAGGGCATCGTTCGGGTAAGGAGCAGGCTCAGGTCTTCGGGGTTCACGTCCCGAACGCTCGTCAGGCCGCGGCCAGGGTCCGTACGCCGACGGCGACGAACTCCACGGCCAGCGCGGCCAGCACCAGACCCATCAGCCGGGTCATGATGTTGAGGCCCGTCTGCCCAGCGAGTCGGCTGATGGGACCGGCCAGACGCAAGGTCGCCCACACCACACCGCCGATGACAAGGCCGATCAGCACCAGGACCAGCATCTCCCACCAGTGCTGGATGCGTTCGGAATAGATGATCACGGTACTGACGGTACCCGGCCCGGTCAGCAAGGGAATGGTGAGCGGTACGACGGCAATACTGGAGCGCGCAGCGGCTTCGTCCGCTTCCTCGGGCGTCGTGCGGGCTCGGCCCGGCTCGGCATTGAACATGCGGAACGCCATCACGAAGAGCAGGATGCCACCGCCGACCTGCAGCGACGCAATCGAGATGCCGAAGATGCTCAGCAAGGTCTGACCGCACAGGGCAGAGACCACCAGCACCACGGCAGTCGCGATCGATGCGGTGTTCACCGTACCGCGCACCTGCGGCGGGGTCTGGGTGGCAGTGAGGCTGAGGAACATCGGGATCGCCCCGAAGGGATTGATCAGGGCGAGCAGGGTAATGAAGACTTTCAGTGTTTCCATGGCATACCGTTCCGGGGCAGAAGTCCGAAGGGTGGTCCAGATACCCCACGGTCGGCGAGCATAGCGCATCGACCGCTGCCGCATCTGTGAGACTTTGTGGAAAACCCAACACTGTTGCCATCTGCGATCAGCTGAATCGTCCCCATTCGCATGACGCGAATCAGAGCTTGCGATTTCCCTTCACCACCCCGACCATGGCCACCACGACACGTTTTTCGATCGATACCCATTGCATGGCGGCTTGAACATGGCCCATATCCACCCCGAAGGCTGGCGGCACCTGCCCACGAGCGGCGCGAAGGGGCGCGAGATCGCCACCCTCGCGCTGCTGGCCGAAGGTCTCGGCGACGACTTCAGCGTCTACCACGGCCTCCACTGGACCCGTGCCGACGGACCGCATGCGGTATTCGGCGAGATCGGCTTCGTCGTCCTTGGACCGGGCGGGCGCATCGTGCTGATCGAACAGCAGTCCGGCTTTCTCGACGAGAGTGCAGCCGGCCTGCTACGACCGGGAAAACGTCGCAATCGCGACATCAGCCTCGACCTTGCCCGCACGGCAGACGCCCTGCGGGCCCGACTGCGCCCGCTGCTCGACGGCGCGGAGCCCCGGCTCGACTGCCTGCTTTATTGTCCGGACTACACCGTGCGCCAGCCCGGCACGGCAGGACTCGACCCGGCGCGCATCGTCGACGCTCCCCGGCGCGCACGCCTGCTCGACATAGTGCGTGCGCTGTGCGGGCCGGAAGCGGACGACAGCGGCGCAGGCGACAGCGCCCAGCGCCCCGCGTTGCATCGCTTCTTTTCCGATCTGCTCGAGCTCGTTCCCGACGTGCAGGCACTGGCCGGGCAGGCGGTGGCGCTGACGACCCGCCTCTCGGGCGGACTGGCCGAGTGGGCACGGCGCATCCGCCTCGATCCGCACCGCCTGCGGGTCACCGCCACCGCCGGCAGCGGCAAGACCCAGCTCGCCCTGGCCGCCTATTCCGACGCCCTGCACGCCGGGCGGCGACCCTTGTACGTGTGCTACAACCGTCCGCTGGCGGATCATTTCGCCCATATCGTGCCACCGGGCGGCGAAGTCGCCACCTACCATCAACTGTGCGACCGCCGTCTGCGCGCGGCCGGACGCACGCCGGACTTCTCCGCGCCCGACCGTTTTCGCCGGATGGAGGCCGACTTCGCCGCCTTGCTCGCGGCCGGAGACGACGACCCGGCGTGGCGCTTCGACGAGCTGATCGTAGACGAGGGGCAGGACTTCACCGACGCCTGGCGCGACAGCCTGCTCGCGCTACTGAAGCCCGATGGCCGCGCATGGTGGCTGGAGGACCCATTACAGAACCTCTACGGACGCGCGCCGGTGACACTGACCGGCTGGGCCGGACTCAGCGCCGACACCAACTATCGCACCCCGGCCGACGTCCTCGACCTGCTCAACGCGCGCCTGCCCCTGCCGACACCGATCATTGCCGGCAGCCCGGTCGCCGACAGCGGACCGGAGGTGATGCGCTGGGACGACGAGAGCGGCCTGATGGAGGCCACGAAACGCGCCATTACCCGCGCCATCGGCCTCGGCTTCCGCCGTGACATGATCGCCATCATCAGCTTTCGTGGCCGAGAATCCTCGCGCTTCACCCCGCTCACCCACCTCGGTCCGCACCGCCTGCGCGCGTTTCGCGGGCGCTACGACCTGTTCGGCGAGGCCGAGTACAGCGAGGGCGACCTTCTGATCGACTCGGTCTATCGCTTCAAGGGCCAATCGGCGGCCTGCGTGATCTTCACCGAGATCGACTTCGAGGCGGTCGACGAGCTGACCATGCGCAAGCTATTCGTCGGCGCCACGCGAGCGACAATGAAGGTGATCTTCGTCGCCTCGGAACGGGCCGCGGCCGTGCTTGCACAGGACACTGACTGAGCCCGCACGGCGCCCCGCGGCACTTCAGCCCAGGTACCCGGCGAGGCGGCGTTCGGCCTCGTCCTTGTCATCGTCGCCTTCGAACGCCCACTCCGGATGAGCCCGTGCCTGCCGCAGCGCATCGGGCAGACGGCCATCGCGCCAGTCGGTGCTGTCCGCATCGGCCGCCGGTGTGACGTCGAGTGACAGTTCGATCGGCGTCATCGCCGCGTGGCCGCGGCCTTCGAGCGCGATCAGCAACTGCCGCTGACGCAATGCGACCAGGCGCAGGATGGCGTCATCCACGGTGAGCTCGTGATGGCCGCGCAGCCTCGCGGCAATACGCTCGCCATAGTGGCCAAAGGTCTGCCACAGCCCCCCGGCCACTGCACCCAGCGCCGCCGCTGCCCCCAGCGTCAGGCCGCCGGTCATCAGGTCGATGCCGACCCCCGCTGCGGCACCTGCGGCGGCGCCGGTGCCGAGCCGAACACCCATCTGACGCAGGGTTTCGGGATTGAACAGGTCGTCGTCCCAGCGCCCGTCGGCAAGCGGTAATTCGGCGGCACGGGCGTCACCGGGCCGAAAGCGGTAGAGCTGCAGCAAGGCGTCGACACACGCCTGCTCGCGCGCCCGCACCGAATCGCGCAGCGCGTGGACGGCCGCCTGCAGATCGGCGGCGTCATCGGCATCGACCAGGTCGCGGCGGGCGGCAAGTTCGATCAGGAGTTCCGCCACCAGCCGGCGCGCGCTCGTGCGTCGCGACACGGCCTCTTCTTCGCGGTCGGCGATCAGCGCCTCGAGCGCCGGGCGATGCGCATGCATCATTGTCGCGAGCGTCTCGAACAGCCTGCGTTCGCCATCGACGGCCGGCGCCACGGTATCGAAGCGCACCACCGCATGCAGGCCGAGACGGGCCAGCGCGGCATGCCAGTCGTCGGCGCGCGCGGCGGGCGAGGCGACGAAGTTCAGCACCGGCAGCAAGGGCCTGGCCGCACTCGCGAGCAGGGTGAGCTCGTCCTTGTGTTTGGGAAGCACCGGATCGCGGGCGTCGACGACATACAGGGCCGCATCGCTCGCCAGTACCTGGCGCAGTACCTTGGCCTCCTGCTCGAAACGCGCATTGGCCTCGGCGCTGGCCAGGAAGCGGCCGATGCGGTCGGGACCGTCGATGCGCTCGCCCGGCGACACCAGCGCGTCGATGAACTCGAGCAGCGCAATCGCGTCCTCCAGCCCCGGCGTGTCATAGAGTTCGACCACCGGCACGCCGTCCGCCATCAGGCGCAGGCCCTCGACATGGCGGGTGGTGCCAGCAGCATCCGAGACTTCACCGAAACCTGCATCACGGGCGAGCGTTCGCAGCAACGACGTCTTGCCGGTATTGGTATGCCCCACCACGGCCACGCTCAGCAATACGCTCATGCCGACGCTCCCAGCCAGGCAAGCACCTGATCCTGATCCACCATCAATGCGCCCTCATCGAGTTCAAGGCCAGCCAGACCATCCTGCCACAGCCGCAGGCGACCAGTGGCGCCATCCGGCGGCGGCAAGGCCCACACCCGGGTCGCACCCGCATGATCGGCAAGCTCGGCGATGAGGCCCAGACTGCCGCGATCCGGCGTCAGTCGCGCATCGATGGCGATCAACAGGCGAGCGGGCGGGGTCGTGGCGAAACGGGCAAGCGCTGCTCGGCGCTGCTCGCGGCTGTCGAGACGACCGCCATCGACGGCCAGCATGTCGCAGCCGGGCGGCGGCCAGGGCAGGTCTGCGCCGAGCTCGAGCGCCACCATCACCGCCGTGCCCGCCCCGACCGCGGCGTGTCCATGGCGCCCGGGTTGCGGCATCCGAGCCGGCGCGGGATCGCTGATGCCGATACGCTCACTGTCCGGCAGCAAGCGCGGCTTCAGACGGGCGTATCCAGGCAGCGCGAGGTCCAGCTGCAGGCGACTCAATCCGTGCCGCCAGCCCTGCATGCAGACCAGCAACAGCAACAACCTTGGCAGCACCCCATACGCCAGCACACAACCCAGTAACCAGCCCGACCATGCCCTGCGCCCGGCCTCGCCCGCCATGACCGCATCGCCGCTGGCGAGCACTTGCGCGACATCCGGTACCGGAAAACCGAGCTGCCCGGGCAGGATACCCAGCATGGCGGTCATTGAGACAAACGCGTCGCCGGGCAAAATGGTGGTCTCCCACACGAAGCCGTAGCGTCGCACCGCGAGCAGGCCCAGCAGACCCGCCGCCGCACCGACGAGGGCAAGAAACCACAGCAGATGACTGACCGCGCCCAGCCCCCAGCTTGCGAGACGCCCCCGAGCGAGCAGGCCACCCAGTGCGAGCGGCAGCTCGGCAGCCGCAGGGCTGCGGTCGAACACGCTGATCAGGCGCAGCCACAGCGCGCCCAGGGCGCTGCCGCCATGTATTCGTCCGCGACCGGAAACAGACATGCCAAGCAGCCACAGCAAGAGGCTGAACAGGTGCACGCCGAGCAAGCCTCCCAGCGCCCACACCACATTGACGGGCCGGCTGCCATCGCCGAGTACGGCCGCGGCCGTGCCCGCACCGAGCATCGGCGCCAGCACGCAGGCGAAGACGAGGATCAGCCGTGCGCGCCCATGCCAGTGCAGGATGGCATCGCGCCAGCCTTCGCGGACCCCGAGCAGTTCGGCGCGACGGCAGATACGGGTTTCGAGATCGGGAGGCGCGCGACGGGCCTCGATCAGCTCGGCCGCATCCTCAAGGTGGCCGTGTCGAGCTTCGTGGCGACGAACCACTTCGGCCAGCCAGCGATGTTCCAGTGCGGATATAGGCGCGGCAGTATTCACACTGCGCTCCTAGTGCCGGTGGGTGTGGGGATCGTTCGGCGGATGAGGTTTGCAGCAGACGGGCGGCACCGGGTCGACCCCGCCGGCGCTCCACGGATGGCAGCGCAAAAGCCGCCGCAGGGCAAGCCAGCTACCCTTCAGCGCGCCATGCGTATCGATGGCCTCAAGCGCATAGTGCGAGCAGGTCGGATAGAAACGGCAGCGCGGCCCGAGCAGCGGGCTGATGAAGAGCTGATAGCCGCGAATAAGGCCGCGCAATAGCCAGCGCATCAGATGAATTCGATTCGGCCACGGTGTCCGACGCCGGGCCCCGCCCACGCGCCGGACAATGGCGCCTGTTCAACCGCCATGCATCTTCTTGAGCTTTTCGCGGCGCTCCTGGGCTTCGAGCGACAGCGTGGCCGTGGATCTTGCCAGCAGGCGGCCGATACCGATCGGTTCGCCGGTTTCCTCGCACCAACCATATTCGCCGGCATCAATGCGGGCGATGGCTTCGCCGATCTTCTTCAGCAGCTTGCGCTCGCGATCGCGCACCCGCAGTTCGAGGGTGTGCTCTTCCTCGACGCTGGCACGGTCGGAAGGGTCTGGCGTGGCCTCGTTATCCTGCAGATGAGTCGTGGTCTCATGGGCATTCTCGAGCAACTGTTCCATCTCCGTCTGCAGACGGTGACGGAAGAAAGCCAGTTGCCGCGGCGACATGTAATCCGACTCCGGCGCAGCAAGGATTTCAGCTTCGGTCATCAGGGCAGGAGTAGTGGTTGCGTTCATGTTGTGATTCCTTGTTCGGCATCCGTCCGGACTGGCAGGGCGTGACCATACCGCAAAGCGGGATTTGTTGCGACATACTCCTTACGACAACCCCGCCAGCCGGCTTTCGTACCGGAATGACATCACCCTATTGCCAACCGCCACCCATCACCTTGTACAGGGCAACCCGGTTCGATGCCTCGGACAGACGCACGGCGATCAGCTCCTGCTCGGCAGCATACCGCGAACGCTGCGCGTCGAGCAGAACAAGATAACTGTCTATACCGTTGCGGTAGCGCGCATCCGACAAACGATAGCTTTCCGCACTGGCTTCGACCAGCTTGCGCCGCGCATCAAGCTGGTCGCTCAGTGTTGCACGTTCGGCCAGCGCATCGGACACCTCGCGGAACGCGAGCTGGACCGCTTTCTCGTACTGGGCGACCTGGATATCGCGCTGCACCGTGGCCACGTCTAGACTGGCGCTGAGCGAACCGGCATTGAAGATTGGCAGACTGATTTGCGGCACGAAGGTCCACGTGCCCGAACCGGACCCGAACAATCCGTCGAGACTCGAGCTCGCCGTACCGGCCGTCGCCGTCAATGAAATGCGCGGGAAGAACGCGGCGCGGGCGGCACCGATGCTCGCGTTGGCCGCCTTGAGCGCGCGCTCGGCCTGCAACACGTCGGGGCGACGCACCAGGACCTCGGACGGGACCCCCGCCGGCACGTCGGCAATGGCGCTGACTGCGTCGACGAGTTTGTGCGCCTTCAGCGCGGCCGGCACCGGCGTGCCAACGAGCAGTTCGAGCGCGTTTTCGTCCTTCGCCACCTGTGCCGCATAGCGCGCCGCATCGGCACGCGCACGCTCCATCGCGCTTTGCGCCTGGCGCAGGTCGAGCGCCGACACCGCGCCGGCATCGAAACTGCGCTGCGTCAGATCGACCGATTTCTGTTGCGTCTGCCAGGTGTCGCGCGCCAGATCGCGCAGTTCGCGGTCGGCCGCCAGCGTGAGCCAGGCATTCACCACTTCGGCGACGAGGCTGATCTGCGCGCTGCGTCGGGCCTCTTCGGTACCGAGATAGGTTTCCAGTGCCTGATCGCTGAGACTGCGCACGCGCCCGAAGAAGTCGAGCTCCCAGGCTGCGATGCCGACGGTCGCCGAGTACTGGCGCGAGATCCTCGGCTCGCCACTGTTCGTGAGGTCGCCCGGCAAACGCTGGGCATTCTGACCACCGTTCAGGTTTACCGCCGGATACTCGCCGGCGCGCTGGATGCGGTACTGCGCACGTGCCTTCTCGATATTGAGCGCACTGACACGCAAGTCGCGGTTGTTGGCCAGCGCCATGGTGATGAGCTCGCGCACGCGCGCATCGGCAAAATAGTCTCGCCAGTCGATATCGGCGACCGCGGTGGCCGCTGCGACCGGCTCGCCCTGACCAGCCCAATTCGCGGGTACTGGCGCGGCCGGACGCTGATAGTCCGGAATCAGGGTGGTGCACGCGCCGAGCAGGCTTGCCGCCACGGCAATGCTCAGGCTACGAATGGAACTCATGTCCGGTCCTCCGGAGCGGCCGCAGTCACTGTTTCAGACTGCGGCCTGTCCTTGAAAATGCGCTTGATCACGACGTAGAACAAAGGCACGAAGAAAATGCCCAACGCAGTCGCGGCAATGGTGCCGCCGAGCACGCCGGTACCAATGGCGTTCTGACTGCCCGAACCTGCCCCGGTTGAAATCGCCAGCGGCAGCACACCGAGACCGAAGGCGAGCGAGGTCATCAGAATCGGGCGCAGTCGCATCCGTACCGCGGCCAAGGTAGCCTCGATCAGGTCCTTGCCCGCTTCCATCTCGGCCTTGGCAAACTCCACGATCAGAATGGCATTCTTCGACGACAGGCCGATGGTCGCCAACAACCCCACCTGAAAGTAGATGTCGTTCGACAGTCCGCGGCCGGTAGCCGCAAGCAGCGCGCCGAGCACGCCGAGCGGCACCACCAGCATCACCGCGAACGGCACCGACCAGCTCTCGTACAGTGCCGCCAGGCAGAGAAAGACCACCAGCAGGGACAGGGCATACAGCGCCGGCGCCTGGGCACCCGAGCGACGCTCCTCGAACGACGTGCCGCTCCACTCGAAGCCGATGCCCGGCGGCAGCTTGGCCATGATTTCTTCCACCGCGTTCATCGCCTCACCCGAGGACAGACCGGGCGCCGCCTGCCCCAGCACCTCGATCGAGGGCTGACCGTTATAGCGCTCGAGGCGGGGCGAACCGAAGGTCCAGTGCGCTTTGGCGAAGGCCGAGAACGGCACCATCTCGCCATTCTTGTTGCGCACGTACCACTTGTCCATGTCTCCAGGGGTCATGCGCGCAGACGCTTCGGCCTGCACGTAGACCTTCTTGATGCGGCCGCGGTCGATGAAGTCATTGACATAGCGACCGCCCCAAGCCGTGGCCAGCGTGTCGTTGATATCGGCAACGGTCACGCCCAGCGCCCCAGCCTTGGCGTGGTCCACCTCGAGCCTGAACTCGGGGGTATCGTCCTGGCCATTCGGCCGCACCCCGACCAGACGCTTGTCCTGTGAGGCCAGGCCGAGGAACTGGTTGCGCGCGGCGACCAGCGCCTCGTGCCCGAGTCCGGAGCGGTCCTGGAGCTGCACGTTGAAGCCATTCGAGGTACCGAGCTCGATCACTGCGGGCGGCACGAAGGCAAACACCATGGCCTCGCGGATCTGCGAGAACGCGCCCATCGCGCGCCCCGCGACCGCCTTCACGCTCATGCCCGGCCCCTTACGCTCGCTCCAGTCCTTCAGGTTGACGAAGCCGATGCCCATGTTCTGCCCACTGCCGCCGAAGCTGAAGCCAGCCACCGTAAACAAGGCCTTGACAGTGTCTTTCTCGTCCTCGAGGAAGTGCTTCTCCACCTTCTTCAGCACCTCGATCGTGCGCTCCTGGGTCGCCCCGGCCGGCAGCATGATCTGGTTGAACATGATGCCCTGATCCTCCTCCGGCAGGAAGGAGGTCGGCATGCGCACGAACAGGAAGCCCAGCGCCACGACGATGGCGACATAAATCAGCAGGAATCGGACGCTGCGCTTGAGCAGACCGCCGACCACGGATTCGTAGCGCTGCGTGTTGCGCGCGAACATGCGGTTGAACCAGCCGAAGAATCCGGAGAACATCCCGCCTTCACCGATGTCATGACCCTTTTCGACCGGTTTGAGCATGGTCGCGCACAAGGCGGGGGTGAAGACGATCGCAACCAGTACCGACAAGGCCATGGCGGACACGATGGTGATGGAGAACTGGCGGTAGATCACGCCGGTCGAGCCGCCGAAGAAGGCCATGGGCACGAACACCGCCGACAGCACGAGGCCGATACCGACCAGCGCGCCGGTGATCTGGCGCATGGACTTGCGCGTCGCCTCCTTGGGCGGCAGCCCCTCTTCGCTCATCACCCGCTCGACGTTCTCCACCACGACGATGGCGTCATCCACTAGCAAGCCGATGGCAAGCACGATACCGAACATGGTCAGGGTGTTGATCGAGAAGCCGAAGGCCGCCATCACGCCGAAAGTGCCGAGCAGCACCACCGGTACGGCAATGGTCGGAATCAGCGTGGCGCGGATGTTCTGCAGGAACAGGTACATCACCAGGAAGACGAGTACGATCGCCTCGAGCAGGGTCTTGACCACCTCCTCGATCGAAATGCGCACGAAAGGCGTGGTGTCATAGGGCACCACGACGTCGATGCCCTGGGGGAAATAGCGCTTCATCTCGTCGAGCTTGGCACGCACCGCCGTCGCCGTCGCCAGCGCATTCGACCCTGCGGCCAGCTTGATGCCCACACCGGCTGCAGGGCTGCCGTTGTAGCGCGCCACGGTGCCGTAGTTCTCGGCCCCGATCTCGACGCTGGCCACATCGCCCAGACGCACCTCGCCGCCCTGCGCGGACGTGCGCAACAGAATGTCGCGGAACTGCGCCGCCGTCTGCAAGCGGCTTTGCGCCGTGATCGACGCAGTGAAACCCTGCCCCGACACGGCCGGCGTGCCACCCAGTTGACCGGCCGATACTTCGGTGTTCTGCGCTTCGATGGCCGTCTTGACATCGGCAGGGGTGAGCTTGAAGTTGTTGAGCTTCTCCGGCGACAACCACACCCTCATGGCGTATTGGGAGCCGAACACCGTCACTTCACCGACACCGGTCACTCGCGACAGCGAATCCTGCACCGACGACACCACGAAATCGGCAAGGTCGACGCCAGTGCGCGTGCCGTCGGGCGAGACGAAACCGACCACCATCAGGAAGTTGCGCGCCGACTTCGCCACTTGTACGCCCTGGGCCTGCACTGCCGTCGGCAACAACGGCATGGCAAGCTGCAGCTTGTTCTGCACCTGAACCTGGGCGATGTCGGGATCGGTCCCGGCATTGAAGGTCAGCGTAATGGAGGCCGAGCCGTATGCATCGCTCGACGAGTTCATGTACAGCAGGCCGTCGAGCCCGGTCATCTTCTGCTCGATGATCTGGGTGACCGACTCTTCCACGGCCTGGGCGGATGCGCCCGGATACTTCGCATTGATGACCACGGCCGGGGGCGCGATCGCGGGGTACTGCGACACAGGAAGCTCGAGGATGGACAGGGCCCCCGCAAGCATGATGACCAGCGCAATGACCCATGCAAAGATGGGCCTGTCGATGAAGAAGCGAGCCATTTTTCAGACCCTCACTTCGCTGCCGGCGCGGCAGCCGGGGCAGAGGCGCCCGCCTCCTGCGCCTTCACCTGGGCGCCGGGACGCACGCGCTGCAAACCGTCGACGATGATACGGTCGCCGGCGGACAAACCAGCGGTCACCACCCACTTGTCCCCCAGCGAGCGACTGGCGGTGACCTTGCGCTGCTCCACCTTGTCTTCCGCCCCCACCACCATCACCACCGCATTACCCAGTGGGTCGCGACTCAGGGCGGCATGCGGAACCAGAATCGCATCGTCGGCCTGGCCCTGGGCCAGACGGGCACGAACGTACATGCCGGGCAGAAGCTCGCCCTTCGGGTTGGGAAACACGGCACGCAGGATCACGCTGCCGGTGCCGGCATCGACCGTCACCTCGGAGAAGGCCAGCTTGCCTTCCGCCCCATAGAGGCTGCCGTCCTCCAGGACCAGCCGCACGGGAACGTTCTGCGCGCCGTTGCGGCTGAGCTTGCCCGCTTCGGCAGCGCGCCGCAGACCCAGCAACTCGGCACTCGACTGGGTGACATCGACATAGATCGGATCCAGTTGCTGGACCGTCGCCAGCGCCGTCTCCTGATTGGCGGTTACCAGCGCCCCCTGCGTCACCGCAGAGCGTCCGATTCGTCCCGAGATCGGCGAGGCGACATGGGTGAAGTCAACATTGATACGGGCGGATTCGACCGCCGCGCGCGCAGATGCGACATCGGCCTCGGCCTGCTTGAGCGCCGCCACTGCATCGTCGTTCGCCTGCTTGCTGACCGCTTCGATCTTGACCAGATCGGCGTAGCGTCCGGCCTTCAGGCGCGCACTGTGCGCATTGGCTTCCGCACGGACCAGCGCCGCCTTTGCGCTCTCATACGTTGCGTTGTACACGGCCGGATCGATCTGGTAGAGGGTCTGTCCGGCCTTGACTTCGCTGCCTTCGACGAACAGCCGCTTCTGCACGATGCCGGTGACCTGGGGCCGCAATTCCGCAACGAGAAAGGGGGTCGTCCGTCCCGGCAGCTCGCTGATCAGGGGCACCGACTCGGTGGCGGCCACGACAACCCCCACGGTGGGGGCCGGCGGCGGACCACCTGCCCCCTGGCCGCCCTTGTCACCACCGCTGCAGGACGCAAGAAGAAAGATGCCGGCCAGTGCGGCGGCGAGCGATTTGGCAAGCTGTGGAGCGCGGTTGTGCATGGACATGCCTCTCGAGGATTTCGGATTGGTGCAAGCGCCTTCCTGGGTAAAGGGAGACGACCACCAGGATTGTAGAATGCTTATTCTAGATTGAACGCTCATTCTATGTTAAGGTTCTGGCCTGTGCAAGTCAGTTAAAACACATTCTCATTACGGATTGGAGACAAGCCATGAACGCGGATGCGCAACCATCCACCGACTCTTCCCGCGCCGAAGCACGCCGCAGCCAGATTCTTGCTGCCGCTTCCGACTGCTTCCGTGCGCACGGGTTCCATGGTGCCAGCATTTCGCAGATTTCCAAGTCCGCCGGCATGAGCGCGGGACACATTTATCATTATTTCGAGAACAAGGAGGCCATCATTGCCGCCATCGTCGGCGACGACCTCGATCAGTTGCTGACGCTCAGTGCCTCGTGGCGAGCGGCGGCCGATGTGCTCGACGCCATGCTCGAAGGCATTGAGGAGGGCGTCGGAAAGAAGCTCGACAGGAACGTCGCCAGCCTCAAGCTCGAGATCCTCGCCGAAGCCTCACGCAACCCGGAGGTGGCAAAGATTGTTCGCAGCGTCAACCAGCGCTGCAATTCGAGCATCTCGGAAACGCTCCGGCTGGCACGCGCCGCCAGGGGCCTGAGTACGGACGACACCACCATCGCCAGCATCGTTGAAGTCATGACGGCCATGTTCGAGGGGCTGTTGGCACGCAGCGTCCGCAATCCCGACTTCGATGCCGCATTGATCGCGGCGGCGTTTCGACGCGTCGTGCGCGACCTCGTCACCGGCCCCGGCTTCGAACACGTTTCGCGTCCATGAGCAGACGGCTCGATCGCGCCCTGTCTGAGTCAATTCATGGTGGGGATTGCTCCCGGACTGCCCCCCCCCATCACGCACTGACACCATGATCTTCCTGAGGTATTCTGCGGCAATGCAGCACGACATGCGGCCGGCACAATCCCTCCCTGGAGATCGCAATGGACCTCGAAAGCTACGTACGCGCCTTGCCCAAGGCCGAACTGCACCTGCATATCGAAGGCTCGCTCGAGCCCGAGCTGATGTTTGCGCTCGCACAACGCAATCACGTGGCGCTGCCGTGGCGCAGCGTCGAGGCCACGCGCGCCGCCTATGATTTCAGCAACCTTCAGAGCTTTCTCGACCTGTACTACGCCGGCGCGGCCGCGCTGATCCACGAGCAGGACTTCTACGACCTCGCCATGGCCTACTTCGCCCGCGCCCGGGCTGACGGCGTCGTGCATGCCGAGTTGTTCTTCGACCCCCAGACCCACACCGCCCGCGGCATCGCATTCGACACCGTACTGGATGGTCTGGAACGCGCCTGTGACGAAGCACGGGTGCAGTACGGCATCAGCTCGCGCCTGATCCTGTGTTTTCTGCGCCACCTCAGCGAGGACGACGGCTTCGCCACGCTGGACCAGGCCGTACCGCACTTGAACCGCATTCACGGTGTCGGCCTCGATTCATCGGAAAATGGGCATCCACCCTCCAAATTTGCCCGCCTGTTCGGGCGCTGCCGCGAACTGGGCCTGCACGTCGTCGCCCACGCCGGCGAGGAAGGCCCACCGGCCTATATCGTCGAAGCCCTCGACCTGCTCAAGGTCGAACGGATCGACCATGGCGTACGCGCTGCGGAGGATCCGGCGCTGGTCGAACGCCTGGTACGCGAGCAGATTCCACTCACTGTCTGCCCGCTGTCCAACGTCAAGCTGTGCGTCTTCCGCACGCTTGGGGAGCACAACCTGAAGCAATTGCTCGACGCGGGGCTGAAAGTCACGATCAACTCCGACGATCCGGCCTACTTCGGTGGCTACATCGGGCAGAATTTCCTCGCCACCGCCGAAGCCCTGAAGTTGAGCCGTGCCGAGCTCAAGCGCATCGCCCGCAACAGCCTCGAAGCGAGCTTCGTCACCGAAGTCGAGCGCGCGCCCTGGCTCGCACGCCTGGACGCACTGCCCGAAAACTGATCTCTCACGTCTTCCACCGCCCGGAGTTCGCCCATGACTGACCGTCGTACCGTCCTCAAGTGGAGTGCAGCACTGGCTGCGACCACGCTGCTCCCCGTTTCGGCCGTGAATGCACAAGGCAGCGGGCCGTTGAGAGTGGGTTTCGTCTACGTCGGTCCGGTGGGCGAGGCGGGCTGGACTTACGCCCACGACCTTGGCCGGCGTGCGGTCGAAGCGGCCTTCCCGGGCAAGGTGAAGACGACCTTCATCGAGAGCGTGGCTGAAGGCGCGGACGCCGAGCGCGTCATTCGCAGCCTGGCACAGGACGGACATGGCCTGATCTTCACCACCTCGTTCGGCTACATGGACGCCACGCTCAAGGTGGCCCGCCAGTTCCCGAAAGGGGTGTTCCAGCATGCCACCGGCTACAAGACGGCGGCCAACCTGGGCACCTACGACGTCCGCACCTACGAGGGCGCGTATCTTGCCGGCGTCGTCGCCGGCAGGATGAGCAAATCCGGCAAGCTCGGTGTGGTCGGCTCGCACCCGATTCCGGAGGTCATCCGCAACATCAATGCCTACACGCTGGGTGCGCGCAGTGTGAACCCGGCCGCCAGCACGCGGGTCATCTGGGTCAATTCCTGGTTCGATCCGGGCAAGGAGCGCCAGGCCGCGCTGACCCTGCTCGCGCAGGGCGCCGACGTGCTGATGCAGAATACCGACTCACCGGCCGTGCTGCAGGCCGCGCAGGAAAAGGGGGCCTATGCCTTCGGCTGGGATTCCGACATGTACGCCTACGGTCCGAAGGCGCAACTGGCCGCCAGCGAGATCAACTGGGGGGTGTGGTATGCCAAGGTCGTCGGCGAAATGCTCGAAGGCACGTTCAAGCCACAGCAGCAGGTATGGTACGGCCTCAAGGAAGGTGCGATCGACCTCGGCCATCTTGGCGACATGCTGCCGTCCGACGTGAAGCAACTGGTCGCCGAGCGCCGTCAGGGCATCATCGACGGCAGCCGCCCGGTGTTCGCCGGACCGCTGCATGATCAGGGCGGCAAGGAGATTGTCGCCGCCGGAAAAGACATGGACGACAAGGACAAACTGGCGATGAACGACTATCTCGCAGGCGTCGAAGGCAACGTCCCCGGGGGCAAGTAGGCGCTCGACCTCGCGGCGACGCGAGGGGGCTCAATCCCCGATCCACCGGCGTCCGCCGCCTACCCGTTCGAAGATTTTCCACCCCTCGGTCGCACCGCCACACAGACCGTAACGAAACGGCGCACCGGCGCGCCCAGGGGTGTCGAAACGCAGGTCGACGAAATTTACACAGACGCTGCCGCCCTCTGCCGGCTCAACCTGGTCGAGCATCGGGAACATTGCGAACCAGCGGTAGAAGGCGAATTGCTCTTCCGCCCACACCTGTCGTGCAAGCGCGGTGACGTCAGCATCTCCGAATACCGGACGGGTGATCCATTGCGCCATCGGCAGCGGCCGGTAGGCCGCCGACAGGCGGCGGATGAAATTGTCGGTGTCGTCCGCGCGCAGCGGTTCGCGACGCCGTGTATTGATGTGGGCAAAGTGATAGCGCTCGCCGTCGAACACCACCGCCGTCCAGTTGAATGGCGACGCCGGCCGCGGCACCGCATCCACGCTGACGATGCCGATGCCGTTCGTCTCGGCATGGGCACGCGCGAACGCGATCGCATCGGTGCGCGCCGCCGCGCTCAGCCCCACCCAACCGACGAGCGCCATCAGTGCCAGCCCTGCCGGCAGCCGGCTGCGACGCCAGAACGCGCTCGCCAGCAAGCCGGTGACGATGATGCCGGTAACGCCCAGATCGATGATGAAAGTCGTTCCCCAGCCAAACCGCCGGTCCGAGAACGGCGCCAGAATCATGGTGCCGAACTGGGTGATCAGGTCGCCGAGGATGTGGATGAAGATGCCGGCGCAGGCGATCAGGTAGAACGCACGCCAGCTTGCCGGCGCCTCGCGTCCGCGTCGCAGACGGAACAGACCGGCCATCAGCGCTGCGACCAGCAAGGCCCAGATCGGCATCAGCAGCAGGGAGTGGGTGACCCCCCGGTGCCCGCGCAGATAGGTCAGTTCGGACACGAACCCGAGGACGAAATCGACGTCAGGAAAGGTCGCGGCCGCCATACCGACCGCGACAGCCTGCCAGACCGGCGGCGGCGGCGCACCCGCCACGCCTTTGCGCGACGCCAGCAAACGCCCGGCAAGCGCGCCGGAAAGAGCATGGGTCAGGGTATCCATGGCGGATTTGAATGGAGATGACGAGAATCGTTCCCGCTACGCAAACAGCGCCGACAGGGAACAAGCCGCCACGTCGTCAATCGAATTCCACTCCACCTTCCGCACGGAGCACACAATATGGACGACCCCGTCTCTCCCGCGTGGAAGGTCGCGTTTTACACATCACTGCAGGCATGGTACGGGGGCGAAGCGGCGCTTGAATCGCTCGATTTCGTATCGGAGGAGGACGCGGTGATCTGGGCCCGCACGCAGGCAATGGGACGTTTCCGTCTGGCCGAGCTGAGTCGGGGCCTGGAACTGAAAGCTCTCTACCTCGAACCGGCGCCCGACCCTGCGCTGATGCGGCAGGAACGGGTGGAGATTCCTGCCGTGGCGCGCACCGACCAGGCGCGCAGCCACCATCGGCAATAGCCGGGTCAGGCAGCCTGCAGCGTGCGCGGACGAACCCCCAGGTAGCAGGCAGAAACCTGAATGAAATGTGTCAGGGTGTCTTGGCTCATGCATCACCTCTCGTTATGGTTGTTGAAGACCCGTTTCTGAGCGGCGCACGCGTGCACGGGTTCCCAAGCCGAATGCAACAGAGTATTGCTCCGGCATTGCGCCAGCCATCCATCTGCCTTCGTCACGGTCACGCCCGGATGCGCACCCTGCTGCCCCTTGTCCCCTGCACCACGTCGATGGCGACATCGATCTGCTGCTTCATCTCATCGACATGGGAGATCACGCCCACCATGCGGCCGCGCTGCTGCAGGTCGATCAGGGCCTTCATTGCCATGTCGAGCGACTCCGGATCGAGGCTGCCGAAGCCTTCATCGATGAACAGGGTATCGAGCTGCACGCCACCGGCGTAGGCCTGCACCACGTCGGAAAGGCCGAGCGCCAGTGCCAGCGAGGCCATGAAGCCCTCGCCCCCGGACAGCGTGCTCACCGGCCGCGCCCGGCCGGTGTAATCGTCCATCACCTCGAGGTCGAGGCCGGCCGCACGGCGCGCATCGGCCACCTCGTCGCGCCGCTGCAGCAGGTAACGCCCGCGGCTCATTGCCCGCAGGCGCAGGGAGGCGGCACGCAGCACGTCGTCGAGCAGGGCCGCCAGCACGTAACGCTGAAAGGTGAGATTGCGACCATTGTCGCCGTTGGCAATCGCCGCCAGATGACCGGCGACACGGTATTCCACTTCGATGCTGCCGGTTTCGCGATCGATTTCCGCCAGCTTTGCCAGAGCGCTGACGATCTTGTCACGTTCGACCTTGCGCTGGCCGAGCTCACCCAGCACGACATCCAGGCGCGCGCGCAGCGCCGTCGCCGTTGCGTCAAGCGCCACGAGGTCAGGCCGCTGCAGCCCCTCGATCGCGGCCTCGGCGAGCTTGCGCCGCTCGCGTGCCGCGGCATGGCCCTCGTCGAAGCGGCTCAGTTCGGCCGCCAGCGTGTCGATCGCAGCCGGATCGAGAAGCGCATCGCGATAGGCGGGCTCATCGGCAAATCCCGTGGCCGCAAGCGCAGCAGCGAACGCTTCAGCCGCGCCGGCCTCGCGGCCGGTGGCAGATGCCAGCGCCTTCTCCAGTTCGTCCTGCCGGGCACGCAGGGCGGCGTCCTCACTGACGGCCTTGTGGTGCGCCGCCTGGGCCTGACTCAGCGCCTGCTCGAGCGTCTGCCGATGGACACGGGCCCGCGCCAGCGCGGCACCGAGCGCGGCCGGCTCCCGCAAGGGCTCCGGAACCGCAGCGCGACGCTCCTCAAACACCTGCCGCGCCCCCTGCTCCTCGCTTGCAGCCCTGCTGGCCGCACCACGGGTCTCGTCCACTGCCGCCGCAGATTTCAGTTGCGCAGCCTCGAACGTGGCGAGCTGCGAGCGCGCTGACACGAGTTCCGTCTGTGCGGCAGTGGCGGCCCGCAACTGCTCGCGCAGCGTAGCGACCGTACCCGGCCCCGACTCCTCCTCACCTGCGCTCGCATTCAACGCCGCCATCAAGGCATCGACCTCGGCCTGCGCGGCCGCGGTTTGCCGCGACGCGGTGTCGAAGGCGGTACGCGCCGCTTCGCGGGCCTCTTCGGCACGACCGACGGCTTCACGCGCCGCCTTGAGCGCGGCTTCGGTCGGCAGTTCGCCATCGAAACGGGCTGGTGCGGGGTGCTCGGCGCTGCCGCATACCGGGCAGGGCGCACCATCATGCAGATGGCGGGCGAGAATCGCGCCCTGAGCCTGGCGCCAGGTGGCGTCCAGTACCTCGAACGCCTGCCGGGCGCTGTCGCGGGCGGCGGCTGCCTGATCGAGTACACGCTGCTGCGTGGCTTCAGCGTGCAGGAAGCCGTCGCGCTTGCGCTGCTGCTGCGCCAGATGGTGCATTGCACGTTCGCGCTGCTCGGCCTGCTTGAGTCGCAGCTCCAGTGCCTCGACGCCCGCCGCCTGCGGCTGCAATGCCTCGATCCGCTGTGCCAGCGCAAGCCGGCGCGTGCCGAGTGCTTCCGCCTCCTTCGTCGCCGTGGCCAGCGCCGCGTCGGCCACAGCCCTGGCCTTCTGCAGCACCTGCAGTTCGGATTCGGCCTGCGCTAGTTGCTGTACTTTCTCCGCCAGCCCCTCCAAGCGCAGCACTTCACGCTGGGCAGCTTCGCGTGCCAGCACCTGAGCGTCCCCATGCTCACGCGCCAGCACCTGAGCCGCCGCGCGCAGCACATCGGCAAGCCTGCCCGCCTCTTGCGACAGCCTTGTCACCGCCTCACGAGCGCCTTTCGCCTGATGACGCGCGTCACTCAACGAACGGTCGGCTGGCAGCACCTGCAAAGCCTTGCGTGCCATGCCGAGACGGCTGCGCTGGCGATCCGCTTCCGCCTGACGCGCTTCGAGCGATTGCATGGCTGCCACCGCCGCCTCACGCTCGACGAAGCGGGCGTCGAGCGCCCGTGCCGCCTGCAAGGCAATCCGCGCCTGAAGGTCTGCTTCACGTGCGCGCTTCTCGTCTTCGACCAGCGCGCGCAAGGCCTCGTCCAGCGCCTGACGCTGGGCAGCAAGGGCTTCCGCTGAGTCCGCCCCGGCCTGCTCCAGCAGGATCTGGCGCTGCATGCGGGCATGCTCGGCGCGTTTGCTCAAGGCGGCGGCCTCGGCCTTGAGCGCGTCCTGCACCCGCTTGTAGGCGATGGTGCCGAACAGGGTTTCGAGGATCTTCTCACGCTCGCCGGAGCCGGCCGCCAGCAGCTTGCGAAACTGGCCCTGAGGGAGCAGGACGACCTGACGAAACTGTTCGGCTTCGAAGCCGAGCAATCTGGTGACATCCTGTGTCACGTCGGTGCTCTTGCTCGACATCGGCTCCCAGCCGTCGCCGTCGGCTGCCGCGTCGAAACGGTACAGGGCGGCCTTCGCCGGCACCTTCACCATGGTGTCGCCGCTGCGGGTCGCGCGCTGCGCCGGGCGTTCCTGCTCGGGCGTGCGCTGCACCCGGTAGCGCTCACTGCCAAGGGCGAATTCGAACTCGACCTCGGTCAGCACAGCGGGGTCGGCGTGATGGCTGCGCATCTCGCGTGCGCTGCGCTCGCCACCCGAGGTGTCACCGTAAAGCGCACAGGTAATGCCGTCGAGGATCGAGGTCTTGCCCGCACCGGTGGGTCCGGAGATCAAGAACAACGCGCCTGCCGGCAACAGCGTGAAGTCGATCTCCTCGCGGCCGGCGAACGGACCGAAGGCCTGCAGGACGAGTTTGAGCGGCTTCATGCGTGGCGCCCTTCGTGTTCGAGCGCATCGACGATGCGGGCAAGCACCGCGGAACCGGCCCCGTCGAGCGCCTGCCCCGTCATCTCGGTGTAGAAACCGGCAAACAGCGCGTCGATCCGGACTCGCCTGTGATCGGCCGCCGCCCGCCCTTCGCCCTCGCCATGCAGCGCCGGGCGCTCGATCGCCAGCGCGTTGGGATAGGCCGAGCGCAGCTTGCCCATCGCGTCGAGCAGGGCGCCACTGTCACTGAGACGGGCCAGCACATAGTCGGCGCGGCCCGGATCATCGGCAGCCGCGGCAACGATGTCTTCGAGCCTGCCTTCGACAATGCGCAGATCGCGCCGCGGCTTGAGCGCGATCTGCTCCACACGGCACTGCCCGGCGCCGTCGAGCTCGACCAGGTTGACCGACTTGAGGTGACCGGCTTCGGCGAAGGAGTACTTGAGCAGTGAACCGGCATACTGCACACGATCGCTTCCGGCGCGCTGCGGCCGATGCAGATGCCCGAGCGCGACGTAGTCGAAGCCCTCGAACACGCTGGCATCGACGGCACCGGTACCACCCACGGTCAGTGGCCGTTCGGACTCCGACTCGCTGCCGCCGAGCACAAAGGCATGCGCCATCACGACCGAACGCACGCCTTCTGGGTGGCTTGCCCGAATCGCGTCCAGTTGGGCAGCAAGCGCAGCGTGGTGATCATGGATCGTGTCGTCACCCAGCGCCGCACGCACCAGCGCAGGCTCGGCGTAGGGCAGGGGATAGACCGCGACCTCGCCGTCCGCATCGCGCAGCATCAGCGGCTGCACGTTTGCGCTCACCGGCCCGCACACGGTCAGTCCGGCCCGGGTGAGCAGACTCGAGCCGAAGGCCAGCCGGTCGGGACCATCGTGATTGCCGGCAATTACGACCACCGGAATCCCGAGCCCCGAGACCAGCTCGGTCAGCACCTCGTCGAGCAGGCGCACTGCATCGGCAGGCGGCACCGAACGGTCGTAGATGTCGCCCGCGATCAGGATTGCATCGGGACGCAGTTCTGCGGCGATGCGCACGAACCCGCGCAACACATGCGCCTGGTCTTCCAGCAGCGAAACACCGTGATAGACGCGGCCAAGATGCCAATCGGCAGTGTGGAGGAAACGCATTGGAGCCCGGTCAGCCATGTTGTCGGGGTGGAAGTGTCGCACACCCTCCCCGACTCATGGGCCGCACATCGCCCCTCAGCCCGCCACGTCCGGACGCATCCAGGACGCGCCCACCATGCGGGAACGCTCAGTTGGCGCCCACCCCGTCGCGCACGCATTTCTTGGTGAAACTGGTCTTGGCGGCGCCCGCAAGCTTCTTTTCGGCTGCAGCCGTTTCACAGCGGGTCTGCGTATCACGCTCGCACTTCTTCATGAAACTGGTCTTGGCGGCGCCCGCAAGCTTCTTCTCCACTGCAGCGGCGCTGCAACTCATGTCCTCCGCATACGCCGAAAACGCGAACAGGCCCAGCAGGCCCGCAATAAAAACTCTTTTCATCGTGGCTCTCCGTGGTGTTGCAGTCTGTCGATAAAGCAGGTTGAAGCGGGTTCAACTCAAATTCACGCGGCGGGGCCTGGGTGCGAGCTTCTCCGCAGCGATCGCGAGCGCGTCCATCGATCCGCCATTGGCCCGCCACGCCGTGACCCAGTGCGGCGGGCGACCGCGGCCCGACCAGGCGAGGTCGCGATTGCTCGGGTGGCGATATCTTGCCGGGCGCGGCTTCTCGGTGTCCGCTGCCTTCACGTGATCGGGCGCGCTGCGCTCCACGATTCTATCCGTAACCGTCGGACTGAAGACATCCTCCAGCGCAAGCCCGTGTTCGCGCGCCAGCGTCTCAAGCTGCCTTCGCAGTCGCGTCTTGCACGCGGACTGCTGGCGCTCGATCTGGCGCGCGATGCGAACCTCGAGTGTCTTGAGTTGGGTAAGACTATAACTTTTCAGGTCGATGACCATGATGCGTGCGGCGATCCTTGCGTGACTGAATCAGTGTTCAATGATGCCACGACGCACGACGAAGAGCGCGGCGAATATACAACTAAAGTCAGGGGCTGGACGAACGCGCGGTCGATCGCAAGCGCGGTGACTTGGCCGCGACGGCAAGGGTGGGCAAGGACGACTTCGGATCGACGTCGGCGGCGGCCGATGGCGCCACAGCTGGCGCGGCGCGCAGGAACGCAATGATGTTGTTCATGTCCTGCGCCATGTCTTCGAAGGACGCGTGATTCCCGGGCAGGGTGAGCAGCTCCACCCTGTCGTGGGCACGCGCCGCGTGCAGGCGGGAGGCGTCTGCCACCGGCACCACTTCGTCATGTTCACCATGCACCAGCAGCACCGGACAATGCAGGTGAGCGATACTGGTCAGCGGCGCAATGTCGTCGAAACGAAAGCCGATGGTCGCCTGCACGTAATCGAGGATGTAGGCCTCGATCCAGCGTGGAATGCGCTTGGCGGCGAGCCAGCTGCGCATCATGTCTGCCGGATGGGCAAAGGCCGACACACTGACGACGGCCGCCACTTCGCGACGTCGTGTTGCTGCCAGCAGCACCGCGCCAGCGCCGACCGAATGGCCGAGCAGGACAAGCCGGCCAGTGCTCGACCCCGGGCGCGCCACCAGCCACTCGAAGGCGGCCTCCACGTCCTCGGCGAAGCGTGGCAGCGAGGCGAAGCTGTCGCCATCGGAGCGCCCGTGGCAGCGCGCGTCGATGAACAAGGCCGCCCATCCCGCTTCGTGCAATGGTCGCGCCAGCGGCAGCATCATCTGCGCATTGCCGCCCCAGCCATGCAGCACGATGACCGTTCCCGCCGCGTCGGCATCGGGATCGGGTGGAATCAACCATGCGTGCAGACTCTTGCCGTTGGCAGTCGGGATAAATTCGGTCGAAAACCCCAGCCCAAGCGACTCGGGGCCTGCGGTCTCGGCAATCCGGGGCGCAGCAAGCCCGGTGCGGATTGCGTAACGCATACCCGCGCGCAGGGCGAGCAAAACGCCACCGAGCGCAAGCGGATACAACAGATGAAAGGGCTGAAGGCCGGTCATGGAGAAGAAAATATCAGAGCATGGCTTTGCGGGCAGCGCTTTCGATCAAAGAGGCAGGCATGCCGGCAACTTGATCCGGACGCCAATTACTGCCCACAATCGGGTTTTCTCCACAGGAAGAAGGCATGCGCGCCATTGTGACCGGACATAGCCGCGGGCTCGGCGCGGCGATTGCTGAGAACCTGCTCGAGCGCGGCGTCACCGTGCTCGGAATTGCGCGCCATGGGAATGCCGGCCTTGCAACGCGCTTTCCGGGGCTGCTGCGGCAGACCGCACTGGATTTGTCGAAGCTCGACGCACTCGACGACTGGCTGAGCAGCGGCGAACTCGCCGGTTTCGTCGGCGCCGAAAGCCCGGCGATACTGATCAACAATGCCGGCCTGCTCCAGCCCATCGGTCCGCTCGGCACACAGCCGGCGGGCGGGATTGCGCAGACCGTCAGTGCCAACGTGGCGGCACCGCTCATGCTTGCCAATGCCTTTGCAGCGGGCGCCAGCGCCGCGCACCCGCGACGTATCGTGCACATCTCCAGCGGCGCCGCACGCTCGCCTTATAGCGGCTGGAGCGTATATTGCGCAACCAAGGCCGCGCTCGATCACCATGCGCGCGCCGTCGCCGAGGAAGCCCGGCCTGGCCTGCAGATCTGCAGTCTCGCCCCCGGCGTCGTCGACACCGACATGCAGGGCGAAATTCGCGCGACCGAAGCAAGCGCTTTCCCCCAGCGTGAGCGATTCGCAGACCTGAAGCGCAGTGGCGCACTCGCGCGCCCGGAACATTGTGCCGCTGCACTGGTCAGCCATGTGCTGTCGGATGCCTTCGGACGCACGCCGGTCGCCGACCTCAGGGAACTGGCCTGACTGCCGCCCCGGATCCGCCCCCCCACCATTTACCAAGACGTTCCGCCGATGCCCAGTGCCCACATGAATCCACTCTTTCCCCGCAGCCCGCAACTGGACGGGCAGGACGTCGAAGCCAAACGCGCCGAACTGCTCGACTACTTTCGTGCCACCTTCGATCGCTACGAATCGCTGTTCGAGGTCCTCGTCGGCGAGACGGCCTACACCATCAAGCCGATCAGCCTGCGCCATCCGCTGATCTTCTACTTCGGTCACACGGCGACCTTCTTCGTCAACAAGTTCATCCTCGCCGGCCTGATCGAAGAGCGCATCGATCCGCGGCTCGAGTCGATGTTCGCGGTCGGGGTGGACGAAATGAGCTGGGACGACCTCGACGACGCGCGGTACGACTGGCCCAGCGTGGCCGAGGTCGCCGACTACCGGCGCAAGGTGCGCGCCATGGTGGAGCGGGTCATCCGCGACACGCGCTTCACGCTGCCGATCGGCTGGAGCGATCCGATGTGGGCGGTCCTGATGGGCATCGAGCATGAACGCATTCACCTCGAAACCTCATCGGTGCTGATCCGCCAGCATGCGCTCGACTTCGTCAGGCCGCACCCGGCATGGCAAGCCTCCGCCGAACATGGCATGGCCCCGGAAAACACTCTCGTCGACATCCCGGCAGGCACCGTCAGCCTGGGCCGCGCGCTGGACGACCCCTACTACGGCTGGGACAACGAGTACGGCCGTCACAAGGCTGACGTCGCCGCCTTCAAGGCGGCACGACACCTGGTGTCGAACCAGGAGTTTCGCGCCTTCGTCGAGGCGGGCGGCTACGCGGACGACAGCCTGTGGGACGAGGAAGGCAAGGGCTGGAAACGCTTTGCCCGCGCCGAACACCCGACCTTCTGGATACCGGACGGCAAGGGCTGGAAGCTGCGCCTGATGACCGCGGAGGTGCCGATGCGCTGGAACTGGCCAGTGGAGACCAACTGTCTCGAGGCGCGCGCATTCTGTCGCTGGAAATCACGCGAAAGCGGCCTGCCGGTGCGGCTGCCGACAGAAGACGAATGGCATCGCCTGTACGACCATGCGGGACTCTCGGACGTACCTCACAACGCACCGGCGGGGGCCAATCTGCACCTCGATCATGGTGCCTCGAGCTGCCCGGTGGATCGCTTCGCCCACGGCGAGCTCTTCGATGTGGTCGGCAATGTATGGCAATGGTGCGAGACGCCGACCTATCCTTTCGACGGCTTCGCGGTGCACCCGATCTATGACGACTTCACCACGCCGACTTTCGACGACCGTCACAACATCATCAAGGGCGGCAGCTGGATCGCCACCGGCAACGAGTCGCGCCATGCGTCGCGCTACGCCTTCCGCCGCCACTTCTTCCAGCACGCCGGCTTCCGCTACGTGGTCACCGACACCCCGGTCACCAATCCCGCATCGGCCTACGAAACCGACGCCTTGCTGTCGCAGTACGCCGAGTTCCATTACGGTGACGAGATTTTCGGCGTACCCAACTTCCCCAAAGCGCTTGCCGACATCGCCATCGACGCCCACAAACGCCTCGGCAATCGCAGCTTCGAGCGCGCACTGGATCTGGGCTGTGCCACCGGTCGTGCCAGCTTCGAGCTGGCGCGCGCCTTCAAGCGCGTGGTCGGGATCGATTTCTCGGCACGCTTTATCCAGGCCGGAGTCAAGCTCGCCGAAAGCGGCAGCCTGCGCTACACCCTGCCGGACGAGGGCGAGCTGGTCAGCTACCACGAGCGCCGCCTGGACGAGCTCGGCCTCGCCGACACCGCCGGCCGTGTCGAATTCTGGCAAGGCGACGCCTGCAACCTGAAAGACATCCACACCGGCTTCGACCTCATCCTCGCCGCCAACCTCATCGACCGTCTGTACAGCCCGCGCCGCTTCCTCAGGGACGTCGCCCACCGCCTCAATCCGGGCGGACTGCTGATCCTGGCTTCGCCCTATACCTGGCTGGAGGAACACACCAGGCGCGAGGAGTGGATCGGCGGCTTCAAGAAGGATGGCGAGTCGTGGACCACCCTCGATGGCCTGAAGGAGATCCTCACGCCACAGTTCGAACTCGTACAGGGACCGCAGGCCGTGCCTTTCGTAATCCGCGAGACGCGGCGCAAGCATCAGCACACGCTGTCGGAGCTGACGATTTGGAAACGCCGGTCGTGACCCGTCAGACGCGTTTCACGATCTCGACGCGTGCCCGTGCGATGACCGACGTCACCGCCGAGGTCGCCGCGCTGGTTGCGCACAGCGGTGTCGGCAGCGGCATCGCCAATATTTTCGTGCGGCACACCAGTTGCGCATTGCTGATCACCGAGAACGCCGACCCGGACGTGCGTCGCGACCTTGAGACACTCGCCCGGCGCTGGGCGCCGGACGGCGATCCGGCCTATCGTCACGCACTCGAAGGCGACGACGACATGGCCGCCCACGCCCGCAGCGTACTGACCGCGGTGTCGCTGACCGTGCCCATCGCGAACGACAGGCTGCTCCTCGGCACCTGGCAGGGCATCTACCTGTGGGAGCACCGCAACCAGGGGCACGAGCGCGAGATCGTCGTCACCATCATCCCGTGTTGACATCTCAGGGGCAGACCCTACACCCCCTGCCGCCGTGCACCGGTCAGCTTGCGGGCGAAGCCTTGCCGTAAAGCCTGCCGATCCAGTCCTTGAAACTCTCCAGCAAGGACAACAGCGCCGGCACAAAGAACAGGACCAGCGCTGCCGACACGCCCAGTCCAAACGCGATCGAGGTCGCCATCGGGATCAGGAACTGGGCCTGCAGCGAGGTTTCGAACATCAGCGGCATGAGCCCGCCGATGGTGGTGAGCGAGGTCAGCAGCACTGCGCGCAAACGCCCGCAGGCGGCACCGATCAGCGCGTCATGCACATCGGCCCCCTTGTGATGCAGGTCCTTGAACAGGCTCACCAGGATGATGGAATTGTTCACCACGATGCCGGACAGGCCGAACAGGCCGAACATCGACAGAATGGTGAGATTCATGCCCAGCAGCCAGTGGCCGAAAATGGCACCGGCAAGGCCGAGCGGGATGGCCGACATCACCACCAGCGGCCAGCTCCAGGATGCGAAGGACCACACCAGCACGAGATAGATCAGGCCGAGGCCGATCACCAGACCATTGCGCATGTCGGCCATGGTTTCGCGCTGGTCGGCCGAGCGCCCTTCGAAGCTGTAGGCGAGACCGTATTTTCCGGCCAGGCGGGGCAGGGCATCGCGCAGCAGTTCGGCCTGCACCGCATTGGCATTGGTGCGATTGGTATCGACCTCGCCCGAGACTTCGACCGCGAGCCGGCCATCGGCATGACGCAGCGCCTCGAAACCGCGGCGTGATTCCCAGCTGGCCACCGTGGCCAGGGGCGCAAAGCTGCGGTCGGGCAGACTGACGCTCAGGCGCTCGAACACATCGAGACGTTCGCGCTCATTGCGTGGCAGCATCACCCGCACCTCGAGTTCATCGCGGCCAACCTGCACCAGCTGCGCGAGATGGCCGTCGAAGGCCGCACGCAACTGCCGGCCGAGGCTCTCCGTCGTCAGACCCAGCGCCTCGCCGGCCGGCGTCAGCCGATACACCAGCTGTTCCCGTCCGAAGGGCATGTCGTCCTCGGTTTCGCCGACCCCGTCGATGCTCTTCATCGTTTCCGCCAGCTCGAGTGCCGCGGCCTTGAGCGATTCTGCGTCGTCACCGGTGAGGCGCACATTGAGATCGCGTCCTGGCGGTCCGGACTGGCGTGAGTTGAAAGTAAGCAGTTCGAGACCCGGGGGCTCGACCAGCTTGCTGCGCCAGGTTGCCAGAAAGCGCTCATTGCGCACGCTGCGCTGGTCCGGCGGGCTGAGCTCGATCATCATCGACGCAAGCTGGTCGCCCTTGGCCGCGGCACCGGCCGCGCTGCTGATCGTGCCGCCCAGGCGGGACACCGCCGTGTGCACCAGGCCATCGCCCAGTTCGCGCTCGGTCTCGGCCAGGGCGCGTTCCATGTCGGCGAGAAAAGCCGCGGTCTGAGCCCGCGGCGTGCCGGCAACGAACGTGGCATTGGCATAGACCACCTGTCCTTCCGGCGTGGGGAAAAACACGAAGTTGATACGCCCGCCGGCCAGCAGGCCGATGGCCAGCACCATCGTCGCCAGGGTGATGGCGACCGTCGTGCCGCGCCAGTCGAGCGCCAGCGTCGCCGCGCGACGGAAGGGACCGTCGCGAAACCCCGCGAAGGCCGCATCGAGGCGCTGGCGCAGGCGCGAGGTCTTGCGCGACAACTCGCCCTGCAGCGCATGCTTGAGGTGGGCGGGCAGGATGAGAAAACTCTCGAGCAGCGAGGCCAGGATCACCATGACCATGACAAAGGGAATGTCACCGAGAATGTTGCCGATGATGCCGCCCACCATCATCAGGGGAATGAAGGCGGCCACCGTAGTGAGCGATGCCGCCAGCACCGGCAGCAGCATGCGCCTGGCCCCGCCCAGCGCCGACTGTTCCGGCCCTTCGCCCATGCTGCGATGGGTATCGGCATCCTCGCTGACCACGATCGCATCATCGACGATGATGCCCAGTGCCATGATCAGTGCGAACAGGCTCATCATGTTGATCGTGCCGCCGAACACCAGCATCAGCCCGAGCGTGCCGAGAAAGGCCGTGGGAATGCCGACCATCACCCAGAACGCCACCCGCGCCGGCAGGAAGGCATACAGCACCAGCACCACCAGCAACAGGCCGGACAGTCCGTTGTTGATCAGCAACTGGATGCGGTCACGAATCAGCTCCCATTGCGCGTCGTAGACCTCGAGCCTGATCGAGGCCGGCAAGGTCGGACGCGTCTTCTGCAGCCAGGTATCGAACACCTGCGCCGCCTTCAGCGAATGCCCGCTTTCGGCGCGCTGCAACTGCATCTCGATCACGACGTCGCCGCCCTCGCTCAATGCCAGCGCGCCCGCGCGCGGCTCGCGGGTGACGGACGCGAGCTCGCCCAGCGTAATCCGCCCACGGGCATCGCTCACAACCGCGAGGTTGTCGAAGGCAAGCGCATCGCGGCGTTGTTCCAGGCCACGGATCTCGCGCGCGCCATCCTGCTCGCCTGCCACCCCGGCCGGTACGTCGCGCGACACCTGGGCAACGCGTTCGCCGACATCGGCCAGCGACAGGCCGAGCGTTTCCAGCGCCGCCGAGGGCAGTTCGATCGCAATCCGCTCTTCCGGCATGCCGGTAATGGTGACCTTGTCGATGCCGCCCGCGAGCAGCTCGCTTTCGAAGCGCCGCACCCAGGGGCGCAACTCCGCGACGCTGCTGCCACGAATCAGCAGGCGCGCGATCTGGTCGTAGCGCGAAACCCGGCTGACCTGCGGCGTTTCCGCATCGCGCGGCAAATTGCGGAACTCATCCACGCGCTGCCGCACCTGATCGAGCGCCTGCAGGGGCTCCGTGCCCTCGCGCAGTTCCAGCGTGATGCTGGATACCCCCTGCGCCGACGTAGACGACATCTTCTTCAGGCCGTCGACGGTCTTCAGGCGCTCCTCAAGCGGCGTGGTGATGCCGATCTCGACATCCTCCGCGGAGGCGCCGGTCCACACCACGCGCACGGAGATGATGTCGAGCTCGAAGGTCGGAAAGAACTGCACGTTCATGCGCGTGATGCCGATCACGCCGATGACGAAGGCGAGCAGCATCAGGACGTTGGCCGCCACCTTGTGGTGAACCAGCGCCGCCAGCAGGCCGTGTTGCTTCATGGCTCGATCACCTCGACCGCGAGACCGTCGATGGCGTTGGGCAGGTGCGTGTGCATCACCCGCTCGCCGGGCCGTGCATCGGCTGCACGAACCAGCAGTTGAACGGCGTCCGCCTCGCGGCGCTCGCCGACCCGTGCCACCTTCAGACTCACCAGACGATCATCGCGCACGGCATAGATACGGTCGCCGCCGTGCAGGGCGGAATAGGGCAGCAGCAGCACGCCGGAGACGCGCGGACGCGCCAGCACCGCATTGACGAAGGCGCCCACCGGCAGGTTGGCACCGTTGTCGATACGCAGCAGAACATCCACCCCCCTCGCGTCGGCTTCGCCGCCGATGCGCTCCAGACTGGCACGAATGGTGGTGGCGCCGAAATCGGCCGTCGCTTCCAGCTGCTCCCCACGGACCAGCGCCATGCGCAATTCCTCGGCATAGAGGGCGGGCACGCGGGCGCGCAGGAAGAGCGCGTCCGAAGCATACAGGCTGAGCAGCGTCTGACCCGGCTGCACTTGGTCACCCGCCGCGACTTCGACCTTGCCGATGCGTGCGGCGAAAGGCGCCACGATCTCGCCCCGGCGTGCGTCGCGTTCGGCTTCGGCCAGTTTCGCCCGCAGTTGCGAAAGGCGTGCGGGATGTTCGGCGATGGCCTGCTGGCGCTGGGTCAAGGACAGTCGCACCCGCGCCAGCTCCTCGCGCGCCTGATCGAATGCGCTCTCGGCGCCCAGCCGCGCATTGCGCAGTTTCTCGAAGCGTGCCTGCTTGGCTTCGGCCAGCGCCAGCAGGGTTTTCTCGTGCTCGATCGCGGCCAGATCGCTGCGATGGCGGATGATCTCGCGCTCGACATCCCCGCGCGCTTGGGTCACGCGCGGCTGAAGATCACGCGGATCGAGTCGTGCCAGCACGGTCCCGGCAGCAACCCGATCACCGTCGCGCACCACAACGTCGAGCAATCGCCCGGCCACCGGCGCAGCCGCGCGCACCCGGTCGGGTGCCTCGATGCGCCCGTACAGCACCAGCGTCGGTCTGGCGGTGACCGGCTCGGCCACCATCGCCTCCACGCGCCAGACTCGCTCGCGCGCTTCGACCACTGGCGGCGCAGGACGCGTCGACTTGAGCAGGACAAAGATGCCAACGGCGGCGGCGATGATGACGAGGGGAAGCAGGCGGCGACGCATGGGGATTCATCCGGTCGTGGAACAGAAGCCAGCACCTCTCAAGGGCGACCGTGGGCCGACCGGCTGCAACAGGCAATGAATTCCAATTCCGCTTGTTTATTAGCGAAAACTGATTTTACTGAATGCGGCGGAAGCGGGTCGAGACATTTCAAGCCTTCGTGCAACACGACATCGGCCTGCCCGACCCGGAATCGGACGCCTTCGACCACCGCCAGGTTCCCCTACGCGATCGAAGCGCTCAGGGCGCCTCGCACAGACAGTGGGCGTAAATGTGCTGCGGATCGTTCCAGTTCAGCAGCGCACGCGCATCCGCTTCGAGCCTGCTCAGCAGTTGCGCGACCGGCGCAGTGGAGCTGTGTGTCACCCCGCCTGCCAAGCCGCTGAAACTGAGGAAACGTTGCACCAGCATCTGCCGCGGCGACAGCCCCACTGCCGGCCACAGCAGCGCATAGTCCTCGAGCCCGGCGCGCTTTGCAGCCGCCTTGACGGCCGGATCGATACCGCCGAGTGCGTCGACCAGCCCCAGCCCGAGCGCGGCTTCGCCGGTCCACACCCTTCCGCGCGCGACCTGATTGACCTCGTCGGTCTTCATGCCACGCCCCTCGGCGACGATCTGCAGGAAGCGTCGATAGCCGTGCTCGATGCCCAGTTGCATGGCATCGGCAACGTCGGGGTCGAGCGGGCGGCGCGGGTCGAGCGCCCCTGCAAGCGGCCCGGTTGCCACCCCATCGACGGTCACGCCAATGCGACGCAGGGGCTCGGCGAACTCGGGAAACAGCGCGAAGATGCCGATCGACCCGGTGACGGTGGTCGGCGATGCCCAGATCTCGTCGGCACCTGCCGCAATCCAGTAGCCGCCGGACGCCGCAACCGAACTCATCGACGCCACCACCGGCTTGCCCGCCTTGCGCATGAGTTCGAGTTCATGACGGATCTGCTCCGAGGCCCAGGCACTGCCGCCGGGGCTGTCGATGCGAATAACGAGCGCCTTGACCGTGTCATCTTCGCGGGCCTCTCGGATCAGGCGGGAGAAGGTCTCGCCCCCCACCACTCCGGGTGGTTGCTCGCCATCGGTGATTGCCCCCTGTGCCACCAACACCGCAATGTGATCCGAAGACGGCTTGCGTGCGGCACGCAACGCAGCCAGGTAGGTGTCGGCGTCGATGCGGAGGAAATCCTTGCCGGCGCCGTCGGCGCCGAAACGCTCGATGAGTTGGGCACGCCATTCGTCACGGGTCGAGAAGCGGTCGATCAGTCCGGCGCGGCGCGCCGCCTCGGCCGTATCGCCGGCAGTGGCGGCGAGAGCATCGCGATAATGGACGATGTAGCCATCGAGCGTCTCGGGCGTGAGTTTTCTGGCCGCAGCCAGGTCCTTGCGCACGTGTTGCCACACGCCTTCGAGCAGATCACGGGTCGCGCTGCGGTCCTCGTCGGACATGTCGCTGCGGGTGAAGGGCTCGGAGAAGGATTTGTACTCCCCGACACGGAACACGTGGACCTTGACCCCGAGCGTGTCGAGCGCGCCGCGGAAGTAACTCGTATAGCGCGACAGGCCGCTCAGCAGCACGAAACCGTCAGGCGCCATCTGCACGTCATCGGCGATGGAGGCGAGATAGTACTGTCCCTGGGTATAGCGATCACCGCGCGCCAGCACCGGTCGCCCGGTCGCCTTGAACTCGGCGATCGCCGCGCGCAGTTCCGCCAGCTTCGACAGACTGGCAGCCTCCAGATCGTCGGTCTCGAGCACGAGTGCGGCAACGCGGCTGTCGTCGCGCGCGGCACGCACGATCTCGAGCAAGTCATGCAGCACCGTCTGTCCGCCCTTGCCGTCAACCCCGAGCAAGGCCAGCGGATCGTCGAGCATGGCCTGCTCGACCAGTGCACCGGCAGGGCGAAGCACCAGGACGGCACCGTCGGGAACGTCCGGTTCGGGATGAAAGAAAACCGCGACGAGCCCGACGATCACGGCCAGCAGCGCCAGATTGACCACCGTGCGGCGGATCAGATCGACGAAACGCCAGAGTGCGCGCAACACCCGACCGAAAAACCTGAACATGCCACCCATCGCCGTGTTGCCTCGCTATTCGTTGATCAAATCAGCCTCGTCGGCGGAACACCAGATCCCACACGCCGTGCCCCAACTTCAGCCCGCGGTTCTCGAACTTCGTCAACGGCCGATAGTCCGGCCGTGGCGCAAAACCGTCCGCGGTATTCTCGAGTGCCGGCTCCGCAGCCAGCACGTCGAGCATCCAGTGCGCGTAGTGCTCCCAGTCGGTCGCGCAGTGCAGATAACCGCCCGGCGCCAGCTTGCTCGCCACCAGCGCGACAAAGTCGGGCTGGATGATGCGTCGCTTGTGATGCCGCGCCTTGCGCCACGGATCGGGAAAGAACACGTGCACACCGGCCAGGCTGCCGTCTGGAATCATGTCCCGCAGCACCTCGACGGCATCATGCTGCATGATACGGACATTGTGCAGTGCGTGCTCGGAGACCAGCTTGCACAATGCGCCAACGCCCGGGGTGTGCACTTCGATGCCGAGGAAGTCGCGCTCGGGCGCAGCCGCAGCAATCTTCGCCGTGGTTTCGCCCATGCCGAAGCCGATTTCCAGGATCTTCGGTGCGTGACGCCCGAAAACGGCATCGAGATCGAGCGGCGTCGGCTGATAGGCCACGCCGATCTTCGGCAGCATGTCGTCCATGAAGCGCTGCTGCGCCCCGGACATCCGCCCCTGCCGGAGCACGAAACTGCGGATGCTGCGACTGGAGAAGCGATGTTCCGGGCTGTCCTGGCCGATGATCTCGACCCGCTCGTGGGTGTCGCTCATGAACCGATCAGCCCCGTCGTCGGCGAACTCGGGTCGGCCGAATAGAACTTGCGCGGCATGCGCCCGGCACGGAAGGCCTCGCGGCCGGCCTCGACCGCCTTCTTCATGGCGCTGGCCATCAGCACCGGCTGCCCCGCCAACGCGATCGCGGTGTTCATCAGCACGCCGTCACAACCCAGCTCCATCGCGATCGCGGCATCGGACGCAGTACCCACGCCCGCATCGACGATCACCGGCACCTTGGCGGTGTCGATGATGAGGCGCAGATTCCAGGGATTGAGAATGCCCATGCCAGAACCAATCAGGGAGGCCAGCGGCATGATGGCAACGCAGCCGATGTCCTCCAGCATCCTGGCCTGGATCGGATCGTCGGCGCAGTACACCATGACGTCGAAGCCGTCCTTGACCAGGGTTTCGGCGGCCTTGAGTGTTTCCGGCATGTTCGGGAACAGCGATTTCGGGTCGCCGAGCACTTCCAGCTTGACCAGGGCGTGACCGTCGAGCAGTTCGCGGCCGAGGCGCAGCGTGCGGACCGCATCCTCGGCGGTATAGCAGCCGGCGGTGTTGGGCAGGATGGTGAACTGATCGGGCGGCAGGGCGTCGAGCAGATTGGGTTCGTCCGCATTCTGGCCGATGTTGGTGCGACGGATGGCCACGGTGACGATGTTCGTGCCGCTGGCATCAATGGCCTCGCGCGTTTCGGCGAAGTCCTTGTATTTGCCCGTACCCACCAGCAAGCGGGAACCATAGTGCTTGCCGGCAATCACCAGGGGATCATTGATCATGTTTGGACCTGTAGAGGAAGATCGGAAAGGTCGCGCGATGCGCTGACTGAAGACGACACGAACGGGACCACGAAGGTTCAGCCGCCGCCGACCGCAACGACGATCTCGAGGCAGTCGCCGTCGGCCAGCGCGGTTTCACCATGGCGTGCGCGCGGCACGATGTCGCCGTTGCGCTCGACCGCGAGACGTTTGCCGACGAGCCCGCGGCGTTCGAGCAGGGCCAGTACGGTGAGACCGTCGTCGAGGGTTTCGGGCTGGCCGTTGAGGATGATGCTGATCATGCTGCAGGATTTGGCGGGTTCAAGGGCTGCGATTTTACCACGTGGGTCCAGCTCGCTCGTGGCGATTGCTGAGGAACGACAAGGCTTGTGGGGCGGGGCAGCGTGACGGGCTGTCGAGAGCGCCGGCTGGAAGGTGCTCAGCGGGAAACAAGGCGATGCATGTTTGAGCCCGGCCTCATCGGGCGAGTTTGCATCGCCGCCCCGATGAGGGCCTGCCAGCCGGGAAGCCGAAGGCCGCGAACGTCTGCCCGGCATGCTGCCCCGCCCCACAAGCCCCACCATAGGCACGACTCGCAGTGCGCGCGGGTTTGACATTTGCAGTTACGCGCGCTAATTTCGCTTCACTCAGCGCCGATTTGATCCATAGCTTGCGGGCGCTCAATAAATACGGCTAAAGCGAGGGCAACCCAGTCCGCGTTTTTCAGCCGGCTGGGTTTTTTGTTTTTTGCAGATACCGACCATGATCCAACCGCAATCCGTGGGCATCGTGGCGCCGCAGACGGCCCACTTTGAAACGCCCCTCCCGCTTCGCAGCGGCGGCACGCTGCCGAGTTACGACCTGGTGTATGAAACCTACGGCACGCTCAACGCCGACGCCTCCAATGCCGTCCTCGTCTGTCACGCGCTCTCCGGCTCGCACCATGTCGCCGGCCGCTACGCGGACGAGCCCGACAGCCTGGGCTGGTGGGACAACCTGGTGGGACCGGGCAAGCCGCTCGACACGCGCAAGTTCTTCGTCATCGGCGTCAATAACCTCGGCAGCTGCTACGGTTCCAGCGGGCCCGGTTCGATCAATCCGGCCACCGGCAAACCCTGGGGCGCGGCCTTTCCCTTCGTCACCGTGGAAGACTGGGTCGACACCCAGGCCCGCCTCGCCGACCGACTCGGCATCAAGCGCTTTGCCGCCGTCGTCGGCGGCAGTCTGGGAGGCATGCAGGCACTGTCGTGGACCCTGCAATACCCGGACCGCGTCGGCCATGCCGCGGTGATCGCGTCCGCGCCCAAGCTCTCGGCGCAGAACATCGCCTTCAACGAGGTGGCGCGCCAGGCCATCCTCACCGATCCCGACTTTCATGGCGGCAACTTCTACGATCACGGCGTGGTGCCGGTGCGCGGATTGAAACTCGCGCGCATGATCGGTCACATCACCTATCTGTCCGACGACTCGATGGGGGAGAAATTCGGCCGCAGCCTGCGTCACGGCAAGGCCGTCTACAGCTACGACGTCGAGTTCGAAATCGAATCCTACCTGCGCTACCAGGGTGACAAGTTTGCCGGCTATTTCGATGCCAACACTTACCTGCTGACCACCAAGGCGCTGGATTACTACGACCCTGCATTCGCCCACGGCGGCAATCTGTCGGCGGCGCTGGCCAAGGCCGAAGCCGACTTCCTGGTGGTGTCCTTCACCACCGACTGGCGGTTTTCACCCTCGCGATCGCGCGAGATCGTCTATGCCTTGCTGCACAACCAGCGTAACGTCAGCTACGCCGAAATCGACTGTGCAGCGGGTCACGACTCCTTCCTGCTCGATGAACCCCAATACCACGCAGTGCTCACCGCGTGGTTCGACCGCATCAAGGTGTAAGCATGGCCGCCTACCGCTACGACTACGACGTCATCGCCCAGTGGATCCAGACGGGCGAGAAAGTGCTCGACCTGGGCTGCGGCGACGGCAGCCTGCTCAAGCACCTGATCGACGTGCGCCAGGTGCAAGGCTACGGGGTGGAGAACGATCCCGACAAGTTGCTGGCCTGCGTGAAGAACGGCATCAACGTGATTCAGGCCAATATGGACAAGGGCCTGAGCGATTTCGAAGACGGCTTCTTCGACCACGTGATCATGAGCCTGTCGCTGCAGGCCATGCACAACACCCAGGGCATTCTGGCCGAGATGCTGCGCGTCGGTCACGAAGCCGTGGTGAGTTTTCCCAACTTCGGCTACTGGCGCCACCGTCAGAGCATCATCAACGGCCGCATGCCGGTGTCCGAGAGCCTGCCGCACCAGTGGTTCAACACCCCCAATGTGCGCTTCTTCACCATTGCCGATTTTGATGCGCTATGTGAGATGAACGGCATTGCCGTGCGTGAACGGCTGGCCTTCGACGAAGGCAAAGTGGTGACGGACGAGCCGAATTTTCTCGGCAGCATGGCGGTGTACCGCCTCGGGCGCAACTGATTGCCAGATCCCGGCGCGTAAACGGAGAACGCCCCGCCAGTGCAATGGCGGGGCGTTCTCTCTCGTCGGCGGTGATCAGTGGTTCAGGATCTGTCCCAGGAACAGCTTGGTACGCTCGGACTTCGGGCTGGAGAAGAAGGTCTCCGGGTCCGCCATCTCGACAATCTCGCCCTTGTCCATGAAGATCACCCGGTCCGCCACGGTACGGGCAAAGCCCATCTCGTGGGTGACGCACAGCATGGTCATGCCGTCTTCGGCCAGTCCGATCATGGTATCGAGCACTTCCTTGACCATCTCGGGGTCTAGCGCCGATGTCGGCTCGTCGAAGAGCATGATCTTTGGCTTCATGCACAATGCACGCGCAATTGCCACGCGTTGCTGCTGGCCACCGGATAGCTGCCCCGGATACTTGTGCGCCTGCTCGGGTATCTTGACCCGGTTGAGGTACTCCATCGCAACTTCTTCCGCTTCGCGCTTGGGAATCTTGCGTACCCACAGTGGTGCCAGGGTGCAGTTCTCGAGCACCGTGAGGTGCGGGAAAAGATTGAAATGCTGGAACACCATGCCGACTTCACGGCGGATGGCTTCGACATGCTTGAGATCGGAAGTGAGCTCGACATCATCGACGATGATCTTGCCCTGCTGGTGCTCCTCCAGGCGATTGATACAGCGAATGGTCGTCGACTTGCCCGAACCGGACGGTCCGCACAGCACGATACGTTCGCCCTGCCGCACGCTCAGGTTGATGTCCTTGAGCACATGGAATTCGCCGTACCACTTGTGCATGCCTTCGATGCGGATCATTTCCTTCTCGCCGAGCGCATGCTTGATCTTGGCTTCATTCATTACCTAAACTCCTAACGCTTGTGGCCCGTGTCGAGCTTGCGCTCGAGGTACATCGAATAGCGGGACATACTGAAACAGAAAATCCAGAACATCAGGGCCGCAAAGACATAGCCTTCAGTCGCGAAACCAAGCCAGGCGGGGTCGACCGTCGCCTGGTGGATGCTGTTGAAGAGATCGAACAAGCCGATGATGATCACCAGACTGGTGTCCTTGAACAACGCGATGAAGGTGTTGACGATGCCCGGGATCACCAGCTTGAGCGCCTGCGGCAGGATTACCAGACCCATCATGCGCCAGTAGCCCAGCCCCATTGCGCCGGCCGCTTCGTACTGACCCTTGGGGATCGCCTGCATGCCGCCGCGCACCACCTCGGCCACATAGGCGGCCTCGAACAGCGTGACGGCAATCAGCGCCCGCAGCAGCTTGTCGATGTTTACCTCTTCGGGCAGGAATAGCGGCAGCATCACCGACGACATGAACAGCACGGTAATCAGCGGTACACCACGCCAGAACTCGATGAAAGTGACGCAGATCACCCTGACCACCGGCATGTCGGAGCGCCGCCCCAGGGCCAGCAGGATGCCCAGCGGCATGGCTCCGGCAATGCCGACGACGGCAATCACCAGCGTCAGCATCAGGCCGCCCCACTTGCTCGTTTCCACTAGCGTCATGCCGAGGATGCCACCATGGAGCAGCCAGTAGGCGAGCACCGGATAGATCAGCAGGTAAGCCGCGCCATAGCGCAGCTTGCGGGGCATGGCTTTGATGAACAAGGGTGCCGCGCCGACGATGGCGAGTATCACGGTGAGATTGACGCGCCAGCGCAACTCCTCCGGGTAAAAGCCATAGAAGAACTGTGACAGCCGTACCTTGATGAATACCCAGCACGCGCCACCGCTGGTGCAGCTGTCACGATTGTCACCAACCCAGTCGGCATTGATAAGCGCCCAGCTGATGATGGGCGGAATCGTGATCCAGACCAGATACAGTGCCAGAAGGGTCAGCGCGGAATTGAACCAGTTCGAGAACAGGTGTGCCCGCATCCAGCCCATTGCGCCGACGGACATGACCGGCGGCGGAAGACTCGGTTTGAAAGTATGTGTGCTCATGGGCTCGACTCTTTAGCGCTCGACCAAAGCGATACGCTTGTTGTACCAGTTCATCAACAGCGAAATGCTCAGGCTGATGGCGAGATACACCGACATCGTGATGGCAATGGTCTCGATGGCCTGACCGGTCTGGTTCAACACCGTGCCTGCAAACAGCGACACGAGGTCGGGATAGCCAATGGCGGCCGCAAGCGACGAGTTTTTCACCAGGTTCAGGTACTGGCTGGTCAAGGGCGGAATGATGACGCGCATCGCCTGTGGAATGATGACCAGGCGCAGGATCAGACCCGGGCGCAAACCGAGTGAGCGCGCGGCCTCGGTCTGCCCGTGACTCACGGCCAGGATGCCGGAGCGCACGGTTTCCGCGATGAACGCCGCCGTGTAGATGCTGAGCGCAAAGGTGATGGCAACCAGTTCGGGGATCACCGCCAGACCACCAACGAAGTTGAACCCTTTCAGCTCGGGAAGCGACCATGTGAATGGCTTTCCGAAAACCAGCGACACAAGCAGGGGCACCGCCAGCAGCAGGGCAAGATTCGCCCATATCACCGGAAAGCGCACACCGGTTGCTTCCTGGCGGCGGCGCGCCCAGCGTGCAAGTACGACCCAGGCCACGACGACAAGGGCAAGGCTGACGAAGAACGGTACAAGACCGCCCGCTGCCTCGGGCGCAGGCAGATACACACCCCGGATATTCACAAACAGTGCGTCGCCGAAACTGTAACTCTGCCGCGGCGAAGGCATCGCCCGCAGCACGGCAAAATACCAGAAGAAGATCTGCAGCAAGGGGGGGATATTGCGGAAGGTCTCGATGTAGACCGTAGCCAGCTTGTTGATCAGCCAGTTGGGCGACAGACGTGCCACGCCGAGCAGAAAACCGAGAACGGTGGCGAAGAAGATGCCGAGCACGGATACCAGCAGGGTGTTGAGCAGACCGATCACGAACACGCGGCCGTAGCTGTCGCGCTCGGTATAGTCGATCAACGACTGCAGGATGCCAAAGCCCGCAGAATTGTCGAGAAAGGCAAAACCCGACGTGATGCCGCGATTTGCCAGGTTTTGCTGAGTATTGTGAAACAGGTACCAGCCGACGCCGATGACGACGAGGATGGACAGAATCTGAAAGGTCCAGGCGCGCGCTTTCGGATCGGTCAGTAATGAACCGCGCGGAGCGTCGGCCTTGGGCGGATCAGTATGCATGGAAACGTCCTTGTTGAAAGGAAAATGGCCACCGTCTTGCAACGGTGGCCATCCGGCTTAGCGTACCGGCGGTGTGAGCTGCCCCACGAATTTCGTCTTCCAACGTAGTCGTCGTACGATCGAAAATGGCAGCATAAGGACGACCGCTTGGAAGGCGGAAAACGTAGGGCACCTCAGTGCGTACTGCAGCCCACCCTTGTTCCACAGCGCGTTGATACCACGCGCAATCTTCAGCTCGCTGCCGGCACCGACGTTGCGATCGAACACTTCGCCATAATTGCCGACCTGCTTGACGATCTGTACCACCCAATCCTTGGGCAGCTTGAGGTCCTTGCCCAACTCACCATCGGCACCCAACAGACGGCGCACATCAGGATTCTTGGAGGACTTTGCTTCCTGCTCCACGTTTTTCGAGCTGATGCCGGCCTCTTCGGCATTGAGCATTGCGAACAACGTCCAGCGCACAACGTCAAACCACTCTTCGTCGCCCTGACGCACTACCGGGCCGAGCGGCTCCTTCGAAATCACTTCAGGCAACACCACGTAGCCATCCGGATTGGCGAGCTTGATCCGCTGCGCGTAGAGCTGGGACTGGTCGGAGGTCAACACGTCGCAACGGCCAGCTTCGAGCGCCTTGACCGTTTCGTCGGACTTGTCGTAGCTGATCGGCGTGTACTTCATGCCTGTCGCACGGAAGTAGTCGGACAGATTGAGTTCGGTCGTGGTACCGGCCTGGATACACACCGCGGCACCGTCGAGCTCCTTGGCGCTCTTGACACCGAGCTTCTTGCTGACGAGAAAGCCCTGGCCGTCATAGTAGGTGACGCCGGCAAAGTTCAGGCCCATGGCCGAATCGCGCGAGCTGGTCCAGGTGGTGTTGCGCGACAGCACATCG
This sequence comes from Azoarcus sp. L1K30, assembly GCF_018122735.1. GTDB lineage: Bacteria > Pseudomonadota > Gammaproteobacteria > Burkholderiales > Rhodocyclaceae > Parazoarcus. Next base: position 3,512,502 of record NZ_JAGRRD010000001.1, on the reverse strand, counting down.
ACTTCGCCCGACTGCAAGGCGGTGAAACGCTCCTTCGCGGTCAGGGGCGTGAACTTGACCTTCTTCGCGTCGCCAAAGACAGCAGCGGCGACAGCGCGGCATACGTCAACGTCGATGCCGCGATACTGGCCTTTTTCGTCGGTGTAGGAGAATCCGGGCAAGCCGTCGCTCACGCCGCACTGCACGAAACCCTTCTTCATCACCGCATCCAGCGTGGAACCGGCGTTGGCCTGAGTGGCCAGCCCCAGTGCGGCCGTTGCGGCAACAACTGCAATGGTGGTCTTGACTGCTTTCATACGACATCTCCAGGAGTTTCAGGAATTGCTGGCCTGCAGGCCAGCAGTGAATTGCCTGTGTTTCACCAAAAAGAATCAGAGGCACCAGAACGGGGCGACGCATGCACCAAAAAATCCCTTTTGCATTGCGACATCCGCGCTCGTCTGTGTCCTAAGTATTAAAGTGAATCGACGTGATTGCAATGCCTCTAGGGAAACTACGTAGTACCGTATTCAATCGTGCGGACGAAAAAAAACCCGCCGGGGCAGGGACTTGCCCGGGCGGATTTCCATGCTGATGACTTCCCGCTTTGCCGCAAAACCCGATGGGTATCACGTCTCTGCGCAGGACTGCGCGATTTCGCAGTGCAATATCTCAGCCGACGGTGAAATTTCGCACATCAACTTTCATGACCGGTCGCGCGAGTACGACCGCCACAATGGCAGCGAACTTCCTTGCCCATTCGCCGGCCTGTTGAAAGCGCGATTCGCCTCCGTATTTGGCCACGTTGAGGATCATGTCCAGCGCCAGCACCTTGCCCATTGGATTCGATGGTGTGCATTCAAGCGCATCGAACTCCTTCGCCAACCAGCTGCGGGCCTGATCCTTGTCCAACCCGGCCACGTCCGCATCGTGGACGAGAAACTCGTATTCGCGGTTTTCGCCAAAAGACACGATCACGGTATGCGACATGCCGGCCTCCTTCATTCGTGTGGATTCATGTGGTGGCGACATTGTTGTCGTAGTGATCTGCCAGCACAAGGAACGTATCGAATTGTGTAGACCACGAGCGGCCTTCGTCGCCCGCCCCATGCTGCAGCGCAAGCTTGTTCGCACCCACCGTGACTGTCAGAATCCCGCCACGCTTTTGCGCCTCCAGCCTTCTTTTCGCAACCCGCGCCGTGTGCATCCCGCAGATGCACAGCCATCGTACAGAGATCTGCTCCATTTCGTTCCCGCAGGATTTGCCTCGCGCCAGGCCCTCTTCGTATTCACGACAATTGCTCGCCGTCCTTGCAGCGGTGGCATTGGCGTTCGTGCTTGCATTTGCAGCCTATTACCTGAACCGGCTCGAGCAACTCGAGCACAACGCCGGCGTCGAGCTGCATACCACAGCGACCCGGCTTGCGGCGGAACTCGTGCACTGGCGTGCCGAACGCGTTGGCGATGGAGAGGTGCTGCGCCGAAACCGTCTCGCCCTGGACAGACTTGAGCACGAGCTTCGGACCACCGGCAGCCTGCATGACAAAGATGTGCGCGAATGGCTGAATGGCTACATCGACGTCTTCGGCTATGACAGCGTGCTCGTTCTCGATTCGGACGCACAAGTCCTGTACGAACTGGGTGAGACACATGCGGTCTCGCCTGCAAGCCACCAGCTGATTTCGCATACACAGGGAAACGACGTACCGGCGCTCAGCGCGCTTCAGTACGACGATCACGGACGCAGCTACATCGATCTCGCCGTCCCGCTGGCGGTACGCCAAGATGAACCACGGCAGGCTCCCCGGATGGTCCGGTCGATTCTGCTGCGGGTCCGCCCCGACAAACAGATCTTCCCCATTCTCGAGCACAGCCAGGACGTCGTGCGCGGCAAGCACAACCTGTTGCTGGTGGACGAAGGCACCCGCCTGGTTCCCCTCGAGCCCAGGCAGCGCACCCTCACCGCCCTCGACCCCATTCCGGCGAACAACCCGCTGCTGCAGGCGAGTCTGACGTCGGGTACGGTCCAGAGCGGCCGCCTGGGGCCGGACGGAGCCATCGTCTACGCCGTCGCCACCCGCATCAGTGGCACCAACTGGGTGGTGTTGAGCGCCCTCGATCGCGACCGAGTGCTGGCTGGCACGCAAACCCGGATTGCGACGGCCGCCATGGTCGCTGGCCTGTTATTGCTTGCAGGGGCATTCGCCATCGGTCGGATTTGGCACCGGCAGCAGCGCTTCATCCAGCGTCGGCTCGACGCAGAGCAGCAGGGCCTGCACAAGCTCGAAGCAATGCAAGGCGAGCTTGAAGACGCCATGTCGATGGCACAGCTGGGGCGCTGGGAGCGCAACCTCGAGCATGATCATCTGTGGTGGTCGCCGCAGACCCGGGCGCTGATCGGCATCCCCGACGACGAACCAGCGAGTTATTCAGGCTTCATGCGACGCGTCCACCCAGCCGACCGCGAACGCCTCGAAGCAACACTCAAGACGGCCTACGCCGCAGCCGGTTTGAGTTCGGTTTCATACCGTGTCATTCGTCCCGACGGCAGTGTTGCGCATTTCCACAACCGGATTCGCGTCGAAGCCGACGCCAGCGGGAAGCCGATCAGGGCGATCGGCACCGTGCAGGACGTCACCGCGCAACAGACGATCGCCATCGAACTGCACCGGCAGACGGCCTATCTCACCGCAATCGTCAATCACCTGCCGCAAGGCATCAGCGTGTTCGACGAGCACCTGCGCCTGCAGTACTGGAACGCGCAGTTCATCGAGGTCCTCGAACTGCCCGCCGATATCGTGGTGAAAAACGTCAGTTTCGACGATCTGGTCATGGTGCCGGCCATGCGCGGAGAGTATGGCCCAGGCGACCCCGTCGAGCATGTGCGGCAGCGGCGCCAGCTGGCCGAGCAGTTCAGCCCCCACCGCTTCGAGCGAACCAAGCCCAACGGGCGCTCCCATCTCGTGATCGGAGAACCGCTGCGGATGGAGGGCAAGGTCGCGGGCTTCATCACCACGTATACGGACATTACCGAACGCAAGCAGATCGAGGAGGAACTCGAGGCCAGGAACGAGACGCTGCGCACGATCTTCGACAACATTCCGAATGCCGTGTCACTGATCGACGACCAACTGCAGATCATCGCCTGCAACGACCAGCTCAAGCGTCTGCTCGACTTCCCCGATGCGCTCTTCGCCGACGGCTTGCCCAATCTGGAAGTCCTGTTGCGATTCAACGCGGAACGCGGTGAATACGGCCCCGGCGACCCGGACGTCATCACCCGTGCTCTGGTCGAACGTGCGCGACAGGGCAAGGCACACCAATTCGTGCGCGTTCGTCCCGACGGTCGGGTGCTCGATATCCAGGGCAGCCCGCTCGCCAATGGCAGCTTCGTCACCGTCTATACCGACATCACCGAGCGGCGCGCGACAGAAGAACGGCTGCAGCTCGCCGACAAGGTGTTCGAACACAGTCCGGAAGCCATCGTGATCACCGACGGCAAGTTGCGCGTGCTGTCGGTCAACCCGGCACATGAAGTCATTACCGGTTACGCCCAGGCGCAGGTCGTCGGCCAGGTGTTCGAGCCGGATCAGGCCGGCGACGACGGCCGCGCCACCCCCTGGTCGGCGGCATCGAAAAGTGGTTTCTGGGCCGGAGAAACGACCGGCATCCGCGCCAATGGCGAAGTTTATCCACGCTGGATGAGCATCAGCATGGTCCGCGAGACGGTCGACGCGCCGCCGACCCACTTCATCGCGATTTTCTCCGACATCACCGAGCGCAAGCGTGCCGAAGCGGCCATCCAGCACCTGGCCCACCACGACACCCTGACCGGCCTCGACAACCGCTTCTCGCTCGGCGTGCGGCTGAAGCAGGCCATCGCCGGCGCGCGACGCATGGAACGAAGGGTCGGAGTGCTGTTTCTCGATCTCGATCGTTTCAAGACCATCAATGATTCGCTAGGCCACCATGTCGGCGACGCCTTGCTGGTTCAGGTCGCTTCGCGGCTGCGCGAAACAGTGCGGGAGACCGACATCGTTGCGCGCTTGGGCGGCGACGAGTTCGTGGTCGTCTTCCAGGGTCTGCACGACCAGAATGACGCCGCGCTGGCGGCGGGTAAAATCCTGTCGCGACTGTCGGAACCGTATGAGCTGGATGAAGTCGTGCTGCACACGACACCTTCTATCGGCATCAGTCTGTTCCCGGAAGATGGTGATACCGCCGCCACGCTGATGCGCAACGCCGACACCGCGATGTATCACGCGAAATCGCTGGGCCGGGCCAATTTCCAGTTCTACGCGGAAGAGCTCAATCGCAGTGCGATGGAACGCATCGAGCTCGAACGCAAGCTGCGCCACGCGGTACAGCATCAGCAATTCGAACTGTGGTACCAGCCGCAATACCGTGCAGCGAACGGTACGCTGAGCGGTGTCGAGGCGCTGCTGCGCTGGCGCCACCCTGAAGACGGGCTGATCGCACCCGCGCGCTTCATCCCGCTGGCCGAAGAGACCGGCCTCATCGTCGATATCGGCAACTGGGTGCTGCATGCCGCCTGCGAGCAAGCCCGGCAGTGGCAGGCGGCTGGTATCGCGCCCTTGCGCATGTCGGTAAACCTGTCCGCGATGCAGCTGCGCGCCGGCGACCTCACCGATCGCGTAGCGAACGCGCTCGGCAGCAGCGGATTGCACCCCCATTTGCTGGAGCTCGAGATCACCGAGAGCTCGATCATGGAAAAACCGCAGGAGGCTGCCGCCTTGCTGGGCAAGCTCAAGCGGCTCGGGGTGCAGATCGCGATCGATGACTTCGGAACCGGTTACTCGTCGCTCTCCTATCTCAAGCTGTTTCCGCTCGATCACCTCAAGATCGACCGCTCCTTCGTCTCCGATATCGAAACCGATGCCAACGATGCAGCCATTGTTGCCGCAGCAGTCTCGCTGGCACACAACCTGGGGCTGTCGGTGATCGCGGAAGGCGTGGAAACGCCCGTTCAGGTCGCGCGCCTGTATGAACTGGGTTGCGATGAGCTGCAGGGCTATCACTTCAGCATACCCTTGCCTGCCGACGAGATCGAGGCATTGATTCGCACCGGTATCGCCACACGCTGATTCGATTGCGTCCGCCCCGGACGACGCCGATCTGGGATAATCGCGGCTTCGTCCAAGCCAAAGCCGCCCGTGCATCTTTCCCGACCCGCCTGGCTGAACATCGTGCTCAATCGCCGGATGCTGATCTGCATCTTCACCGGCTTCGCTTCCGGCCTGCCGCTGTACCTGCTGCTCAATCTGGTGCCGGCCTGGCTCAAGACCGAAGGCCTGTCGCTGAAGACCATCGGCGCGTTTGCCCTGATCCAGTTTCCCTACACCTGGAAATTCCTGTGGGCGCCGCTGCTCGACCGCTTCGGCCTGCTGCCCTGGCTCGGACGACGGCGTAGCTGGATGGCGGTATCGCAGTTCGGCCTGGTGGCCTCGATCGCGTGGCTTGGGCAATTGTCGCCCAGCGAGCATCTGCCGCTGGTCATCGGCCTCACCGCCACCCTGGCCTTTCTGTCCGCCACCCAGGACATCGCACTCGACGCGTTCCGCCGCGAGATCCTGCCCGATGCGGAGCTCGGGCTGGGCAACGCGATCCACGTCAACGCCTACCGCATCGCCGGCCTGGTGCCGGGCTCGCTGTCCTTGATCCTTGCCGATTATCTGCCCTGGAGCCAGGTGTTCGTGATCACCGCCGCATTCATGCTGCCCGGCCTGTTCATGACGCTGGCGGTCAAGGAACCCTTCGCCGCCAGCAATAGCCCGCGCACCCTGCGCGACGCGGTCGTCGAGCCCTTTCGCGAATTCTTCGGTCGCCACGGCGTGCGCTCTGCCCTGCTGGTGCTGGCCTTCCTGTTCTTCTACAAACTGGGCGATTCACTCTGCACCGCGCTGGCCACACCCTTCTACCTCGACATGGGCTACACCAAGACCGAGATCGGCATCATCGCCAAGAATGCCGGGCTGTGGCCGATGGTCATCGGCGGCATCCTCGGCGGCATCTGGATGGTGAAGATCGGCATCAACCGCGCGCTGTGGCTGTTCGGGGTGGTGCAGTTCATCACCATCCTCGGCTTTGTCTGGATGGCATGGCTGGGGCCAGGCGAATCGGATGCCGCGCGCCTGGCAGTGCTGGCCGTCGTCATTGCCGGCGAGGCGGTCGGGGCGGGACTTGGCACGACCGCCTTTGTCGCCTTCATGGCGCGCACCACCAATCCGGCCTACACCGCCACCCAGTTCGCGCTGTTCACCAGCCTGATGGCGATTCCGCGCACCTTCATCAACGCCACGGCGGGCTGGCTGGTCGAATACATGGGCTGGTACAGCTTCTTCTGGCTGTGTTTCTTCCTTGCCTTTCCGGGCATGCTATTGCTGTTCCGGGTCGCACCGTGGAACGGTGATCGCGTCTCGCCTGTCGGCGTTGCGCCGGTGCCGGAGTCGAACACGTGATGCACCGCGCCGCATCCCGCGAGTTTATCGCCGGCTGTCGCGACGAGGCGCCGCTGCTGCTGGGCGCGATCCCGTTCGGCATGCTGTACGGCATCTCGTCGCTGGCAGCGGGCGTGCCGGCATGGCTTGCGCAGCTGGCATCGGCAGTGGTGTTTGCCGGCGCCGCACAGCTCGTCATCGTGCAGATGCTTGCAGCCGGTGCCGGCCTGATGCCGACCGCGCTGACCTCGGGCCTGCTCAATGTCCGCCACCTGCTCTACAGTGCCTCGATGGCAGGCTATCTGGCCCATCTGCCCCGACGCTGGCGCATGGTGCTGGCCTACCTGCTGACCGACGAGGCCTATGCCGTGGCCGTACTGCATTATCAGGCGCGGGAAGCGAGTGCCGACCCGGACATGCGCCACTGGTACTTCCTTGGCGCAGGCTTCACGCTGTGGTTTGCCTGGCAACTGTCGACTGCCTTCGGCCTGGTGTTCGGTGCCGCCATTCCGCCCGAGTGGGAGCTCGAATTTGCCGTGCCGCTGACTTTCATCGCCTTGCTCACGCTGCTGTTGCGCGAGCGCGCCGGTCAGGCCGCCGCGATGGTCGCGGGTGCGGCCGCGCTGCTGCTGGCAGCACTGCCGTTCAAGCTCGGGCTGGTGATCGCAATCATTACGGGGCTGGCCGCCGGCGTATGGACAGCACGTCGCCTGGAGCGTGTGGCATGAACACCTTGGCCATGGTCGCGCTCGTGTTCGTCGTCGGAGCCGTCACCTTTTTCTACCGCTACGCCATGATCGGGTTGTTCGCGGGCAACCGCCTGCCGGGCTGGCTTCAAGTCCTGTGCAAGTACATCGCGCCCGCCAGCTTTGCCGCCCTGACGGCCAGCGCCCTGTTCATCGATGGCGGTGCAGTGAGCATCGCGCTCGACACCCCCAGACCCTGGGCCGCCCTGGTTGCAGCCGGGGTGGCCTGGCGCAGCGGCAATGTGCTGGCCACGATCGCAACCGGCATGGCCACGCTGTATGCCCTGAAACTCATTCTCTGACCACTCATGACCGCCTCCACCCTGATCGCCGCAGCCCACACATTGTCCGCCACCGTCGACGAGATGCGTTTTTCCGCGCCCGTCACCCATGTCTACAACCCGCTCGACTATGCCGGCGAGATCCACGACAGCTACCTCCGGCGCTATGGCGAGGGCCGCAAGCGGGTGGTGTTCATCGGCATGAATCCCGGCCCCTTCGGCATGGCCCAGATCGGCGTGCCTTTTGGCGAGATCAGCACCGCACGCGACTGGCTCGGTCTCGAGGGGCCGGTCGCGCAACCGCGCGTGCCGAATCCGAAACGCCCGGTGGAAGGCTTTGCATGCACGCGCTCGGAAGTGAGCGGCCAACGCCTGTGGGGGTTGTTCCGCGATCGCTTCGGCCACCCCGAGGCCTTCTTTGCCGATCACTTCGTCGCCAATTACTGTCCCCTGGCCTTCTTCGACGAGGGCCGGAACCTGACCCCGGACAAACTGCCCGTCGCCGAACAGCGCCCCCTGCTGGCGGCCTGCGATGTACACCTGCGCGCGCTGATCGAGGCGTTGAATCCCGAGTGGGTAATCGGCATCGGCGTGTGGGCCGAGCAGCGCGCCATTGGCGCCCTTGCGGGCAGGCCTGGGCTGCGCGTAGGGCGCATTCTTCATCCCAGTCCCGCCAGCCCTGCCGCCAACCGTGGCTGGGCCGAAGCCGCCAGCAGGCAGCTGAGCGACCTCGGGATATGGTGATCTTGCGGTATCGATGGGCGTGCGCATGCCGCACCGCCGCGGCAAGTCACGTCTCCGGTCTTCGCCTTTGGCGCCATCATCGGCCATGCGCGGCCTTCGCGCCGACCATCCCTGCTGACATGCAAGTCGCAAGCCATTCATAATCATGCGGATCCACCGCTCACTTTTCCGTCAGGACGATCGAATGAGCCATCAGCTCGACACCCTCTTCAAGAACAACAAGGACTGGTCGGAACGCATGCACAGCGAAGACCCCGATTTCTTCGCCCGCCTCGTCAACCAGCAATCGCCCGAATATCTTTGGATCGGCTGTTCCGACAGCCGGGTGCCGGCCAATCAGATCATCGGCCTTGCGCCGGGCGAGGTGTTCGTCCATCGCAACATCGCCAACGTCGTCGTACACACCGATCTCAACGCATTGTCGGTCATCCACTATGCCGTAGCCATGCTGCGGGTGAAGCACATTCTCGTTGTCGGCCACTATGGCTGTGGTGGCGTGAAGGCGGCGCTCAACGACAATCGTATCGGCCTGACCGACAACTGGTTGCGCCATGTGCAGGACGTTCGCGATCGCCACGAGAACCTGCTCAACATGGTCGAAGGCCACGCGGAACGGGTTGACCGCCTGTGCGAACTCAATGCCATGCAACAGGTGGTCAGCATCAGCCAGACCTCGGTATTGCGCGAAGCGTGGGAGCGCGGTCAGGACGTCAGCGTCCACGGCTGGTGTTATGGCCTGGACAACGGTCTCGTGCATGATCTCGGCATCAGCGCCAGCTGCCGCGAGGAGGCGCTGGAGCGCTATCGCGACGGCATCGAACGCATGGCGCGCGGCTGAGTTCAGCGTGCGCCTCGGCATCGACCTTGGTGGCACGAAGATCGAGATCGTCGCCCTCGCCGGCGACGGACGCGAAGTGCTGCGCCGGCGCGTGCCGACCCCGCAGGGCGACTATCGAGCAACGCTCGAGGCCATTGCCGAACTGGTGACGTTTGCCGAAACCCGGATCGGTGAACGCGCCAGTGTCGGCATCGGCACGCCGGGCTCGCTATCGCGTCTCGACGGCTTCATGCGCAACGCCAACTCCACCTGTCTCAACGGCAAGCCGTTGCGACGGGATCTCGAGACCCTGCTCGAGCGCGAAGTCCGACTGGCCAACGACGCCAACTGCCTGGCCATCTCCGAGGCCACAGACGGGGCGGGCGCCGGCGCGGAAACGGTATTCGGCATCATCCTCGGCACCGGCGTCGGCGGTGGTGTGGTCGTGGGCGGGCGACTGCTCATCGGCGCCAACGGCATTGCCGGCGAGTGGGGCCATTCGCCGCTACCGCTGCCGGTCGCGGACGATCTGCCACTGCCAGCCTGCTACTGCGGCCGTCATGGATGCATCGAAACCTACCTGTCGGGCCCGGCGCTTGCCGCCGACCACGCCCGCCGGCACGGTGGCACATTGAACGCGCAACAGATCGCAGACGCGGCTCGCGCCGGCGACCGCAGCTGTGAAGCCAGCCTGCAGCGCTTCGAAGCTCGCCTGGCGCGTGCGCTGGGCACCGTCATCAATCTCATCGACCCCGACGTGATCGTGCTCGGTGGCGGCCTCTCCAAGCTTGAACGACTGTATTCCAACGTGCCCGCACGATGGGCGGAGCACATCTTCTCCGACCACATCCTGACGCGTCTGCGGCCTGCCCGCCACGGCGATTCGTCGGGCGTGCGCGGTGCGGCCTGGCTGTGGCCGGCGGGCGCCAACAAGCGCTAGACGGCAGGCACACACCCATCACACATCGAGCGGATCCACATCGAGTTGCCAGCGCAGCTGCCGCGGGGTGCGCTGGCCATGGAGCATTTCCATCCACTGTCCGAGAAAGGCCTGCAACGGGGCACGACCGTCGGCCTCGACCAGCAGTTGCGCGCGCTCGCGGCGCGCGAGACGGGTCAGACGCATCGGAACCGGATCAAACAGGCGCAGCGTCTCGGGCGCGCAGGATTGCGCCAGGCGGCGTGCATGCTGCAGGAACTCGACCGCATCCGACAGTTCAGGGGCATCCGCCCTGAGCATGGCCTGATGGGTAAAGGGCGGGAAGCAGGCAACACGACGCTCGTCCAGGGCCATGCGCGCGAAGGCATCGAAATCATGCCGCCCGAGGTGTTGATAGAGCAGATGGGCAGGGTATTCGGTCTGGATCAGGACCTCGCCCGGCAAGGTGCCCCGCCCCGCACGCCCACCGACCTGCATCAACTGCTGGAACAGGCGTTCGGGCGCACGAAAATCCGCCGCGTGCAAGGAGGCGTCGGCACCGATCACGCCCACCAGCGTGAGCCGGGGAAAATCGTGTCCCTTCGCCATCATCTGTGTGCCGACCAGAATGTCCGCCTCACCCGCGGCAATCTTTTCAAGCAGGGCCTCCCACTGCGCCCGCGTGCGCGCGGCATCGCGATCAACCCGCAGCACGCGGGCTTGCGGAAAGAGCTCGCTCAGCCTCGCCTCGACCCGCTGCGTGCCGCGCCCGAAAGGCTGGATATCCTGGTTGCCGCAACTCGGGCACACATGGGGAATGGCACCGTCGCAACCGCAGTGATGGCAACGCAGGCGCCGATCGGCCAGATGCACGACCAGGTTGGCCGAACAATGCGGACAATGGCTGACCCAGCCACACGCGGGGCACGACAGCACCGGCGCATAGCCGCGACGATTGATGAACACCAGACTCTGCTCGCCGCGCGCCAGGCGCTCCGCAATCGCCGCCTGAAGCGCAGGACTCAGCCCCTCGTCCAGCTTCATTCGCCGGATATCGACCCCGCGCACCCTGGGCAAGGTGCTGGCGACCGCGCGATGGGTCAGGCGCAGCAGACCATAACGTTTATTGCCTGCATGTTGCCAGCTTTCCAGCGAGGGCGTCGCCGACCCGAGCACCACCGGAACCCCACGCTGGTGCGCGCGCCACACGGCAACGTCGCGCGCCGAATACCGCACCCCTTCCTGCTGCTTGTAGGAGGCGTCGTGCTCTTCATCGACAAGGATGATGCCCAGCCGGGGCAGCGGCGCAAACACCGACAGACGCGTTCCCATGACGATATCCGCGTGTCCGCTCAAGGCCTGGACGAAGCCCCGCGACCTCGCGCCCTCGGCCAGTCCGGAGTGCAGGCTGACCACATTCGCAGCGGGAAAACGCTGCGCCACGCGGCTTTCCAGTTGAGGCGTGAGCGCAATCTCGGGCACCAGCATCAGCACCTGCCCGCCCGCAGCCAGCACGTGTTCGGCCAGACGCAGGTAGACCTCGGTCTTGCCGCTTCCGGTCACCCCATGCAGAAGCCAGGGTCGAAAACCCGCGCCGGCGGCAAGCACCGTGCCGATGGCCGTGTCCTGCTCCGCGGTCAGCGCTGGCCGTACCGATGCCAGGTGCCGTGGGCGCTGCTGCTCAACGGGCTGCAACCAGCCACGCTTGAGCAGATCGCCCACTGCCGCGCCGGATTCGAGCGCACGCACCACACTGCGACGCGCGGCCTCGCCGAGCGCAGCCGTGTCGCGCAACAGCGACAATGCCCGACTGTCGCGACGCGTCCCGGCCAGCGCCGCATGCCCGGCGGCAGACACCTGGAGCAGGGGGTCGATCTCCGCCGCGCTGACGCCGTCGGCGCGGCGCAAGCCCGGCGGCAGCGCGAGCGAAATGACCTCGCCAAGTGCCGCGTGGTAATAGCGCGCGACGAAACCGACCAGCTCGAGCCAGTCCGCCGGCAGGGCAGGCACGTCGCGCTGAATGTGGGAAACCGCCTTGAGGCGCGTGCGATCGATATCCGGCTCGGCAGGCAGGGAAACGATCAGGCCGCTCTTTTCACCACGACCGAAGGGCACCCGAACACATCGCCCAATATCCTCATTGTTTGCATCTTCCGAAATATAATCAAATAGTTGTGGAACTGGCAGGGGAAGAGCGACACGGATGATCGGCATTTGGCTGGGGGAAAGCTATCTATTTTTTATTTATTTTCAACAACTTGAAGATTAAACCTGAAGTCAGTCCTCGAAAAGATGCGGTAAGCGCTTGCCGGGTAAGCCCCTGCCGGCTTGTCCACAAATCCTGTGGATAACTTTGTGCAAAAGCTGGGAGAATCGGGCTGAAAGCGGCGCGGGTCAAGCACTTCTGTCACATTGCCTTAACATGCAGCAAGTTTTTTATTCTATTAAAACAACAGCTTGAAAAACTAACTGCATACGCGCACCATCTCGGTGAATATTGTCCGGCGGGGGGTCTTCGATGTGTATAAGTCAAGCGAAAAACCTACTTTTTTTGCTTGACACGGACCGCAAAGCGCCGACTCATCCGGCACCCTGCGGCCTCATGACCGCGCCCGCTCAGCCTCGCGCGCGGACGATCCGGCTGTGCTCGTGCGCGGTATCGACCATGACCGACACGTTGTCAGGCGAAGTGAACTGCGAGATGCCGTGACCGAGATTGAAGACGTGTCCCGGGTGCGCACCGAAAGAATCGATGACCTTGCGTGTTTCAGCGGCCACCACATCCGGTGGCGCAAACAGCACGTTGGGATCCAGATTGCCTTGAAGCGCAACCTTGTCGCCCACCAGGCGGCGTGCGCGGCCGATATCCATGGTCCAGTCCAGTCCGACACCGTCGCAGCCAATATCGGCGATCGACTCCAGCCACAGTCCGCCGCCCTTGGTGAACACGATGTTCGGCACACGTTCACCGTCGCGTTCGCGAATCAGGCCTGCCACCACGCGCTCGAGGTAGGGCAGGGAGAAGGTCTTGTATGCCGCTTCGGACAGCACACCACCCCATGAGTCGAACACCATCACCGCTTGGGCGCCCGCTTCGATCTGCGCATTCAGGTAACTGACCACGGCATCGGCGGTCACGGCAAGGATGTGATGCATCAAGTCGGGGCGACTGTAGGCCATGCTCTTGACCTTGCGGTAATCGTCCGACGACCCGCCCTCGACCATGTAGCAGGCCAGCGTCCACGGGCTGCCGGAAAAGCCGATCAGCGGCACGCTGCCATCGAGCGCACGCCGGATCTCGGCCACGGCATCCATGACGTATTGCAGTTCGACATGGGGATCGGGGGCAAACAGGTTGCGAATCTCCCATTCTTCGCGCAGCGGGCGTTCGAAACGCGGCCCTTCGCCCTCGGCAAAGTACAGACCCAGGCCCATGGCGTCGGGTACGGTCAGGATGTCGGAAAACAGGATCGCGGCATCGAGGTCGTATCTCGCCAGCGGCTGCAGCGTCACCTCGCAGGCCATGGCAGGACTCTTGCACAGTTGCAGGAAGCTGCCGGCGCGCTTGCGCGTCTCGCAATACTCCGGCAGATATCGTCCGGCCTGGCGCATCAGCCATACGGGCGTATATTCGGTTGGCTGGCGCAGCAGGGCACGCAGGAAAGTGTCATTCTTAAGGCGGCTCACGTCGTGTCCTCTCTTGCAGACGATTGGCAACAAAGCGTGATTATCGCCTGTGATCGGGGCGGATGGGTTGAGCGCGGTCAGTTTGCACCCGAAGAGGTTCTGTCGACCGCCGCCGACCGCGACTCATCCACGCCCGCTCCGCCGCAGGCCCACTGCAAGGCCGCAGCGCGGGCCTCAGCGACGCCAGAAGGCCGGCGTCAGGACCACCAGCAGGGTGAAGATCTCCAATCGCCCCAGGATCATGGTGAAGGCCAGCACGGCGGTCTGAAAGTCGTTCAGCGACTGATAGTTCGACGCCGGACCCACCGAATCGAGCCCCGGACCGGTGTTGTTCAGGCATGCGACCACGCCCGAGAAGGCAGTGACCAGGTCGAGGCCGCTGGCGGACAGCATCAGCGTCAACGACACGATGCTCACCATATACATGAAGCTGAAGCCGAGCACCGCGTGCAGGATGCCCTCCGACAGGGGTTGCCTGCCCATGAGGACAGGACGCACCGCGGTGGGGTGCAGCGAGCGGATGATCTCGCGTGATACCTGCTTGTACAGGATGATGGCGCGCATCATCTTGATGCCACCACCGGCAGAGCCCGAACAGGCGATGAAGCTGCCGAGAAAGAGCACCCAGATCTGCGCGAACATCGGCCACAGGGTGTAGTCGTAAGTAGCCAGCCCCAGCGAGGTGGACAGCGAGACGACGTGAAAGGACACATAGCGCAGCGTCGTCGGGAAATCCGCATGCGCATTCACTTCCATCAGGTACACCGTCAGCATGGCGGTGCTGGCCAGCAGGACGCCAAAGAAGAAGGGGATTTCGGGATCGCGGAAATAGGGCATCAGCGATCGTCGCGACAAGGCCAGGTAATGGGTGGCGAAGTTGAGCGCGGACGCCAACGCAAACACCATCGCGACGATTTCCACGTTCACATTGTGGAAGTGCCCCAGTGACGCATCCTTGCTCGAAAAGCCGCCGAGCCCGGCCACCGAAAATGCATGTATCACCGCATCCCAGGGTTCCAGGCCGGCAAACCACAGACTGAATCCGCACGATACGGTGAGCAGGATGTAGGTGACCCACAGGCCTTTGGCGGTCTCCGCGATGCGTGGGGTGAGACTGCTCTCCTTCATCGGCGTCGGCACTTCCGCCTTGAACAGTTGCCGGCCACCGATGCCGAGCAGCGGCAGGATGGCCACCACCAGCACGATCACCCCCATGCCACCGATCCAGTGCATGAAGGTACGCCACAGGTTGATCGAGATCGGCAGATCGTCCAGCCCGTTCAGAATCGTCCCGCCGCTTGCCGTCAGTCCCGAAACAGCCTCGAAATAGGCGTCCACAAAGGACAGGTGGGGCAGGTAGCCGAGCAGGGGGAGGGCGCCGAAGACCGGCAGTACCACCCAGGTGGATGCCACCAGAAGAAAGCCGTCGTGCACCCGCAGGTCGCGCCTCTGGCCTCGCGTCCACAGCCACAGCAAGGCACCGCTGAGCAGGGTGAGCACGATCGCCTGGTCGTAGGCCATGGTCGCACCGTCATCGAGCGAGAACGACACCGTCAGCGGGAACAGCATCAGCAGCCCGAAGATGAGGATGATCAGGCCTAGCGCATTGAGCGCGGTGTGGTAGGGACGCACGAAGGACGAATACATGCGCTCAGAGGAACGTGAAGCTGACCTGGAACAGCTTCTCCACCTTGTTTACCAGATTCTTGTGGGTGCAGAACACGATCACGTGATCGCCACTTTCAATCAAGGTATCGTGGTGCGGAATGATCACCATGCGGCGGATCACCTTGCCATCCCCCCCACGGCGCTCATCGCGGACAATCGCACCGATCGACGCGCCCTTGGGCAGCGGAATCTCCTCGATACGGCGTCCGACGACCTTGGAGTCCTTCGGCTTGCCGTGGGCGATGATCTCGAGCGCTTCGGCCGCGCCACGGCGCAAGCTGTGAACGGCCACCACATCGCCCCGGCGAACGTGGGCGAGCAGCGAGCCGATGGAGGTATTGGCCGGTGAGATGGCGATGTCGATGGGCCCGCCCTGAACCAGGTCGACGTAGCTCTTGCGGTTGATCAGCGCCAGCGTGCGGCGCGCGCCCATGCGCTTGGCCAGCGAGGCGGACATGATGTTGTCCTCCTCGTCGTTGGTCAGTGCGACGAAGAGGTCGGTTTCATCGATGCCCTCGTTCTCGAGCAGCTTCTCGTCCGTGGTATCGCCTCGCAGGACCAGCGAGCGGCCGAGCTGGGTGGCCAGCATGTCGGCCCGGTGCTTGTCGACCTCGATGATCTTGACGTGGTAGTCGTTCTCGATCGATCGTGACAGGCGGAAACCGATATTGCCCCCGCCCGCGATCATGATGCGTCGCATCGGCTTGTCGGTGCGACGCAGTTCGCGCATGACCTGCCGGATATGCACGGTCGCGGCGAGACAGAACACCTCGTCACCAGGCACGATCACGGTATCGCCTTCCGGAATGATCGGCTCGCCATTACGGTAGATCGCCGCAATGCGCACTTCGACGTTGGGCAGGTGAAAGCGCAGCGCCTTCAGCGGATGTCCGACCAGCGGACCGCCCTCGAACGCGCGCACACCGATCAGGCTGACCACGCCATCGGCAAAATCCAGCACCTGAAGGGCTTCCGGAAATGCGATCAGACGCTTGATGTGGTCCGTTACGATCTGCTCGGGGCAGATCGAGAAGTCGACGGCAAAGTTGGTGTCGTCGAGCAATTCGGGGTGATCGACGTAATCGGTGGAGCGCAGCCTCGCGATCCGGGTCGGCAGGTTGAACAGGGTTTTCGCGATGCGACAGGCACACAGATTGGTCTGATCGGACTGGGTGACGGCAATCAGCAGATCGGCGTCCTCGGCCCCCGCCTCGCGCAAGACCGAGGGCGACGCCGCATTGCCACACACGGTTCTCACCTCGAGCCGCTCGCGCAGCTCGGCGAGATAATCCGCACTGGTGTCGACCAGCGTGATGTCGTTTGCTTCGGAGACCAGATTCTCGGCGACCGACGCACCGACCTGCCCTGCACCAAGGATAATGATTTTCAACGGGATGACCCCAGATGAACCCTAAGACGGGCGATTCTACGCGGTGTTGCGTGGCATCGAAACAGAATGTTGCAGCGCGGCAAATCGCATTCCGCCCCTTCGCGCGCGGATATGGACTCGCGATGCCGACATCAGTTTTCCTCGTGACGACGACCGGCCTGCAGGCCGAGCTGCTTGAGCTTGCGATAAAGGTGCGTCCGCTCCAGCCCGGTTTTTTCGGCGAGCCGGGTCATGTTGCCGCTTTCGAGCCGGAGATGGTGCTCGAAGTACATGCGCTCGAAGGCCTCGCGCGCCTCACGCAGCGGCTGGTCGAGCGGGATCGCGCTCGATGCGGTATCCGCATTGGGTAACAGCAGGCGCCTCACGTCGGACAGGCCGATTTCCTCTTCGAGCGTGGCCAGCGCAAGCGAGCGCACCGCGGCACGCAATTCGCCATAGCCCCCGGTCCACGGATGCGTACGCATGTGATTCAGGGCGGCGGACGAAAACTTTCGCAGAGGAACATCGCTCGCCTCGACCAGGTGCAGCAGGATCTGCGCCGCCAGCTCCGGGAGATCGTCGCGGATGTCGCTCATCGTTGGCGGAGCAAGACTGATCTCGAACAGCCGGTCGAGCACGATTTCGTCCCAGCCGTCCGCCAGTAGCGCGTCATGAGTACGTTCGGTGGCGACGACCAGCCGGAGGTCGTAACGATCGAGGCGCTCGAGCGCGAATGCGAGGTTTTTCTGCTGCGCGCGCGACAGTCGCGACAGTTCGGCAACGTACAGCAAGCCTCCGTGGCTGGCCTGCAACTGATTGATGTCGAGCGGCGTGCTGATGGCGCTCAGATCGAGCCACGGCGAACCGGCCACCTGCAGACTGCGTGCGACGAGTTCGGCAAGACTGCCACCGCCAACGCGCAACAGCAGCACCCGGGAGCTGTCGGCAATCTGTTCGATCCGGCGCTTGAGTTCGCGCAAGGGTGCCGAGCGGGTGAAGGCGGCCAGCGTCAGCGGTGCGGGCGTGCCGACCGCAACGGGCCGTTGCAGCCCGCGTTTCACCGACGCCAGCAGCTTCTGCAACGCGATCGGCTTTTCGAGATAATCGATGGCACCGATCCGCGTTGCCTCCACCGCGGTATCGATCGTGCCGTGACCGGACATCATCACCACCGGCATGTTGAGCTGGCCGTTGGCCGACCACTCCTTCAGCAGCGTGATGCCATCGGTATCGGGCATCCAGATATCGAGGAGCACCATGTCCGGGCGCGAGGCATTGCGCGCAGCACGCGCCGCTGCCGCGTTCTCCGCCAGCTCGATGTCATGCCCCTCGTCACGCAGGATCTCGGAGAGCAACTCCCGGATTCCCATTTCATCATCAACGATGAGTAGCTTCGCCATAATTCAGTTTTCACCGTTTGTCATGGTGGTCCGCAAGCGGATGCGAATCTCCGCACCGCCGCTGTCACGATTGGCGATTCTGACGTCGCCGCCGTGCTCGGACACGATTTTCTTGACCATTGCGAGACCAAGCCCTGTCCCCTTGGACTTGGTCGTAAAGTAAGGCTCGAATGCGCGGGCCAGGATTTCCGCCGGAAAACCGGGGCCGTTGTCGCGACATACCAGCAACACCCTGTCGCCCTCGACCCGGACGATCAGGGACACTTCGCCATCGTCCCGGCCAGCGACCGCATCCTGAGCATTCTGCAGTATATTGTGGATGATCTGGCGAATCTGCGATGCATCGCCAAGCACCTTGGGCAGCCCCCTGTCCACCTGCAGTCGAATCTGCACCGGCGCACTCTCGTACAGATGCAGCACCTCGGGTATCAGCGCCGCAAGATCGAGCGCGACCAGTTCGGGCGCCGGAAGACGCGCGTAGTCACGAAAGGCATTGACGAGATTCTTCATCGCCTCGACCTGATTCACGATCGTCCGCGTCGCGCGCTCCAGCATCGCCCTTCCGTTCTCGTCGAGCTGATCGGCGAGCTTGAGTGCAAGTCGCTCGGCGGACAACTGGATCGGTGTAAGCGGATTCTTGATCTCGTGTGCCAGGCGCCGCGCCACTTCCGCCCATGCCGCCGTGCGCTGCGCCTCGACCAGGCGGGAAATGTCGTCGAACACCACCACCAACCCGCCGCCGGTGCTCTCCGGCAGTCGCGAACCATGGACCAGCAGCGTCAGCGGCGAACTATCCGGCGACGGAATGTCGATCTGCTCATGCCAGTCGCCGTCGTGCGTCGCAAAACCCTCCAGCAGCGCGTCGCGGAACGCATGGTGCCGTACCCAGTCGGCAAGTGCAATGTCTTCGAAACCGGCCAGGTCATCGGCAAGAATCTCCATCGCGCCACGATTGGCCGCGCGCAGGGTGCCATCGTTGGCGAATGCGAGTACGCCGGTCGACAGGTTGGCAAGCACGCTCTCGAGATAGGCACGTGCGGCTTCCACCGCTGCACGGTTACGGTCGGCGGCGGCGCGTGCATCTTCAAGCTGCCGGATCATCTGGTTGAACGACTGCGTGAGGACACCGAGTTCGTCCCTTGCGGGCAGGGCCTGGCGAGGGCTGTAGTCGCCCTGCGCAACCGCCTGCGTACCTTCGGCCAGGATCAGCAGCGGCGCCGCAAGACGACGCGCCAGCACGAAGGAGACCGCCACCGCGGTCAGCAGGGCAAGCAGGAGCGTCAAGGTCAGGGTCAGGCTGTAGATGCGCTTGAGCCCCACGCGCCCGAGCGTCAGTTGCTGGTAGTCACGGAAAGCCTCCTGCACCGCTTCGGCATGGCGGGCAAAGGTGTCGGGCACGGGCTGAGTGAGTTGCAGCAGGTTCGGCTCGCTCAGCGAAGAGCGGCTTGGAATCGGCACCACGACCCGTATCAACAGCTTGCCATCCGGGTAGCTATCGACGGTATTGACGCTGCGACTCTGGCGCGCCTGTCGCATCTGCGCCGACGAGGGCAGGTCCGGCATCAGGGCAGACAGGCTGTCACTGGCGGTGGCCAGCACCTGTCCGCCGGTCGACAGCACCGTGACACTCCCGACCCCCGCATTCTCACGCAGGCGATTCAGATGGGTGGGCGAAAAATTCTCTACCCCCTCCAGATCAAGCGCCATGTCGCCGGCTTTGGCATTGACCTGGCTGACCAGGTAATCGAGTGCATTCTGCCCCAACGCGATGCCACCTTCGAGGGCGGAATCGACGCGGACGTCGAACCACGACTCGATACTGCGCACCACAAACTGCAGCGACACTGCATACACCACCAGGCCTGGCAGCAGGGCCATGAGGGCGAACATCATCATCATGCGGTACTTGAGGCGGGAGCCGAACTTCCGCGCCTGGTACTCGCGCCACAGCGAGCGTAACTGCACCCCCACCAGGCCCGCCAGACCGACCGCGACGACCCCATTGAGCGCCAGCAGATACGGATAGCGCTCGGCAAACAGATCCGAGTTCGCACTTGCGGAGGTGAGCAAGTAAAGCGAAATGCCGGCAATGGCGGCGACGACGGCAAGGACGATGCGCTTCATCTGGAAGTGGCCGCCCCGGGCAGGAAAGTCCAGCGTAACCAGTCGGTCCCGACGTTCCACTCGCGGCTGCCAATGGCCGTAACCTGGAATGGCTTGGGCAGTTGGGCCGTATCGAGGCGGAAACGCAGCGATGCCTCATGCGACACACCGGGCGTCAGATCCTCCAGCCCGGCGACCTGCCAGTTTCGGATACGCTGCATCGTCAGCAGTGCCGAATCGAGACTGTCAAAGCTCTGATGCAGGGAGCCGATCGACAAGCGGTAACTGCGGGTGATGGCATGGTAGGAAATTCGATAATTGAGCTCGCGCTCGGCGACCACCTCGTTCATCCAGTACCAGCGCGGCCGCTCGATGATCACCTCGGCAACAAAAAACAGCGCCACCCCCCGGGTGACGGCATCCGTCAGGCGGGAATTGAGGTCGAGTTCGATGTCGGCGTTGAGCACATAGCCGCCCTCCCCCTCGACGATTTCGGCGTGGGTGATTCGGCTCTCATCAGCTGCAAGCGCGGTAAACGAAACCAGCGCCAGCAGCAGGAACAACTGCCGGGCGAGATCAGCAATGCTTGCGCAGGCGCGCATAGAAAAAGCCGTCATGGTCCGCAGTCGGTGGCAAGAAACACGCTTCATCAGCCTCAATGGCATAGGGCTCTGCATCCGGGTGGCGGGCGCGAAATGCCGCAATCTGACGATGATTCTCGTCGGCGAAAACGGAGCAGGTCACGTAGAGCATTGTGCCACCAGGCGCCAGCGTCTGCCAAAGTGCATCGATAATCTCCGCCTGCTGATGGACGAACCCGGCGATGTCCTCCTCCCGCCGCAGCCACTTGATGTCGGGGTGCCGTCTTACCACGCCGGACGCGGAACAGGGCACATCGGCAAGGATGCGATCAAAGGGCTTGCCATCCCACCACGTTGACAGCTTTCGGCAGTCGGCAACCTTGATGTTCGCTTTCAGCCCGAGGCGATCGAGATTGAGCCTCACGCGCGCGGCGCGGACGGGATCGAGTTCCAACGCCGTCAGCTCGACATCTGCGCGCTCGAGTATGTGCGCGGTCTTACCCCCCGGCGCAGCACATGCATCGAGAATACGCTCACCATCCTTCGCGTCCAGCCAGACGCCGGCCCATTGCGCACCGGCATCCTGCACCGACAGACGTCCCTCGGTAAAGCCCGGCAGACGCGCGACCGGGATCGGCTGTTGCAGCAACACGGCACCATGGTCAAGCACACGAGCGGGGATCCCGGCATGATCGAGGGTCTCCAACACGGCAGCGGGGGAAGTCATCCGCGCGTTGACTCTGAGCGCCATGGGCGGATGCAGATTTCCGGCTTCGAGGATGCGTTCCCATCCCTGCGGATGATCCCTCCGCACCCGATTGATCCACCACTGCGGGTAGGCGTAGCGTGCCGCGATGTCTTCGCTCCGCCAAGTGTCGTGCCGGTGCGCTTCGCGCATGACGTTTCGCAGCACACCGTTGACCACGCCCTTGAGCGCGGGGTACACCGCCGCCGCGGCATCGACCGCCTGATCCACCAGGGTATGCGACTGTGCGGGCCGCTGCTCGAGTCTGTACAGCGACACCAGCAACAGTGCGTGCAGATAGATCGGCAGCGGCTTATGGAGAAACTGCACGAGCAGCGCATCACCACGGCCAAATTCGCGCAGGGTCGACCAGCTCAAGTCGCGAATCGCCCCCCGGGTCGCGTCGGACCACTGGGGATTTTCGCGCAGGGTCGATTCGTACAGATCGGTCAGATTGCCGCCGTCAAGCACATGGGCGACCAGCAACGCGGCCTGCTGCAGGGCGTAACCGAGCCCGTCCTCGGGCAGGACGGGTCTTGCCGGCGGGCGCGGCGAGCCCTGGTGCTGATCGCCGCTGCGGGCGGATGCGTTTTGTCGCTTGCTATGTCGATTCACGGCTATCTTCTTGTGTGGATGGTTGGCCGTCGCGACGGCCTCGTTCCTGCCGGTGCGCATCGGACGCTTCTCCGAGGCCGGGTCACGATGCCACGCCTGCGCCGCATGGGCTGAGTCGCACGACAGGTTTCGCGTGTTTCACGTGGAACACCTTGCCATCAGACACCCGCGAGCGTGTCATAGGCAAGTTTTGCAATCAGCAGCGACACCACGAACAGGAACATCTTACGAACGAAAACCGTGCCATGGCGCAGCGCCGTCCGCGACCCCACAATGGCACCGGCGAGGTTGCAGGCGGCCATCACGAGCGCCAATTTCCAGAGTATCTCGACCGTCGCAGCGAAATAGCAGATCGCGGCCAGATTGGTAGCGACATTGAGAATCTTCGCAGTCACCGATGCACGCAGGAAGTCCATTCCCAGGCAACGAATGAACAGAAAGATCAGAAAACTGCCGGTTCCCGGACCGAAGAAGCCGTCGTAGAAACCGATGCCTGCGCCGATGGCGACTGCGACGAGTTGCGTCCTGAGCGTATAGGGTGCCTCGCGAGATACCGAGCCCATATCCTTGCGCATGAAAGTATAGCCCGCCACCAGCACCAGGAGCAGCAGAATTAAGGGGCGGAGTACGGTCGGGGGAAGAAAGACCACCGCCTTCGCACCATACCACGACCCGACCAGTGCAGCTGCCGCGCCTGGCAGCGCGATACGCCACGGTATCGTGACCCGGCGCCCGTACTGAACGGCGGCGCTGGTCGTTCCGACGATACTGGCAACCTTGTTCGTACCGAACAGCACTGCAGGCTGTACGGATGGGAATGCAGCGAACAGTGCCGGAATCTGTATCAGACCGCCACCCCCGACCACCGAGTCAACAAAGCCCGCACAGAAGGCACCCAACCCGAGTACGACGAAGAGAAGCTCGCCCTCGATCAGCATGTTTCACGTGAAACAACGATCTGTGGTGTCCGTGCGACCATGAAGGTCCGCGTAAACGGAAACAGCACCGACCCGTCAGTCCGTACTGGGTAAGCTGCACTCAGCTCCTCGCGCAGCGCCGCACCGAAGGCATCACGCTGCACCACGTCCAGCCTCGAAAAATACGGCACCAGCGTCGTACCCGCCAGCCAGTCGAACACCCCATGTTCGCCCTGCAGCACCTGAAAGTAAGTCGTCTGCCACACATCCACCGTCGCGAAGCATGCGCTCAGCAACGTATGGTAAGCATCGGCATCGAGTACCGCCCCCATCCGCGCTTCCCCGAGCACCGCCGACCATTCAGGCCGCGCCGCGATGTCGCGGATCAATCGGTGTGATGGAGCCGAGAAATTCGCAGGCATCTGTACTGCCAGCACCCCATCGTCGGCCAGCATGCCCGCCAGGCGTCGGAGCTGGTGCGGATGATCGTCGACCCAATGCAGCGCGGCATTGGAAAACACGAGGTCGACCGCTTCGCGCGGCATCCACCGCGAAAGGTCCGCCTCGATCCATGTCAGGGCCGGCCATCGTGCGCGTGCCCGCTCCAGCATCGCTGGCGAACTGTCGACGCCGAGCACCTGCGCCTGCGGCCAACGCTGCAACAGCAAACCGGTCAGATTGCCGGGTCCGCAACCGAGATCCACAAGTTCACGCGGCTCGATACCAGGAATCCGGTTCAGCAGATCGAGGGCAGGCCTGAGCCGCAGATCGTGAAAGGTAAGGTATTGGTCAGCGTTCCACGTCATCGCCAGACTCCACTCGCATCAAATCTTCACGGCACACCATCTCGACCGAGGCGAGACGTTCTGCCACCTGATCACGCCAGTACCCGAGCGCAGCAAAGTAGCCCTCCCACACGCAGCCGTTGCAACCGCGGCCGCAGCAACTGTCGGGTGGCGATGGTGGCGGTCGATGGCTCAGGCCGGCATCGGCAAGCAGATCGAGGGCAAGCCCGATCATGTGCTGCGCGTCATCGACGTTCTTCAACGGAAGCGCAAAGGGATCGAGGCTCATTGTGCATCACCGCCGGGTGCAGGCAAACGTATCGGTGTCACGCCAAGACCAACCGCAGGACCGCACCGTCCTTCATGCCAACGCCATGCAAAAACAATCTTCCCATCATTTTCCGATGCAGAAACGGGAGAATATGACGCCGAGCAGATCGTCCGCAGAAAACTCGCCAGTGATCTCGCCCAGCTTCTCCCCGGCCAGTCGCAGCTCTTCAGCGAACAACTCCAGCGCACAAAGTTGCCCCGCAGCAAGGTCGATGTGCGCCAGCGCGGCCTTCAACGCAAGCAGGTGGCGCTCCCGCGCGAGGATCACGTCCTCACCGTGCGCATGCCAGCCTGCAACACGGAGCAATTCACGCCGCAACAGATCGATGCCCAGCCCCTCGCGCGCCGACACCTGCAGCACCACCACGCCGTCGCGTTCGAGCCGCGCGGGCGCCAGCTGGCACAGGTCGATCTTGTTGATCACGGTAATGCACTCGACCCCCGGCACCAACTCGAGATCGATATCCGTTCCGCCGTCGGCTTCGCCGGGGCGGACAGCATCGACCAGGCGCAGCACCACATCGGCGCGTTCGAGCTCGCGCCGGGTGCGTTCGATGCCGATCCGCTCGACCACATCGCTGGTGTCGCGCAGCCCCGCGGTGTCGATGATGTGCAGCGGGATGCCTTCAATCTGGATGGTCTCTCGCAAGGCGTCGCGGGTCGTGCCTGCCACCTCGGTCACGATGGCACGATCCTCGCCGGCGAGCTGGTTCAGCAGACTCGACTTGCCAACGTTCGGCGCGCCTGCAAGCACCACGTTCAATCCACTGCGCAATAGCGCGCCCTGGCGCGCACGATCCAGTACGCCTTCAAGGCGCTGCCGGATGTCGAGCAGCCGCGGCATGGCGCGCGCCTGCTCGAGAAAATCGATCTCTTCCTCAGGAAAATCCAGCGTCGCCTCGACCAGCATGCGCAGGTCGATCAGGCCGTCGCGGATCAGCTGGATCTCTTCGGAGAAGCGCCCCGATAGCGATCGGAGCGCGGACTGTGCCGCCGCTGCGGTGGAGGCTTCGATGAGATCGGCGACGCTCTCGGCCTGAGCCAGATCGAGTTTGCCGTTGAGAAAGGCGCGCCGGGTAAACTCACCGGGCTCCGCCAGCCGCGCCCCGAGCTCGAGACAGCGGTCGAGAAGCATTTGCATGACCACCGGTCCGCCATGGCCCTGAAGCTCGATGACGTCTTCGCCGGTAAATGAGGCCGGCGCAGGAAAGTAGAGCAGAAGCCCTTCGTCGAGCGCCTGCCCAGCGCTCCCCAGAAAACGCGTGAAGCTGGCCATCCGGGGTTTGGGCTCGCGCCCACTCAGCGCCCGCGCCAAAGGCGCCAGCGCGGCGCCGGAAATGCGAACGACGCCGACACCTCCCCGGCCCGGCGCCGTTGCAATTGCGGCGATGGTGTCAGGCAGGCTTGCTGCTGCCTGCCTTGCCACGCTCGATCATCCGCGTGATCTGCCACTGCTGAGCAATCGACAGAATATTGTTCACCACCCAGTACAGCACCAGACCGGACGGGAACCACAGGAACATGAAGGTAAACACGATCGGCATCGCCATCATCACCTTGGCCTGCAGCGGGTCCGGCGGTGTCGGGTTGAGCTTCATCTGGATCAGCATCGAGACACCCATGATGATCGGCAGGATGAAGTACGGATCCTTGGCCGACAGGTCGGTGATCCAGCCCAGCCACGGCGCCTGACGCATCTCCACGCTACCCAGCAGCACCCAGTACAGCGAGATGAACACCGGGATCTGCACCAGAATCGGCAGGCAACCGCCGAGCGGGTTGATCTTCTCGGTGCGATAGAGATTCATCATCTCCTGCTGCATTTTGGCCTTGTCGTCGCCGTACAGCTCCTTCATGCGCTGCATGCGGGGGCCGAGCACGCGCATCTTCGCCATCGACTTGTAGCTTGCAGCCGACAGCGGGAAGAACAGCGCCTTCAGCATCACCGTCACCAGAATGATGGACCAGCCCCAGTTGCCGATCATCTTGTGCAACCACGACAACACCCAGAACAGGGGCGCTGCGATCACCGTCAGCCAGCCATAGTCGACCACCAGGTTGAAACCGGGGGCGATGCTCTCCAGGTGAGCCTGCTCCTGCGGGCCCACATACAGACGCGATTCCGCCTTGCCCTCGGCCCCCGGCGCAATGGCTGCCACCGGCAGGATCACCCCTGCCGAGTACAGGCCATTGCCCACCTTACGGGCGAAGAACTCGCGCTCGGTGCCCGCTGCCGGCAACCAGGCGCTGACGAAGTAATGTTGCACCATCGCCACCCAGCCATCGGGCGCGGTCTTGATGAACTTGGCCTTGCCGTCGTCGATATCGGAGAACTTGATCTTCTGGTACTTGGCTTCATCGGTATAGAAGGCCGGCCCGGTGAAGGTCGTCACGCCGAAGGCCTGGACCTGCTCGGCCGGGGTGCCATCACGCGTGAGCTGGAAATAGGCGTGACCGCCCACCGGCTCGGTGCCGCCATTGACGATCTCGTAATCGACATTCACCAGATAGCTGCCACGGGTGAAGGTCATCACCTTGGTGACCTTCACGCCATCCTGCTCCGGCGCCTCGAGACGCAGCACCAGCTTGTCCTCGCCCGCCTTCAGCACCTGCTCGCCGGCCGGCAGCGAGAACACGGTACGGTGATTGGGCAGATCCTTGCCGATCAGACCGGATTCCGCCGCATAGTGGTGAACCTCGCCGTTATCGAAAACGAGGAAGCCACGCTCATGGTCGGCAGTCGACTTGTGCTTGAGCAATTCGAGGCGAACGATGTTGCCGCCCTCGGCCGAGACGTCCGCACGGAAAAGGTCGGTGACGACCTGCACCGTCGGCGCGGTGGACGCCGCGGTGACGCCGGGCACCGCGGGCACGCCTGGCGCTGCCGCAGTGGGCGTTGGAACCGATGCCCCTCCAGCGTTGGCCGCCGCAGCGACAGGCGCCGGCGCGGCCGGCTGATTGTGCTTGATCCATCCGTCCCACAGCATGACCAGGGACAGGGAAAACACCAGAAGTAGGATGAGGCGACGTTGATCCATCGGGTTCGTGGTCGTACGGTCGTTAGTCAGGGAACGGAATGATACTCGCCCTGTGTGAAAAACAAGCGCGGCCCGGCATCAAACAGCGGCCGGGGGCTGAAACAACCCTGCCTGACCGGCGCCCCGATGCTCATGCCCGCGGCAACCTGGACAGCAATTGCAAGACATCCTGGTTCAACTCGGCCCGTGTGGCAGCGGCCACCGGCGCGTGCAGGCGCACGATCAGATCGCACGCGGGGAGCGTTACGCGCTGTCGGCGAAAGTTCTCGCGCGCAATACGTTTTACCAGGTTACGGACGTTCGCCCGCTTTGCCAGCTTCTTCGCTACCACAACGCCCAACCGTGCGGACTCGAGCCCGCTGGGCCGGTAGTGCAGCATATAGAAGCGGCCGCGAAGGGCACGCCGAAAAGCAAAAACGGATGAAAATTCATCCGTTTTGTGCAGTCTGTGAGCGCTACCGAAACTCTGATCAGCGCCCGCGAGGTCGGTCACCTCAGACAGCGAGGCGATGACGGCCTTTGGCGCGACGGGCACGGATGACCGCACGACCGCCACGGGTCTTCATGCGGACCAGAAAGCCGTGGGTGCGCTTGCGACGAACGACGGAAGGTTGGTAAGTGCGTTTCATGATCGGCTGCCAGTGGTAAAGTCAAACGGGGGATTTAATTCGATAATGCGCTGTTTGTCAAGAATAATTGGCGCATTTGTACAAAAGTGTCGACACACTGAAATCTCGTCCGCGAATGCGCGTCCCTGTGGATAAGTGCGTCGGCGACGGGTAGAATCCACGCCTTGACCATCCCGTCGGCACGCGATGCTGCACCCAGTCACGGTGCCCGTCAGCCGGCGGCAATATTCCCAGAACAGGCCCAAAGGCCGTCGCTCACGCGTCACCTGCGTTGCAGGCGACGCGTATGCATTCGAGACCCGTGCCAAACACTCAAACTGTCCCTTCCGTGAATCAGGAATTCTGGCCCTTCTGCCTGGCGCGCCTGGAACAGGAGCTGCCACCGCAGCAATTCAATACCTGGATCAAGACGCTGCAGGTCATCTGTGGCGACGACAATGGCGCCGGCCCGGCGCTGACCCTCGTCGCGCCCAACCGCTTCGTGATGCAATGGGTGCGGGAGCGCTACCTGCGCCGAATCGGCGAGCTGGGCGACGAGTTTCACGGCGTGCCGCTTCAGCTCGACCTGCAGTTGCCGGCGCCCGGTGCCGCGCGCACCCCGCTCAAGCCCGCGGCCGCCATTGTGCCGGCAGGCGCGCCGCCGGGCGCACCGCCGCCCGCCGCGGCCGCATTGAGCCCTGCCGCGACAGTGGCGCCCATCCGCGAGTCACGCCCCGAACCGGCTCCCGCGATCATCCGCAGCGCGCCGTCCGAACCGCAATCCGGCACCGAGCTCGCCTACGACAAGACCCGCCTCAACGCCGACTTCACCTTCGACACCCTGGTCACCGGCCGTGCCAACGATCTGGCACGGGCGGCCGCCATGCAGGTGGCGCAGAACCCCGGCACCTCGTACAACCCGCTGTTCGTATACGGCGGCGTCGGCCTGGGCAAGACCCACCTGGTGCACGCCATCGGCAACGCGGTGTTCCGCCACAATCCGCGCGCCGTGGTGCGCTATGTCCACGTCGAGGACTACTACGCCGACGTCGTGCGCGCCTATCAGCAGAAGAGCTTCGATGCGTTCAAGCGCTACTACCGCTCGCTCGACATGCTGATCATCGACGACATCCAGTTCTTCAACAACAAGAACCGCACCCAGGAAGAATTCTTCCACGCCTTCAATGCGCTCACCGAAGCCAAGAAGCAGATCGTCATCACCTGCGACACCTACCCCAAAGACATCCAGGGCCTCGAAGACCGCCTGATCTCGCGCTTCGACTGGGGCCTGACGGTGCAGATCGAGCCGCCCGAGCTCGAAATGCGGGTGGCGATCCTGCAGAAGAAGGCCGAAGCGCTGCGCGTGGCGGTCGACGACGACGTTGCCTTCCTCATCGCCAAGAACCTGCGCTCCAACGTGCGCGAACTCGAAGGCGCGCTCAATAAGGTCGTCGCCTACGCCCGCTTCCACGGCCGCGGCATCTCGCTCGAAGTCGCCAAGGAAGCGCTCAAGGACCTGCTCAACGCGCACAACCGCCAGTTGTCGATCGAGCACATCCAGAAGACCGTCGCCGACTACTACAAGATCAAGATTGCCGACATGCACTCCAAGAAGCGCACCCGGGTCATTGCCCGTCCGCGCCAGGTAGCGATGTGGCTGGCCAAGGAGCTCACCCCGATGTCGCTGCCGGCCATCGGCGAAGCCTTCGGCGGTCGCGACCATACCACCGTGCTACACGCTTGTCGTACCATCACCGAGCTGCGCCTCGGCGACCACCAGCTCAACCACGATGTACACGTGCTCACCCAGGTCCTGCGGGGCTGAGCCAGCGATGACTTCCCGATCAATCTTCTGACCAGACTGACGCCATGCTCCTGCTCAACACCACCCGTGATGCGCTTCTTGCCCCGCTGCAGTCCGTGGCCGGCATCGTCGAAAAGCGCCACACCCTGCCCATCCTGTCGAACGTGCTGATCGAGAAGCAGGGCGACCGCCTGACGCTGCTCGCCACCGACATCGAAATCCAGATCCGCACCACCACGGCCGGCAATGCCGGCGGCGAAGACGTCTCCATCACCGTGGCTGCACGCAAGCTGCAGGACATCCTGCGCGCGCTGCCCGACACCGACGTCAACCTCACCCTCGACGACAAGCGCCTCACCGTCAAGGCCGGCAAGAGCCGCTTCCAGCTGCAGACCCTGCCCGCGGCCGACTACCCGCGCATGAACCTGCCCGATGGCGACGCCACCCGCTTCAGCGTGCCGCAGCGCACCTTCAAGCGCCAGCTCGCTCAGGTCGCTTACGCCATGGCACAGCAGGACATCCGCTACTACCTCAACGGCCTGCTGCTGATCGCCGAAGGCAGCGAACTGCGCATGGTCGCCACCGACGGCCACCGCCTTGCCTACGCCGCCAGCGAACTCGAAGCCCCGGTTGCCCAGCGCTGCGAAACCATCCTGCCGCGCAAGACCGTGCTCGAACTGTCGCGCCAGCTCGCCGACAACGACGATCCGCTCGAAGTCATCCTTGCCGGCAACCAGGCGGTGTTCCGCTTCGGCGCCATCGAACTCGTCACCAAGCTCATCGACGGCAAGTTCCCCGACTACCAGCGCGTGATTCCGCAGAATCACCCCGGCCTCGTCACCCTGCCGCGCCAGACCCTGCTGTCCTCGCTGCAGCGCGCCGCCATTCTCACCAACGAGAAATTCCGCGGCGTACGACTGGTGCTCGACGACGGCATGCTGCGTATCGTCAGTTCCAACGCCGAACAGGAGGAAGCGCAGGAAGAGCTCGAAATCGACTACCAGGGCGACAAGCTCGACATCGGTTTCAACGTCACCTACCTGCTCGACGTGCTCAACAACCTGTCGTCCGAAACCGTCGAATGGCGCTTCAACGACGGTAACTCGAGCGCACTGATCACCCTGCCGGGCAACGATCACTTCAAGTATGTCGTGATGCCGATGCGCATCTGAAGCGCGCGCGTCGCATCCCCCATGAACCCGGCCCGTGCCGGGTTCGATGCCCCCGGCCAGCCGGGGGCACGTTCTTTATGAATCACCCGAGATGACCATGTCCGAACCGCAAAACCTGCCCACTGCGTCCGCAATCGCGCACGAAGACTACGACGAAACCAGCATCCAGCAACTCGAAGGCCTCGAGGCCGTGCGCAAGCGCCCCGGCATGTACATCGGCGACACCTCCGACGGCACCGGCCTGCACCACATGGTGTTCGAAGTCGTCGACAACGCCATCGACGAAGCCCTGGCAGGCCATTGCGACGACATCGTCATCACCATCCACGCCGACAACTCCATCTCCGTCACCGACAACGGCCGCGGCATCCCGGTCGGGGTCAAGATGGACGACAAGCACGAGCCCAAGCGCAGCGCGGCCGAAATCGTCATGTGCGTGCTGCACGCCGGCGGCAAGTTCAACCAGAACAGCTACAAGGTGTCGGGCGGCCTGCACGGCGTGGGCGTGTCGTGCGTGAACGCGCTGTCGAAATGGCTGCGCCTCACCGTGCGCCGCGACGGCAAGAAGCACTTCATGGAGTTCAACCGCGGCGTGCCGCAGGACCGCCTCATCGACGTCGTCAACGGCATCGAGACCAGCCCGCTCAAGGTCATCGGCGACACCAGCCGGCGCGGCACCGAGGTGCACTACCTTGCCGACGAAGAGATCTTCGGCACCATCGAATACCACTACGACATCCTCGCCAAGCGCCTGCGCGAGCTCTCCTTCCTCAACAACGGGGTGAAGATCCGCCTGCTCGACCAGCGCACCGGCAAGGAAGAAGACTTCGCCTTCGCCGGCGGCGTCAAGGGCTTCGTCGAATACATCAACCGCACCAAGACCGTGCTGCAGCCCACGGTGTTCTACGCCG
Organism: Azoarcus sp. L1K30; assembly: GCF_018122735.1. Lineage (GTDB taxonomy): Bacteria > Pseudomonadota > Gammaproteobacteria > Burkholderiales > Rhodocyclaceae > Parazoarcus. The sequence goes on along the minus strand of NZ_JAGRRD010000001.1, from coordinate 3,480,825 downwards.
CCGGCACCACCCGCATCCCCACCGGCGCCGGCCACGATGCCGAACTGTCGGTCGAAGTCGCGATGCAGTGGAACGACAGCTACGCCGAACAGGTGCTGTGCTACACCAACAACATCCCGCAGGCCGACGGCGGCACCCACCTCACCGGCCTGCGCGCGGCGATGACCCGCGTCATCAACAAGTACATCGAAGAAAACGAGATCGCCAAGAAGGCCAAGGTCGACATCACCGGTGACGACATGCGCGAAGGCCTGGCCTGCGTGCTGTCGGTCAAGATGCCCGACCCCAAGTTCGCCAGCCAGACCAAGATGAAGCTGGTCTCGAGCGAAGCCCGCCCGGCGGTGGAAGAAGTCGTCGCCAGCAAGCTCACCGACTTCCTGCTCGAGAACCCGCTCGACGCCCGCACCATCTGCAACAAGATCGTCGAAGCGGCCCGCGCCCGCGACGCCGCCCGCAAGGCGCGCGACATGACCCGCCGCAAGGGCATCCTCGACGGCGTCGGCCTGCCCGGCAAACTCGCCGACTGCCAGGAGAAAGACCCCGCCCTGTGCGAACTCTACCTGGTCGAGGGCGACTCCGCAGGCGGCTCGGCCAAGCAGGGCCGCGACCGTAAATTCCAGGCCATCCTGCCGCTCAAGGGCAAGATCCTCAACGTCGAGAAGGCCCGCTTCGACAAGCTGCTGCAGAGCCAGGAAATCGCCACCCTGATCACCGCGCTCGGCACCAGCATCGGCAAGGACGACTACAAGCCCGAAAAGCTGCGCTACCACCGCATCATCCTGATGACCGATGCCGACGTCGACGGCGCCCACATCCGCACCCTGCTGCTCACCTTCTTCTATCGCCAGATGCCCGAACTGGTCGAGCGCGGCCACATCTACATCGCCCAGCCGCCGCTGTACAAGATCAAGCACGGCAAGAGCGAGATGTACATCAAGGACGACCACGAGCTCAACAACCACCTGCTCAAGCTCGCGCTCGAAGGCGCCGTACTGCTGCCACGCGCAGACGCCGACCTGATCACCGACGAGACCCTCGGCGGCCTCGCCCGCAGCTACCTGCTGGCCGAAGCCGTCATCCGCCGCCTCGCCAGCTACATCGACCCCGAAGTGCTGCAGGCCATGCTCGCGCACGACCTCCCGGTCAGCCTCGACGACGAAGCCGCCGCGCGCGACTCCGCCGCCCGCATCCAGCCCCACCTGCCCGACGACCTCAAGATCTACGCCGAATACCACGAGGAATCCGAAGGCTGGCGCCTCACCATCGAGCGCCTGCACCACGGCAATCGCAAGTTCGGCTGGGTCGAGCACGACTTCCTCGTCTCCGGCGACTATCGCACCATCCGCACCGCCAGCGAATCCATCGCCGGCCTCATCGGTGCCGGTGCCGAAATTCGCCGCGGCGAAAAGCGCCAGCCCATCGTCCGCTTCGCCGACGCCATCACCTGGCTGCTGGCCGAAGTCGAACGCGGCCTCACCAAGCAGCGCTACAAGGGTCTGGGCGAAATGAACCCCGAGCAGCTGTGGGAAACCACCATGGACCCGGCGGTACGCCGCCTGCTGCGCGTGCAGATCGACGACGCCATCGCCGCCGACGAGATCTTCACCACGTTGATGGGCGACAACGTCGAGCCGAGAAGGGCGTTCATCGAGAGCAATGCGCTGTATGCGCAGAACATCGATATCTGACGATATGATGTGATGACACAAGTGGCAACCTCCACATTTGGGTAGCCAATCAAAGCTACTTAGAATATCGCGCAACAGACTAAAGAAAGAGGCTAACCAAGCCTCTTTCTGCTTTTTGGAATACCATTTTCATTTTTACGCACAACTGCTTGCGTGACCTGATGTTTCGGGAAAAATAGATTCGATGAAAAACTACGAAGCGCTCAAACAACAAGGCGATGTGATCTGGAACATCGCCAATCTTTTGCGTGGTCCCTACCGTCCGCCCCAGTATCGCCGGGTAATGATTCCGCTGACCGTGCTTCGCCGTCTCGATTGCGTGCTGGAAAGCAGCAAGGATGAGGTGATCGACTACCATCGCAAACTCAAGGCCGACGGCAAGTACGATGCCGAAACCATCGAGACGATGATCAATCATCGCTTCAAGCTCAGTTTCCACAACACCAGTGAATTTACCTTCCAGAACCTGCTGGGTGATGCCGATAAATTGGCGGCCAACCTGAACAACTACATCGCCGGTTTTTCGGCGCGGGCGCGGAAAATCATCGAGAAGTTCAAATTCGATGAAGAAATCGAGAAGCTGGACGAAGCCAACCGCTTGTTCGAGGTGGTCAAGCAGGTCGCAGCCATCGATCTGCACCCGGATCGCATCACGAACATCGAAATGGGCTACCTGTTCGAAGATTTGGTCCGGCGTTTCAACGAACAAGCCAATGAAGAGGCTGGCGACCATTTCACGCCGCGTGAAGTCATCAAGCTGATGGTCAGCATCCTGTTCACCCACGACGATCTGGTGTACCGGGAAGGCAAGGTCATCAAGATTTACGACCCCACTTGCGGCACCGGCGGCATGCTGTCCGAATCCGACAAACTGATTCTCCACCCCGAAACCGGCCTCAATCCGGGCGCCAACCTGCAACTCTTTGGCCAGGAGTACAACCCAGAGTCCTACGCCATTTGCGGCTCCGACCTGATGATCAAGGGCGAAGAGGTCAAGAACATCGTTTTCGGCAATACCCTTGGCACCGGCAAGAGCAAGGAAGGCTTTGTCGATGGCGACGGCCATCCGGACGAGCGTTTTCATTACATGCTGGCCAATCCGCCTTTCGGTGTGGAATGGAAGCCGGAAAAGGACAACGTCACCCGCGAACACAACGCATTCGGCTTCAAGGGACGGTTCGGACCCGGTCTGCCGCGCATCAACGATGGCGCGCTGCTTTTCCTGCTGCACATGATTTCCAAGATGCGGCCAGCACCGGAAAAGGGTGGCGACGGCTCACGCATTGCCGTGGTCTTCAACGGTTCGCCCTTGTTTACCGGGGACGCCGGCAGCGGCGAGAGCAACATCCGTCGCTGGATCATCGAAAACGACATGCTCGAAGCGGTCATCGGCCTGCCCGACCAGCTCTTCTACAACACCGGCATCTATACCTACGTGTGGATCGTCACCAACCGAAAGCGAGCGGAACGGGCGGGAAAAATTCAGCTGATCAACGCCACCGAATTTGCCCGCAAGATGAAAAAAAGCTTGGGCGACAAGCGCAAGCGCCTGGGTGACGGTACCGATGGCAGCAGCACGGAACCTGATGGCTCGCCGAACCACATCGCCGTCATCACCCGCCTCTACGCTGATTTTCAACACGATGCCCGGATGACCCTGGGTGAGATTGAAACCAATATCGACCCCAAGCGTGACCAGACAAAATCGCTGTGTGTCAGCAGGGTGTTCGACAATCGCGAATTCGGTTACCTGAAGATCACTGTCGAACGCCCGCTGCGCCTCAACTTTGCAGTCACCGACGAGCGTATCCAGCGCTTCCAGACCGGCACCTTTTTTGAATCGCTGGCCATTTCGCTCAAGCGCAAGAACAAGGCAAAAATCGAAGAAGAAATTCTCGAAGGCAAAGCCGCCCAAGCCGCCATCCTGGCCGTGCTGCAAACCCTGAAACCCGCCTTTGCCGAAGGCCAACTGGTCAAGGACCGCAAAATCTTCGAGGGGCAACTGAGCGATGCCTTCAAGGCCGCCGATTTGACGCTTGATCTACCGCTGAAAACGGCCTTGCTGGCAGCGGGTGCTCTGGGCGAAAAAGACCCGAGCGCCGAAATTTGCCGCGACAAAAAGGGCAATCCGGAACCCGATGCGGATTTGCGCGACACCGAAAACGTGCCCTTACCGAAAGATATTGAGCTGCCGCTGCCGCTCGATTACGAGAGCAAAAAGAACAAAGGCAAGGTCGATGTCGATCCCTTGTTGAAGCTCGTCCGCGCGCATTGCGAGGCCTATCTTAAAGCCGAAGTATTGCCTTACCGCCCCGATGCCTGGATCGAGCACAACAAGATCAAGGTCGGCTACGAAATCCCCTTCAACCGCCATTTCTACGAATACGAGCCGCCGCGCCCGCTGGCAGCCATCGAGGCGGATATCGAGCAACTCGAAAGCGAAATCATGGCCATGCTCAAGGCGGTGACCGCATGAGTAGCGGCATCGACGCCAAGCCCGGCGGCGAATTCGTTCTCTATGAGACCGAGGACGGCCAGAGCCGCATCCAGTGCCAACTGGTCGACGGCACGCTCTGGCTATCGCAAATGCAGATGGGCGAGCTGTTTCAGCGCTCCAAGCAAACCATCAGCGAGCACCTGCAAAACATCTTTGAAGAAGGCGAATTGCCAGAGGATTCAGTTGTCCGGAATTTCCGGACAACTGCCGCCGATGGCAAAGCCTACGATGTCACGCACTACGCGCTCGAAGCCATCATCGCCGTCGGCATGCGGGTCAAATCCGTGCGCGGCACCCAGTTCCGGCGCTGGGCCAATACCCAGCTCAAGGAATTCATCGTCAAAGGCTTCGTCATGGACGACGAACGCCTCAAGAACCCCGGTGGCTGGGACTACTTTGACGAACTGCTGGCGCGCATCCGCGACATACGCGCTTCCGAAAAGCGTTTCTACCAGAAGGTGCGCGATCTCTTTGCCCTGAGCGACGACTACCAGGCCAACGAAAACGCCGCCCAGCAGTTCTTTGCCGAAGTACAGAACAAGCTGCTCTACGCCGTCACCCGCAAAACTGCCGCCCAGATTGTCGTCGACCGCAGCAATCCGGATGCCCCGAACATGGCGCTGACCACCTGGAGCGGCAGCCGCGTGCGCAAGCAGGATGTCATCGTCGCCAAGAATTACCTGACGGCTGACGAAGTGGACACGCTCAATCGCCTGGTCGTCATCTTTCTCGAACAGGCCGAACTGCGCGTCAAGGAACGCAAGCAACTGACGCTGGATTACTGGCGCCAGAACGTCGACCGCCTGCTCGAATTCAACGAACGCCCGGTGCTGCAAGGCGCCGGCCGGATCAGTGCCGAACAGATGAAGGGCATCGCCCACGAACGCTACGAGGTCTTCGACGCGCGGCGGCGTAGCGCCGAGGCGCTGGCGGCGGATGCCGAGGATTTGCGGATGCTGGAGTCGGTGGAGAAGCAGGCGAAGGGGAAAGGCAAGTGAGGTATTCGAAATACCCAAGATACGAACCCAGCTCCGTTGAATGGCTTGGGGAACTTCCTCACGGATGGTCTGAAAAGCCCTTGAAGTTTCTCGGCGACACAATTCTTGGCCTTACCTATTCGCCAGAGGAAATTACGGATGAAGCCAGTGGCACATTGGTTCTCCGCGCCAATAATATTCAAGATCGGCGCCTTGTAGCAGATGACCCGGTATATGTCTGTGCCGACGCGCCTGAAAAACTGAAATTGAGATCTGGCGATATTCTGATTTGCTCAAGAAATGGGAGTAGGCGCTTAATCGGGAAATGCGGCCGAGTAACGACAGAGTTTGTGGGCTGTTACTTTGGTGCGTTTAATACAGTCTTCCGAACCCAAGCAAGCGACTACCTGTTCTATGTTCTGAACTCGAGCCTGTTTGAATTTCAGTCAGGTTCTTACCTCACTTCAACGATCAACCAACTCACGGTTGCCGCCCTAAACTCATTTGTAGTTCCGGTTCCTTCGCCCGAAGAACAAAAGAAGATTGCAGATTTTCTCGACTGGAAAACAGGCCAGATCGACGCGCTGATCGCGAAGAAACAGGCCTTAATCGAGAAGCTGAAGGAAAAGCGGTTGGCGGTGATTACCCAAGCCGTGACCAAGGGGCTTGATCCTGATATTCCTATGTATGACTCGAAGGTATCTTGGCTTGGTAAAGTGCCAGTTGGCTGGACCGTCAAAAAATTAAAGTACATCGCCACAGTTAGGTATGGATTGGGAGAGCCTCCAGAGTATGTAGATGAAGGTTTGAACCTTGTCCGGGCAACTGATATTTCTAAAGGAAGTATTGCTACGGATGGCTTTAAGAAAGTCCGGGCGGAGGATGTCCCTTGGGAAAGAAACCCTAAATTACGGGCTGGCGAAATTATTGTGGTTAGAAGCGGAGCTTATACCGGAGATTCTGCCATCGTCCCAACTGACCTTGAGGGGTCAATTGCCGGTTTCGATATGGTGGTAACTGCAACAGAAATTTCTTCGAAGATATTGGCTTGGGCTTTGTTATCACCGTATTTACTTGAGGCCCAGATTTACCAAACCCGAATGAGGGCAGCGCAACCTCATCTTAATGCCGAGGAACTTGGAAATTTCCTTGTGATTGTTCCGGCACCATCGGAGCAAGAATCGATAGCTCTGTTCATTGAAAATGAAACCGCTCGAATCGACCGGTTGATGGACAAAACGCGTCTTGCCATCACCCGCCTCACCGAATACCGCACCGCCCTGATCACCGCTGCCACCACGGGCCAGATCGACGTCCGCAAGGTTGCCATCCCTGCCCAAGCCTGAGCCTGCCATGAAAAAGCACACCGAAGCACGCCTCGAAGATGCCATCGTCGATCAGTTGTGTTCGGTGGGCGGCTACAGCTTCGTCGATTACCGCGAGGGTTCGGCCAAGGATCGTTATGACCCGGCGCGAGCGCTGGACCCGGTGCTGGTGCTGGAGTTCATCGCCGCGACGCAGCCCAAGCCGTGGCAAAGCCTGAACGCGATTCATGGCGCGGAGACGGGCAAGGTGGTGCTCGATCATCTGGTCAAGGAGCTGGACACCAAGGGCATGCTCAAGGTCTTGCGTCAGGGCTTCAAGTGTTACGGCAAGAAGCTGCGCGTGGCGGTGTTTGCGCCGAACAACCGGATGAATCCGGAGACGCTGGATTTGGTCGAAAAGAACCGGTTGACCGTAACCCGGCAGCTTTTCTATGGCGAAACGCGTGCCAGGAGCCTCGATCTGGTCTTGTTCCTGAACGGTTTGCCGCTGGTGACGGCGGAGTTGAAAAATCCGCTTTCCGGCCAGACGGTGGAGGATGCCAAGAAGCAGTACAAGAAGGATCGCGATGCGCGCGAACTGATCTTCGAGTTCAAGAAGCGGGCATTGGTGCATTTTGCCGTGGATCAGGACCAGGTCTTCATGGCGACGCGGCTTTCCGGCGACAAGACCTGGTTTCTGCCCTTCAACCTGGGCAACCACGGCCATGCCGGCAATCCGCCGGCCGCCGATGGCGGTTACCGCACGGCGTATCTGTGGCGCGAGGTGTGGCAGCGTGACAGCCTGCTCGACATTTTTGGCCGCTTCATGCATTTGCAGGTGGAGGAAAAGCGCATCCTCAGCGACGAGGGGATCAAGAAGATCAGCAAGGAGACGATGATCTTTCCGCGCTATCACCAGCTGGATGCGGTGCGCCGACTGGTCGCGCATGCGCAAACTTACGGGCCGGGGCGGAACTATCTGGTGCAGCACTCGGCGGGGTCGGGCAAGTCGAATTCGATTGCCTGGCTGGCGCATCGCTTGTCCAGCTTGCATGACGCCGAGGATCGCAAGGTGTTCGATTCGGTGATCGTGGTGACGGATCGCCGCGTGCTCGACCAGCAGTTGCAGAACACGATTTACCAGTTCGAGCACAAGCAGGGCGTGGTGCAGAAGATCGACGAGGACACTCGGCAACTGGTGCAGGCGCTGGCTTCGGGGACGCCGATCATCATCACGACCCTGCAGAAATTCCCCTTCATTGCCGAAACGCTGGACAAGCTGCGCGATGAACTGCCGCCCGAGTTACAGGAGGGGCTGGCGATTTCGACCCAGGGCAAGCGTTTTGCGGTAATAGTCGATGAGGCGCACAGCTCGCAGTCGGGCGAAAGCGCGATGGAGTTGAAAGGCGTGCTCAACGCGCATGGCGTGCGGGAAGAAGCGGCCCGCTACGTGCTTGAGCAAGGCGCCGACGAGGACGATGAAGCGGACCAGATGGCCGGCGTGGTGCGCGAGATGATGAAACGCGGCAAGCAGCCCAACCTGAGCTTTTTCGCTTTCACGGCAACCCCGAAATACAAGACGAAGAAGGTTTTCGATGAACCGGGGCCGAGCGGCGAAGCGCCATTTCACCTGTACACGATGCGCCAGGCAATTGAGGAACGTTTCATCCTCGATGTGCTCAAGCATTACGTGACCTACGAAGCCTATTTCCGACTGGTGCAGGTGGGTGACGATGATCCGCATGTCGAGCGCAAGAAGGCGGCGAGGGCGCTGGCGCGGACGCTGACTTTTCATGAGGTGAATCTGCGCACCAAGACCGAGGTGATGGTCGAGCATTTCCGTACCCATGTGCGCCACAAGATCGGCGGGCGGGCCAAGGCGATGGTGGTGACGGATGGCCGCCTGCATGCGGTGCGCTACAAGCAGACCTTTGACCGCTACATCGCCGAGAAGGGCTATACCGACGTGAAAACCCTGGTGGCGTTTTCCGGCGTGGTGGAAGACCCGGAGGCGCCGGGCAAGACGTGGACGGAAGTCGGCATGAACGGTGGCATCAAGGAAACCGAGTTGCCGGAGCGCTTCGACAGCAACGAATACCAGGTGTTGCTGGTGGCGGAGAAGTACCAGACGGGCTTCGACCAGCCTTTGCTGCACACGATGTACGTGGACCGCAAGCTGACCGGCTTGCAGGCGGTGCAGACCTTGTCGCGCCTGAACCGGACCTGTGCCGGCAAGGAAGATACCTTCATCCTCGATTTCCGGAACAAGCCGGAAGAAATCTTCAAGGCGTTCAAGCCGTATTACGAGGACACGCCGACCGAGCCGCTGACCGATGCCCAGCACCTGTATCGGCTTTATCACCAGATCGAGGAGCTTGGCCTGATCTTCGAAGAGGAGGTCAAAGCCTTTGGCGCGGTGTATTTCAAACCCCGCCGCAAGGAGACGGTTCATGACCATGCGGCCATGAACGGCATCCTCGATCAGGCGGTGGATCGGTTCAAGGAGCGGGACGAGGAAGCGCGCGACGAGATCAAGGCGCTGCTGGTGAGTTTCCGCAATCTCTATGGCTTTCTCTCGCAGGTGATTCCCTACCAGGACAGCGATCTGGAACTGCTCTATACCTATCTGCGTTTCCTGCTGACCAAGTTGCCCAAGCGCGAAGGTTCAGGCCCGGCACATCTGGAGGACGAGGTCGAACTGCAGTACTACCGCTTGCAGAAGATCAGCGAGGGCCAGATCGACCTGAACGCGGGCGACGGCCGGCCGCTGAAAGGCCCCGGCGATGTCGGTACCGGACAACAGGACGAGACGATTCGTCTGTCCGAGCTGATCGATATCCTCAACGAGCGTTTCGGGACCGATTTCACCCAAGCCGACCAGTTGTTCTTCGATCAGATCCAGGAAGAAGCCATCGAGAGCGAGGTCCTGCGCAAGGCGGCAGCTTCAAACTCGAAGGAAGACTTCCGCTATGTTTTCGAGAAGGCCTTTGAAGGCCTGGTGATCGACCGGATGGACGGCAACGAGGATATCTTCGGCAAGCTGATGAGCGATGGCGAGTTTCGCCGGCTGGCGATGGAGCACCTGTTGCACAAGGTGTATGGCGCATTGCAGGGCAGCGGTGGCGTGGATCAGCCCCGGACCTGAGTTTTGGCGGTTTCGGCAACGGACGATTGAAGATGACGGCAATAAAGCTCTTCCGCTATTCCAGCAGCAGCACGATCGAACTGCCCGGCAAGGCCGTGGCTATCGAGAAAACGCTGCAGAAGCTGATCGAATCGCAGATGGATACCTTCCTGGGCGTGCGTTTCCTTGCCTCCGAGTTCAGCACGGGCGCCAAGCATCGAGGGCGCATCGATTCGCTCGGGCTAGACGAAAACGGCTGCCCGGTCATCATCGAGTACAAGCGGCACAGCAACGAAAACGTGATCAACCAGGGTTTGTTCTATCTGAATTGGTTGCTGGATCACAAGGCCGATTTCCGCCTTCTCGTGATGGACACCCTAGGAAAGGAAGAGGCGGACAAAATCGAGTGGAGCGGTACGCGCCTACTCTGCATCGCCGCTGATTTCACCCGTTACGATGAGCATGCCGTCGAGCAGATCAACCGCAATATCGAGCTGATCCGCTACAAGCTGTTTGGCGATGATTTGTTGTTGTTCGAACTGGTCAATGGCGGCAGCGCAGCGAGTACGCAATCGCTTGCCGAAGCTGATGTGCCGATTCGCGAGAAGCCTGCCAAGGTGCCCGCAGCAGCCACATTGGCAATGAAGACGCACGCTGACCAGATCGCCACGGCTTCGCCCGAGCTGCTTGCGCTCTTCGAGCAGACGCGCAGCTTCATCCTCGCGCAGGGCGACGACATCATCGAGAAGCCGCTGAAGCTCTACGTGGCTTTTCGCAGACTGAAGAATTTTGTGTGCATGTCGCTGATCTCAAAACAGAATCCGCATGTATTCCTGACGCTGAAACTGGATCCAGCAAGCGTTGCGCTGGACAAGGACTTTTCCCGTGACGTGACCAATATTGGTCACTGGGGAACTGGCGATCTGGAGTTAACCCTGCGCACGCCCGCCGATTTCGAGAAGGCAAAATCTCTGATTGAACGGGCGTACCAAGAAAACTGAGCATGCCTACGGTGATCCTGTGCTCGGAATGGCCCGCAGCGTGTCGCCGATATGTCTGATCCTGCTTGAAGAGCATCGAAAATTTATCCTCTTATCGGGTGGGTCAATAAAATACAGCCAGTAAACGTTTCGTTTATTTCGTTTGTTTCGTATATTACAGATACAGGGAAGCTACTTCTGGTAGCACCCGCAGAGAAACAAACAGGAGGAAAGCATCATGGCAAACGCGCAAGCAGCCATCGACACCGTGCTGGATGAGCACGATGCGGCACTGGCGCAAGCCGCTCAACGTTGCTTGATGGCAGCGTTGGATCATTCGCGGGCGGACACCATACGCCTGATTGCACAGGGTGAAGATGAAGTTCAGGCGGTCGTCGAGCTTCCCCCGACGGTGCTGCGCTTCATGGCCGATCTGCTCGGGGTGATGGCACAGCGTCAGCCTGTCGCCGTGCTCCCACAGAAACTCGAACTCTCCACTCAGGAAGTGGCAAACATGCTGAATGTGTCGCGTCCGTACGTGGTCAAGGAAATCGAGGCAGGACACCTGCCTTGCCGTAAGGTTGGTCGCCATCGGCGTGTCCTGTTCGAGGACATGATTGCTTATCAGCAAAAATCTCGCTCTGAATCGGATGCGGCGCTGCAGGCCTTGGCCGATCAGGCTCGAGAGCCGGGCCTGGGATACTGAAATGGCAGGGCCACCACGCTACACGGTGATTCTGGACGCTTTCGTGCTGTACCCCGCGCCTCCGCGACGTGCTCTTGAGCCTTGCCAGTGCGGGTCTGTTTCATGCCCGCTGGTCTGACGCCATGTCTGCAGACCAGGATCCGAAAACCCTATTTGAATGACGGAAGAGGTGCAAAAAAGCTCCTGAGGGAGCTTTTTTCGTGGACCTTGATCGTGGCAACGTTTGGCGCTCGGCCATTGCCCGCGATCATGATACCCGTGAGGTGGGAACGGGACTCAACTGGCGCCAACAGACCCATCCCCATCCTGTCCTTCAACATGCAAGGCAAGGTTGCGGACCTCCGTTCATCGCCTCCTGATTGCCAGCCGAATGACAGGCCTGGTCTCCGCCTTGCCTGCACCGCAAGCCTCAGGCCGAAAATCCGCCGTCAATCAGCAGGCTGGCGCCGCTAATGTAGGCCGCCTCCGGGCCTGCCAGATACGCAGCAAAGCTCGCCACCTCTTCCACCGTACCGTATCGCGGTAGCGCCATCAGGCCCTTCAAGGTATGCGCAAAATCGCCGCTGTCCGGATTCATCTCGGTGTCGATCGGGCCAGGCTGAATGTTATTGACGGTAATGCCGAGCGGACCGAGATCGCGCGCCAGACCCTTGGTCAGGCCGACGATGGCGGACTTGCTCATGGCGTATACCGATCCGCCCTGGAACGGCATGCGGTCGGCGTTGGTGCTACCGATGGTAATGATGCGGCCGCCCCTGTCCATGTGCTTGACCACCGCCTGCGAGGCGACGATCACGCTGAGCACGTTCACCGCCAAGGTGCGATCAATATCTTCGAGCGAGATCTCGGCTTCGCCGACATTGCCCAGGGCGAGCACGCCAGCGTTGTTCACCAGGATATCGATCTTGCCGTAGGTGTCGGCCACGACCTGCACGGCGGCTTTGATCTGCCCGGCATCGGCACTGTCGGCCCTGATCGCAATGGCGCGACCGCCGATGGCTTCGATCTCCTTGACGACTTCCTGCGCCTTGTCGGCCGAGCTGGCGTAGGTCAGCGCGACGGTGGCGCCGTCACGAGCCAGCCGCCTGGCAATGGCGGCGCCAATGCCGCGCGATCCTCCCTGCACCAAGGCGACCTTCCCGGCCAGGTGATTGACTTGAGCTTGTACGTTCTGCGCTTGCTTCGACATGATGTATCTCCTTGAGTGGTTTGGCTTCGCGCCGTCGCTAGGCCATGGAGCGCACTATCCGCCGATCATTACATTGTGATAAGCCATGAATCCTTATATTCTGTTGAAACCAATGGTTTGAAATAGGCAGGCTGGATCTGGCCTGAAGGGCGCATGGAAACACTCGGCGGTATTGAATGCTTCGTCCGCAGTGCTGAAGCCGGCAGCTTCTCCGAAGCAGCGCGGCGCCTGGGTCTGACCTCCGCCGCGGTAGGCAAGAACGTGGCCAGACTGGAGTCCAGTCTGGGGATCCGCCTGTTCCAGCGCAGCACGCGGAGCCTTCGCCTGACCGAAGCCGGCACGCGTTTTCTGGCCGAAGTCGGCACAAGCCTGGCAACCATACAGAGCGCGGTAGCCAACCTCGCCGATGCCGAAGGACAAGCTGCCGGCACGCTCAAGGTCAGCATGGGTAACGCTTTTGGGCGCGAGCACATCGTGCCGCTGTTGAGCGACTTTCTTGCCCGGCATCCGGCGATCGTGCCCGACTGGCACTTCGACAATCGTCAGGTTGATCTGATCGCCGAAGGCTTCGACGCTGCCATCGGCGGCGGCTTCGAGCTCCCTCCCGGCCTGGTCGCCCGCACCCTGGCGCCGGCGCACATCGTGCTGATCGCCTCTCCGACCTACCTCGCTGCCCGGCCGCCAATCACGCATCCGGATCAGCTCAAGGAACATGCCGGCATCTTCATTCGCTCGCCGCAAACCGGGCGTATCCGACCGTGGGCGCTGATCAACAGCAAGGATGCGCGCCGCAAGGAACAGATGCCGATAGACATGCAAATCCGCATGACCATGAGCGACCCCGCTGCGTCGCTCGAGGCGGCCGAGCAGGGCCTGGGTATTGCCGTCACCAGCATGCCCAACGCCGAGCCCTATCTCGCGAGCAAGCGCCTCGTCCGCGTCCTGCCGGACTGGTATGCCGATGCCGGCACCCTTTCACTCTACTTTTCGGCACAAAGGCTACTGCCGGCAAAGAGCCGGGCATTCATCGATTTCGTGGTGTCCCATTTCCGCGAGCACAAGCTGGCGCAGCGCTTCAGCGCATACTGAAGCGCCCCGGCCTCTGCGGGCACCTCGACGGAAGCACAACCATATGTGCTCTTCCACGAGCAAAGACAAATGTCAGCCAAGGCCACCGAGTTGCCCTCCAGCAAATGCACTCACGTAACCTTCATCCGCGACAATGATTTCATCAGATCCAACCTTTGCCAGTCTTCCCCGCGGAGCCCGCCCGATGAAGCCACGTCAACGTCCGTGACAGATGGCACGCCGTCACCCGCCATCGGACCTTATCATCGAGGCCATATATCCTTCGCCATACTTCCCCCATTACCTCCACGCAGTCGACCAGATACCTGATGCACACCCCGTATTCCGCGCTGGACCTGCTCAGCACGCCCGTCTGGATCGTTTCGCCGAGCGCCGGGCAGATCACGTATGCGAATGATGCGGCGAAGGAGCTGTCCCCAAGTGTCGAACTGGCGGCCTTGCGCCATGGCAGGTATTCCGCGCACGCCGAAGAGCACCTCCTGACCTATCTCCCCGCGCTTCGAGCGCGGGAGCAGGTTGTCGAGATCTGGACCGTGTGCCGAAACGAACATGCCGTGCCGCTGAGCTGCAAGCTCTCACTGTTGCAATGTGACGGGGCCGAGGAAGAAATGCTGGTTGAAGGCATCCTGGCGAGCCTGCCGGGACTCAGCACGCAAAGCAGCGGCAGCAGCAGCAAGCAGGAGGATCGCGGCATCTTTGAGACGCTGTTCCATTCGAATAGCGCGCCGATGCTGCTCATCGACCCCGCTGCCGATGGCCGGATCGTGGATGCCAACCTGACCGCAACGCGCTTTTACGGTCATTCCCGCGAGACCCTGTGCCAGATGCACACCTGGCAGATCAACGCGCTTGGGCGGAGCGTCCTGCCGATCATGGATGAAGTGGCCAAACTGCCCGGCGGTCACAAGCCGCTGAATTTCGTCCACCGCCTTGCCGACGGTGGCTTACGCAACGTGCAAACCTATGCCGGCCCGCTGATGCATCAGGGACGGCGGCTGATGTTCTGCATCATTCACGACGTGACGGAACAGAAACGGTTGAAGGACGAGCTGGAGCACGCCGCGTCCAGGGACCCCCTGACCGGCCTGTGGAACCGGCGCCGCTTCCTGCAGATGCTGGAGAACGCACATGGTCAGAAGCGCCGCCACGATCAGGATTACAGCCTGATGCTGCTGGACGCGGATCATTTCAAGGCGATCAATGACCAGCATGGGCATCATGCGGGGGATGAAGCCCTGGTCCTGCTTGCGAAGGTTCTGGAAACCCGGGTCCGGGAGACGGATGCCGTCTGCCGCTGGGGCGGCGAAGAATTCATGGTGCTGCTGCCGCGCACCGACTTGCACGACGCTGCCCGATTGGCCGAATCCTTGCGGGAAATCATCGCCCAAACCCGATTGCCGCTGCTGCCAACCATCACCGTCAGCATCGGCGTGGCCCAGCATCAGGCCAGCGAAACGACGGAATGCCTGCTGAAGCGGGCGGACGAGGCGCTCTATCGCGCCAAGCACCTGGGCCGCAACAGGGTCGAACTGGCCTGAACGCGCACCGTCCGGTCCGCTGCAAGCAACGAACACGGGCAGGTATTCAGGACGCGGAATCGTGACGGGGACCCGCTGCGCGACTGGCACGTGCCCGCCGTCGCCGCCACAGCCAGACCACGCCACCCGTCAACAGGATGCCCAGCAGTACGGCCTCTTCGATGTGCTTCAGGTTGGAGAGGAGCGAACTCATGGTATAACCAAAGAAATAGCCCGCCCCTGACACCAGCACCGCCCAAGGGACGGCACCGATCACGTTGAGTACGGCGAAACGCAGGAAGGGAACACGGCTGCTGCCGAGCAGGACCGGGCCGGCAATGCGCAGGCCATAGAGAAAGCGCACGCTGAGGATGAAGACGGTGGCGTGGCGTTCGAGCAGGGCATGCACGCGCGGCTTCTGTGCAGCCAGCGCCGGAAAACGCGCAATCAACGCGTCGCCCTTCCAGCGTCCGAGCATGAAGGCCAGCTGGTCGCCGAGTACGCCGCCGACAATGGCCACGACGATCACCGTCGGCCAGTCGAGCAGCCCGCGGTGCGCGGCAAAGCCGGCGGCGATCAGCATCGTCTCACCCTCGAGCAGCGCCCCGGCAAAGACCGCGAGATAGCCGTAGCTGGCAACGAAGGCACTGATCATGGACACGGCCTCGATCTAGCGCCGACGCGCGGTGGCCGCGGCGATTTCGGCCTGGATCTCACGGGTTTTCTCGATGCGCTCGCCACGGTAGAACAGATTGTAGGCTTCGAAGGGAATCAGGCGCCCATCCGGCTGGGCAAAGTGCACGCAGGATTTCTTCAACGCGCGCAGGTCGAGGTTGGCAGCATCCATGAACTGCACGATGAGCACCCGGAAGACATTCTCGTAGCCGAGAGCCGGCGCGGCGATGGCCGGCAGGCAACAGAGCAGCGACGACAGGCAGCTGGCCTGCGATTCGGGCGAATGATTGGTCGAGAACAGCTTGAACACGGCCTCCTTCATCGCCGGATCGCGCTCGAAAACGATGGTATTGCGCGGCCCGGCGAGCAGTGCATCGGGGCCGAGATGGCGGGTCAGCGGCAGCACCTCATCGCCCAGCTTGAGGGCATAGCCCATCGCCAGCGTGTCCGGGTTGCAGGGCACGGGCACGATGTCGTCGAGCGTGAACAGGCCGGACTGCTCGGCGACCCGGCGTCGCACCTCGCTCACCGTCAGCCGGTGCCGGGCGGCATCGAAATCGACATTGCGCCCGGCATCGGACACCGGCTGCAAGGTCACGCCGCGCACGCAGCGATACTGCAGGCCGTGCTGGATCACCTCCCCGATCTGGTCGTCGTTGACGCCGCGCTTGACCGTCATCACCAGCGTGGTCGACAGGCCGTGCGCCTCCAGCCTGGCCAGCGCGCGGGCGTGGATATCGGCCAGATCAGCGCCGCGCATCTGCTGCAGCACCGCGTCGTGCAGGGAATCGAACTGCAAGTAGATCTCGATGCCCGGCCGGTAGCCCGCCAGCCTCGCCACGAAGGCTTCGTCGCGGGCGATGCGAAGACCGTTGGTGTTGATCATCAGATGGCGGATCGGCCGTGCCCTGGCGGCATCGAGGATGGCGAAGAAATCCGGATGCAGGGTCGGCTCGCCGCCGGAAAGCTGCACCACATCCGGTTCGCCCTCGTTGGCGACGACGGCATCGAGCATCGCCTCCACCTCGGCCAGCGATCGGTGGGTCTGCCGCTCGGGGCCGGATTCGGCGTAACACACCGGGCAGCGCAGGTTGCAGTGCTCGGTGATCTCGACCACCGAAAGGCACGAGTGCTGCATGTGATCGGGACACAGCCCGCAGTCGTAGGGGCAGCCGTGGCGCATGGGCGTGTTGAAACGCTCGGGCATCTCCGGCGCCTTCACGTAGACCTCGCGACCGAGGCGGTAGTAGGCGGCATCGTCGGCGATCAGCACCCGCTCGCTGCCATGCGCCGGGCACCATTTGTCGAGAAAGACATCATCGCCCTTGATGACGATCTTGGCTTCGACCTGACGCAGGCAGGTGGTGCACACCGACGCGGTGGTGTCGTAGAAAAGCCAGGGGCGGTTCTTGCGGCTCATGCCGTCTCCTCTTGCGCGGTGTCGCGGATCGGGTTCGGCTGCCGCAACAGGGTCGGCAGGTAGATCAGCAGCGCCACCAGGCACACCCATTGAATGCCCGACCAGCCAAGCGGATAGGCGTAGGGCACCGGCTTCAGGCTGTCGATCAGCAGGCG
The DNA here is from genome assembly GCF_018122735.1 of Azoarcus sp. L1K30. Lineage (GTDB taxonomy): Bacteria > Pseudomonadota > Gammaproteobacteria > Burkholderiales > Rhodocyclaceae > Parazoarcus. The sequence goes on along the minus strand of NZ_JAGRRD010000001.1, from coordinate 3,463,504 downwards.
CCACACCAGATAGGCGACAAGCATCCACTTGAACAGCCGCCCCGGCCGGTCGGCCAGGCGCGCTTGCACCCGGCGCAGGACTCGCCACAGGACAGCGGCAAAGCCGATTTCGTAGAGCTGGGTGGGGTGGCGGGGAATGCCGTCGCCGAAGTCGATACCCCACGGCAGATCGGTAGGCGTGCCGAAGGTGCCGTCCGCCAGGCCGGCCAGAAAGCAGCCGAGGCGGCCAATCATCAGGCCGAGCAATACCGGAAACACGAAGGCGTCGCCGGTCGAGTACGTGATGCCGCTCAGCTTCTTCGCCAGCTCGACACCGAGCAGACCGCCGAGCAGGCCACCGACCATCGACTGCCCGCCCAGCCACACCGCGGGCGTGTTCCAGTGGATTGCCAGCAGATGTGGCATTTCGATCCAGAACACCAGCTTATTGCCGATCGCCGCACCGAAGATGCAGCCGACCGCCACGGCGAACGCCTTGCCCTCGAGCATGCTGCCACCGCCCGCGCGCCGGCGCAGCTGCCGGTACCACGCCACGCCACAGGTCAGCGCGGCCATTTCGAGCACCGCGTGCACCTGCAGCGCATAGGGCAGGGGAAAGATCACGGCTGTTCCGGCGGCAATTGTTCGCTATCGTTCGATGCGGCCGTGGGTTTGCGCCTGAACGAGCGCAGCAGCGCATAAACCATCACGCCGCCGAAAGCGAGCGAGGCAAGGCCGAACAGACCGTACATCACCGATGCCGAATTCGGCTGCGAAAACCCGACTGCGCCGCAGAACATCCCGGCGGCGATCAGCACCAGGCCAACCCCGAGCAACAGGACTTTCAGTAGAAACACGATGACTTGCATGCTTTGCTCCCGCTCATTGATCTGCGCACGGCAGCGGCCCGCCCCGCGCGCGTTCGCGACCGGCCGCCACGGGGCACGCGGCGGTCACCGTGGTGCAAGGGGTGCCGGGTTCATACAGCTGCTGGACGACGAGATGCCTTTACGCATGCGATTGACCGCATGCAGGCGCGATTATTGGGCCTGCCGCCACACTGAGCAATCCTGGTCAGGATTCGGTGCGACGTATCGCGCATAGTGCGCCCCGTGAACAGAGGAGAAAAGATGAACGATACACGGGCGAAGGCCTATGCGGCGCGCTTCGGAAAGGTGCTCGATTACATCGAAGACCACCTGGGCGAAGCGTTGAGCACGGAACACCTGAGCCAGGTCGCGCACTTCTCCAAGTTCCATTTCCATCGGCAATTCGCCGAGCACATCGGCACCAGCCTTGCTCGATACATCCTGCTGTTGCGCCTGCGGCGTGCGTCCCACCAGCTCGCCTTCGATCCGCATGCAAAGATCATCGACATCGCCCTGGAAGCCGGCTTTGAAAACCCGGAATCGTTCTCGCGTGCGTTCAGGAACACCTTCGGCCAGTCGCCATCCGGATTCAGGCGGCAACCGGAATGGGCATCCTGGCACGAGCGCTACCGGTTTCGGCTCCCTGAAAGGAAACACATCGTGAACGTTGAGATCGTCCATTTCGAAACCACCCGCGTCGCCGCGCTCGAGCATCGTGGCCCCGCCGAAAGAGTGAATGATTCGGTCGCCCGCTTCATTGCCTGGCGCAAGGAAAGCGGTCTTTCGCCCAAGCTGCTCAGCCGGTCCTTCGGCATCGCCTACGACAACCCCGACACCACCGATCCCGATCAATTCCGCTTTGACATCTGCGGTGAGGAGCGCGCCGGACTGCCACCCAATCCACAGGGCGTGGTGAGCAAGACCATTCCCGGCGGCCGCTGCGCACGCGTGCGCCATCTCGGCACCCATGCCCGGATCGGCGAGAGCATCTACCCGCTCTATCGCGACTGGCTGCCCGACAGCGGCGAGGAACTGCGCGACTTTCCGTTGTATTTCCATTACATCAACCTGCTGCCCGACACGCCGGAGAACGAACTGATCACGGATATCTATCTGCCCTTGAAATAGTCCGGACCGGTGCCTGCGGCGGAGGCGGGTTTCACTACATCCGCCACCGCTGCAGTGTTACGCCGCCGGTACCGCGTTGCTGCCTAATGAACGGGCCGTTCAGGCTCTGTTCAAGGGGCTTGAGCCATGCTCCGGGACATCATCGTGTACTCGGACCATGCCATGCGCCTCAGCACCCTCGGCCTCGAACTCACCCTCCTTGCGCTGCTCGCCTGCGGCACGCCGGTTCTTGCGGCAAGTACGGCGGATGCCGCGACCGCCGACATGTCCGCCTGCGATCAGGTGCGTGCCAGCATCCTCGCCCAAACCGGTATTCGCGAGCGCCCGGACATCGATCTGCTCGACCGCATCCGGGCACATCCCGAATGCGGTTTCACCACCCCGGAGGTCTTCCGGGCGGCCTTTGGCGACAAACCGATGCCGGCGCCCGGGCCCGCGCACCACCGCCCGTGGCGCCGCCATTCGCACGACGACGACTGAAGCTGCGGCCGTGGGCGCGCGCCCCATACCTGCGTTCATCGAGACGACAGCGGAACCATTTCCCCGCCACGTCCCCTTACCTTGTGCATTGCGGCAGACTGTCGCCACAAGACGTGAGAAACCATGAACGAACTTGCCATACCCGAACCGCAATCCCTTGAAACCTGGCTCGACGGCCATATCGGCCCCTGGATGGGCAGCATGGTCGCGGCGGCCGTTGCGCTCACTGTCGCCCTCGCGGCCCATGGTGTGCTCTATGCCGCACTGGGGCGCTTCGTCCGGGGCAGCGCGGTCGGCGAGTCATTGGTCCGTGGCACGCGCATGCCGACGCGCTGGGCGATGCTCGCGCTCGGTGCCCTGCTCGGTCTCGAGGGTGCGCCGGCAGACCTTCCCGGCATCGGCCCCGCGCACCAGTTCGTGGTGCTGCTGACCATCGGCGCACTCACGTGGACCGCGCTACGTGCGGTGCACGGCGTGGGAACGGGCGTACTCGACGGCTATCGCGACAGCGACATCGCGGACGAGTACCAGGCCCGCCGCGTGCGCACCCAGACGCGGGTACTGACCCGTATCGCCGGCTTCCTCGCGGTCACGGTCGGTATCGCGGCCATGCTGATGACTTTTCCCGCGGTCCGCCAGATCGGCGCCAGCATGCTGGCCTCGGCCGGCGTTGCCGGACTGGTGGTCGGTTTCGCCGCGCGCCCGGTGCTCGCCAACCTGCTGGCCGGCCTGCAGATCGCGCTGACCCAGCCGATCCGCATCGGCGACGTCGTCATCGTCGAAAAGGAGTGGGGCTGGATCGAGCAGATCTTCAGCACCTACGTGGTGGTGCGGGTATGGGACGAACGCCGGCTGGTAGTGCCGCTCAATTACTTCATCGAGCATCCGTTTCAGAACTGGACGCGCGACAGCTCGCAGTTGATCGGCTCGGTCCATTGGTGGGTGGACTACCGCATGCCGTTGGCGCCGCTGCGCACCGAGCTCGAACGGCTGTGCAATCTCGCGCCCGAATGGGACAAACGCCTGCAGCTGCTGCAGGTGGTGGATGCCGGCGACCGCGCCGTGCAGCTGCGGGCCCTGGTCAGCGCACCCGACGCGGCCAAGGCGTGGGATCTGCGCTGCCGCATCCGCGAAGGCATGCTCGATTTCATTCAGCGCGAGTATCCGCAGTTTCTGCCGCAGATCCGCGCCGAGCCCGCCACCGACAAGGCAAGCGCGGCCTTCGACATCGTCTGAGGGCTTTCAGCCGGCACACTGGACGTCGGCCCGCGACGTCGCGACGCCAGCCAGCGGCCTGCCGCAGCGCAACAAAAAATTCATTTACGGCCGCCGCCAGTGGGATGTAATCGACGCTCGCCCCGTCTTCATTTGACGCCACCTCGTCGGTGTGCGCGTGAGCAGAACATGAGCATCCGTCAGCTACTCGGTCTTTTTATCCTGATCGTCGGCCTCTTCCTGAGCGCGCTGTCGATACTGGGAACCCTGCAGTTGCAACGCAACATGACCGTCATGGACAGCATGATGGATCGTGCCGCCCCCAGCGCACTCGAGGCCGCCGATCTGTCCGCCCAGTTCAAGGACGTTCAGCTGCGGCTCGGTGCCGTCGTTCGTGCCCGCGACGCGGACCTGGTTGCGAGCCTGTCCGGCACGCTGCGCGAAGACCGCGACCGCCTCACGGCCGGGATCGCCTCGATCGAGGCCGGCGCCGCATCCGAAACCGAGACACGTCTCATGCGCCAGGCACGTGAGAGCATCGCCAACTATTTCGCCGCGATCGACGAAACGCTCGCATACATGCAACGAGGCCAGCAGCTCTATGCGGAAGCGAACCTCGATGCCAATGTGGCCCAGTACGAGAAGGAACTTAAGGGCATTCTCGACACCCTGCGGATCGAGAAGCGGCGCAACATGACGCAAGCCTCAGCCGAGCTGCGTACCACGGTAGAGGCCGGGGCGTGGATCCTGCTCGGCTCGACGGGCTTGACCCTCTTCGTGCTCGTTAGCCTGGCGGTGCACCTGTACTTCCGCATCGTGCGTCCGATGCGGCGCATGCGCGAGGAAATGGCGGCCATCGGCGAGACGCTCGATTTCACCCGCCGCGTGCCCGTGCTACGCAAGGATGAGTTCGGCGCCACGATGCAGGCCTTCAACGGTCTGGTCGACGTGCTGCAGCGCAGCCTGGGGGAGATGACCGAAGCCGTTCGACAGAACGAGGCGGCCTCGGTGCAGATGCAGCATTCCGCAGTGACGCTGGCGAAAATCGCAGCGAACGGGGGCGAGGCGTCGCACGCCATCGAGGCAGCCGTACAGCGCATCAAGAACGATATCGAGGCCATTACCCTGGGGACCCGCGATGCCAGCGGTCTGTCGCAGTCCTCCGGAGACCTGGCGACGCGCAACAGCACCGTGATCAGCGAGGCGGTGGCGCGCATCGACACCCTTGCGGGACAGATCGACATGGCTTCGGGTCGCATTCACGCACTGGCCGGTGCCGGCGAGCAGATCGAGACCGTCGTGCGCGAGATCCGCGAAATTGCGGAGCAGACCAATCTTCTTGCCCTCAATGCGGCCATCGAGGCCGCGCGTGCAGGCGAGCGGGGCCGCGGCTTCGCCGTCGTGGCCGACGAGGTGCGCAAGCTCGCCGAACGGTCGGCAATATGTACCCGCCTGATCGCCGAACAGGGCGGCACCATTCGCGAAACCTCGGTCGACGCGCGTGCGCTGATGGCCCGCGTCGTCGACGACATGCAGGCGAGCATCGTCCTCTCGCGCTCCTCGGGCGAAGCGATGTGTTCCATCGAAGCGGCCGCATCGCGAGTGGCCGAGGTCGTCGGCGAGATCGCTGCGCTGGCCGACGCCGGACAGGCTTCCAGCCACGCCATCGACGCCCAGCTCGACACCGTCAGCAAGGTCATGAACAACGCGCAGGAGGCGGCGTCCCACTCCGAGCTGTCGGCCGATTCGGTACGCGATATCTCCAGACGCCTGGCGCAGATCATCGACCGCTTCCGTGTCGGCGATTCGGCGGGATTGGTCCACGCCCGCTGAACGCGCCCCTCGCTCAACGCAGCGGCGCGCACGTCTCCCTGAGCAGTCCGCGCAACCAGCGGTGTGCCGGGTCGGCATCGAGGCGGGGGTGCCACAGCATCGACACCGTGAACGCCGGGAGTGCAAACGGCAGCTCGAAGGCGTGCATGCCTTCACGCAAGCCGGCGGTGTGTCGCGCCGGGACGGTGGCAATCAGATCCGAGGCGCGCGCCAGCGCCAATGCCGTTGAAAAACCACCGACGACGGTGACAATCGCGCGCGTCAGACCGACTGCGGCCAGTACCTCATCGACCGGGCCCTTGTCGAGGCGCCGACGCGAGACGAAGACATGGCGGCCGGCCGCATAGGTCACCAGCGTGACCTCTCCCTGGCTCAGCGGGTGCCCCACCCGCACGACGCCGATGAAACGGTCCCGGAACAAGGCCTGCACACGCAGCTCCGGCGCCTCCGCCTTTCCCACCACGCCGGTTTCCAGATCGACCTGGCCTTCGCGCAGCGGGGTGCTGTCCTTGTCAGGTTTGTGCACAAAGCACAGGCGCACGCCAGGCGCCTCCGCGCCGACACGGGCGATGAGCTCGGGTCCGAAGCGCTCCACGAAGCCTTCGCTGGTCCGCAAGGTGAAGGTTCTGTGCAGCCGTTCGAGGTCGAGCGCCTCGACGGGACTCAACACGGCCTCTGCCTCGTGCACGAGCAGACGGGTGCGCTCGCGCAACTCGATCGCCCGCGGCGTGGGAACGAGACCCCGGCCGGCCCTGACCAGTAGCGGATCGCCGGTCGTTTCACGCAATCGCGCCAACGCCCGGCTCATGGCCGACGGGCTCAGGCGCAGGCGCCGCGCAGCGCTGGCCACGCTGCCTTCCGCAAGCAGCACATCGAGGGTGACGAGCAGGTTCAGATCGGGTCGGGACATGCGTCAACAATAGCAGCGAACAGCCACATATGGCGTCAGACGCAATGATCAAGTGCAACTGCTGCGTCTTCCGCCACCCCATGCCCGGCACTAGGATTCAGACATGCCCATTCGGGTGCTGCCGACAACAGGAATCCTCGTGAAAACCATCGCCCCCCAACAGACTCCGCGCCCTCCGGACGACATGGCGCCGGCAGTGCGCTGGACGCTGGCCGGCCTGTCGCTGTCCATACTGCTCTCGACACTCGGCATCAGCATTGCCAACGTTGCCTTGCCGAATCTGGCGCAGGCTTTCGGTGCGCCCTTCCAGGCCGTGCAGTGGATCGTCCTCGCCTACCTGCTCGCCATCTCCACGCTGATCGTCAGCGTTGGACGCCTGGGCGACCTCGTCGGTCGCCGGCGCCTGCTTCTGGCCGGTATCGTGCTATTCACCACTGCCTCGGTGCTGTGCGGCATGGCACCGAGGCTGTGGCTGCTGATCGTCGCCCGCGCGCTGCAAGGCCTCGGCGCCGCCATCATGATGTCCCTCGCGATGGCGTTCGTCGGCGCCACCGTCCCGAAAGCCAGAACCGGCAGCGCGATCGGGATGCTCGGCACCATGTCCGCGATCGGCACTGCGCTTGGCCCCTCTCTGGGCGGCCTGTTGATCGCCGGCCCCGGCTGGCGGGCGGTGTTTCTGATCAACCTGCCGCTGGGCCTGCTGACCCTGGTGCTGGCGTATCGCCATCTGCCACCCGACCCGGCTCGGTCAGAATCCGGGCGGCCGGGTTTCGATCACCTCGGCACGCTGCTGCTGTCGCTGACGCTCGCGGCCTACGCACTGGCAATGACCCTCGGCCGCGGCAGTTTCGGCGCACTCAACATCGCCTTGTTGTTGCTCGCGGCCGGTGGCGTCGGCCTGTTCATGCGCGTGGAGTCGAGGGCCACTGCGCCCTTGATCCACCCGACGATGCTCCGTGATCCGCTGCTTGTCGCCCGCCTCGCGACCGGCATGCTGGTGTCGACGGTAATGATGGCGACGCTGGTGGTAGGACCGTTCTATCTTGCACGTGGGCTCGGGCTCGACACCGCGCTCGTCGGTCTCGTGATGTCTGCCGGGCCGTTCGTTTCCGCACTGACGGCGACGCCGGCCGGACGCATTGCCGACCGCTTCGGCACACAGCGGGTGAGCCACCTCGGCCTGATCGGCATGGCGACCGGCGCACTTGCGTTGTCACTGCTGCCCACCACGCTCGGCATCCCGGGCTACGTCGCGCCGCTCGTGGTCCTGACCACGAGCTACGCGCTGTTCCAGACCGCCAACAACACCGCGGTCATGAAGGATGTCGGTGCCGAGCAGCGCGGCGTGGTGTCGGGCATGCTCAACCTGTCGCGCAATCTCGGACTGGTCACCGGCGCAGCGGTGATGGGCGCGGTGTTCGCGTTTGCGTCGGCCAGCACCGACGTCGCGACGGCTCCTCCGGCGGCCGTCGCCACCGGCATGCACATCAGCTTCGGCGTGGCGGCCGCGCTGCTCGCCATCGCCCTGGCCATTGCCGTAGGTGCCGATCGCCTCATATTGCGCAGCGGTGCGCCCGCACCGCTGTAGCGCGCGGATCTGCCTGCCGGGTCGGCCAGGCATTCGCCCACGCCAGGGTCGCGCCCGAACCTCGCCCGCTCAGGCCACCGGCACCGGCGTGCCCGAATTGACACAAAGCGACTGGTTGAGGGCGATGATCGACTTCTTGTAGTCCTCGCGCTCAACAATGAACTGCATATTGACCTGGCGCAGCGTCTGCGACACGCAGTTCACGTTCACCCTGGCATCGGCCAGCGCCTGTGCGGCCCGCGCCAGCACACCCGGGATGCTGATGTTGGAACCGATGGTGCACACGATGGCGCTGGGCTTGATCGTCACCACCTGGTAGCCGGCCTCGAGTTCGGCGATCAGCTCAGGCGTGACCGAGCCATCCCACAGCAGGTGGGCGATCGAATTGGCGTTGGTGGCCTTGAGGATGTAGGACACCTCGTGGCGGCGGAAGATCTCCATGATCCCCAGGTCGAAGCCCACCGTGCCGACCATGCTCGGGTCGTGGATCTCGACCAGCGTGACCTTGTCGCTGCCGGTGACGATCTCGACGCGAGCGCGCTCGCCGACGTAATCCTTGGTGATCAGCGTGCCCGGATGTTCCGGTTCGAAGGTGTTCTTCAGCCGGATGGGGATGCCGGCCAGCTCCATCGGCTTGGCCGCCTTGGGATGGATCGCTTCCATGCCGACATCGGCGAGCTGGTCGGCGACATCGTAATTGGTGGCGCCCACGATCACGGCGTTCTCAAGGCCGACGATGTTGGGGTCGGCCGACGACAGGTGGAATTCCTTGTGGATCACCGCCTCGGCGGGACGCACTTCCACAGCGATCTTGCTGAAGGTGACCTCGGAATAGCCGCGGTCGAACTCGCGCATGATGCCCTCGATGCCCTTCGTATAACCGGTGGCCACCACCACGTTGTTGGCCAGGTCCAGGCCCTTGAAGCTGTTATGGATGCGCTCGTCGATGGTCCACACCTCATCGTCGTGGAAACCGGCCAGGTCGAGCAGGATGGCATTGACGCCATTGGCCTTGAGCATTTCCACGGCGTTGAAGGCACTGTGCGACTCGCCGATGGAGGCCAGTACCTCGCGCGCCGCAAGCAGCACGTTCTCGCGGCTGAGATAGCCACTGGCTAGCACATGGTGCATGGCATCGAGGTATTTCCGCGCTTCGCCGATGCGCGTGTCGACAAACGCGTCAGCGACCTCCAGCGGGAGACCGAGTTCGGCAAAACCGGCGTTGAGCTTCTTCAGGCTCACCGCGAGGCCATTCAAGGCAGCGTGGTAGTCCTTGCGCTCTGCGAACAGCGCATAGATGCCCGGTTCACCGGTCTTCTTGTGCTCGAGCAACTGATTGGTCACACCCGAGTAGGCAGACACCACATAGATGCGGCCAAGAATGCGCGTCTTGTCGTACAACATGATGTGCCGCAACACATCCCCGAATGCCGACATTGACGTGCCACCGATTTTTTCAACCGAGATCATGGGTGCTCCCGAGCTTTGCATGACTAAATCCACTTCCATATGAGGATCAGGCGAAGCCCATCAGTTTAATGGATTGTTGACGGATTTTAGGAGTTTGGTGCTCGCCCGGCAGGACCTGGGGGCGACATTGAGATGAGCACGGTCCGGCCGTGCGCGCGTGACTCGCGCCCTTCGGTCCGGCGGCAAAAAGGAAAGGGGGCCTAAGCCCCCTTGAATGAATCGCTCGATAGCTTACTTGGCGAAGGGCTTCGGCCGCGGCGTTGCATCGGACGATGGTGGCAGAATCGGCAATGCAAAGCTCGGCTGATCGCCGGTCAGGGTCTTCAGAAAAGCGACGATCTTGGCGTTTTCAGCATCGCTGAATTTCTTGCCCAGTTGCAGACGTCCCATGATGTCGACGGCTTCGGTCAGGGTATTGGCCGCACCATCGTGGAAATACGGGTAGGTCATTTCCACGTTGCGCAAAGTCGGCACCTTGAAATTGAAGCGGTCCGCATCCTTGCCGGTCACATCGGCACGACCACCGGCGGTCGCCTTGGTCTTGTACGGCTCGACAATACCCATCTTCTGGAACGAGTTGCCGCCCACCGCCTCACCGTTGTGACAGGCAACGCAACCGCTCTCCTTGAACAGTCCGTAACCCGCCATTTCGTCGGCCGACAGCGCATCGGCCTTGCCCAGCAACCACTGGTCAAAGCGGGAGTTCGGTGTCACCAGCGTCTTCTCGAACTCGGCAATCGCCAGCGTGACCTGGTCGATATCGATCTTGTCCTTGCCGAAGACCTGCTTGAACTCGCGAACATAGCCCGGAATGGTCTCGAGCACCTGTACCGCCAGGGTATGTGTAAAGCCCATTTCCCCCGGGTTGGCAATCGGACCACCGGCCTGCGCCTTGAGATCGGCCGCACGACCATCCCAGAATTGCGCAAGGTTCAGGCTCGAATTCAAGACGGTCGGGGCATTGATCGGGCCTTGCTGCCACCTGTCACCGATCGAGGTCGGAATGTTGTCCGTGCCGCCCATCGACAGGTTGTGACAGGAGTTGCACGAAATGAAGCCGGACTTGGAAAGGCGGGGGTCGAAGTAGAGCTTCTTGCCCAGGTCCACAAGTCCGAGATTGATGTTGGCGGCCGGCTTGATGACCTGGATGGGTTCGTCTGCCAGTGCCGTTGCCGCACTGGTGGAGAGGCAAATGGCCATAATGGAAGCCGCGAGTGTTTGAAGTCTCATGCTGCACACCTCGGAGTGATGGAAAGCCGTTAGATCTGCGGTTGAGTGCAAGATACGCTCCGGAGCGTGACGGGTATTGACATAACTCAATGTTTTATTTGTAGTTTTTTGCTATAAGCGGTATAGCCATGTCCTATATGTCGAACAATGAAACTCACCACTTTGCGTTACCTGGTCGCCTTCGCCGACGAAGGCTCCTTCAGTCGCGCCGCCGAACGCTGCCAGGTCAGTCAGCCCACACTCAGCGTGGCCCTTCAGCAACTGGAAAGCGAATTGGATGTCGCGCTGATCGAGCGCAGCAAGGGACACGTTGCGCTCACCGACCTCGGCCAGCAGGTGGTCGCACAGGCGCGCAGAACACTTGAGGACGTCAGGCGCATCGAACTCGTCGCCCAGACGGGCAGGAATCCACTGGCCGGTGACTTCCGCCTTGGCGTAATCCATACCATCGGTCCCTACCTCTTGCCCGAACTCATCGCTGCGATGCGCAAGGTTATGCCCGACATGCGCCTTTTCATTGATGAGAGCATGACTGCCTTGCTCGCCGACAGCCTGAAATACGGCGCGATCGATGCTGCGATCATCGCGCTGCCATTCGACGTGCCCGGCATCGACGTGCACCCCTTGTACGACGAAGCCTTTCACGTCGTCGTACCCAAGGGTCACCGCTGGTCGATGCGAGACAAGATCGCACGCCACGAAATGCGCGGCGAAGACGTGCTGGTGCTGAAGGCCGGCAACTGTTTCCGCGAACAGGTCATCGATGCCTGTCCCGAGATGAGTCACGCCGACGGTTCGGCGCTGGAAGGACACTCGATCGAAACCGTGCGCTGCATGGTGGCATCGAACTACGGCATCTCGGTATTGCCTGCCTCATCGCTGAATGGCGTGTATTGCAACGACATGGTGACCGCCATCCCTTTCGAAGCCCCCGCGCCGTCACGCCGGGTCGCCATCGCCTGGCGCAACGGATACACACGCACCGAAGTCATCGATGCCATCATCACCGCCGCCGGCATGATGGAGAGTGCATGCTATCTCCCGGTCGATTCCGAGCCCCGTTATCAGTCTTGAGTATCCTGTGCCTGTCGTGCCAACAGGTAGCCGTAGCCGATCTGCACGGACTCCATCAGTTCCATCGTTGCCGTGGCCTGGCTGCTGACGAGTGCGCCGAGGCGGGCGGCAAGGTTGCTTTCCTGCTCGAACAGCTTGGACAGGGTGTTGACCTCCTTGATGCCGCCCGCCAGCGTTTCGAGGTCTTCCAGTCCCGCCTTCCACTGCGCCTGCTGCGCGGACAGGCGCTCGAAGATGGCAGCCTGCATCTTCAGCACGTCGCCCTGTAGTTCGCCCAGGGCATCCGCGTTGAACGACAGCGACCACAGACCCTGGCAGTTGAGGAGCTGGCGGGTGAGCGCCCGCGAGACCAGGTTCTGGAAATTCGCCAGCCGGGACAAGGGCGACAGCGCGACATGCGTCGCCCCCGGTACGACCATGCCGCTCGGCATCAGCGACTGCAGCATCTGCGTCTGCGAATGCTGCATGGCGGCAAACTGCTGCGCCGATTCCTCGGCCATTTTCATCATTGTGCTGAACATGGGTTCGCGCTCCTGAAAGCTGTTCATTTAGTTGCCCCCGAGACGCTGCAGCATGGCATGGATCGCCTTGATCTGGATGGCCTGCTTGGAATAGTAGTCCGGGCTGTCCGCGCCCTTGCTCGTGTAGCCCCACCAGTCCCAGCAGCCGTCCGGGTTCTGCGTGCCGTGGCTGTCGGCGCCCTGGGCCTGCGGGTAGAGAATCACGAGGTTGTTGGCATCGGCCATCTCGTTGTAGCCGGTGGTGGTGAAGTAGCGGTTGCCATAGGGAATGCCGTTCTCGAGGTCAGGCCGGCCATTTACATAGTTGATGTAGTTGTAGCCCTGCTTGCAACCATGCAGCGCGATGTGCACCCTGCACGGCGCACCGTCTTCCACTGCCCGGGGCACGTAGGCGTAGGCAAAGTCGCTCATGCTGGCGCGCGGCTCGCCGCCGAAGAACTCGGTCTGATCGAAGCGCACGATGCGTCCGGTGGTACGCTTGGCGGGCGCCTCGAGCGGCCCGTAGATGTGCTCGAGGATATGGCGCGACTGCATGAAGCCGCCATTGTTGATGTAGGGCGGCCGATTGACCTCGAGCGGGTTGTCTTCCGGATTGTCGGTGATGATCGAATGTCCGGCCGGCACGCTGTCTTCATAACGGATATGCTCGGCCGCCACCCCGAGCGCTTCGTAGAAGCGCCGCGTGGTCTCGACCACGCTGGAACTGACGACGCTGTCCTCACTGCCGGTAAAGATGTACAGACGCTGGGCGGCCAGGTTGTCGACCGGGTCGATCAGCCCCTTCGCCGCGGTCTCGCGCGCCACCTCGGCGAGCTTGCCCGGGTCGGGTGCCGCATTCGGAATCAGGGGATTCATGCACACATACAGTGCGTTGAGCGTCAGCGCATCTTCGGCGATCATTGCTGCAGCGCGATATGACTCCGCACAACGAAACGGGCCGCCGGCAATCACACCTGCCCCCACCAGCGTCGACGAATGCGCGAGGTGAAACTGTACGGTCATGAAGGCGCCGGACGACAGCCCGGAAACCGAACTCTGCTTCAAATCCGCGTTGAATGAGGGCAATGGCGGCGCCTTCTGCGATTGCATCATGTTCATGTGAATCCTCCGGGCAATGTCGGTCGGGGTCGATGAAGGCTCGATCGTCAGCGGCAACAGGCACGCACGATCAAGACCTTGCGCCGCACACGCTACACGAGCTTGCTGCAGCGCGGCAAACAATTTCACGCGCCCGTCGCGGCGCCGACAGCGGCCTCATCGTATGCGTCGAAGCTTGCCGAGGGATGAAAGCACCGCACGCATGCCGCAAGCTTTGTCACCACGTCTGGTATGTTCACGTGCATGACGACGATGATTTCCATTTCCAATCTGTCCAAGACCTACGACAGCGGCTTTCAGGCGCTCAAGACGGTAAACCTGGACATCCGCCGGGGCGAGATCTTCGCCCTGCTCGGCCCCAATGGTGCAGGCAAGACAACCCTGATCAGCATCGTGTGCGGTCTGGTCAATGCCTCTACGGGCACAGTGACGGTGGGCGGCCACGACATCGTGACCGACTATCGCGCCGCGCGCGAGCTGATCGGTCTGGTGCCGCAGGAGCTGACCACCGAAGCCTTCGAAACCGTATTCTCGGCGGTCAGCTTCAGCCGCGGCCTGTTCGGCAAGCCGGCCAATCCCGCCCATATCGAAAAGGTGCTGCGGTCGCTGTCGCTGTGGGACAAGCGCAACAGCAGGATCATGACGCTGTCGGGCGGCATGAAGCGTCGCCTGCTGATCGCCAAGGCCCTGTCCCATGAACCCGGAATCCTGTTTCTCGACGAGCCCACCGCCGGCGTCGATGTCGAACTGCGCCGCGACATGTGGGCACTGGTGAGCGAACTGAGACGGCAGGGCGTCACAGTGATCCTGACCACGCATTACATCGAGGAGGCCGAGGAAATGGCCGATCGCATCGGCGTGATCACCCGCGGCGAGATCATCCTGGTGGAAGACAAGGCCACGCTGATGCACAAGCTGGGCCGCAAACAGCTCACCGTGCAACTGCAGGAGGCGATCGGGGCGATTCCCGAAACGCTCTCCGGCTACGGACTGGAGCGCACCGAAGACGGTCACGCGCTGGTATTTACCTATGACGCCGAACGCGCACAGCACGGTGTCGCCGAGTTGCTGCGCGACCTCGCCACCGCGGGCATCGCGTTCAAGGACGTGAACACGACGCAGAGCTCGCTGGAGGACATTTTCGTGGATCTGGTGAAGGAAGAACGATGAACCTGCACGCCATCAACGCCATCTACCGCTTCGAGATGGCACGTGCCAGGCGCACGCTGACCCAGAGCATCATCTCGCCGGTGATCTCCACCTCGCTGTATTTCGTGGTGTTCGGCGCGGCCATCGGCTCGCGCATTCCGCATGTCGACGGCGTGAGCTACGGCAGCTTCATCGTGCCCGGCCTGATCATGCTGGCGCTGCTCACCCAGAGCATCGCCAATGCTTCGTTCGGCATCTATTTTCCACGTTTCACCGGCACCATCTACGAGGTGCTGTCGGCACCAGTGTCCTATCTCGAGATCGTCATCGCCTATGTCGGGGCGGCCGCCACCAAGTCGATCATCCTCGGCCTGATCATCCTCGCCACCGCGGCACTGTTCGTCCCGCTGACGATCCAGCACCCGCTGTGGATGCTGATGTTCCTCGTCCTCACCGCGGTCACGTTCAGCCTGCTCGGCTTCATCATCGGCATCTGGGCCGACGGCTTCGAAAAGCTGCAGCTGGTGCCGATGCTGATCGTCACGCCACTAACCTTCCTCGGCGGCAGTTTCTATTCGATCAGCATGCTGCCGCCATTCTGGCAGACGGTGACGCTGTTCAATCCGGTGGTGTATCTGGTCAGCGGTTTTCGCTGGAGCTTCTATGGCATTGCCGACGTCAGCCCGGCGCTGAGTCTGGGGATGACCTTCTTCTTCCTCGTCGCCTGCATCGTGATCGTCGGCTGGATCTTCCGCACCGGCTACCGGCTCAAGCCCTGAGCCGGCTGGCTGCAGTCCTTGGCGCGCGACGGGCGGACGAAGCCGGCTAAGGATTCTGCCCCGGGCGCTCGATGCCAGCACTGGCCTTGCATTCAGGCACGGCGTTCCAGTGATCGGGAGCACAGTGTTTCCACCTCGCCTTCTCGCGACAGGCGATGCGCGGAAAGAAGGATTCGCGCTCGCATGCGGCCAGATCTTCCCGAAGCGCCGCCAGCCACGGTCGTGTCCCCTCCGTCCCCCCCTTGGGAACGGGCGCGGGCGGCGGTGACTGGACGGCCGGCGGCGGCGCTTTGCGCTGGGCAGTGTCCTTGGGTCTCATCCGGGGCTCCGGCTTGCTCGTGGCGGCGGCCGCTGCCGGCGTTGCCGTCTGCACCGCCTCTTCCGCCTGCGGTGACACCTCGCCCGCCGGCACCATTGCAGGCGGCTCCGAGTCGCCCGTGCCGACGCCGGCAACCGCGGGATCGACGTGTTCGGATGGCGGCATCGAGGGCTCACTTCCGGACACCGCCGCCGGGCTCACCGGGGCCTGCGCCACGACGATGGTTTCGTTGCCGGCCGAGAAATGGTAGATGGCCGCAGCGACGAGCAGCAGGGCCAGCGCCGCGGCCACCAACATCGGCCCGGTCCGTCGGCCTCCGGCAGACGCGCCCGGGGCCGACGCGGGCGTGGCGGCCAGCCCGGACCGCGTATCGCCCGGCGCGACGCCCGGCCGCGAAGCCGGGGGCGTGAAGTCGGGAATGATCGTGTCTTCCGAATGGAAGTCGGACCCGTCGGATACAGCCGTTTCGATATCCCACTGACGGTCATATGCTGGCGTTCCCGGCCCCCCTGTTCCGGTCAGGCGAACGCCACAATGGCTGCAGAATCCGGCGTCGTCCGGAACCTCACCTCCACAGGCTGCACACTTCATCTGGACACTCATCTCGTTGACAACAGCATGGTGCAAACAAATCGCACCAACTGCAACCGCAGCATGGCAAGGCACGCCTGGACCGACACCAACGCACGACCGGCAACTCCATGTAATATCGGCACACCTTGCCCCGGACGACCATCCCAATCCAATGCCCTTTCCCGCAACATCTTCCCGTCGTCGGCTCGAACTGGCGTTCGCCGTTCTGATGCCCTTCCTGGCGCTGGCGCTGCAAAGCCGTCTGTGGGAATCGATTCAGCCGCTGGCCTTCCTCGTGTTCTATCCTGCCCTCGTCGCCAGCAGCTGGATCGGCGGGCCGGTCGGCGGCATGCTCGCGCTGGTACTGTCGATCGGGCTGGCCGACTGGTTCTTCATGGAACCGACCCGATCGCTCGTCATCCATGACCCTGCCGACATGGCAAGAGTGTTGACCTTCACCACCGTGGGACTGGTGATCATCTATGCACATCATCGCTTTCAGCTCAGGACCGAGCGCTATCAGAACGCCACCGAGAACATCGATGACGTGGTGTGGGTCCTCGACGCCGAGACCCTGAAACTGCTCTATGTGAGCCCGTCGATCGTCAAACAGCGTGGCTATACGCCGCAAGAGATCATGGCGATGCCGGTCGCTCAGGCCTTGACGCCGGAAATTGCAGACCGCTTGCAGCACCTTGCCGACGACTCCGAGAGTGGCGGCGTCATGACGAAGCAAGTCCTCAAGTCGCGCAAGGATGGCTCGGCGATCTGGACAGAAGTCGTCATGAGTCAGGTGAGGAACCGCAAGACGGGCAAACTGGAAGTACACGGCGTCAGCCGCGACATCACCGCGCGCAAGCAAGCCGACGCACAGCTCAAGGCCAGCGAGCAGCGCATGCGCAGGATGCTGGACAACATTCCGACCGCGATCGCGTGTTGCACGCTGGGCGAAGACACCCGATGCGTGTTCCTGAACCGGCAGTTCGTCGCCATTTTCGGCTATGTCCTGGACGAGATCGCCACCGCCGACGCATGGGCACAGCTGGCCTTTCCGGACGAACAGTCGCGCAGCAACCTGATGGTGCCATGGAACATGGCCCGCGGCACGGCCGATCGGACGAGGATGGAGGCGATGGAAGCGCGCGTGCTGTGCCGCGACGGCGCCATGCGCGACGTCCTGATCAATGCCGACGTACTCGAGGATATGGTGCTGGTGTCCTTCATCGACATCACCGAACGCAAGCAGGCCGAGCAACGCCTGCGCCACATGGCCCAGCACGACCCGCTGACCGACCTGCCCAATCGCGTCCTGTTCGACGAACACATGGGTGCCGCCCTCGCTGCCGCGCGTCGTGAGGGAACACGATTCGGGCTGATGTTCATCGATCTCGACCGCTTCAAGTCCATCAACGATTCGATGGGCCATCGCATCGGCGATCTGCTGCTGCTCGAGGTCAGCCAGCGCCTGCGCCAGGCCGTGCGCGAATCCGACATTCCGGCGCGGATCGGCGGCGACGAATTCGTCGTCCTGCTACGCAACCTGCATCATGCCGGCGACGCCTTGATGGTCGCGGAGAAGATCCGCGCACGACTGAACAGTCCGTTCTCCCTGGAAGGCCACGCCTGTTCGATCTCCGCCAGCATCGGCATTGCCATCCATCCCGAGCACGGCAAGGACGCCATCGCACTTGCCCGCAATGCCGACACCGCGATGTATCAGGCCAAGGAGGGCGGACGCAACGCGATCGTGCTGTCCGACGTCGATCGCGCAAACGACCTCAGCCACGATCCGGGCTGATCCGGTCCTGCCCCCCCCGGCATCCGCCGCCTTCATTGCGCAGGCGTCGGTGCCTGCCTGACGTGAAGCTGATGGCGCATCCGCCGCATGCCAAGCCAGGTGGCGCCCAGCACCAATGGCAACAGCACGCCGACCACACCATCGACGTTGACACCCGCGCCCCATCCCTTCAGCGCCTTGAGCGCGTACGCCCCCAGGCTGATGCCGTAATATGAAATGGCCACCACCGACAGGCCTTCGACCGCCTGCTGCAAGCGCAACTGCATGGCCGCGCTGTGGCTGAGGCTCTCCAGCACACGCTGGCTCTGGCGTTCCTGGGCAATACTCACGCGCGTTCGCAACAGATCGTTGGAGCGGCTGACCTTGTTCGCCAGCGCCTCCTGCCGCGCAGCAACCGACACGCAGGTATCCATCGCCGGCACCAGTCGGCGATCCATGAACTCGCCGACCGTCGGCACGCCCTCGATGCGCTTCTCGCGCAGCTCGCCAATGCGGGCACGCACGATGCGATGGTAGGCCTGTGCTGCGCTGAAGCGATAACCGCTGTCGAAGGACATCGAGCGCACCTTTGCCGCCAGCTGGGTGATCTCCAGCAGCAGGGCCTCGTCGGCAGCGGGTTCGAACACCTGCATCCGCAGCCCCAGACGCGCCACGTCTTCCTCGACCTTCTCCAGCAAGGCAGCGTTGCTGCGCGCCAGCGGCAGGGCGAGCAGCGCCATCATCACATAGGTTTCGATCTCGCAGATGCGCTGCACCACGCGACCGAGCTGCATCTCGCGCAAACCGGTATCGCGCAGCAGAAAACGCGAGAAACCGTCCGGACCGATCAGGAAATCGGTCCATAGCTCTCCGCCCCCGAGCACCCTGCTGCCCACCAGCGGCACCGCCGGAAACAGCCGCCGCAGACGCGGATTGCCGAGCTCATAGCGCTCGCCGCACTCGGTGGCGATATGCGAAGCGACGATCACCTTGCCATCGAGCATTGCCAGCCAGTCATGCGGAACATGCCGCATCGGCGTCTCGGAAAATGCCTCACCGCTGACGTTGTGCTCGATGAAGGTGAAGGTCGAGAACTCGGTGTGGCGCTCCCACTTCAGGCGGAAATGACCGAAATCGTGAAAGAAATGCTGAGCACCCGGCGCTGGCGCCGCAACACCGAAGCGCACGCAGAAGTCCGCCAGCACACGCTCGTCGTACTGCGCACCCTCATCGCCGTGGATCGCCAGGTGCGACACGCAGGCAGGCGCGGCAAGACTGATGAAGGGGCGCGAATGCAGCTCTGCGGCAAGCTTCAACCTTTGGGGATGATTCAGGCCGGGGGCGAGAAGCCTGGCGGCCGAGTTGCGCATCATGTGCTCGAGACCGCTCAGTTGTAACCCAGTTCCACCACGTGATTCAGCTCCACCCGCTCGCTACCGTCGGGCGCCACGGCAGACGTTTGCTCCAGCACCGCCGCATCGCGTGCGAAGGTGCGCATGGCATTGATCTGGGGAGCACTGTTATTGAGGGCATTGGCGACGACTTGCATAGTTTTACTCCTGAATGTGCAAAAAAATGTATCTCGATCACAACCGGCAGGCACACCCTGCAAAGAAAAACATTTACACAAATGTTTTTCTTAAACAACAACTTGTCGCATTCGAGGGTCGCCATTCTTGTCCCTGTGCAAACCCTTTTCAAACGAAATAGAATACGAAGATCATGAGTTTCAGGAATGATCGATGCGCAGACGGATTCCGAGTGTCGAGTCGTTGACCGCTTTCGAAGCCTCGGCGCGACACCTCAGTTTCACCCGCGCTGCCGCTGCGCTGTCGCTGACCCAGAGTGCGGTATGCAAGCAGGTGGCGGTGCTCGAGGACTATCTCGGGGTGCGCCTGTTCAATCGCATCAAGAAGCGCATTTCACTGACCGAAGCGGGTCAGCTCTACTTCAGGCAGGTGGTCGACGGACTCGACCGGCTCGAACGTGATACGGTATCCATCATGACCCACCGCGGCAGCGGCGACGTGCTCGAGGTCGCCGTCATTCCGACCTTCGCGAACCGCTGGCTGATACCGCGCCTGCCGGACTTCCAGCGCGCGCACCCGGGCATCACCCTCAATCTCACCACGCGCGCCGACCCGTTCCTGTTCAATGACACGGTTTTCGACGCGGCGATTCACTTCGGCACCGCGGTGTGGCCGGGGGCGACAAGTGCCTACCTGTTCGGTGAAGAGATGATCCCGGTGATGGCACCGGCCATGCTGCAACAGCAGGATTGCCGCGAACCGGCCGCGCTGGCGCGCTTTCCGCTGCTGCACCAGTCGGCGCGCCACGACGCCTGG
This sequence comes from Azoarcus sp. L1K30, assembly GCF_018122735.1. Taxonomy (GTDB): domain Bacteria; phylum Pseudomonadota; class Gammaproteobacteria; order Burkholderiales; family Rhodocyclaceae; genus Parazoarcus. Next base: position 3,443,167 of record NZ_JAGRRD010000001.1, on the reverse strand, counting down.
CGGCGCTGGTTCGAAGCCGCAGGGGTCCCGGCGGTCGAAGCGATTGGCGGGCCCCGCTTCGAGCTGTTCTCGATGCTCGTCGAAGCGGCCCGGGCGGGCCTCGGTGTTGCGCTGGTACCACGCTTCCTGGTGCTCGGCGAACTGGCAGCCGGCGATCTGGTCGCACCGTTCGACATCACCCTGACCGGCGATCTCGCCTATTACCTCGCCTGTCCGGAAAATCGCCAGGACCGCGCTGCCGTGCAACGCTTTTCAGGCTGGCTGCTGACGCAGGCGGAAGCGTACCGGGCGGCCCATCAGACGGCGCCCCTGTAGCGCCACGAAGGCAATATCCAGGTTACGCAAACGGCGCCACACCGATCAGCGGGAAGTGCAGGTAGCGCACGAACACGAACCAGGCCACCAGCCCCACGATCAAGGCCACCCCATCGCGCGCCAGACGGCCTTCGCGGACCACCCCTTGGGCACGGTCGCGGCGACGCGCGTGGGTGAAGCTCATGATGGCCCACACCAGGAAGCTGCCGAACAGCAGGACATCGGCCAGCTTGCCATTGGCGAGCAGGTGCGCAAGCGCCCACAGCTTGACCCCGGCCACCATCGGGTGACCCAGCCTGGCCTTGATGAGGGTCCCCGGCACATAGGCCGCAACCAGCAGCACGAAGGCGGGCAGGGTCAGCAGTGCCGCCAGATGCCGCGTCCAAATCGGCGGCATCCACAGCACCACCGGATCCATGCGCGCCTGACCGTAGCCCCAGATCATCAGTGACAGGCCGACGATGGAAACCATCGAATACGCCAGCTTCCACTTCTTCATGCCGTAGTGCTCGATGTAGCGGCTACGGTTGTCTTCGGCGAAGATGCGGCTCGAATGGGTCGAGAAAAACAGCAGCAGCCCGATGATCAATGCGGTCATGAGGTAAGGCCCTTGGAATGGCGATGAACGCGGCCAATATTAACAGCCGCGGCCTGCTCTAGAATGACAGCTTTGTCCCGAGCGCAGGCGATGAAACTCAACCAGCTGGCGATGGGCGCCCGCTTCGAATACAAGGGCATGGTCCTCACCAAGACCGGGCCGATGACGGCCGCAACCGAACAGGGCGGTCAGCACTTCATTCCCAAGTTCGCGGTGCTCAAGCCGGTGGCCGGTGAAACGCCCCCGCCGCGCGCCGAATCGCGCAAGCTGGACTCGGAAAAGGTGCTGGCCGCGTTCGAGGCGTATCACGCCACCGCGCTGCGACTGTCGGACGAGTCCGCACGGATGGCGCTGTCCAGTGCGCGGGCTCGCTTTCTCGCATCCCTGGAATAGACTCAGCGCGGTGCCAGATCGGCCAGCCGCCGGGCCGACTCTGCAAATGGCTGCAGTTTGCGCATGCGCACCGCACTTGGCGCATGCGCTGCGCCGATGCCGCCGCCTGCGCGACTGCCACGCAGATAGGCCAGCGCACCGGACTCGACCGTGCAGCCCCTGGCCTCTGCCGACAGCAGCGCCCCCAGCCAGTCCGCTTCCTGCTCCTGACGCTGCCACATCTCCGACAGGCGCAACGCCAGACCGTAATCATGTTCCAGCAGCTGCATGGCGTCCTCTCCGCGCTCGCTCCAGTGGTCTGGCAAACGCGAAAACGCCAGCAACGCGACGACATCCTCGTCGAAGTGGCGGCGGGCGACATGCACCAGCTCATGGCCGACGACAAAGGCCAACTGGCAGACAGGCAGCGTGCGCGCGGACGGACTCAGGACCACGACGTCGGGCGCGATGGCGTAAGCCGGTCCGCGGCGTTCATCGGGCGCAGTCATGAAGCGCACCTCGGGCACCCCGGCCAGCGCCGCCATGTGCCGCCATTCGGGCTCGGGCGTCGTCGCTTCGCATGTCGCACACGCAGCATCGTCCCAGACATAGCGATGAGTCGTCGGCGCATCCGGAAACCACGCCGCCCGCTCCGACTGTGCCGAGGGGCTGAACGCGCCGCCCCACATCACCATCGGCACCAGGAAACAGCGTCGCGTCACCACGCGCAGCCGACCTTTCTTCAGGGCAAACATGTCGTCCCCCTTTGCACAATGTCCGTCGATGCGCGATCGGAACCGCGCGCGCCGACGGTCTAGCTGCCGGTCTTGGGCGGGCGTCCGGTCTTGATCACCTCGACCGCCCTGATCGCGGCGACCAGTTCGGCATCGCTCGTTGCCGCGAGCATCGCAATCGCCGCGCGCAGGATCTCGCTTTTCTTCACCGCTGCGCCGGATTTCAGACAGCGTTTCTTGATCGCGGCAATGGCCGCGTACTCGGCCTCCGGCATCGTGAAACTGTCACGTACCAGCTTGCGCTTCTTCAACTTTTCCGTCGATGCCGCAGAATCGCTCATGCACACCTCATCCCGCAGCGTGGCCGGCCGCCGTGATCGACCCCATCCGTGCACGCCAACGCCATGCCATATGCACCCTGGCCAATATGAACATACTGTTTATACAGTTTATGCGCGGACGAACAATATTCAAGGTCATGCTGCACCGGACCGACCGTCGGCACGCTTGCATCCCGCACCCCATCGACTAGCTTGAATCTATCGGCAGACGGCGGGACCCGGCTCCGTTTGCCGCGCGCCGGACCAGCACGCTGCCCATTCGGTCCGTCAGGAGAGTCGCCCATGCCGCTGATAGACGATCTGCCGCCGCCCGCGGTCCAGTCGGACATGGACGCACTGCGCACCTATCTTGGCGAGACGGTTCCGTCCAAGCGCCTCGACGAGAACCTGCTGATCGCGACCTGGAACATCCGCGGTTTCGGTTCGCTGACGCGCGAGTGGACCGCCACCGAGCATCATTCGCCAAAGCGCGACCTCCGAGGCTTGCTCGCCATCGGCGAGATCATTCGCCGCTTCGACGTCGTCGCGGTGCAGGAGGTCAAGGGCGACCTTCGCGCCCTGCGCGATCTGTTGAAATGGCTGGGCCCCGACTGGGCCTTCCTGATGACCGACGTCACCGCGGGCGCGCCGGGCAACGGCGAGCGCATGGCCTTCCTGTTCGACCGCCGCCGGCTGGAGCTCTCCGGTCTTGCCTGCGAGCTGGTCGTGCCGCAGCAGTGGCTCGACGAGATCGATGCCGGCGCCCTGCGCCGCCAGTTCGCACGCACGCCTTATGCGGTCAGCTTCCGTTCCGGCCGAGCGACCTTCATCCTCGTGACGCTTCATGTCACCTACGGCGCGAGCGCGTCCGATCGCATCCCCGAACTGCGCGCCATCGCGCGCTGGATGCGAAACTGGGCCGACAACGTCAACGCCTGGTCGCAAAACCTGATCGCGCTCGGCGACTTCAACATCGATCGCCGCGGCGATCCGCTATGGCAGGCATTCACCGCCACCGGGCTCAAGGCGCCCGCCGATCTCGATGCGGTGCCGCGATCGATCTTCACCCGCGCGGGCGAAGCGTCGACCGCGAAACACTACGATCAGATCGCCTGGTTCGAAGCCGACGATGGCAAGCCATCGCTCAGCCTGACCTATCGCCGGGCCGGCCATGTCGACTTCCTGCCCTATGTGTATCGCGATCTCGACCTGAGCAGAAGTGCCATTTCCTATCGCGTGTCGGACCATTATCCTCTGTGGGCCGAATTCGGCCTGTGAAGCGCTCATATCAGAGGGACACCGATGAAAGTCGTGTGCAGCAAGTCATTTACCGCCAGCCGTGCGTGGGACGCAGTCGACATTGCCAGCATGAATGGCATCAGCGTGCGCCTGCACTGGACCAATGCACCCTATCGCTGGCACATCAACGACGGAGAGGAGGTATTCGCGGTTGTCGACGGCGTGGTCGACATGCATTATCGCGACAACGCGATCGAACATGTCGTCACCCTCGGCGCGGGCGACATCTTCCATGCCGGAGCGGGCTGCGAGCACGTCGCCCGCCCGCGCGGCGAAGCCCGCATCCTTGTCATCGAACACGCGGGATCGATCTGAACGCAGTCTGCCGACCGATCGCATTCGGCGGACAACCAAGAACCTGAACAGCGCGCAAGATGGAAATCATCACACTTCTGGGCACTGCCCTGCCAATCATCCAGGCCCCCATGGCGGGCGTACAGGGCAGCGCCCTGGCCATCGCCGTATCCAATGCCGGCGGGCTGGGCTCACTGCCCTGCGCCATGCTCTCGGCCGATGCGCTGCGCAGTGAATTGCACGCCATTCGAGGCGCGACTGACAGGCCATTCAACCTGAACTTCTTCTGCCATACCCCGCCGCAGCCCGACGCCGCGCGGGAGACGGCGTGGCGTGCGTGCCTCAGGCCCTACCATGCCGAATTCGGCATCGATCCGGACACGATCTCCGCCGGACCAGGTCGAGCACCGTTCACCGCCGACATCGCCGACCTGATCGAAGCCTTCAGACCGCCGGTCGTGAGCTTCCATTTCGGGCTGCCCTCCCCACAACTGCTCGCACGTATCAAGTCCTGGGGAACAAAGGTGCTGTCGTCGGCCACCACGGTCGAAGAGGCCGTCTGGCTCGCCAACGCCGGCGTCGATGCGGTCATCGCTCAAGGCCTGGAAGCCGGTGGCCATCGCGGCATGTTCCTGAATATGGACATGAGCACCCAGTGCGGCCTTTTCGCCTTGCTGCGGCGCATCGTGCGTGCGGTCGATGTGCCGGTCATCGCCGCCGGCGGCATTGCCGATGCGGCCGGCGTCACCGCCGCCATGACGCTCGGCGCGGCCGGCGTACAGGTTGGCACGGCCTACCTGCTGTGCCCGGAAGCCACGACCAGCGCCGTACATCGGGCCTCGCTCGGGAGTGCTGCCGCCAGCCACACTGCACTCACCAACCTGTTTACCGGTCGCCCGGCGCGCGGCATCGTCAACCGGCTCATCGCCGAACAGGGGCCGTTCAGTCCCGCAGCGCCCGACTTTCCGCTCGCCACCTCGGCCGTGGCGCCGCTGCGCGCGGCTGCGGAAGCACGCGGCAGCGGCGACTTCTCGCCGCTGTGGTGCGGTCAGCATCCGCCCCTGATGCCCGGCCTCGACGCCGCTGCCATCACCCGGGCACTGGCCGGTCTCGCGCCGGGCTGACCCACTGCGACACTGCCACGCTGCGCACGGCGTTGCCCGTCCCGAAGTGGCGAACAGCAGGCCGCGCAAGTTGGACCCGGCAGCACGCGCGCCGATGGCGCCACCCCATGCTCAACGCCCGTTCACAACGCGCTGGTTGGACAGATGGATGTTGTCCGGCAACAGGGGTTCGCCGCGGGCCACCGCGGCCAGCCAGTCGTCCGTGCTGACGACGGCGGCAAAACCGGTATGCATCACCACGGTAAACACGCGGTGGATCTCTTCCGCGGTGGCCGAGCCACGGGCATTGGCATAGGGCACGGAGCCTGCCGCGTCGTACAGCAACTCGACGGTCCAGCCCTCATGCCTGGCCTGACGGACGGTGGCGTCGTCACAGTTGTGCGTCATGTAGCCGACCACGGTCAGGGTGTCGACCCCACGCTCGCGCAACCAGTCGCCCAGTCCGGTGCCGGCAAGCGCGCTTGCCATGCTCTTTTCCACCCTGTGATCGCAATGGCGGGCGGCCACGAGCGGATGCAACTCCGCACCCTCGCTGCCACGGGCGAACAGGGGGGAGGACTCGGGCGCGAGGTGACGTACCACGACCACGGGTATGCCAGCGGCGTGCGCCGCGTCCATGGCCCGCGCAATGTTCGCCAGCGACGAATTCACATCGGGGTATTCGATCAACAGATTGCCGCTGACGTATTCGTTCTGGACGTCGATCACGATCAGGGCTCGCCTGGGCTGTCCGGACATTTGCATACTCCTCGGGGTGGGTGGTGGAGCGATTATTCATCTGCTCACCCGCCGCGATAAGTGACCTGAATGACACACTCCGCTAAGATCGGGCCATCAGTCGTGCCACATTCGAATGGAGCCTGACATGCCACCGCACACTGTCGCCGTCGTCGCCTTCGATCACATCAGCCCTTTTCATCTGTCCGTTCCCTGTGTCGTGTTCGGCGATCGCCACCCCGGCGTGCCAGCGTTCGAGCTGATGGTGTGCGCCGTCGAGGAAGGGCCGTTACGCACCACCGCCGGTTTTCGCGTCGCGGTCGATTTCGGGCTGGAGGCACTGGAGAAGGCACAGACGGTCATCGTGCCAAGCTGGCGCAATCCGCAAGAACGGCCACCTCCTGCCCTGCTCGAGGCACTGGTATCAGCACATGCGCGCGGCGCGCAACTGGTGGGCCTGTGCCTGGGTGCCTTCGCGCTGGCCGAAGCGGGCCTGCTGGACGGGCGCACCGCGACCACGCACTGGGCGTGGGCGCAGGCATTCGCAACACGCTATCCGAAGGTCAGGCTTGACGCCGATGTGCTCTATGTCGAGGACGGCAACATCCTCACCTCGGCGGGGACGACGGCAGGCATTGATTGCTGTCTGCACTTGCTGCGCAAGTCCTGTGGCAGCGAAATCGCCAACGCCGTGGCACGGCGCCTCGTCATGCCGCCGCATCGCCAGGGCGGGCAGGCACAGTATATCGATCAGCCGCTGCCCTCCACCGCCCGCGACGCCCGACTTTCCGGTCTGCTGGACTGGGTGCGTGCCAACCTGCAGCAGCCGCATTCGCTAGACAACCTGGCCGAAAGGGCGCTCATGAGTCGGCGCACTTTTACCCGCCGCTTTCGACAATTGACCGGTTCGACGGTGGGCGACTGGCTGCTCGCCGAGCGCCTGTCCCTGACCCAGCGCCTGCTCGAAACCACGACCCACCCGGTCGAGCACATTGCCGCCCTGGCCGGCTTCGGCTCGGCGGCCTCCTTGCGCCAGCACTTCGGCCACGCCTTCGGCGTGTCTCCAAAAGCGTGGCGACAGACCTTCCAGGGAAACTGACCAGCGACGGCGTGTAACGATCAGCTACGATCCCGCGCCGAGGAGTCGACCTCGCGAATCACCTCACCCTCTATCACCAGGCCTTCCTCTGCCTGCCGGCGCGCCTGCTGCTCGCGCATCTGCTTGCGCAGATCGCGCGATTTCCACCACAGGTATGCCCACGCCGCGAGTCCGACGGTCAGTACCGCGGCGAACAGGAAGACCGAGAACATCAGGGCGACGGCAAACACACCGACCGCTGCGACGGTGGTCACCAGTCTCTGCAGAAACGTCCGGGGTTGCGAGGGCGAGCGCGAAAACTGCTCGAAGAAATTCATCCGGTGCTTGTTCGTGTACATGCGTATCTCTTGGGCGGCGTCATCCGCCGCTGAATTGGAATGCTCCAGTCAGAGTAGCACGACGGTAAAAGATTCCCCGACCGGCCACCGCGGCGAACCGGCGATGGCCGCAGTCCCTCAGTAGATCACCAGCACACGCAACTCGATACTCCTGCGCAAGGGGGCATCGGGTGGAATCTCCGGTTCGTCGAACGCCGCATGCGGGGTGAAGCGCGCGACATCCTGCGCCGAGTCGAAAGACTTGAACACCAGCACCTCATCGCGCGTCATCTTCGGAAAGTAGTACCAACGATGGTGGGGAGAATGGGTCGCGAGATAGATCTCGCCACTGCGATCCTTGTAGTGGATATCGCACGCCACCAGATCGTCCTGCGGCACGCTGCGGGCATCGCAGATACCGAGCGGCGTATCGAGCACCTCACTGACCAGGGGCCGCCACAGGTTAAGGATCGCGAATCGGCCTTCCCAACGCATGCCGTCCATACCCGGACACTGGACGCCAAGCCGGCGCCGGCCGGATGCGTCGGTGTAATCGTTGTGTACCCTGCCGACCGCCGCCGGCTTGTTGCCATCGCCTTCGCGACCAAAGCCGAGCGCGGGACGACCCGGCTCGCGCGCTCGCACGAGGTGATCAAACACGATCGCCAGTCGGGCACCGGTCAAGCGCCGGACGATGTCCGCGCATTCACGATAGTAGGTTTCCCTCACCTCGCGCCAGTCAAGGAAATCGGCAACCTCACTGCGCTCGGCGAGCAGACGGAAACCCTCGACGTCCAGTCGGGTGTCGTGCCCGTGCCGCGCGTCGTTCACCCTGCAGGCATGCGATGCATAACGGGCGTTCTCCCGCTCGATGCCCGCCGGCGGCTGATGCAGGTAAGTGCGGGGCTTCTCCTGCATGGGCAGCAGGTAACTGAATTCGGCCGTGATGCTCATCCATGTTCTCCCGACAAGGGCAGGGCGGACACTGCCCCCGCATGGCGAATCGCCTGTTCGAGGCGATCGGTTCCCCAGAACAGCTCCTCGCCCACCATGAAACTCGGTGCGCCGAAGATACCGCGGCGGATGGCCTCTTCCGTCGACGCCCGCAATCGTGCGCGTACACCCGGGTCGGCGGCGGCCGCCAGTACCGGCTCGGGATCGATGCCCAGAGCGCGCAGGACCTCGCCGAGGCCCGCGGCGCTGGAGGTATCGACGTCATGACCGAAATTCGCGGTAAAGAGCGCTGTCACGAAGCGCTTCCCCCATTCATGGTCGAGCCCGATCAACGCCACGCAGGCCGGCAGCACGCTGTTGCGCGGAAACTGGCGCGGCCGCCGCAGCGGCAGCTTGCGATCGGCACACAGCCTGCCCAGATCCCGCCACATGTACGCCCCCTTGCCGGGATAGAGATTGAAGGGCGAATCGTTCCAGCCCTGCGCGGCGAAGATCGGCCCCAGCAGGAACGGCCGGTAGCGGAACATCGCGCCGCACCGCGCTTCGATCCCGGCAAGGTCGGCCGCAGCAATGTACGAATAGGAACTCGCCGGATCGAACCAGAACTCGATCTCGACCCCGCCATTTGACGACTCGATCATTCCTTTCACCTCCTGCGGTATTCACGCTGCCCATGGTCCCCCAAGCGCAGCAGCGCATTGTTGAAGATTGCTGAGCGCGCACACCGCAATTTTCAGCACACCTCACCCGCGACCGCCTTACGCTGACCTCACCGTCCTCTCCCCGCCTGCCCCCTGGCAGGTGCTTTTTCCGCCATCGGAACCGTCCCTCCGGGGACGGCACTTTTTATGTATGCCGTGGAGAGGGGGCATATCGACCGGAGGAATCAGCGATGCACTCAGCTTTCGAAGTCATGGCCGAACTGACGCTGGGCAAGAAGTCCGTACAAGCGATCGACCTTGCCGAGGGGACACGGATCAGCTGTACCGAGGGCATGATCTGGCTGACCGAGCAGCGTCCGGGGCTGGATGTCGTGCTGATGGCCGGCGAATCGCACACCGTACGCCGCGACGGGGTTGTCGTGCTCAGCAGCCGCAACCTGGCCCGGGTTGTCATCCACCCGCGCCTGCGATCATGCGGACGGGTCGGTATGCGGATGTTGCGGACCTGCCTCGCCGACCTCGGCATCCGGCTGCAGTTGGGCAGCAAGACCGACGATGATCCGGGCGCAATCGCGTACCACCGGACGTGCCCGCCCACGTGCTGAATACAACAGCACATATGGCTTTGCATCGAGCCGACAGGCGTTGACCGGCACCAGGCCGAGACGGGCGCGCATGTCGTGGGTGAGGCGTTCGGGCAACAGCGCCAGCCCTTCACCACGCGCACAGGCCGACAGGATGGCGTACAGGTCATGGCACACCAGTCCGGGGGCACGTGGCAGGGAAGCAAGACCAATGTGCGCGGCGACGCGAGACCATGAAAACGACGGATGTTCGATCAAGGGTTCATTGGCGAGCAAATCGGACAGCGCGCGCAGACGAAGGCCACCGCCTTGGGTCTCGGGTGCGAAAACGGCCAGCGATTCACGCCACAGGACATGGCATTCGTCGTCATATTCGTCCGGATGACAGTAGCGCAGGGCAATGTCACACTCGCTGCGTTCGAGGTCGGACAAGGACTCGCTCACCGCGACCTTGAACGCCACACCGGCACACGATGCACGGATCGTCTCGAGCTGCGATGCCAGCCACAGGCGCGCCACGCCGGGCGTGGCGGCAATACGGATTTCGGTACCGAAGTGACCGCCTAGACGATGCAGCACATCGGCAATACCGTGGGCAAATGCTGCAACGGCATGATAGTAGGCCAGGCCTTCGGCGGTGAGTTCTACGACGGGTGTATGTCGCACGAAAAGATGCAGGCCGGTGCGCTCCTCGAGCAGGGCGACCGAGCCGGCAAGAGCGGCCTTGCTGACCCCCAGCTCACGCAGGGCACGTGCTGCCGTGCCCTGGCGGACCAGGGCCTCGAAGGCGACCAGCGCATGCAGCGGGGGAACGGGCGTACTTGAGAACATGGTGGAGCGTCCTGCACATGAGTCGTTCATTATTGCGTGATCTGCCCCTGCTGGAACTGCTGGCGCTCGAAGCAAGCGTTCGCCTCGGCAGCCTGACGCTCGCCGCGGAGGAGCTCTCACTCACCCCATCCGCGATCAGCCACCGCATCCGCCAGGCGGAACACAGCCTCGGACTGAAGCTGCTCGAGCGCCAAGGTCGGCACATGGTTGCCACCCCAGCAGGCCAGGCCTGCCACGACGAATTGACCCGGCTTGTCTTCGCCTTTCGCGAGGCGACGCAAACGCTGCGCACAAGGGTGCGGCAGCGTGTGCATCTCGATGTCACGCCCGTGCTGGGCGCACATTGGCTTCCGCAGCAACTGCCTGTGCTGCGCACACGTCTCGGCGCACCCGAACTGGGATTCGAACTCAGTACCAGTCGCCTGCCAGACGCCGCACCAAGCACAGAGGCAGACATCGTCATCGAGTTCTCACCCACATCGCCGCATGGCGATGCACACACCTTGTTCGCCGGACATGTCGGCATCTATTTGGCAGGCGGCTCGCCCCTTCGCGCGCCAGTATCGGCGACAGAGCTCGCGTGCCACGATCTCGTCTGCCACAAAGGCGCCGATTGGTCGCAGTGGATACACCACGCCTACGGTCATTGCCCGCCACTGCGCTACTCGGTCACCGTGGACGATCCGCTGAGCGCGGTTGAAGCCTGCATCGGCGGTGCCGGCCCCGTGCTGCTGACCACCCTTGCCGCCCAACCCCATCTGGAGAGCGGACGGATTCGTCGCGGACATCCGGCGATGTTCGAAGCCGGCCACTATTGGCTCACGCTGACCGCGCGCGGCATGTTGCAGCCTTTGGCGCGGCGCACGGCAGATCACCTCGTCACCCTTGCCGCCGCGGGAACGTGAGTACAGGCCCCGGCCCATTGACCGCCGCCCCAACACACGCTGCAAACGAGACTCCCGGATTGGGGTGGGCTCCTTTCCCCTTGTATGTTCAGGAAAAGGGGAAAGCACCTGACAACGAGGTTCTGCCAAGAGTGCAGCACGGCACTAGGTGCTCCAGGCCGAACGGCCGCTTTCCTTGGCCCGGTACATCGCCACATCGGCCTTGTGGATGAGCGCCGATGCACTGTCGCCGTCCTCCGGGAAGCGGGCAATGCCGACACAACACGATATCTCGATCATGTCGTCGCCGAGGCCGAACGGCTGCGACAACCTGTCGACCACTTTCTTTGCCGTGGCTTCGAGTGCGGCCGACTCGAAGTCGCGCGGCAGCAGCACCACGAACTCGTCGCCGCCAATGCGCGACACCGTGTCCTCTTCCCGGAACAGCGCCTCCAGCCTGCGTGCAACTTCGCACAGCAGGCGGTCACCCACCTCGTGTCCGAAATTATCATTGACCGGCTTGAAGCGATCCAGATCGACAAACAGCACGGCCACCGACGACTGCTGGCGCCGCGCATGACTGATCATGCGCTCGAGGCGGTCCATCATCAGCGCCCGGTTTGGCAGGCCCGTCAGGCTGTCGAAGTTGGCCTGATGCCAGATCTCGCCGTCCTTGCGCCGCCGCTCGGTCACATCGGCCAGCAGCACGATACGGTTGGTCAGCCGTCCGTCCATGGCACGCACGACCGAAAGCGTCGCCCGGCCGGTATAGGTCTCGCCATTCCAGCGCACGCCATCGAAATCGTCCTCCCAGCTACCCGAGCGATAACGCCCGATCAACTCGCCGAGATTTCGCGCACCCGGCGTCTTTGGCGACAGCAGGGCGGGGTTGCGGCCGGCGACTTCATCCAGCCCATATCCGGTAATGCCGGTGAAGGCCGGGTTGACGCCGATGATGCGATCATCGCTGTCGACGATCATGATGCCCTCGGCCATGTTGTCGAGCACACTCCGGTAATGTTCCTCGCGGGCACGGGATTTCTCGACCACTTTCTCATAGCGGCCGAGCGCGAGTACCAGCGCAGCGGACGCAAGTACCAGCAGACTGCTGAGCAGGGAGGTGCGCAGCAATGATTGGCGGCCAAGCGCCTGCACGGGCGCCAGGGCTTCATCGAGCCCTATGCCCATGGCCACGATCAGACCCGAAGGCAAGCGGATCCATGCGAACATGCGCGCCACGCCGTCGAGCGCGCCGGCCACGGAAAAATCCCCGTTCATCTGCTCCGGATGTTGCAGGAAGGGGCGGTCTCCAGGCACACGTTTGCCGTAATAGCCGTCGGCATACAGCGTCCTCAACAGATACGAACCGTCCGCACCGAGCACGGCGAACACGTCGCTTTGCTCCACTTCGAAGGACTTCAGCTTCGTTACCCAGGTTTCCGGCGACACTGCGAGCGCTACCACGCCCATGAACTCGCCGTCCGCCTTCCACACCCCGCGCGCGAACTGAATGCTCCACTTGTTGGACAGGCGCCCGTAGACCGGATCGCTGATCACGAGCCTGTCATTCTTCGCCGCGGCGAGCGTCCTGAAATAGTCCCGGTCACCAAGGTAGTTGCGTGGCGCCGGACCAAGAGAGGAATACTGGAGATAACCCGACGCATCGATAAGGAACAACTGGATCACCAGTTGCGGCGGCATCGCGTCGGTCACGATGCTGCCGAACATGTTCAGGGCTTCGCGACCGGCCATCGCCGCCTGACGTGCCGCATGCAAGGCAAAGTCGAAATTGTCGATCTCGGCCTGCACGGTATCCGCCGCTGCACGCACATGAACCCTTGCCTGCTGACGGATACGCCCGACCTCGTCGGCTTCCGCCGCACGCTGATTCGCGATCAGATTCAGCCACATCAGCCCGAGCACGATTGCGCAGCCGACACCCACCACGACCCGAATCAACTTCAGCGGTCGTCGGGATAGAGCGGAAACGAGAACCTGCGCGAAGCTCGACATGAAGCACAGTCTCCCGACGAGGCAAGCGAAAACATCCTGCCTTGGTCTGTAAACAGCCCGCCACGTCTAGTACTAAATACATATGTTCGAGATCTTACACCGCGGTCACTGCTGGCGCCGATTGGCGGGTATCCAAGGGCAACCTGAATTGCCCGAGTTGGGCAATCGCCCCTGCATCACATCCATCCCACGCCCTTGAGCACCATGATGCCGATGCTGGTGGTGACGATGGAGCCCAGCGTGGTGAGGGCGATGATGTTGGCCGCCAGGGCAGCATTGCCGCCCATCGCACGTACCATCACGTAGCCTGCCGCGGCTGACGGTGCCGACGCCATCAGCATCAGGGTGCCAAGCTCGATCCCGCGAAACCCGCACAGCACTGCGCCGACACTCAGCACCAGGGGCATCACCACCAGCTTGCCGGCGATGGCGAGCAGGGTGTTGCCCAATTCCTGTCGCAAGGAACGAAAATTGAGCGAGGCGCCGGTACACAGCAGGGCGACAGGCAGGGTCATGTCGGCGAAATAGCGTCCCGACTGCAGCACGATCCTGGGCAGCGATATGCCCAGCCATGACACCGGTAGCGCCAGGACAATGCCGATGATCAGGGGATTGGTGGCCACGCCACGCACCATCTGCCCCAGCCCCTGCGGTTTGTCCAGCGCGCGACTGAGCGTGATCACACCCAGCACATTGACCAGGATGGTAATCAGACCGAGGTAGAGCGATGCCGTCGCAAGACCGGCCTCGCCATAGGCATTCGCGCAGTAGGCCAGCCCGATTACGCCGAAGTTGGAGCGGAACGCCCCCTGCACGACCACGCCGCGGTCGCGCGCCGGTTCGACGACATGCTTCGCCACCTTTTCCAGCGCCAGATACAGCAGAAAGGTCGCCAGCAAGCCAAAGCCGATCATGTCGAAGGGGGCCGAGTCCACACCCTGCGTCTTGCTGATGCTGAGAAAGAGCAGGGCGGGCAAACCGACCGTAAAGACGAGCTTCGACCCCCCTTCAATGAAGCCGTCGGTGATCAGGCCGGTGCGCCGCAGGACGACACCCAGCGCGAGAATGACGAAGATCGGCCCGGTCACGACGAAGGAAAAATCAACAACCTCGAGAAACCCGGACATCGACCCGCCTCATGATTGCGTCAATTCGGATCCGGCATGGGCCCTGGCCCCCCGACACCCGACCTGCCGATCCCGAGCCTCAGGCACGAAGCATCAGCAAGAGAATGGATAGACTCAGCACCGAAAACACGGTGGATAGAAACACCGCTGATGCCACCGTCGCCTGACAGGCCGCGTAGCGTTGCGCAAACAGATAGGGCGTGATTCCGGCCGGCAGCGCGGCCAGCGTCACCCCGGTCATCGCCCACAGCGGCGGCACATCGAACACCTGCGTGGCCAGCAACCACACCAGCGCAGGATGCACGATGGTCTTCAGCCCGACAAGAACCAGGGGTTCCCGAAGGTTGGCACCCAGGCGATAGCGGGTCAGCGAAGCGCCAAGCGCAAACAGGGCGCAGGGTGTCGCCGCACCGCCCATGCCCTTGGCCACCGCATCGAGTGGCCCGGGTATGTCGACGCCGAGCAAGGCCATCGCCAGGCCACCGCTCAAGCCCCAGATGATCGGCGTCGACAGGATACTTTTCGACAGGCTCAGCAGCAGCGCGACAATCGACTGTCTGTCACCCTGCCCGGCTTCGATCACCGCCGTTGTCGGAGGCAGCATCAACAGGCTGTGACACGCGATCATCACGAACAGCGGCAGCGCGGCATCGGCGCCAAAAGCCGTCACCACCAGCGGAATGCCGAGCATGCCGGTATTGGAGAACGATGCCCCGAGCCCGAGCACGCCCTGTTCATCCAGACGCCGACCAAAGACACGGCGAGCTGTCAGCATGGCCATGCCGAACACCCCGAATGCGCCAAGATAATACGACAGCAGGTACCCCCAGGGCAGGGCGTCGGGCAGCTTCGTCTGCGCAATGGCCCGAAACAGCAGCAACGGCAGTGCGAAATTGAATACGAAAAGCGACAGTCCCCGATTGGCCGCATCGTCAAACACACGGAAGCGCGCTGCGCCGTAGCCAAGACCGAGCGTACCGAAAACTGGCAGGATGATGCCGACGATGACGTCCACTGAATATCAAGTCCAAAAAGCCGTGCGTCCTGACGCTCAGGCCGACTCGCCGCGTTCGGCTTCCTCCTGCACCCGCAACAGTCGCTCGCGGCTGTTGGACAGGTGCGTTCTCATCGCCGCCCGCGCCGCCTCCGGGTCCTGCCGGCGGATCGCATTGTAGATGTCTTCGTGCTCACGATTGACCCGGTACAGGTATTGCTGAAAATCGTCGCCGGCCAACTGGGCGGTGTTCACCCGGGCGCGCGGAATGATGGCCTCGCCGAGGTATCGCATGAAATCGGAAAAATGCGGATTGCAGGTCGCATCCGCAATCGCCATGTGAAACGAGATATCCGCGCCCACGCAGGCGCGCTGGTCACCGACCGCGGCCCGAAAGCCGTCCAGCGCCGCGTCGATCGCACCAAGTTGCGCCTCGGTGCGGCGCAATGCCGCCAGCGAAGCGGCCTCGGTCTCGACACTGATGCGCAACTCGAGAATCGCAATGACATCGCGCACCGTCATCAGGGTGCCGGGATCGATGCTCAGACTGCCCGTCGACTTCGGCGAGCGGGCCAGCACGAAGGAGCCCACGCCGTGGCGCGTCTCCACCAGCCCGCCCGCCTGCAGGCGTGAAATCGCCTCGCGCACCACGGTGCGGCTGACGCCTTGTTCGCGGACGATTTCGGATTCGGTCGGCAGCCGGTCACCCGGTCGCAAGGTGCCGGACTGTATGCGACGGGTCAGTTCGGCGACGAGTTCGTGCGCAAGACCCCGCGCTCTGCGCCGTGGGGGCTCTCCGGTCGATGTTGAGGTATGCATGTTCATATCTTGTTCCAATGCGCGTTGGCAACGCAGGCCGAGCATAGCATGCCAAAACCCGCCCTTACTTTGTATGTTGTCTGATCACATAGTATAGGAAACAGATCCGGTTTTTCCTCCCCGCAAGCAACACATAACCCACCCTCTTCTTCACGGACACCACTTTCCGACGCCGCCCCAAACTCCACCCATCACCATTCTGCAGCGCCGCACTCACCATTTCTCCAGCAAACAGGCCAATAGCGGCGGCGCGACAGGGCCACGCTGCAGCGCAATAAGAAAAACTTCTTCACGAATCACATTTTTCTTGATTTTGGTGGCACCTATTCATAAGATGTCTGACATCTACACAGTTTTCAAGGCGCACGATTCCCATGAACAAGGCAGGCCCGGCTTCCTCCACTCCGACCATCAGCGCAATGCGGGTCGTGCCCGTTGCCGGTCGCGACAGCATGCTGCTCAACCTCAGCGGCGCTCATGGCCCGTTCTTTACCCGCAATATCGTCATCCTCAAGGACAGTGCTGGCAATACCGGTGTCGGTGAAGTTCCCGGCGGCGAGAAGATCCGCCAGACCCTGGAAGACGCCCGCCCGCTGATCGTCGGACAAGCCCTGGGCAACTGGAATGCCGTGCTCAACGCCATGCGCCGCCAGTTCGCCGACCGCGACGCAGGGGGCCGCGGGTTGCAGACTTTCGATCTGCGCACGACGATTCACGCAGTGACCGCGGTCGAAGCCGCGATGCTGGACCTGCTCGGCCAGTTTCTGGGCGTGCCGGTCGCCGCCCTGCTCGGCAACGGCCAGCAGCGTACCGAGGTCGAGATGCTGGGCTACCTGTTCTTCATCGCCGACCGCAAGCTGACCGATCTGCCCTATCGCGACGAGTCGATGGTCGACAACGACTGGTTCCGCGTCCGCAACGAGGCCGCGATGACGCCGGATGCCGTGGTGCGACTGGCCGAGGCCGCCTATGCGCGATACGGCTTCAATGACTTCAAGCTCAAGGGCGGCGTGCTCCGCGGCGAGGAGGAGGTCGAGGCCATTCACGCCCTGCATGCGCGCTTCCCCGACGCCCGCATCACGCTTGACCCCAACGGCGGCTGGCTGCTCGACGACGCCATCCGCCTGTGCCGTGACCTGCACGGCGTGCTGGCCTACGCCGAAGATCCCTGCGGCGCCGAGAACGGCTTCTCCGGGCGCGAAGTGATGGCCGAATTCCGCCGCGCCACCGGCTTGCCCACCGCCACCAACATGGTCGCTACCGACTGGCGTCAGATGGGCCACTCGCTGCAATTGCAATCGGTCGACATCCCGCTAGCGGACCCCCATTTCTGGACCATGGCCGGATCGGTGCGGGTGGCACAGTTGTGTGACGAGTGGGGCCTGACCTGGGGCTCGCATTCCAACAACCACTTCGACATCTCGCTGGCGATGTTTACCCATGTCGCTGCTGCCGCGCCCGGCCGCATCACCGCCATCGACACCCACTGGATCTGGCAGGAGGGCGATTCGCGCCTGACACGTGATCCGCTGCAGATCGTCGACGGCAAGATTGCCGTGCCCACACATGGCGGGCTTGGTGTCGAACTCGACCTCGATCAACTCGAAAAGGCCCACCAGTGCTATCTCGGCATGGGCCTGGGCGCTCGCGACGACGCCGTCGCGATGCAGTACCTCATTCCCGGCTGGCGCTTCGACAACAAGCGTCCGTGCATGGTGCGCTAAGTCGTCACCGGCAACAGCCACTCCAAACCCCTTTCTGACGGAGCACACGACATGAAACTCGGATTCATCGGACTCGGCATCATGGGCACCCCGATGGCCGGCCACCTGCTGGCCGCCGGTCACGAACTGGCGGCCTTCAGCCGCAGCGGCGTCCCGGCGGCACTGACGGACAAGGGGACACAGGCATGCGCCAGTGCCCGCGAAGTGGCGCAGCAGGCCGACATCATCTTCATCATGGTGCCCGATACGCCGCATGTGGCCGCAGTCCTGTTTGATGAGGACGGCGTTGCCGCCGGACTCGACGCGGGCAAGACGGTGGTCGACATGAGCTCGATCTCGCCCATCGCGACCAAGGATTTTGCAGCGCGCATCAACGCGCTCGGCTGTGAATACCTCGACGCCCCGGTCTCCGGCGGTGAAGTCGGCGCCAAAGCCGCCAGCCTGACCATCATGGTCGGTGCGTCCGCAGCCGGTTTCGAGCGGGTCAAGCCCCTGTTCGAGCTGATGGGCAAGAACATCACGCTGGTGGGGGGCAACGGTGACGGCCAGACCTGCAAGGTCGCCAACCAGATCATCGTCGCCCTCAACATCGAAGCCGTCGGCGAAGCGCTGCTGTTCGCCGCCAAGGCCGGCGCCGACCCGGCCAAGGTACGCCAGGCGCTGATGGGCGGATTCGCCGCCTCGCGCATTCTCGAGGTCCACGGCGAACGCATGATCAAGCGCACCTTCGACCCCGGCTTCCGTATCGAACTGCACCAGAAGGATCTCAATCTGGCGCTCGAAGGTGCCCGCGCCCTGGGGCTGAGCCTGCCGCATACCGCCAGCGCACAGCAGCTGATGAGCAGCTGCGTCGCCAACGGGGGCGCCGGCTGGGACCACTCCGCCCTGGTGCGCGCACTCGAAATTGCCGGCAACCACCAGGTCGCCGGCAACTGAACCCCCGACCGCCGGGCGCGCCCGGCAATGACGCCAAAACACCCAACACGGCGAGGATGACCATGGATCTACCGACCAATCGTTTCAAGCACGCCATACAGTCCGGTCAGAAGCAGATCGGCCTGTGGTCGCACCTGTGCAGCAACATCAGTACCGAAATCCTCGCCCGCTGCGGATTTGACTGGCTGCTGCTCGACATGGAGCACTCCCCCAACGAGGTCGAGACCATCCTGTCGCAGCTGCAGGCCATGACGGGCGGCACCGCCACCCCGATCATCCGCCCGCCCTGGAATGACATGGTGACGATGAAGCGCCTGCTCGACATCGGCGTGCAGACCGTATTGATTCCCTACGTGCAGACCGCCGAGGAAGCGCGTGATGCGGTGGCCTTCACGCGCTATCCGCCGTATGGCGTACGCGGCTATGCGGGCGCGCCCCGTGCCGCCGGATACGGGCGTATCAAGGACTACGGCAAGCGTTGCAGCGAAGAAATCTGCGTGCTCGTGCAGGTGGAAACGGTGCAGGGCCTGCACAACCTCGAAGCGATCGCCAATGTTGACGGCATCGATGGTGTCTTCATCGGCCCCGGCGATCTCGCCGCCGCCCTGGGCCACCTCGGCAATCCCAAGCACCCCGATGTGCTCGCCGCCATCGAGGACGCGATCATCCGCATCAAGGCCTGCGGCAAGCCGGCAGGCATCCTGACCGGCGACGAAACACTGGCCCGGCGCTACGTCGAACTCGGCTGCCTCTTCGTTGCCGTCGGTGCCGACCAGAACCTGCTGCGCGCCAGTGCCGATGCGCTCGCGGCCCGGTTCAAGGTCTGAGCCCTTCTCTCAACAACCGGATCAAGATCATGCTTTCGAAACCCGCATCAACCATCCGCTTCAAGCGTCTCCTGCTCACCGGCGCCGCGGGCAACCTCGGCCGCGAACTGCGCGCCCGTCTGCCCGCGTACTGCGATGTCCTGCGCGTGAGCCATCGGTCAGATCTCGGCGCGCCCAATGCCGGCGAAGAAGTCATGACCGCTGCGCTGGAAGACAAGGACGCCATGCTCGCCCTGCTCGAGGGCGTCGATGCCGTTGTCCACATGGGCGGCGTGTCGACCGAGCAGCCCTGGGAGCCGATCCTCGCCGGCAACATCATCGGTGCCTACAACCTGTACGAAGCCGCTCGCAAGCAGGGCGTCAAGCGCATCATCTTCGCCAGCTCCAACCACGTCACCGGTTTCTACCGCCAGGACGAAGTCATCGACGCCCGCGACCCTGTACGGCCCGATGGCTTCTACGGTCTGTCCAAGGCCTTCGGCGAGAATCTCGCCCAGCTGTATTTCGACCGCTGGGGCATCGAAACCGTCAGCCTGCGCATCGGCTCCTCGTTTCCCGAGCCGGCCGATCGCCGCATGCTCGCCACATGGATGAGCTTCGACGACCTGGAACGGCTGGTTGTGGCCAGCCTGACGGCCCCCATCGTCGGCCACAGCATCATCTACGGCATGTCGGACAATGCCACCACCTGGTGGGACAACAAGTACGCCAGACACATCGGCTACCGCCCGCGGGACAGTTCGGACCGCTTCCGCGAAGCGGTCGAGGCGCGTCAGCAGCACATCGACCTCGACGATCCGGTTGCGCGCTACCAGGGCGGCGGCTTCGTGACCAAGGGCCCATTCGATTGAAACAGCGTTTTCGCAGCACCCGCCGGACCCGATGTGCAGATGCACCCAGGCCGACATCCTCACCACCAGAAGCAGGAAGGAGACTGACAATGAAAACACGCAGAACATTTCTCGCCATCGGCGCACTCGTGGCCAGCCTGGGCTTTTCCGCGCTCATTCCGACCACCGCCCATGCCGAGATGGTGATGAAGGCGGCCGACGTACATCCGCCCGGCTACCCCACCGTGGTCGCGGTCGAGAACATGGGCAAGAAGATCGAAGCGGCCACCAATGGCCGCATCAAGTTCCAGATGTTCCCCGGCGGTGTGCTCGGTGGCGAGAAGGAGATGATCGAGCAGACCCAGGTCGGCGCCATCCAGATCCTGCGCACCTCGCTGGGTCCGGTCGGCACCGTGGTGCCCGAGGTCAATGTCTTCAACATGCCCTTCATGTTCCGCAACGAAGCGCACCTGAATGCGGTACTGGACGGTCCCATCGGCCAGGAAATGCTGGACAAGATCTCCAACTCGTCGGCGCGCATGGTGGCACTGGCGTTCACCGTCGCCGGCAGCCGCAGCCTCTATACCAAGAAGCCGGTGCGCACGCCCGAAGACCTCAAGGGCCTGAAGATCCGCATGATGGGCAATCCGCTGTTCATCGACACCATGAACGCCATGGGCGGCAACGGCATCTCGATGGGCTATGGCGAGGTCTTCACCGCGCTCCAGACCGGCGTCATCGACGGCGCCGAGAACAACGAACCCAGCCTCTTTACCTCGAACCACTACACCACCGGCACCAAGTACTACACCCAGACCAAACACCTGATGATTCCGGAAATCATCGTCATGTCCAAGGTCACCTGGAACAAGCTGTCGCCCGAAGACCAGGCCCTGTTCAAGAAGTACGGTCGCGAAGCGCAGATGGAAGAACGCAAGCTGTGGAACGACAGCGTGGCCGACAGCACGCAGAAGCTGAAGGCCGCAGGGGTGGAGTTCATCGATGTCGACACCAAGCCCTTCTATGACGCCACGGCGCCGGTTCGCGCGAAATACGGCGCCGACTATGCCGACCTGATCCGTCGCATCGAAGCGACCAAGTAAGCCAGGTTCTCGGACCTGGTCGGCCGTATCAGGGGCGGTATGCCTGCGGGCACGCCGCCCCCGACTTCCGGAGTGTTCATCGCCATGCACCACCCATACATCAGATTCATGGACCGGCTCTACGTCCTGTGCATCTGGATCGCCGGCTTCTCCATCCTGTTCATGTCACTGATCATTCCGTGGGGGGTATTCGCACGCTATGTGATGGGCACCGGATCACATTGGCCGGAGCCGGTGTCCATTCTGTTCATGGTGATCTTCACCTTCGTCGGCGCCGCCGCCAGTTATCGTGCCGGCGGCCATATTGCGGTATCCATGTTGACGGACACCCTGTCGCCCGAATTGCAACGCGTCTGCGCCAAGCTGGTTGACCTGCTGATGCTGGCGATCTGCCTCTTCGTTGCCGGCTACGGCATTTTGCTGTCGTATGAAACCATGGGCCAGACCGTCGCCGAGCTGCCATGGATGCCGGTGGGCATCACCTATCTTCCCTTACCGCTGGGGAGTGCCTTCACCCTGTTGTTCGTCATCGAGCGAATCGTCTTCGGCAGCCAGCAGGATCGCGACATCGTCCGCTACGAAGAACACGCCGCCGAAGGAGATGCATGATGGACATGCTCGTTCTGCTGGGCAGCCTCGCACTGTTCATCGCCATCGGCGTACCGGTGGCCTATTCGCTGGGGCTGGCGGCCCTGGTCGGCGCGCTGTGGATCGACCTGCCGCTGGACGCAGTGATGATCCAGCTCGCAGCCGGCGTCAATAAATTCTCGCTGCTGGCGATCCCCTTCTTCGTGCTCGCCGGCGCCATCATGGCCGAAGGCGGCATGTCGCACCGGCTGGTGGCTTTTGCTGGCGTGCTCGTGGGCTTCATCCGCGGTGGCCTGTCGCTGGTGAACATCCTGGCCTCGACCTTCTTCGGTGCCATCTCCGGCTCGTCGGTGGCCGATACCGCCTCGGTCGGCAGCGTGCTGATCCCGGAAATGGAGCGCAAGGGCTATCCACGCGAGTTCGCCACCGCAGTCACCGTCAGCGGCTCGGTGCAGGCCATCCTGGTGCCGCCGAGCCACAATGCGGTGATCTATTCGCTGGCGGCCGGCGGCACCGTATCGATCGCCAGCCTGTTCATGGCCGGCGTCGTACCCGGACTCTTGCTGGGCCTGACGCTGGCGGTGATGTGCCTGTTCATCGCCCGCCGCGAGAATTACCCCAAGGGCGACGTCATTCCGCTGCGCAAGGCGCTGAAAATCTGTGCCGACGCACTGTGGGGCCTGATGACCATGGTCATCATTCTCGGCGGCATCCTGACGGGCGTGTTCACCGCCACCGAGTCGGCCTCGATTGCCGTGGTGTACGCCTTCGTCATCACCATGTTCGTGTATCGCGACTACAAGTGGCGCGACCTGCCCAAGCTGATGCATCGTACGGTGAAGACCGTCACCATCGTCATGATCCTGATCGGTTTCGCAGCCACCTTCGGCTATCTGATGACGCTGATGCAGATCCCGCTCAAGGTCACCGCCTTCTTCACCTCGATCTCGGACAACCGCTACGTCATCCTGATGATGATCAACGTCATGCTGCTGGTGCTGGGCACGCTGATGGACATGGCACCACTGATCCTCATCCTGACCCCCATCCTGCTGCCGGTGATCACGGCGCTCGGCATCGATCCGGTACATTTCGGCATGATCATGATGGTGAACCTCGGTATCGGCCTCATCACGCCACCGGTGGGCACCGTGCTGTTCGTCGGCAGCGCGGTCGGCAAATTACCGATCACCACCGTGACCCGCGCCATGAAACCCTTCTTCATCGCGCTCTTCCTGGTGCTGCTGATGGTGACCTACATCCCTGCGCTGTCGCTGTGGCTGCCACATACCCTCGGACTGTGAGCACGACGATGAGACAGATGGTCTACGTGTCCAATGCCGACAGCGGCGAGATCTCGGTGCTGTCCCTGGCGCCGGACGGACAAATCACCGTCGTGCACACGCTGGTGCTGGGCGGCACGATCATGCCGCTGGCGGTCAGTCCGTGCCGGCACTTTCTTTATGCGGCCCGGCGCAGCGAACCCCTGGCGCTGGTCAGCATGCGGATCGATCCGGCCAGCGGACGCCTGCTCCGCCTCGGCGAAGCCGCGCTCGCGGGCAGCATGGCCTACATTTCAACCGACCGCAGCGGGCGCTATCTGCTGGCCGCATCCTACCCTGATGACATCATCACCGTCAGTCCGATCGACCATGACGGCGTCGTCGGCATTACCCAGCAAACCTTACCCACGGGGCGCCACGCACACGCCATACAGGCAACGGCGACCAACACCCACGTCATTGCCACCAGCCTTGGCGCCAATCAGGTCATGCAGCTTCGTTTCAATCCCGAGTGCGGCAGGCTGTCGAGCAACACCCCGGCGACACTTGCGATTCGCCCCGGTGCGGGGCCGCGCCACTTCCGTTTTCACCCCGTTGCATCCCGCGTGTATCTGCTCAACGAGCTCGATGCGACGATCGACACCCTGGCTTTCGATCCCGCTCACGGCACGCTTGAAGTGCTTGGCACGACGCCGTCGCTGCCGCCCGACTTCGACGGCGAACCGTGGGCGGCCGATCTCCAGATCACGCCGGACGGACGCTTTCTTTACACCTGCGAGCGCCGCTCGAGCACGCTGGCCCGCTTCGCCATCGACCCGGACGATGGTCATCTCGACCTCATCGCGCATGTGCCGACCGAGACCCAGCCACGCAGCATAGCCATCGACGCCGACGGGCGCTGGCTGCTCGCCGCCGGACAGCGCTCCGACCACCTCAGCCGCTATGCGATCGATCCGCACACGGGCGCACTCCAGCACTGCCAGCGCATCGCCGTGGGGAAAAACCCGAACTGGATCGAAATCATGACGCTGCCGACCGGCCACGCCGAGTAGGCCCACAGCAGATTCCGGAGCCCTCCAATGTCGCAAGCCCAACCCCCCCTCTACATCCGCATGCACGATGCCGACAACGTCGCCATCGTCGCCAACGATGGTGGATTGCCTGCCTCCACCGCCTTTCCGGGCGGGCTGACCTTGCTCGAACACGTGCCCCAGGGCCACAAGGTGGCGCTCATCGACATCGCGGCGGGCAGCGCGGTACGGCGCTACAACGTCGTCATCGGCCATGCCTTGCAGGACATTCCTGCCGGCAGCTGGGTACACGAGCGCCTGCTCGCACTCCCCTCGGCGCGCGGCCTCGAAGGCCTGCCCATCTCAACCCGCACACCGGCACCGTTCGCCCCGCTGGAGGGCTACACCTTCGAGGGCTACCGCAACGCAGACGGCTCGGTCGGCACCCGCAACATCCTCGCCATCACCACCACCGTGCAATGTGTCGCCGGTGTGGTCGAATTCGCCGTCAAGCGCATCAAGGCCGAACTGCTGCCCAGATTTCCCAATGTGGACGACGTCGTCGGGCTCGAACATACCTACGGCTGCGGCGTCGCGATCGATGCGCCGGATGCGATCATTCCGATCCGCACGCTGCGCAATATCAGCCTCAACCCGAACTTCGGCGGCGAGGTGATGGTTGTCAGCCTGGGCTGCGAGAAGCTGCAGCCGCAACGCCTGCTGCCGCCCGGCAGCATCCCGATTGTCGACGAACGCAATATTGCCGATATCGGCGCCAACGCCGAGTCCGCCCTCGATGTGGTCTGCCTGCAGGACGACAGGCACGTCGGCTTCATGTCGATGATCGATTCGATCATGCACACGGCCGAGGCGCACCTGGAGCGGCTCAACGCCCGCCGCCGCGAAACCTGCCCCGCCGCAGATCTCGTCGTCGGCGTACAGTGCGGCGGCAGCGATGCGTTCTCCGGCGTCACCGCCAATCCCGCCGTCGGCTTCGCCACCGACCTGCTGGTACGTGCCGGCGCCAGCGTGATGTTCTCCGAAGTCACCGAAGTGCGCGACGGCATCGACCAGCTCACCTCGCGCGCGGCCACACCGGAAGTCGCCAACGCCATGATCCGCGAAATGGCCTGGTATGACGCCTACCTCGACAAGGGCCGCGTCGACCGCAGCGCCAACACCACGCCGGGTAACAAGCAGGGCGGGCTGTCCAACATCGTCGAAAAGGCGATGGGCTCCATCATCAAGTCCGGCACCGCCCCCATCAGCGGCGTGCTGTCGCCGGGCGAAAAGCTGCGCCAGAAGGGCCTGATCTACGCCGCCACCCCGGCCAGCGACTTCATCTGCGGCACCCTGCAACTGGCCGCCGGCATGAACCTGCACGTCTTCACCACCGGGCGCGGCACGCCCTACGGCCTGGCCGAATGCCCGGTGATCAAGGTCGCCACCCGCAGCGACCTGGCGCGACGCTGGCACGACCTGATGGATATCGACGCCGGGCGCATCGCCACCGGTGCGGCCACCATCGAAGACGTCGGCATGGAGCTGTTCCAGTTCATGCTCGACGTCGCCAGCGGCCGCAAGAAGACCTGGGCCGAGCAATGGAAGCTCGCCAACGCCCTGGTGCTGTTCAACCCGGCGCCGGTGACCTGATCGCACCGGCACGTGGTCCTCTCCAACATCGCAGGCAAGCGCATCGCACACGCATCAGGAACCCGGACGGATTGAACGCATGAAGATCGTCATCGCCCCCGACTCGTACAAGGAAAGCCTCTCCGCACTCGAGGTCGCGAAAGCCATCGAAGCAGGCTTTCGCACGGTATTCCCGGATGCCGAGTATGTGAGTCTGCCCGTCGCCGATGGTGGCGAAGGCACGGTTGACGCCATGGTGGCCGCCACTGCCGGCAGGCGTTGCGAGTGCGAGGTCAATGGCCCCCTGGGCAAGCCGGTCCGGGCGTTCTACGGCCTGACCGGCGACGGTGCCACCGCCGTCATCGAAATGGCCGCGGCAAGCGGCCTTGCGCTGCTCGCTCCCCCCGACCGCAACCCCTTGCTGACCGGCTCGCATGGCACCGGCGAACTGATTCGGGCAGCCCTCGATGCCGGTGCCCGGCATCTCATCCTCGGCATCGGCGGCAGCGCCACCAATGACGGCGGCGCCGGCATGCTGCAGGTGCTGGGCGTACGCCTGCTCGACGCCAGCGGCACCGAACTGCCACCCGGTGGCGGCGCACTGGCCAGACTCGACCGCATCGATGCCAGCGGCCTCGACGCACGACTCGCCGCCTGCCGCATCGAGGTCGCCTGCGATGTCGACAACCCGCTGACCGGACCCCGCGGCGCGTCCGCAGTCTTCGGTCCGCAAAAGGGCGCCACACCCGACATGGTCGCGCAACTCGACGCCAATCTCACGCGTTTCGCCGACATCATCCGGCGCGACGTCGGCGTGGCGGTCGCGGACGTACCTGGCGCCGGCGCAGCCGGCGGCATGGGCGCAGCCATGCTCGCTTTCTTCGGTGCCGAGCTGAGGCCCGGTATCGACATCGTGACCACGGCGGTGGGCCTCGAGCGCCACCTTGCCGACGCCGACCTGGTGATCACCGGCGAGGGGCGGATCGACAGCCAGACCATCCATGGCAAGACCCCGATCGGGGTAGCACGTGTCGCCAAGCGTCACGGCAAGCCGGTGATCGGCATCGCCGGCGGACTCAGCGCGGATGTCGGCATCGTGCACGTACACGGTATCGATGCCGTGTTCAGCGTCGTGTACCGGCCGTGCACACTGGAGGAAGCGATGGCCGAAGCTGCAGTAAACGTCGAGCGCACCGCGCGCAATGTCGCCGCCGTATTTCGCATCGGCCACCTTGGCTGAATGCGATTGACTGCCCACACCCGTTCCACCCGGGTACGGGCATACCGATGGACCATCAAGAAAGGACCCTCACAATGAACCGACTCGTCCTCAAGTTCGTCGCCTCAACCCTTGCTGCATCGAGCCTCCTTGCGACCCCGGCTGCTGCCGAGCAGAAAGCCCTCGCCGACAATCTCCGCATCGTGATCGGGTCCACCTCGACCGGCGGCGACACTTACCAAGTCTCGGCCATCGTGGCCGAAGCCCTGTCGAAGAAACTCGGCATCAACGCCAAGGTCGACCCGGTCGGCCCCACTGCAGCCCTGCAGGCGATCTCGAAGAGCGCCGACGGCAGCACCGTCATGCTGTTTCACGACCAATCCTACGTCGGCAACCTCTACGGCGTGCGCGGTTTCCCTGACATCTTCAAGGAATACAAGATTGGGCCAACGGTGGCCATCAACCCAGGCGATGCCTTCCTCGTGCCAGCCAAGTCACCCTACAAGAACATGGAAGACGTCATTCAGGCCGCTGGCCACGACAAGCGCATTCGCGTCGCCATCCAGCCCGGCGGCGTATCGGCGCTCGGCTACACCGCACTCAAGAACGCAGTCGAAGTGCGCTTCCCCGGCAAGGAAGGTAACGTCGTCCCGGTCAACACCGGCTCGCAGGCCGACAAGAACCAGTTGCTGTTCGATGGCAATGCCGATCTGATCAACGGGTCGGTACAGGCCAACGAGCAATATACCCGCCTGCCCGCCGACGACCAGAAGGCCATGCGCTTCGTCTGGATCACCGCCCGCCAGCAGACCCTGCAGCAGGCCGACCCGGAAGGCCTCGGCCAGACCTCGCGCGAGCAGTTGCTGAACTACGCCACGCCGGCCGTCTCGGTGACACTCGACGGCAAGAAGAACTTTGCCTTCGACAAGGAATTCTTCTTCATCTACAACGCCGACATCAAGCCCGAGGCCGTCGCCGCGATCGACAAGGCCCTCGCCGACATCTACGCCGAAGGCGCCATTCAGGGCACGCTGAAGAAATCCTTCTTCATCCCCAATTTCATGCCCGCCAAAGACGCCCAGACCTACCTGAAGGACAAGGCCGACGAAACCAGGAAACTGATCGACAAGATCAAGTAAGCGCAGACGGTGCCGGTTGATTCAGGCCGGCACCGTCCGCCCACGAGCGGCCAGGAGGCGGAAGAGACAATGGACACACTCGCAGAACTGTTGAAGGTTCAAATCGACTTCGAGCAGTCACACCTGCTGTTCCCGAGCATCGTCGAATGGGTGCTCGGCGGACTGATGCTGGCAATCATCGTGGTGCATGGCCCCGAACTGCTCGCCCAATGGCGCAATGGTGCCTTGCGTAGTTGCCTGGCGAAATGGCAGGTCGACAAGAAGCGCCTGTTCGGCTGCCTGGCGCTGACACTGGCCTACTTCATTGCCATGGAACCCGTTGGCACCCTCTACCCCAACAGCGGCATCGGCTTCCTGCTGACGTCCATCGTCTACGGTTTCGCGCTGTCCAGGTTATTCGTGCATGACATCAACCGCCGCAAGTGGATGCTCATCGCCTTGAGTTCGGTGCTCACGCCGCTCTTCGTCTGGGTCGTGTTTGCCCACCTGTTCAGAATCACCTTGCCCTGAGGCGCCGGAGACATCGCGATGGAAGCACTCTTCTCACTCGACCTGAGCTATTACCTGCTGGTGAGCTTGGGCGTCCTGATCGGCATCATCTTCGGCGCCATTCCGGGCATGACCGCCACCATGGCGGTGGCCGTCTGTCTGCCCATGACCTACGCCCTCGACCTCAATCACGGCCTCGCACTCCTGCTCGGCCTGTACGTGGGCGGCATTTCCGGCGGCCTGGTTCCGGCCATCCTGATCAACATTCCGGGCACACCATCGTCCATCACGACGACCTTCGATGGTTATCCGATGACGCTGAAGGGCGAGCCGGAAAAAGCCCTCAAGATCGGCATCGTTTCATCCCTGGTGGGCGGCCTGTTCAGTGCCGCCGTGCTGTACTACTTCGCGCCGACACTGGCCGACTGGGCGATCAAGTTCTCCTACGTCGAGAAGTTTCTCATCATCCTGTTTGCACTGACCGTGATCGCTTCGCTGTGCACCCGCCTTCTCGTCGGCATCTTTTCCGGCGTGCTCGGCGTCTGGGTCAGCCTGTTCGGCGTCTACGACATGGCCAAGGGCGGCAACGGCGAGTTGAGAATCGTCCCCGAAGTCCTCTCCGTGTTTCTCGAAAACGGCTTCTCGTTGCTGCCGGTCCTGATCGGACTCTTCGGCCTGACAGTCATCTTCGGCGAGGCTGAAAAGGGTGTGCATGACGAAGCCACGACGAGCGTCAAGCTCAGCAAGGACAAGCGATTCTCGTGGAGCGTATTCAAGGGGCAAACCATCAACCTGCTGCGCTCATCCACGATCGGCACCTTTATCGGCCTGCTGCCCGGCGTCGGCGGCAGTGCAGCCTCAGTACTGGCCTATTCACAGGCGAAGAACTTCTCCGACGATCCGTCCAAATTCGGCACCGGCCACCCCGATGGCGTCATCGCCTCGGAATCGTCCAACAACGGCCTGACCGGTGGCGCGCTGATTCCGCTGCTATCGCTGGGTATTCCCGGCGACAGCACCACCGCGGTGCTGATCGGCGCGTTCACGCTGCAAGGCATCCAGGTCGGCCCCCTGTTCATCGCAGAACACACCGACGTCTGGAACACGATGATGCTGGGTCTGGTGGTCGCCAACCTGATCATGTTCGCCATCATGTACTACGCCATCCGCCACATCTCCAAAGTGATCATGATCCCGAAATACCTGCTCTATCCCGGCATCATGATGATGTGCGTGGTCGGCGCCTATGCAATCAACAGCGGAATCATGTTTGATGTATGGACCCTGTTCCTGTTCGGCCTCATTGGCTGGATCGGGGTGAAACTGGGGCTGGAGATCGCACCCTTCATCATCGGTTTCATCCTCGGCCCCTCTGCCGAAGTCTATTTCGTGAAGAGCCTGGAATCCTTCGGCACGCTCGCCATCTTTTTCACCAAGAGCCCGATCGCCCTGTTCCTGTGGGGGCTCATTGCCTTGTCCGTAGGATATTCGGTGTACAGCACGATGAAGGCAAAACGCGCATCCGCGAAAGACACCGTCTGACAGGGCGCAACACACAGCTTCGCCTCGCCACTGCCCCTGCTCAAGCGTCGCCGTAGAGCGCTGCCAGAATGCGCTTCGTTGTCTTCTGCGCAACAGGGATGGCGAGGTAGGCCGCAGCCGATGCCAGCGGCCATGCCACGATGAAGGCATGCAGCCACCTGACGATGAAATCGGATGGCAGCCCGAGGTTGAGCCAGGTGATGACGCCCGTCATCAGGAAGGCCATGATGCCGGCCATGATGACCGGTTGCAGATGCTGCGGCTTGAGTCTCATCTGGAGCGGAAAACCGTGCGTTGTGGACTGCACTGCGGCGGGTGCCGCAGTGCGGCACATTGTCGCAGAAGTTCGGACCGTCGTTCAGGCTGTCATCGGCCCCTGCAGCTTGCCGGCGCGACGCTCGAGTTCGCTCTCGATCAGCCGCACCAGCTTGAGCGCCGGCGCATCGATCTGTTCCACCGGGATCGCCGCGAAGCCGAGGTTCATGCCCAGCATCCGGTTCTCGGGCGCGATCGAGTACAGCGACAGCGCGCGCACGACCACGCCGTCACGCAGCGCATTCGATGCGAGCTGCACATCGTCGACCGCAAAATTGAAGCGCACGGGCAGGTGCAGGCCGGCCAGGCCGCCCAGCGAGGTGATCGAGCCGCCCAGCCGTGCCTCGAGCAGATCGCGCAGGCGATCACGACGCTCCTCGTAGATGCCGCGCATGCGACGGATGTGCGCGGTGAAATGTCCGGCCTCGATGAACTCCGCGAGTGCAGCCTGCTCGTGCATGCGCCCCTCGCGGTAGAGTTCGGCGTTGCCCACGGTAAAGGGCTCGATCAGGTCTTCCGGTACTACCAGGTAGGCCAGGCGCAGCCCGGGATACATGACCTTGCTGAAGGTGCCGACGTAGATCACGCGCTGCGCGGTCGACAGGCCGAACAGCGAGGCCACCGGATGCGAGTGGTAGCGCACCTCGTTGTCGTAGTCGTCCTCGATCACCCAGGTGCGGTTGCGTTCGGCATATTCGAGCAGGCGCAGGCGGCGCTCGAGCGACAGCACCGCACCGGTCGGGTACTGGCTCGATGGCGATACGAAGATCATCCGCGGCGGCTTGATCCAGTCGTCCTCGCGCGGGTTGAGGCCG
The DNA here is from genome assembly GCF_018122735.1 of Azoarcus sp. L1K30. Classification (GTDB taxonomy): domain Bacteria; phylum Pseudomonadota; class Gammaproteobacteria; order Burkholderiales; family Rhodocyclaceae; genus Parazoarcus. The sequence goes on along the minus strand of NZ_JAGRRD010000001.1, from coordinate 3,411,658 downwards.
CTGTCATCGACCGGTACCGGATGAATGCGCAGGTCCGCGGCCGACAGGACGTTTCTCGCCCCCCAGTATCCGGGATCCTCCATCCACACGGTATCGCCCACGTCCGCCAACATTCGCGCGCACAAGTCGAGGGCCTGATGCGATCCATTGAGGATCAGGATCTGCCGTGGCGAGCACGACATCATCCGCGTCACCTTGAGGTAATCGGCAAGCACCATCTTCAGCGGCCCGTACCCGCCGTAGCCGTATTGCGCCAGATGACGCTGCTCGCGCCGCATCTGCTTGGCCAGCAAGCGACGCCAGGTGGGGAAGGGGAAATGCCCCACATCCGGCAGGCCGGGCATGAATGCACCCGACTGCACCCGACTGCTCAAGGCCTTGCCGGCGATGGCATTACCGCGCCGCGACATGCCCTCCTGACGCGTCCCCACCAGTCGGCGCGGCGGCTCGGGCGATGCAATCTGGCTCACCGCATCGGACACGAAAGTGCCCGATCCGACCCGGCTCTCGAGATAGCCCTCGACCAGCAACTGGTCATACGCGCGCACCACGGTATTGCGTCCAAGACCCAGTTCCTCGGCCAATACGCGGGTGGGCGGCACCGCCGTTCCAGCGTCGAGGCTACGCGCCAGAATGGCCTCGCGGATGCTCAGATACAGGCGTGCGCGACTGCTCGCCACCGCCGCCTGTTTGCCATAGGCCTGAACGATCACTTCACAACTGAGCCTGTTATCCATTGCACCGCACCAAAAATTGGACCCATCAATATAGATTGAATTGGTTCATCCATGATCCGATTTTATCGCCTAGGATAGACCTAACACGAATTCGATCCATCCAGCGGTTTCAATCCGGGCCGCTTTCCAACACTAGAGGACGGGATGACGAACCAAACTGCTTCCGCCGCGCCCCACGTCAGCTTCCGCAACGTGCAGAAGTCCTATGACGGTGAAACGCTGATTGTTCGCGATCTGAATCTCGACATCCGCCGCGGCGAATTCCTGACGCTGCTCGGTCCCTCCGGATCCGGCAAGACCACCTGCCTGATGATGCTGGCCGGTTTCGAAACCCCGACCAGCGGCGAGATCCGCCTCGAGGGCGAAATCATCAACAACCAGCCGCCGCACAAGCGCAACATCGGCATGGTGTTCCAGAACTATGCGCTGTTTCCGCACATGAGCGTGCTGGACAATCTGCGCTTTCCGCTCAAGGTGCGCAAGCTGCCGGCGGCCGAAGTGGACGCCAAGGCCAGACGGGCGCTCGACATGGTGCAGCTGGGCAGCTTCGGCAGCCGATACCCGCAGCAGCTGTCCGGCGGTCAGCAGCAGCGCATCGCGCTAGCCCGCGCACTGGTGTTCGAGCCGCAGCTGGTGCTGATGGACGAGCCGCTGGGCGCGCTGGACAAGAACCTGCGCGAGCAGATGCAGCTCGAGATCAAGCACATCCAGCAAACCCTCGGGGTCACCGTGGTGTTCGTCACCCACGACCAGAGCGAAGCGTTGACGATGTCGGACCGCATTGCGGTATTCGACAAGGGCATCATCCAGCAGATCGACTCTGCCGAACGCCTCTACGAAGAACCGGCCAACGCCTTCGTGGCCAACTTCATCGGCGAAAACAACGCCCTCGTCGGCAGGGTCGAGCGCATCGAAGGCGAGCACTGCGACGTCCGCCTCGACTGTGGCACCCTGATCCGCGCCCGCACCGGCAGCGTCGCCGCCGGCGACCGCACGCTGGTATCGGTGCGCCCGGAGCGCGTCGTACTCGACGACTCGGCCAAGGGCTGTGCCAATTTCCTCGATGCCGTGGTGAAGGAATTCATCTACCTCGGCGACCAGGTCCGGATTCGCGTCGATCTGTGCGGCAACCACGATTTCACCATCAAGACCCCGATCTCCCATCTCGATCATTCGCTCAGGAGCGGAGATCAGATTCGCATCGGCATGGACGCGGCGCACATGCGTGCGCTCGAGCCCCTGCCTGCCGCCTGAAACACACCACACCCACTGCAAAACAAGGAGTCAGCATGAAAATGAAGCTCAGCAGGACCCTGATCCAGAGCGCAGTTGCCGCCGCCGCACTGACGCTTGCCGGTACCGCGCTCGCCGACGTCACCGTGATCTCTTTCGGTGGTGCCAATCAGAAGGCGCAGGACAAGGCTTTCTACGGCCCCTTCGCGGCATCGAAGGGTGGCAGCGTGACCCCAGGCGAATACAACGGCGAGCAGGCCAAGATCAAGGCCATGGTCGAAGCCGGCAACGTCACCTGGGACGTGGTCGAGGTCGAATCGCCCGAACTGCTGCGCGGTTGTGAAGAGGGTCTGTACGAGAAGCTCGACTACAGCAAGATCGGCGCAAAGTCCGAATTCCTGCCGAAGACGGTGTCGGATTGCGGTGTCGGTATCTTCGTGTGGTCCACCGCACTGGCCTACAACGCCGACAAGCTCAAGACCGCGCCGACCTCCTGGGCCGACTTCTGGGACGTGAAGAAATTCCCCGGCAAGCGCGGTCTGCGCAAGGGCGCCAAGTACACCCTCGAATTCGCGCTGCTGGCCGACGGCGTCAAACCCGCCGACGTATACAAGGTGCTGGGTACCAAGGAGGGCGTGGAACGTGCCTTCAAGAAACTCGACCAGATCAAGGGCGACATCCAGTGGTGGGAAGCAGGCGCGCAACCGCCGCAGCTGCTGGCCTCGGGCGACGTGGTCATGAGCTCGGTCTACAACGGCCGCATCGCTGCTGCGCAGAAGGAAGGCAAGAACCTCAAGATCGTCTGGAACGGCAGTATCTACGACGTCGATTCGTGGGCCATCCCCAAGGGTTCGCCCAAGCGTGACGAAGCCTACCGCTTCATCAAGTTCGCCAGCCAGCCTGAAAACCAGCGCGTCTTCTCCGCCGAGATTCCCTACGGCCCGACCAACGCCAAGGCGGTCAGCGGCATGGATCCCAAGATCGCCGCCGAGCTGCCGACCGCACCGGAGAACCTGAAGGGCGCCTTCGCCACCGACACGGAATTCTGGGTCGAACACGGCGAAGACCTCGAGCAACGCTTCAACGCCTGGGCTGCGCGCTAAGCGCCCAGTGTCAGCGCCGCACCGGCTCCCCTCCCTGGCCGGTGCGGAACTGCCACCTCCGCAAGCCCATGAATCGACCGGAATCTGCCATGACTGCTGCCTCCAACACTGCTGATGCGCTGGCGCCCCCCGCCGCATCCGTGCCGTCGCTGAAGAAGCGCCTGCGCCGTGCCGAGATGCGCAAGAAGCTCCTGTACGGCGCGCTGATCCTGCCGCTCGCCGTCTTTCTGCTGGTGGCCTTCGTATGGCCGATCGCCTCCTTGCTGACGCGCAGCATCGACAACCCGGAAGTCCATGACAACCTGCCACACACGTTGCGCGAACTGAAGGCCTGGGACGGCGAGGGCATGCCGCCCGCAGCGGTCTTCACCGCATTCGCCGCCGAACTCGAATCGGCAAAGGGCAGCCCGGCCATCGCCGAAATTGCCAAGCGCCTGAACCGCGAGGAAACCGGCTATCGCAGCCTGATCATGAAGACGGCGCGCAAGCTGCCGCTGCCCGCCGACACCGACGTCCCGTCGGCACTGACCGAAATCGATGCACGCTGGGGCGAGGCCGAGACCTGGCGTGCGATTCGCCGTTCGGGCGGGGCGACCACGCCGTTCTACCTGCTCGCCGCGATCGATCGCAGCATCGACACACACGGCAACATCGTCACCGCGCCGCCGGAAGAGGCGGTCTATGTGAACGTGCTGATGCGCACGTTCTGGATGAGCCTGATCGTGACCGGGCTGTGCCTCGTACTCGGCTTCCCGGTTGCCTACCTGATGGCGAAGCTGGCAACCAAACAAAGCAATATGCTGATGTTCTTCGTCCTGCTGCCGTTCTGGACCTCGGTGCTGGTGCGCGTCGCCGCCTGGATCATCCTGCTGCAGAACGAAGGCCTGATCAACAAGGTCCTGATGGCGATCGGCCTCACCGATGGTCCGCTGCAACTGCTGTTCAATCGCGTCGGCGTCTATGTGGCGATGGTGCACATCCTGCTGCCCTTCATGGTGCTGCCGCTGTACTCGGTGATGAAGGGCATCTCCCCGGTGTATGTCCGCGCCGCGGTATCGCTCGGCTGCCCGCCGTTCAAGAGCTTCTGGAAGGTGTATTTCCCGCAGACCCTGCCCGGCATCGGCGCCGGCGCACTGCTCGTGTTCATCATGTGCATGGGCTACTACATCACGCCCGCGCTGCTGGGCAGCCCGCAAGAGCAGATGGTGAGCTACTTCATCGCCTTCTACACCAACCAGACCATCAACTGGGGCATGGCCGCCGCACTGTCCGCCGTGCTGCTCGGTGCCACGCTGGTGCTGTACATGGTCTATGCCCGCTACCTTGGCCCCACCCGGGTCAAGCTGGTCAAGCCGCGCTGAGGAGAAACAGATGCTGCAACCCTATGCATCCCCGCTGGAACGCGCCTGGCATTACGGCCTGCGTGGCCTGGTCGGCATCGTGCTGGTGTTCCTGATCCTGCCGATCCTGGTCATCGTGCCGTTGTCGTTCAACGCCGACACCTTCCTGATGTATCCGATGGCCGGCTTCTCGATGCGCTGGTACGAGGAGATCTTCACCTCCGGCCAGTGGCAGCTGGCGATGATGAACAGCCTGATCGTATCGCCGCTGTCGACCCTGCTCGCCATGGTCCTCGGCACCCTGGCAGCAATCGGCCTGGTGCGCACCGACTTTCCCGGCAAGGCGCTGCTCACCGCGGTGCTGATCTCGCCAATGGTGGTACCGGTGGTGATCGTCGGCGTGGCGGTGTATATCTTCTTCGCGCCGCTCGGCCTCACCGGCAGCTACACCGGCCTGGTCATCGCCCATGCCGTGCTCGGCGTGCCCTTTGTCGTGACCACGGTGACGGCGACACTGCAGGGCTTCGACTTCAACCTGGTGCGGGCGGCATCCAGTCTCGGCGCCAACCCGGTGGTCGCCTTCTTCAAGGTCACCTTGCCGCTGGTCGCCCCGGGCATCATCTCCGGTGGCCTGTTCGCCTTTGCCACCTCGTTCGACGAAGTGGTGGTGACGCTGTTCCTCGCCAGCCCCGAGCAGACCACGCTGCCACGGCAGATGTTCTCCGGCATCCGCGAAAACATCAGCCCCGCCATCGCGGCGGTCGCCACCATCCTGATCCTGTTGTCCACCCTGATGCTGGTCACCCTTGAAGGGCTGCGCCGCCGCAATGAACGCATCCGCGGCAAGCGTGCCTGACCTTTTTCCATCCCCAACGGAATTGACACAATGACGCTCACACTCAAAGACCCCAGCCTGCTCCGTTCCAGCTGCTACATCGACGGCGAGTGGGTGGCCGCCGACACCGGCGCCACGATCACCGTCACCAACCCCGCCACCGGCGAGACCGTCGGCACCGTGCCCAAGATGGGCCAGGCCGAAACCCGCCGTGCCATCGAAGCCGCCAATGCGGCCTGGCCGGCGTGGCGCAGCCTCACCGCCGGCGCGCGCTCCAAGATCCTGCGTCGCTGGTTCGAGCTCATGCTCGAGCACCAGGACGACCTCGCCGTGCTGATGACCTCCGAGCAGGGCAAGTCGCTCACCGAGGCCAAGGGCGAGATCGGCTATGCCGCCTCCTTCATCGAATGGTTCGCCGAAGAAGGAAAGCGCATCTACGGTGATGTGATCCCGGCCCACCAGCCCGACAAGCGCATCGTCGTCACCAAGGAGCCGATCGGCGTGTGTGCCGCGATCACGCCGTGGAACTTCCCCTCCGCGATGATCACGCGCAAGGCCGGCCCCGCGCTCGCCGCCGGTTGCACCATGGTGCTCAAGCCCGCCAGCCAGACCCCGCTGTCCGCGCTGGCGCTGGCGGTGCTGGCCGAGCGTGCCGGCATCCCCAGGGGCGTATTCAGCGTGGTCACCGGTTCGGCCGGCGACATCGGCGGCGAACTCACCGCCAACCCCATCGTGCGCAAGCTCACCTTCACCGGCTCCACCGAGATCGGCGTCAAGCTGGCCGCGCAGTGTGCGCCCACGATCAAGAAGCTGTCGCTCGAACTCGGCGGCAATGCGCCTTTCATCGTCTTCGATGATGCCGATCTCGACGCCGCGGTCGAAGGTGCACTCGCCTCCAAGTACCGCAACAGCGGCCAGACCTGCGTGTGCGCCAACCGCCTGCTGGTTCAGGACGGCGTGTATGACGCCTTCGCCGAAAAGCTCGCCGCCGCGGTGGCCAAACTCAAGGTCGGCAACGGCCTCGAGGCAGGCACCACCCAGGGGCCGCTGATCGACATGAACGCGGTGGAAAAGGTCGAGGAACACATCGCCGACGCGCTGTCCAAGGGCGCCCGTCTGGTGACCGGCGGCAAGCGCCACGCGCTGGGCCAGACCTTCTTCGAGCCCACCATTCTGGCCGATGTCACGCCGGCGATGAAGGTGGCGAAGGAAGAGACCTTCGGTCCCGTCGCCCCGCTGTTCCGCTTCAAGGACGAGGCTGAAGCCATCCGCATGGCCAACGACACCGAATTCGGTCTGGCGGCCTATTTCTACGCCGCCGGCATGAACCGCGTGTGGCGCGTATCGGCCGCGCTCGAGTACGGCATCGTTGGCATCAACACCGGCATCATCTCTACCGAAGTCGCCCCCTTCGGCGGCGTGAAGTCGTCCGGACTCGGCCGCGAAGGCTCCAAGTACGGCATCGAGGACTACCTCGAAATCAAATACCTGTGCATGGGCGGCGTGCAATAAGCACCGTCGCCAATAAAATACCCTAGGAGAATCAGCATGAATGCAACCACGCATCCCGCAGGACAAACCAACAGCGACCTGATGGCGCGTCGCGCCGCGGCACTGCCGCGCGGTGTCGGCCAGGCTCACCCCCTGTTTGCATCCAAGGCCCTGAACGCCGAGATCTGGGACGTCGAAGGCCGCCGTTACATCGATTTCGTCGCCGGCATCGCCGTGGTCAACACCGGCCACTGCCATCCCAAGGTCATCGCTGCGGCGCAGGAGCAGATCCCGCACTTCAGCCACACCTGCTTCCAGGTGGTGGCCTATGACGGCTACCTGACCTTGGCCGAGCGCCTCAGCGCACTGGCGCCGGGCGATGCAGCGAAGAAGACCTTCTTCGTCAGCACCGGTGCGGAAGCCGTCGAGAACGCGGTCAAGATCGCCCGCGCCTTCACCGGTCGTCCTGGCGTGATCGCCTTCAACGGCGCCTTCCACGGCCGCACACTTTTGACGCTTGGCCTCACCGGCAAGATCGACCCCTACAAGCTGGGCGTCGGCCCCTTCCCGGCCGAGATCTACCACGCGCCCTATCCCTGCGAACTGCACGGCATCAGCGTGGATGACGCCATCCACGGCATCGAGCTGCTGTTCAAGAACGACATCGAGGCCAGGCGCGTCGCCGCCTTCATCGTCGAACCGGTTCAGGGCGAGGGCGGTTATTACCCCGCACCGGCCGAGTTCATGCAGCGCTTGCGCGCCCTGGCCGACAAGCACGGCATCCTGCTGATCGCCGACGAGATCCAGAGCGGCGTCGGACGTACCGGCAAGATGTTCGCGATGGAGCACAGCAAGGTCGTGCCCGATCTCATCACCATGGCCAAGGGTCTCGGTGGCGGCTTCCCGATCGCCGCGGTGGTCGGCCGTGCCGACATTATGGACTCGCTCAACCCCGGTGGCCTCGGCAGCACCTACGCCGGCGCGCCGATGGCCTGCGCCGCTGCGCTCGCGGTGCTCGACGTGGTCGAATCGGAGAACCTGTGCCAGCGCGCCACCGACATCGGCACCCACATGCAGGCCCGCCTGCGTGAGGTCGCGGCCAAGCACAAGAGCATCGGCGACGTACGCGGTCTGGGTGCGATGGTTGCGGTGGAGTTCTTCCACGACGGCGATCACGCCCGTCCGGCACCGGAACTGGTCAAGGCCATCATCGCCGAAGCCCTCAAGCGCGGCCTGCTGCTTCTGTCCTGCGGCAGCTACGGCAACGTGCTGCGCCTGATGGTACCGCTGACGATCGAGCAGAAGGTGCTCGAAGAAGGTCTCGACATCCTCGCCGCCTCCATCGAGGCAGTGGTCACTTCAGCCTGAAAGTCCGGCTGAAGCGGGATCCGACATCCCCCACGGCCGAGCCTTGCAGACAAAAGCCGCTTGCATCACAAGCGGCTTTTGTCGTCTACGGCCTCCAACAGTGCACTCGCGAAATGCTCGAAGCACACGAATGATCCGAATGCTGCTTCAACCTTCACCCACCCTCATGCGTTAATGGAACTCCGCATGCACACGCGTGCACCCTCACCGGCGCCAAGATGGAATTCCTGACCGACCCGCAGTTGCTGATCGCCTTCCTGACCCTCACCGTGCTCGAACTCGTGCTCGGTATCGACAACATCATTTTCATCTCCATCCTCGTGGACAAGCTGCCGCCGGAGAAGCGCGCCTTTGCCCGCCGCCTTGGGCTGTTTCTGGCCATGTTCATGCGCATCGGCCTGCTGATGCTCCTCGCCTGGCTGGCCGGCCTCACGACACCACTTTTCGAACTCTTCGACCACGGCGTATCCGGACGCGACCTGATCCTGATCAGCGGAGGTCTGTTCCTGGTGTGGAAGAGCACCGCCGAAATCCACCAGCTGCTCGAAGGCGAGGAGGGCGAGACCTCGTCCGCGGTCAAGGCCACCTTCACCGCCGTCATCCTGCAAATCATCGTCATCGACATGGTGTTCTCGCTCGACTCCATCATCACCGCGATCGGCATGGTCAATAACCTGCCGGTGATGATTGCCGCGGTGGTGGCGTCCGTGGCATTGATGATGGTGGCGTCGGCACCGATCGGCGAATTCGTGTCCACCCATCCGACGGTGAAGATGCTGGCCTTGTCCTTCCTGATGGTGGTCGGCGTGGTGCTGATTGCCGAGGGCTTCGGCCACCATGTGCCCAAGGGCTACATCTACTTCGCGATGGCATTCTCGGTGCTGGTGGAAATGCTCAATATCCGGCTGCGCAAGAACGCCGCGAAGCCGGTCGAGCTGCGTGAGCCCTACAGTACCGAAACGTCGGCAACGGCAGAGAACAAGGCCTGAACCTCGCGCATTGCTCAACGACAGGCGGCGGGCAGTGCAACCACTGCCCGCCCACTGGCTTCAAGAGCTGCGCGCAAGCGGCGCGCGTTGTCCACCGCGCCCGGCGTATCACCGTGCACACAGATGCTGTGCATGACCGCCGGCAAGACCCTGCCGCTTTGCGACACCACGCCACCCGCGTCGAGCATCCGCAACACATGGGCGACGAGCTGATCGTGATCGTGGATGACCGCACCAGGCTGGCCGCGCGGGGCCAGCATGCCGGCGTCGGTGTAGGCACGGTCGGCGAAAATCTCCCCCGCGACCCGCAAGCCGGCGCGCTCTCCCGCCTTGTAGAGTTCGGACAGGACGGGCGCGAGCAGGATCAGCTCGGGGTCGATCGCACGCACGGCGCGTGCCACGGCCTCGGCCAGCGTCGCATCTTCGCAGGCCTGGTTATTGAGCGCGCCATGGGGTTTGACATGGCTCACGCGGCCGCCCTCTGCAGCGGCCATCCCGGCAAGCGCGCCCACCTGATAGATCACCATGGCCTCGAGTTCGGCGGCCGCCATCTGCATCGGCCGCCGGCCGAATCCCTGCAGATCCGGGTAGGACGGATGGGCGCCGAGGCTGACACCGGCGGCAATTGCGGTGCGTACCGTGTTGCGCATCACCAGTGGATCACCCGCGTGAAAACCGCAGGCGATGTTGGCCGAACGCACCACCTGCAGCAGGGCTTCGTCCTCGCCCATCTTCCACGCCCCGAAGGATTCGCCGAGGTCTGCATTGAGGTTGATCTTCATGTCTGGCTCCTGCTCATTCGTTTGCCGCACCCAGGGTGCGGTAATCCGGCGACAGCGCATGGACCACGCCGCTCACCAGGTTGGCGGAATACAGCGCCGCCTCGTCGATGCCGGCAGCGGGCACACGCACGATGCCGGCAATCAGGGCACGGGTCTCGGCCTCGGTTGCACGGGCAATGCGCTCGCCATCGGCCGCGCCGACTGCGGCAAATCGTATCGTCTGCCCCGGACGACATGCCGCAAGCCGCGGGATGTCGCTGCAAATGACGGTGGCGATTTTCGGGTACCCCCCCGCGGTCTGCGCATCGGCGAGCAACACGATGGGCTGACCATTGCCCGGTACCTGGATCGAGCCCGGCACCGTCGCATCGGAGATGATTTCACGCGTACCGAGGTGCTCGAGCGCCGGACCTTCGAGCCGAACCCCCATGCGGTCGGCCTCCGCCGTGACGCGATAGTCGCTGCCGAAAAAGGTGTCGAGTGCCGCCTGCGCGAAATGATCGGCCTGCGGCCCCGGCACGACACGCACCGGCGCCTGAGATGCATCGGGCGGTCGCGGCAAGGCAAGTTCCGCCCCGGCGCGCGCCGGGGGGGCGGGCAGATGCATGCCGGCACGAAGTGCCCCGCCGTCTACCCCGCCAAGCGCCGCACGCGCATAGGTCGATGCGCTCCCCATCACCTGCGACAATGCCATCCCCTGCACCGCCACCATGGCAATGCGGCCGCCATCCATGCGCCGGATGCGCAGGATGTCGCCATCGGCAAGCGACACCGAGCGCCACGCAGGCACGGCACTTCGCTCACCTGCATGTTCCAACTCCAGGCGTGCGTCGCCCGCCACCGCCACGCGCAGGGTGGCGCCGCGTGCGGCAAGCTGCAGGCCTCCGTCGAAGCATTCGATGACCGGCGCATCGGCGGCATTACCGACCAGTGCGTTGGCAATGCGCATGAGTCGAGGGTCGATGACACCGGCCCACGGTACGCCGATACGCCTGAAGCCCCTGCGCCCTGCATCCTGAATGGATGCATAGGCGCCAGGGGAAACAATCTCGAGGTTTGCCCCGGCTGTCACTGCGCCCCCCCTCCGTCATTCGCCGCTGCGGTGGCAAGCCATTGCTGCGGGTCGAGTTCGCCCGCCGTCGCGGCGTCGAGCAGACGTCGATATTCGGTCATCGACACTGGCTCGAAACGCACACTGTCACCTGCCGCCAGCAGCGAAGGTGACGGACATGCCGCATCGAACAAGGGCACCGGACAACGTCCCAGCAAGTGCCAGCCTCCAGGACTCTCCCACGGGTAGATCGCGGTGAGGCCATTGGCGACAGCCACACTGCCCGCAGGCACCCGCAGGCGCGGTTCGGCCCGGCGCGGCAGGCGCAGCGCTTCGGGCACATCACCCATGAACGGAAAGCCAGGCAGGAAACCGAGCATATAGACCACATAGTCGCGACCGGCATGCAATGCCACCACATCGTCGGTGGCGATCCCGAGCGCTGCCGCCGTTTGGCCCAGGTCGGGCGCCAGCTCGCCTTCATAACAAACCGGCAGGCGCCAGTGTCGCCCAAGGTCGCCAGCACTGGCGGCCGTATCCGCCAGAAAGGGCGCCAGCTCGACGAGCAGGGCCTCGCGCCCGGTTTGCAGCGGATCGAAGAAAACCGTCAACGAGCGAAAAGTCGGCATGGTCTCGATCAGGCCGGGCAGGCCGCCCCCGGCTTGCAGTCGGGCAATACCCGTGTCGAGTGCGTTGACCCGCGCCAGCAGCGCCGGATCGATGGCGTCGCCGAATTCAACGGTGAAGGCCGCGTCTCCGGCATCCAGTATGCGCATGCTCATGAACGTGCTCCCCGACCGCTTACAGACCCGAGGTCGACGCCGCGCGGGCCGCCTGATCGTAGCGCCCCGAAAGCGTGCGCATCAGACGCGCAAGATCCCCGATCTGGGCATTGTCTTCAATGCTGCCGGTGAAGCCGGGCATCAGACAGGACTCGCGCACGTCGCGATAGCGTAGGCATACCTCGCGTCCCGCCTCGGTCACGGCGAAGAACGCCTCCTTGCCCTGTTTCTTGCTTTGCACCAGACCAAGGCCCGCGAGCTTGCGCAAAGAGTAGGACACCACGTGGGTGTCTTCCACATTGAGGACGAAGCAGATATCGGCCAGCCGTTTCTCGCTGTCGCGGTGGGCAACGTGGTGGAGCACGAGGACGTCGATCGGGGTCATGTCCTTCACCCCGGCGGCGGTCATGCACCGCGTCATCCAGCGTGCAAACGCATGCCAGGCGATGATCATGCCGAACTCGAATTCCGACAGTTCGGGCGACTTGGGCGACACCAGATGGTGCGAGGAAACGATCCGACCACCGTCCTGACTGGGTTCGCCGCGCTTGATGGACATTTTTTACTCACATTTCGTTTACGATTTCTTGACAATTTATAGATAAAAATCCAATCTTTCAACAACGCCAACTCCGATTGATCCGATCAGGCGTTTGCTTCGCCCCACAAATCCGTTTCTATTGCATCCTTACCGGAGACATTCAAGATGAACGTGAAGCACCGAATCCTCAGAACACTGGTTGGCTCGCTTGCCGCACTCGGATTGAGCGCCGCGGCGCATGCCCAGACGGCCTGGGACATGCCCACGCCCTATCCGGTCGGGAACTTCCATACCGAGAACATCCAGCAGTTTGCGAACGACGTGGCCCAGGCCAGCGGCGGTAAGCTCAAGATCACCGTGCATCCCAACGGCTCGCTGTACAAGTCGAACGAGATCAAGCGCGCGGTGCAGGGTGGCCAGGCACAGATCGGTGAGGTGCTGCTGTCCAGCCTCGCCAACGAGGATCAGCTGTACGCGCTTGATACCGTGCCCTTCCTCGCCACCAGCTACGCGGAATCGCAGAAGCTGTGGAAAGTTTCACACGATGCGGTCGAGGCCCGCCTGGCCAAGAACGGCCTGAAGCTGCTCTACGCCGTGCCGTGGCCACCACAGGGCATCTATTCCAAGACGGCGCTGACCTCGATGGCCGACCTCAAGGGTCTGAAGATCCGCTCTTACAGTCCGACCGTCGCCCGCATGATCGAGCTGATGTCGGCACAACCGGTCACCGTGCAGGCGGCCGACCTTACCCAGGCACTGTCCACCGGCGTGGTGTCGGCCAACATCACCTCGTCGTCCACCGGCTACGACAGCAAGAGCTGGGAGCAGCTCGACTACTACTTCGATGTCCAGGCCTGGCTGCCGAAGAACATCGTGTTCGTGTCACAGAAAGCCTTCGATGCGCTCGATCCGACAAGCAAGCAGGCGGTGCTCAAGGCCGCGGCCGCCGCCGAAACCCGGGGCTGGAAGCTGTCCGAGGAGAAGACTGCCTGGTATGTCGAGCAGCTGAAGAAAAACGGCATGAAAGTGCTGCCGGCGTCCGACGTGCTGCGCGCCGACCTGCTGAAAGTGGGCGACAAAATGACTGCCGAATGGCTGGAGAAGACCGGGGCCGACGGACAGAAGATCCTCGACGCCTACCGCAAGACCAAGTAAGCCCCGTACGACATGGCCCGCTCAGCCGGGCCGTTTTTTTGCCCGGAGTCTGCCATGCGCACACTGCTCGATTCACTCTACCGCCTGTCCGGGGCGCTCGCCGCCGTCGGCATGGTCGCCACCCTGCTCATGGTGTCGGCCGGCATCGTCAGCCGCCCGCTCGGCATCTACCTCAGCGGCACCGACGATTACGCGGGTTATTGCATGGCGGCCTGTGGCTTTCTCGCCCTCGCCTACACCTTCAAGCACGGCGAGCATATCCGCGTCAGCCTGCTCATCGAGCGCGTCGGCCCGCGTCTGCGCCGGGCGATGGAATGGTTCTCGCTCGCTGCGGCAAGCGCGATTGCCATCATGCTCGCCTGGTACGCGGTGCGTCTCGTTTGGCAGTCGCACGAATTCGAGGATATCTCGCAAGGCATCGATGCCACGCCGCTGTGGATTCCGCAATTGTCCATGGCCATCGGCAGCGTGGTGCTGGTGATCGCGCTGCTCGACGACCTCATCGTCACCACGCTCGGTCACGAACCCAGGCGTCTGGCCGGTGCCGGCGGCGAAGCCGTGCGCATGGAATAAGGACGACACCATGGATCTGACCATTGCGGCACTACTCATCGGCCTGATGCTGGTCCTCCTCGCCAGTGGCGTGTGGATCGGCCTCGCGCTGATGGCCATCGGCATTCTCGGCATGCTCGGCTTTACCCCGCGCCCGCCCGGCGACGGTATGGCGGTCGCGATCTGGGGCGCCGGATCGAGCTGGACCCTCACCGCCCTGCCGCTCTTTCTGTGGATGGGCGAGATCCTGTTCCGCACCAAGTTGTCGGAAGACATGTTCAAGGGTCTGTCACCCTGGCTGGAACGCCTGCCGGGGCGCCTGCTCCACACCAACATCATCGGCTGCACGCTGTTTGCAGCGGTATCCGGATCGTCGGCGGCCACCTGTGCCACCATCGGCAAGATCTCGCTGCCAGAACTGAGCCGTCGCGGCTACCCGGAATCGATGATCCTCGGCACGCTGGCGGGTGCTGGCACGCTGGGCCTGCTGATTCCACCCTCGATCATCATGATCGTCTATGGCGTGTCGGCCGACGTCTCCATTTCCAAGCTCTTCGTCGGCGGCGTGCTACCCGGCATCCTGCTCGCCTCGCTGTTCATGGGCTGGGTGGTGTTGTGGTCTCTGCTGAACGGCGAGCGCATCCCACCCGCCGACCTCAAGACCAGCTTCGTCGAGAAGGTCATTGCATCGCGCAACCTGATCCCGGTCGTCCTCCTCATCGGCGGTGTGCTGGGCTCGATCTACAGCGGCATCGCCACCGCCACCGAGGCCGCCGCGATCGGCGTAGTCGGCAGCCTGATCATTGCCGCCAGCCAGAAGTCGCTCAGCCGGCAGAGTTTCATAGCCGCACTGATGGGGGCGACGCGACTGTACTGCATGATCGCGCTGATCCTGGGCGGATCCGCCTTCCTCACCCTCGCGATGGGCTACATGGGCCTACCGCGCCATCTTGCCGAGTGGATCGGCTCACTCGGCCTGAGTCCGGGCATGCTGTTGCTGGCACTCGCGGTGTTCTACATCCTGCTCGGCTGCTTTCTCGACGGCATCTCCATCGTCGTGCTGACCATGGCGGTGCTGCTGCCCACCATTCAGACTGCCGGAATCGACCCGCTGTGGTTCGGCATCTTCGTCGTCGTCGTGGTCGAGATGGCACAAGTCACCCCGCCCGTGGGGTTCAACCTCTTCGTGCTGCAAGGCCTGACCGGCCGCCAGATCACCACCATCGCACTTTATGCCTTGCCCTACTTCCTGCTGATGGCACTGGCCGTGGTACTGCTCTATGTCTTCCCCGGCCTGGTCACCTGGCTGCCGGGTAAGATGATCGGCTGACGCAGAACAGAAGACAGGCCCGGTCGGCCTGTCTTCCCTGCCGCTATCGGAACACTCAGCTCTCGAGCAGGCTGCGCAGCATCCAGGCATTCTTCTCGTGAATCTGCATGCGCTGGGTCAGCAGGTCCAGCGTCGGCTCATCACTCACCTTGTCGGCCAGCGGGGCCACACTGCGTGCGGTCTTGACCACGGCTTCCTGCCCCTTGACCAGGGCTCGAATCATTTCTTCCGCACTGGGCACGCCCTCGGGCTCGCTCATGCTGGTGAGCTTCTGGAATTCGCGATAGGTGCCCGGAGCAGGAAAACCCAGTGCGCGGATGCGCTCCGCAATCAGGTCCACCGCCAGCGCCAGTTCGGTGTACTGCGCCTCGAACATCAGGTGCAGGGTATTGAACATGGGCCCGGTCACGTTCCAGTGAAAGTTGTGCGTCGTCAGATACAGGGTGTAGCTGTCCGCCAGCAACCGCGACAGACCCTCGGCGATTTTCGCCCGTTCCTTCTTGTTGATGCCGATATCGATTTCCATGTCATGACTCCTCTTCGGACAGTGCTTCGTTCCGGCCGCAAGGCGACCGCCACATCCCGATGCTAGGCCAAACCGTGGGGCCCATCCAATTGAGTACGCGTATCCGTCATATCGACCGGGACTATGCCCGGTATGTCAGGCCTGCACCCGTGAGCCGATATCGAATGACGGCAGGCTCCCAACCGGACGCACGCCCGGCAGGTTGCTGTCGAAAATCGCGGTGCGCAGGATGTCGATCGCACCATTGCGCGGATAGGTGACCCGCCAGGCCAATGCCACCCGGCGCGACGGCTCGGGGTGCGCGAAGGGGCGCACCGCGACCATCGGATTGTGTGCATCGAGCCCATCGGCAGCGGAGCTGGGCAACACGGTAACGCCCAGCCCGGTCGCCACCATGTAACGGATGGTCTCCAGCGAGCTCCCCTCGAGCGTGCGCTGCAGACCACCAACATTGCGGCAGTGGGGACAAACTTCGAGCACCTGGTCGCGGAAGCAGTTGCCCGCACCCAGCAACAACAGTTGGTCGTCGGCGAGATGCTCGGCGTCGATCTCGGTCTCTGCCGTCCACGGATGGGACGCAGGCAGCAGCACCCGGAAGGGTTCGTCGTAAACGGGCTGGGTGACGATGCCGGCCTCTTCGAGCGGCAGGCTGATGACAATCACGTCGAGCTCACCGCGCTTGAGGGCATCGACCAGACGCGTGGTGTAGTTCTCCTGGATGATCAGCGGCATGCGCGGCGCCATCTGGTGCACCCGCGGAATCAGCCGCGGCAGCAGATAGGGCCCGATGGTGTAGATCACCCCCAGGCGCAGCGCGCCAGCCAGTGGATCCTTGCCCGCAGCCGCAATCTCGTTGATCTGGCTGGCCTCGACGAGGACCTTTTCGGCCTGTGCAACGATACGGCGGCCGGTTTCGGTAATCTTCACTTCGGAGGCACTGCGTTCGAAAAGCTGGATGCCGAGTTCTTCTTCGACCTTCTTGATCGCCACCGACAAGGTCGGTTGCGACACATGACATTTTTCGGCTGCGCGTCCGAAATGACGCTCGTGGGCAAGGGCAACAAGATAGCGAAGATCGGTCAGGGTCATGGTTTCCGGCCGGTGTCGGGCGCATCCGCCGGGCCGCTCGCCCCCGCGACGAGAGACACGCTGCGTCGCCGGCAAAGATGCATGGACTGTCGAATGAACAATATATAATTTCGCATACGACAGAAAAGAAAACACTCAGGATGAAGAATCAGCGCTTCACCCGTCTTGCTGCAGCATGCCTGCTCGCGACGCCGGCTGCAACCGCGTCGGCATCGGGCAATGGAAGCGAAGATCTTTTCTTCGAGCCGCTGCCTGTCGTCCTCACCGTCTCGCGTTTGCCGCAACCCGTAAGGGATACCCCGGGTGCAATATCGGTCATCGATGACGAAACCATTGCGGCGACGGGATACCGCGATATCGCCCGATTGCTCAGGCTCGTGCCGGGCATGCAGGTGGCACAGGAGCGCAGCAACGAGCATTGGGTGAGCTACCACGGCCTGGGTTCGGACTATCCCAATCAGATGCAGGTGCTCGTCGATGGGCGTTCGGTGTATTCACCCTATTTCTTTGGTGGTGCAGACTGGGGCGCACTCGGGGTCAATCCGGAAGATGTCGAACGCATCGAGATCGTACGTGGCTCCGACTCCGCGGCCTATGGATCGAATGCCTTTCTCGGTGTCGTCAACATCATTACCCGTCATACGGCCACCGAGACCGGCAGTACGGTCCGTGCGACGCTGGGGAATTCGGGCATTGCCGATGTCGGCGTGCGCGCGGTCACCCACCTGGGGCCGCTGGGTCTGCGGATCAGCGCATCCCACCTGCAGGACGATGGCTCGGACAGGCTCAATGACGGACGCCGCATCGAAACGCTCAATCTGCGTGGCGACCTGCGCGTGGGCAATGATGACGAACTCACGCTGAAGGCCGGTATCAGCGACGGTCGGCGGGGCACCGGCTATGAAGGGGTGCTCTTCAACGGCAGTGCCCCCAGCAGCGCCTATCACCAGAACAGCCATCTCCAGGCACGCTGGCAGCATACCCCGTCCGCCGATGAAGAATGGTCCCTGTCCTGGTACCGCAACCGCGAAAGCGCGCGAAATGAGTGGATTGTCGATTCGCATCGCAATCTCGACGCGCTGGGCGCCATTCCCGAGCTGCGTGATGCCCTGCTGGCAGCACCGGGCATCGCGATCCCGGTCGACCTCAACCGGGACAGCCTGCGCGACAATCTCGAATTCCAGCATCGGGTGCGCTCCTCGGCCCGGCTGCAGACCGTCTGGGGGCTCGAATGGCGGCGCGACGAACTGATATCCAGACAGCTTTTCGATGACGATCGCAAGCACAGCCAGCAGGAATGGCGCCTGTTCGGCAACGCCGAGTGGCGCATGGCGCCACGGTGGCTGTGGAACCTGGGCACCATGGTCGAGCACATCGAGAACGACAAGCTTCGCCTCGCGCCGCGGATTTTCCTGAATTGGCAGCCGGATCCGGCCACCACCGCACGGGCAGGTTATTCGCGCGCCTGGCGGCAGCCGTCCCTGTTCGAACGTGAGGCCGACACCCGCGTCGTCGATCCGCACTACGGCCTGATCCAGATTCGCCACCAGGGCAATCCCGACCTGAAGCCGCAGCGCATCGATGCATTCGAGCTCGGGCTGTTGCAGCAATTGCCGCAGATACAGGGAAACCTCGACGTACGGGTGTTTCGCGAGCACATTCACGACTACATCGTGCGCGAGTCCCTGGCCCCGATGCTGACCCCTGCCGACAATGTGTTTCCCGACCCCAACCTGTTCCAACGCATCCTGGGTGGCACGCGCTGGGCAAACAGCGAAGGGACTGTCCGGCTCAACGGCATCGAGTATCAGTTGCGCCTGAAGCCATGGAAGGATGGCCAGCTCGTCTTCAACCATACGATGATCCAGGCACGAGCGCAGCAGCCCGAAATCCAAGCCACGGTCGCACCCTATACGGCAAGTCTGACCTGGTTGCAGGAATATGGTCCGTGGCAATCCACGATCAGCCTCATCCGCATGGGTCCAACCGAAGTCGGCTCCGGCTATGCGGGCTCGCAGCGCTTCGAGGTCGACGCCTACAACACGCTCGATCTTTCTGTCAGCCGCAGACTCGTGATCGGATCGCAGCGGGTCGAGATCCGTCTGAGTGGCATCAACCTGCTCGGCAGCCACCAGGAAATGGTGCACAGGCCCGTCGAGCAATTGCCCCAGTATCGCGGCAGCAAGGCCGCCAATCCCGTCGAACCGCAGGTTTACTTCAGCGTCATCTCGCACTTCTAGCATCGATGCGCCGACTTGATTGGCGCGAAATGACCCCCATATCGGTGCAACGGACCATCGCACGCGGGAACACCGCGCGTGCGCTCGCGTCCACTGTCTGTCCATTGCCTTCCACTACACAGGAATGCCCATGAGAAACAGTCTCGTCGCCAGCACGCTGGCCCTTGCACTTGCCGCCCTCTTGCCTCAGGGGACGCTGCTCGCCCCCGCCGAGGCGGCCCCGGCGGCAGCCAGCGTCGGCACCAACCGCTTCGGCCTGCCCGATTTCGGTGATCTGGTCGAACAGGTCGGTCCAGCCGTCGTCAACATCAGCGTAGTCGAACAGCAAGTTGCCAGTACCGACAATCCTTTCGCCAACGATCCCTTCTACGACTTTCTTCGCCGCTTCGGCGTACCGATGCCGGACATGCCCGGACAGCCTGGCGGTCGAGGCGAACCGCGCATCAGTCGCGGCATCGGATCGGGCTTCATCGTCAGTAACGATGGATACGTGCTGACCAACGCCCATGTCGTCGGCGAGGGCGGGGCCGAGGTCACCGTGCGCCTGATCGACAAGCGCGAATTCAAGGCCAAGGTCGTCGGCACCGACAAGCGCACCGACGTCGCCGTACTCAAGATCGACGCCAGCAACCTGCCGGTGGTCCGTATCGGTGACGCGGACCGTGCCCGCGTCGGCGAATGGGTCGTCGCCATGGGTTCGCCATTCGGATTCGACAACACCGTGACCGCAGGCATCATTTCAGCCAAGGCACGACGTCTGCCGGATGAAAACTACGTTCCCTTCATACAGACCGACGTCGCCATCAATCCGGGCAACTCGGGCGGCCCCCTGTTCAATCTCGATGGCGAGGTGGTGGGCATCAATTCACAGATCTATTCCCGCTCCGGTGGCTTCATGGGCATTTCGTTCGCCATCCCGATCGATGTCGCAATGAAGGTCAAGGATCAGCTGGTGAAACACGGCCGGGTGCAGCGCGGTCGCCTCGGCATCGCCATCCAGGGCGTGGACAAGGACCTGGCACAGTCCTTCGGCCTGCCCGACGCCCGCGGCGCCCTGATCGCCAGTGTCGAACCGGGCAGTGCGGCCGACAAGGCCAGCCTCAAACCGGGCGACGTCATCCTTGGCGTCGACGGCAATCGCGTCGGCGACTCGGCCGATCTGCCTCGGATCATCGGCGACCTGCGGCCCGGCACACGGATCAAACTGGACGTCTGGCGTGACGGCAAGAACCGCGAAATCGCAGCCGTGCTTGACGAACTCAATCCTGAGGCCGGCAGCGCGAGCGGTCCTGGGCGCAGCGAGAGTGCCGGCGGCAAGCTCGGCCTCAATGCACGCCCGCTCACTGCACAGGAAGCAGCTCAGGTCGGCGTCAGCGGCGGACTCGTGGTCGAGAGCGCCGGCGGACCCGCCGCACGGGCGGGTGTACAGCGCGGTGACATCATCCTCGCACTCAATAACCAGCCGGTGACCACGATCGAACAGTTCCGCCAGTACCTTGATCGCGCCGGGAAGCGTTTCGCACTGCTGATACAGCGTGGCGATGCGCGCATTTTCGTCCCGGTCCGGCTGGAGTAGGGTCGCGTGATTGCGCCGCCGGCGATCATCGGTCATCGCCGGCACACTTTCACCTGCCACGGCGCTGGGGACGCCTGAACACGGAATCGAGTATGCGATTGTCACCATCCGGCACACTGTGCGTTTATCATCCGGTGGAACGGGATCCAGCACCCTGCTCACTCATCAATGCCATTCGCACAGACCGACCCTGACGTCACCCTCGCAACGCTGGAAGCGATATTCAATGCGCTTCCCGACAGCGTGTTCCTGATAGACCCCGACAGCTCGGGCATCGTCTATTGCAATCGCGCCGCATGGGAAGGACTGGGATACACCGCCGCCAGCGATCTTCTCGACCACTCCGTCCTCACCCTGCAGAAGGATGTGCTCGGACCTGCGCAATGGGAGAGCATCGCTGCAGAGATCCGGCGACGGGCACCTTATGTATTCATCGGTTCCCATCGCCACCGACGCGGTGGCGAAGTCCCGGTCGAGGTGCATACCAGCTGTCTCGATCTGCGCGGCAGGGCGTACTTCCTGTCCGTCGCCCGCGACATCACCCGACGCACCCGGCTGGAGAGCGAACTGATCGCGCGCGACGCCCAATTGCGCTTCGCGCTCAACGAAGCCAGTGACGGCCTGTGGGATTGGGATATCGCCAGCAATGTGGTCTTCTTCAGCCCCCAGCTCAAGCGCATGCTCGGATATGGACCGGAAGAACTCGCACCCGCACTTTCAAGCTGGACGGACAACATTCACCCCGACGACAGCGCTTTGGTGCGCCGGGTGCTGGACGATCATCTCGCGGGCGACCGCGAACGCTACGATGTCGAATATCGCCTGAGAAACCGCAACGGTCATTTCCTGTGGGTGCATGATCGCGGAAAAATATCCGATCGTGACCAGGACGGCCGGCCGGTGCGCATGGTCGGCATGGTGCAGAACATCAGCGATCGCAAGAATCTCGAACAACGCCTGCAGAAACTGGCCTCACACGACAGTCTCACCGGCCTGTTGAACCGGCGCGAAGCCGAAATCGTGCTCGATTCACAAATCAGCCTTTGCCAGCGCCTGAAACTCCCGCTTGGCGTATGCCTGTTCGACCTGGACAACTTCAAGCAGGTCAACGACATGTATGGACATCTGTGCGGAGACAGGGTGCTTGCCGGCGTGGCAGAGTTGTTCGGCACGCATGTGCGCCGCTCGGATCATCTGTGCCGCTGGGGCGGCGAAGAGTTCATGCTGATCTGCGTGGATACGACCATCGAACAACTGCAGCAACGGGTCGAAACCCTGCGCGAGTTGCTTGCCGCACATCCATGGCCGGATCTGGAACAACTCGACCGGGTCACGGCGAGCTTCGGCATTGCCACCTTTCCCGAGCATGGCGGAGACGCCCGGGAACTGTTCATTGCCATCGACGAAGCGCTCTACCGCGCCAAGGCGGCAGGACGAAACCGGGTTGAACGGCCCATGACGGACCGCTCAGACCCTGAATCGTGACACCGACTCCTGCAGACTGGAGGCCAGCTGCTCCATCTCACGCGCGGCCCCCAGGGTGTGTTCGATAGCCTTGTTGTTGTCGCGCGCCATATCGGCAATGGCATCGATGCTGCCCGTCACCGATTCGCTCGCGCGCCGCTGATCATCCGTTGCAGCGGCGATGCGATCGAGACCTTCACCGACATCGCTCACAGACGCATTCGCCGCCACCAGCACGCCCGACACCACATCGGCCGCATGCCGGCTGGATTCCAGATGGGTCATGCCACGCGCGATCGAATCCTGTACGGAAGCCGATTGCTGGGTGATCTCTTGGGTAATGGTGTCGATTTCGCCCGCCGAGCGCGCGGATTTCTCGGCCAGTTTGCGCACTTCATCGGCCACCACTGCAAAACCCCGGCCTTGCTCGCCGGCGCGGGCCGCTTCGATCGCCGCATTGAGTGCCAGCAGGTTGGTCTGCTCGGCAATCTCGCGCACTTCCTGGGTCATCGCGGTAATCGCCCGGGTAGATTCGACGAAGGCCCCGACGGACTTCGCCATATGCTGAACGGCATCTTCGACCTGGGCGACTTCCCCGATCAACTGCCCGAGGCTGTGCTGCCCTTCCTGAGAGCGCGCCAGACTGTCGCGCGAACGCTCGCGCACCGCCTCGGTGCTATCGGCAATGTGCAGAATCTTGGCATTGAGTTCATCGACGGACTCGGCCGCAGCCACCGAACTGCTGTTCTGCCGGTGCGAACCCTCGGCCAGTTTCGACGCACCACCCACCAGGTTTCGTGCCGACACCGTGACCGCTTCGGCAGACGTCCCCACCTGACGCACCAGATCGGCGATGGTGACGAGCATGCGATTGAAGGTCTCGGCCGTGCGCCCGATCTCGTCCTGGCCCGGCGCATCCAGACGCCGTGTCAGATCGCCGCCGCCCTGTGCGATCTCGGCCAGGCTGTCGGTCATGTGCGCCAGCGGACGGGTGACGAAGCGACGGATGAAGAGAAAGATGAACGCCGCCAGCGGCAAGGATGCGAGAAAGGCGAAGAGAATGCTGGTGTTGCGAAACTCGGTCACGGCGGCATTCACCTTGTCGAGCGAAATTCGCATGCTCACCGCACCCAGGGTCGTGCCGACATCAACCTGATGGCACAGGGTGCAGTCCTTGCCCAGGTAGTTCTTCGATGCGGCTGACGGAATCACCACCCGCAGATGTTCGCCGTATTGTGCATCCGAGACCACTTCGATGACTGCGGGTCCACCGGCCATCACCTTCTTTTCGACGTCGTCCAGCATCTGCTCCGAGGCCGTCCCCGGACCGTAGACCTTGCTGACCGCATCACCGCGGATCACCTTCAGGTCGCTTACGGAGGACAGCTCCTTGATCTGGTCGAGAAACACATCGCGCTGGGCCACGGTACCGGTAATCATCATGCCGGTCAGGCCGGCCATGGTCATTTCATTGACTGTACTGGCAAAATCGCGTGCCTGAGCGATCGCCGTGTCACGATTCACGCGGGTCTCCCACACGATCATGCTGCCCCATGCGATCACCAGCATCAGCCAGATCGCACCGGTAAGACGTACCCAAATCGGCGTATCGGCTAATCGGCGCATGATGTTCTCCTTGTTATTGACCCGCAGTACGGGTTCCATTTCGTTGTCCATAACGTCATCGGCTACTGCGTCCTAAAGCTTTAGGCCAATTTGCGGGCAATCCCCGCATACCACACACACGCATCCACACATGTCTTGCATTGTCATCCGTTATGAATATCATGGCGTACTGATGAAGACGGCCAACCGGCCATTGAACCAATATCCGCTACCGCATGTCGCAGCACCGGGCCCCACACCGGGGACAACTCATCATCCGTCCGAGAGGAAAACACAATGAAGAAATCCGTCGCCCGCATCGCACTCGCCATTGTCGCACTGTCTTTGGCCAGCGCGGCATCCGCCCAGGTCAAGCCCGAGGACCAGATCAAGTTCCGCAAGGCCGGCTATGGTTTCATGAGCTGGAATATGGGCAAGATCAAGACCAATCTAGAAGGCACGTATGATGCGGCCCAGGTCACCGCCGCCGCCAACGCCATCGCCGGTATCGCCAATTCAGGCATGGGCGCGCTCTATGGCCCGGGCACCGACAAGGCTGTGGGCAACCAGAAAACCCGTGTCAAACCGGAACTGTTCCAGAACATGCAGGAAGTCGGCAAGCTTGCCGGCGACTTCAACAGTGCTGCCAACAACCTGGCCAAGGTGGCCGCCAGCGGCGATGCGGCTGCGGTGAAGACTGCCTTCGGCGACCTCGGCAAGACCTGCAAGGCCTGTCACGACAAGTTCCGCGAAGAGTAAGCCCGAACTGCACCCCACAAAAAAGCCGCATGACTGCGGCTTTTCTTCTTACCACGCCGGTGCGGCCTGGGCCGGCGGTGGAGGCGGGGGCGAATCCAGCAGCCCCCCGGTCGCGACCCACACCGTGGCGACAGAAACGCACAACGCCACCACGAAAGACACCAGCCCGCCGCCTTGTGCCGGCCGCGGCACGGGTTCTGAAAACGCCTTGACGCCGGTGATCATCGGCTTCACCAGATCGTCCTTCTTCACGTGAACATAGTAGAGGATCGCCAGCACATGCAGGCCGACCAGGCCGCCGATCACCCAGATGTTCAGGCGATGCAGGCTGCTCATCCAGTCGCTCGTGCTCTTGCTCACCAGCGCATAAAGCGGCCCTTCGAACGCGATGTCGTCGTTCGATACCAGACCACTTGCCACCTGGAAGATCATCACTGCCAGCAATCCCAGTGCCGACAACGCCCCCAGCGGGTTGTGGCCGGCATCGCGCCACTGGCCGCGCAGATAGGCGGCGATACGGCCCGGCCCCGGCACGAAGTGCGCGAAGCGCGCATAGGTCGACCCGACGATGCCCCACACCAGCCGGAACGCCAGCAGTCCCGCAATGGCCACACCCAGACGGCCATGCCACACGATCAGATTGCCCCCGATCAGGCCGCTGACAAACACCGCCAGCGTCAGCAACACCAGGGACCAATGAAAGACCCGCAACGGCAGATCCCACACCCGCACTTGCTTCTTGCTCATATATCCATCCAGACTTCAGGTGTATTTTTCATGCCTGCACTGACCGCATCAGGCCGGATTCGGTTCCGCAACGCGGCTCCGCGCCGCAACAAAGGCCACCAGATGTTGACCGGTGTGTGACGCCGGATTGGCCATCGCCACCTCGGGCGGCCCTTCCGCCACCACCTGGCCGCCACCGTCGCCGCCCTCCGGTCCGAGGTCGATCAACCAGTCCGCTTCGGCCATCACGTCGAGGTCGTGCTCGATTACGAGCACGGTGTGGCCGGCGTCTGTCAGCCGGTGCAGGACGTGGATCAGCTTGTCGACATCGGCCATGTGCAAACCCACCGTCGGCTCGTCGAGCACGTACAGGGTGTGGCGATCCGCGGGCAAGGGCACGCCACCGCTCGAGGCGGCGTCGCCCGGGCGGCTGCGCACCTTGGACAGTTCCGTCACCAGCTTGATGCGCTGCGCCTCGCCACCCGACAGCGTCGGGCTGGGCTGGCCCAGCGTCAGGTAGCCGAGACCGACATCCTGCAGCAACTGCAGCGGGTGAGCGATTGACGGATGGGCCGCAAAGAAGCCCACCGCCTCATCCACCGGCATCGCCAGCACCTCGGCCACCGTTTTCTCACGCCAGCGCACCGACAGGGTTTCGGGGTTGAAGCGGGCACCACCGCACGCTTCACAAGGCGTCTTGACGTCAGGCAGGAAATTCATCTCCACGGTGGTCTGCCCGGCACCATCGCAGACCGGGCAGCGCCCGGCGCCGGTGTTGAAGGAAAAGCGCGACGCATTCCAGCCCCGCGTGCGTGCATCAAACGTATCGGCAAAAAGCTTGCGGATCGCATCCCAGAAGCCGACGTAGGTCGCCGGGCAGGAGCGCGGCGTCTTGCCGATCGGGGTCTGATCCACCTCCAGCACGCGCCCGACCTGTTGCCAGCCGACCAGGCTGCGACAGCCGACCAGCGCCTGGTCTACCGTTTCCGGCTGCGCCTGGCCGCGACGGCGGGCGCGCGTCGACTCGGGATCGCCGAGGCGGGCGCGCAGATTGGCATGGATCACGTCGCGCGCCAAAGACGACTTGCCCGAACCCGACACCCCGGTCACCACCGTCAGCCTTGCCAGCGGAATGCCCACATCGACATGCTTCAGATTGTGCAGACTCGCGCCGCCGATGCGAATCGCCGGATGGTCTTTCGACACCACGCGCCGTGGGCGCATCGGATGCTGCAAGGGCTGGCGAAAGCAGGCCCCGGTGGCCGACTCGGGTGCTGCCAGCAGGGCCGCCATGTTGCCTTCGGCCACCACCAGACCACCGCGTACCCCCGCGCCGGGACCAAGATCGATGACATGGTCCGCGCGGCGGATGGTGTCCTCGTCATGCTCGACCACCAGCAGCGTGTTGCCGCGGTCGCGCAAGGCTTCCAGCGTATCGAGCAGCAGGCGGTTGTCGCGCGGGTGCAGGCCGATGGTGGGCTCGTCGAGGATGTAGCACACCCCGCGCAGGTTGGACCCAAGCTGGGCCGCCAGCCGGATGCGCTGCGCCTCGCCGCCAGAGAGCGTGGGCGCCGCACGATCGAGCGCGAGGTAGCCCAGACCAACGTGCTTGAGAAAATCGAGGCGGCCACGAATCTCGCTCACCAGGTCACGGGCGATGTCGGTCTCGCGATCTGTCAGCGCCAGTTCGCCGAAGAAATCCGCCATTTTATTCACCGGCAACCTGGCCAGCTGGTGCAGGCCACGATCGCGGAACCGCACCGCACGCGCCACCGCATTGAGCCGCGCGCCGTCGCAGGCCGGGCAGGGCTCGTCACTGCTGACGCTGTCCTCATCGCCCAGATCGAGCGCGTCGGGGTCTTCGACCCGTGCCGCCGTCTTCAAGCCGGTACCGTAACACTTGGGACACCAGCCATGCTTGGCGTTGTAGGAGAACAGGCGCGGATCGGGCTCCGGAAAACCGGTGCCGCAACTCGGGCAGGCGCGCAGCGTGGAGAAGGTCACCGGCGTCGCCCCCACGGTCCCCAGCGCCAGCACCTTGAGCACGCCCTTTCCATGTTCCAGCGCCGCACTGACGAACTCCCGCAGCGTCGTCTCGTGCGCAGGCTGCACCACCACCATGCCCAGCGGCAACTCGATGGTGTGCTCCTTGTAGCGGTCCAGCCGCGGCCACTTGGAGGTGGGCAGATACTCGCCATCCACCCGCAGCTGCGCATGGCCCTTGCCCCGCGCCCACTTGGCCAGATTGGTGTACAGCCCCTTGCGGTTGGTCACCAGTGGTGCCAGCACTTCGACCGACAGGCCGCGCATCTCGCGCTGGATCTGGGCGACGATGGCCTCGAAGCTCTGCGGCGTCACCGGCACCTGGCAGTCCGGGCAGTACTGGGTGCCGAGCTTGACGTACATCAGGCGCAGGAAGGGGTGAATCTCGGTCAGTGTCGCCACCGTGCTCTTGCGCCCGCCCCGGCTGGTGCGCTGCTCGATCGCCACCGTCGGTGGAATGCCGAACACCCCATCCACATCGGGCCGGCTCGAAGGCTGCACGAACTGACGCGCGTAGGCATTGAGCGATTCGAGGTAGCGGCGCTGGCCCTCGCCGAACACGATGTCGAAAGCGAGCGTCGACTTGCCCGAACCCGACAGGCCGGTGACTACGGTAAAGCGGTCGCGCGGAATCGACACGCTGATGTTCTTCAGGTTGTGTTCGCGCGCATGATGAATCTCGATCGCCGGCGCCGTCAGCGCACGGTAGGCCGCCGGGGCCTCGGCCACCTTGCGCGGCGCCGCTCGCGTCCGCGCCAGTGCTTCGGCGTACTCGCGCAAGGCCAGGCCGGTGTGAGACGCCGGATGGGCCTGCACCTGTGCCGGGCTGCCTTCCACCACGATCTCGCCACCGCCCTCGCCACCTTCGGGGCCAAGGTCGATGATCCAGTCGGCCGCGGCGATGACGTCGAGGTTGTGCTCGATGACGATCAGCGAATTGCCCGCCTCGAGCAGCTTGTTGAAGGCACCGAGCAGCGTGGCCACATCTTCGAAATGCAGACCGGTGGTCGGCTCGTCAAACAGGAAGAGCAGACCGGGCGCCGCCTCTTCCGCCTTATCCACGGATTTGCCAACAGATTTATCCACAGCCTTGGACGCGCGGCTGCCCTTCTTCTGTGCCGCCGTGGCCAGATGACCGGCCAGTTTCAGACGCTGCGCCTCACCCCCCGACAGCGTCGGCACCGGCTGCCCCAGGCGCAAATAGTCGAGCCCCACATCGGCGAGCGGCGCCAGCGCGGCCAGCACCTTGGGTTGATCGGCGAAGAAGCCCAGCGCCTCGCGCACCGTCATCTCCAGCACGTCGGCCACCGAATGCGCGCGCCATTGCAGTTCGAGCACCTCGGGCCGATAGCGCTTGCCATCGCAATCCGGGCAGCGCAGCCACACATCGGACAGAAACTGCATCTCCACATGCTCGAAACCCGAGCCGGTGCAGGTTGGACAGCGCCCATGACCGGCGTTGAAGCTGAAGGTACCGGGCGAATAACCGCGCTGCTTCGCCTCGGGCAGCGCCGCGAACAGGTTGCGGATCGGGTCCCAGGCACCGACGTAGCTCACCGGATTGGAGCGCGAACTCTTGCCGATCGCCGACTGGTCGACCATCACCACACCACGCAGGCCGTCCACACCTTGCAGCGCGTCGAACGCACCCGGTGTATCGACCGCCTCGCCGAAATGCTTGGCCAGCGCGGGATACAGCACATCCTGGATCAGGCTCGACTTGCCCGAGCCGGACACCCCGGTGAGACAGGTCATGCGCTGCAAGGGGAAAGACACGTCGATTCCGCGCAGGTTGTGCTCGCGCGCACCGACCAGGGTCAGCCGTGGCGTGCCGGCATCCACCGGGCGCAGCGGACGCTCGACATCGATGCGCTTGCGCCCGGCCAGCCACGGTCCGGTCACCGAATCCGGGTTGGCGGTGATCTCGGCCGGCGTGCCGCGCGCCACGATATTGCCGCCGCGCTCGCCCGGACCGGGGCCGATCTCCAGCAACTCGTCGGCCGCCACCATCACCTGCGGATCGTGCTCGACCACCACCAGCGTATTGCCGGCATCGCGCAAGCGCGTCATCACCCCCAGGATGCGGCCGATATCGCGCGGATGCAGGCCGATGGAGGGCTCGTCGAGAACGAACAGCGTGTTCACCAGTGAGGTGCCGAGCGCCGTGGTCAGGTTGATGCGCTGAACCTCGCCGCCGGACAGCGTCCGCGACTGACGGTCCAGCGTCAGGTAGCCCAGCCCGACATCGGCAAGATAGGTCAGCCGACTGCGGATCTCGCCCAGCACCAGCGTGGTGGCTTCGTCGGCCACGCCGGGCAGCTCGAGCGCCGCAATGGCTTCGCGGATGCGATCGACCGGCAACGCCATCAGCTGCTGGATCGCCAGCCCGTCGTCGCCCACCGGCAGCCGCCACAACAGGGCATCGGGCTTGAGCCGCGCCCCGTGGCAGGCGGGGCAGAGCGTGTAGCTGCGATAGCGCGACAGCAATACCCGGATGTGCATCTTGTAGGCCTTGGTTTCCAGCCAGGCGAAGAAATGGCGCACGCCATACCAGTAGCGCGGCCACGAACTGTCCCAGTTCTTCCACTTGGCGTCGCCTTCGAGCACCCACTGCCGGTGCTCGGGCGGCAGGTCGCGGAAAGGCACGTCCATCGCCACGCCGGCCTTCTTCGCCATCTTGGCCAGATCCTGCTGGCATTCACGATAGCTTTCGGTCTGCCACGGCTTGATCGCGCCTTCGGCCAGCGTTTTCGACTCGTCCGGAATCACCAGGCCGAAATCCACCCCGATGACGCGACCAAAGCCGCGACAGGTCTCGCACGCGCCGATCGGCGAGTTGAAGGAGAACAGCCCCGGCGTCGGGTCGCTGTAATGGATGTCGCAATCGGCGCAGTGCAGTCCCTGCGAATAGCGCCACTCCGCTTCCTCCCCCTCCAGCGCGGCAAAGACCCGCAATCGGCCCTGCCCCAGCCGCAGTGCCGCTTCCAGCGCTTCCGCCAGCCGCGCCGGCTCGGCCGAGGAATAACGGAAACGGTCCTGCACGACCTGCAGCACGTCATGCTCGACACCCGCTTCGCGCCGATGAATGCGGGTATAACCCTGCGCGTTGAGCAGGGCGGCAATCTCCTCATCGCGATAGCGCGTGGGCACCGTCAGCGGAAAACAGATCACCAGCCGCGGATCCCCCGCCGCCTGCGCCCGGCGTCCAAGGTCGGCGCCGATGCTGTCGGCCGAATCGCGCTTCACCGGCTTGCCGCAGCAACGACAATGCAGGTGCGCGGCGCGCGCGTAGAGCAGCTTGAAGTGATCCGCCAGCTCGGTCATCGTCCCCACCGTCGACCGGGAGGTGCGTACCTGGCTGGTCTGGTCGATCGCAATCGCCGGCGGCACCCCCTCGATACGGTCGACCTGCGGCTTGTCCATGCGGTCCAGAAACTGCCGCG
Organism: Azoarcus sp. L1K30; assembly: GCF_018122735.1. Lineage (GTDB taxonomy): Bacteria > Pseudomonadota > Gammaproteobacteria > Burkholderiales > Rhodocyclaceae > Parazoarcus. The sequence goes on along the minus strand of NZ_JAGRRD010000001.1, from coordinate 3,380,898 downwards.
CATAGGGGGAGAAAGTCTCCACGTAGCGCCGCTGCCCCTCGGCATACAGGGTGTCGAACACCAGCGAGGACTTGCCCGAACCGGACACCCCGGTCACCACCGTGAGGCGATTGAGCGCGAGATCGAGCGAGAGATTGCGGAGATTGTTCTGACGCGCACCGCGGATACGGATGCTGTCTTTCGAGTCGGGCATGGGACGCTACAGGAAGGCAGGGAGGTGCCTATTGTAGGGTGGGAAGCAGTAACCGCGACGGAAGAAAAACCATCCGCCCGACCAATCCATGCACTTCAGCTCTGGTGCCCAAGCTATTCACGCGGTCAAACGGGAATAGCGCACTTCCGAACAGGATTACTTCGGTGACTGGGTCACTTCTTCCGGCTTGTCTTCGCCCTTGTTGCGCACAGCGTCCACCACGTCCTTGCCCGCATCCTTGATCTTCATTGCGGCTTCACGGGTGGCATCGGCAATACGGCGGGCGGCGTTTTCGGCCGCTTCCTTGGCGTCGATCGCGCTTTCCCCGGCGGATTGGGCCATCTCCTCCGCCTTCTCGCTTCCCTCGTCGATCTTTTCACCGGCCGTATCGGTGGCCGCTTCGAGCGCGGCCTTGCCGGCTTCGCCCGCTTTCACAGCGGCCTCACCTGCCTTCTGGACTGCTTCCTTGGCTGCAGACATCGCTTCGCTTGCCGACTGTTGAGCCTTTTCCGCCGGTGTCTTCTCGCTGCAGCCGGACAGAAGCAGCACACTTGCAGTGGTCATTGCGACCAGCACGGTTTTCATCTTTGTGTTCTCTTGCTTTTGGGCAAAATCAAGTTTGCGCCGTCCGACAGAAAAATACTGTCAGATACTTCCCGTATAGCGTAAAAGCAAGGGGCCCGTCGGGGCCCCTGTTGTCGATCTTGCAGATTACTTCACACGAGCGCGGTATTCGTCGGTGCGGGTATCGATTTCGATTTTGTCGCCGATTTCGACGAAGGCCGGAACCGGCAGTTCGAAACCGGTGCCGATCGTGGCCGGCTTCATGACCTTGCCCGAGGTGTCGCCCTTGACGGCGGGTTCGGTGTAGGTGACTTCGCGCACCACGCTATTGGGCAGTTCGACCGAGATCGCCTTGCCGTTGTAGAACACGACTTCGCAGGCGAGGCCGTCTTCGAGGTATTTGAGCGCATCGGTCATGTTCTCGGCCTCGACTTCGTACTGCTCGTAGTCGGCGTCCATGAACACGTACATCGGGTCGGCGAAGTAGGAGTAGGTCACTTCCTTGCGGTCGAGCTGGACCACTTCGAACTTGTCGTCAGCCTTGTAAACCGACTCCGACGGCGCGCCGGTCAGCAGGTTCTTGAGCTTCATCTTCACGACCGCAGCGTTGCGGCCGGACTTGTTGTACTCGCATTTCTGTACCACCAGCGGGTCGCTGCCGACCATGATGACGTTGCCCGAGCGGAGTTCCTGTGCGGTTTTCATGCTGTGTCCTGAACTTGATGCGGCGCGACCGAAGCCGCAAACCCGATACGAAAGCGCGCGATTCTACCCCCGGACGGCGCGGATGTGGTTGCAGAATTGCGTCAAATTGCTGGCAAGGTCGGTCATGGCCGCCTGTTCTTCGGTCCATTTCCGCGCATGCGCAGCAAGCCCGGGCATGGCCGCTTCGAACGCAGGCCATGCCTCGGCCAGCGATCCACGCCCGTTCCAGGCGTGTGAGAAGGCCTTCAGCGCGGCAATCGATCCGGTGTCGAGGCCCTTGCCGTAGCGTTGCAAAAAAGCATCAAGTTTGCCGACATGGGCATCGTCTTCCTGCGCGTAGATGTGCCACACGAAGGGCGAGGCAGCCCACTGCGCACGGACGAAGGAGTCCTCGCCGCGGACGAAATTGAGATCGCAAGCCCACAGCAGCTGGTCGTAGCCGAGCTGATCGGAGAAGGGCAGCACGGCCAGCGACAGATTGCCCATGCGGCGCTCGGCCCCGGCCTCGAGCAGCGCTTCGCCGAATGCGCGCGCAACATCGCCCAGCACCCGCCCTTCCGGCACCAGCAACAGGATCGGCGTGCTTCCTGCAGCCCACTGCGCGAGCAGCGCGCCCAGTTGCGGCTGCTCATAGGCAAACATCGACATCACCCGCGTGCCCGCTGCCGGCGCGGCAATACCGCGTTCAGCCAGCCATCGATCACGCCCGACGTCGAGCCGCCATCGATCGCGCTGCGCGAGCAGGGCAGACTCACGCAGCAGACCGCCACAACCCGCGTCAAAGCCGGGAAAGAAGAAGTACTTGGTCAGTGGCAGTACCGGATGGGGCGAAGCCAGCCCATGGCAGCCCGCGACCCAGGGCTCGGCCGACAGGTACTCGAGATTGATCCACACCGGCGGTGTCTGCATGGCCGCCATGGCGTCGACATGGTTCGGCGGCAGCGTGCAGGCGAATGCTTCGACGACCACCCTTGCCGGTTCCACCGCCGCGAAGGGTTCGGCCCAGCGGCGGATGTCGACACCCTCGATTTGCGCCTGGTCTGTTGCGGCGCACAGCGACGGACACAGGCGTGAAAACGCTGCCCAGTCATCCACCCAGAGCCTCACCGACAGACCGTGATCGGAGACCAGCGAGCGTGCAAGACGCCAGCACACGCCGATATCCCCAAAGTTATCCACAACTTGACAAAAGATCTCGTAGTCAGGGCGGAAAAGGCCGGGCTTATCGGTCATGAAAGTGAACAAGTCGGTGGATGAAGGCGGCAGAGCTTGTGAACAAGGGGACAAAAGGCAATCGTCGAAGAAACCATGGACAATTCATGCACAACACATTCATGGGTTTATCAACTCGTTTATCAGACCTTGAATGCGGCGCTGCAACAAGCGATAGGCGAGTTATCCACAGATTCCGGGGCAGTGTTTACTTCTTTATCTTTATATTTAAAGAAGTAAACAACAAAACAACCGTCAACCTTGGATCCGAAATCGCAGCCGTCTGACGCTGCCATTTCGGATCCCTCACACGCCGGTCAGGCGTGATCGTAGAGTCGATCGAGATCGTCCTTTTCGAGCCAGCGCCATTGGCCGGGCGCCAGTTGCGGATCCAGTTCAAGTCCGCCCACCCGGCTTCGGTGCAGGGCCTCCACGCGATTGCTGGCTGCGCCGATCATGCGCTTGACCTGGTGGTACTTGCCCTCGCACAGGGTGAGCTGCAGGTTATGCGTGCCGGTCTGGACGCAGGCGGTAGCCGCCACCGGAGCAGGTTCGTCGTGCATCTGCACGCCGGCGAGCAGCGCTGCGATCAGTTCGGTCGTGACTTCGTGCTTGAGCGTGACCTCATAGACTTTCGGCGTGCGCTTCTTGCCCGAACTCCAGTGATGGATGAACTGGCCGTTGTCGGAGAACAGCAGCAGGCCGGTGGTGTCCTGATCGAGCCGGCCGATGCATTGCACACCGCGCAACAGCATCTGCGGCGGCAACAGCTTGAACACCGACGGATGGAAAGTCGGTTTCAGAGAACATTCGTAGCCCGCCGGTTTGTGCAGCACCAGGTAGGCTTCGGCACGATAACGCCAGGATTGATCGCCAACACTGAATTCGATCCCCGGCGCACCGTCGGTGCTGCCGGCTTCGAAATCGGCAAAGGGGTCTTCACAGGGAACGCCGGCCACACTGACATGGCCGGCACGAATGAGGGCACGGCATTCCTTGCGGCTGCCGAAACCCTGGGAATGGAGAAGTCGTTCGATTTGCATGGCTGGCATGGTATCGCGGATGGCGCCAGCGCTTCATCCGATCTCCCCGACAGGCCCCGGCTGCGACGACCACCCGCTCGGGGTAAACTGCAGGGGTGACCGGCCATGGAGACTGTCTTTGAAATTTGAACACCTGATCGAGGTCAACGATCCCGGCAATCCCCTTCTTACGGTCCTCAGCAGGGAGGAGGTCTGGTTCGGCCTGCTGTGCCGCGCGGAGGATTCTCGGCCCTTTCTGCCCGGCCTCGAAAGCTGCACCATTCTCGAACGCAACGAGGACGAACTCATTCGTGAGCTCAACTTCGGCCAGGTCCAGATTCGCGACAGGGTGTGCTTTCGCGAACTCGAGTGGATCAGCTTCGAATCCGAAGCAACGGCCGACCATGCCGGCGGCAAGCTCATGATCCGTATCGAAGAGCCCGAAGCCGGCCTGCTGTTTCTTCGTTTCGTGTATTCCACCAGTCTGCCGGAGGCAAACGGAAGCGAAGAGGCGAAATATGCCGATATCGTTCGTTCGGCCTATCATCAATCCGACATCGACACCATGAAGGTGATCCGCATGATCGCCGAATCGGGTCGTTTGCAGTAAGTCTTTCTTGTCCGGCGCCCGTTGCATGCGCGGCGGGCGCCTTTTCGTTTACATCGGGAAATAAATCATGTGGTTCAAGAACCTGCAGTTGTATCGCCTGCCCGTGGGGTGGGACATGAATGTCGACAAGCTCGAAGAGCAACTGGCCAAGAAGCCTTTTCACCCCTGCGGCAGCCAGGACATGGAAAGTCGTGGCTGGCTGTCGCCGCTCGGTAACGAGGTGCTGGTGCACGCAGTCGGCGGTCAGTGGCTGATCGCGCTGGGGTTCGAGCATCGCCTGCTGCCCTCTGCCGTCGTCAAGCAGGAAGCCGAAGAACGTGCCGCAGAGATGGCCGAGCAACAGGGGTTCAAGCTCGGACGCAAACAGATGAAGGACTTGCGCGAGCAGGTCACGCAGGAACTGATGCCGCGCGCCTTCACTCGTCGCCGTCGTCTTCATGCCTGGATCGACCCGGTTGGCGGCTGGCTGGCAGTAGATGCACCGAGTCAAGCCAGGGCCGAGGACGTCATCGAGGAACTGCGCCACAGCCTCGACAGCTTCCCGCTGACGCTGGTGCGTACCGAGCGCTCGCCGGTGTCGGCGATGGCCGACTGGCTGGCCGGTAACGAGGCCCCGGCCGGTTTCAGCATCGATCAGGACTGCGAATTGCGTTCGATCACCGAAGACAAGGCGGCCGTGCGCTATGTCCGTCACCCCCTGGAAGGCGACGAAATCAAGGGCCATCTCGAAGCCGGCAAGCTGCCTACGCGTCTGGCCCTGACCTTTGACGACCGGGTGAGCTTCGTGCTCACCGACAAACTCGAGATCAAGCGCATCGATTTCCTCGATGTGGTGCGCGACCAGATCGACGGCCAGGCCGAAGACGCAGAGGCACTCTTCAATGCGGAGTTCGCCTTGATGACTGGCGAACTGAGCCTGTTGCTGCCGGCTGTCGTCGAGGCCCTGGGTGGGGAACTGAAGCAGGAAGCCACTACGGAAACGCACTCGTCGGTCGTGACGCAGTCGGCTGCAGGCGATCCGCCGTTCTGATTCTGCTCGACGGTGTAAGTGCCTGGTAGAAGGTGCCGTCGCGTATGCGGCGGCATTTTTTTGCCTGTGTTCTGGGTGTACACAGTATTTAAAGATTTAAAAGACTATAAAGATAATAGTGACCATAAATCTGTGGATAACCGTATTTTACGTTTTGAAAACATATATTTGAATGACTCGTAAACGTGTGTACAGCACCCTGGTAAACGACAGGGTCATTTGTTGATGAAATTTCCGCCTCGCACGTTTTCCCGACTTGTCCACAATCTGCACCGGGTGTGAATAACAGCTTATACAGACGCCGTTGCAGCATGTGCGGATGCGATGGGGACGTGGGCCACGCACCTGGGGATGCCTGTTGAAAGGATGGAAGCAGGGCACCGAGTTGCCGGATCGGCAAAGGAGGCGCGATACGCCGATTCAGCCCCGCAGGCGGCCTCGATTACGAGCTCACAGGCCGGGGGGTGGATACTGCTGGCTAATCGCCTCAGCGGGCTGTCCTGAGGTCGCCATTGACGCGTGGGCAAGCGACTGACAATGGCACTCAGGTGCGGTGACCGTAAGGCAGGCAGGTGCGACGGATGATCAGCGCGGCGCCCGCAGGATCAGCGTGTCGCCGCGCTGAACGAATTCGAGATGCCTGAGCACGTTCATGCCAAGCAGGATTTGTTCGTCGGTCATGCCTGGATTGAGGTTGGCGCGGATCTGGCGGACGACGAAGGGACCGAGCACCAGTTCGTCGATGACGGTCATGCGTACGGTGATGTTGCCGTTGGCAGTCGATACCTGCGCTGGCGAGCCGGGTTGCAGCTCCAGGACGGGCCCCAGGCGGGCCGGAATGGAGACCTGGGTGGCGCCGGTGTCCAGCAGGAAAGAGACCGGCTGACCGTTGATGGTGCCGGGGGCGATGTAATGCCCCATGCGGTTGCGCTGCAGTACGAGCTCGCCGCTGCCTGGCACGATTTCGACATTGCGGTTGGGATTGAGCCTGCGCTCGACCTGGTCGGCAAAGAACAGCCACAGCACGCCCAGCAGGGCGAACGCGGCAAGCCAGGACATGATGCGCCCGAGGCGGCGGGTATCGTGCTGCTCGGGCGCCTGCATCGTTCAGCCGGCGTTCGGCCTCAGGCGAGCACCTGGCCGTGCTCGCGGGTGGCGTGGAAGCCGACCTTCGGCCACTTTTCCATGGTCACAGCGAGGTTGTAGCGGCTGGTGGCGAGATAGACGATGTTGCCGTCCACGTCCTTGCCCAGGCGCATGGCCTGCTCGTATTCGAAATTGCGTCGTGTGAGATCGTCAGGGAAGGTCAGCCAGCGTGCGGTGTGAATGTCGGCCGACTCGAAAATCGCATCGACCTTGTACTCGTCCTTCAGGCGCTGGGCGACGACCTCGAACTGCAGCTGACCGACGGCGCCGAGCAGCATCTGGCCGCCTTCCTGCTCGAATACCTGGATGGCGCCCTCCTCGCCGAGCTCCTGCAGGCCTTTCTGCAGCTGCTTGGACTTGAGCGGATCGCGCAGGCGTGCGGCGCGGAACATTTCCGGCGAAAAATAGGGAATGCCCTTGAAGCCGAGGACCTCGCCTTCGGTCAGGGTGTCGCCGATCTGCAGTTGGCCGTGGTTGTGGATGCCGATGATGTCGCCGGCGACGCCGTCGTCCTTGAGCACGCGCTCGTTGGCCATGAAGGTCAGCGCATTGGCCAGCTTCATGTCGCGTCCGGCGCGCACATGCTTCACTTTCATGCCCGAGCTGTAGCGGCCGGAGCAGATGCGGAAGAAGGCGATGCGGTCGCGGTGCTTCGGGTCCATGTTGGCCTGGATCTTGAACACGAAGCCGGTGAATGGCGCTTCGGCCGGCTCGACCATGCGCTTGCCGGCGTCGCGCGGTTGCGGCGGCGGTGCCCAGTCGATCAGCGCCTGCAGGATCTCCTGCACGCCGAAGTTGTTGATACCGGAGCCGAAGAACACCGGGCTCTGGCGACCGGCGAGGAATTCTTCGAGTTCGAACGGGGGCGAGGCATCGTTGAGCAGTTCGACCGCTTCGCGCACCTGGCCGATCTCCATCGGGAACAACTCGTCGAGCAGCGGGTTGTTGATGTCCTTGATGACCTCGGCGTCGCTGCGCTTCTCTTCGCCCGAGGTGAAACGCAGCACGGCGTCGTTGAGCAGGTGGTAGACGCCCCGAAAGGCCTTGCCCATGCCGATTGGCCAGCTTACCGGCGCACACTGGATCTTGAGTACGTCCTCGATCTCGGACAGCAGCTCGAAGGGCTCGCGCACTTCGCGGTCCATCTTGTTGACGAAGGTGATGATCGGCGTGTTGCGCAGGCGGCAGACATCGAGCAGCTTGATCGTCTGCGCTTCCACCCCCTTTGCGGCGTCGATCACCATCACCGCCGCATCGACTGCGGTCAGCACGCGATAGGTGTCTTCCGAGAAGTCTTCGTGGCCCGGGGTGTCGAGCAGGTTGATGGTGTTGCCCTGGTACTCGAACTGCATCACCGAGCTGGTGACCGAAATGCCGCGCTGTTTTTCCACTTCCATCCAGTCGGAGGTGGCGTGGCGCGCCGACTTGCGCGCCTTCACCGTGCCGGCGAGCTGGATCGCACCGCCGAACAGCAACAGCTTTTCGGTCAGCGTGGTCTTGCCGGCGTCAGGGTGGGAAATGATGGCGAAGGTACGGCGCTTCTGGACATCGCGCAGCAATTCGGGCGGGAAGGGGGTATCGGCCATGGGAGATCCGCAAAAAACAAAGCCGCCGGCCCGATGGGGCGAGGCGGGAACAGGCACGATTCTATCAAGGAACCGCGACTGATCGTGGCGAACCGCCAAGTCCGGATGCAGCGAGCTGTCCCGCGACCGTCACGCGCCCTTGGGCGCCTCTGGTCACGGGACTGTCTGGTCAGGCGGATTTCTTGGTTGCGCGCTTGCGCGGCGCGGGTTTTTTCGCAGCTGCCTCACTGTCGTCGGCAGTTTCTGAGGCGCTAGCCTTGGTGGCGGCGGCCTTGCTTGCCGCAGTCTTCGCCGTACCGGCTTTCGGTGCCTTGGCCTCGAATTCGAAGCCCACCTTGCCGTCCTTTCCGCGCACCAAGTAAGCGGAGAACTTGCGTCGCGTGCGCGCGGATACGAAGCCCTTGAGCAGTTCGGTCTTGCCTTCGGTCAGCAGCTTGCTCATCTGCTCGCGTTCGATCGGCTGCTGCAGGATGACCTTGCCGGAGCGGAAATCGCAGCTCTTGCCCGGTCCGACGGATTTCTCGCACACATAGGCCATGCCGTGCTCGAACACGCGTGACTGGCATTTCGGGCAACTGCCGATACTCACCTGCGCGGAGAAATCGACCGGTTCGGCGTCCTCGCCTTCCTTGGGCTGGCCGAAGTCGAACGTGGGCTGCTTGTCTTCGTTGAGCACGATGTCGGCGTTGAACAGGCGCCCCATCTTGTTGCGGAAGCCGAGCAGCGGCCCGACCTTGCCTTCGCGCAGCAGGGTTTCGATTTCTTCGATCTCGAACTGGCGCCCGGCAACGATCTTCCAGGTGCTCCAGTCGCACGACTGGCAGGCGAATTTCTTGTAGTTCTCTTTCACCACACCGCCGCATTTCGGGCACGGTGTGGCCAGGGTGACGAAATCGCCCGGCACGGTATCGGACTCGAAGCGCTTGGCACGCTCGACGACTTCGCGCGTCATCTCGGCGATTTCGTTCATGAAGGCTTCGCGCGACAGCTCGCCACGTTCCATGCGCGACAGCTTGTGTTCCCAGCCACCGGTCAGTTCGGGAGAGGTCAGCGCCGACACGCCGAGGCCCTTGAGCAGCGTGATCAGCGAGAAGGCCTTGGCGCTGGGAATCAGCTCGCGGCCGTCACGGTGGATGTACTGCTCGGCGATCAGGCCTTCGATGATCTGCGCCCGTGTCGCTGGCGTACCCAGGCCGCGGTCGGCCATGGCGGCACGCAGTTCCTCGTCGTCGACCATCTTGCCCGCGCCCTCCATCGCCGACAGCAGCGTCGCTTCGTTGAAGCGCGCGGGCGGCTTGGTCTGCAAGGCCTTGACCAGGATGTCCTCGGTGGACACGGTCTCGTTGGGCTGCACGGCGACCAGCTGGGCGCCACCGCCTTCCTTGCTGTCCTTGCCACCTTCGTCGGAGGTGCCTTCCTTGCCATAGACGGCAAGCCAGCCGGCATTGACCAGGACCTTGCCCTCGGTCTTGAAGGCTTCGCCCTCGACGCGGGTGATGCGGGTGGTGATCTGGTATTCGGCGGCCGGGTAGAACACGGCCAGGAAACGGCGGGTGACCAGATCGTAGATCTTCTGTTCGGCTTCGGACAGCGACTTCGGCGCCGCGCCGGTGGGAATGATGGCGAAGTGGTCGGAAATCTTGGCGTTGTTGAAGATGCGCTTGTTCGGCTTGACCCAGCCCTTTCTCGCAATCTCGTTGGCGAAGGGGGCATATTCGATCGGCAGGCCCTTCATCACCTCGGGCACGGTGCCGACGTAGTCTTCCGGCAACGCGCGCGCATCGGTACGCGGGTAGGTCAGCACCTTGTGCTTTTCGTACAGGGCCTGCGCAAGCTGCAACGTGACGCGGGCGGAGAAGCCGAAACGGCCGTTGGCTTCGCGCTGCAGGCTGGTCAGATCGAACAGCATCGGCGACAGCTGGGTGGACGGCTTGGCCTCTTCACTGACCTGGCCAGGCTTGCCTTCGCACTTGGCGCGGATGGCCTCGGCGCTGGCCGCATCCCACAGCCGGTGCGCGTTGGCGTGCTCGTCGCCCTCGACCTTCCTGAACTTCTCGTCGAGCCAGCGCCCGGTGTATTCGCCGGCCTTGCAGCCGAAGGTGGCCTCGAGCTCCCAGTAGTCGCGCGGTTTGAACTTGCGGATGCGGTCTTCACGTTCGACGACGATGGCCAGCGTCGGCGTTTGCACGCGGCCGACCGTGGTGAGATGAAAGCCACCGGTCTTGGAGTTGAACGCGGTCATCGCTCGGGTGCCGTTGATGCCGATCAGCCAGTCGCTTTCGGCGCGGCAGATGGCGGCATTGCGTAGTCCTTCGACATCGCGTGCCGCACGCAGGTTGGCAAAACCGTCGCGGATCGAGTTCGCCGTCATCGACTGCAGCCACAGGCGCTGCATCGGCTTGCCGGTGCCCGCATGCTGGGCGATGAAGTTGAAGATCAGTTCGCCTTCGCGTCCCGCGTCACAGGCGTTGATGAGGCCGGTGACATCCTTGCGCTTGATCAGTCGCGTCAGCAGCTTGAGGCGATCCTCTGTCTTCTCGATCGGCTTGATCGCGAAATGCGGCGGAATCACCGGCAGATGGGCAAACGTCCATTTGCCACGCTTGACCTCGTATTCCTCGGGTACCGCCAGTTCGAGGAGGTGGCCCACAGCCGAAGACAGGACATACTCTTCCGATTCGAAGTAGTCCTTTTCCTTGGTGAAGCCACCCAGCGCGCGGGCGATATCCTGCGCGACGGAGGGTTTTTCCGCGATGATTAGTTGCTTGCTCATGCCGGCTTGGCCGCTGCGGAGCACCCGGAAAGGTGTCCGTCCGATAGGTTGTAGAGCGGCGGATGATAAAGACGCCGCCGGAAGACTTGCAAGCGATCTGGATGCAATGCGCGCTTAATGGAATACCGGTTGATAGTCTTCATCGTCGCCCGAAAGCAGTTCGTCGATGATCAATCCATCCACCGGGTGCTCCTGCTGCCACAGCACCATCAGCACGATGACCTTGAGCCGGTTCAACGTGATGTTGAAGTCACCCAGGGCCATGGCACGCTCGACGATCAATTCGCGCTTGCCGGCATCGAGCACGCCTGCCGCCTCGAGAAAGGCGATGAATCCCCTGCATTCGGGATTGAGATGCGCAATCTCTTCGTCGGCATAGATGCGGATCGAACCGGCAGTGGGTGCAGTGCAGGGTTCGGTGGCTTCGGTCACGCGGCGCAGACCGGCAAGCCAGTCGAGCGCTTCGTTGATTTCCTCGTCCTCGAAGCCGGCAGCCGACAGCTTGCGTGCGAGCTGATCGGTGGCCGGGCAGGCATCGGCGTGGATATAGCTTTCGAAGAGGTATACAAGAACGTCGAACATGATGACCTCCCGGAATGAGCCTGACGATTCAAACGGCCGCACACGGCGACCTTCGCGAACGCCGGGCACTAGGCCCGAGCGGGCGCTCCCTTTCTGTGGAGGCGCTGGAACCGGCCACCGGGCAGACGGCTGATCAGTGACGCCAGTTCCATGGGCAGCAGGATGGCGTACAGCGCATCGACCGTCAAGCCACAGCGCAAGGCAAGACTGTCGATATCGAGCGCTTCGTCACCCAGCGCAGCGAGCACGTTCTGCGTATCGGCATCGAGTGCAAACCCCTGCTGCAGGGGAATTTCCGGGTCGCTCCGGGTGTCGTTTCCGGTTTTCGGGCGTGCAATGGGCGGCATAGCACCCATTCGTCCGCGCAACTCCTCGAGCACGTCTTCGGCGGTTTCAACCAGCTTGGCGCCGTCGCGGATGAGGCGGTGACAGCCTCTTGCCAGCGGCGAGTGGATGGAACCCGGTATGGCGAAGACTTCGCGCCCGCTCTCGGTTGCGAGACGGGCCGTGATCAGCGATCCACTGCCAATGGCGGCTTCGACCACCAGCACGCCGTGACTGAGGCCCGCGATCAGGCGATTGCGGCGCGGGAAGTTATGGCGCAGTGGCGGCGTACCGAGCGCGAATTCGCTGACGATTGCGCCATTGGCCGCGATATCGCGCGCCAGTGCGGCATTGCCCGACGGGTAGATGCGATCGGCGCCGGTACCGATGACGGCGATCGTGCCACCGTCACTCCCTGACAATGCGCCGCGATGTGCCGCCGCGTCGATACCGAGGGCGAGCCCGCTGACGATGGTGAGATGCGCATCGCTCAGGCTACGGGAGAAGGCCTCGGCATTCGCCATGCCCTAGGCGGTGGCGGAGCGCGCACCCACGACTGCAAGCGCAGGGCGGTTGAGCAGGGCCAGATTGCCCTTGACGTAGAGCACGACAGGTGGATCGGCGATGTCGAGCAGCGCTTGGGGATAGTCGCTGTCGGCCAGGGTCAGGATGCAATTTCCGGCTTCCGCGCTCCATGAAATGGCCGATTCGATGGCCTGCCTGTCGGGTGGTGCGAGGACGATGTCCGCAGCCTCGTGACCGACGACGCTGGCGATGGCACTGCGGTCGCGGGAGAAGATCCCGCCGGGCAGCCCGAATGCGGCCAGCAGCCGGCGCTGACGATCGGCGCCCAGTCCGGGCGCCAGCGCCAGTCGCAGCCAAGCGGCGAGTGCTTCGGTATCTGCCGCGGGTGAGGTCTGACTCAGGGCTTGCGGACGCCGTCGGCGATGGTGACCGTACCGTCGGAATCCATCACCAGCGCGTAGGAGACGCGATCGAAAGTACGGAATACGAACACCAGTCCGTACCGTTTCTCGGGCAACTGGAAGGTCTCCTTGCCGTCATCGTCCTTATATTCGGCGATGCCGCGATTGCGATACAGCGCCAGCACATGGCCGCGCTCGATACCGTCGCGTTCGCCGACGTTGAGCGCAATCACATTGAGCTTGCCGGTTTCGGTGACGCCGCGATAGATCGACATGACGCGCCCATCGACGGCATTCTCCGGCGCGTGCGGAACATAGGAGAAGACGTTCGGACGCTCGCTCGGCAGCATCAGGTCGCCCACGCCGATTTCCTCGACCGCATCGACGATTTCCAGCGTTGCAGGATTGGTGTGCTCGGTGACCCGCGCCGCACCGAGGTAGGCCGCTTCGTAGGCGATGATCTCGCCCGTCATCGGATCTTTCATCGGTGTGACCGGGCGGAAGATCTGCCAGACGTCAGCGTCCTCACGCACGTTCTTGGCAAAGACCGTATCGCCGGTGGCCATGAACACCCGGCTCACATCGGTGGCGACGATGGTTGCCGCACCCTGCAGGCGGGCCTCGTCCACGACCAGCGGCTTGTTCAGGAAGGGCTCGATCACGTTGAGCGGAATGCTGGGCAGCGCATTCGCGATCGATTCCTCATAGACCTGCGGGAAGAGCTTCTCGGTACCGATGCGCTTGCCGATGCTCAGCCACGGACCGCTGCGATCGAGATGCACGATCTGGCCGGGATAGATCAGATGCGGGTTACGGATCTGGTCGCGGTTCATGCGCCAGACTTCCGGCCAGCGCCAGGGCTGTTTGAGGAAGCGCCCGGAGATACCCCACAACGTGTCGCCCTTGACCACGGTGTATGAGTCCGGGGCGTCGTCGGCAAGCTCGGCGCCCTGTGCGGCAGCCGTGTTGCTGACGAGGGTCGCAATGCAGACGATGAGAGGGAATATAATTCGTATCATTGCTCGCTTCCAGTTGATGCGGGACGGCGCAGGCCGGCTCGGAACGCTAGTGGCTGGCGAGCGTCGAAGTATTCATACCCCAACACGACGTCAGGCGCAGCACATGGTCATTCATGTCAAAGCGCTTGAAATTCTGCACTTAAAGGCTTATCGCGGCAAGCATTTATGGCTCTACTTCCTATACTCCGTTTTCCCGATCCCCGTCTTCATACACGCGCGGCCAAGGTTGCCGTCGTGGACGATTCCATCCGTCAGCTGGTCAGGGATATGGCCGAGACCATGTACGAGGCGCCCGGCATCGGTCTGGCCGCCACGCAGGTCGATGTGCATAAGCGCGTGGTCGTGATCGACGTCAGCGAGGACCAGAGCGGACTGATGGTGTTCATCAATGCCGAGATCGTCGAACGCAGCGGCGAGCAGGTGTGCGAAGAGGGCTGCCTGTCGGTTCCCGGCATCTACGAGAAGGTGACTCGTGCCGAACGGGTCAAGGTGAAGGCGCTCAATGAAAACGGCGAAGCGTTCGAGCTCGAGGCCGAAGGCCTGCTTGCCGTGTGTATCCAGCATGAACTGGATCACCTCGATGGCAAGGTGTTCGTCGAATACCTGTCTCAGCTCAAGCTTTCCCGGATCAAGAACCGCCTGGCCAAGAAAGCCCGCATTACCGCGTGATCGCGCCGGACCCACGATACCGATGACAATGAACACACCATTGCGCGTTGCCTTTGCCGGTACGCCGGCGTTTGCTGCACGCGCGCTCGAGGCGATCATCGACGCCGGTTTCGATGTGCCGCTGGTACTCACACAGCCTGATCGACCGGCTGGCCGTGGCATGAAACTGACCCCGAGTGCGGTCAAGCAGATTGCGCTCAAGCACGGGATCGAGGTCGATCAGCCCGAGCGTCTGCGTACCGTCGAGCAGCGCGCACGTCTGGCCGCGAGCACGCCGGATGTGCTGGTGGTGGCGGCCTACGGCCTGATCCTTCCGCCGGCGGTGCTGCAACTGCCGCGTCTGGGCTGTCTCAACATTCATGCGTCCCTGCTGCCGCGCTGGCGCGGCGCGGCACCGATTCACCGCGCGATCGAAGCTGGGGACCGCGAGACCGGCATCACCATCATGCAGATGGATGAGGGGCTGGACACCGGGCCGATGCTGATGCGGCATGCGTTGTCCATTGCGGCGGACGATACCACCGGCAGCCTGCATGACAAGCTGGCCGAACTGGGCGCGACCAGTATCGTCGAGGCCCTGCGCCTGTTGCCCGCGGGCGGGCTGGTCGCCGAAGTGCAGCCGCTCGACGGCGTCACCTATGCGAGCAAGATCGGCCGCAACGATGCCGAGATCGACTGGCGGCGTCCGGCGCGCGACATCGAATGTGCGGTGCGCGCATTCAATCCGTTTCCGGGCGCAGTCGGGCATCTGCGCGGCAACCTGATCAAGTTGTGGTCGGCACGGATCGTCGATGCCCAAGGTGTGCCTGGCGAGGTGCTCCAGGCCGATGAGGCCGGTGTGGTGGTTGCCTGTGGCGATGGCGCGCTGTGCTTTACCGAATTGCAGCGTTCCGGCAGCCGACGGATGGGGGCCGGGGAATTCCTGCGCGGTTTCGCAGTCAATGCGGGTGAAACGTTTAGCCTGGAGAATCCGGCAGCTGCTTGATTTTTCGAGGTTTGGCCCCACGTATCGCGCAACCCCAACGTTCTGAAGGAACACGAACAATGTTTGGAAACTGGATCAAGACCTCCATCCTGATGGCTGGCATCGTTGCCCTGTTCGGCGTCGTCGGTGGTGCCATCGGCGGCCAGCAGGGCATGCTCATCGCCCTGCTGCTGGGCGGTGGCATGAACCTGTGGGCCTACTGGTTCTCCGACAAGGCCGTGCTCAAGATGTACAACGCCCGTCAGGTCGACGAGAGCACTTCGCCCTATCTCTACAACATGGTGGGCGATCTGGCGCGGCGCGCCGGCCTGCCCATGCCCAAGGTCTATATCATCGACGAGGACCAGCCCAACGCCTTTGCCACCGGCCGTAACCCCGACCATGCCGCGGTGGCGGCCACCTCGGGCATCATCCGCATGCTCTCCGAGCGCGAGCTGCGCGGTGTGATGGCGCACGAACTGGCACACGTGAAGAACCGTGACATCCTGATCTCCACGATTTCGGCCACCGTGGCCGGCGCGATTTCCTCGCTTGCGCAGTTCGGCATGTTCTTCGGCGGATCGCGCGATGGTGAAGACCGTCCGAATCCGATCGTGTCGATCATCGTCATGCTGATGGCGCCGATTGCCGGCATGCTCATCCAGATGGCGATCAGTCGCACCCGCGAGTTCGGTGCCGATCGCGGTGGTGCCGAGATCTCCGGCGATCCCGATGCGCTCGCCAGCGCGCTGACCAAGATCGACGCCTACGCGCGCGGGATTCCGATGCATGCGGCCGAGGCGCATCCCGAGACCGCGCAGATGATGATCATGAACCCGCTGTCCGGTGGCGGCTTGCGCGGGCTGTTTTCCACGCACCCCGCCACTGCGGAGCGTGTCGCCAAGTTGCGCGCGATGCGACGGGCATGATGCCTGCCGCCTGAGGGTGGCGTGTGCATGATCGGGGCAGGTGGTCCGGGCACGGATCCCTGCCCCGTCTGCCGTCCAATCTCCTAGAATGAAGCCTGGACGACGGGTTCGTCCGCAAACGGCGGTCTGTGCACTGCCATCCCATCGTCGGCCCCCGGGTCGACACACAAGGTACCGGCGGCTTCCCGCACCGGTGCAGAAAGCGAAAAATCGGGAGCGACAATATGGTCCTTTCACTGGTCGCCCATAGCGGGCGTGTCCGCGCTCGCGCCGCGCCTGGCGCCAAGCCTTCCATCGTCTTTGCGGCAGCGCGTCGAAAGGCGTGCCCCACCACAGCGGTGCGGGAACGGTCGCGGTGATTCTCGGGCTCCACATGCGACGGGTGGTCCTGCTGGCCGGTGCCATCCTCGCACTGCCCGCGGGGGCGTTGGCCGAGGGCTTCGAGCCGGTCGGGCAACTGGCTCCGCCGCCCGCCGCCCTGAGCGCCGCACTCGAGAAATTCCGTGGCAAGGCGGTTCTGGTCAATTTCTGGGCGAGCTGGTGCGGACCCTGCCGCGACGAGATGCCGGCGCTGGTTGAACTCGACGAGCGCGAGCCGGGCATCGCCTTGCTGACGGTGGCCGTGGCCGACCGTGCTGCCGACACACACCGTTTCCTAGACGATTACCTGATGGAAAACCTGACCGTGATCGCCGATCCGGACCAGGCGATTTCCCGCCAATGGGGCGTTCGCACCATTCCCACCACCTTCGTGCTCGACGCTGATCACCGCCCACGCGCCTATGTGCGTGGCGAGGCCGACTGGCGCAGCGCTGCCGTTCGTGCCCGTGTTTTCGAGGCTGCCGGCATGAGACACCAAACCATTCCGAACTGAGAGGATAGACACAATGAACCGTCGCAACTTCTTCAAGACCACTGCCCTTGCCGCATCGCTGGCCGTTCCCGCTTGGGCCGCACGGGCGGGCGTGCCCGCATCCGTCTTTGCGCCTTCGCCCGAGGCCGGCTGGCGTACCTTCGAACTGACCAGCCGCGTCGAACCGCAACAGGCTGGCGGGGTTCTGCGTGCCTGGGTGCCGCTGCCCTCTGTTGATGCAGCCGCGTGGTTTCGCCCCATGGGCAATATCTGGCAGGGTAATGCCAGCGTAATGCGGGTGGCGACCGACCCGGTTTATGGCGCCTCCATGCTGTACGCGGAATGGGCGGCGGACACTGTCGACCCCGTGCTCGAAGTCGTCAGCCGTTTCGCCACCCGCGACCGTGCCATCGACTTCAGCCGCCCGGCAGCCAATCCGGTCAAGCTGGCAGATGCCGAGTTCGAGCTCTATACGCGTCCGACCGCACTGCTGCCGACCGACGGTATCGTGCGCGATACCGCGCTCGAGATTACGCGCAGCGCTAAGTCCGACGAGGACAAGGCGCGTGCGATCTACGAGTGGGTCGTGGACAACACCTTCCGCAATCCTAAGACCCGCGGCTGCGGTATCGGCGACATTCGCACCATGCTTGAAACCCGCGATCTGTCGGGCAAGTGCGCCGATCTCAATACCCTGTATGTCGGCCTGGCGCGCGCGGCCGGACTGCCGTCACGCGATGTCTACGGCGTACGGGTGGCCGACTCGCGTTTCGGTTACAAGAGCCTGGGCAAGAGCGGTGATGTGTCGAAGGCGCAGCACTGCCGCGCCGAGGTCTTTCTGTCGCGTTTTGGCTGGGTGCCGGTCGACCCTGCGGATGTGCGCAAGGTCGTGCTCGAAGAACCGCCCGGCAAGCTTGCGCTGGACGATGCCAAGGTGGTCGCGGCACGCAAACAGTTGTTCGGCGCGTGGGAAACCAACTGGCTGGCCTACAACTTCGGCCACGACGTCAAGTTGCCGGGCAGTGCCGGGCCGGTGCTGCCTTTCCTGATGTATCCGCAGGGCGAGAACGATGCGGGGCGTTTCGACAGCCTGGATCCTGCTGCTTTCAGGTACACCCTGACCTCGCGCGAGGTCCTTGCGGGCTGAGGGGCTGAGCACGCGCTGCACACGCAACTTGCCGCTGGTGGTGCTCGACATCGGCGGCAAACTTTCTTATCTTGTTGGTCGTGTGTTCAAAAAGTCAGGAGATGTCGATGTTCGTCCGTGCCCGAAAAGCCGTCGGTCTCGCGCTGGTGCTCGTATTGGGCGGCGCCGCAGCGGCCCCTGTATTTGCCCAGAAGACCGAGACCGTCAGACTGTCCGAGCGCTGGGATGAGAAGCGGGCCACCGCCTTGCTCGCGCGCGCGGTCAGGCATGTCGAAGCAGGGGGGCCGGATGCGCTGAGCGATTTCAGCCGCCAGGGTACCTTCGTCGACGGTGATCTGTATGTGTTCGCGCTCGCCTCGGATGGACGCTTTCTGGCGAGCGGGGGGTCTTCGGCGGCGCTGATCGGGCGCAATGTCGCTGCCGAAGTCGATGCAACGGGCAAGCCCTTCTTCCGCGAGATGCTCGACAAGGCAGCAACAGACCATGTCGGTCGGGTCGAATATCGCTGGCTCAATCCGGTAGAGAGCCGCGAGGAGCCGAAGGTGACGCTGTTCCGCAAGGTGCGCGACATCATCGTGGCGGTGGGTTTCTACTCGCCACGCGCGTCTGCCGAGCAGGCGCGGCAGCTGCTCGATCGGGCGGTGGAGGCACTGGCCGCGGACAGCGGTGGCGCAATGAACGAATTCCAGAACGTGGGCGGCAGATTCACCCGGGACGATCTGTATGTCTTCGTGGTGAATATGGCCGACGGCAGGTTTCTCTCACACGGCGCCAGTCCTGCACTGGTTGGGCGCGATGGGCGCGAACTGCGCGACCCCAAGGGCAAGGCGGTCATCAGCGACATGATCAATATTGCGCAGAAGAATGGTCGTGGCGAACTCGACTACGCCTGGCGCAATCCGACAACCGCCAAGGTGGAAAGCAAGCACACATTCTTCCGTGCCGTCGACGGCAAGCTGGTTGGTGTAGGCTATTACACCCGCTGACCTTCGCCGATACATGAGCGCGGCAGCCTTACCCTATTGGAGAATCTGAACATGAGTACAGTCACCCTGGGCGGAAACGCCATCGATGTTGCCGGCAGCTTTCCGCAGACTGGTGCGACGGCACCCGCTTTCAGCCTGACCGCGGCGGATCTCAAGGATGTCGGACTCGATGCCTTCGCCGGCAAGCGCAAGGTGCTCAACATCGTTCCCAGCCTGGATACGCCGACCTGCGCGACGTCGACGCGCAAGTTCAATGCCGAAGCCGGCAGTCTGGACAATACGGTGGTGCTGGTCGTGTCCGCCGACCTGCCCTTCGCTGCCAAGCGCTTCTGCGTCGCCGAAGGCCTCGATAATGTGCAAACGCTGTCGACCTTCCGCAACCCGGGCTTCGCCACCGACTACGGTGTTGCCATCACCTCGGGCCCGCTCGCCGGCGTGACGGCGCGCGCCGTGGTCGTGCTCGATGCCGACAACAAGGTGATCCATTCCGAACTGGTGTCCGAGATCAAGAACGAGCCGGACTATGCCGCCGCGCTGGCAGTGCTGAAGTAATCCTTGATTCCGGCTGCGGCATTGCCGTTACAGCCGGAGATGCCGATCAGGGCGTCAGCCGCAAGGACTGGCGCCTTTTTACATGCACCTGCGCCCGGGGTTTTTCGAACCTCGGATCGAAGCAGCTGTCCGAGAGCCAGACACCTCCGATCCAGGCTCTCATGCTGTACCTGCGCAACTTATCCGTTGGCTGCCGATACTTCACCGCACGCTTATTGATGTCGGCCGCGATTGCGATGCTCCCGGGCCTCGCGCATTCGGCGGCCGAACAATGGCAGGGTGCCGCGTTCGAGGGGGATCAGGCCGCGCTGGTGCAACTCGCCGCGGCCGGGGCGAAGGTCGTCCGTGTCTATCGCGAATCCGATGCATGGGTGCTGGACGAGGCGCAAAAGCTCGGCCTCAAGGTGGTGATGGGTCTGTGGGTCGGGCACCCGCGTCACGGTTTCCGGCTCGACAGCGAGGCGGCAAGGCGGGCACAGGAAGATGCTATCCGCAGGTTCGTGACGCGCTATCGCAGCCATCCTGCGCTCCTTGCGTGGGGCGTTGGCAACGAGGTCGAGACCGGCGAAGCCGACCCGCTACCGGTCTGGCGCGAAATCGACCGGCTGGCGGCGATGATCAAGTCGATCGACCCCGATCACGCGACAATGATGGTCGTCGGCGATACCAGCCTCGAGCGCCTGAAGCTGCTCGCGGACTGCTGTGCCCATGTCGATCTGCTCGGCATCAACGTCTACGCCGGTGCAGTGTTCGATCTCGCTCAACGCCTGCGCAGTGCGGGCATTGCCAAACCGGTGGTTGTCGCCGAGCTCGGTCCGCTGGGGCAGTGGCAGGCCGGGCGCAAACCCTGGGGTGCGCCGGTAGAACTGAGCAGTCGGGAGAAGGCGGCGTTCTTTCGGGACGCGCTGGCCAGCCTGCGCGGACAGCCGCAGGTGCGCGGCGTATTTCCTTTTCTGTGGGGGGCCAAGCAGGAACAGACCGAAACCTGGCACGGTCTGTTGCTTGCCGACGGCAGCCTGACCGAAATGACCGATGCGCTTGCACTGGCCTGGGGACGACCGGTCGAGCATCCTGCGCCGACGATTCTCGGCATCGGCATCTCGGCAGACGTGTTTGTACCCGGTCAGATGGTGTCGGCCGGGGTCGATGCGCGCACCGCAGATGGCGAACGCGTGCGTACGGAGTGGAAGGTGCTGGCCGAAGCCACCGACCTGCGTCTCGGCGGCGACAACGAAGCCGTTCCCCCGCGCATCGACGTCGCGATGCTCGCCTCGGACAGTGGACAGTTCCGCTTCCTTGCACCCAAACAGCCCGGTGCCTACCGCCTGTTCATCACCGTCCGGGATGCGCGAGGCAAGGCCGCCACGGCCAATCTGCCCTTTCTGGTGCGTGCCGGCCGCTAGTGTGCTTCCGAACGCCGCTTGAGTCATGAGCTGGCTGTGTGAGCCGTCCTCCATTGAGGGACGGCGCTCATCGTCGGCCGCAATTGCCGAGGCGCGCGCCACGACTGTGCCGTATCGGCTTTGGTAGCGACGATGGTCGCGCCCTCCCCTCGCGACCGTCATCTTCCCGCCATCTGATCGAAATACCCCGCGCATAGACTTCATGGCTGTTTCCAAATATTTCTGCGAATACCCAGCCATGAAACTCAATCTGTCGTTTGCCCTGTCACCCCTCGTTCTCAGTCTCGTGCTGAGCGGCTGTGTTGGCGGTTCGGATTCCGATGCGTTCAAGTATCCAGGCCTCGAGGGGACCATGCTTCCTTACTCACTGCTCATGACCGTGGGCAATGCCGAGGCAACCCAGATCCGCCAGGGCGGATTCGGTTCGGCGATGGCGGGACATCCCGACAAGGACGGCTACTTCTACGCGCTGACCGATCGCGGCCCCAACGCCGATACCGCAGCCGGCGTCGTGCCGGCAGGGAAGATCTTCGTCACCCCGGACTACACGCCTCGCATCGGCCTGTTCAGACTGGACAGCAAGGGTGAAGTGAAACTCGTGCGCAGTATTCTCCTCAAGGACCCTGC
Source organism: Azoarcus sp. L1K30 (assembly GCF_018122735.1). Classification (GTDB taxonomy): domain Bacteria; phylum Pseudomonadota; class Gammaproteobacteria; order Burkholderiales; family Rhodocyclaceae; genus Parazoarcus. The sequence continues at coordinate 3,359,076 of NZ_JAGRRD010000001.1, read as the reverse complement.
AGGGCGGCCGATTACCGGTTTGCCCAACAGCAGCTTCGGTTCGACGGGTGAAACGCCCTATGCGCTCGATGGGAGCGTGGTGTCGCTTGATCCGGACGGCGACGGCATTGCCGGCTATGACGAAAGCGGTCTCGATCCGGAGGGTCTGGTCGCCATGGCCGACGGCAGCTTCTGGGTGAGCGACGAATATGGTCCGCACATGGTGCATTTTGCCGCCGACGGCAAGGAGATCGAACGTATCAACGCGTTCGCGGCCGATCCGCGCAACAGGACCGGTCGTGTGCTGCCGGCCGAACTGAGCACGCGCTGGCCCAATCGTGGCATGGAAGGGCTCGCGATCACGCCCGACGGCAAGACCCTGGTCGGCGTGATGCAGTCCAACCTGTACAACCCGAGCAAGGCGGCCGTGGGCAGCATCAACCTCACCCGCATCGTGACCATCAATATCGAGACCGGTGCGACCGCCCAGTACCTGTATCGGCAGGATGCCGCCGGACTGGCGAATTCGGAGATCGTCGCCCTGACGGCGACCAGTTTCCTGATGGTCGAACGCGATACCAAGTTCTTCGGGATCGATACCGGGGCGATTCGCAAGAATGTCTACAAAGTTGATCTGACTGGCGCGACGAATGTCGATCGCAGCAATACGACGCTGGTGGCCGCCAATGCCGCGTTTGGCGTCAGCGCGACGAACGGACTGGAGATCGACGGCAAGACGCTCGAAGAGGTGATCAAGAACGCGGGCAGCGATGGCAACTTCGCCGCGGGCTGGGCGGAACTGGCAAGCTACAGCATTCAGCCGGCCACGAAATCGCTTGTCTACGACGCGATTGCCGCGCAGCACTATCCGCACGACAAGATGGAAGGCCTGTGGGTGATCGATTCCACCCATCTGGGCATCATCAACGACGACGACTTTGCCATCGCGCCCGATGGCAGCGGCGGTGTCGAGCAGAAGAAGCTGTTCGACGGCAGCGTGGATCGGAACATGCTTTATGTGGTCGATCTGCCCACGCCGTTGTACTGAGTTGAATACCGACTCGGCGATCATATCCGGATGCTTGCCCGGCGTTGGATTTGCGCCGGGTGGGCCTGCCGGGGGCCGGGGGACGTGAGCCCGGCCCCCATTCTTCCTCGGTCAGATTGCCGTGAAGCCGCCGTCGATGACCAAGCTTGAGCCGGTAACGAAGCTGGAGTCGTCACTGGCCAGGTAGAGGATCCCTTGCGCGATATCGTCGGGTTGGCCAATGCGTCCGATCGGATGGAGGCCGGTGAACATGGCGATAGCCTCCTCGTCACTGCCCGCACCGGTGGCGAGTCGTGCCATTTCCACCCCGGCTTTCGTCTCTACCAGCCCTGGATGAACCGAGTTGACGCGAATGCCGTAGCCCTTCTGGCCACAGTAAACTCCGGCTGATTTCGACAGCAGGTTGATTCCGGCCTTGGCAGCGCAGTAGGCGGCAAGGTTGGGCGAACCGACGAAGGCGGCAACCGAACTCACGTTAACAATACTGCCGCCGCCTGTCTCTTTCATCCAGCGGATTGCCGCCTGGGTGCCGATGAAGGTGGCGTCGAGGTTGATGCTCATGATCCGTCGCCATTCGGCCAGGGTCACAGTCTCGATGTCATTGTAGGTGCCCCCTCCGGCATTGTTGATGAGGATGTCGAGGCGGCCGTGCGCATGGCGGAGCGCATCCAGTACCGAATTCCAGTCCTCGGGCTTCGAGGCGTCGTGATGCATGTAGCGCGCGCGGCCGTTGTTGGCACAGATGGCCGCTGCCGTTGCTTCGCCATTTCTGTCATCGATGTCGGTGAGCAGAACGATAGCGCCCTCGCGGGCGAACAGTTCTGCCGTGGCGCGGCCCAGGCCGTTGGCGGCGCCGGTGACGAGTGCAATCTTGTCTTGTACGCGACCCATTTGTTGTCTCCTTTGTGTGGTTTGAGGCGGGTGAACTTGCCGAACGTATCTCGATGAGGATTTTTAGAGAACGATCGTTCGATACATTCACAATAATCAAGCAGAATCGTGCCGTCAATGCATTCATGGATGCTGCTTTGCACCATGATGATGTTCGAAGATTGCCCTGATATCAGCGCGAATTTCCGGTTGACATTGATCGTTTGGCGGCCAACAATGCGTACCAGAACGATCGTTCGATAGATTATTGGTCAATATGGCAGTTACAGGTGCGCCACTTACTGCTGGCCCTTGGGAAAGATGGTAAAAGGATCACGGCGTGTATCGAACGAACGATCGATAACAATCAGACCATTCAACGAGGAAGAAGCGGCATGCTGGACACCAATACCAATGAGGCTGTGCCTGACAATGCTCAGGAAGGCGCCGGACGGGAGCGCACCGGATTGCGTGAGGAATTGCTGCAGACCGCAGTCGATCTGTTCGCAACGAGAGGATTCAAGGGTACGTCGATCAGGGATATCGCAAAGACGCTCGGCGTCAGCGTGTCGGTGATCTATCACTACTTCGGAAACAAGGAGGGCTTGTGGTCGGCGATTCTCGACTATTCGGTCAAGGGTTTGCCGGCGCGACTCGAAGCCGCGCTTGGTGGCGGTGGACACGCCCTCGAGCGATTCCGGCGGGTGCTGCGCGCGCATCTCGCAGCGTCGGCGCTCTACCAGAAGGAATCGAAGATCTTTCTCATCGACTACGACCGCATGTCGGCTGCGGGCGATCAGACAAGCAAGGCCATCCAGAAGCGCGTGCTCGATGCCTATGTCGGCATCCTTGAAGAACTGCGTACCGAAGGTCTGGTGAAGAGCGCTCAGACCAAGATACTGGCCTTCAACGTGCTGGGTGTCGTCAACTGGTACCTGCGCTGGTACCGCCCCGACGGACCGCTCGCACCGGATGAAGTGTACGAGGAGATCGTGGCGTTCGTGCTGTACGGGGTGATCGGTACCCCGCCAGGGCAGAGCTGATCCACGGTCCGACAAAAAAGACAAACAGCAGACCGAACACAATGGAGGAGACAAATGGGCTTTACCGTCGACATTGATACCGGCGGGACTTTCACCGATGGCTTCGTCACGCATGGCGACGCTTTTCGCACGGTGAAGACACCGACGACACCGCACGATCTCACGATGTGCTTCATGGAGTGCATCAGGGAGTCCGCACGCGCGTTCGACCTGCCTGTGCGCGAATTCCTGTTCGAGACGGACATCATCCGTTTCTCCAATACCATCGGTACCAACTCGATCATCCAGCGCGATGGCGCCAAGATCGGGCTGATCGTCACCGCGGGCATGGAGGGGCTGGCGCCGTCTGCGGACGTCGAAGGCAAGACGCCACTGGTCGCCGCCGATATGGTGGCCGGTGTGGATGAGGCCATGGATGGCGCAGGTCATGTACGGCGTGCCCCGCAGTTGCTCCAGTTGCTCGAGGCTGCTCAGACCTTGATCGATCGTGGCGCACGTTGTCTGGTGGTGGCGCTCGAGCATGCCGATATCAATCCGGCCAACGAGCGTGCTATTCGCGACGCGATCAAACGTGAATATCCACGCGACTACCTTGGTTCCGTACCGGTTTTCCTCAGTGCCGACATCGTCCAGCGTAGCGGCTACCGTGAGCGTATCAACACGGCAGTGCTCAACGCATACATTCACGGCAAGCTCACCCGACTGCTGTACAAGGCCGGCGAGGATCTGCGTCGTCTGGACTATCGCGGTCAGTTGCTGATCGGTCACAACAATGGCGCGGTTGCCCGTGTGGCCAAGACACGCGCGATCAATACCTACAATTCAGGTCCGGCAGCGGGTTTGTTGGGGGTGCGCGAGATCGGTGCGATGTACGGTGCCGGGTGCGTGTTCTCGGGTGACATGGGCGGTACCTCGTTCGACATCGGCTGTGTGCGGGAGGGGGAACCAGGCTATGCCTTGCGCCCCGACATCGAGGGTTTCGACTGCAATCTGCCAATGCTCGAGATCCGGGCGCTGGGCGCAGGGGGTGGTTCGATCGCCAGTGTCGTGGAAGGCGTGCTCCGGGTCGGTCCGCAATCGGCTGGTGCGTTACCGGGGCCGGTGTGTTTCGGCCTCGGCGGCAAGCTGCCGACGGTGACCGATGCCAATCTCGTGCTTGGCTGGCTCGATCCCGACTATTTCCTCGGTGGTGCCCGCCGTCTCGATGTCGACAAGGCCCGCGAGTCGATTGCCGAGCATGTTGCGGGCCCACTCGGTATATCCGTAGAGGAGGCCGCATGCCGGATCAGGCAGACGGTGGAAACCGATGTTGGCCGCGAGCTGGCGAGGATTCGTGATCAGATTGGTGTGCATCCCGATCCGTTGATGGTGATCTACGGCGGTGCCGGACCGCTTCACAGTTGCCAGATCGCACAGATTGCGGGCATCGATCGTCTGGTGATCACGCCGTTTTCGGCGGTGTTTTCGGCGTATTCGTCGTCATTGATGGATGTCGGCCACCTTTACTACCACCGCCTGGATCTCCCGCTCGATGCAGGGCATGACTATGCCGCGGTACGCGACATCGTGGCGGGGCTGAGTCGGCGAGGCAGTGCCGACATGCGTGGTGAGGGTTTCAGTGCAGAGGGTATTGCCTGGCAGCTCGAACTGATTGTCGAGGATGCCGCGGGTCGCGAAGCCCGTCTCACCGCAGCAGTCGATACCTTCGCCGCGCATGACAGCGTAGAGCGCCTCCGGGCCCGGGCAATCCGCCTGCTCGGCGTTGCCGGCGACGCGGAATTGACGCTCTCCACCCTCGGTCTGTTCGCGCGCTCGAGCGTGCCGCACTACCGGCAGCAAGCAGTTGCCGCAGCGACCGACGGGCTCGAAACGGCTTTGCGAACTCAGCGCCAGGTTTATCTCGGGGCGCGTGAAGGGCACCGAATGCTGCCCGTGTATGACAGAGCGCGGCTGGGCAACGGCCATGCGCTGACGGGTCCCGTCATCGTTGAGTCGGGTCAAACCACGATGGTGATTCCCGCAGGCTGGGCGTTGCGGGTGGATCAGTACGACAACGCGCTTATCGAGCGGAGCCGCCAACAATGAAAGTACGAATCACGGAATATCTTGATATCGAACTCGATACCGAACAGTGGCAGTGCAATCGCTGCAACCATGTACTGGGTCCGGCTGCAGAAGACTACAAACGTGGATGCCTGGTGGCAGAGATACCGATCACCGAGGCCCATCCGTCGATGACCGCCGGCGAGGCGTTTTCATTCGCGCCGGATCCCGACTATTGCCGACTGATCGAGTTTTACTGTCCGGATTGCGGCACGCTGATCGAAAACGAGTATCTGCCACCGGGGCATCCGCTGACCCACGACATCGAACTCGACATCGCCGCGCTCAAGGTGCGGCACGGCGTGGCCTGAGGGGACTCGAAATGAGCTTCTTCGCAACGCTGGTCAGTGGTGGCCAGCCGACCGGTCCCGGCTTCCTGCCCTTTCTCGAAGGCCTTGCGGCAGACATGGAAGGCGTGGCGGAATCCGCTCTTGCTGCTGATCCGACACGCTGGGCGAATGCCTTGCCGCGCGCCGCACGCCTGGTCGACGCTCAGGCGATCCTGATTGGCGCGGCGGATGGCGTACAGCAGGGGCTTGCCGATGCGCTTCGTGGCGGCGCCGACGATACCGCTGCCGCGCTGATCGACACGCTGGAACGTCTGGCCGAAACACAGCGCGGCGGGTGCGACCTCGCGGTGTTGATGCCTGGGCCGATTGCACTCCTGGACGGCGGGGACCGTGCGGCCCTCGATGCGCTCAAAGTGCGTCTGGTCGCGTTCATGGAGAAGCTCTGCGCCAGTCGCCCTGCGCTTGTACTGGTCAATGAGCACGACGCTACCGCGCTGGCTGGCGCGGACGCCAAGCGCCTGTTCGGCACACTCAAGAACGTGGCCGATTACTACGGTGTGGCGCTGGGCATGCGGTTCTCCGGCACGGACACGCTGGCGGCGATCGCCGCGCGTAGCAGTTTGCGCCTCGATCATCTGCTGCTCGCGGGCGCAGTGACCGATGCGGGTGTTTGTCTGGAGGCTGCGGCCGCTGCCGGATGGCGCAGCCTGGGGATGTCGGCAGCACCGTCAACAGTCGCTGAGGCGATACAGGGAGGCCCTGTGCTGTGGTTTGCCAGTGCTGCTCAGACCCGTGATATCGAGGCACTCAAGGCAGCGGGCGCCACTGCTGCCTAGCGTCTTCCGCAAAGAAAAAACCAATAGGAGACATGAACATGGGATTCAACGTCGGGATCGACATCGGCGGTACATTCACCGACTTCTGTTCGATCGGTGCGGATGGTCAGGCAGTGGTCTACAAGACGCCGACCACCCACTATGACTTGTCGGTGGGCTTCATGAGGGGAATCAAGGAGCTGGCCCGGCGCAGTGGTCTGGGCGGACACGACTACCTGTCGCGGGTCGAGGCGTTGCGCTATTCGACCACCGTCGGCACCAATGCGCTCATTGAACGCAATGGTCCCAAGCTCGGCCTGATCACGACTGCGGGATTCGAGGACACGATCTTCATCGGGCGCTCACGTAGCTGGGCCGATGGCATTCCGGTGCATCAGGCCCGCGATCTGGCCAGAATCCGCAAACCGGCGCCCTTGATCGATCCGGAGATGGTGGTCGGCGTACGCGAGCGCATCGATTGCCGTGGCGGCGTGGTCACCCCGCTCTCGCGTGAGGATGTGCTGGAGAAGCTGCAGCAACTGGTCGACCGTGGCGCAATGGGCTTCGTCGTCAGCCTGATGTGGTCCTTCGTCAATCCCGAGCATGAACGCCTGATCAAGCAGATCATCGAGGAGGAATATCCCGAGGACTACCTTGGGGCGATGCCGGTCACGCTGTCGAGCGAAATCTCGCCAAAGTCCGGTGAATACACCCGGACCATGACCACCGTGGTGAACGCGTACATCCACGGCATCATGGCCGATAACCTCAACAGGCTCGGCAACGAGTTGCGCGATGGCGGCTACCAACGTCCCTTGATCCTGGTCCACAACACTGGTGGGACAAAGAAAGTATCGCGAACCAAGGCTGTATTGACGCATAACGCCGGCCCGGTGGCAGGCATGTACGGGTCGGCTGAAGTCGGTCGCCTGATTGGCACCGACAATGTCGTGTTTACCGACATGGGTGGGACGTCGTTCGATATCGGCGTCATCAGCGGGGGCGAACTTCGAGCGCATGACTTCATCCCCGTGATCGATCGCTGGCGTACCAATATTCCTGCGATCGAGGTCAAGTCGATCGGCGCCGGGGGCGGGTCGATCGCCTGGGTCAACGAGTTGATGGGCAAGGCGCTCGAAGTCGGTCCGCAGTCGGCGGGCTCAATGCCTGGCCCCGCCTGTTATGACAAGGGCGGGGTCGAGCCGACGGTGACCGATGCCGACTTGGTGCTCGGTTACCTGAATCCGGACAACTACCTCGGTGGCGAGATGTACCTCGATGCCGACCTGGCGTGCGATGCGATCGAAACCCGTATTGCCGTTCCGCTGGGCATCACCGTACTGGAGGCCGCGCACCGCATCCGTCGCCTGGTTGACGCCCGCATGGGCCAGGAGGTGTTCAACGAAGTTGCGCTGAAGGGTCATGACCCGCGCAAGTTCACTGTATTCGCTTGCGGCGGCGCGGGTGCTGCGCATGCCTGCGGATTTGCACCTTACATCGGCTCCCGCAGGGTAGTCGTGCCGGCCGTGGCATCCGTGTTCGGGGCCTTCGGCGCTTCCACCATGGAAATTCGTCAGGTGTGGGACGTGTCGCGTACGCTCAAGCTGTTTCGCTGGAACGAGCAAGCGTGGCTGGCAGATCTCGAATCGTTCAATCAGGTGGTTCGCGAACTGCGCGACCAGGCGGTACGCGACCTGCGTCTCGAGGGTTTTCCCGAGGAGCGCATCCAGTTCCGGCTTGAGCTGGATATGCGCTACGGCAGCCAGTACAACGTGACCAAGGTCGAGGTGCCTCACCTGGTCCTGCAGACCGAGGAAGACGTGCGTGATCTGTGCGATCGCTTCACCAGTCGCTACTCCGAAATCTATTCGCCCGAAGCTGCATTTCCGGTGGGTGGAATCAACGTCGAGTGCTTTTATCTGACGGCATCGGTGCACCAACCCAGAGCCCCCTTCCATCAACTCGCAAATGGCAGCGAAGACGCGTCGGCCGCGCGCAGTGGCGTTCGCCCGGCCTGCTTCGATCCCGCGGTCGGTCTGGTCGACACCGTCGTCTATGACTGGACTCGCCTGTCCCCGGGCAACCGGATCGATGGCCCCGCCCTGATCGAGGCACCGGAAACGACTTACGTCATCGAGCCTGGCTGGTGTTACCGGATGGACCCATGGAAGAACGGTGTGCTCGAGTACGCCGCCTGACAGGCCGTCGCACCGCATCCGACACTGCATCGAACCAGAAGAGAATCAGGAGGAGACATGAACGCACGCGCGAACTTCCGTTATGGGCGCGATTTCGAGGTGGTGCAACGATTGCGCCCCGAACCGGAGACTGCCCGCGAGGTGGCGGCCCAGCAGGGAATCGACGACCTCGAGTTCGAGATCTTCCAGCACAAGGCAGGCATGATTGCCCTGGAAGGAAAGGAAACCACCATGCGCCTTGGCGCGTCGACGGCGATGCGCTGGGGGGACGTGGCCTTCGGCATCTACACAGCCCAGGGCGATCTCGCGATCTGTGCCACTGGCATCTACCATCATGCCGTGCTGTCACAGATTCCGATCAAGTACATCGTCAAACACTGGAAGGACGATCCATCGGTGGGACTGAAGGAGGGCGACTCCTTCTTCTACAACGATCCATTTTATGGCGGGGTGCATAACGCCGACATGGGGCTCGCGATTCCCGTATTCGCCGACGGCGAACTGGTCTGCTTCATCGGTGCCGCCGTGCATACCGGCGAATGTGGCGGTTCCGAACCGGGCGGCATGGTCAACGGCGCGCGTTCGCGCTACGACGAAGGCTTGCTGGTGACGCCCATCAAGATCGGCGAGGATTTCGTGCTCAAGGAGGATATCCTGGGCATGCTCGCCAACATGACCCGCGACCCACGCACCATGCTGCTCGACATCAAGGCTCGGCTCGCAGCGTCGCGGATTGCCGAACGCCGGGTGAAGGAGATCATCACCGAAAAGGGCAGCGACTTCTTCGTTGGCTCTTTGCGCCGCGTGTTGCGGATTACCGGCGAGGCGGCACGGCGCAAGGTGTCGCGTCTCAACGACGGCATCTACCGTCAGCCCCGTTTCATGGATACGACTGGACCGGAAGATGCGTTGCTCAAGATCAACCTCGCGGTGGAGAAGCGTGGAGACCGGATCAAGCTGATTCTGCGGGGATCTTCGCCGGCAATTTCCGACCGCCCGATCAACAGCTATTTCCAGGGCATTATCGGGTTGGCGATGGTGTATTTCTGCGGTTGGTTCTTCCACGATCTTCCGGCCAACAATGGCCTGCTTGACGCGATCGAGTGGGAGTTTGACGACAATACGCTGGTCAGCGCCGGTGGTGATCTCCCGGTTTCCTATGCGCCTGCCACCCAGGTGGCATTTACCCAGGGCATGTTCATGTGTGGCGCACGCATGACCTACGCGATCGAGCCGTTGCGTGCGGTGGGGTGCTGGTATTCGGGTTTTGCCGTTACGCCTTATGGCGGACTCAACCAGTGGGGCGACCCGGTGGCCGACATCACCCCTGAGATCAATGCCACCGGCGGTGGTGGCTGCCCCGATGGTGACGGGGTCGACGCGGCGGGCGCCTTCTTCGCCACCATGAGTGACTGCGGCGACGTCGAAGCGACCGAAGCCGACCGGCCCTTCCTCTACCTGTTCCGCAACTTCTTCAACAACTCCTATGGCCATGGCAAGTTCCGTGGTGGTGCCGGTGTGGGTTTTGGCGCGATGGTGCATGGGACGCCGGGTCTGGCCGTCGGGGGCATGGGTTTCGGCACCCGATTCCCGGCAACACCGGGGATTTTCGGCGGGCGCGCAGCACCGACCATATTCGTCCAGGTCGTTGCCAACGGCAATATGCGACAGTTGCTTGCCGATGGTGCCGAGTTGCCACACGACATGGGGGCGCTGTATGGGCAGGACCGCGTGGAAGCGGGCGAGCGTCGGCTGCAGCATGTCAGCTTCGCGCCTCAGCCTCTGGCTGAGGGCGACACGATCTATGTACCGGTATCCGGTGGCGCCGGGTATGGCGACGTGCTCGAGCGCGACCCCGCGCTGGTCATCGCCGATCTTCGGCGCAAGCTGGTGACGCCGTGGGCGGCGCGTAATGTCTATCGCGTCGCCTACGATGCCGATACCTTGCGGCTCGATGCAGAGGCGACGAGGGCTCTGCGCACGGATGCTCGCCATGTTCGCAAGGCGAGGGCAAAGCCTTACGCCGATTTCGTCCGTGAATGGTCCGCCAAGTGTCCGCCTGCGGCGGTACTGCGCTGGTACGGGCGGTGGCCCGATCCGGGTGCGGGATCCGTGGCGGCCGCGACGGCATGAGGGGCGTCGAGATGGAGACGATCGATCTGCGCGACCCCGCAAAGCGTACGCTGCACGGACTGCTGGAGTGGCGTGCCTGTCGTATGCCGGAACGTCCATGGTTCTGGTATCGCGGTAGCGAATTTACCTACGGTCAGCTCGATGCGGAGGCAAACCGCGTGGCGACCGGCCTGTCTGCGCAAGGGGTCGGCAAGGGGGTCAAGGTGGCCGTCATGCTGGCCAATCGCCCTGAGTTCCTCGCGGTGTGGTTTGGTCTGTCGAAGCTGGGGGCAGTCGAGGTGCCGGTGAATACCGCTCATCGCGGTTATCTGCTGTCCTATCTGATCGATCAGGCCGACTGCGATGTGCTTGTCGTCGAGGCAGCTTTTGCTGATCGGATAAGCGATATTGCCGCGCGTCCGGAAACACTGTCCCGCCTGCACACGGTCATTGTGCTCGACATGGAGGACGGGCACTTTGCGCTTGAAGGCCGCAAGGTACTGCCGTGGGCGAGGCTGGTCGACAACGATGGCGTATTCGAGCGTCCCGAGGTGCGTTGGAGCGATCCGATGGGGATCCAGTTCACCTCGGGTACGACCGGCCCATCCAAGGGGGCGGTACTCCCTCAGAACTATGCGGTACAGACCGCGGAAAGCGTGTGCGCGATTGCCGGCTACACCGAGGCCGACTGCCTGTACAACGCACTGCCCCTGTTCCATGGCAATGCAAAGTTCCTGTCGGCGGTGCCTGCGTTGCTGTCGGGTGCGCGCATGGTGCTGGCCGAACGCTTCTCCGCCAGCGTGTTCTGGGATGAGGTGAAGCGTTACGGCTGCACCGAGTTCAACTACATCGGGAGCATTCTGGCCATCCTGCTCAAGGCCGAGCCTCGCGCGGACGATATCGACAATTCGCTGCGCCTGCTGTTTGGAGCCGGGGCGACCCCCGAGGTCCACGAGGCCTTCGAGCGCCGCTTTGGCGTTCGTCTCCTCGAAGGCTATGGCATGAGCGAGATCGGTCTGGCCCTGGTCAGCCGCCTCGACGATACGCGTCCAGGCAGTTGCGGCAAGCCGCATCCCGACTGTGAAGTGCTGCTGGTCGACGACGACGGTCTGCCGGTTGGCGACGAGGTGCCGGGCGAACTGCTGGTGAGGCCGAAGCGGCCGTGGTCGACACTGCTCGGGTACTACCGGATGCCGGAAAAGACGGTCGAGGCGTGGCAGGATCTGTGGTTTCACACCGGCGATACGCTGGTGCGGGACGGCGATGGGTTCTACCGTTTCGTGGATCGCAAGAAGGACGCGATCCGGCGTCGCGGGGAGAACATCAGTTCGTTCGAGGTCGAACGTCTGGTGGTCACTCATCCCGAGGTGCTGGAGGCGGCAGCGGTGCCGGTGTCGTCGGAGTTGGGTGAGGACGAGGTGCTGGTGTGCATCGTGCGCAAGGTTGGCAGTGTGCTGACCGAAGCCGAACTGGTGGCGCACTGCGAAGGCCTGATGGCCCGCTTCATGGTGCCGCGCTACGTTCGCTTCGTTGACGCCTTACCCAAGACGCCAACCGAGAAGGTGCAGAAGTTCCGTTTGCGGGAAGAAGGCGTTACGGCCGATACGTGGGATCGGGAAAACCAGCAGATGGCGTGTGCATCATGACCGGGACCATGTGCGGGGATGTTACCGAGCCGGCAGAGCTGGTGCCGGGTTTGGTCGAACGAGTGAATGGGCGTGGGCCGTACGCGCTTGTCGGCAGTCGTTGTCCGGACTGTGGCGCTACAGTATTTCCAAGTGTCGTGCGCTGCCCCTATTGTCAGGGCCAGCCTCTGCGGCAGGGCGTGGGTGCCGCAGGCAGTCTATACACCTACACCGTGGTCCGTACGCGGGCGCCGTTTGGATTGCCCGAGCCCTATGCGGTCGGCTATGTCGATCTGGACGGATCGGGGTTGCGGGTCTTCGGACTGATCGACCCGGCGATGGCTGACGAACTGACGGTCGGACAGCGTGTTGAGGTCGGCCTGATGAGGCTTGGTGTGGATGGGCAGGGCCGTCCCTGTCTGCGACCTGTTTTTCGCTCCGAACACCCGACGGCATCGGAGGTCGGGAGATGAGCGGCGAAGTTTATATTGCCGGCATTGGGAGCACGGCTTTTGGTCGGCAGCCCGATGTCAGCCTGCTCGAGCTGGCTGCAGAAGCGGGTCGTAGGGCGTTGGCGGATGCCGGCATCAAGCCGGCCGATGTCGGGATCGGGTTTTTCGCCAACGCCCTTGCAGGCAAGCTCTTCGGTGATCTCACCATCGGGCAGAACGTCTTTGCCGCGCTGGGCATGTCACGCCTGCCGATTGCGAACGTGGAGAACGCCTGCACGTCGGGGTCGACAGCGTTCTACCTTGCCTGCCTGGCCGTGCGTGCGGGCGAGGTGGACTGTGCGATGGTGATCGGGGCAGAGAAGATGTGCGTGCCTCAACTCGGGCTGCTCAGCTCCGGCGACAGCGAACTCGATACCCTGCTCGGACTGGTGACCCCCGCCAGCTTTGCCATGCGGGCGCGTCGGCACATGGCTGAGTTCGGCACGACGGTTGAGCAACTGGCCCAGGTTTCGGTCAAGAACCGCAGTCATGGCGTGCTCAATGCGCTCGCCCAGTTCCGCAGCGAGGTATCCCTGGGCGAAGTGCTGGCCTCGCCGATGATCGCAGATCCGCTGACGCGTTTTCAGTCTTGTCCGATCGCGGATGGCGCCTCGGCGCTGATCGTCTGTTCGGAATCGATGGCGCGGCGGCTGGGTGCCCGGATCACGGTACGTGCGGCCACCTTGTCGACCGGCAACTACGACAATCCGCAGGATATGGTGCGTTGGCGCACGGACCGCGAAGGCGTGGAGAAGGCCTACGAGATCGCTGGCGTCGGGCCGGCGGATCTCGACGTGATCGAATGCCACGACGCTTTCACGATCGCCGAAATATTGCACTACGAAGCGCTGGGTCTGTGTCCTGTGGGTGAAGGCGGCCGCCTGGTGGCAGAGGGTGTGACTGCGCTCGGCGGCAGCAAGCCGGTGAATGTTTCGGGTGGACTGCTTGCGCGGGGACATCCGGTGGGCGCGACCGGCGTCGAGCAGATCGTCGAGCTCACCCGCCAGCTGAGAGGCAATGCCGGCGCGCGCCAGGTACACGGTGCCAGGCTCGGCTTGGCGCACTGCATGGGCGGCGATCGTGCCGCTGATACCAAATCGATGACGGTCGCAGTGCTTGCTGCCTGAGCCACACCGCGACCTCATCAACAGGGAGACACACAGTGAAACTGGACGATACCCCGCTGGACCGAACCGCCGTGGCCTGCGAAGTCGGCAGTGCGATGTATGCCCGCGATCGGGTCGCGCAGCGCCTCGGCATGGCACTTGAAACGGTCAGGCCCGGCTATGCCGCGATCGCCATGAGTGTGAGTGAGGACATGATCAACGGTCACGGCATCTGCCATGGCGGCTACCTTTTTGCGCTGGCGGACACGGCATGTGCCTATGCCTGCAATTCCTACAACGTGAATACCCTCTCGCAGGCGGTGAACATCGTTTTCATGGCACCCGCGCAATGCAGTGACAGGCTGGTGGCCGAGGCAACCGAGAGCAACCACGCCGGCCGCACGAGTACCTACGACATCAAGGTGTTCAACGGCGAACGGAAAGTCATCGCTGTTGCCCAGGGCCAATGCCGCAGCCTGCGGGGCAAGCTGGTGGATGGTTTGCCTTCGCTGCGGGAGCCGTCCTGAACGCATGACTGCACCGCGCCATCCTCGCCCGTAAGGGGCAGCCAGGGAGCGGGCGGGACCGCAGCCATTGACCCCGGAACGGGGCCAAGAGCATGGGCGCATTCAGAGAGGAGATTTCAACCATGGCTAGAACGAACGATCGATATGAATACCTGCATTGTTTGCCTGCAAGCGGGAGTGGTGGTAGCGCACTGGTCGTGCCGATGAATCGCGCCGCCTCCCCATCACGCTCACTTGGCCGCGTCGCGGCTGCGCTCGTACCTGCGCTGGTCATCGCAGCGCTGCTCTATGCCGGCTTGTTCATCAAGCCCTCGCCAACGGGTCAGGCGGTACCGACGCCGCCGATCGAGCGTCGCGACGCATTCTTCGGGCTCGATCTTCCCGCACCCGGTGTGATCTGGGCAGCCGGAAGCCGTGGAAAGATCGTTCGTAGCGACGACGGTGGCAAGACGTGGACGGTGCAACCGACGCCGACGGTCGAGCATTTGCAGGATCTCGCTGCGTGGAACGGCCGCCAGGCAGTGGTCGTTGGCAATCAGGGGGTGGTGTTGCGTACTGACGACGGGGGACTGCACTGGTCCGTCGTGCCGGCTCCGCGTTCCGAAATTGCGAACAAGCTGCTGCGCGTGGTCGCGCTGCAAAGAGGGCGAGCGCTTGCTGTGGGTGAGATGGGTGCGTTACTCGAAAGCGAGGACTTTGGCCGTAGTTGGCGTCGCCTCGTTGCCGAGCGCGATGTCGGGTTCAATGCGGTCGCCCTTGCCGGCGATACGCTTTGGGTTGCAGGCGAGGCCGGCACTTTGATGCGGTCGAATGACGGGGGCAAGGTCTGGCACACGGCGAATGTCCCTGTCAGCGCGAGCCTCACCGGCGTCGCGTTCCGCGATGCCTTGCACGGCGCGGTCGTCGGACTGGAGGGTACGGTGTTGATCACCGATGACGGCGGAATGAGCTGGATCGACCATTCCGTTAAGGCGGCTGGGCACCTCTATGACATCGCCGTCGATGGTGATGGCTGGCGCGCAGTGGGCATGAGGGATGTGCTGCTGAGGGGAGTGCCCGATGGCAGCAAGTGGGCCATCGAACGCGCGACCGGCCGTTCGCTGGCGTGGCACTCGAAGCTCGTCGAGGGTGGGGGACGTTGGCTATACGCTGGTCCGGGCCTCTCGCTGGTGGCCCAGACCGCCCATGCCATGGCGCCGCGATCAGGAGGTGGATCATGAGGGACGAGACTTTTCGCAGGCTCGGTGCCTTCGTTGCGCTCTGCATCCGCCAACGGGTACGGGTTCTCTTCATTCTTGGTCTGTTGACTGCCGTGTTCGCGGTGCTTGCATCAGGAGTTCCGGTACGAACGGAGTTTTCCGATCTATTGCCGGCGGATCACCCCTATGTGCAGGTCAATGATCGTTACAAGGGCGGCTTCGGCAGTTCGAACATGGTGTCGATCATGCTCGAGGTCGAGGACGGCGACATTTTTCGCCCCGAGGTTCTGAAGACGCTTCACGTCCTTACCCGCGATCTGCAGAAGGTCGATGGGGTCGATCCGTTCCAGATCGTGTCCCTGGCCTCGAAGAAGCTCAAGGAGGTACGAACTTCTACGGAGGGCATCGAGATCCGTCCGCTGATGTGGCCCGACGTCCCGGCTGACGAGGCCGGCATTGCCGCCTTGAAGCTGGCTGTCCTGAACAACCCGATGGCCTACGGGCCCTATGTTTCCGCAGACCTCAAAGCCGCGCTGGTCACGGTGGACTTCTATGATCACCTGCTCGACTACCATGCTGTCTTCGAGCAGATTTGTGCGCTGGTCAGGCAGGCCGAAGGTCCCGGCATCGCGCTGAGTGTCGTTGGGGAGCCGATGCTGTATGGATGGGTGGACCACTATCTGCCTGAGACCCTGCACATCTTTCTGATGACGCTGGGTGCGCTGGTCGCGCTGCTGTTCCTGATCACCCGCAGCTGGCGCGGTACCCTGTTGCCGCTGACGGCGGGCGCGGTGAGCGCGGTATGGGCGCTGGGCTGTGCTCGACTGATCGGCTATCACTTCGATCCACTCGTCATCGTCGTCGCTTTCCTGATCACCGCGCGCGCCATTTCGCATTCGGTGCAGCTGGTGACCCGCTTCGACGACGAGATTGCCCGTCATCCCGACCGCGTCGATGCCGCGGTGGCGGCGCGAACCGCCATGCTGGCGCTGTTCAAGCCCGGCATGCTCGGCGTCGTCGCCGACGCCGGCTGCATGATCGTCGTCATCCTGACCCCGATTCCGCTGTTGCAGAAAGTGGCCGTCATCGGAACCGTATGGGTAGCGACGATCGCCGTCAGTGCGGTGGTGTTGACGCCGGTGTTGCTGTCCTACGTCCGGCGTGCGGATGCGGTGGCTCATCCAGTTGACGTCTCGCCGATGCTTGCCAGGGGCCTGGACCGCTGTGTCCGTCTCGCCGCTGCACCGAGGGTACGTCGCGCCGTACTGGCGTCTTCGGCGGTGGTCTTTGCCGCGTCACTCGGATATGCGTTCAGTATCAAGGTCGGCGACGCGAACCCGGGTTCGCCGATCCTGTGGGGTGACTCGGAGTACAACCGCGACGCCGCACGGATCAATGATCGCTTTCCGGGTGCGGACCGGATGTTCGTGGTCGCTGCCACGGGCCGTCAGGACGGCCTCAAGAATCCACTGGTACTGCAAAACATGGCGGGGCTTCAGCGATTCATGGAGGCGCAGCCGGACGTGGGGGGCACGATATCACTCGCGGACATCGTGCCGACGGTCAAGCGAACCTTGCGTGAGGGCAGCCCGCGTTACGAGGAGTTTGGCGCCACGCCGGAAGAGAATGGCGAGTTGCTTTACCTCTTTACATCAGGGGCTGACCCCGGCGATCTCGAGCGCTATGCCGACAATGGCTTCGCCGATGGCGCCGTGACCCTGTTTTTCCGCGACCACCAGGGCGAGACGATCCGCACCGCCGTGGCCCGGGTCAAGGAATATGCCGCTGCGCATCCCTTGCCCGGCGGTGGCGAATATTTGTTGGCGGGCGGCCTGGTTGGCGTGCTGGCTGCGGTCAACGAAGTCATCCTCGCTGGCCAGATCGAGAGTATCGCCCTGGCGCTTCTGGTGCTGGTGGTGTGTTGCACCGTGACCTACCGCTCGACCGTGGCTGGCATGTTCTTCATGGTGCCCGTCGTCATCTCCAACACGCTCACCTTCAGCTATATGGCGTGGAAGGGAATCGGGATGAACATCAATACCTTGCCGATTGCGGCACTCGGTATCGGTCTTGGCGTGGACTACGCCTTCTACATTGTTGACGGTATTCGCGAGGAACTGCACAAGCATCGGGACCTCGATCGCGCCATTGCCCAATCGCTCCGCAGTGCCGGAAAGGGTGTGCTGATCACGGCACTGACGCTCACCGCCAGCGTGATTCTGTGGGCGGCTTCGTCGCTGCGCTTTCAGGCGGAGATGGGCCTGCTAATGGCCCTTTGGCTGGGGATCTCCGCCTGCTGCGCGCTCTTCGTCATGCCGGCCATGGTGCGCATGTTCCGTCCGCGATTCATCGTCGGCGACATTTCCGATCCAGTGTCGCAGCAGGTACCCGCGATGGCCTGAAGCGCGATGGAGAGCGCAGTAGATCCAAAAACCAAGGAGGAGACAAGGTGAACAATAAGAGAGTGCATTACCGCCCACGCCGTCGCATGGCCCTGATGGCGCTGTTGATGGCCGCCGGGCTCGTCCATGCCGAGGAGAACAGCTTCCATCTCGGCGGATATGTCCGCATGGGGGCGTCCTTCAATCTTCAGGATGCACCGGAAACCCCCGCCAACGATTCCGGCAAGCTGTCGATGCTTCGGGGTACGCTGCTGCTCGACGCGGATGCCGAGGTCGGTCCCTTGCGCATCAAAGGGGTTGCTCGCGGGGTGCGCGAGCACCAGACCGGCTATCTCAAGGATCTGGAGAAGCGCGTTGAGACCACCACGCCGGGCGGGCCCGGCTCGGACATGATGGACTACCTCTATAACGAGGGCGAGATCCGCGAACTGCATGTCGAATTCGAGCCAACCGACCGCATCCAGGTCAGACTCGGAAAACAGCAGGTCGTCTGGGGCGAGACCGATTTCTTCCGCGCGATGGATGTCGTGCACGGATTCGACTACCGCTGGCGTGCCTTCCTCGAGCCCGAGAACGAGGAACTTCGCAAACCCCTGATTCTGGCCAACATGACGGTCCAGGTGCCGGAAGTTCATGGCGCTTTGCAGCTCTTGTTCCGTCCGGGCTGGGATCGCAAGGAGGATATCGGCAACACGGTAGATCTCGCTGGCGGGCGCTGGCGACCGCAGCCCTACCGGGGCTCGGACACGCTTTCGGCGACTCACTATGATGCCCGCCATCCGTCGGGTGATGTACGTGACAAGACCTGGGGAGTGCGCTGGTCCGGACGCGGGGGTGCAGTCAATTACTCCTTTGCCTACCTGAAGACATTCAATCCCGACCCGGTCCTGAACTCATCCTTTGTTCCCTACAAGAAGACTCCGACGGGGATCCTGGGCGACTGGATCCACCCGCAGAACGATGTCTATGGCGCGACGGTGTCGGGCTACCTGCAAGCCATCGATGCGGTGCTGAGTACCGAGCTGGTCTATACGAAGGGTTCGGCCTTCAACATCGGCAGTCAGAGCATGTTGCCGGGTGTACTTCCCGAGGGGCTCGGTGGGATCGTGCGGCGGAATACCTTCACTTCGATGTTCCGCATGGACAAGAACCTCGACTTGCGCAACGTCATCGGCACGAGCAAGCAGTCGATGTTCTCGGTGCAGTTCTTCAACACCCGCATTCTCGATTTCGACAAGGCCGACGACATCGTCATGAATGTCGGTTATGCCACGCTCAAGAAGCGGGATTCAGCCCTGCTCACCGCCTTGCTCGGCATGAGTTTCGATGGCGACCGCATCAACCCGCAGTTGGCAGGCGGTTGGGACGTCAGCTATGGCGGCGGGTTCGTGATTCCGAGTGTCGATGTGGTGATTGGGGATGCCTGGCGGCTGAAGGTCGAAGCCGATCTCTTCTTTGGCGGTAAGCCTCGTCGCCCAGGCGATCTCGACAGCGCGACCAGCACCATGGGCTATTTCCGTGACAACAACCAACTCTACGTGCGCCTGACACGGCAGTTCTGATTCTGCATCGAACCTAGGAGGAGACAATGAAAAACTTGACGATCAACCTGAGACGTCTGTGCATCGGGTTGTGGCCGCTGCTCTGCTCGGGCACTGCACTTGCAGCTGATCTGCCCGCCGGTGCGGTCATCAACGCCAGCAATCTCGACCAGTCGAAGGCGGACACTTTCGAGGGCAAGTCCATTGCCAGCATGCTGACTGACAAGATGGAGTTGATGATCCGCGAACATGGTTTGAGTATCACGTTGCGCAAATCGGCTCCGATACCGCTCGATCGACGGCTCGAAGAGGCGACCCGGGCGCATTCGGGCGGGGTCACCTTTGATACGGCAACGCGCACGGTAAAGGGATGGAAGGCCGGTTTGCCATTTCCGGACGTTCGTGAAGATGACCCAAATGGCGGCGAGAAGCTGATCTGGAACATGCGTTATGGCTCGATGATGGGCGATCAACCCGTCGAGGATCTTCACTTCCTGATGATGGACTTCGACAAGGGCCTCGACCGCATCCAGAAGTGGCAGATCAAGCGCTACATGATGGTGGGACGCTTGACCGGCGAGGGAGCGACGGCGGGCGATGGCAGCGAGTATTCGCGGACGCTGCTGTACGCAAACTACCCGCACGACATCCGCGGTGTCGGTACTTTCACCATCCGTTATTCGGATCCGGCGAGAGTGGATGACAGCTGGGTGTACGTGAAATCGGTACGACGCGTGCGCAGGCTGTCGGGAAATGCGTGGATGGACCCGATTGGCGGTACGGTATCGCTCAACGATGACATTGATGGCTGGGACTCGCCGCCGTCGTGGTATCGGCAGGTGAAGCTCGTGGGCAAACGGTGGATTCTCGCCGTGGCTCACGGAAAACCGGCGCTTGTGGACGGCAAGACGAGCAACGAAGAGACCTATCCCCAGGTGGATTTCAAGACGCCGCCCTATATCAACAGTCATGATGAGTGGGAGCCTCGCGAAGTCTGGATCATTGAAGGCACGCCACCCGAGGAGCATCCCTACGGGAAGAAGGTGGTTTATATGGACACCCGGTTTCCCCGAATCTATCAGGCGGAGATGTATGACAAGAAAGGGGACTTCTGGAAGTTCTTCAACTGGCACCACAGTGTGGTGACCGGCAAGGACGGCTTTCGTGCGATCGGCCCGCTGCAGGGCGAACAAGTCGATCTGAAGGCACGCAAGGCCACCATCTTCGTCGGCGACCTGAAGGTCAACGAACCCATGACCGCCGATGACGTCACGCTCGGCAAGCTCGAGGCAGCCGGACGTTAGCGACCAGACCGGATTCGACATTATTTGAAAAGGGATGGTGTCCCTTCCTCTTTGCCCGGCTTCGGCCGGGCATTTTTTTGCGCTTTCCGCCGATCATCTCTCGATACCGGACACGCGCAAGCTACTGAAACGCCACCTCGGTAAAGCTCCTCAGCTTACGGCTGTGCAAGCGGTCCACCCCCTGTTCGCGCAGTCGCTCGATGGCACGAATGCCGATACGCAGGTGCTGGTCGACACGTTCGCGGTAGAACTGGTTGGCCATGCCGGGCAGCTTTATTTCGCCATGCAGTGGCTTGTCACTGACGCAGAGCAGGGTGCCGTAGGGCACGCGAAAGCGGAAGCCGTTGGCGGCGATGGTGGCCGATTCCATGTCGAGCGCGACGGCGCGACTCTGGCTGAAGCGGCGCTCGGGGCTGCTGTAGCTGCCGTGCGATGGCAGCAGCTCCCAGTTGCGGTTGTCGGTGCTGGCCACGGTGCCGGTTCGCATCAGGCGCTTGAGCTCGTAACCGCTCAACTTGGTCACGTCCGCCACGGCGGCCTGGAGCGCGAGCTGTACCTCGGCCAATGGCGGAATCGGCACCCATAGTGGCAGTTCTTCGTCCAGCACGTGGTCTTCGCGCACATAGCCGTGTGCCAGCACGTAGTCCCCCAGTTCCTGGGTGTTGCGCAGGCCGGCGCAGTGGCCGAGCATGATCCACGCATGCGGCCGCAGCACGGCGATATGGTCGGTGATGGTCTTGGCGTTGGCGGGGCCGACACCGATGTTCACCATCGTGATGCCGGCACGATCGCGGCGCTTGAGGTGATAGGCCGGCATCTGCGGCAGCCGCGGTGGCGGCACGCCCGCCTCGTCGCCGGGGTGCGGCGCCTCGCTGGCACGACGGGTGATCACGTTACCCGGCTCGACGAAGGCGTTGTAGCCGTGGTCGGCCGTGTCTTCCTTCATCAGCGTATGGCCGAGCTTGATGAATTCGTCGATGTAGAACTGGTAGTTGGTAAACAGGACGAAGTTCTGGAAATGCTCGGGTGCGGTGCCGGTGTAGTGGCTCAGTCGCTGCAGCGAGTAGTCCACCCGCGGTGCGGTGAACAGCGCCAGTGGATGCGGCTCGCCCGGTGGCGGCTCGTAGGTGCCGTTGGCGATGCCGTCATCCATTGCGTTGAGATCGGGCAGGTCGAAGATGTCGCGCAGGCGCTGACGCTGGGCGCCATCGAGCTGACCTTCGATATGGTCCTGTCCGCTCATCGCAAAATGCAGTGGAATGGGTTGCGTACTGCTGCCTATTTCCAGCGACACGGCGTGATTCTTCAGCAGCAGGCGGAACTGCTCGGGGTAGTAGTCGGCGAACAGGCCCGGACGCGTCAAGGTGGTCTCGAAGATGCCCGGACCGGCGACGAAACCGTAGGACAGTCGCGAATCCGCGCGCGCCACCGTATCGGTGCGCACGCGTACGAAGGGATAGCACGCCCGCACATGGCGGCCGACACTGTCGCCGGCGACAAAGCGTCTGAGCGCGTTGCGCAGGTGATCGACTCCGGCATTGTAGATTTCGCATACCCGCGCCATGGCGGCAGTCGGCTCGTCGAAGCGCATCGGCGCGAAGTAGGGTGCATCGCCGTGGATTTCGGGGGGCATGAGCGCCTCCTGTATGGGTGCCAGTCAGATACGTTCCGAGCGTAGCGCAGTTCGGCGTGGAGATGATGACGCGTTGTTTTCCGTCCCTAACCACGCAGCCACGTCTTGCCGTCCGGCATTGCCCGGCGTAGTGTCATTCTCATGCCGATTGTGCACTGGAGCACCCCATGCGCGCCATGGTTCTCGAGTCCCCCCGCGCTGCATTGCGTTTGGTCGAGCGTGAGCGGCCGCAGCCGGCAGCGGGACAGATACTGCTGCAGGTGGAGGCATGCGGTGTATGCCGCACCGATTTGCATCTGATCGACGGCGAGTTGCCGGATCCCGCCCTCCCGGTCATTCCGGGGCACGAGATCGTCGGCCGGGTGGTGGCGCTGGGCGAGGGCGTACAGGGTTTTGCGATCGGGCAGCGCATCGGCGTGCCTTGGCTGGGATGGACCTGTGGCCAATGCATGTATTGCCGGACAGGGCAGGAGAACCTGTGCGACGCGGCGCGCTTTACCGGCTACACGCTCGACGGCGGTTACGCGGAGTACACCGTGGCCGATTGCCGGTATTGTTTTGCGCTGCCGGAGGCCGTGCCTGCCATCGAGCTGGCGCCGCTGCTGTGCGCCGGTCTGATCGGCTACCGCGCGCTGGCCATGGCCGGCGAGGCGCGATGCGTCGGCATCTACGGTTTCGGCGCCGCGGCTCACATCCTGTGCCAGATCCTACGCCATCAGCAACGGCCCTTTTATGCCTTCACCCGGCGCGGCGACGCCGAGGGCCAGCAATTTGCGCGCAGCCTCGGCGCGGCCTGGGCGGGTGCGAGTGATGAAGACAGTCCCGTGCCGCTCGATGCCGCGCTGATTTTTGCGCCAGCCGGCGAACTGGTGCCGGCCGCCTTGCGCCAGGTCAGAAAGGGCGGCATCGTGGTCTGCGCCGGCATCCACATGAGCACCATTCCCGCCTTTCCGTATGACATCCTGTGGGGGGAGCGGGTGCTGCGCTCAGTGGCGAACCTGACGCGTGAGGACGGCCTGCGCTTTCTCCGGATCGTGGCGGAATCGCCACTTCGCACGCATGTGCAGTCCTATCCGCTGGCTCAGGCCAATCTTGCGCTCGAGGCGCTTCGCCAGGGCGCGATTCAGGGGGCGGCCGTGCTCGTGCCCGGGTGAGACCCCGTTGTCTGCCACAATTCACACGGGATGAACCGATCCCTTGATCTGAAGCATGTTACTTGCCGCGCACGGCGCCTATCGTGAGCCCGATGCCACCCCTACCGGCGGCGTCCGCTGCCCGCAACGGAATATTCCATGATCCGTGTTCTCTTTCTGCTGATGCTGTTCGCAACGCACGCCGCGCCGGCCAACGCCGGGCCGTGGCGGGCTGCGGAGGGCAACGTGGTCGGCTGGCAGTTGATGACGCCCGATGAACGCATCGAACATCAGCGCCGATTGCGCGGCTTCGATGACTATGGCGAATGCGTGGCCTACGTGGCGGCGCATCATGCCAAACTGGCCGCTCGCGCCGAACGTGCCGGGGTGGTGCTCGCCACTCGACGGCAGTCGGTGTGCGATCAATTGCGCGCAGAGGGGCGGCTGAAATGAGCACGGCGGCCGGCGCGCTCAAGCGGATCATTGCCCCGGCACTGCCGTTGATGCTGGGGCTGAGTGGAGTGCTGTGGGCGCTGCCCCACGGTTTGCCTCTGTGGCGAAGCGTGTCCATCGTGTCGGCCTGGCTTGGCACCGGCCTTTTGGTGGGCAGCCTGTTGCTGATGGTCCGCGTGCCACGGCTGGCCGCGCTGCTGGGCGGGCTCGATGTTCAGTATCGCTGGCATCACCGCAGCGGCACGGTGGCTTATGCGTTGCTATTGCTGCATCCATTGGCATTGGCGGTAGACGGTTGGGCACAGTCGCCACAGCTTGCCTGGCAGGCGCTGGCGCCGTGGCTTCTGAGCTGGCCGCTGTGGCTGGGCTGGGCCGCATTGCTGTTGCTGATGGTCGGGTTGGGCGCAACCTTCAGCGTCGACCTGCCCTATCGGCGTTGGCGCGCACTGCATTACCTGCTCGGCATCGGCGTGCTCTGCGGACTGTTGCATGTATGGGCACTGCTGGGCGAACCCGGGGCGCTGTGGCCGTTCATGCTGCTGGCCGGGCTCGCCATGAGCTGGCGCCTGTTCGGCGTGGATCTGGGCATTGCGGCGCATGCCTATCGGGTGCGCAGTGTGATCCGACCCGCTGCGCGAATGATCGAAGCCGTGCTGGAACCCTGCGGCGCGCGGATGAAGCCGGTACCGGGCCAGTTCGTCTTTGCCGCTTTTGGCGATGGTCCGAACTTTCATGGGTGCGGCGAGTTTCATCCCTTTACCGTGAGCGCCGTCGGCGCCGATGGCAGCCTGGCGGTCGGCATCAAGGCTCTGGGCCCGTGTTCTCAGCATGTACAGGCGCTCGAAAGCGGGGTACTGGTGCGCCTGCAGGGACCTTTTGGCACCTTTCTGTCCGGGTGGTCGGCCGGCGCCCAATTGTGGATTGCTGGCGGAATCGGCATCACGCCCTTCCTGGCGGCCTTGCGACGCGACCGGTGTGCGTATCCGGTCGCCCTGATCTACCTCTACCGCAGCGCGCAGGATGCCGCTTACGTCGATGAGCTGAAGGCGATTGCCGAAGCCGATCCCCTGCTTGCACTGTATGACGTCTGCGGCGGGGGCCTGCCTGATTTCGTCGCCTTGTTCGGCAAGGTTTCCGACTTGCGCGAGCGGAATGTGCAACTATGCGGACCGGTGCCGCTGATCGATGCCGCTCGTGAAGCGCTCGGTCGACACGGTGTGCCGGCCGACTCCATTCACTTTGAAAGGTTCGACTTCCGATAATGCGCAAACTCTTTATCGCTTCCACGCTGGTGTTCGGGCTTGCGGTGTGCGGATTCTGGTTGGCGAGCGCGGTGTTGACGCCGCCCGAGGCCGGCGCCGGGGTGGTGCAGAAGACCACTGAACCGCAGTGGTCGGCCGAAGAGGTGGCGCGTCACGACCGTCCGACCGACTGCTGGATGATTCTCGGCAGGGAGGTTTTCGATTTCAGTACCTATCTGCCACAGCATCCGTCCGATCCGGACGTGATCACGCCGTGGTGCGGCAAGGACGCCTCCGAGGCCTACCTCACCAAGACCAAGGGGCGCCCGCACTCGCCCTATGCCGACTCGCTGCTGCCGAAGTACCGCATCGGGGTGCTGAAATAGCGCTTGGCTGTCTCTAGAATCACGCCTCGCAGCGTCTGTTCATGTGCCTGTGCAAAGGAACCCGGGTAATCCGACATGGAACTCAAATGGCTTGAGGATTTCCTCAGTCTCGTCGCCAGTGGCAGCTTTTCGCGTTCGGCCGAGCAGCGCCACGTGACCCAGCCGGCCTTTTCACGCCGGATCCGGGCGCTCGAAGCCTGGCTTGGTGTGGCCCTGATCGACCGCAGCACCTATCCCACCCGGCTCACCGAGGCCGGCGAGGCGTTCAAGGGGCCGGCGGCCGATCTCGTCAAGCGCCTGCATGCGGCGCGGGCCCAGGTGCGCGGTTACCAGACCGTTGCCGGCGATGCCCTGGTGTTCGCGGTACCGCACACACTGGCGTTCGCTTTTTTCCCGGGTTGGCTGGGCCGCCTCAAGGACAGCTTCGGCGAGCTGCCGACACGCTTGATGGCAGGTAATGTCCATGATGTGGTGATGACGCTGGTGGAAGGCGGCTGCGACCTGCTGTTGTGCTATCACCATGCATCGCACCCGGTATGGCTCGATCCGGCACGCTTCGAAGGCCTGACCCTGGGCATCGAGCGCGTGCGCCCCTTCATTCCGCGGGCGGCGGTGCAGGACAGACACTGGCAGTTGCCCGGCACGCCGGATGCGCCGATTCCTTTCCTGCGCTACGGTCCGAACACCTATCTGCGACGCATGGTCGATACCATTCTCGATCGTGCCGCCACGCCGGTGCATCTGGCATTGCACTATGAGTCCGACATGGCCGAGAGCCTCAAGGCTATGTTGCTTGCGGGCCATGGGCTGGCGTTTCTGCCGGCGAGCGCGGTCAGCGGCGAACTCAAGCGCGGCGACCTGGTGAGTGCCGGTGGCCCGGAATGGAGCCTGGACATGGAGGTTCGCCTGTATCGGGACCGCAGCAATATGCGGCCGGAACTCGAACGCCTGTGGCAACACCTGACGACGACCACGGCCGCACCTGCGTCCGGCGCCTGATTTCGGGGATCACCCAGGCTTGTGCCCGCATGGCATGGTTATGCATGAATCGCATGACAGCATGAAGCAACGGCATTCTTCGCGCCAAGTGCCTTGCGCACAATGCGTGCTCCTTACCCCTCGAGGACCACGTATATGTCAGCATTGCCCGGCTCGGAAAAAGCCAACGCCCGCATCGGCGGCCTGTCCTACCTCAATCCGGCTGCGCCCGAACCATGGGCGAGCTTCGTCGAGCAGATCGAGCGTGTCCGCCCCTACCTGGGTGATCTCGAACGCTGGATCGAAACCCTCAAGCACCCCAAGCGCACCCTGATCGTCGACGTGCCGATCGAGCGCGACGACGGCACGATTGCGCACTACGAGGGCTACCGCGTGCAGCACAACCTGTCGCGCGGTCCGGGCAAGGGCGGCATCCGCTTCCACCCCGATGTGACGCTCAACGAGGTGATGGCGCTGTCGGGCTGGATGACGGTCAAGAATGCCGCGGTTGGTCTGCCCTTTGGCGGCGCAAAGGGCGGCATCCGCCTGGATCCGAAGAGCGTCAGCAAGGGCGAGCTGCAGCGCATCACCCGTCGCTTCACCTCGGAGATCGGCATCATCATCGGCCCCGACCGCGACATTCCGGCGCCGGATGTCGGCACCAACGAGATGACCATGGCGGTGATGATGGACACCTTCTCGATGAACCGCGGCGGCACTGCGACCGGTGTCGTGACCGGCAAGCCGATTGCACTCGGCGGCAGCCTGGGGCGCCGGGAAGCCACTGGCCGTGGCGTTTTCATCACCGCTCGCGAGGCGGCGCGACATCTGAACCTGCCGCTCGAAGGTGCGCGCGTCGTGGTGCAGGGTTTCGGCAACGTCGGCGGTATCGGCGCGCGTCTGTTCCATGATGCCGGCGCGCGCGTGATCGCGATTGCCGACCATTCGGCCACGCTGGTCAACGAGGCGGGCATCGATATTCCTGCCGCGATCGAGTACGTTGCCGCCAAGGGCGGTCTTGCTGGCTTTGCCGGTGCGTCGGCGATCGATATCGAGGAGTTCTGGCGGCTCGAGTGCGAGTTCCTCGTGCCCGCGGCGCTGGAAGGCCAGATCACGCCGCAGCGTGCCGAAGGCATCCGTACCCGCATCGTCGTCGAAGGCGCAAACGGCCCGACCACACCGGCCGCGGACGACATCCTGCGCAACCGAGGCATCCTCGTGGTGCCGGACGTTCTGGCCAACGCCGGCGGCGTGACCGTGTCCTACTTCGAGTGGGTGCAGGACTTCTCCAGCTTCTTCTGGACCGAGGACGAAATCAATGATCGCCTCGAGCGCATCATGGTCGGCGCCTTCAATGCGATCTGGCAGATTGCCGACGAGAAGCAGGTGTCGCTGCGGACTGCCGCCTTCATCATCGCCTGCCACCGCGTGCTCGAAGCCCGTGCCGAGCGGGGTCTCTACCCCTGATCGGAGGCGTTGGGGGCGGATTTTCGAGTGGTCGAAGAAATAAATTCCACCCGGGGTGCATCCAAACTAGGATACGGAACGAAGTATCTCCAAGCGGTACCCGTCCGCGCCCCCGAAACTGGAGAATTGATCATGAAAAGCACCCCCCGCCCCCTGCTGATCGCCATGTTGAGTCTCGCGTGCACGCCGCTTTTTGCGCAAACCGTGAAGGATGGTGTTTCCAACACGCTGGTTACTACCGAAAAGGTGCAGTTGCCCGTTGTGCAGAGGCCCTCCGGGTCGGCCGTGGGGTCGGCCCCGGCAAGCCAGGGGGGCGGAACGCCGGCCAATGGCGTGAACAATCTGAGTACGCGCGGTTCGCTGACAGGTAATGTTCAGCAGACGCAGACAGGTCCGGGTGCCGCGACCCAGTCTGTGTCGGTGGCCGGTGTGGAAGGTGGCACGCGTGCCAACAGCGCGACACTCGACGGCGGTATTGCGGCTGATGTGGTGCAGAGTGCGACCGGTGCTGCAGCGGTGGATCAGCGAGTGGGTGCCGGAAGTCTGGTGGGCTCGGACGTGGGTGCAGCCACCACCCGTGGTGAAATCACCGGCGCAGGCGTCATCCAGTCCAGTAGCGGGAGTATCCGCGGCACTTCGGCCAATGCGCAAAGTGTCGAAGTCGGCAGCATTTCAGGCAGCCAGGCGTCGAGCGTCAATGCTCGCGGTAGCGTGAGCGGGGGTGTTACACAAGTCAGGGGTGCGACAGGGGCGGGTGTTCAGTCACTCGGTGTTGGCGCAGTGAACAACGTGGATGCGGCTGGCAGTGTGTTGTCTCGCGGTACGGTGAGCGGTGCGGTGACGCAGTCTGCCGACAGTATCGTCGAGCAGCGGATCGAGGTTGGAAGTGTGCGTGGTGGCTCGCCGCTCGAGGCCAGAACCAACGGTAACGTGCTCGGGTCGGTTACCCAGACGGCCGGCGGTGGGGCGCCGTCTGAGGGTAACAGTCAGCGGGTTGAGGTGGGCAGTGCGACGAATTCGCGAGGCAATATTCAGACGAATGCGACGACTGCCGGTGCGATCAGCCAGAGCCAGTCCGGTAATCGCAATGTTCAGCAACGATTGTCGGTGGGCAGCGTGGACGGTTCTCGCACGCAGGCAGTTACCGAAGCGGCCAGCAGCGGCGCCATTACGCAAGATGCGACCAACTCGGTCAACACGTCGCAGAACATCTCGATCGGCAGTGCCGAGAATACAGCAGCAGTCGTGAACACGCGGGCTGAAGTGACGGGTGATCTGAGCCAGTCGGCAACGGCTGTCGGCAATAGCGTTCAGTCCATCAATCTTGGCAGTGTGCGCAATGCCAATGGCGGCAATGTCTCCACCAACGTGACGGTGACAGGCGATGTTCGCCAGACCGCACAGGGTTCCAGTGGTGGAGCCCAGCGTGTTCTGGTGGGTGGAGTCGAAGGTGCGCAATAGGCGCGGGAAGGCGTCCGCGGCCATGCTCCGGCGTATGTGTCTGTCGATGATGTTCGTAGTGACGCCGGTGTTCGCCGGAACACCGGACATTCCCGACGACGTGAATGCCCGTATTGCACGCGCGAAGAGCGAGCAGGCAGCGCGTGCTTCAGATCGTGCACGCGCCCGCCTTGATGGCGAGTCACCGGGTTCAAGTGGCGGGGGAGGGCTCACGACCTTTGACAATGGGTGCACGATCGCAGTCGGAAACGTGTTTGAGGACGACAAGAAAATCGGTACGTCGGCCAAGCGCGAGACGACGGTGATCATTACCGGCGATATCATTCAGGCGGGTAACAACTGCCGCTGATCCATCATCCCTTTTCTGCGCTCATTCCATGACCCAAAAACCGATCTGGCTTCTTGCGCTTCTCGCACTTAGCGCATGTACATCGCTTCCGCCTAAAAAGGATGATGTGCTTGCCGCAGTTGCGCCACCGCAAACACTGCCGCAACGGAACGTCACCAATTTTTCCGACGCCCTGCGCTGCATGGACAAGCTGTATATCTCCTACGGTGTGCGAGACGTGAGCGTGGTGCTCGAGGATCTTTCCGACAGCACGCGCAAGGTCAGTGCCGGTACGCGCGACATGATGATGTCGGCGCTGTCGGATCAGACCCGCCGCAGCCGTGCCATCGAGGTCAGCGCTTTCGGGCAGGATGCGAACAATGCCGTGGCGTTTCTGGCCAATGCGCAAAAGCGCACCGCCTTCGCCGTCGTGCCCCAGTTCAATCTGCGGGGGTCGATCAGCCAGCTTGACGAAGGTGTGCTCAAACGTCAGGCCGATGGAGGTGTGTCGCTCGGCAACCTGCTCGGTGCCGGTGCCTCAACCAGTCGCCAGTTCAATGTACTTGGGCTCGATGTGGCACTGGCCGACACGACACGCCTGACCCTCATTCCGGGGGTCGTGTCAAAGAACCTGACGACCATCGTCAAGGAAGGCGATGCGCTCGATGCTCAGGCCACTTTCTCCAAGATCGGCATCAATTTCAGTACCTCCTTCCAGCGTACCGACGGCACGGCCCAGGCCTTGCGCAACATGGTCGAATTGTCGTCCGTCGAGCTCTTCGGCCGGCTGCTCAAGTTGCCCTACTGGCAGTGCCTTGGCGCCGATGCGCGTAATCCGGAGGTGCGCGAAGAAATCGAGGACTGGTTCGTCGGCATGGAGCGCGGCGGCGAGCTGACGGCCTATTTCCAGACCCAACTGCGCAATCGCGGCTTTTATGATGGTCCGGCCGATGGCAACGTGACGCCAGCGCTGCGTCAGGCGGTAAGCAGCTATCGCGCCGCACTGGGCATGGGCGATACGCCTGCTGTCGATCTGGCCTTCTTTACGGTTTTCCTCGAAGGTCCCTTCCCCAACCCGCCGGCGGTTGCTGCGCGTGATGTGCTGCCCGCCGCGCAAGCGCCGGCCGCGCGTATTGCCCTGGCGTTGGATGCGGTTGAACAAGGTGCCGGTGAGGGGCTCGGCTTCAGTGTCAGCAGTAGCGCACCGGCCTATGTGTACTGCTATGCGCGCACGGCCGGCGGCAAGCTGCAGCGCATCTTTCCCAACCGCTTCGTCAGCGATCCGCGCATCGAGCCGGGGCAACCCCTTCTGCTGCCTGGGCGTCAGGGATTCAAGCTGATCCCGGGTGAGAGCGGCACCGTACCGGTAGCTTGTTTTGCGGCGCCGCGAGAGATTTACAACGATATTCCGGCTGCTTTGCGGTGGGGTGATTTCCAGGATCTGAACAAGGTTCGTGAATTCTCCGATGTGCAGTCCATGCTTGAAGCGGTGGCGCGCGAACCGGTGGCGGTTGCCAGCCGTCAGCTTGGGCGGGCTGCGGCGAAGTGAACTCGGGCATTGCGCTCGAAGTCCTCATCGGGCGCGTGGCGCTCGGCGATCGCGTTGCGTTGCGTGCGGTCTATGACGCGAGTGCCGCGCGCCTGTATCCGATAGCGTTGCGTCTGCTCGGGGGCGAGCGCGCACTTGCAGAAGACGCACTGCAGGAAGCCTTCGTCGCGCTCTGGCACCACGCTGGCCGCTATCAAGCGCATCGCGCGCCAGCGATGGCCTGGCTCGCGACGCTGGTGCGCAACAAGGCACTGGATATTGGCCGCTCGCGCCCCAACCACTTACCGTTTGAAGTGACCGATGGTGACGGTGAAACGCGCACGGTGGATGTGGCGAGTGATGGTCTGACGCCTGAGGAATCTCTTCTTCAGCAGTGCGAAGACAAGCGCCTGAGCCACTGCATCGACCAACTTGAAGCCGCGCCGCGTCAAGCAATAATGCTGGCCTACTTCGACGGCCTGACGCATCGCGATCTCGCTGTGCGGCTGGCTCAGCCGGTGGGAACGGTCAAGGCGTGGATTCGGCGCAGTCTTCAGCGTCTGCAACGCTGCATGGAAGCCTGATCCATGCGATATGACAATCCCGAGTTACGCAGGCAGCTGGCTTCAGCCTATGCGTTGGGTTCCTTGAGTCCGCTCGTTCGTTCCCGCTTCAAGCGTTTGCTGCGAGACGATGTGGGCCTGCAGGCGCTGGTGGACGATGCCCAGATCCGTCTGGCGCCGCTTGCGCTGACGCTTGAACCTGTCACTCCAAGCGTGACGGTGTGGAAGGCCATTGATCAACGTCTGGAATTGACCGCACCTGCACGGGCGGTACGCTGGTTCGACCGGCTGCTGCGCCCTGCGCTTGGCTGGGCCGCGGTCGGTGTAATGGTTGGTTTCGTCGGTGGCCAGCTTATCCCTGACTTGGGTCGTGGCGGATCGCAGTCGCCGGCATTGAGCGCTGCTGGCAAGACCCAGTTGCCGCCAAGCTATGTTGGCGTGCTGGCAAACGAAGCAGGGGGTGCCGGCCTGCTGGTCAGCAGCTTGCGTCATGGCCGCAGTGCCGACTTCAAGTTCGTCAAACCTGAGACGCCGCCTGAAGGCCAGGTCTTCTATCTCTGGGGCTTGCCCGCCGATGGCAGTGCAGCTGTCGCGATCGGCCCCTTGCCCGCTGGCAGTCAGGGCAGTATTGCGCTGGATGGCACGGCCGAGGCGCTGTTGGCGAACGTTTCCCGTTTGGCTGTGACCTTGGAGCCCTTGGGAACAGAACCGGCCGTGCCGGGTCTGCCCTATCGCTACTTGGGTTTCTGCGGAAAGTTCTGGCCCTGATACCTGCCTGGTTTACATGGAGGTGCCGCCGGAACGGGGACGCAGTAGTCCGGCGGCACGCCATTTTTAGCGGATCCGGGTCAGCCACTCGGCATGATCCCTGTCTTCTCCGCGCACGGCGGCAAAGAAGCGTCGTTGCAGTTCGCGGGTTACCGGACCTGGCTGACCGCTGCCCACACGGCGGCGGTCGACCTCCACCACCGGGGTGACTTCGGCTGCGGTGCCGGTGAAGAACACCTCGTCCGCCACATAGAGTTCGTCGCGGGTGATGCGGCGGGCGCGGATCTCGTAGCCGGCCTCCTGCGCCAGCGCGTGGATCGTGCGGCGGGTGATGCCATCCAGTGCCGAGGTGATCTCGGGCTCCCAGATCACCCCGCGCTTCACCACGAACACGTTCTCGCCCGGCCCTTCGGCGACGAAGCCGTCGGTGTCGAGCAGCAGTGCCTCGTCGTAGCCTTCGGCACGCGCTTCGCGGCAGGCAAGGATGGAGTTGGTATAGGTCGACACCGATTTGGCACGACACATCTGCACATTCACATGGTGGCGCGCAAAGCTCGCCACCTTCACCCGGATGCCGCGTTCCATGCCCTTGTCGCCGAGATAGGCGTTCATCACCCAGGCCGCGACCATCACATGAACTGCTGCGCCCGCGGGATCGATCCCCGCTTTCTCGGCGCCAAGGAAGACCAGCGGACGGATGTAGGCGCTGGTCAGGCCGTTGCGGCTGATCGCCTCGCAGCAGGCGGTGCGCAAGGCGTCGCGACCGAAGGGCATCTCCAGCCCGAGAATGTGGGCAGAGTCGAAAAGGCGTTCGATATGGTCGTTGAGGCGAAAGACGGCCGGGCCGTCGGCGGTGGCGTAGGCGCGGATGCCCTCGAAGCAGCCCAGGCCGTAGTGCAGGGTGTGGGTCATCGCATGCACCTTCGCATCGCGCCAGGGCCGCCAGTGCCCGTCCATCCAGATCCAGCCGTCGCGGTCTTCCATGCTCATGTCGTGCTCCTTGTGTGATCGAAGATAAGAGCGCTCCGCGCCGAATGGGCGGGGAGCGCAGCTGCACACCGGTGATGGCGGTGTGTTCGATCCACGTGGAGAAACGGCTGTCGGTTTCGGCGGCATGACACGGATGGGTGCGTGGCCGTGTGGTGATCGAGTGAGGCGGGTATGCGCAGATTGCCGCGGGCGGCGCGGCGCCTCAAACGAAAACGCGGGCACTTCGAGTGAACGAAGTTCACTCGAAGTGCTGGGGTTCAATCCGGTGTTTCGCTGCGCGCGCGACCCTGCAGCCAGCGCACGAAATGTCGCACCCAATGCTGTTCGTAGGCTTCCGGGCGCAGCACGGCATAGAAGCCCTTGCCTTCGGCATGCGGTGAAAATGGCCTGACCAGACTGCCGTCGGCCAGATAGCTGCGCGCAAGCAGGCCGACGGTCAGCGCCACGCCGACGCCCGCTGCGGCCGCTTCGAGCATCATCATCGCATCCTCGAACAACATGCCCTCGACGGGTTCGGCGTAGTCGATGCCGGCGGCGGCAAACCACGATTTCCACTCGAGCAGCGGGTGGCGCAACAACGGCAAGGTGGCGAGCCGGGCCGGATCGGCCGGCGTACCGAGGTGCGCGGCAAGCGCCGGGCTACACACCGGAAACACGGTTTCGCGCCGCAGTTCGTAAGCTTCCAGACCTGCCCACGGCGGTTCGCCGTAACACACGCCAAGATCGGCCCTGCCGGCAGCCACCGGGGCCAGGGTCGATGCGGTGGACAGCACGAAGCTGATCTCCGGATGCTGGTCGCGGTATTCCGCAAGCCGACTGACAAACCACTTTGCCCCCAATGCGGGTGCCACCGACAGCCGCAACTCGTGCTTGCTGGCGCCGCGCAGGCGGGCACTGGCCGCCTCGATTCGACCCAGCGCGTGCTGCACCTCGGCCAGATAGTCCAGACCTTCGGCGGTCAGCGTGACCTGACGATGGTGGCGCGCGAACAGCTTCACCCCCAGCCAGGTTTCCAGCGCCTTGATCCGGTGGCTGACGGCAGAGGGGGTCAGGTTCAGTCTGTCGGCAGCGGCCAGAAAGCTGCCACTTTGCGCGGCAGCCTCGAACGCGATAATCGACTGGAGCGGCGGCAATTGCATGGTGGCACTTTTGGTGATGGCCGAGGGCGATGGTCGCGTGCCGGCGGAGGGGGCGCTTGCGCGAGGCGCAGTTGCCCTGGTCTCTCCCCGTCAGCGTTTGCCGCAGGGGTGGCGATCCGCGCCGCAGGTGTCGAAGTTGCCCAGCGGACGGTTGAAGGTGTACTCCAGCGGTGCGCCGATCCATTCGTGTGCGGTATCGCCGGTGCTGCCCGTGGGCAATGTGAACGGCAGTGCGAGGATGAAACCCGCGGTACCGATCACCGTCGCAACGATGCCGAGCGGCCGCACCACGACCAGATCGACGGCCATGTCGGTGGCGCGGTCACCGCTGACCGGCTCCCTGTTCTGTGCATGGGCGGGTGAGAACGCCAGCATTGCCGCTGCCAGTGCAAGCACAGCCGCATGTCGGCCGAATAGGTGGTGTTTCATGACAGGCTCCCGAAGCTCGATTTCCTTGTCCAGCATGTCAGTATGGGCCGCGTTCAGCCCTTCGGCCACAGGATCATCTGCGAGCAGCGGAACAACGCAAGCTTGCGGCCGCTGGCCTCGTCGGTGACGATGGCGTCCCACACCTGCGTGCTGCGCCCGAGGTGCTGTGCCGTGGCGACGCAGGCGATGCTGCCGTCGCGTACGGTACCCAGATGGTTGCTTTTCAGTTCGATGGTGGTGAAGGATTCGGCGCCCTCGGGCAGGTGTGCGATCGTGCCGTAGCCGCAGGTGGTATCCGCCAGCGCGACGATGCTGGCTGCATGGAGAAACCTGTTCGGCGCGAAGTGGAGCTGCTTCACCGGCATCCGGCTCGTCAGCACCCCCTGGTCGATGCTCAGGATTTCGATGCCGAGATAACCTGGAAGGTATTCACTGCCGCGTTGTTTGAGAAGATCGAGTGTGATTTCGGGGCGAAGCTTGCTCATCGGGGTCTCCAGTTGGTTTTTACCGTCAAGCATACCGGTTTGTAAGGCGCACGAGTGTCGGGGCATTGACCTGCGCGCACCGTACGCAAGATGTCTGCTCCAGGAGCCTGCTGCGCCGAAGAAATAATTGGTGACAATATTGGTCGGGCCATGTTACTAATCGAAATAAGTAAATTCATCAGTAAATCATTTGCGGTTGTCCGGGAAAACACGGGGTTGTGCTTGGCGCATATGATCGATTCGACCAGAGGTAATTGATGACCGTTCGTCCGCTTCTCAAAATCGGGGCGTCATTGCTCTTTGCTTTCTCCATGCAGGCTTTTGCGCAGGTGACCGTGCCCGTGGGGGGAAGCGTGAGCGTTCCGCCGGGTGGGAGTATGAATCTCGCCTGTACGGATCTGCTTGTGCAGGGCGCGATGAACGTCAATAGCGGATCGGTGACGCAGGGTCTGACCGTGGGAATCGACGCTACGGGCGTGCTCAATGGCGGGAGTGGTTCAATTACCCTGAGCGGTGACTGGAATAACCTCGGTACGTTCGTCCCCGGCAGCGGGACGGTCGTGTTGACCGATGGTTGTGCGTCGGGCAGCAGTGCGCTGACCGGTTCGACAGTGTTCAACAACCTGACCCTGTCCAGTACGTCGGGTCATACCTATGTGATTCCTTCCGGTAGCAGCATTACCGTGAACGGCACGCTGACGTTGCAGGGGACGGTCGGGCAGCCGATTTCCGTCGTGTCCTCTTCGGGTTCGCCCGCGACCATCCTGCTCGGCCCGGGTGCGACCGTGGTTCGATCGAACGCGAATGTCAGCGGAAACGTCTTTATCGGAGCGCCCGCAAGCACCACGGCGATTCCCACGCTGAACGCATGGGCGCTGGCGATTCTGGCCATGCTCATGGCGGTCGTACCCTTGATTCGCCGACGCGTGGCGATCTGATACCAGCACTGCAATAGCGCATACCAAACAGACAGATTGAACGGAGTTTTCCACGATGACTTTTTCCCGTTGCCCTTCCCGCCTGTGTTCCGCACTGATTCTCGGCTTCCTGTCTCAGGTTGGCGCGGTGAATGCGGCCGATGTCACTGTTGTTCCTCCTTCCGGCGACGGCTTCTCGGTGCGTAACAATGCCGATTCGTCGGACCGCTTCCGCGTCAGTGAAGGGGGGGTGGTCAGCATTCCCGGTTTGCCCACCGCAACGGCCAATAACAATCTGACCTGTTTCGATGCCAGTGGCGTATTGGGGCCTTGTGCCGGTGGTGTGGGCGTGGGGCCGACCGGACCGACCGGGCCTACGGGGCCAACCGGACCCACGGGACCTCAAGGTATTCAGGGAACACAGGGTATTCAGGGACCGGTGGGGTCTGCGGGACCCACCGGTCCTACGGGACCGACGGGTGATACCGGGCCCACGGGCGATACCGGGCCCACGGGCGATACCGGGCCGACAGGTCCCACCGGGCCTGCAGGTATGGGAGGAACCTTTGGTTATGTATACCAAATTGGCTCGGATATCGTTGTTGGTGGTGCCGATGTAGCGTTTTCGAACAACGGCCCCTTGTCTGGAGTAACCCATACCGCTGCGACTACAACGCTAACTGTCGCGGCTACCGCGACCTACAAGGTCGATTACGGTGTGAGCTATACAGCCGGAATCGGCGCGGCAATTGCAGTTGCCGTGAATGGTACTGTTGACCCAAGTACGAGCATCGATCTGTTGACTGGTACCGATGTACTCAACAACACGGCGATGATGAATCTTAATGCTGGGGACGTGCTCACGTTGCGAAACAACAGTGCCGTAGCGATTACGCTTTCTGGTCCCCCGGGTCAAGGGGCCCGATTTACGATTTTGCAGCTCCAGTAATTGTGCTCGATACGGACGGCCGTTATCCATCCAGCGTGGGTGGATTGCGGCCTTCTGGCAACCGGCTGCTAGAGTTCGGTCTCTCGGTGTCTGGTAGACCGGTAAATTGGGTGCACAGGATTTGCGCATGGCACTTGTCTGCCGTACGTCGTCATGATGTTGGAGCGTACTGATCACGAGCAGGAAGTATTGAGTTGAAACCCGCGATCTGTCTGAACATGATCGTCCGGAACGAGTCCGCGGTGATCGACCGCTGTCTCGCATCGGTGAAGGATCACATTGATTACTGGGTGATCGTCGACACCGGCTCCACCGACGACACGCCGGCAAAGATCCAGGCGACGCTGAAGGGCATCCCCGGCGAGTTGCATCACCGTAAGTGGGTCGATTTTGGCCACAATCGGACGGAGGCGATCGAACTGGCCAGGGGTAAGGCCGATTACATCCTGATCATGGATGCGGACAACATTTTTCATGCGCCGCGGGAGGGGTGGCACTGGCCCGCGCTGACCGTCGACGCCTATGATCTGCTGATCAGGAGCGCCAACACGGAATACCGCTTGCGTCTGCTGGTGGCCGACAGGCTGGCCTGGCGCTGGGTTGGCGTGCTCCACGAGTACCTGGTCTCGACCCCGGAATCCGTATCGTCGGAATTGCAGGGGCCGTGGGTAGACCGGCGCCATGAAGGCGCTCGGAGCCGCGACCCGCTTACTTACCGCAAGGATGCCGCCATTCTGGCTGCAGCCTTGAAGAAGGAACCCGGTAACACCCGCTATGCCTTCTATCTTGCACAGAGCTGGCGCGATGCGAAGGAGCCGAAGAAGGCACTCGAGGCCTATCGGCATCGTGCGGCGATGGGTGGATGGGACGAAGAGGTCTTTTTCAGTCTGTACCAGTGCGGTGTGCTGCTGGAGTCCATGAAGCGATGGCCCGAGGCCCTGGACGCGTATCTCAAGGCATGGTCGTTTCGAAAGCACCGGATTGAGCCGCTGTATCGAATCTGCTGTTATTACAGAGCATGTAGCGATTTCGGCCTGGGTTATCTTTTTGGGCGACGAGCCTTGGAGACCGGATGCCGGACGAGCGATCGCCTGTTCGTCGAGGTCGAGACCTTCAACTGGCGTCTGGCAGACGAGGTCTCGATTTGCGCTTTTTACGAAGGCAGATATCAGGAGAGTTACGATCTCTGTTCCGACATCCTGCGGCGATCCGACCTGACGGAGACGGACAGGGTCCGAATCGAGAAGAACCGCGAATACTCCGCGCCCCATGTACCGCAAGGAACCGGCGCCTACCCCGAGCACATCGTGCATGCGCTGGCGAGCCGGACCGAACAGGACGGCGATGTAACCTTCACCATTACCAGTTGCCGTCGTCTCGACTTGTTCAAGGTGACCGTCAACTCGTTCCTGAACTGCTGTGAGGATGTGGACCGGATTCGTCGCTGGATTTGTATTGACGATGGGTCCAGCGAGGCAGACCGCGCCGAGATGGCTCGACTCTACCCGTTCTTCGAGTTTGTTCTGAAGGATGCATCGGAGAAGGGCCACGCCAGAAGCATGAACATGCTGCTGGACCGCATCGATACGCCTTACTGGCTTGCTCTCGAAGACGACTG
The DNA here is from genome assembly GCF_018122735.1 of Azoarcus sp. L1K30. GTDB lineage: Bacteria > Pseudomonadota > Gammaproteobacteria > Burkholderiales > Rhodocyclaceae > Parazoarcus. Next base: position 3,319,957 of record NZ_JAGRRD010000001.1, on the reverse strand, counting down.
GCAGTTCGTGGTGAAGGACCGTTTTTTCGCCCGGATGCTCGCTATCCTGCACGATGATCCAGCCATCGCCCAGGTGCTGTTCAATCGGAATTACGGTCTGATACCGGCACATATCACCCTCACCGGCGGTGAATCGAGGACGATTTCGCAGGATGGAAGCCGGTACGTGATGCATGAGTACGTGCCGCCGGAGTCTTTCGACGCCTACCTCAAGGCGATGCCGCCGGGATCGCGGACCAATGCCTGGTGGCCAAACTATTCCCTGCATCCTTCGCTGAGTCTCGTGGACAAGATCCGGTCGATCGGCCGCTATGACGAAGGCGGTGGCCATTTCGAGAAGGAATTCGCAGACCGCTTTACGGCTATGGGTTTCCGGACCGCATTCCTGGATTCAATCAACGTTCATCATATCGGCAAGCAGCCGTGGGAATCCGGATCGGAGAAGAAGAACGCTTATGAGTTGAATCAGGTGAAGCAGTTCTAGCCGCGGCTAGAGTGAGGCCGGGTCGGGCGCGGGACACGCCAGGTCAGCCACCCGGGGTCAGGTTCATGCCGCGGAAGATTGCACAGCGCTCGAACACCGGCAGGTCGGGCTCGACGGCCTTGTGCGTGCAGTACTTCGCCACCAGCTTGGCCAGGCCCTTGATGTCACGGCCGGTGACTTGGGGAAATCGCCTTGCCAGTGTTGCGGGCATGCCTTCTCCCATGTTCAGACCGAACTGCGCAGCCATTACGCCCCAGATCCGTTGACGCTCGGCCTCTGAAGGCGCCGCATACCGGATCATCGCGATGCAGCGTGAGACGATGGCCTCGTCGATGTCGTCCATGCGGTTGGTGGTGAGGAACAGCAGGCCATTGAAGTACTCCAGCACGCGCAGGAACACGCCCACGACGGCGTTGGTGGCCAACTGGTCGTCGCGGCGGCGGATGTAGACATCGGCCTCGTCGATCAGCATGACTGCGCCCCAGCGCTGGGCGCGGATCAGGGCTTCGCGCAAGGTCTTTTCCATTGCCGCGACGTCGAGCCCGAGCTGACCGGAATGCACCCGGTACAAGGGACGCTGGATGATCTCCGCATACACCTCGGCCGTCAGCGTCTTGCCCACACCGGCAGGCCCGGTGCACAGCACCGTGGTGCCGCCGGACTTGCCCTCGACGATGTCGTCCATCAGCATGTCCATTTCCGCGGTCAGGATGTCGATCAGGTCCACCTGCTCGGGCGGCAGCACCAGCTTGTCCTTCAACTCGGGCCGGTAGCGATAGGGGCTCAGCTGATCGACATGGACCCAGACGTGGTGGTGCAGTTCAAGGTGGTAGAGCAGCACGTAGCCGTGGATCGGCACCTGGGTGAAGAGCCGGGTGGGCATGGTTTCGGCGAGATCGGCGAGTCGGCGTTCGGTCTCGCGCGAGAACACCGCATTGCGGTCGGCACGCTTGAGCAACTGGGTGAGCAGGTTGCCGCTGATTTCCAGCGTGAGCTCGCGGTTGAGCAGGATGGCCTCGTCGTTGACCAGGCGCGCGGCCTGGCCGCTGGTCGACAGTACCACCGAGTTCTTGCGCGACCAGTCGGTATTGCGATGGGTTGCAGTCGGGTCCTCGGCCAGCAGGCCCAGGCCGGTGCCGGAAAACTGCGCCGAATATTCTCCACGCCAGGCGTGATAACGGGCCAGGCCTTCATCGTAGGCGGCGATCAGCGCCGGGGTCTCACGCAGGTAGCCCTTTGCCGCAAGAATCTGCGCGATATTGCGCCCCGCCAGCTCGCGTTCGCCGATGAAGAGGTTGCTGTGCACGACCTTGCCGCAACTGTTGGCTTTCAGGTCGAGCACGATGCGGGCGCGCTCCTCGGTGCCCGCGGGTGTGTAGTCGATGCGCGATACCACGTGTGGCTTGACGATTCCCGAGCCATCGACATGAAACAGCCAGCCGCGCTCGCCTTGTGCAAGCCAGGCGACCAGTGCCGGGACCATGGCTTCGATGTCGGTTTCGTGGAACGCGGGCGCCTGGGTGTCGAACAGCGCATTCATGGCGTCAAGCATCGCCACCCTGGCGCCGCTGGCGGGTTGTTCGCGGTAGAGCCCGATGAGGACGGTCAGGCGTTCCGCATCGAGCGCGTCGATCGGCACTTCCATGCGGCTCGAGATCTTCAGCTGTTCACGATAGCCGTGCCAGGCCGGGAAGCGCGCGCACATCGCATCGGCCACCGCGCGTTCAATCTGCAGTTTCACTGGTCCATCTCCGGTAACTGGGTCCGACTACCCTTGAGGAACATGTCTGCAATTGGCGTACCAGTTTCAAATTATTGAAATTAAAGTAAAACGGCGCTGGATCTGCTGTCTCGTTTGCGACAAGGCGGGGAGACTGCACCTAGCGGGCGACGCGCGACGATCGATACGGCGAAGTTGGAAACGGGGGGATGAAGTGTGGCTGCCAAGGCATAATCGGCCTTTCACGAACCATGAACATTGTGACGGGAAGTCATGCAAGACCATTCTCGCCCCGCGCCTGACGCATCGGCGGCGCCCGGTTTCCTGGCTTTTCTGAATGCCGAGTCGGGGCGTAATTTCATCGACGGTTTCCAGCGCATCCAGTATGGCAAGGGACAACTCATTGCCACGCCGGAGAGTGCCGTCGATCGCGTATTCATCGTGGTTGCGGGCAGGGTGCGTGCCTACGTCGCAAGCGATGAGCGCGAACTGACACTCTCCATTCTCGAACCGGGTGATATCTTCAGTACGCATACCCCGGCCTATCTATCCAGCATGGGGACGAGTGCCATCATTGCCATGGATACGCGGCGGTTTGCCGAACGCATGGCAGCGCAACCCGGGCTCACGCCCTTCCTGATGCGTGCGTTGGGCAAACTGCTCAACGATGTGATCCGTCGTATCGAGCGTCTGTCGCTGCAGGACGTCGGCGCACGTCTTGCCGGCTATCTGGTCGAGACCACCCGGCAGCGGGGTTGTTCCGACGGTGATGGTTGGCTGGTGCCGCTCAGCCTTTCGCTGGGCGACGTCGCGCTGTTGCTTGGCACGACGCGTCAGACCGTCTCTGCACACATGAGTGCGATGGTGAGGCGCGGCATTCTCGAACGCCGTGGTCGGCATTGCCTCCGCGTGCACCGCCTCGGTGCGCTCGAACAGTGGTCGTCCGATGAAGGGAGAAGGCCTTAGGTTTCAGCGCACTGAATAGGATGCGGTATCGCGTCGCAGCAATGACAAACGAATTTGTCGATATAGGTGATTCAGGGTTCGAACCGACGCAGAAATGACTGAAACGATCGCATGCAATAATGACTTTACAGGCATTATTAAACAATGACTTATTATGTCTTCTGCACGGGGAATCATTCGCTTGCAATACTGCGTGAGATTCACGCAAATATAATTTGACTCCTGCGATTCTGGCGCCACACTGACAGATACGTGCTGCGTCACAGCAAGCGGTTGGCGGCACGGCGATGCGAAGGCATCGGGTGGGGCGTCGCTTTCGTTCCTGCTATATCCACTCACGAGCACTGAAGAGGAAGAACACCATGACAAAGTTTGCAAATGCACAAACCGACGCACTGAAGAGCAATATCGAGGCCGCCGCGAAGTTGTCGGAAGTCACACTGACGAGTCTGGAGCGTCTGACGGCCCTCAATCTGGCGGCTGCTCGTTCCTTCGTTGAAGAGGGTGTTGCGCTGACGCAGTCGTATGCCAAAGTCAAGGATGCGGATGACCTGAAGACGCTGACCGCGCCATTGGGCGAGAAGGTAAGCGAGCAGATGATGAAATACGTGCGCGATGTCCAGGAAGTGTCAAAGGACATGCAAATGATGTTTGCCAAGATCATGAACGAGCAAATGTCCTCGTTGGGTGACAACGTTGCGGCGATGGCGCCGGTGCTCGACATGGTGAAGAAGGCCACTCAGCAGGTCAGCGACATGACCGCTGCCGGCGTCAAGGCAGCGACTGAAATGACGGAGAAGCTGAGCGACTCCATCGAGGTGAAGGCGAAGAAAACGGCATAAGATCAACGCTCATCCACAAGACAAGGCCCCGCAGGATGGGGCCTTGTCCGTTTACCGGCCGGAATAGGGGCAGCAGCTTGCCGGAGCGCCTGTGCACGCTGGAGTGGCGGGGCGTCACGCAAGAGTGCCTGCGGCTTTCTGGGGCATGGAGTGGAACGGTATGCGATTCCGACGCCATTGCGTACCGCAAGCGTAACCGATGGAAACGGTCGCGCGGCTGCGCATGGATTTGCGCAATACTCGCGCTGTCCCGCGTGTTGCCGGGCGCCACATGTACGGCACCTTTCACCACGCGGGGCGAGTGCTCTCATTGAAAAGTGCCAAACCATGTCTAATGCTTCCTGGATTCTGCTCGTCGGCTCGCTGCTGCTGGCGATGGGTCTGACCTCGGCCCTGCTCAAGCGCCTCCCGGTGACTTCCGCCATCGTCTATCTGGCAGTGGGCGTCACCGTTGGGCCGACCATACTCGGACTGTTTCATTTCAACCCGCTCAAGCAGTCCGCTTTGCTGGAGGTGCTGACCGAGGTTGCGGCACTTATCTCGCTGTTTGCCGCAGGGGTGAAGATGCCGGTGCCGTTCAGCCTGCCGCGCTGGCGTGTGCCGATTCTGCTCGCTACGCTGTCGATGGCGCTGACCGTCGGGATGGTGGCTGCATTCGCGTACTACGTTCTCGGCATGCAGATTGGCGCAGCCATCCTGCTTGGTGCCATCGTGGCGCCGACCGACCCGGTGCTGGCGACCGAGGTGCAGATTCGTCATCCGGGAGACCGGGATCGCCTGCGCTTTGCACTCACCTGCGAAGCCGGCATGAACGACGGCAGTGCATTTCCCTTTGTCGTTCTCGGTCTGGGTCTGCTCGGCCTGCATGATCTCGGCGACACGGGATTGCGCTGGGTGCTGATGGACGTGCTGTGGGCGACGGCCGCAGCGCTGGCGATCGGTGTAGCCGGCGGGACGGCCCTGGCGCGGGCGGGGCACGCGTTGCGCAAACGTTGGCCCGCGTATGGGCTGATGGACGATTTCCTCGGGCTCGGACTGATTGGCGTGGTGTATGGCGTTTGCGTCATGGCGAATGCCTGGGGTTTTCTGGCAGTTTTCTTTGCTGCCGTCGCCTTGCGCCAGACCGAATACCGGCTCGCGAACGAGACCGGCGTCGTCGCGGCTGTGCCCGAACCCGTCCGCGAAGCGGCCCAGCCTGGCCTTGGCGAGACGGAACACGAGGCGGAACACAATGCCCACGGCGCCGGGATCAGCGGTGGTGCGCTGGCGTTCAAGGAATATCTCGAGCGCCTCTCCGAAGTCGTGCTGATCCTGCTGGTCGGCGGTACCCTGTTCGTCAATTCCTGGAGCGTGCGCGCGGTCGGTCTTGCACTGTTCCTGTTTCTCGTCGCGCGTCCGCTCAGTGTCTTCATCGGCTTGATCGGAACCCGCACCCCGTGGCGGATCAGAGCGCTTTCAGGATGGTTCGGGGTGCGCGGTATCGGATCGCTGTATTACCTCATGTATGCCATTCAGCACGGTCTGCCGCAGTCCGTGGCACTGGAACTCATCCAATTGACGCTGGTCGTGGTGACGCTGTCGATCATTTTCCATGGCGTCAGCGTCAAGCCGATCATTGGCCGGTTCTGGCGCGTCGGAAAGGTCGCGCCCGTGTAAGCCGCCCACGATGGCCTGTTGTTGTCCGCCGACTCGTCGCAAGTTTCGTCGTCTACGCGACAGACAACCGTGGCGAAGGACCGCGATGATGTGCGCTTGTGCAACCTCCTCGACCGGACTGTCATGAGCACCGACCCGATTTCCTGCCGTATTCCTCAACCCGATCGCTATGTCAGCTTCAAGGGGATTGACTGCGACGGCAATGCCCATCGCGTGATGGAACTATTGCTACGCCTGCGTAGCGAAGATCCTGATGAGCAGGCCCTGCTCGATCTGTTGAAGGAACGCCGCGTGGCCACCAGCGGCGTGCGTTGTGACGACCTGCTGCTGCTCGCGAGCTTCGTCAACCCGGTGCGCGAACTGTTCGAGCGTCATCACGATCATGAAGCGCTTGAACTGCTGGAACAGCTTGAAGAGCAGTGCTTTTGACGGCAAGTCGTCGGCCTTGAACGTGCGCGGTGCTCGGCTATAGTGCAGAGACATGCCATTGAGGTGATGGCGGGGTCGGCGCGTGAGGCTGTGCGGGCGCGTCGCGAGCGGGTAGGGCGCAAAAGAACAGGACAGCAGTCCCGGGGAGTCCGATCATGTTCATCGTCACCAATCGCGAAGTCGACGAAACCAAGACGACCGTCAAGGACGCGTTCAAGCCGTATGCCAACGCCCGCGGACCCAACGAGCTGCGTCTTGCCGAGGCGGTGCGCGACGGGAGCCAGTGGCGGATTCGTATCCTGCCCGACGAGATTACCGACGAGATGGCGGCCGAGGTCGGGCTGACACACGAGATTGACCCGGATACCGGTGACAGGAAACCCCTGTATGCCAGTGCCTACGTGGCCCGCCGTATCGTCGAACGGGTCAACCCGAGGATGCTCGGCGGAAAGGAAAAGCCCAAAGGCAAGGCCAAGTCGAAGGGCCGCAACCTGGTGTTTTTCGTGCATGGCTTCAACAACAACGTCGAGGCTGTGCTCGATCGCGCCGAACAACTCGAGCAACTCTACGGGGTCGAAGTGCTGCCCTTCACCTGGCCCGCCAATGGTGGCGGCGTGAAAGGCGTGGTCAGCTACCTCAGTGACAAGCGCGATGCATTGGCGTCGACCGGTGCCTTCGATCGCTGTCTGGGCAAACTGGAGGACATTCTCAACCGGATCCACGAAGAGCATGTGCAGCGGGTCGAGGCGCTGGCCAACGCGCGCTACGCCAACAAGGACAAGCCCGGCCTCATCGACGCCGAGCAATGGGACAATTTCTTCACCAGAGAGTCGCAGAAATGGTGCCCTTTCAGCGTCAGCATGATGCTGCACAGCATGGGCAACTATCTGTTCAAGCAACTGCTCAAGTCGACGGTATATCGCGGCAATCGCCTGCTGTTCGACAACGTGGTCATGGTGGCGGCCGATGCCAACAACGAGAACCACGCCGAGTGGGTGGACCGCATCCAGTGCCGGGGCCGCATCTTCATCACCATCAACGAACGTGACAGCGCCCTGCTCGCTTCACGCATGAAGGTCGGCGAGCAGCAACTGGCGCGCCTGGGCCACTACCCGTACAAGCTCGATTCGCGCCAGGCGGTGTATGTCGATTTCACCAACCAGCCTCATGTGGGCAGCGAGCATGCGTACTTCGAGGGCGATCCGGTGAAGAATCCGCAGGTGAAGCAGTTCTTCGACGAGGCCTTGAATGGCGAATTTGCCGAATCCGGTCTGAAGTTCGATATCGGCCGCAACATGTACCGGCTGAGCTAGGGTTCGGCCCCTTCCCCCCGCATCAACCGTGAGGGGGTCAGGCGTCGCAACTGGGCACCCACCACTGCCCTGAAGCGCGGGCTGTGCAGACAGACGCCGCCGACAAGGCCCACTACGCAGCCCAGGATGGTATCGATGAAGCGCGAATGGATCAGTTCCGCAGGCGAGCCGTGCCCCAACGTGGCGGCCTCGGCCAGCAGGATGGTGAGCGGGGTGATGAAGATAACGGCAAAGCCGTAATGGCGTACCACAGCGGTCTCGATCACGAACGCCAGCGCCATCATCATCAGCGACACGCTCCAGTTGTCCAGCGGCAGCATCAGCACGCCCCACGCCAGCAACAGACCGATGCCGGTGCCGACGATGCGATGCACCTGTTTGGTCCACACGGCGCGCAGGGACATGCCCTGAATGACGGCAATGCAGCTTACCGGCACCCAGTAGGGGCGCTCCAGTTGCAGCACCTGCGCCAGTGCCAGCGAGATGCCGACGAAGGCACCGATCACGACCGAATCGAATATCACATAGTCGAACGTGGGCGGCGGCAGTGGCTTTACCGGCGTTGGCGGCTGCAGTCGCAGCGTGTACAGGCTGTAAAAGAATGCGATCAGGCACGCGAGCAGGCTGCCCATCACGAACAGCCCGACCTTGAGCGGAATCTCTGTGACAACGCCGGGCGAGTAGGCGCCGATGGCGGTGGCAAGCACGAAGAACAGGCTGCCCGGTGGCCCCAGGCCGTAGAAGCGGCCTACCATCGTGGCCAGCACGGCAATGAAGCTCAGCACCCACATCATCAGTGGCGGAAAGAAGTGGCTCATCACGCCCAGCGCATAACATGCAGTCATGCCGAAACCGCATGCCATCAACCACACCATGCGATGCGACAGCGGAGAGCCCGGCAGGTAGAGAAACACCATTCCGCCCAGCGACGAGATCAGGCCGAAGTCCATGCGCCCGAAGTACGCGCCGATCAGCAGCGGCAGGCCCGATGCGAGCGCCGCCGCAAAGGGCATTTGCCACAGGCGGTTGCTGGGAGTGATCGCGAGCAGTTGGCGAAACTCCTCGGCAATCCTCGATTTCAGGCCTTCCAGTCCAGATCGATGTTTCATTGCTCAGACACGCGCATCATGATGTCCATTGTTCTTGGTGCCCACCTTCATCATATGGTCTCGAGCCGGGCGCCGAATGCACCCGCTGCCTTGGTACTCCCGCGCAAGATCTCGCGCGACAACGCATGGACCTTCTACGTCGTATCCTGGATTTCCCGCTTCGGGTCTGCCTGCTGCCCGGCGCGCTTGCCGTCGGCCGCGGCCATTGCCTGACGTGCTCCGGCAGTGGCCGGGGCACGCTTGCACCGGGGCCGCCGGGCAAGCATAGCGTCATTGGTGAGGCCGTCCAAGCGTCGTGACGAGGGGCTGAGCCCGTTCAAGCGCAAGGCGACGCGTCGAACCGCAATGACGCCGATCACGACTCGTCTACCAAGCCGTCTATCCGACCGGCGCGGAAAAATACCTACCCGAATACCTCCTTCGGACTATGACCGTCCGCGCCCGGATTTCTATTGTCGACGCTAACGAAAAGCGGTGACCTGTCGGCTTGCGCGTGGTGTGCCACGCGGGGCGGCAAGGCAAGCCGTACCGGCAAACGGTGACTGGAGACAATTTCTTGGAAACGATCCGACACAAGGTGGCGCGGATGGCGGTGCGCAATGGCTGGCGCACCATCGGCGTCGCGTTGCTCATCTCCCTGGTATTCGGCTACGGGCTGTTCCGTGTCGAGGCAAGAACCATCTTTTCGGATCTCTTTCCGCGCACCCATCCCTTCGTCCAGGCCTACATCGACCACCCCAACTTCGGCAATCCGCTGACCGTGACCATCATGGTCAAGCGCACCGACGGGCAGGACATCTACAGCGCCGAAACCATGGCGAAGATCAACGCCATCTCCCGCGACATCGACCTGGTGCCGGGGGTGGATCACGACCAGATCGTGTCGATCGCCACCGCCAAGGCGCGCTACACCACGCTGACCGCCGACGGCATCTACTCCAACCCGATCATGGACGACACGCCGCCGACCACGCCCAAGGAACTGGCGGAGATCCGCCGCCGGGTGGGCGAGTCGCCCTTCGCGCGCACCTTCCTGGTGTCGGCCGACGGCACTGCCGCGCTTATCAACGCCACCTTCATCGAGCGGCTGGTGGATTACGGCACGGTCTTCGACCAGGTGCAGGCGCTGGTCAAGAAGCACAGCGATGCGCAGCACGAGATCCATGTGGCCGGCTGGCCGACGCTGACCGGCTGGGTCTATCACTTCGGCGGCGACACGGTGAAGATCTTCGCCGTCACCCTGGGGCTGATGTTCCTGTGCCTCTTGCTGGTAATGCGCAACACTGCAGGCGTGCTCACGCCGGTGATCGTGAGCACCATCTCGGCGATCTGGGGTTTCGGCTTCGTGGGCTGGATCGGCCATCCGGTCGAGCCGCTGCTGATGGTGGTGCCGCTGCTGCTGATCGCGCGCTCCTTCAGCCATTCGGTGCAGGCTGCCGAGCGCTATTACGAACTGCTGCGCGAATACGGCGACAAGCGCAAGGCGGCGGAACTGTCGCTGGCGGTGATGGTGGCGCCGGGCACGCTGGGCATCTTCACCGATGCCTGCGGCCTGTTGCTGGTGGGCCTGGCGCCGATTCCGGCCATGGAGCGCTTCGCCCTGTTTACTGGTTTCTGGGCGCTGATGCTGGTGCCCACCAGCGTGATCCTCACACCGGTGCTGCTGAGCCTGCTACCGGCGCCGAAGAACCTCGACAAGCTGGTCGGCTCCTCCAAGGACGCCGGCATCGTCCATCGCCTGCTCGAAGTCGTGCTCGGCAACCTGGGGCGCCTGAGCACCGGCCGCCTGGCCAAGCTGTCGGCGATTGGTTTCGCCGTGGTGGCGGTGCTCGCGCTGGGACTGATGACGAAGATCCAGGTGGGCAACCCGGTGGAGGGCAGCAACCTGCTGCGCGAGGACTCGGCCTTCAACACCGCGGTGCGCGACATCAACGCCCACTTCCCGGGGGTGATGTCGCTGGAGGTGATCTTCGAGGGCAAGGAAGGGCGCATCGTGCGCCAGGCCGACACCCTCATCGCCATGCGCGCCCTGCAGCGCTGCCTGGAACGCCAGCCCCATCCGCCCACCGCGACCCTGTCCTTCGCCGACTACGCGCCCGAGGCCAACCGTCTGTTCAACGGCGGCAACCCCAAGTGGATGCCGCTCGATCGCGACGACGCGGCGGTATCGGCGGCGGCCAATGCGCTGATGATGGGCACCAGCCCTAAGGCCTTCCTGCATGTGGCCGACTTCGAGCAGAAGAACGCCACCGTGTCGCTCTGGTATCCCAACAACAAGCAGGCGACCGTGGACGCGGCGCTGGCCGATGCGCGTCAGTGCATCGCCGCCGTGGGGCCGGAGCATGACACCTTCCGCATCCGCCTGGCCTCGGGCTCGATCGCGCTGCAGCAGTCGATCAACGACACCGTCGACACCTACCAGTGGTACATCCTCGCCGGGCTCAACCTGATCATCGGCATCGGCTGCTCCATCGCCTATCGCTCGGTGGCCGCGGCCCTGGTGCTGCTGGTGCCGGTGAACCTGGCCAACGCGCTGCTCACCGCCTACATGGTGCTCATGGGCATGGGGCTGGATGTGAACAGCCTGCCGATTCTGGCGATCGGCATCGGCGTGGGCATCGACTACGGCATCTACATGGTCAGCCGCATCTGCGAGGAGTATCGCGACGCCAAGCACATGGGCGATGCCATCACCGCCGCGCTGCTCACCTGCGGCAAGGCCATCCTCTTCACCGCCCTGCTCATGACCATCGGCATCCTGCCCTGGTATGTGCTGTCGGAGCTCAAGTTCCTTTCCGACATGGGCCTGCTGCTGATCGTGGTGATGACCATCAACATGATCCTGGCACTGCTGCTGGTGCCGCTGCTGCTCTATCTCTTCCGGCCGCGTTTCGTCTCGGCCGAACATCACGCGCTGTCCGAATCGCTGGACGACTCGTTGGTGCCGCGTCCCGCCACGGCGCCCTCGGGGCTGTGATGTCCCAACCACGCACATAACAACACCGATCCAGGAGGCCACACCATGCATATCCGGAAATACGACTTCGACTTCGCCCGACGCGCTTTCCTCGGCAAGGCCGGCGCCCTGGCCGGCGCCGGCATCCTCACGCCGCTGTGGCCGCTGATCGCCCGCGCCGGCGACATCACCAAGGCCTATCCGGAGGAGCTGCTGTCGATCGAGGCCTACACCAAGGGCAAGATCAAGACCGGGGATGTGATCACCGCCGACAACGTGGAGACGGTCAAGGACCTGCTCACGCCGATCGCCTACAAGGAAGTGAAGGAGATGGGGCGGCGCATCCGCATCGTGCCCACCACCACCGACATCACCCGCCTGTTCCCGGCCGATTATCTCGAGGCCACCCTGCGCAACAACGGCAAGGCCAAACTCGACGCGGATGGCAACGTGGTCACCGCGGACGGTCAGCCCTGGATCGGCGGCAACCCCTTCCCGAATGCGCAGACCGGCATCGAGGCCTTCGCCAACATCACCATGAGCTGGGGCCGCCACAACAATGCGCTGTACGCCATTCGCGACTGGGACATCGGCCCGGACGGGGAGATCGGCTACCAGTACGACTTCGCCTGGGTGGAGGAAAACACCATCGGCCGGGTCGGCGTTGAGAGCCCCTACCTGGCCGGCCACGAGGACAAGCTGCGCTACCAGACCGTGTTGTTCACCGGGCCCAACGACGTGAAGGGCACCGCCTACCTGAGCACCTGGTATGCCGACCAGCGCAAGTTCCCGGATCTGGTCGGCTACATCCCGGCCTTCAAGCGGGTGCGCAAGTTCCCCACCAACCAGCGTTTCGAGCCGCTGGTGGCGGGCATCACGGTGTACCTGTCCGACGCCTGGGCGGCGGGCGATCCGATGCTCACCTGGGGCAACTTCAAGCTCATCGAGCGCAGGCCCATGCTCGCGGCGGTGTCCGACAACTGGCACCCGGAGCATCCCAACTGGGAGCCGCCGGTGCATGGCGGCCCGGCGGGCAAGACCTTCTCCGAGACAGCCATGGAGCTGTGCCCCGAGGTGCTCATCGTCGAGGCCGAGCCGGTGGGCTATCCGCGCGCACCGGTGGGCAAGAAGCGGGTCTTCATCGACGCCCGCAACATGATCTACATCGGCTGCCACACCTACGATCGTCGCGGCGAACTGTTCAAGAGTTTCGAGCCGGCCTACAGCCTGTACGAGAAGGGCCCGCATCGCGACATGACCGGCAAGCACACTACCTGGACGTGGACCGGCGTGCACAGCCATGACGTGCAGACCAACCGCATGTCGCGCTTCAACCAGGTCAAGTCCATCGTCGGCGGCATCGCCTCTGGCCGCAACATCGACGGCCTGTACGAGAAGTACATGACGGCTCAGGCCATCCGGCGCCTCGGCGCCTGAGCGGGAAGGATACGGTCATGGATCTGAGCCGCCACGCCCGTCGTCTCGCCCTGGCGTTTCTGGCCGCGCTCTGCGGCCCGGCGCTCGGAGGCGAGGTGTCCACACCGGATACCGTGTTCAGCGGTGTGTCCCACGACACCCTGTATGCGCTCGGCGGCGAAGGCCGGGACCTGATCGCCGTCGGCGATTTCGGCATGGTGGTGCGCAGCGCCGACGGCGGCCACACCTGGCAGCGCCAGGAGAAATCGCCCACCGATATCGCCCTGCTCGCGGTCACCCGCAAGGCGGGCCGCTGCATTGCCGGCGGTCAGCAGGGCGTGATCGTGTATGCCGCCGACTGCGAGCACTGGCAGCGCGCCGAGGTGCCCACCGATGCGCGTCTGCTGGCGGTGGCTGTCAATGCCAGCGGCACCGGCTACGCGGTGGGCGGTTTCGGCACGGTGCTGCAGACCCGCGACTGGGGCAAGACGTGGGCGGCGCTCACGCTGGATTGGGAAGCGCTGACCGGCGACTGGGCCGAGCCGCATCTCTACGACGTTCACGTGGATGCGGCCGGTGAAGTGACGCTGGTGGGGGAGTTCGAGCTGGTCATCCGCTCGCATGACGGCGGGGCGAGCTGGCAGGCGCTGCACAAGGGGCGACGCTCGCTGTTCGGGCTGGCGCTCACCGACGACGGCCACCTGTATGCCGTCGGCCAGGAGGGCGTGATCCTGCGGTCGAGTGACGATGGCGCCCGCTGGACGGAACTGCCCAGCGGCACCAAGGCCATCCTGACCAGCGTGTGGGCACAACCGGGTGGCGGCGTGGTCGCGGCGGGCATCTACACCATTCTGTTTTCCGACAACGGCGGCGATAGCTGGCGAGCCGCGTCATCGGCACCGGCGCGCGCCGGCTGGCACCTCGCCGTGACCGGCACGCGGGACGCCGACGGTGCGGCCCATGTGGTGGTGGTCGGCTCGGGCGGCACGATTCTTTCGATTCAGCGCTAGACACTCGAAAACAAGAGAACGCATAGAGGAGGCACCAAGGTGAATACCAGAATGATGGCAACAAGCGCGATGGCTGCAGCATGCCTGTCGGGACCCGGGGTGGCGCTTGCCGCCGACTGGTCGGTGTCCGGCTTCGTCCGCCAGGAAGTGGCGGTGAAGACCTCGGGCGACAGCAACATCAACAATCAACAGGGCAACACCTACAACGGCGTCACCGTGCCCAACACCGGCCTGTTCGGCGGCAGTATCACGCGCCCGGCCTCGCACACCGAGGACAACACCTTCAACGTCTTCCAGACCCGGATCGAGTTGAACCTGGATGGCAGACTCTCCGACAACTGGTCTGCGCACTTCAAGCTGCGCGGCATTGCCGACGAGATCGGCCAGGTGGACGACGCGTTCGACAAGCGCAATACCTTCGAGCAGAAACTCTACGCGAGCACCAAGGGCACGCCCCTGGAAGCCAACGGCAGGCAGTGGATGCTCGATCTTCCGGTTGCCTATGCCGACTACAGCCAGGGGCCCTTGTGGTTGCGCTTCGGCAATCAGCAGATCGCCTGGGGCGAGGCGCTGTTCTTCCGTGTCTCGGATGTGCCCAATGGTCTCGACCTCCGCCGCCACTCGGTGCTCGGTGTTGCTGCGGAAGAGTATGCCGACTCGCGGGTGCCCGCCCTCGGCATTCGCGGCAGCTACCGGGTGACCGACGATTGGGAAGTCGAAGGATTTGCGCAGAAATTCCAGGCGTCGCTCCTGCCCGGCCAGAACTCGCCCTACAACCCGATTCCCGCCCAATTCACGATCCAGGAGCGCCAGGGGTTCGATGACGCTCGCAATAACTGGAATCTGGGTGCCCGCGTAAAGGGGACCTTGGGTGCCTTCGACATCCATGCATTTGCGGTGAACCGGAATAATCCCGACGGCGTCTATAAATGGACGCTGGCCAAGGGCGCCGGCACCCTGCCGGGTTCCGCCTTCCAGGGCGGCAGCAATAGCGGCGTATTCAGTGCCGCGGAATGGTTCGACTACGCTGCAGCCACCCGGCTCGACGGTCTCGGCGCACTGGAGACCGCGCTCAACGAGTTTCCGGACACGGTCGCACTGGGCGCCAATGCGGTGGCTGCCGGCTGTGGCGCGCCCTCCTCGGCGGTGGGCGCGATCCGGGTCGACCAGGCATCAGGCGGTTGCATTCTCGATACCTTCTTCACCACCGGCAGCTTGCGCGGCCATCTTGCGCGCGAGTATCCGCGCGAGACAGTGGTCGGTTTCGGCATCAACCACGTGTTCGAGGGCGAACCGGACACGCTCATGGATCAGTTGATCGGTCGCTTCGAGCTGTCCTACACGCCGGACAAGAAATTTACCAATCCCACCCTGTCGCGTCGCTATATCGAAGAGGACGAGACCCAGTTCGCCTTCATCTTCGAGAAGTACCACAAGTTCAGCAACGCGATTCCGGCGACTTACATGGTGGCGCAGTGGCTGCACAAATCGGCCAGCGACCTGTTCGGCCGCTCGCTGGTGGGCGTCGATAACGTGGCAGGCGAACGACCAAGAGGGCAGAGCGGGGGTTTCAATGCCGTGGCCTTTGCCTTGCAGCAACCCTCACCGACCCTGGCATGGCGCTTCGACCTGACGGTGCTCACCGACCTCAAGGGCGGCTGGCTGATTCAACCGGGCGTGAAGTGGAAGCCCAACAAGGACTTCCAGCTCGATGTCTACGCCAACGTGATCGAGAGCTACGGCGCCCAGGACAACCGCAACTTTGCGCAGGGCCTGGAGTACGCCAACGAGGTGTTCGCCCGCGCCACCGTCTCCTTCTGAGCGGCCCCACCGCTCTTTTCCGGCGTCGCGCGCGACGCGGCGCCGGCTTTATTCCTGAACCTGGATTCCCCCGATGAGTGTCACCGGATGCCACAGCCGGGCGCAGGCGCGCCGCACCTTCCTGGCCAACAGCGCCCGGGGGCTGTTGCGTGCCGGCGTGTTCGGCTCGGCCTGGTCGGCCCTGTGGCGCACAGGCTCCATCGCGGCGGCCTATCCGGACGAACTGGTCTCGATCGAGGAATACACCGGCGGCAAGCTCGCGCCGGGCCACACCATCATGGCGGACAACGTCGCGCTGGTGCAGGATCTGCTCGACCCGGTGCGCCATCACCAGATCGCTCATGAGGGCCGCCGATTGCGCCTGGCGCCGACCACGACCGACCTGTTCAAACTCAACCCGCCCGAGTACCTGGAGGCCAGCCTGCGTCATCGCGGCCAGGCCCGCTTCGATGCGGGCGGCAACGTGGTGACCCGCGACGGCCAGCCCTGGATCGGCGGCAATCCCTTCCCCGAGCCGACGACCGCGCTCGAGGTGTTCGCCGCCCACACCCTGAGCTGGGGCCGCCATGACGCCGCGCTCTATGTGAGCCGCGAGTACGACCTGGACGTGGACGGCACCGTGCTCTACCAGTACGCCAGCGGCTGGGCCGAGATGTCCACCGTGGCGCGTGCCAGCCTCGACCCCCACCCCTACCTGCCGGACATGACCGACACCCTGCGCCTGCAGTCGGTGTTCTTCGTCGAGCCCGGCGACATCCAGGGCACGGCCTACCTCAACATCTGGCCCTACGATCAGTCGCGCTTTCCCGAGCTGTACGGCTATCTGCCGGCCTTTAAACGGGTGCGGCGCTTTCCCACCAACCAGCGTTTCGAGCCGCTCAATCCGGGCTCGGAGTTGTATCTCTCCGACGCCTGGGCGGCGGGCGACCCCTTCCTGACCTGGGGCAACTACCGGGTGGTGGGGCGCGGCCCCTTCCTCGGCGCCGTGTCCGGCGGCTGGAATGCGCGTCATCCCGACTGGGAACACGCCACCCATGGCGGCCCGCAGCACAACCGCTTCTGGGACACCACGGTCGAGCTGGTGCCCGAGGTGATCGTGATCGACGCCGAGCCTACCGGCTATCCGCGCGCACCGGTCAGCCGCAAGCGGGTGTGGTTCGACGCCCGCACCCTGCTGCCGCTGGCCATGACCTCCTACGACCGCCGTGGTCAGCCCTTCCGCTTCTTCGACGGCGCCTATTCGGTGTACGAGGACGGCGAGGCGCGGGTGATGGATGGCCGCCATCCCTACTGGTCCTGGTCCACCGTGCATGCCTGCAATGTGCAGACCGGGCGCATGACCCGCATCGAGCAGGTGCGCGCATTGCCCGGGGGCGAGCACATGCGGGTGAACGACCCGTCCATCCTCGAACGCTACTTGACCACCGCCGCGATCCAGCGCCTGGGGCGCTGAGCGTGGCTTTCCTCCGAGACCTTCCCTAGCGAGAACCTAATGTCCGAATCCTCCATCGTCATTCTCGGCGCCCGGCGCACGCCGATCGGCGCCTTCCAGGGCGCCCTGGCCGGGCTCACCGCCCCGCAACTGGGCGCCACCGCCATCGCCGCCGCTATCGAGCAATCCGGCCTCGCTGGCACCGACATCGACGAGGCGGTGATGGGCTGCTGCCTGTTCGGCGGCCTGCGTCAGGCGCCCGCGCGCCAGGCGGTGCTCGGCGCCGGCTTGCCCGCCACGGTGCCGTGCTCCACCGTGAGCAAGATGTGCGGCTCGGGCATGAAGGCCGCCCTGCAGGTGCACGACGCCATCCTCGCCGGCCATGCTGCGTTCGGCGTGGCCGGCGGCATGGAATCCATGAGCAACGCGCCCTACCTGCTCACCAAGGCCCGCGCCGGCTACCGACTGGGCCATGGGCAAGTGCTCGACCACATGTTCCATGACGGTCTGGAGGACGCCTACGAAGGCCAGCTCATGGGCCATTACGCCGATCTGGCCGCCGAGGCCGCCGGCATCGGCCGCGACCGCCAGGACGCCTTTGCCGCCGAGTCGGTACGCCGGGCGCAGACGGCCATCGTCGAGGGCGCCTTCGCTGCCGAGATCGCGCCGGTGACGGTGCCCAGCCGCAAGGGCGAGATCACGATCGACACCGACGAAACCCCCGGCCGCTGCGAGCTGGCCAAGATCGCTACCGTGAAACCGGCCTTCCGCGCCGGCGGCACGGTCACCGCCGCCAACGCCTCGTCCATCTCCGACGGGGCCGCCGCGCTGGTGCTGGCGGGCGCGGACGCTGCCCGCCAGCGGGGCCTCACGCCCATCGCCCGCATCGTCGCCAGCGCCGGGGTCGCCGCCGCGCCCGGCGACTTTCCCAGCGCGCCCATCCCGGCCATCGAGCGGGTGCTCGCCAAGGCGGGCTGGTCGGCGGGCGAGGTGGACCTGTTCGAGATTAACGAGGCCTTCGCCGTGGTGACCCTGCTGGCCATGGACGCCCTGGCTCTGCCGGCACAGAAGGTGAACGTGCTCGGCGGCGCCTGCGCCATGGGTCATCCCATCGGCGCCACCGGTGCCCGCCTGCTGGTGACGCTCATCCACGCCCTGCGCCAGCGCGGCCTCAAACGCGGCATCGCCGCCCTGTGTATCGGCGGCGGCGAAGCCACCGCCATGGCCATCGAGATTCCCTGAGGGAGGAGCACCATGTTGTTGAATGAGGAGCAGGACATGCTGCGCGAGGTGCTGCGTCGTTATGCGACAACCGAACTGGCGCCCAACGCGGCGCGCTGGGAGCGTGAGCGCATTTTTCCGCGCGAAGTATTGACCGACCTTGGTGAGCTCGGCGTACTCGGTGTGACGGTGCCGGAGCAGTGGGGGGGCGCGGGGCTGGACTACCTGTCGCTGGTGGTTGCGATCGAGGAGGTTGCGGCCGGACATGGGGCAACCTCGAGCATCGTGTGCGTGCAGAACTCGCTTGCTTGCGGCATTCCGCTCGCCTTCGGCAGTGAGGCGCAAAAGGACAGCTACCTGCGCAAGCTTGCCAGCGGGGAGTGGCTCGGCTGCTTCTGCCTGACGGAACCGCATGTGGGTTCGGATGCCTCGGCAATCCGGACCTCGGCGGTGCGGGTGACGGACAGTGAGGGCGATCACTGGGTGATCAAGGGCACCAAGCAGTTCATCACCACCGGCAGTCATGCCGAAGTGGCCATTGTCGTCGCCGTGACCGATCCGGCCGGAGGCAAGAAGGGGCTGTCATGCTTTCTCGTGCCGACCGATACGCCGGGTTACGTGGTTGCGCGTACCGAACAGAAAATGGGGCAGCATGCCTCGGACACGGTGCAGATTCTGTTCGATGATTGCCGGGTGCCCGTCGATGCCATCGTTGGTGCCGAGGGTGACGGCTATCGCATCGCGCTGTCCAACCTCGAGGCCGGACGCATCGGCATTGCGGCCCAGGCGGTAGGCATGGCCCGCGCCGCACATGAGGCCGCGATTCGCTACGCCCGCGAGCGCGAGACATTCGGCGTGCCCATCGTCGAGCATCAGGCGGTGCTGTTCCGGCTCGCCGACATGGCCACCCAGCTCGAGGCTGCGCGCCAGCTGGTGTGGCATGCGGCCAGTCTCAAGGACGCCGGTAAACCCTGCCTCAAGGAAGCCTCGATGGCGAAGTTGTTCGCTTCCGAGATGGCCGAGCAGGTGGCGTCGGCAGCGATACAGATCCATGGCGGCTATGGTTACACCACCGACTTCCCCGTCGAGCGCATCTACCGCGATGTACGGGTCACCCAAATCTACGAAGGTACGAGCGATATCCAGCGCATGGTGATCGGTCGAGCCGTTGTCGAAGACTGAAACAGGAGCAATGTCATGGCATCCAAGGTAATCGTCGCCGGCGTGGGCATGGTGCCCTTCTCCAAACCCGGCGCCAGTGACAGCTACGACCATCTCGGCGCGGCGGCCATCCGACTCGCGCTCGCGGACGCCGGGCTCGACTACGGCCAGGTGCAGCAGGCCTACGCCGGCTATGTGTATGGCGACTCCACCGCCGGCCAGCTGGCTATCTACAAGGTGGGCATGAGCGGTATCCCGGTGGTCAATGTGAACAACAACTGCTCCACTGGCTCGACCGCGCTGTACCTGGCGCGCCAGGCCATCGAGCATGGCATCGCCGAGTGCGCGCTGGCGGTCGGTTTCGAGCAGATGGCGCCGGGGGCCATCGTGGAGAAATACACCGACCGGCCCTCGCCCTTCACCCGCTTCGAGGCCTTGTGCGGCGAGCTGGTGGACGAGGAGCTGCCGCTGGCGCTGCGCTACTTCGGCGGCGCCGGGCGCGAGCACATGCAGCGCTACGGTACCCGCATGGACACCTTCGCCGCCATCCGCGCCAAGGCCAGCCGCCATGCCGCCAACAACCCGCTGGCCCTGTTCCGCAAGGTGGTGAGCACCGAAGAGGTGATGAACGACGTGCCCGTGTGGCCCGGCGTGATGACCCGCATGATGGCCTGCCCGCCGACCTGCGGCGGCGCGGCGGCGATCCTGGTGTCGGCGGACTTCGCCCGCCGACACGGCATCGACACCCGGGTGGCGATCGCCGCCCAGGCCATGACCACCGACCGCCCCGGCACCTTCGAGGATCGCAGCATGATCGAACTGGTCGGTGCCGGCATGACCCGTGAGGCCGCGCAAGCCGTCTACAACCAGGCCGGCATCGGCCCCGACGACATCGACGTGTGCGAGCTGCACGACTGCTTCGCCCACAACGAGCTCATCACCTACGAAGGCCTCGGCCTGTGCCCGGTGGGCGAGGGCGAGCGCTTCGTGATGGACGGCGACAACACCTACGGCGGCGCGGTGGTCACCAATCCCTCCGGCGGTCTGCTGTCCAAGGGGCATCCGCTCGGCGCCACCGGGCTGGCCCAATGTTACGAGCTAACCCGGCAGTTGCGCGGCACCGCCGGCCCGACCCAGGTTGAGGGCGCCCGACTCGGCCTGCAGCACAACCTCGGCCTCGGCGGCGCCTGCGTGGTGACCCTGTATGAACGCCAGTAAGCCGACGCGGCAGGGGCCACTGGCCGGCCTGCGGGTGGTGGAGTTCGCCGGCATCGGCCCGGCGCCCTTCTGCGGCATGATGCTCGCCGACATGGGCGCCGAGGTGATCCTGGTGGAACGGCCCCGCACCATCGACCCGTCCGCCAAACCCACGCTGCTCGACCTGGGCCGCTTCACCGTCACCCATCGCGGCAAGCGCTCCCTCGCGCTCGACCTCAAGGACCCGGCCGCCATCGACACGGTCCTGGCGCTCATCGACACCGCGGACGCACTCACCGAGGGCTTCCGCCCCGGCGTGATGGAACGGCTCGGCCTGGGGCCGGACGTGTGCCTCGCGCGCAACCCGAAACTGGTCTACGGCCGCATGACCGGCTGGGGCCAGACCGGACCGCTGGCGCAATCGGCCGGCCATGACATCAACTACGTGGCCCTGAGCGGCCTGCTCGACCTGGGCCGCAAGGGCGCGGACGGCGAACCCTGGGTACCGCCGACCATCGTCGGCGACATGGCCGGCGGCGCCATGTTCCTGGCCTTCGGCGTCGTGAGTGCGCTGCTCGAAGCGCAGCGCTCCGGCACCGGCCAGGTGGTGGACGCCGCCATCACCGACGGCGCCGCCGTACTCGGCGCGCTCATCCATGGCGCCAATGCGGCCGGACTGTTGCAGCGGAACAACGTGCTCGGCGGCGAGGCGCATTTCTACAACGTGTATCGCTGCGCCGACGGCTTTTGGCTGTCGCTCGGTCCCATCGAGCCGCCGTTCTACCGCGCCCTGGGCGAGCTGCTGAGCCTGGACGATGCCGACTGGCAGGCGCAATACGACCCGGCCCGCTGGCCGAGCCTGCATGCCCGGCTCGAAGCGATCTTCGCCACCCGCACGCGGGAGGACTGGTGTGCCCTGTTCGAGGGCAGCGACGCCTGCGTCGCGCCGGTGCTCTCGCTCGATGAGGCGCCGGACCATCCGCACAACCGGGCGCGCAAGGCTTTCATCGAAGTGGACGGCATCTCCCAGCCGGCCCCGGCCCCGCGCTTCAGTCGCACGCCGGGCGCGGTGGGCGGTGCGGTGCCGGCGCCGGGCGCGGACACTGCCGCGATCCTTCGCGAACTGGGGTGTCGGGAGCCAAAAAAGGTGACGCCGAGGGTTCGCTAAATGGTGCTGATAAGAATTGCAGATTTCCACCGAGCTTTGGTAGCAGCCAGGCATCCGTAGCCATTTAACGAATAGGGTTTATCCCACGCGGCACGCAAGCGTATTCGGCGTCGATGAGCATGTCGCGAGGGATAAACCTTGTTGGACTGAACCGCCGGCACGGCGGTGACACTGGGGATTCTACGCCCGGCTCATGCGTAGTGGGTAGCGTGAATCACCATGGTTGTAGTCTGACGGCGTCGATCGGCGACTGTGCCATGCATGCGTGGCAGACACCAGGCGAATTGCACGCGGAGAGGCGCTGCTTTTGGGGCGTTTCAGCACGCTCTCCGGAGAGGGCGCGCAAGGGGTCTTGGGCGGCCGACATCGGTCGCCGTTGGTCGTGGTTGCATTGAAGTAGATCCGCGTCATGATGGCCCGGCGCGACAGCGGGGCGTCGGCGCCAACGTGGCAATGGTGCGCCAGTGCCCGTGCTCACAGTGCGCACAGCGGCACGGGTCGTGACCACCGACGCGGGCGAAGAAGGCTTCGGCCGCTTCAATTGCGGTCGGTTGCGGCTCGGGCATCTCCAGGGCCGCACGCGCGGCCGCGAGGTGCGACCGCTTGTGGTTGGCGGCAAGCAGTCCGTAGTGGCGGATGCGCTTGAAACCGGGGGGCAGCACGTGATGCAGGAAACGGCTGATGAACTCGGCTGTGGGCAGCGTGACCGTGCGCTTGCCCCCGCTGCGGTTATCCCGTGCCCGGATTCGCACCTGTTCGTGATCGCAGCCGAGGATGCGCTCGTTTGAGATTGCCACCCGATGCGTGTAGCGCGCCAGATAGTCGAGCACCTGGGCCGGCCCGCCCGGCGGTGGTTTGGCATAGACCACCCAGTCATGCGCAAGCAACGCGCGGCGGCGGGCCTGCCATGCAGGGGGCTCGGTTTGTGGATCAGCCGGAATCCGGGCGCTGCGCCGCGCCTGGTCGAGCGCATCAAGAAACTTGGCGCGAAACACCCGCGAAGCGACCTGCACCGGAAACAGGAAGCCTTTGCCACGGCCTGGCGCGTGCCACTGCCCCTCGTCATCGAGTCCGCCGCAGGCAACGAGCGCGTGCACATGCAGGTGCGTGTGCAGTTCCTGCGTCCAGGTGTGCAGCACCAGGCTGAAGGCTGGCGTGGCCCCGAGCCAGCGGGGATTGCTCGCCAGTTCGAGCAGAGTCGCTGATACACAGCGGAACAAGGCATCGAAGAGCCAGCGTGGGTGGCGGGCGGCGAGTGGGTTCAGGGCATGGGGCAAGGTGAACACCCAGTGGGCGTAGGGCACCGGGAGAAGTTCGCGCAGGCGCGCAGCGCGCCACGCTTCCTTGGCCCGGGTCTGGCACTGTGGGCAATGCCGGTTGCCACAGGAGCGATAGACGTGACGCTCGGCCCCGCACGCATCGCAGCGTTCGCGCACCCCGCCGAGCGCAGCGGTGCGGCAATCGACAATGGCCCGCCAGGCGCGCGCCTGGGCTGCCGACAGCGTGTGGGTTTGTCGGTAGGCGCGACCGTGCTCGCGCAGAATCCCCGCCAGCGTGGGCCGCACCATGGCGGCTGCGCCTCACAGCCGGCCGAGCAGATCGAGCGGACTCTCCAGGGCCACCGCCCCGGGGCGCGCCAAGTGCAGGTAGCGCTGAGTGGTCGACAGGTGGCCGTGCCCGAGCAGTTTGGCGAGCGTCGCCAGATCGACACCGGCCTCGAGCAGGTGGGTGGCGAAGGCATGGCGCAGCCCGTGAATGCCGCCGCGCTTCTGTATGCCTGCCCGTTCGCGGGCGCGATGGTAGGCGCGCTGCGCGCTGCTGATGTCAAACGATCGGGTGGCATCCGAGACACGGGGAAACAGCCACTGCCGGGGCTTGCAGATCCGCCAGTAGAGGCGCAGCGCCTCGAGCAGGCTGGGGGTGAGCAACGTGTAGCGATCCTTACCTCCCTTGCCTGCCACCACCCGGATGCACATACGGTCGGGCGCGCTGTCGATGTCACCCACACGCAGCGCACAGACTTCGGAGACCCGCAGCCCGGCTGCGTAGGTGGTCATCAGCAAGGTGCGCGAGCGCAGATTACCAGCGGCCTCAAACAACCGCGCCAGTTCCTCGCGCGACAGGATCTCGGGTTGGCGCTGCGGCGTGTGAGCATAGGGAATCGAGATCGCCTCGGCCTCGCGCCCAAGCACCGTGCCGAAGAAGAACTTGATTGCGCAGACCGCCTGATTGACCGTCGCGTAGGCGAGGTGGCGCTCAGTGATCCGGTGCAGCAGCCACGCCTTGACCTGCGCCGCATCGAGTCGGTCCGGACTGCAGTGGTAGTAGCTCGCCAACTGCGCTACCACCGCAACGTAGCTCTCCTGCGTGCGCCCGGCCAAGCCGCGCAGCACCATCGCGTCGATCATCTGCTGACGTAACGGGGTCATGACACTTCTCCTTGAAGTCGGGGACATCCCCGGTTTCAAGGTAGGTCGTGCGCCAGCATTTCATGGGAAATGCGATGCTCGGCGAGTAAGCGGCCACCGCGTAGCGGTTTAGTTCAACTCAATTTTGGACAGCGATTTTTTCGTTGTCTTCAACAGCCTCTTGAGCCAGCCTCTGGTAAGAACGGACGCTCCCCCAACAAGCTCGGTGATTAGCTTCCTCATGTTTGTATTGCACTGGATGCTTGCTTCAACCATTTCCTCCACAACGTCAACGGTCGTTTCGTTGAAGATCGGCTTGTGACTCTTGATAGTCTGATCTTCCCCGATAATCGAAGTAATTAACACGTAAAGTTGGTCTTGTTCGTCAGCGCTTAACATCAACGTTTCCCCTTATAAAGCTCGTGAATTCCGCTTCGCTGTAGCCATCTGAGTGGATGGTAAGAATGTGATCATGGAAAGATCTGCTGACGACAAAAGCCAAGCAAGACTCCGATCTGCATAACAGATAGGAAATTGAGCGACTGTCTTCCAATATTCTTAGATTCTCTATCCCGTATGTGTGGTCAATTTCCATTCTCGATGACGAGAAATTCTTGCTGCTAGGCAGGTTGGCCGGAATTTCCAGTACACCAAGCAGATATTTTGGATATTCATGGATATCGAAATCGCCGGGCAGTTCCTCGGTTGCGTTGGATATTGTCTTGCCAGATATTGACCGTCCTGCTGCGGTCTTCAAGGAAAGCTCTTCCGATTGAAAGATGGTGCCTCCGATCATTTCGCTTTCGGGGATGTTGGCTCTAAACGTGGGGCTAAAGAATAATGCGGTTGTGCCGCGCGACGCGCATGATGTCAATAGCATCAATGCAAGTGCGGGTATCAGTAGCTTTCTCATGTGTCTTTCCCGTGTGTTCTGGGTGAGTGCAGGAATTTCAATTAAGTGATGATTCCCTGCCGATGGTCGAGTATCAATCAATGACGTTGAAATAAATAGTCACGTCATATTGCCTTGAGCTCCCGGTCGATGCAAGACCCGAGATGCATAGGCCGGAGCCGAGGCCACAGATGGTTGCGCTCAGAGGTATTGTGGGCAGGCGAAGTCGAAGGACGCTGCTTCGTCAGCGGCAGACCAAAACCCGCGCGCCGACGTCGGGGTCAGGGCGGACTTACTTCCCTCGCCGGAGGAGCGTACCCACGTGGTCTCATCGTCAGCCAGCGACGGGATGTTGAATGCAACAACGCTAGACCCGAATCCGATCTGCGCTCTAGTCGCCGTCGGCCCCATTGCCGCTCGTTCCATAGCCCGGATGCAGCGAAGCGGAATCCGGGATGGCTGACTGCTCAACCGATGATTCCCGGAGGCGGCCCTTCGGGCCTTGTCCGGGCTACGCTTACTGGGCGAGGTGCTGGGGCTGGACGATGCCGACTGGCAGGCCCAGTACGACCCGGCCCGCTGGCTAGCCCTGCACGCCCGGCTCGAAGCGATCTTCGCTACCCGCACGCGTTAGGACTGGTGCGCGTTGTTCGAGCGCGGTGATCCCTGCGTGGCGCCGGTGCTGTCGCTGGACGAGGCGTCAGACCATCCGCACAACCGGGCGCGCAAGGCCTTCATCGAGGTCGACGGCATCTACCAGCCCGCGCCAGCACCACGCTTCAGCCGCACGCCGGGCGCGGTGGGCGGGGAGGTACCAAGCCCGGGCGCAGATACCGCTGCAATTCTTCGCGAACTGGGGTTTCTGGTGCCATAAATGATGCGATCTGTGCCAGATAAGTGAGATTTCTTGCCACGGGCGATGAGAAAGACGTTGAAGGGCTCCCTCTGGAGCCCTTTTTGCTAGGTAGTGTGGCTCTTTGCGGCAGCCATCGACCCATAAGAGACATCCAACCAGACGACAAATCAGCGGCAAATTCTTGAGTGCGGCAGTCACTCAGGCAACTTCGCTCCTCTGCCAAATATGCCGGTTAATCCAATGTGCTAGCATGGCAACTATCTACGAAAAGCACCCGTTGGTGATAATTGCAGCCAACAAAAAATCCACCGGGGTCGCATTTAGATAACCAAAAGCGATAGAATAAACCAATCATTAGCCTGGAGACTGGTATTTCAAGCTAATAATGGCCTGCCATCAGCAGAATTAAAAGGGACCACAATGGGCTATCAAGCAACGTTTACTGGTTGGGAAGATATCACGCTCGAAGATCTGTTGGTGGCCTACCGAAAGGCTAAGGCTGATTGTTTTTTTGAAAATACCTTTCCAGCGGCCATAAAATTTGCAGACTATGAACGAGATTTACTCGCTAATCTAAAAAAATTACTTGAGTACCTGCATCAAGACAAGGGATTTTCAGGTAATGAAAGACTGCTGGGCGATTTTCGTCTCCTTCCGAAAAAGCTGTCCAACAAGCCTAAGAAGAATTTGCCTGCAAATGGCCATGTTCACTTCTCAAATCCTGATCGCACAGTGGTACATCTGCTTGAACACAACAAGATCGTTCCGGAATTTCGAGTGGTTGGCGATTTCCCTGTAGATACGCATATTTTATCTGCATTATGGATCAATACCGTTGGGCATCGCTTTGACGCTAAGCTAGCCACTAGTTGCTACGGCGCTAGGTTAAGACGCATTCGTGACGACGAGCTATTTAGCGAGGCAGACGAGAAGCCTTTTCATATTAGCGCTGTAGGCTCATTTGTACCGTACTTTCAACCCTATCAAAAGTGGCGCAATGATGGTCTTAACGCTATTCGGGGTGAGCTTGAGCAAGGCCGAGAAATTATCGCTGTCTCGTTAGATTTAAAAAGTTATTACCATTTTATCGACCCAATGGCTTTGGCCTCAGCGGTCCTTCACGAGGAGCTAGGACTTGCTCTAAGTGATGAAGAGCAAAAATTCACTAGAGATCTTGCTAAATTTCTCAAACATTGGTCCGAGGGGGCTGGCAAATTTTCAAGAAAGGTTACGTCGGGGATAGCCGCAATTCCCGGTGGACTTGTTATCGGCCTAACTGCGAGCCGAATTATTTCTAATGTATTGCTATCTCGTTGGGACAGGCTGATCAAAGAACGCATTGCGCCAATCCATTATGGCCGCTATGTGGACGATATGTTTTTGGTACTGCGTGACACGAAGACTATCAACGATAGTCAGCAGTTCATGCTGTATTTGAAGGATAGAATGGGCAAAAAAGTCGTTTCTCAAGAGGGAAATGCTAATGACAAAATTTGGCAGATACAACAGGGGAAGGATTTCCAAGGCAAAACGCAGATAAAACTGCAATCTGACAAACAGAAAATGTTTTTGCTTCAAGGTCGCGCGGGGCTCGACCTGCTGGACAGCATTGAGAAGGAGATTAGTGAACTGTCTAGCGAGCACAGACTTATGCCCTCACCTGATCAACTTGACGACTCTACTGCCGCCCGAGTGTTATCGGCAGCGGGCACCGTTGGCGAAAGTGCAGATACCTTACGTCGCGCCGATGGCTTGACCATTCGCCGTTTGAGTTGGTCGTTACAACTACGGCATGTAGAGACACTGGCTCGAGATCTCCCTGCGCAAGAATGGCATGAGCAGCGCGAGGAGTTTTATCAATTCGCTCACAATCACATACTTCGTCCAGACAACTTATTTGCTCACTTTACCTACTTGCCCCGTTTGTTGGGTTTTGCAATCAGCCTGAATGAATGGCTGCAGGCTGAACAAATAGCATTACGCGCATACCATTCTTTGCAGCAATTGGCGACAGCAATACCCAAGGGAAAACCTATCGCGGTGAACGGTGTTGTCACCAAGGCAGGGGAAAATTTATGGCCTATGGTTAAAGGCACTCTGACTTGGCTATTTATTGACGCAGCGTCCCGCCATTACGACCCGAATCGATTATTTTTCGGTCGGCGCTCAAAGAAAGAGCAGCGGCTAGCAGAGCTGTTTTTGAAGGGAATTTTTGATAGCCTACTTGAAGTTGAATCCTTACTCAATTTTCGATTTGGATCAGAGGATTTTTATCGGAAAGCTCCGTTAGTTGCCATGGCCGATCTTGCCAAAGAACCTTATAAGCGCATCTTGCATAGCATATCTGCTGGTCAGCTTATGGAGAAGCATCAAGGTAAGAAGGAGAGTCATATTCTCAAACTGATGGAATCCTCGCAACTATTAAATACCGATGCACTGAAAGGGTTCTTGAAATCAACCCGTCTCAGCCGGCTTGCTGCAGTTGAACGTGAGAAACATAAGAACGAAAGTGTTTTACCCTATCTTTTTCCTACTCGTCCTCTCACACCTGCTGAAATATCGGAGCTTGCTCCGGAGTGTGTAGGGTTGCCAAGAGTAGACGGAAAGCGTTGGCAAGAAAAGCCTTCGATAATATGGGCTCAATACACTCAGGCACTTCGGGGTGTATGGATAAAGCCAACTCTGCTTGCCACAGAGCAGGATGGCAACGACATGCCGAATATCCCAAGGTCACGCATATACGTTCGGATTGGCACTGACCGAAAAAGTAGGATAACTATTGCACTGACCAACCTCAAAACAGAGGATAAAGATTGGGGTGCAATGGCCAGCAATAGACCAAACTTATCTCGTGAGAGGTATCAGCGCATTTCCGAATTGGTCAACCAAGCTATTCGGCTTAAGCCTCGCCCTGACTACCTAGTATTCCCGGAGCTCTCTATTCCTTTGAAATGGATAGATAGCGTGGCAGCAAGGCTGAACGCCTTAGGTATAAGCCTAATTGCCGGAACCGAGTACCGCCACTTTGAGGATAGCCAACTACTGAGTGAGGCCTGCCTGGTACTAACTGATAACCGGCTAGGCTACCCGGCTACAGTAAAGATTTGGCAGCCCAAACTGGAACCAGCGGTTGGCGAAGACAAGGAGTTGACCGCAAAATTTGGCAAGCACTGGGCTGTGTCTAGGTTACAAGGACAACGCAGCAAGCCAATATATGTGCACAACAATGTTCATTTTGGAGTGATGGTCTGTTCAGAGCTACAAAACAGCAAAGCCCGAGTGAGGTTTCAAGGGAAAGTAGATGCATTAATGGTGCTGAGTTGGAACCAAGACTTGGAGACTTTTGCTTCGCTGATTGAATCCGCTGCATTGGATGTGCATGCCTACACCATTCTGGTTAATAACCGGAAATACGGTGACAGCCGTGTACGCTCCCCTGCAAAAGAATCCTTTGTGCGGGACATTGCACGAGTGCGCGGTGGAGATAACGATTTTGTTATAGCTGCCACGCTGGATATTGACTCTTTACGTGCATTTCAAAGTCGAGCCAAACGCTGGCCGGAAAATGGGGATTCGTTTAAGCCCGTCCCTGAAGGGTTTAAACTTAATAGAAATCGACGCAAGCATCCGCCTAAATAATAGAAGGGTGATGCGGAGAAGTTGATAGCTCGGCCCATCTATTCAGAAGAGTAATAGCTGGAGTAGGCTTTACGGCAAGGTTGAGAGTCAAGCGGCCGTTTAGATGGTGGCTTTCAGGAATCATCGAGCGGCAGCAGCTGGCCGGTAGGCGCCGATAGCGTACAAGGGTCTCTACCCGGGCAGAGATCTCACCTTTCTGAGTCACGCTTGGCGGATCGTCTCGCCGCTTACGTCACGGGGCACGACTAGATCAGCTGCCGGCTCCGCGCCAGGGCGATGGCCTGGGTGCGGCTGTGGACCGCGAGCTTCGAGTTGATGTTGCGCATGTGGGTCTTCACGGTGGCTTCGGAGAGGAACAGCTTGTTGGCCATCTCCCGGTTCGACAGGCCTTCGGCCACCAGTGACAGGATCTGCATTTCGCGCTGGGTGAGGGCGTCCACGCCTTCGTCCGGCACCACGGGCGTGTCCACGTTGTCCGGTCGCGGCGCGTTAGTGGGGGCCGGGCGGCCGCGTAGCCGGTTGAGGAAGGTGGCGGCCGGGCCGGCTTGGGGGTCGAGGGTCGGGCCCAGTTCGTCGAACAGGCCGACGAGCAGGTAGTCCTCGTCGAGCAGGGTGCGTTGCAGGTCTTCCTCTGCGGCGAAGCGCAGCACCTCGGTCAGATGGCGGCGCGCGGCGGCGAGGTCGCCGGTGAGCTGCTGCGCCCGGGCCAGCAGCAGGGTGGCCAGCAGCCGGCGCCGGCTCATGCCGCCGGCCTTGTCGAGCAGGTCGAATTCGCGCTGCAGCAGCACGATGGCTTCGCCACCGGCGCGCTGCATGAGTTTGAGCCGGATCGCATGCAGGCGGATGTCGTCGAGCTCGTTGGCCGGCGGCCGGCCGCTCACCGAGCTCCGCCAGCCGAGGTCCACTTCCTCCTGGCGGATGATGCTGGCGGCCAGGTTGAGGTCGCCCAGCATCATGGCGATGCGCGCCCGCTCAAGTCGCGCGCCGCCCACCACCCGGCCGGAACCGCGTGACAGGCCGAGGCGTTCCATTTCGCTGAGCTGGTACTGGGCTTCGTCGAGGCTGCCGCGCCGGGCTTCGATGCGGCTGAGCAGGCGGTGAGCGACGATGATGTGGTCGGGCAGGCCGGTCTGACGGATCAGCAGCAGGTACTCGCGCAGGATGTCCTCGGCCGCGTCGACGTTGTTTTCCTCGTACCAGGCCTCGGCCAGGTACACCGCGGCCACCGCGCTGGCGCTGGAATAGCGCGAGCGCTGGCTGGCATAGCGATAGACGGTCTCGAACTGCGCCAGCGCGGCGCGCAGCCGGCCCTGGGTGAAGCTGATGATGCCGTCGATGCAGTCGGCGTAGACCAGGCCGTAGTCGCTGTTGGCCCGGGCCATGCGCCGCTTGGCGGTGCCGAGCATCTCGCGGGCCTGGCCGAAGTTGCCTTCGATGCTCAGACACATGGCGTAGATGTTGAGCAGCGCGCCATGGGAGAAGTCGTCCCGCCCCGAGAGCTTGGGCAGGTTCTCGGCGGCGATCACCAGGCATTCGTCGATGCGGTCGGACCACAGCAGCACGCAGGGGCCGAGGGTGAGGATGCCGTCGCGGGAGCGTTCGTCGAGCCGGGTCTTGTTCTGCTCCAGGCTGGCGAGCACCAGCTTCGCCTCCTGGTAGCGATGGGCGAAGGTGAGCGCCCAGGCGTAGGACAGGCGCACCTTGAGCAGGCCGTCGAGGTGCTGCTTGGGTAGCGCCTCCACCTGGCGGATGAGGGTGGCGACCCGGCCTTCGTAGATCAGGGTTTCGGCGACCCGGTCGAGCAGGGTGGCGGCCAGGTGCATGTTGCCGGCGGCCAGGGCATGTTCCAGCGCGGTGGTGAGCACGCCCTCGGTTTCGTACCAGGCGGCGGCGCGGTTGTGCAGCTCGGCCACCTGGGCGGGATGGCGGCGCAACAGGTGGCTGCGCAGGAAATCCGCGAACAGATTGTGGTAGCGGTAGGCCATGCGCGCGCTGTCCAGCGACACCAGGAACAGGTTGGCGCGCTCGATCTGCTCGAGCATCACGGCGCCGTCCTGGCGGCCGGTGAGGGCGTTGCAGATCTCGGGGTTGAGGTTGCCCAGGATGCTGGTCTTGAGCAGGAAGTCCTGCACCGGTTCGCTCTGGCGGTTGAACACGTCCTCGGCCAGGTAGTCGGCGATGGCGGCCTGATCGCCGCTGAAGCCGCGGATGAAGGCGCCGATGTCGCGCTGGCCGTCGAGGAACAATGAGGCGAGCTGGATGGCGGTGGCCCAGCCCTCGGTGCAGCGGTGCAGCTCGGCCACATCCCGGTCGCTGATGTTCAGCTGGCGCACGCCGGTGAGGTAGTGGCGGGCCTCGTCGAGGGAGAAGCGCAGCAGGTCGGCGCCCACTTCCACCAGCTGCTCGCGGGCGCGCAGCTTGCCCAGCCCCAGCGGCGGGGTGGCGCGGCTGCCGATCACCAGCTGGCTGCCGGCGGGCAGGTGGTCGATGAACTGGCGCACGATCTCGTGGATGGCGCCATTGGTGATGGTCTCGAAGTCGTCCAGAAAGAGGGCGAAATCCACGCCCTCGGCCGAGAGCCGGTCCACCGCGTCGAGCAGCGCGCCCAGCGGCGCGGTCTGGGAGTCGAACAGGGAACCCGGTGCGGCGTCCCGGCGGTTCTCGCCGCCGCAGGCGTCGAGGGCGGCGACCAGGTAGCTCAGGAAGCGGCTGGCGTCGTTGTCCTGCGCATCGAGGGTGACCCAGCCGGTGCCGATGCCCGAGGCGCGGGCCCGTTCCACCCACTGCAGCATGGCGGTGGTCTTGCCGAAGCCGGCCGGTGCGTGGAACAGCGCCAGCTTGATGTGGGACTGGATCAGGTCCGGGATCGGCGCCGTGCGCGCCACCGAATTGGGGGTCAGTGTCGGTGGGCTGAGCTTGGCCGCACTCAGCCTGATCCGTGCGGGCTTGGCGCTCACCTCGATTTCCGGGTCCCGATTCACAGCTGTCTCCTCACGTCTTTTCTTATATCGATCCGGCTGGGCCGGGTCGTGGCGGGTGCGTGCGTACCTCGTCTTTTGGAGTATATCGCCGCCCCGGCGCATGGCACGCCGAAGCCTACTTTTACCCCGATTCCCGTGGCAATGCGTCGTCCATTGTGGGTATCCCGCGACGGCCAAAAATCATCCCTATTAACGATGTGGCAGGGGGCGGATTCCAAAACAATGCATCCATCGAATCGCTCTCCATCAACCCCGTTACAGAGGTGCGTACGTGGGAAAACTCATCAATATCGACAACGGCGGCACGCTGACCGACATCGTGGTCGTCGAAGGCAACACCATCTTCCGCACCAAGACCCTGACCACGCCCTACGACCTGAGCAAGTGCTTCTTCGAAGGGCTCAAGAAGGCGTCCCGGGAGATCTACGGCGACGAGAACGTCGTCGAACTGCTGCGCACGACCGACTACATCCGCTACTCCACCACCCAGGGCACCAACGCGCTGGTCGAGCGCAAGGGTCCGCGGCTCGGGCTGGCCTTGCCGGCCGGCACGCCGGGTGACGTCCTGCGCCAGTCGCCGGGCGGCGAGGAGATGTTCGAGGCCCTGTTCGACCAGCGCCTGGAAGCCATCGACCTGTCGCTGGAGGGCGCGGCCTTCGAGGCCGAGGTGGTGCGGGTGGTCAATGCGCTGGCCTCGGCCGGCGCCAACCGGCTGGTGATCGGCGCCCTCGGGCCCGACCATGAAGACCAGGAAAAACGGATTCGCCGGATCATCCTGCGCAAGTTCCCCTCCCACTTGCTCGGGGCGATCCCGGTGCTTTTTTCGCACGAGATCGGCAGCGACCTGGACGACGCCCGGCGGATCTGGACGGCGGCCTTCAACGCCTTCCTGCATCCGGCCATGGAGACCTTCCTCTATCACGCCGAGAACATCCTGCGCGAGCACCGCTTCAAGACCCCGCTGCTGATCTTCCGTAACGACGGCGATTCGGCGCGGGTGGCCAAGACGGTGGCGCTCAAGACCTACAGCTCCGGGCCGCGCGGCGGCATGGAAGGCGCCCGGGCGCTGGCCGCCCAGCATGGCGCGGCACGGCTGGTGACCGTCGACGTGGGCGGCACCACCACCGACATCGGCCTGGTCGAGCATGACGCCTTACGCAGCCGCCGGCGTGGCGCGGTGGAGTCGGTGGAGATCAGCCTGCCGCTGGTGGATGTGGTCAGCGTCGGCGTCGGCGGCGGCTCGATCATCCGCGCCGAGGACGGGCGCATCAAGGTCGGGCCGGAGAGTGTCGGCGCCCAGCCGGGCCCGGCCTGTTTCGGGCTTGGTGGCAAGCTCGCCTGCATCACCGATGTGTGCCTGCTCACCGGCATTCTCGATCCGAAATCCTATTTTGGTGGCGAGCTCACCCTCGACACCGGCCGCGCCGAGGCGGCCATCAATGAAAACGTGGCCGGCGCCCTCGGGCTGCCCATGCCCGACGCCCTCGCCGCCATGGAGTGGGCCTGGGTGGACAAGGTGGCCGACAGCATCCGCCGTTTCACCGACATCACGCCGGACACCACGCTGGCCGCCTTCGGCGGCGGCGGTCCGCTGCTGATCTGCGACGTGGCCGACCGGCTGGGCGTGCGCAAGGTGATCGTGCCGGCGCTGGCGGCGGTGTTCAGCGCCTTCGGCCTGGGCTTCAGCGACATCGCCCATCACTACGAGGCGGTGGTGCCCGAGGGCGATATGGCCGGGCTGGACGCGCTGGTGGCGAGCCTGCTCGAGCGTGCCCGCCGCGACATGTACGCCGAGGGCTTCGAGCTTGAGGAATGCGAGCAGGCGGTGTCGCTGCTGCGGGTCGATGCCGCGGGTGAAGCACATCCGCTGGCCTATCGACCCGGCCAGGCGCCGGACGTCCATCTGACGGCCGGCGAACACCTGACGGTGTCCATGCGCGTGACCAAGCCCATCGAGCATGTGGCTTTCGAGCCGGTCGATGTCGGCACGGCCAGCGACGCGGTGGCGGCGGGTACCCGCCGGGTGTGCCTGCCCGGTGACGACGCCCGCGACATTCCCCTGGTGCGCATCGCCGACAACGCGGCCGGTGCCACCGGGTCGGGGCCGGCCGTCATCGAGGAAGACTTCTTCACCTGCCGGGTGCCGGCCGGCTGGCGCTACCGCTTTGCCGGCGGCATGGACCTGGTGCTCGAAAAGGCCGACTAGCGCACACGCCACGCCGAATTCCGAGGAGACACACAATGAAAATACCGATGACCGAATACCTGGCGATCGACCTCGATCGCGAGATGTGGGAATGCCGTTGCTGCGGCCATTTGATCCAGAGCGCCCGCGAGAACTACAAGAAGGGCCTGCTGGTGTATGACCGCAACCCGCGCGAGATCCACAAGCCGCTGCTCGACACCACCAAGTACCAGCGCAGCTTCGCGCCGGACCCGGCGTGGTGCGCGTTGCTCGAATACTACTGCCCCTCCTGCGGAACGATGGTCGAGACCGAATACACCGTGCCCGGCCACCCGCCGCTGCATGACATGGAGTTCGACATCGACGC
The DNA here is from genome assembly GCF_018122735.1 of Azoarcus sp. L1K30. Classification (GTDB taxonomy): domain Bacteria; phylum Pseudomonadota; class Gammaproteobacteria; order Burkholderiales; family Rhodocyclaceae; genus Parazoarcus. The sequence goes on along the minus strand of NZ_JAGRRD010000001.1, from coordinate 3,284,728 downwards.
GCTGAGGGCGCAATGGAAGGACCGGCCCGCCCCGGCGGTTCGCGAGATCCCGGACGACGACGAGCGCATCAAGCAGCTGCGCCACACCCACGCCCATTGAGCACTGACGAGGAATCCAAAACATGAAACGGGTGGCTGTAGACATCGGTGGCACCTTCACCGACTGCTTCGTCGTGTGGGACGGCAACTATGTGCAGCGCAAGGCGCTGACCACGCATCACAACCTGGCGCTGGGCTTCAACGAGGCCCTCGACTACGCCTGCGGCGACCTCGGGGTCGATCGCGAAGCCCTGCTCTCCGAGGTGGACTCGGTGCGCTACGCCACCACCCTGGGCACCAATGCGCTGATCGAACGGCGTGGCCCCAAGGTGGCGGTGCTGGTCACCGCCGGCTTCAAGAGCGTGCTGCCCATCTCGCGTGGGCGCGGCTATGGCGAGGGTCTGGACATCAGCCGGCAGATGGACGTCCCCAACGCCGCGCGGCCCGATCCGCTGGTGCCCATCCCCATGATCCGCCAGGTGCGCGAGCGCATCGACTACAAGGGCGCGGTGGTGATGGACATCGACGAGGACGACCTGCGCCTGCAGCTGCGCGAGCTGGTGGACAAGGGCGCCGAAGCGCTGGTGGTGATGCTCGCCAACAGCGTGGTGAACCCCGCCCATGAGTTGCGGGTGCGCGAGATCTTCCTCGAGGAATACCCCGCCCACATGCTCGGTGCGCTGCCCATCGTGCTCTCCCACCAGGTGGCGGGGCGCAAGGGCGAGTATGTGCGCGGCATGTCGGCGATCATGGATGCCTTTCTGCACAAGGTCATGTACCACGGCCTCGGCACGCTGGAACTGAACCTGCGTAATTCCGGCTACCAGCGGCCGATGCTGGTGGTGCACAACTCCGGCGGCATGGCCCAGCTCAACTCCACCGACGCGCTGCAGACGGTGCATTCCGGCCCGGTGTCGGGCGTGGCGGCCTCGGAACATCTGGCCATGGAAGCGGGCCTGGGCAACGTGGTGGCCACCGACATGGGCGGCACCAGCTTCGACATCGGCATCGTGGTCGAGGGCGGGGTCAAGCACTACGACTTCAACCCGGTGATCGAGCGCTGGATGGTCAGCGTGCCCATGGTGCACCTGGTCACCCTGGGCGCCGGTGGCGGCTCGGTGGCCAGCTACGACCGCATGTACCACACGGTCAAGGTCGGCCCCGAAAGCGCGGGCTCCGATCCCGGCCCGGCCAGCTACGACCGCGGCGGCCTCAAGCCCACGGTCACCGACACCGACCTGCTGCTCGGCTACCTCGACCCGGAGAACTACGCCGGCGGCAAGATCAAGCTCAACCCGCGGCGGGCCAAACGGGCCATCGAGGACACCCTGTGCGACGAGCTGGACCTGGACACCATCGAGGTGTGCAAGCTCATCAAGCAGACGGTGGACGCCAACATGGCCAACGGCATGGCCGCCGAGCTGCGTGCCCGCGGCTACGACCCCGGCCAGTTCACCATGCTGGCCTACGGCGGCAACGGCCCGCTGCACGCCTGCGGTATCGCCCGCAGCCTGGGCATCGGCGCCATCCTCGCGCCGCCCTACAGTTCGGTGTTCTCGGCCTGCGGTGCCGGCAACATGCACCAGATGCACATCCATGAATCCTCGGTGTTCATGGTGCTGTTCGATTCGAACCGCAAGCAGATGTTCAGCGACTACGCCCGCTTCAACGAGATCGTTGCCGACCTGGAAAGCCGCGGCCGTGAAGACCTGACGCGCCAGGGCATGCGCGCCGAGGACATCCGCTACCGGCTGGAGCTGGACATGCGCTACGGCAACCAGCGGGTCGAGACCGCCGTGGTCACCGACCTCAACCGCCTCGCCAGCCTGGCCGACGTGCTCAAGCTCATGGAGCAGTTCCACACCCGCTACGGCGACCGCTTCGGGGCCGGCAGCCAGGCGCCGGAAGCCGGCGTGCGCATCAACACCATCCGGGTGTGCGCCTACGTGGAGCTGGAGACCGTGCGCTTCGCCGGCATCAAGCCGACCGGGCCGGACAAGGCACCGGGCGCGCCGGTAGGGCGTCGCGAGTGCCACTTCGTCGGCATCGAGGGCGCGGTAGATACGCCCATCTACGACGACTCGGCGCTGGCCGACGGCACCCGCATCGAGGGGCCGGCCATCGTCGTGACCCCGGCCACCACCTACCTGGTCGAGCCCGGCTGGCAGTTCCGGGCCGCCGGCCAGGGCGCCGTGTGGTTCAACCAGCTCGCCGGCTGACGCCCCCCAGACAAGCCATTCGCGGAGACCGATATGGGACATACCGACAAGCAAATGAAAGACGCCCTGAGCGCCGACGAGCAGGCCCTGCTGAACACCTTCCTGGATGAGCACTCGCTGTTCTACGGACCCGACCCGGCGATCATGCGCGACCACACCATCGGCCCGCGCAGCGCCATCGAGGACGAGCTGCTGCAGGGTGAGCTCGACCCCCACGCGCTCAACCTGGTGCGCGGCCGGCTGCATGCGGCGCTGGACGAGACCTACGACATGGTCGAGCAGATGGGCACCGCGCCGGGCGCCAAATGGGGCGACCTGGTGACCGCGGTCTACACCGCCACCGGCGACCTGTCGTCGATCAGCCCGAAAGGCGTGGTGGTGTTCTCGGGCGTGTGCCACTACCCGCTCAAGTTCATCGCCAAGTACTGGGCCAAGGACCCCACCGTGGGCCTGCACGACGGCGACGGCTTCATCCACAACGACTCGCGCTACGGCAACATCCACAACACCGACCAGAGCATGATCATGCCGGTGTTCCACGAGGGAGAGGTGATCTGCTGGGTGTCCTCCACCATCCACGAGGGCGAGAACGGCGCCTGCGAGCCCGGCGGCATGCCGGCGGCGGCCGAGAGCAAGTGGGACGAGGGGCTCAAGATGCCGCCCTTCCGCATCGTCGAGAACTACCAGGTGAGGCGCGACCTGCTCACCTTCCTGCAGAACTCGGTGCGCGATCCCAAGCTCCAGTACGAGGACGTGAAGGTCAAGCTGCATGCCTGCCTGCGCCTGATCGAGCGCATCCGCGCGGTGATCGCCGAGTATGGCAAGGAGAACCTGATCGCCTGCCTGCGCAAGAACATCGAGGATGTGGACATCGAGGTGCGCCGCCGCATCCGCGAGATGCCCGACGGCACCGTGCGCACCCATGCCTTCATCGACGGCACCCTGCGCGAGAACGTGCTCATCAAGTACAACCTCACGGTCACCGTGAAGGGCGAGCGCATGATCCTGGATGTGCGCGGCTCCAGCCCGGAGTTCGTGAACCGCTCCATCAACACCACCGTCGCCTCGCTCAAGACCTGCATCGCCACGGCCTACCTGCTCTACATCTGGCCGGACCTGCCGCACAACATGGCCTGCTTCTCGGCGGTGGAGGTGCTCTCGGACGAGAACTCGCTGCTGGACTCGTCCTTCGACGCGCCCAACTGCATGAGCCTGATCCCGCTGTTCAAGTCCTTCACCCTGCCGACCATCGCGCTGGCGAAGTTCATGTACAGCTGCCCCACGCGCTACACCGCGATCTACTCCTCCCACTTCAACCAGCCCTACACCTTCATCTACGGCGGGGTGACCCAGCATGGCGAGGTGACCGGCAATTTCTGCGCCGACATCAACGGCAACGGCGGCGGCGCACGCGAGAACCGCGACGGCGAGCATGCGGTGTCGCCGTGCTTCGGCTACATGTGCGACACCGGCGAGCAGGAGCTGATCGAGGAGGAACTGCCGGTGCTGCGCCTGGTGGCCCAGCACCTGACCAAGGACCGGGTCGGCTTCGGCAAGTACCGCGGCGGCCTCGGCTACGAGCAGCTCATCACCAGCCGCGACGCCGGCTTCTGGGGCTTCATGACCGGCGGCACCGGCTCGCTGCATCCGAGCGCCTACGGGCTCTTCGGCGGTTACGCCTCGCCGGTCTACACCTTGTGCAAGATCCGCGAGGTGAACGTCTTCGACACCCTCAAGACCGATCCGCGCAGCTTCAAGTTCGACCTGGTCGAGCTCATGAACGAGCAGGCCATCCCCGGTGCCAAGTACGGCGCCTACGACATGGGGATGACCTTCGAGCCGGTGCAGGAGGGCGAGGTCTACATGATCTGCCAGGGCGCGGGCGCCGGTTACGGCGACGTGCTCGACCGCGACCCGAACCTGGTCATCCGTGACCTGGAGGAAGACCTCATCTCCCACGAGACCGCCCGCGCGCTCTACCACGTGGTGTACGACGAGGACTCGCTGGTGCTCGATGTGGAAGCCACCCGCGCCGCCCGCGCCGCCGAGCGCGAGGCGCGCAAGCGCCGGGGCAAGCCCTTCGACCAGTTCGTGGCCGAGTGGGTGCGCGCGGAGCCGCCCGAGGACCTGCCCTACTACGGTAGCTGGGACGACCCCACCCGCATCTACGCGGGCCAGGGCGCCGGCCGGGTGGTGATGGCGCGTGGCGCGGTGACCGGCGTGATGATGCCCAACCCCAAGGATGTGCGCATCGCCGAACTCGAAGCGCAACTGGCCGCCGCGACGGCCGGGCGTGGCTGACCGATATCCTGCGGGAGGACTCCGATGCAGACTGCTTTCATGAATCGGCTGGCCGGCGGCGAGCCGCTGGTGTGGCTGGATTTCTACGACTACGCCGGGGCCAAACTGGCCGGCGCCGCCGGCATTCCCTGGCTCGACGAGGCGGCCTTCGCCGCCTTCCACGGCAAGGCCCAGGGCCTGCTGGGCTCCGACGTGATCACGGTCCCGGTGGCGCGCATCGCCGAGGCGCTGCTGCGGGCCAATCCAGCCTTGTCGAGCGCCCTGGGCGAGAAGAAGCGGCCGGCCTACCCGCTGCGCCGCCTGCTCGAGGACGCCGGCCTGCGTCAGGCGGTGTCCGCCCTGCTGGGGCCGTTGCGCGCCGCCGACGGCGAGCGTCCGCTGGCGCTGGTGCTGCCCTCGCCACGCCAGTGGCTGGCCGCCGCCTACGCCGTGGCCCATGGCGAGCCGATGGCGGCAGAGGTGGCGAGCGACCCGGACGAGATCGATGGCGCGGCGGTGTATGTCGCCAATTTTTTGGGCGAGTTCGCCACGGCGGGTGTCGACCTGGTGCTGCTGTGCGAGTCGCCCGACGACGGCGCCCGCAGTGGCGAGGATCTGGCCCTGTACGAATCGGTGTTCAAGACCTGCCGGCACTTCCGCTGGGCCATCGGCCTGCTCGATCCGGCCGGCCTGCTGCCGGTGCATGAGGCCGGTGCGCTCGATGTGCTGATCGCGCCCGCCGGCAGCCGCGAGGCACGCGTGCCCGAGGTCTTCTGGATGGCCGGGGGCGAGGCGCTCGCGCCCGCGAATGCCCGGCTCTACCAGGGCGTGATCCCGGCCGACGCGGTGCCCGAGACCGTGCTCGATCGTCTCGCCGTGCTGCGCCGTCGCGAAGGCCAGGCCGAACTGGCGGAGGTGTCCGCATGAGCGCCGCCGATCCCTTCCGCCTCGACGGCAAGGTCGCGCTGATCACCGGCGCGGCGCGCGGCATCGGCGCCGAATGCGCCCGCCACCTGGCCGCTGCCGGTGCGCGGGTGATGCTCACCGATGTGCTCGACGACATCGGCCACGACACCGCCGCGACGCTGCGCGCCAGCGGCGCAAAGGCCGACTACCTGTCGCTCGACGTGACCCGCGAAGCCGACTGGGAGGCCGCCGTCGCGGCCACCGTCGACAGCTTCGGCGGCCTCGACGTGCTGGTGAACAACGCCGGCATCGAGATCATGGGGGCGATCACCGAGGTGGATCTCGATGACTTCCGCCGCCTCATGACCATCAATGTGGACGGCGTCTTCCTCGGCTGCAAACAGGCGGTGACCGCGATGCGGCCCGGCGGCGCGGCCGGGCGGGGTGGCTCGATCATCAACATGTCCTCGGTGGCCGGCCTCGTCGGGGTGCCCTGGTTGTCGGCCTATGGCGCCAGCAAGGGCGCGGTGCGCCTGATTACCAAGGACGTGGCGGTCGAGTGCGGCCGCCTCGGCTACGGCATCCGCTGCAATTCCATCCATCCGGGCGTGGTCGCCAGCCAGATGGCCGATTCCTTCCTGCACAAGAACCAGGCCCTGTCCGGCGGCACCGCGTCGCTGGACGAGGTGCGTGCCGCCTTCCTGCACGCCCATCCCATCGGGCGCATGGGCGAGCCGGCGGACATTGCCCATGCGGTGCGCTTCCTGGCTTCAGAGGCGTCGTCCTGGATCACCGGCGTGGAGCTGCCGGTGGATGGCGGCTGGACCGCCACCTGACAGAACAACAACGAGAGTGGAGACGCGACATGGTCAATGAAGGCGATCTGCTGTGGACGCCGAGCGAGGCCTTCGCCCGCGATTCGAACGTGACGGCGTTCATCGACTGGCTGCGGCGCGCGCGCGGGGTGGACTGCGCCGATTACCCGGCCCTGTGGGCCTGGTCGGTGAAGGATGTGGCGGCGTTCTGGGAAGCCCTGTGGGACTACTTCGGCATCAGCTCACCGACCCCTTACCGGGCGGTGCTGGAGAACCCGGTGATGCCGGGCGCGCGCTGGTTTCCCGGCGCGCAGCTGAACTTCACCGAGCAGCTGCTGCGCCAGGCGCGGCCGGGCGAGGTGGCCCTGCATCACCTGTCGGAGCTCGCTCCGCTGCAGCACATGAGTTGGGACGAACTGGCCCGTCAGGTGCGCTGCCTGGCCACCTGGCTGCGCGAGACCGGGGTGGAGCAGGGCGACCGGGTGGTGTCCTATCTGCCCAACACCCCGCAGGCGGCGGTGGCGATGCTGGCCACGGCGGCGGTGGGGGCGATCTGGTCGAGCTGCTCGCCGGATTTCGGCGTCAAGAGCGTGCTCGACCGCTTCGTGCAGATCCGCCCCAAGGTGCTGTTCACCATCGACGGCTACCGCTACGGCGGCAAGGACTTCGACCGCCGGCCCGAATCCCGCGAGATCGCCGCCAGCCTGCCGACGCTGGAGACCATCGTCTGCCTGCCCTACCTGAATCCGGACGACCCCGGCCCGGCGGCGACCCCGGGCGTGCGCGTTGCCCTGTGGCCGGACGTGGTGCGGGACGGGGCGGATGTGCCCGGCTTCGAATTCGCGCCCACGCCCTTCGAGCATCCCCTGTGGATCGTCTATTCCTCGGGCACCACCGGCCTGCCCAAGCCCATCGTGCACGGGCATGGCGGCATCACGCTGGAGATGCTCAAGCTCTCGCACTTCCACTTCAACCTCAAGCCCGGCGGGGTGATGTTCTTCTACAGCACCACCGGCTGGGTGATGTGGAACATCGTGGTCGGTTCGCTGCTGTCGGGTGCCGCGGCGGTGCTTTACGACGGCAACCCCGCCCACCCGGACCCGGACGTGCTGTGGCGCATGGCCGCCGACACCGGCACCACCTTCTTCGGCGCCAGCCCCACCTATGTGGGCATGATGGCCAAGGGCGGCATCCATCCGCGCGAAACCTACGACCTGTCGCGCATCGAGGGCATCCTGCTGGGCGGCTCGCCGGTGACGCCCGAGTCCATGGTGTGGTGCTACGAGAACATCAACCCCGACCTGTGGCTCACCTCCCAGAGCGGTGGCACCGATGTGGCCACCGGTTTTGTCGGTGCCTCGCCGACCCTGCCGGTGTACGCCGGCGAGATCCAGACCCGCATGCTGGGCGCGGATGTGAAGTCCCTGAACGATGCCGGCGAACCGGTGGTGGACGAGGTGGGCGAACTGGTGGTGTGCCAGCCCATGCCATCGATGCCGCTCTGTTTCTGGAACGACGCGGGCGACGTGCGCTACCGGGAATCCTACTTCGAGGTGTACCCCGGCCTGTGGCGCCACGGGGATTACCTGAAGATCAACGCGCGCGGCGGCTGCTACATCTATGGCCGCTCGGACTCGACGCTCAACCGCTTCGGGGTCAGAATCGGCACGGCGGACATCTATCGCTGCGTGGAGGCGATCGAAGGCGTGGCGGACAGCCTGATCGTGTGCCTCGACCTGTCGGGCGGGCGCTTCTTCATGCCCCTGTTCGTGAAACTGGAACCCGGCGTGGCACTGGACGAGGCCATGGAACAACGCATCTGCGCGCGCCTGCGCAGCGAGTACTCCCCGCGCCATGTGCCCGATCGCATCTACGCCATGGAGCGGATTCCCTACACCCTCACGGGCAAGAAGATGGAGGTGCCGGTGCGCAAGCTGCTCATGGGCGTGCCGGTGGCGAAGGCGGCGAACCGGGACGCAATGGCCAACCCGGCCGCGCTCGACGACTACATCGCCTTCGCGCGCGACTGCCCGGACTACACGCTTTAGCCCGTCGACAAAAACAGAAGGAGCAGGAGACATGACGCAAACGAACACGCTGTGGGCGATGAACCGCCATGCCGACGGGCCCATGAGCGACGACAACCTGGTGCTGCGCGAGCAGCCCATGCCGGAGCCCGGCGAGGGCGAGATCCGGGTGCGCGGGGTGTATCTCTCCCTCGACCCCACCAACCGGGTGTGGCTGTCGCCGCGCTACACCTACCTGCCGCCGATCCCGCTCGGCGACCCCATGCGCGGCTTCATCATCGGTGTGGTGGACAAGTCCCGTGCGCCCGGCTGGCAGGAGGGCGACATCGCCTACGGCCTGATGCAATGGGCGCAGTACTCGATCATCAACCCCGACCGCACCGCCTTCATGATGAAGATGCCGGCGCCGACCGAGGTGTCGCTCGAAGCGTCCATCTGCGCCCTGGCCATGAACGCTCACACCGCCTATTACGGCCTGCTGCTCAAGGGCCAGCCACGGCCGGGCGAGACGGTGCTGATCTCCGGCGCCGCCGGGGCCACCGGCGTCCCGGCCGGGCAGATCGCCAGGATCGCCGGCTGCCGCGTGGTGGGCATCGCCGGCGGACCGGAGAAGTGCCGCCAGCTCATCGAGGACTTCGGCTTCGACGCGGCCATCGACTACAAGGCCGAGAACGTGCTGGAGGCCATCGGCTGCACCTGCCCGGACGGCGTGGACATCTTCTTCGACAACGTCGGCGGGCCCATCCTCGACGCCGCCCTGGCGCATCTGGCCATGGGCGCGCGGGTGGTGATCTGCGGCGGCATCTCCGACTACGACAACATCGAGGACCCGGACGCCCTCTACGGCGTGAAGAACCATTTCATGCTGCTGATGCGCCGCGCCCGCATGGAAGGTTTCGTGGTCTTCGACTTCCTCGGCGGCGCCGAGCAGCAGCGCTGCCAGCGCGACCTCACCCGCTGGTTCCAGGCCGGCCGGCTCAAGTACCAGGCCCATGTGGTGGAGGGCATCGAGCAGGCCTTTCCGTCGCTCAGGCTGTTGTTCAACGGTGGCAATCGGGGCAAGTTGCTGGTGCGCTTGAGCGACAGCTGAACCAGCCGGTTCGAGGTCGCCGCATGACTTCAGGGCTTGGTCGGTCGAATTCAGATCGCGCCTTGATTGACCCGTCGCGAGAGCGCCTCCGCACTCTCCTTGCGTTCGCTGTAGCGGTCGACAAGATAGTCTGCGGCATCCCGTGTCATCAGGGTGAATTTGACCAACTCCTCCATCACGTCGACGATGCGATCGTAGTAGGGTGACGGCTTCATGCGGTCCTGGTCGTCGAATTCGAGAAAGGCCTTCGCCACCGATGACTGGTTGGGGATGGTCAGCATCCGCATCCAGCGTCCGAGCACCCGCATCTGGTTGACCGCATTGAACGACTGCGAGCCGCCGCTCACCTGCATTACCGCCAGCGTCTTGCCCTGGGTGGGGCGCACTGCACCCATCGCCAGCGGGATCCAGTCGATCTGGGCCTTCATGATGCCGGTCATGGCGCCATGGCGTTCCGGCGAGCACCACACCATGCCTTCTGCCCATTGCGTCAGTTCGCGCAGTTCGACCACCTTGGAGTGGTCGTCGGGGGCGTCATCCGGCAGCGGCAGGCCGCTCGGGTTGAAGATGCGGGTGTCGGCGCCCATGGCCTGCAGCAGGCGTGCGGCCTCTTCCACCACCAGGCGGCTGAATGCGCGTTTGCGCAGCGATCCATAGAGCAGCAGGATGCGCGGGGCATGGGTCGATGCGGGTGCCGGGTGGAGTCGGGCCGGGTCCGGCAGTCGAAACAGGTCCGCCTCGAGATTGGGCATGTCGCTCAGCGCATCAGGCATCTGTCGGCTCCGGATCGACGGTGCGAGGCGTCGTGTCCGGCAGAATCCCGAGCACGAGCTCGGCCGGACGGCATAGCCGGGTGCCGAGCGGGGTGACGACGACGGGGCGGTTGATCAGGATCGGATGAGCGACCATCGCGTCGATGAGGGCGTCGTCGCCGAGCTTCGGGTCGGCCAGGCCCAACTCGGCGAAAACGGCCTCCTTGCTGCGTATCAGCTCGCGCACCGGCAGCCCGCTGGCCGCGATCAGTTCGGTGAGACGTGCTTTCGTCGGCGGCGACTTCAGGTACTCGACCACCTGTGGCTCGATGCCCCGTTCGCGGATCATGGCCAGTGTGTTGCGCGAGGTGCCGCAGCGGGGATTGTGAAAGATGGTGACGTCGGTCATGTCGGGTTTTCCTTGATCGAGGAGGGCGCCAGGGCGCTCTGCGCGCTGGCGCGGGCGGTATTGTCGGCCTGATTCAGTATTGTGTGTCGATCCCGGCGCCGTTCATCACCGACGGCATCGCCGCCCGTATGGTGTCGACGAACTGACGCAGCCGTGCCGGATAGAAGCGCGCATAGGGGTAGACAAGATAGATCGGCAGTGGCGCCGCCTGCCATTCCGGGGCCAGATGCAGCAGGTCGCCCCGTGCAATGTCGTCGGCCAGCAGCCATGCCGAGCCCACGCACACGCCCAGACCCATCAGTGCCGCGCTGCGCAGTGCATACAGGCTGTCGGTGCTGACGCGTGGACTGATCGCGATACGCTCGGTCTTGCCCGTTCGTGCATGGGTCAGCGATATCTCGTTGCGGTAGAAGGTGCGCAGCGCCAGCCAGGGCAGACAGGCGAGGTCCGCTGCCTGCTCGGGTCGCGGCCCGTCAGCCAGCACCGAGGGGGCGGCGGCTACGATGCGCGGGATTTCCGACAGCTTGATCGCCACCAGTGCCGGATCACGCACTTCACCGACCTGGATGGCGCAGTCGATGCCGGCGGCGATGAAATCCCGGATATCGTCGTGCAGCAGCCATTCGACGCTGACCCTGGGATGGCGGTGGAGGAAGTCGGCCAGCGGTCTGACGAATCGTTCCTGGCCGAATGCATGGGGTGCGACGACACGCAGGATGCCCTCCGGCTCTTCGTTCGCGCCGCGCAGATCCGATTCGAATGCGGCCCAACTGGCCAGCAGCGCCTTGGCGCGTTCGAAACAGCGTTCGCCATCCACCGTGAGGCGCATCACGTGGGTCGAGCGTTGCAGCAGGCGCAGGCCCAGTGAACGTTCGAGCGCCTGCAGACGGCGACTGATGGTGGGCTGCGTCGTGCCCAGTTGTGCGGCGGCGGCGGAGAGGCTGCCGGCCTCGACGATGCGCACGAAGGTCTGCATCAACTCGATGCGATCGGTCGATCCGGATGCTGTGAGTGCGGGTGGAGGGCGGCTTCCTTGCATGCGTCGAATGTATAACAAATGTGCAAGTCATGGCACTACCCCTTTAATCCTGTGCTGTGCAGACTCGAGGCATGGAATTCAGACCGGATTAGAGATCATGTCCAACATACAGAATACGAATACGGCGGACCTGGCCGGTGCCGCCATTCCGCCTCAGTTGCAGGCTGCTGCAGGCGCCGTTTCAGGCCTGCCCGCGTCATTGGTGCTTCTGCTTGCCTCGGCGACGGGCTTTGCCGTTGCGGCCCTGTATTACAGCCAGCCCATGCTCGGCATACTGGGGGCGGATATTGGCGCCTCCGATCGAATGATCGGGCTGGTGCCGACACTCACCCAGCTGGGTTACGCGCTGGGCATCCTTCTGCTGGCACCGCTGGGCGACCGCTTCGATCGGCGCAGCATCATCCTGATCAAGTCCGCGATGCTGGTCCTTGCCCTGTTGCTGGCGGGCACTGCGCCATCCATCGGCCTGCTGCTGCTTGCCAGTCTTGGCATCGGCCTGGCGGCAACCATGGCGCAGGACGTGGTGCCCGCCGCCGCCACCCTCGCACCCGACGCCCATCGTGGCAAAGTGGTCGGCACCGTGATGACCGGTCTGCTGCTCGGTATCCTGCTGTCGCGTGTGGTGAGCGGCTTCGTCGCAGAGCATTTCGGCTGGCGCAGCATGTTCATTGCGGCCGCCGTCAACGTGGCGCTCATCGGCGTGGCCGTGTGGCGCGGTCTGCCCCGCTTCAGGCCCACTACCGACTTGCCCTACGCGGCCTTGCTCGGTTCCCTGGCCAGCCTGTGGAAGCGTCACCGCGCCTTGCGTCGCGCCACCCTGGCGCAAGCGCTGCTTTCTGTCGGATTCAGCGCCTTCTGGTCCACGTTGGCGGTGATGTTGCACGCCGCACCGTTTTACCTGGGCAGTGCGGCGGCCGGCGCGTTCGGTCTGGCAGGCGCGGCCGGCGCCCTGGCTGCGCCGCTTGCAGGCCGCTTTGCCGACCGCCGCGGTCCGCAGGTGGTGACGCGCCTGGGCGCCGGCATTGCCGCGATGTCGTTTGCGGCAATGGCCTTGCTGCCGCTGATGCCGCCGCAGGCCGCTCTATGGCTTCTCGTACTTTGCGCCGTTGGCTTCGATCTCGGCATCCAGGCCAGCCTGATCGCGCACCAGACAATCGTCTATGGCATCGATCCCGGTGCGCGCAGTCGCGTCAACGCGGTATTGGTGGTGGGCATGTTCATCGGCATGGCCATCGGCTCGGCACTGGGCAGCGTCATGCAGTCGCAGTGGGGCTGGACGGGGGTGACCGCGTTGGCCACGATCACGGCGATCGGCGCATTGCTGATTCGGATGCGCCCGGATCACCTGACTGCAAGCTGAAAAGTTGCGTTTCCGGCGCGTGCGTAGGGATGATACGAACACCATGCTGCTTAGCGTTATATGAAAATTCACTTAAAATTATCTCTTTTGGCATATTGTAATGTCGTTGAGGTCAACGGCGTTCCGCTAAACAGGGAGTTTCAGAATGAAACGGATCAACGTGCCTGTGGTATCCGGAACCAAGTCCGGGCCGAGCATGCTTCGGATCGCGCTGGCAGTGTCAGCCGCATTGGCCGTGGAAGGTGTTTACGCCGTAGAGCCGGGGATTCATGAGTTCGGCGTGACGCCATGGGGATCGTCATCAATTGCTTCCGGAATCTCTGGAGATGGGACTGTAGTTGCTGTCACGATTACAAAGGAATCACACCTCGAGGAGGCTTGGTGGGCTTACAGATACGAACCCGTCGCTTATCGTTGGACTGAATCCGAGGGATTGGTAGCACTCGGAACGCTTGGTGGTACTGGTGGGAGTTCCTACGCGAGTGCGGTCAGTGCTGACGGAAAGACGATTGTCGGGAATTCAGAAGATCTCGCCGTTGCTGAGCACGCCTATCCATATAAGAGTTGGGTCGCTTTCCGATGGACTGAATCAACAGGGATGACAAGACTCGGAACGCTGGATGGTAGTACCCGATCGTTGGCCTACGGAGTCAGCGCGGATGGAACTGTTGTTGTTGGTGCCGCTCTTGGTTCATCTGCGTGGAAGGCGTTTCGCTGGACTGAGACGGGTGGAATGGTCGATCTGGGGACGCTCGGTAGCGCTTTCGCCAATTCTGAAGCAAGAGCGGTTTCCGCCGACGGAACGGTCATTGTCGGGCAATCCGACGCACGTGCATTTCGATGGACACAGGCGGAAGGGATGATCAATCTGGGCGTCATCAACGGCGGCTTCAGTTCAATCGCATATGGTGTTTCGGCGGATGGCACGGTTATTGTCGGAACTTCGGACGATGGAGCGTTCGGCAATGCGAACAAGGCATTTCGCTGGACGCAGGCAGGCGGCCTGCAAAGTCTGGGTGTCATCGACGGAGGAGTCGAGTCGGCTGCATACGGCATATCAGGAGACGGGCGCGTCATCGTTGGATACGTATTTACGGTGAACGGCAATGTCAGAGACTACAGGGCCATGCGTTGGACCGAAGCCACAGGCATGCAGACGGTCGAGGATTGGCTGCGCGACAGCGGTGTGGTTGTTCCCGAGGACATTACATATCAAGCCACCGCAACCAACCAGGATGGCAGTATCGTGGTTGGGCAGTTGACCAACCGAAACACCAACCAACGTGCATTCATTGCCCGCGGGGCAAGTGGCCTGGTTGCAGTAGATGACCTTCGAACCAGCCTCGGCGCTGCGGCGACCGGTGCCAACGCGGCATTGTCGACCGCGGGCACGGTGTTCAACGGTGCCAACAGCCGGCCCCTATCGCGACGTGTGGCGGCGGGGCAGAAGGCCTTCTGGCTCGTCGGCGACTGGGGCACGGACAATCACGGCACGCGTGACGGCGACCTCGGCCTGGCCGAGGCAGGGCTCGGCTACAACTTCGGGCCGCTGCAGCTGAACGTGTCGCTGGGTCAGAGCTGGGCGAAACAGGAGCTGACGCTGAACGGTCGTGTGCGCAGCGACGGAACCTACCTGCTGGCCGAAGCGCTGATGCCGGTGAGTGACAGTCTGTGGGCAACCATCGGCGGCTACGGGTACTGGGGCGATAGTGACATCCGCCGCGGGTATCAGAATGCGGGTGTGCAAAGCAGTTCGGTGGGGACGCCCGATGTCGACGCCTGGGGCCTGCGCGCCCGACTCGACTGGGACAATGCCTATCGTGTGGGTGGCGCAGATTTCTCGCCCTACGTCGATCTGAGCTACACCGAGGCGAAGCTCGATGCCTACACCGAGACCGGTGGTGGTTTCCCGGCCCATTTCGATGCGCGCACCGACGCGGCCACCGAACTGCGGGTCGGCGTCAATGCGGCCAGGCCGCTTGCTGGCAGCGTGAAGCTGCTGGGCGTGCTCGAAGCGGCGCATCGATTCGAGGGCAAGGGCGATCGCACGTCGGGGGTGATTGTCGGCTTGTTCGATTTTGATTTTGCCGGTACCGATTACAAGCAGGACTGGTTGCGTGCAGGCGTGGGTGTGGAAGGCACGATGGGCGGCGGCAAGGGCTCGCTGATGCTCAATGCCACGACCAAGGGCGAAGCGCCGAGCTTCTGGCTGTCTGCAGGCTGGCAGATGGCGTTCTGAGCGTGGCTTCAAACCCGGCTGAATCCGGCGCCATTTCCTGCGGAAGGGGGCGGATTCAGCCGCTTGTCCGGCTGCTGCCCATGCACGGGCTTGGCTGCGGCGCGCAGGCAGGGAATATGATGCGCTTGATTGCCTGCGAGGATGATCACCAATCATGAGCCAATTTGATGCCAAGGCCGCGACCTGGGATGCCGACCCGGTCAAGGTCGCGCGTGCGGCGGCCGTTGCCGAGGCCATCCGTTCGCGCGTGCCGCTTTCACGTCAAACCCGAGCCATGGAGTTTGGCAGCGGTACCGGACTGCTGAGCTTCTTCCTGCAGCCCGGCGTGGGACAGCTGACCCTGATGGACAGTTCGGAGGGCATGCTGGCGGTTGCCGAGCGCAAGATCGTCGACGGCAGGTTCGACAACATGCGAACCCTGCGTCTTGACCTGGCTGCCGATCCGCTGCCAAGTCAGCGTTTCAACCTGATCTATTCCTTGATGACGGCGCACCACGTGTCCGATACGGCACGGCTGCTTCAGGACCTGAATGCACTGCTCGAGCCGGGCGGGCAGCTGTGCATCGCCGATCTGGACGCCGAAGATGGTTCATTTCACGGCGTCGGCTTCGATGGCCACAACGGCTTCGAGCGCGCGCATCTGGGGCGCCTTGCGCAAGAGGCGGGTTTTACCGAGGTGGCATTCTCCACCGTGTTCCGGATGACGCGTGGTGAAGGCACGTCGGCGCGGAACTACCCGATCTTCATGATGTATTGCCGCAAACCCTGAGGTGCCGCGAAACGCCTCGCCTCACTGCGTAAAGCACCTGCGCTCGGCGTGCGCAGGTGCTCCCTTTTTTGCCGCGATCTGCTTCATCACGTAAATCTCCAGACTCCGCTCGGCCAGCATCGTCGTGAGCCGCGCATTCTCTGACTCCAGCTGCCGCAGTTGCTTGACCTCATCAGGGTTCATGGCGCCATAGCGCTTGCGCCACGTATGTCAGCGTTGCCCGGGTAGCACAGCGGATGCATCAATCGAGGTGCGATTGTCGGCTTATGGCTTGCATTGCGGCAGGCGCCCCGAAGGCGCTGCGATAGCGCGAGCATGTTACAGAGTGTTTCTCTGTTAGACTTTTTGCGCAGATGTGCCGGCTGCGCGAGCGCCCCTTCGTTTTGTGCATGTGGCGATGCCACCGAGCCGGCTCCCGACAGTCACGCCAGGATTGATCAAATGAAAAATCGCATCTTCGTCGCCGCTCTGGTTCTCGCCTTGCCGTTTTCTGCCCGTGCAGACAACGTGGTTGCAGACGATTCGATCATTCAGGGCAGTCAGTGTGTCGGGATGGATTGCGCTCTCGGTGAGGTGTTCAGTTTCGAAACCCTGAGGCTGAAGGAAAACAATACCCGCGTCAGGTTCGTCGATACCAGCAGCAGTGGCTCGTTTCCGAGTACGGACTGGGAGCTGGTGGCCAATGATTCGACCAATGGCGGGCGTAACCGCTTCTCTGTGGAGGACGTTACCGCCACACGGGAAATATTCACACTGATGGGCGGCGCGCCAAGCTATAGCGTCTTCGTGTCGTCGACGGGCGACCTTGGCCTGGGGACGAATGCGCCACAGAAGCGTGTTCATGTGAGCGGTGCAAATGCGCCGGCGATCCGGCTCGAACAGAACGGTTCTGGCGGCTTCACGCCGGCGGTGTGGGATATCCAGGCCAATGAAGCGGGTCTGAGTGTTGCCTTCAATGGCAAGCTCCGGATGCGGCTGGATACGAACGGAAATCTCAGCCTTGGCGGCTCCGTGATCGCGTCGAGTATTCCGGCTAACACGGTTCCCGACTACGTGTTCGCAAGCAGCTACGTGCTGCCGCCATTGACGAACGTCCATGACTTCATCAAGACCAACGGGCATCTGCCCGGCATTCCGTCTGCTGCGGAGATCGAGCGCGACGGGCTGAACATGACCGAGTTGCAGCTGAAGTTGCTCAAGAAGGTCGAGGAGCTCACCTTATACACCGTCAAGCAGCAGGAGCAGATCGAGGCGTTGCAGGCGCGGCTGCAGATCCGTCAACAGGACTGAACGAGATGTCGGCCCGTTTCGACTTGCGCATCGGTGGTTCGCTTGTCCGTTGGCTTGCCTGCTTCGTGACTGTGACAGCGACGGCGTTCGCCCAGCCGGCGCTGGCTGCGTTTACCCAGGTTTTTGCGCCCTCCACGGTGGCGCCCGGTACGGCCACCCTGTTAACGTTCACCATCCAGAATGGCGGTGTGGCCCCACTTACGTCGGTGGCGTTTGCCAACACCCTGCCGGCGGGCGTGACGTTTGCCAGCCCGGCAATTGTCCGCAACACCTGTGGCGGCGAGGTCAGCGCGCCCGATGGCGGTTCGACGATCACGTTGGCTTCAGGTCTGGTGCCTGCTGGTGGAAGCTGTACCGTTTCCGCCTATGTTGTCGCTGCTGCCCCAGGCAGTTTCTCCAATACGAGTGGCGATCTGACCAGCAGCGAAGGCAACGGCGGATCGAGTACTGCGACGCTGACGGTCGATAGTGCGCGTCCCGCGTTTCACGCTGCATACAGCGCTGCAACCGTGCATTGGCGCGATCGGGTTGTCCTGACGTATACGGTCGATAACCCCGGAAGCGGCTCGCCTGCAACCGTGCTCTTTACCGACGAGTTGCCGCAGGGGCTCGTTCTTGCCGATCCGGTCAATTCGACAGTGTCGACTTGCATCGGAGGCACTGTATCGGCGCTTCCGGGGACGCGTAGCATCAGTTTGACGTCTGCCTTTTCATTGGCGTCTTCAAGCTGCACGATCGCTGTCGATGTCTTTGCCGAAGCGGTCGGTAGCTTTGCACATGCCTCGTCGCCACTGACGGTTAGCCCGGGTGGGGGCGGTGGTATCGCGCTTGCGGCGCTGGAGGTGCTGGCCGACACGGTCGGCCTGTCCCAGCGTATCGAACGCAACCCGGCTATTCCGGGCGAGTCGGTCAGTGTCAGCTTTCGTATCGTCAATACCTCGCGTACGGACTCGGCAAGCGGTCTTTCCTTTACCGACGATCTCGACGCCGCCCTCTCGGGGCTGAGTGCTACCGGGTTGCCGCTCTCCAATGTGTGCGGGAGCGGGTCGAGCCTGTCGGGTAGCGGTGTTCTGACGCTGACGGGTGGCAGCCTTGCACCGGGTGCAAGTTGCGAGTTCTCTGTGCCCCTTCAGGTCCCCGCGGGTGCGGCGCGTGGAAGCTACCCGAATACCACCAGCGCGCTGTCCGGAACGCTGGGAGCGGGGCCGATCGTATCGAATGCAGCAACAGATGTTCTACAGGTGGACGCCGTGCCTCGGTTGGTCAAGAAGTTTTTGGCACCGGTGGTTGGTAGCGGACAGAGCATCACACTCCGCTACACCTTAGCCAACACCAGTGCGACGGACAGCTTGAGTTTTACATTTGTCGATAATTACGGTGATTATGTCAGTACGGTGCCGACCTTTCCTGGCGGTACATCCGTGTGCGGTGGCACCCTCAGCGGAACTGTCGCCAACACAATTGATCCGGCGCGTGTGTCTGGTTCCTTGAGTCTGGCGCCTGGCGGAACGTGCAGCTTCGACGTTGATTTGCCGATTACGGCGGGCGTTCGCAGCGGGCGTTTCAGCAGTGTTTCCGAGACCGCGACGGGTACTGTCGCAGCTGTCACGCTGGATGCGCGGGTCACCGAAGACAGTTTCGTCGTCGTGCCGCCACCCGCACTTACGCTTGATATCGCGGAGAGCTTCGCGGCTGCGGGTGGTACTGCGACGCTCGATGTCCTGCTGTCGAACGATAGCGGGGGCCAGGTGGATGCCGATGAATACGACAGTTTTTCCGCTATCGCGTTCACGCTTGATCTCGATGCGGCGCTATCGGGTTTGTCGGCGAGCGGTCTGCCGTTGAGCAACGTCTGTGGCAGCGGGTCCCAGCTGACGGGTGCCACCGTTCTCGCGCTGACGGGCGGCGTCCTGGGGAGCGGGCAGAACTGCAGTTTCTCGGTACCGCTTTCCGTGCCTGCGCTCGCGGCTTCGGGAACGTATGCGTTGACGTCGAGCCCGCCATCCGGCGTGGCGCGTGGCGTGGTCACTATGGGCACTGCAGCCGCGACGATGCTCACCGTGGGGGGCCTTGGTGCGACGCAAGCCTTCATCGACGATCCCGTGGCACCGGGTGGGACCACGACACTGCGCTTTACGCTGACGAACGACAGCCTGACGGAAGCAGCGACGTCGATCAACGTTAGCCAGGTGTTGGGTCGGGTGATATCCGGCCTGGTTGCGACGGGCCTGCCGGCTGCCGATGTATGCGGTGCGGGTTCGAGTTTGAGCGGAACGGGCACGCTCGCGTTGTCGGGGGGATCCCTTGCACCCGGCGGAAGCTGTACCTTCGACGTTACGCTGGCGGTACCAGCCGGTGCGGCGGCAGCAAACTATCCAAGCTCGACGGATCTCGTGCGTGCGACCTATGCCGGTGCGGTGAAAAACTTCGCTCAGGCAAGCGCGATCCTGAAAGTCGAAGTAGCCGGTGCGCCGCGCGATCTGACGCCCTTGAATCTCGACGAATCCGATCCCGATGGTGACGGGATACCGACGTCAGTCGAGCAGGCGCTGGGGGACGTCAACGGTGACGGTATCCCTGATGCCCTGCAGGCAACGGTGGCCAGCCTGGTCAGTCCGGTCACCGGGCGTGCCGTGGCGTTGTCGGTGGAAGGCGGCTGCGACAAGATCGTCTCCTTCTCGGTGGTGAGCGCAGACTCGCTGGGAATCAAGGACGGCGATGCGCGCTATCCCGAAGGGGTTGCGAGTTTCGATCTCGAGTGCACGACGGCGCAGGTCACCCTGTGGTTCCCCGGTGCTGATTTTTCGGGACCGATGGCGGTGCGCAAGTTCGGCCCCGTGGCGCCCGACTTCGGCGGTGCGAGCCGGTGGTATGCGGTGTCGGGAGGGGTTATCGACCGTACGGCGAAGACGATTCGATTCTCGGTGATCGATGGTGGTGTCGGTGACAGCACCGGTGCCGATGGGCACATTATCGATCCGGTCGGACCGGCCATTCTGCCGCTGACCCAGATTCCAGCACTGTCGCCTGCCGCCTTTGCCTTGCTCGCGATGATGCTGGCCGGCGTTGGCAGTGTTGCGCTCAGGCGTGCGGGTTGGCAGAGAAGGCGTTGAGTTTGTCCGGAGCTTGCCTGGGCAGGGCGGGAATGACCCTTTCTGCCTAGGCGGTGTGACGTTCTTCCGGTTGCCGCGTCTGTCCTTCGGTTTCGCGCTCCTTCACACATAGTGCCTGCCATTGCGCCTCGGTCAGGCTATGGCTGCCATCGCAGTATTCGCGGCGACCGCAGCCGCATCGACCGACGTCGGCCGGATTTTCCTGTACTCGCATCTGAAACCCCACTTGCTTGTTTGCTGTTTCCGCCGGCATTCCGCGTGGCAACGAAAAAAGCCAGATTCCCGTGTTATCGGGTGGTCTGGCTTTCGACGTGTTGCCTTGCATTTGGTGCCCTGGGCGAGACTCGAACTCGCACGGCTTTCGCCACTACCCCCTCAAGATAGCGTGTCTACCAATTTCACCACCAGGGCTCCCGCATCCCGAATTTATTGCGACAGGTCGAGGACGTGTCTTTCGGGCGCTGAAGGGCGCGGATTATAGACGAGAACCGGTGGTGTTTGGCAAGCAGATTGTCTGACCGGGTCGGTCATGGCCACGGCTGCGTCGGTATCGGGCCTGCCGCTACAAAGTCGATACATTGCAACACATTGTCCGCGGGGGCGGACGTTACCATTTTCAGGCCAACAAATTGCACTGCCCGATCGCGGACGTCATCGCGATCGGAGCAAGGCAAACGACCTTCACGAGAATGCACATGAATCCATTTGTCGGGTTACGCCCGCGTCCTGCCCCTGGCGTCCCGCGCGACGATCGGGGGAGGTGTCTCGCGCTGCTGGCCGCGCTGGCCTTGTCGGGCTGCATGACGGTTGGGCCCGACTATCGGCCGCCGGAGTCGAGCGTTCCGCCGAAATGGTCGGCAAAGACGGCCGTCGCCGCGGCCGATACGGTGTTGTTGGCGCAGTGGTGGCGTCAGTACAAGGACCCGGTGCTCGATGGCCTGGTGGCTGACGCACTGGCGGCCAACCTCGATCTGGCCACGGCAACGGCGCAACTGCGCGAAGCAAGGGCGCGCCGCACGCTGAGCGGTGCCGCGCTGGGGCCGACGATGACCGCCACGGGCTCGGGTAGCCGCACCACCACCGGGGTCGGCGACAACAGCAGGACGACCGATCTCTACAGTGCGGGGTTCGACGCCAGTTGGGAGCCGGACGTCTTTGGCGGGCTCAAGCGTGGTGTCGAGGCCGCAGAGGCTGATTTCGGTGCGAGTGCCGAGAGTCTGCGCGCCACCCAAGTCTCGCTGGTGGCCGAAGTGGTCCTGAACTATGTCGATCTGCGCACCAGCGAACGCCGGCTCGCCGTGGCCGAGGCCAGCGTGGCCGCGCGCGGCGAAACCCTCGACCTGACGCGCTGGCGGGTTCAGGCCGGGCTGGTGTCGGCGCTGGACGCCGCACAGGCCCAGACCGAGCTGGAGAGCGCCCGTGCGGCCATGCCGGCCTTGCGGACGGCGATCTCCGGGGCGCAGAACCGGCTCGCGTTGCTGCTCGGGCGTACGCCGGGCGAATGGCAGGAATGGCAGGCACGCCTGAACGAGGCGGTGATTCCTCAGACCGACGTATCGATGGCAGTGGGCATTCCCGCCGATACCCTGCGCCAGCGCCCGGATGTGCGCGCCGCGGAGCGCCGGCTGGCGGCACAAACCGCACGTCTGGGCGAGGCCGAGGCGGCGCGCTACCCGAGTTTCAGCCTGTCGGGCTCGCTCGGCTTGAATGCGCTCAGCCTCGAGAGTTTGGCCAATGGCGCCAGCGCGGCGCGTTCGCTGTTCGCCGGCGTGACCGCACCGATCTTCGATTCAGGAAGGATCGGTGCCAATATCGAGATCCAGGATGCCTTGCTCGAACAGGCCCGGCTCACCTACCGGGCTGCGGTGCTGGGGGCGCTCGAGGACGTCGAGAATGCGCTCGTAGCGGTGGCCAATGCCGGCGAGCGCCGGCACCAACTCGCACAGGCAACGGCGGCGGCGCGCGAGGCGCTGCAGATCGCCGAGCATCGCTATGCATCCGGCCTCACCGATTTTCTGAACGTACTCGACAGTCAGCGCACCCTGCTCAGTCTCGAAGACCAGCTTGCCAGCAGTACCGGCGACCTCGCCACTGCCCAGATCCAGCTTTACAAGGCAGTCGGCGGCGGATGGTCGCCCGCCAGTGCTGCCAGCCAACCCGGAAGCGCCTCATGAAAGATCAGTCCGACAAGACCGCAGCGGTGTCTGCGCCCGATCTCAACAGCATTCTTGCACGCAGTGGCGGCAGCCGGTCCGGGCGCTGGCGCCTCATCATCGCTGCCGTCCTGGTGGTCGCAGTTGCGATCTTCATGATCTTCGGTCGCAGAACCGAGTCCGGTCTGCCGCAATACCGGACCGAAGCGGCCCGGATCGGCAGCCTGGTCGTAACGGTGTCGGCGACGGGCAACCTGGCGCCGACCAATCAGGTCAATCTCGGCAGCGAACTGTCGGGCACGATCGCGCAGGTCCTCGTCGATGACGACGAGCGTGTGCGCAAGGGGCAGGTACTGGCCCGGCTCGATCTCTCGAAGTTCGAAGATGCGGTTGCCAAGTCGCGCGGTGCGCTGGCGGTGGCGGAGGCGTCACTGAAACAGGCGCAGGCCACGGTTGTCGAGGCAAGGGCCAAGCTTGACCGGTATCGCGAGGTGGCGCGCCTGTCGGGTGGCAAGGTGCCGTCGAAGATCGAAATCGAAAGCGCACAGGCGGATGTCGAGCGCGCCGACGCGAATGTCGCCAGTGCCCGCGCCAGCATCGCCGAGGCCAAGGCCGCGCTGCAGACCGATCTCACCAATCTCTCACGCGGCAGCATCCGTTCGCCGATCGATGGTGTGGTGCTGTTGCGTGCGGTCGATCCGGGGCAGACGGTGGCGGCGTCCCTGCAGGCGGTTACGCTATTCACGCTGGCGGAAGACCTGTCGAAGATGGAATTGAGTGTGGATGTCGACGAGGCCGACGTGGGCAGTGTCAAGGCCGGACTCAAGGCATCGTTCACCGTCGATGCATGGCCGGGCCGGCGCTTCGAGGCTGCGATCACACGAGTGGGCTTCAATGCGACCGACAGCGACGGCGTGGTGTCGTATCCGGCCGTGCTGCAGGTGGCGAACGACGACCTCAGCTTGCGCCCGGGCATGACGGCGACCGCCGAAATCACGACGGTTTCCCGCGAACAGGTGCTGCTGGTGCCCAATGCCGCGCTACGCTATTCGCCCCCTGCGCCAAGCGCGCAGCGCACCGCCGGCAGCAGCGTACTCAGCTCGCTGATGCCGCGCCCGCCCCGCAGCGCACCGCGGGCGAGTGCACCGCCGCGGGCCGATGACGGCAGTCAGCGCCTGTGGGTGTTGCGTGAGGGCACGGTCGTGCCGCTGCAGGTCCGGACCGGCGCCACCAACGGCCGCGTGACCGAGATCGTGGGGGGTGATCTTCAGGCCGGCATGGAGGTGATCACCGAAACCGCGAGTGCCAATCCATGACCGCGGCGTCGCCGTTGATCCGGCTTGCCGGCATTACCCGAACCTACGGCGCAGGTGCCGCCGCGTTCCAGGCCCTGAACGGGATCGATCTCGAGATCGACGAAGGTGAGTTCGTCGCGGTGATGGGCCCCAGTGGCTCGGGCAAGTCGACGGTGATGAACATCCTTGGCTGTCTGGATTCTCCCACCGCAGGCAGTTACACGTTCCAGGGCGCGCATGTCGAAAGCATGACGCGCGACCAGCGCGCGTTGTTGCGGCGGCACTTTCTTGGGTTCGTGTTCCAGGGCTTCAACCTGCTGTCGCGCACCACGGCGCTGGAGAACGTCGAGTTGCCGCTGATCTACCGCGGCGAGCCGGCAACGTCCCGTCACGCGGCGGCACGTGCGGCGCTGCAACAGGTGGGTCTCGCGGGCTGGGAAGATCATGCACCCAACGAATTGTCCGGTGGGCAACAACAGCGCGTGGCCATCGCCCGGGCCATCGTGACCGATCCCAAGGTCCTGCTGGCCGACGAGCCGACCGGCAATCTCGATACCCACAACAGTTGCGAGATCATGGAGCTGATCAGCGGTCTAAACCGTGACCGCGGCATCACCGTGTTGATGGTGACGCACGAGCCCGACATGGCGGCCTATGCCCGCAGGGTAGTTCGCTTCAAGGATGGCCGGGTCGATAGCGATCACCGCCAGGAGGAGCGTGCCTGATGCTGTGGAATACCTTGCTGCTGGCGATGCGCGCGATCCGGCGCAACCTGATGCGATCCTTCCTGACCATCCTGGGCGTGGTGATCGGCGTGGCGGCCGTCATTACCATGGTGACGCTGGGAAACGGTGCGACGCGCTCGGTGTCGGCCCAGATCGCCAGCATGGGCAGCAATCTGCTGATGGTGCGTCCAGGCCAACGTTTTGGGCCGGGCTCTGAGGCGGCGCCGAACTTCAAGCTTGCGGACGTCGAGGCCGTGCGTAGTCAGATCGGCGCTGCGGTTGCCGTCGCGCCGGTGGTGAGCAGTGCAGTGACGGCGGTCAATCAATCGCGCAACTGGTCGACGGTGGTCACCGGCAGTAGCAACGATTACTTCTCCGCGGGCAACTGGGAACTCACCGCAGGCCGCAGCTTTTCCGAGAGCGAGGAGCGCGCCGGCAAGGCAGTGTGCGTGATCGGCAATACCGTTCGCGACAAGCTCTTCGGCCAGCAGAGTGCGGTGGGTGCCGAGATCCGTATCAAGCAGTTCGCCTGCGAGGTGATCGGGCAACTCAAGTCCAAGGGCCAGTCGGCAATGGGTTCGGACCAGGATGACATCGTGGTCATGCCCCTGCGCACGGTACAGCGCCGTCTCAGCGGCAGCCAGGACGTCAATATGATCATGGTGTCGGCCGGCAGTGGTGCGTCGATCGACTCCATCAAGGCCGAACTCGAGCGCCTGCTGCGCGAACGGCGCAAGATCGGCGACAACGAGGAGGACAACTTCCGCGTCATGGATACGCGTCAGATCGCCGAGACGCTGACCGGCACCACCCGCATCCTGACCATGTTGCTGGGTGCGGTGGCCGCGGTGAGCTTGCTGGTGGGGGGCATCGGTATCATGAACATCATGCTGGTATCGGTGACCGAACGGACCCGCGAAATCGGCATCCGCCTGGCCATCGGTGCCCTCGAACGCGAGGTGCTGCTGCAGTTCCTGATCGAGGCCGTGGTGCTGTCCAGCCTGGGTGGGGTAATCGGCATCGCGTTGGCCGCGGCAGCGTCGGTGGTCTTGTCCGGTGTGATGAACATTGCCTACGTGTTCGACCCGTCGATCAACCTGATTTCCTTCCTGTTCTCGGCCGCGATCGGCGTGGTATTCGGGTATTTTCCGGCACGTCGGGCGGCGCAGCTCGACCCCATCGAAGCGCTCCGTCACGAATAGCCGGTGCCGTGGCCACGCCGGCGCCCGACCGCGCTGGTGGACAGGTACGGCAAGTACTGAAGCCGGGCGGGACACGCAAGCTCGCGTTTGCGTGTCCTTTTGCACTTCCGATGTCGGATTTGTCGGGTTCCCGTCATGCGCGTGCTGATTTGTGGCACGGATGCGGGCCGTTTGCGCTGGTATCGGACTTGCTTTCCTTGCTCTCCGGAGGAAGGAAATGAAACATCAACTCGACTGGTCGAGCTACGAGACTGCCGGGCAGGGTGATGCCTACGCGGGTATCCCAGCGACCGGCGGCGACTTCGCCAAGGCGGTGGCGGTGTGCATCAGCGACCGCTTGTGCCAGCGCAAGCCGAAGGGGGTGATGTGCCCCAGCTACCGTGCCACCGATGAAGCCCTGCAGTCGCCGGGTGGGCGGGTGCTGGCGCTGAAGGCGGCTCTCAATGGCGAATATGGACCTGCGCCGTTCGCCGACCCGCGCCTGGCCGAGGCGATGGATCTGTGCGTGGGGTGCAAGGGATGCAAGCGCGAGTGTGCCAACCAGGTCGACATGGCGGCGATCAAGATCGAATGGCAGGCCCAGCGCAACGCAATATCGGGGGTGTCGATGCGCGACCGCCTGTTCGGTGGACTGCCGCGCTGGCTCGGCTATTCGCGGCTGTTGCGTGGCTTGGTCCGGTTGCGCAACCGTGTGCCGCTGCTGGCGCGCCTGCTCGAGCGCACGCTCGGGATCTCTGCCAGTCGTACCTTGCCCGAGCCCGTCAGACGTCCTTATGCCGCCCCTGCGTCGGATGGCGATGCAGCGGTCGACACGGCACGCCGCGTTCATCTCTTCGTCGATACCTTCGCACGTCATTTCGAGCCGGATATTGCCGATGCCGCGCATGCGGTGCTCCGTGCTGCCGGCTATCAGGTCAGCGTGCTCGGACCTGCGGCGGACGATCCCGAGCCAGATCGAGCACTCTGCTGTGGCCGCACCTGGCTGTCGCTCGGGCAGGTCGAGGCGGCCCGTCGCGAAGCGCGGCGCATGCAGGCCGCGCTGCGTCCGGCACTGGCCGACGGCGTGCCGGTGATCGGGCTGGAGCCGTCCTGCATCCTGTCCTTGCGCGACGATCACCTCAAACTCGGCCTGGGGCCGGAGGCCGAGGCGCTGGCGAAGCAGGTGTATCTGTTCGAGGAGTTCATCGCCCGCGAGCATGACCGCAAGCGCCTTCAACTCGACCTCAAGCCACTGGGAACGGCAAAGATGCTGGTGCATGGTCATTGCCACCAGAAGGCGGTGGGTGCGATGAAGTCACTGCGCAAGGTCCTGCGGCTGATACCGCAGCTGGATTTCGAGTTTGTCGAATCGAGCTGTTGCGGCATGGCCGGCAGCTTCGGCCTCGATGCCGAGCATGCGCAGATCTCGATGAAGATGGCCGAACTCGATCTGCTGCCGGCCCTGCGCGCGGCACCTGATGCGCCGCTGCTGGCCAATGGATTCTCCTGTCGCCACCAGATTATCGAGGGCGTGGCGCGACGGCCAGCCCATGTGGCGCAACTGATGCGCGACGCCCTGGCCTGAGCGCCGCATGTCGATATCCGCGATTTTCTATCCCATCGTCTGTACACCACCATCATGAACAAGATCGGCATATTCTTCGGCACCGAAACCGGCACCACCCGTCTGATTGCGAAGAAGATTCACAAGAAGCTCGGTGACGAACTGGCCGCCAAACCCGTGAACGTCAATCGCATCGCGCTCGACGAGATGCTGCAGTACGACGCGTTGATCCTGGGCACGCCAAGCTACGGCATCGGCGACATCCCCGGTCGCAGTGCGGGTTGCCTCGAGCCCAACTGGGAAGAGTTTCTGGCGCAGTTCGAACACGCCGATTTCTCCGGCAAGCGCGTTGCACTGTTCGGGCTCGGCGCACAGGAACGCTATGCCGACCGTTTCGCCAGTTCGCTGTTGCGCCTGTACGAGGTGTTCAAGGGCTTCGGCGCAGAGATTGTCGGGAGCTGGCCCACCGATGGCTATACTTTCGACCACTCGGCGGCCGTCGTGGACGGCCGTTTCGTCGGTCTGGTCATCGATGCGCGCACACAAGGCATGTTTACCGATGAGCGCATCGATACCTGGCTGGCGCAGGTCGGGCCGTTGTTGCTCGAGAAGGCATCTGCTCCGGTATAGGACCGGACTCGTTCCTGATATCACGCATGCCCGGATGCGCCGGACACACAATTAATTCCTGCCTTAATCCATTATTGCTTTGTGGGTAATTGGCACACGCGTGTATCCTCATGACTGGTGCTGAACTCGGCAAACAGGCGGGCAATCTGCCGTGTGCGTGAGTCCGGCCGGCCAGTACACGGGCCTTTGTTCCGCGACTGGAAAGGGAGGTTCCGCCTCAGCCCTGGCACGGGTGAGACGGTCGGGATCGAAATTTCACCAGCGGCCCCTTGCATGCATTGCAGGCGGCAAGCCATCGTACCGGTGTGGTGATGAGCGTCCTGCATACCTTTCACAGACATTCGCTCAGGACCCGGATCACCGCATTCACGCTGGTGATTTTCGTGGTCAGCATCTGGTCTCTGACGATTTACGCCCATCGCACGTTGCGCCACGATGTTCAGGCGCTGCTGGGTCAGCAACTCCTGTCCGCCGCGACCGTCGCGGCGAGCGCGCTCGATCGGCACCTCGTCGGCCAGGTGAATATGCTGCACAGGGTCTCGGCGCTGATTACGCCGGATCTCCTGCACGACGCCACCGCGCTGCAGAATTTTCTGGATCAGCGGCTGATCTTGGATGGGGCCTTCAATGATGGCGTGATCGTGCTCGATGCTGCGGGGACGGTCATCGCCGAACTGCCTGTGACCGCCGGGCGTCTGGGCTTGAACTATATCGACAGCGATTACGTGCGCGAGGCACTGCGCCAGCGGGAACCGGTGATCGGTCATCCCGTCATCGGCAAGCGGCCGGTCGCGCCGGCCTTCGGTATTGCGGCGCCGATCCATGACGACAATGGCACCATACGTGGCGTGCTGGTCGGGGTGACCAATCTCGACGCAGGCAGCTTTCTGGATCGAGTCCCCGAATTGTCCTCGGTAAACGCAGGGCAGTATCTGGTCTTTACGCCGGACAGCGGCCTGATCGTGACCGCCACCGACAAGCGCCGCATCATGCAGCACCTGGATGCGGCCAAAGGCGACGCTTATCGGCGGCGCGCGCTCGCCGGTTACGAAGGGGTCAGCGTGCTGGTCGATTCGCATGGTGAGGAGCAACTGGTGGCGATGAAGCGCATACCGGCATCAGGCTGGCATCTTGCCCTCTCCCTGTCCGCGGCCGACGCCTTTGCGCCTATTGGTGACATGCATGAGCGGGTAATCGTCGCGTCGCTGTTGATGACCGCGCTGGCGGCCGGTGCGATCTGGTGGATGCTTGCACGGCAACTCTCGCCAATACTCGGGACCATCGACGAACTGGCCAGCAAGTCCGATACCGGGCCGCTCAGGCTGCCGCCCGGAAAGGACGAGATCGGCCAACTGGTGCGCGCATTCAACCACGTGCTTGAGGCATTGGCGGACAAGGAGGCGTCGCTGCGACAGAGTGAGGAGCGCTATCACACCGCTTTCGTCACCAGTCCGGATGCCATCAATATCAATCGGCTGGTCGATGGATGCTACCTGGACGTGAACGAAGGCTTTACCCGCCTCACCGGGTGGACGCGGGAGGAGGCGGTCGGGCGCAGTTCGCTCGAGCTCAATGTCTGGCGCAATGTCGAGGATAGACGCCGTCTACGCGATATCCTGGAGGAAAAGGGGTATTGCGAGAATCTGGAGGCCGACTTCCTTGCGCGCGATGGCAGGATCATTCCGGCGCTGATGTCCGCTCACCTGATCGAGGTCGACGGTGAGCAATGCATCCTTTCTGTAACGCGCGACATTTCCGCCCGCAAGGCCGCCGAAACCCAGTTGCGCAAGCTGTCGATGGCGGTCGAGCAGAGTCCGGCCAGCATCATGATCACCGACACCGAGGCGAGGATCGAGTACGTCAATCAGGCCTTCATGCAGAACGCCGGCTACACGCTGGAAGAGGTTGTTGGACGCAATCCGCGATTCCTGCAGTCCGGCGAAACGCCGGCCGCAACCTACACCGCGATGTGGAGCACCCTGAGCCAGGCGGCGCTGTGGAAGGGCGAATTCCACAATCGGCGCAAGGATGGCAGCACCTACATCGAGAACGTGCTGATTGCGCCGATATGCGACGCCCATGGGCAGGTGACGAATTACGTCGCGGTCAAGGAAGACATTACGGCGCGAAAGGCGGCCGAGGAAAAGGTCATCAGGCTGGCCTTCTATGATCCGCTCACCGGGTTGCCCAATCGCCGGATGCTGATCGATCGTCTGCAGCAGGCGATTGCCAGCGGCAGTCGACGACATTGCGAAGGCGCCTTGCTGTTCATCGACCTCGACAACTTCAAGACCCTCAACGATACCCTCGGGCACGATACCGGCGATCAACTGCTGCTGCAGGTGGGGCAAAGGTTGCAGGTATGCGTGCGCGAGACCGACTCCGTGGCGCGCCTCGGGGGCGACGAGTTTGTCGTCATGCTCGAAGATCTCGGCGAGGAGCACACCCAGGCCGCGGTACAGGCACGGCAGATTGCCGAGAAGATCCTTACCGTCCTGCGCGAACCCTATCAGCTCGGCAACAACAAGCACCACAGTACCCCGAGCATCGGCGTGGCATTGTTCGGGCGCGAGCGGGAAAGCGTCGAAGAGCTCCTCAAGCGCGCGGATCTGGCGATGTACCAGGCCAAGGCCGAAGGGCGCAATACCCTGAGCTTCTTCGATCCGGTGGTGCAGGCGGCAATCGCGAATCGCGCTGAACTGGAAGCGAGCCTGCACGAGGCGCTGACCCGGGAGCAGTTCTGTCTGTTCTACCAGCCGCAGGTCGTCGAGGACGGCCGCGTGACCGGTGCCGAGGCACTGCTGCGCTGGCTGCATCCCGAGCGCGGCATCGTCGGGCCCGAGCAGTTCATCTCGCTGGCCGAGGAGACGGGGCTCATCGTACCGCTCGGGCGGTGGGTGCTGCGGACCGCCTGTACCCGTCTCGCGGCATGGGCACGGCATCCGGCATTGGCTGGACTGTCGATCGCGGTCAATGTCAGCGTGGTCCAGTTCCGTCAGGCTGGCTTCGTCGATGAGGTGTTGGCGATCATCGACGAAACGGGTGCGCGGCCAGAGCTGCTCAAGCTCGAGCTGACCGAAAGCCTGCTGGTGGACAAGGTCGATGACGTCAGTGCCAAGATGAGTGCGCTGAAGGCGCGCGGTGTGGGGTTCTCGCTGGACGACTTCGGTACCGGGTTCTCGTCGCTCGTGTACCTCAAGCGCCTGCCACTTGACCAGCTCAAGATCGATCAGGGCTTCGTTCGTGACATCCTGACCGATCACAACGATGCTGCGATTGCGAAGATGGTGGTCGCGCTGGGCGAGAGCATGGGACTGAGCGTGATCGCCGAAGGTGTCGAGAGCGATGCGCAGCGGCAATTTCTTGTCGCGAACGGTTGCCATGCGTTTCAGGGCTACCTGTTCGGGCGGCCGGTAGAAGTGGAGGTGTTCGAGCGCGCATGCCTGACCAAGCGCCCGCCCCTTCAAGGGGAGGGCTAGGGGATGGGGTGCAGGCAGTGCTCCCTGAAACCTCTGCCACGTCCTCTTAGAAAGGGAGGCCTCCGCTTCCGCCATTTCCCCGAGCGTTCACGGGCGAGGAGCGCGTCGACAACCGCCACTCGAGACAAGGGTCATCTAAAGCACTCAATACGCTAGCGAACGGATGCCGTGATGGCGCGCCTGCGCCTCGATTCTTCGGGGCTGCGAAACACCAGCGGCGCCTCGTGAACGGCCGGCAGCTGTCCCTGTGCGCGGTCGACGGCTGCCGTCACGACGTGGCGATGGGGCGACTTGTCGCACACCGGATCGGCGGCGGCCGGGTCGCCAGTGAGCATGAAGGCCTGGCAGCGGCAGCCGCCGAGGTCTTTCTCCTTGTCGGGGCAGCTGCGGCAGCTGTCCTTCATCCAGGCGTCACCACGGTAGCGGTTGAAACCCTCGGAGTCGTACCAGATGGCCTTGACATCCATGTCGCGGACATTGGGAAAGCTCAGACCCGGCAGCATGCCCGCGGTGTGGCAGGGCAGCGCGGTGCCGTCAGGCGTCACCGTGAGAAAGACATTGCCCCAGCCGTTCATGCATTTCTTGGGCCGGTTTTCGTAATAGTCGGGCACGACGAAGAAGATTCGGATGCGCTCGCCGTACTGTGCCCGGCGTTCGTTGGTGATGCGTTCGGCGCGCTCGATTTGCTCGCGTGAGGGCAACAGCTGGTCGCGGTTGAGCAGCGCCCATGAGTAGTACTGGCTGTTGGCGAGTTCGAGGTATTCGGCATCCAGCGCCACCGCCATGTCGATGATGCGGTCGATGTAGTCGATATTGAGGCGATGCACGACGCAGTTCATCACCATTGGCCAGCCGTTGGCCTTGATGATGGCGGCCACCTTCTGCTTGAGCTCGAAGGTGCGGGTATGCGACAGGAAATCGTTGAGCTCGCGGGTGGAATCCTGAAACGAGAGCTGGATGTGGTCCAGCCCGGCAGCTTTGAGCGCCGCGGCACGATCTTCGGTGAGGCCGACGCCGGAGGTGAGCAGATTGGTGTAGAAGCCCAGCCTGTGCGCTTCGGCCACGAGTATCTCGAGGTCGTCGCGCAGTAGCGGTTCGCCGCCCGAGAAGCCACACTGCACGCTGCCTGCTGCGCGCGCCTCGCGCAACACCCGCAGCCAGTCTTCGGTGGAGAGTTCGTCCGGGTGGTGGGCGAAATCCACGGGGTTGTAGCAGAACACGCAATGCAGCGGGCACCGGTAGGTAAGTTCGGCCAGCAGCCACAGCGGCGGACCGACCTGCGCGGCAGGCTGGAGCAGCAGGGACGTGGTGTCGTTCATTTCTCAGTACTCGATCCAGAGTTGCTGCCGCGCCATGCGCAGAAAGGCGACAACGTCGGCCTGAAGGCCGGTGGTGTCGAAAGTCTGCTCGAGGTCCGCAACCAGCTCGGTCAGCGTCCTTTCGCCGTTGCAGCGGCTGAGAATCTCGCCCGCGCTCTGGTTGAGTTTCACCATGCCTTCGGGGTAAAGGAGCACCCAGGCGTGTTGCGCGTCTTCCCACTGCAGGCGGAATTTCTTCGACAGACGCGGCGCGACGACCGGTTCGGTCACGGTGGCGGTCATGATTTCGGCCCCACGATCTCGATCTCGCACTGGTCGAGCATGATCGCGTCGGCCAGCGCCCACAGCACGTCGAGCTTGAATTGCAGGATGTCGAGGGCGCGCTGCTGCATCGCCCGGCTTTGGCTGAAGTACGCCAGCGTGAAGCGCAGGCCGTGGGCGACATCGCGTCGGGCCTGGGTGAGCCTGTTCTTGAAGTACTGCAGTCCGGCGGGATCGACCCACGGGTACTGCGTGGGCCAGGTGTCGATGCGCTGCTGGTGGATATGGGGTGCGAAGAGCTCGGTCAGGCTGGACGCGACCGCCTCCTGCCATGGGCGCTGGCGCGCGAAGTTGATGTAGGCGTCGACCGCGAAGCGCGCAGCAGGTGCGACAAAGCGCAGCGAGGTCACATCATCGCGACTGAGGCCGACGGCCTCTCCGAGGCGGATCCAGGCTTCGATCCCGCCGGCGTCGTCGACGTCGCCGATGTGGCAGCCGTCGTGGTCGAGGATGCGCTGTATCCATTCGCGACGGATTTCGCGATCCGGGCAGTTGGACAGTATCGCCGCGTCCTTGACCGGGATGGCGATCTGGTAATAGAAGCGGTTGGCCACCCAGCCGCGCAGTTGCGCCGGGGTCAGCGTGCCGGCCGCCATCATGCGGTGGAACGGGTGGTGAATATGGTAGCTGGTGCCCTTTTCGCGCAGCAGGGCTTCGAACTCGTCGGTACGCCAGGGGGCGTCCTGCTCGTCGGCGAGGCTGATGTCGGCGATATGCTCGATGGTATTGTCGGTGTCGAAAGCGATCACAGTTCGATCTCCATGCCGTCGAAAGCGACCTCGATGCCGTGTGCCGTCAGCGTGGCGCGCTGGGGGCTGTCTTCGTCGAGGATCGGGTTGGTGTTGTTGATGTGGATCAGTACCTTGCGCGTGGTGGCGGGCAGACGATCCAGCCATTCGAGCATGCCGCCGGCGCCGCTCTGGGGCAGGTGGCCCATGGCCCGCGAGGTCTTCTGCGAGGCGCCGAGGCGGATCATCTCGTCATCGGTCCATAAGGTGCCATCGACCAGTACGCAGTCGGCCTGCTCCATCGCGGCCCACACGTGGCGCTCCATCTCGCCCAGGCCGGGGGCGTAGAACAGGCGCTTGCCGTTGGTGGTGTTGATCAGGCTGACGCCGATATTGTCACCGGGGCGGGGGTGATCGCGATGAGGCGAGTACGGCGGTGCATTGCTGGTCAGTGGCAGTGCCTCGAACTCAAGGCCCGGCGCGCCGGCGATGGCGAAGCTGCCCGCCAGCGGGATCTCGTTCCAGCCGATGCCGGCGTAGTGGCCCAGCACGCCGAACAGGGGATTGCCCACCGACAGGTCCTCGCGCACTTCGGCGGTGCACCAGACCGGCCACGGTTGGCGATGTTCGCGCAGCATGTAGAGACCCGTCGTGTGGTCGATCTGCGCGTCGATGAGCGCGATGGCCACGATGGCGGTATCGCGCAGGGCGCGGGCGGGTTGCAGCTCGGGAAAGTTGCGCAACTGCTGCAGCACGTCGGGCGAGGCGTTGAACAGTACCCAGTGCTCGCTGTCACCGCTGACTGCAATCGACGACTGGGTCCGGGCCGTGGCGCGGATGTGGCCTTTGCGCAGTCCGTCGCAATTCGGGCAGTTGCAGTTCCATTGCGGGAATCCACCGCCGGCGCCTGCGCCCAGTACACGTATTCTCACGCTTCCCCCCGTTCATTCGTGGGTGAAGCGACCGGATGGCCGCTTCACCGGCATACATCAACGCGTGGCGATGTACATCGTGATTTCAAATCCAAAACGAAAATCGCAGGCTGCAGGGGTTTCCCATTTCATGGTTCGTCTCCGATGGTTGTCGAATGGTGGCCGCCAACTCGGCAGCGCACGACTGCATGGTGCGCCGTCGGTTGGCGGGGCGCGTCGCACAAGCCTTGAAAGGTCGATAGCGATTTTCTGTAGATTGCGTGCGCGGGAAGACGGCTTCGGTCGGGCGTCGAAAATCCGTACGCGGGCGGGCTATGATCAGGAAATGACCCAAGCCCCCAATTCGACGCCCGACCGTGCTGCTGCCGGCGTCCTGTTCGATCCGATCGAGCCCTTCAGCCACGGCCATCTGGACGTGGGCGATGGCCATCACCTCTATTTCGAGGAATGTGGCGTTGCGGACGGCATGCCGGTGATTTTCCTGCATGGCGGACCGGGCAGCGGCTGCAGCGAACGTCATCGGCAGCTGCTCGACCCCGCCCTCTTCCGCATCGTACTGTTCGATCAACGTGGTTGCGGGCGCAGTACGCCGCGTGGCGAGATTGCAGCAAACACCACGGATCACCTTGTCGCCGATATCGAGAGACTGCGCAGCCATCTCGGCATCGAGCGCTGGCTGGTGTTCGGCGGCTCGTGGGGGGCGAGCCTGGCGCTGGCCTACTGTGCCCGTCATCCCGAGGCCTGCAGCGGTGCCATCCTGCGCGGGATCTTCCTCACCGGGCAGGACGATCTCGACTGGTTCTTTCGCGGCGCTTCCGCTTTGCTGCCCGTGGCGTGGGAGCGCCTCGCCGACTACCTCGACGAAAGCGGGCAGGCGAACATTGCGCAACACTATCTCGATGCCTTGCGCTCACCAGACCGTCTGACTGCCGCGCGCGCCTTGCAGCGCTGGATGCAATGGGAAGCGGCGCTGTCCAGCCCCGGCCGCCTGCCGCCGGCGGAGGCGCCGCTATCGGCCGATGCGCTGGACCTGGCGCTCGACAAGTACCGTATCCAGGCGCATTACCTTGCCAATGATTGCTTCATCGGCGAAGCCGAGGCGCTGCGTTGTGCGGCGGCAATGGCGGGGATGCCGGTGGCCATTCTGCACGGTCGCCTCGACTTCGTTTGCCGCCCTGCCAACGCACGCAAGCTGCAACATGCGCTGCCGGGCAGCCGGCTACGCTTCATCGACGCCGCCGGGCACAGCCCGTTTGACGCACCGATGACCGCGGCGCTCGTGGAAGTGGCCAGCCGCTTTCATGTACGCGGCAGCTTCGACGGCTGGGCGGATAGCTGGAACTGAACGGGCGGTGAGCAGTCACTCAGACTGCTTTGCGCTGCTGTTCGGGTTCCAGCGCCCAGATGGCCGAAAGTTCTGAAACGACGGCACGAATGACGGGGTCGTTGGCGCGCGTCCTGAGATAGGCGAAGCGCAGGCTGATCGTGGGCAAGTCCATCGGCAATACGTGCATCGTGCCGGAACGTTCGGCCTGTTCGACTTCGCTCTTGCGCATGATGCCGAGCCCGACCCCGGCGGCCACCATCGCCTTCATCGCATCTTCCTGGTCAGCCAGCATGGTCTTCACCGGTTTGCAGCCGTGCGCTTCGAACAATGGCTGCATCAACTGATAGTAGGCGCAGTCGGGCGAGGTATAGACCCATGGCAGACGCGCCAGCGCGGCGATGTCCGGCGAGGCGATCTGGTCGCGCAATGCGTGCGGCACGGCGACTGCCATTTCCTCTTCGCGCAGGATGTGGGACTCGAGCAGCGGCTCATCGCAATCACCGCTGATGAAGGCGGCATCGAGACGGCCGATACGCAGGGCGGGAATGTTGGCACCGGTGCGGCCCGACATGAACTCGATCCCGAGCCGGGGGTAGTGCGCGCTCAGGCCAGCCTGCAATTCGACCAGTCGCAGAAATTCAGCGTCGGTGTTGAGACCGATACGAATGCTGCCCAGCAGTTCGCGCTGCATGCCCTTGGCAAGGTGAAGGAAGTCGCCGGCAGCTGTCAGTGCGCGTTGCGCATGATCGAGCAGGAGTTCGCCTGCGGCCGTGAGTTGCATGCCTTTGGGCGTGCGGTCGAAGAGGTTGAGCCCAAGTTCTTCTTCAAGTGCCTTGATATGCGCGCTGATGGCGGGCTGGCTGGTAAACAGGCGCTCGGCCGCGCGCGTCAGATGCTGTTCTTCGGCAACCGTGACGAAGGTTCTGAGGTGATAGAGCTCCACGATGCGGTCTCCGCTGGCAGTGTGTCCGGATAGTAGTAAAGCGCAGTTGCGGGCGTCACGCCATCACATTTCCTGAACGGGGAAATCCCGAAAAACGATTGGATCGTATTGCCCCCGGAGGCCAAGCTTGAGTCATCCCAATCCCGTTCAAGGAGTGCGTCATGAGCCAGGCAAGCCAATGCATCAGCGATCCCGTTCAGCGTCGGTCGGCGCCGCGTGCTTCCGTGATCGAGTGGATCGGTCGCGCTGCATCCATCGTGAGCATCTGGCGTCTGCGTGCCCGCCAGCGGCGCGAATTGCGCGAACTCGATGATGCAATCCTGCGCGACGTTGGTATCAGCCGCGCCGAGGCCAATTTCGGTGCAGACAAGCCATTCTGGCGCGAATGAACCCGTACTGCGGTGTCTGCCGGCGGCGGCCCTTCAGGGACATTCCTAGAGGCTGAACGAATGTCCGCCGCCATGAAACGGGTTCGGCTTTTCAGGTGCCGGATGCACGACGAAACTGATGGAGGGCGGGCACTGAGGCATGTCCAGCCGCATCCGGGCCTGCACCTCCGGGAAGGTCGTGGCCCACAGCGCTACGGACCCGCTGATCGCGCCGGCCAGTGACAGTGTTTCTCCGATCAGGGTCTCGGCGCCGGCCTTTTCGAGTTGTGTTCTGACGCTCTCCCTGAGCCTGACGTAGATCTTGAAATCGAGCAGCTGGCTGCCCGGACGTATGCCGACAAGGACGATTTCGAGGTCATAGAGCAGTGCCAGCGCAGGCTGCGAGTGCGCAAACGCCATTGTGCTCAAATAGCGGAAGCCGTCGAAGGCAAGTGTGGCCAGTGCGTTGTCCGCGGTCGGTACGGCAAGCGTGCCCTCGATCGTCTGCAGCAGAGCCGGTAGTGTCGTCAGTACGGGCTCTACCTGTGCGGAAGAGTGGGTCATGACTACTCCTTCTCCGGATGGGCAAGACACTGTGAGCAATTCGCAGAATGCCCAGATCAGTGTAGATGGCCCATGGCCGATGTGCCACGACGAGTCTTCGCGCGGCTGTCACGCGGAAGTGGTCTGAGCCTTGCCGATTTCCGTATCGATCAGGGAGTCGGAATCCTCGTCCGGTGTCGCATCGACCGGTGCCGCATCGACCAGTGCCATCACCGACCAGCCGGGGGCGGGTTCGAGTGCGTTTTCCGCTGTGAACACTTCCAGGTTGCCCTTGGGGTCGATCGCGAAGAGCAGCGTCGCGTGGTCGCCGTGCATGGCGCGGAAATGCTCCATGGTGAAGGCTTCCGACAAGGTCGTGCGGCGTACTTCCGCTCCACGGTAGAGACGGCGTGAAAGGTCAACATAGCCGACATGCTCGTTGAAGGCCGTTCGACCTTCGCGTGCCGTGTCGCTGCGGCCGTTGGCGGTGGTGGAGCCGCCCACGCGCAGCGCAAAGACCGATTTCGAGCCGAACACGCCTTTGTAGCGGTTGCACGCCAGTGCGTTCAGATGCGCATCAGCGGTGACTGCCAGCATGCGCCCGAGCCCGGTGGTGTCGAGATAGACTTCCGCATGTTCGGACAATGGGTTGCCGTAATAGGCCTTGAGCCCGGCCATGCGGGCACGGCTGACGTTGTCCCACAGCGTGTCGCACAGCAGTACCCGAATCTTCTGCTGTTCGAGTGCCTGCGCCAACTTGCGCGCCAGCGGATTGGCGCCGAGGATCAGGAAGCCCGCGGGCTCGGGTTCGGCGACCTTGAGTATCCTGGCGAGTTTCCCGGCGGTCAGGCTCTGCAGCACGACGGTGCCGATGATGACGACGAAGGTCAGGGGCACCAGTAGCGCCGCCTGATGGACGCCGCGCTGTTCGAGTTTGAGTGCGAATAGGGCACTGACCGCGGCGGCAACGATGCCGCGCGGGGCGATCCAGGCAAGCAGTGTGCGTTCCTGCCAGGTAATGCTCGATCCCCAGGTGCAGTAAAGGACCTTGAGCGGGCGGGCGATGAACTGGATGGCGAGAAACACGCCCACCACCACCCAGCCCAGCGCCTCGAGCTGGGTGAAGTCCAGGCGCGCGGCGAGGAGGATGAAGAGCACGGTGATCAACAGCAGTGACAGGCTTTCCTTGAACGCCAGGATCTCCTCGATCGGCACCCCTTTGCGGTTGCCTAGGTAGATTCCCATCACCGTCACCGCAAGCAGCCCGGATTCTTCGGCCACGGCGTTGGAAAAGGCGAAACAGCAGAAGACCGCGCCAAGTGTGGCGACATTGAACAGGTAATTGGGCAGCCAGTCGCGACGCAGGGCCTCCCCCATCACGTAACCGCCGATGAGGCCGGTGAGCGCACCGATGGCGATGATGCCGAGAAAAAGCAGGATCGTCGCGCTGAGTGCGCCGCCCGCTTCGGTGGACACCACGAATTCGAACACCAGCACCGCCAGCAAAGCCCCGATCGGATCGACGATGATGCCTTCCCAGCGCAGGATGTTCGCGATTCGCGCCGTCGGACGTACGGTACGGAGCATGGGTACGATGACCGTGGGGCCGGTCACCACCATGATCGCGCCAAACAGGGTGGCCAGCTCCCAGTCGAAGCCCGCAATCAGCCGCGCGGCCAGCGCTGCGACGGTCCATGTGACCAGCACGCCGCTCGTGGCAAAGCGCCGCACCACGTGCTGCAAACCCCTGATTTCGGAGAATTTGAGCGTCAGGGCGCCTTCGAACAGAATCACCGCCACCGACAGCGAGACAAACGGAAACAACAGGTTTCCCATCAAGTCGTCGGGAACGAGCCAGCCTGTGCCCGGCCCGACCAGGATGCCGGTCAGGAGCAGGAACAGAATGGCGGGCAGGCGCAAGCGCCAGGCGAGCCATTGGCACAATCCACCCAGCAAGGTGATGGCTGCGATGGTGAGCATCACATGTTCGCCCAAAATGAGTCTCCTGTATGACCGAGAGTGAGTGTCGCCGGATTGGGCAGTCGAGCGGACACGATTGTATAGGAATGCCCGAAGCGCACTTCACCGGGCACGATGCCCGCCGGCGCCTCGCAGGCGAAGTGCGGCGGGCCGGGGAGGGAAGGTCGGGATTTCCTTACTCGAGGCCGTTACCGTGCCTGTCCGGGACTGTCCTTCTTGCCGTGATCGCACCAGGGTTGACCTTGATCAAGCCTGAGGAAATGATCCTGGAATAGAATGCACAGTTCTTGAGCGCTGCCACCCGCCTGGCAAGCTGAATCCGACTGATTCTTCGGAGAAGGGCCTTGCCCATCACCTGGACCCCCGACCTCGACACCGGCATTACGGTGATCGATCAGCAACACATGCGCATCGTCGACTACATCAATACGCTCGAGTCGGCCAACATCGGCGGCATCAAGGACGTCGTCGGGCGGACGCTCGACGAGTTGGTCGACTATACCGTGTCGCACTTCGCGTTTGAGGAGAGCCTGCAGGAAGAGGCAGGCTATCAGTTCTGCAAGCCTCATCGCAAGGTTCACGAACTGTTCATCCGGCGCATCAATGAATACGTTGGTCGCTTTCGCGCCGGTGAGGACATTGCGAGCGAACTGCACACGCTGTTGAGCGCCTGGTTGATCAATCACATCAGACGCGACGACGCTGACTATGTGGCGGCGGTCAAGGCAAATATGGTTGACCTCATCGCCGAGAAGGAAAGAAAGAAGGATCGAGGCTGGCTCAGTCGCTTCTTCCGCTGAGGCGACCGCGTAACCACGGCAATCTCTCTTGCGCCGCGCTATACGCGCTGGCATTTTTGCCGCCGTAGCCCGATCGCCAGCAACATCGTGAGGCACGCCACGACAAAGGGCCAATCCCCGGTTCGCGCATAAGGTGTTGTGCCTTTCGTGGGCTGCACCTCGCCCTTCAGTTCCGCAGCCATATACGGAGGTAAACTGCCGATCAGCCTCCCGCGATGATCGACGTGGGCGGTAATGCCGGTGTTGGCGACGCGCAGGACCGGACGACCATTCTCCAGCGCCCTGACCCTGACCATCGCCAGCCCCTGTGGTATGGCCTTGCTGTGGTCGAACCACGCCAGGTTGCTCGGATTCAACAATACCGAGGCGTCGAGCGCGCGCTGGCGCACGAACCAGCCAACGGAGTCTTCGTGGCAGATCATGGTACCGATCCGGTGGTCGCCGACGTCGAATGCGGGCTGGTCGACGGGGCCCGGGACAAGATCCTTGAACGCCATGTTCAGTCGCCTGGAAAACCAGTCGAAACCCCTTGGCCCGTATTCGCCAAATGGCATCAACAGCACCTTGTGGTGGAAAGAAAGTGGTGCGCTTCCCGGCGCGACATGGAGCAGGCTGTTGTGTCCGCGGAGCTGGCTGCCCATGTGCGCGACCCCGACGAAGAGATGGCTTCCGCTGCGTCTCGCGAATTGCACGAGGGTATCGACAATGCCCATCGGCAACTGGTGAAAGAACATCGGAAATGCCGTTTCCGGTGCGACCACGAGCGCTGCGGGCGATGATGCCATCGTGGTGGTGACCTGCCTGACGATGCGGCCCGCGCTATCCGGGTCGAACTTGTCGCGCTGTGGGATACCGGTCTGAACGAGTCGAAAGTCCATCGTTGCGCCCTCGGCGTCGATCCAGGGCATCGATCTGCCCCACTGACCCAGTGCAAGCGCGCAAACGAGCAGCATGCCGAGCGCCGTTGCCTGTCGCGGCTGCCTCGCCTTGAGCCGGCTCAGGGCTGGACCGGCCCCGAAGCCGATCAGGTAGACGAACAGGCCCGTACCATGCATGCCGCCGAGGGGAATCAGTCCTTCGAGTGGTGTATCCAGCCAGGCGTAGGCCAGCGCCAGCGAACTGACGCCGCCGAGGCACGCACTGCGCATCCACTCGCCAAAGGCCCACAGGGCGGCAAGCGCGACCGCGGAGACCATGTCGCAGGACGCACCGACTGGTGGAGCCCGCAGCAGAAAACGTGCCCAGAGAACGCTCGGCAGTGCCATGAATAGCGCCAGGTAGAGCACGAAGATGGCGGTGGCAAGGACGGCGAAGGGCACGGGCAAACCGGCCTTGTCGACAAGTGCAGCGTAGATCCAGGCATGACCCGACGCATGCTGGGCAATGCCGAACGCCAGTGCCAAGCCGCCGACCAAGGCCGGCTGGCGCGTCGCGGCCAGGCACAGATAAACCGCACCGAGGATCGGCAGCATGGCCCACGACATCGAGTACGGGGCCCAGGCAAATTCGCTGACGAGGCCAAGCGCAAGAACGAGAAGAAGCCGGGCAAGTGGAGACGGAAGTGCCATGAATGTCGGAGGCGTGTATGAATTTACAGAAAAAATGCCAAAAGCATGTTGCAAAGCATGTTGTCGCAGCGTACATTTGCACCATTGCAAAATACATTGTCATGGAGAGTGGTGCAATGAGGGAATCGATCAACCAGTCCGGGCAAGGGATGACCGAATACATCGTCATCGTTGCGTTGATTGCCGTTGCGGCCATTGCGGTGTATCAGTTCTTCGGCGAGACCGTTCGCAGCCAGACCGCGGGCATTGCGCTCGAGGTGTCGGGCAAGTCGGCAAGTGCTGCGATCTCATCCGCGCAGTCGTCTGCCGACAACGCCGAGGCCGAAGGCACGACCAAGAAAGGCTTGAACGCATACACCAACGACAATTCGCGCTGACCGAGTCAGTGAGACTGTCGGACGTACTGCGAGCCGGTGCTGGAATGAAGAACTTCTCTCGTCGCAGCGACGCCGCATTGTCGTGAGTCGATCTAGACAGGATGGGCAGGCCGCAATCTACGGTTTGTTCGTAATCGTCGGTTCGGTCGTTGCATTGTTCTTTCTGTTCAACACCGGACAGTTGTCGGCCGAGAAGACCCGGCTCGTGAATACCAGCGATGCCGTGGTCTACAGCGGTGCGGTCATGAATGCGCGCACCTTGAACTACGAGGCCTATGCCAATCGCGCCATGCTCGCGAATACGGTAGCGATCGCGCAGCTGGTGAGCCTTTCCTCGTGGATTCAGTATGTCGAGACCATGGGAACAATGGGGGCTGGCGTGAACTGGATGAAGTACATCGGATACTACCCGTCCTATCTCATTGCGGAGACCAGCGGAGATTCTCTCGGCCACCTGAACGACGAATACGGTGACGTCAGTGCCCTCGAGGGGCTGGCGCTCGCATCGGACAAGATCATCAGGATGCGTTTGATGAAGGCGCAGCAGGTCGCCTATATGGGGCTGATTCCGGCCCGTCTCAAGGTCATGCGCGAGGTCGCCGAATCGAACTACCGAGACGATGGCGATATCGCGGTCGACCCCTTGTCGCTCAGCGCGTCCGACATCACCAGCTTCGTGTCCAGATATGCCGATGACGAGCGTACGCGGTTTGCCGAGGTGTCGAAAACCGCTGCAAGCAGGGACGCATTTGTTCCCCGGCGCAACTGGACAATGCCTGCCCTGTATCCGGAGGGCTGTGTCTATATGTGGGACTGGATCAGCCGCCGTGGCGGCACCGATCTGATCGGTTTTGACGAATGGAAGGCGCTTGATGCCATGTCCGAATTCCGCTGGAAGACAGACAAGTACGGTGACTGCTACATCAATGAGTATCCAGTGGGCTTTGGCGGACGTGGTGCTGCCGACGTGCCGGGCAGCGACACCGATCTCTCCCGCTACGG
Organism: Azoarcus sp. L1K30; assembly: GCF_018122735.1. Classification (GTDB taxonomy): domain Bacteria; phylum Pseudomonadota; class Gammaproteobacteria; order Burkholderiales; family Rhodocyclaceae; genus Parazoarcus. Next base: position 3,241,146 of record NZ_JAGRRD010000001.1, on the reverse strand, counting down.
TGCCGCCAGACTGGTCAATCCGACCTCGGGCGGGATGGCCTACGGCGCTGCCTCATCGTCCACCTGGGACTACTCGGGATTGCCGGATTTCTACGACCTTTCCGACAGTGCGCTTGCCGGGGACGATCCGCGCCTCCGGCTGGCAGTGCGTCTGCGCCGCGTTGTCGCGCAGACGCGGACCTCGGAAGGTCGCGCAGAGATTCGTGGCAGCGGTAGCGGCACGCGGCTCGGACAGTCGCTGAACAACTTCAGCGCCATGCCCGCGGGCGGTGACGAGCTTGTTGCAGTTTCGGCCGCTGAGGTCTTCTTCGCGCGTCAGGACGCGAACGCGTACGGCACTGGAATGGGAAAACCCAGGGAGATCGGCAGCCTGTTCAATCCGTTCTGGCAGCCACGATTGGTGTCCGCTGATGCCGAGGTCCGCTTTGCGCAAGGCCTGCAGGGAGTGGAAATGCCATGAAAATCGGATTCAGCGGTCTTGCGCTGTTCAGTTTCGCTTTGCTCTTCGTCAGCAGTGCATTGCATGCCGACGAGGGCTGGAGACCGTATCACTCCGAGTTCGGCGGCGCGACGGTGTCTGCGCACTACGTTCATCTGACGATGGAGCTTGATCCAGAATTTCAGAAGCACCAGCGCGAAAATCTGCAGCAATTGCACGAATTATGCAAATTGGGCATAGACCTCGGTGACGATCCAGGGCCATACCAGCCCTTGCCGACAGGCGGCATACCCGAGAAGACCTGGTTTGAGGACCTTGAAATCTACTATGCGGCGGGAAAGTCGGTTGCAATCCGTTCGGCGACAAAATTGGAGATCGACTCGCGCAGGGACATCCACCGGGATCAGGGGTATGTCGGCAATTGTGGTCTCAGACGCGCGAGCGGAAAGACGCGTCGTCTCATCGATGGAAGTCTGCACTGCGAGGAAACGCTGCGTGCAGAGAAGGGGAAGTCGCCACCGTCCTGCCGCAACGTGGTTCGACTGCCATCGAACGAAGTAGACGCACTGTCGCCTGAAACGCTCGCGGTCTTGCGCGGCGTTGGTGGCGGCACGATGGCGCTCCTGGCGCCCACCGGAAGCTTCAAAACGATTGCCGGAATGCGCTGCGAGGTATTCGGCTCGCCGCCGCTGATGCAAAAGTGCATGGCAACACCCAAGAGCGACTTGCCGCATCAGCGGTCCGCGTACCACCTGGAAAGGCCGGGCCTCTTGTTGCAAGCGACCTTTGACAAGTTCCACACCTTTACCGCAAGAGAGGTTGTCCTGGATCTGCAGGTCAGTAGCGAGATCTTTCGGCATCCGGATGGGGCGGTGATCTTGCGGAACGCACCGCGGCCATTCTTGAAATGAGAGTCTTACCGGTGGCTCCTGTCGCTCACGTCATGAGCGCACATCGCAATCGCGCGCGCGGATCTGCGCAGTGCGGTCAGGCGCTGACCGAGTTCCTCGTCGTTGCACTGACGATGATGCCGCTGTTTCTGCTGATTCCGATGATCGCCAAATATCAGGATATCAACCATTCCACACAGATGGCTGCGCGTTACGCTGCGTTTGACGCGACGATCCGGAACGACCGTGCGACAGGGTCATGGAAGCCTGAGGGCCAGCTGGCGGACGAAGTGCGACGCCGCTTCTTTGGCAATTCGGACGCGCCGATCAAGACGGGTGACGTCGCCGGCGAATTCAACGCGCATCGCAACCTGTTCTGGCGGGGGCCCGACGCCCGGCCACTGCTGAATCGCTTTTCCGATGTGGCCGTCAGTTTCGGCCCCGGCGCTGGCAGTTCGCACGCGGACGGCTTCGAGGCAGCAAGCGACATGGACAGCTTTGGAATGATCGCATCCGGACTTGGTCTGGCGTCAAAAGGCATCTACCGTGCCAACATCAGTGTAAAGCTTGCGCCGCTGCCAACTGCGCTGGCTTTCTACCGCCCATTCGATACGACCGAATTGACGATGACGCGACACACCAGCCTGCTGCTCGAGCCGTGGGCGGCAAAGCATGCAGCAGAGGTCGAAAGCCGGATTCTAGGCAGCGCTGCAATCTTTCCGGCTGCAAGTCTCGCGAGTATTTCCGGCGAAGTCGACGGCTACGTGTCGATCATCGAAGCACCCGCAGGTCTTCAAGGTCCAAAACTGGGCAGGATCGATTTCTGGCGGGACGTGGTGCCAGCGGATCGTCTGAAGGCGAAGTAAACGCAATGACCCGCATTCCGATCGGACTCGCCTGTATTCTGATAATGGCAAAGGCATATTCCGTTGAAGGTTCGATTGCGCTTCCGGACTCCGCGCGGGTGTTCTCCGTTGGCGAGAAGATCGTGCTTAATGGCGTGCCGATGCATATGCGCGGGTTTCGCTCCAGCGAGTCGGTCGATGATCTGCTTGCATGGTTTTCCCGTGAGCTCGGTTCCCCGCTGGTAGAAAACCACCTCGGAAAGACTACTGTACTGGGCAAAGCTGTGGGACATCGATACCTCAGCGTCCAGCTCGAGCGCGATGCCAACGGCGTCCGCGGTGTGGTGGCGGAGAGCGACTTCGAGGCGGCCGCTGAAATGCGCCTCCTGCGCCAGGAGCAGCTTGATCGCTGGCTCTTTGGACTACCGTCCGGATCCGCGGTTCGGAGTGACATGGTGTCGGCGGATCGCGGCAGGCGCGCCTGGCATGCCGTATTCGAAAACACGGTGGATGCACAGATCAACAGCGAACGCACTCAGGCGCTCATGGCGGCCGAAGGATTCGTCCTCGAGAACGAATCTTCCGCTGCAGACATGCCAGATGGCCCCAGTTGGCGCTCGGGGCAGGGGCGGACGCTCTACTTCAAAGGGGCAGACAAGGAAGCCATTGTCACCATTTCGCGCGATACGCAGCGCAAAACGACGATCGTCATCAATACCGTTTCCACGCTGGGCAGATTGCCATGAACCGTTGCGCCCGGGCATCGCTTTCACGTCAACCTGGTCAGGCCATGATCGAGTACGTCGTGGTCTGCGCGGCACTCGCGCTTGCGCTCGGTGTGGGGCTGACCGATGACGACAGCGCACTGTGGCAGATGATCCAGAACTTCCGTCACGGTTACCAGCACTTCAGTTTTGCCCTCTCCCTGCCAACCTGATCGGCACTCGATCCCGCCCATTTCCAATACCGACAATGAAACTTCAAGATCTGTCCAAACTTCGCCATAACAGGACATGGCTCGTACTGATGGCGGCACTTGTGATCGGTGGGCTCGCAGCCTATGCCGCGCAATCCTATCTGGCCAGGCGAATGGCCGAGATCGAGGCGCGTAGCCGGGGCGACACCATTGGTGTCGTCGTGGCCAAGCGTGCTTTGAAACAAGGTGAGCGTATCTCTGAAGAGACCGTCGCGATTCGGTCGGTGCCGGTCGACTTCGCGCATTCCCAAGCCATTCTCCCCGAGAATTTCGATCGCGTCTCAGGCCAGACGCTGGCCTATCCGCTGAAGTCCGGTGAGATGGTGTTGTGGGGACTGCTCGAAGGCAGGAAGGCGCCGACGTTCTCCAGTCGCGTCGCCGAGGGACGGCGCGCGATTACCGTGCCGGTGGACGAGATCAACTCGATCTCTGGTCTGCTCGAACCGGGTGATGTGGTCGATCTCGTGTTGACTCTGGAGCAGGGTGGCAAGAAGTACAGCTTCGTCATGCAGCAAAAGGTGCCTGTGCTGGCAACGGGCCAGCGTTCGACAGAAGATCCGAGGAACGGAGAGCGAAGGCAGTATTCCACTGTGACCCTCGATACCACGCCGGACCAGGCTCGCAACATCATCCGCGCGCGTGAGGAAGGCAAGTTGACCGCCTTGTTGCGCAATCCCGCGGACGAAGACGAACGCGACGGCGGCGAGCTGGCCGCGAATTTTCTCCGGGACATGACCGGCGAGCTTGCCCAGGTGCCCGTGCTGTATGGAGGCCGTGACGGCAGGCTGCCGCCGGAAGGTCTGCATTTGGGGCACTACGCGAGCCCAGCCGACTTAGCCCAGCCGACCTCGTCCGATCGGTTGATCTCCGACGCGCTGATATCCGCGTCAGATCGTCCCGCCGCCCCCGTTCTGCGCGCGCCGCAGGTGCGCTGACGGCTCCATTTCATTCGCGCTTCACGGATTCAAATCATGCAAAAAATGCGCAGTGACCCTGCATCGATTAGCCTGCGCCTGGCGGCCTGTCTCATTTTCTCATCATGCGTGCTTCCCGCGGTGGTGTGCGCCCAACAAGGTGTGCCGGACAGTGCGCCAGGTTCCGCGTCGCTGGCGCCTGTGGGCAAGTTTGTGGAGACCTGGCATTCCGGCGGCAACGCGAGGACATCGAAAACGGCCTATGCGCCGATCAAGGCGACAAACGACCAGGGACTCATTCCCGAAATCGACATGTTCGTCGGCGAAACACGGGTTTTTCCGGCGCCGGGTGTCGCCCGCATTGCGGTGGGGAACGGCCAGATCATGAATGCCGCCTCGCTCGACGACAAGGAGGTCATCGTATTTGCCAATGCGGTCGGCACTTCCTCTCTCTTCATCTGGAACGAAGACGGCAAATACCAGCGCGTCAAGATCAATATCGCACCCGGCGACACCTCGCGCTTTGCGCGCGAAATTGCCGCCTTTCTCGCCGGCATTCCGCATGCCAGGGCCTCGGTCATTGGCGACAAGGTCATCGTCGAAGGGGAAGAACTGTCCGACCGCGACCTGGGCAAGATCGAAGAGTTGGCCAAGCGCTATCCTCAGATTGTCAATTTCACCAACCCCGACGGTTGGGAGAAGATGGTCCTGATGGACGTCAAGGTGGTCGAGTTTCCCACCAATGAGCTGAAGGAGATCGGTCTCAAGTGGGGGCCGACGGGCGGTGCGGCGATCGGCGGCGTGTGGGCACCCATCGTCCATGGCAACGACGCCTATCAGATCAACCTTGCCACTGGAACATCCAATCCGGCGCCGATCACGGCGGTAGGAGGCGGCAGTTCCATGCCGCTGCATACCGGGGTGAATATCCTCAGCGTCGTCAATATGGGCCTGAACGCGCAGCTCGCGCTGCTCGCCCAGGAAGGCAAGGCCTCGATTCTGGCACAGCCACAACTGTCGGCACGCAGCGGTTCCGCGGCACATTTTCTCGCCGGCGGCGAGTTTCCTTACACGGTATCCACGATCAATGGCACCACGGTGAACTTCAAACCGTACGGGGTGGCGCTCGATATTGAGCCGACGGTGTCGAACAGCGGCAATATCCGCGCCAAGATTACCAGCGAGGTCAGCAACATCGATACGTCGGTGTCCACCGTGGCTGGTCCCGCGCTGTCAAAGCGCATGACCCAGACCGAATTCAATGTCCGTGACGGCGAGACACTTGTACTGGCGGGCTTGCTCAAGCGCAGTGACAGCAGCAGTATCGACAAGGTGCCCTTCCTCGGCGACCTGCCCGTCATTGGCGCGCTTTTTCGCTCCAGGCGTTTCCAGAACGACGAAACCGAGCTCGTCGTCTTCGTTACGCCGCATATCGTCGATAGTCGCAGTCCCGGTCTGGTGGACCGCATCGATCGTGCAAGCAGGCGCCTCGAGGACGGACTTGGCAAGCCGCCCTACTTGAACGAGCCCGATGAACGGCGGGCCGCTGACCCGACGAAGTCGATTCGACCTGGCGATCCCGAGGCGCCGTTGATGCCACCGGGTGATGAATCGCTTCGCGATGACGTTGGAGGCGCGCGCGGCGATGCCCGAAGTGCTTCCGTCATCGAGATCAATCAACGCGTCATTCGTGACGGTGTGGCCGTACACGCCCTGCCCAACCGTGCCAGCGAAGTACTCGTACGCCTCGGCAAGGGCGCGGTGGTGGGCTCGGTGAGTCCGGAAAAGCTTGGCGGCTGGCGGCAGGTGCGGCTTCCCGATGGCAATACGGGCTGGATTGCCGACCATGCCATCGAGCCGACCACGGACGCCGAATGGCTGATGAAGGCCTTCACCGATCGTTTACCGGCTGCTCGTATCGCATCGCGGCCGGTCACCGCCTTGCCTGACGCGGGAGGGGCGCCGATGGCGTGGTATCGCGTCACTGGCTTGAAGCTGGCGCTTCGGGTCAGTCCCGATCGGAATGCACAGCGCCTGGCGTGGCTGGAGATCGGCAGCGAGGTGCAGGCGCTGTCCCGGTCGCCAGTGGATGGATGGCTTCCCGTGCAGTCGGGTCCGCACAGCGGCTGGGCCTGGGCGGGATTGCTCGAACCGGTCCGCGCGGAGGTTCCCTGATGCTGCAGGTTGAAGTGACTCATCCGGATGGCAGCACCAGAACACTGCATGTGCCAGCGGATTCGGTGATCGGCAAGGGCGCGCAATGCGAAATTCGTCTCGATAGCTGGCGTATTGGCAAAGAGCACGCCCATCTGTTCCGTACGCCGGCGGGCATCCTGATTGAAGACGTCGGCGCATTCGGCGGCGTTCAGATCAACGGACAGCGCATCAACGGGCAGTTCGGCCCACTCAAGCAGAACGATGTCGTCGGCATCGGTCCCTTCAAGCTTACGGTAAGGGAGCATGGGCCGGATACAACGCAGGATGCGGCGCATGGAGCGCGCAGACCGTTGCACGCCGAGTTTCCCGCACAGGCGACGGGAGCTGCGCCGACCCACTCCGTGGTGGCGGGCATACCTGCTTCCACTTCGACCGTGGCCGAATTGCCAGTGCCGCATGCCGATACGGCGAGGCGCGAACTTGAGTTCGAGTGGCGCAAACTGCTCCATGGCCGACTGCTTGAGGCCATGGATCTGCGCCGACAGGACGTGCATCACATGTCCGACGATCGCTTGCGCTCGGAAACCGGGCGACTCATTGCCGCGTTGCTTGCCGAGCTCGACGCGGAGATTCCCGCCGAGCTCGACCGCGCGCACCTTAGCAGCCAGGTGCTCGACGAAGCCATTGGGCTTGGTCCGCTTGAGGAGTTGCTCGCGGACGATTCGGTGACCGAAATCATGGTCAATCGCTACGATGAAATCTACGTCGAGCGTGCCGGGCGCCTGATCCGCCATCCTCTCGCGTTTACCGGACATCGCGCAGTCATCGGCGTGATCGAGCGCATCGTCACGCCGCTCGGGCGCCGTATCGACGAATCGTCTCCGATGGTGGATGCGCGCCTCAAGGACGGTTCCCGAGTCAATGCGGTCATTCCGCCGCTTGCCCTCAAGGGTCCGTGCGTGACCATCCGCAAGTTTGCCAGGCGCAAGCTTGAGGCCAGCGATCTCGTCCGCCATGGTTCGCTGGACGGGGCCATGGCGACCTTCCTCCAGGTTTGCGTCGAGGCGCGCAAGAACATCATCGTTTCCGGTGGCACGGGCTCGGGCAAGACCACACTGCTGAATATCCTGTCGAACTTCATCCCGCCGGGTGAGCGCGTGATCACCGTCGAGGACGCAGCAGAGCTGAAGCTGCACCATGCGCACCTGATCAGTCTCGAGGCACGGCCGTCCAACGTCGAGGGCAAGGGTGCGGTGCAGATCCGCGATCTCGTGCGCAACACCTTGCGTATGCGTCCGGACCGGATCGTTGTCGGTGAGTGCCGGGGGGCCGAAGCGCTCGACATGCTGCAGGCGATGAACACCGGCCACGAGGGTTCGCTGACCACGCTCCACGCCAATACCGTGCGCGATGCGCTTGCCCGGCTAGAGACCATGGTGCTGATGGCCGGCATGGACCTGCCCCTGTCCGCCATCCGCGAGCAGATTGCCTCGGCCGTGGACATTGTCATCCAGCAAAGCCGGTTTGCCTGCGGTAGCCGCATTGTCACCAGTGTCGCCGAGATTACCGGTATCGAAAGCGGCAAGATCCAGATGCAGGAACTGTTCCGCTTCCACAACGAGGGCTATGGTGCCGCCGATGGCAAGGTCAAGGGTCTGTTTACCGGCTGTGGCATCGTACCGAGTTTCTACGATGAACTGCGTGCAACGGGGCGTGAGCTCGACATCGAGATCTTCATGACTGCCGACGTCGGGCTCGAAGCGCTGGGTGAGGATCTGGTCTGATGATGCCGACCGACGTGCTTTCCCTGGTGACCGCTGTCATTGCCATCAGCGCAGTCCTGATCGCCTGGTTCGTCATCGACCTTGGCACCGTCACGATGGCGCGCTACCGGGCCAGCTTCACTGAGCGCGCTCATTTCCAGGCCCAGGAGTTCTTTCTATTCATTGATCCACGCAAATTGTTCGTTGCCAATCTGGCGATCATGGCACTGGGCGGCATCCTTGTCTGGGTCGTGACCGGTGCCGCGGTGCTTGCAGTTCCAATCTTTCTGGCGCTGGGGTTGTTGCCGCGCTGGCTGTATTCGGTGTTGCGCGCGCGCCGCCTGGAGCGCTTCGAGCAGCAGCTTCCCGACGCGCTGATGATGATCTCCGGCGCGCTGCGCGCGGGCCTGGGGCTGAGTTCCGCGCTGGGGCAACTGGTGGCCGAGACCGCCCCGCCGATCTCGCAGGAGTTCGGCCTGATGCTGCGCGAACAACGCATGGGGGTCACGCTGGAACAGAGTCTCGGCAACCTGAGTCGGCGCATTCCCACGCCATCGACCACGCTCACGGTCTCCGCCATGCGCATCGCGTCGGAAACCGGCGGCGGACTCGCCGAGACCCTCGAGCGTACTGCCCACACCGTTCGCAGCCGTCTACAGCTGGAAGGAAAGATCCGTGCGCTGACCGCGCAGGGCAAGCTTCAGGCCTGGGTCGTCGGCGCCTTGCCGCTGCTGCTGATGGGGGTGCTCAACAAGATGGAGCCCGAGGCCATGGCGCACCTCTGGCACACCCGTGAAGGGTGGGCCACCCTCGTCGTGATCGCGATCTTCGAGATTCTCGGCATCCATGTCATTCGACGCATTGTCGCTATCGACGTGTAAATGGCCATGGACGAGGACACCCTGATCATTGTCGTGCTCGCCGTCATGACCGGCCTATCGATTGCGCTTGTTGCATGGACGCTTGGCCGCGCTGTCGCTGACGTGCCGGAGGAAGATCGAGCGTACAAGGATCCGCCGCCCGTCGGCTTCCGCCTGGCATGGTGGCCGATTCAGTGGATCAGCTTCTATATCGAGCCTTTGCTGTCTGACAAACGCGCTGCGGCGATCATGGGCAAACTGAGAAAGGCGGGGCTCGACTATTCGCTGCGTCCAGCCCAGTTTGTCGCGTCCAGGCTCATCGGAGCCGTGCTGGTGGGCGTGTTGTGCGACTGGCTGCTCGATTCCTTTGATCAGAGCCGCAGTGGCGGCCCGCGCTTTGCCGAAGCACTGTACTGGCAGGCCGCCCTGTTCGGTGCCTTGTTCGGATGGGCCTATCCGGCGATCTGGTTGCGCGACACCATCCAGGACAGGCGCCGGGCACTGCTCAAGGCGCTGCCCTTCTTTCTGGATATCGTCACCTTGTGTGTCGAGGCCGGGCTCAACTTCCAGGGCGCCCTGCATCAGGCCGTGCTCAAGGGCCCGAAGGGCGTGATGCGCGACGAGTTCCAGCGCGTCATGCGCGACATCCGCGCCGGCAAGCCGCGTGCAGAGGCCTTGCGTGCGCTGGCTCAGCGCCTCAACGAAACACCGGTCACCAATTTCGTGGCTTCCGTCATTCAGGCCGAACGTCTGGGCATGAACCTGGGACCGGTCCTTCGAGCGCAGGCCGATCAGCAGCGCATCGAACGCTTCCTGCGTGCGGAGAAGCTCGCCATGGAAGCGCCGGTCAAGATGCTCTTCCCCCTCATCGCGTTCATCTTTCCGTGCACCTTCATCGTGCTGTTCTTTCCCATTGTCGTCAAATTCATGGAGGCGGGTATCTGAAATGAGACCACTCAATTGTCTGAGAATGATCGTCGTGCTCGTCGTTGCGATGCCTGCACTGGCACCGGCCCAGGATCTGGGCTCAATCCTGAGCGGCGTCGTCGGGCGAACCTTCGGCGATGCTGCAAGCAAGGCATTGCGCTCCATCACCACGGTGTCCATTGGGCGCATCCTCGACGGCACTTTGCGACCGGCCGACACCGAGGGCAAAGTCATCCTCTACCGCAATGCGACCTGCGGGTACTGCAAACAGGCTGCGGCCTACATGCGCACCCGAAACATCCCCTTCGTGGAACGGGATATCAACAGGGACAAAGCCTACTATGAGGAATACCGAGCCTATGGCGGTAACGGCGGTGTTCCGCTCATCGTATTCGGTACCGAAACGATGAGCGGCTTCAGCCCAGCGGCCTTCGACAGGCACTATGCGGCGATGCCATCCAGGGCAGCCCCCGCGACCGGGCCTGCGGGTTTGCAGGCGGGCGACCTGTTGCGGGTGAAGTTGAAGACGATCGCGGTCCGTGTGGCGCCCGACCGCAGCGCCAGGGAGCTCGGTGCGCTCGAACGATCGGATAATGCGGTCTACATGGGTGAAGAGCGCAATGGCTTCTATCGCGTGACGACAGCCGAGGGCGAGGGCTGGATCGACAAACTGCTGGTTGGCAGTCCGGGCACATGAAGGCTGGTGTGATCATGTGTCACCCTGCGGACGCAAGTGTCGTGGGTCGCAGTGGTGAACGTCGCTTTGCGCTGGAGGTCGCCGCCGGATTTTGGGCGCGATTTCGTGGCCTCATGTTGCGCGCCTCGCCGCAGGAGACAGTTGGCCTGCTGCTGTGGCGCTGTGCCAGCGTGCATACCGGCTTCATGCGCTATGCGCTTGACGTCGCCTACCTCGACCAGACCGGGCGCGTGCTGCACTGCGTAAGCGGACTCGAGCCCTGGCGGGTTAGCTTCGGTCCGCGCGGCACGCTGCATACGCTCGAGTTCAAGGCCGGAGACATCGAAAGTCTGGGTATCGGCGTTGGGGATCAAATCGCGCACGTCGTCTTCGAGGCCCGGGACGCCAGATGACGTGTACCTTGCACCGCTTGCGCCACCGCGGCGCGGCCATGGTCGAGTTCGTCGTGGTCGGGCCGGTGCTGACGCTGCTCGGATTGGCGAGCCTGCAATACGGCCTGCTCTTTTTCAACAAGAATCACCTCAATCACGCCACCTTCATGGCGGCGCGGGCTGGCAGCGTGCAGCATGGCGAAGCCGGTCCCATCCAGACCGCCTTGGCCCGTGCGCTGATCCCGGTATACGGCGGTGGGTCCAGCACGGCCGAGCTGGCAACATCCTATGGGCGTGCCCAAGCCGATGTCAGTGCGTTCAGCCGCATCGAGATCCTGAACCCGACGCGGGAGTCCTTCGATGACTGGAACTCCGCGGCGCTCGAGGACAAGTACGGCAAGCGCGCCATCCCGAACGGCCAGCTGATCGCGAAGAATCCGGAGGCGATCGGCCCCCGTTCCGGACAGAGTCTGCAGGACGCGAACCTGCTCAAGCTGCGGGTGACGTATGGCTATAAGCCGACCGTCCCGCTGATGGGCCCGATCTACAGTCGTTACCTCGCTTGGCTCGATACCGGTGGGGATGCCTTTAATACCCGGCTCATCGCCGCGGGGCGCATCCCAATGGTGTCGCACGTCACCGTACAGATGCACAGCGATCCGCTCGAACCCGAGGATCCGGTTTCCAGCCCCGGTTTGGGAAATAGCGGTACCCCCTCGGACCCAGGGGAGCCTCCCGTTGTCGACACGCCACCGCCGGATTGCGGAAGCATCGGCTGCACCACGCCACGTGGCCCCTTGCCGCCCAAAGGCGGTGGTGCAGGCAACGGTGGCGAAGCGCCATGCCATTGAACCTTTGCCCAGTCCGTCTGCAGCCCGTGTTGAGGAAAATGGGCGTTAGAAGCCTGAGCCGGGTTGGCGGAGGAAGGCCGCCTCTTCGGCTGTCGACACGCGCCCGAGTGCGGCATTGCGATGCGGAAAACGGCCGAAGCGGTCCACGATTTCACGATGGCGGCGGGCAAAGTCCGCAAAACCGTCAAACGCGGGACGGACGTGAGGAGGGACTTCGGTGGCGAGGGCTTCGAATAGTCGAACGGCTTCCGCCTGGTCGTCGCGGTTCTCGGAATGTTCCAGCGGGAGATAGAAGAAGACGCGCTCGATGGGGCGGCATCGGCGATCGATACCTCGGCTGATTGCGGCATTGCTCCAGCCCAGCGCGCGTTCGTCGAACGCAAAGGCGCGCGCATCGTTGCGGTAGATATTGCGCGGAAACTGGTCCGTCAGCAGGATCAGGGCGAGGTGGCCAATGGGTGTGTGCAGCCATGCATCGAGATGCCCGTCTCCAGCCTGGATGACCAGTGGCTCGAAGCGTGCCCGTATCGCGGCATCGACCTCGTCGCGCTTGCTCCACCATAGCGCGGATTGCTCGGCGATGGTCGTCGCATCGTCGGTAGTGGTTCCGAACCAGAAGGTGCAGATGGTTTCGGCTGTTTCCATTTGGTGGCTCGGTATCACGCGGAGGGCTGCCGGTCATGCGGTGGCCACAGGAGGTGGCCGTGAATCGCGCTGATTTACGCTGCAGGCGAAGTGACTCAACAAGCTTGCTAAAGTTCAGGAGATCGCAACCGTTAGCGATCTAAGTCCGTATGTTTGTGTTGCACGATGCCGCAGTCCGGGACTGGCTTGCAGACGTTGCAAGCCTCTGCGAGAGCGTATTTCAAGACCAAACGGATTGGCGTGGTGCGAGGGAGGTTATATGTTCCGATCGATGACGTTGCGAAGCAGGTTGGTGCTTACGGTGCTTGTGGCCATGCTTGGCATGCTCGGGTTGGCGTCGTTTCAGCTGTTTCATCTGCGTGCGCAGATGCTCGAGGACCGCAAGGTGATGCTGCGCGCGGCCGTCGATTCAGCCATGTCTGCGGTGTCTGGATTCGAGGCGCGTGAGAGCCGGGGAGAGTTGTCGCGTGAGGCAGCCCAGGAACAGGCGCGCAGCGTCTTGCGAAGCATGCGCTATCTCGACGATCAGTATTTCTACGCGTATGACACCAAGGGGATGGGGGTCGCCCACCCCGTGCGTCCCGAATATGAGGGAGCCAGTCATTGGGACCGTAAGGACAAGGAGGGGACGTACACGGTTCGTAACCTCGTGGCGGCTGCGGTGGATGGAGATGGCTTCACCAGTTCGCTCACGCCCAAGCCGGGTAGCGACATCCAGATCGAGAAATTGCAGCATCTCAAGCTCTTCAAACCTTGGGGCTGGGTGATCGGTACCGGTTCTTATGTGGATGACCTCGACGCCAAGTTCTTCAAGGTGGCGCGTGGTGTGTTGATAGGTGCCGCGCTTGCGTTGGTGCTCGTTGGTGCCGTCGCATGGACGATTGCCCGCTCCATCGCCCGCCAGATTGGCGGCGAACCGCTCACGGTGATGCAGCTCATGGGGAAGGCAAGTGCAGGTGATCTCACAGTGGATGTCGGTCATGCGCCGGCGGGCAGCATGCTGGCGTCGTTGGGCGCGATGGTCGATAGCCTGCGCGGCATGATGCGGCAGTTGGGCGAAAACGCGCACAGTCTGGTTGGCAATGCCGAGCATATTGCGAACGCGTCCAATCAGGTTGCAATCGCGGCACGTAATCAGTCGGATGCGACGGCCAACATGGCCGCCGCCATCGAGGAATTGACAGTCAGCGTTACCCATATCTCCGATAGCGCAAGCGAGACCGAGTCCAACTCTGCAAGGGCTGCGGAGCAGGCCGGTGTGGGCGAAGGAACCGTCCTGGATGCTGCGCGTGAGATCGGTGAAATTGCCCGGAGCGTGACCGGGGCCGCAGAGCGAATTCGTTCGCTCGGCGTGCGTGCAGACGAAATCTCCACCATCGCGAACGTGATCAAGGAGATTGCGGCCCAGACCAATCTGCTTGCGCTCAATGCCGCGATCGAGGCGGCCAGGGCCGGCGAGCAGGGGCGCGGATTTGCAGTGGTTGCGGACGAGGTGCGGGGGCTTGCCGAACGTACCGCTTCGGCAACACTGAAGATCGAGGAAATGGTCGGTGCCATTCAGGGTGAAACTGCTTCGGCAGTGAAGTCGATGGACGAGACCCTGCCCCAGGTCGAGCGCGGGGTGACCCTGACGCGGAAGGCCGCAGACGCGTTGAATGCAATTCGCGGAGGCGCCAACGAAACACTCTCACGTGCGCAAGAGGTCGCATTGGCTACACGCGAACAGAGCACGGCAAGCACCGCCATTGCGGGGCAGGTCGAGAACATCGCGCAGATGGTCGAGGAGACCAGCGCCACCGTGGGGAGCACGGCCGATTCGGCGAAATCGCTCGAGAAGATCGCCCTCGACCTCAAGACACTCATCTCCAGATTCCGGTATTGAGCTTCCGGTGTTGGCCGAAACGGGTTGGCCGATGTACATCGGGTTCACGGCCACCTGATCACGACAGCTGTTGATACGGACTCTTACGTACCACGCTGTCGGGATCGGACAGCGGGGTGCCGCACCGGGTCTCGATCGGTACGGCACCCGCCGGCCACTGCATGTCCTCGTCGTCGTCCTTGCCCCCGGCGTTGCGGATCTTCGCCGATGCTTCGGACAGCTGGATGCGCCGCACGGATCGAACGCAAAGGCGCGCACTTCGTTGCGGTGGATGTAGCGCGAAAACTGGTCCTCCAGCAGGATCTGGCCGAGATGGCCAATGGGTGTCTGCAGCCATGCATCGAGATGGCCGTCTCCAGCCTCGATGACAAGTGGCTCGAAGCGTGCCTGTATCGTGGCATCGACTTCGTCACATCGGCGGCGGTAGTGCCGAACCAGAAGGTGCAGACGCTTTCAGCTGTTTCCACGTTGTGTTCCTTGCCGATGGCCTTGCGTGCGCAGATTGCTCAATTCGTTGCTTTCCGCGCTGAGTTGGCGGCCTGGAAATAGTCTATGAATACCCGCAGTCTCGCCGGCATATGGGTCGTGCCAGGAAAGTAGAGGTGCGCCGCCCCAAGTGTCGGTGCGTATTCATCCAGTGTCGTGACCAGGCGCCCGGTCTCGATATCGTCCATCGCGCTTGATTCGACCACTTGCGCAAGCGCCAGTCCGCGGCGGGCGAGGTCGATCTCGGCGACGAAATCGTTGACGACAAAGCGACCGTTGACTTCGATCTCCAGCCGCTGTCCGTTGTGCTCGAGGTCCCAGCGTGCGATGCGACCGCTGGTGGTGAAGCGAAAGCGGACGCAGTCATGTGCTGCGAGGTCTTCAGGCGTGTGCGGCGGCGGATTGCGCCGAAAATAATCGGGCGTGCCGACGATGCGCATTCGTGATGGACGGCTGAGCGCCACGGCGACCATGTCGGCCTCGATGCAACTGCCCAGGCGGACCCCGATGTCGAAGCGTCCGGCGACGATGTCGGTGAGACCGTCATCGAGGTAGAACTCGAGGCCTATAGCTGGATAGCGCGCAGAAAAGTCGACAATATGCGGTGAAAACAATTCGGCATAGGCGATTCTCGACAATGCAATCCGGACCGTTCCCGCGGGCTGGCCACGCACATCGCCAAGCGCGCTCAGCGCACCGCCGAGCTCGGCCAGGCCGCGGCGGACACTATCGAGGATGAGTGCACCCTCTTCGGTGAGGCTCACACGTCGTGTGGTGCGCGCCAGCAGACGCACGCCCAGGCGTTTTTCCAGGGCACGAAGCGACTGCGAGAGCGCAGACGGCGAGAAGCCCATTTCTGCAGCCGCGCGGCTGAAGTTCGCGTGACGGGCAACGCACTCGAAGGTGGCCAGGGCGGGCAGGAGTGCGGGGTCGATTTGTAAGTCTGGCTTCATTGCTCTTTCAGCATTGCTGCGTCGATCTTCATAGCCAAACAGTCTAATCTTTATCGATCAAGGCAGCGTCGAATCCTGCCACCCGATTGCAGATCATCCCCTTTCCGCGAGGAGCCGCCCGATGACCACTTTTATCCTGAACGGACAGCGTGTCGATACCGACCTGTCCGACGACACCCCCTTGCTGTGGGTCTTGCGCGACGGCCTCGACCTGACCGGGACCAAGTTCGGTTGCGGCATGGGGCTGTGCGGTGCATGTACCGTACATCTCGATGGCGAACCTGTGCGGTCGTGCTCCACTCCGCTGTCTGCGGCTGCGGGCAAGAAGATCACCACCATCGAAGGCGTCGATGCCGTCCGCGCGGGCAAGGCCGTGCAGGCCGCGTGGCAGAAGTTCGACGTGGTGCAATGTGGCTACTGTCAGTCCGGACAGATCATGTCGGCCACCGCGCTGCTGGTCGCCAATCCCAAGCCCAGTGATGAGGAGATCGATGCCGCGATGGGCGGCAATATCTGTCGCTGCGCGACCTACGTGCGCATCCGCGCAGCCATCCACGAAGCGTCCTCTGCCCTGGCGTAAAGGAGCGCAACATGAAAAACCGAATCGAGAACGTTTCCCGTCGTGATTTCTTCAAGGCTGGCGCAGGGCTGACTCTGGCGCTCGTGTTACCGGCCGCGCGGGGTGCCGCCGCCAGGGTTGGCGGCCCCGGCATCGCCGGGGCGGTGCCGGTGGCCGCAGCTGGTTTCGAACCCAATGCCTTCGTCCGCATTGGCACCGACAACACAGTGAGGGTATTCGCCAAGCACCTGGAAATGGGGCAGGGCACCTACACGGGGCTTGCGACGCTGCTTGCCGAAGAGCTTGATGCCGGCTGGGAACAGGTCGTGGTCGAGGGCGCACCTGCCGACGTCGCACGCTACAACAACCTGTTGTGGGGGCCGGCGCAGGGCACGGGAGGCAGCACCGCGATCGCCAATTCCTTCGAGCAGATGCGCCATGCCGGCGCGGTGGCGCGGGCCATGCTGGTGCAGGCTGCGGCCGCGCGGTGGAAAGTCGCAGCGGATTCGATCGTCGTCCGCGCGGGTGTGTTGAGCCATGCACCGAGTGGGCGCAGCGCGCGCTTCGGCGAACTCGCCGAGGCTGCTTCGGGCCTGCCGATGCCGGCGACGGTCATGCTCAAGGACCCGAAGGATTTCACCCTCATCGGCAAGCATGTGCCACGCAAGGACAGTGCGGCTAAGACCACCGGCCGCGCGGTGTTTACCCAGGACGTGAAGCTGCCCGGCATGCTGGTCGCCGTGGTGGCGCATCCACCGCGTTTCGGTGCCACCGTGCGCGGCGTCGATGACAAGGCGGCGCGGGCCGTGGCCGGCGTGGTCGATGTGGTGCGTATTTCGTCGGGCGTTGCGGTGCTGGCCGGTGACTACTGGACGGCAAGGAAGGGGCGCGAGGCGTTGCGCATCGAGTGGAACGAAAGTGCTGCCTGGCGGGGGAGTTCGGTACAACTGTTTGAAGACTACCGCAAGCTTGCGGCCACCCCGGGTGCGATCGCGCGCAAGGATGGCGATGCCGAGGGCGTGCTGGGCAAGGCTGAAAAGCTCATCGAAGCCGAGTTCGATTTTCCCTATCTCGCGCACGCGGCGATGGAGCCCCTCAACTGCGTGATGAAGCTGGATGCAAATGGCTGCGAAGTGTGGAATGGCGAGCAGTTCCAGACCGTCGACCAGGCCACGGTGGCAGCCGTCCTTGGGCTCAAGCCGGAACAGGTAAAGCTCAACATGCTCTTTGCCGGCGGCAGTTTCGGGCGTCGTGCCAACCCGCAGTCCGACTATCTGGTGGAGACCGCGCACATCGTCAAGGCCATCGGCGGACGTGCGCCGGTAAAGCTCGTGTGGTCGCGCGAAGACGACATGCGCGGAGGGTATTACCGCCCGCTCTACCTGCATCGTCTGCGTGCGGCGCTCGATGCCAAGGGGATGCCAATGGCGTGGTCGCAGCGCATCGTCGGTCAGTCCATTGTGCTCGGTTCGCCCTTCGAGTCGATGATGATAAAGGATGGAGTGGATGCCACGACGGTGGAAGGCGCGGCCAACCTGCCTTATGCCATCCCCAACCTGATGGTGGATTCCCATACCACCAATGCGCTGACCAAGGTGCCGGTGCAATGGTGGCGTTCCGTCGGCTCGACCCACACCGCATTTGCGACCGAGGTGTTCCTCGATGAACTGGCCTTGGCCGCTGGCGAGGATCCGGTATCGTACCGGCTCAAGTTGCTCGGCGCACATCCGCGCCACGCCGGAGTGCTTCGGCTCGCTGCGGACAAGGCCGGCTGGTCCAGGCCGCTCGCGGACGCGAGCAAGGGCGGCAGGCGTGGTCGCGGTGTCGCGGTGCATGAATCCTTCAACAGCTTTGTTGCCCAGGTCGTGGAAGTCACGGTCGCCGCCGATGGCAACTTCAAGGTGGACCGCGTGGTCTGCGCGGTGGACTGCGGCATCGCGGTCAATCCGGATGTCATTCGCGCGCAGATGGAAGGCGGCATCGGTTTCGCCCTGGCGGCGGCATTGAGCGGCGAAATCACGCTGAAGGACGGTCAGGTCGAGCAGTCCAACTTCCACGACTACACCGTGCTGCGGATCAACGAAATGCCGGTCGTCGAAGTGCATATCATGCCATCGGCGGCAAAGCCCTCGGGGGTCGGCGAGCCCGGCGTGCCACCGCTCGCTCCGGCGCTGGTCAACGCGCTGCATGCGGCCACCGGCAAGCGCATCCGCAAACTGCCGATTGGCGAACAACTCAAGGCCTGAGGAGCGCTCATCGTGGACAGTCTCGACCTGGAGGTCCTGCAACGCGCGCGGCAGTGGCTCACCGACGGAAAGCGGGTGCTGTTGGCCACCGTCGTACGGACATGGGGTTCGTCGCCACGTCCGCCGGGGGCACTGCTGGCTTTGCGCGAGGACGGACGTGCGGTGGGTTCGGTGTCGGGTGGCTGCATCGAGGACGATCTGATGTACCGCCTGCGTGCTGAAGGCATGCCGCAAACCGCGCGCATGGTGAGCTATGGCGTCGGTGCCGAGGAGGCGCGGCGTTTTGGTCTGCCCTGCGGTGGAACGATGGAACTCGTGCTCGAGCCGCTCGCGGAGCCTGCGCCGCTCGATGCCCTGCTGGCAAGACTGGTGGCGGGGGAACTGGTGGAGCGCCGGTTGCATCTGCCCAGCGGCAGCAGCACGCTGGCGCCGGCACATCCCGAGCAGGGCCTGAGTTTCGACGGCGAAACCCTGGTCAGCGTATTCGGCCCGCGCTATCGCCTGTTGCTGATCGGCGCCGGCCAGTTGTCCGCCAGTCTGGCACGAATGGCGCTCGCGCTGGACTTTGCGGTCACCGTCTGCGATCCGCGCGAGGAGTGGTTCGAGGAATGGAGCGTGCCCGGTACCGTGCTCACCCGCGAGATGCCCGACGATGTCGTGATCGGCATGCGGGCGGACGCGCGCACTGCAATTGTTGCGCTTACCCACGATCCCAAACTCGACGATCTTGCACTGATGGAGGCATTGCGCTCCCCGGCGTTCTACGTGGCCGCATTGGGCTCGCGGCGCAACAACGCCGCACGTCGCGACCGCCTGCGCGAGTTCGATCTCGACGCCACGCAGGTGGCGGCGTTGCGCGGGCCGGCCGGGCTCTACATTGGCAGCCGCACACCGGGTGAGATTGCGGTATCGATCGCAGCGGAACTGGTCGCGGTGAAGAACGGCGTGGTGCCCGAGCGTGTCTTGCCGGTGGCGGAGGCCAAGGCGGCGCTGGAGCTGGCCGGGAACACCTTGTCCGCCTGCGCCCGTAGCTGATGCAAGGTATTCTGCTCGCGGCCGGCTACGGTCGACGCTTCGACCCCGAAGGCAGGCATGACAAGCTGCTCGCACCACTTGCGGACGGCCGCCCGGTGCTGTGGCACAGTGCCCGCGCCCTGTGCCTGACGCTTCCCGGAAGTCTCGCCGTGGTGCGCCCCGGTCAGGCCGAGCGCGTGCGCTGGCTGCGGATGGCGGGATGCGAGATCGTCGAAAGCGTGCTGGCTGAGCAGGGCATGGGTGCCGCATTGGCGGTTGCCGTCGGCGCAAGTCGCCATGCCGAGGGCTGGGTGGTGGCGCTGGCGGACATGCCCTGGTTGCCGTCGGAAATCGTGCGCCATGTTGCGCGGGCTATCGATGAGCCGACGCGGGTGGCTGCCCCCTTGTTCGAAGGCCGGCGCGGTCATCCAGTGGGTTTCGGACGGGCCTGGGGTGCGCGCCTCGGGGCGCTGACCGGAGATGGCGGCGCTCGCGATCTGCTGCGCAACGCAGAGGTTCGCCTGCTTGAATGCGGAGAAGCAGGTGTGGTCCGTGATGTTGACCGCGTGGCGGATCTTGGCGCGGCCCTCGGCGACTGAAGCGTCGACTGCTTCAGTCGCGCCGGGAACGCTTACTTCAGCTGTTGATACGGAATCTCGCGCACCACGCTGTCGGGATCGGTCAGCGGGGTGCCGCGCTTGCTCTCGATCGGCACGACCCCCGCCCACACCGGCCACTGCATGTCCTCGTCGTCGTCCTTGACCCCGGCATTGCGGATCTTCGCCGACGCTTCGGACAGCGGGATGCGCAGCACTGACGTCGCATTGAGCTCCTTGAGCGTCATCGGGCGCAGTTCGTCCCAGCGACCGGTGGCGAACTTTTCGATCAGCGGGCGCAGACGGCGAGTCTTCTCGTCGGGATCGTCGATGATTTCAAAGCGGCCATAGATGACGACCGAACGGTAATTCATCGAGTGGTGAAACGCCGAGCGTGCATAGACGAGGCCATCGACCATGCACAGGGTGACGCAGGCGTCGCCCGCGGTCAGGGCCTTGAGCATCCGTGACGCCTTTGCGCCATGGATGTAGAGATGCTCGCCGTCGCGCCAGTGGATGGTGGGCAGGGCATGCACCGCGCCTTCGTGTTGAAAGGCGACGGTGCATACCGACGCTGCATCGACAATGGCGGCAATGGTACCGGCATCGTAATGACCGCGGTCCGGCAGGCGGCGGACGCGGGTCCGGGCGGAGGGGGCAGGGTGACCGTTCATGGGGTGTGCTCGCGAATGTGTTGGTGAATCCGGTTATCACTTTATGTTGCTTGTGGCACCATCGATAGCGCCACAAACCGAGATCTGACTGGAGCCACCATGGCGCTGGACTGGCTGCTTGCCGCCCCGCTACCGCCGGCCGTACCGCGCCAGCGTCTGCTGTATCAGCGTTTGCGCGATGCCATCTTGTGCGGTCGCATCGCGGCCGGGACGCGCTTGCCCGCCAGCCGCCGTTTGGCGGCCGAACTCGGCATTGCGCGCAATTCGGTGATGTTCGCCTACGAACAGTTGGTGGCCGAGGCCTGCCTCGTGGCCGATCGCCACGGCACCCGGGTCGCGGCGCTGCCTGCGCTGGCCGCGGATTCGGGGCGGACACACGACCGGACCTTGCCCGGCCTGTCGCAGCGCGCAGCGGCCGCGATGCAGCCCGAAGTCGGGCGCGACGCCGAAACGCTGCCGTTTGCGCCGGGCGTGCCCGATCTCGCGGGTTTTCCGTTTCGCAGTTGGCGGGCAAGCCTGGATCGCGCCTGGCGCGAGGCCAGCACCCGTCAGCTCGGCCATACGCCGTATGGCGGCGAACCTGCGCTGCGTGCCGCGCTTGCCGGGCAACTGTCTACGGTCCGGGGCTTCGCGGTGAAGCCGGAACAGATCGTGATTACCGGTGGCACGCAGTCCGGGCTGGATCTGTGCGCACGCTTGCTCGCGGACAGTGGCGATACCGCGTGGGTGGAAAATCCTGGTTATCTCGCAGCCCGTGCGGCGCTGAACCTGGCCGGGTTGAAAGTGCACGCGGTGGCGGTGGATGGCGAGGGACTCGCGCCGGGGGAAGGCGATTGGCAGGCGCATCCGCCGCGCCTGATCATGGTGACGCCCTCACATCAGTATCCCACCGGACAGGTGATGTCGCTGGCGCGCCGGCTGACGCTGATCGAGCGCGCGCGGGCGGAGGGGGCATGGATCATCGAAGACGACTACGACAGTGAGTTCCGCCGCGGCGGCCCGGCGCTGCCGGCAATCTATGGTGTGCAGCACGATGCGCCGGTGGTGTATGCCGGCACCTTCAGCAAGACCCTCTATCCGGGGCTGCGTATCGGCTATCTGGTGCTGCCGTCAGCAGTGGCCGACGATTTCGTCCGTGCCGCCGGCCAGGCGACGCGGCCCGGACAGGGCATCGAGCAGGCCGCACTGGCCGATTTCATTCGCCGCGGACACTACACGACGCATTTGCGTCGCATGCGCAAGCGCTACGCGCTGCGTCAGCGCGCCTTGCGTGCGGCACTGGCTGCGCATCCGGGCGCTGAGGTGCGGGTCAGTGGCGGCGAGGCCGGCTTGCATCTGGTGCTGTGGCTGCCGCAGGAACGTGCCGATGTGGAGGTGGAGGCGCGTGCCAATCGGCTCGGGCTCGGGGTACGAGCGCTGTCCCGCTATGCGCAGGCGCCGGTGCGATGCAATGGCCTGGTGCTGGGCTATGGCAATATCGACGAGGCGCAGATCGACGGGCTGGTGCGCAGATTGCGTCAGGCCATGGCGGTGTGACGCCGGGGCGCCCGGAAGAGGCCCGACCGGGAGGACTTGCCGGTCGGGCGCGGGCATTACTTGGTCTTGACTTCCAGCAGCTCGATATCGAACACCAGGGTGGCACCCGGCGGGATCACGCCGCCGGCGCCGCGGTCGCCATAAGCGGTGTCGGGCGGGCAGGTGAGGCGGGCCTTGCCACCGACCTTCATCATCGCCACCCCTTCGGTCCAGCACTTGATCACGCCGTTGAGCGGAAACTCGGTGGGTTCGTTGCGCTTGTAGGAGCTGTCGAATTCGGTCCCGTCGGGCAGCGTGCCACGGTAGTGGACCTTGACGGTGTCGGTTGCGGCCGGCTGCGCCCCAGTGCCTTCAGTGATCGACTGGTACACGAAGCCGCTCGGCGCCTTGACCGCGCCCTTTTCGGTCGCGGCCTTGGCGAGCAATTCCTTGCCCTTCGCTGCGCTCTTCTCGGCGGCAGCGGCCTGGCGAGCCTGGCCGAGCGCGTTGACCTTGGGTCCGTAGACTTGCAGATCGACCGCGCTCTTCGCCCCGACGGTGGCATCCTGCCAACCCTTCTGAACGGACTCGAGCTCGCTTGCGGTGAGTTGAAAGACGGCCGTCTGGCGGGCAACGAGTTGGCCAAGTGCGTAAAGGGTCTTCTGGTCTTCGGTCATGTCGGCAGCGTGTGAGGTGGCAGTGATGAGCGCAAGGCCCAGTGCGATAAGGGTTGGTCGGGTCATTGATTGAATTCGGGATGAAGGTAAGTAGGGAGTATCGCCGGCGTCGGGTACCGTAACATTCTGTCCGCAGCGGGCGAAGAAAAACGTCTCGGCGTATCGATACCGGCACGCAGCGTACTGCCGACCGGCCCGGCTTGGCAAATGTCGGGCGTATCCCCGGCATTTTCAGATGCGCGCTTGCCGTGCCGGTTTGGCGGCGGATTCGCGCCGACAGGGGCTATTCGAGCACCTCGACGCGCATGCCGGTCTCGAGCCTGCCCGGGCCATCATGAATGAGGTTCTGGCCGAAGAACACCATGTTGCCGTGTCGGCGGTAGGTGGTCAGTGTGCGTAGGGGCTCGGGACCACGTAGCCCGGTGGCCGGGTCAATGGTGGGAATGGCGCAGCGCGAGCACGGCTTTACCACGCGGAACACCACCTCGCCGATGCGGATGACGCGCCAATCGTCTTCGGCATGGGGCGCACACCCCGTCACCACGATGTTGGGCCGGAAACGCAGCATCGGCAACGGGTGTTCGAGGCGGGCGTTGAGCGCGTCGAGCGAGGCCTGCGAAATCAGCAGGAAGGGAAAACCGTCGGAAAAGCCGGTCTGGTCGGCGGGGGTGGCGAAAGCGGGATCGACGGCACGCACCACATCCGGCGCAAATTGTACCAGCCGGCAGGGGCGTTCGAGAAAGCGACCAAGCCAGTCTGCCGCTTCCGGGCCGGCAAGGCTTGCATCGACGCTGTCCTTCCACACCGTGACCGGCAGCCGCGTGTCTGCGGCCGGGGCAATGGCGATATCGGGCATACCCGGCGCGCGCAGCGTCAGCCCGCCATCGTCGCCGACCGAGGCATCCACCAGCGCCATTCGCGGCAACTGGCGCTGGGTGAGAAAGTGGCCGCGCTCGTCGACGACCATCCAGTGGCGGTCGAAGCGAAAACCCCTGGCATCGATCTCGAGTGCTGCGTGGGCGTCCCCGCGCAGGGACTTGACCGGATAGCGGTACAGTGCGCTGACAGTCAGTGTCGTCACGCTTGGTCTCCTGCGAGGTCGGCGCTGGCGACGCAGTTGCGTCCGCGCCGCTTGGCCAGATAGACCCCTTCATCGGCGCGGCGCATCAGATCGTCGGGCGCGTGCATCATCGCCGTGCGCGATGCGACGCCGATGCTCACGCTGCCGGGCCATTCGCCTGCGCCGGCCGCGACCCGCATCGCGTTGACCCTCGACCGCATCGATTCAGCCAGTTGCATGGCACCGCTGAGTGGTGTGTCGGGACAGATGACGAGGAACTCGTCGCCGCCGAGGCGGCACACCAGGTCGTCGGTACGCACCGAATCGGCCAGCGTGCGTGCAAGCGCGGTCAGCACGATATCCCCCGCATCGTGGCCCCAGCTGTCGTTGACGGTCTTGAAGCCGTCGGCGTCGATCATCATCACCGAGAGCGTGTCATCCCCGTCGTGCCATTCCAGACCGAGGCGGCGCATCGCGTGGCGACGGTTGGGCAGGCCGGTCAGTACGTCGGTCAGCGACAGCGCTTCGAGATTGCGGTTGGCGATGGCCAGTTCGCGCGTGCGTTCTGCGACCTTTGCTTCGAGCGTCTGGTTCAACTCGTGCAGCTCGCGGTTTTGTTGCGACACCTGCGAGAACAGACCGCTCAGTGCGGCGAGCAGCGGTTCCGTGGCGCGTGTGCCGAGCCGGGCATCTTCCTTCAAGGCTTCGGCCGGGCTGAGTCCCTGGCTGATCAGCCTCAACTGCCTCGCCATCGACAGGTCCGATCCGAGGATGTGGTAAGCCAGCCAGTGGATGAGAAAATTGAGCAGGCGATTCGATACTTCGGGCGTCATCGTGGCCTGCGCAAGGCGTGCGA
Source organism: Azoarcus sp. L1K30 (assembly GCF_018122735.1). Classification (GTDB taxonomy): domain Bacteria; phylum Pseudomonadota; class Gammaproteobacteria; order Burkholderiales; family Rhodocyclaceae; genus Parazoarcus. Next base: position 3,216,293 of record NZ_JAGRRD010000001.1, on the reverse strand, counting down.
TCTCGTCCACGAAGTTCTCGTGCTCGCGCGATTGCGATTCCAGGTGCTGCGGGTCGATACCCTGCGCGGCCATCATCGACTCTTCGGCGGCAAAGTGAAAGCGGGTATAGGCGTCGAGCTCGTCGATCAATACGCTGAGCGAGCCGAGGCCGGGCGCCGCCGAGTTCGACAATACTTCGCCGATGCGGTTGATGATTCGCACCAGTTCCATATGTTGGGTGTCGACTTCATCGATACCGGTGACGAAGTGTTCGTCCCACTGGAATGAATCCATCCTGCTTCCCTTTCAATATGCAGTGCAGAGCCGATTCTTTCACAAATGCGCATGCAAGGGCCGCATGTGATGTCCGGACGCCTTCACAATTGAAGCCGTGCGTGATGGATGACGCAAAATGCGGCTGCCGAGATTCTTCGCGGCAGCCGCATTTCAGTGCAGTGTCGGAACGTCGTGTGCTTCCTTGCCCGATGGTGCTGCGTCCTCAGGCGGCACGCGCCACCGGTTCGCCAGCTGCGACCGGATCCAGGCGGTTGATGCCACTGACGATGGCACGGACAGACGCTGTGACGATGTTGTTATCGACGCCCACGCCGTAGCAATCCTTGCCACCGTCGCTGCCTGTTAACTCGACGAAGGCGCAGGCTTGCGCATTGCCGCCGTCGTCGCTGGGCGCGATCGAGCGCTCCTCGAAGCTGCGTACCTGGACATCGATGCCGACAGTGCGCAAGGCATGAACCGCGGCGTCGATCGGGCCGTTGCCCTCACCGGCCAGCACATGCTGCGTGCCTCCGATCTCGACCACGAGGCGGATGCCCTGTGCGGCTCCGTGCTCGAACAGGTGGTGTTCGCAGTACCGCACCGGGCTCACTGTATCGAGGTAGGTGCGAGAGAACAGCGCCCAGATGTCCGCTGCGGCCATCTCGCCGCCACTCGCATCGGTGACTTTCTGCACTTCGCGTGAGAACTCCACTTGCAAGCGGCGCGGCATCGCGATGCCGTACTCGGTTTCGAGCAGGTAGGCGATGCCGCCCTTGCCCGACTGGCTGTTGACCCGGATCACCGAGTCGTAGCTGCGCCCGACGTCGGCCGGGTCGATCGGAAGATAGGGTACGTTCCACGGTGCGCCGGCCTTTTGAGCAGCGAATCCCTTCTTAATGGCGTCCTGGTGGGAGCCGGAGAAGGCCGTGAATACGAGATCCCCCACATAGGGGTGGCGTGGGTGAATGGGGAGCTGGTTGCAGTACTCTACGGTGCGTGCAACCGCGTTGATATCGGAGAAGTCGAGGCCGGGATTGATCCCTTGCGTGTACATATTGAGCGCGAGGGTGACGATGTCCACGTTGCCGGTGCGCTCGCCGTTGCCGAACAGGCAGCCTTCGACACGGTCGGCACCGGCCATGAGGCCGAGCTCGGCGGCGGCAACGCCGGTGCCGCGGTCGTTGTGCGGGTGCAAACTGAGGATGACGCTGTCGCGACGGGCGAGATTGCGGTGCATCCACTCGATCTGGTCGGCATAGATGTTGGGCGTCGCGACTTCGACCGTGGCGGGAAGATTGAGGATCACCTTGTTGTCCGGCGTCGCGCCCCATTCGGCGGTCACCGCATCACACACCTCGACGGCGAAATCGATCTCGGTGGCGGAGAAGGTTTCCGGGCTGTACTCGAGCACGAATTCGGTGTCGGGCTGTTCGGCGGCAAGCTGTTTGATCAGGCGCACGGCCGATACCGCAAGCGCGACCACTTCGGATTTGCTCATGCCGAACACGACTTCGCGGAAAGTCGGCGACGTCGCGTTATAGACGTGGATGATGGCCCGGCGCGCACCGCGCACCGATTCCATGGTACGGCGGATGAGGTCTTCACGTGCCTGGGTGAGGACTTCGATGGTGACATCGCCCGGAACGTGATTGCCTTCGATGAGCTGGCGCACGAAATCGAAATCGGTCTGCGAGGCCGAAGGAAAGCCGACCTCGATTTCCTTGAAGCCGATATCGCACACGGTGCGGAACATGCGCATCTTGCGCTCGGCGTTCATCGGCTCGAACAAGGCCTGGTTGCCGTCGCGCAGGTCGGTGCTCATCCAGATCGGCGCTTTGTCGATGACACGGTTCGGCCATTGCCGGTCGGCGAGCCGGATCGGTGCAAAGGGACGGTACTTGGCAGCTGGATTGTGCAACATCATGGCGTGTTCCTCGATCTGTTCTGGGCCCGAAGGCGATAAGGAGCATCTTACGCAGGGCGGTGGCGCAGACGATTGCAAGTTACGTAGTGAATCTCACGGTTGTGAGAACAAAATTGCATGGAAAATATGATTGTCGGCAGATTCGTTCATAAATTAACGAACTCATGCTTTTCCATGTACCTGGTCGAGTTAGCGAGCCTGATTTCGTCAGTGTCGACTTCTCGAGATCTGAGCTTCCCCGGGTGCCGGGAGGCGGTTCTGTCCGGTCGGCTGCGGATTGGCTCGAAGGGTGCTGCCGTGTTAGAAATCGACGATGGAACAAGCACAGCCAACCGAATCCGATCTGGACAGCTCCCCCTCGTTCTGGCGCGAGCAGGAGATGCTGCTGATGCAGCAGATCATGGGACTTGTCGGCAAGAGTCTGTCGCCCGACGTCGTGCTGCGCGAGACGCTGCACCTGCTCTCCGAACTGCTCGGTCTGAACCGCGGACGTATCGTGCTGCTCGACGAGGACGGCAAGGCCAGCCGCATCCGCTACGCCTACGGCCTGACCCGGCAGGAGGTCGAGCGCGGGCGTTACCTGCCAGGCGAGGGCGTGACTGGCGCGGTGCTGGCGCATGGACAACTCATCATCGTGCAGGACATCGACCTGGATGAGAATTTTCTTGCGCGTGCGGTGGCGCGCGAAAGCCTGCCCACTGGACCGGTGTCCTTCATCGCCTTGCCCATCCGCATCGAGCAGAAGACGATCGGCGTGCTGGCCTGTCACCGCATCCGCACCCGTAGCCGGGCGCTTGCGGACGACCTGTCGATCCTGCGCATCCTGTCCACCCTGGCCGGCCAGTTGCTGCAACTGCAGTCGATGCTGGAGGCCAAGACCCGCGAGCTCGAACAGCACAACCAGATCCTCAAGTACGCCCTAGAACATGAGACGGCGCGCTACGGCATCATCGGCACATCGCCGCCGTTGCTGCGGGCGATCTCCGAGCTCGAGCGGGTGTCCGATTCGACCGCGAGCGTGCTGCTGCTGGGCGAATCCGGAACCGGCAAGGAGTTGTTTGCGCGTGCCCTGCACCTCGCGAGTCCGCGCCGCGATGCGCCCTTCATCAAGGTCAATTGTGCCGCGATCCCCGACACGCTCTTCGAGTCCGAACTGTTCGGTTACGAACGCGGCGCGTTCTCCGGTGCGAGCACGAACCGCGAGGGTTTGTTCGAGCAGGCCAATCGCGGCACGATCTTTCTCGACGAGATCGGCGAGTTGCCGCTGACGATGCAGGGCAAACTGCTGCGTACATTGCAGGAGGGTACGATCACCCACCTCGGCGGCAAGCGTGAGATCTGTATCGACGTGCGTTTGGTGGTGGCGACCAACCGCGATCTCGAAATGGAGGTGGCGCGGGGGCTGTTCAGGCAGGACCTCTACTACCGCCTCAACGTGATTCCCATCCGCTTGCCTTCGCTGGCAGAACGCAAAGGTGACATCCACGCGCTGGCACTCAATTTCCTGAGCCGGGCCAATCAGTCGAACCAGCGCAGCGTGAACCTGACCCAGGAGGCGATCGCCCGCCTTGAAGCGCATGCATGGCCCGGCAATATCCGCGAACTGTCGAACCTGATCGAGCGAGTCGTGCTGCTCGCCGAGAAACCGGTTCTGGGCCCTGCCGACATCGAGAAGTTCATGCCAGGCGGTGACGCCGTGTCGGCGCGGAAAGCGTTGGCGGAGCCGGCGTCGCCGTCCGGCGGTACCGCGATGGCGAGCGCTTTTGCCGGCGTTCGGCCCTACGCCCCGGCAGGATCGCATTCGGCTGCCGAGCTGCGTCAGGCGCTGGCGCAGTGCGGGGGCAACAAGTCCCGTGCCGCCCAGGTGCTTGGCATGACGGCGCGGCAGTTTGCTTACCGCTGGCAGAAGCTGGCAGCGGAAGAGTGATGCAGTACTCCAGGACAGCGTGGGCTTGAATTGTGAACAAAATGTTCACATTGTCGACAATGTCGATCGTCTTTCCTTGGCGGTCAACTAATGACAATCACATTCCAGATTCCTTTGTATTGATGTAAATCAATAAATTAGTCGTTTCCTTCATCTCCTGGCACGGTCGTTGCAAAAGGGATCTCGAGTCCATCGAATGCGATGAACCGAGTGCGGTAGCCGATTCCGCCGTCCAACACCCCAGGAGAATGCTTTGACGACCACGACCCCCCAGACCGCTGAAACCTATCTTCGCCCCATCGATCGCGAAGGCTTGCTCAAGTTTGCCGCTGCCGGCCGCGAGAACCCCGAGCGCCGTGGCACCAACAAGGTGCATACCGTGATGCAAGGCCAGTTCCGCTCGTGGAGCTTCGTCGGCATTCACAACCCGGTAGTGGTGGATGAACCCCTGCATCTGTTTGGCGAGAACACCGCGCCCGCGCCGGGCGAGATCGTGCTTTCCGCGCTCGGCGGCTGTCTGAGCGTTGGAATCACCGCGGTCGCGACCGAGCGCGGGGTCAAGCTGTCCCGGCTCGAGGTCTTCATGGAAGCCGACATCGGCAACACCGCGGCGTGGGGCGCAGGTGGCGCCGAGCGCAAGCCCGAACAAATGGGTTTCCAGGATATCCGGGTCAAGGTCCTGATCGAGGGTGAAGCCAGCCGCGAGGCACTCGACGACATCGTCAAGCACGCCAACTACTACTCGCCGGTTGCGAACACGATGCGCAATCCGATTCCTTTCACCATCGGGCTTGCCGACTGAGGGCCGATGGCCTCGACCTGCATCCTCAAGCGGAGAAAAATGCCATGAGCCTTGCCCACGCAAGCCCGTCCGTGTTCGAACCGTCATGGACTGACGCTCAAGTGATGGAGCGCGTGACCGCGGTTGCCAACGGTCCTTTGTCCGATGCGGCCTATCGTATCGATCATGAAGGTCATTATCCGCTTGAGATCATGGCCGCTCTCGGTCGGGCCGGTGCCTTCGGCGCCCATCTCGAAGCGAGCGGCAGTCGCTACGGTCTTGCGATCGATGCCATGCGTGCGATCAGTCGCAGCTGCGGATCGACCGGATTCCTGACCTGGGCGCATGACGTCTGCGGCCTGTACATGGAGCAGTCGGGCAATCCTGCGCTCAACGGCGACTTGTTGCGTACGCACACACTTGGCCAGACCTTTGGTGGTACGGCATTGTCGAATCCGATGAAAGCGCTGGCCGGCATCGAGAAGATGCTGCTACGGGCGACCAAGGTGGCCGGTGGGTATCGCGTCAGCGGCGCGCTGCCTTGGGTCAGCCACATTGCGCCGGGGCAGTATTGTGGTGCGATTGCCGGCGTGTATCGCGACGATGGCAGCCGTTCGCACGAGATCATGTTCCTGCTGCGATGCACTGAGGAAGTCGTGTTGCGTCCATGCCCGGAATTCTCTGGCATGGAGGGCACCAGTACCTGGGGCGTCCGCCTCGACAACCTCTTTGTTGGCGAGGACGACATGATCGCCGACCCGGCGCAGCCCTTCATTGCCCGCATCCGAGCGGCGTTCGTGCTGCTCCAGGCCGGCATTGCAGTGGGCGTGGCGCAGGGCAGCATCGACTCGATCAGGGAAGTGGAGCCGCTGCTCGGTCACGTGAATCGCTTCCTGCATGACCGCCCGGACGAGCTTCAGGCCGAGTTCGACGAACTCGGCGCCCGGGTGGCGAAACTGGCGCAGACGCCTTTCGATGGCAGCAAGGACTACCTGCTCGATGTGCTCGATGCCCGCACCCAGGGCGCGGAGTTCGCACTGCGTGCCTCGCAGTCGGCGCTGATGCACCAGGGCGCACGCGGTTACTTGATGAGTTCGGCGCCCCAGCGCCGCATCCGCGAGGCGCATTTCGTGGCCATCGTCACGCCGGCGATCAAGCATCTGCGCTGGGAGATGGATCGACTGTCGCGTGAGGAGATGCCGGCATGAACGTATCGGCAACGAACTGGAGGTCATTCATCTGCCGCGCTTGCGGTTTGATCTATGACGAGGAAAAAGGTGACCCCGATAGCGGCCTGGCTGCCGGGACGCGCTTCGAGGACATCCCCGACGATTGGGAATGCCCGTTGTGCGGGGTCATGAAGAGCGACTTCGAGCCCTATGTCGGGTTCGACCCGGACGGCACGACGTGTGCATCGGTTCCGGCGTCCCGCGCCGACGGTGTCGTCATCGTCGGGGGCGGCATCGCCGGCTGGGCGGTTGCAGAAGCGGTGCGTGCGCTCGATTCCGACGTCGGGATCACACTGGTCAGCGCCTGTCATGCCGATCGCTATCACAAGCCGGAGCTGTCGATCGCGCTCGGTCGCGGCCTCGCGCCCGAAGCGCTGGTGCGCGAAGGCGCGGCTGACGCGGCCAGGCGCCTCGGCGTGCGTTTGCTCACCGACACCTTCGCGGTGGGCTTGTCGCCGAGCCTGCGTCAGTTGCGCACCTCCCGTGGCACCCTCAGCTTCACCAAGCTGGTGCTGGCCCAGGGGGCACGGCCGGCGCTGCCGGCGGCGTTGTCGCCGGACCTGTGCTGGCGGGTCAACGATCTTGCGGGCTGGTCCGGTCTGCATGGCAAGCTCAAGCGTGGCGCGCGTCGTGTGGCGATCGTCGGCGCCGGCATGGTGGGTTGCGAACTCGCCGAGGACTTTGCCCGGGCGGGCCATTCGGTGACGCTGCTCGACCTGCAATCGGCACCGCTGGCCGCGTTGTTGCCCGCGCAGGCGGGAGAACGCCTGCGTTCGAGCCTGGAGACGCTGGGGGTCGATTTCATCGGCGACACGCAAGTCGCCGCTGTCACATGTGGCGATGATGGCTGCAAGACGGTGACCACCGCGAATGGCCTGCAGATCGTCGTCGATGAAGTCGTGGCGGCCACCGGGCTGGTCACCGCGAGCCGGATTGCGCGCAGTGCCGGGCTCGCGTTCGAGCGCGGTATCGTGGTCGACCCGGTCAGCATGCAGACCAGCGCAAGCGGCGTGTATGCGTTGGGTGACTGCGTCAGCATTTCCGGCATGCCCTGCCGCTTCATCGAGCCGATCGCAAAGCAGGCCGCGGCCATCGCCCATCACCTGCTTGGCCGGCCACATGCGGGCTATGCGCACGTCCAGCCGGTAATACGGCTGAAGACGAAGTCGCTGCCCATCGTCGTACATGGCCTGCCCTGCCCGGATGGGGAGTGGGTGGTGATCGAGGATTCCGCAGACATGCTGTGCATGCAACAGCGACGCAATGGTGAGCTGGTGGCAAGGCTGGAAGTCGGCAGCCCACGCCACCGACTTGCGGCCTGACGAACCGGACAGCATTCGAACAACACAAGTTTTTCCCTTCCAGAGAATAGGTGCCCAGCCATGAAAGATGAAAACCTCTACCGTCCCTATGCGGCCGATGTTGCACTTGGTCGCTGTTCCTGTGGTCAGCATGGCAGTCAGCACGAACACGATGCCGAGGCGGCACGCGCCCGCAGTCTGCGCGGCGAAAAGGCCGAAAGCCTCTCCACCGATTTCGTCGAAGCGGCACTGGTGCGTGCGATCTTCCCCCAGGACGCGACCCGTCGCCTGTTTCTGAAGGCGGTTGGCGCCAATGCGGCGATGGCCGCGATCGCCAGCATGATGCCGATCTCGGATCTCCAGGCCATGACGCTGGACAAGGCCGGGCCGCTGGAGAAGAAGGATCTGACGGTAGGCTTCCTGCCCATCACCTGCGCCACGCCGATCATCTTTGCCGGCGCGGCGGACTTCTATGGACGTGAGGGGTTGAACGTCACGCTGCAGAAGACGGCTGGCTGGGCGATCGTGCGCGACAAGGTGCTGGCGAAGGAATTCGACGCGTCCCACATGCTGTCACCGATGCCGCTGGCGATCTCGCTCGGTGCGGGCTCGACGGCGGCGCCGATGGTGATGCCGGTGATGGAAAACATCAATGGCAATGCCATCACCCTTCACCTGAAGCACAAGAACAATCGCGATCCGCGAAACTGGAAGGGCATGAAGTTCGCGATTCCGTTCGACTACTCGATGCACAACTTCCTGCTGCGCCACTACCTGGCAGCCCATGGCATCGACCCTGACAAGGATGTGCAGCTGCGCGTGATGGCACCGCCCGACATGGTGGCGAACATGCGCTCCGGCAACATCGACGGTTTCATCGTCGCCGAGCCCTTCAACCAGCGCGCGGTCTATGAGAAGGTCGGCTTCATTCACCTGCTGACCAGCCAGATCTGGGACAACCATCCGTGCTGCGCCTTCGCGGCGACCGAGGATTTCGTCAACCAGCATCCGAATACCTTTGCCGCGCTGGTGCGATCGATCATCCGGGCAACCGCCTACGTCAACAAGGCCGAGAACCGCAAGGGCGTGGCCGAGATGATTGCACCCGCGAACTATCTCAACCAGCCGCAGACGGTCGTCGAGCAGGTGCTGGTCGGACGCTATGCCGACGGGTTGGGGCAGGTGCTCAATGCACCCGACCGGATCGCCTTCGATCCCTTCCCCTGGCATTCGATGGGCGTATGGATGCTGACGCAGATGAAGCGTTGGGGCTACATCAAGGGCGAGGTCAACTACAAGGACATCGCCGAACGTGTCTATCTCGCCACTGATGCGAAAAAGCGCATGGCCGAGCTTGGGCTGGACGCACCGGCGCAGACCTACAGAAAGCACATGATTCTGGGCAAGGAGTTCGATCCTGCGCAGCCGGAGGCCTACCTCAAGGGGCTTCCCGCCGCGGCGTGATGCGAAGCCAGTCCCGAAACGGAGAGAACATCATGTCAATCCAATTGCGTCGAGCACAACCCCGCCCGCTTGCCTTCGGGGCGTGCCGCCATTCGCTGCGCGCGGGCACCGTTCCCGGTTGCTGCAAGGAGTGCCGCTCATGAGCACGAACCTGTCATTCCGTGCAGCCTTGCTGTCGGTACTGCTCTTTGCCTGCTTTATCGGTATCTGGCACCTGGCGACGCTTCCGGCCGACGGCGGGGCAGTATCGGCCGCCGATGCCGAGTACGCCGCCCTGATGGGGCAGGGTGCGGGCAAGGCCGAGGGCTTCCCGACGCCGGCGGCGGTCGGTCGCACCTTCGTGCATTTCCTGTCGGACCCGTTTTACGACAACGGACCCAACGACAAGGGCATCGGCATCCAGATTGCCTATTCGCTGCTGCGTGTCGGCGCGGGCTTCCTGCTGGCCACGCTGGTGGCGCTGCCGCTGGGTTTCCTCATCGGCATGTCGCCGTTGATGACGCGGGCGCTGAATCCCTTCATTCAGGTCCTCAAGCCGATCTCGCCGCTGGCATGGATGCCGCTGGCGCTCTACGTGCTGAAGGACTCCGACGTATCGGGCATCTTTGTCATTTTCATCTGTTCGATGTGGCCGATGCTGCTCAACACCGCGTTCGGCGTCGCCTCGGTCCGACGTGACTGGATCAACGTGGCGCGCACGCTCGAGGTGGGACCTGTGCGCAAGGCCTTCCGGGTCATCCTGCCAGCCGCCGCGCCGACCATCCTGACCGGCATGCGCATTTCGATGGGTATTGCCTGGATCGTGATTGTCGCCGCCGAGATGCTGGTCGGCGGAACGGGGGTCGGCTACTTCGTGTGGAACGAGTGGAACAACCTCGCCCTGCCCAACGTGATCTTCGCCATCACCATGATCGGTCTGGTCGGCATGTTGCTCGACTTCGCCTTCGGGGTATTACAGAAGATGGTCACCTACCGGGACTGATGCCATGACCAATCACTATCTCAGCGTAGAGGGCCTGAAGAAGGCTTATCCAACCCGTGACGGCAAAGCTGGCACGCCCGTCTTCGAGGACATTCACTTCTCGATCGAGAAGGGGGAGTTCGTCTGCATCATCGGGCATTCCGGTTGCGGCAAGACGACGATCCTGAATGTGCTGGCAGGCCTCGAGGAGGCGACTGGCGGTGTAGTCATCATGAACGGCCGCGAGGTCAAGGGGCCGAGCCTGGACCGCGGCGTGGTGTTCCAGAGTCATGCTCTGATGCCGTGGATGTCGGTGCTCGGCAATGTCGCGTTCGCGGTGAAATCGAAGTGGCCGGACTGGTCGAAAGCGAAAATCGCGGCGCACTGCACCGAATACCTCGAGATGGTCGGGCTGGGGCATGCCATTCACAAGCAGCCGGCGGAGTTGTCCGGCGGCATGAAACAGCGTGTCGGCATTGCCCGGGCATTCGCCATCCAGCCCAAGATGCTGTTGCTCGACGAGCCCTTCGGCGCACTCGACGCACTGACTCGCGGCACCATTCAGGACGAATTGCTGAAGGTGGTGCAGGCCACGCATCAGACCGTATTCATGATCACCCACGATGTGGACGAGGCGATTCTGCTCGCCGACAAGGTGATCCTGATGAGCAACGGTCCGCTCGCGAAGGTTGCCGAGATCGTCGACATCACGATGCCGCGCGACCGCACCCGGGCCGGGATGCACCACGACCCGCAGTACTACCGAATCCGCAATCACCTTGTCGATTTTCTCGTCAATCGGTCGAAGACCTATGCCGGTGGTGGCGAGTTTGAACAGTACGACCCGAAGCGTCCGCCCGTTGTGCGCCCCGGACTCGTCGACACATCCGATGCGGCATTGGCGCCCGATGCCGTCCGCCCGCTTACGCAGCTCAAGAAAGTTGTTAATCAGTAGTTTCCTCAAGGAGAGATCACATGAACCGCAATGACGTAACCGAAATGATCGTGGCAGCCAAAATTGCCAAAGGCATCAAGTGGGCGGATGTGGCCGAAAAGATCGGTCTGTCCAAGGAGTGGGTGACCTCGGCCTGCCTTGGGCAGATGGCCCTGAGCGCCGAGCAGGCGGCAATCGTCGCAGACACCTTTGCCCTGCCGGCCGAAGCCATACCGGTGCTGCAGGCCGTGCCCTACAAGGGGTCGCTGCCGACCGCGGTGCCGACCGATCCGCTGATCTATCGCTTCTACGAACTCATCAGCGTGTACGGCACGACCTTCAAGGAGCTCATTCACGAAGAGTTCGGCGACGGCATCATGTCCGCCATCGACTTCAAGATGGATCTGCAGCGCGAACCCAATCCCGCAGGCGACCGCGTCAGCATTACCATGTCGGGCAAGTTCCTGCCCTACAAGACCTACTGATCGGGTGTTGAGTATCGACCGGCGTCGCGGCCTCTGCGGTCGCCGGTCCGTTCAAGAAAACGGGAACAGCCTTTGTGAAGACCTTGGTCGCGTCATTCTTCGATCCGTCATCGGCTACGTTCAGCCACGTGGTGTACTCCGCGCACGGCAGCGAATGCGCAATCATCGATCCGGTGCTGCGCTACGATGCCATTTCGGGCCGCACTTCGACTGCCGGCGCGGACGAGATCATCGATTTCGTCAGGGCGCATGCGCTGAACGTGGAATGGCTGCTGGAGACGCATGCGCACGCGGATCACCTGTCGGCTGCGGCCTATCTGCGCCGCGAACTTGGCGGCAGGGTGGCGATCAGCGCGCAGATTTGCGAGGTGCAACGGTTCTTTCGCGAAGTGTACGACCTGGAGCGTGGTTTCGTTTGCGATGGCTCGCAGTTCGACCACCTCTTTGCCGCCGATGAATCGTTCAGCATCGGCCCATTGACGGCGCAGGCCCTGCACGTGCCGGGTCATACGCCGGCGGACATCGCCTATCGGGTTGGCGACGACGCAGTGTTCGTCGGCGATACGCTCTTCATGCCCGATGTCGGCACGGCGCGTTGCGACTTTCCGGGCGGTGACGCCGGGATGCTGTATCGCTCCATTCGGCGCCTGCTTGATCTGCCCGCCGAGACGCGCCTGTACCTGTGCCATGACTATCCGGCAACAGATCGCGACGTGTGCAGCCAGACCACCGTGGCGCAGCAGCGTGCACAGAATATCCATGTCAGGGACGGCATCACCGAATCAGCGTTCGTAGCGCTCAGGGCGCAGCGCGACGCCACCCTGGATCTGCCACGACTCATGTTGCCATCGATACAGGTGAACATCCGCGCAGGCAGTCTGCCGCGCCCGGGGCGCAACGGGGTGCGCTACCTCAAGATTCCGCTCGACCTGATGTGACGAACATGGGTAGATGATGGCTCGATCCATGCCGCCCCGGACGCACTGGGAAAACGTCTATTCCGCGGTGCCTGCCGAAGACGTCAGCTGGTTTCAGCACCGAGCACTGCGGTCGCTGCGCCTCATTCGCGAAACCGGCCTGCCCTTGTCTGCTTCAATTCTGGACGTGGGCGGCGGAGCATCGACGCTGGTCGACGACTTGTTGCGCGAGGGCTATTCCTCACTCGCAGTGCTCGATCTATCCGAGGTGGCGCTCTCAATCGCCAAGGCGAGGCTCGGCGATCATGCGCAAAGGGTCATCTGGATCGTGGCAGACATCACGCATGCCGGGATGCCCGATCATTCGGTCGATATCTGGCACGACCGTGCGGTATTTCATTTTCTCACCTCGGACGTGGATCGCCAGGCCTACATCGATACCGTGCTGCGGGTCGTTAAGCCGGATGGTCATGTGATCGTGGCGACTTTCGACGAAGATGGCCCCACCAGGTGCAGCGGCTTGCCGGTGATGCGTTACAGCGCCGGCGCACTGCATTCAACCTTCGGCGCGCCTTTTGAGCTGCTTGCGCACGAGCGGGAGTCGCACACCACGCCGGGTGGAAACATCCAGCAGTTTGTCTACTGCCATTGCCGTCGGTCAGGGAGTTCGGCCCGCCCGTGATCAGGTCTGGTGGTGCCCGACATTGCTCGCCAGCAGGCCATCGCACACGATTCTGTTGAGGAAAATCGTGCATCGAACGCGCGTTTGATGCAAGAATCTGCGGCTCGAATTCAGATCGGAGAAACTGCGTGCAGCTCGACCGCTACGACCGCCAGATCCTCGAGGTTCTCCAGACTGAAGGCCGCATCAGCAACCAGGATTTGGCCGACCGCATCAGCCTGTCGCCATCGTCTTGCCTGCGCCGCGTGCGCACGCTGGAGGAGTCCGGCCTGGTGACGGGCTACCGCGCCATGCTTGACGCACGCAAGCTCGGCCTGTCACTGATGGCGCTGATCTACATCTCGATGGACCGCCATACCCCTGAACGCTTCGTCAATTTCGACTCGCAGGTTGCCGCTATTCCAGAGGTGCTCGAGTGCCTGCTGATTACCGGTCAGGACGCCGACTATCAGCTCAAGGTGGTGGTGGCCGACATGGATGCCTATCAGGAGCTGCTGCTCAACCGCCTGACCCGCATTGCCGGTGTGACGGGCGTGCACTCGAGCTTCGTTCTGCGCCGGGTAATCGACAAGACCGCGCTGCCACTGGGGTCCGGCGTGACTTGAGTCTGCGTTCGCGCAGCCGTGCTATGTTTCGGTGATGGAAGGTGTGCCAGGCGGATTCGATGATCTGCGCGATGCCGCAGAGTTCCGGCGTCCGACGCGGTTCGGCGGCGTCGAGTGTTATCGCGCGCACATCGTGCGCCACGCCTTTGAGCCGCATGCGCATGAAGGGTTTGGCCTGGGCGCGATCGAATCCGGCGTGGAGCGTTTCCGTTACCGTGGTGGTGAGCATCTGGCGTCACCGGGTTCACTGGTGCTGATGAACCCGGGAGAGCTGCATACGGGCCGTGCCGAAACCGAGGACGGATGGCGTTACCGGATGATCTATGTCGATGCGGCTGTCGTGGAGACGATCACAGGGGATACGGGATGGTGGTTTCCCGATGCGGTCTGCCAGGACGCTGCGACGGCTGCCCGGGTTGGAACACTGCTCGATGCCCTGTGGTGCGCGGACGAGGCGCTCGAAGCGGACGGACTGACGCTCGAGTTACTGGGGGCATTCCGGCGCCACGCAAGGGTATCGCAGCCATTGCCTGCTGAAGGTCTCCCACGTTTTGCCAGCGTGATCGACTTTCTGCACGCGAACCTGGATGTCCGGGTCTCGCTCGCAGCGCTTGCTGCGGTGGCCGATCTGAGCCCTTATCATTTTCTGCGAAGCTTCCAGACCTGCTATCACGTCAGTCCGCATCAGATGTTGATGGCGCTGCGGCTCGCCGAGGCCAAGCGCCTGCTGGCAACCGGCAAGGCGGCGGCCGAGGTGGCGTCGACGGTCGGCCTGTCCGATCAGGCGCATCTGACACGCGCATTCTCGCGCCGCTACGGAGTGACGCCTGCGCGATATCAGCGTCAGGTGCGGCGATGAGCGAACCGCAATCCGGTACAAGACGCATGGATTGAAAAGCGGGACACTCCAGCAGTTCATAGAAGCGGTATGTTCCCCATGTGGATTGGTGTCGGGTACGCGCTTGGCGCGGGTTTGATGTGGGGGCTGGTCTTTGTCGGCCCGCTGTTGCTGGCGGAATACCCGCCGGCCTTGCAGGTGGTGGGGCGCTATCTTGCTTTTGGCTTGATTGCGCTGCCGCTGGCATGGATGGATCGCCGCGGGCTGGCGCGGCTGACCCGTGCCGACTGGATCGATGCGCTCAAGCTGGCAGCGATCGGCAATCTCCTCTACTACCTGTTCTTGTCGAGTGCGATTCAGCGTGCCGGTGGTCCGTTGCCGACGATGATGATCGGCACGCTTCCGGTGGTTATCGCCATCGTATCGAATCTGCGTGACGGAGATCGTGACGGGCGCTTGCCATGGGCCCGACTGGCCTTGCCCCTGCTGATGATCGCTGCGGGTATTGCATGCGTCAATCAGGTCGAGTTGAGTGCCTTGCGGGCGGATGCCGAGGCGGATCTCTGGCGCTACATCGTGGGCGGCACGCTCGCCCTGGGCGCGGTGGTGTGCTGGACCTGGTATCCGATCCGCAATGCCGACTGGTTGCGCAGCCATCCCGGGCGAAGCCCGCGCGTATGGGCGACGGCTCAGGGCCTGGCGACCTTGCCGCTGGCGCTGATGGGCTACGCATTGTTGTGGGGTGGAATGACGCTGTCCGACAGCGGCTTTCCGATGCCGCTCGGGCCGCGGCCGGGCTTCTTTCTCAGTCTGATGCTTGCGATTGCGCTGCTCGCCTCCTGGCTCGGCACGCTGTGCTGGAATCAGGCCAGCCAGCGCCTGCCAACGGCGATGGTGGGTCAGTTGATCGTGTTCGAGACCCTCGCGGCGCTGAGCTACGCCTTCATTCTGCGTGGCGTCTGGCCAGCGCCGCTGACGCTGGTTGGTATTGCCTTGCTGGTAGTGGGGGTGGTGACGGCAGTTCGCGTTCGACCGCAATGCTCGGGATGATCATGGGCACTGCGTGAGACTCTTTCCGCGGGGGCATGCATAAGCTGATAACCTTTATCTCGATAAGGATTTGGTTGGGTGAGAGGCGGCTCGTGTTTGTCGTTCAAGCTGGAGTGGTGGCATGTTCAAGAATCCTGTCGCTGTCGTCATCGGATTGATCCTGGTGATTGCCTTGCTCCTGGCGACGTCGCTGGTGTATCGCAACGGGCCGGAACCTGTCCTGAGCAATGAGGGGGTGCCCGCCAAGACCACCGTGCTGCGTCTTGGACACAATATTCCCGAAGACAGCGCCTTGCATCAGGCCGCCGTGCGCTTTGCAGCACTTGTTGCCGAGCGTAGCGGTGGGCGATTGCAAGTCGAGGTTTTTCCGGCCCAGCAGCTTGGTACGGACGACAAGATGCTGGAGATGGCGCGTCGTGGCGAACTCGACGTCGTGCTGATTCCCACTGCCAAGGTGAGCGTGTCGGTACCTGCCATGCAGTATGCGGACCTGCCTTTCTATTTCCCTGCGCGCGAGGATTTGTACGACATGCTCGATGGCGAGCCCGGTCGAATTCTGCTGGGAAAATTGCGCGAGATCGACTTGGTCGGGGTGACCTTCTGGGAAAACGGATTCAAGCATTTCACCGGCAACAGGCCGTTGCGTAACCCGGCCGATTTCGCGGGCATGAATATCCGCACGATGAAAAGCCGCCTGCTGATGGAGCAGTTCCACTCCTTTGGCGCGCATACGATTCCCATCGATTTTCACGCGACACGCCAGGCACTCGCCGATCGGGTTGTTGATGGTCAGGAGAATCCGCTGGTGGCGATCGTCAGTATGGGGCTGCACGAGGTGCAGTCGCACCTCACCCTGAGCAGTCACGGGTATCTGGGATACATCTTCATGATCAGTGCGCAGGCGTTTGACCGCCTGGGCGCGAATGACCAGAAGTTGTTGATCGACACCGCGCGCGAGCTGACGCCGTGGGAGCGCTCGGAAACCAGTCGGCGTGAGGCGGCGTTGCTCGAGATGATCAGGCAGTCGGGCGTCTCGATCCATCAGCTGACGCCGGGAGAGCGCGCGCAGTTCGCGACTGCGACGGCGCACATTCCGGGTATTTTCGAGGAGGTGATCGGTGCCGATGTGCTGGCCATTTCCGAGGAGTTGCTCGATCGAAAATATGGGGGGGGTGAAGAAATCGTCGTTGGTCTCGATGTCGACCTCTCGCAGGAGTGTCGGCGTTCCGGTCTGGGCTTCAGGCGTGGCGCGACACTTGCGATAGACGAGATCAATGCGTCCGGTGGCGTGTTGGGCAAGCAGCTGAAACTGATTGCGCGCGATCACAAGGGGCTGCCGAGTCTGGGCGTGAGCGACATGGAGTATTTCGGCTCTCGTTCGGACGTGGTCGGCGTGCTTGGAGGGGTACAGTCCAGCGTCGTCGTGGCACAAGCCGATGTCGTGCGCAGGCTCGGATTGCCTTTCATCGTGGCTTGGGCGGCTGCCTCGGAGGTGGTCGCTCAGGATCGCACCGCCGATCCGGTATTCCGCGTGTCTGCTTCCGATACGCTTGTTGCGCCTTTTGTGATCGAGCATCTGCTTCGCCGTGGACGGCGGCCGGCCATTCTGTTCGAGAATTCGTTGTGGGGGCGCGGCAACCTTGAGGCGATGCGTGCGCAGCTCAGGAAGCGGGGGCTGGACTTCACGGTGGCGGAGAGCTTCAACCGGGGCGAGACCAATTTCGAGTTGCCGGTGTCTCGCGCGGAGCAGGGCGGCGCGGACGTATTGATGATGATCGCGGCGCCCTATGAGGGAGGGCAGATCGTGAAGCGCCTGGCCGAACGTGGCGTGTTGACTCGCGTGGTCTCGCACTGGGGCATCAGCTGTGGCGATTTCTGGGGTGACAATAGCGAGGCGTTGGCGAAGGTGGATCTCAGTTTCTTCCAGACCTTCACCTTTGTCGGCAACGACAGAGTGGCGAGCCGGGCGCTGGAGCGGCGCTACCGTGCCAGATATGCAATGGACGAGAACCTGGATGTGCCGGTGCCGCAAGCGCTTGCACAGGCGTATGACAGCGTTCATCTTCTTGCGCTGGCGATACGGCAGGCGGGCACAACCGAGCGTGCTGCGGTTCAACGCGCGCTCGAATCCCTGCCACCGTTCGAGGGCGCAGTGCGTACGTACGCACCGGCGTTTTCTCCCCGGCGCCATGATGCGTTGGGGGTTGAGAACTTTCACATGGCACGTTACGCGAGCAACGGTGCGATCGTGCGAGCCGAGCACTGATCCAGGCAAGCGCCGCAATGGATACTCAACGATCCGCCAGGTTTTCCGGGCCACATCAGGGGCGCAGTCTCAAGCGCCGCCTGGTGCTTCAGGTGGCTGGCTTTGTGGCCGCGACCATGATTCTGGCGACTGCGCTCGTCGCGGTACTGCTCGACAGCAACATCGAACATCAGATGCAGCAAACGCTTCAGGGCGCGGGAAGGTCGACGCAGGCTTTGCTCGAGCAGCGGATTGCCTATCTGGTCGAGAACACCGAGCGTCTTGCCGATAACCAGCTGGTTGTTAATGGCCTTGTCGATGCCCAGGGGCGCAGCACCTACCTGCCTAAACTGACGCAGAACTTTGCCGAGGGGCGCGATGTCGCGGTGTTCTCGCTGGTCGATTTCGATGGCAGGCCGGTGTTCCAGACCGACGGCGGCGTGGTCGATTACAACGCATCGCGCGAATTGCGCAGCGCATTGGCACTCGGAAGCCGGGCCTTGTTCATACGGCCGGAAGCAGACCGTCTGGTGGTTGCAGTACCCATCTACTTCTACAAGACCGTGCAGGGCGCGGTCGTTGTCGAGTTCGATCTTGGTGCAATCGGCAGGCGCAATCAGGTAGATCTTCCGCAAGCGTATTTTCGCCTGATTGATGGCGAGCGTGAGCTGATTGCATTCAATCACGTCGAAGGTCCGTCTTACATCAGCCAGCGCTTTCGTCCGGACGCACGTACTCCCCTGCTTCTTGACCTGGGGCTGGAGGTAGAGATCGGTGTGCCCGAATCCGTCCGCAACGCGGCGGTTTGGGCCGTAACGCAGCGCCTGTTGCTGCTGGGAACCGTGCTGAGCCTGATCGCGGTCTTCGTTTCGGCGTGGATTGGAAACTCCATTGCTCGCCCTATTCTTGAGCTCTACCGGCGTGTGACCTCGAACGATGCGGCTGAGGCGCTTGGGGAACCATTGGGCACGGGTGACGAGCTTGAGGCGCTGGCGCGTGGATTTGCTGACCGCACAGCCGAGTTGAGCAAGATACAGAGCGAACTCGAGACGAGAGTCGTTGAGCGCACGGCAGAACTGTCTGCTACGACCGAGGCACTTGCCGAGAGCAGGACCATCCTCGAGCGCGCGCAGGAGATGACGCATCTGGGGAGCTGGGTGTGGACGCGGAAGGATGATCGCCAGCAGTGGTCGGATGAGCTGTTCCGCCTTTTCGGCTTTGAACCGGATGCAGTTGCTCCGAGCTGGCAACATTTCCTAGATGCGGTGGATCCGGACGACAGGGAAATGGTCCGTTCAGCGCTCGAGAACGCGTGGCATGACTCGTCACGACGGCTGCAGTTCGAATACCGGATCGTGCAGTCGGGGATAGAAGG
This sequence comes from Azoarcus sp. L1K30, assembly GCF_018122735.1. Taxonomy (GTDB): domain Bacteria; phylum Pseudomonadota; class Gammaproteobacteria; order Burkholderiales; family Rhodocyclaceae; genus Parazoarcus. Next base: position 3,197,319 of record NZ_JAGRRD010000001.1, on the reverse strand, counting down.
GCGCCGGTATGTCGACCAGATCGTGCAGGTCATGCCCGACGATGCAGGCAGGCCTGTTCGCATGCTGGGTGCGGTGCTTGACATTACCGATCGAAAGCTCGGTGAAATCGAGCTTGAGAAGGCCCGGCAGGCGGCAGATGCGGCGAACGCGGCCAAGTCCGACTTCCTGGCCAATATGAGCCATGAGATCCGTACTCCATTGAATGTCGTCATCGGCATGGTGCATCTGGTGCTCGAATCCGAGCTCTCGCCGCGGCAGCGCAATTATCTGACCAAGGTGCAGCGTTCCGCAGAATCGCTGCTGGGCCTGATCAATGACATTCTCGATTTTTCCAAGATCGAGGCACGCAGACTTGTGCTCGAGGAGGTGCCGTTCAGCCTGCAGGACGTGCTCGCCGATTTCGCCAGCGTGGTCGGCCTGAAGGCCGAACAGAAGGGCCTGGAACTGTTGCTGGACGTTCGGCCCGATGTGCCGCAGCAACTGGTCGGTGACCCGCTGCGTATCGGCCAGGTGCTGACCAATCTGGGCTATAACGCGGTGAAGTTTACCGAGCGTGGCGAGGTGGTGCTCAAGGTCGAAGTGCTCGAGCGTGAGCCTGCGCAGCCGGAAATCGGCGAGACCGGAGCAGCACCACAAGCGCAGAGGTCGACTTTCAGGTTTTCGGTCCGCGATACGGGGATAGGCATCAGCCCGGAGCAGCAGGCTCTGCTGTTCAAGCACTTTACGCAGGCTGACAGTTCCACGACACGCCGATTCGGTGGAACCGGGCTGGGCCTGGCGATCTCGAAGAACCTGGTCGAGATGATGGGGGGGCATATCGGTGTGCACAGCGTGCTGGGGCAGGGGAGTGAGTTCCAGTTCAGCATTTCGTTGCCTTGCCGAGCAGATGCCGTGGATGAGCGTTTGCAGCCGGAAGACGACTTCAAGGGCATGCGGGTCCTGATCGTCGATGACAACAGCAGCGCGCGGGATATTCTGACTGTCATGCTTACGCTTCTGGGCTTCAGGGTCTGCACCGCTGCGAGCGGCGAACAGGCTCTTGCGGAGATGGACGCCGCGTACCGGGGCGGAGCGCCATATCGTCTGGTACTCATGGACTGGGTGATGCCTGGCATGGACGGGTTGGAATGTACGCGCCGTATCCGTGCTGAATGGGCCCATGAACAGCAGCCGAAAGTGATCATGATCACTGCGCGAGATCCTGGCGAGGTGCCGGCGGGTAGCGCAGTGGACGAGGTGATCGCAAAGCCGGTCACGCAGTCATCTCTGCTCGATGCCATTCAGCGGGTTCATGGACATACGGTGCCGATACGAGCGCATCGGGCGATGCGCGACGCCGAGAACAAGGCGGTGATCGAACGTCTGCGGGGCGCGCATGTGCTGGTAGTGGAAGACAACGAGCTCAATCAGGAGCTTGCAACCGACCTCTTGTCCAATGCGCGGATCTCGACCCGCATCGCCAACAATGGGCGTGAGGCTCTGGATTGGCTGGCGCGAGAGGCCTTCGATGGCGTGTTGATGGATTTGCAGATGCCGGTGATGGATGGTTTCGAAGCGACCCGCGCCATCCGGTCTGATCCGCGATGGAAGAACCTCCCCGTCATTGCGATGACTGCCGACGTTATGGCTGGTGATCGGGAAAAGGCGATCGGCGTGGGGATGAACGACCAGATCGACAAGCCACTCGATGTGGAAAAGATGTTCATGACGATGGCCAGATGGATTCATCCTCAAGTTCATGTCGATGAGTGTAGAGATGTCAGGCCTGGCGGCGGGGACGGCGCTGGCTTGCCTGCGACCTTGCCGGGTATCGACACAGCGGCGGGATTGGCCGTATCGAATGGCGACGAGCGCAGATATCGCAAGCTGCTGGTGCTCTTCCTGCGGGGGCAGAAGGACTTCGTTGCGCGATTCCGCGCGGCGCTTGCCGACCGGGATTCCGAGACGGCGACGCGTCTGGCTCATACCTTGAAAAGTGTCTCGGCCTCGATCGGCGCGACCGCGCTCGCCACAGATGCGATGGCGCTCGAGTTGGCCTGCAGGCGTGCGGAGCAGACGGATGTCATCGAGCGTTGCGTTGATGCGGTTGAACACACCCTGTCAACAGTCATCGACGGTTTGGACAGGCTTGCGCGGGTATCGGGTGCGCCTGCAGCGCTGCTCGACCCGGACTCGCTGCAGATGCATCTCGAGTGCTTGCGTCAGCTGCTGGCGACCAACAATACTGATGCGGTCGAAGAGTTCGATGCTTTGCAGGCGGGACTCGGGTTTGGCATCGGGCCCATGGCACAACTGGACAAGTGCGTTCGCGGGTTCGACTTCGAAGGCGCCCTAGCCGCGCTCGACGAGCTGGTGGACGCTCTGGGTCAGCGTGTCAAGTCACGTCAGCAGGCCAGGCTAGAGAGCACATTAAATGACAAATAAAATCATGGACAAGCAGAGCGTTCTTGTTGTCGACGATACCCCCGAGAACATCGAACTGCTGCGTCAGCTGTTACGTGCGGATTATGTCGTGCAGGCCGCCGTGTCGGGCAGGAAAGGATTGGAAATCGCTCGTGCCTCGCCCCAACCGGACATTATTCTGCTGGATGTCATGATGCCCGAGATGGACGGCTACGAGGTCTGCCGAAGGCTAAAACATGATTCGGCGACTGCGCATATTCCCGTGGTTTTCATTACTGCGCTGGATCAGACGGGCGACGAGGCCAATGGCCTCGAGCTGGGCGCGGTGGATTACATCCGCAAACCGTTCGAGCCGGTGGTGGTGAAAGCGAGGGTCCGCAACCATCTCGCGCTCAAGCGCTACGAACAGGGGCTGGAGGCGCTCGTTCGGGAGCGCACCGCAGAGCTGGAGCTGACTCAGCAAGTCACGATCGAAGCGCTTGCGACGCTGGCCGAGTACCGCGATTCGGAAACCGGTGGTCATATCAAGCGGACACAGCGCTACGTCCGGGCGCTCGCCGAATACTTGAGTCAATTGGAGGGCTATCGCACAGTCCTCGACGAGGAGTCCATCGATCTGCTCTTTCGCTGCGCGCCCTTGCATGATATCGGCAAGGTTGCCGTGCGCGATGTGATTCTCCTCAAGCCGGGCGCGTTGACCCCTGCAGAGTTCGAGGAGATGAAGCGCCATGTCCTGTACGGCAGCAAGGCGCTTGAGGTGGCCGAAGAGCGTCTTGGCTCCAGCTCCTTTCTTGCCATTGCACGCGAACTGATCCTGAGCCACCACGAGCGCTGGGATGGAGCGGGCTATCCTCACGGTCTGCGGGGTGACCAGATACCCTTGCCCGGGCGCTTGATGGCGGTGGCCGATGTCTATGATGCATTGATCAGCCGGCGGGTGTACAAACCCGCGTTTTCCCATCGTCGTGCCGCGGAGATCATCAGGGACGGCCGGGGAACGCACTTCGATCCTGCAATCGTGGATGCATTTCTTGTCTTGGAGGGCGAATTCGAGCGCATTGCAAATGAGTTTTCAGATGACATGTCAAGCCTGGACTGAGCACACGATTGCGGTGAGCGATTTCGTGAATCCCGGCTTGATGAAGTGTATAAAACCATGTTTAAGAATGGTTATTTCGTGAAACAGGCAGTGCAGGCACTAGGTTTTTGCGGTATGAAAGCGTAGAATTCCGCCCCTTCCCCAAAGGTTTACTGCGCGGAGCGCGCCATGCTCTATCCCACCCGTTTCGATGTCATCGTGGTCGGCGGCGGTCACGCCGGGACCGAGGCTGCCCTGGCCGCGGCGCGCATGGGGGCGCAGACCTTGCTGCTGACCCACAATATCGAGACCCTGGGAGCGATGAGCTGCAACCCGTCGATTGGCGGCATCGGCAAGGGCCATCTGGTGAAGGAAGTCGATGCGCTAGGCGGGGCGATGGCGCAGGCCACCGACGAGGGCGGTATCCAGTTCCGCATTCTCAATGCGTCGAAGGGACCTGCGGTGCGCGCAACCCGTGCCCAGGCCGACCGTGTGCTGTACAAGGCGGCGATCCGCAAGCGGCTGGAAAACCAGTCCAATCTGATGTTGTTCCAGCAGGCGGTGGATGACCTTACCGTGGTCGGCGACCGCGTCACCGGCGTCGTCACCCAGATCGGCCTGCGCTTCGAGGCGCCTACCGTGGTGTTGACCGCCGGCACTTTCCTCAACGGCTTGATCCACGTCGGCATGCAGCACTATTCGGCGGGCCGCGCGGGCGACCCTCCTGCAGTATCGCTGGGCCAGCGCCTGAAAGAGCTCGCGCTGCCGCAGGGCCGTCTCAAGACCGGCACGCCGCCACGGCTCGATGCACGGACCATCGATTTTTCGGTGATGAGCGAGCAGCCGGGTGACAGTCCGGTGCCGGTGTTCAGCTTTCTCGGCGCGGTCAGCCAGCACCCGGCGCAGCTGCCGTGCTGGATGACCAGCACCAACGCCCGCACCCACGACATTATCCGCGCCAACCTCGACCGCTCGCCGATGTATTCCGGCGTGATCGAGGGTGTCGGCCCGCGCTATTGTCCGTCGATCGAGGACAAGATCCATCGTTTCGCCGACAAGGACAGCCACAACATCTTTCTCGAGCCGGAAGGGCTGACGACACACGAGATCTACCCCAACGGGATTTCGACCTCGCTGCCGTTCGACGTCCAGCTCGACATCGTACGCAGCATCCGCGGCCTGGAGAATGCCAACATCCTGCGCCCGGGCTATGCGATCGAATACGACTACTTCGATCCGCGCAATCTGAAGAGCAGTCTCGAGACCAAGTCCATCGGCGGGCTGTTCTTCGCCGGTCAGATCAACGGCACCACCGGCTACGAGGAAGCCGCGGCGCAGGGCTTGCTGGCCGGCGCCAATGCCGCGCTGCAGGTGCAGGGGCGCGAGCCCTGGTGCCCGCGCCGCGACGAGGCCTACCTCGGCGTGCTGGTCGACGATCTCATCACCCGGGGTGTGGCCGAGCCGTACCGGATGTTTACCTCACGGGCCGAGTACCGCCTGAAGCTGCGCGAGGACAACGCGGATCTGCGCCTCACCGAGCAGGGTCGCGAACTTGGCTTGGTCGACGATGTGCGCTGGGCGGCCTTCTGCGCCAAGCGCGAGGCGATCGAGCGCGAATCGGCCCGCCTCAAGTCGAGCTGGGCGCGACCGGATGCGATTCCCGCCGAAGAGCAGATGCGGGTGCTGGGCAAACCGCTGGAGCGCGAATATCGCTACTTCGAACTGTTGCGCCGCCCGGAAACCAGTTATGCGGCGCTGATGAGCCTGCCGGGCGCGCCGGAACACCCGGAGGCCGATCCGCAGGTGGTCGAGCAGCTCGAGATTGCAGCCAAGTACCAGGGTTACATCGATCGCCAGGACGACGAAGTCGCCCGTCAGCTGCAGGCCGAGTCAACCCGGTTGCCGCCCGATCTCGACTATGCGGAAGTGCGTGGTCTGTCGAAGGAAGTGCAGCAGAAGCTCAACCTCAACAAGCCGGAAACCATCGGCCAGGCCGGTCGTATCCAGGGCATCACGCCGGCGGCGATCTCGCTGCTGCTGGTGTGGCTCAAGCGCCGCGATCTGGCTGCGCGTGCGGATGCAGGACGGAAGCTGGCATGAGCGGGGCGCTTGCTTCCCACGCCCGCGAACTGAATGAGGGCATTGCGGCGCTGGGCCTTGAGCTGCCGCAGGACGCCGTCGATCGTCTGCTTGCGTTCGGCGAGCTGTTGCTGAAATGGAACAAGGTCTACAACCTCACGGCCTTGCGCGATCCGCGTGACGTGGTGACCCATCACCTGCTCGATTCGCTTGCCGTGCTGCCTTGGGTGGGTGAGCTGGGCAAACTCGCCGATATCGGTTCGGGCGGCGGCCTGCCAGGTATTCCGCTCGCCATCGTGCGCAGCGGACTGGTGGTGAGCTCGGTGGAAACGGTCAATAAGAAGGCGACGTTTCAGCAGCAGGCCAAAATCGAACTGAAGCTCCCCAACTTCAACGTGATCAACGCGCGGGTCGAGCAGGTGCAGCCGGAACGCCTGCCAGGCGGCGCGGCGGATGGCGTGATTTCGCGCGCCTTCTCCAGCCTCGCCGATTTCGTCAATCTCTCCGGACATCTTTTGGCCGAGGGTGGGGCGCTGTACGCGATGAAGGGTGTGCATCCGGCCGATGAGCTTGCGGCGCTACCTGGTGGCTGGATGCTGAGCGAGGTGCATCCGCTTACGGTGCCGGGGCTGGATGCCGAGCGCCACCTGCTGATTATTCGTCGCACCCCTGCAGGACATGCTGCTTAAATTGCCTGCGGCGCGCGTGCTGCGCTGCCGCATTGAACTACACTTGGGGGCGTGCACACCGTGTGTGCGTCCCTCAACCGGAAGTTATTGAACTCGACCATGGCGCGTATTTTTTGTGTGGCCAACCAGAAGGGCGGGGTGGGCAAGACCACCACCTGCGTCAATCTCGCTGCTGCCCTGCATCAGGCCGGTCAGCGCACCCTGCTGATCGATCTCGACCCGCAGGGCAATGCGACGATGGGCAGCGGGGTGGAGAAGCGCAGCCTCACGACCTCGGTCTATCACCTGTTGGTGGGCCTGTCGGGGCTTGCCGAGGTGCGGGTCACCTCGTCCACCGGGGGGTATGACGTGCTTCCCGCGAATCGTGATCTCGCGGGGGCAGAGGTGGAATTGGTCAATCTCGACAAGCGTGAAAAGCGCCTGCGCGAGGCACTCGCGCCCTTCGATGCCGATTATGACTTCATCCTCATCGACTGCCCGCCCTCGCTATCGCTGCTCACCCTCAACGGTCTGTGCGCCGCGCATGGGGTGATCATTCCGATGCAGTGCGAGTACTACGCGCTCGAGGGGCTGTCCGACCTGGTCAGCTCGATCAAGAAGGTCCACGCCAACCTCAATCGCGACCTCAAGATCATTGGCCTGCTACGGGTCATGTTCGATCCGCGCGTGACTCTGCAGCAACAGGTGTCGGCGCAGCTCGAGGGGCACTTCGGCGACAAGGTGTTTTCTGCCATCGTGCCGCGCAATGTGCGCCTCGCCGAGGCACCCAGCCACGGTATTCCCGGCGTCGTGTTCGACAAGTCTGCCAAGGGCGCGCAGGCCTACATGGCTTTTGCCGCCGAGATGATCGAGCGCGTAAAGACGCTGTGAGAGACGCCGCCCTTCATTCAATGTGCCACTCCAAACCGAAGACGACCGCATGAGCCCACCCAAACTCAAAGGCCTTGGCCGCGGCCTCGATGCATTGCTGGCCGCCAACCGCGAAGACGATTCCGCCAAGGGCGAGTTGCAGACGCTACCCACTTCTGCGCTGCAGCCCGGCAAATACCAGCCGCGTACGCGCATGGACCCGGGTTCGCTGGAAGAGCTGGCGGCCTCGATCAAGGCCCAGGGGGTGATGCAACCCATCCTCGTCCGCCCGATCGGCGAGGATGCGTACGAGATCATCGCCGGTGAGCGGCGTTGGCGCGCCGCGCAGATTGCCGGACTGGACGAGGTGCCGTGCCTGGTGCGCGAGATCCCCGACGAAGCCGCCCTGGCGATGTCGCTGATCGAGAACATCCAGCGTGAAGACCTCAATCCGCTCGAAGAGGCAGGTGGCATCCAGCGCCTGATCGACGAGTTCGCCATGACCCACCAGCAGGCGGCCGATGCGGTAGGGCGTTCGCGCCCGGCGGCCTCCAACCTGCTGCGTCTGCTCAATCTGGCCAAGCCGGTGCAGGAGCTGCTGATGGCGGGCGACATCGACATGGGGCACGCCCGTGCCCTGTTGCCACTCGACGGTGCAAGCCAGATTCAACTGGCCAATCTGGTCGCCGCCAGACAGCTGTCGGTGCGCGATACCGAGCGCATGGTGCAGCACACGCTGAACCCGCGGCAGAAGAAGGCGGCACAGCCGCTGGACCGCGACCTCGTTCGCCTCGAAGAGGAAATCGCCGACACCATCGGCGCCACGGTGAAGATCAAGGCCAACAAGAAAGGCGCGGGCGAGGTTACCATCCGCTTCGGCAGTCTCGACCAGCTCGACGGCTTGCTCGGCCGTCTGCGCTGAGGGCGTGCGGCCCGAATGCGGACCGTTCCGCGCGTTGCGGGCGTTCAGCCCCCGGCTTCGACCTGCTCCGCCGCCTCTGCTTTAGGTGGCAGTGGCGAGAAGTAACCCACCACCAGCAACAGCATGCCTGCGCCAATGAAGGATACGATGCGCGTCAGCGTGCCGCTGGCGGCCATGTCCACCACGAAGAGCTTGCACACCACCGCCGCCATCAGGCCGGCACCGGCAAGCCAGGTCGCGCGACTTGCGCGGCGGTTGGCAAACAGCATCAGCCCCAGCCCAAGAATGGCCCAGAACAGCGACATCGCAGCCTGGGTGGTGTCGTCGCCCAGAAGCTGTGACAGCGCCCACGGGACGCCCGTCATGTGATGCATTGCGCGAAGCAGCGCGGCGTTGGCGGCGATGAAGGCGACCAGTCCGAGCGCCCCCTGCAGGCGGATCAAGGGGCCGGCGACGCGTGTGATCCCGGCCTCGCCCCGTCGCAACCACCATGCGACGGCACCCAGCGCTGCCGCCAGCGTCAGGTCCAGCGGATTGAGCAGCGGCAGGTAGGCGAAAGGGGCTGCACTGCCGTCGCCGTAAGCATGGACGCCCAGCGACCACAGGCCCAGCGCGAGTGCCAGCGGCCCCGCTGCCCACAGCTGATAGGCATCATTCCACAGCCGCATCGGCCAGTTTGCATTCCGAGCCATGCGGGCAAGCCCGGCCAGCAACAGTGCGGGGGGAAGCGCATGGGCGGCGAGCTGCCAGCCGTTGCCGACTGTCATACTGGCCAGCCGCAAACCGGCTTCCTGCGACAGGGCGAGGGCCAGCACCCACACCCCGGCGGCATGGGCGAGGGTGAGCACCGGACGATCCACCCCGCCACCGTCGAGGGCGCGCAGGCCGAAACCGTGAAGCGCGAGTCCGAGCGGCCACGCCAGCCAGCCGCCGAAGCCCGAGGGCGGAACCCCGTATGCAAGGGTCTGGCCCAGCGCCAGCATCATGCCGCCCAGCGGCAGCAGGCCGGCGCTGAGCAGGCCTGGCCAGGTCAGCCTCGGCGCCAGCGCGCATGCGAGTGCGCCGCTGAGTGCGAACAGCGCGAGCGCGGCGGCGGGCTGGTAGCCGGTCGCAAGATGGGTGTCGATCTCGGCCCAGGCGCCACCGAGCCACCACAGCCATGCCCAGGCCAGCAATGCATGGGTGATTCGCTGCGAGCATTTCGCTATCTGTGGCTGGCGCGCCGCGAGCCACGCGCTGACGAATCCCGCACCGGCAATCATCGTGCTACCGAGAAACGCACTGTTCATGACGGGCAGGTTGCGCAGCCCGTCGTGCTGTGCCAGGTCAGCCGCAAACAGCACGCCCGCACCAGCCTGCAACAGCAGACCGCTCGCAGCCGCCAGCCGGCGCTGCTGGCGTCGTCCGACCCACCATAGCGCCGCGCCCTCGAGTGCCCAGGCCGCAGCGCTCCAGCGCCCGTCGAATGCGAGCGGAATGGCGAGGCTGAGAAAGGCGATGCCGAGCGCAAGGAAGCTGGCGACGAGGAGTTCGAGATCGGGTTTGCGCACGCGCCTCAGTGCAACTGCCAGCACGAGGTAGAAGACACCCCCGGCGGCGGCGCTCCAGGCCAGCGCGTAGGGCATGCCGTGCACCAGCGCAGCCTGCAAGCCGAAGCCGACCACCGGGACCCCGAACACCAGGGTGCCGTCGACCGGGTCGCGCAGGGCCGGCGCCCGCTTCCAGGCGTAGCTCACTGCGGCTGCCACGTACATCAGGAAGTACAGCAGGAGGAAGGGCTCCGTGGTGCTGAAATACCACGGGTGATAGAAGCGCGCGCCCCAGGCCAGGCCGATGGCAAAGGTGAAGACGAAGCCGGTCAAGTTCAGTCCGCGCCATGCCTTGCGCCAGGCCAGCAGCAGCACGCCGGCATTGAGCAGGGCGTAATAGGTGAATAGCTGGACGTGGCTGCCGCCGCCGGTCGACGCCAGGATGGGTGCGGCAAAACCGCCGGCGCTACCGATGATGGCGAGGATGGCGGCATCCTGGCGGATGGCAAGAAAGGCGGCGACACCGACCAGCGCGAGCATCACTGCGAAGGCGGTGCCGGCCGGCATGATCCCGTACAGGCGCAGGGCGGCAAACGCGGTGAGATAGAGCACGGCGATGCCGCCCCCCTGCAGGCTCAGCGCATAGCCGCGACGCAGATGGCGCAGGCGCCAGCCGACTGCCCCGAGCGCGATACCGACGCAGGCGATGCCGGCGAGGCGCAGTTCGGGCGGCAGCATCGCGTTCTCCATCGCATAGCGGACGAGGAAGGCGAGGCCGAAAAACAGTACCAGGATGCCGGTGCGCACCAGCGTGTTGCCGCCGAAGAACCAGTCGCGACAGCGCGCATACAGATCGTCGAGGTCGACGCGGGTGGCCACCCGGTCGCTCTGCGGTGCCGACCGATACGTGATGTCGAGTGCGCCTTCGGCGTGGGCGCGATCAGGCGTGGAGAGAACCGCTGCGTTGGTGGCCGTGTCCGGCTGCTGTCGGGTTGCCACCGCTTCAATCGGTGCGGCTTCCTTGCCGGCGGACCCTTCTTCGGATGCCATCCGGACTGCAGGCGAAGGGGCAACGGATGGCACGGCGATGGTGACACTCTCTGCGTCGGCCAATTCCGTCTTCAACGCATTCAACGTGCGCTCGAGGCTGGCGATACGCGCCTCGTGGCGTGCGAGCGTATCGGCGCGTTCCTTGCGCAGGCTGGCGATCATGCCCCCCAGTATGGCGCCGGCAACGGCTGCACCGGTGCCGTCGAGCAGGCCGAGCATGGCGCCGGCCAGTATCCAGATCAGGCTATTCACGAGATTCTCCGGGGGCGGGTTTCAGCGCCAGTCGCCGCGCAAGTGCTCGACACGATGCTGTAGCACGGTCGGCGTGGCATCACCGGCGGCAACGGGCGGCCCGATCACGAGCTCGATGCGATTGTAGATACCGCGGCGTAGCGGGCGCGACATGGCGGGGCCGTCCTTGCGCGAGAAGAAGCTGCCCCACAGGCCACGCAGCGCCATCGGCACGACGTCGACCGGCGTACGTTCGAGAATGCGGCTGATGCCGTTGCGGAAAGGGTAGAGCTGACCGTTGTCGGTGATGCGGCCTTCGGGAAAGATCGCGACCAGCTCTCCCGCCTCGAGCGCCAGGGCAATGGCATCGAAGGCGGCATGCGCCACGTCGGGACCGTCCTTTGCGGATGCGATCGGGATGGCGCGGCTTTCGCGGAACACGAAGGACAGCAGCGGTGTGCGGAAGATGTGGTGATCCATGACGAAGCGCAGTGGCCGGGGGCATGCGGCCATGATGATCAGTGCATCGACAAAGCTCACGTGATTGCATACCAATACGGCCGGACCGTTTGCTGGGAGATGTTCGATGCCCGTGGCACGCAAGCGATACACGGTGTGCACGAGCAGCCAGACGAGAAAGCGCAGCAGGAACTCGGGCACCAGTGAGTAGATGTAGAGGGTCACGACCGCGTTGAGGATGGCCGTGACCAGGAAGAGTTGCGGCACGCTGAAGCCGGCAGCGAGCAGCCCTGCGCCCATGGCGGCGGCGACCACCATGAACAGGGCGTTGAGAACGTTGTTGCCGGCGATGATGCGTGCGCGATGCTCACGTTCGCTGCGGCTCTGGATCAGCGCGTAAAGCGGCACGATGAAGAAGCCGCCAAAGGTGCCGATGGCGATCAGATCGAAGAGTACCCGCCACACGCCCGCATGCCGGAGCAGTTCGCCCAGTGCCATGGGAATCCCGGTCGTTGCCACTGGAAGCGGGCTGCTCCACCACAGATCGAGGGCAAACAGCGATAGTCCGATGGAGCCGAAGGGAACCAGTCCGAGTTCCACCTTGCCCGCCGACAGGCGCTCGCACAATAGCGAGCCGAGGCCGATCCCGATCGAGAACACGGCCAGCAGCAGAACCACGGCGTGTTCGTTGCCGCCGAGCACGTCCTTGGCGTAGGCGGGGAATTGCGACAGGAACACGGCGCCGTAGAACCAGAACCATGATACGCCGAGGATGGCGAGGAAGACGGTGCGGTTGCGCCGGGTGAAGCCGAAGCTGCGCCAGGTCTCGGTGAACGGGTTCCAGTTGATGCGTAGCGTCGGCGAGGCCGCGGGTGCAAGCGGAATGCCCCGGCTGGCGAGGTAGCCGAGGCCGGCGAGCAGCACCGTGACCACCGAGACCCAGATCATGCCGTCAGCAAGACTGATCAGGATGCCGCCGGTCAGGGTCCCAATCAGGATCGCAACGAAGGTGCCGGATTCAACCATTGCGTTGCCGCCGACGAGTTCATCCTCGCGCAGATGTTGCGGCAGCAGCGCGTACTTCACCGGGCCGAACAGCGCGGACTGGGCGCCCATCAGGAACAGGCAGGTCAGCATCAGCGCAAGCGACTCGCGCGAGAAGGCCATCGCAGCCAGTACCATGATGCCGATCTCGAGCAGCTTGGTCACGCGGATCAGTCGACTCTTCTCGTACTTGTCGGCAAGCTGTCCTGCCGTGGCGGAAAAGAGGAAGAAAGGCAGGATGAAGATGCCGGCGCACAGGTTAACCAGTACGCCCGGCGCCATGGTCGTATAGCGCATCGCCTGGAAGGTCAGCAGCACGACCAGCGCGTTCTTGTACACGTTGTCGTTGAATGCGCCGCAGAACTGGGTCAGAAAGAATGGCAGAAAACGGCGCTGCCGCATTAGCGCGAACTGGTGGCTCAATCAGTACTCCGCGAGTCGGGGCAAGGTGTGCCGATGCCGGCATCCTACCTGCCCCCGGCGCGGTGAGCGAGCACCGCGGGGTGGGGCGTGCGACCGGCCTCCCGAAGAATGCTCGCCTGTGATCATATCGTTCTTTTCAATACTTGAATCAAGAACTCTTATATAAGTCACAAGACGCCCATTCTGCGCGACTTTCGAGTCATGTTCGTGCGCTGTTGCGAGGCAAGCTCGGTTTGACTTTACTGCGGTTAACCCCTAGACTTGTCGGGATTTTGGGCGGTCGCACCACGTGTGGTTCGCCGGTGAGGAACGGATGCTCAAGGCAGTATTGCTGCAGCTCGGTGCAACCCTTCTGGCAACGGCCATTGCGGCCGTTTTTTTCGGGCTGCGCGGTGCGATTTCTGCTGCGTCCGGCGGGCTGGCCTGTGTGTTGCCCAGCTGGTTCTTCGCCTGGCGGCTGATGCTGACGACGCGTCGCAATGGCACGGCCACTGTGACTGCCTTTGTTGCGGGCGAGTTCATTAAGCTCGCCTCGATTGTCGGATTACTGGGGTTAGTACTCGTGCTTTATCGGGACGTCCATTGGGGCGCTCTCCTGATCGGGCTGGTACTGGCACTGAAAGCGAATTTATTTGCATTTTTGGTAAAGACCTGACTATGGCTGGCAACGCACCCACCGCATCCGAGTACGTCGTTCATCACCTGACGCACCTCAATTCCACTGGTCACGCTCAAGAAAACATCGTTGACTGGAGCGTCATCAATCTCGATTCGATGTTCTATTCGATCACGCTCGGCCTGCTGACAGTGTTCCTGTTGTGGCTTGCCGCGCGCAAGGCGACCTCCGGCGTGCCGGGGCGTTTCCAGGGTTTTGTCGAGCTGATGGTCGAAATGGTGGCCGATCAGGCCAAGGGCATCATCCACAGCGCGGAGTCGCGCAAGTTCGTGGCGCCGCTCGCGCTGACCGTGTTCGTGTGGATCTTCCTGATGAACGCGATGGACCTTCTGCCGGTCGATCTGCTGCCGCGCATCTGGGAGGGTGTCTACGCTTCCGCTGGCGGCGATCCGCATCACGCCTACATGCGTATCGTGCCGACGGCCGATCTCTCCGCGACGTTGGGCATGTCCTCCGGCGTGCTGCTGCTGTGTCTCTACTACAACATCAAGATCAAGGGGCTGGGAGGCTGGATCCACGAGCTTTTCACCGCGCCTTTCGGCAGCCACCCGCTGCTCTATCCGATCAATTTCGCCATGCAGATCATCGAATTTGTCGCCAAGACCGTCTCTCACGGCATGCGACTGTTCGGCAACATGTATGCTGGTGAACTCATCTTCATCCTGATTGCCCTGCTTGGTTCCACCGCGACCGTCTTCGGTTTTGTCGGTCACGTCATCGCCGGGTCGATCTGGGCGGTCTTCCATATCCTGATCATCACCCTGCAGGCATTCATCTTCATGATGCTGACGCTGGTCTATATCGGTCAGGCGCACGAAGGTCACTAATCCGGTTTTTATTGCAGTACCTGTTTTTGAACTTAATCACCTTTAGTAAGGAGTTGTCATGGAAAACGTTCTGGGTTTCGTCGCGCTGGCCGCTGGTCTGATCATTGGTCTGGGTGCAATCGGTGCTTGTATCGGTATCGGCATCATGGGCTCCAAGTACCTCGAAGCATCGGCCCGTCAGCCCGAGCTGATGAACGCGCTGCAAACCAAGATGTTCCTGCTTGCCGGTCTGATCGACGCCGCATTCCTGATCGGTGTCGGTATCGCGATGATGTTCGCCTTCGCCAACCCGTTCCAGCTTTAATCGGTTCGAGTTCCTCTCAACATACCTGAGGGCCAAGAACAGTGAATTTGAACGCAACCCTGATAGCCCAGCTCGTTGTGTTCTTCATTCTGGCGTGGTTCACGATGAAATTCGTGTGGCCGCCCATCGTGAAGGCACTGGACGACCGTGCGAAGAAGATCGCTGACGGGCTGACAGCTGCGGATAAGGCAAAAGCGGATCTGGCGCTTGCCGAGAAGAAGGTCGTCGAGGAATTGCGCAAGGCTCGCGAATCTGCGGGTGATGTGCGTGCCTCTGCTGAAAAGCAGGCGAGCCAACTGGTCGACGAAGCCCGTAGCGAAGCCGCCCGCATCATCAATGCAGCACGTGAAGCAGCCGAGGCCGAAGCCGGCGTCGCCGCGCAGCGTGCCAAGGAAGCCCTGCGCGACCAGGTCGCACATCTGGCTGTTGCCGGTGCAGAGAAGATCCTGCGTCGCGAGATCAACACCCAGGTGCATGCAGAACTGCTTGCCAACCTGAAACAGGAACTGCAATAAGTCATGGCCGAGAATGTCACCATCGCGCGACCCTATGCCGATGCCGCCTTCGAGCTGGCTCGGGGGGCAGGTGCGCTGGGGCCTTGGTCGGAAGTGCTGGATCGGCTCGCCTCCGTGGCGGCCGATTCCGACATGCAGGCGTGTTTCAACGATCCCAAGATGTCGGCGGATCAGCTCAACAAGCTGATGCTCGAGGTAGCGGGTGAATTGAACGCCGAACAGCAGAACTTCATCCGCGTACTCGTGGAAAGTGAACGTCTGCAAGTGCTTCCGGAGATCCGTGACCTGTTCGTTGCACTGAAGAACGAACAAGAGGGCGTCATGGAGGCACGAATCGCCTCCGCCTTCCCGCTAGACGATGCGACCCTGGCCTCGCTCAAAGCCGACCTTGAAGCCCGCTTCAAGGCCAAGCTCGACGTGAGTGTCAGCATCGACCCCGAGCTCATCGGTGGGGTCCGTATCGCCATTGGCGACGAAGTGATCGACGCCTCGGTCCGCGGCAAGCTCGCGAACATGGCCGCTGCGCTTAAGAACTAGGAGCATACATCTATGCAACTCAACCCCTCTGAAATCAGTGATCTGATTAAGAGCCGGATCCAGAACCTGCAGCTCGCCGCTACGTCGCGGAACGAGGGCACGGTGGTCTCCGTCACCGACGGCATCACCCGTGTTCACGGCCTCACCGACGTCATGCAGGGCGAAATGCTGGAATTCCCCGGCAACACCTTCGGCCTCGCGCTCAACCTCGAGCGTGACTCCGTCGGTGCTGTTGTGCTCGGCGAATACGAGCACATCACCGAAGGCGACACCGTCAAGGCTACCGGCCGCATTCTCGAAGTGCCGGTCGGCCCCGAGCTGATCGGTCGCGTGGTGAACGCACTCGGCCAGCCGATCGACGGCAAGGGCCCGATCAACGCCAAGCTGACCGACAAGATCGAAAAGGTCGCGCCGGGTGTGATCGACCGTCAGTCCGTTTCGCAGCCGGTCCAGACCGGTCTCAAGTCTGTCGACTCCATGGTGCCGATCGGCCGTGGCCAGCGCGAGCTGATCATCGGCGACCGCCAGACCGGCAAGACCGCTGTCGCGGTGGATGCGATCATCAACCAGAAAGGCCAGAACATGTTCTGCGTCTACGTGGCAATCGGTCAGAAGGCTTCGACCGTCGCCAACGTGGTGCGCAAGCTGGAAGAGAACGGCGCGATGGAATACACCATCGTCGTGGCCGCGACTGCTTCCGAATCTGCTGCCATGCAGTACCTGTCGGCCTACGCCGGCTGCACCATGGGCGAGTACTTCCGCGACCGCGGCATGGACGCGCTGATCGTGTATGACGATCTGACCAAGCAGGCCTGGGCCTACCGTCAGGTATCGTTGCTGCTGCGCCGTCCGCCCGGTCGTGAAGCCTACCCCGGTGACGTGTTCTACCTGCACTCCCGCCTGCTCGAGCGTGCCGCTCGCGTGAACGCCGACTACGTCGAGAAGTTCACCAACGGCGAAGTGAAGGGCAAGACCGGTTCGCTGACTGCGCTGCCGATCATCGAAACGCAGGCAGGTGACGTTTCCGCGTTCGTTCCGACCAACGTGATTTCGATCACCGACGGTCAGATCTTCCTTGAAACCGACCTCTTCAACGCCGGTATCCGCCCCGCAATCAACGCAGGTATCTCGGTGTCCCGCGTCGGTGGTGCAGCGCAGACCAAGGTCATCAAGAAGCTTTCCGGCGGTATCCGTACCGACCTTGCGCAGTACCGCGAACTGGCTGCATTTGCGCAGTTTGCTTCCGACCTCGACGATGCGACCCGCAAGCAGCTCGAGCGCGGTCGTCGCGTGACCGAGCTGATGAAGCAGGCTCAGTACTCGCCGCTGTCGATCTCGGACATGGCCGTCACGCTGTACGCGGTGAACAACGGTTATTTCGACGATGTCGAGGTGCCGCGCTTGCTGGCCTTCGAATCCGGCCTGCAGCAGTTCGTCAAGACCAAGAACGCTGATCTCGTGAAGAAGATTGCCGATACCAAGGAACTCGACGCCGAAGGCGAGAAGGCTCTGGTCGCTGCAATCGCCGAGTTCAAGAAGAGCTGGGCTTAACGCTGCGGACGGAGACGGAATATGGCAAGCGGTAAGGAAATCCGTACCAAGATCAAGAGCGTGCAAAACACGCGCAAGATCACCAAGGCCATGGAAATGGTGGCTGCATCCAAGATGCGCAAGGCGCAGGAGCGGATGCGTGCTGCCAGACCCTATGCCGAAAAGATCCGCCGACTCGCCGCGAACCTGTCTCAGGCCAACGTAACTGAATACCAACACCCCTTCCTGGTCCGCAAGGATCAGGTCAAGCGGGTGGGCTTGATTCTGGTGACGACCGACAAGGGCCTTTGTGGCGGCATGAACACCAACGTCCAGCGCGTAGCCGTGACTGCGATGAAGGAATGGGAAGCTGCCGGTGCAACCGAGATCCGTGCCTGCTGCATCGGCAACAAGGGTTTCGGTTTCATGCAGAGGGTGGGCGCCAAGGTTGCATCGCATGTCGTGCAGTTAGGCGACACGCCGCACCTCGAAAAGCTCATCGGCCCGGTCAAGGTCATGCTCGATGCGTTCCAGAACGACGAGCTCGACGCGGTCTATGTGGTTTACACCCGTTTCATCAACACGATGAAGCAGGAACCCATGCTTGAGCAGTTGCTGCCCCTGAGCGGTGAAAAGCTGGGAACCCCCGACAGTTCGTGGGACTACCTCTACGAGCCCGATCCCCAGGTCGTGATCGACGAAATGCTGGTGCGTTACGTCGAAGCGCTGGTGTATCAGGCCGTGGCCGAAAGCATGGCTTCCGAGCAGAGCGCACGTATGGTGGCGATGAAGGCGGCTTCCGACAATGCGAAGAACGTGATTGGTGAGCTTCAGCTGGTCTACAACAAGACCCGCCAGGCCGCCATTACCAAAGAGCTGTCGGAAATCGTCGGTGGCGCCGCGGCGGTCTAACGGATTATTGAATTAAGGAAAAACGATGAGTACTGGTACGATCGTTCAGTGCATCGGCGCGGTGGTGGACATTCAGTTCCCGCGCGACGCGATGCCCAAGATTTATGAGGCTCTGAAGCTCGAAGACGCTGCCAACTCCTTTGCCGAAGACGGCTTGACCTTCGAGGTCCAGCAGCAGCTCGGCGACGGCGTGGTGCGTACCATTGCGATGGGCTCGTCCGACGGCCTGCGCCGTGGCATGAAGGTGGGTTCCACCGGTGCCGGCATCTCGGTGCCGGTTGGCCACGGTACCCTGGGTCGCATCATGGACGTGCTGGGTCGCCCGATCGACGAAGCCGGTCCGATCGAATCGGACGAGCTGCGTCAGATTCACCAGAAGGCGCCGAAGTTCGACGAACTGTCGCCTTCCGTTGAACTGCTCGAAACCGGCATCAAGGTGATCGATCTGATCTGCCCGTTCGCAAAGGGCGGCAAGGTCGGCCTGTTCGGCGGTGCCGGTGTGGGCAAGACGGTGAACATGATGGAACTCATCAACAACATCGCCAAGCAGCACTCGGGTCTGTCGGTGTTTGCCGGTGTGGGTGAGCGTACTCGTGAGGGTAACGACTTCTACCACGAGATGAAGGACTCCAACGTTCTCGACAAGGTTGCGATGGTGTTCGGTCAGATGAACGAACCCCCGGGCAACCGTCTGCGCGTGGCACTGACCGGCCTGACGATGGCCGAGAAGTTCCGTGACGAAGGTCGTGACATCCTGTTCTTCGTGGATAACATCTACCGCTACACGCTGGCCGGTACCGAAGTGTCCGCACTGCTGGGCCGTATGCCTTCCGCGGTGGGTTACCAGCCGACGTTGGCTGAAGAAATGGGCCGTCTGCAGGAGCGCATTACCTCGACCAAGGTGGGCTCGATCACCTCCATCCAGGCCGTGTATGTGCCTGCGGATGACTTGACCGACCCGTCGCCGGCCACCACCTTCCTCCACCTCGACTCCACCGTCGTGCTGTCGCGTGACATCGCCGCGCTGGGTATCTACCCTGCCGTCGATCCGCTCGACTCCACCAGCCGCCAGCTCGATCCGCTGGTTGTTGGCGAAGAGCACTACAACGTGGCGCGTCAGGTGCAGCAGACGCTGCAGAAGTACAAGGAACTGCGTGACATCATCGCGATTCTGGGTATGGACGAACTGTCGCCTGACGACAAGCTCGCCGTGGCCCGTGCGCGTAAGATCCAGCGTTTCCTGTCGCAGCCTTTCCACGTTGCGGAAGTCTTCACCGGCTCCCCCGGCAAGTACGTTTCGCTCAGCGACACGATCAAGGGCTTCAAGATGATCGTCAGCGGCGAGTGCGATTCCCTGCCGGAACAGGCTTTCTACATGGTCGGCGGTATCGAAGAGGCCATCGAGAAGGCGAAGAAGCTGCAGTAATTCGCTTACCCGCGCGGCACGGGTTGTCGCGCGGTTTTGAAGAGGACATACCATGGCTATGACGGTTCACGTAGACATCGTTAGTGCGGAAGAGCAGATTTTTTCCGGGCTGGCGGAGTTCGTCGCGCTGCCTGGCGAGGCGGGTGAACTCGGCATCCTGCCCGGTCACATGCCGCTGATGACCCGGATCAAACCGGGTGCGGTCCGGGTGAAGGTTCCGAATCAGGCGGAAGAAGAGTTGGTCTTCGTTGCCGGCGGTATTCTTGAAGTGCAGCCGGGTCTGGTGACCGTGCTGGCAGATACCGCGATTCGCGGCAAGGATCTCGACGAAGCGAAGGCGCTGGATGCGAAGCGAAGGGCAGAAGAAGTACTGTCCAACCAGAGTGCCCAGCTTGACTACGCCAAGGCCCAGGCTGAACTGACGGAAGCGATCGCTCAGATCGCAGCGATCCAGAAACTGCGCAAGCGTCACTGATCGTCGTCGGGTCGCGCACTGCGGCAGGATGAAACAAAAGAGGCAGCGCAAGCTGCCTCTTTTTTTGTCCTGTGCTGCCGGGGTGCCTAGCGCTTGCCTGCCGGTGCCAGGCGGTCTACCCTTTTCTCCAGTCGCGCCACCGCGTCGCGCAGTGCCCGAATGTCCTCGTCAAAGCGTGGAAGCATTGCCCGGGTGGTCAGCATGGGCACTTCTTCGGTCAGGTATTCGACCAGGTTTCCGGACAGATTCGTTGCCAACCGTTTCTGCGCAGCACCAAGCGCAATACCGGTATTCACGACCCGGTGCGCGGCGATGTCACCGATCATGTGGGAAAGATCTTCTTCCAGGTCCCAGCGCAGATGGCGAAAGACGAAACCGAGCGCATCGGCGAATTCAGCGTTGCCGGAAATCCTGACCTTAGACATCAGCGCCTCGATACCGCCGGTCAGCGCACGCGACGTTTCACTGAGCGGAAGCTGCAGACACACGTCGGGCTCTTCGTCGCTGCTGCAACTCGCCAGATGGCCATCGGACGATACCGAAAACGCAATCGATACCGGCGCGATATCCAGTCGCGCCCGCTTGCCGGCATGCGGTTGCAGGCGCATCCGCGCCCAGCCCGATTGGGCCAGAAGGTGGTTGGTGGCGGAGAGGAAAATGCTGTCGATCATGGGCGAACGGGGGCGAGTGCCCCCGCGTCTGAATGGCTCAATTGCGCTGCTGGATCCCGGCAACGCGCCAACCCGAATCGCCGCTGACGGGCTTGATCAGGTGCCAGATTTCATCGAGTGCCACCGGTGCTGCGTCGTCCTCTTCGCGCACCAGTCCGCTGAAGCGAACGCTGACGATGTAACGGCTGTCCTCCTCGGCCACCTCGATGACTTCAGCGTTGAGGTCGACGACTGCGGTGTGCTGGGGCACGCCCTTGCGCTCGGCAATCTGCATGCTGATCTCGGCGAACACTTCCGGCGTGGTGAATTCGCGCAGGTCGTCCAGATTGCCGGCGTCGTTGGCGGTCTGCAGGCGGATGAAGTTGAGCTTTGCCTGGCGTGCAAAGGCTTCAGCATCTAAGTCCGACGCAGCGGCCGATGCCCCGTGCGCGACACCGCTGGGGGAGGCGTGTGCAGCCGGTGCGGGACTGATCTGTGCCCCACCGTGGGTGGCGCCGGCATACTGCATGCCGTGCGATGCTTGCGGCTGACTGCGCCGGAACAGGAACTTGAACAGCATGACGGCGCCCATCACCAGCAGCAGGATCATGACGAAATTGGCCATGTCTTCGCCCATGCCTAGGTGCGAAAACAGCGCGGCCAGACCAAGCCCCGCGGCCAGACCGGCAATCGGCCCCATCCACGAACGCCGCGGCTGCGCCGTTGCCGGGGCAGGCGCGGCAGCCGGACGGCTGAGATTCTGCTGTGGCACGGCGGCCGGGGGCGTCGAGCGCTTCATGCCGAAACTGCTGCCGCCACCAAGGCGCTTTGCTTCCGCCTCAGGTGCGATGAAGCCGAAGGTCAGCACCGCCAGCGCGAGAGAAAAAAGAAATTGCTTCATTGTGCGCATGTCTCCATTGATCAAAGCTTGTAACCACGGTGGAGCGCAACCACGCCCGCACTCAGGTTGAAGTAGTCGACACGGGCAAGGCCTGCTTGTTCCATCATTCCCTTCAATTCTTCCTGGCCGGGATGCATGCGAATCGACTCGGCGAGATAGCGGTAGCTGTCGGCGTCATTCGCCACCTTTTCGCCCATCCATGGCAGCAGTTTGAAGGAATAGAGGTCGTAGGCAGGCGCAAGGGGTTTCCACACCTTGGAAAACTCGAGGACCAGCAGACGCCCGCCCGGCCGCAGGACACGGCGCATTTCGGCGAGCGCAACATCCTTGTGCGTCATGTTGCGTAGACCGAACGCGACGGTGACGCAATCGAACCAGTCGTCCGGAAACGGAAGTTTCTCGGCATTGCACTGGGCAACGGGCAGGGCGTAGCCCTTGTCGGTGACGCGGTCGCGTCCACGCGAGAGCATGGCGTGGTTGATGTCGGTCAGCCACACCTGGCCGCGTTCGCCGACCTTGCGCGCGAACGCCAGGGATAGATCGGCCGTTCCACCGGCGACGTCGAGCACACGGTCGCCCGCGCGCACGCCGGAGATCTGGATGGTGAAGGCTTTCCAGATCCGATGCAGCCCGAAAGACATCAGGTCATTCATTACATCGTATTTCTGCGCCACCGACGAGAACACCTCGGCGACCTTCTTCTGCTTGAGTTCCTCGGCGACCGTCTCGAAGCCGAAGTGGGTGGTGTTTTGTGTCATGGACGTATCAATGGTGGTGGCTGCCGCAGCCGCTCTTGGGCGCCGGCGGCGTTACGAGGGCAGGGTCGCGCGTGCCGTTTTCGTGCTCGAGGCGCTCGAGGTAGTCCTGCCACATCTCGGCATGATTGCGGCCAAGCATGTAGAGGTAGTCCCACGAGTAAAGACCGCTGTCGTGACCGTCGGAAAAGACCGGTTTGATCGCGTAATTTCCGACGGGCTCGATCGTGTCGATGGTGACGTCGCGTTTGCCCTGTTGCAGGGTTTCCTGTCCTGGGCCGTGTCCTCGCACCTCGGCCGACGGCGAATAGACGCGCAGGAATTCGAAGGGAAGTTCGAAAAGACTGCCGTCGTCGAACGCGATCTCGAGTTTGCGGGACTTGCGATGCAGGGTGATCGCGGTGGGAAGCGGGGTGTCCTTGTCCAGTCCGGCCATTGCGCAATGCCTCAATGTGGGGGGTCAATGATACCTGATTCGGCCGGAGCCAAAGTCGCGTGCGCGGTCCTGCACTGTTTCACGGGGATGACGTGTCATCAAAACTTCAAACAGCTGAAATACACTCGCGTGATCGAAGGGAGTGAACACAATGCCTGCAAATATTCTGCTGGTTGAAGACGAGCCCGCCATTCAGGAATTGATTGCGGCCAATCTTGCGCGCGCGGGTCATCATGTCGTTCGTGCGTCGGACGCCGAAACGGCTCAGCGTATCGTGCGCGATGCGCTACCGGACCTCGTCCTGCTCGACTGGATGCTGCCGGGCGCCTCTGGCATCGACTTTGCCCGCCGTCTGCGGGCGGACGAGCGCACGCGCGCCATACCCATCATCATGCTGACCGCGCGCGGTGAGGAGCAGGACAAGGTGCATGGGCTGGAAACCGGTGCGGACGACTACATCACCAAGCCTTTCAGCCCGCGTGAGCTGGTAGCGCGCATCAAGGCGGTGCTGCGCCGGCGCGCCCCGCAGGCGACTGAGGACCCGGTTGAGCTTGGCGGGCTGAGGCTCGACCCCGAAACCCATCGCGTCACTGCCGGTGAGCAGGCGCTTTCACTGGGGCCGACTGAATTCCGCCTGCTGCACTTTCTCATGACGCATCCGGAGCGCGTGCATTCGCGTGCCCAACTGCTCGATCAGGTCTGGGGCGATCATGTTTTCGTCGAGGAGCGCACCGTCGATGTGCACATCAGACGCCTGCGCTGTGCACTCGAACCCAGCATGCACGATGCCCTGGTGCAGACGGTGAGAGGCAGCGGCTACCGTTTCTCCGCACAGCCGGACCAGTCGCCCGCCGTGCGATAATTCGCGCGCTAGATCCAACAGGAGGCATCTCATTCGACCCGTCCGATACCTATGGACCGGTGCGCTTACCGCACTGATCCTGTTGGGCCTGATCGCTGCGGTGGTGGCCATTTTCGGCGGTGTCATCGCTGGTCTGGTGGTGATCATTGTCGGATTGCTGGCCATTCTGGCGTGGAATATCCGCAATCTCATCCGCCTCGTGATGTGGTCGCGCGAGCCCATCGGAACGCCGGTGCCGCGTGCTGCGGGCAGCTGGGGCCATGTCTTTGCCGAATTGAACCGGCGTTCTCGGATGTCATACGATATGCGCGAACGCATGTCCTCTGCACTTGAGCGGTTTCACGATGCCAGCCAGGCCATGCCGGACGGTGTGCTGTATCTCTCCGACAGTGACACCATCGAGTGGATCAACCTCAAGGCCGAGCAGCATTTCGGCCTGAACCACAAGCAGGATCTCGGAGCGCCTGTGACCAACCTCGTGCGTCAGCCCGAGTTCGTGCACTACCTGCAGTCCGGTTACCACGAGGATCCGCTGATTCTGCATTCCGGACGCCGCAACGGCCTCACCCTGCAGGTGCAGATCATTCCCTTTGGCGACGACCAGAAGATGGTGCTGTCGCGCGACATCTCCCAGCTCGAGCGTCTGGAGACGATGCGCAGGGACTTCGTGGCCAACGTGTCGCACGAACTGCGTACGCCGCTGACCGTGGTGGGCGGCTTCTTGGAGACGCTGATTGACGGACTGGACGACTTTGCGCGTGAAGACGTCATTCGCTTCCTGCGCCTGGCGCAGGATCAATCCAGCCGCATGGGGCGCCTGATCGACGACTTGTTGACGCTATCGGCGCTGGAGACCGGCGCCCCGGCGCCGGCCGAGGAGCGGATCGATCCGGTCGCGCTGATGCACGAGATCCGGGAAGACACCGAGCTGTTGTCTGCCGGACGCCACACCGTGACGCTAAGTATGTCCGGCGAAGGCGCATTGCTTGGCAGCGGCAAGGAGATCCACAGCGCTTTTGCCAATCTGGCAAGCAATGCCGTGCGCTACACGCCCGCAGGTGGAAAAATCGAGCTCGTCTGGCGTATTGACGATGACGGTGCCGAATTCTCAGTCCGGGATACGGGGATCGGCGTCGCCGCCGAACACATTCCACGCCTGACCGAGCGCTTCTACCGTGTCGATCGAGGGCGCTCGCGCGAAACCGGCGGCACCGGGTTGGGACTGGCCATCGTCAAGCACATCCTGACCCGGCATCAGGCCGAACTCAAGGTCAGCAGCACGCCTGGTGAAGGCAGTGTATTCAGCGTGCGCCTGCCGCGTGCCCGGATCACGAAGCTTCCGGTGCGATAGCGTCGAAGGTCGCCTGTTCGAAATTGGAGCCCTTGATCAGATCCCGGGTCAGGCGTAACTGGGTTGTCTGACCTTCGCTGAAAACCTCGATCACACGATTCTGCCGGTACCAGCCCGCAGGGAGGATGATCGAGTTGTCGATCTTCAGACCCTTGTTGGCGGGGATCAGAAATGCCTGCTGATACGGCTCGCGTTGGCCCGGCCGCGAAGCGACCGGACGTGCAGCGATGACGCGGGGGATGCCGGGCAGCACGTAGACGCCAATTTCGAGCAGACCGCTCTCGCGATACATCAGCCAGCTCAGCTGTCCCAGCAGGAAATACTCGCCGTCTGGCGGCTTGATACCGACCAACTGGTGGTGAACGAGGCGCTCGGCGTGAGGCCTCTGTTGCAGCCGGAAGCCACCCACGGACTGGTCGATCAGTTCCCAGTGTTCGCATAGCAACCCGAGCCGCTCCGCGTCGACCTGTCGTGCCTTCTGCCTTGCCGAGTCGGCCACTTCTGGTGCACGTTCGCCAAAGGTGAGCAGGCTCATGTCGCTCTTGAAATTGTGACCCGTGCCATAGCTGCGGGGCTGCTCGAAAAGCCGGCCCTGGACGTGGAAGCCGATTGCCAGCCAGTCGCCGCACAGTTCCAGGGTTCCACGGCTGCCCCTACGAGGGAAGCGACGCCCGGCCGACGCCAGACCCCACGGCCGATAGAGCGACACCAGCAGGCGTGCGCAGGCTTCGAGCGAACAGTCGTCGCCAAGCCCGAGCGAGGCCGGGGTGACGCCTTGTTTGAGCTGGTTGAACACGGCCTTGATCTGGCCTGCCAGCTTGTTGCCGTCGAAACTTCGCAAACGCACGGTCTTGCTGAGCAGGCCAAGCGGACGAAGACCATGGTCGGCGCCGAGGTCGAGGCCGTACAACGTCGGTTTGAGGCCTTCGACTTCGGGTTCCAGGCTGCAATAGGGAGCGAAGCGCTGCGCCCAGCGCTGAATCCAGTTCAGTTCGTGCCCCGTGCGCCCGAAAGGGTTGGCCAGATCGACGAGCAGGACGGCGATATAGGCCTCCATTGCGCTCTGTGCCTTCCAAAGCGCGTTGAGCGGGTCCGATACCCTGGCGCGCGCCACGTTGGCATTTTCGGCGGCCGCAAAGCTCTCATGGACCTCCGCCCAGAGTCCCTCGGGTACGGCGCGATGCGCTCGAAAATACTCCATCAGCATCTTGCCGGCACAATGCACCCGCCGCTGTGCCAGCAGCGCGTGCTGGTCTTCCAGCGTGCCCATCTGCGCATCGTGACGCGCGATGCGCGCGTAGGAGCGCGCGAGGTTGTGCCAGAGATCGACGACGTTGAGCAAAGTCCCGTTTTCCTCGCTGTCCGGTGGCAAAGGATGATCGGCATAGCGACTGCTCATGTCGGTCTGGACGCGGGCGATGATCGGTCTGGCGGTTTCGAGCACTTCGAGGTGCTGATTTGGCGCCGGCAGTGCATCGAGCAGACCGCGCACGATTTTCGACAGCAAGGCGTGCGTGTCGTCGGTCTTGCTGACGTGGGCGTTCTGCAACAGACTCAGACACTCGGCAGGATTGCGGTAGTCCATGAAAGCTCCGGATTCGGATGTCGGCGTTGATCAGGCAGTGCTGCGCGCGAGCAAGACGCGTTCGACATGCGTCTTCAGCTCGACCGGTGCGGGCGGTAAACGGCGTTGTCCCGCGCGTTGCGACGTGCCCCAGATCGGCTCGGGGAAGTGCCGATCGTCGGCAAAGCGCGGAATGACGTGCCAGTGCAGGTGCGGCACCATGTTGCCGAGACTGGCAAGATTGATCTTCGTCGGCCGCATCGTGGCGCGCAGCGCCTCCTCGGTCGCCATCACCACGTTCAGGAGGTGCTGCCTGTCCACTTGGGGCAGGTCGGTCATCTCGGCGACATGGGCATTCCAGATGACCCGGCAGAAGCCTGGGTAGTCCGGATCATCGACCACGATGATGCGACAAAGCGCATCGTGCCAGATGATGTTGTCGGCGCTGTCGCTACAAAGTGGGCAATCCATGGCAACCTCGATACGGCAAGGGGCTCGCAAGCCGTTACTTTAGCGCGTATGCATGGCCCGGATAAGGGAGATTTACGCACAATGCGGCAGTCCGGTGCCGATTGCCGCGGATACTGTGGTGGATTCGCCCAGATTCTCGGGGGCGCCGAGATGGAAGGCCTGCAGCGTGCCCGGCGTCAGCGACGTCCAGGTCTCGTTGTCGGTCAGTGGCGTGGTGGCGATGACGGCCACACGATCATCGGGCGTGGTGAGCCGGTTGAAATCGATGGCAATGTCTTCATCAGCTAGATGCGCCACCGGGAAGGGCGTTTGCCGGATGACATAGACCAGGCGCGAAGAACAATGTGCGTAGAGACGATCGCCATCCGAGAGCAGGAAGTTGAACTCGCCATGGCTGCCAATCTCGATCGCCAGTTCGCGCAGTGCGGCATACAGGTCGCGTGGTGCCGGGGCGGCCTCGGGAAAGCGCCGTGCCAGCACGTTGAGGATGTGACAGAACGCGTGTTCCGAATCGGTCGAGCCGACCGGCCGAAACCGGCCGGATAGCTCGGGGCGATAGTCGCACAGGTTGCCGTTGTGGGCGAAAATCCAGTAACGTCCCCACAGTTCGCGCTGAAACGGATGCGTATTCTCCAGACGAACGGCACCCTGCGTTGCCTTGCGGATGTGCGCGATCACGTTGAGCGAATGAATCGGGTAGCGTTGTACCAGGTCCGACAGCGGAGAATCCGCGCTGGCGCAAGGCTCCAGAAAGGCGCGCACGCCCCGGCCCTCGAAGAAGGCAATGCCCCAGCCGTCACGATGGTGATCGGTCAGTCCGCCGCGCGCTCGAAAACCGGCAAACGAAAAACAGATGTCGGTCGGCACATTGCAGTTCATTCCGAGCAGCTGGCACATGATGGGCTTCGCAATTGCGTTGTACGAAGTCGATTATAGCGCCGCGCCGATATCGTGCCTGCGTCAGGGACTGATACCCATTGTGGCAACGCTCGGCGAGGCGAGCTTGCGGTCGATGATCCAGTCGGTGAGACTCGCGCCAGCCCACATGCCTGACAGGGTGATCCAGGCGGTGAGCGCAAAGACCGAGGCACCCGATATGCCAGCGCCGACGGCACAGCCTCCGGCCAGCATGCCGCCAAACCCCATCAGCACGGCGCCCGCAATGTAGCGCCGCATCGCATGGCCGCCCTGAAAGCCCTCCAGCTTCAGTTCCCGCTTGCTCAGCGCGGCGAGGAAGGAACCCAGGACGACACCCGGCACCATCCCCAGGTCGAAATCGAGCGACTTGCCCGGCGGGGACAGCACCCGCATCAGGACATCGGCCGAAGGCCCGGTGAAGGACAGGCTCTTGATCGGTGTGGGGTCGAAGGTGCGTGCGGACATCTCGAAGGTGAACCACCATGCGAATGCCACCGCCACACCGGCGCCGATGCCACCTGCCCAGGCCCAGCCGCCGATTCGGTGACGGGCGCCGAACCACGCGCCCGCGAGCAGCCACAGCAGGCCGAACACAAGACCGCCACCATGGCCGAGACCGGACAGGGCCAACAGATCGCGGGCACCACCGCCACTGATCGTCCACCACGCGCCGATGCTCTCGCGCAGGGGCGACAGGATGCCCGTCATCGAGGCCTGCGCCGTCACCGCGAAGATCAGCCCCGACAGCAACGCGCGCAGATTGCCGTTGGCCGCCAGTACCAGCAGGCGGCTGGAGCAGCCACGGGCGAGGATCATGCCCGCGCCGAACAGCAGTCCGCCCACCAGGGCGCCCGACAAGCTGCCGCGATTCGAGAGCTGGCGCACGTTGGCGGTGTCGAACATGCCCGCCAGCTGCAGCGACTGGGTGGCGATGATCGCTGCCGAGAATGCAAGCAACCAGATCGACAGCTTGGCGCCGAGCTGACCGCGTGCGACTTCCACCACCGCCGCACGC
This sequence comes from Azoarcus sp. L1K30, assembly GCF_018122735.1. Classification (GTDB taxonomy): domain Bacteria; phylum Pseudomonadota; class Gammaproteobacteria; order Burkholderiales; family Rhodocyclaceae; genus Parazoarcus. The sequence continues at coordinate 3,168,437 of NZ_JAGRRD010000001.1, read as the reverse complement.
AGGCAGAACCGCGAGCGTTGGGCACAGGCGCCGAACAGGGCGCCGATCAGCAGACCGCCGAATGCGAGGCTGCGATCCTCGCCCATCCAGTCGATGAGTTGCAGCAGGTTCGGCATGTTTGTCTCCACCACATGACTTTGGGCCGGGATTCTCCGGTCTTGTCAGTATTGAAGCATATAAGCATGTTCCGAACATCCGGGTTCTGCATTGACGCGGCTCAAGCATCGCGCACGAGGGGAGTGGAATGGCGAACAGCGGGCGGTAGGCGGGCGCGCCAGACCGTGGCGACGGCGGTCGGCTGATGGCGTTCAGCGCAGGAAGTCTGCCGCCATCTCCCGCAGTCTCAACGCCGCGGGGCTTGCGGCATGTTCTTCATCATCTCTTCGATGTTGATGCCGTTCATGCCCTGCATGACCACGTCGCCAGGCTTTTGCCCGGGTTTGCAGGCGCCCGTCCAGCGCGCTTCCTGCTTCAGCGTCATTGTCTTCATGCCCTGCAGCGGCGGTGTGTAGGTGCTGCGGACTTCGCCGCTGTAGCGGTTGACGAAATCGCCGGAAAAGCTGCCCTCGATCTTCGCCGTGCTGCCTTCGGTCTGGCATACCGCATTGAACACGATGCGGTCTCCATTGCGGCGGTAGGATTTCTGCGAGCACTGTTCGTCACCTTGCTGCACGAGGAGATCATCGGTCTGGGCACCGACGCACATGCTCAAGGTTTGCCCCATGCCGCCCATCTCGACCATGGTGGTCTTCATTTCCCACAGGCCCGGTTTGCGCTTGGGCAGATCAGATGGCGTCTCTGCCAGACAGGGGCCTACGCTTGCTACCGACAGCAGGAAACAGGCAAGGGGAAGGGAAGGGATGCGCATGGCCATGACTCCGGAATTGATCGAGGTAGGCCAAGCATAGTCAGGCCGGGCCCGAAATGGAATCGGCCCGGCAGCCGCAGCTGATGAAAGGGAAGGGGCAGATCACCGACGGCAACGGCATGCCGCCGGTGATCAAACTGTTCGAAGCCGGGTTCAGCCCGCCAATTTCTGGCGCAGCAGTTCGTTGACCTGGGCCGGGCTGGCCTTTCCCTTGCTCGCCTTCATGACCTGTCCCACCAGCGCATTGAAGGCCTTTTCCTTGCCTGCGCGGAATTCCTCGACCGACTTCTGGTTGGCCGCCAGCACCTCGTCGATCATGGCCTCGATGGCGCTGCTGTCGGTAACCTGCCTGAGGCCCTGCTTGTCGATGATCTCGTCGGCGGTCGCACCCTCGCCATTCCATAGCGCATCGAACACCTTGCGTGCAATGGCGTTGGAGATCGTGCTGTCGGCGATGCGGGACACCAGCCCGGCAAGCTGGGCGGGCGTCACCGGCGACGCGCTGATATCGAGGTCGGCCTTGTTCAGACGGGCAGCCAGCTCGCCCATGACCCAGTTGGCACACAGTTTGGCGATGTTGCTGCCTGCGGCATCCACCGCCGCCTGGAAGTAGGTGGCGATTTCCTTGGCGGCGGTCAGCGCCGCGGCGTCGTAAGCCGAAAGGCCGAGTTCGGCGACGAAGCGGTCCTTCATCGCCGCAGGGAGCTCCGGCATCTCGCCGCGCACGCGGGCGATCCAGGCCTCGTCGATGACCAGCGGCAGCAGGTCGGGATCGGGGAAGTAGCGGTAGTCGTGGGCATCCTCCTTCGAGCGCATCATCCGCGTCTCGCCCGTTTCGGGGTCGAACAGCACGGTGGCCTGCTGGATGGTGCCGCCGTCCTCGATGGTGTCGATCTGCCACTGCACCTCGTAGTCGATCGCCTGCTGCAGGAAGCGGAAGGAGTTGAGGTTCTTGATTTCACGCCGGGTACCGAACTGCTCGGCACCCCATTTGCGCACCGACACGTTGGCATCGCAGCGGAAGGAGCCCTCCTGCATGTTGCCGTCGCAGATGTCGATCCAGCGCACCAGCGCGTGCAGCGCGCGGGCATAGGCCACGGCCTCCGCCGACGAGCGCATGTCGGGCTCAGAGACGATCTCGAGCAGGGGCGTGCCGGCGCGGTTGAGGTCGATCCCGCTCATGCCGTGGAAGTCTTCATGCAGGCTCTTGCCGGCGTCTTCCTCGAGGTGGGCGCGGGTCAGCTGCACGGTCTTTTCGTAGGCGGAATCGCCTTCGCCGACACGGATGGTGAGGGTGCCGCCCTGCACCACCGGCAGCTCGAACTGGCTGATCTGGTAACCTTTCGGCAGGTCGGGGTAGAAGTAGTTCTTGCGCGCGAACACGCTCTTGGGGGCGATGTGCGAACCGAGCGCGAGTCCGAGCCGGATCGCGCGCTCGACCGCGCCGCGATTGAGGACCGGCAGCACGCCCGGCAGGGCGACATCCACCGCACTGGCCTGTACGTTGGGTTCGGCGCCGAAGGCGGTGCTGGCGCCGGAAAATATCTTGGAAGCGGTGTTGAGCTGGGCGTGAACTTCCAGTCCGATGACGACTTCCCAATCCGATCTGCTCATGTCTGTATCCGTGAGTGCTGGCGGTCAGTTGCAGCGACCGCTCGGCCGATCCACCAGGATGGGCCATACATAGTCAAAGGTGCCGCGGTCGCAGCGGCTGGCACACTGGGCAAAGGCGACGGTGACCTGATCGCCCTGTTCCCACATGCGCACCACGCAGCCGTCACGCGCCCGCAGTTCGACGTGGGGCTCCTTGCGCACCTGCTCGAAGTCGGCGAGATCGAAGTGGCAGCTGCCGCGCTTGGGCACGCTGACCGACGCGGAGAAGCGGTGCACTTCCGAATAGCTGACATCGAGCAGCGCACTGGCGCCGTAACCGGCTTCGTCCTTGAAGCGGCAGTCGGCCTGCACGTTGAGCGGGCGGATCGGCATTGGCTTCAGACGGCCGCCGGCCTGGGTCTCGTCGCTCGGCGCCGGTGCGGTCTCGGGAACGAAAATCGATGGTGTGGCGCAGGCGGCCAGCAGCAAAGCGCCAGCAAGGGCACCGAGCGCCCCGCGACGACGGGCGAAAATGCGATGTTTCATGCCCGTCTCACACGAATGCCGCAGGATGCTGCCGATGCCAGTCGGTGTGCTGCTGGTAGCCATGTGCGGTCGCCAGCAGCGTGGATTCGGCAAAATAGTCTCCGATCAGCTGCAGTCCGACGGGCAATGCGCCTGCCCCGAAACCGCAGGGGTGCGACAGGCCCGGCAGCCCGGCCAGGTTGACGGCGATGGTGTAGATGTCGGCAAGGTACATCTGTACCGGATCGTCGCCCATCGCGCCCAGTGCCCACGCGGTGGTCGGCGTGGTCGGACCGGCGATGACGTCGCATTCGGTGAGGGCCCGGCGAAAATCCTCGGCGATCAGGCGACGCAGCTTCTGCGCTTGCAGGTAGTAGGCGTCGTAGTAGCCGTGCGACAGCACGTAGGTGCCGACGAGAATGCGGCGCTTGACCTCGGCGCCGAAGCCTTGCGCCCGGCTCTTGCAGTACATGTCGTTGAGATCGCCATAGTCGGCGGCGCGGTGGCCGAAGCGCACGCCGTCGAAACGGCTCAGGTTGCTCGACGCTTCGGCCGGCGCAATCACGTAATAGGCGGGAATGGCCAGCTTCGCGTTGGGCAGGCTGACCTCGACCGTCGTGGCGCCGAGCGCGCGGTATTGTTCGAGGGCTGCTTCGACGGCCGCACGTACGTCATCGCTCATGCCTTCGGCAAAGAACTCGCGCGGCAGGCCGATGCGCAGCCCGGCAAGCGGCCTGTCGGCAGTGACCTGCGCCAGCGCCGCAGTGTAGTCCTGGGGCGCACGTTCGAGGCTGGTGGAATCGCGCGCATCGAAGCCGGTCATGGCCGCGAGCAGCAGCGCGCAATCTTCCGCGGATGCGCCAAAGGCGCCGCCCTGGTCCAGCGACGAGGCGTAGGCGATCATGCCGAAGCGGCTGACCAGGCCGTAGGTCGGCTTGATGCCGGTCACGCCGGTGAACGCGGCAGGTTGTCGTACCGAGCCACCGGTGTCGGTGCCCGTGGCGATCGGCACCAGGCGGGCCGCAACCGCAGCCGCCGAGCCGCCCGAGGAGCCGCCGGTGACGTGCGCGGTATTCCACGGATTGCGTGCCGGGCCGTAGTAGGAGTTCTCGTTCGACGACCCCATGGCGAATTCGTCCATGTTGGTCTTGCCCAGGCTGACCGCGCCGGCCTGCTTCAGCAGCGACACCACGTGCGCGTCGTAGGGGCTGACGAAATTCGACAGCATCTTCGAGCCACAGGTCGTGAGCACGCCTTCGGTGCAGAACACGTCCTTGTGGGCGAGCGGAATGCCGGTCAGCGGGCCGGCCTCGCCGCGTGCGATGCGCGAGTCCGCGGCGGCAGCGGCGGCAAGGGCGCCGTCGCGGTCGACGGTGATGAAGGCGTTCAGCGCCGGATTGCTGGCCTCGATGCGGTCGAGGAAGAGTCCGGCGAGTTCGACGCTGGAAATCTGCCTGGCGTCCAGCGCCTGGCGCAGGGCGGGGAGTGAAGCATTGATCATGTCGTGGCTGCTTGCTGGAAAGAGGGGCACGGGGAGGGCCTGCGCACGCAGCGTGCCTGCGCTGCCCTGCCGTGAAGGTTCATTCGATGACTTTGGGGACGAGGTAAAGCCCGGCCTCGGTCTGCGGCGCAACCGACTGGAAGGCGGCCCGGCGGTCGGTTTCGGTGACGACGTCGTCGCGCAGGCGCGTCGCCAGGTCTTGCGGATGACTCATTGGCTCGATACCTGTGGTATCAACTGCCTGCATCTGCTCGATCAGTGCGAAAATGCCGTCCAGCTTGGTACGCGTCGCATCGATCTCGGTCGCGGAAATCTCGAGACGGGCGAGACGGGCGAGACGCCCGACCTGTTCATTTGATAACGACATGAAGTAACAAAACCTGCTGAATCCACAAAGGTTTGTAGGTTATCATATTCGTCTTTGGCCTTGCTCGGGGCCTGCCCCCTGTGGCGCATCTTCTCACCGGTTTCGGAATCCCCAATGTTCGGTTTTCTGCGTTCCTATTTTTCCAGCGATCTAGCCATCGATCTTGGCACCGCCAATACCCTGATCTACGTGCGTGGCAAGGGTATCGTGCTTGACGAGCCCTCGGTGGTGGCCATCCGCACCGAAGGCGGCCCCAACGCCAAGCGCACTATCCAGGCGGTCGGCCATGCGGCCAAGCAGATGCTCGGCAAGACGCCTGGCAACATCACTGCCATTCGTCCGATGAAGGATGGCGTGATTGCCGACTTCGTCGTCACCGAGCAGATGATCAAGCAATTCATCAAGAAGGTGCACGATTCGCGCCTGCTTTCGCCCAGTCCGCGCATCATCGTCTGCGTACCCTGCGGGTCGACCCAGGTCGAACGTCGCGCCATTCGCGATGCCGCCCTCGCCGCCGGTGCCTCGCAGGTCTACCTGATCGAAGAGCCGATGGCCGCAGCGATCGGTGCCGGCCTGCCGGTGTCGGATGCGCTCGGCTCGATGGTGGTCGATATCGGTGGTGGTACGACCGAAGTCGGCGTGATCTCTCTCGGTGGCATGGTCTATGCCGGCAGCGTGCGTGTCGGTGGCGACAAGTTCGACGATTCGATCGTCAACTACATCCGGCGCAACTACGGCATGCTCATCGGCGACACCACCGCCGAGAACATCAAGAAGGAGATCGGTTCGGCTTTCCCCGGCTCCGAAGTGCGCGAGATGGAAGTCAAGGGGCGCAACCTCGCCGAGGGCATTCCCCGCAGCTTCACCATTTCATCGAACGAAATTCTCGAAGCACTGACCGAGCCGCTCAACCAGATCGTCTCTGCCGTCAAGATTGCCCTCGAGCAGACTCCGCCCGAACTGGGCGCCGATATTGCCGACCGCGGCATGGTGCTCACCGGCGGTGGCGCGTTGCTGCGGGATCTGGACCGGCTGCTGATGGAAGAGACCGGTCTCCCCGTGATTGTTGCCGAGGAGCCGCTGACCTGCGTCGCGCGGGGCTGCGGCATGGCGCTGGACAAGATGGACAAGCTCGGCTCCATCTTCACCTCGGATTGACCGGCACCGCCTGGCGGCTTTGTCGTCAGGCCGCGCCTGAATCAGGATTTCCGCGATGACCCTGGCCGGCCATCAAGCACCCCCGATTTTCAATCGAGGCCCTGCACCGCTGGTTCGCCTGCTGGTGTTCGTATCGCTATGCCTGGCGATCCTGGTGGCCGACCTGCGTTTCCGCTATCTCGAAGTCCTGCGCCAGGGGCTGTCGGTTGCGACCTACCCCTTGCAGATGGCTGCGGCGACGCCTGCCGACTTCGTTCGCAATGCCTCGGTGTACTTTGCCACGCTGGTGAAGGTGCAACTCGAGAACGCCGAGTTGCGTCGGCAGCAGCTGGGCACCGGCGATCGTTTGCTGCGGTATGCGCAGCTCGAACGTGAAAATGCCCAGTTGCGCAGTTTGCTGGAAATGTCGCAGCGCGTCGGCGTGCGCAGTATTGCGGCGGACGTGCTCTACGATGCGCCCGATCCGTTCTCGCGCAAGGTCATCCTCGACCGTGGCGCACAGCAGGGGGTTGAAACCGGATTGGCGGTGGTGGATGCGGCCGGTCTGCTGGGGCAGGTGACCCGCGTCTATCCGATCCAGGCCGAAGTGACTTTGCTGACCGACCGCGAGCAGGCGATTCCGGTACAGGTGGTGCGCAATGGTTTGCGCGGCGTGCTCTTCGGTACCGGCCAGGGGCGGCTGGAGGTGAGGTTCATCATTGCCACGGCGGATATCCAGCCTGGCGATACGCTCGTCACGTCGGGGCTGGACGGCGTTTTCGTGCCTGGCCTGCCGGTGGCCGAGATTGAATCGGTCGATCGCGATACCGATGCCTTTGCGCGCATCCTGTGCCGTCCGCTCGCGGGCGTCGAGCGCAGTACCCAGGTGCTCGTGCTGGGGCGTCTGGCGCTGCCGCCGCCGCGTCCGACGGCGGAGCAGGAAGTGGCGGCACCCAGTACCCGGACCAAGCGCTGATCATGCAACCGACCAATCGTTCGAGCCGAATCCTGTTGCCCGCGAGGCTGTGGTTCATCCATCTGAGCCTGCTGGTGGCGCTCGGGCTGGTCTATGTGCCGACCGGCCGTTTGCCAGGCGTGCCCGACTGGCTGGCGCTGGTGCTGGCGTTCTGGTGCATTCGCGAACCCTTGCGAATCGGCATGGGTGCGGGATTTTTCTTTGGCCTTCTGGTCGATATCGGGCAGGGTGCGGCGATGGGGCAGCATGCCCTGGCCTACGTCGTGCTGGCCTATCTGGCCAATGGTCTGGCGCGGCGTTTGATGTGGTTCACCGCGCTGCAGCAAGCGCTGCATGTCTTGCCGATGTTCCTGGTGGCCCAGACCCTGATGGTGGTCGTGCGTCTGATCGCGGGCGCGGAGTTTCCGGGGTGGTCGTATTTTCTGTCGAGTTTCACCAGCGTCCTGTTGTGGTTGCCGATGACTTACCTGTTGCTGCTGCCGCAGTATCAGCCGGTCGAGCGCGATGACAACCGGCCGATCTGACGTCCGGCGACATGATTGCCTTTCATGCGCCCGAGCAGGAGACGTCCCGTTTCCGTCACCGCGTAGTGGCCGGCGGCGCGTTTGCGCTGGTGTGCTTCATGCTGCTGGCGGCGCGCTTCTATTATCTGCAGGTGCGGCAGTTCGAGTACTACCACACGCGGGCCGAGGACAACCGGATCGCGCTCCTGCCGATCGTGCCCAATCGCGGCATGATCGTCGATCGCAACGGTGTGGTGTTGGCGCGCAACTATGCGGCGTACACGCTGGAGATCACGCCGGCACGCACCAATGGCCTCGAACAGACGATCGACGCCCTGAGCGAAGTGCTCACCATCGACGCCCGTGACCGCCGTCGTTTTCGCAAGTTGCTCGAGGAGAGTCGCAGCTTCGAGAGTGTTCCGATCCGCAATCGGCTGAGTGACGAAGAGGTGGCCCGCTTCATCGCCCAGCGTTACCGCTTTCCGGGAGTCGATGTGCAGGCCCGGCTGTTCCGGGACTATCCGCTGGGTGCCAGCGCATCGCATGTGGTGGGCTATATCGGGCGCATCAACCAGCGCGACCTCGAGCGCATCGACGAGGGCGAAGACGCGGCCAACTATCGTGGTTCGGACTATATCGGCAAGAGCGGGCTCGAACTCTCCTACGAAACCGAACTGCATGGCAAGACCGGGTTCGAGCAGGTCGAGGTCAATGCTGGCGGTCGGGCGGTGCGCCGGCTGTCGAGCACGCCGGCGGTCACCGGGAGTGATCTGGAGCTGACGCTCGACATGGAACTGCAGAAGATCGCCGAAACCGCGTTCGGTAACCGTCGCGGCGCCCTGGTGGCGATCGAGCCGACCACTGGTGGGGTGCTGGCACTGGTGTCGACGCCGACCTTCGATCCCAATCTCTTCGTCGACGGCATCTCCACCCAGGACTGGAAGGAGCTCAACGACTCGCCGGATCACCCGCTGCTCAACCGCGCGATCTACAGCGCTTATCCGCCGGGCTCCACCTTCAAGCCCTTCATGGGGCTTGCCGGTCTCACGACGGGCAAGCGCACGGCAGCGCAGACGATCGCTGATCCGGGGTATTTCAATTTCGCTGGCCACCGCTTCATGGACGACAAGGTCGGAGGCCATGGCGTCGTGGACCTGCACAAGTCGATCGTGGTGTCGTGCAACACTTACTACTACCAACTCGCCAACGATCTCGGCATCGATGGCATTGCCAATTTCATGGCGCAGTTCGGTCTCGGCGCCAGAACCGGGCTGGATCTTCCCGGAGAAGCCGAAGGAGTGCTGCCGTCGCCGGCATGGAAGAAGAAGCGCTTTCGCCGGCCTGAACAGCAGCGCTGGTTCGGTGGCGAAACCATATCGGTGGGGATCGGGCAGGGATACAACGCCTACACGCCCTTGCAGATGGCCAACGCGGTGGCTGCCCTGGTCAATGATGGCAAGGTGTTCCGGCCGCATGTGGTGCGTTATGTAGTCGACACACGTACGGGAAATAAACGCATGATCGAGCCCGAGCCGGTACGGCAGATCGCGCTCAAGCCCGAGCATGTGGCGGCCGTGCGCCGCGCGATGGTCGAGGTCAACAAGTCGGGCACCGGCGCCCGCGCGTTTGCCGGCGCGCCTTACGAGGTCGGCGGCAAGACCGGTACGGCGCAGGTGTACTCGCTCAAGGGTAGCAGGTACGTCGAAGGCCAGGTGCGGGAGCGCCTGCGTGACCACTCCTGGTTCATCGCCTATGCCCCCGCGGACAATCCGAAAATCGCGTTGGCGGTGCTGGTGGAGAACGGCGGTTTCGGCTCGCAGTCGGCGGCGCCGATCGCGCGCCAGGTGATTGACTATCACCTGCTCGGAAAGCGGCCCAACCAGCCCGCGCCGGAGGATGCGGACGCAGTGGAGAGTTCGGATTGAGCGAGAACAGGTTTCATCCGCTGCGCCTGCTGCAGGCGTTGGTGCGCCCGATCGATCCCGCGCTGCTGCTGATACTGGCACTGCTGTTCGGCTACGCCTTCATCCTGATGTCGAGTGCGTCGCCGGAACGACTCGATTCGCAGCTGACGCACATGGCCGTCGCCGTCGGCGTGATGTGGTGTGCCGCGTCCTTGCCGAGCCAGCGCCTGTTGTCGCTGGCGCTGCCGCTGTATGTGCTTGGGGTTGTCCTGCTGGTTGGTGTGGCCCTGTTCGGCGAGGTGTCGAAGGGCGCACAACGCTGGCTCGATATCGGCGTGACGCGTATCCAGCCGTCCGAACTGATGAAAATCGCCATGCCCTTGATGCTTGCATGGTTCTTCCAGCAACGCGAGGGGCGAATCGGCTGGCGCGAATTCGTCATGGCAGGGATCCTGCTGGCGATACCGGTGGGGCTGATCGTCAAGCAGCCCGACCTGGGCACCAGCCTGCTGGTTGCGGCGGCGGGCTTCTACGTCATCTTCTTTGCCGGGCTGTCGTGGAAGCTGATCGTGCCGGTGGCGGTGGTCGGCATTGTCGGCATTGGCTCGATCGTGGCGTTTGGCGATGCGCTGTGTCAGCCCGACGTCGAATGGGTGGGCATGCGGGATTACCAGAAGCACCGTGTGTGCACACTGCTCGACCCGACGCAGGATCCGCTGGGCAAGGGTTTCCACATCATCCAGTCCACCATCGCCATCGGCTCCGGTGGCATTGCCGGCAAGGGCTGGATGGATGGTACCCAGACGCACTTGTCCTTTCTCCCCGAGCGCCATACCGACTTCATTTTTGCGGTGCTGGCAGAGGAGTTCGGATTGATCGGTGCGCTCGTACTGCTGCTCATCTACCTGGCCCTGTTCGCACGCGGCTTCACCATTGCCGCGCGTGCGCCCACACTGGGCACGCGACTGCTTGCCGGGGCGGTGACCATGATCTTCTTCACCTATGCCTTTGTGAATATGGGCATGGTATCCGGCATCCTGCCCGTCGTCGGCGTACCCTTGCCATTTATCAGCTATGGGGGAACGGCACTGGTGACCTTGTGTCTCGGTATCGGTATCCTGATGAGCGTGCAACGCAGCAGACTGGCGAACAAGAATTGAATCTCCGGCCGATCACATTCGAAACGGGTATCGTGCGCGTAGCGGCGCTGATTGCGGCAAGCGCATTGCTGTCTGCCTGCGGGCAGTCATCAGTGCGTCCGGACGCGACCGGCGCGCAGTCGCCGACGACGGGTCAGGCGGCATCGTCGGCGGCAAAGTCGACGCGTCGTGGCGGTGCCTATTACAAGGATGACGGACCCGACGACGTCCCGCCCGACAATCTGGCGCTGGTGCCCGACGCCGTGCCGCGGCTCGAGCCGCTGCACCGGTTTGCCAATCGGCCGTACTCGGTGTTCGGCAAGGAATACGTACCGGCGACCGAGCTTGCGCCGTATCGGGAGCGTGGTCTGGCCAGCTGGTACGGGCGGCGCTTTCACGGCCAGCCGACCTCGAGCGGCGAGCCATACGACATGTACGCGATGACTGCGGCACATCCGACGCTGCCGATTCCAAGCTATGCGCGCGTCACGAACGTGGCCACCCGGCAGTCGGTCGTCGTGCGCATCAATGACCGCGGGCCCTTTCACGACGACCGGGTGATGGACTTGTCCTATACCGCGGCGTTCAAGCTCGGCTACATCAACCGTGGCAGTGCGGAGGTCGAGATCGAGCAGATCCTGCCTGGCGCATTCGATTCGTCTTCCATGGCCAAGCGTGGCGATGGACCGGCCGCGCCCGTCGTGCGCAAGTCGATACCGTCAGCAGTGAATCCAGCGGCTGACGTGGCTGTCGTGCGCCAGACGCAGCCCCTGACACCGCTGGCGGCGGCAACGAGCGGCGTGTTCCTGCAGCTGGGCGCATTCTCGTCGGTGGACAACGCTGAAGGGTTTCGTGCCGCGATCGAGCGCGAAATGAGCGCGTTCGCCGAACGACTGGAATTGTTGGCCGACGGCGATCGTGTTCGCCTGCATGCAGGTCCCTACGCCTCGGTCGACGAGGCGCGCCGGGTGGCAGACCGGATTGCCTCGACGATGAAAGTGAAACCCTTTGTCGTGTTGCGCTGATTTCGCATCGGCTTGAAACAAAAACTGTCGGTTGCGGTCAGCCATGCGGTGGCGTCCTATAATTTCACCTCGCCCGCCTTTTCTCCTTCCAATTTCCTGGTTATCTCAATGCGTTTTTTCCTTGCCTTCCTGTTTTCGCTTCTCTCACTGACGGCAACTGCCCAGACCATTCCCGCGCCGGCGCTTGCCGCCAACGCCTGGGTGCTGGTGGATCACGGCACCGGCCAGGTGCTTGCCAGCAAGGATCCCGACATGCGTATCGAGCCGGCATCGCTGACCAAGCTGATGACGGCCTACCTCACCTTCACCGCGCTCAAGGCCGGCACCATTGCGCTCGATCAGCCTGTGCCGGTATCGGAGGCTGCATGGCGGCAGGAAGGATCGCGCATGTTCATCGAGCCGAACAAGCCGGTGACGGTGCAGGAGCTGATCCGTGGCGTGATCGTACAGTCGGGCAACGATGCATGCATGGCGCTGTCCGAGCTCATAGCTGGCAGCGAAGAGGCGTTTGCCGCGATGATGAATCGCGAGGCCAAGCGCCTCGGCATGACGAACACCCATTTCACCAACTCCACCGGTCTGCCCGATCCGGCCTTGTACACGACGGCAAACGATCTCGCGCTGCTGGCCTCGGCGATCATCCGTGAATTTCCGGAGTACTTTCCGCTCTACTCCATGAAGGAGTACACCTACAACAACATCACGCAGCCCAATCGCAACCGCCTGCTGTGGCTCGACGGCACCGTGGATGGCATGAAGACCGGCCACACCAGTGCGGCGGGCTACTGCTTGGTGTCCACCGCGCTACGCGGTCCGCGTCGCCTGATTTCGGTGGTGCTGGGCACAGCGTCCGACAGCGTGAGGGCACAGGAATCGCTCAAGCTGCTCAATTTCGGCTTCCAGTTCTTTGACACGGTCAAGCTGTATTCCGCCGATCAGGCGCTGTCGCAGTTCCGCGTGTGGAAGGGGCAGGAGAACGAAGTGGCTGCCGGTTTCACCAGCGATTTCGTGCTGTCGCTGCCCAAGGGCCAGGCCGACAAGATCGAGGCCAAGCTCGAAAGCCTGCAGCCGGTGCTGGCCCCGCTGCAGAAGGGTCAGCAGATCGGCACGCTCAAGCTGAGCATCGATGGCAAGGCGCTCGGCGAGTACCCTGTCGTGGCCTTGCAGGACGTGCCGGTGGCGGGCTTCTTCGGCCGCTTCTGGGACGCACTGGTGTTGTGGATCAAGAGTCTCTGACCAGAAAATCGGGGAGGACGCCGTGAGCCTGTGTTATCTCAACGGACGCTATCTGCCACTGGACGAAGCGCGGGTGTCGCCGATGGATCGCGGCTTCCTGTTCGGCGATGGTGCTTACGAAGTGATTCCTGTCTATTCGCGGCGACCATTCCGCCTTGATGAGCACATTGCCCGGCTGGGACGGACGTTGGCCTCCATACGACTGCCCGATCCGCACCGGCCCGATGAATGGCGGGAGATCATTGGCGAGGTGATCGATCGCAACCCGTGGCAGGATCAGTCGGTGTACCTGCAGGTGTCGCGCGGTGTAGACGACAAGCGCAACCATGCCTTTCCCAAGGTCATCCGCCCCACGGTGTTCCTGATGAGCGAAGCGCTCGTCACCCCGCCTGCGCACCAGCGCGAAGAGGGGGTGGCGGGTGTCAGCGCCGCCGATTTCCGCTGGTTGCGCTGCGACCTCAAGACCGTGTCGATGCTGGCGAATTGCCTGTTGCGCCAGCACGCGGTGGATCAGGACTGTGTCGAAACCATCCTGTTCCGCGACGGTTTCCTCACCGAGGGTTCGGCGTCGAATATCTTCGTGGTTCGCGACGGGGTGATGCTGGCGCCGCCCAAGAGCCACCTGATGTTGCCCGGCATCACTTACGACGTTGTTCTCGAGTTGGCGGTGAAGCATGGGCTGAAGCACGAAGTGCGCGAGATCCTTGAGGACGAAGTGCGCCACGCCGACGAGTTGTGGATGAGTTCTTCAACCAAGGAGGTGCTGCCGATCACCCGTCTGGACGACAAACCGGTAGGGACGGGCCGCCCAGGCCCGGTGGGGCGGCAGATGCACGCGTGGTATCAGGATTTCAAGAATACGGTGATGCGAAGTGAGTGAACAGAACAATCCCGAGGCCAGGCAGACCCTGCTCGAGTTTCCCTGCGATTTTCCGATCAAGATCATGGGGGCGCGGGTCGATGGCTTCGCGCAGGCCGTGCTCGACGTGGTGTTGACCCACGCGCCCGACTTCGACGCGGCGACGGTCGAGATGCGGCCTTCGAGCAAGGGCAATTATCTTGCTATCACCTGCACCTTCCGCGCCGTGTCGCAACTGCAGGTCGACGCGATGTACCGCGAACTCACCTCGCATCCGATGGTGAAGGTGGTGCTGTGATCATCAAGCACCTCGGGTGCGTGGACTACGAGCCCGCGCTCGAGGCCATGCGGGTGTTTACCGCCGAGCGCAACGCCGACACGGCCGACGAGATCTGGCTGCTCGAACATCCGCCGGTCTACACCCTCGGCCAGGCCGGCCGGCCCGAGCACCTGCTGCGCAACGATGCAGGCATTCCGCTGGTCAGGATCGACCGCGGTGGTCAGATCACGTACCACGGCCCCGGGCAGCTCGTCGTCTATCTGCTGCTCGACCTGCACCGGCGCCGGCTCAAGGTCCGCGAACTGGTGTCACTGATGGAGCAGGCGCTCATCGACACCCTTGCCGACTATGGCCTCGATGGTGTGCGCAAGGAGGGTGCGCCGGGTGTGTATATCGACGGCGCAAAGGTTGCCGCGCTCGGCCTGCGGGTACGCAATGGCTGCAGCTATCACGGTCTCAGCCTGAATGTGGACATGGACCTGACCCCCTTCAGCTGGATCAATCCCTGCGGATATGAAGGCCTCAAGACCGTGCAGTTGCGCGACTTCGGCGTGGCGGAAACGGTCGCCGGGGCCGGCGAGCGCGTGCTGCAGAACCTGCAGCGCCTGCTGTCGTCGGGCGAGCGTCCGCCCGCGGCTGTTCCCACTATGAGCACGGCGCCCTGAAGGGCACAATGGCGACATCAAACCGACTCCAACAATAGAGACAGAGACCATGGAAACCCCCGTTCGCAAACAGCGTGGCGCAGACAAGACCGCCCGTATTCCGATCAAGATCGTGCCCGCCGAGCGCCTGAAGAAGCCCGAGTGGATTCGCATCAAGCTCGGCGCAGGTGCCGAGGCCGAGCGCTTCAACGAGATCAAGGACACGCTGCGCGAGCACAAGCTGCATACCGTGTGCGAAGAGGCGTCCTGCCCCAACATCCACGAGTGTTTCGGCAAGGGCACGGCCACCTTCATGATCATGGGCGACATCTGCACCCGCCGCTGTCCGTTCTGCGACGTCGGCCACGGCCGCCCCGACCCGCTCAACGCCAACGAGCCGGTCGATCTGGCCAAGACGATCGCTGCGATGCGCCTCAACTATGTGGTGATTACCTCGGTCGACCGCGACGATCTGCGCGATGGTGGTGCGCAGCACTTCGTCGAGTGCATTCGCGAGACACGCGGCGCCTCGCCCAAGACCACCATCGAGGTGCTGGTGCCCGATTTCCGCGGGCGGATGGACATCGCGCTCGACATTTTCGATCAGGCGCCGCCCGACGTCATGAACCACAACCTTGAAACCGTACCGCGCCTCTACAAGCAGGCACGGCCGGGTTCCGACTACACCTATTCGCTCGAACTGCTCAAGCAGTTCAAGGCGCGTCACCCCGAAGTGCTGACCAAGTCCGGCTTGATGGTGGGGCTGGGCGAGACCGACGATGAGATCCTCGAGGTCCTGCGCGATCTGCGCGCGCACGATGTCGACATGCTCACCATCGGCCAGTACCTGCAGCCATCGGGTGGCCATCTGCCGGTGCTGCGCTATGTACACCCCGACACCTTCAAGATGTTCGAGACCGAAGCGCTTAAGATGGGCTTCAAGAACGCGGCCTGCGGCCCGATGGTGCGCTCGAGTTACTGGGCGGATCAGCAGGCGCATGGTGCGGGCGTCGCCTGAGCGGCCGTCGGCATGGCAGACGGACGCATCGGCTTCATTCCGGCGTTGATGCTCTCGGGCGCGCTGGTTCTTGCTGGTTGGTCGATCGGAAAGGGGCTGGAGGCTTTTCGCAGTGCCGACCGTTCCGTGACCGTCAAGGGGCTGGCGGAGCTCGATGTAAAGAGCGACTTCGCGTCATGGACGCTGGCATTTCGCCGCGCCGGTAACGAGTTCGGGCAGGTGCAGCAGGCGCTAGCGGCCGATCGTGACAAGGTGCTCGACTTCCTGCGTGCGCAGGGCTTCAATGACGATGAAGTCGAGGTTCGCCCGCTCGAGGTGCAGGATCTGCTGGCACGCGAGTGGGGAGCTACCAATGTTGCACTGCGATTCAACGGCGTCGGCAAGGTGGTGGTGAAATCGGCGCGGGTCGATCTCGTGGCCGCAGCAGCGAACAAGGTGGATCCGTTGATACAGGCTGGTGTTCAGTTGGCCGGCAGCAACGAAGGGGTGAGCGGTCCGCGTTTTCAGTTACGCGGCTTCAACGACGTCAAGCCGAGACTGCTTGAGGAGGCCACGCTCAACGCGCGCGAGCAGGCGAAGAAATTTGCGGCCGACGCAGGGGCCACGCTGGGAGCACTGAAGAATGCCAATCAGGGCGTCATTCGCGTACTCGATGATGATGGCAGCGATATGGACTCATCGGGGACCATCGGCAAGCGCCTTCGCGTCGTCAGTACCTTCGAGTTCGCACTCCGCTGACGATCGCCAACAACCTCCAGGGGCGGGCGTCGGATGTCAGTCCGGACAACCGATGCAGCCCGTGGTCTGCGCACTCAGGAATATTGCGCCTTCCAGTTTTGCACCGGTGAGATCGACATCGATCAGCGACGCGCGGGTGAAGTTCGCACCCTGAAGGTTGGCGCCCACCAGCGAGGCGCCCTTCAGATGTGCGGCGCGCAGGTTGGCGCGTTGCAGATCGACCTTGTTCATTTTTGCGCCGTTGAGTCTGGCATTGGTGAAGTCAGCCCCGGTGAGGATCGCGTCGCTCAGGTCTGCACCGGTCAGGTCTGCATTTTGCAGGACGGCATTGCTCAGGTTGGCTCCTGAGAGATTGGCGCCATTGAGGCGGGCACTGCGCAGATTGATCCTGACCATGGCCGCTTCGCGCAGGTCGGCATTGCGCAAGTCGGTACTGGAGAAGTTGGCTTCGCTCAGGTTGGCCTTTTGCAGCCTGGCATCAACCAGCGTGCTGCGCGTGAACTGCGAATTCATCAGATTGACGCCCTCGAGGCTGGCGCCATTCAGGTTCAGGCTTGTGCACAGCGTGCCGCGGCGGATATCGCAGCCCGCCACGCTGGGCATGTTCTGGGCATGAGCCGTGCAGCTGGCGGCAAGGGCAAGAAGCAGAATGCGGATCGATTTGGGCATTTTGTATTGTTGGTCCGGGGGCAGGTCAGGATTTTGGAGTATCTGGCACCCGAATGGTTTGCGGCGCCCGTCAAAATACCTCAATTTCACCCGCAAGGTCGCGGCTGGATGAGAACCGCAATTTGTCGCGATCGATCGGCGTTCCATACTGGTCCGACATTGATTCTGGAGAATGCCGTGCGAAACATGTTGAGAACGATCGTATTCCTGCTCGTCAGCGTACCGGTTTGGGCCGCCGGCGGACTGGCGGCCCTTACCGATACGGAAGCGTCCGGAGGCTTGAAGGAGGCCTTGCGTCAGGGGGCGAGCCAGGCCGTCGCCATGCTCGGGCGGGACGGTGGCTTCCTGAAGAATCCCAAGGTGAAGATTCCCCTGCCCGACGGACTGGCCCAGGCCGAGCCTCTGCTGCGCATGGCGGGCCGTGGCAAGGACCTGGACAAGCTGGTGACGACGATGAACCAGGCCGCCGAGGCCGCCGTGCCCGCCGCGCGCGAACTGCTGGCAGCGGCGGTGAAAGAGATGAGCGTCACCGATGCGAAGAACATCCTGACCGGGGGCGATGACTCGGTGACGGCCTATTTTCGCGACAAGACCCAGGATCAGCTGATGACCCTGTTCCTGCCTTCGGTCAAGCAGAGTACCGACAAGCTGGCGCTCTCCAAACAGTACAACAAGCTTGCGGGCAAGGCGGCGGGTGCCGGCCTGGTCAAGAGCGAGGACGCGCAGATCGAGCAATACGTGACGCGCAAGGCACTCGACGGCCTGTACCTGATGATTGCCGAAGAGGAGCGCGCCATCCGCAAGAATCCGCTGGGTGCGGCCGGCGGCCTGGCGAAGAAGGTCTTTGGTGCGCTCTGAGCGCCGCTCGATGCGTGCGCTGCGGTCCGCGTAATCGACGCGGGCGGCAATGCGGTCGCGTGAGACCGCACATGGCCGCCGCTTCGGGTACACTCGCGCCATGCCGCCTGTCCGGGCGGCATTGCTTTTTCGGTTTCCGCCCAGATGTCAGCCCTTCTCAACGCCCCGCAACGTGAAGCAATCCGCTACCTGGATGGCCCCTGTCTGGTGCTGGCCGGCGCCGGCAGCGGCAAGACGCGGGTCATCACGCAGAAGATCGCGCACCTGATCAACGAGTGCGGCATCAGTCCGCAGAACATTGCTGCCATCACCTTCACCAACAAGGCCGCAAAGGAGATGCAGGAGCGTGTCGCCCACCTGATGGGCGGGCGGGTGCCGGGTGGCCTCACCGTGTGCACCTTTCATGCGCTCGGCGTGCGCATCATTCGTCAGGAAGCCCAGCATTGCGGGCTGAAGCCGCAGTTCTCCATTCTCGACGCATCGGATACGGTGCAGATCGTGTCCGACGTCTCCGGCGACAACGACAAAGGCATCGCCAAGCAGATGCAGTGGCAGATCTCGTCGTGGAAGAACGCGATGATCACGCCGGAAGAGGCTGCCCAACTGGCGGACAACGAAATCGCCTCGACGGCGGCGCTGCTGTACAAGGAATACGAACGCACACTGCGGGCGTATCAGGCGGTGGATTTCGACGATCTCATCTCCTTGCCGGTGCGCCTGTTCGACGAGAATCCGGACGTGCGTGAGCGTTGGCAGAATCGTCTGCGCTATCTGTTGGTGGATGAATATCAGGATACCAACCGCGCCCAGTACCGTCTGCTGCGCCTGCTCTCAGGCGTGCGCGGCGCATTTACCGCGGTGGGCGACGACGACCAGGCCATCTACGCCTGGCGAGGCGCCGATGTCGAGAATCTGAAACTGCTGCAGGTCGATTACCCCAAGCTCAAGGTGATCAAGCTCGAGCAGAACTACCGGTCATCGCGTCGCATCCTCGAAGCCGCCAACACGGTCATCGCCAACAACCAGAAGCTGTTCGAAAAGCGGCTGTGGTCGGAGCACGGCATTGGCGAGCAGATCGTCGTCACCAACTGCCCCGACCCCGAGCGCGAGGCCGAAACCGTGGCGATGAAGATCACCGCACACAAGTTCGAGCATCGCACCCGCTTCAAGGACTACGCCATCCTGTACCGCGGCAACCATCAGGCACGGGTCATCGAGCAGCAGTTGCGCAACCAGCACATACCTTATGTGATCTCCGGCGGGCAGAGCTTCTTCGACAAGCCGGAGATCCGCGACCTGATCTCCTATTTGCGCCTGTTGATGAACGAGGACGACGATCTCGCCTTCATCCGTGCAGTCACCGTGCCCCGCCGCGGCGTCGGCGCCGCCACGATCGAGGCACTGGGCAATTACGCCGGTCATCGTCACATCAGCCTGTTTGCGGCGGTATTCGAAGAGGGGGCCGCGCAGCACTTGAGTCCGAAGCAACTCGAAGGCGTGCAGCAGTTCGCCGGCTTCATCAATCGCATGCAGTATCGGGCGACGCGCGAACCCGCGGCGCAGCTGCTCGAGGATCTGCTGACGGCAATCCGCTACGAGGCCTGGCTGTTCGAGCACTGCACCACCCGCGAGGCGGAAACCAAGTGGAGCAATGTACGCGATTTCGTCGACTGGCTCGGTCGCAAGGGCGCGGAAGATGGCAAGAACCTGATCGAACTGACCCAGACCATTGCGCTGATCTCGATGCTGGACAAGGAAGACCCGGATTTCGACGGCGTCCAGCTCGCCACCCTGCATGCGTCCAAGGGCCTGGAGTTTCCGCACGTGTTCCTGATCGGTGTGGAAGAGGGCTTCCTGCCGCACCAGAGCAGCATCGACGAGGACAAGGTCGACGAAGAGCGGCGCCTGATGTACGTCGGCATCACCCGCGCCCAGCGCAGTCTCAACATCACCTGGTGCGAACGGCGCAAAGCCGGCAAGGAGGTGCGCGTGTGCGAACCCTCGCGCTTCATCGCCGAGATGGGCGGCGATATCCGCATCAACGACCGCAAGAAGAGCGGGCCGGTATCGAACGAGGAAGGCCGCGCCCGCGCAGCCAATCTGATCGCCATGCTCGAAGCACGCAAGACCTCGGGAAGCTGACGCAAGCGGCGAGCGTGCTCGAAAGCAGGGCAGTCGAAACCGTAGCCCTCCGTGTCATGGGCGGGGCGCCCACCGAATGCTCAAGGTGATGTCGTAGCCGTTCCGGTTGGGCCGACCAAGGGTGGTTGTCGCTACGCATGGAGACTGTATGGCGGGCTCGCGCCGGGCTGATTGCGAACGAATGCGTCAATAGTCTGTTTCGATCTTGCGGCCGTTCTTGTCGATGTACCAGCCGGTGTAATTGCCGTTCTCATCGCGCCGCCGCTCCTTGAAATCGCCGCCCGCCATTCGATAGTCGATGACACCGTACATGCCGGGGCGCCAGTTCTCCTTGGTAATGATTCGCTCGATATCCCACCCGATCAGCACGCCATCATCGGCAAGGCGGATCTTGATCCGCAGGGCGCCGCCGTTGTTGCGGATCTCATCGAGTACTGCGTCTGGGATTCGGTCGGCGATGGGGACGGTGTAGTCGCCCAGGATTGCCCCACCTTCGTATTGACAATGGTCCTTGTATTTCGCTGTCACATCGCGCCAGATGACACGAACAGTTCTGGGCACGGGCACGTAGCCGGGGGAATAGGTTTGGTTTCCCACACTCGTCGGTGATAGCTGCGACGGGCACCCAATGAATATGCCATTGTCTGCCTGCATCGTGATGTTCTCTTTGGTCGTTGCCGCATCCAGGCGAAGGACGATACCGCCAATGCCTTTGAATTTCTCCATGATTCTCCGTTCCTCGCTGGATAACGGTGGTGCATTCTTTTCTGGAGTGTTCATGCAGCCGACCAATAGCGCGCTGGAGATCGTGATCAGGAAGCGGCGCCGACTGGCTTGAGTTGTCCTGCGAACGAATTTTATGGGCATGTATCTGCGCTAACCTGAGCTTGACTCGGTGGCCAGGGTTGATGGGGCGGTGACCACTGAGCGCCGCTCGTTCTGTGAAGCAGGCGTGGTCCGCTGCGATGCTTCAAGTGAATGTCCAAAGCGGGCCGTACCGGGACGCGTCAATAGTCTGTTTCGATCTTGCGGCCGTTCTTGTCGATGTACCAGCCGGTGTAATTGCCGTTCTCATCGCGCCGGCGCTCCTTGAAATCGCCGCCCGCCATTGGATAGTCGATGACACCGTACATGCCAGGGCGCCAGTTCTCCTTGGTAATGATTCGCTCGATATCCCACCCGATCAGCACACCATCATCGACAAGACGGATCTTGATCCGCAAGGTGCCGCCATTGATGCGGATCTCGTCGAGGACGGCGTCGGGGATACGGTCGGCGACCGGAACCGTCGCCGTTCCGAGTACCTTGTCGTTTTTATACTTGCACTGCCCTTGGTACCTTGTTGCGTCATCTCTCCAAGTGACTTCGATCGCCTTGGGTATCGGGTAATCATCTCGAGTGTACGTGAGGTTATGAACAGTCCTCAGCGATAGCGATGCAGGGCAGTCAACGAAGAAACCGTCGCTTGCCTTGATTGAAACGTTTGATCGCGGTGTCAAAGCGTCAAGCCTGAGAACGATTCCCGAAAGGCCTCGGAACTTCTCCATCATTCGCCGCGCCTCATCGGATTGCGGGGAGGCATTTTCCCTCGGCGTGGTCATGCAACCGGCCAATAGCGCCGCTGAGGTCGCAATCAGGAAACATCGCCTGTCAAGTGGATTTGCCTTCATGAAGGGATTCATTTACCAATGCCTAGTCCACAATGAGGTTGATGTCGTAGTCGTGTTCATTCAACCAATCAAGATAGGCGGCCATGTTCACCGTGCCAGTACGGTTCGTCATGATGTCTCCTTCCCGGCCCGGAGCGTCCGAACGTTCGAGTGCCGACCGGTCGAAGTATTCGATGAAGTCGAGCGTGTCGGCATAGCTCATTCCATCAAAGTGGCTGGTTTGCTGTTTGCCTTTCGTCCCGTCGAGATAGCGGACGTCGCGGTCTTCCGACCAGAAAGCTCTTGTCGGTTGTCCAAGCTGAATATTGTTGCTCTTGTCGTGAAGGACTGGATTTCGAATGATCGAGTCAGGCCCTGGTTTCATGGTTATCCCTGCCTTCTGTGCTTGAGCGATCATCCAGCTCAACGCCACCTTGGACAGTTCGTTCTCGGTGAAACCGCCGCCGATATCGCTGTGTGAGCCAAGGAAACCTCTCTCGATGCGCGTTTGTTCCGCCGGAATCGGCCCGCCCATGATGGACTCGAAGGGAAAGGCGCCCCAGGTGTCGAGATTGGTCGGGTCGGGGCGAAGGCCGGGCAGCGTGTTGTCGCGAAACTCATTGAGGGCCACTGCCTGGGCGACATACTTGAATTCGGCTGGAATGCCGAGTCGGTAGTCGTAACCCGAGTAGTTCGTGCTCAGCACGGTGTCCCAGAGGCCCAGAAAGCGCAGGTTGACCCGCTGGCATCGCTGTATGTTGCTTCCTTTCAACGTGTAGTTGAACCAGCCATTGTTCGTGCTGCCCGCAATGATGTTCGCAAAATCACGCGCCTGAGCGGCGCCACGGCTGAAGCCGATGATGTCGACATCCATGAGCGCTTGGTCATCATCGAACTTTTCAGCCTCGTCTTCAAAATACTTGACCATGCGTTCAATGCGAGCGGGCCCACTCCAGTTGAAGCCTTTGTCCGGACGTGGGACGGGTCCGATCTTCCTGTTCGGGGCTTCAATAGGATGCTCAGGGTCGCTACGGTCGACGGTGCCGACGCCGGTGATATAGCGGTAGCTTCCGCTAGCATAAAGGTCGCGGAAACGCACGACGTTCGACAGCGTGTCGATGCCGGGGTTGAGCACCGGGTCGCTGTTCTCCGTGCCATCGAACGCAAACAGGATGAGCCCGTCCGGGTCGATGAAAGTGAGCGGGTTATGTCTGGCGTAGGCATAGGGGTTCGGGCCGTCGGGGGTGCCGAGGGGGTCAGGGCTGAGGTACTGCCCCTGTTCCGGGTCGTAGTAGCGTTGTCGGTTGTAGTGCAGGCCAGTCTCGGCGTCGAAGTACTGGCCGGGCAGACGCAAGTGCAGGGCGAAGCCGTCTCGGGTGGCGACGGTGGCGGCACCGAAGGGGGCGTAGTCGGCACGCCAGATCACCTTTCCACTTGCGTCGGTCGCCGCTTCGGGGGCACCCAGGTGGTTGGCATGGAGCCAGACCAGCGTGTCGCGATGGCCCAGCCAGGCCTCGACGATGCGCGCCACGTCATGGCCGATGCGGGCCAGCGCGCTGCGCTCGGCCGGCGCGGGCGGGATGCCATCAGGCGTATCGATGACGGCGATGGGCAGGTCGGCGAGATACAGGTACTGACGGGTGATCCTTCCCGCGTGATCCAGCTCGGCCAGCGGCTGGCGTTGGGCGTCGTGGATGAAGTAGGTCGTCTGCCCGTCGACGGTCTTGCGATTGCGCAGCCCCCGGTGGTCGTATTGATAGCTGGTGTGTCGTCCCGAGGTGTGGGTCGCTTGCGACAGACGGCCAAAGGCGTCCCACGCGAAGCGGAACGCGGTCGTCTCTTGTGCCTGGCCACTGGCGCTGTATCCGGCTGTCGCAAGCCGATGCGTCAGCGGGGTGAAATCGTCGGAGTGGGTGCCGGTTACGAGGTCTGTCTGAGGCGAAGTCGCAGCCTGGTGCAGCACACGCCGGTCCTGGGCGTCATAGGCGTAGCGCCAGAACTGTTCGTGTTCGTTTGCCTGTGTCGGTGTGCGAACCGAGACGATGAGGCGGTCGCGTGCGTCAAAGGCCTGGCTTCGGTGCGTGCCGAAGTCGGTTTCGTGGCGCTGGTAGAGCAGGTTGCCGCGCGCATCCCACAGATAGCGATTATCGACGATGGCGCCGGGGTCTCGCGGCAGCCCCAGCGCACCGGGCAAGGCCGGTTCGGGCACTGCGGTTTCGATCTGCGCGCTTGTGCCGGCCCGCGCGGACCCAATGCCCAATATCCGCTCGACCAGCGCCTGAGCGGAATCGCCCGGGCCGGGCAAAGGCGCGCCGAACATCGTCCAGCGTGAATATCGGCGGTCGGTGCGGCGGTAGAGAATGCGTGCCAGATCGCCCTGTCTGCTGCGTTGATAGCGAGCTTCGATGCCATTACCGGTGACGTAGCGTTCGAGTCCGATCAGGTCTCTGGACAGGTCCTCCACTATGACTTGAGTGGGTGAAAGCCAGCGCAGCCAGGGGGTTTGCACAAGCGTGCGCTCGACGGCCACCACCTGCCCCTGGCCGTTGCGCCGATACTCGATGCGGCTGCCATCGGGCAGCGACGTGGCGGTGAGCTGGCCGCTTGCGTCATGCTCATAACGTGTCACGGCAGTGAGCGCACTCTTGGCGGTCTGCAGTGTGACGGCGCGGGATTGGGGCCAGCCGTGGGTGTCGTAGGTGTAGCGCTCGCGCTGAGTGGGGGATTCGATCTCGACCAGGTGCGCGCCGTCGTAGTGCCAGTGAGTGGCGGTGCTCTGAGCGGTCCCGGCGTCGACGATGTCCTGTTGGCGGATCCGGCCGCGCACATCGTAGGCATACTGGGCGAGGTTGATGCGCGCATCGCGCATCGAGATGAGCCGGTCGGCCGCATCGAACTGACGTCGCTCTGCACCGCGATCGGCATCGACCGTCAAGACGACGCGGCCGAAATCGTCCTGCCGGGTGAGGCGGCGGGGTGTTTGCGCCATGTCGCGCATACGCCGGCTCGGCAATGCGGAAGGTGGCGGGAGACGCTGCTGCCGGCCGCTGTTGTCGCTGACGTCGGTGAGGTGGCCGATGTCGTCATAGCGGTAACGCGTCAGCCTTTGCATGCGCGCGTCGGACCGAACCGTCTCCGCAAGCCGTCCTTCGGTGTCGTACCGGAACTGGTGTGCGATGCCCAATGCCCTGGCTTGCCAGATGAGATGGCCCTGCACATCGAAGGCCTGGCGCAGGTAAGGAACAGTGGCGCCCGAAAGGCCATCTCCCGCGCTCAGTTCGGTAGGGTTGCCGAGGGCGTCGTAGACCGCAGACTTCGTCGTCCGGGCGGGCCAACCGGGGGCGTTACGCTGGATCCGGGTGAGTTGCTGGCGTGGGTTGAAGACGAACTGAGTTGATCTCCCCGCGTCATTCCGTATCCCGGTGAGGTGGCCAGTGAATCTGTCGTGCTGCAGCGTGCTCGAGATGCCGCCCGGGAAAACCGCAGCGATGGGGAAGTTTGCTTCGGTGTCCCACCGCAATTGGGTGATGTCCGAGTCCTCCGGCGCGTTCAGTGGCCCGTTTGGCAGGGGCCCATCGATCTCGACCAGCACGCTGCGCCCGTTGATCTGCGCGTAG
>NZ_JAGRRD010000001.1:3094836-3143089 GCF_018122735.1 Azoarcus sp. L1K30 | reverse complement strand
TCTGGGCGATGCGTACGCCGAGGCGATGGTCCGCACGCTGCAGATAGCGAGTGCGAATCTCGTCGCCATCGATGTGTTCGGTCAGGCGACCGGCCTCGTCGTAGCGCCAGGTGTCGAGCCGGCCGTCGGGAAGAAGGCGCGCGGTCTGGCGCCCCGCTTCATCTCGCCAATAGTAGGCGGCGCGCCACGGCACGGTGTCCTGCCCAGGGCGATAGAGCGCCGCACGCCCGATACGGCCTTCGCCATCGAGATCGAGCCGACTTTGGTGGCCACTGTCATCCGTGACCGCAACGAGCCGCCCACCCCCGTCGTAGGCCAGCTCGACGCTGCGCCCTGCAGCGTCGGTGGCGTGCGTCCTGCGCCCGAAAGCATCGTATTGCGCGCGCAGCAGCGCCAACTGCAGTCGGCTCGACGCCACGGGCTGTCCGTTCTCAAGTCGCCAGCCTTCCTGCACGACGGATTCGGGTTGCAGCGCGATGAAAGCCATGCCGCTATAGCGGGTGGACGTGACGATCCTGCGCTGGCCATCGTCGTCGGTGATCGAGGCAATGCGCCCGGGCGCATCGTAAGCGAGCCGCTGGCGAAAGCCGCCGGGGCGCACGATGTCGAGCGGATGATTCCCCGCTCCGTCCCAACCCGTGCGCGTGATATCCGAATCCTCCGGCGCATTCAGTGGCCCGTTGGGCAAGGGCCCATCGATCTCGACCAGCACGCTGCGCCCGTTGATCTGCGCGTAGCGGTAGGTCGTGGTGCGTGACAGCGCCACCGGTCCATTCCCGGCCGTGGTTGCACCGGGTGCCGGCAATGCCGGGCTGAAGCCGGTCTCGGTCACCGCCAGCACCTGCCCGGCGGCGTTGTACTCGAGGCGCAGTTGATGTTCGCGCCCGGCCACCACGCTGGGACGGGCGATGAGGATGGGCTGCGGCGCGGGCAGCATGAAGGTGTCGGGCTCGGTGGCGTCGGTGGGGACGGACGTCGTGGGTGGCGAGGCATACGCGTAGCGCACCTGCCCGATGAGCCGGGGCGGGGTGACGGAGAAGTCGAAGCGCGCGGTGCGCAGCGGACGGCTGGCGGCATCGAGTTCGGTCTGGGTCGAGATCAGCGCCCGGCCGCGGGCGTCGAGCGTGGTGGTGGCGGTCAGGCGACCACGGGCGTCGTAACGGTAGCGCACGTTGGTGGGGCCGCAGGTGGCGCAGCCGGGGCCACGCGCCTCGAGGATGCGGCGCTCGCTGCCGATGCGCGTGGTGAGATAGGTGGTGGTCCGACCCAGGCTGTTGGTGAGCACGGTCTGGCCCGGGGTGGAGAAGTCCAGGCTGACATCGTCGGGCCCGCGGTCGCCGTCAGGAGGCAGCGGTCCGCGCACCGAGCGCACCGCACGGGCGTCGCCGTCATAGACGTAGGTCGCGATGCGCTGGTGGACGGTGTGCTCGTCCGAGCCCGCGCCCGACACCGTGATGCCGGTGAGAAAGGTCGGGAAGCGCGCATCTTCGTAGTGGTACTCGCGCGCCAGGGTGCTGGCCGAGACGCCGCGGTTGGCGAAGGCGTGGGGTTTGTCGGCGGGGTCGTAATGGGTGGGGAGCGTGACCTTGGTGAGGTTCGCCGCAGCCAGCGCCGCCTCGGCCACGGCGGGGTCGGCCGGGGTGCTGCCGTAGTGGTAGGTAAAGCGCCCGAGCGGGCTGTCGATGTGCTCGATGCCGGCAAAGGCGCCGCGCTTGAAGTAGCTGAACACGAGGCTGCGCCCCTGCGGGTCGGTGACCTTGACCAGATTGCCGTCGGCGTCGTGCTGCAGCGACACGAACTCACCCGTCGGGGCGAGGATCTGCGTGAGATTGCCGCTGGTGTCGAAGTAGAGCTTGCGCCCGTCGGGCCACACCCACACGTACTGCTCGCCGCGCGCCTTGCGCGCTACCAGCAGCACGCCGCGCGCGGGGTCGGCGCTGGCACACACGCTGGGATGGGCCGGGTCGCGCGAGAACACGACACGGGTGCCGTCGGCCTGGACGATCTGGTGATTGACGCGGGTGGTGTAGAGCCGGGTGTCGTAGGACAGGCGCCAGCCGCGCCCGAGCGCGCCGCTGTGCTGGCCGGCGCGGCTGCGCAGGCTGTTGTAGTGGCGCACGATCTCGAGCCCGAGCACGCCGGGCAGCGCGGGCAGATCGGTTTCCTGCTGGTACTTGTTGCCCGAGAGCAGGCTCAACGGGTTGCCCGCGCCGACGTTCTGCCCGCTGTCCGTGGCCTGGCTCGCCGGGCCGCTGTCGGCGCCGCAGGTGGCGCCGGTGTTGTTGTTGATGCACGGAACAGGGGCCGGAGTGCCGCAGGTGCCGAGCACTTCGCACAGGCTGCCGGACGGGCCGCCTGGCGAATTGGGACAGCTGCTGTTGATGCCGCAGCCGGTGGCCGGGGACAGGCCGAACAGGCTGTCGCTCGCCGCCAGCGGGGGCGCCCAATGAAACGAGACGGAGAGGACGGCGGCAACAGCGAAGCGACGAGCGGTCTGGGGCTTCATGCGCGGGCGGACGAAGCGTCAGGACGCAATCGTCATGCAGTCAGGTCAGGAATGACGGCATTGTAAATGACAAATGCGTTTATGCGCGATGACGGCGCAGGTGAATAATGCAAAAAGCATTATCAGGATGGGTGAAGAAGCGATCCGGTCAACACGCCGATCGCATTGCGAGCATAGGCAGGCCGGCCGTTGGATCGGCGCGACGGCAGCAAACAAGAAAGGCAGCCAGTGGCTGCCTTTCTTCAATGTGCAGGTCTTGCGGGCGCGGCTTATTTCTCGACCGGCGGCTCGGTGAAGTTCGCGCCGGCCTTGTTGGCGAGGAAAGCAACCGCACGCTTGACCTCGGTATCGGTCAGGTCGCTTGCGCCGCCGCGGGCAGGCATGCTGTTCTTGCCGGCGATTGCCGATTTCACCAGTGCGTCGAAGCCTTGGGCGAGACGCGGGCCCCAGGCAGCGGCATCGCCCGCCTTGGGTGAGCCCAGCGCGCCGGACTCGTGACAGCTGCCGCAGACATTCTTGTAGATCTGCTCGCCGGTGCGGCTGCCTGCAGCCACCTTTTCAACCTTCAATTCCACCTTGGCAACCGGTTGAATCAGGCTGGCGGTCAGTTCCGGGTCAACCGAATTCTGCTTGCCACAGCCGGCCAGCAGCGCGGCGGCAGCGACGGCGAAAATCGGGAGAGTGAAGCGGGTTGTCCGCGAGTTGGCGTTGTGGGCGCGACGATGTACCGACATGCTGGATCCTTTGACTGGCGCGAGGCAAAGCAATAAATTGGACAAGTTCCTGCTCACAAAAAAACCGCCTGTGGAAGCGGTTCTGCTGAAAGCAACGTTCAGCCCTGAGCAGCCTTGCCGACCGCTCGCCTGGACCCTGTCGGCGCGACAAAACGGTGTGCATTCACGCCGATCGGGCAGGCATCAGGGCAAAAACCCTAATAACAGGCCCCTATTTTATCACTCAAGGGCGCGTGAGACCAGTCCGGACACGGCTGATGTTGCACTGCACGGTCGACGCCGGACCCAGTGTCAGCAAGCGCCGCCGGTATCGACCGCAACCACGCAGTTGCGTCCGCGGTGCTTCGCCTCGTAGATGCCCTGATCCGCACGGTGCATGAAACTGGCCGGCTTCTCCCCTGGAACGAACTGCGATACGCCAATGCTGATGCTGCATTGGATGCCGATGCCGGATGACAGCAGCACGGTGGTATTGGCGAAGGCCGCACACAGTCGGTTCGCCAGCCTGACGGCCTCTTCCCGTTCGGTGCCCGGCAGCAGCACCGCAAACTCTTCGCCGCCGTAACGAAAACTCGTATCGGCCCCCCGGATGCTGCCGACGATGACTTTCGCCAACGCCTGCAGCACGCAGTCGCCCTCGAGGTGTCCGTATGTGTCGTTGATCTGCTTGAAGTTGTCGGCATCGAGCAGCAGCATCGACAGCGGCTGGCGGTAACGCGCCGCACGTTCGCACTCGGATTCGAGGCGATTGAAGAAATGGCGGGAATTGAACAGGCCGGTGAGTCCGTCGGTGATGCTGAGCAGGCGGTAGCGCTCCTCGCTGTCACGCAAGGCTTGTTCCGCACGCCTGCGCTGGGTCACGTCCTGCAAGGTCTCGATGACCCCGATAACCTCGTCATGCTCGTTGCGCAACGGGGCTGCGGTGAAGAATAGCCAGCGTCCGCCGTCGCCGATGTCGGGGAAAAAGTCCTCAGCTTCGAAGGCTCCCGGCAGCAGCGGCGAGCGGCGGGACTTGTCGTGATAGAAGTGCTTGACCTTGTCCTCAATTGCGCCGTCGAGGATCAGGTCTGCAAGGGTCGGTCGCTCGCTGGGATAGAAGGCTTCCCATTGACGCCGGGTGCCGGTCACACTCGTCGCGGCGAGTCCTGACATGGCCTCGAGCGCCTTGTTCCAGTGCGAGATGACGTGGTTGCGGTCAAGCACGAAGATCGGAATCGGGCAGCAGTCGATGCCTTCCGACAGCATGAAACCGTTGTCGGATCTCCAGCCTGACGCTGCGATGTCGCGCACTGACAAGGTGTCTTTCCCCAATGTGGCCAGATTGTGGTTCAGGCGCATGGCAACGAAAAGTGACCGCAGAGGACGCAAATATCCTCTCCCAAGGGGAGGATTGCAAGCCCGAATGCGGCGTGGCCATTGCGTTTTCGGCCGTTCAGGGGTTGAAGGTCAGCCCTGCCGCTGCATGTTGGATGTGCTCGCCGATCGGTCCGGGTATGCGTGCCGCGATGCTCGATAGAAGTGCATGATGCGACGCACATATTCACGGGTTTCATCAAAAGGCGGCACACCGCCGTGGCGTTCCACTGCGCCTTCACCGGCGTTGTAAGCGGCTGCCGTCATCAACACGTCGCCGTCGAAGCGGCGAAGCAGCCAACGCAGGTAGGCCAGACCGCCGCGCACATTCTGCTCCGGATCCATGGTATCGCGTACGCCGAAGCGCTCTGCCGTGTCGGGTATGAGCTGCATCAGTCCCTGGGCATTGCGCGATGAGCGTGCATCGGCGTCGAAGTTCGATTCCGTGCGCGCAATCGCCAGCGCAAGCCGGGGGTCGACACCGTAGCGGGGAGCGAGGCGCTGCACCAGGCGGGCATGGGCACGACGATCACCGGGCAAGGAGGCAATGAAGCGCTCGACCACATCGAACGGCACGGCCTCCCCATTGTCGGGCAGTGCAGCACGCTCGCCGGTAAGCAGGCATGGCGGCAGTTCGGCGTCCACAATCATCCTGGTGTTGCTGTCCAGTTGCGCTTGGGCGCCCAGGTGGCCCTGTCTGGCGGCCAGTGCCAGCAATGCCAGACCACTGTGGTCCGTGTCGGTTTCCGCGTGCCGGTTCAGCAGCAGGCGGCCGAGCTGGTACTGCGCTTCGATGCTGCCGTAGCGCGCTGCGGCACAGTAACTGGCTGCCGCAAGATCCGGCAGGCGATTGCGTTCGGCGCGAAACCCGGCTTCCAGCATGCGGGCCAATGCGGGCGGCTCGTCCGTCCAGGCCGGCGCATCTTCGCGCGCTTCACCTTGCCCGGCCGCGCCCGGAAAGGCGCATGACAACAGCAGTGCAGCCATCAGCAGACGGAATCGGGCAGGCATCGAGAGCGTGGTCGCTTTAAACAACGTGAGCATGGCGGGACTGTAGGGTGAAACATGGACGAAGTCTGTGAACCCTGACCGCAGTGCGTGAAGGAAAGGCCACCGTCAGAATGTGGAACGAATGCCGCGCGCCATGGGTCGCATCCTTGTACGGTCGCAAAGGAGTGCAGCGATGGACGGACGGCGCAAGACACACAGGTTCATGGTCTATCAGGACACGTTGAAGCTGGCATACACGTCGCATTGGGATCTCGATTACCTGGGCCAGGCTGAATTCGACGCGTTGATGGCAGGTGCCGTGAATGACACTGCGCCAGGGATGCCCGGCACTGTTCCGTCCACGATCCCGGATCCGCCGGAAAATTGATTGCGCCGGGTGCAGCCGGCCTATAAACCCGGCAATGAAACAGATGAAGTCATTGTCGGCACCGAGTTCCTCCCCCTTCAAGGGGGAGGTTAGGAGGGGGATGGGTTACTTGCGGCGTAGGGAGAACCCATCCCCAGCCCTCCCCTTGAAGGGGAGGGAGCGAACGCGCCCAACTCCACAATTCGCCATCTAATTGATTGCCGGGTTAATAATGGATCGAACGGAGGAGCAAAGCAGATGCGATCGAAACTTCGACCCCTGTGCCTTGCCGCACTGTGGGCATTTGCGCTGGCGGGCAGCGCGCATGCCGCGGACGGCAGTGCTGTAGAGCCAGCCTCAGGTGAGCGCGAAACGGCGATATTCGCCGGTGGTTGTTTCTGGTGCACCGAGGCGGACTTCGAGAAGCTGCCCGGTGTGATCGAGGCCGAATCGGGTTATACCGGTGGCAAGGAACCTGATCCGAGCTACGCGCAGGTCAGTGCCGGCAATACCGGCCATGCCGAAGCCGTGCGGGTCATCTACGATCCCGCGCGGGTCACTTACCCGCAACTCGTGGAGTATTTCTGGCGGACTATCGATCCGACCGCGAGGAACAGGCAGTTCTGCGATGTCGGCTCGCAGTATCGCACGGGCATATACTGGCAGACCGAGCGCGAGCGCAAGGTGGCGGAAGACAGCCGCGATGCGCTGCTCCGCAGTGGCAAGGTATCGCGCGTGCTGACCGAGATCCTTCCGGCGACGGCGTTCTATCCGGCCGAGGAATACCATCAGGACTACTACAAGAAGAACCCGCTGCGCTACATGTACTATCGGCGCGGATGTGGGCGGGATGCACAGCTCGGACGTATCTGGGGACCGCGGTAGTACGTTCGCCCCCTTTGCAGCAAAAATACTCGGACAGGCGATGTAATTGCGCTTGATTTAATAACTGACTGGTCTAATATAAAAGCCAATGACTGAAATCAACATCCGTCGGCGGGGGCGTCCCCCGCGCCAGGAAGGTGGCCGCGACCAGACCCGCGAGGTGCTGATGCGCGCCGGCACCGAAATCCTCACCGAGCACGGCTTTGCCAGTACCGGCATTGACCTCGTGCTCAAGCGCGCCGGTGTGCCCAAGGGCTCCTTCTACTATTACTTCAGCAGCAAGGAGGAGTTCGGCGCGGCTGTCATCGAGCGTTATGCATCCTATTTTGCGCGCAAGCTCGATCGCTGGCTGCTGGATGAAAGCACCCCGCCTTTGGCGCGCCTGTCGGCGTTCGTGGCGGACGCCAAGGCGGGCATGTCGCGTTTCGAGTTCCGTCGCGGCTGCCTGATCGGAAATCTGGGGCAGGAGCTTGGCGCGCTCAACGAAGGCTATCGGGTACAGCTCGAGGCGGTGTTCTGCGACTGGCAGCAACGTCTCGCAGCGTGTTTCGAGGCGGCTCGGACATGCGGCGAACTCACGCCCGATGCCGACCCGGCGATGCTCGCCGAGTTTTTCTGGATCGGCTGGGAAGGCGCCGTACTCAGGGCCAAGCTGGTGCGCAACGCCGATCCGCTCGACCGTTTCTACCAGGGCTTCCTCGCGGCGTTGCCGCGTATGGCCTGAATATACCCACAGGAGGAGCAACCCATGTTCAAGGGCATTCTGATCGAAAAGGACGACGCCGGATACCGCGCCACGCTGCGCGACATCGAGGAATCTCAACTGCCTGAGGGCGACGTGACCGTCAATGTCCAGTACAGCACGCTGAACTACAAGGACGGTCTGGCGATCACCGGCAAAGGACCGGTGGTGCGCAAGTTTCCGCTGGTGCCCGGTATCGACCTGGTCGGCACGGTTGAGTCGAGCAGCCATGAAGGCATCGCCGTGGGCGACGCGGTCGTGCTCAACGGCTGGGGCGTGGGCGAAGGACACTGGGGCGGGCTGGCGCAGAA
Source organism: Azoarcus sp. L1K30 (assembly GCF_018122735.1). Lineage (GTDB taxonomy): Bacteria > Pseudomonadota > Gammaproteobacteria > Burkholderiales > Rhodocyclaceae > Parazoarcus. The sequence goes on along the minus strand of NZ_JAGRRD010000001.1, from coordinate 3,135,201 downwards.
GGCCAGGCTAAAGGGCGAGTGGCTGGTGCCGCTGCCCAAGGCCTTCACGCCGAAGCAGGCGATGGCGATCGGCACCGCAGGCTATACCGCCATGCTGTGCGTGCTGGCGCTCGAGCGCCACGGCGTGACTCCGGACAAGGGCGAGATCCTGGTGACCGGTGCCAATGGCGGGGTGGGCAGCGTGGCCGTGACCCTGCTGGCCAAGCTCGGCTATACCGTGGTGGCCTCCACCGGACGTCCGCAGGAAGCGGACTACCTCAAGTCGCTCGGTGCCGCAGACGTCATCGATCGGGCGCAGTTCTCCGCCGCCGGTCGCCCGTTGGCGAAGGAGCGCTGGGCCGGTGCGGTTGACACTGTCGGTAGCCACACCCTGGCCAACGTCTGCGCCAGCACCCGCTATCGCGGCGTGGTCACCGCCTGCGGCCTTGCCCAGGGCATGGATTTCCCAGCCACCGTTGCGCCCTTCATCCTGCGCGGCGTCACCCTTGCCGGTGTCGACAGCGTGATGTGCCCGCGCGCCGACCGGCTCGAGGCCTGGGCGCGTCTGGCGCGCGACCTCGACGTCGGCAAGCTCGACCTCATCACGCACGAGATCGCCCTGTCGGATGCCATCCCGGCGGCTGCCGAGTTGCTCGACGGCAAGATCCGCGGTCGCGTCGTGGTCGATGTAAACCGCTGAGTCACCTTGATCGACGCGCGGGTGGCGAGGCCTGCCGGTCTCGCCACCCGCGCGTCGATCACATGATCCTTGTGACACCCATAACAAGCAGATGCATGTTTTTCTTGAGGAGACCCGTATGACCGATCGTTCCATCAGCCGTTTTCCCGTTCCCGAACTCGGCGACCTGCCCGAGGACATCCGCAACAGGATTCTGGCGGTACAGGAAAAAGCCGGCTTCATTCCCAATGTGTTTCTGATGCTGGCGCATCGTCCGGCCGAGTTCCGTGCCTTCTTCGACTATCACGACGCATTGATGGAAAAGGACGTCGGCCTGTCGAAGGCGGAGCGCGAGATGATCGTGGTGGCCACCTCGGGCGTGAGCGAGTGCCTGTACTGCGTGGTCGCGCATGGTGCGGTGCTGCGCATTCGCGCCAAGAATCCGCGCGTGGCCGACCAGCTGGCCACCAACTACCGCAAGGCCGAGATCACCCCGCGTCAGCGCGCGATGCTCGATTTCGCGATCAAGCTGTCGACCCGCGGCGGAGAAGTCGACGCTGCCGACATGGACGCGCTGCGTGAGCACGGCTTCGATGACGAAGCCATCTGGGACATCGGGGCGATTACCGCGTTCTTCAGCATGAGCAACCGGCTGGTGCACCTTACCGGTACGCCGCCCAACGAGCAGTTCTACATGATGGGACGTGTGCCCAAGGGCTGATGGCTTTGCCTGCGCCGATCAATTGCGCCGGAACACCAGGCTGAAATTGTTGGCCGGCATCGCAATGACTTCTTCGAGGCGCAGTCCGCATGCTGCGGCCTCGTCCTCTACCGTCTCCATGTCGCGCACGCCGAAGCGGGGGTCGCGCTGCTTGAGCCAGGCATCGAATTCCTCGTTGCTCGGTGACGTGTGTCTGCCCCCGCGACGATAGGGGCCATAGCAGTAGAGCACGCCTCCCGGCGGCAGGACCCGTGCAGCACCCGTCAGCAAGGCGGTCGTGCTCTCGAGCGGCGAGTAGTGGATGACATTGATGCACACCAGGGCGTCGGCATGGGCAAGTGGCCATGCCGACGCACCCACGTCCAGCAAAAGCGGCATGGCGACATTGGTTGCGCCGGCGTACTCGATCCAGGCGCGGATCGAGTTCAGGGCCTCTGCATGGGTGTCGCTCGGTTGCCAGTTCAGGCCAGCCAGCGATTGCGCAAAGAACACCGCATGTTCGCCGCTTCCGCTGCCGATCTCGAGTATCGTGCCCGATTCGGGCAGGACCCGCTGCAGGATGGGCAGGATGAAGTCGCGGTTGCGCGCAGTCGCGGGGGCGAACTGACGCTGGTCGATCGGCATGGAGTCTCCTTGGCGGATACGGCGCCGCCTCTCGTGGAGGGCGACGATGATGATGGCGCAGCGCCTGGCGCGGTCGAATGCGGGTAAGGCCTTGCTGCTCGCTCAGGCTGACATGGTAAAGACTGTCAGCACGCCGGTATAGCCGTACAGGCGGTCGCGCGCGATCTCACCGTTGGCGAAGAAGCCGACCAGCGGCATGTCGCCGAGTTCGTCGCGGATCGCGCGCAATTCCGCGTCCGGGGTCCCGAAGTGCGGACCGCCGCGACCAACGCAGCTGATGTAGATGGCGCCGGCGGCCTGCTGCTTGCTCGCACCGAGTTCATCGCGAATCTCGGCGGCCATGCGGCGCACGTCTGCCAGCGCCGCCTCGGGGTCGCGACGGCAGAACGTGAGTTGCGAACCGGCGCTCACCTCGTCGCCGATGGCGAGCACGCGGGCGCGCGGGTCGAGGCCCACGATGTGGCGCACCAGCGTATCCGCACCGAATCGTCCCGGTGGCGCGGCCTGGTCGTCACCGCCCCGGCTCAGGCCGACCAGTGTCGAGGACAGGGCTTCTGCCATGTCCTCGACAGCAAGATCGCTGGCCAGCGCGAGATCGTGCAGCGCACAGGCCAGCGCCGGTTGTCCGTTGAGCGTCAGCACCATGTTGCCTTCGGCGCGCGTGACCTGACGCACCGGACCGACCGGCTGGCAACCCTGCGTCACCCGCGAGATGACCCCGACCTCGTCGGAAAAGGCCACGCCCGAGAGTCCGCCGGTGAGCACCGCATCGGCGATCTGCAAGGCTTGCGTGCGCGCTGAGGACAGGCCGCCGAACAGATAGCCGGTCGCGGTGCGTTCCGCCAGTTCCGGCAACAGCTCCTGCAGGTCGGGTGCGGCCGCATCGGCGTGGACCAGTGCGGTGTGGGCGTGGAAATCACCTGCATCTGCTTTCGTGTGCAAGGGTTGGCGCCCGGAGAACAGCCTGAACGATGCGCGTGGCAGCGGCGCCAGCATCAGCGCCAGCGCGGGTTCGTCGATGTATTCCTTGGCGTTGGCAGCGATGCCGATCCCGACCGTGCCCACCCACCTTACGCCGGGCAAGTGTCGCTTGAGTTCGGCCAGGATGTCTTCGGCCGCACCGGCGAACGAATCCGTCAGATAGCACCAGCCCAGTGTGTATTCGGCCACCGCCTTGCCATGCGCGACACGCCTGGCCTCACGCGTCAGTTGCTCGAGGCAGACGGTCAAAGCGGTATGCCAGTTCTGATTGCACGCATGTGCGGAAATGAAGGGTGACATGGGCGGCGCCCCCGAATCGATGTCGATGTGGCGTTGACCGCGATTCAGCGTAGTCGTTTAGTGATCCTTGCCACTGCCGCGACATGGCCGGCGCCGGCGCCGGCCGTGCCATCCGCCCGAACCGGCGCAATGGCCGTCTACAAACACGCTTGCGGCCCGCGTCGATGTTGCCCATGATCGGCCTCGCGCCGCGCCCTTTTTCAATGCATGAATGCCGGCTGGAGCACGACGATTGCGATCGTGCCGCGCACAATGTGAACCCAGGAGAACCCCAGGTGTCATCCGAGCACAACGAGCAGTACCTCTTTCCGCCTCAGGTCTACAGTGTCGCGGTCAGCGACAGCGAGCAGCGCTTTCCGGTGCGCCGGGTCTACTGTGTGGGCCGCAACTATGCCGATCATGCGCGTGAAATGGGGCACGATCCCGACCGCGAGCCGCCGTTCTTCTTCTCCAAGCACCCCGACAGCCTGATTCCGTCCGGCAGCGTGTTTCCGTATCCGGGCGAGTCTGCGGATGTTCATCACGAAATCGAACTGGTGGTCGCCATCGGCCGCGGCGGGCGCAATATCGCAGCGGACGAGGCGCTGGCGCATGTGTTCGGCTATGGCGTCGGCCTCGACATGACCCGCCGCGACCTGCAGGGGGCTGCCAAGAAGGCGGGCCGTCCGTGGGAGGTGGGCAAGGCCTTCGATCATGCCGCGCCGTGCTCGGCCATCGTGCCGGCGAGCCGCATCGGTCATCCGGCTGCCGGCGAGATCCGGCTCGATGTCAATGGCGAGCCGCGCCAGCGTGGCGACCTCGCGTCGCAGATCTGGAGCGTGCCCGAGGTGATCGCCCACTTGTCGCGCTATTTCGCCCTCGAGGCGGGCGACCTGATCTTCACCGGCACGCCGGCCGGGGTTGGCGCGGTGAAGGTCGGCGAGCGCCTGACCGGCGCCATCGCCGGTATCGGCACGATCGAGATCACCGTTGGTCGCGGCGACTGAATGCCAGTCGGCGGAATGCGCTGTTAAACGCGCTCAGTCCAGCGTCTGACGACCCAGATACTGCAGATAGGCGACGAGTTCCCAGATCTGCTCTTCGGAGAAAGCATCGCCCCAGGGGGGCATGACGTCGGCCCCCTGCCGGCCTTTGGAAATGGTCGCGAACGCGACCTCCGCGCTGAGATCGGTGCGCCCCTTGAAGTCGGGCGCCCGTCCGCCGATGCCTTCGTGGCCGTGGCAATAGCCGGCGCAGGTCTTGGCAAAACGCTTGCGGCCGGTCTCGATGCGGGCGGGGTCATTGAGGTCGAATGGAGACAAGGGGCCGCTCGTGCGTTCCGCGGCCGTCTGCTTCAAGTCCTTGACATAGGCCACCAGCTGATCGATTTCCGCGCGCTTGAGCACGGTGCCCCATGGCGGCATGGCGTGGTCGCCGTGCTTGCCCTTGATGATGCGTTCGCGGATCAGGGCCTCGCCGAGGTCCGGACGATCCTGCAGGCGGGGGCCGTAGGTCTCCTTGCCCGCGCCGTCGGCGCCATGACAGCTGACGCACAATTTGTCGAAACGGCTCTTTCCTGCGGCCAGCTCGCTGCGACTGGCGCCGGCCGGCGGGGCGACCGCGTACGCCGGGGCCGCGAGGCTCAGCGTCAGCAGCGCCGGCGCGAGGATGCGGCTCGCGAGCAGCCGCGGGGAGGGGGTGGCATTGCGCTTCATCTGCAACTCCATTCAGATTGTCGATTGTGCGGGGTGACGCATGAAGGCGCCGCCCCGCACAGGTGCCGGGTACTTATTCGAGCGTGAAGCCGATCAGCGCCGCACCGCCCGGCAGATCCTTGATCTGGGGGAAGGCGCCGGCGAGGAAGCCCGGGGCATGGGAACCCAGTCCGGTCGGGATGACGATGTACTGCTTGCCATTGACGGCATAGCTCACCGGACCGCCGCGCACACCGGAGCCGGCATTGAACTGCCACAGTTGCTTGCCGTTGTCGGCATCGTAGGCAAACAGGTGGCCTTCCATGTCACCGGTGAAGACCAGGCCGCCGGCGGTGGTAAGCACGCTGCTCAACGGCGGCAGCTCGTAGCGAACGCTCCATTTCAGCTTGCCGGTGAGCGGGTCGCGCGCATCGAGGCGGCCGTCGGGCTTCTTGCCGCCCGGGGGCGCAACCAGCTTGATCTCGTCGATCCCCAGCGAAAGCGCTGAAATGGCCTTCAGGCTGGCCGGGTCGTCCTTGCCCGACACCACTTCGTTGCACACCTCCATGCCGTGCGAGTACCACAGGCCTGTGCCGGGGTTGTAGGCGCCGTGGTTCCAGCTGCGTGCGCCCAGCAGGTTGGGGCACAGCAGTTCGCGCTTGCCCGGCTGCGGGCGGCGGGGCTCGATGAGTTCCCCGGTCTTGGGGTCGATGCCCTTGGCCCAATTCATATTCTCAGCGAACTGCCACACGTTCTCGAGCTTGCCGTCGGCCTTGTCCATGACGAAGACGAAGCCGCTCTTGTTCAGATGCACGATCACATCCTTGCCGTCCTTCTTCACCACCAGCGCCTCGTAGGCCGAGTCGAAATCCCAGGTGTCGTGCGGAATCTCCTGGCGATGCCATTTCAGCTTGCCGGTCTTGGGGTCGAGGGCGAGCAGGGTGGCGGTATATTTGTTGTCGCCCTCGCGTCCCGGCGTGTAGTAGTCGGGCGCGGCATTCGAGGTGCCGATGTAGATCGTGTCCGATTCGGCATCGTAGGTGCCCGGCATCCATGCCGAGCCGCCACCGACCTTGCCGCTGTCGCCCGGCCAGCTGGCAGGATCATCCTTGATGATCTCGAAGTTCCAGACCGGCTTGCCGGTGTCCGCATTGACGGCGTAGATCTTGCCCGCAATCGGCTGGTCGCCGCCGGTGGTGCCGCCGAACAGCACATCGCCGGCCAGCTGCGGCGGGGCGGAGAACAAGGCGCCGTGCTGGGTCTTGAGGTCGGTGAGCTGGGTGGACCAGATCTGCTCGCCGGTCTTCTGGTCGAGCGCCAGGAAGCGGCCGTCCAGCGTGCCGACGAAGACTTTGCCGCGACCGACGGTTACGCCACGGCTGGCGGCGGCATAGAACACCTGCTTCGACAGCGGGTCGAGTTTGGGCTCGAAGTGCCAGATGGTCTTGCCGCTGGCGGCATCGACCGCCCATACGTTGTTGTTGGCCGAGATGTAGTACAGCACGCCGTCGACCACGATCGGCGTGGCCTGCAGGCCGTGAGTGATGTTGCCCGGCTGGTGGATCCAGGCCACTTTCAGGTTCTTGACCGTGTCCTTGTTGATCTGGGTCAGCGGGCTGAAGCGCCATGCGTTCGAGGTGCGGTGATATTGCGGCCAGTTGTCGGGGTCGATCGAGCCGGGATTGGCACTGGTGGCGGCGATGGCGCTGCCGCAGGCCAGCGACAGGACGAGGGGAGCGAGGCGGGTGCGTAGATTCATGATGTCTCCATTGATTCGCGCTGCGGGTGGCGGTGCCGGGAGGCGGCCATCCCGGTGTCCGGCATCGAGCCGGTCGCGCGGGATCGGGTGCTTACCAGGCGTAGGCGTATTTGAGGTTCAGGCTGTTGGTGGCGGCGCGGTTCTTGCCGTCGATGCCGCCTGAATAGCGCACGGTGATGGACTGGTTGCCGTAGTACTTGAACATCACGCCAATGCCGCCGGTCAGTTCGTCGTTGCGCGGGTTGCGTACCGACGTGACCTTGTTCGTCCACGCCGACTGCGTTTCGTAGTCGAGCGCGATGAAGGGCTCAACGACATCGTTTATCGCATAGCCCACGCGGTGGTTGGTGTGGAAGATGGTGCCGGGCGTGGCATCGGCGGCGGTGGATTTGCCGAAGAACACGAAGCCGGCGTCGGCGGTGTAGGTCAGCTTGCCCATCTGCACGTCCCAGAACAAGCTGGAATAGTTCTTCCACACATCGCCGCCGCCCACATCCGAGTCGCCGACCGGAACCTGCATGAAGCTCTGGAAGCCGAGGGTGGAGTTGGCCGAGGGCTTGTACCAGATCGCCGGTCCGGTGAGCGGATCGCCGAAGCCGCCTGCAGAGCTGTGACTGCTGCTGCTGCGGATATTCACCTCGGGCACGATGATCTCGTAGGCGATGCCGATGTCCGGGTTGGATTCCGGTGACCAGAAGCGGACGTATTTGGACAGCCCCACGACGACATCCGTGCGTGGCGTACTGCGCCGCTTGCCGTCGGCATTCCACAGCTTGTTGCTGTCCTGGAAGGTGGCGTACTGCACGAACACGTTGAAGGGCTTGAAGCCGACCGGCAGTTCGTATTCGTGGGGGCCGATCACGTCGAAGGTGACCTGGGCGTGGGCGGATGCAGCGCAGCCCAGGCTGGCAACGACGGCCATGGCAGCGGCCGTGCGCTTCAGGGCAGGTGTTGAAGAACGCAGTCTGTACATCGGGTTGTCTCCTGATTTTTGAATTTTTGCGGCGCCGGGGCACAAGGCCTGCAGCGCCTTCGCCGAGGCGGTGCATGGTGTTGAGACCAGGCACGGCGAGCACTCAGCAAAATCCCTGCCATATGAATAAAGCAATAAAAACAATTGCTTGAAAAATCACCGACCGTCTCCGCGCAGCGACAGTTGTCGCTGTTTGCGCGCGACGCGGGCGACAGCTGTGACAGTGGAAGTCGTGCGCCTGCGGTCCCGGGTACCGCCCCTGCAGCCATGGTTGTTGACGCGAGGACGAATGGCCCGATTGCGGCCGACCGGTGTGGTGGCGAGCGCGCCACAGCGGGCGGACATCCGTTTCACTGCCTGCGACAGGTGTCGCAGCCGATGCGACAGATCGGCGCCTCGTGCCCTTTTTCCCATCTCTGCAGTGGCTGGAAAAAGACCGGTAAATCAGCCTGTTGAAGGTGAATTGCGAAAATTCACGGCTGCCTGGCATCGCTCTTGCGGAGAGGAAGCGCAAGCCGGCTGCAATCCGGCCCGATGCGACACACGGCGTTTCGCCGACCGACAAGGCGTTTAGAGGAGACCCTGCAATGGACCCGACATCCGAACAGTTGCTGTGGATGTACGAAAAGATGGTGGAGATTCGCGAGTACGAGGAGACCATGGCCAAGGTCTATCTCGAGGGCAAGCTGCCCCCGAAGATTCAGAAAGGACTGGCCTTCGATATCGGCGCCGGACCGGTGCCCGGCGAGATGCATCTCGCCGCCGGACAGGAACCTGTGGCGGTGGGTGTGTGTGCCCACCTGAAGGCGGAGGACGCCGTGGTCGGCGCGCACCGCCCGCACCACTTCGCGATTGCCAAGAACGTCGACCTGAACGCGATGACCGCCGAGATGTTCGGCAAGGTGACCGGCCTGGGGCGCGGCAAGGGCGGACACATGCACCTGTTCGATCCCGCGGTGAAGTTCTCCTGCAGCGGCATCGTCGGCGCCTCGGCACCGCAGGCCTGCGGTGCCGCGCTGGCGGCGAAGAAACTGGGCAAGGACTGGGTGGCGATCGGCTTCTTCGGTGAAGGCGCGGCCAATCAGGGCGCCTTTCACGAGGCGCTCAACCTGGCCTCGCTGTGGAAGCTGCCGGTGATCTTCGTGTGCGAGGACAACAAGTACGGGATCTCGGTCGAGAAGCAGGATTCCACATCGATCGAATCGAATGCCGATCGCGCAGCCGGTTACGGCATGCCCGGCGTGCTGGTAGAGACGAACGATGCCGTCGCGGTATTCCGCGCCGCAGGCGACGCCGTGGCAAGGGCGCGCCGCGGCGAAGGCCCGACGCTGATCGAGGTCAAGACCGACCGTTACCTGGGCCACTTCCAGGGTGACCCCGAAACCTACCGCCCCAAGGGCGAAGCGCAGGAACTGCGCACCCACGATCCCATCCCGGCACTCGGCGCCCTGCTGCGCGCGCGCGACCTGCTCGACGACGCCGGCGATGCCCGCCTGCGCCAGGCAGTCAGCGCGCGCGTCGAGGCCGCCTATGCCTTCGGCCGCAACAGCCCCTACCCCGAACCGTCCGAAGCCCTGCTTCACGTGTTTGCAGACTGAAACGGACCCGCGACGAGAGGACACAGCGATGACAACAGATACCAAAGTCCGCACCCTGAGCATGGCGCAGGCCATTTCGGAGGCGGTCGCCCAGGAGATGGAGCGCGATCAGCGCGTCTTCGTGATGGGCGAGGATGTCGGCAAGTACGGCGGCATCTTCAGCGCCACTACCGGCCTGCTCGACAAGTTCGGCCCCGAACGCATCATGGATACGCCGATCTCGGAAACCGGCTTCATGGGCGCGGCCATCGGCGCGGCTGCCGAAGGCCTGCGACCGATCTCCGAGCTCATGTTCGTGGATTTCTTCGGGGTGTGTTTCGACCAGATCTACAACCACCTCGCCAAGAACACCTACATGTCCGGTGGCAACACCAAGTACCCGGTGGTGATCACCACCGGCATCGGCGGCGGCTACAACGATGCGGCCCAGCATTCGCAATGCCTGTACGGCATTTTTGCCCACGTGCCCGGCCTCAAGGTGGTGGTGCCGTCCAACGCTTACGATGCCAAGGGGCTGATGACCGCGGCAATCCGCGACGACAACCCGGTGGTGTTCATGTACCACAAGGGCATCATGGGGCTGTCGTGGATGTCCTACTTCGAGGGCAGTACCAACGCCGTACCGCTCGAGCCCTACACCATTCCCTTCGGCGAGGCCAAGGTGGTGCGCGAAGGGCGCGACCTGACCATCGTCACCCTGTCGCAGATGGTGCAGAAGGCCGTACTCGCGGCCGATACGCTCGCTGCCGAAGGCATCGACGTCGAGATCATCGACCTGCGCACACTGGTGCCGCTCGACCGCGAGTCGGTGCTGCGCTCGGTGGCCAAGACCGGCCGTCTGCTGGTGGCCGACGAGGACTACCTGTCCTTCGGGGTGTCCGGTGAGATCGCGGCGATCGTTGCCGAGCACCTCGACAGCGTGAAGCTCAAGGCGCCGATCCGTCGCCTGGCCGTGCCCGATGTGCCCATTCCCTTCAGCCGCCCGCTCGAGCAGTTCGCCATCCCGCAGGTGGATGGCATTGCCGCCGCCGTGCGCGAACTGATGCAACTCAATCTCAACTGAAAGCGAGACCAAGCATGACCGATATCGTAATGGACGACGCCGTGTGGGCGGATGTGGAAGAGGGCACCGAGGCCTTGTTGCAGGAATGGCAGGTGGCCGAGGGCGACAGCGTCGACGCCGGCCAGATCGTCGCGGTCGCCGAGCTGGTCAAGACCACGCACGAGATCCTTGCGCCCTGCAGTGGCAAGGTGACGGCACTGAAGGTGGCGGTCGACGACACCTTCGGCCGCGGCGCCGTGCTTGCGGTGATCGAGGGCTGAGCGATGAGCGCCCCCGCAAGCACCGCAGTGGCGGCGGACGCACCCGCTGCGCAGCTCATCCCGCTCTCCGGGCTGCGCGGCGCCATCGCCCGCAACATGGCGCAGGGGTGGCAGATTCCGCGCGTGGCGCACTCGGTCGAGGTCGATGTCAGCCGCTGCGAGGCCCTGCGTCGTGAGATGGCCGCTGCGGGCGACAAGGTGTCGCTCACCGTGTTCGTGCTGCGTGCGCTTGCGCTCACGCTGCGAGCGCATCCGCGACTCAATGCGCTGATGCGCGAGAAGGCGGTCGAACTCATGCCCGAGATCAACATCGGGGTGGCCGTCAGTCTGGACGATGGGCTGATGGTGCCGGTGATTCGCAATACCGACGGTCATGCGCTGCCGGCCCTGGCGGAAGAACTGAAGCGGGTCGCTGCCGGCGCCAGGGCGGGTGCGCTCGGTGCCGGCTATTACCAGCGCGGCACCTTTACCTTGACCAACCTCGGCATGACCGCCATCGACCACTTCTCCCCCATCATCAACCCGCCGCAGGTGGCGATCCTGGGGGTGACCCGGGTACTCGACAAGGCGGTGGTGCGTGACGGAGAGATCGTCGTCGCGCCGATGATGGGCTTGCACCTGGTCTTCGACCATCGCGCAGTGGATGGCTATCCGGCCGCCGTGTTCCTGGGCGACCTGGCTCGCCGCATCGAGACGGCGGATCTGTGATGACTGCGGCCGAACCCCGTCTCGCCGTCGTCAGCAGCACCGACGAGCAGCGCTGGCACGAGGCCTTGCTGGAGTCGCCGGTGAGCGAACCGCAACTGCGCTTGTGGACCTATCGCGCGGCGGGCGTGGTGTTCGGCTGCTCGCAGGCTGCGCTGCTGAAACAGGCGCGCCAGCGTCCCGCGGCCTGCGAACTGGTACAGCGCAGCTCCGGCGGCGGCGCGGTATTGACCGGCCCCTGGATGCTCAGCACCTCGATCCTGCTGCCGCCCGACCATCGTCTGCTCGCGGGGGGCACGGTCACCAGCTACCGCTGGCTGGGGGTGCTCATCGCCGGCCTGTTGCGTGACATGGGGCTTGCGGCCCATGCCCTGTCACCGGCGGAGGTGCGCAGCAGCACCGCCGACCCTGCACTGGGCTGGGCTTGCTTCGGCGGGCTGTCGCCGTGGGAAGTCGTGGTCGGCGGTCGCAAGATCGTCGGGCTCGCACAGCTGCGGCGTCGTCATGGTGTGCTGCTGACGTCGGGCACGCTGCTGGCGCGTCCCGACTGGCACCTGCTGTGCGACACGCTGGGAAGACCGGGCGCGGACGTGCATGCGCTCGAACAGAAAACCACCTCCTGCGAGGAGGCACTGGGGGCCGCGCCGCTGGTGGAAGGGTTTGCGTCCGCCCTGCACCAGATGCTGACCGATGTGCTCGGCGTGCTGCCGACGCCGCTCTCGAATCCACACTCAACCCCAACCCGTTCCGCGGCGGCCTGAGCGCCGCGGACGCCCCGATCATCACCCAAGTGCGACAAAACAAGAGGAGACATCATGAAGAACGAACATCCAGATACCCCGGCCGAGCCCGCAATGCGCGTGCTGGAAAAGCGCATTACCGTCAGCCGGCGTGCATTTCTCAAAGGCTCGGGCGCGGCGGCGGCCGGGGTCGCAGCTCTGTCGACAGGCAGTCTGATGCTGCCGGCCCGCGATGCGCTGGCCGCCGAATTCACCGAGCTTGGCGCCGGACCGGGCAAGACCCTGCTGGTCATGGCGCGCGACATCTTCCCCCACGACAGGATCTCCGATCGTTACTACATGCTCGCGATCGAGCCCTATGACGCGATGGCGGCCAAGGACCCTGCGCTCAAGAAGCTGATCGTCGACGGTGTGGCCCAGCTCGACCGCCTTGCCATGGCTGCCTTCAACAAACCCTATGCCGAGGTGTCCACCGAACCCGAGCGCCTGACCCTGTTGTACGCCATCGAGCACGGCGCCTTCTTCCAGAAGATCAAGGGCGACATGGTGACCGGTTTCTACAACAACAAGGCGGTCTGGCCGCTGTTCGGCGAGGAGGGCTCGTCGTGGGAGAAGGGCGGCTACGTCAATCGCGGATTCGACGACATCGACTGGCTGCCCAAGGCCTGAGGCCGCAGTTCCATAAGAAGAGACGGAGACAACTCAAATGAGCAAGACCTTTTCCAAGGACGACAACAGCGTCGTCGTCATCGTCGGCTCCGGTGCCGGCGGCGGGACCCTGGCCGACGAATTGACCCGGCAGGGCATTGATGTGGTGATCCTCGAAGCGGGCAAGCACCACACCCAGGAGGATTTCGAGAACGACGAATGGGCGATGTTCGCCAAGATCTCGTGGCTCGACAAGCGCATCTCGGCCGGCGGCTGGCATCACACCGAGACCTATCCCAATCTGCCGGCGTGGATCGTCAAGGGCGTCGGCGGCTCGACCATGCACTGGTCCGGCCTGGCGCTGCGCTTCATGGCGCACGAGTTCAAGACGCGTTCGACCTACGGCCATGTGCCGGGCGCCAACGTGCTCGACTGGCCGATCAGCTACGAGGAGCTGGCACCCTACTACGACATCGCCGAGCGCAAGATGGGCGTGGCCGGCACCAAGGCCAGCGGCCTGCCGCCGATGCCGCCGAACAACCACTACAAGGTGATCGAGGCCGGTGCGCGCAAGATCGGCTACAAGGACATCGTCCGTCCGGTGGCTTCCAACACCCGGCCCAACGACGGCCGTCCGGCCTGTCAGCAGATCGGCTACTGCATGCAGGGCTGCAAGATCGGCGCCAAGTGGTCGACGCTGTACTCCGAGATTCCGCGCGCGATGAAGACCGGCCACGCCGAGCTGCGCCCGCAGAGCATGGTGCTGCGCATCGAGCACGACAAGAGCGGCAAGGCCACCGGTGTGCTCTACGCCGACAAGGACGGCAAGCAGCATCTGCAGAAAGCGCGGGTGGTATGCGTGGCCGGCAACTCGATCGAGTCGCCGCGCCTGCTGCTCAACTCCGCCTCGAGCCTGTTCCCCAACGGCCTGGCCAACTCCTCCGGCCAGGTCGGGCGCAACTACATGAACCACACCACGGCGGCCGCGCTGACCATCAACCCGGGGCCGGTGTACATGTACCGCGGCTTCGACATCGCTGCGGTGGTGTCGGACGAGGTGCCCAATAACCCCGACCGTGGCTTCCTCGGCGGCTACCACCTCGAAGGACTGGCGCTGCACCTGCCCTTCGCCGCGGCCTTCATGAAACCCGGCGGCTGGGGGCGCGAGGTGAGCTCCGCGCTGGAGAAGTTCGACCACATGAGCTGCGTGTGGGTGTGCGGCGAGGATCTGGCGCAGGAAGAGAACAGCATCACTCTGCATCCGACCGAGAAGGACCAGCACGGCCTGCCGATTCCCATCGTCACTAAGACCGACCACACCAACGACGCCGCCATGCGCCGTCATGGCCTGGGGCAGTGGCGCAAGCTGTCCGAGGCGGTGGGCGCCACCCGGGTGATCGACATGCCGCCCTATCCGGCCAGCCACAACATGGGCACCAACCGCATGAGCGCGAAGGCCCGCGACGGCGTGGTGAACAAGTGGGGCCAGACCCACGACATCAAGAACCTGTTCGTGTCCGACGGCAGCCAATTCACCTCCAGCGGCGCGGCCAACCCGACGCTCACCATCGTGGCGCTGGCGATCCGTCAGGCGGAATACATCGCGGGCGCGATGAAACGGCGCGAACTCTGAACACTGGCCGCACCCATGCGGCCGGGTGCGCCCCGCGCCGCAGCTCACGAAGTCGATGAACGCGTTCCTCCTCGCGTGTGTGCTTGGGGGGCCCGCTTGCGGTGCCCCCGCCCTTTTTCAGCACCAGTCCACCGGCGGGGACGGGATCAACCATGCAAATACATCAAGGAATCTCTGACATGAAACTCGAAAACCGTTCCAGAAGTAGCGGGCTGCTGCGCCGTTGCGTTGCCACCCTGGCCCTTGCCGCCGCGCTGCCGGCCGCACAGGCGGGCGTTCCGGGCATGCGCGGGGTCGAGCACTTCGGCTTTACCGTGCCGAACGCGCAGCAGGCGGTGGACTTCTTCGTCGGTGTGATGGGCTGCAAGGCCTTTTTCACCATTGGGCCGTTCGGGCCGTTCAAGGACGACTGGATGAAGCAGAACCTCAACGTCCATCCGCGGGCCGAGATTCCGGTGGCCCATCTGGTGCGTTGTGGCAACGGCACCAACTTCGAGATCTTCGAGTACACCTCGCCCGACCAGCGCAAGGTGGAGCCGAAGAACAGCGACATCGGCGGCCATCACATCGCCTTCTATGTCGATGACCTGAAGGTAGCGATGGAGAACATGAAGGCGCAGGGCGTCAAGTTCCTCGGCGAGCCGCATCTGTTTACCGACGGACCGCTCAAGGGCCTGACGTGGATCTACTTCATGTCGCCGTGGGGCATGCAGCTGGAACTGGTCACCGCGCCCGACGGGCGCGCCTATGAACTCACCACCAGTGAGCGGCTGTGGGATCCGCGCAAGTAAGGGCAAGTGCGGCGCGCGGCGCGGGCCGCGCGCTGGCGTGGCTGCTGGCCGCCATGGCGCTGTCGTTCAGTGCCATGGCGCACGCCCACTTCCAGGACTTCATGGCCCGCATCGTCCACGTCGTTCCGCACGGGAATGTGTTGCGGGTGTACGTGCAGATGCCGCTGGCCATGGCCTTGCTGCCGCCGGACTGGCAAGTGGGCAGTGCGCCACCGCCCTTCCTCGCCAGCGGCGAGCGCGGACAGCTGGTGGTGGATGACAAGGCCTTGCGTCGCGACGGTGCGCTGCTGCAGGCACGCCTGGCCCAGGCGCTGCAAATCGATGGTGTCACCGGCAGTCTGGAGGGCGCGCATGTCGAGACCCTCGCCGCACGCGACCCCTTCACCTATCTGCCCGCGGTGGAAAGTCGCGTGGGAACCGGATTCAGTGTGTACGACGATACCGGCGTCGAACTGGCAGATGCGGTCGTCAGCCTGCGCCTGCGCATTCCGCGCCCACCGCGCGGCGCGGCGCTGCAGCTCGACGGAAGTGCGCAGGAATGGCCGGCGCTGGCCGCACGTGCGGTCAACATCGTGCGCATCCATCGCGAAGACGGCAGCGTCGGCAGCTACCAGAGTGTCGGACCGCTGGCACTTGCGGTGGGCACCATCGAGGGCGGGGGCGAAACGAAGGGGGCGGGTGAGCAGGCGGAGGAGCCGGCCTCGGGTTTCCTCAACCCCTCAAACCCCCAACCCCTCAGGCCACAGAAAATAAGGCCCAAATCGCGAACTCATGCGGAATTCCCCGCCCGCTTCCTTACCCTTCGCTGTCAGGTAATGTTTTCCATCCCGTAATTCCAGCAGCCCGCCGGCCACCAGCCGATCCAGAAACTCGGCGGTCTTCATTCCTGACTTCTGCGCCAGTTTCGATGTCGTCAGCTTGTCGCCCTTGTCCGAGTGCTCTTCGGTCTCGGCTTTGCCATCGTCTTCGGTTTGCGGGTCGGCGCTGACGCGTTCGAGCGAGATGCGGACTTCGTCGCTGATGCGGATGATGCGCTGCGCTTCTTCGTAGGTTTCGCGATAAAGCTCGGCATCGTCGGCGCGGCGCATCAGTACGCCCATCTCGTTGTTGTTCACCTGGCTGAATTCGTACAGGTTGAGGCTGGTGATGATGGCCAGTTCCTCGTTCATGTAGCACTTGGCGTGCAGGTTCTTGCAGAAGCTGGTGCGGATGTAGGTTTGCTCTTTCAGCCAGTTGATTTCTTCCGGTTGCAGCTCGCTCTTGCCATAGACGATGCGGACATCGATCTTGAGGCGGTTCTTGTCGGCGAGCAGTTCCTTCATGCGGTCGTTGAGTTTCAGGAAGGGGCTGATCAGGATGAGTCGATCAGTGGCGTTCTTGATGAGCTCTTCGAGGAAGTAGTTCGTTGCGCTGGTGTTGAGGAATTTGGCCATCGTGTGTTCAATGTCTGAGGTTGGACCGGGCCGATGGCTGCATGAGGGGTGTGCGACGCGGGGCGTGGTCTCCCGTCTCGCAATACGATCATCATGCGCCTGCATCTGGCGTGCTCGTACGGCATAGTACATTCGCTTGCGCGCTCTGTTGCGACAAATCCATCACGGGTGAAGGGCATTATCGGGATGCTGCGCGAGGACACACATTGGAGACCCTATGGCCATTGAACTGAACAGGGATGTGCGGGTGGGGGCGATTGCGCCGGTCGAGCGCTATTTCCGAGAGAGGCTGTACTAGCCGATCGGCAACATTACTGCCGTGGGCGCTGCTGGCCTTCTTTCTCTAGGAGATCGGTCTGGCCATTCCACCGCATTCAAATTGAAGCAGTCATTCACTTGGCAGCGCTGGGCGACAGGTCACTCCTGACTGCAACGGGCAGCGAACGCATCTTCGGGTGAAGTGAATGCGTTTGATAAGGAGGTGGGGCAAGAAAAAAAAGAGCGCCGAGGCGCCCTTTGTTTTGTGGTGGCTTCCGTCGCCGCTCAGGCCGCTTTCTTGCGGCGAATCGCAGCGATCCCCGCCATGCCAAGGGTGAGCAAGGCAAGCGATGTCGGTTCCGGCACGTTATTCGGGGCGTCGAGTTGCGCGATCGTGGTACTGACATCTGCCCAAGTGCTGTGAACCGCGTTGCCGCCGCCGTTCCAGCTGAAGTAGGCGCCATTGCCGCCCCAGCCGGCGCCATTGGGCAACCAGGTGTTGGTGATCAGATTGAAGTCGCCAAAGCCGAACAGGGTCGCAAGTGTGACGTGATGCCCGAAATCGACTCGATCGAACAAGAACGAGGTCAGTTCGTCCTGAGTGAGATAGCCGTTGGCGTTGGTGTCTACGCCCGAAAAGCTGCCGTAGCTGGGGCCGTAGTTGTTTACGGTGAAATTCACGAGGCTTGCGTTTGCCGAACTCGCGCCGGCAATCAGCAGGGCGGCGATGATGACCTTTGACTTCCGATACATGCATTGACTCCAATGAAATAGTAAGACGAAATCTGGATTCGGCCACACCGTTCCGCGTTTTGCGGGCATGTTGGACGCGTTTGAACAGCATGGTACGTACTGTTCCGGAATCCGAATAACAACTTCGTCACACGCGATGTGCATTGAGCGAAATGCACAATGGATCGGTTGAATGCCGAATAGGGCACACAAGGTATGGAGAGGATCGGATGGCCATTGAACTGAACAAGGACGTGAGGGCGCAGGCGATTGCGTCGATCGAGCGCTATTTCCGCGAGAACATGGACGAGCCGATCGGCAACATCGCGGCGGGGGCGCTGCTGGGCTTCTTTGTCGAGGAGATCGGTCCGCTCCTGTACAACCAGGGCGTGGCCGATGCTCAGGAGCGGATGCAGATGCGGGTGATGGATCTCGATATCGAGATCCATGAGGATGCGTTCCAGCACTGGCGGAAGCTCGAGCCCAAGGGCAAGGCGCGCAAATAGCCGGCGATCCTGACGGTCTCCCGGCGCGGCCTGCGCCACGTCTGAGACTTCCCGTTCAGGCTGTCCGGGCGCTGCGCCGGAACGGCCATGCCGGTGTGCGCTTGATCGACCGCGCCAGCGCGGCTGCAGGCGGGGAATGCCGCGCCGTACGCGAGGTCGTCAAGTGCGCAGCGACGGCAGCGGCTCGCCCTGCGCGACGAATTGCAGCGCGAGGCCGTTGTTGCAGTAGCGTTTTCCGGTGGGCTTGGGGCCGTCGTCGAACACATGGCCCTGGTGCCCGCCGCAGCGCGAACAGTGGTACTCGGTGCGCGGCCAGATCAGCCTGAAGTCCAGCTTGGTGCCGACTGCGCCGGCGAGCGGCTGCCAGAAGCTCGGCCAGCCGGTGCCGCTGTCGTACTTGGTGGCACTATCGAACAGCGGCAGGAAGCATGCCGCGCAGACGTAGGTGCCGTCGCGTTTTTCGTGGTTCAGCGGGCTGCTGTTTGGCGGCTCGGTGGCCTCCTCGAACAGCACCTCGAAGGCGCTTTTGGGCAGCAGTCTGGCCCATTCGGCCTTCGACATGACCAGCTCGGGCTTGCCCGTGTCCGCCGCCGCGGCGACGCGGTGGACGCCGAGGGGGATCAGAAGGGTGCCCAGCAGGGTGTGGAAGGTTTGACGTCGGTTCATGTTTCCCTCCTTTGGATGGCATGGCGATGTGCGTCCGCCTCAGCCGCTGGCGGCCAGGCAGCCGGGCGGAGTCCATACCCATTGGTCGCTCGGGGAGGTCTGAACTTACAGCGTGTCTTCGCGCTGGCTACCGGGCTGGGGTGGGGATGGGTTCCGAGGGTTGCCACAAAACCCATCCCCCTCCCAACCTCCCCCTTGAAGGGGGAGGAGCTCCGTTCCTTCACTTTCCTTGAACATACAAGGGGAAGGCACCTGCTAATGAGGCTCGGGGGGACCACGTCTGCTCCGATCCCTTGAAGGGGAGGGAGCGAACGCGTTGAACTCCAGCATTCGTCATCTAATTGATTGCCGGGCTAATAGCCGCATGCAACCGTCGAGCGCGGTTGCATGGCCTTCGTTGGCGGCGGTCAGGCGGGCTTGCGTGCGACCATGCCGATCAGTGCCGAGCGACCTTTGTGGCCGCTGCCTTCGTCGACATCGTCTTCGTATTCGACCAGTTCTTCGATCTCCCAGTCGGCAAAGGCGTCGCGCAGGGTGTCTTCGGTGTAGAGGTTTTCCACGGCGGAGGGGCCGCCAGTCTTGTATTCGAGCTGTTTGGGGGTGTAGCCCTGCAGCAGGATGCGGCCGCCGGGGGCGGTGATGCGCTTCATGACGTCGAACTGGCGTTCGCGCCATTCCGGGCCGACGAACTGGATGAAGATGCCGATCACCCAGTCGAAGGCATCGTGCATGTCTGCGGGTGGCCAGCCGGGGGCGAGCATGTCGGCCTGGATGAAGTTGACGTCGATCTTGCGTCCGGCGGCGAGGTGTCGGGCTTTTTCGACGGCGACGGCGGAGATCTCGATGGCGGTGACCTCGAGCCCCTGCTCGGCCAGCCATACGGAGTTGCGGCCCTCGCCGTCTGCCACTGACAGCGCGGTGCGGCCGCTTTGCAGCAGGTCGAGCCGATGGGCGAGGAAGCGATTGGGCTGGGTGCCGAACAGGTAGTCGTCACCGGCGTCGCGGTAGCGGGCGCTCCAAATGGTTTCCTGGTTCATGTTCGCAAACTCCTCTGGTGTTGTTCGCGCGGCTGTCAGGGCCGCGCGGTTCTTGCGTTTCGGGGCTGCCGCGTTGCCGACCATCGACCTCACAATCCATTGCCGAGAATGGATCATCCGTTCATCGGGGTGGGGGCTGCAAGTGAAATCGGCGGCGGCGCGGAAACGGGTATTACGCTATTTGCGTGCCAGCCCGATCTGTTGCAGGCGGGCGTGGATGGCGGTGGCCATCTGCTGGTAACCATGGGCGTTGGGGTGGATCTTGTCGGCGGTGAGTTCGGGGCGCGAGAGGATGTCGGAAAAGACGTCGGGAATGAGCGCGATGCCTTCCTCCTTGGCGAGGTCTTCGTACAGCGGTGCGTCGCTCGCCTTACTCGCGGCGAGGCCGAACAGCGACAGCGCGGGCACGGCCACCAGCACCGCCTGTGCGCCGGCACTTTTCACCGCGCCGACGATGCCGCGGATGTCTTCCTTGACGGCGCGTTGCGAGCGCCGGCGCAGGAAGTCGTTGCCGCCGATCTCGATGATCACGAGCTGAGGCCGATGCGTGTCGAGCAGCGGCTGGATGCGCGCGGCGGCCGCTTGTGCCGTATCGCCCGGGATGCCGGCATTGACCACCTGCCAGCCGGTGCGGGCCGCGAGCAGGGTGGGCCAGTCCTCGCCCGCGGCGGCGCCGGTGCCATAAGTGACGCTGTCGCCGAAGGCCAGCACGCGCGCGTCCGGCGGAATGGTCGGCAGCGCCGGCTGCTTGCCGCAGGCCGCCAGCAGCAGGGGCAGCGCGGCGAGGGCGAGAAAGGTTCTGCGTTTCATCGGGCGTGGCGATGGGGGCAGGGTGTCAGCTGCTTCAGCCCGCGCGCGTGCCGAGTGCGGCGGCCAGCTTGCTTACCGCTGCGCCGACGCTCTCGAGCATGCCCAGGGTGCGATCGTCGCTCACGCTGCCATCGACGCCGAGCACCTTGTTGGCGGCCGACACGGCGGCCTGTTCGGGCACGACGACCAGGCCGAGGTTCGACAGGTACAGCCGCGCGTGCTGCATGGCGCGGATGCCGCCAAGTGCGCCGGGCGAAGCGGTGACCAGGCCCGCAGGTTTGCCGCGCAGATGGATGGTGCCGGGCTGGCCGGTGCCGCCGGGCAGCGGGCGCGATACCCAGTCGAGCGTGTTCTTGAGCAGCGGGGTGAAGAAGCCGTTGTATTCGGGGGTGGCGACGATGACGCCATCGTGCTCG
This sequence comes from Azoarcus sp. L1K30, assembly GCF_018122735.1. Taxonomy (GTDB): domain Bacteria; phylum Pseudomonadota; class Gammaproteobacteria; order Burkholderiales; family Rhodocyclaceae; genus Parazoarcus. Next base: position 3,114,216 of record NZ_JAGRRD010000001.1, on the reverse strand, counting down.
GCAAACAGTTGCTGCAGGCGGATGGCCGCTTCGGGCAGGCCGTCGCTGGCTTCGAGGTCGCCGTCGTACAGCGGCATCACGAACTCGCGCGGCTCGACGAAGGTCACCTCGGCACCCGCGCGCTGTGCGCCGGTGATGGCGACGGCGAGGGCGAGACGGTTGAACGAGTCCTTGCGGGCGCTGCCGCACAGGGCGAGAAGACGCGGGTGGGCCATGGTGGTGTCCTTGTTGAGGCTGTCTGGGGGATGACTCGTGGATGAACGCAAGGTTCAGCACGAATCGTGTCGCGCGCTCAATCCCGTCCGGCGCGTGTGGCTGCCGCTTTTGCAGCGAAATACTGGCACGGGCTGCCGGATGCCGCCAGCACTTCGCGCCATGGCTGGGCGCGGCTCTTGAAGCGCAGGGCGTGGCAGCCGTATGGCAGCGCGGTGTCGTGGGTGATGTAGTAGTGCGCGCAGCCCAGGCACGAGACCGCGCGGTTTTCCGTGTTCATGCGATGCCTCCGGTGGTCATTGCGGGGGCAGGGCGCGAAACGCCCGCACCGCATCCAGCGAGGCTTGCACCTCTTCCGCGAGGATGTCGGCCACGATGCGTGCTATGCGCGACAGCGGCCGGCGCGCGCTGACGGCGACGGCAACGGTCTGTGCGCTGAGATCGCGGCCTTGTAGCGGTATGAACTTCAGCCTGCCGTCGAGAATCTCCGGCGCGGCGTCGAGCTCCGACGTGAACGCAACGTGGGTGCCCGCGCTGACCAGGCGCTTGAGCAGTTGCAGCGAGTTGGTGGCGACCGGGGGCTCGCCGTCCGAAAACAGCCATCCATGGCGGCTCTCGAGATAGCGACGGATCATCAGGGCGCGGCTTTGCAGCGCCAGCGGGTAGGCCGCGGCCTGCTTGAGCGTGAGCGATTCGCTCGACGCCAGCGGGTGGCCGGGGGCGACGATGCACCCGAGTGGAAGATCGGCACTCCACACCAGGTGGATTTCGCGGCTGGCCTTGAGATTGAAGGCAGCGACGAAATCGGCCTCGCCATCGGTGAGCGCACGTTCTGCCTGGTCGGTACTGACGATGTCGATCTCGACGCGAACGCGCGGATGTTCGCGCGTAAGGCGCTCGACGAAGCTGGGCAGAAAGCCGTTGGCATGGCTGTCCATCGCCGCGAGGTGCAGGAAGCCTTGGTGCACGCCCTTGAGCTGCTCGATCTCCGATGCCACGCGATGGGCGTCGCGACGCCAGCGCCGCGCGAGCGCCACCATCAGCTCGCCCGCGGGGCTGAGCCGCATGCCGCCGGCCTGGCGCTCGAACAGGGGGGCGCCGAGTTCGTCCTCGAGCATGAGGATCTGGCGATCGATTGCCGAGGCCGAGATGCTGAGCACGCGGGCCGCGCCCTGGATCGAGCCCGAGCGTGCCACCTCGTCCACGTAGTTCAGCATTCTGGGCAGCAGGCGGAGGCTCATGACAGGTGTCGTCCATGCTAATTTTGGCAACACATACTTGCTTATTCTGCGATGGACGGCAATACCCGGGGTACGCCAGACTGCAGTTGTCACCGACTTCTACGGCAGCGCACCATGCACCAGACCGACGCCCGTCCGCTTCCATCCAGCCTTGCGCTCGAGCAGATCAATGCCTTGCCGGCTGCGGGCTTCGTGGCGGTGCTGGGTGAGGTGGTCGAGCATTCGCCCTGGGTCGTCGAACGGGCCGCGGCGGCGCGGCCCTTTGCCTCGGTGTGGTCGCTGCATGCCGCGCTGCAGGCGGCGATGCATGCCGCCACGCTGGACGAGCGCCTGCACCTGCTGCGCGGCCACCCCGAGTTGGCCGGGCGCGAGGCGCTGGCCGGCGAGATGACCGACGATTCGAGCCTGGAGCAGGCGCGCCTCGGCCTGACGCGCCTGCAGGCTGCCGAGCTGGCACGGCTGACCGAACTCAACCGCGCCTACCGCGAACGCTTCGGCTATCCCTTCATCACCGCACTGCGCCTGCACCCTGATCTGGTGTCGATCTTCGATGAGATGACGCGGCGCCTGGACAACCCGCCGACGGTGGAGATGGGCATCGCCCTGGCGCAGATCGGCGAGGTCGTGCGCGGCCGGCTGGCCAAGCGCTTCGGCATCGCCTGCGGCTGGCTCAGTACCCATGTGCTCGACACCGTGAGCGGGCAGGCGGCCTGCGGGGTCGGCTACGATCTGCTGGGGCAGGACGGCGACGCGTGGCGCCTGCTCGGCAGCGGCAGCACCAATGCCGCCGGGCGTACCGATCAGCCGATCCTGGTAGATGCTGCCATGCGGGCCGGCACCTATCAGCTCGAGTTCAAGGTGGGCGACTATTTCCGCCGCCAGCACGGTGGTGCGAGCACCGCAGACTTCCTCGACGTGGTGCCGGTGCGATTCGTCATCGGCGCACCGGACCGACACTACCATGTGCCCCTGGTGTGCACACCGTTCAGTTATTCGACCTATCGGGGCAGTTGAGCATGGAAAGCAGACGCGGACACGAGCTTCACCTGGCGGGCATTACCCAGCGCTTCGGCGACTATGTGGCCGTGCGTGACATCGACCTGAAAATCGGCGCGGGCGAGCTTGTCGCCCTGCTCGGGCCGTCGGGCTGCGGCAAGTCGACGCTCTTGCGAATCATCTCCGGCTTCATGCCGCAGACCGAAGGCAAGGTGTTTTTCGATGGCGAGGCTGTCGATCACCTGCCGCCCAACAAGCGCGGCGTGGGCATCGTGTTCCAGAACTACGCGCTGTTTCCGCACATGACGATCCGGCAGAACATTGCCTATGGTCTGGAGGTGCAGCGGGTGCCGGCGGCGCGGCTCAAGACCCGTGTCGACGAGATGCTGGACCTGGTGCACATGGGCGAGTTTGCCGAGCGGTATCCGCGCCAGCTTTCCGGTGGCCAGCAGCAGCGCATTGCGCTGGCGCGCTGCCTCGCGGTCGACCCCAAGATCCTGCTGCTGGACGAGCCTTTCGGCGCCCTCGACAAGAACCTGCGCCTTGACATGCAGATCGAGGTCAAGCGCCTGCAACGCGAATACGGCATCACCACGGTGCTGGTGACCCATGATCAGGAAGAAGCCTTGTCGATGGCCGACAGGGTGGCGGTGATGAGCCGCGGGCGGATCGAACAGATCGCCTCGCCCACCGACATCTACGACCGTCCGGAGACGCTGTTCGTGAACCAGTTCGTCGGTTCCACCAACGTGCTGCCGGGGATTGCGGGCGAGATGGCGGGGGCGGGGCAGCAGGTGACGCTGGCCTGTGGAGAACGCATCGCCCTGGCCGAAGGCAGCCGTCTGGCGACCGGCGCGCAGGTGCAGGTCAGCATCCGGCCCGAACACCTGACGCTGCAGACCGCGCCGCTGGACAACGCCATTACCGGCGTCATCAAGGCGGTGATGCCGCTCGGGCCCCAGGTGCTCTACGACATCGCCGTCGGCGACGGCACGGACATCAAGGTGAGCGTGCCGCGCAAGCGCGGCGACGAATTCCTGCTTTCAGGTACACGCATTTTCGCCGCACCGGTGCCGCCAGCCGGATATCGCGCATTTCCCGTCTGACCCACACATTGGAGTGAACCATCATGAATAGCCGAAATGCATTCTCCCGCAGGGACTTCCTCATGGCAGGCAGTGCGCTGGGTCTGGGGGCCTTGCTGCCGGGCCTCGCCCGTGCCGCTGGCGAGGAACTGGTTGCCGCCACCTTTCCGGGCACCTGGAACGAAGCGCATCGCAACATCCTGAAGCCCGCGTTCATGAAGGGGATCGATGCCTCGGTGGTGCAGTCGATCATTCTCGGCACCGACCAGATTTCGCGGCTCGAGGCCGCAAAGGGTGGGACGCCGCCGTTCGACGTGGCGATCTTCGATTCGCCGCAGGTACTCGATGCGGTCAAGCAGGGCTTGATCATGGAGTATCCGGTGGCGAAGTCGCCGCACTACGGCGAGCTGCTGCCGGCCTTTCAGGACAAGTGGGGCCCGAAGATCTCGATGCAGGTGATCGGCATCGCCTACAACCCCGAGCGGGTGAAGACGCCGCCCACGCGCTGGGAGGATCTGTGGGACCCGCGCTACAAGGGCAGGGTGGGGCTGACCGCGCTCAACAGCCAGCTGGGCATCGCCTTCCTCGCCGAGCTCAACCGCATCAAGGGCGGAACGGACGCCGATTTCGGCCCCGCCTTCAAGGCGCTGCGCGAGCTGCTGCCGTCGGTGGGGGCGATCGCGGCCAACCTCGGGGCCTACGCCACGCTGTGGCAGCAGGAGCAGGTGGATATTGCGCCCTACAACTTCAACTTCGTGCAGACGCTGAAGGGTAAGGGCGTGCCGGTGGAGTTCGTGGTGCCGGAGACGGGGCCGGTCGGCTGGCAGACCAGCATGCATGTGGTGGCGGGCTCCAGGGTGCCCGAGCTGGCCACGCGCTACATCGACACGCACCTCGATGCCGCGGTGCAGGCGGCGATGATGAAGCCGCCCTACGACGTCATTCCCACCAACGGCAAGGTGGCGTTGCAGGGTGCGATGACGCAGACCATTGCGCGCACTCAGGCCGATCTGGAGAAAATCCGCGGGCTGGACTGGGCGGCGCTCAACCCGCAGCGCAGCGCGCTGATCGACCGCTTCAACCGCGAGATTCGCGCCTGACCGGAGGCCTGGACGATGAGCACTGCATCGACGACGCGGCTCACGCTGCCGCTGACCGCGCTGTTTGCGGTGTGCTTTGTGGCGCCGCTGTGCGTGCTCGTCGCATTGTCGCTTGCCGCCGGGCCAGACGGTGGCGTGGCCACCATCGGCCACTACGCGGCGTTCGTGGGCGATCGCTTCAATGCCTCCATCCTGTTCGACACCTTGTGGCTGGGCGTGAAGGCGACGCTGGTGTGTCTGCTGTTCGGTTTTCCGGTCGCGTGGATCTGCGCCCGTGCCCATGTGCGCTGGCAAAGCGTGCTGATCTTCCTGGTGGTGTTGCCCATTCTCACCAGCGTGGTGGTGCGCACGTTCTCGTGGATCGTCATCCTTGGCCGGCACGGCCTTCTGAACCAGATCGTGCTTGGACTGGGGCTGGCCGATGAGCCCTTGCGACTGCTGTACTCGGAGGCGGGCGTCATCATCGTGCTTGCCCAGGTGCAGATGCCCTTGATGGTATTGCCAATCCTGACCGTGCTGTCGCGCATCGACAGCAATCTGTTCGACGCCTCGCAGGCACTCGGTGCGGGCCAGTGGCGTACGCTGTGGCGCGTGGCCGTGCCGCTGTCGATGCCCGGCATCATTGCCGGCTGCATCCTGACCTATGCCGCGTCGATCACCGCCTTCGTCACCCAGACGCTGATCGGCGGTGCGCGCCTGATCTACATGCCGCTGTTCATCTACCAGCAGGCGGTCGGTGCCAACAACTGGCCGTTCGCTGCGGCGATCTCGGTGATCTTCATGGTGGCGGTACTGGTGGTCGTGGCCGTGCTCAATGGTTTTGGCAGGAGGTTCGAGAAACATGTCTGATCCACGCGCTCGTCCGGACTGGGAGGCCGTGTCGCTGCGGCTGGTGTTCGGCCTGCTGGCCGCGGTGGCCCTGATCTTTCTGGTTGCCCCCACGCTGGTGATCCTGATCACGTCGTTTACCGACAGCGAATCGCTGCGCTTTCCCCCCACGGGCTTCTCGTTACGCTGGTACGAAGCCCTGCTCGATGCCGACCAGATGCAGCGTGCGGCATGGAACAGCCTGCAGATCGCGGTATGTACGACGCTGCTGTGCGTACTGCTCGGGACGCCGGCCTCGATTGCGATGGCACGCAGCCGCCACCCGTGGATACGGGCCTGCGATGTGCTGTTCATGTCGCCGCTGTTGCTGCCGGCACTCGCCTTCGGTTTCGCGGGCCTGATTTTCGTCAATCAGATGGGGTTCCGGCCGAGCGTCACCTTTCTGGTGCTGGGGCATACCATCGTATGCGTGCCCTTCGTGCTGCGCACCACGATTGCCGCGATGACACAACTCGACCCCGCCCTGCTCGATGCCTCGCGCAGCCTGGGGGCGAGCGAATGGACGACCTTTCGCCGCGTCACCCTGCCGCTGATTGCGAAGGGGATCGCGGCCGGTGCCTTTCTGGCGTTCATGGCTTCGTTCGACAACGTGCCGGTTTCGCTGTTTCTCGCCGACGAGCGCACCGAGGTGTTGCCGATTCACCTGTGGCAGCAGATCGAATCCAACCTCGACGTGCGTACGGCTGCGGCGTCCGGCGTGATCGTCATGCTCACGCTCGGACTGATGATCATCGCCGAGCGCACCGCGGGCCTGACCCGCCAGATGCGATAGGGCCGCGCCATGCCGGGCATGTCGATTCATGTGGTGGATGTCGCCAGCGGCAGGGTGGCGCAGGGCATGCGGGTGGAGGTGGACTTCGCCGCAGGCGACGCGGGGGTTTTTGCCGCGATTGCGGATGGCACGATCTCGTCTCGCGGTACGCTCGATGCCGCCGCGCTGTCGGCGCGCTTCGAGCCGGGGCGGGTGCGGGTGCGTTTCCATGTGGCGGACTGGTATCGCACGCAGTCCCAGCGTCTTCCCGCCCCCCCGTTTCTCGACGTTGTGTGCTTCGAGTTCGGCCTGTCCGCACCGGACGAGCATTACCACCTGCCATTCAAGTGCACGGCATGGGGGTATTCGTGTTTCCGTGGCGGGGCATGAGGGTGGATGGCCCATTGCCAGGCCGATCGGGTGACGGGTGCCTGGCTGACGCAGCAGGTGGCCGGATGCCGGATCGGTTGCATGGAGAACCTGGACCTCCCCCATCCAAAGTGGCTTGCGACCGCATTGCCCGCCAGGCAGCGCTCGGGCAAGCGGGTGTTGAGCGGTGCGAACGCTGCGGCCTGGCAGAGGGGCTTCCGCCGCGACGGGGGCGCCCGTTCCGGCCCCCCGCCAGCGTCAGCGGTGCATCAGACCAGCGTCAGCGTGACACTGATGTTGCCGCGGGTGGCGTTGGAGTAGGGGCACACGATGTGAGCCTTGTCGACCAGCGCGCGCAGTACATCCTTGTCGACGCCCGGCGCGGCGATGCGCAGTTCCACCTCGATGCCGAATCCGGTCGGGATGGGGCCGATGCCGACGATGCCTTCGATGGTCAAGTCATTGGGCAGGGCGATCTTTTCCTTGCCGGCGACGAATTTCATCGCCCCCATGAAGCAGGCCGAGTAACCGGCGGCAAACAGTTGCTCCGGGTTGGTCCCGTTGCCGCCGGCGCCGCCGAGTTCCTTCGGCGTGGTGAGCTTGACGTCGAGCACGCCGTCCGAACTGACGGCACGGCCGTCACGGCCACCGGTGGCTTTTGCATGGGCTTGGTAGAGGGCTTTTTCCAGCATGTTGATACTCCTGTCAGGGTGCGACGTTGGGGTTGGTTCTGCTCCGGCTGTCGCCTTTCCGGAGAGATTGATTGCGATTAAATCGTGTGCGATTAATATGGTGTAGGCTTTGGGGTCAGGCGTGTCTGCGCATGCTCAGCCCGCTTGCAGTAGGTGATCGCGCAGGGTTTCGAGTTCAGCCTTGAGTATCCCGAGGCGCGCGGGCGTGCAGCCAGTGGCGCACAGCACGTCGGCGGGAATGCCCCTGGCCTGGTGCCTCAGTGCCTGCCCTGCCGGGCTCAGCGTGACAATGACCTGGCGTTCATCGGCCCGTGCCCGTGCGCGCGACACCAGTCCGGCCGCTTCGAGGCGCTTGAGCAGCGGTGTCAGCGTGGCGGAGTCGAGCGCCAGCTGTTCGCCGATCTCGGACACGATCTGCTCACCCTTTTCCCACAGCACCATCATCACCAGATACTGCGGATAGGTCAGCCCCAGCGGGGCGAGCGCCTTCCGGTAGACCTTGTTCATCGCCAGGCTGGCCGAGTACAGCGCAAAGCACAGCTGATCGTCGAGCCGAAGCGAGAAGTCGGTGGTGGTCGTTGCTTGCAGGGTGGGCGTCGAGTTCATGTGCGGCAGTTTATGTAGGACACTATTTAATAGCAAGCACAATCATTGGATGCGCCAACAATTGAACAGGTCCGCTTGAGTGAAAAAATGCCCGGCGCGGGGCCGGGCAAAGAGGAGGGGCACCATTTCCCCTGTTCAGTGTTCAGGCGACGGTCAGTCCGCCGTCGGCCACCAGTGCATGGCCGTGCACCAGCGAGGCGCGCGGCGACATCAGCCACGCCACGGCCTCGCCAATCTCTTCCGAGGTGCCCATACGGCCGATCGGCTGCAATTTGTCCCATTCCGAGGCGGTGTCGGGCTGGGCGGCAATCACCATGTCCACCATCGGGGTGCGGATAACGCCCGGGCATACTGCATTGACCCGCACGCCGCGGCTGCCGTATTCGAGGGCGGCGGTCTTGGTCAGGCCGATCACCGCGTGCTTGGTGGCGCAATAGACCGACAACCCTGGTTTGCCGACGATGCCGCCTACCGAGGCGGTGTTCACGATGGCACCACCGCCGCGCGGCAACATGAGTTCGATCTGGCGCTTCATGCCGTACCACACCGCTTTGAGGTTGATCGCGACAAGGGTGTCGAAGGCGGCTTCGTCGTGATCGGCGAGTGCCGCGCCGGGCCCCGGTATGCCGGCATTATTGAATGCGCCGTCGAGGCGACCGAACTCCTTGATGGTGAAATCGTGCAGCGCATCGAGCTCGTCCAGCTTCGAGACGTCGGTGCCGATGGCTATGGCACGGCCGCCGCTCGCGCTGATGTGCTGCGCCGTCTCTTCTGCGCTGGCGAGCTTGAGGTCGCTGGCGATCACGATGGCGCCTTCGCGCGCCATCACCTCGGCCGCGGCGCGGCCGATGCCTGATCCGGCCCCGGTGACGATCACTACGCGTTGTGCGAGCAGTCCCTGCATGTCTGTCTCCTGTTGTGTGGCGGCCCTCGTGCGGGGCGCCCTGGTGCCGAGCACTCTAGCCCGCTGGCGATCCGGCGCGCGTGGCGGAGGATAACTTTCGCGATATCTGCAAAGTCCTGCCCTGTATTTGGAAAAACGACGCGCCTACAATGGCTTGCATAAGAAAAGCAGTACCCATACAGAGGAGACATAGATGGGCGCGCTCGTATCGACCCCTCAACTCATTGCTCACGCCACCAGTTCGGGGCCTGACTATGTGATGGAAGGCCACAATGGCGCGATCTTCGGTGCGCGCTGGAATCATCCGGCAGGCGAATCACAATTGCGCCGCAACGCGGAACACGTGCTGGTCTATCACCTGTCCGGCAATACCGACGTCGAGCGCCTGCAACAAGGCATGGTCACCGGCTTTCGCTCACGGGTTGGATCGGTGACTTTCATGCCGCGGGATTCCGAATCGGACTGGCGCCTGGGCGGCAATACGCAGGTGATCCACCTCTACCTGCCGCAGGCCATGCTCGATGGTTTTGCCCGCGATACGCTGGAGTGCGATGCGTGCCCGGAGATCGACGACTTCTTCGCAGTCAACGACAGCTGGCTCGATGGCTTCTTTCGCATGCTCACGAGCGAGGCGCCACCCGCGGCAGGGCATGGCACACGTCTGGAAACCCTGGTGCTCGACCAGATCCAGAGCCTGTTGATCCGTCACCTCGTGACGCACTACAGCCGGGAACGCCGCGCCGATTGCGAGCGCGTGCTGGAGCGCGGCGCTGGCGGCAACCAGCTGCGCCAGAGCGTGCTGAAGCGGATTACCGCGCTCATCCATGAGCGTCTGCACGAAGACATCCGGCTACAGGACCTGGCCGATCTCGCCTGCATCTCCAAAGACCATTTTCTGCGTGCATTCCGCGATACCGTCGGACAGACGCCTTACCACTATGTGCTGTCGCAGCGGCTGGAGCGGGCGAGGGTGCTGCTGCGCGAAGAGCAAAGCCTGCCGGTGGCGGAGATCGCCCGTCGCTGCGGGTTCAAGAACCTGAGCCATTTCTCGGCGACGTTCAGGCGGATGACTGGCGTGAGCCCGAAGGGGTATCGGGGCTGAGTCGGGGGCGGCAAAAGGCGGCAGCAGATCAAGGTCCGCGGACCAACCTCAGCGGACCGACAGCGCCCCGTCACTGAACCGTATCGATAGCACCCGATCCGCTGCGGCGACTTCGACGGCATCGCCTTGTTGGTTGATCGTCGGTGGCGTCTGGATCCACAGACCATATCGGGCGTGTGGCGCCAGGTCTGCGATGGGGACGCCAAGTGCAGCCCGGACGGCTTCGAGGTCAAGCTGCGCGAGTATCTCGTTGTGGCGATCGATGACCATCACGGCGAGATCGCTGCGCACGTTCAACCATTCGTCGAGCAGAACGACCTGTCCTCCGTCGCCCACGAGGACGAAGCGTGGGCGCGGCCGGTGGGGCAGGGTTCGCGTCCACAGGACCTTGCGCGCCGAGGCGTCGATCCGTAACAGCGTGGCCGTTGCGCGAGGCGCATGCGGACTGCCTTGCGGCTGCAACGCCAGTTCAAGAACGAAAGTCCCCGAAGGGGAGGCCCGTGTCTCGGATTCAGGCGGCCGCACGATGACGTCGGCCGCTTCGACCCCGGTACAGGCCTGTAACAGCGTCAATGCCAGGACCAGACAGAAAAGGGACACGACACGGAGCGGCAGCATGGCCGCCGCCGTGTCGGCACCGGATTTGAATCGGGCACAATCAGGCAACAGCCTTCCTGCGCGTCAAGCGGGCGCCAAGGAGCGCAAGCGCAGCCAGCAGCAGCGTGCCGGGTTCCGGGACGCTGTTCGTCACGTCAGATACGAAATCGCTCGAACGGGCCTCGGCGATCTGCTGCGCGGTCAGCTTTTCGAGTCCGAGCCCATCCGGATTCACATCGCCGAGATCCTGCGCAATGCTGCGACTTCCGCCCGAGGTCAGCAGGTTGTCCGCGCCGCCCGCGCCGAAGTCGTTATGCCCCAGCCCCAGAACATGCCCAAGTTCGTGCGACAGCGTATCGACCCGCCCGATCGGCGAAAAGTCATACACCCACTTGGTCATTGCGAACCAGCCGCCCGACGTGCCACAGCCATACAAACTGCCAAACCCGTAGTTTCCGCCGCAATCGCTCAGGTCGTTGACGAACCAGAGGTCGATGATCGATGCGTCGCCGACGTTTCCGAGATCGGAGAAGTTGGTCTCGTTCAGACGGGCGGAGCTATTGACCTGCTGAATGGCCAGGAAATTGACGATGATGTCGGCTTGCGCCCAAATCTTCTGGGTGAATGCGTTGAAGAGGTTGGTGACAGCGCAATTGTTGCCGGCGTCGTCGCAGACCTGCCAAGGCTGAATGGTGACTTGCATCACCGGCAGCGCGTGAGCAGGCGCCGAGGCAAACGCGGTCGCCGCGATCACGGCACCGGCTTCGAGGACGCGACGCAGGGCACTCTTAAGCTTGCGGGCGTGATTCCGAATCACTTCACTTCGAGGGGTGATCACACGGACAGCGGAGAGACGCAATGTTTTCATGATTGTCAGTGTCCCGGGCAAAAAACCTGACCGAGCAATATCCACGCCACGGATCGAATTGCACTGAACAATTTATTTGCAATTAGATACATAGATCGTCATATCAAGGATGGTGATAGCAACCAAATCCTGATGACTGTAAGAAATTCCGACAGTCGCAGTGTGGCGGATTTCAATGCCCGTAGCCCTTGTCGCGTCATCCGAAATGGGACGGTGGGATGCCCGCCGTCTGTCCTCCATCGACGAACAACTCCGTTCCGGTGATCATTGCCGCGGCGTCAGACGCGAGGAACACGACGGCCGCCGCGACGTCGGCGGGCGTTGCCAGTCTGCCGATCGGCACGAGCCGCGACATCGCCTGCATCATCGCGTCACGCCCGCCGTACAGCGCGGCGATCGGGTCCAGCATTTCGCTGTCCACATAGGTCGGGTGGATGGCATTGCAGCGGATGGGGTGGCCTTTGTGCGCGCAGTGCAGCGCCACCGATTTGCTCAGCATGCGCAGGGCGCCCTTGCTGGCGCAATAGCCGGCGAGATCGGGCGCGGCATGAGTGGCTGCGATGGAGCCGACATTGACGATGGCGCCTGGGCGGCCGCTGCCGGCCATGGCGCGGATGGCGTGCTTGCAACCCAGGAAGGGGCCGGTGGCATTGACCGCCAGCAGACGGTTCCAGTCGTTCAGGGTCAGGTCCTCGAAGTCGCCACCGAGGCCGATGCCGGCGACGTTGGCGAGGATGTCGAGGTGGCTTTCGGTGGAGAGGACATAGTCGAGCGCGCGGCACCAGGCGGTCTCGTCCGTCACGTCGAGATGTACGAAACCGGCGGCCACGCCGATGGCGTCCGCGGTCTCCCAGCCGCCGGCTTCGTTGATGTCGGCGACGATGACGCGGGCACCTTGCGCGGCCAGTGCGTGGGCGGTGGCGCGGCCGATGCCGGAGGCTCCGCCGGTGATGAGGGCGACGCGGCCGGTGAGGTCCATCAGGCGGGTTTCGATCGGGATCATGGTGTTCAGCTCCTTTGCGGTTCGGCCACGTGAAGTTCGGGCGCGGTGTGATGAGTCGTGGATGGAACGGGGGGCGGGGTGACCGATGCCGGCTTGGGCGTGGGCAGCAGCAGACGGGCCAGGGCGGGCAGCAGCACGAGGGCGCCGACCATGTTCCACAGGAACATGAAGGTGAGCAGCAGGCCCATGTCGGCCTGGAACTTGATCGCGGAGCCGACCCAGGTGAGCACGCCGACCGCGAGTGTCAGGCCGGTAAAGGCGACCGCGCGCCCGGTGGTGGCGACGGTGAGCAGGTAGGCCTCGGCCAGCGGGTGGCCGCGCTCGAGGTAGGACTGCAGGCGGTTGTAGATGTAGATGCCGTAATCCACGCCGATGCCGACGCCGAGCGCGATGACCGGCAACGTGGCCACCTTCACGCCCAACCCCATCCACGCCATGATGGCCTCGCACAGAACCGAGGTGATGTAGAGCGGCACCACGATGCACAGTGTGGCCCGCAGCGAGCGGAACTCGATGAGCAGCAGCAGCGCTACGATGGCGTAGACCAGCATCAGCATGGTGCGCTCGGCGTCGCCGATGACCTCGTTGGTGGCCGCTTCGATGCCCGCATTGCCGCCAACCAGGGTGAAACGCACCTTGTCCGAGTCGTAGCGGGCGGCGAAGTCGCGCACGGTGGCCATCCCCGCCGACAGCGTGGCGGCCTTGTGGTCGTTGAGGTACACGACGAAGGGCGTCATCGCGCAGCCGTTGCCGATGAACTCCTTGGGCGTCTTCTGGAAGGCGCCGCCGAGCGCGTACTTGTTGCGGCTGATGGCGTACCACTTGGGGTTGCCTTCATTGTTGCCGGCGAGCACGCGATAGGCGAAGTCGGACATCGACATCGTGCGCTGCACCCCGGGTACGCGTTCCAGCTCGGCGGCAAGCAGGTCCATGCCGGCCAGTACCTGGTAGTCGCGGCAGCCCTGCGGCGGGGTTTCGGCCATCACCACGAACACGTCGGTGCTGGTGGCGTAGTGTTGCACCAGGTAGGCGGCGTCGCGGTTGTAGCGCGAATCGGTGCGCAGCTCGGGCGCGCCGGGGTCGAGGTCGCCGATCTGCAGGTCGCGTGCACCCCAATGGCCCAGCGCCAGCAGGGCTGCCCCGGCGAGCGTCACGACCGCCGCCGGTCGTGGCTGTGCGCAGCGTGCCACTTGCTGCCACATCCAGGGCAGGTGGGCGCGGCGGTTGCAAGCGTGGGCCACCGCGGCGGGCGACACGCCGGTCCAGGACATCAGCACCGGCAGCAGGAACATCTTGCTGAAGATGATCACCGCCACGCCGATGCTGGCCGAGATCGCCAGCTCCTGGATCACGCCGATACGGATGATCAGCAAGGTGGCAAAGCCGACCGCGTCGCACAGCAAGGCCACCGTGCCGGCAACGAAGAGGCTGCGGAAAGAGCGTTTCGCGGCCTCGATCTTGTCGGCACCGTCGAGTGTCGCGTTGGCGGTGGCGTTGATGTTCTGCACCGCGTGGCTGATGCCGATTGCGAAAGTGAGGAAGGGCACCAGGATGGAGTAGGGGTCCAGTCCGTAGCCCAGCAGGCGCACGATGCCGAGTTGCCATACCACCGCGATCAGGCAGCACAGGATGGTGGTGGCGGTGCTGCGCAGGCAGCGCGAGTACCAGAACAGCAGCGCGGCAGTGAGGACCAGGGTGAGCAGGAAGTAACCGAGGATGGGGACGGCCGCATCGATGAGCTCGCCGATGACCTTGGCGAAGCCGACGATGCGGATGCCCACCGCGTCGCGCTCGTAACGGGTGCGGATTCGCTCCTCCAGATCGGTGGCGAAGCGGCCGTAGTCGAGGCGTTCGCCCGTCTCCGGGTTGCGTTCCATCAGCGGCACCAGCACCAGCGCCGAGCGCAGGTCGTTGGCAACCAGGGTGCCGACCTCGCCGGAGCGAAAGACGTTGGCGCGAAGCTGGTCGATGGCGGCAGGCGAGCCGTCGTAGCCGTCGGGAATCACCGGGCCGGCTTCGAAACCTTCGGCGGTGACCTCGCCCCACATGACGTTCGGCGTCCACAGCGAGCGCATGCCGGCGCGGTCCACGCCGGGAATGTAGAAGATCTCGTCGTTGACCTTGCGCAGCACGTCCTGGAAGGCGGGGTCGAAGATATCGCCATGACGGTTCTCGACCACCACCCGTACCACGTTGGAGAGGCCGCGCAGGCTGTCCTCGTGGGTGAGATAGTTGGCGATGGCCGGGTGGTGGGTGGGAATCATCTTCTCGAAGCTGGCGTCCGGGCGCAGGCCGAGCGCGACCCAGCCCAGCCACAGCGTAAGCAGGGCAAAGACGGCGACGGTGGCGGCGCGGTGACGGAAGAGCGCTGCTTCCAGCCGGCGTTCCAGGTGCTTCAGCACGCCACCGTGCGAGGGCCGGGCAGCGGATGTGGAGGCTTCATTCATGGCTTGCTGCTCCTGACGATCCGGTGGTTGCGGGGGCGAGGCCGCCCCAGCCGGCCAGCACCCATCCGGCAGGTCCGAATGCGGCGGCGGTGAGCGGGCGGCCGTCGCCGGCCGGCAGCACGTCGAAGTGCTCACCGTTGGTGCGCAGACGGACGCCGTTGTTGCCTACCAGCAGCACTTCGTCCGCGGACCGCGCGGCACCATAGAGCGCGCTGCGAGTGCCACTCTCCACCGCTTGCCAGCTCACGCCGAGATCGGCGCTGCGCAGTACGCTGCCGTCGAACCCATAGGCCAGCACGGTACGACCGTCTGCCAGGCTGATCAGGCCGTAGAGTCCGCCGTCGGTGAGATCCGGCTGTGCCTGCCAGGTGGCGCCGGCGTCGTCCGAGCGCAGCATCAGCCCGCGTTCGCCGGCGATCAGCATCACCCCGGGGGCGGGGGAGGCGATGGCGTAGAGATGGAGGTCATGGGGGTTGGGCAGGCGGTCTGCGAACAGGGTCCAGTGCTCGCCGCCGTCGATGGTGGTGAAGGCCATGCCGAAGGCGCCCACCGCGTAACCTTCGCGCGGGTTGCGGAACCACACGCTCATGAAGGGCTGCGAGGGACCGAACGAGACCGCCTGCTCGACGCCGGCGAGCCCGTCTTCGGCTGCGGCGAGGGCATTCTCGGCGGTATCGCGCGCAGCGCCGGAGGCGTCGTCGCGGGTCTTCCGTGCGCGGTCGACCCGGGTCTTTGCCCAGCGCAGCATCTGCGTGTTGGCGTCTGCGCCGTCGAACTGACGCTGCCAGCTGGCGCCACCATCGCGGCTGTGAAGGATGACGCCGTCGTGACCCACCGCCCAACCGTTCCGGGGCGAGGGAAAGTGCAGCGCGGTCAGCATCACTGCCACCGGCACGGCGGCCTGTGTCCAGTGGCGGCCACCATCGTCGGAGTAGACGATGGTGCCGCGTGCGCCAGCGGCGAGCATGCGCGTGCCTGCGCTTACCAGGCTGGTCATCAGTTGGGCCGTTGCTCGCGGTGTTTGCGGCGACGGTGTGTCGAGAAGGTCGATCGGTGCGGTGGCGGTGCGTGGTGCCAGACCGGCGCCGGCAGTGGCGGCAGCGGCCAGCACGGCAATTGCCGCCAGGGTGGCAAGGGGAAAGCGCGTCATGGAGATATCCCTGTGGGCGGGGCACCGGGTCGAGCCGGTGCCCCCGATGTGCGCGGTCGTGGCCGCTGCTTACTTGGTGCCGCTGCGGCGCAGAGCGTCGGGGTCGAAGTCTGCGCGCCGCGCCTTGGCGCCGAAGCGCCACGGTCCTTCTTCGTTGCTGAGCCCGGCGACGAAATAGCGACCGTCCTGCAGGTCGTACATGTTCTCGAAGGCGTAATAGGGCAGCGGCAGGTCGTAGTACTGCATCAACTGGGCCTCGCCCACGCGCCACAATTGGCCGCGCCCGTCGTACTGTTCCTTGACCGCGATGGTCCAGCTGTCCTCGTCGAGGTAGAACACGCGCTTGGCGTAGATGTGACGCGCGCCTTCCTTGAGCGTGGCCTCCACGACCCACACCCGATGCAGCTCGTAGCGGGTCAGCGCCGGATCGAGGTGGTGCGGCTTCACTACGTCCCTGGCCTTGAGCTTCTTCGAATGGATGGCATAGCTGTTGTAGGGGATCAGCATTTCGCGCTTGCCGACCAGCTTCCACTCGTAACGG
Source organism: Azoarcus sp. L1K30 (assembly GCF_018122735.1). Lineage (GTDB taxonomy): Bacteria > Pseudomonadota > Gammaproteobacteria > Burkholderiales > Rhodocyclaceae > Parazoarcus. The sequence continues at coordinate 3,097,663 of NZ_JAGRRD010000001.1, read as the reverse complement.
TCGGTGGGGCCGTTGAACATGTCGTAGTCGTCTTCGGTCCGCGTGCCCTCGGAGAAGCTGCCCGGCGAGTCGTAGATGATCTGCGGGGCGCGCCGCACGCGGCGCAAGCCGGCGTTATAGACCCAGGCGAGGCGGCCATCGCGGGCGAAGTCGAGCGGTTCGTGCACCATCACCACTTCACCGGTGACGTCTGCCGGCGAGTACATGCGTGCCATGAAGTACCAGAAGCGGTTGTCTTCCTGGCGATCCATGTTCTGCGCGAAGATCCAGCTTTCGTCCACGCCGTAGGCGTTGAAGCTGCCGTTGGGATTGACGGCCCCGATCAGATGGCGGCGCTCGATGCCGCCGGCGCGCGAGCGCACTTCGTGGTTCCAGATCGCCTCCAGACCGTTCTTCGGTATCGGGAAGGGCACGGCGCTGCGGTCCCAGTTATCCAGCCCGGTACCGCCCGGATTGACGGCGATCGCGCCGGCCTGCGCGCGAATGCGGTCGTAATCGGCCTGTGGCAGCGCCGCGCTGCGGTGGGTGGGGTAGACGTCGAGACGGTAGGTCTCGGGATAGCGCTTGAGCATGGCGATGTGGCCGTCGGACAGCACCTGCCTGTATTGCTCCCAGTTCTGCGCGGTGACGGTGTAGAGCGGCTTTTCGTCGGCATAGGGGTTGGCGTGGCCCTGATTGATGTCGAAGCCGGCCGGCGGTTTGGTGAGCCCGCCGGTCCACGCCGGGATGGTGCCGGCGGCGTTGCCGGCGCGCTCGGCGCCGACTGGGGTAAGGTCCTTGCCGAGACGGGCGAGTTCGTCCGCGGTCATGGCGGCGTGGGCGCTGCCGATCGCCAGCAACAGCAGCAGGCCGGCGAGCGGTCGGGCGGATCGGGCGGGGTGAAATCGACGCATGTTCATTCTCCTTAGAAGGCCACGCTCAGGCTGGCGGCGAGGAAGTCCTTGTCGCGGTTGGTGTCCCAGCGCGCGCCGTCGATAAAGCGGGTGTAGGCGATGTCCACTGTCCAACGCCGGCCATCGGACAACCGCGACAGGGCGAGCCCTGTCCCCAGGGTGCGGCGGTTGTCCAGAAAGGTGCCGTCGGCGGCATTGCCGTGGACGTCGTGAGACCAGTACAGGCGAGGCTTCGCGGTCCAGCCCGCGATAGCATTTGGGTACTCCAGCTCGCCGAGCAGGCGGTAGCCCCACGCGAACGGGGTGACGAATCCGTCCTGCGCGCAGTTCGCGGGGGTGTCCATGCCGGCGATGTTGGCGGCGCTGCAGCCGGCAGGGGTGGCCAGTGCGGGGTTGGTATAGGACGGATGCCAGGCGGTGCCGAAAGTGAAGGCGCGGCCATAGCGCACGCCGGTCTTCGCGTCGGGCAGGTCCGGCGCCCAGCTGAATCCGACCTCGCCCACCGCGAGCAGCGACTGCGCGCCAAGCACCTGGCTGAAGACATTGATCGCACCGAGCTGGAGCTGGATCTTGTCCATGCGGTCGTAGCCGAGAATGGTGGCGCCGGCGGGGTCGTAGTTGCGGTGGCCGACCAGCGGACCCTGTGTGCCGTCGGACACGCCGAACTGGACGAGATCGCCGCCGTTGATCTGCACCGGCAGGTCGAGGGTGTAGGACAGCTCGGCCATGACCGAGGCGCCACCCAGCGTGTTCGACAGGCTGAGGCCGAAGGTCTTGATGTTCTCGGCGGAATAGTCGAGACGATAGGACAGCGGTGCCACCGAGCCGTAGAGCGAGCCCGGTTCGGACGGCTTGCTCGACAGGCTGAGGAAGGGCGTGCGGGTGTGGTAGTTGACGTAATACAGGCCGATGTCGGTCTCGCTTTCCGGTTCCAGCCAGTGCAGGGCGAGCCCGTACTGGCCGGCATCGGAGGGCTTGGCGTCGTCCAGCCGCAGTGAGCGTACGTTGAGGCCGCCCAGCGCGTCGATACCGTCGTAGTGCTCGCGGTCGGAGAACGCGTCGGGGCCGAACTGCGAACCGCCGCAGTTGATGACGTCGGCGGGCGAGAAGAAGGTGCCGCAGCCGTCGATGACGGTCTTCTTCCACTGCAGCTGGTAGAAGGCCTCCAGGCTGACGCCGCCGGGCAGGCCGAGGTTGCCGTAGAGCAGCGGTACCGGTAGCAGGATCTCGCGCACTTGCGCGCCTGCGCGTCGGGCAGCGGGCACGTCGATCGGATTCACCACGTTGACGCCCTGGATGAAGATGCTCTCGCCCCAGTTCACCACCTGGTTGCCGAGTCGCATGTTCAGCCGGGTGTTTTCGCCCAGTTCCCAGTCGCCGTAGATGAAGGCATCGAGAATCTCGGCGCCGGTGAATTTGGCGGCGTCGTCGAAGTGATCGTCGTTGAGGCGCGTACCCGGCACGTAGCCGTTGTCGAAGTGGCCGTGATCGACCCTGGTGTTGCTCAGGGTGAAGTCGTGCCAGGCCTTGGCCCGGATGAGCGCGCCATAGTTGCGGTAGCGCAGTTCGGCGTCGCCCACGACCTTGAGCGTGGTGGAGGTGACATCGTTGCGATCGAAGTTGAGGTCGCCGTCATCGGTGCTGCCGCCGCCTGTGCCGGGCTTGCCGTCGTTGTGGTTGGCGTTGCCGAAGGACGTCAGTGCGGCGTCGCGTCCCTGCATGCGGATGTTGGTGCCAAGGCTGGCATTCAGCGTCCAGGTGCCGGTCACCTCGTCGCCGAGGCGAAAGTCTCCGGCGTGGGCGGCTTGGCCAAACCCGGCGATGGCGAGGGCGAGACAGGCCCGCTGCAGGCCGTGCCCGCGAGATCTTGTATACATGATGTCTCTTATACCCCTCTGACGCTGCCGACGAAGAGGATAGTGGAGATTTCGGCG
>NZ_JAGRRD010000001.1:2962998-3094736 GCF_018122735.1 Azoarcus sp. L1K30 | reverse complement strand
GGGGCGGGGCTCAGTGCCCGGAGACGATGCGAACGACGTGATCGGCGGTGCCGCTGTCTTCTGCCAGTTTCAGCATCAATCGGCAGTCGACCACCGCGGACACCGAACCGTCCGGGTTGCAGCCGGCCAGCGGGCCATGGGTGACGGCGAACATCACGCAGCCTTCATGCGACACCGGTTGATGGACGGATCCGCCGCGTTCGTAGGTGTAGTCGCCGGCGCAGCCTGGATCGTCCGGTTCGTAATAGAAGCCGCCCTCCACGAGGTAGGCTTCGGCCGAACCGAGGTGGGCATGGACCGGCGCCTGCACGCCCGCCTCCACTTTGAGCAGCATCGAGAAGCCGCCGCTCAGTTCGTTGACCGCCAAGAGCTTGAAGTGCGTGCCCTCCATCACCCATGGCGTCCACGGAATGGCGCCGAGCTTGATGAAGTCCTTGCCCGTGCGTTGGCTGAGTGGGGTATTGGTGGCGGGCGCGTTGAGGATTGCTGCGGTCATGCGTGTCTCCTGTGTTTTTGTTGACCGGCCGGTCGACCGATGGGGCCAATCTAGCGAGGTGTGCGCCGCACAAACACAGTTCGAGGCGAATCTCAGCGATATCCCGACAGCGCGGCCGATATTTGCAAAGCCACGTCGACAGGAAGGGTGAAGTGTTGATTTATCGATGTTTTTCAGTAGTCGCTGCAATTTGACGAGACGTCGAATTTCGACGCGGCACCCGACCTAGTATTGGCTTCCGGTTGGTGCCGACAGACCGTCAAGCCACCTTGCAGGACACCACAAAACCAAAGGAGACCATCGATGAGTGCAGTGCTGTGTAGTGCGGAAAGCCAGACATCCCAGGCGGGCGCGCGCGAGAAGATCACCCTGCCGTATCCGAAATTCCAGAAGCTCGACCCGATTCCGTGGCGGCCGTGGGTGATGGAGGGCGTGCAGTACAAGTTGCTGAGCGTCAATGCCCGCACCGGCGGCTTCACCTGCATGCTGAAGGTTCTGCCGGGCGTGGAGGCACCGGTTCATCACCACTTGGGAGCGATCGAGGTCATGGTCCTCGAGGGCGACATTTGCTACGAAGCGTCCGATATCGGTCGGCCGGGCGACTACATGTTCGAACCCGCGGGCGATATCCACCAACCGCGCACGGCGAGCGGTTGCGTGCTGTTCTGCGTATTCGAAGGGCCAATCGTAGGACTTGCGCCGGATGGCTCGCCTGCCGGGATCGTCGACTACAAGGTCATGCTCGAGATGGCCCACCGCGACGGTGTTGCGGAAGGTGTGCATCGCTGATTCTTTTCGGCGTCGAGATGGCGTGCGTTCGTCGTGAGCGCGGGAGGGTTGGCTGCATCGCCAACCCTTGCCAATCCCTGCGCTTACCCGATACTGCTGACGAGCCTGAGGTTGAGCGCGCGCTCCGCGAGCCAGACCAGGGCGATCAGCAAGGTGAGCAGTGACCCCCAGATAAAGACGCCGCGGCGGTAGAAGCGGGTGTTGCGCAGCGCGAAGGCGGCGGGGATGGTTGCGGCGAGGATGGCGAGCTGACCAAGCTCGACACCGACATTGAACGCGAGCAGCGACAGCAGCAATGCGCCGGGGGCGAGTCCGAGTTCGACGAGCACGCTGGCGAAACCGAAGCCGTGTATCAGCCCGAAGCAGAATGCCACCACCCAGCGCCGATGCTCGACGACGGGCCACAGGTTGTTGGCGGCGGCAAGCACGACCGACAGGGCAATGGCGGATTCGACCAGGCGCGAGGGCAGCGCAATCCAGCCCAGTACGGCCACCGAAAGCGTGATCGAATGTGCAATCGTGAACGCGGTGACGACCCACAGGACTTCGTGCAGCGCATCGCGAAGCCGGGTAGCGCCGCGCCAATGGCCGTCGGCGCGCACCAGCACCGCCGGCAGCAGCAGCGCGAGCAGGAAGAGAATGTGGTCGAAGCCGATCCAGATGTGCCAGATGCCTTCGACGAGGTACTGGCGGAACTGCGCGAGGCGCGACGGGGCGACTGCACTGAAGTGCTGCATGCCGCTGTCCGGCCCGAGCACCGCGCTGTGGGCCGTGCCGTCGATGGCCAGTCGCAGCAGCCCGCGGTGCAAGCCGTCGAGGTCGAAGAGCAAGCGGTAGCGTATGCCCACCTCGCCGACGGTCTGCGGGCAGTTGCCGGCCAGCTGCAATACCGCGTAGCCGCCGTCGCTGTGCGTATCGACCTGCAACGCGGTCGCTTGCAAGGTGCAGGGGCCGCCACGCGTCAGGTCGAGACGGCTCAGGGCCCAGGCCTCGACAGCGGCGCGGCGGGTGCGCAGTTCGCCCCAGGTGATCTCGCCGTCGCCATTGCCATCCAGGCCAAGGGCGAAATCGATGTCGCGCAAGGCGATGTCCCACTTGGCCGAAATCGAGGCACCGTCGACGTCGACGACCAGGTAGCTGTCGCTTGCCTTGTGCGCCCAGGCTGGCAGGTGCAGGAGGAGCGCGAGAAGCAGCGCGAGAAGCTGTGCCAACCGACACATCATTGCGTTCCGCTCCGTGCCGGGGACGGGTCAAGTTGGCGGGCAAGGGTGCGCAGTCGGGCATCCTCGAAGCCGCTTGAGGCGAGCCACTCGCGCGCCGGTCGGGCGGCGGCGGAATCGCGTGCCGCCACCGCCGCTTCGAGCAGGATGCGGGCATCGCGCGGCTCGCGCTGGACGCGGTAGTTATCGACGGCGAGCGCGAGTGCGGTGGTGGGTTCGCCTTCGATCCGCAGGTGAAAGCGTGCCTCCTCGGCACGGTGGGTGGCATCGCCGCGTAGCCACGCGGCAGCATAGCGGTCGGTGAGCGCCTGCCGGTGCGCTGCAGCGGTGGGTAGACCGAGGCGGGACTCGGCTTCGGCGAGGCGTAGCAGCAGGACGTCGGACGCCGCCCAGTCCGCGAGTGCGTCGACAACCTCGGCCGGACGGTCCTGATCGAGCAGAAAGTCGGTCCACGCCGCAAGCAGGTAGGTGTCATCCTGTCCGATTGCCAGCGCGTCGCGATAGTGGCGCTCCGCCTGTGCCGGTCTTCCGCGCCAGGCGGCCACCTCGCCGAGGCGGGTCAGCAGCCACTGCCGGTTGCCGGGATCGCTCGCAGCGGCCAGGGCTTGCGCGAGGGTAGCGTCGGCCTTGTCGAGATGGCCGGTATAGGCGAGCGTGAGCCCAGTACAGCCACCCGCAAGTACGCTGCGGCCAAGGCGAGCGAGCGCGTCGCATTCTGCCGACGCACGCGCATAGTCGGCCCGCACGAGATGAATCGCCCCCCGCCATGCATGAGCGCCGGCAAGATCGGGGTCGCGCTCGAGCGCCGCGGCGAAATCGTCGAGTGCCGCATCGAAGGCGTGCCGGTACTGGCGCAGCATGCCCCGCACCAGTAGCAATGCGGCCGGCAGCGGCGTATCGAAACGAGCGACGACCGCATCCGCATAGCCGACGTAGCGCGGATCGCCCGTGGCCATGGCCCGTTCGAAGTACTTGCGCGCCAAGGCGGCGGCCACCTGCCTGTCCTGCGGCGCACCTGCCAGGGCAACCCGCAGCGCCGCCAGTTCTTGCGCCTCGGTGTCTTGTGCCCGGAATGGCAGGCGCTCGATGACGACATCGTCGCGCGCGGGCGTAAAGGGGGCGGCCTGAGCACCGCCCGCCAATCCGAAGCCCGCGACCGAGACGACACAGCACGCAAGACGCGCAAACGAGATCATTTGTCGGGCATCCATTCATGCACTACATTGAAACTCTCCAACGTCGCAGTTGGATCTTCCCACAAACAAGGAGGAGGCGAACATGAACAGATTGCTGACAGTGGCAGCCGCCATGGTGCTCGCGTCAGTCTCCGTCGGGGCCAGTGCGATGTCTCACGGCGGGGCGATGTCGGACAAGGAAAAGGCAGAGAAACTAGAGGCCTGCAAGAAGATGGATCCGATGAAGGCCGACGAGAAGATGAAGGCCGAGTGCAAGAAACTCGAGGAAATGTCGGGCAAGAAGATGGAGGAGAAGAAATAGCGTTTCGACCACAGGACCGACGGGCGCAACGCCCGTCGAGTTTACCCAGGGAAGGCCGGGCATCCTTGTTGCGGAAGCTGATGAGGCGGGTTTGTCGGCCTTATTTTGAGCTCCACGTAAGGCCGACAAACGGATATTCGCCTTCCCAACGTCCGCTGCCCACTTACCCCGGCACATACTCAATCTCTGGCAATACCAGCGCCCAGCACTGACACCGCACGCTTTCCTTCTCGCTTTCCCGCGCATGGCGCGCCATCACTGCCCCCACCCGCACCGCCACAACTCTCCCGGGCGGGATTTGAAATTTTGACGACATCCGTCCGACCACGACGCCGTTGGCGTCCGCGATTTCCCATCCTCCGTCGCCATTGTTCCGTGGCTGAAGCGCGAGCGGGCTGCCGATGTCGAGCGTGGCGAGTGCGCGATGAATCGGGGCTCCCGGGGCGAAATAGCCGGGCCACGAGAGCACGATCTTCTCCGGATCCGCACACCACGTCCGGTGCGCAGTGCCAGGTTCGGGCACTTGCGCATCCGGCCGTGAGCGCAGCACGTAGCCATCCAGATCGCGAATGAATGGGTGCTGGCCGCCGAGTGCCTCGCACGCCGTCAGCGACTTTCTGGCCCGTGTCATCGCGACGTAGAACAGCCGCCGTTCATCGTCGCCACGGCCCTGCCAGCCGCCACCGTCGAGAATAAGCACGTGGTCGAATTCCAGGCCCTTGGCGCGGTGGGCGGTCATGAGGACCAGCGGCGCGTTGGGGCGGGCGTCACCGGCCGTCCTGGCAATGGCGCCAAAGTCGTACAGGGCCTCGACGAGGTCGTCGACGACGAGCTCGCGACCCGGTGCGGCGGACGCTGTGTCGGTAATGAACTGCGCGAGCGCGGCACGTTGCGGGTGGTCGATGAGGTCGTCCGGGGCGAGCCGGTAGCGGCGGCGGAACCAGCGCGCGAGGACGCCGGCCCGGATCAGCACGCGCCGGCGGCGGGTGCTGCGGCGCAGGCCGCGCAGCAGGGTGGCAAGGGCATTGCCTTCGCGGGTGTCGTGCAGCCGCAGCTGGCTGCCGTCGCGCTGCAGGCGCACCGGGATGCCGCGCAGGCGGCACAGCGCGGCCATGGGTTCGAGGTCTTCCCAGCGGCGGGCGATGGCGGCAAAACGACCCCATTGGCCGGCGCCGGACGGAGCGACCAAGGCATGCAGGCGCTGCAGTTCGTCGAGCGCGATCTGCACTTCCTGATGCGGATTGCGTGGCACTTCCAGGATGTGCACACGGCCTTCGGTGAGCGGGTCGAGCGTGGCCTGTTCGCCGCCGTCCGGGTGGTCGCGGCGGGCGTGGTTGATGCGGATGGAGTGGCCGGCCTTCATGCGCTCGCGCACGGGTTCGATGACGCGGTTGGCGCACTGGATGATGTGCTTCGTGGAGCGATAGTTCTCGACCAGCGCGTAGCGGCGGGCGGTGTAATCGGCTTCGAACTGGCGGATGAAGCGCACGCTGGCACCGTCGAAGGCGTAGATGTTCTGGTCGTCGTCACCGACCACCATCAGTGAGACGCGGTCTTCCTCGCTCTGCAGGGTGCGGCCGGCGACTGCGCTGATGAGGGCGTAGTGGTCGGCGTTGATGTCCTGGTATTCGTCCACCAGCAGGAAGCGCAGGCCGGCGAGCAGGCGGTCGCGCTGAATCGAGGGTGCGGCGCTGGTTTGCGCCCGCGCTTCGCGCCTGTCCTCGTCCTCCCCTTCCGCCGCGCGCAGACGCCGGGTGGCCTGGCGGATGACCTCGCCGAAGTCGACCGCTTCGCCGTGTTCGATGGCGACCGCGTAGCTGGTGCCGGTGATGCGCATCGCGAGCCCGTGCAGGGTCTGCACGCTGACACCCGCTGCGTCCGCCCCGACCAGCGCCCACAGGCGGCGCCGGATCTCGTTGGCGGCCGAGCGGTTGTAGGCGAGCACCATGATGGCCTCGGGCAGCACCATGCATTCGCGCAGCAGCCACCCGACACGATGGACGATAACTTTGGTCTTGCCCGCGCCGGGGCCGGCCAGCACCAGGTGATTTCCCTCTAGTGGCGCGGCGACGATGCCCTGCTGTTCGGGGTTGGCGAGTTCGGTAAGGATGCGGCGGTGGGCGGCCTCGGTGGTGGCCATCTCCAGCACATCCTTGCGCCCGGCGAAGTAGCGCCGCACGAACTCGGCGCGGTCGAGGCTGAAGTACTCCACGATGAAGGCCATCGCCGCCTGAATCTTGCGAATGGCGAGCTTGGCGTATTCGGCCATCACGTGCACCTGGACGATCTTGTCCTTGTAGTGCAGTGCGAGCTCGGCATAGTCGGACTTATTGAACTGGCGCCGGCGTGCCTCGGCGTTGAGGGCGATGCTCATCGCGGAGCGGAATACCGCCTTGCCGCGAGCGAGATGCAGCACTTCGTTGGCGTTCAGGTAGAGCAACGCTGCGGAGAGTGCGATGTCCCACTTTTCCACGCCAAGCCCGGTGAGTGTGGTGTCGGCCTGCAATGCGGCCTCGAGCTCGCCCTGCTTGCACGTGACGAGCAGTACGTTGCCCTGGCGGCGGCGCTGGAACTCGGCGACCAGCGCGCGGGCCAGGCGCATGCGTCGTTCGCGGATGGTTTCGATGTCCTGCCAGCTCCGCAGCAGCTTGAGCCAGCGGCTGTCGGTAGTTTGAGGGCGTAGCGCGAAGAAGCCACGATTGGCCGGGCCATCACCAAAGGGCTCGGAAAAGGACTTCAGCAGGCGGGTGAGTCGCTCGGGGTCGAAGTCGACTTGCGCGTCGCGGCGCAGGGTGTCGCACAGGCGGCGCACGTTGAGGATCTGCCAGCCATCTTGGTCGGCGTCGGGCGCCTCCTCGCGCAGGTTCCTGATCAGCGCGTCCTCGATGCGGGCGAGCTCGTCGAGGCGTTGTGCGGTATCCGGTTCGCGATAGAAAGTGACGCCGATTTCGGTGTCGTTCGAAAGGAGCTTCCAGTGGTCGAGCTCGCGCAGCATCTGCTGCACGATGCGTGAGTGCTGACCGGTGGCAAGCATCAGTTCGTCGGTGGACAGACCCTCGTCGTCCGCGGCCTGGATGAGGAGGGAAAGTATGCGCGCATAGGGCTCGATGTCCGCCTCGGGGCCGAGCTTGCGGCGCAGGATGGCACGGGCTTCTTCCTCGTTCGCCACCAGCAGGCTGCCGGGGAAAACACGGGTGTGGTTCTCGTGGCGTTCGAGCAGGCGCGCTTCTTCGAGCCAGGCGACTGCAATGCGGACCTTGGTGTCGGCGTCGCTTGCGTCGGGGTCGATGCGGTGGGCGTCGGGGATCTCGAGCAGGATCTCGCCGCTGGTGACCACGACGTCGCCCTCGCTGCGGTCTTTGCGCTCGATGGTGCGCAAGGCTTTCAGAATGGCGCCGATGTCGTGCTGGGTGAGGCGCGAGTTCTTCAGCAGGCGGAACTGTACGTCGAGATCGGCCTCGTCGTAGAGCAGAATGCAGCGTGCTGGCGACTGATCGCGCCCGGCGCGGCCGGCTTCCTGCAGATAGTTCTCCAGCGAGCCGGGCGTGTCGAGGTGAATGACAAGGCGCACGTCGGGCTTATCCACGCCCATGCCGAAGGCGTTGGTGGCGGCGATCACACGCAGGTTGCCGGCGAGGAAGGCTTCCTGTACCGCACGCTTGTCGGTGGGCAGCATGCCGCCGTGGAAGTAGCTGCACTCGAGGCCCGCATTCTTGAGGAATTCGGCGACTTCTTCGACAGTCTTCTGCCGCGCGCAGAACACGATGGCGCCGCCCTCCTCACGCTGCGCCTCCTGCAGCAGGCGCAGCACCTCGCCATACTTTGCCTGTGCCGGCACGGAGCGCACCTCATAAGAGAGGTTGTCGCGGCTCACCCCACCTTCGAGGCGCTCGAGCACAATGCCCAGATGCTTGTGCAAGTGTGCGCAGATGTCATCTACTACGTCCGGTTTGGCGGTGGCGGTAAAGCAGAACACTGGCGAGGGTTTGTCCTTCTGCCGCGCCTTGATGAAACGCGAAACGTAGAGGTAATCGGGCCGGAAGTCGTGGCCCCACTTGGACAGGCAGTGTGCTTCGTCGAACACCCAGGCGCCGATCTCGCGGTGCATCAGCGCATTGGCAAAGGCGGTGCTGCGGAACTGCTCGGGCGCGACGAAGATGAGTCCGAGGTCGCCCAGCCGCAGCTTGTCGAGCATTGCCCGCCGCTCCATGGGGTTGAGCAGGCTGTTCAGATATCCGGCGCAGGTGATGCCACGTGCCTCCAGGTTGTCCACCTGATCCTTCATCAGCGACTGCAGGGGCGAGATCACCACGGTGAGGCTGCCGTTGCGGTAGTAGCGGGCGAGGGCAGGTAGCTGAAAGCACAGGGACTTGCCCCCGCCGGTGGGCAGGATCGCCAGCGTCGGCTTGCGGGCAAAGCCGTTCTCTACGATGGCCTGCTGCAGCGAGCGGCCGTCGCCGGTGGTGGGGGTGCTGCGAAAGCGCGTAATGCCTGGAAAGTAGCGCGGGAGCAAGGCGTCGAGATCATGCTGTTCGCGGCACCAGGCGCAGGCTGGATCCGGGCAGGGCACGTCGCGCAACGCGGAGATCACTTCGCGCGTCTTCGGAAAACTCAGGCTGACCCATGGCGGCAGCACCGAATTGCCGCCGGCCACGCGCAGCCACACCAAAGCGTAGGCGAGGGGCTTGTGCCACGCCGGATCCGGTAGCCAGTGTTCAAGCAGCCTGTCTTGAGCGGTGATGCATACCTTGCCCGCCGTCGCGCGCAACCAGCCGGCCACGGTGTCGTCGAGGGTCGGCTTGAGCGCGCGGCGCAGAGCGGCGAAAAAATTGGAGACCCCCTTGCCGCTTTCCGGGGCAAGAAGGAAGTGCAGACACAGGGCCTCGTCCGGGTGTTCGGCAACGCGTTGTTGTAGCGCTTCGCTCTGATCGATGAAGAGTGCGTAGGCGAGTTCGGCGTCGCGTACCGGGTCATTGCGCGTTGTCGTGCACAGCTTGTAATCCTTCACCAGGCGGTGATACGGATTCTGAGGAAACGCGACCGGAGAGAGCTCAAGCGTGTCGATCATCGGCAGTCGATGCAAGGCGAGCTGCGGATGCAGCGCCGCCAGCGCCGGCTGGTCGAAGGCGATGATGTTGTGGCCGAGGACGAAGGCCGCGCCGTCGGTCAGCGCGTCCAGCCTGGGAACGAGGTCAGGTGCCGTGCCGGAGAGCTTCAGCCGCGCGTCGAGGTCGGGGCGGAAAACACCCAGTTCCCGCAGGACCATGCGGTCCTCGCGGGCGGTTTCAATATCGAGGCAGAGGCACCGCGCACGCGGCGCGGCAGGCTGGGACGCCATCAAATTGTGTCGGGTCGAAACGAATCGGGCAATTCTAGCGGTCCGTGCGCGATTCGACGATTGCATATGCCACAGTTGTCTTCGTGGGCGAAGCGCTCGGATCCAATCCCCGGGCGCTGCTTATGCCATTTCAATAAAGTGAGGTGCTGGCCGCTTGGGGAAGTCAGTGGCCTTTGAATTCTGCCGCGCCCGAGAAGATGAATCCGGGCGCCGGTAAGAGGTCGGCTCCGTCACTTCTGGTGTCGCCGGGTAAGGACATCACAGCGATAAGCCGTTACTATGCTATTCATCCTGCTATTCATGAATTTATTCATCCGCATGTCGGCACACGCAGATCGTCTTCGTTTTTGCCTCAGTCAAGGCCCGTTGACTGCGCGCCAACTCGTTGAAAGGATGGAGGTAAGCCAGCCAACGGTGTCGCGTGTCTTGGCATCGCTCGGCGACGATATTGTGCGCATCGGGTCTGGCAGAGTCATTCAGTACGCCCTGCGCGATTCCGGTCGCGGGCTGGGGGATCTTCCTGTCTATCGCGTTGCTGCTGATGGCACGCTTCGCCGGCTCGGCTTCCTGGTATCGGTGCGGCCCGAAGGTTTCGTCATGCAACAGGAGAATGGCGTCTCGCTGCACAGCGACAGTCTGCCATGGTGGCTGCTCGACATGCGTCCGCAGGGATTTCTTGGTCGCGCCTATGCAGAGCACCATGCTGCCCTCTTAGGATTGCCGCCACGACTCACCGAGTGGTCCGACACGCATATGCTCCGTGCGTTGATAGCGCATGGTGAAAACGTAGTGGGAAATCTCTTGCTGGGCGACATTGCACGCGATCGATTCATCAATGCGCAGTCGCCCCTCGCGCTGGACCGGGCGCAGTATCCCGCGCTTGCGGAGGCTGCGGAACGAGGTGATGTGCCGGGATCGTCCGCGGGCGGTGAGCAGCCAAAGTTTGTCGCATTCACCGACCGCCACGTCCTCGTCAAATTTTCCGCGGTGGCAGACAACCCGGTGACCCGCCGTTGGCGCGATCTACTGGCGGCCGAGCATGTTGCAGCGCAAGTCCTGATCAACGCTGGCATTCAGGCATCTCACGCCCAGTTGTTCGACATTGGCGGACGACGCTTCCTCGAAGTCGAGCGCTTTGACCGCGTGGGAGACTTTGGGCGCCGCGCACTTCACTCACTGTCGTCAGTCGAGGCCGAGTTCGTTGGAGATGCCAGTTCGCCATGGCCGCAATTAGTGACGAGATTGGCGGCACAAGGCACGGTTACCGCTGAAGCGGCAGCAGGTGCTTCGCTGCTGTATGCCTTCGGAACGTTGATCGGCAACTCTGACATGCACAATGGCAACCTGTCGTTCGTCAGCGAGCACGGCCGGCCGTACGAGCTTGCGCCAGCCTACGACATGTTGCCAATGGCTTTCGCACCACGGAGCGGCGGCGTGTTACCCGATGGATTGCCGTCTGCGCGGTTGCATCCGGGCGTTCAGCCGGATGCATGGCGTCAGGCGCTCTTGCTCGCCGAAGCGTTCGTTGCCGCCATGAACGGTGATAACCGGTTTTCCGAGGATTGGGAGCCGTGCCGCGAGGCGCTGGTGGCACACGTCAAAGAGGCCCGCGTGAAGATCAGTCGGCTGGGCTGACACAAGCAGTTCGGCCCTGGATGGGTTATCGAAACGCGGGGGAGGGGATTGGCGTTGGATGACTGGCGCGGCGATGTGTCCAGTCGGGAAAAAATGAAAAGGTGCTGATCCGGAAAGAAATCAGCACCTTTCAAATATGGCGCGCCCGAGACGATTCGAACGTCCGACCCCTGCCTTCGGAGGGCAGTACTCTATCCAGCTGAGCTACGGGCGCCGTGTGGGCCGGTCGGGAGAACCGGCGCACGAAGGGCGGAAGGATATACCGCTTCGTGGGGGAAGTCCATCTGGGCTTTGCGCCCCACGCTGCGGGTGTGGCCTCAGTCGCGCAGGAAGACCTGCAGCAGATCGTTGAGGAAGCGGCGGCCCTGTTCGGTGGGGCGCAGTGTACCGTTGGCGGTGTCGAGCAGACCGCGCTTGCGGGCGTCGATGAGTTGCGCCTCGATGCTGGCCAGCGGCAGGCCGGTGCGTTCGGCGAACAGGGTGTGGGGCACGCCGTCGGTGAGGCGCAGGGCGTTCATCATGAATTCGAAGGGCAACTCGGCAGCGCCGACGTCGCGGCGTTCCTGGATGAAATCGCCCTTTGCCGCGCCTTCGAGGTAGCGGCCGGGGTGCTTGTGGCGCATTTCGCGCACGATGCCGTCGTGGCTGGAGAGCTTGCCGTGGGCACCGGGGCCGACGCCGAGGTAGTCGCCGAAGGCCCAGTAGTTGAGGTTGTGGCGGCATTCCTGGCCGGGGCGGGCGAAGGCGGAGGTTTCGTAGTGCCTGAAGCCGGCGTCGGCCAGGCGTGCTTCGATGGCGTCCTGCATGTCGGCCGAGAGATCGTCGTCGGGCAGCGGCGGCGGGGTGTGGGCGAAGGGCGTGTTGGGTTCGAGCGTGAGGTGGTAGCAGGACAGGTGGCTGACGCCGGTGGCAAGCGCGGTGTCGAGATCGGTCAGCGCGCCTTCGAGCGTCTGCTCGGGCAGGGCGTACATGAGGTCGAGGTTGACGCGTTCGAAGTGCTGCTGGGCGATGTCGATGGCGCGGCGGGCTTCAGTGCTGTCGTGGATACGGCCGAGGCGTTGCAGCTTGGCATCGTCGAAGCTCTGGATACCGATCGACAGCCGGTTGATGCCGGCAGCGCGATAGTCGCGGAAGCGGTCGGACTCGAAGGTGCCGGGGTTGGCTTCGAGCGTGATCTCGGCCATCGGGTCGAGCTGCAGGCGCATGCGCAGCGCGACGAGCAGGCGGTCGAGGGTGGCGGCCGACATCAGGCTGGGGGTGCCGCCGCCGATGAAGATGCTGAGCACACGTCGGCCCCACACCTGGGGCAGGGCGGATTCGACGTCGGTGATGACGGCGTCGAGCCAGGCCTCCTCGGGCAGGCTGCCGTCGCCGCTGCGGCTGGTGTGCGAGTTGAAGTCGCAGTACGGGCATTTGCGCACGCACCACGGGAAATGCACATACAGCGACAGCGGCGGCGAGGCGCTGAGCCGGGGGGTATCGATGGGGTCGGTGCGGGCAGTGACGGCGGTCGGGGCCGGCGTCAGCGCGATGATGCGGCGATCGCTCACAGCGGAAGGGCGGCGAGACGGTCGAGCAGGTGGCGCATGGCCGCACCGCGATGGCTCAGCGTGTTCTTGAGCGCGGCATCGAGTTCGGCTGCAGTCTGTTCGAGCTCGGGCAGCCAGAAGAGCGGGTCGTAGCCGAAGCCGCTATCGCCGCGCGGAGCGGTGAGAATTTCGCCATGCCATTCGCCGTCGGCAATCAGCGGCCGCGGATCCTGGGCGTGGCGCACGAGCACGACCGCAGAATAGAAGTAGGCGCTGCGGTCGGTTTCGTTGGCGAGCTTGTCGAGCAGCAGCAGGTTGTTGCGGGCGTCGGACTTGGGCTCGCCGGCAAAGCGCGCCGAGTGCACGCCGGGTGCGCCACCGAGCGCAGCGACGCACAGGCCGGAGTCGTCGGCGATCGCCGGCAGGCCGGTGGCGAGCGCGGCATGGCGGGCCTTGGCCAGCGCATTCTCGACGAAGGTGGCGTGGGGTTCTTCGGCTTCGGACACGCCGAGGACGGATTGGGGCACGACCTCGATGCCCAGCGGTGCGAGCAGGGCCTGCATTTCTGCGGCCTTTTTGGCGTTGTTGCTGGCGAGAACGAGACGCTGGCTCATGATTTCAACCCCCGAGTGCGGCCTGCTGCAGTTCGGTCAGGCGACCGATGCCGGCTTCGGCGAGATCGAGCAGGGCATTGAGTTCGGCTCGGGAGAACGCGGCGCCTTCGGCCGTGCCCTGGACCTCGATGATGCCGCCGCTGCCGGTCATGACCACGTTCATGTCGGTGTCGCAGTCCGAGTCTTCATCGTAGTCGAGATCGAGTACGGGTGTGCCCTTGTAGATGCCGACCGACACGGCGGCGACGAAATCGGTCATTGGATTGGTGGCGAGCTTTCCATCCGCCACCAGCTTGTCGAGCGCATCGCGCACCGCTACACAGGCGCCGGTGATGGCGGCGGTGCGGGTGCCGCCGTCGGCCTGCAGCACGTCGCAGTCGATGGTGATCTGGCGCTCGCCGAGCGCGGTGAGGTCGACCACGGCACGCAGGCTGCGCCCGATCAGACGCTGGATCTCCTGGGTGCGGCCGCTCTGCTTGCCCTTTGCGGCTTCGCGTGCGCTGCGGGTATGAGTGGCGCGCGGCAGCATGCCGTATTCGGCCGTCAGCCAGCCCTGGCCCTTGCCACGCAGGAAGCCGGGTACGGTTTCTTCCACGCTGGCGGTGCATAGCACGCGCGTATCGCCGAACTCGACCAGCACCGATCCTTCGGCGTGGCGCGTGAAACCGCGGGTGATGCGGACGGGGCGGAGTTGATCGGCTTGGCGCTGGCTGGGTCGCATTGCAGGTTCCTGTTGCATTTACTTGGTGAATTTCTTGATCGCCGAGTTGATCTCGGCAATGGCGCGCTCGATCTCGTCGTCGCTGAGGTCCACCGCGGTGGCCGAACCGCGCGTGGTGCGCTGGAAGGCGTCCATCTGGGTGGTGAAGTCGTGCAGGGCCATGGTCTGGGTGGAGACAGAATCGGGCACGGCCGCGCCGATGTCGTCGTGCCAGCACATGGTGACCAGCGACAGGTTGTCGCAGCTGGCGCCGGCCAGTTCCTCCGCGCGTGTCATCAGTTTCGGGACGGCCTCGAGCAGGTTGGTCGTGGTCAGGCCGAGCAGCAGGCCCTGGTCGCCCACCGGCCCCCAGACACCGTCGGAGCACAGCGCGATGATGTCGCCGTCCTGCAGCAGGGTACGGCGCGAGAATTCGATCTGCGGCGCATGGGTGCCGCCGAGGCAGGAGTAGATGCGGTTTCGTCCCGGGTGGGTCGCTGCGCCTTCGGCGTCGAGCAGGCCCTGGTCCAACATCAGCTGCACTCGCGAGTGGTCGCGCGTCTGCGTGTTGATGCGACCGTGGCGCAGCAGATACAGGCGCGAGTCGCCGGCATGCGCCCAGTGTGCATAGCCTTCCTGCACCACACAGACGACGATGGTGGTGCGCGGCGCCTCGGGCAGGTTCTTGTCCAGCGCATAGTCGAGGATGGCGTGGTGAGCACTCGACAATGAACGCGACAGGAACAGCGCCGGATCTTCGAGCAGCGGTTGCGCTTCGCGCTGGAAGGCCTGGGTGAGGTATTGCACCGCGATATGGGCGGCAACCTCGCCGTGCAGGTGGCCGCCCATGCCATCGGCGAGCACCATGATCAGCGCGTCGCGCGAATAGCAGTAGGCGATACGGTCCTGATTGTTCTTGCGTTTGCCGACGCGGCTTTCCTGGTAGATGGTAAATCTCACGACAGTCTCCTTCAGCCCTTGCCGATGAAGGACTTGAGCCGCGACCCGAGGTCGGTGAACCAGGTCGCGGGCATGGCCTCGCCTGCTTGTTTCTGCATCAACGCTTTCTGCAGCGTATAGACACTTTGCGGGCGCTTCAACGGGTCGAGGTGCAGGCACCATTCGACCAGTTCCAATAGTTGTTCAGAATACTTGCCGGCATGCGTTTTGGATACCGGCTGCACGGTATCGCGCTTGATCCGCTCGTCCGAGCGCAATGGCGCGGTGCCGACGATGCAGGCGTACATGCTCGCCCCCACGCTGTAGATGTCACTCCACGGCCCCAGCGCTTCACGGTTGCCGAACTGTTCGGGCGAGGCGAAGCCGGGGGTGTACATCGGCTTCAGCATGGGCTGATCCAGCGCCAGGGTTTGCCGCGCGGCGCCGAAGTCGAGCAGCACCGGGGTGCTGTCGGCGCGCAGGTAGATGTTCGACGGCTTGATGTCGAGATGCAGCAGCTTGTGCGCGTGCACCTCGCGCAGGCCGTTGAGCATGCGGGTGAATACGCCGCGGATGAAGCGCTCGCGCACCTCGCCCTTGTGCTTCTGGATGTAGTCGTGCAGCGTGCGTCCGCGCTCGAACTGCATCACCATGTAGACGGTCTGGTTGGCGCGGAAGAAATTGAGCACCCGCACCACATTGGGGTGCATCAGCTTGGCCAGCGAACGGCCTTCCTCGAAGAAGCACTTCATGCCGTAGCGGAAGGCGGGCTGGTTCTCTACGGACACCTGGGGCTCGATCTCGCCATCCTTGCGCAGGGCGAGCGAATTGGGCAGATACTCCTTGATGGCTACCGGCGTGCCGTCGGTGTCATACGCGAGGTAGACGATCGAGAAGCCGCCAAGTGAAAGCTGGCGTTCGATCTTGTAGTGATCGAGCTGAAAGCCGGCAGGGAGTGCGCAGTTTGCTTGAGGCGGCATCTTCGAGGGCGCTAGTATTCGGCTTTCCGCAGCATTTTCCTGACAGGGCCCTGCAGTGTAATCGATCACGGCAGGTTCCCGGAGACCTCAACCATGATTCATAGCATGACCGGCTTCGCGGTCCAGACCCGCGATCTTGGCACAGTCAGCCTTCACCTCGAACTACGCAGCGTCAATTCTCGCTACCTGGATCTGAATTTTCGCATTGTCGAGGACTTGCGCCAGGCCGAACCGGCCATCCGCGAACAGATTACCAGCCGGTTGACGCGGGGCAAGGTCGAATGCCGGCTGAATCTGCAGACCAACACTGCCGCTCCGCGCAGCTTCGCGCTCAACAACGGACTTCTGGCCCAGCTGGCCGACGCCCAGGCCAAGGTGCAGACGCAGTTTCCTCAGGCCAAGCCGATGTCGGTGGGCGAACTGCTGCGCTGGCCCGGCATGCTGGCCGATGATGGCGTGAGCTTCGAGCAGATGCAGCCGGCAATCGCCGAGCTGGCCCGTGCCGCGATCGACGAGCTCATCGCCACCCGGGCGCGCGAGGGCGAGAAGCTTGCCGACATGATCCGTGAGCGCATCGTGCGCATGCGCGAACTGGTGGCGGAGGCGACGCCGCGCATGCCGGCCATCGTCATCGAGTATCGCGAGAAACTGACCAACCGTCTGCGTGAAGCTGTCGCCACCCTCGACGAGGACCGCATCCGCCAGGAAGTGGCGCTGTACGCGCAGCGTATCGATGTCGCCGAAGAGCTGACGCGCCTTAGCACGCATCTCGACGAACTCGAGCGCATTCTCAAGGTGGGTGGTTCGGCGGGCAAGCGCCTCGATTTCCTGATGCAGGAACTCAACCGCGAAGCCAATACGCTGGCCTCGAAATCTCCGGCTACCGACGTCACCGCCGTGGCGATGGAGATGAAGGTGCTGATCGAACAGATCCGCGAACAGGTTCAGAACCTGGAGTAGGCCCATGTCGCCCCGTGACCTCTTGCTTGCCATGCTGGTGGTGGTGGTGTGGGGCGTCAACTTCGTCGTCATCAAGGCAGGGGTGTCCGAGGTGCCGCCGCTGTTGCTGGGCGCGCTGCGTTTCATTGCGGCGGCATTTCCGGCGGTGTTGTTCTTTCGCCGGCCGGGCATTCCGCTGCGCCTGTATCTCGCCTACGGGTTGACCATCTCAGTGGGCCAGTTCGCCTTTCTGTTTACGGCCATTCACGTCGGCATGCCCTCCGGTCTGGCGTCGCTGGTGCTGCAGTCGCAGGCCTTCTTCACCATGCTCTTTGCCGCCTTCTGGCTCAAGGAGGCGTGGCGCCCGAGCCAGTTGGCGGGCCTGGTGCTGGCCGGCGCCGGTCTTGCCCTGATCGGCTCGGCGCACGGGGTGAGCATGCCGCTGGGTGGTTTCCTGTTGACCCTGCTGGCGGCATCGATGTGGGCGGCGGGCAATATCGTCACCCGCGAGGTCGGGCGTCACGGCCCGGTGGACATGCAGGCGCTGGTGGTGTGGGCCAGCCTGGTGCCGCCGCTGCCTTTTTTGCTGCTGTCGGTGTTGATCGAGGGGCCGGGCGCCATCGTCGATGCGCTTGCGGCGTTCAGCCTGCGCTCGGCGGCGGCAATCGCCTATCTGGCGTGGATCGCCACCTTGCTGGGGTACGGCATCTGGAGTCGTCTGCTGTCGCGCTATCCGGCCAATCAGGTGGCGCCGTTCTCGCTGCTGGTGCCGCTGGTGGGGCTGACGACGGGCTGGGTGGTCTATGGCGAACGGTTGCAGCCGGTGCATTTTGCCGGTGGCGCGCTGCTGATGGCCGGGCTCGCGGTCAATCTGTTCGGCGCGCGGCTGATGGCGCGCTTGAAGCGGGTCGGGTGAGCGCTCAGGCGCGTCCCAGTTGCTCGTGCAACTGGCGCAGCGCGAGGGGCAGGGCAGAGGGGCGCAATACCGAGCGGGTGTTGCCATGCCCGAAGATGCGTCCAAGTGCGGGACCGGCCTGACTGTCGAGCGCGAGGCAGAATACATGAATGCCGGCGCGACGGGCTTCGCGCACCGCGGCGGCGGCGTCTTCGCGCAGATAGTTGGTGTCGAACACGTCAACATCGGAGGCTTCGCCATCGCTGAGCAGCACCAGGTGGCGGCTGCCGTGGTGTTCGGTGCTCAAGTTGGCCGCGGCGTGACGAATGGCGGCGCCGATGCGGGTGGAGTGGCAGGCGCGTACGGACGCGAGGCTCAGTTCCAGCGCAGCGGGCTCGGCTGAGCCGAATTCGCTCAAACGCCAGTAATCGACCTGTTCGCGGGTGTTGGATGAGAAACCGTGGACGGCCACGCGGTCGCGGTTTGCCCTTGCCGCCGCGACCAGGGCAAGCGCGGCCTGGCATTCAAGAGAGAGCACGGTGCGGCCGTCGACGACGTCGTTCGCCGAGGTGGAGAGGTCGAGCAGCAAGAGCAGGCTGTGGTGTCGCGGGCTGCGCCCGCTGCGGCGATGGATACGCGCGTCGCCGAGGCTGCCGGTGCGGCGGTCGATCATCAGTTCGGTCGCGGCGTCGAGGTCGATGTCCTCTCCCTCCCACTGGCGTCGCAGGCGAACCCGATGATCCAGCGCCGTTGGCCGGATGGACACGCGCGGCGCTCGCATGGCGGGCGCCACGAAGGCGCGCTCGATGACCGTCGTCCACCGTTGCCGATGACGGTCGAGCCGATAGTCCCATTCCGGGTAGCTGTAGCGGGCGAGTTCCTGCGCTTGCGGCGTGGTGTCGCCGGCCCCGGCAGGTGTGCCTGCGCGGGTGGGTGCCGTGTCGACCGAGGCGAGGCTGTGTTCGCTGGTGTGCTCGTATTGCCACAGATAGCTGTTGTCGTCGCCGTGCCGACAAGGCACGGCATAGCCCTGCAGATTCATTCTCACCCGCATCTGTCCGAGGTCGTTGGCCAATACCGAGGCCACATTGCGCAGGGTGGCGTGATCGTCGAGCGAGCTTTCGTGCGCGTTGAACAATTGCCGTCCCTTGCTGACCCAGTAATCGTCGGTGGCATAAGAGGGGTCGAGCAAGGCGAGATTGAGACGAGCGACGAGGTCGGCAAAACTGCCATCCGGGCCTTGGGCTTGCTGGCAGGCAATGCGCGCCTGTTGCAGCAGCAGGGCGCGCAGGCCCGGATAGCGCTTGATGAGAAGGTGTTCGACGCGGGCATCCTCGATGGCCGAGGCCATGGCGATACCCATCGGTTTGAGCTTGCCCGTGGCTTGCGCCGGACGAGAGAAAAGCAGGTGGGCGGCGGCGTGCGCGATGGCGGCGAGGTGTTGATCCGGGCTGCCGGAGGGGGGAAGCAGCACGGCGTCGGCGCGCAGTATCGGCCGACTGGTGGCGGACGAGCCAGGGTCGTCGGTCAGCCATTGCACGCTGAGCGAGCGGCCCGCGAGGGCTTCGAGCACATGCGCCAGGGCGTCGAGGCTGCGTGT
The DNA here is from genome assembly GCF_018122735.1 of Azoarcus sp. L1K30. Lineage (GTDB taxonomy): Bacteria > Pseudomonadota > Gammaproteobacteria > Burkholderiales > Rhodocyclaceae > Parazoarcus. Next base: position 3,075,565 of record NZ_JAGRRD010000001.1, on the reverse strand, counting down.
GGTGCTGCCGCTAGCCGCGTACTCAGCCGAGGCAGGCATTCACGATGTCCTGCAGGGCCTGCCTCAGGTCGGGGTCGTCGGTGATGGCGCTGGTCATGGCCATGTGACAGCTTTCCGCGGCGGGTAGCCCATCGCGTATCAGTACGCCGGCGTAGATCAGCATCCGCGTCGAGATGCCTTCGTCGAGACCGCGCGTGCGCAGGGCGCGGGAGTGGCGGGCGATGTCGACCAGTGTGGCGGCGAGAGTACGGTCGATCCGCGCTTCGTGGGCAAGGATCTCGATCTCTGCCGCGGCATCGGGGTAGTCGAATTCAAGTGCTGCAAAACGTTGGCGGGTGGATGGCTTGAGGCTCTTGGCGCCGCTTTGGTAGCCAGGGTTGTAGGACACCACGAGCTGGAAGTCCGGGTGCGCGTGAACGACCTCGCCCTTGCGCTCGAGCGGCAGGTTGCGCCGGGTGTCGGTCAGTGGGTGAATGACGACGGTGGTGTCCTGGCGCGCCTCGACGACTTCGTCGAGGTAGCAGATGGCGCCGTAGCGCGCGGCGACAGTGAGCGGACCGTCGTGCCAACGGGTGCCGTCGGCGTCGAGCAGAAAGCGGCCGACAAGGTCGGCTGCGGTCATGTCTTCGTTGCAGGCGAGGGTAATCAGCGGTTTGCCCAGGCGCCAGGCCATGTATTCGACGAAGCGGGTCTTGCCGCAGCCGGTGGGGCCTTTGAGGATCAGGGGCAGGCGGTGGGCGTAGGCGTGCTCGTAGAGCGCGATCTCGTGACCGACGGGGCGGTAATAGGGTTCTGCGCTTAAGCGGTAGTCGGAGAGGTCCATTATTGCTGGCAAGAAAGGCAGGAAGGAGGGTGTGTGCTGACCGGTGCCCGCTTGCGTTGGCTGGCGCTGTGGCTCATGCAGGCCTCGCCCTTCGGGTGCCCGCCGCAGGCACCGTCATCCTGGCCGCGCCGGCACTCGCTGCGCTCGGACAGCCGGTGCGGAAGGCCCCAGGAGGACGATGCCTGCGGCGGCGGGCCTGAAATCGCCTCTGCGCCAGCCAACGCAAGCTGTCACGCAGTGTGCCGGGCATGACGCCAGACCCGGCCGGCGTTCAGCGGTGTTCCGGTGCCTGATTCGGAATGCCGTCGATGGGGCATTCCGGGGTGCCCACCGTGCTGCGGGTGATGGCCTCCACCTTCTTGCGCGTGCCTTCCGGGTCATTGATCCAGTCGGCGTAGAAACCGTAAGGACAAGCGGCGACGCCCGAAGCCTCTTCGCCGGAGTTGATCTTGCCGGTGTAGCCGCGGTGCAGCAGCTTGAACAGGTGGTTCTGCGACTGCGCGTTCTTGCGGAAGTCGCGAATCAGGCTTGTCGACAGCTCGGCGTACTGGATGCCCATGTCCTCCTCGCCGCATTCGCCCAGCGTGCGGCCATCGAAGCCGACGATGGCCGAATGGCCGAAGTAGGAATACACGCCGTCGAAGCCACTGGCGTTGGCCACTGCAACGTAGCAGTTGTTCATCCACGCCATGGCCTTGGCCACCAGCACCTGCTGATCCTTGGCCGGATACATGTAGCCCTGGCAGCGCACGATCAGCTCTGCCCCCTTCATTGCGCAGTCGCGCCAGATTTCGGGGTAGTTGCCGTCGTCGCAGATGATGAGGCTGATCTTCATGCCTTTGGGGCCGTCGGACACATAGGTGCAGTCACCTGGATACCAGCCCTCGATCGGCACCCAGGGCATGATCTTGCGATACTTCTGCACGATTTCGCCCTGGTCGTTCATCAGGATCAGGGTGTTGTAAGGGGCCTTGTTCGGGTGCTCCTCGTGGCGCTCGCCGGTGAGGGAGAACACCCCCCACACCTTGGCCTTGCGACAGGCGGCGGCAAAGATCTCGGTTTCCTCGCCGGGAATGGCGGCGGCGGTGTCGTACATCTCCTTGGCGTCGTACATGATGCCGTGCGTGGAGTACTCCGGAAACACGACAAGGTCCATGCCGGGCAGGCCGCGCTTCATGCCGACCACCATGTCGGCGATCTTGCGTGCATTGGCAATGACTTCCGCCTTCGTGTGCAGGCTGGGCATCTTGTAGTTGACGACTGCGACGCCTACGCAGTCCTTGCTGCTGGAAATATCACCGTGTCTCATCTTGCGTGTCCTCGAAGCGGAGCGTCAGTGCTCCATGATTAATGGCTGATCATCCACGGGCGCTTGGTGGGAAAAGTCTTGGCGCCATCCGGGCTTTTCACCGTCGATCTGGAGATACCCGATCCGCAGCCGCAACCCGGCCCGTGGCGGTGGGTGGCGTGGTGCTCGGCGCTGGTCTTGGGCGCGTGGGCGGCACGTTCGTTGGTGGCGTGGGCGATGCGATTGGTGGATGACATCGTCGCCAGCGTCGGTGCACTGAGAATGACGCGCTCGGAGGCCTTGCCGCAGTAGGGGCAGATGCATGGATCGTTGCGGATTGCGATCGGACGATAGGCGGTGAAGTCACCGCAGTCTTCACAGCAGTATTCATAGGTCGGCATTTCGGCTCTCCTGGAGTCTGGCAGGGCAAAGTGCAGCGCGTCCGTAAGGACGCGCTGCAAGGGTCAGGTTCAGACCTTGTCGTAGGCGATCGGCAGGTCGGCCGTGCCGGTGATGAACTTGGTCGGTCCCGATGCGTTGGGGTTGATGTCGAACTCGAAGATCTCGGTCGGCAGCCACAGGGTGGCGCAGGCGTTCGGAATATCGACCACGCCACTGATGTGACCCTGTACCGGCGCGGTGCCGAGCAGCGAGTAGGCCTGGGCGCCGGAGTAGCCGAACTTCTTCAGATACTCGATGGCATTGAGGCAGGCCTGGCGGTAGGCGACATGCACGTCGAGATAGTGCTGCTTGCCCTGCTCATCGACCGAGATGCCCTCGAAGATGACGTAGTCCTTGTAATTCGGCGTGATCGGGCTGGGCTTGAAGATCGGGTTCTTGATGGCGTACTTCTCCATCCCGCCCTTGATCAGCGACACGCGCATGTGCACCCAGCCGGCCATCTCGATGGCGCCGCAGAAGGTGATCTCGCCATCGCCCTGGGAGAAGTGCAGATCGCCCACCGACAGGCCGGCACCCTTCACATAGACGGGGAAGAAGATCTTCGCGCCACGCGACAGATCCTTGATGTCGCAGTTGCCACCGTGCTCGCGCGGCGGCACGGTGCGTGCGCCTTCGGCCGCAGCCTTGTCGCGGGCTTCGCCCTGCATCTTGCCCATGTGGGCGGTCTTGGGGGCCGGCGGGTTGGCCAGCGGCGGCACGCGGTCGGGTTGGGTGGCGATGAAATCCACTTCGCGCTCGTTCCACATGTCGAGCATCTTCTGGTCGGGCAGGCAACCGATCAGGCCGGGGTGGATGAGGCCGGCGAAGTTCACGCCAGGGATATGGCGGCTCCTGGTGAACATGCCTTCGAAATCCCAGATCGACTTCTGCGCATGGGGGAAGTGCTCGGTGAGGAAACCGCCGCCGTTGGTCTTCGAAAAGAACCCGTTGAAGCCCCACAGGCTCTCTTCCTTTGCGCCGATGTCGAGCAGATCGACGACCAGCAGGTCGCCCGGTTCGGCGCCTTCGACACCGACCGGGCCGGACAGGAAGTGTACGGTGGACAGATCGACGTCGCGCACATCGGAGGCGTCGTCGTCGTTCTTGATCGCGCCGCCGGTCCAGTCATAGGTCTCGAGGACGAAGTCGTCGCCGGGCTTGACCCAGCACGCCATCGGGATGTCCGGGTGCCAGCGGTTATGCACCATTTCGTTTTCGTACGGGGACTGCTTCAGATCGACCTTGATCAGGGTTTCAGGCATGGCATACCTCTTTGGTGTGAGTTAGACCGACAGGAACTGCTTGATGCGCGCCTCGTCGGTATCCGCGCGCGTGCTTTCATGGACCAGACGACCGCCTTCGATGACAAACAGGCGGTCGGCGACATCCATGGCGAAGGAGAGGACCTGCTCGGAGACCACGATGGTGATCTGGCGCAGCTTGCGGATCTCGTTGAGCGCCTTGGCAATGTCCTTGATGATCGAGGGCTGGATACCCTCGGTGGGTTCGTCGAGCAGCAAGACCTTTGGGTTGGTGACCAGCGCGCGGGCGATGGCGAGCTGCTGCTGCTGGCCACCCGACAGGTTGCCCCCCTTGCGGCGGCGCATGTCCCATAGCACCGGGAAGAGGGCGTAGATCTCTTCGGGAATGTGCTTTTCGCGGGCGTTCTCGAGCCCGGTCTGAATGTTCTCCTCCACCGTCAGCGTGGAAAAGATCAGACGGCCCTGGGGCACATAGGCGATGCCCTTGGCGACGCGGCGATAGCTTTCGTCCTTCGACACCTCCTGCCCGTCGACCTCGACCGATCCCGAGCGGATGGGGAGTACCCCCATCAGCGACTTGAACAGGGTGGTCTTGCCCATTCCGTTGCGGCCCATGATGGCGACCGCCTCATTGCGTTCGGCCTTGAACGAGATGCCGTGCAGCGCCTCGCTCTGACCGTAGTTCACCACGACATCCGATACGTTCAGCATGATTGCTCCTGTCAGTGGCCGAGGTAGACGTCGATGACCTTGGGGTCGGCCTGAACCTTCTCCATCGAGCCTTCGGCGAGTATCTTTCCCTGATGCATGACGGTGACCTTGTGGGCGATGCGCGACACGAACTCCATGTCGTGCTCGATGACGATGACCGAGCGGTTCTTGCAGATGCGCAGCAGCAGTTCTGCGGTCAGCTCGCGCTCGCGCGCGCTCATGCCGGCAATGGGCTCGTCGAGCATCAGCAGTTCGGGGTCCTGCATCAGCAGCATGCCGATCTCCAGCCATTGCTTCTGGCCGTGCGACAGCAGGCCGGACTCGACGTCGAGGCGGTCGGTGAGGCCGATCATGTCGGCCACTTCGTTGACCTTGTTGCGGACCTCGTCGTCGCACTTGAACCCGAGTGCGCCAAACACGCCACGACCGCGGGGAAAGGAGACTTCGAGGTTCTTGAACACGCTCAGGTTTTCGTAGATCGACGGCGTCTGGAACTTGCGGCCGATGCCGGCGCGCACGATCATGTGCTCGGAGAGTCTGGTCATCTCCTCGTTCTTGAACTTGATGCTGCCTGTCGAGGCCTTGGTCTTGCCGCAGATGAGGTCGAGCAGGGTCGTCTTGCCGGCGCCATTGGGGCCGATCACGACCCGCAGTTCGCCGCGGTCCACATACAGGTTGAGGTTGTCGATGGCCTTGAAGCCGTCGAAGGACACCGTCAGGTCTTCCACGGCGAGCACGAAGTCGGTATTACTCATGATCTTCTCCGTTGTCGATCAGGCGGACTGGTTGCTGACCTTGGCGCCCAGGCCAATGTCGCTGGCGGGGGTGGAAGGCGTTGCTGCGGGTTTTGGGGGCGTCTCGATTGACTTTGCGGGCCCGGACCCCGATTTGCGTCGGACCAGCCTGGGTTTGACGTGGCTTTCGTACAGGCCGGCGAGGCCGTTGGGGAACACCATCACCACGCTGATGAAAAGTGCGGACATCAGGAACAACCACAAGTCGGGGAAGCTCTCCGAGAAATAGGTCTTTCCGAAGTTCACCAACAAGGTGCCGTACACCGCACCGATCAGGCTCATGCGGCCTCCGATGGCGGCGAAGATGACCATCTCGATCGACGGCACAATGCCGACGAAAGAGGGCGACATGAAGCCCACCTGCAGCGTGAACATCGCGCCACCGATCGCCGACAGCGCGGCGGCCAGGCAGAAGGCGAAGACCTTGAACATCGACACGTCGTAGCCCGAGAAGCGCACCCTGTCTTCCTTGTCGCGCATGGCCAGCAGCAGGGTGCCGAGCTTGCTGAGCTGGATCCAGCGACACAGCGCAATCGACCCCAGCAGCAAACCGACATTGATGAAATAGAGGATGTACTTGGCGCTGTCGGTGCGGATGTCCCAGCCCATCAGGGTCTTGAGGTCGGTCATGCCGTTGACGCCGCCGGTATAGCCCTGCTGACCGATGATCAGCACCGTCAGGATCAGGGCGACAGCCTGCGTGATGATGGCGAAATACACTCCGCCGACGCGGCGCTTGAACATCGCGTAGCTGATGATGAAGGCGAGCAGGGTCGGTATGGCGATGACCGCGATCAGCGTCAGCGGGAGCGATTTGAATGGAAGCCACCACGCTGGCAGTTCGGTCAGCTGGTTCCAGTCCATGAAGTCCGGAATGCCCGGCGTTGACTGGATGGCGGTACTGACGGGGTCCGATGCCTCGAGCTTGAGGAACATGGCCATCGCGTAACCGCCAAGGCCGAAGAACACGCCCTGGCCAAGACTGAGTACGCCACCGTAGCCCCACAGCATGACCAGGCCGATGGCAACGAAACCATAGGTGAGGTACTTGCCCACCAGGTTGAGGCGGAAGATGTCCATCAGCAGCGGAAACGCCACTATCAGGATGAAGGCGAGGATCACGAAGCTGCCGTAGCCGCCTCGCATCACCCGATTCTTGATTGCATTCATGGTTGGCTCTCCGGATTGGGCGGGGGTCAGCGACGGACCTTGGCGGCGAACAGGCCTTGCGGTCGCAGCATGAGGATGGTCACGATCATCAGCAGAGTCAGGACCTTCGCATTCGAGCCGCTGAGGAAGAACTCGGAAATCGACTGGGTCTGGGCGATGCCGAACGCGGATACCACCGTGCCCCACAGGCTTGCGGCGCCGCCGAAGGTCACCACCAGGAAGGCGTCGACGATGTAGAGCGAGCCACTGGTCGGCCCGGTGGAGCCGATGGTGGTAAAGGCCGCGCCGGCCACGCCGGCCACGCCGCAGCCGATGGCAAAGGTGAGACGGTCGGTGCGCGTGGTGTTGATGCCGATGGCGTTGGCCATGGTGCGGTTGGCGACGGTGGCGCGCACCCGCAACCCCCAGCGTGACTTGTACAGCGCAAGCAGGACGCCACCCGTGACGACCACGGTGAGTGCGAGCACGAACATGCCGTTGATCGGAATGTCCAGCCCTTCAGTGGGCGCCCAGGAGCCCATCAGCCAGTCGGGCAAGGTGGGGCTGACTTCCTTCGGACCGAAGGTGGAGCGAAACAGCTGCTGCATGCCCAGCGACAGACCCCAGGTGGCGAGCAGGGTGTCGAGCGGACGCTTGTAGAGGTGCCGGATCAGCGCCCATTCGGCCAGCCAGCCGAAGGCGAAGGCGATCAGGAAAGCGCATACGATGGCAATCGGGAAATAGACCTGGATCAGGCCAGGCGCGAGCGATTCGGTGAGGCTGGAAAACAGGAAGATGGTGTAGGCGCCGATGGTCATGAATTCGCCATGGGCCATGTTGATCACGCCCATCTGGCCGAAGATGATCGCCAGACCGAGGCCCATCAGCAGCAGCACCGCGAACAGGCTCAGGCCTGCAAAACCCTGCATCAGGGCGATGTTGTAGATTTCGTCGAATGTCATGACGGAACTCCCGGAGTGGATGCACTGGACGGTCGAAGGCCGCCGCGGCAGGTGCCGCGGCGGGCGTCCGTCTTACTGGTAGCCCTTGGGGAAGGGGTTCGGTTCGATCAACTCGGGGGATTCGGCCACAACCTTGAACTGACCGTCGGCCTGGCCCATGCCGATGCGGGTCTTGCTCCACAGGTGGTGGTTCTCGTGGATCTTGACGTAGCCTTCCGGGGCGGTCTTGAGTTCGATGCCGGGGGAGGCGGCCACGACCTTGTCCACATCGAAGCTGCCCGCTTTTTCGACCGCTGCTTTCCATAGCCAGGGGCCCAGGTAGGCAGCCTGCGTGACGTCGCCAATGACCGCCTTCGGGCCGTACTTGGCCTTGAATGCAGCGACGAATTTCTTGTTGTTGTCATTCTCGAGCGACTGGAAGTACTTCATCGAGGCATAGAAGCCTTCGAAGTTCTCGCCGCCGATGCCTAGCATCTCGTCCTCGGTGACCGACAGTGTCAGCAGGAACTGTTTGTTCGCGGTGATGCCGGCGGCCTTGAGTTGTTTGTAGAACGCGACGTTGGAGCCGCCGACGACCGCGCAGAAGATGCAGTCCGGCTTGGCGATCTTGATCTTGTTGATCAGGGAGTTGAAGTTGGTGTTGCCGAGCGGGTAGTACTCTTCACCGACGACGCTGCCCTTCTGGAAGTTCTCGATGTGCTTGCGTGCGATCTTCATCGAGGTGCGCGGCCAGATGTAATCCGAGCCCACGAGGAAGAACTTCTTCGCCCCCTTTTCCTTCTGCGCCCAGTCCAGACCCCAGATGATCTGCTGGGTGGCTTCCTGGCCGGTATAGATGACGTTCTTCGACTGTTCCAGACCCTCGTAGAAGGTCGGGTAGTAGAGCAGACCATTTTCCTTTTCGAAGATGGGCAACACCGCCTTGCGCGAGGCCGACGTCCAGCAACCGAATACGGTGGCAACCTTGTCATTGACCAGCAGCTTGCGCGATTTCTCGGCGAAAGTCGGCCAGTCCGAGGCGCCGTCTTCCTTGATCACCTTGATCTTGCGGCCGAGGATGCCGCCCATCGCGTTGATCTCGTCGATGGCGAGTTGTTCGGCCTGGATGGAGCCGGTTTCCGAGATTGCCATCGTGCCGGTGGCCGAGTGCAACTGGCCGACGGTGACTTCGGTGTCGGTAATGGCGAGGCCCGTGGTGTTTACCTTCGTGGTAGGAAAGGCCTGGCCGAAGCTCAGGCCGGACATGCTTACCAGCGGTAGCGCGGCAAGACCTTGCAGGAGGCGGCGGCGATCGAGGGACATCTTGCTCTGGTCGGACTTTGACGACATGGAATGACTCCTTGCTCAGCGGGTATGAAAGACATCGGCATGGCGCTGCAACCTCTGTCAGGTCGCTGCGGTGCTGCTGGGCACAATCTAGTCGCCGGGGAGAAATGCCCAAATACGTCGTTTGACGTACTGTCTGCCGCGTTGGATTGGTGCGGACGTGCACGCTTTTGGTGCGTGACGCGCTGGAGACGACGATCGCGGCGGCAGGACATCGGGGCCCTGCCTGACACGGGACCCGTGGAGCGAATCTTGCTGGACGGTGCCCAAGAGATCTCCATATTGCCGTCGCCGCCATGTCCGCCTCCACGCAGCGCATCTTCAGGGTTCGCCGCGACTACAACACGTGGGTCGCAAACGAAACCCTTGAGGACTACGCACTCCGTTACACACCCAGATCGTTTCGCCGTTGGTCGGAGTTCCGGGTCGCCAACACTGCGTTCGGTGCGGTGTCCTTTCTTGCCATGGAGGCGATCGGCGGCACCATGGTGGTCAATTACGGCTTTGCCAATGCCTTGATTGCCATCCTGGTCGTCGGTTTGCTGACCTTTCTGACCGGGCTACCAATCAGCTACTACGCCGCGCGTTACGGTGTGGACATGGATCTGCTGACACGGGGCGCAGGTTTCGGTTACCTCGGGTCCACCTTTACCTCGCTGATTTACGCGACCTTCACATTCATATTCTTCGCGCTCGAAGCCGCGATCATGGCGTTGGCATTGCAGATGGCCTTCGACTGGCCGATCGCATGGTGCTATGTCGTATCGTCGGCGGTGATCCTGCCGCTGGTGATCTATGGCGTTACGCTGATTTCGCGCCTGCAGTGGTGGACCCAGCCGCTGTGGCTGGTGCTCTGGTTGGGCCCTTTCGTCTTCATTCTGTTCGAGCAGCCGCAGGCCTTCGTCGACTTTGTCGGCATGGCAGGGCGCACCTCCGGTGACAGTGGCTTCAGCTGGATCATGTTCGGCTCTGCATGTACGGTGGCGTTCTCGCTCATCGTGCAGATCGGCGAGCAAGTCGACTTCCTGCGCTTCCTGCCGGAGAAGACGGAATTCAACCGGCGCCGCTGGTGGGCCGCAGTCGTCATCGCCGGACCGGGCTGGATTCTGCCCGGCATGCTCAAGATGCTCGGCGGCGCGTTTCTCGCCTTCCTCGCGTTGCAGCACGAGATTCGGCCGGCGAACGCAACTGAACCGACGCAGATGTATCTGGCCGCGTACGGCTATATCTTTGCCGACCCGTTCTGGGCGATTGCAGCGACGACGGTGTTCGTGATCATCTCCCAGATCAAGATCAACGTGACCAATGCCTACGCGGGCTCGCTGGCCTGGTCCAATTTCTTTGCCCGCGCGACCCACAGCCACCCCGGGCGGGTCGTGTGGCTTGTATTCAACGTGCTCATCGCGACGCTGCTGATGCTGTTCGGGGTGTTTCAGGCGCTGGAGTCGGTGCTGGGGCTGTATTCGAATGTGGCCGTGGCCTGGGTCGGCGCCCTGGTGGCAGACCTGGTGATCAACAAGCCCCTGGGCTTGTCGCCCAAGCACATCGAGTTCAAGCGCGCCCACCTGTTTGACATCAATCCCGTCGGTCCGGGGGCGATGCTGATCGCAGCTTCGGTGGCAATCCTCGCCTATGCGGGCTACTTCGGACACGTTGCGCAGGCTTTTTCGCCTTTCATCGCACTGTTCCTGGCCTTCCTGAGCGCGCCGATCATCGCGTGGCTGACGCGCGGGCGCTACTATCTTGCGCGGCAGAACCTGCCTGCCTGGCAACCGGGTGAGATGGTGCGTTGCGTCGTGTGCGAGAACCATTTCGAGTCTGAAGACATGGCCAGTTGCCCGGCCTATGCTGCGCCGATTTGCTCGCTGTGCTGCACGCTCGAATCGCGCTGCCATGACCGCTGCAAGCGTGGGGCACGGGCCGCAGAGCAGACCCAGCGATTGCTTGCACTGATCCTGCCTGCGGCGATTTCACGCCGGGTCAATTTTCGCGTCGGGCACTACATGTTGCTGCTGTTCGGGCTGTTCCTGATGATCGGAACGGTGCTTGGGATTAATTATTATCAGGCCTCCGTCAGTTCAGGCTTCGAACCCGGGGTCGATCATTTCCTGCGTAACGCCTTCGGCAAGAGCTTTGCGATGATGGCGATGCTGGCGGCGGTGGGTGCCTGGTGGATGGTATTGAGCAGCGAGAGCAGGCAACTTGCCGAGGATGAATCGAATCGGCAGAACCTGCTCTTGAGCCGCGAGATCGAGGCACACCGCCAGACCGACCATGCATTGCAACGGGCCAAGGAGGCGGCGGAGTCTGCAAACCGGGCAAAGACGCGATTCGTGACGGGGGTCAGTCACGAACTGCGGACCCCGCTCAACAGTATCCTCGGGTACGCTCAGGTCATGGCGCGTGATGCTCGCCTCGAAACCGATCAGCTGCGCGCAATCTCCACCATCCACCGCAGCGGCGAGCACCTGGCAAGCCTGATTGATGGCCTGCTCGACCTGGCCCGTATCGAGGCGGGGCGGCTGACGCTCGATCCGTCGGTCTTCGACCTGCCTGAGTTTGTCGAAGACCTCGAGCGCATGGTTGGTCCACTGGCGACCGGGAAGCAGCTCGATTTTCGTGTCGACGTGATCTCCGGGTTGCCGGGGCTGGTACGTGCCGATGTGAAACGTTTGCGTCAGATCCTGATCAATCTGCTCGTCAATGCGGTGAAGTTTACCTTTCAGGGCGAGGTTGTCCTGCGCATCGACTATCGTGCCGATGTCGCCCGTTTCGACGTCATCGACACCGGGGTAGGCATCGATGCGGATGACCTCGAGCGCATCTTTCTTCCCTTCGAACGCAGTGGTAGCCAGCACAGGGAGATCGGTACCGGGCTGGGGCTCACCATCACCCGCCTGTTGACCGAGCTGATGGGGGGCGAGCTGCGTGTCGACAGCGAGCTTGGAAAAGGCAGCCGTTTCGGCGTGCGTCTCTACTTGCCGGCGCAGACAGCGGCACTTGCGGAAGCGGAAGTCATGACGGCCGTGACAGGCTATGGGGGGCAGCGTCGGCGAGTCATGGTGGTGGACGATCAAAGTGAGCACAGACAATTGATTGCCGGCTTGCTGGAGCCCCTTGGGTTTGTCTGCAGTGGTGCGGCGAGCGGGCTGGATTGTCTCGCACAACTGGCATCCGAGGTGCCGGATGTGGTGCTGCTCGATATCAGCATGGCTGGCATGGACGGTTGGGCTTGCGCTGCGGCGATCCGGGCGGCAGGCCATGATGTCCCGATCGTGATCGTATCTGCCAATGTGTTCGACAATCGCCCGGACCTGCTGGGAGAGGCCGATTGCCAGGGCTTTGTCAGCAAGCCTGTGCGCGAATCGGAACTGCTGACCTGTCTTGGCAGTGTGCTTTCGCTCGAGTGGCTGCGCCTGGCCCCGCATCCTCGTGTGGTGGCGGATGAGGTCCCGGTCGGCACAATAGGCGCCGATGATCGGGCGCAGTTGATCGCCCTGTTGAAGCTGGGTCACGTTCAGGGCATACGTCGCGAGTTGGCGCGCGTGGCAGCCGAGTCGCCGGCTGCGGCACTTGTCTGCGCCCATCTTGTCGAGCTTGTCGATCGTTATGAGCTGGAACGTTGCCGGCATTTTCTGTTGGCGCAGGAGTCGTGATGGCTGGAATGCCCGAAGTCGAACGTGTGGTCATGCTGGTCGACGACATGCCTTCAGATGTTGATTTTCTTGTTCACGCACTGGATCAGGAGGGTTACACCGTGCTGGTGGCCTCCAGCGGCGAGGCTGCGGTGCGACTGATGGATCTGAGCGTGCCCGATGCGATCCTGATGGACGCAGTCATGCCGGGCATGGACGGCTTCGAGGCCTGTCGCCGGATCAAGGCTGTCGATGCCTACGCGCATGTGCCGGTCATCTTCATGACCGGTTTGGCGGAAACCGAGCATGTGCTTGCCGGATTCGCCGCAGGTGGTGTCGATTACGTGGTGAAGCCGGTGCGTATCCCCGAGGTGCTGGCACGCCTTGCGACCCACGCGCGCAATGCGCGCATGGCGAGATTGTCTCGCGAGGCGCTCGATATTGGCGGACACGGCGTCATCATGCTCGATGCGCAGGGGCGAATAGCGTGGCAATCGCCCCAGGCAATTGGCTGGCTTTCCGATCTGTTCGGCAGGCCTGCGGATGCAGCTGCCTGGCTACAGGCGCTGATCGAAGATCCTTCGCGCCGCGCCGGGCAGACCTTGCCCCTGCGCGATGGCCGCAGCCTGCACCTTCAGCCCTTGGGACCCGCTGGCATGGGAGAGACGCTGTTCTTTCTTTCCGTGCGCTTGCCGGGCATGAAGCATGTGACCGGCTCGAACCTGTCTTCGCTGACCCGGCGCGAGGCGGAAGTGCTGTCATGGGTGGCTAAAGGAAAAACCAACCGGGATATTGCCGACATCCTGGGTATGAGCCCGCGCACCGTTAACAAGCATCTGGAGCATGTGTTCGAGAAGCTGGGTGTGGAAACGCGTGCAGCCGCCGCCGCGCTCGCGATTCGGGAGCAGGAGGTCCGTGGCTGAAACCGGGGTGCGAATTATTGAAAGTGGATGATCCTCATGTTTGTCGCTGCGCGGCAGGTGGCGTCCGAGCACAACGTGGTAGAGTCTCGCCGCTTACGGGTTTCGTATGCCTTCCGCTCTGTCGTTTCAGACGGAATGATCTTGAACCGACTGCTTCAACAGTACTTGCAAGGCACGATCATTGAATTCCGGGGCTCGCGCCAGGGGCAATTCGCAAGTGCTGTCGGAGCCAAAAGTGTCTTGGGCCATGTCGCGAATTCTCTCCATCGTTCCGGTCTTGTTGTTGCTATTTCTGGGGGGTGCGCTTGATCGTTCGATCGAGCGCACCCGGCTGACCCATACCTGTGTGGCGCGCGGAAGCGTCGATACGGTTTCGCCGCTCATGATGTCACCCAATGGCGTGTCGATATCCGGCTGGGCTGTCGATACCTCGGGGGTCGACGAGGTTCAGGCGGTTGCGGGCGGACGGGTGATTGCGAGTGTGAAACCCGGCCACCGCCGCGAGGACGTCAGCAATTACCTTGGTGCATGTGCGGACAACACCTTGCCAGGATTCGACCTGGCACTGTCTGCCGGCGATATTTCGCCAGCGCAAGAGATGCTCGAGATTCGGGCGCGTACGCAGTTGGGGTGGTACCGGATTGGACGCGTGAAGCTCGAGTGGCCGCGCCCCTTCGCTCATCTGGATACGGATCAGCCCATTCGCTGGAACGGGCGCAATGTCATCAGTGGTTGGGCATTGAGCGACGCCGCACCTGTAGCGGTCACGGTATTGGCCGACGGTCGCGAGATTGCACAGATGACGGCAAAGTCCGGTCGAGACGATGTGGGGCGTGTCTTCCGCTTCTGGCCGCACGCCGACCGGTCGGGTTTCGAGGTGCGCCTGAACATCGGGAGTCTGCCGCGCGGGCGTTTTCCGCTCACGCTTCGCTTCGTGGATGGCGCAGGACGCACATCGGAGTTGCCAGGGCCGGTGCTGGAAAACGATGAGGCGATCGGGCGCGTCGAAAGTGCGGTATCCATCTTGCTCGATCCAGCGTCAATCGAATTTCAGGCCTGGGCTCAGACCGACGGTGGCATTGCGGGCGCCCGTGTGGAGACCGAGGCCGGGATGGTTCTTGGCCCGATGCAGCCGGTGCATGCGCCTGCGTCCGCCGAACGGCCGGCGACAGACAGTGACGTGGCCAGCGATGGTTCCCAGCGACTGCCCCGCGAACAGCTCTTTCGCTTCAATGGCAAGCCTGACGCATTGCCGGAAGGGCTGCACAGGCTCGTCGTTCGTGTGACGGATGGTGGAGGGGTAATCACGTCGTTGCCCGGGCCATTGCTGTGGAAGGGCGCCATCGAGGATGCGCAGTGCGCGGGAGAGCCACTCCGGGTGTTCTTTCCCGGGCCATTGAGTTTCTTCCGCTCTGGCGCGTCGCAGATGCAGGCGCAGAGAACGCTCGTTGGCCATGGCTGTGTGGAAGTCGGCATGCGCGGCCGGGTGGAGTATCTCCGCTCAACGCTCGGAAAGGCGCAGGATTTCATATTCGATCCGGATTTGCCCGAGTCACATCGCATCATCGACGGCAAGGAAATGACCGGTGGCAGTCTGCGCGGATTCCTGAACATCGCCTGGGAGCATAAAGCGCCGTTGCTGATCACGCTCGATGGTGGCGTATGGGCCGATTCGGCGTTTTCGGTACCGGAACTGGATATCGTGGATTGGCTGGAACAGGATCCGACGACTGTGCAGTGGAATCAGCACGGGGTTGCGGAGCCCGACGATGCGCTTTCCAACCTTCCCGGTTCCATCGCCAGCCCGCAACTGGCGCGGATGATGAGCCTGAACCGGTTCAACGAACGCTTTTTGGCCTACAAGAAGCGCAACCTGCAGGCGGCTGTGCGCGAGATCGTTGCCTTCATGGCGGCGCATCCCGAACAGTATGTGGCCATCAGCCTGGACCCGGATCAGTACATCAATCCGTGGTTCTTTCTGACGCAATGGTATGACTACAACCCCGACACCCTGCGTCAGTACCGGGAATGGCTCTTTCATCTTGGGCCCTACGCCGACGGCGCGCCGTGGGCGAGCGAGCGGGCTGCCACCAAGTGGACGCTCGAGCGCGCATCCCGAGCGGCAGGGCGAGTGTTTGCCAAACTGGAGGATGTCGAGCCGCCGCGCGGCGCGCTTGATTATGCTGATCCGTGGCAGCAGGTGTGGACCCAGTTCAAGCGCCATCTGGTTGCACGTCATTACGCCGATCTTGCCGCCTGGGCGGTGGAGGCAGGGCTGCCGCAGGATCGGGTGTTTACCGGGCAGACTTTCATTCAGAGTGATGTATCGGTTGATCCACTGGACAAGGCGACGGGCTGGACCGACCAGGCGGGCGTTTCGATCCGCGGCGCGAAGCCGCCCAAAGGGCATCTGTGCGCAATTCTGTATGGTCCCGCCAGTCGCGATGAAGGCCGTCCGCGCAGCGGGGTAAGTCTGAGCCAGAACATTCGCAGTGTGGATCCGGGCTGGGGAAGCTGCGAGTTCCACCCGGCGACAATCGATCAGCCCGAACGCATTCCATCGAACGACGAATCGTATCGTACGCTCTTGACCATGATGAACGCGGGCGCCCGCTATCTGTCGCCGATGTGGGGAAGTCGCGCGCAGGATCAGCGCACGCGACCGGAGCATTTTCGCGCTTACGACTCCTATGAAGGGACGCCGTTCGAAACGCAGTTCATCTGGTGGTTGAAGCAGCGCAGTGCATGGCCGGTAGGCACGATGTTGTTTCCATTCGGCAATGATCTGGTGGCAAGCGATGATGGATGGCATGCTGGTGAAGACACAACGCTCGTCAGCGAGCGCGGAGTGTTGCGGCTGAAGGGGTCTGTACCGGTATTGCATTCGCCAGCCTGGGATGGGTTGGAACCTGGGCAGGGATTCGAACTCAGCGTCTCTGGCACTTGGCAGCAGCAGGCGGCATCGCTCGTGGTGCAATTCGCAGCGCCGGAAGGGAGGTCGAGCGTGGAACTGCCGTGCACTCAAAGTGCCATTGGCATGCAGTGCGCGATTGCAGCCAGACCCGGTGCGGCAATGACAAGTCTGGCCCTGAAGTGGAAGGAAGGGGGCGAGATCGTGGTCGATCAAATCGTCATCAAGCGAAATGACGAGGCCGGCGAAAAGTAACTGTCGTCAAGAATGAATGCGTGCGGGAGAGTATGCGTGAACAGGCGTTTGTCGGCGCTGTCTGCGTGCAGTACACCACCAGGCGCTACGGCAAGGCTTGTCCTGGAGGAGCCTGACCGGAATCAGTCATTGTTTTGAGCCGCTTGTTGGATCTGTTCCAGATAGTGCGGGCCTCGGGTGATCGTGTGGATCTTCAGGTCTTCCAGCGCAAGCCGGGTACCCACGGGGCAGCTCATGCGTATGCGCAGGGTGCCGCCCATGGGGGTGAGTGAGTTCAGTGCCAGCGTGCCAATACTGATCGTCTGCGGAGGCTTCATGTGGTTCAGGGGAACATGGGTGCTTCTGAACGGACCGCCCGGCGGTAGATAGTCGAGCCAGACCTCGTCGCAGTCCTTATCGAAGTTCAGGGCATGAAACTGCACGATCGGTATTCCGACGGGTTGGAGATATGTCAGTTGCTCCCAGATGATATACGCGTCCTTTTCAGTGCTGCGTGCGCCCGCGGGGGAGAAGGGATTGCCATCCAGCCCCTGCCATTTCAGAAGAGCGGGCTCCGCTACGGCGATCGTGCGATGCGGCACATGGGCCAAATCCGGCATCAGCGGACGCGTGTGGCGTTGGTGCAGGTAGCCTGTCGCTACGCCCAACATCGTGATGGCGATACATGCGGCCAGTGCGCGGCGACGGGCGCTGGCCTGCCAGATGGCGGCCACACCAAAGGCCGCCAGCATTGTCAGCGGGAGCTCGATGGCGCCGATTGCATAGCGCGTACTGTGCATGACCAGGCTCATGATCGCTACCTGATAGGCTGCAATGCAGCACAGCATCCAATGGTAGGGTTCGCGCCGGTAACGCCAGAGACCAAAAGCGGTGAGGACGATCAGCAGGACATGCGAGGCACGGGCGTTGAACACCTTGCGGCTAAGGTCGCCCTGGCTGAAAAATAACGTGGCACCTGCCTTCTGCATCAGCAGCTTGGCCAGCACCGGCATCGGCATGTCGATCAGCTCCGCTTTGGCCAACTGGCTCAAGCGCTTGTCGCCTTCGATGGACAGGTGGTCTCCCATCCCGGCGAGTACTTGAAAGTGGTCGTGCCCCAGGCCGAAATAAGGTGGTTCATAGCCAGCCACCGCCGGGTTAAGTCCGAAGTAAAGCGCGGCTCCGCTGCCGGTGGCGACCATTGGAAGGTCAAACACGATCTTGTTGTACGCGATATAGCTTGCCGTGCCGCCCCCGGCGATCAGGTGCAGTATCAAGAGTGGGGTGGCGATGCTTCGGAGTCTCGGTGTGCCGCGCCAGAGCAGCAGGGCACAGGCGCCAATGGCAGCCAATATCCAGTAGATATAGGTGGCCCTGCACAGGATCGACATCAACAGCGCGATGCCCCCAAGTGCCACCGGCCAGCGACGCTGCGGCGATTCGCAGATCAGTGCGCAGCACCATAGCCAGAGGCTCAGGAACAGCAAGTGAGGGGGTTCGCTCAGCGCCGAGATCAAGACTTCCGGCATCAGGGGCGACAGGGCGATCAGCCAGGCGACTGCCGTGGCGGCGACGAAACCGGCGATTCGGCGCAGGGCGTCGAATGACAGCAGCAGGATCAAGCCGCTCAAAGCCAGATTGGCCTGCACTGCAAGGTCGTTGTCGGCGCCGAACATGGCAAGGTAGATGAACGAGCCGGGCGCGACGATCAGGTGGGCCGGGTCGGCGAACAGCCCGGCCGCGTCCTCCAGAAAGCGACGCGCCAGCGGGAGGTAGGTGGCCTGCGTGTCAAATCGGATGATGTGGGTTAGCGGTGACGCCCGGTAATGCAGCTGCTGGACCAGCAGCGGCAAGAACAGGCCAAAGAACCAGGCAAAAGGCCGCTCCCGGAGGGCCGCGACAAACCGTGATGCATTCATTCTGGATGTGCCTGGTGCGGTGAGAGATGAGGATGAAGCGGTTCTTGGGGCGTGCTGCTGATGTCGTAATGCAGGAAGGCGATCAGCAGCTGAGTGCCGATCAGGATCGGCAAGGCTGCCAGCATCACGGTGCCGCTGGTGGCCGGTATGCCTTGCAGACCGCTGCTGACCCAGTGCCCCAGGCCGAACAGGGTGCCACCCATGAGGAACAGCCCGCCCATCAGGCTGTACAGCGAGCCGATGTTGAAGTCCCGCAGCCAGTAGTTGTACACGTAGCGCCGGCAAAGGCGGGAGAGGTGCTTGGCCGCGAATTCCGGCAGGATCTTGCGCACGTTCAGGCCAGAGGTCTCGTCAGCATAGACGGCATCCATTGGCACATCTTTCACCACCGCTCTCGCCGTATTCAGGCGAAACAGCATGTCGGATTCGAAGAAATAGCGGGTTTCCAGCTTCTCCAGGGGCAGCTCACGTAACACCTGCGTGTGAATGGCGGTATAGCCGTTGGTCGGGTCCATCACGTTCCAATAGCCGCAGCTAAGCTTCGTCAGAAAGGACAGCATGGCGTTGCCGACCAGCCGGATGCGGGGCATCCCGCGCAGCGATTCGTGACGGTAAAAGCGATTCCCCTTGGTGTAGTCGGCGCGCCCCTTTCTGATCGGGCGGACAAAATGGGGAATCAGTTGAGGGTCCATCTGGCCATCGCCGTCGACTTTGACCACGATATCCATCTCGTCTTTCAAGGCCTGGCGGTAGCCCGTCGTCACCGCGCCTCCCACGCCCAGATTGATCGGGTTGCGCAGCACCTGGACGCGCGGATCGTGGCAATTCGCCTCGATGAAGTCGCCGCTTCCCTCAGGGCAGCAGTCGTCGACCGCGTAGATCTTCGTCACTGAAGAGGGGATGGCCGCCAGTACCTGGAGAATGTGGTTGCGAACCTTGTAGCAGGGGATGGTCACAGCGATTTTCATGAAGGCTTGCTACTTCAGGTTGATGCTGCGATCATAACGCCGAGAAGAATCAATCCGCCGCCAAGGAAGGTCCGCAGGTGCAGGGGCGAACCGAATACAAGGTGTTCCAGCAGCGGCACGATCAGAAACGCCAGTCCCATGAACGGGTAGGCCAGGTGCAGCGGCACGTGGCGCAGGATCCAGATCCAGAACAAGGTGGTGAATCCGTACAGGGCAAGAGCGGCAATCAGCGCACCATTGAAGGCCCACGCCTGCCAGTCAGTAGCGTCCTGGATGTTTAGCGCGGCTTGCTTGAACAGTATCTGGCCGGCCGCGATGCCAGTGACGCATAACAGCGTCGCAAGAATGTACAGGAGCGGCACACGAGGTCCTTGCGGTGATCTTCGCCAATAAAGGCATAAATGGCGGAAACCCGTAATTGTACTTGATCCAGATAACTGGAGCCAGAAGGCCGCACGTAGCGGTATGCCAGTTGCTTCGCATGTTTGAGGCGAATGACATGCGGCGTTCGTGCGCCCGGCGCCGACAAGTGCGCCGTTTCATGCCAAGCATTTAAATCTTCAGTGAATGTTGCACTATTGACACTGCTATCGCGCTAATACCCGACAAACGCTTACAATTCGCGGATGAAGATATTTTCGCGCGCTGTCACCATGGACGCGTTTATTCCGCAGCGGACATCCCCCGCAAGGTCAGTGCGCCTATGTTTTATTTGAATTGCGTGAATCAGGGTCTCGTGATGTGCGATTTCTTGTGCGGCCAGGCATGACGATGAGACTTCCCGCGAATTGGCGTTCCCTGACTGTTTTTGCGTTTGACTTGGCTGCCGTGCTGCTGGCCTGGACACTTGCACTGAGTGTTCGCTTCAACTTTTCCGTGCCGGACGAGTACCTGACGATTCTGTTCGGTGGTGCCGTCGTCATGTTGCCGGCCCAGGCGCTTGTATTCAGGGCGGCAGGCCTCTATCGCGGAATCTGGATCTTCGCCAGCCTGCCGGACCTGATGCGGCTGGCCAAGGCGGTCATGGCCAGCGGGGTGGTGTTGGCCATCGGTGCGGTGCTGATCCACCCGTCGCCGCTGTTGCCGCGATCGATGCTGGTGCTCTATCCGCTCTTCCTGATGCTGGTCATGGCGGGTGGGCGTGTGGTCTATAGGGTGTTCAAGGAGCAGAAAGAGTTCGGTGCCATGCAGTCGGTCGGTCGCCCGGTGCTGGTGCTTGGCGTGGGGCGTTTCGCCGCGAGTCTGGTGAAAGAGTTGGCGCGTTCGCGTGAGTGGCATGTCGTCGGGATCCTGGACGACAATCCCGCAACGCTTTTTCGTGAGGTGTGTGGCGTGCGGGTGCTGGGCCCGATTTCCAGCCTGCCGGAATGGGCCGCGGTGTTCAAAACGCGCCACGCGATCATTGCCATGCCGGAGTCGGCGCCCGCAAGGCTTCGAGAGGTGGCGAACGAGTGCATGCGCTCGGGGGTGAAGGCCTTTACGCTGCCGACCATGGGGCAGATCATCTCCGGGCATGATGCCGTGTCGCAGATCAGGCGTGTGAATCTCGAGGATCTGCTCGGACGCGAACCGGTGGTGATCGATACCCCGCAGGTGCGGGATCTGTTGCACGGGCGTGTTGTGATGGTGACCGGGGCGGGCGGCTCGATCGGGGCCGAACTGTGTCGCCAGATTGCCAGGTTCGAGCCGGCGCAGATCATTGCTTTCGAGCTCAGCGAGTTCGCGCTTTATCAGCTTGCCGAGCAGTTTGCCGATGCTTTCCCCAAGACTTCCCTGGTCGCGGTGGCGGGCGACGTGAAGGATCGCCGCCGGGTCACGGAGATTCTCGAACGCTATGTACCGGCGGTCGTATTTCATGCTGCGGCCTACAAGCACGTGCCGCTCATGGAGGAAAACAATACCTGGCAGGCCGTGCGCAACAACGTACTGGGTACGTGGGTGCTGGCACAATCGTGCGCGAGCATCGGTGTCGAGCGTTTCGTGCTGGTATCTACGGACAAGGCGGTGAATCCGACCAATGTCATGGGGGCCACCAAACGCCTGGCCGAGATTATCTGCCTCGTATTGCAGGCAAAGTCAAAGCTTACGCGCTTCGAGATGGTGCGCTTCGGTAATGTGCTGGGCAGCGCGGGTAGTGTGATTCCCAAGTTCCAGGCCCAGATCGAGCGCGGTGGACCGGTTACCGTGACGCACCCGGAGATCACGCGGTATTTCATGGCGGTGAATGAGTCGGCGCAACTCGTTTTGCAGGCGGCGGCAATGGGCGAGGGCGGAGAGGTTTTCGTCCTGGATATGGGTGAGCCGGTGAAGGTGCTCGATCTGGCCCGCGACATGATTCGCCTTTCTGGCCATACCGAGGACGAGATTCCGATTGTGTTCAGTGGGCTTCGCCCCGGCGAGAAACTCTACGAAGAGGTGCTCGCCGATTACGAGAAGACCCGGCCTACACATCACCCGAAGCTGCGCGTGGCTGGCGCGGCGCCGCCGGAGGGGTTCGAGATTGACGGGCTGATCCGGTGGATCAATTCGGCGAAGATTCGCACCGACGACGAGGTTCGTCGTGACCTCAGGCGCTGGGTTCCCGAATATGTGCCCTATAATCCTCCGCGCCCCTACCTCGTCGAACCGGCGGTTGCAGTCGTCTAGGACGGGTGTCGTGGCAAACCGGGCACGGATCGACGCGTGAAGTCCTCGCCCGGCACTGCAAGTGCAGTCGGCCACTGGGCGCGCGGGTACTTCCCCCGCGACAAAATCTCCACTTCTAGCGTGTCGCCTGATTGAATGTCAAACCAGCCCACAGAGCAGACCGAACCCTCGCTTCCCCCACTTCAGACGGCGCGCCCCAAGCTGGGCGAACTGTTGCTGAGTGCTGGAAAGCTGAATGCGCGCGATCTCGATCGTGCACTCTCTGCACAGGACGAGATGGGCGGCATGCTCGGTCGCGTGCTGGTCCGGCTTGGCGTGGTGTCGGAGGCCGATATCGCCACTGCGTTGTCGCATCAGCTCGGGCTTCCGTTCGTGACGGCAGATGATTTTCCCGCGGTGCTGCCCGAGATCGAGGGTTTGCAGGCGGAGTTTCTCCGCAGTCACCTTGCCTTGCCGGTGCGGGTGGCCGACGGGCAACTGGAAACCGCCATGGCGGTCCCGCAGGATGCGTTCGTGCTCAAGGCGCTCCGCCTCGCGACCGGTCTCGAGATTCGCCCCATGCTGGCGCTCGAGACCGATATCGAAAAGGCGCTGGCACAAGCTTTCGACAATGCCGAGGACGACGATGACGGTACGGCGTCGGACGAAGCCGAAGCGGGTGATTTCGTCGAACACCTGAGGGACCTGGCCAGCGAAGCGCCTGTCATCCGACTGGTCAATACCATCATCGGTCGGGTCACCGACCTGCGGGCGTCGGACATCCACCTCGAACCGTTTGAGGATGGCCTGCATGTTCGCTATCGGGTCGATGGCGTCATACACAGCGACGAGAGCGCGCCCGCGCGCCTCACCGCCGCCGTCATTTCCCGGGTAAAGCTCCTGGCTCATCTCGATATCGCCGAGCGCCGCTTGCCGCAGGACGGGCGCATCAAGGTTCGAGTCAAGGGGCGGGAACTCGATCTGCGCGTGTCGACGGTTCCCACGGTGCATGGCGAGAGTGTGGTGATGCGCGTACTCGACCGCGCAAGTGTCCGGTTCAGTCTTGAGGAAATGGGCTTCGAGCGCGAAACGCTTGCTCGTTTCAACGAGTTGCTGGCGCGACCCCATGGCATCGTGCTCGTCACCGGGCCGACCGGGTCGGGCAAGACGACAACCCTGTATGCGGCCCTGTCCAAGCTCGATGCGGAGACGCTCAAGATTCTCACGGTGGAGGATCCAGTCGAATACCAGCTCGAGGGCGTGAATCAGATTCACGTTCACCCCCAGATCGGCTTGACCTTTGCCAGTGCCCTGCGCTCCATTCTTCGCCAGGACCCCGACATCATCATGATCGGGGAGATGCGCGACGGTGAGACTGCACAGATTGCCGTGCAGTCGGCGCTGACCGGGCACCTCGTGCTGTCGACGCTGCATACGAACACGGCTGCGGGTGCGGTCGTGCGTCTGCAGGACATGGGCGTCGAGCGCTATCTCATCACCTCGTCGGTCAATGGCGTGCTTGCGCAGCGGCTGGTGAGGCGTCTGTGCGATCACTGCAAGGCGCCGGAGGAGCTGACGCCGGAGGTGCTGCAGCGTACCGGCCTAGATCAGTTCTGCACGAAGGATTCGGTCATACACGTTGCTCGGGGCTGTCCGCAGTGCCGCGGATCGGGGTATCGGGGGCGTGTCGGCATTCATGAACTGTTCGTTCTCGATGAATCCATGCATCGCGCGATCATCAACGGTGCCGATGCGACCGAATTGCACGCGGTCGCGCGCAAGGCGGGCATGGTGACGCTGTATGAAGATGGTCTGCGCAAGGTTGCGGCGGGCGTGACATCGCTGGAAGAGGTCATGCGCGTCACGCAGGATCAGGCTGATGCCTGAGTTTTCCTATCGGGCAGCCGATGCAAAAGGCGTCGTAAGCGAGGGCGTGCTCGACGCGGCCAACCGCCAGTTGGCTTTGCGGCAACTGCGCCAGCGTGGCTTGACGCCGATCCGCATCGACGAAGGTGCGAGCACTGGCGCCGCGCGCGGCCCCGACTCGAATGCAAACATCCCCTCCAGTACCGAGCAGCGGGGCGGCTGGCGGTCGCGCGGGCCGGCCAGCCAGGCGGACGTGCTGGCGCTGACGACCGAGTTGTCGATCATGTTGCGTGCCGGTTTGGCGCTGGACAGCGCATTGCGGGTCTTGATCGGCATGAGCCACAAGCCCGCCGTGGCCGAGCTGGTCAAAGGCATTCTGGAGGACGTCAAGGGTGGTGCGCCGCTGAGCCGGGCGCTCCTGGCCCATCGAGCGCTTTTTGGTGACTTTTACATCAACATGATCCGTTCGGGGGAGGCGAGTGGTCGTCTGGCCGAGGTGATGGGGCGCCTTGTCGAGCACCTCGAGCGATCGAGGGCGCTTCGGGATA
Organism: Azoarcus sp. L1K30; assembly: GCF_018122735.1. Classification (GTDB taxonomy): domain Bacteria; phylum Pseudomonadota; class Gammaproteobacteria; order Burkholderiales; family Rhodocyclaceae; genus Parazoarcus. The sequence goes on along the minus strand of NZ_JAGRRD010000001.1, from coordinate 3,051,180 downwards.
GCGTCATTTCAGCAACCATCTATCCCGCCATTCTGCTCTCGGTAGCGGTATTGTCCCTGATCGCGATGCTGGGTTTCGTCGTGCCCCAGTTCGAGTCGCTGTTCCGCGACATGGGCGATGCATTGCCCCTTCCGACCCGTTTTGTATTGAATCTGGGCAGTTTCTTCACCGAGTACGGGGTCTACCTTGGCATCGCTTCCGCGCTTCTTTTCTGGGTGGTTCGGCGTTGGCTGCGGACTGAGGATGGGCGGGACTGGTTGCAGTCTCGCATGCTGGCCACCCCCATTCTGGGGCGCCTTGTTCTCAAATATGACATCACACGTTTTTCACGGTCGCTGGGTACGCTACTCGGAAACGGCGTTCCCATTCTCACTGCGCTGGGCATTGCGACGGAGACGGTGGGCAATCGCCGTCTGCGCGCAAGGCTGGCCGATGTCACGCCAAAGATGAAAGCTGGCGCCAGAGTCGGCGATGCGATGGCAGCAACGGGGCTGTTTGAACCACTGGCGATCAATTTGATCCGGGTGGGGGAGGAAACCGGACGACTCGATGCAATGGCACTGGAGTTGGCGCGCATTTTCGATCGTGATGTGGAGAACGGCATCAAGCGTGGCCTGACGATGCTCGAACCGTTACTTATTCTTACGCTGGGCTTGCTGATCGCCGGCATCATCGTGTCTATCCTGCTGGGCATCCTGTCCATCAATGACCTCGCGGTATAATTTTCGTTTTTGTTTAGGAATCAAACCCATGTGTCTGTTTTCGCGCCGATCCAAGGCGGCAGAGGGTGGCTTTACGCTGGTTGAGCTTCTCGTCGTGCTGGCCATTCTGACCTTGCTTGCGGGCCTGGTCGGGCCAAGATTGCTCGGTCAGCTCGGCGGAGCGAAGTCCAAGACTGCTGCCGTGCAGATTTCCGACCTCGAGAAGGCACTCGAGATATACAAGCTGGACGTCGGCCGTTTTCCCTCCACCAACGAAGGCCTGGAGGCACTGGTGAAGCGCCCCGGCACGGTAGGTGGCTGGAACGGCCCCTATTTGAAGGGTAGCTCGGTGCCGGTCGATCCGTGGGGCAATGCCTACAAATACGCCAATCCCGGTCCCAACGGGGGACTCGAGATTCTCTCCCTCGGCGGAGATGGCGCGCCGGGTGGTGAGGGCGAGAACGCCGATATCAGAAACACCCAGTAAGCTGCCGGGCGGCATGGGCATGCCCGGAAAGCGGAGGACGGCAGGCTTCACGCTCCTCGAGCTGATTGTCGTCTTTGCCATTGCTGCGTTGCTGGTGGCGCTTGCGCCGCCAGCCTTCGAGCGCATGCAGGACGCCGCCCGCTATCGGGAGACCGTGGGGCATGTGTTTTCGGATCTGAGATCCGCACGGTACATTGCCCAGACGGAGGGGCGCGAAGCGGTGTTCGAGGTCAATCTCCGACAGAAGTCCTATCGACTCGACGGCGGGCCGGTACGAACGGTGCCGGACGGACTCGAACTGCGTGCGACGGTGGCTGCGTCCGAATTCGACCCCGATCGCGGTGCGGGCATTCGTTTTTTGCCCGGAGGTGGCGCCACTGGCGGCAGCATCGAGATCGTGCGGGCATCGGGAGCCGGTGTCCGCGTGCGGGTTGACTGGCTTTCGGGTCGGGTAAGCCAGGAGAGCATTGTTCCTTGAAGAAGACCCAATCCGGCTTCTCGCTGCTCGAACTGCTCGTCGCCTTCTCGATCATGGCCTTTTCGCTTGGCGCGCTTTACAACGCCAGCGGCGGCAGCGTTCGCAACGTCTCGGATACGCGCAACTATTCGCGCGCCATTCTGTTGGCCGAATCCGTGCTCGCTGGACGCGATGACGTCGAGGCCTCTGGCTGGAACGAGCAGGGGGCGTTTCAGGAATATCAGTGGCGGGTCACGAGCACGCCGTGGCCGGACGTGGTCGGCGGCGTCAGCTTTCATCGTGTCAGCGTGGACGTCGGCTGGCAGGATGGTCAGCGTCATCGCAACTTCGAGCTGGTCACGCTCCTGCCCCAGGCGAAGGCAGTGACGCCATGACCCGGCCGGCGCACTTCGAGGGCTTTACGCTGGTCGAACTGATCGTGGTCATGGCCCTGCTGTCGTTCATCGCGCTTGGACTTGGCGCGGCGATGCATTCGTTTGCGACGGCGGAGCAGCGCGTCGGCGAACGCATTCGGCTCGAGGACGACCTGCGCGTGACGACTGCTTTTCTGGATAGCCTGCTCACCCGAGTAGCAATCAAGCGGCGCGAACAGGAGGGCCAGCCCGGTACCCGCCTCGATTTCATGGGCGCGGCAGGAGAGCTTTCCTGGATCGGGGTCATGCCGGCAAGACAAAGTGCCGGCGGCCTGTACCACTTCCGTCTCGTGGCCGAAAAAGGCGGGGACGGGGCCGAGCTCGTGCTGTATTTCCAGCAATACGTCGAACAGGAGGCGCGGAGGCAGAACGTGCCGGTCGAACGCAGGGTGCTTGTCGGCGATCTCGACGGTTTCAGCATTGCGTTCCTGGATCCGGAGGCGCCTGGCGGCGCCTGGCTTGAAGCCTGGCCGTTTCCTGACCGTTTGCCTTCCCACGTACGCCTGTCCTTGCAGCGCGGAGGAGACCGTTGGCCCGACATCGTCACCGCTTTTCGACCACTGCTGTCGGGTGACAGCGGCGCCGGTGGCGCCACGTTCGGGCCCTATTGAGATGAGGCGGCACACACGTCGAGCCAGGGCACGCGGACTTGCGCTGATTGCGGTGCTGTGGATGGTGGCGGCACTCAGTCTCATCGTGACCGGGCTGATCTACACTATGCGCGGCGAATTGCGCGTTGTCAGTACGCAACGAAACATGTCCGAAGGTGCGGCATTGGGCGATGGGGCCATCAGATTGATTGCCGCGCAGTTGAGTGCTGCCGGCGACGAGCGCAACCGCTACCGTGAAGTGCAGGTCGATTTCGATGGTCATGCGATCGATGTCACCGTCGTGCCCTTGAATGGCTTGATCGATCTGAGCGCGGCATCTTCCGACTTGCTCGAGCAACTCTTCGTCATTGCCGCGGGGGTCGAGCCCGATGCGGCACGGATGCTCGCAGATCGGATTGTTGACTGGCGCGACGCAGACGATGTGCCGCGTGCGATGGGCGCGGAAGATCCCGCCTATATTGCCGCGGGCAGCCATTTTCTGACGCGCGGAAACCGATTCGAAGCCGTAGAGGATCTGTTACAGGTGCTCGGGGTCGATATTGGCCTTTATGGTAGAGTGGCGTCCTTTGTCACGGTGGATGGTCGGCACGATAAGGTCGACCCCATGGCAGCGCCGTTTTCTGTGCTGGTCGTCTTGGCGGGCGGGAATGTCGAGTTGGCAAAGCGAATATTCGAGGCCCGTACTGCCGATGCAAACCTGGCGGATACGACGGGCCTGAATCCGGCAAATGTGGCGAGGTCATCCGCGTCGCGTTTCCGAATTGAGGCGAGGGTGCCTCTGTCCAGTGGAGCAACGATGGTTCGGACTCAGGAGATCGACGTGTCTGTCATGGCGCTGCAGCGTGTGCCTTGGCGCGTCCTGCGTACGGGCCAGCGTCTCGAACCGACTATCGAGCCGCATTCCAGATGACTGCAACGGCGCGCGCGCTTTCGCGCGATCAACTTCAGTTGTTCGGCTACGACCTCGGTGCCGTGGCGGACTTCATGCGCATGGGTTGGGACGAGGCGCTGCACCTGCCCATGCTCGCTTGGCTCACGCCCCAGGAGCCTGTGCGTGTCTTGCGCGCGGATGGCAGTGAGTTCTGCGCCCTTGACGGCGAGGTGCTTGCTGCGGCGAGTCCGAACGTCAGGTGCGTGGCAATCGAACTCGACGAAGACGATCTGCTGCGCCGCAGCCTTGTACTGCCGCCGATGGCGGACGCGGAGCTTCGAGCCGCCATCGAACTCGAGGCCAGTTCGGCGAGCCCCTTTGCTGCAGAAGATCTGGCGTGGACCTATCGCTTGAGGTCTGCCGATGCGGGCATGCTGGTCGATCTCGTGCTGACCTCAAAGCGTCGCATTGCGGCCTGTCTCGATGCACAGCGATCGCGTATCGGCGATGCCCAGGCGGAAGTCTGGGCGCCGGGACAGATCGCGTTTCCCGGTTATGGCGAGAACACGCGCCACAAGCGTACGCGCCGCGCGCGTGCGCGCGTACTCGGCGTGCTCGGCATCGTTGTTCTGCTCGTGGCGGGTATCCTTCTGACCCCGACCTTGCAGTTGCGTGAGCGCGCCATTGAGGCGCAGCTGGCCTATACCGCACTGGTGGGTACTGCCGCGCCGCAGGCGGCATTGCGCGAGCGCATCGTGGCCGCCAATGAGCGCATCGCCGCCGCGCAGGGCATTCTGGGGCAACCAGTTTCCGCACTGGCCCTGATCAATACGCTGACGCAGCAGCTTCCAGATGACACCGTGCTTAACCTCCTGGAGATTCGCGGGGACAAGGTGCGTATGGCGGGGCAGACGGACAACGCGGCGGGGCTCATGCAAAAGCTCGGCGCGCAGCCGTCCTTCCGCGATGTACGTGCGCCTTCCGCGTCCGCGCGAGCAGGTACGGGCAAGGAGAGTTTTACCATCGAGTATACGGCGGTCGGGGAGGCGGCAGGTTCATGAATTTGCTTCGCAGCCGTCCCTATATCGTTATCGGTGTTTCGATGCTGATGGTGCTGGCCATCCTGTCCGTACCGGTTTCGTACGTGGTTTCGAAGCACCGCTGGGCCGAGGCCAAGCTGGCGGAAATCGAGCCTCGCTATGCACGGCTGAAAGGGCTGGAGTCGGTTGCCGAAGAACTGAAGAACAGTGCCGCTGAGGCCGAAGCGGCGGTTGCGCGTGTCGCCTATCCCGCCTCGCTCGATATCAGCCAGGCCGGCAATGATGCACAGCAGCGTGCCAGGCGTGCAGTCGAAGGCGCGGGCATGACGATTTCCAGTAGCCAGGTGTTGCCGGCCCAGAAGGAAAACGGTTTCGACCGTATTCCCATTGCATTGCGTGGAGAGGGCACATTGCCTCAGCTGCAGGTCGCGCTTGCTGCATTGGCCGCGTCGACGCCTGCGCTGACGATCGAATCCCTGTCTCTGCGTGGCATTTCCCGTGGTACGGGTGGCGCGCAGCAGCTTCAGGCTCAGTTAACCCTGTTCGTGCTGCACTCGACGCCATGAAAACATCGATCTCGTCGGTGCTGATCGGACTCGGGCTGCTGCTTGCAGTCGTGCTCGCCTATCTGTGGTCCGACCCCGCTCGATATTCATGGAAGGCACCGGCGCCGCTTGCACCCGATGCGCAAACCTTCAAACCGGCTTCGCAGCCGGTGTCTCCGATCGATCTCGGCCGATTCCGCGAAACGGTCGAGCGGCCGCTTTTCGCCGCCGATCGGCGTCCGCCCCCACCCGAGCAGAAGGCTGGCGAGGCTGCAGTGGCTGTCGTCGATGGCCTTGCTGGCGCCCGGCTTCTTGCACTGATTGATGCGGGCGGCAACAGGGGGAGTGCAGTGGTCGTCGCCGAAGGCAAGACTCGACGTCTGCGTTTTGGCGAGAAGCTCGGTAAGTGGACGCTTGAACGTGCCGAAGGGCGCCAGGCAATCTTTGTCGCCGATGGCGAAACCCGCACGCTCGCGCTCGAGCGTGCCTGGGGAATTGCAGCCGCCGCGGCGGATCCGTCCGCTGGCGGTGTCTCGGTTGCCGAGCGCCCGGCTCCCGAGCGCCCCGCTGCCGCGCCTGCCCGGCCTGGCGGCATGAAAACTGCACAGGACCGTGTGCGCGAGCGGATTGCCCGCAACAATGTCCTCCGTATTCAGAATGGTTTGCCGCCGGAACCGATGCCTCAATGACCTTCTTATCAATGCCCCTCAATCGATTGCTCACGCTCGTGTCCCTGTTGTGTGCCTGCGGCATGATCAACACGGCGATCGCGCAGCCTTCCCCCGCCCCGTCGGCGCTGGCCGACCGTTCGGGCCCGCCGGCTCCAGTGGTTGAGGCGACCGTCACCGACGTATCGGCCGCGCCGGCTTCCGCGCCGGGCGGCAACCAGCCTGTTGCGGAAAAGGCGGGGGCGACCAGTTCGACCGTCGCCGCCGGCGCGCGTCCGGACAGTGCGGACAGCAAAGTTGCCGATACGACGAATGCCGATGCCGACAAGAGTGCAAAGCCGCGCATCCTGCGTGGCAACGATCAGGTCATCGCGAAGCCGCGCCCGCCTTCGGCGAACATCCGGCCGCTGCGCGAGAAAGCACTGACGCTCAAATTCGAACAGGCTCCGATCGCCGACGTGCTGGTAGCAGTCCTCGAAGATGCGGCAGGTGCCGATTATGTGATCCATCCGCCACTGGCTGGCACGATCACGCTGTCCACGCAGGGCAGCATTTCCACGGATCAGGCCTTGCTGGTGCTCGAGAGCGTGCTGCAGGCCAACGGTATCCTGATGGCACGGGATACGCGCGGTGTCTATCACATTGGCAAGCCCGAGAGCCTGAAGGGCATCGTGTCGGCACCGCGGCGCGTCGGTTCCGGACCGCTCCCGGCAGGTTTCGGATCGGTCGTCGTGCCGCTCAGCTATATCGGCGCTGCCGAGATGGCCGAAATCCTGCGCCCGGTCGCGACGCCGGATGCCTTCCTGCGCGTGGATACGCTGCGCAACCTGCTCGTGCTGGCGGGCACCCGGAGTCAGGTCGAAGGCTGGATGGAAATCGTCAATACCTTTGACGTCGACTTGCTCAAGGGCATGTCGGTGGGGGTCTTTCCGCTGAAGTATGCGACCGTGCGCGAAGTGGATACCGCGTTGCGTCTCATGACCTCCGGTGGCGGAGGCACGGCGGCGGCAGAAGGCGCCAAGGCGGGGGCGCCCGGCAATGCGGCGTCAACCGCTGCGCTGTCCGAGGCGCATCCGCTGTATGGCGCACTGCGGGTCATGCCCATCGAGCGGCTGAACAGCATTCTGGTGGTCACGCCGCGGGCGGCTTACCTGGATCAGGCCCGTGAGTGGATCGAGCGTCTCGATCAACCGGGCAGTGGTGAAACCGAGGCGCGCCTATATGTATACCCGGTGCAGAATGGTTCGGCCTCTCACTTGGCCACCGTGCTCAACGGTATCTTTGGCACTGGCCAGTCCGCCGGCACCAAGACCGATAGCGGCGTGGCCCGGGGGCAGCGCGCGGTGAGCGCTACCTCAAGCGGCTTTGGGGTGAGCGGACTTTCGTCCTCCGGTGCGTCGCGAAGCAGCCTCCTGGGTACGTCGACCTCGGGCGCCGGTGCGCTGGGCACCACCACAGGTGCGTTGTCAGGCAGCACGGGTGCAGCGCAGACGCCAGCCGTCACGGCGATTGCCAGCGGAAACGGCATCCGCGTCATCGCCGACGAACTTAACAATGCGATTCTGGTTTGGGGGACGGCTTCCGACTACACCAAGATCGAGTCGACACTGAAGCGGCTCGATGTGTCGCCAACTCAGGTTCTGATCGAGGCCAGCATCATCGAGGTAACGTTGAAGGATGATTTGAGGTACGGTCTCCAATGGTATTTCCAGGACCATCTGGCGAACGGTTACAGCGGTAAGGGGGTTTTGAGCACAACGGGCGGCGGGGTATTGGGCGGCGCGCTCGCGGGTTTTTCGTACTCGATAAGCAATCCCCTTGGCGATATTCGGGCGGTTCTGAATGCCTTGGCGGAAAAGTCCTTGGTCAAGGTCATCTCCAGCCCGTCGCTGATGGTGCTGGATAATCACACTGCCTCGATTATCGTGGGTGATCAGCAACCGGTGAAAACTGCTACGACGGTCGGGGACAATACGACCACCGAGTCAATTCAATACAAGGATACCGGGGTGGCGCTTGCGGTGACCCCATCGGTCAATGCCGGCAATGTCGTCACCATGCAAGTCGATCAATCGGTCACGGATGTGGGGGAGCAGATTGATACTGCAACCGGGCAGCGTGCCTTCCTTCAGCGCCAGATTTCGAGCAAGGTGGCAGTTCGTTCGGGTGAAACGCTCGTCCTTGGTGGCCTGATCCGAGACAACACCACTAATGGCAAATCCGGTGTGCCCTTGCTGCACGATATTCCGGTCCTTGGCAATCTCTTCGGCTCCACTGCGAATTCCAGCGCCCGTACCGAGTTGTTGGTTGTCATCACCCCGCGCGTTGTCCGCTCGGACCAGGAAATGCGCGATGTCAGCGAAGAGTTCCGCGCCCGGATGAAGGGTCTGAAAGGCTTCGGGCAATCGTCGGAAGCCCCAACCGACGACATCTTGCCTCCGGCCAAGTCTGTCCCTTGAATAACCAGGCAATCATACGGGCGATGAATGGTGGGTGATTGCCTGGTTTGATTGAATAGAACGAAAGCGGATTGAGCCGGTCGCAAGGCAGCTGAATACCTCAGCCTTATTGATTGTAGCCAGTCGTGTCAGAGAGAACTCAGATGAAGAAGACCTCCTCGTATCGCTCCAGAATTGTTACCGGCGCAATGTTGATTGCCGTCGGCATGTTGAGTGCCTGCAGCAACATGCCGCCACTCTCCTCGGCGCCGGAAGACATCGTCAAATTCCGCGCGCAGCAGCGGTGGGATGCACATGTTGCCGGTGAATGGGAAACCGTCTATAGTTTCGCCACTCCGTCCTACAGGGCATTGCGCCCGTTTGTGCATTTTCGTGGGACGATAGGAAGTGCAGTGTCGTGGACCAAAGCCGAAGTGGTATCGGTCGAGTGTGCTGAAGAGGCATGTTCGGCAAGAGTCAAGCTCGATTTTCGTTCGGCGGTCAGACCTGGTGTGAGTGAAGAGTCGAGCACATACATCAGCGAGAAATGGGTCCTGGAAGATGGTCAGTGGTATTTTCACCCGAAGCGTTAGTGCTGCTGACAGGAGGATTTCTATCGGATAGACCGCTTGATAGTTGTGTTTGTGCAACAGGTGGCTTGTCTCGGTATTCCACGGTTGCCGCAGCCGTTCGGGCTGTGATAATGTGTTTCTGCGTAATCAAACTGGTTTTGCGCTTTTACCAGACTTTTCCTAGGAGTCTTTATGAACAAGAAAATCCTCGCGCTGAGCGTCGCTGCCGCAATCGGTGGTATCAGCACATCCGCATCTGCAGCGCTGACGTTCAACGCCGACGGCGTTGGTCATATCCTGATTCAGCCGTACTTCACGGCTCAGGAAGGTAACTCGACCCTTATCAACCTGGTGAATACCGACACCGTGCGTGGTAAGGCTGTCAAGGTCCGTTTCCGCAGCGCCGGCAACTCCGACGACGTGCTTGACTTCCAGGTCTTCCTGTCGCCGGGCGACGTCTGGACCGCCAACGTGTCTGAGGGTGCTGACGGCAAGGCTGTGCTGAGCACCGCTGACAAGACTTGTACCGTTCCGGCAATCCCGGCGGGTGGCGTGTCCTTCATCACCAACAACCTGCCGCCCAGCGCAACCGATGCTGAGAAGGCTACCTGGACGCGTGAAGGCTATGTTGAGTTCCTCAACATGGGCGACATCGTCAAGGATGCTGACACGACGACCGCTGCTTACAAGCTCTACGCTACCACCAAGCACGTTGCTGGCGTTGCACCTTGCGATACCGCTATCCTGAACGATCCGACCAAGGTTGAGCCGGGTCTGTCCGCGCCGACCAGCGGCCTGATGGGCAACTGGACGATCATCAATGTGCCGAGCGCCGCTTCGTGGGCAGGTGAGTCCGCTGCGCTGGTTTCGGCTGGTGCTCCGACCAACGTTGTGTACTTCCCGCAGGACAGCAACCAGTATTTCCCGGCTGTTTCGGTGAATATGCACACGGCTGACCCGCTGCTGATCAAGGCTGACAAGGTTGCCAACTTTGACCTGCCTGACCTCTCGACCCCGTACGACGGTGACTACGCCAACGCCACTGCCCAGGCAGCTGCGCTGACGACCGCGCTGGCTGTGTCCTCGGTGACCAACGAGTTCCTGACCAACGCTGCCATCGCCGCCGAGACCGACTGGGTGTTCTCGATGCCGACGCGTCGTTACCATGTTGCATACGACTACGCGACGACCGTCGCTGCTGAAAAGCGCGTGTTCAACGTGGCTGGCGCTGCTGTGACGACCGCTCCGGTGGCTTCGTGGTTCTACAGCTCCAACACCGAAGTGTCGGGTAACCTGATCTGCGTGAAGCTCGGTGGTGTGACGAACTTCGACCAGGAAGAAGGTACGGCAACCGCTGGTGTGGTGTTCTCGCCCGGTACCATCGAAACCGTCAAGTTCTGCGGCGAAGGTACGGTTGTCAAGTTCAACGGTTCCAACGTTCTGGGCGCTTCGGTTGCCAGCGGCAGCCTGAGCACCGGTTCCACCGCGGGCTGGACGACGATCAACACGGCCAACGGCGGCTTCGGTCTGCCGGTTCTGGGTCAGTCCTTCGTGCAAGCGACCAACTCCGCTGTTGCTGCTGGCGTGTCCGGCAACTTCGGTGCCGGCTGGGCGCATCGTGTGACCCGTCCGTAATCTGGGCTGATCACCGCTTAGGTGTAGAAGGGGCAGGGTAACCTGCCCCTTTTTTCGTCAACAACGGTCTGTCCATGAAAGCCAGTTCCGGCGTTTATCTTTCCCGTCTCGATCATCTGCGCTTGCTCGCCGCCTTCATGGTCTTCATGTGGCATTTCGTGCATTTCGGGGGGGAGCATGCCTACGTGCCATTCGGACACGTGCCAGGATTTCCGTTGTTGAGTCTGATCGAAGAGGGGCACACGGGCGTTTCACTGTTCATGGTGGTGTCTGGCTTCATCTTCATGCGTCTGGCGGCCGGTCAGTCGGTCTCCATCGTTCCGTTCTACGTCAATCGCTTGCTGCGCATCCTGCCCTTGTTCGTGGTGTGGTGCCTTTTCTACGTTCAAAGCAAGAACCTGGATCCGGTCGAAGTGCTCGTCAGTTCCCTTTTTCTGCTGAATCGGGGCGCGGTACCGGGGATTGGGTGGACGGTCATCGTCGAGGTCCAGTTCTACGTCGTATTTCCCTTTCTTGTGTTGTTCATACAGAAAGACGGGGCCGCTTATCTGCTGAAACTGTTGGCGCTTGCTGTGCTGTTTCGGTTCATGGTCTGGATGCACTCGGACAGTGTCCAGCATGTTGCTTACTGGACGATTTTCGGTCGCATCGACCAGTTCCTGTGCGGCATGTTTGCCGCGTGCTGCTATGAACGTTTTTCCTCGGGGAGGCGATGGTGGCATTGGGGAAGCCTGATTGGCGGCGTGCTCATCGCCACGGTGGCGTTGCATGGACTCAATCTTCAGGGGGGGTTTTACAATAATGGCGTCTATCCGTCGTCGTCGATGCTCTGGGTATTCATGCCCCTGCTTGAAGGTCTGGGGTATGCGCTGTTGCTGATTGGGTATCTTCGAGTCGATATTCGGATTCCCCCGGTCATTGATCGACTGCTCGCCCGCGGCGGCGAAGCAAGCTACTCGATCTACTGGAATCATATGTTTGTCATAGAAATTGCGGGCCTGTGGCTGACGCGGACAGGTGTTGAGCTGAGCGGATTGCCTGCTGCACTTGCGTGGGGTGCGTTGCTTGTTTTCCCGTTTTGCGTTGGGCTGTCATTGATCAGCTACCGCCTGATCGAGCGCCCTTTCCTGTCCCTGCGCCGTCCCTACCTGTCTCACCGTTTGTAAGCGAGCCCCATCTGGTGGTCTGCTTGGGCTAAAATTCCGCCTCTTTAGCCGCCTGCAATCGGGCTGGCACATTCTGCGAGATGGAAGCGCGAACATGAATGTTCAGGAATTGGTAAGCCAGGGAAAGACGTCCGAGGCAGTTGCAATGTTGCGCGCACACCTTGCGCGCAAGCCGAAGGATGTGGATGCTTTATTCCAGCTCGGCCAACTCTTCCTTGCAGATCGCAAGACGCGCGCAGCGGAGCGTGCTTTCAGGGATGTCATCGCATTGGCGCCCGAACATGGCGCGGCGGCGTATTTTCTTGCGGAGGCGTTGCGGGCTGAGAAGGCCGTCGATTCAGCTGTCACCCAGTATCAGGAGGCTGCACGTCTTCTGCCGACCGAATTCGGGCCGGTCTATCGGCTGGCAACGATGTTGCACGAGGCAGGGCGGCTTGACCAGGCTCGGCAGGCTTACGAGGCAGCATTGGCGCTGAACCCGTCGATTGCACACGCGCACAACAACCTAGCTGCCATCCTCCTAGGGCAAGGCGCCATGGATGCAGCGCTTCAGCACTACGTCGAAGCGCTCAAGATCGATCCCAATCTGCATGAGGCGCGTCTGAGCCTGGCATCAGTGGCTGCACGGCTCGGACAGGCCGAAGTTGCGGCAAATCACTATCGTGCGGTGCTGGTGAAGTCACCGAAGAATCTGATTGCTTTGCGGGGACTCGGCGAAATTCTGCTTGCACCGGGACGATTCGATCGCAGGACGTTGGCCGAAGCCGAGGCCTGCTGGCGCGGTGTGCTTGAGGTTGCGGGTGACGATATCGACGGGCACAACAATCTTGGCGTGGTGTTGGGGCGTCAGGTCCGCAACGCCGAAGCTGCTGTGCATTTCGAAAAGGCGATTCGACTTGCTCAGCAGGATCCTCGTGGTCAGGGCTATGTCGTTGATCCCGCACAAGTCGAGAATTACGCCATTGCGTTGTCGAGCAGCGGAAAGATGGCCGAAGCGCTGGATCTCTTCAAACAGCTTTATCGGCATTCGCCTGCGAACGCAAACGTTGCCCTGGAGTTGCTGACGACGAAGTTGAAATTGGCAGATTGGGACGGCTTGCGTCAAACGGTGGACGACGTGCGAAGTGCGGGTCTTGTGGCGCGCGCAACCCGCGTTCTTCCTTTTGGCATGCTTTCCGTTCCCGGGCTCGACTTGGAGGCTCACTTGTCAGTGGCACGCGCCTATGGCGAAGCCATGCTGGGCGGCGCACAGGTGAGCGCGGCGGCGGTCATTCCGGATGGAGGTACTGATGGGACGCGAGTCTTGCGCGTGGGCTACGTTTCATCGGATTATCGAATTCATCCGGTCTGCTTCCTGGTGCTCTCGATCTTTGAGGCTCATGATCGCGAACAGGTCAAGGTGTACGCGTATTCAACGGGGCGTGACGATGGCAGCGAGTGGCGTCGTCGAGCAGAGCGCGCACCGGACGTGTTCCGCGATGTGAGGGAACTCGAGGATGATGAGTTGGCCGCTCAGATCAGAGAAGACGAAATCGACATCCTGATCGACCTGAATGGTTGGGCGAATGAAGGTCGTTATGGCGCATTCTGCTTGCGCCCTGCCGCCGTACAGGTGGGGTGGCTAGGGTATCCGGGTACCATCGGCCTGCCCGGTATGTATGACTATGTGATTGGTGATCCGGTGGTGACGCCGCTCGAGGACGCGCCCTTCTACGCGGAAACGATCGCTCAGTTGCCGCACAGCTATTTCCCGAACGACGGCGAGCGTGTACTCGGCAAGAAGCCGAAACGCTCGGACTATGGTTTGCCCGAGGATGGATTTGTCTTTTGCTGTTTCAATCAGGCGTACAAGCTCAATCCGGACGTGCTGGATGCATGGTGCCGAGTGCTCGATGCAGCGCCCGCGAGCGTGCTGTGGTTGCCGCGTGGCAAGGAGTTGCAGGCGCGGGACAATCTGGAACGTGAGTTCGTCAAGCGGGGTGTAGCGGTCGAGCGTCTGGTGTGGGCCGACCACGAGCCAACGATTGAAGGCCATCTTGCCCGCCTGCAGCTGGCCGATTTCGGGCTTGACAGTTGGCCGTACAACGGACACGCGACGGCCGCGGATCTGCTTTGGGCTGGTGTGCCCATGGCAGCGGTCAAGGGTACGACCTTCGCAGGCCGGGTGAGTGAGAGTCTGCTGCGCACGCTGGGGATGCCCGAGCTGGTCGCCGACAGCGTGGATGGGTACGTCGAGTTGGTGGTGGCTTTGGCCAAGGACCCCGCGGCCTTGCGTTCAGCCAGGGCCAAACTCAAGCGCAGGCGCAAGGCGAGCCCGCTGTTCGACACCAAACGTTTCGCCAGCGATCTCGAGCGGATGTATCGCCAGATGTGGCTGCAGCGCAATGCGGCAACGCGTCAGCCCATCGTGCTTGAAGAGGCCTGAGGGCGGGGCGGGTCGATTGACCTGGGTGGTATGGCAGGGACAGTGGCGGTGATGCTTGCGTCGGATCTCGTTGGATGACGTCGGGGTCCATGTATTTTGCATGTTGGTCTTAATGGATTCAGGAGTGCTGTCTTGCGTATGCGTCGTAGCGGAAATGTGGTGAGGGTCTGGGCTTGCGTGCTTGCACTGTTTCCAGGCGTCGCGTTGGCGGATGCCGTGCTCGTACGTGCCGGCAATGGGATTGAAGTGACCGCGGCTGATGTGCTGGCCGATGCGGAGCGCATTCCCCCTGAGATCCGCCAGCAGATTCTGAAGGATCCGGGCAAGGTTGCACAGTTGGCCAGCAATATCGCAATTGCCAGAGCGCTGGCAGCGCAGGCCGAGCAGGCCGGTCTGGCAAACGATCCTCAGGTCGTATTCAACCTGAAGCAGGCACGCGACAAGGTATTGGTGGATGCGCTCCTGCTGCGGGCCGAGACGTCCATGGAAGTCAATATGACAGCTGTCGAGCGCCTGGCGTTGTCGGACTACAAGGCTAATCCGGATCGTTTCATGCTGCCCGAGCAGGTGCAGGCAAGCCACATTCTGTTCAGGGGGGACGATGCACGCGAGCGCGCAGCCAAGGCCTTGGTCGAGTTGCGCAAGCCGGGCGCGGATTTCGGCAAGTTGGCCAGCGAGCTCTCGCAGGATCCGGGCAGCGCGCAACGCAATGGTGATCTGGGGTTCTTTGCCCGCGGGCGAATGGCCAAAGCCTTCGAGGACGCTGCGTTTGCGCTTCAACCTGGCGAAATCAGCGATGTCGTGGAAACCGAATTTGGCGCCCACATCATCAAGGTCACTGCACGCCGCCCGGCAAGCCGAAAGCCGTTTGAAGAGGTCAAGGAGCAGCTGTCGGCCGAGATCGTCAAGCGTTTGAGGGACGAGGCGCGAGCCGCAGCCGTCGCGCCGGTACGAGCTTCGGTCGTTCCGGACTTGTCGTCGCTGGAGGCATTTTCCGCCGCACAGTAGCATGGATCCTTGCTGCGGACGCAGACGAGGCCGACAATCTCACTCTTTCGGATTTTGCGATTTTGCTGATGCGTGCTTTGTATCAGGATTGCCTTGCCCTGTGGCGGGCGCGGTCCCTGTTGTGGATGATGGCACGGCGCGAAATTGCGGCGCGGCACGCAGGCTCTGCGGCGGGGATGGCATGGGCTTACATACAGCCCATGCTGACGGTGGCGGCCTACTACCTCGTCTTTGACGTCGTGTTTGCGATGCGGCTCGGGGAGAATGCGCCAACACGTGCGGTGGGGGCTTTCCTGATCGTGGGGGCGCTACCGTGGATGGCGTTTTGCGACGCGATTTCGCGCGGAATGAGCAGCCTCATCGATTCCGGCGGCGTTCTGCAAAAGAATCCCTTGCCCCCGGTCCTGTTTCCGGCCCGGGCGGTGTTGGCGAGCATGGCCATCCATTTGCCGTTGATCGCGCTGGTGGCGATCGCCTATTTCCCGATGCATCACTTTTCGGTAGCGGTACTGGCGCTGCCCCTGCTGTTTCTCGCGCAGTTGCTATTGTGTGGCGTGCTGGCCTATCTCCTGGCCATCCTTGCCGCCGCTGTGCGCGATACCTTGCAGGTGGTGACCTTTTTCATTTCGGTCGGCATCTTTCTTTCACCCGTGCTGTTTCCCGTCACCATGTTTCCTGAGGCATGGCGGTGGGCGTTGTGGATCAATCCGATGTCGTCGCTGGTGATGGGCTATCAATCCGTTCTGTTGAGCGGGATATGGCCGGGTGCCGGCGTCTGGGGCGGCATCGCCGTCTGGCTCGGGGTCGGTGCCTGGGTGCTCGATCGCCTGATCGCACGCAGCCGCGAAACGCTGGTGGATTGGCTATGAGCGCAAAGTCCAGCGTCGACACCGCCGCGTGCGGACAAGTCGTATTGCATGCGGAGGGCGTAGGTAAGGGCTACAAGCTGTATGACTCGCCGCGCGAAAGGCTCAAGGCGCTGGTGACGGGCCGTGCCTGTCATCGTAGTCACTGGGCCCTGGCGGACGTATCGTTCGAGCTGCACCGCGGGCAGTGCATGGGTCTGATCGGCGACAATGGCGCGGGGAAGAGCACCTTGCTCAAACTGGTTGCCGGAACATTGCAACCGACGACGGGGACCATCTCGCGCAACGGGCGAGTGACGGCCATCCTGGAGCTGGGTGCAGGTTTCCATCCCGAATTTTCGGGTCGAGAAAACCTGTACTTCGCTGGTGCGCTGATCGGCATTTCGGAACGTGAAATGGCTGCCCTCGAGGCCAGCATCATTGATTTTGCCGAGCTTGAGCATGCGATCGATCGGCCGGTGAAGACTTATTCGTCGGGCATGGTGGTGCGTCTGGCGTTTGCGCTCGTGACCGCGGTCGAGCCCGACGTGCTGATCATTGACGAAGCCCTTGCGGTGGGCGATCAGCACTTTCAGAAGAAGTGTATCGAGCGCATTGCGAATTTCCGCAGCATGGGCTGCACCATCCTGTTCTGTTCCCATAGCCTCTATCACATCCAGCAGTTGTGCGATGTCGCCCTGTGGCTCGACGGCGGGCGTCCGCGCGCTTTCGGCCCGACCGAGCGCGTGCTGGCCTCTTATGAAGCGCATGTGCGTTCGCTGGACGGGCCTGGCGATACGGGCGAACAGGGCGATGGCGGCGCCGCAGAACCGGCGTCCGCGTCGCAGACGCCCACGTCGGCCGACCGTCGTGCCGGCATCAGCGAAGTGGTGGTGGCGGGTCTGGAGGCATCGCCCCCGGTGGGCGAGGTCCCTGTACTCGAGGGCAACGATCTTGCGGTGACCGTCACCGCCTATGTGAATGCCGACGAGCAACCGAGTATCGGCGTCATGCTCGAGCAGCTTAATGGCGTGGGCATCACGTCGGTCACCACGCATGCAGATGGCGCCGCTCCGGTGCGGCTTGCAGATGGCCGCTGGCGGGCGACGGTGACCTTTCCGGACCTGCCGCTGCATACCGGTGACTATGTCGTCAGCGCCTACCTGTTCGATTCGCGCGGTATCGTCGTGTACGAGGAATGGCAGGATTGCGTGCGCTTCAGGTTCGTGTATCCGACGAAGACGCCGGGACTCGTGCGTCTGCCGCATCGATGGTCGTGAGCTCGATCTGGCGCAGGGTTCGTGCCGAATGGCAGGATCTCGTCGAGCTGGTGCTGGTGCCCGGCCTGGCGGCCGTGCTGCCGTGGTGGTTGTGCTTCCGGATCTTTCACAGGCTGTCGGGGTGGCGCTTTCTGTATCGTGCATCGTGCGAAGTGGCCGTGGCGCAGGCGGCGGCGCGCGGGTGGTGTAGCGACCCACTCGGCTTCGAACGCGCACGGCGTCTGCTGACCATCATCGATCATGCAGATCTGTATCTCGCCCGCACGCGTTCGGATGCATGGATGCGGCGTCACCTTGAGATTGCCGGCGAATGGCCTGCGGCCCGACAGCCGGGATTGCTATTTACCTTTCACTGGGGGGCAGGCATGTGGGGATTGCGCCATGCGGCGGCGTCGGGTTTGACGCCAAACGCACTGGTCGCGCCGCTCAATGCCGCCCAGTTCGACGGGCGGGCACTGTGCCACCGGTATAGCCAGGCACGAAACGGAACTGTGGCACGCGCCTTGCGCCGGCCGCCACTCGATGCCTCGGCCAGCTTGCGACCGGCGCTCAAGGCGTTGCGCGCGGGCGAGCAGGTGCTGGCGGTTGTGGATGTCCCGGCCGATCATGCGAGCGCAAGCGAGGAGATCACCTTCCTCGGGATGAAGGCACGCGTGCCGCGCCCCCTGTTCCGCCTGGCAGTGGAGCAGGCGCTTCCGGTGACGATTTACCTGACCGGGGTATGCCGTGAAACCGGCAAGAGAACCCTTTCCATTCATCAGCTGGGTGTCAGCAATGACATCCATGCGCTGATCCGGGACACGTTCGCGGTGCTTGAGGCAGCGGTGCGGGACGATCCGGCGGCATGGCACTTCTGGGGCGTCGCCGAGCGGTTTTTCAGTTGATGAACCAAGTGCCTGTGTTTGTGCGCTCCTTCAATATTCATGGGGCAGCGGGCGTTTACGCGCGCAGTTGGTTGCCGAATTGGCAGTCTGGTTATGGAGACTTAAATGAGCAGAAAGCTGCACATTGGTGGAACTACAAAGTCAACGGGCTGGGAAATCTTGAATGCCAATCCGGCACCTTATGTCGATCACATCTGCAACGCGAATGATTTATCGCTTTTCCCGGACAATACCTTTGATGCAATCTACGCGTCTCACGTTGTCGAACATCTTGATTACAAGGATGAACTGCTGCGCACTTTGTGTGAATGGAATCGTGTGCTCGTTCCCGGTGGCACGATCTATATCAGCGTTCCTGATCTTGATGTTCTTGCGGCGCTCATTCTCGATAAGAGCAAACTGACCGTCGATGAGCGCTTCTTCGTCATGCGCATGATGTTCGGCGGCCACGTCGACAAGTATGATTATCACGTGGTCGGCCTGAATGGAGAATTTCTCGCCGGGTTTCTGAAGTCCGCCGGATTCGAGGGCGTTCGGAAAGTTCAGGACTTTGGCCTGTTTGATGATACGAGTTCCATGCTGTTCAAGGGTGTCCCGATCAGCTTGAATCTGGTTGCCCGCAAAGCAGCGGCTGTGCTGCCGAACAATTCGCCAAGTGACGCGTTGAGCAGAAATCAGCCTTGCTATTGCGGCAGTGGCAAGCGCTTCAAGCATTGCCACGGTCGAGCCGACTGAGCTCGATTGCCTGGATTGCGTCAAGCAGCTTTCAGCTTAACGCAACAGCCAACTCTTCAGCCGAGATTGCCAGCGCAGCGGAATGCGGCGAGCCAGCCCGCGCAGGAGTGCGGTGCTGCGCAAGCGGATGATCAACTGCAGGGCCGTTTGCTTGAGCCCGCTGCGTACGGCGGCCATGCCAGTGTGGCGACCGGCGCGATAGTGCTCCAGCGCGCCTTCGGGTAGTGGCGGGCGCTCGCGAACCTGGGTGATGCCATCCAGGTAGGCGCCGTCATACGACCATTCGACCTGTTCGGGGCAGGTTCCGGTGTCGACTGCCGGCGCCTCGCCAGTGACGAAATGATGCTCGCGAATGTTGTCGAAGAAAGCGAGCCATTCCGCGGCGCTCAGATTCCACGGGCGGATCCAGCTCCATGCGCGGCCAGACAGGCGTTCGGGGAAGGCGCCGAGCGTTGTGGCCACGACCGGCAGCGCGTGGTGCAGGCAGGCACTCAGGGTGTAGCTGTAGGTTTCTGGGCATTGGGCCGGAAACCAGACGAGATCCGGTTTGAGCCAGTCGAGCAGGCGCGGGAGGTCTTCTTCTTCGTACTGGCCGTGCACGGTGAGGCGGCTGCGGGGCTGGGTGCGCAGGCTGCGGTAAGCGTATCCGATCAGGTGGAACTCCAGCGCGGCACCTTGTCTGGCGGCTTCGGTCGCAACCTCTTCCAGGACGTCGGCCCCCTTGATCGGACTCAGCGCACCGATTACCGCAATGCGCAGCGGCGCAGTCGCGTCGATCTTATGCGGCGCTGGACTGACTGCGCTTGTGTGCTCGATGTCGCCGTGTGGAACCACCCGGATGTTGGCGATGGGGGCAAGCGTCCTGAGCCGATGCGCCGTGTCGTGGCTCGGGGCGATGACGTTGCGCGCGCCACTGAGCAGCGTCCGATAGCGCTCACGCCAGGTCTCGATGTCTACGCCGTCGGGGGCGGGCGATTTCTGCAGACACCCGGCGCACTGTTCGATTCCCTTCTCGCCGCAATAGCGGTTGGTATGGTCGATCAGCGACACCTGGGGGCAGAGTGCGTAGAAATCGTGTGCTGTGAAGTCGTATGCGACGGAAAGCCGCTCCGGGAGCGTGGTGATGTCCGGTGAATGGCCCAGGAGGTGATGAAAGTGGACATGCCCGACGCCGATATGGCGCAGCGTATCGACCAGCGCGTCGAACTCTTCGGGCAAGCGGAACGAGAGCTGGAAGGCTTCGCCGTCGCCAAGGCGCTGGAGCAGGGTTTCACCGCCGGGTGCAGGGCTGAGGCTGAAGAAGACGGCGCGCGTGGCAAAGTGGTGCGCAAGCTCCCTGATGTGTCGCAGGGTGCCGCCCGCGCGGTCATGCGTGACCGACAGGATGACCGGGTGAGCGGACGCATGGATACGGGCGATGTCTATCGCCAGCCGGGCGCTGCGTGCGGGGTCGGCGGCGATGTGCGCATGTACGATCGTTTCGTATTCCGGATGGAGTCTGCGCATGACTGCCCCGGCTTCGCGCTCGCGTGGTGTTTTGGTGCTGCCGAAGCTGACGCCGCCGGCGTGGCGGACAAAGGTGTCGAGCGCAAACAGGTTGTGCCATCCGGCTTCGATGGCGCGCATGCAGAAGTCGTTTTCTTCGCCGTAGCCCTTGCCGAAATTCTCGACGTCGAACAGTCCGACCGTATTCAGGCAATCACGCCGGATATACATGCAGAAGCCGATCGCGGTCGGAATCTCCACCAGCTTTCCCGCATTCGTCTGCGCGAACAGCCTGTCGAGCGCAGCGGTGTCGTACCCGGCCGGCAGATCGTTGTCCTGGCAGAAGTTGGGGTAACTGCAAATGGTCGCGTTGTTCGAGAATGGCGTGACACTCGCGACGCGCTCGTCGGCGTAGGCTGCGACCCGAAGCCGGTCGAGCCAGTCATTGGCGACTTCGGCGTCACTGTTGAGCAGGATGACATCATTATCGGTGGAAAACGACATGCCGCGATTGACGGTGGCGACAAAGCCCAGATTGGCGTCGTTTTCGAGCACGATCAGCCGTTCGTCGCTGCCGTCGATGTGCTTGAGATAGTCGCGGACCTCGGCGTCGGGGCTGGCGTCGTTGATGACGATCAGTCGGAACGGATGGGCGCAATTGCTCGCCAATACCGATTCGATGCAGCAGCGGGTGTCGTTCAGGCCCTTGTACACCGGGACGATGACATCTACCGGATGCACGCTTGGCGCCATCGGGCGGCGTTGTGCCGCGTGTGGCGGTGTCGCCTCGACGCCCGGCCGAATCAATCCGTCCACGAACATCTTGGCGCGGACGAGCGGGCGGGTCATCCTGAAGATCGTGGAATTCTCGATCGCCTGAAGGTAGCGAATCCGTTCGTCGCGTTCGCGCTCCAGCGCCTGCTTCTGCGCGGCAAGGGCAGCCGCCGCAGCTTTTTGACGTTCGAGCTCAGTGGACAGGTGTTCGATCTTCTCCGACCTTTCCCGGGCCAGAGCTGCGCTGTGCTGGTGCTGAGTGCGGGCATCCGACAGGGCTGCCGTGAGGCTGGCCGATTCCGAAGACTGCTTTGCAAGCCGCGCTTCGAAGGCGCCGGCGATGCCTGCCATGGCCAGGTAATCCGCAGACATCGGCCAGCCCAGCTCGATCTCGAGGCAAGCCCCTTGCGCACACGCTGCCAACGCCGATGCCGAAACGGGAAGCTCGAGCTGCGGATCGTCGCCCGTGAGCAACAGCAAGGGCGCATCGGGTGAAAACCACGGCGTTTGAAATACGATCTGGCTGTGCGTGGAGTCGGCGAGGCTTGGTAGCTCTCCGTCCCATTGCCATTGCACCTTGCCTGCGGTGTCGATGAGCCGGATGGCGTACAGGTGGACGAAGCCCGGACGGTCTGCCGGATCGAGGCGCAAAGCGGTCAGGTTTGAACACGACTCTGAAGGCAGTGGAAACCGAAGCGTCTGCCGCGGGTTGCCAATGTCGCCGGACGCGACGATCTTGCGGCGCTCGGCATAGCCCGTTTCATCCGCCAGATACAATTGCGCGGAGAACTTCGCGTGGTGGCTTGCCGCGGCTTGCGGTTTGATACGGGTCGTATCGGCAGTTGCCAGCGGGGCTGCCGAGGCGCTGACGATGAACTGATAGCTCAGGCAATCGGGCAGTGCCAGAAGATAGCGGGCGACCGCAGGGGGGAGGCTGTCAAACGCCGCACCGAACTCCGATGCGTGCAGGTCGATGTCGACGGTCTGCACGGTGTCGAGTGCCCACCCTTTATCTTCGAGAAAACGGGTGAGCGAGTGGCGGGTAAAGAAGCGCAGGTGGGTACGGTCCAGCAGACCTTCCTCACGGTAGCGGAATTCACCCATCAGCAGTTCGGCAAGCAGGCCGCCATATGCAATATTGGGTACCGAGATCAACAGTTTGCCATTCGGACGCAGGCGCTGCATGCATACGGCCAGAATGCGTTCGGGCTGCTTGAGGTGCTCGAGGACGTCGGCGCACACGATATAGTCGTATTGCGCGGTACCGAACAGTCCGGCCAGATCGCAGGTGTCGAGATCGGCGATTTCCAGCTGTCGGTATGCAGGTCGGGCAAGCTCGGCTTCGGCTGCATTGTAGGTGACGCCGTCGACGACGCAATTCGCATGTTCGGTCAGATGACGCCCCAGCGCGCCGCTGCCGGTGCCCAGATCAAGCACATCCGAACCTGCGGCGATCTGTGCTACAAGGATCGACAGTGAAGTGGTCTGCGACATGTCGATGTCGCGAACGTATACATGCAATGCGTTAGGGCTGGACGTCATGAGTGCTCGTGCAGGCGTCTGGGGGAGGCATTGGCCTGGCCCCGAATTGGCAGACGAAGGGCGAGAATTTAGCACGTGGGCGGGGCGTGGAGAAATGTTTTGAGGCAACAAGAGGTTAAGGCCGATGTGGCAACGGTGTGTGGCGGGGAGGTCGCGCATCGCGGCGGCGTCTCGGTGTCGGTCGTGTTATTTGATCCGGATATTCCGGCGCTGCACGTGACCCTGGCGACCTTGTCGCGTGCCGCAGAGTGCGCCGGACTGTCACCATTGCCCGTTGTGCTGATCGACAATTCCGATGTGCCGACGCCAGCGATTGCTGACCTCGTTGCATTGTTCGGTCAAACCCTGCACCTGAAGCTCCTCCATGGTCACGGCAACGTTGGTTACGGCGTGGGGCACAATCTTGCGCTGCGCGAGGTCGGCAGTCCGTTTCACCTGATTCTGAATCCCGATGTTTCGTTGGCCGATGATGCGCTCGACGAGGCCTTGAAATTCATGGAGGCGCATCCGGAATGTGCGCTCGTTGCGCCGCGTGCGACATGGCCGGATGGTCGGATCCAGCATCTGTGCAAGCGCTACCCGAGCGTGTTGTCGCTGCTATTGCGTGGATTTGCCCCTGCTTTCATCCGCAAGTTTTTCCGGGCGCATCTTGCACGCTACGAAATGCGGGACATGGACGATACGGCGGTCTTGTGGGATCCGCCGATCATCAGTGGCTGTTTCATGTTCTGGCGACGCCGATGTCTTGACAGGATTGGTGGTTTTGATCCTGCCTACTTCCTGTATTTCGAGGATTTCGACTTGAGTCTGCGGGCGCGGAGCAGTGGCCGTCTCGCGCGCGTCTCAGACGTACGGATCGAGCATCAGGGTGGGCATGCGGCGTCGAAAGGGTGGCGGCACATTGCCCTCTTTGTCCGGTCCGGCCTTCGCTTCTTCAGGGTTCATGGTTGGCGCTGGTGGTGAGTGAACGAAGCAGTCCTTCCTCGCGTCTCAAGTCAAGCTACGTCGCCGCAAATGCGCTGTTGCCTTATCATCCTGCCGTTATTGGGGACGATTTGAGCGTCCGTTTTCATTCTCATTCTCGGGGCACCGTCCGGGCAAAGGGCGCTGAATGACGACTGTATCCGCAACGGAGGTGTCGGCGTGGATGGCCTCGCTGCATGCGAACGATCTCGCGGCTTGCAAGCGTCTGGCCCAACACATGATCGGGAGTGCGAAGGCGGACGCTCGCGCCTGGCACCTGCTGGGGCTTTCCTGCATGCTGAGCGGGGATGCGGGGCTTGGCGTCTCGCAACTTCGCCATGCGGTGCGGCTGGGGCCGAACGATGCTTCAGTGTGGGATGCACTGGGGGTGGCCCTGCAGCGTAGCGGCGAGTGGGCGGCTTCGGCCGAGGCCTTCGCGACCAGCATCACGCTTGCGCCGCACGTGGCGGGTATCTGGTCGAATGCGGCGGTCAACGCGCTCGAATGCGGTGACGCAAAGGAGGCAGTGCGCAGGGCAACGCGTGCGATCGAACTGCAGCCAGATCTGGTCGAAGCGCATCTGGTGCGTGGCAATGCGCTCAACACCATCGGATCCGGTGTGGCAGCCGTCGCTGCATTCGAGACCGCCCTGAGGCTGCGGCCCGAATTCGCCGAGGCGCTCCTTGGACTGGGTTGCGCACTGCAGCGATGCGGAAAACTGCAGGACGCCATCGCGGTTACGCATCGCGCGGTCAGCCATCCCGCGACCCGCACGAAGGCGTGCATCAATCTCAGCGGCATGTACTGCGCCATCGGCGACAACACCCGCGCCGCCGAGCAGGCGCGGCAAGTGATTGCCATTGAGCCCACCTCGGCGCAAGCGTGGAGCAACATGCTCTACGCCATGGCGCATGATGAACAACTGTCCCCCGAACAGGTGTTCGATGCACATGCAGCATTCGGGCGGCAATTCGACGTGCCACTGGATGATGTCCGGCATGAGAACT
Organism: Azoarcus sp. L1K30; assembly: GCF_018122735.1. Taxonomy (GTDB): domain Bacteria; phylum Pseudomonadota; class Gammaproteobacteria; order Burkholderiales; family Rhodocyclaceae; genus Parazoarcus. The sequence goes on along the minus strand of NZ_JAGRRD010000001.1, from coordinate 3,026,607 downwards.
CACCTGATCCCGCGCGCAGGCTCAGGATCGGGTTCGTGTCGGCGGATTTCAAGGACCATCCGGTGGCGCGCTTCATCGAGCCCATTCTTGCCGACTTCGATCGCGCGCGCGCCACGCTCAGCGCCTACATGGCCGCACCCGACGAAGACGCGGTGTCGGCGCGCCTGCGCGCTCATGTCGACGCGTGGCACAACGTGTTCGGAATGGATGATGAACGCTTGCGGTGCCTGATCGTGAGCCACGGTATCGACATTCTGGTCGACCTGTCGGGGCACACTGCGGGCAATCGCCTGACGTGCTTTGCGCTCAAGCCGGCACCGATACAGGCAACGTGGATCGGTTACCCGGGGACGACGGGTCTGGCGGCGATGGATTACCTGATCTGCGACCGCTTCGCTGCGCCCTTCGGTCTTTTCGAACGTTTCTTCACCGAACGCTTTGCGCGTCTGCCGAGCGCGGGTGCGTTTCAGCCCGTGGCCGATGCGCCAGCCGTTGCCGGACTGCCTGCGGCACGCAACGGTTACCTCACCTTCGCGAGCTTCAATCGCCCGAACAAGCTGGGCGATGCGGTGATCGCGACCTGGGCGCGCGTGCTTCATGCCCGCACCGGTTCACGCATGTTGCTCGGCAACGTCGGCGCCCCCGAACTTGCCGCGCACCTGACGGCGCGCTTCGCGACGCATGGCATTTCCGCCGATCGTCTGGTGTTTCATCCACGGCTGCCGTTCAAGGACTACCTGGCGCTGCATGCCGACGTCGATGTCGTGCTCGATACCTGGCCCTACAGTGGCGGGACGACGACGAACTACGCACTGTGGATGGGCGTGCCGGTGCTGGCCATGCGCGGACCGTCGCGGGCGCACTGTCAAAGCTCGGCCGTGCTGGAGCGTGTGGGGCTGGGCGACTGGGTGGTGGATGACGTCGACACTTTCGTGGATCGCGCGCTTGCTCTGACGGGCGATGTCGGGACGCTGGCTGTTCTGCGTGCGGGTCTGCGTGAGCAATATGCTTCGGCGCCGCTACGCCGGCAGGGGGTGGTCGTGCGTGGACTGGAGTGCGCGTTTCGCGTGATGTGGCAACGCTGGTGCGAGGGGCAGGGGCCCGAAAGTTTCGAAGTGCCTGCCGACGTGGCCGCGGAAGGGAGGTCGCGTGATTGAGCAGGACGCAGGCCCCATTCCGTTGCTGCGACCGACCCTGCCCGACGCCAATCGCCTGCTGCCATGGCTGCGCAAGATCGACGCGGCGCACTGGTATTCGAACTTCGGGCCACTCGTGCGCGAATTCGAGGCCCGAATCGGCGAATTGTTCGGCTCAAGTGCGCCGGATACTCCGGTCGTCGTCAGTCTGGCAAGCGGGACCGCTCCGCTGGAACTCGGACTTGCTGCCATGCGGCTGCCGCCTGGCAGTGCCGTCCTGCTGCCCGCGTTCACCTTTCCCGCAACGGCGGGGGCCGTGGTGCGAAACGGACTGCGACCGGTATTCTGCGATGTCGATCCACACACCTGGTGCCTGACGCCAGACCTGGCGCGGGCGGCGCTGGCACACGTACAGGCGGCGGCAATCTTGCCGGTGGCGACCTTCGGCGTGACCCAGGACGTCGATGCCTGGGACGCGCTGGCGGAGGAGGCTGGCGTGAGAATTCTGATCGACGCGGCGGGCGCATTTGGCAACCAGCGGCCGGGCAGGCACTGCGCGCTGGCCTTCAGCTTTCATGCGACCAAACCGTTCGGGATCGGAGAAGGTGGCGCGCTCGTGTGTCATGACGCGCAATTGGCCGGGCGGGTGCGGGTACTTTCCAATTTTGGCTTCAGCCACGGCATGGTCGAGGCGGTCGGTACGAACGCCAAGCTGTCCGAGTACGCGGCGGCCGTCGGGCTGGCACAGTGCGAACGCTGGCCTCAGTTGCAGGCTCGGCGTCATGCGCTGTGGCAGAAGTACGCTGCGATGCTTGCGTCCATCGACGGCATCCGGCTTCAGCAAGGCGCTGCCTTGCCGGGGCTGCCGGCGAACGTCGTGGTCAGGGTGGCGGGCGACAGCGAACACGTCGTTGCCGCGCTTGCACGACAGGGTATCGAAACCCGTCGCTGGTATTGCCCGCCGCTGCATCGGCACCCGGCCTTCGCGCACCATGATCTGGTCGGCGCGGATGGCGGCCCCATCCTCGTAGCAACGGAGGCGCTTGCGCATTCGGTGGTGGGCTTGCCGTGGTATGCGGAGATGACGCCGGTGCAATGCCGCAGGGTGGCGGTGGCGCTCGAAGCCTGCGTGGGCGTCCGCCCGCGTGATTCGTCCGTGCGCGTCTGATGAACGCTACGACAACTGTGTGTCGAGGCCGGCGTGCGGGTGAATCCGTCGGCAGCGCATGACGGGGCATGCATGCAGGCCCATCTGGGAGAAGCGAATTGATTCGATTGCTGTTGAGTGGTGTGGGCAGCCTGGTTGGAACCAATGTGCTGGAGTCGCTGCAGAGGCTCGGTCGGGACCGCTTCTGCGTGATCGGAATCAATTCCGTGGCGGACGCGGCCAACAACTTCGACTGCGACGTCTGCTTCCTCGTGCCGCCAGTTGCCGATGAGGCGGGGTATCAAAGCGCCTTGTCGGCAGTCGTCGACGAGATGCGGCCCGACCTGGTCATTCCGTGCAGGGACGATGATGTGGTCGCCGTCGCACGTTGGGCGGCCACCAGCGGCGTGCCGGCGCTGGTCGGCGGTGCCGCGATGGCAGAAATGATGCGTGACAAGTGGCTGACCTGCCAGTGGGCGGCGCGGCATGGATTGCCCTTCGCCGAATCGGCTGTGACGCCTGAGGCGGCGCACGCCCTGCACGCGCGCTGGGGCATGCCGATGATCGCAAAGCCGCGCAAGGGCGATGGGTCGCGTGGCGTTCGGGTGTTGACGCGGGCTTCGCAGCTCGATGCGGTGCTCACCATGCCGGGCATGGTCATCCAGCCCTTGCTGGCGCCGCCAGAAGACCTTTCCCCGTGGCTCGAAGACGACCGTGCCGGCGTGCCGCTGTGGTCGGCGCCGCCCGACCGGGCACACTACAGCGTGCAGGCCCTGGTTCGACCCGATGGCAGTGCCGAGGTCATGGCCGCCGCCATCAACGTCATGGTGTGCGGTATCGCCCAGCACACCCGCCTCGAACGCGATCCTGCGCTGGTTGCCGTCGGACTGGCCTATGCGCAGGCCCTGGCCGCCGATGGATGGCGTGGGCCGGTCATGGTGCAGTGCCGCCGGTTGGTCGATGGACAGTATGTGCCGTTCGAGATCGGCGGGCGGTTCAGCGGCGGAACCGGTTTGCGCGACGTACTCGGCGTGGGCGAGGTGGCACGCGTACTGTCTGCATTCCTGCCTGGCGTGGTGCTGGACGATGCGCGACGCGGCGAGCTCGGCGATGTGGCGTTGCGCTGTCCGCAGTCTGTCGTGCTGCGCGCGCAGCAGGTGTCGACATTGCAGGCGACGGGCAGATGGCAAGCGTTTGGGTGACCGGGCACCGGGGCTACCTCGGCGAGTGCGTGGTCCGTTGTGCGGCCGACCGCGGATGGCGCATCGTGACGACCGAGGGGCGCCTGCAGGACCTGCCTGCGGCCAGCGTTGTCGCAGATGCCGTGATTCACTGCGCGGGTGCCCTGCGCCATCGGGGTGATGCGGGGCAGCACGCCAGCCATGTCGATGGCACGCTCGGCATGCTCGGCGCTTTGACCGGGTCCGTGCCGATCGTCTATGCGTCCAGCCGGTCTGTTTACGGCGCGCACGTCGGCGACCGCATACCGGACGGGGCCGCGTGCCGCCCTGTCGATGCATACGGCCGCGCCAAGCTGGACGCGGAACAGTCGATCGCGATGTCGGGCTCGACATTTACCCTTCTGCGTCTTTCCGTGCTGATCGGTGCCGGCGTGAGCCGGGACGGCGAGGCCTTTCTCAGGACGGCATTGCACACGGCCAGGGCTGGCGGTGCCGTGAGTCGTTTCTGCCCTGACCGCGCGCATGACGCGCTGGGCGTGTGGACGGCCGCGCGTGCCTGCGTGGCCGCGCTGGAAGCCGGGCCCTCATGCCGGATCTACAATCTGCCTGGGCCAGCGCGAAGCATGCATGCCAGCCTGGCCGCATTGATGTTGGTCGTGCCACAGGGCACGCTCGTGGATTCGTGGGCGGGTACAGCGCCGATCCCCGTTCTGGACAGTTCCGACTGGGTACGGGACTTCGGTGCGATCGACCAGCTGGATGACATGAAACTGTTCGCGGCGTGGGTGCAATGGCTGGAGGCAGGGGGCCAGTCTGGCTTGCCCGAGGTCGACCGTTTCCCGTTTGGAAGAAATTGAGGAGCCGAGAATGTCTTCAATGCGTCCGATCATCGTCTTTGGAGACGGCACGTTTGCCAGTCTGGCGGCTTACTGTTTGCGGCACGACGCCCGCCGCACGGTTGCCGCATTTGCGGTCGACCGTGCCTATCTGCACAAGTCCGAACATGAGGGCTTGCCGGTCGTGGCTTTCGACGCGCTGGAAAGTGCCTTCTCGCCGGTGGAGTTCGAGTTGATCATTCCGTTCGGTGCCGCACGCATCAACGGCTTGCGCCAAGAGCGCTTCCTCGATGCCAAGGCGCGTGGTTACACGCTGGCGAGTTACATCTCGAGCCGGGCCTGCGTGTGGGACGGTTTCGAGCCCGGCGAAAACTGCCTGGTGTTCGAGCAGGCCGTGGTGCAGCCGTATGCGACAGTGGGGGATAACGTGCTGCTGCGTTCCGGCGCGAATATCGGCCATCACAGTCGGGTGGGAAGTCACGCTTTCATTGCGACGGGATGCGCCTTCGGCGGAAATGTGACGGTCGGCGAGCGCGCATTCGTCGGGGTGGGGGCGGTGCTGCGCGACGGGATCAAGCTTGGCGAACGTTCGTTCGTCGGTGCGGGGGCGGTGGTTGTCGCCGATACCGATCCGGATGGCGTCTATGTCGGTAATCCTGCCCGCAAGACGAACAGATCGGCCATGGCCGTGACCGGAGGAGACGAATGAGCGCATCGGAAGGACATCCGTTCTCGATCAATCTTGCATGCACGGGTGCCATCCCGACGCGTCTGAACAGCCCGTATGTGCCCTTGACGCATGCGGAAATCATCGATGAGGTCGGCGCCTGCCTTGAAATGGGCGTGCAGATGTTTCATCTCCATGCGCGCGATGCGGCGGGCAGGCAGTCTTCGGACCCCGAGCGCTACGGCCGTTTGATCGAGTCTATCCGTGCCTTGCCAGGTGGCCGTTCTGCCATTCTGTGCGTGACGACGAGCGGCCGCTTCGAGGCTGGTTTCGAGGCGCGCGCAGGGGTGCTCGGTCTCGAGGGCGACATGAAGCCGGACATGGCCAGCCTGACGCTGAGTTCGCTTAATTTTGCCCAGTCTGAAAGCGTGAATGCGCCCGATACCATCCGGCGCCTGGCCGCACGTATGCGTGAGCGCGGCATACGACCGGAACTGGAGGTATTCGATCTCGGCATGGCGAACTTCGGCAAGGTGCTGATTAGGGAAGGACTGATCGACGCGCCGGTCTATATCAACGTGCTGCTTGGAAATATTGCGGGCGCGCAGTGCGATGCGGTCTCTGCCGGGTGCCTGATGAGTGCGCTGCCCGAGGGCGCGCATGTGGCGATGGCCGGGCTCGGGCGTCAGCAGCTGAGTGCGAACCTCTACGGACTGCTGTTTGCCGATGGCGTCAGAGTCGGCCTCGAAGACAATGTCTGGTTCGACGCCGCGCGTGCCGTGCCAGCGACCAATCGCGAGATGGTGATGCGTATCAAGCGCATGGCCGCAGAGCTCGAGCGTCCGTTGTGGGGTGTCGATGCGCTTCGCCGGCGGCTGGGCTTGTGCGCGGTCGCGGCCTGATTCCCTGAGGTCCTTCGGCATGTCGGCACGGCGCGCTACAATCGGGGCTCGGCGCCACGGCGCAGAGTCGAGCCATCAATCGAGAGTCGCGTATGCCCGGAAATCTCTTCATCGTCACTGCACCTTCCGGTGCCGGCAAGACCACGCTGGTGCGGGGCCTGCTCGAGCGTGATTCGCAGGTGCAGCTGTCCGTCTCCTACGCCACCCGCGAGCCGCGGCCGGGCGAGGTGAACGGGCGCGAATACCACTTTGTGGATGTGCCCACCTTTCGCGGGCTGCGCGACCGCGGCGAGTTTCTGGAATGGGCCGAGGTGCACGGAAACTATTACGCCACTTCGAAGGTCTGGCTGAAGGAGCAGATCGCGCTGGGACGGGATACACTGCTGGAGATCGACTGGCAGGGCGCCCAGCAGGTGCGCAAGGTTTTTCCTGACGCGGTGGGGGTATTCATCCTGCCGCCGTCGCTCGAAGAGCTCGAAAGCCGCCTGCGCGGGCGAGGCACCGACAGTGACGATGTCATCAATCGTCGTCTGCTGGGCGCGCGCGGCGAGATGCGGCACGTGGCCGAGTTCGACTACGTTATAATTAACAACGAGTTGCATGTCGCGCTCGAAGATCTGGTTGCCGTCGTACGCGCTTCGCGCCTGCGCAACGCCAATCAGCACCAGCGACATCCACAGTATTTTGATTTCCTTGAACAGGATTGAACATGGCCCGCATCACCATTGAAGAATGTCTGAAGAAGATCCCCAACCGCTTCCAGCTCACGCTGGCGGCGACCTATCGTGCCCGCCAGCTGACCCTGGGCGGCACGCCGCAGATCGACATGGACCAGCATGAACGCGACAAGCCGACAGTGATCGCGCTGCGTGAAATTGCCGAGGGCAAGGTCGGTCTGGAAATGCTCAACCGCGGTCAGGCCTGATTCGCGCGCGGGGCGAGGCGAGACCATGGAAACCGACCTCGCGCCCGCGCCGCCGCAACCGTTTCGTCCGCCCGCTTCCAGTGCGGTGCCGCTGGACTTCGAATTGCTGCGGACCAAGCTCGCGACCTACCTCAAGCCCGAAGACGTGGGGCGCATCGAGGCTGCCTATCATTTTTCGGCGCAAGCGCACGAGGGCCAGTTCCGCATCAGCGGCGAGCCCTATGTGTCGCATCCGGTGGCGGTCACCTCCATCGTCGCAGACTGGCACCTCGACCCCCAGGCCCTGATTGCCGCGCTCCTCCACGACGTGATGGAGGACACGCACATCTCCAAGGCGGAGATCGCCGAACGTTTCGGCAAGACCTCGGCCGAGCTGGTCGATGGCCTGTCCAAGCTCGACAAGATCGAATTTCGTTCGCATGAAGAGGCGCAGGCGGAGAACTTTCGCAAGATGCTGCTCGCCATGGCGAGCGATCTGCGGGTGATCCTGATCAAGCTCGCCGACCGCCTGCACAACATGCGCACCCTGGATTGCGTGCGTCCGGCCAAGCGCCGCCGCATCGCAAGCGAGACGCTCGAGATCTATGCCCCGATTGCCAACCGCCTGGGGCTGAACAACATCTACCGCGAACTGCAGGAGCTGGCGTTCGAGCACAAGTATCCGATGCGGTTCCGCGTGCTGGCCAAGGCCATCCGCGCGGCACGCGGCAATCGGCGCGAAGTGGTGGGCAAGGTGCTCGCCAATATCGAGGAGCGGCTGCCGCAGTGGAATATCGTCGCCGAGGTGCAGGGGCGCGAGAAACATCTGTACAGCATCTATCGCAAGATGATGGAAAAGCGCCTGTCGTTTTCGCAGGTGCTCGACATCTACGGTTTCCGCGTCATCGTGCAGGACGTGCCCTCGTGCTACCTCGCGCTGGGGGCGCTGCATTCGATGTACAAGCCGGTGCCGGGCAAGTTCAAGGATTACCTTGCCATTCCGCGTGCCAATGGCTACCAGAGTCTGCACACGACGCTGATCGGCCCCTTCGGCACGCCGGTCGAGGTGCAGATCCGCACCCGCGAGATGCACCACATCGCCGAGTCCGGCGTGGCCTCGCACTGGCTGTACAAGGAAGACGAGAAGACGCTCACCGAGTTGCAGCAGAAGACGCACTCGTGGCTGCAGTCCTTGCTCGAGTTGCAGTCCACATCGGGCGGCGCCACCGAGTTCCTCGAGCACGTCAAGATCGACCTCTTCCCTGGCGAAGTCTATGTGTTCTCGCCGATGGGCAAGATTTTCAACCTGCCGCGCGGCTCGACGCCGGTCGATTTTGCCTATGCAGTGCATACCGACGTCGGCAACCGCTGCGTCGCCTGCCGCATCAATGCCGACCTGATGCCCTTGCGCAGCGAACTGCGTAACGGCGATCAGGTCGAGATCATCACCGCTGCACATGCGGGCCCCAATCCTGCGTGGCTGTCCTATGTCCGCACCGGCAAGGCGCGGGCGCAGATCCGCCATTTCCTCAAGAACGCGCAGCAGGAAGAATCGGTGGCGCTGGGCGAACGCCTGCTCAACCAGGCCCTGCGCCCACACGGACTTACGCTGGGGCAGATCTCGACCTTTGCCTGGGATCGCTTCCTGCGGGATCGCGGTGTGCGCACCAAGAAAGACATCTTTGCCGATATCGGTCTCGGCAAGCGCCTGCCGGTCATTGTCGCCCGGCGCCTGTCGCAGGCACAGGATCAGGAGTCGGGGCGCCCCGACGTGGTCAAGCCCAAGCCCGCGGGCGCGATCCAGATCCGCGGCAGCGAAGGCATCGCGGTGCAACTGGCGCGCTGCTGTCAGCCGATTCCGGGTGATCCCATCATCGGCACCATCCGCAAGGGGCAGGGGCTGGAAGTCCACCTGCACGACTGTCCGGTGGTGGCCAAGCTCCGTGGCGATCGCGGGCGCTGGGTGGATGTGGAGTGGGAGCCGAGTGACGAGCGCCTGTTCGACGTCACCATCCGTGTGCTGAGCAAGAATGCGCGCGGTGTGCTGGCCCGGGTGGCGAGCGCGATTGCCGAAGAGGACTGCAACATCCAGACCGTCAACATGGACAACGAGCAGGGCGACTATACGGCGCTTAACCTGACCTTGCAGGTACGCGACCGCATGCATCTGGCCAAGGTCATGCGTGCGGTTCGCCGCGTGCCGGAAGTCGTCCGGATCGGCCGTCTCAAGGCCGACGGCCGCGTCTGATCCGCGTCCCGCCGTTCCGAGTGTCCGCAGAGCGCGGCGGCTGACCCCCGCCGCGCACGACCTGCTAGAATCGCGCCCGAATCCGACGGAGATGAACATCATGGCAATTTACGAATCCGAGCACACCAAGTTCATGCGTGAGTGGATGGAGAAGCATCCCGAGCAGGTCGTCGAGCAGCGCGAAGGCCGTGCCCTGTGGTGGGACAAACCGCAGGATCTCGAGGCGCAGAAGCGCGCCAGGGAGTCGAAGGTGCCGGTCAAGGCTTATTACTACGACATCAATCACTGACGCTGGGCATGGCACTGCCCGAGCGACTCGCCTTTGTCGATCTCGAAACTACCGGCGCCAATCTGCTGCGTGACGGCATTACCGAGATTGCGATCATTCGGGTGGAGCGGGGCAGCGTTGTAGAACGCTGGGAGCAACTGCTCAACCCCGGGCGGTCCATTCCGGCGAAAATTCAGGACTTCATCGGCATCACCGACGCGATGGTGGCCGATGCGCCTGTTTTTGCCGACGTGGCCGACACCGTGCATGCGCTGCTCGAAGACTGCGTGTTCGTCGCGCACAACGCACGTTTCGACTACGGTTTCCTGAAAAGCGCCTTTGCCGGCCTCGGGCGCAATTTCGACGCACCGGTGCTGTGCACGCTCAAGCTGTCGCGTGCGCTCTATCCCGAACATCATCGACATGGTCTGGATGCGCTGATCGAGCGCCACGGGCTCGTGTGCGATGCGCGCCACCGTGCGATGGGCGACACGGATGCCCTGTGGCAGTTCGCGTGTCTGGTCGAACAGACTTTTCCTGCCGCTGCGCTCGAACAGGCCGTTGCCCGCGCGATGAAGGCGCCGGCGCGTCCGCCGGGCTTGCCCGACGGCGCCATCGAGGGCATGCCGCCCTGTTCCGGCGTCTACCTGTTCTTCGACACGCCGGCGGCGCCAGAAGACGGTCGTCCGGACTTGCCGATTCACGTCGGCAGCAGCGTCAATCTCCGCACCCGGGTGCTGGAGCACCTTTCCGCTGCGGCGAGGAAGGGCAAGGACGCCGAGCTGGTACGCAGGGTCAGGCGGGTCGACTGGATCGAGGCCGCGGGCGAACTGGACGCGCTGCTGCTCGAGGCCGGTCTGTTGAAAGCGTCACAGCCCGTGCGCGAGCGCCTGCTGCAAGCGCGTGAGGAGGCCTTCGCCCTGCGCATCGTCCCTGGACGCAAGCGCCCCCCCATACTCGAGCATGTGCGTGTTTCGAATACCGATCCGCGACAGTGGGAGGGTCTGTTCGGTGCTTTTCGCCATCGCAAGGAGGCCGACAGTCTGTTGCGCGAGCTGGCACAACTTTATCGCCTGTGTCCGCGCCGGCTCGGGATCGAGCCTGGCGGCCACGGGCCGTGCACGGCCTACCGGGCGAAGCGCTGTGCCGGGGTGTGTGCGGGAAAGGAGTCCGTCGAGGAGCACGATGCCCGGCTGCTGGGCGGTCTTGGCGCGGCGCGGTTGAAACCGTGGCCGTGGCAGGGGGCGGTGATTCTGAGCGAACACGATGAGGCGAGCGGACGCACGGCCTTCCATGTGCTCGATCACTGGTGCCATCTGGGCACGACCGAGAGCCGTGCCGATGCGCAGCGTCTGGCACAGACCGCCGAGCGTTGCTTCGCGCTCGACACCTATCGCATGCTCGGGCGCTGGCTGGCTTCACCCGGTCATCTTGCCGCCATAGAGGTGCTGTAGGGGGCTGCTTCAGGGGGCTCTTCCGGGGTCAGCCAGCGGCACAGCTGCGTAGCTGCGGAAGGTCGTCCAGTACCAGGCCGCGCCGGCCATGGGGGCGGATCATGCCGTCGCGCATGAAGCGCGACAGCACGCGCGACAGGGTTTCGGGCGTGAGGTTGAGCTGTGCGGCGATGTGCTGTTTGTCGGTTTCGAGCTGGATCTCGCAGTGTTGGGCGCTGTCCGGCGCCAGCCGTGACAGATAGTGCGCCACGCGTTGCGTGCTGCTACCTTGAAGGCAGAGTTGGAGATTCTCGATCAGGTCGTAGATCGACGTCGACAATCGCAGCGTCATGGCGTTGGCAAATGCAGCTGAGACTTCCATGGCGGCGCGCAGCGCGCTGCCGCGGATTGGCAGCAGGACGCTGTTGCGCGTAGCCTGTGCAGTGAATAGCTGCGGGCGGTCGAGCAGCGCTGCCTCCTCGCCAAACATCGCCCCTGCGCCGGCAAGCTGGATGATTTTTTCGCCGCCGGTGGCCGAGATCAGCGAACACTTGACCTCGCCCTCGAGCACGACCCACAGACAGGGTGCCGTAACGTTGCAATGTGCCACGATTTCGCCGCGGCAGCGCTGGAGCAGTCGTCTGCCTTCGATCAGCCGCGACACTTCGTCGCTGTCGAGAAGATCGAAGGGCGGAATCCGCGAAAGGGTCGAAACGTGGGGTAGGACGGTATCAGCAATCATCATGAGACTCCTTGCGACCGGCAGCTTTGTGGCGCATGAGTTTCAGTGTAGGGCGCATCCGGATATCGGCGAAGCCTGGCAATGTATGTTCCGGGACCGTGCCATACCTCCAACGAGGTATGGCACGGAGCATCTAAGATCTTGTTTACTAGGACCTTGAGCGTCCGGTGCGCAGTGCCTGTGCGAGTCCCGTCCCCGTTGGGGGTATCCCCACATATCCGCCCATGTAGCGGCATGCCGGAGTCCGACCATGAAGATTCATCTCCTCGATGCCCTCGCGCGGCGCTCCATCCTGTGGCTCGTCGGTCTTGCGATGCTGCTGCTGACCCTGATCGGGCTGGCCGGCATGAGCGCCTCTGTCGTCGTCGTTGAGGCAGTGCAGGGCAGCGCCAGCGCAATCAACGTTGCCGGCAGCCTGCGCCGTCTCACCCACCGCATGGCGAGCCTCGTGGTGGCCGACGTACTCGAGGGCAAGGCTGCTAGCCCCCGGGTAGCGGAGGCGGTGCAGCAGTTCGAAGAAAGTCTGGTGCATCCAGCGCTGATGCGCGTGCTCGAGCGCGCACCCGACGGCGTGTTTGCTGCGACTTATCGGGGGGCCGAGGCGGCGTGGAAGCTGACGTTGAAACCGCGCATCGACGCCATTCGCGATGAAGGACCGCCGCCCTCATCGGAGGCCATTGCTTCGCTGCTCGTCGAGGTGGACGGTTTTGTCGGCCAGCTCAACACGCTGGTGGCGGTGCTCGAGCACGATACCGAAAGCCGGATCCAGGACCTGCGCCAGATTCTGGCCGTCGCCATCGCACTGACCCTGCTACTGGGCGTGCTGGTGCTGATCGTCCTTCAGCGCCACGTGCATCGCCCCCTCAATGCCCTGGTGGCGGGTGCCAACCGCATTGCCGCTGGCGATTTCGCCACCCAGTTGGCGCACACCGGACGCGACGAACTCGGCCAGGTCGGGATTGCGTTCAACACCATGGCGGGAGAACTCTCCAAACTCTATCGGGATCTCGAGCGCCGGGTCGATGCCAAGACCGCCGAGCTGCAGCGCAGCAACCGGGCGCTGGAGTTGCTCTACCACGCCATCGCCCGGCTCTATCAGGCCCCGGCTGCGCCGGACGCCTACGAGGCCACGCTGCGCGACATCGAGCAGGTAGCAGGTTTGCGCGGCAGTCTGGCCTGCATCGAAGCACGGCATGACGGACCGGCGACGGTGATGGCAAGTTCGATCGGTGCTTGCCCCGAGCAGGCCGCGCGCGAGGTGGTGGCGGAACTTGCTTGCGCAAGTTGCCGCAGCCATGGTGAGGCGTGGCGGCAGGAAGCCGAGGACGGCAGTGAGCTCGTGCGGGTGCCGCTGCGCGACACCGAGCGCCACTACGGCATGTTGCGGCTGACGCTGGCGCCGGGTCAGCGTCTCGAAGCCTGGCAGCAACAACTGGTGGAGGCGCTGTCGAGCCATATGGGCATGGCGCTGGGGGCTGCCCGCCGCGGCGAGCAGGCGCGTTTGCTCGCACTGCAGGAGGAACGTTCCGTGATTGCCCGGGAACTGCACGATTCCTTGGCGCAGGCGCTGTCCTACATGAAGATCCAGGTCAGCCTGGTGCAGCCCTTGGTGGGGAATCCGTCGCGCAGCGCCGAAGCCGAGCTCATCCTTGCCGATCTGCGCGAGGGCATCAGTGCGGCGTACCGCCAATTGCGCGAATTGCTGGTGTCTTTTCGCCTCAAACTCGCAGGCGACTTTTCTACTTTGCTGCAGAATGCGGTCGATGAATACCGCGACAAGGGCAAATTCTCTCTCTCGCTCGAAGCCCGGCTTGCCGATTGTCACCTCAGCCCCAATCAGGAGGTTCATGTGCTGCAGATCATTCGCGAAGCGCTGTCCAACATGGTGAGCCATGCCAGGGCCAGCCATGGCTGGCTGCGTCTGAGCTGCGGTGAGGGCGGCAAATTGCTCGTGGTGGTCGAGGATGACGGTATCGGGCTCGGCGTGCCGCCGGCCGATGCGCATAACCACCACGGTCTGGCCATCATGCGCGAGCGCGCGCGCAGCCTCGGTGGTGTGCTGGAGATCGGCGCCCGCCCCGGCGGCGGGACACGGGTGAGCTTGCGATTTCGAGCGGGGGCCCCGACCGTCGCGGCCGAACCCGTCGTGTTCGAGGGGCACGCATGAACGAGGTGCAGACCGCGATCGTCGTCGATGATCATCCGCTGTTCCGCAAGGGGCTGACCCAGCTGCTGCAGACGATCCCCGCGCTGCGACTGCTCGGCGAAGCTCCCGGCGGGGAGGAAGGGCTCGCGCTCGCGCTGCGAGTACAGCCTGATCTGGTGCTGCTCGATCTCAACATGAAGGACATGAGCGGCATCGACGTGCTGCGCGGCATTCGTGCTGCGCGTCTGGACTGCCGGGTGGTGATGGTCACGGTGTCCGACCACGGTGACGACCTCGTGGCTGCATTGCGTGCGGGCGCCGACGGTTATCTGCTCAAGGACATGGAGCCCGAGGCCATGGTCGCCGCGCTCAACGAAGTGGCCAGTGGTCGCATCTTCATCTCCGAGGCGCTGACCCATCTGATGGCCGCCGCGCTGAGAGGCCCGGCGCAGCCTGCGTCGGTGGCCGCTGCCGGCCTGACCGATCAGGAACTGCGTATTCTCGAGCAGCTTTCGTCCGGGTTGTCCAACAAGCTCATCGGTCGTGCGCTCGACATCACCGAGGGCACGGTGAAGGTCCACGTCAAGCACATCCTGCGCAAGCTCGCCCTGCGGTCGCGTGTCGAAGCCGCGGTGTGGGCGGTGGAGCACCTGCGCAACGAGGTGCGCTGAGGCCGCGCTGCTCAATGCGGCACGGTTTCCTCCAAGCTGCGGCTCGTCCGCGAAAGCGGGGGCGGCCGGTGGTGCTCGTGCAGATCTCAAAGGGCGTAACGCCTCAAGGTTGAGAGCAATTCTCAACTTGATGTCGGTCAATGACGCTGCCGTGACCACCGGCGTCAAATGACCCTGTTTCTTCAATGGGAAAAGCCCCGTGCAATCCGCAGCACTCACCCGGCGCAGTTTTCTGCGTGGCCGCCTCGGCAAGCAGTCGCTCGCGCAGCGACCGCCATGGTCGCTGGCAGAGGCGGATTTCGTCGAATGTTGTACGCGCTGCGACGCCTGTATCGAGGTGTGCCCGACCGGCATTCTGGTGCGCGCCGACGGGGGCTATCCCGCCGTCGATTTCAGTCGCGGCGAATGCACTTTCTGCGGCGGGTGCGTCAGCGCGTGCTCGTCGGCGGCGCTGGTCAGGCTGCCGGATCCCGCGCCCGCCTGGTCCATCCGCGCCTTCATCGCCGACAGCTGTCTGGCGATGAACGGTGTCGAGTGCCGTGTGTGTGGCGAGGCCTGCCCGACCGGGGCGATCCGCTTTCGCCCGCGTCTGGGCGGGGTGGCGCAGCCGATCCTGGCGTTGGAGAGCTGCAATGGTTGTGGCGCCTGTTTTGCCCCCTGCCCGGTCCGGGCAATCGCGGTGAAGGCAGTGGAGACGGAAACGGCAGTCAAGGAGAACACATGAACATCGCAAGCCTGGTAGTGCGGGCCAAACCCGAGGATTTCGCCATCGTGCACGACTTTCTGCAGCAGGTGCCCGGGGTCGAGGTGCAGGGGGAGTCGCGCGAGACCGGTCGCATCGTCGTCACCGTGGAAGACGGTGAGGGCTGGTCGGTGACCGACTCGATACTGAAGGTGAATCTTGGCCCCAGGGTTCAAGGGGTGACGCTCGCCTACGAATATACGGATGAAGGTCTCGAAAACCTGGAGGCATGAAGAAAATGAACATGGACAGACGCGGATTCATCAAGGCCAATGCGGTGGCGGCTGCAGCGGCGACGGCGGGCATCAGCATCCCGGTGGTGGTGCAGGCGCAAGGCAGGAACGGCGACGGTACCAAGGTGCGCTGGGACAAGGCTGCCTGCCGCTTCTGCGGCACCGGGTGTTCGGTGCTGGTCGGCGTGCAGAACGGACGCATCGTGGCCACCCAGGGGGACCCCGACGCGCCAGTCAACCGTGGCCTGAACTGCATCAAGGGTTACTTCCTGTCGAAGATCATGTATGGCGAGGACCGCCTGACCAAGCCGCTGCTGCGGATGAAGGGCGGCAAGTACGACAAGAACGGCGAATTCACGCCGATCAGCTGGGATCAGGCTCTCGACATCATGGCCGACAAGTGGAAGGCCGCGATCAAGACCCACGGCGCAGACTCGATCGCGATGTTCGGCTCCGGGCAATGGACGGTGTGGGAAGGCTATGCCGCATCCAAACTGTACAAGGCCGGCTTCCGCACCAACAACCTCGACCCCAATGCGCGCCACTGCATGGCGTCCGCCGTGGCCGGCTTCATGCGCACCTTCGGCATCGACGAGCCAATGGGCTGCTATGACGACATCGAGAACGCCGACAGCTTTGTGCTGTGGGGCTCGAACATGGCCGAAATGCATCCCATCCTGTGGAGCCGCATCACAGACCGTCGCCTGTCCAAGGAAGGGACCGAGGTGCACGTGCTGTCGACCTTCGAGCATCGTTCCTACGAGCTCGCCGACAACCCGATGATCTTCGTCCCCAACACCGATCTGGCGATCCTGAATTACATCTGCAACTACATCATCCAGAACAAGAAGGTGAACACCGAGTTCGTCCAGCGCAATGTCAATTTCAAGATGGGCGAGACGGACATCGGTTTTGGCCTGCGCCCGAATCACCCGCTCGAGGTGAATGCGAGCAACAACGGCTATCCCGGTGCGGATGGCAAGCCCAAGGGCAACACCGGCGCGGCCAAGGACATCAGCTTCGAAGAGTTCGCCAGGTTCGTGTCCGAATATACTGTTGAAAAGGTGTCCAAGCTCTCCGGCGTGCCGGTTGCCAACCTTCAGCGCATGGCCGAAACCTATGCCGACCCGAAGCGCAAGGTGGTGTCATTCTGGACCATGGGCTTCAACCAGCACACGCGCGGCAGCTGGGTGAACAACATGATCTACAACGTGCATCTGCTCGTGGGCAAGATCTCGGAACCGGGCAACAGTCCCTTCTCGCTCACCGGCCAGCCTTCGGCCTGCGGCACCGCACGTGAAGTCGGCACTTTCGCCCATCGCCTGCCGGCGGACATGGTGGTCGGCAACCCGATGCACCGCGCGATCGCCGAAGACATCTGGAAACTGCCCGAAGGCACGATCTCGCCCAAGGTCGGCCTCCATGCCGTGGCCCAGAGCCGCGCGCTCAAGGATGGCAAGGTCAAGTGCTACTGGACCTCGACCACCAACAACATGCAGGCCGGGCCCAACATCAACGACGAGGTCTATCCGGGCTGGCGCAACGAAGAGGCCTTCGTCGTGGTGTCGGACGTCTACCCGACGGTGTCGGCGATGTCGGCCGACCTGATCCTGCCCTCGGCAATGTGGACGGAGAAGGAGGGCGCCTACGGCAACGCCGAGCGCCGCACCCAGTTCTGGCGCCAGCAGGTTGCGCCGCCGGGTGAGGCGAAGAGCGATCTGTGGCAGTACATCGAGTTCTCCAAGCGCTTCAAGGTCGAGGAGGTGTGGCCGGCCGAGCTTATTGCCAAGAAGCCCGAGTACAAGGGCAAGACCCTGTACGACGTGCTCTACGCCAACGGCCAGGTCAACAGGTTCCCGCTGTCCGACATCGAGAAGGCCAATGGCCATGCGATCAAGGGCTATACCAACGACGAGTCGAAGGCGCTGGGCTACTACCTGCAGAAGGGCTTGTTCGAGGAATATGCGCGCTTCGGCCGCGGTCACGGTCACGACCTCGCCGACTTTGACATGTATCACAAGGCGCGCGGCCTGCGCTGGCCGGTGGTCGATGGCAAGGAAACTCTGTGGCGCTTCCGCGAGGGCTATGACCCCTATGTCAAGACGGGCGAGGGGGTGAAGTTCTACGGCCACAAGGACAACAAGGCCGTGGTGTTCGCGCTGCCCTACCAGGACCCCCCGGAGATGCCGGACAAGGATTTCGACATGTGGCTGTGCACCGGCCGTGTGCTCGAGCACTGGCACACCGGTTCGATGACCCGCCGCGTGCCCGAGCTGCATCGCTCGGTGCCCGAGGCCCAGGTCTTCATGCACCCGGACGACGCCAGCAAGCGCGGGCTGCAGCGCGGCATGGCGGTGAAAGTGGCTTCGCGTCGTGGCGAGATCGTCGCCCGGCTCGAGACCCGCGGCCGCAACAAGCCGCCGGTGGGGCTGATCTTCGTGCCCTTCTTCGATGAGGGCCGGCTGGTCAACAAGCTCACGCTCGATGCCACCTGCCCGATCTCGAAAGAGACCGACTTCAAGAAGTGCGCAGTCAAGGTGACCAAGGCCTGACACCACACGGCGTGAGACTGCTGCTTGCAGTGCGGACTGAGCATCGCAAGCGGCAGGGCATACGACAATCATGAACAGAACCCCGAACAAGACCGCCTCCGCGTCAGCCGGCCTCACCGTGTCACGTCGACGCTTCCTCAAGGACGCGGCGGGCGTGGCGGGCGGGGCGGGTCTGCTCGCGCTCGGCGCTGGTCTGTATTCGCGTCAGGCCGCGGCGCTGCCGGCGACCGCGCTGCGCCCGCCCGGCTCGCTGGCCGAGGCAGATTTTCTGGCAGCCTGCGTGCGCTGTGGCCTGTGCGTGCGTGATTGTCCGTATGACACGCTGAAGTTGTCGGTGCTCGGCGATGGCGTGACCACCGGTACGCCCTATTTCGAAGCACGCGCGATTCCGTGCGAGATGTGTGACGACATCCCCTGCGTGGCGGCATGCCCGACCGGTGCGCTAGACCGTGGGCTCAGTGAAATCGGTGATGCGCGCATGGGGCTTGCGGTGCTGATCGACCAGGAGAACTGTCTCAATTTCCTCGGCCTGCGCTGCGACGTCTGCTACCGAGTATGCCCGGTGATCGACAAGGCGATCACGCTGGAGCGAGTGCATAACCCGCGCTCCGACCGTCACGCAATGCTGCTGCCGACGGTGCATTCGGACGCCTGCACCGGCTGTGGCAAGTGTGAACATGCCTGCGTGCTGCCGGGCGAGTCCGCCATCAAGGTGCTGCCAGTCAGGCTCGCACAAGGCTCGAAGGCCGAGCATTATCGCCGAGGCTGGGAAGAGAAGGCCGAGGCCGGCGGCTCACTGATCGGTGACCAGCTCGAAATGCCGGTGCGGGGGCTCGAAGGCAAGGCATATGGCGACACCCGTGTCGGACCGGGCGAGGAGCCTGCAGCTGCGCCAAAGGGTGGGATCGATTCGGGGTGGAAGCCATGAGTGCGCATGGCCAGACCCGTGACGCGGTCGCACCGGGCAGTGTCCGTGGTGCCGCGGTGCGGGGCGTGGTTGCGCGCCCGGGCGCGGAAGCCATCGCAGCCCGGGGTTGGTGGGTCGCCCACAAGTGGCTGCTGCTGCGGCGTGCCAGCCAGCTCGGCATTCTGGCGCTGTTCCTGGTCGGGCCCTGGTTCGGCTGGTGGATCGTCAAGGGCAATCTGGCCTCGAGCCTGACCCTGGGCGTGCTGCCGCTGACCGATCCTTTCCTGATCGCGCAGCAAATGGCGGCCGGCCACTGGCCCTATCGCGAAGCCTTGATCGGCGGCGGCATCGTGCTGGCTGCCTATCTCCTGCTTGGTGGCCGGATGTTCTGCGCCTGGGTGTGCCCGGTCAATCTGGTGACGGATGCCGCGGCGTGGCTGCGGCGCCGGCTGGGCCTCAAGGGCGGCAAGGTGCCGGCGGCCAGCACGCGTTACTGGCTGCTCGGCTGCGTCCTGGTGATTGCCGCGGCAACGGGGTCGCTGGCCTGGGAGTGGGTGAATCCGGTGTCGATGTTGCATCGCGGGCTGATTTTCGGATTCGGCCTGTCATGGGGCATCGTCGGCGGCATTTTCGTCTATGACCTCTTGATCGCGCCGCGCGGATGGTGTGGCCACCTGTGTCCGCAGGGCGCTTTCTATGGACTGATCGGCAAGGTCGGCCTGCTGCGCGTCTCGGCCAGGCGGCGCAGTGCCTGCAACGACTGCATGGACTGCTTTGCGGTCTGCCCCGAACCTAAGGTCATCCGCCCCGCGCTCAAGGGCGTGGGACAGGACCACCCGCTGATCCTCGATGGCGATTGCACCAACTGCGGTCGTTGCATCGATGTCTGTGGCAAGGACGTTTTCCGTATTTCGACACGATTTGACAGGAGCGAGTCATGAACAAGAAGACCCGACAAATTGCACTCGCGCTGCTGGCCGTACTGGGCCTGAGCGCGGCCGCCGTGCCCGTGGGCGCGCAACAGGTCACCAGCATCCGCGGCGCGGACGTTTCCGCCTCCGATCTGCCGGCGGGCAATTACAAGCAATTGCCCGACCAGGCGCCGATCCAGCGCGACTACGTACAGCAACCGCCACTGATTCCGCACAAGATCGAGGGCTATGAGCTGACGAAGAATTTCAATCGGTGCATGGATTGCCATGCGTGGAGCCGCTACAAGGAGACCGGTGCGACCAAGGTCAGCCTGACCCACTTCAAGGACCGGGACGGCGGCGAACTGTCGAACATCTCGCCGCGGCGCTATTTCTGCCTGCAATGCCATGTGCCGCAGTTGGATGCCAAACCGCTGGTGGGCAATACCTTCCAACGCGCCGAGGGCCTGCGTTAAGGCCGCATGACCGGGGATAGACATGACTGAGAAAACGGGAATGCGGCAGAGGCTGCGCAACGCCGGCTGGGGCGCCATCGTGCTGCTCTTCGCGGCCGGCATCGTGTTCTGGGGTGGCTTCAACTGGGCCCTGGAAATGACCAACAGGGAGCAGTTCTGCATCTCGTGCCACGAGATGGAGGACAACGTATTCAAGGAGTATCGCAACACCATCCACTATCAGAACCGCACAGGTGTGCGCGCAACCTGCCCGGACTGCCATGTGCCCAAGGAGTGGGGGCCGAAGATGATCCGCAAGATCCAGGCTTCGAAAGAGGTTTACGGCAAGATCATGGGCACCATCAACACCCGCGAAAAGTTCCAGGAAGAACGGTTGCGGCTGGCGCAGAACGAATGGCGGCGGATGAAGGCCAACAACTCGCAGGAGTGTCGCAACTGTCATAACTACGAGTATTTCGACTACTCGATCCAGGGCCGGCGCTCCAACCAGATGCACCAGGCGGGGCTTGCCGAGGGCAAGACCTGCATCGATTGCCACAAGGGCATCGCCCACTCCCTGCCACCGATCGAGCAGGACATTGGCGCCGGACGTGACGCGGTGGCCCCCGAAGTGTTCCACCCGGCCCCGCCGAAGTCCAACTGAAACCCGCGTCGTGAAGCCCGACCACGGGACGTCCTGTCGGGGATGTCTCAGTCCGGTCGGGGTGTATGCTCGTCGGCGAACTGGCGAGCGATCTCGCGGAAAGTGTCGGTGAGTAGCAGAAAGGCGTCGGTGATATCGGGGTCGAAATGCAGGCCGCGGCCCGTCGTGATGATGTCGACAGCTTTCTGGTGGGGAAATGGGGGCTTGTAGACGCGCCGGCTGATGAGTGCGTCGTAGACGTCGGCGACCGCCATCAGTCGCGCGGACAGCGGAATCGCCTCGCCCGCGAGGCCTTGTGGATAACCGCTGCCATCCCATTTTTCCTGGTGCGAGTGGGCGATCTCGCGCGCGTAGCGGAGAAAGGAGATCGGCACCCCCATCAGGTTTTCGGCGGTGACGATCGCGTTGTGTCCGAGCGTCGTGTGCGTCTTCATGATCTCGAACTCTTCCGCGGTGAGCTTGCCGGGCTTGAGCAGGATGCTGTCGGGAATGCCGATCTTGCCGATGTCGTGAAGGGGGGCCGACTTGTACATCAGCTGGATGTTTTCCGCGGTGAGCTCCGCGGCAAAGCGCGGGTGGGCCTGCAATTGCGTTGCCAGCGCCCGCACGTAGAGCTGGGTGCGGCGGATGTGGTTGCCGGTTTCCTCGTCCCGTGTCTCCGCCAGTGACGCCATGGCCATGATGGTGGCGTCCTGTAGCGCGCTGATCATCCGTGTTCGCTCCTCGATCTGGCCTTCCAGCGCGCGGTTGCGGTCGTGCAGTTGGTCGCTGGCGGTCTTCAGACTGAGGTGGGTGCGCACTCGCGCGTGCACCAGCGGTGGGCTGATCGGCTTCGTGATGTAGTCGACCGCACCGACGTCGAAGCCAAGCTGCTCGTCGGTTTCTTCGGTACGGATGGTAAGGAAGATGACCGGGATGGCTGCGGTGGCAGGATCGGCCTTGAGACGACGGCAGACCTCGTAGCCGTCGATTCCCGGCATCATCACGTCGAGCAGGATCAGGTCGGGGGGCGGTTCGGTGGCGACGAGCTTCAATGCACGCAAGCCGTCGGTCGCGATCCTTGTCCTGTAGTCGGCGTCATGCAGGCAGCGCACGATGGGTTCGATGGCATCTGGGGTGTCGTCGACGACGAGGATGGTGGGGCGACCTGGACAGTCTTGTGTTGAGATCACGCGTTACTCCCGGCATGGCCTGCCAAAGGGGGGCTTTGTTCAAGGCATTGGTCAAGAATGACCACAGCGTCGTCGAAATCATAACGCGATACGGCTGCGCTAAGCCGGTCCACGAGCGCCTGGCCGCAGCGTGCAACCAGATTCGGTGCTATTCGGGTGAAAAAGGCGAGCGTGTCTCCATCCGAATCGAGCAGCAGGGATCGCAGCCCCGCCATGTCGGCATCGGTTGCCATGACGCCGGTCGCAGTGGCATCCGCTTGTGCCGGGATGGCGTTAACCAGCATCCGAAGCAGGGACGCGAACTCCGCATCGAAGCGGGCAAGTGCCCGATCATGCGGGGTATGGTGCCGGAGTTGGCGCTCAAGGTTCTCCGCAGCTGCTTCGAGCGCACTGGCGCCGATATTGGCCGCCACGCCGCGGATCGAGTGTGCGATTCGCTCGGCGTCATCGTTGTTGCCTTGGGCAAGGGCGTTAGCGATCTCGCCGCTGCTGGCGTGATGATGCTCAACGAAGCGACGCAACAAGCTCATGTAGCGCTCGGGGCGGTTCCCCGTGCGGCGCAATGCGGCGGTCGTGTTGAGACCTGGTAGTGTCGGCAGCGTGTCCGCGCCGCTGCCGGTTCCGGCGCGTCGGTCGGTGGTGAGGCGGGCGAGGACCGAAAACAGCTGGTTGGGGTCGATCGGTTTTGCGACGTGTTCATTCATGCCGGCGTCAAGGCAACGCTGACGCTCCTCGGCCATGGCATGCGCTGTCATCGAGATCACCGGCAATGGGTCGAAGCGGGCGTCGGCGCGAATCAGACGCGTCGCTTCGAATCCATCCATCTCTGGCATCTGGATGTCCATCAGCACCGCGTCGAACCGGGTGGGCGTGGCCCTGAGCATCTCGAGGGCTTGCCGCCCGTTGCCGGCGACGTGGACCCGCATCCCTGCATTCTCGAGCAGTTCGCGCGCGATCTGCTGGTTGATCTCACTGTCTTCGACGACCAGCACTTCGAGGCCCGACAGCCGTGGCCGCCAGTCTAGCGCTTCTTCCCTCGGCGCCTTCGTGCCACTGTCGAAAACCGCTTGCAGGGCGTCGACAAGATGAGACGCCGTCACCGGTTTGTGGAGAAAACCATCGGCGCCGGCGTCCGCCGCCCTGGCCGGAGCATCACCGTCACCGAAGGCGGTGACCATGATGACCACGGGCGGGGCAACGAGGCTGCGGTCACTCTTGATCCGGGTTGTCGCTTCGAGTCCGTCGACACCGGGCATGTTCATGTCCATCAGAACCAGGCCAAAAGGGTCGCTGGCGTTGGCTCGATGGACCATCTCGACCGCACTCTGCCCACCCGTTGCCGTGTCTACGCGGAAGGGTTGTTGTGCGAGCAGGTCCTGCAGTACTTCGCGTGCGGACGGATTGTCGTCCACTACGAGCACCCTGAGCCCCTTGAGTACATCAGGAAGACGGCCGGCTTGCTCTTCGCCGGAGTCGGCTTCGTCGAAGAGTGCCTTGAAGGTGAAGGTGCTGCCCGCATTCGGGCTGCTGCTGACCTCGATGTTGCCGCCCATCAGTCCGACGAGTTGCTGGCAGATCGACAAACCGAGTCCGGTGCCGCCGAATCGGCGGGTCATCGATGCATCGGCTTGGGTGAACGCTTTGAACAGGTGCTGCATTTCCGCATCATTCATGCCGATCCCCGTGTCCCGGACGGCAAATTCGAGCAGAACCTTGCCGTCGCTGGTCGGGAGGCGGCCGACACGCAGGCTGACTTCGCCGTGCTCGGTGAACTTGATCGCGTTGCTCACCAGGTTGATCAGTACCTGGCCCAGACGCAGGGGATCTCCGATCAGGCGCGGGGGAACGTCGGGCTGCACCGAGAGGATGAGTTCGAGCCCCTTCTCGCGGCCTTTCTGTCCGACCAGGTCGACCAACATGTCGAGCACTTCGCCGAGCAGGAAGGGACTGCGATCGAGCTTGAGCTTGCCGGCCTCGATCTTGGAGAAATCGAGGATGTCATTGATGACGCCAAGCAAACCGTTACCTGCGCGGTGGATCTTTTCCAGATAGTCGCGCTCGCGTGGCGGCGGATTACCGGCAAGTGCGAGGTGTGACAGGCCGATGATCGCGTTCATCGGGGTGCGGATCTCGTGACTCATGTTGGCGAGAAATCGCGATTTTGCCTGCGCCGCATCTTCGGCAAGGTCGCGAGCACGGCGCAGCGCGGCTTCGGTGTCGCGGCGCGCGCCGATGTCGTCGAGAATCCAGATGCAGTCCGAGATCTCGCCCCGCTCGTCGGTCAGGGCACTGACCGAGGCGGCGATCCACAAGTCGCCGCCATCGGTTTTCTGCAGGCGGCACTCGCGCTGCCATCCACTGCCTGCCTTGAGCGCCTGCCACAGCGGTTTGATGAAGTCGAGCGTTCTTCCGTCGTCGTCGAGCAGACGCGGGCGGGTGCCGACGAGTTGCTCGGCGGTCTGCCCGGCCGTGAGGCAGAAGCGTGGGTTCGCATACAGGATCTCGCCCGACGGCGAGGTGATCAGCAGCATCGCGGGGCTGTGCTCCACCGCGCGCGATAAGCGCCGCACCTCGCGTTCCGCCGCACGCCGCGCCGTGATGTCGTAGATCCAGCTGATAACCGCTGGTTCGCCGCCGATCTCGGTGAGGCTCATGCTGAGCAGGGTCCACAGCGTCGAGCCGTCGCCGTTGAGAAAGGCGACTTCCTCGTCATGTACGACTTCGCCCTGGCGCAGGCGCGCGAACAGGCGCTCGGCGTCCGACGGGCGCTCGAACCATTCGAGCGCCGAGCGCGCAAGAAAAGCGTCGTGACCGATACCGGCCAGTTCGCTCGTCCGCTGGTTGGCGAACAACATGCGGCCGTCGGGGCGGTTCAGGACGACGGCAATGGGCGAGGCCGACAGTATGCTCAGCAGGCGTGCTTCGGCCTTTCGCGCCTGACGCTCGGCGTCCTTTTGCGCGGAGATGTCGACGATCACACCCAGCAGACCGCCGGGTGCGCCGTTGCCGAGGCAGAATCCGCGCGCCCAGTAGAGTGTGTCGTGCAGCTTGCCGTCCGCGAGGGGCAGCCGGGTTTCGCGGTGCAGCGTGTCTCCGCTCGCAATGAGGCGCATGTCCTCATCGTGGAAGGCCGTGCGGTCGGGTGCGGGCAGGTAGGGGAGCTCCAGTACGGTCTTGCCCGCGAGGTAGGCGCGCGTGGTGCCGAAGGCCTGCTCGTAGGCACTGTTGCACCCGAGAAATCGGCCGTCTGGGCCTTTGAAGAACACCGGGTTGGGCATGGCGTCGATCAGCAATTGCACAAACATCAGCTGGTCGGCGAGTGCAGCCCGCTTTTCATTGAGTTCGGCGGTACGCTCCTCGACCTTCTGTTCGAGTTCCCGATGCGTGTGCGCCAGATCGTTCCGCCCCTGGGCCAGACGCACGCGCATGCTTTCCTGGGCATGGGCAAGTTGGTCCAGCTCGAGCCAGCTCGAGTGCACCACGGCGGCTTCTGAGAGATCATTGGCGGCAATGCGTTCGCTCCGTGCGATCAGATCACGGATCGGTCGCGAGATCTGCCGTGCGAGATGCAGCGCGATAATCAGCCCGACGAGCGCGGCCGCCACGACCAGCATGCCGAACAGCAGCAGATCTTCTGTGTGCGCGGGGGCAAAATCGCCGATGCGGGCGAAAGCGGCGATATGCAGGGTCTGCTCGCCAAGGTGCAGGGGTTCGAATACCCCGACCCAGGATTGGCCGTCCGCGCGGAAGGCGAAAGGGGCGCTGCCGCGCCCCGCGCTGACCCAGGCCGCATGGCCCGCGCTCAGGTAGGGATTGCCGATTGCCGTCACCGGCGACAGGATGTGTTCGCCGGCATCCAGTCCTGCACTGCCGGCCGGCAACGCCAGCACACGGTCGTCGTCCGCAATCACGCTCGCCCCCCCGACGCGACCGATTTGTCTGGACGAGGTGAAGGCGGACAGGTCGGCCAGCAGCAAGTCGACTGCGAGGATGCGGACCCGCCCGTCCTTCGCCATCCATCGTGTATAGACGGTCATGCCCGGCTGTTGTGCGGTATAGAACAGGTAGGGCGCGGTCCAGCCATGACGCTGGTTCTCCGGCATCGCCATTGCATCCACGAACCAGGGCCGGGTGCGCGGATCGTAGTCGCTCTCCCAGCGCTCGTCGCCCGTCGCCCGCTCGCCGTCGGGGGACCATCGCTTCCAGATGCTCTCGCGACCTGCCGTCGAGGGTGAGGTGTTCCTGCTCCGCCATGACGATGCGTGCCGCAGCAGGAATACTTCGTGTCCATCGGTATCGGCCAGCATGATTCCCGATACGGAAGGATGGCCCTGCAGCAGGGGCACCATCAGGCCGACGAATGAGGTCTCGTCGTCGACGTCGATGTGTCCGGCTTCGGTCATGGCGCGAGCCGACACAAGAACGGATTCGACGTCCTGGATGTCGCGCAGCGTCTCTGCCCTGACGCGCTCGGCACTGAAGCGCAATTGGTCGATCGCGAGTGCCTCGGTGGCGGGCTTGATGACCAGCAGCGCGAAGGCGGCGGCAAATCCGAGCAGACACACCGCGACGATCAGCGAAAGCCGCAGTGGCAATCCACGAGCGAGTGAGCGCGGTAGGAAGGGCACAGGTGTTCTCCGCTGGCCGGCGATTGTGTAAATTATTTTGACCATCAGGCCGTCCTGGCCATTCTGCCTGCGTGCGTCCTGAGTGTCATGTTTCGATTGGCCCGTCTTGCCACGTGTAATGCGCCGAGTTGGTGACGGCCGTCTTGCGCAAGGACGGAAGCGCCGGTTCTTTCAGGGGATGCGGGGCGGCTGCAGACGAGGGAAGTGCTCCGCGGGATGGCGTGCGATCACTGCCTGTGGTTCAATCGCGCACCATGCTGGAGATTGAAGATCTTGCCTGCCTCAAGGGCGACCGCCTGTTGTTTCGTGGACTTGCCTTGCGGCTGGCTGCGGGCGAGCTGCTGCGTGTGGCCGGCCCCAATGGTGTCGGCAAGACCAGCCTGCTGCGGCTGGCGACCGGACTGAGCCTGGCCGAGGCAGGCGAGGTGCGCTGGAAAGGCCGCTCGATCGGTCGCGATCGCGACGCCTTTCATCGCGATCTGCTCTATCTGGGGCATGCCTCAGCGCTCAATGACATGCTCACGCCGCTGGAGAATCTGCGCTTCGCGCTTGCCGCCGCAGGCGACGACATCGATATCGAGACCTGCATGCAGGCGCTGGTGCGGATCGGCCTTGCCAATCAGCTCGATCTGCCGGCGCGAGTCCTGTCGCAGGGGCAGCGTCGCCGGGTGGGCCTGGCGCGACTGTTCCTGTCCGCGCAGCGCCCGCTGTGGGTGCTCGACGAACCCTTCACCGCGCTCGACGTGCGCGCGGTCGAGGACCTGGCCACCACCTTGTCCGACCATTGCCGGGCGGGCGGCATGGTGATGCTCACCACGCACCAGGATGCCCCGTTCGGCGTGCTACCGCGGGTGCTCGATGTCGGGGCGTTTGCGTGCTGAGTACCTTTCTTGCCGTGTTGCGCCGTGACCTGTTGCTGGCCTGGCGCGGCCGCGCCGATGTCATGGTTACGCTGGCTTTCTTCGTGATCGTGGTGTGCCTGTTTCCCTTCGGTGTGGGCGCCGAACCGAACCAGCTGCGCGCCATCGCGCCCGGTGTGCTGTGGGTGGCAGCGCTGCTCGCCTGTCTGCTGTCGCTGCATCGCCTGTTCGCGCAGGACTATGCCGACGGAACCCTGGAGCAGTTGCTGTTGTCCAGTGAGCCGGCCGTGCTGTGGGTGCTGGCCAAGATCCTGGCTTTCTGGCTGACGACAGGTCTGCCGGTGGTGGCGGTCGCCCCCGGTCTGGCACTCGTGCTTGACCTTGAGCAAGGCGCGTTGCCGGTGCTCGCAGTAAGTTTGGCGCTCGGTACGCCGATACTGGCGCTGCTGGGCGCGGTCGGTGCGGCCTTGACCCTGGGGGTGCGGGGCGGTGGCATGCTGCTGGCCTTGCTGATCCTGCCCTTGTTCGTGCCGGTGCTGATTTTCGGCGCCGGTGCGGTGGAGGCCGAGGCCTCCGGTACGGGGGCGTTGGCGCATCTGTTGCTGCTGGGCGGCGGACTTGCCGGGGCGCTGGCACTGGCACCGATGGCGTGTGCCGCGGCGTTGCGCATATCGACGGATTGACCTGAAATGGCCTCTGGCCCGAAAGATGAGACGATTCGCATGAACTCAAGTACGCGCGGCCCGAGCCTGCTCCGCTTTGCCGCCCCGCAGAATTTCTACCCGCTGGCGGGGCGTCTGGCGCCGTGGTTCGCGGCCATCGCCGTCGTCCTCACGCTGGCCGGGTTGTGGCTGGCCTTCTTCGTGGCGCCGACCGATGCGACCCAGGGTAACGTGTATCGGGTCATCTTCATCCATGTGCCGGCGGCGTGGATGTCGATGTTCATCTACCTGGTAATGGCCTTCTGGTCCGCCGTGGGACTGGTGATGAACACGCGCCTGTCTTTTGTCATGAGCCAGGCGCTGGCGCCGACCGGGGCGATGTTCTGCTTCGTCGCGTTGTGGACCGGCGCCCTGTGGGGGCGTCCAACCTGGGGCGCCTACTGGGTGTGGGATGCGCGGTTGACCTCGCAACTGCTGCTGCTGTTCCTGTATTTCGGCTTCATCGCGCTCACGCGTGCGATCGAGGATCCGCGTCGTGCCGACCGCGCCGGTGCCATCATCGCGCTGGTGGGCGCGGTCAACGTGCCGGTGATCTATTTCTCGGTGAAGTGGTGGAACACGCTGCACCAGGGCGCTTCCGTGAGCCTGACCAAGGCGCCATCGATGGCTGCCACCATGTTTGCCGGCATGCTGGTGCTTGCATTTGCATCGTGGGCGTACACGCTGGCGGTGACGCTGTGGCGGGTGCGGCCGATGATTCTCGAGCGCGAGCGTCACACCGAGTGGGTGGGCGCGGTGCTCGATCGTGAGGGAGGGCGGACGTGATGCAGTGGGAATCGTGGTCGGCCTTCTGGGACATGGGCGGTGCGGGTTTTTACGTGTGGGGCAGCTATGGCGTGACTTTTGCAGTCATCGGCCTGGAACTTGTGCTGGTGTTGCAGCGTCGGAAGGAGACCGTGAAGCGGCTGTTGCGCTGGCGCCGCGCGGTTGGCAAGGATGGATCGGGGCGCGCAGGTGCCCGCATGGAGTCGTGATATGAAACCCCGTAGCAAACGCATGATGCTGGTTGGTGGTGGCGTGGCCTTGCTGGTTGCCGCCGTGGCATTGGTACTGTCCGCATTTCAGCAGAACCTGGTGTTCTTCCATACGCCCACCGACGTGATCGAAGGCAAGGCGCCCAAGGGCAAGACTTTCCGCATCGGCGGCCTGGTCGAAGCCGGATCGCTGCAGCGTGAGGCCGACGGCCTGACCGTTCGATTTGCCATTACCGATACCGCCAAGGTCATCCCGGTGACCTACAAGGGCACGCTGCCCGACCTGTTCAAGGAAGGCAAGGGTGCGGTGATCCAGGGCTCGCTGGGGCCGGACGGCCAGTTCCGCGCCACCGAAGTGCTGGCCAAGCACGACGAGAACTATATGCCCCCCGAGGCCGCGCATGCGCTCGAGCAGGCGCAGAAGACTGCCGCGACGGTGAGCCAATGATTCCCGAGCTCGGTCATTTCTCCCTCGTTCTCGCCTTCGTTCTGGCGCTGGTTCAGGCTGTTGTGCCGATGGTTGGCGCCGCGCGCAACAACCCGTCGATGATGGCCGTCGCGCGTCCCGCTGCGCGCGGACAGTTCGTGTTCGTCGTCTTCGCCTTCGGCTGTCTGACCTGGGCCTTCATGAACAGCGACTTTTCCGTCGCGCTCGCGGCGCGCAACTCGCACAGTGACACACCGATGATCTATCGCATCACCGGCGTGTGGGGCAACCACGAAGGCTCGCTGCTGCTGTGGGCCATGGCCCTGTCCTTGTGGACGGTGGCGGTGACGGTGTTCTCGCGCCACATCCCGGACGCTTTCCTGGCGCGGGTGATCGGTGTGCTGGGCTGTGTCAGCACGGGTTTCCTGGCTTTCCTGCTGGCGACCTCCAACCCGTTCTCGCGGCTGTTGCCGGGCGCGGCGGAAGGGCGTGACCTGAACCCGCTGCTGCAGGACCCCGGCATGATCATTCACCCGCCGTTGCTCTACATGGGCTATGTCGGATTCGCGGTTGCCTTCGCCTTTGCCATTGCCGCGCTGCTGAGCGGACGGATGGACGCGGCCTGGGCGCGCTGGTCGCGGCCATGGACCACGGTAGCCTGGGTGTTCCTGACCGTCGGTATCGCGGTGGGTTCGGCGTGGGCCTACTATGAGCTGGGCTGGGGCGGGTGGTGGTTCTGGGATCCTGTCGAGAACGCCTCGTTCATGCCGTGGCTGCTCGGTACGGCGCTGATCCATTCGCTGGCAGTGACCGAAAAGCGAGGCGCGTTCCGCAGCTGGACGGTGTTGCTGGCCATCGGTGCGTTTTCGCTGTCGCTGCTCGGCACCTTCCTCGTACGTTCGGGCGTGATCACCAGTGTGCATGCCTTCGCCACCGATCCGGCCCGCGGCCTGTTCATCATCGGCCTGCTGGTGCTGGTCATCGGTGCATCGTTGCTGCTGTTCGCCTGGCGCGCACCGACGCTGTCCGGCGGCGGTTCGTTCGGGCTGGTGTCGCGCGAGACGACGCTGCTCGGCAATAACGTGCTGCTGGCGGTGGTGTCGGCCTCGGTGCTGCTCGGTACGCTGTATCCGCTGTTTCTCGATGCGCTCAACCTGGGCAAGATCTCGGTCGGACCACCCTATTTCCAGGCCGTGTTCGTACCGCTGATGACGCCGGTAGTGGTGCTGATGATGTTCGGGCCCTACCTGCGCTGGAAAAGCGATGCGGCTGGTGCGGTCGCGCGTCGCCTGGCGCCGGCGGGCATTGCCAGCCTGCTGATCGGAATTGGCATCGCGGTGGCGATCGGGCATTTCACTTGGCGCACCACGCTGGGGCTGACGCTGGCGGCGTGGGTGGTGCTGGCAAGCCTTCAGCTGCTTGGCAGCCGGCTGCGTGAGCGCGCGGGCGCATCGATGTCGAGCCGGCTGTCGACCATTCCCGCAGCGTGGTGGGGAATGTGGACGGCGCACTTCGGGGTCGGCATCTTCATCATCGGCGTCACCCTGGTGGGCAGCATCGATGCCAACCTCGACGTGCGCATGAAGGCCGGTGAGCAGATCGATTTCGCCGGCTACCACTTCGTGTTGCGTGGCGTCGACAGTGTGCCCGGTCCCAACTACGATGCCTCGCGGGCGACGATCGAGCTCAGTCGCGAGGGCAGGGCGGTTGGCGTGTTGCAGCCGGAAAAGCGCGTCTATCGTGCAATGGGGATGCCGATGACCGAGGCGGCGCTCGACATCGGTCCCTTCCGCGATGTGTACGTGTCGCTCGGCGAGCAGTTGCCTGAGGGCGACTGGATCGTCAGCCTGCATCGCAAACCCTTCATCAGCTGGATCTGGGCAGGTTGCCTGTTGATGGCTCTGGGCGGCGTGCTGGCGGTGGCCGATCGTCGTTATCGCCGGCTGGCGGAGCGCCAGATGCCGGCCAGTGCAATGCAACAGGCCGTTTGAGAATCGTTCATGAAAGCAAAGTTTCTTGTTCCGCTGTTCCTCTTCCTCGTACTGGTGGGCTTTCTCGGCTTCGGACTGACG
Organism: Azoarcus sp. L1K30; assembly: GCF_018122735.1. Taxonomy (GTDB): domain Bacteria; phylum Pseudomonadota; class Gammaproteobacteria; order Burkholderiales; family Rhodocyclaceae; genus Parazoarcus. Next base: position 2,995,007 of record NZ_JAGRRD010000001.1, on the reverse strand, counting down.
CTCGATCCGCGTGAGGTGCCCTCGCCACTCATCGATAAGCCGGCGCCCGCCTTTCGTCTCGCACGGCTCGACACCCCCGAGCAGACCTTCGCCCTCGATGAGATGAAGGGCAAGGTCTGGCTCCTGAACGTATGGGCGTCGTGGTGCGTGGCCTGTCGCCAGGAGCATCCGGTCCTGGTCGATCTGGCGCGCAGCGGGGTGGTCCCCATCGTCGGCCTTAACTACAAGGAGGTCAGGGGCGATGGCGAGATCGACGCTCGTGGTCTGGCGCTCGAGGTCGAGACTGCGCAGGCGATCGAACGCGCGCGCGGCTGGCTCAATACACACGGCAATCCTTACAACCTGTCGGTGCTCGATATCGACGGCCGGGTCGGCATCGATTTCGGCGTCTATGGCGTGCCAGAGACCTTTCTTATCGATCGTGACGGCCGTATTCGCTACAAGCAGATCGGACCGGTGACACCGGAGAATCTGAAGAAGGTGTTGTTGCCGATGATCGAGGAGCTCAAGCGTGCGGGTTGATCGTTTCCGTTACTGCGGCCGCTTCATGCTCGTGGCGCTCACGGTGGGGGCGTTGGCCTTGTCCGCGCCACCAGCCAGTGCTGCGGATGAGGCCGGCGTTGCCACGCCGGTCGTGGCCGATCAGGCGCTCGAGGACCAGGTTCAGGAGCTGTCGCACAAGTTGCGCTGTCTGGTGTGCCAGAATCAGTCGATCGCGGAGTCGCATGCTCCCTTGGCCGTCGACTTGCGCAACCAGGTGCGCGAACAGCTTGCGGCCGGCAAGAGCGAGGACGACGTGCTGACCTATCTCGTCGATCGTTATGGCGACTTCGTGCTCTATGAACCGCCGTTCAAGGCCATCACGCTGCTGCTGTGGGGTGGCCCGGCGGTCTTGCTGCTGGGCGGCGCGGGCTGGCTGGCGCTGCGCTTGCGCCGGCGCCAGATCGAGGCCGCAGCGCAACGCCACCTGACCGATGCCGAGCGTGCCCGTGCGCGCTCGATGCTTGCGGGCGAATCGCCCGCCACCGCAGACCGCCCGTCTGCCGAGGAGCCCCGTTCGTGATCACCTTCCTGATTGTTGCCGGCCTCCTGGTGGCCGGTGCCCTGCTATTGGTCTTGCCGCCGTTGCTCGGACGCGGGCGACACGTGGCGTCTCCGGCTGCCGCCGACGCGGCTCAGGCCGAGACCGCGCTCGCGGTACTGCGCGAGCAACTTGCGGATCTCGAGGCCGAACGCGCCGCCGGTACGGTGGACGAGGCCAGTTATGCGCGCAGCCGCGAGGAGCTCGAGCGTCGCGCCCTGGATGAAGGCCAGTCGATGGCGCCGGTTGCTCGTGCCGGGGTGTCGCGTGGCTGGGCCCTGGCGGTCGGCCTCGGCGTGCCGGTGCTTGCCGTGCTGGGCTACCTGGCGGTCGGCACGCCCGATGCGCTCGACCCGCAAAAGGTCGCCGGCCGGCAGACCTTCACTACAGAACAGATCAAGGGCATGGTCGGCACACTGACTGCCCGCCTCGAAAAGGAGCCGGACAACGTCGAGGGCTGGGCCATGCTGGCTCGCTCCTGGCTGGTGCTGGAGAACTACCCCGAGGCGGCCAAGGCATATGCGCGCCTGGCTGAACTGATTCCCGACAATCCCGACGTCTTCGCCGACTGGGCCGATGTGGTGGCGGCGCAAAGCGGCTCCGTCATGGGGGAGGCCGACGAGATTGCCGCACGTGCGCTGGCGATCGATCCCGACCATCCCAAGGCGTTGGCCCTGACCGGAACCGCCGCCTATCAGCGCGGCGACTACGCGGGCGCAGCGGCGCGCTGGGAGCGCATCCTGGCGCGCGTGCCGCCGGGCAGCGATATCGAGCGGCAATTGCTCGATAGCGTGAACGACGCCCGTGGCAAGGGCGGCCTGCCCTTGCTGGCAGCGGCGCCGGCAAAGCAGATGCCGCCGCCGGTGGCCATGCAGCGGGGCAGCGCGACGGCGGGCGACAACGGCGGTCTGAAGATCGCCGGCCGGCTCGAGGTCGCGCCGGCCCTGAGCGCGCAGGTCGCGCCGGACGATGCCGTATTCGTATTCGTGCGCGGTGGCGCCGGCGGCCCGCCGGTGGCGGCGCTGCGCTTCAAGGGCAGCGACCTGCCGCTGGATTTCAGCTTCGATGGCGTGCAGCGCATGAATGGCAACGCACCGTTGCCGGCGCAACTGGCGGTGGCGGTGAGGGTGTCGAAGTCGGGGCAGCCGATGGCCAGCCCGGGCGATCTCGAAGGGCGTGTCGACGGGCTTGCCCCCGACGCCAGCGGGGTGGTGCTGAAGGTCGAGCGCGTGCGTCAGTAGTGTCAGAGGTGTCGGTTGCGCCGCGCGCGGGCGGACGCCTGCGTGCGCGCCGCGCGGAGCGCTCTTGTGTGGTGCTTCCGGGCCGGGCGCTCAGCCCGTGTATTCGAAACGCACCCGCTTCACATTGCACAGCAATTCATAGGCAATCGTGCCGGCGCCGGCGGCGACCTGATTGACCGGCACCTGTCGTCCCCAGAGTTCGACCTTGCTGCCCAGACCAGTGGCGGGGAGCGGCGTGAGATCCACTGTCAGCATGTCCATCGACACGCGGCCGATGAGCCGGGTGATGCTGCCGTCCACGGCGACGGGCGTGCCTTCGGCGGCCCTGCGTGGGTAGCCGTCGGCATAGCCCATGGCGACCAGGCCCACACGTGTCGGCGCCGCGGCCACGAAGCGCGCGCCATAGCCGAGTGGGGCGCCGGGCGCAATGTCGCGTACGGCGATGATTTCGCTCTCCAGGCTCATCACCGGCAGCAGACCGTTGTCCTGTGCCGGCATGGGGTCTGCGCCGTAGAGCAGAATGCCGGGGCGGGCCCAGTTGCGGTGCGAGGCGGGCCAGCCCAGGATGGCCGCCGAATTGGCCAGGCTGTGCGGCCCCGGCAGATTCAGCACGCCGTCATCGAAGGAGGCGATCTGCTCCGCAGTGGTCAGCGCCTCAGGCTCGTCCGCGCGGGCGAAGTGCGTCATCAGCGCAATTTCGGCAACCTTGCCGCTGTCGTGCAGGCGCTGCCAGGCGGCGCGCACCGCATCGGGTTCGAAGCCGGCGCGGTTCATGCCGGTATTGATCTTGAGCCACACGTTAAACGGTGTCGGCAGCGGTCTGCGCTCGATCATGTCGATCTGCGCGTGATGATGCACGACGATCCACAAGCGATGGCGAACGACGTCGTCGAGCTCGTCGGCGTCGAAAACGCCTTCGAGCAGCAGGATGGGTTGGGTGATGCCGGCGGCACGCAGTTGCAGCGCCTCGTCGATGAACGCGACGGCGAAGCCATCGGCTTCCGCGGCCAGCGCACGCGCGCAGGCAAGCGCCCCGTGGCCGTAGGCATTGGCTTTCACTACGGCGAACGCGCGTCCGCCATGGCGGGCACGCGCGAGCCGGTAATTGTGTCGTAGGGCATCGAGGTCAATCAGGGCGCGAGCGGGACGCATGGGGGCACGGACGGAATGTGGAGCGCACGATGGTGCTCCTTAAGCGCAGCTACGGCAATCTTGCCGATGTTGCCGGAAGTTTCAGCGTGTCGCCTGAGCACGACGTGCACGCCGGCGTTTCCGCTGCGAATTCGCCTACGGTATAGTCCGCTCCTTGATGCAGTTGCGTCGTGGGCCGAAATCGGGCTGCGATGCGCTCGATTCCGTATCTGGTGGTGAAACTGTCGTGAATACTCGTGAATCTCCGTCCGCCTCACACACATGTGATGTGCTCGTCATCGGAGGTGGGCCCGCGGGGTCGACCGTGGCTACGTTGCTGGCGCAGAAGGGGCATCGCGTCACGCTGCTTGAAAAGGCACACCACCCGCGCTTTCACATCGGCGAATCCTTGCTGCCGGCCAATCTGCCCCTGTTCGAAAAGCTGGGGGTGGCTGACGAAGTGCGCGCGATTGGCATCCGCAAGTATTCGGCGGAGTTCGTTTCTCCGCAGCATGCCAATCAGCAGCGCTTCAATTTCGCCGACGCGTGGGACAAGTCCATGCCTTACGCCTATCACGTGCACCGCGCCGATTTCGATCATGTGCTGATTCGCAATGCGGAGCGCAAGGGCGCTGAGGTGATCGAGGGCTGTCGGGTGAAGGATGCCGTGTTTCATGCTGATGGCGCCACGGTAAGTGCGCAGCACGATGACGGCCGCAATGACACCTGGCAGACGCGCTTCATCGTCGACGCTTCCGGCCGCGACACCTTCATTGCCAATCGGCTGCGGGCCAAGCATCGCAATCCGCTGCACAACAGCTCGGCGATGTACGCACATTTCGTCGGTGTGCGGCGCAACGAAGGCGATGCGGCGGGAAACATCTCGATCTACTGGTTCGAGCATGGATGGTTCTGGGTCATTCCATTGGCCGACGGGGCAACGAGCATCGGCGCCGTGACCTGGCCGTATTACATGAAACAACGCGGCACACGCCCGCTCGACGATTTCCTGGCCGACACCATTGCGCTGTCTCCCGCGCTGGTCGAACGTCTTCAAGGCGCCAGCCGGATTTCGCCGGTGGAGGCGACCGGCAACTTCTCCTACACGACAGATCACACGCACGGACCGCATTACATCCTGCTCGGCGACGCCTATGCCTTCATCGACCCGGTCTTCTCCTCCGGGGTGATGCTGGCGATGCAGGGGGCATTCTTCGGTGCCGATGCGGTCCACACCTGCCTGAGCCAGCCCGCGAACAGCAAGGCGGCGATGGCGCGTTTCGACAGACAGCTTCGCCATGGTCCCAAGGCCTTCTCGTGGTTCATCTATCGCATGACCAGTCCGACCATGCGTGATCTGTTCATGGGACCGCGGAACCTGTTGCGGATGAAGGAGGCGCTGCTGTCGCTGCTCGCAGGAGACATCTACGGCAAGACGCCGATCTGGCCCTCCTTGCTGGCGTTCAAGACGGTCTATTATCTGGCTGCCCTGCGCCATCTGCCGCGCACCGTGGCAGCCGGTCGCAAGCGCCGGCGTGACATCGCTGCCGTTGCCGATGGCGACATGGCGGTGCGCGGATGAGCGCAGGCAGTCGATTGCGCTTGCTGTCGCCGCTGGCCGTCGATGCCGCGCTGCCCGACGGCATCGACGGCGCCATGGTTCTGGGCGAACTTCGATTTGGCGAGCAGTGCGTTGTGGAGGCGTCCTTCCCCTGCCTGCGGGTACGGGTGCCAACCCTCGCCCCCGCAAAGCCATGGCGGGCACTGTGGCTGTCGGACCGCGTGCTCGACGAGGGGCGGCATGGGCGCGTGCACTATCGGCACGATGGTGAATTGATGTTCGGCGTGGTGTCGATCGACGAAGCAGAGTGCGTCGGCGAAGTGTCGGCAAGCGCGTTGCAGCAGGCTGCGGAGCTCGCCTACCGGGAGGTGTTTGCAGCACTCGAACATGTCGGGTTTCCGCACTTGCTGCGGGTGTGGAACTACATGCCCCGAATCAACGAAATCGAGCACGGTGTCGAGCGCTATCGCAGCTTCAATATCGGCAGACAGGACGCCTTTGCGGCCTGTGGCCGGGCGTCGATCGGGCCGGTGCCTGCGGCCAGTGCGCTCGGCGTACGCGAGGGCGCGCTCGAAGTCGGTTTCTTCGCCGGGCGTCAGCCTCTGGTGGCGGTGGAAAACCCGCGCCAGGTCAGTGCCTATCACTATCCCGAGGACTACGGTCCGCGCAGCCCGACCTTCTCCCGTGCGGCGGTCAGCCGCTGTGCCGCGCAGGAACTGCTGTTCATTTCGGGAACGGCCAGTATCGTCGGTCACCAGACCCTGCATCCGGGTGACGTGGCGGCGCAGATGCGGGAGACGCTGATGAATGTCGATGCGGTACTGGCCGAGGCGGCCCGCATTGCGCCCTCGCTGGGGACGGCCCGCGCCGGTCTCGCCTGGCTTGGCTATGTTCGCGACCCGGTCGATCTGCCCACGGTGCGCGCGCAGATGAGCTGTGCCATGGGGGATGAAGCACAGGTGTGCTATGTGCAGGCCGATGTCTGCCGCGCCGATCTGCTGGTCGAGGTCGAAGCCAGCGGCGGGCATCCGGTTCAGGGAGGCAAGGCATGACACGGAGCAGGCTTACGACGATGCCGTCTGCGCCTGCCGGGTCGATCCCTTGTCGCATGGCATGCCGCCGGGGCGCGCGGTGAGGGCGTCGGGCGTTCGCCCCTTTCCCGTTGTCTATGCATACTTCTGTCTCTACTTCGGGCTCCTCGTGCTTGGCCTGATGTGTCTGGTGTGGTCGCCGTTTGCGGTCGTCCTGCACCCCTTCATGCCCGATCACAGGGGGCGCCGGCTCGGACGCCTGGTGATCACGCGTTCATTTCGCACCTATCTGGCCATTCTCGGTGCGCTTGGCGCTTGCCGCTTCGACATCGAAGCGCTCGATGCGCTGAAGGACCAGGGGCCGATGATTCTGGCGCCGAATCATCCCTGCCTGCTCGATGCGGTGATGGTGATTGCCCGCTTGCCCGACGTCGCCTGCATCATGAAGGCGAGCTTGCTGAAGAATGTCTTTCTCGGCAGTGGCGCCAGACTGGCGCGCTACATTCCCAACGGGCGGCCACTGCAGATGGTGTACGCCGCATGCGAGGCGCTGGCGGCCGGCAGCCAGTTGTTGATGTTTCCCGAGGGCACGCGCACCGTGCGTGCGCCGGTCAACGCGATCATGCCCAGTGTGGCCCTGATTTCCCGCCGTGCGAAGGTGCCGGTGCAGACCATCATCATCGAGACCGACTCGGCCTATCTGTCCAAGGGCTGGCCCCTGTTCCGCCGTCCGCCGATGCCGATCCACTATCGCGTCCGCCTCGGACGGCGATTCGATCCGCCTGCCAGCGCCACGGCCTTCTGTGCCGAGCTCGAAGCCTATTTCGCCGACGAACTCGCGCAGGCGCGTTTCGTTCCGCCCCAGTTCGCCGATACGGCGGCGGAAGATGGTGCGGGCTCGCTGAGCGGGGCACGGCAATGAGCTCTTCCGCCACCCATGTGGTCCTGATTCCGAGCTACAACCCCGGCCCCAAGGTGTTCGACACCGTGCGTGCGGCACGCGCGCAGTGGAACCCGGTATGGGTGGTAGTCGACGGCAGTACGGATGGCAGTGGCGAGCAATTGCAGGCGATGGCGGTGGAGGATGGCGGGCTCGAAGTCTTCGTTCTGAGCGAGAACGGCGGTAAGGGAGCGGCGGTGCTGCGCGGGCTGGACGAGGCCGCGCGCAGGGGCGTCACGCATGTGCTGACGATGGACTCCGACGGCCAGCACCCGGGACACCTGATCCCGCGATTCATGGCGGCCTCGGCCGAAGCGCCCGCGTGCATGATTCTCGGGCGGCCGGTGTTCGATGCCAGCGCACCGATGCTGCGCGTTCGCGGGCGCAAGGTGTCGAACGCATGGGCGAACCTGGAGACCTTGTGGATGGGGATTGGCGACTCGCTCTATGGTTTCCGGGTTTATCCGGTGGCGCCACTGCGTGCGGTCATGCAGCGGCAGCGCTGGATGCGGCGTTTCGACTTCGATCCGGAAGCAGTGGTGCGCCTGGCCTGGCGCGGCGTGCGGCCGATCAACATCGATGCGCCGGTAAGGTATTTCAGCGCACAGGAGGGCGGGGTCTCGCACTTCAAGTATCTGCGTGACAACACCTTGCTGACCTGGATGCACAGTCGGCTGTTCTTCGGCTTCCTGTTGCGTCTGCCTGTCCTGCTCTGGCGCCGTGTGCGGCGCTGACGCTACAGACGGCGCCGCTCAGGCCGCTTCCGTTTCCTGCCCCGCAATGCGCACCCGGTTGCGGCCTTCTTCCTTCGCTGCGTAGAGCGCCTGATCCGCCCGTTGCAGGATGCGTTCAAGCGGATCGCCGGGCCCGGCCAGGCAGCCGCCGACGCTGACGGTTACGCCCGTGTCCTGGGGCAGTTCGAGCCTCGACTCGATGCTGCTGCGGATGCGCTCGCCGAGGACCGCGAGGGTGTCCAGATCGCACGGGGCAAGCAGGATCAGGAACTCGTCGCCGCCCCAGCGCGCCGCGCAGTCGTAAGGGCGCACACCGGCTGAAATCTGCTCCCCGACCTTCTTCAGGGCATCGTCACCGACCGAGTGGCCAAAGAAGTCGTTGATTTCCTTGAACTGATCGATGTCGACCCAGAGCAGGCCGAAGTGACTCCCTTCGCGTTCGGCGCGGCTGATTTCCTCGTTCAGGCGTTCGCTGAGGCCGCGACGGTTGAGCAGTCCGGTGAGGGGGTCCACGCTGGCGAGGTGGCGAAGTTCTTCTGTCCGGGCGGCCACCCGGGATTCGAGTTCATGCGTGTGTTCGCGCACCGAAGCGGACATGGCCTCGAAGTGCCCGGCCAGACGGCCGATCTCGCCCTTGGCCGGGGGCAGCGGCACAGGGTTGAGGTCGCCGTCGCGCACGCGCAGCATGGCATCCTCGAGTGCGGCAACCGGATTCAGCACCAGCCTGTTGAGAACGTAATTGAACAGCACGAGGGCGGCCAGCAGCGTGGCGGCAAAGATCAGCAGCACGCTGGAAAATCGCTGCAACGGCATCAGAACGTCGAGGTCGAGCAGCGTAACCTCGTACCAGTCGATCTCCGGCAGATAGGCCACACCGGCGAGATGGCGCTCGCCGTCCACCGTTACGAAGCGGCTGATCACGCGCGCGTCGGTCTCGCGTTCGGGCCCAGCGTCGGTGAGCTGTTGCATCGCGGCGCGCATGAAGGCACGGTCTTCGGCGTGGTCGAGAAGCTGGTCGATGGTCTTCTTTTCCCCTTCCGGCTTGACGATGCTGGCGAAGTCGATGAGTTTCGGGTCGCGATACAGCTGGATGGCTGCGTTGTGGTCGACGAACAGCGTGCTGACGCCGGGTTGGGCCTGCTGCACGATGTTGCGGATGAAGCGGTCGAGGTCGAGGCCGGTGCCCACCACGCCGAGGATGCGGTCGTCGTCGCGGATCAGGACATCGATCCAGAGCTTGGTCACCCCCAGTGCATGGTCCGGGTTCACATTCAGGTGAAATTCCCGGCCCTGGTTCATGATCTGGTAGAACCAGCTGTCGGCGGGTCTGTCGGGCTGCAGGTTGTAGCGCAGCTGACGACCGGCGAATTCGTTCTGGCTGTTGTTGTGGTAATAGGCTCCCGACCCGGCCAGCGCGACAAAGAAGCTGCCATCCTGGAAATTGCGGCGAAAGCTCTCCATTTCGGCGATCGCCTCTCGGGTCAGTTCCGGATTGTCCGGCTGCCTTGCCCAGCGAACGATCAGTTGCGAATGGGCCATCTGGCGTGACAGTGCGATCTCCCTGATCAGCGGCTGCATCAGTCGGGACGAGTCGTAACGTACCTGGGCCTCGGCCAGGCGAACCCCCCATTGCTCGACGATGCCTTCGGTAATGCGCTGAAATGCAAACCAGGTCGCCGTGGACGCGAGCAGAATCAGGGCGGCAGTAAGGATCAGGAAGCGTGGCTTCAGGTTCATGGCGCGGAAACCGCGATGGCGTGCTCGTGAGTGACCGGGCAAGTTAGCACAAACTGATGTAGGGACGAAGCCTCGGCCTGCTCGTTCCGGGCATCAGTCCCGACGGAAGGGCGATGGCCTGTGCCGTGTTTGTGGTCGTCAAAGGCCGCTCAGATCATGCCGCCATTGATCGAAATGACCTGCCCGGTGATGTAGCTGGCCTGTGGCGAGGCAAGAAAGCCGACCAGGTCTGCGACCTCCTCCGCGCGTCCCGCGCGTTTCATCGGCACCAGGCGGGCGATGGCCTCGGCATCGAACGCGGACTCGCTCATCGCAGTATCGATGATGCCCGGGGCCACCGCGTTGACGGTGATGCCGCGGCTGGCGAGCTCGAGTGCCAGCGATTTGGTGGCCGAATGCAATGCGCCCTTGGCCGCTGCATAGTTGACCTGTCCACGGTTGCCGGTGAGAGCCGCGATCGAGGTGATGTTGATGATGCGCCCCCAGCGTGTGCGGATCATCGGCAGGGTCAAGGGCTGGGTGAGGTTGAAGAAGCCGTTGAGACTGACGTCGATCACGCGGTGCCACTGTTGCGCGGACATGCCGGGAAAGACCGCGTCGTCGTGAATGCCGGCATTGTTGACCAGGATCTGGATCGGCCCCTCGGCAAGCAGCGCGGCAAGCGCGGTAGAGGTGGCGGCGGCATCGGTGAGGTCGAAGGTGACTGCCCGTGCCTCGCCCCCGGCTTGGCGAATGGCAGCCGCGATCTCTTCGGCAGCCTCGAGTTGGCGATTGGCGTGAACCAGCACGGCATGGCCGTCGGCGGCAAGGCGCTGCGCGATTGCGCGGCCGATGCCGCCACTGCCGCCACTGACGAGGGCACGAAGAGTCATGATGAGGCGTCCTGAATCAGTCTGTGAGCGCTGCCGTGCCGAGCACTACGGCTGCCCGCCCGTGTACCAACAGGCGGCCGGCGGCGGAAACGGAGAAAGCGTACAGCAGGGTGCGTGTGTCTGCGGAAAGACGCTCGGCGCGCACGTCGAGCGTGTCCTCGATGTCATCCAGGCGGTCGACCAGGCAGCTTACGCCGCGCGCGCTGCCCAGAAAACCTGGACTCGCAATGGCGGTCGCATCGGCCGAGGTCGCAAGCAGGGCACCATGCACGGCCATCGCCTGGGCCGCATACTCGATGGCGGTCAGCGCGCCCAGGCGCCCGTCGCTGCGCAGCGGATTGTCTGTGGCGAGGTGGCTGCGGCTGATGCAGTGGATGTGCTCCGCGTCCCAGGCCTCAACCGCGTCGAGCAGGCACATGCTGCCGCGATGCGGGATGTGCGCCGCAATCCAGTCACGGTCCGGTCGCGCGGTGCTCACGCGGACAGGCTCACATCGAGGCGCAGGTCGTCGAGATAGTCGAGTACGACCGTGCCACTGCGGTCGCGTGCGAGCAGCTCGAGCAGGGGCAGACCACGGGCGGCGGGGATGCTGCTGCGCACCGCTTCCATGGCGGGGTCGGCCATGAGGTCCGCCGCGGCATCGCAAAACCCGCCAAGTTGTACGCGCGGCCCCGCGTTTGCGGCCGGATCGAGCAGCAGCGCCATGGCAAAGGCGTCGCTGACCCGGCGTGCCGCCGCCAGGGGTTCGGGGTAGGGGTGGTCGTACACCACGAGCAGCACGGGGCTTTCGAGCGCGTGCGCCAGCGCAAGGGCTTCGATCAGTCCGGCGGCCAGGCTGCCATCGTAGGCCGAAACGATGGTCGAGGTCGCCATTGCGCCGGTGGCGATGCCCCAGTATCCGGCGGCGGCGTTATTGACCGAATTGTGGAAGCGCGTCGGTGAAATCCGGCGGTCGTCGCCGGCCAGCGCCTCGCAGATGGCATGGCAGTTGGCGCCGTCGCCGCCGGCCGAAGCAAACACCGTGGCCAGCTGCGACGCGTCGGCCCCGGCGGCGTGCACCGCCTCGGCGCCGGCACAGAGGGCGAGCTTCACCACCGCGCCCACCCGGCGGCGCTCCGCGGGCGGCAGCATGTCTGGGTTGGGAACGCGTGTGGGGGCCGGCACCCAGGGGGTGTCGCCGGCAAGAACGGCGCGGGCTTCGGGCCAGCTGCCAAAGCCGGGGCCGATTACGCCGAGGGAGCGGACACTGGCGGACAATCCGTTTGTACTCATCGCGCACGCCCCTCCGCCCGCGACAGGACGAGACTGCAGTTGGTGCCGCCGAAACCGAGGGAATTCGACAGTACATGGCGCAGCGCTGCCCGCTGCGGCGCTTGTCGGTACGCAATATCGATGCCCGGGTCCAGGCTGCGGGTGCCGGGGCTGCCGGGAATCAGGCCTTCGCTCAGCGCCAGCGCACAGAACACCGCTTCGAGCCCGCCCGCGGCGCCCAGCGTGTGCCCGGTGGCGCCCTTGGTCGAACTGGCCGGCGTCGCGCTGCCGAACAGCCGGCTCACGGCCGCGCCTTCGGCATCGTCGTTGCTCGGTGTGCCGGTGCCGTGCAGATTGATGTAGTCGATGTCGGCGGGGCCCAGTCCGGCGCGAGTGAGAGCCTGCTCCATGGCCAAGCGCGCGCCGAGGCCTTCCGGATGCGGTGAGGACATATGGTGGGCGTCGCTGGATTCGCCATAGCCGCTGAGAAGGATCGCTTCGGCGGGCGGGTGCGCCGGCGCGCGCTCGAGCAGGGCAAAGGCGGCGGCTTCGCCGATGGAAATGCCTGCGCGATCCGGGTCGAACGGGCGGCAAGGCTCGGGGGATACCAGCTCGAGGGAATTGAAGCCATACAGTGTCGTCAGGCACAGCGAATCGACACCGCCGACGACGGCCGCATCGATCAGTCCAGCGTCGAACAGGCGTGCGGCGCTGGCGAAGACTTTGGCGCTCGACGAGCAGGCGGTGGAAATCACCCAGGCGGGTCCGCCGGCACCGACTGCGTGGCGGACGAACTCGGCAACCGAAAAAACGTTGTGGCTGCCGCGGTAATGGAATTCCGGCGGCAGTGCGCCGCTGACCGGATTGCGTCGCCGATAGGCAAGTTCGGTGTCGAGGATGCCCGAGGTGCTGGTGCCGAGCAGCACCGCCACGCGTTTCGCACCGTATCGGCGCACTGCATCGATTGCAGCGTCGATGAAGCCGTCCTGGCTCAGTCCAAGCAGCGCCAGGCGGTTGTTGCGGCAATCGTATTCAGCTAGCGCGGGCGACAACATGACGTCGTCCAGCGCCTTGATACGACCGATCCAGGTGTCGAGCTCGACGGTCTCGAAATCGCAGTGTCGCAGGCCGCTGCGGCCATCGGCGAGCGCGGCGCGAGTGGCGTCCACCCCGTTGCCGATGCAACTGCTGGCGGTGTAGCGGGAGATAAGCAGAGGTTTCAACGCACTGATCCGGTGGGATATGAACGGATTCTAACAAACCGCCGGCGTCAGGCGCTGCGGCGGGCGAGCAGCAAGGTGTTGGCGAACGGCGTTCCGGCATCCATTGCCTGAGACTGCACGGTGAAGCCGAGCCGCTCGAGCTGGGCGCGCCATTCGGCGGCCGGACGGCAGTGAAGGGCGCCGAGGCGGTGGCCGCGCATGCGGCAGACCAGGCGGTCCACCCAGGTACTGAGCACGAAGGGCAGGCCCGCAGCGGCATCGCCCACACGCATGATCAGCAGGCCGCCGGGCGCCAAGGCGTCAAGCACGCGTTGCAGGAGCGCATTCTGCGCGGGTGTCTCGATGTAGTGCAGCGCATCGAGAATGACCACGACGTCGATCTCGCCCAGTGCCACGTCGCGGATATCGCCCTGCTCGACGATGGCGCCCGGCGGCTGCACCCGGGCCGCGCGTTCGACGTCGTGCGGCATGAGCTCGATGCCACGGTAGGTGGCCAGGCACGGCGCCGCGGGCCAGTCCGCGGGCCAGTCGCCCGCGGCGTGCAGGCTGGATGCGGCAGTGATCCAGTTCGACAGCAGGCCGATGCCGCAGCCGAGATCGACGATACGCGCCCGCGAAGGCAAGGCACCCGCGGCCAGAAGGCCGAAGAACACCGGGTCGCGAGCGAGCTTGCCACGGGCAAAATGCCATGCGAAGCGCCCTGCCTGTCGGTAGGGCGCAGCAGCAGCCTCGATCAGGCGCGAGCGGAAGGCGGTGCTCATTGCAGCGCCTGGCGCAGCGTGACGGGGCGCAGCCCGGCGGCACGGATGGCGTCGAGCAGCGGCGGCAATACTTCCAGGATGACTCTGCGCTTTTCCGTCGTCCGTGCGCAGTGGCCGTCATGCAGCAACAGGATGTCGCCGGCGGCCAGATTGCGGGTGAGGCGGGCGAGCACCTTCTCCGGCCGGCTTTCGCGGGTGTCGAAACCGCGTCGGGTCCAGCTTGCGAGTTGGAGCCCGAGCCCTGCCAGCACCGGCTCCAGGAAGGGATTGCGCAGGCCCGCCGGGGCGCGGAAAAAGTGCGGTGGGCTACCGGCTAGGACGCCAATCTGCGCCTGCGCCTCGGCCAGCTCGCGGTGGATACGTCGCGGCCCGAACAGGGAGAAGTGGTGGCGGTGGTGGTGCGAGTGGTTTTCCACCGCGTGGCCGCGGCGCACGATTTCGGCGATCAGGTCCGGGTAGGCGGCAGCGCGCTCGCCGATGCAGAAAAAGCTGGCACGTGCACCATGCCGGTCGAGCAGGTCAAGTACTGCGGGGGTGACGGCGGGCTCGGGTCCGTCATCGATGGTGAGGGCAATTTCACCGCGGGCGATCGAGCGTGGCGGCAGGCGGGTGAGGTTGGGGCCGAGGAGCCGGCTTCGGGGCCACAGTCCGGCTGCGGTCAGTGCGAGATGGCTGATCACCACTGAGCCCAGGGCCCACGGCCAGCTCTGCGGCCATGACAGGCAGGCGGCAAGCGCGCCAGGATGCAGGATCAGGGCGGCGGAGATCAGCGGAGTGGGCCGCCATCGGCGGCTGGGTCGGTCATTCATATGGGCGCAATTGTAACCGCGCGGGGGGGCGGTCCCGCTTCTGCGCCCCGCCGTCGCGGGGCATCGAGTGTCATGGCGGCGTCGGTTCAGCCGCCTGGCGGTAGTGGGCGACGGGCGCTGAGCATGGCCGAGAACAGCAGGGCGAGGATGGCGCCCGGGCCGACGGTGATGCCGATTGCCTGCAATACCGGCACCTCGGAAAATGCCAGCAGTCCGAATCCGGCGACGGTGGTGAGGTTGGCGAACAGCAGCGACGCCAGTGTGGCGGGGCTGGGCGCGGCACCGTCGCCATTGCCGTTGTCGAAGAACAGGGCGTAGTTGGAGCCCACGGCGACGATCAGCAACAACCCGATCAGATGCAGCAGGATCAGCTGCTTGCCCGCCAGGATCAGCGCGGCGACGACCACCAGGATCGAAGCGGCCAGCGGCAACGCGACGCGGACGACGCGCATCGGACGCCGCAGAAAGACCAGCAGCAGGACGAGAATGGCAAGCACGCCGCCAAGAGAGAGCTGGATGGCTTCGCCCAGATAGCCTCGGTAGAGTGCGTCCGATTCGTGTTTGAGGTCGAGAAAGCGTGGCGGGGGGCTGGTAGCCGGCAGCGCAACGGTGGCCAGTTCGGCGCGGACTGCGTCGGCATCGATCAGCCCGGCCTGGCGGCCGGTGGTGGGCGCACGCAGCGGAAGCAGCGCGCGCGCGCCGTGGGCGGAGTCGAGCAGCATCGCATCGACGGCAAGCGCAAGCGACGTTCCCGCCATCGAGGCACGATCGAGCAATGGACGCTGGCGTGCGGCGTCCACATCGTCGACGAAGGCTTGCAGGCGTTTGGTCCGCAGCGGCAGGCCGGTACTGGCCGCCTGCAGGCGGGCGGCGAGCGCTTCGCGCGGCGGCAGGCTGGCGAGGCGGGCGCGCTGGATGGCCTGGCTGGGAAGATAACGCGCAGGGCTGTCCCAACCGGCAATGAGATGTGCATCCTGCAGCCGGTTCAGCGCCGGGGCCAGGGCTTCGGCGGCCTGCAGCGCCGCCTCGGTATCGCGGCCATCGATCACGATCAGGTAGCGCACGTCGGGGGCGCCCAGCTCGCTGCGCAAGCGCTTGTCCAGCGCCTGCGCGCTCGCCGGCACCGGGCTCAGCGCGAGCAGTTCGCCGTTCCAGACGCCCTGACGCTGGTTCGCGATCAGCGCCAGGCTGCTCAGCGCAAGCGTGATCACCATCCAGCGCAGGCGGGTGGCGGCCGCGACCAGTCGCGCGAGCCGATGCCCGAGCGCGCTCACGTCGCGCAGGCGGAAATCGGTCGGCAGCATGGCGGGGAGCAGATAGCGGGTCATCAGGGCGGCGGCGACGAGCCCGGCGAGGGAATACAGTCCGAGCTGTGCGAGGCCGGGAAAGCCCGAGGCCAGCAGCGCAATGAAGCCGCAGGACGAGGTCAGCAGGCCGATGCGGATGGTGGGCCAGAATTGGCTCCGGCGCTCCTTCGGCTGGCCTTGCTGCACGAAGAGGTAGATGGCGTAATCCACCGCTTCGCCGATGAGCGTGGTGCCGAAGCCGAGCGTGAGGCCGTGGACGACGCCGAAGCCCAGGCTGACCGCGGCGATGCCGGCCAGCGTGCCGGTGACGACGGGCAGCAGGCCGAGCAGCAGTACCGGCAGCGAACGGTAGATGATGAGCAGCAGGATAATGATGAGGCTGCTGCCGATGACTGCGATGCGGGTGACTTCATCCTTTATGGTGGCGCGCGACTGCACCGAGAAGACCCCGGGGCCGGTCATCGCCAGCTCGACCGCCGACCCCGCGCCGTGGCTGGCGACTGCTTTGGCGAAGGCCGCGCGGATGGCGTTCATCGCATCCTCCTGGGCGTCGATGTCGGCGCCGGAGGCCCGGCTCATGGCCAGTAACAACGTGGTGGCGCCGTCCTGTGAGACCCAGACGTCGCCCTCGCGCCGAGGCTGTTCCGCGCTGTCGAGTGCGCCGAGCAAATTCATCAGCTCGCCAGTGGGGTCGCGCGCAAGCAGCGGTTTGGCAACGAGTCCGAGCGGCGACGCCAGCAGCCTGACCGTGTCCTGCAGGGCAGTGTGCAGGCCGGCGACGGTAAATCGCTCGCCGTTCACTGCGGGGCTGAGCGCATAACGGTTGTCGAACAGCCAGCGCCGGTCGGCTTCGAGGTGAACTGCCTCGCCATTGTTGATGGCCGAGAATCGATCATCGGCGCGCAGGTCGGCGGCCATGCGTCGCGAAATCGCACTGCGTTCGGCGCCGTCGCCGCCGGTCAGGCCGATCAGCGTCAGGCGCGACACCATACCTTCGCGCAATTGATCGACCAGCAGTTGCTGTTCGGGCGTGGGGCTGCGTGGCAGGAAGACCGACATGTCGGCGGTGAAACTGGCGCGACTGACGATGAGCAGCAGCACGCCGACGATCGCCAGCCACGACAGGAAAGCGGACAGGCGCGAGTGCACGCTCATCGCACGGCTGGCCCGATGCGCATTTCGGTGCGGTCGCCGTCGGCCTGCAGGATATCGACGCGGCGTACCTCGCCGCCGTTGCCGCTGATGCCGATGCGCAGCACGACCTTCGTCACCGCAGGATCGGAGGGCAGCAGCGTGAGCGTCCATTGTGTGGTGCTGCCTGACAGCGACAACGCGTAGCTGCGCTCAAGCGTCTTGCGATCGCCGGCAAGGGTGGCGCGGATGCTGCCGATCAGTGCGGCCACTTCGGGGTAGTCGTGCAGGCGCAGGGTGTGGGTCTTGCCCTCGCGGCTGAGGGTCAGGGTGTCGCCATCGAGCACCATGGATTCGGTGACCGGTGTCCTGGTGTGGCGTTCGAGTGTCGACGGGGCACGGTAGACCAGTTCGCCGGTGATGCTCAAGGGTTGATCGAGCATCGCCAGATGGCGGGTCTCGACAAAGGGCACCCGTCCGCCGCGGTTGGCCGCCAACGCCTTCATCAATTCGGCGATGTCCCAGCCGGCCGCACTGGCGTGATTGGCCAGAAGGCCGAACAGAAGCGCGATCAGGCGTGCGTTCATGGTGATGGGGAGGCTTCGGCCGGGCCGAAGTCGTTCCAGAAGTCAAAGAAATTGAACCAGTTCGACGGCGCATCGCGGCAGCAACGCTCGAGCGCAGCAGCATAGTCACGCATGGCCGCAGCGATCGCCGCATCGCGCTCGCGGCGCCCGATCTGGCTGAAGTCGGCGATGGGCTCGAAGCGAATCGTGTAGCGGTTCCCCCCATGGTACAGGCCGGCCATGAAGATGATGCGGGCGCCAAGCATCGCCGCCATGCGAAATGGACCGAGTGGAAGATTGGCGGTGGTACCGAGTACGGGAATGGGCACGCGGGCTTCGTCGCCCAGTCCACGATCGGCCAGGACCCCGACCAGGGCGCCCTCCTCGAGCCGGGCACGAACCCTCAGCATGGCGTCGAGCTTGCCGAGCGCAATCACCTCGGGGCGTGCGGAGGGGTTGAGCGCGGCCAGCAGGGCATTGATCCTGCGTGCGTTGTCTTCGAACATGGCAAGCACGACCTTCAGTCCGGGCTGGGTTCGACCCACTGCCCGAATCACCTCGAAGCTGCCCACATGAGCGCCGAACAACAGCGCGCCACGACCGCTCGCGACCTGTTCGCGGATCAGCGCTTCGCCCTCGACACGGATATCGAACAGGTCGAAACGGTCCTTGAGCAGATAGACACGATCGTGAATGGTGGCGGCAAAGCTGAATATCTGGCGATAGCCGTCGCCGATGCGTGGCCGGCGATCGAGCGCGCGCGGCAGGTAGGCACGCATGGCGCGGCGGGCCGAAGGCGCGAACAGGAAAAAATATGCGGCAATCAGGTGCAGCAGTGCGCGCCCCGACGGACGGCCGAGGCGCAGCGATAGCCAGGTCATCAGGCGAAGCATGGCCATGTTGCTGCGTTCGGGGCGCCGAATCCACTCCGCACCGGCCACCGCGTTCGTCCGCTCCTGGCCTGTCTTGGGTGTGCTCATCGGTCGTCGGCGCGAGGGGGATGGCCCGGCGTCAAGGTGCCGCTGGCCACGGCAACGCCGTCTACAGTCTCGATGGCGAAGGCGATCGCACCGTGGGTGGCGGCGGGCTTCCAGCGCAGCACGACGGATTCGCCGGGACCGACAGGGCGGACGAACTTGACTTGGCCGACCTGCCACCGCGGGCGATCCAGGCCGAGTGCCGCAGTCAGCGCACGGGCGACCTCGTCGAGGAGCACCACGCCGGGCACGATCGGCCGCCCGGGGAAGTGGCCCGCAAAGGCCGGGTGCGCCGGTGCGATGTGGAGTTCGCGGCTACCCGGCGTCATGCGTCACGCCCCGTTGTGTGCGATAGGTGCGCAGCAGCGCTTCGCAGGTGTCGCGCGGCAGCTTGCCCGTGGCGTTCCTTGGCAGGGCATCGAGAAAGATCAAGGGACGCGGCATGAAGGCAGGGTCGATGCGTTCGCGCAGCGCCGCGCGCAGCGTCGCGGGGTCGAGGCCGGGGGCGACGACGAAGGCCGCCAGGCGGGTGATGTGCCCGTCACGTTCGCCGTCGGGAAGGTGGAAGCTGCCATCGCGGACGCCGTCGATGCTCACGAGCTGCTGGTTGAGGTAGCCGAGTGAGCTGCGCTTGCCGGCGATGTTGATGATGTCTGCATTGCGCCCCTTGAGGCGGAAATGCGCTGCGTCGAGCGGCTCGATCACGTCGGACATCGGCACCGCAACCTCGATATGGCCACCGTCGGCCCAGGTCTGGTCACCGCGGGCCTCGAGGCGAATGCCCGGGAAGAGCGTCCATTCCTCGCACAGTGCGCTGCGCCGGGTGGCAATCTGGCCGGTTTCGGTGGAGCCGTAGATCTCGAGCAGAGGCGCCTGCAGGCGCGCTTCGGCAGCCTGGGCCAGGGCCACCGGCAGCGGGGCCGTGGCTGATACCACCAGGTCGACCGGTGTCAGTGCGACGCCCTCGTCGAGCAGTGCGCGCAGATGAAAAGGCGTGGTAATCAGGGCCGCGGGAGGCAGTGTGTGTGCCATGGCGGCGGCGATATCCGCCGCGTAGAAGGGGCGCCCTGCATCGAACGCTGCGCCGTTCTGCCAGGCGACCAGTACGCTGGATTCGAAACCGTACATGTGTTGCGGCGGCACGGTCGCGATCAGCGTCAGCGGACGCCGCGCATCGAGCCCGAGCGCAACGCCTTCGGCACGGACATTGACGACGAGCCTGCCCCAGGTCTTGCGATGCGGCACGGGTGTCCCGGTGGAGCCCGAGGTAAACACCCAGGCAACCAGCTGCGCTGCATCCAGCCGGGGGACGGCGGGCATTGCTCCGACGACGTCCCCCGCAGCACACAGGGCGGGAAAGCGCACAGCGGGAAGGGAATGGTGTGCGGCGTCGGCGTCGCTCAGGATCTGGCAATCGGGTGCGAATGCCGCCAGCTGGCGAAGCGTTTCCGGGGTGTAGGTCGAGGGCAGCAGGCTGATCTTGCCGGCGATCATGCTGGCGGCAAGGCCCACCGCGAAATGGTAGCGATCGGCGCACACATTGAGGATGTGGCCGCACTCGGGCAGGACCGCGATGACGCGATCGATGTCGGCCAGAAAGCGTTGCAGGCTGATCGCTTCGCCGTGGCGGCGGGCGATGACGGCATCCGGGGCCGTGTGTGAAACGAGGGGGAAGCTTGGCACGGCGCGGGCTCAGGCGGTGGGCGGCGTGATGCGGCGCGAGGTTTGGAGGCAGGCACGGACCGAATCGACCAGCCCGGTGCGCAACGTCGGCGGCAACACGACGCTGCGGATGGCGAACTCGAGTGCGAACACCGCGGCGACCAGGATGGGGGTCAGCACGTTGATCAGCAGCGACCAGGCTGGCATCGGACCGGTGAAGAACAGCAGCGCGGAGGTGCCGGCCATGGCGACGAAGAACACGCTCCATGCCACCGTGACGCGGCGTGTGTAGCGCTTCAACGCCGGTGCCAGTTCATCGCCGTGGATGACCTGCGCGAAGCGGGTGACCATCGGCACCGCGTCTTTGGTCAGCGTGCGGCCGAAGCCGATGGCGAGTAGGGAGAAAGTCCCGCAATGCTGGATGAAGTAGATCCATTCGAAGCGCGACTCGACCAGCGGCCAGTTTCGCCACAGCAACATGGACAGCGCACTCCACAGCGCCAGCGCCAGCGCACGACGGGCGCTGCGCAGCGCCAGCCCGAGGGCGATCGCCATGTAGGGCACGATGGCCACCAGCGCACCCAGCGTACTGGGCTCGTCGGGGGCGGTGGTGAAATGGGCGAGCAGCAGATAGGCGCCGAATGCAACGGCCAGCAGCACCGCGCGAACAAGTCGCATGCCGCGGGGCATCAGGATGTCCGGTTGGCCGCGATGTAGTCGGACAGGCTGCGCAGCGAGGAGAAGATCGTCAGGTTATCCTCGTTGTCAGCCCGCAGCGAGAAGCCAAAACGCTTGGATACCACCAGCGCGACCTCAAGGATGTCGATGGAGTCGAGTCCGAGCCCTTCGCCGTACAGGGGGGCGTCGGCTTCGATCTCGCCGGGGGCGATTTCGAGGTTGAGGGCGGAAACGATCAGCTCCGCGACTTCAGTCAGCAGTGCGGCATCGGCGGAGGAAGGGGTCGTGTCGGTCATCTTGGATCAACTGGCAGAAGCGGTCGGGCTAGCGGGCAGCGGTAAGCACAAAGGCAGAATGTTAACTGGCGTCTGCCGCCAACGGTGAATTTTTGCGCTCGTTTGCGATTTGAAACGCGCAGTCGACGCCGTCGCCGTGGATGAGGGGCCAGGCGTCACCTTGTCGCGGCGCGTTCGGCCTTGTCCGCGATTGTGCTGCATTTTCCCCTGCAGGTGGCGAGGGTATCGGTGGCGGAGGATGGCGGAATGAACTTCAGGCCGGGGCGAAGGCTCGAAGCCATCGACCTTCAACTGGGGAGTCTTCCATGAACATCCCGCTCAACGAGCAACGCAACGTTGTCGCCCGCCTCATCGCCTTTACCCTGATCTCGGACGGCGAACTGGCCAGCCGCGAGGTCGATGCGCTCGACCGCCACGAGATTCCGG
The DNA here is from genome assembly GCF_018122735.1 of Azoarcus sp. L1K30. Taxonomy (GTDB): domain Bacteria; phylum Pseudomonadota; class Gammaproteobacteria; order Burkholderiales; family Rhodocyclaceae; genus Parazoarcus. The sequence continues at coordinate 2,973,592 of NZ_JAGRRD010000001.1, read as the reverse complement.
CCCTTCTCGGCATTCCGCGTGACGTGCTGATTCAGGCCGTCGTCGATCATTGCCAGCAGTTGCTGGCGCGCGGTGGCCCGGCCGAGTCGGTGCGCGTGCTCGATCTGGAGCAGGTCGAGCACATGCTGGATCGCGTCACCGATCCGTCGCTGCGCGAGCTCGCCTGCCAGGCCATGCTGGTGCTGTCCAAGGCGGACGGTCGCATCACGCTGCCCGAGCAGACCCTGTTGCGTCACGCGCTGACGCGCTGGAACCTGTCACTGTCGGCGCTTGGCGCCCAGCCTTGAGGGGGCCGCTTCAGGCACAGGACACATTGCCCGGAAGGTGGCGGATGTGAACGGCAAGCCAGATCGTGTCAGGGGTCGTGGCGTCGACGCGGTGGCGGCAGCGCGCCGGTATCGTCACCCAGTCCCCTGGCGCCATCGACATGCTGCGCCCGTCGTCAAAGACGAGTTCGGCCCTGCCACGAACGACCATCACCCATTCATCATCGGGTTGGTCGTACCAGAAGCCCGGCGGGCTGGCGCAGCCGTGGGATACGATGCGTTCGATACAGGTCGTATCGGATTGAAGCAGCGGCAGGAAGCGCTCTGCACTGTCCGGCCCGTCGGCATCGGCAAAAAGGTTGCCGCTGGCCGATGGCAGGGACTTGCTGTGCGTGGTTCGGTCGGAAGTCATAGGGCGCAGATCGGTTGAATGGGCCCCAGCCTATCCCGATCAGGGGCCGGAAACCAGTTCGATCGTGTCGCGCTCCATCGCACGACCTTCGGCCGAGAGCATCGTTCGCTCCATCCTGACGTAGCGCTTTTGCTCCGGCGCGTACCAGATCAGGAAGTGGATCCGGACCGGCTCGAGGGCGGCGATAGTGCTTGTGCCGGTCGCATGGCGCGAGGCCCAGGCTTCGATCTTCCAGGCATTGAAGCGGCCCGCGGGCACGCTGACGCGATCCCGTTCGAGAACTTCTGCCGTCGAGTACCAGCCGTCCCAGTTGCCGTCGAGTTCGGGTGTGGAAAAGCCCTTCCACGTCTTTCCGTCCTGGAGCGATGCGAAGGCACCCAGGTATGGGCTGAATTCGCTGCCGAGTCCGCCGGTGTGCGTGATCCGGGGTTCGTCGCCCACCCATCGCGAGCGGGCGCCGGCGGGGCCGGAGGTGGGGGCGGACTCTTCCATGTGCTCGACGACCGCATTGTCGCGGACGGTATCGACGGTCACGGTCACCGTGCGCTTCGGGCTGGTGGCCCAGCGCCCGCTGGTACGGTAGGTCCAGCGCTCTCCCGGCTGGGGTAAGTGTGATGCCGCCGCGGCAGATGGCGCAGGACGCGGCCTGACGACGGCAGGCTGCGGGCTCTCGGCTGGCTTGGACGCGGGCTGGGGAGTGGGCTGGGGCGTGGGGCGCACGGGTTGCGGCGCGGGCGTCGCTGCTTGGGGCCTGGTGGATTCAGCGGGACGCGTCGCGGGCTTGGGGCGTGCTTCTTCCCGAGCACGTCAGATGTGTGTAAGAGAGGGCAGCAGGAGGCTCGGCTGGCGCCTGTGCGGCGCTGGGCGGCGTGGCAGGTGTGGCTGCGGGCGTGCTCCCCGCGCTCGCGGGCGATGCAGGCGCTTCCGCGCTGGCCAGCTGGGTGGGTTCGGTGCGGCTGCCGCGCTTGGCCTCCGATTCGGTCGGTGCGGTCGATTCGGGGGCGCTGGTGCTCGAGGGCGACACCGGCGCGGTGGTGTGCTGGCCTGGCCACAGCAGCCATGCGCCTACAGCCAGCACGCAACACGCGGCGGCGACGATTGCCGGCAGGCGCCAAGCCGGTCTGCCGCCGCCGAAAATGCGCTCGAGCGCCTTCAGCACCTCTCCGGTCGAGGCTTCCCATTGTTTGTGATTGATCTCGATGGCCTGGCGTCTGGCCAGCGCCTTGAGGTCGGGCGGGAGTGCGTCCTCGGGCGGCATTTCCGCATCATTGACCAGGACCGGCAGCACGCGGATCTTCCTGCGCAGCGCGGCGGCGGTCTCGAGACGGACGAAGTCATGCGTATCGTCGATGCGCCGCGCGCCGCCGGTGTCGTCGCCGAGCCATTTTGGGCCGATCAGGACGATGAGTACCGTGCACGAGGCAACTGCGGCGTCGATGGCGTCGACGAAGTCGGTGCCCGGGTCGATGCCTTCGACATCCATGAAGACGCGCTCGCGCCCGAAACGGGCGGCGAGCCGGTCGTACAGGCGCCCTGCGTAACCTGATGAGTCTTCGCGCCGATAGCTGATGAAGATACCGTCCATGCGCAGCTCCCGTTGGCGGGGCGAGGCCTGCGACGCATGTCGGTCGACTAGCCTGCTGCACTAAGCATAGTCGGGAAACGGCGGTTTGTTGCGGTGCTCAGCCGCTTTTCTTGACGTCCACAAGGGGAACGACACCGGCAAACTCGAAGCGCTTGCGCCCGGCTTCCATCTCGGTGAGCGGCTCGCAGGGCTTGAGTGTGGCCAAGCTGCGCACGGTCAGATCCTGGTAGCAGCGGGTGCCGTCTACCTTCCAGTTCATTTCCTGTTCGGTCAGGTCGCGCATGATCTTGGCGGGCATGCCGGCGACGAGTTTTCCCGCCGGGATCTCCATGCCGGCCTTGACGAAGGCACAGGCGGCGACGATGCTCGATTCGCCGATGCTGGCGTTGTCCATGATGACGGCGTTCATGCCGATCAGGGCGTTTCGGCCGACGCGGCAGCCGTGCAGCACGGCGCCGTGGCCGACGTGACCGTCGACTTCGATCACGGTGTCGGTGCCGGGGAAGCCATGCATGACGCAGGTGTCCTGGATGTTGCTGCCTTCTTCGAGCACGATGCGGCCGAAGTCGCCGCGCAATGAGGCGAGCGGGGCGACATAGCAGCGCGCACCGACGATGACGTCACCGATCAGCACGGCATCGGGATGGACGAAGGCGGTGGGGTGGATGACGGGTTTGAGACCGTCGATTTCGTAGCAGGGCATTGGGTGTCTCCTGGTCTCGGCTTCTGCTCTTATTTGCGGCAGTAGTGGATTGTTGCTTGTGTTGGTTCGTGCCTGGCGCTCAGCCGCGGCGCGGGCGGTCCGTCGGCGCCTGCTGTCGTGGCCTTCGGCTGCCCTCGCTGCGAACCTGCGCGGGGGAGGCGATGCAAACTCGCCCGGCTGCGCCGGACTCAGACATGCATCGCCTTGTTTCCCCCGCGCAGGCCCGCAACTCGGCACGACAGAAGTTGCCGCCGGGCCGCCCGCGCCACGGCTGGGCGCCGTGAGCGCGGGTTTGTGATCCGGGAAAAAGCGAAAAACCTGAAGCGCTAAATGCTCAGACCCGGTTCGCCGTGGTGTTACTCGACATGGTAGCGTCGTTGCACGACGCGGAAACGGTTGGCGACGAAGGCGCTGTCCGAGTAGCTCGCGTTCGCGGCCGGGTTCATGCCCACGCCGTGGTAGTCGGAGAAGGCCGAGGACTGGTTCACGAACACACCGCCGGTGAGGTTGATCGACAGGGCCACGCCGGCACGCAGGCTGGCGTCGGTCATGGCGTCGATGACATCCTGCTTGCTCGAGTACAGGCCGACGGTGAGTGCGCCGTGTTCCTTGACGATGCGTTCCGACAGCGCGACGGCTGCAGCACCGTCGGCCACCTTGACGACGAAGCTGACCGGGCCGAAGCGCTCCTCCATGTAGCTCTTCTCGTCGGCGGCGTCGCAGGTGAGCAGCACCGGGGTGCGGACTTCGGCCTGCGGGAAGTCGGGGTGATCGACCTTCTTCGAGGCCAGCACGACCTTGCCGTATTCGCCGGCTTCTGCGATGCGATCGAGGGTGGCTTCGGACTGGATGGCGCCGAGCACGGCGGTGGCCACGGCCGGGTCGGTCAGGAACTTGTCGATGGCGGCGCCGAGATCGGCAGCGACTTCGTCGAAGGACTTGTGGCCCAGGTCGGTGTCGATGCCGCCGGCCGGCACCAGGATGGCCTGGGTGGTGGTGCACATCTGGCCCGAATACAGGCTCAGCGTGAAGGCGAGGTTGCGCAGCATCGCCTTGTAGCTGTCGGTGGATTCGATGACGACGTTGTTCACGCCGGCCAGCTCGGCATACACCTGGGCCTGGCGGGCGTTGTCGATCAGCCACTGGCCGAACACGTTGCTGCCGGTGAAGTCGATCGACTTCACTGCCGGGTGGGTGGCGAGCGCCTGGGTGGCGGCACGCTTCTCGACCACGGCCAGCGACACCAGGTTGGGGTCGAGGCCGGCTTCGCCCAGCACCTCGCGCGCGATCTTCACCGTCATCGCGGCAGGCAGGATGGCGTTGCTGTGGGCCTTGATGATGACCGGGTTGCCGGTGACCAGGGTGGCGAACAGGCCGGGGTAGGTGTTCCAGGTCGGGAAGGTGCCGCAGCCGACGACCAGGCCGACACCGCGGCCGACGATCTCGTAGTGCTTCTTCATCTTCAGCGGCGGGTTCTTGCCCTGCGGCTTTTCCCAGATGGTCTCGGCCGGTACGCGGCTCATCTCGTCCCAGGCATAGGCGACGGCCTCGAGGCCGCGGTCCTGTGCATGCGGACCGCCGGCCTGGAAGGCCATCATCCAGCCCTGGCCGGTGGTCATCATCACCGCGTGGGCGATTTCGAAGCTGTGCTTGTTGAGGCGGTCGAGGATTTCGAGGCAGACGCCGACACGACCCTGCGCGCCGATCTTGCGCCAGCCTTCCATCGCGCTTTGTGCGGCCGCAATCAGGGCTTCGGGGTCGCATACCGGGTAGCGCACGTCCAGCGCGACGCCGTAGGGCGAGCGCTCGGAGGCCGCCCAGCCGGTCTGGCCGGGCTGATCGAGGGCGAATTCCTGGCCGAGGCAGGCTTCGAATGCCTTCTTGCCGTCGTCGGCAGCCGTTTCCCCATATGCCTTGGGGCTGGGCATCTCGGGGAAGGGCGTCCAGTAACCGCGGCCGTGAATGGCTGCGATGGCTGCGTCCAGAGTGGCCTTGTGCTTGTCGAACAGCGGGTGGGTCATGCCTTGTCTCCTCAGATTATCGGGGTCGCCGGTTCTTGCCGTGCGGGTTTATCGCGTGCTGCTGTTGCAGGAAAAGTGCAAGTGGAAAAAGCTTGTCTTTTGATCTGGATCAAGATTACTATTGATTGACCGGTCGGTCAAACAGCGAAAAACAGCGAAAGATCGACGCCGGGCGAACAGCCGGCACAGAATCAAGTCCCAGCGTGCACCAGTGCGCGGGCGAAGACAAGGACAGGAGGAGACAAGATGAATGCAGCAAGCGGCTTCGGTGAAACCATTCGTCTCGAGATTGAAGCAGGCGTGGCAACACTGATCCTGAACCGGCCGGACCGGCTCAACAGTTTCAATGACCAGATGCACGGCGAGATGCGTGCGGCGCTGGCCCAGGTGCAGGCGGGACGCGCGGATGGGTCGGTGCGGGTGCTGCTGATTACCGGGGCCGGGCGCGGTTTCTGCGCCGGCCAGGACCTGTCGGACCGATCGGTTGCCGCAGGCGGTGAAGCGCCCGATCTCGGCGCCTCGGTGGAAAAGAACTACAAGCCGCTGGTGCTGACGCTGCGCGCACTCGAGATGCCGGTGATCTGTGCCGTCAATGGCGTCGCCGCCGGCGCAGGTGCCAACCTTGCACTGGCCTGCGACATGGTGTTTGCCGCGCGCTCGGCGAGTTTCATCCAGGCATTCTGCAAGCTCGGTCTGATTCCGGATACCGGTGGTACCTGGATTCTGCCGCGCCTGCTCGGCCCTGCGCGGGCAATGGGCCTGGCCATGCTGGGAGACAAGGTTTCCGCCGAGCAGGCCGAAGCCTGGGGGCTGATCTGGAAGTGCATGGACGACGACGCGCTGCTGCCTGCGGTGCAGGCACTTGCCGCACAGATGGCCAAGGGGCCGACCTTCGGCTTTGCCCAGACCAAGAAGGCGATCTGGGCCAGCTCGACAAACGATTTCGACACCCAGCTCGATCTCGAGCGCGACATGATGCGCGACTGCGGCCGTTCGAACGACTACCGCGAAGGTGTTGCTGCCTTCATGGAAAAGCGTTCGCCTGTCTTCAAGGGGAACTGAGTGGCCGCGCTCGACAGGAAGGTGAAGGTGCTGGTCATCGGGGCCGGCGCCATGGGTGCGGGTATTGCCCACGTCGCGGCGCTGGCCGGACATGCGGTGTATTTGTACGACACCCGCGTCGAAGCCATCGACAAGGGGCTCGGCGGGATCGCCAAGGATCTCGAGTTTCTGGTCTCGAAAGGCAAGCTGGAAGCGGCTGAGCGTGATGCGACCATGGCGCGGCTGACGGCAGTGACGGATCTGGCTGCCGCCAGCGATGCCGGTCTGGCGATCGAGGCCATCGTCGAGAACCTGGAGATCAAGCAGAAGCTGTTCCTGCAACTCGAGGAGCTGCTCGGGGCCGAGGCCATTCTGGCGTCGAACACGTCCTCGCTGTCGATTACCGCGATGGGCGCGCCACTTGCGCGCCCCGAGCGTCTGGCCGGTGTGCACTTTTTCAACCCGGCGCCGCGCATGAAGCTGGTCGAGATCGTCTCCGGCCTGGCGACCGATCGTGAGGTGGCCAATACCCTGTATGCCACGGCGAAAGCCTGGGGCAAAGTGGTCGTGCATGCGAAATCGACGCCGGGCTTCATCGTCAACCGGGTGGCGCGCCCTTTCTATGCCGAAGGCTTGCGGGTGCTCAACGAATGTGCGGCCGAGCCGGCCACCATCGATGCTGCGATGCGCGAATGCTGCGGTTTTCCGATGGGACCGTTCGAACTGATGGATCTGATCGGTCACGACGTGAATTACGCGGTGACGCGCTCGGTGTTCGACGCCTATTTTGGCGACAAGCGCTTCACGCCCAGCCTGATTCAGCAGGATCTGGTGCTGGCCGGACGGCTCGGGCGCAAGAGCGGGCGCGGTTTCTACGACTATGGCGCGGGAGCGGAAAAGCCCCTCGCCAGGACCGAGGCAAACGCGAGCGCCGAGCGCAGTGTGACCGCGGTCGGCAGTCTTGGTGTGGCCGAGCCTCTGGTGGCGCGGCTGGAGGCTGCAGGCGTCGGCGTGACCCGCAAGGCGGCGCCAGCCGGCGAGGCGGGCTGGCTCGAGATCGGGCGTGGCAGGCTGATGCTGAGCGATGGCCGCACCGCGACCTGTCGTGCTGCCGAAGAGGGGCTGAGTAATCTGGTGCTGCTCGATCTTTGCCTCGACTACGCCACCACGCCGCGCCTGGTGCTGACGCGCAATGACCACTGCGGGCTTGGCGCCTGGAATGCGGTGGTCGGCACCCTGCAGCAAGCGGGTGTGGCCGTGTCGCGCATCGATGACATCGCCGGCATGATCGGGCTACGTACCGTCGCCATGCTTGCCAACGAAGGTGCTGACGCGGTGCTGCAGGGCATTGGCTCCGCAGCCGACATCGATCTGGCGATGCGTTTCGGTACCAATTACCCGAAGGGGCCGCTGGCCTGGGCCGATCAGCTTGGTGTGCGCCTTGTCGCCCGCGTGTTGCGCAATCTGGGCGCACACTACGGCGAGGAGCGCTACCGGGTTTCGCCGCTGATTCTCAGAATGAGTCATTCCGGAGACAGTTTTCATGACTGAAGTGAAGCCGCGCGACCTGAGTGCAGGTCTCGACCCCCAAGCCTTGGCCGAACGTGTGCGCGATGGCATGTACGAGCGCGACCAGGCCGCACGCGGCCTGGGCATGGCCTTTCTCGATGTCGGGCCAGGGCGCTCGACCCTGACCATGAGCGTGCGCGAGGACATGCTCAACGGCTTCCGCATCTGCCATGGCGGCTTCATTGCCACGCTGGCGGACACCGCCTTTGCCTATGCCTGCAACAGCGGCAATGAGCAGACCGTGGCGTCGGGCATCAGTGTGGACTTCATGGCGCCGGGTCGCCCGGGGGATGTGCTGACTGCGGTGGCCACCGAGGTCTTTGCCGCCGGACGCACCGGCGTGTATGACATCAAGGTGACGAACCAGAAGGCGGAGCTGATCGCGGTCATGCGTGGCAAGTCCTATCGCATGAAGGGGCGGCCGGTCATCGAGCTTTAGGGATTGCAGGTCCTGGAACAATTACAACAACACCAGAACGAAGTCGGAATCAGAGGAACAGGAGACAAACATGCCGGTAAATACGTATTCCCCGCCCGAACTCGAGCCGATCGAGAAGGCCAGTATCGATGAGTTGCGTGCGCTGCAGCTCGAGCGTCTGAAATGGAGCGTGCGTCACGCCTATGACAACGTGCCGCATTATCGCAAGGCGTTCGACGACAAGGGTGTGCATCCGGATGACCTGAAGACGCTCGAGGATCTGGCCAAATTTCCATTCACCACCAAGCACGATCTGCGCGACAACTATCCCTTCGGGATGTTTGCGGTGCCGATGAACAAGGTGGCGCGAGTGCATGCCTCGTCGGGCACGACCGGCAAGCCGACCGTGGTGGGCTACACGCTGAAGGACATCGATACCTGGGCCAATGTGGTGGCGCGCTCGATCCGCGCCTCGGGAGGACGTCCGGGCGACATGGTGCATGTGTCCTATGGCTATGGCCTGTTCACCGGTGGCATGGGCGCGCACTACGGCGCCGAGCGCCTCGGCTGTACGGTAATCCCGATGTCGGGCGGACAGACCGAGAAGCAGGTCCAGATCATCCAGGACTTCAAGCCCAGCATCATCATGGTGACGCCGTCCTACATGCTGACCATCCTTGACGAGATGGAAGCGCAGGGCATCGACCCCAGGGAGACGTCCCTGAAGATCGGCATTTTCGGCGCCGAACCGTGGACCCCGGCGATGCGCCTGGCGGTGGAAGCCCGTGCCGGCATCGACGCGGTCGACATCTACGGTCTGTCCGAAGTCATGGGGCCCGGCGTGGCCAACGAGTGTGTCGAAACCAAGGATGGCCCGACGATCTGGGAAGACCATTTCTACCCCGAGATCATCAATCCGGAAACGGGTGAAGTCGTGGCCGACGGCGAGGAAGGCGAACTGGTATTCACCTCCTTGTCCAAGGAAGCGATGCCGGTGATCCGTTACCGCACCCGCGACCTCACCCGCCTGCTGCCGCCGACCGCCCGCAGCATGCGCCGCATGGCCAAGATCACCGGGCGTTCGGACGACATGCTGATCATTCGCGGCGTCAATGTGTTCCCGACCCAGATCGAAGAGCTGATCTGCAAGATGCCGAAGCTGGCGCCGCAGTACCTGCTCGAAGTCGACAAGAGCGGGCACATGGATACGCTGACGGTGAAGGTCGAGGTCAATGCCGAAGCCAATGTCGGTCGCCATCCCGAACAGAAGGAGGCGCTGGCCAAGGAGCTGACGCATCACATCAAGGCGCTGATCGGGGTGTCGTGCAAGGTCATCGTCGGTGAGCCGTTCTCGATCGAACGCGTCACGGTCGGCAAGGCCAAGCGCGTGATCGACCGCAGACCAAAAGAATAAGCAGCGAATCTCCCTCGCCGGGCGATCCAGCACCGGCGTTTGTGATCCCCCACAAGGAGTCCGACATGTATACACAGTCTCTCAGCATTCCCGACGCCGAAGCCAAAGGCCCGCGCAAGGTCGAGAACCCCGAATACCTGGCCGAGTTCAACGCCAAGATAGACGCCGGTGGTTTCATCGAGGCCAAGGACTGGATGCCCGAGGCCTATCGCAAGACCTTGATCCGCCAGATCAGCCAGCACGCCCACTCCGAGATCGTCGGCATGCTGCCCGAAGGCAACTGGATCACCCGCGCACCCAGCCTCAAGCGCAAGGCCATCCTGCTGGCCAAGGTGCAGGACGAAGGCGGCCACGGCCTCTATCTGTACGCCGCTGCCGAGACGCTCGGCGTGTCGCGCGACGAGCTCACCGAAGCCTTGCTGTCGGGCAAGGCCAAGTACAGCTCGATCTTCAACTACCCGACGCTGAACTGGGCGGATATCGGCGTGATCGGCTGGCTGGTCGATGGCGCAGCGATCATGAACCAGATCCCGCTGTGCAAGTGCAGCTACGGCCCCTATGCCCGCGCCATGGTGCGGGTATGCAAGGAAGAGTCTTTCCACCAGCGCCAGGGCTATGACCTGCTGCTGCAGATGATGAAGGGCACGGCGGAACAGCGCGAGATGGTGCAGGACGCGGTCAATCGCTGGTGGTGGCCGTCGATCATGATGTTCGGCCCGCACGACAAGGACAGTGTGCATACCGATTCGGCGCGCTGGGGCATCAAGCGCATCTCCAACGACGACCTGCGGCAGAAATTCGTCGACGCCACGGTCAAGCAGGCCGAGGTGCTCGGCGTGAGCCTGCCGGACCCTGCGCTCAAATGGAACGAGGCGCGCGGCCACTTCGACTTCGGCGCCATCGACTGGGACGAATTCTGGAACGTGGTCGGCGGCCATGGACAGTGCAACGTCGATCGTCTGGCTGCGCGCAACAAGGCCTGGGACGAGGGCGCATGGGTACGTGAAGCCGCAATCGCACACGCCGAGAAAACGGCCGAGCGTGAGAAGCAGGCGGCGTGAGCGTTTTCTCCCTCCCCTTCAAGGGGAGGGCTGGGTGGGGATGGGTTTCGAGGGCTCGCCACAAAACCCATCCCCATCCTGTCCTTCCCCTTGAAGGGGAAGGG
>NZ_JAGRRD010000001.1:2954647-2962898 GCF_018122735.1 Azoarcus sp. L1K30 | reverse complement strand
CCCATCCTGTCCTTCCCCTTGAAGGGGAAGGGACCTGCTAATGAGGTTCGGGTGGGCTCGTTTGACTCCGCCCCCTTGAAGGGGAAGGGACCGTCCAGCGACGGTATCCGCCACCGTGAGATCAGCGCCGCCAAGGGCGGCAAGGAGACAAAGAACATGGAACGCAAAGAATGGCCCCTGTGGGAAGTTTTCATCCGTAGCCGTAACGGCCTGGACCACAAGCATTGCGGCAGCGTGCATGCGCCGGACGCAAAGATGGCGCTGCAGATGGCGCGCGACGTCTATACCCGTCGCCTCGAAGGCGTGTCGATCTGGGTGGTGAAGGCGTCCGACATCGTCGCCTCCGATCCCGATGCCAAGCCCGAGCTGTTCGATCCGGCGGAAGACAAGATCTACCGTCATCCGACCTTCTATCAGCTGCCCGACGAAGTTAACCACATGTGAGGGTGGACAAGATGACGCAAACCACCACCCAGACCGTGTCCGCCCCGGCGGAACACATCGAATACGTGATGCGCCTCGGCGACAACGCCCTGATCCTCGGTCAGCGCCTGTCGGAGTGGTGCGGACACGCGCCGGTCATCGAAGAGGATCTGGCGCTGGCCAACATGGCGCTCGATCTGGTCGGTCAGGCCCGTCTGCTGCTGACCCATGCCGGCAAGCTCGAAGGCAAGGGCCGCGACGAAGACCAGCTCGCCTTCCTGCGTGTCGAGCGCGACTATCGCAACATCACGATGATGGAAGTGCCGAACGAGGACTTCGGTCGCACCACGGTGCGCAATGTTCTCTACAGCGCGTTTCAGATCCTGTTGTGGCAGCGCCTTGCCACCTCGTCCGATACCGAACTTGCGGCCATCGCCGCCAAGAGCCTGAAGGAAGCGCGTTATCACTTCAATCACTCGGCGGAGTGGGTGATCCGTCTTGGTGACGGCACCGAGGTGTCCCATGCGAAGACGCAGGCCGCGCTCGACTATCTGTGGCCCTATACCGCCGAGCTCTTCGCTGCCAACCCCACCGATGAAGCCGTTTCCGCGGCCGGCATCGGCCCAGCGTGGGGTGAGCTGGAGGCGGACTGGGAAGCCATGCTGCTGCCGGTGTTCGCCCAGGCCACGCTGGTCGTGCCGGCGCGCACGCCGTTCAAGACCTTCGGCAAGTTCGGCCGTCACTCCGAGCATATGGGGCATCTGCTGGCGACCATGCAGTACATGCAGCGCACCTACCCCGGCGCACAGTGGTGAGTCACGGCATGTTGACCGAAGCGCAAGCCTGGACACTGCTCGACGGTGTGCCTGATCCCGAGGTGCCGGCGGTGTCGGTCGTGGAGCTCGGCATCATCCGCGAACTGCACTGCGCGGACGACACGGTCACCGTGGTGGTGACGCCGACCTATTCCGGCTGTCCTGCCACCGAGGTCATCGGGCTTGCGATTCGCGACACGCTGCTCGAAGCCGGTGCGGGGCGGGTCGAGTTGCAGACCCGGCTCGATCCGGCCTGGACCAGCGACTGGATCGGTGAGGCGGCGCGCGAGAAGTTGCGTGCCTACGGCATTGTGCCGCCCTCCGGCAAAGCTGCGGTGGGTGGCGCACAGCCGATCCACTTCGTGAAGAAGACGCTGACCTGTCCGCGCTGCGGCTCGAACGATACCGAGCGCCTGTCCGAGTTCGGTTCGACCGCATGCAAGGCAACGTATCGCTGCAAGCACTGCCTCGAACCCTTCGAATATTTCAAACCGATCTGATTCGTCCGCAGAAAGACGGATACCGGAGACACACAATGACACCGAAATTTCACCCGCTCAAAATCGCCGAAGTGCGCCGCGAGACGCCCGAAGCCATCAGCCTGCGCTTCGAGGTGCCCGCCGAGCTGGCCGACGATTACCGCTTCGTGCAAGGCCAGCACCTGACGCTGAAGGCCAACGTTGGCGGCGAGGAATTGCGTCGCTCCTACTCGATCTGTGCCGGTGTCGATGATGGTGAGCTGCGCGTCGCGATCAAGAAGATCGGTGGCGGGCGCTTCTCCACCTGGGCCAATGCCAGCATCAAGGCCGGTGACGTAATCGAGGTCATGACGCCCGAGGGGCGCTTTCATACCGAACTCGATCCGGCGCACGCACGCCACTATGTCGCCTTCGCGGCGGGCAGCGGCATCACCCCGATCCTGTCGCTGATCAAGACCACGCTGCGCGCCGAGCCGGCCAGCCGCTTCACGCTGATCTACGGCAACCAGCGCCAGGGCAGCGTGATCTTCGCCGAGGTGCTGGAGGACCTGAAAGACCGTTACATGACGCGCTTCACGCTGTATCACGTGTTCTCGCGCGAAGAGCAGGACGTGGATCTGTTCAACGGCCGTCTCGATCGTGCACGGGTGGCCAGCTTCCTCGACACCCTGATTCCGGCCGACACCATCGATGCGGCCTTCATCTGCGGCCCTGGCGGCATGATCGACGAAGTCGAGGCCGGTCTGCTGGCCAGCGGCGTCGATGCGGAGCGTATTCATCTCGAACGTTTCGGCGTGCCCGACAGCGGCCCGGCCCATCACGTGGAAGCCGGCGATGCACCTCAGGCGCGGATCACCATCATCGCCGACGGCCTCAAGCGCGAGATGGATTTTCGCGCCGAGGACCCGTCCATCCTCGATGTCGCGCTGAGAGCGGGCATGGATCTGCCGTACTCGTGCAAGGGTGGGGTATGCTGCACCTGCCGCGCCAAGGTCATCGAGGGCAAGGTTCGCATGGACAAGAACTACACCCTCGAGCAACCCGACGTTGACGCCGGTTATGTGCTCACCTGCCAGTCCCATCCGCTGACCGAGCGGGTGGTCATCAGCTTCGACGATCGTTAGGCGGCGGTACCCCGAAACGCTGCGGGTGGGCAAGCTCATTCGCATCTGAACGGAACCACGACATGGCAAGGGGCAAATCTCCCACTTTCGAACTGCAACGCGACGCCATCCTGCGGGAGGCGGCGCGGCTGTTCGCGGACAAGGGCTTCCACAACGCGTCGATGGCCGAACTGGCCAAGGCCTGCGGGGTGTCCAAGCCCTTGCTCTACCACTACTACCGCGACAAGGAACACATCCTGTTCGACATCGCGGACAGCTACATGGACCAGTTGCTGGCGATCGTGGCCGGGGTGGAAGCGCAGGATCTGGCAGCCGAGCCTCAACTGGCGGCGCTGGTGGGGCGTTTCATGGAGGAATACGAGCATTCGCAAAGCCAGCACGTGGTGCTGGTGCAGGATGTCAAGTTTCTCCAGGCAGCACAGGCGGAATATGTGGTCGGCAAACAGCGCAAGGTGGTGGCGGCATTCGCACACGCCATCGAATGTGTCGAACCCGGCCTGAAGGCGCGCAATCTGGACAAGCCGGTGGCGATGATCCTGTTCGGCATGATCAACTGGACCTTCACCTGGTTGCGCGCGGACGGGCATTACACCTATGCAGACATGGCGCCGGTGGTGACGGCCATCCTGCTCAATGGCGTCAAGGGATTGCTGAAGACGGATCTGTCGCCCGCAACCGCGGCGACACACGAATAGACATCGGCTGCGCGAAGCCGCAGCGGCAATGAGAGGAGATACTCAGTGACAGAAGCCTTTATCTGCGACGGGATCCGCACCCCATTCGGGCGCTACGGCGGTGCCTTGTCGGGCGTACGCGCGGACGATCTGGCGGCGCTGCCGATCAAGGCGCTGATCAAACGCAATCCCGCGGTCGACTGGGCTGCGGTGGAGGACGTCTATTACGGCTGCGCAAACCAGGCGGGCGAGGACAATCGCGACGTCGCCCGCATGGCGGCGTTGCTCGCCGGCTTGCCCATCGATGTGCCGGGATCGACGATCAACCGGCTGTGTGGCTCGGGCATGGATGCGGTGGGCATCGTCGCGCGGGCGATCAAGGCCGGCGAGGCTGGCCTGATGATTGCCGGTGGTGTGGAGAGCATGAGCCGCGCGCCCTTCGTCATGGGCAAGGCCGATACCGCCTTCTCGCGCAGCGCGAAGATCGAGGACACCACCATCGGCTGGCGCTTCGTCAACCCGCTGATGAAGGCGCAATACGGTATCGACTCGATGCCGGAGACGGCCGAGAACGTCGCCGCCGACTTCGAGATCAGCCGTGCCGACCAGGACGCGTTCGCCGTGCGCAGCCAGCAGCGCTATGCGGCGGCAGCGGCACGCGGCTTCTTCGACGGCGAACTGTGCCGGGTCGAGATCCCGCGCAAGAAAGGGGAAGCGGTCGTCGTGGCCGCAGACGAACATCCGCGTGCGGATACCACGCTCGACACCCTGGCAAAGCTTCGCGGCGTGGTCCGTCCCGACGGCTCGGTGACGGCGGGCAATGCGTCGGGTGTCAATGACGGTGCGGTTGCGCTGCTCATCGCTTCGGGAGAAGCCGCGGCCAAGCATGGTCTCAAGCCGCGTGCGCGCATCGTGGCCATGGCCACGGCCGGTGTCGAACCCCGGGTCATGGGCATCGGTCCTGCGCCCGCGTCGCGCAAGGTGCTGGAAAAGGCAGGCCTGACGCTCGAGCAGATGGACGTCATCGAACTCAATGAGGCATTCGCGGCACAGGGCCTCGCGGTGATGCGCCAGCTCGGACTGCGCGACGACGATCCGCGGGTCAATCCCAATGGCGGCGCGATTGCGCTCGGTCACCCACTCGGTGCATCCGGGGCGCGACTGGTGCTGACGGCCCTGCGTCAGCTCGAGGTGACGGGTGGTCGCTACGGCCTGTGCACAATGTGTATCGGGGTCGGGCAGGGTATTGCGATGATCATCGAGCGCGTCTGATCTCGGTTGTCACAATTCGTTAGTTTTTAACAAATTAGGCATGTAATAATTTGCAGGAGGCTGTCGGGATACCTCGGTTCCGATTGCGCTTATAAACCATGAGGAGGAGACACCATGAAGCTGAAGAACACCCTGATGGCCGCCATCGGCCTTGCCTTTGTTGCCACCGCTGCGCAGGCTGAAATCAACGTCGGCGTGATCGTGTCGGCGACCGGACCCGCCGCTTCACTCGGCATTCCGGAAAAGAACACGCTGGCCCTGCTGCCGACCACGATCGGCGGCGAGAAGGTCAACTACATCGTGCTCGACGACGCCTCGGACACCACCACCGCGGTCAAGAACATCCGCAAGGTCATCTCCGAAGACAAGGTCGACGTAGTGATCGGTTCCACCATCAGCCCGAACTCGCTTGCGATGATCGACGTGGCCGCCGAGGCGCAGACGCCGATGATCTCGATGGCGGCCTCGGCCCGTATCGTCGATCCGGTCGACGACAAGCGGCGCTGGGTGTTCAAGACGCCGCAGAACGACGCCCAGATGTCGACGGCAATCGTCGAGCACATGACCAATAGCGGCGTGAAGACGGTCGGCTTCATCGGATTTGCCGACGCCTACGGCGAAGGCTGGTTCGAGCAGTTCAAATCCGTGGCCGAGGCGCGCAAACTGCAGATCGTGGCCAACGAGCGTTTCAACCGTAACGACACCTCGGTGACCGGTCAGGTACTGAAGGTCATGTCGGCGCGCCCGGATGCGGTGCTGATTGCCGGTTCCGGCACGCCGGCGGCATTGCCGCAGAAGACGCTCAAGGAGCGTGGTTATGCCGGTAAGCTGTACCAGACCCATGGTGTGGCCAACAACGACTTCCTGCGTGTGTGCGGCAAGGACTGTGAAGGCACCTTCCTGCCGGCCGGTCCGGTGCTCGTCGCCGCCCAGCTGCCCGACAGCAATCCGGTGAAGAAGGCCGCGATGGACTACATCACCAAGTACGAGGCGGCCCATGGCAAGGGGTCGGTGTCGACCTTCGGCGCCCACGCCTGGGATGCCGGTCAGCTGATGACTGCGGCGATCCCGGTCGCGCTGAAGAAAGCCAAGCCGGGCACGGCCGAGTTTCGCGCCGCGATGCGTGATGCGCTCGAAGGCATCAAGGAACTGCCGGGTGCGCATGGCATCTTCAACATGAGCCCGACCGACCACCTTGGTTTCGATCAGCGTTCGCGCGTCATGGTCGAGATCAAGAATGGCACCTGGAGGCTCGTGAAGTAAGTCGTGCGTGGCTGAACCGGCGCGGGTGCGTTCTGCACCCGCGCTGCATGTGAATAACGATCTAAGTCTGCGAGCTGCACCGAGCGCCCCAAGGCGGTCGGTGAGGCGGGGGTTCGTCATGGATTTTCAGATAGCGCTGTTGCTCGGACAGGACGGCATTACCAACGGAGCGATCTACGCCCTGCTGGCGCTGGCCCTGGTGCTGGTGTTCGCGGTGACGCGGGTGATCTTCATTCCCCAGGGCGAGTTCGTCGCCTATGGGGCGTTGACGCTGGCGATGCTTCAGGGCGGGGCGATCCCGGCCACGGTGTGGCTGCTGGTGATCATGGGTGCGCTGGCGGCGGTGATCGACGGCAGTGCAGCGCTGCGCGCGGGGCAGACGAAGAAGCTGACCGGGGTGCTGGGCTGGAACCTGGCCTATCCGCTCGCCCTGGCTGGCCTGCTCGCGGTGCTGCCGCTGAAGGATCTGCCGATGCTCGCGCAGGTGCTGCTGGCATTGGCGGTCGTGGTGCCAATGGGGCCGCTGATGTACCGCCTGGTGTTCCAGCCCATCGCTGCCGCACCGGTGTTGATCCTGCTGATCGTCTCGGTGGCGGTGCACGTTGCCATGGTCGGACTGGGGCTGCTGTTCTTCGGTGCCGAGGGCCAGCGTACGCCGCCTTTCAGCGATGCCCGCTTCGAGGTCGGTCCGCTGCTGGTATCGGGGCAGACGATCTGGGTCATCCTCGCCTCGATTGCACTGATCGTCGCACTCTACCTGTTCTTTGAGCGCACCATCTACGGCAAGGCCCTGCGTGCGACCGCGATCAACCGCGTCGGCGCGCAGCTGATGGGCATCTCGCCCTCGCTTGCAGGCAAGCTCACCTTCCTGCTCGCCGCGTTCATCGGCGCCTTGTCGGGCGTCCTGATCGCGCCGATCACCACCATCTATTACGACACGGGCTTCCTCATCGGTCTGAAGGGGTTCGTTGCTGCCATCATCGGAGGTCTCGGCAGCTATCCGATTGCGGCCGTCGGGGCGGTACTCGTCGGCCTGCTCGAAGCCTTCTCCTCCTTCTGGGCCAGTGCCTACAAGGAAGTCATCGTGTTCACCCTGATCATCCCCGTTCTCCTGTGGCGCTCGCTGACCAGCCACCATATGGAGGAGGAAGAATGAAATCCGCTGCTGCCGACAATGCATTCATGTCACCGCGCCTCGTGCTGGGCGTTTTCCTTGGTGTGCTGCTGATCGCGCCGCTGGTGCTGCCGCCGTTCTACGTCACGCTGCTCAACTAGTTCGGCGGTCTGGTGGCCAACAACAACATGAGCCTGGAGGTACGCGCGGGCGAGATCCTGGCGCTGATCGGCCCCAACGGTGCGGGCAAGAGCACGATGTTCAACCAGATCTCGGGCGTCGACACCCCGACCTCGGGCGAGGTGCTGTTCATGGGCAAGCCGGTGGCCGGGCACAACTCGCGCGAGATCGCGCAGATGGGCATGAGCCGCACCTTCCAGCATGTGAAGCTGCTGCCGACCATGACCGTGCTCGAGAACGTGGCCATCGGCGCCCACCTGCGCGGCGACAAGGGCGTGATCAGCTCGGCCTGGCGCATGGACCGCGACGAAGAGGCGCGCCTGCTGGCCGAGGCCGCACGCCAGATCGAACGCGTGGGGCTGGCCGAACACATGTTCGACGAGGCCGGCAGCCTCGCGCTGGGGCAGCAGCGCATCATGGAGATTGCGCGCGCGCTGTGCGCCGACCCCTGCCTGCTGCTGCTCGACGAACCGGCGGCCGGGTTGCGCTTCAAGGAGAAGCAGGCGCTGGCCGAGCTGCTCAAGAAGCTCAAGGCCGAGGGCATGGCCACGCTGCTGGTCGAGCACGACATGGACTTCGTCATGGGCCTGGTCGACCGGGTGGTGGTGATGGAGTTCGGCGAGAAGATCGCCGAAGGGCTGCCCGAAGACGTGCAGAAGAACCCGGCGGTGCTCGAAGCCTATCTGGGTGGGGTGGAGTGAGGAACATGGCGAACGAAACCAGGAACACCGTGCTGGAAATCAAGGATCTGTGCGTGTCCTACGGCAAGGTCGAGGCGCTCACCAACGCCAACCTCAGCGTGGGCGAAGGCCAGATCGTGACCGTGATCGGCCCCAACGGAGCGGGCAAGACAACGAAGCTCTCGGCCATCATGGGGGTGCTCGGCTCCAGGGGCCAGGTGGCTTTC
>NZ_JAGRRD010000001.1:2896970-2954547 GCF_018122735.1 Azoarcus sp. L1K30 | reverse complement strand
CCGACTACGCCTATGTGCTCGAGACCGGCACGATCGCGATGGAAGGGCCCGCGGTGCAGTTGAAGGACGACCCGCGCGTGATCGAGGCCTATCTCGGCCTCGGTGGCAAGCACCAGGAAATGCTGGCCACCTGATCACCAGGTGGTGACAGCGTCTTACATGGAATTCGCCGGGCGCCCGACCCGGCACCAGCTTCGAGGACGAAGATCATGGAAGCCCTTCGCATCATTCAGGACGAACACCAGTCACTGGCAGCGATCATTCATGCCATTCGATACATGATCAAGGAGATCGGCGCCGGAAACCTGCAGCCGGACTTCCGTCTGCTGCGGGCGATGGTTCACTATCTCGATGCCTACCCCGAGAAGAAGCATCATCCGAAAGAGGATCAGTATCTTTTTTCCCTGCTCAAGCGGCACACCACCGAAGGTGCAGATGCCATCGCGCGGCTCGAGCAGGAACATGCGGCAGGCGATGCCCGCATCAAGGCGCTGGAGGCGGCCATGCACCAGTACGCCAGTGGCGCCCGCGATGGTTTTGATGCCTTTGCAGAGGCGTTCAATCATTTTGCCGAGTTCTATCGCAACCATATGCTGCTGGAGGAAACGGTGATCTTGCCCTTGGTCAAAAAACACTTCACTGCGGAGGACTGGGCAGCGGCCGAAGCGGGTTTCCGCGAAAATGCCGATCCCATGGGCGGTACCGGTGAGCCACAGACGCATGAAGACTTCAAGCGCATCTTTTCCCGCCTGGTGGCGGCGGCGCCCGCGCCAATCGGACTCGGGGGCGGTCCGTACAAGGATGATCGAACGCTGATCGCGCGGCGGCGCGCGCTGATGACAGGTGAGCTGACCGGGTTGGCCCTGAGGCCTTGCGCTGGCCGTCGAAATGTATGATCAATGCGTCTGGCGTGTTGCGAACACCACGCCAGACGCTGTTTTGGCGTGTTACCAACTGCGCTGGCGCGCAGGACAGTGCTAGAATCTTCCGGGTAGAAAAGTACTTTAGTCCCTACACACCAATCAAATCGAGGAAAAGCATGAACAAAGGTGAATTCGTCGAATCGCTGGCAGATCGTCTGGATGTTTCCCGTGCCCAGGCCGACCGTGCGTTGTCTGCCGTGCTCGACATCGTCGCTGAACAACTCGCTAAGGGCGAAAAGATCGCCTTCACCGGCTTTGGCTCTTTCGAAGTGTCCAAGCGTGCCGCCCGCACTGGCCGCAACCCGCAAACGGGCGCGACCATCGAGATCGCTGCGTCCAGCGTGCCCAAATTTACCGCTGGCGCAACGCTGAAGGCCGCTGTCAACGGCAAGTAATACCCAGGATTCACCCCATGAGGCGGCGTGGCACCGGACGGTGTGCGCCGCTTTTTTTCGTCGCTACGCAACGTAGTCTTCGACAGAAGAGCGAAAACCCCTTATAATTCGAAAAGTTGTGCAATGCAGCAGCAGGGCCTTTATGGTTGCGATGCGGAAATTCATCCGCCGAACCGGCCCCAGGGACTGTAATCACAGCCCCATCGCCCCCGACCTCCCGCCGAACTCCATTCGCTCTAGCGATCGACTGGCATCGTGACAACCGGTTGGTGCCGATGCGCGGTCTTCAGGCTCGCCTGATGACCGGCCCACGCCCATCGCGCGCTTGTCGCCCCGGCGCTCCCGCACTGCCTATCCGCAGTGGCGGAGCGGCGCGATGCCTTGCGGTCCGAATTTTCGGATCCGAAATTGTCCGGCCACAAGCCGGCCTGCAATACAGGAAGAATCATGACATTCCAGAGCCTCGGCCTTGCCGATGAACTCATCAAAGCCGTTGAACAGACCGGCTACACCATCCCGACCCCGGTGCAGATGCAGGCGATTCCCGCCGCCATTGCCGGTTCGGACCTGCTGGTGTCGAGCCATACCGGCAGCGGCAAGACCGCAGCCTTCACGCTGCCCTCGCTGCACAAGCTCATCGACCGTCGTCCGGCGCCGGGCGCTGGTCCCCGTGTTCTGGTGCTGACCCCGACGCGCGAACTTGCCCAGCAAGTGGAAAAAGCCGTGCAAACCTACGGCAAGGCGTTGCGCTGGCTCAACACCGCCTGCCTCGTCGGCGGCGCGCCCTTCTTTGCTCAGGTCAAGCAGTTGCAGCGCCCGGTCGACGTTGTCGTCGCCACCCCGGGCCGTCTGCTCGACCACCTGAACCGTCGCAAGATCAAGCTCTCCGATGTCGAAGTGCTGATCCTCGACGAAGCTGACCGCATGCTCGACATGGGCTTTGCCGAAGACATCGATGCCATCGTCGCGGCCACTCCGGCCAAGCGCCAGACCCTGCTGTTCTCGGCTACGCTCGACGGCGTGGTCGGTCGCATGGCCGAGCGCATGACGCGCAACCCGCAGCGCATCGAGATCGAAGTCGCCAAGGAAGATCGTGGCCAGATCGAACAGCGCCTGATGTTTGCCGACGACATGGGTCACAAGAGCCGTTTGCTCGAGGCCCTGCTGGGGCACGACGGTCTGCAGCAGGCCGTGGTGTTTACCGCGACCAAGCGCAGCGCCGACGAGCTGTCGCTGAGCCTGCAGGAAAAAGGTTTTGCTGCCGCTGCGCTGCATGGTGACATGCACCAGACCCAGCGTAACCGCACCCTCGATCGCCTGCGCCAGGGTCGTATCGGCGTGCTGGTCGCGACCGACGTCGCTGCCCGCGGTATCGACGTGGCCGGCATCAGCCATGTGATCAACTTCGATCCGCCGCGTCAGGCCGAAGACTATGTGCACCGTATCGGCCGCACCGGCCGTGCCGGTCGTGACGGCATCGCGATCACCCTGTCGGGCCCGCGCGAAACCGGACTGATCCGCGCTATCGAGCGTTTTACTGGCGATCGTCTCGAAGTGCACACCATTCCGGGCATGGAGCCGTCGCCGCGCAAGCCGTCGGGTCCGCGCCCGGCGGGTGCCGGCGCCGGTCGCCGTTTCGGCAACGGTGGTGGCGGTGGTGGTTATGGTCGCCCGTCCTCGGGTAGCGGCGAGCGTCGCCCTGGGGGCGGCTTCGGTGGCCGTGACGGCCATCCGTCGAGCCGTAGCGAGCGCAGCCATGGCGATCGCCGCGATCGTAGTTCGCGCGGCTGAATCGCATCGAATCGGTCAAGAAAAATCCCGCCTCGGCGGGATTTTTTTCGTCCTGGCCTGCACCGGCAGGGTCAGGATTTCCTGCCGGCGCGGGCCGCTTCGACTTCATCCGCGCGGATGTTGGCCGCCAGCTTGTCGAGCACGCCATTGACGAAGCGATGACCATCCGTACCGCCGAAGCCCTTGGCCAGTTCGATGGCTTCATTGATGACCACCCTGTAAGGCGTCTCGAGATTGTTGCGCAACTCGTGAGCGCCCAGCAGCAGTATGGCGTGTTCGATCGGCGACAGTTCATTCACTGGGCGGCTGATCAGCGGTGAAAACGAGGCTTGCAGCGACTCGACGTTTTCCAGCGTGCCACGCAGCAGGCTGATGAAAAGCTCCCGGTCCACCTTGTCGAGATCCTCGGTTTCTGACTCGACATGCTTTTGTACCGTCAACATCGAGTTGCCCGACAGCAGCCACTGGTAGACGCCTTGCAGCGCAAGCTCGCGTGCGCGGCGACGGGCCATCTTGCTCATGGCAACACCTTCAGCAGGTTGGCCATCTCGACCGCTGCGCGTGCGCAGTCGCTACCTTTCTCCTGCATGCGTGCCAGTGCCTGATCGTCATCCTCGGTGGTCAGGACGCCATTGGCAATCGGGATGCCGCTATCGAGGCCGACGCGGGTGATCGCGGCGCCCATCTCGTTGGATACGAGTTCAAAATGGTAAGTCTCGCCGCGGATGACGGCACCCAGCGCGATGAGGGCATCGAACTTGCCACTGCCGGCGAGTTTCTGCAGTACCAGCGGAATCTCCAGTGCGCCGGGCACGGTCGCGATACGGATCAGTTCGGGCGATACGCCCAGCTCGAGCAGTGCCGCCGTGCAGGCAGACAGCAGGCCTTCGCAGACGTCCTGGTTGAAGCGGCTCATGACGATGGCCACGCGCAGGCCCTTGCCATTCAGGTCGATGTCGTACTCGTGGATGTTTTCGAAACGGGACATGGTTTTCGCTCTATCAAGTGGTGAGTCGAGGGCGGCAGGCCGGGTGTCAGCCCTGGTCGACGAAGCCGGTGATTTCGAGGCCGAAACCGGTCATGCTCGGAATCTTGCGCGGATTGGACAGCAGGCGCATCTTGCCCACGTTCAGTGCGCGCAGGATCTGGGCGCCGACGCCAAACAGACGGGCATCCCATTTCACCGGACGGTCGGTCGCACCGGTCAGGCCGGCGAGCAGTTCGCGCCCCGATTGTGGACGATAAAGCAGGACAATGACGCCGGCATCGGCTGCGGCAAGGCTGGCCAGCGCACTATTGACCGGGAAGCTGTGGCGTCCGCTGTCGGGGTCGAGGAAGTCGACCACCGAAATCGGCTCGTGCACCCGCACCAGCGTCTCATGCTCGGGGCGGATGTTGCCGCGGGAGAGTGCGAAATGGACATCGCCCGAGGTCTTGTCCTCGAACGCCGACAGCAGAAACCGGCCGTGCGGGGTTTCGACTTCCTTCTCGGTGACCTTTTCCACCAGATGTTCGGTGGCGGCACGGTACTCGATCAGATCACGGATGGCCCCGATCTTGAGACCGTGCTCGGTGCCGAATTCGATCAGATCGGGCAGGCGGGCCATGCTGCCGTCGTCCTTGAGGATCTCGCAGATTACGGCTGCGGGTTCGACGCCGGCGAGGTGCGCGAGATCACAGCCGGCTTCGGTGTGGCCGGCACGAATCAGCACCCCGCCGCGCTGCGCGGTGAGGGGAAAGATATGGCCGGGCATGACGATATC
Organism: Azoarcus sp. L1K30; assembly: GCF_018122735.1. Classification (GTDB taxonomy): domain Bacteria; phylum Pseudomonadota; class Gammaproteobacteria; order Burkholderiales; family Rhodocyclaceae; genus Parazoarcus. Next base: position 2,949,675 of record NZ_JAGRRD010000001.1, on the reverse strand, counting down.
GTCGGCGTTGGCATGGCGCGCCACCGCAACCTGGACGGTGCGGGCGCGGTCATGGGCGGAAATGCCGGTGGTGACGCCGGTGGCCGCCTCGATCGAAGTGGTGAAGGCGGTGCCGTGCGGGGTGCGGTTGTCGCGCACCATCTGCTGCAGGCCGAGTTGGCGGCAGCGCTCTTCGGTGAGCGTGAGGCAGATCAGTCCGCGGCCGAAACGGGCCATGAAGTTGATCGCTTCGGGCGTGACGAATTCTGCTGCCATCACGAGGTCGCCCTCGTTCTCGCGATCCTCTTCGTCAACGAGGATCACCATCTTGCCGGTCTTGATGTCGGCGATGATGTCGGTAATCGGAGCCAGTGCGCTCATGTGTGGGATCCTTTCCAGTGTCAGGCTCGTTGCGCCTGCTCTTCTTCGGTGCGCCAGGCGAGCATGCGCTCGACGTAGCGGGCAATGAGATCGATCTCGAGGTTGACCCGGCTGCCGGGTCGCAGATGCTTGAGGTTGGTGACCTCGACCGTGTGCGGAATCAGGTTGATCGAGAAATCACGGTGCTCGACACGGTTGACCGTCAGGCTGACCCCGTTGACCGTAATAGAGCCTTTCTTCGCGATATAGCCGGCGATTGCGGCCGGTGCGCGGATCACGAGTTCGTGGCTTTCGCCGACCGGTTCGAACTTGACCACGTCACCGACGCCATCGACGTGGCCGGTCACCAGGTGACCGCCGAGCCGGTCGGCCATGCGCAGGGCCTTTTCCAGGTTCACCTCGCCACCGGCCTGGTCCAGGCCGACGGTGCAGTTCAGCGTTTCGCGCGAGACGTCGAACTTCACCCTGGCGCCATCGCGCGCAATGACGGTGAGACATACGCCGCTATTGGCAATGCTGTCGCCGACGATCACGTCGTCAAGGTCGAGCCCCTGGGTATCAACGGTCAGGCGGACGCCGTCCGCGAGGGCCTCGATGTGTTCAATGCGGCCTACTGCCGCCACGATGCCTGAGAACATGAAGGGATTGAAGGAAAAGGGGAAAGACGGGATTGTAGGCGAAACAGACGGCTTCGGCGCGATTCGGGCGGTCGATGGTGATGCGATGGACGCAGGCGCCAGCGCTTACCGCAGCTGATCGAGCACCCGGGTGAAGGCTTCAGCCTCCATGAAACCGACTACGCGCTGGCCGGCGCGTTCGGTGCCGGAAGCATCGAAGAAGATGATGCCGGGGGGGCCGAACAGGCCGAAGCGTTTGAGCAAGGCCTTGTGTTCGTCGTTGTTCTCGGTGACATCGGCTTTGAGCAGCAGCATCCGGCGCATGCGTTCGGCGACTTGCGGATCGGCAAAGGTAAAGCGTTCCATCTCCTTGCACGAGACGCACCAGTCGGCGTAGAAATCCAGCATCACAGGGCGGTCCGTGGCGGCGAGGCGGGCGTCGAGTTCGGCGATCGACCCCACATTCTCGAATGCGGGTGCGGGCGCCGTCGCGGTGGCTCCGGCACGGAGCACCGCCAGCGGTTGCAGCGGATCGCGCGAGCCGGCCAGTGCGCCGACCAGCATGGCCGCACCGCCGATCAGCAGCATGACGCCCACGCCCTTCCAGAAGCGTTGCCAGCCCTTTGCCGCGGGCGGAAGCGGGTCGATGGCATGGAGAAAGATGCCCGAGAACAGCATCAACGCTGCCCAGGCCAGCATGCTGGCCAGCGCGGGCAGTACCGGCGCCAACATCCACAGCGCGACGGCCAGCAGGAGCACGCCGAAGGCTTTCTTGACCCCTTCCATCCACGGTCCCACCTTCGGGAGGATCGACCGTGCCGCCAGTCCGACTGCCAGCAGCGGCATGCCCATGCCCAGTGCCATGACGAACAGCGCGCCGCCGCCCAATACGGCATCGCCCGTCTGTGCGATGTAGAGCAGGGCGCCCGCCAGCGGTGCCGCGACGCAGGGGCCGACGATCAGTGCGGAGAGTATCCCCATCGCCGCGACGCCGCCGAGATGTCCGCCCTTGTTGTGGCTGGCCGTATCGGCCAGGCGGCTTTGCAGCGACGACGGGAGTTGCAGTTCGTAGAAACCGAACATCGACAGCGATAGCGCCACGAATACCAGCGCGAAGCCCGATAGTACCCAGACGTTCTGCAGCGCCGCCGACAGCAGCGTGCCGGTGACACCGGCCGCGACGCCGGCAGCCGCATAGGTGACGGCCATGCCCAGTACGTAGGCGAGCGACAGCATGAACGCGCGGCTGCGCGAGATGTGATGACCGTGACCGACGATGATGCCCGACAGGATGGGAATCATCGGGAAGGTGCAGGGGGTGAAGGCGAGCAACAGTCCGAAGCCGAAGAAACTCGCCAGCACCAACGGTACGCTGGCGTTGCGGAGCAGGCCGGCGATGCGCCCGCTTTCATCCCCGCTGCCTGCCGACGCGGTAGTGGAGGCCACGGGGCGCGGCGTCGATGCAGGCGCAGACGCCGACGTCGGCGTCTGATCGAGTGCGCGCTGCAGCAGGCTGTTGCCGGTCGGGGCAGCGCTCGCGGTGAGGTCGATGTCGGCGGACTGGGGCGTGGGCGGGTAACAGATGCCGCCGTCCCAGCAGCCCTGACTGCTGGTGTGCAGGACGAAGCGCTTGACCTCGGCCGCTGCGCTGACCGGAATCAGGATGCGAAGTGTGCCGCGGTAGGTTTCGACTTCGCCGAAGAACTCGTCGTGCTTGATCTTGCCCGGCGGGCGATCGGGTTCGCCCAGCACCACGCTTGCCGGTTCGGCATCGAAGCGGAACTTGCTGCCGTAGAGGTAATACTCGGGTGCCACCTCGAACACGACTTCGAGGGTTTTCGCATCGAGCGCGCGGGCCGTCATCGCAAAGGCCTTCTCCGGCTCGATGGGGTCGGCCGCGCGGCCTGGCGGGGAAAACAGGCTCGCCAGCAGGGCGAGCAGGATCAGCAGACGTTGCATCGTGTTCTTTCGTGTCAGGAAGCAGGTGAGTCGGGCGTCGTTTCCTCGGCAAGCCAGCGCAGGTAAGCGGCATGACCGTGCTCGACAGGGACCGCCACAATCTCCGGAAGTTCGTAGGGATGGGCGTCCAGGATTGCTGCTTCGAGTGCCGCATAGCGATCGGCAGTCGTCTTGATCAGCAAAGGCGTCTCGCTGGCACGTTCGACGACACCCCGCCAGCGATAGAAGGATGTGCAGGGTGCCAGAACGTTGACGCAGGCAGCCAGGTTTGCCGCGAGCAATTTCATCGCAAGCGCCTCGGCAGCAGGGGTGTCTGGAAGGTTGGTCAGGACGATCAGGGGCTGGTTCATCTCGGCGGTCATACTGAACGATGGCCGTATTGTCCCAGAGTCGCCGCAAGCATGATGTGTCTTTGGTCAATTTTCCCCGTTCGGCGAGTTCTGCGCGCATGTACAAGAAATGCATATTTTCGATTCAATTAGTGAAATCCGTCCGTTCCGTACTCGGCCCACGGGACTAATATTCGCGCACTCACGTATTGCTTTCGGCAAGTTGGATGAAGTGCCGGCCGAAGGCGGGCGTACTTTGCGGTTATCGTGTTCTAGGGAGAAGGCGCATGTTTCACGAGAATATCCGTTGGATATGGGTGAGCCTGCTGTTGTCGCTGTGGTCGCTCGGCACGGCTGGAGTCGCGGCGCATGCGGCTGAGGCCGTGCCGGGCAAGCTGCTGACCGCGCAGATCACGGCGGATCCCGCCGCGCATGAGGCGGCGATGATCGAGGGCCGGAAAGCAGCTTTCTTTTGTGCGAATTGCCACGGCGAGGCGGGGATCAGCAAGTACCCCGAGGTGCCAAATCTGGCCGGGCAGCATCCTGACTACGTACTGACCCAGATTGATGCCTTTCTGACCGGCAGGCGCAAGAACGAGTTCATGCAGGGCCTGATGAAAGTGCTCAGCGAACGCGACAAGGCTGCGATTTCGCTCTTCTATGCTGCGTCTCCGGTGGTGCCTGCGAGCGCGCCCGGGCCACGCGCGAAGGAGGGCGAAGCGTACTTCGCCAAACTGTGCGCGCGCTGCCATCGAGCCGATGCGCTTGGCGGCGACACCTTTCCGCGTCTGGCCGGGCAGCAACGCGAATACGTTCGTCTCAGCCTGACGCGTTATCTGACACAGTCGGGCGAGCGTTTCTATGCGCCGATGACGGCGGCCGTCACCTTGCTCGGTAAAGACAATATCGACGCGGTTGCCGATTACCTCTCCGGGCTCAGATAATCCGCTTCTGTCGCACCGAAGCGTCAATGCGTCACGGTATAGTTCGTCCGTTGCAGACCATCATTCCGGGCTGCGCCGCACATTCGGCCTGAGCCCGAACATTGTCCACGGTACTTGAACCATGACCGCAGATGCCGAACACAAACCACTGCTGCGCGGCGTACGGATGCGGCGACTTTACTGTGCGCTCGCAGCCGGTTTCGCGTGCCACGTCGGTGCCGCATCCATTCCTGTAGCGGACGAGCTCGAGCTTGCCCAGCTGCCGCTCGACGACCTGCTGCGCATCGAGGTCATTGGCGCGACGCGCTATGCGCAGCCCCTGTCCGACACACCGGCTTCGGTCACCGTCATTGGAGCCGAGGAGCTGCGCACACAGGCCTATCGCAATATCGGCGAGGCCCTTTCCACCGTGCGCGGGGTCTATACCAGCAGCGACCGCAATTACACCTATCTCGGTGTCAGGGGCTTCAACCGCTCGGGTGATTACAACTCCCGCGTGGTGCTGCTCACAGACGGCGCCCGTCGCAACGACGCGCTTTACGATCAGGCGTTCATCGGCAATGAGTCGCCGGTGGAAATGGATTGGGTCAAGCGGCTCGAGTTCGTGTCCGGGCCGTCGTCTGCCGTCTATGGCGGCAATGCGCTGTTCGGGATCGTCAATCTGGTCATGCTCGACGGTAGCGACGTCAATGGCACGCGAGTCAGCATCGACGCGGGCAGCGGTCAGAGTCGCCGAATCGGCCTGGTTGCCGGGCAGGCGCTGGACGGCGGCGGAGACTGGTTCGTCGGCTTTGCCGCCTACGGCGCCGAGGGCGAGGATCACTATTATCGCGACTTCGGCGGCGGCCCGTATGGTGGGTGGGCACGCGGCATCGATGGAGAACGCTACCGCAAGGCCTATGGCAAGCTGCGCTTTGGAAACTGGCGCCTGACCGGCAGTTTCGCCGTGCGCGAAAAGGCGATGCCGGGCGCGCCTTATGGCACGGTTTTCGGCGAACCCGGCAATGACATTCTGGATCGCAACGGGTTCGTCGAACTGTCCTACGATGGCATGCTGGGCACCGGATGGCAGCAGCATTTCTCGATCTTCAATGGCGACTATCTGTACCAGGGTGATTACCGCTACGAGGGCGGGATCGCCAATCGCGACGAGGCGGTGGCCCACTGGCGCGGTCTGAATTACCGGCTGCAGGGCATGGCTGGTGCCGAGCACCGGTGGATGCTCGGTACCGAGGCGCAGTGGAACACGACCCTGGAACAACTGAATTTCGACCGCAAACCATATGTGGAGGCCTTGCGCACGAACGATCCTTCGAGCACTTTTGGTGTTTTCGTGCAGGACGAGTGGCGCTTTCACCCGTTGTGGCTGCTGAACCTGAGCCTGCGCCACGACAAGCACAGCGACTACGCGGCCATCCTGTCGCCGCGGCTGGCGCTGATCTATCAACCGGACGAGGATCTGACACTGAAGGCGGCGCTGGTGCATTCCTATCGGCCACCCAACGCCTATGAGCGCTTTTACGCCGACGGGGTGGCGCAGAAGGCGAACCCCGCGCTCGAACCGGAGCGTATGCGCAGCGTGGAGTTCGCTGCCGATTTCCGTCTCGGCCGCAGCGGGCGGGCGGGTGTCAGTGTGTATCGCAACGTCATTTACGACATGGTTGGCGAGCAGTTTGATGCAAACGACGGTCTGTGGGCCTTCGCCAATCTGCCACGCGTGCGCGCGCATGGTATCGAACTCGACGCCGAACAGGTCTGGTCTGGCGGATACAGTCTGCGCGGCAGTGTTGCCTGGCAGCGGTCACAGATGAACGATGGCAGTACGCTGGAAAATTCACCGCGACTGCTTGGCAAGCTGGTGTTCTCTATGCCGGTCGATACGCGCTGGAAACTGGCCGGGCAGTGGCAAGGCATGACGTCGCGGCAGTCGAAGGCGGACCGGGTTGCCGGCCATGGCCTGCTCAATGTCGTGCTGTCGACTCTTCCGTCTGTCGGGTGTGGCGAGTGGAGCCTTGGAGTCTACAATCTCACGGATCAGCGCTACGCCGACCCGGCATCGTCCTCCTTCGTGCAGGACCGTATCGAGCAGGACCGGCGACAGTTCCGCGTGCGCTGGCAGGTGGCCCTTTGAGCTTGTCTGCGATGCGTATTCTCGTCGTCGGCTGCGCCGTCGTTCTTGCGTCCGCTCTTGCCCTGCCCGGGCGATCGATGGCCCAGCAACAGGCTACCGAACCCGATCTCAAGGCGGCCATCCTGGTCAACATGTTGCTGTTCGTCGACTGGCCACGAGGTGACGTGCAGCCGAATGCGGCGCTGTCGGTCTGCTACTTCAGCAACAGTGCGGTGGCCGGGGCGCTTGCTGCGCTGGACCGCAGGGTGATCCGGGGGCGACAGCTCAATGTGGTCCGCGTGGACGCCAGTGCGCTGCAACGCTGCCAAGCTGCCTATATTGCGCCTTCGGACGATGTACTGCTTTCTGCCTTGAGCGGTGGGGCGCTGCCGGGCGGCGTGCTGCTCGTCGGCGATACGCCTGGCTTTCTCGATCGAGGGGTCATGGTCAACCTCGCGCTCTTCGAGGGGAGGGTGACCTTTGATGTCGACCTGCCGGCCCTGCGCCGTGCCGGGTTGAGTCTGAGCTCAAAGGCGCTACGACTGGCGCGAACGGTGAGGGAGTAGGCATGGCCCGTACGTCTCGTACGCCGCGCGCGCATCGCCTCAGCCTGCTGTCGACAGCACTGGCGCTACTCATTGCGTTCGTGCTGCTGATCGTCCATCAGTATTTCGTCGGACGCCAGGTCCTTCTCGACGAGCTCAGCACGGAAGCGGCAATCCTTGCCGAGAACAGCAATGCAGCTGTGGTGTTCAACGATGCGGCCGCGGCGCGCGAGATTATCTCGGCCATCCGTCTGACACCGCGCATCCAGTCGGCCGCGCTTTACCGCCAGGACAGCAGTCTGCTGGCATCGTGGCCGGAGGATCATCCCGCCTTTCCACCGACGCTTGAGACGCATCTCGACGCCGACAGGTTCGGTGCCAGCGCCGTGCCGAACGAGACCACGCTGGGCTTCAGGCGCGGGGTGATGCGGGAGGCCGTACAGGTCGATGGCAGCACGGTAGGCACCCTGATTCTCAATGTCGATTTCAGTTCCTTATACTGGCGATTGCTCGAGTACGCAGGTGGGGTACTCGGCATCGCGTCGGTGGCACTGAGCCTCGCCTATCGGCTGACTCGCCGGCTGCGCAAGCAGGTTGCAAGCGCGGAGCGACGCATGGAGCGCCTCGCCTTGTATGACCACGTGACCGGCCTGCCTAACCGGCGTCTGTTCGAGCAGGAGTTGCGCAAGGTCGTCGACCGTGTTGGCAGCGGTGGCACGTTGGCAGCGCTGCTTTTTCTTGATGTCGATGACTTCAAGAAGGTCAACGACGCCTTTGGCCATGAAGTCGGTGACCGGGTGTTGTCGATGATCGGGCAACGCCTGAAGCACACCGTGCGCGTTGGAGATGTTGTCGCCCGCATTGGCGGTGACGAGTTCGCGGTGGTGCTGCTCGATGTAGGTGGTCCGGACAACGCCGCAATAGTGGCACGAAGCCTCATCGAAGTGATCGGCAGGCCGTTTTCGACCGAGCCTACGCCGAGCCATATCGGTCTCAGCGTGGGCATTGCGATGATGCCGGGTGACGGTGGCGATCCCGCCGCCCTGCTGCGCCATGCCGACATGGCGATGTACGTCGCCAAGGCGCAGGGAAAGAACCGCTTTCAGTTTTTCTCCGAATCGATCGACGGCAAGGTGAGACAGGAGTTGCGTCTCGAGTCCGAGTTGCGCCAGGCGCTGGCGAAGGAAGACGGCGGCCTGTGGGTGGCCTATCAGCCCAAATTGTGCGCGCGGACGCGGCAAGTGGTGGGCGTCGAAGCGCTGGCGCGCTGGTGTCTGCCGGATGGTCGGCCGGTCTCGCCTGCCGACTTCATTCCGGTGGCCGAGCGTACCGGCCTGATCACCGCGTTGGGAGACCGCCTGCTGGAGCGGATCTGCAGGGACCTTGCCGGGCTGCGCTGCGCCGGTTTCGAACTGGCCAGCGTGGCCGTCAACGTGTCATCGCTGCAGTTGCTTCAGGGGCCAGCCCTGGTGGAGCGCTTTTGCAGCATGTTGGCAGCCCATGGCGAATCGGTCAGCCAGTTCGAATTCGAACTCACCGAGAGCGCGTTGACCGACGCGCGCGGCGCCAGCGTGCTCGAGGCCTTCCGTCTGGCAGGTTTCAAGCTGTCGATCGACGATTTCGGGACCGGCTATTCGTCGCTGGGCTACCTGAAGCGCTTCGACGTGACCACATTGAAAGTCGACCAATGCTTTGTACGGGCGCTGCCGGACGATGCCGAGGACGCCGCCATCGTCATCGCCGTTATCCAGATGGCGCACGCATTGGGGATCTCGGTGGTCGCGGAAGGTGTCGAGACCGAGGCCCAGGCAGACTTTCTGCTTCGCCACGAATGCGACGTACTGCAGGGGTACTTGCTGGGCATGCCGATGCCGGCGAGCGAACTCGCCGACTATCTGGGGCAGCGCAATCGGGTTGCGGGCGGCGTTCGGGCCGTTCAGCCGGGCTGAGAACTGCGCCATCGACTTGCGTGTCGCCGCGTCATATCGCATGGAAGGCTAGAACCGCCTCGGCTAACATGCGGCCAACCATGTCTATATCCAAAGCAACATCGCATCCGATGGTCGAAAGCGATCTGAGCGGGCACCCGGTGAGGGGTTTGGCCGCGACCGGGTACCTCCTGTCTGCGCGCGTGGTGGCCGGGTGGGCGGTCCTGCTCGTGGCATTGCTCATCTACTGGGCCTTCCTGCTGCAGTCGAACCATCGCCATCTCGCCGATGCCGAAGACCAGGCGCGTCTGCGCGGGATGCAGACCGCGCAGGCGCTCGCGGCCCAGGTTGAATCGATGACGCGCGACATCGACCATATCGCGCGCAACATGGCCTTGGCCTGGTCCGCGGGTGACGAAGCCCGCCTGCGCCAGGTCCTCGACGAGGCGACGGCCGCCTTGCCTGAAGGCGCGCTGGTTCAGGTCAGCGTGGCCGACGCGAGCGGGAATATGGCGTTCTCCAGCCTCGGCCTGCCCGAAGGGCGAAAGGCTCGGGTATCGATCGCCGATCGCGAGCATTTCAAGGTGCACGGCGCGGGCATCATGCCTGCGCTCTACATCAGTCATGCGGTATTCGGACGCGTATCGCAGCGCTGGTCGGTGCAGTTTTCCCGGCCTGTCATGAAAGAGGGGGCATTTGTCGGTGTAGTTGTGATCTCGATCTCGCCCGAGTATCTCGCGCAGTCATTCCGCCAGATCTTCCCCGAACCGGGTGACGTAGTGGCGCTGTTGCGCACTGACGGCGCCTACCTGACCCGCTCGCAACGGCTCCATGAAGTACTGGGCACGCGCGTGCCCGACACCCGGCCGTTCATTCGCATTCCTGACATGGAACACGGCAGCTACGACGCGATTGCCGCCGTCGACGGTGTGGAGCGCTTCTACGCCTGGCGGCGCGTGGCGTATTTTCCATTGGTGGTCAGCCTCGGGCTGCACAAGGGCAAGGCGATGGCCGGGGCCGCGGAGGCCATCGATGCGTCGGTCCTGCATAACGCGTTCGGTTCTGCGCTGCTCGTACTGGCCGCAGTCTGGATTACCTGGCTGTTCAGGCAGAAGCGGCGTGACTTTGCCAACCTGAATGAGATCCGTGAACGCCTGGAACTCGCCTTGCAAGGCGGCGATCTCGGCTCATGGGACTGGGATCTGCCGAGCGGCAGAATCCTGGGCAACGCACGCTGGGCGCTGATGCTTGGCTACGCGGGCGATGAAGCGGAGCATGACATCAATGTGCTGTCCAAGCTTGCGCATCCCGAGGACTGGGAAGAGGCGCAGGCCGCGTTGCAGGCCTATTTTCGAGGCGAGTGCGAGCACTACGAAGCCGATTACCGCCTGCGTCACCGCGACGGGCGCTGGATCTGGGTGCATAGCAGGGGCCAGGTCGTGGCACGGGACGAGAACGGCGCACCGCTACGGATGGTCGGCACGCACCTCGATATTACCGAGCGCAAGCAGGCCGAGGCGCGTGAGCGCGATCTGCAAGCGCGACTGTCCAAGCTCGTCGCACAGGTGCCCGGACTGGTTTTCCAGTATCTCGAACGCAGCGATGGCAGTGCCTGCTTTCCGTATGCCAGTCCGGGGATCGTCGACATCTACGGCGTTTCGCCCGAGGAGGCCACGCGTTCTGCCGACAAGGTGTTCGGGGTCATACATCCCGACGACCTGCAGAAGGTGCAGGCATCCATTCGTGAGTCGGCTGCCGATTTGTCGATCTGGCGGTGCGAGTATCGCGTGTGCCTGGCAGACGGGCGGGTGCGCTGGCTGCTCGGCCTTTCCAATCCGGAGCGCACTGCGGAAGGGGGTACCCTGTGGCACGGCTATATCCAGGATGTGAGCGATGCACATGCCGCAGCCGACGCTCTGCGCCAGAGCGAGGAGCGTCTGCGCCTGACCGTGGCTGCGGTGCAGGACGGGCTGTGGGAATGGGATCTCGACACAGGGCGGATGCAGTGGGATGCGCGCTGTCACGCCATGATGGGATACACCGAAGGCGCGGTGGAGCCGACTTACGAGGCGTTCATGGCGCTCGTTCATCCCAGAGACCAGATGCGCGTCCGCTCAAGCCTGAGCAATCAGATCCGCCTTCGGCCGGACGATGTAGCCACCGAAGAGTTCCGGGTGCAGAACGGTTCGGGGGACTGGCTCTGGATCGAGTGGCGGGGAAGTGTCGTCGGCCGCGAAGACGGCGGCCCGAAAAGAATGATCGGCACCATCACCGATGTCACGCAAAGGGTGGCCGCCAACCAGTTCAGGCGCGCGTTGCTCGACCAGAATGCGGCCGCAATTGTGCTTTCGTCCGCGGATCGACATGTCCGCTACGCCAATGTGCGGGCACATCAGATCTTCGCGCGAGCGGGGGATTCGCTGCAGGGGGTGAGCTTGCGCACGCTGCATGTCAGCGATGCTTCGTGGCAGGCCATGGGTGAGAACATCAAGCCTCTGCGCGAACAGGGGTACAGCCGTTTCGAATATCCGCTGCGCGACGCCGGTGGCATGACACGATGGTTCGACATGCATGGCACACCGCTCGACCGCGAGCAGCCCGACAGCGAGATGCTGTGGACCCTGGTGGATATCACCGAGCGCAAGGCGGCGGAAGCGGCGCTCATTGCAGAGCGCACGCGCCTGACGGCACTGCTCGAACGTTTTCCCGGCGGCGTGTTGCTGGAGGATGCCGCCGATCGGATTGTGATGGCCAATCAGGGGCTGTGTGAATTGCTGTCGGTTCCGTTACCCGCGTCCGCTCTGGCGGGCATGACCCGGCAATCGGTGTGTGAGCAATTTCCCGCGCTCGACCTGAAATGGCTGCAACTGGATGCTGAACTGCAGGACGGGCTGGTCCATACCTTCGAGGTGGACGCCGCGGGCAGACAGTCGTTCGAGGTCGATTGGGTGAAGCTGCTGCATGGTGAGGCGCGTTTGGGCCATGTCTGGCTGGTGCGCGATATTACCGGGCGCAAGCTCTACGAGAAAAAGCTCGCGTCCCTCGCGGCCACCGACCCGCTGACCGCGCTGTCCAATCGTCGCAGCTTCATGGCCGAACTCGAGCGTACCGTTGCCGGCCAGCCGAGTCAGGACGGGCATCCCGGTGCGCTGCTGATGCTCGATATCGACCACTTCAAGCGGGTTAACGACCGCTACGGTCACCCGGTGGGCGATCGTGTGCTCAAGCATCTTGCGGACGTGATCACCCGGGTGCTGAGGCGGGACGATGTCGCCGGGCGCCTGGGCGGCGAAGAGTTTGCCATCGTGTTGCGTGGCACGTCGAACGAGAGTGCCTTCGGTCTTGCGGAACGCTTGCGGCGGGCGGTGTGCAATGCGCCGCTCGATCATGACAGCGGGCCGATCCAGATCACGATCAGTATCGGCCTGGCCGTATTTGACGGTGCTCAAGCCGAGAGCATGCTCGCGCGGGCCGACCAGGCCCTCTATGAAGCCAAGGAGGGAGGGCGAAACCGGGTGTGCATGTGGTCGGGCATCCTCTGATCGCCGACCGTTTACGAAGTGCTGATTGAGCTTTCCCCCGCAGGCGGCTGCGGTTAGGCTAGCACCCCTCAACTGCCACCGCGTTCCCTAGTGTCCCACGCTGCAATGGACCACCGCCGGGTTCTCCGCATCGCCTTTCCGGTGGTGCTTTCAAACGTATCCACGCCGCTGATTGGCGTGGTCGACACCGCCGTGGTCGGGCGCATAGCCGATCCGGCCTATATTGGCGCTGTCGCGCTCGGCGCGCTGGTATTCACCTTCGTCTTCTGGGCCTTCGGCTTCCTGCGCATGGGCACTACCGGCCTGACGGCGCAGGCGCTCGGGCGCGGAGATACGGATGAACTGGTGGCCGGCCTGGGGCGTGCGCTGTCGATTGCTGCCGCGGTCGGTGTTGCACTGATCGTGCTGCAGGCACCGATCCGCGCCGTTGCCTTCAGCTTGCTCGAAGGCAGTGACAAGGTCGAAGCGCTGGCGCGCAGCTACTACGATATCCGTATCTGGGCCGCGCCGGCGACGCTGGCCAACTATGCGCTGCTGGGCTGGTTCATCGGGCTGGGCCGGACCGACATCGGCCTCGTGCTGCAGCTCGTCCTGAATCTGGTCAACGTGGCGCTCGATGCGTTCTTCGTGCTTGGGCTGGATCTCGACGTGCGCGGCGTGGCGCTTGGTACCCTGTGTGCCGAGTACGGTGCTGCAGTGGTCGGTCTGATCGTCGCGGTCCGCTACATGCGGCGTCATGGTGCCCGGTTTCGTCGGCCCAGGCTGACGCTGAGCGATCGGCTGCGCGACACGCTGGCGGTCAATCGCGACATCATGATCCGTTCGCTGGCGCTGATCTTCGTCTTTGTCTGGTTCATGGCCCAGGGCGCACGCAGTGGCGACGTGACGCTGGCGGCCAACGCGGTGCTGATGCAGTTCGTATCGATCAGCGCCTATTTTCTCGACGGCCTCGCATTTGCCGCGGAAGCGCTGGTCGGGCGTGCATTGGGCGCCCGCGATCGTGCCGCGTTCTCGGCCGCGGTTCGCCTCACCACCGCGTGGGCAGCAGGTATTGCGCTGATGATCAGCCTCGTCTATTTCCTTGCCGGGGCCTGGGTCGTGGATGTGCTGACCAGCGATCCGGCGACCCGGTCTGCTGCACGGGTCTATCTGCCGTGGGCAGCGCTGGCGCCGCTGGCGGGTGTGCTCGCATTTCAGCTCGACGGCATCTTCATCGGCGCCACTCGCAGCGTCGACATGCGCAACGCCATGCTGGTGTCGCTTGCGGCCTTCCTGCTGGCCTGGTGGGCGCTGTTGCCGTGGGGCAACCATGGGTTGTGGGCGGCACTGTATGTGAATTACCTCGCACGCACGCTGTCGCTCGCATGGTTTTACCCGGCGTTGGCAAGGGGCGACTGAGGCACGGCTTCCGGCACGTGCCGATCCCGGGGATTCGTTTTCAGTGCCGGGATCCGGCCGTTGTCGTCGGTCATGAGGCCCCGTCGCTCACCAGTACGCGGCGAACGGCGTCATTGGCGGCGCGCACCACCTTGTTGCGCCCACTCTCCTTGGCCTGATACAGCGCGCGGTCTGCCCGGTTGATGAGTGCATGGGCATCTTCCTCGTGGTTCCACTGCGCCACGCCGAAACTTGCGCTGACCGTGCCGACGACATCGAAGGGAACGTTCGCGATCTTGGCGCGTACGGCTTCGGCCATGACCATGGCCGCTTCGATCGGCGTCTCGCGCAACAGGATCATGAACTCTTCGCCGCCGAAGCGCGCCGCGCAGTCCGAGCTGCGCAGCAATTCGCGCACGCGCACCGCAGTGCGTTTGAGCACCATGTCGCCACTGTCGTGGCCGAAGGTGTCGTTGATGCGCTTGAAAAAATCGAGGTCGAACATGACGACCGACAGGCTGGTGCCGCGCACGCGTGCTTCCGACATCTCCGACTCGAGGCGTTCGAAAAAGCGGCGCCGGTTGACCAGATCGGTAAGGAAGTCCGTCGTGGCCAGCGCTTCGAGTCGTCTGTTGAGTCTTGCCATGGGCTCGATGACGACAGACGACAGCGCAAGATTGAGCCCGACGAACATCAGGCCGAAGATCGCGAGCAAGGACAGCATGAACGAATTGAACGTGGTGCGAGCCTTTTCGAGCGGATACAGCATCGGTACCTTGACGATCTGCATGCCCACCGTTTGTCCCATCTGCCAGCCGTAGCCGCCGCCGCTGCCGTAGAGCTTGATCATGCTCGTCGGCGCAACCTCGGGCGTGCCGTGACAACTCAGGCAGCTTGCTTGAGTGATGGTGATGGGGCGTGCGACATACAGGGCGCGTTTGACGCCGGTGCCGTAGATGCCCGAGCGTTCGATCTCGTCCTGCGGCGCCTTGGCCTGTGCGGCAGCCAGTTCATCAATCAGCTTGCTCTCCCACGGGTTTGCCATGTTGCGCGGATTGGTCGAATCGAGCGTCGTCTCACGGTACTCGTAGCCCGGATAGCGGCTTGAGAGGCGGCGGAGGGTTTCGACGGCGGCAAAGGCGGGGACGGTCTGCGGCAGGAACTGGTCGGCATTGAGCGGGTCGAGGTGCGGCTTGATCTGATCCGTGGTGTAGCTGCGGATCGCCAGCGCGGTTTCCATCAGCACGTCCGAGTCATGGCGAACATCGGAAAAGGCAACCTGTTCCAGAAAGTTGTAATAGTAGACGCCGGCCCCCAGGATGCTGATCAGGAAAGTGACCACCAGAACGAGGTTGAACTTGAGGCGCAGGGCGAGGCCGCTGCTCGAGCGAAGAAATGACATTGGGGCGTCTCTATGTAAGCTTCACCATCTTTTGCGGTGTTTGAGGTCAGGGCCGCATATTGCCTGGTCATGCCCTGGCGGATGAGTCGGAATATTGTCGCATGTGATCGGGATTGTGCGTACGGTGGCGCGTACGTCCTGGCCGTTGTCGCGTCGCGTGCCGGATTCGGACTGTGGTGCGGTAGTCGTACTGGCGGTCTATTCCCGGTGGTCGCGTTCGAGGTCGCCCGCGCGGCGCTCGCGCAGTCGCCACTCCTCTGCCAGTTCAACGATGCGTGCGCGCAGCACGCTTCCCATACCGATGTCGGCGCTGTGGCTGAGCGCTTCGAGGCTGCGCGCGATGCGTCGCGCGTCGGACTGCGGGGTGGCAATCGCCTGGCGCGAAAGCAGTACGAGCAATTCGGCAAGCGCGGGCTGGTGTTCGATATTGCCGCCGCCACAGGCGGCCGTACGCCCGCCCTGCTCGAGGAGCGCACCGAGGCTGTCCAGTGCTTGTCGACTGCTCTGCGCGGACCGGGGGCTTCCGGTGGCAAGGTGATGGACGATGCCGTGTCGCAATGTGTCGATGAGCGCATCGAGATGTTGCGGTGAGGAGGGCGTATCGCGGCTTGCATTGAACATCGGATCGGTTCCTTCTGTTGTATGTACTTGCGTGCCGACGAGCCTGTCGTCGCTGGCACCATCCATGCTTGTCAGCGGGTCGATGCGCTATATCCGAAACCCATCTTCCCCGAGGAAACCGCATGCTGTCAGACGAAGAGGCGCTTACCCGACTGAAGGCCCGGCCCCTGCCCGAAAATCCGTGGGTGTATGCAACAGACCAGGCCATCATCATCAAGGCGGACTATACCGACACCATAGAGCGAATGCTGCGTTGGGTGCCGAAGACCAGATGGCATCCGTCGCAGCGCTGCTGGGTGGTGCCATTGTCGGGGCTCGAACTGGTACGCTCGGTGCTTCCCGAGTTGAGCCGCCTGGCCGAAGCCATGCATGAAGGCCCGGTGGTGCCGGAGCCGGTGCAAGCGGTCGCCGGCGAGTCCATCGCCGATGCCCTGGCCCGCACATGGTTTCGCGACTGTGCGCGGCTGCTCTATGGCAGCGACTGGCAGCGGGAAACCGCGCGCGCGCTGAAGCGTGACGAGGCGTCGCTGGCGTGCTGGCTGATCGGCGAGGGCGTGCTCGAGGATTCGCCTGCCACCCTGCTCGACGAGATGTTGGCGCTGATGCGCCGGCGATCGGCGGACATCGCCGCTGCGGCCGAGGTCCTTTCGCAGCGGATCAGAGCATCCTCACCTTATCAGCCTTGAGCGTAAGCTCAATCCGCTCCGCGCAGTCGAACACGGCTGTCGGGACATCGAACACGAACTGATTTTCGAACCAGGCGCGGGCGTAGGGCAGGAAGGCAACCGTCGGCGGCAATGGCGTCAGACTTTCGGTGCCGGCCATGAGGGCGGCGGCGAAGCCGCTATTGTCCGCCTGCGGCACGTTGTCGTCGCCAAAGACTTCGAACTGGATGAAGATCTTGGCCGTTTCGACTTCGCCTTCGCGCGTCTTGACGCCCGTCACCCGAACGTTCTGGAAGCGGCGTCCGACCCGTCCGTCCTCGAGCATCTGATTGAGCTCATGCAGTTTTCCCTTCTTGACGACGGTGCAGTCCAGCTGGGGAACGCCCAGTTGAGTCAGACTCAGGCCGGTGGGTTTGGCGGCCTTCAATTCGATGAACGTCGTGTTCTCTGCCAATGTGGGCACGTTGATCTCCATGAATGGTTTGCGACAAAAGCGCGACAAAAAGTGGCAATTCAAGCCCTTCACGCAGCCCTTAAGCAGAATTGGTGCCACTGGCAAAGCCTTGCGCGCGCCGTTGCGCATCTGACGGACGGCCAGGTTCACGTCGTGATCGAGTTCGCGCTCGTCCGGTCGACGGCGGATCAATCTGGATGATCGAGGATACGACAGAGCGACCTCTGGCTGAGAAGGCGCGGGCGGGAGAGGGGCCGCGACGGCGGGCCGGATTCGGTGCGCCCCGCCATCCCGGTTGCCCTTGTACTCACTCAGACTGAAACCGATACTGAGCTGGCCGTCTGCTGCTGGTTGCTGTCGAGCATGTAGGTCTGCATCAGTTTCAGCGTTTGCATCACCACTTTGAGTTGCGTGTCGTCGCCTGGCGACGCGCTGCCTGTCGAATCGGTGTTCGTGGTCGAAGCGGTGTTCGCCGACGATGACGAGTTCTGCTCAAGCGCCATCGCTTCCTCGAAGCTGACTTTGCCGTCTCCATCGGTGTCGGCTGTGTCGAAATTCTCCAGCACCGAGGTGATCAAGGCGCTGCGGGCGCTGTCGCTGTCGCCGACCTGTTCGAGTTGGGCCGTGAGCTCGTCCTGCGTGAAGCCCTCGTCGCCCGCACCGCCCGGTGGTGGCGGTGGCATGCCCCCCATGGCTTCCTGCACGCGCATGCTGTCGAACTGGCTGTTCAATTGCTCCGCGACCTCATTGAATGCGCTGGAAAACTCGTCCTTGGTGACCTTGCCATCACTGTCGCCGTCCAGTTGCGAGAACAGTCCTTCGACGTCCAGCGAACCGGTGTTGCCTGCGCTGTCAGCCATGTCCTGCAGCGTGCTGAGCTCGATGTAGCCGGTGCCCTTGGTGTCGAGGGTGGAGAAAAGCTCGTCCGCCATCTGCTTCGGGTCGGGGCGTGACGTGCCACGCATGCCCTGCATCATCGCCGAAGCGCTACTGCCTATACTGCCTATACTGCCGATGCTGCTCATGATCTGCCTCCTGCTGTTGAATACACTGCGGTGCGCAGCCCATCTGCGCATCGTCTTCAACGCAAATTCTCGGCCTGAAACGGGAGAAGTTCAGGGTAATGCAGGTAAAAGCAGGTAAAAGCACGTAAAGGTCGATTGACTTGTTGTTGCGAGAGGCAAGGGTCTGCGTCCCTTGGGGTCTGCGAGAGAGGCGAAACTTGCCGCTTCGGGGGCGGATTGTGATCAGGCGGCAAGGTGTAAATCGACGTAAATCAGCCGAGCCCGCCTGCGCTTGCGAGCCGGTCTTTCGCCGTCGTCGTCAACTTGAGCGGCGATACTTGCCGGCTCGCCCCAGCAATTGCCGCCCGTGAGTGTAAAGACAGGTAAAGAGCAGGGTGCGGCAACGGCGCTGAAATAGAATTCAGCCGGATGAGAATGAGGGAGGGCCGATGAGTGAGAACGTCCTGCTGATCGACGACGACGTGGAGCTTCTCGAGTTGCTGCGCGACTACCTGATGCGCGAGGGCTTCGGGGTCGAGTGCGCGCATGACGGCATTGCCGGGGTGGAGGCAGCATTATCGGGTCGTCACGACCTGGTGGTGCTCGACATCATGATGCCCGGACTCGACGGCATCCAGACGCTCAACCGTATTCGGGCCCAGGACGCTATTCCAGTGCTGATGCTCAGTGCGCGCGGTGACGATGCAGACCGCATTCTCGGGCTTGAGATCGGTGCCGATGATTACGTGCCCAAGCCGTGTACGCCGCGCGAACTGACGGCCCGCATCCGCGCTATCCTGAAGCGTGTTCCCGCAACAGAGCCCGCAACGCAGGTGCTGGTGAGTGGCGACCTGGTTCTGTGGCCGGCCCAGCGCCGGGCCGAAGATGCGGGGCGGACGCTGGCGCTGACCAGCACCGAATTCAGTATCCTCGAGATGCTCGCCCGCCATGCCGGCCAGCCCGTGGGCAAGGCGCAACTGTCGGAGTCGGCCCTGGGGCGCCCGTTCACGCGCTTCGACCGCAGCATCGATGTTCATATCAGCAGCATCCGCCACAAACTTGGCCCCCTGCCCGATGGTCGTCCGCGTATTCATACAGTGATCCGCAGGGGATACCTGCTGGTCGTGGCATGAGCGCGCCGGCAGCGAAGCCCTTGATGGGCAGGCTCTTCTGGAAATTCTTCGTCTTCCTGTGGCTGGCGCAGTTGCTGACCGCCATGGGGGTGGGCGCCATGATCTGGCTGGCACGCAATGAGCATGGTTCTGGGGGCTTTCCCCCCACGGTTGGCTTTCGTGAACACCCGGCGCCAGGCATACCGACAGGCGCAACGATGGCACCGGGCGATCGGTCCGGGCCGCCGTCGCTGCCACCGGGACCGCCACGACTGCTGCCGCCGCTCATGCCCATGCTCGCCGGAAGCATCGTCAGCCTGGTATTTGCCGCGCTGCTGGCAGCCTATTTTGCGCGTCCGATCCGTGACCTGCGCGAGGCACTCGGGGCGATTTCCGAGGGTGCTCTCGATACCCGTGTGTCGCCACGGATGCGTGAGCGGCGGGATGAGTTGTCGGCGCTCGGCGTCGAGTTCGATCACATGGCTGCGCGTTTGCAGAGTGTGGTCGAGGGCCAGCGAAGGTTGCTTCACGATGTGTCGCATGAGCTCAGATCGCCACTGGCACGACTGCAGGCGGCGGCGGATCTGCTGCGCCAGCAGCCGGACCGCAGCGCAGTCTTCGTCGAGCAGATCGAGCGTGATACCAATCGAATGAACCGGCTGGTGGGCGAGTTGCTGACGCTCGCGCGGCTCGATACCGGTATTCAACCGAACATGGATGAGTATGTGGAGTTGATGAGGCTTCTCGCCGAAATTGCCCAGGATGGGAATCTCGAGGCGGAAGCCAGTGCCTGCAGGATCGTGCTGGATGGCGCGGGCCCGGCAACGGTTCGCGGAAATGCCGAGTTGATCCGGCGCGCACTGGAGAACGTGATTCGAAATGCGCTGCGCTTTTCTCCACCTGGCGGACGGATCGTGATTCACCTTCAGCACGATCCGGTGCAGGGCCGGGTCGGTATCGAGATTGCCGACAGCGGCCCCGGCGTGGCGGCATCTGACCTTGATGCGATGTTCGAGCCTTTCTTCCGCAGCGGTGCCGAGGACACCTACTCCGGTTATGGATTGGGGCTGGCGATTGCGCGTCAGGTGGTGAAGCAGCACGGTGGCGAGATCGAGGCATGTAACGGCGCCGGGGGTGGTCTCGTCGTACGCATTTTCCTCCCCGCCGAACAGGGACGGCAGCGCCCCCGATAACTACATCACACGCCATGCGGTACAGACTCATCTATCATGCATCTGCGCCGCATGGCGTTCCAGTCCGATGATCGGGACGGTGGACCAGCGCTGTCGGCAGCTTGCGTCTGCCCTTCACATGACGCTTCGAGAAACGCGGACAATGCGTCAATGAAAATATCACTCCAACGAACCATTGTTTCCCTGACCGGTGCGCTCGATTTCGTCGGTATCGACGAGGTACATCACGGCAAGCGGGTCGCGCTGCTGGCATATGCGATCGCGGTCGAATTGGGATGGACCTCATCCCGATGTCTCGACATGCTCTACGCCGGCATGCTGCACGATTGCGGCGTCGCGCGAACGGAGGAGCATCGTCACCTCACCGAAACCCTGGAATGGGATGGTGCTCAGGCGCATTGCATCCGCGGTGAAGCCTACCTTGAGGCGTGCCCGCCATTGGCGCGTTTTGCCGTGATCGTGCGCTGGCACCATACGCGATGGGAGGATTTGCTGACCCAGGGGCTTGCACAGGATGCGAGCCTTGAGAGCAATCTGATCTTTCTGGCCGACCGGCTCGACATCCTGCTGGCCGAGTACATCACCGCCGACGGACTGAGAAATGAGATCCTGCTCGAGTATCCGAAGCTGGTTGATCGACTGACCGCGATGTCGGGCAGCCTGTTTTGCCCGGACTTGATCGCTGCGCTACAGCGCGTCGCGGTACGCGAGGGTTTCTGGTTGCAGTGCGATCCGCCCTATGTGGCCGACGTCGTCGAAGACTGCCTGCAGTGCGAGGCGCCGATCGAGATTGACAGCAAGGACACGCTGGCCATCGCCCGGTTGTTTGCCCGCACGGTCGACTCCAAGAGCGTCTACACGCTCGAGCACTCCACCCGAGTGGCGCAGCTGACGCGATATCTTGCGCAGATGCGGGGCGTCAGCGGCGTCGAACTCGATATGCTGGAAGTTGCCGCCTTGCTCCACGACATCGGAAAGCTCCGCGTGCCCGAGGAAATCATCGACAAACCGGGTGCCATTACTGCGCAGGAACGGGCCATCATCCAGCGCCACAGTTACGACACGGGTCGTATCCTGAAGCGGGTCTTTCCCGGTCAGCCCATCGCCGAGTGGGCCAGCATGCACCATGAAGACTTGATCGGCACGGGATACCCCAGCCACCTGAAGGCGCGTGAGATTCCATGGCAAGCGCGCCTGATTTCGGTGGCCGACATCTTTCAGGCCATGTCGCAGAACCGACCCTACCGGGGGCGCCTTGGCAGCGACGAAGTCATGGGGCACCTTGACACGCTGCGGACGCTCGGGCGAGTCGATGCCGGGATGGTGGAGCTGGTGCGCACTCATCTCGATACCTGTTATCAACTGGCAGTGAACGGCGACTGAGCGCGCTGAGAGGGAAGAGGGGCGGGTTTCGGGCGCCCTACCGGGTCGGGGCTGTCGGCAGCGTCAGACGTGCCTCCAGCCCGCCACCCTCGCGGGGCAGCAACTCGAGCTGGCCGTGATGAAGACGTGCGATGCGCTCGGCAATGGCCAGGCCGAGTCCGGCGCCGGGCGTGCCGCCGCGCGCTGCGTCGCCGCGGGCAAAGGGTTGCAGCAGGGTGGCGACCCTGTCGCGCGCAATGCCCGGGCCGCGGTCGAGGACGCTGATCCGGACCGCCCCATGCACCGTGCGCGCGCTCAGTACGAAGTCTGGTGCGGCGTGCCGGCGCGCATTCTCGATCAGGTTGGTCAGCAGGCGTGACAGCCCATTGCGTCGTACCTGCAGCACTGGCAATGGCGGCACGTCGAAGCTGAAATCCGCGCTGGCGCCGGCGTCGTCCAGGACGTCGCGCAGCAGGGCGGGCAGGTCGCAGAGGACCGCGGCCTCGTCACCCTCATTGCGGGCAAAGTCCAGAAACTGATCGATAATGCTGTCGATCTGGCGGCAATGGCGGGCCATGTCGGCGGCCAGCCCCGGCTCGTCGGTATTGCCGCTCAGCTCGACCGACAGGCGCAGCTTTGCCAGCGGCGTGCGCAAGTCGTGGGAAATGCCGGCAAGCATGATGGCACGCTCCCGTTCGCCGGCCGCAAGGGAGGCTGCCATGCGATTGAAGCCGCGCGCGACGGCGCGCAATTCGCGCGGACCGTCTTCCGGCATGGACGCAGGTGTGTCACCGCGCTCGATCGCGGCCGCCGCGTCTGACAACTGGCGCAATGGCCTGTTGATTCGGCCTTGAATGAGCATGGCACCGAGCACGGCCAGCAGCGCGCTTGCGATCCACGCCAGCAAGGCGGCGCGAGGCAGGCCCGTCCGCCAGTACATACCGCCGGTCACCAGCCAGTGCTCGGTGCCATCGACACGGAGGCGGACGTACAGCCGGCTTCCATCCTCCTCGCGCCACATGGTATCGACGCCCAGGCGTGCCAGTCTGGCCGACACCTGGCGGACCATGAACCGCTCCACCGATGGACGAAGGGCACGTACGACCGCATTCTCGCGGTGCGAGTCTGGCTCGGCGGTCTGGCTGGCGTTGAATGCATGGACAAAGGCTGCGCGGGCTTCCGGGGCGAGGCCGCGCAGCCCTCGGTCGACGGCGAAAACGCCATTGGCGATATTTTCGGCAAACTGCTCGATGCGCGGGCGCTGGACAAATTGCACGAACACGAGGGCGCCAAGCACTTGTCCCACCATGATGAGCCCGGCCAGCAACAGGACGTTGCGCCCGAGCAGCGAATCCGGATACAGCCGCATCAGGGCAGGCTCAGCATGTAGCCCGTGCCGCGCACCGTTACGAGGTGACGCGGCGCGGACGGTTGGTCCTCGATCAGGCGGCGCAGGCGCAGGATGCGTACGTCGATGCTGCGGTCGTTGATCTCTGCATCGGGACCATCGGCCAGCCGGATCAGACGTTCACGTCCGAGTGCGCGGCCACGATTGGCCGCCAGCACCTGGAGCAGCGCAAATTCGCCGCTGGCGAGGCATACCGTGTGCTCGCCGTCACGCAGCTCGCGCCGTTCTGCGTCGAGGGTGAAACGGCCGATGTGGACGGTGTGCTCGGGGCGCTGATGGTGTTGTGCCCCCAGCATGCGTTGGCGGCGAATCAGTGCCTCGATGCGGGCCAGGAGTTCGCGCGGCTCAAAGGGTTTGGGCAGATAGTCGTCGGCGCCGCTCTCGAGGCCGATGATGCGGTCGACAGGGTCGCCATGGGCGGTCAGCATCAGGATCGGCACCGTCTCTCCTGCCCCTCGCAGTCTTCTGCAAGCCGCCAGCCCACTTTCGCCGGGCAGCATCAGGTCGAGAATAAGTACGTCGAAATGCTCTCGAGTCAGCAGACGATCCATCTCTGCCGTGTTTTCGGCCTGACGCACGCGGTAGCCACGCCCGCCGAGATAGCGTGAGAGCAAGGCGCGCAACTCCGCCTCATCGTCGACCACCAGCAACTTGCCTGCGTCCTCGTCCATGGCCCGCCTCGTCATACACGCGCACATGGTACCGGGACCGCCGACGAATGGGCTGCGGTCGAATGATTACGGCGCGTTACGGCAGTCGGTCACGCGTACGAGCGGTAACATTTTCGCCCCGATGCCGTAACCGATGGCACCGATGAGCCCATTACGCTGGCGCTTAGTGATGTGCATTGGGCGCATCCGACGCAAGGAGTGGAAATCATGATGATCAGGCATCGGACACTTGGCCCCGCAGCGCTCGTGCTGGTAGTCGTTGCGGCGCTGGGCATGGGCACCGACGTAGCGGTGGCAGCGGGTGGGCGACAGATCGACCGCGCGGTGACGCGACAGGCCAGCGGCGCAAATGGCGCTTCCATCGCCCGTACACGCAGCGTTCAAGCAGACGGGCAGGGCGGGCGCAGCGCGGCCCGCAATGGCAGTTGGACATCGGCCTCCGGGGCAAGCGGTAGCGGTGCGGTGCGACGCGACCGTGCCGCCGACGGCACCCTGTCGCGTTCGGCCAGCCGCAGTGCCAGTGGTGATCGGGGCAGTATGTCGAGCAGCGGTCAGGCAAGCCGGGACGCCGACGGCAATATCGTGCAGTCGCGCAATTCCAATGCGACCAATGCGACTACCGGCAATTCGGTGGCAGCGAGCAGCAGTTACAGCAAGGAAACCGGGTTCACCCACTCGGCAACCTGCTACGACGCCGGCGGCAATACGATCGCCTGCCCGAAACGCTAGTGCGAGGCGGAAGATGCGAAAAATGAAAACCGGGCGCATTGCAATGCTGCTGCTCGTTGCCGGAGCCGGTCTGGCGAGCGTCGCGAGCGCTGCCGAAACCGACGCGCAGGCTGCGCGCGAGCGCATCGCGGAAAAGCTGCAGAAACGCTTCGCGCAGGCCGACGCGGATGGCAACGGCCTGCTCGACAGGAATGAGGCAAAAGCCCGCATGCCATTTGTCTCACGCCATTTCAACGATATCGACGAGGCGGGAAGCGGCACTATCAGTCTCGAACAGATCGAGGGCTTTGTCGCAGGTCAGGTGGTTGCACGCAAGAGCGGGCGCTGATCGGGGCGAGCCCGTCCCACCGCGTGCAATGCTCGCTGGCAGCGCCGCGGCGCGACATTTGCGTCGGCAGCCGGCGCAACGGGGGGCGGGCAGCGACTACGGCAGCGACGCCACGCGCATCCGTTTCCGGTAAGGGGATGTGCCGCGGGCGCCCGGGGCGGGCCTCATTTTTGCCCGAAGCGGACCGGCACCGGTCCTCGTCGCGTTGGCCGAACGACCACGGTGCCCGCAAGCTTGTCGTGCCAGCCCTGCTTTTTCGCATCGAAGGCCACCCACAGGAAACCCAAGCATAGCGGTATGGCCGATACGTAGTAGGCGAAGTAGCGTCCGACCAGTTGGGCAGTCGAGGGGCGTCCGCCCGTCGTCGCATCCACGACCCGTGCCGAGATGGCCATCTTGCCCGGGGTGGCCTGCCTGTTGATCCAGAACACGATCACCGCGATCGCCGGGAATACCCACGATACGAGAAAATCCAGTGGTCCGGCGATGATGCCGGTCTGCTCGGGGTCGAAATAGGCCCATCCGTAGGCCGCCAGCAGCAGCGGAACGGAGAGCATCAGGATGAGCAAGGTGTCGATCATCGTGGCCCCTGTCCTGAGCCAGAATCCGACGTATTCAAGTTCTTCGTCCTGCATCGTGTGCTCGTCTCCTAAAAGCTCGTGACGGTGGTGGCAACCTCAACCACTCTCCGAGCGGTGCATCAGGCATTCGCAATGCACATGCTTGCCAAAGGCAGCGCCAAATTCGCTCCCGCAGTAGCGGTCGTTGATTGCCCGTCACGAGCGAGATCTGTCGACCTTCCGCAGTGCATCACATCCTTACAAGGGCACGTTATGATAAGGGTCTTTCAGGCTCGACGTGCCGAGTGTGCCATGAGTTCCGATCTATCCCGCAGTGCCCTTGGACCGGTGCTGGTCAGCCCCGCGCTCAATCTGTTGCGCATCGCCGCGATGGCCGCCGCCGACAATGGCGAAGTCGATGCGGAAACGCTGGCGAACATGCGCGCGCAAGTCACGGCCGGCGTGCTGGACGGCGTCGCGCCTTCAATGGTCTGGCCGGAGTTCGAGCGCGGCTTGCTTGGCGAGGCGCCGTCACGCATGTTGCGGGCCCTGCGTGATTGCGGTGCGCTCGCGCAGGTGTTGCCCGAGGTCGACGCGCTGTTCGGCGTGCCGCAGAGTGCAGACGATCCGGCCGAGGTCGATATCGGCGACCATGTATTGCGCGTGGTGGATGAGGCGGCGCGTTGCCGTGCGCCGCTGGTCGTGCGTTTTGCCGCGCTGGTGTTCAATGTCGGCAAGGCGGATTCGCCGCGCGAGCACCTGCCTTCACACTACAGGCACATCGAACGGGGCAGGCCGCGCATCGAGTCGATCTGTGTCCGCTTTGGTGTGCCGGACGCGTTTCGCGATTTCGCCCTGCTTGCCATTGCCGAGTGTGAGCGCGTGCACCGGGCGGCGGAGATGCGTGCGGGATCGATTGCCGCGCTCCTCGAGCGCGTGGACGCCTTTGCGCGCGCGGAACGTTTCGAACATCTGCTCACGCTGTGCACGGCCGAATTCCGGGCCTTTCCGGGGCGGGCATCGCTTGGCTACCCCAAGGCGCCGATGTTGCGCACCGCATTGCGCGCCTGTGGGGAAGTAGAGCTGGCCGACGTCGCTGCGGCCAGTGCAGCGGCGGGGGCAGACCTTGCCGAAGCCATGCTCGAAGCGCGTGCGGCGGCGGTCGCACACGCGCTGCGCTCGGCGCGCTGGGCCGGGATGCCTGATCTGTCCGATGCCACTTGAACTTGCCGCGGCCGGCCCGCTGAGTAGAATCGCCTTTTTCGGACGCAAGGAGTTGCGATGAGTCACTACCAGCAGGGCATCCTTGCCCCGGTGCCGGCGCAGGCGCGTCATCTCTTTTTCCGTATCGTGTCGACTGCGGTGCTGCCGGCCGCGCTCGATGCGCTGGCCGCGCAGGTCGACGGCACGAGTACGGTGGTGGGTTTTGGCGAATCGGTGCCGCTGGCTTTGTCGGGTTCCCTGCATGGCCTGCGCCCGTTTCTGCCGATCGCGGGAAACGGAGTCGATATTCCGTCGACCCAGTACGCGGTCTGGTGCTGGCTGCGCGGGGATGATCGCGGTGAATTGCTGCAGCGCTCGCGCGCCATCGAGGCGGCGGTTGCTTCCGCGCTGACGCTGGTGCAGGCGACCGACACCTTCCGTTATGACACCGGTCGCGACCTCACTGGCTACGAGGACGGTACGGAGAACCCGGAGGGCGATGCCGCCCTGGCCGCCGCCTTTGCCGGCGACGATGCTGGCGCGGGCGAGGCCGGCGGCAGCTATGTGGCTGTGCAGCACTGGAAGCACGATCTGAACGCATTCGGCGCCATGTCGTCCGCCGATCAGGACAATACGATCGGGCGCCGCAAGAGCGACAACGAAGAACTCGACGACGCCCCGCCTTCCGCGCACGTCAAGCGCACTGCGCAAGAGAGCTTCGAACCCGAGGCTTTCGTCGTGCGGCGTTCGATGCCATGGGTTGAGGGGCGCGATGCGGGCTTGCTGTTCGTCGCCTTCGGCCATTCGCTGGACGCGTTCGAGGCGCAGATGCGGCGCATGGCCGGGCTGGAAGACGGCATCACCGACGCGTTGTTCCGCTTCAGCCAGCCGATCACTGGCGGATATTACTGGTGTCCGCCGATGCTCGCCGGGCGCCTGGACCTGCGGGCGTTGATGGGCTGAACGCGACTGTCCGGGCGTGTCCGGCGTGCGCCGTTCTTGCGCACGCCGGACACTTTTCCATTGCCTTACTTCAGATCGAACCGGTCCAGGTTCATGACCTTGGTCCACGCGGCAACGAAGTCGCGCACGAACTTCTCGCCGGCGTCGTCCTGCGCGTAGATTTCGGCTAGCGCACGCAGTTGCGAGTTGGAGCCGAAGATCAGGTCCGCGCGGGTGCCGGTCCATTTCACCTCGCCCGTTCGACGGTCGCGCCCCTCGAAGCGCTCTCCGGTGTCAGAGGCCGGCTTCCATGTCGTGCCCATGTCGAGCAGATTGACGAAGAAGTCATTGCTCAGGGTCTGGGCGCGCTTGGTGAGCACGCCGTCGGCCGAGCCCCCCGCAGTGGCGCCCAGCACGCGCAGGCCACCGACCAGTACCGTCATTTCGGGCGCGCTCAGCGTCAGAAGCTGGGCCCGGTCCACCAGCATCGCTTCGGCAGGCACGGTGTAGCTGGCTTTCATGTAGTTGCGGAAGCCGTCTGCCTCCGGCTCCATCACCGCGAACGATTCGATGTCGGTCTGCGCCTGCGATGCGTCCGTGCGCCCGGGGGTGAAGGGGACCTCCACCGCGTGACCGCCGGCCTTGGCCGCGGCCTCGACTGCCGCACTGCCCGCCAGCACGATGAGATCGGCCAGCGAGATCTTCTTGCCGCCCGTCTGTGCGGCATTGAAGGCCTGCTGGATGCCCTCGAGCGTCGACAACACTCTGGCCAGCTGTGCCGGCTGGTTGACCGCCCAGTCCTTCTGCGGTGCCAGGCGGACGCGTGCGCCGTTGGCGCCGCCGCGCATGTCAGAGCCGCGGAAGGTCGAGGCCGATGCCCATGCGGTACCCACCAGCTCGGCGATCGAGAGGCCGGACGCCAGCACCTTGGCCTTGAGTCCGGCGATGTCGGCGGCATCGACCAGCGGATGATCGACCGCGGGGACCGGGTCCTGCCAGATCAGGTCTTCGGCCGGTACTTCCGGGCCCAGGTAGCGCGCCTTGGGGCCCATGTCGCGGTGGGTCAGCTTGAACCATGCTCGTGCAAAGGCGTCGGCGAAGGCCTGCGGGTCCTTGTGGAAGCGGCGCGCGATCGGCTCGTAGATCGGGTCGAAGCGCAGCGACAGGTCGGCGGTGGTCATCATCGGCGGGTGTTTCTTCGACGGGTCATGGGCGTCCGGAATCATGTCTTCCGGCTTCACGTCCTTTGCCACCCACTGGTGCGCGCCGGCCGGGCTCTTGGTGAGTTCCCACTCGT
Organism: Azoarcus sp. L1K30; assembly: GCF_018122735.1. Lineage (GTDB taxonomy): Bacteria > Pseudomonadota > Gammaproteobacteria > Burkholderiales > Rhodocyclaceae > Parazoarcus. The sequence goes on along the minus strand of NZ_JAGRRD010000001.1, from coordinate 2,921,013 downwards.
AGCCGAACAGGGTGTCGAAGTAGCCGTTGTCCCATTTGGTGGGGTTGGGTTTCCATGCGCCCTCGATGCCGCTGGTGGTGGTGTCGCCGCCCTTGCCGGAGCCGTACTTGTTGATCCAGCCCAGCCCCTGTTCTTCGATGGGTGCGCCCTCCGGCTCTGGGCCGACGAGCGCCGGATCGCCCGCACCGTGGGCCTTGCCGAAGGTGTGGCCACCGGCGGTGAGTGCCACCGTCTCTTCATCGTTCATCGCCATGCGGGCGAAGGTCTCGCGCACGTCACGGCCGGAAGCCACCGGGTCGGGGTTGCCGTCCGGGCCTTCCGGGTTTACATAGATCAGCCCCATCTGCACGGCCGCGAGCGGGTTTTCCAGCTCACGGTCGCCCGAATAGCGGCTGTTGGGCTTGTCGCTGGTGGCCAGCCATTCGGCTTCGGCGCCCCAGTAGATATCCTCCTCGGGCTGGAAGATGTCGGCACGGCCACCGCCGAAGCCGAAGGTCTTGAAACCCATGGACTCCATTGCGCAGTTGCCGGCCAGAATCATCAGGTCGGCCCACGAGATCTTGTTGCCGTATTTTTGCTTGATCGGCCACAGCAGGCGGCGTGCCTTGTCGAGGTTGCCGTTGTCGGGCCAGCTGTTGACGGGGGCGAAGCGCTGGTTGCCAGTGCCCGCGCCACCGCGGCCGTCCGCCGTACGGTAGGTGCCGGCGCTGTGCCAGGCCATGCGGATGAACAGGCCGCCGTAGTGCCCCCAGTCGGCGGGCCACCAGTCCTGCGAGGTCGTCATCAGCGCAACCAGATCCTGCTTCAATGCTGCAAGGTCGAGCTTCTTGAATTCCTCGGCATAATCGAAGTCTGGGCCCAGCGGACTCGAAGCCGGTGCGTGCTGATGCAGAATGTTCAGATTCAGTTGATTCGGCCACCAATCGCGATTGGTGCGGGTGCCGGCTGCTGCACTTGCGGCATGATGTCCGGCAAAGGGGCATTTGCTTTCATTGCTCATCAATGTCTCCTGTCGTGACTGTCGATTCGGGTAAGGCTTACCCTATGTAGTCACCATAGCTGCGCGGTATGTTCATTTCTAACGAATTAAATTCATCGGACTCTTAGTTTGAATGTATCGGTGAGTGAAAAGTAAGCTGGCAACAGCTATTGAAGAGCGGACGCTCCGACTCGAGAATGCGCGCATGGGCATATCGATGGGGCGGGGGCGCCGGCGGCCAACGCTGGGAGATTGGCAGGGCGGATCAACGCTGTGTTGCTCGCAATAGGGCGAGGGGCCATCGCGGTCGGCACTGCTTGCCTCAGCCCGGAAGGCGGATGACAAGCCGGTGCGGTGTCATTCAGTCAGCGCGGTGCGCCAGACACGCACAATCTATTGCGTCCTGATTGTTTGGCGCGGTAAAGCGCGCGGTCGGCCTGCTCTACAAGATACTCGGGCGGGTGGTGCCGGGAGGGCGTCAGGCTGACGGCGCCGAGGCTGACCGTGACGATGCCCGCGGGTACGCCGGCATGTGGCAGCGCCAGGGCGCGGACCTCTTCCAGCAGATGGTTTGCGAACTTCAGCGTTTCATCTTCGTCCGTAGCCGGCAGAAGTACCACGAACTCTTCGCCGCCAAAGCGCGCTACCAGATCCCCCGCGCGCCGCCCGGACTTTGCCAGCAGTCGCGCAAGGGCTTGCAGGCAAGCGTCGCCGGCGAGATGCCCATAGTGGTCGTTGAAGTGCTTGAACAGATCGACATCGAGCATGACCAGCGCCAGCGGTGAGGCGGCTCGCTGTCCGCGGTCCCATTCGCGGGCAAGTGCCTCGTCGAAGCTTCGGCGGTTGGCGATGCGGGTCAGGCCGTCCGTGTTGCTCAGGGCCTCCCACTTTCTGTTGGCCTCTTCCAGTTCCTGTGTGCGCTCTTCGACCAGCGCCTCCAGTTCGCGGTTACGCTCGCGCAAACTCATCATCGGATAGATCTCATTATCCGCGGCAAGGCCAAACGGGACAGAGATGCCGCTGTGCGCGATTTTCCAGTCATCGTGCTCGAGCCGGAAAATCAGCAGCAGACGGGCGGTTTCGTGCGCCAGGATGTGTTCGGGGAGAGGGAGATGAATGTGAAAGAAGGCTGTCACGGCGACGACGTCGTCGGCCAGGTCCTGCAACGCCAGATCCAGCATCTCGATGCGGATGCGTTCGGGAACCTGGGCGAAGTCGAGCCGGGTGATGCGAATCCACTCTTCCCTGTCCGTAACCAGGATATCGCTGCTGCCGGCGTAGCCACTGAAATTTGCGCTGAAGCGGGTTGTCAGGCGCTCGTCGCGCGAGGCATACATCTCGATGTAATCCTCGAACAGCGACCGGATCAGTTGCTCGCGTTCCGGTGGCAAGGGGCTGGCTGTCCTGGAGCGCATCGCGCTGCTTCCTGAGAATTGAGGGGGCCATGATGCGCCGTTCGCATGAGGTACTTTCACGGACTGGTCCCGGAATTCTACATCGCCCATGCCCGTATGCCTGTCGCGCCGGACCCGGGCGGGTGTCGCGATACAGTCAACAACATTGGAGATCGCGACTAAACTCGCGGTATGCCTCCGCCACCCGCCCGCTTCGGCGCTTTCCCTCAGGTTGCCCTGGTCACAATTCTGCTTGCGCTATGCGGATGGTCTGCCGCTGCCCACGCCATGGAGGCGGTGACGCTGCAGCTCAAATGGAGCCATGCCTTTCAGTTTGCCGGCTACTACACCGCGAAGGAAAAGGGCTACTACCGTGAGGCGGGGCTGGATGTCGACATTCGGGAGGCCCATCCCGGTGACGATCCGGTGAGAAACGTCCTCGACGGCAAGGCGCAGTATGGCGTCGGCAACAGCAGCCTGCTGCTGGCCCGCAGTTCAGGCCAGCCGGTGGTGGTGCTGGCGGCGCTCTTTCAGCATTCTCCCGTGGTCCTGCTCGCCCGTCGGCGGGGGCCGGTTCAGGGCATCCACGACATGGCGGGCAAACGCCTGATGATCGAACCCCAGTCGGATGAACTGCTGGCCTACCTGAAGCTGGAGGGCATTCCACTGGAGAGCCTGACTCGCGTCGAGCACAGCTTCCAGCCGCAGGACCTGATCGACGGCAAGGCGGATGCAATCTCGGGCTACGTGACCAACGAACCCTATTTTCTGGATCGCGCCGGCTTCGAGTATCACAGCTACACGCCGCGCTCCGCCGGCATCGACTTCTACGGCGACAACCTGTTCACCACCGAGCAGGAGCTGAGGCAGCATCCTGCCCGGGTCAAGGCGTTTCGAGAGGCAAGCCTGCGTGGCTGGCAATACGCAATGGCGCACCCGGAGGAAATCGTGGACCTGATCCGCGACAAGTACTCGGACGCGAATCCCCGCGAGTTCTACCTGTTCGAAGCCAGCCGCATGGCGCCCCTTTTTCGTACGGATCTGATCGAAATCGGGTACATGCACCTTGGTCGCTGGCGGCATATTGCAGACACGTATGCCGATCTCGGCCTGCTACCAAGGGGCTTTTCCCTCGACGGCTTCATCTACAACGCCGAATCGGAACGTGACCTGACCTGGCTCTACCTCGCAGGGGGCTTGCTGCTCATCGTCAGCACCGTGGCACTCTATATTCACCGCATCAACCGGCGCCTGACCTTGGCGCTGGTGTCCAGCAAGCGGGATCACGAATTGCTCAGACTCAGCGAGGAAAGGCATCGCCTGTTGGCCGACAACGCCACCGACGTGATCTGGACCATGAATCTCGATGGCCGGTTCACCTATGTCAGTCCTTCGGTGCAGAAGCTTCGGGGCTATACCAGCGAGGAGGCCATGCAGCAGTCACTGGAGCAGGCATTGACCCCGGCATCGATGCCGATTGCGCAGAAGGCGCTTGAAGCGTCCATTGCCGCAATGACCGCAGGCAAGCCCTTCATCGAATTCCAGGGCGAGCTCGAGCAGCCTTGCAAGGATGGCTCAACGGTGTGGACCGAAGTGAACACCAGCGGCATGCGAAACGCCGACGGTGAGTTCATCGGCATCCTGGGCGTGACCCGCAACATTGCCAAGCGCAAGCAGATGGAAGATCAGGTGCGGCTGCTGGCCTTCTACGACCCGCTTACCAGGTTGGCAAACCGTCGTCTGCTCAACGACCGTCTGAGCCGATCGATGGCTGTCAGCAAACGCCGTGGCTGCTACGGCGCGCTGATGTTCCTCGATCTGGACAACTTCAAGCCGCTAAACGACACGTATGGGCACGCGGTGGGTGACGTGCTGTTGATCGAGGCCGCGGATCGTTTGAAGAAATGCGTGCGCGAAACCGACACCGTAGCGCGCTTCGGCGGCGACGAATTCGTGGTGCTCATCAGCGAACTGCTGGTCGATCGCGCCGAGTCCGGGGTCCAGGCCGGACGAATAGCCGAGAAGATTCGCGCGTCGCTGGCCGAGCAATACGTGCTGACCGTCAAGCATGAAAATGCTGCCGACACCGTGGTCGAACATCATTGCACGGTGAGCATCGGTGTTGCATTGTTCATCAATCATGACGCGGCCGAGAGCGACATCCTGAGGTGGGCGGACACGGCCATGTATCAAGCCAAAGAAGCGGGGCGCAATCAGATTCGCTTCCACGACAGCGGCGCTTGAATGACGCGGCCGTCAGCCGGACGCGGCGCTCGACGACAATTCAGTTCACTTATTGACGATTTCAGCCGATGAACATGCGCGCCATCAGAAAACTCGCCATCGTTGTGGCCGTGCTGCTGGTAACGATGTGCAGCTGGCTCAAGCCCGTGACCGAGCTGGCCACTGCGAGCGTCGACGCAGGGCTGAAGCGCGCAGTCATCAGCTTCGCCACGGCTCGCGCGCTCAACGGCGCCATCTCGGTACTGCAGGGCACCGAACTGGCGGTACAGCCGGTCGGCGTGGGCGTGTCGCTCTCGGTCGGCGAAATACTCGATCCCATCAACGACCTCGTCGAATCGCTGTCATCGGTCATGCTGACGGCCAGCGTCGCCTTCGGCATTCAGAAACTGCTGCTGGTGATGGGCTCGAACTGGACGGTTTCCGCCTTCGTGACCGGCGTCGCGCTGCTGTGGGTCATCCTCTACATGGGGCGCGGCGCGCCAGGCTGGCTGACACGGCTGATGCTGGTCCTGATCTTCGCGCGCTTCGTGATGCCATTGACCCTGATCGGCAGCAGTTATGTATTCGAGCAATTCTCCGCGGGCGAGTACCAGCAAAGCCAGGTCGCGCTCGATCGCACGTCCTCCGCCCTGCAGCGCGTGGCCGATGCGGGGGCACGCGAAGACACCGAATCCACCCCGCCAGCGGAGGTGCCCGCACCCGCAGCCGAGCCGCAAACGAAGCAATCGGGCTGGTTCGACTGGGCGCGCGACATGAAATCGTCAGCCCAGGATACGCTCGAGCGTGCGCTGTCGAGCCTCGAGGACCCGGTCGGCAAGCTCACACAGAAATTCGAAGCCCTGAAAGCGGCGGCAGAAGACGTCGCCGAACGCATGATCCGCCTCATCGTCATCTTTCTGATGCAGACGCTCATCGTGCCGGTGCTGTTGCTATGGGGGCTGTACCGCCTCACCGCTGGCCTGGCGGCTTCGGGGGCGCGTGAGCGCACCTGACTGGAGAATAGTCCACACGGTTGCGCGTGTCCGTGGCGCGCCGCGACATGACATTGGTCACGTATCGCAGGACGAAGGCATTCTAGAATGTCGCCATGGCATCCATGTAAGGGCCTCGTTTGCCAGGTCGACACATGCGCAATCCCTTTCCAGCCAAAGCCGGCGCCGGCGTGGCCTTTACGACGATCGGCGCACTGGCGATCATGGCGACCCTCTATTGGGTCGGTGCATTCATCTTCGAGCGCGGCCTCAGTGCTGATGCACTGCGCAGGCTGTTGTCGCAAGAGTTGGCGTACTGGCTGCCGGTAGCATTGCTGGGTATTCCCGGCGTGCTTCTGGTCGGTTACGGACGCCGGCTGGTCCGCGGCGAATCGTTGTCGCTGCTGGCCTGGATCGAGATTCTCTGCATCTTGTTGGCGCAGGGGGGCATGGTGCTTCTGGTTCTTCAGTGAATGACTTCCACCGCTACTGAATGGGTGGCCGCCTGTGGGTGTTTCGGCAACTTGTCACCGGGGGGTCGAGGGCTGCGGCCGCTCACACGCGCGAAGTGTTTCAGGACGTCCGAGAGGGTTGATCGTTGAGAGAAAACACATTTGCCATCGTCCTGACGGTCCTGATCGCCAGCTTTGTGGCCGCCTTCCTGTGGTGGGATGCCCACCAGCAAACAGCGGATCTGCCACCGAACCCGGCGCCATCCGCCTCCAGTCCCGCGCGGCCCGCCCTTCCGCCCCCGTCACTGCCTCCGGGGGTGAGCCGCGGCACGCCGCAGGCCGGGTCGATGTTCCGTTGCGACCATCAGGGCACCGTCACCTACCAGTCCGCGCCCTGCCCGTCGGGCGCCCTTCAGACGCGGGTCGCACGCGGCACCTTGAGCATCGTCAGTCCACCACCGGTGCCGAAGTTTACTGCGCCAACGGATGAGCCCCAAGGCGGCACAGTAGGCTTCATTGCACGGACGCCGAGCCTGGGCGAGGAGAACGCCCCGCGCTGTCGTCTGTTGGAGAAGGAGATCCGCCGAATCGATGCGTCCGCGCGCAGCGGCATGAGTGCGCAGACGCAGGAATGGCTGCGAGTGCGGAGGAGGGAAGTGAATGATGAGATGTGGCGATTGAAATGCGGGTTTTGATGCGGGGGGAGTGAGTGCAGGTCGGCCTTTGCGGTCGTTAATGCCAACAAGCTAAAATGGCCGCAATCGGCCAAAACCAGCCATGGTCGCAGGGAGGGGGGTCAGGGATGGAAAGAAGTAGACATGCGACCGTGTTGATGAGTGGTGGAATTGATTCCGCTGCATGTGCGGCGTTCCTTATCGACCAAGGCCTTGAGGTATCCGCGGTCTTCGTGGACCATGGCCAAGCCGCCGCCGATTTTGAGCGCGGCGCGGTGCGGTCACTTGCCGCCGCGCTCGAAATTCAAGTTCAAGAATTAGCCCTTACGGGCGCAGCTCCATTTGGTTCCGGCGAACTTGTCGGCCGCAACGCTTTCCTTGTCTTTTCCGCGATATTGGCAACCCGAGCACGATCAAGTCGAATCGCGCTCGGGCTGCACGCGGGGACGCCGTACTATGATTGCTCACCGGCTTTTGTCGATACGATCAATCGCTCCGTCGCTGAACACACCGACAATGCCGTCCGAGTGGTTGCGCCGTTCATTGAATGGACTAAGCGCGAGGTGTACGACTATTTCATCCACGCAGGCTTGCCCATCGAGCTGACATATAGCTGCGAGTCCGGCGGCGCGCCCACTTGTGGAAGGTGCGCATCGTGTCAGGACAGAAAGGCGCTGCAATGCTAGCGAAACGCCGGTCACTGAAGCTAAATGGCGTGGAGGTCGAGCGCACTCCTCTGCTCGTGCCTTCGTTTTCTAGCAAGGGCTTTCCCGACGTTCACAAGATCATCGAGTCCTGTTCGGAGTTGATTGAAGGCGTCACTCTTGTCAGCGCGTACGACATTCATTACGGCAAGGTGCGCCCCCCTTTTGACTTTCCCTCCTTGATCTTTCTCGACAGCGGCGGGTACGAAGCATCAAAGGATGCCGAACTCTCCGACCTCGGGGACCGGGAGCATTACCCAAAGGATTGGACGCAGGAGATGCACGAAAGCGTTCTTGCGAAGTGGCAGTCACCAGTCCCCAGCGTACTGATTAGCTACGACCATCCCAAGGCACGCGTCGGGTTCGCCGAGCAGATTGAGCGCGGGCGAACTATGGCGCCTGGACGCACCGACGTTCTGCGAGAGCTGCTGCTCAAGCCCGAGAAGGAGTCTCAGACCCTGCTGCATGTCGACGACTTGCTGCGGCATGTTCATCGCCTTGCCGACTTCGACATCATTGGCGTCACCGAGAAAGAGATCGGCAACTCTCTCGTGGACCGGATGAAGAACATTGCCAAGTTGAGACGGGCCCTGACCGCTGCGGGAATCGACATCCCGATCCACGTCTTCGGCAGTCTCGATACGATTTCAACTCCCATGTACTTTCTCTCTGGAGCCGATATCTTTGACGGCTTGACGTGGCTGCGGTTCGCATTCCATGAGGGGGTGACGATCTACAAACACAACTTCGGCGCCCTGCGACTTGGCGTCACGACCAAAGCACATATGGTCGACGCTCGTTGCTGGCATCAGAACTACTACTACATGAATGAGCTGCAGTTGGAGATGCGGAGATTCTTGGCATCACAGGACTTCAGCTCATTCAAGTATCACAGCGACATGTTCAAGACCTCATTAGAGAGCGCGCTTGAAGCATTGGGGGATCAGTAATGGGCGGCAGCGGTGGCGGATCTACCTTCAGGTACAAAAGCCCAGAGGAACTGAGAGACGCAGTTCGCAAGGCCGAAGACGACTCATCGGTTAAGCAATTCGAGGTCGAACTGGCTGGTACGTTGTCGGATCTACTTGGTGCGTACAACAGCAGGGATGCGCAAGCGGTCCGAGAGCGCCTTAGTGACATTCGCGCCGCGTTGCAGGACGAGATTGAGGGGACGTTTGACTCGCTCTTTGGCGGCTCAGTTGCCAAGCATACATATGTCGATGGACTGAGCGATATCGACTCGCTTATTCTTCTCAACGACTCTGACCTTGAGAACCATAGCCCCCAGCGTGCGCTTGAGAAGATGGCCACCATCATTAAGGCGGCCATGCCTGCGTCTGCCACGGTCACGCACGGACAAATGGCAGTGACAGTGGACTATGGAGACGGGATGGTCGTTCAACTCCTGCCGGCGATAAGGGGCGCTGACGGACATCTTCATGTCCCTTCGTCACGACGTGATGCTTGGTCTGAAATCAATCCGATGGCATTCCGGGATGTTCTAAGCGCCCGTAACGCCGCCTGTGGAGGCAAGCTGGTACCTACAATCAAGCTCGCCAAGGCCATCAATGGCGAGCTACCTGAAGGTCAGCGCCTGAGCGGTTATCACATGGAGAGCTTGGCGATTGCAGCGTTTCGAAACTATGCAGGGGAAAAGACGACCTCCGCGATGCTGCCGACCTTCTTCGATCGCGCTCGTGACTTGGTCCGCTCCCCAATGAAGGACAGCACAGGCCAGTCCGTGCATGTGGATAGCTATCTAGGCCCGGCCAACAGCCCTGAACGTCAAGCGGCAAGCCACTTACTCGGGCGCCTAGCCCGACGCATGCGCAATGCAACTGCAGCGGGATCTGTGGCGCAGTGGAAAGCACTATTCGGGTTGGAGCCATGAGTGTCGAAGAAGCCATGAAGGACGAACTGACTCGAATATGTCGGGTTTCAGACATGCTTTGTACCGGTCACGCAGCTCTGCGCGACCGGTACGCAAAGCTCGCCTTTGCCCTCGACCTTTTCACACTTGGAGTGTCGACGTGGCTCGTAGCGCTCGCATTCGTCGAACCGAAACTAAACGGGACGTTGACGCCCTTCGGGTGGGACAGCCAAATTTGGGTTGGGGCGCTTGGCACTGGCGTCTTCTTCCTGACGCTGATTCAAATGAAGACTGACTGGAAAGGGCGATCAGACGCACATAAAAGGACATTGGATGTTTACGCCGAAGTAAAGCGTGAAGCGGGCTATTTACTGTCGGCGGGCGAATATAATCATGACGCCTGCCAACGCGTCTTCTCAAGATATGACATGGCAGCCTCTGTCGGCGTCCAAATTCCCGAATCAGAGTTTCTAAGCCAGAAGCAGCGGCATCTTGTGAAGGTCGCACTGAGTAAGGTACTGGACGATCGCCCAGCTACGTCTCTGATGTGGCTGCGAGTGCGACTATGGTGGCGCGACACCTTCAAAGCAGATAAATAGTTGAACTATGAGAGCCGACTTGACTGCTGCCATGAACTTCTTTTCTAGAGCCTGTAGCTATGTGGAGCAAGCAGGACTGTCAGGTGAAGTAGTGTGGCAGCGAGAGGCAGACTTCACTGAATTCACCGAAAGCGAGCTGCTGCGAGAACACGCTTGGGTTGCGCTGTGCTCCGGCTTTCGAGAATCGGCGGTCCGCCGGGTCTTCGACCACGTTTCGCTTTGCTTCTGCGATTGGGAGTCCGCTGACGCCATCGTCTCGGCTGGCGAGATTTGCTGCACTACGGCTGCTTTGACGTTCGCCAACCGGCTTAAATTGCGGGCCATCTTGTCCACTGCAAGGTACATCAACAATATCGGTTTCGAGGAATTCAAGCAGTTGGTGCTGGCTGATCCGATTAACCGACTCCAGGTGTTGCCGTTCATTGGGCCTGTTACCAGCAGGCATCTCGCAAAGAATCTGGGCCTCGATATTGCGAAGCCTGATCGTCACTTGGTGCGTGTGTCTGAGCGCCTCGGCTTTCGCAGCGCCGATGACCTCTGTCGGGAGCTTGCTGCCACCACCGGCGAGCAAGCAAAGGTTGTCGATCTCATCGTCTGGCGCTACATCGCCGACAACCCTCAGCAATTGCACGATTCGTTCGCGTAACTATTGCTCTGGCGGGCAACTGGCGAACGCCCGACAGAGTGCCTCGCTGGCCCACTGAGTGACTTGACCGCGATGAACGGTAGCCGAACAGCTTTGGTGGCGAAGTGCTGCTCCCGCAGCACTACTGAAGTTGGCATCGGGCGCTGAGCGGTTGCAATGTGTCGGGAGTGTGAGTTCGGCGAATCGAGGCTGCCCGTTGGTGATGTTCGATGCTCAGCGGCAGCTAAGCACTACAGAGCAGCCAAAGCCGGCTTGTTGGTCGAATGACCGTTCCGGCCGAACGTAAGCACCCGGCAAACTCACCTGTTCATTGCGGTGTAGTGCGCTGAAGAGCCACTGCGCCTGAGCGAAACGGCAAGACGGGTTCGCCGGGCGCTTACAAAGAAGAGGCCGATTGCCTCATCTCCAACAATGGCAAGCCTTCCGCCGATGGAAACCTACGATCCTGATACCGTCGCGGATGCTAGGGCACCACCCTACCGCGCGAGCGGTTTAGTCCGCGGCCGATCTGCCGACAAAAAGACCGCATCGGCACCCGTTTGCTCCCGCCCGTCCGGATAGAACTACAAATCCCGGTCAGCCTAACTTGTATGCGACCTTGGTGTCGGTAATGGTCAGCTTGCCCCGCTTCTGAAGCGCTGCAATCAGGTTTGCCACCTCGGCATCGGAATGGGGCTTCTGTTGCTGCTTGAGCAGGGCCTTGATCGTGCTCGTCAATGTCGAGACTTTCCGTGGTCGCGAAACACCGCGCTTCTTCAGGTCTGACTGCACCAGGTCGATGGCTGTCGATGTGCTGTTGGTGGTTGCTGGAACAGGCTTCGGTGCCGCTGCGGTGGCGCTGGGCGCAGGTGCTGCGTTGGTTTGTTGGGCGAAATTGCCGGGACATTGAAAGCTGCCGCGCTGATTGAGGACGATCTGCATCTTTTCCTTGATCGACTTGGCGCCCAGCAAATGGTTGAGTGCCTTGCAGCACGCGACGCAGTTTCCGTCATCGTTCGTGCCGCCGTTTGCGCTGGCTATCAGGTGCTCTACGGATGCTTCTGTCTTCGGCAAGGGCTTGCGGCAGAAGAAACACTGGCCCCCTTGGGCAAACAACAGACGGTCCAGGTGAGTGGTCATGGATGGGTATCGATCAGTGCCGAAGTCCCTTCGAGCATAACACCGGGCGGTAAGGTGGCGCATGGCGGGATTGGCTTCGCACCTGGCACGATGACTGCATAAACAGGGCACATCGCTCTGGAGGTGCACATCATGCTGATCAGCGCCACGTCTTACGTCAGTAGCCCGCAAACCCTTGCCACGTCAGCCTCGACACGGACCGCGCCGGCTGCCGCCGAGGCCGAAACGCCGTCGCCGCTGCTACAGGAGTTGCCGCCGCTGCAACTGTTGCAGGGCAAGGATTTGCCGCAGGCAACGGCAGATTTTGCCGATGACCTTGGCAGACTGTTTCGCGCGGCCGGCGTCTCGGTGCCGCCCGAGCCGGTGCTGACCACGGACTATGCCGGAAAGGTGGTGGTGGCGAACGATCATCCTGACAAGGCGCGTATCGAGCAGATGTTCGACGATGAACCCGAGATGCGCAATCGATTCGCCGAACTGTCCGGGGCGCATTCGTTGCAGCGCGCGGTGGAGGGGTATGACCAGTTTGCCGCGTCCTATGCCAGCCTGCAGGGTAACCCTGCGGCACAGGCTGCATTGGTGCGCGACCGGATTGCGCATAACAAGGCCCAATTCTTCATGAATATCGGTGCCGACGGCGCCGAGCCCTTTTTCGGAGGGCTGGGACGGGTTTCGGCCTGAGTGCCGTGTGGGGCCGATGGCCGCGCCATCCGGATGCAGACCTGGGCAAATGCCTGCGCGCGGTTGCGGATATTCGGCACCCTGAACGGGCGCATTGGTATGCAAGAATGCTTGATCACGCCCTTAAGTCTGATCGTCAAAGGAAAGGTGGCGTTATGCGCACAGTAGGGGGCTTCGGTATGTGCCTGATCGTGATGCTGTCGGCCTCGGCCGCAGCAGACGAGCTCCAGGCGACGCCGACTGAGCGCGAATTGCGTGAGGCGTGCAGTGCCAATTCGGAGGCAGGGATGCGGGATTGTCTTGCCGACAAGGTCCGCGAAAGCGTCAGGGTCCTGGCGCTGGCCGAACGGGACGTGGGCGACGCGCTCTCCAGATGGGATGAAGACGCGAAATACATCCGCTTAGCCAGAACAAAGCTCGGTGTTTCGGGTAAGACGTTTGCCAAGTACCGGGACGAGCAATGCGCTTTTGCCGCCTCGATCGGCGGTGGCGCGATTGGCAATGCGCTCGAACTCAGGCGTCTCGCTTGCGTGGCGGAACTGAACTATGGGCGTGCCGAGCAGCTGCGCCATGCAGTGTCCGACCTGCCCTTGAAATAGCGGCTTGCCGACAGGCGCGGCGCATCGCTTGGGTTGCGCAGGTGCCGGCTACAGCTCCTCCAGCCCCTCATGCAGCCTTTCCGCTGCCCGCAACCGATTCCCCGCCTCGACCTCGGGCCGATGCGCCAGCGCCGACACCAGCAGGTTGAGCACGCTCATCGCCGCGGCATACGAGTCGAAACGGCCCGATCCGCTCGTCTCGCACGCGATGCGCCAGGTGGCGTCGACCTCTTTGGCGGGCGTGGTGGCGTCCATCAGCACCAGCACGGGCACGCCGGCCTTTTTCGCATGGCGGGCGATCTGGGCGACCACCGGCACACGGCGGCGGAAGGCGAGGATGACGAGCATGTCGTCGGGGCCGAAGGCCGCGAGGTCTTCGCCGATGGTCTGGCCGGCCTGCGGGAGCAGGGCGACGTGGTTCTTGAGCAGCACGAGCTGGCGCGCAAAGTACTGGGCCAGGGCGTGGCTGTTGCGGTAGCCGATGACGCCCACGCGGCGGGCGCGGGCGAGGGTGGCGATGGCGGGCTCGACGACGCCGCTGGTCAGTCTCTCGAAGGTCAGAGCCAGGTTCTGCAGGTCGCGGCGCAGGTGTTCGCCGAAGGCTTCTTCCGAGGCGGCAGAAAGGTCCGATGCGGCCTGGAAGCCGGGGGCGCCCCAGCGTTGGGCCTCGCGTGCTTCGCGGCGGGCGGCGGCGAAACCGTCGTAGCCGACGCGCTGGATGAAGCGTGTCACCGCGGCCTTGGAGCTGCCGGCGATGGCTGCGAGCTCGGTGGCCGAGTGGGTGGCGAGCAGGGCGGGTTGCGCGGTGAGCAGCTGCGCCAGCTTGTGCTCGGAGTCTGGCAGCGTTTCGCCGAGCGCTTCGATGCGCTCGTCGATGGGTTTGAAGCGTTTGGTGGGCTTGGGGGTCATCGCTCGCTGCGCGTCTGCCGGGTGTCGAATGTTGTTGGCGTATTCTGCCTGTATTGCCGGGCACTGTGCGGCTTGCACATCTCGCCCGGCATTGCGGTCGACGATCAGGCCGGTTCGACGGGGCCTTTGGTGTCGACGATCAGGCGGTAGGTTTCCGGTTCGCGGTGCAGGCCGAAGTTGAAGACATTGTCCTTGAGCTCGCGGCAGCGGTCGAGGTCGCACACCGCGGTCACCAGTTCGTCTTCCACCGTCGAGCACATCGCCACGATTTCGCCGGTGGGCGCAATGATGCAGCTCTGGCCGAGCAGGTCGCAATCTTCTTCCTTGCCGGCCTTGGCGATGCCGACGATCCACATGCCGTTCTGGTAGGCACCGGCCTGCAGCACGAGGTGATTGTGGAAGCCCTGCAGGTGGTCGTGTTCGGGCACCGGCGGGTAGTGGATGGGGGTGTTGTAGCCGATGAAGGCCATCTCGACGCCCTGCAGGCCGAGTACGCGGTAGGTTTCCGGCCAGCGGCGGTCGTTGCACAGTGCCATGCCGAAGATGCCTTTCTCCGCGCCCGCCTGCGCGCGCCAGGCGCCGAAGCCGAGGTTGCCGCGCTCGAAGTAGCGCTTTTCCAGGTGCTGGAAGGCGCGCCACGGTTCGTGCTCGCGGTGGCCGGGCAGGTGCACTTTGCGGTACTTGCCGACGATGGCGCCGGTCGGATCGACCAGGATGGCAGTGTTGTAGTGGTGGGTGACGCCGTCTTCCTGCGCCAGTTCGGCGTAGCCGAGATAGAAGCCGATGCCGAGCTTCCTCGCCTCGTCGAACAGTGGCAGGGTGTCGGGGCCGGGCATTTCGGTCTCGAACCAGGCGTCGATCTCGGCCTGCTCCTCGGTGTACCAGCGCGGGAAGAAGGTGGTGAGCGCCAGTTCGGGGAAGGCCACGTAGTGGCAGCCACGGGCCTTGGCTTCGCGCATCAGTTCGATCATGCGCGCAACGACCTGGGGCCGAGATTCGGTGCGCGCGATGGGGCCGAGCTGGGCGGCGCCGACGGTGATCTTGCGGGTCATGCAGGTTCTCCTGCCGGCGGCACGGTGCCTGCCAGTTCGCACAGAACGGCAAGCAGCACATTGGCGCCGGCTTCGATGTGTTGGGGATGGGTGAATTCGCGCACGTTGTGGCTGATGCCATCCACGCTGGGGACGAAGATCATCGCCGTGGGGCAGACCGCGGCCAGCATCTGCGCGTCGTGGCCGGCGCCGCTTGGCATGCGTCGGGTGCGCAGGCCCTGCACACGGGCATGGCGTTCGATGCGGTCGCACATCGCCGGCGCAAAGGGCACCGGGGCAAAACGGGCGAGCGTGCGGGTGTTGATGTCCACTTTCTCGGCGTCGCGCAGGGCGTCGAGGTGTGCGGCCAGTTGTGCTTCGGCGCGTTGCAGCAGGGCTTCGTCGGTGTTGCGCAGATCGACGGTGAGCACGGCGCGGTTGGGCACGACGTTGACCAGGTTGGGAAAGAACTCGATGCGACCGACGGTGGCAACCTGGTCGCCGCCGAACTCCTGCGCCAGTTCGCGCACGAAGTTGATGATCGATCCCGCCGCCCAGCCGGCGTCGCGGCGCAGCGCCATCGGCGTGGTGCCGGCATGGTTGGAGGTGCCGAGGATCTCGATCTCGGTCCAGGAGATGCCCTGTACCGACTCGACGACGCCGATCTCGATGCCTTCGCGGTCGAGCACCGGGCCTTGCTCCACATGCAGCTCGACGAAGGCGTGCGGGGCGGCGGCCGGTGTCGGTGCGCTGCCTGCGTAGCCGATGCGCGCGAGTTCCGCGCCCACGGTGCTGCCGTCGATGCCTTGTGTCTGCAGCGCTTCGGCGAGTGGGAGTGCGCCGGTGAACACGAGGCTGCCCATCATGTCCGGTGCGAAACGTGCGCCCTCTTCGTTGGTGAAGAAGGCGACTGCCAGCGGGTGCTCGGTCTCGATGCCGGCATCGTTGAGGCTGGCAATCACTTCCAGCCCGGCGAGCACGCCCAGATTGCCGTCGTAGCGGCCGCCGGTGCGCACGGTGTCGATGTGCGAGCCGGTCATCACCGCGGGGCCATTGCCGCGGCCGGCGCGCACGCCGACTGCGTTACCGATGGCATCCACCGAGACCGACAGGCCCAGCTCGCGCATCCAGCCGCACACCAGGTCGCGCCCGGCACGGTCGGCGTCCGTCAGCGCAAGGCGCGCGCATCCGCCGCCCTCGATGGCGCCCACGGCGCCCAGGTCGGCGATGCGCCTGTGCAGGCGTTCGGCGTTGATTTGCAGGACGGAGGCGGTCATGGGGTGTACCTGTGGGTGAGTTGCGCAGGGGCTGCGGGGGAAACCCATCCCCACCCCAACCCTCCCCTTGAAGGGGAGGGGGCTGTCCGTGGCAGTCCGACGGATTTCTTCTCTCCCTTCAAGGAAGGCGAAGTCAGGGTTGCGGCGAGTATGGCGTTGCTCATTGCGCGCCTCCTTCGACCGCCTCTGCGCTGCGGCCCACGAGTCGGGCGTACAACTCGGGGTCGGTAGCGCCTTCGCTGCCGAACAGCAGCACGCGGCTGTCCGGGCCCAGGCCGAGGTCGGCCGCCAGGCGCGGGCGGCTGCAGGCCATCAGCAGACCGGCCAGACCGGCGACGGCGGACTCACCCGCGGCAATCGGCGTGTCGCCGAAGGGCGTGTCGGCGAGCAGGCGCATGGTGTCGACCGCCGCCGCATCCGGAATGGTGAGGAAATCGTGGGTGCCGGCGGCGAGCACTTCCCATGCGATCAGGGACACCTCGCCGCAGGCCAGTCCCGCCATCAGGGTGTCGAGATCGCCATGCACGGCGGTGGGCGCGCCGGCCAGCGCCGAGGCGTAGAGGCAGGCGGCCTTGTCCGGCTCGACGACGATGAAACGTCCCCGGGCGTCGCCGAGTCGTTCCCACATCTGTGCGCAGACCGCCGCGGCCAGACCGCCGACGCCGCCCTGGATGAAGACGTGTGTCGGGGGGGCGGCTTCGGGCCACTGTTGCAGCGCCTCTTCGACCATGACCGAATAGCCTTGCATGACGTCGCGCGGCACATCGGTGTAGCCGGGGTAGGAGGTGTCGGACACGATGAAGCGGCCGTGGGTCTTGGCATCGGCGTCGGCGGTGCGCACGGCGTCGTCGTAGTTGCCGGCAGTGCGGATCACCTCGGCGCCATAGCGTGCGATCGCCTCGCGGCGACCTTCGGACACGGTGGCGTGGATGTAGATGACGCACTGGCAGCCGAAGGTCTGCGCGCCCCAGGCCACCGAGCGGCCGTGATTGCCGTCGGTGGCGCAGGTGACGGTGATGCCGGAAACGATGTCGGCGAACTTGCCGGCGATGAGCTCGCGGCTGCTGGCGTGCTGTCCGGTGCGGCGCAGGATCTCATTTTTCAGCAGGCGCAGCACCGCGTAGGCGCCACCGAGTGCCTTGAAACTGCCCAGGCCAAAGCGGCCGGCTTCATGCTTGTAATGGATGGCGCCCAGACCGGCGGCTCGGGCGAGGCCGGGCAGGCCTACCAGCGGCGTGGGGGCGTAGCCGGGCCACTCGCCGATCTCGGTCATCGCCTCGGCATGCGCCGCCAGGCTGAGGATGGGCTTGAGCCGGTCGGGATAGGGGCCGGTGGCACGCCCGGCGCCGCCGGCGCAGTGCGCCAGCGGCAGGACGGCCAGCTGACCGGGGAGGTCGAGCGTGGTCATGGCATTACTCACTTCGAGGCGGCCTCGACCGCCTGTTGCAGGGACGCCAGCATGTCTTCGCCTTCCTTGCCGAAGGTGTCGACAATGTAGGCCTTCACCGCGGGCTGGGCAGCGTCGCGGAAGGCGGCCTTCTCCTTGGCGGTCAGCGTAGTGACGGTCATGGTCTTGGCCAGTTCGGGCAGGCCCCTGGACGAGGCCTCGATGATGCGGCTGATGCCGCGGTTGGCGACGATCGCGCTCTTGGCGGCGTTCTTCACCACGGTCTGCTCTTCGGGCGTCAGGCTGTCGAAGAACTTGCGGTTGATCACCCACACATAGGGCGCGAACAGGTGATCGGTGAGGGTGATGTGCTTCTGCACTTCGTTGAACTTGGCCATCGCGACGATCGGGATGGGGTTCATCTGGCCGTCGGCGACGCCGGTCTGTAGTGCGGTGTAGACCTCGGCCCAGGCGATGGCGGCAGGCTGGCCGCCAAGGCTGCTGATCACGCGCTTGTGCGATTCCAGCGTCTGGGTGCGGATCTTCAGGCCCTTCATGTCTTCCGGGGTCTTGATTGCGCGCTTCGAGTTGGTGATGGCGAAGAAGCCGCCGGAGTCGCCGAAACCGAGCACTTCCATGCCGGTCTTCTTCTCGATGTCATCGCCCAGCTTCTTGCCGAAGGGGCCGTCGAACACCGCGTAGGTGGTGGAGATGTCGGGGAACACGAAGGGCATGTCGAGCACGCCGATCATCGGGTAGGTGCTGGCAAAACCGCCCACCGAGAACACGCCGGACTGCACCACGCCGGCCTTGACCTGCGACAGCACCTCGTTGTCCTTGCCGAGCTGGCCGCTGGGGAAGGTCTGCACCTTCACCGAGCCGCCGGTGCCGGCCTCGACGAGGTTCTTGAACACGGTGACCAGTGCGCCGGTGGTGCTCTCGAACGGATCGTCCACGTTGAGGTGGTGCAGCTTGAGGATCTTCTCGGCGTGCGCGGGGGCAACGGCAAACACCATGGTGGTGGCGACGGCGGTGAGCAGGGTCTTGAGCTTCATGGGTGGGACTCCTTAAGGTTGGACGTAACCGAACAGGCGGGGAACAAACAGGGTGAGATCTGACCAGTAGGTGATCAGGAACAGGATCGCGACTTCGGCGATGAGGAAAGGCACCAGGGCGCGGGCGATGCGCTCCATCTTCTCGCCGGTGACCGAGCACAGCACGAACAGGCAGGCGCCCACCGGCGGCGTCATCAGCGAGATATTGAGGGCGAGGATGATCATGATGCCGGCGTGCACCGGCTCGATGCCGACGGCCGCGGTGAGCGGGCCGAGTACCGGCGCGAGGATGATCAGCGCGGCGGTGATGTCGAGAAACATGCCGACGAAGAGCAGCAGCGCGAGGATCAGACCGAGCACACCTTCCTTGCTCGAGGCCACCGACAGCATGGCATGCGCGATCATCTGCGGAATCTGGTGAAAGGTCAGCCACCACGACAGGATGGACGCCGCGGCGATGATCAGGAATACGCTGCCGGTGATGCGGGCGGTGCGGATCAGCATCACGCCGACCTGGCGCAGCGTCAGCGTGCGATAGACGACGAAGCCGACGAACATCGCGTAGGCCACCGCGATCGAGGCGGCTTCGGTGGGGGTGACGACGCCGCCGAGAATGCCGCCGAGGATGATCGCCGGCATGGTCAGGCCGATCAGGCTGTCCTTGAAGCTGACCAGGATGGAGATCAGGCTGGGGCGGCCCTCGCCCTTGGGCAGGCCGAGCTTCTTGCCCAGTGCGGCGATGACGGCCATGCAGATGGCGCAGATCAGCAACCCGGGCACGATGCCGGCGGCGAACAGGCCGGCGATCGACACCCCCATGATGGAGCCGTAGATCACCATCAGGTTGGAGGGCGGTATGGTGGGGCCGATGATCGAACCCGCCGCGGTGACTGCACACGCAAAAGGCTTGCTGTAGCCCTGTTTCACCATCGCCGGGACAAGGGTGTTGCCCATCGCCGCGGCGTCGGACACCGCGGCGCCCGTCATGCCGGCGAACAGCACCGAGGCCACCATGTTGGCATGCGCCAGGCCGCCGCGCAGGTAGCCCACCAGCGACAGTGCAAAGGCGACCAGGCGCTGGGTGATGCCGGAGGCGTTCATCAGCTCGCCGGCAAGAATGAAGAAGGGCATGGCCATGAAGGTGAACATGTCCAGACCTTCGAAATAGCGCTTCGGCGCCATGGCGAGGAAAGACACGTCGCCCAGCTGTACCAGTCCGATGGCGCCAGCAATGCCGATGACGACGCCAATCGGCATGCCCAGCAGCATCAGCCCGAAAAAGGAGACGGCAACAATCCACATGATGGGCGGCTCAGTAAGGAACGGCGGCCGTTTCGGCGCGCGGCAGGTTGGTGAAGTCGGCGAGCAGTCGCACCCCGAACTGGAAGGCGGCCAGTGCAGAGGACACCGGCACCGCGGCAAACGGCACCTCCATCGACAGACCGAACAGCGTCGAGAATTGGGTACGGCCCTCGATCGTCATGTCGATGCCGTAGATGCACATGAACACGAAGAAGCCCACCGTCAGGGCATCCGTGCCCAGCTTCAGAAACCGGCGTGCGGTCTCGGGCAGGTGGGCGGGAATGAGGTCGAGCCCGACATGTTCGCGCCACCATGCGCCGCAGGACACCGCGAGCAGCGCCGCCCAGATCATCAGGTAGCGCGATAGCTCTTCGGTCCAGCTGATGCCGTCCTGGGTCAGATAGCGTCCGCCCACCCCCAGCCACACGACGAGTACCATCGCCGTGATCAGGCCGGCGCACAGCCACTCGACCCCGCGGTTGACCTGGCGGCCAATTTTCTCGATGCATTGTGCCAACGCGGTCAGGCTCATGCATGACTCCTGGGTAATCCGGCAAGTGGTTTGTGGTCGGCGTTCCGACGCGTTGAATTCACTCTAAAACATAAGTTTCAGAATTTCAATCTTGAAATTTATGTTTCCAAAGTGGTGCGAGGATGCCGGCTAGGGCACCGGCATTGTGCATCGCAAGATATTGATGAGTATGGAAAAGTTTACTATCTGGGGGCGTGCGGTGCCCGGATGCACTGAAACAGCACATGGTCGGATGCGGCAGGAATTGCGCGGCTCGTATTTGAGGCCTTGGGGGCAGGCTATCCCGCTCGCCGCTGCGTGTGCGACAGACACGCGCTTTGCGCCGTCAGCGCTTAATGCAATTGAGGGCAGTCGATCGAGCTCGTGCGCACGGCAAGCAATACGGAAGCCACCTCCCTTCGAAGCAATCTACTTACTTCTGTCCGGGCAAGGTGCGGGGAAATCCGGTTTGATCTGTCTGCCATTGATCCTGATCGGGCGGGCAACGAAGCACTGGTCGAGCCATGACTTACCCATCTCGAAGATGATGGCCTTGGTCGTAATGACCGGCTTGGACCAGGTCTTTCCACCGTCAGTGGAGATGGACTGATAGACGCCTTCGAAAGTCCCGAACCGCCTGTCAGTGGCGTCGCGAAGCAAAGGCTGTTCGTAGATATATCTGTCTTTGCTCGGAACGACGAGCGAAAAGAGATATGTTGAACTCTTGAAATCTGCCGCCTGCATGGCCCCCCTAGTACTGGGAGCGAGTTTATCCCACGGACCGATGGTCAGTTTTTCCCACGGAAAGCCTTCAAGCGGTAGCCAATTATCATCCCGATTCAGGTAGCTGAATGCTACCAGCGGTATGCCGTGGAGCTTCCCGACCTTGGCGCAGACTTCACGCAGTTCGATATCCGTTGTGTTCAAGAAGGATACGGATGCGGGCGCCTCTGACTTGAAGGCTTTGAACGGTTCCCGCTCCTCCTGGTATTCAACGCTCCATGGCCCCTGATTCAACCGTTCTGCAGCCTCGGGAAGAACCCTGGCAAGCGGATACCAGTCGTACCCGGCAGTGAGGACGAATTTGCTGCCGTCGGGAAGCCCGCACTCCAGCACATCCTTGCGAGGAATGCCGGGCATTGCCGCCAGAAAAACTGCGATCAACACCACGCCCATGACGAGCAGTACCACACGCCGGATCCATTTCATCCTCTGCTCCCGATCAACTCCTGGCTGAAACGTCCTGACGAAAAACGTGGTTTGTGCTCAAGGCTGCTTCGTCCTTCTGTGGGCCTCCGTCGGAAACCGAGTGTCTGAAGGCCAGCCCGACCTGTGCCGATACCCGCAGGGACGCGGGGCATGTCCGCCAGCCAGCGAAACACACTGCTCACGTTGATGCCATACGCCGCAGCAACGCCGATTAATCCTGGCCTCACGAATCGCCTTGACCGCTTGTTGATGCATAACCTGCAGCGCCTCGTGCGGGTGTTTGCGGTTGTCGGATGTTCTTCCGCAGTTCATATCTGTATTGACTTATGTAAATGATGTCAATCTCTAAAAATCAAGTGCTTCGATTCTATTGTTTTTGATTTCGGCTTCTGCGCCTTCGGATAATGTGACCGGATCGCCTTTAACGTTGATAAAGGTGTTTCCCTCGATAAGCACATCTTTCGCCCCATCCTGAATCAGAATGCAGTTCGACGGGCTTCTCCACCGGCAGAGTTGCAATGAAGGCACCGCTGTGTCCGTCTCGCATCCATCCAAGTTTCGATCAGCGTAGTCAATGCGAATGTGGTTATTGCGAATCACAGCGCTCGTGCCTTCTCTAAGGATGATGGCTGCACGGGGCGGGGTAAGCACCTCATCTGGCAACTTGTCGAAGAAGACCATCGTTGGGCGTTCGTGGATCAATGACTGCGCGGATTGCTTTCGCAGGCGTATTGTGCAGTTCTCGATGGTGACGTTTGGGCCCGCAACGAAAATCGCAGACAGGCCCGCGCAGTCGATGTCGCAATTGCGAATAGTTATATGGCTTCCCTCGACGGCCATCGAAATCATGCTCGTCTTGATGGTTAGGTTCTCGAACAGATAGTCGCAACGGACGTAGTCGACGACGGGTTTGGGTTTGCGGTAGATCTCGGTTACGTAGTCGTCGAAATCGCCATGCCCTTCGTATCCTGGAAAGGCATTCGGCTCAAGCGGCGGATTCTGTCCATCTCGACGGGGTCCCGCTATCATCTTGCGCTCTCGTACGGATCCTTTGGTCACTGGCTGAGTGCCGAAGGTGTCGCCAGATTGTGCTCTTGGGTTCCATTCGCGCATGGCACGAATGCCCATGCCGTTTCCTTTTCCCGACTTGAGATCAATAGTGCCGTTGCGAATGGTTACTCCGCGAAGGTCTATGCTCTGTGGAGCTGTGGTGGTTGGAAAGATCGCTGCATCATTGCGAGTCTTTGAGCGTATGAATATGCCTTCAGTATTGAGTTCGCCACCGATTGTATTGCCGCGAAGATCAACATCGACGTTACCACTCCAGATCGTGAGCATCGCTTGCAATATGCGAGGATAGTTGCCTTCAATCGTCCAGTGGGCACGCTGAATAGCGCTTTCCTCAAGCACGTAGTGCCCAGCATTCTTGATGATATGACGTTTGTCCCAGTCATTCTTGGGGTTTGCTCTAGGTAAAGGGGCTGGGCTGTGATTGGCCATTGTACTGAGCGGTGTTATCAATACAAATCCCATTGGCATCGTGCGACTTAAGAATTCGCGCCGATTCATATATTTTCCATATTGCCTATTGGTTAAAAATGACTCCAGGATATTTATTATGGTCCAGTTCTGTCAAAAATGTTCTCCGGTTGTCTTCCGCGGTGTCTACATCGTAGTCGCCGAACTTCAAGTCGATGTCAATGCCCATATTGATGAGTGCTCAGCCCAGAATAGTGATCTTTTCATCTAAGTTCATCGGCCCGGAGATATCTTCATATCCTCGGAATGCGTTGAATGTTCTCAAGGTGGCTTCAATCTCGGTCCATGTCCTTGTATGAGTTGCATCTGCCACGGGGAGCTTGACAAGTTCGTTGTACATGGTTGTTTCTGCTTCGAGTGTCCGAGCTTCGCGAACGTACCAGCCGTATGGGAGTGAGGATCCGTCGTAGTCGAACGGGTCGTTGTAAGTCTTGTCCGGCTCAACTCCGGCTAGTCCGTGTCCAAGCCCCAAATTACCTGCCGCGTAGGGGACGTTGTATTTGTTGCGGTGGCCGTAGGTATCTGCCAAGGCGTGCAGATACTCGCCATAGAGCTGTAGGTATGCCCTTGGGTGGGCAGTCGGGTCGGTGTATGCCTGAAAGCTGGCATTTCTTAGGCACTCGATTTGAGGTGCAGTGCTGCCGGTAGCGAGATCACTGTTATTGAAGTTTCTGAGGAGCTCCCCTGCATTTGTGGGATCGGTCATGACGAAGTGGTATTTGATCAGTCGATTGACGTGGCCGTCAGATAGGTTCGTGGGCTGCGTTGCATCGTTGTTGTCAATGTACTGTGAAGCCAGTGCGATGATCTGGCTGTTCTCGATGTCGATGCCTGCCGCAATTGCCAGGAAATAGGTCATGTAGTAATGCACGTCGATTGCATAGAGCCCCA
>NZ_JAGRRD010000001.1:2807198-2896870 GCF_018122735.1 Azoarcus sp. L1K30 | reverse complement strand
CGTCAGGACGCAATCGTCATGCAGTCAGGTCAGGAATGACGGCATTGTATATGACAAATGCGTGAATGTGCGACGTGGTCAAGGGTGGGTGATGCCAAAGGCATTAATTCGGTCGATGGGGGCACGGTCGTGCGTGATACCGCGCGATCGGCGGCTTTCCGGTCGCGGATCGAGTCCGCCAGCGTGGTAGGGATTCAGCGCGTTCGGTAGAGCGCGTGACAGGCCACGCAGCTTGCCGTCAGCTTGGGCAGGGCGGCCATCGCGGCGTTCCTGTCGCCGCTTGCTGCGGCGCGTGCGAAGGCGCTGGCCGCGGTATGGCCGTCGCGGCCGAGGCCATGCATCTCGATGGGCATCTGCGGGCCGGGGCGCGCCTCGTAGGGCAGGGCGGCGTTCTTGCCCATTGCGCTTTGTCCCAGGCGTTGTTCGGCCACGTCACCCGCCTCGCGCACACGATTTTCGGCCAGCAGCGTGATGATCTCGTTGAGCGCGAGCAGGTTGTCGAGCATTTCCTTGCGCAGGGTCTCCTGCGCTGCGGGGGGCAGCGGGGCAAGGAAGCGTGTGTCTTCGGCAAGGGCCGGGGCGGCTGCGAGTGCGGCGATCAGGATCAGTCTTTTCATTTCGGACCTCGTTTGCGTGACGCCCCGGCGGGTGGCTCAGACCTTGCGCAGGTAGCAGGCCTTGAGCATGAAGTTGCCGGCGTCCATCTTGCAGTCGACTTCGTGGTCGCCGCCCACAAGGCGGATGCTCTTGACCTTGGTGCCGACCTTCAACGTGGTGGAGGAGCCCTTGACCTTGAGATCCTTGATCAGGACGACGGAGTCGCCATTGGTGAGCACATTGCCGTTGGCATCCTTGATCACTGCATCGTCATCTTCTTCCGAATCGGCCGCGGCTGCAATCGGCCACTCGTAGCCGCAGTCTGCGCAAACGTAGTTGTCGCCGTCCGGGTAGGTGTTTTCCAGCGTACATTGGGGGCAGGCGAGGGGGGCGGACATGGGCGACTTCCTTTGACAGTGAGCCCGCTATTTTAGGTCATCAGGCGGGTGCGGGGCCAATCCGATACACGCGGGCTTCGAAGGGCCGCAGATCGAAGGCGTTGCAGGGTGGGTGCGGCAAGAGGGGGCGGTTGGCCAGCATGCAGGCGGCGTACTCGAGATTGAAGCCGTCATGACGATAGCGGGCGGCACGTGCGGACAGGTTGCACACCACCAGGAAAGTGGTGTCGTCGAGGCTGCGGGTGTAGGCGTAGAGCTGGGGGTCGTCCGCGAGCAGCAGTCGGTAACGGCCAAACACCAGCGCGGGCTCCGAAGCGCGCAGGGCGATCATGCGGCGGTAGTAGCCGAGCACCGAGCCGGGGTCTGTCTGCTGTTGCGCAACATTCACCTGGGGATAGTCCGGGTTGAGTGGCAGCCAGGGCGTGCCCGTGGTGAAGCCCGCATTGAGGCCGTCATTCCATGGCATGGGGGTGCGCGAATTGTCACGCGCGGTCAGCGCCATTTCCTCGAGGATGTCGTCGTCTGCCATGCCATTGGCGCGCATCTCGACAATCCGCTGCCTGGCGAACACGTCGTCGAAGTCGTCCAGGCTGTGGAACACGGTATTGGCCATGCCCAGTTCCTGTCCCTGGTAGATGAAGGGCGTGCCCTGCATCAGGAAGTACATCGTCGCCAGCGCGGTGGCACTGGCATGGCGATGCTGCAGCGGGTCGCCCCAGCGCGACAGCACGCGCGGGAGATCGTGATTTTCGAGATAGAGCGCGTTCCAGCCGACGCCTTCGAGTGCGTTCTGCCAGTGGCTCAGGATGCGCTTGAGCTTGCACAGGTCCAGTCCGGCACGCGGATCGCCCGACCACAGGTGCCAGTGTTCGAACTGCAGGATCATCGACAACCGTCCGCGACTTGCGCCGACCCAGGGTTCGGCTTCGTCCGCGCCGATGCCGTTGGCTTCGCCCACGGTCATGATGTCGCCGTGTGAGAAGGCTTCGCGGGCGAGGGTGTCGACGTAGTCGAGCACGCCATCGACGTTCATGTGGAAGTCGTAGGCGGGTACCGGGCCATGGCCGTCCCCGGCGGGTGCGTCGGGCAGGCCGGGGGCCTTCTTCATGTGGGTGATGGCGTCGATGCGGAAGCCGTCGACGCCCTTGTCCATCCACCACCGCACCATGTCGCAGATGGCGTCGCGAACCTCGGCGTTTTCCCAGTTGAGATCCGGCTGGCGGGCGGTAAACAGGTGCAGGAAATACTGATCGGTACCGGCATCGTATTGCCAGGCCGGGCCGCGGAAGATGCTCTCCCAGTTGTTGGGCGGGCCGCCGTTTCTGCCGTCGCGCCAGATGTACCAGTCGCGTTTCGGGTCGTCGCGGCGGCTGCGCGAGGCGATGAACCAGGGGTGCTCGTCGCTGGTGTGATTGACGACGAGGTCGAGGATGATGCGCATGCCACGGCGTCGGGTCTCGGCCATCAGGCGGTCGAAGTCGGCCATGGTGCCGAATTCGTCCATGATCGCCCGGTAGTCGGCGATGTCGTAGCCGTTGTCGTCGTTGGGCGAGCGAAAGATCGGGCATAGCCAGATTACCGTGACGCCCAGCCATTGCAGGTAGTCGAGCTGGGCCAGCACACCGGGCAGGTCGCCGATGCCGTCGCCGTTGCTGTCCATGAAACTGCGCGGATAGAGCTGATAGACGACCGCCTCCTGCCACCATTTTCCGTGCATTTTTCTCGCTCCCCGGCGCGTGCTCGCGACAGCGATTGTAGGCGCCGCGACGAGCCGTTGCGAGGGGCGCAAATGCGGTGTCGGAATGACGCGACGGCCTGCCCAATCGGCCCGCCCTGGCGTAATCTTGTCGGCATGGTTGCGGATGTGCGTTCCGTGTCCGGAGCGCGTGAAGATGACCCTTTTGCGGGAGGTGTGCGATGGATGCGACAAGTGTGAAGCTGCGCGGCGTGAACCTGGGCAGCTGGCTGTTGCTGGAGCGCTGGATGGTGCCCAGCCTGTTCGAGGGCATGGACGCCACCGACGAAACCTCGTGGTGTGTGGAGCTCGGCGGCGCAGCGGGCGACAAGCTGCGCCGGCACTGGGATACCTTCGTCACTTATGACGACTTCGCGTGGATCGCCGAGCGCGGACTCAACGCGGTGCGCATTCCGGTGGGGCACTGGATCTTCGGCCCCGACTACCCCTATCACCCCGCCTATGGCGACAACCGCCATCCCTTCGTTACCGGTGGCATCGAGGTGCTCGACCGCGCCATGGACTGGGCAAGACAGCTCGGCCTGAGGGTCATGCTCGATCTGCACGCCGCGCCCGGCTGCCAGAATGGCTTCGACAACGGTGGCATCATGGGCGTGGTCGACTGGCACACCAAGCCAGAATACCTCGAACACTCGCTGCTTGTGCTCGAACGTCTTGCCGAGCGCTATCGCGATCATCCCGCGCTGCATGCGATTGAAGTGCTCAACGAGCCGCGCTGGGATGTGCCTACCGAGTATCTCAAGGCCTACTACCTGGCTGCGTATGACCGCATCCGCAAGCATTGCCCGCCCGAGCGGGTGGCGGTGGTGTTTCACGACGGCTTCCGGTCCTACCGCGAGTTCCTCGGCTTCATGCAGCCACCGCTGTGGCAGAACGTGATCTTCGACTACCATCGTTACCAGTGCTTCGACCGCCGCGACATCGACACCGACATCTATGGCCACATGCACAAGGCCAGCGGCGAATGGCGCGACGAGGCCGATTCGATCAATGCCGCGATGGGCCTGCCCGCGGTGTGCGGGGAGTGGAGCCTGGGGCTGGACCTGCGGGTGGTGTCGTTGTGGGCGGAGGGGCCGTACAACCACGCGCTGGAGCACATGGACGAATTTCAGCAGGATGTGGCCAGCCGTGGTTATGCGGCGGCGCAACTGTTGTCGTTCGAGAAGCTATTCGGCTGGTTCTTCTGGAGCTACAAGACCGAGACCACGCCGGCGTGGTGCCTGCGTGAGTCGGTGGAGCGAGGCTGGTTGCCGTCAAGTTTCCGGTAGCAGGCTCGGTTCGGGCGCCGGCGGACGCACCCGCGTTCCGCGCAGGCGCTCGAGCACCAGCTTGCGGTCGTAGAAGTGGTCGAGGCCGTTGTGCAGGCTGATGTTGAGCAGTGTTGCACTGGGCAGTTCGTGATGCAGCAGTTCCAGGGTATCGATCTCGTCCTTGGCATCGAATGCGTCGGTGGCTTCCTCGATGAAGACCCAGCCCGGCTGCTGCAGGAACAGGCGCGCAATACCCAGGCGCTGCTGCGCACGCAGCGGCAGCGCGCGCCCCCAGTCGTCGTAGTCTTCCAGGCGCGGCGCCAGCCAAGAGATGCCGGCGCATTCGAGCGCGCGGTGCAGACAGGGCAGCGTGAAGTGGTCGGCGTCGTGCGGATAGCTCAGCACCGCGCGCAGGCTGCCTTCGGGCAGGAACGGTCGTTGCGGCAGGAACATCATGTTGTGCCCGGCGGGCAGGCTGATGAGACCGCCGCCCCAGGGCCACAGGCCAGCCACCGCCTTGAACAGGCTGATGGTGACTGCCGGATCGCCGGTAATCAGGATGCGTTCGCCGTGACGCACATGAAGATTGAAGTCCTGCAGCAGGATCTGGCCCGAGGGTGATGCCAGACACAGGTTGCGGATATCGAGTTCGGCATGGGTCGATTGCTGCAATTCGATGCGCGTCTTGCCGGTGGCCTTTTTCAGGTCCTGCGCCTCCAGCTTGAGAATGTCGTCGTGGAGCGAGACGATGCGGTCGATCGACGCCCGGCAGCGCGCCAGTTCGCCGAGGTTGTCGATGGGCCACGACAGCGCCGATGTCAGGCGCTGGAAGGCCTGAGCGGCCTGCATCAGCAGGCCCAGCGTCATGGCGCCGCCGATGTACTGCGGGGCGGCGATCAGGATCGGGAACACCGGCAACAGCGTGCCGTAACCGGTGGAGAAGGAGACGATGCCCAGGTAGGCAAAGGTCTGCCGGTCCCAGCCGCGTCCGACGTCGGCAAACAGGCGATCGGCGCTGCGTCGCTCCAGTGGTTCGCCATGCATCAGGGCGATGGCTTCCGAGTGTTCGCGCGCGCGCGCCAGGCCAAAGCGCAGGCTGGCCTCGACCGATTGCAGGCGGTTGGTGGTGCGGATCAGGGGGCGTCCCAGCAGCAGGCCGAATACGGTACCGACGCCGGCATACACGAAGGCCATCAGGACCATGTAGCCCGGCACCGACACCGTGGTGCCGGGCAGGTAGGCGCTGCCCGAGACGCTGAGCAGGATGTCGATGAAGCTGCCCAGGATGAGTACCGAGTACAGCAGCGAATGCGCAAGACCGACGGCCGCTTCGGTGGCGATGCGGATGTCCTCGGCAATGCGGCCGTCGGGGTTGTCGTGTTCACCGGTCGAGAACTGCAGTCGGTAATGGTTGGCGTGTGCCAGCCATTCGTCGAGCAGCAGGCTGGTCATCCATCGTCGCCAGTCGAGCTGGACCCAGCGCTTGACGTGCATGTGCAGCGCGGTGACGCCCATGGTGAGGGCGAAGATCAGCACGAAAGTCAGGATCAGGCGCAGGAATTCGCTGAGCGAGCGGTTCTCGAGCGCATCGAAGAGTTCACGGTGCCAGTAACTGACCCAGATCACCAGCACCACCTGAGCGGCGGTGAGCAGGACCAGCGACAGCAGCGCGCCACGCACCGTCCATTTTCGCCCGCTGTTCCAGTATTCGCGGGCCATGCGCGCGAACTGCCATGCCGCGTCGCGAGGGGGCCTGGGGGGTGGTGCCGTGTCGGGACGCATGGGATTCAGGCCGGGCGCAGGGCGGGGCGTCCCGGGGCAGGCAGGTCATGCGTGGGTGACGTTGCGCGTGCGCGCGCGCGCGTCGGGGTACTGCCGGTTCTCAACGTGCGCATGGCCATCCGTTCTCTCCGCGTGCGCTCGAATGTTCGTTTCTCGCAGAGTATCGCAATGTGGCCGTTTTGCCGTGATCTGTTTGCGCATTCCCGCGCATTTTCCGGCGCTGCACGGCGAAGCCGGGAACGTCGTCGGTGCGCCGGTCAGACCCGGTAGCTGATTTCCTGCCAGCTCTCGATATCGGTGCAGGTCACGGTGGCGGTGCGGAAGTTCAGGTCCACGAACAGGTGAGCACTATGTCCGCCGTGGCGCCAGCCCATCGAGACACTCGAATTGTTCGAATAGTGCAATTCGAACGTGCCGTCGAAGGCCGGATGGGTGGAGCGCAGTTCCATCAACTTGAGCTGGCGCTGGACGACCTCGGTGCCAAGGGCCTCGGCCGCCTCGTCCAGGG
Organism: Azoarcus sp. L1K30; assembly: GCF_018122735.1. GTDB lineage: Bacteria > Pseudomonadota > Gammaproteobacteria > Burkholderiales > Rhodocyclaceae > Parazoarcus. The sequence goes on along the minus strand of NZ_JAGRRD010000001.1, from coordinate 2,890,579 downwards.
TGTAGCGGTGGCGGTTGATGTCGCGCGCCTCGCCGGTCTGCTCCATCAGCTCGAAGTCGTTGCGACCGGCGAACAGGCCGACGTAATAGACCTGGGGAATGCCGGGCGCAAACATCTGGATGGCGCGTGCGGCAATGTAGGCGTCGTCGTTGCACTGGACGGCTTCGAAGAAGGTGCAGGTGAGCTGATAGATGGCCCCGACGCTGTGTGCGTTCGCCGCCGAGCGGCGCAGGATGGGATCGGCGCTGCGGTCGGACACGTTCTTGATCACGGCTTCGACGTGGTAGCGCGGCAGGATATCCTCGACGTCGGGAATGCAGATGCCGTCGTGGGTATCGAGTACGGTTACCTGGTTGTGCGGGCACATGCGCAGCCAGGCCTTGAGGTAGGTGCTATTGAGATCCATCAGCGAATACAGCAGCAGCGGCGGCAGGGCGAAGGCATAGGCCCACATTCCGCGGCGCGCCATGGCGTATTGGTAGCTGGGGTGGTCGTGCACCTCGGGCAGAATCTCGATGCCGTGATCGGCCGCGGTCTGCCGGAACCAGTCCAGAATGCGCCACACGTCGGGCTCGACCAGGAAGCAGCTGGTGCCGATGCGCTTGGTGGTATAGCCGAACGCATCCAGGCGCAACAGCTTGACACCGCGCTCACCGAGAAAGGCGATGGTGTCGGTCATCACGCGGTAGGTCAGATCGGCGTTGTAATCGAGGTCGACCTGGCTCTCGCTGAAGGTGCACCACACGCGGCCCTGCGAGCCGTCTTCGAACGCCACATCGCGGAAGGGCTCCTTTTCCTTGCGGATGTGGATCTTGGCCAGATCGTCGGGGCCGATTTCGCCGAGCGCATCGACATCGACGAACAGCGACGCATAGGCCGAGGCCTTGCCATGGCGCTTGAAATCCAGAAACTCGGGCGACTTGTCCGAGAGGTGGTTCAGAATCAGGTCGAGGCACACGTCGTATCGTGCCGCGAGATGTTCGACGTCGGCCCAGGTGCCGAATGCGGGATCGATTTCCTTGTGGGTCAAAGGCGAGAAGCCGCCATCGGCATTGGACGGAAAAGGCGGCAGCAAATGCAGTCCGCCGATCGCCTTGTCCAGATGGCCTTCGATGAAGGTGGCCAGATCCTTGAGGTCATTGCCGATCCGGTCCGGATAGGCAATGAGTTGCACCTTGTTGTTGAGGGGCATGCGAAACCCTCCGGGCGAGCTTGTTAGGCATGGCGCGACAGCACGCCAGTGGGGCGATCGATCAGTGTTTCTAAAATACCGATCACGGCAGAGGCGTGCAAGCAGGGTGGCAACCGCGCGGGGACGATGGCGGGGTATGCGCCCCAGGTTGGCGCAGTGCCCGTGTGGCATGCACTGAAATCGCGCGCGACGCGGATCGTGCGCGCAGAAGTGGGGCGCGAGGGTCGGGCTCGAAGCTTGCTTCATGATCCTCGTTCCGATTCCTGGATGTTTTTCTTGCCCATTATCGTGTCCGACAACTCCGCCCGTCTCCGTCCGACTTCCCTCCATGCCGGCGGCGTGCTCGACGGTTCGCGCGTCCTCGAAACCCTGATGAACAACCTTCAGGGCATGGCCTATCGTTGCCTGGACGACGCGCACTGGACGATGATCTTCGTCAGCCATGGCTGTACCGATCTAACTGGATACACGCCGAGTGAAATCATCGACCAGAGCGTGATTTCCTGGGAAATGCTGACCCATCCAGATGACCGCGCGCGGGTGCGCCACGCCATTCACGTTGCCGCCAACGCGCGGCGTCGGTTCTCTGTCGAATACAGGATTCAGACCCGCTCCGGTGAGCTGCGCTGGGTGGTCGAGCGCGGTGTGGCCGTATCCGACGAGCAGGGCGACCGTGTCATCGAAGGCATCATCGAGGATGTGACCGAGCGCCGGGCCATGCTCGATGCGCTGGCGCAGGCCGAGAGCCGATACCGCAACATCTTCGAGCACGCCTCCGAAGGCATCTTCCAGACCTCCAGCGATGGCCGCTACCTGGCTGCCAATCCCGCGCTTGCGCGGCTCTACGGCTATCCCGATGCGCAGACGCTGATCGACAACCTGTCAGACATCGGACGCAGGCTCTATGTCGATCCCACGCGCCGCGACGAATTTCATCGGCTGATGCAGACCCATGGCGAGGTGCTCAATTTCGAATCCGAAGTGTACCGTCACGACGGGTCGCGCATCTGGGTGTCGGAGAATGCGCACATCGTGCGTGACGCCCAGGGTGAGTTCATCTGCTACGAAGGAACGGTGCAGGATGTCTCCGAGCGCAGGCACTACCAGGCGCAACTCGAACGCCAGGCCAACCACGACCTGCTGACCGGCTTGCCCAACCGCGTGCTGCTGGGCGACCGCCTGGAGCAGGGCATCGCCCGCGCCGAACGCCTGGGCTGCCTGCTCGCCGTGGTGTTCATCGATCTGGACAACTTCAAGTTCATCAACGACAGCCTGGGTCACACGGCCGGCGACGATCTGCTGACCGCGATCGCCGAACGTTTCTCCACGACCTTGCGCGGCTCCGACACGGTTGCGCGGCTGGGGGGCGACGAGTTTGTCCTCGTGCTGAACGATCACGACGAGGTCAGCGGCGTGATCTCCCTGCTCGAACGTGTGCTGTCCGAGATTGCCCGGCCGGTGACGCTCTCCGGGCGCGAGTTCCAGGTCGGCGCGAGTCTGGGCGTGGCCCTGTATCCCGAGGATGGGCGCGATGCGCAGAGCCTGCTCAAGCATGCGGACGTCGCCATGTATGCGGCCAAGGATCGCGGACGCAACAATTTCCAGTTCTTTACCCGTGAGCTCAACCGCGTGGCTGAAGAGCGGCTCAATCTCGAGGCCGCCATGCGGGCCGCGCTGGAGCAGGATGCATTCGACGTGCATTACCAGCCCAAGGTCGACCACCTGCGCCGCATCGTCGGTGTGGAGGCGTTGGCGCGATGGTTTCACCCGGAGCTCGGTGCGATCGGTCCGGATCGTTTCATTCCGGTGGCCGAAGAGACCGGCCTGATCGTGCCCCTGACCACGGCCATTCTGCGGCGTGCCTTTGCTGCCGCGCGACGCTGGAACCATCGCCGGGAGCGGCCTCTGCGCATGGCCGTCAACCTGTCCCCGCGCCTGTTTCTCAGCGGCGACATCGTGGCCCACATCGCCGGCCTGCTGGCCGAAGCGGGATTGTCACCGACGCAAGTCGAGCTTGAGATCACCGAGACCGTCTTCCTTGGCGACAGCGACCGCGCTGTCGGCATTTTGCGCGATTTCAAGCGCCTGGGCGTCAGTCTCGCGATGGACGACTTCGGTACCGGCTATTCGTCGCTCAGCTATCTGCGCCGGTTTCCGCTCGACATCATCAAACTCGACCGCTCGCTGGTGACCGGACTCGAACATGAAGAAGAGGTGGCGATGATCGCGCGCGCGGCGATCTCGCTCGGGCAGAGTCTGCGCAAGACGGTTGTTGCCGAGGGGGTGGAGAATCAGGCTCAGTTCGACTTCCTGCGCTTCCAGGGTTGCGACGAGTTCCAGGGGTACCTGTTGTCGCGCCCCGTTCCCGAAATCGAACTCTCTGGGCTGCTGGCTGATGGCGGGCTAATCCCCAAGGCGCCGAGCTGAGCGTCGTCGAGTGTCGATTGCGGGCCGCGAAGCGGCGGGCGGGAACTATCGCGAAAGCGGAAGTCCTATAATGCGCCACCGCTTCCTTGGCGTTTCTCAGCCTCCCGCCCACTTTCTCGCCGGATATTCCGAATGTCTCGATTGCTTGCGTCATCTGTTCTTGCCGTGCTCGTCCTGTCCGGCTGCAACCAGCCCGTGGAGGACACCGGGCCGGGGCAGCCGGTGAAGCATCGGCAGGAGGCGTTCAAGGCGGTGCTGCGGACCTTCGAGCCGATGGGTACCATGCTCCGCGATCAACGCTACGACGCCAGCAAATTCGCTGCGCTCGCGACCGAGCTGCACACGTTGCGCGATGGCCCGTGGCCGTATTTCACCGCGGATACGCACTATCCGCCGACCAAGGCCAAGGCGGCGGTCTGGGCGCGTCCCGAGGCTTTCGAACAGGCCAGACAGGTTTTCTTCGAGGCGACCGACGCGCTTGTGCTGGCGGCGCAGAGCCGGGAGCTGGCGCAGGTTCAGCCGGCCTACGAAAAGGTCTACGACAGCTGTAAGGCCTGCCACAACGACTTCAAGGACAAGTAAGGCGTGCGCCCGGGACCGGGCGCACGTGCCGCGTTGACGGCGGGATAGACGGATTTTGCCCCGTTCTTGCACTGAAATGCGCACGCGGGCCGCAAAAGTCATGTTGGCGTTATGGCTATTGGCCTAGAATGGCGCAGGCGCATCCGCTTTGGTTGTGTCCTGGATGACAGGCGAAATGCTCTTGCGCATACATCGTAGTGGCTCGGTTGTTGGTTGGAGTGCTATGCCTTTCGTAGTGGACGGCACATGTCCGCACGTGGATCGCGGACAGGCTCGCCCGCACGACCGGGGAGCTGCGCACTGGTGGCACCTCGGGACATGAGTTCGCGCTGCACCCTCCTGCTCCGGATCTGCATGCTGGGCGTAGCGCTGGCCTTCGCTGTCGTGGCGAATGCCCGGGCAATCCCGCTTGACGAGGTGCCGGAAGGCTCACTCGGTCTGTCCGCCGGCGTGTACGTCGAGCGCGACAAGGTACTGACCATTGAAGATGCGCTCTCACGGCTCGAGCGTGGTGAGTTCGAGCCGGCTGGCGTCGCCGTGCCAAAATTCGGGATCGGGGCGGGGCCGGTGTGGCTTCATCTGTCGGTCGAAAACCGCGGCATGGAGTCGGTGGCGCGGCGATTGCTGGCAGGCGTGTCGTGGATCGACCGTCTCGACGTCTATATGGTGGAGCGGGGTCGGGTGGTGTCAGACTGGCTCGCCGGCGATGGCGACGCGAGGTGGCAGCATCCGTTGGGCAACCTGGGCTATGCCTTTGACCACACCTTTGCGCCGGGCACCACCGACATCCTGTTGCGCGCACAAACCGCCGATCCGATGGTACTGCCGCTGCGACTGCTCAGTGCAGAGGATGCCACGGCATGGATGCGCCTGCAGGATTACGGCTATGGCATGCTGTACGGCTTCCTGCTGGCATTGATCGCATATAACGCAGTGCTTTTTGCCAGTCTGCGCGATCCGAATTATCTCAACTACGCGCTCTACCTCGGCGCCTTTATCGTGGTCAATCTCGGCTATACGGGCCGCGGCTACGAATGGCTGTGGCCGCAGTACGCGGGCCTGCAGCAATACGTCATCCTCGTGCTGATGGTCGTATTTGGTTACACCGGACTGCGTTTCGCCCGCCGCTTTCTCGAACTCGAGCGTGTCAGCCCGCGTGCCGATCGCGCAGTGCGCCTGTTTGCGAATGCAGGACTGTGCGCCATTGCGCTGAGTGCCGTGTTCGAGCAGCGGGCGCTTGCGGCACTGGTCGCCTTTGTCTTCGTGCTGCTGTTCTCGGTCGCGATGGTGGGATTGGGGCTGCTGTGCTCGAGACGCGGGAAGGGGGACGCGCACTATTTTCTGGCGGGTGCGGTGGTGGCGATGTTCGGCGCCGCCACGACTGCACTGGCAGTGTGGGTTGGCCTGCCATACTCGGAAACCCTGTTTCATGTGGCGGAGCTGGGCATTGTCATCGAAGGCAGCCTTCTCGCGCTGGCGCTCGCCTACCGCATGCGCCTGATTCAGACCGCACGCATGCAGGCTGAGCATCTGTCCCGCACCGATCCACTGACCGGCCTGCTGAATCGTCGCGCCTTTCTCGACAGTGCGGGAGCGGCGTGGAGTACGGCGGTCAGGAGCGGCCGGCCGCTGTCGGTGATCGTCATCGATCTCGATCACTTCAAGACCATCAACGATACCTTCGGGCACGAGACTGGTGACCGTGTACTGGTTGCGGTGGCGGAGGTGCTGCGCAAGAGCTGTCGCCGAGGCGACTTTTCGGCGCGCTGGGGTGGGGAGGAGTTCATCCTGATCCTGCCGGAAACGGACGCCGGTCAGGCCATGGCAATGGCAGAGCGTCTGCTGGCCGACATCCGTGCGGCTACGGTGCCGGAAAAGGTATCCGGGCTGAGGCTCTCGGCCAGTCTGGGCGTGGCCGAACGCCATCGACATGACGCGCTGGAAGCCCTGATCCGGGAGGCGGATGGCTTCATGTATCGCGCCAAGCAGCGCGGCCGCGGGCGCGTGCATGGTGCGCAGTCGGATGCGGATGCGCGTCCGGTGCTGGCACCTGACTGAACGCGCACGGGCAACCGTGTGCAGGTGGGCGATCAGCAGGGACGGCGCATCGCGTTATCCCCAGGGCGTGACGAAGTAGCGCATGATCGTTGCCGAGGTCTCGCCATCGGCCATGATCGCGGCGGTCCATTTCGGAATCGCCTGCATCGCCCAGATGACGAATACCGCAAGCACGATCTTGCGCCCGCGCGACATGGCCTGGATGCGCTCGAGCAACTCGGCCGGTGTTCCGATATCCCGTGTCTCTCTCATGGGTCGCTCCTTGTTCGACGCCGGGCTCGGGCCCGGTCTGATGCCGTGCCGCCGCTTGCCTGCTATCAACTTGGCAATCAAACTGGCGATAGATGGCGGATTCGCCCCCTCCCCTTCAAGGGGGTGAGAGCGGGGTTTCAGCGAGCATCGCTCGCTGCCGCTCGATCGACAGCGCGTCTCCGCGCTGGCTACCGGGTTGGGGTGGGGATGGGTTTGACCGGTATCGCCGAGACCCATCCCCCTCCTAACCTCCCCCTTGAAGGGGGAGGGACGAAGTACCAACACATGACGTCATATATCTGATTGCCGGGTCAAGAATAGACAGCCTGCGGAAATCAGGAGCGTATCCGATCGGCTTCTCTCCGCGCGCGTCCCGACTGAAGGCCGCGCCGATGACCCGATTGTTGTGCTCCATCAGACCAGCGTAGTCCGCGCAGGCGCACTTTCAAGGACGACATGCAGCACGACCGGGCGCGGGCTCAGTCCCACATGCCACGCATCTTTGCCGCCAGGTCGAGCGCGGCCTGCCGCGATGCAGGCGTGCCGCGCAGTTCCGGTGGCGGTGCGGGCCATGACAACTGCTCGAAATGCGATAGCAGACGGTTGGGGATGAAGCGCGTGCGGCCTGCGTACACATGACGATCCCCCAGGCCTTGCTGCTGGGTGACGTAGAAGCGTTGCGGCACCACGAGCTCAAGGTGGTCCTTGGCGCGCGTCATGCCGACGTAGAGCAGGCGCCGCTCCTCCTCGATCTCCAGCGTATGGCGGGTGGAAATGTCGGAAGGGATGCAGCCGTCCACCACATTGAGCAGTGTCACCGCATTCCACTCCTGGCCCTTCGCCGAATGCAGCGTCGACAGGATCAGATAGTCCTCGTCGAGCAGCGGCATACCGGCTTCGTCGCTGGTGGCGCTGGGCGGGTCGAGCGTGAGTTCGGTGAGAAAGCGCTGGCGGCTCGGGTAGGTGGCGGCGATTCGACCGAGTTGCTGGATGTCACCCTGCCGCACGACCGCGTCATCGTACAGGCGGGGCATCTGCGCTTCGTACCAGCGGCAGGCGAGCTCGAAGCTGGTCGGCCACGGGGCATCGGGCCGGCCAAGCTGCTCGACCAGTGCGGCGAACTCCGCCCACGCCTGTCGCGCGGCATCGGGTACCGGTTGCTCGGCGAGCAGGGCGCAGCCATCGGGCGCGGTGCACACGTTGTCGAGGATGCGCGCGGCCGTCTTCGGGCCGATGCCGGCCAGCAGTTGCACGACGCGAAAGCCCGATACGCGATCGCGCAGATTCTCCGCCCAGCGCTGCAGCGCAAGGACATCCTTGACGTGGGCGGCTTCGAGGAACTTGAGCCCGCCGAACTTCACGAAGGGGATATTGCGCCGCGTCAGCTCCATCTCCAGTCTGGCGCTGTGGCTGGCGGCGCGAAACAGCACCGCCTGCTGCCTGAGCTTGAGGCCATCTTCGCGGCGGGCGAGCACGCGTTCGACGACAAAGGCGGCCTGGTCGGCGTCGTCGCGTACCGACACGATCTGCGGCTTGGCATCGCTGCGGCGGTCGGACCACAGATCCTTGCTGTAGCGCTCGCTGGCCTGGGCAATCACCGCGTTGGCCGCATCGAGAATCGGCTGCGTGGAGCGGTAGTTCTGCGCCAGCGTGATTTGATGCGCGGGCGGATCGAAGCGCGTCGGGAAATCGAGGATGTTGCGCACCGTGGCGCCGCGAAAGGCGTAGATGGATTGCGCATCGTCGCCGACCACGGTGAGACCGCGGCCGTCCGGCTTCATCGCCAGCAGGATCTCCGCCTGCAGGTGATTGGTGTCCTGGTACTCATCCACCAGTACATGCTGGAACAGACCGCCCACTTCGGCCGCCAGCGCAGGTTCGGCCACCATGTGCGCCCAGTACAGCAGCAGGTCGTCGTAATCGAGCACCTGCTGCGCCTGCTTGGCGGCAACGTAGGCGCGAAACAGCGCTTTCAGGTCCGCCTCCCACTCCGCGCACCAGGGGAAGGTCGATTGCAGGACATCCTTGAGCGGGGCACGGGTATTCACCACCGCGGAGTAGATGGCCAGACAGGTGTTCTTCTGTGGAAAGCGTTTGCTGCGGCCGGACAGCCCGGCTTCGTGACGGGCGAGGTTCATCAGGTCGGCCGAGTCCTCTCGGTCGTGGATGGTGAATGCCGGATCGAGTCCGATGCGCCCGGCGTACTCGCGCAGCAGGCGTGCGCCGATGCCGTGAAAGGTGCCCGACCACTGCAGGCTGGCCTGTGCCAGCCAAGGTGTGTCGGCGGCGGCCTGGCCGAGGATGCGCTGCACCCGCCGCCCCATTTCGTCGGCGGCGCGGCGCGAGAAGGTCAGCAGCAGGATGCGGCCGGGATCGGCGCCGTCGATGATCAGGCGCGCAACGCGATGTGCGAGGGTGTTGGTCTTGCCCGAACCCGCGCCGGCAATGACCAGCAAGGGGCCGGGGAGGGTACCGGGGCTACGGTTGACGCCGAACTCGACCGCCTCGCGCTGGGCGGAATTGAGCGCGGCCAGCCAGGAGGGCGGCTGGGTGGCAGGCGGCTGGGCGGAAGGCGGCCAGCCAGGAGGGCGGCTGGGTGGCAGGCGGCTGGGCGGAAGGCGGGAGGGGACTGTTCATGACTGTAATTCTATCCAGTTCAACGCCTTTTTTGGGTCTGCCGCCGTGCCAGGCACGAGCGGATCACCTCAGCCCGGCGCGTCCTTCGTTCGTGTGGCGGAGGAAGGGACGACCGGGTCAAACGGAAACAGCCCGGCCCGAAAGCTCTTCGCCATGAACTCCGCGCGACCGATGGCCAGTCTGGCGGCCTCCGGCGGCAGGACTTCCTCGGCGGTGTCGCGAAACAGCGCCAGCCATTGGCCGAAGTGTTCGCGCTTGATCGGCAGGTTCATGTGTACCGGGAAAGGGTGGCCGGCATAGCGCTGGGTGCCGAGCAGGGCGTTGGACCAGAAATCGGTGACGACGCCGAGGTGGTGGTCCCAGTCGCCGACGGCATTGTTGAACACCGGGCCGAGATCGTCGTCCAGGCGGGCGCGGTCGTAGAAGACCTGCACGAGCTCGGCGATCATCTCTTCGGTCAGTTCGGCGGGTTCCGCCATGGCACGCTCCTCAGTCCTGATGCGGCGAATATAGCGCCAGAATGGTCGTACCGGCACCTCGACGGCCGGTTCTCCTGAACTGCCTGGTCACGTGTCGTTGTTCATATCGTCAATTGTCGATGTTGACTTCGTTTGTATTCGATATATGATTCGACAAAACGCGATATAAAGTTCGATGAAACACGATATGAACAGGAAACCGTCCACCATGGATCTCGATGAAGTCATCAAGGCGCTGGCACACCCGGTGCGGCGTGAAATCCTGCAGTGGCTGAAGGCGCCCGAAAAGCACTTCGCCGACCAGGAGCATCCGCTCGAAGTCGGTGTTTGCGCAGGCAAGTTCGAACGCTGTGGCTTGTCGCAATCGACGGTGTCGACGCATCTGGCCATTCTGCAGCGCGCCGGCCTGGTGACGACGCGGCGGATCGGCCAGTGGGTGTTCTACAAGCGCAACGACGACACCATCGACGAATTTCTCCGCCGCATCGGTACCGATCTCTGACCCCTCTTTGTTCCCCTCCCGACCTGGAGCACGTACTCATGACCACCTTGTTCGACCCTCTCGTTTCCGGCGACCTCTCGCTTGCCAATCGCATCGCCATGGCACCGCTGACGCGCAATCGTTCCCCCAGGGCCGTGCCGACCGAACTCACCGCGGCCTATTACGCCCAGCGCGCCAGCGCCGGTCTGCTGATTACCGAGGCCACCGCGATCAGCCATCAGGGCCAGGGCTACGCGCATGTACCCGGGCTCTACGCGCCAGAGCAGATCGCCGGCTGGCGCAAGGTGACCGATGCCGTTCATGCGGCTGGCGGCAAGATCGTGGTGCAGATGTGGCATGTCGGCCGCATCTCGCACACCTCGCTGCAGCCGGGCGGCGGCGCACCGGTGGCGCCGTCGGCGATCACCGCCAAGGCCAAGACCTACATCATCAATCCGGATGGCAGCGGCAGTTTTGTACCGACGTCGGCGCCTCGCGCGCTCGACATCGGCGAACTGCCTGGCATCGTCGAGGACTACCGCCGTGCCGCCCGCGCCGCCATCGAGGCCGGTTTCGACGGTGTCGAGGTGCATGCCGCCAACGGCTATCTGATTGACCAGTTCCTGCGCTCGGGCAGCAACCACCGCACAGACGCCTACGGCGGCAGCATCGAGAACCGCGCACGCCTGCTGGTCGAGGTCATGGAGGCCATCGTCGCCGAGATCGGCGCCGGCCGCACCGGGATCCGCATCTCGCCGGTGACCCCGGCCAACGATGCGGCCGACCCCGCGCCCGCGCCGCTGTTCAAGCATGTCGTCGAGCAGCTGGCGCGCTGGCCGCTCGCGTATGTGCACGTGATCGAAGGCGCCACCGGCGGCGCGCGCGACTTCCAGCAGGGTGACGAGCCCTTCGACTATGCGGCATTGAAGGCCGCATACACGCAGGCCGGCGGCCGCGCGGCATGGATGGTGAACAACGGCTACGACCGTGAACTCGCCGCGGCTGCGGTGGCCGAGGGCCGCGCAGACCTCGTCGCCTTCGGCAAGGCCTTCATCTCCAACCCCGACCTGGTCCGGCGTCTGCGCGAGAACGCGCCGCTGAACGAGTGGGACTCGACGACCTTCTATGGCGGTACCGAGAAGGGCTATCTCGACTACCCGGCGCTGGCCTGACGCGGCCGTCATTCAAGTCGTGGCCGCCAGCGGCCACGACCATAGCGCCCCGATTGCCCGTGCCGCCTGGCAGGATTCATTTCGTTCCGCTCGCCTCGCCTCCGGACGATTCACATGTTGGGGCGCCGCTTGCCCGTCAACTGCGAAGCTGTTGCGGCTGACGAATCCTCCATCGGGCTCGAGATCGTGAACGCGATGCCCATGTTAATCCCGCAGGTGTGGCGCGTTCGATGTAGGGACGCGTTGAAATCCGACCGCCAGCCGGGCCAGAGTGCTTCATGGGTGCGAGGATTCGATTGATCTTCCCGATCCTGCAAACGCAAGCAAATCAGCCACGAATGCCTCGCGCCGCCAAAGGTGGGGGGCGTGATCCACTCCCTTGTATATGCGTAGTCTTGCGTCCGGCAGGTGACCGGCGACGTAAGCAGCGGTTTCCGTCGAGTAGAAATTGCTTTCGCCGCCGTAGATCAGCAACGCGGGAATATTCATCTTCGCCAGCACGGGCCGGTAGTCGGCTGCAGTCAGGCTGTCCCAGCACGCGATCAGCGCGCCGGGTGACAGGCGTTGCAGGCGCTGGCGCATGGTCTGGATTCCTGCGGTGTTGGCTTCATATGCCTGTCTGGCCGCCTGGTTGTGGCCGTTCGCCACCAAGCGCAGCACGCCTTCGGCAAAGTCCTCGCGCAGCTCGGTCATGAAGGCCTCGTTGCGTTTGGCGTCGAAGTCCCCATACACGCCCAGCTTCCAGTTCTCGTCGGTCAACAGGCGCGGAGACTGGTCCAGAATGACGGCCCCGCCCAGACGTTCGCAGCCGAAGTCGCGCACGTACTGCCACAGTGTGAGTGCGCCCATTGAGTGGCCGACCACGATTGCATCGCGCAGATCATGATGCGCCATCAACTGGTGCAGGTCCTGCGCCATGCGTTGCACCGTCGGCACCGTGGTGGTCAGCGGTATATGTCCGCCATGGCCGCGGGCGTCCCAGCGCAAGACGCGGAAGTCGGCGGCCAGCGGCTCGATGAAGGGGTTCCAGTCACGATGGCTGGATGTCCAACCGTGCAGCAGCACCAGTGGGCGACCGTCGCCGGAGATGCGCAGATGGATGGTTTCGCCGTCGTCGGCAGTCAGATTTTCCATGGGCAGGATTATAGTGGGCATCTGCGCACGGCTTGGCCGGCGCTCATCGTCGTGCCGGCAGCTCCTCGAAGCCGGGATGGTTGCCCCCGCAACGATTCATCGCCGTACGGCGCAGCTGATCGGCGATAATGTCGCTGCGCAGCCCGCCGGACGCTGGACGAAGATCGCTTGCAGGCCGCCGATTCCCCATTTCGGAGCATCCCATGTCATTGCAGTTGTGGCTTGCCTATCTGGCCGCCGTCTTCGTGATTTCCGGCACGCCCGGCCCCAACATGCTGCTGGCCATGACGCATGGCATCCAGCACGGTCTCGCGCCCACGGCGCGCAGTACCATGCCGGGTCTGCTGGGCGGGCTGGCGGTAATCCTCGGCGTGTCGCTCGGCGGGCTCGGGGCGGTGCTGCTCACGTCCAGCCATCTGTTCGAGCTGGTGAAGTATGCCGGCGCCGCCTACCTGATCTACCTCGGGGTGAAGACCTGGCGCTCGACCGACAGCCAGCTCGACACCGGACACGCGCCGGATGCCGCCGGTGGCTGGGCACGCTTCCGGATCGGCGTGATGGTGGCCCTGTCCAACCCGAAGGCCATCCTGTTCGGCGTCGCCTTCTTTCCCCAGTTTCTCGATCCGGGCCAGGCACTGGCGCCGCAGGCCACCATCCTGCTGCTGAGCTTCATCGCGATCGAAACCGGCTGGATGTTCGTGTATGCGGGCGGCGGCGCCCGGCTGGCGATCTGGCTCAGGCAGGGCCGTCGCCTGCGCTGGTTCAACCGTACCGCCGGTGCCGCATTCGTCGGGGCGGGTGTGGCGCTGGGCGCGTTCAGGCGCTGATTGGATGGTTCATGTGTCGTCAGTGTAAATGACAGCCGCGGACGAGCGGCTGTCCCTGTCGCGTTCCTGATCCCGCCATCGGCCGTGTTTCAGCCGTCGCCTTGGCCAGGCGATGCGTCCCAGCCGCCGCCCAGCGCGCGGATCAGCGCCACGGTCGAGCGCGCGCGCTCGCCGTCCAGTTGCACCGCCAGCCGGCGCTGTTGCAAGACGCTGCGATCCGCGTCAATGACCTCGAAGTAGCTCGTCGCACCCTCCCGGTACTGCAGTTGCGACAATTGCGCGGCGCGCTCGGCGGCCATGACCGCCGCGTTCTGGGCGCGGGCCTGGTCGCCGAGGATGCGCACGGCGGAGAGACTGTCTTCGACTTCGCGGAAGGCGGAGAGCACGGTCTGACGGTAACGTGCGACGTCTTCATCCCACGCCGCACGACTGCGATCGAGTTCGGCCTGGCGGCGGCCGCCGTCGAAAATCGGCAGTGACAGCACGGTGCCGGCGAGCGGGCCGAGCAGGAAGCTGCGGCTGGACCACTGCAGCAGATCGCCAAGCTCGCCCGACTCATAGCCGAGTGCGCCGGTCAGGTTCAGGCGCGGGAAGAAGGCGGCGCGGGCGATACCGATGCGGGCGTTGGCGGCGGCCATCTCCCGTTCGGCGGCGGCGATGTCGGGGCGGCGTTCGAGCAACTCGGACGGCAGTCCGGCGGGAACCTCGATAGCGAGGCGCTCCAGTGGCTGCGGGGTGAAACTGAACTCCGCCGGGGGCTTGCCGAGCAGGATGGCCAGCGCATGTTCGGCGGCGGCGCGGCGGCGGGCGATGCCGTGCGCTTCCGACTGCGCCGAGGCGAGCTCGGTGCGTCCGCGGGCCACATCGAGTTCGCCGATGTCGCCTGCTTCGAAGCGGTGCAGTACGAGTTTCAAGGCGTCGCTGCGCAAATCGACCGTGGCGCGGAACAGTGCCTGTTCGGCGTCGAGTTCGCGCAGCAGGAAGTAGGTGCTGGCGACGTCGGCCTGCAGCGCGAGTTGCACGGATCGCAGCAGCGCTTCGCTGTGTTGCGCGCCGGCGTCGGCTGCGTCCACCGTGGCGGCGACGCGGCCGAACAGATCGACCTCGTAGCCGATGCTCGCCTGCGCCCGCCACAGCGTGGACGTGGTGGTGGAGGCGTCGGCGTCGAGACCCTGCGAGGCGGGCGAGGGGCGCTGACGGGTGGGGCCAAGGCCGGCGTCGATCTGCGGCAGGCGTTCGGCGCGGGCGCTGCCGCCGAGCGCGCGCGCCTGGGCGAGGCGTGCCGCAGCGGCCTTGAGATCCTGGTTGGCAGCCAGCGCGTCGGATTCGAGCGCGTTCAGGGTGGCGTCGCCGAACACGGTCCACCATTCGCCGCGATGCGCCGCTTCGGCCGGCATCGCGGTCTTCCAGCGCGCCTCGTCGGAGGGGGCTGCGTCGCGTGCGGGGGCCGCTTCCTTGAACGCGGGCGGTATGCTCATCGCTGGACGCTCGTAGGCTGGTGTCAGCGCGCAACCGGCCACTGTCAGCAAGGCAGCGAGCAACAGCGGGATGCGCAGCGTCGTGGCGCGGGGTGTGGTTTGCGTGGTCATGTCGTGGGCTCCGTTCAGGCGCGGTGGGACGCTGCATGCGTGGTGGTGATGGGCGCAAGGTGCGGGCTGGCGGTGTGCAGCTTGTGGCCCTTGCCCAGCGTTCGCAGCAGCACGTAGAACACCGGGGTCAGAAAGAGCCCGAACAAGGTCACGCCGAGCATGCCGAAGAACACCGCCACGCCCATCGCGTGGCGCATCTCGGCGCCGGCGCCGGAGGACAGCACCAGCGGCACCACGCCCATGATGAAGGCGATCGAGGTCATCAGGATCGGACGCAGACGCAGGCGGCTGGCCTCGATCGCGGCATCGATCGCCGTGCTGCCCTGCAATTCGAGTTCGCGGGCGAACTCCACGATCAGAATGGCATTCTTGGCCGACAGGCCGACCAGCACCATCAGGCCGATCTGGGTGAACAGGTTGTTGTCGCCAGCGCTCAGCCACACGCCGGTAAGTGCGGCAAGGAGGCTCATCGGCACGATCATGATGACCGCCAGCGGCAGGGTCAGGCTTTCGTACTGCGCGGCCAGCACCAGGAACACCAGCAGCACGCTGAGCGGAAAGATCCACATGCCCGCGTTGCCGGCGAGGATCTTCTGGTAGGTGAGATCCGTCCACTCGAACCTGATCCCGGGTGGCAGGGTCTCGGCGGCGATGCGCTCGGCGGCCGCCTGCGCCTGGTCGGATGAATAGCCCGGTGCCGGGCCGCCGTTGATGTCGGCCGCGGTATAGCCGTTGTAGCGCACCACCATCTCGGGGCCGAAACCATTGCTCACCCGCAACAGCGAGGACAGCGGCACCATCTCGCCGGCGGCGTTGCGCGTCTTCAACTGGCCGATATCCTCGGGACGGGCGCGGAATGGTGCGTCGGCTTGCGCACGAACCTGGAAAACACGTCCGAAACGGTTGAAGTCGTTTACGTATAGCGAGCCGAGATAGATCTGCATGGTGTCGAACACGTCGGTGACCGGCACGCCGAGCTGCTTGGCCTTGACGCGGTCGAGGTCTACGTCGAGTTGGGGCACGTTGATCTGGTAGCTGGTGAAGGTGGGGCCCAGTTCGGGCGCCTTCTGGGCCGCGGCGATGAAGGCCTTGGCCGCCGCATCGAGCTCGGCGTAGCCGAGCGCACCGCGGTCCTCGATCTGCAGCTTGAAGCCGCCCAGCGTGCCCAGGCCCATGACCGGTGGCGGCGGGAACACGGCGATGAAGGCTTCCTTGATCGCGCTGTACTTGCCGTTGAGTTCGGCGCTGATCGCCGCCGCGGAAAGCGTCGGCGCGCGGCGCTCGTCGAAGGGTTTGAGCGTGACGAACACGATGCCCGCCGAGGAGCTGTTGGTAAAGCCGTTGATCGACAGTCCGGGGAAGGCGATCGCACTCTGCACGCCGGGTTGCGCGAGCGCAATCTCGCTCATGCGGCGTATCACGGTTTCGGTGCGGTCGAGCGCGGCGCCGTTGGGCAACTGGGCGAAGCTGATCAGGTACTGCTTGTCCTGTGCCGGCACAAAGCCGCCGGGCACGATCCACGCCACGCCGGCGGCAAGCGCCAGCAGCACTGCGTACACGCCCATCACCGAGGCCTTGCGCGAGATCACGCCGGTGACGCCGCTTCCGTAGCTTTCGGAGGCGCGGCCGAAGAAGCGGTTGAAGCGGGCGAAGAATCCGCCGAACAGCCGGTTCATGGCGCGGGTCAGCCAGTCGGGGCGTTGTCCGTCGTGATGCCCCTTGAGCAGCAGCGCGGCGAGGGCGGGTGACAGCGTCAGTGAATTGAACGCGGAGATCACCGTGGAAATGGCGATGGTCATCGCGAACTGCTTGTAGAACTGGCCGGTGAGCCCGGTCATGAACGCAAGCGGCACGAACACCGCGACCAGGGTGAGCGCGATGGCGATGATCGGCCCGCTCACTTCCTGCATCGCGCGGTAGGTGGCGTCGCGCGGGGACAGGCCCGCGGCGATGTTGCGCTCGACGTTCTCGACCACGACGATGGCGTCGTCCACGACGATGCCGATTGCCAGCACCATGCCGAACAGCGACAGCGCGTTGATCGAGTAACCGAAAGCGAGCATCAGGCCGAAGGTCCCGACGATGGACACCGGCACCGCGAGCAAGGGTATGATGGACGCCCGCCAGGTCTGCAGGAACACGATCACCACCAGCACCACGAGCGCCACGGCTTCGAGCAGTGTGACCACCACCGCCTTGATGCTGGCACGCACGAACTGGGTGGGGTCGTATTCGATGCGATAGTCGACCGAGCTGGGGAAGTCCTGCTTCAGTTCAGCCATCGCCGCCCGCACCTGTTCCGACACCGCCAGTGCGTTGGCGCCGGGCGCCTGCATGATGCCCATGCCAATTGCCGGCTGATTGTCTAGCAGCGAGCGCAGACCGTATTCGGCCGCGTCGAGCTCGACCCGGGCGACGTCGGACAGCCGCGTGACACCGCCGTCGGCGGCAGTCTTGAGCACGATGTCGCGGAATTCCGTCTCAGTGGACAGGCGTCCGCGGGCGTTCACCGAGAACTGCAGCGGTACGCCGGGCAGCGTTGGCGAGGCGCCGATCACGCCGGCGGCCACCTGCACGTTCTGCTCGCGGATCGCCCGCACCACGTCGCTCGCGGTCAGTCCGCGCTGGGCGACCTTGTGCGGGTCCAGCCAGACTCGCATTGCGTAGTTGCCGGCGCCCCAGATCGACACCTCGCCGACGCCGGGGATGCGGGCCAGGCGGTCCTTGACGTTGAGTACCGCGTAGTTGCGCAGGTAGGTGGCGTCGTAGCGATTGTCCGGCGACACCAGGTGGACGACCAGGGTCAAGGTCGGCGAGCTCTTGACCGTGGTCACGCCGAGGCGCTGCACATCCTCGGGCAAGCGCGGCAGCGCCTGGGACACGCGGTTCTGCACCAGCTGCTGGGCGTGGTCGGGATCGACGCCGAGGCGAAAATGCACGGTCAGTGCGAGATTGCCGTCGCTGTTGGCCTGCGACTGCATGTACAGCATGTCCTCGACGCCGTTGATCGCTTCCTCCAGAGGCGAGGCCACCGTTGCTGCAATCACCTTGGGGTTGGCGCCGGGGTACTGGGCACGCACGACGACCGAGGGCGGCACGACCTCGGGGTATTCCGAGATCGGCAGCTGGAACATCGCCAGCAGGCCGCCGAGCAGAATCAGCACCGACAGCACGCCGGCAAAGATCGGCCGGTCGATGAAGAACTTGGAGATATTCATGACCGTACCTCAGCTGTTGTCTGCACGAACCAGCACGGCCGGCGCGGGCTGACTGGTGGCGCCGGACATCAGCACCGGGACGGGTGACACGGTCTGCCCCGGGCGGGTGCGCTGCAGGCCGTTGATGACGATGCGCTCGCCTGCCTGCAGACCGCTTTCCACCACGCGCAGGGACCCCTGGGCAGCGCCCAGCGTGACTTCACGGTAGGCCGTGCGGTTTTCAGCGTCCACGACCAGGACGAAGCGCTTGTCCTGGTCGGTGCCGATCGCACGTTCGTCGATCAGCACGGCATCGCGCGCGGTGCTGCTGCCGAGGCGGATGCGGGCATACAGCCCGGGCAGCAACGTACCGTCGGGGTTGTCGAATATCGCCCGCACACGGATCGTGCCCGAGGAGGTGTCCATGCGGTTGTCGACCGAACTTACGCTGCCGCTACGCGGGTAGTCGTCTTCATTGGCCAGGCCGAGGCGCACCGGCACGGCAGCGCCGCCGTGACGGCCGTTGATCAGCGCGAGAAAGCTCTGTTCGTCCACATCGAAGGCGGCGTAGATCCTTGCGACCGAGACCAGGGTGGTGAGCGGCGCCGATCCGGCGCCGGCGGCCACGACGTTGCCAACGGTTGCCTCGGCTCGCGACAGGCGACCTGCCACCGGGGCGGTGATGCGCGTGTGTTCGAGATCGAGACGCGCCGATTCCACCGCGGCACGTGCTGCCAGGCGGTTGGCTTCGGCCTCGCGTGCGGCGTTCTGTTTTTCCTCGAGGACGCGGCGCGCAATCGCGTTGTCGGCGATCAGGCGCTCGGCGCGTGCGAGATCGGCGGCGGTGTAGGCGGCCCGCGCTTCGGCGGCGGCGAGACCGGCACGGGCCTGGTCAAGCGCAGCGGCGTAGGGGCGTGGATCGATGGTGAACAGGGGCGCACCCTTGGCGACCAGCGCACCGTCCTTGAAATGCACCGCGGTAATCGTGCCCGATACCTGGGGCCGGATGTCGACACGGTCCACGGCTTCGAGCCGGCCCGAATAGTCGTGCCAGTCGACGATCGGCTGGCTGGAGACCGTGGCGACATCGACCGGGCTCGGTGCGGCGACGACCGGGGCCGCCTCGGGGCCGGCGTGTACGGCCAGGGTGGCCATGCCGCCGCCGACGGCGAAGACCAGCGCGATCACGGTCGCGAGGGCATAGGGTTTGCGCAAGAGTGGCATCGCGTTGCTCCTGTGGGGCACCGGTGCGCCGGCTGGCGGGCATCGGATTGAAGTTATGAGGTCGCGCCGGGGCGGGTGCCAAATACGGCGAGGCTATGCAGCGGACCGAGCGGTGGCGACGGGACTGCTCGCCTCATCGATTTGCGGCGCTGCATCAATCTTCGGTGTTGTTGTTGATTGGATAAATACACAAAAAGTGGAAACACTATTTGCTCATGGCGAATAATCGATGCGCGGATTGCGCGATAATTCAGCCAGCAATACATTCAGGTGCGGAGGGGTGATGGATCGCTTTCAGGCCATGCAGGTGTTCACCCGGGTGGTGGACGCGAACAGTTTTTCGCGCGCGGCGGACAGCCTCGGCTTGCCGCGCGCCACCGTCACCAACATCATTCAGAACCTCGAGCGCCTGCTGCAGGTACGGCTGCTCAATCGCAGCACCCGTCGCCTGAGCCTGACCCAGGACGGTGCCGCGTATTACGAGCGTTGCGTGAGCATCCTTGCGGAAGTGGAGGAAACCGAAGCCTCATTCCGCGAGGCGGCACGTGCCCCGCGTGGCCGGCTTCGCATCGACGTACCGGCCACGATCGGGCGCCTGGTGCTCATTCCGCAGCTGTGCGATTTCCACACGCGTTTTCCCGAGGTCGAACTCGCGATCGGCATGACCGACCGCCCGGTGGATATGGTGCGCGAAGCCGTTGACTGTGCTATCCGCGTCGGTGCACTGCCGGATTCGTCGCTGGTGGCCCGCCGCATTGGCACCTTTGCCGGCATCACCTGTGCGGCACCGTCCTATCTCGAGCGCTACGGCGAGCCCACGACGCTGGAGGCGCTCGCCCAGCACCGTGCGGTGAACTACTTTTCCAGCCTGAGCGGACGCGTCCTCGACTGGGACTTCGTCGTCGACGGCGTCGTGAAGGAGGTGAAGATGGAAGGCGTGGTGTCGGTCAATGACGGCGATGCCTACCTTGCCTGCGCGTTGCAGGGCTTTGGCCTGGTGCAGGTGCCGCGTTTCATGGCCCTGCCGCATCTCGAGAGCGGCGCGTTGCGCGAAATCCTGCCGCAGTGGGGGCCGGCGCCGATGCCGATCTCGGCGATCTATCCGGCCAATCGCCACCTGTCGCCAAAGGTTCGCGCATTCGTCGATTGGGTGGCCGAGCTGTTCGCTGCCTGTCCCTTGCTCGGCGGCAGCGGTGCCGTCGACGTGTGCTGCGGCTACGAAGGCAAGACGCACGGCAACACCTTGCGCTCGCTGGTCGAGCAGCACAACCTGGCTGAGAGCGTCCTTTGAGTGGCGACCGAATTCAGACGCGGGCCAGCAGCGCGTCGAAGCCGGGGTAGTTGTCGCGCGTCAATCCGAACTTCACTGCGTGCTTGCTGCGCACCCCGCGCCGGAGGGCGTCGATGAAGGCGGGCGGGTCGGTCACCCAGCTGCCGCCGACAAAGGTCACCCCGCGCGCGAACAGGGCGTCCGGCAGGCAGCCGGCGCTGGGGCCGATCATCGCAAAGCGGCACGCTTGCCGGCAGCTGGCGAGCATGCGGTCGAGGGTGTCGTTGAGCAGCAGGGTGCTGGTCGATACCACCTTGCTGCAGTCGGCAAGCGCAGCGGGGTCGGTGGTGACGCGGTAGCCGTCGCGTTCGCCGGCGAGTTCGGCCCTGAGTTCGACCACGGTGAGCCGGGCGCCGGCCGCGAGGATGCGGCCGAGCAGCGGCCGGAACAGGCCGATCATGCCGATGTGTTCTCCGGCCACGGGCTGCAGCTCGCCGATCGAGTCGGTGCTGGTGTCGGGGCAGAAAGCGGCGCGGGTGTACAGGCATCGGGTCAGGGCGTTGGCGGCGGCGAAGCCGATGGTTCTGTCGAGCCCGTTGCTGCCTGCGTAACGCCGCGCCAGCTCGAGGGCGTCGGTGCCGGCAAGCCCGGCCAGATCGGCCCGCGCGTGCAGGTGGGCAAGGGTGTCGTCGAGCAGCACGTAGGACAGGCCGAGCGAGCCGTCTTCCAGTTCCAATGCGCAGAATTCGCCGCGGTCGTCGGTATTGGGCTGCAGCGGTGGCAGGTGCAGGGCGCGGATGCGCGGCAGTGGGCTGCGGGCGGCAAAGTGCTCGAGCTGGGCGAGGTAGTCGTCGGCAAAACTCACGATGTCTCCTGGTTCGGGGGCGTCTCGCCGCGGTGCAGGCCGGCACGGACGGCGGCCGAGGCGGTGTCGCCGGTGACGGTGGCGCGCCGGTTTTCTGGGCTGCGCAGCGCCCCGGGAAAGTAGAGCGCGGTCAGGCTCTTCGAATGCACCGGCGAGTCTGCGTCTGAATGGCCGAAACGGCGCCAGTCGCGCACCCACAGGATGTCGTCCGCTATTTCGAGCAGACCGACGGTTTCGCGGTCGCCGATGAGGATGCCCTGCACACGCAAACCTTGTGTCTGCTTGGCCTGGTTGAGGCGGGCGACGACGGCAGGGGTGGCGCCGAATTCGCCGTCCGAGGCCAGCAGCAGGTCGGCCAGCTGCCAGCGGGTGTCTTCCAGCTTGTCGATCGCGTGCTCGAGCGGCCCGCAGATGTCGGTGCCGCCGCGAAAGGTCTGGCAGAGAAAGCGCGTCAGGCGTTCGATGCCGCCGGCATCGACGCCAAGCGCCATGTCCACCACCTCGTCCGGGCCGCCGAAGGCGAAAACGTGGCAGTCGCGCTGTTGTGCGTGAGCGGCGCGTACCGCCTCGAGTACGGTGGCCTTGGCCACCGCTTCGGCGCCGCCCTGCATCGACCCCGAGGTGTCGACACAGATCAGCAGTGGGCCCATCTCCAGCCGGCGCGCCGGCGCGGCTTGTGGCGACGGACGCGGCGTCGGCGCCTGCCGCTGGTGCAGCTCCTCCATGCGCTCATCGTCGTCGTAGGCGAGCAGCGTACGCTCGGCCCGACGTGCATGCCACACGAGGCGCAAGCGTGGATGGCCCAGGAGCATGGCTTCGGCTGGCAACATGCGCGCGATGCGCTCGGAGCGCTTGATGCCGCGGGTCTCGCCGGGGAGATCGGGGATGTGCACGCTGCGCGCCTGTGGCAGGCGGGCGATGGCCGCGTCCATGCGCTCGACCGGACGCTGGCTGTGGCGGTCGGGTTCGTCGGTGGTGCGGCTGCGGCCGAGGCGGCGAATCAGCTGGCTCAACTCCGGCAGTTTTTCGATCAGTCGACGGATGCGCAGGACCTCCTGCCAGCCCTCGCTGCGCAAGGTGCCGCGCAGGCTGTCCCAGTGCGTGTTCTTGCTGCCGTCGGGCAAGCTGCCGAAGACCTCGACCAATTCGTCGATCTCGCCGCATCGCGTCTGCCAGTCGGCGGCAAAGGCCTCCAGTGCCATTCGGCTCGCCTGGCATGGGTCCGCACCGCGATCGCGGTAGTCGACGATGAAATCAAGGTGGAAGAGCGCACTCATCAGCACCGTGACGCTCAAGTCAGACTGATCCCGACAGTAGGCCGGCAGTGTGAGCGCTTGCAGCGTCGCGTGCAGTTCGTCGGTCAGCGGAGGCGGCGGCCAGGGCCAGACGGCGGCAGGCGGCAACTGCCCGGCGAACAGGGCATCGTGCAACAGGCACAGCCCTTCCAGGCGTGGCTCGAGCTGGCCTTCGGCATGGGTCATGCCACCCAGCCACAGTTTGCGCGACAAGGCGTCGAGTGCGGCCAGGCGCCGCTCGCGCGCCTCGAACAGGCGCGCTTGGGGAGGCACGGGGTTCACGGCGCGTGTGGCAGGGGCTCGGCGATGGGGTCGGGCACGTTGCCATCGTCTTCGTTGTCGGGCAGGCGGGGCAGGCGGGTAAAGCCTTCGCGCGCCGCCTCTGCACGCTGTCGCAGACTGTCCAGCGCCGTGGCCACGGCCGCCAGATTGGTGTCTACGCGCTGGCCGAGCACGGGGTCCAGCCACAGACTGTTGTCGAGGTAGGCCGCCAGGTCATCGCGCTGCGCGGCGAGTTCGTCGGCATAGCCTGCGATGCGGGCGAGCAGGGCATCGATCTGGCCGGTACGCGCCGCAATGTGACAGGCGCCGTAACGACGCCGACGGTTGTAGCGCATGCGCAGTGCGCCGGCGCCGCCCTTGGCGTCGCCAATCTCGTCGGCGAGTTCGGTCGCGGAGAAGCGCAGGCGTCCGGAAGCATCGTAGTCGAGTTCGTTGGCTTTCGATTCGGCGTCGAGCTGCGCCTCGAAGGCTTCGATCACCCGTGTCAGCCGCGGTGGCGAGAATGCCTCGCGCACACCGAGACGGGCCTGCAGCCACTCGGCGACCGCGGCCTGGCGCGGCGCATCGGGCGCGGTGCAGCACGGGAGCAGGAGCAGATCCCACACCGCCACCGTTGCGCGGCCTTCGCACGCAGCGGCGATACGCAGCCACCACACGGCCTTGACCCAGCGGCGGTCGGAAACATAGATTTCTTCTGCGGCGAAATGCGCGCGCAGTTCGGCGAGGATCGCCCCCACGTCTACGGCCAGAACGACCTTGCCGGCCCTGCTGGCCAGCGCGTCGAGATCCGTGGTGTCCAGGCGCAGCGCCGCGGGAGGCGCCGTCCAGTTCGCGCCGTGCAGGGTCTGCAGCAGCTGCGCAAAGCCGCCTGCGCTGACCGGTGCGACCGGCAGACGCAACAGGAAGCGGTCGAAAAAGGCCTCCGCCACTTCGTCCTCGGGGACGTCATTGGTGGCGCCGACCACACTGATCAGCGGACAGTGCTGGCGGCCGGCGCCGTTGTCGAACTCGCGCTCGTTGAGCAGCGTCAGCAGCGCGTTGAGGATGGCGCTGTTGGCCTTGAATACTTCGTCGATGAAGGCGATCGAGGCGTCGGGCAGGAAGCCGGCGGTGTGGCGCTCGTAGCGGTCCTCTTCGAGGGCCTTGATCGACAACGGGCCGAACAGCTCTTCGGGTACCGAGAAGCGGGTCAACAGGCGCTCGAAATAGCGGGCATTGGCAAACGCGGTGTGCAGGCGCCGCGCCAGTTCGCTCTTGGCGGTGCCCGGCGGGCCGATCAGCAGCGTATGTTCGCCGGCAAGCGCGCCGAGCAGGCTCAGGCGAACCGCCTGGCGGCGCTCGACCAGCCCGGTTTCGAGCATGTCGAGCAAGGCCGCCAGGCGCGCGCGCAGGTCGGGGAAATTGTGTGAGGGCGTCGGATCCATGAACGGATCCTAGCACCGCGTCGGCGCAGTTTTCTTGATCGTGGCCAAGTCCTCCGGATGCATCGCAGACAGCGGCGGGCGGGTTCAGCGATTGAGGACGATCGTCACGCGCTTGTTGCGTTTGCCCTCCGAGCGGATTCTGACCACGCTGGCCGTGCCGATCTCGCGGGTGTGGCGCAGATGGGTGCCGCCGCAGGGCTGGTAATCGATGTCTCCGACGCGGATGGTGCGCACGCTGCCCTGTCCGCGCGGCGGCTGTACCGACATGGTCTTCACCAACCCTGGATTGGCGTCGAGCTCCGCATCGCTGATCGATCCGGTTTCCACCGCCTGGTCGCGCGCGATGAGGGCGTTGAGCGCGGCTTCGATATCGGCAGCGACCAGTTTGTCCATGTCGATGTCGAAGTCGAGATGGGCCTTGTCCACGGCCATCTTGCCGCCGGTCACCGGAGCATCAACCACTGCGCACAGCAGGTGCAGGCAGGTGTGATAGCGCATCAGGGTGTGCCGCCGGGGCCAGTCGATCTCTGCCCGCAGCCGGGTGCCGGGGCCGGGCACCGGGGCAGCGGCGTCGACGCGGTGCACGATGGTCTCGCTATCGCCCTTGATCGTGTCGGTCACCTCGAGGCGGCTGCCGTCCTCGAGGATCAATGTACCGATGTCGCCGGGCTGGCCGCCGCCGGTGGGGTAGAACACGGTGCGGTCGAGTTCGATGATGCCCGGTTCGCTGCGGGTGACAATGGCGTCGCAGGCCTGGGCATAGCTGTCGGCATGGAAAAGACGTTCGGTCATCGGCTCTCCTTGTTGGTTCGCGTGTGGGGGTGAGGTGCCCGCTCTTGGCGGTGCTTGCAGCAGGACTATTACCCTGTTGTCCGGGACATGCAAATGTTCTGGCTGATGAGATTGGCGGCGCACCGGGCGCCCCGGTCCCCCTCGGGGGAACGACGTTCGTCTTCAGTGGTGTTAAAGTAGTTGGACTATAACGAATAACAAGGGCGCAAGCGCGCCCATGCCACCGCGGAGACCACAGCATGCCCAAGCCCGGTTCACCGGTTCGCTGCCACGACTGCTCAGCGCAGCCGCGCGGGCATGGACGGGGTAGTGAGCTGTTCGTGGGCGATCACCTCGCACGCAGTGTGCGCGGGGTGCCGTGTGCGCCCCCCTTGTTCCGATAGGCCGTTTCGACCCTGGACTGCGGTCCACCCGAACCATTCGCTATCAGGAGCAAGACAATGGCTGACCTTTTTGAAAATCCGATGGGCCTCATGGGCTTCGAGTTCGTCGAATTCGCCTCGCCCATTCCCAACGTGCTCGAACCCATCTTCGAGATGATGGGCTTTTCCCGCGTGGCGCAGCACCGCTCGAAGGACGTCACCCTGTACCGTCAGGGTGATATCAATTTCATCGTCAATCGAGAGCCGCGCAGCATTCCGGCCTATTTCGCCGCCGAGCACGGGCCGTCAGCCTGCGGCATGGCGTTTCGCGTGCGCGATGCGCATCTTGCGTTCAGACGCGCGATCGAGCTCGGTGCCCAGCCGATGGACATGCCGACCGGCCCGATGGAGCTGCGCCTGCCAGCGATCAAGGGCATTGGCGGCGCGCCGCTGTACCTGATCGACCGCTACGGCGACGGCACCTCGATCTACGACATCGACTTCAACTTCATCGAAGGCGTCGATCGGCATCCGGTCGGGCATGGCTTCAAGCTCATCGACCACCTGACGCACAACGTCTATCGCGGCCGCATGAACCATTGGGGAAGCTTCTACGAGCGCATCTTCAACTTCCGCGAGATTCGCTACTTCGACATCAAGGGCGAGTACACCGGCCTGACTTCGCGTGCGATGACCGCACCGGACGGCAAGATCCGCATTCCGCTCAACGAAGAGGCGTCGAAGGGCTCGGGGCAGATCGAGGAGTTCCTGATGAAGTTCAACGGCGAAGGCATCCAGCACGTGGCGCTGCTCACCGACGATCTCATCGCCAGTGTGGACAAGCTGCGTGCTGCCGGCATTCCGCTGATGACGGCGCCCCCGGCCACCTATTACGAGATGCTCGACGAGCGCTTGCCCGGCCATGGTGAGAACGCGGCGGAACTGAGCGCCCGCGGCATCCTCCTCGATGGCAGCACCGAAGGTGGCAAGCGCCGCCTGTTGCTGCAGATCTTCTCCGAGACCCTACTCGGGCCGGTGTTCTTCGAGTTCATCCAGCGCAAGGGTGACGATGGCTTTGGCGAGGGCAATTTCAAGGCTTTGTTCGAATCGCTTGAACGCGACCAGATCCGGCGCGGCGCAATCACGATCCCGGAATAGTACCGGCGCGTTCGGCATGGAAGGCGCGCCCTGATAGGCGCGCCTGCATTTCAATACAGCCCGCGGGTGCGGGCAAAGAGCCTCACCAGGCCGAGCAGGGCAGCGATGTTGGGCACCTCGACGCCTGCCTTGCCGGCGATCTCGTGCACCACGCCGAGCAGCGCATCAATCTCTAACGCGCGGCCGGCCTCGACGTCCTGCAACATCGAGGTCTTCATCGCGCCCAGTTTGCGCGTGACCGCGTTACGCTCGGCCGGACTCTGTGCCACCGGGCAGCCGATGCGCTCGCCCACGGCGGCGGCCTCTTCCATGACCCGCACACAAAAGGATTCGACCAGTTCGTCGTCGAGGATGCGGTCGCTGGTGGCGCCGGTGATTGCCGATACCGGGTTCATGGTCATGTTGCCCCACAGCTTGAACCAGATGTCGCGCTGGATGCGATCGGACACGGTGAGATCAAAGCCGGCCGCGGTGAGCAGACCGGCCACCGCCCGGGTGGCCACCGTGACGGGGCCGGTGGCATCGCCGATGACCAGCCCGTTGCCCATCTTGTGCAGGCTGACGCCAGGCGACAGGGTGGCGCACGCGATATGCACGACGCAACCGATGACCTGTGCGGAGGGGATGCGACTGCGCAGTTCGCCCGTGGGGTCGACGCTGGTAAGGGTGGCGCCGGCCAGCGGCCCGGGCAGGCCGTCGAAGAACCACCACGGCACGCCGTTCATGGCCGTCATCACCTTGGTGTCGGGCCCGATCAGCGGCCCGATGGCCTCGGCGACGGCGGCCATCGCCGGCTCCTTGACGGCAACGATCACGAGATCCTGCGGCCCCAGTTCGCCAGGGTCGGCCACCGCAGTGACCGCGAAGTGGCGGCGGCCATCCACTTGCTGAAGGCCGAGGCCGTCGTGCTGCAGCGCGGCCAGCGTCGAGCCGCGTGCGACCACCGACAAGGGTTGACCGGTGGCGGCAATGCGTGCCCCGATAAGGCCGCCGACCGCGCCGGCGCCGTACAGGCAGATCTTCATTCCTGCTCCTTCACCCGTGGCGGGAGGGCCGAAACCGGGTGCTCAGTGACGAAAGCCTGGGTCCTGCCTTTCGACCAGGCGGACAAAGGCGGCGAAGGCGTCTTCTCCGGCGCCGTACTTGGGATCGAAGTTCAGCGAGTCTGCCACGCATTTTTCCAGAACCGGCGTCGGCAATTCAAGCGCCTGTCCCATGGATTGGGTGGCGAGCTGAATCTCGCAGGCGCGATTGACCAGCCACATCAGCGAGAAGGCCTGTGCCAGGGTTGCGCCGATCACGACCGGTCCGTGGTTGCGCAGCAGCAGCACGGGTTTGTCGCCCGCACTGGCGAGGATGCGCTGACCTTCGTCCAGATGGACGGTAATGCCCTCGAAGTCGTGGTAGGCGATCTTGCCGTAGAGCTGTGCCGCATAGAAGTTGCTGAACGACAGCCCGTCCTTCAGGCAGCACACGGCCTGGGTTGCCGTGGTGTGGACGTGCATCACGCAGTGGCCGTCCGGCACCGTTGCATGGATCGCGCTATGAAAGGTGAAACCAGCCGGATTGATCGGCCAATCGGCATGGCCGATGATGTTGCCGTCGATGTCGATCTTGACCAGATTGGATGCGCACACTTCCGAGTAATGCAGACCGAAGGGGTTGATCAGGAAGTGACCGGGTTCGCCAGGCACGCGCAGCGAGATATGGTTGTAGATCGATTCGTCCCACTTGAGATAGGCAAAGATGCGGTACATCGCGGCAAGCTGCACGCGGGCCTGCCATTCGGTGTCGCCGAAGCGGGCGGGGTGTTCGTAGTAGCGTTTGGTGTTCGACATCGGCTGTTCCTCAGAATGGGGGCCGCTGCCCTGAACCGGGCAACGGCCATGGGGGAGGTGGGTTCGGTATCAGGGGCGGGTCTTGGCGGCGGCGTCGCGGGCGGCGGCAACCAGTACGGCGCCGTCGAAGCCCTTGCCCTTGGCGTCGGCAATCCACTCCTGTTCGACCGGGAGCGCACGTTCGCGCATGGTGGTGTAGGCAGCGCCTTCAACCTGGGTCACCGTGTGACCGGCGGCCTTCACCTTGTCGCGTGCGCCGGTGATCGCACCATCCCACGCCTGGCCGAAACGCTCGACCAGTGCCATGCCGCTGTAGCGGTCGATGATGTCGCGCAGATCGGCGGGGAGGGCCGCATAACGTTCCTTGTTCATCAGCACGGTCAGAATGGTCGAGCCCATCGCCGGCTGATCGGCCGGGGTTTCCATGTGGAAGTGCGTGACCTCGTCGAGTTTGGTGGGCACGATGACCTCCCATACCGCGGACGCGCCATCGACGACACCCTTGGAAATGGCTTCGGTCATCTGTGCGGGCGGCATCGCCACCGGTGTGGCACCGAGCACGGTCAGGGTGCGGGCGATGGTGCGGTTCGGCGCGCGCAGCTTGAGGCCCTTGAGGTCGTCGGCGGATTTGATCGCCGTCTTCGCCGTGTGGATGTTCATGCCCCCGTCGCCGTGCATGGCAAGCACCTTGAATGCACCGTATTCAGCTTGCAGGTGTTGTTCGAAGAAGGGCCAGATCGCCCGTCCTTGCGCAACACCACCCAACGGCAGCACGCCCGGCAGCTCGAGCGCTTCGGTCTTGGGGAAGCGGCCCGCCGAATAGCCCGGCGCGGTCCATACGATGTCGGCGACACCGTTCTTCACCAGGTCGGGCAATTGCGCCGGCGTGCCGCCGAGCTGCATCGATGGGAAAAACTGGCACTTGATGCGTCCGGCCGAGGCGCGGCCGAGATCCTCGCACCAGGGCTCGAGCACGGCCTTCTGGGCGAGGGCCATGCCGGGCAGGAAGTGGCTGACTTTCAGCGTGACTTCCTGCGCGGCGGCGGGCAGCGCGACAAAGCCGGCAAGCAGGGCGAGGGATGAAAGGCGCAGGGTGTTCATGGTTGTCTCCTGATGATCGAATTGCCTCGCGAACGGATGCGCGAGTGTCTGGTGGTGCTACGCAGATACGAAAGACGGTGCTAAAGCCCGCCCATCGACAGGTACTTCAACTCCATGTACTCATCGAGCCCATGGTGCGAACCTTCGCGACCAAGGCCCGAGTTCTTGACGCCGCCGAAGGGCGCGACCTCGGTCGAGATCAGGCCGGTATTGATGCCGACCATGCCGTATTCGAGCTGGCCCGAGACCCGCCAGACGCGGCCAATGTCACGCGAGTAGAAATAGGCGGCCAGACCGAATTCGGTGTCGTTGGCCATGGCAATTGCCTCTTCCTCGGTGCGGAAGCGGAACAGCGGGGCCACAGGACCGAAGATTTCTTCCTTCGCCACCGCCATGTCGGGTGTCGTGTCGGTGAGCACGGTGGGCTGGAACCAGGTGCCGCCGAGCGCGTGGCGGGAGCCACCGGACACCACCTGGGCGCCCTTGCTGAGGGCGTCAGCGACCAGCGACTCGACCTTGGCAATGGCGGCCTCATCGATCAGCGGTCCCTGGGTCACGCCGTCTTCCGTGCCTTTGCCGACCTTGAGAGCCGCCACGGCGGTGGCGAGCTTGTCGGCAAAGGCTTGGTACACGCCTTCCTGCACCAGAAAGCGATTGCTGCACACGCAGGTCTGGCCGGCGTTGCGGTACTTGGACGCCATGGCACCGGCGACCGCGGCGTCGAGATCGGCGTCATCGAAGACGATGAAGGGGGCGTTGCCGCCGAGTTCGAGCGACAGCTTCTTGATCGTCGGCGCGCACTGCTGCATCAGCAGACGGCCGACTTCGGTCGAGCCGGTGAAGGTGAGCTTGCGCACCACCGGGCTGGCGGTGAGCACACCGCCGATGGCACGCGCATCGCCGGTGACGACGCTGAACACGCCCGCGGGCACGCCGGCCCGCTCGGCCAGTTCAGCCAGTGCGAGCGCCGACAGCGGGGTCTGCTCGGCGGGTTTGAGGATCATCGTGCAGCCGGCCGCGAGTGCAGGGCCGGCCTTGCGGGTGATCATCGCCGAGGGGAAATTCCACGGTGTGATGGCCGCACAGACGCCGACCGGTTCCTTGGTGACCACGATGCGGCGGTCGGCGAACGGTGAGGGAATGACGTCGCCGTAGGCGCGCTTGGCCTCTTCGGAGAACCATTCGAGATAGGCTGCGGCATAGGCGATTTCGCCTCGCGCCTCGGCCAACGGCTTACCCTGCTCAGCCGTCATGATGAGTGCGAGGTCGTCCTGATGCGCGAGCATCAGTTCGTACCAGCGCCGCAGGATGCGGGCGCGCTCGGCCGCGGTGCGTGCGCGCCAGGCGGGCAGGGCCTTCTGCGCCGCGGCGATGGCGCGTTCGGTTTCGGCCGCGCCCGCACGGGGTACGCTGGCAATGACCTGGCCGTCAGCCGGGTCGGTGACCGGAAAGGCTTCTCCGCTGTCCGCGGCGACCCAGTGGCCGTCGATGTAGCAAGCCTGCCTCAGCAGGCCGGGATCCTTGAGGTTCAGCATGGCATGTTCCTGATGATCAGTAAGCTGCGCCGGCACGCGGGGCGTCGGCAGACTTGAAGCGGCTTGCAAGCTGCACGGCAGCGTTGCGTAGCAGCAGGGTGTCGACGCCGGCGGCAACGAAGCTGGCGCCGGCCTGGCGGTAGCGCTCGGCGGCCGCGGGGTCGGCGGAAAACACCCCGGCGGCCTTGCCGGCGGCGGCGATGCGCGAAAGGGCGTCGCTGACCACGGTGATGACTTCCGGGTGCCCGAGGTTGCCGAGGTGGCCGAGGGATGCGGCGAGGTCGGACGGACCGACAAAGACCGCATCGACGCCTTCCACTGCAAGGATTTCGTCGATCGCCTCGAGTCCGGCGCGCGATTCGATCTGCACGATCAGGCACATCTGTGCATCGGCCTGGGCGAAGTAGCCATCGACGCCGTTCCAGCGTGCGGCGCGGGCGAGTGCGGTGCCGACGCCGCGGATGCCGGACGGCGGATAGCGCATGGCGCGTACCAGCGCACGGGCCTGCTCTGCGGATTCGACCATCGGCACCAGCAGCGACTGTACGCCGACATCAAGATACTGCTTGATACGCGCGGCGTCGTGATCCACGGTGCGCACGACCACCTTGACCGGGTAGGGTGCGATCGCCTGAAGCTGGGCGAGCACCGAGCGTGGGTCATTGGGGCCGTGCTCGCCGTCTATCATCAGCCAGTCGAAGCCGGCGCTGGCCATGATCTCGGCGCAATAAGGATCGATCAGGCCAAGAAACGCGCCGACCTGGAACTCGCCCGCGGCGAGCGCGCGCTTGAAGTGATTTTCGGGCATCAGCATGGTGCATTCCTCAGGCGAAGTGACAGCTGATGCTGCCCATCGGGCCGTAGTCCGCCTGGAAGGTGTCGCCCGGGCGGGCCGCTACCGGGCGGGTGAAGGAGCCGGCGAGAATGACCTGTCCGGCTTCCAGTGCGACGCCGTGGGGGGCAAACTTCCGCGCCAGCCAGGCAATGCCGTTGCCCGGGTGGTTCAGCACACCGGCGGCGACGCCGGTTTCCTCGATCACGCCATTGCGATAGAGCAGGGCGCAGATCCAGCGCAGGTCGACGTCCAGGGGCTTGATCGGACGTCCGCCCAGAATGATGCCGGCATTGGCTGCGTTGTCCGAGATGGTGTCCATGACCTTGCGCGGGCGCTTGCTCTCGGGGTCGACCCGGTGGCAGCGTGCGTCGATGATCTCGATGGCCGGGGTCACGTACTCGGAAGCCGAGATCACGTCGAACAGGCTCACGTTCTCGCCTTCCAGGCGGCGCGACAGGATGAAGGCGAGTTCGACTTCGACCATCGGCAGAATGAACCGGCCATTGGGGATCGTGGCGCCGTCGTCGAAGAACATGTCATCGAGCAGGGTGCCGTAGTCGGGCTCGTCGATCTGCGACGACATCTGCATGGCGCGTGAGGTCAGGCCGATCTTGTGGCCCTTGATCGTGCGGCCTTCGGCCAGTTTGAGGCGGATGCCCTCGCGCTGCACTGCGTAGGCGTCGGGGATGGTGATCTCGGGGTGGTCGAGCGAGGGCGCGCGCACCTGTTCGCGGTTCTTCTCGGCCTGGTGCAGGCGCCGGGCGATGGCAGCGATGGTATCGGGAGGGAGCATGATGTTCGGGTCCTGTATCGGGTTCAGGTCTTGCGGTAGCGGGCGTGGAGGTTGTTGTGCTTCCATGTGCCGGCTTCGGAAAACTCGATGAGCTCGAGCGAGAGCGCCAGGCCGCGGCTGGCGTAGAGCTCGGCGAAGTGGGCCTTCATCATCTCGAACAGCTCGTCGCCTGTTTTCTGCCGTGCATCCGCGCTGCGGCCGGCGCCGATCTTGACCGTCGCATGAACAAAGGCGTCGTCGGCGCTGCCGTCGGCGACGCAGTAGTCCTTGAGTTCGATCGCGCGCGAACGGATGCCGCCGACAGGAAATACATCCTGGGCGATCATCACCTGATTGGCTTTTCGCAGCAGACCAGGGATGTCGGCCGCGGTGCCGAGGTTGTCGGTGTATTCGAAGATGAGGTGCGCCATCTGTGCGGGCTCCGTGTGTGGTAGGGGGCTCTGTCGGGGTCGGCGTGGGGTCAGACCGGGAACACGGCGTTGATCTGGCCGGTGCCGGAGCTGCCGAAGAAGGGGGTGATCACCTCGACCTTGCCCTGGTAAGCGTCCCACCCAAGTGCGCCGAGCAGCATTGCGGTGTCATGCATGAAGCCTTCGCCGTGGCACTTGTCGGCGTACTCGGGAAGCATCGCGCAGAAGGTCTTCCAGTCGCCGCGCTGCCACATGTCGACTACGGCGCGGTCCATGGTCTCGAGGAAGGGGCTCCACATCTTGTGCATGAATGCTTCGGCGGTGCCGTTCTGCGCGAAGCGGTGCGACAGCGAACCGCTGGCGAAGAAGGCCACCGTGCCGTCGTACTGTTCCTCCACGGCCTTGCGCATCGCCGCGCCGAGGCGCACCGAGTCTTCGAGGTTATGCACGGTGCACAATGCCGACACCGATACCACCTTGAAGTGACGGTCGGTGTTCATGTAGCGCATCGGCACCAGAGTGCCGTACTCCAGCGCCAGCGTGGTGGCGTCATGGGCACGGGTGTGGATGCCCTCGGCAGTGCTCACTTCGGCCAGGATCTTGCCCAGCGCCGGGTTGCCGTCATAGGCATAGGGCATGTTCTTGATGAAGTGCGGCAGCTCATTGCTGGTGTACACGCCTTCGAAATGCGGCGCGCAATTCACGTGATAGCCGCCATTCACCAGCCAGTGGGTGTCGAACACGACGATGGTGTCCACCCCGAGTTCGCGGCAGCGGCGACCGATCTCGATGTGGCCGTCGATGGCGGGCTGACGGCAGCCCTTGTGCGGTCCGTCGATTTCCGACAGATACATGGAGGGTACGTGGGTGATCTTGGCGGCGAGAGCGAGTTTGCCCATGAGATGATTCCTTTTGCTTGAGTTCGTGATTCAGTTCTTGATTTGCTCTACGCCGTCATCCGTCACCGAGAAGCGCATCAGATCCTCGCCGACGACCAGCGGGCCGTCGTAACTCTGGCGGGTTTGTGCAACGATCTCGGCTGGCGTTGCGGACGGCACGCCCTTGGCCGGATTGTCGGGACTGACGATATGGCTATACACCGCCAGCTTCGGTCTGGCGGCAGCGAACAGGCGCCCCGCCTCGACCGGATTGGTGTGATGCGCAAGGATGGTGCGATAGTTGGGGAAGTCCGCCAGCACCTTGTCCGGGTTGCCCGAGACGGTGGCGACTTCGTGAACCAGGAGGTCGGCGCCCGTCGCCTCCTTTTCGATGCGCTTCGAATAACGGGTGTCGCCTGACAGGACCACGGCATGGCCGCGGTAGTCGATGCGATAACCGAACGCCGGCTTGATATGCTCGCCGTGATCGACCGGGAAAGCACTGACCCGCACTCCATCCTGCTCGAAGACGGTCCCTTCCTCGATATCCTTGGCATCGAATGCGACCCCGGACAGAGGATAGCCTTCATCCTCCTGGCGGATGCGGCGGTCCTCCGAGAATGCGGCATAAAGGTTCTCCATCATCGCTTGCGTGCCCTTCGGGCCGAAAAGGCGAAAGGGCTTGGTTCGATTGGCATAGGGCGTCCCGAGCCAGCCGGTCAGGTAAGTGTCTGGCAGACCGTTGATGTGATCGGAATGCATGTGGGTGAGGAAGTGGGCGTCGATGCTGCCAATCGGGACTTTCAGGCGAAACAGGGCCACCGTGTTGCCGCGCCCGAAATCGAACATCAGCCGCAGGCCGCCCGCCTCGACCAGGGTGCTCGGCCCGTTGCGGTCGGGGGCCGGGCGCGGTGAGCCTGTGCCGAGCAGGGTGACCCGCATCAGTTCTTCCGCCTGCGCGGCGCTGCAGATCAGGGCAAGCGCGGTCGCCAGGCCCAGCAGCTTCGCGCACACGGGTTTGTGGACTCGAATTGATCCAGCTGGCGTCGCTCGGATTTGGTGATCGAAGCGGGCAGGCAGGTGCCCCACGCGGGTGGCGCCAGGCTCGAAGGCCTGGGTCGGAAGGGCTGACCGGTCAGTCCTGCTGGACCCCAGTTGGCATGCCTCGGCGATCCGGGCAACAAGAGTGATTATGTTCATTGAGACTGTCTCCTTCGTGTCCTCTATTGGTCTATTTCTGCGCCGAGGCCGATGTGCGCTTGGGTACTACCGTGGTGCTTCGGGCGCCGGGGCGGGCTTCATGGACTTCATCGAACCGCTCCGGCCTTTCTCCTCCTCGAGGCTGGGGCAGGCTCAGATGCCCCAGCGCGGGATGTGGTGGTCGCCATACGAAACCGCGATGTTCTTGGCCTCGCAGAACACTTCAAAGCTGTAATGATTGCCTTCGCGGCCGGTGCCCGAGGCCTTGGAACCGCCGAAGGGCTGGCGCAGATCGCGCACGTTCTGGCTGTTGACGAAGGTCATGCCCGACTCGATGGCCTTGGCCAGGCGAATGGCGCGCCCGGTGTTGTTGGTCCACAGGTAGGACGACAGGCCGTAGATGGTGTCGTTGGCGATGCGCACCGCGTCCTCTTCGGTCTTGAAGGGGATGATGCAGGGCACCGGCCCGAAGATCTCTTCCTGGGCGATGCGCATCCTGTTGTCGACGTTGGCGAAGACGGTGGGCTGCACCCAGAAGCCGTTCCTGAACCTGTCATCGACCACCGGCGTGCCGCCGCCGAAGACGACCTCCGCGCCTTCCTGCTGGCCGAGCTCGATGTAGTAATTGACCTTGTCCATGTGACCCCTGGAAATCATCGGGCCGATCACGGTGTTCGGGTCCATCGGGTCGCCGACGGTCAGACGCGACGCGCGGGCGGCGAAATC
Organism: Azoarcus sp. L1K30; assembly: GCF_018122735.1. Lineage (GTDB taxonomy): Bacteria > Pseudomonadota > Gammaproteobacteria > Burkholderiales > Rhodocyclaceae > Parazoarcus. The sequence continues at coordinate 2,854,564 of NZ_JAGRRD010000001.1, read as the reverse complement.
GGCGACGAATTTGTCGTAGATGCCGGCCTGGACGATGATCCGCGAACCGGCGGTGCAGCGTTCGCCGTTGTTGGAGAAGATCATGAAGATCGCGGCGTCGAGGGCGCGTTCGTAATCGGCATCGTCGAAGATGATGAAGGGCGACTTGCCGCCGAGCTCCATCGAGAACTTCTTCAGTCCTGCGGCCTTGACGATGCGGTTGCCGGTGGCGGTGGAGCCGGTAAAGGAGATCGAGCGCACGTCCGGATGCGATACCAGCGGTTCTCCGGCCTTGTCGCCGAAACCCTGCACCACGTTGAAGACGCCCGGCGGGATGCCGGCTTCGAGCGCCAGCTCGCCCAGGCGATTGGCGGTCAGTGGTGACAGCTCGGACATCTTCATCACTGCGGTATTGCCGAAGGCCAGGCAGGGTGCCGTTTTCCACGTCGCGGTCATGAAGGGCACGTTCCACGGCGAGATCAGCGCGCACACACCGACCGGCTGCCACAGCGTGTAGTTCAGGTGGCCGGTGTCGGAGTCGTAGGTTTCGCCATGCATGTGCTGGATCAGCTCGGCGAAGTAGTTGAAGTTGTCGGACGCGCGCGGGATCAGCACGCGCTTGGTCTGGTTTGTCACCTGGCCGCAGTCGGCGGTTTCCATGTCGGCGATCGGCTCGACGTTGGCCGCAATCAGCTCGCCCAGCTTGCGTACCAGACGCGCGCGCTCCTTGACCGGTGTGGCGGCCCAGCCCGGAAACGCGGCCTTGGCAGCGGCCACCGCCGCATTGACCTCTTCAGCGCCGCCGCTGGCGACTTCGGCGAGCACCTCGCCGGTGGCCGGGTTGATGGTCTGGAAGGTTTCTGCGCTGTCGACCTTCCGGCCATTGATGATGTGCTTGATCATGCTGTTCTCGCTTTATCGAAATGCGCGTTGGCGAACCAGGTTTCGTCATCGACGATGGTGTTCATCAGGCAACCGATGCCTTCGATCTCGGTTTCCACGACATCGCCCGCTTTGACGTCGGCCAGGCCTTCCGGGGTGCCGGTGAGAATGAGATCGCCCGGGGCGAGGGTCATGAAGGACGACAGGTATTCGATCAGGGTCGGGATGTCGAAGATCATGTCGGCGGTCGTGCCCTGCTGGGTGGTGACGCCGTTGACGCGGGTGGTGAGCGCCAGCCGCGTCGGGTCGGCGACGTCATCACGATCGACCAGCCAGGGGCCGAGCGGGGTGCAGGCGTCGCGGTTCTTCACCCGCAGATTGGGGCGGTACCAGTTTTCGAGGTAGTCGCGGATCGCGTAGTCGTTGGCCACGGTGTAGCCGGCAACGTAGTCCATCGCATCGGATTTCGCGATGCGGGTGCCGGTCTTGCCGATGACCACTGCCAGCTCGCACTCGTAGTGCATGTAGCTTGCATCTGCAGGGCGGCGGCTGAAAGCACGGTGTCCGGTGATGGCATTGGGGCCTTTGAGGAAGACCAGGGGTACGTCGGGCGCCTTGAACGCGAGTTCCTTCGCATGGTCGGCGTAGTTCAGGCCGAGTGCGAACACGGTGCCCGGTACGACCGGCGGCAGCCAGATGACTTCGGTCTCATCGACGATGCGGCCGTCGGCGAGCTTGAGTTGTTGTTCGCCGTGCGGCACGGCTTCGTGGATTGCGCCCTGCCAGGCGATGCGTGCGCGCCTCATTGTGCGGCCTCCGTTGCAGCTTGAATGTTGAACCCGAGCGTGCCGAGCGGGCCCGCCTCGATGTGCACGCTGCTGCCGGCCCTGGCCTGAGGGGCCTGGTACTCGACGCCGAGCAGCAATACGTCGCCAACCGACAGGGTCATGAACTCGGTCACGTCGGCGAGCAGGCGGGGAACGTCGCGTACCAGCTCGGTAAACGTGCGTGTGCCAACGGCTACGCCATCCACACTGATGGTGAGCTTGAGGTCGGCAAGTCTGCCGGCCTCGGCTGCGGGCACGGTCCGCGCAGCAACCGGACAGGCGCCGTCGAAGCATTTCTCGCGGATCGCCGGCCGGTAGTAGCTTGCGTGCGGCAGGCTGAGGTCTGCCACCAGCACATAGCCCGCAACCGCTGCCAATGCGCTGTCCGCAGTCAGGCGTGCCGCCGGGCGGCCGATGACGATGCCGACCGTGGCACCGATCTCGACCGCGGTCTCGCCTTTGGGCAGGCGAACCGTGGCGCCGTCGGCGACGATGGTATTGGCCGGCTTCAGGTACATTGCCGGCGCTTTTGGTGCGCCCTTGTAGGGGGGGGCTTCGAGCGCATCGCCAAAACGGGCGAGTGAGCGGTGGTCGTTCAGGACCACACCGTAGACCGTGCCCACTTGCGGCGCCGGTAAGGAGGATGAGGAGAATTGAGACGTCATGATTCGGACTCGGGACATTGATTGAATGGGTCAGCCGCCGGTCGCATGAACCAGCCACAGCGAGATGCCTGGCACGAAGACCAGCAGGGCGATGCGCAGGAGATCGGAGGCGAGGAAGCACAGCACGCCGCTGGCCGTGTCCTTCAGTGGCACGTCGCGCGCAATCTTGTTGATGACGTACAGGTTCATGCCGACCGGCGGGGTCACCAGGCCGATTTCGACCACCATCAGGGCGACGATGCCGAACCAGATCGACTTGTCCGCATCGGACATGCCGAAGAAGTCGAGGCCCATGATGACGGGGTAGAAGATGGGGATGGTCAGCAGGATCATGGCCAGCGAATCCATCACGCAGCCCAGTACCAGGTAGATCAGCAGGATGGCAAGCAGCACCAGCATCGGCTCGAAGCCGCTGTCCTTGACCCAGTTGGCAAGTTCGACCGGCATCTGGGACAGCGCGAGCGATGCGTTGAGCAGGTCGGCGCCAAGCAGCACGACAAAGATCATTGCGGTGGCGTGGGCGGTGCCATATACGCTCTGTACGAAGTCCTTCGTCTTCATTCCGCCTGATACCGCAGCAATGATCCCGCAGGCCGCTGCACCGATCGATGCGGCTTCGGTGGGGTTGGCCCAGCCGCCGTAGATGCCGACGATCACCACCAGGAACACCATCAGGACCGGCAGGATGCCGAGCTGGGCGCGCAGCATGGTGCCCAGGCTGGCGCGTTCGCCGGCCGGGCCGGCTGACGGATCGCGGGTGACCATGATGCGGATGACCAGCAGATAGCCGAGGGCCGCGAGAATGCCCGGGATGACTGCGGCGACGAAGAGCTTGCCGATCGACTCCTGGGTGAGCACGGCGTAGATCACCAGCGGCACGGAAGGCGGGATCAGGATGCCGAGCGTACCGCTTGCCGCGAGCGTGGCGGTGGCGAGCTTTCCCGAGTAGCCGTGTGCGCGCAACTCGGGAAGTGCGACCTGACCCATGGTCGCCGCGGTGGCCAGCGAGGAGCCGCAGATCGCCCCGAATGCCGCGCACGCTGCGGTCGAGGCCATGGCCAGGCCACCGCGCCAGTGTCCGATCAGGGAGCCGGCGGCGCGGAACAACGCCTTCGACAGTCCGCCATGGGTGGCGAACTGGCCCATCAGGATGAACAGGGGGATGACGGCCAGGTCGTAATTCGACAGGCGGGCATAGACCAGGTTGTTGAGGGTGAACAGCAACCCGGCGGGCTCCCACGTGTTCACTGCCAGGTAGATCGCTGCGCCGGCAATGAACATGGCCATACCGATATGGATGCGCACCGCGAGCAGGCCGAGCAGCCCGGTAAAGCCGATCATGCCGATCATCGTGCCGCTCATGCTTCACCTCCGACCAGCATCTTGCGTGATGAGAATGCGGCCACGAAACGATACGCCGCGCACACACCCATCATGGCCAGGCTCGGTACCAGCGCCGCAACCGGAATCCACACCGGCAGCGACACTAGCGGTGTGACTTCTCCGACGTCATGGAGCGAGAGGGCCGCAAGTCCGGTGCGCCAAGCCAGCAGGGCTGCGAAGAGGGCGAGCAGCAGGTCTGCGAAACCGTCAATTGAACGCTTGAGACCTGCGCGCAGGCTTTCGGTGAAGAAATCGACCTTGAGATGCTCGCCAAGCAGGGTGCAATACGGCAGGAATGCGCCTGCTGCGACGGCCGTGCCGGCCTGCATCAGCTCGATGTCGCCGGTCACCGAGCCAAAGCCCGTCTTGCGCCCGACGATCGAGACCAGTGACATGCCGATCAGGGCGACGAACAGCATCCCCCCGCTCAATGCCATGCCCTTACTGCCCAGGATCAGGTAGTGCTCGATGCGGTTGTGCTCCACCAGCTCGTGAGGCTGGCCCATCGGGTCGTGTGTGGCGCTCATGCTCATTGCCGTGCCGTCCGCGGTAGAGGGGCATCGAGTACAGCGGTCAGCAGCGAAGTGCGGGGCGAACGTTGGATCTGCATTGTCTCCACTCCTTGTCAGGGATTGCGCCGAACGGAGGCGCTTTGAACTTGTTAATATGTTAGTAATTAAACCGATAACATCTTAGTAAGTCAAGCGGTAAAATGGCAGTCCGGAACGTTTGTCTCGCGTACCGATTTCAATCACTCTGATGCAAGGAGCGCTGGCCATGCCGCGCAAGATCGCTTTTCGCAACCTCCCGTTGCTGTTGCTCAAGTCGCGGGAAAGTTTTCTGAGTCACTTTCGTCCCATCCTCGCCCATTACGGCATTACCGAGCAGCAGTGGCGGGTGATGCGGGCGCTGAGCGAGCAGGACGCACTCGAGCCGTGGCAGATCTGTGAGGCCTGTCAGATCCTGAGCCCAAGTCTCGCCGGTGTGCTTTCACGCATGGAGGATGTGGGCTTGGTCGAGCGCCGGCGCGTGCCGGAAGATCAGCGTCGGGTGCTGGTGCGCCTGACCGCCCACAGCCAGGCCATGGTCGAGGAACTGGCGCCACTCATCGAAGCGCAATACCACCACCTGGAGGCCGCGGTGGGCGAGGATCTGCTGACGCAGTTGTACGCGATGCTCGACCGCGTGCTGCAGTATGAGTCGCGACCGGTGGCGCACGTGCCGCTGCCCGAGACCGCGTTGTCGATCGGGGCGCAGAAAGGCAATGGCCGCAAACGCGCCGCGGCCGTACGCGCCGACCAGGACTAGTCGGGAACCGGAACCGGGCCTGGCTGGGGTCTGCTGCCAGATGCGCTCGAACGCGGTCGAGTCCGACGCCGTGGACTCGCTGCCGGCGCGCTGCCTGCGTGCAGCTCGGCTTGCACGACTGTCCATCGTGCAATTAAACTTGCACGTAAGGGCTGATTTGCAAGATGTTTTGCACAAATTTGTCTTGCTCCGTGTGTGCCACGCGCCAGCGCGACGGTGCCGGTCCTGCACCAGGAGTGAGACCTGACAGGGTGCCGCATGGCGGACGAAGAGAGAGCTGGCAATGTGACCATGGCGCCGCCCACGGTGCAGGCGCTGCGCGAGCTGGTGGTCCGCATCAGTCGCGGCGAGGCCGAGATTTCCCTGGGCAGCAAGGCGCTCAAGGTGCTGGCGAGTCTGGTCGAGCGCCCGGATGAGGTCGCTGTCAGCAGCATCATGTCGCTGTCCGCCAGCGTGGGCGTCAATGCCTCCACCCTGTCGCGGCTGGCGCGCAGCCTCGGGTACGACAGCTTCGCCCAGTTTCAGCAGGTCTTCCGTGATGCGCTGACGCGCGGGCAACAGCGCTTCTACAGCGAGCAGGGGCAACGCCTGCTCGATGATGACGAACACGCAGGGAGCGGGCCGCTGGCCGTGGTGGCGCAGCTGGCACAGGAGTCGATCCGCAACATCGACGGCTGTCTGTCCCAGCTCGATGCCAGTGACCTCGCCGCGGCGGCCGGGGTGCTGGCACGGGCGCGCAGGGTGCGAGTGTTCGGTGCGCGCCAGATGCATGCGGTGGCGAGTCTGCTGTCCTATGGTCTCGGTCTGGTCCGCCCGGATGTCGGCCTGCTCGACGGGCCGGGGCAAAGCATTGCGGCCTCGCTCGCGCACATGCGCGGGGGCGATGTGCTGCTGCTGTCGGGCGTCTCCCCCTACAGCCGGCAGGCGGTGATGGTTGCTAGCGCGGCATCTGCCGCCGGCATCAGCGTGATCGCACTGACCGATTCGCGCGCCTCACCGCTGACGGCCTGTGCGGATCACGCGTTCTTCATTCCTCATGCAAGCAGTTTCATCAGCAACAGCATCGGTGCTTACGCGGTGTTCTGCGAGGGCCTGATCAACCTTGTCGCCAAGGCGCTCGGCGGCAAGGCGCTGAAGTCACTCGAGCGCCACGAACAATTCATTGCAGCGCTGGACATCGAGATGCGTTGAGTGCCGAGCGCGCCTGATGCTGATGAATTCCGTCGTCGGTACGACAGAAAGAGGAACAACGATGAACTACGAAACCATTCTCTATTCAATGACGGACGGAATCGCCGAGATCCGTTTCAACCGTCCGCATCGCCTGAACGCGGTGACCGCGAAACTGTATGAGGAATTCAACGATGCACTCGGCCGTGCCGAGGCCGACCGTGATGCCAGGGTGGTGCTGATCACGGGCGAGGGACGTGCGTTCTGCGTCGGGGCTGATCTCAAGGAGCACAAGGTCGGGCGCACCGCGTTCGATCGCCGGCAGTACCTGCAGGGTGAGCAGGTCGTGTGCAAGCGCCTGATGCAGCTGGGCAAGCCCGTCGTGGCCGCGGTCAATGGCTATGCGCTGGGCGCAGGCGCCGAGCTGGCGATGGCGTCCGACTTCATCGTCATGGCCGGCAGCGCCAGGATCGGCTTGCCTGAAATCAGTATCGGCAATTTCCTCGGCGGCGGAGTGACCTGGTTGTTGCCGCGGCTGGTGGGATTGGCCAAGGCGCGCGAACTGGTCTTCCTCGGCGAGCGCATCGGCGGGGAGGAGGCGGTGCGCATCGGCCTGGCCAACCGATGCTTTGCGGATGAGGGCTTCCATGGTGCGGCGCGCGACTTTGCGCGCAGGCTGGCCACCAAGGCGCCGTTCTCGATGCAGCTGGCCAAGGAGCAACTCAACATGGCTGCCGAGCGCACGCTCGATGCCGCGCTGACGGCGGAGCTCGAAGGCATGATGTTCGTCGGCACCACGCGCGACTGGCAGGAAGGTGTCGATGCCTTCGCCGAGAAGCGTGATCCGGTCTTCAAGGGAGAGTGACATGAGCATGCACGATCAGCCGGCAACGCTGCCGGCAAAAAGCCCGTTGCACGATTTTCTTGCACCGGATTCCATTGCCATCGTCGGCGCTTCGGCCGACCCCACCAAGCGCGGCTACAAGGCCATGATCGGGCTGATTAAGGACGGTTATCGCGGCGCGATCTACCCGATCAACCCTAAGATCGACAGGGTTCTCGGCGTGAAGACCTGCGCCTCGCTCGACGCGGTGCCGGGGCCGGTCGATCTGGCGCTGATCTGCACCCCTGCCAGCACCGTGCCCGGCATTCTCGCCGAATGCGGGCGCAAGGGGGTGAAGGGCGCGATCGTGCTCGCCAGCGGCTTCAAGGAAATTGGCTCCGAGGGCGCGAAGCTCGAACAGCAGGTGCTCGATGCCGCACGTGCCGGCGGCGTGCGCGTGATCGGGCCCAATACTTCGGGCATGTTCAACCTGCACAAGAAGGTGAACCTGCTGGCGCTGGCCAACGTCAAGCCCGGCGACATCGGCTTCATCTCGCAGTCCGGCAACATGCTGCTGTCGCTGGTGCTGGAAGCGGAGCACAACGGCCATGTCGGCTTTTCCACCTATGTCGGCCCCGGCAACCAGACCGATATCGGCTTCAACGACTACCTGCGCTACCTCGGTGAAGACGCGAACACGCGGGTTGCGACCCTTTACGTCGAAGGCTTCCGCGATGGTCAGCGCTTTCTCGAGGTCGCACGCGAGATTTCGGCCGTCAAGCCGGTGGTGGTGTACAAGTCGGGCTCGACCGAGCAGGGGCAGAAAGCGGCCAGTTCGCACACCGGCGCGCTGGCCGGCAGTTATGCGATGACCGTCGACCTGCTGCGCCAGGTCGGTGTCAGCGTCGTGCAGCATTCCAATGAAATCCTGCCCGTGGCCGAAGGGCTGGGGCTGATGCAGAAGGCGCCGGGCAAGCGTGTGGCGGTGATCTCGGACGGCGGCGGCCAGGCCACGATTGCCTCCGACCGCCTGGCTGAAGCGGGGCTGGAGCTGGCCGAACTCAGCGAGCATACCCGTCGTCGCCTCGGCGAGATCCTGTTCCCGCAGGCCTCGCTGGTCAATCCGGTGGACGTGGCCGGCAGCAGCGATGCCAATCCGGCACTGCTGGCCGAGTGCATGGAAATCGTGGCCGAAGACGACAACGTGGATAGCATCTTTCTCGTCGGCATGTTCGGCGGCTACAGCATTCGCTTCGCCGAAGACCTGCTGGGTGGCGAGATGCGGGGGGCGGAGTCGATGATCGAACTCGCCCGCCGTGTCGACAAGGCGGTGGTGGTCTACAGCCTCTATGCGCCGATCAAGCCGCCGGCGCTGCGTCGGCTGCACGAGGCCGGTCTGCCGGTGTATACCTCGATCGAGCATGCCGTGCGCGTGCTTGCCGCCCTGGGCGAGCGCGGCATCTACCTCAAGAGCCGTGCTGCCGACTCACATGCGCCTGCGGTGGTGCCGAGCGAGGACATGAAGGCGATGTTCGCCCGAGCGCAGAATGAAGGCCGCGATCTGTTCGAGTTCGAGGCCAAGACGCTGTTGCGCGCGCATGGTGTCGATGTGGCGCCGGAAGTGGTGGTCCGCAGTGCGGACGAGCTGCCAGCGGTCGCGGCGCAGTTCGGCGACCAGGCGCTGGTGATGAAGGTCGTCTCCAAGGACATCCTGCACAAGTCCGATGCCGGCGGGGTGAAACTGAACCTGCATGGCGAGGCCGACCTGCGCCAGGCTTTCGACCGCATCATGTCGTCGTGTCGCGCCTACGATCCGAATGCCGACATTCGCGGTGCGCTGGTGACGCCGATGGCGAAGAAGGGCACCGAGGTCATCATCGGCGTCAGCCGCGATCCCATCTTCGGCCCGGTGCTGATGTTCGGGCTGGGCGGCATTTTCGTCGAGATTCTAAAGGACGTCGCTTTCCGCGCCATTCCGCTGTCGCAGCACGATGCCGAATCCATGGTCGATCAACTCAAGGCGCGCAAGGTGCTGGAAGGTGCGCGTGGCGAACCGCCGGCCGACAAGGCCGCACTCGTCGACCTGCTGCTCAAGGTGTCGGGCATCGTCAGTGCGTATCCGCAGATTTCCGAGCTCGACCTCAACCCGGTGATCGCCTACCCCGAAGGCTATGCCGCTGTCGATGCGCGCGTCATCGTCAACCGTTCCGTTCTCTGACCCTGCTGGAGCCCGCACAATGAATCTGCCCCAACTCACCGACGCGCGGCTGATCGTGGCCAACCGCGTCGCCACGCTCACCCTCGATCGCGACGACGTGCGCAACGCGCTGACCGGTACCGCGCTCATCGAGGACATCATCGCGGTCGCCGAGTGGATCAACCGCTGCGACGAGGTGTCGGTCCTCGTCGTCACCGGTGCCGGCGCGGCCTTCTCCTCCGGCGGGAACGTCAAGGACATGGCCGAGCGCGGCGGCGACTTTGCTGGCGACGTGGCCGAGGTCGCCACCCGTTACCGCCGCGGCATCCAGCGTATTCCGCTGGCGCTGCAGCAGGTCGAGGTGCCGATTATCGCCGCGGTCAACGGCCCGGCCATCGGTGCCGGCTTCGATCTCGCCAATATGGCCGATATCCGCGTCGCCTCGGAAAGGGCCAAGTTTGGCGAAACCTTCCTCAACCTCGGCATTATCCCCGGTGACGGCGGGGCCTGGTTCATGCAGCGCTTGATCGGCTACCAGCGTGCCTTCGAGCTGACGCTGAGCGGGCGCATCGTGGGTGCGGCCGAAGCGAAGGAGATCGGCATCGTGCTCGAGGTGGTGGCCCCGGACGCGCTGATGACGCGCGCCGGCGAGATCGCCGCCCGCTTCGCCGCTCAGCCGCCTAAGGCGGTACGCCTGACCAAACGCCTGATGAAGATGGCGCAGCGCATGGAGCTCAAGGATTTCCTCGATCTCAGCGCGGCCTTCCAGGGCATGTGCCACAACGAGCCCGAGCATCTGGAGGCGGTGAGGAAGATGCTGGAGAAATCCTGACCCGCATGCTCGACGCACGTCCCTTCACGGTGCGGCGTGCTCGGTCCACACGGACCGTACCGCCGCACTCACGGCCCGCAACAAGGGCTCGTCCGCCCGGCGCTTGAGGCAGGCAAAGCGCAGGCTGACGGTGGGCACGGGCTGCAATGGCAGCGGTATGGCATAAATGGCCCCCGCCTCGGCCGCACGCTCGATGTCCTGTCGACGCGTGATTGCCAGGCCGACGCCGGCCGCGACGAGGGCGAGTACGGCATCCTTCTGGTTGGCGAGCATGCTGCGGATGGGCTGCAAGCCGTGCGGCTCGAACATCGCCTGCATGACCGCGTGCTGTATCCGGTCGGGCGAGGAATGGATCCACGGCTGACGGGCCAGGGTGGCGATATCCGCGTCGCCGATGGCATCCCGCAGGGCCGTCGGTGCGGCAATCGCCATTTCCTCTTCCCGCAGCACCTGGCTGTCGAACACCGTGTCGTCGACTGCGCCACTCACAAAGCTTGCATCCAGGCGGCCCTTGTTGAGTTTTGGCATGTTGGCGCCCGTGGTGCCGCCGAGAAATTCGAGATCAAGGCGGGGGTGGCGGGCCTTGAGCAGTTGCTGCAGTTCGACGAGTTTGAGGAAACTGGCGTCGGTGTTCAGGCCGATGCGTACCGAACCGATTACCTCGCCGCGCAACTCCTGTGCATGCAGGCCGATCTCCGCCACGGCCGACAAGGCGTGCCGGGCACGGGCAGCGAGCGCTTCGCCCGCCGCTGTCGGCACCATGCCTTTCGGGGTACGCTCGAACAAGGCAAGGCCGAGTTCATCCTCGAGTGCCTTGATGTGCGCGCTGATCGCGGGCTGGCTGACAAACAGGCGGTCGGCCGCGCGCGTGAGATGGCGTTCCTCCGCGACCGTGACGAAGGTTCTGAGGTGGTAGAGCTCCATGGCAGGCCTTGCGTGCGTCCAGTGTGCGGCCTATTCCGCACAGGCGCAGTACACACCAGATTGCGCGCGCATGCCATGACGATTCAGTGGGGATTGGCCGGGCCACCTTCGCCGGTGCCGCGTCGCCGCGTCCGGGAACCGGGTGACGGGATCGCGGCGGATCATTGCCTGCTTCGCACCGCTGCGTTCGTCGTCGTAGTGTCACGGACTTGCGTCGCAACAATGCTGGCACCACCAAGTGGGGCCATTACAGCCAAGAGGCGCGCACATTCTGCTGCATAGCCGCATATATAGTGGTTGTTAATAAAATTAGCAGTTACTAATATATACATATCCCCTGAATCGGGAACTGCAGAACACAAGTCTTGCTTCGCGTATCCCGCGCCTTCCATTCTGGCCCGGGGAGCCTTGCCGGCCGGACGCGGGGCATGGGCCGCCGTCCGGCAGCAGGGATGCAACGACCATTCAAACAATATGAGGAGGAGCACTGCATGGCCCACATCGTCATCATTGGCGCTGGAATTGGCGGTCTGCCGATGGCCTACGAGATGCGCGACCACGCGCGTGCGGAGGATCGCATCACGGTCGTATCAAAGGACGCGAAGTTTCATTTCGTGCCATCGAACCCCTGGGTGGCTGTGAACTGGCGTTCGCGCGAGGACATCGAGGTCGATCCGGCGGACGTGCTCGCGCGCCGCAAGATCGATTTCATCCCGGTCGGGGTGAAGCGGGTGGAGCCGGGCGACAACGCACTCGAGCTCGAAGATGGCCGCCGCCTCGAGTACGACTATCTCGTCATCGCCACCGGTCCACGGCTGGCCTTCGATGAAGTGCCCGGACTCGGTCCCCACGGCGGTTTCACGCAATCCGTGTGTCACGTCGATCACGCAGTGACTTCAGAGAAGGCATGGCAGCAGTTCGTGGCCGACCCGGGGCCGATCGTCGTCGGCGCGGTGCAGGGGGCCTCCTGTTTCGGGCCTGCCTACGAGTTTGCGATGATCCTCGACGCCGACCTGCGCAAGCGCAAGCTGCGCGACCGCGTGCCGATGACCTTCGTCACCTCCGAACCCTATATCGGTCACCTCGGACTGGCCGGCGTGGGTGACTCCAAGGGCATCATGGAGTCGGCCTTCCGCGAGCGCCACGTCAAATGGATCTGCAATGCGAAGGTCGAGCGCATCGAAGACGGCAAGATGCATGTCATCGAGCACGACGAGGACGGCAAGGAGAAGCGCCGTCATGAACTCCCGTTCAAGTATTCGATGATGCTGCCGGCGTTCAAGGGGGTGGAGGCCGTGTTCGGCATCGAGGGGCTGGTGAATCCGCGCGGCTTCGTGCTCATCGACCAGCACCAGCGCAACCCGACCTTCCGCAACGTCTTTTCGGTAGGCGTGTGCGTGGCAATCCCGCCGGTAGAGACGACACCGGTGCCGACTGGTACCCCCAAGACCGGCTACATGATCGAGTCCATGGTGACGGCGACCGCACACAACATCCGCTGCCTGATCGACGGCAAGGAGCCGACCGAAAAGGCGACCTGGAACGCGGTCTGTCTGGCCGACTTCGGGGACACCGGCGCTGCCTTCGTGGCGATTCCGCAGATTCCACCGCGCAACATGAACTGGTTTGGCCAGGGCAAGTGGGTCCATCTGGCCAAGATCGGGTTCGAGAAGTACTTCCTGCGCAAGATGCGCAAGGGCACGACCGAGCCGGTGTATGAACGGGTGGTGATGAGCGCCATCGGCATCGCCAAGCTCAAGGGCAGCGACTGAGCCTGCAGGCGGCGGCTACTTGAGCAGGCGTCGCCGGGTGAGTGCCAGGGCGAGCCAGAACGCGACGCCACAGTAGCCCCCGAGGACGAGCAGGTGCATCGCGGCCTGTTCGGGGGCGCGGCCGAGCAGCAGCGGGCGGGCGAGTTCGACGGCGTGCGACAGCGGCAGCACGGCGGTGACCGCGCGGATCGTCGGCGGCAGCTGGTCTGCAGGGAAGAACACGCCCGACACCAGCATCATCGGGGTGATGAAGAGGGTGAAGTAGTACATGAAAAAGTCATAATTCGGTGCGAGGGCGGTGACGATCAGCCCGAGTGCGCCGAAGGTCAGCCCGACGAGGAAAATCAGCGGCAGCAGCCACAGTACATGGCGTGTATCGACCAGCCCGAACAGGCTCACCACCAGCAGGATGGCGGCGCCCGACAGCAGCGCCTTGGATGCCGCCCACACCAGTTCGGCGAATACGACGTCGTCGAGAGACACCGGCGCGTTGAGGATCGCGTCCCACGTGCGCTGCACGTGCATGCGCGAAAAGCTCGAGTACAGCACTTCGAAGGTCGCGCTGTTCATCGTCGAGTAGCACACCATGCCGGCGGCCAGAAAACTGATGTAGGACACACCGCCCACCTCGGGAACCAGCATGCCGATACCGAACCCCAGCCCGAACAGATAGATCACGGGATCGGCGAGGTTGCCCAGGATCGACGGCAGCGCGAGCTTGCGCCACACCAGGAAATTGCGCTGCCACACCGGGATGAAGCGGCGTGAGAGCTGGGGCAGGCGCCAGTGATCGGGAGTCATCAGTGGGGTTCCGTCATTTTGGTGGCACCACGTCGATCCGGGGGATGGTGACCTGTAGGCAGTGATCGAGATGCTGCGCATCCTCGCTGAGCAATACCGTACCCCCGCTTGCATCGTGACAGCCGCATTCGGACCGTTCCAGAACGAAAAACCACCGCGCTGGCGCAAGCCGAAGGTCACATTGAGCATTGCACTTTCGGCTTCTTGCTGCAAGGTACAGGCAAAGATCGCATGCGAGTTTTTCTGCATCCATTTATCCGGCCGGGTACGGTGCAGCATCAAGTCGTAGTACTCCGCAATCGCCCGGGGGGTGATCACCTTCTTCTGTTCCGACGCGAGACATGATGGAGGCCTAGGCAGTTCCGGTTCGGCCGAACCGGTGTCACGCACGAGCTTGAACAGACGTAGTCGAAGGCCTAGCGTTGGTGTACCAGCTTGGTGACCATGCGATCCAGATCCTTGCTGTGAAACAGGTCGATGCATTTCATCGTGTTGAAATCGGACTTGATGGATCCCCCGTATTTCCGATTGGCATACTGATGTGCCAGTTCCCTTAGCGCTTCGTATGCTTCAATCCCTTGCCGCCCAAACTCCAGGTAGGCGCTCGCGGTTGCATTGGCATCATCTCTCGCATCGGCGTCTTTGGTGACTGCCGCCAGACAGACACTCAAAGCCCAGTTCTTTAACAACGTCTTCTGAGAATACGTGTCGGTCATTGGAACCGAATACGCTCCTGTCTGCTTGTCCTGTGCCTGGGCGGGGCAGGCATAGGCAAACAGCGCGAGGATCAGCGCAACAGCAGCCGGCTTCAGGGCAGTAACCATATCGACGCCGTTTCAGGAATGAAAGGCCCATTTTCGGGGTCGGCCATGAGATGGCAGGTATCGGAACAGATGTTGCCGTTCCAAAGGGTCACATGACCCTTGGCGTTGCCCCAGCCGTGTCCTTTGACGACAATGATCCCCTTCAAACCTGTGAAATCGGACGGTTTGGGAGACCTCACCGTCTTGTCCGGCGCACCAAGCGTGCGTTCCAGATAGGTCATCATGTCATTGAGGCGGTAGATGTACTGACGATGATCGCCGCCACTGACCATCGCATACCGGGAACTCTTGGGGATGGGAAAGCCTGTGTGGTTTAGCTCATTCGGATTGGGCAGGCGTTTTCAAAACCGCCGGTTGCCATCTCCGTGTTCTTCTGCACGACTCCGCCGATCTTCTTGCCCACGTCAGGGACAGTGAGGCGGACGGCCATGAAGGCGCTCCATGCGCTATTGAAGGCGGGTCTTCTGATTGGCATGAATGCCTACTGATAAAATGACATTTAGAATGTTTTCATCATAAGGTACTTCCTGTGCCCAACTCAACTAGCCGAGCGCTTTGAATCATCGGCACGAAGGTTTGTGACAAGCGCCAGGGCAACCGGCGCGGTACCGGGAATCAAGATCAAGCGTCTATCGAGAATAGCTATGAAGCTGTCCGGCGCTTGGGGGCAACTCACTCCGCGTGGCCTGAAACGGCTCCGTACGGTTGAGGTTTGGGTGTGTCGGATGCTGCCCTTCGATATTCGCGTTGGGAATTTGCGATGCCGATCCCTTGAGCGAACTACTGGTCTGAGGGGCCTTCTCCCCGCGCCAGACACCTTCGATACCTTGTGTCGACGCGCCTCGCGAACCACTCGGTAGTCAGTTTGCGGCTGATCTTGGGGCCCGACAGTGCGATTTGCGGCATGATGGCGCGCGGCAGGCTGCGGCCCTCGAGCTTTTCAGCCAGGTCGAATACGCGCGTGTACAGCCGGCTGCGTTCGAAGTCCGCGGTGTCGCCCTGTTCGAGTGCACGCCGGATGGCTCGATCGTCCATGTCGATTGATTTGCCGATCGCGCGTGTTGCACGTTCGGTAGAACCGATGCGGTTGGGGTCGGTGTTGCCGTGGATGACGAGGTCACCATCGAGCGCCAGCCTGATCCCCGATGCGGTGCCGACCGCCTTCTGGAAGGCCGCATTGCGGCTGGCGTAACGGCCGGCGTTGAAGTCGGCGAAACGATACAGCGGGCTGTCGTAGTTGGCGGGGTAGTCGAGTAGGTGGGCAATGCCGAAGTACATGCCGCCGCGGCGGGTGAAGACTTCGCGGCGAATGGATTCGGTGACCGGGTAGGGATAGGTGCGCTCGCGCGCATGCTGCTCGGCAAAGGCGATGCTGACCTGCATCGCGCCGGCTGTGCGCACCGGGTTAAAACCGGCAAAGAGCTGCTTGCCCATCGGGACCATGTCGATGAAGTCCTCGAAGATCAGGCTCAGCTCGCGCTCGGTGCGGACCCGGTCGAGACGTTCGGCGTAGGCGCGGCCATCGGGCGAGGGCAGTTTCAGGGCGAGTCGTACCGCGAGCATCGGGATGCCCAGTTGCTCGGCGCGGCGCTCGATCTCCCGCCATGCGATCGCGGGCAGGCCGGCGACCGCCGGATCGGCCACAAGGCCGGACTCCTGTTCGGCGACGGCCAGTGCGGCGCACAGGTTGGCTACGCTGGGGCTGATCTCGAGCGCGCTGAAGGCCACCTGTATGTCCGCGGCCCAGCCATTCCGGTCGCCGGTGCCGGGGGGTAACAGGCGCAAGACCTGGGCACGGATATCGGCGGGTCGCGACGGGGCGGGTTCCGGCTGGTAGACGGTGCTCGTGCAGCCGGCGAGCAGCGCGAGGCTCAGGGCGACAGACCAGAGACGGTGGCGTGCCAGCTGCGGATGTCCGCTATTCGTCTTCATGCTCGTCATCGGGAAGTATCACATCCACGCCCGCGCCAACCACCTTGGCGCCGACCTTCACCGTGGTCGCCACGACCGTGACGGCCGCGTCGGCCACTGCCACGACCGCGCAGCCGCTCATCGCACCGGTCAGCAACAGGCTGATTGTCCATGCCCGGATGAGCTGCAGGCTGCTCCGGCGCGGCGTCGGGGCGGCGGCGCGGGTGGTGCGGCGGTGGCGGGCGTTGGCGTCTGGGTCCATGTTCGGTTCTTTCAGTCGCGCAGGTCGCGTCCGGTCAGCTTGAGGAAGACATCTTCCAGGTTGGCCGGCCGGTGCAGGTAGCGCAGGCCGCGCTGGGCAGCGAGGTGGGCGAGCAGCGGGGCGGCGTCGTGGAGGTAGCAGAAGGCGGTTTCGCCGCTGATCTCGAAGCGGTCCGACAAGGCTGCCGCATGCGCACTCGCCCAGGCAGCGGCGCCGCCGCCTGCCGGCAGGTCGTGGCCGTTCCAGTCGCCGAAGACTTCCACCACCTGCGGCTCGATATGCTCGGCGATCACTTCGCGCGGGCTACCGCCGGCGAGCATCCGCCCGCCGTCGAGAATGGCGAGCTGGTCGGACAGGCGCTCGGCCTCGTCCATGAAGTGCGTGGTCAGCAAAACCGTGGTGCCGCTGCGGATGAGCTGTTTGAGCCGATCCCAGATCAGGTGCCGGGCTTGCGGGTCAAGCCCGGTGGTGGGTTCGTCGAGTACCAGCAGTTCGGGCTGGTTGATCAGCGCGCGTGCCAGCGTCAGGCGCCGCTTCATGCCGCCCGAAAGCGACTGGATGCGGGCGTTGCGCTTGTTTTCAAGTCCGGCAAAGGCCAGCAGGTCGGGAATGCGGGTCTTGATCTCCGCATCGCTCAGACCGAAATAGCGGCCATAGACGAGCAGGTTCTCGGCACAGGTGAAGTCGGGGTCGAGATTGTCCATCTGCGGCACGATGCCGACCCGCATGCGTGCCTCGCGGGCGCGTTCGGGCACCGCTTCGCCGCACAGGCGGATCTCGCCTGCATCGGGGGCGGTGAGGCCGAGCGCGCAGCGCAGCGTGGTGGTCTTGCCGGCGCCGTTGGGGCCGAGCAGGGTGAAGCACTCCCCGGCGCGCAGTTCGAGGTCGATGCCACGAACGACTTCAGTGTCGCCATAACGCTTGGTCAGGCCGCGGATGAGCAGCGGCGATGGCCGCAGCGACGCGGCCGTCGAATGCGGAGAGGATAGCGTGCGTTCGGCGACCGTCATCAACCGGCCGGCGGGACGGTGTCGGCGAAGCTCGGACGTGCAAACAGGCGATCGCACAGGGCCACGAGGGCGGGACGTCGAGCGCGCCAGTCGGTCTGGGGCAGGCGCAGGTCGAGATAGCCGAGCGCGACCCCGACGCTGATGTCACCCAGTTGCATGACGTCGCCGTCGATCCAGTCGCGGCCGGTGGCGCGCCTTTCGAGTTCGTCCAGACTGCGCCGGATCTTGTCGAGCTGGCGCTCGATGCTGGGCGCGCTCTGCTGCTCGGGCGGGCGCTTGCTCTCGAGATAGGCGTTCACCGATGCATCCAGAATGCCGTCGGCGAGGGCTTCGGTCTGGCGCACTCGCACGCGCTCGATGCCGCTGGCGGGGAGCAGCGCCGGCGGGGCGTGCAGGGTTTCGAGATAACCTGCGATGACCGGCGAATCGAAGAACACCTCACTGCTGTCGAGCACCAGCGCCGGCACCTTGCCCAGCGGGTTGACGTCGGGCACGCGGGTGGCCGCCTCCCACGGGGAGTCGACGACGAGTTCGAACGGCAGCGACTTCTCCGCGAGCAGGATGCGGATCTTGCGCGCATAGGGGCTGGTCAGCGAGGCGAGCAGTTTCATCGTGGTCTCCGGTATCAGGCGCGGCCGGGGGCCGGCGCAACGTTGCGGGCGATCAATTCACGGATCAGGTGCAGCTTGCCGTGGAAAAAATGGTCGGCACCGGGGATGACGATGACGGGCAGCTCCTGCGGTCGTGCCCAGTCGAGCACGTTCGCCAGCGCCACGGTGTCGTCGATCTCGCCATGGATCACCAGGGTGGGCACGCTCTTGGGCACCGGCGGGGTGTCGTAGCTGCGTGCGCCGTCGGCGGCAACGCCGGCCGCCATGCCGACCAGCACGAGCTGACGCGGCGGGCTGATGTCGTCGGCCAGACGGTTGGCGATGCGGGTCTGGACGAAACCGCCGAACGAAAAGCCGCCCAGTGCCAGCGGCAGGCTGCCCCAGCGCGACTGCGCCCAGGCGATCACCGACAGCATGTCTTCGGTTTCGCCGGTGCCGTGGTCATGTTCGCCCTCGCTCTTGCCCACGCCGCGAAAATTGGGACGGATTGCGGCGAAGCCGAGGTCACGGTAACTGCGCGCCAGCGTGTGCGCCACCTTGTTGGTGTTGGCGCCGCCAAAAAGCGGATGCGGGTGGCACACCAATGCGATGCCGCGCACGGTTTCGGGCGCGTCGATCAGGACTTCGATATTGCCTGCTGCACCGCGCAGCAGGGCGGATTCGGTCGGCAGGGCACGGGTCATGCGTTTCCTCCATCGGGCAGGCGCAGGCGCTCGACGATGCGGCCGTGCACCAGGTGTTCGTCGATGATCTCGTCCACATCTTCCTTGTCGACAAAGGTATACCAGACGTTGTCCGGGTACACCACCATCACCGGGCCGTCGTCGCAGCGCCCGAGGCAGCCGGCCTTGTTGATGCGTACGCTGCCCTTGCCCTTCAGGCCCAGCTCGCCGGTGCGCTCTTTGGCGTAGAGCTGCAGTGCGCTGGCCTGATGATTGTTGCAGCAGTCTTCGCCGGGCGCACGCTGATTGCAGCAAAAGAATACGTGGTGTTTGAAATAGCTCATTCAAGTCTCCGTTGGTGTGCCGATTATAGGCGCGGCTTGTCCAGGTGCTCGCCGCGCCACAGTCCGAGCGCGGACAGGTAGGCGAGCGCGACGAAGGGCCACAGGCTGGCGACGAGCTGGGTCAGACCGTGAAAGTTGAGAAAGTTGCCACGGTTCAGAACCGCGTGGTCGTTGCCCACGTAGGGGTTTTCGGGCAGCAGGTTGACCAGTGCCGTGGCCACCAGCAGCGCGGTCCCGGCCAGCGCGTGCTGGACCACGCGTGGCAGCAGCAGGGCTGCGGCAAGCAGCGCGCTGCCCAGCAGCAGGCCGCGCTCGGCGCCGGGCGAGAGCCAGGCCAGCGGGTCGGTCGGTACGAAAAAGGTGGCCGCGGCGAGCGTCTTTGCGCCGATGCCGAGTGCCACGACGGCAATGATCGGCCATGGTGCCGACGTTCGCATCATGCAGCGCGCAAAGAGTCCGATGGCGATCACGGAGCAGGTGTCGAGCGCGGCTTCGAGGCCGATGAAGCGCTCCGGACGGAAGGGCAGCGGGGGCGGAATCGCCAGCATCCGGCGAATGTCGCCGCTGCCGAACAGCAGGCTGTTGGGCGTGAGCTGTGCGAGCAGCCACAGCCCCAGCAGGATGAGGCCGATGTCTCCGGTGTGGCCGCCGATGAAATGATCGTTACGCCAGCGCGCGATACCGCCGCGCGGCGCAAAGACGCGCTGGCCATAGCAGGCGCCGAGCACGGCGCCGAGCGCGGCGCCGGCAAGATTGGCGCCAAGGTCGATATTGCTCGAGATCCGCGATGGCAGGAAATGCTGCGCGGTTTCGAGGCCGAAGCTGAACAGCCCGGCCAACAGGGACGCGACCCCTATCAGGCGCGTCGCTGACCATCGGGTCGGCAGCGCGGTGGCCAGTACGAAGCCGAATGGCAGGTAACCCAGCACGTTGAATACGAGATCCTCGATCTGGAAGTACTTCGGCCACGGCGCGATCAGATAGTCGAACAGAGGCAGGCCGCTCTCGCGCCAGCCGGCAAACGGGTGCAGGCAGGCGTATGCCACCAGCAGTGCGTAGGCGATGGTGAGATTGCGCGGAAGAGAGGTGTGCGGCACGGTGCGTGGCGGGTTGGCGAAAAGCGATGCGGGAGCCCGAGTCTAGCCGACTGGCGGCCGGGCTGTCGTGCCCGGTGCGCGCAGCGGGTCACGGTATCGCCTCGCGTGCGCGCTGGCGGATCGCCAGCATGGCCGGATGGGTGAGCTTGCGTTCGGTCGTGATCGCATAGATCTGCTCGCGGACCTTGTCGATTTTGCCGAGTTCAATGACCTTGTACTGCTCGCAAATGTAGGCGGCAATGGCAGTGGGGGCGACGAAGAGCCCCGCGCCGGCTTGGCCGAAGGCTTTCATCAGGGCGCCGTCGTCGAACTCGGCGACGATTCGCGGATGCACGTCCATGCGCTCCAGCCACTGCAGGAGTGCCGGCCGATGGGCGACATCCTCCCCTGGCAGCAGGAAGGGCGCGCGATCGAGCGAGGCCGGAAAGCTGCCCGGCAAGGTTGCGGCGAGCGCGGGACTGGCGAATACCGACAGTGGGCTGTCGCCGAGCAGATGACTGTAGCCGCGCACGCTGACACCCGGCGGCAAGGGGCGATCGGCAAGCACGATGTCGAGCCGATGCACGGCCAGCTCACCCAGCAGCCCCTCCAGTCGCCCCTCGCGGCAGATCAGGCGCGGCGCGGCGTCGAGCTGGAGCGCCGGCTCGATGAGCCGATAGACCACCGATTTCGGCATCGAATCGGCAATCCCGATGCGGAAGGGCTGCGCAATGTTCAGGTTCTCGTCCCGCATCAGCTCGACGATCCGGTCGCCCAGCGCAAAGATCTCGTCCGCGTGACCGAGTATGCGCTGACCCGCTTCGGTGAGTTCGAGGCGCCGCCCCACGCGATGGAAAAGGCTAGTGCCGAGACTGGTTTCAAGCGTCGCCAACTGGGCACTGATCGCATGCGGCGTCAGATGCAGCAGCCTGGCGGCACGCGCAACACTGCCGGCCTTGGCAACCGTCCAGAAATAACGCAGATGCTTGAAGTTCAGCGACATCGCCCGATTCCTCGAAAAAGTCGATGAGTGGTAACACTATATTCGACTTTTTTGTCGCGTTGCGCTCCTCTAAGCTGGATTCACGGTCAGCGCATGTCGCCTGACCGCGCATCGAGTGCGCTGCCGTCCCGGAAGCTTCGGGTGCGGCGACGCGGGGTGAATACCGATCAAGGAGGACGAAGCATGCGTCAATATGCAACCAACAGTGCCCAGGCTGCTGCGCGGATTCTTGCGCTCACCATTCTCGCGGATGGAGGGCTGGACCGGACCGAACTCGAGTCACTGTCCCGGTCCGAAGCCGTCGAACGCCTCAAGATCGACGAGCACGCGTTCGAGGGCGTGCTGCAGGCATACTGCCAGGATCTGCTGCAGGGTGCCGAGTATCTCGATGGCATTGCCCTGCGCCTGGCGCCGGACGTATTGAGGTTATTGCTGGAAGAGATCCAGGATCCGGCGTTCCAGACCCTGATCCTGAAGGCCATGGACGACATCGTTCATGCGGATGGCGTTCGAACCGAGGAAGAGGCCGCCTTGCTGTCGCACGCGGCTGCCGTGTGGACCAATGCGCAGGCGAGCAGCCGCTTGCAGGAAAGGCGCAGCGGCTGAGCATCCTGCCCTGCCCCATGGCGGCCGGGCCTTCCCGGCCGCCACGACCAGATCGAGGAATCGAGCCCCATGAGGCCAGAACTGCCCGCGACGGAGTGTGACAACCATCTGTCCGCCAGAAATGAGGATCCACTGATCGACGGCCTGCACTGGGTGATCCGCCAGGCAATACGGTTGCTGGCGGTGCTGATGGTCGCCGTCATTCTGTGGTGCGTGGCGGACGTCGTGCTCGTGCTGTATGAAAAGCTGTCGGAACCGCCGGTCATGCTGCTGGAACTGAACGACATCTTCGTCGTCTTTGCGGCTTTTCTCGCGGTGCTGATCGCAATCGAGATCTTCGCCAACATTACGCTCTACCTGCGTGATGACGTCATCCATGTGAAGCTGGTCCTGGCGACGGCGCTGATGGCCATTGCTCGGAAAGTCATCGTGCTCGACCTCAGCGTGCTCGAACCATCCTACCTGTATGCGATCGGCGTGATTGTGCTGGCCCTCGGCATCACCTACTGGCTGGTGTCGCTGAAGTCGGAGTAAAGGCGCGTAATCAATGCCGGCGTGCGCGGCACAACGGGTATCATTGGGCAAACATGCTGTTTTGGCAGCCCCCTTCTCTTGCGGGGAGGGGCTGTCGGCGCTTTTTCCCCAAGTCAGCTTTGCCGCTTTTCCGTTGAATGGCCAGTACCGATCCGTCCTCCGCTCTCGTCCATGCCCTGCGCCAAGTGATGCGGCCCATCGTGCGTCTGCTGCTCGCCAAGGGCGTCAGCTACGGCTATTTTTCCGAGTTGCTGAAGGATGTATTCATCGATGTTGCCGAGCACGATTTTCCGATCGATGGAAAGCGACAATCCGACAGTCGGCTGAGCCTGATCAGCGGTGTGCACCGGAAAGACGTCAAGCGCATTCGCGCGGCAGGAAATTGCGCGACCCTGGCCCTGCCGGAGGCCGTGTCTTACGGCGCCCGACTGGTTGCAACGTGGGCCAATGTCCCTCCCTATTGTGACGAGGCGTTACGGCCGCGCCCCTTGCCGCGGCATGCGCGCTATGGTGGCGAATTGTCGTTCGAGTCTTTGGTGGGGAATGTCGTGAGGGATGTGCGGCCCAGAGTCGTGCTGGATGAATGGTTGCGTCTGGGCGTCGTCAGCCTCGACGAGCAGGACAATGTGGTCCTCAACGTCAATGCATTCATTCCGCAGAAAGGCTTCGAGGAAAAGGTCGCCTATTTCGGGCATAACGTCCATGACCACGCCGCCGCCGCGGTACATAACCTGGTCGGCGAGGGCACCCCCTTCTTTGAACGCGCGGTGCACTACGACGCGCTCAGCAAGGAGAGTGTTGCGCAGATCTCTGAGCGTGTGGGTGAATTGGGCATGGAAACCCTGATCTCGTTCAACCGTCTGGCGATGGAGCTCGAGCAGCGCGATGCAGCGACCTTGGTCGATAGACACCGCATCACGGTGGGGCTCTACTGCTATACCGAACCCGCTGACGGCAAACAGGAAGATTGAGCATGCTGTCTGACTGGCGATCATTCCTAGCGCGTTTCCTGATGGCGGCCTTGCCCGCCATCGCGTCCGTGTCGGCGTGGTCGCAGCCGGCCTGCGTGGATCCGGGCGGCATCGGCGGAACAGGGGCGCAGGCAAACCATGGCGGAATCGGGGGTACGGGCGCGCCGCAGCGGGAGGGGGGAATCGGTGGCACCGGTGCGCCCCTTAACGACGGCGGATTGGGGGGTACCGGCGCGCCGCAGATGCCGGGAGGCGTCGGAGGAACGGGCGCGCCGCTGGCGGGCGAGGATGGCATCGGTGGCACCGGCATCGTGGGCACCATTACCGGATTTGCGTCGGTATGCGTCAATGGGCTCGAGGTCTTCTATGACAACGGCACGCCGGTGGCGGTCAATGACCAGCCTGCGGGGCTGGGCGAGCTGGCAGTCGGGCAGGTGGTGGCGATCGAGGCCTACAGCGGTCGACGCGGACTCGAAGCGCGCCGGATCGATGTGCTGCACGCCTACGAGGGCCCGGTGACCGACGTGGATCTTGCCCGGGGGGTGATCCGTGTCATGGGCCAGGCGGTGCTGCTGTCGCGCGACACCCTGATCGGTGTCGACCTGCGCCCGGGAATGCGGGTGTCCGTCAGCGGCCTGGTGACCGCTGCGGGCGCAGTGCGCGCATCCCGCCTCGATCCGGCGCCTGCAGGCCGAGGCGATAGCGCGATTGTCGGCGTGGGACGACAGGGACCGGGCACCGGTCTGCCGCTGCGGGGCGGACCGTCCTTGGCGCGCCCGGGTGCCGGCAACGTCCTCGTCAGTGGACGCTGGAACGGCGGGGTCATGGAGGTTGCGGCGACGCGTGCGGATCCGGGATTGCCCTTCAGGGGCGCGGCAGCGAGGGCCGTGATCGAGGGGCTTGTCCAGGGCGCCGGGAATCAGGCTCTCAAGGTGGGCGGTTTCGACGTCCGGGTGAAGGGCGGTTCCGTGGCGCAGGCCGATGCGAGCCGCTTCAGCGTCGACACCCGGGTGCGGGTGACCGGGCGTCTCGATGGCGGTCGATCCGTGATTGCGGATCGCATCGACGTGCTCGAGACGCGACCGCAGCAGGAAAGGCAGATGCCCGGCGAGCGTCGCAAGGATAACGGGAAGGAGCTTGAGTCCGGCCTCGGTGGGACGGTTCAGGATGGGGGCGTCGAGGTGTCGGACGGGACGGCCGGCACCGGCGAAGGATCGGCCGACGTGGCTGCTGGCAATTCATCCGCCGGCGTCGCGGGGACAACAACTGGACTCGACGCCACACAGGACGCCGATGCTGAAGCGCTTTCGGCACGGATCGACAGGCTTGAACGCGGCGATGTCGTGGAGCGGGTCGAGCGCGCCGAAAGGGTGGAAAAGGTCGAACGGGTCGAGAAGGTGGAAAAAGTGGAGCGGCCCGATTCGATCGAGAAGGTCGAGCGCGTCGAGAAAGTCGAGCGCGTCGAGCGCCCGGAAGCCACGGAAAAGGTGGAACGGGTGGAAAGAGTGGAGCGCCCCGAATCGGTTGAAAAGGTCGAGCGCGTCGAGAAAGTCGAGCGCGTCGAACGTCCGGAAACCGCGGAAAAGGTGGAGCGGGTGGAAAGAGTGGAGCGCCCCGAATCGGTGGAAAAGGTCGAGCGGGTCGAGAAAGTCGAGCGTGTCGAACGCCCCGAAGCCGTGGAGAAGGTGGAGCGGGTCGAAAAGGCCGAGCGCCCCGAAAGCATGGACAGGGTGGCGCGCGTCGAGAAAGTGGAGCGGCCGGAGTCAGTCGAGAAAGTCGAACGGCCGGAGAAGGCCGAAAAGGTGGAAGCGCCCGAACGTGCGGAAAGGCTCGAGCGGCACTGAGCAGACAGTGATCGCGCGCCCGATGCGTGCGGCTTGATCAGAACGTCTGGTTCAGCATCAGTCCGCCCCCCCGGTCGGGGCTGGCGTCGGAAAAGCCGTTGATCAGATAGAGCTGGATCTTCGTCGATGCGCTCAGCCTCTGGCTCAGGAAGAGCGTGGCTTCACTGGTTTCGGCTCCGTGCTTGATGATCTTCTGCCGCCAGTCATAGGAGATGCCGGCTGTCAGGCCGGGATTGAGGCGGGAGGCCAGACCGAGCGAGGTGTAGACCGGGTTGCGGAAATCGCTGCCGGGCGGGTCGCCGAATTTCTTCCAGCCGAGCGTGCCGAAACCCGTGACCGGCCCGAAGCGGTGGGCGACATCGACCTGGAGTGCGACGTCGGCTTCACCAGTGCTGAGGCCGCGCTTTTCGTCACCGGTGGGCAGCTTGAGCTTGGTCACGACATCGAGCAGCAGTCCGCCGTCAGCGCCATCGAGTGCGGTCCATGATGCACTGAGTACGACGTCTCCCAGACCGCTTTCGGTTCTTCGGCTGGTCCCGGTGCCGGGCAGCGGTGTCAGGTCGGGGCCGACCGACACCCCGCCCGGTCCCGTTGTCCTGAGGTAGGGGAGGGTGACCTTGTAGGTCATCGCGTGGTCTTCGTATTTGCCAATGATGGGCAGATACCAGGTTTCGGACGTGCGCGATCCGCCGTATTTTCCGCTCGAATAGTCCAGCCCGTAGATCATGCTCCAGTCGCCGGCCGCAGCCGGCATGGCGTTGGCAACGAGGGTCAGGCCCAGCGCCAGTAAACCTCTGTTCACGGAAGATCCTCTCCATCGAGCAAGCCGCACAGCGCCGGCTGTGCGGTCACGCGCCTCGTTGCGCGCAGGGCCAGTGGGCCGCAAGAGTATACGGCAAGTATTAACGCTGGCTGAAGCACGGCTCGGGTCGCGCTGCGTGGCAGCGCTCAGTCGGGCAGGCGGAGAAAGACCCGGTACAGGAAGGGGGCGCCGAGGGTGAGCACGACGACCCTGAGTACGTGGGTCACGGTCACCAGCGGCACGCCGAGCTGGAGGACCTTGGCGGTAATGCACATTTCGGCGACGCCGCCAGGCGCGGCAGCGAGGACGAGTGTTGCCAGTGGCGTGTCTGACGCACTGGCTGCGAGCAGGGCCAGCACGCATCCTAGGGCGACGGCGAACAGCGCTGACACGGCTGCTGTCGCCAGAAAGCGTGGCGCGGCGCGGAAGAACGTGGGCGAGAAGCGGCAGCCGAGCGAACACCCGATGAGCAACTGCCCGCCATTGACCACCCACCCTGGCAGTGCAGACAGGCTGAGACCCAGCCCGGTCAGGATGCCGACCCCGAACAAGGGGCCCAGCACCCATGCGTTGCCGATGCGCAGTGCGGTGAGCAGCAAGCCGCCACCCAGGCTGGCGGCGACAAGGGCCGGCAGTTGCGAGGGCACGACGGTGGCGGCCAGCGGTTGATAGAGGTCGCTACCGTGCGCGCCCGACCAGTTCAGCCCGAGGGGGACGATGGCCACCACCAGCATGACCCTGAGCGCGTGCGCGGCGGCAATGCGGTCGACGGCACCGCCGAAGCGTTCCGCCAGCACGGCCATTTCCGATGCGCCGCCGGGCAGGGCGGCGAAGAACGCTGTCGGTTTGTCTACCTTCGCCAGACGCAGCGTGAGCACGGCGCACAGCAGGCCCACGATCAGGGCGCCGCCGGCAATCAGGCTGACCAGCATCAGGTTTGCCTGGAGCAGGCTCAGCACGGCCGGGGTGAAATAGAGGCCGAGCGCGGTGCCGATGGCCCATTGTCCTGCATGCCGGCCACCCGGCGCCGGCATCAGCGGGGCGCCGAGCACGCGCAGCAAGGCGACACCGAATAGCGGCCCGAGCATCCACGGCAGGGGGCTGCGAATGCTCAGGGCGGCAGCGCCGGCCGCGCCACCGATCGCAAGGGTGACGAGAACGAGGGCGATGTTGCCCAATCGATTCGCGCCCGCAGGATCAGGGGACATACACTCGGCCTGTTGTTGATCGGGTCCGACTTTCATGGCGGCGGGGCAATGGTGTCTTGCCATTGGCGCAGGAAATCGCGTGCCTTGAGTTGGTCGAGGTAGGTCAGCAGGCCTGCGCCGATATGAATGGGCCGGAAGGCCGCGCCGAGTTGCTGCTGGAGGTCGCCTGCCGCGGACTCGGCGGGGACGTCGGCGCGCACGGAGTAGAACCCGGCATTTTTCGACAGCAGGCGCTGGCCGCTCGGGGACAGCAGATAGTCGAGCCACAGGCGCGCGCCGTTCGGATGGCGCGCCTGACGCGAGATGAACGCTACCCGGCTCATGACCAGCGTGTAGTCACGGGGCAGGACGATGCTCAATACGGGATCCCGGGCCGCGCGAAGTGCGGCGTACGAACCGAGCAGGTTGTAGCCCAGCAGGGCGTTTCCCGAGGATATGCGGTCGAGCATGTCGGCGGTGGAAGGTTCAGTCTGGATGCCCGTGCGGGCAAACGCCTCGGCCAGGCGCCAGAACACCACCGGGTTGGCCAGTACATCCTGGCTGTGCAACAGATAGCCGAGGCCCGAGCGCGCGGGATCGTAGGTGATCAGCTTGCCCCGCATCCGTGTGGGCGGGTGAGCCAGCAGACGCAGCAGTTCGGCGTGGCTTCGCGGCACAAGATCGGCCGGCAGCAGTTTGTTGTTGTATACGATTGCCACGGGCTCGAAGCTGGTGCCGAAGGCTTCGTCCTTCCAGATCGCCCACTTCGGCAGCGCCGCGGTCTGCTCCGAACGGTGCGCCTGGGCGTAACCGTCATTGACCAGCTTCACCTGCAGGTCCATGGCCGAGCTCCACACCACATCCGCGACACCGCCCTCGGGCGCTTCGGCGACAATGCGCCGGTACAGGTCGGACGAGGCCATGTCACGGTAGTCGATCCTGACGCCCGGGTAGCGGCGCTCGAAATCGAGTACGAGTTCGCGGGCGACGACTTCGTCGGTCGCAGCATAGATCACCACCGTGCCTTCGCGCACGGCGGCCTCGTGCTGATCCGAGACGAATTCGGCACCTGCGGCCGTAGTGGCAGTCGCCAGCGCGCACATCAGGGCGACGAGGCGACCGATACGGCAGGTCAGGATACGCAATGGAATGCTCCAGTCGGATGCGGGGTGCTTTGCTCGGCAGGCGTTTTGCGGCAGGATAATTGACCAACAACCTTTCGATCCACTTTCATTCTTATGCGCCTGTTGCTCGTGGAAGACCATGCGGACCTGGCCGAGTGGGTGTCGAAAGCCCTGAACCATGCCGGTTATGCGGTCGATGTCATGAGCCGTGGCGATCACGCGGATCATGCACTGCTGACCCAGCCCTACGATGTGGTGGTGCTCGACCTGTCGCTGCCGGGGCTCGACGGTCTCGAGGTGCTCAAGCGCATGCGCGCCCGCGAGACGACGGCGCATACGCCGGTCCTCGTGCTGACGGCGCGTGGCAGCACCGAAGATCGGGTGCGTGGCCTCAATCTGGGGGCGGACGACTATCTGCCCAAGCCCTTCGATCTCTCGGAGCTCGAGGCCCGGATCAAGGCCTTGCTGCGTCGTGCCGGCAATCTGGTGCCCGTGGTCCGTATCGGCCGGCTCGAATTCGACACCGGCTCCAGGCTGGCAAGGGTGGATGGCAAGCCGCTGGCACTGACGCCGCGTGAGCTTGCCGTGCTGGAAGTGCTGATTTCCCGCCAGGGGCGGCCGGTGGCGCGTGAAACCCTGTTCGAGAAAGTGTTTGCCTTCGACGAGGAGGCGCGCGCCGAGGCCATCGAGATTTATGTGCATCGTCTGCGCAAGAAGCTCGATGGTTCGGGCGCGGTGGTGACGACCTTGCGAGGCCTGGGCTACCTGTTGAGCGAAGCCGCTGGATGACGCGTGACGTCAGCCTGCGGCGCCGGTTTGCGACCTGGCTGCTGCCCTCGCTGCTCGCGTTGCTGCTGATCAATGCGGTGCTGTCATATTACGGCGCGCTCACGGCGGTAAACCGTGCCTACGACCGTTCGCTCACCGCGTCCATCAGTGCAATCGCAGAGCGCGTGCATTCGCTCGAGGGCAATATCTCGGTGGACATGCCGTATTCGGCCTTCGACGTATTCGAGTCGAACATGCAGGAGCGCCTGTTCTATGCGGTGATCGGGCCCGATGGCGTTCTGGTGACGGGGTACGGTGATCTCGTGCCGCCGTCCGGGCTGGCCGACGACCAGCCGCCGCAGATCGTTGATAGCATCTACCGCAACTTCAGCGTGCGCGTGGGGGCGGTCCGCAAACGTCTCTACGACCCCGCGTTGAACGGGGGGGATGCGGCAACGATCGTGTTCGCCGAGACGACGGAGTCGCGGCTCGAATTGGCAAAGGAGCTGTTTTTCGACAGTCTGAAGAGGCAGTTTCTGCTGGTCGCGCTGGGCGCCGTGGTATTGGCGATGGCGCTGACCTCGGCCTTTCGTCCGCTGCTGGCGCTGCGCGAGGCCATTCGTACCCGCGACGAGGAGGACCTGACGCCCATCACCGCCACCGACGTCCCGACCGAGGTCAGGCCGCTGATCGATGCAATCAACCATCACACCGAACGTCTGTCACGCATGCATGCGGCGCGGCGGCGCTTTCTTGCAGATGCCGCACACCAGATCCGTACCCCGCTGGCGGTGCTCAGTACCCAGGCCGAGTACGGCCAGCGCCTGAGCGATCTGCAGGAGGTCCGGCATACCTTCAAGAGCCTGCTCGGCACCTTGCGCAGTACGCGCAGGATGGCCGACCAGATGTTGGCGCTGTCGCATGCGGAATCGGCCGAATTGCTGATGCAGTCGCAGGAGCGCGTCGACATCAGCCGCCTGGCCAGGGAGGTGGCGCTCGAACTGGCGCCGGTGGCGCTGAACAAGGGTATCGAGCTGGCCTTCGAGGATGGTGGTGAAGCCCACGTCGATGGCAACCTGCAGATGCTGCGCGAACTGACGGCCAATCTGCTCGACAACGCGATCCGCTACAGCCCTGCCAATACCCAGGTGGTCATCGCCAGTGGTGCGACCGGAGAGCGGGTGGCCTTGTGCGTGAGTGACCAGGGACCGGGAATTCCGCCGTCCGAAAGGGACAAGGTGTTCCAGCGCTTCTATCGCATCCTCGGGCAGGACAAGGCCTCGGGTAGCGGACTTGGTCTGGCGATCGTACGCGAGATCGTACTTGCCCACGGTGGCAGCATTTCCCTCGACGAGGGTACGGATGGCTGCGGGCTGACCGTGCTGGTGGAGTTTCCGCGGGCGCGCCGGGCGCCGGAATAAAAAAGCAGGGCGCCGGGGCGCCCTGCAGGTGGATGTATCGCCGCCGGCGCAATTTCCGGAGGGCGCCACATCAGGCCGGGCGGATACGGGGAGGAGGTCCGCCGCCCGAGCCGGACATCATGCCATTGCGTGCTGGCGACGATGGGCGTCGATGGCCTTGAACACGCGGGGCCCCACCAGCATCGCAATGGCGGCAATCCACAAGCCGATCGAGATCGGGCTCGAAAACAGGATGCCCAGTTCGCCATTGCTGATCGACAGCGCGCGGCGCAGATTCTGCTCCATCATGTCTCCGAGCACGAAGCCGAGGATGAACGGTGCCATGGGAAAGTTCATCACCCTGAGCAGGTAGCCGAACCCGCCCAGCAGCGTGCCGACGATGAGGTCGAAGGTGGTCCCATGCACGGCATACACCCCGACCATCGACACTGCGGCGACACCCGGCACCAGGATCCAGTTCGGGATCTGCAGGAACTTCACGAAGAGCTTGATCATCGGGATGTTCATCAGCACCAGCATCACGCTGCAGATGGCAAGCGATGCGATCAGGCCCCACACGATCACCGGCTGGTCCTGGAACAGGGTCGGACCCGGCGTGATGTTGTACAGCGTGAGCGCACCGATCATTACCGCGGTGGTGCCCGAGCCCGGTACGCCGAGGGTCAGCATCGGAATCAGCGAACCGTAGGCGGAGGCGTTGTTGGCCGCTTCCGGCGCGGCCACGCCGCGCACGTCGCCTTCGCCAAAGCAGTGGTCCTTGCCTGCGAGGCGGCGCTCCATCGAGTAGGTCATCGCCGACGCGATCGAGGCGCCCGCGCCCGGCAGCACACCGACGAAGAAGCCCACGACCGCGGAGCGCAGCATGGTCCATTTCGCGCGCAGGAACTCCGCCGAGTTGAACATCGTGCGCCCGGTAACCTCCACCGCCTGCACGCCGCCATGGTGACCCTGCAGCATCAGCATCAGCTCGCTGACGGCAAACAGGCCGATCACCACCACGATGAAGGGAATGCCGTCCGACAGATGAAGCAGGTCGAAGGTGTAGCGATACACGCCACTGTTGGCATCGATGCCGACGCAGGCGATGACCAGGCCGATCAGCATGCCGATCGCCGCCTTGAGCAGTGAGTCGCCGACCAGTCCGCCGAGGCAGGACAGGGCCAGCACCATCAGTGCAAAGTACTCGGCCGGACCGAATGCCAGTGCCCAGTTGGCCAGCAGCGGCGCAAAGGCGACGATGCCGACGGTGGCGATGATGGCGCCGGTAAACGAGGCGACCGCCGAGATCGACAGTGCGGGGCCGGCCAGCCCCTTCTTGGCCATCGGGTAGCCGTCGAGCGTGGTCATGACCGCACCGGCGTCGCCGGGTACGTTGATCAGGATGGCCGAGATACGGCCGCCGAACTCGCAGCCGGAATAGACCGCTGCAAGCAGGATGAGGGCGGACTCCGGTGGCAGCTTCATCGCATAGGCGATGGGCAGCAGGATCGCGACCCCGTTGATCGGACCCAACCCAGGCAGCATGCCGATGATGGTGCCGAGGAAGGCACCGATCAGGCAGATCAGCAGGTTGGTGGGGGTGCCGGCGACGGCAAAGCCGTCGAGCAGATGAGAGATGATTTCCATGGCTTACCCCAGAAGTGGCTTGAGCCAGAAGCCCGTGGGCAGGGCGACGTCGAGCACGCGATCGAACATCACGAACAATGCGATACCGAGGCCGGTGCCGCCGATCGCGGCCTGCTTCCACGTGCCGCCGAAGAAGCGGGCCAGCGGAATCGACATCAGCGCGGTCGAGATCACGAAACCGAGTTTGTCGAACAACAGCGCATAGGCCAGAACGACCAGGAACATGGCGCCAATGCGCATCAACACCGGTGATGGTGCCCATTCGGTGGGGGGGCGCCGGGTGGCAATGAGTCCGATTGCGCAGATGCCCAGCAGCGAGAACACCAGCAGCGGGAACGCGCGCGGGCCGACCGGTTCGTAGGAGATCGGGGCCCGCAGGTCCCAACCGAAGTAGATGCCGCCCGCAGCAAGCAGCAGTAGGAAGACGCCAAAGACGCGTTCGCTCATGATTCTCTCCAGTCGTGGGTGAGGGAGCAGCGTCGGCCGTGTCGCGCCGCATTCGCGGCGCCGCCGTGGCCGACGCGTCCGGACCAGACGAAATTACTGGGCGACCATGCCGAATTCGGTGGCCAGCTCGGCGTAGTGCTTCACGCGCTCCTTCACGTAGGCGTCGAGCTTGTCGCCGGTCAGGTTGAAGGGGAACAGTCCCTGGGCTTCACGCAGCTTGGCGAACTCGGGCGAGGGCAGCATCTTGTCGAAGGTCCCCAGCCACCACTTGTAATCGGCGTCGGCGACCTTCGGTCCCATGTAATAGCCGCGAATGATCGGCCACTCGACGTCGTAGCCCTGCTCCTTGGCGGTGGGGATGGCGTTCAGTTCGCCCGGCAGGCGCTCGGCGGCGAGCACGCCCAGCACGCGCACGCGGCCGCCCTTCATGTGGGCGGACACTTCCGAGGCGTCACCCGAATAGACCTGTACGTGCCCGCCCTGCAGCGCGGTCATGGCCTCGCCGCCACCTTCGAAGGCGACGTAGCGCATGCTCTTGAAGTCGATGCCGGCAGCCTTGGCAACCAATGCCGATTTCATCCAGTCCTGGCTGCCGACGGAACCGCCGGCACCGAACACGACCTTGGTGGGGTCGGCCTTGATCGCCGCCATCAGCTCCTTCAGGTCCTTGAACGGCGAATCGGCGCGCACGATGATGGCGCCGTAATCAGCGCCGGCAGTGGCCAGCCACTTGACGTCGTTGACCGTATATCGGCCGAACTTGCCGATCGCCAGATTCAGCAGCGAACCACCGGAAAACGCGACGATGGTGCCGCCTTCGTCGGGGCGCTGCGCGATCACCGTGTTGTAGGCCACCGCGCCGATGCCGCCCGGCATGTAGGTCACGCGCATCGGCGCATCGATGTACTTGCCGTTCTGCAATCCGCCCTGGACGAGCTTGCAGGTGAGATCAAATCCGCCGCCGGGCTTGGCCGGCGCGATGCACTCGGGCTTCTCCGGTGCCGCGGCATGGGCGCTGCCGAGCGCAAAGGTGGTGGCGATGACGAGCAGGGTCTTGTTGAACATTTCAGGTCTCCTCCGTTCTGGAATCTCTTGGCGTATCCGGACGCTGAACGCCGGCACGTGCAGCAAACGATAGGAGAACCGGCTTTCGTTCTGCTTTCAGTGCGAAAGATCGGATCTTGAGACGTGCGCGCATGCCTGGTGTCGACGCGCTGCTTCCCGGTGCTGGTGGCGGCCAGCCTGCGAGGAGCGCCTTCGAATCCCCTGTGCCTTGCTTCCAGGCGAACACGGTGGCCAATGCTGCGGCTGAGCGCAGTCCATATTGGTGCAAAACCACTCGGCGTGCGATGTTTTAGTGCATGAATAAAAGATTCATACAGATAACTTGTTGATTCTTCGCTGCGGCGGGGGGTGGCACGGCTCGTGCTTTTCCTGTGAGGAAACATTTGTTCTTAAACTGCAATACAGGGGGTCAATTACATGTACAGCACGAGGACGATCGGCGCGCAGATCCGGGCGCGAAGGGAGGCGCAGTGAAATTTGTCAGCGCAATCATCAAACCATTCAAGCTCGACGAGGTTCGCATGGCGCTCGCTGCGGTGGGGGTGCAGGGGCTGACCGTGACCGACGTCAAGGGGTTCGGGCGTCAGAAGGGGCATACCGAGCTCTATCGCGGCGCCGAGTACGTCGTGGACTTTCTGCCCAAGACGAAACTCGATGTTGCCATCGATGACGACCGGCTCGATGACGTGATCGCAGCAATCGAGAAGTCGGCCGCTACCGGAAAGATTGGCGACGGCAAGATCTTCGTTTTCGATCTGGCCGAGGTCGTTCGTATCCGTACCGGTGAGTCCGGTACGCAAGCACTGTAAGGAGCGCACGATGCAGAGGATTCTCGCAGTGGTGGCGATGTTGTTCGCTTTCGGCTTTGCGCTGCCCGCCTGGGCAGAAGGGGGAGGCGAGGTAGCCGCGTCCGCAGTGGCGGCAGTGGCCGACGGCGGTACGGCAAATGCGGTGGTTGCCGCACCGGTCCCTGACAAGGGTGATACGACGTGGCTGATCGTATCGACCCTGCTGGTCGTGATGATGGCCGCACCTGGGCTGGGGCTTTTCTACGGTGGCATGGTGCGCGCCAAGAACATGCTCTCGGTGCTGATGCAGACCCTGGTGGTGTTCTGCATGCTCGGCATCCTGTGGGCGATCTATGGCTACTCGCTGGCCTTTACCGAAGGCAATGCCTTCATCGGCGGCTTCGACAAGCTCTTCCTGCAGGGCGTGACGGCGGATTCGCTGGCCGGCACCTTCAGCAAGGGCGTGGTCGTGCCTGAGTTCATCTACATCGCCTTCCAGCTCACCTTTGCCGCCATCACGCCGGCGCTGATCGTGGGCGCCTTCGCCGAGCGCATCAAGTTCTCGGCAGTGCTGGTGTTCATGGTGCTGTGGTTTACCTTCTCCTACCTGCCGATGGCGCACATGGTCTGGTTCTGGGCCGGTCCCGACGCCTACACCAGTGCCGAGGCGGCCGAGGCTGCCGGCGCGACCGCGGGCTTCCTGTTCCAGAAGGGCGCGCTCGACTTTGCCGGTGGCACGGTGGTGCATATCAACGCCGGTGTGGCAGCGCTGGTGGCTGCGATCGTGGTGGGCAAGCGCATTGGCTACGGCCGCGAAACCATGGCGCCGCACAACCTGCCGATGACGATGGTGGGTGCATCGCTGCTGTGGGTGGGCTGGTTCGGCTTCAACGTGGGGTCGAACATGGAAGCCACCGGCGTGGCGACGCTGGCCTTCATCAACACCTTGCTCGCAACCTGCGCGGCGACCTTCGCCTGGACGCTGATCGAGTGGGCGCGCAAGGGCAAGCCCTCGATGCTGGGCGCGATCTCTGGCGCCATTGCGGGTCTGGTCGTGATCACCCCTGCGTGCGGCTTCGTGGGCCCGATGGGCAGCCTGATCATGGGTGGTCTGGTCGGCGTGGTGTGCTACTGGGGGGTCAATGGCCTCAAGCACGCCCTCGGCGTGGATGACTCGCTCGACGTGTTCGGCGTGCATGGTATCGGCGGCATCCTCGGAGCCCTGCTCACGGGGGTCTTTGCTGCGCCTTCGCTCGGTGGCACCGGCGTGTGGGACTACGTCACCGACACCGTCGCCGAGTACGACATGGTGTCGCAGGTGATTGCTCAGGCATGGGGCGTGGGCACGGCCGTGGTGTGGTCCGCCGTGGTGTCCTTCATCGCCCTCAAGCTGGTCGATCTGACCATCGGTCTGCGTGTCTCCGAAGAAGAGGAACGTGAAGGCCTGGACGTCAGCTCACACGGTGAGACGGCCTACCACGCCTGATTGGCGTGTTGTCCGTGACCAGCCTCGGACGCGTTGGGGGCTGGTCACGGGCAGGCCGGATCAGGCCGGGTTCGGATACATCAGGATGCTGAGAAAGCGGATCGGGCACTGAATCAGTTTCTCCGGTCCGTGAGGAATTTCGCCGTCGAAGGTCAGGGCATCGCCCGGATTGAGCACATAGGTGTGCTGGCCGTGGCGATACTCGATGCAGCCTTCGAGCATGTAGATGAACTCGGTGCCCGGGTGCTCGAAGATCGGAAAGGTCTCGGATTCGTGATCGATGGTGATCAGGAAGGGTTCGAAAGTCTTCGTCGGCCCCTGGCCGTATGACAGCAGATGGTAGGTGTGACCGCGCTTGGTGCCGCGGCGCACCACTTCCATGCCCTCATCCTTCGGCACCAGCTGCGCGCTGCCCGAGGGTACGTCATAGCTCTTGAACAGGGTGGCAAGCGAGACCCCGAGCGCCTGCGCGAGGCGGGACAGGGTATCCAGGCTGGTGGCGGTCTGCGCATTCTCGATCTTGGACAGCATGCCGCGACTGATGTTGGCGAGCGTGGCCACATCGGCAATCGTGAGGCCGTGCTTGAGCCGGATCTCTCGCAGGGTGTTGCCAAGGTAGCGCTCCAGGCTCCCTGCAGCGGTCGCATCGGACATGGCTTCTCCTCTCTGAAACAGTCGTTTCCAGAATTATTGCATATCGCCCGAAAATACATTGTTTCCCATGAGGAAAATAAGTTGACTTGAAAAATGCTGCTGTGCAGAATGTGAATCATTAGTTCTCTACATGAAACATCAGAGGTCTCCATGTCACCCCAGCGCCGCTACACACTGTCGCTCTCCTGTCCGGACCGGGTCGGTATCGTTGCCGCCGTCAGCACGTTCTTCTCCAGCCACCAGGGCTGGATCACCGAGGCGAACCACCACGCGGACGTGGACGGCAAGCGCTTCTTCATGCGCCAGGAGATCCTGGCCGACTCGCTGCCCTTCGGAATCGATGCGCTGCGCGAGAAGTTCGCCCCGATCGCGCGTGAGTTCGGCATGGACTGGAAGATCAGCGACAGCGCGCGCAAGAAGCGCGTGGTGGTGCTGGTGAGCAAGCAGGAGCACTGCCTGTACGACCTGCTGTCGCGCTGGCATGCGGATGAGCTGAACATCGAGATCCCGTGCGTGATCTCCAACCACGAGACCTTTCGCGGTCTGGTGGAGTGGCACGGCATTCCCTTCCATCACGTGCCGGTCACGCCCGAGACCAAGGCCGAGGCCTACGCCAGGGTCGAGGACCTGTACCGCGAGGCCGAAGGCGACGTGATGGTGCTGGCGCGCTACATGCAGATCCTGTCGCCGGGGCTGTGCGATCGCTACCCGGGTCAGATCATCAACATCCACCACAGCTTCCTGCCCAGCTTCGTCGGCGCCAAGCCTTACCACCAGGCCTATGCGCGCGGGGTGAAGCTGATCGGGGCGACCTGCCACTACGTGACCTCGGAGCTGGATCAGGGGCCGATCATCGAGCAGGACGTGATCCGCATCGACCACTCGGACGCACCGGACGATCTGGTGCGTTATGGCAAGGACATCGAGAAGGCGGTCCTCGCCCGCGGCCTGCGCTACCACCTGGAAGACCGGGTGCTGGTACATGGCAACAAAACCGTCGTTTTCCGCTAAGGAACAGCCATGCCCTGGCGTCTATTACGCTTTGCCCTGAACAGGAAGCATCCGGAGCCCCGGATGTTCACCCACCACGACAAACTCAAGTCGAGCTACGACGTCGTCATCATCGGTGCCGGCGGCCATGGTCTGGCCGCGGCCTACTACCTGGCCGCCGAGCACGGCGTCAAGAACGTGTGCGTGCTGGAGAAGGGCTATATCGGCGGCGGCAATACCGGTCGCAACACGACCATCATCCGCTCCAACTACCTCACCCCCGAGGGCGTGAAGTTCTACGACGAGTCGGTCAATCTGTGGCAGGACCTGTCGCGCGACTTCGACCTCAACCTGTTCTACGCCAACCGCGGCCACTTCACGCTGGCACACACGGATGCGGCTGTGCGCACCATGCGCTGGCGCGCCGAGGTCAACAAGCATTACGGCGTCGATTCCGAAGTCGTCGGACCCGAAGCGGTGAAGGAAGCCGCGCCGATGATCGATCTTTCGTGTGCCGGTCATGCACCCATCCTCGGTGCGCTCTATCACGCGCCGGGTTCCGTGGCGCGTCACGACGCGGTGGCCTGGGGCTACGGCCGCGGTGCCGATCAGCGCGGGGTGGAAATCCACCAGCAGACCGAAGTGCTTGGCATCGACGTTCAGGGCGGAAAGGTGAAGGGAGTCAATACCTCGCGCGGCTACATCTCCACCAACAAGGTGCTGTGTGCGGTCGCCGGGTCGACGCCGCGCATCCTGAAGATGGTCGACGTGCGCACGCCGATCTACATCCATCCGCTGCAGGCCATGGTCAGCGAGCCGGTCAAGCCCTGGCTCGACCCGATCCTGGTCTCCGGCAGCCTGCACGTGTACATCAGCCAGTCTGCACGCGGCGAACTGGTGATGGGTGCCTCGCTCGACCCGTACGAGCTGCATGCGACGCGCTCGACCCTGGACTTCGTCGAGGGCCTCACCTCGCACATGCTCGACATGTTCCCCTTCCTGTCCAACGTGAAGGTGATGCGGCAGTGGGCCGGCATGGCCGACATGACGCCGGACTTCGCGCCGATCATGGGCAAGACGCCGGTGGAAGGCTTCTACCTCGATTCCGGCTGGGGTACCTGGGGCTTCAAGGCCACGCCAGTGTGCGGCAAGACCATGGCCCACACCCTCGTCAATGACACACCGCACCCCCTGATCACCGGCTTCTCCCTCGACCGTTTCAGCCACTACGCGCTGACCGGTGAAAAGGGTGCGGCGTCGGTCGGCCACTGAAGGAATCACGCCATGAAGATCATGACCTGTCCCCTGAACGGCCCGCGCCCGGTTTCAGAGTTCTTCTACTGGGGCGAAGTGCGCCCGATGCCTGACCCCGACACCTGCACGGACGCAGAGTGGGCCGACTACGTGTTCAACCGCAACGGCGCTCCCGGCGTCAAGCGCGAGTGGTGGTGCCACACCCCGAGCAACACCTGGTTCATCGCCGAGCGCGATACCGAAAAGGACGTCGTGCTCAAGACCTACTTCTATCAGGGAGATGCGTGATGCGACTGCCCGCGACCAGCGGCGAGTGGATTGACCGCTCCGCACCCATCGAATTCAAGTTTGAAGGCCGCAGCTACACCGGCTACACCGGCGACACGGTGAGTTCTGCGCTGTGGGGCGCGGATGTCCGCGTGCTCGGCCGCAGCTTCAAGTATCACCGTCCGCGCGGTGTGCTCTCGCTCGCCAACCATGACACCAACGCGCTGCACCAGTGGGGCGACCAGCTCAACCTTCGCGCCGACGTGGTGCCCTTGCAGGCCGGCATGGATCTTACCGCGGTCAATACTTTCGGCGGCCTCGACGGCGACAAGGGTCGGGTGCTCGGCCGCTTCGCCCGCTTCCTGCCGGTGGGCTTCTACTACAAGGCCTTCCACACCAAGGGCCTGTTCCCGATGTGGGAGCGCATGTTCCGTGCAATGACCGGTCTGGGCAAGGTCGACCTCGACAGCCCGCGCCGCAGCACGCCCAAGGCCTACGATTTCTGCGACGTGCTGGTGATCGGCGCGGGCCCCTCGGGCCTGTCCGCCGCGTTGTCTGCGGCTGCCCAGGGTGCAAGTGTCGTGGTGGTCGATGAGAACGCACGCGCTGGCGGCAGCGCCGGCTATCAGATCGGCAACGACCCGGCGCGCGCCGAGATTCATGCCCGACTGTTGGCGCAGGTCTCTGCCAATCCGCTGATCCGGGTGCTCACCAGCACCTATGCGGCCGGTTACTACAAGGACCACTGGCTACCGCTGGTCAGTGCCGAGCGCATGCTCAAGATGCGAGCCGGCAGCGTGGTGGTGGCCAGCGGCGGTTTCGAACAGCCGGCGGTATTCCGTTACAACGACCTGCCTGGCGTCATGCTGGCCTCGGCAGCACAGCGCCTGATGCATCGTTACGGCGTCAAGCCGATGCAGCGAGCAGTGGTGCTGACGGCCAATGCCGACGGCTACCGCGCGGCGCTCGACCTGCTGGCGCGCGGCGTGGCCGTGGCGGCAGTGGTCGATCTGCGTGCGCGTGCAGGCACGGCGGCGACGCTGGTGCAGCAGCTGCGCGATGCGAAGGTCGAGGTGCTGATGTCGAGCTGCATCGTCGAGGCCGTGCCTGGTACAGGCGGTGCCAGCGTGGCCGCAGCGCGTGTCGGCGCGGTGCAGGCGGACGGCTCGCCGGCGGCAGACCTGCGCGACATCGCTTGCGACGGCATCCTGATGAGCGTGGGTTGGGCGCCGGCGGCCAACCTGCTGTATCAGGCCGGCACCAAAATGCGTTTCGAGCGTGCGGTCGAACAGTTCGTCCCCGATGTGCTGCCCGACGGTGTGTTCGCCTGCGGCCGCGTCAACGGTGTGCATGAACTCTCGCGGCGCATGGCCGATGGCACCCGTGCCGGCAGTCATGCCGCAGCGGCTGCAGGCTTTGGCGAGGCGGTGGGCAGCGCGCTTGCGCCGGAAGTGGAATCGCCCAGCCATCCGTGGCCGATTGTGGCGCATCCGGAGGGCAAGAACTTCGTTGATTTCGACGAGGACCTTCAGCTCAAGGATTTCCACAACGCGGTGCAGGAAGGCTTCGACAACATCGAGTTGCTCAAGCGCTACTCCACCGTGGGCATGGGCCCCAGCCAGGGCAAGCACTCCAACATGAACGGTCTGCGCATCCTGGCCCGGCTCTCGGGCAAGGAGCCGCAACAGGTTGGCACCACGACGGCACGTCCCTTCTACCATCCGGTACCGATGGCGGTGCTGGCCGGGCGCGGCTTCAACCCGGAACGCCGTACCCCGCTGCACTCGCGCCATGAGGCGCTGGGTGCGAAGTGGATGCCGGCCGGTGTGTGGCAGCGTCCCGAGTTCTACCAGTTGGCCGGCAAGGTGCGCCTGGACTGCATTCGCGAGGAAGTGGCGGCGGTGCGCGGAGGGGTGGGTCTGATCGACGTCGGCACCCTGGGCAAGCTCGAAGTGATCGGGCCGCAGGCGGCCGAGTTCCTCGAGCGCGTCTATACCTCCAACTACGCCAACCTCAAGGTCGGCATGACCCGCTACGCCGTGATGTGCGACGAGGCTGGCGTGGTGATCGACGACGGCGTGGTCGCGCGACTGGCAGAGGACCATTTCTACTTCACCACCACCACCTCCGGTGCGGCGACGATCTATCGCGAACTGTCGCGCCTCAACACGATGTGGGGGCTGGATTGCGGCATCGTCAATCACACCGGCGCCTTCGCCGCCATGAACCTGGCCGGCCCGCGCTCGCGTGAAGTGCTGGCCACACTGACCGCGACCGACCTCTCGGCAGCTGCCTTCCCCTACCTCGCGGTGCGCGAATGCACCGTGGCGGACATCCCCGCCCGACTGATGCGGGTGGGCTTTGTCGGCGAGTGGGGCTACGAGATCCACGTTCCGGCACGCTTCGGCGGCGCGTTGTGGGATGCGTTGATGGCGGCCGGTGCGGCCCACGGCATCCGCCCCTTCGGTGTCGAAGCGCAGCGTCTGCTGCGTCTGGAAAAGGGCCACATCATCATCGGCCAGGATACCGACGGCCTCACCTCGCCGCTCGAAGTCGGCATGGGCTGGGCTGTGAAGATGAACAAGCCCTTCTTCGTCGGTCAGCGCAGCCTCAAGGCGATCGCCTCGAAGAAGCTCAAGCAGCAGCTCGCCGGTTTCACGCTGCCGCCGGGCTACAGCGGTGACGTGCCGCTGGAATGCAACCTCGTCATCGCCGATGGCGACATCGCCGGTCGCGTCACCAGCATTGCCTGGAGTGCGACGCTGGGACGCCACATCGGGCTCGCCTTCCTGCGCCCCGATCTCGCCACCGTCGGCAACAAGGTCAGCATCCGCCTGACCGACGGTGCCATGGTCGAGGTAGAAGTCAGCCCGACCCCGTTCCATGACCCCGAAAACCTGAAGCAGAAGGAGGCGGTATGAGTCAGGCGCTTGCAAGCAGCCCGGTGGCGGAGATCGTCGCCGAATTGCTGACCGATGCGGTGCGGCAGGCCGAGGCCGCCGCAGTGCTCGGCATTGCCGATGTGTCGCTGGAGGTGCGCTGCGGTTGCAAGGGGCCGGGCACGGTCGCCTGGCTCGACAGCCTCGACGTGCCGGTGCCGGAGAAATTCAACAGCTGGTTGCCGCTCGGTGAACGCGGCCGGATCGCCCGCCTGGGCATGACCGAATTTCTGATCGAGGGCGATGCAGCGGTGGTCGAGCGTCTCACCACGACGCCGCGGGCCGCCGGGGTGTATCCGGTTCAGCGCGAGGATGCGGCGCTGATGCTGGGCGGTGCGCGGGTGAATGAACTGCTGCGCCAGACCTGCAACGTGAATTTCGCGGCCCTGAACCTCGCAGATCGTCCGGTGGTGCTCACCAGCCTGATCGGCGTCGGTGTGACGGTGCTGCTGGAGCAGACCGCGCAAGGGCTGATCTATCGCATCTGGTGTGACGGCAGCTATGGCCGGTATGTGTTTGAAACGCTTCACGACATCGCGCACGAGCTCGGTGGCGGCACGGTATCACCCCAGCATCTATACGCATAACCCGATCCCAACATTCCTATCCGGAGAGTGGCAATGACGCCCATCGAAGCCAAGCAGTTTCTCGCCGACAACAAGGTCAAGTATGTCCTGGCCCAGTTTGTCGATATTCACGGTTCGGCCAAGACCAAGTCCGTACCGGTTTCGCATTTCGAAGAGATCCTCACCAACGGCGCCGGTTTTGCCGGTTTCGCCGTGTGGGGGCTCGGCATCGAGCCCAATGGCCCTGACTTCATGGCCGTGGGCGATCTCGACACCCTGTCGCTGGTGCCGTGGCAGCCGGGCTATGCCCGCATCGCCTGCGACGGCCACGTCAAGCGCGAGCCCTGGCCGCTCGATACCCGCGTCGTGCTGAAGGAGCAGATCAAGCGCCTCGACGCCAGGGGCTGGACCTTCTTCACCGGGCTTGAGCCTGAATTTTCGCTGCTGAAGAAGGATGCCGCCGGGAACATCATTCCGACCGATCCGACCGACACCCTGCCCAAGCCCTGTTACGACTACAAGGGCCTGTCGCGCAATCGCGAGTTCCTCGAAAAGCTGGTGGAGAGCCTGCGCGAGGTCGATGTCGATGTCTATCAGATCGACCACGAGGACGCGAACGGCCAGTTCGAGATCAACTACACCTACGCCGACTGCCTGACCTCGGCCGACCACTACCTGCTGTTCAAGATGGCGGCTTCCGAGATCGCCAACGATCTGGGCATGATCTGCTCCTTCATGCCCAAGCCCTTCGCCAACCGGCCGGGCAACGGCATGCACATCCACATGTCGATCGGTGACAAGGAAGGCAACGCCAACCTCTTCGCCGACAAGACCGACAAGCATGGCCTCGGGCTGTCGAAGCTGGCCTACCAGTTCCTCGCCGGCATCCTCGCCCACGCCCCGGCGCTGGCCGCGATCTGCGCGCCCACGGTCAACTCCTACAAGCGTCTGGTGGTGGGTCGTTCGCTGACCGGCGCCACCTGGGCACCGGCCTACATCAGCTACGGCGACAACAACCGTTCGTCGATGGTGCGTATCCCCGGCGGGCGTCTCGAACTGCGTCTGCCCGACGGCGCCTGCAACCCCTACCTGGCCACCGCGGCGGTGATCGCGGCGGGTCTGGACGGGATCGAGCGCAATCTTGATCCGGGCGAGCCGCACAACCAGAACCTGTACGACATGAGCCCGGAGCAGCTGAAGGAAGCGGGCATCGGCATCCTGCCGCAGAACCTGCATGAAGCGCTGGTCGCACTCGAACAGGACACCGTGCTGTGCAAGGCACTGGGGCCGGTCGCGGATGAATTCCTGCGCCTCAAGCACATGGAGTGGGTGGAGTACATGCGCCATGTGTCGGACTGGGAAGTCAAGAACTACCTCGAATTCTTCTGATTCGGCCTGACGCGACAAGATTGGAAACAAGGAGAAGCAAACATGTGTGGAATCGTCGGATTGCTGGTCAAGACGCCGGCATTGCGTGAAAGACTGGGCGAGTTGATGGTGCCGATGCTGATCGGCATGACCGAGCGCGGACCCGATTCGGCCGGCCTCGCGGTATTCGGTCAGCCCCTGCCCGAGAGCGAGCGCAAGATCAGCCTGTATT
This sequence comes from Azoarcus sp. L1K30, assembly GCF_018122735.1. Taxonomy (GTDB): domain Bacteria; phylum Pseudomonadota; class Gammaproteobacteria; order Burkholderiales; family Rhodocyclaceae; genus Parazoarcus. The sequence goes on along the minus strand of NZ_JAGRRD010000001.1, from coordinate 2,810,359 downwards.
CGGGCCTGACCGAAGATGGTGCGGATTTCAACTGGCTCGGTCTCGGTCACGAACTGAAGGCGCATCTCGGGGTGAGCGCCCAGGTCGAGGCCAAGGGCAACCATGCGGTACTCAGCTTCAGTCTCGCCCCCGAAGTGGTGAAGCGCTGGGTGAAGGAGCATTACCCCAGGCTGCACATCCTGTCGACCGGTCGCAGCATCGACCTGTACAAGGACATCGGCACACCGGCTGAAGTGGCCGCACGCTACGGTTTTGCAGGACTCAAGGGCTCGCACCTGGTCGGTCATACCCGGATGGCGACCGAATCGGCCGTGACCCCGGACCGCGCCCACCCCTTTACCGCGGGCGAGGACTTTTGCCTGGTGCATAACGGTTCGCTGTCGAACCCCAACGGCATCCGTCGCATGCTGGAGCCGCGCGGCATCCGCTTCGAGACCGACAACGATACCGAAGCAGCCTGCCGCTTCCTGGAATGGCGCCTGCGTGAAGGTGACGACCTCGAGGTCGCGCTGCAGAAGGGGTTCGAGGAGCTCGACGGCTTCTACACCTTCCTCATGGGCACCCCGGACAAGCTTGCGCTGATCCGCGACCCCTTCGCCTGCAAACCCGCCGTCGTGGCGGAAACCGATGACTACGTGGCCATCGCCTCCGAATTCCGGTCGCTGGCCCACCTGCCGGGCGTGAAGCACGCCCATGTGTTCGAACCCGCGCCCGAGGAGATGTACGTATGGAACGCCTGACTTTCGATCTCGCCACCACGTCGCTGCGTGAGCTCAATACCTTCCTGCACACGGATGCCAGGGAAGGCAAAGTGGAGGCGGTTACCGTCGTCAATCCGGACGGCGCCCACAATATCGCGGTCGGTCTCGACTGCCCGATCACCGTCGAAGTGGTCGGCCACGCCGGCTACTACGCCGGCGGCATGAACAAGTCCGCCACCATCACCATTACCGGCAGCGCCGGCACCGGTGTGGGCGAGAACATGATGAGCGGTAAGGTGCATGTGAAGGGCTTTGCCTCGAACGGCGCCGGCGCCTCCGCCCATGGCGGACTGCTGGTCATCGAGGGTGACGCCGGGCTGCGCTGCGGCATCTCGCTCAAGGGCGGCAACATCGTCGTGGGCGGCTCGGTCGGCAGCTTCTCGGCCTTCATGGCCCAGGCCGGCACCATGGTGATTTGCGGCGATGCGGGCGACGCGCTGGGCGACTCGCTGTACGAGGCGGTGCTGTACGTGAAGGGCTCGGTGAAGTCGCTCGGCGCCGATGCGCAGTTCGAGCCGATGACTGACGCCGACATCGCCACCGTGGCCGGACTGCTCGACAAGGCCGGTCTGGATCACGACCCCAAGGCATTCAAGCGGATCGCCTCGCAGCGTTCCCTCTACCACTGGAACGCTGACGCGAACCAGGAATATTGAGCAGGAATCAAGAGGAGTTCGATGATGGAAACCAAACCCGTGCATTTCAAGAACGTGTCGCGCGAAGAATCCTACGGTTACGACCGCAAGACGCTCGACTACATCCGCAACGCCGCTGCCCACGGTCTGTACGAGATCCGCGGCATGGGCGCCAAGCGCAAGCTGCCCAACTTCGACGACCTGGTCTTCCTCGGCGCGTCGATGTCGCGTTACCCGCTCGAAGGCTATCGCGAGAAGTGCCTCACCAAGACCCTGCTCGGCACCCGCTTTGCCAAGAAGCCGATCGAGCTGGAAATCCCGATCACCATCGCCGGCATGAGCTTCGGCTCGCTGTCGGCCAACGTGAAGGAGGCGCTCGGTCGCGCCGCGACCGAGATGGGCACCTCGACCACCACCGGCGACGGCGGCATGACACAGGAAGAGCGTCAGTCCTCCAAGACCCTGATCTATCAGTGCCTGCCGTCGCGCTATGGCTTCAACCCGGACGACGTGCGCCGTGCCGATGCGATCGAAGTGGTGATCGGCCAGGGCGCCAAGCCCGGCGGCGGCGGCATGCTCTTGGGGCAGAAGGTGTCGCCCCGTGTTGCGGGAATGCGTACCCTGCCCGAAGGCATCGACCAGCGCTCGGCCTGCCGTCACCCGGACTGGACCGGCCCGGACGACCTCGCGATCAAGATCCAGGAACTGCGCGAGATCACCGACTGGGAGAAGCCGATCTACGTCAAGGTGGGCGCGACCCGTACCTTCCACGACGTCAAGCTGGCCGTGCATTCCGGCGCCGACGTGATCGTGGTCGACGGCATGCAGGGCGGCACCGCTGCGACCCAGACCTGCTTCATCGAACACATCGGCATCCCGACCCTGGCCGCAGTGCGTCAGGCGGTGAATGCGCTCGAAGACCTCGACATGATCGGCAAGGTCCAGCTCGTGGTGTCCGGCGGCATCCGTACCGGGGCCGACGTCGCCAAGGCGCTGGCCATGGGCGCGGACGCAGTGGCCATCGGCCAGGGCGTGCTGGTCGCGCTCGGCTGTAACGGCGAGACCTACTACCAGAATGGCACCCTGCACAGCGCCGAAGCCGACTACACCGCGATTGGCGCAGCGGCGGGCTTCTGCCACCACTGCCACACCGGCAAGTGCCCGGTCGGGATTACCACGCAGGATGCGATCCTCGAGCAGCGCCTGTCGCCGGAAGTCGGCGCCAAGCACCTCAGGAACTACCTCAAGACCCTGAACATGGAACTCACCACCATTGCCCGGGCTTGCGGCAAGCAGAACGTGCATCACCTCGAACGCGAGGATCTGGTTGCGCTCACCATCGAGGCTGCCGCGATGGCCGGCCTGCCGCTGGCGGGCACCAACTGGATTCCGGGTCAGGGCTTCTGATTCGAGCGATTCCGCCATCGCCCCGATGAGGCGATATCGGGCCGGGCCGGCGTTACCGGGCCGGCCCTTTTTTCAGGGAGATTCGATCGACATGACGGCACAGATCATCGACGGCAAGGCGCTGTCGAAACAGCTTCGCGTGGGCTTTCGCGAGCGCGTGGAAAAACTGGTGGCGCAGGGTGTGCGCCCCGGGCTGGCGGTCATCCTGGTCGGCGACAATCCGGCCTCGCGGGTGTATGTGGGCAACAAGGTGAAGGCGTGCGAGGAGTGCGGCGTGCGCTCGCTGCACGTGGCGCTGCCGGCCGATATGGCGGAGGTGGAGATGCTGGCCCGCATCGCCCAGCTCAACGCCGACCCG
>NZ_JAGRRD010000001.1:2648638-2807098 GCF_018122735.1 Azoarcus sp. L1K30 | reverse complement strand
GCCGACGACTATCAGGACTGGGAAGCTCCGGTGCTGAAGGCGGTGTGAGATGAATGCCGACGAGTGTGTGATCCGTCTCGAAGGTTTGGCGCTGGAATCGTCGATCGGCATCTACCCGCACGAACTGGCCGCGCGCCAGACCCTGCTGGTGGATCTGACCCTGTGCATCGACGGCGCCGCATCCGGGCGCAGCGACGACATCCGCCACACTGTGGACTACGACGAGGTGGTGGCGTGTCTCGAAGCCTTGATCGCAGCGCGCCACTACAACCTGCTCGAACACCTAAGCCAGGTGATGCTCGACACCCTCGGCGAACGCTTCGCCATTAGGCGCCTGGAGGTGACGATCGCCAAGCCGGCGGCGGTGCCGGGCGCGCGGCGGGTGTCGGTGAGCCGGGCGGCGGAGTGGCCGCTGCAGGTGCCGGCGGTCAGGGCTGCAGCCTGATCGCGCCACGGGCCCTCTGAGGCATACCTGCCTGCCCGCCCCGTGCGGGCGGGCCCATTTCTTCCTCTTTCCATCTGCATGTGTCGAGTGCATTTGTCTCCGCATGCAGGCGTACTCCCTGGCCTACTCCCCCGGGCTACTCCCAAAGTCGGATTGTGCGTCGCAGCACCAAAGCGGACATTGAAGGCCATGCCGCGTTCAGGCGGTTTGCGACTTTTTTGTTTCGACCTTCAGGAGAACTCGGATGAACACAACGGTGCTTGATCCGCTTGCCGCCGGTTTCGCGGGGGGCAGCCAGCAGAGCGCGACGCTCCACCGCAAGATCGGCTGGGCGGGCGCGTTCTGGGTGGCCAGTGGCGTACCTGCCCTGGTGCTGTTTTCAATTGGTTCGATTGCCGCCACGGTGGGCAAGCCGTCGTGGGCGATCTGGATCGTTTCGATCGCGTTCGGCTTTCTGCAGGCGTTTTCCTATGCCGAGATCGCCGGGCTGTTTCCGCACAAATCGGGCGGAGCGTCGGTGTATGGCGCAGTGGCCTGGGTGCGCTACAGCAAGATCCTCGCGCCGCTCTCGGTGTGGTGCAACTGGCTGGCGTGGTCGCCGGTGCTGGCGATCGGCTCCGGCCTGGCTGCGGGTTACATCCTGAGCATCCTGTTCGCGCCCGATGCGGCGATCAACACCTGGCAACTCACGCTGCTGGATCTGAGCTGGATTCGCGCGGATCTGGCGCTGCGCATCAACGCCACCTTCGTGCTCGGCGCGGCGGTCCTGCTCGGCGCGTTTGCGATTCAGCACCGCGGCATCCTGCAGGCTGCGCGGATGCAGATGGTGCTCGGCATTGCCGCACTCGCACCGCTGATGCTCGTCGGCCTGTGGCCGCTGCTCTCGGGCGATGTTTCGACCGCCAATCTGGCGCCGATGTATCCGCTGGCCCATGACGCTTCCGGTGCGGTGATCGACGGTGCCTGGGACATGGGCGGCCTGACCCTGATCGCCGGCGGTCTCTTCATCGCGGCCTGGTCGACCTACGGCTTCGAGACGGCTGTGTGCTACACCCGCGAGTTCAAGAACCCGCGTACCGATACCTTCAAGGCGATCCTGTACTCGGGTCTGCTGTGCATCTTCGTGTTCACCGTGGTGCCGCTTGCCTTTCAGGGCACGCTTGGCCTCGGTCAGCTGGTGACGCCGGAAGTGACCGACGCTGCCGGCAACGTGGTGAGCGCTGCCGTGTATGACGGCATTCTCGCGCCGGAGATCTACAGCGGCATGGGTGTTGCGCAGGCCATGGCACACATGATCGGCGGCGGGGCCATGGTCGAGCGCGTGCTGATGGCGATGCTGGTGCTGGCACTGGTGCTGTCGATCATGACCTCGATGGCGGGCTCCTCGCGCACCCTGTACCAGGCCTCGGTCGATGGCTGGCTGCCGAAGTACCTGTCCCACGTCAATCGCAACGGTGCGCCGACCCCGGCGATGTGGACCGACCTCGGCTTTAACCTGCTGCTGTTGATGATGTCGGACTACATCTTCGTCCTCGCCATCTCCAATGTCTGCTACGTCCTGTTCAACTTCCTCAACCTCAACGCCGCCTGGATTCACCGCCTCGACCGTCCGAGCTGGGCGCGGCCGTTCAAGGCGCCGAACTGGCTGCTCGCCGTCGGTACCGTGCTGGCGTTCTGCAACATGGGGCTGATGGGCATGGGTGCGGATATCTGGGGCGCAGGCACGCTGGTGTCCGGCCTGGTGATGGCGGCGAGCATCGTGCCGGTGTTCATCTTCCGCCACTACATCACCGACAAGGGCAAGTTTCCGGCGGCCATGGTCGAGGACATGCACCTCGGTGCAGAGGAAGGCGTACGCAGCCGGGCCGGCGTGCTGCCTTACCTGACACTTGCTGCCGGTGCCGCCGTGGTCTATGTCGCCCACGCCGTGGCCGTGCTCTGAGGGTGGCGGACATGATGCAATCGCAGATCGTCAGCCGCCCGCGTTATCGCGAGCTGGCTGCTGAAGACACCGCGGGTGCCCATCTGCTGATCGTGGAGGGCGATACCCTCGCACCCGGACAGATGGCCGCGCTGGCGGCGGCCTTCGCCCCGGTTGCGGATCGGCTGCAGACCTGGCTGGTGAGCGCGCCGGCCACCGCGCTCGCCCTTGGCAAGGTGCGCAAGCTGCAGACTGTCGACGAAGCTGCCGCGGCGCTCGACGCCCTGCAGGAAGGCTTCGGCATCGCCGACCGGCTCTACCTGCAGGGCACCGAGCCCTTCATGTGGTCGCTGGCGACGGTGGCCGGGCGTGCCGGGCTGAGCGCGAGCCAGATCCGGATGCAGCACGCCGGCAGTCTGAAGCGCCGGGTGTGGTGCACCCATTGCCACCAGACCACCGAAAACGTCACCACCAACATCGCGACCTGTGCCGGTTGCGGGCGCGAACTGCTGGTTCGCGATCACTTCTCGCGCCGGCTCGGGGCTTTCATGGGGGTGATGGTGGATGCGGAAGTGCCCGGTGAAGTGCCGCAGCGCGAGGAGGTCTTTCCATGATCGGCGAAACCCTCGAACTCACCGTCGTCGCCGTCGACGACATTGCACCCAGCCTGCGCCACGTCCGCCTGGCGGCGGCTGACGGCGGGCAGCTGCCGCCGGCTGCGGCCGGGGCCAACATCCAGCTGCGGCTGCAGGGTGAGGCGCGCACCTGGCGCAATGCATACTCGCTGATCAGTCAGCCGGGTCGGCGCGACGAGTACGAAATCATCGTACGCCGGGTGCCTGAATCCCGCGGCGGCTCCGCCTTCGTGCATGAAGTGCTCAAGCCGGGCGACCGCCTGGTCGCGAGCTGGCCGGGCAACCTGTTCGCGCCGCAGCGCACCGCACGTCATCACCTGATGATTGCCGGCGGCATCGGCATCACGCCCTTTCTGTCGTATGTCGCGGACTTTGCCCACAACGGCACGAGTCATGCGCTGCACGTGTGCTGCCGCGAATCCGAGACTGGCACCTTTGCGCCCTGGCTGCAGGCGTGCGGCGACCTGAACTACTACTGGGACGCCGACGGCCATCGTCTGGACATCCCGGCGCTGCTCGCCCAGCAGCCTGCAGGCACTCACCTGTATGTGTGCGGCCCCGCTGCGCTCAACGACGAGGTCATTCAGGCCGCGGCCGATGCCGGCTGGCCTGCAAGCCATGTGCATTGCGAGCACTTCGGTGCCGCGCTGTCGGGCGGCACGCCCTTCACCGCCTTCCTAAGCCGCTCCGGCATCGAGGTCGAGGTGGGCGAAAGCGAGAGCCTGCTCGAAGCCATCGAGCGCATCGGGGCGACAGCGCCCTGCCTGTGTCGCGGCGGCGCCTGCGGCGTGTGCGTCACCGGCGTGCTCGAGGGCGAGCCGGAGCATCGCGACCACTACCTCGGCGCAGCCGAGCGCGAGGGCGGACAACTGATCATGCCTTGCGTGTCGCGGGCACGCTCGGCCCGTCTCGTCCTCGATCTTTGAATTATCACATCAGCCGGAGGCAATCATGAGCCTGGTATTCAAGCCCGAAGAAACCTTCCGCGGCGACTACACCTACCGCAACAGCGACGCGGCCATCCTGCGCTTCCCGTTTCCGTTCCCGGAAGATCGCTACATGTACAGCGTCAACATCGAGCCGCATGTCCGCAGCGGCCCGACCGATGCCTTTTGCCGCCCCTTCGACATCGACGAGCACTATATTGCCGAGTGTCGCGACCGTGCGCTGACGCTGGAGCAGGACCCCGGCCGCTGCCAGGTGCTGCCGCACATGATGACCGCGCAGTGGGACACGCTCGAGCTGCTGATGGAGAACATGGCGGCGGACTACCCGGAGCAGTTCTCGCTGACCAAGGAAGGCGACGTGTTCGGCAGTCGCTGGACGTGGATAAACCGCCCGCTGGGTATCGAGCAGCAGTTCATCTTCGGCGACCCCGACACACTGCCGTGCGAGCCCTTCGAATACATCACCCGTCAGGCTCAGGGCGACTTCGCGATCTGCGATCAGCGCGAGGACAACCTCTACCTCGACGCCGGCATGATCACCTCGCAGGCCGACTGGTCGCTGGAATTCAACGTCGGCATGAATTTCATGGAGTGGCACGGACCGGTGCCGCTCGCGCATCAGGCCGGGGTGTTCGAGCGTGCGCTCAAGTATCTGCTGATGCTGCGCCTGGGCCAGCCGGTGCGCCGCCTGAACTGGACCATGAGCATCAATCCGCGCCTCGACACCTCGCCCGAGAGTTATCCGGCGTGGGGACCGGACCGTGCCTCGGTCACCGTTGAAAACGCTGGCGGCAAGGTGCACCTGCGGGTCGAACTGCAGACCCTGTGGCGCCTGCCGCGCAGCAACGCGATCCTGTTTCCGATCCGCTGCTTCCTGATCTCGATCGAAGAGCTGGCGCGCGTGCCCAAGTGGGGCAAGCGCCTGCACCGGGTGCTGTCCTCGTTGCCGCCCGAGCTGGCCGAGTACAAGGGCCTGACCCGTTACCTGCCGGCCACGCTGGCCTGGCTTGCACCGCTCGATGACGGCGCCGAACTCGCCACCGGCACCGGCCCGGACATCACCGAACTCGCTCCCGTCTGACCCGACTTCAGCGCATTCCTCATTCATTACTTTTCATACAAGGACACCGCCATGAACGCCATCAATGAACTCGCCCCCACCGGTATCAGCTCGGAATGGAGTCCGCATTGGATGCTTAGCCCCGAACAGCTGGCCCTGCAGGCCGAACTGATCGCCGTGTGCCAGAGCACGATGCGCCCGAACGCGATCGACAGCGACAAGAACTACGTCTATCCGCGCAAGAACTTCGAGGCACTCGCTGCGATGGGGCTGCTGGGTCTGACCGTGCCGAAGGCGCTGGGCGGCCGCGGCGAGAGCCACCTGTGCGCCGCCATGGTGGTCGAGACCATCGCCCGTTACGGCTGCCCCTCCACCGCGATGTGCTACACCATGCACCTCGGTGCATGCGCCGCCGCGCTGCTGCGTCACCACGACAACGAGCGCCTGAAGGCGATCCTCAGCCGTGTCGACGAGGATGTGCTGATCGGCACTTTGTCCTTTTCCGATCCGGAGACCGGCTCCCACTTCTGGTACCCGATGTCCTCGCGTGCCGAGCGCACCGAGAATGGCTGGAAGGTGTTCAAGAAGGCATCCTGGACGACCTCCGGCGGTTTCGCCGACTGGTACATCATCCAGACCACCTCGCCCGATTTCGGCGGCAACTACTCCGACCTGTCCTGCTTCCTGGTGACCAAGGACCAGATCCAGGCCGACCCCGCCAACTGGGATGGCCTGGGCATGCGCGGCAACCAGTCCGGCCCGATCTCGGTCGATGGTGTGGATATCGCGCCTGATGCGCTGGTCGGCCCGGTTGGCGACGGTGCCAAGTCCAATGACGAAGTGGTCGATCCCTTCTTCCTGTTGTGCTCGTCCGCGTGCTGGAACGGCATCAGCCTGGCCGCCATGGACATCACCAAGAACCACACCACGCGCAAGGTGCATAACGACGTCGGCATGCGTGTTGCGGACTACCCGACCATCCAGGACTACGTGGGCGAATGCCTGATCGATACCAACGCCAGCCGCAGCTATGTCTATCTGGCAGCAAGAGCGCTGGATGACCAGACCAACGGTTGCGACTGGTCCGGTCATGCCGATCTTGCCCATCTTCCGCGCACCGGCCTGCTGAACTGGCTGTGGCAGGTCAAGTTCTTCTCCTCCAAGAATGTCTCCCACGTGGTCGACAAGATGCTTCACGCCTGCGGCGGCACCGGTTACAAGCCCGCACTGGGCATCGAGCGACTGCTGCGTGACGGCAAGGCGGGCTGGGTGATGGGTCCCACCAACGAGGTGCTGCGCCAGTTCGTCGGCAAGTCGGCGCTGCTCGGTTTCGAGGTGCTCGACTACTGGAACCAGTCGGTGAATCAGCGCGTGCTGAACAACGAGTTGAAGAAGATGAGCAAACCGGAAAAGGCTGCGTTCGCCGCCAAACTGCTTGAAGACGCTCAGGCCTGAGCCAATCCACGGAGCCTGCCATGCACGCTGTTGCACTCAAGCAGGTTCCGGCCGCCGTGCCGGAACCGCTTGCCGCCCATCACGCCCCCTTCGACGGCCGGATGTTCCGTCAGGTCCTCGGGCTGTTTCCCACCGGCGTCACCATCGTTACCACGTGGGACGATCAGGGACGGCCGGTGGGGGCGACCGTGAGCTCCTTCAATACCGTATCGCTCGACCCACCATTGGTGCTCTTCAGCCTGGCGCGGAACAGCGCCTGCTGTGAGGCCTTCGCCGCGGGTGGGGCGCTGGCGATCCATGTGCTCGGCCACGAGCAGAGCGAGCTGTCATCGCGCTTTGCCCGTGGCGGCGGGGACAAATGGGTCGATCTGAACTATGCGCCGGGCGAACTTGGCGCGCCCTTGCTCGACGACTCCCTGGCCTGTTTCGAGTGCAGCCTGTTTGCACAGTACCCGGGCGGGGACCACGTCATCTTCGTCGCCGAAGTCGACAACCTGCGCTTTCGTGACGGTGAGCCGCTGGTGTTCTGTGCGGGCGGCTATCGCAAGCTGGCTGCGAAGGACGCCTGCGCATGAACGACAAGGCACCGCCGTTCATCGAAGAGGACCCCTTCCTGCTGCAGGCGGACGTACGGCCCGATCTGCAGCAGGTCTTTCCCGCGCCGCTGACGGTGGTCCGGGTCGGGGCGGCGAGCGCCCGGGCCTTCGAACTCAAGGCCGGGCAGTTCATTCAGGTCATCGACGTCGAGGGGCGCCAGTGCTCGGATCTCCTCGCCTTCGATGCCGCAGCGCTTGCAGCCGGCGAAGAATGGGGGCTGGATCCGACCGTGACCCGCACCCTCGCGGGCGCGTCCTATCCCATGCCCGGTCTGCATGCGAAGTATTTCGACGCGCGCATGCAGCCCCTGCTCGAAACCGTGCAGGACACCGTGGGTCGGCACGATGCCTTTGCCCTTGCCTGCACCGCGAAGTACTACGAGGATCAGGGCTTTCCCGGTCATGCCAACTGCAGCGACAACTTCAATGCGGTGCTCGAACCGATGGGCGTTCGTCCCCGTGCAGGCTGGCCGGCGATCAACTTTTTCTACAATACCTTCATCCTGCCCTGCGGCAGCCTCGGCTTTGCCGAGCCGTGGTCGAAAGCAGGTGACTACGTGCTGCTCAGGGCGCTCAAGGACCTCGTGGTGGCAGTGTCGTCCTGCGCCGACGACATCGACCCTGCCAATGCCTGGCAGCCGACCGACATCGAGGTCCGTGTCTATGACGCGGCCCATTCATTCCCTCGCGCGATGGCCCACCGAATGACTCCCGACGCCCCTGTACGCCTGACCCGTCCCACGGCCTTTGCCGGCGTGACCGAAACGCTGACGCGGGACTTCATCGACTATCACGGCTTTTGGCTGCCGCGCAGCTTCGTCGGCCATGGCACGATTGCCGAATACTGGGCGTGCCGCGAGAAGGTCGCGGTGATGGATCTGACCGCGCTGCGCAAGTTCGACATCACCGGGCCCGATGCGGAGGCCCTGCTGCAGAAGGTGGTGACCCGCGACATGCGCAAGCTGGCAGTGGGACAGGTGGTGTATACCGCGGTGTGCCATGCCCACGGCGGCATGATGGACGACGGTACCGTCTTCCGCCTCGGGCGCGATGTATTCCGCTTCGTGTGCGGTGAGGACACGACCGGCCTGTGGCTGAAGGAGCAGGCCGCCGCGGGGAGCTTCAACGTGCATGTGCGCGACGCCACCGACAGCCTGCACAACATTGCCGTGCAGGGACCGCGCAGCCGCGACCTGCTGGCCAGGATCCTGTGGACGGCCCCTGCACAGCCGGGTATCGCCGAACTGGGCTGGTTCCGCTTCATGGCGGCGCGTCTGGGCGGACCCACCGGCCGTCCGCTGGTGGTGTCCCGCACCGGCTATACCGGCGAACTCGGCTTCGAACTGTGGTGCCATCCCGACGACGGTGTCGAACTGTGGGAGACCGTGGCCGAGGCTGGCGCGCCGCTCGGTCTGGTGCCGCTCGGTTTCGACGCGCTCGACATGCTGCGCATCGAGGCCGGGCTGGCCTTTGCCGGTCAGGAGTTCTGCGACCAGACCGATCCCTTCGAGGCCGGCATCGGCTTCACCGTGGCCTTGTCCAAACCGGACGATTTCATCGGCCGCGCGGCGCTCGAGGAGCGCAAGGCTCACCCGCGGCGCAAGCTGGTCGGGCTTGCGATCGACAGCAACGAAGCGGTGCATCACGGCGACGGCGTCTATATCGGTCGCGCCAGGGTGGGCGAGATCACCAGTGCGGTGCGTTCTCCGGTGCTCGATGCGCAAATCGCACTGGCGCGGGTGGATGTCGCCTGTTCCGCGCTGGATACCGCACTGCAGATAGGCCAGCTCGACGGCCACCGCAAGCGTCTCGACGCGCGCGTCGTCGCCTTTCCGCACTACGATCCGACCAAGTCCAGGGTGCGCAGCTAGGCCGGCGTCAGTGCGCCGGGATGATCATGGCGCGCTGCCTGTTCGAGCATGGCATGCGCATCGGCATAAGCTTCGCGATCGCTGGCGATGCCGAAGCGTGCGCTCAGGCTGAGATTATGGCCGTCGATGCGTAGCGGTCGGCTGATGACTGCCGAGAGCGCATGGGCGAGATGCAGCAGGCCGGCTTCCGAAGCAGGCTCGGCACTTGGCGGCCCGGCCCAGCCCAGCGTTTGCGGTCTAAAGTCGGAGATCAGCACGGCGAAGCCGCCGGCGTGCCGGGCGACGCCGTTGCAGTCGTTCTGCGCGATCTGGAGGCGTTTGCCGATCTCGACGCTGACGCGTTCGCTCATCGCTGGCCCGTAGCGTTCCGCAATCTCTGCAATCGTCGCGATTTCGATGTGAATCAGTGCAAACGGATAATCGGCAATCGCTGCGTGGCGGTGCAGATGCTGCAGACGATCAAGGAACAGGCTCAGACTCAGCAGGCCGGTGGCGTTGTCGAAAAACAGGCGCCTGCGCGCTTCCTCCTGAGCGCCGCGGCTGGCGCTGACGTCGGTGATGAAGCCCTCCAGGCCAAGGAACTCACCCCGGCTGGAATAGATGCCGCGCCCCTGCTCCCAGACCCAGCGCGTCTGGCCGTCGCGGTCCACGATGCGGTAGCTCAGCTCGTAGCGTTCACGGCGGTCGAGCCGCATCTGCACAAAGTTCCACACGAAGTCGCGGTCCTCCTCGTGGATCATTTCGGCAAAGCAGGCCGAGTGGTTATCCACCAGTTCCAGCGGGGTGTAGCCGGTGAGTTCGAAGCAGCCCTCGCTGACGAACTCCATCGTCCAGTTGCGATCGTTCTGGCCGCGGTAAATCATCCCCGGCAGGTTGTCCAGCATGGTGTGCAGGCCGCGGCGTTGTGCGCGCAAGGCCTCTTCGCTGCGGCGGCGCTGGTCGATATCGAGCAGGATGCCGCTCACCCCGGTTTCGCCGAGCGCCGGCAGCGGCATTGGACAGGCGCGCAGTTCGACCCAGCGTGCGGCGTGGGCGCGGGTGGCGCGAATGCGCACCTCGAGCGTCAGGCCGTCGCGCTTGCCGGCCTGCAGCTGCCGCAGCCCGGTGCCGAGGGCTGCGCGGTCTTCGCTGTGGAAGGTCGAGAGAAAGGGCTGTTGCGCACTTTCGGCAACGCTGCGTCCGGTGCTGCGTTGCCACTGCGCATTGGCGTAGCTGAGCTGCAGCTGGGCATCAAGGGAGAACAGGATTTCGCGCGAGAAATGGGTCAGCCGGGTCGCCTGCAGGTGCTCGTGTCCGTTGTTGTCCGGACCATTCTGGGGCGCGGAGAACTGCAGCAGGGTGAGCTGTGAGCGGTGCCCCTGGAACACACTGACGCGGGCAGGCCACGGGGTGCCGTCGGCACGCATCAGCGACAGGGTGCCGGCGTCGCTGTTGTCCGCCCCGGGTGAAAAGAGGGCGGCAAGCCGGCGGTGATGTTTTGGATGCACGATGTTGTCGATCGGCATTCCGATCAGTTCATCGCCGCGATCCTCCAGTCCGATCAGCCTGAGCAGTGCGCGGTTGGCGTTGGCGATGTTCTCGCCGTCGAGCAGCAGCGCGGGCTGGCTGCTGTGCTCGGCAAAGCGGCTCAGCGACTGCAGCGCGGAGAGCGCGTCTGTTGTCGGGCTACTGCCACGGTGGCGGCCGCCTTGGCGCAGCACGATCCAGGTCAGCAGTGGAATCATGGTCAGCATCCACAGCAGCGGAGAGGTGTTGCTGCCATCGCCGAGCACGAGCAAGGCCGTCGAGCAGGCAAGGAGGGTGGCGATCAGGTAAAGCGTCATCGTTGCAATGTTCAGGGCGGCAGGTGGGTGGCGGGTATGACAGTCAAAGCAGGATTCACTCCAGTACGAGGGCTGGCACGCAGAAATATGCTGCGGTGCTTGATTCCTGTTGGGCGCAGAAGTTGCTTCTGGTTAAACGGCTAAACGCCTGATCATTGCATCCTGCTGACCGCCCATCTTGAAAAAACACCCGCTTTTCTCGCGTCTTGTGCTTGTCCTGGTGTGTCTCGCCTGCCTGTGCGCGACCCTGTTCGTCAGCGCAGGCATTGCCGCCGAGCTGCAAGTGACGCTCGGAACCGCTGCAGACCCGACGCTTTCGTCCCGTCTTGCGGTTCTGCAACTGCTGCAGACCCTGCTCGCGCTGATGTTCCTCCTCGGGTGCGGGGCCACGCTGCGGATCGCGCGCAAGATGCTCGTGGTGCGCACCGATTTCGCCCTTGAGCGGCTCAACCGGCACGTCTTTGGTGCCACGGTGGCGTGGGACGAGGGCGTGGATGAGGTGGACCGGCTGCATCGGGCACTCGATGGGGTGTCGACCCAGCTCGCCTGCCACCTTGCGGAGGCCGAACGGCTGTCGCGGCAGGCGTCCGAGCATGAGCGCTTCGCCACCCGGACACTCGAATTCATCTGCCAGGCCAGTCTCTGCCTTGCGGAGCACAGCGCGAGCGCACCGTGGCTGAATTCCCTGCTGGAGGACATGGCCGACTGCCTGGCGGTGCGCGCGTGTGCGCTGGTGTTGCTGGAGCCGGTGGCAGAGGGGCTGGGAGTGCCGTCACAGCTGGGCGATGTCCGCCGCCTGCAGTTGCTGGAAGTGTTTCCGGTTGAGGAGCTGTCGCGTGGAAATGGCCGGCACAGGGCATCGACTGCGGCCGAAGGCGAACACGTCGAGCTCGCGGTGCCGGTGCGCGATGCCGGCGACATCTATGGCGTGCTGATTGTCGAGGCGCCGGGCGACTTCATGTTCGAGAGCCGCCACAGCCGGCTGATCGAGGCGGTGGCCTCCCTGTTTGCACTGTCGCTGGGCAATCTGCAGCGCAATCACCGGCGCCGGCGTCTGGCGCTGATGGACGAGCGCAGCGCGATCGCCGGCGAGTTGCACGATTCGCTCGCCCAGGCCCTGTCCTACATGAAGCTGCAAGTGGCGCGCCTGCAGCTGGAGGTCGGCCGCAGCTGCGCAGCCTGTGGTCCCGGTGAGCGCGTGCTGGAGGTGTCGGGCGAGATCAAGAATGGGCTCGACAGCGCCTACCGTCACTTGCGCGAGCTGCTCTCGGCCTTTCGCACCAGCATGCCGCCGGGCGGCCTGCAACAGGCGCTGCGCGAGGTGGTGGATGAGCTGTCCGCACGCTCGGGCACCGAACTCGGCTTCGATTACCGCCTGGGCAGCCGGCACCTGTCGGTCAACGAAGAGTTCCACCTGCTGCAGATCGTTCGCGAGGCGCTGACCAATGTCGTCCGTCACGCGCGGGCGCGGCACGCACAGGTGCGCTTCGATGAGGACGACGACGGACAGATCGTGCTTACGGTCGAGGACGATGGTCGCGGCTTGCGTGAAGGCGGCGGCGGAGAGGGGCACCATGGGGTGTCGATCATGCGTGACCGCGCCGGGCAGATTGGCGGAACACTGAATTTGCGTGCGGGTGCCGGTGGGCGGGGAACCTGCGTCGAGATGCGCTTTCGGCCGCGGCCGGGCAGCGCCTGAAACGGATTGAACGAGCGATGAGGACGGACGGCATGGAGAACGCAACAGGCATCGATCCTGATCGAAGTGGCACACCGATCAGACTGGTGGTCGTGGATGACCACGCACTGTTTCGCAAGGGGGTCAGCCAGCTGCTGGCCATGTACGACGATGTCGAGGTCGTCGCCGAGGCGGCGTCGGGCGCGGAGGGCATCGAGGCAGTGCTGACGCACCGGCCGGATGTGGCGCTGATCGATCTGCACATGAAGGGGCTTGACGGCATTTCCGTGCTGCGGGCACTGAAGACCGCCGGATCGACCACCCGGCTGGTGATGCTCACCGTGTCCGATTCCAGTTTCGACGTGATGGAGGCGCTGAATTCGGGCGCCAGCGGCTATCTGCTCAAGGACATGGAGCCCGACGAGTTCTGCATGAAGCTGCGTCAGGTAGCGGCCGGCGGCACGGTGTTGTCGGCTGAGGTCGGGGGTTTGCTGGCCAAGCCTTCGCCGCCGTCGCGGGAAACGCTCGACGAGCATTGGGCGTCGCTGACTGCGCGCGAACAGGAAACCCTGGAACTGGTGTCCAAGGGCGCGTCGAACAAGATCGTGGCACGTGCGCTCGGCATTGCCGAAAGCACGGTTAA
Organism: Azoarcus sp. L1K30; assembly: GCF_018122735.1. Lineage (GTDB taxonomy): Bacteria > Pseudomonadota > Gammaproteobacteria > Burkholderiales > Rhodocyclaceae > Parazoarcus. Next base: position 2,794,024 of record NZ_JAGRRD010000001.1, on the reverse strand, counting down.
GGTGCATGTGAAACACGTGCTGCAGAAACTCAATTTGCGTAACCGCTTTGAAGCGGCGGTGTGGCTGCGCGAACTGCGAGAGGACGAAAGGTACAAGACCTGACGTGAGGGGGAGGCCGGGGCGTAGTACCAGAGGAGTATTTTCGCGTGCCCGGCACACTGGCTTAATGAACTCAAATCACTCTTGACCGAGAAGGGAGCTTCAAATGAGTTCATGGAGACAGTCGACACTGGCTGACCGGCATCGCGCACTGGGTTCGTCGCTTGCGGACTGGAACGGAATGGCGACCGCCTGGACCTACAACACCGATCTCGCCGACGAGCATGAGGCCATTCGCACCCGCGCAGGCCTGATGGATGTATCCGGTCTCAAGAAAGTTCATCTGGTTGGACCGCATGCGGAAGCGCTGATCAACTATGCGACCACGCGTGATGTCGGCAAGCTCTATCCGGGCAAATCGGTGTATGCCTGCATGCTCAACGAAGCCGGCAAGTTCATCGACGACTGCGTGATCTACCGCAACGGCCCCAACGCCTTCATGGTGGTGCATGGTTCGGGCCAGGGCCACGAAATCCTGACCCGCGGCGCGGCGGGGCGCAACGTCGCGGTGCTGTTCGACGACGACCTGCACGACCTTTCGTTGCAGGGGCCGCTGGCGGTGGAGTATCTGTCGAAGCATGTGCCGGGCATCCGCGACCTGCCGTATTTCCATCACACGCAGACCAGGCTCTTCGGCTGCCCGGTGACGATTTCGCGTACCGGTTACACCGGTGAGCGCGGCTATGAGATCTTCTGCAAGGGCGTCGATGCACCGCTGATCTGGGACACGATCGTTGAGGAAGGCAAGGCGATGGGCATCATGCCCTGCTCCTTCACCGCGCTCGACTGGCTGCGGGTCGAGAGCTATCTGCTGTTCTACCCTTACGACAACTCCGACATGTACCCGATGGAAGGCGAGGCGATCGGTGACTCCCTTTGGGAGCTGGGCCTCGACTTCACCGTGTCTCCGGGCAAGACCGAGTTCCGCGGCGCGGCCGAGCACTTCCGCCTGCAAGGGAAGGAGCGCTTCAAGATCTACGGCGTCGAGCTCGATACCACGGAGATCGCGCAAGGCGGCGATGCCATCTGGGACGGCGACACCAAGGTCGGCTTCGTGACCTGTGCGATGTATTCCAGGCTCACCGGGCGCGCGATGGCCATCGCACGCATGGACCCCGCTTACGCCGTTCCCGGGCGTGCGCTGGAACTGCGCGGCGTTACCCTGCGTTGTGCAGCCACCACGCATACGCTGCCTTTCGACGATCCCGAAAAGCTCAAGCGCACCGCCAAGGGCTGAGAGGCGAAGCCTTGCAAGGGCGCCGCGAGTGCGCCCGCTACGCCCCCGCGCAACAAAACCGAGAACAGGAAAACAGTACCCCATGAGTACCTCAGAGAGACGTTACACCCTGTCACTTTCCTGCCCGGACCGGGTTGGCATCGTGACCACTGTTAGTAGCTTTTTCTCCAGCCACCAGGGCTGGATCACCGAGGCGAACCACCACGCGGACGCCGAGGTCGCGGGCAAGAACGTGGTGGTGGTGGGGGCGAGCAACATCGTCGGCAAGCCGATGGCGCTGATGCTGCTGCAGCGCGAAGCCACGGTGACGATCTGCCACGCGAAGACGCGCGACCTGGCGCAGCACACCATTCTGGCCGACATCCTGATCGTGGCCGCAGGCAAGCCGGGGCTGATCGTGCCGCAGATGGTCAAGCAAGGCGCCATCGTCATCGACGTCGGCATCAACCGCCTGGCGGACAACCGCATCGTCGGCGACGTGGTTTTCGACGGGGTGAAGGAGAAAGCCTCGTGGATCACGCCGGTACCCGGTGGGGTGGGGCCGATGACGGTGACGATGCTGATCGAGAACACCCTGCGCTCGGCCGAACGCAGCCTGCAGGCGACCCCTGCCGACGACTATCAGGACTGGGAAGCTCCGGTGCTGAAGGCGGTGTGAGCGTTCGGGTTTGCCCGGTACGATGGCACACCGGGTCTTGATCAGATGCCCGCCACCACGCCATCGCTGCGCGGGTCGACGGCGCCTTCGATCAGACCGTTCGGGTGTCTGACCAGCGCACCGGCGTGTCCCATGGTGTCACTGTAGGCTTGGTCCAGCACTTCGACCTGATGTCCCGCATCGCGCAAGGCCTGCACCAGTTCCGGCGGGAAGCGGCTCTCCAGCTTGAGACTGGTGCTGACGTCGCCCCAGGTCCGCCCCAGCAGCCAGCGCGGTGCGCTGACTGCCTGCTGCAGGGGAGTACCGAAGCGGGCGTAGCGGGTGAACACGGCAGCCTGGGTCTGAGGCTGACCTTCGCCGCCCATGGTGCCGTAGGGCATCACGCGGCCGTCGTCGAACAGCGCCAGCGACGGGTTCAGGGTATGGAAGGGCTTGCGTGAGGGCTCCAGTGCATTGAGCGCGGCAGGGTCGAGCGAGAAGCTCGTGCCGCGGTTCTGCCAGGTGATGCCGGTGTCGCGCAGCACCACGCCGGAACCGAATTCCCAATACACGCTCTGGATGAAACTCACCGCGCGCCCTTCGCGGTCGATCGCGCCCATCCAGACGGTGTCGCCCGGCGCAGCGGGGTCGGGCCAGGGCAGGGCGACCTGCATGTTCACATCGGCGGCGCGGGCGTCGAGCGCAGGCGCGTCGAGGAAGCTGCACGGGTCGGCGGGCAGGCGGCGGGGGTCGGTGACGACGCGGTCGCGCACGCGGAAGGCGCGCTTGGTGGCTTCGACCAGGCCGTGCACATGGGCGAAACCTTCACCCTCGCCGACGCCGAGGCGCTCGAAGATGCCAAGAATCATCAGCGCGGCCAGGCCCTGGGTCGGCGGCGGCAGGTTGTACACCGTGCTGTCGTCCAGTCGCACCGAAAGAGGATCGACAATCTGTGCCGCGTAGGCGTTGAGGTCATGGGTGCGCACCGGGCTGCCGACGCGTTCGAGTTCGGCGCCGATCAGTTCGGCAACTCTGCCGCGATAGAAGTCATCGAGGCCGCGCGCCGCGAGTGTTTCGAGCGTGGAGGCGAGTGCTGGCTGGCGCAGGAGGTGACCGGTTTCGGGCGGTGCGCCATCGACCAGAAAGGTGTCGGCAAATCCGGGGGCATCTTTCAGGCCGTCGAGTTTCTGACGCGTCAGTGCGGCCTGGCTGGCGGTGACGGCCACGCCGTCGCGCGCGTGGCGGATGGCGTCGGCGAGCAGGCGCGACAGTGGCAGTGCGGCTCCCCAGCCGGAAGCGACTTCAAGGGCCTTGTTCCAGCCGCCGACCGTGCCGGCAACCGTGAGGGCCGCCTTCGGTCCGCGGGCCGGGATGGTATCCAGGCCCGCGTAAAACTGGCGGTCGGCAAGTCCGGCGGCAAAACCGCAGGCGTCGATGGCGACTGGCGTCTTGCCCGGTTCGTGGATCAGCCAGAAGCCATCGCCGCCGATCGCGTTCATGTGCGGATAGACGACTGCGATGGCTGCCGCTGCGGCGACCATGGCTTCGACCGCGTTGCCGCCTTCGCGCAGGATGTCGCGCCCGGCCTGAGCCGCGAGGTGGTGAGGGGCAACCTGCATGCCGCCGAGGGCTGTAAGGGTGTGCAGCATAAGCGTTTCCTTGTTGGTGGCGGGGCCTGCGCCCGGTCAGGCGAGCAGGCCGTAGAACATGCGCAGTGAAGTGAGGGCGAGGAAGGCGGCGAACACCTGGCGCAGACGGCGCGCATCGATCGAGTGGGCCAGCGCTGCGCCCCAGGAGCTGGTCAGCATGGTCGCCGGTACGATCAGCGCCCAGCCCAGAAGATTGACGTAGCCGATGGTCGCGGGCGGGCGCAGGGGAACGTCAAAGCCGTTGATCAGGAAGCCGATGGTTCCCGGAATGCTGATAATGATGCCGAGCGCGGCGCCCGTTCCGACGGCCGTATGCATCGGCGTGCGAAAAGCGCTCAGCACGGGAACCGACAGCGTGCCGCCGCCGATACCCATCAGGGTGGAGATCCCGCCGATCACACCGCCGATGAGAGCGGTGCCAACGGTGCCGGGCAGACCGTCGCCAAGCGCGAAACCGTCGCGCTTGAAAGCCATGTTGATGGCCACCAGCAGCGCCATGACGGCGAAAATGGAGGTCAGCACCTTGCCGCTGAGGTAGCCCGACAGCACACTGCCGACGACCACCCCGATGACGACCGCGGGGATCAGGGTTCCCAGCAGCTTGCGGTCCAGACTGCCTCTTTTCCTGTGGGCACGCGCCGACATGATCGAGGTCGGAATGATGGTGGCGAGTGAGGTGCCCACTGCCACATGCATTCGCACCGACTCGTCGATGCCGAGTAGCGTGAAGAGGTGGTACAGCACCGGCACGATGACGATGCCGCCACCAACGCCGAGCAGTCCCGCAAGCACGCCGGCCACCACCCCGGTGGTGATCAGGGCAAGGACAAGCCCTGTCAGCCAGGTGGCACTATAGCCGTCAAAAATTTCCATTGTGTTCGCTCCGGAGGCTTACCAGCCGATGAATTTGGGCAGCCAGGTGGCGATGCCGGGAAAGATGAAAATGAGGGCGACTGCGAGCATCTGCAGCAGCACGAAGGGCAGGGCGCCGACATAGATGTCGCGCGTGGTAATGCCCGGTGGCGCCACGCCCTTGAGGAAGAACAGCGCCCAGCCGAAAGGCGGCGTGAGGAAGGACATCTGCAGATTCATCGCCACCAGGGTGGCCAGCCACACCATGTCGGTGCCGTAATTCTGGAACACCGGGAGGAACATCGGCAGTGCGATGTAGGAGATCTCGATCCACTCCAGGAAGAAGCCGAGCACGAACAGCAGAACCATCAGAAAGAGCAGTGCGCCGAGCTCGCCGCCGGGAAGAAGGGAGAAGAGGTCGTGCACCATCTGTTCGCCGCCGAGCCCGCGGAAGGCCAGCGAGAAAGGCTGCGCACACAACAGGATGAAGAACACCATGGCGGTGATCGTCAGCGTGCCGTGAAGGGTCTCGCGCATCAGCGTCCAGTTCATGCGACGTGCGAGCAGCGCGATCAGCGCACTGCCCAGCGCACCCATCGAAGCCGCCTCGGTTGGTGCGGCAATGCCTCCGATGATGGAGCCCAGCACGGCGATGACGAGCAGCAGTGGCGGCAGTACCGAGCGCAGCAGGTCGCGCGGCAGCGAGCCGGGTATGGCACGGGCGCGCTCCTCCGCCGGAATTGCCGGTACCCACGATGGGCGCAGCTTGCCCAGCACCAGCAGGTAGAGCACATACACCAGCGCCAGCACCAGACCCGGCACGAAGGCCGCGGCAAACAGGGTGCCGACCGATTCGCCGACGATCTCGGCGAGCAGGATCAGCACCAGGCTGGGCGGGATGATCTGGCCCAGCGTGCCGGAAGCGCAGATCGTGCCGCAGGCAATGCTGGGCTTGTAGCCGCGCCGCATCAGGGTCGGCAGGGTGAGCATGGCGACGGTGACCACGGTGGCGCCGACGATGCCGGTCGAGGCGCCCATCAGCACGCCGACCAGGATGATCGCGATACCCATGCCGCCGTTGAGTCCGCCCATGGCGCGGCCGATAGTCTCGAGCATGTCCTCTGCGACGCGGGATTTCTCCAGCATCACGCCCATGAAAACGAACAGCGGAATCGCCAGCATGGTGTAGTTGGTGACGACGCCGAACAGGCGTGCCGGCAGCAGTGAGAACAGCATGTCGCCGAAGCCGATATAACCGGCGACGAAGCCCGATACCGCGAGGGCGATGGCCACCGGTATGCCGATCATCATCAGCGCCAGGAAGCCGCCGATGAGACCGAGCGCAATCCATTCGTTGGGGCTCATGTACGTATTTCCAGCGAGTCGTGCGGGATGTGCGGCGCACCGCTGATCAGCGTCGCGGCGGCGCGCAGCGTGTCGATGAGACCCTGAATGGCAAGCAACGAGAAGCCGAGCGGGATGAAGGCCTTGACCAGATAGCGCATCGGAAGCCCGCCAGGGTCGGGTGAGATCTCACCGATGTCGTACGCCTGCATCACGTAGGGCACTGCCAGCCAGGCGATGATCACGCCGATAGCGAGCGTGAGCAGCCCGCTGACAAGGTCGATCGCGGCCTGGCTTCTGGCGCCGAGTCGGTCGTAGATGAAATCCACCCGGACGTCCGCGCGGTGGTAGACGGCGTAGGCCATGCCGAGCAGTGCGATTGGCGAGATCAGGTGCCACTCGAGCTCCTGCGCTGCGACCGGGCTCCACGAGAAGACGTAGCGCAGCAACACGTTGCATGCGACCATCAACACCAGCGTCAGGACCGCAGCCCGTGCCACCCACCCGAACCCGACAATTGCGAGTTCGAGCGGCTTCAGCAGCTTGTTCATCAGAATCTCCGGAGCATGCTTACAGCGACAGGAAGGCCTTTTCGCTGACGGCGGCCCACGACTCGTGTTTCTTGCGGAAGGCCATGAAGGCGTCGTGTACCTTGCGCGTGTCGGGGTCGGCCTTGGCCAGGCTCTCCAGCGTGTCGGCAGTGACTTCCTTCAGTTTGAGGATGACGTCGTTGGGCAGGGGGCGCGCGATCACGCCCTGGTTGGTGACGAGGTCGGTGAGCGCGTCGGCATTCACCGATTCGCACCAGGCGTGGCTCTCGACGTTGCAGGCCGCGGCGGCGGCCTTGACGATGGCCTGCAAGTCCTTGGGCAGGCTTTCCCAAGCCTTCTTGTTGATCATCAGCTCGGTGACGTTGGTGGGTTCGTGCCAGCCGGTGGTGTAGTAGTTCTTGGCTGCTTTGTGCAGGCCCATGCGCCGGTCCTGGTAGGGCCCCACGAATTCGGCGGCGTCAATCACCCCCCGTTCGAGTGCGGGGAAGATCTCGCCACCCGGGAGCAGACGCACGGCCACACCGAGCTGGGCATACACCTTGCCGGCGAGGCCGGGGATGCGCATCTTGAGACCGTCGAGGTCGGCCACTTTTTCGATGGGTTTGCGGAACCAGCCCGTCATCTGGGTGCCGGTGTTGCCCATGGGCATGGCAACGAGTCCGTGCGCAGCGTAGAGCTCGTTCCACAGGTCAATGCCGCCGCCGTGATACATCCAGGCGTTCATGCCCTGGGTGTTCATGCCGAAGGGGACGGTGGTGAAATACTGTGCGGCGGGAATCTTGCCGGCCCAGAAATAGGCGTTGGCAGCGTTCATCTCGACCATGCCCTTGGACACGGCGTCGAAGCCCTCGAGTGCGGGAATCAGTTCGCCGGCGGCGAAGTGCTGGATCTTCATGCGTCCGCCGGACATCTCCTCGACCTTCTTGCAGAAGTCGGTCGGGCTGCCCGGTCCCTGAACATAGAAGGGCGACCCCGGGCCATAGGCATTGGTCATCTTCCAGTTGAAGGTGGCTTTCGATTGTGCGCTGGCAATGGCAGGTGCGCCGAGGATGGCGCCGGAGACGGCTGCACCGGTGAGGAACTTGCGGCGATTCAGGGTCATGGCTAGGTGCTCCTGTTGGGATTTCGAGTGGGCACCTTGGTGAGGTGCCATTTGTAATGTGACTCGAGACAGGTTTAGCAATGGCCGTGCCAGTTCAGATTTATTTATAAGAGATTGTTTTGTATGGCTTAATCGATGTGGGTGGATGGGTCTGCAGGCGTGGTGCGATGCACAAAGTGGGGCGCGGGATGAAACTGGCAGGTATACAAGTGACCGGCTCGAGGCCTGTCGGATTACATTCGGAAGGCGCGAAAGATCATTTGGCACCGGATGTCGACGCATCGGCAGCGCAGCGTGTCGAATGGCTTGGATGCACTGCGCTGGCCTTTCTGCACCATAAATGGGCGAAAGCGGCTGCCCCCTTGCCGCCGAGAAGGGCTACAGGCGGGCGCCGCCGCGACGATTCTTGACGCGCGACATCAGGGTCTTGCAATCGACGGAGAGAATCTCGGGGCGGTTGAAGATGCGCAGGCGGACGAAGGCGTCGAAGGTTTCGTAACTGTCGGTCAGGGTGTGAATGTGCAGGCTCTGCAGGTCGCTCATGATGTAGAGACTGACCACTTCGGGACAGCTGGCCAGTTCGTCGGCGATTGGCTCCAGTCGTGCCGGGGTCACCTTGAGGTCGATGAAGGTGGACACCACCTTGCCCAGTTTCTCGGGATTGACCACTGCCGAAAACTGTTCGATGACACCGCTCTCGACCAGGGCCTGCACCCGCGTGCGGGCATGAGCGCGTGAGATGCCGAGCTGTCTGGCAATGTCGGCAAATGAGGCGCGTGCATCCTTGATCAGGATGGCGAGCAGGGCGCTGTCGAGCTTGTTCATGGCGGTTCGCTGCGAGAGATTGATATGGTGCCGACGCAGCTTTCGTGCCCGTCGCATTGCCCTGCAGCGAGCTCCGCCATTCTCAGGCCGGGTGGTCTTGTGCGGCGGGCGCCGCCCTGTGTGCCCGCCCTTCCCCTCAGAGCTTGAGCAGGGGTTTGAGCTTGTCGAGGGACTTGCTACCGATGCCCTTGACTGCGATCAGGTCGTCCAGCGACTTCCACGGACGTCCGGCGACGATGCCTTCTGCGGTGGCGCTGTTGACGCCGCGCACGGCACTCAGGTCGCTGACGCTCGCCATATTCACCGAAACCCGGGCCAGCTTGTGCGCCGGTGTCGACTGCTTGGCGTTGCGTTTGGCCGCGGTGACAGGGGCTGCCGCAGTGGTTGCGGAGGCAGCGGCCGCTGTCTTTTTCTTCACTGCCGCCTTCGGGGCGGCCTTCGTCGCAGGCTTCAGGTCGGCTTTCGCTTCCGCAGCCTCTGTCGATGCAGCAACAGTTTCATCGACTGTCGTGGGCTGTGCCGCGACGTCCACTGCGGGCGCGGCCTTTGGCGCGGGCAGTGGGCCATCGACCATGAGTGCGAAGTTGCGATAGTCGCGGGTGAGGTAGGTATGGCCGACCCATTCGCGCAGCATCAGCACCAGATGCCAGCGGCCTTCGGGCAGTTCGCAGGCGGGCAGGCGCGCGCAGATGTTGTTCCACTGCGACTGCCCGGCCAGTGCGCCGATGAACTCGCTCCCGATCAGTATGCCGCTGAAGGCGCCGCCCTGGTATGCGGCCGGCAAGGCCCACAGTTCGAGCACCAGCGAGCCGCTCATGTTGTCGGCCGGGCGCGGGTTGCGGACACTTTCGGCGCTGATTTCGGTGTGATCCTCTTCGAACCGGTAAGCTACCGCGCCCTCGATTCGCGGCAGCGGGAAGTGTTCGTGGCGTGGGTAGGAGACCGCGTCGAAACGCTGCAGGCCGGCGCCATCGTCGCCGGCAAGCGCCAGCGTCATCCTGTGTTCACCGGTGCCCGCAGGCAGGTTTGCAGCCGTCGTTGCGCCGACCCGTGCAATACCGAATGAATCCGGATAGAGCGCGCCGAAGAAGGCATCGGCAACCAGCACCTCATCCGCCCATAGTTGCAGGCTCCAGTTCAGATAGCCGGCTGCGACAGGATCGACCACATGAAGCTCGGCTTCGAGGGTCACCTCATCGCCATTGACGACATAGCGGTGAGTCCCGCCGATCTGGACGGGTGTGGGGAAGAAGGGCTGTGTGCTGTTGTCTTGATACGGCATCGCGCAATAGATCCGGGAAAAAATCAGGCGCGATTCTGATGCAGCCCTCGTGACCAGACAAGCGCATATTAATCAATAATTTGTATGCACTAAATCAGGGCGGCGGATGTCGGTGGCGCGTTTGCTTACCACCGACACCCGCCTCAGCCGCGCCGACCCAGCAGCGCGTCCCAGTCCACTGCATCCAGCGTGTTCTTGACCAGGAGGCCGAGGTCGGTGTCGCCTTCCATGATGAGACGACGACTGAAGAACAGGGTGTCTGCATCTTCCTCGCGCAAGGCCAGCGCGAGGTAGTCGCGGGCCGTTGCCGACAGGGTGAGGTCCGGCGTCGAGATGCCTTTGCCGCGATGAAATCCACGCTCGTCGAAAGTGAAGTCCAGGGTCAGTCCGGCATCGCTCACGCGCATGCGCAGCTTGCGTCCGATCAGTGGCTCGAGTTGGTCGCGGGGCAGAACACGATCGAGCGCGAGGTTGAGTGCGCCGACGAGCGCCTGCGCCGGCGGCTGCTGCGGCAGCCGGGCGACGACGCGTGCGAGCGTTGCCGGCAGGGTAAAGGCCGGCAGCTTGAGTTCGCCGAGGCGATGCGCGATGCGCTGCCGCAGGCTGCCGGGCAGCAGATGGGAGAGACGGGGGACGGGAAACGCAGGGGTGCGAGTCACGGATATTTCCTTCAGGCACTGACCAATTGATCGACGCCCGGCTTGCCATGCCAGAAGCCGTTGCAGGGAGCGTCGGGCATCAGTGTCAGGCTGGCGTCGAAAGCGGTCTTTGGTGTTTGACGGGCGTCGAGGGCGGCGCGGAAGAGTTCGACGATCTCGCGGGTGTGGCTGCCTTGTGGGCTGATGCGCAGGATCTCGGCGCTGTTCGCCAGCGAAGGCAGGTCGGCGAGCAGGTTATGCACCCGTGCCGACTGCGTCTGTACGCCGTTGAGGGTGAGGAAGGGCTCGCCGTCGCGGGTGCTCAGGCGCAGTCCGTCGCTGATGCCGAGGCAGCGGAACTCGCAGGTGTCCTTCTGCAGGTTGTAGTGACGCGCGGTGAAGCAGCGTGCGGAGTGTGCCAGCGGCAGGCGGCCGTAGACGAACACTTCGGTCTCGATTGCGCTTGGCCGGGCGTTGCGCAATCCCGTGAGCTGACTGCCTGACATCTCCGGTGCCACCACCCAGCGCGTTGCGCCGGCATCAACCATCAGATCGAGGGTGTGCGGGTTGAAGATATTCAGTGTGGGGCCGGCGATCCAGTCGCGACGGCCGGCTTCGGCGAGCAGCCGCACCGCGCCCATGTCGTTGGCCTCGACGCGGAAACGTGTCTGCGCGCACAGTCGGCGCAGGGGCTTGAGGTCGGATTCGGATTCGATCAGCGACTGGGTGCAGAGCACTGCCTCCTTGCCGGCATCGGCGAGCATGGCCGCGACCTCGAGCCAGTCGTCCAGACGCAGTTCGTGGCGACGCGAGCACACGGTTTCGCCCAGATGCACGATGTCTACCGAGCTGTCGGCGATGTCGGCGTAGAAGTCGAGCACGCTCTGGCGGGGCCAGTAGTACAGCAGGGGGCCTAGGGAGAGTTTCATCGGGATCATTTCCACGGACGGTAGTAAGCGCCGAGGGTATGGCTCTGGCCCTCGGACACCTTATTGAGATCGGCCATCCAGGCCGGCAGGGCCTTGAATGCTTCGGGCGCACGCATGACCTGATCGAGCGCTGCGCGCCATACCTTGGTGACCTGGGTGACGTAGGCCGGGCTGCGCTGGCGGCCTTCGATCTTGATCGCACGCACGCCGATGCGGGCGAGTTCGGGCAGCAGTTCCAGCGTGTTCAGACTGGTCGGCTCCTCGATCGCGTAATAGGTCTCGTCGTTGACCTCGAAGCGGCCCTTGCACAATGTCGGGTAGCCGGCCCGCTCACCGTCGGCGAAGCGGTCGATGAGGATGCCGTTGAGGCGGGTTTCCATGCCCTTGGGTGTCTGTTCCCAGCGCACATGCTTGCCGGGCGAGCAGGCGCCGTTGCAGTTGGGCGATTCGCCGGTGGCGTAGGCGGACAGCGCGCAACGTCCCTCGACCATCACGCACAGGCCGCCAAAACCGAATACCTCGATCTCGACCGGGGTGTTGGCAATGACGTGCTCCACCTGCGGCAGCGACAGCACCCGCGGCAGCACCGCGCGCTGGATGCCGAAGCGTTCGTGGTAGAAGTTGATCGCTTCGTAGCTGGTGGCCGAGCCCTGCACCGACAGATGCAGGCGCAGCTGGGGATGGGTCCTGGCCGCGTAGGCCATGAGGCCGGGGTCGGCGAGGATGACCGCGTCGATCCCCATCTCGGCCGCGCGGTCCACCGCTGCGGTCCAGCTCGACCAGTTGTCGGCCTGTGGATAGGTGTTGAGTGCGAGCAGCACCTTGCCGCCGCGCTGGTGTGCATAGGCAATGCCGTCACGCATCTGCTTGGGATCGAAATTGAGTCCGGTGAAGTTGCGCGCGTTGGTGGCGTCCTTGAAGCCTAGGTAGACGCAGTTTGCGCCGTTGTCGATGGCGGTCTTGAGCGCAGGCAGACTGCCGGCAGGGCAGACGAGCTCGATCTGGGACGAATTCATTGGAGGGCACCCGGGTGGCGGATTTGAAGCCCCGCCACCTTAGTGGCCCCCCGGCCCGGGTGCTTTGACCCGGGTCAAACGCAAGCGGGTTGGTCAGGTACGGTGATGCCTGACCACCGTCAGGCCGACTTTCGTGCGTGTGCCGGACGTTCGTCGCTGAAGGCCGAAAGGGTACTGATGACGGTGTCTGCCGCGTTGTCGAGCGTGGCGCCGTCAATCACAAGTGGCGGTGCCAGGCGGATGACGTTGCCGGTCGTGTCGCGGGTGGCGATGCCGCGCGACAGGAGCGTTTCCGCGACCTGTGCGGCGTCGGCGTATGCCGGATCGAGGGCAATGCCGATCAGCAGCCCGCGGCCACGGATCTCGCGGATGCAGGCCAGGTCCGCGTCGGTGAGGCGGGCACGGAGTTGCTCGCCGAGGCGCTCCGCGTGTTCCCACGGTCGGTCTTCGGCCAACAATGCCAGCACTTCGATCGCCACCGCCGCGCCGAGCGGATTGCCGCCGAAGGTGGAGCCGTGGTCGCCGGGGTGGAAGACGTCCATGACCCGGCGGTCGGCGAGGAAGGCGGACACCGGCAGCAGGCCGCCGCCCAGCGCCTTGCCCAGGATCAGGCCGTCCGCGCGGACGCCGTCGTGGTCACAGGCGAGCAGGCGGCCGGTGCGGCCGAGCCCGGTCTGCACCTCGTCGGCGATCAGCAGCACATCGTGGCGACGACAGATCGCCGCACATCGCGCTAGGTAGCCCGGCGGCGGAACGATGATGCCACCCTCGCCCTGGATGGGTTCGACCAGGAACGCCGCCGTGTCCGGCGTGATGGCTGCCTCGAGCGCCTCTGAATCGCCGAACGGAATGCGGCGCAGACCCGCCGGGAAGGGGCCGAATCCGTCACGATACTGCGCATTCGACGACAATCCGACGATGGTGATCGAGCGACCATGGAAGTTGCCGTCGCAGGCGATGATCTCGGCCTTGTCGGGTGCGACGCCCTTGACCTTGTAGGCCCATTTGCGCGCAGCCTTGAGCGCGGTCTCCACGGCTTCGAGGCCGGTATTGACCGGGAGGGCGCGCTCGTAGCCGAACAGGCCGCACAGGCGTTCCAGGAAGAGTGGCAGACGGTCATTGGAAAACGCGCGTGAGGTCAGCGCAAGGCGCTGCGCCTGGTCCCCGAGTGCCCGCAGCAGGCGTGGATGGGCGTGGCCGAAACTCACCGCCGAATAGGCGCTCATCATGTCGAGGTAGCGTCGTCCCTCCACATCCCACAGCCAGACGCCCTCGCCGCGGTTGAAAACCACGGGCAGCGGCGCATAGTTGGCGGCGCCAAAGTGGCGCTCCTTCTCGCGCAGCCAGTAGCTGCCGGGACCGAGCGCGGCGCAGGCGAATTCCGCCACCCAGGCGGCGCTGCGCAGGTCGGTATCGAGATCGGGGCGGTATTCGGTGATCTCCATGGCGATGAAGTCACCACAGGTTCGCAGACTCAGCAGCACTTGGGCCAGCGCTTGCGGGTCGAGGCCGGCCGCTGCCGGGCAGGTGACGGCCGAAACCGCGCCCGGATCAAGCGCGTCGAGATCGAGACTGATGCCGAACCCGGGCTGGCTGGCATTGCCACGGACGATGGACAGCGCATCACAGAACACCGCCGGCAAGCCGCGGCTGCGGACCTCATCCATGTCGAAAATGCGTACGCCCAGCTGCTGCAGACGTTCGAGTTCCTCGGCCTCCCACGCCCGCGCGCCGATGACGCACACGCGCGCCGGGTCCAGATGCGGTCCGGGTACGCCGACCAGATTGGGGTCGCCGTCTCCCAGCAGGGCGGCCAGCGGCATGCCATGGATATTGCCCGAATGCGTCGAGGCATCGGTATGGCTGTCGAGGTGGGCGTCGATCCAGATCAGACCCGGTGCGCCGCCGGCCCGCCTGGCAATGCCTCGCCAGGTGCCGACTGCCACCGCATGATCGCCGCCCAGGATCAGCGGAAAGAGCGTTGGGTCGAGTGCCGCCACGCTGTCGGCGAGACGGGTCGCAAACGCCGCATTGGCTGCGATCCGTGTCGACATGTCGGCGTTCTCGGGCAGGGGGCGGGTCGGGTACAGGGTATCGGCCCACGTGCTGCGGATGCCGGTCCCGGCAAGGCGTTCCGGAAGCCCGTTGGCGCGAAGAAATTCCGCGGCATCGGCGGAGCCCGGGTGCGGCGCACCCAGCGCCGAGGCGGCGCCGATGATGGTGAGCCGGCTGTGCGGCCCAGCCGGCAATTGGCGTGTATTCGTCATGAGGCACCTCCCGTTCCGCCCCTGTGGCGGGTGCTTGTGTGACGTTACAGCGTTGGATGGAAAACCGGCCGAATCGTTCGCACTCGGGGGAGACCATGCGCGAACGGCGGTGCCATCAGGCCGACAGCACGTACCAGGCTTCCAGCGCGAGTATGGCGGAGAACAGCAGCGTCAGCAGGGTCAACAGCCAGCCTTGCCGCCGTTGCTGGCGGGCGAGCTTTTCAAATTGCGCCTGCTGTACAGCCTGGTGCCTGTTGCTTTCGGTCAGGGTGTGGTGGATCAGCCGGGGCAGTTGCGGCAGGGTGCCGGCCCAGCCCGGCGCCTCGGTCCTGATCTCGCGGATCAGCGCCCGCCAGCCGATCTGCTCGTGCATCCAGCGTTCGAGAAAGGGCTTGGCCGTCTTCCACAGGTCGAGCTCGGGGTCGAGCTGGCGACCCAGTCCTTCGATGTTGAGCAAGGTCTTTTGCAGCAGCACCAGTTGCGGCTGGACCTCCATCTCGAAGCGGCGTGCGGTCTGGAACAGGCGCAGCAGCGTCTTGCCGAAGGAGATGTCCTTCAGCGGCTTGTCGAAGATGGGTTCGCACACGGTGCGGATGGCCGCTTCGAATTCATCCACACGGGTTTTTGCAGGAACCCAGCCGGCTTCGATGTGTGCCATCGCGACGCGGTGGTAGTCGCGCTGGAAGAATGCGAGGAAATTCTGCGCTAGGTAACTCTTGTCGACTTCGTTGAGCGTGCCCATGATGCCGAAGTCGAGCGCGATGTAGCGGCCGTCGCGATGCACAAAGATGTTGCCGGGGTGCATGTCGGCATGGAAGAAGCCGTCGCGGAAGACCTGGGTGAAGAAGATCTCCACCCCCGCCCGCGACAGCGCCGGCAAGTCCGTGCCCTGGGCCTTGAGCGCTTCGATCTGCGAGATCTGGATGCCATGCATGCGCTCCATGACCATGACGTTGCGACCGCACCAGTCCCAGTACACCTCGGGCACGATCATCAGCGAGGAGTCCTTGAAGTTGCGCCGCAGCTGCGAACAGTTGGCGGCCTCGCGCATCAGGTCGAGTTCGTCATTGAGGTACTTGGTGAACTCGGCGACGACCTCGCGTGGCTTCAGGCGGCGCCCTTCGATCCAGATCTTCTCCAGTAGCATGGCCGCGACTTCGAGCAGTGCAAGGTCATGCGCGATGACGCGTTCGATACCCGGGCGCAGGATCTTGACCGCTACCTCGGTGCCGTCGGGCAGCTCCGCGAAATGCACCTGCGCAACCGATGCGGACGCCACCGGTGTGCGGTTGAAGTTGCCGAAGACCTCGTCGACCGGCTTGCCGTACATGGTCTGCAGCAGCGCCAGGGCCTGTTCGATGGGGAAAGGAGGGACCCGGTCCTGCAACTTGGCCAGCTCGTCGGCCAGGTCTGGTGGCAGCAGGTCGCGCCGGGTAGACAGCATTTGCCCGAACTTGACGAAGATTGGGCCGAGCGATTCGAGGGCCTGGCGCAGGCGTACCGCGCGTGGCTCGCTGAAGGTGCGCCAGAAGAACACCACATGCCAGATGCGGCCCAGGCGGCCGCTCGAATCCGTGTCGAGAATCATGCGGTCGAGACCGAAACGCAGGCTGACGGAAACGATCTTGGCGAGACGCAGGAGACGCACTTTGGAAAGCCGGTTGCGGGAGAACCCCGGACTTTAACGGGAAAGGTGAAGTGGTGGAAGCAGCAACCGGAAACCTGCGCTCACACGCGGAACGGGGGAGGTGAGGGGCGATCCGCTATAATCACGCCTTTCGATGTCCCTACACGTGTCATGAGCGCCGACCCCAAAGTTCTGATTACCAGCCTCCTGCAATCCGCCCTCAAGAGTGTGGCGCCCGATCTGAGCGATACCCCCATCCTGCTTGAGCGCCCGAAACAGGCGAGCCATGGCGATTTTGCCACCAATCTGGCGCTGCAACTGGCCAAGCCGATGAAACGCAATCCGCGTGATCTGGCGGCGAAACTGCTGGCCGAGTTGCCGACCTCGCCGCTGGTCGCGAAGACCGAGGTTGCCGGGGCCGGTTTCATAAATTTCACCCTCGCGTCGGCAGCCAAGACGGCGGTCGTGAGCGCGATACTTGCGGCAGGCGCCAACTACGGTCGCGGGGCGGCGAAGAACGTGAAGGTACAGGTCGAATTCGTCTCGGCCAATCCGACCGGTCCGCTGCACGTTGGTCACGGTCGCGGTGCGGCCTACGGTGCTTCGCTGTCGGACGTGCTGGCCTTTGCCGGCTACGACGTGACGCGCGAGTACTACGTGAACGATGCCGGGCGGCAGATGGACATTCTTGCCCTGTCGACCTGGCTGCGCTATCTGGCCCTGTTCGATATCGAGGTGGCCTTCCCGCCCAACGCCTACCAGGGCGCCTATGTGGTCGACATGGCGCGTGAATTGCGCAATGCCCATCAGGACCGTTTTGCAAAAGTGACCGCAGCGCAGCTCACCGCCGGCACGCCGGGTTTGCCGCTCGCAGAGCGCAAGGACGACGAAGCCAAGGCGCAGCGCGAGCTGCACCTCGATGCGCTGATCTCCAATGCGAAACGGTTGCTTGGCGAGGACTACCCCTGGGTGCACGGCTTTGCGCTCAATGAGCAGCTTGGCGACGGACGTGAAGACCTGCAGGAGTTCGGTGTCCGCTTCGACAAGTGGTTTTCGGAGCAGAGCCTGTTCGATACCGGACTGGTCGAGCGCGCGATCTCCCAACTCGACAAGCAGGGCCACATCTACGTGCAGAACGGTGCCAAGTGGTTCCGCTCTACCGCCTTCGGCGACGAGAAGGACCGTGTCGTGCAGCGTGAGAACGGGCTCTACACCTACTTTGCGTCGGACATTGCCTACCATCTCAACAAGTACGAACGCGGCTTCGATCTGATGATCGATATCTGGGGGGCGGACCATCACGGCTACATCCCGCGGGTGAAAGGGGCGATTGCCGCACTTGGTCTGGCGCCGGAGAAGCTTAACGTGGCACTGGTGCAGTTCGCGGTGCTGTATCGCGACGGCCAGAAGACGTCGATGTCGACCCGGTCAGGCGAGTTCGTGACCCTGCGCGAACTGCGCAAGGAGGTGGGCAATGATGCCTGCCGCTTCTTCTACGTGTTGCGTAAGTCGGACCAGCACCTGGACTTCGATCTCGATCTGGCCAAGAGCCAGAGCAACGAGAACCCGGTGTACTACGTGCAGTATGCGCACGCCCGCCTTTGCTCGGTGCTCAACCAGTGGGACGGCGAGCGCGCCGAACTGGCCGCGGCCGATCTCGGTCTGCTGCAGAATGAGCGCGAGCTCGCGCTGTGTGCGCGGCTATCCACCTTTCCCGAACTGGTGCAATCGGCCGCGGCAGACTACGCGCCGCACCAGATTGCGTTTTACCTGAAGGATCTCGCTGCGGATTTCCACAGCTGGTACAACGCCGAGCGCATGCTGGTCGATGACGAAGCCCTGAAGCTTGCCCGCCTGGCGCTGGCGGAGGCGGTTCGCCAGGTCCTGGTCAGTGGTCTGACGGTACTCGGTGTGTCTGCGCCGGAATCGATGTAAGCGAGGAGAACGCAGTGAGTCAGCAACGCAAAGCAGCGCCACGCAAGTCCGGCCGCGCGCCGGCACGCAGTGGCGGCGGAACGCTCATCGGGATCTTCATCGGCCTGATGATGGGGGCGCTGATCGCTGCGGGTGCGGCGTGGTACTTTACCCGTGCCAACCCGTTTCAGTCGGCCCCGGTCGCGCCTCGCGTGCCCGCGGTGAATCAGCCCCCGGTGGCTCTGCCGGGCAAGCCGGGCGATCGCCCGGTGGTCAAGCAGGATTTCGAGTTCTACAAGATCCTGCCGCAGGGGGACAATGTGCCTGCGCCCCAGGCCAAGACGCCGGAAGTACCGGTCAAGGCGGCGGTGGACGAGAAGCCGGCTGAGCGCATGTACCTGCAATTGGGTGCGTTCGAGAATGCGGCCGAGGCCGACAACCTCAAAGCGCGGCTCGCGCTGGCTGGGGTCGAGGCGAGTTCGCAGCGCGGTCAGTTGCCCGACGGCCGAACCATACACCGAGTGCGGGTTGGTCCTTTTGCCAGTCCGGAGGAGATGAATCCCGTGCGCAGCCGCTTGGCCACGTCCGGGTTCAATGCCACCGTGACGCGTGCCGGGCAGTGATTTTTTCGCGACCGATGGAACGAAACGCGACGTAATCCCGTCTCAAGCTGCCTAAACCGAACAGGAGTCATCAATGAATCGTCGTCATGCGCTGCAACAACTGGGCGCACTTGCGCTGCTCGTGGGCCCGGCGGGGCATGTACTTGCTCAGAATCCGGCTGGGCCGGCATATCAGACACTCGACCCGGCGGTGCCGACGTCGGCGAAGGGCAAGATCGAGGTGATCGAGTTCTTCCATTACGGCTGCCCCCACTGCCGCGCGTTCGATCCCCTGCTCGAACAGTGGAAGAAGCAAATGCCGGCGGATGTGCACTTCGTTCGCGTACCTGCGATCTGGGGCAATCCGCAGCTTCAGGCGCTCGCGCGGCTGTACTACACGCTCGAAATTACGGGGCAGGTCGACAAGCTGCACGAGAAGGTATTCGCTGCGGTGCAGGACGACAAAGTGCCGCTGCACACGGAGGACGGCGTACGGAGCTGGATTGAAAAGAACGGCGTCGATGCCAAGTCGTTCATGGCAGCGTACAAGTCCTTCGGTATCGAGTCCATGCTCAAGCAGGCCGATCGGTCGGCGCGTGACTACAAGCTGCAGGGCGTGCCGACGATGGCTGTCGATGGCCGCTTCATCACCTCCGCGTCGATGACCGGCAGCCACGAAGGGACGCTGAAGCAGGTCGACCTGCTGCTTGCCCGCGTGCGTAAAGAGCCGCGCAGCAGTTGATCGGAGCACGTGCGGCGTGAGCGCCGCGTCGGCGAGGCGTTCGATGCCGCAGCGCGTCTTCATTACCGGGGCTTCCAGCGGCCTCGGTGCCGCGCTCGCGCGTCATTACGCGGGGCAGGGCGCGGTGCTTGGACTGGTCGCGCGTCGCGAAGCGCCGATGCGGCGACTTATCGATGAACTGTCGGGAACGCACAGGATCTTCGTCGCCGATGTCGCCAATGCGCAGTCGATTCAGGCAGCGGCGAAAAGCTTCGTTGACGACATTGGCCTTCCCGATGTGGTGATCGCGAATGCAGGTGTGTCGGTGGGTACGCTCACCGAACATGCGGAGGATATCGATGCCTTTGCGCGCCTGGTGCAGATCAACCTGATTGGCATGGTCGCCACGTTTCAGCCCTTCATCGAAGGTATGCGTCAACGCGGCAGCGGCAGGTTGGCGGGCATCGCATCCGTTGCCGGTATCAGGGGGCTTCCGGGCGCCGGTGCCTATAGTGCATCGAAGGCCGGGGCGCTGGCCTATCTCGAGAGTCTGCGGGTGGAACTGCACGGTAGCGGGGTGAAGGTGGTGACAGTAGCGCCAGGCTACATCCGTACGCCGATGACGGCCGTCAACACCTACCCCATGCCCTTCATGCTCGAGGCCGACATCGCGGCCGCTCGCATTGTGCGGATCATCGAGCGTGGAGATCGCTTTGCCGTGACGCCGTGGCAGATGGCCTGGGTCGCAAAGCTGTTACGGGTGCTTCCGCGCGGTCTTTATGACCGTCTGTTTGCCCACGCCGGCCGCAAGCCGCGAGGGCTACCGTTGTGAGATATTCCTCACGCATGTATCGGTCGCGACTGCGCTACCATAGCGTCCATTCTGTCTCTGGAGCATGTGCATGAATTCCGCCGCGAAAGTGGACTCGGCAGAGCGCAGGGCGCGTCAGCGATTCGTCGCGAAGCGTCGGGGTGACGTCTGTTTCTGGGCCTTGGTCAATGGCGTGCGCCGTCCGCTCAACGACTTGTCGCTCGAGGGATTTTCGCTGCCTGTTTCCGCCGATCTGGGCGCAGGGGTGAGTTTTTCCTTCGTGCTCCAGCGCGAAGGCGTGCCCGACCGTATCGAAGGTCGGGCCGAGGTCGTCAACCAGATCACCGATGGCGGCCTGCGCAAGGCGGGCTGCCGCTTTGTCGAGATCGACGGCGAAGAGGTCGAAAGGCTCAAGGAGTGGCTGATTGCGCACGTGCTCGCCAATGCGACCGTGAGAATCAATGAACGCGACGCGACCGCGATCGTCAGCGGACCATCGCTGATCTGAATTGCACCGCGCGTTCGGCGCGGAATAAAAAGGGCGCCCTGAATGGGCGCCCCGTGCCTATTAACCCGGCAATGAAACAGATGAAGTCATTGTCGGCACCGCGTTCCTCCCCCTTCAAGGGGGAGGTTAGGAGGGGGGTGGGTGATTTGCGGCGTAGGGAGAACCCATCCCCACCCCAGCCCGGGAGTCTCCGCTGCGCTACGCCGCTTCGCAGGCGGCGAGCGACGCTCGCCGAATTCCCTGCTTCGCCCCCTTGAAGGGGAGGGAGTGACCGCGCTGCACCCCAGCATTTGTCATCTAATTGATTGCCGGGTTAATAGTGGGCGTTCGGGTCGAAAGCCGGTCGTGGCGGTTCGCGGCGCGCGCGTGCCTTTTGCATGAGCCAGACCATTGCCAGCAGCAGCAGGGCGGGTACGAATATCCATTCCTTGTCCGGACGATCGGCTGCCGGCAGTTCGATCGAGGTGATGTTGAAGCCTTGTTCTAGCCCGAGCTTTTCGGCCCGGCTGCCGAACTTCACCGCGGCCACCTGAACCTCATCGCCGAGCGTCATCAGCGTCAGGCCGATGTTCGCCAGGCGTTCGCGCGCCTTGCCGGGCTCTCCCAGCGGCAGCAGCACGCCTTTCGATACTTCATCGCCCTCGAGCGTCAGGCCATTCACCCATACACGCAGGTTGCCTTTCGGGGGCGCTTCCTCGATCAGTCGGGTGAGTTCGGTGGTCGGCACTTCGTCGTAGGCCGGATAGACCATGTCGAGCCAGAAGCCCGGGCGGAACAGGGTGAAGGTGACCAGCAGCAGGATCAGCGTTTCATGTACCCGGTTGCGGGTGACGAACCAGCCCTGCGTGGCCGCCGCAAACATCAGGCTGGCGATGGTGGCACTGACGATGGTCAGGATGAGGTGGATGCCGTCGGTGATGCCGATCAGCAGCAACTGCGTGTTGAAGATGAACATGAACGGCAGGATGGCGGTACGCGCGCTGTAGCCGAAGGCGGTAAAGCCGGTCTTGATCGGGTCGCTCTTGGCGATGCCGGCGGCAGCGTAGGAGGCGAGCCCGACCGGAGGGGTCACGTCGGCCATCAGGCCGAAGTAGAACACGAACAGATGGACTGCAATCAGCGGCACCAGCAGGCCCTGCTGTGCGCCCAGCTCGACGATGACCGGCGCCATCAGCGTCGATACCACGATGTAGTTTGCAGTGGTCGGCAGGCCCATGCCCAGGATCAGGCAGATGACCGCGACCAGCGACAGCATGATCATCAGGTTGCCGCCCGACAGGACCTCGACCAGTTCGGTCATCGCCAGGCCGATGCCGGTCAGCGTGACGGTGCCGACGATGATGCCGGCGGTGGCCGTGGCAATGCCGATACCGATCATGTTGCGGGCGCCGGTCACGAGGCCGTCGAACAGATCCTGGAAACCGTGTCGGACGGCAGCGCCAAAATCGCCTTGGCCGCGAAAGAACGCGAACAGCGGGCGCTGGGTGACGAGAATGAAGATCAGGAACAGCGTTGCCCAGAATGCCGAGAGCGCCGGAGACAGCTGTTCGACCATCAGGTTCCAGATCAGCGCGGCCACCGGCAGCAGGTAATGCAGACCCGACTTCAACGTGGGCCCGATTTCGGGCAGATATTCCATCTTGTCGCCCGGCTTCTCCATGTGCAGCTCGGGGTACTTGGCGGCAAAGCGGATGATGGCCACATAGGCGGCGAGCATCAGCGCGCCGACGATCATGAAGGCGGATTCGCCGACCACCGTCTTGAGCCATCCGAAGCCCCAATAGACGATGGCAGACAGGATGATCAGACCCGAGACCGTCATCAGCGTGGTGACGGTGGCCTGTTGCCAGGGCAGGGGTTCGCGACGCGGCAGGCCCTGCAGGTTCATCTTCATCGCCTCGAGGTGAACGATGTAGAACAGCGCGATATAGGAAATCAGCGCCGGCACGATGGCGTGCTTCATCACTTCCACGTAGGTGATGCCGACGTATTCGACCATCAGGAAGGCCGCTGCGCCCATGACCGGTGGCATCAGCTGACCGTTGACGGACGAGGCGACTTCGACCGAGGCGGCCTTGTCGGCGCGATAGCCGACACTCTTCATCAGTGGAATGGTGAAGGTGCCGGTGGTGACCACGTTGGCAATCGAGGATCCCGAGATCAGGCCGGTCGAGGCCGACGCAACGACCGCAGCCTTGGCCGGACCGCCGCGCATGTGGCCGAGCAGTGCAATGGCCGACTTGATGAAATAGTTGCCCGCGCCGGCGGTCTCGAGCAGGGCGCCGAACAGCACGAACAGAAAGATGAAGCTGGCCGACACACCCAGCGCCACGCCAAACACGCCTTCCGTCGTCAGCCACATGTGGCTCATGCCTTTCGACAACGAAGCGCCACGGTGAGCGATGACATCGGGCATGTACTGGCCGAAGAAGATATACACCAGGAACACCACGGCCAGAATGACCATCGGCAGACCCAACGCACGGCGCGCTGCTTCCAGCAGCAGGACGATGCCGCCAACGGCCACGACCAGGTCGAGCGTCGTGGGCAGCCCGGGGCGGCCGGACAGCTCGGCGTAGTAGAAGAAGAGGTAGGACGCACAGAATGCGCCTCCGATCGCCAATATCCAGTCGACCACCGGGACATAGGCGCGCGGAGAACGCTTGAATGCCGGGTAGGCGGCAAACGCCATGAACACGGCGAAGGCAAGGTGCAGGGAGCGCGATTCGGTGTCGTTGAGAACGAAGATACCGAACGAAAATGGCAGCGGCGACGCAATCCAGAGCTGGAACAGCGACCATGCCAAGGCCACCGCAAGCAGCAGTTTCGCTGCAAAGCCGGTAGGTTTCCGGCCGCCGGTGTCGGCTTCGGCAACAATCTGCTTGAGCTGTTCGTCGGTCAGTTCGTGCGTCGTGGCTTTCTTTTCAGAGCGGGTCATACGCCGCGCCTCCCCGGTTCAGGTGATACGCAAACGGAGCGAGTGCTTTTGGCCTTTGCTGCCGCGGGTGATTCGGGGGCAGGTCACGGTTGCCGCAGCCTGCCCCCGGGAAGAGCCGATTACATCCAGCCCTTTTCCTTGTAGTACTTGACTGCGCCATTGTGCAGCGGCGCCGACAGACCGTCCTTGATCATGCCCTTCGGGTCAAGGTTGGCGAATGCCGGATGCAGTTTCTTGAAATCCTCGAAGTTCTCGAACACCGACTTGACCATCGTATAGACAACGTCATCCGACACTTTCGCCGACGTGACGAAGGTGGCGACGACACCGAAGGTCTTGACCGGGTCCGGGTTGTTCGCATACATGCCGCCCGGGATCGTAACTGCTGCGTAGTATGGGAATTCCTTGATCAGCTTGTCCACGCCCGGCCCTGTGATCGGCACCAGCTTGGCGCCGCAGGTCGTGGTCGGATCCTGGATGTTGGCGGCCGGATGGCCGACGACATAGGCAAAGCCGTCGATCTTGTTGTCACATAGCGCGGCACCATGTTCATCGGGCTTCAGTTCCGACGTCAGCGAAAAGTCGGACGTCTTCATGCCGATCGCCGGCAGCAACACATCCATGGTCGCGCGCTGCCCCGACCCCGGATTGCCGATATTGAAGCGCTTGCCCTTGAAGTCCTCAAACTTCGTGACGCCTGCTTCCTTGCGGGCGAGCACGGTCAGCGGCTCCGGGTGGAGGCCGAACACTGCACGCAATTCAGACACTGCGCCGCCATCCTTGAACTGGTTCAGACCCTTGACGGCGTTGTACTGGACGTCGGACTGGGCGACACCGAAGTCAAGTTCACCTGCCTTGATGGTGTTGACGTTGTAGACCGAGCCGCCCGTGCTTTCGACCGAGCAGCGAATGCCATGCTGGGCACGGTCCTTGTTCATCAGGCGGCAGATCGCGCCGCCCGCGGCGTAGTACACGCCGGTCACGCCGCCCGTACCGATGGTCACGAACTTCTGTTGAGCATGCGCCGGCGCCATGCCCATGGAGCCGACAATTGCGAGTGCCGCAGCGAGAGTGGTGAATTTTTTCATGGTATCTCCTAACAGAGTAACTGACGCAAGAATGACAGACTGCATTCAGTGTATGACAACCCGCCGGGACGAAACCACGGCCGGCCCAGGCGGACAAGCAGGGCTTGAAGAGTGTGCACCATCGCACAGACCCGGGTTCCTGGCTATTCGGGATACCCCGAAGTGACGAGCATGCGCCATTTGTCCCGCCATTGCATTCGGCCGTGGTATGCAATCAAGGTTCAGGCGGCAATGGCACCCCGCAATCGCATTGCGGCGGACTTCAGGCTTGCTATCATCTGCCGCATGAGTCCCGCGAAACCCACGCCGTCCCACGCCTCGCCAGCCATTGCACCCCTGACCGATGCGGTCGGACACGTGCATCGCACGGTGACTGCGGTGCCTCGAATCGTCTCGCTGGTGCCGTCGCTGACCGAGCTGCTGTGCGCGCTGGGGCTGGTCGACGCACTGGTGGGGCGCACCGGTTTCTGCATTCATCCGCGTGACGCCTTGCGCAGGGTGCGCAAGGTGGGTGGGACTAAGGACGTGAAAATAGACGTCGTGCGCGCGTTGGCGCCAACGCACCTGATCGTCAACATCGACGAGAACCGGCGCGAGACGGTGGATGCGTTGGCGGAATTCGTGCCACACGTGATCGTGACGCATCCCTGTGTGCCGCATGACAACTTAGAGCTCTACCGACTGTTCGGGGGGATTTTCGCGCGCGAGGCGGAGGCCGCAGCACTTGCGGACCGATTGCGGGCAGCGCTTGCCGATGCCGATACGGCCGCTCGCGAGCACACCCCGGAATCGGTGCTCTACCTGATCTGGCGCCAGCCCTGGATGACGGTGTCGCGGGCAACCTACATATCGGCCATGCTCAGGGCCGTTGGCTGGCACACGCTTCCCGTGCAGGATGCGCCGCGCTATCCCGAACTTGAATGGTCTGTGCCGTGGCTGGAGGGCGTGGATAGGGTCTTCCTGTCTTCAGAGCCCTATCGCTTCACTGCCGGCCATGTTGCCGAAGTCGAATCGCTGGCAGCCCGGCCGGCTTCGCTGATCGACGGCGAGATGGCCTCGTGGTACGGCAATCGGGCCATCGAAGGTTTGCACTATCTTGCCAATTTGCGCCGGCGGTTGGCGCGCCGCTCGGGCGATTGAGCGTTCAGGCCAGTACGTCGGCGATGAATCTTTCCGGCGTGAGGATCGCAAAGCGGTCGCGCAAAATGCGGTGACGAGCGAGCTTGAGCAGTAGCTTGTCTCGTGTCAGCAGATGGCTGACGCCTGCGTCACGGGCAATCTCGAGGAACTTCTGATCGTCACGGTCCCGGCACGCGGGTAAGAGCAGGGGGGCGGCGGTCGGCGGCGGCGCCTCGATGACACGGCTGCGGTAGGCGTCGAGCAATTCAGCCTGCCGGTCCGGGCTGATGCCGAACTGCATATATGCGAGCACCCGGCGATACTCCTCGAGTGCATCGTCGCGGCTGTACAGGATCAGGTCGCCGGTATGGATGGCATCGTCCAGTGCATGCAGCGCGGGATCCCTGAAATGCCATAGGGCCATCACGGTATTGGTGTCGAGGACGAGGTTCTTTGGGGCCGTCATCGGGGGTCCGAAAAGAAAAGGGGGAAGGGCGAGCCCTTCCCCCTGTACAGCATCGCCAAATGCGGCGATCAGGCAGCCTTGGCGGTGTCGAGGCGCATCTTGACGAAAGAGCCGGGGGCGTCCTCGATGGTCTTGAGCTTGCCCTTGGCCGGGTCGCGCGCATCGACCTGGTCGCCGTCATGGCTCGATACCCAGGCCTGCCAGTCGGTCCACCACGAGCCCGGCTGCTGCTTGGCGCCTTCGAACCAGGCATCTGCGGTGGCGGGTGACTTCGCCGCAGGGTTGACCCAGTAACCGTACTTGTTAGCGACCGGCGGGTTGACGATGCCGGCGATGTGACCCGAGCCGCCAAGCACGAAGCGCACTGGACCGCCGAAATTCAGCGAGCCGGCATAGGTGCTCTTCCACGGAGCGATGTGGTCTTCGATCGCGGAGATGAAATAGCACGGCACCTTGATCTTGCCCAGATCGATCGGCACGCCGTCGATGACCACGCCACCGGGCTGCACCAGGCGGTTTTCCATGTACATGCCGCGCAGGTAGAAACTGTGCATCTTGGCCGGCATGCGGGTGGAGTCGGAGTTCCAGTACAGCAGGTCGAAGGGGAAGGGATCCTTGCCCATCAGGTAGTTGTTGACCACGAAGGACCAGATCAGGTCGTTCGATCGCAGCATGTTGAAGGTGCCGGCCATCTCCGAGCCCTCGAGATAGCCACGCTCGAACATCTTCTTCTCCAGGCTGGAGACCTGCTGCTCGTCGATGAAGACGCCCAGTTCGCCCGGATCTGAAAAGTCGGTCATCGTGGTGAAGAAGGTCGCCGAGGCGATGCGTTTCTGCTTCTTGCCCGCGAGGTAGGCGAGCGTAGTGGCCAGCAGCGTGCCGCCCAGACAGTAGCCCGCGGCGTTGATTTCCTTCTCGCCGGTCTGCTGCTCGATGGCGTCGAGCGCTGCGAGGATGCCTTCCTTGACGTAGGACTCGAAGGTCTTCTCGGCCTGACGCTCGTCCGGGTTGACCCAGGAGATCACGAATACGGTGTGTCCCTGGTCGACGCACCACTTGATGTAGGAGTTCTTCTCGCGCAGGTCGAGGATATAGAACTTGTTGATCCAGGGCGGCACGATCAGCAGCGGGCGCTTCAGGACCTTGTCGGTGCTCGGCGTGTATTGCAGCAGCTGCATCATGTCGGTCTGGAATACCACTTTGCCCGGCGTTGTGGCAACGTTCTTGCCCAGCTCGAAGGCGGAAGTGTCGGTCATCTTGACACGCAGCTGCCCGCCGCCATCCTCGACGTCGCGCAGCAGGTTGTTGAGGCCCTTGATCAGGTTCTGACCGTGGCTCTTGACCGTTTCGCGGAAGACCTCCGGGTTGGTCAGGGCGAAATTGGACGGCGACAGGGCGTCGATGTACTGACGGGTGTAGAAGTTGACTTTCTTCTGCGATTGTTCGTCGAGACCATCGACACAGCACACGGTATCGTGAATGTGCCGGGCGGCGATGAGGTAGGACTGCTTCACGAAATCGAACATGAAGTGTTCCTGCCACTCTTCGTCCTTGAAGCGTTTGTCGGAACGCTCGGGTGTGGCCACCGGCGCGGCATTCATGCCGGCGAAACGCAGCATTGAATGCTGCCAAAGGGAGAAGTAGTCCCACACCAGGTTCATCTGCGTCTGGGCGAGCTTGTACGGATTCGACAGCAGCTTGGCCATCATGTCCATGAAGGCCTGGGCGATGCCGAGCTCGTCGGCTGGCGCGGAGACGCCCTTCTTCAGCTGGCGCTGGACGTGCTCGCTGATCAGGTGCGAAGCGCGCTTGGCGACCTCTGCATAGGTCTTTGCGACTTCTTGTGGGTCCGGCAGCTCGGTGTGAGCATTCTCGTTAGGTGCGGCCATTGTCTTTTTGCTCCTTGTTGGAACGGTCCGATGGACCATTCAGCCAGTCTTGATGAAACGGATCGTTCCATCCTCTCCCTCCACCCTGCGAAGCACTCCCTGCTTCACGAGATGGTTCATATGGGCGATTGCCTCACCCATGGCAAACATCACCTGGTGGGTGTCGAGTTCGCGCGGAAAAAGCGTACCCAGCAACTCGCCGGCGCTCCGTGCGGTGGTGCATTCAGCCAATAGTGCGGCGCAGCGTTCGCGGTGATGTTCGACCAACTGAGCGACACGTGCCTGAATTCCCCGGAAAGGCTTGCCGTGGGATGGTAGCACGAGCGTGTTACGGGGCAAGTGATTGATGCGATGCAATGAATCGAGAAACCAGCCCAGTGGGTCGTCGTCCGGAGTCGCCGCAAAAACACTGATATTGGTCGAGATGCGTGGCAGCAGCATGTCTCCCGAGATCAGGACGCCGAGCGCCGCGCAGTACAGACTGGCATGCTCCGGCGCATGGCCGTAGCCGACGATGACCTCCCACTCGTGTGCGCCGACAGTGAGCCTGTCGCCTGCAAACAGGCGGTGATAGTGCTGCGGCATTTCCGGCACGCCGCGGCGATATCCGTTGCCGCGGTCCGCGAGCGCGTCGAGGCGGGCCGCGTCGAGACCGTGGCGGCGGAACTGCTCGATCATGTCGATCACGGAATACCCTGGCTGTTGATGCCATAGCGCGTGCCCACCGAGGAATTCTCCCTGGGTCATGTGCAGACTGGCGCCGTCGCGCGCACACAGCCAGGTGGCCAGCCCGAGGTGGTCGGGATGGCAGTGGGTCACGATAAGGCGCGACAGCGGGCGCGGGTCGGCATCGAGGATCTGCGACCAGTGGGTCTTGATCGGGTCGAGGCCGAAACCGGTGTCGACTGCGGTCAGGGCGTCACCGTCGTCCAGCAGCCACAGGTTGATGTGGTCCAGTGCAAACGGCAGTGGCATGCGGACCCAGGCGATGCCGGGTGCCACCGAAGCTGCTGTCCCGGGGGCGGGCAGGGTGTCGATGGGGTAGTCGATTTCGTCGGTAATTGTCATCTTGTGTCTCGAATGGGTGTCCGGCGGGCGATATGCACGTTGCCCAAATTCCCGGAATCTGCTTAACTTTTCCGCAGTACTGAAGCGATTGTCAATCCTTGTAACGCATGCACCGTGTCCAGGTCGATGCCCTGAGCCGGCAACCTCGACAGCTCAATATGGCCAGCGAACAGACCTACACCATCACCGACCTTGCGCGCGAGTTCGATATCACGCCGCGCGCAATCCGCTTTTACGAAGACCAGGGCCTGCTTGCGCCTGCGCGCACCGGACGCGCCCGCGTCTATTCCAAGTCCGATCGTACGCGGCTCAAACTCATCCTGCGCGGCAAGCGTCTCGGCCTGTCACTGGCCGAAATCAACGAACTGCTCGACATGTACGGTGGGGTGCGCAACTCCGCACCCCAGCTCGAACGCTTCACCAAGGTACTGGCCCAGCGCCGCGCCGCACTTGAGCAGCAGCGCATCGATATCGAGGCGGTGCTGATCGAGATCGACAGTCTCGAACGCCAGTGCAACGCCTTGCTTGGTCACAACCCGGAGGGCGCGGCGGCGGCACGGGCCGAACTGGTAAAGCATATCGACAGCGCAAGTACCGCCTGATCGCCCGGATGGGGCCACACTTGATTTTCTTGTGATTTAGTTTACGTTAACGTAAACGTCAAATAAAGAACATCCCCAGCAGGAGACCTCATGCGACACGAGCCGCCGCTGTTTCAGCCCAAGGACCCGGACTACGCCGCCCGGGTGCGAGCCAGTTTCGACATGCAGCAGGCCATGCGCCTGATCGGGGCGGAGTTGGCCGAGCTGGAGCCGGGCTATGCGGAAATTCATCTGCCGCATCGGCCGGAGATCACCCAGCAGCACGGTTATATCCATGGAGGGGTGGTGGGCATGATCGCCGACTCGGCGGCGGGCTATGCGGCAAACACGCTGACGCCGCACGACACCAGCGTGCTGACGGTCGAGTACAAGCTCAACCTGGTGGCGCCGGCCCACGGTCAGCGTCTGGTGGCGCGCGGCGAGGTGATCAAGCCCGGGCGCACGCTGTTGATCACGCGCGCCGAGGTGTTTGCGGTGCGCGACGAAAACTGGACCTTGTGTGCGGTGATGCAGCAGACCATCATCGCCATGCATGGAAAGAAGGACGGCGTCGCCTGAAGCCGGGGCGGCAAGTGTGCCGTCGTCGGAACAAGGACAACGAGGAGACCGAAGCATGAGCGTTCGCCTGCTCAACATCACCGCCAGCGATGCGTCCGAACTCGCCCATGTGCGCCAGTTCTTTCGCAACTATGCGGCGTGGCTGGGCGTCGATCTGAGCTTTCAGGGCTTTGCCGATGAGCTTGCCAATCTGCCCGGTGCGTACGGCGCTGCCAATGGACGCCTGTTCTATGCCGAGGTCGATGAGCGTCCGGCCGGTTGCGTGGGCGTGCGTCGGCTGTCCGAAGGTGTGTGCGAGATGAAACGGCTCTACGTGGAGCCCGATATGCGGGGCGCTGGCGTGGGGCGCCAGCTCGCGATGGCGGCGATTCAGGCGGCCAAGGCGCTGGGCTACCGCAAGGTGATGCTCGACACCCTGCCGGCGATGCGGATCGCGGTGAAGCTGTATCGTGAACTCGGCTTCACCGAGGCCCCGGCCTATTACCAGACGCCAATCGAGGGCACGGTATTCCTGACGCTCGACCTCGACAACTGGTCCGAGACCGAAGTGAACAACGAGAACCTGTTTCACCTGTTCGACTTCAATGTGGCCTGGGCGCGCCAGATGCAGCAGGTCGACCCGGGTTTCTTCGAGAAGCTGTCGCATCTGCAAAGTCCGGAATATCTCTGGATCGGCTGCTCGGATTCGCGCGTGCCGGCCAACCAGATCGTCGGCCTGCTGCCGGGTGAGGTGTTCGTTCACCGCAATGTGGCCAATGTGGTAGTGCACACCGACCTTAACTGCCTCTCGGTGATCCAGTTCGCGGTCGATGTGCTCAAGGTCAAGCACATCATGGTCGTCGGCCATTACGGCTGTGGCGGCGTGAAGTCGGCGCTCAATCGCGACCGCGTAGGCCTCGTCGATCTGTGGCTGCGCCATGTCCAGGATGTGCACGTCAAGCATCAGCAGGCAGTGGACAGCTTGCCGGCGCCGCTGCGTCATGATCGCCTGTGCGAGTTCAATGTCATGGAGCAGGTGGTGAATGTCGTGCAGACCGTGGTGGTGCAGGACGCCTGGGCGCGCGGTCAGCGCCTGACCGTGCATGGCTGGATCTACGGTTTGAAGAATGGGCTGATTCGTGATCTGGGGATTAACGTCAGCCGCAGCGAAGACCTGATGCCGCGCTATGCCGCGGCGCTCGAAGCACTCGGCAAAGAGTGCACTTACTGACCACAATGGAGAATCGCATGTCTGATCCCGTCGTTATCGTTTCCGTCGCCCGCACCCCCATGGGGGGCTTTCAGGGCGAGCTTTCCGGCCTGACCGGGCCGCAGCTGGGGGCCGTTGCCATCAAGGCCGCGGTCGAGCGTGCACGTCTGTCGCCGGAGCAGGTGCAGGAAGTCATCATGGGTTGCGTGCTGCCCGCAGGGGTGGGGCAGGCGCCCGCCCGCCAGGCGTCGCTGGGTGCGGGCCTGCCGCTGTCGGCTGGTTGCACTACGGTCAACAAGGTGTGCGGTTCGGGCATGAAGGCCACCATGCTGGCGCACGACCTGCTGCTGGCCGGCACCAACGACATCATGGTGTCGGGTGGCATGGAGTCGATGTCGAACGCCCCCTACCTGTTGCCGAAGGCGCGCGGTGGATACCGTCTCGGCCACGGGCAGATGCTGGATCACATGTTCCTCGACGGCCTCGAAGACAGCTACTCGAAAGAGACCAGGGGGCGCCTGATGGGCACCTTCGCCGAGGATTGCGCGTCGCACTTCGACTTCACCCGCGCGGCGCAGGACGAATTTGCGGTGGTCTCCACCACACGTGCGCAGAACGCGATCAATGGCGGTGCCTTCACCTGGGAGGTGGCGCCGGTGACCGTGGCCGGGCGCAAGGGCGATGTCGTGGTGGACAAGGACGAGCAGCCGCTGAAGGCGCAACTGGACAAGATAGGCAGCCTCAAGCCTGCGTTCCGCAAGGATGGCACGGTGACCGCGGCGAATTCGTCTTCGATCTCCGATGGCGCGGCGGCGCTGGTGCTGATGCGCAAGTCCACCGCGGACAAGCTTGGTCTGGCGCCATTGGCCACCATCATCGGCCATGCCACCCATGCGCAGGAGCCGGCGTGGTTTACGACGGCGCCGGTCGGGGCGATGCAGAAGGTGCTGGCCAAGGCGGGCTGGGCGGTGGAAGACGTCGACCTGTGGGAGATCAACGAGGCGTTCGCGGTGGTGACGATGGCCGCGATGAAGGAAATGAAGCTGCCGCACGACAAGGTCAACGTCAATGGCGGGGCATGCGCGCTGGGCCATCCGATCGGTGCGTCCGGCGCCCGCATCCTGGTGACGCTGATCGGCGCGCTGCGTCGGCAGGGTCTCAAGCGTGGCGTGGCCAGCCTGTGCATCGGCGGTGGCGAGGCGACGGCAATGGCGATCGAGGTGAACACCTCGGTGAGCTGCGGCTGATGGTTTGAAACCAGAAGGACCCGTGCGCGAAACCGCCGGTCGCGCCGCGTGCTTGTTCCGTGCGCTGCGGAACTTGGCCTGCGGCCTCGGACAGTCCTCGCGCACTCCTCAAGCACCCGACACGACCGGCTTGGTTGGTGTGCCCTCCCTAATCAATGCAATGAAGGCGCTAGTCTTCCTTGGGACACTCAATGATTCTGACTGCTGAACAGGAAATGATCCGCGACGCCATCCGCACCTTTGCGCAGGAGCGTCTCGCCCCCTTTGCGGCCGACTGGGACCGCAACCACACCTTCCCGCGCGAGGCGCTGAAGGAACTCGCCGAGCTGGGGGCACTGGGCATGGTGGTGCCGGAGGAGTGGGGCGGTGCTGGCATGGACTACATGAGCCTAGTGCTGGCGCTTGAGGAGATTGCCGCCGGCGATGGCGCGACCTCGACCATCGTCAGCGTGCAGAACTCGCTCGCCTGCGGTATCCCCAACCGTTACGGCACCGATGCGCAGAAAGAGGAATGGCTCAAGCCGCTCGCGCGCGGTGAGAAGCTCGGATGCTTCTGCCTGACCGAACCGCACGTGGGATCGGACGCGTCGGCCATTCGCACCACCGCGACGCGTGAAGGCGATGGCTGGGTGCTCAACGGCGTCAAGCAGTTCATCACCACCGGGAAGTATGCCGATGTCGCCATTGTTTTTGCGGTCACCGACAAGGCCGCCGGCAAGAAGGGCATCTCCTGCTTCCTGGTGCCGGCCGATACGCCGGGCTATATCGTTGGCCGCCTCGAAGAAAAGATGGGGCAGAAGGCTTCGGACACCGCTCAGATCCTGTTCGAGAACTGCAAGGTGCCGGCATCGGCCATGCTCGGGGCCGAGGGTGAGGGTTACAAGATCGCGCTGTCGAACCTCGAAGCCGGTCGCATCGGCATCGCGTCCCAGTGTCTGGGGATGGCGCGCGCCGCGCTCGAAGCCGCGGTCAAATATGCGCAGGAGCGCGAGACTTTCGGCAAGCCGATCTTTGAGCATCAGGCGGTCAATTTCCGTCTCGCCGACATGGCCACGCAACTCGAAGCGGCGCGCCAGTTGGTGTGGCACGCCGCCTCGCTCAAGGATGCCGGCCGTCCCTGCCTCAAGGAGGCGTCGATGGCCAAGCTGTTCGCTTCCGAGATGGCCGAGCGGGTCTGCTCCGATGCCATTCAGGTGCATGGCGGCTACGGCTATGTCAGCGACTTTCCGGTCGAACGCATCTACCGCGACGTGCGGGTGTGTCAGATCTACGAAGGCGCGAGCGATATCCAGAAGCTGGTGATCGGCCGCGCGCTGGCGACCTGACGTCGCGCAGTTTTTCGATCCTGCGGGTGGCGTGCAGCGGGTTTCCCTCCCTCTCTTCCCTTTGCCCTGCCCGCAGGATTTTTTCATTGATGAAGGAGTGTCCGACGTGAACGATGCCGTGTTACCGATCGACTTCTGGTTCGACTTCTCCTCGCCTTACGGCTACCTGATGGCGGAAAGCATCGATGCCGTCGCGGCCGCGCATGGCCGTACCGTGCGCTGGCGCCCCTTCCTGCTGGGAGCGGTGTACAAGGCAGTCGGTGGCCAGCCGCTGACCTCGATTCCGCTCAAGGGTCCGTACTCGATCCGGGACCTGGCGCGCAGCGCCCGCTTTCTGGGCGTGCCGTTTTCCATGCCGCAGCCGTTTCCGGTGCCGACGCAGCATGCCGCGCGCGCCTTCTATCATCTCGAGCAGCAGGAACCGGCGCTCGCGCGGCGCTTTGCGCTGGCCGTCTATCGCGATTTCTTTGTCGACGGCCACGATATTTCGGTGCTCGAACAGGTGCTCGACGTGGCGGCCTCCGTCGGCGTCGAGCGCGCAGCCCTGGCCCAGGCGCTGGCCGGCGACGAGGCCAGGGCGCGGCTGAAGGCGGTGTGCGACGAGGCGCTCGCACTCGGGGTGTTCGGCTCGCCCTATGTCATTATCGACGGCGAGCCGTTCTGGGGTGTCGATCGTCTGCCGCAGATCGAGCGCTGGCTGGCGAGCGGAGGGTTCTGACGCCGGCGCTCAGAACTTCGAATACAGCCCCACCCGGTTGCCCTCGCTGTCGATGAACAGCGCGATATGACCGATGTCGTTGCCGAGGTCGGTCTTCTCCATCACGACCTCACCCCCTGCCGGCTTTACCCGGCCGAGTGCCAGGTTGAGATCTTCTCCGCCGTTCAGATAGACCAGCGTGCCGTTGTCGCGGGGCGCCAGTTGCGGCATCTGCACCAGTGCGCCCGAAGGTTGGGGGTCGGCGTATGGAAAGATCGACATCGGGTGTCCGCCGCAGGACTCACGGCGCAGGGCGATGCTGAACACGGCTTCGTAGAAGCGCGTCGCGCGTTCGAGGTCGATCACGGGCAGCTCGAACCAGCAGATCGGATTGTTCATGGTATTTCTCCTGTTCAGGGTCACGCCGCGGGATGCAGCGGATGGAGCCATTGTCATCGAGGCCTCCTGACAGCATGGTGTCAGGAGGGGCGAAACCGGCCCGGCCAGCCGTGCTAATGTGAAGCGTCCGACATTCCGCGACATCACCCATGCGCCCTGCCGACCGCCTGTTCCAGATCATCCTGATGTTGCGCCATGGCCGCGTCACCACGGCGCGGGCGCTGGCCGACGCGCTCGAGGTGTCCGAGCGCACCATCTACCGCGACATTGCGGATCTCGTCGCCAGCGGGGCGCCGATCGATGGCGAAGCCGGGGTCGGCTATCGTCTGCGAAGGGGCTACCAGGTGCCTCCACTGATGTTCACCGGTGATGAGCTCGAAGCCCTGGTGATTGGTGCCAAGCTGGTGCAGGCGTGGGCCGATCCGGCGCTGGGCAAGGCGGCGGCACAGGCGATGGCACGGGTCGAGGCGGTGCTGCCGCGTGCGCTGGAGGCGCGCATCGCCGCCAGCGAGATGCGTTTCTGTGCACCCGGCTTCATGCAGCCGGCGCCGCTGCGCGAGCCGATGACGCTGTTGCGGCAGGGGATGGAAAAAGGCCTGAAGGTGGAGGTGCGCTACCGCCGCGCCGACGGCGAGATCTCGCGGCGCATGTTGTGGCCGCTTGGCCTGGTGTTCTGGGGGCATTGCTGGACGCTGGG
This sequence comes from Azoarcus sp. L1K30, assembly GCF_018122735.1. Lineage (GTDB taxonomy): Bacteria > Pseudomonadota > Gammaproteobacteria > Burkholderiales > Rhodocyclaceae > Parazoarcus. The sequence goes on along the minus strand of NZ_JAGRRD010000001.1, from coordinate 2,758,130 downwards.
TGCGTGGTGTGAGTTGCGGCAGTGCTTCCGGACCTTTCGCGTTGACCGCATCGAGGCGGTCATGATCTGCGGAGATGGCTTCGACGACCGCTACGGGCATTTGTGGCGCGACTATCTCGCTGCGGCGCGAGCGGAGGGCGAAACCGCATGCGCGGCCGGAGGGGCGGAGCCGCACTAGGCCAGGCCTATCGCCAGGAGAGGCCCGGCACTGGCGCGGCCGTCCGCATCAGCCGCCCTTTCTGAATGCGGCAAGATCCGGTGCCCAGAAGCGCTCCATGGCGATGTAGATGTAGGACGCTGACCAGCCGATGAGCAGCAGGCCTGTCAGCGTTTCGGAGCTCGCCAGCAGACGCACGCTGCCGGTGGGAACCAGATCCCCGTAGCCGAGTGAAGTGTAGGTTTCGGCGGAAAAATAGAGCGCAGTCTGAAAGCCCAGCGGGTCGGCATTCGTCATTGAGCCGATGCCCAGTCTGACCAGTATCAGGAGTGCCAGCGAGTAAAGCGCAATCTCGATAACGTGTGCGAAGAAGACGCCGCCAAGCACGACCAGGAGTTTGAATCGGGAACTCAGGCGCATGGTGGGTAAGACGCGCGTCAGACCCGTGAGCACTTCAAAGTGGATCAGCGTGCTGATGCACAACATCGCAATACATGTGGCAACCACTGTGAGCATGTGCTGACTCCCCTTCCGCTGCGGGAACGGAGTGGACCCGCATCACGGCTGCAAATACCGCACTATACCCAGCTGGCACGCGTTGGTGCTTTCAGTGCGGTGCCATGTTTCAGACCCCTGCAAGGGGGCATGAGGGGCGAATCCAGGCCGGCGGCGTCAGCCGGACTGCCGAATCATTGCGTTGCGTACGTCATGGTCAGCGTTTCGTCCTGCCGCGTTTTGCGGGGGGGCGGCCGCCTTCGACCAGATCCAGCCATAGCAGGGTGTCGGCATAGGCCATGAAGTGCTCGAGGTAGTCCGGCGCAATCTTGCGCATCTGCGACAGCGACTGCAGCATGAGGTGATGCGAGTTCAGCGGACCGGCGTTTTCGGGCGCTTGCGCCAGGGAATGGGACAAGGCCTGGTCGACACTCAGCCTCGACCAGGTGCGGCGAAAATGGCTCAGTGACTTGAGTTCACCGCGGTGCGCGGTGGTGCCACCCTCAGGCGGCCGTGTGACGCCTGAGATGTCCGGCGCGGGCGCGTCCGCAGGGTGGCCCAGATCAGAGAGCAGCCCGCTCAGTGCGGTGCAGCTGCCCGCCCCCTCGAGACGGGCGAGCACGCGGCGCAGCGCACCGAAGTCGGCCGCATCATAGTGCGCCTGCAGGCTATCGCCCGCCTGCGGGAATTGCGCCTTGGCGCGGGCCAGGGCTTCCAGCGTCGCTTGCCTGGCGAGGTCGAAGCGCGCGTCGAATCGGGCCAGCACCTCGGCCAGTCTGGCATCCAGCACGCGCCGGGTGTTGCCGCGATGCAGGGCGACCCGCTGTGCAAGGGCTTCGATAAAGCGCCAGCCGACGGGGTCGAACCGATCCGCTCCCCGCGCGCGCAGGTCATCGAGCAGCGCGTTTTCATCCATTGGGTTGCAACTGCGCCTTTGCCGACTTCGGTACCGGCGCCATCTCCACCCGCCGGTTGCGCGCCCGTCCCTCGGGGTCGGCGTTGGATGCCACCGGCTGTTCGGGGCCAAATGCGGCGGCGAAGATCGCCGAAGCGGGCAGGCCCTCTTCGATCAGGGCGCGGGTCACGTTCAGAGCGCGCTGGGCCGAGAGTTCCCAGTTGTCGGCAAACTGGCGGTTGCTCTCGCGTACCGGCTGGTCATCGGTGAATCCGCTGACCATCAGCATCTCGTCGCGCACGCCGAGGTAGGCCGCCAGCGGCGGTGCGAGGCTCTTGAGCAGTTGCCGGCCTTCGGGCTGCAGCTGGTCCGAGTTGAGCGCGAACAGCACGCTGCCGCTGATGCCGATGCGGCCGTTGTCGAGCGTGACCCGGCCGCTGGCCAGCGGCACGGCCAGCGCCTTCTCCAGCGCCTCGCGCCGCTGCTCCTCGAGGTGGCGTTTGTGTACTTCGGTTTCGAGGCTGTTCATCAGTTCGAGCTGTACCCCGAGCACGCCGACCAGGATCAGCACGAAGGCGCCGAGCAGGCCGGACATCAGGTCGCCGAAGACCGCCCAGACCGGCGTCGAGTGCTCGACGCTGGTATCGACCTCTTCCATCCTCAGGCCTCGTCCGTCAGGGCCGGCTGGCGGCCGGAGAGCTGTTGCAGATCATCGACGATCTGCTTCTGCGACATGATGCTCAGATCGATGATTTCGCGCGCCTGGGCGACGTAATACGCGAGCTGCTCGTCGCTGCGTACCACCGACTTGTTGAGCGCGCCCTCGATGCGCTGCAGCGTGATCATCAGCTTGTCGTTGGATTCGCTGAACAGTTGCACCGCGACGCCGAAGGCTTCGCTCAGGCTTGCCACTTCGATGGCGCCGCCGGTGACCTGGTCGGCGGCCGCGCCGATCCTGTCCGACTCCGCTTCGATGTGCGCCGTCAGGCGACTGCCGACACCGTCCAGCATCGCCGCCGAGGACGCCACCAGGGCATCGATCGCGCTGCGCTGTTCGGTCGATGCGTGGTTGATGGTATCGAGCAGGCCGCCCAGGGTTTCCATGATGCGGCTGCGCTCAGCCAGCAGCGCGTTGTCGCGCGCCATGCTGGCGGACAGTTCCTGGCGCAGTTCGCCGATGACGTCGGCCGCGATGCGCGGGGCCTCCGCTGCCGCGTTCATCAGGCGGGAGACCTCTTCGATCGTGGCCTTCGCCTGGGCCTTCGCTTCGGCACTGATGTCGCGGGCGGTGTCGCCCAGATGCTCGCAGATCTGTGCCTGCTGGGTGAGGGTGACCGCACCTGCGTGTTGCCACGCCTGCTGCAGCGTGGCGGTCATGGTTTCCATCGCCTGCGATTGTGCTGCCAGTCGCGCCTCGTCCCGGGCGGCGAGTTCTGTCTGCAGGCGCGCGGCCGCTTCGCCAAGCCTTTCGAGCAGGATGGCCGAGCGCTCGGCGAAGGTGTCGACAAGGGATGCCAGCGCGGCCTCGGTTTGCGCGTTGAGCCGTCCACTGACCTCCTCGTGGCGCGACAGCGCAGCATGCCAGTGCTCGGTCACGGTGTTCGCCGTGGTGGCGAAGCGGGCGGATACGCCGTCGAGCTGGGCTTCGACCGCATCTGCCAGTCTGGCGTTGAGCGCGCCGGCCTCCTGCGTCATGGCGGTCGTGGTGGCGGCAAGATCTGCGCGCAGGCCGGCGTGTGCTCGCGCCACCGAGTCGAGCAGGGCGGTGCTGCGTTGTTCGAAGGTGCCGGTCCAGGCCGCGAGCGCGTCCTGCAGCTGCGCGCTCATGCGTGCGTTGCTGTCCTTGTGTTGCGCCAGCGCAGTCGTCCAGGTGTCCGCGACCTTCGTCACGGTGGTGTCGAAGCGTTCCGAAAGACCATCGAGCTGCACCTTCACGGTGTCGCTCAGGTGCGCCTGCAGCGCCCCGGTTTCACGTGCAATGGCGCTCATCGTGGCGGTGACCACCGGCGCGATGGTGTCGCCGGCAAGGCGGGCGCTCTCGGTCAGGCTGGTCTTGAGCGAGCTGTCGACCGAGGCTGCCAGTGCGGAGTACGTCTCCCTGGCTTCGCGGTGGAAGCGGTCCTGTTCGGCGAGCAGGCGTGCGTTCGACTCGCTGCTTTGGCGTTCCATCTGCGCCATCATCGCCTGCAGCGTGTTGACCAGTTCCGGCAGCACGTCGGCCTGACGCTGCACCGCCTTGAAGGTTTCCTGGCGTTGGTGGGTGAGCGAGAAGCCGCGCAACACGGTGGCGATCTTCGCTTCGAGGACCTGTGTCGTGTGCTGCCGCGCGCGCCGGCACAGCGCGGACATAAGGCCCAGCATGGCCGAGGCGGCCACGCCGGCGATCGACGTGCCGAACGCCACGCCCAGACCCTTGACCGGGGCGCTGAGTGCGCTGCGGATGGTGTGGAGGTCGGTGGTGCTTTCGAGGGCGATCACCGCACCGTTGAGGGTGACGACCATGCCGAGGAAGGTGCCCAGCATGCCCAGCATCACCAGCAGGCCGACCAGGTATGGGGTGACCGCCGGGCCTGGCATGGCCACCCGCTCGCCATCGATGCGCAGGCGCACCGGGTTTTGCAGCGAAGGTGGCAGCCCGGCAATCCACTCGCCCGGATGCGACAGGTTCTCGGGAATGGTGTGCAGTGCGTCTGCCAGTGCGGAGGTGGCGCGATCGAATCGCAGCAGTTCCAGTGCACCGGCCGCGTAGACCACGCCGATGAGTGCGGTCACCGTCAGCGCCAGTGCACTGGTGCCGACATATCCTGCACCGACCCAGCACACGACGGCCATGCCCACGACGAAGGCCGCGACGTAGATGATTCTGTTCATTGCTCTCTTGCCACCTCGTTACCGACTGCATCGATCATGCCTACGATCGGCTGCAATCGAAGGTCCAGTTCCGCCAACAATACGTTCTGCATCTCTTTGCAGAACACCGCGAGCCATCCGCCAGGCTGCATCCACTGACAGGGATCGTCGGCCGTATCCGCGTCAACGCGTGCTGCCAGGTGGTCCGCGTACCGTTTCTCGAAGCGTTTTGCCAGCAGCGCGGGAACGCTCGCCAGCAGGCTGCGCTCGCGAGTCTGCAGGGCCTGCTCCAGTACCGCATCCAGCGCTGCGAGCTGCTTGAGCGATACCGAGCATGCGGAAAGCGCTGCCCGCGCATTGACCCGCAGCGGGCCGATGCTTGCCGTCATGTCACGCTGGTGCGCGAGATAGTAGCGATGGTAGGGCGCGAACTCGGCTGCACTATCCGCGGATGCGCCCGGCGAGGGGGTGGGCAGCTGGATTCGAACCTTACCTGGGCCGCTCACGCCATCGGCGACGATCGAATCGGCCAGGGTGCTGCGTACGCGGGCCAAATCCTCCCGTATCGCGGCGGTTTGCGGCGAGGCCACGCCGTGCCCGATCGCAGTGTCGGCGCCCGCATTGAGCACCGAGTACAGCGGCAGCGCATCCTTGAATTCCAGCCACTGCCCGAGCCGCTCGGCAAAGGACTGCCGGGATTCGGCGACCTCCGCCACTGCCAGGTCGGCAAGCGTTCGGACCAGGCTGGAGCGATTGAAGCTTGTACGCGGCAGTCCTTGCGCCATACCGAAACCGACGCCATCGTGGCGAAAAAGGCGCAAGGCTACTACAAAGCGGCGATGCAGTCAGGCTCTGGCGGCGCTTCGCTGGTGGGCGGGGGTGGGGTATCGGCCGCAAAGCAAGACGCAGCCGTCCTTTGCGCCCGATCCGTGTCTGATGTGTCCGCATGTATCCCTGCGCAAATGCCGTGCATCTCGGGCCTGCCGGCAGGGAGCGGGACGGTTTGCGCTTGCCGGCACCGCCACGACGGGGCGAGGCCCGCTAGAATGGCGCGCATCCAGGTCCGGTGAACCCTATGCACGCATCTCTCACTGCCCCTCTCAGCTCGCTCGCTGCTATCGAATTCGACCGCGTACAGGCGCTCGTGTGGTGACGAACGCGCGATGCCTGGATGCCGAACTGGTGCGGGCCCTCAAGGAAGCTTGCGGGCTCGATTTTTCGCGCGCCGGGACGCGGGAGATCGGTGGCGGTTGCATCAATCGTGTGCTCGAGCTGCGTGCGGGCGCTCACACGTGCTGTCTCAAGCTCAACGATGCGGGTGCGCTGCCGATGTTCGAGGCGGAAGCGGATGGCCTGGTTGCGCTGGCCGCCAACGGCGCCTTTCGCGTGCCGCGCGTGCTGACCTGCGGTGCGACCGCGGACGCCGCATACCTGTTGCTCGAGTACATCGAGATGCGCCCGTTGTCGAGCGCGGAGGATGGCCGACGCTTTGCCGAGGCGCTGGTGCAACTGCACCGCGATACGGGCGAGAATTTCGGCTGGGTGAGCGACAACTTCGTCGGTGCCAGCGCGCAAACCAACACGCCACATCCCGGCTGGGCCCAGTTCTTTGTCCGGCAACGCCTGATGCCGCAGTTGGCGTTGGCCCGCTCGGCAGGGCACGGCGCGACCATCGTGCGCAGCCTCGATCCGCTGCTCGAGCGTGTGCCGGCAATGTTCCTGGATTATTGTCCGCGCCCGAGTCTGCTTCATGGCGATCTGTGGCATGGCAACGCGGCCATGGATGCGGAAGGTCGGCCGGTGATCTTCGATCCCGCCGTCTATCGTGGCGACCGCGAAACCGACCTGGCGATGTGCGAGCTGTTCGGCGGCTTTCCGAGCGCGTTCTATGCCGCATACCGCACGGCCTGGCCGCCGGCAGAGGGCTACGAGCTGAGAAAGACGCTCTACAACCTCTACCATGTGCTGAATCATCTGAATCTCTTCGGCCGTGCCTATCTCGGACAGGCCGAGCGCATGGTCCGCAGCCTGGCGTCCGAACTGATCCGCTGATGCACGCTGGCTGGCGTGTGCGGCGTCGCGGCGCCGGGGTTACAGCGGGCGGCGGATCGTCATCGCGCCGCGGATTTCGCCCAAGGCGTAGCCCGTGGCCTTGTCATCCGGATAGAGCGCCTGCAGCTTCGTCCTGACCGCCGGGCTGATCTCGACATCGCTGCCGTGACAGGCCAGGCACAGCGTCTGGGTGGGCAGCGCCTTCATGTAACGGTATGACTTCTTGCCAGCGTCAACCACGACTTCACCGGCCTCCAGTGTCTCCGGTGCTTCGCCGGTCGCCGCGCGGCGCTCGAAGTCCTCGAGCACCGCCCGCTCCCAGGCATCGGGAACGGCTTTGGGATTTCGGTTCTTGAGGCTCACGCGGCGAATGCTCCAGCCGCTTTGCGCCGACGCCGCCTTCGCCATCTGAGGCGCCTTGTCGCGACACACGGCAATCGCACCTTCCGGTCCGCCGTGTGCGATTTCATCCTTCAACACCGCAATCAGCTTGGGTGGAATGCTGGTTGCAACAGCGCGCGCCTCGTTGAGCAAAGCGGTGTCGTCGGCGATCGCCGAGACCGCTGAGAGGGTCAGCAGCGCGGGAACAATGGGGCGTAGATAGCGTCGTTTCATCGGGTAGATCCTGATTCTTGCGTAAATAAGCGAATCATTATGCATGCATTGGCGGAGGGCGGCTACCTGCGCCGGTCGTGTCCGGCTCGGCTTGGGTGCAATCGCCCTGCATGCGTTTCGCATCGAGCCAGGGTTGCATCAGTCCTCTCTCGGATCAAGCCCTTGCCCCGGGCGGTGGCGGCGATGGGCCAGTGCCCGATGCTTTCCGAAGCGACATCAGCAGGCTTCTGCGCCAGAATGGAGGAATGAGTGAAGACGCCCCCACCGAAGCGGAAAAGGCCCAACTCGAACTGTGGCAGTTCGTGCCGCTGTCCGCGTATGCGCAGCCCGAACTGGCAGCCAGAAGTGCTGCGGTCGCGGCGTGGGCAACGTTCAGGCAGTTGTTCCGCAGTGAGCACAAGGAAGAATTGGTGCCGGTGAGGCAGGAGGACGCGCTGCGCGCGCTGCCCGGGATGCACCTCGAACACCTGGTGAGGCCGATTGACTGGCGCAAGGCGTCTGCTGCGCTCGATGCGGCGCTGCGAGAGCCGAGTGGCGATGGCGCGACTGGCGTGCAGTTCCTGATCGGTCAGCCCCACTGCGGGCATCCCGAAATCGTCGCCGACTGGGCTGTCCGCCACGGTGCGCAGATCATCGAACCGCCGTCATACGAGGAGGTGCTGTCGAGCAAGGGATGTTGGCGTGCGACTTGGCCCGCAGTCGGCCAGGCCTGGGCGATACCATGCCTCGAACGGTTTTTCCTGCGCAGCGCCAACGGCCTGGCGCTGGTGCGCAATCTGCTCGAGGAAATCGTCAGCGGACGAAGGGGGGCGGGGCTGATTGGTTGCGATAGCTGGGCATGGGCCTTCCTGCAGCGGGTTTCCGCGCTTCCGTTGCCGGGAGCGCTGACTCTTCAGGCTTTCGATGGCCCCCGGCTCGCGAGGCTGCTTGCGCAACTGGCGGATGTCGATGGGCAGCGCCAGCTTCTGTTTCGCAATGCCCGAAGCGGGAATACGGCGCTGACCGTTCCCCATGATGGCGACACTGCCAGTGAAGAGGTGGCGCAGCTTGCTGCGCACTGCCGGGGCAATGTGGGCACGGCACGCGATTATTGGCGGCAGCGACTGCGGGCGGTGTCCGACTCGGCGGTGGAGTTCGACAAGGACAAAGCCGGCACGAGTGAAGTGGACGAATCGGATGCTGAAGTGATCTGGGTCTCGGCCACCCAGCCTGAGCCCGCCCTTCCGGTAGAGGCCGATGAGGATGTGGCGCTGGTCCTGCATGCGTTGCTGATTCACAACGGCCTGGGTGATGAGATGCTGGCCGAAGTGCTGCCCTTGCCCCGTCACCTCTGCATGGCCATCGTGCTGCGCTTGCAGAAACTGACCTTGCTCGAGCGCCACGAAGGCCGCTGGCGTGTCTCGGCGCTGGGTTACGAACTGGTGCGACGCTGGCTGCGTGGTCGTGGTTTTCTGGCTGACGATTTTTGATTGCCCACTTGATGCAAGCAACTTGTTGAGTGCCCGCCATGCTTGAAGACAACTCGATGTCACAGATTTTCAGACAGCCGGACTGGACGATGGCGCTTGAGGTCGGTGCTGTCGTCGTGATTGCCACGCTGCTGATCGCCGCCACCCAGCGTGCGTTGCCGTGGATCGGAAACCGCCTGCACGGCAGGCGGCGACTGTTCGTGCTGGCGCTCGTGCCGGTGTTGCGATTGCTGATCATCGTCGTCGCGTTCGCGACCATCGTGCCCCTGGTGATCAATCCTTCGGTGCAGAACATGGTGGCCTTGCTCGGCACCGTCGGCCTCGCGATCGGCTTTGCACTGAAAGACCTTGTCAGCAGCCTGATCGCCGGGGTCGTGGCGGTGGGGGAGATGCCATACCGGAATGGCGACTGGATCAAGATTGATGGTATCTATGGCGAGGTGCGCTACGTCGGCATGCGCACGGTGCAAGTCGTGACCCCGACCGACGACGTGGTGTCGATTCCCCACTCGCGGTTGTGGAACACACCCATCCACAATTCCAACGACGGCTCGCCGCGGTTGCAGTGCGTTGCCGACTTCTACCTGCACCCGGAGCACGACGCGGCTGAGGTCAAGCAGATCCTGTCGGATGTGGCACTCTCCAGTGCCTTCCTGCATTTTGGTCAGCCCGTCACCGTGATCGTGCATGAGAAGCCGTGGGGAACGTGGTACCGCCTCAAGGCCTATCCTGTAGATGCGCGCCAGCAGTTCCGCTTCGTGACCGATCTGACCGTGCGCGGCAAGGCAGCCTTGCTTGGGCTTGGCGTAACCTTTGCCATGGCGCCGACCGCGGAGTCCGTCACGGTGTGAAGCCCGCATACCGCGTAGAACCGCGACAGGAGACTGATACTCAGAGTATCTTCGTGCGGAAGACGGGGGCTGAACATGGCCCCATTGCGGGTGGCGGGCGAGACCTTCGCCAAAGGAGATCCGATTGAACCTCTCGGAAGTTCTGGATATCGATGAGCTCCGCGGACTGTGCGAGAGCTTCACCGCAATCACGGGGGCTGTCACCGCCGTTCTCGATCTCGAGGGGAAGGTGTTGATCGCGACTGGATGGCAGGATATCTGCACCCGATTTCACCGCGTCAATCCGTCAAGCTGTGCGCGCTGCCTGGAGAGTGACACGGTTCTTGCCGGTCGGCTGAAAGCGGGAGATGCCTACAACGTCTACGAGTGCCGGAACGGGCTGGTCGATGTCGCGGTACCGATAGAGATCGGCGGCGAACACGTCGCGAACTTCTTTACCGGGCAGTTTTTCCTGGCGCCGCCGGACCGGAACTTTTTCATTCGCCAGGCCAATACATTCGGCTTCGATGAAAGCAGCTATATCAGTGCCATGGACCGGGCGCCCGTATTTTCAGCCGAACAGGTTCAGTCGATGATGAGCTTCTTCACCCGTCTGGTCAAAGTGATGGGGGAGACGGGGCTTGCCAGGCTGCGTTTGCAGCAAGCCAATGCCAGTCTGGGGGCGAGCGCGGCAATCATAGCGGCCTCGGAGGATGCCATTATCGGCACATCATTGGATGGCATCATCGAAAGCTGGAATGGCGGGGCGGAAAAGATCTTCGGATACGCTTCGAGTGAGGTGATCGGGAAACCCTTGTCGATGCTGATTCCTCCGAGTCGATCCGGGGAGGAGGCCGACGCGATTGCGCGCATCTCCCGCGGAGAGCGGGTGAGGCACTTCGAGACAATCCGCTGCCGCAAGGACGGACAGTCGATCAATGTGTCGATCTCGATCTCTCCGATCAGGGACCGCGCAGGCAAAGTGACCGGTGCTTCAAACATTGCAAGAGACGTCACCGAGGCCAGGCGGATCGGCAAAGCCTTGCAGCACCGGCAGCTCATGATGGAACGCACCGAAAGCATGGCGCGCCTGGCCAGCTTCGAGTGGGATGTGGATGCCAATACCGTGACCTGGTCGCCCGAGATGTTCGTGATCTTCGGTCGTGACCCCGCGTTGGGGGTGCCAAACCTCGAGGGACAGGCCGAGTTGTATACGTCCGAGTCGACGCAAAGGCTGTTCGCTGCGGTCAATAGGGCAGTGGCGGACGGCACACCTTACGAGCTGGAACTGATGACCCTGCAGCCTGACGGCGAGCGGCGACCCTGTTTCGTGAAGGGCTTCCCCGAGCGTGACGACAGCGGCCGGGTGGTGCGTATCGCTGGCCTGGTGCAGGACATTACCGATCGCAAACGGGCGGATGAGGAGATCAGACAGCTGGCCTATCACGATCTGCTGACCAATCTGCCCAACCGCAGGCTGCTGCTCGACCGCATACGGCAGGCAATGGCTTCAAGCAACCGTAGCAAGGCGCACTGTGCGCTGATGTTCCTCGATCTGGATAATTTCAAGACGATCAACGATTCGCATGGCCATCAGGCAGGTGATCTGCTCCTGATTGAGGCGGCCGACCGGTTGAGACACTGCGTACGTGAAATGGATACCGTTGCCCGCTTCGGCGGTGATGAGTTCGTCGTCATGATCTGCGAACTCGACACGGACGGGCGAGCGTCGATGTCGCGTGCCGAGGCCATTGCGCGAAAAATCTGTGAGGTCTTGTCCCGTCCTTACCGCATTGTGGTGGGACAGGGTGAAGCGGGCGAGACATCGGTCGAGCATCACTGCACGGTGAGCATCGGCGTAACGCCGTTTGTGGGAAATGATTCCACCTTGGATGAATTGCTGAAACGGGCTGACCGGGCCATGTACAGGGCCAAAATGGACGGCAAGAACATGATTCGGTTCTATCCGGAGATCCACGCAGGTCAGGCTTGAGTGACGGGCTTCGGAGCCGTCGGTGTTTCGAATGCGATCCTGCTGTCGCTGCGGCAGCCTGGTGTCCCTCTCCGGATCGATCGGGCTCTCAAGGGCGTCGTCCGCTGGTCGCGCCTTACGGGTTTCCCGCGCCACTTCGATACCGGCTCGGTGCGACCCCCGTCCATTCCCGAAACGCCCGTGCAAAACTCTTTTCGCTATCGAACCCGACGGCTGATGCCACTTGCTTGACGGGTTTGCGTGTCTGCAGCAGGAGCTTGATGGCGCGACTACGGCGGCTATCGTTCTTGAGACGCTGTAGCGACACGCCTTCGTCCTTGAGTTGGCGGTGCAAGGTACGGACCGACAGGTTCAGTTGGGCGGCGATGTCCTCTGCGGTGTGGGGGGCGCCCGGGTTGGAGTCGAGGATCTGGGTGACGCTGTGTACCAGCAGACGGTCGCGGCGGTACTGCAGGACGGTGAGCGGCAGCGCACGTTGCAGCATGATCTGCAGAGCCTGTTCGTCACGGCGCAGTGGCAGCGACAGGTAACGGGCGTCGAAACTGAGGCTTGCCGCCTCGGCGCCGAAACTTAGCGGGCCGGGAAAAAGGTAGGGATAGGCGTCCGCATGGGGCGGCGCGGGGAAGGGCAGGCAGGTTTCTGTGAGAGCGATCCGCGAGTCGATCAGCCAGCTGATGTAACCCAGCAGGTAGCGCATGATGGTGACCAGGCAGAACTCGCGCATGTCGCCGAAATCGCGCGCCTCGGTGATGCGGATGGTGGCGGTGTTGCGTTGGTGGCAGAACGCCAGCGTGAGTTCGTCGGTGAGCAGGCGGTGATGACGGCACCAGCGCTTGAGCGCCACCTCCAGCGTGGGCGAGGTCAGCGAAGCGCGGCACAGCATGCCGTAGCTGCCCCACGGCAGGCGGCGCGAGAACCAGCCCAGGGCTTCGTCGTCGAGTTCCTGCATGGCGTGGCCGGACATGACCTCCATCTGTGCGGCCGTGACGCGGGCCGCAGGGTCGTCCAGGGCCGCCGACGGAATTTGCGCGTGCTGCAGTGCATTGGCCGGATTCATGCCTCGTGCGCGATACCCGCGCACGATCGCGCGGATAAAGGCGATCGGTGTGGCGGCGCGGCCCCGGGTCAATTCCGCTGCGGAAGGTGTGAGGATCTTCATGCCCCACAATCCTAATCATGCTGGCAGTAATTGCAACCTCGATGGCAGTTGTCGCGCTGCACTTCGGTCTACCCTTATTCCATGACCGGGCAGACGCGTCGATCGTCGACTGCCGCGCTGTGACCGAACCAGGACAAATACACGGAGAAGGAGACCACACCATGCAGATCCCGAGCCTCGACTTCAATCTCGGCGAAACCATCGAAGCGCTGCGAGACACCTTGCGCGATTTCTGCGCGGCCGAGATCGCGCCGCGTGCGGCCGAGATCGATCGCGACAACGAGTTCCCCGCCGATCTGTGGAAGAAGCTGGGTGATCTCGGTGTGCATGGCATGACCGTCAGCGAGGAATACGGCGGCACCGACATGGGCTACCTCGCCCACATCATTGCGATGGAGGAGATCTCCCGCGCATCGGCATCCGTGGGCCTGTCGTACGGCGCGCATTCCAATCTGTGCATCAATCAGATCCGCCGCAACGGCACCGAGGCACAGAAGCAGAAATACCTGCCCAAGCTGATCTCGGGCGACCATATCGGCGCGCTGGCAATGTCCGAACCCAATGCCGGCTCCGACGTGGTAAGCATGAAGCTGCGTGCCGACCGCAAGGGCGACCATTTCGTGCTCAACGGCAGCAAGATGTGGATCACCAACGGCGGCGATGCCGATACCCTGGTGGTATATGCCAAGACGGACATCAATGCCGGTCCGAAAGGCATCACTGCCTTCATCATCGAGAAGGGCATGAAGGGTTTCACCCATGGCACTCATCTCGACAAGCTCGGCATGCGCGGTTCGAACACCTTCCCGCTGTTCTTCGACGATGTCGAGGTGCCGGTGGAGAACGTGCTTGGTGGCGAGGCCAACATCGGCCGCGGCGTCAATGTGCTGATGTCCGGTCTCGACTACGAGCGCGCCGTGCTGTCTGGCGGCCCGCTCGGCATCATGGCGGCATGCATGGATGCAGTCGTGCCCTATCTGCACGAGCGCAAGCAGTTCGATACGCCGATCGGCGAGTTCCAGCTCATGCAGGGCAAGGTTGCCGATCTCTACTCCACCTGGAGCGCGTGCCGTGCCTATGCCTATGCCGTGGGTCAGGCCTGCGACCGCACCGATCACGCTCGCACCCTGCGCAAGGATGCTGCCGGCGTGATCCTCTACACCGCCGAGAAGGCGACCTGGATGGCGGGCGAGGCGATCCAGACCCTGGGCGGGGTGGGCTATACCAACGAATATGCCGTCGGCCGCCTGTGGCGCGACGCCAAGCTGTACGAGATCGGTGCCGGCACCAGCGAGATCCGCCGCATGCTGATCGGGCGGGAGTTGTTTGCCGAAACGAGGTGAGCGGGGGAGCCTATTAGCAGGTCCCTCCCCCTTCAAGAGGGAGGACAGGTGGGGGATGGGTCAGTACGGTCAGGGTCAGACCCATCCCCACCCCGACCCTCCCCTTGAAGGCGAGGGTGAAAATCATCGCAGCCGGGCACGAGAAGAAAAGGACGAGGAGACATGAGCATTATCAAATCAGCGATCAATACCCGCAGCGACGAGTTTCAGGCCAACGCAAAGGTGCTGCGTGGCCTGGTCGATGACCTGCGCGACAAGGCTGCCGAGGTCGCACTCGGCGGCGGCGAGTCGGCGCGTGCCAAGCACACCGCGCGCGGCAAACTGCTGCCGCGCGACCGGGTCGGGCATCTGCTCGATCCCGGCACGCCCTTCCTCGAAGTCGGCCAGATGGCGGCCTTCGGCATGTATGACAACGATGCACCCTCCGCTGGCGTCATCACCGGCATCGGCCGGGTGCAGGGCGTTGAATGCATGATCGTGGCCAACGACGCCACGGTGAAGGGCGGCACCTACTACCCGATGACGGTCAAGAAGCACCTGCGGGCGCAGGAGATCGCCGAACAGAACAATCTGCCCTGCGTGTATCTGGTCGATTCCGGCGGCGCTTTCCTGCCCAAGCAGGACGAAGTGTTTCCGGATCGCGACCACTTCGGCCGCATCTTCTACAACCAGGCCAACATGTCGGCCAAGGGCATTCCGCAAATCGCGGTGGTGATGGGCTCATGTACCGCCGGTGGCGCCTATGTGCCGGCGATGTCGGACGAGACCGTCATTGTCAAGAATCAGGGCACCATCTTCCTCGGCGGCCCGCCGCTGGTGAAGGCGGCGACCGGTGAAGTGGTGACGGCGGAAGACCTTGGCGGCGGCGATGTGCACACCCGGCTCTCCGGCGTGGCCGACCATCTCGCCGAGAACGACGCCCATGCCCTGTATCTGGCGCGACGCATCGTCTCCAACCTGAACCGGGTCAAGCCGATGGGCATGGCGCTGGGCGCGGGCGAAGAGCCGGCCTACGACCCGGAAGAAATCTACGGCATCATCCCGAGCGACACGCGCAAGCCTTTCGACGTGCGCGAAATCATTGCCCGCGTGGTCGATGGTTCGCGTTTCGACGAGTTCAAGGCGCGTTACGGCACCACGCTGGTGTGCGGCTTCGCCCAGCTCTACGGCTACCCGGTGGGCATCGTCGCCAACAACGGCATCCTGTTCGGCGAATCGGCGCAGAAAGGGGCGCACTTCATCGAGTTGTGCGGCCAGCGGGGCATCCCGCTGCTGTTCCTGCAGAACATCACCGGCTTCATGGTCGGGCGCAAGTACGAGAACGCCGGCATCGCCAAGGACGGCGCGAAGATGGTGACTGCGGTCGCCACCGTGCAGGTGCCCAAGATCACCACGCTGATCGGCGGCTCCTTCGGCGCCGGCAACTACGGCATGTGCGGCCGTGCCTACTCCCCCCGTTTCCTGTGGATGTGGCCCAACAGCCGCATCTCGGTGATGGGCGGCGAACAGGCGGCCAGCGTGCTCGCCACCGTGCGTCGTGATGGTATCGAGGCCAAGGGCGGGGCGTGGAGCAAGGAAGAAGAAGAGGCCTTCAAGTCGCCGATCCGGGACCAGTACGAAGCCCAGGGCCATCCCTACTTCGCCACCGCACGCATGTGGGACGACGGCGTGATCGATCCGGCCCAGACCCGGCGCACGCTCGGCTTGTCGCTGTCCGCCGCGCTCAATGCACCGATTGCGCCGACCAAGTTCGGCGTGTTCCGGATGTAATCCGGCCGCGGATATTGCTTGCATCGCCCCGGAGGCGAGGAGACACGATGTACGAAGCACTTGAAATCGAATTGAACAATGGCGTCGCGACGGTGTGGATGAACCGCCCCGACGTGCACAACGCCTTCAACGCGCAACTGATTGCCGACATCACCGCCGCCTGCCGTGAGCTCGACGCCGACGACAGCGTGCGGGTGGTGGTGCTGGGTGGGCGCGGCAAGAGCTTTTCCGCCGGCGCCGACCTCAACTGGATGAAGGCTGCGGCCAACGCCAGCGTGGAAGAGAATCTCGCCGACGGGCGTCGTCTGGCCGCCATGCTGCGTACGCTGGCGGAGATGAACAAGCCGACCATCGCCCGCGTGCATGGCGCGGCGCTGGGCGGCGGCATGGGCCTGGCGTCGGCCTGCGACATCTGCGTGGCCGCAGAGAAGGCGGTGTTCGCCACCTCCGAGGTCAAGTTCGGGATCATCCCGTCGGCGATCAGCCCCTATGTGATCCGTGCCATCGGTGAGCGTCAGTCCTACCGCTACTTTCAGACTGCCGAGCGCATCAGTGCCGAGCGTGCCGGCGAGCTCGGCCTGGCGCACGAAGTGGTTGCCAGCGATGAGCTCGACGCCAGGGTGGGCGAGATCGTCGCCGCGCTGCTGCAGGGCGGCCCCAAGGCGCAGGCAGCGGCAAAGGACCTGATCCGCGCGGTGGCCAACCGGCCTGTCTGTGACGAGGTGGTGGAAGACACCGCTCGTCGCATCTCCAGTCTGCGTGCCACGCCCGAGGCAAAGGAAGGGCTGGACGCCTTTCTGTCGAAGCGTCTGGCGAGCTGGGTGGCGCAAGGGTGACTTTGTGCCGATGCCGCTGTTAGCAGGTCTCTCCCCCCTTAAAGGGGGAGGGTGCGTCGTTGTGTCAGCTTGAGTGCCAATCAGTGTGCAGCACTACAGGTGCAAGAATAAGGATGGAGACAACATGTTCGACAAGATCCTGATCGCCAATCGAGGCGAAATTGCCTGCCGCGTCATCAAGACCGCGCGTCGCATGGGCATCAAGACCGTAGCGGTGTATTCCGAGGCCGACGCCAACGCGCGCCATGTACGCATGGCCGACGAGGCGGTGCTGATCGGCCCGCCGGCCGTCAAGGAAAGCTATCTGGTGATCGACAGGATCATCGCCGCGGCAAAGCAGACCGGCGCCCAGGCCATTCATCCTGGCTACGGCTTCCTGTCCGAGAACGAGGCCTTTTGCCACGCTTGCGACGAGGCCGGCATCGTCTTCATCGGCCCGCCGGTGGAGGCGATCCACGCCATGGGCTCGAAGTCCGAGGCCAAGAAGATCATGGGCGCAGCCGGCGTGCCACTGACCCCCGGCTACCACGGCGACGAGCAGGACCCGGCTCACCTCCACCAGCAGGCCAACGACATCGGCTATCCGGTGCTGATCAAGGCGGCAGCCGGTGGCGGCGGCAAGGGCATGCGCCTGGTCGAGCGTTCGGAAGACTTCATCGACCTGCTGGCCTCGTGCAAGCGCGAAGCCATCTCCAGCTTCGGCGACGATCATGTGCTGGTCGAGAAATACATCACCCGGCCGCGCCATATCGAAATCCAGGTGTTTGGCGACAGCCACGGCAACTGCGTGTATCTGTTCGAGCGCGACTGTTCGGTGCAGCGTCGTCACCAGAAGGTCCTGGAAGAAGCGCCTGCGCCCGGCATGACACCCGAGCGTCGTGCGGCGATGGGCAAGGCTGCGGTCGATGCAGCCAAGGCAGTGGGCTATGTCGGCGCCGGCACGGTCGAGTTCATCGCCAACCAGGACGGCAGCTTCTACTTCATGGAAATGAACACCCGGTTGCAGGTCGAGCATCCGGTGACCGAGATGATCACCGGCCTCGACCTGGTCGAATGGCAGTTGCGGGTGGCCGCCGGCGAAAAACTGCCGCTGGCGCAGGAGCAGTTGCAGATCCGCGGTCATGCTCTGGAAGCGCGCATCTACGCCGAAGACCCGGACAAGGGCTTCCTGCCGTCGACCGGCAAACTGGTGCATCTGGCGCCGCCGGCCGAGAACCTGCATGTGCGGGTCGATACCGGGGTCGAAGAGGGCGACGAGATCAGCCCGCACTACGACCCGATGATTGCCAAGCTCATCGTCTGGGACGTCAATCGCGACCGCGCGCTGGCGCGCATGCTGCAGGCGCTGGCCGACTACCGTGTGGTCGGGGTGTCGAACAACATCGAGTTCCTGTCGCGCCTGACCGCCTGCCCGGCGTTTGCCACCGCCGATCTGGATACCGGCCTTATCGAGCGCGAGAAGGCCTACCTCTTCCCCGAAGGTGAAGCAGTGCCCGACGAGGTGTTCCATGTTGCCGCGCTGGCCGAACTGCTGCGCGAGACCGAGCGTGCGGCCAAGGCCGCGGTGCGCGATCCCGATCCGCGCTCGCCCTGGCATGCGCGCGACGGTTGGCGCATGAATGCGACGGCGCAGCGCGTGCTGATGTTCCGTCAGGGCGACGCCGACCACAGTGTCAGGGTGTCCTACCTTCCCGGCGCCTATCGCCTTGATTACAAGGGTCGCAGCGTCGTGGCGCGCGGCGAACTCAATCCGCGCGGATTGTTGCGGGTCGAGCTCGACGGCATGCGCATGGACGCCACCGTCATTGCGGCAGCTGGCCGTCGTCATGTCTTCGTTCAGGGCCGTGCCTGGCAACTGGCTGCGGTCGATCCGCTGCATCACAGCGGAGAGGGTGGCGGCTCGGAAGGCGGTCTGCTGGCGCCGATGCCGGGCAAGGTGATCGCGCTGGTGGCCGCCGCCGGCAGCAAGGTGGAAAAGGGCGCGCCGCTGCTGATCCTCGAGGCGATGAAGATGGAGCACACCATCAATGCCCCGGCCGCCGGCACGGTGAAGGCCTTCCGCTTTGCGGTGGGTGATCAGGTCGGCGACGGTGCCGAACTGGTCGAGTTCGAAGTCGCTGCTGCGGCCTGATGTGCACAACGACGGGCCTTGCTGCCCGTCGTGAAGATTACCGGGTGAGAGGAGACAGTTCCGAAATGAGCAATGCCAGCTACGTACATGGTGCCTCGGAGAAGGCGCTGATCGGGCAGACCATTGGACGATTCTTTGACGAGGCCTGCGCCCGCCATGCCGAGCGCGATGCGCTGGTGGTGTGTCACCAGGGCGTTCGCCTGAGCTATGCCGGGCTCAAGCAGAAGGTCGATGCGCTCGCCTGCGGCCTGATGCGCCTCGGGCTGCAGCCCGGCGAGCGCATCGGCATCTGGTCGCAGAACAATCTGGAATGGACGCTGCTGCAGTTTGCCAGCGCCAAGGCCGGGCTGGTGCTGGTCAATATCAACCCGGCCTATCGGCGCTCGGAACTGGAGTACGCGCTGAACAAGGTCGGCTGCCGTGCGCTGGTGCTGTCGCCGGCGTTCAAGAGCAGCGATTACCTGGCCATCATGGCGGAACTGGCGCCCGAGCTCGGGCATTGCGAACCGGGTCTGCTGCGCAGCCACGGCCTGCCGACGCTGGAGTTCGTGATTCGCATGGGCAGCGAACGCAGCCCGGGCATGCTCAACTTCGACGATCTGCTCAAACCGCCGACACGCGAGGAGCTGACCGCACTTGCGCTGTTGAGCGAGCGGCTCCAGTTCGACGATCCGATCAATATCCAGTTCACCTCCGGTACCACCGGCCACCCCAAGGGGGCGACGCTGTCGCACCACAACATCCTCAACAATGGCTATTTTGTTGGCGAGGCGATCCGGCTGACCGCGGGTGACCGGCTGTGCATCCCGGTGCCGCTCTACCACTGCTTCGGCATGGTGATGGGCAACCTCGGTTGCCTCACCCACGGCGCGACCATGGTGTATCCGGCCGAGGCTTTCGAGCCGCTGGCCGTGCTCGAGGCCGTCTCCACCGAACAGTGCACCGCGCTCTATGGCGTGCCGACGATGTTCATCGCGATGCTCGATCATCCGCGTTTCGCCGAATTCGATGTCTCCGCGCTGCGCACCGGCATCATGGCGGGCAGCCCGTGTCCGATAGAAGTGATGAAACGCGTGGTCGACAAGATGAACATGCGCGAGGTCACCATTGCCTACGGCATGACCGAGACCTCGCCGGTAAGCTTCCAGAGCGGGACCGACGATCCGCTCGACCGCCGTGTGTCCACCGTGGGACGCATACAGCCACATTGCGAGGTCAAGATCGTCGACAACGAAGGCCGTATCGTGCCGCGTGGCACGCCCGGTGAGCTATGCACGCGGGGCTATTCGGTGATGCTCGGTTACTGGGGGGATGAAGCCAGGACCGCCGATGCGATCGATTCCGCCGGCTGGATGCATACTGGCGACCTCGCCACCATCGACGAGGAGGGCTACTGCAAGATCGTCGGCCGTATCAAGGACATGGTGATCCGCGGCGGCGAGAACATCTATCCGCGCGAGATCGAGGAGTTTCTCTACAGCCACCCCAAGGTGCTGGACGTGCAGGTCGTTGGCGTACCGGACGAGAAGTACGGCGAGGAGCTGTGCGCCTGGATCATCCCGCGCGAGGAAGCTTCGCTCACCGAGGACGAGGTTCGCGCGTTCTGTCGCGGGCAGATCGCCCACTACAAGGTGCCGCGTTACATCCGCTTTGTGGACAGCTTCCCGATGACGGTGACCGGAAAGATCCAGAAATTCCTGATCCGCCAGCAGATGAAGGCGGAGTTGGGGCTGGACGAAGCGAAAACGGCCTGATTCGCCCAAAATCCACTTGATCGGAGCACAAGCCATGTCGAAATCCTTGCCGCAGCGCGTCCGTATCGTCGACGTCGGTCCGCGTGATGGCCTGCAGAACGAGAAGCAGCTGGTGTCCGCCGACACCAAGGTCGAACTCATCCGGCGGCTTGGCGCTGCCGGAATGAAATCGATCGAGGTCACCTCCTTCGTGTCGCCGAAGTGGGTGCCGCAGATGGGCGACAATGCCGAGGTGCTGTGCCGGGTGCTGGCCGCGCCCGCGGCCGGCGTCGATTATCCGGTGCTGACGCCCAATCTGAAGGGCTTCGAGGCGGCGCTCGCCGCCGGGGCGAAGGAAGTGGCGGTGTTCGGTGCCGCCTCCGAATCGTTCAGCCAGAAGAACATCAATTGCTCGATCGCCGAATCGCTGGCGCGTTTCCGTCCGGTGACCGAGGCAGCGCAGGCTGCGGGTGTGAAGGTGCGTGGCTATGTGTCCTGCGTAGTCGGCTGTCCTTACGAAGGTGCTGTCGCGCCGGAAAAGGTGGCGGATGTCGCAGAAACCCTGATTTCAATGGGGTGTTATGAAGTCTCGCTCGGCGATACCATCGGCAGCGGCAACCCGGTTACGGTGCAGCGCATGCTCGAGGCCGTCGCCCGGCGTGTTCCTGTGGCGCAGCTTGCGGGGCACTACCATGACACCTACGGCATGGCAGTCGCCAACATCGTTGCCTCCATGCAGATGGGGGTGGCCGTGTTCGACGCGTCGGTCGGTGGGCTGGGTGGATGTCCCTATGCCGCGGGTGCGTCGGGGAACGTCGCCACCGAGGACGTGGTCTGGTTGCTGAAGGGCATGGGTATCGACACCGGCATCGATTTCGAGGCAGTGGTCGATATCGCCGCCTGGATCAGCGCCGAACTCGGCCGTTCGCCAGCGTCGCGGGTTGCCCGTGCAGTGCTGGCCAAACGGGCGCAGTCGGCCCCCTGAAATCGAATCGAGACCTTCATGAGCCCTGCTTCGCCCTGTATCAACATTTGCCGCATGAGCCCCGACACCGGCTGGTGCGATGGCTGCCAGCGCAGTATCGACGAGATCACGCGCTGGAGTCGGGCCAGCGATGCCGAACGCTGGCAGATCCTCGCCGCAGTGGCTGAACGCCGGGAATTGCTGGGGCTTACGCCCCTGCCGCAAACCATCGGAGCAGATGCATGAGCAACGATGCGCTGTGTGTCGGGGTGTGCATGATCGATTGGGACGAGGGCATCTGCATCGGTTGCGGGCGCACCACCGACGAAATCAACGGTGTGCCCATTCCGCCGCCCCCGGCAGACCTGAAGCCGGCCGAGCCCGTGCCGTTGCCGGCCAATGTTGCGGCCAGGGTGGGCGAGGGCAGCGATTGAGCGCAGCACTGCATTTCCCAGCCAGTGTGCGCGTCATCGAGCGCGGCTGGCTGTCGGCGAACAACGTTCTGCTGTTTGACGGTGATGAGGCCACGCTGATCGATTCCGGCTACGTCAGCCATGCCGCGCAGACGCTCGCGCTGGTGCGCGCCGGACTGGACGGGCGCTCACTTGCCCGGCTCATCAACACGCATTCGCATTCCGACCACATTGGCGGCAACGCGGCCGTGCAGCGCACGTTCGGCTGTTCGATCACGATTCCGTCCGGCATGGCCGACGCGGTTGCCAACTGGGATGAGGACGCGCTGCTGCTCAGCACCGCGGCACAGCAGGGCGAGCGCTTCGTTGCGACGGGTTTGCTCGATGCCGGCGAGCATTTCATCGCCGGCGAGCTGGCGTGGCAGGCAGTTGCGGTGCCCGGACACGACATGGATGCGCTCGCGTACTACAACCCCGAACGTCGCATCCTGATCTCGGGCGATGCGTTGTGGCGCGACGGCTTCGGCATCCTGTTTGCCGATGTGCTGGGGCGTGGGGACGGACTGGGCGAGGCGCGGCGCGCGCTCGAGGCCATCGGACGGCTTGCGGTCGACGCGGTCATTCCGGGCCACGGCGCACCTTTTTCCGATTTCGACGCCGCGCTCGAACGCGCTTTTGCCCGCTTGCGCGCGTTCGAGGACGACGGTGCCCGCATGGCGCGCAACGCCATCCGCGGCTGCGTGACCTTTGCCCTGCTCGATGCGCGCCGCATGGCACTCGAGGACTTGCCACGCTATCTTGCCGAGACCCCACTCTACCGCGAAGCCAATGCGCGTTTTCTGGGCCTCGGCGCGGAGGCGCTGGCGGATTGGCTGGTGCGGGAGCTCGAACGCGCCGGGGTGGCGCATCGCGAAGGCGTGGATCTGGTTGCATCCTGAGTCGGGCACCCGCCTGTTCCCGGACCTTTCCGCCGGCATGGGTGTCTGACTGGCTCGGGCGGTACAGGTTAAAGTTTTTGCAGCCTGCTTCCGCTATAGTGCATTCACCTCATTTCAGATGGCAGTCATGCAGATCGTGTTGATCAGTGGGCTCTCGGGTTCGGGCAAGAGCATTGCGCTCAACGTGCTCGAGGACGCGAGCTATTTCGTCGTGGATAATCTGCCGGCCATGCTTTTGCCGCAGCTGGTCACGACCCTGCGTGGCAGCGGCTACCAGCGGGTGGCGGTGGCGGTGGATGTGCGCTCCGGGGGCAGCATCTCGGCATTGCCGAAGCAGCTGGACATCCTGCGCGACATGGTCGATGACCTGCGCTTCATCTTTCTCGATGCGCGAGACGACACCCTGATTGCGCGCTTCTCCGAAACCCGTCGTCGCCACCCGCTGGCCGCCTCCGGGGTGTCGCTCGACGAGGCCATCGAGCGCGAGCGCGATGCATTGACCGCAATCGCGGAGCTCGGGCACCGGATCGATACCAGCGATATGCACGCCAATACGCTGCGCGCATGGATCAAGGATTTCATCGAGGTCGATGCCGCGTCGGGCATGACCCTGATGTTCCAGTCCTTCGGTTTCAAGTATGGCATCCCGATCGATGCCGACCTCGTCTTCGATGTGCGCTGTCTGCCCAATCCGCACTACGACCCGACACTGCGTCCGCTGACCGGGCGCGACAAGCCGGTGATCGATTTTCTGGAGAAGATCCCCGAGGTCGGACGCATGGCGGAGGACATCCGGCGCTTCGTCGCCAACTGGCTGCCGAGCTATCTGCGTGACAATCGCAGCTATTTGACCGTGGCGATCGGCTGCACCGGCGGCCAGCATCGCTCGGTCTACCTCGCCGAGTGGCTGGCCAAGCGTTTCCAGGACAGTGCGCAGGTGCTGGTGCGGCACCGTTCGGCGGCCCGCCGCGAAGCCGATCGCGCTGCCGCAGGCAAGTGATCCGCGTGCAGGCCGGGTGGCGGGCGCTGCTGCGACCGGGCGACTGGCTGGTCGTGGCGGCAGGGCTTGCGCTGTGCGTGTACTCGGCCCTGAGTTTCTGGTCGGGGGGCGCGCCCGACGGCATCATCGTGCGCGCCGGTGGCAAGGTGGTGGCCGAGGCGGATCTGTCGCGTGCGCGCAAGATCGAGGTGGCCGGCCCGCTGGGCACCACGCTGATCGAGGTCGAGCCGGGCCGCGCACGCGTGGCGTCCGACCCTGGGCCGCGTCAGTATTGTGTGCGCCAGGGCTGGCTGAGCCGCGCCGGCGCGGTGGCGATCTGTGCGCCGAACGAAGTCAGCCTGACGCTGACCGGGCGTGGCAGCGACTATGACTCGCTCAACTATTGAACTCGTTCCCACCGTTACCGACCGCCGCATCGCGCGCCATGCGGCGGCGGCAATCGTGCTGACGGTCGCCGAGGCGGTGATCCCGCTGCCGTTGCCCGGGGTGAAACCGGGGCTGGCCAACATCGTCACCCTGGTGGTGCTGGCGCGCTGGGGCTGGCGCGAGGCGGTCTGGGTCGCGCTGCTGCGGGTGCTGGCGGGCAGTCTGCTATTGGGCCAGTTCCTGGCACCGGGGTTCTTTCTCAGCCTGTCCGGCGCGCTCGCCAGCCTGATCGTGCTCGGTCTGGCGATGCACCTGCCAAAGCGCTGGTTCGGACCGGTCAGCCACAGCATCCTTGCCGCGTTTGCCCATATCGGCGCGCAGCTGGTGGTTGCCCGCGTGTGGCTGGTGCCGCACGACGGTGTGTTCTACCTGGTGCCGATATTCTCCGCGGCGGCGGTGATTTTTGGTCTGGTCAATGGCTTGATCGCGGGGCGCCTGCTGCATGAGCTTCAAGCGCTCGAAGCCGAGGAACGCCGCTCGGGATAAACCGTCAAACCCACACCTACAAGTTTGCAACGAACGGGTGCGGGAGAAGGAAATGCGCGGGAGTTTCTGGCGGTGGCTGACCACATTGCTCGCGATCGCCTTCGGCATTGCTTTCGGCCTTTTCGCCGGTATCGGTGTCGTGCGTGCCGATTCGCTGTTTCAAGACTTGCCTGCGCGAAGAATGGCTGCGGGAATCCTGTCCAGTGGCAGTACGGTATCGACTGCGCCGAGCTTGATCGCCTCTTTCGGCATGCCGAAGACAACGCAGCTGGACTCGTCTTCTGCTACCGTGCTCGCGCCTGCGTCATGCATTTCCTTCAGGCCGCGGGCGCCGTCGTCACCCATTCCGGTCATGATGACGCCGACTGCATTGCGCCCGGCGAACTTCGCGCAGGAGCGGAACAGGACATCGACAGACGGCCGATGACGATTGATCAGCGGCCCATCGATAACCTCGACGGTGTATTGGGCCCCGCTGCGGGCCAGCAACATGTGCTTTCCTCCCGGTGCGATCAAGGCTCGCCCGGGCACGACACGGTCGCCGTGGCGTGCCTCCCGCACATCGATTTCGCACAGGCTGTTGAGGCGTTCGGCAAACATCGCGGTAAACCTCTCCGGCATGTGCTGGACGATGACGATGCCGGGGCACACCGGGGGCAACCGAGTCAACACCGATTCAAGTGCCTGGGTGCCGCCGGTGGAGGTGCCGATGGCGACAACACAGTCGGTCGTGCGCACCATCGACGCGCCGCTGCCAAGCCCGCTGGTGATCACCGCGTCTGCCGACAGCTTCGGTAGCGGGGTGCTGACCGCAGTACGCGGCCCGAGGCGTCGCATGTTGGCGCGCGCGGCTGCCTTGACCGCCCGGACGACGTCATTGGCGCTGTCTTCGAGGAATTGTTTCACGCCCATCTTGGGCTTGGTGATAATGGACACGGCGCCGGCGGACAGGGCATTCATCGTCGCTTCCGCACCACGTTCGGCGAGGGACGAGCAGATCACCACCGGGGTCGGGCGTTCGCTCATGATCTTCTTGAGGAAGGTCAGCCCGTCCATACGGGGCATCTCGATGTCGAGGATGATCACATCGGGCCACTGCGCCTCCATCTTTCGCATCGCAAACAGGGGGTCGGCGGCTGCGGCGATGACTTCGATGCCAGGGTCTGCCGCCAGCGTCTGGCTGATGGCTTGGCGCACGACCGCCGAGTCGTCGACGATCAGGACTTTGATCTTTTTTGACCTCACCTGATGCTCCCGTCTGTGTGTGCGCTGCGTGATAGGGCGGTCAGGCAGGCAGCTGGCGCAGGGACTTGTACTCGGGGCGGCAATATATCGTCGGGCGCAGGGACGCAAGATCGTCGCTCAGCCCGTTCAGCGTCTCGGAGTGCCCGACCACGAAATAGCCGTCTTTGCGCAGGTGGGGGAGCATGTGCGCCACCACCTTGCGTTTGGTGTCCTGGTCAAAGTAGATCATCACATTGCGCAGGAACATGACGTCGAACTGGCCGAGGTCGCGTGAGTCGGGCGCGATGAGATTGAAGTGCCGGAACTGCACGCGCTCCCTCAGCTTCTGCTGGATGAGCAGATTGCCCGCATGTTCGCGAACGCCCCTCAGGCAGTATTTCTTGAGCAACTCGGGTGGAATGCCGGTTGCGCGTTCCATGGGGTAATAGCCGATTTCCGCGCGCTCGAGCACGGTCAGGCTGATGTCGGTGGCGAGAATTTCCCATGGCGCATTCAGGCCGAGTGTCTCGGCCAGGACCATCGCCATGGTATAGGGCTCCTCCCCGGAGGAACATGCCGCGCTCCAGACCCGGAATGTATTGCCGCGGCGCTGTGCGGCAATGTCTGCAAGCAGATCGAAATGGGCGGCTTCACGGAAAAAATAGGTCTCGTTGGTCGTGAGCAGGTCGACCATCACCTGCACTTCCTGCGGGTGGTCACCGCTGGCAAGCATCCGGTAATACTCGCCAAAGGTGTCCAGTCCGAAATGACGCAACCGCTTGGAAAGGCGTCCCACAAGGAGGATCTTCTTGCTGTCCGCAAGGCTGATTCCGGCGAGCCGGTATATCAGGCGCTGGAACAGCGCGAACTCCTGCTGGGTAATTGATGGACTGTCCATGAGGCCTTGCGAGGGAGTCAGAATAGCTCTACGTTGGACGAAGGTGGCCGACGCTGCAGCGATTCGGCATAGGCAGCCTCTTCGCGTGCGATTTCCTGAGCGGTCGCGAGTGATGTCGGCATGCGACGGCAGTAGGCGTCGCCCACTTCAGGCACAAAAAGGACCTTGCGCGACCATGGGCCGAGAAAGTCTGATGCGACCAGCGGAATGCCTTCGGTGCTCAACCATTTGCGCGCAAAGTCGGCATTGCGGATCCCAATGCCCAATGATGCCGCACCGGTCAGGATCGTGCCCGCACCAAACGCCTTGGCCTTGATGCGATGGCGCGCAGCTCCCTTGGCGAGGAGTGCGTTGAGCAATACCTCCATTGCGTAGTCGCCTGACAGGAGGTTATCGACATCCATTTGAGCGCCGTTGCGGCGCATGGTGGGCAGCATGAAGTGATTCATGCCTCCGATGCGCGCAGCTTCATCATACAGACAGACGGCCACGCAAGAGCCAAGAAGGGTGGAAAGCGGCCGCTCGCGTTCGACCAGCCACCCGCCCGGCGCGATATTGCGCGCCAAGCGTTCGATTTCCTGTGCCGACATGGTCTGCCAGGAACTCATGAGCTGGCTCTTGCCGTGCTATTCATATCAGCGATTATCGGATTCGACCGTAAAGAACGCCATGGTTTCCTGCAGCTGTCCTGCTTGACCACCCAGTTCTTCGGCGGTAGCCGCGAGTTCCTCAGAGGCGGACGCATTCATCTGCGTCGTCCTGTTTAGCTGTCCCATCGCGCTGTTGATCTGAACAACGCCGGTGCTCTGTTCCTGACTGGCCGAAGCAATCTCCTGTACAAGATCGGACGTCTTTCGGATGGAGGGCAACATGCTGTCGAACAACTTGCCTGCACGCTCGGCCAGGTCGACGGATTTGCTCGATAACTGACCGATCTCCTGCGCCGCAACCTGGCACCGTTCCGCAAGTTTGCGCACCTCGGCAGCGACTACGGCAAAGCCCTTGCCATGCTCTCCGGCGCGAGCAGCCTCGATTGCTGCGTTCAGCGCAAGCAGGTTGGTCTGATAGGCAATTTCGTCGATGATGCCAATCTTGCCGGCGATGTCCTTCATTGCCGTGACGGTACTTTTCACCGCCTCGCCGCCTTCCACTGCTTCGGTGGAGGATCGGGTGGCCATGCTGTTGGTGATCTTGGCGTTCTCTGAGTTCTGATTGATCGAGGCTGTGATCTCTTCGATCGAGGCCGAGGACTCCTCGACGCTGGCTGCCTGCTCGGACGAAGACTGAGACAGACTCTGGGCCGTCGAAGAGACCTGGCCTGCAGCGTTCGAGAGCGCGTCGGCTGCCGAGCGCACTTGTTCGATGATGGTGCCAAGCGTCTCAAGCGATTCGTTAACCGCATTTTCGAGGACCTCGAAGTCACCTGCGTAGCGGGCATCGATTCGCTTTGTGAGGTTGCCCTGACTCAACGCAAGCATGACGGCCTTGACATCGTGGATGGGCGCAATTACCGCATCGAGCGTGCTGTTGACGCCGTCTACGATCTTGCGGTAATCGCCTTGGTGGCGCGTGGCGTCGGCCCGGGTTTCGAGTTGCCCGTCCACGGCCGCGCGGGACAGCATGGCGGCATCCGCCACCAACGCGCTGATCGCATCAATCGCAGTGTTGAGGTTGTTCTTGATGGAGTTGAAGTCACCGTTGTAGCTGTCGGTAATGTGGGGCGGAATCGCGCCGCGTGAGATACGGTCGACGTAATCAGCGGCAACGTTCAAGGGGCCGACGACTGCATCCAGCGTTGCATTCACGCCTTCGACAATCTTGCGATAGCCGCCCTGATGGCGGTTGGCGTCGGCTCGAGCTGACAGTGTCCCGCTGACGGCCGCGTCGCCGAGCGTCACGACGTCGTCCATCATGGCATGCACATTGCGCTGGACTTCGCTGAGTGCGGAGTCTATTTCACCCAGTTCGTCACGCCGGCTTACCGTAATGGAATTGTCCAGGTCGCCGCTTGCGATCCGCTTTGCATTGACTGCGGTAGCATGGAGCGTACGTAGCATGTTGCGCACGACCCATCCGAAGATCAGCGCCAGCGCCGTCATGACAAGCATTGTTGTGAATGACAACGCGACCTGGTAGATGGCGCGATCCGACATCTGTTTGCTCAGGTTCGCAATGCGGCCGGCCAGGTAGTCTTCAACCGACTTCATACCATCGATCTTTGCCGTGATCTGCATGAACCAGACCGACGGGTCGACATCGATGTCCCCGCCCAGCGCGTTGTCGAGCGCCAACTGACGCATGCGTTCGACCTCTCTGCTCGGTGCGGCTTCCATCAATGCCTTGTGCCGCGCTCCGGCTTCAGGGTCGGCATAGATCGCGAACGCGTGCAAGTAGGTGGACTGTGTCGCCAACAGCGTCAGAAAACGACGAAAAGTCGAGGGGTCGAAACTGTTTGAGGCAAACACGCCGTTCAGGGTGGCGCGCTCCCGGCCCGCCTGCTCCTTGGCATTCAGATACATCAGGTATGCGGTGATCTCGCGGGAAATCTCTGCGTCGATCGCACTGGCTGCGCTTTTTTCGACGATGGCGAGCAGGTCGTCGATTGCGGACGTGTAGGCGGTGAAGGACTGTCCAGGCGTCGCAGCCCCTGCACTGATGTTGTTGCGGATCGAAGACAGATTCTCAACCCGGGTACGCGCGGATTCGACACTGGAACGGATGTCGGCGTCGAATTCGGTCAGGTCGGCCCCGGAGAGTGTCTCGTCCATGGCGGCTGAGGCGGCAAGCGATTGCTTGCGCTGACTGTCGAGTTCGGAGCGGAAGCGGGCCCCCTTGGACGCAATGTAACCTGCAGAGAGCCCACGCTCCTTTTGTAGCTCGTGCACTACAGCGCTGGAGGCGATGGAAAGCTCGCCAAGGACTGCCAGTCGCCTGAACTCTGCTCCGGCGCGCATTTGCCGGAGCAGGTCGGATGTTGCGTAATAGCCTGCGCCCAGGACGACAAGGGCAAACACGAAAAATAGACGCAAACGGATGGACTGCCATCCAAAGCCGGTATCACGCATGATGTCTCCCGAAGCCCATTCCGAGCGGCGCCCGTTCCACCTGCCGACGGCGCCCGGGGGCTGTTTATTCTGTGGCGGTGTTGCCGTCGTCGCCGCCCATACGCGCCAACATTGCTATTTCTGCGGTTGACAGTACCCGTTCGACATTGAGGATGATCACGAAACGGCCGTCGACTTTGCCCATCCCTTGAATGAAGTCAGCCCGAATCTTTGCGCCAAAGCTCGGAGGCGGCTCAATTTCAGCGCGCGGGATTTCCAGGACTTCATTGACCGCATCGACAATCACGCCGAGGTCCTGTTTGCCATCTTCCGAATCAATCTCGACGATGACGATGCATGTGCGCCGGGAAACTGCTGATGCGTTTCCGCCAAAACGCGCGGAGAGATCGATGACCGGAACTACGGCTCCCCGCAGGTTGATGACGCCGCGAATGAAGACCGGCATCATCGGTATTTCGGTTACATTGCCGAACTCGATGATTTCCTTGACGTTGAGGATTCCGAGGGCGAAAACCTCGCCCCCGAGGCTGAAGGTGAGGTACTGGGTGGGACTGTCATCTGCTCCCTTGCTGGTACTCACCTGGCGCGTACCGTTGGCCACGACCTGATTCATTGCTTTCGCTCCTGCGCTGTCGTCCGCTTCAGAACTTCTCAAAATCGGCTTCGGAGAAGCTGACCGATTTGCCGCGATTGGCCCGGGCGGCGGCCGAAGGCGCAGACGAGGCCGATTGTGCGGTGCGCTGGGCGGGTTTGCGCGAAACCGGGCTTGAGCGGCCAGAAGAACTGTTGCCGACATTGAAGAAGCTCATGATCTCCTGAAGCTGTCCGGCCTGACCACCGAGTTCTTCGGCTGTGGCGGCAAGTTCTTCGGAGGCCGATGCGTTCTGCTGGGTCGCTTTGTTGAGCTGACCCATTGCAGTGTTGATCTGCACCACGCCCGCACTCTGCTCTTGGCTGGCAGAGGCAATCTCCTGTACCAAGTCCGAAGTCTTGCGGATCGACGGTACCATCTCGTCAAGCAGACTGCCGGCACGTTCCGCGAGATTGACCGAATTACCGGCAAGCTGACCGATTTCCTGTGCAGCAACCTGACTGCGCTCTGCCAGCTTGCGCACCTCGGCCGCCACCACTGCAAAGCCTTTACCATGCTCCCCGGCCCGCGCTGCCTCGATGGCAGCGTTGAGGGCGAGCAGATTGGTCTGGTAGGCGATGTCGTCAATGATTCCGATCTTGCCGGCGATATCCTTCATCGCGGCCACAGTGTTCTTGACCGCTTCGCCACCTTCCACCGCTTCGGTGGAAGATTTTGTGGCCATGCCGTCGGTGACCTTGGCGTTCTCGGAGTTCTGGTTGATCGATGCAGTCATCTGCTCGATCGATGCCGAGGACTCCTCGACACTGGCGGCCTGTTCGGACGAAGACTGGCTCAGCGACTGCGCCGTAGCCGATACCTGAGCCGCTGCGTTGTTGAGCGCGTCAGCTGCCGTATTGATCTGGGTGATGGTTTCGGACAGGCGTGCAATGGTGTTGTTGATCGCATGCTTGAGCGCGTCGAAGTCGCCACGATAGCCGGCGGTGATGGTCTGGGTCATGTCGCCCTGTTCCATTGCGGCCATGACGCGGCGGACGTCGTTGATCGGACCGACCACGTTCTCCAGCGTCTGGTTGATACCGCTGACCAGCTGGTTCCAGCCGCCGACGAATAGTGCTGCATTTGCACGCTTCTGGAGTTCGCCCTCGTCGGCAGCCTTGATGATGATGTCCGTCTGCGCGAGGAGATCGCTCATCATCTTGACCATGTTGTTCAGGTTGGTCTTGATGAGGTCGAAGTCGCCGTTGTATTTCTCGGTAATGGTCGGCGGGATGATGCCTCTGGAGATTTCATCGACATACTTCGCAGTGACGTTGAGCGGGCCGATGACGGCGTCGAGCGTCTGGTTCACGCCGCCGACGATCTTGCGGAAGTCACCCGGATGCTTGTCGGCATCAGCGCGCGTCGACAGTTTGCCTGCCACCGCCGCAGCCGACAGCATCGATGCATCGTCGACCATGGTCTTTACGCTGGTCTGAACGCTTGCGACTGCACGCAGGACTTCACCCACCTCGTCCTTCGCATCGGACTGGAGCTCGAAACTGAAGTCTCCGACGGCCATTTTCTTGGCGGCCGAGACCGCGAGCCCGATCGGATGCGTGATGGAACGTGCGATCAGCATCGCCAGTGCCGCCGCGAGCAAGACCGCGCCAGCTGCGATTATGATCATCAGCTGGCGCGAATCGCTGGCGATCTCGATCGCATGTCTGCCATCCTCTGTCATCAGCGAGTTCTGGTATTCGATGAGATTGTGGATCGAGTCCAGATAATTTGTCTGCGTTTTATGCATATCACCGAGCAGCAAGGCTACGGCTTCGGTCTTGGCGTTGGACCTGACCAGACTCTCGAGTTGTCGCAGTGTGGTGACGTACTCGCCGCGCGTTCTGCCGACTAGGCCGATTATTTCCTTGCCCTTGTCCGTCGTGATGCCGTTCTTCAGGCGATCGACGTTCTCGGTAATGGTTGCCGATGCGGGCGGAATCCTCGAGAGCTCTCGTTCAGCATCGGACGCGCTGTTCACGAGCAGTGCGTTTCGCGTCGCGAGCGCGACGATGTTAACCTGCTCAATGACGTTGTTCGCCCAGACCGTCTTGACATAACGGTCGTTAACCAATAAGTCGATTTCGTCTGCAAGCGCTCCGATACGTTGCAGGCTCATGACTGCGATCAGGACTAGCAAGGAAATGACAAGCGCGAATGCAATGCCAAGCCGGACGCCAATCTTAAGGTTCTTCACAACGTTCTCCCTCACAAGCTGAATTCAAAGATCTGGATGATTGGCTATCGGATCGAGGCGGGTTGCTCGGCCCGTTGTGTTTCGTGTGCAGTGCAGCGCTGTATGAGCGCCTGGACGTCGAGAATCAGCGCCACTTCGCCGCTGCCGAGAATGGTCGATCCGCCGATGCCTTTCACATGGTGAAAGATGGTGCCCAGCGGTTTGATCACTGTCTGGAATTCGCCCATCAGGCTGTCGACGACAATGCCTGCCTTGAGCCCGGCATACTGGACCACCACGACGTTCTGCCGTGCCGGGGCTTCGCCGCGGAACTCGAACAATTCGCGCAAGCGCACGAAAGGCAGCACTTCGCCGCGCAGGTTGATGTAATCGCGTCCGTTCGAATCCCGGGTGAGTTCGATGCACTCGACCACCGAATCGAGCGGAATGACGTAGGCGGACCGACCCACCCCGACCAGAAAGCCGTCGATGATGGCCAGTGTGAGTGGCAGGCGGATCGCGAAGCGGGAGCCCTGGCCCACTGTCGAACTGACTTCGACGGTACCGCGCAGGCTCTGGATATTGCGCCTCACGACATCCATGCCGACGCCGCGACCGGAAAGGTTGCTGACCTGCTCGGCGGTTGAAAAGCCGGCCTCGAAGATCAGGTTGTATATCTCTGCATCGGTCAGGACCTGGCCGGGCTGGATGAGGCCGCGCTCGACTGCCTTGGCCATGATGCGATCACGATTGAGTCCGCCGCCGTCGTCGGCGACTTCGATGATGATGCTGCCGGAGTCGTGAAAGGCGTTCAGTTCGAGCCGCCCGCGCGCGGGCTTGCCATTGGCGACGCGGACATCGGGGGCTTCGATGCCGTGGTCCATGGCGTTGCGCACAAGATGCATGAGCGGATCGCCGATCTTCTCGACCATCGACTTGTCGAGTTCGGTGTCGCCGCCGGAAATGGACAGCTCGATGTCCTTGCCGAGTTCTCTCGATACATCACGGACAACGCGGGTGAAGCGGTTGAAGGTCTCGCCGATCTGCACCATGCGCAGCTGCAGCGCAGCATCGCGAATACTCTCGACCAGGCGCCCGGTAAGCGATGTGGCTTCGATGAGTTCGCCGATGCCGGTATTGGTCGCCAGCAGGTTGACGCTGGCCCCCGCAATGACAAGCTCGCCGACGAGATCGATGAGTTTGTCGAGCTTGTCCGCGGGAATGCGGATGAGCCGAGCTTCGGCTGCACGCTTGTCATTGACTTGCTTCTGCTTGATGATGGCCGCATCAACGAGCTCGGGGCTGACGACCTTCTGTTCGACCAGAATTTCCCCGAGCGGCATCTGCGGAGCCGAATCGGCGCTGTCGTTTTCGGGCGGCGCCTGCTGCTTGCGGAGGCCGTCGTCGAGTTCGGCCTGGGTCAGTGCCCCGACCCGGACCAGGATCTCACCCAGCCGCATCGGATCTTCGGGCAGCTGACTCATCAGGGCGACATAGTCGGACAGCTTGCTGTGCGGTGGCAGGATGTGCAGCGTGCAATCGTCGCGAACGAAATCGAACACGCGCTCGATGCTGGCCTTGTCTGCCGTCGACGCAAAGCTGATCTCGAAACCGAGATAACAGCTCTCAGCGTTCATCTCGTCGGCATTGGGCATGCTGTCAGCAATCGTTTCCAGCAGCACGATCCTGCCGATCGAGGTGAGGTAACGCAGAAAGGCCAGCGGGTCCATGCCATTACGAAGGACATCGGGGCCGAAACGAAGTGAAATGTGCCAGCAATCGGTCTCCACTTCGCCACCGCCCGAACTGTGCAGTGGCTCGTCGCGCGCCGACGGCGGCGTCGACGACGGTGCGTCGCCACCGCTACCCTTCTCCAGCCAGTCTCGCTGCAACCGGTTCAGCAGGGCGCTGCCTTCAGCGGCCAGGTCCGCGTCGGGGGCTGGCGTACCGGCGGCGAGGACGTCGAGCAGATTGCCGATATGATCCGAACAGGCAAGCAGCAAGGCGACGAGATCGCCGTTGAGCTTGATCTCGCCATTGCGCAGCCGGTCGAGTACGTTCTCAACGACGTGGGTGAAGGACACGATGAAGTTGCACTCAACGACCCCCGCACCGCCCTTGATCGTGTGTGCGGATCGAAACACGGCGTTGAGGATATCGTTGTCCTCAGGGCTGCCCTCGAGTTGCAGCAGGGCATCCTCGAGCGCGGCAAGCTGTTCGCGGCTTTCAGTTACGAAAACGGTGGTGATTTCGTCCATGATGGGTCCGGGCCTTAGCCTTCTCGGGCGGGGATGAGCATCGGATCTCCGAAGCTGGCTGCGAGATTGAAGAAATCGACCACCTCACGCACCGCCGAACTGTGGGCGACGAGAACGGCGCGCTTTCCCAGTCTGCCGGCCTCTCGTTTGACCAGTATCAGTAACTGGATGCCCGCAGTGTCGATTTCTGCTACCGCCGACAGATCGATCTCGAATTCATCGTGTACTGCAAGTGCGTCGAGCAGCTGTTGTTTCTGTGCGCTGGCGTTGTAGATCGTCATGTCATCGACGATCGCCACCCGGGTGCCGGATTGAGAATCGCTCATTGCCACCTCAGAAGAGTTCTATCTTGGCGCCCTGGCCACTGCTTTCGTTGTCGGTTTCGTGCAGGGCCGTATGGTGCGTATGACGCTGCTGGTCCATCACGTAGTTCGAATAGATCTCGTCCAGGTGTTGCGACAGCGGGGTGTAGCTGAAGTCCGGCTCATCCGATTGCCCGAGGCGCTCGGCGAGAACGCCGAGATGACCGTCGAGGCGGATCAGTGAGTCCGACGTATGCTCGATCTGCTGGCGGGTGACGTCCTGGAACTGCACACTTGCCAAGGCAGACATGAACATGGTTGCCAGCGCTTCGCTGCTGCTGCGCACGGTGTCGATCACGTGGCCCTGATGCACGAGGATTTCCTCGTAGCTGTGTCCCAACTCGCTCAGTTGATCGGCAAATTGATTCAGCGCGGCCTGTTCGCTTTCGAGATTGACCGAGGACAGCTTTTCCTGCAATTGCGTTTCAATTGTGCCGGCCACGTTGATAATTCCCTGATTGATCAGGACAACCGCCTTCTCGGTTTCCGCCGAGAGCTTGCGGACTTCGTCAGCGACCACCGCAAATCCACGCCCGGCTTCACCTGCACGGGCCGCTTCGATGGCAGCATTGAGCGCAAGCAGGTTGGTCTGGGCTGCAATATCCTTGATCAGGCGGGTGAGCGACTCCAGCGAGCGCGCTTCCTTGACCACCTGCCCCACACGCGCCTGGTCGGCTTGCGTTTCGTCGATCCGGAAGCTGATGTACTTGCGCATGTCCGCAATCAGTTTCTGGTTTGAGGCGATGCGGGCTTCGGAAGCGTGCGCCAGTTCGTTCGACTCGGCCGAGCTTTCAGCCACGAAGGCGCCGAGGCGGCCTACGACGTCGTCGATGGCCTGCAGGCGCTCGGTGATGTCGTAGGCCGCTTTCTCGGTCTGCTGCACGACGCTGTCGAGCTGTTTGCGCAACACATCGTTGTAGGTGGGCACGACGCGCAGTTCCCGGGCGACCTCATCCGCAACCGCGCCGACGTTTTCCGATGCGTGCTCGAGCTCGCTCTGCCGGGTGGACATGCCGAGCATCCTGTCCTTGAAGAACGCAAGTGACACGATGCGTTGCCCGACGTAGGCCACGGCGACGATCAGCATGGCGCCGACGGCATCGCCAACCGGCTGCGGCAAGCCGACGCCGGGTAGAAAAACCTCGTGAAACCACCCATTGAAAAAGAACACTACAAGGCCGGCGCCCGTGGCGACGGTTGCAAAGACCATGGTCGAGCGGCGAAGTAGTGTATTGAGCGGCATTTTTTTCAGCGCATCACGAGTTTGATGGTGTTGAGCAGTTCGTCGGCGGATGCAGGCTTGACGATCCAGCCGGAAGCGCCTGCAGCCTTGGCTTCCGCCTTCTTGGACTGCTGCGACTCGGTGGTCAGGAACAGGATGGGCATGAAGCGGTAATTCGGCAGTTTGCGGACTTCCTTGATGAAGTCGATTCCATTCATGCCCGGCATGTTGAGATCGGTGATCAACAGATCCACCTTGACGCCGGACTGGAACTTCTTCAACGCATCCGCGGCATTGGATGCCTTTTCAACGCCATACCCGGCCTTGGTCAGAATGCCCGAAATGGACAGCAGGATGGTGGCGGAGTCGTCGACCAGAAAGATTGTTTTCATGTGTGCAGGTTGAATCTCAAGAAGACGGGCAAAGCCGATCATGCCTTGCCCGTCCAGGTGGGCACGTTGATGTACGCCGATTGAATTGCGCCATAGTGCGAACAGTCAACGGTAGAAGTGAGCATTACTTTACCGGTAAAGTAATGTCATGTTTCTATTGTGACGAAATTCAGATATTTGTGGCACTAGACACACACAAGTCGTGAAAAACTACACGCCGTTGCGCTCGAGCCACGCCAGCATGCGCTTCCAGCCGTCCGCCGCCTCGGCCGCTCGGTAGCTCGGGCGATAGTCTGCATTGAAGGCATGTGGCGCGTCCGGGTACACGATCAGTTCGCCGGGCTTGCCTGCGGCCTTGAGCGCTTCGCGCATGGCATCGACGTCGGCCACCGGAATGCCCTGATCCTTGCCGCCGTACAGGCCCAGCACCGGTGCATGCAGACTGGCCACGACGTCGATGGGGTGCTTGGGTGTGAGTTCTGAGGGGGCGCCGTCGATGCGTCCGTACCACGCCACGCCGGCGCGCAGCTTGGGGTTGTGGGCGGCGTACAGCCAGGTGATGCGTCCGCCCCAGCAGAATCCGGTGATGGCCAGACGAGCGGGGTCGCCGCCTTGCGTGGCCGCCCAGGCCGCGCTGGCATCGAGGTCGCTCATTACCTGGGCGTCGGGCACCTTGGCGACGATGCCCTCCAGGATGGCACCCACATTGTCCATCTTGCCCGGGTCGCCCTGACGGAAATAGAGCTCCGGTGCGATCGCCAGATAACCGGCCTTCGCGAGCCGGCGGCAGAGATCCCGGATGTGTTCGTGCACGCCGAAGATTTCCTGCACCACGAGTACCGTCGCGAGCTTCTTTCCGCCCTGCGGTCGGGCAAAATAGAGCGGAAGCGCGCCATTGGCTGTCTCTACCGCGGCATTGCCGGCGTCGAGTCCCGTACTGTCCGTATTGATCACGGTACTGGCCTGGACCGGCTGCACGGCGAGGGCAAATCCGGCCGCGGTTGCGGTGGCGATGAAGGCGCGGCGATCGAGATGCGCCGCAGGCAGCAGGCTGTCGAATTCGGCATCTTGCGTCGATGTGATGTCGGTCATGGGAGTCTCCTCGCGTCTTGGCGGTGGGCCGGCCGGAAATTTCTTGCCGGTGTGTGTCGTGCTTGCTTGCGATGAAATGGAGCTTCGGTAGTGTAAGAGGTTCCCGTGCCAATCGTCATGACCGAAGTCAATGGCGATAAGGCCTTTCGGATATTGAGGGCTGGTGGACGAAAACCTGCGCGAGGTGCGTGGAAGCGCGCAGGAAAATGTACTTGCACCGGTAAATGTTGCGGTGCAACAATGAACGCACGAATCGATCGTGCTCCGGAGAAACATCATGCACAAGAAGAACCCGCTCAAGGCGCGCAACTTCCCCTCGGCCCAGGACGAGGCGGCAACCGTGCGCCTGCCTTCCCGCTATGCGGGCCCCGGCAGCTCATTCGGCATGGCCTACGCCGATACCGAATTCCTGCTGCGCGAGGAGCTGCGCCCGGTGCGGATGCAGCTCGAGCTGATGAAGCCCGAACTGATCCAGCAGGATCAGGGCGTCGAGTCCACCATCGTCATTTTCGGCAGCGCTCGCTTCAAGCCGCGCGAGGTGGCCGAGGAGATGCTGGAGAAGGCGAAGGCGGCAGGGCATACGGATGCCATCCGTCACGCCGAGCGAATGATGGCCAACGTGCGCTACTACGATGAGGCGCGGCGCTTTGCTGAACTCGTCACGCGCGATGCCGATGCCTTGGGGGAACCGGTGATCATCACCACCGGCGGTGGCCCCGGGATCATGGAGGCGGGCAACCGCGGCGCCTTCGATGCCGGCGGGCGCAGCATGGGCATGAGCATCCACCTGCCTTTCGAGGAGGACCCCAATCCCTACATCACGCCGGAGCTGTGCTTCCAGTTCCACTATTTCGCCATCCGCAAGATGCATTTCCTTATGCGCGCGGTGGCCCTGGTCAGCTTTCCGGGTGGTTTCGGCACCATGGACGAACTGTTCGAAGTGCTCACGCTGGCGCAGACGCGCAAGATCCGCCGGCGGCCGATCGTGCTTTTCGGGCGGGCGTTCTGGGACCGGGTGGTCAATTTCGAGGCGCTCGCGGATGAGGGCGTGATCAGTTACGGTGATCTCGAGCTGATTCATTACGCCGAATCGGCCGAAGAGGCCTGGGACATCATCAAGCGCACCTACCAGGACGACGATCCGGAACTCACCGCGCGACAGAACCGCGCGGCCTGAAAACGCGCGGGTGGACGTGCTTCGGGTGACCGGTTCGGGGCCCGAAGCACTCAGCCGTCAACCGGAGCCGTGGGCGTATCGAGCGTGAGCTGGTAAAAGGCAAGGTCGAGCCAGCGTCCGAACTTGAAGCCGGCCTGCGGCAGGGTGCCGACATGCACGAAGCCCAGTGCGGTATGAAGCGCGATGCTCGCAGCGTTGTCAGCGTCGATGGCGCCGATCAGCAGGTGGCGCTGGTGCCCGCGCGCGCGTTCGATCAGTGCCTGTAGCAGCGTCCGGCCTACGCCGCGACCGCGATAATCGGCGTGTACATAGACCGAATGTTCGACCGAGTACTTGAACGCCGGGTAGGCGCGAAAGCTGCCATAGCTGGCGAAACCGGCGAGGCGACCGTCGTCTTCCAGCCCGATCACCGGAAAGCCGCCCTCGCGCTTGACCGCGAACCATGCGTCCATGCTGTGTGGCGGGCGCGGGGTGTACTCGTACAGTGCGGTCGAATGCAGGATCGCCTCATTGAGCAGGTCGAGGATGGCGTCGGCGTGGCGTTCGGGGCGGCAGTCGACAAGTTGCATGGTCAGTCTGGTGTGCTCGCTGGGGGGCTTGGATGTGCCGAGACTGTAACCGAGGCCTGGCATCGATGCACCTCCGATGCGCGTGTGATCAC
This sequence comes from Azoarcus sp. L1K30, assembly GCF_018122735.1. GTDB lineage: Bacteria > Pseudomonadota > Gammaproteobacteria > Burkholderiales > Rhodocyclaceae > Parazoarcus. The sequence continues at coordinate 2,718,417 of NZ_JAGRRD010000001.1, read as the reverse complement.
AGGGTTTGCATGTGCTGGCGGGCGGGGTTATCGTCGCATCCCCTGTGCGTTTCGACTGCTTCGATGATGAGTGCCCTTCACCGTTTCGCCCGACCGTGCGGCAAGTGCCCGATGTCGACTCCGCCGCTGGACTGCGCATGAGCGCCCAGCTCGGACTCGGTCTGCGCGATGTGGCTGCGCTGGGGCAGATCTTTACCCCGCAGCCAGTGGTGCAGGCCATGCTCGCGCTCCGGCGCAACCGCGGCAGGGTGCTCGAGCCGTCCTGCGGCGACGGTGCGTTTCTGCAGCACCTGCCCGGGGCGGTCGGCATCGAGCTTGACGCCGACCATTGCCAGGCGGGGGCGCTCAACATCGACTTCTTCGCCTATCCGGACAGCGAGCAGTTCGACACCATCATCGGCAATCCGCCCTATGTGCGCTTCCAGGATGTGCCCGAAGCCACCCGCAAGCGCCTGGCTGCAACCCGCCCGCATGCGCGATTCGACGGGCGCGCCAATCTCTATCTGTTCTTCATCGAAAAGTGCGTGCGCCATCTCGCGCCCGGTGGCGAACTGATCTTCATCACGCCGCGCGATTTCCTCAAGGCGACGTCGGCGGTGCATCTGAACCGACTGCTGTACGAGACCGGTTCGATCACCGATGCGATTGAGCTGGGTGACGCGCGGGTGTTCGATGGTGCGCTGCCCAACTGCCTGATCTGGCGCTTCGAGAAGGGCTGCAGCGAACGCAGCATGCGGTATCTCGAGCTCGGCACCGGTGACGATATCGGGCCGGCCTTGCGCGAACCGGTGTGGGAAACCCGGCATTTCGTCGAGGCGGGCGGGCACCTGATGTTCGCCCGCGGCGACTATCCGCTGCGTCTGGCCGATGTGGCCTTCGTCAAGGTGGGGGCGGTGTCGGGCGCCGATGAGCTGTTTGCCGATGCACGCCATGGCAGCCGCGACTTCGTCTGTTCATCCACCGTCAGCACGGGCGAGACCCGGCGCATGATCTGGACCGAACCCGGCGAGCCGCCGCCGCCGGTGCTCAAGGCGCACAAGGCGCGACTGCTCCAGCGCAAGGTGACGCGCTTCGATGAGTCCAACTGGTGGATGTGGGGCCGCCTGCACTACCGCAGCAACCTGCCGCGAGTGTACGTGAATGGACGTACCCGGGTGGCAAGACCTTTCTTCATTCATCCGTGCACGGATTATGACGGCGCCGTGCTGGCGGTTTTTCCTCGCCGCGCCGATGCGGATCTCGACGCCTTCCGCGATGCGCTTAATGCGGTGGCGTGGGCCGATCTCGGTTTCGTCTGCGATGGTCGCTTCCTATTCACCCAGCGCAGCCTCGAGCATGCGCCCCTGCCGGCGAGCTTTTCGGCCTTCCTGCCCTGAGTCTCCCCGCGTCCGGGTGGCGGTCCTTTGCAGATACTTTTATAGGTATTCGATCTAAGGATATCGATTGAACTGCATGTGGCGGTTCTAAGCTCTGGGTTACGCTTCCCTCCGTATCGTGACTGAATGCAGTCGGTCCGGCGCGGATGTGCTGCGCTCGCCGCGGCTGCGACAAGACGGATAAGGAGCGTCAGGATGGTTGAAGTGGCAGGCGTTGTCGCGCTGGTGTGTGCAGGGCTTGCGGTGTCGTACGTTCGCGGCATGCGCAGGAAGATCGACGGACTCGCGCTCGCCGAGGCCGCGCCCGCCCGCGTGGCTCGCCTCTATCTGCGCCGTGTGTCCGACACCAACGCCTTCTGGCTGCACATGCAGGCCACGGACGGACGAAAGTACTGCATCGCCGCGCCCTGGGAGCTGGAGGACACGCTCGCCCGCCTCGAGCGTGTCGGCCTCCGTCTGTCACAGGAAGAGATCAGCTACCTCAACCAGTCTTTTGCCTGATCAGCGCTCGCCGCGCGCCGCGAGGTAGATGCCTGCCAGCAGCAGGCTGAAACCGACGAATTGCAGCGGCGCGAAGCCTTCGCCGAAGACGATGAAGGCGAGCAGCGCGCTGCCCACCGGCTCGCCCAGCGTCACCACCGCAATGAAGGTGGCCGAGACGTAGCGCAGCGACCAGTTGTAGGACGTATGCCCCAGCAATTGCGGTCCCAGCGCCATGCCCAGCAACACCAGCCAGGCCACGTTCGAGTGAGCGAACAGGCTGACGCCGCCAATGCCGCTGGCGCCCAGCAGGAAGAGTCCGGCCGCGCCATACGCCAGCCAGATGTAGGCAGACAGGCCGAGCCCGGCGCGCAGCCGGCGCCCGATCAGCAGGTAGGCGGAGAAGCACCAACTGCCGACCAGCGCCAGCATGTTGCCCAGCATCGGATTGCTCCCCACGCCGGCAGTCTGGCTGTCGCTCCAGAAGATGAACAGGCTGCCTGCCAGGGACAGCGCGATGCCGCCGACCATCATCAGGCTCGGTCGCTCGCGAAACAGCACGAAGGAGGCGATGCCGATCCACAATGGATTGGTGGTCACCAGCGCTGTGCTCGAGGCCACCGAGGTGTATTCCAGCGAGCTGATCCAGGTGGCGAAATGCAGCGCCAGGAAGAAGCCGGCCGCCACCGCCATCAACATCTGGCGGCCGCTCAGTCGTGCCAGGTCGCGGTGCGACTGCATCAGCGCGACCGGGGTGATGATGATCGCTGCCAGCCCCAGCCGCCAGGTGGCCACCGCCAGTGAACTCACCCCTTCGGCCTGCGCCAGACGCGCCAGTACCGCGCCGAAGGAGATCGCCGTCAGGCCGATGCCGAGCACCGCGAAGGGCAGCCAGCGTGCGGGTGCTGCGGTCGTGCCGTCGCTCAAGCGTGACCTCCGCCTTCAAGATAGGCTGCGCGCACTTCGGGGCTCGCAAGCAGCTCGGCACCGGTGCCCGACAGCGTGATCTCGCCATGCTGAAGCACGTAGGCACGATGTGCCACTTTCAGCGCCTGGTTGGCGTTCTGCTCCACCAGCAGGATGGTCATGCCATGGTCGCGGTTGAGTTCGCGCACGATCTGGAAAATACGGCGGATGTAGATCGGCGCCAGGCCGAGTGAGGGCTCGTCGAGCAGCAGCAGCTTGGGGCGGCTCATCAGCGCGCGACCGATGGCGAGCATCTGCTGCTCACCGCCCGACAGCGTGCCGGCGCGCTGCGACTGACGCTCCTGCAGGATGGGGAACATCGCATATACACGCGCGATGTCGGCATCGTAGTTGGCCGGATCGGCCTGCGCCGCACCGATCTGCAGATTCTCCAGCACCGTCATGCGCGGAAAGATACGCCGCCCCTCCGGCACCAGCGCGATACCGCGGCGGGCGATATCGTGCGTGTGCAGGTGGGTGATGTCCTCACCGTCGAACACGATGCGCCCGGCCGAGGCCTGCGGGCGCCCGAACAGACTCATCATCAACGTCGATTTACCGGCGCCGTTGGCGCCGATCAGGGTGACGATCTCGCCCACCTGCACTTCCACGTCGATGCCGTGCAGGGCATGGATGTGGCCGTAGTGGGCGTGCACCCCTTCCATTGTCAGCATCATGCTGCGATCCCCCCGGACGCATCGTCTGCGTCATCTTCGTCGTCTTCGCCAAGATAGGCCTTGATCACCTGCGGATCGTTCTGGACCTTTTCCGGCGAACCCTCGGCGATCTTGCGGCCGTAGTTGATCACGCAGATATGGTCGGAGACGTTCATGACCACGCTCATGTCGTGCTCGATCAGCAGGATCGCAATGCCCATTTCGCCGCACAGGTAGAGCAGCAGTTCGTTGAGTTCGGCCGATTCGCGCGGATTGAGACCGGCCGCCGGTTCGTCCAGGCACAGCAGCACCGGATTGACGCACAGTGCGCGCGCGATCTCGATGCGGCGCTGAATGCCGTAGGGCAGGTCGCCCGCGGCGTGGTCGGCGAGCCGTTCGAGCTTGAGGCGGCGCAGCCAGGTCTCGGCGCGGGCCATGGCCTCGCCTTCGGCCTTGCGATAGACCGGCAGGGCGAAAATGCCGGCAATGGAGAATTTCGACGCCCGCTGCAGCACGTTGTGCTGGGCCACGATCAGATTCTCCAGCACCGTCATCTTGGGGAACAGACGAATGTTCTGGAAGGTTCGCACCACCTGGGCATCGCGCGCCACGCGGTGACTGGACAGCGACTCCAGGCGCAATTCGCCGCGGGTCGGATGATTCAGCCGCAGCGTGCCGGTGGTCGGTTTGTAGAAACCGGTCAGGCAATTGAACAGCGTCGTCTTGCCGGCACCGTTGGGGCCGATGATGCCGGTGATCTTGCCGGCCGGCACTTCCAGCGACAGCTGGTCGATGGCGGTCAGGCCGCCGAAGCGCATCGTCAGTTCGCACACCGATAGCAATGTGCTCATTGTGCGGCCTCCTCGAGAGCATCCTGGTTGCGTGCGCCGCCCCTGGACAGGCGCAGCGTCGGTTCGCGGTGCGACAGCAGGCCGCTTGGTTTCCAGACCATGATCAGCACCATCGCAGCGCCGAACAGCAGCATGCGGTACTCGGAAAAGTTGCGTCCGAATTCGGGGATCAGCACCAGCAGCGTGGCGGCCAGCACTACGCCCATCTGCGAGCCCATACCGCCGAGCACGACGATGGCCAGGATGATGGCGGACTCGGTGAAGGTGAAACTCTCGGGCGAGATGAAACCCTGGCGCGCGGCAAAGAACATGCCGGCAAAACCGCCCAGCATGGCGCCGATGGCAAAGGCCGACAGCTTGATGTTGGTGGTGTTCATGCCCATTGCCTGGCAGGCGATCTCGTCCTCGCGCAGCGCTTCCCAGGCGCGTCCGATCGGCAGCTTGCGCAAGCGCGACACGAAGGCGTGGGTGAGCAGAGCCAGCACCAGGATCAGGTAGTAGAGAAAGATCAGCCGGTGCATCGGCGAGTAGTCGATGCCGAAGAAGGTCGAAAAGGTCTGCTCGCCTTCGGCTGCACTGCGGCTGAACTCGAGTCCGAACAGCGTCGGGCGCGGAATCGAGCTGATGCCGTTGGGGCCGTTGGAGAACTCGGTCCAGTTCACCAGGATGATGCGGATGATCTCGCCGAAGCCCAGCGTGACGATGGCCAGGTAGTCGCCGCGCAGGCGCAGGATCGGGTAGCCGAGCAGGATGCCGAAAGTGGCGGCAAGACCACCCGACACCGGCAGTGCTTCCCAGAAACCCCAGCCGTACTGGGTGGACAGCAGCGCATACGAGTATGCGCCGACCGCGTAGAAGGCCACGTATCCCAGATCGAGCAGGCCGGCGAGACCGACTACCACGTTCAACCCCCAGCCCAGCATCACGTAGATCAGGACCGTGGTGGCGGTGTCGACCACGTAGCGGTTGTCCGAATACATGATGGGCAGCGCGATGGAGGCGCCGAGCGCAATCCAGCCGATGACGTTGACCACCTTGACCGGACTGATGCCGACCGATTTGCCGGTGTCCGCGCGCTGGCGTTCGAGCTTGCGCGCGCCCATGGTGTCGATCATCCAGCGTAGACCGAGGCGGCCGCCAAATGCGGCAACCACACATGCGGCGAGCAGACCGAAGCGGGTGCTGACCTCCAGCGAGCCGCCGGCGTCGACAGTGGTCAGGCCGATCAGCGGGATGCCCAGGATGAGGGCGACAAAGGCCACCCATCCGGCGTCGCGCAAGCGCTCTGCGGGTGTGATCTGATGGCGGGCGAAGACGACGGCGCTCATTACACTTTCTCCACTTCGGGCCGGCCGAGCAGGCCCGAGGGGCGCAGCATCAGCACCAGCACGAGGATGGCGAAGGTCGCCACGTCCTTGTACTCGGCCCACAGGTAGGCCGACCAGAACGACTCGATGAGGCCGATCAGCAGACCGCCCAGCATCGCGCCCGGCAATGAGCCGATGCCGCCCAGCACGGCAGCGGTGAAGGCCTTGATGCCGGCCAGAAAACCGATGTAGAAATCGATTACGCCGTAATAGACCGTCACCATCACCCCGGCCACGGCGGCCAGCGAGGCGCCGAGCATGAAGGTGAAGGAGATCGTGCGATCGACGTTGATGCCCAGCAGCGACGCCATGGTGCGGTCCTGCTCGCAGGAGCGTTGCTGGCGACCGAACGGCGTCTGCGTGATCAGCCAGGTGAAGCCGACCATCATCACTACGGTGACGGCGATGATCAGGAGCTGGCTCCAGCCGATCTGAACGGTGAATTCGGGCGTGGACCAAACCTCGAGGCCGCCCTGGATCACCGGAGGAATGGGTTTCACCCGTGCGCCCTGGGTGAGCTGCACTGCGTTCTGCAGGAAGATCGACATCCCGATTGCGGAAATCAGCGGCGCCAGCCGGGTCGAGCCGCGTAGCGGACGATAGGCGATGCGCTCCACTGCCCAGCCGTAGGCCGAGGTGAAGAAGATCGATACGATGAGGACGAAGGTCAGTGCCAGCGGGACCGAGGTGACGTCGGCCGCGGCGAGCAGCGTGAACGCGGTGACGGCAATGAAGGCGCTGACCATGAAGATGTCGCCGTGGGCGAAATTGATCATGCCGATGATGCCGTACACCATCGTGTAGCCGATTGCGATCAGCCCGTACATCGAGCCGAGCGTGAGGCCATTGATGAGTTGTTGCAATGCGTAGGCCACGTTATCTCCGGGAGTGGTGTTGCGCGACGGGTGCCGCTTGGCGGCCGCCGTGCGCAGCTTGTGGTTTTGGTCGCCCTGTCGGTGGCGCGGCGTCAGCGAGCATGAGCGCGCTTCAGTTCCAGGGCGGAGACGCCGGCCCGGGGGCCGGCTTCACGCACCGCCCGGTGGGCGGGAGAACGACTTACTTTGCGTAATCGTACTTGCCGTCCTTCCACTGGTAGACGACGAAGCCCGGCGCCTTCTGGTCACCCTTGGCGTCGAAGGACAGATCGCCGATCACGGTCTTGAAGGTGCCGCCGCGCATGGCCTTTTCCAGCGCCGCGTACTTGGTGCTCTTGGCTTTCGTCGCGGCCTGCTCGAACAGCTGCATCGCGGCGTAGGCATACATCACGTAGCCTTCAGGCTCGATCTTGGCGGCACGGAACTTCTCCACGATCGGGGCGGCGTCCGGGTTCTTGCGCGGATCGGGGGAGAAGGTGAACATCACGTTGTCGGCGGTCGGGCCGGCGGCGGTGACCAGTTCGGAGTTGGTCATGGTGTCGCCGCCCATCACCGTGAGTTTCAGACCGGCTTGCTGGGCCTGGCGCAGGATCAGTGCCACTTCGGTGTGGTAGCCGCCGTAGGCCAGCACGTCGACGCCGGCCTGCTTGAGCTTGGTGACGATGCCCGAGTAATCCTTTTCGCCCGCGGTAATGGATTCGCGCAGCACCGGCTTGGCGCCCTTGGCCGTCATCGCCTTGGCGATTTCGTCGGCCAGACCCTTGCCGTAGGCGCTCTTGTCGTCGAGTACGGCAATTTTCTTGCCCTTGAAATGACTGGCCAGGTAGTTGCCGGCCACCAGGCCCTGCTGGTCGTCACGACCCATGATGCGGAATACGTTCTTGAGCCCGCGCTCCGTGACCTGCGGGTTGGTCGATACCGTCGCCATGGGGATGTCGGATTCCGCATAGACATCCGACGCCGGGATGGTGGAGCTCGAGCACCAGTGTCCATGCATGAAGACGATGCCCTTGTTCACCATGGTGTTGGCGACCGACACGGCCTGCTTCGGATCGCAGGCGTCGTCGCCCACTTCCAGCGTCAGCTTCTCGCCGAGTACGCCGCCGCGTGCATTGATGTCGGCGATGGCCATTTCCGCACCTTTGCGGATCTGGTCGCCGGCCGAGGCGTACTGTCCCGTCATCGGGCCGGCGATGGCCACCGGCAGGTCGGCCAGTGCGGGGGTGCTCAGTGCGCCGAGCGCGATACATGCAGCGGCGAGGAAAGTCTTCTTCATGGGTAATCTCCTTTTGTGCGAGGTTCTACTGACGCTTCGTGGTGACATGACATGTGCGGACATTGCCGTCCGCGCAGGCCCTGTAAGTTAAGCCAGGCAAGGATTAATGCAATCCGTGTCTGCCCTAAGTGCGTGCGCGTGCGCCGGCCTTTGCGCCGGCCTCACGCGCCCATTGCCATGAGACTTGCATTACCGCCGGCGGCGGCGGTATTGATGCTGACGGTGCGTTCATGCACCAGCGCACCTGGGTCATATTCCGGCTCCGCCTGCACCAGCGCCACCAGCGGACCGTCGCGGTCGGCCAGGCGTTTGCGCCAGATGTCGGCCTCGGCTTCGTCGCCATCGAACAGCAGCGCGCCGAACGGCGTCTCCAGCCACTTGGCATCGACGCTCACCTGACTGGCGACTGCTGTGGGCAGGTTGTGCTGCAGGCGCTTGAACAACGGTGTATCGGGGAAGACGATGCGATTGCCCGACGCGACCGCGGCGAGGATCTGGTGCAGTGCGCCGACTGCGGTGTCGGCGGTGCCGGCCAGCACACCGCGTGGCACGAAGCGCAGGCTGTTGTCCTCGCCGGTCGGGCCCGTCAGCATCAGGCGCAGTCCCGACAGGCGGCGCCGGCGATAGGCGTCCGCGCGATCGCGCAGGATGGCGATGTCGTCGCCTTCGACCAGCGCACGGGCGTCGCTTTCGAGCCAGGTCACGAAGTTGAGGAAAGCATCGCTTTCCGCCATCTGCGTCGCGCCCTCGAGCGCCGGCCCGGGGCTGCGTCGCAGCAATCGGTGCAGGTAGAGCGGACCGCCCGCCTTCGGACCGGTGCCCGACAGACCTTCGCCACCGAAGGGCTGAACCCCGACCACGGCACCGATGATATTGCGATTGACATAGAGGTTGCCGACATGCGCGCGCTCGGCCACGCGCGTGATGGTCTCGTCGATGCGTGAATGCACGCCCATGGTGAGACCGTAACCGCTGGCGTTGATGTCGTCGATGAGGCGGTCGAAATCCGCGGCGCGGTAGCGCAACACATGCAGGATGGGACCGAACTGTTCGCGTCCGAGTTCGGCCATGCTGCCGATCTCGATGATCGTCGGGGCGACGAAACTGCCGCTGGCGCAGGTGTCCGGCAGCGCCAGGCGCGTGATTCGGGCGCCTGCCGCGCGCATGGCATCGATGTGGCACTCGAGTCCTTCGCGCGCCTCGGCATCGATGACCGGACCGACGTCGGTGCGCACATCGGCCGGGTCGCCGATGCGCAATTCGCGCAGCGCGCCCTGCAGCATGTCGAGGATGCCGTCGGCCACGTCTTCCTGCAGGCACAGTACGCGCAGGGCCGAGCAGCGTTGGCCGGCTGAATCAAAGCTCGAGGCGAGCACGTCGACGACCACCTGTTCGGCAAGTGCGGTCGAATCCACGATCATCGCGTTCTGGCCGCCGGTCTCGGCAATCAGCGGGATGTTTCCGCCGCGCATGGCAAGGCTGCGCTTGATCAGGCGCGCGACTTCGGTCGAGCCGGTAAACATCACTGCGCGTACGCGCGGATCGGCCACCAGCGCCGCACCCACGGTTTCACCGCGGCCCGGCAGCAGTTGCAGCGCTGTCGCCGGCACGCCGGCATCATGAAACAGGCGCACGGCGGCGGCGGCGATGAGCGGGGTCTGCTCGGCCGGCTTGGCCAGCACCGGATTGCCGGCGGCAAGCGCCGCCGCGACCTGGCCACTGAAGATGGCCAGCGGGAAGTTCCACGGACTGATGCACAGCACCGGACCGAGCGCGGTGTGAGTGCCGTTGTCGAAGCGACGTGCTTCCTCGGCGTAATAGCGGCAGAAATCAACCGCTTCGCGCAGCTCGGCCACGGCGTTCGACCATGACTTGCCCGCTTCGCGCACGGCCAGTGCCAGCAGGGTGCCGGCGTCGCGTTCCATCAGGTCTGCGGTGCGCAGCAGGCAGTTCGCACGCTCGCCCGGGGGGCGCGCGCTCCAGGCCGTGCCGTCGTCGGCTGCGGCAGCAAGCGCGGCCGCGGCGACCTCAGTGTCCGCTTCGATGACATGGCCGACGATGTCGTTGTGATTCGCCGGGTTGCGCACCGGGATGCCGGTCGCTGTCAGCGCAGGGGCGCCTGCCACCATCGGTGTGGCGATGTGAGGCGTGCTGCGGCTGCTTGCCAGTGCGGCGGCGATCCGTGCCCGTACCGGTTCGCTGGCGAGATCGAAGCCCGCCGCATTGCGCCGGCTAGCGCCGTACAGATCAGCGGGAAGGGGGATGCGAGGGTGAGGGGCGCCGGCAAGCAGTTGCGCCTCTTCGACCGGATCCGCGATCAGTGCGTTGATGGGCACATTCTCGTCCACGATGCGATTGACGAAGCTCGTGTTGGCGCCGTTTTCCAGCAACCGGCGAACGAGGTAGGCCAGCAGGGTCTCGTGGCTGCCGACCGGTGCATAGATGCGCACGAGGCGGCGCCGGTCCGCGTTGCCGACAATCTGATCGTACAGGGGCTCACCCATGCCGTGCAGGCACTGGAACTCGTAGTTGCCGGTCTGGTAGTCGGGGCCGGCAAGATGGAAGATCGCCGCCAGCGTATGTGCGTTGTGCGTTGCAAACTGGGGGTAGATGACATCGCGGGCGGCCAGCAGGCGGCGAGCGCAGGCGATGTAGGACACATCGGTGTAGACCTTGCGGGTAAACACCGGGTAGCCGTCCATGCCGTCGATCTGGGCGCGCTTGATTTCGGCGTCCCAGTACGCGCCCTTGACCAGTCGCACCATCATGCGGCGACCGCTGCGGCGCGCCAGTTCGATGACCCAGTCGAGCACGAAAGGCGCGCGCTTCTGGTAAGCCTGAACGACGAAACCGAGCCCGTTCCAGTTGCCCAGCTCGGGGTCCATTGCGAGCGCTTCGAGCAGGTCGAGCGACAGGTCGAGGCGGTCGGCCTCCTCGGCATCGATGTTGAAACCGATGTCGTATTTGCGCGCCAGCATGCACAGCGCTTTCAGCCGTGGCAGCAGCTCGGCCAGCGTGCGTTCGCGCTGCGACCAGACGTAGCGGGGGTGCAGTGCGGAGAGTTTGACCGAGATGCCGTTGCCGTCGACCACCCCGCGGCCGGCTGCGGCCTTGCCGATGGCGTGGATGGCGGTTTCGTATGCAGTCAGGTAGCGCCTGGCGTCGGCGGCGGTCATGGCGGCCTCACCAAGCATGTCGAAGGAGTAGCGATAGCCGCGTTTTTCGGTGCTGCGTCCGCGCTCGAGCGCTTCGTCGATGTCGCGTCCGGTGACGAATTGTTCGCCCAGCATGCGCATCGCCAGGTCCATGCCCTTGCGGATCAGGGGTTCGCCGCCCCGGGAGAGGAGGCGGTTGAGCGCGTTGGACAGGCTTTGCTCGCTGCTCGTCGACACCAGCCTGCCGGTGATGAGCAAGCCCCAGGTGGCCGCATTGACGAACAGCGAGGGGCTGTTTCCGAGGTGGGCACGCCAGTTGCCGCGTGCCAGCTTGTCGCGGATCAGGCGATCCGCCGTGGCCTTGTCCGGCACCCGCAGCAGGGCTTCGGCGAGGCACATCAGTGCCACGCCTTCCTGGCTGGAAAGCGAGAATTCCTTCATCAGTGCGTCAACGCCGCTCGAGCGGCTGCGCTTGTTGCGCAGGCCGGCCACGAGCTGGTGCGCCATGTCGTGCGTGCGCGCCTGCAGTCCCGCCTCCATCCGCGCCTCGGCGATGCGTTGCGGCACGCACTCGGGCTCCGGAGTACGCCACGCAGCGTCGATGCGCTGGCGCAGGAGAGGGCGGTGCTCTGCGGGCAGGGCAGCGGTTTCGGGCTGGAACTCGGACTGGGTCACGACTCGTACTCCTGATATCACGATTCAAGGTTGCCGCGGAAAGCGGCTGGCACATGCATCTCTGAGCTCGAATTGTTCTTGATAAATAGTAGTTAATGGCTCCAAAGATGCATTTAATACAGGCACAATGACCATATTTATCGTAGGGAGTAGACAATAAGTCTGCTGCAGCGCAATGGATCGGATCGATTTGAAAATTCTGGCCGAATTGCAGGCCGATGCCCGCATTTCCATGGTTGAGCTGTCGCGCCGCGTCGGGCTGAGCAAGACGCCGTGTGCGGAACGTCTGCGACGGCTGGAGAAGCAGGGCGTGATCAAGGGCTATCACGCCGCACTGGATCCCGAGTCGGTGGGCGCGGCGCACATCGTCGTCGTGCAGGTGCTGCTGTCGAGCACCACGGCGCATGACCTGAAGCGCTTCAACGATGGCGTCAAGACGATTCCCGAGATCGAGTCCTGCCACATGATCGCGGGCGATTTCGACTACCTGCTCAAGGTCAGGACGCGCGATATCACCGAATATCGCAAGGTGATGGGCGAACGCATCTCGGAGCTGCCCTGCGTCAAGCAGACACACACCTATGTGGTGATGGAGGTCGTCAAGGACGAACGCTGCCTGCCGCTGGGCCGGGTGGATCTGTAGGCGGCGAGCACTTGCGCTGCCACGGGGGCGAGTCCGTGCGGGGCTTGGTGTAACATCCTGCCTGCCCGATCCGTCCGCACCAGGAAGCCCGACCATGTCCCGTCCGCTCAAGCTTGCCTTCATCCTCGATCCGATCGAAGGACTCAAACCGTACAAGGATTCGAGTGTGGCGATGATGCGCGCGGCGTCGGCGCGCGGCCACGCGGTGTGGGCGATCCGCCGTGAAGCACTGACCTGGCGCGAAGGCGTCGTGATCGCGGACTGCGTGCCGCTGACTGTGCGCAACGACAACTACGACTGGTATACAGCAGGCGAGGCGCAGCCCTTGCCGCTGGCCGCGTTCGATGCCGTGCTGATGCGCCAGGACCCGCCCTTCGATTTCGAGTACGTCACCGCGACCTGGCTGCTCGAGCGTGCCGCGCAGGCCGGTGTGCGGGTGTTCAACGATCCGCGCTCGATCCGGGACCACTCGGAAAAGATCGCCATCACCGAGTTTGCCCAATTCACCGCGACGACGCTGGTGGCGCGCGATCCGGCCGATGTGCACGCCTTCATCGACGAACTGGGCGACGTCATTCTCAAGCCGCTCGACGGCATGGGCGGAAGCCAGATCTTCCGCGTGCGCGCGGACGATCCCAACCGCAACGTGATCGTCGAAACCCTGACCCACGAAGGCAGCCGTACGATCATGGCGCAGCGCTACCTGGCCGAGATTGCCGAGGGCGACAAGCGTGTACTGATCATCGGCGGCAAGGTCGTGCCCTACGCGTTGGCGCGTATTCCGAAGCAGGGCGAGACGCGTGGCAACCTCGCAGCGGGTGGGCGTGGCGTGGCCATGGCGCTCACCGACCGCGAACGCGAGATCGCCGAGCATCTTGCCCCCATCCTGTGGGCGCGCGGGCTGCTGATCGTCGGCCTCGACGTGATTGGCGGCCATCTGACCGAAATCAACGTCACCAGCCCCACGTGCATGGTCGAGATCACCGCCCAGCAGGGATTCGACGTCCCCGGGCTGGTGATCGACACGCTCGAAGAGGTGTGCGCCGGATGATTCGTGCGGAGCGTCTCTGCGCCTGCATGCGGGCGGCGCTGTGGCTGCTTGCCTGCGTCTTCGTGCTTGGCGGATGCGCGCGGCCGCAGGTCTTTCACCAGGAGTCCTTCGTCTTCGGCACCCGAGTCGATGTCGCGGTCTATGGCGAGGACAAGGCGCAGGCGGATGCCGCGAGCGCTGAGGTGCTGCGCGAGTTCGACCGCCTGCATCGGGCCTATCATGCGTGGGAGCCGTCCGAGCTCACAGCGCTGAATGCGGCCATTGCGCGCGGCGAGACCATGGAGGTGTCGGAAGAGCTGGCGACGATGTTGCGCGACGCGCAACGCCTGGCGGCCGCGGGTGATGAGCTATTCGATCCGGCGCTGGGCGGCCTGATCGAGCTGTGGGGGTTTCATACCGATACCTTCGTGCCGGTGCGGCCGGATCCTGACAAGCTGGCGGCGCTGGTGGCTGCGCATCCGCGCATGAGCGACCTGACCATCGACGGGCGTCGAGTCAGCAGCCGCAATCCTGCCGTGCAGCTCGATCTAGGCGGGTATGCCAAGGGCTATGCACTCGATCGCGCCGCCAGCCTGCTGCGTGCACGCGGGATCAGCAATGCACTGATCAACATCGGCGGCAACGTCATGGCGCTCGGGCGTAAGGGCGATCAGCCGTGGCGCATCGGCATCCAGCATCCACGTGCGCCCGCACCGATTGCCACCATGCCGCTGTACGACGGCGAGGCGATCGGTACCTCGGGCGACTATCAACGCTATTTCGAGCTCGATGGCGTGCGCTACGCCCATCTGCTCGACCCGCGCACCGGCCAGCCGGCGCACGGAACGCAGTCGCTGACTGTACTCGTCACGCCGCGCCCGGATGCCGGTACCCTGTCGGATGCGGCGAGCAAGCCAGCCTATCTGGCCAACGCGGGCTGGCGGGAGCAGACGCGCCATTTCAACATCGACCATGCGTTGCGCGTTGATGCCGAAGGCCACGTGCAGGTCACCCGTGCCCTGCGCGCCCGCCTGCAGTTTCCGGCACCGATCGAGATGGAAGTGGTCGACTGAGCCTTCTCCGGTGATTCATCGCGGCCACCGGCGCGAGACGCCCCTGATTGGTGCATTATTGGCCGAGAACCACGTCAAAGTCACGGCCAGCCCCTATACTGCCAGCCCGAACCCGCTGACCGATTGACGGACCAGGCATGTCAGACAAACTTCAGCTCGACCGCGTTGCCATTTTCCTGATGGTCATCTTCTGCGCCATCTGGGGTAGCCAGCAGGTCGTGATCAAGTTCGCCAATGCAGGGATCTCGCCACTGTGGCAGGCCGGATTGCGTTCGATGGGGGCAGTGGTGCTGGTGTCACTGTGGTCGGCCGTGCGCGGTGTGAAGCTGTTCGAGCGCGATACGACGCTGATTCCCGGCTTGCTGGCCGGCACCCTGTTTGCGCTCGAGTTCGGGCTCCTGTACTGGGCGCTGCAATACACGACGGCCTCGCGCGGGGTGATCTTTCTGTATACCGCGCCGTTCATGGTCGCCCTCGGCGCGGTCTGGCTGCTGCCGAACGAACACATGCGGCGTGCCCAGTGGCTGGGGATGGCGCTGGCCTTCGTCGGCGTACTGGCACTGTTTGGCGAGAGTCTGCTGTTGCCCGCCGGTACGACCTGGATCGGGGATCTGATGATGTTCTGTGCTGCGGTGTTCTGGGCGGGCACCACGCTGACTATCAAGGTGTCCGCGTTGTCTCGCGTCGCACCGGAAAAGATGTTGATGTATCAACTGGTGGTATCCGCACTCGTGCTGCCGGCGTTTGCCGCGATGCTTGGCGAGCCCGGCATTTTCGCGCCGACCCCTGCGGTGTGGGCGAGCCTTGCATTCCAGATCGTGGTAGTCGCGACAGCCAGCTATATCGGCTGGTTCTGGCTCATACGCCATTATCCGGTAACACGGCTGTCGTCGTTTTCCTTCCTGACCCCGGTGCTTGGTGTCGTGGCCGGTGGTGTCTTGCTCGGCGAGGCGCTGACGCCAGCCGTTTTCGTTGCCCTTGGCCTGGTCTGCACGGGCATCTGGATTGCCAATCGCCCCTAGCCTGAGCGGACCTTCAGCTGTCGCCCGCGTGCGCTTGTCCGTCAGCGCCCGGCGGCGTCACGCGCCTTCTTCTCCTCGTATTCACGAATGCGTGCGTCGTAGCGTGCGCGTTCACGCGCCGCATCTTCGGCCCGCTGTGCGGCGGCCGCGGCTGCCTTGTCGCGCTCGCGGCTGCGAGTTTCGTCCCGCGCAGCCCGTGCAAGATCGGCCTCATGCTCGGCGGCGGCTGCCGCGCGCGCACGATCGGCACGCAACTGTTCGGCTTCGGGCTGCGGCGCGACGGTCGCATTGCCTGCCGGCGACGGCGCGCTAGCGCTTTGCGGTGCGCCAGGATTGTCTGCCATGGCCTTGCTGGCGGCGCGCTGTCGTTCGGCCAGATCAATCTTGCGCGCTTCGGCCTCCAGTGCGCGGGCCCGGCGGATACTGTCCAGGTGTTCCTGCTTGGCGCTATCGATGCAGCTGTTCACGAGGAAACGCTGGTAACAGGCCGGCTCCGCGGCCTGATACTGCGCCTCTGCCTGCTTGCGCAGTTGTGCGGCTTCGTTCTTGAGTTGGCGGCTGCGCTCGCTGTCGGTGACTGCATTGTCATCTGCGCCATGACCCAGCGGCGCGTATAGACAGATCAACAAGGCGCTGGCGGCGATACGAAGAGTCGGGCTGGAGATCATGCGAAAACGAAGGCGCTTGAGAGGAGGGCTAGGATAGCGCCTTTAGCCGGTTTCGCGTGCGCCAATGCACTGGCGTGGTGAAAACTCCGCGTCACACTCGCTTCGTCCCATGTCTTCTCGCCTTCAGGCAGGCAACCACTGCTGTGGGTCGATCTTCCACTCCTCGAAGGATTCGTGGCTGACAATGCGATCCTGCGAGCGGCGCAGGTCGACGATTTCGGGCGTCAGATAGTGGCCCTTGGTATGAAACATCACCTTGACCGTGGGTTGCATCAGTTTGTCGGTGTGTTGCTCCTGGACGACGGCGAGGCGGCCGCTTTCCAGGCGCACCAGCGAGCCTGAGGGGTAGATGCCGATGGTGCGGATGAAGGCCTGCACCAGATCCGGCTTGAAATGGAATTTGCTCCATTCGAGCAGCTTGCGCAGCGCTTCGGTCGGGGGCCTGCCCTTGTGATAGCAGCGGTTGGAGGTCAGGGCATCGTAGACGTCGACGATGGCGCCCATCTGGCCGTACAGGCTGATCTGCTCCCCTTTGAGCTTGTTCGGGTAGCCGGTGCCGTCAAAGCGCTCATGGTGCTGGGCAGCCACGTCGAGCGCGATGTCGCTGATGCCAGGGGTGCCAAGCAGGATGACCTTGCTTTGCACCACATGGGATTTCATCTTGTCGAACTCGGCGTCGGTCAGCTTGGCAGGCTTGTTCAGAATCGCGTCCGGCACCTTGGCTTTGCCGACGTCGTGGAGCAGGGCGCCGATCGCGATCTCGTGGATGATTTCGCGTGGTAACGCGAGTGCACGCGCGAACGAGGTCATCAGCGTACACACCGAGACCGAGTGCTGGAAGGTGTATTCATCGTGGCTCTTCAGCAGCGAAAGCGGCAACAGTGCATCCTGCTGGCGAAAGATCGAATCGACGATCTGCGTAACCAGCGGCTCGATTCTCTCCAGTTCGATCTGCTTGCCCAGGCGGATATCGCCCATCATGTTGCGCACGATCACGTTCGCCTCACGATGGAGCAAGCGTGCCCGCGCCACCTCGTCGGCCAGCGAAGCCGGCGCGACCGGCGATGTCGATGTCGTGACGATGGCCTCGATCTGTTCGTCGACCTCGTGCGCAGCCTCCTCCAGCGTCGGGGCGTTCGCGACGTCGAGGCCGCGATCGGTGTCGATATAGACTTCATGCGTACCGAGCGCGCGGACTTTCTCTGCAGTGGCCATGTCGCTCACTTCGAAGCTGTTGCGCACGAAATTGTGTTCCATCCAGCCGCAGTTGAGGTCGTGGATGTACATGCCGGGCAGGAGCCTGTCGACGGGGATCAGCTTGATCATTGCGTGTCGGTGAAGTGTAGTCGCGCGCAGTATGTCCGTAGTGCTTCGGGCCTGCCAGTGGAATGATCACGCCAGTGTGCAATTGATCATGCGTGCTTCAAACCAGACCTGACGCGCGTGGATGATAGAATCGCGCCTTCGCCAAAATTGACTACAGGAGCGTCCGGTGCGAATCGTCTGTCTCGACCTCGAAGGTGTGCTGGTTCCGGAAATCTGGATCGAGTTCGCCGAGCGTACCGGCATTGCCGAGTTGCGTCGTACCACCCGTGACGAACCCAACTACGACACCCTGATGAAGTATCGGCTCGACATTCTCGCCAATCACAAACTCGGTCTGCCGGACATCCAGGCCGTGATCGCCAGCATGGGCCCGATGCCCGGCGCGCGAGCGTTCCTCGACGAGTTGCGCGAGACCTATCAGGTCATCATCCTGTCCGACACCTTCTATGAGTTCGCCAAGCCGCTGATGCAGCAGCTCGGCCTGCCGACCCTGTTCTGCCATAGTCTCGAAGCCGACGCCAACGGCGTGCTGGTCAACTACCACCTGCGCATGCCGGATCAGAAGCGTGAAGCGGTGAAGCGTTTCAAGGAACTCAACTTCCAGGTCGTTGCTGCAGGTGATTCGTACAACGATACCGCGATGCTCGGCGAAGCCCATGGCGGCATCCTCTTTCATCCGCCGGAAAACGTCATCCGCGAGTTTCCCCAGTATCCCGTCGTGCGCGACTATGCCGGTCTGCGCGCCGAGATCGACAAAGCCTTTGCCCGCACCGCCTGACCAACCCCGACCGAGCCGACATGCACCGCGAACGCTTCTTCACCCTCTCCGCCTCCTGTCCCGACCGGGTTGGAATCGTCGCCCGGGTATCGGGCTTCATTGCCGAACTCAAGGGCTGGATCCTGGAAACCTCGCTTCACGCCGAGTTGCCGCGCGAGGGTGAGGAGGTCGGGCGCTATTTCATGCGCATCGAGATCCGTGCCGACTCCATTCCGTTTCATCTGAGCGAGTTGCGCGAGCGTTTCCGTCCGCTCGCCGAAGAGCTGGAAATGGAGTGGAAGATCACCGATTCCGCGGTCAAGAAGCGGGTCGTGATGCTGGTGAGCAAGCAGGAACATTGCCTGTACGACCTGCTGGCGCGGTGGAAATCGAAGGAGCTGGACATCGAGATTCCGTGCGTCGTTTCCAACCACGACACGCTGCGCGGTTTCGTGGAATGGCATGGCATCCCCTTCCATCATGTACCGGTCGGCGCCGAAAACAAGGCCGCTGCCTATGCCGAGGTCGAACGTATCTTCGAGGAGGTGCGCGGCGACACCATGGTGCTGGCGCGCTACATGCAGATCCTGTCGCCCGAACTGTGCGCTGCGTATCCGGGGCGCATCATCAATATCCACCACAGCTTCCTGCCCAGTTTCGTCGGCGCGCGGCCCTACCATCAGGCCTACACCAAGGGCGTGAAGCTCATCGGCGCAACTTGCCACTATGTCACGGCCGATCTCGATCAGGGACCGATCATCGAACAGGACGTCATTCGCATCGACCATTCGGATGCGGTCGAAGACATGGTCCGCTACGGCAAGGATATCGAGAAGACCGTGCTGGCGCGGGGTCTGCGCTACCACCTGGAAGACCGGGTGCTGGTCCACGGCAACAAGACCATCGTGTTCCGCTGAACGGCAGGTCTCCAGCTGCGGAAAATGGCGTCCTGCGGGACGCCATTTCTTTTGGCAGATCTGGAGCGTGGACAAAAAAGGGCGCCCCGCAGGGCGCCCAATCTGGGAAGAGCCGGAGGAGTTGCGGCCCGTCCCTTTGAGTACTTATTAGTAGTGGTATGCGGTTTCGCCGTGGGAGGTGATGTCCAGGCCTTCGCGTTCTTCCTCTTCAGGCACACGCAGACCGACGAACATGTCCGCAATCTTGAAGCCGATGAAGGCGACGACGGCCGACCACACGATGGTGATGATCACCGAGTAGGTCTGGATCCACACCTGGCTGGCAATCGAGAAGTCCTCGGCGCCCGTGCCGCCCAGCGAGGGGGCGGTGAACACGCCGGTCAGGATGGCACCGAGGATGCCGCCCAGACCATGCACGCCGAACACGTCGAGCGAGTCGTCAGCGCCGAGCATGCGCTTGAGGCCATTGACGCCCCACAGGCAGACGAAGCCGGCGAGCAGGCCGATGATGATGGCACCCATCGGGCCCACCGAGCCGCACGCCGGGGTGATCGCCACCAGGCCGGCAACCGCACCGGATGCGGCACCCAGCATCGAGGGCTTGCCCTTGAACATGGCTTCACCGATACACCAGGCCAGCACAGCAGCGGCAGTGGCGAACAAGGTGTTGATGAAGGCCAGCGCAGCACCCGACGTGGCTTCCAGGTTGGAGCCGGCGTTGAAGCCGAACCAGCCCACCCACAGCATCGATGCACCGACCATGGTCAGCGTCAGCGAGTGCGGTGCCATCGATTCGCGGCCAAAGCCGATACGCTTGCCAACCATGTAGGCGCCAACCAGACCGGCCACACCGGCGTTGATGTGCACCACGGTGCCACCGGCGAAGTCGAGTGCGCCGCTATCGAGCAGGAAGCCGCCGGGGCCCCAGACCATGTGGCAGATCGGCAGGTAGCAGAAGGTGAACCAGATCACCGAGAACAGCAGCACGGCGGAGAACTTCATGCGCTCGGCAAAGGAGCCCACGATCAGCGCGCAGGTGATGCCGGCGAAGGTTGCCTGGAAGGCGATGAACGCATACTCCGGCAGTTTGGAGGCATCGCTGAAGGTATCGGCAAGGCTGTCGAGCGTCACACCCGACATGAACAGCTTGCCCAGCGAGCCGATGAAGGGGCTGGCCTCGGTGAAGGCGAGGCTGTAGCCGTAGAAGGCCCACAGCACCGTAATCAGCGAGAACACCACCATCACCTGCATCAGCACCGACAGCATGTTCTTGGTGCGGACCAGACCGCCGTAGAACAGCGCCAGGCCGGGCAGGGCCATGAACAGCACCAGCAGCGTGGCGGTCATGATCCAGGCGACGTCACCTTTGTTTACCGTCGCCTCGACGGCCGCTTCAGCCGGTGCCGCAGCGGCTGCTGCTTCGACGACGGCCTCTACGGCGGGCGCCGCCGTTTCCTGGGCAAAAACGCCGCCCGCAAAGCCGACGGTCACTGCCGCCAGCAGAATCGCAAATAGTTTTTTCATTTCACAGTCTCCCTTACAGCGCGTCGGCCCCGGTTTCACCGGTGCGAATGCGGATGGCCTGTTCAAGATCAAAGACAAAAATCTTGCCGTCGCCGATTTTTCCCGTCGAGGCGGATTTTTCGATGGCCTCGATGGCCTGGTCGAGAATGTCGTCGCGGATGGCCGCTTCGATCTTTACCTTGGGCAGAAAGTCGACGACGTATTCCGCGCCACGGTAAAGTTCGGTATGGCCTTTCTGGCGACCGAAGCCCTTGACTTCGGTCACGGTGATGCCCTGTACGCCGATGGCGGACAGCGCTTCACGCACTTCGTCGAGCTTGAAGGGCTTGATGATGGCGCTGATGAATTTCATGATGAATCCCCCTTTGTTGCCGAGATGTGTTGCTCCGGGCCTCGAGCTGAGAGGCCCGGACACGCGAGTCGTGCTCAGAAGTCCTTGCTGAAGGACACGTAGAAGTGGCTACCGGCGGCATCCTTGCCGCTGGAGCCGAAACAGTAAGGCTCGCCCTTGCTGCAGTCGCCGTTCGCGTCGGAGTCGGCGTAGTTCAGCGCGACGGTGCCGATACCGATATCCTTGCTCACGCCCAGGCCCCAGTCGGAGTACGAGGCCTTGCTGTTGTGCTTGATGTACTGATGGCCGATGTGGGCGCTGGCGGTCCAGCCGGCCATGATCTCGTACTCGGCGTTGAGCTCGAGGTAGTTGCTGTTACGGGTGCTGTCGGTGTCGAGACCGGTCCAGCCGAACAGGTACTTGGAGACCGAGTGCGAGTACTTGAGGGTGAGGAACTCCCAGCCTGCGGAGACATATACTTCCGTCGTATCCGGGGTGGCTACGCCGCTGATCGAGTTGCCCGGATAGAAGTAGCGAATGGCACCGACGTCATACGAGATCGGGCCGGCTTCGCCCGCGTAACCGAAGTAGAAGTCCCACTCCATGTTGTTGCGGGTCTTGGCGATATCGTCCACCCAGCCGACGTTCGACGCCCAGGTGCCGACGTAGAAACCGCTCGAGTGAGCGTAGTCGACCCCGCCCTGCACAGCCGGGTTGCTTTGCGTCTGGCTGATGCCGCGGAACACATAGTTCGTCGTCAGCGAGAAGTTGCCGCTGAAGGGGCTTTCCTCTTCAGCGTGAGCAGTACTCATCAGCGGCAGTGCGGCGATAAGGGCGGTGACGATGAGGCTCTTGCGCATGGTTTGCTCCTGAAGCAAGTGATGAATTGTGTTTTGGTGGAGTTCCATTAGCATCGAGCGTGCCAGCTCCTTGAAGTCTGCTTGAATGCTGGGCTTCAGGGGCGTCGCGCGGCCCGGATGGTGGACTTGTCGCAGGCGGGGCTCACCGGGATGATGCGCTGATTGCATGTACGCACCAACATGGTGCGAAAAATGCACATTGCAGGCACCGTGTTGGAGCGGTGTGGCCGGAAGCATGCTTGAAGCGCATGCTAGACTTCATCAGGACTCACTTTTTGGAGCGTAAGAGATCATGACTGCGCCACGCATATTCGATGAAATTGGTTCGAAACTGTCCGAACTGGTCGCAAACAGCCCGGTGCGCGATGTGGAGAAAAATATCAAGGCGGTCCTGTCCGGCGCCTTCGACAAGCTTGACCTGGTGACGCGCGAGGAGTTTGAAGTTCAGCGCGAGATGTTGGCGCATGCCCGCCAGCGCCTGGCTGAACTGGAAGCCCGGGTCGCCGTTCTCGAAAGCGAGATCGCGACCCGGGATGATGTCGCTCCCTGACAAGGCTGCGATTCGTGCCGGCCCTGATGCCGGCTTCCGGAATATTCCTTTGGCATCGACCGGATCTCCGCTAGACTGACGGCCGCTCAGTGTTGGAGGTCCGGATGTCGATCGCGCTTGTGCGCACCCGTGCCATAGACGGGCTGAATGCGCCCGAAGTCACGGTCGAGGTGCACCTTTCAAACGGCCTGCCTGCGTTTACGCTGGTCGGCCTCGCCGACACCGAAGTCCGCGAGGCTCGCGACCGGGTGCGTGCGGCCATTGTCACTTCGCAGTTCGAATTTCCGCAGCGCAGGATCACCGTCAATCTTGCACCGGCCGATCTGCCCAAGGAGGGCGGACGGTTCGACCTGCCGATTGCGCTCGGTATCCTGGCGGCGTCCGGCCAGGTCAAGGGCACGGGGCTGGCGCAGCAGGAGTTCTGCGGCGAGTTGTCGCTCGACGGCAGCCTGCGGCGCATTCGTGGCGCGCTGGCGGCGGCGCTGGCGGCCGGGCGCGATGCGCGCAGTCTCGTACTTCCGCTCGAGAACGCCGACGAGGCAGCCCTGGCGCGCGACGTGGGCGTGCATCCGGCCACCTCGCTGCTGGCGGTATGTGCGCATCTCAACGGTCTGGAGGTGCTGCCTGCGCATCCGCCGCCTGTGCCGGGCGTGAGCCACGAGCAGGTTCCCGATCTGGCGGACGTGCGCGGCCAGTATCAGGCGCGGCGGGTGCTCGAGGTTGCCGCCGCGGGCGGGCATTCGCTGCTGATGCACGGATCCCCCGGGACCGGCAAGTCGATGCTGGCACAGCGTCTTCCGGGGCTGTTGCCGCCATTGAGCGAAGCCGAGGCGCTCGAGAGCGCCGCGGTGCATTCCCTTGCCGGCCGTTTCGATGCGGGGAGTTGGGGGCGGCGTACGTTTCGGGCGCCGCATCATTCGGCGTCGGCGGCAGCGCTCGTCGGCGGCGGCGCCATTCCCCAGCCCGGCGAGGTGTCGCTGGCGCATCACGGCGTGCTGTTTCTCGACGAACTGCCGGAATTCGACCGTCGGGTACTCGAATCCCTGCGCGAGCCGCTGGAGACAGGTCATGTCACGGTGTCGCGGGCACGTCGGCGGGCCGAGTTTCCGGCGCATTTTCAACTCGTTGCCGCCATGAACCCCTGTCCGTGCGGCTATTCCGGACATCCCGGCAGGGCATGCTCGTGCACACCGACGCAGATTGCGCGCTACCGCGCACGCCTGTCAGGCCCGCTGCTCGATCGCATCGACCTGGTGGTGGAAGTGCCGGCGCTGCCCTATGCCGATCTCGCCGCAACTGCGGCCGGGGAGTCGAGTGCCGAGGTGCGGGCGCGGGTGCTGCTGGCACGTGAACGGCAGATCGTCCGCCAGGGCATGACCAACGCGGCACTGCCAGCCGGTCGGGTGGATGCGTTCTGCGCGCCGGACGCCGCAGGGGCGGCGCTGCTGGCCCGGGCGATGAGCCAGCTCAACCTGTCGGCGCGGGCCTATCACCGCGTCTTGCGGGTGGCGCGCACGCTGGCCGACCTCGCCGCAGCCGAGAGACCCGGCGCGGCGCACATGGCGGAGGCCATCCAGTATCGGCGCGGCCTCGCCGCGCACTGAAGGCGCGGGTGCGCGCCGGCCCGATACTAGCGGCTCTCCAGATAGCGTCGCCAGCCGCCGAAGTGGCTGATGTCCTGCGCCCCTTCGATGCCGCGGGGTTCGCAGATGAAGCCGGTCTCCAGGCGACCGTCGCCGAGCTCCACCTTGCCCAGGCCCAGGGGTGCGGGGATGCCTGCGAGGAAGGTGCCGAGTTCGGCGGCGGGCAGCTCCCAGATCTCGACCTCGATCGCGCACCCGCCCTCGGCCACCCGCACCATGCCGGGACGCAAGGGCGGGCCGCCGGCCAAGGCATAGAGCTTGTAGTCGGGGCTGCTCACCGTGCGTTCCAGCAGGCAGGCGCCGCGTGACGTGAGCTGATGGTTGAGTGGCAACCCCTGCAGATGGGCGCCGCAGACGACGACGCGCAAACGGTCGTTCTGCGCGCATGAGATCGGTGCCGCCAACGTGCTGGCGTGGCCGCCGGTCAGCGGCAGGGCATGCTGGCGCTGCATGGCATCGGCTACGCCCAGCAGATACTGGTCGGTAAACGCGCGGCCGAACAGCGTTACGCCCCACGGCAGGCCGTTTTCCATGAAACCCGATGGCACGGCGACTGCAGCATAGTCGAGCAGGTTCATGAAGTTGGTGTAATAGCCCAGCTCGCTGTTGCGCAGCACCGGCTCGGCCTCGAGCTCGGCCAGGGTGACCGGGCGTCCGATGGTGGGCGTGAGCACGCAGTCGAGTTCCGCCATCTGAGCGTCGCAAACGGCCTTCAATGCTTGCAGCTTGTATTGCGCGGTGAACGCATCGACTGCGCTGGCGGCGGGGGCCTTGGCAAGCACGTCGCGGATGACCTCGAGCACCGCCTGCGGGTCACGCTCGATCAGCGTACCCGCTACGGCGTAGCGCTCTGCCACCCACGGCCCTTCGTAAAGGAGCCGTGCAGCCTGCAAAAAGGGAGAAAAGTCGACCTCGACCGCTTCGCCGCCAATGGCCGTCAGCTGTGCGACAGCATCGGCGAACAGCCCGCCGCCCTCTGCGCAGCCGAAGAATTCGAGATCCTGTTTGCGGGGGACGCCGAAACGGAACGGACGCGGCACTCCGAAAGCCGTCCCCTGGTTCCATGACGGGTTGAGGCGGCCATAGGGGTCAGCTGCGTCGGGCGATGTCGTCAGTCCCATCAGCATCGATGCTTCGCGCGCGGTGGCGGTGAAGTAGGTTACGCAATCCAGTGTGCGGCAGGCCGGCACCACGCCGGCGGTCGACAGCAGGCCGCGGGTAGGTTTGGTGCCGACCAGATTGTTCAGCGCCGCAGGCACCCGGCCCGAACCGGCCGTGTCGGTGCCGAGCGCGAAGCTCGCGACCCCGAGCGCAACCGCCAGCGAGGAGCCGGCGCTCGAACCGCCCGACGGATACTCGGCCAGCACCGAGTTGCGGCAGGCACCATAGGGCGAGCGGGTGCCGTTGAGGCCGGTGGCGAACTGGTCGAGGTTGGTCTTGCCGAGCGGGATCGCACCGAGCGCGATCAGGCGTTCGACCAGTGTCGCCGAGCGCGATGGCGTGTAGGCGAAGGCCGGGCAGGCGGCGGTGGTCGGGATGCCCGCGAGGTCGATGTTGTCCTTGATCGCGAAAGGAATGCCGTATAGCGGCAGGTCCATCGGCGACTGTCCGTCCAGTGCTTCCAGATAGGGTTCGAGTTCGGCCTCGTCGAGCAGGTGGATGAAGAGCCTGTACTCCGGATTCAGCGCTGCCGAGCGCGCGCGCAGTGACGCCACCAGGGCACGCGGCGTGAGGCTGCCGCTGCGATAGGCGGCCTGCAGCGAATCGATGCGCAGGTCATGCGGATGTTTGGGCAACAAGGTGTTCATGCTTCCTCCAGGATCAGGACGCGCTGGCCGGCGCGTACCGGGGAGCCGGGCTGGACCCGGATCTCCTTGACGATGCCGTCGCGCGGAGCGGTGAGCGGGATTTCCATCTTCATCGATTCGAGAATGACCAGGGTGTCGCCGGCCGCCACGCGCGCGCCGGCCGCGACCTTCACCTGCCACAGGTTGCCGGCGATATGGCTTTCGATCGCATGCTCGCCCTCGCCCAGCGGCGCGTCCTCACCCAGGTCGGCGACGACCTCTTCTGCTTCGAAGTGGGCCTGTCCGGTCGCGATCCAGCGTTCGCGCTCGGCATCGAAGGCGGCGCGCTGCTGGCGGCGGAAGTCGGCGATGCCCTCGGCTTCGCGGGCGAGGAAATCCTGGTAGTCGGCCAGCTTCAGCGTGGTGTGCTCGATCCGTACCGGGTAGCGCCCGAGCGGGAAATCGCGGCGGATGCGCAGCAACTCGTCGGCGTCGACCGGGAAGAAGCGTACCTGATCGAAGAAGCGCAGCAGCCAGGGCTTGCCGTCGAAGGCATCGACCGCGCGGTAGCGATTCCACATCTGCAGCGTGCGGCCGACGAACTGGTAGCCGCCGGGGCCCTCCATGCCGTAGACGCACATGTAGGCGCCGCCGATGCCCACCGAGTTTTCCGCGGTCCAGGTGCGGGCCGGGTTGTACTTGGTGGTGACCAGACGATGGCGCGGGTCGAGCGGTGTCGCTACCGGCGCTCCCAGGTAAACGTCGCCCAGCCCCATCACCAGGTAGCTGGCCTCGAACACGGTACGCTGCACGGCCTCGAGGTTGGGCAGATCGTTGATTCGGCGGATGAACTCCAGGTTGCTCGGGCACCACGGCGCATCCTTGCGTACTGTGGTCATGTACTTCTCGATCGCCAGCCGGCAGGCCGGATCGTCCCAGGACAGCGGCAAGTGCACGATGCGCGAGGGGACTTCGAGGTCGTCGCGCTCGCACACTGCGGCCCACAGCGCGGCCACGCGTTCGAGCAGGCTGGCCAGCGGCAGGGTCTCCGGGCGGTAGTGCAGCTGCAAGGAGCGGATGCCCGGGGTCAGATCGATGAGGCCGTCGAGTGCCAGCGCCTCGATGGCCTGCATCAGCGCATGGGCACGGAAGCGCAGCACCAGATCGAGTTCGGGCGGGCCGACTTCGAGCAGTACATGGGTGTCGCCCGAGACACGTGCGACCAGCCGGGTGTCGTCGCGACCGATGTCGAGCACGATGGGCGAGGCCAGCACGATCGCGTTCGAGCTGGCCGGGCAGGCCTGCGTCAGGCCCGCGGCTTCGGTGGTGCGAGCCTGCGCCAGTGCGCGCGCCGTTTCCAGGCTGACCGGGATGAAGCGCACCTTGTCGCCGGCTTTCAATTGACCGAGTTGCCACAGGTCGGCTTCGATGACGGTCACCGGGCACACGAAGCCTCCCAGGCTGGGGCCATCCGGGCCGAGGATGACCGGCATGTCGCCGGTGAAGTCCACCGCACCGATCGCATACGGGTTGTCGTGAATGTTGGACGGATGCAGGCCGGCTTCGCCGCCGCTGTCGCGTGCCCAGTCCGGCTTGGGGCCGATCAGGCGCACACCGGTGCGGCTGGAGTTGAAGTGCACTTCCCAGTCGGTGGCGAAGAAGCGTTCGATGTAGGCCGCGTGGAAGTACTCCGGTGCGCCGTGCGGACCGTAGATGACACGCAGCTCGCGCGTCGCCGGCAGCGTCGGGGTGAGCGCAGCGGGCAGGCTGGCACCGGCTGCAGCGTCGGCGAGCGGGAACAGATGCAGCACGTCGCCACCGCGCAGCGCGCGCCCGCCATGGCCGCCGAACTGGCCGAGGGTGAAGGTGCTCTTGCTGCCGAGATAATCGGGCACATCGACGCCTCCGCGCACGCACAGGTAGCTGCGCGCACCGGCACCGGCGATGGTGCCGAACACCAGCCGGCTGCCGGCCGCAACGAAGATCGCGGTGTTCATCGGCTGCGGTACGTCGTCGAGGCTGAGCGGGATGTCGGCGCCGGTGACGGCTACGACCGCATCGCAGTTGAAGCGGATGATGGGGCCGCTCATGGTGATCTCGAGCGCGGCTGCACCCTGGTCGTTGCCCAGCAGGCGGTTGCCGAGGCGCAGCGCACGATCGTCCATCGGTCCCGAAGGCGGCACGCCGACCGCCCAGTAACCGAGCCGGGCGGGCCAGTCCTGCACCGTGGTCTGGGTGCCGGCGGTGATGAACTCCATGCTGTCGCTGCGGTAGCGCAGGCCCTCGAGGCAGCGCGTCCACGCTTCGCCACTGGCAAAAGGCTTGTCGGCGAGAATCTGACGCAGGTAATCGCGGTTGGTTTCCACGCCGTAAAGCCGGCTCTGCGCCAGCGCCGCATCGAGGCCTGAAATCGCGGCGTTGCGGTCTGGCGCGTGGGCTATCAGTTTGGCGATCATCGGGTCGAAGTAGGGCGGAATCTCGCAGCCGGCATCGACCCAGGTGTCGATGCGCAGCGCGCGCCCGTCTGCGGGCGGAAAGCTGACCGAGGTCAGCAGGCCAGGGCAGGGCTGAAAGTCTCGGCCCGGGTCTTCCGCGTAGAGGCGGGCCTGGATGGCGTGGCCCTGCTGCTTGAGTGTGGCGGCGAGCCCGGCGAGCGGTGGCATGTCGCCCGCGGCCAGTTGCACCATCCAGGCGACCAGGTCTACGCCCCACACCTGTTCGGTGACGCCATGCTCGACCTGCAGCCGGGTATTCACTTCGAGGAAATAGAAGGCGCCTGCCTCACTGTCATAGACGAACTCGACCGTGCCGGCGGAGCGGTAATTCACCGCGCGGCCGAGGCGGACCGCCGCCTCGCACAGCGCGTCGGCCATGCCCTCGGGCAGATTGGGTGCAGGCGTTTCTTCGAGCACCTTCTGGTTGCGCCGCTGCACCGAGCAGTCGCGCACGCCGAGCGCGATGACTTCGCCCATGCCGTCGCCGAAGATCTGCACTTCCAGGTGGCGTGCGCGCTCGATGTATTTCTCGATGAATACGCCCGAGTCGGAGAAGTTGTTCTCGCCCAGACGGCGCACCGCCTCGAACTGTTGCGCCAGTTCGTCGGCGCTGCGGCACACGCGCATGCCGATGCCGCCACCGCCGGCGGTGCTCTTCAACATCACCGGGTAGCCCACGGTGTCGGCGGCGGCGAGGGCGTCATCCACCGAGTCGAGCAGTTCGGTGCCTTCGAGCATCGGCACGCCGTGCGCCTTGGCCAGCGCGCGTGCGGTGTGCTTGAGGCCGAATACGCGCAGCTGCTCCGGCGTGGGGCCGATGAAGGCGATGCCGGCGGCTTCGCAGCGTTCGGCGAAGGCGGCGTTCTCGGACAGGAAGCCGTAGCCGGGGTGAATGGCGCCGGCGCCAGTGTCGCGGGCGATGGCGATGATCTTGTCCACCGCCAGATAGGTGCCGGCGGCGGCGCCTTCGCCCAGGCTGTGGGCTTCGTCGGCTTCGATGAGGTGACGGCTGGCGGCGTCCGCTTCCGAGTACACCGCCACGCCGTTGGTGCCCAGTTGGCGCAGCGTGCGCAGGATGCGGCAGGCGATGGCGCCGCGGTTGGCGATCAGGACTTTGTCGAACATGGTCTCACCCGATTCTTGTCGAGCTGTGGCGGGTCGTCCCGCCGGAGATCGGAACCGCGGAGGTCGTCCTCCGGGTGATTCGGTGGCTCAGTCCCAGATCAGCACTTCTGCCGGGGTCGGGTTGTAGCCATTGCAGGGGTTGTTCAGTTGCGGGCAGTTGGAAATCAGCACGATCACGTCCATCTCGGCGCGGAGTTCCACGTATTTGCCGGCGCCCGAGATGCCGTCCTCGAAGGTCAGGCCACCCTCGGGGGTGACCGGCACGTTCATGAAGAAGTTGATGTTGGCACCGATGTCGCCCTTGGCCAGACGGCCGTCGTGCAGGCAGCCGCACAGGAAGTTGTCGCGACAGGCGTGCATGTGCAGCTTGTCGAGCGCATAGCGCACGGTGTTGCTCTCCTGCGCGCAGGCGCCGCCCAGGGTGTCGTGGCGGCCGCAGGTGTCGGCGACGATGGTGAGCATCGGGCGGCCGAGGTTGGAGTACAGCACGCTGCCGGTGGTCAGATACACATTGCCTTGGCGACGCAGGGTGCGCTGCGGGTCGTAGCGCTCCTTGGGGTTGGCGACACCGTAGAACAGGGTGTCGACCGCCTGGTTGCCTTCTAGGTCGAGCAGGCGGACGGTCTGGCCGGCCTTGACTTCGCCCACCCAGGGTTCGCCCGCGGGGATCACATGGCGCGACACGGCGGCGTCGGGATTCAGTTTGCTGGAGGTCAGGGAGCTCATGTCGGGTCGCCTCACAGATAGAGGTTTTCGGTGTTGATGAAGCCGCGCTCGTTCTCCGGGCGGGACGTGCGGCAGTGCTCGGCCACGCCGGCCTCGGCCTGCATCCAGGTTAGCTGCACCGGCTTGGGCGAATACACGGGCGACGGGTCCATCGGGTGCTGCAGGGCGGTCATCACCACCAGGGTGTCCATCGGCGCGTAGAGCTCGATGTAATCGCCAGCCTTGCTGTTGCCGGGCGCGAAGTGCATGCCGCCCGTGGCGTCGACGGTGACCCTGGAGAACAGGTTGAGTACCATCAGCAGGTCTTCCACGCCCATCCCCCATTTGCCGAGCTCGATCAGCAGGTTGTCGGTACCGTTGCGGTAGCAGGCGTTGCGCAGGGTCTGGTAGGGGCCTTCGCCGTATTTCTTCTTCACCTCGGCGGCATCGAGCACGCCGCCCAGGCTGTCGCTCCAGCCGGTGGTGTCTGCGGTGATCGCCGCGAGCACCCGGCCCATGTCGGAGTACAGGCAGTGGCCGCGGGTGAGCTTGGCGGTGTGCTGGCATTTGAGCGAGTCGGGCAGATTGAGGCGCTCGGTCTTCTCGTGGGCGTTGAACAGCAGCAGGCTGACATTTGCGCCGCCTTCGATATCGGTGAGTCGCAGCAGACGGCCGCGACGCAGCACAAAGGAGCGGTGGCCGCCGCCGGGCAACAGCTCTTCGGCCAGCGCAGGATAGGGCAGAGGGGTGGCGTGAGTGATCATGGAATCCTCGTCATGCATTCTTGAGCGCGCCGGTGACATGCTCCGGTAGCGCGGCGACGGCCTCGCGGGTGGCGTGGCGGTCCAGGTTCAGGGGAATGTCGTAGGTGATGCGGGCGCCATAGGCACCGGGCTCGTGCGGGTCGTGGCGGACCTTGTCGAACACCAGCAGGCGGGTGCCCAGGGTGAAGCCTTCGGACAGGTCGTGGGTCACCATCAGCACGGTGAGCCGGGTTTCCTGCCACAGCTCGAGCAGCAGGGCGTGCATGTCCTTGCGGATGCCGGGGTCGAGCGCGCCGAAGGGCTCGTCGAGCAGCAGCATGCGCGGCTTCATGATCAGCGCCTGCGCAATCGCGAGACGCTGCTGCATGCCGCCGGAAAGCTGGCTCGGGTACTTGTCGAGAGCATGGCCCAGGCCCACGCGCTTGAGCAGTGCGGCGGCCTGCTCGCGGGCGTCGGCCTTGGCGCGGCCAAACAGGCGGCCGAGAACAGGCGCACGCGGCAATTCCAGGCCGAGGGCGACGTTGTCGAGCACGCTCAGGTGCGGCAGCACCGAGTAGCGCTGGAAGACGATGCCGCGACTGGCGTCGGGCTCGGTGGCCAGTGGCTTGCCGTCGAGCAGGATCCGGCCGCGACTGGGCGCCTCCTGGCCGAGCAGCATGCGCAGGAAGGTCGATTTTCCGCAGCCCGATGCGCCGACCAGCGCACAGAATTCGCCTTCTGCGATATCGACCCGCAGGTTCTCCAGCACCACCTGGTCGCCGTAGGTCTGCCACAGATTCCTCACCTGAATGTAGCTCATGCCCGGCCCCCTTCGTACCAGGGGAAGGCGGCGCGGGTGAGGCGCTTCAGACCGAAATCCATCAGCCAGGCGAGCAGGGTGATCCAGGCCACGTAGGGCAGAATCACATCCATCGCCAGGTAGCGCCGAACGAGGAAGATGCGGTAACCGAGGCCGTCGGTCGAGGCGATGGCTTCGGCTGCGATCAAGAACAACCAGGCCGAGCCAAGCGACAGTTGCAGCGCGATCAGCAGGCGCGGCAGCAATTGCGGCAGCACCACGCGCAGGATCAGCGTCCACGTGTTGGCGCCCAGGGTCTGGGCCTTGATCAGCAACTCGACCGGAATCTCGCGCGCCCGCTGCTCGATATCGCGCGCGATCACCGGGGTGATGCCGATGACAATGAGCATGACCTTGGACAGTTCGTCGAGGCCGAAGACGATGAACAGCACCGGCAGGATGGCCAGCGGTGGAATCATCGACACCACCGTCAATAATGGCGATAGCGAGGCGCCGAACATCGGCAGCGTGCCCGACAGCACGCCAAGGCACAGCCCGAGCGCGGCCGAGATCAGTAGACCCATGCCGAGCCGCTTGAGGCTGGAGGCCGTGTCGTCCCAGAACAGGTAACGTCCGCTGCGCGGGTCCTCGGACAAGGCCATGCGATCCACCGCCTCGGCCATCTGCACCGCGCTCGGCAGCAGCTTGTCCTGCGGATTGTCGGCAAGGCGCGCGGCCGAGCCGGCGAGATAGGCGATCAGCAGCAAGGCGAAGGGCAGGATCACCAGGCTGATTCGCCAGCTGCGGCCGGGTCTTCGATTGATGAGGCGCATGGTCAGTTTCCGGGTGGTGGCGGATGCGGGTGCTCGCCCCCGTGCAGCGGCTGCGCGGGGAGTGCGGGCAATCGGCGGCGCGGCGGCTTAGTTGAGCCTGCCGTCCGCGGCCATCTTCATGAAGCTGGGGTCGAAGCGCAGCTTCAGGTTCTTGACGTCACCGGTGTTGGTCTTGGCAAAGCTCATGCCGATGGCGTCGGCGCTGCGTGCACCTTCACCCAGCAGACCATGGGCGAAGCTGAACTGCGCGACCTTGGTCATGGTCGCCGGCAGGGCGGCACCGGTGGCGAAGGCCACGGCCTCTGGTGCCGTATAGAACATCTTGGTTGCCGCCAGTTGGGCTTCGTAGCCGGCAAGGTCGGTGCCCGAGGCGGCGGCCATATGCTGGCGTGCCGCCTTGCCTTCGGGCGTGTTGGCGCTCATCACCGCCATCACTTCGTACCAGGCGCCGGTCAGGGCCTTGCCCAGCGCCGGGTTCTCGGCCAGCGTCTTGCTGTTGACCACCATCAGATCGATGATCTCGCCCGGGATCTTGCTCGAGTCGAAAACCTTGGTCACGTTCGGCGTGGCCGCCACTTCGGCCAGCAACGGGTTCCAGGTGACGACCGCATCCACGCCGGAGGTGGCAAAGGCGGCGACGAGGTCTGCGTCCGACGTATTGACCACTTTGGTGTCGCGCTCGCTCATGCCGGCGGTTTCGAGCGCACGCGCCAGCAGGTAGTGGGAGACCGACAGCTCGACCAGATTCACCGGCTTGCCCTTTAGGTTGGCGACGGTCTTGCCTTTGCCCTTGATTACGATGCCGTCGTTGCCGTTGGAGAAGTCGCCGATGATCAGCGCCGTGGTATCGACGCCACCGGCGGCCGGAATCGTCAGCGCGTCCATGTTGGTCATCGCGCAGCCGTCGAATCCGCCCGCGGTGTATTGGTTGATCGACTCGATGTAGTCATTGACCTGCACGACATCGACCTTGATGCCGTATTTCTTGGCCCACTTGTCCATGATCCCGGACGACGCTGCGTACTCCCACGGCATCCAGCCGGCGTAGATGGTCCAGCACACCTTGAAGTCCTGCTTGGGGGCAGCCTGGGCAGGCGCAGAAAACGCCATCGTGAGGGAGAGGACGGCTGCCGCGGCAGCAGAGAAAAGGCGGGACTTGCGCATGAAAACCTCCGGTTCGGTTATCGGTTGGGGCGGGAGCGGCGCATCACGAGATGCTTCGTTCTCCCGGGCTTTTGTCCCGCCGTGTAACCTCGAAGGAGGTCGACAACTCTCGGACCAGACGTCCGCTTGCGCAGACCGGAACCCTAGTCGTCCATTTCAGATTGTGGTGCGTGAAGTTCGATCAATCGAACCGCTCCGGCACGGGTTTGGTTTAGCGAGAAGTGTGCCATGCGGCGGTTTGCCTGCAAATACTGGGCGCGAATGACGCTGCGCCGCACGATTCGTGTCAGATCTGCCCTGACTTGGTGCGCGGTGCGCCATGGTGGTGCCTGACTTGCGTCCCGTCCCTTGTCTCGACAATCCGGCATGCCGTGTTATCTTGCTGCTGACCCCGATGCGTCGGACGGGCGAGCGGACTTCGACAATCTCGGACCGTCCAGGTCCGGCCCCGCAGGCACCGCGCGACGCCAGATCAATACAATAACGAATCAACGATGCCCTCGACTTCTCCCTGGATTGCGGTGGTATTGGCCGCTCTTGCCGCCATTGGCCCGTTTGCGATCGACACTTACCTGCCTGCCTTCCCGCAGATGGCGGCAGCGCTGGGGGCGACGCAGGTCGAAGTGCAGCAGACCCTGACCGCCTACATGGCCACCTTTGCCTTCATGGTCTTGTGGCACGGTGCGTTGGCAGACCGCTTCGGGCGGCGGCGCGTGCTGATGGGGGCGACCTTTCTTTTCGGGATCGCTGCACTGCTGTGCGCGATTGCGCCGTCGATCGAGTGGTTGTGGGCTGGTCGCGCGGTGCAGGGCCTGTGTGGTGGCGCCGGTATGGTCGTGGGCCGCGCGGTGATCCGCGACATTCATGAAGGGCCCCAGGCGCAGCGCCTGATGTCGCGGGTGATGATGATCTTCGGCATTGCACCGGCGGTGGCGCCGCTCATCGGCGGCATGTTGCTGGCGGTCGCCGGATGGCGTGCGATCTTCGTTTTTCTTGCCTGTTTCGGCTTCGCTCTGTGTGCGATGACCTGGCGCTTCCTGCCCGAGACGCTCGCCGAGGATGCGCGTCAGCCGCTGCATCCTGCGGCGCTTGCGCGTGCCTATCGCAACGTCCTCACCCATCCTGCCTTCCTGCTGCTGGCATTGTCGGTGGCCTTGATGTTCAACGGCTTCTTCATCTATGTGCTGTCCGCGCCGGTTTTCGTCATGACGCATCTGGGCCTGGGGGCACAGGATTTCGCCTGGCTCTTCGTGCCCTCGGTGGCAGGCATGATGATCGGCTCGGGACTGTCGGGGCGGGCGGCCGGGCATTGGTCACCGGTACGGACGATCGGGGCCGGATTTGCGGTCATGCTCGCCGCGGCGCTGGGCGGCATGCTGATCGCAGCGAGTGCGCCGCCACATCGCCTGTGGCTGGTGCTGCCGATTGCCATTTACGGTGTCGGCATGGCGCTGGCGATGCCGAGCATGAGCATTCTCGCACTCGATCTCTTTCCGCAGCGCCGCGGCATGGCCTCGAGCTGCCAGAGCTTCCTGCAGGTGGGGATGAATGCGGTTACCGCGGGGGTACTTGCGCCCATCCTGTGGCGGGCGCCTCTCACGCTTGCCGCCGGCATGTGCATGTTCTCGGCCCTGGCGCTGACCGGCTTCATCACTTGGCGCCGCCGCTATCACGCGGCCTGAGTCCCGCTCAGGCCGACGTCCGCGCCTGAGGATGTGTCAGCACTGCTGCCAGGGGAGCCCGTCGTAGCGCCAGCCATTCAAGGTGTTGCGATGGTGGTTTTCATCGAGCTCACCTTCGAAACCGTGGCTGACGTTGAAGACCGCGGAGAACCCTGCGGACACGAGTGCTTCACCAGCGGCCTCCGAGCGATTGCCGCTGCGGCAGATCAGGATCACCGGACGTTCGCCGCCGTGTCCGGCGAGCTTGCGCACTTCGCCGACGAAATGCGGGTTGATCTCCCAGTCGGGTCCGTCGTTCCAGGATACATGGATCGCGCCGACCGGATGACCGACGAAGAGGTATTCGATTTCACTGCGTACGTCGATCAGCAAGGCCTGGGGGTCGGCCTGCAACATCGAAAACGCTTCCGTGGGGCTGAGGTGTTTCATTCGCGGCTCTCCTTTAGCGGAGAATTATATTCGGCGATTCGAATGAAGCGCTCGCAAGCTTGGGGGCCGTAAGTGCCCCCGTCTTGCGTGCAGCGCCGCTGCCGGTCCCCGGCTCCTCGTTCAGGCTGCCTCGCCCAGATACGCTGCCCGCACCTTGGGATCGGCGAGCAAGTCGTCACCGCTGCCGGTGAGGGTGATCTTGCCCGACTCCATGACGTAGCCACGCTGTGAGAACTCCAGCGCGAGGTTGGCGTTCTGCTCGACCAGCAAGATGGTCACGCCTTCCTTGGCAACCGATTGCACGACCTCGAAGATCTTTTCCACCACCAGTGGCGCCAGGCCCATGGAGGGTTCGTCGAGCAGCAACAGCTTAGGCCGCGACAGCAGCGCACGGCCGATCGCCACCATCTGCTGTTCGCCGCCAGACAGCGTGCCGGCAACCTGTTCCAGGCGCTCCTTGACCCGCGGCAGCATGGTGTAAACCTTTTCCAGGTCGGCCTCGATACCGTCGCTGTCACTGCGGGTGTAGGCGCCCATGCGCAGGTTCTCTTCCACCGTCAGGCGGGTGAAGATGCCGCGGCCTTCGGGCACCAGCGCGATGCCCTGGCGCAGACGCTTGTGCGCGGGCAGGGCGTTGATCGTGCCGCCGTTGTACATGATGTCGCCGCCCTGCAAGGGCAGGACACCGGCGATGGCATTGAGAGTGGTGGTCTTGCCGGCGCCGTTGGCACCGATCAGGCACACCAGTTCGCCTTTGGCGAGTTCCAGGTCGATGCCTTTCACGGCGTGGATGCCGCCATAGGCAATCTGCAGGTTCTTCAGCTGCAGCAGGGGTGAGGAGGACTCATGCTGCATGCTTGCCGCCTCCCAGGTAGGCATTGATCACGGCTTCGTTCCTTTGTACTTCCGCGGGCACGTCTTCGGCGATCTTGCGCCCGAAGTCGAGCACGGCGACACGGTCGCACAGACCCATCACCAGCTTGACGTCGTGTTCGATCAGCATCACCGTGACGCCGTCGTGGCGGATCTGCTCGATCAGTACCTTGAGCTGTGCGGTTTCGGTTGCGTTCATTCCGGCTGCCGGTTCGTCCAGCGCCAGCAGTTGCGGTTCGGTCGCGAGCGCGCGGGCAATCTCGAGGCGGCGCTGGTCGCCGTAGGAGAGGTTCTTCGACACCGTCTGCGCGAAGCGCTCGATGCCGACGTACTTGAGCATCTCGTAGGCACGTTCGGTGGTCAGACGCTCCTCCTCGCGGGTAAAGCGGTTCTGCGTCAGGATGCCCCACAGACCCGCCTTGGTGCGGATGTGATGGCCGGCCATGACGTTCTCCAGCGCGGTGAGGTCACGGAACAGACGGATGTTCTGGAAAGTCCGGGCAATGCCGCGGCCGACGATCTTGTGCGGCTTGCCAGACGGCAGCTCGCTGCCATTGAACACGAACTCACCCCCATCCGGGATGTAGGCACCGGTCAGCACGTTGAAGAAGGTGGTCTTGCCCGCGCCGTTGGGGCCGATCAGCCCATAGACCTCACCCTTGCGGATGGTCAGCGATACATCGGTCAGGGCCTGCAGACCGCCAAAACGCTTGCCCACGTTGCGGGCTTCAAGGAGGGTAATCATTTGGCCGCGCTCCGGTGCAGGTTCTCGGGGTGGGCGTAGCGCGCGCGCGCCGGAATCAGGCCGGCCGGGCGCAGCAGCATCATCAGGATCATGGCAAGAGAGAGCAGCAGCATGCGAAGCACTTCAGGATCGAGCAGGACATGGCCAAACAGCGTTTGCTGCAGCGGTACCGCGACATCGCGAAGGACTTCCGGGAGCAGGGCGAGGGCGAAGGCGCCGACGATGGCGCCGGCGATGTTGCCCATGCCGCCGAACACCACCATCGTCAGTACCGCGATGGACTCCATCAGCGAGAACGACTCGGGCGAGACGAAACCCTGGAAGGCGCCGAACAGGCAGCCTGCCACGCCGCCGAAGGTCGCGCCCATCGAGAAGGCGAGCAGC
This sequence comes from Azoarcus sp. L1K30, assembly GCF_018122735.1. Taxonomy (GTDB): domain Bacteria; phylum Pseudomonadota; class Gammaproteobacteria; order Burkholderiales; family Rhodocyclaceae; genus Parazoarcus. The sequence goes on along the minus strand of NZ_JAGRRD010000001.1, from coordinate 2,680,632 downwards.
TTGAGGTTGCGAGTGTTAATGCCGATCGCCTTGGCGGCCAGTTCGTCATCCCGCATCGCCGCCCATGCGCGGCCGATGCGGGAGATCTGCAGGCGCTGGATGAAGATAATCGAGCCGACGACGCAGGCGAGGAAGAAGTAGTAGTACAGGAAAAGCGAGTTGATCGAGAAATCTTCGGTAACCTGAAGGTTGCGCGCGAGATCCCACCCGAACAGGTTGATCGAATCGAGTCCGTTGATGCCCTGCGGCCCGTTGGTGATGTTGATCGGGTAGTTCAGGTTGTTCATGAAGATACGGATGATCTCGCCAAAACCCAGCGTGACGATGGCGAGATAGTCTCCCCGTAATCGCAACACCGGAAAGCCGAGCATGATGCCGGCCATCCCCGCAAAGGCCGCACCCAGCGGCAGCACCACCCAGAACGGAAGGTGCACGTCGAAGTGCGGCGAGGCAAGAAAGGCAAAGGTGTACGCACCGACTGCATAGAAGGCGATATAGCCGAGGTCGAGCAGGCCGGCAAAGCCCACGACAAGGTTCAGGCCCAGCGCCAGCATCATGTACAGCAGCGCGAAGTCGAGGATGCGCACCCAGCTGCGGCCGAACAGCATGGCCACCATGGGGGCGGCGATGGCGAGGATGATGATCAGCCAGCGCGCGGCCATCGGGTTGCGTTTGCCCAGCCAGGGCACTGCGGAGACGAGTTCGTTCATGTGTTCATGCCTCCCTTACGCCCGATCCGACACGCGTTCGCCGAGCAGTCCGGTGGGTTTGAAGATCAGCACCAGGCCCAGGATGATGAAGGCGAAGATGTCCTGATAGGACGAGTTGAGGAAGCCGAAAGTCATGTGCTCGATGTAGCCGGCGCCGAGCGATTCGACCAGGCCCAGCACGATGCCGCCGAGCATGGCGCCACCAAGGTTGCCGATGCCGCCGAGCACGGCGGCGGTGAAGGCCTTGAGGCCGGGCATGAAACCCATGCCGTAGTGGGCAATGCCGTAGTTGCTCGCGAACATCACGCCCGCCACGGCCGCCAGCGCGGCGCCGATGACGAAGGTGAAGGCGATCACCGCATTGGTATCGACACCCATCAGGCTGGCCACGCGATGGTTCTCGGCGGTGGCCCGCATCGCACGACCGATGCGGGTCTTATTCACCAGCAGGCTCAGGCCGATCATGATCAGCGCCGAGGCGATGATGATGAAGATCTGCACCGGGGTCACGAACACGCCTTCGATCGGCTGCATCGGGGTGGTGGAGATCAGCTGCGGGAAGGTGTGGTAGTTGCGGCCCCAGATGATCATGGCCAGGGTCTGCAACAGGAAGGACATGCCGATGGCAGTGATCAGCGGTGCGAGGCGGGGGGCGTTGCGCAATCGTCGGTACGCCAGGCGTTCCATGGTAAAGCCGATCATCATGCACACCGGAATGGCCACCATCAGCGCAATCGTCAGCATCGCAATCGGCGACATTCCGGGGGCGACGCCCATCAGGAACATCATGGTCTGCAGGGCGGTCAGCGCACCGACCATGAGCACGTCGCCGTGGGCGAAGTTGATCAGGCCGAGAATGCCGTAGACCATCGTGTAGCCCAGTGCGATCAGGGCGTACACGCTGCCGATGACCAGGCCGTTCAGAATTTGCTGGATGAGTGTTTCCATCTTGGTCTTTTTTGGAAAGGGTGAAACGCGAAAAGGGGTAAGGGCTGCAGGACTGGTCGAGCGACGCCGCCGCTGCCTGCCACTGCAGGCCTTACGCCTCGAAGCCGGGAGCTTGCGCCCCCGGAGTGCGGACATTACATGGCGACCCAGGTGCCGTCCTTGAATTGATACAGGGTGATGGCGCCGTCCTTGATGTCGCCCTTCGCATCGAAGGCGACAGTGCCGGTGACGCCCGGCTCAGAGGAGGCCTTGAGTGCTGGCAGGTACTTGGCCGGTTCGACCGAGTCGGCCTTCTGCATCGCGGCGATGATGGCGCTGGCCGCGTCATAGGCGTAGGGCGAGTAGATCTGCACGTCGGCATTGAAGCGCTTCTTGAAGCGATCGCGGAAATCCGCCCCGCCCGGCATCTTCTCCAGCGGCAGACCGGCCATCGAGCAGTAGGCCGAGCCGCTGATCGCCTCGCCTGCGAGCTTGATCATCTCCGGGCTGCAGCCACCGTCGCCGGTGACGAACTTGGCGTTCACGCCGAGTTGCTTGAGCTGGCGCAGCATCGGGCCGCCCTGCGCGTCCATGCCGCCGAAGAAGATCACATCCGGATTGGTGGCGCGGATCTTGGTCAGGATGGCGTTGAAGTCGGTCGCCTTGTCGGTGGTGAACTCGCGGGCCACGATCTGTGCGCCACCGGCCTTGGCCGCCTTCTCCGTTTCGTCAGCCAGACCCTGACCATAGGCGGTGCGGTCGTCGATGATCGCGACCTTCTTCGCGCCCAACGGGCCGACCATGAACTTGCCCAGTGCCGAGCCCTGTTGCACGTCGTTGGCGATGGTGCGGAAGACGCCCTTGTAGCCTTGCTGGGTGAGCTTGGGGTTGGTGGCCGAGGGCGAAATCATCGGAATGCCGCCCTGGTCGTAGATGCGCGAGGCCGGAATCGTGGTGCCCGAGTTCAGGTGGCCGACGACGCCCTTGACGCCGGCATCGACCAGGCGCTGTGCAACCGTGGTGCCGGTGCGGGGGTCGGCCTGGTCGTCTTCGCCGATCAGTTCGAACTTGACCTTCTTGCCGCCGATCATGATGCCCTTGGCGTTGGCTTCCTCCACCGCCAGGCGGGCACCGTTCTCATTGTCCTTGCCGAGGTGGGAGATGGTGCCGGTCAGCGGCGCGACGCTGCCGATTTTCACAACCATTTCCTGGGCGTGGGCGCCCGTGATGCCGAGGCCCATTACCGCGAGTGCAACGATGGTCTTCTTCATTATTGATCCTCCAGCTAAATCAATGGTTAAACGGGGCATTGTGCTAACCGTTCGGCGATCCGGTCCCTTCCGCCGGCTCCGCGCGAATGTATGCTCGTGTCGATGTCGGCCACCCAGTAAACGACCTGAATGCGCCGCAATTTCCACCAAGACCCGCGTATTCTGCACAGAAATGATGCCGACGCACTTTCCGGCAAAAACCTTTTATTGTTGCCGGCATCATGCAGTGCAGCATTTCTACCGATGCGTTTGGGCGTTGGCGCAGGTCTATCGCTTTCGAATTACGGTATTACGTATTTTCGACGAGCCGGATACCGGATCTGCGGATGTCGCATTGCACAATCCATGCCATATTGTGGATAACCCTCATGTGGGGGCGTCGAGACAGTGCACGTGCGCGTCCTGTGCCGGAGGTGAACGCACAACGGAGCGCCGAAGCGCCCCGTTGTAGTCTGCATGCACGGTCCGATGCACTGCTTTCGTGCCCGCGATGCGCGCACGACAGGCGAGTTACTTGAGGGCCTCCCACTTGCCGCCCTCGAAGCGGTACATGCTCACGCCGCCGTCCTTGATGTCGCCGTTCTTGTCGAAGGCGATGTCGCCGGTGACGCCCTTGAACGCGGTTTTCTGCAATGCCGGCAGGTATTTGGCCGGATCGCTAGAGCCGGCCGTCTTCATTGCCTCGATCAGCGCCATGGCGGCGTCGTAGCTGTAGGGGGCATAGAGCTGCACGTCGGCATTGAAGCGCGCCTTGAAGCGCTTCAGGAATTCGGCGCCGCCGGGCATCTGCGCCACCGGAATGCCCGCCTGGCTGCAGTAGACGTTGCTGCTCATGGCGTCGCCCGCGAGCTTGACCATTTCGCTGGTGCACACGCCGTCCCCGCCGAGATACATCGACTGGATGCCAAGCTGGCGCATCTGGCGCAGCATCGGCGCACCCTGGGCGTCCATGCCGCCGTAGAACACGGCGTCAGGCGACTTGCCCTTGATCTTGGTGAGAATGGCCATGAAATCGGTGGCCTTGTCGTTGGTGAACTCGCGTCCGACCACCTCGATGCCGTATTTCTTGGCACTCTCGCCGAAGGCATCGGCGAGGCCCTGACCGTAGGCGGTGCGGTCGTCGATGATGGCGATCTTCTTCGCCTTCAGGTTTTCCGCTGCATAGCGCGCCATCGCTGCGCCCTGCTGCAGGTCGTTGGCGATGACGCGGAAGGTTACCTTGTAACCCTGCTGGGTCAGTTTCGGGCTGGTCGAGGAGGGGGTGATCACCGGCACGCCGGCCTGCTCATACACGCGCGAGGCCGGAATCGACGCGCCCGAGGTGACGTGGCCGACCACCCCCTTGACGTCGCTGTCGGTCAGGCGCTGAGCCACGGTGGTGGCGGTGCGCGGGTCGGCCTGGTCGTCTTCGCTGACCAGTTCGAAGGTGACTTTCTTGCCGCCGATCATGATGCCCTTGGCGTTGGCATCTTCCACTGCAAGGCGGGCGCCGAACTCGCCATCCTTGCCGATGTGGGCGATCGGGCCGGTCAAGGGGCCGGCGTGACCGATCTTGACCACGGTCTGCGCATGCGCTGCACTCAGGCCGAGGCCAGCGAGCGCGAGGACGAGAAGGGTATGCTTCATGTGTATTCTCCGAAGTGTTGCAAACCGTCACGGTCCGACCGTTGCAAAATCGGCCGGGAACCCTGATTCTAGCCCATGCCCAATAGTGGGGCACGGTTGGGGGCCAAAATGAAGCGTCTGTTGTCGATGCTGTGCGCGTTGCTGGCGAGCCTGGGGCTTGCCGCGTGCGATTACCTGAATGTGCGCGATCTCAAGCCCGGGGTGTCGACCGCGGCAGAGGTGCAGGCGCGCTTTGGTCCGCCGCAGCAGGCGTGGCACAACGACGACGGTTCGGTCACCTGGGAGTACTCGCGCCAGCCCGAAGGCGCGGAGTGCTACATGATCACCATCGGGCCCGACCAGATCCTGCGTGAGATCGACCAGCGCATCAACGAACAGACTTTTGCCCGGGTCCAGCGCGGCATGAGTGGCGACGAGGTTCGTCGTCTGCTCGGCAGTCCGGCGTCGAAACAGTATTTCGAGCTCAAGCAGCGCACGGTGTGGGAGTGGCTGAGCGAGCGTGGCACGCTGATCACCGACGCGAACTATTTCACCGTGTCCTTCGATACCGAGGGCCGTGTGGCGGAAACCGGCCGCTATACGAAACAGACGAGGCCAAAATGAAACCGACTGCGTGCATGCATCCACGGCGCCTGCTTCGCCATGCGCTGTGTGCCCTTACCCTTGCCGTCATGTTGCCGCTGACGGGCTGCGCGACCTTCGAGCCGTCGCGCCCCTATGCGTATACGACCGAGGCGGAAGTCATCGCCGCCCGCGGCGAGCCGACCCGGCGCTGGCACAACGACGACACCACCACCACGCTCGAGTACGCCACGCAGCCCGACGGCGACACCTGCCTGATGGTGCAGATCGACGCCGGCGGCATCGTGCTGCGGCAGTGGGATGCGCTGGACGACGAGAACCTGGCCCGCGTGCGCAAGGGCATGAGCCGCGACGAAGTCGCGCGCCTGCTGGGCGAGCACCGCGCCGAGCAGACCTTCACCCAGTCCGGCGAAGTCGTGTGGGACTGGAACGTGCGGTCCTACGGCGGCCAGGCCGGCACGCTATTCAATGTGCATTTCATCGACGGCAAGGTGGTGCGGACCAGCCGGACGCAGCTCTATGCGCGCGATCCGCGCGCCTATCCGCCCTGGGCGGATCCCTTCGGCTATCCCTTCGATCCCTTCTACGATCCGTACTGGCCGCGGCAAAGGGTGATCGTGCTACCGCGACCAAGGCGCTGAGAGGCGGTTTTCGGCAGACCTTGCCGGTGGGGCGGTGGATCGGGATGGGGCTATCCGCAGGTATGCCGGTAGAATCGGGATTTTTCCGCCCCTGCCGCAGTCATGCCAGATTTCCGCGAAATTTCCGCCCTTGTCCGCTCGAGAATGCCGATGCTGTGCATCGAGACGGTGGAGGAGCCCAAAGCGCTGCGCCTGATGCAGCGGCTCGCCCGCGAAGACAACCATGCGCTGCACTTCTGGAGCGTTGCCGATGGTCTGGTGCAGCAGAATTTTCGCTACGGAAGCGGGCGGGCCGACGGATTTGCCCTGTTTCCCACGGTGGGCGACGCGCCGGGCATGGTGGGGCGGAACGACGAGACTCAGCGCGCGGTCGACGGCACGAACACGCTCGAATCCGCGCTGAAGTACATCGACAAGCGGGCCGAAAAGGGGCTGTACGTGCTGCTCGACCCACAACCCTTTCTCGAAGACCCGGTCGTCACGCGACTGTTGCGCGAGATCGTTCTCGACCACCAGCAAGCCGGCCGCACGCTCGTGCTCGTGGCGCCTCAGCTGTCGTTGCCCGCGGTGCTCGCGCGCCATTCGGTGCGAGTGGATCTGCGCATTCCGGACCTGGCACGGGTGCGTGAATTGCTCAAGAGCGAACTCGACTTGCACCTGAAGTCGACCGGTGAGCGCGCCAAGGGCGACCTGGGCACGGTCAATGCGCTGTTGAGCCAGCTTGTTGGCCTGCCCGAAGAGGACGTACGCCGCCTGCTGCGCAGCGCGATTTGCGACGACGGACTGATCACAGCGGAAGATCTTGCCCGAGTGGTGCGCTACAAGCAGGACATGCTGGGTGCCAGTGCGCTGCAGATCGAGCTGAGTACGATGGGGCCGGACGATGTCGGTGGGCTGGCCCGACTCAAGCGCTGGCTCACGACGCGACGTCCGGTATTTACCGGCGAGCGCAACATGCCCGGCCTGCCCTTGCCCAAGGGCGTCATGTTGCTCGGTGCGCAGGGGGCCGGAAAAAGCCTTGCCGCCAAGGTGGTGGCAGGTTCGTGGCGCGTGCCCTTGCTGCGGCTCGATGTCGGCGGGCTGTATGACAAGTTTACCGGTGAGACCGAGCGCAAGCTGCGCGAAGCCTTGCGCACCGCCGAGGCGCTGGCGCCGGCCGTGCTGTGGATAGACGAGATTGAAAAGGCGCTGGCGTTGGGCAGCAGCGAGAGCGACGGCGGGGTGTCGCGCCGTCTGCTGGGCAGTCTCCTGACCTGGATGAGCGAGCAGCAGGCTCGCATCTTCATCGTTGCCACGGCCAACGATGTGTCGGCGCTCCCCCCGGAGCTGCTGCGCAAGGGGCGCTTCGACGAGATCTTTTTCGTCGATCTGCCGACGGCAGCCGTGCGCAGCGAGATTCTCGCGATTCACCTGCGCCGCCGGCAGCTCGATCCGGCCGCTTTCGATCTCGATGCACTCGCGGCCGCCACTTCTGATTACTCCGGTGCCGAGCTCGAGCAACTGGTGGTGGCCGGGCTGTACGAATGTCTGGCCGATGGCGCCGCGCTCGACACCGCGCGCTTGTTGCGCGAGGCAGCCAGCACCCGGCCACTGGCCCATGTCATGGCCGAGAAGGTTGCCGCCTTGCGCGACTGGGCTGCCGAGCGTTGCGTGCCGGCAGACTGAGCGACTCGATGGCGCAGGGCCTCGACAGCTGCGACGAAAACCCCGTAAAATCCGCCCCTTGCCAAGGAGCGTTGCGACCCGGAATGTAGCCGGGCCAGGCTTGGCAACTGAACAACGGCGCTCGCAAACCAATCAGCCGGGTTTGCCGCGCCGTTTTGTTTTGGCCGTGCTACCCGCTGTGCATTAACAGCAGATCGAGGTAGAACCATGCAAGCCGACCGTTCCGACGAAATTCGCCAGCACCTTGCCCAACGCATCCTGATCCTGGATGGCGCCATGGGCACCATGATCCAGCAATACAAGCTGGGCGAGGCGGACTACCGCGGCACGCGCTTCCTCGATCATCCGCGCGACCTCAAGGGCAATAACGACCTGCTGGTGCTCACCCGCCCGGACGTGGTCAGGGAGATCCACCGCGCCTATCTCGATGCCGGCGCCGACATCATCGAGACCTGCTCCTTCAACGCCACCAAGGTGTCGCAGGCGGAATACGGCCTTGCCGACCTGGCCTACGAGATCAACGTCGCCAGCGCCCGCCTGGTGCGCGAACTGTGCGATGAATTCACCGCGAAGAATCCGGCCAAGCCGCGCTACTGTGCCGGCGTGCTGGGGCCGACCTCGCGCACGCTGTCGATCTCGCCCGACGTCAACGACCCCGGCTACCGCAACATCAGCTTCGATGCGCTGGTCGACGACTACTACGACGCCGCGCGGGGGCAGATGGAAGGCGGTGCCGACCTGCTGCTGATCGAAACCATCTTCGATACCCTCAACGCCAAGGCCGCGGTGTTTGCCATCGAGAAGCTGTTCGACGACCTTGGCCGCCGTCTGCCGGTGATGATCTCCGGCACCATCACCGACGCCTCCGGCCGCACGCTGTCTGGCCAGACTGCCGAGGCGTTCTGGAACTCGCTCGCCCACGCGCAGCCGATCTCCTTCGGCCTGAACTGCGCGCTCGGCGCCAAGGAGTTGCGCGCCTACGTGGACGAGCTGTCCGGCGTGTGCGACACCTTTGTCTCCGCCCACCCCAACGCCGGCCTGCCCAACCCGCTGGCGCCCACCGGCTATGACGAAACCCCCGAGCAGCTCGCCACCGCGGTGGTCGAGTGGGCACGGTCGGGGCTGGTGAACATCCTCGGCGGCTGCTGCGGCACCACGCCCGCGCACATCGCCGCCATCGCCCAGGCGGTGGCCGGGCTGGCGCCGCGCGTCGTGCCCGAGATCGAAAAGAAGATGCGCCTGTCGGGCCTCGAACCCTTCAATGTCGGCGCCGGCAGCCTGTTCGTGAACGTCGGTGAGCGCACCAATGTCACCGGCTCCAAGGCCTTCGCCCGCATGATCCTCGAAGGCCGCTTCGACGACGCGCTCGCGGTGGCGCGGCAGCAGGTGGAGAACGGCGCGCAGATCATCGACATCAACATGGACGAAGCCATGCTCGATTCGATGGCCGCCATGGAGCGCTTTCTCAAGCTCATCGCCACCGAGCCCGACATTTCGCGCGTGCCCATCATGCTCGACTCGTCCAAGTGGGACGTGATTGAAGCCGGCCTGAAGTGCATCCAGGGCAAGGGCGTGGTCAACTCCATCTCGATGAAGGAGGGCGAGGAGCGCTTCCTGCATCAGGCCAAACTGGCCCGCCGCTACGGCGCAGCGGTGATCGTGATGGCCTTCGACGAGAAGGGCCAGGCCGACACCTACGCGCGCAAGATCGAGATCTGCGAACGCGCCTACAAGCTGCTCACGGGTATCGGCTTCCCGCCCGAAGACATCGTCTTCGATCCCAATATCTTCGCCATCGCCACCGGCATCGAAGAGCACGACAACTACGCCGTCGACTTCATCAACAGCGTGGCCTGGATCAAGCAGCACCTGCCGCACGCCAAGACCTCGGGCGGCGTTTCCAACGTGTCCTTCTCCTTCCGTGGCAACGACCCGGTGCGCGAGGCCATCCACACCGTCTTCCTGTATCACGCGGTCAAGGCCGGCCTGACCATGGGTATCGTCAACGCCGGCATGCTCGGCGTGTACGACGACCTCGACCCCGCGCTGCGCGAAACGGTCGAGGACGTGGTACTCAACCGCAAACCGGGGGCGGGCGAGGCGCTGGTCGAGATCGCGCAGTCGGTCAAGGGCCAGGTCAAGGACAAGGGGCCGGACCTCGCCTGGCGCGAGTGGGATGTGGAAAAGCGCCTGTCGCACGCGCTGGTCAAGGGCATCACCGAATTCGTCGTGGCCGACACCGAAGAAGTGCGCGCCAAGCTCGAAGCCGCGGGCAAGCCGCCGCTGGCCGTGATCGAAGGCCCGCTGATGGCCGGTATGGACGTGGTTGGCGACCTCTTCGGCGCGGGCAAGATGTTCCTGCCGCAGGTGGTGAAGTCCGCCCGCGTCATGAAGCAGGCCGTCGCCCACCTCATCCCCTACATCGAAGCGGAAAAGCTGCGCACCGGCTCCACCAGCAAGGGCCGCATCGTCATCGCCACGGTGAAGGGCGATGTGCACGACATCGGCAAGAACATCGTTGGCGTGGTGCTCGGCTGCAACGGCTATGAAGTGATCGACCTCGGGGTGATGGTGCCGACCGACAAGATCCTCAACGCTGCGCGCGAACATGGCGCCCAGGCCATCGGCCTGTCGGGCCTGATCACGCCGTCGCTGGAAGAGATGAGCCACGTCGCCGCCGAGATGCAGCGCCAGGGCTTCGAGGTGCCGCTGCTCATCGGCGGCGCCACCACCAGCCGCGCGCACACCGCGATCAAGATCGCGCCGCATTACGGTCAACCGGTGGTCTATGTGCCCGACGCCTCGCGCGCGGTCGGCGTGGTCACCGCGCTGCTGTCAGAGGGCGGCGCGGCCGAGTTCAAATCCCAGCTCGCCGCCGACTACGACAAGCTGCGTGCCCAGCACGCCAACAAGAAGGGCGTGCAACTGGTGAGCCTCGAGGCCGCGCGCGCCAACGCCTTCAACCCGCTGGCCGACGCCGCCTACGTGCCGGCCGAGCCCAACACCCTGGGCGTGGTGGCGCTCGAGGTCGATCTGGCCGAACTGCGCGACTACATCGACTGGGCCCCCTTCTTCCAGACCTGGGACCTCGCCGGCAGCTTCCCGAAGATCCTCGACGACGAGATCGTCGGCGAAACCGCGCGCGAGGTGTTTGCCGATGGCCAGGCCATGCTGGAAGACATCATCGCCGGGCAGTGGGTGCAGGCGCGCGCCGTGTTCGGCCTTTTCCCCGCCAACACCGTGGGCGACGACATCGAGTTCTATGCGGACGAATCCCGCGACGCACCGATGATGACCTGGTTCGGCCTGCGCCAGCAGCACGAGCGCCCCGCGGGCAAGCCGCACTGGTGCCTGGCCGACTTCGTCGCCCCCAAGGCCAGCGGCGTGCGCGACTGGTGCGGCGCCTTCGCCGTCACGGCCGGGCTGGGCATCGAGCACAAGCTCGCCGAGTTCGAAGCCGCCCACGACGACTACCACGCCATCATGCTCAAGAGCCTGGCCGACCGCCTCGCCGAAGCCACCGCCGAATGGCTGCACGAGCGCGTGCGCAAAGAATACTGGGGCTACGCGCCCGACGAGTCGCTGGACAACGCCGCGCTGGTCAAGGAGCAATACCGCGGCATCCGCCCCGCACCCGGCTACCCCGCGTGCCCGGACCACACCGTCAAGGCCGCCATCTTCCAGCTATTGGATGTGCCCGCGAACACCGGCATGGGCCTCACCGAATCCATGGCCATGACCCCCGCCGCAGCCGTATCCGGCTTCTACTTCGCCCACCCCGAAAGCCACTACTTCGCGATCAGCAAGATCGGCTCCGACCAGGTGGCGGACTGGGCAAAGCGCACCGGCATGAGCCTGACGGAAGCGGAGCGCTGGCTGGCACCGCTGCTTTGAAGAGAGATGGCGTATCCAGGCTTGATGCGCCGTCAGTACTAAGGCGGGGCGTAGCTTGCCCCACGCCCGCCCTTGTTCAGCACATGGGTGTAGATCATCGTGGTCGAAACGTCGGCGTGGCCGAGCAGCTCCTGCACTGTGCGGATGTCGTAGCCGCTTTCGAGCAGATGGGTGGCAAACGAATGCGGAAGCGTGTGTGCGCTGACCGGTTTGGTTACTAACGCGGCAATCAATTAGATGGCGAAAGGTGGACTTCAGCATGGTCGCTCCCTCCCCTTGTATATTCAGGGAAAGGGAAGAGACCTGCTAATCAGGTTCGGGTGGGCAGTTTTTTGCTCCCTCCCCTTCAAGGGGAGGGCTGGGGTGGGGATGGGTTTCGTTGGCGGCCCTTGAAACCCATCCCCCCCTCCCGACCTCCAGGAGTCTCTTCCTGCCCATTCCGTAAATATACAAGGGGGAGGAGCGCCCATTAGACTGTAATCACTGCTTGCGATAGTGTGCCATCAAGAGCACAGCGATACGCTAACCACCTTTGCCCTCGCGAATCGTGATTTCGTTACGGTCAAAGTCGACATCCTTTACCCGCAGGCGAAGCGCCTCCATCAGAGGCATCCCGGTACCGTAGAGCAAGCGCGCCAGGTCGCTTTCGGTGTCCTCCATCACCGACAGCAAGCGCGTCACCTTGACACGCGGCAGCATGACCGGAACGCGTTCGCGCTGCTTCGGACGGACAATCTCCTTCAGTGTCAGTGGTAATCCAATAATCCCCACTCGCCGCCCGCCACCCACGCTGGCTCTTCGATGCCTTGTTCCGCTGTGTATCAGCGACTCTGCTCGAACTGGCGAGCAATCCCCGCTGGCTCGGGGCCACGCTAGCCTTCAGCCTGGTGCTGCACACCTGGACGCAGGAACTGCACACGCATCTGCATGTGCACGCGCTCGTTGCCTGCGGCGGACTCGATGATGAGGGGCAGTGGCACGCGCCGGGTCGTGGCAAAGGCTTCCTGTTTCCGGTGCAGGTCGCTTCGCGGGTGTTTCGCGCCAAGTTTCTTGATGCGCTCGACCAGGCGCGGCGCAGCGCCCGGATTCCGGCTGATCCACAAGCCGAGCCCCCTGCATGGCAGGCCCGCCGCCGCGCGTTGCTTGCGCATGACTGGGTGGTCTATGCCAAACCACCGCCGGGCGGGCCGGCCCAGGTGCTCGACTACCTGGCGCGCTACACGCATCGGGTGGCAATCTCGAACGAGCGCATCCTCGGCTGCGATCACGAACAGACGCGAATCCGGGCCCGGGATAACCGCAGCGGTCGCACCTCGCGGCCGCGCGTGCGGCCCTGGAGATGCCCGAGCCGCAACCGACAGCAATTGAAGCGGCCGAAGCCTTCTTCGCCCGCGTCGGTGGTCACGACCCGTGCCGCTGTGCGCACTGTGAGCACGGGCACTGGCGCACCATTGCCACGTTGGCGCCGACGCCCCGCTGTCGCGACGGGCCATGATGAAGCCGATCAAGTTCGACGCAACCACTGCTAACGGCGACCGTGCTCGATCGCCCGAGATCCCGTGCGCGCAACCTCTGGACCTAGCGATGAGATACATCAAGAACAGCGCTGTTCGGCATGCAATTCGATGGGTGTCTGCCACCCACGAAAGGCCCCGCCGCCCATCGACACCCTCGGACTGCAATCATCGTGATTCACGCTACCCACTGCGCATGAGCCGGGCGTAGAATCCCCAGTGTCACCGTCCTGCCGGCGGTTCAGTCCAACAAGGTTTATCCCTCGCGACATGCACATCGATTCCGAATACGCTTGCGTGCCGCGTGGGATAAACCCTATTCGTTAGCCATTAGGAGAATCCATGTTCACTGGTGAAGGCAGGAAGGCATTCCTTGAGTTTTTGAGAAACCTAACACCACAGATTGTGTTTCTCACGCTGGCTCTCATTTGGGGAACCAAGCTTGACCTAACGAAATTTGATTTAAGCTTTTCTGGCATATGGAACATGCTTCCTTTTGCGATGTGTCTGTTTGTGTTTTTTGGGGCTGCCATCGCAAATTTGGGAATTTTTGTCGATGCATCAATCACATCAACCCCAGCCTTGGATGAGAAGAAGAAAGAGATCAAAGCATCAAGCGCGAAGGCCTTGAAAAAAACATGGCTATTGATCTGTGCTGCGTGGAAGCACAATAAGGTTTCAGTCTTAAATTTGTTTCTGGTCATGGCCATTTGTGAAATAGCTTTGGTTGCTGTATTCATAATTGCTATTCAAGGCGCAATTTCTAGCCCCTTTGTCCGCCATGGCTAACAATTCCGTCGAGAGGGACTGCCCAAAGCTGCGCTTTGGGTCCCCTCCGCCTGCGGCTCCGCCTGAAAATCAGTCCGCACAGGTATGAACCATGGGTATCGAGTACAAAATTAAGTTTGATGTTCCGCAGGGGTTCAATCCGTCGGCCTTGTTTGCGAAACTACCAAGCCCAATTCATAGGGCAACAATGTCAGAAATCTATAACTACAAGATTGAAGACAATGGGTTCTACTTTGTTGATCACCTCGTCGACTAAGAGGTTGCGTCTGTTGCACTCCGCAGGTTCATCGATGAAGCTCTAAAGCACACACCTACCGTGGAGATTTATGAGCCATAGTTTCTTGCCTGCTAGCTACACAATCGCTCTCAGTACTCAAAGCTTGCGCATGCATGCTGCAAGTACGGATCGCCAAAATGAAACAGCCGTCTAACCTTACAGTCGAGAGGGACAGCCAACAAGCTGCGCTTGTTGGTTCCCTCCGCGCTACGCGCTCCGGCTGCCCCTCACATCCACGTTAGCCAGCACAATGCACCTGTCGTCTCATGGGTAAGACGTTCCCCTTCATGAGGGCCTCGTGGCCCTTCTAAGAGGGAAAGACGCAAGTTCGAATCTTGCCTGGTGCACCAATTATGAAGAAGACACTCGCTCGCATTCAGTTCAAGAAGCACTTCGGTCAGGCGAATCACCACCTGATCACATCGCTCGTCGCACTGCACACGCTTGAGAAGAGCAGCGTCATTCAGGCGCCGGGGGTGTTGCGCACGGCTTGGACTCCGAAGGATAAGAATGCGTCGGTGATGCGAAGTCGGATCTTCGTATTGCAATCGTTTCTGGGCTGGGCAGTCGATTCGATCGATATGTATCTCGGCCTCCTTAACCGGAAGCCGAACTATCTGCAGGATATATCACTTTCGTCCAAGCTGGATGGCGCGGGTCGATCAGTACTTAAGAAAGTAACTATCTACTCCGATCACTACAAGATCAATGAGATAACACACGCACTCATTGATGTATTGATAACTTGGCGCAACAATGTATTTCACGAGCTTGCCGACAATAAGCTGCGGCCAGATAGCCGCAAAACTCTTGTCAACAAAGCCAGTGACATCGCCGAGACGTACAGAGGGCTTGAAGTGAGCGGGCTTGCCGAAAAAGCCGAGAAAGGCGATTCACTAACCTTTAAGGAAACGGCGTCATTGATCAATGCAGCCCATCACTTCGTACAGGAGTTGGACGAGAAGATCCTCGCCGTAATTGACCCCATGAAATTCTGCAAAGAAGCGATTCAAGACGCGCTTGACGAGAAGGATCAAGCCACGGGATTTGCCGCCAAGTATTTCGGCCTCACTACGGAACAGAGGTTCCGCTTCCTTCGCAACTGGCTAATGAATGAGTATGGTTATGCGGAGCCGACCGAAACAATACTTGACGAGTGCTCTCAGATGAAGCGGAACACAAGTGCTGTCTAACCATTCCGTCGAGAGGGACCGCCCACAAGCTGCGCTTGTGGGTTCCCTTCGCGGCTTCGCCGCTGCGGTGGCCCCTCACGTCAAACGTTAGGCCTGACGATTTGTCAGTGCCAAGATAGGAACCATGGATATATCTAGTCTCTTTATCGGCATTGTGATTGGCATCATTGGTGCCTTTGGAGCCGGCTTATTTAAGAAAGCCGGCGAAGATTTTTACTCATGGCTCAAGGCCAAGATAAACCCAAAGTCTACTATTGCAGTTGCACCCCAGGTTGTCGTACATCTTCACGATGATCGTGGTAGTGCTCAACACGAGTCTGCGCCTCCTCTTCAATTGGCTCCTGTTGCAATAGAAAGCTTGAGCCAATTAAGCTTTGACGACATCGAAAAAGCGATAGATAGCGCTCCACCTATGCAGCGCGAACAAGTCGCGAATAGCTACGTGGGATTAAAGGTTGAGTGGGACTCCTATCTTAGGTCCGCAGATAAACGAGATAACGGAGAGGTTTTTCTTCGACTCGCTATCGACAAAGACTACAAAGGGCGATCCGTACTTTGCAAAGTTAAGTTGGATGAATATCGTGTGTTGGGAATATTGCCAAAGGGCACACACATCCGTGTTGAAGGCGAAATTACTATGGCAAATTTCTCCGACGTGGAGCTTTCCAATGTCCGACTACAAATTTTGTCCAATGCAACTGCTGCCTAACCCATCGTATATGGACTCCACCGTAAATCAAGGCTGATCGTATTTTTGGCTCTTCGGGGAGAATCACCTGCAGTCGTATATCCGGCATCTCGTGTGGGTTCTGAATGTCCCGTGCCGACATGGAATCTGCTCGCGAAGCGCCAATCGTTACAAGCGGCTGCTGGAGAGCCGGAAGAGTTATCGGCGTTGTATCGCGTGGGTGTGGCCCGGTTTGCCATGATGAGCGATCAGTCTCGGCGCAACGGTGAGGAGATAGGGTGTGAATCGATCAGGAGGCGATGGCGAAAGCGGTGCGTTCGAGCTTCTTGTTCGGACGCAGCGGCGGATTGCCGTAGGCGGTGCGGTCGCGCAGTACGGCATGGCAGATGCGGGCAAGCTTGTTTGCCAGCGCGCAGGCGGCCTTGTTGTGGTTGGTGCGTTGCTGCACGTCGGTCGCCCAGGCGCGCAATCCATCGAGCGGCCGGCTCGCGTTTCGAGCCAGCGCTGCGGCTCGCAGCACGGCCCGGGCGCCATGGGTAAGCAACATCCTCAGATAGCGGTCTCCCCGTTTCGAGATCCTGCCGAGCTTTCGGGTACTTCCCGACGAGTATTCCTTGGGGGTAAGCCCGAACCAGCTTGCGAAATGGCGGGCATCCTTGAAGTGCGTCACGTCACCGCCGGTAGCCGCCACCATTGCCGTCGCGGTCAACAGGCCGATGCCCGGCACCGACATCAATTGCGTGCACGCGGCACTATGCCTCGCCAGTTCGGTGAATTCCCGCTCCAGCTGTGCGATGCGTTGTTCGAGCAGACGGATCTCCTCGATGAGCAGCCGCATCGATTCGCGGATCAGCGCGGGCACCGGCGAGCGTGGATCGGCCAATACGCGACTCATCGCCTCGACGCCGGTGCGTGCGCCTTGCGGGATGCTCAAGCCGAACTCCCGGCAGAAGCCACGAAGTGCATTGATGCGCGAAGTACGGGTACTCATCCACAGCGACCGAATCCGATGCAGGCCCTGCAGCGCTTGCTGTTCGACGGTCTTCACGCGCACCGGCTCGATGTCGGCCGCACGGGCCGCTTCGAGCAAAGCGCGGGCGTCGGCGGCATCGGTCTTGTTGCGCCGGACATAGGCGCGGATATAGGCCGCGGGCAGCAATCGTACCTCGATACCAAGCGAATTGAGCCAGCGTGCCCAGTGATGCGCCGAACCGCAGGCCTCCATGATGACGAGCGAGATGTTCCGATTGGCAAACCAGCGCTCGAACTGGGTTCGGGTGAGCCGGTGACTTTCGATCACACGCCAGGACGAATCGGCGACGGCGAGTTGAAAGACGCTCTTGGCCAGGTCGACGGCAACGGTAGTAGCATGCATGACGGACTCCTCCTTCTGAAGACCGATCCCCATCCCCATGAGCACCGGTGGCGCCAATTGAGCGCCGAAAAGGAGGGGGAGTCCATCCCATCAGTCAAGGTCGCTCCCTTCGGTCGCTGGACGCTGCGCGATAAAGCTCCGCGCAGCGCCCCTTACCTTCGACTACAAGGGCTTCTCCACCTGTCAAGCAATAGTATTCCCCGGCCCGCGTAGCGGGCATTGATTCTCGCTCTTCGACACCACGGCACCCGGGCAGGCAGCTAAGCGATCAGGAACAACAAGATGCGGACTGGCCAAACTACAAACGGTCATCGTTACAGCCGTCGATTGGCTGCGGACCCTGATGAAGGACGCACGCGGGGGACCCATTCGTTAGCCGGCACACATGCGGCCGCCCTTGAGTTAATCGGTCACTCCCCGCGCAGGTCCGAACCTGTTGTCATCAACGCTTGTCGTCACGCGGCGGTCAAATCGATTCGTTCTGGTCGGTTGGTAAGCGGCAATGTTTCAAGCTGGCAGTGCAAAGGCTTCGCCTCGTCGCAATACCGCCCAGGCCATACGCGCGTTCTTCGCGGCGATGGCTACGACGGCCTTCCAATAGCCTCGCCGTTGCTGCACCGCCAGTGCCCATCGACTCAGACTGTCAGTCTTGTTACGGGCTGCTGCCAGCACGGCTCGTGCGCCCATGACAAGCAGGCTGCGCAGGTACGCATCGCCCGCCTTGGTGATGCGTCCGAGCCGTGCCTTGCCGCCAGAGCTGTACTGACCGGGCACCAAACCGAGCCAGGCGGCGAACTGGCGGCCGCAGTCGAAGTCGTGACCGTTGCCGATCATGGCGACCAGACACGTTGCGGTGGTCTCGCCCACACCGCTCAGCCGGGTCAGGCGCTGGGCGCGGATGTCTTGCCGGGCAATCTGGCGGATGTGTCGGTCATATTGTGCGATACGGTCATCGAGGCGATCGACTTCGCCGAGCAAATCCCCTATGACCGTGTTGGCCCAGCCGGGCAACTCTTCCAGGCACAGGGCGGCACGGCGGCGGACGGTGGCCGCCTTGAGCGGCAGCACGATACCCAACTCGGCCAGCAGGCCACGGATGCGGTTGATTGTGGCCGTGCGCTGCTCGACGAACCCTTGGCGGGCGCGGTGCACCATCAGTTGGGATTGTTGATCGAGCGTCTTGATCGGCACAAAGCGCATGTGTGGCCGTTGCACGGCCTCACAGATCGCCGCCGCATCGGCCGCGTCGTTCTTGCTGCGCCGTCCGCTCATCCGGTAAGGCGTGACAAACTTCGGCGCAACCAAGCGCACCGTGTGCCCTGCAGCCTGAAACAACCGGGCCCAATGATGGGCGCCCGAACATGCTTCCATGCCGATCACGCACGGCGGCAGCGTCGCGATGAGTTCGTGCAATTTTTCGCGCGGCACGGCCGGGCGCACGAGTTCGGCACGGCCGCCTTCATTCACTCCATGCACAGCAAATACACTCTTGGCGAGATCGATCCCAACGGTCAGAATGTTCATGGACTTCCCCTTTCGGACAGATTGATGAGACTTCGCACTTCCCATCGTGGCACTTTCGTGCCAGTTGCCGCAATGCGGTCAGGCCGGGACCGGGAAGTCCCTTTCATTCGTTAGACGGCTTAGCCATGGACGCTCTCGCATATCACCGCACCGCACTCCGAAAAGAAGGCAGCGATACATCTCAAATTGAGTTGCTTGTTACCTCAGTTACGCAGGCTAGAAGTGTCCAAGAATTGCGCTCGCAATTGGCCGCCTTAGAACCTGAGGCAAATGAGCTCGGCTGGCCTCGCGATGTAGATTTCACCGCTTTGCTTTTGCAGCACGCCTTGCCTCACTTCAATTCAAATGAGTTGCGCCTTGTCGCACTCGATTTTGCAATTGATCGGGCTAGGTGGTGTGCTAGTGCTGCCACTGCAGGCGGAGAAGGATTGGCTCGCTCAGTCCACGTCAAGGAATTAGAGGCTTTACGCAATGAAATCGCCGTCTAACATTTCGGTCGAGGTGCGGCTTCTGTATTAACCCAGTGAAAAGCTGCTCAGGTGTTAACCTAGAAAGGAGTGACACATGGGTACGGCAATGGAAGACGAGATCAAGCGCTGGATGGCCAAGCGCAAGAGTGCGTTGGTGATGGAAATCCTGCAGGGCAAGACGACGGTGGCAGAGGCTAGTCGTTCGTATGACCTGCCTCCATCGGAGATTGAGACGTGGATCGAAGAGGCCAGGCGGGGCATGGAGAATGCCCTGCGAGCGAATCCGCTGGACATCCGGGAGCAGTACGAGAAGCAGATCAAGCAGTTGCAGGAAGCCTATGGTGAGGCGATGCTGGAGCTGCGCGCCAGAAAAAAATTGCAGTCCCTGCTGGGCGAGGACGAGAAGTGATCGAGACGATCCGTCAGGGACTCAAGGAAGAAGGAATCGTCGTCTCGATCAGTCAGCTGTGCCGATGGTTTGAGGTGCCACGTCGCACGTTCTACTACCGCACGGTGAAGTCGCCGCCTCAGGTTCAGTCCTGTTTTGCCGAACCGATCAAGGCGATGATCGAAGACAACCCGTCCTTTGGCTACCGGACCGTGGCACATCTGCTCGGATTCAACAAGAACACGGTACAACGGGTGTTTCAACTCCAGGGCTGGCAGGTCAGGAAGCGCCCTGTCGGGTTTCGGCCCCGGGTTGAGGCAAGGCGTTCAAGGGCGTCACGGCCGAACGAGCGCTGGGCAACCGATCTCTGCCGTGTCTGGGCAGGTCGTGACGGCTGGGCCACGATGGCACTGGTGATCGACTGTTTCAGTCGTGAGTTGCTCGGTTGGCACGTCTCTCGCAGTGGGAAGTCACGAACGGCCGAAAACGCACTGGAGCAAGCCCTGATTGCCCGTTTCGGCACGCTCGGACGCGTGAAAGAGCCTTTTCTGCTGCGTTCGGATAACGGCCTGGTCTTCACTAGCCGCAGTTACACGACACTGGTCAAAAGCTACGGACTGAAGCAGGAGTTCATCACACCTTACACGCCACAGCAGAACGGTCTGGTGGAACGGATGATTCGCACCCTTAAGGAGCAGTGCGTCCACCGACACCGATTCGAAACCTTGCAGCATGCCAGCCGAGTGATCGGCGACTGGATTCAGTTCTACAACCAGCAATGACCCCATCAGTCGCTGAAAATGAAGACGCCCACCGAGGCATTTGCTTTAGCAGCATGACCTGTGCAGGATTTGCTGGGTCAATACAAGGGTTCGCAGATACACGTCGCCCTGTTTGGTGATGCGCCCCAGGCGCACCTTGCCGCCGGTCGAATATTGGCGCGGCACCAAGCCGAGCCAGGCGGCGAATTCACTCCTGCTCTTGAAGATCTTCATGTCGGCGACACTGGCGACGATCGCGGTCGCGGTCACCGATCCGACACCGGGGATCTCCATTAGGCGCTGCGCGGCTTCGCTGTGGCGCGCGAGCGCTTCGATTTCGCGGTCGTGGGCGAGGATCTGGACATCGAGTGCTCCAATGCGTTGGTTCACCTCATGGAACAGCCGCCGCGCCAACTCGGGAATGCCGTTACCGGACTCTTTGAGTGCTGGCGGCAGTTTGTGGCGGCAGCTGTAGCGGCCGCGCGGCAACACCACACCGAATTCGCACAGCATCCCTCGCAGTTGGTTGATGAGCGCCGTGCGCTGGTCGGAGACTTCCTTGCGCACCCGATGCAGCGCCAACACGGTCTGCTGTTCGACCGATTTCACCGCGACGAAGCGCATGTTCGGCAGCGCCACCGCTTCGCAGATCGCCTCGACGTCATTGCCGTCGTTCTTGCCGCTCTTGCGATAGGGGGCGACAAAGCGCGGTGCCATGATCCGGGCGTCGTGCCCGAGCCGGCGTAGTTCGCGCGCGAAGTGGTGCGTGCCCGAACACGCTTCCATACCGATTAGGCACGGCGGCATCTGCACGAACATCGGCAGCAGGTCGCCACGCCCGACACTTCGGTTGAGCAGCACCTTGCCATCCTTCCCGACCCCATGCACACTGAATACATTCTTCGCCAGGTCGATGCCGACAGTGGTAACGTTCATTTTGACTCCACCTCACCGTGATTGAGACTTTCGCAATCCCAATCTGGTATGCCGATGCCGCTGGTACAGGGGGCGTCCATTTCATTCGTTACGAGTCACGATAGGAAGGGTCATGTACATCCCGCCAGGCTTCAACACCATCGCCCCCTACTTCTTCGTCGATCGCGCCGAAGAATTCGTATCCTTTCTCGTCAACGGCCTTGGCGGCAAGGAAACTTGCAGGACCATGCGTCCCAACGGTGACATTCAAAACGTACAGGTTCGGATCGGTGACTCAACTGTCATGGTGAGCCAAGCCACTGATCGCTATCAGGCCATGGCATCCGCGTTCTATCTCTATGTGGCGAATGCAGACCAATCCATCCAACAAGCCCTGGACCACGGAGCAACTCTTGAAATGCCCGTCGATGATATGCCTTACGGTGACCGCCAGGGAGGCGTGAGAGACCAGCACGGCAACATCTGGTGGATCTCGCAACGCATCGTTGAGCAGCCATATTCACCATGAGCTCCACAACCTGCGCGCCAACGCTCATGCGCCCAACTCGTCGTCGCACATGGAAGTCCATGCTTCGCATGGCTGTCCGAGAACTTGGGCGTTAGCCGTCACACGAGTACTTTCGATGCCATTTGCAGCCACTGATCGAGAACTTCTCCTTGCCGTGAAGGGCGTAGGACCAACGGTCATCGCGCGGTTAGAACAGATGGGCTTTTCAAGCTTGAAGGAATTGGCTGCTGCTGATGCCCGCCAAATCGTCGAAGGTGCAGCAGCAATCGTCGGTTCCACCTGCTGGAAGAATAGCCCGCAGGCAAAGGCGGCAATTCAAGCGGCCATCACTGCAGCCATCGGCGCCAGCAAAATGAGCCGCACGGCTGAACCATCCGGAAAGTTGGCGCCATCACCACAAGCCATTCTTGAGCTTGAGGCCATGCCAAACCTCGGCCCGAAGTCGGCCGCAGTCCTCGCTGCAGCCGGAGTCAAGTCTGCTGAACACCTCGCTGCGCTAGGGTCTGTTGCTGCCTTCTCCATGGCCAAGCGGTCGGGGGCACGGGTCAGCCTCAATCTCCTTTGGGCAATTGAGGCCGCACTTTGTGGCGAGTCGTGGCAAACCGTCGCTCGCGAGCACAGAACCAGTCTCTTGCTGGCCCTGGAGTCGCACGACAATGACGGCTGACCCTTCCATCGAGAGGGCACGCCCCGGCAAGCCGGGTCGAGCCTCTCATGTCAAGCGTCAGGTTGCTACTCATGTCGCCTGATTTGCTTCCATCAATTCCCCAGCTACGTCGGGTCATGCAATCGCTTGCCATGCTCGATGCGATCCTTTGTCCAGAATGGCAATATCGCTATTGCAGCTATGACAGCAAAATGGGGGCAGGAGAAGAAATGGCGTCCATGCGCAATGGTTCTGGAGATGATTGCTTCTTGCTGCTCGATAAAGCGCTCCGCAGCCCCTCTTTCATAAAATGTTAGGCCTCACACATGGCATCTCTCTATCATTCAATGCTCATGCTCATTATTGGCTTTTCGGCAACCACTACATTTGCCGATACGATGTACAAATCGATTGGACCAGATGGAAAAGTCGTTTACAGTGACCGCCCCCCGGTTGAAGGGAGGATCGAGAAGACGATTACGTTTGAGAATCTTCCCAGCAGTGCCTTGCCCAAGCAAGCCGCCTCATATGTTGAACAACTGAAGAGGCTGAGAGCATCGGCGCCAGTTGTTGCGTCGCGCGAAAGTACTGTTCTCTACTCGGCGACGTGGTGTGGATATTGTGCGAAAGCTAAGGCCTATTTGGCTGGTAAGGGCATTTCATACGAAGAAATTGATATCGATACAAACGAGGGGAAGGCATCGTTTGCCCAAGCCGGTGGTGGAAAAGGCGTTCCTTTGCTATTGGCTAGAGGGCAGCGAGTCCAAGGGTTCTCCACTGCCGCTTACGATAAACTCTTTTCCAGCCGAAAGTGATTCCTGACAAGGTGCTCAACCTCGATTCTTTCAGTTCGGTGGACGCTGCTTGGTAAAGCCGCGCAGCGCGGGTTAGTTCTAAGTCATTCAGCATTTCTCGGAGATACCAATTGAGTTCTATTGATATTCGCGCAATCGTCGACCACTACATCGACGCATACAACCGCAAGAACATTGACGACATGCTCATGAATGTTCATCCGCAGATTGAATTCAAGAACATTTCTGCTGGTGTCGTGAACGCACGCACAAATGGGGTTACGGAACTTAGAACTCTCGCGCAGCAGTCGTTATCGCTGTTCTCCGAACGGCAGCAGAAAATTGAGTCCTTCGAGCTTCAAGGCTCTGTAGCGGTTGCCACAATCGCTTTTCGTGCCGTCGTTGCTGCGGATCTGCCAAATGGCCTGAAGAAAGGGCAAGTTCTAAATTTCTCTGGCCGCTCCGAGTTCGAGTTCCAAGATGGAGCGATCTCAAAAATCACAGACATCAGTTGAGGCCCGCCATGCGGCATAACATTGCGGTCGAGTTGGCTCTCTCTGGTCGCTGGGATGCGCCGCAAGTGGCGCACCCGGTTCCTTTACGCCAGGCGTCAAGAAGCAGGAGCCTTCATGCTCGATCGCAAATTCGCTTTGATCCCTGTTGAAACGCAAGCGCACCGCGATGCCGCTCGCCAACTGATTACCGAGTACCTTCTTTGGGTGGCTGGCATCGCAAGGTCCGAGTACGGGCTGTCGTTCGATGTCGAGGCAATGGTCGCATCGGACATCAATGATCGATCCAAGTTCTACCCGCCGAATGGCCGCTTCTACCTGATCGAATCAGGAACCGGCTTCTCAGGCGTCGGTTGCCTCAAGCGCCTGGCTCCCGGCCTTGGGGAGATTCAACGAATGTATGTTCAAGATCACCTCCGGGGTGTCGGGGCCGGTCGCGCACTGGTTGAAACACTCCTCCATGATGCCAGGATATTGGGCTATGGAACGGTTCGC
This sequence comes from Azoarcus sp. L1K30, assembly GCF_018122735.1. GTDB lineage: Bacteria > Pseudomonadota > Gammaproteobacteria > Burkholderiales > Rhodocyclaceae > Parazoarcus. The sequence continues at coordinate 2,656,446 of NZ_JAGRRD010000001.1, read as the reverse complement.
CTGGAAAGCCTGAAGGCTTTAAGCGCGGCACACACGCTTTACCGCTCTGTAGGCTTTGTGGACATAGATCCGTACTCTGACAACAGCATGTCGGCGTATCAGGAAAAGCAGGATCTCGATGGCTATCAGCAAAGCGCTGTTTTCATGGAATGGTCTGCGCAGTGACGCCTATCCCTCCCATCGTGAGGATATGCCCCGGCAAGCAGGGTCATGCTTCTCAAGTCAAACGTTGGCCATGAAAAATATTCCCGAAATACGCCAAGCACAGGAAGATGATGTTTCCGATGTTGCCGAGTTGATTTACTCAACCTCGGTCACGTGCTGCTTTACACCCGAACAAGCATGCCCCGACTGGTATAGAGAAAGCGTACAACCGATTCAGATAGCAAAGCTACTGAAGTCTGAACAAATGGTCTGGCTGGTGGCTGCTCTAGAACAAACACTTGTTGGTGTTCTTGCCGTTAGCGATAGGAGCCACGTGAAATATTTTTTCGTTCATCCGGCGTATCAAAAACTGGGTATTGGCAAGCAGCTATGGCATGCCGCTTTAGGTAGCGGTGCATTGGGAGATATGCTGACGGTTCGCTCATCTCTGTTTGCGGTTCCTGTGTATGAAAGCCTTGGTTTCACGGCTATTGAGCCACCAAAGTCGTTTAATGGAATGCACTATCAAACCATGGTGGCACGCAATGGCTAACCGGACGCTCCTCCCCGTTCGCTTCGCTCACTGGACGTCGCCTGGTAAAGTCGCGCAGTGCCGGTCAGCTCTATGGTATGTAGTAAAGCGTGTAGCCGACTGAGGATACGATCCACAACATGACAAAGAAATCTGTTCAACAGCTGCTTGAAGACATCCGTCTTGTGAGCGAGCAGAATTATCAAATCGTCGAAGCCGTTCGCGCCTTGGTAAAAGAGAAAATTGAGAGAACGTCGGAAGAAGTCAAGTATGGCGGCATCCTGTTTACGTCAGGCGTGCAGTTTGGTGGGGTTTTCGCCTACAAAGCGCACGTAACAGTCGAATTCGGGAACGGCGCAAAGATCAATGACCCATTCGGGTTTCTTGAGGGGACGGGGAAGGGGCGTCGGCACCTCAAATTGATGACTGCCTCTCAGATCAAGGACAAGAAGTTGGCTCAATATCTGTCGCTTGCTTTGCAGGCCTCCAGACGGGACGAATCATGAAATTCGGCTACACGATAATCAATGTACCTGTATTCGTCAGCTTGCCAAGGAGCATAGGTTGAAGATCATCGAAGATTGCCAGAACATCGAGGAAGTTCGAACCCATATTGATCGCATCGACCGCGAGATTGTTGCGTTACTGGCAGAGCGTGGCGCCTATGTTAAGCAGGCGGCCAAGTTCAAGAGAACCACCACCGACGTCAAGGCGCCCCAGCGAGTTGAACAGGTCATTTCCAAAGTCACAGCCCTTTCTGTAGAGTTTGGCGCAAACCCAACCGTCACTGAGCAGGTCTACCGCGCGATGATTGCTGGCTTCATCGACGCTGAGTTGGCTGAGCATGCAACGCTTCAGGGGCATGGGTAACACGTCCCCCAACCTCGCAGTCGGGCGAACCTGCGCGAAAGGCCGCACAGTCGGCTCACTCCTGCGTAGGCATCTTCAAACCGTTGCATCTCAATGAGCGCGTCATGCAAGTCCTAATAGTTGGCTCGGGAAAGTTGGCGACAGAACTACTGGATCAGCTGGCGCTCGGCGCTCCGCTCAAGGTCCGCCAATGGTCGTATGCTTCGAAAACGGAAGGTCGCTCGGTGGTTGTTCACGCGGGCTCTGGCAGAGAGCTCGATGAAGTGGCCGCCTATTGCCGGAAAACCAACTCGCCCTTGGTCGAGTTGGCGACCGGATCGAAACTCGAATCTCGCTCGCCTGCGTTCCCGGTTGTCTTGTGCCCCAACACCAACATTCTCATGCTGAAGTTCATGAATATGCTGGCGAGAAGCGGGAAGCTATTTAACGGGTACCACATCGACGTCACCGAATCGCATCAAGCCGAAAAACGCTCTGTTCCAGGAACGGCAGTTTCCGTTGCGCAAGCGTTGGGCCTTTCCGCCAAGGACGTGACGTCGGTGCGCGATCCCGACGAGCAGCTGTCGGCACTACGTATTCCTGCTGAACACTTGAGCCGACACGCCGTGCACACGATTCGCATTGAAGACGGGACCTGCTGCATATCGCTCGAAACAAGAGTGTATGGCGCATCGCCCTATGCAGACGGCGTTGCGAAAATCGTTGCTGCGGTCTTCTCTCGCCAACTCGAAAACCGGGTATATGCAATCGACGAGTTTGTCGCGAATGGGTGGGTGTAGCCAGATGCCCAACCTGGTAGTCAACCGGACCTGCGCAACACGCGCCTCAATCCACGCCCGATTTAGCAGCGATTGCGCCGCTTCGTCCTTCAAATAGGGAGAACATCATGCCCTTGCTCGGTTCAGCAGCAATGCTTCTTTCATTTGACGTTGAAGCCAGCGCCATCGAAGAACATGATCGTTGGCACACCCACGAGCATCTTCCAGAGCGACTTTCGATTCCTGGCTTCCGCCGCGGTACTCGCTGGCTGGCAAGCGCCGGAGGACCGCGTTATATGGTTCTCTACGAGGTCGAGAGCTTGGCGACGCTTACATCGGCAGCCTATCTCGAGCGACTGAACAACCCGACGCCCTGGACCACAAGGATGATGCCCCATTACATGGGAATGAACAGGGGGCTGTGCTCCGTGGTCGGGAGTTCGGGGTTTGGCCAAGGCAGTGCAGCGGCACTGATTCGCTTCACCCCCCAAGCCGACCAGGCCGCGCTGCTCACCGGGTGGTTGCTTGATGAAGTTCTACTGGCGATACCGAAAGCGACCGGCCTTGGCAGCGCGCATCTTCTTCAGGGGGCGCAGCAGGCGCCCATGACCAACGAGCAGCGCATCAGAGGTGCAGATCTTGGCGTTGATTCCGCGCTTATCGTCACCGGGTACGACAGTATCTCGGTTGGTTCATGCGTGACTTCACTTTGCGCCGAGAGTGGCCTGGCGGCCAGGGGAGCACGTCAAGTTAGCGCCGCAACATATCAGTGGAGCTACTCGCTCGATAGCGCTGAAATTCGCGCCTGAGCCTTCCATCGAAAGGACGCTTTCCTGCAGGTGAATGCCAAGCGCCGCTCATGCCAATCGTTTGGCGTCGGGATATCAACGTGACCGAATCACTACGAGGACGGCTGCCCGAACTCGAAGAGTTTGGCCTGTAGGCGCCGTCCGACACCACAATCCGAGCGCGCTGACAGGCGTGTCACGGTGACGCGAATAGCATGAACTCAGCCCGATTTGATTTGTGCTCTCACATTTACCGCCAACCGGGCAGGCATATACAACAGGAGTCAAGATCATGAAGACCATCATCGCACTGTTGCTCGCAGCCATGTTCGTCATTTCGGGCTGCAACACCGTCGCAGGCGCCGGCAAGGACATCGAGGCCGGCGGTGAGAAGGTTCAAAAGGCGGCAGAGGACGTGAAGGAGAAAATGTGAGTGTGAGGTCCCACTTTTGGTGACCAGACAATCGAGGAGAATGCAATGAGAAACGCCGATGCGAAGGTTCAGGAAAAGACCTCAAGCGAAGACGACAGTCTATCGCAGCGGGTCGCTGACGGGCTCCAAGAGCGCATCGACCGAGCCGCAGGCAAAGGCAAGGAGATCGAGCGCTCGTTGGTCGCAGGCAGTACGCGGGTGCGCCACAAGGCGCTTGAGTTGGGAGCTGACGCTCAGGGCAAAGCACAGCAACTGAATCACGGTTTTGTGCGGCTCGCCCGCGACAAGCCGTGGACCGTCGTGGGTGGAGCGGTCGCGCTGGGCATCCTGATTGGTGCGTTCTCGAACCGGCGCTGAATCATGACAGATTCCCAACACAAGAGAGCTGCCGCGACGCGGGGTTCGCGGGGGGTTCGGTATGGCAGCCGCCGCTAGGCGGCGGCGCGGTGCGTGGTGGTCGATTTCCGTCGTCCGTTCTTGATTCGCGCCGGCATGTTGCGCTCACGAGATGTGCGACGCGGCAGACTGCGCACTGCGCACTGCCGGCAGCTGATACCAGTAAACTGGCCGCAGTATCGGAACCAACGTCTGCGACTTTGGCCACCACCGGAGCCAATACGATCGCGATCAAGGAGCTAAGTGCCCCGTCTGCTTTTACTCTCGCGCGCAGTGGCGGGGACTCGTATGTCTGCCGACAAGTAGCTTTTCCGACGCATTGACGCTGGACAATCGCGGCACAGGCCCGTCCTCCGTGCCATCGTGTGGTGGCTGCTGGCGATGCTCCGGGTTGCGCAGCACCGTGGACTGCTGAGATATTCTCTTCAGCAAGTAGTTGATCGGGATGGGCTGCAAATGAAAGCTGCGCGAGTCAAGCCGAGTCTGAGTCGGAGAAGGCCATGAGCACTTCAGCCCCCCCGCGGGCAGGCCACGACGGCACGCTGGGCAAACGCCACCATGTCCTGTTCGCACTTGGAATGGCGTTTGTGATCACCCTGCTGGTTACGAATACCACCCAATCTTCGATGGGCCTTGAAGCGGTCGATGGGATCCGCAGCCAGAGCGAACAGATCGATTCCGTGGAGCATCTGCTGTTGCGCCTGCTGGATGCCGAAACTGGCGTGCGTGGCTACCTGTTGACCGGTGAGCCGGTGTACCTCGAGCCCTACGAGTCGGCTACCACGGCGCTTCCCAAGGCAATAGAACGGGTTCGCCAGACCTTTGCCAATCGTCCGTCAGACCAGCAGCGCGTGACGACCCTGCTTGCATTGGTAGATGCAAAGCGGGAAGCAATGAGCGAGGCCGTCGCTCGGCGCACGCTGGTTGGTGCGCAGAGTAACGACTTGGTCGGAAGAGTTCTGATGGACGAGACCCGCCAGCACATCGGCAAGCTGAGGGACGAGTTGGCCGGCGAGGCACGTGCCAGCCTGGAGCAGTCCAAGTCGCGCTTTGGTCTAAGTCGTACGCTCGGCAACGTGTTCGCGACCTGCACGATGCTGCTCATGTTGGCAGTGTTTAGTGGTACGCGTCGTGAGCTGGAGCTGCGCGAGCGCATTGCTACGTTACAGGCATCGGAAAAAAGGCGCCTGGAGGACCAGGTCGCGCTGCGCACCGCTGAACTTTCCGATCTCGCACGTTACGTCAATAACGCTCGTGAAGCCGAAAAACAGCGACTTGCGCGTGAATTGCACGACGAATTGGGTGCCCTGCTTACTGCAGCAAAACTCGACGCTGGCTGGATGGGGCGTCGCCTGCCTGCCGAATTGCGTGCTCAGTGGCAGGAGCGACTGGATCGTTTGCAGCGTTCGCTCAGCGAAGGCATCGCGCTTAAGCGGCGCATTATTGACGACCTGCGGCCGCCGCTGCTCAATGAAATGGGCCTGATCGAAGCGATGCGCGCAATGTGTGAGGATTTCGCGCTGGGCAATGAACTCGATGTCGAGGTCACGTTGCCCGACTCGATCGCGGGTATCGACGAGGAACGTTCACTTGCCCTGTTCCGGATCGCCCAAGAGGCGTTTACGAATATTCGAAAGTACGCGAAGGCAAAATGGGTGGGACTTTCGTTAAGTAGCAATGACGGACTTGTCACCATTACGATAAGCGATGACGGTATCGGTTTTGACGTCGCGGGAACTGCCCTCGATCGCCACGGCATCGCAGGCATGCGTCACCGGGTGCAAACCTATGCGGGTCGTTTCACAGTCGAGTCCACACCAGGCCAAGGTACGCGCATCCGCGCCGAAATCCCGCTACCCTGAGCGGTGCGCGTTCAGCTCCTTGGCCTGTCTTCGCCGGCGGCACGTTCGACGAAATCGAGCAAATCGTCCATTCCCGAGGCCTTGTCGAAGAATGCCTCGGCCCCAAGTTGCTCGCACCGCTTGCGTATCGCTCGGTGGGCGTAGGTGGAGAGCACCACTGCCCGTGTGCCGCCGAAACGATCCGGCGCCGCGCCGAGGTGCTGCAGCACGCCGAAGCCGCTGCCTTCGTCGAGTTCGAGATCCACGATGGCCAGATCCACCTCACCGCTGGCAATTCTCTCTATGGCGGCGTTCTCGCCGGCGACTGCATCGACGACAACGACGTGCGTCATCTCTTCGAGCATCTCCCCAAGCATGCCGCGAAGCAGCGCTGAATCCTCGATCACGAGGACACGAAGTAATTTTCCACTTTCACCGCTCACGTCAACAAGCTCATTCCATGATCAGACCATTGCGCACCGCGTATGCAGCCAACTCTGCATTGCTCGAGACCTCGAGCTTTTCGAGCAGACGGCTACGATAGGTGCTGACGGTCTTGACGCTAAGGCTCAGCGCCTCGGCAATCGCTGATACCGAGGCCCCTTTGGCCAGCCTCACGAAAACCTGCATCTCGCGCTCGGACAGGGATTCATGAGGCGACCCGGCGGCGCTCCCGAGCATTTCGTCGGCAAGCAACTGAGCAGTGCGTGGAGAGAGGTAACGCCCCCCTCTGTGCACGGTATGCACTGCCGCGAGCAGTTCCGCCGGCTCACAGTCCTTGCAAAGGTAGCCACTGGCACCGTTGCGAATCATCGACAGCGCATAACGCTCTTCCGGAAAACCGCTTAATACCAGTACCCGAGTCTGTGGGTAGCGCTGGCGCACGGTGCGCAGGACATCGATACCGCTCTTGCCCGGCAACGAGAGGTCTAGCAGAAGCACGTCGCAGGCTTGCCCGCTCAAAGCCTCCAGAGCTTCTTCGCCGGAGGATGCCTCGAAAGCGATCGCGAAACCCAGTTCATCTGATATGAGCTCGCGGAATCCGGCCCGCACGATCTGGTGATCATCGACGATGGCAATGCGCAACATTCAATGCTCTCTCCGTTTCGCGCTGTTTGGATTGTAAGACGCATCGGTGGCGAGCGGTTACCACTGGCGCAGTGTCGCTCGCACCCAAAAGATGATCATCGGCCTCGGGTCAGATTGATCAGGAAACTGACTACTGCCATCACCAGGAATACCAGGAACAGGATCTGGGCGATGTCCGCAGCGCCTGCTGCGATGCCCGTGAATCCGAAGATCGCGGCGATGATTGCGATCACGAAAAATACGACTGCGTAGTGAAGCATGATGCCCTCCTCGACGTAGGTCGGATGGTCGAACCGTTCGGCGTGCGTTCAGTCCGATTGAGCCATGCGCTCAGGTCCAGTCGTCGAGTTGCTTTTCGGCTTCTTCTCTGGACAGGCCATAACGCTCCTGAATCTTGCCCGCGAGTTCCTCGCGCCTACCCTCGATCACGTCCAAATCGTCATCGGTGAGTTTGCCCCACTGGGCCTGAACTCGTCCTTTGAGCTGCTTCCAGTTCCCTTTCAGAATGTCACTATTCATGATCCGCTCCCCACAGTAGTTGAACAGATCGGAAGGGCTCGCCAATTGCGGCCATCCGATGACCCGAATGTACTGGCTGGGCATGGACGAGACGATAGGCGCGGTCCGATACCGGTGTCAGATTTCGCCTACGACCGCAGTGACGAAGCCCTGGCGCGCCGCGGAGACCGTGTGCCGGTGAGCGTCTGTGGCGCGGCGCAAGCATCGACTTGCCGCGGTGGGGTGCCTTTGTGCCATGAACGAGAGGCACGCCTGTGGTTGCAGTGCCCAGAACGATGACGTTCGAAGCAGGCGCTCGGTAAGCACCCGGCAAACTCACCTGTTCATTGCGGTGTAGTGCGCTGAAGATCGTGTCCACTAATCTTGGTGGTGGACACTATGGACGTCGTCATCCCGCGCCGGACCCGGCGCACGCACAGCGAAGCATTCAAGCGGTCG
>NZ_JAGRRD010000001.1:2567341-2648538 GCF_018122735.1 Azoarcus sp. L1K30 | reverse complement strand
GCCACTGCGCCTGAGCGAAACGGCAAGACGGGTTCGCCGGGCGCTTACGGCGCTCGCAGCGAAAGCCCCTGCCTCGCTATGGCGTGGGTTGCCGAAGACGGGCTCTGCCTTGCCAAATTTGCGGGATCGAAACAAGTCTGACCAAGGGCAGGCAAAGAAGTCTGCCGTGCAGTTAGATGTGGTGATTCGCATGGCCGGTCGTCAGGGGATTGTTTTCGCCATGAGATTCCATGTTCTAAGCTACAGACTGCGTCTTTGAATGGAGATCCATGAACATGAAATCGAATGCTCGATCCGTTGTGCTTGGCAAGTGGGCCGTGGCGTTGTTGCTGGCCGCTCCGCTCGTCCTCGCGGGGTGCGAAAAAGAGGGGCCTATGGAGCGTGCCGGAAAAAAAGTCGATGAGGCAGTCGAGAAAGCGGGTGATGCCGTGGAAAAGGCAACTGACCCTAAGAAGTAGGCCGATTCGGGGACCACAGTCCTGGATTAAGCGGTGTAGCACTGCATGCTGCCTGCCGAACGTCACGGGGTAGGGGGCGTCCGACGTGCGCTGAGCGGTCATCGAGTATTGACCGAGATGGTGCCGCAACGTGGGTGCCTCCGTTGCGCTTCCTCGAATTTGAGATGGAGGTTCAAGCTTGGCATCGCTTACATCGCTGTTGAGCGAAGTGCGCCGCTGTACGATCTGTGCGGCGCATCTGCCGCTCGGTCCGCGGCCAATCCTGCAGTTTCACCCACATGCGCGCATTCTGATCGCGGGGCAGGCGCCGGGGCGGAAGGTTCATGAATCCGGCATGCCGTTCGCGGACGCGAGTGGCGATCGTCTTCGCGATTGGCTTGGCGTCGCCCCGGACGTCTTCTACGACCCGAAGCAGGTGGCCATCCTGCCAATGGGATTCTGTTTTCCCGGCACCGGCAAGGCGGGCGATCTTCCGCCACGGCGGGAGTGCGCACCGGCGTGGCGTGAGCAGCTGCTGCGTCATCTGGTTGATTTGCGGCTCACGCTCGTCATCGGCCAGTACGCGCAGGCTTACCATTTGCCCGATGCTGATGCATCGGTGACGCGTGCGGTCCAGTCCTGGCGCGAGCACTGGCCCCACGTCGTCCCCTTGCCCCATCCGAGCCCACGCAACAATCTCTGGTTGCGTCGAAATCCCTGGTTTGAAGTGGAGCTGCTTCCGCAACTGCGGGCGCGGGTCGCAGAGGTGCTCGCGGGCACGGGCTGAGCTGCGGTGCGGGCGGGATGATCCGGCACGCGATCCGTCCTGCCTGCGTTGAATGCCGTGCGGGTTGGTGACTGCGGCATTGTGTGGCAGTGTAGCGGCTGATGTCGCCACGCCCTGGAGCGCCTACATGATCAGCCCCGAATTTCTCTTCACTTCTCTGGTGGTCGTACTCATTCCAGGTACGGGCGTGATCTACACCGTGTCCACGGGCATCGTGCAGGGGCGAGCGGCAAGCATCTACGCGAGCATTGGCTGCACGGCAGGCATCGTGCCCCACCTGGCGGCCACGATCCTCGGACTGGCCGCCGTCATGCACACGAGCGCGCTGGCGTTTCAGGTGCTCAAGTATGCGGGTGTTGCTTATCTTTTCTACATCGCCTATGCCACCTGGCGCGATCCGTCGGCTTTCGCGGTGGACGGTACGGTGGCTCGGGTGGGCCGGTCAAGCATCGTATTGAAGGCCTTTCTGCTGAACATCCTGAACCCGAAGCTGACGATCTTCTTCCTGGCGTTTCTGCCCCAGTTCGTCGAGCCGGGCGCTGCACGGCCGGTGCTTCAACTACTCACCTTGAGCGCCATCTTCATGGCGATGACCTTCGTTGTCTTCGTCGTCTATGGCAGCGTGGCGCATGCGTTTCGGCGCCATGTCATCGAGTCCGCTGCCGTTCAGCGCTGGCTTCGCCAAGGTTTCGCTGCGGCGTTTGCCGGGCTCGGGGTCAGGCTGGCGGTCAGTGACAAGTGATCATGCAGGAGGGCCGGATCCTGTCAAAGGAGATGTCGTGAAGACCATTGGCCTGATCGGCGGCATGAGCTGGGAGTCGACGATTCCCTACTATCGTCTGATCAACGAGACCGTCAAGGCACGTCTGGGTGGCCTGCATTCGGCGAAAATCGTCCTCTACAGCGTGGACTTCCACGAGATCGAGCGCCTTCAGCATGGCGGAGACTGGGATGCCGCTGCGGCCATCCTGGCCGATGCCGCCCGGGCGCTCGAAGCCGCAGGCGCGGCCTTCCTGGCGCTGTGCACGAATACCATGCACAAGGTCGCCCCCAGCATCGAAGCGGCCGTCGGCATCCCGCTGCTGCATATCGCCGATCCGACTGCCGCGGAGATCAGGCGGGCAGGGTATACCAGCGTGGGTTTGCTCGGCACGCGATTCACGATGGAGCAGGCCTTCTATCGCGAACGCCTGATCGAGCGTCATGGCCTTCGTGTCATCGTTCCCGGGCCGGAAGATCGTGCCGTCGTTCACCGCATCATCTACGAGGAGCTATGCCTGGGCATCGTGAGCCCGGCGTCTCGCGGCGAGTATCGAAGAATCATCGAACGGCTGGCGTCCCAAGGGGCACAGGCGATCATTCTCGGGTGCACGGAAATATCACTTCTGGTGGGACCGCAGGACTCGCCGGTGCCGCTGTTCGACACCACGGCGATTCACGCGCGCATGGCGGCGGAACAGGCGCTGTTGCCGTGATGCCCAAGCCGTCATTCGTCTGGAGCACACGCAAAATGCGGCGTCAGCCGGTGCGGACGAGACGATGTCGATGGTCTGTTGGCGTGTCCCGCGTGGGGCGTCTCGCATGAGCCGGGACGTGGCCGCTCGCCGCATCTACACCCTGTTCTTGGTGTGTGCCGCACTGACCGCTGCGGTCGTGATCGCGTTCTTTGTCATTGGCCTGAACGACGGTTCGGTGTCCTCGTTCAACGCCGGGCTGTGGTCGTTGATCCTGTCCGTCATGGGGGCCAGTCTTTGGGGTGGTCATGCCCTGCACGCAAGCGGCAGGGTCGGCCTCGCTATTGTCGTATTGGCCGTTACCGCCGTTCCCGGCATGGTGGCGGCGCTGTTCGTCGTGCTGCTCCTTGTCACCGAGCCGCGGTGGAACTAGCGCCGCCCAGGCGACATCGTTTGCCCTTGTGCAGGGCGCTGGCGGAGCAGGTCGGCACAGCGGTGACGGCAAGAAACTGGGCGACCGTGCTCAGATTGCTGGCATTGGCAAATGAACGCGAGCGCGCTATCCGGTGCTCGCGCCAAAGCGCGCCTCGGCCTCGCGAAATAGCGACTTGACGCGCTCGACGTTCCACGGACGTTCGCTGAGGGTTTCGTGGTCCCATTCGCTTCGTGGTGTGGGCGGGGCGAAGAAGTCACCGCCATAGACGTGTATCGCGCACGTCATCTTGCCGATCGGATTCAGTACCGAATGGATGACGTCGCTGTCGAGGGTGGCGACATCGCCGCCCCCCAGGGATCTGGCGCCCGTGGCGGCAATCGTCGGTCCCGTCCGTTGCCAGAAGATGTTGTCCTCGCGTCCCGCATAAATGCCGACAACTGAAAACATCTGGTGATTGTGCGGCATCAGGCACATGCAGGGTGCCCATACGAAGTTGATGACCGTGAGTGCCGGCGACCTGAAAATCGGCGTAAGACCGGCATGTTCTGGGGCGCCAAATTCGGCAAGGATTCCGGCCCTATCGGAAACGGCCTCAGCCATCAACTCGCGAATCGCCTCGTGTCCCTCGGCGACTCCGCGCACACAATCCTCAATGAAACGATCCTTGTTGAACATGATGTTGCACCCCCATGCCTTGATGGGTCGAGCAAAGGACTGTCCGCTCAACCGGAGGACTCTTCGGTTGTCGGGCTCCGTCAGGCTTGTACACGGCCTTTTGACTGCAGGGGCTTGCCGTGTGTTCCCGAGGTTGCCACTGCAGGGGGCGACAGGAACGCGTCGGAAAAGACGGTACGTTGACGCCGCGCCGGATATTGTCGGCACTCGCCGGGCAACCCGAAAATCCGGATGCTATCCTGATCAACGGGCGCGCACTTTCGCCCGGGGTGAAGTGTCGCGACGCCAGCCATCGAGCAGCTTGCAGGTCTCTGTTCGAGGGCGCCCACGGTGGTGCGAGGTCGGGTTCCACCTGGTGGCTCATCGTGCGCTGGCACCCTTTCATCACTTCGCGGAATCGTGCCCTTGACCTGCGGAATTGCGGTCGCAAGGACATTGACCGCAGCCGACGAGCAACAGCGGATGGAAGGAGATTCTGATGACCATCACCAACGGCCAGTCCGGGACGAATGTGCATGAGATTGCCGACGGAATCTATCGCATCAACACGCCGGTCGTGATCGATGGCGGGGGCGGATTCTCGTTCAATCAGTACCTGATCGTGGACGATGAGCCCTTGCTCTTTCACACAGGCCCAAGAAAGATGTTTCCCTTGGTGCACGAAGCGGTGAAAACGTTGTTGCCGGCCGGCAGGCTGCGGTATATCGGCTTTTCCCATGTTGAAGCCGATGAGTGCGGATCGCTCAACGAATGGCTGGCGATTGCACCGCAGTCGGTGCCAGTGTGTGGCATGGTTGCGGCGATGGTGTCGATCAGCGATCTGGCGGACCGCGCCCCGCGCGCACTTGCTGACGGCGAGCTGCTCGCGCTGGGCAAGCACTGTGTGCGCTGGCTGGATGCGCCGCATCTGCCGCACGCCTGGGAATGCGGATTTCTGACCGAAGAACTGACGTCCACCTTGCTGTGTGGAGACCTGTTCACCCAAGGCGGCAGCGATCTCGCGCCGGTGACGGAATCGGACATCCTTGGACCGAGCGAGGCATTCCGCCATCAGATGGATTACTTCTCGCACACAAAGAACGCACGTGCGATGCTGGAGAAACTTGCCTCGACCAATCCACGGACGCTCGCGTGCATGCACGGCAGCGCATGGCGGGGCGACGGGGCGAAACTGCTTGGAGCGCTTGCCGATGCACTTGCGGCATGAACTGCAACTGCCCAGCTGCAGGGCGAACCTTGCAGATGGAGGTCATAGATGGCGTTGAACGTGCTCGTTCCCGGGCAGATCTGGCATGCGCAGCAGGCGCTGCGCTTCGGGCCGTTCGCGATCACCACGCGGATGACGGTCGTGCGCCTTTGTGACGGCAGGCTGTGGGTGCATTCGCCGATCGCGCCCACGCCCGATTTGGTGGCTGCGCTCGACGCAATCGGACCGGTGGGTTTCGTCGTGGCGCCGAACAAGGCGCACCACCTTTTCTTCTTGCCCTTCATGCAGGCATTTCCGGCGGCCTCCGGGCTGATCGCACCCGGTCTTGCGCGCAAGCGGCCGGATCTCGCCGGCTTCGAGGTGATCGGCGCGATGGACGCGCCGCCATGGAGGCCGGAGTTGCATCAGATCTTCATCGACGGGCTGCCCATTCTGCACGAGACGGCATGGTTTCACGCACCGAGCGGCACGCTGATCCTCACCGACCTGCTGTGTTGTTTCGGCCCGGACAACCGGGGGCTGGGCGGGCTTGCGGCGCGCCTGCTCGGCGTCTATGACCGGCTCGGCATGTCGCGCACGATCAGGGTCCTGGTCAGGGACAAGGCGGCGCTCGCCAACAGCGTGGACGCGCTGCTGGCGCTCGAGCCGCGCCGTATCGTTGTCGCCCATGATCAGGTCATCGAGACCGATGCCGCTCACAAGCTGGCGCAGGCGTTTGCCTGGCTGCCGGGGATTGGGATGCGTCAGGCAGTGCCGGCGGCTACCCGGCACCAGGAATCGCCGCCGGACGTGCCGGCGCTGGTGGTGCGTGAATTCCGCGACGGAGAGGAGCACCTGCTGTGGCAGGTCATGCACTCGTCGGTGCATGAGATCGCGCGTGCCCACTATGCGCCCGAGCAACTCGCGGCGTGGGCCCCCGACACCTGGCATGAGGAAGCCTGGTGCGCACTGATGCGCAGCAACCGTCCCTTCGTGGCCGAAGTCGACGGCCGGGTCGCCGGGTATGCCGACGTGCAGGCGGATGGCTATATCGACCAGTTCTTCGTCAGCGGTCATGCGGCGGGGCGGGGCGTCGGCTCGGCGCTGATGCGCCGGATCGAGGAGCGGGCCCGCAGTCTCGGGCTGGACCGCCTGCGCTCGAACGTCAGCCTTACCGCGCAGCCTTTCTTCCGCCGCTTCGGATTCGAGATCGAGGCCGAACAGGTGGTGGAGGTGCGCGGCGTTGCGCTGCGCAATGCAAGCATGCGCAAGGTATTGAATACCGGGGACTAGGGCTGGTGCAGTGCTGAACGCTAGCCGTCGGAGCAGAACCACAGCTTGTTGCCTTCGCTGTCGAGGAAGCTGCCCACGAGGTAGCTTTCGTCATAGCGCTCGACCGGATCCGAGATCGTCACCTCGCGCTCGCGCAAGGCCGCCTCGGTGGCGCGCGCATCGATGCATTCGATGGTGATGCGCGGGTTCGGCTCTGAGGTCGGCTTGCCGTACCAGTCATCCTTCAGCATCAGAATGACGTCACCGAGTTGAAAGCCTACCTGCTGACCCGCTTCCAAGGCCGGTTCAAGGCCGAGCGTCGTTGCGTAGAAGTGGCTCGCGCGTGCCGGATCGCTGGCGGCAAGCGCGACGACCTTGACGCATTTCAAACCAAGTTGGGGTGTGTTCATGATGGTTCGGCCCCCGTAACGGGGTCTGTCCGCAGGCCGTAGAGGGCTTCCGCGTGCGAGGCAGGCCGCTGAGGTGGACTGCCGCCAGCCCGCATCCGGGCGGCGGGAAGTCGGATGCGCAAAGCACTGATCCGATTATTCACCGTAGCATGCGGGGCGCGAAAGGCCAGGGCGTACACGAAGGCGTATTCCGGTCTTTGACGATCCCGTCGTCAACCGCTGTAGAAGTCCAGGATAATGCAGCATCCGCCATTTCGCCGAGGAGTCCGCCTTGCCCGCTACCGTTCTTGTTCTTCCCGGCATCGGCAACTCGGGGCCGCTGCATTGGCAAACCCTGTGGGAGCAGTCGCATCCGGACTTTGTCCGTGTGCACCAGCGCGACTGGGACAATCCCGTCTGCGCCGACTGGGTCGCGGCGATCGAGGAGGCCGTGCGGCGTGCACGAGGCGATGTGGTGCTGGTCGCCCACAGTCTTGCCTGTCTGGCCGTCGCGCATTGGGCGGCGACCCCGCATTCGCCTGTCAAGGCTGCCCTGCTG
The DNA here is from genome assembly GCF_018122735.1 of Azoarcus sp. L1K30. Lineage (GTDB taxonomy): Bacteria > Pseudomonadota > Gammaproteobacteria > Burkholderiales > Rhodocyclaceae > Parazoarcus. Next base: position 2,641,343 of record NZ_JAGRRD010000001.1, on the reverse strand, counting down.
GTGGCGGTGCCTGATCCGGACGGACCGAATTTCCCGGTGCAGGCGTCGGGTTTTGGTGGACCACCGAAGCGTCCTTTTGCTTTTCGCAGCACAGTGGTCGTCAGTGGCGACGACCCCTATGGCACGCCAGTGCATGCCATGCAACTTGCCGCCGCCTGGGGCAGCAATACGGTCTGCATCGGCGACTGCGGGCATATCAATGCGAGCAGCGGACTCGGCTCCTGGCCGGCGGGCTTCGAGCTCCTCAGTCAGTTATGCGATTGAACTCAGCTGTGCCGGGATGAAACGTTCATTCGCGATGCTGGATGAGGTGCCGGGTGCTGGCCGGTGGATTTGACTGAAGCGCTCGATGCGCACAAGGAGTCTTCATGCAACAGATTCTCGTCTATTCGGATTCACTGTCGTGGGGCATTGTGCCGACGACCCGGCGGCGCCTGTCTTTCGATCAGCGCTGGCCAGGCGTCATGGAGAACGTGCTCTCCCCGTCCGGAAAAGACATCCGCGTCATCGAAGACTGTCTCAACGGTCGGAGAACGGTCTGGGACGACCCCTACAAGCCGGGCAGGAACGGTCTTGCCGGTCTGGCGCAGCGGATGGAGATCCACGCGCCGCTGTCGCTGGTCGTGCTCATGCTCGGGACCAACGACTTCCAGTCGATGCACGCTCACAACGCGTGGCATTCCGCGCAGGGCGTTGCTGCACTGGTGCAGGCGATCCGTGGGGCGCCGATCGAACCCGGCATGCCGGTGCCGCCGGTGCTGGTGGTGGCGCCGCCACCCATCCGCACGCCGATGGGCCCGATTGCACCCAAGTTCGAAGGCGGCGAGGTCCGCTGCGTGGGGCTTGCTGCTGCTTTTGCGGAGGTTTGCAAGGCGCTCGAATGCCACTTTTTCGACGCGGCTTCGGTCGTCTCCTCGAGCTCGGTGGATGGCGTGCATCTCGACGCGGCACAGCATCGGGTGCTGGGCGAGGCACTCGCTAAAGTCGTTGCCCCGATGCTGCAATCGCCCGTTGGTTGAGCCTGCGCCGACGTTCAGATCGCGGCGAGCAAGGCGTCGATGTCGACATTGTCGATCTGTTCGCGCCGCATGAAGCGTTCGGCATATTCGCGATATACGCCGCCGCGCAGGAAAAGCGCGAACAGTTCGGGGTCGATGTGGTGGTTGGCGACCATCCGCGTCATGATCGCGAGAGACTCGGACAGGGTCTTGCCTTTCTTGTAGGGGCGATCGATCGCGGTCAGGGCCTCGAAGATGTCGGCAATCGCCATCATTCGCGCCAGCGGGCTCATCTGTTCGCCGGTGAGGCGCTTCGGGTAACCCGTGCCATCCATCTTTTCGTGGTGTGAAGCGGCGATTTCGGGCACGTCGCGCAGGTGGCGAGGGTAGACCAGCTGCCTGAGCATGATCTCGGTCTGCACGATGTGTTCGTTGATCTTGTAGCGTTCCTCGTTGGTCAGCGTGCCCCGCGCGACCGACAGGTTGTGGAGCTCGCCGCGGTTGTACAGCCAATGCGGCACATCCATGTGGAATCCCCACGGGTTGTCGTCGTCAAAGCGTTCGCTCGGGCGGCGTTCGAACAGGTGCTCTGGCTTGTCCGCGAGGAGCTGTTCGCTCGCGGGCAGGGGCTGCGCGGGTAGGCGGGCCTTGCGCGCGAGTTCGTCGTCGGAGATGCCGATGCGATCGTCCAGCGTGCGGGTCCAGGTGCGGGACGCGATCGTGCGCAGACGCTCCTCCATCCCGGGGGGCATGTCCTCCCCACCGACATTGCACTCGGCGACGAAGGCAAAGTCGGCGTCGAGCGCAGTGAGTTCGCGCTGCAGGTCGGCATGGACGTCCGTTTGTGCATCACCGTCAATGATTGCTCGCAGGGCGCGTATCTCGGCGTCGCGTTTGAGCACTTCGAAGCGCATGCGCACTTCGTGAATGCGGTCGTTGAGGGTCTCGAGTTTGGTCGCCTTGTCGATCACATACTCGGGCGTCGTGACTTTTCCGCAATCGTGCAGCCAAGCGGCAAGATGTACGCGTTCCCAGCCACGTGCGTCGAGGCTGAAGTCGCGATACGGGCCGTCGCTGGCATTGCAGGCGGCGCGTGCGAGCATCTTTGCCAGTTCGGGTACTCTGCTGCAATGTCCGCCGGTGTAAGGGTTCTTGGCGTCGATCGCGCCCGCGATGACCTTGACGAAGGAGTCGAATAGCGCGCGTTGCTGCTTGATGAGCACCTGGTTTTCCAGTGCGACCGCGGCGGCCCCAGACAGCGCATCGATGAAGTCCAGCAAGGCCTTTTCGATGTCGCCGCGGCGGAGCAGCAACATGGCGCCAATGAGTTGGCCATCGCGGTTTCGCAGCGGCACGGCGATGGCCCACGGCGAGGGGGCCTGCATCCTGGTCAGGCCGAGCAGTTCGCGATCGCCCTCGTCAGGCGCGAACGCGCTCGAAACGTCGCCACCGAGTGCCCGTCGGGCCTGGCAGTCAGGACCATCGAGGGCGACGGGCGGCAGCTCGGCATCGATCGGTTTGCCATCGGTGCCCAGTGCCACACTTGGCGTCAGGCGTGTGTCGTCGCAAAGATAGAGTATGCCGGCGTCTGCCGATGCGGCCGACAGGGTCTCGGACAGCAGCAGCGGCAGCAGGCGGTCGAAGTCGCTTTCGGCAATCAGTGCGGTATTGATGTCCAGGAATCGGCGGATGGTGCGCTTCATGTCGTCGATCGTGACCGTCAGCTCATGCACTTCCTTGACCAGCGTGGGGATGGCGACCGCGTCGGAAAAGTCGAAATGCCGAATCGTCTCCACCTCCCTGACCAGGGTGCGAAGCGGGCCGGACAGCGCGCGCGCGATGCCCCATGTGAGTGGGATCGACAACAGTACGACGAGTGCGGTGATCCAGGCGGACGTGTCGCGAATCAGGAACGCCGACGCCAGCAGCTCGCGCTCGGGCACCGCGGTCACGAGGTAGAGCACCGCGCCGTTGCTGACGAGCTTCTGAACGCCGACGCGCCATGCCTCGTCGCCGACCAATTGGCGGCGGTCGAGCACCATGTCGCCATCGGCCAGGGGCAAAACGTCGGCGGCGGCGGCCAGCACCGGTACATGGAAGTCGCGGACTGGAATCAGGCCTGGCTTGCCGCCGTCTGCAGTCGATGTTCCACCCAGATGTGCGTCGCCGCTGTACGCAACGACCAGGCCCCTGTCGTCGAGCAGTGCGAGCTCCGAGCCGGGCGTGAGCTTTTGTGCGGTCAAACTTGCGCTGAGAGTGGTGAGTTCGATGTCGGCCCCGATCACGGCGCCATCGATGAGCCGGGATGGCGCAGCAAGTGTGGTGCCCACCTTGCGATTGGAGAAAAAGACATAGGGTGCAGTCTGAATCGCACCGCCGTGGGCGAGGGCGTCGCGGTACCAGCCGCGTTGCCTGGGGTCGTACTGCGCGGCGTAATCCGGCTTCTCAACCACTCGCAGTGTGCGCAGGTCGGCATCGAGGTAGCGGTACTCGCCCCGCGGCGCTGCACCGTGCTGGATGCCCTGAATGACGAACGCCGTGTCTTCGGGCGCGTCGAGGCTGCGGCGCTCCTCCGCGTTGAGAATGCGCCGCATGAAGAGGAAATCGCCGTTCGGATAGCCGACATACAGCGATGACAGTGCGGTCGAGTGCAGCAATGCGGTGCGCATGAAGTCCGCACCGGCAAGTCTGGCGTCGAGCGACGCTGCCCCCGACTGCGGCTCGCGCGCGAGCAGGCCGACGGCCATCTGGGCCGGCGCGAACAGGCCTTCGAGCGCCCCCAGCGTCTCCCGGTTGATGCGGCGGGACAGATCTTCGGCTGTCGCTTCCAGCACTCTGTGGCTGAAATGGTAGCCCAGGCCGCCGATCAAGCTGCCGAGTAGCGTCATCAGGACGATGAACAAGGTCGAGATATGAACGTGCAGGGGAAAGGTGCGATTCATGATCCGTGGCCTCAATACATGTCGGATGGATCATCGCACAGACCTTCGCGCTCTGCAGGCCCGGCGATCACGGTGGCTATGTGCGCAAGTCGTACTAAAGAATTTCTGGCAGCGGTCGTTAATGGCATGTCGGTCTCCGTTTTCGAGGTGCTTGCCATGAAAGTCGCTGCCTCCAGTATCGAACTGCAGTCCTCCCGGCAGTTCACCCAGTCTTTCGATATGAACGCGCGTCTCGAGTCGTGGCGCGATGGCACGGGGATGGCGGGCGAAGGGCGCGGCCAGGTGCGGATCTCCGATGCGGCGCATGCGGCTCAGCAGGCCGACGCGTCAACCCGGGAGTCGGAGGCCGCTGCCGCGGCAGATCTGGACGAGGCCTCAGACAACGACCCCCGGCTGTCGATGCTGATCCGGATGATCGAGTTTCTGACTGGCGAACCGGTGCGCCGCTTCAGCATGCGAGATCTGCGGGCGGTCGAAAGTGCCGCTGCGGCGGGTGCGGATGAGACTGCGGCGGCGACGGACACGGGCCGCGCGGGCGCTCCCCGACGCGCGGGGTTCGGGCTCGAGTTCGATGCCAGCGTGGCGTATTCGGAGTCCGAGAGCACGTCGTTCAGCGCCGCGGGTGTGGTACGCACCGCCGATGGTACGGAAATCCGCTTCGAGCTTGGCTTTACCATGACGCGCAGCTATAGCGAATCGGCCTCGGTAAGCGTGCGCGCCGGCGACCAGCGCGTGAAGGATCCACTGGTACTCGATTTCGGCGGGTCATCGGCGGCCTTGTCCGATGTGCGCTTCGAGTTCGACCTCAACGGCGACGGTAACAAGGAGATGCTGCCGATGATCGGCGGCAGCGGCTTCCTCGCCTTCGACCGCAATGGCAACGGTCGTATCGACGACGGGCGTGAGCTGTTCGGCCCGACGAGCGGCGACGGTTTCGCCGAACTGGCTGCGCTGGATTCCGATGGCAATGGCTGGATCGACGAATCGGATGCGGCGTGGTCGCAGTTGCGCGTGTGGCAACCCGATGCCGAAGGCAAGGGGCGTGTACAGGCACTCAATGAGGCGGGCATCGGCGCCTTTTATCTCGGTCGTGTCGACACCCGGTTCAGCGTCAACAATGCCGCGAATGAAACCCAGGCGTTGATGCGCGCAAGCAGCGTGTATCTGCGCGAGGATGGAAGCACGGGGACGGTGAGCCAGATCGATCTGGCGGTTTGACGCAAGAGGCGTCCAGCCCCTTTTGAAGGCCCGACCCCCTGCGCTGACGACGTCTGGCGCGGACGTTGCATCAGGCGCAAGGCGGAGAACCCTCTCGCCGATGCCCCGGTCTGCGGTGCACGGGGGCCTCGGGGCGACGCCAAGCTGCCCGTCCCTACACGCGAAACTGCTCCATCATGGTGCGCAACTCGCGTGCCAGCCCGCTCAACTGATTGGTTTCGGACTGCATCTGCTGGATGGAGGCGTCGGAGCTGGTCGTCATCTCGTGGATTCGCTCTATTGTGATGGCGATCTCGTGGCTGGCCGTGGATTGTTCGGACGTCGCGGTTGCGATGGCCTCGAGCGCTCGTTCCACTTCCTGCGAATTCTCCTCGATCTGCCTGATCGAGCCGGTGACCGCCTGCGACTTCTGCACGCCGCTCTGAACCTGTTTGAGCGCGGTTTCCATGCTGCCGACAGCGGCCTTGGTCTCCTCCTGGATCTGACGGATCATGTTCTCGATCTCGTGGGTCGACACGCCCGTGCGTTCGGCGAGTTTCCTGACTTCGTCGGCGACCACGGCGAAGCCGCGCCCCTGCTCGCCGGCGCGGGCGGCCTCGATCGCAGCGTTGAGGGCGAGGAGATTGGTCTGGTCGGAAATGTCCTTGATCACGCCCACGATGTTGCTGATCTGACCCGAACGGCTGTCGAGACCGTTGAGCACGGAGGCGAGCTGTTCGACGGTGCTGGAGACGAGTTCGATTTCTCGCGCCGTGGCACGCACATCCTCTGCGATCGTTCTCGATGCTTCGCCCGCCTGGCGGGTCATCGACTCGGCGTTGCGTGCAGAGTCGGCAATATGGCTGACGCTCGCAGTCATCTGTTCGACCGCTGCAGCCGTGGCATTGGCGAAGTTGGCCTGCTGTTTCGAGTGTGCGCTGATGCGCTTGGTCTCCTGCCCGACCCGCTCGATCCCGTCCACCAGTCTGCCCGCGTCGGCCTTGACGCCGCCGACCATTTTTCGCAGGGTGGCGAGAAAGCGGTTGAACGCGTCCTTGGTCTCGCCGACTTCGTCGCGGCTATCGACCGACAGGCTCACCGTGAGATCGCCACCGCCCTGGGCCATGCTACGCATGGCATCTCGCATCAGCGTCATGCCGTTGAGCATGCGGGTGATGCCGACAGAGGCGACGAAGAAGCCGAGAATGAGGCCGACCGCCATCAGGCCGGACATGCCCCACATCAGTCGCGAGATCGGCGCCATTGCCTTCGATTCCGGCACAAGGATGCCGAGCAGCCAGCCGGTCTTTCCGACCGGATACATGGACATCAGCACGGACTCGCCCGCCAGTGAAACGCTACGGATCTGCCCATTGCGTTCGACCGTTGCGAGGTCGAAGCCAGGGATGACGTCGGAGATCTTTTTCAACCCCGTGTCCTTGGCCGGATGCGCAATCACGAGCCCGTTGTCCGTGATCAGGAATGCGTAGCCTTCACCGGGGAGTTTTCCCGACACGACTTCGTCGACCACGCGTTTGAGCGTGACATCGCCACCGGCGACCGCAACTACCTTGCCGTCGTCGCGCCGCGCCTTGGCAAAGGTGATGATGGGCTGCTTGGTCGATGCGTCTATGTAAGGCGGCGAGGCGATTGCCTCGGACGATGCAACCGCCGCCACGTACCACGGTCGCCCGGTCGGATCGTAGCCGGGCGGAACCGGGGTGGCGCGAGAGAACTGCGTCATGGTGGCGTCCGGCTGGCCGACATAGGTGTCGTCGAACCGGCCTGCCTCCTGAGCCTGGTCCAGCATCGGCTTCAGGGCTTCCTCGCCGAACCGGCTCAGGATCGACGCCACTATCGCCTGACGCGCAGATACCCATTCGGTGACGAAACTGACCTTGGCTTCGGCCGCCTGGCCAATCTGCGTGTGAATGGCCTCGGTCATCGCGTCTTTCATCCTCCAGTACGCGACACCGCACAGCAGCAGGGAAATTAACGCAATCACAATCAGCGTGAATGCAATCATCCTCGCCTTGAGCGACATGAACATGTGTTCTCCAGAATTTCTGATCGAGGGGCGCCGCTGCGGTCAGATCGCGCCGTGCGGCATTCGTTATGTTGGGTCGGGGGCGGGTCGCCCCTCGGTCGATGCTCTTCGGCATCCGTGCTGCGGATTGTCACCGATTGACGGTCTGTTGCAATCAGGAGTAACCCTTTGAAGGATCTGCGTTTCGAGAAGAGGCTACCCGTTGATTGTTGCAGCGACTAGGATGAATCGCCGAGGGCCCGTAACACCGGGCGCTCGCAATGCCATCCAGTGGAGGACCCGCCATGGGCACCGGTACCGTTCGTCTTCACCGCATGCTTCGCGCCACGCCGGCGCGCGTCTATCGTGCTTTTCTGAATGCCGAGGCAATGGCCAAGTGGTTGCCGCCATACGGCTACACCTGTACCGTCCATCAGCTGGACGCAAGGGTCGGCGGAGGGTTCCGAATGTCGTTCACCCATTTCGCCAGCGGCAATGCCCATGCCTTTGGCGGCGAATATTTCGAGCTGGTGCCGGATGCGCGCATTCGCTACTCCGACCGCTTCGATGATCCGGGCATGCCTGGCGAAATGGAGACGACGGTGTCGCTCACTGCGGTTGTTTGCGGAACCGAGTTGAGCATTGTGCAGCAGGGCATTCCGGAAGCGATTCCAGTCGAGATGTGCTATCTGGGGTGGCAGGAGTCGCTGGAACAGCTTGCGAAGCTGGTCGAGCCGGACATCCCCGGATAGCGGCAGGTCTGCCGCCGCGGTCAGACGTCGGCGAATACATTCCCTTACGAAGGACTACACGAAGACATCAGCGCGGGCCACTGCGGGGAGACACTCGCTCCTGTGCCCTGGCACTGATTCTTGACGGGTCGCTCGCGCCATTCGGCGTGCGAACGCACCGGCGCAGAGTCGGGGAACGGCCGTGAGGCTGTTCGGCTTCTGCGGGTCTCTATTTCGGAGGTCGTCTGATGTTCTGCAATACTGGCGCGCGACGTGGTTTGCTCCGTCCCGTGGTGGTGATTCTGGTGGCGGTTGCTTTGATCGGCGGGTGTGCTTTCCCCCAGCCGAGGTCGGTGGAGTACGCTCGCCGCGTCCCCGGTGCCGATGTGCCTCCGCCGCAGCACGTCAGCAGGTCGGTTACGGATCTCGCAATTTACCCGGAACGGGGGCAGGGCGCGGACCAGCTGCGGAGAGATCGCTTTGAATGTCATGAATGGGCAGTGCGTCAGTCGGGTTTCGATCCAGCGACGATGAGTCGCCCGACTCCCGCGGCTGTGCCGCGGGTGGAGGCTTCGCCGCCTGCCGGTACCGGACTCGTTCAGGGCACGCTGGCGGGCGCCGTGGTGGGGGCTGCGGTCTCCAATCCCCATCACGCCGGTGATGGCGCCCTCGTCGGCGCGGTGGTCGGGGCCGTCGCAGGGGCATCGAGCGACGCTGCAAGACAGGCCCGCGCCGAGCGCATGGAGGAAGCCTATGCCCACCGTGCCGCAACAAGCGATCAGACTTACTCCGAGGCTGAGGATCGCTACCGGCGCGCCATTGAGGCGTGCCTGGATGGGCGCGGGTACCGGGTTCAATCGTCCAGTCGGTAAAAAGGAGTGAATATGCCTTCCAGTTCGTCAAGCGTTTCCGGGTCGGTGCGTGCCTTGTTCTGCATCGGCCTGATTCTTGGTGCCGGCGTCGTGCAGGCCGATCCCCCTCACCGGGGGAGTGACCGCGATCAGCGCGCAGATCGGGGTGAGCGTCGGTACACGCGCGGCGTCGTCGTGCCGAGGCTGCCGCAGGATTACCGGGTTGTCCGCCATCGCGATGTGGACTTCTACTATTCGGGGGGCCACTGGTTTCGCCCGATGGGGGCACGTTTCGTGGTGGTGGCACCGCCCATCGGTCTCGTCGTGCCTGTACTGCCAGGCGGATTCGTGACCTTGAGCATTGGCGGACGAATGCTCTACCGGTACGACGATGTTTACTACGCACGCGATGATCGTGGCTACGTCGTTGTCGAGCCACCCCGGCAAAGCGAGGCGCCGACATACGCGAGCGGGCAGGACAACCTGTTTGTGTATCCCAGGCTGAAACAGTCAGAGAAGGCCCAGGCCACGGATCGATACGAATGTCACGAATGGGGCAGTGCGCAGACAGGCTATGACCCCACCCTGAGTTATGGCGGCGTCGGCCCCGAGCAGGCGGAACGCCGTCGTGCCGATTACCTGCGTGCGATGACGGCCTGCCTTGAAGCGCGAGGTTACACGGTTCGCTAGCTCGCCGTGTGCAGCAGCCAGCCGAACATCAGCATGCCGGTTGCAGTGATCCAGCTTCCGGCGGCACGTACTGCGATGCGGGGCCAGCCGGCGGGCAGAGCAGTGATCTCGGCGGTCAGCGCCGTGGAGAGGCATGCCACACCGCATACTGCACCAACGATTGCCAGCGTGCCGGCCCCGGCGGGCGCCATGCTTGCGCCGTTGACGAGGCCGTGGACCATGCCTGCCACGGTGGCAATGAGAAGCACCGCGTGCGCCTGGATTTTCGCATCGAGAGCAACCAGCGCGCCGATGATCAGGAAAGGCAGCGTGGTCATCCAGGTGAAATCGACGTCGGTCGTCCATCGTGCGCCGATGAGGCCACCCGCCAGCCACGCGAGCGGGAGTGCGATGACCGCGAGACGGGCTGCTCGCGGACCGCGCTGGCCAGCGAGCAAGCCGAGCGCTAAAATGATGAGCAGATCCGACGGTGTGACCGCAAGGTGCGCCACACCGTCATAGAACACGCCGAAGCCGGTCTGAACCAGATGGGCTTCGGCCGGCGAGGCGGCGACGGTCAGTGCGGCGATCAGGCTCGCTCGCGAGGCATGCGGGGTCATGCCATTGCTCGCCACAGGAAGAACAGGCCGGCGAGGGCGACGCTGCCCCCGGCCGCGCGAATGGCTTGCCTGCCAGCCTGCCAGCGGTCGGCGGTGCCAATGACGATGCCTGCGCCGTGCAGCAGGCCGGTGGCGATGACGAAGCCCATGCTGTACAGCAGGCCGCTGGCGCCCTCGGGCAACTCCGTACCATGCGCGTGGCCGTGAAAGACGGCAAATACCGCGACGATGGCGGTGGCGATCCCCAGTGAGGGGCGAACCTGGGTGAGAACGGCGCTGCCCAATATGACTGCTGACAGTGCGATGCCGATCTCCACGCCGGGCAGGGGGATGCCGAGCAGACCCAGCAGGCCGCCGAAGGCCATCATGACGGGAAACGCGACCGGAAGAGTCCAGATTGCAGGTGCGCCAAGGATTGCACCCCATAGCCCGACGGCGACCATGGCGAGGACGTGATCGAGGCCGGATACCGGGTGCGAGAGGCCGGATAGCAGACCGGCCGCCTGGCCGGATTCGGTGTGGGCGAGCGCGGCGAGGGGAAACAGCGACCCGATGAGTCCGATAATCAGGCCAAGGCCGTTTGAGCGAGCGTGAACGGAGGTCATGCGATTCCTTTGAGCAGGATGAAAACGCGCTGGATGGTCCAGAATGCGCCGAGCGTGCCGACGAGATAGCCGGGGAGGCGTTCGGCCACGCTTGAACGCTCGAACGCCAGCAATCGCAGCGAGCGGAAGAGCAGCAGGATGCACAGTACGAAGCCCAGCTGGCCGATTTCGACGCCAACGTTGAACATCAGCAAGGCCAGGGGTATCTGGTCGCGTGACAAGCCCAGCTCGGCCAGGCCGCTGGCGAAACCGAAGCCGTGGAGCAGGCCGAAGGCGAAGGCCACGATCCATGGATGGCGGATGGTGAAGCTGGTTTCTCCGCGCCAGCAGCGCACGACTTCGGGGCCGAGAAACAGGATGGACAGTGCAATGGCGGCGTTCAACGGTGCGGGCGCGACGTGGGCGACACCGAAGGTGGCAATGGCCAGGGTGATGCTGTGCGCCACGGTGAAGGCGGTGATCGTCTTCAGGAGCATCCAGCGGTTGCCCACGATCAGCAACAGGCCGAGCACGAAAAGCAGGTGATCGACACCAAGCAGGATGTGCTCGATACCAAGGTTCGCGTAGGCAATGGCAGTATCGGCGACGCTGCCGCTGGTGGTGTCGAGCAGGCGTGCCGAGGGCTGGGCAGCCGTCAGCGGATAGACGTGGAGGCTGCCGTCGCGCCAGTAGACCTTGATCAGTGCTGCCGAGTAGCTCTGACCGATGCCTTCCATCTTCAGCATGCCCGACATGCCGCCGCTGCCGCACTGCACCTGCTCGTCCTGGCTGCTGCAGCCCTTGGGCCAGATCGGCGTCAACTCCTGACCTGGCGGTACGTTGCCACTTGCTAGCCAGGTCGTGACGAACGTGCCTGCAGCGGTCTCTCGAACCTCCAGCTCTGCCATGCTCAGCTCATGCGAATAGGCGGGCGATGACGCAAGTGCGATGAGTGCGACCAGGGTTGCGAGCAGCGCTTTCATTTAGGGTCCGCGGTGAAGCTGATCGAGTATTTTCTGGCCATGCGGGCGACTTCGGCGCTGCGCTGCTCGGCCATGGTCGCATCGGTCCAGTCCTGAACAATGACGTTGCGCAGTTGCTCGAATTCGGCGGGGCGTGGTGCGACGACGGCCTGGAGGCGGATGGCTCGCCATTCGTTGCGATCGCGCAGTGCATGCCATTGCCCGGTTGTGGCGGATTTGAGCGATTGCGCGAATTCGGTGCCGTAACTCTGTTCGATATTCGCGAATGGACGACCTTTGAAAACGCGCAATCCGGCGTTGGCATTGCCGTCCGTGCCCGCATTGAGTGCGGCGACGAAGCTGCGGATGGCCGACTCGGAGTGGTCCTTGCCGGGCACGGCCTCGAGGAAGTCGTAGCGGGCGGGCTCGTCATAACGCGCACGATTCTTCTCGAACCAGGCGCGAAGAGTACCGTCGTCGTATTCCGGCAGTTTGACCTTTGCTTCGATGATGCTCAGGGTCTTGAAAATGACCCGGTCACGAATGGTCGTATCGCCCTTGTCGAGCTGTAGCGCAAGGCCTTCACGGTAGAGCACTTCGTTGTCCACCCAGCGTTGGCGCAGCGCTTGCAACTCTTCAGCGTTGGGCGCGTGGCCGCGGGCCTGGCGAAAAGCTTCCTGAGCGAGTTCATCGACTTTGGCGCTCACCACGATACGTGACGAGGTGTCTCCCGAGGAAATCAGGAAATGATCGATGGCGAACAGCAGGGCGCCTATCAGGAGAAAGTGGACCAGCGGTTCGCTAAGCCATTTCTGTCTTCGGCTGCCACGGTTTGCGTCCGTCGTTCGCGAAGAAGGAGGCGACATGTTGATTGTCGTGGAGGTCATGGAGGGCGTAAGCGGTATTCACCGGCTGGCAATTACAAAGGGGAAAAGGACGCCGCGGCATCGCGCGGCGCCCTGCACCTGACTTACTTGGCAGTGCGGCGACGGCTCGCGACCAGTGCGGTCAGCCCGAGGCCGAGCAGCAGTGCGGTGCCGGGCTCGGGTACGGCGGAGAAGCTGACGTTGTCGAAGCCGGCGACATAGGCGGCATCACCGAAGGTGATGGATTTTGCGACGCCGAAGAAGCTGAGTGTTGCTTCGCTCCAATTGCAGAAAGCGGAGTCGTTGCAGCCATCGTTGGCATTGGCGAGCAGATCGAAGACGCCGAGCAGATCGCCCGTGCCGTCCAGGCCGGAGTACACGCCGATCGTGGCAATGTCGGTCGACGCGTAGAAGAACGAGACCAGGCCGGTGAAGCCGTTGAGCACGTTCATCGTCGCGTCGGCACCCACTGCGGTCATGACGCCGAGCGGGCTCGGCGCATTGCTGAAGTAGGGGCCCAGTGCGTCGTTCCGGACGGCCAGCGCGTCGCCGCCAAAGCTGACGCCCGAGGTGGCGTAGAAGTTGCCGATCGAATTAAAGCTCGTCGGTGATTCGAAATCGATGGTGGTCGCGAAAGCGGGCGCTGCGGTCAGTAGCCCGGCCATGATGGCGGGATAGAGAATGGACTTCATTTCTTTCATTCCTCAAATGGTTCGAATTTTATTCAGGGAGGCGTCGGTATCTTCGATGCCCCCGTGATCACGTTCCTGCGTTGCTTACTTGACGCCTGCGACGACCGTCGAGCCAGCCACTTCGACGAAAATCGGGTTGCTGTAGAACCAGACGTCAGACCATGCGGCCACGTCGTAGGCCACGTACTTCACGCCGTCCACCGTCGGCAGGTGCTCGGGGCAGCCATCGATCAGTGCGTCGTCGAGCGTGACCTCGTCGCCATTGGCGGGCACGTTGGTGCCGACCGCCGTGCACGCAATCTTGAGTGCCGAACGGTTGCCCGCATTGGTATAGAGGTCGGGCAGCGGATTGCCGTCAGCATCGGTTTCATACGGGACCGACGCGGGCAGGTTGGTGCCGCGTGCGCGCAGATATTGCGACGCGGTGACCGCCGGGACGCGGTAGGTCATGACCTTGTATTCCGCGTCGCCACTGGCTTCCTGCCAGGTCTGGCTGTTGAAGGTCTTGATCACGGCGGCAGAGGTGTTCTTTGCCGCAGCGGGTACCCTGTTCATGTCCGGGTTTTCGATCCAGTTGTCCGGCCATGCGCCCGCGTAGTCGACGTCCGTCGGGTTCTTGTAGCCGGAGACCAGGCCGCCGATCAGATCGACGTGATCGAGGGTCGGGGTGTTGAGCGGCTCGATAATCCCGATCTGGGCCAGCGACGGGTTGGGGAAGGAGTAGGGCGAATAGTTGGTGCCCGCAGGATCGCGAACCACCAGCGCGACGACCACCTCCGCGCCAGCACGCACCTTGAGCTTCTCGCCCATGGTTGCGCAACCGGACACCGAGGCATCGGTGTTGCCGCGGGCCGCATCGAGCGCCATCTTGCTGACAGCGGCATCAGAGCGGTAGCCCAAGCCCTTGTACGATACGCAGGCCATGAACGAGAGGCGATCGACGAGCTGACCTTGCACTACGAAGCTGTTACCGCTGCGCAGGCCATCCACGATGGTCTGGGGGCGGAGCTTGGTGTCGGTGCCGTTGCGCACCATGATGTAGTCGCGCTGGTATTCGCCGGGGTAGAAGTCCCCCGTGCTACGGCGGTCATCGCTGCCGAAACTGCCGCGGCTATGCCAGTCGGAACTGCCGAAGAACCAGAAGTTACGGCCTTCGCCGAGCAGTGCGTCCCACACCCCGCCCACTTGAGCAGCATAGACGCCGGTACCGCCCCAGGACGTGCCTCCGGCTGAGTCGAAACGCTCGCCACCGATGTTGTTGCGGTCCTGACTATAGCCGCCGCGAGAGGACGACGCGTGGTGACCGGGTTGGCTTTCGAAGCCGAAGGCAATGGCCGGCCCGGCGTTGTTGAAGTCACGCAGGCTTTCGATGTTGAAGCCATTGTTGCCGTTCGGGTTGAACGGGCCCGCACGTTCAAGGTGAGCCGGGATGTAGTAGCTGGTATTCGGGTGGTAGGCCTTCATCCATTTGACGCCTTCGACCGTCTTGGCGTGTCCGCGATCGCCCACGCCGTTGCCCGAGGCAGGCACCAGCTTGCCGGCGACGAGGTTCCAGTTGCTGTCGCCAAAGTTCGCGCTGCCGGGCACGGAGCAGTCCCACTCCTGGCCGCCGCCGCGGCTGTTGTCGGTATCACCGCGGTCGAAGCAGTACAGCCATTGCGCGAGGGCAGTGGCGTTGCCCAAGGGGCTGTAGCCCGGGCCGTTGGGCAGCCTGGCATTGTCGAGTGCATTCGGCAGTTGGCCGGTGACAACGCTCATCGAGGTGTGCTCGTGGCCGGCAACCACCGACTCGACGCCCATGAACACGGGTACGCCCTTAAGTGCGGTCAGATACTCGGCGATCGGGTAGGAGATCTCCTGCACCGACTGCCAGCGCCACATGCTGGGGTTGGACTGGCTTGCCAGCGGGGTGCCGTTGGACGCATTGCCCTTGACGGCGGATGCACCGATGCTCTGTGCCCATGTGGTCGCGGGACCGGCGCCGCTGACGTACGGAAAGGCGGGGGTGCTGAGCGATTCGTCTTCGACGAGCGAGCAGTTGCGGTTACCGTTGCCGCCGTGGCCGGCCTGGACGAACCAGTCCAGCCCCCAGGGCGCATCGTTCTTGTCCGTGACTTTGCTCACCAGCTTCTGCAGTGAGGTGGAGCCGTCGGAGCAAGTGGTGTGGTTGTGGAAGTCACCTGCAACGTAGTTGCCTGCGGGTTTCGCAGCGCTTGCGTCAGCGGGCAGTGCGGCCATGGCGGCAGCACCGAGCGTGAGCGCAGTGGCCAGGGCCATCTGACCTTTGGCATAACCAGCATTCATGAATACATACTCCTGTAGTCTGTCTGGGCGGAAATCGGACGAGCGTGATGGATGAGCTACCACGCCCAGACAGAATCGAGGTTTCGGGTTACATCCCGGTGACCTTTTTGCTAGCGTAATATGATGTTTTGCTTAGTCCGGCGCTGCCCCGAACGACGGTGGATGCACTAGCGAAAGCCCCGGATCGACGAAAATGAGCCGCCGCCATAGTCGACGTTGAGTGTCGCGTCCGCGATGCCTCCGTTTTCAAACGTCAGCAGGAGTGGATAGCTGCGACCGAGCTTGAGCGGATGGGCCAGGTCAAGGAGGCGGATGTAGGTGCCGTCTTCGCTCAGCTCCGTCAGTATCCCCTGGGGAATCTCAAGATCGATTTCGCCTGCCCTTGAGCCTGTCACCAACTCGGCGCGCCCGGCGACCGGCGTTTCCACCGCGATCAGGCGATCAGGCTGGGTGACCTCGTCGAACCGGGTAATCAGGATGGCCGAGTTGGCGCCGGGTGTCGTTGCCCGCGTCCACGGGTGGGTCACGCGCAGCGTCGTGGTGAAGTACTCGCAAGCCCGGGACTGGGGGGCAAGGCCGAGCAGGCCAAGGGCGGCGGTTGCACGCAGCAACGTCCGGCGACTGGCCGAATGTGCGTGCAGTTTCGATTTCATTGGATTCATGACGGCAACACTCACTGGGATAGACCGGAACGCGGCTCGTATCCGGCACGACACCGCGGACCATACGGCAGGGGCATGACGGCTTCGTGACCGCGCTTCGCCTTGATGGGCGGTGACGCAAGTCGCCGGCGATTCGGGCTGTCACCGGGGCGTCATGGGGGTGGAACAGAATCGGCTGCCCGCTATTCGCCTTTGTCGCGTAATCCGTCAGTGAGAATCGAGATGTCCCAGCCTGAAGTGATTGGCATATTCCCCGTCCCGATCATGCGTGTTCCGTCCGTGCTTGATGAAGCGCTCGTCACTGGATTGGTCGAACACTTCAGCGTGCTTGCGACGCAGGAAAACAATGCGTCGGACAACCTGGTTCACACCGCCATGCTGCGACCGAGCGACAGCCCGCTGCTGGTCGAGGCTGCGGCGCGGGTGACGCCGGCCGTCATCGAGTTCGGCGCCTTGCTGTTTGGCGAACGCCTTGGATGGTCGCTCAAGGAAATGTGGGTGAACGTCATGGGGTTCGGCGGACGTCAGGCCATGCATAACCATGCCAACAGTTTCATTTCGGGCGTGATCTACCTCACCGAGATCCATCGGGAATCGCGCACGATGTTCATGAAGTCCCCCGGCGGCGTCGAGTTCTCGTTCAAGAACGACCATGCCGGTGTGGTCACCGGCCCCTACAATGGCGAGAAGTGGATCAGCCCGCAGCCACAGCCGGGCGACCTGGTGCTGTTTCCGAGCTATCTCATGCATGCGGTACCGCCCAATCGGGGCGAAGTGCGGATGACCATGCCGTTCAACGCGATTCCGACCCGTCTCGACTCGTGGGGCTATCAGGTGTCGTTCAGTGGCTGAAGGCCCGCTGATGGCGGGTGGGGTGGCCACGTCGGAGGTGCCCGCCTTGCGTCTTCGAGGGGCGCGCGCGCGCCGTCTGGCGCCCGGACTGATGCTCATGTCGGGCTTCGCTGCGCTCGGCTACCAGATCGTATGGACGCAACAGTGCGCACTCTGGCTTGGCCACGAGTCGGCTGCCGTGCTGGCGGTCGTGGCCGCATTTTTTGGTGGATTGGCGGCAGGGGCGTGGGCAGTCGGGGCACGCATCGAGCGAAGTAGCCGGCCGGCGCGGTGGTATGCCATGTGCGAGATCGGCATTGCCGTCTGGGCGATGTTGCTTGCACTGTCGCTCGCGCCGATCTCGGACGGACTGGTCGAGTTGATCGGTGCCCGGCCGTCACCGCTGCGCCATTGGATGGTGGCGTTCTGCGGCACCTTTGTGTTGCTGTTGCCCGCCACCGCGGCCATGGGGGCGACCTTGCCGGCGATGGCGCGGATGCTGGCCGCCGCGCAGGAACGCAGGTCGCCGATCGCCATGCTGTACGCCTGCAATACCGCGGGTGCGGTGCTGGGCGTACTCGCCACGGCCTTTTGGTTTGTTCCCGCATTCGGACTCACGCTGACTGCAGCGGTATGTGCGACGCTCAACCTGATGTGTGCGGGCATCGCGTTGACGGTGTTTCCGTCGGTGGTAAGCGACTCGGAGGCCCGCCGAGGCGATGGTGACCGTGGCCTGTCCGTGCTCGCCGTCACCGGCTTGCTGGGCATCGGCTACGAGGTGCTGGTGGTGCGTGCCCTGAGCCAGGTGGCCGAAAACACCGTATACACGTTCGCCAACCTGCTGGCGGTCTATCTGGTGGGGAGTGCGCTCGGGGCCGCGGCATACAGCCGCTGGCTTCCGCGCTTGCCGTCCGACGCGCGTATTGCGCGCCAGGTGCGTGATCGGCTCCTGCAACTGCTGGCGTTCGCGTGCGTGCTCGGCGTTGTCGCGCTGGCGGGGGCGCAGTCCGCCAAGCCGTGGTTGCTGGTGCGCCTCGGGGGCGGCATGACGGGCGCACTCGCAGCGGAGGTTCTGCTCGCAGCGTCGGCTTTTCTGGTGCCGACCATTGCCATGGGCGCGCTCTTCAGCCATCTGAGCACGACCGCGCGTGCCGCCGGCGTCGGCTTCGGGAGAGCGCTTGGGGCCAATACGGCGGGCGCCGCGCTGGCACCCGTGCTGTTCGGCGTGGTCCTGGTGCCCTGGGTGGGCCTCAAGTTCAGCCTGATGGTCGTCATTGGCGGCTATCTGATGATGGTCTCGGTGCTGGCCTGGAGGCGACCGCTGCAGTGGCTTGCTGTGGGCGCAGTGGCCGTCGTGTCCGTTTCAGTCTCGTCACTCACTGCGGTCGATCTTCCGCAGGGTGGGCGGCTCGTACGCCTCATCGAGGGGGTGATGGCATCGGTGAGCATCGTCGAGGATGCCGCGGGCGTGACCAGCCTGCACATCAACAACCGCCAGCAGGAAGGCAGTAGCGCTACCGTATTCGCGGATGCCCGCCAGGGGCTCCTGCCCATCCTGTTCAACCCGCAAGCCTCGCATGTGCTGTTTCTCGGACTTGGCACCGGGGTGACAGCGTCGGTGGCGGCCGAGGATGCGAGGCGTGAGGTCGTGGCAGTGGAGTTGCTGCCCGAGGTCATCTCGGCGTCGGCCCAGTTCCGGCAGGCAACCGGCACGGCGGTCGCCGGGGCCCGCGTGCACATGCTCGCCGCCGACGCGCGGCGCTTCGTGCGTGCGACCGATACGCGTTACGACGTGATCATTTCGGACAACTTCCATCCCGCCCGCAGCGGTTCCGGCGCGCTATACACGGTGGAGCATTTTGCCGCAGTGAAGTCGAGGCTTGCGAGCGGCGGGCTGTTCTGTCAGTGGCTGCCGCTGCATCAACTCGATCTCGATACCTTGCGCAGCATCGTGCGCAGCTTCCTGCAGGTCTATCCGCGCGGTGCGGCGATGCTCGCGACCAATAGTCTGGAGACCCCCGTGATCGGGCTGATCGCAAGAGGCGATGACCAACGTATCGATGTGGAGGGCGTGCGCGCGCACCTGGCTTCCGCTTCGCAGCCCGATCCGCTTCAATACGGCATTGCTGACGATCTGGCCCTGTTCGGCAGTCTTGTCGGTGGACCGGATGCGCTGCGACGATTTGCAGGCGATGCTCCGCTGAACACGGATGACCGGCCCGTGGTGATCTATCAGGCGCCGCGGATGACCTATGAGCCGGACTCCCTGCCACGGGACCGTCTGGCGGCGTTTCTTGATGAAATGGATATCGAGGCGGGCGAGGTGCTGGATGTGGCGGCATCCGAATGGACGGCGCGCCTGGCGGCCTATTGGCGCGCGCGCAAGAACTTCATCGAGGTCGGGCGCGCGGTGCGGCCGTCTCCGGACGTCGGGCGGATGCTTGCGCAGGTGAAGGCGCCCTTGCTCGAGGTCCTTCGCTTGAGCCCGGATTTTCGGCCGGCGTACGATCCGCTCCTGAAGATGGGCTACGCGCTGTCGAATGTCGATGCCGCCGCGGCCGCCGAACTCTTCGACGAGTTGAATCGGGTGCAACCGGCGCGGCTCGAAGCGGCGCAGGCACGCAGTCGGGTGACCGCAGCGCACCGCGCGAGCCTTCCGGTTTCCGAGCGGCCTTGATTCGCATCGCTTCCACACCTGCTGGCTGTCTGCAAAAATGCGTTTTTGCGCAGTGTTCGGTCCTGCGGGAGGCGAGATGGCCTATGACGACACGACTGCCGAGCGGGTGAGAGCGCGCCTGCAAGGCCGAAGGGGTATCACCGAGCGGAAGATGTTCGGTGGATTGGCATTCATGGCGCACGGGCACATGTTCATTGGTGTGTCGGGCAGCAGGTTGATGGTGCGCGTGGGCAGCGAACACTATGCCGATGCGCTTGCGCAGCCGCATGCGGGCATAATGGACTTCACCGGCAAGCCCATGCGGGGCTATGTCTATGTCGAACGGGAGGGTTTCGCGCTCGCGCAGGAACTGGCATTCTGGGTGGAGAAAGGCTATGACTTTGTCACGTCGCTGCCGCCGAAGTGAGGCGTTGCCGCGGTACTTCCTTTAATCCCGTTGGGAGGCGCGTTCGCATGCGGAGCATCACAGGTCGGCTTGTCGTGCTGGTGATTGCCTGTCTGCTTGCGGGGCAGGCATCTGCGGCGCGCCTGGCGGAGG
Organism: Azoarcus sp. L1K30; assembly: GCF_018122735.1. Taxonomy (GTDB): domain Bacteria; phylum Pseudomonadota; class Gammaproteobacteria; order Burkholderiales; family Rhodocyclaceae; genus Parazoarcus. The sequence continues at coordinate 2,621,193 of NZ_JAGRRD010000001.1, read as the reverse complement.
GTCGTGCCGGCGCAAAGGCAACGCTGATGCACGATGGCGCGGCGCGCCACTATGTGGTGCGCGCTCCGCGCGGACTTGCGCCGGGTCAGGCGAAGGTGCCGCTGGTGCTGGTCCTGCACGGTGGCGGAGGCGATGCCGAGAACGCAGAGAAGATGACGGGGTTCACCGAGATGGCCATGCGGGAAGGCTTCGTGGTGGCGTATCCGGAGGGCAGTGGCCGGCGAGACGACGGCCTGCTGACCTGGAATGCCGGGCATTGCTGTGGCCATGCGATGCGGCGGCGGATCGACGATGTCGGCTTCATACGTGCGCTGATCGATAAGCTTGCACAAGATTACCCGATCGATTCAAGGCGGATCTACGCAACGGGCATGTCGAACGGGGCCATGATGACCCATCGCCTGGGCATCGAGCTGTCCGACCGACTCGCCGCGATTGCGCCGGTTGTCGGCGCCGTGTTCGGCGATGAGCCACGGCCGCGGCATCCGGTGTCGGCCATCATGCTCAATGGCAGGCTCGACCGCTCCGTGCCCTACCAGGGCGGGCCGCCCGGGGGGCGTTTCAGCCGGGCGTGGGATGGTCAGCCGGTCAGGCCCGCGCTGGATCAGGCCACCTTGTGGGCCAATGCCGACGATTGTTCCGCAGCGCCCGAGCACGACGTGCAAGGGCCGGTCGCGCGCTGGCAGTATCGGTGCCCTGAGGGGCGCGCGGTCGTGCGCTACCTCATCGACGACAACGGGCACGCCTGGCCGGGCGGACGGCGGGGCAGTCTCATGGGCGATGCGCCGAGCGCGAGTGTGGATGCAACCCGCTTGATCTGGTCCTTCTTCCGCGCGCATCCGAAGCCGCCGCATTGACGAAAGCGGCACTGGCGCAAGTCCTGCCGCGGTGCCCGGTGTCGGCAGGCGTCAGTCAGGGCCGGTCGACGACGACCTCGCTGATCTGAAGCACCGGCGAGAGGTCGGTGTACTTCGGAATGTCGGCCATGATCTCATCCGCGTGAGGGCCGAACCCGGCCTGGAAGGACTCGACGGAGTCGCAGAACAGGTGGCACATCGCGACGTAGGTCGGTGGCGTGTCCGGGCCGTCACCGGCCAGCCCCTTGTCGACGGTGTAAAACCTGCAGGCCTCGCCCATCAGTGCCTTCACGAGGGGCATGTGCTTGTCGCGATAGTAGGCGTGGTCGAAGCGGGCGCCGGGTGTGTTCGGGTACATCACGCTTACCTTGATCATGTCGTGTCTCCATTGTGTATTGGCCTTGGGCCGACGTGCCGATCCGGGGCGAACCGGGATGCGATTGTCAGCGGTGGACGCGCAGAATACCCCGGCTGCGGCCAGGCTGCGCACCGCAATAGCCGGTGGCTACCGGCGGCATAGGCGAATCCTTGCGCCGCGCGCATGTCGTCCCCGGCAGCATTGATGTAACCTGCATGCTCACCGAAAAGGAGCACGAGCATGAGCAGCGTCGAAATCACCGCCGACAACTTCAATGACACCATCGCCAGCAACGACATCGTGTTCCTGGATTTCTGGGCCGAATGGTGCGGTCCGTGCCGCGGTTTCGCGCCGGTGTATGAGAGTGCCGCTGCAGCGAACCCAGACATCGTATTCGGCAAAATCGATACCGAGGCCCAGCAGGAACTGGCAGCAACTTTTCAGATCCGGTCGATCCCGACCATCGCGGTGATTCGCGACAACATCATGGTGTTCCGCGAATCGGGCGCGTTGCCCGCGGCCGGATTGCAGCAGGTGATCGAAGGCGTGCGCACGCTGGACATGGACAAGATCCGGGCCGACATCGCCGCGCAGCAGGAAGCTGGGCAGCAGGCCGGGTAAGGCCGGCACGGTGCAGGCGGGTGTCACCGACCTGCTCCGTGGCGATCAGAGGACCGATTCGAACAATTCGAGCTGAGGCGGTCCGAGATAGATCTCGCGCGGGCTCTTGCCCGCGTTCGCATGGGCCTTGGCAAAGGCTTCGGACTGCGTCCAGTCGGCAAAGGCCTGTTCGTCCTTCCACTCCGTGTGCGATGCAAACAGGGTGTATTCCTCGGTCTGCGGTCCGCGCATCAGGTTGAAGCGGACAAAGCCGGGCACTTCTTCGAGATAGCTCTCGCGCTGCCGCCAGTGGTTGATGAAGGTCTCTTCGTGGCCGCGTGCGATCCTGAATCGATTCATTGCGATGAACATCATGCTCTCCGGTAGAGGTGCTGATAGACGTTATTCGAACAGGGCACCGACGCTCTCGCCGCTGTGAATGCGCTCGATGGCCGAGGCAAACAGCGGCGCCACGGTCAGCACGGTGAGCTTGTCGAGCCGCTTTTCCGGCGCCACGGTCACGGTGTTGGTGACGACGATGGAGTCGATCGGGGCATCGCGCAGGCGCTCGATCGCGGGCCCGCACAGTACGCCGTGAACGGCGCCGGCGTGGATGCTGCGGGCACCCGCGGCGCGCAAGGTGTTGATGGTGGAGATCAGTGTGCCGCCGGTCGAGATCTCGTCCTCGAAGATCACGGCGTCGCGACCGCGCACATCACCCACGACTTCGCCCTGCTTGACGTCGGTGTCGCTGACGCGGCGTTTGTCGATGATCGCCATGGGGATGCCGAGGCGTTCGGAGAAACGGCCGACGCGCTTGGCGCCGCCGGCATCGGTGGCGACGGCGACCATGTTGCCGAGGTCATGACGTTCGCGGAAGTGTTCGGCAATGGTCGGGATGGCGGTGAGGTGATCGACCGGCACGCTGAAGAAGCCATGGACCTGATCGGCGTGCAGGTCCATGGTGAGCACGCGACTGGCGCCAGCGGTGACCAGCATGTCGGCGATGAGGCGGCCGGTGATCGAAATCCGCGGCTTGTCCTTCTTGTCCGAGCGTGCGTAGGAATAGTACGGGATGACCGCGGTGATGCGCTGGGCCGAGGCGCTGCGCAGGGCGTCGATGGTGATCATCATCTCCAGGATGTGATCGCTTACCGGCTCGGTGAAGGATTGCACCACATAAACGTCGCGCTCGCGCACGTTTTCCAGGATCTGCACATGCAGGTTGTCGTTGGAGAAGCGCGAGATCTCGAGCTGGCTGGGACGGACGCCCAGGCGAGTGCAGATCTCGTTTGCGAGTCCGTCGTTGGAGTTGCAGGCGAAGATCTTGAGGGCGTGTTTCATCGCGAGGGCTCCGAAGGGGTCAGGGATAGAGGAGGAAGGGGCGGCGGGTGTCGCACCACGCGGTCTCGTCCGCGGTGGCGGGGGTGTCGAGGTCGCCGGGATGACTGCCCGGATCGTCCACCCATTGGCGCAACAGGGGCCCGCCGTTGATCAGGTCGATGGCGAGGCGGTCGTGTTCGTACTCGTAGGGGAAGTCGCGCCACAACGGGTAGTCGGGCCGCATCCGCCGGAGTGCCTTGAACGCGAGCGCTTGCAGGCGCCACGGACGGAAGCGGGCATGTTCGTAGTGCGACGGGTCGTCGACATGGATCTGCACCCCCGCACACAGTTTGCCGGCATGCTTGTGGAACGTGGGCTCGAACCAGCATTCGCGCAGTACGCAGCCGCCCAGCCATTCGGGAGCGATGTTGCGCATCTCGGCGACGAGTGCGCGGGCCTCGATGTCGGGGGCGCCGAAGAGTTCGAGCGGGCGTGTGGTGCCGCGACCTTCGGACAGGGTAGTGCCTTCGAGCATCACCGTGCCGGCATAGGCGCGCGCCATTGACAGGTTGGGGGCGTTGGGGCTGGGGTTGATCCAGCTGCGCGCGCCGAGCGGCCAGCCGAAGCCGGGCGCGAGCTCGGGCTGCCAGCCGTGCATGGTGACGACTTCGCATTCGACATCGAGGCCTAGCGTGGCGATGAACCAGCGCGCCATCTCGCCCATGGTGAGGCCGTGGCGCATCGGCATCGGTCCCGCGCCGACGAAACTCTCCCAGCCCGCACGCAAGAGCGTGCCCTCTACCGGCCTGCCTGCCGGGTTGGGACGGTCGAGCACCCACACCGCCTTGCCATGGCGCGCGGCCTCTTCGAGCACATAGCGCAGCGTGGTGATGAAGGTGTAGATGCGGCAACCGAGATCCTGCAGATCGACGAGCAACACGTCGAAGTGGTCCATCATCGCTGTGGTGGGGCGACGCACCTCGCCGTACAGACTGAATACCGGAATGCCATGCGTCGGGTCGATGAAGTCGGACGTTTCGACCATGTTGTCCTGCTTGTCGCCGCGCAGCCCATGTTGTGGGCCGAAGGCTGCGGTGATGTTCAGGTCGGGCAGTGCGCTCAGGGCATCGAGTGCGTGGGTGAGGTCGCGGGTGACCGAGGCCGGGTGCGCCAGCAGCGCGAGTCGTCGCCCTGCCAGCGGCCGGCGCAGGCTGGCGTCGGCCAGCACGCGGTCGATGCCGAACTCCACGGCGCTCATTCCGCCTCCGGCACGGTCGGACTCAGTGCCAGCACGAAGCCATTGCGGTCGTGAAAGTCGGGTTTGTCGGCACCATGGTGGAGGGCCCAGTATTCGAGTTCGCCATTGGCCAGTTCGATCACTGCGCACAGGCCGACGCGGAAGTCGGCGCTGTCGGCGCGCGCGGGCAGGCTGGCGGCTGTCAGCTCTGCTTCGAGCGTGAAGCCGTCGGCACGCAAGCTGCAATGCAGGCGGGGGGCGACGGCCGGGCTGAATTGCGCGTCGCGCTCGCGATAGGCGCCAAACGCATAGTGCGCCCACTGCCCCGAGGGCGAGAAGTTGAACTCGTGGTAAGCATCGCTGCCGGGGGCGGCAAGGAACACCTCGAAACAGGTGTGGCGCCACAGTTCGTCGGCCGAGCCTGATTCACTCGCCGCCGGGATGCGCAGGCGCGCGAGGTCGGCGTCGACATCGAACACGAAGCGCGCACCGCCATTGGGCTGGGCGTGCAGGGTCGCTAGCAGCATGCGCACGGCAGGGGGCGTGCTGCCTTCCTCGACGGTGGCGACGACACCGGGAAAGGGGCGTAGGCCGACGGTAATGGTGGGGATGCGTGCTGGGGGGGTGGTTTTGCTTGTCACGTGATGGTGTGGGCGAGGCCGGTGGTAGGGGTGGGTCCGCACGGTGCGTCAAAGGCGTAATGGTATCCCGTTCGTGCGGTGCTGGTGGCGGCAACGGGCGCTTGAGTTGGCAGACGGACACCTTCACACTCGCGCCATGCGCCCTTCGCCGCTTTTCATCATTGTGTTGGCCCAGTTGCTCGGTACGTCGCTGTGGTTTTCGGCGAACAGTGCCGGAGACGATCTCATGCGCGCCTGGGGGCTGGCCAGCGCCGATATCGGGCAGCTGACCAACGCCGTTCAGTTCGGCTTCATTCTCGGTACGCTGGGCTTTGCGCTCACGGGCTTGGCCGATCGTTTCGCCGCGAGCTGGATCTTCGCCTGTTGCGCGGTGCTGGGCGCGGGGGCGAATGCCGCGTTTGCGCTCGCAGCGGACGGCATGCACAGCGGACTGCCGCTGCGCTTCGTGGTCGGTCTTGCGCTGGCTGGCGTCTACCCGCTGGGCATGAAGCTCGTGGTGAGCTGGGTGCCGCAGCAGGCCGGCGCGGCGCTGGCTTGGCTGGTGGGCATGCTAACCTTGGGGACCTCGCTCCCGCACGGCGTGCGCATGCTCGATGCGGGATGGGGCTGGCAGGTCGCGATACTGGTGTCGTCGATGCTGGCCGTGGTGGCGGCTGTACTGGTGTTCCGCCTCGGAGACGGGCCGCATCTGGCGCGTCGCGGCGGCGCGCATGGCCTGCATCTGGGCGAAGTATTGCTGAGTTTCCGCATTCCAGCGTTTCGCGCGTCGGCCCTGGCCTATTTTGGCCACCAATGGGAACTCTATGCATTCTGGACGCTGGTGCCCCTGATGCTCGCCGCGCTGCCGGCAACGGCGGGGTGGACGGCTGCCTCGATGTCGGCCGCGGCGTTCTGCGTCATCGGCGTCGGCGCTGCCGGCTGTGTGGGGGGCGGCATGCTCAGCCGGCGGATCGGCAGCGCGCCGGTGGCGGCCATTGCGCTGGCGCTGTCGGCGACCTGTTGCGCGGTGTATCCGTTTGCAGTCGATGCGCCGCCAGCGCTGCTCGCGACCTTGTTGCTGGTGTGGGGCGCCAGTGTGGTGGCCGACTCGCCGCATTTTTCCGCACTGTCGGCCCGCGCTTGCCAGCCTGTTGCGGTCGGTAGCGCGCTGGCGCTGCAGAACGCGATCGGGTTCGCGGTGACCATGGTCTCGATCAGTCTCGGTACCCGGCTGTGGCCTGCGCTGGGTGCGCATGTGGCCTGGCTGTTGCTGCCCGGACCCGTGCTGGGCTTGCTGGCCTTGAGCCCGCTGTTGAAATCCGCTGGCATGGCAGACGTACGGTCGACGCATACGCGTTAACCATAGCTGGTGGTTTCATCCTCCTGTCCTATGCTGAGATGTCCGGTCGGGCGGCGGCTCACCGCTGCCGACCGAGACCGATACCAACAGTGGGGAGACCAACATGGAATTGAACACCGGTTTTCGCAAGGGCTTGTTGTGCTTGATGTTCATGCAGCCGCTCGCTGCATTTGCCGGAGACGCGCCGAACCGCCTGCCCGAGTTCATCAGGGGGACGGTACAGATGCATACGTACGACGGCCTTACCGATGACCTGCTGACCGCCGGACTGGGTAAATCGGGGCTTGCCGGCGCTGCGCCCGTCCCCGTCAACGCGCTCGCGCCGACGGCATCGGAGTTGCGTCGTATTGCCATCTACAACAATTACCGCGCGCTGGTGCCGACCGATGAAGGCAACGGCTATGGTTACTTTTTCGGCCCCAATGTCGATGCCAATGGTGTGCCCGGCGCGGGCGAGGGGCTGATTGCCGGCGTCGAGTACCTGGCCTATGCGGGCAACGAGTCGGGGCGGGCGAACGTTACCCTGATGGTTCAGATCCCGGACAGTTTCGACCCAGACAATCCCTGCATCGTGACCGCGCCCTCATCGGGGTCGCGTGGCATTTACGGCGCCATCGGTACGGCCGGAGAGTGGGGGCTCAAGCATGGTTGCGCGGTGGCCTACACCGACAAGGGCACGGGAACCGGCGCACATAATCTCGCCACGGACCGCGTCACTGCCATCGATGGCACCTGGGAAGAGGCCAACCTGCTGCGCAAGGATTCGCAATTTACCGCCAGGGTGGGCGATGGCAAGCGTGCGGCGTTCGATGCCGCCTTTCCCAATCGCTATGCGTTCAAACATGCGCATTCGGAACAGAACCCGGAGGAGGACTGGGGGCTGAACGTACTGCAGTCCATCCGCTTCGCCTTCTACGTGCTCAATGAGGAATTTGCCGAGCCGCAGAACAAGCACTGGAAACGCCAGCGCATCACGCCGGAGAACACGCTGGTGATTGCGTCCAGCGTATCGAATGGCGGTGGTGCCTCGGTGCGCGCGGCGGAGATGGATCGTTGGGGGCTGATCGACGGGGTTGCCGTCTCGGAGCCGAACGTGAATCCGCAACCGAGAGCCTTTGCCATCGTTCAGGGCAACGGGGCGCCTTTCGTCGACCACAGTCGCAGCCTGTTCGATTACACGACGCTGATCAATGTCTACCAGGGCTGTGCGAGTGCTGCGCCCGGCAATCTCACCGCGCCGTTCAACTTTGCCCCGAGTCCGGCGGCGTGTACTTCGCTGCACGAGAAGGGCCTGCTCAGTGCGCAGGACCCGTCCGGGCAGGCGAACGAGGCGCAGCAGATCATCAACGCCTACGGCTGGAGCACCGAGCAGAACATCGTTCAGCCCTCGCACTGGTTCCTGAACGTGGCGCAGAGCATCGCGATGACTTATGCCAACGCCTATGGCAAGCAGAGCGTTCTCGACAATCTGTGCGACTACAGTCTCGGGGCTACCGACGGTACAGGAAAGCCGATGGCACTGGACCCGGCTGCGGAGGCGAAGCTGTTCGGCACCAGCAACGGCATCCCGCCGACGGCCGGGGTGAATCTGATCAACAACGCGGCGGTGGGCGGCGCGCTCGAGAACCGGGCGTCGACCAGCGCGTCGAGCGGACGCGCGGATCAGAATCTCGACGGTGCGCTGTGCCTGCGTGCGTTGGCGACCGGCGTCGATCCGGTGACCGGCGAGAAACTGCGCGGTAACGCGCGCAGCGTGCATCGGCAGATCCTGAACAGTATCGAGCGCATTCGTGCCAGCGGTGATCTGCGAGGGCGTCCAGCGGTGTTCGTGACCGGCCGCAACGACGCGATCCTGCCGATCAATCACACTTCGCGTGCCTATGTCGGCCTGAATCAACTGGTCGAAGGCGGCTCGAGCGGCTTGCGCTACTACGAGATCACCAATGCCCATCACCTCGATGCACTCAACTCGCTTGCCGGGCTGAGGGAGCGTTTCGTGCCGCTGCATCACTACCTGTTCGAGGCCCTCGACCTGATGTACGCGCACTTGCGCAATGGCACGCCGTTGCCGCCGAGCCAGGTAGTGCACACCGTACCGCGCGGCGCCGGCGCGCCGGCGCTGTCTGCGGCGAACGTGCCCGATATCGCGCCGGCACCATTCGCCGCCGATCTGGTCACCTTCGATGGGCAGACCTTGTACGTGCCCGAGTAGGACGTCTCGCTGCCGCGGACTTGCACAAGTGCAACGTTCTGGCCGGCAAAGCTGCAACAATGCGCCCCGGACAGATTGAACGGTCCGTCCGGGGCGCGCCTGGCGTTTCACGGGAATTCAGCGGATTGTGCTAGCTTGCCCTGTTTCGATCAGGCGGGTGAGTGCATCGGGCAGGCCCGTAGCCGGTTTTGCAGCCGATTGGCGATATGAGCCTGTCAGGGGTTTGCGCGGGCGGAGTGCGACCAGTGCTTCAGCCAGCTTGACGCTTGCGCTGACGCTTTCGATCAGCGGCACCGGCACGCGCTCGGTAACGCGTGAGGCGAGTCCGGCCAGTGGTGCCCCGGCCAGTATCACCACTTCGGCACCATCTTCCTCGACCGCGGCGTTGGCGAGGGCGACGAGCAGGTCCTCGTTCTCGGCCTGGATCCGCCCGACATCGGCCACCGTGGCGTCGAGCATGCGAATGCTGGCCAGCCGCCCGCTCAGTCCCTGCCATTCGACACATTCGCGATACCACGGCTCGAGCCTGCTGGAGAAAGAAACGATCGAGAACTTCCGTCCCAGCGGGCAGGCAAGCAGCATCGCGGCTTCGGCGAGGCCCACGACGGGAAGCGAGAACAGCTCGCGCGCGGCACCCAGGCCGGGGTCGCCGAAGGCGGCAACGATGGCTGCGTCGAATTCGGCCGCGCGCTCTGCGAGGATCTCCAGCACCACACGGCCGCCGATGATGGCCTCGGCCCGGGTGGCGATATAGGGAACGCCGTAGGGCGCGGTGACGAATTCAAGTTCGGTGCCGGGGGCTGCGGCGCTGCGCGCGACGGCGGCGATCTTCTCCGTGACGCTGGCTGAGGTGTTCGGGTTGATAACAAGCAGACGCATGAGGGCTCCGGGATGCATGGAAGGTTTCATTTCAGGCGGCGACCTTGAGTTCGACCTCGCCGAAGCCGGCGAAGCTGGCGCGGATGTGGTCGCCCGGCCGGGCTTCGTAGAGCCCTGTCCAGGTGCCTGTGGTAATGATGTCACCCGCCTGCAGGCCTTGTGGGTATTCGTTCGCCACATGCTCGGCGAGCCAGGGCAAGCGGTAGAGGGGATCGACGAGCGGGTGGCCACCCCGTTGGCGCAGGGTGTCCTGGCCGTTGATCTCGAGCCGTACTTCAATGTCGGCACAATCGTCGGGCCAGACATTGGCAGCAGGGGGCGCGAGCAGCAGGCAGCGATTCATCTGCTGATCGGCCAGGCGAAACAGCGGAGGAAGTTGCGACCAGGCGGGCGAACTCGCCCGCACGTCGCAGATCTCGATGGCGGCCATGACCGAACCGATGGCGCTGCGCACATCCGCTGCGCTACTCCCTGCGCCCAATGGGCGCGCGAGTCGGATGGCGAGTTCGACCTCGATACCGATCATGGTGTGGCAACCGCTCATGTCGAACCGAGCGGGCGATGCGATCACTGCGCGGTCCGCGATCGGTGCGGCTGTTGGCAGCGATTCACGACTGGCTGCGCCGATTTTCCATGCCTTGGGGCGACCGCCGGGGAACCAGCCGAGGGCATCGCCCACCTGGCGCTGGATGCGGTAGGCGCTGGCCGGGTCGGGTGGTGCCAGTCGGGTGGCGGTCTCGCTGTCGAGCGGCTGGCCACTATGCCAGGCGCGGATGAGCGCATCGGCGAGTGCGGGCCCGGTCTTGATCATGCGGCCTCCCGGGAGAACTTGGGTCGGGCCGGGGCCGGCAGGGCGCAAGCCTGAAAGCGTCCTTCGCCAGCGGTGCCGAGAAAGCGACCATCGCGCCATACCGGCGTACCACGCAGCAGCGTGAGTGCCGGCCATGCCTTGACCTCGATGCCCTCGTAAGGCGTGTAGTCCACCGCGTGATGGAGGTCGGTATTGCAGATCGTACGTGTGGTGCCGGCATCCCAGATCACGAGGTCGGCATCGGCGCCGATGGCGATCGAGCCTTTGCGCGGATACAGGCCATAGGTCTTGGCGACGTTGGTCGAGGTCAGGGCGACGAACTGGCAGATGTCGATGCGGCCGTCGAGCACACCATGCGAGAACAGTAGCGGCATACGGGTTTCGAGGCCGGGGATGCCGTTGGGAATCTGGTCGAAGCGGGCATCGGCGCCGGCCCCGAGTTTGCCGTCGGGCCCCGCGTAGCGGAAGGGGGCGTGGTCGGATGAGAAAATCTGAAAGACGCCTGCCGCCAGTGCGTCCCACACCACTTGCTGGTTGGCCTTGTCCCGCGGCGGCGGGCTGCAAATGCACTTTGCGCCGTGTTCATGGCTGCTCGGGCTGTCGTCGATGCCGAGGTCGTCAGCGGTCAGGAACAGATATTGGGGGCAGGTTTCTCCGTAAATGCGCAGGCCGTGGTTTTGCGCCCACTGGATCTGTTCAATCGCTTCGTGGCCGGAGACATGGACGATCAGGATGGGCACATCGACCATTTCGGCGTATGCAATCGCGCGGTGTGTGGCCTCGCGTTCGACCAGCATCGGCCTCGACGCGGCATGGTAGCGCGGTGCGGTCTTGCCCGCGCGGATCAGGCGCTCGGTGAGCCAGGCGATACAGTCGGTGTTTTCGGCATGGATCATGACCATCGCGCCTTCGTCGCGCGCCACCGCAAGCACGTCGATGATCTGGCGATCGGCGAGCTTGAGATCGTCGTAGGTCATGTAGATCTTGAACGAACTGTAGCCTTCGCGGATCAGTGCCGGCAGTTCATTCTCCAGCACCTCGGGCGTGGGGTCGGAGACGATGAGGTGGAAGGCATAGTCGACGCTGGCCTTGCCGTGCGCTCGGCGGTGGTAGTCGTCGACGGCGGCACGCAGGCTTTGTCCCTTGATCTGGCAGGCAAAGGGGATCACCGTCGTCGTGCCGCCGCAGGCCGCGGAGCGGGTGCCAGTGATGAAATCGTCGGCCATTTTCGAACCGTCGTTCATGGGCTGGTCGAGGTGGCAGTGGCCGTCGATGCCGCCCGGAAGGACCCAGCGTCCGGCTGCGTCGATCTCTTCACGGCCTGGCGCGAGACCCTTGCCGAGCGCGGCGATGCGCCCGTCCTTGATGCCGATGTCGGCGTCGAACACGTCTGCGGCCGTGGCACAGTGCGCATTTCGAACGACAAGGTCGAAGGCATCCATGTCAGTTGGCCTCTTGGAAGAGCCGGCCCCAGCCGGTGATCTTCGTGGTGTCGTGTCCGCTCATGCGCAGCATCTTCCACACCACCGTCGCGGTCGTGTCATACACCGGGACGCCAAGCTCGGCTTCCCATTGGGCAACGAGCTGGGCAGAGCGCAAGTTGGTGCAATAGGTGGCAATGGCCTGTGGTCCGTGGGCGGCGACCTCCCTTACCTGGCGGCTCAGCGTGTCTTCGTCGACTTCGGAAAAGTCGAAGTTGACGCTGATGTCGAGATGGCTCTCGGCCACGCAGCGGTAGCCCTCCCGAGTGTAGTTGGCGATGATGCGCGTCTGCACCTCATCCAGGTAGGGCGATACGAGTCCGAATTCGCGCCGTTCGGTGCGATCCATGATCTCGTTCAGCGCAAGCACCGAGGTCGTGGCCGGAATGCCGGTGGTGTCTTCGATGCGACGGCAGAGCTTGCGGTCGTGTTCGAAGCCGAGCCAGCCCGCGGCGGTGCCGCTCCAGCCGATGACGTCCACATGGGCATCGGCCAGGAGTCGTGCGGCGGCGAGGATCTTGCTGTCGTCGAATTGTCCCAATGCCTGTTGCTCAAGCGAGATCTGGGTGACGGTGAAGCGCGAGAAGTGGGCGCTGACACCGGGTACACAAGCGACCATGGCCGATGTGAGCGGTTCGAGAGCGGTGTTGGAGGAGGGGGTCAGGATGCCCAGCAGGGTGCGTTTGGATGCGTTCATGGCATATTCCAGAGGAGGTGGGTTCAATAGCCCAGCGCACGAGGCAGGGCAGTGACCAGTGAGGGGAAGGCGATACACAAGGCGAGCAGGGCGAATTGCAGGCCGATGAAGGGGAGCGCGGCGATGGTGAGACTGTTCATCGGTACCTTGGCGGCGCTGCTAACGACGAAGAGCAGCACGCCGACGGGGGGCGTGAGCATGCCGATGACGAGGTTGAGAACGAACAGGAAGCCAAAATAGATGGGGTCGATTCCGTAGCTGCCGGCCAGTGGTGCAAGCAGCGGTACGAGCATGATGTAGGCGGCGTTCGACTCCAGGAACATGCCGACGAAGACCAGCAGGGCCATGATCAGCAGGAGGAATACCAGCGGGTCGGTGGTCAGCCCGCGGACGAAGTCGGCGAGGTGCATGGGCAGCATGTCGATCGTAAGCAGGTATGTCACCGCCGAGGCGAAGGCGATCAGCGCGCCGACGACGCCGGTCGTCACTGCAGCACGGAACAGCACACCCGGGAGGTCGGCGAGTTTGACTCGGCGGGTCACGAAGAGCCCGATCAGGAGGGCGTAGATGACCGCGATTGCCGAGCCTTCGGTGGCCGTGAAGGCGCCGCCGACGATGCCCCCGATCACGAGGAAGGGCATCGCCACCACGATCAGAGAGGATCTCAGCGTCGTCAGAAAGCGGCGCAGGCTGAAGGCTTCGCCGGTCGGCGGGTAGTTGTGGCGATGGGCATACCAAGAGGCGTAAGCCATCATTGCTGCGGCGAGAATCAGGCCCGGTACGACGCCGGCCATGAACAATGCGCCAACAGATACGCTCGGCCCCGCCATGTAGGCGTAGACGATCATGGCAGCGCTGGGCGGAATGATGGGGCCGAGGTTGGCTGCCGCGGCAATCAGCGCGGCACCGAATGGGCGGTCGTAATACTTGGACATCGTCGGCATCATGGTCGCCGACAGGGCGGTCGCATCTGCCACCGCAGTACCGGACACGGCTGCGAGCGAGGCGGAGGAGAGCACGGTCACATGCGCCAGTCCACCCCGTACTCGGCCGACGAGGCTGTTTGCCAGCGTGACCAGCCGCTCCATGATGCCGCCCTCGACCATCAACTCGCCGGCCACCATGAAGCAGGGAATGGCGAGCAGCGGAAAGGAGTTGAGCGCATACATCATGCGCTGGGGGAAGACAGCCCATTCCACGTCGCCGGCGGTCATCCCCGCCAGTGCCGAGAACCCCAGCGCGAAAGCCAGCGGCATGCCGAGCAGGGCGAGCAGGAAAAAGCCCGAAATGGCGATGGCGGTCATTCCGCATCCTCCGTTGTGGCGGGCAGGTCACGGAATTCTCCGCCCCATGCCTGAGCGCTCAGGTGAATCGCCGCGTGTGCACAGCCGGTTGCAACCGCAAGGTAGAACCAGCCCGTCGACAGGTTGATGGTCGGCATGAGCTGGTCCCAGTTATCGCGTGCGGCAAGCGTGGCCTGCACTGCGACGATTGCCGTCAGCACGGCGCTGGCAACGCGCAATGCGATTTGCAACAAGTGGTTCGCACGTTTCGGGAAGTGGCGTGCCAGCACGTCGATTCCGACGTGCGCCCCCAGGCGCACGCCGTGGGGAATCGCCATGAACACGGCCCACACGAAAGCCAGGCGTGAGATTTCTTCCGCCCAGTCGATCGATGCCGAGAAGCCGTAGCGTAGCAACACCTGCATCGATACGACGCCGATCATCGTCGCCATGCAGGCAACGATGGCCCAGCGGGTGACGTGGTCGATGCCTGCGAGCAGACCGCGCATTGACTTGTTCATGACGTATTCCCCAGGGGTGCTCAGCGAGCGCCTTGAACGACCGCGTCGACCAGCTCGGCGCCGACTTTGCCGCGCACGATGTCGATCACGCCGGCAGTGGCCCGCTTCATTTCCGCGCGGAAGGCGGGGCTCACCGGGTCGAACTGCATGCCTCGAGCCTTCAGGTCCGTCAGTGCCTGCATGTCGGCTTCGGCGGCCATTGCGCGCTGTGTGCTCACCGCTTTTGTCATGGCATCGACCACGACCTTGCGCATGGCTGGATCGAGGGCGTCGAGCTTCTTCTTGTTGGCGACGACGACGATGAAGTCGAAGAAGTGGCCAGTGTCAGAGACGTACTTCTGGACCTGGTTGAAGTTGCGGTCGCGAATCACCGCGTAAGGGTTTTCTTCGCCGTCGAGCACGCCTTGCTGCAGCGCTGAATAGACCTCCTTGATGTCCATGGTGGTCGGGTTCGCGCCGAGTGCGCGGAAGGTGGCGAGATGGGTCTCGTCCGGCTGGAGTCGGATCTTGAGTCCATTGAGGTCGTCAAGCGACTTGACCGGGCGCACATTGTTGGTGAGGTGGCGCGAGCCCAGTTCCATATAACCGAGCGCAGAAAAGCCCTTTACTGCCAGGCGGTCGGACATGACCGCGCCGACCGGACCGTCGATCACCTTGAATGCCTGTTCCCTGCTCTCGAAGAGGAAGGGAAGGGCAAGAGCCGAGAGTTCCGGCACCGTACGTGACAAATAGGCCGTCGATATCCAGGTCAGAAAGACGGCGCCCGAGCGCACCTGATCGACGTTCTCCTGAGCGCCGCCCAATTGCATCGCGGGGAAGACATCGACCTTGAGTTCCCCCTTGCTGGCGTTCTCGACATCGGCCTTGAACTGCTCCATCGCGACGGAACTGGTGTGGCCGGTGGGAAAGTTGCCGACGATGCGCAGGGTCTGGACGGCGGTTGCGGGGACGCTGCTTGCGAGCAGGCTGGCGCCGACGACGGCACTACAGAGGACGGAACGGCAAGTCTTGAACATGTGGACTCCTGGCTGAAAGGGTGGAAAGCGAGCTTTGGGTCGATGCAAAACAACTCTGGGTGCGATTTACGATATCAATCCGCAAAAAAGTTGTATACAAAAAAGAAAACAAAAGATGACTCAAAACGCAAAGCAAGATTTTTGCCAGACCCTTATTCGTGCTTGAACTCCCTGGAAGGGAAGGGCGTGCCGGCGCCTCGCCCGAAGGCGATAAACGGCGGTAGAGCGAGTGGGGTGCTGGCGAGGCGTCGGGCGTTAGCCGAACATGCGGTCCCAGTCGATATCGGGTTTGGCGCGGCCGTCGAGATTGAGCTCACGCTCCACGTGTTCGAGATGGTGAAGCATCAATGAAGTGGCGCGCTCGACGTCCTTTGCCTCGATCGCTTCGACAATCCGGGTGTGCTCATCTTCAGGGCAGGCAGGGGTATTGGGCGCATCGTAGAGGGCGATGATCAGGCAAGTGAGCGGGCACAGTTCATCCATCAGTTTGCTGATGAACCCGTTGCCGCTGACTTCTGCGAGCAGCATGTGGAATTCGCCGGATAGCTTGATGATTGCGCGCCGATCATTGCGCTCGCGCGCATCTGCCTCCAGGGCGAGATGCTGGTGAAGGCGTTTGAGTTCCGCCTTTCCCGCACGCGCAATGGTGTTGCGCACGATCTCGGGTTCGAGCAAGCGGCGTGTGGCGAACAGGTCGAGGGCCTCTTGAATCGACGGGCTGGCGACGAAGGCGCCGCGGTTCGGATGAAGCTTGACCAGACCATCCTTTGCGAGCTGGGTAAGCGCCTGTCTGATCTTGGTGCGGCTGACGCCGAACACGGCGGCGAGCTTTTCCTCAGCAAGCTTGATACCCGGCGGCAGGCGGTGCTCCATGATCGCGTTAACGACGCGGTCGGCGATCTCGTTGATGTCTGGTTTGTTGGTGTCCACTACGGTGCTCGGAGGATTGTCTTCACAGATTGTACTCATTAATTGATCAAACAATCGCTAGCGATTATTGCAGCACCACGGGTCCCGGTTGCGCATGAGATTGGTGCGTGCTTTCCGGTCGGTGCATCGTAGTGGTGCATCCCGCCTTCTCTCTTGGCCTTGATGCGCCGTGTCGGCCGGTGTGTTTTTGTCGCTTCCGATGGGGGATGGCGAGCGGATCTTGGTTTGCGTGGGTATGTTGGCACGCATGCTGCTTATCTTGTTCTCACGATTGTATGCAATATATTGAGCAGTTTTGCGTGCCTCAGCCCTGCTCTGCTATCCGGTGATCAACCATGGAGCCTTCAAATGAAACTTCGTCCGCTTCTAGCCTGCCTTCTTGCCACCGTCACCTTCGCGTCTGCCCACGCCTCCGAGGCCATCAAGTGGAAAGCCATCGGCCAGCCGCTTGCGACCGGCCTGATTCAGAAAAACAAGGAGCAAGTATTCTTTGAGCACTTCTCCGAGCGCACGGGGCTGCCGGTGGAGGTCGACTACAAGCCCATCGACACCACCGGTATCAAGGATACTGAGCAGCTGCGCGTGCTGAAGTCGGGTCTGTTCGATCTGGTGTCGATTCGGGTATCGCAGAATTCGCGTGACGAGCCGACCCTGCTCGGGCTGGACCTCGTCGGCCTTAATCCGGATTATGTGACCGGCCGCAAGGTGGCCGCCGCCTATTTCGATACGCTGGACCGGCGTCTGCAACAGCAGTTCAAGGTCAAGCTGCTTGGCGTGTGGCCATTTGGTCCCCAGATCCTGTTCTGCAAGAAGCCGGTGACGAGCTTTGCCGACGTCAAGGGGCTCAAGGTCCGTGTCTATGACCAGAACCTTGCCAAGTTCGTCGAATCCGTAGGCGGTGTACCGGTACCTGTGAGCTTTGCCGAGACCCATCAGGCGCTGTCGCTAGGTGTTGTCGACTGCGCGATTACTGGACCCAGTTCGGCCAATTCGGCAGGGTGGCCCGAGGTCACGACCCATCAGTTGCCGCTTGGCGTGCAAATGGCCCTCAATGGCTACGGCATTTCGCTGAAGGCGTGGAATCAGCTCGATGAGGCAGGGCAGGTCAAACTGCAGACGGCATTCAAGCAGCTGACCGAGGAGATCTGGACCTACTCCGAAGAGCTCTTCAACGACGCGCTCAACTGCAATGTCGGCGCGGACCCGTGTACCACGGGCAAGAAGTTCCATCTGGTCAACGTCAAGCCGACTGAGGCCGATCTGGCCATGGTGAAGAAAGCGGTCGGCGCCATCTCGGTGCCGAACTGGGCTGCGGTGTGTGATCAGGCCAATCCGACGTGCTCGGCAGACTGGAAGCGTACGGTCGGTCCGGTTGTCGGTCTGGAGTAAAGCTCGGAGCGGGGACAGACCATGATCGAGCGTCTCGAAAACATGCTTGCCGCGATCTTCGGCGGTATCTTTCTCGCCCTTGCAGGCCTGGTTGCCGTCGAGGTCGCCGCGCGCAAGTTATTCGGCCTGTCCCTGCAGGGCGCCAACGAACTGGGGGGCTACGCGTTGGCGGTCGGATCGACGCTGGCCTTCACGCTGGCCTTGTTCGGCCGCAATCACATTCGCGTCGATGTCCTTCACGAGCGCTTGTCCGCGCGCTGGCAGGGCGTGCTCAATTGGCTGTCGGCGTTCCTGATGGCGAGTCTTGCGATCCTGCTCGCCATGCTGGCATGGGGGGTGGTCCGCGATACGCTGGACTATCACAGCACCGCGCAGACGCCGTGGGCGACGCCGCTGATATATCCGCAGGGCCTGTGGTTCGCGGGGCAGGTGGTGTTCATGCTCACCGCGGTCGGGATTGCGCTGCGCGCGAGCTGGCTCGTGGTTCGTGGGCAGCTGGCGCAGCTCAATATCGAGCTCCATCCGCGCAGCGTGAAAGAGGACCTTGACGAGGAACTCGATGATCTCGCCGCGCGCCAGGGCGGGGGGCGATCATGAGCGTGACGTATGTGGTGATCGCGTTTTTGGCGATGATCGCCATGATGTTGGCCGGGCTTCCGATCGCGGTGGCAATGAGTGCGGTGGGTGTGGTGGGCGGCGTGCTCGCCTACGGCGCGCCCTTTCTGGAATCGATTTCACCCGTCGTCTGGGGCGTCCAGAACGATAGCCTGCTGACGTCGATTCCCCTGTTCGTGCTGCTCGGCGAGTTGCTGCTACGCGCCGGCATTGCCGATCGCATGTATCGAGCGCTGGCCGCCTGGATGGGGCGCCTCCCTGGTGGATTGCTGCACACCAACATCGGGACTTGTGCATTGTTCGCCGCCACCTCGGGCTCATCGGTAGCGACCGCCGCCACGGTGGGTACGGTGGCGCTGCCATCGCTGTCGGCACGAGGCTATCCGATGCGGCAGTCGCTCGGTACGCTGGCGGCTGGAGGCACCTTGGGTATCCTGATTCCGCCCAGCGTGAATCTCATTGTGTACGGTTCGCTCACAAGCACCTCGATCGGTCAGCTCTTCGTTGCAGGTATCGTGCCGGGCGTCCTGCTCACCGTGTTTTTCATGGCTTTCATCATGGTGTCGAGTCTGGCCTCCGGTGGCGCCACTCGCGAAGTCTCACCGTCACTGGGTGTGCGCCTGCGTGCCTTGCTCGATCTGGTTCCGCCCGTGGTGGTATTCGGTGTGGTGATGGGGAGTATCTACTCCGGTGTGGCAACGACGACGGAGTCGGCTGCACTGGGCGTGGTCGTGGCGCTCGGCTTTGCCGCTCGCGCCGGGCGTCTCGACTGGCCGATCCTGCGCACCTGCTTCATTCAGACTGGCCGTGTGTCGGGGATGATTCTCCTGATCATCACGTCGGCCTTCATCCTGAATCTGACCATCAGCCTTACCGGCGTTGCCGAGGCGATGTCGACCTGGGTGAGCTCGCTTGGATTGTCGCCCACGGCCTTCCTGTTGGTGCTGGTCGTGTTTTACCTCGTTCTCGGCATGTTCATGGATGTGTTGTCGATGCAGGTGGCAACGATTCCGGTGACATTTCCGATGGCGGTGGCGCTCGGTATCGATCCGGTGTGGTTCGGCATATTCATCGTGCTGATGTGCGAAC
Organism: Azoarcus sp. L1K30; assembly: GCF_018122735.1. GTDB lineage: Bacteria > Pseudomonadota > Gammaproteobacteria > Burkholderiales > Rhodocyclaceae > Parazoarcus. The sequence goes on along the minus strand of NZ_JAGRRD010000001.1, from coordinate 2,601,915 downwards.
TGGGCCTCATTACGCCACCAGTGGGCATGAATCTCTTCGTGGTTCACGGGATTCGGCCCGACCGAGGCAACATGAGCGATGTCATTCGTGGCGCACTGCCCTACGTCGCCATCATGCTTGTCTTCACCTTGTTACTGATCGCCGCTCCCCGCCTGGTGCTGTGGCTTCCCGGAAAAATGTGATGAACAGACCACTATGGCAGCTTTCGGCAATTGATTTGGGTGCTGCGTATCGTGCAGACACCTGTACGCCGATGGACGCGCTTGAGTCGGTGCTCGCGCGCTGCAAGGTGAGCAACCCGGAGCTGAATGCGGTGATTGCGCTCGATGCGGCTGCGCATGACGCCGCCAGGGCCAGCCAGGCGCGCTTTGCCGCAGGGTGTCCGCTTGGGCCGCTCGATGGCATTCCCTTGAGCATCAAGGACAACCTGTTGATGGCGGGTGTGAGCGCAACCTGGGGCTGTGCTGCCATGTCGGGATCTGTGGCGGCGGCCGATGAGTTGCCGGTCGCGCGCTTGCGCGCTCAGGGGGCGGTGCTGTTCGGCAAGACCAACGTGCCCGAATTCACCCTGGAGGGTTACACCGACAATGCCGTATTCGGCACCACCAGGAACCCGTGGTGTACAGCGCTTACGCCGGGCGGATCGAGTGGGGGGGCAGTGGCTGCCGTGGCCGCTGGTATCGGGCCGCTTGCGCTGTGCACCGATGGCGGCGGTTCGATACGGCGTCCGGCGTCACATACCGGACTGGTCGGACTCAAGCCGTCAATCGGTGCCATTGCGCGCGCCGATGGCTTGCCGTCGCTGTTGCTCGATTTCGAGGTGGTCGGACCGGTCGGTCGTAGCGTCGCGGACGTGGCGATGATGTTCGACGCGCTGGCCGGCGCGCATCCTCGTGATCGCCGCTCCCGCGCTTTGCCGGCCGACCTCAGGGAAGCGCGCCGGGTATTGCATGTCTCACGTTTCGATGGTGCGCCGGTGGACCCACAAGTCGCAACGGCGACCGTCGCGGCGGCCAATGTCCTGCGCGAACTCGGCTGCGAAGTCGAGGAGGGTGACTTGCCGGTGGATCTGAGCGCACTGAATGCGGTTTGGGCCGAGGTCGGGCAGATCGGCCTTGCGGCGCTCTTTGCGCTGCAGCCAGACCTGCTTGAGCGCGCCGCGCCGAAGTATCGCGAGATGGCCATCCAGGGTGCGGTTCTTGGTGCGCCGCGGTTGTGGGCAACGCTGGAGCGGATTGACGCCTTGCGGCGCGCCGTCGATGAAGTGTTCTCGCGCTGGGATGCGGTGTTGACACCGACCGCGGCGGCCCTGCCGTGGCCTGCTGCGGAAGCCTACCCCCCCGCGATTGACGGCCGTACGGTCGGGCCGCGCGGGCACGCGGTGTTTACGGGCTGGGTCAATGCGGCTGGAAACCCGGCACTTAGCCTGCCGGCTTTGCCCAGTGTGGAAGGACTTCCCATCGGCATCCAGCTTGTCGGCCCCTGGGGGGGGGACCGAATGTTACTCGCGCTGGCCGAGCGCTATGAGCAGCTGAGTCCGTGGGCCGGGCGTTTTGACGAGTTGTGGAGCAAGGCGTGACGATCTGGCTGTTTGCGTATCCGCTGCTGGGCGTATTCAGCGGCTTCTTTGCGGGTCTGTTGGGCATTGGCGGTGGAGCGGTGATGGTCCCGATACTGGCAATGCTGTTCACTGCTCAGGGGTTTGCGCATGAGCAGGTGATGCATCTGGCGCTGGGCACTTCGATGGCGACCATTCTATTCACCTCGGTCGCCAGTCTGCGTACTCACCATCAGCATGGCGCAGTCGACTGGGGGGTAGTTGCGCGCATGACGCCGGGAATCCTCGTGGGTACCCTGGCCGGTGCCGCGCTGGCGCGGGTTATCGATACGCGTTCCCTGGCCGTGATGTTCACCCTCTTCATCCTCGCCAATGCCGCCTACATGATCGCCGACCGCAAGCCACCGGCCAGTCATCGTCTTCCCGGCATGCCCGGACTGTCCACGGTGGGCCTGGGTATTGGTGCCGTGTCCAGCCTGGTGGCCATTGGTGGCGCGGCGCTTTCGGTACCCTACATGACCTGGTGCAACGTGCGCATGCAGCGAGCCATCGGTACCGCGGCGGCCATCGGCTTTCCGATCGCACTGGGCGGTTCGGTGGGCTATGTGATCAACGGCCGTCTCGTTCCGGGCCTGCCCGAGTACAGCCTAGGCTATATCTACCTGCCGGCGCTTGCCGGACTGGTGCTTGCGGGCATGGCGATGGCGCCGGTGGGCGCGCGTTTTGCCCACAGGGTCTCGGTCAAGAGTCTGAAGCGCGTATTTGCAGGCGTACTGGTCGTCCTTGCGCTGAAGATGTTGCTCGGCATGACGGGCTGAAACCCGCGGTGCTGCTTACGCAGCCTGTTTGGTGTGGATGTCCATCTGGGGGTAGGGAATGCTGATGCCGGCGTCGTCGAAGGCGAGCTTCACCTTTTCCTTGAGATCACACATCGTCGCAAAATAGTCGGCGGTGGCGACCCAGGGCCGTACATGCAGATCCACGCTGCTGGCGCCGAGTTCGGCGACGCCGATGAATGCGGGCGGATCGGCGAGCACGCGTGGCTCGGCGGCGAGCACGCTTTCGATGACGCTGCGCGCCTTGCGGATATCGTCACCGTAGCCGATGCCGAACACCAGATCGATGCGGCGTGTGCCGCGTGCCGAATAGTTGGTGATCACGTCGGCGTAGATCGCACCGTTGGGAACGACGATCTCGCGGTTGTCGGGCGTGCGAAGGGTGGAACTGAAGATGCCGATCCGCTCCACTACGCCCTGGGTGCCGGCAGCCTCGACGAAGTCACCGGCCTTGAACGGGCGGAACACGACCAGCATGACCCCGGCGGCAAAATTCTTGAGCGAATCCTGCAATGCCAGGCCGATGGCCAGCCCTGCAGCGCCGATGAGGGCGATCAGCGATGTCGTGTCGACCCCGAGGCGGTCGAGTGCGGCAACGACCACCACCAGCAGCAGAACCCCGTTCAGGATGGATCGAATGAAGTTCACCAGGATTTCGTCCAGCCCACTGCGTGTCAGCAGGCGCCCGGCAAGCGAGACCAGCGCGTGGGCGACCCAGCGCCCGATGATGAATATGCCGATCGCGAGGGCAAGGTTGATGCCCCAGGGCAGGGCGTACTGCTTCATCCAGTCGAGTGTGGCCAATTGTTCAAGCATGCGTTCTCCTTGTTTTCGCCGGCGATTACGCCGCAGCCGGTTCCTGTTGATCGGGCAGTACCGAGTCGGTTGCCAGCGGTTGCGTGGCTTGCTGCGCGACGACGGCATCGAGGAAATCCTGCCCCCAGCGCTGGATGTCGTTGTGCTGCACGACATCGAACAGTTCGCGCAGACGCGATTCCGCTTCCGCGCGATTCATCGCAATGCCGAAATAGAGCTTGCCGATCAGGTCGTGGATGTCGTGCGGATTGGTCAGCACCGCGCCGTGCAGTTCGGCCGCCGCGCCGGCGAATTCCGACAGCACCAGTACGCCGTGGCCGCCGGTGAGGCCCTGCGTGGCGACGTACTCCTTGGCGACGAGGTTGAGGCCATCGCGCAGCGGCGTGATCCACATGACGTCGGCCATCGCGTACCACGTCACCACCTCTTCAAATGGCAGCGGACGGAAGAAGAACTGGACCGGCGTCCAGCCCACGCGGGCGAAACGTCCATTGACTTTGCCCACGGCCTGTTCGATTCGGGTCTGCAGTTCGTCATAGACCGTCATCTCCTTGGCGGCCGGCACGCACACCGCGAGCAGTGAGACCTTGCCCAGCAGCTCCGGGTGCTCTTCCAGCAGGCGCTCGAAGGCAATCAGTTTTTCCAGTGTGCCCTTGGTGTAGTCGAGGCGTTCCACCGACAGGATGACGCGGGTGCCGGCGAGGTCGCGGCGCAGCGCCGTCATGCGAGCCGCGGCTTCCGGCGCATCGAGTGCCGCCCGCACGCGGCCGATGTCGAGGCCGACCGGATGTGCACCGAGCCCGATGCGCCGACCGTGCACCTCGATCTGCGTCGTTACTTCGTCGAGACCGACTGCGCAGCCATAGGTCAGGTAGCGCGGCGCACATGCCTTGGTCTCGAGCACCTTGAGCGGGGCGACGCCGCGCGCCACGTCGACGAAGTTCTCGGCCTGGCGCGGGATATGGAAGCCCACATAGTCGCATTGCAGCAGGCTGCCGATGATCTCGCGCCGCCACGGCAACACGTTGAACACGTCGGCAGAAGGGAAATAGGTGTGATGGAAGAAGGCGATCCTGAGGTCTGGCCTGAGTTCGCGCAGGTAGGCCGGCACCATCCACAGGTTGTAGTCGTGAATCCACACCACCGCGCCCTCGGCGGCTTCGGATGCGGTGCGCTCGGCGAACAGGCGATTGACCTTCATGAACACGACCCAGTCCTCCTCGCGGAAGATGGCGCGCTCCCAGAACGTGTGCAGCGTTGGCCAGAAGGCTTCCTTGGAGAAGCGCTTGTAGAAGGTGTCGACTTCGTCCTTGGTCAGCGCAACGCGCGCGGCGAGCAGGTCGGGGTAGCGTTCGCGATCGACTTCGGTGTGGGTTTCGAACGGAATCGCCGATTTCGGATCATGGATAGACCACGCCACCCACGAGCCCTTGCGCCCGTTGAAGAAGGACAGCAGGGTTGGAATGATGCCGTTCGGCGAGGTCGGCCGGTGGCGAATGGGTTGGCCGTTCTCGAACACTTCTTCGTAAGGCAGGCGATGGTAGACCATGACCAGATCTGCCTTGCCCGGCGCGTCCATCGCTCTCACCTCGGCGTCGATGCCGCCGGCACCGAGGAAGCCGAAATGGGCGAGGGCTTCGAGGATTCCGCCACAGCCCGTGTGCTGCGCGTGCATCACGCGCGCCCGGTCGCGGGTGGCGTCGAGCAGGGCGGGTTCAGAGTCGCCGACGCATACGCCGATGAAACCGGCTTCGTACATCGACAGGTCATTGAGCGTATCGCCGGCAACCAGCACATCGTCGTGACTGAGGCCAAGATGCCGCACCAGGGACGCCAGCGTGCTGCCCTTGTTGACGCCGCGCGGCAGGATGTCGAGGTAGCGCTCGGCGGAATAGAGCACCTCGCAACCGAGTTGTGCCGCCACGCGTTCGATCTCGGGTGTGACCGCGCTGAGCTCGCAGAAATAGGAACAGCGGCGCTGCTGCGGGACCTCCTGGCGTTCGAGACCGTCGAAGCGCGCCATGGCCTCTGCCACTGCGCGTTCGCCCGGCCAGCGCGAATCGATGTCGGATTGCAGCGGTTGAACCGCCTGCCGCGTGTGGCCATCGACGATGGTGCCGCCGACGTCGCAGATGATGTAGTCGGGCACCGGAATGGTGGGGTCGGACAGCACCGGGAGCACTACTTCGAGGCCGCGTCCGGTGACAAAGGCGAGCTTGATCTCGGGATGGGCCGAAATCAGCTGGTAGAGACGCTGGCGGTTTTCGGGATGGCCTGCCAGGAAGGTTCCATCGAGATCGGTTGCGAGCAACATGTGCGGTTCTCCTTAAGGGTGAACGCCGACACGGGTGCCGACAGATTGGTCTGATTCAGTGGGTGGTTTGGGGGGCCCTGTCTGGACTGTAGTCTTCGGTGACGGCGTCCGGGGTGATCATTTCCAGTGCGGTCGGTGACGTACGCATCATGGGCATGAAGTGGGCGGCTTCGTCGACGATCTCGTCTTTGCTGCGGCCCGACTTCCACAATGCGAACGCCGCCAGCGGCGCCAGCATCAAGATGAAATGCAGAGGCAGTGCTGCCGGTCCGATCCAGCCCATCAGGGCGCCGGCCAGCGCCGGGCCGACCGCGGCACCGGCGCCGTGCAGCAACAGCAGGGCCGCACTGCCAGACAGGATGTCGTCGTGTGCGAGATGGTCTATGAGGTGGGCGACGACGACCGGGTAGATCGCGAACGCGGCCGCCCCGAACAGGAAGCCTCCGATCATCACCAGGTCGCCAAACTGTCCGAGTACTGCCCACAGGATGGCGGCGGCGCTTGCTCCGGCGGCAACCCAGGCCAGTGCAAGGCGGCGATCGCCGCGATCCGAGAAGTGTCCGATCGGCCATTGCAGCAAGGCGCCGCCCAGAATGGACACCGTGATCAGCTGCGCCACGCCCGCTTCGTCGAGACCGATACGCCCGCCGTAAACAGCCGACATGCCCCAGAACGCACCCATCGCCAGGCCGGACTGCACCGCGCCGGCAAAGGCCACCGGGGCCGCTTTCCACAGCTTGCCGAGGCCGAGGCGCGGGCTGTGCGCCAGTTGCGGCGGCGGCAGGCGGGTGGCGGTGACCGGCATCAGGGACACGATGACGAAAATGGCCGCAATCGCAAACAGGACGAAGTCGCCGGGGCTGCCAAGCCGGATCAATTGCTGGGCTGCAGCAAGCGCGCCCAGATTGACCGCCATGTAGATCGAGAAGATCTTCCCACGCCTGTCCGCAGGCGCCTGGCTGTTGAGCCAGCTCTCGATCACCATGTAGAGACCGACCAGGGTCGTGCCGGTGACGACCCGCAGCAGCATCCACACCGGCGCCGATACGATCAGCGCGTGAAGCAGCACGCAGGCGGCGGTCGCCGCGGAAAAAAAGGCAAAGGCCCGATTGTGTCCCATGCGCCGCACCAGTGGCGGTGCGGCGAAGGTGCCGATAAAAAAGCCGACGAAATAGGCAGATCCGATCAGGCCCAGGGTGGCATCGGCATAGCCCTCGAGGCTGCCGCGCAGCGCGAGGACGGTATTGAGCAGACCGGTGCCGAGCAGCAGGAGCGCGGTGCCGACGAGCAGTGAGCCGATGGGTAGCAGGTGTGGAAGCATCGCGGGCTGCAGTCGCGGGCCCGTTCCATGCTCGTGACCGGAGAGGAGCACGACTGCAAGTAAGTAATTTTGAGCAAATATTGTAGCGCACAATGCGATTTTCGCCCAGCCGGGCGTCCTGCCGTGCGCCGCGGGCGGCATCCCTAATTGCCATGGATGGCGGGGCAATGCGCTAAACTTCCGGCCTTTCACCTGCCGGACAGCACCATGGCCGTACACCGCATCCTTACCGGGATCACCACTTCCGGAACGCCCCACCTTGGCAATTACGCGGGCGCGATTCGTCCGGCAATCGAAGCCAGTCGCAAGGCCGATGCCGAAAGTTTCTATTTCCTGGCCGACTATCATGCGCTGATCAAGACTGCCGACCCTGAGCGGGTGCAGCGTTCCACGCTCGAGATCGCGGCATCCTGGCTCGCCGCCGGGCTGGACACCGAGCGCGTATGGTTCTATCGCCAGTCGGACATTCCCGAGATTCCGGAGCTGACCTGGCTGCTGACCTGCAATGCGGGAAAGGGCTTGCTCAATCGGGCGCACGCCTACAAGGCCGCGGTCGACAAGAACGTGGCCGATGGCGAGGATCCCGATGCGGGCATCAACATGGGCCTTTTCATGTATCCGGTGCTGATGGCCGCCGACATCCTGATGTTCAAGGCGCATTCCGTGCCGGTGGGGCGCGACCAGATCCAGCATATCGAGATGGCGCGCGATATCGCCGCCCGCTTCAACCATCTCTATGGCGAGCATTTCGTGCTGCCCGCTGCCGCAATCGATGAATCGGTGGCGACATTGCCCGGTCTCGACGGGCGCAAGATGAGCAAGAGTTACGACAATACGATTCCGCTATTCGCCTCGTCTGCGGTGCTGAAGAAGTCCATAGCGGGCATCGTCACCGATTCGCGCGCACCCGGCGAACCCAAGGAGACCGAAGGCTCTGCGCTGTTTCAGCTTTATCAGGCGTTTGCCACACCGACTGAAACCGCCGCCATGCGCGACGCGTTTGCTGCCGGTATCAGCTGGGGGGATGCCAAGCAGGCCTTGTTCGAGCGTATCGAGCGCGCGGTGGCGCCGATGCGCGATCACTATGAAAGCCTGATCGCACGTCCCGCACTGATCGAGCAGAAGCTGCAGGAGGGTGCAGCCAAGGCACGTGCCATCGCGACCCCCTTCCTCAACGAGTTGAGGCACGCGGTCGGGCTACGCAGGCTCGATGCCGTCAGCCATGCCGGAACGAAGACGGCTGCGAAGGCGCAAGCGCTGCCGCAGTTCAAGCAATACCGCGAGGGCGACGGGCGTTTCTACTTCAAGCTGGTGAGCGCAGAGGGCAGACTGCTGCTGCAGAGCCGTGCATTCGAGTCGCCCAAGGAGGCCGGTCAGTGCATCGCCGGACTGAAGGCAGGGGGGGCTGTGGGGGGCGATGCAGTCGCGGCAGAGGGTGTCGAGCAGGCCGAGATTGCGCAGGCGCTTGCCGCATTCGGCGAGTGATCATCTGCAGCGCGGCTGAGGCAGGGGAGCGATGAATGCATACGGTTCTTGATCTGATCAGTTCGGGCGTCCATGATGCAAAGAACCAGCTGTTTCTGGCCGAATCGTTGCTGGTACGGGCGGAGGCCGAGCACGGCGTTGCGCTTGACGAGGCGCGTTACGCGATCGAGCTCGCCGCGCAGCGTCTGAGCAGGGTGCTTGCGGCTTACCGCTTCGAGCGCGGCATCGGCCGGCTTTCGATCAGCATCGTGCCGGTGAGCGAGTTGCTCGAAGAGGCTGCGCTCGTCAATCGCAGGCATTGTGAGCATCTTGGTCTGACACTTGACGTTGACGACCACGCAGACGAATTGCGGGCCTTCGACCGCGAGCTGGTGCTGGACATTCTGTCGAACGCCTTGCAGAACGCCAGCCGTTTTGCGCGCGCGCGTGTTCTGTTGTCGGCACAGATCGAGGATGGTTTTCTGTGCTTGAGGGTCGAGGATGACGGCCCAGGGTTCGCCGCGGCGGAGATGGACGAACAGTCGTCGCCCGGCATCGGACTTTTCGTGGCGCGGGTACTGGCGCTGCAGCACGTGCGCGAGGGGCGGCACGGTCGTGTCGAATTGCGCAACGGCGGCATATTGGGCGGAGGGGTGTTCGAACTGTATCTGCCATGAATACGGGCGATGGAGACTTCTACCGTAGTCTCCGCTTCCTGGTCATCGACGACCAGCCGGCGGCGCGCGAGGGGCTGCGCATCTGCGCCCAGACGATGGGCGCGTTCGCGGTTGATCTGTCGTCGGGCTACCAGGACGCCATTGCCCGTATCCGTCGTGCGCCACCCGATGTGATCCTGTGCGACTACCTTCTCGGCAATGACCGCTCCGGACAACAGCTGCTCGAAGAGTTGCGGCGTTTTGACCTGCTCGCGGATGAGGCTGTATTCATCATGGTGACGGCCGAGCAATCCTATGAGCAGGTGGTGGCTGCGGTCGAGCTGGCGCCAGACGATTACATCATCAAGCCGTTCTCGCCCGATCGGCTGAAGCTGCGGCTGGATCGAACCATGCGCCGCAAGCGTTTCCTCGAGCCGCTTTTCGTCGCCAAGCGGGAGCAGGACTTCGACCGCGCGGAGCGTTTTGTCAGAGATGCGATCGAGACCGAGGCGGGGCGGAACTATCGCTTCGAGCTGATGCGACAGGAGGCCGAAGTGGCCTTGCTGAAGGGCGATCCGGCCGCTGCCGAGGCGGCGTTCCTGGCCATTCTGGAAACCCACCCTTTCCCCTGGGCAAGGGCGGGGCAGGCCCGTGCGCTGCTCGGTCAGCGTCGTCTGGCCGAGGCCCGTTCGATCATGGATGAGGTGGTGGCGGATGCGCCGGACTATTTCGGCGGACACGATCTGAAGGCGGACATCTGTCTCGAGATGGGCGATTACGCTGAGGGGCAGCGTACGCTCGAGGCGGCCGCCGCACGTACCGGGCGCAATTACGAGCGCAAGCGCCGGCTGGCCGATGCCGCATTGCTCAACGGCGACACCGAAACCGCCCGTCAAGCAATGGCCGACGTGATCCGCAACGACACCATGCCCGGTGCCGTCTCGATTGCGGATCATCTGATGCTGGTGCGCAGCCATGTCGAGGCCGGCGATCTGCTGGCTGCGGAGCGTGTGCTTGCCGAGATCACGCCGCAGCGCCTGGAAACCGCGTCACTGGACGAGCGTGCGTCGTCACTGGCCCTGCGCGCGCTGATGCGGCCGGACACCGAGCGCGAGCGCATTGCCGCCTTGCGTGCATCCTGGCTGGCGATACCTCTGTGTGCGAGAAGCCGGGTCGATATCGCGCGTGCGGCGTTTGCCATTGGCGACAATGAGCTCGCGGTGGCGATGGCCGCCGCGCTGTTTGCCAGTGACGAGATACGCCGCATGTTCAAGATCGTGCGTGATCTGTTCGAGGCCAACGACATGGCGGCAGCGTTTCGCGAGTTGCAGCGCAAGGCGGCGTTGCAGCGAATCGCCAGCGGTGCGGATGGCCCGTCGGTTTGAGCTGCCTGGCGTTGCAATCCGGGCGCGACCGGCCTATCTTGCTTCACTTTGTACAATCGAATTGCCTGCGTGTCCGCCAAACATCCCAAACTGCGTTCCCTGCGCGACCGGCTTCGGCAGATCCTGCTGTTCGAGCTCGGGGGCCTGCTGCTCATCACGCCACCGTTTGCGTGGGCAAGCGGCGTGCCCATTGCCGAGTCGGCCGGATTGCTGGCCGTATTGGCGCTTGTGGCGGCACTGTGGAACGCCGGATTCAATACGCTCTACGACTGGATCGAGGGACGGATGACGGGACGTACCGCGGATCGGCGACCTTTTGCGCTGCGTTGCGTGCACGCAATCCTGTTCGAGGGGGGGCTGTTGATGCTGACCCTGCCGGTGCTCATGCTATGGACCGGGCTGGACTGGTGGGCAGCGCTGATTGCCGATATTGGCGTGGCGTTGGCTTACACCTTTTATGCCCTGCTGTTCAACCTTGGCTACGACCGTCTGTTTCCAATCGCTGCGGATCGCACGGCCTTGACGCGCGAGCGACAGGCATGAGCGCGAAAGCGTTTACCCACATGCTCGCGGCCGACCTGAAGGCATTGAACACCTTTGGTCTGCCCGCGCGCGCGGCGCGCATGGTCCACGTCCGCTCGGTTGCCGATGTGCGCGAGTTGCTTGCCGAGCAGGGGTGGAGCGATGCCGATCGACTGGTGCTGGGCGGTGGAAGCAACGTCATCTTGCGCGGCGACTTTGGCGGCACGGTGTTGAAGATGGAGATCGGTGGGCGCCGCCTGCTGCGCGAGGACGACAGTGCGCGCATCGTCGAGGCCGGAGCCGGTGAGCCATGGCACGATTTCGTGCGGTGGACGCTGGCGCAAGGATGGCCGGGACTGGAGAATCTGTCGCTGATTCCGGGCACGGTCGGCGCGGCGCCGATCCAGAACATCGGGGCTTACGGCCTCGAGATGGCAGAACGATTCGAATCGCTCGATGCAATCAGTCTGACCGACGGCAGCGAGCGCGTCTTCTCCGCGGCGGAATGCCGTTTCGCGTATCGCGACAGCGTCTTCAAGCAGCAGCCCGGTCGCTGGCTGGTGACGCGGGTACGCTTTCGTCTCGACCGCGACTGGCAGCCCTTGCTGCGCTACGCGGACGTCGAGCAGGAACTGGCCGCCAACGGGGTAACGGCGCCCACCGCGCTGGAGATTTCCGATGCGGTGATCGCGATCCGCCGGCGCAAGCTCCCCGATCCGGCTGAGATCGGCAATGCTGGCAGTTTCTTCAAAAACCCGGTTGTGGATCAACTCAGTTGCGCCCGGCTACTGGCTGCACATCCGGAGATGCCGCATTACCCGCAGGCCGACGGTTTGATCAAGCTGGCCGCAGGCTGGCTTATCGAACAGGCCGGTTGGAAGGGGCGCGATCTGGGCGCGGTGGGCTGCTACGAGCGCCAGGCGCTGGTACTGGTCAATCGTGGCGGTGCCACCGGAATGGATGTCGAGCGAATCGCCACGGCGATTCAGACCGACGTGCTGTCGCGCTTCGGCCTTCGCCTCGAGCCCGAACCGGTGTTCGTCTGAGTCCGCGGCGCCGACGGGGATCAGCCGACGGCGAATTCGGGGCGGCGGATGGGCGGATTGCGCGGCGTGTTCTTGACGTGCACCCGCCAGAGGAACCCGATCAGGTTGTCGCCATGGGTGATGGCCTTGCGCGGCAACGTCAGCGGGTCGTCCGCCGGAGTGGCAGGCGCGCGTGCGCAGGTGGTCGCAGTCAGGTAGCCGGCGGCGGCGACCGCATTGACCGCACGCAGGTCGTGGCTGCCGTATGGGTAACAGAAGTGATTGACGGCTTCCCCCAGCACGTCCTCCAGGATGGCCTTCGAACGCGTGACCTCGTCCTCGATGCGCCGGTCCTCGCACTTGGCGAGCTTGACGTGCGTCGCGGAGTGCGAGCCAAAGTCGATGCCTTCGCGGTGCAGCTGACGAATGCGTGGTACATCCATCAGCGGCGGCGTCGCGCGACCGTCGGCGGCGAACCACGACGAGGGCTGGCCCAGCATGTCGGCGATCAAGTACACCATGGCCGGAAAGCCGTGGCGCTGCAGCACGGGAAAGGCGTATTCGTAGAAATTCTCGTAACCGTCGTCGAAGGTCAGGGCGACGGCGCGCGGGGGTGTCGGTTTCTCCCCGCGTACGCAGGCCAGTACGTCGTCCATTGACAGTACGCTGTAACCGCCGCGCGCCAGCCACGCCATCTGCGAGGCAAAGCGGCGATGATCGCAGTAAGTCGATTGATGCGCTTTCATCGGCGCGAATTCACCGACCTGGTGGTACATCAGGATATTGATGCGCGGACGCATGTCAGCGATTGTCCAGTAACTGGGAATACAGCGCACGATACTGTGAAATGACCGCGGCTTCGGAAAAGTCTTCGCGAATTCGCGCCAGCCCCCGACTCACCATGTGCTGGCGCAGGTCCGTATCGCGAACGACGGTTTCGATGCCTTTTGCCAGTGCGACGGCGTCGTCGCAGGGCACGACCCAGGCATCTTCTCCGTGACGCGCAATTTCGCGTGCGCCTCGAAATGCCGTGGCGACCAGTGGCTTGCCGTAGGCCCAGGCTTCGAGGATCACGTTGCCAAGGGTTTCGGCGTCGCGCGAAGGAAAGACCACCATGTCGGCGAGCGCGAACCACGGTGCGGGGTCATGCTGCCAGCCCGCCCAGGTGATGCGCCCGTCGACGCCGAGCTGGCGGGCCTGCTGCTGCAGCGGTGCGCGCAGGTCGCCTTCGCCTAGCACCACCAGGCGCAAGCGCCTGCCCCCAACCTGTTCGGGCAGGCGAGACATCGCCTCGACCAGAAAACGCTGGCCCTTGACGTCGATCAGGCGTCCAGCGGTCACCATCAGCCAGTCGTCGGCGCGCGGCCCGAGTTGCTGTCGCAGCGGTTCGAGTTCGGCATCGGCCACGGCGCGTGCCGGTTCGGCGAAATTGGTGATGTGGAAGACGCGATGCAGTGGCAGGCCGCCCTTGATCATCCAGTCGCACAGGCCGCGGGTATTGCCGATCCACGCGTGCGCATGGCGGAAGGGGTCGAGCTTGTAGTAGCCGCCCAGGCGCGACAGATGCACCTTGCCATGGCCGGGCTCGAGGTGGGTGAGGCGGGTCGCGCGCCCCATGTAGGTCTGCACGATGGGGGCGTCGCTGCGCTTGATGAGGCGCGCGAGCTCGTAGCGTGACAGCGGATCCCACACCGTGCGCAGGGGCAGGGTTTCGAACGGCACCTCGCCCATGTGGTGCTGCGCCAGTTCGGCGCCGCAGCGGACCACCGCGGACACGTCTTCGCCGTGGCGGCGCATGGCCGACAGGAAGCGGGAGAACCAGCGTTCGGCGCCGCCCATCTGCTTGCTGCCGATAATGTGTAGGGATTTCATTGCAAACCTTGGTCTCGGTGTCGCTGCGGTACGGGGCGACAATACGTCGGGTCCGCGCCGGGTGTGGCGTTGTCTGCCGCTCAGGTGTCGTGCCGCAGTGGATCGAGGACGGAACGATACACGCTCAGATTGCCTTCGCACATGGCCTCGACCGAGAACTCGCGCAGCATCAGCGCGCGTCCGGCTTCGCCCATGCGTTCACGCAGCGCGGCATCGTCGAGCAGGCGGTTCAGCGCCGCGGCGAGCGCGGTGACATCGCCCGGCGCGATGAGGATGCCGTTGTCGCCATCGCGCACGGCTTCGGGCATGCCGCCGGCGCGAGTGGCGATGACCGGCACGCGTGCCGCCGAGGCCTGCAGCAGCGAAACGCCGAGGCCTTCCATGTCGGCGGGGTGGGCAAGGATGTCCAGGCAGCCGAGGATTTTCGGCAGATCATCGACGAAGCCCATCAGGCGAACGTGTGCCGACAGTCCCTGTTCGGTGATCGCCTGGCGCAGTTCGCCCTCGAGCGGGCCGCGGCCGAAGATCAGCACCTGCAGCGTCGGGTGGCGCGGCAGCACCTCGCGCAGCGCGGCTAGCAGGTGACGGTGGCCCTTGCGCGGGATGAGCTGGGCGACGGTGCCGACGAGTGGAGTGTCGGGCGTGAGCCCGAGCGAGGCACGATAGGCATGCTTGTCGTAATCGATGAGGTAGGGGCGTGCATCCACCGCGCTGCGCACGCATCGACACTTGTCTGGCGGCAGGCCGGCGTCTAGCAGGACCTGGCGGATGCCTTCCGAAATCGTCACTACCTGGTCGTAGAGCCGGTAACGCAGGGCGACCCGCCAGCGTGGCTCGGGGTTGTCCACCCGGCGCGAGATGACGCAGGGCACGCCGCTCAGACGCGCCGCGAGTCCGCCCCACAGGTCGGCGCCGCGGCGGCTGTGGATATGAACCAGGTCGGGCTTTTCGCGGGCGATGAGCCGGCGCAGGCGGAACAGCAGCGGGAGGTCGGCATCGCCCTTCATCGGCATCTCGCACACCTGCGCAAAGGCGCGGGCGGGCGCGCCGATGCCTGCGCCGTCCGGGCAGGCAAGCACATTGCTCACGCCGCGGCTCGCGAGGCCTTCCATCAGGTAGAGCACCTGCTTGGCGCCGCCGTACAGGTGGCGACCCGACTCGACATGGAGGATCTTCATGCGTGCCCGGCCTCCTGCAGCACCTTGCGCGCTTCATCCATCACGCGTTCGGCGGTGATGTCGCGCAGGCACTCGAAGCGTCCGTGACAGGTCGGGTTGCGACGGCACGGCGAGCAGGGCAGGCCGAGCCAGATGACCTTCGCGTTGGCGCGGCCGGCGTCCAGATAGGGGCGCGTCGAACCGAAGATGGCCACGGTGGGCGTTGCGAAGGCCGGTCCCATGTGGGTGAGGCCGGTATCGACGCCGACCAGCAGGCCTGCGTCGGCAATGATTGCGGCGGCCTCTGCCAGGCTGGTCGAACCGGCCAGCGTGACCGCACCCGGGATGGCTGCAGCCAGGTGTTCCGCCGCCGCGCGCTCGCCGGGGCCACCCAGAATCACCGGCGTCAGTCCGAGTTCGTCACGCACACGCATGCCCAATGCCTGCCACGCGTCTTCGAACCAGTGTTTCTGCGGACGGGTGGTGTAGGGGGCAAAAACGGCGTAGCAACCGGCTTCAAGGCCATGGGCCGAAAGCAGCGCCTTCACCCTGTGAGCGGTGCTTTCGGCCACGTTGAGGCGAGGCAGGAAGTCGTCGGTATCGAGCGCCAGGTACTGCGCCATGTGCCGATACTCGGAACTGATCCGGCCGGGCGTGCCACCCGCGGCCAGCACCTCAGTCATCAACCACTGGCTGCCTTCGCGCGAGGCCAGTCCGATGCGTCGCCTGGCGCCCGACATCCATGCCAGCAGGCCGCTCTTGAGCAGGCTCTGGAGATCGATGGCGGTGTCGAAACGACGGGCTCTGAGATCGCGGGCGAAGGAATGGACCCTGCGGAAAAGCTCGGTCAAGCGGCGTTCGCGCCACAGCCGCCTCCACTCCGCCTTGGGCCACAGGATGAGTTCGTCGATGCAGGGGTCGGCGGCGAGCAGTGAGTCCATCCCGGGTTCGACCAGCCACGCGATATACGCATCGGGATAACGCCCGCGCAAGGCCGCGACGAAGGGAGATGCGAACACGATGTCGCCGATGGCCGAACTGCGGATGAGAAGAATGCGATCCATTGAGAGGGGGCGGATTTTGCCGCAGCCCGCACTATACCTGCGGCCCATTGAATGAAGAAGCCGCGCGTGCCTCAGGCCTTCGCTGCGGCACCGGATACGGCCTTGCGCTGCGCATCGATACGGGCGCGGATGGTGTCGAACATGGCCTCGGCACGCTCGCGTGCGGATTCGAGGAAGGCCGTGAGTGCCGCTTCTTCGGTCGCACGGAAGGCATACGCCGTGGGGTCGTTGACGGCTTCGATCGTGCTCAGGCTCACGAGGCGGGTGTCGTTGCCGAATACGTCCTCGAGCAGGCCGGAGATCTTCGGCGTGTTCGACGCCAGGGCGAGAAATGGCGTGTGCGTTGCCAGCGCGAGGGTCACGGCATGGAAACGCCCTGTGCACAGCAGTTCGTGGCTGGCGAGATAGGCAAGGAAACGCTTGCGATCGCGCGTGTTGCGGCCCGACAGCAGCGCGTGGACCCATTTGGCGTGACGGCGCAGGTACTCGACTGGTGCATGTTCGGTACGCAGCGGGCGCGCGGCATGGGTCAGTTTGGTGAAATGCCAGCCTTTTTCGCGGCTCAGGCGCTTGAGGCGGGCGGCGACGTCGGCCTTCACCGAGTCGGTGCCAAGAATGCCCTTGCGGGGTGCCGTGGCCTCCGGGGGCGCCGTCAGCAGGGTGAGGTCGGGCACGATCTCGGCGTGGATGGCGCTGCCTTGCAGCGCCTCGAGCGAGCGACTCTCACGCAGGAAGAGGGCGTCGAAGTGGCGCAGGTTGTCGATGATGACCGGTTCCAGTTCGAACAGCGAACTGTTGACGAGGAAGGAAGGAATGTCGGCCGTGCGGCGCGCGAAGGCGGCGATCTCGGTGAGATAGTGGGCACGATCGCGGCGCGCGCTGTTGTGGATCGAGCCTTCGCCATTGACGATGACGGCGTCCACCGTGTGCAGTGCGGCGGCCACCTCCCCGCGGCCGCGCCAGTCACGCCCCATCGGCCAGAAGAATACCGGTTCGAGGCCACGACGGCGAAGATTCGAGATCAGCGTCTCCATGACGAACTCGCAGCCGTAATGGGAGGTACGACGGGTGTCGTTGAACAGCGCAACGCGGTAGGCTGGTTTCATGGGCTCAGTTGGCGGCAGCCAGGTTGTGCATCTGGCCGCTGGCGATCATGTCGCTCACGACGCGCTGTTCTTCCGCGCCGTCATGCGGCTTCGACGCCTTGCGCGGATGCTTGATGAGTCCGAAAAATTTGCGGTTGTAGAAGGTGCCGCTGGCAAAGAAGTCGAAGCCGGCGAATGCCAGGTCTGCACAGCGGCAGTGGTTGGCGAAGAAGTTCAGCGCGATCAGCCCGGTCGACGGGCGCGCCGGTTCGATGCGGGCGTGAAGCGTCTCCCAGATGTCCACCGGATGCAGCACCAGGCGTTCGCCCAGCGCGCTGAGGTCGGGCATCTTTTCGCGTTTGGGTGTGGCCCATACTACCCAGGACGGTTTGAACCAGTTGTCGATCATGTCGGCGGTAAGCTTCTCCGACGAGGTGAAGACGATGTCGGTCCGCGTGCCCTGATGTTCCGGTGCGCGAATCGAGCCCAGGTTCATGCGCACGACCACATCGAAACTGTCGATGCGCGCGCCAAGATACTGCGAAAACTGGCTCTCGCTGTTGCCGATCACCACTACCCGCTTGTGCTCCAGGTAGCGGATGAGGGCTTCGATGCGTGCCTGCTCCTGTGAATTCATGCCGATGCTCCATGAACGCCGGGTAAGGAATCGCTGGCAAGCTGGCGCAGGCGATATGCCAGTGCGCCCGCGGGGACGGCCAGGGTCATGACGAGGATGTTGGTGCCGGCAATGGCGGGGAAGATGACGTTCGACAGCGAGAACAGCAGTGCCGCAGCAATGCCGAGCAGTCCCGTCAGCGCAAAGTAGCGCACATCCGGATCCGTCATGGTCGCGAGTGGCCGGCAGAAGAACCGTATCAGGCCGATGCTAAAGAATGACAACGCCGCCAGGCCGAGCAGGCCGCCGCGGGCAAGGGTGTCGATGATCCCCGAGTGCAGGTGAGTGAAGGTGGTGACGGCCGGGTTGACCTTGCCGGTCTTCGCGCCTGCGGCGAGGTAGTCGCCCAGATTGGCGATGCCGATTCCATACAGCGGGCTGGACAGGAAGGCGTCCGTGCCGATGTGGTAGAGATGGATGCGGGTTCCAATCGACGACAATTCCATCTCCGCGGCTTCTCTTGAGGGGGCACCGATAACCTCTAGCGAACTGCCGAGTTCGGCAGCCGTGCGGTCATTGATCAGGGGCAGCACCGCAAGGCCGATCAGCAGCAGCGACACGATGCCGGTCGCGACCGCACCGCGCCGTCCGGGCCGGACATTGCGCACCCCCAGGCTGACCACCCACAGCAGCACCGGTGCCACCACCCAGCCGCCCCGTGTCTCCGATGCAAAGGAGGCGTAGATGCTGGCTGCGAGTGCAATCAGTGTGCACGCGTTCAGCGCCCGTGTGCGCCTGCTCGCCATTGTCGTGACCCAGGCCGCAAGCGCGAACAGACCGAGCAGAAGCGAGTCATTGCCGAAGGGGATCGCGTTCATGAAGCCGGTCGCGCGTACCATGCCCTGCACGTGTACCTGGTAGGCGGCCAGCAGCGCAGCGGCGATGCAGCCGCAGATCACTCCCCACCGCAGCGCGCGTGCGCTGACGCCGATGCGGCTGAGGGCAAAGTAGACGAAGAAGCCGATCAACAGTCGCCCGGGCTTGTCCAGCATGTTCGAATTCCAGCCCGTGATCAGCATGTTGAGGGTGTCGTGCACCGGCATGATGAAGAAGATGGCGGCCATGTGCAGGTCCAGCGGCCGCATGTCGCGCCTTGATACGAGCAGGATGAGGCCGACAATCGCCAGTGCCGCGCCCATCGTGCCCGGGCTGGCCGGGCCACGCAGACACACCAGACCGGCAAACGCCAGCCACACCGCCGCATCGCAGGCGGTGCGCAGGTAGCGCGGCAGGCGGGTCGTTTCCGGTGTGGCGGGGGCGGAGGTCATCATGCGCTTTCAGGGGTGAATGCGGACGTCGAGCGCGCGGAAGGTGCGCGCCATGTCGTCCTTTTCGGCTTGCGACTTGAAGCGGATGCGGGACCAGCCGAAGGCTTCGACCGGCGTTGCTTCGGGATAGATTTGCCGCGCGAACAACAGCGCCGACGAGCGTACGCCAACCACCGCGTCGTAGTGATGGCCAGCCATGAACGTTTCCAGGGTTTCGGCCGGGGCGATCACGCGGTAGTCCGGATGCGAGAGCTCGTATTTCGAATCCTTGGGGTGGCCCTTGTAGTCGACCTGATCGAATCCGCTTGCGTCGAGCCAGTGGTGGATCTCCGCGGTGACGGCAGCGAGATCCGCGGCCGACATCAGGCCGAAGCCCGTCAGCGGCTGGCCGATGACCAGTGCCCGCCGCTGGCTGGAATCCGCGCCGTCGGCAGCGACATCCACCAGCGGCGGCAGTACCTCGACCTTGGCCGCAGGGTATTCGTGGGGAAGCCCGGGCAGCACGTAGATGCGGTCGCAAAAGGGCGCGTCCGAGCCGATGCGGTCGCCGTCGAAACACCAGTAGTCGAGTTCAGGGGCAAGCAGCCGGCGCAGTTTTCGCAGACATTGGGCCAGGCGTCTGGCAGGACTCAGGGGATAACGGCGGGTGCTGATGATGCCGTCGGGCAGGATGCGCGCGCGCATTGTGCGTGCGCCGCAGGCAGCGGGCAGGGCGCGCAGGAAGTAATTGATGGCCTCGGTGTCGAACACCGCGCTGTGGATATGCAGCGTGTCGCAGCGGCCGATCAGGCGGGCGACCAGGCCGATGTTCTCGCGCAGGCGGCGGTGGCGTCCGAGCAGGCCGGGCAGTGGTTCCCACCTTGGCCAGGGCATGAAACTGGCGGCATCCCAGGCGCTGCTGTCGATGATCGAGGCCACGCCGTGCTTGTACCACACCAGCACCTGCCGGCTGCCCGCTTCGGCGCCGGCGGCAATGCGTCGTGCGGCCAGGTACTGCAGCGGTGAGGCGACAAAGTAGAGGGCAACGGTGCGTGGCATGGTCCTTATCCGTTGTGCTCGGGGACCGCCGGCGCGTCCTCGGCCGGCACGATGTCCGTGCCGCTGGCGAGCAACCGGGCATAGGCGCCGTCTGCCGCGCTAAGCGTCTCGTGGTTGCCGCTCTCGACGATCCGGCCGTGCTCCATGACGACGATGCGGTCGGCATCGCGAATGGTGGACAGGCGATGGGCAATGACCAGCACGGTGCGATTCTTGCGCAATGTGTCGAGCGCATTCTTCACCGCGCGCTCCGACGCATTGTCGAGCGCCGAGGTCGCCTCGTCGAGCAGCAGAATCGGGGCATCGCGCAGGAAGGCGCGGGCGATGGCGATACGCTGGCGCTGTCCGCCCGAAAGCTGGCTGCCGTTGGGGCCGATACGGGTGTTCAGACCCTCGGGCAGGGCGTGGATGAAGTCCCACGCATGGGCGGCGCGGGCCGCGGCCTCGATCGCCGAAACGGGCGTGTCGGGGCGGCCGTAGGCGATGTTGGCGGCGACGCTGTCGTCGAACAGAACGACCTGCTGGCCCACCCAGCCCAGTTGTGCGCGCAGCCATCCCAGCGGCAGCTGGTCGAGTGCTTCGCCGTCGAGCAGGATGCGGCCCTGCTGCGGCACGAAGAAGCGTGCGATCAGGTTGATCAGTGTGCTCTTGCCGCTGCCCGAGGCGCCCACCAGCGCAATGGTCTCACCGTGGCGGATGTCGAGATCGAAGCCGTTCAAGGCTTGTCCGCTCTGGCCCGGATAGCTGAAGCCGACGCTCTCGAAGCGCACGTCGCCGTGGGCACGCGGGCGTGCGGCGCTTGCGGTGTCGGCCTCGACCGCGGTGTCGAGAATGCCGAAAATGCTCTGCGCGCCGGCCAGCCCGCGCTGGATCACCGCATTGATGTTGGTCAGGCGGCGAATGGGTTCGAACAGCATCGACATTGCGGTGACGAAGGAGACGAATTCGCCCGGTGTGAGCCGGTTTTCGGCCGACAGTGCGGAGGCGGTCCAGATGACCGCAGAGACGGCCGCCGCGGCGAGGACCTGGACCATCGGTGCATTGGCCGACGACACCCGCACCGTGCGCATGGTCTGCTTGCGCAGGCGCTCGGCGAGTCCGCCGAAGCGCTCGCCTTCATAGTCGTGGGTGCCGAACAGCTTGATCTCGCGAATGCCCGACAGCGAGGCTTCCACCGCACCAGTGACGCGGCCGGTGGTTTCCTGCATGTCGCGGTTCGAGCCGCGCAGCTTGCGGCTCGCGACCCGGATCAGCCAGGCCACGACCGGGGCGATGGCCAGGATCAGCAGAGTCAGCTCCCATGCGGTATAGACCAGGTAGCCAGTGAGGCCGAGGATGACAAAGCTGTCGCGGATGACGATGATCCAGGCATTCGACAGCGCCGCGCCGACCTGCGGGATGTCGTACAGGATGCGCGACATCATGCGTCCGCCCGACTCCGCCTGATGTACCGCCAGGGGCAGGTGCAGCTGGTGCTGGAACACCGCCTGGCGCAGATCGGTGATGGCCTTGTTGGCAATCCACTGGCTGGACACATTCGCAACGTATTCGGCCACGCCCTTGGCGAGGAAGGCCAGCATCAGGAACAGCGGTACCTGCCACTGCGCGGTTTCGCTCTTGCCGATGAGGCTTTCGTCGATCAGCGGCTTGAGCAGTGCGGGCAGCACCGGTTCCAGCGACGCGGCGGCAATCATTGCCAGCACCGAGAGCGCCACGATCTTGCGATAGGGGCGCAGCGTGCCGAGCAGCCGGCGGTAGAGCGAGAGCGAGTCTTTCATTCGCGGTGCAGGACTTTATCGACGATCAGGCTGGCGAAGCCACCGTCGCGAAAACGCTGCTTCAGTGCCTTTTCGTCGTACTCGTGGTCGACCCAGTCCATGAAGTCGATCGGACTGCTGGCGTTGCGGGCCAGGTAGGTGGCAAAGAAGAAGTCGAGTACCCCGGTCTTCGCGCGTTTGGAATGACCATACTTCCAAGACAGTTCGCTGACGGCCTCGCTCACGGGATGGCCCAGATGGAGGATGCGATACAGCGCAGCGCCCAGCCCGGCACGATCGGCACCGGATTTGCAATGGATCAGGGCCGGGTACTCGAGGCTGGCGAAGATTTCGCGAATGCGGTGGATTTCCTCCACTGACGGTGGCGTGCGCGAATACAGCTTGACGCTGATCAGCTTGATGCCGAGTTGGGTGCAGGTTTCGTCTTCGAAGAAGTAGGAGCCGTAGTCGTGTACGCCGCGCAGGTTGATGATGCTGCGGATGCCGAAACGCGCATGGTACTTGCGGATCTGCCGCGGACTGGGCTGGCTGCTGCGGTACATGCCGCCGCCAAGAGCGTAGAAATTGTTGTAGATCGCCCTGACGCAACCGTGGTCGACCAGGTGCATGTCGAGCCAGGCGCGAAAGCGTCTGGATGGCGTCGAGAGTGCTTCCTGCGTATCCAGCATTAATAACCCTTGAAGCCCTTGAGAAGCCATATTGACACCTTGCGGTGGAAGTCCTTGTGGACCGCGACATCGATCGTGGCGATCCTTTCAGCGTCGTCGAAACGGCTCACGACGTCATCGACCTCCCGTCTCGTCGACACGAACAGGACGGGGTCACCGGACTCTGGGCCGAAAGCCGCGGTCAGGCCGTAGTGGTCGACGACATGGGGGTCCGCCTGCCAGCGCGCATGGTGGGGTGGGCGCAGGGCGTAGATCAGTTGCGCAAGCAGTTCGCGGTCATCCCCGAGCAGCAGCGCTTGCGGGTGGGCGAGCATGTAGGGGCGCACTGCCGCGCTCAGCTCGCTCCAGCCTCGCGCCCGCTTGTAGGGGTCGGTGCGAGCACTCAGGGGTGTGCCTGTCAGCTGCGCGATGTCCGGCCAGTGATAGACAGCGAGGCCGATGCTGACGTTGAACGTGACCGCCGCCGTCATCAATTTCCAGTGCGCCTGGCGGGCAAGGTAGGCGATGCTGAGGATGCTGGCCGCGACGAAGACCGGTGCGGACCAGTTGCCGTTGGCGCGCCCGGTCAATGCCTGCAGACCGACGATGAAGAGCAGGGGCAGGGCGAAACCGAGCAGGAAACGGAAGCGGGGCTCCGTCCATGTTGGGCGCAGGCGTAGCATGGCCCACAGCAGAATAGGCAGCAGCAGTGGGCCGAAAGACAGCCATTGCGCACCGATGAATTCACCGAACTCCTCGACATCCACGCTGCGCGCGCCGACGCCGACGCGGGTGATTTCGGCGGTGTGACGGATCGTGGGAAAGTCGTGCTGCCAATTCCACCACAGGTTGGGGGCAAGAATTGCGCCGGCTACCAACAATCCCACCCACGGCCCGGGGCGCAGGAGTTGTCGCCGCCCGTCGGGGTCTGCCAGCAGGATCAGGAAGGCCGAGCCGATGAACGCGAGCATGGTGTATTTGGACATGAGCCCCAGTCCGCACACCACGCCGATGCCGATCCATTGCGAAAGACGGCCCGCTGGGAGTGCTCGCCACAGCAGCAGCATGCCCAGCGCCCAGCAGAACAGCAGCGGCGCGTCGGTGCTGGCGAACAGCCCGAGTGTGGAGGTGATCGGCAGTGTCAGGAAGGCCAGTCCAGACCAGAAACCCACGCGCGCATTGAACAGCTCACAGCCCAGCTGGCGGATGACCAGGGCGGTCGCCGGATACAGCAGCAGTGATGGCGCCTTGAGCGCGAGCAGACTGTCTCCGAACAGCGTGGTCGAGGCGGCAATGAGCGCTGCGATCATCGGCGGCTTTGAGTAGTAGCCCCAGTCAAGCGCCTGCGCCCAGCCCCAGTAATAGGCCTCATCGACATAGGGGTCGAGGTGCAGATGAACGACAAGTCCGATCCGGTACAGGCTGACTGCCAGCGTGATCGCCAGAAAAAGCGCGAGGGAACAGGAGTGCGGACGAGGCGCAGCGGACCGGTCGGGGTTCATAGGGCGAGGATTCTACTAGATTGCCCGGTGAGTGCGTCCGGGCGCAGATGCGCATCCGGGGCGAGCCGTCCTCAATAGGCGGATGAAGGGGAGTAAGCTTGCGGCTGGCGCTGTTGTGGCGCGATCGGCAACGGTATTGTCAAATCTGGAATGCTTGTTGCGTTCATGTCACATTAGTCGGCTAAACTCTCCGGCCATTCTTTTTTCCCACCGTCCGGGCGATGGCAACCTACGCAATAGGCGATATTCAGGGCTGTTACGAAGCGCTTCAGCGTCTGCTCGAGCGGATCGGTTTCGATCCCGCCGCCGATCGCCTGTGGATTGTCGGCGACCTGGTGAATCGCGGTCCGCAGTCGGTGCAGGTGTTACGCTTCATGCGCGATCTGGGGGATGCCGCGCTGGTCGTGCTCGGCAATCACGATCTCTACCTGCTGATGGTCGCGGCGGGAGACAAGCGCCGCGACGGCGCGGATACGCTGTTTCAGGTGCTGGAGGCGCCCGACCGCGAGGAACTCCTGCATTGGCTGGCGCAGTGTCCGCTGATGCATGTCGAGGGGGACTACGCAGTCGTGCATGCCGGCGTGCTGCCTGCGTGGACCATCACCAAGGCGCAGGCGCTTGCCGCCGAAGTCAGCGCAGCCCTCACGGGCCCCGATGCAAGCCAGTTTCTGCTCCACCTTGCCGGCGACCGGCCCGATCGCTGGGACGACGCGTTGCA
Organism: Azoarcus sp. L1K30; assembly: GCF_018122735.1. GTDB lineage: Bacteria > Pseudomonadota > Gammaproteobacteria > Burkholderiales > Rhodocyclaceae > Parazoarcus. Next base: position 2,577,213 of record NZ_JAGRRD010000001.1, on the reverse strand, counting down.
GGGCTGGCCACGCTTGCGCGTCATCGTCAACGCCATGACGCGCATGCGTTTCTGTACGCCGGACGGGCGCATGGCCTTGCGCGGCAAGGGGCCGCCACGCAAGGCGCCGGCCGGCACCGTGCCGTGGTTTGATGCGCCAGATCGCTTCAACCGCGCGCACACGATCGTGTGTGGCCATTGGTCGGCGCTTGGCTTCTATCGCAGGGAGGGCCTGATTGCGCTCGATTCGGGTTGCGTCTGGGGGGGCAAGCTGACTGCGGTGCGGCTGGACGACGGCACGGTGTTCCAGGTGCCGGCCTGACAGGTCTTGCTGCGTACGGGGGGCTCAGGCCGGTTCTGTTTGCGTCGCCTCGACGTTAGCCTGTGCCGCGTCTCGCTCCGGCGCGGGCCGCTGTTCGGCCCCGATGCGCCCGGCAATCCAGTTGCGGGTGGCGAGCGCAAGCTCGCGGCGACGGCTGTCGCTCGTGGTGGGGATTGGTGTGTCCACTGCGATACAGGCCACCAGGCGGCGATGCGACAGGATGTTGCGCAGGCACTCGCCCAAGCTCAGCTCTCCGTCGTAGGCCGGCGCGCAACTCGGATTGCCGTCGGCGTCGCGATACCGCAGCGCCAAGGTCTGCAGTGGGCGGCTGGCCTCGATTGCCGGTTGCAGCAGGGCAGCGTGGAAATGCAGCACCTGGCTGCCGTCCGTGGTGGTGCCCTCCGGGAAGACGGCAACATTTCGTCCGGCGTCGAGCAGGCCGGCAATCTCTGCATTGACGATCTTCGCATGGCCTCTGCTGCCACGACGCAGGAAGACGGTTTCGCTCCGTGCCGCAAGCCAGCCGATCACCGGCCATGACCTGACCTCGTGCTTGGAGATGAAGGCCGTCGGTGCGAGCGCGTTGATGACGAAGATGTCGACCCAGGAAACGTGGTTGGCGACCAGCATGCAGCCCGGGGTGACGGTGGCGCCGCCGTGCTCCAGCGTGATGCCGAGGATATCCAGCAAGCCTTGCGACCACCGTTGGCGCAGGCGCAGGCGCGCGGATTCGGAGATCAACGGGTAGATCAGCGCGATCGTGATCACGCCGCGGGCAAGGTGCACGCCGAGACGCAGGCGCCGCCAAGCACGCAGCAGCGCGGGGCTGGCGGCGTGACGCGGCGGCGTGCGCGGTGCGCTGGCGATTTCGGTGTTCAGTCTTTGCGCCCCAGAAAATGTTTGGCGTACTTGTCGGAGACCTTGTCCATCGGAATCAGCAGGGGCAGGTCGGCGGTGTTGAAATCCGGGTCCCATGCCGGGTCGCCACAGACCCAGGCGCCTGCACGCAGATAACCCTTGATCAGCGGCGGCGTTTCGGCCGGCAGGTCGCCACGGAGCATCTCGAGCGGCAGCGGCAGGCGCGGGAACACGCGGTACTCCAACGGTGCCAGATGCGTTTCGCGCAAGCGATTATACAGGCTGGCGGCGGCGTGCCCGCCGTCGGCCATGCTGACCGAGGCGCAACCGATCAGATAGCCATAGTTGTTTTCCTTCATGTAGCGGGCAAGACCGGACCACAGCAGGGTGATGACCGCGCCGCTGCGATACTCCGGGTCGATGCAGGAGCGTCCGATCTCGACGATGCGATTGCGCAGGTGCTGCAGCCGGGTGAGGTCGAACTCGTTCTCCGAGTAGTAGCCGCCGACCTTGCGTGCCGCCGACGGAGACAGAATGCGGTAGGTGCCGACGATGCGGCCGGCGTCCTCGTCGCGGACGATCAGGTGCTCGCAGAACGGGTCGTAGATGTCGCGATCGACGCCCGGCGTGCGGGTGTTGAGGCGCGCGCCCATTTCCTCCGCGAACACGCGGTAGCGCAGCTTCTGGGCTTCGAGAATCTCGGTGTCGCAGGTTGCGAGGCCGACGTGGAGGTTGCGGCCGGGCCGTTGCGATGTTTGCTGGCGGGTCTGGAGCATGGCGTGCATCCCTTTCCGGTTTGAGTGCGGCCATTGTCGAAAGCGTGCGTTGCGGGACGGTGACGCGCCCGTTACGGTGCGATTACGATCACGTGCGCGGGGGGCTGAACGGGGCGCTTGGCCGCGGTGGATGCGGCCTCCAAGCGCAGGCAAGGTCAGGGGGTGCCCCCTGTTCACACGAACAGATGTTCCGCGGCGTCGGCAGGGGGGTTAGAATCTTCGGTCTTCCTGCTGATTTTCCCGGAGCACCGTCATGCCCCAGTATCGTTCCCGCACTTCCACCGCCGGCCGCAACATGGCGGGCGCCCGCGCGCTCTGGCGGGCGACCGGCATGAAGGATGGCGACTTCGAAAAGCCGATCATCGCCATTGCCAACAGCTTTACCCAGTTCGTGCCTGGCCATGTACACCTGAAGGATCTGGGGCAGCTGGTTGCGCGCGAGATCGAAAAGGCGGGCGGTGTGGCCAAGGAGTTCAACACCATTGCCGTCGATGACGGCATCGCCATGGGGCATGGCGGCATGTTGTATTCGCTGCCCTCGCGCGATCTCATCGCCGACAGCGTCGAGTACATGTGCAACGCTCACACCGCCGATGCGCTGGTGTGCATTTCCAACTGCGACAAGATCACGCCGGGCATGCTGATGGCCGCGCTGCGCCTGAACATTCCGGCCATCTTCGTGTCCGGTGGTCCGATGGAGGCGGGCAAGGTGAAGTGGGAGGCCAAGGTCATCTCGCTCGACCTCGTGGATGCGATGGTCAAGGCTGCCGACAAGAGTTGTTCCGACGAGGAGGTCGATGCCGTCGAGCGCTCGGCTTGCCCGACCTGCGGTTCGTGTTCCGGCATGTTCACCGCCAACTCGATGAACTGCCTGACCGAAGCGCTCGGCTTGTCGCTGCCGGGCAACGGCACCACGCTGGCCACTCACGCCGACCGTGAAAAGCTGTTCAAGGACGCCGGTCATCGCATCGTGGAACTGGCACGGCGCTATTACGAGCATGACGATGTCTCGGCACTGCCGCGCTCGATCGCGAGCTTCAAGGCCTTCGAGAACGCGATCACGCTCGACGTCGCCATGGGCGGCTCGACCAACACCGTGCTGCACCTGCTTGCTGCGGCGAAGGAAGCCGGCGTCGATTTCACCATGAAGGACATCGACCGCATCTCGCGTCGCGTGCCCTGCCTGTGCAAGGTGGCGCCGGCGGTGCCGGACGTGCATATCGAGGATGTGCATCGGGCCGGTGGCATCATGAGCATTCTTGGCGAGCTCGACCGCGCGGGCCTGTTGCATCGCGATGTGCCGACCGTGCACAGCAAGACCCTGGGCGATGCGCTGGCGCGCTGGGACATCATGCAGGCGCACGACAAGTCGGTGTTCGACTTCTTCCTCGCTGCGCCAGGTGGCGTGCCGACGCAGGTGGCCTTCAGTCAGGACCGGCGCTGGAACGAACTCGACATGGATCGCGTCAAGGGCGTGATCCGCAACAAGGCCAATGCCTTCAGCACGGATGGCGGCCTGGCGGTGCTGTACGGAAATATCGCCGAGAAGGGCTGTATCGTGAAGACCGCGGGTGTTGACGAATCGATCTGGAAGTTCTCGGGTCGTGCCCGCGTGTTCGAGAGTCAGGAATCGTCGGTCGACGCCATTCTTGGTGAAGTGGTGCAGGCCGGGGACGTGGTCGTCATCCGTTATGAAGGTCCGAAGGGCGGGCCGGGTATGCAGGAGATGCTGTATCCGACCTCCTACCTGAAGAGTCGTGGTCTGGGCAAGGAATGCGCCTTGCTCACCGATGGCCGTTTTTCCGGGGGGACGTCGGGGCTGTCGATCGGCCATGCATCGCCGGAGGCCGCGTGCGGTGGCGCTATCGCCCTGGTCGAGGACGGAGACATGATCGAGATCGATATTCCCAATCGTCGCATCCACCTGGCCATCAGCGATGAGGAAATGGCGCGCCGTCGTGCCGCCATGGAAGCCAAAGGGGCGGCGGCGTGGAAGCCGGCGGACCGTGAACGCCATGTGTCGGCTGCGTTGCAGGCCTATGCGGCACTGACCACCTCGGCCGATACCGGTGCAGTACGTGACGTGACTCAGGTTCAACGCTGAGCAAGCAACTGTCCGGGCCCCTGGCGGGGCCCGCTGGACCGGGCTCGCCCGGCTTATTGACCGCCTCATTCTCCCCCCGCTACCATCCACCACATGGACGCAGAACTCACCCGGCTCGAATCCCAGATCGAGCAACTGATCAGTCAGCACGGCGAACTCAAGGCGGGCAACCGCGAGTTGCGCACGCGCGTGGCCAGGCTCGAGGCCGAGAATCATCAACTGGCTGCCAAGGTGAAATTGGCGACCGAAAAGCTGGAAGCCCTGCTGGCCAAGTTGCCAGAAGCCTGAGGACGAACGCATGGAATCCCTGGACATCGCTTTGCTGGGCAAGGAGTACCGAGTGTCGTGCACAGCCGAGACCAAGGCCGGACTGCTCGAAGCCGTCACCTATGTCGATGGCAAATTGAACGAATTGATCGGCAAGACCAATGCATCGGGCGAGAAACTGGCGGTCATGACTGCACTCAACATCGCCCATGAATTTCTCCAGCATCAACGCGGAAACGGGTTTGACATGCCGGCCGCGAAGCGTAGAATCGGACTCATGCAAGCACGCCTTGACGGGGTACTGGCCCAGCAGGACAAGCTCTTTTGAGCTTTAAAAAAGCGTGCAAAATCAATCCCCTGCCGTGTTCGTTGAAGTCGTAGATTCCTTGAACCAATAGTCGAGAGACTCGGTTGCTGACCATTGATGCCGCTGGTGTGCACGCCCCTCGCCGGGTGAGCCTGATGCGGAAGGAAAGTGACCTCCCTGAACCCTAGGTTCAGGATGCCCGGCGGAAACGGCACAGGCGGGGGGCCAAACAAAAAACGCAGCGTAAGCTGCGTTTTTTGTTTTCAGCTTATGACTTTGGCGAGTCGGCGCCGGCCTTGTTTCCACGTACGCGCAGGCGCCGCCTGACCTGCAGGCCTAGCAGCAGCGTGGCTGCGCCGATGCCGATCTCGTCGGTGATGGGCAGGGCGGCAACCAGGCAGACGGCGGCGAGGAGCGCGCCCACGCGCTCGGGCCAGCTCACTGCCTGCCACAGGTAGCCCACCGAGGCAACGCCCCACAGGCCGATGGCAAGCAAGGCCTTGAACACAATCCACGCCACCGCCACAAAACCGGGGTCGCCCTGCAGCATGAGCTCGGGAGCATAGACTGCCATGTAGGGAATGATGAAGCCTGCCATGGCAATCCGTACGGCCTGTACGCCAATCTTCATGCCCGATACCCCCGCGATCGGTGCCGCGGCGAACGCGGCCAGCGCGACCGGGGGGGTCAGGTCCGCAAGAATGCCGAAGTAGAACACGAACATGTGGCTGACAATCAGGGGCACCCCGAGTTCCAGCAGGGCCGGTGCGGCAAGCGACGAGGTAATGATGTAGTTGGGAATGGTCGGAATGCCCATGCCCAACAGCAGGCAGACCAGCATGGTCAGAACCAGCGACAGCAGCATGTTGTTCTCGCCCAGCGTAATGATCATGTTGGCGAAAGAGGTTGCCGCTCCGGTCAGCGTCAGCACGCCGATGATCACCCCGACCAGGGCGCAGGCCACGCCCACCGGCAAGGCGTGACGGGCGCCGTCGGCGAGCGCATTGAGTGCCACCCGAAGGGTCTCGCGGCCGCCGCGGACGAAGGCGCAGGCGACGACGAGCACGGCGATGAGCACGAAAAATGCGTCGATGCCCCACTTCAGAAAGCCCGAGCAGGCGATGCCCAGCGCGATCCAGAACGCCACCCTCAGGGCGATACCCCTGAGCCGCAGCGCAATGGCCGCGCCGAAGATCAGCACCGCCGTCAGTGCCAGTCCGACCGTGCCGGAAAACAGCGGCGTGTACCCCGAGAACAGCAGCCACACGAGTATGGCCAGCGGCAGCAGCAAATACCAGCCGCGGCGCACGGCAGCCCATGCGTCCGGGCATTCGCTCTTGGCCAGGCCGTGCAGACCGGCGCGGCCGGCCTCCAGATGCACCATCCAGAACGCGGTGATGAAGTAGAGTACCGCGGGCACGATCGCGGCCTTGACGATCTCGACGTAGGCGACGCCGATGGTCTCGGCCATGATGAAGGCGACCGCACCCATGACCGGCGGCATGATCTGGCCGCCCATGCTGGCGGTGGCCTCCACGCCGCCGGCAAACTCGGGCCGATAGCCGAAGCGCTTCATCAGCGGGATGGTGAATTGACCGGTGGTGACGACGTTGGCCACGCCCGAGCCGTTGATCGTGCCCATCAGGCCGGATGAAATCACCGACACCTTGGCTGGCCCGCCGCGGGTATGTCCGACGGTGCCGAGGGCAAAGTCGGTGAAGAGCTGGATCATGCCGGCCTGTTCGAGAAAGGCGCCGAACAGGATGAACAGAAAGATGTAGGTGGAGCTGACGTAGGTCGGTACGCCGTATATTCCTTCGGTGCCGAAGGTGAGATGTTCGATGAGTTGCGAAAAGGCGTAGCCTCGATGGGCGAGTTCGCCCGGCAGGTATTGGCCGAAGGCGGCGTAGGCGAAGAAGCTCGCACAGATGAGAGGGAGCGCCAGCCCCATCATGCGGCGCGCACCTTCGAATACCAGTATCAGGGTGATGGTGCCGACGACCAGGTCGGTGGTGGTAGGGTCGCCGGCACGCTGGATCAGGTCTGCTTCGAAGATCCAGTGGTAGAACGCCAGCACGAAACCGGTGAGGCCGACCAGCCACGCCAGCGCGGGCACGCTGCGACGATGCGGCAGCCACACCGGAAAGGAGGCAAAGGTCATCAGCAGCAGAAAGCCGACGTGAATCGTGCGTACGACCTGTGACGACAGCGGGTGATAGGCTGCGATCACGATCTGGTAGGTCGAGAACGCCACGGCGATCAGGAACAGGGCGCGTGCCTGGTAGCCCTTTTCGCGCTCCCAGCCGAACGGCGTGAGCGAGCTGGATTCTGACATGTGCGACTCCGGATGGGATGACATCCCGCGTCACGACGTGGGCGGGATGTGCGCTCGGTGCTGGCGTCGGGTCGCCAGGCGGCTTACTTCAGCAGTCCGGCCTCGCGGTAGTAACGCGCCGCGCCCGGATGCAGTGGCAGCGGCACGGCCGTCGCGTCCTCCTTGACGATGCCCTTGGCCGCCGCGTGTGCGCTGACGAGATGGTCGAGGTTGTCGAACATGGTCTTCGTCATCGCGTACACGACGTCGTCGGAGACGCCGGCGTGGGTGACGAGGATGTTGCGAATGCGCGCGGTCGGCACGTCGGCGGTCTGACCCTGGTAGGTATTGGCCGGAATGACGCTGGCCTGATAGGCGGCGTCGCCGATTTTCGCGACGACCTCGGCCGGCACCGGGACCACGACGATCTTGACGGCGTTGGCCAGATCACGCAGAGATGCCACACCGAGTCCGGCGGATTGCAGCGTGGCGTCGAGTTGCCGGTTCTTGATCAGCTCGACCGATTCGCCGAACGGCAGGTACTCGACCTTGCCCAGGTCGTCGTAGCGCATGCCCGCACCCTTGAAGATTGCCCGCGCGTTGAGTTCCGTTCCCGAGCGCGCCGCGCCCACCGACACCCGCTTGCCCTTGAGGTCTGCAAGCGTGTTGATGCCGGAGTCGGCGGCGGCGACGATCTGGATGTAGTTGGGGTAGATCGCGGCCACGCCGCGCAGCTTGTTCAGCTTGGTCTTGAAGCCCGCCTCTTCGACGCCGTTCCATGCGTCGGAGACCGCATCGCCCAGCGCGAAGGCAATTTCGCCACGCCCGGCCTGCAACAGGTTGAGGTTCTCCGCGCTGGCCTTCGTCGATTGCACGCTGATCTTGGCGTCCGGCAGCGCCTTGCCATAGAGCTGGGAGAGCGCGACCCCGAGCGGGTAATATACGCCGCTGGTTCCGCCGGTCAGCACGTTCACGAATTGTTGGGCGTGCGCCGGTTGGGTGCCGAGCGTAGCGCCCAGCGTCATGCCGGCGACCAGGCCAAGGGTTCGGATCAGTTTCATCGAAAGTCTCCTACCGTATTGTGAGCAGTCAAATGGTTGCATCGAAGTCGCCCGCTCTGGCGTCGAGTCGAGATCAATGGCTTACTCTGCCCCGCATCCACGACGCATGGCTATTCGTGTTTGCCCGCATGTATATGCGCGGACGACGACCCGGTGGGGCGCGCTGAAGAATTGCTGCGATGCAGAATCTTTACACCATCTTTATGTCTTTCAACCTAGCATTCGCAGCCTTTCCCGGGTGTTCCGGCGGGCGAACGCGCGTGCCGGACTGATCAGATGCGCAGCTATTTTCCGGTCATCGGTGCGCTTGGCCTTGTCTTGATGCTGTTCGGACTGGTGATGGCGTTCCCGCTCGCCGTGTCTTATTTTCTCGACGATGGCGCCATCGCCTCCTACGACGAAGCCCTGCTGGTGACCTTCATCTGCGGTCTGCTGGCATGGGTCACCACCCGCCATCAGCGCCGAGACCTGCGCATCCATGACGGCTTCCTGCTGGTGGCGGCCACCTGGATCGTGGTGCCGATCTTCGGCGCCATGCCGCTGATGCTGTACATGCCGGCACTGTCTTTTACCGACGCCTATTTCGAAGCTGCCTCCGGCTTGACGACGACGGGCGCGACCGTGCTCACCGGGCTCGAGTATCTGCCGACCTCGATCAACCTGTGGCGCACCTTCATGCACTGGGTGGGCGGGATGGGCCCACGGCGTTGTGTTCGTAACGCGTCACCGGCGCCCCGGGCAGGCTGTGGGCGGTGAGCCGCCCCAGCGGCTTCAAACGACTCTGACCCTTTTGATTCCCAAAAGGCCTCGAATTCGGCTGCAAAGCGGTCGAAATTGACCTCGCCGACCTTGAAAACATCGACGTGCAACGAAGAACGAAAGCGAGGTCCGATTTCAACATGCGTTTTTCAACGGCCTGTTAAACAGAAAGCCCAGCGCTTGGCTGGGCTTTCTGTTTAAGGCTCGAATCAAGTTTAACAAATAGCCGGTTTATCGTTTCTTAAAAGCACATAGTTTCCTTCATTCACAAATCCCACTTCCCCATTAAGAGATACCTTGTAAATGAGGTAGTGCTTGACATCCACACATGAAAGCACTTGCACTTTCTGTTGAGGCTCTAAGTTTTTCCAAGCCCTCTCCTTAGGCAAAGTCATTGCGTCTTCTTGACTCGAGAACACCGGAACAATGTCTTTTGCCATCAAGTATAACGATGGTTTTTGCTGCATATAAAAAAACAGCCCCGTAATTCCACATGCCAGCATCAGGATTATCCAAAGCATATTATTTTTCATATTTTTCATCTTGCCCAAAATCCATCATCCCAAAATCCGCGCTCAGGCCCAGGGTAGAAAGTCGATCCACCATTGAGTGGAGAATCCAACAAATCATTACCAATATTCACTGGGAATAATGAATCAGAGACAGACGAACCCAACGCTTCTTTCAAACAGTCCTTATGAGGATCACCGCAATTATTCGAAAATGCACTGTAATCGCCTCCATGCTTTGCATAACACGCAACTAATTTTGCTTCTTGTTCTGGAGTCAAATTGAGAATTTGACCAACCCCTGAACGAAAAGTGTGCTGGCGATTCGCATAATCAGAAGCATTAGGATATTTCGTATCCCAACCGCCTGGCCCCCACGAATAGTTAGTTCCATTAACATTTGAAGACACATGCCCAAATGATGATGACGAATGCCCCACAGGTTGCCAAATAATAATCTCGGTATATAACCCAAGGGGATCAACAAAATTCAGAGGATTACCACCGACGTAAGCGTAGGTATTAACGCCTCCCCGGAGTCCAATCGGATCACTTTGGATATACCGACCCTGCCGTGGATCGTAGTACCGGTACCGATTGTAATAAAGCCCGGACT
>NZ_JAGRRD010000001.1:2479550-2567241 GCF_018122735.1 Azoarcus sp. L1K30 | reverse complement strand
GCCGCTGCTGGGGATTGGCGGGCGGCAGGTGTTCAAGGCCGAAACGCCGGGACCGATGAAGGAGTCGGGCCTGACGCCGCGCATTGCAGAGACCGCAAAGGGTTTGTGGACCGTCTATGCGATGCTGACCGTGGCCTGCGGATTCTCGCTGTGGTGGGCTGGAATGAAGCCGTGGGAGGCGGTCATCCATGCCTTCTCCATCATGGGGCTGGGCGGGTTTTCGGATCGCGACGCCAGTCTCGGCGGATTCAACAGTCTGCCCATCGAGCTGGTCACGATGACGTTTGCGCTGCTGTCGGGCGTGAACTTCGCGACCCATTATGTGGCCCTGGTCCGACGCAGCCCGCGCGCCTACGCGCTGGATCCCGAGGTGCCGTGGTTTTTCGGCACGCTGGCGGTCACGATCATTGGCCTGACGATCTATCTGCTGCAGTTCCACGTCTATGACGACATGCCGACCACGCTGCGCTACGTTGCCTTTCATGCGATTTCGCTGGCGACGTCGCTCGGGCTGGCTACCTACGATTACACCCTGTGGCCGATGTTCGCGCAGATCTGCGTGCTCTTCCTGAGCAGTTTCGCTGCATGTTCGGGGTCGACGGGCGGTGGCATCAAGATGATGCGTGCAATCATCCTCTACAAGCAATCCTATCGCGAGATCATGCGCTCCCTGCACCCCAGTGCCGTCCTGCCACTGAGGCTGGGGCGCCAGGCCGTGTCCGAAAGTGTGCTGCACGCGGTGCTGGCATTCAGCTTCATGTACATGGTCACCATCGTGACGCTCACCTTGCTGCTCGCAGCCACCGGGCTCGACCTGATTACCGCGTTCTCCGGTGTGGTTGCTTGTCTCAACAATGCGGGGCCGGGTTTGGGCGAGGTCGGGCCGGCGTCCAACTATCAGGCACTGACCGACTTTCAGACCTGGGTGTTGAGTTTTTCGATGATTCTCGGACGGCTGGAGATCTTCACGCTGCTGGTCGTGCTCACCCCAACCTTCTGGCGGCGCTGAACGGCCTCGTCCGGCTGCATGGCAACAGACCGTCAGGGCACCAGGCGATAGCCGACGCCCGACTCCGTCAGTATATGGGCCGGAAAGGCTGGGGTCCGTTCGAGTTTGCGCCGCAGCCCGCCCATATATACCCGCAGGTAGTGATTGCGTTCGACGTGGTTCGGCCCCCACACCGCAGTGAGCAGCTGGCGATGGGTCAGTACGCGTCCGGTGTGTGCGATGAGATGGCACAGCAACTTGAATTCGATCGGTGTCAGATGCACCGGTTCGCCATGGCGCGTCACCCTGCGTTGCACCAGATCGACCTCGATGTCGCCGAAGCGCACGCTGTCCTGCCTCTCTGCAGGTCGGAGCGAGCGCCTCAGCAGCGCCCTGACCCGGGCCTGGAGCTCCGCGATGCCGAAGGGCTTGGTGAGATAGTCATCAGCGCCGGCATCGAGCGCGGCGACCTTGTCGTGCTCGTCACTGCGGGCCGACAGTACAAGCACCGGCATCTCCGACCAGGCGCGCAGCGATGCCAGCACAGCGAGTCCGTCCTCGTCCGGTAGGCCGAGATCGAGGATGAGCAAATCGGGCACGCGTGCACCCAGTTCGATCCGCGCCCGCGCGGCACAGTCCGCATCGCTGACCACGCAGGTGGCCGCCTCCAGCGCGGTGCGCACGAAGCGGCGAATGCCTGCCTCGTCGTCCACGACGAGTATGGCTGGCGGGTGGGATCGGGTTTCTTTCATTCTTCGAGTTCCGGTGACAGGGGCGGCGTCGACAGCGGGAGGTGCAGATTGACCCGGACGCCACCACCAGGCGGGCTGTCGATGTTCATCGTGCCGCCATGCGCTTCGATGATCGCGCGTACGATGACGAGCCCCAGTCCGGTACCGGCGGGCGGGCTGCCTGCCGCGGGCAGCCCGGGGCCATTGTCGCTGACCGCAAGCGTGAGCGTATTTCCCGTGGCGACCGCGCCAACGGTGATCTGGCCGCCACAGGGGGTGTGATGCGCCGCATTTTCAATCAGATTGCACAACACCCGTTCCATCAGCACCGGGTCCAGTTCGACCAGCGGAAGACTGTCCGGCAGTGCGAGGGTGAGCTCATGCGCGCCGATCGCGGCGCCTTGCGCGCGCAGGGCGGCGCCGACGACTTCTTCGATCGGCAACCATTCGCGGCGCAGCGTCACTGTGCCCGATTGCAGGCGGGCGAGATCGAGCAGGTCACGTGCGAGGGCGTGGATGCGCAACGCTTCGGTGCGAATGGCGTCGGCCAGCTCCGCCTGCGAAGCGGGCAGGGGAGGGCCGGCAAGGGGCAGGGATTCGGCCAGCCCCGCAAGCGCCGTCAGCGGCGTGCGCAGATCGTGCGACAGTGTTGCCAGCAGCGCACTGCGCATGCGCTCCGCTTCGGCTTCGACGCGGCGGCGCTCAGCCTCGGCCTGATAGTGCACGCGCTCGAGCGCTGTGGAAAACAGACTGGCGTAGGTCTCGCGCAGCGATTCGGGGGCATTCCCGTCCAGCGTGAATACGCTCTGCGCTCGCAATGCGCCAATTTCTTCGGCGCTGACCGCCGCCGACAGGGCCTGGGCGGTTCCGCAAAGCAGGCGGGCTTCCCGGCCACGCGTCTCGGCCGCGTCGCGCTGTTCGCCGAGACGGGCGGCCAGCGCTGCAGTGATCAGCGCTACTGCCAGCAGCACCGCGAATGTCAGCAAGTACTGGAAATCGCTGACGGCGAAAGTGAAGTGGGGGTGGACGAAGAAGAAATCAAACAGCGCAACCGACAGAAAGGCCGCCAGCACGGCTGGGCCCCGCCCCAGACGGACCGCCGCGACCAGGACCACCAGCGGAAACAGCATGGCGACGTTGGCGAGATCGAAGGTGCCCAGTAAAGGGGCGCCGACGGCGGCGACGGCGCCAACGGCCAGCGTCGCGACGAAATAATCTCTCCAGCGCGGACCGCTTGGCATGAGTGGGTGAGCGTGCTGTTCCATGGCGGAACTTTAGCGCGAAGATGGGGCGGTCGGCACAGTGGCGGCGCGGCACTATGGGTTTGGCCACCCTGCGCCGATCGCGTCGGGTCTTGCGTCATGCGGACGAACTGGCCACCATTCCGCCTTTGCGGCGATGACCGTCATCGCCGCGCCTTGGGACAGTAGCCGGAATGGAATTCGACCTGTGGTGGTTCGCGTATCTCTTGCTGGGCGCAGTGGTCGGTTTTTTTGCCGGTCTGCTTGGCGTCGGTGGTGGTGGCATCATGGTGCCGATGCTGGCGACATTCTTCGTGGCGCAGGGTTTTGCGCATGAGCAGGTGATGCATCTGGCGTTGGGAACATCGATGGCCGCCATCGTCCTGACCTCGGTATCCAGCCTGCGTGCGCATCATGCGCGCGGTGCGGTGCGCTGGCGTATCGTGCGCCTGATCACGCCGGGCATCCTGCTCGGAACCTTCGGTGGTACCTTTGTCGCATCGCGGGTCGATACCGTACCGCTGGCGATCTTCTTCGTCTGTTTCATGAGCTACGTTTCGGTGCAGATGCTGATCAACGCCAAGCCCAAACCGTCGCGCGAACTGCCGGGTGGCGCCGTGACGACGCTGGTGGGCGTGGGCATCGGTGCGGTGTCGGCGCTGGTGGCGATCGGCGGCGGCTCGCTGTCGGTGCCCTTCATGACCTGGTGCAATGTCAAGGTCCAGCACGCCATCGGCACCTCTGCCGCGATCGGCCTGCCGATTGCGGTGGCCGGTACAGTGGGTTACCTGATCAATGGCTGGGGCGCTGCCGGAACACCGCCGCTGTCCCTCGGCTTCATCTACCTGCCCGCCTTGCTGCTGGTCAGCGTCGTCAGTGTCTTCGTCGCGCCGCTCGGAGCAGGCCTGGCCCACCGTCTGCCGGTGGCGACGCTGAAGAAGGTTTTTGCCGGGGTCCTGATGCTGTTGAGCGCCAAGATGCTGTACTCGCTGTTCGCCTGATCCGGGCATACCGACCCATCTCGTTGAAAGGCGGGGTCAGGGTGCGGCGTCCGGGGCGGGGTGGCGCGGGCTGCGATAGGTCCACCAGGGTAATACCGCGCGCATCGACAGGATCTCGCCGCTATGTGAAGGCTGATAGCCGGCGAGCCCCGCCAGGCGGGATTTCCATGCCTCGGCCCGCAGCAGCGACAGCAAGGTGGTGACCGCAGGGCGATCGAGTTCGGATTTCAGGCACGCCAGGTGATAGTGCTCTTCGGCCAGCGGAATGAAGTCCAGCCCGCGTGCCCTTGCGGTCGCCTTGATGCCTAGCCCTGCGTCGGCATGCCCGGAGGCGACCGCCTGGGCCACTGCCGCGTGAGAAGGTTCGGACTGCGCATAGCCGTTGATGGCGTCTGCGGGAATGCCTGCCTGCGCCAGCAGTTCGTCGAACAACACCCGGGTGCCGGTACCGAGCGTGCGATTGGCAAAGCGTGCCTTGCGTAGGCGCAGGTCGGCCAGCGAATGCAGTGCCAGCGGGTTGCCGCGTGCGACGATCAGGCCTTGCGTGCGCAGGGCAAAGCCGATCAGCTTATGCAGGCCGGGGCGCAGCAGCGGTTTGTAGGTGCGCTGAGCCAGGCTGCCGGCGCCGACGCCGACCAGGGTGTGAAAGCCCGCCATCATGCAACGCCCCTCGTTGAGCGCGCGGATCGCATCCACACTGCCGGTGTAGCGGATGTCGAGATGCAGCCGATGCGTGGGTTGGCGAGCCTGTTCCTGCAGTGCGGCAAGCGCTTCGTCATGGCTGGCGTACATGGTCAGGACATGGGCAGTGTCGTCGAAGGCGACGGCATAGGCGCGTTCGAGGTCGGCCCGCAAGGCCTCGATCTGCGGCAACAGCCTCGCCTGCGCCTGGCGCTCGGCCCACATCAGCTTGGTGCCGAACTCGGTCAGGCGGGCCGCCTGCCCTTTGTCCCATACGATCATGCTCTGCCCGAGGTTTTCCTCCCAGCGCCTGAGTTCGCCCCATACATGACGATAGGATAGTCCGAGCTGCTTTGCCGCAGCCGAAATCGAGCCGCTTTCGGCGACAGCCTGCAACAGGTCGATCAGTGGATTGCGCACCCGTGCCGGGCTGGAGTCGGTACCGATGGTGTAGTGGAAGTTGATCCTATGCACGACGCTTCATATTGATGTTAGTGATATGGGCGCTTACGTTACTCCAAATCACGCACGGTCGTCGTTTGCTGCGACCGCTTATCCGCATGGAGGAGTCTCATGAAATTGTCAGGCCCGAGCTTTGGTGGCACCCGAAAGGCATGTGTACTGGTGGCACTGCTGTCGATATTTTCGACTGCTTCGGCGGAGTCCATCGTCATGGCCTCCACCACCTCGACCGAACAGTCCGGTCTTTTTTCCCACTTGCTGCCGGCTTTCACCAAGGCCACCGGCGTGGACGTCAAGGTTGTGGCGCAAGGTACCGGGCAGGCGCTGGAGACAGGCCGTCGCGGCGATGCCGATGTGCTGTTCGTGCATGACGCCGCCGCTGAAGAGAAGTTCGTCGCCGAAGGCTACGGGGTGAAGCGCTTTCCGGTGATGTACAACGACTTCGTGCTCATCGGGCCCGAGGCCGACCCCGCCGGCGTGCGCGGCAAGGATATCGTCGAGGCGCTGAAGAAACTGGCTGCCGCAAACGGCAGCTTCGTCTCCCGCGGCGACAAGAGCGGTACCAATGCGGCCGAACTGCGCTACTGGAAGCTCGCAGGCAGCGAGGCCAGCAAGGGGAGCGGTTACAAGGAATGCGGTTGTGGCATGGGGCCGGCGCTCAACATGGCGGCTTCGTCCGGCGCCTACGTGCTGGCTGATCGCGGTACCTGGCTCAACTTCAAGAACCGGGCCGACCTCAAGGTGCTGGTCGAGGGCGATTCGCGGCTGTTCAACCAGTATGGCGTGATGGTCGTCAACCCGGCCAAGCATCCGCACGTGAAGGCCGCCGAGGCGCAGAAGTTCGTCGACTGGGTGGTGTCACCGGCAGGGCAGGCCGAAATTGCCAGCTACAAGATCGGGGGTGAGCAGCTGTTCTTCCCCAACGCGGGTCAGTAAGGCGGCAACCTGCGCACGGGACAGGCCGGGCATGGCCGTCCGCTGCGCCGGACGGGGTATCATGGCGGTCCGGCTTTTTCCTTTATCCAGCCAATATGATCGACGTCCGCATTGTTCCCGTTACGCCTTTCGAGCAGAACTGCAGCATTATCTGGTGCGACAAGACGCGCAAGGCCGCAGTAGTCGACCCCGGTGGCGATCTCGACCGCATCCATGCCGCGGCCAAGGTGCTTGGCGTCAGTGTCGAGAAGATTCTCGTCACCCATGGTCACATCGATCATGCCGGCGGCACTGCGAAACTGGCGCGCGAACTCGGTGTGCCGGTCGAAGGGCCGCAGGAAGAAGACCGCTTCTGGCTCGATGGCATGGCGCAGCAGAGCAGGATGTTCGGTTTTCCCGACGTCGAAACCTTCACCCCGGATCGCTGGCTACATGACGGTGATACGGTGACGGTGGGGGAGCAGACGCTGAAGGTGATCCACACGCCGGGGCATACACCCGGTCATGTGGTATTCGTGCATCCCGAATCGAAGCTGGCGCTGGTCGGTGATGTGCTCTTTGCCGGCTCCATCGGGCGTACCGACTTTCCGCGTGGCGACCATCAGACGCTGATCAATTCCATCCGCAACAAGCTTTTTCCGCTGGGGGACGACATCACCTTCGTGCCCGGACACGGGCCGACCTCGACCTTCGGTGAGGAGCGCGAGAACAATCCTTTCGTCGGTGCCTACGGCTGATCGGCAACCTCGAAAACAAGGCCTTCCCGCGACACGCTTGCGTGTCGCGGGAAGGCCTTGTTGTTGCGTGTTCAGCTACGCTGCTTGAGCGCGTCGCGGATTTCGCGCAGCAGCTTGATGTCTTCCGGCTCCGGCGCCGGCGCGGGCGGGGGGGCAGGCGGTTCTGCGCGCTTGAGCTTGTTGATGGCCTTGATTGCGATGAAGATGGCAAATGCGATGATCAGGAAGTTGATCGAGGTATTGATGAAGTTGCCATATTTGATCAGCGGCGCCCCGGCTTTTTCTGCCGCGGCCAAGGTGTCGAAGGACTCGCTGCCGAGGTTGATGTACAACTGGCCGAAATCCACGCCGCCGATCAGCCGGCCGACAACCGGCATCACGATGTCCTTGACCAGGGAGTCGACAATCTTGCCGAATGCGCCGCCAATGATCACGCCGACGGCGAGGTCGATGACGTTGCCGCGCATGGCGAATTCCTTGAATTCCTTCATCAGGCTCATGGGCTGACTCCTTTCGGGTTGAGGCGCACTGGGTTGGGTGGAATCGCTACCTTAACGGGATATTCTCGCGAATGCTACTGCGGAATCACCCCCGCGCAGCGTCTCAACTCTTGGCGACGAAAACCGGTAGCCGCCACTTGAACCGGAGGGCGCACAAGCGGATGACGAGCACCAGTGTCGCCCCCGCCAGTGCGGCCCAACCGGGACTCACGCCCGCCTCGAGCAATGCCAGCAGCAGCAGTGCGCCCGCCCACGACGCGGTGGCATAGAGTTCGGCAGTAAATACCAGCGGCACTTCGTTACACAGCACGTCGCGTACGATGCCGCCGAACACGCCGGTGATCACCCCCATCAGGCTGGCGACCAGCCACGGTGCCCCCATGGCAATGGCGGCCTGGGTGCCGGACACGGTAAACAGCGCGAGGCCCAGCGCATCCGGGAGCAGGAACAGCCGCGGCGGCAAACGTACTACGCGTACGACGGCAAAAGTGGCGAGACCGGCGACCATGGCGGCAATCAGGTTGCTCTGGTCGGCAATCCAGAACACCGTGCGGTCGAGGAGGATGTCGCGCAGCGAGCCGCCGCCCAGCGAGGCGGCCAGCGCGACCACCACCATGCCGAAGAGGTCGAAAGGTTTGCGCCCGGCATCGAGTACGCCGGCTGCGGCGTTGACAGCCACGCCGGCGATGCCGATGCCGTAGAGGAGCGGTTCAATTGATTGCATGGGCGTGGAGGATATCATTTCCAGTTGATTCAAACGGGCGTTTGAATCAAGGTGACGGCATGTTAGAGTGTGCCGCATCATCAGGCGCGGCCTTGCGCGCCCGGACTATCGATAACATGAGGAGACCGCATGCCGATTCCCGCATCCTTTCGTGGCTTGATGACCGTGCCGGCGATTGCCGCGCCGATGTTTCTGGTATCAGGCCCCGAACTGGTCATCGCCACGTGCAAGGCCGGTGTCGCCGGCACCTTTCCTGCACTCAACGCCCGGCCGGCAGCGCAACTGGAGGATTGGCTGAGCAGGATCGACGCCGCCCTCGCCGAGCACCGCACGAACAATCCGGGCGGACCCTGCGCTCCGTATGGCGTGAATCTCATCCTGCATGCGTCGAATGCCCGCCTGGAGGAGGATCTGGCCACCATCGTCCGGCATCGGGTGCCCTTTGTCATCACCAGTCTTGGGCACCCGGGTAACGTGGTCAAAGCCGTACATGCGTATGGCGGCCTGGTGTTTTCCGACATCGTGCATGCCTACCATGCGAAGAAGGCGGCTGCCGCGGGCGTCGATGGCATCATCGCGGTGGCCAGCGGAGCCGGCGGTCATGCCGGCACCCAGAGCGTGGTGAGTCTGATCCGCGAGATCCGCGGGTTCTGGGATGGCGTGCTGATTGCCGCCGGAAGCATTTCGGACGGTGCTTCGATACGTGCGGTCGAGGTGCTGGGGGCCGATTTCGCCTACATGGGGACACGCTTCATCGCCACCCGCGAGGCGATGGCGCAGGAGGCGTACAAGCAGATGGTGGTCGATTGCGGTCCTTCGGATGTGGTCTATACGGATGCGATCTCCGGCACCAATGCGAACTTCCTGTGGCCCAGTCTCGAGAAGGCAGGATTCGCGCGCAGCGAGCTGGCGCAGGGCCACGGCAAGGGCAAACTGCATGATCTGGCGGACGAGGCGCGCGCCTGGCGCGACGTATGGAGTGCGGGGCAGGGTGTGGCCAACATTCACGACATTCCGAGCGTGGCCACCCTGGTCGAGCGGCTGGTGGCCGAGTATCGCGAGGCCTGCGGCATGCCGCCGAGCGCGGCGCTGTGTAGCCGGTAACCAGCGCCGGACCGGCGCCGGGGCGGTTTCGGCGGATGCCTGTGCCGCAGTCCCGGTCGTGCGGCAGTCCGTCGATGCCTGGACCCACCTATCGCGCGTTTTCCGCGCACGGTGACGGAAGTCATACGCGCGGGCGTCCGATGATCTATCCTTCGCGCCCATGCTATCACTGATTCAGGTCCTCACCAGCGGAATCGCCATCGGTTGCGTGTACGGGCTGGTGGCGCTGTCCTTCGTGTTGATCTACAAAGCCACCGAAACGGTGAGCTTCATGCAGGGCGAACTGTTGATGGTCGGTGCTTTCGCCGCGGTGGCGCTTAACGCAGGGGCAGGGTGGCCGCTGTGGCTGGCCGCGGCCACGGCGGTGGCAGGCATGGCCCTGCTGGGCGCGATGCTCGAACGCATCGTCCTGCGCCACGCCATCGGTCAGCCACACCTGGTCGCGGTACTGCTGACGTTCGGGCTGGGCCTGATCATGCGCGGCGGGCTGACGACCGTGCCGGCGGCAAGCCACGACATCTACCGCCTTCCCTTTGCCGACCGCGTGCTGCAGGTGGGGGCGCTCGCGTTGTCGTTCAGTCATGTGCTGGTGATCGCCGCCACTGCGGCGCTGGCCGTGGTGTTGGCCGTGTTCTTCCGACATACCCGCGCCGGACTGGCGCTGCGCGCGTGCTCCGAAAACGCACGCGTTGCATCGTTGATGGGTGTGCCGGTGGAGGCGATGCACACCCTTGCCTGGGCCCTTGGTGCTGGCCTTGCCGCGATCGCCGGTGTGCTGCTGGCGCCGATCACCTTCGTGCATCTCAACATGGGGCTGATTGCGCTCAAGGCCTTCCCGGCCGCAGTACTTGGCGGCCTGACCAGCTTGCCGGGCGCCCTGCTGGGCGGTGTTTTTCTCGGCGTGGTGGAGGCGCTTGCCGGTCTGGCCCTGCCCGAAGGCGTCAAGGATGTCGTGCCCTACGCGGTGTTGATGCTGGCGCTGTTTCTTTTTCCCGATGGCCTGTCTTCGGGCTGGCGGGGGCGGCGATGAGCCTGCTGCGGCCCGCACTGCTGAGTGTCGCCATGATTGCCATCGCCGTCGGTGTGCTGGGCGCCGACTACGCGCTTGGTCAGGCGACGCTGGTGACGACCTATGCGATTGCGGGGCTCGGGCTGGTGATCATCGTCGGTCAGGCGGGGCAGATCACGCTCGGACAGGGCGCGCTGGTCGCGCTTGGCGCCTATGTCGAAGCACTGCTGGCCGTGCGCGGCGTGCCGCCGCTGCTGTCGATGCCGCTTGCGGTGTTGCTCGGCGCGGCCGGCGGTGCGCTTGCCAGCGTGCCGGCGTGGCGCCTGGGGGGACTCTACTTTGCCATGAGCACACTCGCCTTTGCACTCATCGTCGAGGAGATGCTGGTGCGCTGGACCTCGCTCACCCGCGGTGGCGCCGGGTTGAGCGTGCCGGCCATGGCCTGGGGCGGACTGAAGGCGGATACGCCGCTTGAGCAGGTGGTGGTCAGTGTCGGTGTGCTGTCGCTGGTCTGGCTGGCTTGCGCGCGCTGGATGAGGGGGCGGCTGGGCCGTGCCTGGCGGGCGGTCCGCGAAGACGAGATCGCGGCAGCCGAGGCCTGCGGGATCGACGTCGGCGCGGCCAAACTGCATGCCTTCGTGCTCGGCGGCGGCCTGGCTGGCCTGGCCGGCGCGCTCTACGCGCACTGGATCGGGTTCATTAGCCCCGAGCAGTTCGGCCTGACGTTTTCCTTCGAACTGCTGATGCTGGTATTCATCGGTGGGGCACGCCGCCTGTCGGGTGCGCTATGGGGTGCGCTGGTCATCGTCAGCCTGCCACAGTTGATCGCCCTGGTGCGCGATGCGTTGCCGGGTGACTCGAGCAGAAGTGCGGGTCTCGAGACCATGCTCTTCGGCGCGGTGATCGTGTTGGCGGTGTTGCTGCGACCGCAGGGGCTGGCATCTGCGGCGGAAGGCGGGCGCCGTCGCGGAAGGGGCAGGGCGCCGTACTGAAAGCTGCGGTGGCGGTCGGCTTGGCGGATAATCGGGACTTCAGCCGCCCGTTCAGGATCATTCCATGCCCGTGTTTCGTGCCTTCGTCGCCCTCGTGATCGCTCTGTCGGCTCTCGTCGCTGCGGCCGCGACGCCGGGCGTCAGCGATCGCGAGATTGTCCTTGGCAGCATCCAGGATCTGTCGGGTCCTGCCGCAATGCTGGGTTCGCCCGTGCGTGACGGTATGCTCCTTCGCCTGGAGGAGGCCAACGAGGCGGGCGGCGTGCACGGGCGCAAGTTGAGGATGGTGCTCGAGGATAGTGGTTATGACCCCAAGCGCGGGGTGCTGGCCGCCCGCAAACTGCTCGATCACGACCAGGTATTCGCCTTTCTGGCGAATTTCGGCACGCCGGTGGTAATGGCCACCATGCCGCTCATCGTAGAGGCCGGTCGTCCGCACCTGTTTCCGTTCTCTCCCCATGAATCCACCTACAGTCCGCTGCATCCACTCAAGTTCCAGATCTTTGCGCCCTATCAGCGCTACATGGACGCGGCGACGCGCTACATGGTGCAAAGCCGCGGCTACCGGCGTACCTGTCTGCTCTATCAGGATGACGACTATGGTCTCGAAGTGCTCAAGGGCGTGGAGGCCGGTCTTGCGCGCGTGGGCCAGGCGCTGGTCGAGAAGACCAGCTACAAGCGTGGTGCCACCGATTTCTCCAGCCAGATCGCGCGTCTGCGTGCCGCGGATTGCGACTTCGTCGTGCTCGCGACCGTGGTTCGTGAAACCATTGCCGCAATGAGCGAGGCGCGCAAGACCGGATGGATGGTCGATATGCTGGTGACGGCTTCCGGGTATTCGGCACAGACGCACGAACTCGGTGGCATGGCGGTCGACGGGTTGTATGCGGTGAGCGTACTGCCTCACCCCTATGCGGCGGGCGCCAACCGGGCCCTGGCCGACTGGATCAAGCGCTACCGAGCACGTTTCGGCGTCGATCCGAACGTATGGAGTGCGATGGGCTACAGCATTGCCGATCTGTTCGTGCGCGGAGCCAGGGCGGCGGGGCGGGAACTCACGGTGGCGCGATTCGTCTCTGCACTGGAGCATCTCGAGACCACGCGCGATTTCTTCGGCAGCCCCGAGTATCACTTCAGCGGCGAGGATCACCTGGGCAACCGGTACGGACGCCTCGCGCAGATTCGCGACGGACGCTGGGTCATCCTCACCGATTACCTGAAATGACGGGCCCATCCGCGCCCGGCAAGCACTGTTACAGGATCCATTGTCCATGAGTACGCCACCTACCATCACCGTCGCCTTTACCGGCGCCTCCGGCATGCCCTACGGCCTGCGCCTGGTAGAGTGCCTGTTGCAGGCGGGGTGCCGGGTATGGCTGCTGTATTCGCAGGTGGCGCAGATCGTTGCGCGTCAGGAAATGGACTGGCATCTGCCCGGTCGCGCGGCGGAGGTGGAAACCGAGCTGAGCGGCCGCTTTGGCGCCGCCCCGGGGCAACTGCGGGTGTTTGGGCGGGAAGAGTGGTTCGCGCCGCCGGCGTCGGGCTCGAATCCGCCGGATGCGATGGTGGTCTGCCCCTGCACCATGGCTACGCTGGCCTCGATCGCGGCCGGACTGAGCCACAGCCTCATCGAACGTGCGGCAGATGTCGTCATCAAGGAGCAGCGCAAGCTGGTACTGGTGCCGCGCGAGACGCCGTACTCCGCCATTCATCTCGAGAACATGCTCAAGCTCGCACGTCTGGGCGTATGCATCCTGCCACCCAATCCGGGTTTCTATCACCATCCGAAGTCGGTGCAGGATCTGGTCGATTTCGTTGTTGCGCGGGTGCTCGACCAACTTGGTGTCAGCCACGACCTGATGGCGCGCTGGGGTGAAGAGGAGGCTGGCCGATGAGTGAGCGCCTGCCTCTGTTTCCGCTCAATACCGTCCTGTTTCCCGATGGCTTGCTGCCGTTGAGGGTCTTCGAGGCGCGTTACATGGATATGGTGACGTGCTGCATGCGTGAGGGCAGCAGTTTCGGCGTGTGCCTGATCGCCGCCGGACAGGAGGTCGGCGAGGCGGCTTTGCCGCATCCGGTGGGTACCGAAGCACGCCTGGAAAACTGGGACATGACCGAACCCGGCGTGCTGTCCATCGTCGTGCGCGGCGCGCGGCGCTTTCGAGTCGTCGGCCACGAGGTCGAGCGCGACGGTCTGCTCAATGGCGACGTGGAGTGGTTGCCGGCACTGCCTGTGCAGCCGGTGCCCGCCGCGCAGGCCGAAATCCTGCCGCTGTTGCGGATGCTGGCGGCCGAAGCCGGTGACCGCCTGCCGCCACCGCATCGGTTCGACGACGCGGCCTGGGTGGGGGCGCGCTACGCGGAATTGCTGCCGATCTCGGCATTGGCACGGCAGCGTCTGCTCGAACTCGACGATGTGCAGAGCCGGCTCGAAATCATGCAGCAGTATCTGCGCCAGCACGGTTTGTTGAGCCAGGGCTGAGCTTGCGTCGGAGCCGATTCGGCACGGATTGGGCTGCGGGCCTTGGCCGTCCCAGCCTCAAACGACGCGGTCGGGCGGTTCGTGACCGTCGAAGAATGCACTGACGTTGTCGACCACCCGCATGCCCATGCCCTCGCGGGTTTCGCGCGTGGCACTGCCCAGGTGGGGTAGCAGTACGACGTTTTCCATCTTCAGTAATGCCGGCGTGACCGATGGTTCGGCGGCGTACACATCGAGTCCGGCGCCGGCAATGGTGCCGCGCTGCAGCGCCTCCGCGAGCGCGATCTCGTCCACCACTTCACCGCGGGCAGTATTGATCAGGAAGGCGTGGGGCTGCATGCGCGCCAGGCGTTCGCGATCGATCAGGTGTCGCGTGTCGGCGCCACCCGGGCAATGCAGGGATACAAAATCCGATTGCGCCAGGACCTCATCCACCGTGTCGCACTGCTCGGCTTGCAGACCCGCGAGGCGCGCTGGCTCGACCCGGCTGCGATTGAAGAACACAATCTTCATGCCGAAACCGTGGTGTGCGCGAACGGCCACTGCGTGAGCAATGCGGCCCATGCCGATGATGCCCAGCGTTTTGCCGCTCAGCCGGGTGCCGATCATGTGGGTCGGGCGCCAGCCCTTCCATTGTCCGCTGCGCACTTGACGTTCTCCCTCGCCGGCGCGGCGGGCGACCATCAGCATCAGCGTGAGCGCGAGGTCGGCCGTACAGTCGGTGAGCACGTCCGGGGTATTGGTCACGCACAGTCCGAGCTCACGCGCGGCATCGATGTCGATATGGTTGTAGCCCACGCCATAGCTGGCGAGCAACCTGCACCGCAGGGGCGCCGCCCGCAGCAGGCCGCCGTCGATGCGGTCCGACACCGTGGTCAGCACCGCATCGAACCCGGTCAGCGCATGCCGCATCTCTTCTGCGCTGAACGGATGGTCGTTGGCGTTCAGGGTGACGTCGAAGCGCGCCTGCAGCGCCTGCTCGACGGCTTCCGGCCAGCGCCGGGTAACGATGATTCGGGGCCTGCGCATGTGAGCTCCGGTCCAGGATTCGATGACTTGACGACGAGGTCGATCGCGGCGCGCCGTCAGGTCGCACGATCGACCGCGCATCGAATGTAGCACTCGCGGCCGACGATGCAAGCGCCGCTGCCGTGGAAGGCCGGCTCAGCCCGCGTGCGTCCGGGCCCAGCGCACGATGTCGGTCGCGCCCATGGCGCCGGCCTGGCGCGCGACCTCCTTGCCGTTGCGAAACAGGGCGAGGGTCGGAATGCTGCGGATGCCGTATTGGGCACCGATTGCCTGTTCGGCTTCGGTGTCGAGCTTGGCGACGCGAAAATGCGGTTCCAGCACGCGCGCCGCCTCGGCGAAAGCCGGCGCCATTGAGCGGCATGGGCCGCACCACGGAGCCCAGAAGTCGACCAGTACCGGTATGTCGTTGCGCTGGAGGTGGCGGGCGAAGTTCGCCGCACTGAGTTCGAGCGCTTGCGCTACGAAGAGGGGGCGGTGGCATTGCCCGCAATTGGGGTGTTCCGTCAGACGTGCTGCGGGCACGCGGTTGATGGCGTTGCAGTGGGGGCAGACGAGATGAATGGCATCGGACATGGCATGCGACCCGGGGTTGTGACAATGCACACAAGGTGGTGCCGCGGCCCGAAACTTCAAGCCTCGGGGGCTCGCCCGCCTATCCGCCCGCGGCAAGCAGGTCCTGCATCGCCATGCGCTCGAGAATGGTGCGTACCGGTGTCGGCAATGCGGCGCTGGCCGTGTCCGAGAGCGGCAACCACTGCATGCCGTTTCCGTCGCACGCCCGCGCAGGCTGCGCGGTGAGTTCCAATCGCCATGGCTGCATGTCGAGGATGAAGTGGGTAAAGGTGTGCGTAAGCGGCGGTAGCTGAATGCCGGGGCGGGTTTCCAGGCCGAGATGACTGTGCACCCAGGCGGACAGCTCCGTCTCGTGTTCGGGCACTTCCGGCAGGCTCAGCAGCCCGCCCCAGATGCCGGTCGGAGGGCGGCGTTCGAGCAGGACAGCGTCGCGATCGACGATGACCGCAACGCGAACGCTGCGCCGGGGAACGGCCCGTCGCGGCCGTGGGCTCGGCAATGATGCGATGCGGTTGCCAAGGCGGGCGAGGCATTCGTCGGCCAGCGGACAGCGCTCGCAGGCGGGCTTGCCGCGGGTGCATACGGTGGCACCGAGGTCCATCTGGGCCTGTATGTAGCGCCCGATGCTGTCATTTGGCAGCAGCGATTCAGCCAGCGTCCACAGTCGCGACTCGACCGCCTTCTCACCTGGGAAGCCCTCGATGCCGAATACCCGGCACAATACGCGTTTGACGTTGCCGTCGAGGATGGCGACGCGCTCCGCGCTGGAAAAGGCGGCGATTGCGGCGGCAGTCGACCGTCCGATGCCGGGCAGGGTGACGATCTGCGCCGCGCTGCGCGGGAAGGTCCCGCCGTGCTCGCGCATCACTTGCTGTGCGGCGCGATGCAGATTGCGCGCCCGGGCGTAATAGCCGAGGCCGCTCCACAAAGTCATCACTTCGTCCACCGGCGCAGCCGCCAGTGAGGCCACGTCGGGAAAACGTTCGATGAAGCGGGTGTAGTACGGAATCACGGTGCTGACCTGGGTTTGCTGCAGCATGATCTCGGACAGCCAGATACGGTAAGGGTCGTGTCCACCCTGCCAGGGCAGGTCGTGGCGACCGTGGTGGCGCTGCCACTCGATCAGGCGGCGGGCAAAATCACTCATGTTGGGTGCGTTATCCGGTGTTACTGTTATGGTGACATGCTCGGGCATGCGGCGTTTCCGCACCGCGATACTCGACGTATGCGTCGCTCGCGGCGATAATCCGCCGCCTGATCAAATTCTTCCGGGTGTGGCTGGCGCCGCGCCAGAGGCCGTTCCATGTCCCAGACCACCCCCGCAGACGAAGACTTTACGCGCAGTTTCCGCAACGCCCTCGGCATGTTCGCGACCGGCATCACGGTGGTCACAATGCGTGCACCGTCCGGAGAACTGATCGGGATCACGGTCAATTCGTTCAACTCGGTGTCGCTGGATCCGCCCCTGGTGGTGTGGAGCCTGTCCAGCAACCTCCCCAGCCGTCCGCTGTTCGAGGCCTGCGAATATTACGCGATCAACGTGCTGGCCGCCGATCAGGAAGCCGTCTCGCAGCGCTTTGCCAGCCGAATGGGTGATCGTTTCGCCGGTCTGGGCTTCGATCACGGTCTCGGTGGCGCGCCGCTGCTGCACGGTTGCTGCGCCCGTTTCGAGTGCCGCAATACCACGCGTCATGCGGGTGGCGACCATGTGGTGTTCATCAGCGAAGTGGTTCGCTTCGAGCGCGCTGCCGCGGATCCGCTGATCTATTTCGGTGGTTCCTACCGCCATCTGTCGCCCTGAGCATGGCGTGGGGGCCTGTCGCCCGGGCTCAGAACTTGCCAGCGCACAGTATCTTGCGGGCGACGTGGGCCTGCCCGAGTGACAGGCTGCCATCATTGGGCGGAACCTGACGCGCTTCGAGAACATCGAGTCCGCGCGCGGCAAGTCGCCTGGCGAGATCGCGCGACAACACCCTGTTGACGAAACAGCCCCCCGCGAGCGCGATGGTCCGGATGCCGGTCGCGGTAACCGCATCGAGCGCCCATGATTCGAGCGCCGCAGCCAGCGTGGTGTGAAACAGCGCTGCCCCGCGTGCCGCATTGCGCTCGTCGGCGAGTCGGGCGAGCAGTGGCAGCAGGTCCAGCGTGCGTTCGGCGTCGATCCTCCAGCCGTCATGCAAGGGCAGGGTGGGGCCGAAGCGCGTTGCCAGGCTTTCCATGCGCATGGCTGCTTCGGCCTCGTACCCCATGCGTTCGCAGATGCCGAGCAGCGCAGCCGCGGCGTCGAACCAGCGCCCGAGACTCGTCGTCGGCGGGCAGAGGCGGCCGGCGTCGAGCAGGTTTTCCAGCCGCCAGGCGGCGTCCTGCCGGTGAAAACGGATGGCGATCTCGTCGCCCCTGCCCAGCAGGTGAAGAACGGACGAGGCCATGCGCCAGGGCTCTCGCATGGCCAGTTGTGCACCGGGCTGGCGCAAGGGGGCGAGGTGGCCGAGCCGACTGAATTCGGCGCCATCGACCATCAGCAGTTCGCCGCCCCAGTCCCGACCGTCAGTGCCCAGGCCAGTGCCGTCTAGGGCAAGCCCCAGCACCGGGCCCGAGTGGCGATTCTCTGCCTGTACCGCGGCAACGTGAGCATGGTGATGTTGAACCGGGAAGCAGGGGATGCCGAGACGTTCGGCCAGCGCCTCCGCACTGTGCGTCGATGGAAAATCCGGATTGAGGTCGTGCGCCACGGCCGACGGCGTCAATGCCAGGATGTGCTGCAGGTGTCCGGCGACGTCGTCCAGCGCCTGACAGGCATGCGCTGATTCCAGGTCGCCTACGTGTTGCGAGAGGAAGGCTTCGTCGCCGCGGGTCAAGCACAGGGTGTTCTTGAGCAGGCCACCGAAGGCCAGCACCGGTTCGCCCTTGCAAGCGAGTTTGAGCGCGCGCGGCGTGAAGCCTCTAGAGCGGCGCACGAACTGCATGTCAGCATCGCCGGCACGTACGGCAGGAAGGCTGCGCACGACCGAGTCGTCGCAACGCACCACGATCTCGCGGTCGTGGATCAGGTAGGCGTCGGCAATCCCCATCAGGCGGCGGGTGGCTTCCCGGTCGCCCGTCACCAGGGGTTCGCCCCCCGGATTCGCGGACGTACACACCAGCGCAAGGTCCGAGGCACGGTTGAGCCAGTCGGTGCCCGAGGGGCGACCCGCATGGTCGTGGAACAGCAGGTAGTGCAGGGGCGTGTATGGCAGCATGACGCCGATCCAGGCCAGTTCGGGCGCCACCCCATGCAGTTCGTGGTCGACCGACTCGCGCTTGTCGCACAGCACGACCGGGCGCTCCGCACTGTCCAGCAGCTTTTCGTCGATATGGTTCAATGCTGCCCAATGCCTCGCAGATGCGAGGCTGGACACCATGATGGCGAAGGGCTTGTCGTCGCGCGACTTGCGCTGTCGCAGGCGGGCGACGGCTTCAGGATTGCGCGCATCGCACATCAGGTGATACCCGCCCAGTCCCTTCACCGCGAGGATTTCTCCGCACAGCAGGCGCAGTAGCGCGTCAGCGACCGGGTCGCGGGTGGCGACGGTGATGCCATAGGCCTCGAGCAGACTCAGCTTCGGGCCACAGGCGTGGCATGCGTTGGGCTCCGCATGAAAGCGCCGGTGTCCCGAATCGGCATATTCGTCGGCACAGGCCGGGCACTGGGCAAAAGCGGCCATGCTCGTGGTGGCGCGATCGTAGGGCAGACTGCGGGCAATGGTGTAGCGCGGGCCGCAGTGGGTGCAATTGATGAACGGATAGCGCCAGCGACGATTCGAGGGATCGAAGAGCTCCCGCAGGCAGTCCGGGCAAACCGCACTGTCGTGTCCGATCGAGGTGGTGATGCCGCCGCTCTGTGACACACTGATCGTGAAGCCGCGATCGTTCGGGTCAAGCTCGCACAACATGCTTTCCATGCCGTCGATGCTTGCCAGTGGCGGTGCCTCGCCATGCAGGCGCGCGATCAGCGCGGAAATATTGCCGGTCGTCCCCTGTGCTTCGAGTTCAACGCCTGCGCCGTCATTTCGCACCCAGCCGCTCAAGCCCAACTCCTGCGCCAGTCGATAGACGAAGGGGCGAAAGCCGACGCCCTGAACAATGCCGCGAACCATGACCCGGCGGCGTTCGATGGGAGGGCGGATATGGGGAGCGGTGCCGGCGTCTTCGTTCATGTCACTTCCCGGTCAAATATGTGCGTGCCACCTGACCCTCGCTGCCGGTCCGGCCCGGCGACGCCCGGTCTAGGTCAATCGATATAGCTATCAACTCGTGCACCTTCACAATTCTGAAGACTAGCAGATTGCGTGCGTCCAGTATTGCGCGTTCCCGCCTGGCGCGCGGTTCGCAGGAAGTGGCAAGGTGACACGCCTTTGGTCTGCACTTGATTCCGCCGTCTTGCCGCGGTCGGCAGTGACCCGGCCGGAACTGTCTGCCCGCCCATTTCGGGCGCTGGTCGAGGGCGAAAAATCCTCATGTTGTGCTCGCGCAACACGGACTGCCTTTTAGGTACGGTTTTTCACGATGTCGCTTGCGTGAGGTGTGACTCAATGCTCAAAATCCACCCAACTTCTCGCATGAGAGGTAAGTCGGGCTCCAGCTTAGCTGCAGTCTCAACTTCAACTAGAGGAGAAACACATGCAAAAGAAACTGATCGCGCTGGCTGTTGCTGGCCTGATGGCTGCACCGGTCTTCGCTCAGTCGAACGTGACCATCTACGGTCGTGTCGATACCGGCGTCGTGAACTACGGCGGCGGCGATGCCGACAGCAAGACCGAAATGCCGAGCTACTTCCAGGCCCCCAGCCGCCTCGGCATCAAGGGTTCTGAAGATCTGGGCAATGGCCTGAAGGTCGGTTTCGACTTCCAGACCCGCCTGAACTTCGACAACAACACCCAGCTGACCCAAGCCAGCAGCGGTTCGCGTCGTGACGCGTTCCTGTACCTGGCCGGCAACTTCGGTACCGTTGCTGCTGGTCGTCTGACCACCCCGCAGGATTCGATCCTCGGCAAGGTTGATCCGTTCGGTTCGTCCGCCGTGACCGGCTACGGCCTGACCTGGACCAACGGTGCTTCCACCGCTGGCAATGACATCACCCGTCTGGATAACACCGTTGCCTACATCACCCCGTCGTACTCGGGTCTGGTGACCACGGTTGCTTACTCCAACGGCGCTACCGGCAACGAAGGTCCGGACAATCAGCGTACCGTGTTCGCGATCGCTCCGACCTACACCAACGGTCCCGTTTTCGTTGGTCTGAACTACCACCGCGCCGACGTGCGTGACGGTTCCGCCCTTGACGGTGCCAACGAGCAAGTCTGGGATCTGGCCGGTACGTACGACTTCGGCGTTGCCAAGCTGCACGCTGCTTACGGCCAGGACAAGACCGAAGTGTCCGGCACCACCGTGTCGAAGGTCAAGCAGTGGTTCATCGGTGCAACCGCTCCGGTTTCCGCCGCTGGCATGGTGCAAGTTGTGTACGGTCAGCAGAAGGACAGCGAAGTCGACAACAGCACGACCAAGCGTTGGGCTCTGGGCTACCAGCACAGCCTGTCGAAGCGCACGACTGCCTACGCTCAGTACGGCAACATCAGCTACGACGACAACTCGTTCGACGGCTACTCCAGCCAGTACGAGCGCGCCTTCGGTCTGGGCATCAGCCACACGTTCTAATCTGTACCCGGTACAGACCTGAACTGAAAACGGGGACTTCGGTCCCCGTTTTTGCGTTTACGCCTCGCGTGGCGAGCATCGGACCGGTCTTGTGTGCGAGCACATGGCCGATTCAGCGCGATCAGGGGGGTGAAGCGCGCTCCGATGAGAGTTCAGCGAGGCTTGCCGTCGCCGTCCCGAGCTTGCCGACGACGATTCCCGCAGCAGTATTGGCAAGCCCGGTAGCGTCTGCCATTGACATGCCACAAGCCAGACCGGCGCCCAGTACGGCCACCACGGTGTCTCCCGCGCCGGTGACGTCGAATACGTCTCGCGCGCGTGTGGGCAGATCGAGCGGCAGCACGCCTTTCTGCAGCAGGGTGACGCCGCGCTCCGACCGCGTGATGAGGAGAGCGTCGAGCTCGAGTGCTTCCATCAATGCTTCGCCGCGCGTGCGTAGCGTGGTTTCGTCGGCGCAGTGGCCGACGACGGCCTCGAATTCGGCCATGTTCGGCGTGACCACCGATGCGCCGCGATAGCGGCTGAAATCGGTGCCCTTCGGGTCGACAATGATAGGGATGACTTGCTCCCGTGCCAGTGCAATCAGGTGCGCAACCTGTGCCAGCGTGCCCTTGCCATAGTCTGACAGGACCACCGCGTTCTTGTCATTGAGCGCACCACGGAAGGCCTCTTCGATGCCGGTGGATTCAAGCTTGGCGAAGCTGTCTTCAAAGTCGAGCCGGATCAATTGTTGATGGCGGCTGATGACACGCAGCTTGGTGATGGTTGCGTGCTGGGGGGCTTCCAGCAGGCGACAGCTCACGCCCCCCTGTGCCAGCCGGTCGCCGAGCAGTCGCGCTGCATCGTCGCGCCCGACCAGTCCGATCAATTCGGTGCGGACACCGAGCGAGGCGGCATTGAGTGCCACGTTTCCCGCGCCGCCGGCACGGAATTCGTCTCCTTCGACCTTGACGATCGGTACTGGTGCCTCGGGTGAGATGCGGGTCGTGGAGCCGTGCCAGTAACGGTCGAGCATGACATCGCCGGCAACGAGCAGATGGCCGGTGGAAAAATCGGGCAGGGGGGTCAGCATTCGGCGTCAGGCGGGACGTTGGAAAGGCGCCGATTATCCCATGAAGGCCGAGGAAGGACGAAGGGACGTCAAAGACCCGCGGATGTGCCTGGGTCGCAGGCTCAGCGGTTGAACCACTTCAGCGTCGTGCCCCATGCTTCGAGGTCTATCCTGGTCGATTTGCCACAGGCGAAATCGAGTCCGAGCCAGCGGTCGGCAGGCAAGCCCAGCAGGTGGCCGGCGATCGCCCGCAGCGGTCCGCCGTGTGCGACCACGACCAGCGGCTGCTCCGCCGATGCCGCCCGGGTGGTTTCATCGAGCCAGTGCAGCACGCGCGCGCTCATGTCGCGGGCCGATTCGCCGTTCGGGGCGGCAAAACCGAGGGGGTCGTCTGCCCAGGCGTCGATTGCCCGGCCAAGATCGTCGAAACGTCGCCCCTCCCAGTCGCCGAAGTTCATTTCCTGCAGGCGGGGGTCAATCTGTGGCGAGCCCAGCGCCTCGGCCAACAGGCGCGCGCGGCGCAGCGGGCTGGTGTGGAGGGCAAACCGTGGTGGCAGCAGCGGGCGCAGGCGGTCGGCGACATCGGGAACGGACTCGGCCACATCGAGATCGGTACGACCGTAGCAGATACCCGGTTCGACGTTGGGCCGCGGGTGGCGGATCAGGTGAAGTTCCATGCGATGAGAATGCCTAGATAGCAGGCCAGTTCGCTGACCTGCTGGGTTGCGCCGAGCAGGTCGCCGGTGTAGCCGCCCAGGCGGCGCAGAAACATGCGCGCGGCCCATGCAGTTGCCAAGGCACTCGCGGCCAGCGCGCACACGGCTTCGAGTGGCGCGAGCAGCAGCAGGGGCAGCAGGCCGAAGCTGGCGGCAATCAGCAGTTCTGCGCCGTTCAGGCGGCGGGCCAAGGGTTTGGACTTGGCGGTTTCGTCCTCGCGCACATAGGGCAGCAGGTGGATCAGGCTGGTTGAGGCGAGGCGCGACAAGGGGTGCGCGACCAGCAGCGCCAGGGCAACGTCGAGCGCGCTCTGCGCACCCAACTCGAACAGCGCTGCGGCCTTGGCCAGCAACAACAGCAGCATGCCGACGGTGCCATAACTGCCGATGCGCGAATCCTTCATGATCGTCAGCACCTGCGTCTTGTCCCATCCGCCGCCGAGACCGTCGCAGGCGTCGGCCCAGCCGTCTTCGTGGAAGGCGCCGGTGGCGCGAATCGTGACCGCCATCGACAGGATCACGGCCAGCGATGGCGGTAGTACCGTGACGAGCGCGAAATAACTGGTGGCGCCGATGGCACCGACCACCCAGCCCACAAGCGGGAAATAGCGCGCCGCGTGATTGAGGCGCTCGGTGGACCAGGGCACCCAGCCCGGTATCGGCAGGCGGGTGAAAAAGCCGAGCGCAGTAAAGAAGAGCTCAATCTGGTAGCGCATGAAGGTTCAGGTCTGGCCGCTGACGCCGGCCGATTCGAAGCTGGCCATTTCGTCGAGGAAGTTGACCGCAGCCTGCACGAGAGGAAATGCCAGGGCAGCACCGGTGCCTTCGCCAAGTCGCAGGTCCAGTTCCATCAGCGGTTCGACACCGAGGTGTTCGAGCTGAAGCGTGTGGCCCGGCTCCCTGGAGCGGTGGGCGAACACGCAGTAGGGCAGTACGGCCGGCGCCATGGCGTGGGCGACCAGCAGTGCCGCGGTGACGATGAAGCCGTCGATTATCAGCACCATGCCTTTTTCCGCTGCGCCCAGCATTGCACCTGCCATCATCGCGATCTCGAAACCGCCGTATTCGATCAGCGCTGGCATTGGTGTGGTGAGCCGCCCGCCGCGCCCGAGCGCCTGTTCGAGTAGCGCTCGCTTGCGCGCAAGTCCGGCGTCGTCGAGCCCGGTGCCGCGGCCGGTGACGTGCGCAAGATCGCCGCCGGGAACGAGGCAGTGCGTGAGCAGGGAAGCCGATGCCGTGTTGCCGATGCCCATTTCCCCGAAGCCGACGCAATTGCAGCCGTTTGCCGCAAGCGCGTGGGCCAGTTCCCGTCCGCGTGCGAGCGCTGACTCGCACTGTGCCGCTGTCATGGCCGGCTGTTCCAGGTAGTTGGCAGTGCCGGGGCCGATCTTGGCGTCGATTAGGCCCGGCCGTTTGCCGAAATCGTGATTGACACCGGCGTCGATCACCGTCAGCCCCAGCCCCATCTGGCGGCTGAAAACATTGATGGCGGCACCGCCGGCGAGAAAATTCTCCACCATCTGCCAGGTGACATCCTGGGGATAGGCCGAGATGCCTGCACGTGCGGCACCGTGGTCACCGGCAAAAACCATGATGTGCGGCTGCTGCAGCGCAGGGGAATCCGACTGCTGCACCAGGCCGATCTGCAGCGCCAGCGCTTCCAGGCGCCCGAGCGCGCCGCGTGGCTTGGTCTTGGCGTCGATACGCTGCTGCAGTCGGGCGGCCAACGCTTGATCAGGGGTATTGATGGCAAATTTCATGAAGGGTCCGGCGATGGCATGGGGAAGGCGCGGCGGATGTTAGCACGCTCTGTCAGGCGTCCTTGAGCACCAGCGGTAAACCTGCGGCGACGAACACGACGCGTGTGCTCAGGGCGGCAATGGCCTGGTTGAGTCGTCCGGCTTCATCGCGGAACAGTCTGCCCAGCGGATGTTCGGGCACCAATCCGAGCCCGATCTCGTTCGCGACCAGCAGGACCCTGCCAGGCAGTGTTGGAAGCGTCTCGAGCAAGGCGTCGCGCTCGTGGCGGAAGCGAGGCAGCTTACTTGCGTCGTCCGTCGGTCCGAGCGTGTCGACGTCCGCGAGCAGGTTGGTCAGCCACAGCGTGAGGCAATCGACGATCACGAAGCGATCGGCGGCTGCCTCCTGCCGCAGGGCGTTGGCCAGTCTTACCGGCGTTTCGATGGTGCGGAAGTGCGCCGGGCGGTCGGTCTGGTGGCGCCGAATGCGCGCAGCCATCTCTTCGTCGCCCGCCTCCGCGGTGGCGATGACGGTAACGGACAGGCCGCTGTCGAGCGCGCGTCGTTCGGCATGTCGGCTCTTGCCCGAGCGCGCACCGCCGAGGATGAGTTCGCAGGTCATTGGATTTCTTCGCTTGTTGCTGTGCACTGGTGTGGCCGAACACGGTATCATCCGACCCCACTGCCCCGGAAGGGGCAACACGTTCGTGGTGCCCGACGGCGATTCCCGCCACAGGGTTAAACGGGAAACAGGTGCGCGCGCCAAAGTGCGTGCAATGCCTGTGCTGCCCCCGCAACGGTAAGTGAGTTCAACGCGTGTCGACATGCCACTGGGCCCAGCCCGGGAAGGCGACGCGCCGAGTTCGTGCCTCTGGTAGTGCGAACAACTCATGAGCCCGGATACCGGCCCGCGCGTGATTTGGCGGATGTGCCGCGGGGTGGCGGCGACGGGTGCGGTTTGTTTCGCCTCTCTTCGACTTTCTCCCTCAGTGCATTCATGTGTGAATCGACCACGGTATGCGGGGACGCGGGCCGTGGTGCAGGGAGTGTTTCCAGTGAAAATCCAGCTTTCGATGCTCGCGTCGGCGTGCGCGCTCGTCTATCCCCTCATCGGTCAGGCGCAACAGACCGGCCATGCCAATGCAGAACTCGATCAAGTCGTGGTGACCGCAACGCGGCAGCCGGTCATGGCATCCGATGCGCTGGCCAGTGTCGAGGTGATCTCGCGTGACGAGATCACCAAGGCCGGCAATACCAGCCTGGTCGAGCTGCTTTCGGCGCGCTCCGGCATACAGGTGTCCGCCACCGGCGGTGCCGGTTCGAATACCAGCATCTTCATCCGTGGCGCCAATGCCGGACATACGCTGGTGCTGATCGACGGCATGCGTGTCGGCTCCGTCACCAATGGCGCGCCGACGCTGGAGACGATTCCGCTGGCACTCATCGATCATGTCGAGATCCTGCGCGGGCCCGCGAGCGCGCTATACGGTTCCGATGCAATCGGTGGTGTCATCCAGATCTTCACCCGCAAGGGCAAGGAGGGTTACCAGCCGTCGCTGCGCGTCGGTGTCGGGTCGGACAATAGCCGCGAACTCGAGGCGGCGATTGCCGGCGGCGTGGACCGATTGCGTTACAGCCTGGTGGCGGGCCAGGAGCGTACCGACGGGTTCAACGCGCGGCCGAAGTCGACAGCCGGCAGCAACCGCGACGACGACGGCTTTCGCAACGACTACATGAGCGGATCGCTTGCGCTCGGTATCGGCGAGCGCGACGAAGTGGGGGTGTCCGTGCTGCACACGGACGGGCGCAACTGGTACGACGCCGGCGAGGCCTTCGATTCCTCGATCAAGAAACAGACCGACGCCGCCAGTGTGCACCTGCGCAATCAGATCACCCGCGACTGGACCAGTACGCTGAGGCTGGGATACAGCGCGGATGTTTCGCGCATTTCCGCCGACGGCGTGTCGACCTCCAGGTTCGATACCGACCAGACCCAGTTTTCCTGGCAAAACGATGTTGCGCTTGCTGGCGGGTCGCTGCTGGCCGCCTACGAATACCTCGAGCAGGATGTCAGCACGACTGCCGACTATGCGAAGACCAATCGTTCGTCGAACTCGCTCGTGCTCGGTTGGGGCGGGCAGTTCGGTCAGCACAGCGTGCAGTTCAATGCGCGCCATGACGACGATTCGCAGTTCGGGGGCAAGACCACCGGGTCGGCGGCGTATGGCTACCAGTTCCACCCCGAGTGGCGCGTGCACGGCAGCATCGGCACTGCGTTCAAGGCGCCGACCTTCAACGATCTCTACTACCCGCTGGAGTGCTATCCCGGATTCGGCTGCTTCGGCGGCAATCAGGATCTCAAGCCCGAGGATGCGGTCAACCGCGAGATCGGCCTGGTGTGGGAGCATGGCGTTACGGTGGCGCGTGCAACCTATTTCAATAACCGGGTGAAGAACCTCATCGACTGGAGTACAGGCATCGCCGACAACGTCGCCACCGCGACCCTGGAGGGCGTGGAGTTGGGTGTGAGCACGATGGTGTATGGCTATCGCTTGCGCGCGAGCGTTGATTTTCTCGAGGCGAAGGACAAGGATAGCGGTGACTACCTCGGACGGCGGGCAAAGGAAAGCGCCACCTTCGCCATCGATCGCAGCATGGGTGCATGGACCTGGGGTGCGGAGCTGACCGGGCAGGGACGGCGCTTCGACAGGACGACGAATACCGCGGCCAACAAGCTGGGCGGCTATGCCCTGCTTAACGCCTACGTCCACTATGCGGTGGCGCGCGACTGGAGCATGGAGCTGCGTGCAAACAACATCCTCGACAAGGACTACGAGCGCGCCCAGGGCTACGGCACTGCGGGGGCGAATGCCTTTGTCTCGCTGCGCTACGCGCTGCATTGATCGACCGTGGCAGTCGCGGCCGCACGTGACGGCGGGTATCGCCTGATGCCGGTTCGCATCGGGCGGCTCCTCGTCGTCGCTCTCGCGCTGGCGCTTGCGGGGCTGATGGCGCTGGCCTGGGCCTTGCTGGCGGGCAGTGTTCAGGTCGCGCCTGCCGACGTGCTCGCCGCCGTCCTCGGTGGCGACGGCATGGCGGCCAATGTCATACGCGAACTGCGTTTGCCGCGCGCGGTGGCGACTTTCGTCTGTGGCGGCCTGCTGGCGCTGGCGGGCGGGGTGATGCAGGTACTGCTGCGCAATCCGTTGGCCGACCCTTACATACTCGGGGTCTCGGGTGGTGCGGCGGTTGGCGCGCTTGCAGGCATATCGCTGGGGCTCGCGGCGGCGTGGGTGGATGCCGGCGCGTTTGCCGGTGCGCTGGCGGCGATGTTCATGGTGTTCGGACTGGCGCATGGTGACGGCAGCTGGACGCAGACCCGTCTGCTTCTGACCGGGGTTATCGTGGCGGCAGGCTGCGGTGCGGCAGTGACCTTGATGCTTGCGCTGGCGCCCGATACCCGGGTGCAGTCCATGTTGTTCTGGCTGATGGGCGACGCCAGTGGGGCGTCGAGGCCGTGGGCCGCGCTGATCATGCTGCTGGGCGGGCTGGCAGCGGTATTGCCGGTTGCGCGCGATCTCAACGTGCTCGCGCGCGGCGAGTTGAGTGCACGGGCGCTGGGTGTCAATGTCAGGCGTCTTCGCCTCGGACTGTATGTGCTGGCGTCGCTGCTGACCGCGGTGGCCGTCACCCAGGTCGGGTCGGTCGGCTTCGTCGGTCTCGTCGTACCTCACCTGGTGCGGCTCGCACTCGGAAACGACCAGCGCGTCCTGCTGCCGACGGCTGCGGTAGCGGGCGGTATCCTGCTGACCGTCGCCGATACGCTCGCGCGTACGGTGATGGCGCCGCAGCAGTTGCCGGTGGGTGTGCTGACCGCCCTGATCGGGGTGCCGGTGTTCCTGTTCCTGCTTGCGCGCCACCCCCGCTGACATGGACCGCCATGCGCTTCCTGCACGTGCTTCGGTCGCGCCCCTGCTCGAGGCCGAAGGGCTCGCGCTGAAGGTCGGCGAGCGCTGGTTGTGCTGCGAATTCAGCCTCGAGTTGGCGCCGGGCGAATGTCTGGTGCTGCTCGGCCCAAACGGGGCGGGCAAGACCACCTTGCTGCACACGCTGGCCGGACTGCGCGAGCCCAGCGTCGGCGCGGTGCGGCTGGGAGGACTGCCGTACTCAGGGTGGTCGATGCCGGAGGCGGCCCGTTTTCGCGCGGTTCTGCTGCAGCAGCAGCCGGATCACTTCGCCGCATCGGTCATCGAAACGGTGCTGATCGGGCGTCATCCCCATCTCGGCCGCTGGGGCTGGGAGGGGGTCGAAGACGAGCGCATCGCCCGTGCAGCGCTGGCCGACGTCGGTCTGGCGGGATTCGAGCAACGCGACGTTCTGACGCTGTCGGGCGGCGAGCGACAGCGCGTGGCGGTCGCGGCACTGCTCGCGCAGTCGCCACGGCTGTTGCTGCTCGACGAGCCGCTTAACCATCTCGATCTGCGCTATCAGATTGCGGTGCTCGAGTTGTTCCGCAGGATGACGGGCGAGGGGCGTGGCGTGGTCATGGTATTGCACGACATCAACCTGGCGGCCCGCTATGCTGACCATATCATTCTGCTCGACGGGCGTGGCGGTGTCCTGGCGGGTGACCGCGACACGGTGTTGCAGGCGGACTGCCTCAGCCATGCGTTTGGTCATCCCTTGCGCCGTTTCGAGTTTGAAGGTCGTGTGAGTTTTATTCCCGAGTGACTGGCGCGCCCGGGCGAGCGGTGTCCGGAACGGCGCGTTCGCAGAGCGCGGATTGGAGTGGTGAAATGAGTGTGCCTGTGATGGCGGGGGCGCGGCCTGGGCCGCAACCAGGTCATGTCTATCTGGTGGGTGCCGGGCCGGGTGACCCCGAGCTGATGACCCTGCGTGGCGCGCGTCTGGTGCAGGGCGCCGACGTCGTGGTCTATGACAACCTGGTCAGCCCGGCCATCGTCGCACTGGCGCCGGCGGAGGCCGAGCGCATCTACGTCGGCAAAAAGGCGGCGGATCACACCTTGCCGCAGGGCGAGATAAACCGCCTGCTTGTGTCATTGGCCACGGCGGGCAAGCGGGTGGTGCGGCTGAAGGGGGGGGATCCCTTCATCTTCGGTCGTGGCGGCGAGGAGATGGAAGTGCTGGTCGATGCCGGCATCACCGTGGAGGTGGTCCCCGGGGTGACGGCGGCGGCTGGCATTGCCGCTTACGCAGGGATTCCCTTGACACATCGCGACCATGCGCAGTCGGTCATTTTCACGACGGGGTTTCTCAAGGACGGTGCCCTCGATCTCGACTGGCAGATGCTCGCGCGTCCCGGACAGACACTCGTGATCTACATGGGAATTTCGCGGCTGGCCGAAATCTGCGCCCAGCTCGTGGCGCACGGGTTGGCGCCGGACACGCCTGCAGGTGTGATCGAGCGTGGCACGACCGATGCCCAGCGCGTCGTCACCGCCGACCTCGCGACGCTGACAACGGCAGTGCACAGCGCCGGCATACGTCCGCCGGCACTGACGGTGGTGGGCGGGGTAGTCGGGCTGTATCCGAAACTGGCCTGGTTTTCACCCCGAGGCAATGGCGACGCACCGCATCCACCGCATGCCGGCTGTGCGGTGGTTCATCCCACCGTATCGGGTCGTGAGGCGTGAGTGAATTGAGCGCGACAGGTGAGCCGCGCCGCTGCCCGGCGCTACTCGTTGCCGCGCCTGCCTCGGGGCAGGGCAAGACCACCGTGACGGCGGCGCTGGCGCGGATGCATGTCCGTCTTGGCCGCAAGGTCCGGGTATTCAAGTCGGGGCCGGATTTTCTCGACCCGCAGATCCATGCGGTGGCCAGTGGCGTCCCGGTGTACAACATCGATCTCGGCATGTGCGGGGAGGACGACATCGCACGGCGCCTTTATGACGCGGCGGGCGAGGCCGACCTGATCCTGGTCGAAGGCGTGATGGGGCTGTTTGACGGCGCCCCGTCGGCAGCCGATATTGCCTGCCGCTTCGGGCTGCCGGTGATGACTGTCATCGATGCACGCGCGATGGCCCAGACCTTTGGCGCAGTTGCCCATGGGCTGGCGAGCTATCGTCCGCAGCTGCCGTTTGCCGGCGTGCTTGCCAATCAGGTCGGCAGTCCGCGGCACGCCGACATGCTCGCAGCGTCGCTGCCGGCAGGCATGCGCTGGTTTGGCGCAGTCTTGCGGGACGCCGACGGGACTCTGCCCGAGCGCCACCTGGGCTTGATGCAGGCCGCCGAGATCAGCGATCTGGATGCCAGGCTCGATCGTCTCGCCGACAACCTGGCGCGGACGGGCGCGGCGGAATTGCCGCCGGCCGTCACGTTCGACGCCGCGCCGATCACACCCACCCCGCCGCTGCTTGCCGGACACAGGATTGCGGTGGCACGTGATGCGGCCTATGGCTTCATCTATCCGGCCAATCTCGACGCCTTGCGTGCGCTCGGCGCCACGTTGACCTTCTTCTCGCCGCTGGCCGGCGATACCCTGCCTGAATGCGATGCGGTCTGGTTACCGGGTGGCTATCCCGAGCTGCATGGTGCGCAGCTTGCGGCCAATCGCGATTTCTGGGAGGCGCTGCGCGGGCATGTGGATGCCGGGTGGCCGGTGCTGGCCGAGTGCGGCGGCATGATGAGCCTGTTCGAGACTCTGGTCGACAAGGGCGGGCAGCAGCATGCAGTCGGCGGCCTGCTGCCCGGGCGCACCGTCATGCAGCAACGTCTTGCCGCGCTCGGCCTGCAGACGGCGGAATTGCCCGAAGGCCCAGTTCGCGGACACACTTTTCATTATTCGAAGAGCGAAACGCCGTTGCCGCCCTGGGGGCATGCCCGCACGGCGGACGGGCGCCAGGGAGAAGCGATCTATCGCTGCGGCCGGCTGACCGCCTCGTACGTGCATCTGTACTTTCCGTCCCATCCTGCAGCCATCGGACGGCTGTTTGCACGTGGGGGGGGTTGAGCAAGGACGACGCGCGCGTCGTGAAGTGCGAATTCATGGCCGTGCGCTGGACCCGTGCGGATTTTGGAATGACGGGAGCTGGAGCGGGCGAAGGGAGTCGAACCCTCGTCATGAGCTTGGGAAGCTCAGGTAATGCCGTTATACGACGCCCGCTCGGGCGTGGAAAGCCGGAGTGGCTTTCGCAGAACAGGCCAGCATTCTAATGGCGCGCGGCAGGCGGCGCAATGGCGCCGTTGTGTGATCAGACGTCATTGCGCCGGCCGGCGTGTTGCCCCGTGCCGGTGAGAAGGCGTCAGCCGCCTAGGCGCTCGACCGCCTCGCGCACCCGCGCCTGCTCGTCCATCTTCAGTATGCGCTGCACGCGCGGTGCGAGTTCGCCCACGTCGGCGCGCAGGACCTGCTGTTTCACGCCGAGGATGTGTGCCGGATGCATCGAGAAGTTGCGCAGGCCCATGCCGAGAAAAAGCTCCGTATAGGCGGGATCGCCAGCCATCTCACCGCACACCGATACCGGCATGCCGAAGCGTGCGCCGGCCTGGATGGTGCCGCCGATCAGCTTGAGGACGGCAGGATGCAGTGGATCGTAAAGATGGACGACGGCTTCGTCGGAGCGATCGATCGCCAGCGTGTACTGGATCAGGTCGTTGGTGCCGATGGACAGGAAGGACAGGCGGCGAATGAACATGCCCAGCGCCAGTGCGGCAGCGGGGACTTCGATCATGCCGCCAATTGGAATCGCTTCATTGAAGCGCACGTTCTCTGCCCGCAGTTCGGCCTTGGCCTTTTCGATCAACGCCAGGCTCTGGTCGATTTCGTGCGCATGGGCAAGCATGGGGATCATGATCTGCAACTTGCCGTGCGCCGAGGCGCGCAGCAGGGCGCGCAACTGGGTCAGGAACATCTTCGGTTCGGCGAGCGAGTATCTCACCGCACGCAGGCCGAGCGCCGGGTTGGGCTCGACGCGACCGTGGTTGCCGTTGAGGGCCTTGTCGGCGCCGACGTCGAAGGTGCGGATCGTGACCGGTTTGCTCGGCATCGCCTTGAGCACGGCGCGGTAGGCTTCGTACTGCTCGTCTTCGTCCGGCAGGGTGTCGCGGCCGATGAACAGAAACTCGGTCCGGTACAGGCCGACGCCATCGGCGCTGACCGCCTTCACCTGCGGCAAGTCTTTCGGGCCTTCGATGTTGGCGAGCAGATTGACGTCTTCGCCGTCGAGTGTGGTGGCGCGTGTGTCCTTGAGCCGGTTCAGCTTGGAGCGTTCGAGTTCGAGCTCCGAACGCCGCAGGCGGTACTCCTGCACGACGGTCTCATCCGGGCCGACGATGACGACCCCGCGCGTGCCATCCACGATGATGAGTTCGTTGTCCTCGACCAGGTCGCGAATATGGTGCAGGCCGACCACCGCCGGGATCGACAGGCTGCGGGCGACGATGGCGGTGTGGCTCGTGGGGCCGCCGACATCGGTGACGAAGCCGGCGATGTTGTGGTCGCGAAAGCCGATGGTGTCCGCCGGGGACAGGTCATGTGCGACGACGACCGTGCCCAGTCCGTCGCGCCGGCGTGGAGGAAGATGGCCCGGGTGTCCGAGCAGCACCTTCACCAGGCGTTCGACCACTTGCACGATATCGGCCTGTCGTTCGCGCAGGTAGGGGTCCTCGATCTGGCGGAACTGCTCGACCACCAGCTCCATCTGCTGCACGAGCGCCCATTCGGCGTTGCACCGTCGCGATTCGATCAGGCCGCGCGCGGCCTCGATCAGCATCGGATCGGCCAGCATCATCAGCTGCAGGTCGACGAAAGCGCCTACCTCGCTATGCGTCTGTCCCAGTGTTGCCGAGGCCTTGAGCCCGACCAGTTCGCCCTGGACGGTGGCGAATGCTTCGTCGAGGCGCAGGAGTTCGTCCCCGATGTGCTTGGGGGCGACGTGATAGTGATTGACTTCGAGCAGCGCGTGCGACACCAGATGCACATGGCCGATGGCGATGCCCTGCGAGACCGGCAACCCGTGCAGCGTGAAGGCCATGGCGTCATTCCTCTTCGCCGAAGCGGTCGGCGATCAGCTCGAGGATGCGCGCGAACGCTTCATCTGCGTCCTTGCCCGAGGTTTCGACGCTGATCGTCGAGCCCCGCGCGGCGGCCAGCATCATGACGCCCATGATGCTCTTCGCGTTCACCCGGCGACCATTGCGCTCGAGCCAGATGTCGGCGCCGAAACTGCTTGCAAGTTGCGTGAGCTTGGCCGAAGCGCGCGCGTGCAGTCCGAGCTTGTTGATGATTTCTACGTCCGCTTTGGGCATCTTGTGTCTCGTTCGATTTCTTGTAGTGATCAGGAAAATCCGGATTCGATTACTTAATTTGCATTACGCCGTCGCAGCCGCCCGATATCGCGCGGCTGATCAGGGTTGCCATGTCCCGTTCTCGATAGGTCAGTACGCGCAACAGCATCGGCAGATTGACGCCCGCAATCCCTTCGATGACACCGGGCTTGAGCAGCTTGGTGGCGATGTTCGCCGGGGTTGCGCCATAAATGTCGGTCAGCACGAGCACGCCGTGGCCGCTATCGGTCCAAGCGAGCATCTGACGCGCGACCGGCAGCAGGTCGAGCGGGTCGTCCTGTGCCGAAACGCCCATCTGGGCGATCAGAGGCGGGCGCTTGTTGAGCACATGGCAGGCACATTGGATGAGAGCTTCGCCCAAGGTGCCGTGCGTCACCAGAAAGATCCCGATCATGTCGCATCCCGTTTAATCAGACCTCATTCTATCCGAGACCGTGGATCGTGAGCCTGTGCAGTGACGCTCGCTCATGCCTTGCCATGAGCATCCGTTCGCAGGCGCGTGCGCACCGGTCATGGCGCGCTGCGGCATGCTTTCGTGTCGCCATCCGCCTAT
This sequence comes from Azoarcus sp. L1K30, assembly GCF_018122735.1. Lineage (GTDB taxonomy): Bacteria > Pseudomonadota > Gammaproteobacteria > Burkholderiales > Rhodocyclaceae > Parazoarcus. The sequence goes on along the minus strand of NZ_JAGRRD010000001.1, from coordinate 2,532,992 downwards.
GATCGACGACACATGAGTTCGTATGCGGGAGCGCTGCAGGGTGGATCCGATTCTGGCGATTACCGTGATTGCGGTCGTGATCGTGCTGGTGTTCGACTACACGAACGGCTTTCACGACGCGGCGAATGTGGTTGCGACGGTCATCGCGTCGCGCGCGATGACGCCTGCCCAGGCGGTATCCGTGGTTGCGGTGTTCGAGTTTCTGGGGCCGCTTCTGGGCGGGACGGCGGTGGCAAATACCATTGGCGGGTTTGTCGATCTCACAGGGGTGCCTGAGCGATTGTCGCTGGGTGTGGTGCTGTCAGGCTTGATCGGCGCGATCGCGTGGAATCTGCTGACATGGTGGAAGGGCATTCCGTCCTCTTCGTCGCACGCGCTGGTGGGCGGCCTGATCGGGGCAGTGGTGAGTTCTGCAGGGGCGGATCATGTGGTCTGGGGCTTCGCGGCACTCGCACAGGGGCACCTGTCGGGCGTGTGCAAGGTGTTGCTGGCGCTCGTGCTATCGCCATTGCTCGGCTTTGCGGTGGGTTTCCTGATCCATCGTGTCCTGACCCTGCTGTTCCGGGGAGCAAGGCCTTCGCTCAACAACCGGTTGCGGCTGGCGCAATATGTGACGACGGCGGGGCTGGCGTTTTCGCACGGCGCCAATGACGGGCAAAAGAGCATGGGTATTCTTACCCTGGTGCTGCTGCTGGGGGGCTTCATACCGGCTTTCGAAGTGCCGTTCTGGGTCATGCTGGCCTGTGCCTTGGCAATGACGGCGGGGATCCTAACCGGGGGGTGGCGTATCGTGCGCACGCTCGGTTTCGCGGTTTACCGTGTGCGCCCGCTGCACGCGCTCGATTCCCAGTTGACGTCCGCCGCGGTGATTCTTTCCGCCTCGCTGGCGGGGGCGCCAGTGTCGACCAGTCATGTGGTGGCCAGTTCGATCATGGGCATCGGCGCATCCGAACGTCCGCGCAACGTGCGCTGGGGCAAGGCAGGTGAGATCGCAGCAACCTGGATCATCACCATCCCCGCGGCAGCGGCGGCGGGCGCGCTCGCGCTGCTCGTCCTGCGCCCCTTTCTGCGATGAGGTCAGTTCATGACTGAAGCCACACGTTCCATCGTTTTTCGCGTGCTCGACCGGATCTTCCCCAAGGCCCCGGACTTCCACCGCCTGCTGACCGAGCAGGCCTTGCAGGTCGTGCACACCGTAAGCCTGCTGGTGGATTTCATGGAGCATGCGGACCCGGCCATCGCCAAGCAGATCAAGGCCGATGAGCATGCGGCTGATCGCCTCAAGATCCACAATCTGCATACCTTGAACGAGGCCTTTTCCACGCCATTCGACCGTGAGGACATTTACCGCGCCATTATGGATTTGGACGAGGTCGTGAATTACTGCAAGAGCACGGTCAACGAGATGGATGTGCTTGGTGTCGGGCCTGACATGTATACGACCGAGATGGCGCGCTTGCTGCTGCAGGGCGTGAAGGCACTGGCGACCGGTTTCTCGCTGCTGGCGAGTCAACCCGTGCGCAGCGCCGATAGCGCCGACACCGGGCGCAAGGCCGAACGCAGGGTAGAAAAGCTCTATCGCAAGGCCTTGGCCGATCTGTTCCAGGGGGACGACTACCTGAACATGTTCAAGCGCCGCGAGATCTACCGTCATCTTTCGAATGCGGCGGACCGGATGGCGCACTGTGCCAACACGCTGCACGACATCGTCGTCAAGGCCTGCTGAGCGCCAACGAGGGCGTTGACATCGTTGGCATTCCTGCACATTACCCAATGCACCGAAGGTGCACGCTTTTCGGGCATCATCGGGGTGTCGTGAGCGACAGGCAAGGGCGCTGTCTCCACGTGAGGCAAATGGCTGGGATGCAGGATCTTCAATGACTGATCAGGACAACGGAAAATGGATGCTCGAGTTGGCGAACAATGTGCTCGAGCGCATTGCACGCAGCGAACCCTTGCAGGAGACGTTGACACATGTGGTGGTTGAACTCGAAGCGCTGAACCCGGACATGGTGTGCTCGATCCTCTTGCTGGATGAGGCCGGGACGCATCTTGGCCTGGGGGCAGGGCCAAGTGTGCCAAAGGCCTTTTCGCAGGCGATTGATGGCGTGGCTATCGGTCCGGGAGTCGGCTCCTGCGGAACGGCGGCTTTTACCGGCCAGGAGGTCTCTGTCGTTGATATCTCCTCCGATCCGCTATGGAAGGACTACGCTGCGTTGGCGCTGGAGAATGGCCTGCAGGCGTGCTGGTCGTCGCCGCTTCTTTCGTCGGCGCGGCGTGTTCTCGGCACCTTTGCCGTCTATTACCGGACGCCGCGCACGGCTACCAAATCCGAGCGTGAGCAGATTGCCAGCGTGACCAATCTGGTGGCGATAGCGATCGAACGTGATCGAGAATCCGCCAGTCTGGCCGCCAGCCTTGCAGAATTGAAGCGATGGTATGAGGCGACATTGGGGCGCGAGTCCCGAGTGCTGGAGCTGAAGAAGGAGGTCAATGCCTTGCTTGCCCGACTGGGGGAGTCGCCGCGCTACCTGAATGCAGGTGATGACGAAGGTTCCGCGACCCCGAAGAGCGATCACCTGTCCATTGCGGCCATTGTGCGGGCAGACGGCAGAGACAGCCGGGGGGAAGCATGAACTCCAGCGAGTCGGGCAGGGTCTTCAACGCCGTCGTCGAGCAGTCGCTGGCGGGCATCTATGTGATCCAGGACAACAGGTTTCGCTATGTAAATCCGGCCTTTGCGGCCATGTTCGGCTATGACCGACCGGAGGCGCTGATCGATCGCGTGCCGGTGTCCGAGTTGGTGACGGTGGAACAGCGTGAGCTGGTGGCATCCAACATTCGCCAGCGCCTTGAGGGCGCACAGGACGAGATTCGATACATCTTTCGCGGTCTGAGGCGGGATGGCGGCACGCTTGAGGTCGAGGTCCATGGACGCGCTGCAAGCTATGAGGGGCGACCGGCCATTGCCGGCGTGTGTCTCGACGTCACCGAGCGCGTGCGCGCTGAGGAGCTGGCGCGGAGTATTCAGGCGGAGCTGGCGCATCTGCTGGACGAAGCAAAACTGTCCCGGCGGGTGTTACTCAGCGTACTCGAGGATCAGCGTGCCGCCGAGGCGAAGATCCTCGAGCTCAATGCCAGCCTGGAGCAGCGCCTGCGTTATCAGCAGGCACTGATCGACAATTTCCCCTTCATGGTATGGCTGAAGGATCGCGATAGCCGTTTTCTCACCGTTAACCGCCGGTTTGCCGAGGCGTGTGCGCAGTCGGCACCCGACGGCATCAAGGGGTGCTGCGACCACGACTTGTGGCCGGATGCGGTGGCGTCGCAGTTCGTCGCCGATGACCGCCGCGCCATCGAGAGTGATCAGGGCTATTCGGTCGAAGAGGAATTGAAGTTGCACGGCGAGCCGCGCTGGTTCGAAACCTACCGGGCGCCGGTGCGTGGTGAAGATGGTGAACTGCTGGGAACGGTCGGTTTTTCGCGTGATATCTCGGACCGGCGCAAGATAGAGCGCGAGTTGCGCTTCGCCGAGCGCGTCTTTCAGAGCACGACCGAAGGTATCCTGGTGACCGATGCGGCGGGCAATATCCTCGCCGTCAATCCGGCGTTCGAGACCATCACCGGCTATCGGAGAGAAGAGGCCATCGGTCGCAATCCGCGTCTGTTGAAGTCGGGGCGACATGATGAAGCCTTCTACAGGGACATCTGGCGCAGTGTGAATTCGCTGGGGCAGTGGCGTGGCGAATTGTGGAACCGGCGCAAGTCCGGCGAGGTGTACCCTGAGTGGCTGACCATCAGCGTGGTCAGGGACCAGGCGGATGTAATCACGCATTACGTGGCGGTTTTCAGCGATATCTCGACCTTGAAGTTTGCGCAGGAAAGAATTGATTTTCTGGCGTACCACGATTCTCTGACACGCCTGCCCAACCGGATTCTGCTGCGAGACCGACTCGAGCATGCCCTGGATCGCGCACGGCGCGAACGTGGCGCACTGGCGTTGATGTTCTTCGACCTCGATCGCTTCAAGAGTGTCAATGACACGCTCGGGCATACGGTTGGTGACGAACTGCTGATCGAGGTGGCCAGGCAGATCGGCGATTTGGTGCGCTCCAGCGATACCCTCGCGCGACTGGGCGGCGATGAGTTTGTGCTGCTGATCGAGGATGAGACCGACGTGAGCCAGGTCGCCGCCGTCGCGCGCAAGATGCTCGACGTGTTTGCCAGGCCACGGTCGATTGCCGGCCATGAGCTGACGGTGACGACGAGCGTTGGTATTGCGCTCTATCCGGACGACGGTGAAGACGTCGACACCTTGCTCAAGCATGCGGATCTGGCCATGTACGAGGCGAAATCGCAGGGGCGCAACAACTACCAGTTCTTTTCACCGAAGCTCACTGCCGGGGCCTTCGAGCGTCTGGTCATGGAGAATGCCCTGCGCGGCGCGGTGGTGCGTAACGAGCTGGTGCTCCATTACCAGCCGCAGATCGATCTGGCAACCGGCACGCTGACCGGCGTCGAAGCCTTGGTGCGCTGGCAGCATCCGGATCTCGGGCTGGTTTCACCTGGGCAGTTCATTTCACTGGCCGAAGAGACTGGCATTATCGTCGACATCGGCGCTTGGGTCTTGAACGAGGCGTGCCGGCAAATGGCGGCCTGGGATGCCGCCGGGTTCAATGTGCCTCTGGTCGCGGTCAATTTGTCGGCGCGACAGATCGACCGCGACCAGATCGTCAGCGCCACGGCCGATGCCCTCGTGAACGCCGGGCTCGGGGCCGATCGACTGGAGCTGGAGGTGACCGAATCGATGATCATGCGGGAGCCGGAGCAGGCGCTCGGTGTGCTCGGCGGGCTTCGCGTGCTGGGCGTCGCGCTCGCCATCGACGATTTCGGTACCGGCTATTCAAGTCTGGCCTATCTCAGGCGTCTGCCGCTGGACAGACTCAAGATCGATCAATCCTTCGTGCACGACATCGGCCGCGATCCGAACGGTGAGGCCATCATCCGCGCCGTGATTGCACTGGCCCGCAGCCTCGGGCTCCGGACCGTCGCAGAAGGGATCGAGACACAGGTCCAGGCCGATTTCCTCGGCGCCGAAGCTTGCGATATCGGTCAGGGCTATCTGTACGACAAACCCCTGCCAGCCACGGACCTGCAAGCCGCTTGGGCGAGCGGCCGGAAGGCGGGCGCGGTGCGTTGAGCGTCGGGGTTTAATCGAGGCCCTGGCTGGAGAGGTATTCCTCGTATGTGCCGCGGTAGTCGATGACCGTGCCGTCGAGCTTGATTTCGATGATGCGCGTCGCCAACGAAGACACGAACTCGCGATCGTGCGAAATGAACAGCAGCGTACCGGGAAACTTCTCCAGGCCACTGTTGAGCGACTCGATCGATTCCATGTCGAGGTGGTTGGTCGGTTCGTCCATCAGCAGCACGTTGGGGCGCGACAGCATCAGCTTGCCGAACAGCATGCGGCCCTGTTCGCCACCGGAGATGACCTTCACCGATTTCTTGACTTCATCCCCGGAGAACAGCAGGCGTCCGAGTGTGCCGCGGATCAGGGTTTCGACGTCGCCGCCGACCGACTCCGAGGTGATGCGCGCATAGTCGGCAATCCAGTCGGTGAGACTGACGCCGCTGGCAAAATCCGCCGAGTGATCCTGGGCGTAATAGCCCGGCTTGGCCTTCTCTGCCCACTTCACGGCGCCTTTTTGCGGGCTGAGCTCGCCCACCAGCAGTTTCATCAGGGTGGTCTTGCCCACGCCGTTCTCGCCGATGATGGCCACCTTGTCGCCGGCATCGATCGCGAGCGACAGGCGGTTGAACAGCGGCTTTTCCATGCCGTCGTAACCGAAGCTGATGTTGTCGACCTCGCAGGCCAGGCGGTGAAGCTTGTCCTTCTCGTCGTATTCGAAGCGGATCCACGGGTATTGACGCGAGGACGGCTTGACGTCTTCGGGCTTGAGCTTGTCGATCAGCTTCAGGCGGCTGGTGGCCTGCTTGGCCTTGGATTTGTTGGCCGAGAAGCGGCGCACGAACTGCTGCAGTTCGGAGATCTTGTCCTTGGCGCGCGAGTTGGCCGCTGACTGGCGCTCGCGGGCGATTGTCGCCGCTTCCATGTAGTCGTCGTAGTTGCCGGCGTACACGGTGATGGTGCCGTAATCGAGGTCGGCCATATGGGTGCAGACCTGGTTGAGGAAGTGGCGGTCGTGGGAGATGATCACCATCGTGCAGTCACGATTGTTGAGCACGTCTTCGAGCCAGCGGATGGTGTTGATGTCGAGGTTGTTGGTCGGTTCGTCGAGCAGCAAAATCTCGGGGTTGGCGAACAGCGCCTGGCACAGCAGCACGCGCAGCTTCCAGCCCGGGGCCACATTCTTCATCGGCCCGTTGTGCAACTCGGTGCCGATGCCCACGCCGAGCAGCAACTCACCCGCACGCGCTTCGGCCGTGTAGCCGTCGTATTCGCCGAACTTGCCTTCGAGTTCGGCGGCACGCATGTAGTCGTCCTCGGTGGCCTCCGGATTGGCGTAGATGGCGTCCTTCTCGGCCATGCACGCCCACATCTGCTCGTGGCCCATCATCACCACATCGAGCACGCGCAGGTCTTCATAGCCGAACTGGTCCTGGCGCAGGTAGGCCATTCGCTCGTGCGGGTCCTTCGACACATTGCCGGCTGACGGCTCCAGAATGCCGCACAGGATCTTCATGAATGTCGACTTGCCGGCACCATTGGCACCGATCAGGCCGTAGCGGTTGCCGTCGCCGAACTTGACGGAAACGTTCTCGAACAGGGGCTTGGCCCCGAACTGCATGGTGATATTGGCGGCGACGAGCACGGCGAGTCCTGTTATTCAGATAAAACAAAGCCTTGCATTATAGCGCAACGCAGTGTGCGCTGCAGCACGGTGTGGCTGGCGGATTGGACCTGCCTACCCCGCTTCCGCTGTCTGCGGCGCCAGCCATTTCTGCAGGAACAGCGCGTGGCCGGCCTCCGGATCGAGTACATAGGGGTGAAAACCCGCGCGGTCGTAGGCGGCAAGCGCCGCACCGTTGTTCGACAGGACTTCGAGTGTGAGCTTGCAACATCCGCGCGCGCGAGCCGCCGCCTCGGCCGCGCCAAGTAGCGCCTGGGCAACGCCCCGGCCACGGTGGTCGGCATGCACTACCAGATCGTGGACATTGAGCAGCGGCGCGGCGGCGAAGGTCGAAAAGCCTTCGAAGCAGTTGATCAGGCCGCAGGCAAGGTCGCCCTTGAAAGCGAGGAAGGCAACGTAGTCGTGGCGAGCCTTGAGCCGCGCGATGAGCGTTTGATGCAACCGTACGTCCAGCGCTTTGCCGCCGCCCATCGGATCCCTGGCGTAGTGATCGAGCAATTCGATGAAGATGCGTGCATGGTCTGCCTGCGTCAGGTCGAGGGCGGTGGTGGCGATGTCTTTGGCGAAGGCGGACATGGATGGGCGAGGTGGCGATTAGTCTGCCGGAAGATATAAGACGTGTAACAACGTGTGTATGTCGTCCGGGTTCAGAGAAGGTCGAAGAGTATTTTGTGGTGAGATCGACACGAAATCGATCACGAGCGCCGTCGCCGGATTTACTCCGTTTTCAGTATGCGAGGGCGGGTCGTAGAATACAGCTTCATTCCGAGTTTACATGCCCATGTCGCGTATTTCACTGAAGGTTCATCTGATCGAAGGGGGCATTCGGGTCGTCTTTCCCTTGCTCGGCATATTCTTCCTGGTGGCAGGCATCTTCGGCGCCATCTCCTTCGGCGTTCAGCCGCTCTACGAGGCCATGCAGACACGACAATGGGTGGAAGTGCCGGCGGTGCTCGAGGCGGCGCGGATCGAGCCGCCCGATATATTTCACAACCGGCCGCTGCCGGCATTGATGGTGCGGTTTCGCTATCAGCATGGGACGAAGGAATACGTCGGCTCTCGCTACGACCTCCACCAGGGGGCCGAGCGACGTTCGGTGGTGGAGGCGAACCTTCGCCAACTCAATGCCGGTCGGCTGGTAACGGCCTGGGTCAACCCGCAAATGCCTTCGCAGGCCTTGCTCGTGCGTTCGCTGAGTTGGCCCCTGCTCGCCATGTCCGTGCCGTTTGCCGCGTTGGCACTGCTTGGTGGTTTCTTGCTGCTTGGCGGCATGGTGGCCTGGAATCAAGCGCCGGCACATGTTCGCGCGCGTCGACGCGAGCACCGGGAGCCTTGAGGCCGCAGGTGCCCTCATGCGGGCACGCAGTCAGATGAAGCGTGAGACGAAGCAGGGGGCGTGTGCTGCGGCACCTTGCGGGAGCGCAAGCCAGACCCGTCGCCCGCTGCCAGGTACACACTCGAGCGCGCCGCCTTCGGCGTCCTCGATGCGTTCACAGCGGCTGCTGAAATTGCCGCTCGGCTGGATGAATTCGAGCATGTCGCCCAACGCAAAGCGGTTTTTCACCTCGATTTCGGCCAATCCGCGCGCGCTGTCGAACCCCAGCATTTCGCCAATCAGCAGGCTGCGCCCCGATTCCGAGTGTCCGCGCAGGTAGTTCTGGTGTTCCGGTGTGTGATGGCGCTGATAGAAGCCGTCGGTGTAGCCGCGGTTGGCAAGCCCTTCGAGTTCGCTCAGCAGTTGCAGATCGAACGGGCGACCGGCGACGGCGTCGTCGATTGCGCGACGATAGCTCTGGCTGGTGCGGGCGACGTAATAGGGGCTCTTGGTCCGGCCTTCGATCTTGAGCGAGTCGACGCCGATATCCACCAGGCGCTGCACATGTTCCACCGCGCGCAGGTCGCGCGAGTTCATGATGTAGGTGCCATGCTCATCCTCTTCTATCGGCATCAGCTCACCTGGGCGGCTGCCTTCCTCGAGCAGCCACACGCGGTTTGCCTGGTGGTGTCGCGGACCGCCGCCCAATGCGGTGCCGACGGTGCCAAAGTCGCGGGGGTTGCCCAGCGCGGGTGAGTCGCTGCAGGTCTGGATGTCGCCGGCGCCATTCTCGGCGCCTTCATGCATCTTGTAGTCCCAGCGGCACGAGTTGGTGCAACTGCCCTGATTGGGGTCGCGGTGGTTGAAGTAGCCCGACAGCAGGCAGCGACCCGAGTAAGCGATGCAAAGCGCGCCGTGTATGAACACCTCCAGTTCCATCTCGGGGCAGGCGTTGCGGATGTCGGCGACTTCGTCCAGCGACAGCTCGCGCGACAGGATGATGCGTTTCACGCCCATCGACTGCCAGAAGCGCACGCTGGCGTAATTGGTCGTATTGGCCTGTACCGACAGATGGATATCCACCTCGGGCCAGCGCTCGCGCACCATCATCATCAGACCGGGGTCGGCCATGATCAGCGCGTCCGGCTTCATGGCAATGACGGGTGCCATGTCCTGCTCGAAGGTGCGGATCTTCGAGTTGTGGGGGTAAATATTGGCGACCAGGTAGAACTGCTTGCCCGCCGCATGCGCCTCGTCGATACCGGCAGCGAGCACGTCGAGCTTGCCGAAGCTGTTGTTGCGCACGCGCAGCGAGTAACGCGGCTGACCCGCATACACCGCGTCTGCGCCAAAGGCGAAAGCGGTTCGCATCATCTCAAGCGAGCCGGCAGGCGCAAGCAGTTCTGGTGGGCGGGGTGCGGTCATGGTCTGGGCGGCAGGCGAAAAGCTCGCATTTTACGCACCGCGCAGCCCGGATGCCCACACCAGATGGCGTTTACTCCAGAGTGGGTGTGTTGCCAGTGACTGCACCGGGAGGGTGCTTCAGATTGGCGCTATGCACGAAGACAGTGCGTAACGATGCGCCAATAGTGGGCGCATGCACCGAAAAATATGACTGTCTGCACTGGAACAGTGCTTGCTTTCTGCCTTCCATTCCGTTTGGAGGGCTTATGGAAGCATTCAAGACAAGTAGTGACGTTCTGTTCATCCTGTTGGGCGCCATCATGGTGCTCGCGATGCATGCGGGCTTCGCGTTTCTCGAGGTGGGCACCGTACGCAAGAAGAACCAGGTCAATGCGCTGGTCAAGATCCTGACCGACTTTGCCGTATCGACGCTGGCCTACTTTCTCATCGGCTATGGTATCGCCTACGGCGTGCATTTCTTTTCCAGCGCGGAGAGCCTGATGGAGAAGAACGGTTTCGAGCTGACCCGTTTCTTCTTCCTTCTGACCTTTGCGGCGGCGATTCCGGCCATCATTTCCGGGGGCATCGCGGAGCGCGCGCGCTTTTATCCCCAGCTGGCAGCGACTTTCCTGATCGTTGGCTTCGTCTACCCCTTTTTCGAAGGCATCGCGTGGAACCAGGCCTACGGTGTGCAGGCGTGGCTTAGTGCGACCTTTGGTGCCGAGTTTCATGACTTCGCGGGGTCGGTGGCGGTGCATGCGATGGGCGGCTGGATCGCGCTGCCCGCGGTGCTGCTGCTCGGTGCGCGCCATGGGCGCTACTCGCGTACCGGCGCGATCTCCGCGCATCCGCCCTCGTCCATCCCGTTCCTGGCGCTGGGCGCATGGATCCTGATCGTTGGCTGGTTCGGCTTCAACGTCATGTCTGCGCAGACGCTGGAGAAGATCACCGGGCTGGTCGCCATCAATTCCCTGATGGCGATGGTGGGCGGCACGCTGGCCGCGCTGGTGCTGGGGAGGAACGATCCCGGCTTCGTCCACAACGGGCCGCTGGCGGGACTGGTGGCCGTCTGTGCTGGTTCCGACGTGATGCACCCGCTTGGTGCGTTGGTCGTCGGTGTCGTGGCAGGTGGCCTGTTTGTGGGCATGTTTACGCTCACGCAGAACCGCTGGAAGATCGACGATGTGCTCGGCGTATGGCCGCTGCACGGCCTGTGCGGCACCTGGGGCGGCCTCGCTGCCGGCATTTTCGGCAGCACCGCGCTCGGCGGCTTGGGCGGCGTGTCCTTGATGGCGCAAGCGACCATGACCATGCTCGCCATCGTCGTGGCGCTGGTCGGGGGAGGCGTCGTGTATGGCGTGCTGAAACTGATGGTGGGCCTGCGACTGGACCAGGAAGAGGAATACGTTGGGGCGGACCTTTCGATTCACCGCATTACGTCGACGCCGGAGCGTGAGGCGAACTGGTGATTCTCTGCCGTGGTGAGCCGCCCGATATCCCGGATCGGGTCGGGTGGTTTTGCAGGTCGCGGGGAAACCCCGTCGCCAATAGCGTTGTTTGGGCGCTGGCGTGGCGTCGAACCGGTTGATTTCGGACGTGTGTTGACCGTTCAGTGTGTGTTGAGCCAGTCGATCGTGCGCAGGCCGGCGGCGTGGCCGCTGGCCAGGCAGGCGGTCAGCAGGTAGCCGCCTGTGGGGGCTTCCCAGTCGAGCATTTCACCGGCACAGAAGACGCCGGGCAGGGCACGCAGCATGGTGCCGTCGAGAGTGTCTTCGAAGCGCACACCGCCGGCACTGCTGATGGCTTCGTCCAGCGGGCGGGGCGCGATGAGGCGCAGTGGAAGGGCCTTGATGGCAGTGGCGAGTTGGGCCGGGTCGTTCAGCGCGGCAGCAGGCAGGCACTCGCGCAGCAATCCGGCCTTGACGCCCTTGATGCCGGCTTGACCCTGCAGATGACTGGCGAGCGAGCGGCTGCCGCGGGGGCGTGACAGATCGGCGACGAGCCGTTCGAGGCTGCGGCCGGGCGCGAGGTCGAGATGGAGCGTGGCCTTGCCGCTCGCGTGCAGGCTGTCGCGCAACGGGGCGGACAGCGCGTAGATGAGGCCGCCTTCGATGCCGGTGGGGCTGATCATGCATTCGCCGCTGCGGGTGTGTTCGTGCCCGTGCGGGTCGGTGCAGCGGGCGGCAACGGACTTGATTGGTGCGCCGGCGAAGCGCTCGAGGAAGTGGGTGCTCCAGCCCTTGTTGGCGTTTGCCGTGTCTGTGGCAAAGTCGGTGGAGACGTCGAAGCCGCAATTGGCCGGCCGCAGGTCGGCAATGTCGACGCCGCGGGCGCGCAGCAGATCGACCCACGCGCCGTCGGAGCCAAGCTTTGCCCAGCTGCCGCCCCCAAGTGCCAGGATCACGGCATCTGCTTCTGCGTAGCGCTCGCCTTCCCGGGTCGAGAAGCGCAGGATCTGCGTCGGCGCGGTATCGACCCAGCCTTGCCAGCGATGACGGACGGCGAACTTTACCCCCTGGCTGCGCAGTCGTGCCAGCCACGCGCGCAGCAGCGGCGCCGCCTTCATTTCGGTTGGAAACACGCGGCCCGAACTGCCGACAAAAGTGTCGATGCCGAGCGAGGCGGCCCAGTCGCGCAGCGCGGCGGGCCCGAAGGCCTCGATCATTGGTGCGAGTTCGGCCGCGCGGGTGCCGTAGCGCGTCAGGAAAGCGTCGAGCGGCTCGCTGTGGGTCAGGTTCAGTCCGCCACGTCCGGCAAGCAGGAACTTGCGCCCGACAGAGGGCATGGCATCGAAAACGGTTACGTCGATGCCCTGAGCGGAGACGCGTTCGGCCGCCATCAGTCCGGCCGGGCCGCCGCCGATCACGGCAACGTGTCTGGCCGCAGTGCGCTTCATGTCAGTTCCCGGGTGCAGGAAAGCGGGCGCGGAAGGCTTCGGGAACAGGAGAAATCTTGCGTACGGTGTAGTCGAAGAAGACGATGCCGGTCTTGCCGCGCGCGACTTCGCGTCCCGACGCCTTGTCGTTCATGCGCCATTGCAGGTCGCATCCGTACTTGCTGAAGTCGGCTGCACCCATAGACACCACCATGGTTTCGCCATGGAAGGCTTCCGACTTGTACTGCAGGGCGGCGTCGGCGACGATGATGCCCAGGCCTTCGACGTCGAGCTCCGTGTAGCCCATCGACTTCAGGTAGCGCACCCGTGCTTCGGAAACGACGGTGAGCAGCAGGGCGTTGTCGAGGTGGCCGCCATAGTTCATGTGGCTCAGATAGAGCTGGATGTCGCAGGAGAAGGGCAGGGTGTCGGGCAGGTCGATCTGGATGCGAGGCATGCGCTTGGGGCCAGATGGATTGGCGGGAAATTGGGCGAGCGCCGAGGGTAGCGCCCCTGCTCATGCAATTCAAGCGCCACGCCGATCGCGATTGCGCGGGGATGGCGGGACATGGCGGGACATTTCCCACCATGTCCGGTGATGAGCCTGACTCAGGCTTGCGGCGGAATGCGCAGCATCTGACCCGGATAGATCTTGTCCGGATGGCCGAGCATCGGTTTGTTGGCTTCGAAAATCACCATGTACTTGTTGGCATTGCCGTAATAGGTCTTGGCGATGGCCGACAGGGTGTCGCCGCGCACGACGGTGTGGAAGCGGCCTTCCGGTTCGGGCTTGAGTACGGTGACCTTGTCCTCGACTTCGGCAACGCCGGCGACGTTACCTGCGGCCAGCAGAACGCGCTCCTTGGTGGCCTGGTCGGGCGTGGTGCCGCTGACCGTGACCTTGGCCGAAGCGCCATCGAAGCTGATCGTGATGTCGGGCGTCAGCAGCTTGAGGGTGTCGAGATAGTGCGCAATGGCCTCGGCTGCCTTGGTGTTGGCCCGGGCATTCGCTTCCGGGCTGGGGGCCGCGGCGGCGGCGTCCTGTGCGGCCTTGGCCTCACCGGTACCGAAGAGCTTCTCGCCTGCATCCTTGATGAAACTGAACAAACCCATGCCGATCTCCTTGCGCTGGTTAAAGTGTCCCCACATGAATGCGGGGCTCATGAAGCGTAGGTAAATCTTCTCACAAATCCATCGGAGGTGCAGGATTCAGCAGGATTATTGCATTGCGCAAACCGCGTGGCGTATGCGTGCAATTCGGATAGACTTGCGCGGGTTTGCCATACAACACGAAGACTCGAGTGGGAGCGACACATGTTTGATCAGGAAGACAGCGAACTGAACGTTGTCATGGGGGTGCTTTTCGGTGTGATCGCGCTGGTGATCGCCTTTGTCATCGGGCTCGGCGTGCATTCGCTGGGCCGTTCGAGCGCCATGCCCGCAGCCACAGAAACCGTATTGCTTGGCGGTGAGGTGGAGTACGTCGAGATCGAGGAAGTGGGGGAACCCTTGCTCAAGATCTATTTCGATACCGGCGCGACCACGTTGTCGGCGGACGCCGCGCTCGCCTTGGCGCCGGTGGTGGCGGCGATCGAGGCGCAGGCCGATGCCAGGGTGCTGTTGTCGGGCTTCCATGATGAAACCGGCGCAGCCGACGTCAATGTCGCGGTGGCGCGGGATCGCGCGATTTCGGTGCGCGATGCCTTGCTTGCGGCGGGGGTGGCTGCGGATCGCGTGCTGCTGCGTCGCCCAGCGGTCGCACTCGGTGGCGCCGATGCTGACGAAGCGCGTCGTGTCGAGGTTCGTGTGCAGTAATGACCCGACGCAGGTCAAGAGGGCGCCCGCAGTCGGGGCGCCCTTTTTTGTGGACGGTGCATGCGTGCAAGGCGCGGGGGGCAACGCCAGGCCGCAGGCATGCGCACTTCAGTGCGCAGCTTCGGAGGGCTGTGTGCGCTTCTCTTGTTCGAGGCGACGCGTCGGTAGGGCCTTTTTCGTTTCGCCGATCTGCTCTGCAGTCATCGGACGCGCGAACAGAAAGCCCTGGAAATGATGGCAGCCGTTGGCGCGCAGCGTGTCGCGCTGAGTGTCGAGTTCCACGCCCTCTGCGATGACCTTCAGGTCGAGCGCCTGGGCAAGGGCGATGATCGCCTTGACGATGGCCAGGCTGCTCGCGCTATGTGGCAGATCCTGCACGAAGGAGCGGTCGATCTTGAGTTGATCGAGCGGGAGCCGTTGCAGGTAGGCGAGCGAGGAGTAGCCCGTGCCGAAGTCGTCGATCGAGAAGCGGATTCCGTGGGTGCGCAGTCTGCCCATGCGTTCTATTGCCTCTTCCATGTCGTCGAGCAACAGGGACTCCGTGAGTTCGAGCGTCAGGCGCCCAGCGGGGGCGCCGCTACGATGGAGGGCATCGAGGACCTGGTCGACGAATTCATCGTTGTAGAGTTGCTGGGCGCTGACGTTGACTGCCACAGTGAGTCCCGCGGTCACCGGATCCAGCGCCCATGCCGCCAGTTGTTCGCAGGCGCGGTTGAGTACCATCAGTCCGAGGGCCGGCATGAGCCCGGCGCGTTCGGCAACGTGGATGAACTGGTCGGGGGCGATGAATCCACGCAAGGGGTGTTGCCAGCGCACCAGCGCCTCGACGCCGACCATCTCGCAGCCCGGGCCGAATTGAGGTTGGTAGAGCAGCGTGAATTCGCCTGCTTCCGTCCCTGTCCGAATGTCGTCTTCCAGGCGCAGGCGCGCGGTAACGGTTTCCTGCATGACGGGGTCGTAGAAGCGGAGCTTGCCCTTGCCTCGGTGCTTGGCCTCGTTCATGGCCAGATCGGCCCGCTTCATCAATTCATCGACACTGCCGCCGCTTGCCGGAAACAGTGCGACGCCGATGCTGGCACTGCTCCGGCGAGTTTGGCCTTCGAGCACATAGGGGGCCTTCAATGCCGCCAGTATGCGCTCGGCAATATCGTTGGCCGATGCGTATGCTGCCTGCCGGTCGAGTGCCAGCGCGTCCAGGAGAATGACGAATTCATCGCCGCCGAACCGTGCAACGGTCGCGTTGGCACCGATGTCGGCGGCGATCGCACCCAGCCGCCTGGCCGCCTGCTGCAGCAGGACGTCGCCGTTGTGGTGACCGAGAAGGTCGTTGATGTTGCGGAAGTCGTCGAGATCGATAAACATCAATGCGCCGGCGCCACCTTGTGCGTTGCTCGTAGAGAGGGCCTGCCCCAGCCGGTCCATCAACAGGCGCCGATTCGGCAGCTGCGTGAGGTGATCGAAGAAGGCCAGTGTGCGAATCTCCTCCTCCGTCGATTTGCGCAATGAAATGTCGCTCAGCGCAGCGACATAGTGGGTACTGGTCCCATCGTCGCTACGTACCGCATTGATGGCCAGGGCTTGAGGGTAGATCTCGCCATTCTTTCGTCGGTTCCATACTTCGCCCTGCCAGTTGCCGTTGCGCAGCAGGCTGTCCCACATGTCGCGATAGAACGCCGGGTTGTGACGGCCGGAGCCGAGCATGCGCGTATGTTTGCCGATGACTTCCGTCTCGTCGTAGCCGGTAATGGCGGAGAACGCCTGGTTGACCTTCAAGATCACCCCCGCTGCGTCGGTGATGATCATGCCCTGTTGCGATTCGAAGGCAATGGCGGCGATGCGGCGCTCCTGTTCCGCTGCGCAGCGCTCCGAGATGTCGCGCGCCATGAACAGTACAGCGGGCTTGCCGTTCAATTCCATGTCCAAGGCCTTGCAGCGTCCTTCGAAGGTCCGCGGGCCGGACAGGGTGCGCATGTCGTACTCGACGTTTTCAACGTGCGTGGCTTGCAGTGCGCGCCGGATGGCCGCCAGGAGCTTGTCTGCGAGTCCGGTTGGCAGCAGTTCGTGCATGCGGCGGCCGACTAGTTTGCTGCTCTCGGCGACCAGAAGTCGCTCGTCCTGCGAAACGACTTCCAGGTAGGTGCCGTCCTCATCGAGCAATAAGGCAAGGTCGGGCAAGGCATGAGTGATGGCACGCAACCTTGCTTCACTGCCGGCCAGTGCGCGTTCGGTCTGCTGGCGGTTTTCGATGTCCTGCAGCAGCATGCCGAGCGCGGCAGTCGTTGGTACGAGCACGAGCAGATAAGGAAGCGCCAATTCGGATATGAACAGGTGCCACTGCGCTGCCGGCAGCAGGGTGAACAGCAGTATGGCGAGCAGATGCACGACCAGTCCGAAGAGGAGGAATTGCCACGGGCCGCACGTCACCCGGCGGTGCCTCACCAGTGTGCGATAGATCAGTCCCAGCAATGTCGACGCGCAGATGACGCCGATGCCAACGACGGCGCCCGAGCCGCCAAGCCATGCGCGGTAGCTGCCTGCAATCAGTGCGGCGATGATGCCGACCATCGGACCGCCAAAGAATCCGGCCATGCCCAGCACCGCCGAGCGGCCATCGAAGATGAGGCCGGGCGCAATCGCGACCGGGATCATCATGCCGAAGACGCTGATGGCGCCGAAGATCAGGCCGGCACTGATCTGGAAGGTGCGACGCCGCGAGGAGAAAGCGCGTGTGTTGATGCCCTGCAGCAGGCAGAGTGCGAGCAGAAGTGCTGCGGTCTTGACGAGATCGAGAGTCATCGGGTTGGGAAGTGCGATCGGGCACGATGCCTCAATGAGGGAGTGGCGCGATGGTGGCAGGGGGGCGAACGATCGCCAAGGGCTTAATGCACAGGAAGGGAGAACGACCGTATGCCGCGTGCCCTGTTGTTTCTCAGGGTATTGGAGTGTCCGCGTCCCGCTTCCTCATTGACCGGCGGGCTGATGGATAACGACATCATTGCGACCTTGCTGCTTGGCACGGTACATCGCCCGATCGGCATTCTTCGCCAACTCGATCTCGTCGCTGCCGCCCTCGGGAAAGGTGGCCACCCCAACGCTGGCGGAAACGATGAGTGGCGGGCCGTCCGTCAGGATGGGCTGGTTGATTGATTGTCTCACCTTCTCCGCGACTGCAAGTGCGTCTTCCTTGTTCTGGATATGGCGCAGCAGCACGACGAATTCATCTCCACCGATACGGGCTGCTGTGTCCGATTCGCGGATGGCCTTGCGGATACGTGTGCCGACCTCCTTGAGCAGCAGGTCACCGACCGCGTGCCCGCGCTCGTCATTGATCGGCTTGAAGTCATCCAGATCGATGAACATCAATGCCAGTCTGGTGTTGTCCCGGCGTGCGCTGGCAAGCGCCTGCTCCATGCGATCGGCGAACAGTGCGCGATTCGGAAGGCCGGTCAGGGTATCGTGCTGAGCGAGATGTTCGAGTTCGTGCCTGCGCTGCTGAAGTTCGGACAATTGGCGGCGAATCTGTTCGCTGAGCGCACCGAAGCTGCGCGCAAGCAAACCGATTTCGTCGTGGCGTTCGGTGGGCAGTGCGCTCATCGGCGCGCCTGCGGTGAAATCCCGTAGCGCCAGACTCATCGAGTTGATCGGGCGCGTCACTGCGCGGGCAACCGCGATGGCAATCAGGACGCAGGCGAGGCAGATTCCGAGCACGATCTGCAGGATGACATTGCCCAGTGCGTCAGCCTGTCTGAGCACGGTAGCGAGCGGCTCGGCAAGCCCGAGGATCAGTCTGCTTTCGTCCGAATGAATGGAAACGGGCTGACTGATGAAGGCTGCCACGACGGGCAAGTCCGAGTGGCTTCCACTTGAGACCTCGAGCAGCACCTGAGGTGACTTGTTCAACACCAGGTCAGCCGTGGACGGAAACTCGTCCTGTACGAGGATTCGCCGCCCGCGGTCGAATCCGAAGCTTTGCGCAGGGTCCGGGTGGACCAGAAAATCCCCTTCGGCATTGGCCAGATACAGCTTGAAGTCGGCTGGCAGGCCAGCCGAGAGTTCCTTGAATACACCGTGAAGGTCGATATTGATGACGACGACCCCGCGCGTGTGCCCGTCGCGGTCGACGACCGGCATGCCCAGTTGAGCGGTTGGCCGCCCCAGGCCTGCGTGAGCGCCCTGTTCGTGGTTGATCGCGAAGCGCGAGAGGTAGGTTTCGTTGGCTGCCAGTTTCAGAGTGTCGAAGACATACGGATAATGTCCTTTTTCCTGCAGATCCTCTCCACCGACACGCAGTGGTTCGTCACTGCCGCGATCAACTCGTACACGTTCCAGTCCATGTTCGGCTGCACCGATCAGGCGTATCTGGAAATAGTTGGGATTGACGGCCATGAGCTGTTCGAAAAGGATCGCCAGACGGTTCTCCGCCGCCGTATCCGGTGCGTCGAACGCCGCGTCGAGTGCCGCGAGGGCGTCGGGGTGTCCGGACAGAAGCTGAAGGTTGCGGCTGATCTCTTCGCGTGCAACGACAATCCGGCTCGCGAGAACCTTGGTCGAGGTCAGCAACTCGCTCTTGCTGGACTGGATCAGTAGGGTCCTGCTGGCGTTATACACATAGAAGCCCGTGACGCCCGACGCAATGACGCCGACCAGGGCAAGCAACAGTGCGAGGCGGGCTGCGATACCGAATCTCAAGGGGCCATCACCTTGTCTGTGCGAGCGCCGGCCATGATGCGTCCCCACAAATGGTTGCGGCGCTCTGCGTCTTCGACCGGCTGTAGCCAGACGAGGCGGCCTGCGCCTTCGGTGCCGCTGGCTGCTGCCTGCGTGGTGTTCGCCAGGCCCTGACGAGTGCTGAGCGCATTGCCGGGCTGCTCTTCCAGCGTGTAGTTTATCCAGGCTTCGGCCAGTGCGGCATTGCGCGTACCCTTGGGAATCGCCCAGCAGTCGAGCCATGCGAGCGCGCCCTCGCGCGGGATGACGTAGCCCACGTCTGCACCGGCCGCTTCGAGTAACTTCACTTGTTGCGAACCGAAGTTCGCAAACAGCAGTGCGGCGCCGTGCCGGGTGAACAGATCGACCGATTCCTGCGGCTGCGTATAGAAGGCGAGCACGTTCCGCCGCAGCGCGATTAGCTTGTCGACCGCCATCTGCCAGTCGTGGCTGTTGAGGTTGAAGGGGTTTGCGTGGCCTAGCAATTGCGCTGCGAGCGCAAAGTTGTGCGTGCCGCCATTGTAAGCGATCACCTTGCCGCGATAGCGGGGGTCCCACAGGGCGGCGATACTGTCCGGCGCTGGGGTGACTTGCCGACGATCGTATATCAGCCCCATTTCCGCATAGGTGTAGGGGATGGCGAACACGCGACCTTGGTGAACGAGGCCGGGAATGCTCTGGAGATCACGGAATCTGCTCAACTGACGCGACCGATTGGTGATCGCATCGGCGTTGACCGGCCGTACCAGGTCGCTTCGGATATAGCGCTGGAGTTCTGCGGTATTGACTGCGAAAACGTCGAAGTAATCGTGCTCTGGTGCGTTTACGCGTGCCCACAGATTTTCGTCGGAGTCGACGAAGGAAACCTCCACGCGGACCCCGGTCCGATCCTCGAAAGCCTTCACGATATCCGCGTCGGCGTAGCCTGGCCAGGCAAGCACGCGTAGCGTCGTCTCCGCTGCGCAATTGCCGGCAATGAGGGGCAGAATCAGAAGCAGGAATCGCAGACGGCGCCAGGTTCTTATCAAGGTTCGGCCTCTGGTGACAAGGCGTGTCGAGTTTAGCGCAGAAGCGCACCGTTCATGGAGATTGCCTGGGGGTGGGATTACCCTTCCCGCGGAGGGATAAGCCGTGGCTGGAGTCGATGTGGCGGTCGGCTGTCGGTGCTCAGGATGTGATCGAGGCGATTGGCGAAGCGCCGGCAGTCTGCGGCGGAAAACGGGGGCGGCCCACCCGTGTCAACGCCGCTGCTGCGCAGGGCATCCTTGAAGTTTCGCATGTCCAGAAGCTCGCGGATGTTCTCTTTGCCATAACATTCGCCGCGCGGACTCAAGGCTTGCGCGCCCTTGGCCACGACGTCGGCAGCAAGGGGGATGTCGGCGGTGATGACGAGATCCGCAGCGCGGACGTTGTCAGCGATGTACTTGTCGGCCTCGTCGAAGCCCGGTGCCACCTGAATCATCCGCACCAGCGCGGAAGCCGGCGTGCGCAGGATCTGATTGGCCACGAGCGTGAGCGGATGTCGCGTGCGCGCTGCGGCGCGAAACAGTATCTCCCTGATGGCGCCGCGGCAGGCGTCCGCGTCAACCCAGATATGCATTCGGCCCGAAAGCCCTGCCCCCGCCGTCAGGTTATTGCTTAGCGCGTTGCCGGTGCCATCGGTTGACGGCCGGGCATGTGGCGGAAGGTGATACGACCCTTGGTCAGGTCGTAGGGCGACATCTCGAGCGAGACCTTGTCGCCGGCGATGATGCGGATGTGGTGCTTGCGCAGTTTTCCGCCCGAGTAGGCGATCAGCTTGTGGCCATTGTCGAGGGTGACACGATAGCGCGCGTCCGGCAGGACTTCATCGACCGTGCCGTGCATTTCAATCAGTTCTTCTTTTGCCATATTCAGGCTCCTTGTGGGTGCGGCTCACCTATCCCCGCGCTGCGGGTGGGGGGTTGCCAGGCTCGCCACCGCCTTGGCAAGCGCATTGTTCAGTGCCCGGCCATTGCGAGTCGTGTCGCCGACGGCCTGCTGTCAAAATCGGCACGATGATTGGCGGGCCGAATGTCTGGTACTGCATTGGCGCCCCGGCGCACAAGGCGGCAGGAGCGGGCGGCGCGATGGAAAACGGGTGCACGCGTCGCGCATCGGGCGATCCGTGTTACCTGATCGCGGTGTTGTGCCTGCGAGCCCGAAACAGGCGCGACAGACGCGGGTCCGAGTAGGCTTCGGTCCCCCGCGAGTGGCATTTCGGGCGGATGGCGGCGGCACCGGAATCGGGCCGACAAACGGAGCGAACAACGGATTCAAAAGAAAATAGCCAGACCGCAGTCCGGCTATCCCCTTGGTTCTCTTGGTAGGCCGTGCGTGGCTCGAACACGCGACCAACGGATTAAAAGTCCGCTGCTCTACCAACTGAGCTAACGACCCCCGGAACAGCCCATTATTCTAGATGCGGAAGCGTGGCGAGTCAAGGATAACGGCCAAGCCAATCGGACTGCGCCCGTTTACCCGGTGCCGGGCCGAATGTCGGGCGTCGGTTCGGTGGCGGTGGCGTTCAACGCAGCGAACCCTTCTCCATCTGCAGGAACACATTGTAGGCGTTGGCCCGATTGGCCTCGCGGAATGCGGGAAGCCTGGACCAACGGCTCCAGTCGGTGTCGGCGTAGGCCTCGTCGAATGACTTGAGCTCGCTGACGGCCTTGCCCATGCTCTCGCGCACGTATTTCAGGTAGTCGCGGGTGAGGGTGAGGTCGGACTGCGGTTCAGTGGATGCAGGGCCGTGGCCGGGCACCACTACAGCGGGATGCGCGTCGATCAGGTGATCGAGCGCGAGCAGCCAGTGCGAGGTGTCCGCGTCACCGACGAAGGGCACGCGGCCGCGGAACAGCATGTCTCCGGCAAAGATCACGCGATCCTCGACGACTTCCATGATGATGTCGTCGGGCGCGTGCGCAGGGCCCACGTAGGTAATGCGAAAGTGCAGTCCGCCCTTTTCGAAGTCGGTGTTGCCCTCCAGCCAGCGGTCCGCCGGCAGCAGGCGTGTGTTGTCATCCACAAAGGGGAAGAGGTCCGCCTTGCGTTGTGCGAGCCTGGCCTGCGCGCCGTCCGATTCGAGGGCTTCGCGTCCGCGGCGGTGGGCCCATACTTCGGCGCCGATGGCCTTGAAGGCCTGGGTGCCGTAGTAGTGGTCGGCGTGATAGTGGCTGACGATGAGGCGCTGGATCGGTTTGGTGGTGAGTTTGCGAATCTCTGCGATCAGCTGTTCGCCCAGCGCCGGTGTGCCGAGGGCGTCGAACACGACGACGCTGTCGTCGGTGATGACAAAACCTGCATTGGACATGAAGCCCTCGTTCGCCGATGAGGCCATGCCGGCCTTGCCCATCACGTACCAGCTGTGGGCAGCGACCTGCACTGGCTTCATGTCGACGGCGAGCGCCAGCTGGGCGGACAGGGCGCAGAGTATGCCGAGTGCAGTCGTGAGCGTTCGCAGCATGTCTTTTCCAAATATTTGTATATCCGGATACGCTAACGTATAGATTCCCTGGCGTCGATCTGCGGTGCAGCATGGTCTCTGCCGTCGACACCCCGTTTGCGCCAGCCGGTCTCAATATCGTGGCAAACTTCGGCTCCCGATCATAACCGGCCCCTTCGGGGAAGCCCCCTTGAGTACATACGCCGTCATCGACTTCGAAACCACCGGCATGGCGCCCGAGCACGGCTGCCGGCCGACCGAGATCGCCGCCGTACTGGTTCGCGACGGACTGATCGTCGATCGTTACCAGAGCCTGATGAATGCCGGCGCCTTCGTGCCTCATGAAATTCAGGCGCTGACCGGCATCACCAACGCCATGGTGCGCACTGCGCCGCGTGTCGAACAGGTCATGACCGAGGTGGCCGACTTTGTCGGTGATCATGCCATCGTGGCGCACAACGCCGCGTTCGATCGCAAGTTCTGGGATGCCGAACTGGCACGGCTCGGGCGCCAGCGTACAGGAGACTTCGTGTGTTCGTTGCTGTTGTCCCGACGGCTTTTTCCGGACGTACCCAACCACCGGCTCGCCACCCTGGTGCATGCGCTGAACCTGCCCGCAACCGGGCGCTATCACCGCGCGTTGGCAGATGCCGAGGCCACTGCACACCTGTTCATCCGCTTGCGGCACGAACTGCAGGGGCGTTTTCGGCTGCCCGCGGTCGAACACGACCTGCTGCTTGCCGTGCAGAAGACCGCCCGCAGCGGGCTGGCGCGCTGCGTCGAGCGCTTTCGGGATGGGTGAGCCTTCAGACCTGCGCATGTCGCCGCAACGGCACGTACGAAAAGCATCAGACGGCAGGCGCCAAGGCGGGCCGTCGCCACCTGAACATGGAGCTGTGACATGAATGACTGCGTACTTTTGCGCGAACTTCCGACGGCCTGCGGCCGGCGTTTCGGCCACGCCACGCTGAATGCGCCGGCGGCACTGAATGCCCTGTCATTGCAGATGATCGACCGCATCGCGCCGCAGCTCGGCGCCTGGGCCGAGGATCCGGGCATTGTCGGCGTGGTGCTCGACGGCGCGGGAGACCGCGCCTTTTGTGCGGGCGGCGACGTTCGCGCCCTCTACGCCGCAATCCGCGCCGCGCGGGCCGAGGGCAGGCGGGACGCGCCCATGGTCGTGAAGGCCTTCTTCGAGCGAGAGTATCGGCTTGACTACCGCATTCATACCTACCCGAAGCCGGTGCTGTGCTGGGGGCATGGCGTGGTGATGGGCGGTGGCGTCGGGCTGATGGTCGGTGCATCGCACCGTGTCGTCACGCCGCAGACGCGGATGGCGATGCCGGAGATCAGTATCGGACTCTATCCCGATGTGGGCGGCAGCTGGTTTCTCAACCGCATGCCGGGCCGGACCGGACTGTTCCTGGCGCTGACCGGGGCGCAGATCAACGCCGCGGACGCGCGATTCGCCGGGCTGGGCGATTTCGTGTTGCGCGACGAGGACAAGGCGACGGTACTGTCCGCCCTGGCGCACACGCGCTGGCACGCTGAACACGAGGCGAACCGCTCGCGTCTGAGTCATTTGCTTGGCGAACTGGAGTGTCGTGACCGGTTGCAGGCATCAGCCTTGCGCGGTCAGTTCGACTGCATCGAAGAAGTGATCGGACACGGCAGTCTTGGTGACATCGTGCCACGCCTGCGTGCGCTGGCGCAGGATGCCGACCCCTGGCTGCGTGCGGCGGGGACGACATTCGACCATGGCGCACCGAGCTCGGCCGTGCTGTCGCACGCCATGCTGCGGCGCGCACGGCACTGCTCGCTGGCCGACGTGCTGCGCCTTGAATTCCAGGTCTCGGTGGCAGCTGTCATGGCCGCGGATTTTTCCGAGGGTGTGCGCGCATTGCTCGTGGACAAGGACCGCAATCCGCGGTGGCAGCACGCATCGCCGGACGAGGTTGCGCCTGCGGAGATCGAGGCCTTGTTCGCGCCCGACTTTGACGGCCCTCATCCCCTGGCCGACCTGAGCTGACGCGACCGCGGCGGGCGCGCAAGTCGTCACGACTCAGGCCTCGCGCATCATCATCCAGTACTGCACCTTCATGGTTGCCACCGCGCCGAGCACGATGGATGCGGTGGTGAGAAAGGAGCCAAGCGCCAGGGTGGACAGCCCGGTAATGCCCTGGCCGATGGTGCACCCCATGGCAGTTACGCCGCCAAAGCCCATCAGCAGCGCACCCACGAGATGACGAATGAGATCGTCGGGCGTGCGGAAGCCTTCGAGGCGAAAGCCGCCCGTCGTGACCGCATAGATCGCCGAACCGACGATCACGCCCAATGAACAGGCGATGCCGAAGGTGACGATGCGGCTGCTGTCGCTCCACAGCATCAGCAATTCAAGCGTGTAGGCCAGCGGCGCGACGAAGGACAACGATTCGGCCCGGCCGCTGTTGGTGCCGACGAAGGCTTCCTCGAGCGTTTCCGGATGCTCGGCGACGAAACCGATGTGGCCGGAGACGTACCAGCCGGCGACCGTCAGTGCGCCAATGGCCAGTCCGCCGAGCAGGACTTCGCGGCTCCACGCCTCGCGACTGGCCAGCGCGGCAACGAGCAGGCCGCCGCCGACCACGCCGGCGCCAAGCAGTAGTGCCTGGTCCGGTGCCAGGCCAGCACTGGCGAGAAAGGCCGGCAGGTCCTGTCCATGGGGCAGCTCGAACGCGACTGCATCGAGATAGTTGACGCGCCATACGCCGAACAGCCCGCGCAGCGTCATGTAGGCCCCGATGGCCATGAAAAAGAACACGACCAGCGACTTCAGGTTGCCGCCACCGATGCGGATCAGGGTCTTGCTGCCGCAGCCCGATGCCAGTGTCATGCCAGCGCCGAAGCAGATGCCGCCCAGGATGTGGGATAGCCAGATCAGACGGTGGCCGGTATAGATCGACCGCGATACGTCAAGCCACCCCGCCAAGCCGAGTGCAGCGGTGCCGAGCACGGCAGTGGCGATGGCCAGCGCCCACATCCGCATGCGACTCCAGTTGCCCATGTTGACAGCATCCGATACCGCGCCGAGCGTGCAGAAATTGGTCTTGTTGCCGATGAAACCGAACAGGATCCCGATCGCGAAGGCAAGCGAAGTAATGGTCGAGACGGCGACGACGGGTTCATCCATGGGCAGCTACCGCAACGAAGCAAAAACGGATTCTATTTGAAATCAGCCGTTTCGGTGCTGATATGGCGTCGGGTCCGGCAGGCCCGCTGCCTCGAAGCCGGCGCGGCGCAGGCGGCAGGCATCGCACCGGCCGCAGGCGCTGCCATCGTCGGCGGCCTGGTAGCACGAAACCGTGAGTCCGTAATCGACGCCCAGTGCGGTGCCGCGGCGAATGATGTCGGCCTTCGACAGATCGATCAGTGGCGCGTGAATGCGCAGG
Source organism: Azoarcus sp. L1K30 (assembly GCF_018122735.1). Taxonomy (GTDB): domain Bacteria; phylum Pseudomonadota; class Gammaproteobacteria; order Burkholderiales; family Rhodocyclaceae; genus Parazoarcus. The sequence goes on along the minus strand of NZ_JAGRRD010000001.1, from coordinate 2,507,110 downwards.
CCATGACCTTCGATTCCCGCCTTGGTGGCCAGGTTGGCCATGGTCTGGAAGGCTTCGATAAAGGCGGGCCGGCAATCCGGATAGCCTGAATAATCAACCGCATTGACGCCGACGAAGACGTCTCGGGCGCCCAGCACCTCGGCCCAGGCCATGGCGATCGACAGCATCACCGTATTGCGGGCAGGGACGTAGGTGACGGGGATACCGTCGGACTCGGTGTCCTCGGGGACGTCGATGTCGGGGTCGGTCAGCGCCGAGCCTCCGAACTGGCCGAGCTCGACGCGGGCCAGGCGGTGTTCCCTGGCGCCGAGATGATCGGCGACGCGCCTGGATGCAGCCAGTTCGGCTTGGTGGCGTTGGCCGTAGGCGACGGACAGCGCATAGGCTTCGAACCCCTGGTTGCGTGCAATGGCAAGACAGGTGGCCGAATCGAGTCCGCCCGACAGCAGGACGATGGCGCGGGGTGTTGAAGTCATGCGAGTACTCCGGGCACAAGAAACCGTGCGTTGGCGGACGTGCGGTCAGCGGCCTTTTGCATCATTCCACAGGATCTTGTGCAGCTGCAATTGAAAGCGGACGGGCAGGCGATCCCGCACGATCCACTCGGCCAACGCAGTAGGGTCTAGTCTGCCGGCGACCGGCGACAGCAGCACGGTACAGCGTCGGTCAATGGCATGCTCCGCAATCTGCTGCCGTGCCCATTGGTAATCCTCCTCGTCGGCGAGAACGATCTTGAGCTCGTCGCGCGCGTTGAGCAGCGCGATGTTCTCATAGCGGTTCCGGCCTACTTCGCCGGAGCCCGGCGCCTTCAGGTCCATGATGCGCGAGACGCGCGGATCGACCGCAGCAATGTCCAGCGCACCGCTGGTCTCGAGCGACACCGAGTGGCCGGCATCGCACAGTGCGGTGAGCAGCGGCAGGCAGGCCGCCTGCGCCAGGGGCTCGCCGCCGGTCACGCATACCGTGTTGAGCCCGTGTCCGGCAACGTCGTCGACGACCGACTGTACGCTGACGGTTTCACCGCCCTTGAATGCATAGGTGGTATCGCACCACGTGCAACGCAAGGGGCAGCCGGTAAGACGCACGAACACGGTCGGCAGGCCGACCCGGGTGGATTCGCCCTGCAGCGATGCGAAAATTTCGGTGATGCGCAGCTTCGCAGTCTGGTCAGCGGACATTCTGGCTGTCATCGGTCAGCGCTTGGCCAGTCGCTGTTTTGCCGCTTGTGCCGCATTGGAGGTCGGGTAACGCTCGATCAGGCTCTGCAGCGTGCGCTGCGAGGTCTTGGCGTCGCCCATGGCTTGCTGGCTGTTGGCCAGACCAAGCATGGCATCGGGTGCAACGATATCGTTGGGCCATTTGCCGAGCACGGCATTGAAATGATTGACCGCGGCGGCGACTTCCTTGCTTTGCAATGCGGCGTTGCCCGCCCAGAAATGGGCGCCGGGCGCCGACGTGCTGTCCGGAAAGCGCGAGAGGTAGGCGTCGAAGGCGGTCAGGGATTCACGTGCCTTGCCGTCCTTGAGCAGGTTCAGCGCGGCTTCGTACTCCGCTGCTGCCTCGGCCGGATCGGCTGTGGCCGCAGGGGTTGTCTGGGGCAGGGTCTCGAGCTGACGCAAGCGGGTGTCGAGGTCGACATAGAAGTCACGCTGGCGCTGCTTGAGCGACTCGACTTCGTTGAGCACGACTTCGAGCTGACCGCGCAATCTGGCGATCTCCGCACGCAATTGCTCGTTCTGGTTGGCCAGCTCGAGCTGTCCGCGGTTGGACGTCTCGAGCCGGCTTTCCAGATCCTGCCGCATCTCGGTGATCTGGCGTCGAGCATCGGTGTCATCGAACAAGCCCGCTTGCGCGGGCCCGGCCAGAGACAGAGCGACGAGCGCCGCCAGTGGCAGGAGGCGATTCATCAGAACTCACCCGAATACAGGATGTCGCCGCGGCGATTCTGGGCGTAGCAGGCTTCCGAGGCGTCGGTACAACGCGGCTTTTCTTCGCCCAGGCTGACCGATTCGATCTGGCCTTCCTTGGCGCCGAGAAGGCTCAGCGCCTGACGCACGGCGTCGGCACGCTTCTGACCGAGGGCGATGTTGTATTCACGGCTGCCGCGCTCGTCGGTATTGCCTTGGATGAGGATCTTCATCTGCGGGTTCTGCACCAGGAAGCGGGCGTGGGCTTCGATCAGCGGCTTGGCTTCGCTCTTGATCACGAAGCTGTCGTAGTCGAAATACACGCTGCGCTTGGACAGGATGTTGTTCGGGTCGGTCAGTGCGGCAATTCCGCTGCCGGACATGCCCGGCGCAGTAACGGTGGCAACACCGGCACCCGAGCCGGCACGGTCTTCAACCTTGGCACCGGTGGTGTCGGTAGCGGTGCTCGAGCAGGCGGCGAGCAGCGCGGATAACAGGGCGGGCAACAGCAGTTTCTTCATGGATGTATCTCCAATTTGTATTAGCAAGGGACAGCAGCGGTTTTACTTCTGCAAGGGACCCCAGGCGGGCTCCCTTACGTCAGCGGCCTGCACCGAAAGGCGTTGCTTCACCCGGCCATCGGACGATACGGCTGCAAGGACGCCACGGCCACCGGTCTCGGTGGCATAGAGGATCATGCGGCCATTTGGCGCGAAGCTTGGGGATTCGTCACGCGCCGAATCGGTGAGGATCGTGGTCTGGCGGCTGTTGAGATCATTCACAGCCACCTGAAATTTGCCGTTGTTGCGGGTGATGAAAGCCAGCAGCTTGCCGTCAGGCGATGGCCGCGGGGTCACGTTGTAATTGCCGTCGAACGTCACGCGTTGGGCGCTGCCGCCCGTGGCGGGAATGCGGTAGATCTGCGGGCTGCCGCCGCGGTCGGAGGTGAAGTAGATCCACTGTCCGTCCGGTGACCAGGCTGGTTCGGTGTCGATGCCGGCCGAACTTGCGAGGCGGCGTACGCCGGAGCCGTCCGCGTTCAGCGCATACAGCTGCGACTGGCCATCCTTGGTCAGGACAACGGCGAGCTGGGTGCCGTCCGGTGACCATGTCGGCGCCGAGTTCGAACCCTTGAAGTTCGCGACCACCTGACGCTGGCCGGTCGCCAGCGTATGGATGTATACGATCGGCTTCTTGGCCTCGAACGACACGTAGGCCAGGCGCTGGCCGTCGGGCGACCACGACGGCGAAATGATGGGCTCGCGGGAGACCAGTGCAGCCTGCGCATTCATGCCATCTGCGTCGGCGATCTGGAGTTCGTAGCGCGCACCGCTCTTGACGACGTAGGCAATCCGGGTGGAAAAGTAGCCCGGCAGTCCGGTCAGTTTCTCGTACACGAAATCGGCAATGCGGTGACCGGTCAGGCGATTCTGGGCCGGGGCCATGCGCATCGACATCGCGCCGAGTTCGACCTGCTTCTGGGTGTCGAACAGGCGGAAGCGCACTTCGTAACGCCCATCCGATTGCGGCAGCAGCGACGCGCTGAGTACGGCGTCGGCGCCACGGGCGCGCATGTCGGCAAGGTCGGGGACACGCGATTCGGGCAGCGGCAGCGGGCCGATATCCACGAGACTGAACAGTCCGCTGCGCTCGAGGTCGGCGCGGACCACGTCCGAAACGCCCCGCGGCAGACTGCCCTCGTTCTCGAAGACCGGGATCACGACCGGGAAGCGCGAAGCACCCGAGCCGGTAATCTCGATGGAAAGCTGCGCGTGCGCGCCAAAGGCGGCGCAGGCAATCACACCCGCAAGCAGCAGGCGAAAGATGGCGAGCATTCTGTTCATGGTGTGGTGCACAAGAGTTTTGACGATTATAGCCATAGGGTGCCCTTATTCATCCAGCGGACGGAATTTCAGTTCCAGCGTACGCTGAAAAAGTTCCCTTTGTTGTGGCAGTGGCAGCGGACTCGAACGCCTGATTGCGCGCTCGATCGCGTCATCCAGCGCAGGAATGCCCGACGAACGCTTGAGCCGGATGACCAAAACCTCTCCGCTGGGCAATTGATCAACTTCGAAGACCGCCTCCGGATTGCCGGTCAGCCCCGGCGGGCTGAGCAGGTTGCCACGAACCTTGGTTCGGATCGCATTCTGGTAAGCGTCGATCGCCCCCTTGGTTCTCGCCGATGCCGCACGCGCCGCATCCTCGCGCATCATGCCCTCGACCTTGGCGCGTTCGCTTTCCTGCTGCAGCAGCTTGGTCATGTAGTCGTCCTTGACGGGCTCGGGTGGCTTGGGCACGGGTTTGGGCTCGGGCTTGGGCGGCTCCGGTTTTTTCGGTTCCGGCTTCGGCGGTTCGGGCTTGACCGGGTCGGGCTTTGGCGGCTCCGGCTTCTTGGGCTCGGGCTTTTTCGGTTCGGGTTTTTTGGGCTCAGGTTTAGGGGGCTCGGGTTTCTTTTCCGGCGCCTTGGTTGCGATCTCGGGCTTCGCCACCGGCTTTGGCGGTTCGGGCGGGGGCAGGGGCTTGGGTTCCGGCTTCGGCTCGGGTTTTGGTTCCGGCTTTGGCTCAGGTTTCGGCTCAGGTTTCGGCTCAGGCTCGACCTGCGGCGCACGGCCGGGCGGCGGTGCGACCAACTCCACTTCGAGCGATGCCGGCGGCTTGCTTTGCCAGCTGATGCCGAAAAAGAGGAACAGCGCCAAACCCACGTGAACCGCAATGGTCAGGGCGAGTGAGGCGACTTTTCCGGGTTGCTGCTGGGGGCTGTGGCGCTCGTTCATTGGCCCTGTGAGCCCGACTTCGTTTGCAGGCTGATCTTCTTCACGCCGAGTTTTCGCGCGGTTTCGAGGATGTCGATGACCTTCTGGTACTGCAGTTCGCTGCTCGCCGCCACCAGGAAGGGTTGGTCAGGATTCTTGGCGACGGCGCGCTCGAGTTCGCGGTGGAGCTCGAGGTTCGACAGCTTCCTCGAGCTGGCGCTGCTGCTCTGGCGCAATGCCAGGGATCCGTCCCTGGCCACCTCGATGACCATCGCCTCCGCTGGCGGAGCCGCCAGCGGACCGGAAGAGGGGACGTCGATGTTGCCCGGCTGCACCATCGGCGCGGTGACCATGAAAATCACCAGCAGCACCAGCATGACGTCGATGTAGGGCACGACGTTGATCTGGTTCATCAGGCGGCGTTGACGCATCTATGGCCTCCCGGGCGTTCAGCGCAGATGCCGCTGCAGGATGTTCGAGAACTCTTCCATGAAACTCTCGAAGCGGATGCTGATGCGGTCGATATCGTGCGCAAACCGGTTATAGGCCACCACGGCCGGGATTGCCGCGAACAGGCCGATTGCCGTGGCGACCAGCGCTTCGGCGATGCCGGGTGCGACCTGGGTCAGCGTCGCAGCACCCACGTTCGACAGGCCCCGAAAAGCGTTCATGATGCCCCAGACCGTGCCAAGGAGGCCAATGTAGGGAGATACCGAGCCGACCGATGCAAGAAATGCAAGATGCGCCTCGAGATCATCGACTTCGCGCTGGTAGGTTGCACGCATTGCACGCCGTGCGCCGTCGATGGTCGCTGTCTGATCGTGGCTCTTGGCCCGCAGCTTGGTGAACTCGCGGTAGCCGGACTCGAAGATGCGCTCCATGCCGCCGCTGTGATGACGGCTGGCCGATGCCGATTGAAACAGGCCGTTCAGGTCGCCGCCGCTCCAGAACTCGCGTTCGAAGTCGACGGTCTTGCTCTTTGCAGCGCGGATCTGGAAGGATTTGCGGAAGATCCAGTACCAGGAGGTCAGCGAGATGCTTGCGAGCAGCGCCATCACAAGTTGAACGAGCACGCTTGCCTGGGTGATCAGGCTGAGAATCGAAAGGTCGTGGGAGACAGTCATGCTGTTTTGATTTTTTCGAGTTGGGTGCGGACGGTGTCCGGAAGGGGAGCGGGCTTCTTGCGTTGCCAATCGACACAGGCGACCTGGATGTCCGCCGAGAACAGCACCGTTTCAGCGCGGACGATCTTCTGCCCGAAGGTGATGCTTGCGCGGCGCAGCGCGTCGATCGTGGTAACGACCGACAAGGCATCGTCGAGACGCGCGGGGGCCAGGTAGTCGGCTTTCACCGAGCGTACGACGAAAGCCATGCCGTCCTGCTCGAGCATCCGCTGTTGCTCGAAACCGATTTCGCGAAGCCATTCAGTACGCGCGCGCTCGCAGAAACGCAGGTAATTGGCGTAATAGACCACCCCTGCCGCGTCGGTGTCTTCATAATACACACGAACGGGCAGGACGAATCGGGGCGCGTTCACCGGATCGTCAGACGCATGAGTCGATTGCATTGCAGCATTCTAGCCGAGGCGTAACCTTGCATTGTCGTTCATTGGTGGGAAGGTGTCCGCAAAAGGTAAGCATTCGTATCCGCCCGTGCGCATGGAGGATGCGCACGGGCGTGACATTGTATTGCGCAAGCCGTGGTGCTGAAGTGATATCCTTTCAAGCCGGTCGAAACCGGTATTTCCATCATCGTTCTGGTTGATTCTGGCGTGGCGCTCTCCTTTTTCGGCAAGAAACCCAATTCCGCGCCCGGCGACGAACACGCGCCGGCGGCGCCGGACGTGCGGCGATCGCAGGGGCCCCGGACCGAATTGTCGACCCTCGATTTTTCCGGTGGCGACGTGAATCGCGCGCTGGCGCAGTGCGCCGGCATGGTCGAGGTGCAGGAGGTCGGTGCCGGCATTGGTGCCATCTACGAAGAAGCAGCGGTGCTCTACGCCAATGGCAATGTGGCCGAGGCCGAGCGTGTGCTCAACTCCGTGCTCGACGATTCCGCCAATACGGCGGGCGAGGGTTTGTGGATGATGCTGCTGGACCTTTATCGCCTGACCGGACAACGCGAGCGCTTCGAGTCCAGGGTGCTCGATTATGCGACCCGCTTCGAGCGCTCTCCCCCACCCTGGGAGGATCTGTCCTGTCAGCCCGAGAAACGACGCAGCGAGGTGGCGCCCCTGGTCAACCTGGCGGGAAACCTGTCGGGACAGGCTGCGACGCAGTTCCAGCAGATTTGCGTGATCGGGCGCAAGAGCGGTGCGATCCGGATTGATCTTGGCCGACTGCGTGCAGTCGATGAGACCGGCAGCAGTTTGCTGAGCAAGGCGCTGGCCCAGTTGGCGTCGGATCATGTCCGGGTGTCCTTGCTCAACGCGGCGCAGCTGGTCAACATGCTGTCGGGGCAGGTGGTGGCCGGACGCAACGACAATCGCGACACCTGGCTGCTGATGCTGGAGTTGCTGCAATACACCGGCGAGCATGAACGCTTCGAGGATCTGGCGGTCGATTACGCGGTAACCTTCGAAGAGTCGCCACCGTCGTGGGAGTACAAGGCCCAGCAACAGGCGGCTGTGGCCGCGACCGCGCTCGACGCTGCGGTCACTGACGACGATGCTTTCCGCTTCGAGGGCGAATTGACCGGTGCGTCCAACGATGCGATCCGCAAGCTGGCGGCCCGTGCGTCGGGGCAGCAGGTGGTAAAGGTGGATTGCAGTCGTCTCAAGCGCATCGATTTCGTCGGCGCCGGGACCCTGTTCAACGTGCTCGCTACCTTGCAGTCTCAGGGTAAACTGGTCGTCATGCAGAACGTGAACGCCATGGTAGGGGCGCTGCTCAGGGTCATGAGCGTCGATCAGGTTGCTCAGGTGACATTGCGTCCCTGATGCGGACCGCGGGCGCATCGACCGGCGGCGATCCGGCGTTCTCCCCATACGGCAAGGAATCATGATGGAACAATATCACGGCACGACCATACTCTCGGTGCGTCGGGGCAACCGCGTGGCACTGGGGGGCGATGGCCAGGTCACGCTTGGCAATATCGTCATCAAGGCTTCGGCACGCAAGGTGCGTACCCTGTACCAGGGGCGGATTCTGGCTGGTTTTGCCGGTGGCACGGCGGATGCGTTTACGCTGTTCGAGCGATTCGAGGCCAAGCTCGACAAGCATCAGGGCAATCTGCTGCGCAGTGCGGTCGAACTGGCCAAGGACTGGCGCACCGATCGCATGCTGCGCCGGCTGGAGGCAATGCTTGCGGTGGCCGACCGCGATCATTCGCTGGTGATCACCGGCAATGGAGACGTGCTCGAGCCAGAACAGGGCATTGTCGCCATCGGTAGTGGCGGCGCCTACGCCCAGGCTGCGGCGAGGGGCCTGATCGAAAATACCGAACTGTCGCCGCAGGAGGTGGTGGCCAAATCGCTCGCGATTGCCGGTGACCTCTGTATCTACACCAATCAGTGCCACACCATCGAAGTGCTGGACTGAACCTTCATTCGAGCCCCCCATGACCCAGATGACTCCCCCCGAGATCGTATCCGAACTCGACAAGCACATCGTCGGCCAAAGCCGGGCCAAGAAGGCCGTGGCCATTGCGCTGCGCAATCGCTGGCGGCGCGCGCAGGTGAGCGAGCCGCTGCGCAGCGAGATCACGCCGAAGAACATTCTGATGATCGGCCCCACCGGTGTCGGCAAGACCGAAATCGCCCGCCGTCTTGCGCGCCTGGCCAATGCGCCTTTCATCAAGATCGAAGCCACCAAGTTTACCGAGGTGGGCTATGTGGGGCGGGACGTCGATACCATCATTCGCGATCTGGTGGAAATCGCGATCAAGGATGGCCGCGAACGCGCGATGCGCCTGGTGCGCGACCGCGCGCTCGATGCCGCCGAGGACAGGGTGCTCGATGCGCTGCTGCCCCCTGCACGCAGCTCGGGCCTCCATGCGGAGACCGATACCCAGGATTCGACCACCCGGCAGAAATTCCGCAAGAAGCTGCGCGAGGGCGAACTCGACGACAAGGAGATCGAGATCGAACTGGCGGCGTCGCCGATGCAGGCAGAGATCTTCGCACCACCGGGCATGGAAGAGCTGACGCAGCAGCTCCAGGGCATGTTCCAGAACATGGGTAACGGCCGCAAGAAGCAGCGCAAGCTGAAGATCTCCGAGGCCCTGAAACTGCTGGTCGACGAAGAGGCCGCACGCCTGATCAATGACGAGGAGCTCAAGGCCGAGGCGGTGCGGGCGGTCGAGCAGAACGGCATTGTGTTTCTCGACGAGGTCGACAAGATCGCCGCACGCTCCGACTCCCAGGGGGCGGATGTGTCGCGCCAGGGGGTGCAGCGCGATCTGCTGCCGCTGGTCGAAGGCACGACGATTTCTACCAAGTACGGCATGATCAAGACCGATCATGTGTTGTTTATCGCCAGCGGTGCCTTCCACCTGTCGCGACCGAGCGATCTGATCCCGGAGCTGCAGGGGCGCTTTCCGATCCGGGTCGAGCTCGATGCACTGTCGGTGGAGGACTTCGAGTGCATCCTGACGTCCACCGATGCGTGTCTTACACGGCAATACGAGGCCTTGCTCTCGACCGACGGCGTCGAACTCGTGTTTACGCCCGAGGGTATCCGCCGTCTGGCCGAGATCGCTTTTCAGGTCAATGAGAAAACCGAGAATATCGGCGCCCGGCGGCTTTACACGGTGATGGAGAAACTCCTCGAAGAGGTTTCGTTCGATGCAGGCAAGATTGGCCTGGCGGCGCTCAAGATCGATGCCGCCTATGTGGACAGCCGTCTCGAAGTACTCGCGGAGCGCGAGGACCTGGCGCGATACGTCCTGTGACGGCCCTGCTTAGCGGTTGGCACCCGGCGGTGCCCGTGCACTCCCCAGAAGGGTGCGTCGCGTGTTGATACGGATCGTCTCCATCCTGTTTCCCCTGTTCGCGATCACGGCGCTGGGCTATTTCGTCGGGCGCAAGGTGAAACCCGACCTGTCGCACGCCAACAAGCTCAACATGGACGTGTTCGTGCCGGCGCTGGTTTTCGGCGCGCTGGCCAACAAGGAGTTTCATCTCACCGAGTATCTGCCGCTACTGGGCGCGACGCTGGTGATCGTGCTCGGCTCGGGTGCGCTGGGGTGGATGATCGCGCGGGCAGCAGGGATCGACCCCAAGACCTTCGTGCCACCGCAGATGTTCAACAACTGCGGCAACCTCGGGCTTCCGCTGGCCGTGCTTGCTTTTGGCGACGAGGCGCTGGCGCCGGCCGTGGTGATGTTCATGGTGTCGAACCTTCTACACTTCTCTTTCGGTGCCTGGCTGCTCGATCACCACATCCGGGTGGCGACGGTCTGGCGGGTTCCGTCCGTCCTTGCGACCATGGCCGGACTGCTGGTGGCGATCACTGGATTGAGCGTGTGGCCGCCGCTGATGGTGGCGATCAAGATGCTCGGCGATATCTCGATTCCGTTGATGCTGTTTGCGCTTGGCGTGCGGCTCACCGACTCCAGGATCACCTCGATCGGCCTCGGGGTCTTCGGCGCGGTCACGCGCCCGCTCATTGGTATGGCATTGGCATGGGGTGTGATGCTGCTGGTGGATCTGCCGCCGCGCGAGCAGGCATTGCTGCTCGTGTTTGGCGCACTGCCGCCGGCCGTGCTCAACTACATCTTTGCCGAGCGTTATCACCAGGAGCCGGAAAAGGTGGCGTCAATCGTCCTGCTCGGCAATCTCTTCGCGGTCTTCTTCCTGCCTTTGGCGCTCGTGATCGCACTCGGCTGAACATGCCCGGGGGCAGTGTCAGGCCATCGAACTCAGGCCGCTGCCGCTGCGCTTGGCGCGGTACATCGCCGCGTCGGCCTTGCTGAGCAATTCGGCGAAGTTCGTGCCATGGTCCGGGTACATCGCCATGCCGATGCTGGCGGTCACGAACCAGTTGCGTCCCTCTACGTTGAGTGGCAGGGCGAGGTCGCGACTCAAACGGCTTGCTGCAGCGCGGACGTCGACTTCGTTGGCCGGTTGGCCGAGCAGGATGACGAATTCGTCACCGCCCAGGCGGGCAACCGTGTCACTGTCGCGCAGCGCAAACTGCAGCCTTGAAGCCACTTTGGCCAGCACGGCGTCACCGGTGGCATGCCCGGCGTTGTCGTTGATCTGCTTGAATCCGTCCAGGTCGATGACGAGCACGGCGGCACGCCCGCGCTGGCGCTTTGCGTTGCTGAAGGTGAGCTCGGCTCTTTGCTCCAGCAGGCGCCGGTTGGGCAATTCGGTGAGGGGGTCGAAGAACGCCAGGCGGGCAATCTCGGCCTCCGCCTCCTTGCGCTGCCCAATGTCCGAGATCTGTGCCAGGACTGCGCGAATGGCGCGTCTTTTCAGGTGGTTTCCGAGGCGAATCTCGATCCAGCGCGGTGTCGAGTCTTCACTGACGACCTGGCAGGTCAGCACGCGTGGCAGACCTTCCGCAATCAGCGCGCGAAATTCGCCTTCAACCATGCCTGCGTCGGTTTCCCACATCGGCTGCCACAGCGGCTGACCGGCCCACCGTGCCGGCGAAAGGCCGGTGATGCGCAATGCAGAGGCGTCCGCACGGGTCACGATCCCGGTAGAGTCGATTTCGAGCACGCAATCGGAGGTCTGCGAAACCAGTGCCTGATTGCGTGCGTTGCGACGCATGCGTTGTTGGGCAAGGTGGGTGGCGGTGGCGGCGATTAGCGTAATGGCGGCCATGAGGGTAAGGATTGCGGGCAAGGGCACCAGTTCGCGATCCGCTTCGCGCGCGGTAAAACGTATGTCCCAGCGCCGACCGCCGAAGAGGTGAACACGGTGCAGGGTATCTTGGCGCAACTGCTCCAGCTCGATGGCATTCGAGCCCTCATCCTCGAACAGTACGACCGGGTCTCCTTCGTGCGCGTCATCCGGCCCGAGATCGACGATCTTGAGGAAAAAGCGCTTGCGCAGCGTCGGTGCGATGGCGGTCGACACGAAGTCCTGCACCAGGAATGACGCGGCGACGGTATTGTCGGCCGAAAGGGTCGCGTTCCAGCCCGGTGTCGTCACCGGCGCTAGGATGAGAACGGCGAGGGTGTTGGGCGCCTGCTGCAAGCGGATCGGTTGGGTGGCGGCGAAGCCGTGGCTGCGCGCACGCTCGATTGCCTGGCGGCGTACGGCGCTGCTCATCAGGTCGAAGCCCAGCGAACGCTGATTGCCGAGCGGAGGAAAGATCGCCTCCACCACATGGTGGTCGTGGCCGGATTCGTCGGGGTAGATCTCGAATCCCGCGTAGGCCGGATCGTAGTCGGCGAGGTTCCTGCGTATCCATCTGGTGTAGGCCTCGCGCTCGCCATCCCGAATCTCGCGGTTGAAGGCGAACGCGCGCAGCCCCGGTACCGTCTGCTCGATATCGAGCGCCCGCGCATAGCGCGCGAACTCGGCTGTGCTGACCGTGTCGCTGCCCAGGTAGTGGGCGCGCAGCCCGATCAGGGCGTTCTGGTAGAGCGATGTCTGCTGCGTCAGCGACACGGTGGCCTGATCGACGATCCGGGCGAACGCGAGCGCGGCCCGCTCGCGTTCGGTGGCCCGATATTGATCGAGCGCCAGCCATTGTGCATAGGCGACTAGCACGATGACGCAGAGCGTGACCAGATGCGAGCGCAGGCGTGCCAGACCGAACGGGCCAGTTGGGTGCAAGGTGGTCGCATGCGGACGCGTTCTCATGCAGGTATTCTCCTCGCGAACGGTATGCGGCGCGATCCCTAACCGCGTTGCAGGCGCTCGATCTGGCGGCGATCACGCTTGGTCGGACGCCCATGCAGGCCCGTGCCCGGGGTAGCCGAGAGGGCGCGCGTCGCGCGCGCCGAGGCCCGGCGTTCGATGCTCTCGTCGGTCTCAGTATAGAGCTGGCGGGCAATCTCGGCCGAGCCGCGCCTTTCGGCAATGGCGGTGACCACGACCGTGATGGTCGAGTCCGCCAGGGTAATGTCGATCCGGTCGCCGACCTTGACTGCGCGCGCCGGTTTCACCGATGCGCCGTTCAGTTTCACCCTGCCGCCGTCGACCGCGTCGGTGGCTGCGCTTCGGTGCTTGAAGAAGCGGGCCGCCCACAGCCACTTGTCGACGCGGGTGGATTCGGACGGCGGCAGGCTGGGACCAGGCATGGGGCACGCATCGGGTAGGATGGAATTGATGATGCCAGCAAAGTGCAGCGCGATAAAGCCGGGTGTGACCCATGTGCGCGTCATGGTGGCGATGGGACGCCGCCACCGCGCCAAGGTGTGACGGTCGAATTGCATGCAAGCGTCTATGGTGGCGCGGTGTGCTGCTGATATGCTGGGCCGTTTTTTCCGGGTATCGATATGGACACCGCTTTTCGCCGCGGCGCCCGTGAGGGGTGGCGCGATTTCCTGCCGATGTCGCTCGGCCTCGTGCCGTGGGCCGTCGTCACCGGAATCGCAATGCGTTCGATCGGCATGTCGCCGGTCGAGGCCATGGGCATGAATCTGCTGGTTTATGCCGGTACCGCACAGCTGGGCACTTTGCCCCTGATCGCAACCGGTGCGCCACTGTGGCTGATCTTCCTGACGGCGATGGTACTCAATCTGCGCTTCGTGATCTTCAGCGCTGCGCTGGCGCCGGCGTTTCACGGTCACGTCTGGTCGCGGCGGGCGCGGGCCAGTTACCTGCTGGTCGATGGCGTGTTTGCCGTAGGTTCGGAAAAAATGCTTGCCAGTGACGATCCGGAGTGGCGCTGGGGGTATTTCATCGCGCCTTCGGCCTGGGCCTGGTGCCTGTGGCAGACCTTTGTGCTGATGGGTGCACTGGGCGCCGACATCATTCCGCGCGACTGGTCGCTCGAGTTCATGGTCACCATTGCCCTGATGCTGATGATGATTCCGATGGCCCGTTCGCGGCCGATGCTGGTGGCGGCGCTCGCAGGTGGGCTCGGTGCAGTGCTGCTGCGCGGGCTTCCGCTGCGCCTTGGCCTGTTTGCCGGCATTGCCATCGGTATTGCGTCGGGCTTTGTCGCCGAACACGTGCAGCAGCGGAGGGCGGGCACATGAGCGAAGGCCTCTGGTTGTGGCTGACCTTCGTCGCCATCGGCAGCACCACCGTGCTGACCCGCGGCAGCTTCATCATGCTCGGGGAGAAGGCCCGCCTGCCCAGGGCACTGCACCGCGCGCTGCGCTACGCGCCGGCGGCAGCTCTGGCGGCGCTGGTGGCGCCCGACATTCTTCTCGACGAAGGCGCACTGCAGCCCTTCAACCCGAAGTTTGCCGCTGCGTTGGTGGTCCTGTTCTTTGCCCTGCGCTCGCGCCAACCATGGTTTCCCTTCATTTTCGGCATGGGCGTGCTGATCCTGCTGCGCAAGGGCCTGGGCTGGTAGCGGAGGCCGGGAGGTTCAGGCTTCCTCGACCCAGACGTGGCGTGCGACTTCGTGTTCGAGCGCCAGTTCCATGTGGTCGCACAATACGACGGTCATCGGCTGTTGCTGTGTGACCCGGATGAGGTGTGGTGGCGACATGCCATAGGCGTGCAGTTGTTCGACCTGAAGGGGGTCGATCTCGCTGCCGAAGTCGGCGACGCGGACCTTGCGGCCAATCGGCGTACCGGTGAGGCGGATGCGTTCGGATGGCGTGGGGCTCATGACGGTCTCACTCAGAAGAACAGGCGCAGGGCATGGTTGAGTACGCCGCCGACGAAAAAGGCGGTGGGCATGATCAGCGCCAGCATCAGGGCGGTGGTACGCACGCCTTGCTCCTTGACGATCATCATCACGCTGGCGATGCAGGGCACGAACAGCGTGATGGTCACCATGCCGACCACCGCCTGCACCATGCTCAACTGATGACTGAGCGCGAAAAGCCCGGTGGCGCCGAAGTCGCGGCGCAGGAAGCCCATGACGAACGCCGCGCTGGCTTCCGGCGGCAGACCCAGCCAGCCGGTGACCAAGGGTTTGCCGGCCTCGATGATCCACGGCAGGGCGCCGGTGCGATCGAGCACGAACATGATCAGGGTGCCGAGCAGAAAAAGCGGGATGACTTCGATCAGGTACCACTTGAGTCGTCCGCCGGTCTTCTTCAACACATTGCCCAGCACCGGCATGCGCATCGGGGGCAGCTCGGTGACGAGCGGCACGCGCCGGCCCTTGACCAGTCTGCCAGCCAGCCAGCCGGCAGCGAGCAGCACCAGCACCATGGCGCCGGCCCAGATCAGGGTGGCGCCGAAGGAGATCCCGCTCAGCAGACCGAGGACCACGCCGAGCTGGGCCGAGCACGGAATCGCCAGGGCCATCAGGAAGATGGTGATCAGGCGTTCGCGCGGGGTGTGCAGAATGCGCGTGGTCAGCGTCGCCATGGTGACGCAGCCCAGGCCCAGCACCATCGGCAGCACGGCCCGTCCATTGAGGCCGATGGCCGCAAACATGCGGTTGGCGATCACCGACAGACGGGTGAAATAGCCGGAGTCCTCGAGCAGGCCGAAGGCGATGAAGAAGGTCGTGACGATGGGAAGGATCAGCGCCAGGGCATAGGTCATGCCCATCGTCCACAAGCCATACTCGCCCACCAGCAGGTCGGCGAGCCACCCAATGCCGACATGGGACCGCACCAGCGCGCTGACGGCCGGGTTCAGGATGCCGCCGAAGAAGTCCTCTTCAAGCAGGCCAACCAGGGTGCTGGCGCCAAAGACACCGACAAACAGATAGACCGCGTAAAGCACGCTCAGCAGCATCGGCCAGCCCCACAGGCGATGCACCGCGAGTTGTCCGACCAGCAGGGACAGGGTGCGATCCTTGCCGGCGGCCTGTTGCGATACGGTTCTGGCCAGCGCCTCGGCCGCGCGCCCGCGCTCGCGTGCCAGCCGGGCGGGCAGCGAATCGCGGCCGACGGCGGGTGCGAGTGAGGCGATCTCGGCCAGCAGGGCGCTGCCTTCGGGATGGCCGGCCAGCCAGGCCTCGACTTCGGCATCGCGTCCCAGCAGCAGGATGGCCAGACCGCGGGCAGCCAGTCGGGGGTGAGGCGCACGTGTCGAGATGATGTCGCTCACCCGCCCGATGACGGATTCGATCTCCGGGTCGTAGCGCAGCAGTGGCGCGGGCAGGCGGGCATGCGCCAGGGCATCCGTGAGCGGCGCGATGCCTTCACCGCCCGTGGCCACGGTGGCAATCACCGGCACGCCCAGCGCCTCGGCCAGGGCGGGGGCATCCACGCTGACCCCGCGTGCGCTGGCCTCGTCGGTCATGTTCAGCGCCATGGCCATTGGCACGCCGAGTTCGGCGAGCAGGGCGGTCAGGTTCAGCGTGCGGCGCAGGTTCTTGGCATCGCCAACCTGGATGATCAGGCGCAGGTCTTCATGCAGCAGGGCACGCACGGTTGCGCGTTCATCATCACTGCGCGAGGGCAGTGCGAGTACGCCGGGTGTGTCGAGCAGAGACTGGCCGCGATTGAAGCGGGCTGCGGCGCGAGCGACTTCGACGGTGGTCCCCGGGTAGTTGGACACGTTCACATAGGTGCCCGTGAGGCGATGAAACAGCACCGATTTGCCGACGTTCGGGTGACCGACGAGTGCCAGCGTGGTGGTCTGCCCTTCGGCGGCAAGTGTCGTATGTTCTGTCAGCGTGGCCTGGTTCATGAGTCGCCCTGCGATGGTTCTTTGCCGGAATGATAATGCATCGCATTAATGGGCGTTTGATCTGGCTCAACGCGTTCTTTATTTGCGTTCGTCCGCTGCGCCGGGATTCGGTCCCGACCGCATGAGGGTGCGGGGCAGGTACCGCACCCGGGTGGCTCAAGTCACTGCCCAACGTCGAAGCAGGTTGTGATAGACCCGCGTCAGCCTGACGAGTTCAGGGTCGTCTGCGCATGATCGTGTGAGTGCCTGAATAGCCTGGTCGAGGTCATACAGTAGCGTGCGGTCCTCCTCGCCCTGGACCATGCTCTGTATCCAGAAGAAGGAGGCGAGCCGTTCGCCGCGGGTCACCGGGGTGACCTGATGCAGGCTGCTCGACGGGTATAGCACCATGTCGCCCGCGGCGAGCTTGACGGACTGGATGCCGAACGGTCCCTCTATCTGCAACTCGCCACCCTCGTATTCGTCGGGCTCGGACAGAAACAGCGTGGCCGACAGGTCGGAGCGGATGGTGATGTCGGTGCCGCCAACGGCCATCAGCGCGCTATCCACATGTAGTCCATACGTGCCGCCGTTGCGGTAGCAGTTGAATTTCGGCGGATAGATTCGATGCGGCAATGCTGCGGAGATGAATGCCGGGTGGCTGCCCAGGCGGCGCAGGATGTGATTGCCCAGGGCGACTGCGAGCGGCGAGCCGTCTTCCAGCTGGAGATTGCGTTTGGCCGCCCGTGCGAGCGTGCCGGCCGTGTTGAGGCCGTCTTGCCAGTCGGCGCCGTCGAGCCGTTGCCTGAAGTGCGCGACTTCGTCCTTGCCGAGGACGTTTTCGATGGGTATCAGCATGGGCGGAATGTCCTTTACGCGGGTTGAAGCATGTCCGGGCCGATAGCGGCGAGGGTGGCACAGCCGGACAGGGCCATGCAGATCTCGAGCTCCTCACGCAGCGTCCGGATCAGATGTGCCACGCCGAGTGCGCCGGCGACGGCCAGGGCGTGCATCTGCAGGCGGCCGACGAGGACCGCATCGGCGCCAAGCGCGAGGGCCTTGAAGATGTCGGTACCGCTGCGAATGCCGCCGTCGAGCAGCAGCGGATAGCTGTCGCCGACGGCGTCGCGAATCGAGGGCAGTGCCGCGAGGCTGGCGGGGGCGCCGTCCAGACTGCGTCCGCCATGATTGGAGACGATGATCGCGGCTGCGCCGGCGCGGCGGAGTTCGAGCGCGTCGTCAGTGCGAAGCACACCTTTGATGACGACTGGCAGCGTCGTGTGAGCCATCAGCCAGGCAAGGTCGTCCCAGGTCGGGGCTTCGCTCATCATGCCCTGGAAGATCACGCTGTGTCCGCGCGCCAGGCGCACCTGGCCGGGTTTGGGGTAGGCGTTCAGGTTGACCGGGACGATGTCGGGCGGCATGGCGAAGCCGGCGCGGCGGGCGCGCAGGCTCGGACTCTGGATCGAGGTGTCCAGTGTCACCACGAGCGCGGTGTAGCCCGTCGCTTCGGCGCGTCGAACGAGATCCAGCGTGCTGCTTCTGAAGGGCTGGAAATAGAGCTGAAACCATTTTTCGCTGCCGGCCTGCTCTGCGACCTCTTCCAGGGAATAGGCCGACAAGGTGCTGCAGACCATGCAGGCGTCCATGGCCGCCGCAGCGCTTGCGCTGGCAAGTTCGCCTTGAGGATGGACGAGCGTCTGGAATGCTACCGGGGCCAGCATGATCGGGTGCGGATGCTCGCGGCCAAGCATGGTCAGCCGCGTGTGCCCGCTGCTCAGATCGCGGAGCAGGCGCGGACGGATGCAGTGCCGCGTAAACGCGGCGAGATTGGCTCGCAGCGTGGCTTCCGTGCCACTGCCGCCTTCTATGTAGGCATGCGCGGGGGCATCGATGAAGCGATGTGCGAGGCGTTCATAGTCTTGCGCGCAGAGAATTTCGGCCGGGATGCGGTCGGGCGTTCGGGGGGAGGGCGATTGTCCGTTCATGGCTGTGTGCCGGTGCGGAAGACCGGGCTCGACGCCCGATCTTCCTGGGTTTCACCCGCGCTCAGAAGCTGTAGTCGAGGGCTAGACGGATGTTGCGGCGGTCGCCCATGTAGGCAAACGAGCCCGAGCGATACACCGCGGTGTAGTACTTCTCGTCGGTGACGTTGCCCACATTGAGACGGGCGTTGAGTTGCTTGGACACCCGATAGTTGGCAAAGAGGTCGAGCACGGTGTACTCCGGCACTTCCAGTGCGGTTGCCGCAGCGGATTCGGGTTGCCCCGAGTATTTCTCACTCGAGTAGGTCACGCCGCCGCCGAGCGTGAGCTTTGGTGTCGCTTCGTAGCTCAGCAACAGCGACGCGGTCTTCTCGGGGAAGTTGCTCAGGCCCTTGCCCTCGTCGTCGGCAATTGCGGACTCGAGAACCTTTGACTTCATGACCGCCACCCCGAACTGGGTGGTGAGCTTGTCGGTGAGCTTTCCGGTGAGCCCGAGCTCGATCCCCTGGATGCGATACTTGCCGGTATTGATGCTGCCGGTGGACGAGTACGCATCCCCGGTCGTGTTCTCCATGACGTCGCTCTTTACCGTGCGGAACAGCGCCGCGGTCGCAAGTAGCTTGCTGTTCATCAGGTCCCACTTGGTCCCGAGTTCGAAGTTCTGCGAGCGCTCTGGCTCGCTGTTGGCAAACATGCGACGACGCTCCTCGACGGTGGTGCCGGTCGGTACGCAGATGCCGCCGTAGCCGCAACTCGCGCCCACGTCGGACTCGCCGCCGTTGAAATCGCTGGCCGTGCTGTAATTGAAGTACACGTTGGCGTGGGGCAGGAATTTATAGCTCACGCCCATGTGGCCGTTCCACAGGCCATCCTCGAGTTCGTAGGCGATCGGACCCGCCGTGCGGTCAAGCACAGTGTTGCTGTAGTCGAAGCGGTCATGACGCAGGCCACCGAATACCGTCCACTTGTCATTGAGGTCGACGGTGTCCATCGCCGACAGCGACACCGTTTTCACGTTCCAGTCCGAATCCTGCGCGCCCTTGACGACACTGCGGTTGAGCAGATGCTGCCAGTTGGTCTCGTTTCCGGTGACGGTGTAGGAGGTTGGCGTGACGGAGTAGACGCCGTTGGTGACGCTGTGATCGGAATACTCCAGGCCGAACACGAACTGATGCTTCATGCCGGCAATCTGCTGATTGAGGAAGAGGTTGAGGCTGTTCGCAAAGTACTCGACGTCCTGCCAGCCCTGGTGGGTGCTCAAGCGGGTGCCGTTGAAACCGGTGGCGAGATAGCCATTCTCGGTGGTGCCGTAACGGGTCAGGTTCTCGATGCGGACATCGTTGCTGGCGTAGTAGACCGCGCGCAGCGTGTAGGTGTCGATTTGTGACCTGAGGAAGTCTTCGTCCTGCAGATAGACCGGCACCTTGCTGACGACCTTGCCGGTGCCGCGGTTGATGTATGCACCTAGGTCGGGTGCGTCGTTTGCCTCGGCGTGATAGTAGTCGGCGGTCAGGTCGAGCTCGTCAGTCGGGTGCCATACGAAGGAGAGTGCGGCGCCGGAACGGTCACGATCCGCAGGGGAACGCTCGGGCACTTTCTGGTAGGCGTCGAGCACATTGACCCGGATCGCCATGGTGTCGCTCAGCACGCGGTTGCCGTCAAAAGTGAGACGGTAATATTCGTCGCTGCCCACACCACCCGACAATCTGGCGAAGTCGAGATCGGTCGTGGCCTGCTTGGTGACCGAGTTGACCGCGCCACCGGTGGCGCCACGACCGGCGAAAGTCGAGCTCGGACCCTTTGTGATCTCGACCTGCTCGGTGGCGAAGCTCTCGCGCACGGTCATTCCCGGATCGCGCAGGCCGTCGACGAAGACGTCACTGCGTGCTTCCTGACCGCGGATGATGTAGCGGTCGCCGAAGGCATTCCCGTTTTCGCCAGTGCCAAGGGTGATACCGGGTTGAGCCTGCAGGATGTCGCGCAGGTCGGTACGGCCACTGTCTTCGAGCTGCTTCGCGGTGAGCACGGTAATGGTCTGCGGCGTTTCCGCCAGCGGCTTGACATGGCGCTTGTCGCCCGAGGTCCGCGCCTTGTAGGGCACATCCGGCTCGGCGTTGGGGTTGGGGTCGATGACGGTATCGACGACGCGGACCGCCTCCATTTCGGCTTCCTTCGGCTTGGTGGTGGCGTCCGCCGCCGAGGCGAGCGGCATCAGCATGACGGTCGAAATGCCCAGTGCGATGGAGGTCATGCCCACGGTCGGGGCGGTGCTTGTACGGAAGCTGCGGGGTAGCATGATGCGTTGATTCTTCATTTTTTTGACCTTGTCCTCGTTATCACTAAGCGTTGCGCAGGTGCCAGCTCCGTTGCGGCTGGC
This sequence comes from Azoarcus sp. L1K30, assembly GCF_018122735.1. Classification (GTDB taxonomy): domain Bacteria; phylum Pseudomonadota; class Gammaproteobacteria; order Burkholderiales; family Rhodocyclaceae; genus Parazoarcus. The sequence continues at coordinate 2,486,438 of NZ_JAGRRD010000001.1, read as the reverse complement.
GATCTTTCGGCACGTGCAGAAACCGTTGCGCAAAGGCTCTGGCTTCCGGCCGGTCGTGGTGACGGGTCGGGCGCGCACAGGCTTCGCGCGTGGCGTCGGTCGAGGGGCAGTCGTCGGAGAATGGCCGGGCAGGGGGCCGCCCGCGGGAGGCGTGAGGCTGCGTCCGTGCCAGTCCGGCGTTCGCCCAACACCTGCCGCGCCGTCGGGCTGACGGTCCGGGTACGTGTTGTGCTGCTTGGCTGGCTGATCCGCGCGGGTCGAGGACTGGCTGGCTAGTCGGATGAAGGAGGGCCGGCGCTGGACCGGCGTCCTTCAAGGAAGCGCGCGATACAAGGCTCGCTCCCTCGTCTGCGTCTTGCAGATGGAAACAATTCTCATCTTATTGTGCGTAGGAGTCAATGCTAACGAGAGTAATTCGCATTAATTTGCAGAGAGTGGTGTCGCCCGTCGGTCGCCGAGTGGATGCATCCGACGATGCCTTTGCGCTCAGCGCGCGTTCGCTTGCGCCGGGACATGCCAGCCGCCGCCAAGCGCCCGGTACAGGTCGACAGCGTCTGTCAGTCTGGCCTGACGGATAAGGGCGAGGCTGTCCTGCGCGGAGAACAGGGTGCGTTGCGCATCCAGAACACTCAGGACGTCGTCGGCGCCTTCGCGGTAGCGCAATTCGGCCAGACGCAGCGAACGTTCGGCCTCGGTCGCAACCTGTCTTTGAATGCGCTCCTGCCGGGCGTCGCGGATCGTATTGCCGAGCGCATCCTCCACTTCCTTGAGTGCGGTGAGGATGGCCTTGCGGTATTGCTCGACCAGTTCGCGCTGGCGCGAGCGGGTGCTGTCGAGCTGTGCCTGCAGTCGGCCACCGTCGAAGATGGTATGCAGGAGGGAGGCCGACACGCCGATCATGGAGGATGGGTTCGCCAGCGACAACAGGGCATTGCTCGCCACGCCGCCCGAGACAGCGAGACTGAAACTGGGCAGCAGGCTGGCGCGGGCGGCGGCGATGTCGGCGGATGCACCATGCAGGGCCGCTTCGGCCGCCGCCAGATCGGGGCGTCGCAACAACAAGTCTGCAGGCAGCACGGCGGCAACCTCCGGAATCTCCAGCGCATTGAGCGCGTCGTGCGCAAATCCCGTTTCTTGAGGGGTACGCCCGAGCAGCACTGCGAGCGCCGTGTCGGTCTGACGCAACTGATACTCGAGTGGGCCAATCGCGGCACGCTGCGCGAGTACCGTGGTGCGCTGGCGGCTGAGGTCGAGCGCCGAGGCCGCGCCGTTGCGATAGCGCGCCTCGACCACCTTGAGCACGCGCTCCGCCGTTGCAAGGTTGGCGTGCGCGATCTCGAGCCGCTCCTGGCTCGCCAGTCGCTGAAAATAGACGGTGGCAACGCTGGCCGTCATGCTCAGGCGCAGGGCATCAAGGTCGAAGCGGCTTGTGGCCAGACTGGCTTGCGCACCGGCGACGGTGGCAGCGACCCGACCCCACAGATCGAGCTCATAGCTTGCCGACAGCCTGAGGGAGGAAGACCTGGATTCACTCACCGCGTTGCTGCCGCCGTCACCATTGTCGCTCCGGTTCCAGTCCGTTCCGCCGCTTGCGCCGAGATTGGGCAAGCGTGAGGCGGCCGTGCCGCTCAATGTCAGTTCGGCCTGGACGACCCTTTCGCCCTGGATCTTCAAGTCCGGGTTCGCTTTCAGCGCTTCGCGCACGAGTGCATCAAGCGGAGCCGAGCCGAACCCACGCCACCAGTCGGCCATGATGACGTGTGCAGTGTCGGCGGGGAGTGCGGGCTCGGTCCAGTTTGCCGGCAGCGGGATGTCGGGATGCGGAACCGGCTCGACGAAAGCGCATCCGCCCATTCCGAGCGCCAGCGCGAGGACGATGGCATTGATCTGGACGCAATGTGTCATGACTTCATTCCGACGCCAGCGCGACCACGGGGTCGAGGCATGCAGCCTTGCGCGCAGGCAGGTAGCCGAAGATCAGCCCGGTGGCAAACGCGCAGCCAAACGCAAGCAGCACCGGCGGCAGCGAATACTCGATCGGGGTGTCGAAGAGTGCAATGACGGCCGCGGATCCGAGCCCAACCGCGACGCCGACGGCGCCGCCGATCGCCGAAACCACCAGCGCTTCGATCAGGAACTGCTGCAGGATATTCTTCATGCGCGCGCCTGTGGCCATGCGGATGCCGATCTCTCGGGTCCGTTCGGTGACCGATACCAGCATGATGTTCATCACCCCGATGCCGCCGACCAGCAGGGAAATGGCCGCGACCGTGCCGAGCAGGATGGTGAGCGTGTTCTGGGTGGCGGAGACGGTGTCGATGATCGAGGCCATGTTGCGGATCTGGAAGTCCTCGGCACCATGACGGGCGAGGAGGAGATTCCGCACTGCGGCCTGGGTCTGGTCGATCGCGCCCACCTCGTCGACAGCTACGGTGATGTTGCGCAGGTAGCGCTGGCCGGTGAGGCGCAGGCTGCCGGTGGTGAAGGGGACGAACACGATGTCGTCCTGATCCTGCCCCCACGGGGTTGCGCCCTTGGGCGTCATGACCCCGACGACCTGAAACGGGATGTTGTTCACCAGCAGGTATTCGCCGACCGGGTCGGTGCGCGGGAAAAGCGCATTGGCCACGGTCTGGCCAATGACTGCCACGGTAGCGTAGCGGGCTTCGTCGTCGGCGCTGAAGAAGGTGCCCCGGGCCACGCCCCAGTTGCGCGCCAGACTGTAATCGGAGGATGTGGCATTGGCGCTGGTGCGATGGTCCAGGTTGCCGGTGCGCAGCGTGATGCTGGCGCTTTGCTCGGGGACCGAGGCAAGCACGTTGGGCAGTTCGGCAATCGCCCTGACGTCTTCTATCACCAAGGTCGCCGTGGTGTCGCGACCGCGCTGGTTGGGCGCACCGGGGCGGACGTTGAGCAGGTTGGTGCCCATCGCGCTGATCTGGTTGATGACCCTCGCCTTGGCCCCGTCGCCGATGGCCAGCATGGCGATTACCGACGCCACGCCGATGACAATGCCCAGCAAGGTCAGCACCGAGCGGAAGAGATTACTGCGCAGTGCGCGCACCGCGGTGCGGGTTGCCTCGAGCACGTCGGTCATCGACGAAGTGCGATCGACATGCGGGGCGAAATCGGGCTCGGGCCCGGATGGCAGGACGGGGCCGGGATCGGAGACGATGCGTCCGTCGCGGACTTCGATCACGCGATGCGCCAGCGCCGCGACCTCGGGCGCATGGGTGATCAGGATGATGGTGTGGCCCTGAGCTGAAAGCGAGCGCAGGAGTTTCATGACATCTTCGCCGCTCTTGCTGTCGAGCGCGCCCGTGGGTTCATCGGCCAGAATGATGCGGCCGCCGTTCATCAGCGCACGGGCGATCGAAACGCGTTGTTGCTGACCGCCCGAGAGCTGGTTCGGCCGATGGTGGCCGCGGCCTTCCAGGCCAAGCGTCGCGAGCAGGGCATCAGCACGTGCGTGGCGCTCGTGCGGCGGCATGCCCGAATAGACCGCCGGGACTTCGATGTTCTCGCGCGCAGTGGCACTGCCGATCAGGTTGTAGCTCTGGAACACGAAGCCGAAGGCTTCGCGTCGCAATCGCGCGAGTTCATCGCGGTCGAGTCCGGCGACGTCCTTGCCCATGAATCGATAACGGCCACTGGAGGGGCGGTCGAGGCAGCCGAGCAGGTTCATCAGCGTCGACTTTCCTGAGCCCGATGCGCCCATGATGGCGACGAACTCCCCGGCATGGATCTGCAGGTCGATGCCGTGCAACACCCGGGTCTCGACCTCGCCATTGATGAAACTGCGGGTGATGCCGCTCAGTTCGATCAGGGGCTGCGCCCCGCGCATGCTGGCATCGATGCCGATTGGGCTGTCGCGCTTCATAAGCGCGGCGTGCGGGCGGGACGGCGTGGTGCGTCGGGTGATATTCCGGCGCCGGATACCACCTTGTCGCCTTCCGCCAGTCCGGACAGCACCTGGGCCTGGACACGGCTGCTGAGGCCGATTTCGATCGTGCGCGCTTCTATGGTGTTGTCGGGCCGCAGGACCTGCACGATCGCCTGGCGCGTGTCCTCCGCGCGTGACGGCGTGCCGTTGGACGCATCCAGGCGACGCTGGCGGCGCGCAGGCGGCTGCATCGTCAGTGCCCCCATGGGCAACTGCAGGACGTCCGCGGCCTTCGCCACAACGAAGAAGACCTGCGCCGTCATCTGTGTCATCAATACACCGTCGGCATTGGGTACGTCGAACAGTGCGTTGTAGAGGACAACGTTATTGGTGACGGTCGGTGTGGGCTCGATGCCGGCCAGGGTGCCATACCAGCGCTTTCCCTGGCTGCCGAGGGTGGTGAAATAGGCCTCCATGCCAATTCTCAGGCGGCCGATGTCGGCCTCGGAGACCTGGGTCTGCACCGTCATCGTCGACAGATCGGCCACGCGCAGGATGACCGGGGCTGACTGGTTGGTATTGAGGGTCTGTCCCTGACGGGCCGTGATCGATACCACGGTACCTGTCATCGGCGACAGGATACGGGCATACCGCAGGTTCGCCTCGTCGCCACGCAGCGTCGATTCGTTCTGTTCGATCTGGGCACGCAGGGCGTCGAGCTGGGCCGCGCTCGATGCCAATGACGCCTGCGCGATCTGCAGGTTCTCGGTGGTCGTGGCGTCTTCCTCCATCAATGCCGTCTGGCGTCGGAACTGCATCTGTGCCAGGGTCAGCTGCGCTTCGCGGTCCTTGAGCTGGGCGCGCAGGCTGCGCAACTGGGCGCGGGCCGCGTCGACACGCGACAGATAAACCGTGGGGTCGATCTCGGCCAGCAAATCGCCGGCCTTGACCTGCGAGCCGACGACGACATGGATCTTCTTCAGCTGTCCCGAGACTTGGGCGCCGACATCGACGTATTGGCGAGGCTGCAAGGTGCCGGTCGCGGTGACTACGTCTTCGATGTCGCCCCGTTGCACGGTAGCGAACTGGCGCTCGGTCGCTGGGTCGTCATGACCCGACAGGCGCGTCCAGCTCAGCCAGGTGATGGTGGCGAGTGCAAGAACGCCGACAAGGATCAGGATTCGGCGCCATCCGGAGGAATGGCGCAATGCGGATGTGACGGACATGGAGCTCCCGGAAACGGTCTATGCATCGTACAGACCGTACTGTGCGCAAAAGGATCGTCGCACAGGTCAGTCGAGATGATATCCGGGAAAACGGGGTCTCGCTGCACGCTGCGCGAGCGCGGCTGGATGCCGCGCTCGGATGCCAGATGGCGCCGGGCTGCGCCCTGCTGGTCAGGGCTGCTTCGGCGGGACGGTAATGAACCCCATTTTCTCGATGCCTGCCTCACGCGCAGCAGACATCACTTCGGCCAGTTTCTGATAACGGGTGTCGTGGTCGGCTCGCAGATGCAGTTCCGGCTGCGGACTGAGCGCTGCTGCCGCCTGCAGGCGCGAGGACAGATCGGTTTCTGCCAGCGGCTGGTCGTTCCAGAATAGCCCACCGTTGGCGTCGAGCGCGAGCGTCACGGTCTCGGGCTTTTCGAGGTTGGGGGTGCTGGATGCCTGGGGGAGATCGATCTTGACCGAATGCGTCAGCAGCGGCGCAGTGATCATGAAGACGATCAGCAACACCAGCATCACGTCGATCAGCGGAACCATGTTGATCTCGCTGGTCGGCATGCGCTCGCTACCCTGATTGAAACCTCCGAAGGCCATCACGCAGTCTCCGGTGCCAGCGCCGCGGCGCTGTTGTGCCGGGTTGGGCTGCGGCTATCGAGCGGGGTGATGCGTGCGCCGGTGGAAAACCATGCGTGCAGGTCGTGCGCAAAGGCATCCAGTTCGGACAACTCGACCCGATTGGCGCGAGTGAATGCGTTGTAGGCAAGCACCGCCGGGATGGCGACAAAAAGGCCGAAAGCGGTCATGATCAGCGCCTCGCCGACCGGGCCCGCGACTTTGTCGAGGGTGGCCACGCCGGAAACCGAGATATTGACCAAGGCATGATAGATCCCCCAGACGGTGCCGAACAGGCCGATGAACGGTGCGGTCGAGCCGATCGACGCGAGCATGGTGAGGCCTGACTCAAGTTGCGAGGTCGACATCGAGATCGACTTGCGCAAGGCGCGGGTGACGAATTCGTCTGTGTCCAATGTGCCGCCGAGGGTTTCGCGGTGGTTGTGCTGGCGCAAATGCTCCGCTGCGGCGGCGCCCTGATGCGCGAGGGCCTCGAACGGGGAGTCGGGCGCCTGTTCGTTCAGGCGCTGCAGACCCGATTTCAGACTCGGAGCGGCCCAGAACGCGTCTACCGCATCGTCGCTGTGCCGTGCGCGAAGCTGGCGCAGGCTGCGCACGAGAATCAGGTACCAACTGGTCATCGACATCAGCAGCAGGATGGCTGCGACGGCACGAATGGCGAGATCAGACTGTCCCCACAGGTGGGCCAGGCCAAAGGCTTGGGTTTCCATGCTCAACTTCCTTCAAGTTTGAAAATGATCGGCACCAGTACTGCCGCTTCGACGGCGCGGTCGCCCTGGCGTGCCGGGACGAAGCGCCAGCGTTGCACGGCGCCGCGTGCAGCTTTGTCAAGACGGTCGGACCCGGAGCTTTGCGCGAGTTCGATCTGCTTCGGTGTCCCATCTGCAGACACGGTCACGCGCAGCACCACCTTGCCCTCTTCGCGCATTCGGCGCGACAACTGCGGGTAGGCAGGGGGCGGGTTGTTCAGGTAGTCCGCGTCGAAACGCGCCATCGTGGCGGGTTCGGGCGCGACGGCGGGCGCCTTGCTGGGCTGCGCCGGGGCGCTTTCCGGGGCTGCAACCGGCGCGGGCGCAGACATCGGCGCGGGTGCCTGCACCGGTGTGGAGACGAGCTCGGGAGCGGGCGTACTGACGACTGGGGGGG
>NZ_JAGRRD010000001.1:2466309-2479450 GCF_018122735.1 Azoarcus sp. L1K30 | reverse complement strand
CGACTGGGGGGGCGGGGGGCGCGGGTGCTGGCTTGGTCGTCTTCGTTACCGGTGGCGTGCGTTGCGGCTGCACCTTTGGCACTGCCGGTGGCGGCTTGGTCGGCGCCGGTTCGGGCGCGGGCGGCGTGAGCCTGGGCTGGGGCGGTGCTTCGGCACGGATCAGTGCCAGTTCGATGGTGCGAGCTTCGGGAATGAGCGGCGGTTTGGTGACAAGGCGCTGAATTGTCACCAGACCTGCCGCATGCAGCACGATCACCAGCGCGCCGATCAAGTAGCGTACGCGATGGGCGGGACGCGTCGAGTCGGTGTGTCGAATGCCCCTTCTTGCGAGCGTTCGGGCGATATTCGCCGGGGATTCCGTCATACGCGATGAACAGGTCGGTGGACGCGCAATTGCTGCAGAGGTCATTGTACGGCGTGGCGAGAGAGCAGGTGCGGGAGCAGTCAAAAGAGGCGCTGAGGGGATTCTAGGCTACGCCTGGCGTCAGCACGAAATAGATCAGCACCGCGGCCACCAGCAGGTAGACGGCAAACCGGCCGGGTGGAAAAGCCTGACCGGTTGCGGACTGCCTGTGCTGGGCGGGCGTGTACGGGGGCGGGACAAAGCGCATGTCGAAGACTCCTTGGTGTTCCTGCGCACGGGCGGCCCCCGTGACGCTCAGGAAGAAGCGTGATCCATCTGCGTCTGCAGATAATTCTGAATGCCGACCTTGTCGAGCAGCTCAATCTGCGTCTCGAGATAGTCGATGTGTTCTTCAGTGTCCTCGAGAATGTGTTCGAACAGCTCACGGGAAATGAAGTCCTTACAGGACTCGCAATAGGCGATGGCTTCGATCAGGTGGGTGCGGCCACCGATCTCCAGTTTCAGATCCCCTTTCAGGCACTCGGGCACATCTTCGCCGATCATCAGCTTGTCGAGGTTCTGCAGATTGGGCAGGCCTTCGAGAAAGAGCACGCGTTCGATCAGCATGTCGGCATGCTTCATCTCCTCGATGGACTCCTCGTATTCATGCTTGCCGAGCTTGCCGAAACCCCAGTTCTTGTACATGCGAGCATGCAGGAAGTACTGATTGATGGCTGTCAGTTCAATGGTCAGCTGGCGGTTCAGGTGCTGGATGACTTTCTTGTCGCCTTTCATACGGCCTCCAGGGCTAGGGGGAAGGAGTTGCCCGGCAGCGAGCCGCCGCGCGGTGCATGTTGCCGGTCTGTTTCACCGAGGGCCGAACGCAGACAATCTCTGGCGCATGTCGCACAACGACCGCACTCGGCCGTTACGCCCAGTTCGTGGCGCAACATGCGCAGCGTGGTCGCGCCCGAACGTACGGCATGTTCGATATGCTTTTCGGTTACAGCGTTGCAGACACAGACGTACATAGTCTAGCCCCATTGATTGTCCAATTCACTGCAAGGACGGTTACTTGGTCAGAATCAGCTTGCCGCTACGGGTGGCGCGCAAGTAGTACGTCACCCCCTCATGATTGATCGTGACGCTGTTCCGCCCCCCCAGCAGCGCCGCACTTGAAATCGCGTCCGTGCCGGCGTTGCTTTGCTCCTGCTCTCGACCAGCAGATTCCGTGCCTGACAGGAAGGTCTCCGGGAGGGGAGGTATTGACATACGATTGTTTACAGCAATGAGAATGATTTGCATTAAATCACCCGCTGGCCAGCGGGTCAAGCATTACTTGTTGCTCACCGCCGGGGATGCCGCTGCCCGCCTGACGCGAACTGTCAGGGCAGGCGTAGCAGGACTTGCAGCCGGGTGTCGATGACATCTGCCGGCAGGTATCCGATGGCGCCCGGCGTGGTCACGAGCCAGTCGCGAGCTTGCTGATCGCTGGCGGCTTCGCGTGGAGGAAGGGCGCGGCCGGTAAATACCTGGCGCGACCAGTATGCTCGAGTCTGGATGGGGTTCTTGCCCGTCAGCAACAGATAGAAGCGGTCGCGAACGCTGCCTGCAGGCAGATCGATGAGGGTGACACGTTCGCCGCTGTTCAGTGTGGATCGTCTCCCGAGGAAGAGTTGTTCCGCTTCTTCGGTGCTCAAGGCGGATACCGATCCACCACGCGCCGCGACGATCTGGATCTCGGCCGCCAGCGCCACGGATGCGCTACTGGGCACGCCCGCAAGCGTGCCCAGCAACACGATCAGCCTGACGACGTAAAGGCTAGAACGTGACATCGATCGCAACGCCCACGGTATTGACGGAACGGTTTCTCAGGTCGATGAGCATGGGATCGCCGTGAGGAAAGAAACTGCTGCCCCAGCTGTTGTCGGTGGTCTGCACGTGTGTGAACTCGAACTTGAGGGCAGCATCGCGGCGGAAGTCCCATCGGGTGCCGAGCGCAACGCTTTGCTGGGCGCCATTGCGCGAAATGTTGAAGCCGTCGAAGAGGGCGGTCTGCAGCGCGCCCAGTTGCGGGTCGGAGAAGCTCGCCTCGGCCACCGGCCGGTCCTGGGTCTGACGCGCAAGCGTGAGGTAGGGCATGACGTTGCCGAAGCGGCGTGCTGCCGTCAGGTGCCAGCCATGGGCGCTGTTGGCGTAACGCCTGTTCGTGCGTCGAGCGTACTCGCCGATCAACAGCCAGGTGCCATCATCCCATTGAAAGCCGGCGGAGCTGAAGCTTGCGTGCCCATCATTGCCCGAAAGTGCCTTGTTCACGTCCGGCGGCATCAGGTTGGTCAGCAGCGTGAAAGTCTTGTCGCCCCAGTTCAGGGTCAGGGGCGATTCGCCGTGACCGGCGAAAACCGTGAGTTGCTCGGTGCTCATCGTGACATTGACCCCCATCAGGCGGGTCAGACGGGCGTTGCCGCTGCTGTAGATCGAGATTGAGCTGCGTCCCAGATACGGATGCACCTCGATGTCCGTTTCGCCGACCCGGGTGCGGTAGAGCAGGTCGATACCGTTGAGGTCGGAAAACGGATTCAATCCATAGACCTCGACCGGCGGGCGTATCCACGGATTGGCGAAGTTGATGTTGAGTGAATCGGAGAGCATGAAGAACGGGATACGCAGACGGCCCACGCGCAGGGTCGCCGCTTCCGTGAGGTTCTGGCTGACAAAGGCCAGGCTGGCGCGCGGGTTGTAGTTGCCACGGGGGTTTTCTCTGCTCACCAGCTGAACCACGGCAGCGGTTCGGTCGGTGATCGCGATGTTGGCCTGAATGCCGAGTACGCTGTCCGGACCGAAGTCGGGGTTGGTGGAGTCCGGTTGATCGATGCCCAGATTGGTGAAGCGCAAGTCGGAAGCGCCGGTTGCAACCAAGCCTAGAGTGCCGAAACCGGAAATCTGCAGGTTCGGCATGTCGGCGAGCGCTGACGCGGTCGGCAGCGTTAGCACCAGTGCTGCGAGCAGCGCCGAAAGTTGGCGGTTCATCGTTGGATTTCCTTCGGTGCTGCGCCCAGGAAGCGAGCCGCGCCGTCAGTGGGCAGCGGGCGTGAAAACAGATATCCCTGGCCGAAATCGCAGTCCATTTCGTCAAGTGCCTGTGCTTGCTCTTCGGTTTCGATGCACTCGGCCACCACCGCGATGCCGAGATCGTGTGCAAGTTCGATGCTGCGGCGAACGATCGTGCGTAGACGCGCATCGTGCGTGATGGCACCGACAAAGGAGCCGTCGAGCTTGATCACGTCACAGGGAATCGTGTGCAGGTAACTGAGCGCCGAGAAGCCCGTACCGAAGTCGTCGATCAGGACCTTGAAGCCCGCGTTTCTGAGCTTGCGCAGGGTTTCATTGGCGGGGCCGTCGGCGCGGGCGAGAATGCTTTCGGTGACTTCGAAGCGAATTTGCCTTGGCGCCAGATCGTGGCCGACGACGATGGCAATCAGTTCTTCAGCCAGGCTGGGGCGGGAGAACTGCCTGGACGACAGGTTAACGCTGACCGGCGGAACCGGGCGCTCTCCGGCTTCGGCCTGCCAGCGACGGATGTCTTCACAGGTGCGACGCAATACGAACAGGCCGAGATCATGGATCAGGTCCAGGGCCTCGGCCAATGGGACGAACTGCGAGGGCGGCAGCATGCCGTGCACCGGGTGCGCCCAGCGCACCAGTGCCTCGAAGCTGCAGATTGCGCGATCATCCAGAGCGATGATGGGCTGATAGTGCACCGCAAGCGTCTGTGCGACGAGTGCATTGCGCAGGTCAGTCTCGAGTTGCAGGGTATTGAGCGCCTGCGCGTGCATGGAGGCGTGAAAGACAGTGATCGGACTGCTGTCGCTCTTTCGGGCTGTCTGCAGCGCATTGTCGGCGTCACGCAACAGCGCCTCGCCGTCGGTGCGTTCGTCGTCGCTGATGACGAGACCGATGCGGCACTTGGGAAAGAGTGTCCGGTCCGCCCCCGGAGTCTCGAATCCGCGTAATTCAACCAGCGTTTCGGCAAGGCGAAAAGCTGCCGTGGTGTCGTCGATGCCGTTGAGTAATACGGCGAACTGGTCGCCACCCACTCGGGCCAGCAGATCCCCTTCTCTGAGCAGGGAGCCGAAATGCTGTCCCACCGCTTGCAGAAGGTGATCGCCGGTGGCGTGACCGTAGCTGTCATTGACCAGATGGAAGCGTTCCAGGTTGATCGCAAGTACCGCAAAACGGTAGCTGTGGTCACGGCGCTGTTGCCCGAGTGCCAGGCGGACATGCTCGATGAACAGGGCGCGATTCGGTAGCCCGGTAAGGCCGTCATGGAGCGCATCGTGTGTGAGTCGTTCCTCCGCTCGCTTGCGCAGATCGACGTCGCTGATCGAACCGGCCATACGGATCGCACGCCCTGTCGCGTCGCGCAGCGCCACGCCGCGCGTCATGATCCAGCGGTAGCTGCCGTCGGCCTGGCGGATGCGGTGCTCGAACATAAACTGCGAGTTTTCACCCCGCAGGTGTTCGAGCATGCGCGAACGATAGCTCGCGGCCTCGTCCGGGTGCAGCCGGGCAATGAATGGATCGGGCGTGGTCTCGAGGTCGCTGGCTGGCAGGTCGATGATCTGATAGAAGCGCGGTGAGAAATAGGTGCGATTGGTGACGATGTCCCAGTCCCAGAGGCCGTCGTTCGCGCCACGCATGGCCAGCGCATAGCGTTGTTCGCTGATCTTGAGGCGGTCCGCGGTCTGCTGCAGTTCGGACACCCGTTGCTGCAGCGTCGATGCCATGATGTTGAAGTGACGTGCGAGGCGTGCGAGTTCGTCGTCGCCCTCGTCGGGCAGGCGGTGGTCAAGGTAGCCGTCGGCGATGGCCTTGCTGCCCGCGAGCAGCCGCGCAAGCTTGTTGCTGAGCAGATAGCCGATTGCCGACAACAGGACGAAGGTGATGATGATCTCGACCACCGCGATCAAGGCCCCTTGCTGGATGATCGCCTGTCGCGCCTTCGCCAGTACGGATATGGAGACTCCGAACTGGAGAAATCCGACCTCGTTGCGCGCCAGCAGAAGCGGACGTCTGACGTGGATGACCGGATGATCCTGTATGGCAGCAAAACCGTTGCCGTAAGCCTCGGTGGGCGAGGGCAGCGTCGTCATGTCGGGACGTCCCGCTTCGAGGAGGATTTTACCCGTCGCGTCGGCGATTCGTACGTAAACGAGGCCTTTGTCGGAATCGACCAGCAACTCGCCCAGCATGTCCTGCAAGGGCTGGTAGCGCGCCTGCTCGCCATAGGCGGTGGCCATCGCATGCAGCATGCTGGCATTCTGGCTGACGAGCGTGTCGAGACTGGCCGAAATGGCATCGTTGATCAGGCGTACGCTGTTGGCCAGAAGCAGGCTGAGCAATACCACCTGTACTGCGGTGCTCGCGAGCAGCAGCTTGGCGCGTATCGAACTGTCCCGGAATGGCATGCGCACGCTCGTGTCTCCTGCCCGTGCTTAGCGTCGGGCCTGGCGTCTGACGGTTGCTGAGGCGTCGACACGGCCCTCTCGGGCAAAGGCCTCGAGGTTCGATTCGATGCGATCAGGATCGTAGAGATAGTTAACCATCATGCCCCATGATTGCGCAAATCCCTTTTCGGATTTGTCTGCCATCCAGTTCAGGCGCTCAATCCGCGCGCCGTTGCCGAGGTGGAAGCGCGCGACGGGGTCGACAGGGTCGGTGCCCTTGCGCGCTTCGGTGAGGTATCTGGCCGCAAGGCGCAACAGCGGCTCGCGCAGCGCTGCGCGCAAGGTCTCGTCTTCGACCCAGGCGGTGTCGCCGCCGAGCAGCCCGGTCAGTACCGGCGCATGTTCGTTGGCAATGCCGGCTTCGCCGAGCCGCTTCCAGTCTGTGGGGGTGATGGCGTTTGCCAGCTCCTGCGGATGGCGGCTGGCCCAGCGGACCAGGCCGGGGATCGGCGACAGCGTGGCGAAGGTCTGCAACTTCGAAAAATCCCGTTGCAGGTCCTCGACCACGCGCTTGAGCAGGAAATTGCCGAAGGAGACCCCGCGCAGGCCGGTCTGGGTGGCGCTGATTGAATAGAAGATTGCGGTATTGGCCTTGCTTGCGTCGGCCACCGGAGCATTGATGTCCAGCAATTGCTGCACATCGTCTGCGAGTCCGTCGGTAAGCGCGACCTGGACGAAGATCAGTGGCTCAAGCGGCATGCGGGGATGAAAGAAACCATAGCACCGACGGTCGGAATCGAGCCGGTTCTTGAGATCGAGCCAGGACTTGATTTCATGCACGGCCTCGTACTGGACAAGCTTCTCGAGCAGGGCCGCGGGCGAGTTCCAGGTGATGCGCGCCAGTTCGAGGAAGCCGACATCGAACCAGGCGCCGAGGCGGGCTTCGAGTTCGCGGTCGAGCGGCTTCAGCAGCGGGTTGCCGGGCAGAAAGCGCAGCAGATCAGCGCGCAGGTCCACGAGAAACTTCACCCCTTGCGGGATGGCATTGAACTGGGTCAGGATGCGGATGCGTCTGGAGCGCATGGCCGCGCGCAGCTGCGCCTCGGCATCCCATTGCGCATCGCTACCGACGGCTTTCTGGTATGCGGCGTGGGCATCGGCAATGGCCGCAGGGTCGGGCCCGAAATCGAGTGCAATCATGTTCAGCATCGCCATTCTGCCGCTGTCGTCGAGTTTCAGATAGGTCTCGGCGAGGCGGGCGGCGCGCTGGCGCGTCGAAATCTCGCCGCCCAGTCCTGCCGCACACTCCTCTAGCTGCCGTCGGATTCGGTCCAGCACCTTCTCCGAGGGTTCGCGCGACTGCCCGGTTGCGTGGGCGACCATTTCGCGCATTCTTGAAAGACTCTTGGATACCAGGCTGCTCGCTGACATGATTTTTCTCTCGGACCGCGTCGTACTTGCCCTGATCATATCGCGTTCGAATGAAGGGCGAGAGGCTAGTTCCTCACGAATGCCCGCTCTGGGCACTACGTGAGTGGGCGAGCAGGCCGATGCCAGCTGCGATCATGGGCAGGCACAGCCACTGTGCGGTCGAGATACCGAAGCTCAGTGTGCCGAAGATGCCCGGGTCCGGCGTGCGAAAGAACTCCGCGAGAAAGCGCAGGCAACCATAGCCCACCAGGAATACCGCCGAGACTGCGCGCAAGGGACGCGGTCGGGCGGAATAGATCCATAGTATCGCGAACAGCACGAGCCCCTCGCCGCTCGCCTGGTACAGCTGCGAGGGATGACGGGGCAAGGCGTCCACCCAGGGGTAGACCATGGCCCATGGCCAGTCGCCGTCCATGGGCCGGCCCCACAGCTCGCCATTGATGAAATTGCCGATCCGCCCCGCGGCAAGCCCGGTCGGGACGAGGGGCGCAATGAAGTCCGTGACCTGCCAGAACCCCTTGCCGTGCTTTCTGCCGTACAGCCACATCGCGGCGAGCACGCCGAGAAAACCGCCGTGAAAGCTCATGCCGCCCTTCCACACCGCCAGGATTTCCGCCGGATTGGACAGGTAATAGCCGGGCTGGAAGAACACCACCTCACCTAGGCGGCCGCCGATGATCACACCCAGCACACCGTAGAACAGCAGGTCGTCGATGGCCTGGGGGTGCCAGCCCAGCTCCGGCCGACGCCTGGCGTGGATGCGCCCGAGTACGACAAACAGGATGAAGGAGACGAGGTACATCAGCCCGTACCAGCGGATGTGCAAGGGGCCGAGCGTCAGGGCGATGGGGTCGAACTGGGGGTGGATGAGCATGGTTGGGGATTACTCGAACTGTCGGCGGAAATCGGCAAAATCCAGCTTGAGCGCGTCGAGCTCTTCGCGCAGGCGGCGCACTTCATCCTCGAGTTCTGCCGTTCGCCCTCGTCCGCCGCCCGATGGCACCGCGCCCGAGGCCTGGACCTCGATTGCGGCTTGCAGCATGCCGTCGCCGCCGAGCAGGTGCATGTGGCGCGTCTCCTTGGTGCCCGGCGCGCGCGGCAGACTGGCGACCATTGGCGGGTATTTCTCGGACAGGTGCTCGAGCGCCGCCTCTACGGTGGAGATGTCGTCGAAATGATGCAGGCGGTCGCAGCGACTGCGGATCTCGCCTGCCGTCTGCGCACCGCGCAACAGCAGGGTCGCGAGCACGGCCTGTTCCGCGGGCGGTAGCGAGTGCCGCAGGCGTACCTGGTGTTCGTATTTCGCCACCCGGGCACTGGCCTGGTCCCGGCGGGTGACGAGCCGGCGCGACATCAGGCTGTCGATCGCATTCTGGACCTCTGCCTCGCTGAGCGACATGACGGGGTCGCGTGCGGTGAGCTGATTGCAGCCACCTACTAGCGCGTTGAGTGACATGGGATAGGCGTCGGGGGTGACAAAGGCCTTTTCGATCAGTACGCCCAGTACCCGGATCTCGATCGGATCGAGATCGAAGGCGGCATCGGTTGCGGTCGGCGTGTTGTCCATGCGTGCTCCGAGAAAGGCGGGAGGGGCGATCATAATGGACATGGGCGCGACATGTTCACCTTGTGCGGCGCCCATCGCACCGCAAGGACGGTGCGGGGCGGCATCCGTACCGCGGGACAGGCAGGCCTGTGCCCGCTATCATGCCCATCCGCCTTGCCCTCGTGATGGCCGTCTTGCGCCCAGTCCTGTCCAAGTTCGCGACCCTGCTTCCGTTCCTGATCCTGATGGTCGGACTCGTGAGCATGGCCAACGCTCCGGCGGTGCTGGACACCGTGCGCCATGCGGTGTTCGACCACTACCAGCGCTGGCGTCCTGCCGAAGCGGTGGGCGAGCCGGTACGCGTGATCGATATCGATGAAGAGAGCCTGGCGCGATTCGGACAGTGGCCGTGGTCACGCGAGGTGCTGGCCCAACTTGCCGATCGTCTGTTTGCAGCGGGTGTGAGCGTAGTCGGCTTCGACATGCTGTTTGCCGAGGCCGATCGTCATGGGCGAGATGACGGAGGCCTCGAGTCTGCGAGCGCAGGCAGTGATTCCCGCTTCGCCCGCAGTCTGGCGAATGGACCATCCGTGATCGGATTCGTGCTTGCCCAGCGTGGTACGGACCCGTCCGCGGCAGGCATGACGTCGCATCTCGCCGCGACGTCCGCAGAATTGCTCGGCGGTCTCCATCGGTTTCCTGCGGCGCTGAATCCCCTGCCCGTGCTGGGGCGGGCAGCGGCGCTCGGCGCTATCAATTTCGTACCCGATGACGACGGCGTGATTCGCCGGCTTCCGCTGATGTTCATGCTCGACGGAAGGCCCGTACCGTCATTGACCGCCGAGATGCTGCGCATGGCGCAGCCAGGCGCGGGTTTCCTGCTGGACAGGGATCCGCTTGCCGGCCTCACGCTCGGCATCGGTCCGTATCGTATTCCGCTGTCGGTTCAGGGCGAGATGTGGATTCGGCAGGGCTTGTTGCGCGCCGGGCGTTATATTCCCGCGTGGAAGGTGCTCCGCGGCGAGGCGGACCTGGCTGCACTCAAGGGCATGCCGGTCCTGGTGGGGGCGTCGGCGCAAACCTTGATGGATCTGCGTTTCAGCGCGCTGGGCGAGGTGGTGCCGGGGGTCGAGGTGCACGCCCAGGTACTTGATCAGGTGCGCGCCGGGCAATGGTTGCTGCGGCCTGCGCAGGCGGTGGAAATGGAACTGCTGCTGCTGTGCATCGCCGGGGGGGCGGTCGCCGCGCTCGCCTTGCGCACCAGGGCGCTGGTGGCTGCACTGTCCACATTGCTGGTGTTGCTGGCGATGGCGGCAGCGAGCTGGCAAGCCTTTGTCAGTCTTGGCGTGTTGCTCGATCCCGCGGTAGCCGGTGGCTTCGTCATCCTGATCTTCGTCAGCGGCAGCCTGGTTCGCCATATTGCCACCGAGCGCAGGCAGCGCTGGATCCGACACGCATTTGCGCGCTACGTGTCGCCCAACCTGGTCGATCACCTGGTGTCTCACCCCGAGGCGCTCGAGCTCGGTGGCGTACGGCGGGTCTGCAGTTTCTTGTTTACCGACCTCGAGGGCTACACGGCGTTGATGGAGCGCTATGATCCGGCACGTGTCATCAGCCTGGTTAACGCCTATCTCGATGGCATGATCCGGATCGCGTTCCGGCATCAGGGCACGCTGGACCGGATCGTCGGCGATGCCGTCATGGTCATGTTTTCGGCGCCACTGGTGCAGGCTGACCATGCCTGCCGCGCGCTCGCCTGTGCGCGCGAGATGAATGAATTCTCCAGAGAGTTTGCCAGCAGCCTCAATGCCGAAGGCGTGGGCTGGGGGCAAACACGGATCGGCGTTCATACCGGCGAAGTCATTGTCGGCAATATCGGTGGCGCAAGCATTTTTGACTATTCGGCGTTGGGTGATGCGGTCAATATCGCTTCACGCCTCGAGGGGGCGAACAAGTATCTCGGCACCTTGATCTGCGTATCGCAGGAGACGCTGGCGCAGTGCCCCGGGACGCCCGCCAGACCGGCGGCGCGGCTCGTGCTCAAGGGGCGCTCAGGTGCAATTGCGGTCAGTGAACTGCTGTGCGCCGGGGCAGGAGAGGGCGCGATTGGCGATGTCGAGTACGAGGCGGCCTATGGCCTGATGGCCGCGGGTGACGAAGCGGCGCTCGACGCCTTTGCACGGCTTGCATCGCACCGCCCCCGAGATCCGCTGGTGGCGGTGCATTTGGCACGTCTGCGGGCCGGGGAGCACGGCGACCTGATCGTGCTTGCGGACAAGTGACGACCCCTTTCCCGGCGCCTCAGCGGACCGTGATTTCGACGCGACGGTTGCGAGGCTCCAGCACGCCGTCCGCCGTCGGGACGAGCGGATTTCGCTCGCCATGCGAGGTCACGGCGATTTCAACGGCGGCCGAGAGTTCGTCAGCGAGCAGATTTCTGACCACCTTCGCACGTTCGAGACCCAGGGCCTCGTTCGCCTTGTCGTCGCCGGCGCGGTCGGTGTGCCCGACGATGGAGACGTCAGGCGCCGGCATCGAGCGCACGCTTGCGCGAATGTCCGCGATGCGTGCCGCCGACGCGGTGGTCAGCGTCGTTGTCGTGCCTTCGAAGTACAGCACGAATGTTTGCGGCGACTGCGGCCGCGCCTGCATGGCGGCGGCAAAGTCGGTGCGGATCTGATTCTCATCCACGGTGAGCGGGCTCGGGCCCGTGGCGTTCAGCGCGAGCGCGGCACCCGCTTGGTCGAGTCGCGCGCTGCGGCCGGCATGGGTGACGATGACGCTCCCGGTCTTTCCGTCGTCCTGTTCGAGCAGGACCAGATAGGACGGCGGGGCACATCCGGCCGCGAGCAGCATGCACGCGAGCAGTACAACCTTGCGGCGTATGCCTGCCTTCGAGCCGGAAAACAGCGGGTGCGCAATCATTCGCTCACCTTGACCACGAAACGTGTGCCGCGCACACCGATGGTTGCGGTCGGGGTGACGATATTCACCGCTTCCGGCTTCAGTTTTGCAATGATTCCGGAAATGAAATGCAGGGTGCCGTGGAGCAGTCGAGCACTCAGTGCCAGTTGACCGCTCGCCGGCGCGAACAGGAAGGCATCGACAACGAGTTCGCTGTCAGGTCCGATCGACAGCAAGGTGCTGTCCTTGAGCGTCAGTCCGACGCTGGCGCCGGAGGCGGTGCGCAGCCGGTCGCCAAGATGCAAGGGTGTGCCCGCTCCGACGGCGAGCGACTGCCCCTCGCGCGCCAGCGTCGCGTCACCGGTGACGACCTTGACGTAGCCGACAACGGGGCTGTCCTGAGCCCACGCATTGAAGGCGAACATCAACAGACCGGCGATGATCATACGGGCGAAGAAAGACAATCCGTCACTCGCTAACCAGGATGAAGTAAGTCTTTTACCAGCCTGCGCCGGGTGCGTGCAAGATTCCTGCGAGCGGTTTCAGCACGGTCGTGACCGAATGTACATCCGCGCCGGAAGAAGTCGAGGCGAAGGGGGTTGCGGCGCGGTCATCCAGTCTTCATCCTGCGGTCATCCGCGTGTCTTCTGCGCGGCGCAGCATTCGCGGCCATGGACGCGCCCCTTTCCCTGCAGCATCTCGCACATTCTGCCCGCCAGCTGCGCATTGCAGTGGTGACCGAAACCTATCCGCCTGAAGTCAATGGCGTGGCGATGACAACCGGACGCGTGGTCGACGGACTGCTGCAACTCGGGCATCGGGTGCAGCTCGTGCGGCCGCGCCAGGGGGCCGCCGATCAGGCAGCCAGTGTCGAGGGCTTCGAGGAGGTGTTGTCGCGCGGATTGCCGATTCCGAAGTACAACCATCTCAAGATGGGCTTGCCGGCGCGCAGCGCACTGCAACGGATGTGGTCGCTGCGCCGCCCCGATGTGGTTCAGGTCGTTACCGAAGGGCCGCTGGGCTGGTCGGCTGTGGCCGCCGCGCGCAAACTGAGGCTGCCCGTGATTACCGAGTTTCACACCAACTTCCACAGCTACAGCCGCTACTATGGCATGGGCTGGCTCAAACAGCCGGTAGAGGCTTATCTGAGGCGTTTTCACAATAAGGGTGAGCGTTGTCTCGCGCCCACTGCGGAGCTCGCAGGGCAGCTGATGCGCAGTGGCATCCGCCGTGTCGATGTGGTGGCGCGCGGTGTGGATACGAGGCTGTTCTCGCCGCAAAAACGTGATGCCACGCTGCGCGCGGCATGGGGCGCTGACGACGAAACCCTTGTTGTGGCGGTCGTGGGGCGGGTGGCGCCGGAAAAGAACCTTGGACTCGCGGTGCGAGCGTTCGAGGCTCTGCGGAGAAAACGCCCCAATGTGAGCCTGTTGTTCGTGGGCGACGGCCCCGCGCGTGCAGGGCTGGAGG
>NZ_JAGRRD010000001.1:2374407-2466209 GCF_018122735.1 Azoarcus sp. L1K30 | reverse complement strand
AGCCTGTGGTTCGTGGGCGACGGCCCCGCGCGTGCAGGGCGGGAGGCGGCCGGGGCGGGCGGGCGCGGTCTGCTATTTGCCGGCATGCGTGTCGGGGAAGACCTTGCGGCGCATTATGCTTCGGCGGATCTGTTCCTGTTTCCGAGCGTGACCGAGACCTTCGGCAACGTCACCACGGAGGCGTTGGCCAGTGGCTTACCCGTCATCGGGTTCGACTATGCTGCCGCTGCCGAGCGGGTCGCCATCGGTGAGAACGGCTGGCTTGCGCCACTTGGGGATGAGGAGGCGTTTGTGGATGCGGTCGTGCGCGTCGGTAGTGACGATACCTTGCGCCGGGCGTTGGCCGCGAAGGCTCGTGCAAGCGTGGTCGACGCGGATTGGGGCGCCATCGCCAGGCAATTGGTGGCGGTAATAGAGGATGTGGTGCAGGCGCACGAGGCGCGAACGGGCGCGGCCGCGAACATGGCGGGTGCGTCCGGCTGAGTGCTGCAGCGCGTCCGCGGCGCGCGGCCTATAATCGCGATCTTTACACGATCACAGGCCTGTCATGTCCATTCTTGTCTGCGGCTCAATGGCGTACGACACCATCATGGTGTTTCAGGATCGCTTCAAGAACCACATTCTGCCGGAGCAGATCCATATCCTGAATGTGTCCTTCCTGGTGCCCGATCTGCGCCGCGAGTTCGGCGGTTGCGCCGGGAATATCGCTTACAACCTGCACCTGCTCGGGGCCGATCCGCTGATCATGGCAACCGTTGGTGACGACGTAGCCGAGTACCGGCAGCGCCTCGAATCTCTCGGGATGCGCCAGGATCACGTGTTGCAGGTGCCTGGCACGTATACCGCGCAGGCCTTCATCACCACTGACGTGGATGACAATCAGATTACCGCATTCCATCCCGGCGCCATGATGCACTCGCACCTGAACCGGGTGCAGGATGCGGTCGATGCCACGCTCGGTATCGTCGCGCCCGATGGCCGAGACGGCATGTTGCGACACGTTGGCGGGTTTGCCGAAGCGGGCGTACCCTTCATCTTCGATCCGGGCCAGGCGCTGCCCATCCTGTCGGGTGACGAGTTGCTGCATTGCCTGCAACTGGCGCGCTATTGCACGGTCAATGACTACGAGGCCCGTCTGATGTGTGACAAGACCGGGCGCACGATCGAGGCATTGGCCGCAGAGGTCGATGCCCTGGTGGTGACGCTGGGGGCGGATGGGTCGGAGATTCATGTGGCGGGTGAATGCATCCACATTCCGGCGGTGGCGGTGGATGAGATCATCGACCCGACCGGTTGCGGTGACGCTTATCGTGCCGGATTGCTTTACGGCTTGTCGCAGGGTTGGGACTGGGTACGTTGCGGGCGTCTGGCCGCGGTGATGGGCGCGATCAAGATCGGCTATCGTGGGGGGCAGAATCACCGGCCGTCGCGCAACGAGATTGCAGCGATGCATCAGGCAGCTTTTGGAGAACCGTTATGGAATTGATGAGCAGGAACCGGCTGCGCGCCATGTGCGGTGCGATGATCGTGGGGCTGGCCCTGACCGGGTGCGCCTCCGGACTGGGTGGTGGAACGTACTCGCGCGGCGAGGCAAGGCGCACGATGGTGGTGCAGTTCGGTACCGTGGAATCTGCACGGGCGGTCCAGCTCGAAGGTACAAAGAGTCCGGTCGGTACGGTGGCGGGCGCCGCGGTCGGCGGGATTGCGGGCAGCACCGTCGGTGGCGGGCGTGGCTCGTCGATAGGCGCCGTGCTGGGCGCAGTGGCCGGCGGTCTCGCAGGATCTGCTATTGAAGAGGGCGTGACGCGGACGCCCGGTGTCGAGGTGACGGTGAAACTCGATAACGGCCAGTATCTCGCCGTCGTTCAGGAGGATCAGGGCGAAGGCTTCCAGCCCGGACAGCGTGTGCGCATCCTGCGCGATGGTGGCACCACGCGGGTGACGCGCTGACTCGGCAGGACTGGAATCAGCCGAATAGAACCAGACCCCACATCAGCGCCAGATTGAGCAGGGCGATCAATACGGCGGCGCTGCCGATGTCCTTTGCGCGCTTGGCCAGTAGATGGCGTTCGAGCGATACGCGGTCGACGGTGGCCTCGATCGCCGAGTTGAGCAATTCCACCATCAGCACCAGCAAGGTACTGCCGATCAGGATTGCCTTGCCGGTGCCGTTGGTCGGAACGAAGAGCGCCGCCGGGATCAGCAGCGCCGCGAGGATGCATTCCTGTCTGAATGCGTCTTCGTGACGAATCGCCGCGCGCAGGCCAGCAAGCGAATAGTGGAAGGCGTTCCAGATCCGGACCAGACCTGTCTTGCCCTTGAACGGGCTTTCTGAATGAGGGTTGTTTTCGGGCGCGTTCATGAGCGGGTGGTGGCCGGCGGGAGAGGTGCAGGACCAGTGTCGCACGCGGTGATGACTGCAGCGTGACGGGGGCGGCGCAGGTTCGCGGGATCAGGGGTAGAAGACATACACGCGATATCCCGTCGGCGTGATGGTAGCGACGTCGAAAGCGCGTCTCACCACTGCATCGCCGCGCGGCTCGAAGCCGGTCTCCAGCCGGGCGGGTGCGACCCATTCGGCTGGCGTGAACACCCTGCGGGCAAGTGCTGCATCGTTGGCGTCGGTCAGCGTGAGCTCCAGGTGTGGCCACGCCTGCAGGAAGTCGGCCCGGTTCTTCACCGTGGCGTGGAGGACGAAGCGGCCCGGACGGCCGGGTTCGGACTGCAGGTCAGTGGTTTCAATGGAGATCAGCGCCGCTTCGCGTGGCAGGGGCATGTCGCAGCCGAGACGCGCACAAGCCGCAACCAGCAGCGGCCGCAGCCCCGGCAGCGAGCGTGCCAGATCCTGCCGGAACAGATAGATTGCCTGTACTGCAAACGTGCCTGCAAGCAGGCCGATGGCCAGCCCCCACAGGGTGCGATTGAGCGCACTTGAGGATTCCGGCTTGCCATAGGTGGCGTCGAGGTGCGCGTTTTCGGGGGCGGGCACCGCGTCAGGGAGCGGGTCGGTTTCGACTTCGTTGTCCGCGACCGGATGCTCGAATGCAGTGGCTGCTTTGGCCGGTTCATTGACCGGCTCATCGGCGTGCTCGACGGGGCTGTCTGCGGTGGGCTCCACAGGGGTCGCCCGGACATGACTATCGGGCGGCCGGCGGCGCTCGGCGCGGATCACGTCCGGCAGTGCTGTGCTGGCGTCGCCCGCGGGGTGCGGACTGGCGTCGACGTGCTCGTCTGCGCTTGCCGTAGCAGATGGCGTCGGCTCATGTTCGTCGAAGAACGCATCCAGCGGCGGAAAGGCGGGGAGGTCCGCATGGCGCGGCAGCCGTGCTTCCCGGTCCTCCTGGCGCGCACGCATGCTGTCGCTGTCGGGCTCGAAGAAGCTGGAGAAGTCGATATCCTCCAGCCGCGGTTCATTGTGCATGTCCGAAACGCCACCCGAGTTGCCCACGATGTCGTCCGGGATGTCGAAATCGAGGCTGCTCAGAAGTGGCTGGGTCGAATCCGAGTCCGATGCCGGTCGTGGTGGCGCGGCGCCTGACACTGACAATAAAGTGTCGGCACTGTTCTGCTCGAGGTGAGGACTGCCCGCATCTGTTTCAGGTGGCTGGCCGGCGTGCGCCGGCCCCGCGATTCCTTGCTCGGGTGCGGGGGCGGGCGGGGTATCTTGCGCTGCCGTTGCTGTCTGGACAGGCGTGATGTCGAGCGCGGAGTTGCCGGCCACCGTCGACGCATCCGGTGCCGACTGCGGCTGAGGCGCTTCGGCAATCAGGTGTTCGAGCGCATTGAAGGGATTGAAACAGTGACCGCAGCGTACCTCGCCACGGCGGGCACGCAACTGCTCGGCACGCAACCGGAAGACGGTCTGACACGCCGGGCAGCGAGTGAGCATCATGGTCGGGGCCTAGCGCCGACCTTCCAGCCTGACCCAGCCGTCGCTGCTGGCCCCGACCGCCAGCGCCACGTATGGCGCCCAGGCTTCGATCACCTGACCGGATTGCTGTTCGAGCACTCCCGACAGCGCGACCCGGCCGCCGGGCGTGATCCGTGCAGCGATCGCCGGTGCAAGCACGCACAGGGGATTGGTCAGGATGTTGGCGACAACGATATCGAAGGTTTCGCTCAGCGCAATGCCCGAATGCTGGACGCGCATCGCCACTTCGTTGCGGCGCGCATTGTCCTGCGCCGCTTCGACGGCTTTCTCGTCAATGTCGACACCGAGCACGTCGCCGGCCCCCAGTCGAACTGCCGCAATGCCCAGAATGCCGGAGCCGCAGCCGTAATCGAGCACGGACTGGCCGCGTGCGACCGCTTCGCACAGCCATTCCAGGCACAGGCGTGTGGTGGGGTGCGAGCCGGTTCCGAAAGCCATGCCGGGGTCGAGCTCGATATTGATCGCGTCGGCGTCGGGGGCGTCGTGCCAGGACGGCACGATCCACAGGCGCTCGGTGATGCGGATCGGATCGAACTGGCTCTGGGTCAGCTGCACCCAGTTCTGTTCCGCCACCGCTTCGGTCGTGTAAGGCGGCACCGCAGGCAGGCCGGCAGCGCCGGCTGCAATGGCCAGCGCTGACTCGAAATCCGCGTCGCGATCGAACAGGGCGATGACCCTGCTGTGGTCCCACAGGCTCGTCGGCAGGTGTCCGGGTTCGCCGAACTGAGGCGTTTCGGCCTCGGTGCCGGCATCCGCATCCTCGATAGAGACGGACAGCGCGCCGGCCTCCATCAGCGCATCGGAAAGTGCTTCAGCCTTGTCGGCATCTGCCTGCAGGGTGACCGAGGTCCACATCGTATCTGTCGTGCTCAGTTGTGTTTGACTTCGCCGCGATCCGCGAGCTTGTGCTCGAGGTAGTGAATGCTGGTGCCGCCCTCCACGAAACGGGCGTCGAGCATCAGTTCCTGGTGCAGCGCGATATTGGTCTTGATGCCGCCGACCGCCATTTCCGACAGCGCGATACGCATCCGGCGAATGGCCTGCTCACGCGTGTCGCCATAGGCGATCAGCTTGCCGATCATCGAATCGTAGTGGGGGGGAACCGTATAGCCGTTGTAGACGTGCGAATCGACCCGGATCCCGGGGCCGCCCGGGGTGTGCCAGTTGGTGATCTTGCCTGGCGAGGGGGTGAACTTGAACGGGTCCTCCGCGTTGATCCGGCACTCGATTGCGTGTCCGCGAAACTCGATGTCGCGCTGGCGGAACCAGAGCTTCTCGCCCGCGGCGACGCGAATCTGCGCCTGCACGATGTCGACGCCGGTGATCATCTCGGTGACCGGGTGCTCGACCTGGACGCGGGTGTTCATCTCGATGAAATAGAACTCGCCATTCTCGTACAGGAATTCGAAGGTGCCGGCACCACGATAGCCGATCTTGCGACAGGCTTCGGCGCAGCGTTCGCCGATCTTGGCGATCAGCTTGCGGTCGATGCCCGGCGCCGGCGCTTCCTCGATGACCTTCTGGTGACGGCGCTGCATCGAGCAGTCGCGCTCGCCAAGATACACCGCATTACCGTGCTGGTCGGCCATGATCTGGATTTCCACATGGCGCGGGTTCTCGAGGAACTTCTCCATGTAGACCACCGGATTGCTAAACGCGGCCTGTGCTTCTGCGCGCGTGGTCGTGACCGCATTGAGCAGGGCAGCCTCTGTGTGAACGACCCGCATGCCACGACCGCCACCACCACCGGCCGCCTTGATGATCACCGGATAGCCGACGGCGCGACCGATCTTGACGATCTCCTTCGGGTCTTCGGGCAGTGCGCCATCGGAGCCGGGAACGCAAGGTACGCCTGCTGCCTTCATCGCGTCCTTGGCCGACACCTTGTCGCCCATCAGGCGGATGGTGTCCGGGCGCGGTCCGATGAAGACGAAGCCGGACTGTTCCACCCGTTCGGCGAAATCCGCATTCTCGGACAGAAAACCGTAGCCCGGATGGATGGCCTCGGAGTCGGTGACCTCTGCCGCGGAGATGATCGCAGGGACGTTCAGATAGCTCAGGCCCGACGGTGCCGGGCCGATGCACACCGATTCGTCGGCGAGCTTCACGTACTTTGCTTCGGTGTCGGCCTCGGAGTGCACGGCAACGGTCTTGATGCCGAGTTCGCGACAGGCGCGCAGCACTCGCAGCGCGATCTCGCCGCGATTTGCAATCAGGATCTTCTCGAACATGGCGATCAGCCGATCACGAACAGGGGCTGACCGTATTCGACCGGCTGGCCGTTTTCGACCAGCACGGCCTTGATCGTCCCGCTCGCGTCGCATTCGATCTCGTTCATCAGCTTCATGGCCTCGATGATGCACAGGCTGTCGCCTTCGCTGACGCTCTGTCCAACCTCTGCGAGCGGCTTTGCGCCCGGCGCGGATGCACGATAGAAGGTGCCGACCATGGGTGACTTGACCACGTGACCTTCGGGCAGGGCATTGGCATCGACTTCGGCGGCGACCGTCACGGCAACCGGCGCGGCGGCAGGTGCGGGCTGGGCGGGGGCAGGCATGTAGGCCATTTGAGGCGCTGCGGCAAGATGCTTGGCAATGCGAACCTTTTCTTCACCTTCGGTGACTTCGAGTTCCGATATGCCTGATTCCTGGACGAGGTCGATCAGTTTCTTGAGCTTGCGCAGATCCATGCTTTTTCTCCGTGCCCCGAGGCTCCGCGGCATGCGGATGCCTGTGGGGATGGCTAGTTGTTGTGTTCCCGCAGACGGGAGAGTGCGAATTCGATGGCGGCGAGGTAGCCATAGGCGCCCAGGCCGCAAATGACGCCGACCGCCCGGTCGGAAAAGTAAGAATGCTGCCGGAACGGCTCGCGGGCGTGGACGTTGGACAGGTGCACCTCCACATAGGGAATCTGCACCGCGGCCAGCGCATCACGCAGGGCAACGCTGGTATGCGTGTAGGCGGCCGGATTGATGATGATGAACGAGACGCCTTCACTGGCGGCAGCCTGAATGCGGTCGATCAGCTGGCCTTCATGGTTGCTCTGAAACGACTCGAGCAAGACGCCATCTGCACGCGCACGGCACTCCATGCCGACATGGATGTCGGCAAGCGTGGTCCGGCCGTAGATGTCGGGTTCACGCGTCCCCAACAGGTTCAGGTTCGGCCCGTGCAGAACCAGAATTCGAGCTTGTGGGGGCGGAGGTGATTCGGATTTTTGGCTGCGTTTTGAGCGCGTCATGGCTGCAAGTTTGCCGCAATTGGCGACAACTTGTCTAGCGTCACCTGATTCCGGTCAAGACTTCTCATCGAGCAGTGCGCGGATTTTGCCTTCGAGTTCGCTCTGATTCAAGGCCCCCAGTTTGACGTGGCGGGCGACCCCGTTGCGGTCGAGGATGACGGTGAAGGGCAGGCCCTGCGCCGCGTTGCCGAAGCCGGAGGCCAGGCCGAGAACATCGGGAGATGCGATCAGGAGGGGGTACGGGACATCGAATTCGCGCTTGAACGCCTTGACCTTGTCCGCCATGTCGATGCTGATGCCGACAAACTGTACCGGGTATTCACCCAGTCCGCGACTCGCCGCGACAAAGTCCGGAATCTCCTTGCGGCACGGCGGGCACCAGGTTGCCCAGAAATTCGCCACGATGACTTTGCCACGCCATTGCTCTACAGGCTGGATGCTGCCCTCGGTGTCGGGCAGCCGCAGTGCCATCAGCGCGGTCGTGGCCGCCGTGGCTGAATTTTCGTGCAGCGCATCGCGCGTTCCCATCTCGCGGTTGGCGAAATACCCTGCGGTGCCGGCAAGGCCCGCAACGATGGCGACCAACAGGTAGTGGACGTAGGGTCTCATGATCTCATTCCTCTGCGCCTACTTGGCCGAGCAAGGCCTCGACCTGCGCCAGGCGTGCGCGTTCCTGATGTGGTCGGCGGCCATTGCGCTCGGCACCTTCGCCGTAAACCGACAGGCGTACCGGGACGTCGTCCCAGTCAAGGCTGAGTACGACCTCGGGGGCGCCGGGGGCGGGCCGGCGGGACTCCCGGTGTTCGTAGGCGAGATCCTGATTGAGGAAGAAAATCTCGACTTCCTTGGCGCTCTCGGGGTAGAGCTCGATCTCGAGTTCGGAATAACGCCCGGCGGTGCCATCCAGGGCGCCCCCGGTCAGGTAAGGGCGAAATTCGGCCAGGAGTTGCATGATTTCAACCGCTGCCGTTCGCATCGCCAGCAGCCGGTCGGCCTGCTCCTCATCCTGATAGAGGGCTTGCCATGCCCGCAGTTCGGCCTCGATCTCGGCATTGTTGGGCAGTGATTCGGAAAGGTTCGCGCCCAGCTGCTTGGCGGCCTTGCGCTTGGCAAAGCCGAAATCGCTGATGCCGTCCTCGGCCATCATGCGCGCTGCAAGTGCCGCAATCTCGCGCCGCAGCGTGCTGCTTTTCTGGAAGTTGTCGTGGGCTGGCATGGAGGCTTTGGCGTCTTTGCCATCGGGTAGAATGCGCCCCATTCTACACGGGCGTGTTTCATTCGTTTCGCGCTCTACCGGAGACTTCATGCATATCCATATTCTGGGCGTTTGCGGTACCTTCATGGGGGGAGTGGCACTGCTGGCACGGGCTGCCGGCCATCGGGTGACCGGGTGCGATGCCAACGTGTATCCGCCGATGAGCACGCAGCTCGAAGAGCAGGGCATTGCGCTGACCGAGGGCTTTGACCCTGCGCAACTCGAACTCGCGCCGGACATCTACGTCGTCGGCAATGCCATCTCGCGTGGCAATCCCCTGCTTGAAGCAATCCTCGATCGCGGTTTGCCCTATGTGTCTGGACCGCAGTGGCTGGCGGAGCATGTGCTTGCCGGGCGCTGGGTGCTGGCGGTGGCCGGAACGCACGGCAAGACCACCACGACGTCGCTGCTTGCATGGATGCTCGAGGATGCGGGGCTCAATCCGGGGTTCCTGGTGGGGGGGGTGCCGCAGAATTTCGGCCTGTCGGCGCGCCTGACCGATTCGCCTTTTTTCGTCATCGAGGCGGACGAATACGACACCGCGTTCTGCGACAAGCGCTCCAAGTTCGTGCATTACCGGCCGCGGACGGTGATCCTGAACAATCTCGAGTTCGATCATGCCGACATTTTTGCCGATCTAGGCGCCATCGAAACCCAGTTCCATCATCTGGTCCGGACCTTGCCGCAAAGTGGACGAATCATTGCAAATGCGGCGGAGCCGGCGCTGCAGCGCGTGATCGAGCGTGGCTGCTGGTCGGAGCTGGAGTGGTTCGATCATGCGGATGGCTGGGGAGTGACGGTGGGCGACGAGGACGCCGAGGCGGTGTTTTCGCTCGGTGGGCGCGAGCTCGGGCGAGCACACCTGCCCTTGGCCGGCAGTCACAACCGTGCGAACGCGCTGGCCGCGATCGCGGCTGCCCGCCATGTCGGCGTGACGCCCGCGCAGGCGATCTCCAGCCTCTCCCGCTTTGCAGGTATCAAGCGCCGTCTTGAAGTCAAGGGTGTGGTGCGTGGTGTGACCGTCTATGACGATTTCGCGCATCACCCGACGGCCATCGCGTTGACCGTCGAAGGCTTGCGCCGTCGTCATCGCGAGGGGCGGATTCTCGCTGTTCTCGAGCCGCGCTCGAACACGATGAAGCTGGGGGTAATGAAAGATCAGTTGCCGCACAGTCTCGCGCTTGCGGATCGGGTGTATTGCTATACCTGCGGACTGGGCTGGGACGCCGCTGCCGCCCTGGCGCCGCTGGGCGAGGTCGCCGCCTGTTACGGCGACCTTGATGCGCTGGTGGCCGCCGTGGCTGACGAGGCGCAGGCCGGCGACCATGTGCTCGTCATGAGCAATGGCGGGTTTGGCGGTGTGCACCAGAAACTGCTTGCGGCACTTGGCCGTCTCTGAGCGCGATCGATGCCGGCAAGGCAACATCGATCGCGAACGACCGCCTATTGTTGCTTCGGCTTCTCACCCAGGGGGGTGTCGAGACGGTGAGCTTCTTCGTCGCTGATGTAGTCGAAGACACGCACGACCTTCTTCACGCCCTGGCTGGTGCGGGCAATTTCGGTCGCGGCGTCGGCCTCCTTGCGGGTGACCAGGCCCATCAGAAAAACGACGTTGGCCTCGGTGATGACCTTGACGTGATTGGCGGAGAATCGGTTGCCATCCACGAACCGGGCTTTGACGTTCGAGGTGATGAGACTGTCGTTGGCGCGCGCGCTCACCGAGGAAGCTGGCCCGATGGTCAGTTCGTTGATGATGCCGCGAACGTTTTCGATGCCGGCGACCAGGCGCTCGGCCTCAGCGCGGACGGATTCGTTCTGAACTTCGCCGGTCAGCAGGACGTTGCGGTTGTATGAGGTCGCGTTGATGTGGTTGATCGTGCCAAAGTGCTCGCTCATGCGGCTGCTGGCTTTCCATTCGATGCCTTCGTCCTCGACATAGGTGCCGGAACTGCGACGATCGGAGATCATCATGGCGCCGGCACCAAAGCCGGTGGCAACAACCGGGAAGCAGCCTTGAAGCATGGGCAGGGTCGCGGCGGCGACGAGACCGGCAAGCAGTCTGCGGCGGGTATGTGAGGCGTTCATCAGTCTTCCACTCCTAATAACAAACAATCGATGCCGTCGCACAGGCAGTGCAGGACGAGCAGGTGGACTTCCTGGATGCGTGCAG
Organism: Azoarcus sp. L1K30; assembly: GCF_018122735.1. Taxonomy (GTDB): domain Bacteria; phylum Pseudomonadota; class Gammaproteobacteria; order Burkholderiales; family Rhodocyclaceae; genus Parazoarcus. The sequence goes on along the minus strand of NZ_JAGRRD010000001.1, from coordinate 2,455,613 downwards.
TACGATCGGCCGGCACGCACAGATGGATATCGTCTTCACCGAGCATGTCGGCGATCCGTCCGCCGCCCTTGCCGGTCATCGCGATGACGCGCATTTCTCGCTCGTGCGCCGCCTCGATGGCCTCGATGACGTTCGCCGAGTTGCCGCTGGTCGAAATGGCCAGCAGGATGTCGCCGGGCTGTCCCAGCGCACGAACCTGCTTTGAGAAGATCTGGACGAAATCGTAATCGTTGCCGATCGAGGTCAAGGTGGAGCTGTCCGTGGTCAATGCGACGGCGGCCAGCGGCGGGCGCTCCATTTCGAAGCGGTTGATCAGCTCGGCGGCGAAATGCTGGGCATCGGCCGCCGAGCCACCGTTGCCGCAGGCGAGAATCTTGCCGTTATTGATCAGACTGCCGGTCATCGCGTCCACGGCATGGGCGATTGGCGCCGCCAGCCACTCGATGGAGGCGAGCTTGGTCTGCGCACTGTCTTCAAAATGGCGTGAAATTCTGTCGATCAGGTCCATGTATCAATCAGGATGGCAGGCATTGGGGAAGGAAGTCTAGCACGGTCAAATTGCAGCCGACTGCCGCCAAGCATGGTCCGAACCCGGCCTCATTGCACTGAGTTTTACAAGGGCTTACCGGCGGCCTCGGTCAGCTTGCGTCGAAGGCGCCCCGAATCCAGTCAGGTTGACCGGCATCGATCGTCTCGAACACGATGGCATCGAAGCGGCACGGGCTGTCGGCATACTGCCGTCCCATGCCGGCCAGCCACCACCGTGCGGCATGAATGACCCTGGCTTGTTTTGTCGCGGTGATACTGGCGGCCGCCCCGCCGAAGCGCTGATTTTTCCTGAGCCGCACCTCGACGAAGGTGATGGTTCCGCGTTCGAGCGCGATCAGATCCACCTCGCCGCCCCGGCAGCGGACGTTGCGCGCGAGAATGCGCAGGCCATGGCGGGTCAGATGTGCGGCGGCGATGTCTTCGGCCATGCGTCCCCGTGCTTGCGCCAAAGTCGTGCGCCCGCCCACAATCGTAACCTTGCCCTCATTTTCTGGCTTTTTCATGACCGAATCTTCCGCGACATTCCTATCCAGGACGCCGTCATTGTATGTGGTGGCCACGCCGCTCGGAAATCTGGGTGACATTTCCACGCGCGCCAAGGGCATTCTTGCCGCCGTCGACGTGATTGCAGCCGAAGATACGCGCCACAGCCAGCGCCTGCTCGACGCGTGCAACGTGCGCACGCGCGCAGTCGCCCTGCATCAGCACAACGAACAACGGGCGGCCGCTCAGCTGGTCGAATGGCTGGCCGCAGGCCAGCACGTGGCGCTCATTTCCGACGCCGGCACACCGGCGGTGTCTGACCCGGGGGCGAAGACCGTGGCCAGGGTGCGTGCGGCAGGTTACCCGGTGGTGCCGGTGCCGGGCGCGTGCGCCGCGGTTGCCGCGTTGTCGGTGTCAGGCTTTGCCGAGGGCGGATTCCGTTTTGTCGGCTTTCTGCCGCCGAAATCGGGGGCGAGGCGCGCCGCGTTGTCGGCGTTAGCGGGTGACCGCGATGCGCTGGTGTTCTACGAGGCGCCGCATCGGGTGCAGGAGTGTGTCGCCGACATGCTCGATGTGTTCGGTCCGGCGCGCGAGATCCTCATTGCGCGCGAGATGACCAAGCTGCACGAGGAGATCGCGCGCATGCCCCTGGTCGAGACGGGAGCGTGGTTCGATGCCGACAGCAACCGGGTGCGAGGCGAGTTCGTCCTAGTGGTGGACGGCGCGCCGCTGCCCGAGGGGCTGGGAGCGGAAGCCGAGCGGGTGCTCGATCTGCTGCTTGCCGAGTTGCCGGTCAAGACGGCCGCGCGTGTCGCCGCCGAGATCACCGGCGCGCCAAAGAACGCACTATATGCGCGGGCACTGGCGTTGAAGGGCACAGCGTGAGCGCCGCGCCGCTTATAATCCGCACAATCGACATCAGAGCACAGCAATGCACACGATAACCCTGACTCGCCCGGATGACTGGCATCTTCATGTCCGTGATGGTGATGCGCTCGCCACCGTGGTTGCGCATACCGCGCAGCGCTTCGGACGTGCCTTGATCATGCCCAACCTGAGGCCGCCGGTCACGACCACCGCCCAGGCGCTGGCCTACCGCGACCGCATTCTGGCCGCAGTGCCTGCCGGCTTGCATTTCGAGCCGCTGATGACGCTCTACCTGACCGACAACATGCCGCCCGACGAGATCGACAGGGCCAAGGCGAGTGGTGCCGTCATCGCCGCCAAGCTCTACCCCGCCGGTGCGACGACGAATTCGGATGCAGGTGTGACCGCAGTCGACAAGATCTACCCGGTGCTCGAGCGCATGGAGGCGCTCGGTCTGGTGTTGTGCGTGCACGGCGAAGTCACCGCGGGCGACGTCGATATCTTTGACCGTGAGCGCGTCTTCATCGAGCGCGTGCTGTCGCCGGTGGTCCGGCGTTTTCCTGCGCTCAAGGTGGTGTTCGAGCACATTACGACGGCCGAGGCGGCGCAGTTCGTCCGCGCGGCGGGTGCCAACGTCGGGGCGACCGTGACGGCTCACCATCTGCTGCTCAATCGAAACGCCATTTTTGCCGGCGGCATCCGTCCGCATCATTACTGCTTGCCTGTTCTCAAGCGCGAGACCCATCGGCAGGCGCTGGTCGAGGCCGTGACCTCGGGCAATCCGCGCTTCTTCCTCGGCACCGACTCGGCACCTCATGCGCGCTCCACTAAGGAGTCGGCGTGTGGTTGCGCGGGGTGCTATACGTCGCATGCAGGTATCGAGCTGTATGCCGAGGTGTTCGAGGCCGCCGGGGCGCTGGAGCGTCTCGAGGCATTTGCCAGCCTGAACGGACCCGCGTTCTACGGGTTGCAGCCCAATGACGATCGCATCACGCTCCGGCGTGATACATGGCATGTGCCGGCGTCCTTCGGCTACCTCGGGGACGATCCGCTGGTGCCATTGCGTGCGGGCGAGTCGGTGGCGTGGAAACTGGCGGACTGAGGGGAGTGGGCATGAACGCAGGACGTCTCGGGACATTGGCGCTCATTGCGATGCTGCCGCTGCTGAGCGGGTGTGAGAACAGTGCGGTGGCGTACTCCATCGAAGGCAAGGAGCACGCGCTCACGCTGCTTCGCGAACAGCCGTATTTCTGGAGCGACGAGGTCACGCAGTATGTGATTGCAGCGCGTCTGCCTCAATGTCAGCGCAAGGTGCGGATTCACCCGGGGCGCACGCAGATGGTCGACCTCGAGGTGTACGAGGCGGGTTATCAGATGTGGGCCTTGCATCAGGGCGCGCGCTGGTATCTGGCCAGTACCGAAGAGTGCAAGGTCCAGGACTGGGATAATCCGGACGGTACGGCACCCGGGCCCTTGAGGGGGCGCTTTCATCTGCAGGATGGGGTGCCGGTCTTTTCGCCGGCTGCGCAGGCGCCGGCGGCTGGCGGCTGAGGCCAGGCGCAGTGCGCATCGCCGGCGCGATGGCGGGATAGCGTATAATCCGTGCGGGAAGTTCGCCAGGCAGTCGCTGCACACCTTCGGGTGTGTGGAGGAAAGTCCGGGCCCCGCAGAGCAGGATGCCGGCTAACGGCCGGGCGTCGTGAGGCGACGGAAAGTGCAACAGAGAACAGACCGCCGATGGCTTCCGCAAGGGAGATCAGGTAAGGGTGAAACGGTGGGGTAAGAGCCCACCGCAGGACTGGCAACAGGACTGGCACGGCAAACCCCATCCGGGGCAAGGCCAAATAGGGGAGTAATGGCGTGGCTCGCGTCGCTCCCGGGTAGGCTGCTAGAGCTTCACGGTAACGTGTCGCCCAGAGGAATGACTGCCCGATGATCCGGTTTGCGCCGGGTCGTTCGACAGAACCCGGCTTATCGGCGAACTTCCCAATTTCGTTTCAAATCGACATGCCGGCATGCCCGGCTGTGTTCTGCGGCGACGCCCTGTTGCGCCGCGATGTGCATTCGGTGGTCATTGCGCACCGTTTCTGCACGTATTTCCCACTCTTTCCCACTTTGCCCCGAAAGGCCCTCCTCACTTCATGCGCTCTCGCATGAATGTGCGCTATTTGCCTTGATTTTTCAGGGAATATTCAAGCTTGCCGGCTTTGACTTAAGTCATTGTGTCGCAAAGAGTTTCCCCATTTTGTCAGCTTGACCGGGGTTGGCCTTTCCTCTACAGTGGGGATAAGTGGAGAAAAGTGGGGTGAAGTGTCATTTCGGCGCTTTGCCCGGACAGTTCAGGGGGCTGGATGTTTCAGGGAGCCGCAGCGCTAAATCTCGATGCCAAGGGTCGCCTAGCGATTCCCTCGCGGCATCGCGATGCGCTTGCTGTCGAGAATGGGCAGGTGGTCCTCACCGCCCACCCTCACGGCTGCCTGCTCGTCTATCCGGTTCCGGCATGGACGCCGATTCGTGACAAGGTTCTGAGTGCCCCCAGCCTCGACCCGGTATCGGCTCAGCTCAAGCGACTGCTCGTCGGTTTTGCCCAGGACGAAGCGCTGGACAGCGCCGGCCGGGTGTTGATTGCGCCCTCGTTGCGGCAGTTCGCGCGTCTCGAAAAGCAGGTCTGGCTGGTGGGGCAGGGCAGCCATTTCGAACTGTGGTCCGACGCGGGTTGGCAGAAGCAGCAGGAAGCAATGATGGCGCTGGTCGATACCGGCCTGCCGGCCGGCTTCGAGAGCCTGGCGCTGTGAGCGATACCGACATGCACATCACCGTCTTGCTGCAGGAAGCAGTAGACGCGCTGGCAATCAGGCCCGACGGCACCTACGTGGACGGCACCTACGGACGCGGCGGGCACAGCCGCGCGATCCTGTCGCGGCTCGGGCCGCAGGGGCGCCTGATCGCATTCGACCGGGATCCTGCCGCGATTGCAGCCGGGCGCGAGATGGACGATGCGCGCCTGACCTTGGTGCACGCCCCGTTCAGCGCACTGGGCGAAACCCTCACGGACCTCGCTGTGGATCGGGTCGATGGTGTGCTGCTGGATCTCGGCGTGTCCTCTCCCCAACTCGACGATGGCGCGCGCGGGATGAGTTTCCGCTTCGACGCGCCGCTTGACATGCGCATGGACACAAGCCGTGGGCAGACCGTGGCAGCCTGGCTGGCGGAGGCTTCCGTCGCCGAAATTACGGAGGTACTCAGGGATTATGGAGAAGAACGGTTTGCTTATGCGATTGCAAAGGCGATTGCAGTTGCTCGGACAGGGGGGGCTGTCGAAACCACTGGACAACTTGCCGCGATCGTGGAGAAAACGGTCCGCACGCGCGAGCCGGGGAAGCACCCAGCGACGCGCAGTTTCCAGGCTTTACGGATTTTCATCAATCAGGAGCTTGAAGAGCTGACGCAGGTCCTGCCCGTCTGTGTCGATCGCCTTGGTGCCGGTGGCCGGCTGGTCGTGATCAGCTTTCATTCGCTCGAGGATCGTATCGTCAAGCGATTCATGCGCGATGCCGCGCGGCCGCCGCAGTTGCCCTCGCGCCTGCCGCTGCGTACCGTCGATCTGCCCCGGCCGAAGCTGGCGCTGATTGGCAAGGCCGTGTATCCGGGCGCGGACGAGGTTGCACGTAATCCGCGTGCTCGCAGCGCCGTGATGCGTGTCGCAGAGCGCACTGCGGAGGCGGCATGATCCGGTTCGACGCCGTTCTCGTCGCCCTCGCCGTGGCCAGTGCCCTGGGTGTGGTGTCGGCCCAGCACCATTCGCGCAAGCTGTTTACAGCGTTGGAGCGCGAGCAAACCCGCGCTCACGGACTTGAGGTGGAGTGGGGCCAGTTGCAGCTGGAGCAAAGCACTTGGGCTGCGCACGGAAGGGTGGAAAAACTGGCCAGAGAGCGTCTCGGCCTGCGGCCGCCCACGCCCGGTCAGGTCGTGGTGCTGGAGGCGCAGTGATGCAGAAGCAGCGCACCGTCACGTTCAACCATAACCCGCTGCTCAAGCGCGAATTGCCGGTTTGGCGCTCTCGCTTCGTGCTGATGGTCCTGCTTGCCTGCTTTCTGGCCTTGGTCGGGCGTGCCCTCTTTCTGCAGGGCATCAACAATGAATTCCTGCAGGCCAAGGGCGAAATGCGCTATGCACGCGTCCTTGAGGTGCCGGCAACGCGGGGGCGAATCACCGATCGCAACGGCGACATGTTTGCAGTGAGTACGCCGGTGCGTTCGGTTTGGGCCATCCCCTCCGATGTGAATCTCGAGCCCGGCGAAGCGCGACAGCTGTCCAAGTTGCTGGAAATGGACGTATCCGAGCTCAATGCCAAGTTGGCCTCGGGGCGCGACTTCGCCTATCTGAAGCGCCAGCTGTCGCCCGATGTGGCGGATCAGGTGGCCGCGCTCAAGCTTGCAGGTATCCATCAACAGCAGGAATACCGCCGCTTCTACCCCGGCGGCGAAGTCACGGCGCACATGCTGGGCTTCACCAGCGTCGAGGATCGTGGCCAGGAAGGTATCGAGCTTGCCTACGAGGCGCAGCTGGCCGGCCAGCCGGGGTCGCGCAGGGTGATCAAGGACCGTCGCGGGCAGATCGTCGAGGACGTCGAATCGATTCGCCCCCCGCGCGATGGCGAGGACGTGGTGCTGGCGATGGATGGCAAGCTCCAGTACCTCGCGTATTCGGCCTTGCGCGAAGCGATGCAGAAGTATCGGGCCAAGGCGGGGGCCGTCGTCGTTGTCGACGTGCGCACCGGGGAGGTGCTCGCGCTGGCTAATGCGCCAACGTTCAATCCCAATAATCGGGCCAATCTCACCGGTGCCCAGTTGCGCAACCGCGCGTTCACCGACACCTTCGAACCGGGGTCGGTGATGAAGCCGTTCATTGCCGGAATGGCGCTCGAAAGCGGCAAGTTCAAGGCCACGACCAAGATCGATACCAGTCCTGGAAGGCTCACCATCGGAACGGCTTCGATCGGTGATGCGCATGTGCATGGCGTCCTGTCGGTCGCGGAAGTCATCCAGAAGTCGTCGAACATCGGGACGGTCAAGATGGCCCTGCAATTCAGTCCCGAGGAAATGTGGCGCCTTTTCAACCAGCTCGGTTTCGGGTCCCAGCTCGATCTCGGCTTTCCGGGCGAAGCGGCCGGTCGTCTGCGGCCGGCCAAGAGTTGGCGTCCGATCGAACAGGCGACGATGTCGTACGGGCATGGCATTTCGGTCAGTCTGATCCAGGTCGCCCATGCGTATCTTGCCTTCGCCCGCGACGGTGATTTGCTGCCGCTGTCGTTGACGAAACTGGATGAGCCCAAAGGCTCGTCCAAACGCATCTTTTCGCCCGAGGTTGCGCGCGAAGTGCGGGCCATGCTCGAGATGGCTGCCGGACCGGGGGGGACTGCACCGCAGGCTCAGGTGCCGGGCTATCGTGTCGCCGGAAAGACTGGCACGGCCTACAAGCTGGAGGGCGGGCAGTACGTGAAGAAGTACATCTCGTCCTTTGTCGGTCTCGCGCCGGCGTCGCGCCCGCGCTTGGTGGTGGCGGTGATGATCGACGAGCCCAACGGGGCACACTATGGCGGCGCGGTTGCGGCACCGGTCTTCGCCCGTATCGTGGAAGGTTCATTGCGGGCGCTTGGCGTCGCGCCCGACGCGCCCATCACCCCCCTGCAGCTCGCACGCAAGCAAGGGGTGGAGGTGCCGGCCGTGCAGGAGAGCATGTGAGCGAACAGGCCGCAGCCATCCTCGAACGACTTCGGATGCTTGGCGTCGAACCGACGGGCATAACGGCCGACTCGCGACGCGTCAGCGCGGGCGACATCTTCGCTGCCTGGCCAGGGTACGCAAGTGACGGGCGCAGGTATATCGATGCCGCCCTTGCCAGTGGGGCGGCTGCAGTGCTTTACGAAGGCCGCGATGGGTTCCGCAGCGCGGAAGGGCCGCGCCCGATGATTGCAGTCGACGATCTGCGCGACGTTGCCGGGCATCTCGCGCATGAAATCCATGGCCGGCCATCGGAGAAACTCTGGCTTGCGGGGGTGACCGGTACCAACGGCAAGACGACCGTGAGTCAATGGCTGGCGCGGGCGCTCGACGAGCTTGGCTGCAGGTGCGGAATTGTCGGCACCCTTGGCAGCGGTTTTGCCGATCAGCTGTCCGCGAGCGTCAATACCACTCCCGACGCGCTCGATCTCCACCGCATGCTGGCGGATTTCGTGGCCGCAGGCGCCGGGGCCGCAGCGATGGAGGTGTCGTCGATCGGGCTGGATCAGGGCAGGGTCAACGGTGCCCGCTTCGATGTCGCGATCTTCACCAATCTATCACGCGATCACCTCGACTATCACGGTTCGATGGACGCCTACGGTGCGGCCAAGCGCCGCCTGTTCGACCTTCCCGGTGTGAACGAGATCGTCATCAACCTGGATGATGCATTCGGGCTGACCCAGGCGCGTCTGCTGCATGCGGCAGGACGGCGGATTCTTGGCTACACGCGAATCGCGTCGAATGCGGATGCGGTGCCGGGCGCGCGCGTACTGATTGCCGACGGTCTAGAGACGTTCTCCGCCGGACTGCGCTTCGTCGCGATCTGGGGGGATCAGCGTGCCGATCTGCAGGTAAGGATGGTGGCACCTTTCAATGTATCGAATCTGCTTGCCGTCATTGCATCCTTGATCGCGCGTGGCGTCGATGCGCACGATGCCTTTCACGTGGCGGCCCGGCTGACGCCGCCAGAGGGGCGCATGCAACTGGTCGGTGGCGTGGGCGAGCCACTGGTCGTGATCGACTATGCGCATACGCCCGATGCGCTCGCAAAGGTGCTTGAGGCACTGCGTGGCACCGTGCGCAGTCGCGGCGGGCGCCTTGTTTGCGTGTTCGGCTGCGGAGGCGATCGCGATCCCGGCAAGCGGCCGATGATGGGCGAGGTCGCGCGCGAACTGGCCGATCGCGTCGTGGTGACCAGCGACAATCCACGCTCAGAGGATCCTCAGCGCATTATCGATGCCGTCATGGACGGCGCTGGGCCCGGGGCCGAGTCCATCGTCGACCGTGCCGAGGCGATTCGGATCGCGATCGCCGAGTCGGGCGCAAACGACGTAGTGCTGCTCGCAGGAAAGGGGCATGAACCCTATCAGGAGATTCATGGCAGACGCATGGCGTTCTCGGACATCGAGCATGCTCGTGCCGCACTGCGCGAATGGGGCGGGAGGATGTCGACATGATGACGCTGCTCGATGCTGTTCGTGCGCTGAGTGCGCGGGCCGCGCGTGCAATCGGTGACGCACGTTTCGAGTCGGTGGGTACCGACACCCGGGCGTTGCAGCCGGGGCAACTGTTCGTCGCCCTGCGAGGCGAGAAATACGATGGTCATGATTTCATCGATCTGGCGGCAGAGGGCGGCGCGGTCGCTGCGATGGTCGACGAGCGCTGGGCCGAAATGCACCCGGGCGCGCGTCTGCCGCTGGTGGTGGTCGATGATACCCGGCTGGCGCTCGGCAGCCTCGCGGCAGCATGGCGGGCGGGGTTCGACCTGCCCCTGATCGGCGTCACCGGCAGCAATGGCAAGACGACGGTCAAGGAAATGTGCGCAGCGATCATGCGTGCGCATGTGGGGCTCAAGGGCGCGGGGGGGGATGCCGTGCTGGCAACCCGCGGCAATCTCAACAACGATATCGGACTGCCGCTCACACTGCTCGAATTGCGCGATCACCATGCTGCCGCGGTGATCGAGATGGGTATGAATCGACCGGGCGAAATCGCCTACCTGACGCGGATCGCATGTCCGACAGTGGCCCTGGTCAACAATGCCCAGCGCGCGCATCTGCTGGGCATGGGGACCCTGACCGAAGTCGCACGCGAAAAAGGCAGCATTTACCAGGGGCTGCAAACCGACGGGGTTGCGGTAATCAATGCCGACGATGCGCATGCCGCGTTCTGGCGCGAGCTCAATGCCGGGCGCCGGATTGTGACATTCGGTATCGATCAGGCAGCGGACGTGCATGGACGTTGTACCCTGCACGGCCTCGGGTCGCAGCTCGATCTCGATACTCCGCAGGGGCGGATCGAGGTCCGGTTGCAGGTACCAGGCCTTCACAATGCCCGCAACGCGCTGGGCGCGGCGGCGGCCTGCCTGGCGGCAGGGGCGACACTGGATGCGGTGGCACAGGGCTTGAGCGATTTCGTCGGAACCAAGGGGAGGCTGCAGCGACGCGCAGGCCCGAGGAATGCCGTGATCCTCGACGACAGCTACAACGCCAATCCGGATTCCGTGCGCGCCGGGATCGACGTGCTCGCCCTGACGCCGGGACGCACCTTCCTGGTATTGGGCGACATGGGCGAAATCGGCGAGACCAGCGCTCAGGTCCACGACGAGATCGGCGGTTACGCCAAGAGCAAGGGCATCGACGGGCTGTATGCGCTGGGCGAAATGAGTGCGATTGCCGCACGCAACTTCGGCGAGGGCGGCGCGCACTTCCTGACCGTCGAGGCACTGGTCGGCGCGCTGGCAGGCCTGCTCGATGCCGATTCGGTGGTGCTGGTGAAGGGATCGCGCTTCATGCGCATGGAACGTGTGGCGGATGCGCTCGCTGCACTGCACAATACCGCCCCTCGCATGGATACAGGTTCCTAACATATGCTTCATGAACTCGCGCTCTGGCTCAGTCAGGACATCCGCGGCTTCAACGTCTTTGGCTATATCACGCTGCGGACGGTTCTGGCTGCGCTGACTGCACTGGTGCTGTCGCTGACCGCCGGTCCCGGTGTCATCCGCTGGCTGACGGCGAAGAAGATCGGCCAGGCCGTGCGTGACGACGGCCCCAAGTCCCACCTGACCAAGACCGGGACCCCGACCATGGGCGGTGCACTCATCCTGCTGTCGATCGCGGTGACCGTGTTCCTGTGGGGGGATCTCAGCAACGGATATATCTGGGTAACCCTGTTCGTGACGCTGGGTTTCGGCGCAGTGGGCTGGGTCGATGACTGGCGCAAGGTGGTTCATCGTGACCCCAAGGGGCTCGCCAGTCGCTGGAAATACCTGTGGACATCGCTGATCGCACTGGCCGCGGCGATCTTCCTCGGCGTAACGGCGACGACGCCCGCCGAAACCGAGCTGATCGTGCCCTTCTTCAAGGCCGTCACCTATCCGCTGGGCATCTTCGGCTTCATCGCGATGACCTATTTCGTCATCAACGGCACCAGTCACGCGGTTAACCTGACCGACGGGCTCGATGGCCTCGCGATCATGCCGACCGTGATGGTCGCCGGCGCGCTGGCGATCTTTGCCTATGTCGCCGGGCATGCCGGCTTTTCAAAGTACCTCGGTGTGCCCTATGTCGCCGGTGCAGGCGAGTTGGCGGTGTTCTGCGGGGCGATCTGCGGGGCCGGGCTCGGCTTTCTGTGGTTCAACGCCTATCCGGCCGAGGTCTTCATGGGCGACGTCGGCGCGCTCGCGCTGGGCGCCGCGCTGGGGACGGTCGCCGTGATCGTGCGCCAGGAGATCGTGCTTTTCATCATGGGTGGGTTGTTCGTTGCCGAAACCCTGTCGGTCATGGTGCAGGTGCTGTATTTCAAGGCCAGCGGCGGCAAGCGCATCTTCCGCATGGCGCCGCTGCATCACCACTACGAACTGGGGGGCTGGAAGGAAACGCAGGTGGTGGTCCGCTTCTGGATCATCACCATCATGCTGGTGCTGTTTGGTCTGTCGACGCTGAAACTGAGATGAGCACGTTCGCGGGAAAACACGTTCTGGTTGTCGGGCTGGGTGAATCCGGCCTTGCCATGGCGCGCTGGTGCGGGCGCCAGGGCGCACGCCTGCGCGTGGCCGACAGCCGTGAGGCGCCGCCCGGGCTTGCCGCCCTGCAGCAGGACGTGCCGTTGGCGGAGATCATTTCCGGTGCGTTCGGCAGCGAGGTGCTCGACAGCATCGACCTCGTCGCGGTCAGTCCGGGGCTTGATCCGCGCACGGGCGTGATTGCCGAGGCCTACCGGCGCGGCCTCGCGGTGACCGGCGAAATGAGCCTGTTTGCCGCCGCGCTCAACGATCTGGGCGTGCGTAACCGGACCCGTATCATTGCCATCACCGGCACCAACGGCAAGACCACGACGACCGCGTTGACCGCGTCGCTGGCGGCAGCGACCGGTGTCGATGCGGTTGCCGCAGGCAACATCAGTCCCAGCGCGCTCGACGTGCTGATGGAGCGCCTGGACGGTGGAGAGGATTTGCCCGCATGCTGGGTGCTCGAACTGTCGAGTTTCCAGCTCGAGACGATGAATGGGCTCGACCCCGATGCGGCCGCAGTGCTCAACGTCACTGACGATCACCTCGATCGTTATGCGGATCTTGCCGACTATGCGGCGACCAAGGCAAAGGTCTTCCAGGGGGGCGGTGCGCAGGTGCTCAATCGCGAGGACGCCGTGGTCTGCTCCATGGCGCTGCCGGGACGGCGGGTGGTGGGGTTCTCGACCACCACGCCGGCGCAGGAGGGTGACTATGGCCTGACCGGGCAGGGCGAGGAGTGCTGGCTGGCGTGCGGTGCGGAGCGCCTGATGCCACTGTCGGCGCTGCCGATCGCGGGGCGTCATAATGCCGCCAACGTGCTTGCTGCGCTGGCGTTGTGCCAGACCGGGCTCGGACTGGCGCCGCAATCGCTGCTCGGCGCGGTTCGCGCCTTCCGCGGGTTGCCGCACCGCGTAGAACTGATCGGCGAGCGCGGTGACGGTGTCCGCTTTTACGATGACTCCAAGGGTACCAATGTCGGCGCGACAGTCGCAGCGCTTGACGGTCTCGATGGTACGGTGGTGCTGATTGCCGGCGGCGACGGGAAAGGGCAGGACTTTTCGCCGCTTGCCGCTGCGCTTGGGCGACGCGCCCGCGCGGTGGTGCTGATCGGACGCGATGCGGCGCGCATCGAGGCCGCCGTACGTTCGAGTGGCGTCGTCATCGAGCACGCTGCGAGCCTCGAGGATGCGGTGGTGCGCGCGGCGGCGCTGGCGCAGGGCGGTGATGCCGTATTGCTGTCGCCGGCGTGCGCCAGTCTCGACATGTTCCGCAACTATGCGCACCGTGCCGCCGTATTCATCGATGCCGCTCGTGGCCTCGCGGGGGTGCGCCCGATATGAAGATTGCCGCGGCCTTGTCCTCCATTTTCGCGTCCCGCGAACCTGCGACCTGCTCGGCGGGCGCACGCACCGTTGCGCGCATGATGCAACCGTCGCAGCCGGCACGCGAGCTCGATCTGCTGTTGATCTGGTCTGCAGTGGGTCTGCTGTTGATCGGCCTCGTGATGGTGTATTCGTCGTCGATCGCGATTGCCGAGGGCAGTCGTTTTACCGGCCATCAGTCGCATTATTTCCTCATGCGTCATGCTGTCTTCCTGGCGGTCGGCATTGCCACCGGGCTGGTTGCGTTCCAGATGCCGATGACTCAATGGCAGCGCCTGGCGCCCGCGCTGTTCGTGAGCGGCGTGGTACTGCTGATCGTGGTGCTGATCCCCGGACTCGGGCGCGAGGTCAATGGGGCCCAGCGCTGGTTGTCGCTGGGGCCGGTCAATCTGCAGCCTTCCGAACTGATGAAGGTCTTTGCTGCCATCTACGCAGCCGATTACACGGTGCGCAAGCTCGATGCCATGGGCAGCTTCAAGCGCGGCTTCCTGCCGATGATGATGGTGATTCTGTTCGTCGGATTCCTGTTGCTGCGCGAACCCGATTTCGGCGCCTTCGTCGTGATTACCGCCATCGCCTTCGGCGTGCTGTTCCTCGGCGGGGTGAACATCCGCGTCTTTGCGCTGCTCGGAGTGGTTGCCCTGGTCGGATTCATGGTGCTGATCTGGACGTCGCCGTATCGCCGCGAGCGCATCTTCGGTTTCATGGACCCGTGGCAGGATGCTTTCGGCAAGGGCTATCAACTGTCGCATGCCCTGATCGCCTTCGGGCGTGGCGAGTGGTTTGGCGTCGGGCTCGGCGCCAGCGTGGAGAAACTCTTCTACCTGCCCGAGGCACACACCGACTTCCTCCTCTCGGTCATTGCCGAAGAGCTCGGGTTTGTCGGCGTGGTGGTGGTGATCGGGCTGTTTGCGGTCCTCATCCAACGTGCCTTCGTCATTGGCCGCGAGGCGATCAAGCTGGAGCGTTATTTCTCCGGTCTGGTAGCACAGGGGATCGGCCTGTGGATGGGGGTGCAGTCCTTCATCAACATGGGCGTGAACATGGGCCTGCTGCCGACCAAGGGCTTGACCCTGCCGATGATGAGTTTTGGCGGTTCGGGGATCGTGGCCAATTGCGTGGCGCTGGCGATCCTGCTGCGAATCGACTGGGAAGTGCGCCAGATGAAGCGCGGAGCCGGCTCATGAAGACGCTGCTGATGATGGCCGGTGGTACCGGCGGGCATATCTTCCCAGGCGTGGCGGTCGCCGAGGCCTTGAAGGCAAAGGGGTGGCGCATCGTGTGGATGGGAAACCCCGATGGCATGGAGGCCCGCATCGTGCCGGGCTACGGCTATGAAACGGCGTGGGTCCGTTTTGGCGCCCTGCGTGGCAAAGGGCTGATGCGCAAGCTGATGCTGCCGCTCAATCTGTTGTCGGGATTCTGGCAGGCTCTGCGCGAGTTGCGCCGCATCCGCCCCGACGTCGTCGTCGGAATGGGCGGCTACATCACCTTTCCTGGCGGCATGATGGCGGTGCTGCTTGGGCGCGCGCTGGTGCTGCATGAACAGAATTCGGTGGCGGGGTTGGCCAATCGCGTATTGGCGCTCGTGGCTGACAAGGTCCTGACCGGTTTTCCGCATGTGCTGAAGAAGGCGGGCTGGGTCGGGAATCCGGTGCGCAGCGAGATCAGTGCGGTCGAGGCGCCTGCGCTGCGTTTCGGTGGGCGCGAAGGACCGCTGCGCATCCTCGTGGTCGGCGGAAGCCTGGGGGCGGCCGTGCTCAACGAAACCGTGCCGCAGGCGCTGGCGCGCTTGCCGGTCGATGGCCGGCCGCAGGTCGTGCACCAGGCTGGCGAGAAGCAGATCGAAGCGCTGCGTGCGGCCTATGCAGCCGCCAGTGTGACGGGAGACCTGCGCCCCTTCATCGAGAACATGGCCGATGCCTACGCCCGCGCCGATCTGGTGATCTGCCGCGCCGGCGCCCTGACCGTTGCTGAACTTGCGGCCGTCGGGGCGGCGAGCCTGCTGGTGCCGCTGCCGCACGCGGTGGACGATCACCAGACCGGCAATGCGCGTTTTCTCGCCGACCATGGGGCCGCCTACCTGCTGTCCCAGTCCGAACTCAATGCCGAAAGACTGGCCGGCATTCTCGCCAGTCTCGATCGAAAGCGCCTGTTGCAGATGGCCGAACACGCGCGTGCGCTGGCCAAGCCGCGCGCGACCGAAGCGGTGGTTCGTGCGTGCGAGGAACTGGCAGGCGGAGAGCGTCAATGAAGCACAAGGTCAAGAACATCCATTTCGTCGGTATCGGCGGCGCGGGCATGAGCGGCATTGCCGAGGTACTCGTGAACCTGGGTTATGGCGTCAGCGGCTCGGATCTGGGCGAGAGCGCCGCGACCCGCCGTCTGCGGGCGCTGGGCGTGCGCGTGCAGCTTGGGCACGATGCGGCCCACGTCGATCGGGCCGATGCGCTCGTGGTCTCGACCGCCGTTCGCAATGACAACCCGGAGGTCATCGCTGCCCGCGCACGGCATATTCCGGTGGTGCCGCGCGCGCAGATGCTGGCTGAATTGATGCGGCTCAAGAGTGGCATCGCGATTGCCGGCACCCACGGCAAGACCACGACCACCTCGCTGGTGGCGAGCATTCTTGCCGAAGGGGCGATGGACCCCACCTTCGTGATCGGCGGTCGGCTCAATGCGGCTGGCGCCAATGCGCGTCTGGGCAAGGGTGATTTCCTGGTAGCGGAGGCGGACGAGTCCGACGCGTCCTTCCTGATGCTCAGCCCGGTGATCTCGGTGGTGACCAACATCGATGCCGATCACATGGACACCTACGGGCACGATTTCGCCCGGCTCAAGCAGGCCTTCGTGGATTTTCTGCAGCGCCTGCCTTTCTACGGTGTCGCCGTATTGTGCGAAGACGATCCCCATGTGCGCTCGATCATGCCGCTGGTGTCGAAACAGGTCGTGCGTTACGGCTTCTCGGAGACGGCCAATATCCGTGCTGAGAATGTTCGCGCCGAGGACGGCCGCATGCTGTTCGATGTGGTGCGCGTCAATGGCACGGTTTCGAGACTTTCCATCGAACTGAACCTGCCCGGCATGCACAACGTGCTTAATGCGCTGGCCGCGATCGCAGTGGCGACCGAGGTCCAGGTGCCCGATGCCGCGATCGTCAAGGCGCTGTCGGAGTTTCGCGGTGTCGGCCGCCGCTTCCAGCGCTATGGTGAAGTCGCGCTCCCCGCCGGGGGCGCTTTCACCCTGATCGACGACTATGGCCATCACCCGGTCGAGATGGCCGCCACCATCGCCGCCGCGCGCGGCGCCTTCCCCGGACGCCGCCTGGTGCTTGCCTTCCAGCCGCACCGATATACGCGGACGCGGGACTGTTTCGAGGACTTCGTCAAGGTGCTGTCCACCGTCGATGCCTTGTTGCTGAGCGAAGTGTATGCGGCGGGCGAAGCGCCTGTGGTGGCGGCGGACGGGCGCAGCCTGGCGCGCGCGCTGCGGGTGGCAGGCAAGGTGGAACCGGTGTTTGTCGATGATGTGGCCGACATGCCGCAGGCGATGCTCGATCTCGCCCAGGACGGCGATGTCGTGATTACCATGGGGGCGGGCAGCATCGGCGCCGTACCCGGAAAACTGGTCAGCAGTGAGGACGCGTCGTGAAGCAGACTTTCGGAAAAGTCGCAGTCCTGTTCGGCGGTGCATCGGCCGAGCGCGAGGTGTCGCTGATGTCGGGTACGGCAGTACTTGCCGCACTGCGGGGTGCGGGTATCGATGCGCATGCTTTCGACCCGGCGGAGCGCGATCTTCACATCCTGAAGGAAGAGGGCTTCGACCGCGTGTTCATTGCGCTGCACGGGCGCGGTGGCGAGGACGGCACGGTGCAGGGCGCGCTCGAGCTGATGGGAATTCCCTATACCGGCAGCGGGGTGATGGCGTCAGCCATCTCGATGGACAAGTGGCGGACGAAGATGGTGTGGCAGGCCTGCGGTCTGCCGACGCCGCGTTACGAGATTCTCGATGTGCAGACCGACTGGTCCGCCGTGGTCGAGGTGCTCGGTTTGCCGATCTTCGTCAAGCCCGTACACGAGGGTTCGAGCGTCGGCGCGACCAAGGTCACTGCGCTCGAACAGCTCCAGCCCGCCTGGGAGCTCGCAGCACGCTATGACAACCTCGTCATCGCCGAGGAGTTCGTGAGCGGGCAGGAACTTACCGCTCCGTTTCTCGAGGACCGGGTTCTGCCGCTGATCCGCATCGTCGCACCCGATGGCAATTACGACTATCAGAACAAGTATTTTACCGACGTCACCCGTTACGACTGCCCGTGCGGCCTGCCCGATGCCGAGGAGCAGGCCATCCAGGCGCTGGTGATGAAGAGTGCGCGGGTATTGGGCTGTCGCGGCTGGGGTCGTGCCGACCTGATTCTCACCGATGATGGGCGGCCCTATCTGCTCGAAATGAATACCTCGCCAGGCATGACCAGCCACTCGCTGGTCCCGATGTCGGCGCGTGTGGCCGGCCTCTCCTTCGAGGCCTTGTGCGTGGAACTGCTCAAGGGGGCCCGCCTTGGCTGAAGCCCGCGTCCGCTCCGCCGCCGCTGCACCCGCCCGCGCGGCCGGGCGGCAGTCGCGCGCGCAGGAAGGGCGGGGGCTGTGGAACAGACCGGCATTACTCGATCTGCTGTCCGACCTGTTGATGCTGTTTGCGGCGATCGGCCTGGGCTGGGCGCTGGTGACGTGGTTTCTGTCGCGGCCGCTGTTTCCGCTACGCGAACTCATCGTGCTGACGCCCCCGGGCCAGGTCACGGAGGCCCAGCTGCAGTACGTGGCGCGCACGGCCATCCGTGGCAACTTCTTCACCATCGATCTCGACAGCGCGCGCAGCGCGTTCGAGAAGTTGCCCTGGGTGCGTCGTGCGGAAGTCCGCCGCCGCTGGCCCGATGGTGTCGAGCTGCGCCTCGAGGAACACCAGGCCGTGGCCTACTGGACGGTTGCCGAGAGCGGTGACACGCGTCTGGTCAATCGACAGGGCGAAGTGTTTACCGCCTCGAGCGATGCCCGCATGCCTTCGCTTGCCGGGCCCCAGGGGTCCGCCGGCCTTCTGCTGGCGAATTACGAGCGTTATTCGAAGATGTTGAGGCCGATGGGTGCCAACCTGGTCAGTCTGGTTCTGTCCGCGCGCGAAGCGTGGCAGCTCAAGCTCGACAATGGCGTGCTCATCGTGCTTGGCAGGGAACAGGAAAGGGCGCCCCTCGACGCCAGGCTGGCACGCTTCGTTGCCGCCTGGCCATCGGTGCAGGCGTCCATCGGATTACAGGTCGCCGTGGCGGATCTCCGCTATCCCGGCGGTTTTGCATTGACTCCCATTGATGCCGTGCCGGTCGACCGGAACCAGGCAACGAAAGGCAAGAAATGAGCAAGGAATTTAAAGAATTGATCGTCGGTCTGGATATCGGCACTTCCAAGATCACCTGCATGGTGGCCGAGGTGAGGCCGGACGGACTGCTGAATGTGGTGGGGCTCGGGACGCAGCCGACCAACGGCCTGAAGCGCGGCGTGGTGGTCAATATCGAAGCCACCGTCGATGCCATCTCCCGGGTGATCCAGGAGGTCGAGCTGATGGCCGAGTGCAAGATCCACGACCTCTACACCGGCATTGCGGGCAGCCACATCAAGAGTTTCAACTCCAACGGCATGGTGGCGATCAAGGACAAGGAAGTTACGCCGATGGATGTCGAGCGCGTGATCGAGGTCGCTCGGGCAATGCCGATCCCGGCCGAGCAGCAGATCCTGCACATCCTGACCCAGGAGTTCATCATCGATGGTCAGGGCGGGGTGCGCGAGCCGATCGGCATGAGCGGCGTCAAGCTCGAGGTCAAGGTGCACATCGTGACCGGCGCCGTGTCGGCGGCGCAGAACGTGGTCAAGTGCGTGCGCCGCTGTGGGCTAGAGGTGATGGATCTGATCCTGCAGCCGCTGGCCTCGAGCTATGCGGTGCTCACCGAGGATGAGAAGGAGCTCGGTGTGTGCATGGTCGATATCGGGGGCGGCACGACCGACATCGCCGTGTTTACCCAGGGCGCGATTCGGCACACCGCGGTGATTCCGGTCGCCGGCGATCAGATTACCAATGACATTGCCATGGCTCTGCGCACGCCCACCGCCGAGGCAGAGGAAATCAAGATTCGCCACGGTGTGGCCATGCACACTCTGGCCGACCCCGAGGACATGATCGAGGTGCCCGGTGTGGGCGATCGGCCGCCGCGCCCCTTGTCGCGACAACGCCTGGCTGACGTGATCGAGCCGCGCGTGTCTGAGCTATTCGAACTGGTGCAGGCCGAGCTGCGTCGCAGCGGTTACGAGGAGCTGTTGTCCTCGGGCATCGTGCTGACCGGTGGATCGGCGGTCATGGAGGGCATGGTCGAGCTGGGTGAGGACGTATTCCACATGCCGGTTCGGGTGGGGGCGCCCCAGTACGGCGGCGGTCTGGCCGACGTCGTGTGCCAGCCGCGCTATGCGGCTGCGATGGGGCTGGTGATCGAAGGCGCCGCCCAACGCAGGAGAGGTTTGCAGGCGCGCGATACGCGCGGCGTGAAGCAGTTTTTCGGACGCATGAAATCGTGGTTTGAACGCAATTTCTGACCGATTGCATGGGCAATCAGTCATTTTGAATGAGTGTCCGTTGCTGGACCCAGATTTAGTATTAAAATTCTCGGTTAATACTAGATGCAGGTCTGACGGACGTTCTTGGTGCAGCAGGGCCGTTTATCAAGGAGGCGAGGCAAATGTTTGAGATTATTGAGAAAGAGCCAACAGGAACGATCATCAAGGTGGTCGGCGTGGGTGGTGCCGGCGGCAACGCCGTGGACCATATGATTCGCGAGGGTGTGCAGGGCGTGCATTTCATCTCTGCCAATACTGATGCGCAGGCGCTGTCGCGCTGTCTGGCACCGACCAAGATTCAGCTCGGTGTGACCGGGCTGGGTGCGGGCTCCAAGCCCGAGGCCGGACGCGCAGCGGCGCAGGAGTCGCGTGAAGCCATCGCTGCCGCGCTCGAAGGCGCGCACATGTGTTTCATCACCGGTGGCATGGGTGGCGGCACCGGCACCGGCGCGGCGCCCGTGGTGGCCGAGATCGCCAAGGAGATGGGCATTCTCGCGGTGGCCGTGGTCACCAAGCCTTTCGACTTCGAGAACCGTATCCGTGTTGCCGAAAGCGGTGTCGAGGAACTGACCCGCCATGTCGACTCGCTGATCGTGGTGCTCAACGACAAGCTGCTCGACGTCTTCGGCGACGATGCCGGCTTCGAAGAGTGCTTCCGCTCTGCCGACAATGTG
The DNA here is from genome assembly GCF_018122735.1 of Azoarcus sp. L1K30. Classification (GTDB taxonomy): domain Bacteria; phylum Pseudomonadota; class Gammaproteobacteria; order Burkholderiales; family Rhodocyclaceae; genus Parazoarcus. Next base: position 2,435,210 of record NZ_JAGRRD010000001.1, on the reverse strand, counting down.
CTGCGTTCGGCCGTTGGTGGCATTGCCGAGATCATCAACGTCCCCGGGTTGGTCAACGTCGACTTCCAGGACGTGCGTACAGCGATGGCCGAGATGGGTCGCGCAATGATGGGATCGGCCGAAGCGTCGGGCATGGATCGCGCCCGCATTGCTGCCGAGCAGGCCGCCGTGTCGCCGCTGCTCGAGGGTACGGAACTGTCGGGCGCGCGTTGCGTGCTGATCAACATCACTGCCAGCAAGTCGCTCAAGATGTCTGAAGTGCGCGACGCGGTGAAGACGGTGCAGGCCTTTGCTGCGCCCGAAGCCTTCGTCAAATACGGCACCGTGTTCGACGAATCGATGGAAGACCGCATCCGCATCACCGTCGTGGCAACCGGTCTCGGCACCCCGCGCGCCAACGTGCGCCAGCCGGTGATGCAGGTCGTTCAGGGTACCGGTACCTATGGCCCGTCCAGCGGCGTCGACATGACCAACCTCGATGTGCCGGCGGTGATGCGCAGCGGCCGTCGCACAACGGTCGATGCGATGAGCAATAACGGTGTCGGCACCTACGACATCCCGGCCTTTCTGCGCCGTCAGGCAGACTGATCCGGGACAGCTCCCGGCCCGATCGGGCACCCACGCGCAAACCGCCGCCTCCGGTTCGCGTGCGGGTGCCCGTCGCTGTTTTGTGCACTGCAAACAAGGCATTTCGGCATGCTAAACTGCAGGGGTGAAACGGGAATGAAACACATGATCAGGCAGCGAACCCTCAAATCGATCGTCAAGGCAACCGGCGTCGGCCTCCATGGCGGACGCAAGGTCAATCTGATGCTGCGTCCGGCCGCGCCGGATACCGGCATCGTCTTTCATCGCGTCGATCTGGAGCCTGTGCTGGATCTGCCTGCCGACCCCTATGCCGTGTGCGACACACGGATGTGTTCGGGTCTGGAGCGTGGCGGCGAGAAAGTGGGTACGGTGGAACATCTGATGTCGGCCCTGGCCGGTCTAGGAATCGACAATCTTCACGTCGATGTCGACGCGCCCGAGATTCCCATTCTCGACGGCAGTTCGGGCCCCTTCGTGTTCTTGCTGCAATCGGCCGGGATCGAGGAACAGCCGGCGCCAAAGAAGTTCATGCGGGTCAGAAAGGCTGTCGAATACCGCGAAGGCGACAAGTGGGTCCGGCTCGAGCCCTATGACGGGTTCAGGCTCGAGTTTTCGATCGTTTTCAACCACCCCGCGATCGACAATACCTCGACTTCGGTGAAGATCGATTTCGCCGAGCATTCCTATGTCCGCGACGTCGCCCGTGCCAGGACCTTTGGTTTCATGCAGGACGTCGAGTTCATGCGTGCGAACGGGCTCGCGCTGGGCGGCAGCCTCGATAACGCAATCGTGATGGACGAATATCGTGTGCTCAACGCCGAAGGGCTGCGCTACGCGGACGAGTTCGTCAAGCACAAGGTGCTCGACGCGATTGGCGACCTGTACCTGTGCGGGCATCCGCTGCTGGCGTCCTACTCGGCGCACAAGGCCGGTCATGCACTGAACAATCAGGTCCTGCGCGTATTGCTAGAAGATGCCTCGGCGTGGGAGATCGTGACCTTCGACAAGGCTGCGGTGGCACCGCGTGCCGTGGTGCATCAGTTTGCCGATGCGGCACTGGTGACCTGAGGACGGATCATGCTCGTGCTCCGCGTGGTCGGCCTGTTGCTGGTGCTCGCGACGGCCGGTTCGATCATCCTGTGGCTGCTGACTGGCGATCGACGCTACCGGCAGTGGGCGTGGAAGATCTTTCGCGTCGGCCTTGTCGTGCTGCTCGTGTTCCTCTCGCTGTTCGCGCTTGAGCGCGTCCTCGCGCCCATGGTCTGAACCATGGTGAGCGCCGCCTTGCTGCTGTTCATGTCATTGTTCGCGACTGCGCCGTGCAAGGCGCTCCAGGGCATCGCGCAAGGGCGAGTCCGCGGGCAGCGTTGCGGCGAAGTCGCGCAAGTGATGCTTGGCCACGGGTGAGATGCTTCGCACCGTCGGCGCGCGTGCATCGATGGCCTGCTCGGGGGTGGAGACCTTGATCCTGATCGATTGAAGCGGATAGCCGGCACGGGCGAAGTGCTCGATCAAGGATGGCAACATCTGTTTCAGCCGCACTGCAAGCGCACTGCCGCGTGTGGCGATCACCAGCGTCTCGTCCTTCAGGTTGGCCACCGTACAGGCGCCGCCGAACTGGGGGGGCAGTCCTTCGTCGAGTACGCCCTGCAGGCGTCGCAGGCGGGCGGCATGGTCCTTCAGGCGCGCGAGGGCGTCGCCGCCACCGAGGTAGCGTTGCAGTAACTTGCTCATGGATAATCGCTTGCCCGGTCAGGTAGAAATATGGGTGAACTGTCCGACATGATAAACTCGCGCCTTTGCCGAATCGACGTCGACCCCATCTCATGCTCTCCGGCCTTCTCAAGAAAGTTTTTGGTACTCGTAACGACCGTCTGATCCGCCAGTATTCGCAGACTGTTCGTCGGATCAACGCACTGGAACCTGAAATATCCGCCTTGTCGGATGAGGCACTCAAGGGCAAGACTGCCGAATTCCGGCAGCGCGTGGCCAACGGTGAGACGCTCGACGCCTTGCTGCCCGAGGCCTTCGCGGTGGTCCGCGAGGCCGGCAAACGTGTGCATGGGATGCGTCACTTCGATGTGCAGCTCATTGGCGGCATGGTATTGCATGATGGCAAGATCGCCGAAATGCGTACCGGCGAAGGCAAGACCCTGGTCGCGACCCTGCCTGCCTACCTGAACGCATTGTCCGACAAGGGCGTGCATGTCATTACCGTAAACGACTACCTTGCCAGCCGAGATGCGGACTGGATGGGACGGATCTACGGATTCCTCGGGCTGACAACCGGTTGCAACCTGTCGCGCATGTCGCACGCCGAGAAGCAGGCGGCCTATGCGTCCGATATCACGTATGGCACCAACAACGAGTTCGGTTTCGACTACCTGCGCGACAACATGGTGTATAGCACCGGCGAGCGCGTACAGCGCAAGCTGAATTTCGCCATCGTCGACGAAGTCGATTCGATCCTGATCGACGAAGCCCGCACGCCGCTGATCATCTCCGGCCAGGCTGAGGATCACACCGATCTCTACCTCAAGATGAATCAGGTGGCGCCGCTGCTCAAGCAGCAGGAAGGCGAGGGTGACAACGTCACGGTACCGGGTGACTACACGGTCGATCTCAAGGCGCATCAGGTGTTGCTGACCGAGCAGGGGCACGAGACCGCAGAGCAGCTGCTGGTGCGTATGGGCCTGTTGAAGGAAGGGCGCGGCCTGTATGAGCCGGGCAACATCCTGCTGGTCCATCACCTGTATGCGGCGCTGCGTGCGCATGCGTTGTACCACAAGGACCAGCATTACGTGGTGCAGAACGGCGAAGTGGTCATCGTCGACGAATTCACCGGTCGCCTGATGGCCGGCCGGCGCTGGTCCGATGGCCTGCACCAGGCAGTCGAGGCCAAGGAGGGCGCCCGCATCCAGGCGGAAAACCAGACCCTGGCCTCGATCACCTTTCAGAACTATTTCCGCATGTACGGCAAGTTGGCCGGCATGACTGGTACTGCAGACACCGAGGCGTTCGAGTTTCACTCCATCTACGGTCTTGAAACCGTCGTGATTCCGACCAATCGTCCGGCTGCGCGCCGTGACGAGAACGACAAGGTCTATCGCACCGCCAAGGAGAAGTGGGACGCCGTGATCGCAGATATCGAGGCCTGCGTATCGCGTGGTCAGCCGGTGCTGGTCGGCACGACCTCGATCGAGACCAACGAATATCTGTCCGGTCTGCTCAACAAGGCCAAGATCGCTCACCAGTTGCTCAATGCCAAGCAGCACGACAGCGAAGCTCAGATCGTGGCCCAGGCCGGCCGCCCCGGCGTGGTGACCATCGCCACCAACATGGCCGGCCGCGGCACTGACATCGTGCTTGGTGGCAACATCGAGAAGCCGGTCTCGCTGATGCGCGAGGACGATAGTATCCCCGAGGCTGACAAAGAGGCACGCATTGCCGCCCTTCGCGCCGAATGGCAGCAGGTGCACGAGCAGGTGGTTGCCGCAGGCGGTCTGCACATCATCGGTACAGAGCGCCATGAGTCACGCCGCATCGACAATCAGCTGCGTGGTCGCTCGGGCCGCCAGGGCGACCCCGGATCGAGCCGCTTCTACCTGTCGCTGGAAGATCCGTTGATGAAGATCTTCGCCGGCGATCGCCTCAACGCCATCATGGTGCGCCTGAAAATGCCCGAGGGTGAGGCCATCGAGCACGCCATGGTGACGCGTTCGCTGGAGTCGGCACAGCGCAAGGTCGAGCAACGCAACTTCGACATCCGCAAGCAGCTGCTTGAGTACGACGACGTCTCCAACGACCAGCGCAAGGTCATCTATCAGCAGCGCAACGAGTTGCTCGAGAGTGCGAACATCTCGGATACCATCACCGCGATGCGGCAGGGTGTGTTGCACGACACCTTCCGCCTTTACGTGCCGCTGGACAGCGTTGAGGAGCAGTGGGAGGTCGCCGCGCTGGAGCAGGCGCTGGCATCGGATTTCCAGCTCAAGCTGCCGGTCGCGGAGTGGATTGCCGCGGACCCCGGCCTCGATGCCGAGGCCATCCTTGCACGTATCATCGAGGCCGCGGAAAAGGCCTATGCAGACAAGACCGCCGGTGTCGACCTGACCGCATGGCAGCAGTTCGAGCGCAATGTGATGCTGCAAAGTCTCGATACGCACTGGCGCGAACATCTGGCCGCGCTCGATCACCTGCGTCAGGGCATTCATCTGCGCGGCTATGCACAGAAGAACCCCAAGCAGGAATACAAGCGCGAGGCTTTCGAACTGTTCGAAACCCTGCTCGACGCGGTTCGGGCCGACGTCACCAAGTTGCTGATGACGGTGCAGATTCGCACCGAATCCCAGCTCGACGACGTCGAGCCGCAGCCGGAAGTCGAGAACGTGCAGTATCACCATGCCGACTATGACGAAGCCCTGGGCACGGCAGGCGATGCGCAGGCGACAGTCGCGCCGCAGGTCAATGCGGCGCCCAAGGTCGGGCGCAACGATGCCTGCCCGTGTGGCTCGGGCAAGAAATACAAACACTGTCACGGTAAGCTGAGCTGAGTCCATTTCAGGAGCAATTCATGGCTGTAAACCTGAGCACCCCGAATCCGGCCGATCTTCACCCCGTCGCGGGAGTCCGCCTTGGTGTGGCCGAGGCCGGCATCCGCAAGGTCAACCGGCGCGATCTCACCGTCGTAGAACTCGCCGCCGACAGCCGCGTGGCAGGTGTGTTTACGCTGAACCGCTTTTGCGCCGCCCCGGTGCAGGTGTGCAAGTCGCATCTGGCGCAGTCGGCGATCCGTGCCCTGGTGATCAATACCGGGGTCGCCAATGCTGGTACCGGTGAATCCGGCCTGGCCAATGCACGTGCATGTTGCGCTGCCGTGGCCGCACAACTCGGCATTGCCGCCGAGCAGGTGTTGCCGTTCTCGACCGGCGTGATTCTCGAGCCGCTGCCGGTGGATCGTCTGGTGGCGGGCTTGCCCAGGGCGGTGGCCGACCTGCGGGCCGACGCCTGGTTCGATGCCGCACACGCGATCATGACCACCGATACGCTGGCAAAGGCAGTGTCCAGGCAGGTGCAGGTGGGCGGGCGCACGGTGACCCTGACCGGCATCAGCAAGGGGGCGGGCATGATCAAGCCCAATATGGCAACCATGCTGGGCTTCCTGGCCTGCGATGCGGCAGTCAGTCAGCCGCTGCTGGAGGCGCTGACGCGCGAAGCGGCCGATCTGTCTTTCAACAGCATTACCGTGGATGGCGATACCTCGACCAACGATTCCTTCATCGTGATCGCCACCGGCAAGGCCGGCAATGCCGAAATCACCGATGATGCCAGTGCCGACTACCGGGCGCTGCGCGACGCGGTGATAGACGTGTCGATCCGTCTGGCGCAGGCGATCGTACGCGACGGCGAGGGCGCAACGAAGTTCATGAGCATCGTGGTCGAAGGCGGCGGCAGTCGCGAGGAGTGCCGCAAGGTGGCGTATGCGGTGGGGCATTCCCCGCTGGTCAAGACCGCATTCTTTGCGTCCGACCCCAACCTGGGCCGAATTCTTGCCGCTATCGGCTATGCCGGCATCGATGATCTCGATGTCTCGAAGCTGCGGGTGTGGCTTGGCAGCCCGACCGAATCGGTGCTGGTCGCCGAGCATGGCGGTCGCGCTGCGAGCTATGTCGAAGAGGCCGGCTCGCGGATCATGAAGGAAGCCGAACTGACCGTTCGTATCGACCTTGCTCGCGGCGATGCGGCAGCGACCGTGTGGACCTGCGATTTCTCCTACGACTACGTGAAGATCAACGCGGATTACCGTAGCTGACCTGCCCGGTCTAATCACGAACGAACCGGGCCGCGTGCTTGTCGCGCGGCCCGGTTTTTCTTGAGGTGTCCTGCTTGTCCACTCGCGTCCGGCGTGCGCCACAGAAGACTGCGACGCCGGGTCACTCGGCGGTGAGAAAGTTGCTCGTACGGCTACCGATTGATCGTTCGACCGCCGATTCATCCTTGAGGGCGACCCCGGAAACCTGTCTGCGGCGTGATTCCGTCAGCAGATAGTGCAGCTTTTGCGCGGCCAGCGGAATGCTCAGGCCTTCGGGGCGGATGTTGGAGATGCAGTTGCGCATCGAATCAACACAACCTGTGCGCGGGGAATGCGTGAGATAAACGCCGAGGCTGTCTGGCGAGGACAGGCCGGGACGTTCGCCGATCAGGACCGCAACGATGGCGGCGCCCAGCCGGGCGCCGATTTCGTCGCCGATCGCGACGCGCCCCTGATGCGCGACGGCGGCCGGCCCGATGTGCCAGTCCTGGCCGCGCAACAGGTCCATCGTGGCCGAGACGAGTGCCGCGGCATGGGCCTGGACAGCGCGTGCCGACAGGCCATCGGCAAGGACGAAGGCCAGATCGCGTCGGGGCCGGGGCGCATCCCGCGCGACGCGGGCATCCAGCGCGTGACACGAATCCTCGCTCAATCTGCGGCCGAGATCCGGACGCTGCAGATACACATTGCGGTCGGGCGCCGCGCTGCGTACCTTTATCGTTTCCAGCCCTGCGCCTTGGAGGCAGGCTTCAAGCGCTTCCGCATCGAGCGCCGTATGTACCGCGTCGCGTGCAAGTGCATGGGCCAACTGGAAATCCAGCTGGGCGGCGGTGGGTAGGCTGGTGCCGGCGCGCCCAAGGGCGATGCGTGCGGCGGTGAATCGCCTGAGTGCCTGCCACGGGTTGGCGATGATCGTATCCGATGCGTTGCTGTCGTGCGTGTTCATGGCCCCTCCGAGGCATGACCGAGTGCGCGCCGGAACGCGCCGGGAAAGCCCGACTCGAGACGGAAGCCTTCACCGGGGGCGATGATCTGCATGCGCTGCAGCCAGGCCTCGAATTCCGGTGCCGGACGCAGTCCCAGCACCTTGCGCGCGTAGAGGGCGTCGTGGAAGGAGGTGGTCTGATAATTGAGCATGATGTCGTCCGAGCCCGGAATGCCCATCACGAAGGTGCAGCCCGCCACGCCGAGCAGTGTCAGCAGTACGTCCATGTCGTTCTGATCGGCTTCGGCATGGTTGGTGTAACACACGTCGCAGCCCATCGGCAGGCCCAGCAGCTTGCCGCAGAAGTGATCCTCGAGGCCCGCGCGGATGATCTGTTTGCCGTCGAACAGATACTCGGGGCCGATGAAGCCGACGACGGTGTTCACCAGCAGGGGCTTGAAATGACGTGCGACGGCATAGGCGCGCGCTTCAATGGTCTGCTGGTCGCAGCCATGATGCGCATTGGATGAGAGTGCGCTGCCCTGGCCGGTTTCGAAGTACATGACGTTATCGCCGGGGTGACCGTCGAAGTCGGCGGCGCGGCGCAGCGACAGCGCCGCATCGCGCGCTTCGCCCAGCACTGCGAGATCGATTCCGAAACCGTGATTGGCGGCTTCGGTGCCGGCGATGGACTGGAACACGAGGTCGACCGCCGCCCCGCGTTCGATGGCGGCGATCGTGTTGGTGACGTGGGTCAGGATGCAGGATTGGGTGGGAATGGCATAACGCTCGATGATGCCGTCCAGCATGTCTAGCAGGCGCATTACCTGTGGCAGGTTGTCGCTTGCCGGGTTGATGCCGATGACCGCATCGCCGCTGCCGTAGAGCAGGCCATCGAGAATGCTGGCCGCGATCCCTGCCGCGTCATCGGTGGGATGGTTGGGTTGCAGCCGGGTGGACAGCCGGCCGGCCTCGCCGAGCGTGCCGCGAAAGCGCGTAATGACCCTGCATTTCCGCGCGACCAGGATCAGGTCCTGATTGCGCATCAGCTTGCTCACAGCCGCAACCATCTCAGGCGTCAGGCCGGGCGCAAGCCGGGCCAGCGTCGCGCCATCGACCTCGTCGGACAGGAGCCAGTTTCGGAAGTCACCCACCGTCAGGTGGGCGACCGGCGCAAAGGCCTCGGTATCGTGGGTGTCGACGATCAGCCGTGTGACTTCGTCGCTTTCGTAGGGCACCAGCACCTCGCTGAGGAAGGCGCGCAGGGGCACCTCTGCCAGCGCCATCTGCGCGGCGACACGCTCGGTGGCGCTGGCTGCCGCCACGCCGGCCAGCAGGTCGCCGGCACGCTCGGGTGTGGCGCGCGCCATCAGCGTGCGCAGGTTCTCGAAATCGTAGCTGCGTTGGCCGACCGTGTGACGATATCCGCTCATCGAACTGCCTCAGGAGTTGCTGCCATGATTACGGGTGCGTCCTGCGAAGGCGCGCCTACAAGAATGAAGCGGGTATGTCCTGCCGCCATCGGACCGGTGAAGGCTGGGGCGACAAGTGGATTGTAGTAAAACATGAAGGCGAAACAGATCACTGCGGTCAGCCGGGCGAAGGCGGAAATGCTCTCGAGCGGCTCGCGCCCTCGGATTTCGAGAGCTGAGGTAGCGTGGGCCCAACGCCGCGTTCTGTGCGCCCCCCGACATCGCGTGTGAAGCAGGCTTCCGCTCTCGGTCTGTTCACGTTCTGCACGCGGACTTCGCCAAGTACGGCGAGATCGGTGTCGTTGCGCGGCGGCAACGGCTGGCGAGTGGCCACACCGCAAACAGAGCTGTCTTCAGGCAGAATGCTGCAGCGCATACAAGCAGGGCCGCGCCTGAAGGGGCGCCAGCCGTCGGCAAAACCAATCGTGATCGGACGACAAAATGACGATAGTGGGGGGCAATTTGAAGCCGATCATGCCGCGCACCGGCTTAACGGGTGAGCCGCTGTGCAGTATGCGGGACCATGGACAGCGCGCGTGACGATGGCCGAGCCTGATCCCAAGGCGCCAGCGGGCGCAACAACACAGGCGCACAAGGCCGGAATGACGGGGCTTGTCGTCTCGGCCATTGGCGTCGTCTACGGCGATATCGGCACCAGTCCGCTCTATACGCTGAAGGAAGTGTTCAATGGCGAGCACGCGGTGCCGGTGACGCCAGAGAACGTCTACGGCATCCTGTCGCTCGTATTCTGGGCGTTGATGTTGGTGGTGTCGGCAAAATACGTGCTGTTCATCATGCGCGCCGACAACAATGGCGAGGGCGGAATCATGGCGCTAACCTCGCTTGCCCTGCGTGCGGTCAAACCCGGGCGCCAGGCGTGGTGGCTGTCCACGCTGGGAGTGTTCGGTGCGGCCCTATTCTACGGCGACGGAATGATTACGCCGGCAATCTCGGTGCTGTCCGCGGTGGAAGGGCTCGAAGTGGCAACTCCCGCCTTCAGGCCTTTCGTGCTGCCCATTGCCCTGGTCCTGCTGGTGGGCCTGTTCGTGATGCAGCGCAGGGGCACCGGCAGTGTCGGCGCCATCTTCGGTCCTGTCATGCTGAGCTGGTTTGCCGTGCTGGCCTTGTTGGGCGTCGGCGGCATACGGCTGCATCCCGAAATCCTTGGCGCGCTCAATCCATACTGGGCGCTGCACTTCTTCGCCACCCAGCCCCTGGTGGCATGGCTTGCGCTTGGTGCGGTCGTGCTGGCAATTACTGGCGGTGAGGCGCTCTATGCCGACATGGGGCATTTCGGCCGACGGCCAATCAAGCTGAGCTGGTTCCTGGTTGTATTTCCGGCGCTGTACCTGAACTATCTTGGACAGGGGGCGCTGATTCTCGATCATCCGGCCAAGGTCAGCAGCCCCTTCTTCCTTCTGGTGCCCGACTGGTTCCTGTATCCGATGGTGGCCTTGTCCGCCCTGGCCACCATCATCGCCAGCCAGGCGGTGATATCCGGCGCATTCTCGCTCACGCGTCAGGCGATCCAGCTTGGTTACGCGCCGCGCATGATGATGGTGCATACCTCCGAACGGGAGATCGGGCAGGTGTATGTGCCGGGCGTGAACTGGATGTTGCTGGGTGCCGTGATCGCGTTGGTGATCGGATTCCGCTCGTCCAGCGCGCTGGCGTCGGCTTATGGCATCGCGGTGACGCTGACGATGCTGATCGACACCGTTCTCGTTCTCGTGGTGGTGCATTCGCTGTGGCATTGGCGTGCAGTGAAGTCGCTGGTGTTCATCGGCGTCTTCATTACCGTCGACATCGCATTCTTTTCGGCGACGATGGTCAAGGTCCTCGCCGGGGGCTGGTTTCCGCTGCTGATCGGGGCGCTGATATTCACCGTGCTGACGACGTGGAAACGCGGACGTGGTGTGCTGAATGAACGTGTGCGTGTGGAGACGATGGGGCTCGACATATTCATTCCATCCTTGTTCAACGATCCGCCCCCGCGTGTGACCGGCACGGCGGTGTTTCTGACGCCCTGGCTCGAAGGTGTTCCACGTGCCTTGTTGCACAATCTTTACCACAACAAGGTGTTACACGAGCGCGTCGTCCTGCTGAAGGTGGAGACGGCAGACATCCCGCGCGTGGCGGACGCGCAGCGGCTGGAGATCGAGGCGCTCGACTATGGCTTCTGGCGCGTGCTCGTGCGCTACGGCTTCAAGGAAGACCCGGATATTCCGGCTGCGTTGGCACAGTGTGCGGCCAGGGGGCTCGCGTTCGAGATGATGGATACCTCGTTTTTCGTCGGGCGCGAGACGCTGGTGTCGCGACACAGTTCGGGCATGGCGCCATGGCGCGAAAAGCTGTTCATCGTACTGTTTCGCAACGCGGGGAGCATCGCCGACTATTTCTGCATTCCGGACAACCGGGTGGTGGAGCTGGGCGCCCAGGTCGAGTTCTGAACGCACGCTGGCGAGACCGGTCGTCAGTCCCGACGGGTCGCCCGCCAGATCGACAGCAATACCCACAGGCCGCCGACGACGGCGGCGCCGAAGCCCAGCCAGCCGAACGAGATGCCTCCCGGCAAGGCGGCTTCCCGATCAACGGTGAGGATGATCGCCGATCCGATGATCAGGGCCGCGGTCACGATGCTCAGCGCGAGTCGGCTGATGGCGCGGTCGAGGCGTTCGCCGAATCGCTGTAGCGGCACGACATCGACCTTCACCTGCAGCGTGCCCTGGCGTGCCGCGCGCAACAATTGGCGCAGGTCGCGCGGCAGTCCCGAGACGAATTCGAGAGAACTTCCAACTGTGCGCCAACCCCGTTTTAGCATGGCGGTCGGGGCGGTGTGGGCAAGCAACTGATGCTGCAGAAACGGCTTCGCTTCGGCCACCATGTCGAAGTCCGGATCGAGGCGGCGGCCCAGTCCTTCCAGCGTAATGAAGGTCTTGATCAGTAGTGCGAGATCCGGTGGAAGCGCCAGTTCGTGTTCGCGCAGAATCGTGACCAGATCCGAGAGCATGGCGGTAAGCGCGAGCGCTTTGAGGGGAACCCCGTGGTACTGGTCGACAAAGGCATCGATCTCTTCCTCCAGGGCATCCATGTCGCGGTCGCCGTTGCCGTTGCCGCTCCAGTCCAGCAGGATGTCGGCGACGCGCGCCGAATCACGACTGGCCAGACCGTCCAAGAGCATTGCCAGTTGATGGCGCCTGGCCTCGCTCAGGCGCCCGACCATGCCGAAATCGATGAAAGCAATGCGATTGCCCGGCAAGTAGAAGAGATTGCCGGGGTGCGGGTCGGCATGGAAGAAGCCGTTCTCCAGAATCATCTGCAGCACGGCATTCGCCCCCCGGCGTGCGAGCAGCTTGCGGTCGAGCCCGGCGGCCTCGGCCGCCATCAGTTGGTGCCCCGGGATGCCCTCGATGCAGTCCTGCACGTTGAGCTGCTCGCTCGTCCATTGCCAGTGAATACGGGGGATGACGATGTCGGGACGGTGGGCGAAATTCGCCGCGATGCGTTCGGCACTGCGGGCCTCCGCGGAGAAATCCAGTTCGCGGCGCAATGAGCGGGAGAACTGGCGTACGACTTCGCGCGGACGATAGCGCCTCAGCTCGGGCGCATCGGCCTCGATGATCATGGCCAGACGCGCGAGCAGGCGCAAATCGGCCTCGATCGTCGGACCGATGCCAGGGCGTCTGACCTTGAGGACGACCGCGGTGCCGTCGGCAAGCCAGGCACGATGGACCTGGGCGAGCGATGCCGCGGCCAGTGCAGTGGTGTCCAGTCGCGCAAAGATCGATTCCGGCGCCGCGCCCAGCGCGTGAGTCAATTGTTCGTGGATGCTTGTGTAGGGCAGCGCGGGCGCCGCGTCCTGCAGCTTGCCGAGCTCATCTGTCCATTCGGGCGGGAACAGATCGACACGTGTTGACGCAATTTGTCCAAGCTTGATGAAGCTGGGCCCCAGTTCTTCGAGGGCGCGCCGCACCCGCATTGGTGGGGCGATCTGTGCAAACGTGTCGGCATCGTTCCATTTCAGCGCCCGTCCTGCACGCTCCAGCGCACCGGCCAATCCGATCCGGCGCACGAGGTCGCCAAAGCCATAGCGCACGAGGACGCGGGCGATGTCATGCAGGCGGCCGAGATCACGTACGGCGCTGACAGCTTCGGCCCACATGGATCAGCTTGCCCGTCGGTACATGTACAGGTTTCCTGGTGCGACAACGGTCGATGAAGAAGTGACGGAGTATTTGCCATCCTGCGTTCGTCTGCAATCCCCGCCGTAGCGAGCTGTGGCAAGGGCGGAAACGGCCGTCGGCGGCGCGCGCGTCGATTGCGCACCCGTCTGAGCCTGCGGCTGCCGGGCGGATTTGAGTCGGAAGGCGGTGGCGTTCAGCTGTCGTTAACGTCTGCCGGATAAAGTAACCATGTGTTAATTGTGGGTTTTTGTCACACGCTGCGTAATTTTGCTGCTAGAGTTCATATGCAGTAGGCGTGGGTTTTTTTCTCGCACATAGAGGAGATGGACATGAATGGATTGACGTGGAAGGCGGGGTTGCTGGCCGTGGGCGTGCTGTGTGCTACCACAGCAGCATTTGCCGAAGGTCGGGACGACGATAGCGAGGGCGCGAGCGAGTCGGGCTATACCGTGAGTTCCCGCCTGGAGAAGAAAGTCAGGACGAGCAGTAAGCAAGACAAGTCGTCACTTGCCGCTGCGAGCACTTCTTCCAGTGCAGGGACCAGTGCAGGATCGGCGATTGTGGGGCATCCGGGGCGCCTCCTTGCGTCGAACTGCTTTCAGTGTCACGGCACGGATGGGCGCAACGGCGGGTTTGATTCCCTGGCAGGAGAGTCCTCACGGGAAATCATCGGTGAGCTCACTGAAATGCGCAGCAAGTACGAGGACGACAAAGGGATCATGCGCGTGCATGCCTTCGGCTACAGCGATGAGCAGTTGCGTCTGCTGGCCGACTATTTTGCCAATGTCGGCCGCTGAGCCGCATACCTCGAATAAGGAGATATCAGCATGAAGCGTAGACAGTTTATCGAGATGTGTGGTGTCGCTGCCGTGGCCGGTGTTCCGGCGCTCTCCCTGGCAGACGACAAGAAGCGCAGTCGTTCGTCCTCGACGCCGTCGTCGGGTGTGCCGGGCAACACCGGCGCAAATGGTCGCGTGGTCGTAATCGGAGGCGGCATGGGCGGTGCGACGGTCGCCAAGTTCCTGCGGTTGTGGGGCGGGCAGGGCGTCCAGGTCACTCTGGTCGAACGCTCATCGTTCTATATTTCGTCCATCATGAGCAACCTCGTGCTCAACCAGCAGCGCACCATCGAGGAGCTCTATTTCGGCTACGACGCGTTGAAGGCCAACTATGGCATTGCCGTCGAGAACGATTCGGTTGTCGACATCGACCCGACAGGCAGGAAGGTGTGGCTGGCAGGTGGCAAGGTGCTCGATTTCGATCGGCTGGTGGTGGCGCCGGGGATCGACTTCGATATGCTGCCGGGGCTTGATGCCGGGGACTACGATACACTCTTCCCCCACGCGTGGAAGGGCGGTGCGCAGACCACCCTGCTCGGTCAGCAGATCCGCGCCATGCAGTCCGGCGAGACCTTCGTCATGACCATTCCCAAGGCGCCGTATCGCTGCCCACCGGGGCCGTACGAAAGAGCCTGCCTCGTTGCCGACTGGCTGAAGAAGAACCGTCCTGGCGCACGCGTGGTGGTGCTCGATGCCAATCCGGGGATCATGGCCGAAGCACACACCTTCCAGAATGCATTCGACGTCATCCATCGCGGCGTCATCGATTACATTCCAAACGCGGAAATCGACCACATCGACCGCGCGAATCGCATGGTCTATACCACCATGGGGGCCTGGAACGGACGCGTCATCAATCCGATCCCGTCCCAGCGGGCAGGCAGTATCGCAGCGGACACGGGGCTGGTGAATGTCAATGACCGTTGGGCCGGTGTCGACGTGCTGTCGTATCAATCAACGGTCGCGGGTGCGGAGTCGGTACACATCATCGGCGACGCGAGCGCCACGACACAGCCGAAGGCCGGCCATATCGCAAATGCCGAGGCCAAGGTCTGTGCCGATGCAATCACGCGTCTGTTTGCCGGGATGTCGCCGGATCCGTCGCCGGTGACGAATTCGGCCTGCTACTCGCCGATTACCTCGAACACCGCGTCGTGGCTAACGGCCGTGTTCGGATACGATCCGGCCACTCAGACGATGAAGGTGGTGCCCAATGCGTCGGGCGAGGCGGCTGCGCCGTCCAAGAACAACTACGAGCAGATGAACAAGTGGTTCAGGTCGCTGATGGCAGACACTTTCGTCTGATCTGACGCGGGCGAGCGGGCCATCGGGCCCGAGGCGAAAACGGGTCGTGCTTCCGGTCTCAGGGCCGCAAGTCCGGCCCGTTCGCATTGCGCGCCATGCTTGGACCGGCGGCATGCATCGCCGCGCTGCTGCCGCTTGCTTAATGCAATACCCGCGGCATGGCCAGCATGAAGGGAGGAATTTCTGCTTCGAAGCGATGTCCGTCGGCCGCTTCCATCTGATAGCTGCCGTGCATGGTGCCTACTGCGGTCTCGAGCACCGAGCCGCTCGAATAGCGGAACACTTCGCCCGGCGCCAGTTCCGGCTGCTCGCCGATGACGCCCTGGCCGTGTACTTCCTGCACCTTGCCGGTGCCGTCGGTGATCACCCAGTGGCGGCTCACCAGTCGTGCCGGTACGGTACCGGTATTGCGAATCGTGATGTGATAGGCGAAGACGAAATGATCCTCGTCGGGATTGGATTGAGCCGGAATGAACTCGGCGACCGCTTCGACCGCGATGCGATAGGCGTCTGACGTACTCACGCGCGTAATTCTCCTGGATTGAGCATTGGAGGCGGTGCTGACGCACCAGCCGCCGCCGGGTGTTGATGGCATTCTCGCCGCGAAATCGGGCAAGACGGGAATCAGAGCGGTAAAATAACATTTTTGTCCGGAAAATCCGTCATGTCCGTCTCCGCCCTTACTGCCCTGTCCCCGCTCGATGGCCGTTACCACGGCAAGGTCGGGGGCTTGCGCGATCATTTTTCCGAGCACGGTCTGATCCGCAACCGGGTGAAAGTCGAAGTGGAGTGGCTCAAGGCCCTGGCCGCTGATGCCGGTCTGGCCGAGATCGCCCCCTTCTCCGCCGCCACCGTAGCTGAACTCGACGCCGTGGTAAGCGCATTTGCACCGGAAGACAGTGAGGCGGTGAAGGCCATCGAGGCCACCACCAACCACGATGTCAAGGCCATGGAATACTGGCTCAAGAAGCGTCTCGGACATAACGCCGAAGTGATGAAAGTGTCTGAGTTCATTCACTTCGCGTGCACCTCCGAAGATATCAACAACACGTCTCATGCCCTGATGCTGAAGGCGGGGCGTGACGAGGTATTGCTGCCCGCGGTGGACCGGGTCATTGCCCGCTTCCGCGAACTTGCGCATCAGCTTGCCGATCTGCCGATGCTGTCGCGCACGCACGGCCAGCCCGCCAGCCCGACCACACTGGGCAAGGAAATGGCCAATATCGCCGCGCGTCTGATCCGCGTCCGTGCGCAGATTGCGGCCGTGTCCCTCACTGCGAAGTTCAACGGTGCGGTCGGCAATTACAACGCCCACCTGTCGGCGTGGCCCGAGTTCGACTGGGAGGGATTCAATCGTCGCTTCATCGAATCGCTGGGGCTGGCGTTCAACCCCTACACCA
Organism: Azoarcus sp. L1K30; assembly: GCF_018122735.1. Taxonomy (GTDB): domain Bacteria; phylum Pseudomonadota; class Gammaproteobacteria; order Burkholderiales; family Rhodocyclaceae; genus Parazoarcus. The sequence goes on along the minus strand of NZ_JAGRRD010000001.1, from coordinate 2,418,685 downwards.
TCCAGATCGAGCCCCATGACGCCATGGCCGAGCTGTTCGATGCCACGGGTCGCATGAATACCATCCTGATCGACGCCTGTCGCGATATCTGGATGTACATCTCGCTGGGCTATTTCAAGCAGAAACTCAAGGACGGCGAAGTGGGTTCGTCCACCATGCCGCACAAGGTCAACCCGATCGATTTCGAGAACGCGGAAGGCAACCTCGGCATCGCCAACGCGGTGTTGCGCCACTTCTCGGAAAAGCTCCCGGTGTCGCGCATGCAACGCGACCTGACCGATTCCACCGTACTGCGCAACATGGGGGTGGGATTCGGCCACACAGTGCTCGCGCTCGACAGCGCGCTGCGCGGCCTGTCCAAGCTCGAGGCGGAGCCGGCCCGCCTGGCGGCCGATCTCGACGATTGCTGGGAGGTTCTGGCCGAACCGGTGCAGACTGTCATGCGTCGGTTCGCGATCGAAAATCCCTACGAGCAGCTCAAGGCCATGACGCGCGGCAAGGGCATTACGCGCGAGGCCTTGCACGCATTCATTTCCACGCTGGCCATTCCGCAGTCCGAGCGTGAGCGCCTGCTGGCCATGACGCCGGCGAGCTATATCGGCAAGGCCGCGGAGCTGGCTCGCGCGATCTGAGGCACAAGGATGCTGGCCGGATTGCCGGCATGAATTCGACGCCACCCGAGGGGGTGGCGTTTTTTATCGAGAACGGAGTGATGAAGGATGGCATTTGCCGACAACCTCAAGCAGTTGCCCAAGGTATCCCACCTGGCCGCGATCAACCTGATCGACGCGGCGGACGCGGTGGTCGCGACCATCGAGAACAAGCCCGGCCAGGGCGGTTCGCTGGCGGTGTACAACCATCTGGCCCAGATTCATGGTGCGATCACGCCCGAGGCGGCATCGAAGGGCCTGGAGCTGTATGCCGAGCATACCGAGGATGCGCGCATGAACCCGGGCAAGCATCCGAACATCGACCGCCTGATCGGCCTGATCGAGCGCGGTGAGACATTACGGGTCAAGCAGGTGTTCGCCGTCTGAGCGGCTGTCGTGCAGAAGGCAGGGCCATGACATGAAAAAGGGCACCGACCGGTGCCCTTCTTGATTGTGGAGCATGGCGTACTCAGACCACGGCCTCTTCCTTTTCTTTCTTCGGCTTGATGAACTGCTCGCGCGAGACGCCAAGCCACATCACCAGCGGACTGGCTACCAGTACCGAGGAATAGATGCCGAACAGGATGCCGATGGTCAGGGCGAGGGCGAAGTAATACAGCGTCTCGCCGCCGAATACCAGCATCGCCAGCACCATCATCTGGGTGCTGCCGTGCGTGATCACGGTCCGAGAGATCGTGCTGGTGATGGCGTGGTTGAGCACATCGGGGGTGCTCATGGCGCGCTTCTTCTTGAAGGTTTCCCGCACGCGGTCGAACACGACCACCGACTCGTTGACCGAATAGCCCAGCACAGCCAGGACCGCCGCCAGCACCGGCAGCGAAAACTCCCACTGGAAGAAGGCAAAAAAGCCGAGGATGATGATGACGTCGTGCAGGTTGGCGATGATGGCCGATACCGCGAAGCGCCATTCGAAACGCACAGCCAGATACAGCATGATGCCCACGATCACCAGCAGCAGCGCCATTGCGCCATCGGTCGCGAGCTCCTTGCCGACCTGCGGCCCGACGAATTCCACCCGGCGCAGCTCGGCCTTGGGGCCATCGATTGTGCCCAGCGTGTTCATCACCCGCTCGGATACGCGGTTGGTATCGAGATCCTCCCGGTTCGGCAGGCGGATGAGCACGTCGCGCGCGCTGCCGAAGTTCTGCACCTGAGCGTCCGGATAGCCGTCCTTGCCCAGTGCGTCGCGAATCGGTTCGAGCCGCGCCGAATCGGCGTAGCTCACCTCGATCAGCGTGCCGCCGGTGAACTCCACCGACAGGTGCAGGCCCCGGGTGGCGAGGAAGAACACGGCCAGGATGAAGGTGATCAACGAAATGATGTTGAACACCAGCGCATGGCGCATGAACGGGATGTCTTTCTTGATGCGGAAAAATTCCATGATTGCGTGTCCTCGTCTTCCGCTCAGTTGTTACCCGGTTTCCACACCTGGCCGATGGCCAGCGATTCCACCTTGCGACGGCGGCCGTAGATCAGGTTGATCATCATCCGCGATACCAGCACCGCACTGAACATCGAGGTCAGGATGCCCAGGCAATGCACGACCGCAAATCCGCGCACAGGACCGGATCCGAACACCAGCAGCGCAATGCCTGCAATCAGGGTGGTGATGTTGGAGTCGAGAATGGTGTCAAAGGCGCGGTCGTAACCTGCCGCGATGGCCGCCTGCGGGGTCGAGCCATTGCGCAGTTCCTCTCGGATGCGTTCGTTGATGAGCACGTTGGCGTCGATGGCCATGCCCAGCGTCAGTGCCATGGCGGCGATGCCCGGCAGGGTGAGGGTGGCCTGCAGCAGCGACAGCAGCGCCACCAGCAACAACAGGTTGGCCGCCAGGGCGATGGTGGAAACCACGCCGAACAGGGCGTAATACGCACACATGAACACCGCGATGGCGAGGAAACCCCACAGCGTGGAGTTGAAGCCCTTGGCGATGTTCTCCGCGCCCAGGCTCGGTCCGACCGTGCGCTCCTCGATGATCTCCATCGGTGCCGCGAGCGATCCCGCGCGCAGCAGCAGTGCGACATCGTTGGCTTCGGTGGTGGTCATGCGTCCGGATATCTGCACTCGCCCGCCACCGATCTCGCCACGGATTACCGGCGCGGTCACCACCTCGCCCTTGCCCTTCTCGATCAGCAGGATCGCCATGCGCTTGCCGACATTTTCGCGCGTCACATCACGGAAGATACGGGCGCCGGCGGCGTCCAGCGTAAGATGGACCGCCGCCTCGTTGGTCTGGCTGTCGAACCCGGGCTGCGCATCGGTCAGGCGGTCGCCGGTCAGGACCACTTGTTTCTTCACCAGCAACGGCTGGCCGCCGCGTTCGGAATAGAGCTCGGTGCCGAATGGCACGTTGCCGGCCAACGCGTTTTCCAGCGCACCCGGCGTGTCATCGACCATGCGCACTTCGAGCGTGGCCGTGCGCCCGAGGATGTCCTTGGCCTTGGCCACGTCCTGCACGCCAGGCAGCTGGACGACAATGCGTTCGGCGCCCTGTTGCTGGATCACCGGCTCGGCGACACCGAGTTCGTTGATGCGGTTGTGCAACGTAGTGATGTTCTGCTTGATGGCGAAGTCGCGCATGGTCTGCTGCGCTTGCGCCGTCAGCGTGGCCACCAGCTTGAAGTCGTCACTGCCGTCGTCGCGGTCAGTGAGCTGGAGGTCCTTGGTGCTGTCCTGGATGGCGCGCCGGCCGGCTTCGCGTTGTTCGGCATCGCGGAAGCGGATGTGGATCGTATTGCCTTCGCGGGTGATGCCGGCATGGCGGACGTTCTTGTCGCGCATCAGCGTGCGCAGATCGCCCGTGGTCGAGTCGAGACGCTTGGTAAGGGCGCCGGGCATGTCGACCTGAAGCAGGAAGTGCACACCGCCGCGCAGGTCCAGCCCGAGATACATCGGCAGCGCGTGAATCGCGGTGAGCCAGGAAGGCGAGGCCGACAGCAGGTTCAGGGCGACGACGTAGGAGGGGTCCTGGGGATTCGGATTGAAGGCGCGCTCGATGGCGTCCTTCGCCCTGATCTGGATGTCGGTGCTGGCAAAGCGGGCACGTACGCTGGTGGCGTCGGAGAATATCCCGTTATGTTCGATGCCTGCGCTGCGCAGCGCTTCCGCCACTTGGCTGGTGACGGCGGTCGGGTCGAGCCTGAGCGTGGCCTTGCCGCTGGAAACCTGTACCGCGGGCACTTCGCCGTAGAAGTTGGGCAACGTATAGATCAGGCCCCACAACAGGACAAGCCCGATGAGGATGTTCTTCCAGAGTGGATAGCGATTCATTGTAGAGGGCTGTGCGGTGAGGATGAGGTTGCTGCGATCGGACACGCCCGGGAGCGGGTCGCTCGCTCAACGAGAAAGGCATCCCCGGCGCCTCGGCAGCGCAGGAGTGTCGCTCGCGGGGCCGGCGCGGGCCGCCCCCGGGTTGAAAACGGCTCAGAGGGCCTTCAGTGTGCCCTTGGGTAACACCATTGCGACGGCCTGCTTCTGCACCGCGACGACGGTGTTGGCCGCGATCTCGACCTGCACGAAGCTGTCGCCGACATCGGTGACGCGGCCGGCGATGCCACCACCGGTGACGACCTCATCGCCCTTGCTCAGGGCCTCGACCATGGCCTTGTGCTCCTTCGCTTTCTTCATCTGCGGGCGGATCATCAGGAACCACAGGACCACGAACATCAGGATCAGAGGCAGCATGCCCATCAGTCCGCCGGTCGGGTCGGCTGCGCCTGCGGCTTGAGCGTATGCGTTGGAAATCAGCACGTTGTTACTCCAGAGTTTGCAAAAAGCGTTGAATTATAGCAGCGAAGCCATGTTGCCCTCGTGACGATCAGGCGGTTCCGGTACTGCGCTCACTGCGGAAGCGCTGGACGAACGCACCAAAGGCGTCGGTGGCGATGGATTCACGAATCTCGGCGGTGAGCATCTGGTAGTAGCGCAGGTTGTGGATGGTGTTGAGCATGCTGCCCAGAATCTCGCCGGTACGGTGAAGGTGGTGCAGGTAAGCCCTGCTGAAGTTGCGACAGGTATAGCAGTCGCAGGTGGGGTCGAGCGGACGGGTATCAAGCTTGTGCGCTGCATTTTTTATCTTGATGTCGCCAAACCGGGTAAATAGCCAGCCATTGCGGGCATTGCGGGTCGGCATCACGCAGTCGAACATGTCGATACCGGCGGCAACACCTTCGACAATGTCCTCTGGCGTTCCCACGCCCATCAGGTAACGCGGTTTATCCGTCGGCAGGCGCGGGGCAGTATGGGCAAGGATGCGCTGCATGTCTTCCTTGGGTTCGCCCACGGACAGGCCGCCGATGGCAAAGCCGTGGAAGCCGATTTCATCGAGCGCGGCGAGCGACTCGTCGCGGAGGTCTTCGTACATGCCGCCCTGGACGATGCCGAAAAGTGCGTTGGTGTTTTCCAGTCGATCGAATTCATCGCGCGAGCGCTGTGCCCAACGTTGCGACAGTCGCATCGACTTGGCCGCTTCGTCGCGGCTTGCCGGATAGGGCGTGCACTCGTCGAAGATCATGACCACGTCGGAATCCAGCGTGTGCTGGATCTGCATCGAGATCTCGGGGGTGAGAAAGCACTTTGCGCCGTCGATCGGGCTGGCGAATTTCACCCCTTCCTCGGTGATCTTGCGCAGCGCGCCCAGGCTGAAGACCTGAAATCCGCCCGAGTCGGTGAGGATGGGCTTGTTCCAGCCCATGAAGCCATGTAGTCCGCCGTGCGCGGCGACGACGTCGAGGCCGGGGCGCAGCCACAGATGGAAGGTGTTGCCAAGACAGATCTGTGCGCCGATGCCTTCGAGCATGTCCGGGGTCATGGCCTTGACCGTGCCGTAGGTGCCGACGGGCATGAATACGGGCGTTTCAACGACGCCGTGTGCCAGCGTCAGGCGGCCGCGACGGGCGCCGCCGCTGGTGGTGAGGAGTTCAAACTGCATGATCGTTCCGGGTCAGGAGCATGGCGTCGCCGTAGCTGAAGAAGCGATAGCGCTGGGCAATGGCGTGGCGGTAGGCTTGACGCATGGTTTCCATGCCGGCAAAGGCGGAGACAAGCATCAGCAGGGTGGATTTGGGCAGGTGGAAATTGGTGATCAGCGCGTCGACAACGCGGAAACGGAAGCCGGGTAGGATGAAAATCTCCGTTTCTCCCGTGCCGGCCAGCAGCGGGCCGTCCTGCGCGGCCGCTTCGAGTGCGCGCATGCTGGTGGTGCCGACCGCGATCACGCGTCCGCCCGCGGCGCGGGTGGCGTCGATGGCGTCGACCGTTTCCTGCGGAATCACATAGCGTTCGCGGTGCATGCGATGCTCGCCGAGGTCGTCTACACGGACCGGCTGGAAGGTGCCAGCGCCGACATGGAGGGTGAGCCACGCGCACTTCACTCCGCACTGGGCAAGGCGTTCGAGCAGCGCCTGATCGAAGTGAAGACCGGCCGTCGGTGCGGCGACCGAGCCCGGCGAGCGGGCGTACACCGTCTGGTAGCGGCTTTCGTCCGTGTCACCTGCCGCACGCTGGATATAGGGCGGCAGCGGCAGCTTGCCGTGCCGCTCGAGCAGGACGACGAGGTCTTCGGTGTCGGGGAAGCGCAGGTGGAAGAATTCGCCTGCGCGGCCGAGCACGGTGACATCGAAGGCATCGGCCAGACGCAGGGTGCTGCCGGGCTTGGGAGACTTCGACGCGCGAATCTGGGCAAGCGCTTCGTGGGGGCCGATGGGGCGCTCGATCAGCACCTCGATGTGGCCGCCGGAGGCCTTCGTGCCATACAGTCGGGCATGAAGCACGCGGGTATCGTTGAATACCAGCAGATCGCCCGCGCGCAGGTACTCGGGCAAGTCTGCAAACTGCCGGTCATCAAGAGTGTCACCTACGATCAGCAGACGGCTTGCACTGCGCTCGGCGAGCGGTGCTTGCGCGATCAGCTCGGGCGGAAGGTCGTAATCGAAATCGTTGAGGGTCAAAGGCATCAATTCACCGTAACGGCTTGCCGCAATCGGTCATGTTCAGTGATAATGCGAGCCCTTCCCTGCCGGGATGGCGGAATCGGTAGACGCAGCGGATTCAAAATCCGCCGCTGGTAACAGTGTGAGGGTTCGAGTCCCTCTCCCGGCACCAGGCAAGTCGGCGCGCATCGAAAGCGGCGGATTCTAGCAGCTTTCGTCAAAACCCTTTTGTGTCAGCTTGACCGTTCCGTCCGGCTGCATGTTGCGGCGGTGGCGATGCCCGGGACCGCGCGCCGCAGTCCGGCGCGGATAACACCCTACTTTTCACCCGGCTTTTTCCGGTGCGGCCTGCATCGGTGCGGCGCTGCTGATCGCGCGTACCGCAGGATGCGTCAGGCGGCGCTCCACCGAAATCGCGTAGAAGGACTCCATGACGCTCTCGGCGGTGCCGAGCTTGAGCACCCCATGCTGGCGGCAGACTTCGTCCGCGATCAGGTCTGCCGTAGGAAAGATCCCGACGCCGGCTTCGCCGAAGGCGTTCATCAAGGCGCTATCGTCGAATTCGCCCACGATGCGCGGGCGCACCTTGCTCTCTTCCAGCCAGCGCAGCAGCGGGCGCCGCACCGAGGCGTCCGCGCCCGGAAGCAGCAGCGGCGCGCCGTCCAGGCAAGCGGGGAAGGCGCCCTTCAGTGTCGCGGTGACGGCTGGTGTGGCGAAGAAGCTGACCGGCGACTCTCCCAGTTTGTGGCTGTAGCCGCGTACATCCATATTGGGCGGGAGCGGGCTGTCGGCAAGCACGACGTCGAGCTTGTGCACCGCAAGCTCACCCAGCAGCTGATCGAGCTTGCTCTCGCGGCAGACGATGCGCATCGGTTCGGGGATCGCCATCGAGGGGGCCAGCAGCACATAGGCAATCGCTTTCGGAACGACGTCCGATACGCCGACGCGGAACGGAAGCGCACGTCCGGCCGAGCGCGTGCTCAGCGCGTCCTCGAGTTCGTTGCCCAGGCGAAAGATCTCCTCCGCGTAATCGAGCACCATGTCGCCGGTTTCTGTCAGCACCAGCCTGCGCCCCTGACGGCGGAAAAGACTGACGCCGAGGGTGGTTTCGAGTGCCGCAATCTGTCCGGACAGCGTCTGCGGTGCGAGGCCGCTGCGTTCGCTGGCCCGCACGACACCGCCAGCGCGGGCGACGCTCCAGAAATGATGAAGCTGCTTGAAATTGATCATCGCGCCTATTGTTCGAAAAAACCAGATTAACATTCAGTTGAACCCGGAGTTTATCGAACAGTCTGAGCCTTAGCATCCGAACTGTGTTTGAGCAGGACGGTGAATGCTTCAGACCTAGGAGACAAAGTATGCGAATCGATCTGCATTGTGATGGCGTGGAAGCGGCACCGGGGCTGCAGGATTACGTGGCACGGCGCATGCGCTTTGCGATCGGCCGGTTTCGTGATCATATCCAGTGGGCCAGAGTGAAGGTGGCGGACGTCAATGGACCGAGGGGCGGCGCGGACAAGCGCTGCGTGGTGCAGTTGAGGCTGCGCAATCTGCCCGACGTCGTGTTCGCCATTACTCAGCTCGATGTGCGCGCGGCGGTGGACGAGGCTGCGGACCGCGTGTCGCGCGTGCTGGCCCAGCGCCTGCGGCGCACGCGACGGGTCGTACACACCCGCGCCGCGGCGCTGACCGAAATGCCGGCCTGAAGACCGGGCGCGGCTGAAAATCTAACGACAAACGGGATTGCGGCGTTGCCGCACGAATCAAGGAGAGTCACACATGGAAAATCGCATTGCCTCGATGACCCGGTCGGAAGCCTCGGCGCTTTCGACCAACAAGGTCATTCGAAACACCTACATGCTGCTGTCGCTGACGCTTGCCTTCTCCGCCCTGACGGCGGGGCTGTCGATGGCGATGGGGGCTCCGCGACTCGGCATCATCGTCACGCTGGTGGGCTATTTCGGTTTGCTGTTCCTGACCACGAAGTTCCGCAACAGTAGTCTGGGCGTGCTGTTCGTGTTTGCGCTGACCGGTTTCATGGGTTTCACCCTGGGACCGATCATCTCGCACTACCTGGCGCTGCCTAACGGCACGCAGGTGGTGATTCAGGCGATGGGCGGCACGGCGGCCATCTTCCTCGGGCTGTCGGCCTATGCGCTGACGACGCGCAAGGATTTCTCCTTCATGGGCGGCTTCCTGATGGTCGGCATCCTGGTGGCTTTCCTGGCCGGACTGGGGGCGGTGTTTTTCGATATGGCGGGCCTGTCGCTGGCAGTATCGGCGATGTTCGTGCTGCTGATGTCGGGGCTGATCCTCTACGAAACCAGCAATATCATCCATGGTGGAGAAACCAACTATGTGATGGCGACGGTCACCTTGTACGTGACGATCTACAATCTCTTTACCAGTCTGCTGCACTTGCTGGGATTCATGAGCGACGACTGATCCCTCAAGATTGGTCCGGACTTGGGGGCGGTTGCCGCAGGGCAGTCGCCCCCTTGCTTTTGCGTTTGCTGCCATTGCACGGTGCGCGAGCGGTTACAATGGGCGACTTTTTTCAACGGGAAAGGTCAGATGAAGACCACCTTTCTGGACTTCGAACATTCGATTGCCGAGCTTGAAGGCAAGATTGAGCAGTTGCGATTCGTGCAGGATGATTCTGCGGTCGATATCTCCGAAGAGATCGGTCGGCTCGAGGCCAAGAGTCTGACCATGACCAAGGATCTGTACGGCAAACTTACGCCGTGGCAGATCGCGCAGGTCGCCCGCCATCCGCAGCGCCCGTATACCCTCGACTACGTTCAGCACATCTTTACGGATTTCGAGGAGTTGCATGGCGATCGCGCCTTTGCCGACGACAAGGCCATCGTCGGTGGCCTGGCCCGCTTCAACGGCCAGAGCTGCGTGGTCATCGGCCACCAGAAGGGACGCGACACCAAGGAAAAGATCGTGCGCAACTTCGGCATGCCCCGTCCCGAGGGCTACCGCAAGGCGATGCGGCTGATGAAACTGGCGGAGAAGTTTGGTCTGCCGGTGTTTACCTTCGTCGATACCCCCGGCGCCTATCCAGGCATCGGCGCCGAAGAGCGTGGCCAGTCAGAGGCGATCGGGCACAATCTGTATGTGATGGCCGAACTCAAGGTGCCGCTGATCTGCACCATCATCGGCGAGGGCGGGTCCGGTGGCGCGCTGGCGATCGCGGTGGGCGATCAGGTCATGATGCTGCAATACTCCACCTACTCGGTGATTTCCCCAGAAGGTTGCGCCTCCATCCTGTGGAAGAGCGCGGACAAGGCTGCCGAGGCGGCCGAGACCATGGGAATCACGGCTGCGCGGCTGAAATCCCTTGGCCTGATCGACAAGATCGTCAACGAGCCCGTCGGCGGCGCCCACCGTGACCACCGCGCCATGGCGCAGTCGCTCAAGCGTGCCCTGACCGATGCCTTGCGCCAGGTGGATTCCCTGTCTCCGACCGATCTGGTGGCCCAGCGGATGGAGAAGCTGATGAGCTATGGGCGTTTCAAGGAACTCGCAAGCTGAACGGTCGTTGCTGGACGAGGTGTCGGCGGTCCTCGAGACGGCCGGCATTGATGCATGCAGTCGTCTGTGCTGTGCGCTGTCCGGCGGCGTCGATTCGGTGGTGTTGCTCGATCTGCTGGTCGAACTGCGTTCCCGCCTTGGCTTCGATCTGCAGGCGGCGCATGTTCATCATGGCCTGAACCCGTCGGCCGGGGCTTGGCGCGATTTCTGCGTTCAGCGGTGTGCGGCGCTGGCCGTTCCGCTGCAGACGTTTGCGGTGGAGGTGGTGCGTGACCACCCCGACGGGCTCGAGGCCGCTGCCCGCGTGGCGCGTCATGACGCCCTGAAGACGGTCGTGTGCGACTGGCTGGTGTTCGGCCATCATCGGGACGACCAGGCGGAAACACTGCTGTTCAGATTGTTTCGTGGCACCGGGGTGCGGGGGGCGGGCGCGATGCGCGCGGTCGAGACCGGCGCAGCGACCGGACCGGGGCGGCTGCGTCCCTTGCTCGAGGTGGGGCGACGTGCGATCCTGGTGTGGGCCCGGCGCCGGCACCTGCAGTGGGTCGAAGACGACAGCAACCGCGACCGGCGCTTCGCCCGCAACGACATTCGCCATCGGATCCTGCCTGCCATCGAGTCCGCCTTCCCCGCCGCGTCGACGTCGATCGCGCGAGCCGCGACGCATTTCCGTGAGGCGGGGGCGCTGCTCGACGAGCTTGCCGAGGAGGACGCGCGCCGCTGTGGGGGCGACGTGCTGGGTCACGCGGCGCTATTGCGGCTGTCGGATGCGCGCTTGGCCAATCTGCTGCGTTGGCAGGCGCGTTGCCGGGGGGCGGAGGCGAGCTCGCGTGCGCGCCTGTTCGAGGCGATGCGCCAGTTGCGTACGTCAGGTGCGACCCATCCGCTGCGTGTCGATCTCGGTCCGCTGTCATGCTGTGCATACCGCGGCGAGGTCTGGCTGGAGTGGACCGCTGCAGCGCTTCCTGCAGCGTGCGAAGTCGATCTGTCCTCCCCGACGCCCGTGTCCGCCGATTGGGGCGAAGGCCGGGTGGTGTTCCGGGGCGTGCGGGGGGAGGGTATTGCGCGCTCGGCGTTGGCGTGCGATCCGGGGCCGCGACTGGTCCCGCGCTTTGCCGGGTTGCGGCTGCGGCTGGCAATGAACCGGCCTCCGCGCTCGTTCAAGAACCTGTGCCAGGAAGCTGCCATTCCACCCTGGATGCGGGACCGACTGCCCGTGCTCGAGATCGATGGCAGGGTCGCGTGGATTGGGGGGATTGGTGTCGACGCTGCTTTTGCCTGCCCGCCCCAGGCCGAGGGCGTATTGCCGGAATGGGTGCCGATCAGGTCCTGAGCGCAGTCAGCATCTGCGCCAGCTCAACGGCCGAGCGCACCATCATTTTGTCGAAGATGCGCGAGCGGTGGGCTTCCACTGTTCGCATCGAGATCGACAGTTCGTCGGCGATCACCTTGTTGAACTTTCCTTCCAGAATCAATTCCATGACCTCCCGCTCGCGTGCGGTCAAGGTGGCCAGGCGCGCTTCCACGGTGTCGCGGTCGGCGGCCGCGCGTTGGCTGGCCTCGTCCTGCGCCATCGCGCGCTGGACGTGCTCGATCAGGTCATTGTCGTTGAATGGCTTCTCGATGAAATCGAAAGCGCCCTTCTTGAGCGCGCCGACGGCCATCGGCACGTCGCCGTGACCAGTGATGAAAATGACCGGCAGCGTGCAGTTGCGGTCGAGCAGTTCGTCGAAGCACTCGAGCCCGCTCATCCCCTCCATGCGGATGTCGAGGACGATGCAACCGCGCCAGTCCGGCTGCCAGGCCTCGAGAAAGGCCTCCGCGCCCGACCACATTCTGCACGCCACGCCACGGGTGCGGAATTGCCATTGCAGGGCATCACGAATGGCTTCGTCGTCGTCGATGATGTGGGCACAGGCATCGTTCATGGGCGTTCCACCGGTAGCGTAAGGATGAAGATGGTACCGCCTGAAGGGTTCGGTTCAAACGTCAGGCGGCCATGATGCAGTTCCGCGATGGAGCGGCAGATGTTGAGGCCCATTCCCATGCCTTCATTCTTGGTGGTGAAGAACGGCTGGAAAAGATGCTCTGCTGTCTCGCCATCAATGCCGCTGCCGTGGTCGATGACGCGCACCTCGGCGGTGTTCGCCGCGGAACGGGTGCGGATGCGAATGACCCGTGATTTTGCCGGGGTGGTGCGCATCGCGTCCATGCCATTGCGTACCAGATTGACCATGATCTGCTCGATCATCACCGGGTCGGCCATGACGCGAGGCGACTGGGGCGCGAGATCGATCTCTAATCGCATCTGGCGTTTGCGCGAATCGGCCTCGACCAGACCCACGGCTTCGCGGATCACGCCGTTGAGGTCGATGGATTCATGCTTGGGCTCGGATCGACGCACGAAATCATGGACACGGCGGATGATTTCACCAGCCCTTCTCGCCTGACGCCCGATCTTTTCGTGAATTTCGCGCAGTTCGGCGGGGTCGACCTCGCCGGCGTCGATTCGGTTGATGCAGCCGCTGTTGTAGCTCGCGATGGCCGCCAGAGGCTGGTTGAGTTCGTGTGCGAGCGTGGAGGCCATTTCGCCCATGGTGATCAGGCGTGATGTCGCCTGCAGTCTTTCCTCCTGCTGGCGGGCCAGTTCGCGCGCCCGTTTCTGTTCGGTGATGTCCAGTACCGAGCCCATCCAGCCGTTGTTGTGGCCCTCGGCGTCGATCAGGGGGGCTTCGAAAATGAGGGCGCTGAAGCGCTCGCCATTCTTACGCCGCAGCGACACTTCCAGCCCGTCGGGCGGGGTGCCGCTGGCCATGACGACGTCGTGAACCTGTAGCGTGTTGTCGATCTGGTCCGGGTCCCAGTAGGGCATGGGGGGCATGGCGCCGATCAGCTCGTCGGCGCTGAATCCGGTCATGCGACAGAAGGCCGGGTTGACGTGGGTGATGCGGCCGTCGAGGTCGCGCGCCCGCAGTCCGGTGATCACCGAATCCTCCATCGCCTTGCGGAACGCCGATTCGCTGCGTAATGCCTGCTCGGCCTCCTGGCGTCGAGCAAGCTGCCGTCGCAACTGCCAAATACTCCACACGATGACCGCGCCGAAGAGCACGATGGAGGCGATCAGCAGCACTGGCATCCAGCGCGTTTCACCCTTGTAGGCGGTGATCTGCAGCGTCAGCCCGCGGCCCGGTGGCTCGAATGGGGTGGTATAGCTCAGGTGCGAGGCGAGCGGCGAAATCTTGGACTTCGCCGCGATCTCGCGTCCGTCGGGGTCGAGCACGGCGACCCGGTAGCGTTCCGAGAACCACCACGGAAGTTCTCGCGAAACGAGGTCCGAGAGCGAGTACTCCGCGACCACGACGCCTAGAAAGGCTTCCTCGGACCAAGCGGGAACATAGACTTCGAAATGGTATTCGTCGCCAAGCACAGGGTAAGCCGGGCCGTAGACCGGACGTCCCAGCGCGCGCGCCAGCTTCATCACCGACTCAGAAGGCGACGCGCCCTCGCTCTCGCCGACGACACTGGTCTCCGTCTGTGGCGGCAGCGAACCCTTCAGCGCCCCCTGGGCGTCGATCCACAGCACGCGGACGATGCCGCGATCCTGGCTCATCAGTTGGCGGAGCTGGGCCTCGGTCTGGTTCGAGGGGCGCGTGCTGCGGTCCAGCAATTCCGGCCCGATTTGCTGCAGCAGGGCTTCATTGCGGTCGAGCTGGAAGCGCAGGTTCTGCTCCATCCACAAGACATCGGTGATCAGGGCCGACTGCTGTTCCTCCGCGTCGTATTGGCGCGTGAGCCAGACCAACAAGGCGATGGTGGCAAGGAAGAAGGCGAGTGCGAAATAAGGCAGGCGGCCGATCCAGCGGTTGCGCCTTCTTGCGGAGGGACTGTTCGTGAGTGTCGAGGGCATTGAGCGGCAGCAAATGGTGGCGGCGGGCGGTTGTCCCTGCAGGGGGCTATATTGACTGATCTTATGCGCGCATCGAATGGATTTGCGGTATTCCACAATAGCGACGTTTGCGTCGATGGACCATTATCACTCCACTTTCCGGCGGGTTGCCCGCTTTCGAAGGTCTTGCCAGTGATGGTGCGCTGCGCCCCGCAGGCAGGTCGAAAACGCATCCAGTGCGTCAGTTTTTCAATTGGAGGAGATGGGTTATGAAAATTCGTGCGCTTCTGCTGGGTCTCGTCGCTGCAGGTATCACTGCTACTGCCGCTGCTGCCGATCCGATCGTCATCAAGTTCAGCCACGTCGTTGCAACCGACACCCCGAAGGGTAAGGCTGCCGAGAAGTTCAAGGAGCTGGCCGAGAAGTACACCAAGGGTGCGGTGAAGGTTGAAGTCTATGCCAACAGCACGCTGTACAAGGACAAGGAAGAGATGGAAGCGCTGCAGCTTGGCGCGGTGCAGATGCTGGCGCCGTCGCTGGCCAAGTTCGGCCCCCTCGGCGTGCGCGAATTCGAGGTGTTCGACCTGCCCTATATCTTTGACGGCTACGACGATCTGCACAAGGTCACGACCGGTCCGGTGGGCAAGATGATGCTGAGCAAGCTCGAGCCCAAGGGCATCAAGGGGCTGGCGTTCTGGGACAATGGATTCAAGTCGTTCTCGGCCAACAGCCCGATCAAGGCGCCCGAGGATCTGAAGGGCAAGAAGATGCGCATCCAGTCGTCCAAGGTGCTCGAGGAGCAGATGCGCGAACTCAAGGCCCTGCCGCAGGTGATGGCCTTCTCCGAGGTCTACCAGGCGCTGCAGACCGGCGTTGTCGATGGCACCGAGAATCCGCACTCCAACCTCTATACGCAGAAGATGCACGAGGTGCAGAGCAATGTCTCGCTGACCGAGCATGGTTACCTGGGTTATGCGGTGATCACCAACAAGAAGTTCTGGGACGGCCTGCCGTCGGATGTCCGTACCGAACTCGAGAAGGCAATGGCTGAATCCACCACGTTCGCCAACGCCATCGCCCGTGAAGAGAACGAAAAGGCGCTCGCTGCAGTGCGCGCGTCGGGCAAGACCGAGGTGTACCAGCCCACACCGGCTGAAAAGCTCGCGTTCAAGAAGGCGCTGTTGCCGGTGCACAAGAAGATGGAATCGCGGATCGGTGCCGAACTGATCCAATCCATCTACAAGGAAACCGGGTTCGACCCGTCCAAGCTCTAATTTGCCTGTACTCCAGAACGCCCGTCAGGCTCTCTCCTGACGGGCGTTTTTTGCGGGGAGACATATCATGATCAAATATCTCGATCGGCTCGAAGAGTTCATCATTGGGACCCTGATGGCGGTGGCCACTGTGGTCATCTTCGTCTCGGTAGTCCATCGCTACGGGTCCGGTTTCTCGATTCCCGTCGTGCAGGATTGGCTGCTGTCGATGAACTTCGGCTGGGCGCAGGAATTCTGCATCATCCTGTTCGTCTGGATGGCCAAGTTCGGTGCGGCCTACGGGGTGCGTACCGGCATTCACGTCGGTGTCGACATCCTCATCAACAAGGTTGGCGAGAAGCCTCGCACCGTGCTGGTCAATATCGGCCTGATATGCGGTGTCGTGTTTACCGGACTCATCGGTGTCTTCGGCGCACTGTTCATCTGGGAGAACGGCATGGCGCACGCGGTGCTGAGCCTGTTCGGCGGCGATGGTGGTGGCTATTACGAGGGGCCGACCACGCCCGACCTCGAGTGGCCGACCTGGGCGGTGTATGCAGCGGTGCCGCTCGGCTCTTTCCTGATGTGTTTCCGCTTCCTGCAGGTGATGGTCAGCTTTGCCCGGACCGGCGAACTGCCGCGGCATGACCACGGCCATGTCGAGGGGCTGGATGAGGATCAGGACGAGAGCGTTCTTCTCGAAGGCGAGGCGATTTCGCTGGCCGAGGATATCGAGCACGGACGTGCCGGCAAACCCGATTCCGGACGAGCCGACACCGGCGGCAAGCGCTAACAGGAGCATGCAAGAATGACAAATACACTTGCGATTTTTGGCCTGCTCGTCGTCCTGATGGCGATCGGCATGCCGGTAGGCGTGGCACTTGGCCTCACGGTGCTGAGTTTCATGTTCATCTTCACGGACGTTCCGCTCGAGGCGGTTGCGCTCAAGATGTTCACCGGGATCGAGAAATTCGAGATCATGGCGATCCCGTTCTTCATCCTGGCGGGCAACTTCCTCACCCATGGCGGGGTGGCCAGACGCATGATCAACTTCGCCACTGCCATGGTCGGTCACCTGCGTGGCGGACTGGGCATGTCGGCGGTGCTTGCCTGCGCACTGTTCGCCGCCGTGTCGGGTTCCAGTCCTGCGACCGTGGTGGCAATCGGCTCGATCCTGATCCCGGCGATGGTCAAGCAGGGCTACCCGGTGCGTTTTGGCGCCGGGGTGGTGGCGTCGGCCGGTGGTCTGGGTATCCTGATTCCGCCGTCCATCGTCATGGTGATGTACGCGGTGACCACCAACTCGTCGGTCGGCGCGCTGTTCATGGCAGGGGTGTTTCCGGGTTTGCTGCTGGCCGTCATGCTCGGTCTGTGCACCTGGTATGTCGCCCGGAAGAATAATTATCCGACCTTGCCGCGCGCACCCTGGAAGCTGAAGTTTCGCTACTTCAAGGATGCATTCTGGGGGCTGATGCTGATCGTCGTGGTCATGGGCGGCATCTACTCCGGCATGTTTACGCCGACCGAAGCGGCGGCAATGAGCGCGGTGTACGCCTTTTTCATCGCCGTGTTCGTGTACAAGGATCTGACCTTCAAGCAGATTCCGCGCGTGTTGCTCGACTCGGCGAACATGAGCGCGATGCTGCTGTTCATCATCGCCAGTGCGATCCTGTTCTCGTTCATCCTCACTTCGGAGCAGATTCCGCAACGCATGGCCGATGCCATTGTGGCCAGCGGCATGGGTCAGATCGGTTTCCTGGTGGTGGTAAACCTGCTGTTGCTGGTTGCCGGCGCGCTGATGGAGCCGTCGTCGATCATCCTCATCCTGGCACCGATCCTGTTCCCCGTGGCCGTCGCGCTGGGCATCGACCCGATCCACTTCGGCGTCATGATCACCGTCAACATGGAGATCGGCATGATCACGCCACCGGTGGGGCTCAACCTGTTCGTGGCGAGCGGCATTACCAATGCCGGCCTGACCGAGATGAGCAAGGCGGTGATGCCGTGGTTGTACACCATGTTGGCATTCCTGATGATGATTACTTACATTCCGAGCATCTCGACCTTCCTGCCCAGGGCACTGGGCATGATGTAAGCTGCAGGCGTTGCGGCACACCGCAAAACCCGGCCGCGTGCCGGGTTTTGCGTTTGGCGCAGCAAAAGCCGCCCTCAGCCGTCTGCGGAGTGGAACGAGGTTGCAAGGCCTGCATTGTTGTGCGCGCCTTGCACCGCGCTTCGGCGCATAATTGAACCTGTTTATCTGAAAACGTCGTCCGACGCCCGAGGTCTGTCTTGAACTCTGTTCGCAAGAATCCGCCGCAGCCGGCACCATCCCGCATTTCCGGCACGCTCAAGGCAAAACGCCAGCCCGTAGAGGTGACACCGCCCGAGGCGGAAGAAGTGAGGCGCAAATCGGAGCGGGATGGCGGGCACAAAGAGCGGCGCAGCCGCGATGCGCGCACTGACGACGGGCGTGCGCGGGAAGCGAAGTCGTCCCGGCCTGCCGGCAAGCCCGCCGCCCGAGAGTCCGGTCGATCGGACGAAAGTGGCGCTTCACGCCGTAACGGCGACCGCGTCGGGCGCGGGCAGGCAACGCGGGAGTCGCGTCCGCATCCGTCCGGTCCGCCACTGACCCCACGCACGTCGACGGCTGAAGGTTTGCGTCTGTCCAAGGTCATGGCCGATCGCGGAATCTGTTCGCGGCGTGAGGCCGACGAGTTGATCGAACGCGGCTGGGTCTTCGTCGACGGCAAGCGTGTATCGGCCTTGGGTACGCGCATCGATCCCGACGCACGAATTGCCCTTGCGCCCGAAGCAAAGCAGGAGCAGGCACAGCGCGTCACCATCCTGCTGCACAAACCGGTGGGCTACGTCTCCGGTCAGCCCGAGCCGGGATACCAGCCGGCGATGGCGCTGATCGGCAGCGACACCCAATATGACCGTGATACGGCCCAGCGTTTTCATCCCTCGCTGTTCAAGGGTCTGGCGCCCGCGGGGCGACTCGACATCGATTCGACCGGCCTGCTGGTGTTCACTCAGGATGGGCGCATTGCGAGGCAGTTGATCGGCGAGAATTCGACGGTCGAGAAGGAATACATCGTGCGGGTCGAAGGCAAGCTGGCCGAGAACGGGCTTGCCCTGCTCAACCACGGGCTGTGGCTGGACGATCGTCCGCTGCGCGAGGCCAAGGTCGAGTGGATCAACGAAGATCAATTGCGCTTCGTGCTGCGCGAGGGGCGCAAGCGTCAGATCCGGCGCATGTGCGAGCTGGTTGGGCTGAGCGTCGTCGGTCTCAAGCGGGTGAGAATCGGCAAGGTTGCACTGCGCGATCTGCCCCTCGGGCAATGGCGCTATCTGGCCGACGACGAATCGTTTGCCTGAGCATGGCGCACGGCGTATGGCCGCGGTCAGTCGGGTGAGATGATTATCCGGCGGAGAGCCGATGTGACCGGGAATTCAAGGCTTGTTCCGCCCGGCGTCCATTCCACACGCTAGCGGCCCCGACTTGACTTTGCGGTGGCGCAATATAGACTCAGATCAATCAAGGGGAGTAGCTTTTCAAGGCCGCAGCATCGTCATCACGGCAGGTTCGTCTCGCGACGGCTGCCCGGTGCTTCGGGCGACAGGATGCTGTCGCAAGCAAGACCTTGCCCGAGGGCAAGGTCCGTGCAGAAGTCGTGTGCAAACAGGGTCTGTGTCCTTCGGGAACAGGCCCTTTTTCTCTTCTGTGCGGAGTCCCGGGTGGAATCAATCGGAACTTGGTGGATGTGGATTGTATTTGCCGTCATCGTGCTGGCGATGCTGGCGGCAGATCTTCTTCTGTTCAAGGGCGGACAGCAGCACCGCGTGTCGTTCAGGGAGGCAGCCGCCTGGTCGGTAGCCTGGGTCTCAGTGGCACTGCTGTTCGCGGCGGGATTGTGGTGGTATCTCGATCTCAGCTTCGGCAGGGTGATTGCCAACGACAGGACAGTGGCGTTCCTGACCGGCTATCTGGTCGAGAAGTCGCTGGCGGTGGACAATGTCTTCGTCTGGATGATGATCTTCGGCTATTTCGCCGTGCCCCTCGAATTGCAGCGGCGTGTGCTGCTGTATGGCATCGTCGGCGCAGTCGTCCTGCGCACGGCGATGATTTTTGCGGGCAGTTGGCTGGTCACCGAGTTCCACTGGCTGCTCTACGTGTTCGGGGCTTTCCTGGTGGTCACCGGGATCAAGATGGTGTGGTTTGCCGGGCACGATCCGGATCTGGCAACGAATCCCTTCATCCGGTGGATACGCAATCACTACCCGATTACCGAGGGTCTCGAGGGCGAGCGCTTTTTCGTGATGCGCAACGGTGTTCGCATGGCAACGCCGTTGATGCTTGCGCTGGTACTGGTCGAGATTTCGGATGTGATCTTTGCCGTCGACAGCATCCCGGCAGTCTTTGCGATCACTACCGACCCGTTCATCGTGCTGACCTCGAACCTGTTCGCGATTCTGGGGTTGCGGGCGATGTACTTCCTGCTGGCCGACCTGGGCGACCGCTTTTCTCTGCTCAAGTACGGTCTTGCGGCGATCCTGGTGTTCATCGGAACCAAGATGCTGATCGTCGAGTGGGTACGGATTCCGGTGATGGTGTCGCTCGGCGTCGTGGCGGTGTTGCTGGCGCTGTCGGTGAGCGTCAGCCTGCTGCATTCGGCGCGTCAGCGGGCGCGCGCCCGCTGATCCGCGCGCGCTGGTGGTAGATTGCGGTGTGCGCGATTCAACTTAGCGGGTCCGGGATCTTCGCTTTGCCGGTGCTCGAGCCATGGCTGCCGCGTGCTCGGCCGATACGCCGCTGACCGGGGTGAAGCAGCCATCCAGCGGGCATGCCCTGCCCGGTGGGCACGCGTGCTCACGCGCACATTCCGTCTGCGTTTCGTCGAGGAGCACCATTTCCTTGACGGCTTCGCAGCGGCCGATGGGGGAGTCGAATATGCTCATGATTGTCTCCTGCAATTGGTATCGGAATCACTCTCGCATCCGCATGTCAATGTCAGTCTAGGCGTTGCGGTGGCGAAATGATCGGCAACTTGGCGTCGGGTTGACCTGGCTCAAATGCAGCAGGAGGGGATGGCTGGTCGGTGCGTGCCGGATGCCTGCAGTTCAGGTCGACGTAGGCGCGAGGCAGTTGCCGCCAGCCTGCGCCGGGCGAGGCCTGAGCGCAGACCTGGCGGCCGTCTATCCGACTCTCCCATCGGTACCAGGGCGCCGGTGCGCCGATGGCCAGATTCGCTGTGGCCAACAGCAGCAGGATCGGGAGTGGATGCCTCATCGTGTTCATGTTCGTTTCAGTCTGCGCGCAATGCCTGAACCGGGTCCAGCCCGGCGGCGCGCCGTGCCGGCAGTACGCCAGCCGCCAACCCGATCCCCACCGCGCTCGCTTCGGCAACGACGACGAAGTGCCATGGCGTGGTGACCGGCAGTGCCGGTACGAAGAGTCCGATCAGCTGCGCCATGCCGGCGCCCAGCGCCAGTCCGAGCAACCCGCCGATCGCCGCCAGTGCCACGGCCTCGCCCAGGAACAGGCCGAGGATGGTTCCACGGCGCGCGCCCAGCGCCACCAGCAGACCGATCTCGTTGGTGCGTTCTGCGACGGCGATGGTCATGATGGTGACGATGCCGACGCCGCCTACCAACAGTGAGATGCCGCCCAGCGCGCCGACCGCGGCGGTCAGGATGTCGAGAATGTTGGACAGGCTGGCAAGCATGTCTTCCTGTGTGGTGAGGGTGAAGTCTTCACGTCCGTGGCGGCTGAGCAGGATCTTGCGGATGCCGGCGGCAACCCGTGAGGCGGCCATCCCTTCATCGTAGGTGACGTTGATCTCCATCAGCCCGTCGCGGTTGTAGAGGGCGAGTGCGCGCGCGGTGGGTATATAGGCGGTGTCGTCCAGATCGATGCCGAGAAACTGTCCCTTGCTCTCCATGACGCCGATGACACGAAAACGTTCGTTGCCGATCTGCACGCGTTCGCCCAGGGGACTCTCGGCGCCGAAAAGCTCCTGCTTCAGCGTGGAGCCGAGCACGATGAAGGCGCGCGCGCTGGCGGCATCGTCTGGCGGCAGAAACTGGCCGCTCTTGACCCGCATGGAAAACACGCGCTGCATGTCGGCGCCCACGCCCATGATGAAGGTGCGTCGCACTCGGCCGTTGGCGCGAACTTCCGAGTTGCCCGATACATTGGGCGTTACGCCGCTGACGAAGGGGGCCCGCAGCAGTGCGGCGGCGTCGTCCAGGGTGATGTCGCGAGTGGTCGATGGCAGGCCGGGGGGACCGCCGCGGGTGCCGCGACGACCGGGGGTGATCTGGATGAGGTTGGTGCCGAACTGGGTGAACTCCTTGAGTACGAACTGATGCAGGCCCTCGCCGATAGAGGTCAACAGGATCACCGCGGCAATGCCGACACCAATGCCGAGCAGGGTCAGAAAGCTGCGCATGCGATGGGCGATCAGGGCGCGTAACGCAAGCTGGAGAAAGTCTCGCCACAGCATGGGGTCTATCGCTTTGCCAGCGCCTGTACCGGATCGAGCCGCGATGCGCGTCGCGCCGGCAGCACGCCGAACAACAGGCCGGTGCCCAGTGCAGTGCCCAGGCCGGCGGCGACCGCCCAGTTCGGTGGCCACGCCGGCAACACCGGGTAGGCCAGACGAATGCCCCAGGCGCCGAGGTGGCCGAGACCATAGCCGACCAGAGCGCCGGCGATGGATAGCAGCGCAGCCTCACTGAGAAAGGCGAGGCGGATGTCGCGGCCGGTGGCGCCAAGGGCCTTGAGCAGTCCGATTTCGCCCGTACGCTGGGTCACGGCCACCAGCATCACGTTCATTACCAGGATGCCGGCCACCGCCAGGCTGATCGCGGCGATCCCGGCTACGCCAAGGGTCAGGGCGCCGAGGATGCGGTCGAAGGTGCCCAGCACCGCGTCCTGGGTGATGAGGGTGACATCGAGTTCGCCCTCGCGACGGGCACGCAGGATGTCTTCGAGCTGCTTCTGCGCTGGCGCGAGGGCATCGCGATGGCGGGCCTCGACCATGATGCGGAACAGCGTGTTGGTGTTGAACATGGCCTGGGCGGTGGCGACTGGCACGATCACCAGTTCGTCGGTGCTCATGCCCAGACCCTGACCGGCGGGCGCCAGCACGCCGATGATGCGCAGGCGATTGTCGCCGACACGGATCATGCGGCCCACGGCGGCCGTCGCCCCGAACAGCTCGCGTCGGATCTTGTCGCCGATGACGGCCACTGCACTTGCGCGGCCGAGTTCCTCCCGTGGCAGGAACTGGCCCTGCGCCATGTGATATTGGCGGATGTCGATGTAGTCGGCGTTGGTGCCGAGCACCATGACGTCGCGCAGCTTGCCGCCAACGGAGATCTCGGAGTTGCCCACCGACAGTGGCGCGATGCGACTGACCAGCGGCGCACGCAGCAGGGCCGTCGCATCGCTGACCGTGAGATCGCGCGGCGTGCTGGTCACGAAACTGCCCGCATTGACACCACCGGTTTCGTTACGGCCGGGCAAGACGATGATGAGATTGGCGCCGAGCGAGGCAAATTCGCCGACCACGTAGCGCCGGGCGCCATCGCCGAGTGCGGTCAGCACGACCACCGCAGCCACCCCGATCGCCATTGCAAGCACCATCAGCGAGGTGCGCAGGGGGTAGCCGAGCGCGGCGCGGGCGGCAAAGCGCAGGGTGTCGGCGGAAGTCATGTCGGCGCGGCGGTCGGCGATGTGGCGGCGCCGGCGCGCAGGTCCTGGCGCAGGGCGCCATCTTCCATCATCAGGCGACGGCGCGCGCGCCCCCCCATCGCGGGGTCGTGCGTGACCACGATCAGTGTCGTTCCGTCGGCGTTGAGCGCCTCGAGCAGCGCGGTGACCTCTTCCCCGGTATGGCGATCGAGATTGCCGGTGGGCTCGTCGGCCAGCAGGACCGCGGGTTGCATGATGGTGGCGCGGGCGATGGCCACGCGCTGGCGCTGCCCGCCGGAGAGCTCTTCCGGGCGGTGGTCGGCGCGCGCCTGCAGGCCGAAATCCTTCAGTGCCCGCGCCACGCGCGGGGTGCGCTCGTGCGCGGGCACGCCCGCCAGCATCAGCGGCAGGGCCACGTTCTCCGCGGCGGTCAGGCGGGGGACGAGATGAAAGCTCTGGAATACGAAGCCGATGCGGGCGCGCCGCACGGTGGCCTGCTCGTCCGCCGACAGCGTGGTTACATCGCGCCCCTCGAGCAGATAGTGCCCGGCGTCGGGGCGGTCGAGCAGGCCGAGCAGGTTGAGCAGGGTGGACTTGCCCGAGCCCGAAGGCCCCATCACCGCAACGTATTCGCCGGCCTCGATGCGCAGCGAAACTTTGTCCAGCGCATGGACCTCACTGTCGCCCAGCGTGAAGGTGCGCTCGATGCCGGACAGTTCGATCTGTGCCATGGCCGCTGCCGTCCAGCGCTCAGCGCGCACTGCCGTCCGCAATCGCAAGCGCGCCGGCCTTGACGCCCTCGCGTTCGAGCGAGGTCACGACGCGCTCGCCACTGCTCAGGCCCTCGAGCACTTCGGTCTGCTCCCAGTTGGCGAGGCCGGTCTTCAGTTCGCGTTCGATGAGGACGCCGTCTTCACCCAGGATCAGCACCCGTCTGCCCTCGCGCAGTGCCGCAGTGGGGACGCGCAGCGTGTCGTCGCGGGTGGCGAGGATGATCTCGACGTCGGCGCTATAGCCCACCAGCAGGCCGTGTGCCTGTGCCGGCTCGTCGAAGTCGACATCGACCTCGACCGTCCGGGCCTGTTTTTCGACTGCGGTGATGTAGGGCGCGATGCGTTTCACGTGGCCGGCGAAGATGGTGCCCGGCAGTGCCTCGAAACTGATGCGCACGGTCTGACCGGGCCGTATCTTGGGCGCGTCGACCTCGTCCATGGGGGCTTTCACATAGAGGCAGGAATCATCGATCAGATCGATCGCGGGGGGGGTCGGCACGCCGGGCGGCGAGGGCGTCGCGTACTCGCCGAGTTCGCCGGTGATCTTGGCGACAGTGCCGTCGAAGGGGGCAACCAGTATCGTGCGCTGGCGATCGGTATTGGTCGCGGCGATCTGCGCCCGTGCGGTGGCCATGTCGGCGCGCGCGGTTTCGCAGGCGGCGCGGCGCGCCCGGGCTTCGGTACGGGCCTTGTCCTCTGCGCTGGCAGAGACGAAACCGCGTTTGACCAGCATGGCCTGGCGTTCGGCCTCGCGCTCGGCGTTGTCGGCAACGGCACAGGATTCCTGCTGCCTGCGCCCCGCGCTTGCCAGCTGGGCGCGGTTGATGTCGAGGCGGGCGTCGAGGTCCTGGTTCCACAACCTCATCATCACCTGTCCGGCCTTGACGCGGTCGCCCTCCTTGACCAGCAGGTCCTCGATACGGCCGCCGACGATGGTGGACATCTTCGTGCGCTGGCAGGCTTCGAGTTCGCCGGCACGGGTGTTCGCGATGCTCGCTTCGACCCGGCCGCGGCCGACTTCGTGAACCTGCACGGGAATCGGCTTCGGTCTTGAAAACCACCACGCGGTCGCACCGAGCATGATCAAGACGATGACAATGTAGAACACGCCGCGGGTGATCTTCATGGCTGGAAATCCGTCAGTGCGTCGAATGGGCAGCTGTGTCGTTCTGCGCCGCAGGTTGGCGCCCGCTTGCGGGCGCCGCCTTCACCGTTGTCTCAGCGCCCCTTCTGCCCCGCCTTGGCCCACGAGTCCTTGAGCGTCACGGTGCGGTTGAACACGGGGCTGCCGTCCTGTGAGTCGACACGGTCGGCCACGAAGTAGCCGTGGCGTTCGAACTGGAAGTGCTCTTCGGCACGGGCCGCCCGCAGCGCAGGTTCGAGCCAGGCGGTGAGGACCTGCTTCGATTCCGGATTGATGTCGTCAAGGAAATTGCGCTCCATGCCCTCGGCATCGCCTTCGCGGCGCTGACCCGGATGCGGATGCGCGAACAGGCGGTCGTAGAGGCGGATCTCGGTCGCGTAGCCGCGCTCGGCCGATACCCAGTGCAGGTTACCCTTGACCTTGTAGTTGTCGGCGCCGGGAGTGCCCGACTTCGAATCGGGCATGTATTCGGCCAGCACCTTGGTGACACGGCCTTCGGCGTCCTTTTCGAAACCGGTGCATTTCACCACGTAGCCGTAGCGCAGGCGCACGGTATTGCCCGGGTAGAGACGATGGAAACCTTTGGAAGGCTCTTCCATGAAATCCTCGCGCTCGATCCACAGTTCCCGCCCGAACGGCATTTCGCGCTTACCCAGTTCGGGTTTGAGGGGGTGGTTCGGGGCATGGCACAACTCGCTGTCGCCGACAGGATAATTGGTCAGCTCGAGCTTGAGCGGGTCGAGCACTGCCACCCGGCGCGGTGCGCTGTCGTTGAGGTGTTCGCGCATGCATTCCTCGAGCACACTCATGTCGATCCAGGCGTCTCCCTTGGAGACCCCGATGCGCTCGGCGAACAGGCGGAAGCCTTCGGGCGTGAAGCCGCGGCGGCGTGCGCCGACAAGGGTCGGCAGGCGCGGGTCGTCCCAGCCGTCGACATGACCTTCGTCGACGAGCTGGATCAGCTTGCGCTTGGAAAGCACGACATAGGTCAGGTTGAGGCGGGCAAATTCGATCTGCTGCGGCAGCGGGCGGGGGAAATGCCCGGCCGTGGCCAGCGCATCGAGCAGCCAGTCGTAGAACGGGCGCTGGTCGGCGAATTCGAGCGTGCAGATCGAATGGGTCACGCTTTCGATGGCGTCTTCGATCGGATGGGCGAAGGTGTACATCGGATAGATGCACCAATTGTCGCCGGTGCGGTGATGCGTGGCCTTGCGGATGCGGTAGATCGCCGGATCGCGCAGATTGATGTTGGGGCTGGCCATGTCGATCTTCGCCCGCAGGATATGGCTGCCCTCTTCGAACTCGCCCGCGCGCATGCGGGCGAAGAGATCGAGGTTCTCCGCCACGCTGCGGTTGCGCCAGGGGCTGTCGATGCCGGGTGCGGTCAGTGTGCCGCGATTGGCACGCATTTCGTCTGCCGACTGCGAATCGACGTAGGCCTTGCCGGCCTTGATCAGCGACACCGCGCACGCATACATGACGTCGAAATAGTCGGAGGCGAAGTACAGGTGCTTTCCCCAGCCGAAACCGAGCCACTGCACGGCCTCGATGATCGAGTCGACGTACTCCTGCTCCTCTTTCTCCGGGTTGGTGTCGTCGAAACGCAGATGGCATGCGCCACCATAGGTTTCGGCGAGGCCGAAGTTCAGGCAGATCGACTTGGCGTGACCATAGTGCAGGTAGCCGTTGGGCTCGGGCGGAAAGCGGGTTTCCACGCGGCCGGCCCATTTGCCGCTGCGATTGTCCTCGTCAATGATGTTGCGGATGAAATTGCTTGCAGGGGCCGCTGTGGCCTTGGTGTCATTCGGGTTCATCGAGTGGGGCGGATCCGGGGTTGCGGTGCGGGCTGCACCGGGTTGATCTGGCGTCTGGGCGAAATTGTAGCCGATGCACCGCGCTTGGCGGCTGATCGTGTCCGGGCAGGCCGCAGGGCTTCGGTACAATGGCGGGTGTTTTCCTGTCGTGTGTGACTCATGAACCCCGAATTTCTGGACGGCTGGCTGGCCCGCTTGACTGGTGGCGATGCCTTGCTGGCACTTGTGTTGCAGGTCTTCATCGTCGTACTGGCGGTGGTGGTGGCGAATTTCTTTCTGCGCCGTGTGCTGGCGCGACTCGACGAGCGCACCCGCCTGACGGCGACCCCCTGGGACAATGCGCTGGTGTCCGCGGCGCGCAAGCCGATGGCGCTGATGGCCTGGATCATCGGGCTTGCCTTCGCCGCGCGCATGGTCCAGAGCCATGCCGATGCCGCGTTGTTCGAAGCCGTGGGTCCGATCCGCACGGTGGGCGTGATTGCCTGCCTGACCTGGTTCCTGGTGTGCTTCATCTCCAACGTGCAGGATGGGGTGATCAAGCAGCGCATGGCACGGGGCGAGTCCATCGACCGCACCACCGTCGACGCCATTGGCAAGCTGTTACGTGTGTCGGTACTGATCACCGCCGTGCTCGTGGGCTTGCAAAGCCTCGGCTTCTCGATCTCCGGCGTGCTCGCCTTTGGCGGCATCGGCGGCATTGCCGTGGGCTTTGCGGCCAAGGACATGCTGGCGAACTTCTTCGGCGGACTGATGGTGTATCTGGATCGCCCCTTCGTCGTCGGCGAATGGATCCGCTCGTCCGACAAGGAGATCGAGGGGACGGTGGAGGAGATCGGCTGGCGTCTGACGCGCATCCGCACTTTCGACAAGCGCCCGTTATACGTGCCCAACGCCATCTTCACCCAGATTACGGTCGAAAACCCGTCGCGCATGAGCAACCGCCGCATCTATGAAACGGTAGGCTTGCGCTATGCGGACATCGACAAGGTGGCGGACGTGGTAGCCGACATCAAGCGCATGCTGCGTGAGCATCCGGAGATCGACCAGGCGCAGACCATGATCGTCAATTTCACCCAGTTTGCGGCATCGTCGCTGGACATCATGGTGTACACCTTCACGGTGACGACGGGGTGGGTGGCCTTCCACGAGGTCAAGCAGGATGTCATGTTGAAGATTGCCGATATCGTCGCCCGTCATGGTGCCGAAATTGCATTCCCCACCCGTACCGTGCACCTGGAGAGTGCTATCGATACCGTGGCGGTGGCGCAGGCTCCCGCCGCCGGCTGATAGACTGCGGTAAAGATTCTGGAATCGGGTCATGAATATTTCTGCTTTTGCCGCCGTCGGCCTGGGCGCCGCATGCGGGGCGTGGCTGCGCTGGGGTCTGGGTGTGCTGCTCAACCCCGTATTTGTCCTGGTGCCGCTCGGTACGCTGGTGGCAAATCTCGCCGGCGGTTTCCTGATGGGGCTGGCACTTGCACTGGTGCATTCGCAGCCGTCCCTGTCACCAGCCGTCAAGCTCATGCTGACGACCGGTCTGCTCGGCGGGCTGACCACGTTCTCGACCTTCTCGGCAGAGGCTTTTCATCTTGCCCAGCGCGGCGCATGGATGTGGTTCGGCGCGCACCTCGTGGTGCATGTGGCGGGGTCGGTCCTGATGACGTGGGCCGGGTACAGCCTGTTCAACGCTTTCCGTGCCTGAGGACTGACGGCCACCCTTCGGTCGCGCCCGGCGGAGGTGCTATTTTCTGACCGCGGGAAGTGGTGCGAGCAGTGCCGCGATGTCCGCTTCGCCGAACTTCGCCAGTGCGTTGCCGTCTTCCGACAGCACACCCGC
Source organism: Azoarcus sp. L1K30 (assembly GCF_018122735.1). Taxonomy (GTDB): domain Bacteria; phylum Pseudomonadota; class Gammaproteobacteria; order Burkholderiales; family Rhodocyclaceae; genus Parazoarcus. The sequence continues at coordinate 2,390,135 of NZ_JAGRRD010000001.1, read as the reverse complement.
TGCGAGTGCGGCTTTCTTGTCCTGCAGGTTGAGGATGCGCTCTTCGATGCTGCCGGCGCAGATGAGTTTGAACACGAACACCGGCTTGTCCTGGCCGATGCGATGGGCGCGGTCGGTGGCCTGGTTCTCCGCCGCCGGATTCCACCACGGGTCGTAATGGATCACGGTGTCGGCCGCCGTCAGGTTGAGGCCGACGCCACCGGCCTTGAGGCTGATCAGGAACACCGGCGCACGGCCTTTCTGAAAATCCTCCACCGGGATGCGGCGGTCGCGGGTGTCGCCGGTGAGGCTGACCCAGCCGATCTGGGCTGCGTCCAGCTCCGCGGCAATCAGCGACAGCATCTGGGTGAACTGGGAGAACACCAGTATGCGGCGGCCTTCATCGATCAGTTCGGGCAGCATGTCCATCAGCATGTCGAGCTTGGCGCGCTCGGCGACACGTGCCGCGGCGGGAGACTTGAGCAGGCGCGGGTCGCAGCACACCTGGCGCAGTTTGAGCAGCGCATCGAGAATGACGATCTGGCTGCGGGCGAATCCCCTGCTGGCGATCTCGCCGCGGATCTTCTCGTTCATCGCTGCGCGCACGGTTTCGTACAGGTCGCGCTGGCCGCCCTCGAGCGCGACGCTGCGCACGATGATGGTCTTGGGGGGCAGTTCGGTCGCTACGTCCTCCTTGCGCCGGCGCAGGATGAAGGGCTTGAGGCGGGCGGCAAGGAGGTCGCGGCGCACGGTGTCGCCGTGCTTTTCGATCGGCGTGCGCCAGACGCGTGTGAACTGCTTGAGGTCGCCAAGAAAGCCAGGGAGGAGAAAGTCGAATTGCGCCCACAATTCGCCGAGGTGGTTTTCCAGCGGGGTGCCCGTCAGGCCCAGGCGATGCCGGGCGCGAATCTGTCGAATCACCTGCGCCCCCTTGCTGGCGGCGTTCTTCACTGTCTGCGCCTCGTCCAGAATGAGCAGGCTCCATTCTCGCGCCTGCAGCGCTTCGGCATCGCGCCACAGCAAAGGATAGGTGGTGAGCGCCACATCGACACCGTCTAGCTCGTCGAAGCGGGCGTGGCGGTCGGCGCCGTGCAGGTTCAGTACCTTCAGCCGCGGCGCGAAACGCTTGGCTTCGGCCTGCCAGTTGAATACCAGCGAGGTCGGCAGGATGACCAGCGCCGGCTGATCGAGGCGTCCGGCCTGCTTTTCGGTCAGCAGGTGGGCGAGCGCCTGGGCGGTCTTGCCCAGGCCCATGTCGTCGGCAAGGATGCCGGCGAGATTGTGTCGTACCAGATGCTGCAGCCAGGCCAGGCCTTCGAGCTGGTAGGGGCGCAGCTCGGCCTTGAAACCGCGCGGCGTGCGCACGCTCTTGATGCCTTCGGCGTTGCGGATGCGTGCGGCGAGTGCAGCGAGGGTCTCCGCACCGCGTCCCGGGAGTTCGAGGTCGGCCAGCCTAGCGGCGTCGAAGGCGGGCAGACGCATGGGGTCGCCAGGGCTGTCGAACAGGTCGACCAGCGCGCGCACCAGTGGTTTGAGGCGACGGGCCGGGATGCGCAGCCGCCCCAGCTCTTCGTGATGGAGAAAGATCGATTCGTCGTCGCCGATCTGCTCCAGGCCCCCCGACAGCCAGCGTCCGTCTTGAGCAAACAGGGTCGATAGCAGCGGCGCGAGTGCCACCGGACGGCCGTCGACTTCGATGCCGGGTGAGATGTCGAGCCAACCGTTCTCGTCCTCGTCGACGTCGAGCACGATGTCGTCGATGTCCGTCGCGTGGTGACGGAAGTCCGCAGGCATGTCCACTTCCCAGCCTTCGGCCCGCAGCAGCGGCAGCTCGCGCGCGGTGAAGTGCGCCCAGTCCTCTTCCTCGGACAGGCCCAGCATGTTGGGTGGCAGCAGGTCGTAACCGGTCTGGACCTTGCCTGGCGGCACGGTGTTCAATCCGCAGCGTGTCAGGCGGCGCGCGGCGGCGGCTTCGAATTCGGCGTCGCGTTCGAGGCGTGCGGTGCGTCCGTCGGGCAGCGCATGGAACAGGGCCGTGTCATGGGCGTCGATGGTGAGCGCGCCGTAGCGGAAGGCCAGCGTTGCGTAGTCGAAGATGTCCACGCCATAGCGCGGATAATTGCGGAAGCTGACGCCGAATACATCCGCCGAGCCAATGCGCAGCACGGCAATGGCAGGGCCGCCGATGCGCACCGTGGGGGCGTCGCTGCTGGCGGGGCCGGGCAGCGCCGGCGCCAGCTCACGCAGTGTTTCGGCGACGAGTTCGGATTCGGCCGGTGTGAGCGGTGGCAACGCAAGCAGACGGACGACCTGTTCGGGCGGCGCTTGCAGCGTGATGGGCCCGGCCTGGTTCGATTTGCGCTCCACATACCATGGCGGCACCAGCGGCATGACCAGTTCGGCCGGTGGTTCGACGCGCAGCGCCGGCGCACGGCGACCGTCGCTGGTGGTGATCCATTCGAGCTGTCCGGGCCGTTCGGCGGCGGCAGTGAGCACGGGACTCATCAGGTCGTCGAAGTGCACTCGACCGCTGTCCAGCAGGGCCTCGAGCAAGGCTTGTTCGTTGCGTCCCGCCAGCGGCAGCGCAGTGTCGTCATGCATGCCGCGAGGACGATGGGCCCAGAGCAGGCGCAGGATGTCGAGGTCGGTGTCGTCGATGAAGGAAGGCGGCGCGTCGAGCGCACGCTCGAAGTTGCTCCAGCTCTCCGCGCTGCGAATCTGTCCCTGACGGTCGAGCCTGACCTTGAAACAGCTTACGACGTATCGACGGGTTTCGGGCTGCAAGCGGATCAGGTAGCGCAAACCGTGGGTCGTGGAGGTATTGCGGGCAGCCACGGCGGCAGACTGACCTGACGCGGCCCGGAATGCGTCCACCCAGGCGAGCACCTGTTCGCGCGGGCGGTTCGGGTCGCGACGTCGGTTGAGCCACGCAATCAGGGTTGCGGCCACATGCTTGCAGCTGCCGCCCACCGGACAGCTGCAGGACGACAGCAGTGTGCGCCCGGCGAGCGGGTGCGGATTGATCCGGATCGCAACCCTGTATGGCAGGCGCACCGTTCCCTGCACCTGCGCTGTCAGCAGTTCGCCCTCGAGTTGCAAATCGCTCGTGGCGCGCACGTAGGCACGCCCCTTTTCCAGCTCGCGCTGGCCGAGCCAGGTCGCGATATCCGCTTCGGAATAGGTGTCGAACACGGTCATGCGGCGGTTTGCAGCGAGTGGGGCAGTGATGGCAGCACGGCAGTCGGGCGGTCGAGGACACGAGGGCGAAAGGCGGAAGTTTACCTTTAAATGACGCCCAGCCGTGCGTTTCGCCACGGGATTTGGCCGCAGGGGGAGCCGCGGGGAAGGGGCGGCCTGCCGTGGTCGGTGCACGATGGCCCGGTGCGGGCGCGTGACCCGGCGCAAGACCCGCGGTGCGGGACGCGACCGTATCAGGGCGGCGTGGGGGTGCCGGCGCCGGGCCCGGCGCGTCCGTCGGGTGTGCCGCCGACTACGCGCTCGGCAACACGGAAGGCTTCGGCCGCCAGTGGTACGCCGCAATAGACGGTCGAATGCAGCAGGACTTCCTGAATCTCGCCCGGGCTTGCACCGTTGTTCAGCGCGCCGCGCACGTGGCCCGCGAGCTCATGGCCACGCCCCAGCGCGGTCAGCATGGCAATCGTGATCAGGCTCCGGGTTTTGAGGTCGAGTCCTTCACGGCACCAGACGCTGCCCCAGGCGTGTGCGTTGATGAAGTCCTGAAGCGGGCGGCTGAACGCGCTGGTACTTCGCGCGGCATGGGCAACGAAATCGCTGCCCATGACCCGTCGGCGCATCTTCAGACCCTTCGCATGCCCCGAAGTCATCTCAGGACAGCATTTCGGGCGCGAGCCGCCATGCGAGCTGGCGTGGAAGCGAGAACGGACATCCTGTCTTCGCTTGCACTTCCTCCAGCGTCACGCCCGGTTGAAGCTCGGCAAGCGTCAGGCCGCCGCCATCGTTCACCACGAAGACACAGAGCTCGGTGATGATCATGTCCACCACGCCCTTGCCGGTCAGGGGCAGATTGCACGCGGGCAGGATCTTGGGCGCGCCGTCCTTCGCGGTGTGCTCCATCAGCACGATCACACGACCAACGCCGGAGACCAGATCCATGGCGCCGCCCGGCCCCTTGACCATCTTGCCCGGCACCATCCAGTTGGCGAGGTCGCCGTTTGCCGAGACCTCCAGACCGCCCAGAATGGACAGATCGACGTGGCCGCCGCGGATCATGGCGAAGGAGTCGGCGCTGGAGAAGAAGCTGCTGCCGGCAATGCTCGTGATGGTCTGCTTGCCGGCATTGATCAGATCGGCATCGACCTCGTCCGCGTTCGGAAAGGGGCCGATGCCGAGCAGTCCGTTCTCCGATTGCAGGGTGACGTGGATGTCGTGCGGAATGTAGTTGGCGACCAGGGTCGGAATGCCGATGCCCAGATTGACGTAATAGCCGTTCTTCAACTCCTGCGCTGCCCGCCGCGCCATGCGCTCGCGCGCCGGGTCGTGCTTGCCGGGGGGAGCGGCGTCCGCGGTGGTGCGGAATTCGATGCGCTTCTGGTAGTTCCTGCCCTCGATGATGCGATCGACGTAGATGCCCGGCACGTGGATCTGATCGGGGTCGAGCGCGCCGGTATCGACCAGTTCCTCGACTTCGGCGATGGTGACCCGTCCGCAGGTGGCGATCATCGGGTTGAAGTTGCGCGCGGTCTTGCGAAACACCAGGTTGCCGGCATGGTCGCCTTTCCAGGCCTTGACGATGGAGACGTCGGCACGGATGGCGGGCTCCAGGACGTAGTTCAATCCGTCGAACTCGCGCGTCTCCTTTCCCTGGGCGAGCAGGGTGCCATAGGCGGTGCGGGTATAGAAGCCGGGGATGCCTGCGCCGCCTGCGCGCAGGCGCTCGGCCAGCGTGCCTTGGGGCACCAGTTCCAGCTCCAGCTCACCGGCCAGGACCTGGCGCTCGAACTCCTTGTTCTCGCCGACGTATGACGCGACGACTTTCTTCACCTGGCGGGTCTTGAGCAGCGGTCCCATGCCGAAGTCGTCCACACCGGCGTTGTTGCCTATGATGGTGAGTTCGCGGGTGCCGGCGTCCAGCAGGCCCTTGATGAGATTTTCCGGGATGCCGCACAGGCCGAAGCCTCCGGCGGCGACGGTCATGCCATCGAAGAGCAGGCCGTCGAGTGCGGCTGTGCTATTGGCATACACTTTGTTCATGTCGTGAAGTCCCCTGACGGTTTTTCCAATGCAGTGGGCAGGCGGGGGCTGGGCCTTCGGCCCCCGCCTGCTTCAAGGCTCAGTCGGCCCGTTCGGGAACCGGCAGGTTCACCCACTCCTTGTAGAAGGCCTCGATGTCAGGCTCGAAGTCATGGATTACCGGATACCACGGGGTCGGCGCCTCGACGTCGTGCATCGCTCCGCAGGTCGGGCAGTAGTATTCGCGATACACCTGCCATTGCGTGTCGGGCGCCATCAGCTTCGGGTACACCTCGGTCATGGCTTCCTCGGTGTCGCGAACATGGATGACGGCATGCAGCTTCCAGTTTTCGCGGTAGTCGCAGAACTCGTGGCCGCAGTCGCACTTGATCAGCCATTGCTTGGTTTTGGCCGACTGCACGATGTGCATGTGGGGCCCCAGCGGCAGGACGATGCGGTCCTTGAAGCCGACCTTCTTCTGCAAGGCATTGACGTATTGCTCGAAGCGGCTGTTGTCCTTGGGCATGGAGAGCATGCGGAAGGTGGTTTCCCAGTCCAGCGAACCGTCAACCAGGTGTGCGACCTGTTCATTCGTGTATGAAGACATTTCGTGCTCCTTGATTCAGCAATGTGGTTTGGCGGAGGTCATTCTTCGACCTGGACGACGGTGGTGACGTCCGGCATTAGCGACAGGTCCATGCGGTGCTTCGAGCCATAGGTCGGTACGCCGAGTTCTTCTTCGAGCAGGGTCCAGTCGGCCGGCAGGCTCCAGAACGCCTTGAACTCGTTGGTGAACTTCTCCGACAGCGCGAAACTGGTGGCGAACATGTGCTGCACCTGCACCGACGCGTGCTTGTTGAGGATGCGTTCGCGCTCTTCCTTCATCCACTCGCGGGTCGGCAGCGCGCGTGCCAGACGTTCCTTGCGCATCTCCGCGCGACGCAGTCGGGTGGCTGCGACGTCGACCGTGAACACGCCCTTGGCATCCTCGGAGAACACCGCGCCATAGACCTTTTGCGCGTACTCCGGCAGCAGGAACTTCTGGTTGAGGTCGTTCTCGATGGCCTTGGGCTCGCGGTCGATCGGATCGCCGAAGCCGGGGCCGCCACGCAGGTAGTTGAGGTAGAGGTCGTGGTTGTCGTAGCAGTCCTCGGTGGTGATGCACTGCTTGTCGCGCTTGACCACGGCGGTGGCGTCGATGTGGCGCTCGTAGTCCGGGCGCGTGGGGTCGATGTCGCCGCCCAGGGGCAGGGAGTCGCCGATGGCGATGCGATGCTCGAGGCCGGTCTTGTGCGCTTCGAAGCGGTAGCCGGTAGCCGACGGATAGCCACCCATCATGCCCCAGTCGCTGTTCATGAAGCCGTTGCCCATGAAGAACATCGTCCAGTCCTGGGCGTTCCACACCATGCGCAGGGTTTCGAAGCCGCAGCCGCCACGATACTTGCCGTAGCCGCCCGAGTTGGCCTTGACGTTGCGCCCCAGATACAGGAGTGGTTCGGCCATTTCCCAGATCTCGATGTCGCCCATGTCGCCTTCCGGATTCCAGATGGCGGCCGCATGGTTGAGGCCATCCTTCACCGCGCACGCGCCAGTGCCGCAACTGGAGGCTTCGAAGCTGTTGACTGCGTGGATCTCGCCGTCCTGATTGATGCCGCCGCCCTGCAGCCAGTTGGAGGTGTTGGCATTGCCGGCGTTGACCTCTTCGAGATAGCCGCGGCTGAAGTAGGACTGGCCGAGACCACGCCACAGCGCGGCCCAGCCCGAGACCAGGAAGTGCCAGGCGTAGGCATGGCCGGTGCGGCGGTCGTCCGGGTTGCACCACGTGCCCTTGGGCAGGTGGAACTCGGTGGCGTAATAGGCGCCGTCGTTGATGCGCTGGGTCGGCACCAAGGTTTGGCACATCATCACCCAGATGCCCGAGGTGAAGGCCACCTGGTGGGCGTTGAAGGTGTGCCAGCCCCATCGGCTGGCGCCTTCGAAGTCGAGCCGCCACTTGCCGTCGGGTTTGATCGTCATCTCGCACGGCGAATGCATGATCGAGTCGAGCTTGGCGAAGGCGTTGGAGACCTGCACGTCGTCGTGCTTGTACGGCACATCGACGAAGGACACCTTGCGGTACTTGCCCGGCAGGGTCATGGCCTTGATCCGGCTCATCAGGCCGCGGCGGCCCTCTTCGATGACTTCATGCGAGAACTTCTCGTAGGCTTCGAGACCGTCTGCGCGAATCACGTCTTCCACCAGTTCGCGGATCATGTGGCAGCCGGCGATGCGGGTCTTCTCGTCGAGAATCCAGTACTTCGGCGTGCGCACCGAACGCTGGGACTCATGCAGCCAGTCACGCAGCGGTTCGTCGTTGATGCCAGTCTTGCGGCAGGTGATCATGTAGCCGTCGCCGAAGCGCTGGGTCTGGCCGGTGGACATCGAGCCCGGCGTGACCGCGCCGGTGTCGATGACGTGAGTCACGCCGCCCACCCAGCCGATCAGCTTGCCTTCCCAGAAGATCGGCACGATGGTGGCGATGTCGCAGGGGTGGACGTTGCCGATGGCGCAGTCGTTGGTGGTGAACATGTCACCGGGGTTGATCGTGGGGTTGGCTTCCCAGTTGTTTTCGATCATGTACTTGATCGCCGCGCCCATGGTGCCGACGTGGATGATGATCCCGGTCGAGGTCAGCACGCAGTCGCCAGCGGCGTTGTACAGCGTGAAGCACAGCTCGCCTTCCTGCTCCACGATCGGGCTGGCCGCGATCTTCTTCGCGGTTTCGCGGGCATGTACCAGACCGCCGCGCAGCTTTGAGAACAGTTTCTCGTAGCCGATCGGGTCGCTGTCGCGCAGCTCCAGTTTTTCCAGGCCGTTGTAGTAGCCGGTGGCCTGGGTGCGGGCAATGATGGCATCGCGATGCTGCTTGAGCGTCAGGCCGCTCTCGAGCAGGTTGCCGATGCCCATTTCCTTGTGGCTCATCATGTTCATGATTTGTCTCCTCACAGTTGATTGGTCCCCTGGACGTCGGCACGGGCCCCCGCAGGGGTGCCGTCAGTCCCGGGGTGGCCGGTGATTACCGGACTTCCTTGAGATGGAACAGGCGATGCTTGTCGATCGTGGTTTCGAAGCCGTCGGGCACGACGAAGGTGGTGGCGTCGGATTCGATGATGGCTGGCCCCATGATGTGGTTGCCGGCCTTGAGCGACTCCATCTTCCACAGCGAGGCTTCCACCCATTTCTTGTGGCGGTAGAACGGGCGGGTGCCGAGATAGGCTTCCTTCGGCGGGGTCGGGCCGGCGTCCGGGTCCTCCGGCAGCACGGGCTTCTGCGTCATGACCATGCCGCGCAGGATGGCGCCAGTGATCGAGAAGCCCAGTTCTGGCGACCGTGCCGAGTTGGCGTAAACGCGGCCGTAAGTGGTCTCGAAGGCGTCGATGATCTTGTTCCAGTCGTCGGCGGTAGCGGCGCTGGTGACCGGTGACACGATCTCGAGGTCGTTGAGCTGACCCATGTACTGCATCTTGTAGCCGGGAATCAGCAACACGTCTTCGGCCTTGTAACCGTTGATGACGAATTCCTCGATCACCTTGACCGCGAGTTCGCTCCACGCCTCCTGCAGGCTGGCGCAGGCCGCGGCTTTGTCGGCGTCGGCAGCGAACTGCGCAACCCCCAGATCCACCGACTTGTCGTAGCGGTACTCGAAGTCGGCGCAGGCGCAGCCGAAGGCGGAGAAGCCCGCCGCCCAGGCCGGCACCACAACGTCCTTGAAGCCGACGCCTTCGGTGTAGCCATAGGTGTGTACCGGTCCTGCGCCGCCGTAGGAGAAGCAGGTGAACTCGGCCGGGTTGTATCCTTTGGCGCTGATGTTGGCGCGCAGGTACTCGGACAGGGTGAGGTCGAGCAGTTCGATGACGCCGGCGGCCGCATCTTCGACCGACAGGCCGAGCGGGTCGGCGATCTGCGCCTTGATGTGATCGCGGGCGCGCTGCACGTCGAGCTTGATCGCGCCACCGAGGAAGTTCTCCGGGTTGAGGTAGCCCAGCACCACATGGCAGTCGGACACCGAGACCGTGTCCAGCCCGCTTTCCGGCCAGCAGGTGCCGACGCGGTATCCGGCGGAGTCGGGGCCGAGCTTGATCGACTTGCTGTACGGATCGAGACGGACGAAGCTGCCGGCGCCGGCGCCGACCGAATCCATCGCGACGAGTGGCAGCGACAGCACCAGGCGGGCCATGTCGGGGTCGGACTTGATGGCGAAATTGCCCTTGGTGATCAGCGCCACGTCGAAGCTGGTGCCGCCGATGTCGGAGCAGGCGATGTTCTCGTCGCCGAGGTATTCGCCGAGCAGCTTGGAGCCGATGACGCCGCCAATGGGGCCGGAGACGATGGTGCGGGCCAGCTCCTTGGCCTTCCAGCTGATCGTGCCGCCGTGCGTGGCCATCACCCGCAGATCGAACTTGGCACCATGTTTCTTGAAGCGGTCGCTGACCTTCTTCAGCGTCTGGCGCGAGGGTTCGGCGCCGTAGGCCTCGAGAATGGTGGTGTTCATGCGGTGGCTTTCCTTGCGCGACGGGTAGTAATCCACCGAGGCGAAAACCGGAATGTCTACCTTCAGCGCCTGCAGTTCCGCCTTTGCGATGTCGCGTGCGCGCTGCTCGCTGGCTTCGTTCTTGTGTGACTGCAGCAGACAGATCACGATGGCCTGCGATCCCGCCTCGACCAGCTCGCGCACCGCCTGGCGGACTTCTTCCTCGCGCAGCGGAATGACGATCTTGCCCTGCACGTCGGTGCGCTCGGTGACGCCGCGGGTGCGCGACACCGGCACCAGCGGGTCGTCGTAGCGGTGGGTGTTGAGATGGATGCGGTCCTCCAGCGCGTAGCCGAGGTAGCTTTGCAGGGCGCGCCCCATCGAATGGATCTGCTCGAAGCCGCGGTTGCAGATCAGGCCGACGTCGAGCCCCTTGCGCATCAGGATGCGGTTGAGCATGGCGGTGCCGGAATAGACGCAGGTCGCCAGTTCCGGATAGACGTCGTCTACCGTGCGGTTCCAGTGCGCCAGTGCATCTTCGGATGAATTGAAGATGGCCAGTGATTCGTCGCCCGGATTGCTTTGCGCCTTGCCCACTACGAAGCGCCCGTCGGCGCGAACGAAGAAGGTGTCTGTCATCGTGCCGCCGGCATCGATGCCCATCACCTGTACGGTTGAGTCCTGGACTTGCATGTCGCCTCCTGTCATTGGTGTGTTGGACCTGAAAACACCTTGTGTCCGCTACCGTTCCTGTGTCCGGTGTCGTGGTGTCTCTATCGTCCGGGGTGTCCCCCCGAATCAGTCAGCGCAAGGGCCGTACCAGTCGGCGCACCGAACCGGTTCAGGTTGGTCAATCGCGAATTGAATCAATGGTTTAATTTTTTTTATGACCTCCGTCCGATTCTCGAACGAGCTGGACCGGGGTGTCCGGAATCCGGACAGCTGGACAGAACTGTCCGGACGCCGGACAGTGCGCCGGCTGGATGGTGCGCCGCACAAGTCATTGATCTGATAAGGGTTTTGTTGACTTGAATGGGGCGAGGCATTAGCTTGAAAGCTGCGATCACCACACGAGCGACAGGGCATTGGCCATGACGACATGCGTTCCTTACACCCCATGATTCCGCGTACAGGCAATGAGAGCGCCGTCGCAGCGTCCTGGGAGCGGTTTGTGCACAACGATCCGCTCGTCGACGCGCCGGTTCGCGAAGTGGTGCTCGAATCATGGCGACGCTGTCGCTCGGTCGCCGTCGACCCCGCGCGAAACGCCGCACCCGCGGCGGACGATGCCCGCATCAGGCTGCTGCGCGAACAGCATCGGCAATTGCAGGATGCAGCACATCCGGTGCTGGTCGGTTTGAAGGAAGTGCTGCAGGCCTCGGGCAGCATCATCATGCTGACCGATCCTTGCGGTACCATCATCGATCTGCACGGTGACACGAAGACCCGCCATGCCGGGGAGCAGGTCAATCTGGCCGCCGGCGGGCGGTGGGACGAGAAGGTGATGGGTACCAACGCGATTGGTACCGCCATCGCCGCACAGGCACCGGTACAGATCTATGCGAGCGAGCATTACTGCCTCGATGTCAAGCGCTGGACCTGCGCGGCGGCGCCGATTCTCGACCATACGGGCACGACCCTGCTGGGCGTGATCGATGTTTCCGGTGTGAAGGACACCTTCCACGGCCACAGTCTCGGGTTGGTCATCGCGGCGGCCAAGCAGGTCGAAGCCGTGCTGGCCAGTCGCGAGCGCGAGCTGCAGGCGCGTCTGTTCGATCAGTCGATGGACTGCTTCGTTCGTTATGGGAGCGACTTCGTCGCGCTGTTCGACAGGCGGGGGCGATTGCTCAAGAGCAACGGTCGCCAGCAGCAGGCTCGAGAGCAATACGGTGTCCAGATTCCGTCCATCGTGGGCGCGCGGATCGACGCGCTCGACCTTGGCCTGTCGGCTGACGAGCGCGCGATCAGGATGCCTCAGTGGCTGCGGCGCGACTGGCTGAAGGTGCTTGGCGATGCGTCGGGTGAGCTGGGCTGCGTGTTGATCATCCCCCTGGCGCAGGTGGCGGCCAGGGTCGCCGCGGCGAGCGCGTCTGCGCCGCGTGAAGACGGCAGATGTGCGGAGACCGACCCGTTTGCCGACATCGTGGGCGAATCCGCAGCGTTGCTTGCCGCAAAGGACCGTGCGCGACGCCTTGCTCCGCTGGATCTGCCGGTCATGCTGCTGGGTGAGACCGGTGTCGGCAAGGAAGTATTTGCACGCGCCATCCACAGGGCGGATGTCAGGTCAGATGCACCGTTTGTGGCGGTGAATTGCGGTGCACTGACCCGCGAACTGCTGGCCAGCGAGCTGTTCGGCTACGTCGAGGGCGCTTTTACCGGGGCGCGTCGCCATGGTTTGCCGGGCAAGTTCGAACTCGCCGACGGCGGCACACTGTTTCTCGACGAGATCGGCGAGATGCCGCTGGATATGCAGCCCCACCTGTTGCGTGTGCTGCAGGACGGCATCGTCGTGCGGCTGGGAGATTCGCGTGAGCGCCAGGTGACAGTCCGCATCATCGCTGCCACCAACCGTGACCTGCGGGGCGAAGTCGCTGCAGGCCGCTTTCGCGAAGACCTTTTCCACCGTCTGTGCGTGACCAGCATCCGGCTGCCATCACTGCGAGAGCGCCCCGCTGACATCGACCGGATCGTGGATCACCTGAACGAGCGCCTTGCTCAGAAATACGGCTGTCCGGTCAAGCCGGTTTCGGCTGAGGTCCGCCTCGCCTTTCTGCGCTATCGCTGGCCAGGCAATGTGCGCGAGCTGCAGAACGTGTTCGAAGGTGTGTTTGCGCTCAGCGATGGAGGGGTGATCGAGCTTGCATCTCTCCCGGAAGAGTTGCTCGCGACCGCCACGGGCGAGGCGCAGGCAAGTACTGCGAATGACGGACTGTTGGACGGCGCCCGCCTCGAGGATCTTGAGCGCCAAGCCATTCTTGCGGCGATTTCAAATGCTAAAGGAAACATGTCCCGAGCCGCGCGGGCGCTCGGAATTTCGCGCAGTACGCTCTATGTCAAGCTCGGCGCATTGCGCGAGCGCGTTGATCTGCAAGCGCATCGTCACTAGGCGGGCACGTAGGCACATTGTCTTTCCGGTGCGACAGGAATGCTGTCCGGGCATTGCAGATGGTGATTATTTATTTTGGGTTTATTGAAGTTGATGTCATCATATGCGGACATTGTCAATTGCATGTCTGGAGATGATTCATGAATCGACGCGATGCCCTTCGCCGTTGCCTTCTTGCGCTTGGTATTTCTGCCGCTGCGCCGGTCTCGGCTTTCGATCTTGCCGGCGCCCTGGGGGCTGCGAAGTCACTTGCCGGGGCGGCGACGCTCAGCGATGCCGACCTCAAGGCCTACTATGGGCAGATGAGTAAGCAGATGGACGCACAAAGCCGGATCGCCGGGGCCGGAACCTCATATGGAAAGCGTCTCGTAGCGCTGACCAAGGGGCTGGGCAAACATGACGGACTGACGCTGGATTTCAAGGTCTATCAGACCAGGGAAGTCAACGCCTTTGCCATGGGGAACGGGTCGGTCAGGATCTACAGTGGTCTGATGGACCTGATGACGGACGATGAGATCCGCTACGTCATCGGACATGAAATGGGGCACATCAAGGCAGGGCATTCGAAGAAGCGCCTGCAATTGGCGCTGGCTGCCGGGGGCTTGCGTGAAGCGGTGTCGGCGAGCGGGGGCAGGGCGGCCGTGCTGGCCGATTCGCAACTGGGCGAACTGTTCGAGAAGGTCGTACGTGCGCAGCATTCCCAGAGCAACGAGAACGAAGCGGATGACTACGCAATGGCTTTCGTGAAAGGCAAGCATTACAACCCGCAGGCAGTCGTCTCCGCGCTCGAGAAGCTGGACAAGCTTTCCGGCGGCTCCGGCGGCGGCTGGCTGGCGACTCACCCGGCACCGGCTGAGCGGGCCGAGCGGATGCGGGGACAGCTCGCCTGACAGCGTCCAGAGGACAAAAAAACGGGCCGTTTTCGGCCCGTTTTTGTCCCGCAATGGCAGGCGTGGTGACTACACGTTCCGATACACTTCGGCGCCGCTCCTGACGAACTCGACCGCTTTACACGTTCCGATACACTTCGGCGCCGCTCCTGACGAACTCGACCGCTTTCACCTCCATTCCCTTCTTCAGCGCATCGATTTCGCTGATGCCCTGTTGGGTGGCGAAATCGCGCACGTCCTGGGTGATCTTCATCGAGCAGAAGTGGGGGCCGCACATCGAGCAGAAGTGGGCGACCTTGGCCGAGTCCTTGGGCAGGGTCTCGTCGTGGAATTCCTTGGCCTTGTCGGGGTCGAGGCCGAGGTTGAACTGGTCTTCCCAGCGGAACTCGAAGCGCGCCTTGGAGAGTGCGTTGTCGCGGATCTGCGCACCGGGGTGGCCCTTGGCCAGGTCGGCGGCATGCGCCGCCAGCTTGTAGGTGATGATGCCTTCCTTGACGTCCTGCTTGTTGGGCAGGCCGAGGTGCTCCTTGGGGGTGACGTAGCACAGCATCGCGGTGCCGTACCAGCCGATGGTGGCCGCGCCGATGCCGCTGGTGATGTGGTCGTAGCCGGGGGCGATGTCGGTGGTCAGCGGCCCCAGGGTGTAGAAGGGCGCCTCATGGCACTGCTCGAGCTGCAGGTCCATGTTCTCCTTGATCATGTGCAGCGGCACATGGCCGGGGCCCTCGATCATCACCTGCACGTCGTGCTTCCACGCGATCTGGGTGAGCTCGCCCAGGGTCTTGAGTTCGCCCAGCTGGGCTTCGTCGTTGGCGTCGTAGATCGAACCCGGACGCAGGCCGTCGCCGAGGCTGAAGGCCACGTCGTAGGCCTTCATGATCTCGCAGATGTCCTCGAAATGGGTGTAGAGGAAGCTCTCCTGGTGATGTGCCAGGCACCACTTGGCCATGATCGAGCCACCGCGCGAGACGATGCCGGTCATGCGGTTGGCGGTGAGCGGGATGTAGCGCAGCAGCACGCCGGCGTGGATGGTGAAGTAGTCCACGCCCTGTTCGGCCTGCTCGATGAGGGTGTCGCGGAAGATCTCCCAGGTCAGATCTTCGGCCTTGCCGTCGACCTTTTCCAGCGCCTGGTAGATGGGTACGGTACCGATCGGCACCGGCGAGTTGCGGATGATCCACTCGCGGGTCTCGTGGATGTTCTTGCCCGTGGAGAGGTCCATCACCGTGTCGCCGCCCCAGCGGATGGCCCAGGTCATCTTGTCGACCTCTTCCGAGATGGACGAGCCCAGCGCCGAGTTGCCGATGTTGGCGTTGATCTTCACCAGGAAGTTGCGGCCGATGATCATCGGCTCGGATTCGGGGTGGTTGATGTTGTTGGGGATGATCGCGCGGCCGCGGGCAACCTCGTCGCGCACGAACTCGGGGGTGATCTCGGCCGGGATCGAGGCGCCGAAATGCTGGCCCGGATGCTGGCGCCCGAGCAGCGCGGCCATTTTGCTGCCGGTGGGGCCGGCGGCCAGGAGCGATTCGATATAGGCCTTGCGGTTCATGTTCTCGCGGATGGCGATGTACTCCATCTCGGGGGTAACGATGCCGCGGCGGGCGTAGTGCATCTGCGTGACGTTGCCAGTGAGGTTGGCACCCGTCCTGGCGCGACGCGGCTTGCGGTGCAGGCCCGGGAAACGCAGCTCGTCGAGCCTGGCGTCGGCGGCGCGGATGCGGCCGAACTCGGAGGAGAGGTCGGGCAGCACCTCGGTGTCGCCGCGTTCCTCGATCCAGCGCGCGCGCAGCGCGGGCAGGCCGGAGCGGATGTCGATCTTCGCCGCGGGGTCGGAGTAGGGGCCGGAGCAGTCGTAGACGTAGATCGGTGGGTTGGGCTCGGCGCCGAAAGAGGCCGGGGTGTCGCTCTGGCGGATTTCGCGCATCGGTACCTGGATGTCGTCACGCGAGCCGGCAATGTAGATCTTGCTCGAGTTGGGCAGCGGGGCGATGGCAGCTTCGTCGACGTGGGCGCTCGAGGCGATGAATTT
>NZ_JAGRRD010000001.1:2063261-2374307 GCF_018122735.1 Azoarcus sp. L1K30 | reverse complement strand
CCCGTATCTAAGGCGGATCGTGATCATGCGCACGGTTGGGGGGGGCGGGCTGGCGAGGACGAAGTCGTAGCTGAGGGCGCTCCGAAGGTGCTCGGCCCCGAGGTGATTGCGCCGACGAGTGCCAGTGTTTCCGTGCTGGCGGGTGATGGCGGGGCGCCCGATCAGATCTTGCGCGGCGCATTTGCGGCCGCGGATTGGCGCTCGGTTGTGCGTCATCTGGGTCTCGGCGGATTGGTGCGCGAGCTGGCGCAGCATTGCGAATGGGTGTCCTGCGCCGACGATCTGCTCGTGCTCAGACTGTCGGATACACATCGTCATTTGCTCGACATGAATCGCGCAGCCGTCGATCGGGTGCAGGAACAGCTTGCCGCAGCGCTGGCAAGGCCGCTCAGGATCCGCGTCGATGTTGGTGCGATTGCGGGCGAGACACCTGCGCAACGCGATGAGGTCGAGCGACAGGCGCGGCACGCGATCGCCGTTGCGGCGCTCGAGAGCGATCCTTTCGTGCGCGAACTGATCGATCGATTCGATGCGACCCTGGTCGAGACGACGGTCAAGCCTCTTTAATCATTCTTGGTTCATTGTATGGAGTCGTTGTCATGATGAAAGGCGGTCTTGGGGGTCTGATGAAGCAGGCCCAGCAGATGCAGGAAAACATGAAGAAAATGCAGGACCAGTTGGCCACGGTCGAAGTGGATGGCCAATCGGGCGCCGGCATGGTCAAGGTTGTCATGACCTGCAAGTATGACGTACGCCGGGTTGTCATCGATGATTCGGTTATGGATGACAAAGAGATGCTCGAGGATCTCGTGGCGGCCGCAGTCAACGACGCGGTGCGCAAGGTCGAGGCGACGACGCAGGAGCGCATGGCAGGATTTACCTCCGGCCTGAATCTCCCGCCCGGGTTCAAGTTGCCGTTCTGATGTCGGCTTCGCCCTCCAGTCTCGACGAGTTGATCGATGCACTGCGCTGTCTGCCCGGTGTGGGCCCCAAGTCGGCGCAGCGCATGGCCTACCATCTCTTGCAGCGCGATCAGCGGGGTGCCGCGAGGTTGGCGCGGGCCATGAGCAGCGCGCTTGAGGTGCTGCGGCATTGCGAGCGTTGCAATACCTTTACCGAAGATACCGTCTGTCAGCGATGCGCCAATCCGCGACGGGACCCAAGTCAGCTGTGCGTGGTCGAGATGCCTGCGGACCTGGCAATGATCGAGCAGACTCAATCCTATAACGGCTTGTACTACGTGCTGATGGGGCGCCTTTCGCCGCTCGACGGCGTCGGGCCGCGCGAACTCAAGCTCGACAAACTGCTTGCGCGGGCGGGCGATGGCAGCGTACGTGAGGTGATTCTCGCCACCAACTTTACCAACGAAGGCGAGGCTACCGCGCACACGCTGGCCAGCTTGCTCGGCGCACGTGGCCTTACCGTCAGCCGCTTGTCGCGGGGGGTGCCGGTGGGCGGGGAGCTTGAGCACACCGATATCGGTACGATTGCGCAAGCGCTGGTCGAAAGGCGGAGTGTCTGAATTCTACGTGTTGCGATGCGGAAAATTTGCCCTCCAGCCCTCCCTTTTGCGAGTTTTTGAGGTGCGGAAATCCTTGGCAGCTCAAGCTCTTGGCCTTGTCGGCTTTCTCTGTTGCGGTGAGTTCGCTATAATCCTGCAGGTTTTGTATCCAGGTCTTTCGTTTTCCTTTCTGGGAAGAGGGTCATGAGCGTTGAACAAAAGATGGACAGCGGCCGCCGCACCTTGTTGCTGGCGACGTCTGCCGCGGGTGGCGTAGCCGCCGTGGCGACTGCAGTGCCGTTCGTTGCCAGTCTGACGCCGTCCGAGCGTGCCAAGGCAGCAGGTGCGCCGGTTGAGGTCGATGTCGGCAAACTCGCACCGGGCGAGATGATGACGGTTGAATGGCGTGGCAAGCCTGTATGGGTGTTGCGCAGAACGCCGGAGATGCTTGCGTCGCTGGAAAAGGCCGCGCCGAATCTGAGTGATCCGCAATCGGAGAAGGAGCAGCAGCCCGAATATGCGAAGAACGAGTATCGCTCGATCAAGCCCGAGTATCTCGTCGCAGTCGGTATCTGTACGCATCTGGGATGCTCGCCCTCGGAGAAGTTCAAGCCGGGTGCCGAATCGGGAATGGGTGAAGACTGGCCGGGCGGCTTTCTGTGTCCCTGTCATGGCTCGAGGTTCGATCTGGCCGGCCGTGTGTTCAAGAGCATGCCGGCGCCCACCAATCTTGAGATTCCGCCGTACAAGTACATTGCGGACACCACCATTATTGTTGGCGACGACGGGAAGGCCTAAGCGATGACAACCAAATCCCAAGCCTTGCTCAACTGGGTCGATGAACGGTTTCCGCTGACGTCGTCGATCAAGGGGCATCTGACAGAATACTATGCACCGAAGAATTTCAATTTCTGGTACTTCTTCGGATCGCTG
The DNA here is from genome assembly GCF_018122735.1 of Azoarcus sp. L1K30. Lineage (GTDB taxonomy): Bacteria > Pseudomonadota > Gammaproteobacteria > Burkholderiales > Rhodocyclaceae > Parazoarcus. Next base: position 2,371,873 of record NZ_JAGRRD010000001.1, on the reverse strand, counting down.
GCGCTGCTGGTTCTGGTTATCCAGATTGTTACCGGCATCTTCCTGGTCATGCACTACAAGCCCGATGCATCGTTGAACGTGTCCGGCGTGCCGGTTGCGTTTGCCAGCGTCGAGTACATCATGCGCGATGTGCCGGGTGGCTGGATCATTCGCTACCTGCATTCGACCGGTGCATCCGCGTTCTTCATCGTGGTCTATCTCCACATGTTCCGCGGCCTGCTCTATGGTTCGTACCGCAAGCCACGCGAACTGATCTGGATCTTCGGTACCCTGATCTTCCTCGTGCTGATGGCCGAGGCCTTCATGGGCTATCTGTTGCCATGGGGGCAGATGTCGTTCTGGGGCGCGCAGGTGATCGTGAACCTGTTCTCTGCAATCCCGCTGATCGGGCCCGATCTATCGCTGGTGATTCGTGGTGACTTCGTCGTGTCGGACGCGACGCTGAACCGTTTCTTCTCGTTCCATGTCATCGCCGTGCCGCTGGTGCTGATCGGCCTGGTTGCTGCCCACATCGTGGCGCTGCACGAAGTCGGCTCCAACAACCCGGATGGCGTCGAGATCAAGAAGAAGAAGGACGCCAATGGCATTCCGCTCGACGGCATCCCGTTCCATCCGTATTACACGGTGAAGGACATCGTCGGTGTGGTGGCTTTCCTCTTCGTCTTCAGTGCAGTCGTGTTCTTCGCACCCGAAGGTGGTGGTTACTTCCTGGAGTTCAACAACTTCCTGCCCGCCGACCCGCTGGTGACGCCGCCGCACATCGCGCCGGTGTGGTATTTCACGCCGTTCTACTCGATCCTGCGTGCGGTGACCTACCCCTTGTTTGGTCTCGACGCCAAGTTCTGGGGGGTGGTGGCAATGGGCGCGTCGGTGATCATCATCGCCTTCCTGCCCTGGCTGGATCGCAGCCCGGTCAAGTCGATGCGCTACAAGGGCGTAATCTTCAAGACGGCGGTGGCCATCTTCGTCGTGTGCTTCTGCATTCTCGGCTACCTTGGTGTGCTGCCCCCGACCCCGGGTCGTACCCTGGTCTCGCAGATCTGCTCGGTCCTGTACTTTGCCTTCTTCCTGGCCATGCCGTGGTACAGCAAGATCGACAAGTGCAAACCCGAACCGGAAAGGGTGACTTTCAAATGAAATCGCGTGTAATGAGCTTCATCAAGCGTGTGGCGGCTGTTGCGTTGTTTGCACCGGTGGTGGCCATGGCGGCCGGCGCCGAGTTGCATCTCGACAAGGCGCCCGTGAGCAAGGATCCTGCTGCGTTGCAGCATGGCGCCAAGCTGTTCGTCAATTACTGCCTGAACTGCCACAGCGCCTCCTACCTGCGCTACAACAGGTTGCAGGCGCTGGGCCTGACCGAAGGCGACATTCGCGATAACCTGATGTTCGCAGGCGAAAAGACCGGCGATCTGATGCGAATCTCGATGCGTCGTGACGAAGCCAAGAAGTGGTTCGGTGCTGCGCCTCCGGACCTGACTTTGGTGGCGCGTGCGCGTGCTTCGGAGTTCGGCAGTGGTGCAGATTGGCTGTACACCTATCTGCGCCAGTTCCATCGTGATCCCAACCGTCCGACGGGCTGGAACAACCTCGTGTTTCCCAATGTGGGCATGCCGCACGTGTTGTGGGAACTTCAGGGCGAACAGGTCGTCAAGGGTGGCGAGCACGGCGCGTCGCTGGAACTGGCCAAGCCCGGCAAGCTTTCTCCTGCCGAGTATGACAAGGCTGTCGCGGATCTCGTCTCCTACATCGTCTGGATGGGAGAGCCCGTGGCGGAAAAGCGCAAGACCATCGGTATGGTCGTGCTTGCTTTCCTTGCCGGTCTGTTCGTTCTTGCGTTCGCGCTGAAGAAGAACTACTGGAAGGATATCCATTGAGAGAATCGGTGACCGGCCTGCGGGCCTGACACCTGCTTTCCTCCAGTCGCACCGCGCAGTTCAATGCGTGGTGCGCTTTTGTTTTTTGCATCCGGAGTCGCAACATCATGATGAATCTATATTCCGGTACGACCGATCCCTTCAGTCACCGCTGCCGGATCGTGCTCTTCGAGAAGGGCATGGATTTCGAGGTGATCGATGTCGACCTCTACAACAAGCCCGAAGACATCGCAGTCATCAACCCGTACAACCGCGTCCCGGTGTTGGTTGATCGCGATCTCGTGCTGTATGAGTCGAACATCATCAATGAGTACATCGACGAACGCTTCCCGCATCCCCAGCTGATGCCGCCGGATCCGATCCTGCGCGCACGGGCGCGCCAGTTGCTGCACACGTTCGAGCAGGAGCTGTTTGCGCACATTCCTGCGCTCGAGGCCAATCAGAAGGGTGTCGACAAGACGCGTGCGCATGTGCGCGACCATCTGACCCAGTTGGCGCCGATCTTTACCAAGCAGAAATTCATGCTTGGCGACGAGTTCTCCATGCTTGACGTGGCCGTGGCGCCCTTGCTTTGGCGGCTCGAGCATTACGGGATCGAGTTGCCGAAGACGGCTGCGCCGTTGATGAAGTATGCGGAGCGTATTTTCAGCAGGCAGGGTTTCATCGACGCGCTGACGCCGTCGGAAAAAGTGATGCGTCGATAACATGGCAAAGCCGGCGGCTGCGGGGCAATCGTCTCCGCATCGCCGGACGAGTACAGGGGACACACAGCCTATGGTATCCACCAAGCCCTACCTGGTACGTGCCATCTACGAATGGTGCGCGGACCAGGGATTTACGCCCTATCTTGCCGCGCGGGTCGATGGCGCGACGCGCGTTCCGCCGGGCTATGCGAAGGATGGGCAGATCGTGCTCAACGTGGGCTCCGATGCGACGAACAAGCTGGAGATGGACAACGATGTGGTCAGCTTCCAGGCGCGCTTCAATGGCTCGGTGCAGAGCATCCTGATTCCGATGGCCAACGTGCTGGCGATCTATGCCCGTGAAAACGGACAGGGCATGGCATTCGAAGCCGACCCCGATGCGGACGAGGCATTTGCCGATGTCGAGAACGACGTGGAGGTGCGCGACGGGGCAGCAGAGGACGTGCCCGATAACGATCGGCCGCCGCCGCGCGGTGGACATCTCAAGGTCATCAAGTAGTGGATCAGCTCAGGCGGCCCGAAGTTGTGTCGCCTGTGTACGATATGTAGAAACCCAGTCATCATAGAGCTGTGCCAGCCGTCCGCTCATCTCTTCGGTTCGCCATTGCTGAGCGTGCTGTCTGGCCTCGCTGCCCAGTCGATTGAGGAGCTCGCGATCGGACAGCAAGGACGCGACGACTTGCGCAAAGCCGTGCGCCTCTCGCGGCGCGATCCGGCAGCCACGCTGTGACTCGAGAATGTCGAGCGTGCCCATCTCGGCAAGCGCCACCACCGGCGTGCCGAGCGCCATCGCTTCGAGCAGCACCAGCCCCTGGGTTTCGGTGCGGGAAGCAAAGACGAACACTTCGGCAGCCCGGTAGCAGTCATGCAGTTCACTATGGCGATCCAGATACCCGAGAAATCGCACATGTTCGCCCAGTTGCGCACGCTGCACCCTGGTGTGCAGATTGGACAGGGCAGGGCCTTCGCCGGTGATCAGCAGAAGTACGTCGGGCTCGGCGATTCGCAGGTGCGAGACCATGTCGATCAGGAAGTCGATGTTCTTTTCGTGTGCCACGCGGCCCACGAACAGGAGCAATCGCCGATGCTTGGGAATGCCGTAGCGCTGACGGAAGTGGCAGCCGTCGCCGCCGTGGAACTGGTGCTCGGGGATGCCGGTCGGCAGGATGTGGATCGGCTTCTCTACTCCGTAACCGGCCAGTGCTTGGGCCATCGCTCGCGACGGCACGATAACACCGTCGAGCTCGTTGCACTGCTGGCGCGAGAAACGTCTGGCCGCGCCGCGGAGCCAGTTGCGCGGCAGGAAGGGCACGTAGTGAAACAGGTACTCTTCGAAGAAGGTATGGTAGGTGGCAACGCAGGGCAGATCGAGCGCTCTTGCCAGTTCGACGCCGGCGTAGTGGGCGATGAACGGCGTGTGGATATGGACCAGGTCGAAACGTTGTTCACGCAAGGTATCGATTTGGGCCCGGATGTCCTTGCGCTGCATCATGCGGTCCTCCGGATCGAGCGGAATGAAGCGCGAAGGGATGCGAATGATGTCGGCCTGCGTCGCCGTCGTGTCCTGCGGGTAGGCGGGGGCGATCAATGTCGACTGGATTCCGCGCGCCTTGAGTGAGGTGCGAAAGGTCTCGATCGACGTGCTGACCCCATTGATGCGGGGAAAGAATACGTCGGAAATCATCAGGATTTTCATTGGAGGGCGCCGTTTGGAATACCGCCAATCTAGCCCGGCTCAATGAATCCTTCATTTCAATCACATCGTCCCGGAGTGGGAAAGCGTGCATGCCGTTGACGCGGATCATTCAGTTGGATTCGTTTTGGCGCTATAAACCTGCAGTTTCGGGCCCGCGGGGGCGATAGCTTACGGAGGCAGTGAAGATGACGCAGATGCAATGGACGGAACAGTTCGAACTCGGTCTGGGGAAGATGGACGACACTCACCGCGAGTTCGTGACCTATTACAACGCCGTGCTGGCGGCGGAGCCGGAGCAGTTTCTTTCCCGCCTTGATGACTTCATTGGCCACACTGAGGGTCATTTCGAGCAGGAGAACCGGTGGATGGAGAAGGTCAATTTCCCTGGCTGTCACCGTGCGGAGCACGACCGCGTGCTTGAGGTGATGCGTGACGTGCGCAATCGTGTCGAGCGTGGCGACGCCTTTCTCGGCAAGCGACTCATGGAGGAATTGCCGATCTGGTTCGACAATCACGTGAGTGGCATGGATGCGGCACTCGCATTCCACCTCGACAGTATCGGCTTCAACGTCGAGACCGGGGTGATTGCGGCGCCGGCCGGGGCATGCGGCGGTAGTTCGCCATCTGCCTGTGCTTGTGGCACGACCGAGACTGACACCGAAAAGGTCTGACCGTATGGGGCGTGCTCAGGCGCCGCGGACCGGAAACGCAATCGGCGGGCGCCGTCCTCGCATCAGGCCGGCGAGAATCTCGGCAGAACCGCAGGCCAATGTCCATCCCAGTGTGCCGTGCCCGGTGTTTAACCAGAGGTTGACCCCGCGCCCCTTGCCGATGATCGGAATATTGCCTGGTGTCGCCGGGCGCAGGCCCGTCCACAATTGCGCCTTAGCGGGATCGATCGCGCCGGGCAGCCGCGCTTGTGCCCACTCGAGAATGCCTTTCCCGCGCGCCGGATCGATGCTGAGGTCGTAGCCATTGAGCTCAGCAGTGCCGGCGATACGCAGGCGGTCCCCGAGTCGTGAGCAGACGATGCGACGCGATTCGTCGGTCAGGCTGACTTGCGGCGCGCGGGTGGGGTCGAGCACCGGGGCGGTAACCGAATAGCCCTTTACCGGATAAATTGGCAGCTGTTCTCCCAGCGCGCGAACCATCAGCGGACTGAAGCTGCCGAGACAGACGACGTAGGCGTTGGCAACCAACATGTCGGGGCGTCCGTTGCTGTCTCGCACCATTACGCCATTGATCAGCCCACCCGTGTGTTCGAGGCGTTCAATCCGTGTTTCGTAGTGAAAACGTACGCCGTCGCGCGCGAGTACTTGCGCCAGCGCGCGGGTAAAGTACATTGCATCGCCGCTCTCGTCTCCAGGCGCGTACAGACCGCCGTGCAGCGCAGGTGCGGCATTGGCCAGTGCGGGTTCGATCGCAATGCAGTCGGCGGCACTGCTGACCCGGGCGTCGATACCCAGACGCGCCAGTTCGTCCGCCCGGGTGCTTGCCTGGGCAAAGTCCTCTTGAGTGAAATACAGATGGAGAATGCCTTGTTGGCGCGAGTCGAATTCGTGTTCAATGCCGGCGGCGCTGCGCAAGCGATGAAGCTCGCGCTGGCTGTGAATGGCCAATGCGGCGATGGCTTCCGTGTTGTGACGGGTTCGCCATGGTAGGCACTCGCGCAGGAAGGAAAGCGCCCAGCGCCACTGAGCGAGGTCGGGCTGTGGGCGGAACCGCAGCGGCGCGTCCGGCCTTCCCATCCAGCGCAGCGCAAGCAACGGGGCCCCTGGGTTGGCCCAGGGCTCGGGATGGCTGACCGAGATCTGTCCGCCGTTGGCAAAGCTGGTTTCAAGTCCTGCGCCCGGCTGGCGGTCGACGACGCTGACGTCGAAGCCCGCCTGTCTGAGATACCAGGCGGTGGTGACGCCGGTCACACCGGCGCCGAGAACCATCACATGCATAAGTTGGTTGTGCCCGAAAAGGAGTGGCCCGAATGATCGTCGATCGGGCCCTGGTTGCAGCCGATCGGGAATGATAGCGGCCAGCGTGCATCTCGTGGTGCGCTCAAGCCCGGTAAGCGGGATAATCCGGGCTGACACCTTCAATCATCCGTCTTCGGGAGTCTTCTACATGCGTCGTGTCACTCTTACTCAATTTCTGATCGAGCAGCACCGCGCCGGGCGGGTTTCCGCCGACCTGCGGCTGTTGCTGGAGGTCGTGGCCCGGGCATGCAAGGCGATTGGCGTCACCGTGTCGAAAGGGGCGCTCACCGACGTGCTCGGCGAGGCCGGCACCGACAATGTGCAAGGTGAGGCGCAGAAGAAGCTCGACGTCATCGCCAACGAGATCCTGCTACAGGCCAATGAGTGGGGGGGGCACCTGGCGGCGATGGCGTCCGAGGAGGTCGAGACCGTCCACCAGATTCCTTTCGACATGCCGAAGGGTGGCTACCTGCTGCTGTTTGATCCGCTCGACGGCTCGTCGAACATCGATATCAACGTCACCGTCGGCACCATTTTTTCGGTACTGCGCAATCCGCCGGGTGATGGGGATCCGACGGAGCAGAGCTTCATGCAGCCGGGGCGCGAACAAGTGGCTGCAGGGTACGCGATCTATGGTCCATCCACGCAACTGGTGCTGACCGTCGGCAAAGGGGTTCATGCATTCACGCTGGACCGAGAAATGGGCAGTTTCATCTACACCCACCCTTACATGACGGTGCCCGAGGAGACCCGCGAATTTGCCATCAATGCGTCCAATGTGCGGCACTGGGAGGCTCCGGTGCAGCGCTACGTGGCTGAGTTGCAGGCCGGCAAGAGCGGCCCGCGCGGCGTCGATTTCAACATGCGTTGGGTGGCGTCGATGGTGGCCGACGTGCATCGTGTCCTGACGCGTGGCGGAATTTTCATGTATCCGCTGGACGAAAAGTGCCGGGCACAGGGAGGGAAGCTGCGCCTGATGTACGAGGCCAACCCGATGGCGATGCTGATCGAGCAGGCTGGCGGCGCGGCCACAACGGGGCGTGAGCGTATTCTTGATGTGATGCCGAACAAACTGCATCAGCGCGTTCCGGTGATTCTTGGCTCGAAGAGCGAAGTCGAACGCGTCACCGCCTATCACCTTGAAGAATGATCACGGGCTCGCTTCGGTACTGTTGACGATTGCGTGCCTCGCTTACGCGAGTGAGGCGCTGGCGCAGTCGAGCGTTGCCGTCGAACTCGACGCGCCTGAGCAGGTTAGCGCTCTGCTGCAACGGCACGTTCGCCTGTTGCGCCAGGGTGAGGTGACTGTGCCCGAGTCCGGTCCGGACCGCACTGCGCTCGCGCGCCGGACCCGCAGGGAAGTGCTCGATCTGCTGGCGACGGAAGGCTATTTCAAACCCGTTGTCAGGTTCGATCGCCCTTCCGAGGCGGGCTGGAAGCTGATGGTTGAGCCGGGGGTGAGGGCAAGCATCGCCTCTGTCGACATTCGCTTCGAGGGTGAACTGGCGGACGCCGCAGACCTGGCAGGCCTGCGCGAGTCGCTCGTGGAAGGGTGGTCGCTGCCCGTGGGCCAGCCGTTTCGGCAGAGCGACTGGGACCGGGCCAAGCAGCAGCTGCTCGATGCGGTAAGTCGCCGGCGCTTCGCAGCGGCCCGAGCGCGCAGCACCCTGGCCGAGGTGGCTGAGGACGGCTCCTCGGTGCGGCTGGCTGTGGTGATCGACAGCGGCCCGACTTTCCGCCTCGGCGCGCTCGAGGTCAGCGGGCTCGATCGTCTGCCTGCCGACCTGGTGGAGCGCTACAGTACGGTGAAGGCGGGGGATGTCTACGATCAGGATGCCTTGCTCGCCTTGCAGGAGGTGCTGCAGGCCGCGCCGCAGTTCGCGTCCGTGGTGGTCAATATTGAGCGCGACCCGGCGCTGGCCGATGCGGTGCCGGTGAGGATTCAGGTCGCGGAAGCGCAGTCGAGACGCCTGAGTTTCGGTGCCGGTGTGTCGAGTAATACGGGCTATCGTGTCGAGTCAGGCTATCGCGATGTCAACTTCTTCGGGCACGGATGGGAGTTGTCTACCGGGCTACGACTCGAGCAGTTGCGTCAGTCATTGTTCGCAGACCTGTTCTTCCCGCCCTCGCCAGATGGTCACCGTGACAGTGTCGGTGCCCTGATCGACAACAGTGATGTCGAAGGGCTGAGAACCGATAGTCAAGCCATCGGTGTTGCGCGAACGATGATAGACGGAAACGTTGAAACCCAGGTTACCCTGCGGCTGCAGCACGAGTCCCTTCATCCTGATGGAGCCGATCCGCGTAGCCTGGAGACCCTGACTGCAAACTGGGGCTGGGTGAAGCGCGATGTCGACAATGTGCTCGATCCGCGCAGCGGTCAGGTACTCGAATTCCAGGTGGGAGGGGGGGCGAGTGTTGCGCTCTCGAGCCAGGATTTCATGCGTGTCTATGGCCGCTACCAGCGCTATTTTCCACTTGGCGAGACCGATGTTCTGAGCCTGCGTGCCGAGTTCGGCAAGACCTTCGCGGATTCGCGCGAAGGCATTCCGCAGGATTTCCTGTTTCGTGCTGGCGGGGCGCAGTCGGTGCGCGGATATGCCTATCAGAGCCTCGGGGTCAGAGATGGTGCCGCGACCGTCGGCGGACGATATCTCGGTACGTTGAGCGCGGAGTACGTGCACTGGTTCCGCGCTGACTGGGGTGGCGCCGTGTTTGTCGACACTGGCGACGCTGCCGACTCACCGGGGGATTTCCGCTTGCGCACCGGCTACGGCCTGGGCGCGCGCTGGCGCAGTCCGGCAGGACCGCTGGCAGTGGACCTCGCCTGGGGGCAGGATGAGAAGCGCCTGCGCCTCCACTTCGGAGTTGCGGTTGCATTCTGATTGCGCCGCTGCATTGCAACAAAAATTTCTTCTCCGCGTGCTCTTGAAATAGCCTTACCCCGCCCCTATTATTAGCACTCGTTGGCGATGAGTGCTAACAGGCCCGGTGCAAGCCATCGCCACTGCGAATTTCCCGGCGGGAAAGTCCCGCCACCGTTTAATCAGTATCAAGGAGTGAACTCGATGAAGATTCGTCCCCTGCACGATCGCGTGATCGTCAAGCGTCTGGAAGCCGAACGCAAGACCGCCAGCGGTATCGTGATCCCCGATTCCGCCGGTGAGAAGCCCGATCAGGGTGAAGTGCTGGCTGTCGGCAACGGCAAGATTCTGGACGACGGCAGCGTGCGTCCGATGGCCGTCAAGGTGGGCGACAAGGTGCTGTTCGGCAAGTATGCCGGCCAGTCCGTCAAGGTCGAAGGTGACGAGCTGCTCGTCATGCGCGAAGAGGACATCATGGGCGTGGTCGAAGGCTGAGCCTCCCGCAATTGCCTTGATTCTCGATTCGAAATAATTCAGGAGTTCTAAAGAATGGCTGCTAAAGAAGTCAAATTCGGTGATTCCGCGCGCGAGCGCATGGTTGCTGGCATCAATATCCTGGCCAATGCGGTCAAGGTCACCCTCGGCCCCAAGGGTCGCAATGTCGTGCTCGAGCGCTCCTTCGGTGCCCCGACCGTGACCAAGGACGGCGTGTCCGTGGCGAAGGAAATCGAACTGAAGGACAAGTTCGAGAACATGGGTGCGCAGATGGTCAAGGAAGTTGCTTCCAAGACCTCCGACATCGCTGGTGACGGCACCACCACCGCGACCGTTCTGGCGCAGTCGATCGTTCGTGAAGGCATGAAGTTCGTCGCTGCCGGCATGAACCCGATGGACCTCAAGCGTGGTATCGACAAGGCTGTCGTGGCGACCATCGACGAGCTGAAGAAGCTCTCCAAGCCGTGCTCGACCAACAAGGAAATCGCCCAGGTCGGTTCGATTTCGGCCAACTCCGACTCGGACATCGGCGACATCATTGCCAAGGCCATGGACAAGGTCGGCAAGGAAGGCGTGATTACCGTTGAAGACGGCAAGAGCCTGAACAACGAACTGGACGTCGTGGAAGGCATGCAGTTCGACCGTGGCTACCTGTCGCCCTATTTCATCAACAACCCGGACAAGCAGGTTGCCATCCTCGAGAACCCCTTCGTCCTGCTGTTTGACAAGAAGATTTCGAACATCCGTGACCTGCTGCCGGTACTCGAGCAAGTGGCCAAGGCCGGTCGTCCGCTGCTGATCATCGCCGAAGACGTCGATGGTGAAGCGCTCGCCACCCTGGTGGTGAACAACATCCGCGGCATCCTCAAGACCTGCGCCGTCAAGGCACCGGGCTTCGGCGATCGTCGCAAGGCCATGCTGGAAGATATCGCCATTCTGACCGGTGGTCAGGTCATTGCCGAAGAAGTCGGCCTGACCCTCGAGAAGGCGACACTGGAAGAGCTGGGCCAGGCCAAGCGCATCGAAGTGGGCAAGGAAAACACCATCGTCATCGACGGTGCCGGCGATGGCGAGCGCATCGAAGCGCGCGTCAAGCAGATCCGTGTCCAGATCGAAGAAGCGACCTCCGACTACGATCGCGAAAAGCTGCAAGAGCGCGTGGCCAAGCTGGCCGGCGGCGTTGCACTGATCAAGGTGGGTGCCGCGACCGAAGTCGAAATGAAGGAAAAGAAGGCGCGCGTCGAAGACGCACTGCACGCCACCCGTGCTGCGGTTGAAGAAGGCATCGTTCCCGGCGGCGGCGTTGCCCTGCTGCGCGCCCGTGCCAACCTCACCGATCTTAAGGGTGACAACCACGATCAGGACGCCGGCATCAAGATCGTGCTGCGCGCCATGGAGCAACCGCTGCGCGAAATCGTTGCCAATGCGGGCGACGAGCCCTCGGTGGTGGTGAATCGTGTCAACGAAGGTGCCGGCAACTTCGGCTACAACGCTGCAACCGGCGAGTACGGCGACATGGTCGAGATGGGTGTGCTGGATCCGACCAAGGTGACTCGCACCGCACTGCAGAACGCCGCTTCCGTGGCGGGTCTGATGCTGACCACCGACTGCATGGTGGCGGAACTGGCGGAAGACAAGCCGGCTGGTGGCATGCCCGACATGGGCGGTATGGGCGGCATGGGCGGTATGGGCGGTATGGGCATGTAATTGCCTGACTGACGTCTTCGTCGGATCAAGGGCCCCGCCTAGGCGGGGCCTTTTTTCGTCGACACGCATGGACAAATGCGGCCGGGCAGGTCGCAGTGCGCACATGCGCGCGCAAACCACTACGCGTGAGCGCAAGGGCGTGGGATACTTACGGGGTTTGGAAAAGACGGCAGGGAGCATCGGCGCTTGGGCGCGACGCTCCCCGGAACGCCTGCGCTGCTGAACGCACGCGTTCCCGAAGACCGAATAAAAGGAGAACAGCGGGGCTTAATCTAAGGGGTTCCGCTTACATTCAACTTACATCCGGAATCCTATGCGCATTCTTCTTGCGGAAGATGATCCGGTCATTGCGGACGGTATCTGCAGAGCGCTCAAGCGCGGCGGCTACGCAATTGACCATGTCGCAAACGGTGCGGACGCCGATGCCGCACTTGCCTCCCAGCCCTACGACCTGCTGATTCTGGATCTCGGCTTGCCCAAGCTGCCGGGGATCGAGGTGCTGAAGCGCCTGCGCGGGCGAAAATCAGCCATTCCAGTGCTGATCCTTACTGCACAGGATGGCGTCGAGGATCGCGTCCGGGGGCTGGATGCAGGCGCAGACGACTACATGACAAAGCCGTTCGCGCTTCCCGAGCTGGAGGCCCGGGTGCGTGCGCACACGCGTCGAGGGACGGGGCAGCCGCGCTGCATCGAGGTCGGCAACCTGACCTATGATCAGGCCGATCACGTCGTCAAGATCAACGGTCAGATGGTCGACCTGTCGGCGCGCGAGGTGGGCCTTCTCGAAGTGTTCATCCTGCGGGTTGGCAGACTCGTGAGCAAGGATCAGCTTGTCGATCACTTGTGCGGTTGGGGCGAGGAGGTGTCGAGCAACGCGATCGAGGTGTATGTGCACCGCCTGCGCAAGAAACTCGAAGACAGTGGCGTCCGCATTGTGACCGTTCGCGGTCTGGGCTATTGCCTGGAAAATCCGGATGCTGTCCCGACTGCGAAGATCTGATCGCAAGTCCGGGGCGCAACGTGCCCCGGGGCAGCCGAACTCGCTGTTTGGCGAAATCCTCGACTGGTTGCTGGCGCCATTGCTGTTCCTGTGGCCGATCTCCATCATCGTCACCCACAACGTGGCCGACAATATCGCCAATCAGCCCTACGACAGAGCACTGGCCGACAGTGCGCGTGCACTCGCACGACTGGTGGCAGTGGAGGATGGCAAGGTGGTGGTGCATTTCCCTGCGCCGCCCCGTGCCCTGTTCAGGGCTGACCAGGACGATACGGTCTATTATCAGGTGGCGGATCAGGGGGGTGAAACGATCACCGGTGATCGCGAGATCCCATGGGTGGCGCCGCCTGCGACCGTGCTGGGCGAAGAGATACGGTATCGCGATGAAGTGATACACGGGGAAGAGGTGCGGGTGGCATACCAGTATCTTCGCGCATGGCCGGAGCCGGCCAGTCCGCTGATTCTGGTACAGGTTGCCGAAACCCGGAACAAGCGGTCTGATCTTGCTTCACGTGTGGTCACCGGTGTGCTGTTGCCCCAGTTCGCCATCATTCCTCTCGCGGTCGTGTTGGTGTGGGTGGGGCTGACGCGCGGCATCGCCCCGCTGAACCGGCTGCAAAGTCTGATCAGGCGCCGCAGGCCGACAGACCTGTCGCCGATCGTGCCGGCGAGCGTGCCCGAGGAAGTGCGCCCGCTGATCATCGCTTTCAATGACATGATGGCCCGCCTTGAGGAGAACTTGCAGGCGCAGCAGCGTTTCATTGCCGATGCGGCGCATCAGATGCGCACGCCGCTGACCGGCTTGCGCATGCAGACCGAACTCGCGCTACACGAGAGCGACCCCGAACAGTTGCGCAGTTCGCTCGCACGTATCGCGGACAGTACCGAGCGTGCCGGACACCTGATCAACCAGTTGTTGTCGCTGGCGCGGGCGGAGGCGAGTTTCGAGAAGCTCTATGCGGTGGAGGCGGTCGACGTCGAGGCCATGGTGCGGGAAGTGGGGCAGGAGCTGTTTCCGCGCGCCTTGGCAAAAGGTATCGATCTCGGCGTGGAGAGCAGCGGGCAGGGCATGATCGTCGAAGGGAATGCGGTGCTCTTGCGCGAGATGGTGAAAAACCTGATGGACAACGCCATCAAGTACACCCCGCGCGGCGGGAGTGTCACGGCCCGGACGCGGCATGCGGGTGCTCCAATCTTCGAGGTCGAAGATACCGGTGAGGGTATTCCCGAGGCGGATCGCGAACGCGTGTTCGAGCGTTTCTATCGTGTGCTCGGTAGCGGTGCGGACGGGTCGGGGTTGGGCCTGCCGATCGTGCGCGAGATCGCCGAGCTGCATCGCGCGACGGTAAGCCTGAGTCCGAATCCGGGGGGGCAGGGTACGGTTGCCCAGGTCGTGTTCCCACGTAGTCAGATGCAGATTCCGCCACCGGTTCACGGTGACTTCTTCCCGCTATGATCCCGCCACGCTGCGCCCGCAACGGGTATATTCAGCTCGCGTTAAGAATTCAGTAAGTAATTGAAATAAAAGAATAAAAAATCTTCGCCGTAAGTTCCGCGTAAGTCTCTCCGGCTACCTTTCGCCCAGCTTGGCGCACGCCCGGCTTCATTATTGCCCGTATGGAGGGGGAGACATGGAAAACGATTCGGTGGCAAAAATCATTGCCAATCCGAAGTACCAGCGGCTCGTGAGCACGCGCTCCAGGTTCGGCTGGACACTGACCGCAATCATGATGGTGGTCTACTACGGCTATATCGCCGTTATCGCCTTTGACAAGGGTATGTTCGCTGCGCGCCTTGGCGACGGTGTCATGAGTGTCGGCATTCCGATCGGATTCGGGGTGATCGTATTCACCATCATCATCACCGGCATCTACGTACGACGTGCGAACGCCGAGTTCGACAGGCTCACCGAAGAAGTGGTCAAGGAGGCGGGCAAATGAACGGCCGACATTTGAATATTCTCGCGGGCATCGGCCTTGCGCTGCTGTCTGCAGCAGCGCTTGCTGCAGGCGGCGACCTCGGGCAGGCCGAAAAGCAGGCGACCAACTGGACGGCAATCAGCATGTTTGCCGGCTTCGTGGTCTTTACGCTGTTCATTACCAAATGGGCTGCAGCCAAGACCAAGTCGGCTGCCGACTTCTATACCGCGGGCGGTGGGATCACCGGTTTCCAGAACGGCCTTGCCATTGCCGGCGACTACATGTCGGCGGCGTCCTTTCTCGGTATTTCGGCGGCGGTGATGGCCAGTGGATACGATGGTCTGATCTATTCGATCGGTTTCCTCGTCGGGTGGCCGGTGATCACCTTCCTGATGGCCGAGCGCCTGCGCAACCTGGGTAAATTCACTTTTGCCGACGTTGCCGCCTACCGCTTCAAACAGACGCCGATCCGTGCGTTTGCCGCATCGGGCACGCTCGTCGTGGTGTCCTTCTATCTGATTGCGCAGATGGTGGGTGCCGGGCAATTGATCAAGTTGCTGTTTGGCCTCGAGTACTGGATGGCGGTGGTGATCGTCGGTGCCTTGATGATGGTCTATGTGCTGTTCGGCGGCATGACGGCGACCACCTGGGTGCAGATCATCAAGGCATGCCTGCTGCTCGCCGGTGCGTCTTTCATGGCCTTCATGGTGATGGCGCAATACGGTTTCTCGCCCGAGGCGCTGTTCGCAGCGTCGGTGAAGGTCAAGGCGACGACCGCGCTGGCGGCAGGGAAAACCGCGGAGGAGGCGGGTATCATCGGTCAGGCGATCATGGGGCCGGGCTCCTTCATCAAGGACCCGATCTCGGCGATTTCCTTCGGTATGGCGCTGATGTTCGGTACCGCCGGGCTGCCGCACATTCTGATGCGCTTCTTCACCGTGCCGGACGCAAAGGAAGCACGCAAGTCGGTGTTCTGGGCCACGACGTGGATCGGCTACTTCTACGTGCTGACCTTCATCATCGGTTTTGGTGCCATTGTGCTGGTGTCGACCAATCCGGGTTTTCTCGACGCCAAGGGCGGCCTCATCGGTGGCAACAACATGGCGGCTATCCACCTTGCAAATGCGGTCGGTGGCAACGTGTTTCTCGGCTTCATCTCCGCGGTGGCCTTCGCCACCATTCTGGCGGTGGTTGCCGGGCTGACGCTGTCGGGCGCATCAGCCGTTTCGCACGACCTCTATGCCACGGTGTTCAAGAAGGGCAATGCCGATTCCGCGTCTGAATTGCGGGTTTCGCGCATGACCACGATCGGGCTCGGGATCGTTGCGGTGGTGCTTGGTATTGCCTTCGAGAAGCAGAACATTGCCTTCATGGTGTCGCTGGCCTTTGCGATTGCGGCTTCGGCCAACTTCCCGGTACTGTTCATGTCCGTGCTGTGGAAGGATTGCACGACGCGCGGCGCGACGATCGGTGGCTTCCTCGGCTTGATCAGTGCGGTTGGACTGACCGTGGTGTCGCCGTCCGTGTGGGAAGCGACGCTTGGTAATCCCAAAGGGTCGGCGCTGTTCCCCTACACCTCGCCCGCACTGTTCTCGATGGCGATCGGTTTCATCGGCATCTGGCTGTTCTCGGTGCTCGACAGCAGTGATCGCGCCGGACAGGATCGTGCCGGCTACTTGGCGCAGAAGGTGCGTTCGGAGACGGGCATCGGCGCCGCAGGCGCATCGGGGCATTAATCGAGTATTGAATGATTGCGACGGGGTAAAAGCCGTTGCGTCCGTCTGCCGTCGGAACGCCGCGTCACGTAAGTGTCGCGGCGTTTCCGCGTTCAAGTCGGCCGTGGCAGTCTGACCTGCACCATCGTGCCTCGCCCCTGTGGCGGGCACTTGATGTCAATGGTGCCGTGATGGCCCTGCACGATCTCGCGCGCAATCGGCAACCCGAGCCCGCTTCCGCTCAGGCGGGTATCCGGGAGGCGGTAGAAGCGCTCGAATACGGCCTCGCGCCGTTCGTCGGGAATGCCTGGTCCGGTGTCGCTGATGTCGATCTCGACCGTGGCGCCATTCGCTGCACAGCGCAGGGACACTTCACCGCCTTCGGTACAGTAGCGCAAGGCATTGTCCATCAGGTTCGCCAGCAGTTCGCGCAACAGGGTGGGGTCGCCCGGCAAGGAGACCTGTTCGCGCGATATGCCCAGATCGATCGAGCGCGCATCGGCTTCGTCCAGCCAGTCTTCGACCATATCATCGATCAGTTCCGCAAGATTGACCGTCGTTGCGTTGATCATGAGTTTGGAGCCTGATTCCGCTCGCGCCAGTGTGAGCAACTGATTGGCGAGATGGGTGGTGCGGGCGACCGAGTGCCTGAGGCGGGCCAGCAGCGCCGTATCGTCGGGGCGCGCGCTCAGCAGTTCGATCTGCATCTGCAGTCCTGCCAGAGGCGTGCGCAGCTGATGTGCGGCGTCCTGCAGAAATTGGCGCTGTCCGGCGTTGGTCTCACGCAGGCGCTCGAATAGCGCGTTGAGTGCGCGAACCACTTCCCTGATCTCGACGGGGACGCTTTCGGGCTGCAACGGCGAGAGATCAGAGCCGGAGCGCTGGCCAAGCTCCAGTTCGAGCCGCTTCAGGGGGGCGAGCCCGGAAGGAATGCCGAGGCGCAATGCCAGCGCGGCGGCGGCCACCAGCATGACCGCGGCAGAGCCGAAACCGAGCAGCAGGCGTTCGAGCGCCTGGCGACGCTTGATCAGCGTTTCGCCAACGGTCACGTAGATCGCCCGGTGGTCGATTGTATGCAGCAGCCGAACACCACGGATGGGCGCGCCACGGTAGTCGCTGTCGAACATCTGCGGCTCGACGAGACTCAGCGAGGGCAGGTTCTCGACGTTGGGATATTCGTCGGTTCCGGCGAGTAGCCTGTCGTTGCCAATGGCGGGAAGGTCGGCATCTCCGCCCAGAATGCGGCCGCTGCCGGTTCGCACGCGGAAGTAGATGTCGTCAATGGTGTCGGTCCGCAGCAGGAGCTCGGCACCGCTCGAAAGTTGAAGTATCAACTGTCCATTGTCGAGGTGGACGTGATTGGCGACGCCGTGTGCGAGATTGATCAGGTTCTGATCGTAAGCAGAGGTGACGACTGTCTTGGCGATGCCGTAGCTGACGCCGCCAGCGGTAACCACGAGCATGAAGGTCGGTCCTGCAAACGTACGCAGAAGCCGGCGGTAAAGACTCGATTGCATGCTTCAGCGCTCAGGCGCGAGTTCGAGGCGGTAGCCGAAACCCCGTACCGTGCGAATCTTGAGGCCGGCATGTTCCAGCCGCGGGCGCAGTCGCGAGATGTAGACTTCTACGGCGTTGCCGCTGGCATCGGCTTGCAGCGCTTCCTTGGGCACCGTCCGGCCGTCTGCTTCGGCAAGTGCTTCGAGAAGCGTCCATTCGCGAGCAGTCAGGCTCAATGCCGCGCCATCGAGTTCGGCAAGGCGTCCATCCAGATCCAGCGACAAGGGGCCGAATACGATGCTGCGCACCGTCGAATAATGGCCGCGACGCAGCACGGCGCGCATTCGGGCCGTCAGTTCGGCAAGCTGAAACGGCTTCGGCAGGTAA
Organism: Azoarcus sp. L1K30; assembly: GCF_018122735.1. Taxonomy (GTDB): domain Bacteria; phylum Pseudomonadota; class Gammaproteobacteria; order Burkholderiales; family Rhodocyclaceae; genus Parazoarcus. Next base: position 2,354,045 of record NZ_JAGRRD010000001.1, on the reverse strand, counting down.
TCGTCAGCGCCGAGGTCGAGGCCGTAGATGCGGTCATCCAGCGCGTCGCGGGCAGTGATGATGATCACCGGGATAGGCTGCTTTCGGCTGCGGATCCGTCGCACCAGTTCATATCCGCCGAGTCCTGGCAGTCCAACGTCCACCAGGGCGAAGTCGACCGTCTGACTCTGCAGTAACGCATCGGCGCGCATGCCGTCATTTTCGTGAATGACCGTATCGCCTTGCCCGCGCAGGAATCGGCAAATACCATCGGAGAGGTCGGGGTCGTCTTCGACCAGAAGTACAATCATGATGTTCTCGCACGCGATGATGCAGACTCTAACGCAGCACGGCTGTATTCCGCTGACTTTTGGAGATAAGCATGCGGAACGGGGCGCGATGGCGCTGGAGGCGAAATACGTTGACGAGCTGAAAATCTCCGCTATAATGCGCGTCTCGTTTGGCCAGTTAGCTCAGTTGGTAGAGCAGCGGATTGAAAATCCGCGTGTCCGTGGTTCGATTCCGCGACTGGCCACCAGAATTCGACGCCCAACTGTTCTCAGTTGGGCGTTTTAATTTGTGTTTACCGCATGACACGCGAGATTCCTGCACTTTCTGCGTGTGCAACCAGGGTCCTAAGGCTTGGCGGGAACATTCCCGGTTGCCGTCCGTTCTGCCCTCTCTTCTCTCGAAATCGGCGCTAACCTCTTCGTTTTGGTACACGCACATGGCCTTTTGCGGCCATGATTTGCGCGCGTGCCATTGCCATTCGTTGTCGGCCCAAGCGCCAAGGGTGTCGAATGCCGCCGCTGGGCGCGTGCTGGCCAATGCCTGCGGAAGGTTGCTGATGGCCATCTCTGCCTTGGCGTAAGGCGTTTCATGCGTGGTCGAGCAATATGCTGGCAAGGGGGACGCGAGGGGGCGAGCGCAGGCGCGAACCCAGCGGGAACTGCTCGGCCGGGAGCGTCCCGAACGCCAGCATCCTCTTGCGTATTGAGTTCTATGGGAATCAGCACTTTCCAGTTTCACTCGTGTTGCAAAGTCCTCGGTATCGCCGGGCAACCGCACCTGGCCCGGCAAGTTGAAGCTGTGCCGGGCCAGGCGTGGGGAAACAGCACTGATGACCTTACGCCAGGTTGCGCAATTCCCTCAAGGTGACCGACAGCATTGGCATGTCGATCTGGGATGACGCCTTGACGTCCGCGAAGAGCAGGCGGCTGCGCTCGATCTGGGTGCTTCGCTGCTTCTCCCATGCGCCGAGCAGGGCGTCGACCTCGGTCACACCGGGCGACAGCCGCAGCACGTTGGCTGCGAGGTTGCGCGCCTGTGCGGAGAGATCGTCGCGCAGTGCCGTACGTGCAAGGCCCTGCCAGTGGGTGTCGGCAGGCAGGTTCGAAATCTGCTGCCCGAGCCAGTGCAGATCGAAGCGTCCCCCCAGCGCAAAATACACCGAGGCCGCCGTATGCTGGTCGCGCCCGGTTTCGGCCGCAATCTCGACGAGGTCGAGTGCGGAGTAGAGTTCGCCGAGCGTGGCAATCTGCCGTGCCAGGGCTTCGGGGACGTCCTGCTCCATGTAGCGTGAGGCGATCTGGTCGAGCTCGGTTCGGTAGTTCGGAGTCACCACGTCATACAGCGTTGCTGCGAGCTCGCCTGCGCCAGGCTTGAAACGGTCGACGACGACGCCGAGGTCACGCGTAAGCTCCGGGTGATGCAGAAACCAGAGCGTTCCGCGCAGGACGAGGCGGCTGCTGTCGATGATCATGGCGGTCTGCACTGCGTCGGCCACCTTGTTGTCCAGCGCCTCGATCTGCGCCCACAGCGGTACCAGCGAGAACACCTCGCGTGTTGCAAGATACGCCCGCACGATGTCGGGCGCGCTTGCGCCGGTTTCCTCCTGAAGGCGGCTGACAAACGTGGCGCCGACCCGGTTGATCATGCTGTTGATGACGTGGGTGGAGATGATTTCGCGCTTCAGGGGATGATGCTGTATGGGACTGGCGTAGCGTTCGCGCAATACCACCGGGAAATAGCGCATCAGCGCCTGCGAGATGAAGGGATCTTCGGGCAGGTCCGACGCGAGCACGGCGTCGTACAGTTCGATCTTGCTGTAGGCCAGCAGTACGGCAAGTTCGGGCGAGGTGAGGCCGATATGGGCCTGCTTGCGCTCGGTGATCTCCTCGTCGAACGGCAGGAACTCGAGCTTGCGGTTCAGGCGTCCGGCGTTGCCCAGCTTGCGCATGAAGCGTGCCTGCTCGTCGAGCAGCTCGATGCCACGGGCGCGGGTCACAGACAGGTTCTGGGTCTGGAAATAGTTGTCGCGCAGCACCAGCTCTGCGACCTCGTCGGTCATCTCGAGCAGCAGCTTGTTGCGCTGCTTTTCGGTCAGTTCGCCGTCGGCCATCACCGAGTTGAGTAGGATCTTGATATTGACCTCATGGTCGGAGCAATCCACCCCGCCGGAATTGTCGATGGCGTCGGTGCAGATGCGGCCGCCCTTGAGCGCGAACTCGATGCGCCCGAGCTGTGTTGCCCCCAGATTTCCGCCTTCGCCGACCACCTTGCAGCGCAGTTCATTCCCATTGACGCGGATCGCGTCGTTGGCACGGTCGCCGACGGATACGTCGGTTTCACTGCTGGCCTTGATGTAGGTACCGATGCCGCCGTTGTAGAGCAGGTCGACCGGCGCCTTCAGAATGCTGCGCATCAACTCGTTCGGCGGCATCGCTTCCGCGTCGGTGTCGAGCATCTCGCGCATCTGCGGCGACAGCGGAATCGATTTCGCACTGCGCGGCCAGATGCCACCGCCTTCCGAAATCAGCGCGGCATCGTAGTCGGCCCATGATGACCGTGGCAGCGCGAAGAGCCGGGCGCGTTCGTTCCAGCTCGCTTCCGGATCCGGATTTGGGTCGACGAAGATGTGGCGATGGTCGAAGGCGGCTAGCAGCCTGATCTTGCGCGAGAGCAACATGCCGTTGCCGAAGACGTCGCCCGACATGTCGCCGACGCCGACCACGGAGAAGGGTTCTTCCTGGGTGTCGAGACCCATCTCGCGAAAGTGGCGCTTGACCGATTCCCATGCGCCGCGGGCGGTGATGCCCATCTTCTTGTGGTCGTAGCCGACCGACCCGCCGGAGGCGAAGGCATCGCCGAGCCAGAAACCGTAGGCGTTCGCGACACCATTGGCGATATCGGAAAAAGTGGCCGTACCCTTGTCCGCGGCGACCACCAGGTAAGGGTCGTCCTCGTCATGACGGACGACGTTCTCCGGCGGTACCACCTTGCCCTGGACGAGGTTGTCGGTGAGATCGAGCAGCCCCGACAGGAAGGTCCGGTAGCAGGCAATGCCTTCGGCCTGCATGGCCTCACGACCGCCGCTCACGGGTGGGTTCTTGACCACGAATCCGCCCTTCGACCCGACCGGCACGATCACCGCATTCTTGACGATCTGTGCCTTCACCAGACCGAGAATCTCGGTGCGGAAATCCTCCATGCGGTCGGACCAGCGCAGACCGCCGCGGGCGACCTTGCCGCCGCGCAGGTGCACGCCCTCGACTCGGGGTGAATAGACGAAGATCTCGAACATCGGCCGGGGCTGCGGCAGGTTCGGAATCTTCGAGGGATCGAATTTGAAGGAAAGATAGGGCTTCGGGCGTCCATCCTTGTCGGGTTGATAGAAATTCGTCCGCAAGGTGGCCTGAATCATGGCCAGGAACTGGCGCAGGATGCGGTCTTCGTCGAGGTTCGCCACGCTGTCGAGCGTGGTGTTGATGTCTGCCACGATGGCATCGCAATGGGCCGCGCGGTTGTCTGCGCGGTTCGGGTCGAAGCGCGCACGAAACAGCGCGACCAGCTGCGCCGCGAGTTTCGGATAGTTCGCGAGCGTTTGCTCCATGTAAGTCTGGCTGAAGGTGAATGCGGCCTGCTTCATGTGTTTGGCGTAGGCCCGCAGCATGCTGATTTCGCGCCAGTCGAGCGCGGCGAGCAGCGTGAGGCGATTGAAGTCGTCGTTTTCGATCGCGCCCTGCCATGCGCGGCGGAAGGCCGCATGAAAGAGCGGCCGCAACTGTTCGAGGTCGAGCTTGTCCCCTCCGGCGAAGGTCAATCCGAAATCGTGCATCCAGACCAGCGACCCATCCTGGCGCTCGATGCGGTAGGGTTGCTCCGTCACCACCTTGACGCCGGTGCGTTCGAGCATGGGCAGGCTCAAGGACAGGGGGACGGGGGTGTCGGCGTACAGCAGCTTGAAGTGCAGATGGCCGGCCGGCGCCTCCAGCGGAACGTAGAGGTTCATGCCGAGGCCGTCGTTGGCTTCGAGGGCCTCCATCAGGTCGATGTCATGTACGGCATTGCGGGCCGCGTAGTCATCGCGGTAAGCGGAGGGGAAGGCGTTGAGGTAGCGGCGGCACAGCTGCATGCCGCGTTCCTCGCCGTGATGCTCGATCAGCGCTTGCTTGAGGCCGTCTTCCCAGCGTCGGGCAACGCTCACCAGACGTGCTTCGACCTCGCGCACGTCGTAGGGCGGAATGGTCGAATCCTTGGTGCGCACCGTGATCAATACGCGGGCCAGGGCGGATTCGGAGAAATGGACCTCGAACTCTGAGGCGGTGCCGCCGAAGGCCTCCATCAATACGTTCTGCATGCGCTTGCGCTGCTCGGTATTGTAGTTTTCGCGCGGGACGTAGATCAGGCAGGAGACAAAGCGGGCGAACGCGTCGCAGCGCACGAAAAGCCGAATGCGCTGGCGCTCGCCGAGGCGAAGGATGCCGGTTGCGGTGTTGAACAGTTCGTCGGTCGAGCTCTGGAAAAGTTCGTCGCGGGGGTATTGTTCCAGGATCGTGGCCAGCGCCTTGCCTGCGTGGCTTCCGGGCAGGAGTCCCGCCTGGGCGATCACCTTCTGCAGTTTGCGTCGCAGCAGGGGGATACGCTTCGGATTGGTGTTGTAGGCGGTGGATGTCAGCAGGCCGATGATGCGGCGTTCGCCGGTGACCCGGCCATCGGTGTTGAAGGTTTTGACACTGATGTGGTCGAGGTAGCCTTGGCGGTGTACGGTGGAGCGAGTGTTCGATTTGGTGATGGTCAGCAGGTTGGGCAGGTGGGCCTGCGCCTTGAGTTGCGGCGGCAGGGCGGCAAACGACTGTGACTGCAGGCTGTCACCGGTGTCGCGCAGCAGGCCGAGCCCCGAGCCGCTACGAACGCGCAACTCGTTTTCCGCTTCGGTACTGATGAGATCGTAGTCGCGACAGCCGAGCAGGACGAAATTGTCGTCCGCCATCCACTCCAGGAAGGCCCGCGCCTCTTCGATATTTTCCGGCGTATCCGGGGCATGGGTGGCGGCGGTTTCCGCGATGACGTCGTCCAGGCGTTGCTTCATTGCCGGCCAGTCGGCGACGGAAACCGCGACGTCGTGCAAGACGCGCTCGAGGCCGTCGCGGATGGCGTCGAGCTCTGCAGGGTTGGTACGGCGGTCGACCTCGACGTGGATGAGGGATTCGTAGTGCGCGCCTGCGGCCTCGGGCGATTCGGCCATGCCGAGCAGCACGCCGTCAGCGTCGCGGGTGACCCGCATCACTGGATGGATGATCAGGTGCAGCGTCAGCCCCTGGCGGTTGACCTCCATTCCGATCGAATCCACCAGGAAGGGCATGTCCTTGCCGACCATTTCGATGACGGTGTGGGTCGACTCCCAGCCGTGCTCGTCGATGCGCGGGTTGTAGACGCGCAAGCGCCGCCCGCCATCGTGCTTGCGCGCAAATTGCCAGTGGCTCAGCACCGCGCCATAGAGGTCGGCAACGTTGCGTTCCGCCAGGTCGTCCGCGTCGACCTGACTGTAGTACTTGCGTGCAAAGGCCTCGACTGCACCGGATTGCTCGGGGGCAAGCCGCGTCTTGATCAGCTCGACGACCCCTTCGATTTGCGCGCTGCTGCTTGCTTCGGTCGATGTGGACATTGTTTTCGTCTCCTTCTGCTGATGCGTATTCGGCAACTGCCGATACGTTGCGCGGGCGACTGGGACCAGCGGTCTGGGCGTCGCTTCTTTTGCGCGCAAGGTGTACAGGGTGGCCGATCATCCTGTCATGGCACATCCGGATAAACCCGGCCCTCGACAGTTGTGGGTGCTGATTCGGGCAGCCTACGCCAGTCCGGCCGAGGGCGGAAGCATCGACGAATGCGCTATAATCGTGGGGAAAAGCGGAATGCGACGCGCGCACGTCGCTTCGGTATGGGCCGCTTCAGATGGCGCCGCAGGGAGCCATTGTCTGCAGGCGGGTGGCGGGCAGCGCTCGAGTCCGTGCCGAGTGGGGGTGGGCGAGCCCTTCGGATGCTGGCTGTTTTCTTTCTTGGTTTCAGGAAGTGATTGATTTTGCGCAATCTTTCTCGGTTTTTCCGTCTGATATAATTCGCGCCTTCGCCTGAATACCACTGTCTGCATGCAACTCTACGCCCTCGGCCTGAACCACCACACTGCACCACTTGCCATTCGTGAGCGTGTGGCGTTTCAGCCTGAGCGGCTGGACTTCGCCCTGCAGGACTTGACCGGTGGAACGGGTGTGCGGGAAGCGGCCATCCTGTCGACCTGCAACCGTACCGAACTCTATTTCGCAGCCGAGCAGCCGCAACATGCAGCGGACTGGCTGGCGGGATTTCATCGGCTGCCGCTCAACGAGGTCGCCCCTTACCTGTATTCCCATCCGCAGCGCGACGCCGTCCGGCATGTGTTCCGGGTTGCCAGCGGGCTGGACTCGATGGTGCTGGGTGAGCCCCAGATTCTGGGCCAGGTCAAGGATGCCGTGCGTCGTGCGGAGCAGGCCGGCACCATGGGCACTCTGCTGCACAAGTTGTTCCAGAGTACTTTTGCGGTCGCCAAGGAAGTGCGCTCCACGACCGCAATCGGCGCCAATACCGTGTCGATGGCGGCGGCGGCCGTCAACCTGACCGAGCGCATCTTCGGTCAGGTTTCCGACCAGCATGTGCTGTTCATAGGAGCCGGCGAGATGATCGAGTTGTGCGCGGCCCACTTTGCTGGCGCACAGCCGAAATCGATGACGGTGGCCAATCGTACCGAAGAGCGTGCGCTCGCGGTGGCGAGCCGGTTCGGGGCGCAGACCATGCGCATCGACCGCATCGGCGACATGCTGCCGCGTTTCGATGTTGTCGTGTCCTGTACGGCGGCGCCATTGCCCATCGTCGGGCTGGGCATGGCCGAACGGGCAGTCAAGGCCAGGCGACATCGCCCGATGGTCATGGTCGATCTTGCCGTGCCGCGCGACATCGAACCCGAGGTGGCGGGGCTCGACGATGTCTTTCTGTATACGGTGGATGACCTTGCGCAGGTCGTGGATGCCGGTCTCGAATCGCGCCAGCAGGCGGTCATCGAGGCAGAGGGGATCATCGACACCCGGGTCGACGGCTTTCTGCAGTGGATGCACGTCCGTGATGCGGTGCCCGTGATTCGTGCGCTGCGACAGCACGCCGAGAGTGTGCGCGAAGCCGAAGTCGAGCGCGCCTTGCGCCTGCTCGCGCGCGGAGACGATCCGCAGCAGGTTCTCGACGCGCTGTCCCATGGTCTGACCAACAAGCTGATGCATGGTCCGACCCGGTTTCTCAATCAGGCCGAAGGCGAGCACCATGCGGAGGCCGGTCGGATCGTGCAGCAGCTTTTCAATCTACCGTCCCATCACTAGCCGTTCACCGGCCACTGCGGGAGCGTGAGCGCCCGGGTGCATCTTATCGATCCAATGAAGCAGAGCATTCGCGACAAGCTTGAACACCTTGGTGGGCGTCTGGAAGAACTCGACCGCGAGCTTTCGTCCGAAGAGTCGACGCGCAACATGAATGCGTTTCGGGATCTGTCGCGCGAACGGGCCGAAATCGAACCGGTAGTGGTGCTGTATCAGTCCTACCGCCAGGCCGAAGCGGATTGCGCCACGGCGCGGGAACTCCTTGAGGATCCGGAGATGCGCGAGCTCGGCCGAATGGAGCTCGAAGACGGTGAGGCCCGCATCGCGGAGCTGGAGGATCAATTGCAGCGTGCGCTGCTGCCGCGCGACCCCAACGACGAGCGCAACCTCTTTCTCGAGATTCGGGCGGGCACGGGAGGCGATGAGGCCGCCCTGTTTGCCGGCGACCTGCTGCGCATGTATTCGCGTTTTGCAGAGCGCCAGCGCTGGAAGGTCGAGATCGTGTCGGCCAGCGAGTCCGATCTCGGTGGCTATCGCGAAGTCATTGCCCGCGTCGTCGGCAATGGGGCCTACTCCAGGCTCAAGTTCGAGTCCGGCGGCCATCGGGTGCAGCGCATTCCGGTGACCGAGACCCAGGGCCGCATTCACACTTCCGCTTGCACGGTCGCGGTGATGCCCGAGGCGGATGAGCTCGATGCCGTAGAAATCAACCCTGCCGATCTTCGTATCGACACCTTTCGTGCTTCGGGTGCGGGCGGACAGCACATCAACAAGACTGACTCTGCGGTGCGCATTACACACGTGCCAAGCGGGCTGGTCGTCGAGTGTCAGGACGATCGTTCGCAGCATCGCAACAAGGCGCAGGCCATGGCGGTGCTGGCTGCGCGGCTCAACGACGCGCAACTGCGCGCGCGGCAGGCGTCGGAGGCGGCAACGCGCAAGAGCCTGGTTGGCAGCGGCGACCGCTCCGAGCGCATTCGCACATACAATTTCCCCCAGGGGCGGGTAACCGACCACCGCATCAATCTCACGCTCTACCGCCTCGATGCGGTAATGGAAGGAGAGCTCGACGAACTGATCGATGCCCTCACGCTCGAGCATCAGGCGGATCTGCTGGCCGCGCTGGCGGACGAATGAACATGGCTGAGACAACGGACATTGCCGGCGCACTCGGTTGGGCGAAGCAGCGTATCGACCAGATGGAGGCGAGAGTCCTGTTGCGCCACGTGCTGCAATGTCCCGCTTCGCGGCTGGTGGCATGGCCCGAGCTGGCGCTCAAGGCCGAAGACTGGGCCCAGTACCGCGAACTTGTGGAGCGCCGTGCTGCCGGTGAGCCGGTCGCCTACCTGACCGGAATGCGTGAGTTCTACGGGCGCGATTTCATGGTCACGCCGGCCGTGCTGATCCCGCGCGCGGACACCGAACTGTTGGTCGAGCTTGCGGTCGCCCATTTTGCTGGCGTGCCGCGTGCGCGTCTGCTCGACATGGGCACGGGGTCAGGGGTGCTCGCGGTGACGCTGGCGCTCGAACTCGACGCTGCCGACGTGACTGCGATCGACCGCTCGCGCGAAGCCCTGTGGGTTGCAATGGCCAACGCCGCACGGCTCGGCGCAAGCGTGTCCTTCGTGCAGAGCGACTGGTTCTCCGGATTGGGCGAAGAACGTTTCCAGCTGATCGTTGCCAATCCGCCCTATATCGCGGCCGAGGATGCGCATCTCGAGCAGGGCGACCTGCGCTTCGAACCCCGAACCGCGCTTGCGGCCGGGCCCGCCGGCCTCGACGACCTGGCCGAGATCGTCTCGCGCGCGCCGACGCATCTTGAGGCCGAGGGTTGGCTCTTCCTCGAACATGGCTTCGACCAGGCGTCGGCCGTGCGCGGCCTACTCGCGGATGCCGGCTTCGCCGCGATCGCGTCATGGAAGGATCTGGCGGGTATCGAACGGGTCTCGGGCGGGCGCTGGCTGGGGCGCGACTGAGCCGCATATTTAAGGCAATATTGACGCTTGGCCAGGCCAGGCCTAAAATTACCCGAGTATTTAACTCAACTTTTGCAGGCACCAAAATGGACATCCAGAGCGTCATCCGCGAGCAAGTCACCTCCAACCCTGTCGTGCTCTACATGAAGGGTACCGCCCAGTTCCCGCAGTGTGGTTTCTCCTCGACCGCCGTGCAGATTCTCAACGCCTGTGGCGTCACGAAAATCTATACCGTCAACGTCCTCGCCGACGAAGCGATTCGCCAGGGGATCAAGGAGTTTGCCAACTGGCCGACGATCCCGCAGCTGTACGTCAATGGTGAGTTCGTCGGCGGCTCGGACATCATGCGCGAGATGTACCAGAGCGGCGAGATGCAGCAGTTGCTGAAGGATGCCGGGGTAGTCGAGGCCTGATCATCGTTTCTGCGGCGTCGCACGGTACGCCGGCTGACCGGTCAGCCGTGCGCCTCGCTGGTGTTTCCCGCAAGGCGGGTCAGGGCCTTGCGCGAAAGGTGGTAAGTCAGCAGGTGTGGCGGCATTCTGAGCCAGTGCGAGCGCACGAATAGCAGCCACTGTGCGAAGCCGGTCGCTGCGCCGGCCGTGTCCGGGCTTTGAGCCGGCAAGGCGCGTTGATACAGGCTGTCCATCAAGGCGAGCCGCAGCAATGATGGCGAGCATGCCTTCTGCAATCGACGCGTTGCTTCGGCAGCGGCGGATACGTTGAAGATGCGCTGGTTGTAGCGCAGCGCCAGATACACGGGCCACGCCAGATCGAGCTCGATGGCACGCTCGGCAAAACAGGCCTCGTCCAGCCCGCGTTCGATGGCGGCGCCCAGCAGCACATGAAAGTCGTGCAGGTCGCGCAGGCCTTTTTCGAACTCTCCCTCATGAAACAGATGTGTTGCGCAATGGATGAGCGAGTCGGATTCGCTCAGTACATACGCATTGAAAAGCCCGTCGATCGGCCTTGCATCGCGGAATAGCTTGGCCGCGTCCACTCGCGCGCGCGAAGTCGGGGGCAGTATGGTGTGGTGCACATCAAGCACGACGCCGCGTGTTCGATGAATCATGGCTGGCAGCTCATGCATCCACTGACGGTAGTAGCGTTGATCGTACGCGGAGTGGTGGGCGTTGCTCCAGCCGCCGAGTTTCAGCATGAGTTCGACATCTTCGAGCCTGGCACGGGGCACCATGATGTCGATGTCGCCCAGCAGCCGCCCCTGGCTCGCGGGATGATTCGACAGTACGTAGGCACTTCCCTTCAGGAAGATGACAGGACTGTCCGATCTGGAAAGCGCGTGGACAATCTCGTTGGCCTCGATGCGCACCGCTTCATGCTGGGCGTCGGCGAGGGCCTCGTGAGCGAGAAGGAAATCTGCAATCTGTTCTGGAAGCCCGGATGCCAGTCCATGGCTTCTGATCAGCCAGGCAAGGCGAGCAAGCAGTTGTCCGGCGCGCGCAGCCGAGATGAGATGGTCCCATTCGGCAAGGCTCAACTGGAGGCTGAGCGACGGTTGCAGCAGAATCTTCTCAAGCATGCTGCTGCCTGTCCGCTTGAACGATGGTGTCGAGTTGATGGATCGCTTCGTCGAGGTCCGAGTACGCGAGGTCGGACGCCTGGCAGGTCAGAAAGAGGCGATCGAGCACACCGAAATGCTTGCGCGGAAGTTCGGTGAAATTGACGACGTGTTCGGCCAGCCTGGCCAGGGCGCGTGCCCTGGGGATGCGCTCGATGCTCAGGGACGTATCCGCGGCATATCTTGGAAACACTACGCAACTTGCAGACGCGGTGGCTTTCATCGACTGCACGCTGTCTTCAGGTGGGCGGAACAGCGACACCGTGCCCTTGCTTGTGTCAAGGACGGGCGGCGAATGCCAGGCTTCCGGCCAGCGGGCGCCAATGATGTCGATTGAGGCGTTCTTTAGGCTGATGGGGCGCGGAATCGGGTGAATCCGCAAGGTGACGGGGTGTATCAGCGCAAACTCGTCCGATAGCAGTCGCCAGCCGTGGGCCACCAGTGCAGCGCACAGCGTGCTCTTTCCCGCCCCGGGGTTACCCGGCAAGATGATGGCACGATCGTTCAGGGCTACGACGGCGGCGTGGATGACGAGGAAATTCGGCGCTTGCGTGGCGATGGTCCAGTTCAGGCCCCATTCGATCAACGGCAATGCATGCGCCTCGGGCAGCGGCACGAACGGCTCGCGCCCTTCGCTGATAAAGCGCGCTTGCGGTTTGAACAGGCCGGCGGGCCATGCCCTGCAACCCACCTTCACGTCCAGATGGGCAAAACCTTCGACTGTGCTCGCCGGGAAAGCCTGGTACAGATTGACGAACTGCTGCGCGACCTGCCGGTTGCTCAGTCTGACCCTTGCAAGCAGGGGGCCGAGATCGATGATCAGGCCGCGGCCGAAAAGTGCGCCGATACTTCTTTCCGCTGCGGAATTACCGAGTTTTTCGAACTGTGTCGGCGTGTTCAATGAAGCCGGCCTCGTCTAACGCTTCATAAAGCAGCTGGCTTGGCGCATCGGCACTGTCCTGCATGCATCGGTATTCCGAATCGTCGACAACGACGATTTTGCCGGTGCCGAGATCGAGCAGCGCCCGCTCTCCGTCATGAACGGAAGATGAGACGACAGATTGCTTCAAGGTAGGGATGATCTCACCGCACCACTTTCGTGGTGACAATGGGGCAGCGATCAAGGCGTCTCGTAGGTTGTTTCAAGATAGGTCTTGATTTCATTCGGGTCGAAGCCCGGTGTGCCGATCTTGGAGAACAGCACCGTCAGATCCAGCACGGTCATCGGGTAACCCGGCATGAAGCGCGCATTGAAATAGGCCGCACAGAACGCACGATCGACATTGACGCCGCTGCCGAAGTTCGAACCCTCGTGGTTCAGGATGTAGCCGAAGGTCTGGCTGCTGCCACCCGTAAAGACCGAGCGGAACTGCGAGTTGAAGATGGCCTTGACGGCATCACAAGAACCCGCGAAATTGTTGTTCAGCGCAGTCGAACATGCTCCGTTCGATTTTACCGAATTTCCCCAGAAACCTGGCGATCTGCCGAGGGTGCACGTCTGGGTGTCCGGCCTGCCCGGGCTGCCGCCGTTGAGCTTGCCCGACATCCAGTTCGAGTATTTTTTGCAACTGATCGAGGCCAGCGCACTTCCCGAAGACAGGGACGTCATGATGATGCCGGCGCCCGCCGCGCGCTTGAGCGCAGCGCGACGGCTCAGGCCGCCGCCCTGTTCGGGCGAGTCGCTAGAGTGCAGTTCAGGTTCGTTGTTCATTACAAGCTCCGGGTTTTCTGCAGCGCTTGGCACATTCTAACAGCCTGGTTCGAGCGTCGTTTGCGCCAAATTGCACATTTTCATATAAGTAAGCAAGTAAGGTGCCCATCTGCCCGACGGCTGCCCGGGCAAACATGGAGCAGTACTTCGTCAGTGACTGGCATTGCCGGGACTCATGCTCAAACCCATGTATTGCATGGACTTTGCCCGAGTGATCGGCCGCTACCGTCGGTCCGCGCTCCGCATCGCCACGACAGGTTTGTCCGAGGCCGCGATGTTTGCGTTCGGGGCTTGCGGTCATCAGTGTAAAAAAAACCGACAGGCAAATGGCGATTGCACCACCCGTTCGCGGGTGCGCTTAACTGCGGGTTCAAAGGTTCGCAATTCTTGCGCTCATCAGCGACAGGCGCGTCGATAGCACTTCGAGAAATGCCTTGTAGAAATGCATGCGGCAGGTGTCCGAGGCGCGCTGCAGCGCACGCGAGCGGATCGTGATCACGTCGACCTCGGTGGTGGCCTCGATCGAGGCTGAACGGATGCCGCCGCCGGCGGAAAAGAGCGCCATTTCACCGAAGCACTCGCCGGCGCTGAGCACGTTGAGCAGCTTGCCGCGCTTCTTCACCCGTGCTTCACCGTCGGCAAGGAAGCAGAAGTAGTCGCCGGCCTCGCCTTCCTTCATGATCATGGTGCCCGGTTGCAGGTGGGTCCACTGTGCGAACCCGATGATCTCCCACAGTTCGGCATCGGCAAACTCGCGGAAAAAGGTGATGCTGCGCAGGGTCTGGAATTTCTCCGCTTCGGGCGGGGTCTTGCGGTCGAGGGCGATCGCGCGATTGCGAAAGGCGAGCGCGAGATCGTGTGAAAACTCGGCCCAGCTCTGGTAGCGGCGATCGAGTTCGCGCTCCATGGCGCGGCGCACGATGGCGTCGAGCGCGTCGGGAATGTCTGGGCGCAACTCGATCGGCGCCGGTGGAACATCGTTGGCGATGCGGTAGATGAGGCTGTAGTTGTTCTCGCACTCAAATGGCAAACGACCCGTGAGCAACTGATACATCACCACGCCCAGCGAATAGATGTCGGTGCGGTGATCCAGCGGCATCTCGCGCACCTGTTGTGGCGACATGTATGCGGGCGACCCGATGCCGGCGATCTGAGTCGTTTCGCTCGCCTTCTGCAACGCTGCGCCAAAGTCCGAAATGCGGATGTCGCTGCTGTCGGCGCGGTACAGCAGGATATTGGCCGGCTTGATGTCGCGATGCGTGACGCCCTGATGGAAGGCGTAATCGAGCGCCCGACTGCACTTGAAGATGATTTCGATGACGCGCTCTATGGGCGGCAGCCGGTCGGGGCGGACGAGCGCCTCGAGCGTGCCGCCGGGAACGTATTCCATGACGACGTAGGCGTCGTTGTCGTCGATCACCGCATCATAGATCTGTGCGATGTGGGGATGAGTCAGTTTGCCGGCGAGCGCGGCTTCGTTGAGCATGAGCTGGCGATACAGCCGGCCACGCTGGCGGTCGCTGACAAGCTCTGGATAGAGTCGCTTGAGCGCGACCTCGCGCTGGTGAAACGCGTCCCAGGCCAGATAGACGGCGCTGGTCGCACCCTCCCCCAGAAGGCTGCGAATCTCGTATTTTCCGATCCGCTCAGCCACCATCGACGTCAGCCCAATGCCTCTCGCGCACGCGCGATCGCTGCCCGGACCTGGTCGGGGGCCGTCCCCCCGACATGATTGCGTGAGGCAAGCGAGCCCTCGACCGTGAGCACGGCAGAGATCCCCGCCTCGACGCGCTCGGCTGCGCCCGGCACATCGGCCATGGCGGCGCGAAGTTCGTCGAGCGTGAACTGGGGCAGATCGCAGCCACGCACTTCTGCGGCACGAACCGCCAGCGCGACGGCCTCGTGCGCATCACGGAAGGGCAGGCCTTGCTTGACGAGATAGTCGGCCAGATCCGTCGCGGTGGCATACCCCTGCGACAGCGCGCCGCGCATGTTGTCAGCCTTCACCTTGATACCGGTGATCATGTCGGCATAGATGCGCAGCGTGTCGATGACTGTGTCGGCGGTATCGAACAGCGGCTCCTTGTCTTCCTGATTGTCCTTGTTGTAGGCCAGCGGCTGGCCTTTCATCAGGGTCAGCAGCGCAATCAGGTTACCATTGGTGCGGCCGGTCTTGCCGCGCACGAGTTCGGGCACGTCCGGGTTTTTCTTTTGCGGCATGATGCTCGAGCCGGTACAGAAGCGGTCGGCTAGGTCGATGAAACCGACGCGTGGGCTCATCCACAGGATGAGTTCCTCGGACAGGCGTGAAAGGTGAGTCATCAACAGCGCGGCGGCAGCGCAGAATTCGATGGCGAAGTCGCGGTCGCTGACCGCGTCCAGCGAGTTGTAGCAGACCTCGTCGAAGCCGAGCTCGGCGGCGACGAATTCACGGTCGATCGGATAGCTGGTACCGGCCAGCGCGGCCGAGCCGAGCGGCAGCCGGTTGACGCGCTTGCGGCAATCGGCAAAGCGTTCGGCATCGCGCCGGCTCATTTCGTAGTAAGCCATCAGGTGATGGCCGAATGTGACCGGTTGCGCCACCTGAAGATGGGTAAAGCCCGGCATCGGTGTGGCGGCGTGTTGCTCGGCGATGTCGAGCAGGTTGCGCTGGAAGGTCGCGATCAGGTGCAGCGTCTGGTCGATGGCGTCGCGCAGCCACAGGCGGATGTCGGTGGCGACCTGATCATTGCGGCTGCGGCCAGTGTGCAGGCGTTTGCCCGCATCGCCAACGAGCGCGGTCAGGCGCTTTTCGATATTGAGGTGAACGTCTTCATCGTCCAGATTCCACGCGAATTCCCCACTTTCGATCTCGCCCGCAATCTGGTGCATGCCGCGCTCGATGTCGGCAAGGTCGTTGGCGCCGATGATGCCCTGGCGGGCGAGCATTTTCGCGTGTGCCAGCGATCCGCGTATGTCCTGCGTGGCCATGCGCTGGTCGAAGAATACCGACGCGGTGTAGCGTTTCACCAGGTCGGAGACGGGCTCGGAGAAGCGGCCGGACCAGGCTTTGGCGGGCTGGTTGGAGTCTGGCGTCGGGGACGGGGTGTGATCTGTCATAATGTCCGTGCTGAGAGAAACGGTCGCCACATAGGCGTGTTGGCGTGTTCTGAGTTGAATTGTGAGATCTTTCTGGGCGGACTTCTAAGACCGCTCGAGCAATGGAAAGTATAAAGCAAAAGCCCGATCAGCCCGTTCTTCCCGCCCTGCCGGATTTCCGTAATCTGGGGGTGATGCTGCGCGTCCTGGTGGTGGTGAATCTGCTTGCGGTGCTGACAGTGCTGGTGCGTGTGGATGATCCTGGGCTGATCGCGCCAGCGCTGGTCCTGATGGCCGGACGAGTCGAACTGCCGCTGTTTGTCTCCTTGCTCCTGCTTTACGCATTGTCGCCGCGGCTGCAATCGATGCGCTCGCTGCCGGCGACGGCGGCCGCATGCGGAATCGTCGTCGTCGCCGTGTTCGGCACCTGGCCGTTTCTGCTGCGGAGCGAAAACGGCAGCCTGTTGCGCTGGCTGGCTTGGGCATTGGGTGCGGCCGGTGTGTGCCTGATGTATTTCGACTATCGCAGCAGGCGGTACTCGCCCGCGCTGACCGAGGCGCGATTGCTGGCCCTGACCGCGCGCATTCGTCCCCACTTCCTGTTCAATACGCTCAACGGGGTGCTCGGCGTGATCCGTTCGGATCCGCGGCGCGCAGAGCGCGGGCTGGAGGAGTTGGCCGATCTGTTTCGCGTGTTCATGCGTGACAATCGCGAACTGGTGCCGCTAGGCGACGAGATCGCGTTGTGCGAGCGCTACCTCGAGCTCGAGAAGCTTCGTCTTGGCGAGCGCCTGCAGGTGCGTTGGGAGGTCGGTCCCGCACCGGCCGACGGGGGCGCCCTGTGCAAGGCCCTGGTGCCGCCGCTGTTGCTGCAGCCCTTGCTCGAGAATGCCGTCTATCACGGGGTCGAGCCTGCACTCGAGGCGGGCGAGGTGGTCGTGCGGATCGGGCGGCGTGGGGGCGAGTTGTGGCTCGAAGTGGAAAACGAATCGCACAATCCCAGCGCCCATCGTGCTGGCAACCATATGGCCGTCGACAACATTCGCGAGCGCCTGATGCTGTTCTACGACCTCGAGGCCAGTCTTGAGAGCGACGGCAGCAACGGGCGTTACCGTGTCCGCGTGCGCCTGCCGTTCAGGAAGGAGGCGTGATGCACGTGTCGCCGTTACGCATCCTGATCGTCGACGATGAAGCGCCGGCCCGGGCGCGCCTGCGCGATGTGCTGGGCGATATCGCTGCAACGCATCCGGCCCGGATCGTGGGCATGGCGGCAAATGGTGTAGAGGCGCTGCGTCTGCTCGAAGAGGTCGAGGCCGACGTAGTGCTGGCCGATGTCCGCATGCCGGCCATGGACGGCGTCGAACTGGCGCGTCATCTGGCGCGCCTGCAACCGCCCCCGGCAGTGATCTTCACTACGGCCTACGACGAATATGCGCTGCAAGCGTTCGACGTGGCGGCGATCGACTACCTGCTCAAGCCGGTGCGGGCCGAGCGCCTGGCGACGGCGCTGGAAAAGGTCAGGCGTGCGATGCCTTCGGACGACGTACTTTCAGGCCTGGCGCCGGGTGAGCGCCAGCATTTCAGCATCAGTGAGCGCGGGCGTATCGTGTTGCTGTCGGTGGCGGATGTCGTCTATCTGCGCGCCGAGCAGAAATACGTCACTGCGCGCGCGCATGGCCGCGACTACCTGCTGGATGAAACCCTGGTGCAGATTGAACAGGAGTTTCCCGGACGCTTCGTGCGCATCCACCGCAATTGTCTCGTTGCCCGCGCGGCCATCGGTGGCGCGCAGCGAGTCGGTGAGGGTGAGGGCGATGCGCATTGGGAGATCCTGCTGCGGGACAATGCCGAGCGCCTGCCGGTCAGCCGCCGGCAATGGCCGGTCGTCAGGCAGGCGCTCGGGTTGCAGGCATCTCCCGGCTAATTAGCCGCTGTTGCGCAGCCCCGCCGCCACACCATTGATCGAGATGTGAATGCCCAGGCGCAGGCGTTCGTCGCCATCCTGTTCGCGATGGCGACGCAGCAGCTCGACCTGGACGTGATTGAGCGGGTCGAGATACGGAAAGCGATTGCGGATCGAGCGTTTGAGTAAGGGGTTGGCGGCCAGCAGTTCGTCCTGGCCGGTGATCGCCAGCAGGACCTCGATGGTGTCCTTCCACTCCGCGCGAATGCGGTCGAAGATGCTGGTGCGCAGCGTGGCGTCCTTGACCAGCGCGGCGTAGCGCGAGGCGATGGCGAGATCGGTCTTGGCCAGCACCATGTCCATGTTGGAAAGCAGCGTGGAGAAGAATGACCAGTCGCGGTACATCGCCTGCAGGTGCGCCATGCCCTTGTCGGGATGGGCGGCGAGCCACGTCTTCACCGCGGATCCGAAGCCGAACCAGCCCGGCAGCATCAGCCTGCATTGCGACCACGAGAACACCCAGGGAATGGCGCGCAGATCCTCGATGCGGGTGCCCTTCTTGCGCGAGGCCGGGCGCGAACCGATGTTCAGGCCGGCAATCTCCGAGATCACCGTCGACTCCCAGAAATACTGTTCAAACCCGGGTGTTTCGTACACCAGTCCGCGATATGTCCGGAAAGCGGTGTCGGACAGTGACTGCATGGTCTCCAGATAGGATGTCGGGGTCGCATCGGCGCCGGACGGGCGCAGGCTGCTTTCGATCGTGGCGGCCACGAGGACCTCGAGATTGCGGCGGCCCACTTCGGGGTGTCCATACTTGGCGGCGATGACTTCGCCCTGCTCGGTGAGGCGGATCTGCCCTTGGACCGCGCCTTCGGGCTGCGCCAGGATGGCCTGGTAGCTGGGACCGCCACCGCGACCGACGGAGCCGCCGCGGCCGTGGAACAGGCGCAGACGCACGCCGTGGCGGGCGAAGGTGTCGATCAGTTCGCCTTCGGCCTTGTACAGTGACCAGCCCGAGGTCAGGAAGCCGCCATCCTTGTTGCTGTCCGAGTAGCCCAGCATCACCTCCTGGGTGTCGCCGCGGGATTCGGTCAGCAACATCCTGTAGAGGGGGATGGAGAACATGCGCTCCATGATGTCCGCTGCGTTTTCGAGGTCGTCGATGGTCTCGAAAAGGGGCACGATATTGACGTCAAGTGCATTCTCGAGCGGCCGCAGCAGGCCCGCTTCCTTCAGCAGTACTGCCAGTTCGAGCAGGTCCGACACACTGTCGGTCTTGGAAATGATGCAGTTGTGGATGGCGGCCTTGCCATATCGCAGGTGCGCTGCGCGGGCCGCGCGAAAGATGGCGAGTTCCGATTCGGAGTCGTCGGAATAGCGCACATGTGGCGAGGCCAGGGGTCTTGCCGTCGCCAGTTCCTCAAGCAGGATGGCGCAGCGCCGGTCTTCGTCCTGCTCGAGGTAGGCCGTGCCCGGGCGCGCGACCTCGAGTAGTTCGGCAATGACTTTCTCATGCACGTCCGAATTCTGGCGCAGGTCGATCGGTGCCAGGTGAAAGCCGAATACGCGCACGGCGCGGCGCAGATGGCGGAGGCGCCCGCGTGTCAGCGCCGCACTGCCATTGGCCTGCAGCGAGCGGTGCAGGATGTCGAGATCCGCGAGCAATGCCTCGACGTTCGGATAGGGCGGCGCGTCGGCCACCGCGTGGCGGATCGGGTCGGTGCCGAGCAGCGCACGGTGAGTGGACGAGAGACGGGCATAGACGCCCGAAATGGCGCGCCGATAGGGTTCGTCGCTGCGATGGGGCGAGTTGTCCGGCGAACGATCGGCCAAGGCGAGGAGGGCATCCGAGGCGCTGACCAGGCCGAGCGCCAGCGACAGTTGCGAGCCGAGCGTGTGCAACTCGTCGAGGTAGTAGCCCAGCGCTGCCGCGGCCTGCATGGTCAGCGCCTGTTCGAGCACGGTGGCGGTGACGAAGGGGTTGCCGTCGCGATCACCGCCGATCCAGCTGCCCACCTGCAGGAAGGGCGGGATCTCGGCTGCAGCACAGGCCGGGTCGGCCTTGGACAGGCGATCCTCGATGCTGGCGTACAGGCGCGGCAATGCGCTCAGGAAGGTGCTTTCGAAGTAGGATACGCCATTGCTGACTTCGTCGATCACCGACAGGCGGGCGGGGCGGAGCATGCGTGTCTGCCACAAGGTGAGGACGGCGCGGCGCAGGGCGTCGAGATTGTGGTCGGCCTCTTCCGGCGTGAGCTGCATGCGGTCGCGTTCGTCGAGCAGGCGGGCGATGACGGTCTGGCAGTTGAGAATGCTCTTGCGCTGCACTTCGGTCGGATGCGCGGTCAGCACCGGAGACACCAGTGCGGTGTCGAAGAAGGCCAGGAGCGATGCCGGGGTCTCCCCGCCGCCCGCCAGCGTGCGGCCGATGGCATATTCGAGGCTGCCCTCGCGCGGCTCCGATCCCGCCAGCAGATGCGCCCTGCTGCGGCGAATATGATGCTGGTCCTCGGCAATGTTGGCGAGGTGAGAAAAGTAGCTGAACGCCCGCACGACCTGGATCGTCTGCTCGCGCGACAGCGCATCGAGAATGCCCTCGAGTTCGCGTCTCGCGGCAAGATCGTCGTCGCGGCGAAAGCGCACCGATGTCTGGCGGACGCGTTCGATGAGCTCGAAGCTCGATTCGCCGTGCTGATCCCGCACCGTGTCGCCGAGCAGGCGGCCGAGCAGGCGGATGTCTTCGCGCAGGGGCGCGTCCTTGTCTTGTGTCATGAGCGGTCAGGGTCGAAGGGAGGGTTGGAGGGTTAGTGGGGCAGCTTGTTCAGCCTGGCGCGGCCTGCCTCGATTGCATTGACGAGGTATTGTCCATAAAAGTCCGGCAAGCGCATGCCGACGATTGCATCGCCCAGCGCAGAGCCGTCCGGCGCATACAGCACGACAGTGGGCGTCAGGCGAATATTCCTGTTTCGCGCAAAGGCGCGATGCGTGCTGCCTGAGCCGTCGAAATCGACGAGCGGTGCATCCGAGTCGATGTCGATCTGGCGAAAGAGCGCCTTGTCCCGCGACTCCGCCGCAGTGGACATCGGCACCAGGTAACGCCTCGCTTCCTCGCACCAGGTGCATCCGCGCTGGCTGAAGAGCACAAGCACCGGCTTGGCGTCCTGCTTGAGGCGAATGGCATCGGCCGCGAAGTTCTCCGCCAGCGGCAGCGACTGGGCTGCGCTCAGGCCCATGGGTACGCATGCTAGAATCGTGACCAGCCATCGCGCCATTGGTGCGAACCCTGATGCTGCGATGCGGCAAATCCTGGCGTTCAGCAGCATGGCAATTGATCCTCCAGCATGAGTCCTCCTATCGTGAGCCTTTCCGCGTCCGGTTCTTCCTTGACCTCCGCCCCCGAACGAATTGTCATCGCCACCCGTGAAAGCCGGCTTGCCCTCTGGCAGGCGGAGCATGTCAAGGCGCGCCTCGAGGCATTGTATCCCGCCTGTGAGGTGGTGCTTCTGGGCATGACCACCCGCGGTGACCAGATCCTCGACCGGCCTCTGGCGAAGGTTGGGGGCAAGGGGTTGTTCGTCAAGGAGCTTGAGACCGCGCTGCTCGACGGCCGGGCCGATATCGCCGTGCATTCGATGAAGGATGTGCCCATGGTGCTGGACGAAGCATTCACGCTGGGGTGCATTTCGGCGCGCGAGGTGCCGCTCGACGCCTTTGTTTCCAATCGCTACGAGTCGCTGGCAGACATGCCGCCGGGGGCCGTGGTGGGGACGTCGTCACTGCGCCGTGAATCGCAGCTGCATGCGCAATATCCTTTCCTTGCCGTCACCAGCCTGCGCGGCAACCTCGATACCCGGCTGCGCAAGCTCGACGAGGGGCAGTACGACGCAATCATCCTCGCCGCTGCAGGCCTGAAGCGGCTGGGGCTGGGCGAACGGGTGCGCGCCCTGCTGCCGAGCGAGATATCGCTGCCGGCAGCAGGGCAGGGCGCGCTCGGTATCGAGTGCCTTGCTTCGCGTTCCGACGTCTTGCGCTGGCTGCAACCGCTCAACGATGCCGATACGTCGGCCTGCGTGCGCGCGGAACGCGCTGTCGCACGGGCGCTGGCGGGTAGTTGCGAGGTGCCACTCGGTGCCTACGCAGAGGTTCGCGACGGTGTGTTGTGGCTGCGCGGTTTCGTCGCCATGCCCGACGGCAGCCGCATCATTCGAGCTGAGCGTGAAGGGGCTGTGGTGGATGCCGATGCGCTTGGCAAGGCCTTGGCCGAAGACCTTCGGGCCCAGGGCGCAGAAGACATTCTGGCTGAGGTGGGTTGATTCAGGGCGGCGGTCGGGATGACTGAAACCGCACCCTTCGCGCATGCCCTGAACGGGCGAACCATCGTCGTGACCCGGCCTGTCGGCCAGGCGGCTGAATTGTGCAAGGCCATCGAGAAGCTTGGTGGCAGGGCGCTCTGCTTTCCGGTGCTGGGGATCTCACCTGTGCTGGATCGCTCGGCCATCGTCAGCGTCGCGCAACGCCTCGATGCGTTCGATATGGCTTTCTTCGTCAGTCCGAATGCGGTCGATTACGCTCTCGACGCAATCCTGCAGGCGCGCGAGTGGCCGTCATCGCTGAAGGTGGCGACGGTGGGCAAGGGGAGCGAAAGGGCGCTTCGGGCGCGCGGGTTCGATGAGGTGATTTCGCCGGACGCCGGCTTTGACTCCGAATCCGTTCTGGCCCTGCCGGCGTTTGCGGCCGAAGCGGTGCGGGGGCGACACATTCTCGTACTGCGTGGCGATGGCGGGCGCGATCTGTTGGGTGAAACCCTTGTTGCGCGCGGGGCAGAGGTCGAGTATTTAAGTTGCTATCGACGCTTCTGTCCGGACACCAGTCCGGCGTTGCTGCTTGAGTCGTTGCGTCGGCATGTCGTCGATGCGCTGATGCTGAGCAGCAGCGAGGGCGCACGAAACCTGGTGGCGATCATCGGTGCGGCCAACGTACAGTTGTTCGACAATACGCCGGTTTTTGCATCGCATCCTCGGATTGCTGCGCAGTGCAGGCAGCTCGGATTCGCACGGGTGGTCGAGGCCGAAGCCGGCGACGACGGATCATTGCGCACGATTATTTCCTACTTTGGTTAAACTCTCGGCATGAAAGAAGAAACGCCTGCGCTTACTCAGCCGCCCCAGGAGGCGGACATGTCTTCCGCTTCGCATGCAGGAGCGGCCCCCGAACCCGTGTCAGCGCGCGCTGCCACCACCGGATCGACCACCGCGGATGGCAAGCGCGGCGGCGCTGGATGGGCCATCTTGCTCGCGCTTGTTGCGTTGGGCGTCGCTGGAGGCGCGGTCTGGCAGGCGTGGCAGGTTCGCGGCGAAGCTGCCGGGTTGCGCGAGGAACTCGCTCGCCGCCTGGCCGAGGGCGATACCGTTGCCACCGAAGCGCGGGCCATTGCGCGTCAGCAGCAGGAGCTGATCTCGGGCATGCAGGGCAAGCTTGGTGCCCTCGAGTCCAAGGTCGAGGAAACCGAGGGTCAGGCGGCAGCGCTGGAAACGCTCTATCAGCAGTTTTCCAGTTCGCGCGAGGACAGTGTCGTTGCCGAAGTCGAGCAGGCGGTCACGATCGCCGCCCAGCAATTGCAGCTGGCGGGCAACGTCGAGTCCGCCCTGATTGCGTTGCAGGGCGCCGAGACCCGACTTGCGATGCAGGATCGGGGCCAGCTCGCGCCACTGCGTCGTGCGCTGGTGAGCGACATCGATGCGCTCAAGCAGATACCGGTGGTGGATGTGCCGGGTATGGCGCTGCGCCTGGAGCAATTGCTCGAACGGGCCGATGAAATGCCTCTCGCGTTTACCGGTGAGCTCCAGGGCAATGCCGGGGAGCGCGTCCAGGTCGAGCACAGCGGCGGTATTCCCGCACTGGATTTTGCCAAGCAGCTCGCGCTGGACGTATGGCACGACATCCGCGGACTGGTCCGTATCGAGCGGCTCGATCCGGCTGCCGAGCCGGTACTGCTGGCGCCGGCGCAAAGCACCTTTCTGCGCGAGAACCTCAAGATTAGATTGTTGACGGCGCGCCTTGCGCTGCTTGCGCATGACGGAAGGACCTACGCGGCTGACCTGGCGCAGGCACGGAGCTGGGTCGAACGCTTCTTCAACGTGCGTGACGAGCGGGTGACTGCGGCACTTGCGGAGTTGCGCGCACTTGAGGCCATGCCGGTGAATATCGAGCGCAAGGGGCTGACCAACAGCTTTGCTGCTTTGCGCTTGCTGCAGTCGCGCCCGGCTCCCACCATGCAATCGGCACCCGCGCATGCCGTGCCCAAGATACCCGTCAAGCCGGCTGCGCAGCCCGCGCCAGCAGCCCCTGCCGGCGACAAGCCGGCTGCGGCACCGCAAGGTTGAGGGCCACGACATGCGTTCGTTGATCTGGCTCATCGCAATCTTTGCCCTTGCCGCCGGTGCGGCGATGCTGGCCGGCCACAATGACGGCTATGTGCTGGTGGTGTTTCCGCCATGGCGGGCGCAGCTGTCGCTGAACCTGCTGCTGTTGCTCCTCGTGCTGGGATTCCTGCTTGTATATCTGCTTGTTCGCCTGATTCGTCGCACGCTCGCGTTGCCGTCAGCGGTTGGCCAGTGGCGCGAGCGTCGCAAGCGCGAAAAGGCGGGACAGGCGCTGCGCGACGCTTTGAGAACCTTGTTTGAGGGGCGCTTTACGCAGTCGCTCAAGTTCGCCTCGGCGGCCTTCTCCTCCGGGGAGAGTCAGGCCATGGCAGCCCTGGTCGCGGCCCGTGCTGCCCATGCCCTGCACGATGACACCCGCTATCGGATCTGGATCGGACGCGCGGCGGACCAGGGCGAAGACGCGCGTGTGGCGCGACTGATGACCGAGGCCGAACTGGCCATCGAGCAGCGCCGCTTCACCGAAGCGGCGGAGAAGCTCGATACCCTCAAGCAGGCGGGGCACAGGCACATTGCCGCGCTCAGGCTGTCGCTGCGCGTCGCGTCTGCACTCAATCGCTGGGAAGAGGCCTTGAAGCTGACGCGGCAGCTGCGCAAGCACAAGGCGCTGTCGGCCGAGCAGGCGGCGCCCCTGCTGCGCCGCGCGCACGTCGAACGCCTGCAGGAGTGCGCAGGGGACGGTGCCGCACTGGCGCGCCTCTGGACCGAAATCCCCGCCGAGGAGTTGGCCGATCGCCGTCTGATAGAGCGTGCCGTACCGCTGCTGGCTGCGTCCGGTCAGGGCGCGCTGGCGCGCAGGACACTGGAACGCCTGCTGGATGCGGAGTGGGACGACAGTATCGCCAAGCTCTACGCCTATTGCGGCGAGGGCGAGGGCGATGCGCATGCCTGTCTGGCCAAGGCCGAGGCCTGGCTCAAGCAGCACCCGCGGGATGCTGGGTTGCTGTTTGCCCTCGGACGCTTGTGCATCGCCTCGCAGTTGTGGGGCAAGGCGCAGAGCTATCTGGAAGCATCACTCAATCTCGCGCCTGCGGTGGAGACCCACCTCGCGTTGGCGCGCCTGCTCGAACAGCTCGAGCGGCCTGAAGATGCGCAGCGTCACTACCGGGCCGCCGCCGAGCGGGTTTCGGCGTGAGCGGGTGCCCGCCCGGCCGGTCTCAGGTGTAGGCGATCTCGGGGCCCGAGCCGCGAATGGACTGGGCGCGGATCAGCGCTTCGGTGATGTTGCCGGTGACGTTGTCGTCGCCCAGTTGCTCCAGAAAACCAGAACGGAACACCAGCGAGCCGGGCTGCGAGTTCAGTCCGCACAGGATCAGCACGGCGCCGCGCTTCTTAAGGTTGCGGTGCAGGGTCTGGAGGATGTCGAGGCCGGTGGTGTCGATATTGATCACCTTGTCCGTATCCAGAATGACGACGTCAGGGTGACCGTCCTGCATCAGCAGCAGGTTCTCCAGCTTGTTCGCGGCACCGAAGAACAGGCTGCCGAACATGCGGTAGGCCAGAATGCGTGGCGTGCCGTCGGCACGCGTCAGGGCTGCAACGCCGTAGTGCTCTTCCAGCGGAATGCGTTCGATACGGGTCAGGTCCGACATGCGATAGATAAAGAACAGGCTGGCCATGAGCATGCCCAGCTCCACCGCCAGCGTCAGGTCGAACACGACCGTGACGAAGAAGGTGCCGAGCAGAATCGTGCGGTAGGCAAGGGTGTAGCGTGCAAGCTGGCTGGGTGCGAAGGCGTGCCACTCTCCCATGTTGATCGAGACGACGACGACGATTGCGGACAGAGTGGCGAGCGGTATGAAGCTGGCAAACGGGGCGAGTACCAGTACGATGGCCAGTAGTACCAGCGCGTGAACGATCCCCGCGACCGGTGTCGAGCCACCGGTGCGGATGTTGGTGGCGGTGCGTGCGATCGCACCGGTTGCGGCAAAACCGCCGAACAGCGGGGCGACGAAGTTGGCGATGCCCTGCGCCATCAGTTCTTGATTGGGGTCGTGGCGGTCATCGATCTGGCTGTCGGCCACTCGCGCCGACAGCAGTGATTCGATGGCGCCCAGCAGGGCGATGGTCAGCGCCGGTGCGATCAGCTTGCCCAGCGTGCCGAGCGAGAGTTCGGGCAGGCCGAAGTGGGGGATTTCCTGCGGAATGCCGCCAAAGCGGCTGCCGATGGTATCGACCGGAAGATTGAAGACGGCATTCGCCAGGGTGCCGATGATCAGCACCGCGAGCGGCCCGGGCAGGCGCTTCATCCATGCCGTCCGTGTGGCCTGTCGGTTCCACAGGAACAGCACGCCAAGCGACGAGGCGGCCACGAGGATGGTGGGCAGATGCAGCGTCGGGAGCGCCGTGTACAGTGCGGAGACCTTGCCGAAAAATTCGCCGGGCAGATTTTCGATTTTCAGGCCAAGGAAGTCCTTGATCTGCGACATGAAGATCACCACGGCAATGCCGTTGGTGAACCCGATGACGACCGACAGCGGAATGAAGCGGATCATGCTGCCGAGCCGGAAGGCCCCCATCGCCAGCAGCATGACGCCGGACATCATGGTGGCGATGAGCAGGTTCTGTACCCCGTGATCGACCACGATGGCATAGATGATGGGGATGAATGCGCCGGTCGGACCGCCGATCTGTACCCGGGAGCCCCCGAGCAGCGAGATCAGCAGGCCGGCGACGATGGCCGTCCAGATGCCGGCCGTGGGGGACATGCCGGAGGCGATGGCGAACGCCATGGCCAAGGGGAGCGCCAGGACGCCGACGGTGATCCCCGCCGACAGATCCTGCACGAATGTACTGCGCCCGTACCCGGGAAGGGTATCGAGCAGTTTGGGGCGAAACCTGATCTTCATGTTGTCTCCGCATACGGGTCGGTCGGCGTGGTGATGAATACGCTTACGGAGACAGACGCCCCCTGCCGGCGCGTCGCAGCGCAATCCAGCGTTTGGAGGGCGTCAGTGGCATCGGCTTACTTGACCCGCATGCCGGGGGTGGCGCCGTTGTCCGGCGCCAGGATGTAGAGGCCACCAGTCTTGCCGTCCGGGTCCGATGCGGCCAGCACCATGCCTTCGCTCATGCCGAATTTCATCTTGCGCGGTGCGAGATTGGCCACCATGACGGTGAGTCGTCCGACGAGTGTGGCCGGGTCATAGGCCGACTTGATACCGGCGAATACCTGTCGCGGCCGATCTTCGCCGATGTCGAGTTGAAGGCGGATCAGCTTGTCCGCGCCATCGACATGGCTGGCATCGACGATCTTCGCGATGCGCAGGTCGACCTTGGTGAAATCGTCGATCGAGATGTGTGCAGCCGCAGCTTCGGTTGCGGCTGCGGCATGTTGCTGTTTTTCCGCATGACGCTGTTGCGACGACGTGTCCGCGTCTGCCTTGGGGGCCGCGCTGGCAGCCGGTGCGAGGGACTCGCGGTTTGCGTCCAGCAGGGCATCGATCTGCTTGCGCTCGATGCGGGTCATCAGGTGGGCATAGGGGGTGATCGTGTGCCCGGCGGGCAGCGCGATCCAGTCGCCATGCCAGTCCAGGTCCGCAATGGCGAGAAAGGCCTCCACCTTTTCGGCCAGTGCCGGCAGGACCGGTTTGAGATAGCGGGTGAGGTCGCGGAACATGGTCAATGCGGTCGAGCATACCTCGTGCAGCCGCGTTTCCTGCCCTTCCTGTTTGGCCAGTTCCCACGGCTTGTGTTCGTTGACATACTGGTTCGCCAGATCGGCCAGATGCATGATCTCGCGGAGGGCGCGGCTGTAGTCGCGCTCTTCGTAACAGGTCGCGATCGACCCCGACGCCCAGGCTGCGGCAAATGCCGCGGTTGCTGCCGCATCCGTCGCGGCAAGACGCCCTTCGAAACGCTTGGTGACGAATCCTGCGCAGCGGCTGGCAATATTGACGAACTTGCCGACGAGGTCCGAGTTTACCTTGGCAATCATGTCGTCCAGGTTGAGGTCCACGTCTTCCATGGTGCCGTTGGACTTGCCCGCGAAGTAATAACGCAGCCACTCGGGATTGAGCTTCTGCTCGACGTAGGAGCGCGCGGTGATGAAGGTCCCGCGGCTTTTCGACATCTTTGCGCCGTCAACGGTGAGGAAGCCATTGACGCACAGTTGGCTCGGCGTACGGTAGCCGGCAAACTTGAGCATCGCGGGCCAGAACAGCGCGTGGAAGTAGAGAATGTCCTTGCCGATGAAATGCACCATTTCGGTGGCGCTGGCTTCAGCGCGCGCCGCATCGGTGAAATCCTCGATGACGATGTCGCCGCGTATCTGCGCGAGCTTGTTGAAGCTGGCGAGATAACCGATCGGTGCATCCAGCCATACATAGAAATACTTGCCCGGCGCGCCCGGAATCTCGAAGCCGAAGTAGGGGGCGTCGCGCGAGATATCCCAGTCGGAGAGCTTGTTCTCGCCGTCCTCGCCCAGCCATTCGTTCATCTTGTTCGCGGCTTCGGCTTGCAAGCGCTTGACGCCGCTGGCGTTGCTGCCGCGCGTCCATTCACGCAGGAAGGCCACCGCGCGGTCATCCGAAAGACGGAAGAAGTAGTGCTCCGACGAGCGCAGGACCGGTTTGGCGCCGGATACCGCCGAGTAGGGGTTCTTCAGTTCGGTGGGTGCATAAGCGGCTCCGCAGACTTCGCAGTTGTCGCCGTACTGGTCCGCGGCGCCGCACTTGGGGCATTCACCCTTGATGAAGCGATCGGGCAGGAACATTTCCTTGACCGGATCGTAGAACTGTTCGATCGACCGTGTATCGATCAGTGCCGCGGTCTTCAGCTTGCCGTAGATGTCTTCGGCGTAAGCGCGGTTTTCGGGGGTGTGCGTCGAATGGTAGTGGTCGAAGGCGACGCCGAAGTCGGTGAAGTCGCGCAAGTGCTCGCCATGCACTCGGGCGATGAGCGCTTCGGGCGTGACGCCTTCCTTCTCGGCACGCAGCATGACGGGCGTGCCGTGGGTGTCGTCCGCACACACGTAGTGCACGGTGTTGCCGCGCATGCGCTGGTAGCGTACCCAGATATCACACTGGATGTAGCCGACGAGGTGGCCAAGGTGGATGTCGCCGTTGGCATAAGGCAGTGCATTGGTAACGAGAATCTTGCGCGACATGGTGACTTTGCGTGAATCGAAAGACGAGAGTTTAGCAAAGCCGGCCGCCTCTCCTGCGCAAGGATGCACGTACGGCCCAAAAGAAGCAGCGCGCCTGGTGCGGGTATCGCTCATTGGCGGGATGACCGGACCGAGGTAATGGCGGGGGGGCTATTCCAGCGCTTTCAGATGAATCTCGACCCTGCGATTGCGGGCGCGACCGGCCTCATGGGCATTGTTCGCGATCGGCTCGGCCTCGCCCTTGCCGTCGGCCGACATGCGATCCAGCGCCACACCCCGCTTGCGCAGGTATTCCATCACCGCTTCGCTGCGTTTGATCGAGAGTTTCAGGTTGTACATCTCGCTGCCGGCGCTATCGGTGTGTCCTACGATCTGAAGTGCGACTTCGGGGTAGTCCTTTAACGTGGGAACGATACTGTCGAGAATGGCCGCAAGCTGCGGGCGAACCTCGGCGCTTCCCGAGTCGAAGCCATTGGAGACGGGGATGCGCAGATGCAGGCTGGTGAGGGTCGGCGCGCTGACTTCGGCGTCTGCAACGTTGCCCAGTACGCCGTTGAGACGCTGCTGCAACTGCGCCCACGCACTGTTGGTCACGGCCCGTGGGTGCGTGACCGGCGCAGTGGTCGTCGACGTGGCGCCGAGATCGCCAGGCGGGGCGGGGGTGGAGCAGGCGGTGACGACGAATGCGCCAAGGCAGAGCGGGAGAAGAGTCTGCTGGCGAAGATGGGCGAGCGCACTTTTGGGCATGATTGATCAGTAATGTGTGATGTGAAGGTGGTGTCTGAGTCGATCCGCAAGAAAATGGAAACCCTTCCGCTGGCGAGGGTGAGGGAATGGTCAGTGTCCGGTATGATTTGCGTCGATCCCGCACGTGGCGGATGGACCGATTTTGAAGGAATCCGAGATGAGTCTCACCCAGGAAGCTGTAACCGAAGCGCTCAAGCGCGTGATTGATCCGAATACCGGTAAGGATCTCGTGTCGACGCGCTGCGTCCGCAATCTCGCCATCAGCGGTGCGGACGTCCGCTTCGACGTCGAGCTCGGCTATCCCGCGAAGAGTCAGCATGATCTCATCCGGGGAATGCTCGTCGACGCATTGTCGAGCGTGACTGGCATTGGGCGTGTGGATATCGGTGTGACCAGCAAGGTCGTGGCGCATTCGGTTCAGCAGGGCGTGAAATTGCTTCCCGGGGTCAAGAACATCATTGCCGTCGCTTCCGGCAAGGGCGGGGTCGGCAAGAGTACCACCGCGGCCAATCTGGCGCTTGCGCTGGCGGCGGAAGGCGCCCGTGTGGGCATGCTCGATGCCGATATCTACGGCCCGTCGCAGCCTCAGATGCTTGGCATCGGTGACCGTCGTCCTGAATCGCTCGACGGCAAGACGATGGAGCCGCTAGAGGCCTACGGCCTGCAGGCCATGTCGATCGGATTCCTGATCGACGTCGATACGCCCATGGTGTGGCGTGGGCCGATGGCGACCCAGGCCTTGAACCAGATGCTCAAGGAAACCCACTGGAAGGACCTCGACTATCTCGTGATCGACATGCCGCCGGGTACGGGTGACATCCAGCTCACGCTGTCGCAGAGCGTGCCGGTGACGGGCGCGGTGATCGTGACCACGCCGCAGGACATCGCCCTGCTCGACGCGCGCAAGGGGTTGAAGATGTTCGAGAAGGTCGGCGTGCCGATTTTGGGTGTGGTCGAGAACATGAGCATTCACATCTGTTCCAAGTGCGGTCACGAGGAGCATATCTTCGGCGCCGGTGGCGGGCAGTCGATGTGCGACGACTACGGCATTCCCTTTCTCGGGGCCCTGCCGCTCGACATCCAGATTCGCCAGGAAGCCGACCAGGGGGCGCCGACCGTGGTGTCCGATCCGGACGGCAGGATTGCTTCGATCTACAAGTCGATTGCGCGCAAGGTAGCGGTGAGCATTGCTGAAAAGGCCAAGGACATGACGCACAAGTTCCCCAACATCGTGATCCAGAACACCTGAGCGAATTTTGCGCTGCCGCTTGCTTTCGCATCGGCAGCGCTTGCCCTAAACTACGCGGATTTTACGCGGCCGGATGATCCGGCTTGCCGCACAGGGAACTCAGTCTCATGTCCATCAAGTCCGACAAGTGGATTCGCCGCATGGCCGAACAGCAAGGCATGATCGAGCCGTTCGCGCCGGATCTGGTGCGGGTCAATGACGGCGGAAAGATCGTGTCCTATGGTACGTCGAGCTATGGCTACGACGTTCGTTGCGCCAACGAATTCAAGATCTTCACCAACATCAATTCGACGATCGTAGACCCCAAGGACTTTGATGAACGCAATTTCGTCGATTTTACCGGCGACGTCTGCATCATTCCCCCCAATTCCTTTGCCCTCGCGCGTACCGTCGAGTACTTCCGTATTCCGCGAAGCATTCTGACGGTCTGTCTCGGCAAAAGCACCTACGCGCGTTGCGGCATCATCGTCAATGTGACCCCGCTCGAGCCCGAATGGGAAGGCCACGTGACCCTCGAGTTCTCGAACACGACGCCCCTGCCGGCGAAAATCTATGCCAACGAGGGCATCGCGCAGATGCTGTTCTTCGAGTCCGACGAAGTGTGCGAGACCTCGTACAAGGATCGTGGCGGGAAGTACTTTGGGCAGACCGGCGTGACCTTGCCCAAGATCTGAGTGTTGGTTCAGCCGCACGTACTGCACGGGGCCGGCTTGCGGCCCCTTTGCCTTTATTGAACATGTCCGGTAACAAGCGGGCAATGATTGACGGGGTATCATCCCCGATTGCCCGCACGTGCACCCCGCTGGAGACCTGAAGGATGCGATTCCAATTTCCGATCATCATCATCGATGAGGATTTCCGATCCGAGAATACGTCCGGGCTCGGAATTCGCGCGCTGGCGAAAGCCATTGAAGGGGAAGGGGTCGAAGTGCTGGGGGTCACCAGCTATGGTGACCTGACTTCGTTTGCGCAGCAGCAAAGCCGCGGCTCCGCATTCATCCTGTCGATCGACGACGAGGAGTTTTCCTCGCCGGAGGCCGCCACGGAGGCGATCTCCGGACTGCGCGCGTTCGTGGAGGAAATCCGCTTTCGCAATGCCGATATCCCGATTTTCCTGCATGGTGAAACCCGCACCGCGCGACATATCCCGAACGATGTACTGCGCGAATTGCACGGCTTCATCCACATGTTCGAGGATACGCCGGAGTTCATCGCGCGCTATGTGGTACGTGAGGCACGTAACTACCTCGAATCGCTGTCGCCGCCGTTCTTTCGGGCACTGGTTCATTATGCTGCCGACAGTTCCTATTCCTGGCACTGCCCGGGGCACTCGGGTGGCGTTGCTTTCCTGAAGAGCCCTGTCGGCCACATGTTCCACCAGTTCTTTGGTGAGAACATGCTGCGTGCCGATGTGTGCAATGCGGTCGATGAGCTCGGTCAGCTTCTCGACCACACCGGCCCGGTGGCAGCGTCCGAGCGCAATGCGGCGCGGATCTTCAACTGCGACCACTTGTATTTCGTCACCAACGGCACGTCGACGTCGAACAAGATGGTGTGGCACACCACGGTCGCGCCCGGCGATATCGTCGTCGTGGACCGCAACTGCCACAAGTCCATACTGCATTCGATCATCATGACGGGTGCCGTTCCGGTGTTCCTGACGCCGACGCGCAACCACTATGGAATCATCGGCCCCATCCCGCTCGAAGAGTTCTCGATGGAGACGATTCAGCGCAAGATCGAAGCCAATCCGTTCGCACGCGTCGCCAA
Source organism: Azoarcus sp. L1K30 (assembly GCF_018122735.1). Taxonomy (GTDB): domain Bacteria; phylum Pseudomonadota; class Gammaproteobacteria; order Burkholderiales; family Rhodocyclaceae; genus Parazoarcus. Next base: position 2,320,827 of record NZ_JAGRRD010000001.1, on the reverse strand, counting down.
GAACAAGAAGCCGCGCATCCTGACGATCACGCAGTCCACCTACGATGGCGTGGTGTACAACGTCGAGACGATCAAGGACATGCTTGACGGTCAGATCGACACGCTGCACTTTGACGAAGCCTGGTTGCCGCATGCGGCGTTCCATGATTTTTACGGGGACTATCACGCCATCGGAGAGGGGCGGCCGCGCTGCAAGGAGTCCATGGTCTTCTCGACCCAGTCCACGCACAAGCTGCTGGCCGGTCTGTCGCAGGCCTCGCAGATTCTGGTGCAGGATTCCCAGACCCGGAAGCTGGATCGGGATATCTTCAATGAAGCCTACCTGATGCATACCTCGACGTCGCCGCAATACGCGATCATCGCCTCGTGTGATGTCGCTGCGGCGATGATGGAGTCGCCGGGGGGGCCGGCCCTGGTCAATGAATCCCTGTCGGAAGCGGTCGAGTTCCGGCGTGCAATGCGAAAGGTGGAGGCGGAGTTCGGCGACTCGGACTGGTGGTTCAAGGTCTGGGGGCCGGAATTCCTTGCCGAGGAGGGGCTCGGCGAGCGTGAGGACTGGATGCTCAAGGCCGGCGAGCGCTGGCACGGGTTTGGGGAGCTCGCCCCCGGCTTCAACATGCTCGATCCGATCAAGGCGACGATCATCACGCCGGGTCTGGACATGGACGGCGACTTCTCCGATCACAACGGAATTCCCGCGGCCATCGTCACCAAGTACTTGGCCGAGCACGGGATCATCGTAGAGAAGACCGGGCTTTACTCGTTCTTCATCATGTTCACGATCGGCATCACCAAAGGGCGCTGGAACACCATGGTGACCGAGCTGCAGCAATTCAAGGATGATTACGACCGTAATCAGCCGCTGTGGCGTGTGATGCCCGAGTTCATTGCCAAGCATCCGTGCTACGAGCGGGTCGGTCTCAAGGATCTTTGCAACGAAATTCACAGCTTCTACAAGGCGCACGACGTCGCGCGCCTGACCACCGAGATGTACCTGTCGGACATGGTGCCGGCGATGAAGCCTACCGACGCATTTGCAAAGATGGCACATCGTGAGATCGAACGTGTCCGGATCGAGGACCTCGAGGGGCGGGTAACGGCGATGCTCGTCACGCCGTATCCGCCGGGTATCCCGTTGCTGATCCCGGGCGAGCGCTTCAACGCCACCATCGTTCGTTATCTGCGCTTTGCGCGCGATTTCAACGGACGCTTCCCCGGGTTCGAGACTGACATCCACGGCTTGGTAAAGGGCGAAAGCGGCCACTATTGTGTGGACTGCGTTCTCGCCGAGTGAGGGTGGGCGGCGTCGCTGCAATACATGAAACGGGGCCGCATGCGGCCCCGTTTCATTTCACATGCGATTCGAGGGTCAATGCCGTCGTCGATACTCGACGAAATCGAATGCATGTTCATTGTCGGCGTTCGCCACCTGCGGGCGGCGGCTGGTTTCGACGAAAACTTCGCGATCGAACTCGGGAAAATGCGCGTCACCCTGCACCGCTGCGGCCACCTCCGTCAGGAGAAGCGTGGTCGCGCATGGCAGCATCTGTCGGTAGATCTCGGCGCCGCCGATAACGAAGACGCGCGGCTGACCGTCCAGTGCCTGAAGTGCCAGGTCGGGATTGGCATAGACCTCCGCGCCATCGGCACGGTAGTCAGGGTTGCGCGTAATCACCAGATTTCGCCGTCCGGGAAGGGGACGTCCGAGCGACTCCCATGTCTTTCGTCCCATCAGTACCGGGTGTCCGTTGGTGACGGTCTTGAAATACTGCAGATCGGCTTTCAGTCGCCACGGAAGCGCGTTTTCGTTGCCGATGACGCCGTTGCGTGCGACGGCCGCAATCAGTACGACCTCGGAGATGGTACTCATATGGCCACCGGCGCCTTGATGTGCGGGTGAGGGTCGTAGCCGCTCAATGTGAAATCGTCGATGTGGAACGCGAAGATATCCTTCACGGCGGGATTCAGGGTCATGGTCGGCAGGGGGCGAGGCGTACGGGACAGCTGCTCGCGCGCCTGATCCAGATGGTTCAGGTAGAGATGGCAGTCGCCGCCCGTCCAAATGAAATCGCCCGGCGTCAGATCGCACACCTGCGCGACCATCTGCGTCAGCAGCGCGTATGACGCAATGTTGAACGGCACGCCGAGAAAGATGTCCGCACTGCGCTGATAGAGCTGGCACGAGAGCTTGCCGTTTGCGGCATAGAACTGGAACAGGGCATGGCAAGGCGGCAAGGCCATGCGATCCACTTCGCCCGGGTTCCAGGCCGAGACCAGGTGCCGGCGCGAATCGGGATTGCGCTTCAAGGCCTCCACCAACTGCGTGATCTGGTCAATGCTGCGTCCGTCGGCCGCTTCCCAGCGTCTCCATTGCTTGCCATATACAGGCCCGAGGTCGCCATTGGCGTCGGCCCACTCGTCCCAGATCGATACGCCGTTGTCCTTGAGGTAACGGATGTTGGTGTCGCCTTGCAGAAACCACAGCAATTCGTGGATGATCGAGCGTGTGTGCAGCTTCTTGGTCGTCAGCAGCGGAAAGCCGGCGCTGATCGGGAATCGCATCTGCCAGCCGAACACCGATAGCGTGCCGGTGCCGGTGCGGTCGGTTTTCTCATCGCCATGCTCGAGCACGTGCCGCATCAGATCGAGGTATTGGTTCATGGCCATTTCCGGTTAAAGTTCGGGATTCTACCCGAGTGTGCTTTGCATGTTTTTGTCGGTCGACGCTGGGGCCGTATTGGTGGTGTGCATCGAGTATGTGCAGCTGGAGATGGAGTGGCCTTTGGAGCTGAAGGAGACGCGGTGAAAGGCAGGGGAGATATCTTCGACTTTACAGTGGGCGAGACGCAGGGCGTCACGCGCGATCCGTCGGTATCGGTAAAGGCTGCAGCCCAGGTGCTGTGTGTCCAGTTGCGGCCGGAGCATCTTCCTTCCTCGAACCTGTCGTTCGAGATTGCGGGCTGTCTCGACGACTTCTTCGACGTCGTTGCCAGGAGCGAGCCCAGTATTACTCCGGTGGGGGACGGGGCTGACAGGCTGTTGGCGTGGCGGCTATGGAGCGAAACCGTCAGGCTTGCGGTTGGCGAGGTTTTTTCGGCCTATCAGGCCTTTGTAGCCGGATTGCCCGATCACCTTCCGACCGATGTTTCAATCGGCCTTGCCCGAGTGGCGACAGAGGTTGTGCGCTGGGACCTCATCGTCCGTCAGGCGCCGGATCCGAACGCATGGGCGGTGCTGGGCCAGCTCTTTCTCGATTTCGTCGATCCGACTGCCGTCGAGGTGGCAAGTGCCGGCGGCGGCGTGACGAGCGAGTACATTCGTGCCATTGCCTATCATTCCGCCGCACTGGATCAATTTCCACAGATGGGCGGGGTGACGATCTGCCGAGTGATTGACGCCGTCCTTCCCTTCATTGCGTTGAAAAAGGACTTGATCGACGGCGCGCTCTATCTGGTCAATCCGCCTGTGTCGGCGATTCCGGTGCGTGTGTCGCGCGCGCTCGCCTCGCCCGGGTGGTGCTATCACGCCGAAGTGGGTGGGGAGTATCTGGCCGAGCTCTATGGACAACTTGTTCGTGGCTCCATACCCCATGTGCTGGGCGGGCGGGATATCCGTTTGCTGAGAGATGCGGTTGCGCATCTGCGTCGCCACTGGTCGCGGCGTCCGCCGGTACGGCGCTTTCGCCGGCACACGGTCGACGCGAAGTTGTTGGTCGTGCGCGGGTACGACAGCGTCAAGGATCTGTTTGAGGCAAAGGCCGAGGTCGCTAACGGGGCCTGGCGAATTACCGATCTGAGTCGGGGCGGTGTCGGTGCGCTGGTCTATCACGACGAGGGTAGCATTCCCGAGGCAGGCGAGTTGCTCGCTTTCCGGCCGCATGATGGCGTTAGCTGGCATCTGGGCCTCGTCAGGCGTGTCCGCCAGTCAAGCGAAGCCACTGAGGTGGGGATCGAATCGTTGTCGATTCGTCCCGAACTCGTGCGTGCGGATGACGGCCTCGTTGCCGTGGATCTGCTTTTCTGCGACCCAGTCCTGCGCGGTGAGGCGGTTCGCGTGGTCGCGCCCGTCAATGTGTTGAGGCAAGGCGCCCCGCTGTTCGTCAATGCGGAGGGGCGCATGTCCAAGCTGAAACCGCTCGAAGGTGTCATGTACGGCAAGGGTTACGAACTGCGGGTGTATCAGGTTCTGTAGTGGGTGGTCGTGCTCTCGATTGGAAAGTGTTGCAGATTTTTCATTTAGTTCTTGCATTCGTTCATGGGGTGTCTATAATGCGCACCTCTTCGCCCTACAGCCGGATCGGGGAGCTGTTGCCGCATCGATGGCAGCCGAGCATCAGCGCCTGAACAAGCCGGCAAGGTGGGTTCGCCGGGTGCTTACGTTCGACGTAAGCGAACAGGGATCCGAAGATCCCTGCGCGCACTTGCTGCTGGCCTGATTCGGTTCGGAAGCGCTTCGCAGGTTCGATCAGGAGTGAATCATGCCGAACCGCGCTCGGGATCAGACGGGGCCGCGGCCGCCGCGTTTGACTTCAATGGTGCTGGCAAGTGCGCTTTCGAGCGAGACCTGTTCGCCCTTGGCGACATGATCCTTTAGTGCTGCCTTCACCGTCGCGACCTTCTCGCCCGCAGATTGCCCCTTGAGATCTGCCTTTTCGATGTTGAGCTCGTCGAGCAGCTCGTTCCATACCATGCCATCCTCGAGCGGGATGAGCGCGAAACGGATGCCATTCAGGTCGAGTTTGATGGGTTTGGCAATGTTGGCGACGAAGAAGACCGCAGACATGTCGGGCGCAAAGTCGGCGGAATAGCGTTCAACGAACACTGGAAGGCGGGCGATGTCCTCGAACAGCCCGGATACGAGTACCAGTTTCTCTCCGTCGGCGAGGATCACCGCCTGGCGGATCGTGGCGGTGGGCGGCTTGCGGCGTCCCGATGCATCGGCAACGTCGCCTTCAACAAGGACGAGATCGCCGCGATAGGCAAACAGGCCCGGCTGTCCTGCCGGCTCGATGAAATTGCTGTTGAACAGCAGGCCCTTTTCTTCATAAGTCTTAAGAATCATGTCGTGCTCTCTTGCGGTTTATTGAAGCGGTGAATTCTGTTGGGCGATGCTGTTCCGTCGACGGAATCTCTTGTGAAATGATCAGCTTGTGGACGTGGCTCGCGCCTGTTTGAGACGCCCGGCCAGCCAGCGCTTTGCATCCCGTTGGGCTCGCTCCTCAGTCAGGCGGGCGCGGAGGGATTCAGCCACTTCTGCATAGGGCAGGGTACGTTCCGGCTGAATGGCATCGCATCTGAGCAGGTGATAACCGAGTTCGCTTCTGACGGGGCCCGACAGCTCTCCGGCCTTCAGTTCGAAGAGGACGGCATCCAGCTCGGCGTAGAGTTGGCCGCGGCGGATCTCGCCAAGTTGACCGCCATTCAGGGCGGTCGGGCATTCCGAGTGTTTGATGGCCTGCTCTTCAAAACGTCCGGGTTTGCTGTGCAGGCGCTTGCCGATTTCTTCCACCCGCCGAAGTGCCTTTTCTTCGGTATTGTCGGGGTAGGATTCGTTTATCGTGATCAGGATGTGCCGGGCGCTTCGGCGTTCTGGGACATGGAAACGGTCGAGGTGGGTGTAGTAGAAGATCTCGCTTTCTGTGTCACCGACTGTTCCCGATGCAGCACCAACCCGCGCCATCACTGCGTCCACGAGTAGGTCCCGTTGCAGGGCGTCGGCGAGGTCTTGTTTGGTCAGACCCGCGTGAGACAGCGTGGCCGCAAGGCTGTCCTCATCAGGATGGCGGTTGCGGATTTCGGCAATGGCGCCGTCGACAGCGCCGGGCGCGAGGCAGACCCCCCTCGCTTCGTCACTCGATAGGACCACCGCTTCGATCGCCGAGTACTGGCGGGCAACATCGCTCGCTCGGGTTTGCTCCTCCGTCTGCAGCGCACTGAATTCCTTCCCGAACAGGGCCAACGCCGCCTTGAGCTCGTAATACGCGTTGAGGGTCATGTTGCGGACTCCTCTTCATCGGCCTCGCTCGACATGCGGCGCCGGGCCACCGGTTGGGGCAGGGGTTCGACTGACGACTCCGGGATGCACAGCATGTAGCCGGGGAAATTGATGTGGTAATGAACGCCTTCAGGCATGTCCCGGACGACGCGGATAATCTCGCCAATCGCGCCTTTCTCCACCACCACTTCGCCTCTTACCGAGAAGGACTTGGCGGCGAGGACTTTCTCGCGCGACTCGAACCGGCTCGGGGCCCACGGCGCATCTGCCGCGATGACTTCCTCGGCACGGCAGCCGATGATGCGGTCGATTTCGAGGAAGTGTACGGTGTAGATGATTTGGTCCTGCAGGAAGGTGCCGACGCCGATCACCGTCCCGGTGGACCCGCGTCTGACCAGGAGGTCGCCGACCGCCATGCCGGGGTAGGTACCATCGTCACGCACGTTGCGCGTGACGCGAACGGCATCGCCGTAGTCGAATTCGGGTCGCATGTGCGTGGCCTCTGCTGCTTGGGGGCGTCAGCGCTGGAGTGCGCCGATAGGGACAAAGGCGGTGCCGCTGGCCTTCTTGAATACTGCAAACACCTTTTCGGTCACCGCGTCGGAGACGGTGAAGTCGCGATAGGCCATTTCGAGGAAGGCGCGGTGGTGTTCCCGCACGGCGTCATCGTCGCCTTCGAGCGGATTGTGGGTCAGGTAATCATGAAATCGCTGCAGGATGTGCAGGCGGTTCACATGAACGACCGCCGGGTCGTAGGGAACGCCGAAATACTCAAGGAAATCCTCCGCGGCGGAGAGTTCTTCCATTGCTTCGTCGAGGGTGAGTTCGTTCATGGTGAGACTCCTGGTCAGTTTGCGGAAGGGGATGTTTCTGATGCGCCCGCGGCGAGTGCGACGTCGAGCAGGACCTTGCTGCCGAGGCGATCGGCCTCGTCGATGCATACCAGGGGCTGCAACAAGGCGATCGCTCCGCCAATGTCGCCCTGGCGCAGGCGGATGTAGGCGGCCGCCTTCAGTGCCGAGAGATAGAACCGAGTCAGGGTCATGGATCGCTTGCCCGCGGCGGCGACCGCGCCGACGTCGAGTCCCATGCCGTCTGCGGGCAGCCCGACACGGGCCCCGCTCACGGAGATCGCACGCCAGACCACGGTCTGTGCTTCGGACATCTGGTGACGGTAGAAGTGATAGCGGTAACGGGCGACCAGTACCAGCAGGTGATCGGGCGCCAGTGCGCCGGCTTCGTGCAGCGCGTGTTCTGCCTCAGGGGCGCCGTAGTATTCGCCGGCACGCTCAATCAGCGTCATGACGCCATCGGGCAGGGGATCTTCGAAATACAGCGGCTCGGGATCGAAGTGCAGGAGGTCCATCAACGTGTCTCCACCGTTTCAGGTGTTTCGGGTTGGCACGCACATTCGACACAGGCGCTGTCGGTATGCGCCTGGCAGTCGATGGCATCGACTGCGACCACGGCGATCGTCGGCCGGGCCTTTCTTTCCACCGTGGCTTCGGGTGCCGGGCGCAGGACGGAAATCTGCGCCTCCAGCGTCTTGATGCGGTCGAGCAGGCAATTCAACGTATGGCCGACCGGGTCGGGCATCAGATGGTGATCGAGATTGAGATCGTCGGTGGGGTTGAGCATCGGTGCTTCCCTGCGCACCACCTTGGCCGGTATCCCGACCACCGTGCGGTCGGATGGAACGTTCTTGACCACGACCGAATTCGCGCCGACACGCACACGGCTGCCGATAGTGATGGCACCAAGGATCTTTGCGCCCGCGCCGACGACAACGTGGTCGCCCAGTGTAGGGTGACGCTTGCCGGGGTTCCAGGTCGTGCCGCCCAGCGTGACACCATGGTATAGCGTCACATCGTTACCGATCTCTGCGGTCTCTCCGACGACGACGCCAGCCCCATGATCGATGAAGAAGCGGCGACCGATGCGTGCGCCGGGATGAATATCCACGTTGGTGAATACGCGCCCGAGAAAGCTCATGAGTCTGGCCGCATAGCGCCACTTCCGCATCCACAGGGCATGTGCGATGCGATAGGCGATCAGGGCATGAACGCCCGGATAGGTCGTGAGTACTTCCCAGGTGGTGCGGGCAGCGGGGTCGCGGCCAAAAACGCAGCGCACATCCTCACGCAGCAGGCCCCACAGGCCGGGCATCACGGTGTCGGCTTGAAGATTCATGGTGATGGACTCTGTTGCCATGGTGGTCAGGCTCCCGCAACAATGGAGAGGGCAGGCGGCAGGGGCGGCAGCCATTCGGTGCTGCTGACCTGCAGGGCGTCCCAGAATTCGATGAGGTCGGCGCGTTCCGGTGTGCGCTTGGTCCGCGTGGTGAATTCGCGTACGCGCGCCAGCAGCCACAGCAACTGGGTTTCGTCGGGCATCACGCCGATTGCCGCATAGGCCGCCGCGACACCACGGCTGCCCGAGTGCTTGCCGAGCAAGAGGCGGTGGCTGCGTCCGAGCAGGGCGGGATCGATGTTCTGGTAGTTGGCCGGATCCTTGAGCAGCCCATCCACATGGATGCCCGCCTCGTGCGTGAACACGCCTTCTCCGACCACGCTCTTGTGCCAGCCGACCGGTCTGCCTGACGCTTGCGCCACGGCGCCGGAGGCCTCGAGCAGGCGGCGGAAGTCGATAACCTCGCCCAGACCGTGAAACTGACGCAACCCCAGCGCAACCTCTTCCAGTGCCGCATTGCCGGCGCGTTCGCCGAGCCCATTGACGGTGGTATTCACATGGGTCGCGCCGGCTTTCACTGCGGCCAGGGTATTCGCAGTTGCGAGGCCGAGATCGTCATGCGCATGCATCTCGATTTCCAGCGTGCTGACTGCACGCAGGCGCGCAATAGCTTCGTAGGTTGCGAACGGGTCGAGCACGCCAAGCGTGTCCGCGAAGCGGAACCGGCGGGCACCTGCCGCCTCGGCCGCCGCGAGCACTTCGGCGAGAAAGCCGGGGTCGGCGCGGGAGGCGTCCTCACCTCCGACCCCCACGTCGAAGCCCGCCTCCCGTGCGACCGGGACCCAGCGTGCAATGCGCGCCAGTACCTCGGCCCGATCCGAGCCGAGTTTGTGCCGAATCTGCTGCTCCGAGACCGGCACCGACAGCTCCAGCATCTGTACCGGTAAGCTGCGGCAGGCCTCGATGTCCGCGCCTGTCAGCCGACCCCATACGATCAGGCGCGTGTCCTTTTCCGCATTGGCGAGCGTGCTGGCAATGGCGCGGATGTCGTCGCATTCCTCCGTCCCCATCGCAGGAATGCCGATTTCCAGTTCGGGCACGCCGATGGAGGCGAGAATGGCTGCAATACCGCACTTCTCGCTGCGGGTGAAGGCCACGCCGGCGGACTGCTCGCCGTCGCGCAGGGTGGTATCGTCGATGATGATCGGATTCGGCATGGCAGGCTCGTAGAGGCGGCGTGGGTGTGCTCAGGCGTAGGTTGGCGCGAAGGCCTTCTCCGGATCGGTGACCGGGCCGTTCTCGCCCCAGTACGGCGACAACTTGCGCAGCTGGGCGATGATCGGGGGCACCGCCGCGATCACGCGGTCGATCTCGGCCTCGGTGTTCTCATGCGACAGCGAGAAGCGGATCGTGCCGTGGGCTGCGGTGTAGGGAATGCCCATGGCGCGCATCACATGCGAGGGCTCGAGCGAGCCCGAGGTGCAGGCCGAGCCGCTCGATGCGGCAATGCCCTGCTTGTTCAGCAGCATCAGGATGGCCTCGCCCTCGACGTACTCGAAGGCGACGTTAAGCGTGTTGGGGAGGCGGTCGTCCGGGTTGCCGGTAACGAAGGCGTGCGGCACGGCGGCAAGGATGCCGGCCTGCAGCTTGTCGCGCAGCGCACGGACATAGGTATTCTCGACGTCCAGGTGCTCGAGTGCGAGTTGCGCGGCAACCCCCATGCCGATGATCGCCGGGACGTTCTCGGTGCCGGCGCGACGCCCACGCTCCTGACCGCCGCCGCGCAGCAGCGGACGGAAGCGCGCACCGCGGCGCAGGTAGAGGGCGCCGATGCCCTTGGGGCCGTGCAGTTTGTGGCCCGACAGCGACAGCATGTCGATGGCCGTGTCCTGCAGCTTGAGCGGAATCTTGCCGACAGCCTGCACCGCATCGGTATGGAACAGCACGCCCGCCGCATTGGCCATTTCAGCCATTTTGACCACCGGGAAGAAGGTGCCGGTTTCGTTGTTGGCCCACATCACCGAGACGACGGCGACCTTGTCGCTGAGCAGCTTCGCGTATTCGTTCAGATCGAGACGGCCCTTGCCGTCCACCTTGAGTTTGTGGATGGTGTAGCCCTCTTTCTCGAGCTGATCACAGAGATGGAGCACGGCATGGTGCTCCACTGTGGTGGTGATGATTTCCTTGCGCTCGGGGTTGGCCTTCAGCGCCGACAGGATGGCGGTGTTGTCGGCCTCGGTACCGCCCGCGGTGTAGATGATCTCGGAGTCGAATTCGGCGCCGAGCAGCTTCTGCAACGAGGTGCGTGCCGCCTTGACCGCATGGCCGACCTTGGCGCCGAAGCTGTGCATGGAGGACGGGTTGCCGAACTGCTCGGTGAAATAGGGCAGCATCGCCGTCACCGCCTCGGGGGCGCAACGGGTGGTGGCGTTGTTGTCGAGATAGATCGGGGTCAGGTTGGGGATGCTCATCATTCTCTCCGCGGGGCTACCGTGTTGGCCTGCCTCACCCGAGGTGAGGCAGGGAGGTTTGAATCAGGCGGGCAGCGAGTTCGGCGCCAGCTTTGCCGTGGCTTTGACCGGCACGACCTTGACGATCTCGCCGAGGGCTTCGATCATCTGCGCCTGCACGCCGCCGAGGGTGACGGCTTCCATCTGGCAACCCGAACAGGCGCCTTTCATCGACACGTAGATGGTCTTGCCATCGACATCGACCAATTCGATGTCGCCATGGTCACGCTGCAGGTTCGGGCGGGCCTTTTCGATGACCTGTTCGATCTTGCGGATGCGCTCGAGCGTGGTGAGCTTGCCCGGCACTTTCTTTTCCGGCGGGGGGGCGGCGGTGAAGGACTCGCCGCGTTCTGCCAGCACCTTGGCGAGGATCTCCTCGATGCCTTCGTGGCACGACGAGCAACCGCCGCCGGCCTTGGTGTAGTTGGTGACCTGCTCGACACTGCACAGGTTGTTGGCGCGGATGGTCTCTTCGATCATCACCGCATCGACGGCAAAGCACTTGCAGATCAGCGCGCCTTCTTCGTGATCGTCGCTCCACACCTCACCGCGGTAGTTGGCGACGGCCGATTGCAGGGCTTCACGGCCCATCACCGAGCAGTGCATCTTTTCCGGCGGCAGGCCACCGAGGAAGTCGGCGATGTCCTGGTTGCTGACTTCGAGCGCCTGATCGAGCGTCTTGCCCTTGATGATCTCGGTCAGGGCCGAACTCGAGGCAATGGCCGATCCGCAGCCGAAGGTCTGGAAGCTGGCGTCGATGATGGTTTCGCTGCCCGGATCGACTTTCAGCATCAGGCGCAGCGCATCCCCACAGGAGATCGAGCCTACCTCGCCAATGGCATTGGCCTCGGGCAGGGCGCCAGCATTGCGCGGGTTGTAGAAGTGTTCTTTGACGGTTTCGGAGTAATCCCACATGGCGGTCTCCCGGGCTCAGGCAGAGAAGGACTGGCCGCAGGCACAGCCGGCCGAGGCGTTGGGGTTTTCGAATTTGAAGCCGGAGCCGCTCAGCGATTCGACGAAATCGACGGTGACGCCGGCCAGCATCGGCGCGGAGTAGGGATCGACGAAAAGGGTGACGCCGTCGATCTCGACGATGGTGTCATCCTCGGCCTTTTCGGCTTCCAGCTTCATGCCGTATTGCAGACCGGAGCAGCCGCCACCCTGCACGTGAATGCGCAGTCCGGCGACGGGGTCGGCGGAAGTGGAGATGAAACGGCTGACGGCTTTGAGGGCGGTGGGGGTAAGCGTGATCATGTTCGGGTCTCCGGTTGGAAAGGGCTCTGGGAGACATAGTGCAAACGCCGTGCCACGCGTGCGTGCTTGTTAAGTTGTTGATTAGTAATGCGTAGCCTGCGTGCTGTCGTGTCGCGAAGGGTACGGCTGGGGGGCTTTGTCGGATTTCCGACATGTCCTGCACAACAATGGAAAACAGCGGCATGGCGCCGCTGTTTTATTGGGGGCGACGAGCGCGTATCAGCCGATCACATGCTCGTACACCAGGCGCAGCACGTCGCGTTCGGTATCGGGAATGCCGCGCATTTCGGTGATGCTGACAAAACGCCCCTGCGCGCTGGCAACCGCATCGAAGGGCGGATCGATGTCGGTGAAATGCGCCAGACGTACGCTCAGCGTGCCCGAGGGCGACAGCATGTCGGCTTCGAACTCCGGATCGATCTGCAATGCGCCCGCTGGCAGCCCCATGCGGTCTGCCGCGCTCGCCGTCAACGGTCCGGGATGCGGCCGCACGGCCTCGTCGGCCGGCGCTTCGATGCGTGCAGCCACGACCGAATCGCCGAAGCGTGCAAACCGCAGACGGGCGCTGGTGGATTGCTTGTGGTAAAGAATGAGGGCGAGCTCGCTCATCGACGCACCGGCCCCGTGAGATTACGCCGTCACCGGCGAGGCGCCGTGCGTATGGCAATCCTTGGGACACACGCGGCTACAGGCGCCACAGCCGATGCAGTCGAGTGCATTGGCCAGCGTCATGACCATCATGTTGTCATCGTCGAGATCGTCGTCCATGTCGTCTTCGCGCTCGACGAGGTCGAAAACGTCGCGCGGGCAGACCTTGTAGCAGCGGCCGCAACCGATGCATTTCTTGCCGTCCAGTTCGAGAACGAACTCCGGGGTCCAGGCGGTGCCGCCGCGAGTGAGACCGGTGATCGGATCCATGGTGTGTTCCTCAGTATCGTGGTGCAGTTGAAATGATGTGAGATCTTGCCGATCGGCAGCCGCCGTTCAGCTCGTTGCTTCGGTCGCCGCCATCAGGCGTGCATTGGCGTCCGCCCAGGCCTTGCAGGCGTCGTAGGCGGATTGGGACATCGCGGGCAACTCCTGGTAGCCGGACGGAAGCCGGTCTTCGACCAGGTCGTGCAGTTGCGAGGCCCATTCCTGCGACACGCGCTTGAGTTTGCGCACTTCCTTCTCGAGGCTTTTCAGTTCTTCGTCGGTCATGTCGATCTCCTTGACGGTAAACCCGCGCCGGTGACGGCGCCGACGCGGGCGATGCAGCGCGCCGGGCTCAGAGCCCCGCGACTTCCGGATACTTGCCGATGATCTCGAGCGCCACGGAAAGGTGCTTGTCGGCCTCATCCTTCATCTTGGAGAAGGTCTCGAAACCGAAGCGATGAACGTCGCGCAGCGTGCGATCCAGCACCACCAGCTTGCCGACGGTAATCAGGGCGCGGCCGAAGCCTTCGTGGGTGAGGTTGATCACCGGCACCGCCATCAGGCCGCATTCCTTTTCGATCAGGGCCGCGATCGCATTGTGGAAGGCCTTGACGCGCGAGATCAGGACGTCGTCGGGGTCGCCGATCACCGGAATCTGGCGGCGTTGTTCCTTGGTGACGACGTACGGCGCGAGTACGCGTTCGACCGGCCAGCCGTCGTAGGTGCCGTAGCTGTCGAGTGCGCGCGCCTGACGGTTCATCTCCTTGATGAAGTCGGTGTCGGCGAGTTCGGGGCTGAGAACGGCTGCGGGTGCGGTGCTGGTGTCGATGCTGATCATCTGTCTGACTCCTGGTGCAGGCTTGCACACGGTGGGTTGAGTGGATCGGGGGTGATTCGAGGGGTCGGTTGCAATGACGGATGGCGTGCTGCGCGACGCGAAGCGATCAGGCCCAGGCCAAGACCGGCAAAGCTGACCCCGGCGATGCCGGTATCGGTGAGGTGGATCAGACTGGCCGTCGCCATGCCGGCCAGCAGCCCCATTACCGGCAACAAGTGGGTGACGAGCAGGGCACGCAGGGCCAGTCCGCCGTCCAGTTCGACAGTGACGTCGTCGCCCGCACGTGCGGCACAGCCGCTGCCATCCAGCACCAGGTCCGTGGTGTTCGCAGTGCCGCACACCTTTTCCGCACGGCAACCGCCACAGGCCGCGGCACGCTCGAAGCGGACCACGATGCCGTCGTCACCGATGCTGAGCACCTTGCCACTACGCTGCATCATTCCTGCCAGCCCTCCGCTTCCATCTCGTCGAAGCGGCCGGTGTCTGCCGGCTGTCGGTCCTTGATCGCCTTTGCCAGCCAGCCGCCCGGGCCACTTGCGAGTTCCGACTGAAGTTCGCCGATCAGACCGTCGATCGCCCGGCCTTCCTCGACGCGAATCGGTTGTACGCCGGCGGCCAGCAACTGCTTGACCGCCGATGCGCCGACCGCCAGGCAATACACCGCGGCACAGCCGGCGAGGGTCGCGATCTTCGCGGGCAGCTTGTTCTCGTTGCCATCCTGCGCGGTATCGATGAACTCGGTGACCTCGACCAGTTGCGAGGTGTCGGCGCCGATCTCAAAGATCGCAAAGGCTTCGGTCGAACCGAAATGCTGGTTCACCGTGCTGCGGTCGGTACTGGCAAAGGCAATGCGGACGCCATTCATGACGGGTCGTGCCTCCTCAGTGCCCACCAGCCGCAACTGCCTGCGGCGCAGGGGCGATGGGCTGCTTGTAACGGGAGTGATGCGGTGCGATGGAGTCATGATGTTGCAGTACCAGGTTGGCCAGATCGAACAGGGCTTGCCGGGTACCCCGGTAGCCCACCCAGGTCTTGCAGAAGCCGCCCACCAGGTCGTATTGCGGCATGCCCGCGCGCAGAAGTGGAACGCCAAGTCGCGCCGCGGTGGCCGCAGCGTGCGAGTTGGATACCACCAGCTCGGCGTGCGCACTGCGGGCCAGGTTTTCAAGATCCTCGAGGTCGCCTACGTGGACCTGGGCGGTGCCGATGCTGCCCAGGCTGGCAGCCTTGATCGGCGACACCGCCGCGACGATCTCGCTGCCCATGCTGACGAAAAGCTCGGACAGCTGCAGCAGCAGGTCGGGGTCGGCGGCGAGGGCGACGCGACGCAGACCGGTCATGAAGTGGGTGTCGACCATCGCGTCCTGCAACTGGGCGCGATGGCGTTCGAGCTTCTCCGGCACTGCGACGCCGGAGAGGTCGGCCAGGGTCGCGGTGAAGCGGTCGCTTGCATCAAGACCCAGCAGGCCGTCGAAACGGTAGTCGGGGACGCCGGTGCGCTCGAGCAGCAGGTCGGCCGCAGCCTTGAGCGAGCGCCCGACAACGACGGTTGCGACCGCCTCGCCCAGCGTGGCGAGTTCGGAAACAGGCGTGCCGCCCAGCGTGACGGGGGTGAAGTCTTCCGGGATAAGGTGGCCGTCGAGCGAGTCGGAGAGATCAGGCACGGCCACCGGCCGCAGGCCGAAAAGCTCCACCCATTCCTTGATCGCTTCGACATCACCGGGGGTCAGGTGGGCGCCCAGCAGCAGGTTGACCTGCTTCTTGCGCTTGCCCACGAGACCGGTGCCTGCCGTGACCGGTACGGTGGCCTCGATGATGCCCTTGACGGCACTGGCGTAGCCGGTTTCGAGACAGCCGGAGAAGTCGGGGGTATTCACCGCAGCGACCGGAATGTGATCGAACTCGGGGTGCTTCGCGCGGAACTCATGGACCAGGCGCTTGATGTCCGTGCCCTGGGTTTCGGCCAGCGCGGTGGTGGCCAGGCCGACCAGGGCCGGTTTGCTCTTGCCGCATACCGTGGCCAGCGCCTGCACCACGTTGCCGTCGGCATTCATGACCGTGGCCACCTGGTCCATCGCCGTCGTCTGCAGCGGCACCGGCTCGCGGAAGTGGCGCACGAAAAAGACCTTGGCGAAGGCGGTACAGCCCTGCGATCCGTGAAAGATCGGCATCGCGCGGCGAATGCCGAGAAACGCAAGCGCAGCGCCGGCCGGCGCGGATGACTTGAGCGGATTGACCGACAAGGCCTTGGGGTGGCGGATGATCTCGGCCATGGTCTCGTCTCCTCAGGCGGCCGCGCCAGCCGGCGCTGCGTGGTCATGGTCGTGGGTTTCAACGGCATCGCCGCCGTCCGGGCTGTCGCCCATCTCGGGGCCGGCGATGACCATGGCTTTCTGCGACCACGGGGCGGGCTTGCGCACCGCTTCCCAAACCGGTGACTCGAGGGTCAGCGCGAGCTGGCGCACCAGCTCCTTCATGCCTTCGTAGCCGGCGTAGCCGAATTCGCGTTCCTGATTGATGTCGAGGAAGGGCAGTCTGGCCTTGAGTGCGGTGTAGAGGTTGCGCCCGCCGGCAATCAGGATGTCGGCTTTGAGCTCATACACCGCGTTGAGCAGGTCGCGCGCGCCCTCGCTGTTGAGCATGATGGTGTTGTCGCCCATCAATTCGAGGATGCGGGCCTTGTCTTCCTCGGTGGATTTCTTGGTGCCGCTGGCGACCACGTTCATGCCCAGGTCCTGCAGCGCCGACACCACCGACCAGGATTTCACCCCGCCAGTGAAGAGCAGCACGCGCTTGCCTTCGAGGCGCGGGCGCCAGACGTCGAGTTCGGCCCGCACCCGCGCTTCCTCGCGAGCAATCAGCGCTTCGGTGCGCGCGATGAGATCGGGGTCGTTGATGAGGCGGGCGATGTCGCGCAGCGCCGCCGAGGTGTCGGTGATGCCGTAGAAACTGCCTTCGAACCAGGGGATGCCGTAGCGCTCTTCCATCTTGCGCGCGACATTGATCATGGCCTTGGCGCACACCAACATGCTGACTTCGGCGCGGTGCATGGTCTGCACCTCGTGGAAGCGGGCGTCGCCCGACAGTGTGCACAGAATGCGGATACCGAGCTCGTCGAACAGCGGTGTCAGGTACCACAGTTCGCCGGCGATGTTGTATTCGCCGATGAGGTTGATGTTGTGAATCCTGATGCCGGGCGGCACCAGCTCGGGCGGCACCGGCTCCGGTTCGCGGGTGCCGATAACGTGCTTCACCATGGCTTCACCGGCGATGCGGTTGCCCAGGTTCTTGGTGCCGTAGAAGCCGGCGCAGTCGATCGGCACCACGGCGATGTTCCAGCGCTCGCTGGCGGCCTTGCATACGGCGTCGATATCGTCGCCGATCAGGGCCGGTACGCAGGTGTTGTAGACGAAGACGGCCGCCGGCGAATGCGTGTCCACTGCCTGCTTGATGGCGTGGAACAGGCGCTTTTCGCCGCGACCCATGATCACATCCTGCTCGGAGAGGTCGGTGGTCATGCCGATCTTGTACAGCGTGGGGCCGGAAGAGGCGGTGCCGCGGTTGTCCCACGAGTTGCCCGAACACGCGATCGGGCCATGCACCACATGGGCGACGTCGGCGATGGGCAGCAGGGCGATCTGCGCACCATCGAAGGCGCAGCCGCCCGCAGAGGCGCCAGGCGTAGGACGCGAACAACCGGATTTCTCCTTCTTGTTGTGCGTACAGGCGGGTTCGTTCAACAGTTCGGCAATGTCGGCGGCTTTCACGGTGAGGCTCCGTGTGCATGAATGTCAGATGCTGTGCAAGCTCCGTGCCGTGTCCCGGTTCGACGGCAAGTGGCTGAAAACAAATGGAACCGGGCTGTGTTCATGATGTCGCGAAGCCGACAATGTGCAGGCCGCGACACGACAGCACGCGACCCGCAGCACGAGCTCAGAGCGCGTAGGGGTCGTGCATCCAGTCGCGGATCAGGCCGGCGTCGCGCTCGGGCAGGTAGGCCATGCCGTCGTCGAGGTCCGCGAAGACCTCGGGGGCGACGCTGCGTGGTACGCGGTGGGCGCTGACCATGTGGAAATACCACGCAAAGGCGTAACCGGCGTGGCGGTCGAAGTCGTGCAGCTGCTGCGCCAGGGCGGTACCGCGGACGCCGGGCGTGCCGGACCATTGTGGCGCATGCGCGGCCACTGGAACAGCGCCAATGCGGGTCTGACGGTAGCGGTCGAGGTGCTCGGACAGGGCGAGCACCCAGTGGTTACTGAAATGCCGCTGCCTGCCAGCGCTGCTTTCCTCCCACTCGCGCAGAAAGCGCAGCACCGGTGCCGGCTTGCCGGTCTGGAGGTCGATGCGCGTGATGTAGTCGCGGATATCGGTGAGGCGACGGAAGCGGTACCGGGGCGCGCTCATCGGCAGGGGGGGCGGGCCACCGGCGGGACGGTCGAGCAGGGCTTCCACCGCATCCGCGCTGGGGATCCTGGCGCCAAGGGGGTGGCTCAGCACCTCCTGCAATTCCTCGATCTCGAGTTGCAGATAATCCGATGCCGCGCTGCCGGTCTGACACACGAGATAGTGGCTGATGCCCTGTTCGAGTGTGACCTGCAGGCCGCTGTCGGCGAAGGCCTCGGCAAAGGCGGCGCCGTCCTCGCCACATTCGCTCCACTGCTGCTCCAGCCAGCTGAGGGCATCCGCGGCAATGGTTTCACGCTTCGCGTCGACGATGCGGCCGGGGCGGTACCAGCCACCGCGCGACAGGCGCACGGTGAGCTCGGGGCCACCTTTGCTGCGCACGGCGTCGAGCAGCGGGGCATGTCCCGGCAGCGGGGTCAGTGTGGCGCACAGGTAGCGCAAGGTGTCGTCGAGAGCGGGGGCCGGCGAAGTCAGGGCCGGTGGCGCGAGCGGGACGTAGGTCATGAGGCTTCCTTGGTGGGCAGGGGAATGATCGGTCAGCAATACTGTGGATTCAGCCGTCGGCCTGAGCCAGGCGTTCGGCCGCGAGAACGCGTATGGTCTCCTCGGGGTCGTCGGCGACGAGATGCAGCGCATCCAGCGGCGCCTGCTGCACGGCAGCGGCGCGTACCAGCCAGTGCGGATCGGCCAGCATGTTGGTGGCATCGGCGGGCAGCATGCGGCCGGCTGCAAGGGCGCGGACCTCCGGATCGGTGTCACGCGCCAGCCGGCTCAGCGCGAACGCGGGCAGGCGGCGGGCGATCTCCTTGCGCACGACCGGGTCGGGATCGTCCGTCATTTGCGGCAGGCTGCCGTGTGGCAGCCGGCGCGCCACCTGCAGGCGCACGGCATAGTCCGGGTCGCGCATCAGGCGACCGAGCTCGGATGGTGGCAAACGGGTGGCAACGGTTACCCTCACTTCGCGGTCCTCATCGCGGGCAAGGTGGAGCAAGGCGTCACCGACGGCGCGTACCGCGACGGCTCGCCGCACGGTCTCGTCCGGATCGTCGATCAGCCGCGCCGCAGCCTCGGCGGGCGAATAGCGTACAGCGATCGCCCGTCGTTCCCAGAAGTCGTCGGTCAGACAGGCCTCCGCGAACTCTGGGTTGCGGCCCAGAAAACGGTCGATCTGGCGCCCGCTATTGACGTGAAGACAGGCGTCACCTGGTCCGCAGCGTCCGTCCGCAAGCAGACTGTCGCGCAGCTCACAGCGCGGACAGGGATTTTCCGGTGGCGTGTAATCGGTGATGTCGGCAGGCGGAGATGCATTCATGGCGCGGTTGGACGGTCGGTGGCGACCGTCACCTCCTGGCTTTGGGGCGATGTGCTCCTTGCGCAAGCAGCGTGCCAGCCTGCCATTGTCGGAAAATCGACGTTTCCGTGCCGATCGGGCGAAGCGAATGCACCAAGTCCGACATCGGCTCCCGTGCGCCTTGTCGTAAACACGACAGGACCCAGGGGAGCCGACGGTCAGATCACGTGATCGGGGCGATCACGCATCGCGGGGCGCTCAATTCGTCGCCAGCGCCTCCAGGCTCAGTTCCTCGACCAGGCAGCCGACCGGGGGACCAAGCACATCGTCCGCCCCCTCGAATCGCACCAGAATGATGTCGATCTCCGGGATGGCCTCGACATGACCGACCTTGACCACGACCCCGCGGGTGCCGGGCGCGGCGAGCAGGGCACCTTCTTCGATATCGGGAATGCTGCCGTCGTTGTACAGGGCGTCGGCAGCGAACACGACGTCACCGGGTGAGCAGAATGGCGTACCCATCGCGTTCACCACACGCCAGCCGGCGCCAGCAGGCGCTCGACGGGTTTGTCGCCAATCAGGTGCTCGTCGATGATTGCGGTGATGTCGCCGGCAGCCACACCCGAATACATCACCCCTTCGGGATACACCAGTACGCTGGGACCATTGGCACAGGGGCCGATGCAGCCGGTATTGGTGACGGCATAGTCGGACCACAGGTTGCGCGCCTGAAAGGCTTCCATGAAGGCCTGGTAGACCTCGTTGCAGCCCTTCTGCTGGCAGGATCCGCGCGGGTGGCCGGCAGGACGGCCCTGAACGCAGACGAGTACATGTTTCTTCGGTTTGGCCATGATGGACTCCGTAGTGGATTGGACTGGTTCGGGAAGAGTTCGCGCGTCGTTCAGGCGTCGGCGACGGCCTCGAGCAGGGCCGGCGTGATCTGCGCCAGCCAGGCATCGACACGTTCGTCGGTGAGGGCGGCCTGGTTGTCGTGGTCGAGCGCGAGGCCGACGAACTGGTCGTCGACCACCGCCTGGGAGGTCTTGAACGTGTAGCCGGTGATGGGCCAGGCGCCAACCACCGTGGCGCCGCAGGCCGTCACGCAATCGTAGAGCTCGGCCATCGCGTCGCAGAACTCGTTGCCGTATTTCTCCTGGTCGCCGAGACCGAAAATGGCGACGGTTTTGCCGGTCATGTCGGCGCCGTCGAGCTGGGGCAGGAACTCGGCCCAGCTTTCGGATTGGGCACCGCAGGCGAGACCGGGCAGTTCGCCGTCGCCCAGCGTCGGCGTACCGATGATGAGCGCGTCGTAGCCGAGAAAGTCGTCCGCGCTGGCCTTGTTGACGTTGACCGGGTCGGCGGCGACGTCGCCCAGTTTCTTGGCGATGCTTTTCGCGACGCGTCGGGTGCGGCCGGTGTCGGTGCCGAAGAAGATGCCGATGCTTGCCATGGTAGGCTCCTGTTCGTTTTCGGTAGGGGGTCAGGCCGTTTCGGGCAGGCTGAAGTGCGTGCGCAGCAGTCCGAGCAAGCGTGCCTGGCTGAGTTCTTCCTGCACCAGCGCCTCGTTGGCCGATGGCAGTGATCCTTCCTTGGGAAAGGACAGTTCGAGGCCGTAACGGCCCGCAGGCTGGCCGTAGGTGAAGATGAACGCATGCAGCTCGGGGTTGTCCGGCAGCAGCAGGCCGAGCGCCTCCTCGTTGTCGCGCCAGCGCTCGTCGAGCTTGATCAGGCCGGCTTGCAGGGTCGGTTGAAGGGTGTCGAGCAGGTGCGAAAGACTGCGGTACTTGGGCGGCATCTGGGTCGTCATGGCGGCATCATCCGATCGTGTGGCGAAGCAGTTGAAGGCAGGTCCGGGTCGCGGCGAGATCCACCGCGCGGGCATCGTCGAAATTCATGATCTGCGGGTCGGCGCCGCACTCGAGCAACAGCGCGACCATTTCCGCCTTGCCCGCCGAGGCGGTGTACATCAGGCAGGTCGCGCCCATGTCGTTGCGGTTGTCGATGTCGATACCGGCCTGCACCAGTTTGCGCACACTGTCGGCATTGCTCGATACGCAGGCCAGCCACAGGGCATTGTTGCCATCCATGTTGCGTCGGCCCACGTCGGCGCCACAGCGCAGCAGCTCATCGATCAGATCGGCCCGCCCCGCCAGTGCGGCCCGCATCAGCGGTGTGAGTCCATGCTGGCGCGGGGCATCGAGGTCGAGCGCATCGAAGCCGAATTCGGCGAGAAAGGCGAGCAGTCCGGCGCTGGCATCGGTGCCCGCCATGGCTGCGTCGGCACGCTCGGCGTCGCGCAGGGCAAGTGCCGCGGCAAAGGCCGGGTAGCCGCCATCCACGCTGTACACCTCGGGGAAGCGGAAATCGGCGAACCACTGCGCATAGGTCTGACTGGCATTGCCGTGATAGCAATACACCAGTACCGGTACGCTGCGCGACAGGCCCCGGATCTGCAGTGGAAAAGTCGCCTCGGCCAGCCGTGTGGCCCCGGCAATATGGGCGTTGAGGTAGCTCTTCTCGTCACGGACGTCGAACAGGGCCAAGGCGGGCAGCACGCCTTCGCGGTGACGCATCAGCATGTCGGCGGCGTCGTCGGCGCTGATGCGGTGTGACTGGCGGCTGGTCGGTGCGGGGGCGGACAGGGTGTGTGCGGTCATGGTGTCAATGTCGTCAATGCGCAGGCGCTAGCCGTCTGGCGGGGTAGGGACTGCCGATCTCGATGCGGGCATCGTCGATCGGCATACCGATGGTGAAGTGATAAAGGCTCTGATAGCGGGTGTCGGTCAGTCCCAGTACGGTGTGCACCGGATCGTCGAAGAAGCAGCCGATGCCGGTGCCGCGCAGGCCCATGGCCTCTGCGGCGAGGTAGAGCGCGTGCCCGGTCTGTCCGGCGGCGCGGAACAGATCGCGATAGGCTGCGGGGTCGGCCGCGAGCGGCGCGTTGAATGCACTGATCAGCCCTAGCGCAAGGCAGGCATTGGCGGCGATGTCCTGGTGGCAGTGCAGGCTGCGCGCCAGGCGGTAGAGCTCGACCTGCTCGAATTCGCGCAGGCGCCACAGGCGGGCGATTTCGCCCGTCCGGCATTCGATTGCGGCTACATGCTCGATCGAGGCGTGCTGTTTTCGACCCGCGTCATGCCGGGACTCGCCCTCACCCGCGCTCAACAGGTAGAGCCCCGGCGTCAGCGCATCGACCCGATGCACGAAGACTGCCGCCATCAAATCGGGCACAGCCCGGCCGAAGCGGCCTGGCTGCAGCCGGTCGCCGAGCACGCGCATCACGCCAGTGAATTCGTCCTGACTCATCCGCCGGCTGGCATCGAAGCGTTGCGCACTTCTGCGACCGAGAAAGACGTCGGCGGCGCGAGGGGGCGTATCGACCACTGCCGGCTGCCAGACGTGCAAGGCCGGAGTGACCGCCGCTTCGACCGCAAGCGCTCGCCGCGTCGCCACCGCGACCTCATCGATCAGCGGCCAGCGGTAAAGCGGCGCCGGGTCGATCTTCGAGGCCATGCCGAACCAAAGCACGTCGCCGGTTGCGAGCAGCGGGTTGGCGAGCGCGGCGGTGTGCTCAGTAGCGCTGCATGTGACCGAGAGCAGCATCTCTGCTTCCTCGCGTTCTGCCGCGGGATGGCGGCTGGGCGGAAAGTCGCCGTCACGGTCGAGTCCCAGCCGCCGCGCAAGGCTCAGGGTGTCCGTGCGAATCTCCTGCACCGTCCAGCCCAGCACGGCCGCCGCATGGGCGAGTGAACCGGCGGCATGGCCGACGTCGAGTTGGCAGTAGCGAAAGCCACGCTCGCCGTACTTCCACGCTTCGCGCCACATTGCGGTACTGAGTGCGATCTGGAATCCGGGCGCAGGCATTGCGCAGGCGCCCGCGGACGGCTGCCCGATGTCCTGTGCGCGCAGTTCGAGCGCGTGGTCCTCCGGGCGATAGTGGTGCACGCCGTCTGCCAGGCCGTCGATGCCACGGGCGATCAGCCAGGCTTCCACTGGATGCAGATTGCCGCTCGACGGATTGGCCCGCACCGCCCAGCGATCGGGCCCCAGCGTCTTCCACGCGGTCAGTCCGAGGGCAAGATTGAGCAGCACGCCCAGGCTGGCAAGGCCGAGCGGCTGTGGCGCGTGACCATCAAGACCAAAACGGCGTTCGACACCCGCACGCAGCGGATCGTTGGCCGCGATGTCGGCCAGCAGTGGCAGGCTCTGCGCCGGCGCACCCGTGTAGTGGCGGAATGGCGCGGGCTGCGCATCCCAGTCCAGCATGCCCGGCCCCGGTGCGTAGGCCTCGAAGCGATGCTTGCTGCGGGCGTGATAGAGCTTCACCACATCGAGGGCCGGAAGTGGTTGGGCTGTCGCAAGCGGCATGGCATCGTCGGGTTTCATGCTTCCTGCCTTGCAAATCCGATACCAGCCCCTTCAATTGCGATGGAGGCCGCATGGATGCTGGGCTCAAGCTTGGGCGCCGGGGGATTCGATGTGCGGAAGCTACCCGCACGACGACGCGCTTGTCGGTTTTCCGACATGGGATGCCGGTCAGTACGGGGGATTCGGGCTGGCGCTCAACTTGCTGGTGAAGGGGCGTAATGCAAAATGCCCTGGAGCCGAACGACATGAACGTCGAACACACCCTCGCCAGCACCCGCGACCGTATTGAAGCGGCCGCCACCGACATCCTCACCCTGATCGAAGGCCTGACCGCCGACGAGTTCACCCGCAGCCGGCTGACGCGCAAGACCACGCTGGCACGGCTGCGCGACATCGCCGATGCGGCGGCAGCCCTGTCGGCGGAAGGCTGCGCGGCTATGCCGGAGGTGGATTGGGCCGGCTGGGTGTCACTCGGATCCGCAATCGACAGCGGCGGGATCGCCCCCGCGCGGGAGTGGAAGGCGGCGTCCGAGGACGCGGGCACGTTGTTGCAGTGGATGCGGGTTTATGGGCAGGGAGACAGGTAGTCAGTCGATCACGGCCAGGGTGCCTGATACTCTCTTGGCGGGACGGCGGGTTTCGACCCATTGCTGCCGGAGGCAGTGTTTGAAAGCGGACTATCAGGAATGTGAGCAAACTGGGAATCCAGCGCGCTGTTTGGACGAATCCACCTATCGAAGGGAACAACGCTGAGCAGCGGGGCAAATCTAGCCGTTTTTAATGAGCACTGGCCTTTGATAACAAGTTGAGCACAGCAACGCCACTGACGATAAGGCCGATGCCAACAAATCCCCATGAATCTAACTTTTGACCGTGCAAGACCCACGCAATGGCCGTGACTAATACGATTCCAAGACCAGACCAAACTGCATAGGCAATCCCCACTGGTATGGCCTTAAGTGTGAGAGACAAAAAATAAAAAGCTGCACCATACCCCGCTACAACAATCAAAGACGGCGCTAATCTGGTAAAGCCTTCACTCGACTTGAGCGCAGAGGTGGCAATTACTTCCGAAGTAATTGCTATTGCCAAAAACAACCAATTTTTCACGGCATATCCACATAACGAACGAGCAGTAAGTCTAGGTTCTCCGTCCGAAAATGTGCAGTCTTGTTGCCAGCGGGCAAGTATGTGCAACTTGCGTAGTTTTCGTGAGCTATACCGGCGTAGAACTGCGCGGCTAAGAACATGCGGTAGACCACCGTCCGCTATGTAGCGCTTTCTTGATGGGCTGCTTCTGGCCGGATGCAGGCACTTATAGCGTGTCCCGAACTGTGGGGGCTGCATGGCGCAGCCAGGGTCATCTGTCACTAACGCCGAACAGCGCGAGCGGGGCGTTCGCGGTCGCGACGCTTTCAGGGTCGCGCCGGTTCCTCGTCGACCGCCTGCGCGCTCGCGGTCGCCAGTTCCTGCTCCAGCAGCGCGACCAGTTCGATGTGGGCGTCCTTGGTCGACTGGATCAGCTGGCTTTCGTCGTGGTACAGCGCCTGCTGGCGCTTGAGCAGTTCCTGGTCGTTGCGGGCGAAGAGGTCGATGATCTGGCTGGCGACTTCGGGGGGCTTGCCGAGGGCCTCGAAGGTCATGCACGCCAGTGCAAGGCTGGACTTGAAGGTCTCGCGCATCTGCAGCGTGACGCCGAGGTCCATCAGGCGGTAGGCGTGGAAGCGGTCGCGGGCGCGGGCGACGATCTGCACATGGGGAAAGTGCTTGCGCACCAGTTCGGCACAGCGCAGCGAGGTTTCGATGTCGTCGATTGCCAGCACCAGCACCTTGGCTTCGCCCACGCGCGCGGCGTCGAGCACTTCGAGGTGGGCGGCGTTGCCGAAGTAAGCCTGGGCGCCGAAGCGGCGCACCATGTCGACCTCGTCGCGGTCCTTGTCGAGGGCGGTGAAGGGCACGCCGCGCAAACGCAGGATGCGGCCGATGATCTGGCCGACACGGCCGAAACCGGCGATGACCACCGGGTTGGGTTCGTCGGGCATGTCGTCGGCGGGTTGTTCGGGCTGACCGGCGGCTTCTCTGGCATTGATGCGGTCGCCGAGAATGAACAGCAGCGGCGCAATGGCCATCGACAGCGCGACCGACAAGGTCAGTTGCTCGATCACCTCGACCGGCAGCAGTGCGCTTTCGCGCGCTGCACCGAACAGCACGAAGGCGAACTCACCGCACTGTGCCAGCGCCAGCGCCTGCATGCGCGACACCTTGGCGCCGCCGCCGACGAGGCGGCGCAGGCCGTACAGGCCGAAGCCCTTGATCGCGAGCAGGCCGATGGTGAACGCAATGACGTTGATCGGATGCTGCACGATCATGCCCAGGTTGATGCCCATGCCCACCGCAATAAAGAAGAAGCCCATCAGCAAACCCTGGAAGGGCGCGATCGAGCCTTCGAGTTCGTGGCGGAAATCGGAATCGGACAACAGCACGCCGGCGACGAAGGCACCGAGCGACATCGACAGGCCGCTGGCTTGCATCAGCAAGGCCAGCCCCAGCGCGGTGGCGAGCGCGGCCGCGGTGAACATCTCGCGGCTGTCGATGCGGCTGACATGGCGGAACACGCGATCCATCAGCGGACGCCCAACCGCAATAACCACGCCCAGCACCACGAGTCCGACAATCGGCGATACACCGCCTTCCGTCTTTTCGGCACCGAGCAGCGGCAACAGCGCCAACAGGGGAATGACCATCAGGTCCTGAAACAGCAGGATGGCGAAGGTCTCGCGCCCGTAGCGGCTGTGCAGCTCATTGCGTTCGGCCAGCGTCGGCAGCACGAAGGCGGTGGACGACAGGGCCAGTGCCAGCCCGGCCAGAATCGCCTCCGCCCAGTTCAGTCCGAGCAGCCTGGCGCCGCCGACGAGCAGGGTGCCGACGCCGAAGAACTGCAGCGCACCGAGACCGAACACCGGCTTGCGCAAGGCCCACAGGCGGCTGGGCTGCAACTCGAGGCCGATGATGAAAAGCAGCAGCACGACGCCGAGCTCGGCCGTGTGCAGCAGGTTCTCCGGGTCGTGCACCACGCTCGCGCCCCATGGGCCGATCAGCACGCCGGCCACGAGATAGCCCAGCACCGTGCCGAGGCCGGCGCGCTTGAAAAAGGGCACGAGCAAGACGGCAACGGCAAGCAGGGCGGCAAAAGTGGCAACGGATTGCATCGGGGTCGATTCGGGTGTGTGTCGAGACCGCGGTCTCAGGCCCTCTGCGGGGTGGGGCGAATCTGGCAGATTCGATTATGCCGTGATTTTCTGCGCGGAGGGGGCATCGACATCGCACGGCGCAAAGCTGGGGTTCGGTTCCACGGCAATGACCGGGCCGAGCAGGGTGCTCGCAGGAAATGCCTGTTCTCCTCGTCTGCTGTCTATGCATTTTCAATGGCTCGTCGACAGGGAAAGCCGATTTCAATATCATCCGAAAATTCCAAAGTCATTGGATGTGTCGCCATGATCCGTTTCCTGTCCGGTCGCAACCCGCTTGGCGATGTCCTGCGGCAATTCACTGCAGGCCTTGGCGGTGCTGCGCCAGACGCCCTCGATCCCGTTAAGGATCAAGCCGTCGGAATGGTGCCGCAATGAGTGGCAAACCCGCCGCGCGCATCGGCGACGCAGTCGCAAAGGGCAAGATTGTTACCGGTTCGGCCACCGTTCTCATCGGCGATGCTGCTGAAGGCGCGGCCGACCGCTGTCCCACCTGCGAGCCGCTGGTGGGACAGCCGGTCAATCCCATCGTCGGCGCCAAGCTGCTGCCGGCCGAGACCGACTTTGCACTGCCAGCACCGGCCGTGTTTGCCTTTACCCGCAGCTATGCTTCCAATGACGAACGTGTAGGCGTGCTCGGCCCGGGCTGGTCGGTTCCTGGCGAGGCGCTCGGGCTCGAGGTTACCGACCAGCGCACCGTGCTCATCGACGGTCAGGGGCGGCGCCTGACATTCGGCCCGCTTGCACCGGGCGAAGCCCGTTTCTCGCCCACCGAGGGCTTGTGGATTCGGCGAGGGGGGCCGCTGATTCCGCAGGTCGATGCGTTTTCCCAGTGGGAAGGGCGCTGGCGCCATATCCCCGAGGCCTTGCAGCACGCGCGTGATGCGATTTTCGTCAGCCGCGGTACCAATATGCTGTATTTCGCGCGCGAAGGGGCCGCCTGGCATCTGGCGGCCGTTCTCGACATCAATGGCTACCGCACCGATTTCGACTGGTGCGGGCAGGGCTGGCCCGTCGCGGTACGCGACAGCGCCGGGCGCCGCTACGTGTTCGTTTACGTGATGATGGGCGAGGCCCGTCGGCTACGGGGGGTTGTGCTCGCCGGGCACGATGGTCCATACACAGACGATGTCGATCTCCATGATCCCGGCATCGACTGGCTGGTACGCTACGACTACGACAGCGCCGCCCGGCTCGTCGCCGTACGTGACCGCGACGGCCAGTGTGCGCGCGAGTTCGAGTGGCAGGGTTCGGTGATCAGCGCCCACCGTCAACCCGGTGGTGTCGAGGTACGCTACCTTTGGGACGAACCCGGCCCGCGTGGGCGGGTGCTGCGTCAGAGCGAGGGCGACGGGCTCACCCGCAGCTTCGCCTACCATGCCGGGCGCACCGTGGTCAGCGACAGTCTGGGGCGCGCGGACACCTACCATTTCGAAGGCGAAGGTGCTGACACGCGCTGGGTTGCGCACACCTGCGCCGACGGCAGTCAGGTGCGCTTCCATTACGACGGATTCGGCCGGCGCGTGGGGACGACTGACCCGCTCGGGCGCACCAGTTGGTTGCGGCGCGACGGACAGGGCCGCCTCATTGCCCGCCAGGAGGCCGATGGAAGCACCTGGCAGTATCGGCTCGACGGCGACACCGGCGAGGCGCTCGAGATCCGCAATCCTGCAGGGCTCACCTGGACGATCGAGCGCGATTCACGCGCTAACCCGATTGCCATCACCGGTCCCGACGGGGCCACCACCCGTTATGCTTACGCCGACCCGCGCCTGCCCGACCGCCCCACCACCATCACCGATGCGCGCGGCGGTGTGCGCCGCCTCGAATGGAACGCGCTGGGCCAACTCATCGCCCATACCGACTGCTCGGGTCACACGACGCGCAGGTCTTTCGATGCCGAAGGCCGTCTCACTGCCGAGCGCAACGCACTGGGCGAGACCATCCACTACCGCTACGACCGTCCTGGGCGTGTGATCGAGACGCGCCGCGCCGACGACATCCATACTGCCTTTGCGTACGACGTGCTTGGGCGGCTCGTCCGTATCACGCAGGCCGACGGCAGGGCCGACACATTCGACTGGGACCGATTCGGTCGCCTCACCGCTCACACCAACGCGCTTGGGCACACCCAGTGTTACCGTTACGACGAGGCCGGGCGGCTCACCGAACTGACGAACGAGAATGGTGCGGTGAGTCGCTTCGTCTACGACGCGATGGACCGCCTGGTCGAAGAGCGCGGCTTCGATGCCCGCACCCAGCGCTACGCCTACGACGAGGCCGGGCAGCTCATCGCTCGCACCGAGCTCAGCTTGCCCGGCGCGCCGACGATCCGCTACGTCCGCGATGCGGCCGGTCGCCTCACCGCCCGCCATCTGCCGGCCACCGAGCATGCTCCGGCTTGCACCGAGACCTTCCGCTGGCGTCCCGATGGATCGCTCGCCGGCTTTGCCAGTCCAGGGGCGGAGGTGGCCTTCGGCTTCGATGCGGGTGGTCGCCCCGTTCGCGAGACCCAGTCTCACGCCGACGGCTGGTCCTATACCGCAGCCCACCGCTTTGGGGCGCTCGGCCAGTTCGAAGCGAGCACGCTGGGTGATGCCCCCACCCTCGAGTGGCTCAGCTACGGCCCAGGTCACCTGCATGGCGTTCGCGTGCCCGGACTGGCGGTGGATTTCGAGCGTGACCCTCTGCATCGCGAGATTGAACGCATCGTGCGTCCGTCCGAGGGGGTCGGGGCTACCCTGGTCGAGGCGCGCGGCTACACGCGCACCGGACAGCTGGCGAGCAGCCGCCTGATTCCCATCGTTGGCGGGGCCGAGGCCGCGCCCCGGGTGCGCGCCTATCACTACGACGCCCTTGCTCAACTCGTTGCGATCACGGATCCGGCCCATCCCGAGCACAACATCGCCTACGCGTACGATGGCGCCGGGCGGCTGGTCGCAAGCCGCAACAGTGCGGCCGAACGGCACTACCGCTTCGATCCCGCAGGCAACCGCACTGACCCCGTGCAGCAGCGTTGCCGCCTCTCCGAGGCCGAGTGGGCCGTGGTCGTGCGCGAGCGCCTGAGCGACCCCGAGTTCAATCCGCTGGCCGAACTGGGGCTGGATACGCCCGCCGACCCGCGTTGGCAGGACAACCGCATCGCCCGGCTCGCAGGCATCAGCAGCCGATTCGACGCGGTGGGCAACCTCGTCGAGCGCAGCTACCCCGACGGTACCCGGCTCACCCTGGGTTACGATGGCGCGCATCGCCCGGTCCGCCTCGAGCGCGTCCAGCCCGACGGTAACCGAACCATCGCCCGCTACGCCTACGATGCGCGCTCACGGCGTATCGCCAAGACGGTCGAGGGGCCGGATGGCGTTGCCCGCCTCACCCGCTACGGCTGGGACGGCGAGCGCCTGGTGTGCGAGGCCACCGACACCGCGACCACCACCATCGTGTACGAACCGGCGAGCTTCGTGCCCTTGCTGCGCATCGAACAAGCGCACCATGCGCAGGATGCGGAAGGCGACGATGACGAAGATGCGCGTGAGACCCGTGCGCTGCTCGCCCACGCCGCCCAACTTCTCGCCCACCATGGCCTGTCAATGCCAGATGCGTTGCGCCCCGGGCCCGCGCCGGCACGGGTGAGCGTGTTCTTTACCGATCACCTGGGCACCCCGCTGCGCCTTACCGATGCGCACGGCCGCACCGAATGGCAGGCGCGCCCGGATGACTGGCGGGCCGTCACGGACCCGCAAGGCGACATCCGCCAGCCGATTCGCTTCCAGGGACAGTGGGAGGACGAGGAGTCCGGCTTTTACTACAACCGCTACCGGTATTACGATCCCGAGCAGGGGCGGTATGTGACCCAGGATCCGATCGGGGCAATCGGCGGCCTCAACCTCTACACGTACACCGCCAACCCCCTTGCCCGCCTCGATCCACTCGGGCTCTCCGATGCGTTCTATCCGTACGACATCGAACCCTACCAAAGGCCGGCGAAGAGACCGGATGGGTTTGAGTGGGGGGCAGGATGTGGAGACGCAGCCACGGACCAGTATGTCCCGGACAGTTTTGGAAAAGCGGATTTCTTCCGCGCTTGCAGCAAGCATGACGAATGCTACGGTACGTTCGGCTCCGACAAGAATGCCTGTGACGACGCCCTTGAGACCAATATGAAAGCCGCATGTGATCAAGATCTCCTGGGTCTTCATGTCATTTACAAACCCCTGTGCAAGGGCGTCGGCTCTTTCTATCGCTTGGTGCTCAAGGACATGAATCTGGGGCAGCCGGCTTTCGACGCAGCGCAGGAGGAGGCTTTCTGGAAAATGATCGACGAGAGAATGCGGACATGGTGAGATACCGAGTACTGATGGTTTTGGCGTCGATGATCTGGATTCTGCAAGGCTGCACGCACTATAGCCTGACCGCGGCAAGCCCGGACCTGGAGGAGGTACAGCGGGTATGGGGTTACTGCGTGCGCTGCGTTAGCGAGCACAGCTGTCCAAATAAGGAAGAATGCGAGCTCAAGACGATGACGAAACCTCCGCGGGCAATAATTAAAGCGATCTCTCGACAGCGCCTTGATGTCGTCCGTTATCTCATTGAAGTGGCGGGGATGGACGTCAACACCATTATTGATGACACCTACCACGACACTGTATTGCACACCGCTGCATACTATAGGAGCGACAAAGTCTTCGAAATCCTGCGCTATCTGGTCTCCGCAGGCGCTGATGTCAACGCGCTTGGCACCTCTCACGCCAGAACGCCGCTGCTGACGGCCATCTGGAAAGGCAATACCGAAGGGGCCCGGTTTCTTCTCGCCCATGGTGCCGACCCGTCGATCCAGAGCGACCGGGGCTGGGATGCCTGCATGTTTGCCCACCGCTGGTCGCACTGGGCCATCATGCCCGACCTGCCCGGCTGCTGCGCCAAGTTCCTGGATAAGCGCTGGGATGGCGATCCGGTTGAAGCGCGGGTGCGTCCGCCGGAACTGATCGCCGCCTGCCGCCCTGCCGCGCCCGGCGCAACGCCCGGGCAGTGACGATGCCTCTTACATGGACGTGACTCGGTGTGGTCTCTGGAAGATGATCGACGAGAGAATGCAGACATGGTGAGAGTCTGGAGACTGTTGGTTCTGGCGGCAATGCTCTGGACGCTACAGGGCTGCACGCACTACAGCATCGTCGCAGCGCTGCCGGACCTCGACGAGGTTCAACGTGTGTGGAATTACTGCTCGCGCTGCGTGGTGGATAAGCGCTGCGAAGAGCGAGAGGAATGCGAAGTCGATACGATGCGCAACCTTCCCTCTGCGCTGAATCACGCCATCGCGAGACAGCATCTAGACATTGTTCGTTATTTCATCGAAGTGGTGGGGATGGACGTTAACACCATCATTGACGACACGTATCAAAGCACACCTTTGCGAATCTCGGCATATTATGGGAGCGCCAAGCAACTGGAAATCCTGCGCTATCTGGTCTCCGCAGGCGCTGATGTCAACGCGCTTGGCACCTCTCACGCCAGAACGCCGCTGCTGACGGCCATCTGGAAAGGCAATACCGAAGGGGCCCGGTTTCTTCTCGCCCATGGTGCCGACCCGTCGATCCAGAGCGACCGGGGCTGGGATGCCTGCATGTTTGCCCACCGCTGGTCGCACTGGGCCATCATGCCCGACCTGCCCGGCTGCTGCGCCAAGTTCCTGGATAAGCGCTGGGACGGCGATCCGGTGGAAGCGCGGGTGCGTCCGCCGGAACTGATTGCCGCCTGCCGCCCGGGCGTGTGAGGCACAGTCCCCCAGTAGATTGCATCCGGAGCGGAGCAACGACCTGACACAGGTTTGCGATCAGCCTGCGACGCGATGGAGTGCAGGATAGCTGAGGTGCCTGGCGTCGTTAGTCAAAGCGTCTTCAGGTACTCGACGAGGGCGTCCTTGTCTTCGTCGAACAGCTCGGTGCCGAATTCGTGGCCGCCATTGCCGCCGCCTTTGGCGGCCACCTCGTGGCGGGTGCCGATGCGTTCGGCCTCTGCGCCCTGGGTGACGAATCCCACCCGCTCCGGATCGTAGAGGTCAAAGCCGCGCCAGAATACCTGCGGACGGCGGGCGGCCGGTTCGAGCAGGTCGCGCAGGGTGGGTACCGAGCCATTGTGCAGGTAGGGCGCGCGCAGCCAGATGCCGTCGAGGAAGGCCGCGACGTAGCCGGTGAGGGGGGCCTCGACGAGGCCGGGGCGGTCGATGCCCATGTCGCGCACCACGGTGTTGGCTTCACGTGCGGCCTTCTCGTTCCAGGTCTCGATGCGATTGACGTCGGTGCCGACCTCGGCCAGTGGCACGACGGTGCCGGTGCGGGGCGATGCGTGGCAGCTGGCGCAGGTGGCGTCGAACACGCCCTTGCCTCGCGCTGCCTTCGTGTCGTCGATGGCGAACGGATAGGCCGGGGCGCGCTTGGCCGATACATAGGCTTGAAGCCAGCGCACTTCGGCGAGGAATTCGTCGTTGTGCTTGGGCGGGGCGCCGAGCAGGCCGAGGGCGGAGTCGATGATCACCGAGTAGGGGTCGTGGCTGTCGCCCGCGAAGTTCATGCGCATGCCATTTTCCGGCTTGTACTTGCCCAGGTTCCACAAAGAAGGCATGTCGGTGGGGCCGAAGCTGTCGTCCATCGGCCAGCGGATCATGAAGTACTTGGTCAGGTTCATCGCGTCGTCACGCCCGCGCCCCCAGGGTGGAAAGTCGTCGCGGTACAGCCAGGCGAACTGGGTTTCGCGTTCCAGCAGTGTCTTCTTCGTGATCGGGATGATGAGGAAGCGATAGATCATGCGGTCGAGGAAGGACAGGTCGGTGACCAGGCGGATCTCGGCCATCAGGTCGTCGGCGTTGAAGCGCGGGTCCTTGGCACAGTCGACCAGAAAGCGGAAGAAGGCCCACAGGTTGAGCGTGTGATTGGGGCCGGTGGGCACGAACACCGGCGGCGAATCCGTGCTCGCGCGATAGCTCGCGGTGTGGCAGGCGGCGCAGTTGTTGGCCACGCGCGGAAAGCCCACGACTTTTTTGGAGAAGCCGACCGGCAGTTCCTGACCTTCTTCCCATACCACGCCGAAGGCGGCATAGCCGCCGGGGCCGGGGAGCTTGTCGGGAAAGATGCGCGGCAGTACGTAAAAAATCCAGTAGGGGATGCCGGCGTCGCGCTCGGCGCCGATCGAACCGTACTTGAAACGCATGTCCGGGTCGCTGGTGATCCATTCGGGCTGGGGCTCTTCGCGGAAGAACTTGTACCAGGCGAAGGCGCCGCCGCCCGCGGCCAGCAGAAGGAGGACGACGAGCACGGTCACCAGGCTGCGGCCCCGGTTGGTGCGGCGGTGGGTGGTGCGTGCGGCGCAGGGCATGGCGGTGCTCCTCGTCAGAAGGTTTTCAGGTATTCGACCAGCGCATCCTTGTCGGTCGCCGACAGCGCCGTACCGTAGGCTGCGCCTTCGTGTCCGCCGTTGCCGTTGCCGGGCAAGGTGGTGTCGAAGAGAAAGCCCGAGGGGGCGGCAGCGCCGGATGCGGGCAGGCCGGAGGCGAAGCCGACGCGCTGGCGGTCGTAGAACTCGCTACCGCGGTAGAAGCGGAGCGGGCGGGCGGCGGCGGGTTCGAGCAGGTCGCGCAGCGTCGGTACCGAACCGTTGTGCAGATAGGGCGCGCGCAGCCAGATGCCGTCCAGCGGCATGTTGGCGTAGCCCCAGGTCTTGCGGAAAAAGCGGAAGCGGTGCGGATAGCCGGCGTAGAGCGTGGCCTGATTGACGGCGAGGTCGCGGCTGTAGGAGTCGAGCCGGGCGCGGTCGGTGCCGATCTGGGCGATCGGCGTGACATGGCCGACCGCGGCGCCGCGGAAGTCCTCGCCGCTGGCGCCGTGGCAGCTGGCGCAATATTCGGCGTAGATCGGCGCACCGCGTTCGGCCAGTGCGGTATCGACGGGCCATGGCCAGGGGGGCGGACGCAGATCGAGCAGCCAGTTCTCGACGCGGCCGATGGCGTCGAGGTCGATGGTCGGCGGCGTGGTGCCGGTGCCGAAGGCGGCGCTCTTGTTGCGCTCTTCGGTGTGGGTGTTGTTGCCGTCCCAGTGCAGTTCCATGCGTTGGCCGTCATCGCGGATGGTGCGCTTGCGCTGGTTCCAGATCGAAGGAAAATCGGATGCGCCGAGGAGTTCGTGCGGCGGCAGTTGCTTCATCGGAAAATTGAACAGCACCTTGGCCGAGTTGAAGGTGTCGACGCGACCCGGCCCCCATTCGGGCTGGTCGAATACGAATTCGAAGCGGCCGCGCAGCATCAGCAGGCGCTCGCGCATCAGGGCGATCGCCACCGGATAGACGAGGTAGCGGTCGATGAGGCTGATGCCGCCCGTCAGCCGATCGATCTCGGGCACGATGAAGCTGCTTGAAAACGTCGGGCCCGCGGCACAGTTGAAGAAGAAGGTTTCGAAGGCGCGAATGTCGAAACGGTGTGCCGGCATGCCGACGATGACGCGAGGGGGCGCGTCGGGCGACTCGCGTACGGTGCTGGTGTGACACACCGCGCAGTTGAGGAAGACGCGATCGATGCCGAGGTGGCGCCGCTTCGACACGCCGATCGGGAGGTCGTGGCCGGGCTCGAAGCTCATGCCGAGGGAGGCGTAGCCCTTGCCCGGCAGGTGTTCGGGGCACACCTGCGGCAAGGCTTGCCAGATCCAGTACGGAAAACCGGATTCACGCTCGCCCCCGGTCGAACCGTACTTGAAGTGCTCGACCGGGTCGGCGTAGGTCACGGGCTCGTCGGGCAGAAAGCGCGCGGCGGCGTAGATCGCTCCGATCATGATCAGCAACCATGGCAGCCACACAATCAGGCGTCCGATCCAGCGCAGGGGCGAGCGTTGCGTCGAGCTTGCGGATGTTGGCGTTGCGGTCACGGGCGCTCTCCTTGATCGGGTTCAATCCTGGGCCACACAGGGGCGCAGCGTGGCGTAGGGACGGTTCAGCACCGCGGCTGCGGACTGGCCCTCGGCGGCGAGCAGCGCCTCGACGGCGGCGAGCATGGCGGGCAGTTCTGGCGACCGGGTGAAGGCGGGCGAATGTGCGGCGGCCGGCGGTGGCATCGGCGTTTTGCTGCGTTCCGCAAGCGGGGTGAGGTTCATCTGCAGGCGGTAGTACATGCGTTGCGCGCAGACCGCCAGATGATGCCGGACCTGTTCGTCGTCACCGTGCAGAAAACCGGGCGGAAACGCGCTTGCGGCGCCGTGGCACTGGCTGCACTGGCGGGCGAAGGCCTGCAGGTCCGGGGGCCATAGCGTGGCGCGCGCGTCGGCGGCGTCTGCTGGACGCGGTGGGGGCAGACGGGGGTTGTTGGGGGCGCGGTGGCGGCGATGCCAAGTTGATGGAACAGGGGGCCGAGCACCGCCGTTCGGCGCAGGGGCAGATCGGCCAGTGCGTCGATGGTGCCGGCGAGCGTCGCGGCGGACAGTCGGTCGATGGCGGTATTCAGCGGCGCGAGGTCGGCGACCAGGTCCAGGCTTGCCTGGGCGGGCGCCGTGCTCGTCGCGGGCCGAAGGACGACCTGCCGGATGACCGAGCCCTGGCGCGTGCGTACGCTGCGGCCATCGCGCGCCAGCGCAAAGGCGGCGGCGTGTGTGTCCGCGGCGGTGGGGCGGGCGTCGGCCAGCGCGATCGCGCCGACATTGTGCGTGCCGTGCAGTTGCAGACGGTCGATGGTCCCGCCCGTGGGGCGCTCGCCGCGAAGGTCGACGCGCGCCAGCAGGCGGCTGCCATCGGGATGACTGCAGTCGTAGTCGATGCGTCGGCCGTCGGGGTGTTCGCGTGTGCTGCATTCCATGGTCAGGCGCGTGCGGGGGGCTGCGCGCATGCTTGCGAGACGTCGGTCGATGAGCGCGATGTCGGTGGCGGAGAAGGACATCGACAGTGCCTGGATGAATCTGCGAACGTCGCTCGCGTCGTCGCCATGCCAGATCTCGAGCGGTGCGCGCAGGGCCAGCGGATCGAAGGCCGCACTGATGTCGGCGTACAGGCGAAGGGCCGCATCGTCCGGTGTCTTCTCGCCAGCGAGCAGCCCGGCGAAGGGTTGCCGATTGGGCAGTTGCGGATCGGGAATCGGCAGTCCGTCGGGCCAGCGCCTGCGCCAGTTCGCCCGCAAGGGCGCAAGCAGCGTGTGCTCGGTGGCGGCGCTGAAGGCAGTGTCGCCGGTGAGGCGGTAATGCAGCGCCTGCCTGAGTGCCTCGGCGCGGCAGGCGATGGTGGCGGCGCGGCTGTCCGTCTCGCAGCCGTCGCGCCAGATCTGCTGCGCGATGGGCAGCAGGCCGGCGCGTTTCGTGGCCGCGTCGATGGCGTCGGGCACGTCTACACCGTGGCGCCAACGCACGCCGTAGAAGGACCTCCCGGTTGCAGCGAGACGGGCGGCGATGACCGGATTGGCGCTGGTTTCGTCCCACGACTGGCGGGAGAAGATCGGTGCGCCATCGTGATGGCAGGCGAGGCATAGCGTGCGGTTGGCGTAGCCGGTCCGGGGACGTCCGCCTTCGCGGTAGTCGCGCACCAGCTGGAACTCGAAGCGTGCCGCGTCTTCGTTGTAGCTGATCACCTCGAGCGCTGCCGCCTTCTCGTGGTAGGCGATATAGAGGCGATCCCTGAGGTAGGCGTGCCCGGGTGCAGCATGTGGCGGCGGTTCGCCCGTGGCCGCGACCACGACGCGGGGGTAGCGAAAGGCGTCGACGTCTCCCGCGGCATGCCTTTGCAGCGAACGTCCGAGCGGGATCAGCACCACCGACAGGCCTCCCGAGGCTTCCTCGCTGTCGAGTCGGGTAGCAAGCCGTTGCAGCAGCGCGGCGAACGGAAACGGAACGTCCGGCGCGCCCGGTGCCTCATCTGCCATCAGGCGGTCGAACAGCGATTGCCCCACCGGGGGCAGAGTGTCTTCGGGGGCACGGGATGCGAGTGCGTCGGTGGCCGCGACGGAGGGCGCAGTGAGCAGCGCACCGCACAGAGCGAGTGACCGCCACGCATGTTGCGATGCCCATCGAAGCATGCTCCGTCTCCCATTGCGCGCGCCGCGGGATGTTCTGCTCTGGCACCAGCGGGCCGGATCGTGGCGTCTTCGCGCGTGCGATCCGGTCTGCCGGCAAGGTCGGACGGCTCAGCCCCGATCCGTCCGTGCCGCAACCACCATGCGCTGTTGCGTGCCGGTCCAGCAGTCCTGCTGCACCTGGCCGGTTTTCAGGAACTCGTCGCGGGCGCGTTCGGCAATCTCCTTGTTGTAGAGGACGAAATTGACCACGAAGGTGCGATCCATGTACGCGCGGCCCAGGTAGAAGCCGGGGTAAACCATGCGGATTTCGTCGCGAATGGCGAAACCGTCGCGTCCGGCGAGCATGTCCGGCATGCGGTGGTAGCCCGGCAGCTCGTCAGTGAAGGCGTAGTCGATGATGATCGAC
The DNA here is from genome assembly GCF_018122735.1 of Azoarcus sp. L1K30. Taxonomy (GTDB): domain Bacteria; phylum Pseudomonadota; class Gammaproteobacteria; order Burkholderiales; family Rhodocyclaceae; genus Parazoarcus. The sequence goes on along the minus strand of NZ_JAGRRD010000001.1, from coordinate 2,282,377 downwards.
TCGCGGCGACCGTCGAGCAGGCTTTGTCCGCAGTAGAGCTTGGCCGGGAACAGCAGCCACTGGTCCTTGCCATTGACCGTCGTTTTCGTCAGTGGGTTGTCCGCGCTCTCTTCCACCAGGCCGACCTTCTTCAGGAGCGAGAGGTCTTCGATGCGGTTGCGCAGTACGCGTTCGTCGCGATAGAAAACCTTGCCCTTCCACAGCGTTTCGCCGACCAGGTCGAGTTTGGCGCCGGCGATATTGACCACCAGGCCCTTGAGCCCGCCGCCGGCAATCTCGGACAGCCGCAGCTTGCCGCTGCCGCCACGGGGGAAGAACAGATCGCCATCGAAGGCACCGTCGGGAATCGGTCCGGCGGCGAGGCGGGCGTAGATCTGGTCCACCTGTTCCTGGTCCAGGAACGACAGGTTCTTCGGCGTGATCTTGTACAGATCTGCGGTGGCGATGGGGTGCTCGTACTCCAGCTGGGCGAAATCGGGTTTGCCGGCATAGTCCGCACTGTAAGGCGCAAACGGAATGTCGGGCGCAGCCTTGTCGGCGCTGTCGAAGAAACCGCAGGCGGTTACGAGCAGCGCGCTGACGGTGCAGAGTGCACGCGTGATCCGGGTGGCGGTTTGCATGGCGTTCCCCCTTGAGTCATAGCGTGGCCAGGAAGGCGATCAGCGCGTTCTTGTCCGCCTCCGACAAGTCCTCGCCAAAGCGGTGTCCGTCATTTTCGATCTCGGCCGTGCAGCTGCTGTAGGCCTGCTTGATCAGGTAGGGACGTGCCTTCAGGGCCTCGACGAGTGCGTTGGGCTTGCCGACGATCTCGCCGGTGATGGCCTTGAGGTCGGCGAAAACCTTGCCGCCGGCATCCGCGCCGAAGCGCTTGTCTAGATCGGCCTGCAGATCCTTGGGTGCGGTCTTCGCCTTCACCAGATCGACGATGAACTGCTTGTGCTGGAAGTTGCCGATGGTGCCTGCGGTGACGCCGCGACCGTCGATTTCGCTGGGGATGGTGAGCTCGAAACCGAGCAGCTTTTCCTTCTCGGTACCGTCCCACAGGCGTGGCCCGATACGCAGCGTGATGTCCTCGCTGAGCAGGGTGACCTTGGGGAGGCGCTGCGCCGGGTTCAGCAGTTCGCGCATCGATTCGACATAGAGGCGGAAGCGGCCGTCCACGCTGGGGTCGTACTCGAAGCAGGCCGGTTGTTGTTCCGGAGGCAGCAGTTTGTTGTTGGCGTCGACGTAACGCGGGCGCTTGGCGTAGAAGTCATTGTTGGCGTTCTGTGGCTTGCCGCACAGCTCCGGTCCCATCGCATTGTTGTGCATGAAGGGCGCGTGCGCCCACAGGTTGAGCAGCGAGATGTTGCGATAGTGGCCGCGGCCACCATCGCCGGGCTCCTTGACGTTGGGGTCGGGCGGTTGCGCGCGCAGGGTTTCGGAGCCGAATTCCTGCCAGATGCGTCCCGTCATGTGGTTCGAATGCAGGGCGCGGCAACGGAAGGTGCCAACTTCGGAAACCGGGGTCGGCTGGTCATTGCCCATCCAGTCCTGGCGCAGGCCGGTGGCGAGATCGAGCTTGTGGAAATCGACATTGACGAACTGGCCGTCGGCGCCGCCGTCCTGGCTGGAGTGGCAGCGTGCGCAGGTCTTTGCGAAGACTTCGCGGCCCTGCGCCACTGCGCCCTTGCCGAACTGTGTTTCGAGGTCGGAGATCAGATCCTGCTCGGTATAGCGCGCCGCCGGGGACGAAGCGCGCAGAACGTTCTCGCGTGCGTCGCGCAGGTCGGTGACATGGGCCTCGGCCGACAGGAAGAAGTCGAGGACGTTGGTGAGGCGGTCTTCGATGGCGCGGAAATTGGGGCAGTCGCGCCGGCATTGCGCAATATTGAACGGGGTCTGGCCGAAGCCGCGTTGCTGCGGGTCGATCTGGCGCAGGTCGGAGAGGTGGTTCATCCAGCATTGTTCGGAGCACGAGCCGATGTTGAAATACACGCGCTGGATCGCCTCGATGGCGCCGATCGAGTCCTCGCCGCCCTTCAGGATGTGGTGCACCGTCTCCGGCTGCAGGGACTTCTTCCAGCACTTGCCGTCGCGGCCCGGTTCGCACCAGCAGCTCGCCTCGTTCCTGTCTTCGCCGCAGGTGTTGACCTTGCGCCACTTGAGAACGGACTCGCCGGCAAATGTGGGGCGCTTGGCAATGTTGATCAGCGCGTTGATGGTGCCGGGGTTGTTGACCTGGTCGGTCGGAATCGCGGAGGTGTCGGTCGCGCCCGGGCGGGCGTGGGCGAACATCTGCCATTCCAGCGTATTGCTCGCCATGCCCGATACCATGATCTCGGAGATCCGCGTGTATTGGTTGCCGATCAGCCCCTTGATGTTCTCCCATTTGGGGTTGGCCGGGTCGGCGGGCGGATTGAGCGGGTCGAAGGCGATATGGCATGAGCCACAGGCGGTGCCGATGAGAAATGGCGGCTCGATCGCACCGTCCTGCAGGTGGGAACGGGCCGCATCGCGATGACCGCCGGCCGCCGCAATCGGGCGGTTATAGCCTTCCCAGCTGCCGGCGCTGCCGTTCAGGCGCAGCCAGGCGGCCTTGTCGAAACGTGGGTTGGGGAACTTGCGGATGCCCAGTGCGCCGGTCGAGGTGCCGAAGCGCAGATCGCAGGCCGACTGGCGCTGATCCTTGGGGCCGTGGGTGTCGTCGGGCTTGATCGGCGCATCGACAAAATCGCAGGCTGGGTCGGGGTAGCCCTGGCGCCCGACATAGCCGAGCAGTTCTTCGTCGCCCGGGCACCAGTCGAGCCCGTAGGTCTCGTCGAGCGACTTCGCCGGACAATTGGCCGATCCGGGGGTGCAGCAGGCGGGGTCGTTGATGATGCCCCAGGCGCGGAAGCGGTCGCCGCGCTGGTCGGCGCGCAAAACGCGGAACCAATCGATGAGTACGCCGACGCGTTGCTGGAACACGTAGGTGTGGAAGCGCTCGTTGCCCGCGGTGGCCTTGAACCAGATCATGCGCCCGGCGCATTCGGACTCGTTCAGGCCTTCGCGCGCGCAGGCTTCGTAATAGGGGGTGTTCTGGGCGTGCGCGATGCGCGGCATGGCGGGCGGCGCGGTCGGCGTGTCCGCAGTCTGTGCGGCAGGCGGGGATGTGGCGGGCTGGGTGGTTGCCGTGTGCGGAAACGCGATGCCGAGAATCGCAACGAGCAGAGTGGCAAGGAACAGCGCACGCCTCATGATTCGTTCTCCGATTGGGCGGGCCGTCAGTCGCTCGGGACGCGCGCATCCGGACGTCCGGCGATGCGCCTTTTCCCGGTCGGGAAAGGCCCGCGTCGGCAATCTCGATTACATGCGGCAAACTGCTCTGTCGGCCATGGGAGCGCGTCGCCATACTGCAACGGCGCACTCATCCTGTATATCTTGTACTTCATTCATAGCTGGAAACATCGCATTTGCAAGGTTCGAAACATGCGCGCACCTCAATGGCAATGCCATTTCTCGCGCAAGGCACGGGTGCAGGCGGGGCGATTCCCGCTGCGGAAACAGCGCCCGGTGGGGATGCAATGTGCGTGACTACCTGTCCTTGCGCTTGACGCGTGGCGCGTGGTCGCCCATGCGTTTGAAGAAACGCTCGTAGAACTGCGGATCGCTGACGGTTTCGCCGCCGACCTTCACCAGCGAGTCGTTTCTGGAACTCCACGGCAGCGACAGCGACCCGACGCCCGATACGCTGAAGCCGGCAGAACTCGACGATTGCTTGAGCTCGTACTGGGTTTGCACGGCATTGGCATAGGCGATGGTCTCGCTGCCTGCCTCCGCGCAGTTCACGTTGAATTCGATCTGGAAATGAACGTCTTCGTCAGGCTGGAAATTCTTCGTGGCGCGAATGGCGTCGGGCAGTGCCGAGACGATGGTGTAGCCCTGACTGAGCAGGGTTCGCCGGGCGGCTTCGCAGGTGGTGCTCGCGTTGGCCGCGAATCGGGCCTGATACGGCGACGCGGAATCGAAGGTTTCGTCTTCGTATACGCTCGGGCCGCCGCAGGCAGTCAGCACCGCAGTGCTCAGAAGGCATGCTACGACTGCGCGCATGGTGGTCTCCTGTTCTTTTCGCATCGACGTTTTCAGCATACGCCCGGGGAAGGGGTGGGACAACTGATCGAGGTCAAGCCATGGCGCGTGTTTCGGCGCCAGCGCGCGGGAAAGGCGGTGGTGGTCATGGCAGGTTTTCGCGCAGGACGATACTGATCCGCATCGGCTCGACGCCGGAGGTCGCATTGCGCCCGTCACGCAGGTTGCTGAAGATGCGCGCGCAATTGAGGATCATGGTCTGCGGGTGCTGGTTGATGACGGCGTCCAGCGTGCCGTCGATCAGCAGCGCACGCGTGTCGGGCGTCAGCCCGTGGGCGATGACCACGACGGGCTGCTCCGTTCTGCACGCCTTGAGTGCTCGACCCACGCCTTCGGCGCCGCCGCCGATGTTGTAGAGACCGACGAGGTTCGGGTACTGGCGTAGCAGCGACAGGGCGAGCCGGTGGTTGGTGTCGGCGTCGTCGCGCCCCTCCCTGACCCCGACCAGCTGCAGTGCGGGGAACTGTTCCTGGATCAGATGGAGAAAGCCCAGTTCCCGATCCTCGTGGCCACGGTAGTGGCGCGATGCTGCGATCATCGCCACGGGGCCGCTGCGCGGCCCGATGAAGCGCCCCATCAACATGCCGGCCGTACGCCCGGCGGCGCGGTTGTCCATGCCAACGTAGGCTGCGCGGCGCGAATTCGATACGTCCGAAATCAAGGTGATCACATGTACGCCGCGCTCCACGAGCGCGTCTACTGCGTCGCGCACCTTTGGGTGCTCCAAGGCCATGAAGGCCAGTCCCTGGACGCGTTGACCGTGGTGGCGCAGGGCCGCGGCGACGCCGTCCGGATCGAAACTGTCGATGGTGTTGACGCGGCAATGCACGTTGAACGGAAGGAGTGCGTCGGTTGCATAGCCGATGGTATCGGCCAGCATGTGCAGGTAGCGGTTGGTGCCCGCGGGAATCAGAAAGACGATCTCCATCGGCGGAGGACGCATGGATTTCCACAGGTCCTCCTCGGGCAGGTACTGCAGTTCGGCAGCCGCCTTGAGCACGCGCTGTGCCGTCGCACCGCGCACATGGCCGCGACCATTGAGCACCCTGTCGACGGTGGCGGTGGAGACGCCGGCGAGCCTGGCGATATCGGGAATCCGGCTTCTTGATTCGGGTTTTTCCATCAAAAAACATCAAGCCCATTGATTGCGGATGTATGTATCGAAGCCTAGCATCGATCACGGATGCAATGAAAACCCTCAGATTGCATCACGATCTGCGGCATTTCGCGTGTCTGTGCGATGTCGTGAATTGCGGCTGGCGTCTCTGCGTCAGCCATTCCGGGGGACTACAAAGGAGACGATATGTCCGCACGACCGCATTCCCTTACCCGCCGTCTGACGCTTGCCCTTGGGCTGTCCCTTGCGCTGGGTGCCGCCACTGGTGCCCGTTCGGACCAGGGCGTCGAGTTCCGCTACGGGCATATGAACCCGCCGACGAGTGCGGCAGGCATCCAGGCCAACTGGCTGGCCGAAGCGATAGAGAAGCACAGCGGTGGCGAGATCAAGACCAAGGTCTACCCGTCGTCACAGTTGGGCAAGCTGCAGGAACTGGCCGAGGCGGTATCGACCGGAACGATCGCCCTGTCGCACAACACGGCGGCCGGCATCGGCTCGCTCTACGAGCCGTTCGCCGCGCTGGACACGCCCTATCTTTACCGCGATGTCGATCATCTGATGAAAGTCGTCGACGTCAATTCGCCGGTGATGAAAAAGCTCAACGAAGGGCTGGTGAAAGCAGCGGGTGTACGCGTGCTCTACGGTTACTACTTCGGCACCCGCCAGTTGACTGCGAACAAGGCCGTGTACCAGCCGTCCGATCTCGCCGGGGTGAAGATCCGCGCCATTCCTTTCCCGATCTACACCTCAGCTGTCGAGGGGCTGGGCGCTGTGCCAGTGCCGGTCGATTGGTCGGAAGTGCCGACGGCGCTCGCGACCGGGGTGGTCAGCGGTCAGGAGAATCCGGTCAATGTCGTGCTGTCCTCGAAACTCTACGAGGCGCAGTCGCACATGATGCTGACTGGTCACGTGATGAACGCGCAACTGATCGTGATCAACGAGAAGGTCTGGCAGGGCCTGTCGGCCCAACAGAAGGCGGCCGTCACCAAGGCGGCGGAAGAGGTGCGCTTGCGCGCGACGGAGATGGTGCGTAAGTCAGAGGATGACGAGCTTGCCAAGCTGAAGGCACTCAAGATGACCGTGATCGGCACGGGCGAGGGGCTCAAGCTCGATGCCTTCAAGACCTCGGTGCAGAAGCTGGTGCATGAACGCTTCGATGCCAAGTACGGCGATCTGTACAAGGACATTGCCGCGATCCAGTAAGTCGGAACGACCTACGGAGCGGTTGCCGTCGAGGCACCGCTTACCCTGCTCAAGGAGCTTTCCGATGCGTTCTGACTTGCCGCCGCCGCGAGGCTGGCTGCCGCGTACCTGTGTCCTCTTCGAAACGGTGGCGATGCTGCTGGTCGGTGTCATGACGGCCTTCATCGTCGTCCAGGTGCTGGGGCGAAACCTCTTCAACGCCGGGCTGCCATGGGCGGAGGAGCTGGCACGCTACTGCGGTCTCGGTGTGGTTTACCTGACGGTGCCGCTGCTCCTGCTCAAGGGTGGACACATCCAGGTCGAGTGGTTGCCGAATGTCCTGGGGCGGCGTTCGGCTTTCGTCCTGAAGCTCGTCAATGAGCTTGTCGTGCTTGCCTATTGTCTGTTTTTCCTTTGGGGTGGCTGGCATTTTCTCAAGCGTGCCGCGCACTTTTCGACGGCGGCGCTCGGTATTCCGAACTGGCTCTACTACCTGCCGGCCGCGGTGGGAATGACGCTGCTGACGCTGGTTGCGCTGTCGCGCCTGTCCGCTCTGATCTACGGGAGACAGCCGTCATGATGAGTCTGATCGTGATGATCCTGTTCCTGCTGACGATGTTGATGGGGGTGCCGATTGCGATGGCCCTCGGTGTGTCGTCGGCGATCGTGATCTGGGCGTTCGACATGCCACTGACGGTAGTGGCCCAGCGCACCATCAATGCGCTCGATTCCTTGCCCCTGCTGGCCGTCCCGATGTTCATTCTGGCCGCGGCGCTGTTCGGCGCCTCGGGAATCACCAGGCACCTGTTCGTGCTGATCCGCCTGCTGGTGGGGGGAATCCGCGGCGGCCTCGGCCATGTGACCGTGCTTGCCAATCTGCTGTTCTCCGGTATCTCGGGGGCGGCGCTGGCCGACATCGGCGCGCTGGGCGGTACGCAGATCCGCATGATGAGGGAGCAGGGCTACAAGGATGAATTCGCCGCGGGCATTATCATGGCGGCGGCGACGATCGGGCCCATCTTTCCGCCGAGCATCCCCTTGATCATCTTCGCCGCCGCGGCCGAGGTGAGTGCGGTCAAGGTGCTGCTGGCCGGTGCGCTGCCGGCACTGGTGATTGCGGCGGTGTTGATGGTGCAGATCGCCGTCATGGCACGGCGCCAGAATCTGCCGCGCGACACCATCACCGAGGATGCGCCGCCACTGTTCAAGGCCTTCATCAAGGCGCTGCCGGCGTTGTTTGCCCCGGTGATCCTGATTGGCGGCCTGGCCAGCGGCTTCTTCGGGCCGACCGAGGTGGCCGCGGTCACCGTGATCTACGCCTTGTTTCTGGGCCAGTTCGTATACCGCGAGCTGACCTGGAACGGCCTTGTGGAGGCCGCGCGCGAAACCGTGCATTCGACGGCCAGCGTCCTGTTCATCGTCGGCGCTGCGGCCCTGTTCGCCTGGGTGCTGACCATCGACCAGTTGCCGTCCCGTGCCAGCGAGTTCCTGCTCGCGCAATCGAGCAACCCCTGGGTGTTGCTGCTGGTGGTGAACCTCGTGCTGCTGATCGTGGGCATGTTCATGGAGTCGATTGCGGCGATCTTGATCCTGGCGCCGATCTTCACCCCCGCGCTGGTGGCAGCGGGCGTCGATCCGGTGCACCTGGCTGTCGTCATGGTGCTCAACCTGATGATCGGCCTGCTCACCCCGCCGATCGGCATGAGCCTGTACATGGTCGCGCAGGTCGGGCGCATGCCGCTGTCGCGCGTCATCGCCGGCGCGTTGCCTTTCCTGTGGCCGCTCTTCATCGCTCTCGGGATCATCACCTTCGTGCCAGCGCTGTCGACCTGGCTCCCCAACCTAGTCATGAAATGAGAGACACGCCATGAGCCGTTTTTTCGGAGAGATTCGCCAGGTTGCCTACCTTGTTCCGGATATCGAGGAGGCGATGGCGTACTGGTCGCAGGTGCTGGGCGTAGGGCCCTGGTATTACAACCCCCGCGTTCCCATCAGAAACTACATGTATCGCGGAATGCGGTATGAGCCGCACAACTCAGTCGCGTTGGCCAATGCCGGCGGACTGCAGATCGAGTTGCTGCAGACCCGCAATGATGTGCCGTCGATGTACCGGGATTTTCAGCTCGCTGGCCTGTCGGGCGTTCAGCACGTCGCCTACTGGACCGAACAGTTCGACGCCGATCTGGCGCGTGCCGAAGCGGAGGGGTTCCGCGTCTGCATGAGCGGGGAGGTCGGCGATAACGGCCGCTTTGTCTATTTCGACGACAAGACCGGGCGGCCCGAGTCACACCCTGGCACGGTCATCGAGTTGTCCGAGGTGGCCGGACCCAAGGGCCGCCTGTTCAAGCTCATCCGCGAGGCAGCGGTGAATTGGGACGGCAGCGATCCGGTGCGCCCGTTTCCCGATCTGACCACGCTTTGAAGGACGTGAAATGAGCGAACTGATCACCGCGACCTATCTGATCGAAACGCCGCTGGAACCCGCACGCGTGGCCGAGGTGCTGGCCGGTGAGCAGAGCAGTGGCACGTTCGTGCGTGTGGCGGGCGAGACCGAAGCGCTGAAGGCGCGTTCGCGGGCGACTGTGCTGCGCGTCGATGCGTTGCCGTCCCTGGCTGCGCCGAGTCTGCCTAACGCCTTGCTCGAACGTCGGCGGCAGGCAGGGCCCTGGCGCCGCGCGACGGTTGAGGTCGCGTTTCCGGTCGCCAATATCGGTCACAATCTGCCGACACTGGCGGCGACGCTGGCCGGCAACCTGTACGATCTGGGCGAGACGACGGGCGTGCGCCTGCAACAGGTGCGGATTCCGGCCGGGTTCAGGGCGCGATTCGAGCGGCCGAAGCAGGGGGTCGCGGGAACCAGGGCGCTCACTGGTGTGGCCGAGGGGCCGCTGGTGGGTACCATCATCAAGCCCAATGTCGGCATGACCGCTGCGGAAACCGCAGCGCTGGTCGAGGACCTGTGCCATGCCGGAATCGATTTCATCAAGGATGATGAGTGCTGCGGCAATCCCGAGCATGCGCCGACGCCCGAGCGCATCCGGGCGGTCATGGAGGTCGTGCGCCGCTGGCAGGATCGCAGCGGCAAGCATGTGATGGTGGCGTTCAACATCACCGACGAGCACGACGAGATGCTGCGTCACGCCGACCTGGTGGCACGGGAGGGCGGCAGTTGCGTCATGGTCAGCATGAACTGGGTGGGGATGTCGTCGGTGCAGGCGCTGCGGCGGCGCACGGATCTGGCCGTGCATGGACATCGAAACGGCTTTGGCATGTTCTCGCGGCATCCAGCGCTCGGCATGGACTTTCAGCCCTATCAACTGCTTTGGCGTCTGGCCGGGGTCGACCACATGCACGTGCATGGTCTCTCCGGCAAGTTCTCCCAGTCCGACGAGGAGGTCGTGTCGTCGGCGCACGACTGCCTCCGACCCCTGAGCGATCCCGAAGATGACGCCGATATCGTGATGCCGGCGTTTTCGTCGGGACAATGGGCAGGCACCCTTCCCCAGACGATCGCTGCTGTGCCCGATGCGGATCTGATGTTCATGTGTGGCGGCGGCATCCTGGCGCATCCAGGCGGACCCGGGGACGGGGTGATCAGCATTCGCGAAGCCTGGCAGGCCATTCGGCGCGGCCAGTCACTGAACGACGCCGGGCGTACTGCGCCTGAGCTGGCCGCTGCACTTGAATTCTTCGGTGGCAAGGACTGAGCACGTGTCGGCCGTCATTCGATACGCCTGGTATGGCGACGACTTTACCGGAGCCTCCGATACGCTGGCGACGGTTGCGGACGCCGGTCTGAGCGCACGCCTCTTTCTCGGAGTGCCTACACCTCGGCAACTGGCCGCTGTCGGGCCACTTGATGCGCTGGGTATCGCCGGCGCGGCCCGGGCCATGGACCACGATGCGATGCGTGAGGAGTTGGCGCCGGTGGGATTGTTCTTCGCCGGGCTGGGCGCGCGCCTGCTGCACTACAAGTGTTGCTCGACCTTCGACAGTGCGCCGCATGTGGGCAGCCTCGGGGTCGCGCTGGAGATGCTGCGGTCCGAATTGCCGGATGCCTTTGTGCCGGTGCTCGGTGGCCAGCCGAGTCTGGGCCGCTACTGCGCGTTCGGTCACCTGTTTGCCTCTGCATCGCGCGATGGTCCCGTGTTTCGGATCGACCGCCATCCGACCATGAGTCGTCATCCGGTGACGCCCATGCGCGAATCCGATTTGCGTCAGCATCTGGCAGAGCAGGGACTGCGGCAGGTGCCACTTGTGGATATGCGCGGTCTTGACGAGCTGGATGATCCGGCGCTGGATGAAATTGTGACGCTCGCCATCGCTGGCAAGCCCGATGCCGTGCTGTTCGATGTGTTGCGCACGGCCCACCTCCAGCGCATCGGTCGCCTGCTGTGCCGTCAGGCCGCCCGGCAGCGCGTGTTGGCGCTGGGCGCGAGCAGTGTGGCCCAGGCCCTTGTCCTGCATTGGAAGGCCTTGGGCGAACTGCCGCTGGAAACGCAAGTAAGGCCCGTCGGTCCCGCTGCCGGCCCCGTGTTCGTGCTGGCTGGAAGTCAGTCTCCGCAGACCGCACAGCAAGTGGTCCATGCGCTCTCGTCTGAGGGCGGAGGATCTGCATACGTCGGCGTGACGATAGACATCGACAACATCGTCCGTCAGCCCGCGGCCTTTGACCTTGTGATCGATCGCTGTGTTCGCCAATTGAGCGAGGGACGGTCGGTATTGGCGCGGACCACGCCAGCCCGCGTCGACGGCCATGCTCCTGCAATGGTCGCCGCGCTGTGCGCGCGCATGCTGGTACTCGTGTTGGAGGGGGCGCCGCATGTACGTCGCGTCGGCGTGGCCGGAGGCGATACCTCCAGCTTGGCCCTGCGTGCGTTGGCCCCGTGGGCGCTGGCCCATGCTGGCGTGTTGTCGCCCGGGGTGTCGGTGGTGCGCGCGTGCGCGGATGAGTGCCGCCTGGATGGCCTCGAATTGATGCTCAAGGGGGGGCAGATGGGCACGACCGATATATTTCTGCGCCTGCTGAACGGGCGCAGTTGATCTGATCCGTCCGCGCAGAGAGGTCGAACAGCGGACCGTGTGCTGCAAAAGCAAAAAGGCCAACCCCGGAGGATTGGCCTAAGTGCTTGTTGTTCTTGGTGGGGGCACTAGGATTCGAACCTAGGACCTACTGATTAAGAGTCAGCTGCTCTACCAACTGAGCTATACCCCCGGTGCCGTCTTGCTGGCGTCGTCGAAACCGTGTTTCGTCGAGAGGCGCGCATAATAGCCAATAGGCTGCGCATGCGCAAGGACTTTCGAAAGAAAAGTTGATCAGAGCGCCTGGATGCGCCCGCCGCGCCGCCGCGTCCCGATGCCGGCGATGGCGCCCAGGCCTTGGCTGCCATGGGCGTGGCAGATCGCGCAGGCGAGAGCATCGGCCGCGTCCGGGCTGGGCGAGGCGTCGAGCGCGAGCAGGCGCTGGACCATGTGCTGCACCTGCTCCTTGGCCGCCTTGCCATGGCCGACGACCGACTGCTTGACCTGCAGCGCGGTGTATTCGGCCACCGGAAGGTCGCACGACACGGCACCACAGATCACAGCTCCGCGTGCCTGACCCAGTAGCAGTGTGGATTGCGGATTGACGTTGACGAACACCTTTTCCACGGCGACGGTGTCCGGCGAGTAGGTGGCGATGACCTCGCGCACGCCGTCGAGCAAGGTCTTGAGGCGGCCGGGCAGCTCGCCGTCGCGGGTCTTGATGCAGCCGCTGGCGACATAGCGCAACTGGCTGCCGAGCACGTCGATGAGGCCGAAGCCGGTGATGCGCAGCCCGGGGTCGAGACCGAGGATGCGGGTGACGACCGTGCGCGATGCGCTGCCGCTCGGGCCGGGCTGGGTCAAACCACCACCGCGGTGCCGCTCACGCATACCATGAGCATTCCATTGTCCTGGCCCAGGACCTCGTAGTCGATATCGATGCCGACCACGGCGTTGGCGCCCAGTTTTGCCGCCTGTTCCGCCATTTCTTCCATGGCCATTTCACGCGCATCGGCCAGCGAGCGCTCGTAGGCGCCGGCCCGTCCGCCGACGATATTGCGAATCGATGCGAACAGGTCCTTGAAAATGTTGGCGCCGATGATGGCCTCACCGGCGACGACGCCGAGATAGCGCTGGATGGTGCGGCCTTCGAGGGTAGGCGTGGTCGACAGTTGCATGAACGTTCTCCGCGAATGAATGCCTGGTGAATCGTATCAGGCCTTGCGCGCCAGCCATACGCCTGCGACCGCAACGATCATGCCGGCAAGCGCCATGCCGCTCAGCGTCTCGTCGAACATGGCCCAGGCAATCAGGGCGGTGGTGGGCGGGGTGAGATAGAAGAGGCTGGCGACATTGACTGCGCTCCCGCTTCGGATCAGCAGATTGAGCAGGCTGATGGCCCCCAGCGATAGCACCACCACCAGCCACAGCAACGCGAAGACGAACTCACCGCTCCAGACGATCTCCATGTTCTCGGTCTGGCTGGCGGCCAATGCGGTCAGGATCAGCGTGGGTACGAACTGAATGACGGATCCGGTGCGCAGGTCGAAACGAGGGCAGAAGCGCTTCTGGTACAGGGTGCCGACCGTGATGCCGATCAGGGCGACAAAGGCGGGGGCGAGCATAAAGCCGAGTTCGTCGGGCGACATGCCATCGACGGCAATCTTGTTGCTGACGACAAGGCTGACACCGAAGAAGCCCAGCGCGAGTCCGCCCCACTGCCGGATATTGATCCGCTCTCCGAGCAGGAAGCCCGCACCAAGAGCGGTGAGCAAGGGCTGCATGCCGACCACCAGGGCCGTGACGCCGGCCGGAAGTCCGCGGTGGATGGAGATGAAGACGCCCCCGAGGTAGAGTGCATGAACCAGGACGCCGGTGATGCCGATATGCAGCACCGCTCGCGGAGACGCCGGCCACGGTGCGCGCATCGCCGTGGCGATCACTGCCATCAGTACGATCACCATGGCATAGCGGGTGCTGAGAAAGGTCAGAGGCTCGGCGTAGGGAAGGCCAAACTTCGCGCCAATGAAACCGGTGCTCCACAGCAGTACGAAGAGCAGGGGCATGGTGCGTTGGGCAAGCGTGGTCGTGGTCATGAGTCGTCTCGCGTCGCCAAAACAAAAAAGGCGGCGCAGTGCGCCGCCCCGTGAAGCTGCAGTTGCAGCAGTTATTCGTCCATGACGGCCGAGGTGTAGACTTCCTGCACGTCGTCCAGGGCCTCGAGTGCGTCGAGCAATTTTTGCATGCGGGCCGCATCATCGCCGCTGAGTTCAGTCTCGTTCTGGGCCTTCATCGTGACTTCGCCGAATTCGGCGGTGAAGCCGGCCTGCTCCAGCGCCTCCTTGACTGCGGTGAATTCCCAGGGACCGGTAATCACCTCGATGGAGCCGTCGTCGTTGGTGACCACGTCCTCGGCGCCGGCTTCGAGCGCCGCTTCCATCAGCGCGTCTTCGTCTGTGCCCGGGGCGAACATGAGCTGACCACAATGCTTGAACTGGAACGACACGCAGCCGTCGGTGCCCATGTTGCCGCCATATTTCGAGAATGCATGGCGGACGTCGGCGACGGTGCGCACCTTGTTGTCGGTCAGGCAGTCGACGATGACGGCTGCACCGGCGATGCCATAGCCTTCATAGCGCGCCTCTTCATAGGTCACGCCTTCAAGCTGGCCAGTGCCGCGCTTGATGGCGTTGTCCATGTTCTCCTTGGGCATGGACTCGCCCTTCGCCTTGTCGATGGCGAGGCGCAGGCGCGGGTTGGCGCTGACGTCACCTCCGCCCATGCGGGCCGCGACGGTGATTTCCTTGATCAGCTTGGAGAAGACCTTACCGCGCTTGGCGTCCTGACGACCCTTGCGGTGCTGAATATTGGCCCATTTTGAGTGACCAGCCATACGAACCTCTGGAGCAGCGTGTGCGATTGAAAAGTCGCTGCATTATACAGATGCAGCGCCCGGGGCTGGTATCCGGCGGCACGTAAACGGGGCGCGCGGGGTAATATTCGGCATATTTCCCGTCAATTCCGTACATCTGCAGGAGAGGCGCATGGCCGAGCCACTATTGATCGCCAAGACCCGAGACAAGGACATCACACTGCTTCCGCGCCTCGCCAATCGCCACGGGCTGATTACCGGTGCCACCGGTACCGGCAAGACCGTCACCCTGCAGAAGATGGCGGAGTCCTTTGCCAGCATTGGCGTGCCGGTCTTCATGGCGGACGTCAAGGGGGATTTGTCCGGCATCGGCGCTGCCGGCACTGCTTCCGAGAAGCTCATGCAGCGGCTGGCCGCGCTCGGTATCGACACCTTTCATCCACGTGCCAATACGACGGTGTTCTGGGACGTGTTCGGCGAGCAGGGGCATCCGGTACGGGCCACCATTTCCGACATGGGGCCGCTGCTGCTGTCGCGCCTGCTCAACCTCAACGACACCCAGACCGGGGTGCTGCAACTGGTGTTCAAGGTGGCAGACGACAACGGGCTGTTGCTGCTCGATCTCAAGGATCTGCGGGCGATGGTGCAATACGTGGGCGAGAACGCGAAGTCGTTTACGACCGAGTACGGCAATATCTCGACTGCGTCCATCGGGGCGATCCAGCGCAATCTGCTCGGGCTCGAGGAGCAGGGGGGCGACATCTTCTTCGGCGAGCCGATGCTCGACATCAATGACCTGATGCAGACCGACGCCGACGGTCGCGGTGTGATCAACGTGCTGGCGGCCGATCGGCTGTACAACTCGCCGAAGCTGTATTCGACCTTCCTGCTGTGGCTGTTGTCGGAGCTGTTCGAGCATTTGCCCGAAGTGGGCGATCCGGACAAGCCGAAGATGGTGTTCTTCTTCGACGAAGCGCATCTGCTGTTCAACGACGCGCCGAAAGCGCTGATCGAAAAGATAGAACAGGTCGTGCGGCTGATCCGCTCCAAGGGCGTTGGCGTCTATTTCGTCACCCAGAATCCGCTCGATGTGCCCGACACGGTGCTCGGGCAGCTGGGTAACCGCGTCCAGCATGCGCTGCGCGCGTTCACGCCGCGCGACCAGAAGGCGGTCAAGACCGCAGCTGACACCATGCGCGCGAACCCCGCCTTCGACGCCGCGGCGGCGATCACCGAGTTGGGCGTGGGCGAGGCGCTGATCTCCTTTCTCGACGAGAAGGGGCGCCCCAATGTGGTCGAGCGCGCCTTCGTGGTCGCGCCCGATTCGCGTCTGGGCCCGCTGTCGGAGGCAGAACGCAAGACGGCGATCACCGCGTCGGTGATCTACGGTCATTACGAGAAGGTCGAAGATCGCGAGTCGGCGTACGAACGCTTGCGTGCGCAGGCGGCTGCGCGCGACGCCGCGGCCACCGAGACAGCGGCCGGGAACGGCGGCAGTAGCGGTGGCGCGCTGAACGACATCCTTTTCGGCTCGACCGGGCCGCGCGGCGGCCAGCGCGATGGACTGGTGCAGATTGCGGCCAAGACTGTCACCCGAACGATCGGCAGCAGTATCGGGCGCCAGATCGTGCGCGGCCTGCTGGGGTCCTTGCTCGGCCGTAAACGCTGAGCCGGTTTCTGTTCATTGTGGCGGTGTTGAGCGCTCGTGCCCCAGGGGGGCGGGCGCATCGGATAGATGTGTATTGATGACGCTGGTGGCCTGTTCCCGGCACGCCGACGACGGAGTTCAGGAGATGGAGCAGGCGTCGATGCGCGTCGGACTGCTGTTTGCAGTGGCCGGCGCCGTGGGGTTTTCGTTCAAGGCCATCCTGGTCAAGCTGGCCTACCGTTTCGGCGTCGATGCCGAGACCTTGCTGGCCCTGCGCATGGCGTTTTCGTTGCCCTTCTTCTTGCTGCTCGGGGCCATCGGCGGTCGCCAAGCGGCGGTCGCCCTTACCCGTATCGACTGGTTGTGGATGGCGCTGCTCGGACTGTTCGGCTATTACCTGGCCAGCTACTTCGACTTTCTCGGTCTGGCGTATATCTCCGCCGCGCTCGAGCGTCTGATCCTGTTTCTCTATCCGACCATTGTGATTGCCGTTTCGGCGCTGTTTCTCGGCAAGCCGATCACGCGCCGCATGGCGGTCGCGCTGGCAATATCGTATCTGGGGATCGGGCTCGCCGTCGGGCACGATCTCAAGGTTACCGGCGAGGCGGCGGAAGTGCTGATCGGGTGCGGGCTGGTGTTCGCCAGTGCGGTGAGTTACGCCCTCTACCTGATGGGAAACGGTCAAGTGGTCGGCCGTCTGGGGTCTGCTCGCGTAGCTGCCTATGCGTCGTCCTTCGCCTGCATCTTCAGCATCGTGCAATTTATCGTCATGCGACCGCTCGACGCGCTGGCGCAACCATGGCAGGTGTACGGTTTGGCGCTGGCGATGGCTGCATTCAGTACCGTCGGGCCAGTGTGGCTGGTGTCCGAGGCGATTCGCCGCCTTGGTGCGGGGCCTGTGTCCTTGACCGGCACCTTGGGACCGGTAATCACGATTTTCCTGGGCTGGCTTCTGCTCGACGAAGCGATCGGCGCAACGCAGCTCATGGGTACGGCCATGGTAATAGCGGGTATCTTGATCATGATTAGGCCGCGCGCGAAATGATGCGCCATACTTAAGCTTTTGCTGTTACGGACGATATATCGTCAATAGCAGACGCGATCCCGCGCCGATTGAGCGGATTTGAGGAGAAGATTGGTCATGGGGTGGTTTGGAAACAGCGCCGAGCTCGCAGTGCTCAGGGCTGAGCTGGATCTCGCGCGCAATGCGCTCGAATCCGAACGCGAACGGGCGAATGCGCTCGAGGCGCGGATGGCGGAGCAGGAACGTTCGTGTGCCGAGGCACGGCGAAGGGAGGCTTTGTTCGACGCCTTGTTCGTCCAGCTGCGCAGTTACGGCCAGACGCTGGTGTCCGTGCAGGGCACATTCGGCGATCTGGCGCATCGACTCGCCGAGCAGCAACGCGTCGCGGCGCGGTCGACGTCGGCGGCCGACGAAAGCGTGGCCGCGATCGACAGTGTATCGGAGAGCCTGGGCTTGCTGGCGAGCGAGACCGGTGACACCGTGGGGTCCGTGCAGCAGCTGGCAGAGCGGGCGGCCCAGATCGGGGGGATCGTCAGGCTGATTCGCGAGATTGCGGACCAGACCAACCTGCTGGCGCTGAATGCTGCGATCGAGGCCGCACGCGCCGGAGAGCAGGGGCGCGGGTTTGCAGTCGTGGCGGACGAAGTGCGAAAGCTGGCCGAACGCACCGCGGGTGCGACCAACGAAATCTCGGCACTGGTCACGGCCATTCAGGGTGAGACGGGACAGGTTCAGGGCGTCATCGGCGCACTGTCGGAGCGGGCTTCGGTTGCCGCCGACGAAGGTGGACAGGCGCGGCGCAGCATGGACGAGCTGTGCATCATCGCGCGCCAGCTGGCCGGAACGATGCAGGATGCCGCGGTGCGCAGCTTCGCCGAGCTGGCCAAGCTCGATCACCTGATCTTCAAACTCGACGTTTATCAGGTCGTGTCGGGCCATTCTGATCGCAAGACCGAGGAGTTTGCCAGCCACCACGAATGTCGGCTCGGCAAGTGGTACCACGAGGGGGATGGCAAGTGCTTCTCGCATCTGCCGGCCTATCGCAACCTCGACGCACCGCATGCGCGCGTGCACGCCTCGGGCAAGCGCGCGCTCGAAGCATTGCGGGCCGGGCGTCTGGATGATGCCCTGTCCGGTATCGAAGAGATGGAAGAGGCCAGCGTGCGCGTGCTCGCCGAATTGCAGTCGATTGCCGATTCGTCCGCCCAGCGCAAGGCATGAGTGAGCGGGCGTGCCCGCTGCGGGGCACGCCCTTCATCGCGTCAGGCGAGATTGAGCCGTTTGCAGATCTCGGTAGTGAGTGCGGACTGGTTCATGCTGTAGAAATGCAGTCCAGGCGCGCCGCTGGCGATGAGCTTTTCGCACATCGAGGTGACGACGTCGAGGCCGAAGGCCTTGATCGATTCGCTGTCGTCTCCGAAGGCTTCGAATTTCTTGCGCATCCAGCGTGGAATCTCGGTGCCGCAGGCGTCTGAGAAGCGTGCCAGCTTGGAGAAGCTTCCGATCGGCATGATGCCCGGGACGATCGGAATGTCGACGCCCATCGCACGCACCGCGTCCACAAAATGCAGGTAGGCATCGATGTTGTAGAAATACTGGGTGATGGCGGAGTCCGCACCGGCCTCGGCCTTGCGCTTGAAGGCGTGCAGATCGTCCAGCGGGCTGCGGGCCTGCGGGTGCCATTCCGGGTAGGCGGCCACTTCGATGCGGAAGCGATTCCCGGTTTCCGCACGAATGAAGGCCACCAGTTCATTGGCGTAGCGGAATTCGCCGGCGTCGCCCACACCCGAGGGCAGGTCACCGCGCAATGCCACGATGCGCTTGATGCCCGCATCGGCGTATTCGCTCAGGATGGTGCGGATGCTGTCGCGGGTGGAGCCGATGCACGACAGATGCGGTGCCGCTTCGCTGCCGCTCGCGGCAATCTCCCTGACGGTGGCGAACGTGCGTTCGCGGGTCGATCCGCCGGCGCCGTAGGTGACCGAGAAAAAGCTCGGGTTGAGCTCGGCCAAGCGCGCGCGGACACTGCGCAGTTTTTCCGCCCCCTCTTCGGTCTGGGGCGGAAAGAATTCAATCGAAAGCTCAGTGTGGGTCATGTTTCATCCAGATGAAGAATTCGCGGTTGCCGTCGGTACCGGTGATGGGGGAGTCAAACCAGCCATGGACGGCCAGGCCGCATTGCCTCGCAGTTTGCCGCAGTCGGCTTTCGACGCCGGCGTAAAGCGAGGTGTCGCGAACGATGCCACCCTTTGATATCCCCTTGGGGCCCACTTCGAACTGCGGTTTTACCAGTGCGAGAATGTCGCCGTCATCCGCAAGAAGTGCTGGCCACTGCGGCATCAGCAGGGTGAGTGAAATGAAGCTGGCGTCGCACACGATGAGATCGAATCCGCCCGCCGGATAGTGCTCGCCGAGGTCTTGTGCCGCGAGGTGACGGGCGTTGATGCCTTCAAGTGTCACGCAGCGGGCATCGGTGCCGAGTCGGGGATGAAGCTGTCCATGTCCGACCTCTACGCCGACCACCCGACTTGCGCCGGCTTGCAGCAGGCAGTCGGTAAAGCCGCCGGTTGATTGCCCGACGTCCAGGCAAATCCGCCCGCGCGCGGCAACGCCGGACGCGGCCATCGCGCCGGAGAGTTTGAGGCCGCCGCGCGAAACGAAGCAGTCGTCCGCGTCGGGTGCGACCTCAAGCCTTGCCGATGCCGGTAGTGCCAGTGATGCCTTGGTGACCGGTCCGCCTTCCCAGCGTACGCGTCCGGCCTCGATCAGGCAGCGCGCGGCGGTGCGCGAAGACGCCAGCCCCTGCGCCGCCAAGAGGCTGTCCGCCCGCATCAGTCCGTGTCGTTCGGCTGCAGGTCCGGGCTGCGCAACTGAGGGTGTGGGGGCCGGGCGCGCGGCACGGCGGTGGAAGGATTTCAATCGCGCTTCCGTCCGTGCTCAGCTGACCTTCACCACTTCGACAGGGTGCTCGTAGACATCCTTGCGCTTGTCGTAGAGAGGAATGGTCGTGCCGTTGATGCGGCCGCTTTCGAGGTCGGCGAGGTCGACATCGGCAACCACGATCTGCTCGATATTGGGCGTACCTTCGGCGGCGATGCCGTCGCGCGCGAACGCGAAATCGGACGGGGTGATGATGCTGGCCTGGCCGTAGTGCAGGCCCAGGCCCTCCACCGGCAGGTTGCCGACGGTGCTGGTCATGGCGACGAAGACCTGGTTCTCGATCGCCCGTGCATGGCAGCAATAGCGCACGCGCAGAAAGCCCTGGCGGTCGTCCGTACATGACGGCACGAACAGGATGTCGGCGCCCGCTTCGCATACCATGCGCGCGAGTTCGGGGAACTCGATGTCGTAGCAGATCAGGATGGCGATCTTGCCGAACGGGGTGTCGAACAGGCGCAGCTGGTCACCCGCGTCGGTATTCCACTTCTCGCGTTCCCAGCGCGTGCGGTGAATTTTGTCCTGCTCGTAGATCTCTCCGGTCGGGGTGAAGTAGTAGGCCGTGTTGAGCAGACGCCCTTCGTCGTTGACCTGCGGTGTCGTGCCACCGATGAGGTGTACGTTCCACTGCGCGGCAAGCTCCTGCATCAGATCCTTGTAGCGCCGGGTGTAGTCGTTCATGTTGCGGACGGCGGCGCGCACATCACTGGTATCCATGAACGACAGCAGCTGGGTGGTGAAGATCTCCGGCAGCAGCACGAACTGCGGTTTGTAGTCCCCGGCAGCCTTCATGATGAAGCGGACCTGGTTCTCGAAGCCCGACCAGTCGTGAATCGGACGCAGCAGGTATTGCACGGCAGCAATTCGAACGATCATAGTGCGATTTCCTCCGGGATGGTGGTGGGCAGGTCGGGACGGTAGTCCGGGTTGAGCCACACGATCAGCGAGGCATGACCGCAGGAGGCGATGTCTTCCGGCAGGTAATCCTCGATGACGCCGCAATAGCTGAATCCCTCCTTGAGCTGGAAGCTCAGCACCGGATCGCCGAAATCGCCCCATACGACCTTCTGCGCATAGAACTCCGGGCTCATGTCTGCCGAATGCGGCCGATAGCCGGGCAGCCGCCCGCACGCAATGATGCGCTTGAGGTTCATTGCGCGGCACAGGGTCCGGCGACCTTCGTACAGCAGGTGACCAATCCCGCGCCCTTTCACTCGCGGATCGACGAAGACCTCGGCACCATACAGCGTGCGGCCGTTGGGATTGTGGCTGTCGAAGGTGCCGGCACCGGTGATCTCCTTCCAGCTGTGTGATTCGGCCCAGTCGTCCCACTGCACGATGAGCGAACTGGCGCACCCCACCAGCCCGTCTGCAGTTTCAGCGACGATCTGCCCTTGCGGGAAGACATCGAGTTGCTCGCGCAGCTTGCGCTGGCTCCAGGGCGGAATATCCGGATAGACCTCGGCCTGCATCGCGATCAGTGCAGGAATGTCCTCCGGGCGAGTATGTCGCACGCTAATGGCATTCATGCTGTGTCTCCTTCTTCTTGCGGCTGCGCTGCTCGCAACCTGGCAGCGCAGCCGTGTGCCCCTTGTCAGTAGCGGTAGTGGTCCGCCTTGTAAGGGCCCTCGACGGGTACGCCGATGTAGGCAGCCTGCTCGGGACGGAGCACGCTGAGTTCGGCGTTGAGCTTCTTCAGCTGCAGACGTGCAACTTTCTCGTCCAGATGCTTCGGCAGCGTGTAGACGCCGACGGGATAGTCACTGGTACGAGTATAGAGCTCGATCTGGGCGATCGTCTGGTTGGCAAAGCTGGACGACATGACGTAGCTCGGATGACCGGTACCGCAGCCCAGGTTCACCAGGCGCCCCTTGGCCAGCAGGATGATGCGCTTGCCGTCGGGGAAGATGACATGGTCGACCTGCGGCTTGATCTCTTCCCATTGATACTGTTCGAGGGATGCGACGTCGATCTCGTTGTCGAAGTGTCCGATGTTGCAAACGATCGCCTGGTCCTTCATCGCGGCCATGTGTTCATGGGTGATGACGTGGAAGTTGCCCGTGGTGGTGACGAAGATGTCGGCCTTGTCCGCGGCATACTCCATGGTGACCACGCGATAGCCCTCCATCGCCGCCTGCAGCGCGCAGATGGGGTCGATCTCGGTGACCCAGACCTGGGCCGAGAGCGCACGCAGCGCCTGTGCCGAGCCTTTGCCCACGTCGCCGTAGCCGGCCACCACGGCAACCTTGCCGGCGATCATGACGTCGGTGGCGCGCTTGATGCCATCGACCAGCGATTCGCGACAGCCATAGAGATTGTCGAACTTCGATTTGGTCACCGAATCGTTGACGTTGATCGCCGGGAATTTGAGCTCGCCGCGCTGGTGCATCTGGTACAGGCGATGCACGCCGGTCGTGGTCTCTTCGGTCACGCCCTTGATCTGTGCGAGGCGCGTCGAGTACCAGGTCGGGTCGGTGGCGAGTCTGGCCTTGATGGCAGCGAAGAGGATGGTCTCTTCTTCCGAGCCCGGTTTGGCCACGACCGAGATGTCCTTCTCCGCACGCGCGCCCAGATGCAGCAGCAGCGTCGCATCGCCGCCGTCGTCGAGGATCATGTTCGAATAGCCGCCGTCGGACCAGTCGAAGATGCGGTGGGTGTAGTCCCAGTAGTCGGTCAGCGATTCGCCCTTGACCGCGAAGACCGGAATTCCCCTGGCCGCGATGGCTGCGGCTGCGTGGTCCTGGGTGGAGAAGATGTTGCACGAGGCCCAGCGCACTTCGGCACCGAGCGCAGTCAGCGTCTCGATCAGCACCGCGGTCTGGATCGTCATGTGCAGCGAGCCGGTAATGCGTGCGCCCTTGAGCGGCTGGCTGGCGGCGTATTCGTCGCGAATCGCCATCAGGCCAGGCATCTCGGTCTCGGCGATGCGGATTTCCTTGCGTCCCCAGTCGGCGAGCGACAGGTCGGCGATGACGAAATCGGTAAAGGTGTTGTCAGCCACAGAGTTCATGTCGTTTCCTTGAACGTGTGGCCGGGAGGGGGTGGTACGGTGGGCTCACCTGAACACCCCGTGCCCGGCACGGGTAAAGGTGAGCGCAGTTCCAAAATGACCGAGCCTGGGACTAAAGATCTTGCAGCGCTCCTCGGTAAGGCGAATTATATCTTGACTTCGAACATTCGTCAGTCGGCGTCGACGCGTCGGTACGCGGAGTGCGCGACGAGAGGCGTTTCCCTTGGATCGTGGGGCTTTCCCGGCTGACCGTTCGGTTGGCGCAAGCCGGCAATGAAACGGCGACTTGGCACCATGTTTCACGCGGCGCGCGTCTAGTCCCCGCCTCCCGTCGTCGATCGGCGGTGAAGGACGAAACTGACGAGCAGCGTGAGGGCAGTCAGCGGGATCACGTAGCTGAGCATGATGCCGGAAAAGGCCTGCAGGGCGGCATGGCGTTGCGCAGCGAGTACCAGCCAGGCGGTATAGGCCGCGTAATAGAGCAGGAACACGGCGCCTTCCCAGCGTGCGATCTCGCGGCCAGTGATCATGACCGGTAGCGCGGCGACGGCCACTGCCAGCATCACCCACAGGTCGAAGTTGCGTGCGGCCTCGGAAATCGGCAGTCCGGCCGGCGCGACCAGCCCGGTCATGCCGAGCACGGCGCAGATATTGAATACATTGCTGCCGACCACGTTACCGACAGCGATGTCACGCTGACCGCGCAATGCCGCAACGATGGAGGTTGCGATCTCGGGCATCGAGGTGCCGATCGCGACGACGGTCAGCCCGATCACCAGATCGCTGACGCCGAAGACACGGGCGAAGGCCACCGCCGAACTTACGAGCCAGTCCGCACCCAGGATCAGCAAACCGAGGCCGGCGACGATCAGCAGGGTCTGTACGCTCCAGTGCCGGTCCCAGCTGCTGGTCGGGATTTCCCCTGCGAAAGCGTCTTCCGCGGCTTTGGAGGCCTTGCGCGACTGGCGCACGAGAAACACGGTGTAGCCGACGACCAGGCCGAACAGGATGCCCGCCTCGGTGCGTCCGATAGCGCCGTCAAGGGCCATGAGGAGCAGCAGCACCGAGGCCCCGATCATGATCGGAATTTCCTGCCGGATGATCTGCTCTGCCACCACAAGCGGAGCGATCAGCGCGGCGATGCCCAGGATGAGCAGGACGTTTGCGATGTTGCTGCCGACGACGTTGCCAATGGCGATATCAGGATTGCCGTTGAATGCGGAACCGACGGATACCGCCATTTCAGGCGCGCTGGTGCCGAACGCGACGACAGTCAAACCCACCACGAGCGGCGATATGCCGAAGGAGACCGCCAGCCGCGAGGCGCCACGGACGAGCAGTTCGGCGCCGATGACAAGCGTGGTCAGGCCGAAGACGAACAACAGGGCTTGCTCAAGCATGTGGGCGGTGAAAAAGGAATAGATGGTTTGAGAGTGCGAACGGCCGCCCGGGTTCCCCGTTGCGGACGGGGGCGGCGCAGCCGTTGCGTGAGTGACGGTGCCTTGCCGGCACCGCTCGGGCTCAAAGGCCGGCGTCGGCGCGCAGGGCGGCTGCCTTGTCGGTCTGCTCCCAGGTGAACTCCGGCTCGTCACGGCCAAAATGCCCATAGGCAGCGGTCTTGGCGTAGATCGGACGCAGCAGGTCGAGGGTCTGAATGATGGCTTTCGGGCGCAGGTCGAAATGGGCACGGATCAGGTCTACGATCTTCTCATCGCTGATCCGGCCAGTACCGAAGGTGTTGACCATGAGCGACACCGGCTTTGCCACACCGATCGCGTAAGCCACCTGCACCTCGCATTTGTCGGCGAGACCGGCTGCAACCACGTTCTTGGCCACATAACGGCCGGCATACGCTGCCGAACGATCGACCTTGGACGGATCCTTGCCCGAGAACGCGCCACCGCCGTGGTGGGCCGCGCCGCCGTAGGTGTCCACGATGATCTTGCGTCCGGTCAGGCCGCAGTCGCCGTGCGGGCCGCCGATGACGAAACGACCGGTGGGGTTGATCAGGTAGCGCACTTCGCCCTGCATCAGTTCCTTGGGCAGGACAGGCTTGATCACCTCTTCGATGATGGCTTCCGAGATCTGCGCATGCGACACCTCGGGGCTGTGCTGGGTCGACACCACAACGGTGTCGATGGCGACCGGCTTGCCGTCGACGTATTTCACCGTGAGCTGGCTCTTGGCGTCAGGGCGCAGCCAGGGCAGGCGGCCATCCTTGCGGACTTCGGCCTGGCGCTGCATGATCCGGTGGGCATAGTAGATCGGCAGCGGCATCAGGCTTGGGGTTTCATTGCAGGCGTAACCGAACATCAATCCCTGGTCGCCAGCGCCCTGGTCGAGGTCGAGGCCTTCCCCTTCATTGACGCCTTGTGCAATATCGGACGATTGACGATTGATGGCGGTGAGGATCGCGCACGACTTGTAGTCGAAGCCGATGTCGGAGCTGTCGTAGCCGATGCGGCGCACCACGTCCTGCGCGATTTCGCGATAGTTGGGATGGGCGTGGGTCGTGATCTCGCCGGAGATGACCACCAGGCCGGTCGAGACCAGGGTTTCGCACGCCACGCGGGCGTGGGGGTCGTCGGCGAGGATGGCATCGAGCACACCGTCGGAGATCTGGTCCGCGACCTTGTCCGGATGACCCTCGGAAACCGATTCCGAAGTGAAGAGGAACTCTGTAGCCATGATGCGTGTACTCCCGAAACAAAAATCCCCGTAATCTGGCGTGGCGGCCAGCTCCGGGGATCTCGTCGAGCAGCCGACGCTTTAGCAGTATTTGTGGGTCACTGCGTGTTTGCAGCGACAGCCGCCCTGCAAGTTGTCGAGTTAACTCGGCGGCTGAGGCACAATTATAGGCTGTGTTTCTCTCAGGTCAATCTGTCTTCGGGCCAAAACCTGCCGCCCCAACGTGATGGTCAATATCCTATTTCGTATTCTTGCCCGCCTTCCGCTGTTCGTCCTCCACTTTGTCGGCGGCCTCGCGGGATGGGTGACCTACGCCTCGTCACCGACCTACCGGCGGCGATTGCGGCGCAATCTTGCACAGGCAATCGGTCGCGACGATCCGCTAGTGCTGCGGAGCGCCATCGCCGAGGCCGGCAAGCAGGCGTTCGAGTTGCCCTGGATGTGGCTACGCCCGGCCGACGAGGTTGTCTCCAAGGTCGTACGCGTCGAGGGCTGGGAGCTGGTCGAGGCGGCACACCGGGAAGAAGCGGGCATCCTGTTCATGACGCCGCATCTGGGGTGTTTCGAGATTACCGCGCAGTATGCCGCATCGATCGCACCGGTGACGGTGCTGTACCGCCCGCCGCGCTACGCCGCGCTCGAGCCCCTGATGCAGGCCGGGCGCGTGCGCGGCATGATGCGCACGGCACCGGCGGACATGTCCGGCGTGCGCCGCCTGGTCAAGACGCTGCGCAACCGTGAAGCGATCGGCATGCTTCCGGACCAGGTGCCCGGCGCGGGTGAAGGCGTATGGGCGGATTTCTTCGGCCGTCCGGCGTGGACGATGACGCTGGCGGCGCGCCTGGCCGAGGTCAAGGGGGTGCATGTGATCTACTGCTGGGCGGAGCGCCTGCCGCATGGAAAGGGTTTCGTGTTTCGCCTGTCTGCGCCGGTCGAGGCGCTGGAAGGGGATCTTCAGGCACGCGTCGCCACCATGAATCGAGAAATCGAGCGTGTCATCCTGCAGTGCCCGGGGCAGTACATGTGGGGGTACAACCGCTACAAGAAACCGCGCGCGGCACGCGCGACTGTGGAGACACAGACACCATGATGAGTCGGATCGGTGTGGTCGTGTTCTGGGTCCTGCACTGGTTGCCGCTGGCCGTATTGTCGCGCCTGGGTGAAGTGCTCGGACTGGTGCTCTACGTTTTCGGCAACTCGCGCCGACGTGTGGTGAATACCAATCTGGCCCTGTGCTTTCCCGAGCTCGACGCGGCGGCGCGCGGGCGGCTTGCGCGCCGCCACTTCCGCGTCGTGGGGCGTAGCCTGCTCGAGCGCGGTGTGGTGTGGTGGGGCAGTCGCGAACGCCTGGCGCGCATGGTGCGTGTCGAGGGCGCCGAGCGCCTGCGTGACCTGCAGGCCGCGGGAACGCCGGTCATACTGCTGGCGCCGCACTTTGTCGGGCTCGACATGGGCGGCACGCGGCTGACGATGAACTTCGACGTTGTCAGCGTGTACTCGAGGCAGAAGAACAATCCGGTACTCGATCGCTGGCTCTATCATGGCCGCAGCCGGTTCGGCGACCAATTGTTGCTGGCGCGCCAGGACGGCGTGCGCAGTTCGGTGAAGGCGATGAAGGCGGGACGTCCGTTCTATTACCTGCCAGATCTCGATTACGGTCGGCGCGATGCCATCTTCGTTCCCTTTTTCGGTGTGCCGGCGGCGACCATCACCGGATTGTCGCGGCTGGCGCGTGTCGCCGGTGCCGCCGTGTTGCCCTGTGTCACCCGGATGTTGCCGGGCGGCGCGGGCTACGTGGTCGAGATCGGCGAGCGCTGGTCCGACTTTCCGAGCGCTGACGTCGAAGCCGATACCCGGCGCATGAACGCGTGGCTCGAGGGCGTGGTGCGTACCATGCCGGAGCAGTACTACTGGGTGCACCGGCGCTTCAAGACGCGGCCGCCGGGTGAGGTGAAGTTCTACTGATCGGGCGCCGGGGTGTCGGCGTTTGCCAGCCGACGCAATGCGACCGGAAACGCGGCGCTGCCCAGCAAGGCGATCGCGGACACGATGAGCGCGATCGCGGTGCCGCTTTCAGCCAGCAGAGGATGAAGTTCGCTGAAGTCGCCGAGCAGCAGGGTCAGGCCTGCGATCAGGCAGGCAAGGCCGGGCACGCCCAATAGCCAGGCGGATATTGGCAGGACGCGGCGTCGATGAGATGGCTTGCTTGTCATGTACGTCATTTTCGCATGTTGTGCCGTGCTGGACGATCTCCCGACGCTGGGGGAGAATCCTCACACATTTTGTGCCTTTCTACGGATTCCCATGAAGCTGCGCTTTACCAAGATGCAAGGGCTCGGCAACGATTTTGTTGTCATCGATGCGACCCGTGAGGCGGTCGATCTCACGCCGGCACGTGTGCGGGCCATCGCCGACAGGCATTTTGGGGTGGGCTGCGACCAGTTGCTGGTGGTGGAGCCGCCCAGCGCGCCGGACGTCGATTTCCGCTACCGGATCTTCAACGCCGATGGTGGCGAGGTCGAGCAATGTGGCAATGGCGCGCGCTGCTTCGTGCGCTATGTGCATGACAAGCGTCTGACGGACAAGACCGACATTCGCGTCGAGACCCGTTCGGGCATCATTGCGCCGCGCCTGCGCGAGGACGGACTGGTGACGGTCGATATGGGCGTGCCGGTGCTGGCGTCTGCCGATGTGCCCTTCGTCTCCGCGTCCGATGCAGTCGTGCAGGCGCTCGATGTCGGCGGGGACACGGTCGCCATTACGGCCGTGTCGATGGGCAATCCGCATGCCGTTCAGGTCGTGGACGATGTCGACTCCGCGCCGGTCGACACGCAGGGCGCGTTGATCGAACGCCATGCGCGCTTTCCTGCCCGGGTCAATGCAGGCTATGTGCAGGTGGTCGACGAACACAACATCCGGCTGCGGGTGTATGAGCGCGGTGCGGGCGAAACCCTCGCATGCGGCACGGGTGCCTGTGCCGCCGTGGTTGCCGTGATCCTGCGCCAGCTGGCGGTGTCGCCGGTACGCGTGGAGACGCGCGGTGGCGCGCTGGAGATCGCCTGGGATGGGCGGGGCGCGCCGGTATTGATGACGGGGCCTGCCGTTACCGTTTTCGAGGGTGAGATGGATCTCGCCTGATGCTGTCAGCCATTTGAAAGGGCGTCACGCCCGAGTGGAGTCGTTGCCGATGAATGCCGATGATGTCGCACGTTACCTGCGCGAACACCCTGATTTTCTGTCAGATCACAGCGAACTGTTTACTGAGCTGACGGTACCGCATCCGCAGCACGAAGGGCAGGCGATTTCGCTCGCCGAACGTCAACTCCATGCCCTGCGCGACAAGATCCGGCAGCTCGAGATCAAGCTTGCGGAGCTGATCCGTTTCGGCGAAGAGAACGACGAAATCAGCGAAAAAGTGCATCGCCTCTCATTGTTGTTGCTCGAGGCGCATGGGTACGAGGGCGTGCGCCATGAACTGTTTGCCAGCATGCAGCAGGACTTCGCCATTCCCCACGTGGCGCTGCGTATCTGGAACAGCGTGCTGGCACGCAGCGAAGTGGATTTTTCCCCCGTCGGGGAGGGGGTTCGCCTGTTTGCGGCCGACTTGCGTCATCCGTATTGCGGTGCGCCGAGCAACATCGAGGTGTTGAGCTGGTTCGGTGAGTCCGCCCCCCACATCCGTTCGGTTGCGCTGATGCCGCTGGTGCGCCAGACCCGGGTCGTCGGCCTGCTGGCACTTGGCAGCGAGGAGCCCGAGCGCTTCTACCCTGAAATGGGAACGCTCTATCTTGGCCGCATCGGTGAGCTTGCCGCCGCCGCGCTGCTGGGCCAGATCGGCTGATCTCCATGTCGGGACCGCCAGCCGCCGTTTCCGATCCGGTCTGGATCGAAGCCTATCTGGCATGGCTGGCGACCCAGCGTCGCGCGGCGGCGCTGACGCTGGAAAACTATCGCCGCGACCTGCGCCGCTTGCACGCACTGTCCGAGGGGCGTGATCCGGGCCTTATGTCTGCGCCCGAATTACGCCGTTTCGTCGGGCGCTTGCATGCGCAGGGCCTGGGCGGGCGCTCGATTGCGCGCTGCCTGTCCGCTTGGCGCGGACTGTACCGCTGGCTCATCCGTCATCAGGGCTTGAAGCACAACCCGGCAGAGGGCATACGGGCGCCGAAGTCACCCGCGAGACTGCCGCGGGTGCTATCCCCTGACCAGGCCAAGGCGCTCCTCGATGCGCCCGCCGACGGTTTGCTCGAATGTCGCGATGTCGCCATGTTCGAACTTTTCTACTCTTCCGGCCTGCGCTTGTCTGAGCTGTCCGGTTTGACGCTCGACGACGGACTGGCGCTCGGCGGCGGTCTGGTGACGGTGATCGGCAAGCGCAGCAAGTCGAGAACGGTACCGGTCGGATCGAAAGCCATTGAGGCCGTAAATGCATGGCTGGCGCTTCGCGCCAGTCTGGCCGCAACAGATTGCCCGCTATTGTTCGTGACGCGCAGCGGCACCCGCATGAGTCCGGGCGCAATTCGCAGCAGGCTGGCCTTGCGCGCGGATGCCGTCGGGCTGGGTGTTCACGTCCATCCGCACATGCTGCGCCACAGCTTTGCCAGCCACGTGCTGCAGTCGAGCGGTGATCTGCGCGCCGTGCAGGAGCTTCTCGGGCACGCAAGCATACGTACCACGCAAATCTATACCCACCTGGATTTCCAGCATCTCGCCAAGGTCTACGATGCTGCTCACCCCAGGGCAAGGAAACGATGAATTTCACGCAACTTCCCCATAATGGGTAGCGAGAAATTCTGGCGCTGTTCGGCTTGGGTTATGCTGATATGCAACAAATTACATAATAATTCCAGTCAGCGCGTTTCGTCCTGATCAAAACATAATATTCAGGGGGCATATGCCATCAGAGATTTTAGAGCCGGGGTCCTTGCCCGGCCAAACGGCGGACGAAGACGCGTCGTCCCGCGCCAATCGAAGGTCGCGTGCCCTCCGGGATGTGGCTATTCTTCTTGCCCGGCATGAAGTCAAACACTTGCGACGCTGGTTCGAGGAATTCGATCGCGACATTCTGCTGCCCATTCTCCTTGGTGAGATCGCGCTGCACAATATTACGCTGCGCTCCGGCA
Source organism: Azoarcus sp. L1K30 (assembly GCF_018122735.1). Lineage (GTDB taxonomy): Bacteria > Pseudomonadota > Gammaproteobacteria > Burkholderiales > Rhodocyclaceae > Parazoarcus. Next base: position 2,251,644 of record NZ_JAGRRD010000001.1, on the reverse strand, counting down.
ACGGGAGCAATGCCGATGGCGATGATTGCGATCTGAAACCCTGTAACGCCTACTCGATTTCTGCCGCGACCGGCCTGCCGCGCGAGACCGTGCGGCGCAAGATCGTGCGACTGGTCGAATTGGGATGGGTGTCCAGGCGGAGCAACGGCCATCTGTACGTATCGTCGGTTGCAGTGAAACACTTTGGACAGTTGTTGAGTTCGAGAGAGCTTGCGGACCTGCTCGATACGGCAGAGCGCGCGCGCAGGATTCTCCCGGATTGAACGTGGAAATGTACTGGCAGTGGCGCAGCTGCAGGCGCAGGGGCTAAACTTGGCGCCCTTTTGCAGGATCTTTGCCCATGGCCAGACTTCACCTCCAGCCCGGTCGCGAACGCACCGTTCTCCGCCGTCATCCGTGGATTTTTGCCGGGTCGGTTGCACGGCTTGAGGGGCGGGCCCGCCCGGGCGATACCGTCGATGTCGTGGCGGCCGATGGCACGGTGATCGCGCGTGCTGCGTGGTCGCCCGAATCGCAGATCCGCGCGCGCGTATGGTCGCTCGATGCCGAGGCGGCGGTCGATCATGCCTTCTTCAAGCGCAAGGTCGCCGAATCGGTGGCTCGACGTGCGACCCATCCCATGCTGAGTGCGCAGGACGGGGTGCGCCTGATTCATGGCGAATCCGACGGATTGCCCGGTGTGATTGCGGATCGCTATGGTGCGGTCGTCGTCGTGCAGCTGACCAGTGCGGGTGCCGACAAGTGGCGTGATGCCATCGTTGCCGGTCTGGTGCAGGCGACCGGCTGCGTGGCAGTCTATGAGCGCTCCGATTCCGAAGTGAGACGGCTCGAAGGACTGGAGCCGCGGGCCGGTCTTGCATATGGCGAGCTGCCCGCCGACGGTCTGCAGATCGTCGAAAACGGCGTGCGCATGGAGGTTGATGTCGTCGGTGGGCACAAGACCGGCTTCTATCTCGACCAGCGCGACAATCGCAAGCTGACCGGGGAGCTTGCGCGCGACCGACGCATACTGAACTGCTTCTGCTATACGGGCGGTTTTTCGCTTCAGGCTTTGGCTGGTGGGGCGAGCAGCGTCTTGTCGATCGACTCCTCGGGCCCGGCGTTGGCAACGGCAGCGCGCAATCTCGCACTCAATCCGCAGCTCGACGCCTCACGCGCGGACTGGTGCGAGGACGATGTGTTCGAAGCCCTGCGCGGTCTGAATGCCGAAGGGCGGAAGTTCGACCTGATCATCCTCGATCCGCCCAAGTTCGCGCCCTCTGCCGCCCACGCCGAACGCGCCGCACGCGCGTACAAGGACATCAACCTGTTCGGATTCCGATTGCTGGCGCCGGGGGGTATCCTGATGACCTATTCCTGTTCGGGCGGAATCGGACTCGAGATGTTCCAGAAGATCGTCGCCAGTGCTGCCGGCGATGCCGGCGTCGACGCGCGCATCCTGCATCGTCTGGCCGCCGCGCCGGATCACCCGGTCGGGCTGGCAGTGCCCGAGGGTGAATACCTCAAGGGCCTGGCCATCCAGGTTGGCTAGGTATCTGGACCGTTTGCAGCCTGGCGGCTTGATGGCGCTGGAAGTGCCGGACGATCCGGGTTCGGAACCTGTTCGGCGACGTTGAAGGCCAGCGTGATCAGGCCGACGGCAAGAACCACGAGGGCGAAATACCATTTCTGCACGCTCGACGATGGCAGTCGGCGCACGTCAGCGTAGAAGTGGTGGCGAAGGAAGATCAGCGCCATGGCCGCCATCGCGAGCAAACCGCAGCCAAGCAGGCGCGATGCGATGGCATCGAACTGACGGCCAACGGCCGGGTCCCAGCGATCGGGCATGAAGAAGCCGGGCGCCTGCAACAGCAGGTGGAGTCCGCCGACCACGCACAGGGTGAGCATCAGGACCTGGAAGGTTCGCATCAGTCGCCGCCACCACCGTCGCCGCCACCACCATCGCCACAACTTCCGCCGCCACTGTCCGAACTGCAGTCGGCACCGACACTCCATGACCCACTGTCGCCGGCGTAAGAGCCAGTGTCTGCACTTGAGTCCCGCCCCTTGCCCTTCCTGTTGGCGAGATAAATCAGGCACAGGATCACGCCGACAAAGAGGATGAAGCCCATTGCCACGGCTGTGCGCCTATTGCCCGAACAGGTCCGTGCCCGGCGCACGTGGAGCGTTGAGGCCGAAGTGCTGCCAGATGGAGTGCGTTGCCATGCGCCCACGTGGTGTGCGTTGCAGGTAGCCCTGCTGGATCAGGTAGGGCTCGATGACGTCCTCGATGGTGTCGGACGATTCACCGATGGCCGCGGCGATATTGTCAAGCCCGACCGGGCCACCGCCGAACTTCTCCAGCATGGCTGACAGCAGCTTGCGATCCATCAGGTCGAGCCCGAGCACATCGACATCGAGCATTACCAGCGCGGCATCGGCGACGGCACTCGTGATGTCGCCGCCGGACTTGACCTCGGCATAGTCGCGCACGCGACGGAGCAGGCGGTTGGCAATGCGTGGCGTGCCGCGTGCCCGGCGCGCGATCTCGAGCGCGCCGGCGTCGTCGATACGCACGTTGAGCAAGCGCGCCGAGCGGCTGACGATGAAGGCGAGCTCGTCCGGGGTGTAGAACTCCAGGCGCGAAACGATGCCGAAACGGTCGCGCAAGGGATTGGTCAGCATGCCGGCGCGCGTCGTTGCGCCCACCAGTGTGAACGGTGGCAGATCGAGCTTCACGGAACGGGCTGCCGGGCCTTCGCCGATCATGATGTCGATCTGGAAATCTTCCAGCGCGGGGTAGAGGATTTCCTCCACCACCGGCGACAGGCGGTGAATCTCGTCGATGAACAGGACGTCGTGCGGTTCGAGATTGGTCAGCAGGGCGGCGAGGTCGCCCGCGCGTTCGAGCACCGGCCCCGAGGTCTGGCGCATGTTCACACCCATTTCGGCAGCGACGATATGGGCCAGCGTCGTCTTGCCCAGGCCGGGGGGGCCGAACAGCAGGACATGGTCGAGCGCTTCCTTGCGGTTGCGTGCGGCCTCGATGAAGATTTCGAGTTGCTCGCGGATCTTGGCCTGGCCCACGTATTCGGCCAGCCGTTTCGGGCGCAATGCGCGCTCGATCGCGTCTTCCTTGCGGTCGCTGGGTTCGGCTGAAATCAGCCTGTCTTGGCCTGCAGTCCGGAGCTTGTCGGTTTCGATCATGGTGCGAGTTTAGCGGCTTGTCGGTGCGCTGTGCGAGGCAATGCTCAGGCCCGTGACAACAGCTTCAGTGCTGCCCGGATGCCGTCGGACACGCCGGTATCGTCTCCAAGGCCCTTCATCGCGCCCAGCGCCTCGCGCTCGTTGTAGCCCAAGGCCAACAGGGCGTTGAGGATGTCGCTCTTCGCGTCCGGCGCGTGCTCCGATCCCGCCGAGAGACGGATTCCGCCGTTGTTGGGAAGGGCCTTGCCGAGCTTGTCGCGCAATTCGAGCAGCAGGCGTTCCGCAGTCTTCTTGCCGATACCGGGGATCTTCACCAGGCGACCGGCCTCCTGCAGCGCAATGGCCTGGGCGAGATCGCTGACCGACAGGCCGGACAGCACGGCCAGCGCCATGCGCGCACCGATGCCGGAAATCCTGAGCAGCTGGCGAAATGCCGTGCGTTCTTCGTCGGTGGCGAAACCATAGAGGAAGTGGCCATCTTCGCGCACCGCAAGGTGGGTGTGCAGGCTGATGCGTTCGCCGGTTGCGGGCAGGTTGTAGAAGGTGCTCATCGGCACATCGACTTCGTAGCCGACACCGTTGGCGTCGATCAGGATCTGCGGCGGGTTCTTTTCCAGCAGTGTGCCGGTAATGCGTCCGATCATCGATAAGGCTCCGGATGCCGCTGCGCGATCAGGCTCTGCCAGCGGCGGGTTGCGGGTTGTACGTCGGCCGGGTTCAGGCGGCGAGGTGGCGGGCCACCTCGTGGAGATCGGCCATGACCGTGACCCCGCGCGCGAGCACGTCTGCGGCGGGCGACAGCAGGTCGGGAATCATCACCACCTGGGCACCTGCGGCCAATCCGCCGCGCACTCCGGTGTTGGAGTCCTCGAGTACCAGGCAGTGTTCGATCGGCGTCTGCAGCAGCGCTGCCGCCGCCAGGTAGATGTCCGGTGCGGGTTTGCCGTGGCGCACTTCGTCGCCGCCAATGACGCCTTTGAGGCGGCGCAGGATACCGACGCCCTCGAGCTTGGGGAGCGCCCGGCTGCGTCGGGTCGAAGTGGCGACGGCGCTTTCGAGCCCGCGCAATTCGATCCGGTCGAGAAGCTCGGTGACACCGGGTTTGAGCGGAAAGCGGCCATCGACAATGGCCTGCTCGTAGCGGCGACCGAACTCGGCCTGATGGGCATCGACCGGGAAATCAGGGCCGAATGCCTCCTGCAACAGGCGATAACCGTCGCGCGAGTTCATGCCGATCATCCGCATCGCCACCTCGTGGTCCCACGCCAGACCCAGATGCTCGCTCGCTTCACGGCCGATGGCGTAGGCCACGCGCTCGGAGTCGAGGAGCAGGCCGTCCATATCCAAAATGATGGCGCGGATGCTGCGGGCGTCGAAGGTACTCATGCGGGAGCCCCGGGGCGGGAAAAGGCAAGGGCGGCGGCAAGCAGCACGCCATGCAAGTTGGCAGCCAGGATGGTGCGCTTGATCGGGGTCTCGAGTTCATCGGGTGTGCGGGCGTGGGCAATGAGTTCGCGCGCCGCGGTAAAGGACAGGACCAGGGTCAGGGCCGCGGCGGCTGCGTACTGGGGCAGAATGCGAATGCTCACCATCGCAACCAGCCAGATGTAGGCGACAAGCACGACCAGCAGATAGCCCCATTTCGCCACGTCGGGGCCGAGGCGGACGACAAGGGTGCGCTTGCCGGCGGCAGCATCGCCGTCGTGATCGGGAAACTGGTTGATGAACAGCAGGCTGGCCACGAGGAGAGCATATGACAGGCCGGCGGCAAAAGGGAACAGGCTGAAGCTGCCGCGCTGGACGTAATCGGTGCCGACGACTACGGCAATCCAGCCCAAGGCGATGGCGAACTCGCCCAGACCGCGACTCATCAGCTTCAACGGGGGGGCGGAGTAGGCCCAGCCGACGAAGAGCCCGGTCAGGCCGATGCAGATGAGTCCGGTGCCGGCATGCCAGGTCAGCCACAGGCCGGCAGGCACCACCGCCGCGAGCAGGGCATAGCCGAAGCGGCCGGTCTCGGCCGCGCTCAACACCCCGTTCTGGATGAAGCGACTGCCGCCGGTGAAGGGGAACAGGCGCCGGGTATTGGCTGCGTCCGCACCGCTTTCGGCGTCGTGATAGTCGTTGATGACATTGACCCCGGCGTGGGCGACGAGGGCAAAAACCAGAGTGACGACGGCGGTGACCACGTTCAGCGGCGTGCCGCTGGCGTGCGCACTGGCCAGCCCGACCAGGCATGCAACGAAGGTGACCGACAGGAATGCCGGGCGGGTGGCGAGAAACAGCTTCACCGCCTGGTTGGGGTAGGCCCCTTGCGCGGGTTCGGCAGGACGACTCATAGCAGCACGATGTCGAATTGTTCCTGGGTGTAGCTCGCCTCGGGGTGTAGCGAGACCTTCTTGCCGATGAAGTCGGACAGCATCGCCAGCGACTGGCTCTCTTCATCGAGGAAAAGATCGATCACGTTGGGGGCGGCGAGCACGCGGAACTCCTTGGCGTTGAACTGGCGCGCTTCGCGCAGCAACTCGCGCAGGATCTCGTAGCAGGCTGTACGCGCGGTCTTGACCTCGCCACGCCCGCCGCAGGTGGGACAGGATTCACACAGGAGGTGCGCAAGCGACTCGCGCGTGCGTTTGCGTGTCATCTCTACCAGGCCGAGCGCGGTGAAGCCGTTGATGCTCATCTTGGTGTGGTCGCGGGCCAGGGCCTTGCGGAACTCGTCGAGCACCATCTCGCGGTGCTCGACGTTTTCCATGTCGATGAAGTCGATGATGATGATGCCCCCGAGGTTGCGCAGGCGCAGCTGGCGGGCAATGGTCTGGGTGGCTTCGAGGTTGGTCTTGAAAATGGTGTCGTCGAAGTTGCGCGCCCCCACGAAGCCGCCGGTATTGACGTCCACCGTGGTCATCGCTTCGGTCTGGTCGATGATCAGGTAGCCGCCGGACTTCAGGTCCACCCTGCGCGCGAGCGCCTTCTGGATTTCCTCTTCGACATTGAAGATGTCGAACAGCGGCCGTTCGCCGGTGTAGTGCTCGAGCAGCGGCAGCACCTTGGGCGTGTATTCGGCAGCAAAGGTCGTGAGCTTCTGGTAGTTTTCCCGCGAATCTACGCGGATGCGGGTGGTTTCCTCGTCGACGAGGTCGCGCAGTACGCGCTGGCCCAGACTGAGATCCTCGTGCAGCAGTCGGGGCGGAAAGGCGCCAACCGTAGTGTTGCGGATCTCGCTCCACAGCTTGCGCAGATAGGCGATATCCGCTGCCAGTTCTTCGTCGGTGGCGGTTTCGGCCATGGTACGGACGATGAAGCCGCCCGGTTCGTCCTCGGGTACGAGCCGGGTGAGGCGCTCGCGCAGCAGCTCGCGTTCGGATTCGTCCTCGATGCGTTGCGAGATGCCGATGTGCTTTTCCTGCGGCAGATAGACGAGCAGGCGTCCGGCCAGGCTGACCTGGGTGGACAGGCGCGCGCCCTTGGTGCCGATCGGGTCTTTCAGCACCTGGACCAGCAGGCTCTGACCTTCTGCCAGGATTTTCTCAATCGGCTTGGACGCTTCGCCGTGCTGGCGGTCACACCAGATGTCGGCCACGTGCAGGAATGCCGTGCGATCGAGTCCGATCTCGATGAAGGCCGACTGCATGCCCGGCAACACCCGAACCACCTTGCCAAGGTAAACGTTGCCGACAATGCCGCGACTCGCGGTGCGTTCGACGTGGAGTTCCTGGACGACGCCTTGTTCGACAATGGCCACCCGCGTCTCCTGCGGGGTAAAGTTGATGAGGAATTCGATGCTCATGTTAACTGCGATCCAATGGGAAATACGCAATGGCAGTCAGGTGTCTGCGATTGCGCATTGCTCATCGGGGGGCGGGCTGCAAGCCGCCCGGCCGCGTGTTCGCGGCAGCACAGCTTACAGCGTGAAGCCGAAGACCTCCAGAAGCTGGGCGGTTTCGAACAGCGGCAAGCCCATGATGCCGCTGTAGCTTCCGCGGATCTCCTCGACGAAAATCGCTGCCCGCCCCTGTATGCCATAGGCGCCGGCCTTGTCCATGGGCTCGCCGGTGGCGACATAGTGCTTGATGTCGGCCTCGGTCAGCGCGCGGAATCGCACCTCGCTATCGGAGATGCAACTGCGGGTGCGGGTGCCGTCGCTGAGTGCAATGGCGGTGAGCACGCGGTGGGTGCGACCGGACAGGCAGCGAAGGATGTCACGCGCGTCATCGACATCATTCGGCTTGCCGATGATCCGGCCGTCGAGTTCGAGCGTGGTATCGGCGGCAAGCACCGGTTGCCGGGTGAGCTTGCGCCACAGGACCCGGCGCATGCCCGCTTCGGCCTTGGTCAGCGCCAGGCGTTCGACGTAATGCGCAACATCCTCCCCGTCCTGCGGGGACTCATCGACGTCCGCGTCTTCTCCGCGTTCGCCGCCGCGAAAGGTGAGTACGTCGAACTGAACGCCGATCTGGCGCAACAGTTCGCGCCGGCGGGGACTTTTCGAGGCGAGGTAGATGCGTGGCTGGATGACCGTCATGGCTTGCGTCCTGTTGGATCGCTCATTCGCGATGGTAAGGATGATTCCGGGTGATGCTCCACGCGCGATAGAGCGCCTCGGCCAGCAGCGGACGCACCAGGGCGTGGGGCAGGGTGAGGCTGCTCAGCCGCAGAGCTTCCGCGGCGGTGGCCTTGAATGCCGGCGCCAGACCGTCGGGACCCCCGACAATCAAGGCGACGTCTTGGCCTTCGTCCTGCCAGGCCGTCAGTCGCCCTGCCAGTCCCACGCTGGTGAGGTCTGCGCCGCGCTCGTCGAGGATCACGCGTCGGCAGCGTGCGGGCAGCGCCGCCTCGATGCGGGATGCTTCAGCACTCATCATCGCCTCGACCGTCTTGCCCGAACTGCGGGGCTCGGCCTTGATCTCGAGCAGTTGTAGCGGGAGCTCCCTTGGCATGCGGCGCGCGAACTCGTCGAAACCGGCTTCCACCCACGCGGGCATGCGATGGCCCACGGCAACGACGAGCAGCTTCATCTATTCGTCGCCGTTACGCGCAGCCTCAGCCGCCTTGCGTCGCGCCGCCGGCGTGGTGGCCCACAGCTCTTCGATGTTGTAGTGGCTGCGGATGGCCGGCTGCATGATGTGCACGACGATATCGCCCAGGTCCACCAATACCCATTCGCCGCTGTCCTCGCCCTCGACGCCGATCACCTCGCCACCGGCTTCCTTGACCTTGTTCTGCACGTTGCGAGCCAGCGATCGCGTCTGCCGGTTGGATTCGCCGCTGGCGACGATGATGCGCTCGAACTGGGCGGTGAGCTTGGTGGTATTGATGACCTCGATATCGCGCGCCTTGATGTCCTCAAGTGCAGCGACGACGATTTTCTCCAGCTTGGATGTGTTCATTCGTGATTTTCGTAGAGGTGGTGCAACCCAATATAGTCGAGAACGGAATCGGGCAGCAAATAGCGCGAACTGGCGCCGGTACGGACCAGGTCGCGGATGAGTGAGGCCGAGATGGCCAGGGGGGTCATGTCGAACGGTATGACATAACCGCTGCTGCACGTGCGCAACAGTGCGGGATCGCTGATCTGACGGTCGCGGCACGCCTGGTCGAGCGCGGGGGAAAGGGTGCCGGGCCAGCGTCGGCCATGTGGCGCATAGCCGGGGCGGTTGGCCACCGCGAAGTGGGCGAGGTCAAACAGCTCCTGCCAGCGATGCCAGCCGGGCAGGCCTTCGAAGGCATCTGCGCCCAGTATCAGCACCAGCGGGCGGGTGGGGCCGAGTTCTGCACGCAGGCGCTCGAGGGTGAGGACGGTATAGCTCTTGCGCGGTGAGCGCACCTCGCCGTCATCGACTTCGAAATGCGGGTTGCCCGCGATCGCCAGCCGCGCCATGTGCAATCGGTCGTCAGGCGTCGAGCCGGGTTCGCCCCGATGCGGCGGCTGACCCGCGGGAATGAGGCGAACGCGGTCCAGTCCGAGCGCACCGCGGGCCTCTTCGGCCAGGCGCAGGTGGCCCAGGTGGATCGGATCGAAGGTGCCGCCCAGGAGGCCGAGCGGGCCCGTGGCGTGCTGTTCAGCGCCCGATGATGACATCGTCGGGCAGGCCGAACACGTCGCGCGCCGAAGTGTAGAAACTGGCGAAGATCACGGGCACCAGAATCAGCGGCAGGGGTACAGTGAGAATGGTCGCGAACGTCGGCGAGATCAGGCCGATGACGCCGATGATGATGCCGGGTACGAGCGCGCCGAAAACCATCAGCGCAATGGCGTAGGCCAGGAAGGGGCGCCAGTTGCGCAGGCAGGCATAGAAACTGAAGAACATCGCCTTGGGCGCATTGAGATCCCACCAGCCTGCCAGCACCGGCGCGAACCAGTAGGCCATGACCACCGGGGTCGACAGCGCGATCGCGAACAGCAGCGCGACCGGAAGCGAGGCTTCGTTGGTGGCGGTCTCGCTCATGCCACCCCCGGTCATCGCGCTCAGCAGGCCGCCGCCGTCCACGAGCGCCGTCAGCGCAAGGACCAATACGCTGCCGACAAGATAGATGCCGCCGATGGTGATCAGGCTCTGCACATTGCGCTTGAATCCGGAAAACAGCACTTCGGGGCCGACCTTGCGTCCGGCATCGATTGCCCTGCAGCCATTGAGCACGCCCAACGACAGGATGGGCATCAGCAGCGATGCGATCGGCTGTCCGATCAAGGGGAAGATGCTGATGACCAGCAGCGACAGCAGATAGCCGAAAGCAAGAAAGCTGAGCAGCGCCGGGCTGCGGCGCCATAGCAGCAGTCCGTCGCGCAGCCAGTGCCAGCCGCGTTGGGTGGGAAGTTGATTCGCTTGCATGGAGTCTATTCGGAGTGGGCAAGGTGCGCCGGCAAAGCGTGCAGGGGCGAGAAGGTATCACGCCACGCGGCATGAAGCGTACCGGCGAACACCGGAATCAGCACGAATACGCCCAGCCCTGCGGGCAGCATCGCGACCCACGCCAGGATGTACATGATGACGCCCAGCACGAGGAAGGTGAGCAGGTTATGAAAACAGGCCTGTGCGGACAGCTTCATGGCGTCTAGCGGAGAGACGTCCTGCAGCATGACGAGAGCGGGTGCAAAGCACAAGGCCATCATCAGCAGGCCCCACAACAGTGAGAAGACAAGCACGCCCAGCATCATGCCGCCGGCTGCCATGCCCATGCCGGCGAAGGTGCCCACCATCATGCCGGTCATCATCGCGCTGCCGCCGACGGCGGCGGCAACGAGCGCGGCGATGAGCGCGCCAAGCAGATGAAAGCCACCGACCAGCAGCAGGTTGCCGGCGTGCCGGCGCAGGCCGTCGAACACATGGTCGACACGCAGTGCCTCGCCTCGGCTGAGGGCGTCCGCGCCCGCGACCAGTCCCGCGACCAGGACTGGCAGGGCAACCGGTGCCGCGGCCCAGCCGATCAGGGGTACGACACCGAGTGCGGCGATGATGACAATGAAGATCAGTGTCATCACTGCCCAGCGTCCGGGACTGAGGAGGAACAGCTGCCAGCCTTTCGTCAGCCATTGCAGCACATGGGCAGGTGTGACCGTGCCCGGTGGCGGCAGGGGATGGCGACGATGATGGCTGGCGTGCGGGGCTGGCATGGCGGAGTTCCGAGGGGCGTTGCGGCGCAGCGCCGTGTGATCGATGCTAGCGGATTGGGGGCGTGAGTTCAAACCGCCGGCAGACTCGGGGCGAAGGCGATTCGTTGGCGCAGGATGTCGCGATATTCGTCGGGGTTCTTGACCAGCACCATTTCGCCTTCGCGCGGGAGGTGGAAGTCTTCTGCCCGCGACAGCCAGAAGCGCAGTGCGGCCGCGCGCAGCATGGCCGGCCAGCATGCACGCTCGTGCGGGGTAAAGGGGCGCTCGGCATGATAGGCATCGAGAAATGCCCGGCATCTGACGGCATCGAGCGCGCCGTCTTCGTGTGAGCACCAGTCGTTGAGCGTGACCGCAACATCGAACAGCAAGGTATCGTGGCCGGCGAAGTAGAAGTCGATCACGCCGCCGATGATGCCGCCATCCCACAGGACGTTGTCGCGGAAGAGGTCCGCATGGATGGCGCCAGCTGGCAGCAATGCGGTGTCGATGCCGGCCTGATATTGCATCTCGCGTTCGAGAAGTTCGCGTTCGATCGCTGGCAGGTGGGGAAGTACGCGAAGCGCGGTGGCCTGGCGCCATTCCTGTCCGCGCGGATTCGGTTGGCGGCGGCCATATGACTGGCCGGCGAGATGGAGACCGGCGAGCATGGCGCCGACGCGCATGCAGTGGGCGTCGTCCGGGGCCATCACCGACGCGCCCGACAGGCGCACCACCAGCGCGGCCGGCTTGTCCTCGAGGGTGCCGAGATACTCGTTGTCGCGGTTCGCGATTGGTGCCGGTACCGGCAGCCCGTGGCGGGCCAGGTGGGCCATCAAGTGCAGGTAGTAAGGCAGTTCGGCGCGGCCGATGCCCTCGAACAGCGTCAGCACATAGCGTCCCAGGGTGGTGGTGACGAAGAAATTGCTGTTCTGGACGCCGGCGGAAATGCCCTTGAGTTCGGTCAGGCGGCCGATGGCATAGTTCTGCAGCCACTGCGACAGTACGGCTTCGGACACGGGGGTGAACACGGACATTGGAACTCCGGGATGCGAACTGGGGCTCAGGCCGCGCAGTCAGTGGTGTGCGCGGCCATGCGTACCGCCTGCCATGCAGCAAGCTTGGCGCTGAAGGTGAGGGCGGCATGCGCAGGGCTGGTCGAGGGCAGGCGCTGGAAATGCATCGGACGGCTAGTGCCCGACAGGCCCACATGGCGCCGGAATGCGTTTTCCGCGGCAGTGCCGTTGAAGAAGACGTGGTTCAGGCAGGGGCAGGCTTCGAACAGGGCCTGCAGGTCGTTGGCCTCGATACTGTTCGATTCGATGGCACTGTCCAGGCTGCCATCGCGCTGGCAGCTTCCGATTACGTCCCACAGCGCCACGCCGGCGTGGAGCAGGCGCTCGAGACGCGCAGCGTAGGGCAGGGCGGGGCCGGCCTCGAACAATTCGCCCATGATCGGCCAGAAGGCGTTGCGCGGATGCGCGTAATACTGGCCGGCGACGAGCGAGGCCTGCCCGGGCATGCTGCCCAGCAGGAGCACGCGTGCATCCTTGCGATAGACCGGTGCAAAGCCGCGCAGCATGCGATGGGCGACAAGACTCACCAGGACTTGATGACCCACATCGGCACGGACAGCGTGGGGGCGCTGTCGTCCCGCACCATCTGACCGGTGCCTTCGCGGTCGATCAGGTAATAGGGTACGCCGTGCGGTGGCGTGACCTTGACCATGTAGAGCTTGCCGTGGATGCGATATTCGGAGACGGTGTCCTCGCCGCGCTTGACGATGGTGACCTGCGGCTCTTCGATATCGGTCATGCCCGGCGGTGGCGGTGGCGGCTCGGGGATCGGTTCGAGCTTCGGGGCTTGCTGAGCCAGTGCCGGCATCGATGCGGCCAGCAACAGGGCAATCAGGGTACGGCGCATGGTGTTCTCCTTCAGAGGAGCGGATTCTAGCATTCGGATCGGGTGGTCACGGACGCCGTGCGCCGGTGTCCGCGCAGCGTTGGTCAAAGATTGAGCATCAATTCGTGTTCTTCGGGCAGCGGCATGAAACCGCGCGTTTCATAGTGCTTGAAGATGGCCTCGACGACATCCTCGGGGTCGTCGATGATCTGGATGAGATCGAGGTCCGCAGGATTGATCATGCGCTCGGCGACCAGCCGGTCGCGGAACCAGTCGATCAGACCTTTCCAGAACGGGCCGTTCACCAGGATGATCGGAATGCTGCGGCTCTTGTGCGTCTGGATCAGTGTCATCGCCTCCAGCAGTTCGTCCAGCGTGCCGAAACCGCCTGGCATGACGACATAGGCACTGGCAAAGCGCACGAACATGAACTTGCGCGCGAAAAAGTGCTGGAAGGTCTGGGAGATGTCCTGGTAAGGGTTGGCCTGTTGCTCCATCGGCAGCTGAATGTTGAGCCCGATCGACGGGCTCTTGCCGAAGTAGGCGCCCTTGTTGGCGGCCTCCATGATGCCGGGCCCGCCACCCGAGATCACCGAAAAGCCGGCATCGGACAGCAGTCGGGCGATCTTCTCGGTCAGGATGTAATAGCTGTGGTCGGGCGGAATGCGTGCGCTGCCGAAGATGGAGACGGCCGGTCGAATGGCGTTGAGGCGTTCGGTGGCTTCGACGAACTCTGCCATAATTCCGAAGATTCGCCACGACTCGCGCGCGTGAAAGCGCGTCGCGGTGCGCTCGGGAGCACTGCGGGAGAGTTTCTCTTTTGCGGTCATGATGTTTCTTCTCTTTTTCTAGTTGGTTCGGTGTGCTCACGCGGGTTTGAACGCTGCGCACGGCCGAGGTTTCCCCAAGGATATTCCAGGATGCCCACCCTGCTGCTCGTCGATGGCTCCAGCTATCTCTATCGTGCCTTCCACGCCCTTCCCGACCTGCGCAATTCGAGCGGGGAGCCGACTGGCGCCATTCGTGGCGTGTTGTCGATGCTACGTCGGCTCGAGAGCGACTACAAGGCGGAATACCGCGCCTGCGTATTCGATGCCAAGGGCAAGACCTTTCGTGATGACTGGTATCCGGAATACAAGTCGCACCGCCCGCCGATGCCAGACGACCTGCGTGCCCAGATCGAACCGCTGCATGAAGCGGTGCAGGCGGAAGGCTGGCCGCTGCTGTCGATCGAGGGGGTCGAGGCCGACGATGTCATCGGCACCTTGACACGGATGGCTGTCGAACGTGGCTGGGACGTGGTGATCTCGACCGGCGACAAGGATCTGACGCAATTGGTGCAGCCAGGCGTGCGCTGGGTGAATACGATGAGCGAGGAGGTGCTGGACGAAGCCGGTGTCGCCGCCAAGTTCGGCGTGCCGCCGGATCGCATCATCGATTACCTGGCATTGGTCGGCGACACCGTGGATAACGTGCCGGGCGTGGAGAAGTGCGGTCCCAAGACCGCGGTGAAGTGGCTGAGCGAATACGGTACGCTGGACAACCTGATAAGCAACGCCGACAAGGTCGGTGGAAAGGTTGGCGAGAACCTGCGCAAGCATCTTGATTTTCTGCCCCTGGGCAAGCGTCTGGTGACGGTTGCCACCGATGTCGAACTCCCGCTTCAACTCGAGGACCTGCCGGCGCGCGCAGACGACAAGGCGGCGCTCAAGGCTTTGTACGAGCGCTTCGAATTCCGCGGCTGGTTGAAGGATCTGGGCGACGGCGACCGGGGCGACGGGGCGGCCACCGCGCCCGACTCCTCCGACGAAGCGCCGGCCGATCCCGACGCGCATCGTGCCGGGTATGTCGGCATCCTCGATCAGGGGGCCTTCGATGCCTTGCTGGCGAAGCTCGATGCGGCGGCGCTGACCGCCTTCGATACCGAGACCACCAGCCTCGACCCGATGGCGGCGCGCCTGGTGGGGATGTCCTTCTCCACCGAAAAGGGCGAGGGCGCCTACCTGCCGTTGACCCATCGCGGCGCGGATGCGCCCGATCAGTTGGCGCTGGATGCGGCATTGCAAGCGCTCAAACCCTGGCTGGAATCCGATGCGCACGCCAAGGTCGGGCAGAATCTCAAGTACGACGCCCATGTGCTGCTCAATCACGGCATCCGCCTCGGCGGCATTGCGCATGACACCCTGCTCGAGTCCTACGTCATCGAGAGCGACCGCACGCACGACATGGATTCGCTGGCCAAGCGCCACCTTGGCCTTACCACCATCCCGTACACCGACGTGTGTGGCAAGGGCGCCAAGCAGATCGGCTTCGACGAGGTCGCGGTCGAGCGTGCCATCGAGTACGCCGCGGAAGACGCCGACATTACGCTTCGCCTGCACCGCAAGCTGTGGCCGCAGGTCGAGTCCGTGCCGCGCCTGGCCACGCTGTATCGCGAGATCGAGCTGCCCACGCTGTCTGTGCTGCTCGACATGGAGCGTACCGGCGTGCTCATCGATCCCTTTCTCCTTGCCCAGCACGGCGAGGAGCTCGGTCGCCGGCTGATGGTGCTCGAGGGCGAGGCGCACGACCTTGCCGGGCAACCCTTCAACCTCGGCTCACCCAAACAACTGGGCGAAATCCTGTTCGGCAAGCTTGGCCTGCCGGTGGTGAAGAAGACTGCCACTGGCCAGCCGTCGACCGACGAAGACGTGCTCACCCAGCTTGCCGAGGACTACCCCTTGCCCAAGCTGCTGCTCGAGCATCGCAGTCTGGCCAAGCTCAAAAGCACCTATGCCGACAAGCTGCCGCGCATGGTCAATCCGCGCACTGGCCGCGTTCATACCAGTTTCTCGCAGGCCACCGCAGTCACAGGGCGCCTGGCAAGTTCGGAGCCCAATCTGCAGAACATCCCGATCCGCACTGCGGAGGGGCGACGCATCCGGGCAGCCTTCATCGCGCCGCGCGACCACCTCATCGTGTCCGCCGACTACTCGCAGATCGAACTGCGCATCATGGCGCATCTGTCGGGCGATGCCCGTCTGCTCGACGCGTTTGCCCACGGCGAGGATGTACACCGTGCCACCGCAGCCGAAGTGTTCGGCGTTGCGCCGGCAGACGTCAGCAGCGAGCAGCGTCGCTATGCCAAGGTGATCAATTTCGGCCTGATCTATGGCATGAGCGCGCACGGTCTGGCCAAGAACCTGGGCATCGAACGTTCGGCCGCGCAAACCTGGATCGATCGCTACTTTGCCCGCTATCCGGGGGTGGCGGACTACATGGAGCGCATCAAGGCGGAGGCCAGGGACAAAGGCTACGTTGAAACCGTATTCGGCCGTCGTCTCCATCTGCCGGACATTCGTGCCAGCCAGGCCGGACGCCGGCAGGCGGCAGAGCGTGCGGCAATCAATGCGCCGATGCAGGGAACAGCAGCCGACCTGATCAAGAAGTCGATGATTGCCGTGCACGCCTGGCTGGCAGCATCGGGCCTGAAGTCGCGCCTGGTACTGCAAGTGCATGACGAACTGGTGCTGGAGGTACCGGCGGACGAACTTGAGACGATACGCGCGGAATTGCCAAGGCTGATGGGCAGCGTGGCAGATATGGCTGTGCCATTGCTGGTGGAGGTGGGTGCAGGCGAAAACTGGGACGAGGCGCATTGAGCATGGAGAGCTTGGCTGGCGCTGAATATCGCCTCGAGGCTGTTTCGCAAGGCGTCGGCGGCGCGGCGATGCACGGATGATGCAGACCGGCGTTTGCCTTGTTACCGGCGCGAGCGGGTTCGTCGGTGCAGCCTTGGTGCGTGAACTGCGACAGCGCGGCCACGCGGTGCGCGCAGTGGCGCGGACCGATGACGCGGAGGGCCGCTTTCAGCGCGGCCCCGTGCTCGATGCAGAGGCCGACTGGACGCAGCTCGTTGCCGGCGTGGACTCGATTGTCCACACCGCAGCCAGGGTCCATGTCATGCACGAAGCGGCACGCGACCCGCTGACCGAATTCCGCAAGGTGAATGTCGACGGCACACTGAACCTGGCACGGCAGGCCGCCGCGGCGGGGGTGCGACGCTTCGTGTTCATCAGTTCGATCAAGGTCAATGGCGAGCAGACGGCGCCGGGAAGGCCGTTCCGGGCGGAGGATATGCCTGCGCCCGAATGCCCGTACGGCATGTCGAAGCTGGAGGCGGAGCAGCGGCTGACGGCGATGGCCCGGGCGTCGGGGATGGAGCTCGTTGTCCTCCGTCCGCCGTTGGTCTACGGCCCTGGCGTCGGTGCCAATTTCGAGCGCATGCTGCGCTGGGTGCGACGCGGCGTCCCGCTACCGTTCGGCGCGGTCGACAATCGGCGCAGCCTGGTCGGGCTGGATAATCTCGTTGATCTGATCATCCTGTGCATGAACCATCCGGCGGCGGCCAATCAGGTGTTCCTGGTGTCCGACGACGAGGATGTGTCGACGTCGGTGCTGTTGCGAAAACTGTGCGCTGCTGTCGGCTGTCGAGATCGGCTGTTTGCGGTTCCGCCGGCGCTGCTCGCCCACGTTGCCGCTGTGCTTGGGCAGCGTGCGGCGGCTGCGCGCCTGCTGGGCTCGCTGCAGGTGAACGTTTCCAAAACCCGTGAGATGCTGGAGTGGACGCCGCCTTGCTCACTGGATGCCGGCCTGCGCGCGACAGCGAGACATTTCCTCGCGCACCAGGATATGGCGCGGAGGACGGAACAATGAGTCCGTGGTGGCTGCTGCCGCTCGTACTGGTGTGCTCATCGGCATTGACCGCATGGATGCGCCGCTATGCGCTTGCGCGCGATCTGCTCGATCGACCGACTGCGCGCAGTTCGCATTCGGTGCCCACGCCGCGCGGCGGTGGTGTTGCCATCGTCCTGTGCTTTCTCGGCGCCTTGCCGCTGGCCGCGGCTGCTGGAAACGTCGATGCGGCCGTATCGTGGTCCCTGGTCTGCGGTGGCGGACTGGTGGCGGCCATTGGCTTTGCGGATGACCACGGTCATATTGCGGCGCGATGGCGTCTGCTGGCGCATTTCGCCGCCGCGGCCTGCGTGCTGGCATGGCTCGGTGGCATGCCGCCGATCACGGTGGCGGGATGGGTGCTGGCGCCGGGCTGGGGTGCGGGCGTGTTCGGCGCGTTCTACCTGGTGTGGATGCTGAACCTCTACAACTTCATGGATGGCATCGACGGTCTGGCCGGCGTCGAGGCGATCTGTATCTGCGGCGGCGGGGCGCTGCTCCATGTCGTGCTCGGTCAGACGCAATCCGCCCTGTTGCCGCTGTTGCTGGCGGCTGCAGTGGCGGGCTTTCTGCAATGGAATCTGCCGCCTGCGAGAATCTTCATGGGAGACGCGGGCAGCGGCTTTCTCGGCCTCGTCATCGGCGCGCTGTCCATCCACGCAGCAGCTCAGGCGCCCGAGCTGTTCTGGGCATGGGTGATCCTGGCAGGGGTATTCGTGGTGGATGCGACCTTCACGCTGCTGCGGCGCCTGGCGCGCGGCGAAAAGGTCTATCAGGCGCATCGCAGTCATGCCTATCAGCGCGCGGCACTGAAGTACGGCGGGCACTTGCCCGTGACTCTGGCAGTGGCGGCGATCAACCTGCTGTGGCTGCTGCCGATCGCCTGCTGGGTGGCAGTCGGTGGCGTGGATGGGGCGCTTGCCACCGTACTTGCTTACCTGCCCCTGCTTGCCCTCGACATCTGGCTCGGGGCCGGTGTGCCGGAGCGCTGACGCTGCTTGATTGCGTGCCGGCAGCCCGGTGCCGTTCCGGACCTGCTCAGACGCCCCAGACCACCGGCACTTTTTCCTTTACCGCCTGTTCCAGCATGTCCAGCAGCGGCCAGGCGCGCTGGGCAAGGCTCACCGGCGCAGCCATGCCGGTGCGTCCGGCCTCGCGGTCGGCGGCCTCGTCGGCTTCGGTACGCTGCGCCTGGCGCGCACGGTCGGCTTCGATGGCCGCCTTGAGACCCGCGATCGCGGCCGGCAGTTGTTCGACCGTGACGATCCCCTTGGGATCGTCTGCGTCCTTACCCATCGCCGTAATGAGCTTCTTGCCTGCGTCGCCCAGCATGATGACGTCCGCGCTGGCGCCCGACTTGAAAATGATCAGCATGACATTGCTCCTCAAAGGCCCTTCACTGCGTAGATGCCGGGCGCATTGCGCCAGTATCCCTTGTAGTCCATCCCGCAACCGAACAGAAAACGATCGGCGATGTCGAGTCCGGTGAAATCGGCACGCATGCCCGGGTAGGCCTTGCGATCATGCGCTTTGTGCACCAGCACCGCCGAAAGGACTTCGGCGGCGCCTTCGGCCTTCAGATATTCGATGACGGCATTGAGCGTATGGCCTTCATCGAGGATATCGTCGAGCACGAGGACCGTCCGCTTGCGCAGATCCTGGGTCGGGCGCACGCGCCAGTCGAGCAACGTGCCCTGCGTGGCGTGCCCGTAACGCGTGGCATGCAGATAGGCGACTTCGAGCGGGAAGGGCAGGCGGGTGAGGATACGCCCCGCCAGGATCAACCCACCGTTCATCACCGTATAGACCAGCGGGTTGCTGTCGGCAAGGCGTTCGGTGATCTCCTTTGCCATCCGGTTCAGCGCCATCTCTACGGCGGCTTCGTCGGCCAGACAGTCTGCTTCTTCGCGCGCGCGCCGGACTTCGTCCATGTTCATGATGACGGTTCTCTTGAGTGCTTTGAGGCCACGAGGGGCGGGAGTAAGGCGAGATTTTATCGCAATGGGCGCCTGCCCCCCCGGCTCGCACGCAAACTTGGAGGTAAACTGCGGCTCACCCACCCTTGAGCCGAGGAATGTCCATGCCGATCCACCAGATCAATCACCCCCTTGTCCGCCACAAGATCGGACTCATGCGTGCTGGCGACATCAGCACCAAGAAATTTCGCGAATTGACCGCCGAGCTCGCGCGCTTGCTGGCCTACGAGGCGTGCAAGGATTTTCCGCTCGAGCCGGTCACCATCGAGGGCTGGGCCGGTCCGGTCGACATCGAGCAGATCAAGGGCAAGAAGGTGACGGTCGTCCCCATCCTGCGTGCCGGGCTCGGCATGCTGGACGGGGTGCTGGACATGATTCCAAGTGCAAAGGTCAGCGTGGTGGGGATCGCGCGTAATGAGGAGACGCTCCAGCCAGCGCCGTATTTCGAGAAATTCGTTGGTCACCTCGGTGAGCGCATGGCGCTGATCATCGATCCCATGCTGGCGACGGGCGGTTCGCTGGCGGCCACCGTGGACATGCTCAAGCGCAACGGTTGTGGCCAGGTGCGGGCGCTGGTGCTGGTGGCCGCGCCGGAAGGCATTGCGTTGATGGCCGAGCGCCACCCCGACGTCGACATCTATACCGCCAGCATCGACAGTCATCTCAACGAGCATGGCTACATCATCCCCGGGCTGGGCGACGCGGGCGACAAGATCTTCGGTACCAAACACAACTGAATCCGGTCCGTGCGCGCAGACGGTCCGGCGTCAGACCGCCGCTGAGTGACACGGTCATTTCCTCTTGACGATAGTGATCGTCGCCGGCGCGCATGGCCGGCGCGACAGGAGAACTGCAATGCGTGAAGTGCCCATCGAGTCTGCCGATCCCGTGTGGCGGCAGGCGATTTCCGGTGCCCAGATCCTCTTCGTGGCCTTTGGCGCGCTGGTGCTGGTGCCGTTGCTGACCGGCCTCAATCCGAGCATGGCCCTGTTGGGCGCGGGCGTCGGGACCTTGCTCTTCCAGCTTGTGACGGGGCGCCAGGTGCCGATCTTCCTCGGCTCCAGCTTTGCCTTCATCGCGCCCATCATCTACAGCATGCAGACTTGGGGTCTGCCGGCCACGATGGGGGCGCTGGCCTGCGTATCGGTGGTTTACTTCGTGTTTTCCGGCCTGGTGTGGCGCCACGGTGCGGAGATCGTGCACCGCTTCATGCCGCCGGTGGTGATTGGACCGATCATCATGATCATCGGGCTGTCGCTGGCGACCGTGGCAGTCAACATGGCGATGGGAAAGACCGGCGACGGCAAGGTCGAACTCGTTCCGTATGGCACGGCGATGATCGTCGCTGCCGTGTCTTTCGGCGCCACCGTCGCCGCGGCCGTATTCGGACGTGGGTTGCTGCGCCTGGTGCCGATTCTCATCGGTGTTGGCACCGGCTACGTGCTTGCCGCCGTGCTGGGGCTGGTCGATTTCGGCAAGATCGCGTCGGCGCCCTGGCTGGCCATCCCCGAATTCGTCGCACCGACCTTCGAATGGGCGGCGATCCTGTTCATGGTGCCGGTCGCACTGGCGCCGGCCATAGAACATGTGGGCGATGTGGTAGCGATCGGCGGCGTCACGGGCAAGGACTATACCGACAAGCCGGGACTGCATCGCACGCTGGCGGGGGACGGGCTGGGGGTGCTTTTTGCCGGACTGATCGGCGGGCCGCCGGTGACGACCTATTCCGAAGTGACCGGGGCGGTGACGCTGACCCGGAGCTTCAATCCCAAGGTGATGACGTGGGCTGCCGTGTTTGCCGTCCTGATGGCTTTCTTCGGCAAGTTCAATGCCCTGCTGCAGTCGATCCCGGTACCGGTGATGGGGGGCATCATGATGCTGCTGTTCGGCTCTGTCGCGAGCATCGGCCTCAAGACCCTGATCGCGGACCGCACCAATCTGGACGAGCCACGCAACCTGGTCATCGTATCGGCGGTGCTGGTCTTCGGGATCGGCGGACTGGCGCTCAACCTCGATGGTGTCAGCCTGCAGGGCGTGAGCCTGTGCGGGATTGCGGCGATCCTGCTGCATCTGCTCCTGCCCGCCACCCGCACTCGCTGAGCTGGACGCCGCGCGGCGTTACCGGGCGCGACCTGCCTTGGCAGCGCGCACCAGTTGCGAAGCCGCGCGACGCACGAGCGCAATTGCCATCAGCCCGGCATTGGCTGAGGACTCGCCACGCAGGCGGCGGTAAAGCAACCAGGCGATCGATGCCCGTTTTGCCAGTCTGAACGTCTGTCGGGGGCGGCTCGCGAGCAGGATCAGGACGGCGCCCGACAGCAGCGGGGCGTGATGGCGTGCCCAGTGCGCGCCGTCCCGGAACTCGTCGACGACATCGAGCGCCGATTCGAAACCCTCTAGATGGGCCATCAGTGCGTCGCGTTGCCGCTCTGCGCGGATCTGCAGCGCCTGCTTGCGCAATGCAATTTCGATCAGGCGCGGATTCATTCTTCGCGTCTGAGTGCGGCGCGGTCACGCGCAAGTTCGGCCAGACTGGCGGCAAAGAGCCGCGAGCCGCGCCTGAGTTCGCGTGCTGCATTGGTGGCCGTCAGCAGGGCCGCCAGCAGACAGACGCCGGTGGCGATGCCAAGCGCCAGCAAGCGGTGTTCCTCCCACAGCAGTACGGTCAGAAAGATCAGCAGGAACACGATGCCGAACGCCAGCAACAGCGCACACAGCAGGATGTTGAACAGCAGCCCGGTGAGGCGCAGCTTTTCTTCCTGAACCTCTACCGCAAGCAGCTCGACCCGAGTCTGCGCCGTTTCCAGCGCCTGACCGAGAAAGCCACGCAGTCCGTCGGCCAGGCGCGGTCTCCTTCTCTCCCCCACGGCAGGTGCTTATCTGCGCCCGGCCAGCAGGCCGAGCAGGAAAGCGACACCGGCGGCGACGCCAACCGATTCCCAGGGATGGGCGTGTACGTAGTCGTCGGTCGCGTGCGCAGCCTTGCGGGTCTTGTCGATCAGGGCCGCTTCGGCGTCGGCGATACGTTCTTTTGCAAGGACCAGACGTTCGGTCAGACGGGCACGAACGTCACCAATCTTGCCGCCAGCCTGGTCGGCTGTGATCTTGAGCAATTCTTCCGCGTCTGCGACGACGAGTTTGAGATCGGATACGAGCTTGTCGCTTGACGGATGGATCGTGTCATTCATGATGGATCTCCTTGCCTGCAGCAATGAACGGCTGCTTGCGCAACCTTGCGAATGCAGGTCCACGCTAGTCCGAATGCGGCAAGATGGCAAACCCGATTTGAATGCAGGTCGCTGCGGTTTTGCTCAAGCCGCCTCACGCGTGCCGCGCAGCTTCTTGCTCAAATCGTCCATGCATAGTCGACAGTGAGCGGGGCGTGATCGCTGAAGCGCTCCTCCTTGTAGACCGTCGCTGCCTGAGCCGTCTGTGCAATGCCGGCCGTGGCGATCTGGTAGTCGAGCCGCCACCCCACGTTTTTCGCCCATGCCTGGCCACGATTCGACCACCACGTGTAGCAGCTGTCGCCTGCGTCGGGGTAGAGGCGTCGATAGACGTCGATCCAGCCCTGTTCGTCGAACAGACGGCTGAACCAGGCGCGCTCTTCGGGCAGGAAGCCGGAGTTCTTCTGGTTGCTCTTCCAGTTCTTGAGGTCGATCTCCTTGTGCGCGATGTTCCAGTCGCCGCAGATCACGACTTCGCGTCCGCTTGCACTGAGTTCGTCGAGATGGGGCAGGAAACGGTCCATGAAGCTGAACTTGATCTGCAGGCGCTCTTCCGAGCTCGACCCCGAAGGCAGATAGAGCGAAATTACTGACAGCGCGCCGAAATCGAGCTGGAGGTAGCGACCCTCGGCATCGATGTCGGCGATGCCGAGTCCTTCCACGACGCGGTCGGGTGTATGCCGGCTGTAGATGCCGACGCCGCTGTAGCCTTTCTTTTCCGCGGCGTGAAACCAGCCCGACAGCGCGCCGGTAGCCCGCATGTCGTCGCTCAGGTCTGCCGATTGGGCCTTGAGTTCCTGAACGCACACGAAATCGGCATCCTGTTTTTGCAGCCAGCCGAGAAATCCTTTGCTGGTGGCGGAGCGGATGCCGTTGAGGTTGGCAGAGATGATGCGTAACATTGGCAGACGTCCAGTCGTGTTGCGGAGCGAAAAACAGATCGTGAATTTTAGCCGGGATTTCATTGTCCTCGCCTGCGAAAAGGGCGTGCTGCGCTTTGGCTCATTCGTGACCAAGGCAGGGCGTACGTCGCCCTATTTTTTCAACGCCGGTCTGTTCGATGACGGGGTGTCGTTTCGCGCGCTGTGCGGGCATTACGCACGAACCATTCGAGCGTCGGGCGTGGCGTTCGACATGCTCTTTGGTCCCGCGTATAAGGGCATTCCGCTGGTTGCCGGCACGGCAATCCGGCTGGCCGAGGAGGGCATCGACGTGCCCTTCGCGTTCAATCGCAAGGAGGCCAAGGATCACGGTGAAGGTGGCACGCTCGTCGGTGCGCCCCTTGCCGGGCGCGTGCTGATTCTCGATGACGTGATTTCGGCCGGCACCTCGGTGCGCGAGTCGGTGGAGATCATTCGCCACGCCGGTGCGACGCCTGCCGGAGTCGTGATCGCACTGGATCGAATGGAGCGCGGCAAGGGTGCGCTCTCGGCCGTGCAGGAGGTGAAGGAGACCTTTGGCATGCCGGTCATTGCCGTCGCCACACTCGAAGATCTGATCGCCTACCTGGCGGACAGCCCCGAGCTTGCGGCCAATCTCGATGCAGTCAGGGCTTATCGCAAAACCTATGGCATCAATCAGGCTGCCTGAGCTCACGCTGGCGCTGCTGCTACTGGCCGCTCCGGCCGTGGCCACGGCGCAGGCAAGGACAATTTTCTGCTGCGATATTGGCGGTCAGCCGGTCTGCGGGGACATCCTGCCTGCCGCATGCTATGGCCGAGGTTATCGCGAGATCGGCCCGCAGGGCACCTTGCTGCGCTATGTGCCGCCGCCGATGACGGCGGAAGAGGCGGCACGCCACGAGCAGGAGGAGCGCCGGCGCAAGGAGGCCGAAGCCGCGGCGCTGCGGCAGCGTCGGCTCGACCGGGCGCTGCTCGATACCTACCCGAACGAGGAAGTGCTGGTCGCACGCCGCGATCGGGCGCTCGCCGACATCGACCGGACCATTGCGGACCTGCGCGTGAGAGAGAAGGGATTGCTCGAGCGCAAGGCGAGGTTGGCGCAGGAGACCGAGTTCTATCGTGGCCAGCCGCTGCCGGCGGATCTGGCTGAGGATCTGCGCAACATTGAGGGCGAGATCGCCGCTCAGCGTTCGGTGATCGATGTCAAGATGCGTGAGCGCGAAGCAGTGAAGTCGCGGTTTGAAGAGGACCGTAGCCGTTTTCTCGAATTGACTGCGCCGTCAAACGCCCGTCGGCGTTGAGCGCAACGTTGCGGCCGTTGTCCGGAGAGGGCTTGATGAACGCCACAGATGCGCAGGTGGTCAAGGCCGCCTGTCCACACGATTGCCCCGACACCTGCGCCATGGAGGTGACGGTGGAGGCGGGCAGGGCCGTTCGCGTACGCGGGGCGTCGGACATGCCGTTTACAAACGGGACCTTGTGCACCAAGGTTGCTCATTACCTTGAGCGTGTGTATTCCGATCAACGCCTGTTGTTCCCGATGAAGCGGGTGGGGCGCAAGGGCGAAGGACGTTTCGAGCGCATCTCCTGGGACGAGGCGCTCGACACCATTGCGGCAAGACTCGGTGAAATCGCTGCAGGAGATCCGCGCGCCATACTGCCCTACAGTTATGCCGGCACCATGGGGCTGGTGCAGGGCGAGAGCATGGACCGGCGTTTCTTTCATCGTCTCGGGGCCTCGCTGCTGGATCGCACAATCTGCGCATCGGCCGGGGCCGCGGGGTGGAAGGCGACTGTCGGGGCCGCGGTGGGGGCCGATCCGGAAGCCTTGACCGATGCCAGGCTGATCCTGATCTGGGGCGGAAATCCGGTCGTGTCCAACGTTCACGGCTGGCGCTACATGCAGGAGGCCAAGCGCCGGGGCGCGCGTCTGATCTGTATCGATCCGCGCCGCACGGACACCGCGAAGAAATGTGATCAGCATATCGCACCGCTGCCCGGCACTGATGGTGCGCTGGCACTGGCGATGATGCAGGTGCTGATCGAGGAAGACCTGCTTGACCACGACTACATCGCTGCCCATACGCTCGGATTCGATGCACTGGTCGAGCGCGTGCGTACGCTGACACCGGAATGGGCTGCGCCACTGACCGGTGTTGACGCCGATGTGATCCGGACGCTTGCCCGCGACTACGGTCGGGCCAGGCCGTCGATGATTCGGCTGAACTACGGCTTGAACCGCTGCGCGGGAGCTGGCATGGCGGTGCGCAACATCGCCTGCCTGCCTGCCCTGACCGGGGCGTGGCGACATGCAGCAGGCGGCGCGCTGCTGTCGGTGTCGGGCCACTTTCCGAAGGATGTGAGCGCACTGGCGCGCCCCGATCTGCATCCGGATCCGGTGCGTTTTCCGCCGCGTACGATCAACATGTCGAACATCGGTGAGGCGCTGCTCAACACCGACGATCCGCCGGTGAAGGCGATTTTCGTATACAACTCGAACCCGGTGGCGGTGGCACCCTACAGCA
Organism: Azoarcus sp. L1K30; assembly: GCF_018122735.1. GTDB lineage: Bacteria > Pseudomonadota > Gammaproteobacteria > Burkholderiales > Rhodocyclaceae > Parazoarcus. The sequence continues at coordinate 2,225,622 of NZ_JAGRRD010000001.1, read as the reverse complement.
ACCAGGTGCGTGCGGGATTTGCCCGCGAGGATCTGTTTTGCGTGGTGCATGAACTGTTTCAGACCGACACCGCGGATTATGCCGACATCCTGCTGCCGGCCACCAGTCAGCTCGAGCACCGCGACGTGCATGCCAGTTACGGTCACACTTACGCTGTTTCCAACGTGCCGGCGATCGCGCCCTTGGGTGAGGCCAAACCCAATACCGAGGTCTTTCGCCTGCTCGCAGCCCGCATGGGGTTTGCCGATGCGGCTTTTTCCGACTCGGATGAGGCGATTGCTGCGCAGGCCTTCAGGCGCGACGACCCGCGCGCGCTCGGGTTGAGTGCGGAAGCCTTGAAGGCCAAGGGGTGGATGCGGCTGAACCTGCCGCGGCCTTCTGTGCCGTATGCGCAGGGCGGGTTCGGGACGCCGTCGGGGAAGTGCGAGTTCTTTTCGCAAAGGCTGGCCGAACAGGGACATGACCCGTTGCCAGCGTGGTCGCCGCCGGCCGAGTCGGTGTCGAGCAATCCCGCGCTGGCGCAGCACTACCCGCTTGCGCTGATTACCCCGCCAGCGCGCAATTTCCTGAATACCAGCTTTGCCAATCTGCCGCGTTTCGTGCAGCAGGAGGGCTCTCCGAAGCTGGAGATCCATCCGCAGGATGCATTGCGGCGGGGAATCGTGGATGGTGATCGGGTGCGCATCCAGAACGACCGCGGCGCCTTCCATGCCCGCGCGGTGGTGACCGAGGATGTGCGTGCCGGCGTGGTCGTGAGCCCGTCGGTATGGTGGCAGAAGCTCTCGGGCGACGGTGAGAACGCCAATGCGGTCACGTCGTCTGCCCTGACGGACATGGGCGGGGGGCCGATCTTTTACGACTGCCTGGTCGAGGTCACGCCGGTATGACGCACTCGTCGATTGCCGACGCCGATCTGGATGCGGCTGCCGCCGTGCTCAAGCGCGCCCGGCGCATATTGTTCATCACTGGCGCGGGCATATCCGCGGATTCCGGGCTGCCGACCTATCGCGGCATCGGCGGCCTGTACCATGAGCGCCTGACCGCCGAAGGACTGACCATCGAGGCGGCCTTGTCGGGAGAGATGATGGCGACGCGACCTGACATCGCGTGGCGCTACATCGGCGAGATCGAGGCCAATTGTCGCGGCGCGCGCCCCAATGCGGCGCACCTGCGGATTGCCGATCTGGAGCAGGAGAAACCGGGTGTCTGGGTGCTCACCCAGAACGTCGATGGTCTGCACCAGATGGCCGGCTCACAGAAGCTGATCCAGATTCACGGCACCGTGCATCACCTGCGCTGCACAGAGTGCCCGCATCAGCGCAGTGTGATCGATTTCGAAGGCCTTGCGCTGCCACCGGCGTGCCCGGTATGTGGTGGTCTGCTGCGCCCCGATGTGGTCCTGTTCGGCGAAATGCTGCCGCAAAAGGCGCTCGATCGCCTGGCTCACGTTATTGAGGCCGGTATCGACGCGGTGGTCTCGATCGGCACGACCAGCGTCTTTCCGTATATTTCGGGGCCGGTGTGGTGGGCACGGGACAATGGCATCCCGTCGATCGAGATCAATCCGGGCGAAACCGAGGTCAGCTCGATCGTCGACTATCGGCTGCGCATGGGCGCCGCCGATGCGATGACGCAGTTGTGGGCGCGGATGCACTCGACGCCCTGAGCCGGTGTGGCACACGCAGAGACAAAAAAAAGGGGGCGCCGGCGGCGCCCCCTTTTTTCAGCAATTCACAGCAGTACGCGCTCGATACCGCCGTTGTTGGCCTTGCCGACATACTCGGGCAGCCAGTTTTCGCCCAGCAGGTGCTTTGCGAGTTCGACCACGATGTAGTCCGGCTCGACGCCGCCGGCATCATTGGCGTAGCGGCTCAGGCCCTGCAGGCAGCTCGGACAGGACGTGAGGATCTTGGTCGGGGCGGTGGGGGCGGCCTCCTGCATCAGTGCCACGCCCTTTTCGATCTCCTCCTGCTTGCGGAAGCGCACCTGGGTAGAGATGTCGGGACGCGCGACCGCCAGCGTGCCTGATTCACCACAGCAACGGTCCGACAGATCCACGCGCGTGCCCATCAGTTCGTTGGCCACCTTGATGCCGGAGTGCACCTTCATCGGGGTGTGACAGGGCTCGTGGTACATGTAGTTCACGCCTTGTACGCCCTCGAGCTTCACGCCTTTCTCCATCAGATACTCATGGATGTCGAGCAGGCGGCAACCGGGGAAGATCTTGTCGAACTCGTATTTCAGCAGCTGATCCATGCAGGTGCCGCAGGACACGATGACAGTCTTGATGTCGAGGTAGTTCAGCGTATTGGCGACGCGGTGGAAAAGCACCCGGTTGTCGGTGGTGATCTTCTGTCCCTTGTCTTCCTCTCCCGCGGCCGTCTGCGGGTAACCGCAGCACAGGTAGCCCGGCGGCAGGACGGTCTGTGTGCCGACGTGGTACAGCATGGCCTGAGTGGCGAGTCCCACCTGGCTGAACAGGCGCTCCGAGCCGCAGCCGGGGAAATAGAATACCGCGTCGGTGTCCGTGCCGGCCTTCTGTGGATCGCGGATGACCGGGATGACCTTGTCGTCCTCGATGTCGAGCAGTGCACGCGAGGTCTTCTTCGGCAGGTTGCCCGGCATCGGCTTGTTGATGAAGTGGATCACCTGGGCCTTGATCGGTGCCTTGTGCAGTGTTGCCGGCGGCGCCTTGACCTGGGCCTGGATGAGTCCGAAGCGTTTGCCCATGCCGTGGGCGAAGCGCTGTGCCTTGTAACCCCATTCGATCATGCCGGTCCGGATCAGCTTGATCGTGGCCGGATCCTTGATGGTCAGGAAGGCCATGGCAGCGGCCTTGCCCGGATTGAATGACTTCTTGCCCTGCTTGCGCAGCAGGTTGCGCATCTTGATCGACACATCGCCGAAGTCGATGTCCACCGGGCACGGTTTTTCGCACTTGTGGCATACCGTGCAATGGTCGGCCACATCCTCGAATTCGGCCCAGTGCGCGAGCGACACGCCGCGACGGGTCTGCTCCTCGTAGAGCATGGCCTCGATCAGCAGCGAGGTGCTGAGCACCTTGTTGCGCGGGCTGTAGAGCAGGTTGGCACGCGGCACGTGGGTCGAACACACCGGCTTGCACTTGCCGCAGCGCAGGCAGTCCTTGATGTCGTGCGCAATCTCGCCGATCTCGGTCTGCTCCATGATCAGCGACTCGTGGCCCATGAGGTTGAAGCTGGGTGTGTAGGCGTTGTCGAGATTGCCGCCTTTCATCAGCTTGCCGCGATTGAAACGGCCTTCCGGGTCGACCCTTGCCTTGTAATCCCAGAAGCTGGCCATCTCGTCATCGGTGAGATAGTCGAGCTTGGTGATGCCGATGCCGTGTTCGCCGGAAATCACGCCGTCGAGTGAACGTGCCAGCGCCATGATGCGGTCGACTGCGCGGTTGGCAGTCTGCAGCATGTCGTAGTTGTCGGAGTTGACCGGGATGTTGGTGTGGACGTTGCCATCACCGGCGTGCATGTGCAAGGCGACGAAGACTCGTCCGCGCAGGACCTCCTTGTGCAGCGCCTCGATGCGCTCGATAACCGGCGCGAACACGGTGCCGTCGAAAATCTTGTCCAGTCGCGGCTTCAGCTCGGTCTTCCACGACACGCGGATCGAGTAATCCTGCAGGCGGTGGAAGAGCCTGGGATCGGCGGCGCGGTTGCTCAGTTCGCCGGCCTGAACGCCGTAGGCGGCGAAGCGGCTTTCCGCCTCGGCCAGCGGCAGGTCGAGGTTCTCGAGCAGCCATTCCCAGCGCAGGCGCACTGCTTCGACATAGTTGAGCGCGGCATCGCGGCGGTCACCGATCAGCTCGTCGGCGGCAAGGTTGGCGTCGCCCTGGTTCAACGGCAGGTCGCCGCGCAGGAATTCGGCCAGCGCATCGCAGAGCTCGAGCTTGTTGCGCGTCGACAGTTCGATGTTGATGCGCTCGATGCCGTCGCAGTAGTCGCCCATGCGTGGCAGTGGGATGACGACGTCCTCATTGACCTTGAAGGCGTTGGTGTGGCGCGAGATGGCTGCGGTGCGCGAGCGCTCCAGCCAGAAGCGCTTGCGCTGCTCGGGCGATACGGCGATGAAGCCCTCTGCACCACGGGTGTTGGTCATACGCACGACATCGGACGCCGCAGCCATGACCGCGTTCTCGTCGAAGCCGACGATATCGCCGATCAAGACCATTTTCGGGCGGCCGTGGCGCTTCGCCTTGGTAGTATAGCCCACTGCCTTCACGTAACGCTCGTCGAGATGCTCGAGGCCGGCCAGCAGCACGCCGGCAGTATTGCCCGCGCCGCCTGGCTTGAAATAATCGGTGATTTCGACGATGGCCGGTACGGCTTCGCGCACCTGACCGAAGAACTCCAGGCAGACGGTGCGGGTTACCGGGGGCATCTTGTGCAGCACCCAGCGCGAGGCGACGATGAGCCCGTCGGTGCCTTCCTTCTGCACGCCAGGTATACCACCGAGGAACTTGTCGGTGACGTCCTTGCCCAGCCCGTCCTTGCGGCAGTGCGCGCCGGGCATGGACAGTAACTCCTCGCCCAGCGGCGCATAGGTGATGCCGTCGAAGCGACGCAACCTGAAGCGTGCCGTGTGCTGTTCGTGGATCTTGCCGAAGTTGTGGTCGAGGCGCTCGACTTCGAGCCAGTTGCCGTCCGGCGTGACCATCTTCCACCATGCCAGGTTGTCGAGCGCAGTGCCCCACAACACGGCCTTCTTGCCGCCGGCGTTCATGGCAATGTTGCCGCCCACGCAGGAGGCACTGGCGGAGGTCGGATCAACCGCAAAGACGCGTCCCGCCGCGGTGGCCGCTTCAGCCACACGTTCGGTGACGACGCCGGCACCGGTGCGGATGGTGGCGTAGGGCGAGGTCATCGGCTTGCCCTGGGCGTCGGGCAGGATCATCTCCTCGACCTGGCCGATGGTGATCAGTTTTTCGGTGTTGATGACCACCGAGTTGGCGTCGAGCGGCACTGCGCCACCCGTATAGCCGGTACCGCCGCCACGCGGGATGATGGTCATGCCCAGTTCGATACAGGCCCGTACCAGCGGCGCCATCTCCTCTTCGGTGTCGGGGTAGAGGACGACGAAGGGATACTCCACGCGCCAGTCGGTGGCGTCGGTCACGTGCGAGACGCGGGCATGCCCGTCGAAGCAGATATTGTCCCGCCGCGTGTGGCGGGTCAGGAGCTTGAGCGCAGCCTTGCGCTTGCGTGCGGTGACGTCGAACCAGCTTTCGAAATCGCTTACGGCCTGGCGCGCGCGCGCAATTAGCAATGCAACACGATCATTACCCTGCCTGCGTTTCTCGACCTCGTTCACGCGGTGGTGGAGGGCATTGATCAAGGCCTCGCGACGCTCGCGACTGTCGAGTAAATCGTCTTCCAGATAGGGGTTGCGGCGAACGACCCAGATGTCGCCGAGAACCTCGTACAGCATACGCGCAGAACGGCCTGTCACCCGCTCGGTACGCAATTCGTCCAGCACGGACCAAGCTTCATCACCGAGCAGGCGGATCACGATCTCGCGGTCGGAGAACGAAGTGTAGTTGTACGGAATTTCTCGCAGGCGTTGGGTCATCAGTGCACCGAGTTGGCTGCTGCAGGGGAACCTGCGATTTTATCGAACCGCAGTGCAACATGCATCAAAAAACAAGACCTTATGCGAAGTGTGGATTCAGTCTCCGCATGTCGGGCTTAGTGGACGTCAAGGGTGTTCCGGGGTTCCCGCCATGCGGGAATCCCGATTCGCTCAGCGCGTGGCTGCCGTCATCGCAATCTCGACCCGCCAGCCCGGATCAGCCAGTCCGACGACTTGCACGCAGGCACGTGAAGGCGCACTGCCACTCGGAACCCAGGCATCCCACACTGCATTCATGCGGGCATAGTCGGCCATGTCGGTAAGATAAATGGTTGCGCTGAGAATGCGGTCAGGGGCGCTGCCTGCCGCGTTCAACTGACGTGCCAGGCTGTCGAGAATCTCGCGGGTCTGGATGGCAACGTCGCCGTCCGAAGAAGCCGGCACCTCGACGAGATAGACAATACCGCCGTGGACCACCGAATCGGAGTAGCGCGCGGTCGTGCCATTGCGCTGTATGGATTGCATGAGTTAGCCGTGTGGGATCACAAGGCGACCGATTATACCGCCCGCGGTGGGACTACGACATCGCCGCAGCGATCGCGACATAGCGCAAGCCCTTGCCCAGTGCCATCCACAGCAGGCAGGCATGCCAGTTCAGGCGCAGTACCCCTGCGGCAGCACACAAGGCGTCGCCAATTATGGGCACCCATGACAAGACCAGAATCGGGCTGCCATGTCGTTGCGCCATCCGAATTCGCGCCGGCAACTCCTTGCGCGGTATGAGCCGCGCCAGAAGGTAGGTGCTCATGCCGCCCAGGGTGTTGCCCAGTGTTGCCACGACAAGCGCGGGAAACAGGAGGTCGGGGCGCAGGTGCAATACGCCGGCCAGCACGACCTCGGAGCCACCGGGCAGGATCGTTGCTGAAAGAAAGGCGGACGCGAAAAGTGCGCCAAGGCTTGTTTCGCTGCTCATGCGGAATGATGTGCAAAATCAATTTTGCGGCCCCTCGAGAGCCGATTTATTTGCCCAAATGTTGACGTTGGCATATTCCAGATGGGAAGATGAGGGCGCTTTTTCATTGTTTTCAAAGAGGAGCTATATGATGAAAGGTATGATCATGTCTGCGCTCGCAGGGGTCTTGCTGGCAACATTATCGCCTGCGGACGCCTGGGCCAACCCTCAGCACGAACGAATGAAACGCTGCAACCAGGAGGCGCGGGAGCAGTCACTCAAGGGCGACGCGCGCAAGTAGTTCATGAGCACTTGCCTGAAAGGCAAGCATGAGGGTAGCGCAGCGCCCGCTGCAGCGGCGACCGGCGGCAAGGACTCAGCAAAGGCGGCGCCTGCGGTGGTCGCTGACGTGGCGAGAACAAAGCAGAAGGACAGAATGAAGGCGTGCAATCAGCAGGCCGGCGAGCAGTCGCTCAAGGGCGAGGCTCGCAAGACCTTCATGGCAGAATGCCTTAAAGGCTGAGGCCTTGTCGGTGCCACAATCCGCGTGAGGCCGATGGGCAAGTGTCTTCAGCGCGCGATGCCGGAATGTGGGTCAGGTCACGCAGCACTTGCCCGACAGGGGCGCGCAAAGCGCGTCCATCTCTCCTTCTCGCCAGGCACGCCTGCCATATAAGGGCATCACACCAGATCGAAAAATACCAGGTCGCGTTCGATTTCGTTTGAGGAGAAGCCGCAGCCGATGCGACCCGAACCGCTCAGCACCAGTTCGTCGTCCTTGATGCAGCGTTCGGGGTCGCCGTTGATCGACACATGACAGCCGTTCGAACTCTGGTCGATCAGCACGAATCCTTCCCTTCTGCGCTCGATCCGGGCGTGCTGTCGCGACGCACGCGCATCGATGATCACCACATCGTTGCCCAGTTCGCGCCCGATCAGCACGATCGGGCGATTCTCCTCGACAAAGACCACATCTTCCTGGTGCCTTAGTCGGAGTCGCTGCGAAATTCGCGCATTCGGGGGCACCGATGTGACCATGCCGACCCTGTGGCCGATGGCGAACACTGGCCATTCGAGCGAGCGCTGCGCCTCGGATTGAAAGGCTTCTGCGGCGGCGAAATGGCGGGTTGCCGGTGATAGCAGCATCACGGCCGTGTTGCTTGCCAACGCCTGCCCCGGTTGGCAGGTCTCCACCAAGCGGCGGGCACCCTCGATGCCTTCGCCATCTTCGTCGGTCTGCGTCAGACCGTAATGAAGTCCAATCCGGATCTTGAGCTGTGAGCCGCTCACGGGCGGAAGGTTAAGAACCCGCTCGAGCATTTCGCACGCAGCGACCACGCCCGCATCGCAGCGCTCGAAACTTGCCGTAATGCGCGATCCATTGCGTTCAAGCGTTTCCCCGCCATTACCACCTATTGCCCTGTCGATGCGGTTCAGGCAGCGATCAACCGCGTGCGTGGCCTCGTCCTTCCCCAATCGGGCGACGAGGCGGTCGCCACCAATGACTTCGGCCACAAGGACGCACAGGTTTTTGCGATCGGACATAGGTTTGGAATGACTGTTGGTCTGGCGCGTAGGCACTTTTGCGGCACGAAGTCGCCGTCATGTATCCAATGATGATCAAACACCGTGGGCGATGCAAGCCCTAAGGCAATGCCTCGGGAATATTTCGTGGTTCGCCGACGAGGCGCACGATATTGTCTCCGCTTGCCGGCAAAGGCTGAGGATCGAACGCAATATCGCCTTCGTCCAGTAGGGTGCCACGATCGATGCCGACGAAGTCGAACAGCTTCCGATCGGCCAGATGAGAGGGGACGACATTCTTCAACGATGTCGCCAACGACTCGATGCGGCCCGGAAACTCCCTGCCCCAGGCCTGAAGCATGGCCTTGATCTGTTTGCGCTGAGCATTTTCCTGGGAGCCGCACAGATTGCACGGGATGATGGGGAAGTCCATGCTGCGGGCAAAGCGGGCGATATCACTCTCGGTACAGTACGCCAGCGGACGGATGACCATGTGCTTGCCATCGTCGCTGACCAGTTTCGGTGGCATGGCCTTGATCTTGCCGCCAAAGAACATGTTCAGGAACAGCGTTTCCAGCATGTCGTCGCGATGGTGTCCGAGCGCAATCCGGGTGGCGCCGATCTCGGCTGCGGTGCGGTAGATGATACCGCGGCGCAGTCGCGAACATAGCGAGCAGGTGGTCTTTCCCTCGGGGATCTTGTCCTTGACGATGGAGTAGGTGTCTTCGGTCACGATGCGGTATTCGACGCCGATCGATTCGAAATACGCGGGCAGGATGTGGTCGGGAAAGCCCGGTTGCTTCTGGTCCAGGTTCATCGCCACGATGCGGAACTTCACCGGGGCGCGCTCGCGCAGCGCAAGCAGGCAGGACAGCAGGGTGTAGGAATCCTTGCCGCCGGAGACACAGACCATCACCGTGTCGCCGTCTCCGATCATGTTGTAGTCGCCGATCGCTTCGCCAACGCTGCGTTCCAGCTTTTTCTTGAGGCGCAGGAAGGTGTTGGAGTGGCGGTTGTCGGCTTGCTCGGTGCTTGGCTGGGGCGTTACGGTGTTCACGCTCGTGCTCGATTCAAAAGTCTTTCCCGATTATACACTTGCCTTTCGAGGGCACGATTACAGGTGCACGCTGCGCCCGCCGTCCACGGCGAGGATCTGTCCGGTGACGTAAGGTGCGTCGATGAGTAGAAAGCGCACCGTGCGCGCAATGTCCGCTGGACTGCCTTCGCGCTGAAGCAAGGTATGACGGATGATGCGCTCACGCTCCGTGTTGGCGAACTGGTCGTCCTCGGGCCATTCAATCGGGCCGGGTGCGACGCCGTTCACCCGTACGTCCGGTGCCAGTTCGATGGCGAGCGCACGCGTCAGGCCGGCCAGCCCGGCCTTGGCTGCACAATACAGCGCGTAGTGCCGCAGCGGCCTGTCGGCGTGGATGTCGACGATATTGACGACCGCACCGTTGCTGGCCCGGAGCGCTGGTGCAAGCGCCTGGGTAAGAAAAAGCGGACCCTTGAGGTTGGAGCCGATCAGGTCGTTCCACGCCTGGCTGTCGATTCGCCCCAGCGGCGTGGGGAAGAAGCTCGATGCGTTGTTGACCAGCCCGTCGAGGCGGCCGAAATGGGTCAGGGCCTCGTCGGCCAGTGCTTCCGGAACGCCATCCGCGCCAAGATCACCGCCGACAATGAAGGCAGATCCCAGGCGGCGCGCATTGAAACTGGCCGCGAGCGCCTCGGCCTCGAGCCGGCTGCTTCGGCAGTGCAAGGCGATACGCGCGCCACTCGCGTGCAATTCGCTTGCGATGGCGGCGCCAACCCGTCGCGCTGCGCCGGTAACCAGAAAGACGGGGGCGGGGGAATGATCGTTCATGATGCGATTGTAGGTGGTCGAGGGGCTTGGTTGGGGGGATTGCTCGCGCGTCGTAGCGGCAGCGAGCGCAGGACGGTCGGCTACAATGCCGCGTCTCCATTTTGCGTCGCGATCATGTCATCCCTGCCTCAGCCTTCAGCAGAAGCCCTCGAACAGAGCCACCGGCTGACTGCCCTGCTGCAGTCCGAAATCCTCGCCGCTGGTGGCTGGATACCGTTTTCGCGTTTCATGGAGCTTGCACTCTACGCGCCCGGGCTCGGGTATTACAGCGGCGGCGCGAGAAAGTTCGGTCCTGCGGGCGATTTCATCACTGCGCCCGAACTGACGCCACTGTTTGGTCAGGCGCTTGCCAGCCAGGTCGAGCAGGTGATGAAGGCCAGCGCGATGCAGATGATCGAGGTTGGCGCCGGGACAGGTTTGTTGGCCGCAGACCTGCTCCTGGAGCTCGAGCGGCGTGGCTCGCTTCCGCTGCGCTACGGCATTCTCGAGCTTTCCGCCGAACTGCGCGAGCGCCAGTTCGACACCCTCGCGCAGCGCGCCCCGCACCTGGCCGCGCGCGTGGAATGGCTGCATGCCTTGCCGGAAAGCTTCTCAGGGGCGGTGGTGGCCAATGAAGTGCTCGATGTGATGCCTGTACATCTGCTGGTGTCGACTGCCGACGGGCTGCTCGAGCGTGGCGTGGTGCTTGCCGAACGTATCAAAGGCGAGGGGGAAGTTCTGTGCTGGGGTGACAGCCCGGCACAAGGGGCGGTGCTCGAGGCCGCCCTTGCGCTCGATCTGCCGGTGCCGGAGGAGGGGGAATATCTGACCGAGATCAACCTCGCCGGACAGGCATGGATGGCGTCTTGGGCAGACCGTCTCGAACGTGGAGCGATGTTGCTGATCGATTATGGCTACCCGCGCGCGGAATACTACCTTCCGTCGCGCTCGAGCGGCACCTTGCTGTGCTATTACCGTCACCAGGCACACGCCGATCCGTTTCTGTGGCCGGGCCTGAACGACATTACGGAGTTCGTGGACTTTACCTCGATGGCCGAAGCAGCTTTCGATGCGGGGCTCGAGGTGCTCGGCTATACCAGCCAGGCGCAGTTTCTGTTCAATTGCGGAATTCTTGACTGCCTGGCTCGCCGTGGCCCCGAAGGCTCGGCGGATTACGTCCGTGCCGCGCGTGCCGTGCAGCGACTGACGACGCCGCAGGAGATGGGCGAGTTGTTCAAGGTGCTCGCCGTGGGGCGGGGCATCGAGACGGCGCTGATCGGGTTTGCCCGCGGAGACCGGCTGCACACCCTGTGAGTCGGGTGTGCCAGATCCGGGCCGCACGCAGGGTCATTCGCCGGTATCGATTCGCGACATCGCACGCAGAAACCCTTCGATATCGCGTGGCGGCGGCATGCGATCCTGCGCTCGGGAGAACTCGATTTCCTGCAGTTGAAGTGCTGCCCAAGGCTGCTGCAGCCCGCTGGTGGCTGGAACTGCCTCATCTGGCATCCCGGCTTCCCGAACAGCTTTGCCGGTCTGCATGTCCATATAGATCACCATGATGGCCTCCACAACTCGGCCGGTTCTGCCGGCCTCCTGATTTCATTAACGGCCGCTTTCGAGGCGGGCTTGAATGGAAGATTGGGACCGATGGTGCGATGTTCAAGACGCTGGCGCAGCGTCTTTGATGCAATCATGACAAGACTGCGGTGGCCTGGCCATGAAAAAAAACACGAATTGTGGTTTTTTTGCCGCTGCTGGCGCGCCCGTTACATGCCTTGCGTGTCCAGCCAGACGGCGATGCGTTCCGCGACGCCTTCCCAGCCGTGTTCGAGCATCATGCCGTGGCCGAGATCGTCGAAGATCTCGGCCTTCAGGCCATAGGTCGCCGCCGTCATCATGACCTGGTCCGGCGGAATGAGCTGATCATGACTTGCGCCCAGGACCAGCATCGGCACGTCCCGCATCCTGCCCGGCTGGGGCAGGTTGAAAAGGGTCATGTCCCAGATGGCGCGGTGCGATTCGGGCTGGCTCAGCGCATAGTAGCGGCGCAGGGCCGGCGCTTCGATCGGCTGGTGGAACAGGGCTTCGCGCAGGCTTTCCAGTTGCGCCTCGCCTCCGCTCATCAGGCGGTTGAGGTCCGCCAGCAGGTGCGGCTTCTTGAACATCAGGCCAAAGGCCGACCCCATCAGGCCTTGCGGTGGCACTGAGGCCATCAGCACTGCGGCGGGCGCCGTCGCACGTTCGAGATACTTCTGCACCACCATGCCGCCCATTGAATGACCGATCAGCACCGGCGCACCGGGCAGACGGGCCACCACCGCCGCGACGTCGTTGACATAGTCGTCTATCGAAAGCGCGTCGAGATGGTCATGGTGAAGGCTCTTGCCATGACCGGACAGGGATACCGCATAGGCGGTCCACCCGCGTTCCGCAAACCACGGCAGGAAGTGCTCTTCCCAGCACCAGGCGCCGGTATAGGCGCCATGAACGAACAGCAGTGGGGTCGTATGGGCAGTTAATTCTGCCGGGCTGTGGCACAGTACTTCAAGGTCGCCGAAGCGGGATGCGTTCATCGGGGAATCTCCATGCCGCGCCGCACGGCCGGACGGTCAGCCATGGCCATGAACCAGCGCTGCACTTTCGGGTATCGGGCAAGGTCGATACCTTGCCAGTCGTGGCGGGCAATCCAGGGGTATGTCGCAATGTCTGCGATTGAATAGGTCCCGCCGGCAAGCCAGTTGCGGCCGTCAAGGCGGGTGTTGAGCACGCCGTAAATGCGTGCGGTTTCTCCGGTATAGCGGTCGATTGCGTAATGGATACGCTCGGGCGCGAAACGCAGGAAGTGGTGCGCCTGGCCCAGCATCGGGCCGACGCTGCCCATCTGGAACATCAGCCATTGCTGCATGTCGTAGCGCTCGCGCGGGTCGGCCGGGATCAGTGCGCCGTGCTTCTCCGCAAGGTAGAGCAGGATCGCGCCCGACTCGATCAAGGTAATCGGGGCGCCATCGGGACCATCGTCATCGACGAGCACCGGAATCTTGTTATTCGGGTTGAGTGCAAGAAATGCCGGATCGAATTGGGCCTGTCGGGTGATGTCGATCGGGCGTACTTCGTATGTAAGGTTGAGTTCTTCCAGCGCGATCGAGATCTTTCGACCGTTTGGCGTTCCCCAAGTGTACAGCGTAATCATGTTCCGGCTTCTCTGTTGGTTGCAGTGACCGCCCCTGAAGGGGTCTAATCCGCCATCGTTGTTCGGAGTTACCGATGCTCAAGTGGATTGTGGTCATCATGCTGGTCGTCCTGTTGACCGGCCTGATTCAACCCGGAGCGGCCGCGCGCTTGAGGCTTGGCCGGCTGCCGGGTGACGTCGCATTCCGTTTTCGTGGCAGAGCTTACCATTTCCCGTTTACCACGACCGTAGTGCTGTCCTTGCTGGCGTGGCTCATTATGCGGTCGATCTGAACGGCTGTCCGTGCGGTTCTGCTCAGCCTGGGGGTGACATACGGTCACGCGATGCACGCACGGCGGATACCCGTGCGGCGTGGATGCGGAGCGGAATCTGTGACTTGTCGGCACATTCACGCGCGATACCGGCGGCGTCCACGGCGCTGAATGCGTCGAGATACTGCCGCCAGCGTGCTTCCGGCGGCCACTGCTGCGGACGTTCTCCGCCGCGGCCGAGATAGTCGCAGCCCGCCGCCTGCAGCATCTGCTCGAAGCGCTCCGGGCGACGCAGGGCGTCGCAGCGCTCGAGTACCTTGACCACCGTTTCCGGCCGCAGGACCTCGACCTGGCCGAGGATGCCGTGTTCGCGCGCCACCATGCGGGCGAGATCACGGCATTCGGCGGGCGCCTTCAGGCGGCTGGATACGGCGAGCGCCATCTGTTCGCTGCGTGCCTCGTGTCCGTAATGATGGGGCTGGATGTCATCGGGTGTGCTGCCCTTGCCAAGGTCGTGCAACAGGCAGGCCCAGCGCACGGCGAGCGGCTGCGTGCGCTGTGCGGCACAATCGATGACCATCAGCACATGCTCCCCGGTATCGATCTCGGGATGGTGCTGCGGCGGTTGCGGAACGCCGAACAGCCGGTCCAGCTCGGGGAGGATGCGGGCCAGCGCGCCACAGTCGCGCAAGACCCGGATCATGCGCGAGGGCGTCGCCTCCATCAGGCCGCGCGCGATCTCCTGCCATACGCGTTCGGGCACGAGGTGATCGACTTCCCCCGCCTCGACCATGCGCCGCATCAGCGCAAGCGTCTCGGGTGCTATCGTGAACGCCGCAAAGCGTGCAGCAAAACGTGCAATGCGCAGGATGCGTACCGGATCCTCGGCGAATGCCGGACTGACATGACGAAAAACCCGTGCATGGAGGTCGTCGACGCCCCCGTAGGGGTCGGTCAGGCGGCCCTCGTCATCGCGCGCGATGGCGTTGATGGTGAGGTCGCGGCGCAGCAGGTCCTGTTCCAGCGTGACATCGGGCGCGGTGTGACAGACGAAACCGGTATAACCCGGTCCGCTCTTGCGTTCGGTGCGGGCCAGGGCATATTCCTCGTGGGTGTCGGGGTGGAGAAACACCGGGAAGTCCTTGCCGACCGGGCGGAAACCCCGGGCAAGCATGGTCGCAGGCGTTTCCCCCACCACCACCCAGTCGCGGTCCTTCACTTCCAGGCCGAGGAGGGCATCGCGGACCGCACCACCGACGACGTATGCCTGCATCAGCCGTACAGGTCCTCGGCGGCAATCGCTTCGGTTTCGGCTAGCGCGGCGGTTTCCCATTCACGCATGTCGGCGTTGGACAGCATCGTATCGAGATACGCCGCGGCTGCACCATCGAGTTTCACGCCATAGGTCTTGAAGCGGAAGCACACGGGGGCGAAGGCTGCATCGGCGATGCTGAACTCGCCAAACAGGTAGGGGCCGGCGCTTCCGAAACGCTTGCGGCAATCCGCCCAAATGGCCGCGATACGGGCGATATCGGCGTCGACTTCGGGACTGTGGCCGTGACCGGTGTAGTCCTTGCGGATGTTCATCGGCATGTTCTGGCGCAGTTGCGAGAAGCCCGAATGCATCTCCGCACTGACCGCCCGCGCCACGGCACGTGCGCTGGCATCGGCCGGCCACAGCTGCGGATTCTTCTCCGCCAGGTATTCACCGATGGCCAGCGAGTCCCACACCACGAAACCGTGATCGATGAGGCAGGGTACCTTGCCCGAGGGCGAATGCGAGAGGATGTGTTCGCGGCTGCCGGGAATGAACAGCGGGATGCGGATTTCCTCAAACGTAAAGCCGCCTGCGCGCGCTGCCAGCCAGGCGCGAAGTGACCAGGATGAATAGTTCTTGTTGCCGATGATGAGTTTCATCGCGGACTCCGTCAGTAGGAGGGGGGTTAACGCCGCGCGTGGCGGCGCATGGGATTGTAGCGGGCGCGCTGGTTGCCCGCGGGGCCCAGCCAGCCCGGCACCACGGCCTCGATGGCGGTGGGGCGCAGTCCGAACGGCAGCGGGGCGGCGGTGGCAATGTTGTCGGCGCGCATCGAGCGCACATTGTCCCGGCTCATCAGCGGGCGGGGCGCAAGCTCCATCAGGCCGGCCTGAAGCATCGCCAGCCCTTCTGGCAAGGGAATGACCGGGCGCGGATGTCCGACCAGTGCCGATACGTATTCGACCAGTTGACGCAGGGTGTAGACGGTGGGGCCAGCGAGCTCGAAGGTTTGATCGCGTGCGGCGGCGCTGTCATTCAGGCAGTGCCATACGACTTCGGCGACATCCTCCACATACACCGGCTGAAAGCGCGCGCTGGCGCCCCCAAGCGGAATGATCGGGAGCACGCCCGCGAGCCTGGCGAACAGGTTGAGAAAGCCATCGTCGCGACCGAACACGACTGAGGGTCGCAAGATCGTCCACGCGACTTCGGGTGTCGCAGCGCGTACGGCCTGCTCACCTGCGGCCTTGGAGCGCTGGTATTCCGACGGTGCCGCGGCGTCAGCGCCCAGCGCGCTGACGTGAATGAGCTGGCCAACACCACTTGCCTTGCACGCGGCAACGATCCTCGTCGGTAATTCGACATGGGCGCGGGCGAAATCGGGGCCATACGGTGATCCACTGCGCGAGTGCAAGATGCCGACCAGATTAACCACCGCGTCGGCATCCTCGAACAGCTCGTTCAGCACGCTTTCATCGTGACAGTCGGTCTCGATCACCTCGACATTAGGCAGCAGCAGCACCTGTCCGGCGCGACTGCGTCGGCGTGTGGGGATCAAGACGCTGATGCCGGCTTCGGCGAGCCGATTCGCAATGGCGCTGCCGATAAAGCCGGCGCCGCCGATCAGTACGACACGTTGTGGACTCATTGCAATGCCTGCTCCGTTTTTGCTGCGAATAGTGTGTCCCTTTCCCGGTGTGAATTCATCGGGCGTCCGGGCGTGCGGCAATGGTGCCCAGCCGGGCCTTGAGTGATTGCGGGCGACCATCGAGCATGGCTGCGTAAATCACGGTATTGGTCATGACTTTCTTCACGTAGTCGCGGGTTTCGTCGAAGGGAATGGTCTCCGCGTAGATGGCGCCTTCCAGGGGCTTGGCGTCGCGCCAGCGCTTGGCGCGTCCCGGGCCGGCGTTATACCCGGCGCTGGCCAGCACCGGGTGATTGTCGAGGTCCTCGAGGATGAGGCGCATGTAGCTGGTCCCGAGCTGCACGTTGGTGTCCGGGTCGGCGAGCCGGCTCTGCGAGTAATTGCTCATGCCGATCTTGCCTGCGACCCATTTCCCGGTCGCAGGCATCACCTGCATCAGACCCTGTGCCCCGGAACTGGAGCGAGCAGGCACGACGAAGCGGCTTTCCTGGCGCATCAAACCATATACCCAGCTCATGTCCAGTCCCTGATTGCGCACCTGGGGCTCGATCAGCTCACGATAGGGGGTCAGGAAGCGCAGGTCGAACGCGCCGTTCGGATTGGCCAGTTCTGCGGTGTTGATGGCGCGGTCGAAGATGCCGTGCTTGAGCGCAAGGCGCGCGGCAGCGAGACGAAACGATTCGCTTTGCCCACGCAGCGACCAGTTCCACTCGCGCACGGCCTCGGTGCGCATGTCCAGCGCAAACAGCGCCATGGCTCTTTGCAGACCGGGGTCTTCTTCCGCCTGGTGTAGCTGCGCCGCACTCAGGTTGGTTTCGCCGGCACGGGCGGTAAAGGGACGTCCGAGCTCATCGCCAGCCAGCATGCCGTAGAAGTGAGCTTGTCCGGCGATGCGGGCAAACAATGCGTCAGCCTCGGCCTGACGGTGATGCTCACGCAGCGCGCGAGCGCGCCAATAGGTCCATTCCGGAAGCGATTGTTCATCCTCGGTGAGCTGGTCGATGCCGTCCAGTACCGCGTGCCAGTCGCTGTTGCGAAGCGCGGCGCGCACCCGCCAGGCGCGCTGCTCGGGGGTCATGGGCACGTCACCCGCGGCGCGAAACCAGTCCATCGCTTCGCTGCCCTGAGTCCACGCCGCGCGAAGTGCGAGTGCCGAAAACACGTAGGCTCGTTCGTTGCCTTCGAGACGATCCTGAAGCCTGATCAGGCGTGCATGGGCGCCGGCGATGTCGTCGCGCATCAGGCGCACGAGCGCGGCGAGCGCGAGTTCACGCCCAACGCGTCGGGTGGCGAAATTGGCCGGCAGACGGTCGATGTATTGCGACGGGCTCTTGAAGGCCTGATCGAATGCACCGCCGTTGCCTGGTGCCAGCCACTCCAGTGTGGCACGCGCATTGGCCGCATTGCGGCCTTCGACCTGACGCCGGAAACGCCACCAGACGTCGTCGGAACTGACATTGGCACTGCTGATCGACGCGCGCAGCACCGTATCGCAGGCGCCCGGCGCGTCATGCAGTTCATGCCACTGCGCCCCGACCTCGGATAAGGCACTGCGGTCACCATTCATCAGGCGCGCAGTCCAATGGTGGCAGCGCAATTCGGCGTCGGGGTTCTGGAGGTCGGGGTAGAGCTGCATGAAGCCCGCCCAATCTCCATCCTTTGCCAGCCGTCGCAGCCAGTCCGCCCGCAAGCGTTCTGCGAGCATCGAGCCTGCTTCCTGCATAAGAAACTCGGACAACTCAGATGTCGGTGGCACCTCGGGCCGGGCAAGCTTGTTCAGCAGCAGCCAGTAGCGCACGTAGGGGTCCAGGGGGTGGGCGTCGGGCTGCTGCTGCACGAGGCGCTCGAGCGTGTTACGGTCTCCGCTGCGGACGGCATCGCGAGCGGCGAGAATGCGAGCGTCGCCCTCCTGCGGGAAAGCGTTTGTCGTCAATGTCAGACATGCGGCGAACAGCAGCCCCCATGAAACCTTGCGCATCCCTTACCATTCCTTTTCAAGATCGATTCACCATATCACAGTGACCGCACTTTTCCCCGCTCCTACAGCAGACGTTCAGCGCCGCCGCCGTCTCATGCGCGATCGGGCCCTGGTGGCCCGCGAAGCGCTGCCGTCCGAGGTGCGCGCTGTGATGGAGCGCGCCATCGAGGGTCATCTCGATGGTCTTGTCGAACAATTGCGACCGCGGTCTCTCGCCTTTTGCTGGCCATACCGCGCCGAGCCCGATCTCAGGGCCTGGGTAACACGCTGGCTCGGCGCCGGTGAGGGCAGGCTCGCCGCACTCCCGGTGGTGTTGGAGAAGGATGCACCGCTGGTGTTCCGTGCGTGGACGCCGGGCGCAACGATGCAGGCCGACCGGCATGGTATTCCTTTTCCCGTCGCTGGCGTTACCGTTTTGCCCGATGTGGTACTGGTTCCGCTGAACGCCTTCGATGCCGGCGGTTTCAGGCTCGGATACGGCGGTGGCTACTTTGACCGCACCCTGGCGGCAAAGCGTTTGCAGGCCATTGGTGTCGGGTTCGAGTTGGGCAGGGTCGATTCCGTACTGCCACAGCAACACGACCGCGCCATGGACTGGCTCGTGACCGAGGCGGGCGCTTTTGCCACGCCCGTGCAAAGCGTCAACGCGTGACGACGATAGGCTCCAGGCCATGCCGGCGTGCAGCGGTCAACAGGCGACCGTCGCGCTTGATTGCAGCGAGAAAGCGGTCAAGGCGCTCTAACCAACGCTCGTCGCCCGGCGCGATGGCCCATGCATAGGGTGTGACGTGGTAGCTTGCCACGGGTCTGACGACCCGCGCCCAGGAGACGTCGTGCTCCATGTGCATGCTGTATGGGTAGTCTGCCATGAATACGTCGGCTTGCCCCGACTCTACGGCATTCTCTCGCGCATGGGGAGAGTCGAGCACCAGTAGTCGGGCATGGCGCAGTTTCGCATGCATGACATTTTCCTGGAGCGTGCCCTTGGTGACGGCGACGACAACGCCGGGTTGGTCGATATCGTCCCAGTGCGCGATGCGCGGATGGTTGCGGGTGGTGACCGCGTAGATGTCGCTGGCGAGGTGTGGCGTGGTAAAACGCAACCTCTCCGCCCGCGCTGCTGTGACGCCAACGGCAAACATCGCAACGTCGCAGCGGTCGTTCAGGACGTCCTCGCTCAGGCGCGCGAAACTGCTGTCGATGAACTGCGTGCTGACCCGCAGTTCCCTGCCGAGTTCAAGCGCAAGATCAATGTCGAGGCCCCGCAATTCCTGAGTCGCGGGCGAGCGGAAGGAGATGCCGTAATAGTCGGGCCAGATGCAGACTCGCAGGCGCTTTTCGGCCTGGATGCGCTCAAGTCGGCTTTGATCGGCTTCAGCGGTGGAGCCGACGGCGAACGTCATGAGCACACCGATCAGTGCGCAAATCCATCCAATAGGGCGAAGGGGGCTGGGGCAGGTCACGCAGTGCCTTAATGTTGCCGCGATTCGGGACATTCCTGGCCGTGGCGCGTGAGAAACCGCAAGCGTTGATTTGCGGGACTCAAGTACGCTGGGCTACTGCTGATTTCTATTACAAAAGACGTAAGAACTCAAGCGCTGAGTTAACAGTGGACCGGCCCACGACGCCCAAATCACACTGGTCAGGAAAGGAACATGCGGTATGCCGGGTTACTGGTTTCGTCTACGTACTCGTAGCCCAGGCGCCGCAGAAATGCGTCAAAGGCCGCTCCGTCTTCCGGCGGAACCTGCATGCCGACGAGCACGCGTCCAAAGTCCGCACCGTGATTACGATAGTGGAACAGGCTGATATTCCAGTCTGACTGCAGGGTGCCGAGAAAATTGGTCAATGCCCCGGGTCGTTCGGGGAAGGTGAATCGATAGATCGACTCGTTGTCCGCCTGCGGCGCACGTCCCCCGACCATGTATCGGATGTGCGTCTTGGCCAGTTCATCCTCGGTCAGATCGACCGCTGGAAGCGAATGGCGCTCGAGCATCTCGACCAGCCGGGTCGCCTCTCCGCGATTGTGGACGGTGACGCCAACAAAGATGTGGGCGCGTTCGGCGTCGGCGTAGCGATAGTTGAACTCGGTGATATTGCGGTTGCCCAGCAGACTGCAGAACTTGCGGAACGAGCCGGGCTGCTCGGGAATGGTCACGGCGAGAACGGCTTCGCGCTGTTCGCCCAGTTCTGCGCGTTCGGCCACGAATCGCAAACGATCGAAGTTCATGTTCGCACCCGAGGCCACGGCGACCAGATGCTTGTCGCGCAGCTTGTGACGGCGGGCATATTCCTTGGCGCCGGCGACGGCGAGTGCGCCGGCCGGCTCGAGAATGGAGCGGGTATCCTCGAACACGTCCTTGATCGCTGCACAGATGGCATCGTTATCGACGAGGATCATTTCGTCGACGTATTGTTGGCACAGGCGGAAGGTCTCGCTGCCGACCTCCTTCACGGCAGCGCCGTCGGCAAAGATGCCGACCTGGTCGAGCACGACGCGCTTGCCCGCGGCCAGCGATCGGGTCATGGCATCGGCGTCGACCGCCTCAACGCCGATGATCCGGGTTTCGGGGCGCAGACGCTTGATATAGGCCGCGACGCCGGCAATCAACCCGCCTCCGCCGACACAGCAGAACACCGCGTGGATCGGCTTCGGATGTGCGCGCAGGATTTCCATGCCGATGGTGCCCTGGCCTGCGATCACGTCGGGGTCGTCGAAGGGGTGCACGAAAGTCAGCTTCTCCGACTTCTCCAGCTCCACGGCATGCGTGTACGCTTCGGAGAACGATTCGCCCGCAAGCACCACCTCCGCGCCGCGCGACTTCACGGCATCAATCTTGATCTGGGGCGTGGTGCTGGGCATGACGATCACCGCACGCGCACCAAGTTTCTGTGCCGACAGCGCCACGCCCTGGGCATGGTTTCCCGCCGAGGCACAGATCACGCCTCGTTGCAGGGCCTGGGGCGAGAGCTTGACCATCTTGTTGTAGGCGCCGCGCAGCTTGAAGCTGAAAACCGGCTGCATGTCTTCACGCTTGAAATACACCTGATTGTGAATTCGGGCAGAGAGATTGCTGGCGAAGTCCAGGGGGGTCTCGATGGCGACGTCGTACACCTGGGCGTTGAGGATACGTTCCAGATAATCCGGGCTGGCGGCGGTCATGGCGTGGGCTTTGTGTTCAAGACACTGCGGTAAAGAGGACGAGGGTATCAGTCGATGCGGCGCCGCGGCAAGTGCGGGACCGGAATCATCGTTGTGGCAAGGTACGTCAGTTCAAACGTCGTCTGTCGCCGACGGCGCGTCCGGCGCATTGCGCTCGAGCTGGAGAATCTGCCGCTCGATGAACTCCTGCGTCGAGTCCACGCCGCGAAGCTGCAGGATGGTGGACCGCACGGCCGCCTCAAGGAGTACGGCAAGGTTGCGTCCAGCCGCGACCGGCAGGGTGACGCGGGGAATGCTGGCACCCAGTATGTCCTGATGTTCGCGCTGCAATGGCAGGCGAGTGGGATCATCCTGACCCGGCTGGCGGCGCTCGAGATGGCAGATCAGGCGCAGGCGCATCTTGCGCCGGCAGGCGGTTTCGCCAAAGATGGTGCGAATGTTGAGGATGCCAAGGCCGCGGACCTCGATGAAGTCCTGCAGGAGTTCGGGGCAGCGACCTTCGAGCACATTGGGTGCGATGCGCGAGAACTCGGTGATGTCGTCTGCGACGAGGCCATGGCCGCGGGAGATCAATTCGAGTGCCAGCTCTGATTTACCCGCGCCCGAGCTGCCGGTAATGAAAACGCCCAGGCCCAGCACGTCCATGAAGACGCCGTGCAGCGAGACCTTTTCGGCAAGCTGACGCGAGAGGTAGAGACGCAGTTGGTCGATGACGCCGGCGGCAGGCTGGGGCGTGATGAACAGACCGACGTTGTGCGCCGCACAAACGCCATAGACGATATTGGGTACCTCGCAACCGTCGGCGACGATGAAGGCCGGTGGATGGGCTGACAGGATGTCGTTGAGGTGGTGGGCGACCTTGTCGCGCGACTGGCGCTGCGCCCAAGCCAGCTCGGCCGCACCGAGAATCTGCAGTCGGGCAGGGTGAATCAGGTTCAGGTGGCCGATGAGGTCGGCTGGCCAGATGCGCTCTTCCGCAACCGACAACGCCGCATCGATGCTGCCGCTGACGTGGGTCAGCTGCAGGCGGACGCGATTGTCCTCATACAGCTGCCGTACGCTCGTTTGCCGCATCGGAACCCCAGTTCGAGAACAGGGCGTGGAGCGCCGCTGCATCGGGCGCGGCCAGCAGCTGTTCGCGGAAGCTGCGATCACTGAACATCTGCGCCAGCTCCGACAGCAACTGGAGATGGGTTTCGTTGGCCTGCTCGGGCACCAGCAGGATGAAGAGCATATTGACCGGCCGCCCGTCGGGGGCGTCGAATTGAACCGGCGTATCGAGGCGCAGGAAGGCGCCGGCTGCTTCCTTGAGTCCTTTGATTCGTCCGTGCGGAATGGCTATGCCCTGTCCCAGACCGGTCGAGCCGAGACGTTCGCGGGCGAACAGGCTGTCGAAAACCGTGCTACGGGCGACACCCTGATTGTTTTCGAACAGTAGCCCCGCCTGCTCGAATACGCGCTTCTTGCTGCTGGCGTCGAGGCTGGCGACTACGTTGGAAAGCGGAAGGAGTTGGGAAATGAGGCTCATGCGCGTCGGGGCTCGCGCAGCGCCGCCGAAGCGGACGCCACGCTGAAAGATCTTCCAGATCCGGACTTCACCGGACCACCAGTGCGGCGGATTATAGCCTCACCCGGCGCACGAAGATCTATTGAAAAAGTCACGCCTCGGGAGTCTGGTGCTTGTGGGAGTCGTGGTGGTGGTCATTGCTCTTCTGCTTGTACTTCAGTACCTGGCGGTCGAGCTTGTCCGTCATTGCGTCGATGGCTGCATAGAGGTCGGCATCGGTGCTTTCGACGTGAATGTCCTTGCCGCGCACATGTACCGTCACTTCCGCCTTCTGGTCGAGTTTCTCAACTGAAAGAATCACGTTCACGCTGGTTACGTTGTCGAAATGACGAATGACGCGATCAAGCTTGCCCGACACATAGTCGCGGATTGCCGGGGTCACTTCGACGTGGTGTCCGGTGATGTTGAGATTCATGGTAACTCCTCTTGTTATCAAAGCGTTTTGCGCAGGCTGACCGGCGGGATATTGAGTGATTCGCGGTATTTGGCAATTGTACGCCTTGCGACCACGATACCCTGCTGGCCCAACAGATCGGCAATCTTCGCGTCGGACAAGGGTTTGATCCTGTCTTCAGCCTCGACCAACTGGCGAATCAGCGCGCGAATCGCCGTTGATGAGGCCGCTCCACCGGTATCGGTGGCGACGTGACTGCCGAAAAAATACTTGAGTTCAAACACACCGCGCGGCGTCGCCATGTACTTCTGCGTGGTGACACGCGATACGGTGGATTCATGCAGTTCGAGCTGGTCCGCGATCTCCCTCAGCGTCAGCGGCCGCATCGCCACCTCGCCATGATCAAAGAACTGCCGTTGCTGGTCAACGATGGCCTGAGAAACGCGCAAAATCGTGTCAAAACGCTGCTGCACGTTCTTGATCAGCCACCGTGCTTCCTGCAGCTGCCCGGTCAGACCGCCGCCCTGCCCCCTGTTCTGCTGCAACAGGCTGGCATAGAGCTGGTTGATGCGCAGCCGGGGCATGGCTTCGGCGTTCAGTGAGACCGTCCACCGTCCGCGCAGCTTGCGCACGACGACGTCCGGCAGAACGTAGCGCGTTTCCTCGCTGGAATACTGTGAGCCCGGGTGCGGGTCCAGCCGGCACACCAGGGCATGCGCTTCGCGCAGCGCATCGTCGTCGCACCCAGTGAGACGTTTGAGCTTGGCAAAATTGCGCTCGGCCAGCAGCTCCAGATGTTGTTCGACGATGGTCAGCGCGAGGTCACGGCTGGTCGAGGCAGGCATGGCCCGCAGTTGCAGACCGAGGCATTCCTGCGGTGTGCGTGCGCCAATGCCGGCCGGTTCCAGTTGCTGCACGTGACACAGCGCAATGGCGAGGTCGTCGAGTTCGACGTCGAGCTCCGGCGGCAGGAGTTCGAGCAGGTCCTCGAGTTCCTGATGCAGGTAGCCGTCGTTGTCGAGCGCTTCGATGATGAAGCGCACGAGCAGGCGGTCGCGATCGGAAAGGGGCGACAGGGCGACCTGCTGATCGAGATGATCGCGCAACGAGGTCCCGGCCGCCTGGAACTCCTGGTAATCGGTATCCTCGTCGTCGTCGCTCTTGCTGCTCGCGCCGTTACCGGTGCCCGACCAGTCCATGCCTTCTTCGAAATTCGCGTTCTCGTTGTCGGGGCGCGTATCGGCCTCGGGGGTGGCGTCCGGACTGCTTTCGCGCGGGGTGTCGGTTACGGGCTGGGCGTCGCTGCCGAGCTTTGCTGGCGCGAAGTCGCTGCCGTCGCCGTCCTCGCGTTCCAGCATCGGGTTTTCGAGCAGGAAGCGCTCGATTTCCTGATTCAGCTCGAGCGTCGACAGTTGCAACAGCTTGATCGATTGCTGCAGTTGCGGGGTCAGCGTCAGATGTTGCGAGAGCTTTAGCTGAAGAGTCGGTTTCATGGATTGAATTGAGCGCTCAGGCCGGCGTCAGAGGCGGAAATGCTCGCCAAGATAGACCTGGCGGACCTGTTCGTTTGCAATGATGTCACGCGGCAATCCGCTGGCCAGTACACGGCCTTCGGTGATGATTGTGGCACGGTCGCAGATGCCTAGTGTCTCACGTACGTTGTGATCGGTAATCAGCACGCCGATGTCGCGCTCCTTGAGAAAACGGATGATCTTCTGGATGTCCAGAACGGCGATGGGGTCGACGCCTGCGAACGGTTCGTCGAGCAGGATCAGGCGTGGGTCGGTGGCGAGTGCGCGGGCGATTTCGCATCGGCGTCGTTCGCCACCCGAGAGTGAGATGGCCGTGTTGTCGCGCAGATGGGCAATACCGAGCTCCTCCAGCAGTTCTTCGAGGCGCTCGTCGATCTTTGTCTGTGCCAGACCCCTGAGCTCGAGTACGGCCCTGATGTTCTCTGCCACGGTGAGCTTGCGAAACACGCTCATTTCCTGCGGCAGGTAGGACAACCCAAGGCGTGCTCGCGCGTGGATCGGCAAGTCGGTCAGGCGGGCAGCGTCCAGCTCGATTTCGCCGCCATCGGCACGGACGAGGCCGACAATCATGTAGAAACAGGTCGTCTTGCCCGCGCCGTTGGGGCCAAGCAAGCCCACGACTTCGCCCGAGCCGACCTCGAACGAGACGTCATGAACCACGGTGCGCGCCTTGTAGCGCTTTTGCAGGCCGCTGACCTTAAGCAGACTCATCGGGGGCTTCTTTCAACAATTTGCAGATCACGTCGGTGGAAAAGCCACGGGTTTGCAGAAAGCGCGCTTGACGCGCCCATTCACGGCGATCCGCGGGTGAGGTTCCGAATCTAGACTGCCATACCGCACGCGCGCGGTCGAGTTCGGAAACCACACATTCGTGCTCGATTGCCTCATCGATCAGGTTACGCTCGATGCCGCGACGCGCCAGTTCGTGCCGCAGCCGGGTCGAGCCGTAACGTGAGGCCTTGCTCCGCACCAAGGCCTCGGCGTAGCGGGGGTCGGACTGCAGGCCGAGTTCGGTCATGCGATCAAGGACGGCTTCGATTTCGTCCGCACTGCCATAGGGCGACAGCTTGCGCGCCAGTTCCTGGCGCGAATGGTCGCGACGGGCGAGATGACGCAGCGCACGCTCGCGCAGACTCGGCTCGCCCATCGGCGCTTCCTACCGCGTCAGCGGCCGGATCAGGCCTCGGACGCGATTGGCACGGTCTTGCCAATCGCGGCCATTTCGTCGAGCCCGACTGCCGCGCGAACCTTGTTCTCGATCTCGCGCGCAAGCGCGGGATTGGCGCGCAGAAACTCGCGCGAGTTGTCCTTGCCCTGGCCGATCTTGTCGCCGTTGTAGGCGTACCATGCGCCGGACTTGTCGACGATCTTGTGCGTGACGCCGAGGTCGATGATTTCGCCTTCGCGGGAGATACCCTCTCCGTAGAGGATGTCGAAGTGCGCCTCCTTGAACGGGGGCGCAACCTTGTTCTTGACCACCTTGACCCGGGTCTCCGAACCCACGACCTCGTCACCCTTCTTGATGGCGCCGGTACGGCGGATGTCCATGCGCACCGAGGCGTAGAACTTGAGCGCATTGCCGCCGGTGGTGGTCTCCGGGCTGCCGAACATGACGCCGATCTTCATCCGGATCTGGTTGATGAAGATCACCAGCGTGTTGGTGCGCTTGATGTTGGCGGTAAGCTTGCGCAAGGCCTGCGACATCAGGCGAGCCTGCAGGCCGGGCAGTTGGTCGCCCATCTCACCTTCGATTTCAGCCTTGGGCGTCAGCGCAGCGACCGAGTCGACGACGACGATATCCACGCCGCCCGAGCGCACCAGCATGTCGGCAATCTCGAGCGCCTGTTCGCCGGTGTCGGGTTGGGAAATCAGCAGGTCGTCGATGTTGACCCCGAGCTTCTCCGCGTAACCGACGTCCAGCGCGTGTTCGGCGTCAATGAACGCGGCGGTGCCGCCCAGCTTTTGCATCTCGGCGATGACCTGCAGCGTCAGCGTGGTCTTGCCGGACGATTCCGGACCGTAGATCTCGACCACCCGACCGCGCGGCAGGCCACCCAGGCCGAGCGCGATGTCCAGCCCGAGTGAGCCGGTGGATACGGTCTGGATGTCGCGCTCGATGCTGCCGTCGCCCATCCGCATGATCGAGCCCTTGCCAAACTGCTTCTCGATTTGCGAGAGCGCAGCGGCGAGCGCCTTGGCCTTGTTGTCGTCCATGAGTGGTCCTTCCTGAGTGAGATGCGAATTATGGCACAGAGATTGCAGAGATGCTGCCGCTATCGGCAAGCTGAACCACCGTATCAAGTGCGGCAATCACGGTCTGTCTACGCACCGCTTCGCGGTCGCCGTCGAAGTGTCGCGTGGTGGCGAAGGGGGGGCTGCCGCGCACTGCCCATGCGATGCAGACCAGGCCAACCGGCTTGGCTGGGGTGCCGCCGCCGGGGCCGGCAACGCCCGATACTGCCACCGCGATGTCGGCCTTGCTCTTGTTCAGTGTACCGGCAACCATCTCCACAACGGTCTCTTCGCTGACGGCACCGTACCGGTTGAGCGTGTGTTCGGCAACCGCGAGCATGTCGGATTTCGCCGCATTGGAGTAGGTGACAAAGCCGCGATCGAACCAGTTCGAGCTGCCCGCCGTGGCGGTAACGACCTCGGCGATCCAGCCGCCGGTGCAGGATTCGGCCGTGCCCAGCATCCATCCGCGGCGCTCGAGTGCGGCGCCGATGCGGGCAGAGAGGCGTTCGAGTTCATGGTCCATGGTCAGGCACCGAACAGACTGACCAGCACGGCCAGAACAAGCAGCGTGAAACCGGCGGCCAGCAGATCGTCGAGCATGACGCCAAAGCCACCCTTGATCTTGCTGTCGGCCCAGCGGATCGGCGGTGGTTTGGTGATGTCGAAGAGCCTGAACAACGCGACCGCAATGGCCTGCCACAGCAGCGTGGCGGGGGTGAATGCAAGCACCAGCCACATTGCCACCATCTCGTCCCAGACGATGGCGCCATGATCCGACACGCCAAGCGCGCGACCGGTACGCTCGGCGGCAAGAATGCCGGCGATGAACAGCGCGCACAGCAGGAACAGGAAGGTGGGCTCGGACAGCGGCGCACGCAGCAGCGGATAGAGCACCCACGCGAGCAGGGTGCCGGCCGTCCCGGGGGCCTTGGGCGACAGGCCGGCGCCGAATCCGAGCGAGATGAAGTGCGCTGGATGGCTCATGAGCAGACGAACGGTAGGGCGTGGATCAGGCAAAGTGGTCATATCCGGAAAACAGTGGCGCCAGCAATCGGCCGTCGGCCTCTCGTAGCATGAGATCGGCATCGCGTTCATGAAGCTCGCCGATGCGGGTGAGTGCCACGCCGCTGTCCTGCGCCAGTTGCCGCAGCGCGGCGCGATGCCGGGGCGGGGCGCAGAAGAGCAGTTCGTAGTCGTCGCCGCCAGCAAGTACGCTCCGCCTCGCACTGGCTTCGCTGACGCCGAGGTCGAGAAGGGGCTGCAGCGGCAGGTGGCTGACGTCGACGATGGCGCCGCAGCCCGAGCACTCGACGATATGTCCCAGATCACCGAGCAGGCCGTCGGAAACGTCGAGCATGGCACTTGCAAGCGTGCGCAATTCAAGCCCCAGCTCGATTCGCGGCACTGGGCGTTGCAGCGCCCCAACGCATTCGGCTTGTGCGGTCGTGCTCAGGCTCACCTTGCCTTGCAGGCTGGCAAGCCCTAGCGCTGCGCGACCGGGCTGGCCCGAGATCCAGATATCGTCGCCGGCGCGGCCGCCGCAGCGGGTGATCGCCAGCCCGGTCGGAACTTCGCCGAGGATGGTGATGCTCAGTGCAAGCGGCCCCCGGGTGGTGTCTCCGCCGGCGATGTCCACGCCATAGCGCGACGCGCAGGCAAACAGACCGTCGGCGAACGACGACAGCCAGCCTTCATCGACAGTGGGCAGT
Source organism: Azoarcus sp. L1K30 (assembly GCF_018122735.1). GTDB lineage: Bacteria > Pseudomonadota > Gammaproteobacteria > Burkholderiales > Rhodocyclaceae > Parazoarcus. The sequence continues at coordinate 2,196,774 of NZ_JAGRRD010000001.1, read as the reverse complement.
GTCAGGCCCAGAAACGCCCAGCGTGGCTCCGCTCCCATTGCGGCAAGATCCGAGAGATTGACCGCCAGCGTCTTCCAGCCCAGACCGTGCGGATCCGTGTCGCCGAAAAAATGGGTTCCGGCCACCAGCAGGTCGGTCGATACCGCCAGTTGCATTCCCGGGCGCGTGTGCATCAAGGCGGCATCGTCACCGCCGGCAAGATCCGTATGCGACGTGGCGCGCGAAAAGTAGCGGCGAATCAGCTCGAACTCTGAAGGCATGATACGTGGGGCGGGCAGGGCGGGACAGGACGACGTTGGAGCTTACCGCAAAAATACGCGAGGGCAGAGAATGCGGACCAATGACATTTGCAGGCAAATGTCAGATAGGTCGCACATTTTGCCATCTGGATGATGTCCTCGCCCCAAATTGGGTAGTATGCTCGCTGAAAACAGGCAAACGGAGGGCGGGTGATCCGCGTATTTCGGGGCGAGCTCGCGGGCAGGCTTCTTGCAATCGTGATGGCGATTGTCGGCATCGTCATGCTTCCGGTTCTGGTGCTAGGCGATGCCTATCTGGAGCGACAGGCGCGCGAGGAGGCGGAAGGAGAGCTCGTTGCGCTGAGCCGCCTTGCACACGATCTTGTGGAAACGCAGTACGCCTCGATTGCCGACGGCCTGTCGCGGCTCGCGGATTCGATGGCCTTGCGTTTCCACGGCAGTTATTCCGCTGCGAATGACCGTGGCGGCGCTGATTTTCTCATCGATGGCGTACCGGTCAGCGCTCGGCTTGGCGATCTGTCGAGATTCGGCGAGGATCTCCAAGGCACGCTTGCAGCGATATTGGTGCCGCAGGGCGACGGCTTCAAGGTGATTTCGTCGACACGCTGGGGCGACGATGCGCAGGCGCCGATATTGCAGCTAGAGCGGGCATCGATGGAGAGGATCGCTGCGGGCATGCGCTGGCAAGGATTGGTATCCATCGACGAACGGCCCTTTCTGCTTGAGGTATTGCCGGCACGCGATCGTCGTGGGCGCGTGGTCGGTGCCATGGTCGTTGGAATCGACTTGACGCGGGCCTTGCAGACGCTGCGAGAGCGGCTCAGACAGTTCGTGATCGGCGATACCGGCTATTTCTTTGTGGTCGATGCAAGCAATGGCCGCAACCGCGGCAATTTCATCGTTCATCCGACTCAGCAAGGCGATACGGCGCTGGTGCAACCGAATGATATCGGGCGCGATATTGCCAGTCGGATGCTGCAGCAAGGGCGCGGGGTGCTGGCCTATGCGTGGCAGAACGAGGCTCGCAACGAAACGGCTCCGCGCAGCAAACTGGCCGCGTTCGAGCTGAGCGAATCGCTCGGCTGGTTGATCGGCGCCAGCGGCTACGTGGACGAATTCGGTCGCGGCGCTGCACGGGTTAGAGCCGAAATTACGATGTGGCTGGTGGTCATGGCAGTGCTACTCACGGTGGGACTGAACATGGCCATCCGGCGCATGGTCATGCGACCCATGCTGCGCCTGCAGCGCACGTTGCGAACCTTGAGCCGTGGCAACGAGGCACTTGTCCACTCGTCAACCGAACGCGAACTGGTGACTGCGATCTGCCGCATTCTGGTGCATACAGGGGGGTACCGGTTGGCGACCATAGATGTCGTCGATGTCGACGGAACGCTCAGGCGGGCGGCTGCCGATGGTGACGCCAATCGGCTGCTCGCCGCGCTGGAACAGGATGGGGTGCGGTGGTCGACGGCAGTTCTCATGGTGCTCGATTCGGGACGCCATATTCATCTCAGATCGAACGAGCTCGCCGAGCCTGCGCTGCGGCGGGCGGCATTTGAGTCGGGGTGCGCGTCCATGATTGCATTTCCACTCGTGAGCGGGGGAACGTCGCTCGGGGTCCTGTCGATCTGGGCCGGGCAAGCTGCGGATCTGGATCAAGCGGGCGTCAAGCTGCTCGAGGAGTTGGCAGAGGATCTGGGCTACGGGTTGATGAACCTGCGCGCGGAGGCTGCCCGGCAGATGGCGGAAAAGGCACTTACCCTGCGTCAGCGGGTCATCGAGGCCAGTCGGGACGGCGTGCTCATTCTTCATGCCGAGAACGGGCGCCATCTGGTTCGCGACGCAAATGCGGCGGCCTCGAGCATTCTGGACAAGGCGCACGCAGAGATCATCGGGCGTGGAACCGATGCCTTCAGCGTACTGGAGCGTGAAGATGTCGAGGCATTCCAGGCGGCGCTGGAGGCCGGGCGTGATGCAGTTTTCGAGTTCGAGGGCAGTCGGAGCGACGGGTCCGTGATGTGGTCCGAGTGGCGGGTCGAGCATGTACCGGACGGCATGGATTCTTGCGTGGTGCTCGTCATCCGGGACGTAACCGAGCGCAGGCTCCATGTTCAGCAACTGGAACATCAGGCTCATTTCGATGCGCTTACCGGTCTGCCCAATCGCACCCTGCTCGATGACCGCCTGTCGCAGGCAATGATTGCCGCCCGGCGGCGCAAGGCAACACTGGGGGTGGCCGTGCTGGATCTGGACCACTTCAAGCGCGTGAATGACGATCTTGGGCATCGCACTGGTGATCGACTGCTGTGCGAATTGGCCAAACGCTTCAAGCACGTTCTTCGCGACGGCGATACTGCGGCACGGCAAGGTGGGGACGAGTTCGTGGTGCTGCTTCCCGACCTGGACAACGAGGAGCAGGCCTACGCCGTACTCGACCGTCTCCAGACTGTGCTGTCGACGCCGGCCGAGATCGACGGTAGGCCCTTCGTCCTCACCACAAGCATTGGTGTCAGCCTCTATCCGCAGGACGGAGAAGACGAAGAAACATTGCTCAAGCACGCTGATATCGCGCTGTACCAGGCCAAGGAGTCCGGCCGTAACGCGATTCGCTTCTTCACCGCGGAAATGAACGAGCAGGTGCACGACAGGGTGATGTTCGAGCAAAGCCTGCGTCATGCCCTCGATCACAATGAAATGCGCGTTGTCTATCAGCCCCAGGTGCGTGCCCAGGATGGGCGCTGCACCGCCGTCGAGGCGCTGCTGCGCTGGGAGCATCCAACGCTGGGTGCGATCTCGCCCGCCCGATTCATTCCGGTTGCTGAAGAGCTTGGCCTGATCGAACCCATCGGCGAATGGGTCTTGCGCACCGCGTGCGAACAGGCGGTCGCGTGGCGGGCGGCCGGCTCACCGGTGCGGGTTGCGGTCAACGTTTCGGTGCGGCAGTTCCGCGGCGGCAATCTGCCCGAGCGTGTCGCTGCGGTACTCATGGAGACGGGACTGCCGCCCGAGTTGCTGGAGCTCGAAATCACCGAGAGCATGCTGATGGGAAAGGTCGACCAGGCCGAAGAGGTGCTTCTGCGGCTGAAGGCTCTGGGTATTACGATCGCACTCGATGACTTCGGGACGGGCTACTCCAGTTTTTCCTATCTGCAGTATTTCAAGATCGATTCACTGAAGATCGATCAGAGCTTCGTGCGCGCCTTGCTGCAGTCGGAAAGCGCGATTTCCATCGTGTCGGCAATCATTGCGGTAGCGCACAGCCTGGAAATGCGCGTCATTGCAGAGGGTGTCGAGATGGAATCTCAGCGGAGCCGGCTCATTGACCTTGGCTGCGACGAGTTGCAGGGCTATCTGATCGGCTATCCGCTCGGCCCGGAACAGCTGGCGCTGTCGTAGGGGAGTGTGGAGGCGACAGGCGAACGTCGGTACCGCTCGCACCGCTGATTATTGCCCGCTTCAATGCAAATAGCCCTTGCACCAGGGAGGCCTGGTGCAAGGGCTTGAACATACTGGTGGGCCCCCTGGGAGTCGAACCCAGCACCAACGGATTATGAGTCCGCTGCTCTAACCAAGCATGAGCTAGAGGCCCTTGGCCCGTCAGGTCGTCCTGACGGGTGGGTGCGGGTCAGGCGTCGCTGTCGAGGAAGCTGCGCAGCTTCTCAGAACGGCTCGGGTGACGCAGTTTGCGCAGGGCCTTGGCTTCGATCTGACGGATACGCTCACGCGTGACGTCGAACTGCTTGCCGACTTCTTCCAGCGTGTGATCGGTGTTCATCTCGATGCCGAAACGCATGCGCAGCACCTTGGCTTCGCGCTGGGTCAGGGAGTCGAGCACCTCGCCGGTGGCGTCGCGCAGGCCGGAATACATTGCGGCTTCGGCAGGCGCCAGGGTGGCGGTGTCCTCGATGAAGTCGCCAAGATGGGAGTCGTCGTCGTCGCCAATCGGCGTCTCCATGGAGATCGGCTCCTTGGAGATCTTCATGATCTTGCGGATCTTGTCCTCGGGCATCTCCATCTTCTCGGCCAGCGTTGCCGGATCGGGCTCGGCGCCGGTTTCCTGCAGGATCTGGCGACTGATGCGGTTCATCTTGTTGATGGTCTCGATCATGTGCACCGGAATACGGATGGTGCGTGCCTGGTCGGCGATCGAGCGCGTGATGGCCTGCCGGATCCACCAGGTGGCATAGGTCGAGAACTTGTAACCGCGGCGATATTCGAACTTGTCCACGGCCTTCATCAGGCCGATGTTGCCTTCCTGAATGAGGTCGAGGAACTGCAGGCCACGGTTGGTGTATTTCTTTGCGATCGAGATCACCAGGCGCAGGTTGGCCTCGGTCATCTCGCGCTTGGCACGACGCATCTTGGCTTCGCCGGTGGACATCTGGCGGTTGATGTCCTTCAGTTCCTTCAGCGGGATGCCGATCTTCGCCTGCAGATCGAGGAGTTTCTGCTGTTCCTCGGTGATCGCAGGATAGACTCGCGACAGGCCGTCGACGTAGTTCTTGTTCGACTTGAGTTCGGTTTCGATCCAGTCGGTGTCGGTTTCGTGCCCGGGGAAAATCTTGATGAAATGCTGCCGCGGCATGCCGGCCCGGTCGACGCACAGCTGCAGGATGTGGCGCTCGTGGCCGCGGACCTGTTCGACCATGCGACGAACGGAGTCGCACAGGCGCTCGATCGACTTGGCGGTGAAACGGATGTTGATCAGTTCGTCCGAGATCAGCTGCTGGTACTGAAGGTAGGCCTTGTCCTGCGAACCGTTCTTCGCCAGCACTTCCATCATTTTTTCGTAATGTTCGCGGATCGCGGCAAAGCGGACGAGGGCGTCGTTCTTCAATTGAAGAAGCGAGGCCGCGTTGGCCGCGCCTTCACTGTCGCCGCCGTCGTCATCGGCGTCGTCGTCGTCATCGGTGGCGTCGTCGTCGCTGTCGTCGCTGTCGGCTTCTTCCTCGGCCTCGGCCGCCGCCGCGGCCGCTTCCGCTTCGGTCGGTGCGTTCGGGTCGATGACGGCATCGACGATCTCGTCGATGCGCATCTCGTCGCGAATCACCTTGTCGGCGGTCTCGATCATTTCCGCGATCGTAGTCGGGCAAGCCGCAATGGCGAGCACCATGTGCTTGAGGCCATCTTCGATGCGCTTGGCGATCTCGATTTCGCCCTCACGGGTGAGGAGCTCGACGGTGCCCATTTCGCGCATGTACATGCGTACCGGGTCAGTCGTGCGGCCGAATTCGGAGTCAACAGTCGACAGCGCCTGTTCGGCCTCTTCTTCGGCGACATCCTCGTCCACCGTGGTGGCAACGTTGTCCGACATGAGCAGGTCTTCGGCCGCGGGGGCCGCGTCGTAGACCTGGATGCCCATGTTGTTGAACGTGGCGATGATGCCTTCGATCTGTTCGGCGTCGGCAACATCGTCCGGCAGGTGGTCGCTGATTTCGGCATACGTGAGGTAGCCGCGCTCCTTGCCAAGCGTGATCAGCGTCTTCAGCCGGGTGCGGCGCACTTCCGCGTCAAGCGGGGCGATTTCCGGGCTCTCGATGATCAGCGCGAGCTTGTCCTTGGCCTTGGCCTTGGGGGTGCGTCCTTTCGGGCTGTCCTTGCGCGTATCCTTGGCTTTCTCGCGTGCCATGGCACTCCTCGAATCAGGGCGAAATAAATGGGTAAACCGAGAATTGTACTATAGATCTGAGAGTTTGCCCGCGCTGGCAAGGTTCCGCTTTTCGAGCAGAAGTTCTGTCAGGCGATGTCGTTCGCCTGACGAGAGCGAGCCGTCTCTCGAGTGTTCCAGCAGTGCGGCGATCTCACGATCAATCGCGTAGGCGTGCAATTTGCGCAGTGTGTCGTCGAAGAGCGTCTCGATCACCGCGTCTTCAAATTCACTCTCGTCCTGCTCCGTGCCGAGCCTGGCAAGGGTTTCGCCATGCGGGGTGTCGCGGAAGCGTTCGATCAATGCACCCAGTCCGCCGGCGGGGATTGGTTCTCCCAGGCTGACGAGGTCGATGATGGCGATCATCGCGCGTCCTTCTGCGCTGTCGTCGGGTACGAGATCGATCGGCAGGCGCGCGGCCCAGGCCGGGTGCTGCAGGATGAGGCGCAGCAGAGTGCCAATGGCTGACGGGGGCTTGCGTCTCCCTTGCGGGCGTGCTGGCTGTGCTGGTCGCGGGCTACGCCTGAAGTCTGGCATCGGACCGTCTTGCTTCGGTCTTGTCGCGGGCTTGATGCCGAAGGCCTGTTCGACCTCGGCCTGGGTCATCTCGCTGGCCTCTGCCAGCGCCTTGATGACTTGCAGTCGCAGCATGGGGGCGCCAATGCGGGTTACCAGCGGGCGCGATTCATGGATCAGGCGCGCGCGGCCTTCGGCGGTGTCGAGTTCGCAGCGTTCCTTGAGTTCCTGCAGCAGGACGCTCGCCAGGGGCGTGGCGGCAGCGGCCGCCTTGCGGAAGGTATCGGCGCCATGTTCGCGCACGAATGAGTCCGGGTCGTGTTCGGCGGGCAGAAACAGGAAGGCGAGTGTGGTGTCGTCACGCAGCGCTTCAAGCGCGTTCTCCAGCGCGCGCCAGGCGGCGCGACGGCCGGCAGCGTCGCCGTCGAAGCAAAAGACGATGCGGCTCGTGTGACGCAGCAGGGTGTTGATGTGGTGCGGCGTGGTGGCGGTTCCGAGCGTCGCTACCGCGTTGTCGACGCCGAACTGCGCGAGGGCTACGACGTCCATGTAACCTTCGACGACCAGTGCGAAACCGGCGTCGCGAATGGCCTTCTGGGCGAGGAAGAGTCCGTAGAGTTCGCGCCCCTTCTCGAACAGGGGGGTTTCCGGCGAGTTCAGATACTTGGGCTCACCGCTGTCGAGTACGCGGCCCCCGAAGCCGATGATCCGTCCGCGCCGGTCGTGGATCGGAAACATGATCCGGTGGCGAAAGCGGTCGTAACGCTTGCCCTGATCGTTGTCGATGACGAGGCCGGCGTCGGCGAGGTGCTTGCTCTGGTAGTCCGGAAACACGCGCTGAAGCGACTGCCATTCTTCCGGCGCGAAGCCGATGCCGAAACGGGCCGCGATTTCGCCGGAAAGGCCGCGGCGCTTCAGGTAGTCGATGGCTTCCTTCGAATGCTTGAGCTGCTCGCGGTAGAAGCGGCTGGAGTCGGCCATGGCATCGGCCAGTTTCGATGTGGCATCCTCATGGGCGCCGGTGCCGGGCTTGCCGTCATCCGGAACCTGGAGTCCGGCCTGGTTGGCGAGTTCCTTGACCGCGTCGACAAAGCCCAGTCCGCTGTATTCCATCAGGAAGCCGATGGCGCTGCCGTGCACGCCGCAGCCGAAGCAGTGGTAAAACTGCTTACTTGGGCTGACCGAGAACGAAGCCGACTTCTCGCCGTGAAACGGGCAGCAGGCGAAGTAATTCGCTCCGCTTTTCTTCAGCGGAAGATAGCGCTCGATGACATCGACGATGTCGACGCGGGCGAGCAGATCCTGAACGAAAGACTGAGGAATCATCGAACAGAAAAAATATCACGCCGGGCGAAGATCTTGACGATCTTCGCCCGGCGTGCAGGCGACCGGGTGAACCGGTGCGGGATCAGTAAAGCTTCGGCGGCAGCGTTTGGCTGCGAAGGCGCTTGTGATTGCGCTTCACCGCGGCGGCCAGCTTGCGCTTGCGCTCGGCAGTGGGCTTTTCGTAAAACTCACGCGAGCGCAGCTCAGTCAGCACACCGGTCTTCTCGATCGTGCGCTTGAAGCGACGAATGGCGACTTCAAACGGCTCGTTTTCCTTGACGCGGATACCCGGCATTGCTTACTTCCTTGAGTGTCTGGAGGGCAGAAAGACCGTGAATATAGCGGGTATGTTGCTCCAAGGCAAGCTTGTCCGTGTGAATATGTGCTGCCGGGCGGGTAAAATGGTGTGCTTGAACATTGTGGAAGCAGGGCATGAAGGTACTGGGCATCGAGACATCGTGCGACGAAACGGGGGTCGCGGTGTATGACACCGAGGCGGGCCTGCTGTCGCAGACCCTGCATTCACAGATCGATCTGCATGCAGTGTACGGCGGAGTAGTGCCCGAGCTGGCATCGCGCGATCACATACGGCGGTTGCCACTTCTGGTGCGTCAGGCGCTGCGCGACGCCGGGCTGGCGATCGGGGCCATCGATGCCATTGCCTACACGGCCGGTCCGGGGCTTGCCGGTGCATTGCTTGTCGGGGCCAGCGTGGCAGAGGCCATGGCCATGGCCGCCGGCATTCCCGCTCTGCCCATTCACCATCTGGAGGGGCACCTGCTGTCGCCGCTTCTGGCGGCAGACCCGCCGTCTTTTCCGTTCGTGGCGCTGCTGGTGTCGGGCGGCCATACGCAGCTCATGGCAGTGACCGGCGTGGGTGAATATGAACTGCTGGGTGAGTCGCTTGACGATGCGGCCGGGGAGGCGTTTGACAAGACCGCGAAATTGATTGGTCTGGGCTATCCGGGCGGGCCACAGCTCGCGGCGCTGGCTGAAAAGGGGGTGACGGGACGCTTCAGGTTGCCGCGGCCCATGCTGCATTCGGGCGATCTCGACTTCAGCTTCAGCGGACTGAAGACAGCGGTGCTGAATGTGGTGTCGGGTCCTGGCTGGCAACCCGATCGGGCCGCCGACCTCGCTGCGGATTTTCAGCTCGCGGTGGTCGAAGTGTTGACGGCAAAGGCGCTTGCTGCGCTCAAGCAGACCGGGCTCAAATCGCTCGTCGTGGCGGGGGGCGTGGGGGCCAACGCGCAACTCAGAAGCGGCTTGAATAGCGCCACCCGACGCCGCGGTGCGCGGGTGTACTACCCCGAGCCTTCGCTGTGTACCGACAACGGGGCAATGATCGCCTTTGCCGGCGCCTTGCGTCTTGCCGGTGGCGCCCGGCCGCAGACGGTGCCGGGTATTCGCATCCGGCCGCGATGGCCGCTCGCGGAGTTGTGCTCGCCCGGCGGTGAATGATCGGGCGTTGAGCGGCGATCAGCCCTTCTTGCCGCCAAGCTTGCCCTCGGTGCCGGCCAGCAGACGTTGAATGTTGCCTGTGTGTCGCCAGATCAGGACCGCGCTCATGGCAAGGAGCACCGCGATGACCGGGTCCGCGCCGAAGAGTACATAGCCGACGATCGGAGACAGGGCGGCGGACGCCAGCGAGGCGGCCGAGGAGTAGCGGCTGACGAGCGCGACCACGAACCAGGCACACAGCGAGGCCAGGGCGAGCCGCCAGTCGATGCCTGCCAGTACGCCTAGTGCAGTGGCGACGCCCTTGCCGCCATTGAATCGGAGGAAGATGGTGAATACATGGCCGAGAAAGGCCGCAAATCCGGCCAGGGCGGCTTCGGCGACAGTAAACCCCAAGCGCATCGCGACCCACACCACGATCCAGCCCTTGACGCAGTCGCCGATCAGCGTGAGCGCTGCAGCAGCCTTGTTGCCGCTACGCAGCACATTGGTGGCGCCAGGGTTGCCCGAGCCGTACGTTCGCGGATCCTGCAAGCCAAACAGACGGCTGGACACCAGCGCAAACGGGATCGAGCCGAGCAGGTAGGCGACGACAAGCAAAATCAGGACAGACATTATTTCTCCGTGACCCGCGAATGCGGCGGGTCTTGTGTTCTGCGCGACACATTGCGCGCCAGCAGCCGGCCATCCAGCTAGAATTGCGGCGATTCTAATCGGGAAACGACATGGATTTCATCTTCATCGAAGAGTTGCGTGTTCAGGCGTGGGTCGGCATTTATGCACGCGAGAAGATTGCACCACAAACGGTCGAGCTCCACCTTACCTTCGGGGTGCCCGATGCCGCGGCGGAGCAGGACGATATCGCCGATACCATCAACTATGCGGAAGTAATCGAGCGCATTCGACTCGAACTGGCAGAGCGCCATTTCAACCTGATCGAAACACTGGGCGAATTCGTCGTCAATCTGTTGTTCGAAGAATTCGGTGCGCCCTGGGTAAAGATCCGAATTGCGAAAATCGGCGTGATGAAGGACGTGCGACGTGTCGGTGTCTTCATTCAGCGAGGAAAGGACGGCGTCACGCTACCGCCCGGGATGGGCTAGTTTCCGGGTCTATATGCAAAAAAACCCGGCAATGCCGGGTTTCATTTGCACTGCTGGAAAATCAGGCAGCAAGTTCCTCGATTGGCTTGCCTTGGGCGAGCCAGTCATGAACCCATTGCGGTTTGCGCCCGCGCCCGCTCCATCCCTGGTCCGGATTTGCGGGGTTGCGATACTTGATGACGCTGACCTTTGACGTCTTCTTGGGCTTTGCCGTCTTGGACGATTTTCCCGGCTTCGACGCGGTTTTTTCGACCGGCGCGCTGCCGAGTACGTCGTCCAGCGACATGCCTTGCTCGGCCGCCATCTTCTGCATGCGCTTGATCAGGTCGCGTCGCGCGGTGTCGCTGCGACGGCGGATTTCAGTTTCCACTTTCGATTGCAGACGGCGCAGTTCGGTCAGCGACAGGTTACCCAGTTCCATGATTTATCTCCGGCAGATTTCCATCTTCAGAAGATGGGTGGGGTGAATAAGGATTCGAGCGGATTCGATAACCGTATTCTGACAGCAAATCGCCATCGGAATGAATCCTTATTCTATCAATTGCCGGGTTGAATTGCGCGATGGTGAGGGCAGGGCAGCAATGACCCAGGTATTTCAGTTCGCAACCTGAACCGGCGTCGCGTGCAAGACCCTTATCAGATCGTGGGGATGAATTCCTACCAGGTAGCCGCGACGGCCACCGTTGATATAGATCAGCGGCAAATCGAGAATCGATTTTTCCATGAAAACCGGCATGGTCTTTTTGGTGCCGAACGGTGACGTGCCGCCGACCAGAAAGCCGGTGTGTCGGTTGGCGACTTCGGGTTTACACGGTTCGATACGCTTGCGCCCCGCCTGGCGGGCCAGCTCCTTTGTCGATACCTTGCGGTCGCCGTGCATCAGCACGATAAGAGGTTCGGCGTTTTCGTCTTCCATGATCAGGGTCTTGATGACGGAATGTTCGTCAACATTCAATTCTCGTGCGGATACTTCGGTGCCGCCGCGTTCTTCGTATTCGTACAGATGGTTCGAATGGGCAATACCGTGCTGCCGCATGAAGCGGGTTGCCGGTGTCTCGGGAGCGTGCTTGTCTATCTTGCTCATGAATCGGATTCCATTTTCTCGTACAGGATCGAAATGTGATGTCGGGTCGCGATCGGGGGTAGCGGCTTTCAACTGCGGGGGTGATGACGTTGATGGAGTTGCCTGAGGCGCTCGCGTGCGACATGGGTATAGACCTGTGTAGTCGAAATGTCGGCATGGCCAAGCAACATCTGAACAACGCGCAGATCGGCGCCGTGATTGAGCAGATGGGTGGCAAACGCATGCCGTACGGTATGCGGCGAGATGCGTTGTGCCGCAATACCCACGCGCACTGCGTATTGCTTGATGATTCGCCAGAACATCTGCCGCGTCATTGCACTGCCGAGACGGGTGACGAAAACGGCATCGCAATGGCGTCCGGCCAGCAATGCAAGACGCGCGGTCTCGATATAACGCGTAATCCATTCCGAAGCGATTTCGCCGAGCGGCACGAGTCTCTCCTTGCTGCCTTTCCCCATGATGCGAACGACGCCTTCATTCAGACTGACGGCAAAGAGCTTGAGTTCGATGAGTTCGGAAACACGCAGGCCGCAGGCATATAGCACTTCCAGCATGCAACGGTCACGCATGCCGAGTGCGGTGTCGGTGTCCGGTGCTGCCAGCAACGCTTCCACCTGCTCTTCGGACAGTGTTTTCGGAAAACGCTGCGCAGGCAAAGGCGGATCGAGCTGAAGCGTGGGGTCTTCGGTGATGCGACCGTGTGCCAATTGGAGACGGTAATAGCGCCGCCACGCCGAAAGCAGTCTGCGTTGGCTCGTTGTCTTGGCGCGCTGACTGAATGCTGCCAGGTAAGCGGCGAGATCGGCCGCGCTTGCGCGATCGATCGATTTGCCGCGCTCGGCGAGCCAGTTTCCGAACAGGCCGAGATCACTGCGGTAGCCGGCCAGCGTGTTGCGGGCGAGGCCGTGCTCCAGCCACAGTGTATCGACAAAGGCGTCCAGCTCATCGCGAAGCGCATCGGGCGCCGGTGCGGGTGAGAGGCTCATTGTGCTTCGTTGTTCAAGAGCCAGCGCTTGGCGTCAAGCAGATAGCCGTCCCGGGCATTGGCGAATCCACCGATTCCATTGGCAGCGACGACGCGGTGGCAGGGTACGACGAGCGGAAACGGATTCGCGCCGCAGGCCTGACCGACCGCGCGCGGCGCACTGCCAAGCAGATGGGCAATCTCGCCGTAAGTCCGCACTTCTCCGGGGGGGATGGCCTGCAGCGCGGCGCGGACGCGGCGCTGGAAGGCCGAGCCGCGACTTGCCAGCGGCAATTGCAGCGGCGTGCTTGGCGCGGCGATCCAGGTCTGTATGCGCGCCGCAATTTCGGCGGTGAATTCCGTCGTGGCTGGCCGTGGCTCTGTCTGCGGCGGCAGAAACCGCAGTTCGGTCACGGTTTCGGCGTCGACGCAGATACCGAACGTGCCGAAGGGCAGTTCAAGAATGGTGGCGAAATCGCCTTCAGCTGCAGATGTGTGGAGCATGATGCGTGTGATCCGATGCAGGTGGTTCGGGCGGCGCAACAAGGAGCGTCCTCGCCGGGACGGGTTTTTCTCCTTGTTCAGATCTACACTGCCCGCCCGCGTTCGGCGCTGGGTTCAGCGCCGGACCTCACCGTTGCCGAACACGATCCATTTCTGACTGGTCAGGCCTTCGAGGCCCACCGGGCCGCGGGCATGGAGCTTGTCGGTCGAAATGCCGATTTCCGCACCCAGTCCGTATTCGAATCCGTCAGCAAAGCGCGTCGAGGCGTTGACCATGACCGAGGCCGAATCGACCTCGCGCAGAAAGCGCATGGCACTGGTGTAGTTCTCGGTCACGATCGATTCCGTATGCCCGGAGCTGTAGGTATTGATGTGCTCGATGGCCTCGTCGAGGCCGGATACGATCCTGATCGAAATGATCGGCGCGAGGTATTCTTCGCTCCAGTCCTGTTCAGTGGCTGCCACCAGCTTGTCCGCGGCAATGCCTGCCTCGGTGAGCAGTGCCAGTGACTCCTGGCAAGCACGCATTTCCACGCCCTTGGCCGCCAGCATGGCCCCGATCGCGGGCAGACAGAGATCGGCGACGGTGCGGGACACCAACAGCGATTCGGTGGTGTTGCAGGTGCCGTAACGTTGCGTCTTCGAGTTCTCGACAATGGGAACGATGCGGGCGGGATCGGCCTCGTCGTCCACATAGACGTGGCAGTTGCCGTCGAGGTGCTTGATGACCGGCACACGGGATTCGCGCGAGATGCGTTCGATCAGTCCCTTGCCGCCACGCGGCACGATGACGTCAACGTATTCCGGCATGGTGATCAAGGTGCCGACGGCGGCACGGTCGGTGGTGTCGACGACTTGCACGGCATGTTCGGGCAGCCCGGCGGCAGCAAGGCCGGTGCGCACGCACTCGGCAATGGTCCGGTTGCAATGCAGTGCTTCGCTGCCACCGCGCAGGATGGCTGCGTTGCCAGATTTCAGGCACAGGGCGGCGGCGTCGGCGGTGACGTTGGGGCGTGCCTCATAGATGATGCCGATGACGCCCAGCGGAACACGCATCTTGCCCACCTGGATGCCGGAGGGGCGGCGCTTTACGTCGGTGATTTCGCCGACCGGGTCGGGCAGCGCGGCGACCTGTTCGAGTCCGACGGCAATGGCCTCCACACCCGTCTCGCTCAGTGTCAGGCGATCGACCATGGCAGGCTCGAGCCCTGCCGCACGCGCCGCCTCCAGGTCGCGGGCATTGGCCGCGAGCAGTTCGCCGGCACGACTGCGGATCTCTGCCGCCATCGCAAGCAGTGCATTGTTCTTCGCTTCGGACGAGGCGGCTGCGAGCAGCCGGGAGGCCGCGCGCGCCTGGTGTCCAAGCGTTTGCATGTAATTCTGGATGTCCATCTGAGATTCCGGAGCGCTAGAGCAAACAAGGATTAAAACACTGAATGGGCGTCGAGTGCACCGCGTGTGCACGCATGGCAGGCAATCTATCGGCGAGCGAGTCGCAGTGTCAATTGCAGGAACTCATCCCAGACGTTACCTTGCGCCAGCCCCTTGATCATGCGGTCGATCCGTGCCGCGTGCATCAGTGCCGCGCGCAGGCCGGGCTGAGTCAGTCGATCGAGCGCGCGGCCGAGCGCCTGCTGGCGGCGGTTGTCGAATATGCGTTCGCCCTTGAACAGCGCCGCGAGCGGCTGGCCGGCATCGCGGCCGGCACGCAGGCTGGCCAGCGTGCGCGCCTCGTTGGCCAGCGCCCACAGGATCAGCGGCGGGGCGGCACCCTCACCGCGCAAGCCCTCGAGCAGTCTGGCACAGCGCGCGGGGTCGCCATCGAGCACTGCCTGACGCAGCTTGTCGATGTCGTAGCGGGCCACGTTGAGCACCGCGTCCTGAACCTGCTCCAGGGTCAATGCGCCCTCGGTATGCAGCAGACCGAGCTTGAGGATCTCCTGATGTGCAGCCAGAAGGTTGCCTTCGACGTGATCGGCGATGAAGGCCAGCGCGTCGGCAGGGGCGGACTGCTTCTGCACGGCCAGGCGCTGTGCAAGCCATGCCGGAAGGCGCTCGCGCTCGGGGGCATTGAGCTCGATCAGGATGGCGCGATCGGCAAGGGCCTTGAACCAGGCGGTCTTGCGCGTTGCCCAGTCGAGTTCCGGCAGGGTGATCATGGTCAGCACGCCGGCCGGGTGTGCGGCGACATAGCGCTGCAGTGCGTCGCCACCCTCGCGGCCGGGCTTTCCTGTCGGGATGCGCAGGTCGATGAGCTTTTCGCCGCCGAAAAGCGACATGTTGCCTGCAGCCATGGTGAGACTTTCCCAGCGAAAACCCTGGCCGACGACCAGGGTTTCGCGCTCGACGTAGCCTTGTCGCCGGGCGCTGGCACGAATCGCGTCGGCGGCCTCCAGCACCAGCAGCGGTTCGTTGCCATGCAGCACCCAAAGTGGTGCGAGCGGTTTGTCGAGCTGGGCTGGAAGCTGGTCGGGACGCAGGTTCACTGGGGACGACGGTAGGCCGCAAGACGGCGCATGATCTGCTGAATCAGGTCGGACTGCATGTCGCGGTAGAGCAGGGCCTCCTCCTGCTCCTTGCCCAACACCAACTCATCGTTGAACGTGTACTCCCGTTGCGCGGCGATCGCGGTGGGTGGAATCAGCTCGTTGTTGCCGGCGTCGACGAGACGGAAGCGGATGCGTTGGGTGAGCTGGTATTCACGCACCTTGCCTGCACCGGTCAGACTGAGAATCTCGCGGCCCCGATCATTGGCAAGAATCTGCAGGCGTGCCTGCGCGGTGGCGGCGTCTTCGGTGACAGTGGTACTGCCGGTCGTGGCGATCTGTCGCCGCAGCGCCGCACCCAGGTCGGAAAACTCGCTGACGCCGACATGCATCGTCGTAAAGGCGAGTGGCTGCGGACCGCGAAGATGAAAGCCGCAGCCGCCAAGGGTGATGGCGGCGGCAAGGGCTGCTGTCCTTGCGAACAGGCGCCGACGGAGTGGTTGGTGGGGCATGGATCCGTCCTCAGACCACGATGTTGATCAGGCGGCCGGGGACCACTACCACTTTCTTCGGCGGCTTCCCTTCCATGAATTTCTGCGCCGCTTCGGAGGCCAGTCCAAGGGCCTCGATCTCGGCCTTACCGGCTTCCGCCGCGACCTTGATGCTGCCGCGAAGCTTGCCGTTGACCTGCACCATCAGCTCGATCTCATCCTGCTTGAGTGCCGCGTCGAGCGGCTCGGGCCAGCGCGCAGCGAGAATGTCGTCACCATAGCCGCAGTCCTGCCACAAGGCATGGGCAATGTGCGGGGTGATTGGCGACAGCAGGCGCAACAGGATGGACAGGCCTTCTTCGGTCAGTTCGGCGTGGGCGGCAAGGTTGTCACGCGGTGCCTTTTCGAGCGCGTTGAGAATCTTCATTGCCGCAGACACCACGGTATTGAACTGGTGCTTGCCGAAATCGTAGTTGGCCTGTTTCAGGTGGGTATGAATCTCGCGCCGCACGTCCGCCAGGGCTGCCGGCAGCTTGCCTGCCGCGAGCTGACGCGCCGACGGCAGCGCTGCACGCATTTCGCTGGCGAAGACATGGCCGAGGTTCCACACCCGGCGCAGGAAGCGCGATGCGCCCTCGACGCCAGAATCGGACCACTCCAGCTGCTGATCGGGCGGTGCGGCGAACATGGTGAACAGGCGCGCAGTATCGGCACCGTACTGGTCCACCAGGGCTTGCGGATCGACGCCATTGTTCTTCGACTTGGCCATCTTCTCGATGCCACCGATCACGACCGGGAGACCGTCGCTGCTGAGCTTTGCCGCCACGATGCGGCCGCGCTCGTCGCGTTCGACGGTGACGTCGGCCGGGTTGATCCACTGCTTCTTGCCGCCGTCGAGCTCGCGATAATAGGTCTCGGCCACCACCATGCCCTGGGTGAGCAGGTTGGCGAACGGCTCGGAAACATCGACCAGGCCGCAATCACGCATGGCGCGGGTAAAGAAGCGCGAGTACAGCAGGTGCAGGATGGCGTGCTCGATGCCGCCGATGTACTGGTCCACCGGGGCCCAATAATTGACACGCTCGTCGACCATCGCGCCGTTGTTGTCGGCGCAGGCATAGCGCAGGAAGTACCAGGACGACTCGACGAAGGTGTCCATGGTGTCGGTTTCACGCTTGGCCGGCTTGCCGCACTTGGGACAGCTGCATTCGTAGAACGACGCCATCTTGGCCAGCGGCGAGCCGCGACCCGTCACTTCGACATTCTCAGGCAGGACCACCGGCAGCTGTTCGTCCGGCACCGGTACGTCGCCGCAGTCGTCGCAGTGGATCATCGGTATCGGGCAGCCCCAGTAGCGCTGGCGCGAAATGCCCCAGTCGCGCAGGCGATACTGTACGCGCTTGCTGCCCAGGCCCTTGGCTTCGAGGTCGGCGGCGATGGCTTCGACCGCATCCTGGAAGTGCAGGCCGTCGTACTTGCCGGAATTGATCAGGCGACCTGGTTCGGCGTAGGCGTCGATCCACGGCGTAACGGTCTGTTCGTAGGCGTCGCGGGTGGAGCGCACGACCATTGTGATCGGCAGTCTGTAGCGGGTGGCAAAGGCAAAGTCGCGCTCGTCGTGCGCAGGCACTGCCATCACGGCGCCTTCACCGTAGCCCATCAGCACGTAATTGGCGACCCACACCGGCAGGTATTCGCCGCTGATCGGGTGCACCACGCGCAGGCCGGTGGGCATGCCCTTTTTTTCCATCGTCGCGAGGTCGGCCTCGGCGACGCCGCCGCGCTTGCATTCTTCGATGAATGCCGCGAGTTCGGGGTTGCCCGCCGCCGCCTGGGTGGCAAGCGGGTGTTCGGCGGCGACGGCGACGTAGGTCGCGCCCATCAGGGTGTCGGCACGGGTGGTGAACACCTTGAGTACACCCGACTGACCAATGGTCGACAGGTCGTAGGGGAAATGCACCTCGACCCCTTCTGAGCGGCCGATCCAGTTCTTCTGCATCAGCTTGACCTGTTCCGGCCAACCCGACAGGCCATCCAGTGCTTCGAGCAGCTCGTCGGCGTAAGCGGTGATCTTCATGTAATACATGGGGATCTCGCGCTTCTCGACCAGCGCGCCCGAGCGCCAGCCGCGACCGTCGATGACCTGCTCGTTGGCGAGGACGGTGTCGTCGACCGGGTCCCAGTTCACCGTGCCCAGGCGCTTGTAGATCAGGCCCTTTTCATACAGGCGAGTGAACAGCCACTGCTCCCAGCGATAGTACTCGGGCGTGCAGGTGGCGATCTCGCGCGACCAGTCGATGGCGAAGCCCAGGCGCTTGAGCTGGGTCTTCATGTAATCAATGTTGGCGTAGGTCCATTTCGCGGGCGGCACGTTGTTCTGGATGGCCGCGTTCTCGGCGGGCATACCGAAAGCGTCCCAGCCCATGGGTTGCAGCACGTTGTAGCCGCGCATGCGATGGAAGCGTGCCAGCACGTCCCCGATGGTGTAGTTGCGCACGTGTCCCATGTGCAGCTTGCCCGACGGGTAGGGGAACATCGACAGGCAATAGTATTTTGGACGGCTGGCGTCCTCGGATACACGAAAGGCCGAGGTGGCGTCCCAGTGCTGCTGGGCGGCGGTTTCGACGGCGGCTGGCTGGTATTTGTCCTGCATGGGCGGGTGCGTGCGCTCAAAGCGTTGAAAACGCGAAAGTATATCGCGAAGCCCGGTGCCGGCGCGTGCCCAGGTGTGCAATGGCCCCCGATTCAGTGCCTTTTGGTCGCAGCTTCCGCCCGGACCGCACCGGAAGGCGTGACAAAAAAATGGCACCCGGCGGAGGGGCCGGATGCCAAATCTCCAAGATAGGAGAGGGAGGGAGACTTGTGGCATGCCCGTTGCGCGGGCATGCCGGAAACAGGGTTTCGATCAGGCGGCTTTGCGCGGCTCGATACCGACCTGACGCTGCCAGTTCGCGGACATGGCCTTGAACATGTCCTCCATGGCAGTCAGTGGCATGTTCCACATGCGCTGCTGGCTGCGCAGGATCGGTGTGACGCACGGCGAACACAGGGTGGTTTTTTCGGCCTCGAGCAGATCGAGAAAGATGTCGTTGGCTGCACCCCAATACTCGGAGTTGCCCACCCAGCCAGTCTGGATGGTGGCTTCGCGCACGGCCCTGCGCCACAAGGTATTGGCACGTTCGAGCGGTATGCCGGCCTTGCGGGCATACCACGGCAGTAATTTGGGTGCTTTCATCTCTGTTCTCCGTAAGGCCGGGGTGGGCCATCGTGCGCTTCTGGGCCTTGTGGGCCTGTGGTGTGCGCTCCGTATGTTGTGCTGCAAAAAAAAGTGATCTGGATTCTCTGGATCCATTTTATGTGCTATCAGTCAGTGTGTCCGTTAAAAAGTGCACCAATTTGTTGCTGTGCACAATTCAAGGCTAGTCGACCAATCGGCATCCGGCAAGTACGTGTAGCAATTTTGCAACATCGAGGCTGGCGCCGGTGTTCTGGCGCTCGCGGGGGCCGGGTGGTGACGGCGAAGGCGGCTGCGCGTGCGGTTAGAATGCGGGCAGAAAAGGAAATCTCATGTCCCCTCTGCTTGCCAATCTGAACCCCGAACAGCGCCAGGCAGTGACGCTGCCGCCTCAGCACGCCCTGATCCTGGCGGGTGCCGGCTCGGGCAAGACCCGCGTGCTGACCACGCGCATTGCCTGGCTGATTCAGACCGGGCAGGTGGATCCCGCGGGCATTCTTGCGGTTACCTTCACCAATAAGGCTGCGAAAGAAATGCTCGCCCGCCTGGGCGCAATGCTGCCTGTCAGTCCGCGGGGCATGTGGGTCGGGACCTTTCATGGCCTGTGCAATCGTCTGCTGCGTGCCCATCATCGTGACGCCGGTTTGCCTCAACTGTTCCAGATTCTCGATTCGGCAGATCAACTCGCAGCGATCAAGCGCATGCTGAAAGCGCTCAACGTCGATGACGAGAAATTTCCGCCGCGCGAACTGCAGCACTTCATCAACGGCAACAAAGAGGCGGGAAACCGCCCACATGCGGTCGAGGCCTGGGATGATTTCACCCGCCAGCGAGTGCAGCTTTATCAGGAGTATGAGGCGCAATGCCAACGCGAGTCTGTTGTGGATTTTGCGGAGTTGTTATTGCGCACCTATGAGTTGCTGGAGCGCAACGAGCCCGTGCGTCGTCACTACCAGCGGCGATTCAGGCACATTCTCGTCGACGAGTTCCAGGACACCAATCGCCTGCAGTACCGTTGGCTGAAATTGCTGGCAAGCAATGGCGAAGATGGCGGCGCAGCCTTGCTGTGCGTCGGCGACGACGACCAGAGCATTTACCGCTTTCGTGGCGCTGAAGTCGGCAACATGCGCGATTTCGAGCGCGAGTTCCACGTCCGTAACGTGATCCGGCTGGAGCAGAACTACCGCTCGCACAGCAATATCCTCGATGCGGCAAATGCCATCATTCGTTTCAACACGCATCGGCTGGGCAAGAACCTATGGACTGACCAGGGGGCGGGCGAGCCCATCCGCGTGTTCGAAGCCTACGCCGACACCGACGAGGCACGCTGGATCGTCGAGGAGATCCAGGGGCTGGTGCGCGATGGCCGTTCGCGCGCGGAGATCGCCCTGCTGTATCGCTCCAATGCGCAGTCGCGGGTGCTCGAGCACCGCTTGTTCTCTGCCGGCATTCCGTACCGCGTCTATGGTGGTCTGCGCTTCTTCGAGCGTCAGGAGATCAAGCATGCGCTTGCCTATCTGCGCCTCATCGCCAATCCGGATGACGACACCGCATTTGCGCGGGTGGTCAATTTCCCCACGCGCGGGATCGGCGCGCGTTCGATCGAGGTGTTGCAGGACGCGGCCCGCACCTACAACACCAGCCTGTATGCCACGGTGCCGCATCTGACGGGAAAGGCCGGTGCCGCATTGGGACAGTTCCTGCGACTGGTGGAGGATCTGCGTCGCGAAACCGTGGCGCTGACCTTGCCCGAACTCGTCGACCACGTACTCGAGCGTTGCGGCCTGCGCGATCATTACAAGGCCGAGAAGGAAGGGGCAGAGCGCCTCGAGAACCTGGATGAACTGCTCAACGCCGCCGCCAACTTCGTCGCCGAGGCGCAGGCGCTCCCTGCCGGTGAAGTGTCGGTCGATGCGTCCGAGCACCGTTTGCTGGCGGATTTTCTTGCACATGCCTCGCTCGAGGCGGGCGATCATCAGGCTGATCAGGGGGCAGACGCGGTGCAGCTGATGACCGTGCACTCTTCCAAGGGGCTGGAGTTCGACGTCGTGTTCCTGTCAGGGCTGGAGGAAGGCCTGTTTCCGCATGAGAACAGCATTCTCGAGGCCGAGGGGCTGGAGGAGGAGCGCAGGCTGATGTACGTCGCGGTCACCCGGGCGCGCGAACGCCTGTACCTGTCTTTCGCGCAGAGCCGGATGCTGCACGGGCAGACGCGCTACAACCTGCGTTCGCGCTTTCTCGAGGAAATTCCGGTCGAACTCACCAAGTGGCTGAGCCCGCCGACGACGCGCACCGCCCTTGGGGGCGCGACAGGTGGCAGCGGCGGGGCCTACTTCTCCGGCGCGCGCGCGACGAGCGCGCAGCGCGCGCCAGGCCCCGCGCATTCGAGTCTGCCCGGTGGTCTGCGGATCGGCCAGAACGTGAGGCATGCGAAGTTCGGCCAAGGCGTCATCGTTACAGCCGAAGGCGGCGGCAGTGATGCACGCGTGCAGGTCAATTTTGGCGCCGCCGGGATGAAATGGCTGCTGCTCGGGGTGGCGAAGCTCGAGCCCATGTGAGCGCCTGCGGGACGGTGCAGGCCTCAGACCCACTGCGAGGTGTTGAGTAATCAGGCGCCGTACTTGCGCGCCAGGTTGTCGTGCAGGCTGATGAATTCCTGTGCCAGCTTGTGTTTGGAGTCGAGGTGGATCATCGGTCTGGCCTGTTCGTGCGATTCCTTGATTTTCACCGATGCGGAGAGGTAGGGCTGCAGCACCGGCAGGCCCTCGTCGATGAGTTCCTGGACCACCTTTTGCGGCAGACTGGCGCGGGCCTGGAACTGATTGACCACGATGCCTTCGACGACGAGGTCACGATTGTGGTCGACCTTGATTTCCTCGACGTTTTCCAGCAGCGAGTAAAGCGCCCGACGTGAGAAGTCGTCGCAGTCGAACGGGATCAGGCAGGCGTTGGCCGCAATCAGCGCCGAGCGGGTGTAGAAATTCAGCGCAGGCGGCGTATCGATGTAGACGCAGTCATAGTCTTGCGCCAGTTCGTCCAGCGCGTCGCGCAACTTGTAGATCTTGTAGCGCGATTCAAGCTTGCTCTGCAGTTCCTCGAGCTGGGGGTGCGAGGGCATGACATGGAGATGATCGAATGGCGAGGCGACGATGAAATCGCCGGTGGCCTTCGGGTTGAGCTTGAAGTTGAGGGTCTGGTCGAAGAAGTCGGCCAGTGTGTATTCGAGCGCGTCGCCGTCGGCGCCGAGCAGGTACTGGGTGGAATTGCCCTGAGGGTCTAGATCGATGACCAGCGTACGCAGGCCCTGGTTGGCGCTGATGGCTGCCAGGTTGCAGGTGATGGTGGATTTGCCCACGCCGCCCTTCTGATTGAATACCACGCGTCGCATCGTTGATTCCTCTCCGGTTGTTGCGGCATTGTGCCAAAAAACCGCGCGGTGATCGCGGATAGCGGTTTTGCGGGAGCGGCCACTGCCCAAGCTGCGAGCGCTGCGCTAAACTCCCGATTCGTTATTCATGACCGTTGCAGCCTACTCCCCGGGGCGCTCGGCATGCGGGCCCGGTCGGGCCCGGTCCGCAGCAAGGCGCCAGACGCCAAAGCAAACAGAAAACGCCGCGGATGATCGCAATTGACAGGACGAGGGCATTGGCCCGTCGTCCGGTCTGGTTGTTCACAAGAGCACCATACCGTACCGAGAGGGAGAACTCATGGATCAGGATTTCATCGCCGCGGCGCTGGACTATCACCGTGCGCCGACGCGCGGCAAGATTTCGGTCGTACCGACCAAGGGCTTGACCAACCAGCGCGATCTTGCGCTTGCCTATTCGCCCGGCGTCGCGGCTGCCTGCGATGCAATCGTCGCGGACCCGGCGCAGGCGCGTGAGCTGACCAGCCGCGGCAATCTGGTTGCGGTCGTCACCAACGGTACTGCAGTGCTCGGTTTGGGAAACATCGGTCCGCTGGCCTCGAAGCCGGTGATGGAAGGCAAGGGCTGCCTGTTCAAGAAGTTCGCGAATATCGACGTGTTCGATATCGAGCTCAACGAGAATGATCCCGACAAGCTGATCGACATCATCGCCTCGCTCGAGCCAACGCTGGGTGGGATCAACCTTGAGGACATCAAGGCGCCCGAGTGCTTCTATATCGAAAAGAAGCTGCGCGAGCGCATGAAGATTCCCGTCTTTCACGATGACCAGCATGGCACGGCCATCATCTCCTCCGCCGGCCTGATCAACGGCCTCAAGGTCGTCGGCAAGGACATCGGTTCGGTCAAGCTGGTGTGCTCCGGTGCCGGTGCGGCCGCCATCGCCTGCCTCGATCTCATGGTCAGCCTCGGCCTGAAACGCGAGAACGTCTTTGTTTGCGATTCCAAGGGTGTGATCTACCAGGGGCGTGACGAAAAGATGGAGCCGACCAAGGCGCGTTATGCGCAGGTCACCGATGCACGTACGCTGGGCGATGCCATCGTCGGCGCCGATGTCTTTCTCGGCCTGTCGACCGCTGGCGTACTCAAGCAGGACATGGTCGCAAAGATGGCCGATCAGCCGCTGATCTTTGCGTTGGCCAACCCGAACCCGGAAATTCTGCCGGAAGACGCGAAGGCGGTGCGCCCCGACTGCATCGTGGCGACCGGCCGTTCGGACTTCCCGAACCAGGTCAATAACGTGCTGTGTTTCCCGTTCATCTTCCGCGGTGCGCTCGATGTCGGTGCGAGCACGATCAACGAGGAGATGAAGCTCGCCTGCGTGAAGGCGATTGCGGAACTGGCACAGGCCGAGCAGAGCGACATCGTGGCGTCGGCCTATGGCGGTGCCGAACTCACCTTCGGCCCCGAGTACATCATTCCCAAGCCCTTCGATCCGCGGCTGATCGTGAAGATCGCGCCTGCCGTGGCGCAGGCGGCCATGGATTCGGGCGTCGCGAGCCATCCGATCGAGGACATGCAGGCTTATGCGGCTTCACTGAGCGATTTCGTCTATACGACGGGTATTGTCATGAAGCCGGTGTTCTCGGCCGCCAAGCGTGTGCCGATGGAGCAAAAGCGCGTGCTCTACGCCGAAGGCGAGGATGAGCGCGTTCTGCACGCTGCGCGGGTGGCTATCGACGAAGGTCTGGCACGTCCGATCCTGATCGGGCGGCCCAGCGTGATCGAGATGCGGATCAAGAAGATCGGTCTCAATCTCGTGCCCGAGCGCGATTTCGATATCGTCAACCCGGAGTCGGACCCCCGCTATCGCGAGTTGTGCAATGATTATTACCGCATGATGGCCCGTGACGGCGTGACGCCCGATCTGGCCAAGGCCAAGATGCGTCGCGATACGACCTTGATCGGCGTGATGCTGCTGCGTCGCGGCGATGCGGATGCGCTGGTGTGCGGCACTTTCGGGACCTACGATTATCATTTGCGCCAGGTGCAGGACGTCATTGGGCTCAAGCCGGGCGCCAAGCAGTTTGCAGCGATGAACTTGCTGTTGCTGCCCAAGCGCATGCTTGCGGTGACCGATACCTATGTGAACGAGAACCCGACGGCCGAGGAAGTGGCCGAGATCGCGCTGATGGCGGCGGCCGAGTTGCGCAGCTTCGGCATCGAGCCGCGTGTTGCGCTGCTGTCGCATTCCAATTTCGGCAGCTCGAGCTCGAGCTCTGCGCGCAAGATGCGCGCTGCCAGCGCAATCCTGCGCACGACCTCCCCCGAACTTGAATGCGATGGCGAGATGCACGGCGATGCCGCGCTGTCGCCGGACATTCGCGCCAAGCTGCATCCGGATTCGGCGCTGACCGCGGACGCCAACCTGCTGGTGATGCCCAACCTCGACGCCGCAAACATCTCCTTCAATCTGATGAAGATGGCCAATGGCGATGGCGTGTCCGTGGGGCCGATCCTGCTTGGCGCGGCGCAGCCGGTGCATATCCTGACACCGTCGGCCACGGTCCGGCGTCTGGTCAATATCACTGCACTTGCCGTGGTTGATGCGGCCGAGCTGAGGCGTGCCAAGGGTGCTTGATGCGTTGTCGGTGGCCCGCGGTGCAGCGCGGGTCTGCGTGCTCTCCTTGGCGTGGTGTGCGGTGATGCCGGCGCAAGCCGGGGGCTGGTTGCTGGCGTCTCCAGAGCCGCGCGTGGCGCCGGGGCAGTCCTTCGAACTGATCGTCATTGGCTCCCCGCCAGAGGGGCAATGGCCGGCGCGGCTTCCGGCGCAGGTCGAGCTGCCGGACGGTGGGCCGCGGATCGCGGTGGATCTGGTACCGGTGGGGGCGGTCGGCCCGATGCAGCAGCGGTACGTTGGTCAATGGCCGAGCGAGGTGGTCGGCATGGCCACGCTGTCGCTGCTCGAGTCTCCGTCGGCGCGACTGATCTTCGACTCGGCGGCGGCGCTGCGAACGCCGCTGAAGTCGGCGCAGCGCCAGGACGTGGCCGACGCCGGTACGGTCACCCAGCAAGGCCGATCGGATGCGCCGCTCGCACCGGCGGCGTTGAGCTTTCACGAGCCGATGTATTTCGTGGTCGGTGGCAGTGACCCGAAATCGGCGCGCTATCAGATCAGCTTTCGCTACCGGCTCTTCGACGACCAGGGAGTCGTGGCCGAGAGTCTGCCGCTTGTGCGCGGGTTGTATTTCGGTTTCACCCAGACCTCGTTGTGGGATCTGTCGTCCGACTCCAAGCCTTTCCGCGATACGAGTTTCAGACCGTCGCTGTTCTACCAGTGGAAACTGTCCGACCCCTCGGACGGCAATTCCGCCGCGCTCGCGGCTGGCTATGAGCACGAATCGAACGGTCGCGATGGCGACAAATCGCGCAGCATCGATACGTTCTTCGCGCGCATCGACGCGCGCTACTACTTGCCGAACGGCCGCACCTACGTCGGCGTCGAGCCCAAGGTGTGGTCCTACATCGACAAGGAGGACAACCCCGACATCACCGATTATCGCGGCTATGCCCAACTTGGGCTGCGTCTGGGCAGCGATGACGGATTGATGCTTGCGGCCATCCTGCGCCGTGGCAAGGCCGGTGTGGGCAGCTCGCAACTCGACCTGTCCTATCCGCTGCGTCAAAGCGTGTTTTCGGGAGTAGGGGCGTTCGCGCACTTGCAGTATTTCAACGGTTACGGCGAGACGCTGCTCGACTACAACGTAAGCCACGGTCCGCAGTTTAGAATCGGCGTTTCCATCGTCAGATAATGCGAACCCCGGCAGTCGCTGCCGCGGGGCCGCTCGCCAGGAGACCGCCATGCCGCACGCCATTCGCTTTCATCAAACCGGCACGCCCGACGTCCTGCGTTGGGAGTCCTTCGAGCCCGAGGCTCCCGCGGCGGGCGAGGCCCGCATCCGTCATCACGCGGTGGGTCTAAACTACATCGATACTTATCACCGCAGCGGCCTGTATCCCGTACCCCTGCCCTCGGGCATCGGACTCGAGGGTGCCGGCGTGGTCGAGGCGGTCGGCGAGGGCGTGACCGGACTCGAGGTCGGCGAGCGCGTTGCCTACGCGGGCGGTCCGCTCGGTGCCTATGCCGAGGTTCGCAACATTCCCGCACATCACCTGGTGACCCTGCCCGAGTCGATCTCCTTCGATCAGGGGGCGGCGATGATGCTGCAGGGACTGACCGCGCAATACCTGTTGCGTCGGACATACCGCGTGCAAGCGGGCGACACCATCCTGATTCATGCCGCGGCCGGCGGGGTGGGGCTGATCGTGTGCCAGTGGGCGAAGGCATTGGGGGCGACCGTGATCGGAACGGTCGGCTCGGATGCGAAAGCCGAACTTGCACGCGCCCATGGTTGCGATTACCCGATCGTGTACACCCGCGAGCGGTTTGCCGAGCAGGTGCGCGCCATCACCGGCGGGCAGGGAGTGCCGGTGGTGTATGACTCGATCGGGGCCGATACCTTCATGGATTCGCTGGCGTGTCTGCAACCGATGGGCATGATGGTACTGTTCGGTGCCGCCTCCGGTCCGGTGCCGCCATTCGATTGTGGCCTGCTGGCGAAGATGGGCTCACTTTTCCTGACGCGGCCGACGCTGTTCACTTATGCCGCGAAACGCGCCGACCTGGTGGCAATGGCCGCGGACTTGTTCGATATCGTTGCCGCCGGCAAGGTGAAGATCGAGATCAATCAACGTTATCCGCTGAGCGAGGCGGCGCGTGCACACGCAGAACTCGAGGCGCGGCGCACCACAGGGTCGAGCATCCTGCTGCCTTGAAGCGCGCTCGCGACCATTCATGATGGTCGCCCGACGGTTTTATGTTTATTGCAAAGTTTTTCGGTCTGGCATAAGTTGTGGTCATGATGCAATGCAACATTGACGTGATGGAATCTGCATGGCGTCAATTGCGCGCAACCGATGATGACCAGGGAGATCGAAAACGATGGAACAAAGCACCTTGATGGCGAGTCTGCAGGCCACGCTCGGCGGCAGCCTGCCGGGTATTCTGGCAGCGATGGCAGTCCTGGCGTTGGGCTGGTTCGCGGCCGTGCTGCTGCGCGCGGGGAGCCGCCGATTTTTGCGGGTGGCCGGGGTTAATCACAGGCTCCAGTCCGGAACGGGGCAGGTGGTCGATCTCGAGTCGATGCTCAGTCTCGGTGTGTTCGGACTGGTGCTGTTGATCACCGTGGTGGCGGTGCTCAACATTCTTGATCTCGAGTCCTTGTCGACGCCGTTCGCGGGGCTGCTGGCACAGATCACGAATTACCTGCCGCATCTGCTCGCGGGGGGCATCCTCACCGTCGTGGCCTGGGTGCTCGCGACCGTTTTGCGCATGCTGACCAGCAAGGTCCTGGCCTCGACGACGCTGGACGAGCGCCTCGCCGCCGAGGCCGGCATGGAGCCGATGAGCGCCAATCTGGGCAATGTTGCGTTCTGGCTCGTCGTACTGCTCTTTCTTCCCGCCATTCTCGGGGCGTTTCAGCTGCAAGGCCTGCTCGAACCGGTGCAGGGCATGGTCGATCGCGCGCTGCAGATGCTGCCCGACATCTTTGCCGCACTGGTCATCGGTTTTGTCGGTTGGCTGGTAGCCAACGTGCTGCGTGGTCTGGTCGGTAATCTGCTGGCGGCCGCAGGCGCGGACAAGCTCGGCACCTGCATCGGCATGGATGCATCGGTCAAGCTGTCGCGTCTGGCCGGTACGTTGGTGTTCATTCTCGTGTTCGTGCCCAGTCTCATTGCCGCGCTCGACGCGCTGCGGATCGAGGCCGTGTCCGGGCCGGCGATCAGCATGCTCGACCAGTTCTTCGGCGCCGTTCCGAACATCCTGGCAGCCGCGGTCATTCTCGTCGTAACCTGGTTCGTCGCCCGTTTCGCCGCCGGTCTGGTGTCACGCCTGCTCGCCGGCATCGGCTTTGACCTGCTGCCGGGCAAGCTCGGGCTCGCGCATGCGCTCGGCGAAGGGCTCAGCGCCTCTGCGCTGGCCGGGCGTCTGGTGCTGTTCTTCGCCATGCTGTTTGCCGTGGTCGAGGCGGCCAATCGCCTCGGCTTCGGGCAGGTCAGCGGGCTGGTGACGATGTTCGTGCAGTTCGGCGGCGACATCCTGCTCGGTGGCGTGATCCTGATTGCCGGTTTCTGGCTTGCCAACGTCGCCGCCGAAGCCATCGACCGGGCCAGCGGCGAGCATAGCCGCGGCCTGTCGCGCATTGCCCGCGTTGCCATCCTCGGCCTGGTGATTGCGATGGGGCTGCGTGCGATGGGCATTGCCGACGATATCGTCAATCTGGCGTTCGGGCTCGGATTCGGTGCCGTGGCGGTGGCGGTGGCGCTGTCTTTCGGCCTGGGAGGGCGCGAGGCCGCCGGGCGCCAGATGGAATACTGGCTGGCCAGGATGCGCAAGGACGACAGCGGCAAGGACTGAGCGGCAGACAAAGGGTCCGGTGCGCAGGCAAGGTGCGCGACGGACTTTTTTTGTCGGGGTGCGGGGGGATCGCGTCGCTCGGGTAAAATTCGACCCATGAGTTCCGCACATTCCCCCCGTTTCGTTCATCTCCGCCTTCACACTGAATATTCGATCACGGACGGCATCGTCCAGATCGACCAGGCCATCTCGACCGCGGCTGCAGACGGCATGCCGGCGCTCGGCATCTCCGATCTCGCTAATCTGTTCGGGATGGTCAAGTTCTACAAGGGGGCCCGTGGCAAGGGCATCAAGCCGATCGTCGGTGCCGACGTGTGGATCGAGAACGAGGCCGAGCGCGACAAACCCTACCGGGTGCTGTTGATCTGCAAGAACCGGGCTGGCTATGGTCAGCTGAGCGAGCTGTTGACGCAGGCGTATCTCGAGAACAAGTACCGGGGTAGGGCGGAGTTGAAACGGTCATGGTTCAATGACGGCGCCGCGAGCGATCTGCTCTGCCTGTCCGGTGCATTGATGGGGGATGTCGGCCAGGCACTGGTCAATGGCAATCCCGAGATCGCCGAGGTGCTGGCGGCGGACTGGAAACGGATGTTTCCCGGCGGCTTCTATATAGAGCTGCAGCGTGCCGGGCATCCCGGCACCGAGGCCTACATCCGCCAGGCCCTGATGCTGGCAAGCAAGCTCGGGCTGCCGGTGGTGGCCACGCATCCGGTGCAGTTTCTGACCCGCGAGGATTTCAAGGCCCATGAAGCCCGCGTGTGTATCGCCCAGGGCTATGTGCTGTCCGACAAGCGTCGCCCGCGCGACTTTACCGAAGAGCAGTACCTCAAGAATCAGGACGAGATGTGCGAGCTGTTCGCCGATCTCCCCGAGGCGCTGGAGAATGCGGTCGAGATTGCGCGCCGCTGTTCGCTGACGGTGCAGCTGGGCAAGAACTTCTTGCCCCAGTTCCCCACCCCGGAAGGCATGACGCTGGACGACTTCCTGGTCAAGGAGGCGAAGGACGGCCTTGAGCGCAGGCTTGCCCAGCTCTACCCGGACGAGGAGACGCGCGAGCGGGAGCGCAAGCGCTACGAGGACCGGCTCAAGTTCGAGACCGACACCATCATCCAGATGGGCTTTCCGGGCTACTTCCTGATCGTTGCCGACTTCATCCGCTGGGGCAAGGCCAATGGCGTGCCCGTCGGGCCGGGGCGGGGGTCCGGTGCCGGTTCGCTGGTGGCCTATTCGCTAGACATTACCGATATCGACCCGCTCGAGTACGCGTTGCTGTTCGAGCGCTTCCTCAACCCGGAGCGGGTGTCGATGCCCGACTTCGACATCGACTTCTGCCAGGACAACCGCTATCGCGTCATCGAGTACGTACGCGAGCGCTACGGCAAGGATGCGGTGAGCCAGATCGCCACCTTCGGCACCATGGCCTCCAAGGCCGTGGTGCGCGACGTCGGGCGCGTGCTCGATCTGCCCTATGGCCTGTGTGACAGGCTGTCCAAGCTGGTGCCGGTCGAAGGCGCGAAACCGGTGTCGCTGACGCGTGCCTACGAGATGGAGCCGCAGATCGGCGACATGATGAAAGATGGCAACGACGGCGAATCGGTGCAGGAGTTGTGGAGCCTCGCGCTGCCGCTCGAGGGCCTGTCGCGCAACGTCGGTATGCACGCCGGCGGGGTGCTGATCGCGCCGGGAAAGCTGACCGATTTCTGCCCGCTGTATATCGCCGACGGTGAGGACGCGACTCCGGTGTCGCAGTTCGACAAGGACGACGTCGAAGCCGTGGGCCTGGTGAAGTTCGACTTTCTCGGCTTGCGTAACCTGACCATTATCGAGCTCGCACTTCAGTACGTCGAGCGCGAGACCGGCAAGCGCCCCGACCTGATGAGCCTCGGCTTCAAGGATCCAGCCGCCTATCAGATCCTGAAGGATGCCAATACCACGGCGATCTTCCAGGTCGAATCGGACGGCATGAAGAAGCTGTTGAAGAAGCTCGCACCCGACCGCTTCGAAGACATCATCGCCGTGCTGGCACTCTATCGTCCGGGCCCGCTCGGTTCGGGCATGGTGGACGACTTCATCCTGCGCAAGAAGGGTCAGCAGGAGATCGATTATTTCCACCCCGATCTCAAGGCCTGTCTGGAACCGACTTACGGCGTCATCGTGTACCAGGAACAGGTGATGCAGATCAGCCAGATCATCGGCGGCTACACCCTGGGCGGAGCGGACATGCTGCGCCGGGCGATGGGCAAGAAGAAAGCCGAAGAGATGGCCAAGCACCGCGCCACCATTGCCGACGGCGCAAAGCAGAAGGGCTACGATCCGGCGCTGGCCGAGCAGCTCTTCGACCTCATGACCAAGTTCGCGGAGTACGGCTTCAACAAGTCGCACACCGCGGCCTACGCGGTGGTCACCTACCACACCGCGTGGTTGAAGGCCCACTACTGCGCGGCCTTCATGGCGGCGACGATGTCGTCCGACCTCGACAACACCGACACGGTGAAGATCTTCTATGAAGACACCGTTGCCAACAAGATCGAGGTGCTGCCGCCCGATGTGAACGCGTCCGACTACCGCTTCGTCCCCGTCGACCGCAAGGTGATCCGCTACGGTCTGGGCGCGGTCAAGGGCGTGGGCGAGCCGGCAGTACGTGCCATCATCGCCGCACGCGAAAAGGGCGCTCCCTTCCGCGACCTGTTCGACTTCTGCGAGCGTGTCGACCGCCGGCTGGCCAACCGCCGGGTGATCGAAGCCCTGATCCGCTCAGGGGCAATGGACACCCTGGAAGGACACAAGGGGCTGGATCGCGCGCAACTGATGGCCACGGTTTCGCTGGCCATGGAGGCGGCCGAGCAGGCGGCGGCCAATGCGATGCAGGGCGGCCTGTTTGACATGATGCCCGAGGCGGCCGGGGCGGGGGTCGAGTTCGCCAAGGTGCGGCCGTGGAGCGAACGCGAGCGACTCAAGGAAGAGAAGACCGCGATCGGCTTCTTCCTCTCCGGTCATCCGTTCAACGCCTTCAAGGGCGAAGTGCGCCGTTTCGTGCGCCGCACGCTGGCCCAGATCGAGCCCTCGCGCGACCTGACCATGATGGCGGGGGTGGTGATGGAGGTACGGACCAAGGTCGGCAATCGGGGCAAGATGGCCTTCGTGCTGCTCGACGACGGTACCCAGCCGCGCGAGGTCGCGGTGTATTCCGAGGTGCTCGACGCTAACCGTGGCAAGATCGTCACCGACGAGGTGCTGGTGATCGAAGGCAAGGTCAGCAACGACGAATTCTCCGGCGGTTTCCGCATCATTGCCGACAAGCTGCTGACGCTGGGAGAGGCTCGCAGCCGGTTCGCGCGCGCCTTGCAACTGAAGCTCAATGGGGAGGTGGGGGAGAGCGGTGGCGCAGCGGCGACCGCGGATCGCCTGCAGACCCTGCTGACACCGTTCCGCGACGGCGGCTGTCCGGTCAGGGTGCGTTATCGCAATGCCGTGGCCGAGGCGGAGCTGCCATTGGGCGAGGGCTGGCGGGTGCGGCTGGAAGAGAGCCTTCTCGAGAGCCTGCGTGAGTGGCTGCCGCCCGAGGCAGTCGAAGTGGTGTATCCGAACTGATGAGGTTGAGCGCCCTGCAGGGCGCTCTTACACCCAGTCCTTGGGCTGCAGGAAAACGTCGTACAGCCTGGCCTCCGTCGAACCGGCTTCGGGGTGCCAATCGTAGCGCCACTTGACGATGGGCGGCATCGACATCAGGATCGATTCGGTGCGTCCGCCCGATTGCAGGCCAAACAACGTGCCGCGGTCGAAAACCAGGTTGAATTCGACATAGCGACCGCGGCGATACGCCTGAAAGTCACGCTCGCGCTCACCATAGGGGGTGTCGCGGCGGCGTTCGATGATCGGCAGGTAGGCATCGACGAAGGCATCGCCGACTGACTGCGTCAGGCCGAACGCGGTCTCGAAATCCGTCTTGCCGTCGGCACCGAGATCGTCGAAGAAAAGCCCGCCGACGCCGCGCGGTTCGTTGCGATGCTTGAGGAAGAAATAGCGGTCACACCATTCCTTCAGGCGCGCATGCTCGGCTTCACCGCCAAAGGGCAGGACTGCCGCCTTGCACGCCGCGTGAAAGTGGCGGACATCCTCTTCGAAGCCGTAGTACGGCGTCAGGTCCATGCCGCCGCCAAACCACCACACGGGGTCCTTGCCGTCGGCCAGCGCGATGAAGCAACGCACGTTCATGTGCACCGTGGGGCAATAGGGATTGCGCGGATGCAGCACCAGCGATACGCCCATGGCCTCGTAACGCCTTCCCGCCAGTTCCGGCCGGTGTGCGGTGGCCGAGGCGGGCATGGCGTCGCCCATGACGTGGGAAAAATTCACCCCGCCGCGCTCAAAGAAGTTGCCCTCCTCGATGACGCGGCTCACGCCGCCGCCACCGCCCGGCCGCGCCCACCCGTCCGTCTTGAAGGCCTGCCCGTCAAACTGCTCGAGGCGGGCGACGATGCGGCTCTGAAGATCGGTGAAGTAGGCCTTGACGGTGCTGGGGTTCATTGATTTTCGGCTTCGATCGGATGTGCTTGCGGAGCGGAGTCAGGCCTTGCGCGCGAGCGCGCGATGGCCGATGTCCCGGCGGTACTGGCAGCCATCGAACTGGATTGTCGCGGCGAGGTCGTAGGCCGCCTTCTGTGCGGCCTTGACGTTGTCCCCCAGCGCAGTGACGCACAACACCCGACCGCCGGCGGTAATGACCTGGCCATCGCGCTCTGCGGTTCCAGCATGGAAGACATGCGTATCTTCGTCGGCACTGGTGGTCAGGCCACTGATCGGATCGCCTTTGCGCGGGCTGTCAGGATAGCCCGCGGCGGCGAGCACGACGCCGAGCGCGACCCGACGGTCCCACTCCGCCTCCACCTGATCGAGGCGGCCGGCGATGGCCGCCTCGATCAGGTCGGCAAGATCGGTCTTGAGCCGCATCATGATCGGCTGCGTTTCGGGGTCGCCCATGCGGCAGTTGAATTCGACGACGCGCGGCTTGCCGTCGGCGCCGATCATCAGGCCAGCGTACAGGAAGCCGGTATAGGGCAGGCCGTCCGCCGTCATGCCGGCCAGCGTCGGCAGGATGACTTCGCGCATCACCCTGGCGTGCACGTCGGGTGTAACGACCGGTGCGGGGGAATAGGCGCCCATGCCGCCGGTGTTCGGCCCTTGGTCGCAGTCGTGCAGTCGCTTGTGATCCTGGCTGGTCGCGAGCGGGAGCGCGTTCTTGCCGTCCGCGAGCACGATGAAGCTCGCTTCTTCGCCCTGCATGAACTCCTCGATGACGACGCGCGCACCGGCATCGCCCATCTTGTTGTCGAGCAGCATCATGTCGATCGCGGCATGGGCCTCGTCGGCCGTCATGGCCACGACGACGCCCTTGCCGGCGGCGAGGCCATCGGCCTTGATCACGATCGGCGCGCCTTCGGCGTCGATGTAGGCGTGGGCCGCGACGGCGTCGGAGAAGGTCTGATACTTCGCCGTCGGAATGCCGTGGCGCAGCAGGAAACGCTTGGCGAAATCCTTCGAGCTTTCGAGCTGGGCCGCATTCTTCGTCGGCCCGAAGATCGGCAGGCCGGCAGTACGGAACGCATCGACCACGCCGGCTGCCAGCGGGGCCTCGGGGCCGACGACGGTGAAGCCGACCTGCTCGCTGCGGGCCAGATCCACCAGATCGGCGATATCGGTTGCCGCGACGTTCTGCAACTTGGGTTCGCGCGCAGTGCCCGGGTTGCCGGGGGCGACCAGCACGCGGGTGACCTTGGGCGATTGAGCGAGTTTCCAGGCCAGCGCGTGTTCGCGTCCGCCCGAGCCGATAACGAGGACTTTCATGTACTGCTCCCTGGGGCGATCAGTGGCGGAAGTGGCGGAAGCCAGTCAGCACCATCGCAATGTTCTGCTCATCGGCCGCAGCGATCACTTCGGCATCGCGCATTGATCCGCCGGGCTGTATCACCGCGGTGGCACCCGCCTGGGCGAGGACGTCGAGACCGTCGCGGAAGGGGAAGAATGCGTCCGATGCCACTACGCAGCCGGCAATCTGCAGACCGGCATTCTCGGCCTTGATCTTCGCGATGCGGGCCGAATCGACTCGGCTCATCTGACCGGCGCCGACGCCGATGGTCATGCCGTCGCGACAGTAGACGATGGCATTCGACTTGACGTATTTGGCCACCCGCCACGCGAACAGCATGTCGCGCATCTCGATGTCGGTCGGCGCGCGCTTGGTGACGACTTTGAGGTCGGCGATCTGGATGCGGGCTTCGTCCGCACTCTGCACCAGCAGGCCACCACCGACGCGCTTGTAGTCGAAGGCGCCTGCGGGCTTGCCCAGCGGGCAGGTGAGGACGCGCACGTTCTGCTTGGCGCGCAACAGCTCGAGTGCTTCGGCGGTGTAGGACGGCGCGATCAGCACTTCGAGGAACTGGGCGGACACGGCTTCGGCAGCAGCGCGGTCGACTTCACTGTTGAAGGCGATGATGCCGCCGAAAGCCGAGGTCGGGTCGGTGGAGAAGGCCTTCTTGTAGGCCTCGAGCGGGGTGGCGCCGATCGCCACGCCACAGGGGTTGGCGTGTTTGACGATCACGCAGGCACCGGTGTCGAATGCCTTGACACATTCCCAGGCGGCGTCGGCGTCGGCGATGTTGTTGTACGACAGTTCCTTGCCCTGCAGCTGTGCGTAGCTGGCAATGGCGCCTTCGGGCGCGTTCGGCTCCCTGTAGAAGGCCGCGCTCTGATGCGGGTTCTCGCCATAGCGCAGGTTCTGCACCTTGTCGAAGGCGAGCTGGAAGCGCTCGGGGTAGGTCTGCTTCGACACGTCGCCGGCTTCGTTGGTCACCAGTGCGGTGAGGTGATTGGAGATCGCGGAGTCGTAACGGGCCGTGTGGGTGAAGGCCTTCACCGCGAGGGCGAAGCGGGTCTTGTAGCTCAGCTTGCCGGCACCGGACTTGAGTTCGGCGATGATGTCGGCGTAGTCGGCGGGATCGGTGACGATGCCGACGCCACCGGCTTCATTGCCGTGGTTCTTTGCTGCGGCGCGGACCATGGTGGGGCCACCGATGTCGATGTTCTCGATTGCATCCTCAAGCGTGCAGTCGGGGCGGGCAACAGTCTGCTGGAAGGGGTAGAGGTTGACCACCACCAGGTCGATGCGGCCGATGTCGTGCTCGGCGATCGTCGCCATGTGTTCCGGCAGGTCGCGGCGGGCGAGGATGCCGCCATGCACCTTGGGGTGCAGCGTCTTGACGCGGCCATCGAGCATCTCCGGAAAACCGGTGTGCTCGGCGACATCGGTGACCTCGAGGCCGGCGTCGCGCAGCAGGCTGGCAGTGCCACCGGTGGACAGGAGCTTGACGCCGAGTGCGGCGAGTTCGCGGGCGAATTCGAGCACGCCGCTTTTGTCGGAGACGCTGATCAGGGCTTGGGTGACTTTCATCGTGGGGCCTGGCTTGGAGAGTTGAATCGGAAAACGGTGGGGCAGTGCAAACGCCCCTGCGCCATGCAGGGGTACAGCCGCCAGTGCGGCAGGCGAATCAGAGCAGATCGTAGTCGGTCAGTTTGCGACGCAAGGTGTTGCGGTTGATGCCGAGCATGTCCGCGGCGACGGTCTGGTTGCCCTTGGCCTGCTGCAGCACGAATTCGAGCATGGGGCGTTCGACGTTGCGGATCACCATGTCGTAGATCGCGGCCGGACGTTCGCCGTCAAGGTCGCGAAAATACTGGTCGAGGGTACGAAAGACGGAATCGGCGATCTCGTTGCTGCGGCTCATGCTGCGAGTTCCTGAGGCAGGTCTTCTTCGTAACGCAGGCGGGCATCGGCTTCGGCGAGGCGACCGAAGAACTCGTCCACTGCTGCAAGCTGGGCCGGAATGTCCGGCAATTGATTCATTGCATGGCGAAAAGCGGCCGAACCCACCAGGCCCTTGGTGTACCAGGAAATGTGCTTGCGCGCGATGCGCACGCCGGTCTCCTCGCCATAGAAATCGTAGAGGTCGGCAAGGTGCTCGCGGCAGACCTGCAGGATTTCGGTGACCAGGGGCGGCGGCAGGATTTCGCCGGTACGCAGGAAATGCTCGGTTTCACGGAAGATCCACGGCCGACCCTGTGCGGCACGGCCGATCATGACGCCGTCGGCACCGGTGTAATCGAGGACGAACTTGGCCTTTTGCGGCGAAGTAATGTCGCCGTTCGCGATCACCGGTATGCTCACCAGCGACTTCACCAGGGCGATGGTGTCGTATTCCGCATCGCCCATGTACTGGTCGGCGCGAGTACGCCCGTGAATGGCGATGGCGCGAATACCTGATTCCTGAGCGATGCGGGCAATCGTCGGCGCATTCCTGTTCTCGCGGTTCCAGCCCGTGCGAAACTTGAGGGTGACCGGGGTGTTCGGCACCGCATTCACGACCGCTTCAAGAATGCGCGCAACCAGCGGCTCGTCCTGCATCAGCGCCGAGCCCGCCATGACGTTGCACACTTTCTTTGCCGGGCAGCCCATGTTGATGTCGATGATCTGCGCGCCGCGGTCGGCGTTGTGACGTGCGGCCTCGGCCATCATCGCGGGGTCGGCGCCGGCGATCTGCACCGAGATCGGATCGACCTCTCCGTCGTGATTGGCCCGGCGACGCGTCTTGGCGCTGCCATAGAGCAGGGAGTTCGAAGTCACCATTTCGGAGACTGCGACGCCCGCCCCCAGTTTCTTGCACAACTGGCGGAAAGGACGATCCGTCACCCCGGCCATGGGGGCGACGAAGAGGTTGTTGCGCAAGGTGAATCCGGCGAACTGCATGGGCTGGGGCGTGCGGGAAAAGAGCGGCATTTTACCCCATGCAGTGGGCGCTTGGGGTGGCGGCGTGGCGCCGCCGCCACCCATATGCTCATGCTCGCTGCCCGGAATGGGCCGCGATCAGGGCCAGGCGCGCGCGCCGAACAACATGCGCTTGGCCACGAAATGACGCAATGGCGGGCACAGGTCGAGGGCGAAGAGCCCGGCCCCACGGGCGTGTCGCAGCGGTGCGATATCGTTGCTGAACAGCCGGACCAGGCCATCGGTGAAGCGGATGGTGCCAAGGCGGTCCAGGCCACGACCATTGGCGTACGACGAAAGCAGTGCCGGGTCACCGGGGTCGCCGCCGCTCAGGATGAGGTGGTCGGCAAGGTCGTGAACGTCGCGCAAGGCCAGATTGAAACCCTGTCCGGCGACCGGGTGCATGGTCTGTGCGGCGTTGCCCAGCCAGACCGTACGGTGACCGACCGGGGTCCTGCGGTAGCGCAGCGCGAGCGGGTAGCGCAGGCGCTCGACAATCCCGTCGAGGCGGACGCGATGGCCGAAAATACCTTGCAGGTGATCGAGGTAGGTGTTGTCCCCGAGTGCCAGCAGGGCGTCAGCATCCCCGGAAGGTACCACGTGTACGACGGCGAAGCCGCGGCCGCAGGGTAGCAGCGCGGCCGGACCCGAGCGGGTGAAGCGCTCGAACGCGGTGTCGTGGTGTCCACCCGCCGCGCCGACATGGGCAATCAGCGCATGCTGGTGGTAGTCGTGTTCGACGCTGTCGTCGTCATTCGCGCTCAATCCGCCTTCGGCGCAGGCCGCCAGGCGCGCCGACAGGGTTGCCACGCGCGGGCCGTCCAGGCTGGCGACGATGTCCTGTGTGCCAGGGGCGAGGTGGGTGACTTCAGTTTCGTCGAGCACGGGTATGCCGGCGGCGTCGACCTTGCGCCGCAAGGCACCGGCCAGGGCGCCTGCTGTGACGACATGGCCGAGGGCCGGGATGTCGTAGTCGGCCGCGCGCAGTACCGAGCGGCCGAAACTGCCTTGCTGCGAGATGTGAATGGTCTTGATCGGGGTGGTCGCCAGGCCCTCCCATACGCCCAGCTTCGCCAGCGTGAGTTGGCTTCCATGAGCCAGCGCGAGGGTGCGCGGATCCGCTGCTGCGGCATCACGCGGACGTGCGTCAGCGAGCACGACGTCGAGACCGCTATCCTTGAGAAACAGCGCCAGTGCCAGTCCGACCGGTCCGGCGCCGACGATCAGCAGGTCATGCCGCTGCATGTTGCGCATCCCGCATCAGGGCCTCGATGGCGTCGATCTCGCGTGGCACGCCATCGGTGATGTACTCGCAGCCATCTGCGGTGA
Source organism: Azoarcus sp. L1K30 (assembly GCF_018122735.1). GTDB lineage: Bacteria > Pseudomonadota > Gammaproteobacteria > Burkholderiales > Rhodocyclaceae > Parazoarcus. The sequence continues at coordinate 2,157,711 of NZ_JAGRRD010000001.1, read as the reverse complement.
CCACGGCGTCGTCCTCGATGCGGATGCCGATGTTCCAGAACGCCTCCGGAACGTCGGCCGCGGGGCGGATATAGCAGCCCGGCTCCACCGTGAGCACCATGCCGGGTTCGAGTTGGCGCCATTCGCCGGCAAGCTTGTATTCGCCTGCGTCGTGGACGTCCATGCCCAGCCAATGGCCGGTGCGGTGCATGTAGAAGCGACGATAGTCGCCCTTTTCCATGACCTCCTCGAAGCTGCCCTGCAGCAGGCCGAGGTCGAGCATGCCGCGCGCCAGCACGGCGACGGCGGCTTCGTGCGGTTCGTTCCAGTGCGCGCCGGGGCGAATCGCGGCGCGCGCCGCGTGCTGGGAGGCCAGCACGAGTTCATAGACATCGCGTTGTGGCCCACTGAAGCGGCCGCTGACCGGGAAGGTGCGGGTAATGTCGGAGGCATAGCTGTCGAGCTCGCAGCCTGCATCGATCAGCAGCAGCTCGCCGTCGCGCATGCGGCGATCGTTCTCGACGTAATGCAGTACGCAGGCATTGGCGCCACTGGCCACGATCGAGGAATAGGCGGGCGCCTGGCTTCCATTGGCGCGGAAGGTGTGTAGCAGCTCAGCCTCGATTTCGTACTCGAACCGTCCCGGCCGGGTGTGCTGCATCGCCCGGCAGTGGGCGGTGGCTGAAATGCTGGCGGCGCGGCGCATCGTGTTGAGTTCGCTGGTGTCCTTGATCAGCCGCATCTCGTCGAGGTCCGCACGCAGGTCGCGCACCGAGTGCGGTGGCGTGACGCCGGTGCGTGCGTTGGCACGTACGGTGTTGAGAGCGGCCATGATGCGCGTATCCCACGCATTGTCGTAGCCCAGGCCGCACCACAGCACGGGCTGATTGGCCAGCAGGTCGGGGAGGCGCTTCTCGAGTTCGTCGATGGTCCATGCTTCGTCGAAGCCGAACAGCGCGCTGGCCGCTTCGGGACCGTGGCGGAAGCCGTCCCAGATTTCGCGCTCTTCGTCCTTCTGCCGACAGAACAGGATCTGCTTCGGCGTGGCGCCCGCCACCAGCACCAGTACTGCTTCGGGTTCGCGGAATCCGCTGAGATAATAGAAATAGCTGTCGTGACGGTAGGGATAGTGTGCATCGCGGTTACGCGTGCGCTCTGGCGCCGTCGGCAGGATGGCGATGCCGCCGCCAACCGCGTTCATGCGTGACAGCAGCCGCTCGCGGCGCGTCCGGAAGGGAAGGGTGTCGATGCGCAGGGGTTCGGTCAGGGCGTTCATGGCGAAATTATGGCATGGCTGGGCGATACGGTTTCGGACCTTCAACGGGGACGAAGGTGCCGCCCCGGGCATGGATCGGATTCAAGGCGTGCGGCCCGCCGTTTCGCGGAGCGCGGTATCGAGCGCGAGAAGGCGCTCCGGCGTGCCGACGTCGACCCACTGCCCATGGTGCATGGTGCCGCCAACCTGGTTTGCGCGCATGGCGGTACGCAGCAGTGGTGCGAGCTTTTCGGGGGTGCCGGGCTCCAGCGCTGAGAACAGGTGCGGGTGGTAGGCACCGATGCCGGAGAAGGTCAGGCGCTGCCCACGAGCGCGCTGGTCAAGGACGCGTCCCCGGTCAAGGACGAAGTCGCCTTCGGGGTGGTGCGCCGGGTTGGCGACAAGGAGCAGGTGGGCAAGATCGCCGTCCACGCGGAGTTCGCCGGCGGCGGTGCCGAGGGCGGCAAGGTCGGCATCGCAATGGACGTCGCCATTGATGACGATGAAAGCACCATTGCCCAGCAGTGACAGGGCCTTGCGGATGCCGCCGGCCGTTTCCAGTGCGCTGACTTCGGGCGACCAGGCGATGTTCACGCCGAAGGCGCGCCCGTCACCCAATGCCGCCTCGAGCATGTGGCCAAGGTGGGCATGATTGATCACGATGTCGGTGATGCCGGCTGCGCGCAGGCGTTCGATATGCCAAACGATCAAAGGTTTGCCGCCGGCCATCAGTAGCGGCTTCGGGCAGCTGTCGGTGAGCGGGCGCATGCGTTCGCCGCGACCGGCCGCAAGAATCATCGCCTTCATCAGAAGGTGTAGCCGAACTGGACCGGAACCGGATCGAGCTTGTCGATGATCTTGAGCAGGGGGCCGAGTGCGCGATAGCGGTCGCAGGCCTTGCGCAGGTAGGCCATGACCAGCGGCATGTCCTGAAGGTAGGCTTCCTTGCCGTCGCGGTGGCACAGGCGGGCGAAGATGCCGAGTACCTTCAGATGGCGCTGTACGCCCATCCATTCGTAGTCGCGGTGGAAGTCGCCGAAGTCGTCGCGCACAGGCAGGCCGCATTGGCGCGCGGTTTCCCAGTAGCGCGCCAGCAGATCGAGTGTGAAATCCTCATCCCAGCCGATGTAGGCGTCTTTGAACAGGGAGACGAGGTCGTAGGTGATCGGGCCGTACGCGGCATCCTGGAAGTCGATGATTCCCGGATTAACGCCGCCGTCGACACGCATCAGGTTGCGCGAATGGTAGTCGCGGTGGACGAACACGTTGGGCTGGGCCAGGCAGGCGTCAATGATCTGGTCGAAGGCTGACATCATCGTGGCTTCATCCCTGGCGTCCAGCGTCATTCCTTTGTGGCGGGCGATGTACCACTCCGGGAACAGCATCAGTTCGCGTCGGAGGAGGGTTTCCGAATACGGCGGCAGCACATCGGGTCGGCTGGCTGCCTGGATTGCAATCAGCGAGCCGATCGCGTCGGCGTAGAGGTGAGCGGCGTCGAGCGGCGAGTTCCCCGGGCGTTGAAGCGCCGCAAGATAGGTGGTGTCGCCCAGATCCGACAACAGCAGGAAGCCGCGTTCGGTATCCTCTGCCAGCACCTCCGGAACGTGGGCGCCGGCGGCGCGGAACAGCTCGGCGATCCTCAGCCACGGACGGCAGTCTTCCTGCGGTGGCGGTGCGTCCATGACAACCAGGTTGGGGCCGCCGTCGGTGAAGCGGAGGCGGAAATAACGGCGGAAGCTGGCGTCGGCCGATGCCGGGCTGAGTTCGTAAATGCGACCGGCAAGCTGGGCGTCGAGCCAGGACTGGAGTTGGGCGAGTCTGGGCAAACGGGATCTCCGCGATCGTTCGTGTAGAATTCGCGAGTTTATCAATACGGTTGCCTGTGCGGGCAGCCGCTCACATTCTGCAGAACGGGGTTCGCTTTGCCTGACTTGGGTTTGAACACGCGGATGAGACTGATTCCGCTACTGCTGTGCTGGCTGTCCGGGGCCGCCCTGGCTGCCGATCTGCCGGCCCTGGTGGTGTCGCCGGATCTGTTGCGTGGCGAGCCCGCCGTGCAACGTGGTGGTCGTGCCGCGAGCGCTGCGCCACGTGTGCAGAGCGGAGGTGCGCCCGCTGCGATCGAGACGCAGACGCGCGAGCGCGAGATCAAGTCGCAGGCCGTGCAGCGCGTCGAGACGCCAGCAACCCAGACCAGACCAGCCGCAGCGCCAGGGGCGGCATCTGCGGCCAAGCCTGCCACCGGGTCCAAGCCGGGTGCGACCGAAGTGTCTGCGCTGCGCATCAGTGGCACCCGTGCGGTCGAGCTCGTGGCCGACGGCGAGGCTGAACTCAAACGCGGAGAGCTGTTGCTGACAGCGGACAAGCTGGTCTATCGCGAACCCACCGATGAGGCAGTGGCCGAGGGGAACGTGCGTCTGCGCCAAGGGCGCGACGAAATGACCGGGCCCGCGGCAACCATCGTGCTCGGTGATCAGACTGGCAGTTTCGACACGCCGCGCTATTCCATTACCCGTCCCGCCGAACCACTGGAGCCGGGTGATCCGCCGCGCGAGATCAGCGGCGGGGGGCATGCCGACATGCTGTACTTCGAAGGCGAGAACCAGTATCGGGCGAAGAATGCCACCTGGTCGACCTGCAGCGTCGACGATCCCGACTGGTATATCAAGGCCGGCGATCTTGCGCTCGATTACGACCGCGACATGGGTGTCGCCCGCGACAGCACGGTCGTGTTCCAGGGGGTGCCGCTGTTCTGGATGCCATGGACCGAGTTTCCGCTTGCGGGTCAGCGCCAGTCCGGCGTGTTGCCGCCGACCTTCGGCACGTCGAACAAGACCGGCTTCGATCTGGCAGTGCCCTATTACTGGAATATCGCCCCCAACTACGATGCGACCATCACGCCGCGGTGGATGAGTCGTCGCGGCATGCAGGTGGGCGGGGAGATCCGCTATCTGGGCGATTCCTATCGTGGCGAGGCGCGCGCGGAGTATCTTGCGCGTGACAATCTCACAGGCAGCGAACGCGCGTTGGGCTCCCTGCAGCACCAGCAGTGGATCACGCCGACGCTGTACGGCTCGCTCGACATCAATGCGGTGTCCGACGACGCCTATTTCGAGGACCTGAGCTCGCGGGTCTCGGTGGCCTCGAAGGTCAACCTTCTGCGCGAGGGGCGACTCGTCTATGCCGGCAGTCCGTGGTGGAGCGCCTCGGCGCTGGTGCAGGCCTACCAGACCCTCAGCCCGGATGCGGACAAGCCGCTGACGACACCGTACCGGCGCCTGCCGCAACTGCTGCTCAATGCGTCCCGTCCCGACCTCGTCGGCGGCTTCGTGTTCGGCTGGCAGAGCGAGCTGACCCGCTTCTCCCATCCCGACAAAGACAAGCCGGAAGCGACCCGGATCAGTGCCTATCCGCAGCTGTCGTTGCCCTTCGAGCGCGCGGGCTACTACATCACGCCCAAAGTGGGTGTGAATTACACCGGATACGAGATCGACCGCAGCGTGGCCTCCAGCGGCCTGCGCGATTCCATCACCCGTACCGTGCCAATTTTCTCGGTTGACTCGGGCATGACGTTCGAACGCGATGCGGCGTTCTTCGGTCACGATTTCGTCCAGACCCTTGAGCCGCGGCTGTATTACCTGAATGCGGCCTACCGGCGGCAGGACGAAATCCCGCTGTTCGACACCAGCCGCTACGACTTCGGTTTCGCGCAGATTTTTTCCGAGAACCTGTACACGGGTGGAGACCGCATCGCCGATGCGAACCAGCTGACCGCGGCCGTGACATCGCGACTGATCGATCCGGTCAGCGGAGCCGAGCGCATGAAGGTGCTGCTGGGGCAGCGCTACTATTTCAACGATCAGCGTGTCACGCTCAACTACTACGATGAAAACGGAAATCTGGTCCAGAACGAGATTCCGCGCACCAGTCGCCGCGCCGACATGCTCGCAGGCTTCAGCGGCCGCGTGACCCAGGATACGTCGCTCGAGTCCTTGTGGCAGTACAACCCGCGCGACCACTGGACCGAGCGTTTCAACACGACCTTCCGCTTTCAGCCCGGCTTTGCCAAGGCGCTCAACCTGAGCTACCGCTACGCGAAGGACATCCTGCGCGATGTCGATGTGTCCGGCCAATGGCCGATGGGCGGGGGCTGGTATGGCGTCACCCGGCTGACCCATTCGCTGCGCGAGGACCGACTGACAGAGGCCATCGGCGGTGTCGAATATGACGGCGGTTGCTGGGTCGTGCGGGTGGCGATGCACCGTTTCGCCACCAGTGCGGATGAGGTGACGAAAGCCTTTTTCGTTCAGCTTGAACTTAACGATCTGGCCAGTATCGGAACGAGTCCGGTCAGCCTGATCAAGCGCAGTGTGCCCGGCTACGGCAAGATCAACGAGCCCGGCAGCAACCGTGTTTTCGGTGTCGAGTGATCGACATTGGTACATTTCTCAGAGAAACCATGAACCGACTCCTAAATCGTACCCGTGCGCTGGCTGTGGCCAGCCTGTCCTGCCTCATGCTCTCGGTGCCCGCGCATGTCGCCGCGAAGGCGGTCGAAGTCGATCGTATCGTCGCGGTCGTCAATAGCGAGGTGATCACTGCCCTGCAATTGCGCGAACGCGTGGAGCAGGCGAAGCGTCAGCTGCAACGCCAGGGCGGACAGTTGCCGCCGGCTGATGTGCTCGAGCGCCAGTTGCTCGAGCGCCTGATCGTCGAGCGCGCGCAGTTGCAGCTCGCACGTGATACCGGGTTGAAGATCGACGAAGCCGCACTGGAGCGGGCGATTGCGCGCATAGCCGAGAACAACCGCATGCCCGTGACCGGACTGCGATCGGCGCTGGAGAAGGACGGCGTGTCATGGTTCCGCTTTCGTGACGAGATTCGCACCGAGATGGTGCTGGCGCGCCTGCGCGAGCGCGAAGTCGACAGCAAGGTGGTGGTAACCGATGCCGAGGTCGACAACTTTCTTGCCAACAACCCGGACGCTTTCTCCGGCGTCGAGTTCGAGCTCGCGCACATCCTGTTGCGCGCGCCGGAAGGCGCGACGCCCGAGCAGATCGCCCGTTTGCGCGAACGCGCGAACAAAGTCATGGCTCGCCTGCGCGGCGGCGAGGATTTCGCCCGCGTGGCGGCCGAGACATCGGATGCGCCGGATGGTATCAGCGGCGGCAACATCGGCTGGCGCGAGCGTGACCGCCTGCCGGCCCTGTATGCCGATGCTGCCAAGGACATGAAACCGGGCGACCTGTCTCCGATTCTGCGCAGTTCCGCCGGGCTGCACATCATCAAACTTGTGGACAAGCGCGGCGGGGCGGCCGCTGGCCCGCAACAGCTCGAGCAGACGCATGTCAGCCATATTCTGATCAAGACTTCCGAGGTGCTGTCCGATACCGAAGCCGAAGCACGCGTACTGGCGTTGCGCGAGCGTGTGGTCAATGGTGGCGACTTTGCCGAACTGGCCAAGGCCAACTCCGCGGACCTGTCTGCTGCAAAGGGTGGGGATCTGGGCTGGATCAACCCTGGCGATACGGTGCCGGAGTTCGAGCGCGCGATGAATGCGCTCAAGCCCGGTGAGGTGAGCCCACCCGTGCGATCTCCGTTCGGGTGGCATCTGATCAAGGTCATCGAGCGACGCATGCAGGACGTGACTGAGGAGCGAAAGCGCAATGCCGCACGTTCCATCCTGCGCGAACGCAAGGCCGATGCCGCGTTCGAGGACTGGGTGCGCCAGCTGCGCGACAGCACTTACGTCGAGTACCGTCAGGACCGGGAGTGAGCAGCATGTCGGCGGGTGTACCGGTTCTGGCCATTACCAGCGGTGAGCCGGCGGGCGTCGGACCGGAGCTGTGCGCGCGCCTTGCCGAGCGGGACTGGCAGGCCCATCTGGTGGTGCTGGGGGACGCCGAACTGATCGAGGAGCGTCTTGCCCGTATTGGCAGTCGAGTGCAAGTACGCCCATATCAGCCCGGATCTGGCCCGCAGGCCGGCGTCCTCGACGTGTTGCACCTGTCCCTGGCTTGTCCGGCCGTTGCCGGCCACCTTGATGCGGCAAATGCTCCCTATGTGCTCGCCTTGCTGGATCGTGCATTGCAAGGGTGCGTGGCGGGCGAATTTGCTGCAATGGTGACCGCTCCGGTGCACAAGGGCGTGATCTGCGACGCCGGCGTGTCTTTCAGCGGACACACCGAGTACCTGGCCGAGAAGACAGGCACGCCGCTGGTGGTCATGATGCTGGTCGGCGCGGGCCTGCGCGTTGCGCTGGTGACCACGCATCTGCCCTTGTCCGCGGTTCCCGCAGCGATCACGCCTGCATTGCTCGAGCGCACCCTGCGCATCCTGCATGAAGATCTTAGCGCCCGCTTTGGGCTGGCGGCGCCGCGCGTCCTGGTGGCGGGCCTGAATCCACATGCCGGAGAGGGCGGACACATGGGGCGCGAAGAGATCGACATCATCATGCCGGTGCTCGAGCGCCTGAGGGCCGAAGGCATGGTGCTTGTGGGGCCGTTGCCGGCCGACACCCTGTTCGTGCCGCACACGCTGGCACAGGGTGATGCCGTGCTCGCGATGTATCACGATCAGGGATTGCCGGTACTCAAACACGCCAGTTTCGGTGGCGGCGTCAACGTCACCCTCGGCTTGCCGATCATCCGCACCTCGGTCGATCACGGCACCGCGCTCGATCTTGCCGGCAGTGGCCGCGCCGATCCCGGCAGCCTGTTCGCTGCTGTCGAACTGGCGATCTCGATGGCAGAAACCAGACGGAACAGTGCATGAGCAACGACCGCGAGACCGACGGCCATCGCGCGCGCAAGCGCTTTGGCCAGAACTTCCTGTCCGATCCCAATATCATCCGCCGCATCATCGACGCCATCCGCCCGCAGAACGGCGAAACGATGGTGGAAATCGGTCCTGGCCTCGGCGCCATGACCGCCCCCCTGCTCGAACGCATCGAACACCTGCACGTGGTGGAGATCGACCGCGACTTGATCGCGCGTCTGCGCGAGCGCTATCCGGCCGAGCGCCTCAGCATTCATGAAGGCGATGCGCTGAAGTTCGATTTCGGCGCGCTCGGCAACCCGCTGCGCATCGTCGGCAACCTGCCGTACAACATCTCCACGCCCATTCTGTTTCACCTGGCCGGCTTCGCCGAGCGGGTGAAGGACATGACCTTCATGTTGCAGAAGGAGGTGGTGATGCGAATGGTTGCGGAGCCGGGTACCGAGGACTACGGGCGGCTGTCCGTGATGCTTCAGTACCGGTTTCGCATGGGGCGGATGTTCGATGTGCCGCCGGGCGCTTTCCGTCCTGCGCCCAAGGTGATGTCGAGCATCGTGCGCCTGGTGCCGCTTCCGGCCGAGGAACTCACTGCCAGGGACGAGGGGCTGCTCGGCGCCATCGTCACTGCAGCCTTCGGCCAGAGGCGCAAGACCTTGCGCAATACCTTGCGCGAGTTCCTGGACGAAGCGGGATTTGCCGCGCTCGATCTTGATCCGGGACTGCGCGGCGAGCGACTGTCCGTCGCCGACTTCGTCCGCATCGCCAACTACTGCAGCATGGCTGGCAAGCGGGCGTAAAAAAGCCGGGCGTTGTGCCCGGCTTTTTCATTCCGATGCGACCCGGGTCACTCTTTCTTCAGCGGGCAGGTATTCACGCCGATCAGCAGATAGGCCGGGCACCAGCCCATCAGGCCGGTCACCAGCGGCACGATGCCGATATAGGTCCACGGGGCGCCGATACCCATGATGGCCATTGCCAGCAGCACGATGCCGGCAAGGATGCGGATGATCTTGTCAGTGCCGCCTACGTTCGATTTCATGATGTGCTCCAAGGGGAAAGTGAGCTCATTGGAACATGGCGCATGGGGCCGGGTCTGTGACCGGGGATACATAGCGTCTGTCCCGCACCATGCGCTGCCGCGATTGCCGCGTCCCTAGCCTGCGCGGCCGTCGCTCCCGCTGGCAATACGGCGCAAGCCGGGCGGATCGAGGATCTCGATCTGCTCGCGTGACAGCCTGACCAGCCCCTGGGCCGAAAAACCCTTGAGCAATCGGCTGACGAATTCGCGCACGCTGCCCAGTTCGTCCGCGAGATGCTGGTGGGTGGTGTGGACGATGCGGCCCTTGCCCAGCAGCAGCGCGGCCAGGCGCTGGTCCAGGCGATGGAAGGCAACCTCCTCGATGAGCTGCATGAGGTCGGCAATGCGCTCCGCAAACAGGTTGAACACGAAGCGACGGAAAGCCGGTTCGGCCAGCAGTTCATCGAACACCGGCTTGGGCAGCAACATCAGGCGGGTATCGGATTCGGTAATGCCGCGCGCATTGTAGTCTTCGTTGCCGAGCAGGCAGGATGAGGAAATGATGCAGGTCTCACCCGGGCTGACGCGGTATAGCGGAAGCTCACGACCATTGGGCGCACACTTTGCCACCCGTACCGAACCCTGGACCACGAAGGGAAAGCCTTCACACGATTGCCGGTCGTCGAACAGCAAGGTGTCGGCCGGCACGTCCATCCAGCGCGCGCATGCGAGCAGACGTTTGCGCCCGGCGTCCGACAGTTCTCCGATGACGGGATAGGTGTGCAGCAGCGGTTCGGTATCGATCATGCAGTGCTCATGCCAGTTCGAGGACGACCGGTGCGTGGTCGGATGGACGCTCGAGCCTGCGCGGCGTCTTGTCGACGGTGCAACTGCGGCAGTCGTCCTTCAGGGCCGGAGAGACGAGAATGTGGTCGATGCGCAGCCCGACGTTGCGACGAAAGGCCATCATGCGGTAATCCCACCACGAAAAGCTGCGCTCGGGCTGATCGAACAGGCGGAAGGCGTCGATCAGGCCCAGCTTCGTCAGTTCGCGAAAGGCTGCCCGCTCCGGTTCGGAAATATGAATCTCGTCCTTCCAGTCCGGGTGCGCGTCGGCGGCTTCGGGGGCAATGTTGAAATCGCCCGTGAGTACAAGCCTCGGGTGTCGCGTTATCTCCTCTCTTACCCAGGCAGTGAGCGCCGCAAGCCAGCGCAACTTGTACTCGAATTTGTCCGATCCCACGGCTTGACCATTGGGGAAATAGCCGCAGATTACCCGCACGCCGTCGATCGTGGCCGCAACGATGCGTTTCTGCTCGTCCTCAAAACCCGGGATGTTGCGCACGACCGCATCAAGCGGGTGGGGGCTGAGGATAGCCACGCCGTTATATGTCTTCTGCCCGGCGAACGCGGCCCGGTATCCCGCGGCTTCCAGTTCGGCAGCCGGGAAGGCCTTGTCCTCCATCTTCAGCTCCTGAAGGCACAGGGCATCGGGCTGGTTGGCCGCCAGCCAGTCGAGGACGTGGGGCAGCCTGACTTTCAGTGAGTTGACATTCCAGGTGGCGATTTTCATGTTGTTCGTTGCTCGCGGACGGCATTACGGAGATTCATCATTCTGGCGGTTTCCATCACCTTGGCAACGGATCCGGCGATTGGCTTGCGCCATACGGGTCCGGTATCGCATCCAGCCATGGCCGGTGCGCATTGTCCCATCCGTGCCCGCTGCTTACCAGCCGGATAGCCGATCGGGTACCGGGGCTATTGGGCCGGATCGGTGTTCTGTGTTGTTCCGAGGGCGATGGATTCCGCCGTTCTGAATCATAATCGGCATGGTTCGAATAGATGTTTGCCTAGGGGCAATAGTGGAGCGGGCGTGAAACGTTGGGAAGGGCTGGAGGAATTTGTCGCGGTCGCTGAAGGCGGAAGCTTTACCGCGGCAGCGGCCGCGCTCGGGGTGTCGACCTCTCACGTCAGCCGCAGCGTGTCGCGTCTGGAGGAGCGGCTGCAGGCCAGGCTGTTCTATCGCAGCACGCGCCAGGTCACGCTGACCGACACCGGACAGATCTTCCTGCGCCACTGCAGCCAGCTTCAGGACGGGCTCGACGAAGCGCTGCGCGTGATTCAGGATCTGGGGAGTACGCCCAAGGGTCTGCTCAGGATGACCTGCGCCGTTGCCTACGGCGAGCGCTTTGTCGTGCCGCTGGTCAATGAGTTCATGTCGTCCTTCCCCGCATTGTCGGTCAACATCGAGTTGAGCAACCAACCGCGGGATATCGTCCAGGACGGGTTTGACCTGGCCGTGCGCCTGGGCCACGTTCCCGAATCCCGTCTGGTGGCCACGCGATTGGCTCCGCGGCGGTTGTATCTGTGCGCTGCGCCATCGTATCTCGAACGGCACGGGACGCCCCGAGCGCTGAACGACCTCGATCAGCACAACTGTCTGGTCGGGACTTCCGAGCACTGGGCGTTTGTCGCCGACGGCAAGGAGACTCTGGTGCGCGTGAGCGGAAACTGGCGCTGCAACAGCGGAAAGGCCGTACTCGATGCGGCGTTGCAGGGCTTCGGTCTGTGTCAGTTGCCTGATTATTACGTCTACGAGCACCTGGAAACGGGTGGGCTGCGGAGTCTGCTTCCGCAACATGCGCCGCCCGGCGCCGCGGTGTGGGCGCTCTATCCGCAGCGTCGGCATCTGGCGCCGAAAGTGCATTTGCTGGTGGCCTTTCTCAAGGCGCGGCTGAGCAAGCTGGCGCTCTATTCATCGGGTGTCGATCGCTAGATTGGCTGGCCGTTGTTGGCCTTTCCCGTCACCGAGGTCATCGCCGCCAGAGGGCATCTGTGCGAATTGCCCGGTGGAGGTTGCCGCTGCAGACCTTGAAGTGCCGATCATGCCGCGTCCGCTCCGCGGTGGTGGCGGGTGCGGCATTGTTCTTGCTGGTTGCGCCACGGCAGTCGCAAGTATCTTTCGTGCGCCGGATGGATGCATCATTGTGGTGCATCAGGCGAGCGACTACGCCCCGTTCCGGACGGGGCGGCGGGAAGTCGGGGCAATCAGATGAGTGCGGTAGACATCGATGTAATGTGGGTGGTGCTGTGTGCCGGCCTGGTGTTCCTGATGCAGGCGGGTTTCCTGTGCCTTGAGTCGGGCCTGACCCGCAGTCGCAATGCGATCAATGTGGCCATCAAGAACGTGGTCGATTTCGCCGTTGCCGTTGTTCTCTACTGGGGCTTCGGCTTCGCGCTGATGTTCGGCGCGTCTGCCCTGGGGCTGGTGGGCACAGACCGCTTCATGGTTTCGGTGGGGCATGGCGCTAGCAATTCGCTCGCGGCATTCTTCCTGTTCCAGGCCATGTTCTGCTCGACGGCAGCAACCATCGTCTCGGGGGCGGTGGCCGAGCGCATGCGCTTCTCCGCCTACCTTGCGGTGGCCGCGATCATCGGTGGGCTCATTTATCCAGTATTCGGGCATTGGGCGTGGGGTGGCGCGCTCGGCGGCGAGCGCGGCTGGCTGGCCACGCTCGGATTCGTCGACTTCGCCGGCTCTACAGTCGTGCACAGTGTCGGCGGCTGGGTGGCCCTGGCCGGCATCCTGATTATCGGCCCACGTAGCGGCCGGTTCGATGCCGACGATCGCGTTCAGTCCATTTCGGGCGGCAATCTGCCGATGGCCATGCTGGGAGTGATGCTGCTGCTGTTCGGCTGGCTCGGCTTCAACGGCGGCAGCACGCTGGCCCTCGATGGGCGGGTGCCTGGCATCCTGGTCAATACCGTGCTTGCGGGCGTGGCCGGTGTGCTTGCCGGTCTGGCGATGGGATGGCGGCTGCGCGGCTATGCCGACGTGATTCAGACGCTCAATGGCGGGATTGCCGGTCTGGTGGCGGTGACCGCCGGGGCGCATGTGCTGGGCTCGGGCGACGCGCTGATTGTCGGCGCAGTCGGCGCGGTGGTGATGTTGCTGTGCCATGAGTTGTTGCTCAGATACCGTATCGATGACGCCGTGGGGGCCATTCCGGCGCACCTGGCTGCAGGCATATGGGGGACGCTGGCAGTCGCGCTGTTCGGCGATCCGCTTGCGCTTGGAACCGGACTCGGGCGAGGAGAGCAGTTCGTGGTGCAACTGGTGGGAGTCGTCAGTTGCGGCCTGTGGTCCTTCGGCATGGCCTGGGTGCTGCTGCACGGCGTGGACCGCCTGATCCCCTTGCGGGTGACGGCGGACGACGAAGCTCTTGGGCTCAATGTCTCCGAGCATGGCGCACGCACCGAGTTGCTCGAGTTGCTGCAGGCCATGGAGACCCAGGAGCGGACCGGGGAGCTGACGGTACGGGTGCCGGTGGAGCCATTCACCGAGGTGGGGCAGATCGCCAGCGCCTACAACCGCATGATGGAGGCGCTCGAACGCGCGGTTGAACAGACGCGGGCGATCATCCGCGATGCCCGTGATGGCATCGTCACCTTCGGCGCGGACGGACTCTTGCGCAGTCTCAATCCGGGGGCGGAAAAGTTGCTCGAAGTCCAGGGCGTGGCCGCGGTGGGGCGGCCGCTGGCCAGCCTGCTAGGTGACTCGCCACTGAGGCCGGACCGGCAGGTCGAGCGCTTGATGGGGGTGCAGGAGAATGTTGAATTGCGCCTGCATCGCCGTGGCAGGGCGCAACGTGTTCTGGAGGTCTCGGTGAGTGAGGGGCGGGCGAACGGCGAAACGGTATATACCGGATTGATGCGCGACGTCACCGAGCAGCGCCACATTGCCGAGCAACTGCAACGCGAGCGCGATCTGGCGCAGGTGACCCTGGCGTCCATTGGTGACGGCGTGATCACGACCGATGAAGCCGGCATCGTGCAGTATCTGAATCCGATGGCTGAAAGCCTTACCGGGTGGTCGGCGGAAGAGGCGCGCGGGCGCAACATCGCCACCATCTACCGTCTCGAGGAGGAGGGCAGCGGGCGCGCGCTGGAGAATCCGGTGCGCGCGGTGCTGGTCCAGGGGCGTGAAACGCGGGCGATGGACCATGGACTGCTGGTGAGGCGGGATGGCGAGCGCGTGCCGGTGCAGGATTCGGCCGCGCCGATCCGCAATCGCCTGGGCTATCTGATCGGCGTGGTACTGGTCTGCCAGGACGTGACCGTCACGTTGAATCTCACCCGCGAGCTGACCCGTCAGGCCAGTCATGATGCGCTGACCGGCATCCCCAACCGGCGCGAATTCGAGCGGCGACTCTCCGAGCTGCTGATCCCGGGTGTTCCGCCGGGGGGCACGCACACGCTGTGCTATCTCGATCTCGATCAATTCAAGGTCGTGAACGACACCTGCGGTCACGTGGCCGGTGACGAGCTGTTGCGCCAGGTGTGCACCCTGATGCGCGAACGCATGCGCGCAGCCGATCTGCTCGCACGTCTGGGCGGCGACGAGTTCGGCGTCATCTTCTTCAACTGCCCGGTGGACAAGGCGCTCGAGATGGCCGAAGGTTTTCGCGAAGCGATTCGCGCCTACCGCTTTGCGTGGGAGGGCAAGTCGTTTTCCATCGGCGTCAGCATCGGCCTGGTACCGGTGACCGACTCAGATCGCGAGATCGGGCGCATCCTGTCGGCGGCCGATACCGCCTGTTATGCGGCCAAGGAGGGTGGGCGCAATCGGGTGCACGTGTATCGTCCAGACGACGACCAACTGATGGAACGGCATGGCCAGATGCAGTGGGTGGCGCGGCTGCATGGCGCACTCGACGAAGACCGGCTGCGTCTGTTCGTGCAGCCTATCGTGCCGCTGTCCGCGGCGCAGGCCATCCATTACGAGGTACTGGTGAGGCTGGAGGAGGACGGGCGCCTGATCAGCCCGGGCAGCTTCATCCCCGCCGCGGAACGCTACAACCTGATGCCGCGAATCGATGAGTGGGTCTTCCGCAACGTGCTTGCCTGGGTGAGTGATACCTACCGCAAGGAGGGCCGGATAGAAGGAACCTGGTGCATCAATCTGTCGGGCAACTCCCTGAGCGACGAGGGGCTGCTGACGCAGATCCGCACCGGGCTGGCCCGCGCCGCCTTGCCGCACGGCGCGTTGTGCTTCGAGATTACGGAGAGTTCGGCCGTTGCAAACCTGTCGCGGGTCGTGAACTTCATCGGCGAACTGCGTACGTTGGGGTGTTCGTTCGCTCTCGACGATTTCGGCAGCGGCCTGTCTTCGTTCGCCTACCTGAAGACCCTGCCGGTTGATTATCTGAAGATCGACGGCGCCTTCGTGCGCGATATCGCGACCGATCCGATCAACCGTGCCATGGTGCAGGCAATCAACACTATTGGTCACACCATGGGGCTGGTCACGATTGCGGAGTTTGTCGAGAGTGCCGACGTGCTCGAGGTTCTGCGCGAGATCGGTGTCGATTATGGCCAAGGCTATCATCTCGGCATGCCGCGTGCGTTGGCCGAGATGGGGCGGGTTCGAATGATGCCGCGCTGAATTCGCCAACGCGCAGACAGCGGCCCAAATTTGCTTCCTGGCCGGTTGCAGTCAGCGGACTGCGGCGATAATGGCTGCCGTTTGCACCGGCGCGCGTTGGTTCCGGGTCTGAGAAGGATAGGTATGGGCAAGGCGGTGGTGATGGCGGGTGCGCTTGGCGCGGCAGCAGTGGTAGTGGCAGCAGCAAATTTCGTGATTGGGGGCAAGGTCGAGGCGGGTTTTCGCAGCAGCGTCGACGCGATGTGTGCGGGCGCGCTCCAGGTGCAGGTGCTCGATTACCGGCGCGGGGTGTTCGGCGCCGAGGCCCGCACCACGTGGACCATCGACGATGGCGACGAGACGATCACATTTTCCGTCGACCATCATATCGACCAAGGCGTCTTCGCCGCTGGTAGCGCTGCGCGCATCCATTCCACGCTGATCATGCCGGCCGCTTTCGAACGCAGTCTGGGGGCGGTCTTGCAGGGGCGTGCGGCGCTCGAAGTCGCGACCGTGGTGGGCTGGCGCGGGGATCTGTTCAACCGCATTTCTTCACCCGGATTCAAGGGGGCAGCGGGCGCAGGCTTGTCCGTCGACTGGGGCGGCATCGACGGCGAGCTCAATCTCGGCGCCGGGCAATCGCAGGCGCGGGGTCGTATCGTCATGCCCAAGCTCGATATCCGCGATGCCGATGGCAGTGCCCTGACGATCGAGCATCTTGCGTTCGATCTGGATTCATCGCGATCAAAGCAATACCGGTTCTGGACCGGGTCGTCCTCGCTGAGCCTCGATCGTGCAGTGTTTTCCGCCCGCAGTGGGCAGGACAGCTTTGTCCTCGGCGGCTTGAAGATTGCGTCGCTGATCGCGCTCGACGGGGATTTGGTGAATATGAGCGTCGACTTCCGCGTCAGCAATCTGAGCGGAGGGGGCGAGACAGTGGACGAACTTGGCCTGGCGTTTGCGGCCGAACGTATCGATGCCGCAGCGCTGGATGCAATTTCCCGCCGTGCCGAGGAGGTCCGACGAGCCGACAGCGATATCGAGATGCAGCGTGTTGCCGTGCTTGAGGTGGTCTCACAGCAACTGCCCGCGATGCTCGGGCGTGCACCCGCGATCGAACTCAAGCGTCTCGGGGCGAGTCTCGGCGAGGGTCGCGCAGAGATGAGTGCGCGGATCGACTATGCCGGGAAGGCTGATGCGGTGGGTCGGGACCCGGTCGCCGGTGTTGGTGCCAGTGCGGAGTTCAGCATGCCCAAGGCCTTGTTGTTGCGGCTGCTTCAATTGAACGCACGTCAGTCCGTTGTCGGCTATGTGCAGGCGATGAAGGTCGAGGCCTCGGATGCCGAGATCGATGGCGCGGTCAGTGCTGCGGTCAAGAAGCAGATGGGGGATATTCTCGCCGCAGGCGTGCTGCGGGAAAAGGACGGGATGCTGAGCACTGCATTGCGCTACGAGGGGGGCAGCCTGTTCGTCAATGGCAGGCCATCACCCCTCAGCGCCATTGAAGCGCTTGGGCTGGCGCTCTGACGGGGCGTTCGGGTGACGGCCCCTCACGGTGCCTTGGGGTAGCCGACCTGATCGAGCAGGCGGTTCCATCCGCCGGGTTCGAAGCCCTTGAACGGTTTTCGTCCGACGCTGAGTGTGGGCACCTGTTCCGGACTGCCGAAGCGGTCGCGAAAGTCGGCAATATCGTCCTGGCTGGCGAGGATGCGCTCTGTAAAGGGAATGCCGCGTGCGCCCAACAGCGCGCGCGCGGAGGCGCACAGATCGGTGCAGTTGGCGGAGGTATAGAGCGTGACCGGAAAATCCTCGCCGAGCTTGCGCAAAGTGTATGACAGCGTCGGATCGGGCGGCGGCGCGGCAAAGCGGCGCGCCTCCGGCGTTCCCGCTTCCGGCGGTGGCGGCTGGTCGGAATAGTGTACCTGCCCTTGCCGGTCAACCCATCGATAAGTCGTTTGCGCCTGTGCCAAGGCGCTCAGACCCAGTGCAATCAGTACGGCGAGGAAGCGTGTTCTAGTCATGCGGCGACCATTCCAAGGTGGCGTAATAATGCATCGACCCGCGGTTCGCGCCCGCGAAAGGCCTTGAACGACTCCAGCGCCGGGCGGCTGCCGCCGACGGCCAGAATCTCGCGCCAGAAGCGCGCGCCGGTGTCGGCGTCGAGCAGGCTGCCCTTGCCGGCGCCGGCTTCCTCGAAGGCTTCGAAGGCATCCGCCGACAGGACTTCGGCCCACTTGTAACTGTAGTAGCCGGCAGCATATCCGCCAGCAAAAATATGCGAAAAGCTGTGCGGAAAACGGTGCCATGCAGGCGGAATCAATACCGCGACTTCGGCCCGGACCTCATCGAGCAGCGCCATGACGCGCTCGATGGCGACGCTTGCCTGATCGCCTTCACCGCTCGGGCGCAATTCGCCGTGAAGGCGGAGGTCGAACATCGAGAACTCCAGTTGGCGCACCGTCTGCATGCCGCTCTGAAAGTTTTTCGCCGCGATCATCTTGTCGTACAGCGCGCGTGGCAGCGGTTCGCCGGTATCGACATGGCGGGTCATGCCGCACAGCACGTCCCATTCCCAGCAGAAGTTCTCCATGAACTGGCTCGGCAATTCGACCGCATCCCACTCCACCCCATGGATGCCGGACACCGCCAGCTCGTCCACCCGGGTCAGCAGATGATGGAGACCGTGGCCCACCTCATGGAACAGCGTCAGCACGTCGTCGTGGGTGAAGGTCGCGGGCTTGCCCCCGACCGGGCCGGGGAAGTTGCACACCAGGTAGGCCACGGGGGTGGTGGTCCCATCCGCACCGACATGGCGACTGCGGGCGGAATCCATCCATGCACCGCCACGCTTGGTTTCGCGTGCGTGCAGATCGAGGTAGAAATGCCCGATCAGTTCGCCGGCTTTCTCGATGCGGAAGAAGCCGACGTCAGGATCCCAGCGCGGCGCCTCGTCGGGCAGGATATCCACGCCATAGAGGGCCCGGATCACGCCAAACAGCCCGTCGAGTACACGCGGCTCGGGGAAATACTGTTTCACTTCCTGATCGGAGTAGGCGTAGCGTGCCTGGCGCAGTTTTTCCGAGGCATAGGTGACGTCCCACGGCTGCAGATCGACGATGCCGAGTTCGTCGCGCGAAAAGGCACGCAGTTCGTCGAGGTCGCGTTCGGCAAAGGGTTTGGCCTTGGCTGCGAGTTCGCGCAGGAAGCCGAGCACCTGTTCGGGCGTATCGGCCATCTTGGGTACGAGCGAGACTTCGGCGAAGTTACGGTAACCCAGCATGCGGGCTTCTTCGTCACGCAGCGCGAGAATGCGTCCGATCAGCGGACCGTTGTCCAGTTCCGGCTTGCCGAGTTCCGATGCACGGGTGGCATAGGCGCGATACATGCGTTCGCGCAGGTCACGATTGTCGGCGTACTGCAGCACGGGCAGATAGGCTGGCATCTGCAGCGTGAACTTCCACCCGGATCTGCCCTCTTTCTCTGCTGCGGCACGCGCGGTGCTGACGGCGTCGGCGGGAATGCCGGTCAGGGCCGATTCGTCTTCGATCCATTCGGCATGGCCATTGGTGGCGTCGAGCAGGTTCTCGGAAAATTTGGCGCCGAGTTGTGACATCGCCTCCTGAATGGCCTGGAAGCGCGGTTTGCGCTCGTCGGGAAGTTCCGCGCCGGAAAGGCGGAAATCGCGCAGTTCGTGGTCCAGGATGCGCTGGCGGGTCGGCGTGAGGGAGTTGTATTCGGGGCTTTCACTCAGCGCCTTGTACTTTTCGAACAAGGCCAGGTTCTGTCCCACCTCAGCATAGAAGCGGGAGACTTCGGGCAACAGGGCGTTGTAAGCTTCGCGCCATACCGGTATATCCATCACGCTGTGCAGGTGCCCGACCACACCCCAGGCGCGCCCCATACGTTCCCCGGCCGCGTTCATCGGCACGATGAAATCATCCCAGGTCGGTGTATTTTCGCTGTTGGTGAGGCGTTCGATGAGCGTGCGGTATTCGTCGAGCAGTTGCCTGATCGCTGGAGCCACATGCTCGGGCCGGATCGTGTCGAAGCGGGGCAGGCCAGAGAAGTCGAGCAGCGGATTGTCGAGCGGTGCGGGGGTCGGTGCTTGCATGATGTCCGGGTCGGTTGAGAACGTGTGATGCGCCTATTGTGCCGCAAAAAATCGAAAGGGCGCCGCTATCGGCGCCCTCGGCGAAACTGATCGGGCGGATTTACTCGATCAGGTCACGATAAGCGTGCCAGGATGCGTGTCCCAGCAATGGCAGCAGGATCACCATGCCGATCATCATCGTGGCGAAGCCGATGCCGATCAGCACGACGATCAGCGCAGCCCATACCGCCATGGCGCCGAGATTGATGCCAACCGTGCGCATGCTGGTCATCGCTGCGCTGATGCCGTCGGCTTCACGGTCCATGGTCATCGGGATGGAAACGACCGACAGCGAGAACACCAGCGCGGCGAGCGCGCCACCGATCACCAGGTAGGCGACAACGAAATGGGTATAGTCGCCAGACAGGAATACCTCGCGATAGAAGTTGCTCAGGTCCGGCGATCCGCCATGATAGAAAAGCGCGAAAATGATGGCTGAGATGCGTTCCCATCCGATCAGCGTGATGGCAAGAAAGACGCCGAAGAACAGCATGCTGTCACGGTGCGTCCACAGGCTGCGCAGGGACTCGGCGAAAGACATCGAGCGCCCCTTCTCGTGCTGACGGGAGATCTCGTACAACCCGGCGGCGGCGATCGGGCCGATCAGGAAGAACCCGCACACTGCACCGGTGAAGAGATAAGGCATGCTGGCCGCGTAGGCGAGGATGAGATAGCCCGCCACGGCAAAGAACAGGCCGTAAGTCAAACTCGCCGCCAGGTTGTCCCGCATGTCGCTCAGGCCGAGCTTGAGCCATTGAAATGGCCGGTTTGCATCGACCCGGCGGACGTGGGGCAGGTCGAAGTGGTGATCCAGGGTATGAAAAGACTTGTCCATGGCAACCTCCATCGGGTGGAATATGCCGGGCAGTCCCGTCATTGGCGCGGAACGATCCCGGGCTGTCCGTTAGAGGGGGATCTTCACGCAGAGTTCTTTATGCTGCGCGCAGCCATTTGCCCAATGGCCGCGCGCGGGTCATGCAGGCATTTCACTGCCTGCCGCCGGCTGTGGTCCCCGCCGTTGCGGCGGAGACCGCCACGTCTCAAGCCAGATGCTGCCCGGTCAGGCGGGTAAATGCCTCACGGTACTTGTCGGCGGTACGCTCGATGACGTCTGCGGGCAATGACGGGCCGGGTGCCTGCTTGTTCCAGTCCAGCGTCTCGAGATAGTCACGCACGTATTGCTTGTCGTAGGACGGCGGGCTGATGCCCTCGCGATAGCTGTCTGCGGGCCAGAAGCGTGAGGAGTCCGGTGTCAATGCTTCGTCGATCAGGTGCAGGGTGCCGGCGGCATCGATACCGAATTCGAACTTGGTATCGGCGATGATGATGCCACGGCCAGCCGCGTAGTCGGCTGCTTCCGTGTACAGCGCGAGTGCGGCCTGGCGTGCCTCTTCGGCAAGTCCGGCGCCGGTCTTGCCGGTGCCGGCAAGTGCGCTCGCGAGCTGAGCGTCGCAATCCGCCTGGGCCTGGGCGAAGGAGATGTTCTCGTCGTGTGCGCCGGCTTCGGCCTTGGATGAGGGGGTGAAGATCGGGGCGGGAAGTTTGGCGGCCTGCTTCAGCCCCGGTGGCAGCGCAATGCCGCAGATGGCACCGGTCTCCTGATAGTCCTTCCAGCCCCCGCCGATCACGTAGCCGCGCACCACGGCCTCGATCGGCAATGGCTTGAGGCGCTTCACCACGAGGGCGCGCCCGCGAACCTGGTCGCGCTCGTCGGCGGCGACAACCGTCTCGGGGTCGATGCCGGTGAGCTGGTTGGGAATGATGTGACCGAGCTTGTCGAACCAGAAGTTGGCCATCGCGATCAGCACCCTACCCTTGTCGGGAATCGGATTGGGCAGGATCACGTCGAAGGCAGACAAGCGATCGCTGGTCACGATCAGCAATTTGTCGGCGTCGACTGCGTAGATGTCGCGCACCTTGCCGCGCCCAAGCAGTGGCAGGCTCTTGATGGTGGATTCGAAAAGCGGGGTGGTCACGGATAGGTTCCCGGTTTGAGCAAAACGTGATTATAGGTGAGCTGCGCGGCACACACTCAGTGTGCGTGCTCCTTGTCGTCGGTGTTGAGGCTGTTTCTGACCCGGCGCAGGCTGATCGCAACCAGCGTGGCAATGACCGGAATCGAAATGGCGGTGATGACCTCTGGCGTGGCCGGTTCGATGAAGTGTTTGGCGCCCTTCGCTATGTAGTTCACCAATTGCGACGCGTAGTAGGTGATGGCCACCACCGACAGGCCCTCCACCGTTTCCTGCAAGTGCAGTTGAATCTTCGCCCGTCGGTTCATCTGCGCGAGCAGCTCCTGATTCTGGCGTTCGAGCTCGATATCGACACGCGTACGCAGCAGTTGCGAGTTGCGTGCAATCCGGCCGGAGATGTCCTCCTGGCGTCGGGCAATGGTGGCGCAGGTGCTGATGGCCGGGGTCAGCCGGCGTTCCATGAATTCACGTACAGTGGGAAAGCCGGGCAGGCGCACCTCGCGCAGCTCGTCGATGCGCTGTCCGACCAGCCGGTAGTAGGCCGCGGCGGCGCCGAAGCGGAAGGTGGTGCGAGCCACCGAGCGTTCGATTTCGGCAGCCAGCCGGGTGAGGCGGCCGAGCACGGCACGGTCGTCCTCGGTATTGCGCGCCTGCTCGAGTCCATCCATCAGATCCGCGAGTTCGTCCTCCGCACGCGACAGCAGTCGCCCGACCTGCTTTGCCACCGGAAAGGCCAGCAGCGCCATGACGCGGTAGGTTTCGATTTCAACCAGGCGCTGCACCATGCGTCCCGCCTGGCGCGGGGTCAGGCCGGCATCGACCAGCAGGAAACGGGAGAAACCGTCCTCGTGGATGTGAAAGTCGGTGAAGATCCAGCCTGCACCGTCGGCGACCTGCGCGGCGACCAGGGTCTTGCCGTAGGGCGATACCTGCACCATGACCGTGTCGGGAGGGACTTCGCGCACCGCGCGCAACTCGATGTGGGTGGCGGCGACGAGCTGACCGGGAATGTCCTTGCGCCAGCCGGCCGGCACCGCGAGCAGGGCATTGTCGCCGGCGCTGTCCTCGGCGGCGATATGGTGAAAAAAGGTGTAGCTGGAGAACTCGTTGTGCCGCTCCCACTTCAGGCGGAAGGACTCGGCATCGATGAATACGTGGCCGGTCTCGGTTTCGGGGGCGGGAAGGCCGAGCTGCGAGGTCAGCGCCTCGAGATGGAGCGCCTCGCGCCCCGCGCTGCCCTCGTGGTGAAGAAAGGCCAGGTAGGTGACGAACTCGGGCGTCTCGAGCGGCACCGGCGGACGGGCGTGCACCTCGTCATTGAGCGCGTGACGCAGGGGATGTTCGTTGAACAGGGGCATGGCGTCGGTCCAGGGCCTCGTGGCGCCACGGAATGGGCGGGATGCCGCATTCTTGCCCAATGCACGCGCGCATGACAAGCACACGCTGCCGGTTCCGGCCGGCCGCGTGTGCTCTGCGCATGCGATTACTGCTTGATGGCTTCGATCGCGATGTCGAGCGTGACCTCGTCACCGACGTTGGGCGCGTACTTGCCGGCATTGAATTCGCTGCGCTTGATCACCGTCGTGGCATTGGCGCCAATTGCATCCTTTTTCAGGATCGGATGCGGCATGGCCTGGAAGGAGGTGATCGTCAGTGTGACCGGGCGGGTGACACCCTTGATCGTGAGGTTGCCTTCGACACTGACCGGCTTGTCACCCTCGAACACCACGCGGGTCGACTTGAAGGTCGAAGTTGGATGATTTGCCGTGTCGAGGAACTCAGTGCCCTGGATGTGGCCGTCGAACAGTTCGAAGCCGGTATCGACCGACTTCATGTCGATGGTGACATCCACGGCACCGGTTTTGGCCGCCTGGTCGAAGGTGACGGTACCGGTGGTCTTGTTGAAGCGCGAGAGCTGCTTCGAGAAGCCGAAATGGTTGTAGGAAAAACGGGGGAAGGTGTGGGTGCCGTCGATGGTGTAGTGCTCGGGTGCAGCATGCGCGGATGCGGCCAGCACGGTGAATGGCAGGGTGAAGGCGAGTGCGGCAAGGGTCTTGTTCATGGTGTGGTCCTGTCTTGCGTGGAGTGGATGGATGGGGGTGGATCTACTTTTCGCCCTGCAGGGCGCGTAAGTCGAAATTGATGCGAATGTCGTTGGCGACGATGGAGGTATCGGCCCATTCGCCTTCACCGATGGCGAAGTCGTTGCGCTTGAGCGCAAAGCCGCCACGCACGGTGGCCGCCTTGCCGTCGGGTTTGAAGGTAAACGGCGCGGTGACCTTACGGGTCTTGCCCTTGATCGTGAGCGTGCCCGCGACTTCGTAACGATCGCCGCCAAGCGCCTTGAATTCGGTCGATTCGAAGTGTGCGACCGGATGCGCGGCGGTATTGAACCAGGTCTTGGTCTTGACCTCGTCGTTGCCTTCGGCCGAACCGGTGTCGATGCTCGCGACCTGGATGTCGAGCGCGGCGCGCGCGTCGGCAAGGCGGGCAGGATCGAACTTGATGGCCGCACTGAAGCGGTCGAAGGCGCCGTCCATGCCTACGCCCATCTGGGTGTACTGGAACAGCACGCGGCTGGTTGACGGATCGATCGAGGTGTATTCGGCGGCGCTGCTTGTGCCGACGGTGCCGAGCGCGAGCAGCGCCGCGGCGGTCACGCCGCGTAACGCATGGATGAATTGATGTTCTTTCATGTTTGTCCTTTCGGGGCTGCGATTTGATGATCCGTGACGTTCGGATCCGTGCCGTTCGTGTTGATCAGGGCGGGTTGCCGTGCCCGCCTGGGAGCATCCTGCGCAGGATGTCGTCGCGGTCCACGAAGTGATGTTTCAGCGCCGCTGCAATGTGGCCGAGGATCAGGGCTGCGAGCGTCAGGTTGAGCGTTTCATGCACCGCCTGCAGGAGGTCGCCGAGTTCCGTATTTTTGGCCACCAGGTCTGGCAGGGGCAGGATGCCGAACCACACTGTCTGAAAGCCCTTGGCTGAACTCATCAGCCAACCGCTCAGTGGAATCGCCAGCATCAGGACGTAAAGCGCAACATGCGTCGTATGAGCAAGTGCGCGCACGTGGGCAGGCATGTGCTGCGGCAGTGACGGTGCAGGGTGTGTGATGCGCCAGGCGAGACGGACCAGAATCAGCATGAACAGGCTGATGCCCGCCCATTTGTGCCATGAATAGAGCTTGAGCTTGAACGGTGAGAGGGGGAGTTCGTGCATGTACAGCCCGAGCGCAAAGGCGCCGGTCAGCCCGAGCGCCACGAGCCAGTGCAGGGCAATTGCGGTGCGAGTGTAGGTGGAAGGCATGGTGTCAGCTTTCATTGGTCTGTGGTCTTTCGGTATGTCGGGGTCGAGGTTCAATCGAATACGTCGGCCAGTGGCATGTCCTGGGCAAGGCCGAACATGAAGGCATCCATCGACAGTACGCCGTGTGTGAGCCCGCCCTGGATGCGCCGGCTATGCACCCAGTCGGGCCCGGCTGCGCCGATTGCCGCGAAGAGGGGCAGGAGGTGTTCGTCCGTCGGATGCGCACGTGCAGCAAACGGAGCCCGTGTGCGGTAGTCCAGCAGGTCGCCGAGCGCGCCGTCATGAATTCGGCCCCACACCCATTCCGCAAAGGTCGATGCATAGTTTTCGACGCTGCGATCGGCATCCGGTTCTGCGCGAAAGTCGTGCAGGTTGTGGGTGAGGCTGCCGGAGGCGATGAACAGGATGTTCCGCTCGCGCAGGGTGTGCAGGGCCTGCCCCAGTTCGAGCAGCGCCAGTGGCGCGGGTACGGCGGGTTGCGATAGCTGGATCACTGGGATGTCGGCATCGGGATACAGATGCATCAGGGGAACCCAGGCACCGTGGTCGCGGCCTCGAATGGGGTCGGCGGTCGCTTCGATGCCACGGTGGGCGAGCACTGTGATGATCTCCGCGGCCACCTCCGGTGCGGCTGGCGCCGGATACCGCAACGCATACAGTTCGCGCGGAAAACCGCCAAAATCGTGGATCGTTTCCAGTTCGACGCCATTGAGTACGCGCAGGCCGCGGGTCATCCAGTGCGGCGACATGACAACCACTGCCCGCGGACGTGGCAGGGCGCGCCCCAGTGCGCCGAGGCGGGGACCGAGCACGCCCGGTTCAAGGGCGAACATCGGCGAGCCGTGTGAAATGAAAAGGGTAGGCAGCGACATCAAGGGCTCCTCACGGTCACAACGTGACAGGACAGGCAGTGACAGCAGTGTATTGTTGACGTGAAAATCGATAAATGCGTTTACGGTTGATTTACTGTTGCGAAATTCGAGACAATTTGCGTCATGGACCGATTTCGAGAGATGAGCTGCTTTGTTGCTGTTGTGGAGGCCGGTAGCTTTGTCGCCGCCGGGGACGAACTGCGCCTGTCGAAGGCCGCGGTATCGCGCAGCGTGATGGAGCTCGAAACCCGGCTAGGCGCGCGCCTGCTCCAGCGCACCACGCGGCGCCTGTCCCTGACCGAGGCGGGTCGCGCCTTCTACGGGCACTGCAAGCAGATCCTGGGGGATGTGGACGAGGCCGAGCAGGTTGTCGGGGTTGTGAGCGGCAACCCGGTCGGACGGCTGCGCATCAATGCGCCGTTTTCTTTCGGCATCCTGCAATTGGCGCCGCTTTGGGGTGGCTTCATGACCGAGTATCCGGATGTCGAGCTAGACATCACGCTGAGCGACCGTCTGGTCGACGTGGTCGAAGAGGGATTCGATGTCGTCATCCGCATCAGTCGGCTGCAGGATTCGACGCTGGTGCACCGGCGCCTCGCATCGACACGCATCCTGCTTTGTGCCAGCCCCGAGTATCTGGCCCGGTACGGCCATCCCGCCGCGGTCGAGGATATTGCGCGTCATCAGGTCATTGCCTACACCTATGCGGCGTGGGGCGATGTGTGGCGTTTCACCACGGAAGACGGTGTGCGAGAGGTGCAGACCCGGCCACATGTGCGCAGCAACAACGGCGACACCTGCCTTGCCCTGGCGCTGGCGCATCAAGGCTTGATCCTCCAGCCGGACTTCATTGTCGGCGGTGATCTGGCCGCCGGTCGTCTGGTGCAGGTTTTGCCGCAGTGCACACCGGCGCAGATCGACGTGTATGCGGTATATCCATCACGCAAGCATCTCTCGGTCAAGGTCCGGGTGCTGGTGGATTATCTGGCCGAGGCGCTCGACAGAACCGCGTGGGCCTAGTCGGGTGCGTGCGTCAAGGTGGTGTTTCCCTCGCAACAGGCGGGTTTTTCGCGCACGTCTTGATGATAGAGTCTTGAGTGGCCGCCACGCCTGACCGCCACCGACCGAGATCCGCGGACAAGAACAGATGAACGATCCTTTATGCAAGAGCCCGGACAGCGAACCGGGTGCCACCATCCTGATTGTCGACGATGTGCCGGACAATCTCGCGGTGTTAGGCGCCCTGTTGCAACCGAAGTACACTGTTCTTGCCGCCCCGTCGGGCGCGCGTGCGCTCGAGATCGCTGCGCAGCAGCCGCCACCCGATCTCATCCTGCTCGACGTAATGATGCCCGACATCGATGGCTACGAGGTGCTGTCGCGCTTGCGTCAGCAAGCCAGCACGCGCGACACGCCGGTGATCTTCCTGACCGCACTCGATGATCCGGCAGAAGAAGCGCGCGGGCTCGAGTTGGGGGCCACTGACTACATCTCGAAGCCCATCCGCCCGGCCATCGTACTGAGCCGTGTCGGCAACCAGATGGATGTCATTCGTGCCCGCAATGTACTGCGCGACCAGAACCGCGCACTCGAAGCCGAAGTCGCACGCAGAATGGCTGACAACGATCGTACCGAGCTGGTAACGATTCGCGCCTTGGCACACTTGGCGGAAACTCGTGACCCGGAGACCGGTAACCACATCCTGCGCACGCAGGCCTATGTGCGTGCCCTGGCGATGCGGCTGCAGAGGCACCCGGATTTCTCGCCGTTGCGCGATGATCTCTACGTCGAGTTGCTGGTGCGCTCGGCGCCGCTACACGACATCGGCAAGGTCGGCATTCCGGATAATATCCTGCTCAAGCCAGGGCCATTGGATGCCGCGGAATGGGCCGTGATGAAGACGCACGCGCGACTCGGTGCCGAGGCCATCGAACTGGCCGAGCGCGATATCGACCAACCCGTACCGTTTCTTGCCCTCGCCAAGGAAATTGCGCGCTGGCACCACGAGCGCTGGGATGGGACGGGCTACCCGGACGGGCTTGGTGGTCGGGACATACCGGTCTCCGCCCGACTGATGGCCATCGCGGACGTATTCGATGCGCTGATCTCCCGCCGCACCTACAAGGCCGCGATGAGCTTCGAACAGGCGCGAGGCTTGATCGAGGCAGGCAGGGCGAAGCATTTCGATCCCGCCGTGGTCGACGCCTTCGTAAACGGATTCGACGAGTTTGTCGCGATTGCAAACACCTATCGAGACGGGGCGTGACCGGGTGAGCGGGGGAGCAGAAGGCGAAGAAAATGGGGCTTGACGCACACGCGTCGACCGATGCGAAACGAATCCGGCGTGCAGTCTGGCGCGTGGTGCTGCCCTATGCCGTGTTCGCCTGTCTGTGGATCGTCCTGTCCGATCGAGCCTTGAGCCTGTTGCCAGGTGGCGACAGTGCTTGGTTGCAGACCTTCAAGGGCTGGTTCTTCGTGCTCGTGACATCCGGCCTGCTCTATGGCGTCGTCCATGACATGTTGCGACGGATCACGGAAGCTGACCGTCGTCGGCTCGAAGAGCAGTCGGACAAGCTGCATGCCTTGAGCCTGCTCGATGCGATTGCCGAGGGTTCGAGCGACGCCATCTTCGCCAAGGACGACCGCGGACGTTATCTGCTGTTCAACCGTGCAGCGTCCGGATATACCGGTTGGTCGAGCGACGAAGTCCTGGGCCGGGACGACACGACGGTGCTCGGTCCCGAGCAGGCCACCCGCATCATGGAGAACGACCGCCTCGTGATCGATCGTGGCGAAGTGATCACGTTTGAAGAGTCCGTGCATTCGATTGCTGGCGAATTTACCTTTCTTGCTACCAAGGGGCCCTTGCGCGGCGCTGACGGCAAGGTGATCGGGATATTCGGCATCTCGCGCGACATCACGGCGATGAAGGCGGCGGAGTATGAGCTTCGCAAATTGTCACTGGCGGTCGAACAGAGCCCCGAAGCCATCGTCATCACTGATCTCGACGGCAGGGTCGAATACGTCAATAGCGCGTTTTCCGCTCACAGTGGTTACCAACAGGCAGACATGCAGGGAAAGTCCGCGAGTGCCCTGGGCAGGGAATACACTGCGCCCGAGGTGTTCGATGGATTGTGGGATTCGCTCCGGGCCGGGCAGATCTGGAACGGCGAGTTCGTCAATCAGCGCGCAGATGGCAGCACCTACGTTGTATCGGCTAAGGTGGTGCCGATTCGGCAGATGGATGGTCGGATATCGAACTACCTCTCCATCCAGGAAGATATTACTGAAAAGAAGCGTCTTGCCGCGGAGCTGGACCAATATCGCCGGGATCTGGAAGTTCTCGTGGCCAGCCGCACCCGTGAGCTGAGTGCGGCCACGGCGCGTGCAGAGGCGGCGAACAGGGCCAAGAGCGACTTTCTCGCCAACATGAGCCACGAGATCCGCACGCCGATGAATGCCGTGATCGGCCTTATTCATCTGCTGCGCGAAGATCGCCCGGCTCCGCACCAGGTCGAGCGGCTCAGCCGCATCGACAACGCCGCGAATCACCTGTTGCGCATCATCAACAATATCCTCGACCTGTCAAAGGTCGAATCGGGGCAGCTTCAGCTCGAGGATGTGGCGTTCAAGCTGAGCGGCGTCTTCGAACATGTCATGTCGCTCGTCGCCGAGCAGGCCCGAAGCAAGAGGATTCGCCTGTACGCGGATCCTGCATTGACAGACCTGCAGCTGCGTGGCGACGAGCTTCGCCTGCGCCAGGCGCTGCTCAACTACGTGTCGAACGCGGTCAAATTCACCGATTATGGGTCGGTCGTGATCCGTGCTGAGGTGGTGGAGGATCGCGGCAATGCACTCTTGCTCAGGTTCGAGGTCAGGGATACCGGGGTTGGTGTCCCTGCCGATACATTGCCGCGGTTGTTCGAGGCCTTCGAGCAGGTTGACGCGTCCACCTCGCGACGCTATGGCGGGTCGGGTCTCGGACTGGCCATCACGCGCAGCCTTGCGCAGCTCATGGGGGGCGAGGCCGGTGCCGACAGCGAACCTGGACGCGGCAGCGCCTTCTGGTTCACCGCGCTGTTCGGACGTGGTTCGCAATCGCCTGCGGTTCCGACCGCCAAGAGCCGTTCAGCGGCGATACAGTTGCGCGCCCGTCAGGGCGGCACCTACGTGTTGCTGTGCGACGATGACGCCGTGAGCCGCGCGGTCACGCTCGACGTGCTCGCGGGTGCGGGTATCCGGGTCGATGCCGTGGGCAGCGGACTCGAGGTGGTCGAGCGGTGCCGCCACGCGAACTACGATCTGGTCCTGATGGACATCCACATGGCCGACATGAACGGGTTCGACGCAACCCGCGTCCTTCGCGAACAGGTGTTCGATCGCCATGTCCCCATCCTTGCCTTGACCGCATTCGTCTTCGAAGCGGACAAGCGCGCCTGCTTCGCTGCCGGAATGGACGATTTCATCGCGAAGCCGGTCGATCCTGACGTCCTGTTTGCGACCCTGCTGCGCTGGCTTCCCGAAGCCGGCGACGTTTGCCCGGGACTCGTTCAGCCGTCGGCACCCGCCTTGTTCGATGTCGCCGCTGCCGATGCCGGCAATGCGGCACTGGTCGAGATGCGGAGCCTGCTCGGCGCGGCCAACATGCGCGCCAGCCAGTTGCTTGAAACGGAACGGCCATTGTTCGTCTCCGTACTCGGTACCGACTACGCGCGCTTCGAACGCCACATGCGCGCCTTCCGCTATGCCGAGGCGCTGGCCTTGTTGCTGCAGCACATGCCCGCAGGTGTGGTCGATGAGGGAACGGGGTAAGGTGCAGGGCATGCGAATGACTGTTCGGAGATCTGGCTGACGTGGATTCCAGACGCCTTGCCGTTTCATTGCGCAAAACCATATTGGTGCGGGCGCTGCTGCTTGTCGGCGTCAGTTCGCTCGTCGTCACGCTTGGTTTTATCGCGCTTGGCTTGTTGCCCGTGCTCGAGCGGGTCGCCGCAAGCGAATTCCAGCTTGCAACCGAACGCGTGGAAGCCCGCTTGCGGCAGACGTTCGAGCCGCAGGAGCGATTGCTGGAAATCAGCGCAGGCTGGTTTGGCGGCAGGGCGCCGGACGTTGATGACCCCGCACCGTTCAATCGTTATTTCATGCCCTTGCTGTCTGCATCGCCCTACGTCACCTCGATCGTTGCGGGCACCTCGAGCGGTCAGGGATGGATGCTGCTGCAGCGACCGGACGGAGGGTGGCGCAACCGCCTGACAGATATCCCGAACCGGGGGACACTGCAGCACTTTGTCGATATTTCGGCCGATGGCGGCGCTACCAGCAGATGGGAGCGTGTGGACTATGATCCTCGCTCGCGACCCTGGTTCGTCGGCGCAGTGTCGGGCGCGTCACCCGGCTCGGTGCACTGGACGCGACCCTATACCTTCTTCACCACGGGCGATCCTGGCATCACGGTTTCACTGCGCAATATGTTGAGCGACGGCAGTGACTTCGTCATCGGCTTCGACCTGATGTTGCGCGACCTGTCGTTGACCACGATCGGCGCACGGGTGGGCGAACACGGCATGGCGCTGATCGTTACCGACGATGGTCTCGTCCTCGGCCTGCCGAATCGTCCCGAAGGTTTGAGCGCGGCTGCGTGGTTCAAGCGGGTGCTGCAGCCGGCGGATACGCTCGGTGTCGATGTGGTCTCCGCCGCGGTGGCGGAATGGTCCCATGCAGATGGCAAACCGTTTCGTGTGCGCAGGTTCGTTTCCGGCGATGAGCGCTGGCTGCTCAGCGCGCAGCCTTACGCGCTGGGGGCGCAGTCGTTGTGGGTGCTGGTCTTCGCGCCCGCTTCGGACTTCGCCCCGCGATGGTCGACGTTGGCGCTTGCGCTTGGCGGTGGCCTTGTGCTGGTGCTGGCGACGGCGGCGATCGTTGCCCATGCCCAGGCACGTAATATCGCGGAACCGCTGGAAACACTGGCTGAATCGAGCAAGCGGATCGGCGCGCTGGACTTCAATGCGTCGGCGCCGATATCCAGCCCGATCGCGGAGATTGCGCAATTGGCGCAGGCGCAGGAGAGCATGCGCGAGATGCTGCAACGCAATCAGATGGCCTTGCGCGACCATGCCGAGCGCCTCAATGCCCAGGTCAGGGAGCTCAAGGATGCCGAGGACCGCATCAATACGCTGGCATTCTTCGATCCGCTCACCGGTCTGCCAAACCGTCGTCTGCTCGGCGATCGGCTGCAGCGTGCGCTGACCCACAGCACCCGCAGCGGTCAGCGTGGTGCCCTGCTGTTTCTGGATCTGGACAACTTCAAGACACTCAACGACACACTGGGGCATGACCTCGGCGATCTCCTGTTGAAGGAAGTTGCCAGCCGTCTGCTGGCCGCGGTGCGCGAGGGCGACACCGTGGCGCGTCTGGGGGGGGACGAGTTCGTCGTTATCGTCGAGGGGCTGAGCGCGCAGGAGGACGAAGCCACGGCGCAGACGAAGGCGATCGGTGCCAAGATTCTCGAGTCCCTCAATCAGCCCTACGGACTCGGCGGCAACCAGGCCGTAAGTGCCGCCAGCATCGGCGCAACCTTGTTCGCCGGACACGATACTGGCACCGACGAACTCTTCAAACGGGCCGACCTGGCGATGTATCACGCGAAGTCGGATGGTCGCAACCGCCTGAGCTTCTTTGGCCTCGCGATGCAGACGCGGCTCAGTGAGCGCGCAGCACTCGAGTCGGATCTGCGCGACGCGCTTGCGCTGGGGCAGTTGTCGCTGCATTTTCAGCCTCAGGTCAACGCTGCAGGGCGCTGGCTGGGTGTGGAGGCGCTCTTGCGTTGGCAGCATCCGCAGCGCGGCATGGTATCGCCGCTCAGTTTCATCGGCGTGGCCGAAGAGAGCGGCCTGATTCTGGAAATGGGCCATTGGGTGCTGCGCTCGGCCTGCAGCCATCTCGCCGCGTGGGCGAATGATCCGGCACTGGCGTCGCTTGCCATCTCGGTCAATGTCAGTGCGCGCCAGTTCCATCACCCTGAATTCTGCGACGAGGTCATGACTGCGTTGTCGCAGGCGGGCGCACGGCCCGAACTGCTGCGTCTGGAACTGACCGAGAGTCTGCTGCTTGAGGATGCCGAAACCGTGATCGCGCGCATGCGCGTCTTGCGTGAGCGCGGGGTCAGATTCTCGCTCGATGATTTCGGTACCGGCTATTCGTCATTGTCCTATCTCAAACGGCTTCCCCTGACCGAGCTCAAGATCGACAAGTCCTTCGTACGTGATGTACTGATCGATCCTAACGATGCCGCGATCGCGCAGACGGTGATTGCGCTGGGGCACACGATGGGCCTGAGCGTGATTGCCGAAGGCGTGGAAACGGAAGCGCAGCGCAGTTTCCTCGAGCAGGCGGGCTGCGATGCCTATCAGGGCTACCTGTTCGGCCGTCCGATGCCAGCAGAGGCGCTCGAGGCGATGGCCCGGCGAACAACCGAGGCCGGATTCATCGGCTAGATCGGGACTGACCACTGGCGGCACGGAGCATCGAGGACGGTACGCCGACGACACCGTCCATCAGCATGCGCGCGCTGCGGGTCATGACTGCTTTCCCGATTTTCCAGGCGGTGCCGTCACGTACCGCTTCCACCTCGACCAGTGTGCGCCCCGAAGGCTGGCCGATCCGGATCGGGCCGGGGCGGACATCGCGTACGTGCGCTGCGGCAAGGGTGCCCGGTACCGCCACAGCGGCCGCGATGGCGATCGCCGCGGTGCCGGGAATGGCATGATGGAACAGTCCCATCGACAGCACCCGGCAAGCCAGGTCGGTGTCGGCGGTGTCGAACGTGTGGCCGCTGGCAGCACGAAATGCACACGGCGCATCCACAATCGCGAGTTTGGGCGTGTGTCCGCGCGCACTGGCTTCTGCCACGCTGGTGGCAAGCCCCATGGCCATCGCACCCGCGATGCGGATCTGTTCGCAGCGCGCCAGCAGGTCCTGCTGCACATTGAGTACGGCCTGCGGTGCGCTGCAGTCGACGCCGAGCACGGTGGCATCGACCAGCACCATCGGGTTGCCGGCGCTGATCAGGGTGACCGGTATCGAACCTGCTGCGGTGTGCAGATGCTCGAGTGTCCGCCCGGATGGAAACAGCCCCGCGGCGCCACTGCCGGCGGGGTCGATGAATTCGAGCCGGATCTCGGCACTGGAAAAGGCGACACCATCGAGAACGAAGTCTCCATGCTCGACCACTTCGCCGCCCTGCATCGGGATATAGGCGACAATGGTCTTGCCGATGTTCGCCTGCCAGATGCGGACGGTGGCGATGCCGTCCGATGGCGTTCGAATCAGGCCACGACTGATCGCGAATGGACCGACCGCGGCCGTAAGGTTGCCGCAGTTGCCCGACCAGTCGATGTGCCCGCCATCGATCGGCACCTGACCGAACAGATAGTCCACGTCGTGGCCTGGGCGGGACGACGCCGACACGATGACGACCTTGCTGGTGCTCGAGGTGGCGCCACCAAGTCCGTCGATCTGCTTTCCATACGGATCCGGGCTGCCGATCAGGCGCATCAGCAGCGCGTCGCGTATCGCTGGCGTGAGCGGCAGGTCGTCGGTCAGCAGGAACAGACCCTTGCTCGTGCCGCCGCGCATCCAGGCGGCTGGAATGCGATCCTGTCTCATGATCCGCGCCTCAGGCCCTGGTTTCCACGATTGTGGCAGGACGTCGGCGATCGATGCGAATCGAACGTGCGCGCAACTGCCCGCACCCGGCATCGACGTCCTGTCCGGCGGACTGGCGCAACTTGGTCAGCACGCCGCGTCGATGCAGCCAGCGCCCGAGTTCGGTTGCCCGCGCCGGCGATGGGCGGCGAAAGTCGAGTTCGGCCACGGTGTTGTAGGGGATCAGGTTCATGATCGCGTACTTGCCCCTGAGCAGGCGGACGATGCCTTCCATCTCGTCCTCACTGTCGTTTACGCCCTCTATCAGTGTCCATTGATACTGGATCGGATAGCCGCTTGCGCGCGCATAGACCTCGCCGAGCGTGACAAGCTCCTCGGGGCTGATGCGCGGCGCGCGCGGCAGCAGTTTCGCGCGCATGTCGGCGATGCTCGAATGCAGCGAGAGCGCCAGCGCAGGCTTGACCGTCATCTTCGGCAGGCGTTCGAAGACCCGTGCGTCGCCCACCGTGGAGAACACCAGGTTCTTGTGCCCGATACCGCCGAGGGTGCCGAGAAATTCGATGGCATCGACGACGTTGTCGATGTTGTGCGCAGGTTCACCCATGCCCATGAACACCACCTTTTTCACAGGGCGCATGCTGCGCGCGAGCACCACTTGGGCAACGATCTCGGCACTGCCGAGTTGGCGCAGAAGGCCGTCCTTGCCCGTCATGCAGAACAGGCAACCCACCGCACAGCCGATCTGGCTAGATACGCACAGGCCGTCGCGTGGCAACAACACGCTTTCCACGCTCTGTCCGTCGGCCAGGTCCACCAGCAGTCTGGACGAGCCGTCCTCGCCCGGATGCTCGCTGCGCAGGCGGGCGAGCCCTTCGAGTTCGGTCATCAGTGCGGGGACGATATCGCGAACACTTTGTGGCAGGAAATGTTCGGCAGGACGTCGTCCGCCATCGAGCGCCCGGCGCTGAACCCAGGCGCGCAAGACGCGTTGCTCATGGCAGGCGAGTGCACCGGAATTGAAGAGGCGGGTGGAAATCTGATCGAGTCGCATGGCGACCGGAATGCTAGCACTGGCCCGCTCGCCGCGGACAAGAAAAAACCCCGACGGCGACCCGTCGGGGTTTGGGGTGATGCAGTCCAGCAGGGGGGTGAATTACTTCGCCAGGCCCTGGAATTTGGACATGGCAGCCTGGCTCACTTCGGTGGCCAGTGCGGTGAAGGCTTCGCCCTGAGCTTGCAGAAGCTTGAACAGCGCGGTGTTGGCGTCGACGTTGAAGCGAACCAGCTCCTCCGGCGTCTTCAGCTTGGTGGCCTTCTGGGCTTCAGCCTGGAAGAAGGCCATCAGCTCTTCGCTGGCCTTCTTCTGCAGTTCGATGGACTTGCCGATGGTCTGAGCCTGGACAGCCATAAGGGCTTGAACAGCTTCGATCGGGTTCTGGAAATCGGGTTTTGCGGCCATGGTGTTCCTCCGGTGGTTATGTTGCGGTGCACAATAACCATGACTCTACGCCCTTCAGCCGCATTGTCAAATGTTTTTTTCCCCAAATTCATTTGCCGTGTCTCCGGACGGCCGAGCGAGATGCGGGTTGTTCCCCCCCAAGCCTCAGGCGGGTTGATCGAGAGTGTGCGGGCCGATTGTTGCGGTCTCATTTGTCCATTCCGATCGGTGCGCACCGGGCGGATGATGGCAGGTGCGGAGCCGCATGCCGGCGCCAGAAAGTGGTGCCCCGTATCGGCTGGATACGGGACACCCAAGCCCGGAAGGGGCAGGGAAAATCGAGACCCGGGACGCGTTCAAGCGGCGCGCTTGAGCACGTAGCGGCGCGCAAATGCCTCGAGTGGCAAGGGTTTGATCCGGCTGCCCTGTCCGGCGCAGCCGAAGGCTTCGAAGCGATCCCTGCAGATGCCCTCGGCTGCCACCCGCGCCGCCTTGAAGAATTTGCGGGGGTCGAACTCCTTGCGATCGGTATCGACCAGACGGCGGATGGCGCCACTCATGGCCAGACGCAGGTCGGTATCGATGTTGATCTTGCGCACACCGTGGCGGATGCCTTCAACGATGGCGTCGACCGGCACGCCGTAGGTCTCGCTGATGTCGCCACCGTGCTCGCGAATGATGGCGAGCCATTCCTGCGGTACGCTGCTCGAGCCGTGCATGACCAGGTGGGTGTCCGGAATACTCCGATGGATGGCGGCGATCCGTTCGATGGCGAGAATGTCCCCGGTCGGCGGGCGGGAGAATTTCCATGCGCCGTGACTGGTGCCGATTGCGACTGCAAGGGCGTCGACGCCGGTGGCGGCGACGAAGGCTGCGGCTTCGAGTGGGTCGGTCAGCATCTGGGTGTGGTCCAGCGTGCCTTGTGCGCCGACGCCGTCCTCCTCGCCGGCCTGCCCGGTCTCCAGCGAGCCGAGACAGCCGAGCTCGCCTTCCACGGAGACCCCGACTGCGTGTGCCATGTCCACGACGCGACGGGTGACATCGACGTTGTAGTCGTAGCTCGCCGGTGTCTTCATGTCATCTAGCAGAGAACCATCCATCATTACGCTGGTGAAGCCGGCGCGGATCGACTGCTGGCAGATGGCCGGACTGGCGCCGTGGTCCTGGTGCAGGCAGACCGGGACGTCCGGCCACTGCTCCACCGCCGCTTCCACCATCTTCTTGAGGAAGGCTTCGCCGGCATAGCCGCGGGCGCCGGCCGACGCCTGCAGGATGACCGGACTGTCGGTCGCGGCGGCCGCCAGCATGATGGCCTGAATCTGTTCCATGTTATTGATGTTGAAGGCGGGGATGCCGTAGTCGTGAGCGGCGGCATGGTCGAGCAGCTGTCGCAGGGAAATCATGGCCATCGGGTTGTCTCCTTGGCGGTTTGTGGGCAGGGCTCAGTCGGCTTGCGTCATGGCGCACGCGGTGTCGAGCATGCGGTTGGAGAACCCCCATTCGTTGTCGTACCAGGCCGTGACGGTGACGAGATCGTCGTCGACCTTGGTCAGGGTGGCGTCGAACAGACTCGAGTGCGGGTTGTGGTTGAAGTCGCAGGACACCAATGGCAGATCGTTGATGCCGAGAATGCCGCGCAAGCTTCCATGGGCGGCTTCGCGGACGAGGTCGTTGACTTCGCCGACACTGGTGTGGCGCGATGCGGCGAAGGTGAAGTGGGTGAACGAGACATTCGGCGTGGGTACGCGCATGGCGTAGCCGTCGAGCTTGCCGGCCAGTTCGGGCAGCACCAGGCCGACCGCGGCGGCGGCGCCCGTCCTGGTCGGGATCAACGACTGGGTGGCGGAGCGGGCGCGACGCAGGTCGGTATGATGAACGTCGATCAGCACCTGGTCGTTGGTGTAGGAATGGACCGTCACCATGTGACCGCGCACGATGCTCAGCGGGCGATGGAGCGCGAAGGCGAGCGGGGCGAGGCAGTTGGTGGTACAGCTTGCGTTCGACACCACACGATGGCTGCGGCGCAGGATGTGATCATTGACGCCATACACGATGGTGGCGTCGACGTCGTCCCCACCCGGGGCCGAGATCAGCACCTTGTGCGCGCCGGCAGCCAGATGGGCCCCGGCCTTGTCGCGCGAAGTGAAGAGCCCGGTGCATTCGAGCACGACGTCGATCCCCAGTTGCTGCCATGGCAGGCGTGCCGGGTCGCGCTCGGCAAACACCCGGATGGTGTCGCCCGCCACCGCCATGCTGCCCTCACCGACCTCCACCGAGTGTGGAAAGGGGCCGTGAATGCTGTCGAAACGGGTGAGATGGGCGTTGGTGTCGGGACTGCCCAGATCGTTGATGGCGACGATCTCGATGTCGTGCCGTTTGCCGCTTTCGTAGTGGGCACGCAGCACGTTGCGGCCGATGCGCCCATAGCCGTTGATGGCGACTCTGATGCTCATGGTGTCTCCTCGAGTGATGTGATCCGGTGTCAGAACAATCGGCGGGCGGTGTCGGCCACGCGCTCCGGTGTCATGCCGAACAGCGCGGCAAGCTCGGCCGCCGGCGCCGATTCGCCGAAGCGGTCGATGCCCACGACGGCGGCGCGGGGCGCGTTGGCGAGGTATTTCCACCAGCCGTCCGGTTGTGCGGCTTCGACCGCGACGCGCGCCACGCCCGGCGGGAGCACCACGTCGCGCCAGCCCGGTTCCTGGCGGTCGAAGGCACTGGTGCAGGGCATGGAGACGACGCGGGTGGGAATGCCGTCGGCCTCGAGCAGCGTTCGCGCACCCATCGCCAGCGCGACTTCGGAACCGGTCGCGATCAGCACCAGCGCGGGGCGGTTGCCGTGTGCCTCGGCGAGGATGTATCCGCCACGTGCGATGTCGGCCAGACGGTCGGCGTCGCGGGTCTGGTGGGGCAGGTTCTGACGCGAGCAGGCGAGTACGCTGGGGCCGCCGCTACGCGTGACCGCGGCGTTCCAGGCAGCCTGTGTCTCGACCGCATCGCACGGTCGCCACACGTCGAGGTTGGGAATCTGGCGCAAGCTGGGCAGGTGTTCGACCGGCTGGTGGGTGGGGCCGTCCTCGCCCAGGCCGATGGAGTCGTGGGTCATCACGTACACCACGCGCTGGCGCATCAGCGCGCTCATGCGCATGGCGTTGCGGGCATAGTCGGAAAAGACGAGAAAGGTGGCGCCAAAGGGCAGATAGCCGCCGTGCAGGGCGATGCCGTTGAGTGCGGCGGCCATGCCGAACTCGCGCACGCCCCAGTTGATGTGGCGTCCGCCCTGATCTGCTCGCACTGCGCCACAGCCCGGCCAGTCGGTGAGGTTGGAGTGGGTGAGATCGGCCGAGCCGCCGAGCAGCTCGGGCAGGGCGCGGGCAAGGCGGCCGATGGCTTGCTGGCTGGCCTTGCGGCTGGCAACGGTGATGCCTTCATTGTGAACGCCGCGCAGGATGGCGTCGGCGAGCACGCCGAAGCCGGTGGGCAGCTGGCCGCCTGCGCGGCGGCTGAATTCGGCCGCCGCCTCGGGCCACTGGTGTGCGTAGGCATCGAAGCGTGCCTGCCACTCGGCCTGACGCGCACTGCCGCGGTCGCGGGCGTCGAAACTGCTGCGAATCTCCGCCGGGATGTCAAATGGTGCGTGATCCCAGCCCAGCGCCGTTCGGGTGGCGGCAATCTCATCCTTGCCCAGTGGCGCGCCATGAATGCCGGCGGTGCCTGCGCGTGCCGGGCTGCCGCGGCCGATGACGGTGCGGCAGCAGATCAGGGTCGGGCCAAGGTCGTTGGCGGCGTTGTCGCGCGCTTCTCGGATGGCGCGGTCGATGGCGTCGACATCGTGGCCGTCCACCTGCTCGACGACGTTCCAGCCATAGGCGCGGAAGCGCGCCGGGGTGTCGTCCCCGAACCAGCCGGAGACGTCGCCGTCGATGGAGATGCGGTTGTCGTCCCATAGTGCGATCAGTTTGGACAGGCGTTGCACGCCGGCGAAGCTGGCCGCCTCATGGCTGATGCCTTCCATCAGGCAGCCGTCACCGACGAAGGCCCAGGTGAGGTGGTCGACGATGCGATGGCCCGGCTTGTTGAATTCGGCGGCGAGGAGCTTCTCGGCGAGCGCCATGCCGACCGCGTTGGCGAGTCCCTGGCCGAGCGGGCCGGTGGTCGTTTCGATGCCGGGGGTGAGGCCGTGCTCGGGGTGGCCGGGTGTCTTGCTGTGGAGCTGGCGGAAGCGCTTGAGTTCGTTGAGCGGGAGGTCGTAGCCGCTGAGGTGGAGCAGGGCGTAATGCAGCATGGAGCCGTGGCCGTTGCTGAGAATGAAGCGGTCGCGGTCGGGCCACGCGGGATCGGTGGGGTTGTGCTTGAGGTGGCGGGTCCACAGGGCCACGGCGATCTCGGCCATGCCCATGGGCATGCCGGGGTGGCCGGACTGCGCCGCTTCGACGGCGTCGATGGCGAGGAAACGCAGGGCGTTGGCACACAGGGTGTCCTGCGCGGTTTGGGACAGGCGCATGTTCATTGGAGTGTTCCTCCGGGTAAGGTCGATCAGGGAATCAGCTCGAGCGGGGCCGTTTGTGCTGCGAACCGCTGGCTGCACGAGGTATCTGTTCTGTAGCCTGCGGAACTCGCCCTGCGGGCTCGGACAGTCCTCGGCTACGCCACAGATACCCCGCACAGCCGGCTTGGCCGTGGTGCCAGTGCGCGGCGCGACCGCTGCCGGTATCGGCGGCAGACGTCGATTGATCTTTCGTCGAGCCTGCACGGACGAAGTGGTGTGCGGGGTATTCACGGAGACGGCGAGGACTGTCCGAGTGAGCGCAGCGAGTGAGTTTCGCAGCCGTCGGAGTGAATACCCCGTGCGCCACGAAGCGCGGGCACATACGGCTGGCGCCGACAACAAGGGCGGGCGTCACAGCAGCTTCCTTCGCCGTTCCATCAGGCGCCAGATGAAGGGGGTGAAGATCAGTTGCATCGCCAGCTCCATCTTGCCGCCGGGCACGACGATGGTGTTGGCGCGGCTCATGAAGCTGCCGTGGATCATGTTCTGCAGGTAGGGAAAATCGATCCCCTTGGGGTTGGCGAAGCGGATCACCACCATTGATTCGTCGGCGGTGGGGATGGCGCGGGCGATGAAGGGATTGGAGGTGTCCACCATCGGCACGCGCTGGAAATTCACATGGGTGCGGGCAAACTGCGGCACGATGTAATGCACGTAGTCGTGCATGCGGCGCAGGATGGTGTCGGTAACGGCCTCGGTCGAATAGCCGCGCATGTTCTTGTCGCGATGCAGCTTCTGGATCCACTCCAGATTGACCACCGGCACCACGCCGATCAGCAGGTCGGGGAAGCGGGCGACGTCAAGCCCTTCGCCTTGCACCGCACCATGGAGACCTTCGTAGAACAGCAGGTCAGTCCCGGTCGGGATCTCCTCCCACGGGGTGAAGGTGCCTGGCTCCTGATGGTAGGGCTCGGCTTCCTCGCGGCTGTGCAGGTAACGCCGCCGTCGGCCGCTGCCTGTCTCGGCGTAGCTGCGGAACAACTGCTCCAACTCACTGAACAGGTTGGCTTCGGCGCCGAAATGACTGAAATGGGACAGTTGGCCGTCGGACTCCGCCTCGGCAAGTCTGGCGCGCATGGTCTTGCGGTCGTAGGCGTGGAAGCTGTCGCCCTCGACGACCGCCGCGGTGACGCTCTCGCGCCGGAAAATCTCCTCGAAGGTGCGCTGCACGGTGCTCGTGCCGGCGCCGGAAGAGCCGGTGATGGCGACGATGGGGTGGCGTTCGGACATGGCGTGCCCTCCTTACTGTGTGAATGCGGGGCTGTCGCTGAACAGCGAGCGGGTGTTGAACAGCGGCAGCGGGCGCTCCGCGGTCGTGGCCGGCTCCAGGTGGTAGCGCTCGATGCGCTCGACCTCGTCGCTGGAGCCGAACACGAAGCCAATGCGCTGATGCAGCGATTCCGGCGTGACCTCGAGTACGGGGCCGTGGCCGGTGGAGGCGCGCCCGCCTGCCTGCTCGATGATGAAGCCGATCGGGTTGCACTCGTAAAGCAGGCGCAGGCGACCCGCTTTCGACGGGTCCTTGCTGTCGCGCGGATACAGGAACACGCCGCCGCGCATCAGGATGCGGTGGGTTTCGGCCACCAGTGAGGCGATCCAGCGCATGTTGAAGTCGGTGCCGCGCGGACCGCTGCGCCCGGCCAGGCATTCGTCCACATATCGCCTCACCGGGGGCGCCCAGAAGCGCGAGTTGGAGGCATTGATCGCAAATTCGCGGGTGGTGGACGGCACGCGGATGTCCGGATGGGTCAGGAAGAAGTCGCCCAGGATCGGATTGAAAGTGAACCCCGCCACGCCCTTGCCGACGCTGAGGACGAGCATCGTGGACGGGCCGTAGATGGCGTAGCCGGCGGCAACCTGCCGTGTGCCGGGCTGGAGGAAGTCGTCGGCGCCGGCGTCTTCGCCGGGGGTGGCGGCGCGCAGGATGGAGAAGATCGATCCCACGGCCACGTTGACATCGATATTGCTGGAGCCGTCGAGCGGATCGAAGGCGAGCAGGTACTTGCCGCGGCTGTGACCTGCGGGCAGTGGAATCGGTGCCTCGTTCTCCTCCGAGATCATGCCGGCGAGGCTGCCGCCCCAGTGCGTGGCGCGCAGGAATATGTTATCGGCGAGGACGTCGAGTTTCTTCTGCTGTTCGCCCTGCACGTTGTCGGCGCCGTGGTCGCCGAGCATGTCGGCCAGCGCGCCATGGGCGATGGCGCGCGAGATGGCCTTGCATGCCTGTGCAACCTGCAGGATGAGAGCATTGAGTTCGCCGGTGGCATCGGGGTGATGGCGGCGCTGGTCGATCAGGTATTCGGTCAGGGTGCTACGCTCGATGTTGAACATGGTGGCGGTCTCGGCGAGTCGGGTCAGTAGTCGATGCGGTCGGCACCGCGTTCGGGATCGAAGTCGAGTTCGCTGTCGAACTCTGGCTCATCCCGGCGTGCTGCCGCGGACGGCTCGGAGAACTGACGGCTGGCGCGGACATCGGCTTCGCTCAACGTGCTCAGTGTGTCGGCATCCACCGTGGCACCGGACTCGAACAGCCTCAGGGCCTGGCGCATGCGCATGCGGTCGAGCGCATTGCGGATGCTGCGGGCGTTGGCGAAGTGGGGGCGATCGCGGCGCAGCGCAATGTACTCGTCGAAGGCGAGGCGGGCGGCGGGGTCGAAACGGTAGTTCCACTGCGCCAGCATGCGCTCGGCGATTTCGCCCAGCTCTGCATTGGCATAGTCCGGAAAGTCCACATGGTGGGCGACACGCGATTTCATGCCGGGGTTCGACTCGAAGAATCGCTCCATGCGATCGGCGTAGCCGGCGAGGATCACCACCAGATCGTCACGCTGATTCTCCATGACTTGCAGCAGGATCTCGATCGCCTCCTGGCCGTAGTCCTTTTCATTTTCCGGGCGGTACAGGTAATAGGCTTCGTCGATGAACAGCACGCCGCCCATCGCGCGCTTGAGCACCTCCTTGGTCTTGGGTGCGGTGTGACCGATGTATTGACCGACGAGATCGTCACGGGTCACGGCCACCACCTGGCCGCGGCGGCAATAGCCGAGGCGCTGCAGGATTTCAGCCATGCGCAGGGCGACCGTGGTCTTGCCCGTCCCGGGATTGCCGGTGAAGCTCATGTGTAACGACGGCGCGGCGGTCGTGAGGCCGAGGCGTTGGCGGACGCGGTCGACCAGTAGCAGGGCGGCGATTTCCCGCACCCGGCGTTTGACCGGGGCCAGTCCGACGAGGTCGCGCTCCAGGCGCTCGAGCACGTCGCCGATGCCGGCATCGGCATATTCGGCGGCAAGGTCGATGTGCATGTCGGACGCCGGCGGTGCGGCAGGGCTCAGCCCCTGCAGATCACTTGCACTCATGGTGGTCTCCTGTGTTCGTCATCGCTGGCCCGGGACTGCGGATGGTCCCGGCCCGTTCTTGCGGCGCCGCTGGGGCGGCTGCCCCGACCGTGCCACAACGAAAAATGCGCTCAGCCGGCGTAGCGCGCGCCTTCGGTGGCGGCAGTCACCGCATAACTCTCGAGCGTGTAGCGCAGGTTCCGCCCGCTGGTCTCCTGACGAATGAGGCGGAAGCCGGGTTCCTTGGTCGGGCGCTGGACGATGAAGGACATGCGCACCGTCTCCCAGCCCTTGGTCGAGTCGAAAGCGTTGACGCGGACGTAGTGCTCCGGGTTGGCCTCGCGGCAGGCCCGCAGTTCGTGCATCACACCGGCCGCATCGGCAAGGTCGAACATCGGCAGTCCCCACATCGACCAGTAGGTATTGCGCGGGTGGGGGTCGTCGGTGAATTCGATCGCGACGGCCCAGTGCTGGCGCAGGCAGTAGCCGATCTGTGCCGCGATCTGCGTGTCGTCGAGATCGGGAAGGAAGGAAAAGCAGCCTTGATTAATGCGCATGATGATGTCTCCTCTTGCTGTTCTGGTGCCTGAACGCGGGTCACTCAGGCGACACTG
The DNA here is from genome assembly GCF_018122735.1 of Azoarcus sp. L1K30. Taxonomy (GTDB): domain Bacteria; phylum Pseudomonadota; class Gammaproteobacteria; order Burkholderiales; family Rhodocyclaceae; genus Parazoarcus. The sequence goes on along the minus strand of NZ_JAGRRD010000001.1, from coordinate 2,113,357 downwards.
GCGGTGGGAACGAAGTCCGACGTATCCGTGCTGGTGTAATTGAAGGTGATGTCGCCCCAGGTATCGAGGGCGGCGCGCAGGGGCTGGCACCATTTGGCCGCATCGGCCAGGATCTGCGGCCCTTCATTGACGATGTCACGGCCTTCGTTGCGCGCCAGCACCATGGCTTCGAGGGCCACGCGGTTGGCCTGGGCGCCGGCCTGGATGCCCATCGGATGGCCGATGGTGCCGCCGCCGAACTGGAGTACGACCTCGTCGCCGAACAGATCGAGCAGCTGGTGCATCTGGCCGGCATGGATGCCGCCCGAAGCGACCGGCATGACGCGCTTGATGCTGGCCCAGTCCTGGTCGAAGAACAGACCGCGGGGAAGATCCTGTTTCGTCACCGTGTCGCGACACACGTTGTAAAAGCCCTGCACGGTCATCGGATCGCCTTCGAGCTTGCCGACCGCGGTGCCTGCGTGCAGGTGATCGACGCCGGCCAGGCGCAGCCACTTGGCGATGACGCGGAAGCTCACGCCGTGGTTCTTCTGGCGGGTGTAGGTGCCGTGGCCGGCGCGGTGCATGTGCAGGATCATGTCGTTGTCGCGACACCAGTTGCTGATCGACTGGATTGCGGTCCATCCGATGACGAGATCGATCATCACCACGCAGGAACCGAGATCGCGGGCAAATTCCGCCCGCCTGTACATCTCTTCCATGGTGCCGGCGGTGATGTTGAGGTAATGGCCCTTGATCTCGCCGCTCTGCGCAGCGGCCTGGTTGACGCCTTCCATGCAGTACAGGAAGCGGTCGCGCCAGTGCATGAAGGGCTGCGAATTGATGTTCTCGTCGTCCTTGGTGAAATCGAGCCCGCCGCGCAGCGCCTCGTACACGACGCGTCCGTAGTTCTTGCCCGACAGCCCCAGCTTGGGTTTCATCGTCGCGCCCAGCAGCGGGCGGCCGTATTTCTCCAGGCGCTCACGCTCGACCACAATGCCGGTCGGCGGGCCGCGGAAGGTCTTCACATAGGCCAAGGGCAGGCGCATGTCCTCCAGACGCGCAGCCTTGAGCGGCTTGAAGCTGAACACGTTGCCGATGATCGAGGCGGTAAGGTTGGCGATCGAACCCTCCTCGAAGAGGTCGAGGTCGTAGGCGACCCAGCAGAAGTACTGGCCCTGCTGGCCCGGCACCGGGTCGATTCGGTAGGCCTTCGCACGGTAGGTGTCGCTCGCGGTCAGGCGGTCGGTCCACACCACGGTCCAGGTGGCGGTCGATGATTCGCCCGCCACGGCGGCAGCGGCTTCGATCGGGTCCACGCCTTCTTGCGGTGTGATGCGGAAGACGGCGAGGACGTCGGTGTCCTTCGGTTCGTAGTCCGCGTCCCAGTACCCCATCTGGGCGTACTTGAGCACGCCGGCCTGGTAACGCTTCCTGGGGTCGAGAATCTGCTGCGGATTGTCGGGTGCGCCCATGTCTGTCTCCTCTGGTCTGGTAGAGCGACATTAAGCTCTCGCTGATATAAGATCTAATGATAAATATTGTCGTTTTGAGATAAGGAAGCCTGATGAAACTGGCTCAGCGGCTGACCCTCAAGCAATTGCGCGCCATTGTTGCCGTCGCCGATACCGCAAGCTTCACCCAGGCGGCGCGCTTGCTTCACCTGACCCAGCCTGCAGTGTCGATGCAGATCAAGGAGCTGGAATCACTGGTGGGGCAGGTGTTGGTCGACGGCCGCCGCGAGATTCGGCTGACCGCCGCGGGCGAGGTCCTGGTGCGGCGGGCACGGGACGCGCTGGTGGCGCTGGACGTGGCCGAGGTCGAGCTGAAGTCGATGCTCGGTGTGGCCGCGGGAACGCTGGAGGTGGTGGCCATTACCACCGCGGAGTATTTCGTCCCCCATCTGCTGGCCGAGTTCGGCCGTCGCCATCCGGACATCAAGTTTCGCCTGACGGTGGAGAACCGCGATCGCGTGCATGCCTTGCTGCAGGAGAAGCGGGCGGATCTGGCCATCATGGGACAGCCGCCGAGTGGCCTGGCCCTGCGCCGCATTCCGTTCTACCCGCACAGGCTGTCTTTCGTTGCCCGCCCCGATCACCCGATGGCGACGCGGCGCAACATACCGCCATCGGCGTTGGCCGGGGAGCGCCTGTTGTTGCGCGAGCGCGGCTCCGGAACGCGGACCAATCTCGAACGATTCCTGCGCGCGCACGGCATCAAGCCGCTCGCGGCCGATGAACTGGGCAGCAATGAAACGCTCAAGCAGGCAGTGATGGCGGGGATGGGCATCGCCTTCCTGTCGCATCACACGTTTGCGATGGAGGTTGAAAGCGGACGCCTGGTGCGCCTCGACGTGGCCGATACGCCGGTGATTCGCGAGTGGAATGTGCTGGTGCATGCCGACCGGCCATTGACGCCGGCGCTCGAGGCGTTGCTGGATTTTCTGCAGTCCGACGGCGCGACGATGATGCGGGCGATGTCGGACTGACCGGACGGGGGCCTGATCGAATATTACTTTCCGCTTATTTGTGCAGCATCGCACACTACCCGGCACAAAGACGGAAAGTCCATGTTTTTGGCATGGACTTTCTGCGATAATCCGGCGCTCGTCATCACCTTCAACATTATCGGTCAGGATGGATTTGCAATGAACCTGAACCGCAAGGTCACCTTGCTGCTGGTCGCCGTGACACTGGGTATCCTGGTTACCCTTACGATCATCAGCCTTTATGCCTTTCGTAGTTTTTCGATATCGTCGTCGACCGCGCACGTCCGGACCGCAGCGGAAATGGTCCGGGTGCACCTGACCGAGGCGATGATTCACGGCGTGATCGACAAGCGCGAGCAGTTTCTTGATCGCCTGCGTGAAGTCCAGGGCTTGCGTTCGGCGCGTGTGATCCGTTCGCCGCACGTCAATCAGCAGTTTGGTGAAGGCATGCCGCAGGAGGCGCCGGCGGACTCGACCGAGCGCGATGTTCTTGCCGACGGGCGGGCGCGCTATTTTCTCGATGATGCCGATGGTGAAACCGTCTTTCGCGGCACCATCCCCTTTGCGGCGAGTTCGCATGGTTCGCCCAATTGCCTGCAATGTCACCAGGTGTCGGAGGGGACGGTGTTGGGGGCCGTGACCATCGAGCTGTCCCTGGCCGAGATCAAGCGTACGGCCCTGTTCGCCATCGCCATCATCCTGGCGACCGTGGCGTCGATCTCGCTGGCGTCGCTGTTGTTGGCCAGACGCCTGATCCTGCCCGTCGGCGATACCGCACAGGCGGTGGAGAAAACCGTCCAGCGTGCGCTCAAGGGGGACTTCAAGGGGCGGCTGGAACAGCGCACCGAGGACGAGATCGGCAAGATCGCCAGCCAGACCAATCAGCTGCTGAGCTTCCTGGACGAGGGCTTGTCGCGCATCACTCAGCGCGTGACGCAACTGACCGGCCGCAATCCGCGCCAGGGCGAGAATCAGCTCGAAGCCACCATCGACATGGTCAATGGCCTGGCAGATGCGTCGGCTTTCAAACAGGCGATCGAGGAAGATGAGAACAAGCGCGAGATCTACGGCCGTTTCGGCAAGGTTTTGGTCGAGCGCTTCGGCATCGACGAGTTCTCCATCTACGAGACCGAAGGCGCGAAGCAGATGGCGTCGATTATGGTCGACGGCCTGCCCGGCGCGGAGTGCCGCTGGTGCGATCCGCAGATCATGGGACGCAGTGAGATGTGCCGCGCGCGTCGCACCGGTCATCCGGTCGACGGGCTCGTCAGCCCCGACATCTGCAACGCCTTCCATGCCCCCGTGGATGCCGGCGAGACCCGACGGTATTACTGTGTGCCGATCATCCAGTCGGGCTCGGTGGGAAGCGTGGTTCAGCTCGTCGTTCCCGCCTCGCGCGCCGAGGCGACGATAGAGCAGGTGCCTTACGTACATGTCTATCTGCGCGAGATGGCACCGGTACTCGAGGCCAAGCGTCTAAACGAGACCTTGCGCCAGTCATCGCTGCGCGATGCGATGACGGGGCTGAACAATCGCCGTTTCCTCGAAGAGTACGTCGATACGCTGATTGCGAATGCGCGCCGGCGCAAGACGCCGCTGGCAGTGCTCATGCTCGATCTCGACTACTTCAAGGTCGTCAACGATACGCACGGCCATGATGCCGGCGATGCGGTATTGAAAGCGCTCGCCGGCGTGCTGCGGCAGTCGGTGCGGGCGTCGGACATGGTGATCCGTTTCGGCGGCGAAGAGTTCCTGATCGTGTTGCAAGATGCCGACGAGGCAGCGGCCGTCAGAATTGCCGAGAACATCCGCGAGGCGGTTGCAGCGCTGAAGGTGCAGATCAATGGCCATGTGCTGCAGAAGACCATCTCGGTCGGGGTGGCAATGCTCGCCGATGACAGCAACACCTTCTGGCAGACCGTCAAGTTCGCCGACGTGGCGCTTTATCGCGCGAAGGAGAGCGGTCGCAATCGCGTGGTGTGCTTCAGTCCTGAAATGTGGACTGGTCAGGTCGAAACCTACTGAAGGACCCGATCAACGTTTGGGAATACCGGTGAACTTGCGCTCGAAGCGCGCGCGTCCGTCGCGTTCGAAGGCCGCCAGGTCCCATTCGCCGGGTAGCAGCAAGTGGGCGTATTCGGAGCGGAACACATAGGTATCGGCAGGAAGGTGCCGGCCGTCATCACAGCGTACGGTGACGGTGCTGCGTCGATACTGCTCGCCTTCGAAGGCGTCTAGCCGGGCAAGGGCGTCCGCTGGCACGTCGAGGTAGAGAATGCCGGCGACCTCGTGGCCGGCATTTCCGATCATGCCCGGATAGTCTTCTCCGCGCACCGGGTGACGGCTGAAACCGGAGAGCCGGGCTGCGATGGCAGACAGCGCCGTGCCGCACACGTCGAACATGATGTGCGGGGTCATCAGCGATCCGTAGGTGAAGCAGTGGCGGTGTGGTGTGCTCATCGGTCAGGTCCCTTTCCACAGGTTTCTCGGCAAGAAAAAGCGCGCCGGTGGCGCGCTCGATATTGCTTTGCCGTTACGCCCGCGCAGCGTGATGCTCAGCGCACGACCTGGGCCAGTTCGCCAGCCTTGTAGCGGGCGGCGATCCGGTCCAGCGACATCGGCTTGATCCTGGACGCCATGCCGGCGCAGCCGAAGGCTTCGAAGCGTGCTTTGCACACCAGTTTGGCAGCCTCACGCGCGGGCTTGTTGAATTCGCGCGGATCGAACTTGGACGGGTTCTCGAACAGGAACTTGCGCACCGCACCGGTCATCGCCAGGCGGATGTCGGTGTCGATATTGATCTTGCGTACCCCGTACTTGATCCCTTCCACGATCTCCTCGACCGGCACGCCATAGGTTTCCTTCATGTCGCCGCCATACTGGCGGATGATCTCGAGCAGTTCCTGCGGCACCGACGACGAGCCGTGCATGACCAGGTGGGTGTTGGGCAGGCGGGCGTGGATGGCCTTGATGCGCTCGATGGCGAGGATATCGCCGGTGGGCTTTCGGGTGAACTTGTACGCACCGTGGCTGGTGCCGATGGCAATGGCGAGTGCGTCGCAATCGGTCTGCTTGACGAAATCGGCGGCCTGGTCGGGGTCGGTGAGCAGTTGAGAATGGTCCAGCGTACCCTCGGCGCCGACGCCGTCCTCTTCGCCGGCCTGGCCGGTTTCGAGCGATCCGAGGCAGCCGAGTTCGGCCTCGACCGTGACGCCGATGGCGTGCGAGAACTTCACCACCTCGCGGCTGACCGCAACGTTGTACTCGTAGGACGAGGGCGTCTTGCCGTCTTCGAGCAGCGAGCCGTCCATCATCACGCTGGAGAAGCCGGAGCGGATTGCGGCCATGCAGATTGCCGGGCTCTGGCCGTGGTCCTGGTGCATGACCACGGGGATGTTGGGATAGGTCTCGATGGCGGCGTCGATCAGGTGACGCAGAAATGCCTCACCGGCGTATTTTCGCGCGCCGGCAGACGCTTGCATGATCACCGGGCTGTCAGCCTCGGCGGCCGCTTCCATAATGGCCTGGACCTGTTCGAGGTTATTGACGTTGAACGCGGGCAGGCCATAGCTGTGTTCGGCGGCGTGGTCGAGCAACTGGCGCATGGACACGAGAGGCATCAGGAATCTCCGGGGGGCCGGCGCAATGTCGCCGGACGGTTCAGGTTGAATAAGCTGTCATTTTATCCTGTGAGCGGGCAGGGCCGAAACAGGCTCACATGGATTGAGACAATCGACACGAACGATGAGACCGGGGCTCCGGCGATCAGTCGGCGTCGTCGGGTGGAACATGATCGCCGACGCGCACGATCTTGAGCGTATTGGTGCCGCCCGACGAACCGATCGGCTCGCCAATCGTGAGCACGATCAGGTCACCGTACTCGACCACGCCCTGATCGAGCAGGATCTGCTCTGCCTCCCACAACAGCACGTCGCGATCGATATGAAGCTGGCTCATCAGCAGCGGATAGACTTCGCGATACAGCGTCATCTGGTTGCGCGAACTGGTTTCGGGCGTCAGTGCATAGATTGGCACGCCGCTGTTGAGGCGGCTCATCCACAAGGCGGTGGAGCCGGTCTGGGTGAGGGCGGCAATGGCCTTTACCTTCAGGTGGTAGGCAGTCCAGATCGCCGCCATCGCAATGGACTGGTCGATGCGGGTGAATTGACGGTTCAGCACTTCGCGATCGAGGCTCACTTCGGCGGATTTCTCCGCTTCGAGACAGACCCGGCTCATGGCTTCGATGACTTCAACCGGAAATTTCCCCGCCGCGGTCTCGGCCGACAGCATGACCGCATCTGTGCCATCGAGCACGGCATTGGCGACGTCGGAGACTTCCGCACGGGTGGGCACCGGGCTCAGGATCATCGACTCCATCATCTGCGTGGCGGTGATGGTGAGCTTGTTGCGGTCGCGCGCGGCACGGATCATCTTTTTCTGCAGCGCCGGAACGGCAGCGTCACCCACTTCGACGGCGAGATCTCCGCGCGCCACCATGATGCCGTCGGAGGCGTCGAGAATCTCCTCGAGATTGGCAACGGCCTCGGTGCGTTCGATCTTGGCGATGAGGAGGGCGTCGCTTCCCGCCGCCCGCAGTAGTTGGCGCGCCATGTACATGTCGGCCGCACTCTTGGGGAAGGAGACTGCGACGAAATCGACGCCGATCAATGCCGCAGTCTTGATGTCGTCCATGTCCTTGGCGGTCAGCGCCGGGGCTGTCAGTCCGCCCCCCTGGCGGTTGATACCCTTGTTGTTCGACAGTTCGCCACCCACACGCACCTTGGTATGGATCTCGTGACCCAGAATCCGTTCCACCCGCAGTTTGAGGCGACCATCGTCGAGCAGCAGGATGTCACCCACCTTCACATCCTTGGGTAAGTCCTTGTAATCGAGCCCAGCACGATGTTCATTGCCGAGTTCGCAGCGTGCATCGAGGATGAAGGCAGCATTCTCTGCCAGCGTAATCCTGCCGTTCTCGAATTTGCCAACACGGATCTTGGGCCCCTGCAGGTCGGCGAGGATGCCTACCGGCCGTCCGGTCCGTGCCGACGCTTCCCTGACACCCTCGGCGCGGGCGATGTGATCTTCGGGCTTGCCATGAGAGAAGTTCATCCTCACAACGTCCAGCCCGGCATGGACCATGCGTTCGAGCACCTGGGCATCGGTCGAGGCGGGGCCGAGCGTAGCAACGATCTTGGTGTGGCGGGCCATGTGGTCTCCTGTAATTGGGGGGCGGCGAATGGGCGCGCGTGCAGGCAATGCGTGATTCTAGCGGAGTCGCGCAGCACAATGCGGGGGCGACGGGGCGATCTTCATGTTCTATGCTGAAGGCAAGAATGTGCGGAGGTGCCGTATGGAGACTGCAGCAATGGTTTTGGCGCTGATTGCGCTTGGTCTGTTGGCGTTCGTGATCATGCGCAACAGGCAAGGAGAGGATGTCCCAGAGCCCGTGGAGGAGGGCGACAGCCATCCCAAGCATTTATATCATGCCGTTGAAATCAGGCCGAGTGGCCCCGCCTGCGCCACTGTGCGCGCATTTCGAGGCAAGCGCTTCTTGTCGTCGGAGGCGCCCCCCATTCCGCTGCCGAACTGCTCACAAAAGCAATGTTCGTGTGTGTACGTCCACTACGAGGACAGGCGTGTGGGCCAGCGCCGGGATGGCTATCTGCACAAGGCGTACAAACAGGGCGAGCGCATGCAGGAGCGCAGGCAGCAGGGGCGGCGTTATACCGATCGGATGCTCAATCTTGGGCACTGATGGCGCGCAGTGTAAGGGCCATCCCGCAAGATGGCCCTTACTCGCCGGTGACGAGGGGGCTGTCAGTCGTTGAAACGTGCTTCCAGTGCAGCGATCGCCGGTAGCGTCTTGCCTTCGAGGAATTCCAGGAAGGCACCGCCGCCGGTGGAGATGTAACCGACGTCGTCCGCGATGTGGAACTTGGCAATCGCCGCCAGCGTGTCACCGCCGCCCGCGATCGAAAACGCTTCCGAGTGCGCGATGGCCGAGGCCATCATCTTCGTGCCCCCGGCAAACTGGGCGTGCTCGAAGACGCCGACCGGGCCATTCCAGACAATGGTGCCGGCATGGGCGATGATGTCTGCCAGCTTTGCCGAACTCTTCGGGCCGAAGTCGAGGATGCGGTCGTGAGGGCCGACCTCGTCGACCGGAATACGGTTGGCGCGTGCCAGTGCCGAGACCTCGTCCGCCACTACGACGTCCACCGGCAGCGGGACTTCTGCACCTCGGGCCTTCATGATGTCCATCACCTGGTGGGCCTCACGCACCATTTCCGGTTCCGCCAGCGACTCACCGATGCGCTTGCCGGCAGCGAGCAGGAAGGTGTTGGCGATGCCGCCACCGACGATCAGCTGATCGACTTTTTCGGCAAGGGTCTTCAGAATAGTGAGCTTGGTCGACACCTTGGCGCCGCCGACGATGGCCACCAGCGGCCGTGCCGGCGCATGCAGCGCTTTCGACAGTGCGTCGATTTCCGCGCCCATCAGCATGCCGGCGCACGCGACCGGTGCAAAGCGCGCGATGCCGTGCGTGGTGGCTTCGGCACGGTGCGCGGTGCCGAATGCATCGTTGACATAAACGTCGCACAGCGCAGCCATCTTCTTCGACAGTTCTTCGTTGTCCTTCTTCTCGCCCTTGTTGCAGCGGCAGTTTTCCAGCAGGACGACCTGGCCGGGTTCGACGCTGAAACCGCCGTCAACCCAGTCGGTGACCAGCTTCACCGGCTTGTTCAGCAACTGTCCGAGACGCACTGCAACCGGCGCGAGGGTGTCGTCGGGGCCGACCGTGCCCTCGGTTGGACGACCAAGGTGCGAAGTCACCATCACGGCGGCGCCGTTGTCGAGACAGTACTGGATGGAAGGGATCGAGGCGCGGATACGGGTGTCCTCGGTGATGTTGCCGGCGTCGTCCTGCGGTACGTTGAGGTCGGCACGGATGAAGACTTTCTTGCCGCGCACATCGAGTTGGGCGAGTTTCTTTACTTGCAGAGGCATGGTATGAGTTCCGCAAAAAAGCCGGGCCGGACAGGAGTCCGGCCCGGCTGGTTGATTACCGAATATCGCGCCCGGTGTCGCCATGGCCGATGGACTCCCCGGACGTCGTGTGCGGGCCGGACGCGCTGGGCGCCAAGCGGCGGCTACAGGTGGTACGCGCAGCCACTATTGCACTGTTCATCGGTGTCGGCATTGAGCGCTTGCGTGGCGTGATCAGGCCTTGGCCAGTGCGCCGGCTGCGTCGAGCATTCGGCAGGAGTAGCCCCACTCGTTGTCGTACCACGCCAGCACCTTCACCAGGTTGCCGTCCATGACCCGGGTCTGCGTCGCGTCGAAGACCGACGAGTGCGGATCGTGGTTGAAGTCCATCGATACCAGCGGCGCTTCGTTTACCGCGAGCACGCCCTTGAGCGCGCCCTTCGACGCTTCGATCATCAGATTGTTGATCTCTTCCTTGGACGTGGCGCGGCTGGCGGTAAAAGTGAGGTCGACCAGCGATACGTTCATGGTCGGCACGCGCAGCGCGAAACCGTCGAACTTGCCCTTGAGCGCGGGCAGCACCAGTCCCACCGCCTTGGCCGCACCGGTCTTGGTGGGGATGATGTTCTGCGCGGCGGCGCGCGCACGGCGCAGATCCTTGTGCCGGACATCCACCAGCACCTGATCGTTGGTGTAGGCGTGAATGGTGGTCATCAGGCCTTTCTCGATGCCGATGTTGTCCTGCAGCACCTTGGCCACGGGGGCCAGGCAGTTGGTCGTGCACGAAGCGTTCGAAACCACCGTCATCGCACTGGTGAGGACGTCGTGGTTGACGCCGTAGACGATGGTGGCATCGACGTCGTCGCCGCCGGGCGCAGAAATCAGGATCTTCTTCGCGCCCTGCTTGAGGTGGACCTCGGCCTTGGCCTTGGCGGTGTAGGCACCGGTGCACTCGAGCAGCACGTCTACGCCGAGTTCGCCCCAGTTGATGGCAAGTGGATCCTTGGTGGAGAAGAAGGGGATGCGGTCGCCATTGATGATGATCATGTTCTCACCCTCGGTCTCCACCGGGAAGGCGAAGCGGCCGTGGGTGGTGTCGTACCGGGTCAGGTGAGCATTGGTGGCCAGGTCGCCAGACGCGTTGATGGCCACGATCTCGAATCGATCACGCAGGCCGAGTTCGTAGAGTGCGCGGACGGTGCAGCGACCGATGCGGCCATAGCCGTTGATGGCGATCTTGATGGTCATCGAAAAAGTCTCCCAGACTAGAAAAGCAGAAAAGGTGCCGCCACCCGCGGTGCCGGCACCTCATGCGCCGGCCTGCGGACGCCGACGTAATCAGTTGAGGCGTTGTCTCACTGCGCCCACGACCGCCTCGGCGGTAATGCCGAAATGCTTGAACAACTCGCCGGCCGGCGCCGATTCGCCGAAGCTGTCGATGCCGATCACCGCGCCTTCGAGACCGACGTACTTGCGCCAGCCGTCGGTGACGCCGGCTTCGACCGCGATGCGCGGCACCCCGGTGGGCAGTACCTGTGCCTGATAGGTTGCATCCTGGCGGTCGAAGACGTTGGTCGACGGCATCGATACCACGCGGACCGCAATGCCGTTGTCGAGCAATGACTGCTGCGCCGCCATGGCCAGCGCGACCTCCGAGCCGGTTGCCAGAATCACGGCCTGTGGTTTGCCGCCTGCCGCTTCCGCGAGGATGTAGCCGCCGCGGCGGATGTTGGCGATCTGCTCGGCATTGCGCGCCTGGAAGGGCAGGTTCTGACGTGAGAAGCACAGCGCGGAGGGACCGTTCTTGCGTTCGATCGCGCAGGCCCAGGCCACGGCAGACTCGGTCGTGTCGCACGGACGCCACACATCCATGTTCGGAATCAGGCGCAGCGTGGCGGTTTGCTCCACCGGCTGGTGGGTCGGGCCGTCTTCGCCGAGGCCGATCGAATCGTGGGTGAATACGAAGACCTGCCGCAGCTTCATCAGCGCCGCCATGCGCAGCGCATTGCGGGCGTATTCGCTGAACATCAGGAAGGTGGCGGTGTAAGGGATCAGGCCGCCGTGCAGGCTGAGTCCGTTGGCGATCGCAGCCATGCCGAATTCGCGCACGCCGTAGTACACGTAATTGCCGCCGCTGTTGCGGCTGACGCCCTTGGCGCCGGACCACAGCGTGAGGTTGGAGCCCGCCAGGTCGGCCGAGCCGCCGATCAGTTCCGGCAGCTTCGGCGCAAACGCCTCGATGCTGTTCTGGCTTGCCTTGCGCGTGGCGATGGTTTCGGCCTTGTCGCAGATCTTCGCGATCACGCTGTCGACGTGGGCGGACCAGTCCGCCGGCAGTGCCTTATCGATCACACGGCGACGGAACTCCGCCGCCTGCTCCGGATAGGCCGCAGCATAGGCGGCGAAACGCTCGTTCCAGCCGGCTTCTGCGGACGCGCCCTTGACACGACCGTCCCAGGCTGCATACACCTCCGCCGGAATCTCGAACGGCGCGTGGTTCCAGCCGATATGGGCACGGGCGGCTTCGATCTCGGCGGCACCGAGCGGTGCGCCGTGAACGTCGTGCCCGCCTTGCTTGTTAGGTGCGCCCGCGCCGATGACGGTCTTGCAGCAGATCAGCGTCGGCTGCTTCGTATTGGCCTGGGCGGCACGGACCGCCGCGTCGATGGCGGCGGCATCGTGGCCCTGCACATCACGGATCACCTGCCATCCGTAGGCTTCGAAGCGCTTGGGGGTGTCATCGGTAAACCAGCCGTCGACATGGCCGTCGATGGAAATGTTGTTGTCGTCGTAGAAGGCGATCAGCTTGCCCAGCCCCCAGGTACCGGCGAGCGAACAGGCTTCATGGCTGATCCCCTCCATCAGGCAGCCGTCGCCGAGGAAGACATAGGTGCGATGGTCGACGATGTCGTGACCGGGACGATTGAACTCTGCCGCCAGGACCTTTTCAGCCAGTGCCATGCCCACCGCATTGGTGATGCCCTGGCCGAGTGGCCCGGTGGTGGTCTCGACGCCCGGCGTGTAGCCGTATTCGGGGTGTCCCGGGGTTCTGCTGTGCAACTGGCGGAAGCGCTTGAGTTCCTCGATCGGCAGATCGTAGCCGGTGAGGTGGAGCAGGGCGTAGATCAGCATCGAACCATGGCCGTTGCTGAGCACGAAGCGATCACGGTCGGCCCACTGCGGATTGCACGGGTTGTGCTTGAGATGGTGCCGCCACAGAACCTCGGCGATTTCGGCCATGCCCATCGGCGCGCCCGGATGGCCAGAATTGGCCTTTTGTACCGCATCCATTGCCAGCGCGCGAATCGCACCGGTGATGGGGTTGAAAACCGGGGGGGTGACGTTTCTGGACTGCGACATGGTTTCCTCGAAGCCGGGAGGGGGCGGCTGGAAAAAACGCGAATTATCGCCGAAAAGACGAGGTGTTTGGTAGTGCCGCGCCCGATCGTGGTGCCGCACCGGCCTGTTTCGGGACGCGAGGCGGCATGATCCGGGATGCCGGATTACGCGCTGTCGTGCTCTGGCTGCGCATTCGCCGGCGACCGGGTGTGTCTCAGACCCATTGCCGGCGACGCTCCATCAGCTTCCAGATCAGCGGCGTCAGGATCAGCTGCATGGCAAGGTCGAGCTTGCCGCCGGGGACGACGATGGTGTTGGCGCGGCTCATGAAAGCATCGTGGATCATCCGCAGCAGGTAGGGGAAGTCCACGCCCCGCGGGTCCTTGAAGCGGATCACGACCATCGACTCGTCCAGCGTCGGCACATCGCGCGAAATGAAGGGGTTCGACGTATCGACGACCGGGACGCGCTGGAAATTGATATGGGTGCGGGAAAACTGCGGCACGATGTAATGCACGTAGTCATGCATGCGGCGCAGGATGGTGTCCTGCACTGCCTCGGCGGAGTAGCCGCGCACCCGGGTATCGCGATGGATCTTCTGTATCCACTCCAGATTGATGGTCGGTACCACACCAATCAGCAGATCGACATGGCGCGATACGTCGACCGGTTCGGACACCACCGCGCCGTGCAGCCCCTCGTAGAACAGACAGTCGGTGCCAACCGGGAGGTCTTCCCAGGTAGTGAAACTGCCCATCGGCAGGTTCCATTGCATCGACTGGGCTTCGTTGTGGATGTAGTAGCGCCGGCGACCAGTCGCCGATTCGCCGTATGCCCGGAACAGGTTTTCGAGGTCTTCGAACAAGTTGGCCTCGGGGCCGAAGTGGCTGACGCCGCGTTCGCCGGCCTGCTCGGCTTCCTCGATCAGGGACTTCATCTCGGCGCGGGTGAAGCGATGAAAGCTGTCCCCCTCGACAATGGCCGCGTTGACGTTCTCGCGGTGAAAGATGGCCTCGAATGTGTGCTTGACCGTCGTGGTGCCCGCACCCGAGGAGCCCGTCACCGCAATGATTGGATGTTTCAGGGACATGATGTGCTCTGCGCGCAGGTATAGGCAGGCGCCCGCGTGTCGAAGGGGCCAGTCATTTGTTGCGATCGGCTGCGGCGTGCGCCCGCGCGCAGGCGACGACGAGGACATGCACTTCCGCTGCCGACAGTTCCGGATAGCGTTCGCGCGCGACGCGGTAGGCAAGATGATCCAGCGTGCTGTTCGCCCAGCGGCTTTCGCGCGCAAAAAAAGGCGCGAACAGCGTGTAGGCTTCGTCGAAAATTTCGCGCACGCGGTGGTAGCGCCGCTGCTCGGACGATGCATCCTGCGCAGCGGGAGACGATGAAGGCATTGACATGATGGCGGCCAGAAAGACGTTTCGCATCAATCATAGCGCGAGATGGTGCGGTGCAGAGTTGACCTTGCTCATCTGCGGCAGGCCTGCTGGTTCAGGAGTGGGCCTGGAGCCAAGTGCGCCACTCGTTGAAAAGTGCGGGGCTCGCTGCGGCGACGACCCCGCGCTTGACCGCCGGGCCGGCCATCAGGGTACCGCCATCCAGCGCCATCGCCTCTCCGCCCGATTCCTGCAGGATCAGATGGCCCGCGGCGTAGTCCCACAACATCTGTCCGCCGTGCAGGTAGACATCCAGGCGACCGGCGGCGACGAAGCACCATTCCAGCGCACTTGAACCGAAATTGCGTTGCGAATAATAGGGCGGGCGCACCGCGAGCTCATCGCCAAGGTGGTTGCTGATACGCTTGAAGTCGACACCGGCAACCGCGTCCTTGAGGCGTAGCGTGCCGCTGCGCAAGGGGAGTTCGCTGCCGTTGAGGAAGGCGCCGGCGCCCTTGGCGGCGTAAAAGCTCTCGTCGGCAATCGGGTTGTACACAACGCCGAACCGCGGCTCGTAGTCGACCAGATAGGCGATTGACACGGCAAAGAAGGGAATGCCGTTGGCAAAATTCGTCGTGCCGTCGATCGGATCGATGCACCACAGACCGCGGCGTCCTTCGCTCCACAGACGGGCCTGCTCCTCAGCGCTCATCTCCTCGCCGAGCACCGGGCCGGGCATCAACTGCGGCAAGGCCTCGCTGAATCTGCGCTGGGACTCGAGGTCGGCCTCGGTAAAGAAGCTGCCGTCGGCCTTGCGGTTGCGCGCGGATTTCAGGTATCGAGGCAGAATTTCGTCGCGTGCGATCTCACGCACCAGCGATTCGAGGGCGCGGGCGCGGGCCAGGCGTTGTGCTGCAGTCGGCATCTCAGGCACTCCGTGGGGCTGTTGGCGGCTGTTTCATTGGCGGTTGCGTGCATATTGCGCAGAAAAGCGCATTTCCGCTGCGGCTGCGATGCACCGCCGTAGAACGTGCATGCCTATAATCTTACGATGATTTCACGCTTTCATTTTCCCGGTGTCCTGCCACAGGGGGGCGAGTTGCCCCTGCCCGAGGCCGTTTCCCACCATGCGCTGCGCGTGCTGCGTCTGAGCGATGGAGACCCGTTGGTCTTGTTCGATGGCTCTGGAGGCGAGGTGGCTGCGCGGCTCGACATACGCGGGAAGCGCGGTTTCGCGGTGCTTGGCGAGCGACGCTCGATCAGCCGCGAGTCGCCGCTGGAGATCGTCTTGGTGCAGTCGCTGGCCAGTGGCGACAAGATGGACTGGATCATCCAGAAGGCGGTGGAGCTCGGTGTCGCAGGTGTGATCCCGGTGCAGGCCGAGCGCTCGGTCCTGCGGCTCGCGGGCGAGCGTGCGCAGAAGCGCCAGGCACACTGGCAGCAGGTTGCGGTCGCCGCCTGTGAGCAGTGCGGGCGTAACCGGGTGCCCGAGGTCACGCCGGTGCAGACGCTGAGCGCCTATCTCGAGGGTTGGAGCGCGGTGCCCAAGGTGGTGCTGGCGCCAGGTGCGACACACACGCTTGGCACCATGTCGCCGCCGGAGGGGGCGATGCATTTGCTGATTGGCCCCGAAGGGGGGTGGAGCGACGCGGAGCTTGCCGTTTGCCAAGGAGCTGGCGCCATTGCACTGGGCCTGGGGCCGCGGATACTGCGAACCGAGACGGCGGGACTGGCCGCGGTCGCCGCGATCCAGGCGCGCTGGGGAGATTTCTGAGCGTGTGCCGAAAGTCGGCGCAGCGTGCGACCGACAAGACCAAAGTCAGGATTGACCATGTTCGCGAAGGGAGGGTGAATGTTCGAATCTGCCGAGTTGGGCCATAGCACGGACAAGGCGACCTACGAAGAGGCGGTGCCGCCACTGCGTGCCGCGCTGCTCGATGCGCAGTTCGAGTTGCTCGACCTCAAGCAGTTTGCAGTCGTAGTGTTGATCAACGGAATCGATGGCGCGGGCAAAGGGGAAACGGTCAATCTGCTCAACGAATGGATGGACCCGCGCCACATCGAGGCATGGGCCTTCGACGGCCCGCCCGAAGGGGCCGCGGGGCGACCGTTCATGTGGCCTTTCTGGCGCGTGCTGCCCCCAAAGGGAAAGATCGGGGTGCTGTTCAACAACTGGTATACCGATCCGATTCGCGAACGCGTGGAGCGCAGCAGCAAGAAGGCGGATTTCGACCAGCGCATCGACGAAATCCGGCGCTTCGAAGAGATGCTCACCCATGAGGGCGTGCTGTTGATCAAGCTCTGGTTTCACCTGTCCAAGGAGGGACAGAAGAAACGTCTCAAGGATCTCGAGAAAGACCCCAAGACGCGTTGGCGGGTGACCGAGCGCGACTGGCATTTCTACGAGCAGTACGATCGCTACCGGGATGTGGCCCGCCGGGCCTTGCGCCTGACCAGCACCGGAGACAGCCCGTGGACGATCGTCGATGGTAGTGATCCGCGTTTTCGCGCGCTGTTCGTCGGCCGCGTACTGCTCGATGCGCTGCGCAAGCGGCTCGACATTGCGCAGAAGCACTGGGCGCCGCGCAAAACCGCCGCGCCGCTGCCGCCAGCCATCGATTCGGTGAACCTGCTCAACAGTCTGAAGCTGCGGCAGGATATGGAGAAGAAGGAATACGAGGATCTGCTGGAGCGTTACCAGGGGCGACTGGCGCTGCTGACCCGTGAAGCGGCCTTTCGTCAGCACGCGCTGGTGCTGGTCTTCGAGGGGGGTGATGCCGCCGGCAAGGGCGGCGCCGTTCGACGTATCACCGCGGCGCTCGATGTGCGTCAGTACCGCATCGTTCCGATCGCAGCCCCGAGCGAGGAGGAGAGAGCCCAGCCCTACCTTTGGCGCTTCTGGCGTCACCTGCCGGCACGGGGCAAGGTGGTGATCTTCGACCGTTCCTGGTATGGGCGGGTACTGGTGGAGCGGGTGGAGGGCTATTGCTCCGAGGCCGACTGGATGCGTGCCTATGCGGAGATCAACGATTTCGAGGATCAACTGGTGCAGGCCGGGACCGTAGTGGTCAAGTTCTGGCTGGCAATCAGCAAGGACGAGCAGCTGCTTCGCTTCAAGGCGCGCGAGGCCGAACCACACAAGCGCTTCAAGATCACCGAGGAGGACTGGCGTAACCGTGAGCGTTGGGACGATTATGCGCAAGCGGTATGCGACATGGCGGACCGGACGAGTACCGAAATCGCGCCGTGGACGCTTGTGGAGGCGGACAACAAACTCTATGCCCGGATCAAGATTCTGCGTACCGTCTGCGAGGCGCTGGAGGCTGCACTGGCGAAGTAGCGGGGCAACCGGAGCGACTGAGACAGGTGGCGAAACGCAATGTTGCACTTCGGATCGAGCGGGCCGGTGCGAAATTGCGGCTCCGCTTCCGCTAGAATCCGGACATGACAAACGCGCGGCAGCAGACGTCCTGCTGGCTGCCCGCCTTAACCGAGCGGTGATTTCTTGAGCGATGTGCCCGTCCCTGAAAAGTCCTCCGAAACCGGCGCGGTCGCGCAGGCGGTGGCGAGTGTCGACTCGACGGCCCATTTTGTCGCCTGGGTGCGTGGTGCTGCGCCCTACATCCATGCCTTTCGCGGCAAGACTTTCGTCGTAGGTTTCGGGGGCGAGGTGGCCGGTGGCGAACTGGCGCAGAAGCTTGCGTACGACTGCAATCTGCTAGCGGCCCTCGGCATTCGCCTGGTGCTTGTGCATGGCGCCCGCCCCCAGATCGATGCCGAGATGTCGCGCCGCGGTCTCGAGTCGCGTTTCTACAACGGCATGAGGGTTACCGATCCCGATGCTCTCGAATGCGTAAAGGCAGCCATGGCGGTCACGCGTTTCGAGGTCGAGGCGCTGTTGTCGCAGGGGCTTCCCAATACGCCGATGGCAGGTAGCTACATGCGCGTCACCGGTGGCAACTTCATCACGGCACGTCCGGTGGGGGTGGTCGACGGGGTGGACTTCCAGTTTACCGGGGCGGTGCGCAAGATCATCGCCGATGAAATCAATGCCGACCTCGATCAGCAGAATGTGGTTCTGATCACGCCCTTGGGAGTGTCGCCGGCGGGCGAGATCTTCAATCTGTGCATGGAGGAAGTCGCCGAGGCGGTTGCCATTGCGGTCAAAGCCGAAAAACTGATCTATCTGTGCGATGCGCCCGGTCTGCTAGATGGTGAGGGCGGCTTGATTGAATCCGTTACGGCCGATGAGGCGCAGCGCCATTTCGACGCAGGTGAGGGCCTGACCGAAGACCTGCACTTGTACCTGCCGTGCGCAATCCGCGCCGTCCGCAAGGGCGTCGCACGGTGCCATCTGATTGACCGCGACAAGGATGGCGGGCTCTTGCTTGAGTTCTTCACGCACTCCGGTGTCGGCACCGTGGTGTCGCGCGATGCCCTGTTCCGCCTGCGCGAAGCGAGCATCGACGATGTGGCTGCACTGGTTTCGCTGATCTCGCCCATGGAAGCGGACGGTACATTGGTGCGCAGGGGCCGCGAACTGCTCGAGCAGGAGGCCGAGCGCTTTACCGTTGTCGAGCATGACGGCATGCTGGTCGGCTGCGCGGCGCTGTACCCGTTTACCGAGGATAACGCAGCCGAGCTCGCATGCCTGGCGGTCGTGCCCGAGTATCGTCGTGCGGGTCTGGGCGATCAGCTGCTCAAGCGCATCGAGCGCCGTGCGCGGGTGCAGCGGCTGGAGCGGCTGTTCGTGCTCACCACCCGGACAGCGCACTGGTTCAGGGAACGTGGTTTCAGCGAAATCGGGCCCGAGGCGCTGCCACAGCGCAAGCGCGATCTCTACAATCTTCAGCGTCGCTCGAAGGTTTTCGTGAAGGTGCTATGAGAATCCGGTGCGCGGGATTTCGTTCAGCCGAATGGACAACTGGGAGCGTGTGTTGAATCTGTTGCCGCGCTTGCGCCGCTGGATTGGCGATCGGGTATCGACATCGACGGCAGCCGAGGCCGACGAGCTTGCGCTGCTGCGCAGTGTTGCTGCGGGCATTCACGGGGTTGAGGCACTTTTCTCAGGGAATGGTCAGCTACGCTGGATCAGCCCATCCGTAGAGCGTCTTACGGAACGCCTCCCGGCGCTTTACCTGAGTGCAGACGATGCCTTGGCCATGCTGGTGCATTCTTCCGATCTTGCCTACTGCCGGCGCACGATGAGCGAGGTGCTGGCGACTGGGGAGGGGCGCGATTTCGAGCTTCGCCTGCTGCGTGACGACGGCAAGATCAATTGGGTGGCGTGCCACTGGCGCGCGCTGCGTGATGCCCATGGGGGCGTTCTGGGAGTGCGGATGTCGGCCGAGGACATCCAGGCCCGCAAGGAAACCGAATATACCCTGCTCGAGACGGTTGCCGAGCTGCGCCGGGCGCAAGCATTGCGGGAGCATTACCTCAAGCGAAGCAATGACGAACGTCATCGCCTGTCGGCGCTGCTCAACGTGATACGGCTCGGGATCCTGTTCATCGATCGTGATCATCGTGTGCTCTATTACAACAGCGCGATGCTCAAACTCTGGTCATATCCGCAAGGGGAAAACCTGATTGGCGTGCGGGATGTCGTTCTGCAGAATACGATCGCACCGTTGCTCGTTGCCCCCGAAGACTACTTCGCGCATGTCGAGTCCGTCATACGAAGGCCCCAGGTAAGTGAGCCCTACGAGTTCCACTTCAAGGACGGCCGCATTGTTACCGACATCTCGGCTGTGGTCGAAGGCGATCTCGACGGGCGAGGCATCGGTCGAGTGTGGATCTACGAAGATGTGACGGAGCAGCGTCAGGTGGCCGAACAACTCGTTGCGCTGGCCGAGCGCGACCCGCTGACCAACCTGTTCAATCGCCGGCGGTTTCATGAGGAGCTCGATCGCCTGCTCGCCGATGCGGAGCGCAGGCAGTCCACCGTTGGCTTGCTGTCCTTTGATCTGGATGGCTTCAAGCCCATCAACGACCGCTTCGGTCACCTCGCCGGAGACCAGGTGCTTGTCGGACTGGCCGAAAGCCTGCGCCGGGTCGTGCGTCGCAACGAGATGTTCTTCCGTCTCGGCGGTGACGAATTCGCGGTACTGATGCCCGACGCGAGCACCGATGCACTGTCGGAGCTTGCCACGCGATTGCTTGAAGGCGTGTCAGCGCTGCAATTCAACTTCGCCGGGCAGGATGCCCGCGTGACTACCAGCATCGGTGCTGCCTGTTTCCCCCTTCATGCGCACGACGTGGAATCGCTGATGGCGTCGGCGGATCGTGCGATGTATCGATCCAAGAAGGCCGGGCGCAACCGGTGGACGCTGGCAGACGGCTGAAGCTGACGCGCGGTCTGTGGGCGCGTGCAATTGCCCGGCTTCGGCAGGCTGATAGAATGGAGGCGTGAATTGCCGACCAACCCGACTATTGCAAAGAGGATTGAACGATGACCCGTATGGTCAATTGCGTGAAACTGGGCCGCGAAGCCGAAGGCCTCGACCTGCCGCCGGTGCCGGGCGAACTGGGCAAGCGGATTTACGCCAGTGTGTCGAAGGAAGCATGGCAGCAGTGGGTGAAGTATCAGACCATGCTCATTAACGAGAATCGTCTCAACCTGATGGATGCGCGAGCGCGCAAGTATCTGGCCGAGCAGATGGAGAAGCATTTCTTCGAAGGCGGCGCGGACCAGATTGGTGGCTACGTGCCGCCAGCGAACTGAGGCAGCCTTCCGGCCCGGTTTGCGGCCGGATGTGACGAAACGGAAAGGGGATGGCCCGCGCAGGCGGGCCATCCCCTTTCTTCGATTGATGCTGATGCTGCTCAGCTGTCGCGCTTGACGCCTTCAGCCGCTGCCGACTTGGCATAGCGCACATCCCGGCCCTGGACCAGAAAGACAACGTATTCTGCAACGTTCTTGGCGTGGTCGCCGATCCGCTCGATCGCCTTGGCAATGAAGAGCACTTCCAGGCTGCTGGAGATCGTGCGCGGATCTTCCATCATGAATGTGATCAACTGGCGCATCGTGCCCTTGAAGTTGGCGTCCACCTCCTCGTCCTGGGCGGTGATGGCCGTCCAGTTCGACACGTCCGCGCGGGCGAAGCTGTCGAGCGCGCTGCGCAGCATGTCGAGCACGAGCCCTGTGGCGTGGCTCAGATCGATGCGCATCGAGAACGGGTGGTTGCCGGAGTGAAGGCGCTTGCCCGCCTTGGCGATCTTCTTCGCTTCGTCGCCGATGCGCTCGAGATCGGCGATGGCCTTGATCACGGTCATGACCAGGCGCAGGTCGACCGCCGCGGGCTGGCGCTTGGCGATGATCTGACTGCACTCTTCGTCGATCTCGACCTCGAGCAGATTGATGCGGTGATCGCCGTCGATCACGCGGTCGAGCAATGCGACATTGCCGCTTTTCAATCCTTCCAGCGCATTTGCAACCTGGGTTTCGACCAGTCCGCCCATTTGCAGCACGCCGGTGCGGATTTTTTCCAGTTCGGTGTCGAACTGCTTGTGGGTGTGTTCGGTCATTTTGAGCATGGCTTGATCCAGGAAGGGGATAGGCTAGCAGGCGAAAATTAAAGTATTGTTTCAGTCACGAACCTGACGCTCGACGCCGCCGGCGCCCGCCAGCAGCAGGACGTCCGCCCCACGGCGCGCGAACAGGCCGTTGGTGACCACGCCGACGATCTGGTTCAGCCTCTCCTCGAGCCCCACCGGGTCGCTAATCGACAGGCCGTGCACGTCGATGATAAGGTTGCCGTTGTCGGTGACGAAACCGGTACGCAGTTGCGGTCTGCCCCCGAGGCGCACGATCTCGCGCGTCACTTGGGGGGCCGCCATCGGAATGACTTCGATCGGCAAGGGGAAACGGCCCAGCGTGGCGACCTTCTTGCTGGCGTCGCAGATGCAGACGAAACGGCGTGCTACCGCGGCGACGATTTTCTCCCGCGTCAGCGCGCCGCCGCCACCCTTGATCATGCAGAAATTGCCGTCGATCTCGTCAGCACCATCGACGTATACCGGAATCTCGTCCACTTCGTCGAGGCCGAACAGCCGAATGCCATGCGCAGCGAGTCGCTTGGAGCTGGCTTCCGAGCTGGAGACGGCACCGCGAACACGATCGCTCAGCGTGGCAAGGCCGTCGATGAAGTGATTGACAGTCGAGCCTGTACCGACGCCGACAATGCTGCCAGCCTCGATTTCATCGAGCGCCGCCAGCGCGGCTGCCTTCTTGAGTTCGTCCTGAGTCATGAATGTTCCGAGATGAGGTTGAAAAGAGTTACACGAGTCCGTGGAAAGGCTGCACCAGGACCCGTTCGCCGGTCTGCACGCCCGTGCACTCCTCCGGCAGGACGATGAAGCAGTCGGCTTCGGACATCGAACGCAGTATGCCGGAACCTTGCGCGGCGGCAGGTGAAACGTGTACCTGCCCGTCCTCGCGGCTCAGTCGGCCGCGCAGGTACTCGCAGCGTCCTGCTTGCTTGCGGATGGGTTCGGTGCAGCTGGCCTCGAACAGCTCGGCCGGCGGCAGGGGCGTAACCCCCATGAGCTTGAGCAGTGCGTCCTGAACGAACTGGTAGAAGGTAACGAGCACGGCCACCGGGTTGCCGGGCAGGCCGAACAGCACGGCCTTGCCGATGCGGCCAAAGGCCATCGGCCGGCCCGGCTTGATGGCCAGTTTCCAGAACGCCACTTCGCCCATCCGCCTCATCATCTCGCGGATGAAGTCGGCTTCGCCGACTGATACGCCGCCACTGGTGATGATGACATCGGCAGCCCGCGAGGCGTCGTCGAAAGCGGCCTCGAGTGCGGCGGGATCGTCGGCGATGACGCCCATGTCGATGAGCTCGCAGCCCAGGTGCTGCAACGCACCGAAGAGGGTGTAGCGATTGCTGTCGTATACCTCGCCGGGCGCCAACGGGCGGCCGATCGAGGCGATCTCGTCGCCCGTGGAAAAGAAGGCCACCCGGAGGCGGCGGTATACCGTGACTTCGGCAATCCCGAGCGATGCGATCAGGCCCAGTTCGGCCGGACCGCAACGTCGTCCTGCCGCCAATGCCGTGCCGCCGAGCGCGAGATCTTCGCCAGCGCGGCGCAGGTTCTGTAGGGCGCGTTGTCCGGGCGGAATGATGACCTGCTTGTTCTCGACGCGAGTGACCTCCTGCACGACGATCGTGTCGGCGCCCTCCGGAATGGCTGCGCCGGTCATGATGCGGATCGCCTGTCCGGCGCCGACGATGCCGGAGAAGGGGCGTCCGGCGAAAGCGGTTCCCACCACCGTCAATGTGGTGTCACCGCTCGCGGCGAGGTCGGCCGCACGTACGGCGTATCCATCCATTGCCGAGTTGTCGTGTGCCGGCACGTTACACGGCGCGATGACATCCTGCGCAAGCACACGGCCCAGTGCGGACCGCACGGCCACGCGTTCCCAGCCGACGATCGGCGCAATTGCCGCAAGAATGGCGCTGCGTGCCTGCTCGACGCCGAGGAAAGTCTTCGGCGATGTTTCAGGGGGCTTTGGCTGAGTCATTTGCACAATCCGGAGTGACGGTAACGATGCGTAATGCAGACTCCTTTTTTACCACATCGAGGTTCAGGGCGGCGGATCTAACCGACGTTTGGCGAACATGCGGCCACCGGCTGCCGCTAGAATGCGGCGCATGATCCGGAATGTGCACGATGCCGCGCTGGCGGCCCTGATGATCGACGATCCCGTCGCCAAGTGTGCCGCGGCAGCCGCGCTGCGGCATGATTGGATTGCCCGCACACTCGACGTTCTTGAGGGGGGCGACGATGCGCGTGCCATAGCCGAGCCCGGACGCCCTTCGCGGCCGCAGTTGGTTGCGCCTCAGGCATTGTCGAGCCGACACATCGGCAGCCGGGAAGGTCATGCCGCGCTGTTGCATGCGATCGCGCATATCGAATTCAATGCCATCAATCTTGCTCTTGATTGCGTGCATCGGTTCCGCAGCATGCCGGCCGCCTTTCACCGCGACTGGATCCATGTTGCCGCGGAGGAGGCGTCTCACTTTGAACTGGTGCAGGCGCGTCTTCATGCCTTGGGTCATGGCTATGGCGACTTTTCGGCGCACAACGGGCTGTGGGACATGGCGTGCCGCACTGCAGATGACGTGCTGTCGCGCATGGCGCTGGTGCCGCGCGTGCTGGAGGCGCGCGGGCTCGATGCGACGCCGATGATCGTCGCCAAGCTGAGGCGCATCGGTGATGATGAGAGTGTCGCGGTGCTCGATGTCATCCTGCGCGACGAGGTTGGGCATGTGGCGATCGGCGATTACTGGTTCCGCGATTGTTGTGCCCGGCGCGGGCTGGATGCGGAGGCGGTCTATCTCGAGTTGATGGAGCGCTTCAACGCGCCGTGGCCACAGGCGCCGCTTCATCGTGAGGCTCGACTTGCCGCCGGATTCAGCGCGGCCGAACTCGATCGGCTTGCGCGGGGCCGTCGCTGAAAGAGATCATCGGCGCGCACGCGCGGTGCACGAAAAAAGGGTGGCTACGCCACCCTTCGTATTCACCGTCGGTCGTGCTCAGCGCAGGCCGGCTGCGTAGTCAGCCACGGCCTTCATTTCCTTGTCGGTCATCTTGAGCGCAATCATGCGCATCATCGAGTTCGGGTCGTTTGCACGTCCGCCGTCACGGAAGCTCTTGAGTTGGGTGTCGGTGTATTCCGCAAACTGGCCGGCAAGTGCAGGGAATTGCGCGGGCAGTCCGGCACCGGCGGGGCCATGACAGGCTGCACAGGCGGGAACGCCCTTTGCCGCGATGCCCGCGCGCCAGATCTGCTGACCGGCATTGATCGTGTCAAGGTTCTTGGCGACATCGGGCTGCAGCTTCTGCGATGAGAAGTAAACCGCCAGCGCCTTCATGTCGGCTTCGTCGAGCGCTGCGACCATGGCACCCATGACCGCGTTTTCACGTACCGGTGCCTTGCCGTCCCAACCCTTGAATTCGCGCAGTTGCTTGAACAGGTAGTCACTGTGCTGACCGGCGAGCTTCGGGTAAGCCGGGAGTTGGCTGTTGCCGTCCGCGGTGTGACAGCCCGCGCAGACTGTCTCTGCAGTCTGTTTTGCCTTGGCCAGGTCGGGTGCCTGATCCTGAGCCTGGAGGCTGCCTGCGACCAGCAGCAGCGAGAGCAGCAGGGAACGCTTGATCATGATGTCCTCGGAAAGCCGTAAGTGAGAATGTCCCAAAACGCGGTATTCTATATCACGAAACCCCCGTTGCGCGATGCGATGAGGGTTTTTACCCAGTCCAATGGCCTTTGAGCCCCATTTAGATGCCTATTTTCCGCAACGCACAATTCGAAATCTCGATCGCCAAGCCGTCCGGCCTGCCGCCGCCGAAGGGGGCGGAGATCGCTTTCGCCGGGCGCTCCAATGCCGGAAAGTCGAGTGCGATCAATACGCTGGCTGGACATGTCCGGCTGGCTTACGTGTCGAAGACGCCGGGGCGCACCCAGTTGCTCAATTTCTTTCGGCTCAACTGTGGCGCCTGCCTCGTCGATCTTCCCGGTTATGGTTATGCGGCTGTGCCGGAGAAGATTCGTCGCGAGTGGGGCGGGCTGATCGAGAGCTACCTGAAAGAGCGCGAGAACCTGATCGGCCTCGTGTTGATGATGGACTCCCGGCGGCCATTGACCGACCTCGATCGCCAGATGATCGGCTGGTTCGCGCCCTCCGGCAGACCCATCCATGTCTTGCTGACCAAGAGCGACAAGCTCTCGCGTGGTCCGGCCGCCGCAACGCTGATCGCGGTGCGCAAGGAGTTGGCGGCCTACGGCCCCCAAGTCACGGCACAGCTGTTTTCGAGCCTGAAAAAGACGGGTGTCGAAGAGTGCGAACGCATTGTCTCGGGCTGGCTGGGCATGGATGCGCCCGACGCCGCTTCGTCCGCGGCCGATGGTTCGCCTGCACAAACAAAAACCCCCGGCGAAGGGGGAGGCCGGGGGTGAAAGCCTCCATGTGAAGAGGCCCCGCTCAGGGAGGTGAAGCGGGAGATGGTTCATCACCATCTTCAGCTTCAGATATTCTCCACCATGCGAAGTTCCCGCGGGCAAACGTTACCGTGTGTTAATTTTTCGTGATTGCCTTGCCCGATCATTCAACATTCCGAATCAACGCTGCCGGACCTGACATGCCAGTCAATTCGAACTTTCCTTCCACCCGCATGCGGCGCATGCGGCGTGATGATTTTTCCCGTCGCCTGATGCGCGAGAACGTGCTGACGACGGACGACCTGATCTACCCGGTGTTCGTCCTTGAAGGGGCGGGGCGGGTCGAGCCGGTGACGTCGATGCCCGGAGTGTCGCGTGTAACGATCGACGGCCTGCTGCGCGTTGCCGAGGAGGCCCAGACGCTGGGCGTGCCCGCACTGGCACTGTTTCCCGTTGTCGATGCCGGCCGCAAGTCGGCTGCCGCCGAAGAAGCATGGAACCCCGAAGGCCTGGTGCCGCAGGCGGTGCAGGCGCTGAAGGCACGCTTCCCCGATCTTGGCGTGATCACCGACGTGGCGCTCGACCCATACACCAGCCACGGTCAGGACGGATTGATCGATCCGGCCGATCCTCGCGCTTATGTGCTCAACGATGAGACCCTGGAGGCATTGGCGAAGCAGGCGCTGTGCCACGCTCAAGCCGGCGCCGACATCGTTGCACCATCGGACATGATGGACGGACGGGTGGCACGGATTCGTGCCGAGCTCGATGCCGACCGCCGCATTCATACGCGGATACTGGCGTACTCGGCGAAGTACGCGTCGAGCTTCTACGGCCCGTTCCGCGATGCAGTCGGGTCCGCCGGCAATCTGGGCAAGGGCAACAAGCATACCTACCAGATGGATCCGGCCAACAGCGATGAAGCCATTCGCGAAGTGGCACTGGATATCGCCGAAGGCGCCGATATGTACATGGTAAAGCCCGGCATGCCTTACCTTGACATCGTGCGTCGGGTCAAGACCGAGCTGCAGGTGCCGACCTACGTGTACCAGGTCAGTGGTGAGTACGCCATGCTCAAGGCTGCGGCTGCCAACGGCTGGCTGGATGGGCGGGCAAGCGCGATGGAGGCGCTGCTGGCCTTCAAGCGTGCCGGTGCGGATGGCATCCTGACTTACTTTGCCCTCGATGCCGCGCGCTGGATGCGCACGTGCACCTGATCATGCTGCGCCAGGCGACGCCGCGGACTTAGCCGTAAAGGCTGCCTGCGGCTCGCCGCAACTTCAGAATCGAGCGGATCTTTACGTCGACATAGGCGGGGTGACGCGTGCCCGCGCCGACCAGCACCGTGCGCATGCCCAGCATGCGTGCGGTGCGCAGATTGACGGCGGTGTCTTCCACCATGATGCAGCGCCGCGGCTCGAGGCGGTAGCGCCGGATGATCTTGCGATAGGCGGCAATCCCGGGCTTGGGCTGCATGCCAAGCGCTTCGATGCCGACCACATCGTCGAAGAGCCCACGAATCCCCATGACCTCGAGCGCGGCGTCGATGTAGGCCCGCGGAGCGTTCGAAAACACGATCTTGCGCCCGGGCAATTTCTTCAGCATGGCTTTGAGGGCGCGATCGAATACCATCAACTTGTGCAGGCGCTCGAACCGGTGCGTTTCCTGCAGGAAGTGGTGGGGATCGGTGGCGTGATGGCGCATCAGCCCCAGCAAGGTCGCACCGTATCGTCGCCAGTAGTGCATCCGCAGTGCGTTGGCTTCGTCGTTGCTGAGCGCGAGGTGACGCTCGAGATAAGCCGTCATGCTGCGATTGATGTGGGGGAAAATGTTAGGGCTGGCGTCGTGCAGCGTGTTATCCAGGTCGAATAGCCAGACAGGTGCTGTCGTCATGATTGTGATCCGGTCGTTCAGCCGCGGTGATCGGTGCCCGGGCGGGGGCGAAACTGGATGACCGCACGACCGTCTTCGGCGGTTCTGGGCGCCGGCTTCCATGCGTGCCCCTGTATGACCTCGAACGTGGCCGGTAGCCGCCCCTGCATGCGCAGCCGCTCGTAGTGCGAGCGTGCCGCGGCCCAGCCGCTGCGGCCGCTGAGCCCCCGCGGCCTCGAGGTGGCCGCGTTGTTGCCGCCGCTGGCGCGCAGGTCGTTGAGCAGGGTGTCGATATCACGGTAGGTCAGGGTCAGCACCTCCATGTCCATGACGGGGTCTGAGAAGCCTGCCTTGACCAGCGCATCGCCAATGTCATGCATGTCGATGAAACGGTGCACCCGTTCGCCTGTCTGGGTGGGCAGGGCCGTGCGCAATTCGCGCAGGGTGTCGGGACCGAAGGTCGTGAACATCAGTAGCCCGTCGATCTCGAGCACCCGATGCATTTCCTGCAGTGCCGGCAGCGGGTCGTGCAGGCCTGGCAGCATCAGGTTCGACCACACCAGGGAAACGCTTGCGCGCGCCAAGGGCAAGGCGATCGCGTCCGCCGCGACCAGTGGCATGGCACGCGGGCCGCTGCCCAGCAGGCGGCCGATCAGGCGTTGCGGCAGCCGGGTCTGCGGTGCGGTGTGCTGTCCGGCGAGGTGCAGCATGGGCAGTGCGAAATCAAGCCCGATCAGCTCGGCGTCAGGAAAGCGCCGGCGCAGGCCCAGCAGGTCGTGGCCGGTACCGCATCCGAGGTCGAGTATTCGCCGCGGTGCAATGCGGATGTAGTCGAGCCGTTCATCCATGCGACGGGCGATCTCGCGGCCGACGGGATCCGCGCTGTCGTAGCTTGCAGCCGCCTTGCCGGCACGCCGGCGCAGCAAGCGGCGGTCGAGCTCGAAGTCGTTGTCCTGCGCCACGTTCCGGTCAGATGGCGGTCAGGCCGAGGCGGACGAAGAGCTGTTCGTCATGGCCGGCGTCCGGATTGTCCGTCGTCAGCAGGCGTTCGCCGTAGAAGATCGAGTTGGCGCCGGCCATGAAACACAGGGCCTGCAGCTCATCGCTCATTTCCTGCCGTCCGGCAGAAAGGCGGACGAAACTGGTCGGCATGGTGATGCGCGCGGCCGCGACAGTGCGCACGAACTCGAAGGGGTCGAGTTTGCCGCCGTCCGCCAGCGGGGTTCCCGGGATCTGCACCAGATTGTTGATCGGCACGGATTCCGGCGGTGGGTTCATGTTTGCCAACTGCGCAATCAGGCCTGCACGGCCGAGTTGGGTCTCGCCGAGTCCGACGATGCCGCCCGAGCAGACATTGATGCCAGCGCCACGCACCCGGTCGAGGGTGTCGAGGCGATCCTGCAGCGTATGGGTCGTGATGACCTCGCCGTAGAACTCGGGTGCCGTGTCCACGTTGTGGTTGTAGTAATCGAGGCCGGCGTCAGCCAATTGAGCGGCCTGTCCTTCGCCAAGCATGCCCAGCGTGACACAGGTCTCGAGGCCGAGTTTCTTGACTTCGCGCACCATCTCAAGCACCGGGACCAGATCCTTGTCCTTCGGTCCACGCCACGCCGCGCCCATGCAGAAACGGGACGAACCCTTGGCTTTCGCCGCTCGCGCATGCTCCAGAACTTCATCAATGGGCATCAATCGTTCGCGTTCCAGGCCCGTGTCGTAACGGGCGGATTGCGAACAGTATCCGCAGTCTTCCGAGCAGCCGCCAGTCTTGATCGACAGCAGCGTGGAGCGCTGCACCTCGCCCGCGGTGAAATGCTCGCGGTGCACCTGCTGCGCGCGGAACAGGAGATCCATGAAGGGCATGTCGAACAGTGCCTGGACGTCG
This sequence comes from Azoarcus sp. L1K30, assembly GCF_018122735.1. Taxonomy (GTDB): domain Bacteria; phylum Pseudomonadota; class Gammaproteobacteria; order Burkholderiales; family Rhodocyclaceae; genus Parazoarcus. Next base: position 2,083,475 of record NZ_JAGRRD010000001.1, on the reverse strand, counting down.
GCAACACGCCAGCGCACTTCGGCAGGGTTGCCGTCAGATGCTGCCTTGCGGACGAACTGCAGGGTTGATGTACTTGTCATGATTCGTGGTCCACGCTGTAATCCCGTAACCCCCCATCTTCGTTCACAGCAGGAAAACTTGTCAAACCTACATGATCGACTGCGTGCCCTGATAAACCATGCATTAAATGTGGTCATGCCCCAGGATTGCTTTCTCTGTGCGGCGCGCTCGTACGATCAGCCTCTATGTGCGGCCTGCCGGGCGGAGCTGCCCGCGCAGCTGGCGCCAGGCTGTCCAATCTGTGCGCTGCCGACACCGTCCGGGGCGGTTTGCGGGCACTGCTTGGTCGCGCCTCCTGCTTTCGATGCGACCCGTGCCGCCTTTGACTACGGCTTTCCGATCGACGTGCTGGTACAGGCGCTGAAGTATCGTCACCGTCTGTCGCTGGCAGCGTTCTTTGCGCGGGCGATTGGCGAGCTGAAAGGCGATTTCGACCTGATCGTGCCAATGCCGCTTCACGCGCGCAGGTTGGCCGAGCGCGGATTCAACCAGGCGGTGGAGATTGCTCGCCCGTTGGCCAAGTCGTCGGGGGTGCCGATGGTGCTCGCAGGGGTGGCGCGGGTTCGCGATACACCATCCCAGGCAAGCCTCGGGCGGGCCGCGAGGGTGAGCAACATGCGCGCGGCGTTTGCCTGCGAGTTGAAGCTGGATCGCCGGTCCGTCCTTGTCATCGACGATGTCATGACCACCGGCGCCTCGCTCGATGCGTTGGCCCGTTGCCTGAAGGCACAAGGCGCTCGCCGGGTCGAAAATTGCGTGGTTGCCCGCACGCCTGCAGCGCTCTGAGCTAAAGTGCGCGCTTTGCAAGCGCCCATTGATCAATGTTCGACATCGTTCTGTTCGAGCCGGAAATCCCGCCGAACGCCGGCAACATCATCCGCCTGACGGCCAATACCGGCACCCGACTTCATCTGGTCGAGCCGCTGGGTTTCGATCTGAGCGACAAGCACCTGGCGCGCGCAGGTCTGGACTATCACGATCTGGCTCATGTGACGGTGCATACAGGCTGGGACCGCTGCATGTCGAGTCTGGCGGGACAGCGCATGTTTGCACTGAGCACGCGAGGCGGGGTACGGCACGACCGGGTCGAGTATCGGGCGGGTGATGTCCTCGTATTCGGTCCGGAGAGTCGGGGACTGCCGGATACGGTCCTGCAATCGGTCGCGCCCGAGTGCCGGGTGCGCATCCCGATGCGCCCGGCCAACAGGAGCATCAATCTGTCAAATGCGGTGGCGGTGGTGGTCTATGAAGGATGGCGTCAACTCGGGTTCGAGGGCGCAATCTGAGCCGTGGCCGGTCGCGTCGAAGCCCGCGTTCGATGCTGCGCCTGAACGCTACTCTTGCTTCGGGTCGCGTGCGAGGAGCTGTTCAACCACTTCACGGGCAACGTGCCCCTCGTGCAACAACGCATTGACCGCGGTACAGAGCGGCATGTCCACGCCGACGCGCTCGGCCATGGCCGCCACTTCGCGGGCCGTGGAAACACCCTCGGCAACATGGCCGAGATCACGCAGGATGTCGGTCAATGTCTTGCCCTGTGCCAGCGCGAGGCCGACCCTGCGGTTGCGTGACAGATCGCCGGTGCAGGTGAGGATGAGGTCACCCATGCCGGCCAGCCCCATCAATGTTTCCGGCTTGCCTCCCAAGGCATCGGCGAGGCGCGCGATTTCGGCCAGGCCGCGGGTGATGAGTGCGGCACGCGCGTTGAGACCGAAGCCCATGCCGTCGGAGACGCCAGCGGCGATGGCCATGACGTTCTTGAGTGCCCCTCCGATCTCGCAGCCGACGACGTCGGTGTTCGCGTACAGCCGCAACAGGGGTTGATGCAGATTGTGCACCCATTGTGTTGCGAAGTCGGCATCGGCCGAGGCGATCGCAACCGCTGCCGGCAGTCCGCGCGCAACCTCTGCCGCGAAGCTCGGCCCCGTGAGTACGCCGCAAGACGCGTCGGCACCGAGTTCCTCGAAGACGATTTCGTGGGGCAGACGCGCGCTACCAGCCTCCAGTCCCTTGCAGGCCCAGATCAGCGGTGTACCGGGCTGCAGTCGGTGCAGCGTGCGCGTGGTGTTGCGCAAGCCGGCCAGCGGGGTGACGACAAGATGAAGGTCGGCACCGAATGCCGCCTCATTGAAATCGCTGGTGAGCCGGAGCACCGGGTTCAGCGGCAGCCCGGGCAGGTAGCGGCGATTTTCCTTGTCCTGGCGCAGTTCTTCGACATGGGCTGGATCCCGTCCCCACAGCGTGACTTGGTGGGCGTCCGAAAATGATTGGGCGAGGGCCGTGCCCCATGCGCCAGCACCGAATACCGAAATCTGCATCTATGTTAGAGCCCCCATACCTCATTGACGCGCAAATAGCCGCTGGCACCATCGGCATGACGAACCTTGATCCAGCCCGCCGCTGCGGATTCCACGAATTCGAGGACGGCGTCTTTCACCGTTGTGAATACTGCCGGTGCGTTGTCGTTCGCCGTCTGCCTGACCGTGGCTTGAGCGACGGTGACGAGAACGGTGCGCTTGTCGGCCAGTGCGCGACGATCGATCCACGACAGGCTGCCCGACGGGTCGCGAACCTTGACCCACTTGTCGAGCGTCACGACCATTTCAACCGGTGTGCCGGCAAGTACGATGGCGAGCTTCCTGCCCTTGTCCGATGGCGTGTCGTAGACGATCGACGGCGTAGAGACCGAGCGAAAATCGATCGCGAAGCTGGCGGTGCTGACCGCCGCCAGCGCAAGAGCCGCCCAGAGCTTCAGATAGCGAGTGCGCATGGGTGCTGCTTACTGAACCGGAATGTCGCCAGTGGGTGCTTGCTGCTGGCGTGCCTGATAGAGGGCCTCGAAATTGACCGGTGCGAGCAGCACGGGCTGGAAGCCGGCGCGGGTGATGGCGTCGGAAACCGCTTCGCGTGCATACGGGAACAGGATGTTCGGGCAGCCGATCATCATCACCGGCTCAAGGTCGCCCTCGGGGACATTGCGGATCTGGAATACGCCAGCTTGGGCCACTTCGACGAGAAAGACGGAACGGTCTTCGCCCAGCTTTGCGGATACGGTGACGGTCAGGACGACTTCAAACAGGCCGTCGTCGACGGCGTTGCCGTCGGTGCGCAGCTGAACGTTGATCTGCGGGTTCTCGCGCTCGAGGAAGATCTGGGGTGCGTTTGGCACTTCAAGAGAAAGATCCTTGACATAGATCTTTTCGATGGAGAACACGGGTTGTGCGTTTTCGGTCATTTGAGTTGCCTGAATCGGTTATGAGTAAGTGGTCAGTCTTGGTTGCCATTGAGCAATGGCATGAGAGATCCTGCAGCATCGAGTGCGTGGAGGTCGTCGCAGCCGCCGACATGGTAGTCGCCTATGAAGATTTGCGGAACCGTCCTTCGACCGGTGATCTGCATCATCTCGGCACGCAGTGCCGGGTCGTTGTCGACATTGAAACGGCGCAGATCCGTGACGCCGCGGGCTTGCAGAAGCTGTTCGGCGCGCACGCAGTAGGGGCAATAGCTGCTCGTATAGATGCGGACCTGGGGCTGTTTGCTCATTTCTTCTTGCGTCCGACGGGTTGTCCGGCCTTCTCCCACTCGATGATGCCACCTCGGAGATTGTAGAGTTTGTCGAAACCCGCCTTCTTCAGGGTGGCCAGCGCCGACGCTGAGCGCGCACCGGTCGCGCAACACAGGATGATCGGGCGGTCCTTGAATTTCTCCAGATCGGCGCTACGGCGGCCGAGATCACCCAGGGGGATGTGCCGTGCATTGGGAATGTGCCCTTTGCTGAACTCGGTCTGCTCGCGCACATCGATCACGATGGCGTCTTCGCGATTGATCAGTGAGGTTGCTTCGATCGGGCTGAGCTGGCTCTTGTTGCCCTGGTTGCGGACAAAGTCAAAGAGCAGCCAGCCGCCGGAAACGGCAGCCAGCGCCGCCCACGCAAGGTTTTGTTGCAGGAATTCCACGAAATCGTTGCTCCGGAGTTATGGCTTGTTGGGTTGGGTCGGGGGTACGCCGCAGAATACCTCGCGCATCAGCACGATCAACTGCAGCGTGCGCTTGTCACCTACACGGTAGTAGACGCGGTTGGCATCCTTGCGTGTCTGCAGCACCCCCTTGTCACGCAGTATTGCAAGATGCTGGGAGATATTGCTCTGGGACGTTCCGACGGCTTCCACGATGTCTTGCACGCACACCTCGTCGCCGCCGAGGATGCAGAGAATCTTGAGCCGGAGCGGATGGGCGATCGCCTTGAGCGCACGCGCAGCGGTTTCGATGTGTTCGTGCTTGTTGATCAGCTCGAAGATGTCTTGATTGTTCACGGGATGGCCGGAAGGGCAAAGTCAGTAGTATAAAATAACGCGTTGTCGCCTTGCGCGCCATCTCTGTCGTTCGATCGTCGCAAGGCAGGTGTCAGCTTACGATCAATTCTTTCCGGGCCCGATCTCTCTATGTACATGGATGTTCTGTTCACTCACGGCAACGATGCTCGGGCGGGGGCCAGGTGCGGCGTGACCCGGGCGCGTGCCGCGGTCACGAATGCCAAGGCCCGCGCGAAAAAGTGAGATATGCAGACCGCGTGAATGCCGTAATGCGCGGCGCGCTTGTGCTGGGTCTGGCGATCTCGAGTTTGCCGGGCGCAGTGGGCGCGGAAGCGCCTGTCGAAATCTCCGAAAAGCGCTCCGATCTGGATGAGCTCAAGCAACGTATCCGTGCATTGCAGAAGGACATGGCGCAGACGGAGGCCACGCGCTCGGATGCCGCAAACGCGCTGGCCGAGGCCGAGCGTGCAGTATCGGCGGCCGAACGCGGCGTGCGGCGCCTGGCCGCAGAGCGTTCGGATACCGAGAAGAAGCTGGCGATGCTCGAAGCCGAGCAGCGCGAAGTCGGCGCGCGAATCGATGCGCGCCAGGGAGAATTGGCCGAATGGCTGAGACGTCACTACATGTACGGTGCAGCAGACGGGGTGGCCCCCTTTCTTTCGGCTCGAGATCTCAATCAGCTCGCCAGGGATGCCCATTACATGGAGCATCTGGGCCGTGCGCGGCTGACATTGATCGATGATTTGCGTGCCGATCTGCGCAACAAGGCGACGCGGGCCATTGAGATTGCCGCTCGTCGCGATCGCTTGACCAGGCTCGAGGTCGAGCAGCGCGAGCAGCAGACCGCGCTGCTCGCGGTTCATGCGCGACGGCGTGAGGCCCTTGCGCAGATCGCGGCGCAGCTCAAGTCGCAGCGTCAGGAGGTCAGCGAGTTGAAGGCCGATGAGCAGCGACTGACCCGGCTCATCGAAACGCTGGCGCAACGCGCGCGCGAGGTGGCGGCGCGGCAGGCTGCCGCACGTGCGGCCGAGGCGCGTCGGGCGCAGGCTGAGGCCCAAACTGCGGAGAGCCGATCCAACGGACGCAGTGGCCGTTCCGGCGGAATCAGTCCGCGCCATTCGGAGCCGGTGGTGGGAGAGGTTAGGCACGCCGCTGGCGCGACGCCGACCGGCGTCAGTTTTGGCCAGTTGCGCGGGCAGTTGCGCTTTCCTGTCCGCGGCGAACTGATTGGACGTTTCGGTGCTCAAAGGGCTGAAGGCGGCACGACGTGGAAGGGTGTCTTCATTCGCGCCGCCAGTGGTGCTGAAGTGCGTGCGGTGGCAGCAGGCGAAGTGGTGTTTTCGGACTGGCTGCGCGGCTACGGCAATTTGCTGATCCTCGATCATGGTGGCGACTACCTGTCGGTCTACGGCAATAATGATGCCCTGCTCAAGGTGGTCGGCGACAACGTAAACGGCGGCGATGCCATTGCCAGTGTCGGGGCGAGCGGAGGGGGCCCGGAATCGGGTTTATACTTTGAAGTCCGTCATCAGGGACGGGCGCTCGACCCCTTGCAATGGGTGCGGCTTAACTAGATTCAGACGCGGTTGGATGACCGTGTTGGCATATTCCCCGATGGAGTACTCATGCCCAGCAGCAAGTTGAAGCAATTCGGGCTCGTGATGACCGGTGTTGTCGCCGGCGTGATGATCAGTCTGAACTTTTCCGCCAATGCCGACAGAACGGCGCTGGCGCCGCTCCCTGTCGAGGAGTTGCGCGCCTTTGCCGACGTCTTTAACGCGATCAAGCAGGGCTATGTCGAGCCGGTCGACGACAAGGTGCTCGTGACCCACGCCATCAGCGGGATGTTGAGCGGACTCGATCCGCATTCGGCATATCTCGACGCAGAGGCGTTCAAGGATCTGCAGGTCGGTACGCAGGGTGAGTTCGGTGGTCTTGGTATCGAAGTCGGGATGGAAGACGGCTTCGTAAAAGTGGTGTCGCCGATCGAAGACACGCCGGCGTTTCGGGCAGGGGTAAAGGCGGGTGACCTCATCGTCAAGCTCGACGAGACGCCGGTCAAGGGCATGAGCCTCAACGATGCGGTCAAGCGCATGCGCGGCAAGCCCAAGACTGACATTACGCTGACCATCATCCGCAAGGGAGAAGTGCGACCGCTTGTCGTCACGCTCACCCGCGAGGTGATCAAGGTGCAAAGCGTCAAGTCGAAGCTGATCGAGCCGGGTTATGGCTATCTGCGGGTGGCCCAGTTTCAGGAGAATACGGCGAGTTCGGTGGTTCAACACCTGGAAAAGCTCGCGAAAGAGGGGGCGCTGAAGGGGTTGGTGCTCGATCTGCGCAATGATCCGGGCGGTTTGTTGCACGGAGCCGTCGGCGTGGCTGCGGCATTCCTGCCGGTCAATACCCTGGTCGTCTCGACCGATGGTCGCACCGAAGACGCAAAGCGCGAGTATCGCGCGACGAGCGAGGATTACCTGCGTGGTTCGCGCGACGATTTTCTGCGCGCACTGCCCAAGTGGGCCCGAGAGGTGCCGATGGTGGTGTTGGTCAATGGCGGTTCGGCCTCGGCCTCGGAGATCGTCGCAGGCGCGTTGCAGGACCACAAGCGGGCCGTGGTCATGGGCACGCAGAGTTTCGGCAAGGGTTCGGTGCAGACGATTCTGCCACTGAACAATACGACGGCCATCAAGCTGACGACCGCGCGCTATTACACGCCGAGTGGTCGTTCGATCCAGGCCAAGGGCATCGAACCCGATATCGTGGTTGAAGAGTCGGCGAACGGCTCGGCCAGGCGGGTGCGGGAAGCCGACCTGGATGGGCACTTGGGTAATGATCGTGATCCCGACGCCGAGCGCAAGGCGCGCGAGACGCAAGCGGCCAAGCCGGGCGCTGACGAGGAGGCGACTCCGAGCTTCGAGCCTGCCGGCAAGGACGATTATCAGCTGGGTCAGGCGATCAATCTTCTCAAGGGACTGCAAATCGTCCAGAATAAAAAATAATCCATTTCGTCGGGAGGGTTGTGATGCGACGTGAAACGGCCTACAAGCTCGCTGGCAGACGTCACGACCATCCCGTCGTTGGCGCTGGACTGGACAAGCAGCGCGAGCTGCGCTTCAAGAAGCTGCCGCCGGGGCAGGTCGAACGGGCGCTGCGGGCACTGAGCATGCTCAAGGGACTGGAAGTCGAGCAAGGTGTGGGTGACTACGCACTGGTCGTGCGGTATTCAATACTCGATTACAGCCTCGAATCGCTCGAGGACGCCTTGCGTGAAGCGGGATTCGCACTGGACAACACCTTGTATTCGAAGATGGTGCGGGCGCTTGTCTATTTCTGCGAGGAGACACAGCGCCATAATCTGGTATCACCGGAGCGCCTGCTGAAGAAATCGAACGAGGTCTATATCCAGGCGTGGAGTCACCACGCGCACGGCGACCATGACGACACGCCGCCCGATCTGCGCGAGTACAAGTAATTGCTTTCCCCGACACTGTTCGAGGCCGCATTCTGCGGCCCTTTTTCTTCGGCGGTACCGCGATGAACGATGATCAGCTGCTGCGTTACAGCCGCCACATTTTGTTGCCCGAGATCGGCGTCGAGGGGCAGGAAGCCATTCTTGGCGCGCGGGTACTCCTGATTGGCGCGGGCGGGCTGGGATCACCCGCTGCGATGTATCTCGCCGCGGCGGGTGTCGGCACATTGGTGCTGGCCGACGGCGACACCGTGGATCTCACTAACCTGCAGCGCCAGATTCTGCATAGTGCCGACGGTGTGGGGCGCATGAAGGTCGAGTCGGGACGCGAAACCCTGCACCGCCTGAACCCGCTTGCCCGGGTAGAGACGCTGGCAGTTCGGCTCGAAGGCACCGCGCTAGACGAAGAGGTTGGCGCCGCCGACGTCGTGCTCGATTGCTGCGACAACTTCGCCACCCGCCACGCCGTGAACCGCGCCTGCGTGAAGCATCGCAAGCCGCTCGTCTCCGGGGCCGCAATCCGGTTCGATGGCCAGGTCTCGGTGTTTGATCTGCGCCACGACGACAGTCCCTGTTACCACTGCCTGTTTCCCGAAGGTGAGTCGGTGGAAGAGGTCCGTTGTGCGGTGATGGGTGTCTTTGCGCCGCTAGTCGGAATCATTGGCGCGACGCAGGCGGCCGAGGCGCTGAAGCTGATTGCCGGCTGCGGACGATCGCTCGACGGCCGTCTGCTTTTACTCGATGGGCTCGACATGGAATGGCGCAGCGTTTCGCTGGGCCGCGACCCCGGTTGCGCCGTCTGTGGCGGCCGCTGACACGCCCTGAACCGCTAACGATCGCGTACTCGGGCGATGAGTCTCAGGTCGCTGCCGATCTGGCGGATGTCAATGATGTCCAGTCGAACCGCCTCGTCCAGGCGAGTCAGGGCTGGCAGGTTGAACATGCCCTGTGCGGCGTCGCCGATCAGCATTGGGGCCATGTAGTGCAGCAATTCGTCGGCACAGCGCTCGCGAAGCAATGAACCGTTGAGTTTGAGTCCAGCCTCGGCATGCACTTCGTTCAGGCCCAGCTCGCCAAGCGCTAGCATCAGCGCCGGCAGATCGACCTTGCCCGCAGTGTTCGGGATGACCAGGATGCGGTGGCCGGCCGCGGTCAGTCGTGCATGTTGCGCCAGATCATCAACCGCCGTGGCGATAACGATCGGGGCACCTTGCAGGATGCGGGCCTGCGGCGAAATGTCGAGGCGGGCGTCGATGAGCACGCGCAAGGGTTGGCGCTCGCAGGGGACGGCACGGACGGTCAGCTCGGGGTCGTCGGCCTTCACCGTGCCGATACCGGTCAGGATCGCGCAGGCGCGGGCGCGCCAGCGATGGCCGTCGGCACGCGCCGCGGAACCGGTGATCCACTGGCTGACGCCATTGTTCAGCGCGGTCTTGCCATCGAGGCTGCTGGCGGTCTTGAGTCGCAACCAGGGGCGACCGCGGCTCATGCGCGAGATGAAGCCGATATTGAGCTCACGGGCTTCGTGCTCGAGCAGGCCATGGGCTGTCGCGATGCCGCTGGCGCGCAAGCGTTCGAGTCCACGACCGGCAACAAGGGGGTTGGGGTCTTCCATCGCGGCAACGACGCGCGAAATCCCCGCTGCAATCAGCGCCTCGGCGCACGGCGGCGTGCGGCCGAAATGTGCGCAGGGCTCCAGCGTGACGTAGGCTGTGGCGCCACTTGCCAGTTCGCCGGCCTGTTGCAAGGCGAGGACCTCTGCGTGGGCCTCACCCGCGCGTCGATGCCAGCCTTCGCCGACGATTGCGCCGTCGCGCACGATGACGCAGCCCACGCGCGGGTTCGGCGTGGTGCTCTCGAGCCCACGGCGCGCAAGCGCCATGGCGCGCGCCATGGCGGCATGATCAGTTGCCGAAAAGGTCATTCTCTGGATCGGCCGGTGGCGGCGAGCTCGTCCGGCCCCGTTTCGGCCGGCTCTGCACTTCGCGAATCACTTCGGAGAATTCATCGACATCGGCGAAGTTGCGGTAGACCGATGCGAAACGGATGTAGGCGACCTTGTCGAGCTTCTTGAGCTCCTTCATCACCAGTTCGCCGATCTTCTCGCTCGCAACTTCGTTCTCGCCCATTGCCAGCAGCCGGGCCTCGATGCGATCGACGGCTTGTTCAAGTGCCTCGGTGGTGACTGGTCGCTTGCGCAATGCAAGCTTCATGCTGTCGCTGAGCTTGGCGTGATCGAAGTCGCTGCGGTTGCCATTGCGCTTGACGATGTGCGGCATCTTCAGGTCGATGCGCTCATAGGTCGTGAAACGCTTGTCACAGTGCACGCAGCGACGCCGGCGACGAACGACCTCTCCGTCATCGTTTTCTCGAGTGTCGGTGACCTGGGTGTTGGGGTCACCGCAAAAGGGGCACTTCATCGCGTGCGTGCGGGAAATTGGCCGCTGCGCGCCGGTGGCGGGCGCGGCGGCGCAAACTTCTTACTTGCCGTAGACCGGGAACTTCGCACACAGGGCGGAGACCTTGCCGCGCACGCTTTCGATGACGGCAGCGTCCTCAGGTGCGTCGAGCACGTCTGCAATCAGGTGTGCGATCTGCTCAGCCTCGATCTCGGTGAAACCGCGTGTGGTCATGGCCGGTGAGCCGAGGCGGATGCCCGAGGTGACAAAGGGCTTTTCCGGATCATGCGGAATCGAGTTCTTGTTGACGGTGATATGCGCGCTGCCCAGCACGGCCTCGGCGGCCTTGCCGGTGATCTTCTTGGAGCGCAGGTCGACCAGAAATACGTGGCTCTCGGTGCGGCCGGAGACAATGCGCAGACCGCGCTCCTCACCCAGTACCCTGGCCATGACGCGGGCATTGGCGATCACCTGCTCCTGATAATTGCGGAACTGGGGCGATGCCGCTTCCTTGAACGCGACGGCCTTGCCGGCGATGACATGCATCAGCGGGCCACCCTGCAGACCGGGAAAGATCGCCGAGTTGATGGCTTTCTCGTGCTCGGCCTTCATCAGGATGATGCCGCCACGGGGGCCACGCAGGGTCTTGTGCGTGGTCGAGGTCACGACGTCGGCGTGGGGAACGGGATTCGGGTAGTAGCCGGCCGCAATCAGGCCGGCATAGTGGGCCATGTCCACCCAGAAGATGGCACCGATTTCCTTTGCGACCTTGGCAAAACGCTCGAAGTCAATGCGCAGCGAATAGGCCGACGCGCCCGCGATGATGATGCGCGGCTTGTGCTCGCGGGCCAGCGCTTCCATCTGGTCGTAATCGATCTCTTCCTTCTCGTTCAGACCGTATGCAACCACGTTGAACCACTTCCCGGACATGTTCAACGGCATGCCGTGGGTCAGGTGACCGCCTTCGGCAAGGCTCATGCCCATGATGGTGTCGCCCGGCTTGGCGAAAGCCAGCAGCACGGCCTGATTGGCCTGCGAGCCCGAATTGGGCTGAACGTTGGCCGCTTCTGCGCCGAACAGCTTCTTCAGGCGGTCGATCGCCAGTTGTTCGGCCACATCCACATGTTCGCAGCCGCCGTAGTAGCGCTTGCCCGGATAGCCTTCAGCATACTTGTTGGTCAGCTGGGAGCCCTGTGCCTCCATCACCGCATGGGAGACGTAGTTCTCGGATGCGATCAATTCGATGTGGTCTTCCTGGCGGCGGTTTTCCGCCTGCATGGCGGCCCACAGCTCGGGATCGACCTTGGCAATGGTATCTTGGGAAGAGAACATGGAACGGACTCGGCAGGGTTGTTTTAAAAGCGGATATTACCACGCGCGGCGAGCGCGCACGGCAAGACGCTTGACTTCGGTGGCCGCTGCCGGGCGGTTCGCGATGGGACGACTTCAAGCGTTGGCGAGTTCGTCCAGCGAGCTGCCCAGGTGTCCCTCGTCGCCCCAGCTGATCAGATGCCACTGACCGTCCTCGTGCGCGATCCAGTTCAGGGCTGCATTGGGAATGGTGAAGTCCCGTGGACTGTCGAGCGCCTTGCCGGTGGCCAAGCGATGAATGACGTCAAGTACGCCCCCGTGCGTCACGACGAGCAATTGCTCACCCGCATGGTGGTGCACGATGTCGGCCAGGGTGTCTGAAATCCTGGCGGCGAAGGCGATCAGGCTCTCGCCGCCGCCGGAAAACGCGAATGCGGTGTCCCGATCAAGGAAGCGGGCGTACTCTTCCGGATGACGGGTGCTGGCCTCTGCATAGGTCAGTCCCTGAAAGTGCCCATAGTGGCGTTCGCGCAAACCCGGGTGAGTACTTACGACGACGTCCGTGCCCGCCACGATGCGCGATGCCGTCATGCTCGCGCGCTGCAAGTCACTGCAGTAGGCCGCTGAGAACCGTTGTCCGGCGAGGGCGCGGCCCGTTGCTTCGGCCTGCACCAGGCCGTTTTCATTGAGTTCGACGTCGAGATGCCCCTGAAGCCGCCGTTCGGCGTTCCAGGTGGTTTCTCCGTGGCGGACGACGCACAGTCGAGTGGCCGTCCTTACCATCCGCCCGACTCCTTGGGCGCACCCCAACCTCCGTCGGACGGCGGCGCTTCGATCTCGATGGTATTCAGATCGACCTTGACCTCGGCGTCCAGGTTGCCGGTCACGAGTTGCGGGAAGATGATGACGAGCGCAAGGACGAAAATCTGGATCAGCACGAACGGAATCGAGCCACGATAGATCTGCGTCGTCTTCACCGGTTCGATGCGCTTTCCGGTGACCCGGTCGAGGAAGGCGCTGACGGGGGCCACACTGCGCAGATAGAACAGGGCGAAGCCAAACGGCGGGGTCAGGAAGGAGGTCTGCATGTTGATGGCGATCATCACCCCGAACCAGATCAGGTCGACGCCGAGTTTGTCGGCAACCGGCGCCAGTAGCGGGAGCAGAATAAAGGCGATTTCGAAGAAGTCGAGGAAGAAGCCCAGGCCGAAAATGACCATGTTTACGAAAATCAGGAAGCCGATCTGACCGCCCGGCAGCTTGTCGAACAGGTGTTCCACCCAATGCTGACCATCCACCGCAGTAAAGGTGAAGCTGAACAGTGTGGAGCCGATCAGGATGAAGAGTACGAAGCACGACAGGCGGGTCGTCGACTCGAGCGCCTGTGTAAGCGTTTTCAGATCGAGGCGTTTGCGAACGCCCGCAAGCAGAAGAGCGCCTACCGCGCCCATCGCGCCTCCTTCGGTCGGCGTTGCTACGCCGAGGAAGATCGTTCCGAGCACGAGGAAGATCAGCGCGAGAGGGGGAATCAGCACGAACACGACTCGCTGGCAAATACGCGACAGCAGCCCCAGTTTGAGGGCGCGGCTGATACTTGCTGCGCCCAGCGCGAAGATCGTGCCAAAGGACATACCCATGACAATGGTTTCGTCAAGCGCGGGCTTGGAAACAGCTCCCTTCATTGCCGTCAGGATGTCCGCATAACTCATGCCAAAGGCAACCGAAATCGCCGTGGTGAGCAGGGCAAATACTGCGAGCGAACGCAAACCCGAACTGCCGTCGGGTTCGCGATGGGTCAGCGCCTCGGGCGGCAAGGCCGGCACCATTCGTGGTTTGAAAATGGCCAGCGCAATGATGAACAGGGCGTACATCGCAACCAGCATGAAGGCTGGAATGAAAGCGCCCTTGTACATGTCACCAACGCTGCGACCGAGTTGGTCGGCCATCACGATGAGCACGAGCGAAGGCGGGATGGCCTGGGCAAGAGTGCCAGACGCCGTGATTGCACCGCACGCAATCTCGCGGCTATAGCCGTAGCGCAGCATGATCGGAAGCGAAATGAGTCCCATCGAGATGACGGAGGCGGCCACCACACCCGTCGTGGCGGCGAGTAGTGCCCCGACGAAAATGACAGCCAGTGCCAGTCCGCCCCGAACCGGCCCGAAAACCTGTCCTACGGTATCGAGCAGGTCTTCGGCCATGCCGCTACGCTCTAGAATCAAGCCCATCAGGGTGAAGAACGGAATGGCCAGCAGGGTGTCGTTCTGCATGATGCCGAACACGCGCAATGGCAGTGCCTGAAACAGGGATGACGGCAGGAGCCCCGCTTCAATGCCGATGAAGCCGAAAAACAGTCCGCAGGCCGCGAGCGCGAAGGCAACGGGAAAACCTGAAAGAAGAAAGAAGATCACTGCGCCGAACATGATCGGGGCAGCATTCGATGCGAAGAACTCGATCATTATTTGGCCTTTGCTGCGTCGGGTTCGTGATCGTTCGGGGAGTCGCCGTGGCCACCGTGGAGCGTCGGATCGGGCGCCTTGCCGGCGAGAAATCCGATGCGCTTGATGAGTTCGGAGAGCGCCTGAATGGCGAGGAGGCCGAATCCGATCGGTACCATGCTGTAAACCGGCCAGCGAATGAGGCCGCCCGAGTTCGATGACATCTCACCCGATTCGTAGGCTGCGGCAACGATGGGCCACGAGAAGTCAATCATGAAGTAACACATCGGCAGCAGAAAAATCAGAATTCCGCCAATGTCGATCAGGATGCGGGTTCGCTTGGAAAAACTGTTGGCGACGGCATCAATGCGGACGTGGGCGTTTTGCAGGAAGGTAAAGCCTGCGCCAAAGAGAAAGACCGCAGCGAACAGGTACCACTGAATTTCGAGAAACGCGTTCGAGCCAACGTTGAACGCCTTGCGGGCAATGGCGTTGAGCGCGCTGATGATGGCGGCAGCCAGAACCAGCCAGATGATGGATTTTCCGATCAGGCGTGTAAACCCGTCGATGAGGTTCGATAGTTTGAGGAGGATATCCATGAGTGCGTCGGCGGTGCCCCAAGATTGCTGAATGAGCCGGAATTGTCCTGTGCGCTGCCCAGGAAATGGCAAGGTGTGCGAATGGGAGACGGGCTTGCCACCAGGACTGCGCGCAACCGGTTGGGGCCGATTGCGCGCAGTCCTCGCGCTTACAACTTCTGTGCCGACATGTACTGATCGTAGCTGCCCTCTGCGATCGGTGCCCATTGGTAGGAATTGGAGAGGAACTGGGCGTAGTCGCCGTAGATCTTCTTCCAGTCGGGATTGGTATCGTTCAATTCCGCATAGACGTCATTTCGAGCCTTGAACGCGGCATCCATCACCGACTTCGGGAAGCGGTCGAGTTTCGCACCTTCGGCAATCAGTTGCTTCAGTGCGTTCGGGTTGCGCGCATCATAGCGAGCCTGCATGACGACGTGCGCATCCGAGGCGGCCTGTCGAACGATGGCCTTGTATTCGTTCGACAGGGAGTTCCACTGCTTGTCGTTGATGTAGAGCGAAAGCTGGGCGCCACCTTCCCACCAGCCCGGGTAGTAGTAGTAGGGGGCGACCTTGTGGAAACCAAGCTTGAGATCGTCGTAGGGGCCGACCCATTCCGTAGCGTCGATCGTGCCCTTTTCGAGGGACTGATAGATCTCGCCACCGGGAATGTTTTGCGGCACACCGCCCATCTTGCCCAGTACGCGACCACCGAAACCGCCGATGCGCATCTTGAGGCCGTTGATGTCGGCGGGGGACTTGATCGGCTTGCGATACCAACCACCCATCTGCGCGCCGGTGTTGCCGAGCGGGAGGTTGATGATATTGAACTGGGAATAGAATTCGCGCATCAGCTTGAGGCCATTGCCTTCGTACATCCACGCTGTCTGTTGACGCGAGTTCATGCCGAAGGGGATGGCACAGTCGAATGCAAAGGCTTCGTTCTTGCCGAAGAAATAATACGGTGCGGTGTGTGCAGCATCAATGGCACCTTGCTGGATCGCATCGACCACTCCGAACGCGGGTACCAGTTCGCCTGCGGCATGCACCGAAATCTGAAACTTCCCGCCCGTGGCATCAGACACGTTCTTCGAGAAGACCTCAGCTGCTCCGAAAATCGTATCGAGTGATTTGGGGAAGCTGGACGCGAGCCGCCAGCGGACCTGCTGCTGGGCATTGACGATGGCTGGCGCCGTGCCGGCGGCAAGCACTCCTGCGAGACCTGCACCTTTGAGAAATTTGCGACGTTCCACGACCTCTCCTCGTTATCAGACTTTTATCGGACTGCTGGGGGCCGATTATAGGGATTGCGCGGCCGCGGAAAACCGCGGAAAACCCTAACCGGGACGGGCATTTCCGATTCTGAATGACGTTTAACTGGGGATTCCATCTCGTCGTCCAATGATGTGCGCGATTCCCGCGGTGTGGCTCGTTTGGGCAATGGATGGCGCCATTTCCTCCCAGTCGAGGCCGGGCCTTGGTTTGATGGCGTGTCGATACCTGCATGCAAAAGGCGGTGTGCGCCGGGCGTTGCGCAGACGGTGGCTTGTGGTCATGGCGAAAGACAGGCTCGCTCCGAGGGGGCGACTCAAGAGGAATGCGCAAGACAGCGGGCCGGGAGAAGACTGCGACGTCGGCAGATTCGCTAGGGTTTCCTCGATGGCCGTTGGAAGCTGGTGCGATAAGGCAAGAAAAAACCCCAACCGAAAACGGTTGGGGTTCCAATGCTGGTGGAGCCGGGGGGAATCGAACCCCCGTCCGCAAGTCCTCTACAGACAGATCTACATACTTGTCCGCCCTATTTGGATTTAACCCCTGACTTAGCCGGTCGGCAGGCCGGTCAGAGGCGAGTCACCTTACCTTTAGCTGTTGAACCAAGTAACCCGGCGCAACTCGCGATTCTCTGTAAATGACACTGCAGCGGCTCGGCTTTCGCCTTACCACCCGACCCAGAGACCTGTCGGTGCAGCGCTAACCGGGATTAAGCGGCTAGAGCGAAACGCTCGTCGTTGGCGTTTATGGTTTTCCAGATGGATTTACGAGGTCACTGGTCCTCGGTATGCACTGCACTGCTTCGCGACCCACGTCGAAGCCAGGTCGGCCCCAGAAATCGGTGAAGCATGACCAAGATGGGGTGTCTTGGTCGAATTTCAAGTGTCAGTGTAGCACGCGCTCAATTGCCCTTGCAGGTCAACGCTCGCGGCGTGTGTGAAGCAGGTAGTTCACATCGGTATCGCGGCCGAGCGAATAGACTTTGGTCAACGGGTTGTAAGTCATTCCGATCAGGGCCTGCGGGTTGAGACCGGCATGCCGGCAGTAGCGACTGAGTTCCGATGGCTTGATGAACTTGGCATACTCATGCGTGCCACGTGGCAACAGCTTCAGCACGTATTCGGCACCGATGATCGCAAAGGTGTATGCCTTCAGGTTGCGATTCAGGGTTGAGAAGAATACATGGCCGCCCGGTTTGACCAACTTTGCGCAGGCCGCGATCGTGCTCGCCGGATCGGGGACGTGCTCGAGCATTTCCATGCAGGTGACGACGTCGAACGTCTGAGGATTCTCTTCCGCGAAGGCTTCGGCGCTGACGAGCCTGTAGTCCACCCGCTGGCCGCTCTCGAACAGGTGGAGTCGGGCGACACCGAGTGCCTTTTCAGACAGGTCCACTCCGGTCACGTCCGCACCCCGCGAGGCCATGCCCTCCGACAGAATTCCGCCGCCACAACCGACATCGAGGACCTTCTTGCCCGCCAGTCCGGCGATGCTGTCTATCCAGTCGAGGCGCAGCGGATTGATTTCGTGCAATGGTTTGAATTCAGACGACGGATCCCACCAGCGGTGCGCGAGGTCACTGAACTTCTGCAGTTCCGCTGGATCGGCATTTAACGTTGTCATGGTCATGGTCTGAAGCGTGGTGGCGGACGGGGATTGTGACAGCGCGTCTCTCGAGGTGTTCTAGAGGCGCAAAATGAAAAAGGCCCCGCCTAGGCAGGGCCTTTTCGACAACAACGCCGTATTATTTGGAGCCGATGACTTCGACTTCAACGCGACGGTCGGGTTGCAGGCACTCGATCAGCGCCTTGCGGTTCTTGACCGTGTTGCACTTGTCACCGGTGACCGGCTGCTTCTCGCCCTTGCCTTCGGTGTAGACGCGGTTGGCTTCAATGCCCTTGGATACGAGGTAGGTCTTCACTGCGGCAGCACGGCGCTCGGACAGCTTCTGGTTGTAGCTGTCCGAGCCGAGACGGTCGGTGTGACCGACGGCCAGGATGACCTCGAGCTTCACGCCCTTGGACTTGGCGGCCAGCTCATCGAGCTTGGCCATGCCGGCGCTCTTCAGAACGGCCTTGTCGAAGTCGAACAGGGTGTCGGCAGACAGCTTGACCTTGTCGGCCGTCGGCTTCGGTGCCGGTGCGGCAGGCTTGGCCATCGGGGCAGCAGCAGCCATCTTCTCGCACTTGTCCTTCGGCACGATGTCGCTGTCACATGCGCAACCTGCGGGGAATTCGCCTGCCATGGCGGACGCGGCCGCAGCAGGGCTCCAGAAGCCGGTGCGCCAGCACAGGCCGGTACCACTGCGGGCGACGACATTGCGGCTGTCGATGACGTAGGGAACGACACCCTTGCCGTCCACGACGACGTCGGTCGATTGGGCAAAAGCGGTGGGTGCAGACAGACCGATCGAAGCGATCGCGGCCAGCATGAGCATTTGGATCTTGGATTGTTTGTTCATGGTTTCCTCTTGTGAAGGGCAGGTGACTGGTGGCGCCGCAGCAAACGAGTGCGAGCGGCCACGATACCGTCTTGCACTCGATTTCACGTTATTTTTTTCAATTAACAAGTTTAGTTTGCCATAGCGACGTGATGCCGAGCAATTCTTTGTCGCTTATCTGCAACAGCACTTGGCCGTTCTGTACACGTGGTACGCCGCCCACCCAGACATGCGAGACGTGTTCGCGGCCACAGACGTAAACAAGGTGCGAAATGGGGTCGAAACAAGGCTGGGTGACCGGATCGGCGATCGAGACTGCGCAAAGGTCTGCAAGTTTTCCGGTCGCAATGGAGCCAATCTTGTCGGCCATGCCGAGCGCATGGGCGCCACCGAGTGTCGCCATGTGCAATACGGCGTGTGCGGGCAGGGCGCTTGCGTCGAGACTCGCAACCTTGGCCAGCAGGGCGGCATGGCGCATTTCCTGCAAGAGATCGAGACGATTGTTGCTGGCCGCACCGTCCGTGCCAAGGCCGACGTTGATGTTGCGTTTCACAAGGTCCGCGATCGGGGCGATTCCGCTCCCCAGTTTCATGTTCGAAGTCGGGCAGTGTGCAACGCTGCAAGCGTTGTGCGACAGCATGGCACGATCGGTGTCATCGAGATGCACTGCATGCACGGCGATCAGGCCCGGGCCGAGCAGACCGAGTCGTTCAAGGCGGGCAAGCGGGCGCACGCCGTGCGCCGAAAGGCTGTCGGAAATCTCCGTCGCGGTCTCGTGAACGTGGATATGAAGTGGGATATCCAGCTCGGCCGCCAGCGTCGCTGCGCGTTCGAGGCCGCCGTCAGACACAGTGTAAGGCGCATGTGGCGCAATGGAGAAGCCGAGAAGGGGTTCCGCGCGCCACTGATCGCGCATGTTCAGGCCCTTGCGCAGGTAGTCGTCGGCGTCGCTGGCATAGGGGGTCGGGAAGTCGATCAGGATAATGCCGACGACGGCCCGCATGCCAGCCCGGGTGAACGCTTCTGCCGCCGCTTCAGGGTAGAAGTACATGTCATTGCAGGTGGTAATGCCGCCGCGCAGCATCTCGCGTGCGGCCAGCAGGGTTCCGTCGTGAACGAAGCTCTTCGACGCATGCCTGCCCTCCACCGGCCAGATCGTCTCCTGCAGCCAGCGCATCAGCGGGAGGTCGTCGCCCATTCCCCGCATCAGGCTCATCGCGGCGTGAGCGTGAAGGTTGACCAGACCGGGCAGCAGGATATGGTCAGGAAGTTCGGTGATCTCCGTTGCGCGATACCGGGCGCGCGCATCGGCTTGCGGCAGGACGTCCACGATGTGTCCCGCGCGGATCGCCACGCTGTGATGTTCCAGTGCGGTGTTTGCCGGTGAGACGGGTATCAGCCAGCGCGAATGGATGAGTTGATCGACAGCTTCGGTCACGCTACGGCTCCGGGAGGAAAAACCCCGCACCAGGCGGGGTTCGGCATAGTGCCATGCGGGTTTACATCGTGCCGCCCTTTATCTCGACGACGACCCGGCGATGTGGCTCGAGGCAGGCGATGAGTTTCGTGCGACCGAGCGAATCGGGGCAGGAGATGCCCGCCACGGGCAGGGTCTTGCCGTATCCGATGGTTTCGATCACGTTGGCGTTCACGCCCTTGCTGACGAGGTAGTTCTTTACCACTTCGGCCCGGCGTTCGGACAATTTCTGATTGTAGGCGTGCGATCCGAGACGATCGGTATGGCCGGAGACGGTGACCATTGCGATCGGGCCGAATCCCGACAGCTTGGCAAGGACTTCGTTGTCGATCGCCTGCCGGCCCTCGGCGATCAGCGTCGATTTGTTGAAGCCGAACAGCGCCTTGGACGACAGCGTGATCGCTTTCTTCGGTGCTGCCGGGGCGGGCGTGGCCGGACTGGCAGCACCGAAGAAAGC
>NZ_JAGRRD010000001.1:1963124-2063161 GCF_018122735.1 Azoarcus sp. L1K30 | reverse complement strand
GTAAAAGAGACAGGGCAGAGGGGGCGGTGGGGGGGGCCATGGGGGCGGCGCATTTGTCCTTGGGGACGATGTCGCTGTCGCATTCGCAGCCGGCAGGGAATTGTCCCGCCATGGCCGCACCCGCTGCAGCCGGGCTCCAGTAGCCGGTACGCCAGCACAAACCCGCTCCGCTGCGGGCGACGACATTGCGCCCGTCGATGACGTAGGGGATGTCGCCTTTTCCATCCACCATGACGTCCTTGCCCTGTGCCATGGCCGCGCACGTAGTGGAGGCCAGGACGGCCGAGAACAGCGTGAAGCGGGCGAGTCTGCTATGAATGATCATGTTTCCTCCTCTGTGAAAACTCTTTGATATTCTGATTTTGTTGAGTCTGTTGCCTGTGGTCACGATTTAATCACACTCGGCCGAAGGCAAACAACGCATATTTACGTTAACGTCAACTACGCCGGGATCGAGACAAATGGAGATTTTCTGGGCGCGTTGATCGTGACACAATCAGCGCATCGTAAATTGACGTGTGGTGGGCGCGCGAGGCCCCTTCTGGAAGCTATGGGAAACATGCCCGAAAGAGTCGGCAAGTACCGAATCGTGCGCGAGCTCGGGCGCGGTGCGACCGCGGTGGTGTACCTTGCGGAAAATCCTCACTATCCCGAGCCGGTGGCGCTCAAGCATGTCAAGTTCGACGACAAGGCGCGCGACGTCGCAAAATGGAACCGCCGGCTGCTGAAACTGCTCAAGGCCGAGGATGCGGTTTCAAAGCGGCTGGATCACCCGAACATCATCCGCATCTTCGAGGCCGTGGTGGCGGCTGACGAAGCCTACGTCGTCATGGAGTATTTCCCCGGCTATACGCTGGAGCGTTACTGCTCCTTCGAGCACCTGCTGCCGATCCACCGCGTCATTGGCATCATCTTCAAGTGCTGCATGGCGCTCGATCACGCCTATCGGCAGGGGATCGTGCATCGCGATATCAAGCCGGCGAACATCCTTGTGGACGACAAGGACAACGTCAAGATCACCGACTTCGGTCTCGCACTCAACATCAGCAAGAAGATCGAGACCGACTCGACCTTCATCATGGGGGTCGGTTCGCCCGCCTACATGAGTCCGGAGCAGATCAAGAACTATCCGCTCAATCAGAAAACCGATCTCTATTCGTTGGGCGTGGTGCTGTTTCACCTGCTGACCGGGCGTCTGCCGTTCCGCGCGGCGAACCCCGCGCAGCTGATCTACAAGATCATCAACGCCGATCAGCCCTCGGTGTCTCAGCTCAATCCGGAAATTCCGGAGCAGATGGATGCGGTGATCCGCAAGGCGCTGGAGAAGGATCTCTATTCCCGCTACAAGAACGGTGCCGAGTTTGCCAAGGATCTTGCGGCGGTCCGCTACAAGATCGTCGACGACAAGTACATTCCGCCCGATACCAGCCGTTTCACCATGCTCAGAAAGATGCAGTTCTTCACCGAGTTCGATGACATCGAACTGTGGGAGGTGCTGAGACTGTGCTCGTGGCGCAAGGCGGACGAACACGTCACGTTGATGCGGCAGGGCGATGCCGATCAACGCTTCGGCATCGTGCTGTCGGGGCAGGTCGAGGTCTCAATCGACGGGCGCCGCCTGCTTGCGCTCGGGCCTGGTGAAGTGTTTGGCGAGCAGGCCTGGCTCGACCATCTTGAACACCGCCACATGATGACTGCGGTATCGCTTGAACCGATGACCTATCTCGAGATCAATCCGCCGGCGCTGGCGCTGGCCACGGACGAGGTGCAGGAACGGTTCCGGCGCCAGGTATCGACGGTGGTGGTCAGGCGGCTCGCCGAGATTGGCCGCATTGCCTGCATGCAGGGACCACCGGCCGTGCGCGGCGACTATACCGCCACGGGCGGCCTCGATCTGCAACTGGTCGAGGATTGAGCACCGCTGCATGCCCGCGTGCGGTCGTCAGCGGCGGTGACGCTCGATCACGATTCCGACGCTGCGCCTGGGGTCGCCGATCGCGATATTGACCAGCCAGGTTAGAAGGCTGTACAGCAGCGCACCCCAGAACGCGCTCCAGAAATCGTCGATCCGAAGGCCTGCCAGCAGCCCGGATACACCCCAGAACAGGAGCGCATTGATGACGAGGGTGAACAGCCCGAGCGTGAGCAGGGTGATCGGCAATGTGATCAGGATCAGAATCGGGCGGACAAGTGCGTTGGCAAGGCCGAGCAGCAAGGCGGCGGCGAGCGCCGAGGTGTAGCTGTGCACGGCGATGCCCGACACCATTTCGGGGATGATCAGCAGGGCAGCGGCGTTCAGTGCCCAGCGCAGAAGCAGACGCAGGCCGGGAGACATCACGATTTCGCTCCATGATCCAGGGCGCGCTGGCGCGCCTTGGCGAGTTCGTCGGGCGAGTCCGGTGCGATGTCGAGCCAGTGCCCGAGCTGGGTGCGGGTGATTTCAGTCAATGCCGATATCCAGTCGTGCCGCTCGTTCAGGCACGGTATGTAGTGGAAAGTCCGGCCCCCATGGGTCAGGAAGGCTTCCTTGCATTCCAATGCGATTTCTTCGAGGGTCTCCAGACAGTCGGACACGAAGCCGGGGCAGATGACGTCCACCCGCGTGACGCCATCTCGCGCCAGTACCTCCAGCGTCGGCTGCGTGTAGGGCTTCAGCCATTCCGCCTTGCCAAAGCGCGACTGGAAGGTGACGAGAATGCGATCGGTCGGAAACGAAAGCGATTCGGCTACCAGGCGCGCGGTCTTGTGGCATTCGCAATGATAGGGGTCGCCGAGTTCGAGCGTTCGCCGCGGTACGCCGTGAAAGCTCATCAGCAGGCGCTCCGGCTCGCCGTTCTTGATCCAGTGTTCGCGCACGCTCTGGGCAATGGCGGAGATATAGCCGGGGTCGTCGTGAAAGCTGCGCACATAGCGGATTTCGGGCAGGTTGCGCCAGTGCTGCATGCAGCGCGTGACTTCGTCCATCACGCTGGCGGTGGTGCTGCTCGAGTATTGCGGGTAGAGCGGTACGACCAGGATACGGCCGCAACGCTTCTCGCGCAGCGCGTGTAGGCCGTCCTGGATCGACGGCTCGCCATAGCGCATCGCCCATGCAACGTCGATGTCCGTGCCCGTGCCGACGTTGAGAAATCCTTTCAGCAGCTTGGACTGACGTTCGGTATGAACGCGCAGGGGCGAGCCTTCGTCCATCCATATGCTTGCATATTTGGCCGCCGACTTGGGCGGGCGCGTGTTCAGAATGATGCCATTGAGAATCGGCCACCAGATCGCGCGCGGAATTTCAACCACGCGCGGATCGGAGAGGAATTCCTTGAGATAGGGGCGAAGCGCTTTGGCCGTCGGCGCGTCCGGTGTGCCGAGATTGACCAGAAGTATGCCGGTACGGTTGGAAAGTCCATGGGTGAAGCTGGGCTCGGGCCAGTAGCGGGCCATGATATTCCTTTGGTCGGCTGGGGCAGGCGGTGTCGGCAATCGACACTCAGGCGTTTGAGGACAGGGCGTTTGACAGCAGTCGTGCGGTGATATCGACGATGGGAATGACCCGGTCGTAGGCCATGCGGGTCGGACCGATGACGCCGACCGAGCCGACCAGACGACCATCCACCTCGTAGGGAGCGGTGATCACGCTGCAGCCATCGAGTTCGGCGAGTCCCGATTCGTCGCCGATGAAGATCTGTACGCCCTGGGCGCGATTCGACAGATCCAGCAGTTGCATGAGTCCCGTGCGCTGTTCGAAGAGCTTGAACAGTTCGCGCAGGCGGGACATGTTGGACGACAGGTCCTCGACGTCGAGCAGGTTGGTTTCGCCCGAAATGACGTAATTGGTCGCCGAATCCTCCGCGGCCTCGGAGCCCGCCTCGACCGTCGCGGTCATCAATTCGTCCATGTCGCTGCGAAGTTGCTGGAGTTCGTCGCGGATGCGCTTGCGGATGTCGTCGAAGGTGAGCCCGGCAAAGTGCTCGTTGAGATAGCTCGCGGCGGTGCCGAGTTCTGCGGCGTTATAGGCACGCCGGGTGATGAGGATGCGGTTCTGCACGTCGCCGGCCGTCGTCACGATGATCAGCAGGATGCGGTTCTCCGACAGGCTGATGAACTCGATCTGGCGGATGCGGACGGCCTCCTTGCGTGGCGTGACGACGACACCGGCGAACTGGGTGAGATTGGACAGGATGTGCGAGGCGGAACTGATCAGCCGGCCTGGCTGGTCGGGCTGGAACTGCCCCTTCAAGGCTTGCAGGCGCGTGTTTTCCAGCGGTTGCACGGTGAGCAGGGCGTCCACGAAGAAACGGTAGCCGAGCGATGTCGGGATGCGCCCGGCAGAGGTGTGAGGGCTGGCAATGAAGCCCATCTCCTCGAGGTCGCTCATCACGTTGCGCACGGTTGCGGGCGACAGGTCGAGCCCGGAGTAGCGCGATAGCGCCCGCGAGCCGACAGGCTGACCTTCGGCGATGTAGCGTTCGATCAGCGTCTTGAGCAGGATCTGGGAGCGGGTGTCGAGCGGTTTCATGGTTGGCCTGGAATATAGCCCGATTCTAGGGAACTGCGTGCCCTGCTGCCAAGCGGCAATGCATCGTCAGGGCGCGCATGTCGGAATCCGAATGTGGTTTAATCCGCAGCCATGACTATGCGCTTTACCAACATCGCCCTGATCGGAAAGTACCAGAGCCCGGATGTGGCGGAGTCGGTGCTGCTCATTGCCCAATTCCTGCGCGATCGGGGACTCACGGTATGGATCGAACAGGGCACGGCAAGTTCCATCGGCAAGGCCGAAGGCTTTCCGGTGGCGGCGTACGAGGAAATTGCCGCGAAATGCGACCTGGCGGTGGTTGTCGGGGGTGACGGCACGATGCTCAACTCCGCACGCCGTCTGGCTGATCGGGCCGTACCGCTGGTGGGTGTCAATCTGGGCCGGCTCGGCTTCCTTACCGATGTCGCGCGCAAGGACGCCCTGCTCAAGCTGGGCGAGATCATCGAAGGCAAGTTCAGCGAGGAGTCGCGCTTCATGCTCGACGCGGAAGTCATTCGCGGCGGGCAACGCATTTTCCGGACGCTGGCACTGAACGACGTGGTGGTGAACAAGGGCGACCTCGGACGCATGATCGAGTTCGATCTCTCCATCGATGGTGAATTCGTCTATACGCAGCGCTCCGACGGCATGATCGTGTCGACGCCCACCGGATCGACGGCATATGCCCTGTCGGCCAACGGTCCCATTTTGCATCCGAGCGTCGGTGGCATCGCGCTGGTGCCGCTGTGCCCGCATGCGCTGACGGCAAGGCCGATCACGGTGCCCGACAGCTGCTGCATCGAGATCGAGCTCCTGCCTCCGCATGACGCGCGGGTGCACATCGATGGGCAGGCCTGCTTCGAAGCCCGTTCGGGCGATCGTGTCAGACTCACGCGCTCGCCATTGGCCGTTCGGCTGCTGCACCCCAGAGGGTATGGCTACTTTGCAATGTTGCGCGAGAAGCTGCACTGGAGCGCGCCGCCGCGACACCCGTGATGTACCCGACAGATGGATCGCCCGTCGAGCGGGCCGTCCCACCAACCTGAATGCGAGACCATGCTGCGCCGCCTGACCATCCGTGATTTTGTCATTGTCGATCGCCTCGAACTCGAGTTTGGGCCGGGTTTCGGCGCCCTGACCGGCGAGACCGGTGCGGGTAAGTCCATTCTCCTCGATGCGCTAGGGTTGGCGATTGGCGCTCGTGCGGATGGCAGCGTGGTACGGGTGGGGCAGGCGCGAGCCGATATCGCCGCCGAGTTCGATCTTCCGCCCGGTGGGGCGCTGGCCGGGTGGATGGCGGAGCAGGAATTGCCGCTCGACGATGAGGGCGTGATCCTGCGTCGTGTCATCGATGCCGGCGGCCGCGGCAAGGCTTGGATCAACGGGACCCCGGTGACGCTTGCGCAACTGCGTGCGGCAGGCGACTGGCTTGCCGATATTCACGGCCAGCATGCCCATCATGCCTTGCTTCGTGCTGACGCCCAGCGCGACTTGCTCGATACGCACGCCAATGCGCAGTTGCTGGCCGCAAACGTGGCTGTCGCGTGGCGTGAGTGGCAGCAGATCCGCGAGCGGCGGCGCCATGCGGAGCTGGATTCTGCTGCGTCTGCACGCGAGCGCGAGTTGTTGGGCTGGCAGCTCAAGGAACTTCAGGACCTCGCATTCAATGCCGAAGAATGGGGGGAGCTCAACGCCGAGCACGGTCGGCTTGCGCACGCGGCCGGACTCATGGAAGGCGCGGACGAAGCGCTCGACGCGCTGGGGGAAGGTGACTTCGCCGTCAACCGGGTGCTCGGGCGGGTGCAGGCCCGCCTGGTCGAGATGTCTGCTATCGACGCCTCCCTGACCGAGGTGCTCGAGTTGATCGCGTCGTCGATGATCCAGGCCGACGAGGCCCTGCACGAGATGCGGCGCTACCGTGAGCGTCTCGATCTTGATCCGCAGCGGCTGAACGAGGTCGAACGCCGGATTGCAGCGGTGACCGACCTCGCGCGCAAGTACCGGGTTTCACCCGAGGACTTGCCCGGACTCGAGGCCGAGTGGTGTCGGCGCCTCGCGGAACTCGAGGCGAGCGCGAATCCGGCGCTGCTCGAAAAGGCCGAGGCCGCCGCGCGTGCCATGTACGACCGCGAAGCAGCCCTGCTGACAGCAGCGCGAACACCCGCCGCGGCGCAGCTGTCGGCGGAAATCACGACGGCCATGCAGACGCTGGCGATGGCCGGTGGTGTGTTCGAGGTTGCGCTCGAAGCCTGCGAGCCGTCGGCGCATGGCGCCGAGACCGTCGAATTCAGGGTAGCCGCAAATCCGGGGCAGGCCTTGCGCGGCATGGCCAAGGTCGCGTCGGGGGGCGAACTGTCGCGGATCGGTTTGGCCATCCAGGTCATGACCAGCCGCGATTCGGCGACGCCGACCTTGATCTTCGATGAAGTCGATGTCGGAATCGGCGGGCGGGTGGCCGAGATTGTCGGCAAGCTGCTGCAGCGACTGGGGCGTGATCGCCAGGTCCTGTGCGTGACGCACCTGCCACAGGTGGCAGCCTGCGCGGACTGGCAATGGCAGATCGCAAAGGCCGATCGCCAGGGCGAAACACTCAGTACGGTCACCGCGCTCGATGGCGGGCAGCGGGTCGAGGAGATCGCGCGCATGCTTGGCGGCGTGAGCATCACCGACACGACCCGGCGTCACGCGGCGGAGATGCTTGGTCAGATCTGAGGGCGCGCTGCTTCAGCGCCGGCGGATTCAATCCTGGCGGTTGGGGCAGTCCTTGCGCAGGCAGTCGGCGTACAGGTAGAGCGCGTGTTCCTTAACCGCGAACCCGCGTTCCTCGGCAATGCTGTTTTGCCGGCGTTCGATCTCGGGATCGAAGAATTCCTCGACCTTGCCGCATTGCAGGCACACGAGGTGGTCGTGGTGTCCCCCCTTGTTCAGCTCGAACACCGCCTTGCCGGATTCGAAGTAATGCCGTTCGAGCAGGCGGGCCTGCTCGAACTGCGTCAGTACGCGATAGACTGTCGCCAGACCGATATCCATGCCTTCGTTCATCAGCAGGCGATAGACGTCTTCCGCCGTCAGGTGGCGCTGCTCCGAGTTCTGGAACAGGTCGAGGATCTTGAGGCGGGGGTAAGTCGCCTTCAGACCGATGCTTTTCAGGTTCTGCGAGTTCTCGGACATGGTCGCCTGTCGGTGTGGCTGAGGAGCAAGACAACGTGTGTTGCGGCGCTATGTTATATTTTTTGACCTTTACTGAGAACCTTGCGCATTTCGGTGCGCGTTAAAGTGACCTTGTCCATGCGTCCATCGCTCATTCCGGCACTCGCTGCCATCAGTCTCCTCGCCGGCTGCTCGTTCAATTCGATCACCGATCGCATCACGCCGTATCGAATCGACGTTCGCCAGGGCAACTACGTCGATCAGTCCATGGTGGCGCAGCTCAAGCGCGGCATGACGCGCGACCAAGTGCGCTTCGTTCTCGGCTCGCCGCTGGTGACCGACGTGTTCCGCACCGATCGCTGGGACTATGTCTATCGTTTCAGGCCGGGGCAGGGCGAGGTCGAGCAGCGTGTGATCTCGGTATTTTTTGCGGGCGACCGGCTCGACCGCGTCGAAGGCGATGTGACCGGCGGCGATGCGAAGGCCCAGGCCGAGGCGCAGCAGAGTGCGCGTAGCCGTACGGTCGAAATTCCGGCGGCTGCCAAGAATTGATTGCAGGGTCCTTGCGGGCCACAAGAACACACAGGACATAGATGATGACGCCTATCCGCGTTGCGATTGCCGGCGCTTCCGGCCGTATGGGGCGCATGTTGATCGAAGCCGCGCACCGGGACGAGGAGATCGTTCTGGCCGCAGCGTTCGACCGTCCCGGAACCCCCTTCATCGGCCGTGATGCGGGCGAAATGCTCGGCGTCGCGACAGGTGTCGCCATCGTCGACGCGCCGGCTGACGCCATCGCCCAGGCAGACTGCGTGATCGACTTCACCCGGCCCGAGGGAACGCTCGAGCATCTCGCCATTGCGTGTCGTCTGGGCAAGGCGATGGTGATCGGTACCACGGGTTTCGATGCGGCCGGGAAGGCCGCGATCGCCGCCGCGGCAAAGTCCATTCCTGTGGTTTTCGCGCCGAACATGGCGGTCGGTGTCAACGCGGTATTCCGTCTGCTCGAGGTGGCGGCCCGCATTCTCGACCAAGGCTACGATGTGGAGGTCATTGAAGCGCATCACCGCTTCAAGGTCGATGCGCCATCGGGTACCGCGCTGCGCATGGGTGAAGTGGTCGCCGGTGCCTTGGGCAGGGACTTGGAGCAGTGCGCGATATACGGGCGCGAGGGGGTGACCGGCGAGCGCAAGGCGGAGACGATCGGCTTCTCGACCATTCGTGGTGGCGACGTGGTGGGCGATCACACGGTGCTGTTTGCCGGTATCGGAGAGCGCATCGAGATTACCCACAAGTCAGGCAGCCGCATGCCTTATGCCCTTGGTTCCCTGCGCGCGGCGCGCTTTCTGGCCGGCCGGGATGCCGGACTGTTTGACATGCAGGATGTTCTCGGCTTGCGTTGAGTCGGCCTCATGTCCGATCGTGACGCGGTGGGTACGACGGCAGACACGGTCGAGTCGCTCCGGCTCGAGCTGGCCTCGACGCGCAGTGAGCTCGAACGCCTGAAAGATCGTCTGGCACTGATCAAGCTCGGCACGCATGCCGGACTGTGGGACTGGGACGCGTCCTCTTCGCGGCTGGTCGTCGATACGCACTGGCGAGCCTGGCTTGGTTACGCCGAGAACGCGGGTGACGAAGATGCTCAGCGCGATTGGCTGACGCTGGTTCCCGACGAAGACAAGGTGCGCATGCAGGAACAACTGCTGGCGCACCTGCGTGGGGAGATCGATCTCTTCGAGGCCCAGTTCCGGATCCGGGCCGCCGACGGGCACTGGCGCTGGCTGCGCGCGCGTGGCCAGGTGCGCGAGCGACGCGCGGACGGGCGCTGGCAACGTGTCGTCGGCATCTATTCCGACATCACCCGCGAGCGGATGCGTGAGCTCGAACTGCTCGAGGCAACCGAGCAGGCTGAAGCGGCCAGTCGCGCAAAGGGCGATTTTCTCGCCAACATGAGTCACGAGATTCGCACACCGATGAACGGCATTCTCGGCATGACCGAGTTGTTGCTCGACTCTGCGCTGGCGCCCGAGCAGCGGGAGTATCTGCTCACGGTAAAGTCGTCGGCCGAATCGCTGCTGACGATCATCAACGACATTCTTGATTTTTCCCGCATCGAAGCGGGGCGGATGACGCTCGAGACGATCGACTTCTCGATCTCGGCAGTGGTGGCCGAAACGGTTCGTGCAATGGCACTGCGCTCGCACCAGAAGGGCGTCGAGTTGTATTTCGTCATTGAGCCCGACGTGCCGTCGGTGCTTCGCGGTGATCCAGTGCGCTTGCGCCAGATCCTGACCAACCTGGTGGGCAACGCGATCAAGTTCACCGAAAGGGGCGAGATTGAGGTGCATGTCTCGGTGAGGACCCGTGAAGGTGTTGCTGTCGATTTGGAGCTTGCCGTACGAGACACCGGCATCGGCATCGCGCCGGACAAGCAGGAAATCGTGTTCGGCGCTTTTTCGCAGGCCGACACCACGACCACGAGAAAATACGGCGGCACCGGGCTTGGGCTGGCGATCTGCCGGCATCTGGTCGAGGCGATGGAGGGCTCGATCGGTGTCAGTAGTGAGCTTGGCGTGGGCAGCCGCTTCCATTTCAATGTCCGGTTTGACGTCGTGGCCGACGCAAGGCCGCCGGGTTCGAATCACCTGCGCGGGGAGCGGGTGCTGGTCGTCGCGGCGAATGCAGCGTTCGGCAATGCGGTTCGGGACATGCTGATCGGATGCGGCATGAGCTGCGTTGGGGTGCCCTCGGGCGTTGCGGCGCTGCAAGCCCTGCAGGCCGCGCATGAGAGCAACAAGCCATTTGGCTTCGTGCTGATGGATGCAGCCCTGCCGGACCCGGGCGGTTTCGGCCTGGCGCAACGCTTTCATGAAGCATCTCCCTGGCTCGACCGCATCGTGATGATGTTGTCGAGTCACTCGCAACGCAACGATCTGGCGCGCTGTCGACAACTTGGCCTCAAGTCAAGGATTTCTAAACCTTTTTCGATCGGCGACTTGATTGACGCCCTTCAGGTGGCGAAGGCGGGCGAGCAGGTTGACGACGAGGCCTTCGCTGCGTTTGATCCGGAACGATCGCTCACCGAGATGCTCGGTGCGATCGATGTGCAGCCGGTAAAGCTAGCGGTGCTTCTGGTTGAAGACAACCCGGTCAATCAGACGGTGGCAACGCGCATGCTTGAGAAGATTGGCCACGTGGTCACGGTTGTCAATAATGGCGAGGAAGCCATTGAGGCCTTCGACGGTGGCAGTTTCGATCTCATCCTGATGGATCTGCAGATGCCGGTGATGGGCGGTATTGAGGCGACACAGGCGATCCGTGCGCGCGAGGCGCGCAGGAGCTGGGCCATTCAGGGTGGGTGGCGGCCGACGCCGATCGTGGCGATGACTGCGCACGCGATGAGTGGCGACCGGGAGCGTTGTCTCGAAGCCGGAATGGACGACTATGTGAGCAAGCCGATCAAGCCAGCGGACCTGATCGCTGCGATTCAGCGCGTGACCGGAGCGGCGGCGCAGGGGGAGGCACAGGACGATACCAGTCTGCTCGAGCCGGGCGGCGGTGGCGCAAGTGAGGTGGCCGATCTGACCGAAACGCGCGCCTTGTTCGATGGTGACGAGGAGATCGTGCAGCAGCTTCTGGCAGTGTTTTTCCGCGATTTGGGCGGTACGCTGTCTGATCTGCGCGGAGCGGGCGCGCGCGGCGATGTCGAACGCCTCGGTGCGCTGGCGCATTCGATCAAGGGTTCGGTCGGGCTGTTCGGTGCGAAACGTGCCACGGCTGCGGCTAAGGCGGTCGAGCAGGCTGCGAAGAGCTCAGATCCGGCCGCGTCGGGTGCCTTGCTCGAGACCTTGCTGCGCGAAATGAACGCCCTGGCCACCGCCTTGAGGCCATTTCAGCGCCGTCAGGTGTGAGCCGGCGGTCAATGGATTGCGCTGCTGCGCGATAGTGGCGCAGGCTGCGTACATGAGGTGGCAGGCGGTGGCTGGCGCGGGCTCACTTCTCTGGCCCGAATGCCGCGTAACCGTTCTCGCTGGGCAAGCCCTGTGCTACCCAGAGCATGCCCTTGGCGGGTTGCATGATGGCTGCGCCGCAGGTCTGCATGTCGAGCGGAGGTGCTGCACGAACGCAGATGACGGGATCGCGGGTGAGTGCTATCAGCGCTTCAGTGGTGATCGGTGTTTGTTCGAGCAGGGCTTGCGCGCGGCTCAGGCGGGCTTCGCTGGAGGCCTGAGAGGCTGGCGGGCGCGGGCGACAACGGCACAGGGTGTCCGGGGCGAGGCAATGATTCGTGTGGACCAGCGCCGCCTGACCGCTATGCGTGACCTGACAGTGGCCCGGCATGGCCTCAATGTTGATGCCGTGGCCGTGGCGGTCGAACAGCATGAAATTGTGGGCACCCATCAACACCGCGCCGGTAACACAGGCCGACGCAGCATCGATATCTGTCTGCTGCAGGGCCTTTCGTACCACGAAGGGCCAACTGACGCCGGCTTGCCCTTCGGCGCCGAGCAGATTGTTGATACCGATGGCGATGCCGGCGTCGTTCATGCCGATCATGCCTAGGCAGCCGGTGAGGCTGAAGGCGATGAAGCCCGGGCTGTGATCGGGGCGAGCCTGCAGCAATATCACGAAAGGTGCGGAGCCCGCATGCATGTCCCAGGTCTGGCCGAACCAGCCGTGGCCGTCGATGCCGAGATGGTCAGGTACGATGAACGCGGTGCAGTCGTCCTCGACACATTCGGTTGCGTCGTCGCCGCCGCCGCGGCTGTGCGCAAAGTCGATGAAGTCCGTGAACCCGTTGGTGATGATGAGTTCCGCCGGGCTCAGGCCGGTGGCCTCGGCGATGCCTTCGAGTTCGATCATCAGATCGGGTGCGTAGTCGTGGTGCGCGTCGAGACAGCCAGTCGCCAGCGCCAAGACCGCGGCGCGATCCATGGCGTGGCCTGCCCAGGTTTCGCTGCCGGCCAGCGCCACGCGCCCGGCGGTGTAGCGGCGAATCGCGTCGCCACAGGCGTGACCATGGGCCAGCCCCATCTTGCGCGGCGAACCGTTCAGGGTCAGGGTGCGCGGGGCGCTCATGTGCATGCCTCGCGTGTTGCCGCCAGTGCGGCGGGCAGTGCTTGCGCCAGCACCGCCATGCCCTCGTCGATCTGCTCATCGCTCATGTCGAGCGGGGGCAGGAAACGCAGGCAATTGCCGTACAGCCCAGCACGCAGCGTGATGACGCCCCGCTTCAGGGTTTCAGCGGTCAGCGCATTGGTGAGGGCCGCGTCGGGGATACGGGTTGCCGGGTTTTGCACCAGTTCGATGGCCAGCATCGGACCGAGTCCGCGTACCTCGCCAATGGTGTCGGGAAACGCTGCCTGCAATTGCTGCAGATGATCTCGCAAGCGGTCGCCTACGGCCCTGGCGCGGTTGAGGAAGGCCGGTGTCGCGATATGCTCGAGGGTGGCGAGCGCGGCGGCGCAGGCCACCGGATTGCCGCTGTAAGTGCCACCCAGTCCGCCGGGTGCGGGCGCATCCATGATGTCGGCGCTACCTGTAACCGCCGCCAGCGGCATGCCACCGGCGATCGACTTGCCGCTCACGAGCAGGTCGGGCACCAGCCCGTAATGTTCGACGGCAAACAGGCGTCCGCTGCGGGCCATGCCGGCTTGCACTTCATCGGCCACATACAGCATGCCGTGTTCATGGCAGCGTGCGCGCAGGTGGGCCGCAAAGCGCGGAGGCAGTGGCAGGAAGCCGCCTTCGCCCTGGACCGTTTCCACCACCACGGCCGCGACCGCGGAAGGAGAGACCTGCGCCACCAGCGCGTGATCGAACTGGGCAATGCAGTGGTCGATGTAGGCGTCGATATCGAGGCCGGCAGGGCGGCGATAGGGGTTGGGAAAGGGCAGACGATAGATCTCGGCCGGGAAGGGGCCGAAGCCGTGCTTGAAGGGTGTGAACTTGCTCGTCATGCCCAGCGTCAGGTTGGTGCGGCCATGATAGGCGCCCTCGAATACGATCAGTGCCTGGCGTCCTGTATGGGCCCGCGCGATCTTGACCGCCGCCTCGACCGCTTCGGCCCCGCTGTTGAGCAAGGTCGATTTCTTGCGGAAGGTGCCTGGCGTCAGCGCATTGAGACGTTCGCACACCGCCACATAGGGTTCGTAGGTGGCGACGATCGAGCACATGTGTATCAGATCGCCCGCCTGCGCGCGGATCGCCTCGACTACGGCCAGTGGGGTGTGTCCGACGGCCAGCGTGCCGATGCCACCGGCAAAATCGATGTAGGTGTTGCCGTCCACATCGGTCACTGTCGCGCCCTTGCCTCTGGCAATGGCAATGCCGGTGAGGCGTGCGGAGCCACCGGAGACGGCGGCATCACGGCGCGCCACCAGTGCGCGGCTCGCAGGGCCGGGAACTTCCGTACGCAGGACAATCGAGCTCATTTCCTTCCCCATGCGTCATGCCGGCCGGCAAGGGGGCCGGAACAGGTCCGGAGGACAAAGGAAGTAGGCGTCGGACAAGGGGGTGGCGTCAACTGGATTCTGCAGGGTGGGTGGCGTACCGACGCGCCTTTTGGCCCGTTGTGGAGTTGCCGAGGCGGCACTCCGCTGCCGACGCTCGGGCGCCTTGAATGGGTGCGCGTTGCCTCGGATGGCGAAAAAAGATAGAATTCCGCCGATTTGATGGCGGGATTGGCCAAATTGGCTCGTCCCGTTTTTTCGCATATGGAGCGGCCCGACGAGGGTTCGCTCCGGTCTTTTCGGCTGAATCCAGGAGTTTTTCGTGACTGCTTTCCCGCCCGCCCTTCTTGCGCTTGCCGACGGAACGGTCTTCTACGGCAAGGGTATCGGTGCGGTTGGCAGTACGGTCGGTGAGGTAGTGTTCAATACCTCGATGTCGGGTTATCAGGAAATTCTGACTGATCCGAGTTACTGCCGCCAGATCGTGACGCTGACCTATCCTCATATTGGTAATACCGGCGTCAATCCCGAGGACGTCGAGTCTGATCGAGTGCACGCCGCAGGTCTCGTGATTCGCGATCTGCCCATCCTCCCCTCCAATTTCCGCATGAGCCAGCGTCTCGACGCCTATCTTGCCGACAGCAATGTGGTCGCTATTGCCGGGATCGATACCCGCAAGCTGACCCGCGTTTTGCGCGAAAAGGGTGCTCAGGCGGGTTGCATCGTCACCGCCGCTCAGGGCGAGACCCTCAATGCCGAGGCGGCCATTGCCCAGGCAAGGGGGTTTCCGGGGTTGGCAGGCATGGACCTGGCCAAGGTCGTCAGTGCCGGCGATTCGAGTCAGTGGGCGGAGGGCGAGTGGGTGCTGGGCAGCGGCTACGTGGCGCAAGCTGCGCCACGCTTTCACGTGGTTGCCTACGATTTCGGTGTCAAGCGCAATATCCTGCGCATGCTCGCAAGTCGCGGCTGCCGCCTGACCGTCGTGCCGGCCCAGACGCCGGCCAGCGACGTGCTCGCACTCAAGCCGGACGGTGTGTTCCTCTCCAACGGACCCGGCGATCCGGAGCCTTGCGATTACGCCATTGAGGCGATCCGGGAGATTCTGGCAGCTCGCGTACCGACCTTCGGTATCTGTCTGGGACATCAGTTGCTCGCGCTCGCGTCGGGTGCGAAGACGATGAAGATGAAGTTCGGTCATCACGGCGCGAACCATCCGGTCAAGGATGTCGATACCGGTCAGGTGCTGATTACCAGTCAGAACCACGGTTTTGCCGTCGATCCGGAAAACATGCCGGAGACACTGCGCGTGACGCATGTCTCGCTCTTCGACGGCTCCAATCAAGGTATTGCCCGCACCGACGTGCCGGCATTCTCGTTCCAGGGGCACCCCGAGGCGAGCCCCGGGCCGCATGACGTGAGCTACCTTTTCGACCGCTTCATCTCGCTGATCGAAGCTGTCAAGTAATACCGCATACCCGGCGGGCGCCGCCCGCCGCCGCAAGAATTTCAGAGGCAACGCAATGCCCAAACGTACAGACATCAAGACCATCCTGATCATCGGTGCAGGTCCGATCATCATCGGGCAGGCGTGTGAGTTCGACTATTCCGGCGCGCAGGCCTGCAAGGCCCTGCGTGAGGAAGGCTACAAGGTCGTGCTGGTGAACTCCAACCCGGCAACGATCATGACCGACCCCGGTACCGCCGATGTGACCTACATTGAGCCCATTACCTGGCAGGTCGTCGAGCGCATCATCGAAAAAGAACGTCCCGATGCACTGCTGCCGACCATGGGCGGTCAGACGGCGCTCAATTGCGCACTCGATCTGGCCCGCCACGGCGTGCTCGCAAAATACGGCGTCGAGCTGATCGGTGCGTCCGAAGAGGCGATCGACAAGGCCGAGGACCGTCTCAAGTTCAAGGACGCAATGACCAAGATCGGTCTTGGTTCGGCGCGCTCGGGCATTGCCCACAGCATGGAAGAGGCGCTGCAGGTGCAGGGCGGAATCGGCTTCCCGGCGATCATCCGTCCCAGCTTCACGCTGGGTGGCACCGGCGGCGGTATCGCCTACAACATGGAAGAGTTTCACGAGATCTGCAAGCGCGGTCTCGAGGCCAGTCCGACTACCGAGTTGCTGATCGAAGAGTCTCTGCTGGGCTGGAAGGAATACGAGATGGAGGTCGTGCGTGACCGCGCCGACAACTGCATCATCGTGTGCTCCATCGAGAACCTCGACCCGATGGGTGTTCATACCGGTGATTCGATCACGGTCGCACCGGCGCAGACGCTCACCGACAAAGAGTACCAGATCCTGCGCAACGCATCGATCGCGGTGCTGCGCGAGATCGGCGTGGATACGGGGGGCTCGAACGTGCAGTTCGCGATCAACCCGGTCGACGGCCGCATGATCGTGATCGAGATGAACCCGCGTGTGTCACGTTCGTCCGCGTTGGCGTCGAAGGCTACCGGCTTCCCGATCGCCAAGGTCGCCGCCAAGCTCGCCGTGGGTTTCACGCTCGATGAGCTGAGCAACGACATTACCGGTGGCGCCACGCCAGCAGCATTCGAGCCGTCGATCGACTACGTGGTTACCAAGATTCCGCGCTTTGCCTTCGAGAAATTCCCGCAGGCCAATGATCGCCTGACCACGCAGATGAAGTCGGTGGGCGAGGTGATGGCCATGGGGCGCACCTTCCAGGAATCGTTCCAGAAGGCACTGCGTGGCCTCGAAGTCGGCGTGTACGGGCTGGACGAGGTCGAGGCCGATCGCGAAGATCTCGAGCACGAGCTCGCTTCGCCGGGACCGCAGCGTATCTGGTACGTCGGTCAGGCATTCCGCGAGGGGATGACGCAGGAGCAGGTGTTCAACCTGACCAAGATCGATCCGTGGTTTCTGGCGCAGATCGAAGACATCGTGCTGACTGAAAAGGCGTTGGTCGGTCGCTCTCTCAAGGCCATCCAGGCCGTCGAGATGCGTGAACTCAAGCGCAAGGGCTTCTCGGACCGGCGCATCGCCAAGCTGCTGGCCACCGACGAGACCGCGGTGCGGCTGCAGCGTCATACGCTGGGTGTGCGGCCGGTGTACAAGCGCGTCGATACCTGCGCGGCCGAGTTCGCGACGTCGACTGCCTACATGTACTCCTCGTATGAAGAGGAATGCGAATCGCGGCCGACCGAGAAGAAGAAGATCATGGTGCTGGGTGGTGGTCCCAACCGGATCGGCCAGGGCATCGAGTTCGACTACTGCTGCGTGCATGCGGCACTGGCGCTGCGTGAAGACGGGTACGAGACCATCATGGTCAACTGCAACCCGGAGACGGTGTCGACCGACTACGACACCTCGGATCGTCTGTATTTCGAGCCGATCACGCTCGAGGACATCCTCGAGATCGTGCATATCGAAAAGCCGGTGGGCGTGATCGTGCAGTTCGGTGGCCAGACGCCGCTGAAGAGGGCGCGGGCACTTGAAGCCAACGGTGTGCCGATCATCGGCACCAGCCCGGACATGATCGATGCGGCCGAAGACCGTGAGCGCTTTCAGAAGCTGCTGGTCGATCTTGGGCTGAAGCAGCCGCCCAACCGCACGGCGCGTACGCCGGAAGCCGCCGTTCGGCTGGCGGCCGAGATTGGCTATCCGCTGGTGGTGCGTCCGTCCTATGTGTTGGGCGGTCGCGCGATGGAAATCGTGCACGAGCAAAAGGACCTCGAGCGCTACATGCGTGAAGCGGTCAAGGTGTCGAACGAGTCACCCGTGCTGCTCGATCGCTTCCTCAACGACGCCACCGAGGTCGACGTCGATGCGCTGTCCGACGGTCATCAAGTGATTATCGGCGGCATCATGGAACATATTGAGCAGGCGGGCGTGCATTCTGGTGACTCGGCCTGCTCGCTGCCGCCCTATACCTTGTCGGCCAAGCTGCAGGACGAACTGCGGCGCCAGACCGAAGCGATGGCGCGCGCGCTCAATGTTGTCGGGCTGATGAACGTGCAGTTCGCGATTCAGGGCGAAGGCGACAACGCAGTTGTCTATGTCCTCGAAGTGAACCCGCGCGCCTCGCGCACCGTGCCCTTCGTCTCAAAGGCCTGCTCGCTGCCGCTGGCAAAGATCGCCGCGCGCTGCATGGCCGGCCAGAGTCTCGCCAGCCAAGGCGTGACCGGCGAGATCGTGCCGCCCTATTACTCGGTGAAGGAGGCGGTGTTCCCCTTCGTCAAGTTCCCCGGTGTCGATACGATTCTCGGGCCGGAAATGAAGTCGACGGGCGAGGTGATGGGCGTCGGCCGCAGCTTTGCCGAAGCCTTCATCAAGAGCCAGCTGGGTGCCGGCGTGCGTCTGCCGACCTCGGGCACCGCCTTCATCAGCGTCAAGCCGACGGACCGCGGTGCGGCAGTCGAGGTGGCTAAGGAGTTGCACGAACTGGGCTTCTCGCTGGTGGCGACGCGCGGCACCGGTGGCGTGATCGAAGCGGCGGGCATTCCGGTTGCGCTGGTGAACAAGGTCAATGAGGGGCGTCCGCACATCGTCGACATGATCAAGAACGAGGAAGTCGTGCTCGTGATCAACACCGTTGAAGAGAAGCGTCAGGCGATCACCGATTCGCGCTCCATCCGGACCAGTGCGCTGGCCGCCAAGGCGAGCGTATTCACGACTATCGAAGGTGCCCGTGCGGCATGCATGGGATTGCGCCATCTGGCGGGTCTCGAGGTCTATGCCGTGCAGGAACTGCACGCCGAACTGAATCAAGGCAAATGAACAAGACTCCACTGACCGTTGCCGGCGCCGAGGCATTGCGCGCCGAGCTCCATCGTTTGAAGACGGTGGAGCGGCCCAATGTCATCGCTGCGATCGCCGAAGCGCGATCGCATGGTGATTTGTCCGAAAATGCAGAATACGATGCCGCCAAGGAGCGGCAGGGCTTTGTCGAAGGCCGCATCATGGAGGTCGAGAGCAAATTGTCGAATGCGCAGATCATCGACCCCAAGCTGCTCGATGCGGATGGCCGCTGCGTTTTCGGTTCGACCGTGACCCTTGAAGACATGGATACCGGCAAGACCATCACCTACCAGATCGTGGGTGACGACGAGGCCGACATCAAGCTCAACAAGATCTCGGTCAGTTCGCCCATTGCCCGCGCGCTGATCGGAAAGTTTGCCGGTGACGTGGCCGAGGTTCAGGCCCCGGGCGGCGTTCGCGAACTCGAGATCATCGACGTCAGCTACATCTGAGCATGCGCCGACTCGCGGACCATCTGGTCGTCGTGCTGGTCGCCTTGTGGATCGGCGCGCTATGGGTGGTCGGCTATGTCGTCGCGCCCACCCTGTTTGCGATGCTCCCCGATCGTGCGCTGGCGGGCAACGTTGCGGGTCGGCTCTTTACGCTGGTGGCGTGGATCGGGATGGGGGTGGCGGGATATCTTCTGCTCTATCTTGCCGCGCGCCTGGGGTGGGGCGCGTTCCGCAACAGGGTGTTCTGGATCGTTCTGATCCTGCTCGCGTGCACCGTGGCAGGCCAGTTCGGTATCCAGCCGCTGATGGCCGAGCTGAAATCCAGCGCTTGGCCGCGCGACGTCATGAACAGCATGATGCGTGACCGCTTTGCCACCTGGCACGGTGTTTCGAGCGTTCTCTACCTCGTGCAGAGTCTGCTGGGTATCGTGCTCGTTACCGGTGTGAACCGCGTCCTGCGCTGATGTGCAGCACGCGGATCAGGGAGCGTTCAGCGTCCGCGTCCGGAACCGGTCGTACTCGGCGCCCTGCCTCTTGCCGGCGCGCTGCGCGATGCGCTGC
The DNA here is from genome assembly GCF_018122735.1 of Azoarcus sp. L1K30. GTDB lineage: Bacteria > Pseudomonadota > Gammaproteobacteria > Burkholderiales > Rhodocyclaceae > Parazoarcus. The sequence continues at coordinate 2,043,270 of NZ_JAGRRD010000001.1, read as the reverse complement.
GACGCTTGTCTGCAGCGGCCTTTGCCAGCGCAGCACGGCGCGCAGCGGCCGCGAAAGCGGCTGCCGATTTTGCCGTGGCCGCGCCCGCAGCGCGTTTTGCGGCGGCGGGGGCGGCAGCCTTCTTCTCTGCCTCGCGGCGCTGGCGCCAGACGATGAGGATGTTGCCGATATGCTGGACTGGCGACGCCTCGAGACTGGCGCACAATTCCTCCATCAAGGCATCGCGCTCGGTGCGTTCGGTGCCCTGCACACGAACCTTGATCAGTTCGTGCGCCTGCAGCGAACGATCGATTTCGGCAATCACGCCAGGGGTCAGGCCGTTGCCGGCGATCGTGACGACAGGACTCAGATGGTGCGCGCGTGCGCGAAAATCGCGACGCTGTGCGGGCGTTAGCTCGTTCATTGACATTTATTACCTCTTTGGGCCCCGGATTTTACTCTCATGAAGCGAAACAAGACCAGCAAAGCGTGGCTGCACGAACACTTGAACGATCCCTATGTGTTGCGTGCCAACGCCGAAGGCTACCGGGCTCGCGCTGCATACAAATTGATGGAGATCGACGATCGCGATCATGTGCTGAGGCGGGGAAACGTGGTGGTGGACCTGGGCGTTGCACCCGGTTCCTGGAGTCAGCTGGCAGTGCAACGTTGCGGCCCCACCGGACGCGTGTTCGGCCTCGACCTGTTGCCCATCGAGCCCTTGCATGGTGTCGATTTCCTGCTGGGTGATTTTTCCGACGATGCGGTACTGGCCGAGCTTGAAAGACGCCTCGATGGTGCCCATGTAGACGTGGTGCTGTCAGACATGGCGCCGAATCTTTCTGGCGTCGCAACGGTGGATCAGGCGCGATCCATCATGCTGTGCGAACTGGCGCTCGATTTTGCCGTCAACCACCTGAATGCTTCAGGCTACTTCCTGGTCAAGGTGTTTCAAGGGGAGGGGTTCATGGCGTTTCGCAAGGAGATGGAGCGGTGTTTCGAGTCCGTGCAGGTGCGAAAACCGAAGGCATCCAGGGATCGAAGCGCCGAGGTCTACCTTCTGGCGACCAAGTTGCGGCAGTGAGCCACCTTAACGTGGTACGGGTAACGGCCCGCACATGACGCACTTTTGCAGGTGTGAATTCGGGTTCGAAGGAGAATGCGGCGGCGCGAGCCGGCCGGTGACGGGGAAATCCATTCAATAGCGGCGATCAATGCCGCTCATGGTTTGCTGGCGGGAACGTTCGCCACTAGAATGAGTCATTAGTTTGCACGCCCATTACGGGCTTTCGGGGTAAGACGTTGAACAATCTCTTCAAGAATCTCGCGATCTGGATGGTCATCGGTGTTGTGTTGATGACCGTGTTCAACCAGTTCAACACGCGACAGGCTGCGCCGAACACCATGGAGTACTCCCAGTTCATGGAGGAGGCGAAGTCCGGACGTATCGCCAAGGCGACGGTGGACGGTCGTTTGCTGCGTGCAACGACACAGGATGGTCGCTCGATTACGGTGTATACCCCTGGTGTGCAGGATATCTGGATGGTGTCTGACCTGATGCGTTACGGCGTCGCGGTGACGGCATCCAAGCCCGAGGAAGAGCAGTCCTTCCTGTCGAGCATCTTCGTGTCCTGGTTCCCGATGTTGTTGCTGATCGGAGTGTGGATCTTCTTCATGCGCCAGATGCAGGGGGGCGGCAAGGGCGGGGCGTTCTCTTTTGGCAAGAGCAAGGCCAGGATGCTGGACGAATCGGCCAACTCGATAACGTTTGCCGACGTCGCTGGCTGCGATGAGGCCAAGGAAGAGGTGTTCGAGCTCGTCGAATTCCTCCGTGATCCATCCAAGTTCCAGAAGCTCGGCGGTCGCATTCCGAAGGGCGTGCTGATGGTTGGCTCGCCGGGTACCGGCAAGACCCTGCTCGCCAAGGCGATTGCCGGCGAGGCGAAGGTGCCGTTCTTCTCGATCTCGGGTTCGGATTTCGTCGAGATGTTCGTCGGCGTGGGTGCAGCCCGCGTGCGCGATATGTTCGAACAGGCCAAGAAACACGCGCCCTGCATCATCTTCATCGATGAAATCGATGCGGTCGGCCGCCAGCGCGGCGCCGGTATGGGTGGCGGCAATGACGAGCGTGAGCAGACGCTGAACCAGTTGCTGGTCGAGATGGACGGTTTCGAGGGGCAGGCGGGCGTCATCGTGGTGGCGGCAACCAACCGTCCTGACGTGCTCGATCCTGCTCTGCTGCGCCCGGGGCGCTTCGATCGCCAGGTCGTGGTGGCGCTGCCGGATATTCGTGGCCGCGAGCAGATCCTCAAGGTGCACATGCGCAAGGTGCCGATTGCCCCCGATGTCGAGCCGCAGGTGCTCGCGCGCGGCACGCCTGGTTTTGCCGGAGCGGATCTGGCCAACCTTGTCAATGAGGCGGCCCTGTTTGCTGCGCGCAGCAACAAGCGTCTGGTCGACATGGAGGATTTCGAGCGCGCCAAGGACAAGATCATGATGGGTGCCGAGCGCCGCTCGGTGGTGATGCCGGAAGAAGAGCGTCGCAATACCGCCTATCACGAGTCGGGCCATGCAGTGGTCGCACGTCTTCTCGACAAGACCGACCCGGTGCATAAGGTCACCATCATTCCGCGTGGCCGGGCGCTGGGCGTAACCATGCAGTTGCCCACTGAAGACCGCTACAGCCAGGATCGCGAACGCCTGTTGCAGACCATCACTGTGCTGTTTGGCGGACGAATCGCGGAAGAGCTGTTCATGAAGCAGATGACGACAGGCGCATCGAACGACTTTCAGCGTGCAACCGATCTCGCCCGTCGCATGGTGACGCAATGGGGCATGTCGGATTCGCTGGGTCCCATGGTATATGGTGAGGAAGAGGGCGAGATTTTCCTTGGTCGTCAGGTCACGACACACCGTAACGTTTCCGAGGCGACCATGCAGAAAGTCGATGCGGAGATTCGTCGCATTGTCGATCAGCAGTATGCGCTGGCTCGTCGTCTGCTCGAGGAGAACCGCGACAAGGTGGAGAGCATGACCGCGGCACTGCTGGAAATGGAAACGATCGACGCAGACCAGATCAACGACATCATGGAAGGCCGGCCGCCGCGTCCGCCCAAGCCTGCACCGGCGCCGCGTGCGCGCTCGTCGGACGATACGCCCGGCGCTGCTCCCACGGCGGCTGCACCTGCCGCCTGACGACTGTTTTTGCTGATTGAATCGACGGGCCGGATTTCCGGCCCGTTTTCTTTGCTGCCACATCTGCGCAGCGCTGTTGGAGACATTGCATGAGTTCGCTCGTCTGTGGCCGTTTTGCGCTCGATCTTGCAACGCCGAAGATCATGGCTATCGTCAATCTCACGTCCGATTCCTTTTCGGGTGACGGACTCGACGCCGACCTCGGGGCGGTGCTGGCGAGAGCCGAGAAAGCATTGAAGGAGGGGGCCGACCTGCTCGACCTCGGCGCGGAATCGACTCGCCCCGGTGCGGAACCGGTGAGTGAACAGCAGGAACTGGACGCGCTGTTGCCCGTCGTTGAGGAGCTCGTCAGCTGGAATGTTCCGATATCGGTAGACACGCTGAAGCCTGGCGTGATGCGCGCCGTTCTGCGGGCCGGGGCCGACATGATCAACGATGTCAACGGCTTTCGCGCCGAAGGTGCCGTCGAGGCCGTTCGCGGCGGCGATGCGGCACTGTGTGTGATGCACATGCTGGGCGAGCCACGCACGATGCAGCGCAGTCCGGTCTACGGCGATGTGGTGAGCGAAGTCGCCAGCTTTCTCGACGAACGGGTGGCTGTACTTGAGGCGGTCGGCGTAAGCAGATCGCGAATCGTGCTCGATCCCGGGTTCGGTTTCGGCAAGAGCGTGGAGCACAACTGCACCCTGCTTAGGGAGTTGATGCGATTCTCGGATAGTGGTTTGCCGCTGCTGGCCGGACTCTCGCGCAAGTCGGTGCTGGGCGCCATTACCGGGCAACCGGTCGATCAGCGCGTCCACGCCAGTGTGACCGCTGCACTGATTGCGATACAGCGGGGTGCCGCTATCGTACGTGTTCACGACGTCGGTCCGACCCGGGATGCGCTCAATGTGTGGCGAGCGGTGTCATAATCCCTCCCTTTAGATCTGGGTGGGGACAGCATGGGGCGCAAGTATTTCGGTACCGACGGTGTGCGGGGGTGTGTGGGTGAGTTGCCGATCACGCCCGAGTTCGTGATGCGTCTCGGATACGCGGCGGGCGTGTCCCTGGTGGCACGTGAGCATCTGCCTGCCGGGGAGCGGCCTGCGATCCTCATCGGAAAGGACACCCGGATATCGGGCTACATGCTCGAAGCGGCGCTGGAAGCCGGATTTGCCGCAGCCGGCGTCGATGTCATGCTTGCCGGCCCCATTCCAACGCCTGCTGTGGCCTACCTGACGCGGGCCTTGCGTCTTCAGGCCGGCGTGGTCATCTCGGCCTCGCATAACCCGTTCTTCGACAACGGGATCAAGTTCTTCTCGGCTGGTGGCACCAAACTTCCCGATGCGATCGAGGCCGAGATCGAGGCGCATCTGGAAGAGCCGATGGGGTGTGTGGAGTCCGCCCGTCTCGGTCGTGCGCGCCGAATCAACGATGCAGCCGGGCGCTATATTGAATTCTGCAAGAGCACCTTTCCGACGGAGCTCGACCTGCGCGGACTGAAGATTGCGCTCGACTGCGCGCATGGCGCCGCCTACAACATCGCCCCGAGCGTGTTTCACGAGTTGGGTGCCGAGGTCATTCCGGTTGGCGTCGAGCCCAACGGGCTCAACATCAATGATGGCGTTGGGGCGACTCGGCCGGAGCATCTTCGTCAGGCCGTTTTGACGCACGGTGCCGACATCGGCATTGCCCTCGATGGCGACGGTGATCGGCTGATCATGGTTGATCGTCAGGGCGACATCTATGACGGCGACAAGCTGATCTATGTCATTGCTGCCGCGCGCACCGCTGTTGGCAGGCTGGATGGCGTAGTCGGGACGCTGATGAGTAATCTGGGTTTTGAGCACGCCGTCGGTCGTCTGGGAGTGCCTTTCGCCAGAGCAAATGTGGGCGACCGCTACGTGCTCGAACTGCTGCATGAGAAGGGCTGGAAGCTCGGTGGTGAGAATTCCGGCCACATCATCTGCCTCGACTGTCATACCACCGGAGATGCGATCGTATCCGCACTGCAGGTGCTGGCCGCGCTCAAGCAGCGCGACATGACGCTTGCCGAGTGCTGCGAGGATCTGGTGTTCTATCCGCAGCGGCTGATCAATGTTCGATTGCCCTCGGGCTTCGACTGGCAGGCCGATGAGGGAATCGCGGTTGCGAAGTCGGAAGCGGAGCATGCGCTTGGCGATGGCGGTCGCGTGTTGCTGAGACCGTCCGGGACGGAACCGTTGCTGCGGGTCATGGTGGAGGGGCGCGATCTGTCCCAGGTCGATCAGTTGGCGCGGAGGATTGCTCAAGCCGTTGAGCAGGCGGTGGGCTGAGCATCGTCCGGATGATTTGCGCTGTCATCTTGTGTTTTTCTCAAGATCTTGATTTTAAAATTTAAAATTTGGATTCGGCGCGTCGGCGGTGATTACGTAAAAAGACATGAAATGTGTTTGTAACAGTCACTTGTTACCTTACGGCTTCAGCTTTCAAACAAGAGGTAGTCATGATCCGCGTATCGACCAAGCTCGTTGTCCTTGCATGCTCTGCAGCCATTTTCTCCATGGGCGCGCAGGCCGCCGAAGTTACCGGTGCCGGTGCTTCCTTCCCCGCGCCGGTGTATTCGAAGTGGGCTGATGCCTACCAGAAGGCAACCGGCAACAAGGTTAACTACCAGTCGATCGGTTCGAGCGGCGGCATTCGCCAGATCACCGCTAAGACGGTTGATTTCGGTGCTTCCGACAAGCCGCTGACGCCGGAAGAGCTTGCCAAGGACGGCCTTCAGCAGTTCCCCACCGTAATTGGTGGCGTGGTGCCGGTGGTGAATCTGGCGGGCGTGAAGCCGGGTGAAATGAAACTGACTGGCGAGATGCTGGCCGATATCTATGCGGGCAAGATCGTCAAGTGGAATGACAAGGCGATTGTCGCGCTGAACCCCGGCTTGAACCTGCCTGACCAGGACATCGGTGTTGTGCGTCGCGCTGACGGTTCGGGTACGACCTTCATCTTCACCAACTATCTGTCCAAGGTGTCTGCCAACTGGAAGGAGAAGATCGGTGAAGGCTCTGCCGTGCAGTGGCCGGTCGGTCTGGGCGGCAAAGGCAACGAAGGGGTGTCCGCATTCGTTCAGCGCCTGCCGGGCTCGATCGGTTATGTCGAGTACTCCTACGCCAAGCAGAACAAGCTGACCCACACCCTGTTGCAGAACAAGGAAGGTGTGTTCGTCGGTCCGACCGACGAAGCCTTTGCCGCTGCCGCTGCCAGTGCGGACTGGAGCAAGGCCGAGTTCTATGAAATCCTGACCAATGAACCGGGCAAGGCTTCGTGGCCGATCACCGGCGCCACCTTCATTCTGATGCACAAGCTTCAGGACAAGCCGCAGCAGGCTGCCGAATCGCTCAAGTTCTTCGAATGGGCATACGCGAATGGCGCCACAATGGCCGCCGAGCTTGATTATGTGCCGCTGCCGGCTGAAACTATCAAGTTGATCAAGTCTTCCTGGGGCATGATGAAGGACGCCTCGGGCAAGACCGTGTATTCCGGCAAATAAGCGGAGCGCATCGGTGCATCGCTCAACTGAGCAACCAAAGGCCCCTGGGGCCTTTGGCCTGGGTTCCGCGGGTGGCGATGCGGCCGCCCTTTCGGGTGTCAGCATGTCTTCGAAAGAATTCAGTTCCTCTTCCTGGAAGAAGCTGGGTGACCGACTTTTCGCGTTCTCAGCGCGTTCTTTCGCCATCTTGGCCCTGATTCTGCTCGTCGGAATCATCATTTCACTGATCTACGAATCTTGGCCGAGCATTCGCACGTTCGGAATCGGCTTCGTCTTCTCCACCGATTGGGATCCCCCGATGGAGAAGTTCGGTGCGCTCATTCCGGTCTATGGCACTTTGGTGACGTCGGCCATCGCGCTGTTGATTGCGGTGCCGGTAAGTTTTGGTATTGCGCTGTTCCTGACCGAGCTGTCGCCGGTCTGGCTGCGACGCCCCCTTGGCGTCGCGATCGAATTGCTCGCAGCCATCCCCAGTATTGTCTATGGCATGTGGGGCTTGCTGGTATTTGCGCCCATCTTCGCCAAGTATGGTCAGCCGCTGCTGAGCGCCACGCTCGGGAAACTGCCGTTCATCGGGGCGCTCTTTTCCGGCCCGCCCATTGGCATCGGTCTGCTGTCTGCGGGGATCATCCTCGCAATCATGATCATTCCCTACATCGCCTCGGTCATGCGCGACGTATTCGATGTCACGCCGCCCATGCTGAAGGAGTCAGCCTACGGGGTGGGATGTACCACATGGGAAGTGATGTGGGGCGTCGTACTCCCCTACACCAAGACGGGCGTGATTGGCGGTGTGATGCTCGGTCTGGGGCGCGCGCTGGGAGAAACCATGGCGGTCACCTTCGTCATCGGTAATACCAACTTCCTCAATTCTGTGTCTTTGTTCGATCCCGGAAACAGCATCACGTCCGCGCTGGCGAACGAATTCGCCGAGGCTGACCCCGGACTCCATACCGCTGCATTGATGGAACTGGGTCTTATTCTGTTCGTGATCACGATGATCGTTCTCGTGATATCGAAGCTGCTCCTGCTCCGTCTCGCCAAGGGCGAGGGTGCGAAGAGTTGATAGGCAAATCATGAACCTGCTCACTAGACGGAAACTGGTCAACAAGTTTGCCCTCGGCCTGTCCATGATGGCCATGCTGTTCGGCCTGGTCTGGCTGATCTGGATTCTCTTCACGGTGTTCAAGCTGGGTGTCTCGGGCTTGTCCGTCACGTTGTTTACAGACATGACGCCGCCACCGGGCGATGATGTGGGTGGATTGCTCAATGCCATCGTCGGCAGTCTGATCATGGTGGGTCTGGCGACACTGATCGGCACGCCCATCGGCGTCCTGGCTGGGGTATATCTCGCCGAATATGGGCGTTTCACGCTGTTGGGCAGTGCAACCCGCTTCATCAACGATCTGCTGCTGTCGGCGCCGTCGATCGTGATCGGTCTCTTCGTGTATGCCGTGGTGGTTGCGCAGACGGGGAAATTCTCCGGGTGGTCGGGTGTGATTGCGCTCGCGCTGATCGTGTTGCCGGTTGTCGTTCGCACAACCGAGAACATGCTGCAGCTCGTGCCCGACACCTTGCGCGAGGCCGCCTTTGCGTTGGGGGCCCCCAAGAGCGTGATGATCTCCAAGGTGACGCTGCGTGCAGCACGCGCAGGGGTGCTGACTGGGGTGCTGTTGGCGGTGGCTCGGATTGCCGGCGAAACCGCACCGCTGCTTTTCACCGCGCTGTCGAATCAGTTCTGGTCGCTCGACATGAACAGCCCGATGGCTAATCTCCCGGTGACGATTTACAAGTTCGCGATGAGTCCGTTCTCCAATTGGCAGGATCTTGCCTGGTCCGGTGTGTTCCTGATTACGCTCGGCGTGCTGGCGCTGAACATCCTTGCTCGCGTATTCCTGCGGGTGGAAAAGATCAACTGAGGCTCGTTGTCGAGCCAACGATTCGAGATGACTATGGAAATCACCGACGCACAAATCGAGTTCAAGGATTTCAATTTCTACTACGGCAAGTTTCACGCGCTGAAGAACATCAACTTCAAGATGGCGCGGCACAAAGTGACGGCCTTTATCGGTCCCTCGGGCTGCGGCAAGTCTACCTTGCTGCGCACCATCAACCGGATGTACGACCTCTATCCCGATCAGCGTGCCGAGGGCGGATTGCTGTTTGACGGCAAGAATCTGCTCGACTCCAGCATCGATGTCAGCGTGCTACGTGCCAAGATCGGCATGGTTTTCCAGAAGCCGACGCCGTTTCCTATGTCGATCTATGACAACATTGCCTTCGGCGTGAAGCTGCACGAGAAGCTGTCCGTGGCTGAAATGGACGATCGTGTGGAGTGGGCGCTGCGCAAGGCTGCACTGTGGGATGAGGTCAAGAGCAAGCTCCACCAGAGCGGGATGAGCCTGTCCGGCGGCCAGCAGCAGCGTCTGTGCATTGCACGCGGTATCGCGGTCAAGCCGCAGGTGATCCTGCTCGACGAACCCACATCGGCACTGGACCCGATATCCACGTCGCGGATCGAGGAGCTCATCGGTGAACTCAAGGATGAGTTCACCATCGTCATCGTGACCCACAACATGCAGCAGGCGGCGCGCATCTCGGACTATACCGCCTACATGTACCTGGGCGAGATGATGGAATTTGGTGTGACGGACGAACTCTTCCTGAAGCCAAAAAGGAAGGAGACCGAAGACTACATCACTGGCCGCTTTGGTTGATGCGATGACGATACGGGGCCATGCGCCCCGTTCCTGATGCGCCTTCGCCGATCAATCGGCACGGAGCGCTGCATCGAGTTGATCGACGATCTCGGCCCAGTCCGCGTCTTCGAGCAGTTCCTCGCGAATGAAGCTTGCCTGCGCCTCATTCCAGAACGGCGCGTCGGCCAGCTTGATATCGTCCGGAAGCGGACGATGGTCCTGAATGAAGGACGCAATGGCCGCGTTGTCGCTCGCAAGCCCCAGCTGCTTGAACAGATCCGTGAACAAGTGAACCGGATTTTCCATTTCAAGACCCCCTTGTAATCGAGCGAACCAATCGAGCCGTAGAGCTCACGTTCGGCTGACGGTCAGCCATTTCGCCTCCAGGAACCGAGCTGAAAGGTGTCCCGCTCATTTGAGACCTTCCACGACAAGGCATACTGTACGCTGCGGCGCAGCGGATGTGAATGATGGCCTGGTATCTACGTGCGTGGATAGGGGGCATTCGTTCCTGTCTGCTTGCGCACGCAGGACCTCCCGGGCGGAAGACTTTGCACGGTGAGCCCGCCACGGCATATAATCCCCCGATTTATCGGACGGCTTTCGGCATGTCGAAGAAACTGGTTGCCGGTAACTGGAAACTGAACGGCAGTCTTCAGGCAAACGATCAACTGCTCGATGCATCCGTTGCGGTTCCAGGTGTCGACATGGCTGTATGTGTCCCGTTTCCCTATCTGGCGCAGGCGCAATCACGGTTGGTTGGCGTTGCGCTGGGGGCGCAGAATGTCAGCGAGTATGACGCTGGCGCTTATACGGGTGAAGTCAGTGCCACCATGCTTGCCGATTTCGGTTGCCGCTATGTGATCGTCGGTCACTCCGAGCGGCGGGCGCTGTTTGGCGAAGATGACGCGATGGTGGGGCGCAAGGCGCTTGCCGCGCAGCGCAAGGGTATCGTGCCGATCGTCTGCGTCGGAGAGTCGCTCGATGAGCGCAAGGCCGGGCTCGCGATGAGCGTCGTAGGCAGGCAGCTGGCGGCGGTGCTCGAGGTTGCTGGTGCGGACGCGGTCGGGCGCATGGTGCTGGCTTATGAGCCGGTTTGGGCGATTGGAACCGGGCTTTCCGCGACGCCAGCGCAGGTGGGCGAAGTGCATGCAGGCTTGCGCGCCTGGTTGAATGCGCATGGTGTGGCGGCGAGTGGCGTTCGCATTCTCTATGGTGGAAGCGTCAAGCCCGACAATGCGACGGAGCTGTTTGCGGTGCCGGATGTTGATGGCGGGTTGATCGGTGGCGCTTCGCTGGTGGCGGATGATTTTCTGGCCATCTGCCGTGCGGCAGTGGCTTAACAAGAATTGGTGTGTGATTTTTTCAAGGTCTGCAGTCATGGGTAATATGGTTTTTTCTCTGGTTCTGACGGTTCATGTGCTGGTCGGCCTCGGTGTGATCGGCCTTGTGCTGATGCAGCATGGCAAGGGTGCCGATGCGGGTGCTGCGTTCGGTGGCGGGTCGTCAGGCAGCTTGTTCGGTTCCTCGGGTTCGGCCAACTTCCTGAGTCGTACCACCGCCGCCCTGGCGACGGTTTTCTTCATCACCAGTCTGAGCTTGAGTTACCTTGCCAGCAAGAAGCCGGAGGCGCCCGCCAGCGTCATGGACGGGGTGGTGCAGACCGTGCCCGCGGGCGAGGCTGCGGCGCCTGCGGCAGCCGCGCCGGCTGACGATTCCAAGGCTCAGGCGATCCCCAAGTAAGTAGTAGCAGCACTTTGCGCAGTGCGCAAAATACCGTATAATTTCGCTGCTCTGACGAGCGCAGCCGACGTGGTGAAATTGGTAGACACGCTATCTTGAGGGGGTAGTGGCGAAAGCCGTGTGAGTTCGAGTCTCACCGTCGGCACCAGAATACAGAGAGCGCCCGCACAAGCGGGCGTTTCCATGAAGGGCAGCAAAAACAATAACAGTGGCAACAAGTTGCCAATACTCAATAGGGGTCATTGAGTCATGCTGGAAAATTATTTTCCCGTTCTGCTGTTCATTTTGGTGGGGCTTGGTTTCGGGGTCGTTCCCGTGCTGCTGGGCCGCATCATTGCCCCATACCGTCCCGACAGTGAAAAACTGTCTCCATACGAGTGCGGATTCGAGGCGTTTGAAGACGCCCGGATGAAGTTTGACGTCCGCTACTATCTGATTGCCATTCTCTTCATTCTGTTCGACCTCGAGATCGCCTTCCTCTTCCCGTGGGCAACGGTCTTTCAGGAATTCATTGCTGCCGGCGAAATAGCCTGGTTTGTCTTTGGTTCGGTGATGGTGTTTCTGGCCATTCTCGTTATCGGCTATATCGTCGAGTGGAAAAACGGCGCACTCGATTGGGAGTAAGACATGAGTATTGAGGGCGTCTTTCGCGAAGGGTTTGTCACCACTTCGCTCGATGCAGTCATCAACTGGACGCGGACTGGTTCGTTGTGGCCCATGACCTTTGGTCTGGCGTGCTGTGCGGTCGAGATGATCCACGCCGGTTGTTCCCGCTACGATCTTGATCGCTTCGGTGTGGTGTTCCGTCCCAGTCCGCGGCAGTCGGATCTGATGATTGTTGCCGGCACGCTGTGCAACAAGATGGCGCCGGCGCTGCGCAAGGTGTATGACCAGATGGCCGAGCCGCGGTGGGTAATCTCGATGGGTTCGTGTGCCAACGGTGGTGGCTATTACCACTACTCCTACTCGGTCGTGCGCGGGTGTGATCGCATCGTGCCAGTGGATGTCTATGTTCCGGGCTGTCCTCCGACGGCCGAGGCGCTGCTCTACGGCATCATTCAGCTTCAGAATAAGATCAAGCGCACCAATACGATTGCGCGTTGACGAGGCTCCAGTACATGAGTTCCAAGCTTGAACGTCTGAGCCAGATGCTGCAGGAAGTTTTCGGCGATACGCTGCAGTCTCTGGTGGTCGATCGCGGGGAAGTCACCATCGAGGTGGCGGCCGCAGATTATCTTCGCGTGGCTGCCGTTCTCCGCGACAACCAGGATCTGCATTTCGAGCAGTTGCTCGATGTGTCAGGCTTGGACTATTCGACATACGGAAACGGGGGCTGGACCGGTCGTCGGTTTGCGTCCGCTGCGCATCTGATGTCCATTCGCCATAACTGGCGGCTGCGTCTGCGTGTCTTTGCAGAGGACGACGGCTTTCCGGTGCTCGATTCCCTTTGCGATCTGTGGGCGAGTGCGAACTGGTTTGAGCGCGAAGCTTTCGATTTGTACGGCATCATGTACGCGGGGCATCCGGATCTGCGTCGAATCCTGACGGATTACGGCTTTGTCGGCCATCCCTTCCGCAAGGATTTTCCGATTTCCGGCTATGTCGAGATGCGTTACGACCCTGAGCAGGGGCGAGTCGTCTATCAGCCGGTAAGCATCGAGCCGCGCGAAAACACGCCGCGCATCGTGCGCGAGGAAAGCTACGGGGATGTAGGTCATGGCTGAGATTCGCAACTATACGATCAACTTTGGCCCGCAACATCCGTCGGCGCACGGTGTGCTGCGTCTGGTGCTGGAGCTCGACGGGGAAGTCGTCGAGCGTGCCGATCCGCATATCGGCCTGCTTCATCGTGGTACCGAAAAGCTTGCCGAGACGCGCACCTGGGTGCAGTCGGTGCCCTATATGGACCGCCTCGACTACGTGTCGATGATGTGCAACGAGCATGCCTATTGCATGGCGATCGAACGCCTGCTCGGGGTCGAAGTGCCGCTTCGGGCGCAGTACATCCGCGTCATGTTCGACGAGATTACGCGTGTCCTGAATCACCTGCTCAACATCGGTACGCATGCGCTCGACATCGGTGCAATGACGATGGTGCTGTACACCTTCCGCGAACGCGAAGACCTCATGGATGCTTACGAGGCGGTGTCCGGCGCGCGTATGCATGCAGCCTACTATCGTCCGGGCGGGGTGTACCGTGATCTGCCCGATCGTATGCCGCAGTATCAGGCGAACAAGTTCAAGAACGCCAGTGCGATCAAGGATCTGAATGCAAATCGGCAGGGCTCGCTGCTCGATTTTCTCGAGGATTTCACCGACCGGTTTCCGCGCTATTGCGACGAATACGAGACCCTGCTGACCGACAACCGGATCTGGAAGCAGCGTACGGTTGGCATCGGGGTCGTGTCTCCCGAGCAGGCACTGACATGGGGCTTTTCCGGTCCCATGCTGCGCGGGTCGGGCATTGCCTGGGACTTGCGCAAGAAGCAGCCGTACGAAGTGTACGACCGCGTCGATTTCGACATTCCCGTGGGCAAGAACGGTGACTGCTACGACCGTTACCTTTGCCGCATGGAAGAAATGCGTCAGTCCAACCGCATCATCCGCCAGTGCATCGATTGGTTGCGCAAGAACCCCGGACCGGTCATCACCGACAACCACAAGGTTGCGCCGCCGTCGCGTCAGAACATGAAGGCCAACATGGAAGAGCTGATTCACCACTTCAAGCTCTTCACCGAAGGTATGCATGTTCCGAAGGGTGAAGTCTACGCCGCAGTCGAGCATCCAAAGGGTGAGTTCGGCGTCTATGCAGTCTCCGATGGTGCCAACAAGCCGTATCGGCTGAAGCTGCGCGCCCCGGGTTTCGCCCATCTTGCGGCAATGGATGAATTGACGCGCGGTCACATGATTGCCGACGTGGTCGCCATCATCGGCACCATGGACGTGGTCTTCGGCGAGATCGACAGGTGAGCGCACTCATGGCGCGTACATGGGTATCACAGAAAACACGGCGGGCTATCCGGAAGAAGAGCACGACATGCTGAGCCAGGAATCGCTGCAACAGATTGATCGCGAGATCGCAAAATATCCGTCGGACCAACGGCAGTCGGCCGTCATGGCCGCACTGCGCATCGCGCAGGTCGAAAAGGGCTGGTTGCCGAAGGAGGTCATCGGCTTCGTGGCTGATTACATCGGCATGCCACCGATCGCGGCCTACGAGGTGGCAAGCTTCTACAACATGTACGACCTCAAGCCGGTCGGACGTCACAAGATCACGGTGTGTACGAATCTGCCCTGTGCATTGTCCGGCGGCGTTCATGCGGCCGACTACCTCAAGCTGAAACTGGGTATCGACTTCAACGAAACGACCGCTGACGGCAAGTTCACCCTCAAGGAGGGTGAGTGCATGGGCGCGTGCGGAGACGCACCGGTACTTCTGCACAACAATCACACCATGTGCAGCTGGATGACGACCGAGAAGATCGACCAAATGCTGGCGGACCTGGAAGATAAATGAGCGCCTACGGACTGATTCTCGCCGGCGTCGACGGCGACCGCACCTGGCGGCTCCAGGATTATGTTGCCCGCGGTGGCTACACTGCATTGCGCAAAATCATCGCCGACAAGACACCACCGGAAGCCATCATCGCCGAGCTGAAGGCGTCTGTATTGCGTGGTCGTGGCGGTGCAGGTTTTCCAACCGGCCTGAAGTGGAGCTTCATGCCGCGCTCGTTTCCGGGTGACAAGTATCTGGCTTGCAACTCGGACGAAGGCGAACCGGGAACGTTCAAGGATCGTGACATCCTGCGCTACAACCCGCATACCGTCATCGAAGGCATGATCATTGCGGCCTACGCAATGGGATGCGCTCGCGGCTACAACTACATTCACGGCGAGATTTTCGAGATCTATACCCGTTTCGAGGAAGCGCTCGACGAGGCGAGGGCCGCCGGTCTGCTCGGCCAGAACATTCTGGGCTCTGACTTCTCCTTCGATCTCTTTGCCCATCACGGCTACGGCGCCTACATCTGCGGCGAGGAAACTGCACTGCTCGAGTCGATCGAGGGCAAGAAGGGACAGCCGCGCTTCAAGCCGCCATTCCCCGCCAGCTACGGTTTGTACGGCAAGCCGACGACAATCAACAATACCGAGACCTTCGCTTCCGTCCCCTTCATCATCAACATGGGCGGCGAGGGTTTTCTGAATCTGGGCAAACCGAACAACGGCGGTACCAAGCTGTTTTCGATTTCCGGCCACGTCAATCGGCCGGGCAATTACGAGATCAATCTGGGGACGCCGTTTGCCGAGTTGCTCGAAATGGCTGGTGGCATGCGCGGCGGTCGCAAGATCAAGGGCGTGATTCCGGGCGGTTCGTCGTCTCCCGTGCTTCCGGGCAATGTGATGATGGACTGTACGATGGATTACGACTCCATCTCCAAAGCCGGTTCGATGCTGGGTTCGGGTGCTGTCATCGTGATGGACGAGACCACGTGCATGGTGAAGGCGCTCGAGCGCCTGTCCTATTTCTATTTCGAAGAGTCCTGTGGTCAATGTACGCCTTGCCGCGAGGGTACGGGGTGGCTGTACCGGGTGGTGCATCGCATCGAGAACGGACTGGGTCGGCCGGACGATCTCGATCTGCTGAACTCGGTGACGGGCAATATCATGGGTCGCACCATCTGTGCGCTCGGCGATGCTGCCTCGATGCCGGTGCAGAGCTTCATCAAGCACTTCGGTGACGAATTTGCGTATCACATCGAAAACAAGAAATGTCTGGTGCCGCCTGAAGTGCAGCACGCAGGCAGCCAAATCTACGTGAGCCCCTCATGCTAGAGATCGAAATCGACGGTAAGCAGGTACAGGTGCCGGATGGCAGCACGGTCATGGATGCAGCATCCGCGACCGGGGCCTACATCCCCCATTTCTGTTATCACAAGAAGTTGTCTATTGCGGCCAACTGCCGCATGTGTCTCGTCCAGGTGGAAAAGGCGCCCAAGCCGTTGCCGGCCTGTGCTACACCCGTGACCAATGGCATGAAGGTGTGGACGCATTCAGAGCAGGCGGTCAAGGCGCAGAAGGGGGTGATGGAGTTTCTGCTCATCAATCACCCGCTCGATTGCCCGATCTGCGACCAAGGGGGCGAGTGCCAGTTGCAGGATCTGGCCGTGGGCTATGGTGACAGCAGGTCACGTTACCAGGAAGAAAAGCGGGTCGTCTTCAACAAGAATCTCGGTGCGCTCGTATCGACCGACATGACACGGTGCATCAACTGCACCCGTTGTGTGCGTTTCACCACCGAAATTGCCGGCGAGATGGAGCTCGGACAAGCGTTCCGGGGCGAACACGCCGAGATTATGACCTTCGTCGAGAAGACGGTCGACTCCGAACTGTCGGGCAACATCATCGATCTGTGCCCGGTCGGCGCGCTCACGTCCAAGCCGTTCCGCTTCGCCGCTCGGACCTGGGAGCTGTCACGACGCAAGTCGGTGAGCCCCCACGATTCGCTCGGCGCCAACCTGATCGTTCAGACCAAGCACGAAGTGGTCAAGCGGGTGTTGCCGCACGAAAACGAGGCGCTCAACGAATGCTGGCTGTCCGACAAGGACCGCTTCTCCTATGAGGGACTTTCGAGCGAGGAGCGCCTGACCCGGCCCATGATCAAACAGGGTGGCGAGTGGAAGCCCACCGACTGGCAGACCGCACTGGAGTTCGTCGCGACGGGCCTCAGGGGCATCGCCAAGGATCATGGTGCTGCGTCGATCGGTGCGCTGGCATCGCCGCACGCCACCGTGGAAGAGCTGCACCTGTTGCAGAAAATGATTCGTGGCCTCGGTTCGGACAACATTGACTTCCGCCTGCGCCAATCCGATTTCCGTGCGGATGCTTCCCGCAAGGGCGCGCCGTGGCTGGGTATGCCCGTGGCCGGCGTGTCGGATCTGAACCGTTTGCTCGTTATCGGCAGTTTCCTGCGCAAGGACGCGCCGCTGCTGGCCCAGCGTGTCCGCCAGGCGGCAAAGCGTGGTCTGCATGTCAGCGCAGTGGGTCCGAATGCCGAAGAATGGTTGATCCCCGTTCGCCAGCGCGCACTTGTTGCGCCCGACGCGATGGTTCGGACCTTGGGTGAGGTGGTCGTTGCGCTCGCCGCCGAGAAATCGGCTGTGGTGTCCGATACGCTGGACGGCGCTTTGCCGGCGACCGTCTCCGATGCTGCGCGCGAAATCGCTGCCAGCCTCGCAGGCGGGCGCAAGGTCGCAGTGTGGTTGGGCAACCTCGCGGTTCAGCATACCCAGGCAGCCGAACTGCAGTTGCTGGCGCAGGAAATCGCGCGTTTGGCGGGTGGCGTATTTGGCTTCATCGGCGAGGCGGCGAACAGTGTCGGCGGATATCTTGCGGGCGCAGTGCCAAGCACCGGCGGACTGAATGCACGCACTATGCTGGAGCAGCCGCGCAAGGCATATGTCGTGCTGGGTGCCGAGCCGGATCTTGATTTTGCCGATGGCGTGCTGGCGACAACGTCACTCGCAAGTGCGCAACTGGTTGTCGCGCTGTCGGCCTTCGACGCCGCTTCGCTGCGCGACGTTGCCGACGTCATGCTGCCCGTCGCCCCGTTCAGCGAAACCTCCGGCACCTTCGTCAATTGCGAGGGCAGGGCGCAGAGTTTCAATGCCGTGGCCAAGCAGACGGGTGACACCCGGCCAGGGTGGAAAGTCTTGCGTGTGCTGGGCAATCTGCTGCAACTCGATGGTTTCGATCAAGCCGATTCAGAGAGCGTGCGTGCCGAAGTCCTCACTGGCGATCTGGCCGCACGTCTCGACAATGCCATCGCCGGCGTGAGCCTGGGGGCGGCAACCACCGGTGGTGGGCTGCAGCGCGTGGCAGATGTCCCGATCTATTTCGCCGATGCCCTGGTGCGTCGCGCGGGCTCGTTGCAGAAGACACGTGATGCTGCGGCACCCGCCGCGCGCATTGCTCAGGCCACGCTTTCCATGCTCGGCCTGACTGCGGGCGAACGCGTGCGGGTGAGCGGCAGCGGAAAGGTCGAACTGACGGTGGTCGCGGACGAGGGTGTCGCCGCGGGCTGTGTCCGCATTGCGGCCGCGCACGCGTCGACCGTTGCGCTGGGTCCGATGTGCGGTGAATTGAGCGTGGAGCGAGTGTGATGGAAGCAATGCTGCAACCGGTTGCCGACCTCTTCGGCCCCACCTGGCCTGCGGTCTGGACGCTGCTCAAGATCGTCGCGATCATTGCGCCGCTGCTGGGCTGTGTCGCCTATCTGACGCTGGCTGAGCGCAAGGTCATTGGCTACATGCAGGTCCGTATCGGCCCCAACCGGGTCGGCCCGTTCGGCCTGCTGCAACCCGTGGCCGACGGCGTCAAGCTGCTGCTCAAGGAAATCATCGTCCCCAGTGGCGCCAACAAGGGGCTCTTCATTCTCGGCCCCATCCTGGCCATTGCCCCTTCGCTCGCAGCCTGGTCCGTTGTGCCGTTCGGTGACGGAATGGTGCTCGCAAACGTAAACGCGGGCTTGCTGTTCCTGCTCGCGATCACGTCGATGGAGGTCTACGGTGTGATCGTTGCGGGTTGGGCCTCGAACTCGAAGTACCCCTTCCTTGGTTCGATGCGCGCTGCCGCGCAGATGGTGTCCTATGAGGTTTCGATGGGATTCGCGCTGATCTGCGTGCTGCTGATCTCGGCCAGCCTCAATCTCACCGACATCGTCACCACGCAGGGATCGGGCCGTTTCCACGACATGGGGTTGTCCTTCCTGTCTTGGAACTGGTTGCCGCTATTCCCGATGTTCGTGGTCTATGTCATCTCGGGCATTGCCGAGACCAATCGTGCGCCGTTCGACGTGGTCGAAGGCGAGGCCGAGGTGGTCGCGGGCCACATGGTCGAATACTCGGGCATGGCCTTCGCGCTGTTCTTCCTCGCCGAGTACGCGAACATGATTCTGGTGTCGATCCTGACCTCGATCCTGTTCCTCGGCGGATGGTTGTCGCCGGTCGGCTTCCTGCCTGACGGCTTCATCTGGCTGGCACTGAAAACGGCTTGCATCCTGTTCCTGTTCCTGTGGGCTCGTGCAACTTTCCCGCGGTTCCGCTACGACCACATCATGCGTCTGGGCTGGAAGGTATTCATCCCGGTCACCCTCGTCTGGGTGGTCGTGGTGGCAGTGTGGATGATCTCCCCGCTGTCGATCTGGAAGTGAGGTACTGAAGACCATGGGTGCCAACGAATACATCGGAAGTCTGTTCCTCAAGGAATTGGTCAAGGGTCTTGCCCTGACCGGCAGACATTTTTTTCAGCGCAAGATCACTGTCCAGTTTCCGGAAGAGAAGACGCCGCAGAGTGCGCGTTTCCGCGGCCTGCATGCATTGCGTCGTTACCCGAACGGCGAGGAGCGCTGCATCGCCTGCAAACTGTGTGAGGCTGTCTGCCCAGCAATGGCGATCACGATCGACTCGGACCAGCGCGACGACGGTTCGCGGCGGACGACTCGCTACGACATCGATCTGACCAAGTGCATCTTTTGTGGCTTCTGCGAGGAGGCCTGTCCGGTCGACGCAATCGTTGAAACAAGGGTGTTCGAATATCACGGCGAGAAGCGTGGCGATCTCTATTACACCAAGCAGATGCTGCTGGCTGTAGGGGACCGTTACGAGGCTCAGATTGCGGCAGACCGCGAGCAGGACGCGAAGTACAGATAAGGGGAGTGTGTCTGCGGGCACAGTGAACGGGAATTATGGAATTCAAGACCTTCGTCTTCTACTTTCTGTCGGCAATCCTCGTGTTTGCCGCACTGAGAGTCATCACGGCGCGAAATCCGGTGCATGCTGCACTGTTTCTCGTGCTCGCGTTCTTCAATGCAGGTGGCATCTGGCTGTTGCTCCATGCCGAGTTTCTCGCCATCACCTTGGTGATGGTCTATGTCGGCGCGGTGATGGTGCTGTTCCTGTTCGTGGTGATGATGCTCGACATCAATCTCGAACGGCTGCGGCAGGGGTTCTGGAGCTATCTTCCGGTCGGTGCGCTGATCGGCATCCTGCTGGTGATAGAGATGGCGATGGTGCTCGGCGGTCGGTACTTTGGGCTTGACGCGATGCCGGTTCCACCGGAGCCGATGGCCGGCTTCAGCAATACCCGCGAACTCGGTCGGGTGCTCTATACCGACTACGTCTATCCGTTCGAGCTGGCGTCGCTCGTGCTGCTGGTCGCAATGGTTGCTGCAGTCTCGTTGACGCTGCGCAAGCGCAAGAACACCAAGTACATTGATCCTTCCCTGCAAGTGTCGGTGAAGCGCGAAGGTCGCGTCGAACTGGTGAAGATGCAGGCCGAGAAAGAAGACTGACACAAGCGCATAGAAGAACCGTGCCGGTCGTGACTGGCACGCTCAGGGAGTCATAGATGCTTTCGCTTTCCCACTACCTCATTCTGGGCGCGATCCTGTTCGCGATCAGTGTGGTCGGGATCTTCCTCAACAGGAAGAACCTCATTGTCCTGCTCATGGCTATCGAGCTGATGTTGCTCGCGGTCAATCTGAACTTCATCGCGTTTTCGCACTACATGGGCGATATTGCGGGTCAGGTTTTTGTTTTCTTCATCCTCACGGTGGCGGCTGCCGAATCGGCAATCGGTCTGGCGATCCTGGTTGTGCTGTTCCGCAACCTGCGCACGATCCATGTGGATGATCTGGACAGCCTCAAGGGTTAAGGAAGCGTCACGATGACGGACATGCAGAAGCTCTACCTCCTTGTGCCGCTCGCGCCGCTGTTTGGCGCGATCATGGCCGGTCTTTTCGGCAAGACGATCGGCCGTGCGGGCTCGCACATCGTTACCATCCTCGGCGTGGCGGTGGCGTTTGCCGCGTCGGTGGTGATCTTTCAGGACGTCCAGGCCGGAAACACCTTCAATGGCACGCTCTACACCTGGATGCAGGCCGGGGGGCTCACCTTCGAGGTCGGTTTCCAGATCGATGCGCTGACGGTGATGATGATGCTGGTGGTGACCTTCGTTTCGTTGATGGTGCATATCTACACCATTGGCTACATGTCGGAAGATCCCGGCTATCAGCGCTTCTTCAGCTACATCTCGCTGTTCACCTTCTCCATGCTGATGCTGGTGATGTCGAACAACTTCCTGCAGCTGTTCTTCGGTTGGGAGGCCGTGGGCCTTGTCTCCTACCTGCTGATCGGTTTCTGGTATGAGCGACCGACCGCGATCTATGCCAACCTCAAGGCGTTTCTGGTCAACCGCGTCGGCGACTTCGGCTTCCTGCTCGGGATTGGCCTCATCGCGGCCTATACCGGCAGTCTCAATTACGCGGAAGTCTTCGCCAAGGCCAATGAACTGGCCGGAATGAACATGGACGTGACTGGCTGGCCCTTGCTGACCGCGATCTGTATCTGCCTTTTCATCGGTGCCATGGGCAAGTCGGCCCAGGTGCCGCTGCATGTGTGGTTGCCTGATTCGATGGAAGGTCCGACACCGATTTCGGCCCTGATCCACGCCGCAACCATGGTGACCGCCGGGATCTTCATGGTCGCGCGCATGTCGCCCCTTTTCGAACTGTCGGACACCGCCTTGTCCTTCGTGCTCGTCATCGGTGCGACGACGGCGCTGTTCATGGGCTTTCTCGGCATCATCCAGAACGACATCAAGCGCGTGGTCGCCTATTCAACGCTGTCGCAGCTGGGTTACATGACGGTTGCGCTGGGTGTGTCGGCCTACTCCGCTGCGGTCTTCCACCTGATGACGCATGCCTTTTTCAAGGCGCTTCTGTTCCTCGGCGCAGGTTCGGTGATCATCGGCATGCACCACGATCAGGACATGCGCAACATGGGTGGCCTGTGGAAGTACATGCCGATCACCTGGTTCACCTCCCTGCTCGGATCACTGGCACTGATCGGCTTTCCCTTCTTTGCCGGCTTCTATTCGAAGGATTCGATCATCGAGGCGGTCCATGCCTCTACGCTGGCGGGTTCGGGCTATGCGCTGTTCTGCGTGATGCTGGGCGTGTTCGTTACGGCCTTCTATTCCTTCCGCATGTACTTCCTCGTCTTCCACGGCAAGGAACGCTTCGGTCATGATCACGGGCATCACGAGCATCATGGGGACCACGATGATGAGGAGCCGGCGACGGACCATCACCACGGTCTGGCACCGGGACAGAAGCCGCACGAGTCGCCACTGGTTGTGACGCTGCCGTTGATCCTGCTGGCGATCCCGTCGGTGCTGATCGGTTTCTTCACCATCGAGCCAATGCTGTTCGGTGACTGGTTCAAGGGTGTGATCTTCTTCAGCGAGCACCACGAGGGCATGAAGGAACTGGCGGAGAACTTCCACGGCCCGGTTGCGATGGCCCTGCACGGCATTCAGAGCCTCCCGTTCTGGCTTGCAATGGGAGGCGTGGCAACGGCCTGGTTCTTCTACATGATCAAACCGGAGATTCCGGCAGCGATCCAGCGTACGTTCAAGCCCCTCTACACCCTGCTTGATAACAAGTACTACTTTGACCGTTTCAACGAGATCGTTTTTGCCGGCGGCGCGCGACTGCTGGGCAAGATCTTGTGGAAGGGCGGGGACCAGGGCCTGATCGATGGACTGATGATCAATGGATCGGCCAGGTTGGTGGGATGGGTGTCGCGCATCTCGGCGCTATTCCAGACCGGGCACCTTTACCAGTATGCCTTCACCATGATCATTGGCGTGTTCGTGCTGCTGACTTTCTGGCTCAACCGTGCCTGAGCAGCCACGTAACCCGCAGGGACGCAACAACAACAAGATCGAACGCGCTGCTTGCAGCGCACAGAACGGAAAGCAACGATGACGGACATTCCCCTCCTCAGTCTGGCGGTCTGGGTGCCAATTATTGGCGGGCTGCTGGTGCTCGCGACAGGCTCCGATCGCAACGCCCCGATGGCACGTGCGCTCGCACTGCTGGTGGCGGTTGTCGGCCTCGTCGTGACCATTCCGCTCTATACCGGATTCGATCTGGGTACGAGCGCGATGCAGTATGTGGAGCTGGTGCCCTGGGTGCCCCGGTTCAACATCAACTATCACCTCGGGGTGGACGGCATCTCGATGCTGTTCGTGATCCTGAATGCGTTCATTACCATCATCGTGGTCGTGGCCGGATGGAAGGTCATCGAGACCAAGGTTGCCCAGTACATGGCGGCCTTCCTGATCATGTCGGGTCTGATGAACGGCATCTTCGCTGCGCTCGACGGTGTGTTGTTCTATGTGTTCTTCGAAGCATCGCTGATTCCGCTCTATCTGGTCATCGGCATCTGGGGCGGTCCGAACCGGGTGTATGCAGCGATCAAGTTCTTCCTGTTTACGCTTGCCGGCTCGCTGTTGATGCTGATTGCGCTGCTCTACCTGTTCATGGAGTCGGGCGGCAGCTTCAGCATTCTCGAATGGCACAATCTGCCACTCGGTATCGAAGCGCAGACACTGATCTTCTTTGCCTTCCTGATCGCATTCGGGGTGAAAGTGCCGATGTGGCCGGTCCACACCTGGTTGCCGGACGCTCACGTCGAAGCGCCGACGGGCGGCTCGGTCGTTCTGGCTGCAATCGCGCTGAAACTCGGTGCGTACGGCTTCCTGCGCTTTTCGCTGCCGATTGTGCCCGATGCGTCGATGCAACTGGCACCGGTCGTGATCACCCTGTCACTTATCGCAGTGGTGTATATCGGTTTCGTTGCGCTGGCCCAGGCGGACATGAAGAAGCTGGTGGCGTATTCGTCGATCTCCCACATGGGCTTCGTGACGCTGGGCTTCTTCACCTTCAACCCGCTCGCTGTCGAAGGCGCGCTGGTTCAAATGATTTCGCACGGTTTCGTGTCAGCGGCCATGTTCCTCTGTATCGGCGTGCTGTATGACCGCATGCATTCCCGACTGATCGCGGACTACGGTGGCGTGGTGCACAAGATGCCAAAGTTCGCCGCCTTCTTCATGCTCTTTGCGATGGCCAACTCGGGCCTGCCGGCTACGAGTGGATTCGTCGGTGAATTCATGGTCATCCTGGGTGCGGTGCAGTTCAATTTCTGGGTCGCCTTCCTTGCAGCCACGACGCTGATCGTTGGTGCAGCCTATAGCCTGTGGATGTACAAGCGGGTGGTTTTCGGCGCGGTGGCGAACGATCATGTTGGCGAGCTCGAGGATGTCACCGGGCGTGAATTCGCCTTCCTCGGCGTACTGGCGCTGTGTGTGCTAGCGATGGGTCTGTATCCCTTCCCCTTTACCGAGGTGATGCATGCTTCGGTGGATGAACTCCTGCGGCATGTTGCCGTGAGCAAGCTCTGAGCGAGCGGGCGAGACACTTAAACGGACTGGTCAGAAGATGAACTTTGTTGTCCCCGACTTCTACCCCGCAGCGGCCGAGATTTTTGTCGCCGTGATGGCGCTCGTGATCATGCTGTCGACGACCTTCGCGCGCAGCATCGCCCGCTCTCTGGGCTACTTCCTCTGCCAATTCACGCTCATCGCAGCGGCCTTCATAACGATCGGCACGATGCACGGGGAGGTGAGCTACACCTTCAGCAACATGTTCATCAGCGACCTGATGGGCGACTTCCTGAAGGTGATGATCTACTTCTCGATGGCGATCGCGCTGTTGTACGGACGCAGCTATCTCGCGGATCGCAACATCAACAAGCCGGAGTACTACCTGCTGGCGATCCTGATGACGCTCGGCATGATGGTGATGGTGACGTCGAACCACATGCTGACGATGTATATCGGTCTCGAGATGATGTCACTTGCGCTCTACGCATTGGTGGCGTTCGATCGCGATTCGGCGCGTTCGACCGAGGCCGGGATGAAATACTTCGTGCTCGGCGCGCTGGCGTCGGGTCTGCTGCTGTACGGCATGTCCATGGTCTACGGGGCGACGGGTACGCTGGAGTTTTCCGGGGTGGCGCAGTCGGTGTACAACCAGGCCGCGAACAAGCCGGTGCTGTTGTTCGGGCTGGTCTTCCTCATTGCCGGCATCTGCTTCAAGCTCGGTGTCGTGCCCTTCCACATGTGGGTGCCCGATGTGTATCAGGGCGCATCGACCGCGGTAACCCTGATCCTTGCTACGGCGCCGAAACTGGCCGCCTTTGCGATGGCGGTGCGCCTGCTGATCTGGGGGCTCTTCGACATCGCCGAACAGTGGCAGACGATGCTGATGCTGGTTGCGGTGGCGTCGATTATCCTCGGCAACCTGGCGGCAATTTCGCAACCGAACATCAAGCGCATGCTCGCTTATTCCGGTATTTCGCATATGGGGTTCATGCTTCTCGGCCTGTTGTCGGGTGTGGTCGAGGGTGATCGTCACTTCGCGCTCAATGCATACAGCTCTGCGATGTTCTATGCAGTTGCCTACGTCATCATGAGCCTCGCCTCCTTCGGCATGATCATCCTGCTGTCCAGGGCAGGATTCGAGGCCGAGCGGATCGATGATTTCAAGGGGCTCAACAAGCGCAGCCCGTGGTTCGCCGCAGTGATGATGTTCGTCATGTTCTCTATGGCCGGGGTTCCGTTCTTCATCGGCTTCTTTGCGAAACTCTCGGTCTTGCAGGCAGTTGTCGCCGCGGGTTATTTCTGGATTGCTGCCGTTGCCGTGGTCATGTCAGTGATCGGCGCGTTCTACTACCTGCGCGTGGTCAAGGTCATGTACTTCGACGAACCTGTCGACACGGCGCCGATTCACGCGCCTGCAGAGTTGCGGGTGCTGCTCTCCGCAAATGGCATCGCGATCGCAGCGCTTGGGCTCGCGCCGCAGGCCTTGATGTCGATTTGTGCCTACGCACTGCTGGCTTCGCTCTGACCGACCCGCTCCGGATTGAATGTTGCGGATCGTTTCAGACGCGCTTAGCAGGCAGCCTGCAATTGTGCTCTAAGCGGTCCGCTGCTTTGTTGGTGATCGCTTGCTGCGGGACGATCACGGAATTTCGCCATTATCGAGACTGGATACATGAGCAGGCCGCATACTGTCGATGACCCATTGAGCGAACACACGCTCCAGTCCGAGCGTGTGTTCGATGGTGTCCTGCTCAAGGTATCGCGCGACCGGGTTCGACTGCCAGACGGCAAGGAAGCGGTGCGCGAATATGTTCGTCATCCCGGTGCCGTGGTGGTGGTGGCCGCGAGCGCAGACGGGCAACTGGTGTTTGAACGACAGTTTCGCTATCCGCTGAAGCGAAGCTTCCTCGAGCTGCCAGCGGGGAAGATCGATGCGGGCGAAGTCATTCTGGATTGCGCGAAGCGCGAGCTCAGAGAGGAAACCGGCTATGAGGCTGCCGAGTGGACACATCTGGGGGTGATGCACCCCTGCATTGGCTACTCGGACGAGAGGATCGAGGTGTTTCTGGCCAGGGGACTCACTCAGGTCGGTCGTGCGCTGGATGATGGTGAGTTCCTGGAAGTGCTTCAGTTTCCGTTTGCAGAGGCGGTCGCCGCGGTGCATGACGGACGGATCACCGACAGCAAGACCATTACCGCGCTATTCCTGGCGAGCCCCTTCCTGGATTGAACCCTCGGGCCAGAGGGGCTGTTGGCGCGACGGCTTGCACTGCCCAATCCGTCGGGGCCGGAACCTGCCGGATACGGTATGTTGTTTCAACGTTCCCGTGCGGATTGCAGCGGAGTGCGCTCGAGCGGTGCTTGCACGCATGAAAACATCGAAACCGATGTGTCGGGTGGCTGCCTGTAATATCGCCCTTTAATCAAAGCAATGACCCGCGTGTCCGCTGCGGGGTATCCGGACGTTTCCAATGCCGCTTTCCCTCCAGGCGCAAGCCCTTATCGACATGGTGTACCGCGTGGGTGCGGCGCGATTCCATGAACTGACGCCGGCGCAGGCGCGGCATTCATTCCAGAAACTGCAGTTCGCCTTCCGTCCCGACGCGCCGGCAGTGGCGTCGGTTACCGAGGTGCCGATCGGACGCAGTGATGGGAGCGTCTTGCTGGCCCGCTACTATCGGCCTGTGCAGGCACGGCCCGAGCAGCGGCTGCCACTCTTGGTGTTTTTTCACGGGGGCGGTTGGTGCGTGGGTGACGTGGAGAGCTATGATGTGCTTTGTCGCGAGCTGGCAAATGGTGCCGGTGTCGCGGTGCTTTCGGTTGACTACCGTCTGGCGCCCGAGCATCCATTCCCCGCTGCAGTCGATGACGCGCGCCTGGCGGTCGAGTGGGCTGCAGCGCATGCGGATTTACTGAATGTCGATCCGCTGCGGTTTGCGCTCGGAGGAGACAGTGCCGGCGGCAATCTCTCGGTGGTGACCGCGCTTGCCTTGCGCGACGAAGACAATCTGAAGCCGGTCTTCCTCGCGCTGATCTATCCGAGTACGGAGATCGTGAGCGAGCGGGCGTCGAGACAGGCCTTCGGCAACGGATATTTCCTGGACACCGAAACGCTTGACTGGTTCTTTACCCGTTACCTGCCGCATGGAGATACCGAGGATTGGCGGATTTCACCGATGCGTGCGGCATCGCTGGCAGGTTTGCCGCCGACGCTGATCGTGACCGCCGAATGCGACCCTCTGATCGATGACTGCGAAGCATTTGCCGAACGCCTGGCGAGAGAAGGTGGCGCTGTCGATGTCTACCGTGCGGCTGGGGTAGTGCATGGCTTCATCACTCTGGGAAAATTCTTTCCCGAAGCCCAAGCGGCAATTGGCCGTGTCACCGTCAGCCTGCGCGCACGGATGGCAGACCTTGCTTGATCAACCGCAGACCGCGCCAAGCATTTCCATCTTGCCGCTGCGAGCTTCGTTGAGGAGCTCGTCCAGCTTGTCTTTTTCGATCCCGGCAATGCATGAGTCGAAGAGTTCGGGACGGCGGCTTACACCGAGAACCGAATCGAACGGGTTGGGCGTTTCCGCCGCAAGTGAGGCGACAAAGATGAGGTCGCCCAGATTGGCCGGCGGCCACGAACCGCCATAGGGGTTCTCATACTCGAACGCATCGAGAACGTCTTCCGGGAGTTCGAAGACCTCAAGAATGGCGCGCCCGACCGGTTCGTTCCATACCGACACGAATTCGGCGAAGCGCTCGAGGTTTTCCTCCAGCGCGGGGTAGGCCGATGCCCGTGCAAGAAGGAAGAACTGACCGATGTTGACCATCATGCCGGCAAGCATCGCAGTATCGGGATTGACCGTTCGCAGATGATGCGCAATCGCGTAGGACCACGAGGCCACGTCGACGGAATGCATCCACAGGCCGTTGGCAATCAGGCGCATGTGCTTCGAGCGGTGGTCCTGCGCCAGCTGCTCCGCGGCCACTGCGAAGGCAAGGCAACGCAGGGATGCCAGGCCGATACGCTTGACTGCCGTATTCACGTCCGCGATGCGCGTGCCGTAGGGGTTGAGAAGCACCGCGTTGGCCATGCGGATGACTTTGGCACTGAGCACGGGTTCCGCCTTGACGACCATGGCAATGTCGTCAAGGGAAGAGTCAGGGTCATCGGCTAGGCGCTTAACCCGCATCGACACGTCGAGCGAGGTGGGAAAGTTCAGCCGGCCATCATCTAGCTCTGCTTCGATCTGTTCGGAGAAGGCTTGTGCCTGCGCATCAAAGTCATGCATCGCTGTTCCGTCCTGCTTGAGATGACCGCAGTTTAGCGCGACCGGGGGGTGAGGAGGGAGCATCGTCGCGAAATTGACCGCATGCACCCTGGTCCGACGCGCTCATACCTGCATACCTCAGGCGGTCGGCTGATGTAGCACCGCCTTGCCGTTCTCGAGTCGTTCGACCTGGGCAAGCGTGGCGACCGGAACATCCAGTGCGGCGATGGATTGGTGTCCGAGCTTGAAACGCTTTTCGACCACAAAACCTGCCCCGAGCACGATGGCGCCGGCTTCACGCGCCATTTCCACCAAGGCCACGGCTGTACGGCCGTTGGAGAGGAAGTCGTCGACGATGACGACGCGGGCGTCGGGCTGGATGTAGCGCTGCGACAGCACCAGCTTGGTTTCGCCCCCTTTTGTCGGCGACGGAATGACGCGCGAGATGAAGGGAGACTCCACCTGCGGGGCGTATTTCTTCGCATACACCAGGGGGACGTTCAGGGCTTGGGCGACGACGAGCCCTGGGGCAATGCCGCTGGCTTCTGCGGTGAGTATGACCGAAGGTTGGTAGGCGGAGAGACGGCGTGCCAGTTCACGGCCCAGTTCCATGATGAAGGCGGGCTCGATGCGATGGTTGAGGAAATGGTCGATCTTCAGAATCTGATCACCAATGATGGTCGCTTCGCTTTCGATCCGGCGTACCAGCGGGCCATAGGGGGCGTTCAGTTCAGCGCTATTGGTCATGTTGGAGACTCATGTTCGGATGCGCCCCTGTTGTCGAGGCGGGATCCGGCATTCTAGCGCAGCGGCGCCGTTCTACCGAAAGCGGAAGCGAGCCGATCTGAGCCTTCCATGACGAAGGTCAATGCGAGTCGTCGAGTTATTCATTCAAATGAATGAAAGTAGCGATAAGCGCTGTCCCCTGTCAGCTGTCCGCTCGTTGACGCAAGATCTCCTGAGGAGATGCATCATGTTCTCCAGTTCTGCTTCATTTCGCTGGCCTGTTCTGGTCGTGCTGTTGTTTGGCGTCGTTGCCGGCGGCTGGTCGCTTTGGCTGCGGACCGGTTCGCCGCCGGTACCGACATATCTCGTATCAGGCAACGGGCGTCTGGAGTCGACGGCCTATGACGTGGCAACGCGCATCCCGGGGCGTCTGATAGCGCTCCGTCCAAGAGAAGGCGACCTTGTCGTCCGGGGCGACGAGCTTGGCCAGATCGATGTGCGCGATCTTCAAGCGCAGCTGACTCAATCCGAGGCGCTCGTGCGGCAAGCTCAACAGGTTGCAGCCGAGGCGCGGGCAACGGTGGTCCGCTGTCAGAGTGAGGGCAAACTTGCGAGCGCAACGCTTGTACGCACACAGGAATTGGTCGCGCGCAGCTTTCTGTCGCCGCAGCGGCTCGATCAGGACCTGAACAATGTGCGAATTGCTGACGCATCACTTCTGGCGGCTCAGTCGAAGGTGGCTGCTGCGGATTCAGCCGTGCTGGCCGCGGAAGCCAACGTCCGTCGAATTCAAAGCAATGTGGATGACGCCAGTCTGCGTGCGCCGGTCAGTGGGAGGGTGTTGTACCGCCTCGCCGAGCCGGGCGAGGTACTGGCAGGGGGCGCGCGCGTCCTCACGGTGCTTGATCCCTCAGACGTGTTCATGACCATTTTCGTGCCGGCCGGGTCCGCCGGCCAGATCGCGCTTGGATCTGAGGCGAGACTGCGTGTCGACGCGCTTGCCGATCAATACGTGCCCGCCCAAGTGATCTTCGTGGCCGAGCGTGCGCAATTCACGCCGCGGGAAGTCGAAACACGCGATGAGCGCGAGAAACTCATGTTCAGGGTCAAGCTTCGTGTGGACTCGGGGTGGCTTTCGGCCCATCCGGATCTGCTCAAACCCGGAATGCCTGCCGTCGGATGGGTGCGTCTCGACGCTTCCCGATCGTGGCCAGACCAATTGCCCGAGCGGTGAAATCATGTCGGCAATACAGACTCCGGTTGCCCGTTTGCGGAATGTCGTCCTGCGCTATCGCGACAGGTTTGCCATCGACGGGGTCAGTCTGGATGTTCCGCGCAACTGCATGGCTGGGGTCATTGGCCCCGATGGTGTCGGCAAGTCATCCTTGTTGGCCCTGATCGCCGGTGCGCGCAAGATACAGACTGGCGGCGTGGAGGTCCTCGGCGGCGACATGGCGAACCGCCATTTTCGCGGCCGAGTCCAGCCCCGCATCGCATATATGCCGCAAGGGCTGGGGCGAAACCTGTATCCAACGCTGTCGGTATTCGAGAACGTGGATTTCTTTGGCCGCCTGTTCGGGCAGCGTGCGAGCGAACGCGAGCAGCGTATTGCCGATCTGCTTGCCGCGACCGGACTGACGTCCTTCAGCGAGCGGCCGGCGGCCAAGCTCTCGGGTGGCATGAAGCAGAAGCTTGGCCTGTGCTGCGCTTTGATTCACGATCCGGACCTGTTAATTCTCGATGAGCCCACGACTGGTGTCGATCCGCTATCGCGCCGACAATTCTGGGATCTGATCGACCGCATTCGCAGCGGGCGCCCTGGCATGAGCGTGCTGGTGGCGACTGCCTACATGGAAGAGGCTGCCCGCTTCGACTGGCTGGTGGCGATGGATGCGGGAAAGGTCCTGGGGGCCGGCACGCCGGATGCGCTGCGGGAGATGACCGGAGAGGACTCGCTGGAGGAGGTCTTCGTCGCCTTGCTGCCCGAGGCACGGCGCGGTGGTTACCACACGCTCCTGATTCCACCGCGCCCTGCGGGTGACGCGGAGCCGGTCATCGAGGCTGAAGGACTTACTCAGCGCTTCGGCGATTTCACAGCGGTGGATCATGTGAGTTTCAGCATCGCGCAGGGCGAGATATTCGGCTTTCTCGGGTCCAATGGCTGTGGCAAGACGACCACGATGAAGATGCTCACCGGACTGCTGCCTCCGAGCGAGGGGTGGGCCCGCTTGTTCGGCAAACTCGCGGATGCGCGCTCGCCAGAGAGTCGGCGGCAGGTTGGCTACATGTCTCAGGCCTTTTCGTTGTATGGCGAACTGACGGTACGGCAGAACCTCGAGCTGCATGCCCATCTCTTTCATCTGCCCGCTGAACATATTGGCCCGCGTGTAGAGATGCTGCTGGAACGATTCGGGCTCAAAACACAAGCAGATATCGTAGCCGACAGCTTGCCACTAGGTATTCGCCAGCGGCTGTCGTTGGCAGTGGCGGTCGTGCACGAACCACGATTGCTCATTCTCGACGAGCCGACGTCCGGTGTGGATCCCGTCGCCAGGGATGTTTTCTGGTCGCTGCTGATTGAGTTGTCGCGCGAGCAAGGGGTGACGATCTTCATCTCCACCCACTTCATGAACGAAGCTGAGCGCTGTGATCGCATCAGCCTGATGCACGCCGGCCGAGTGCTGGCAAGCGATACACCGGCCGCGCTCAAGGCAAGCTACGGCACCGACTCGCTCGAAACCGCCTTCATCGCCGTTCTTGAGCAGGCCATCGATGCGGGCCTGCCCGGCGAAGACAATATGCAGTCGCCGCCCACTGCGCAGAGCACGTGTTCGGGGGCGGACTGCCCTGTTCCCCGTGATGTGCCAGTCAAACCCAGCCACGCCGCGTTCAGTACGCGGAGGCTGCTCGGCTATGCATATCGCGAGATGTTGGAGCTGCGGCGGGATCCCATTCGCCTGACGTTCGCATTGCTGGGATCGGTCATGCTGATGCTGATACTCGGCTTTGGCATCACGCTCGATGTGGAAAATCTGAATTTCGCCGTGCTCGACCGTGACGACAGTCCCGAGAGCCGGATGGTGATCGAGAATTTCGGCGGCAGTCGCTATTTCATCGAGCGGGCGCCAATAAGCAACACGAATGAACTCGACCGCCGCATGCGCAGTGGAGAACTGGCACTCGCGCTCGAAATACCTTCGGGTTTCGGCCGCGCGCTGCGTCGAGGCGAAACGCCTTCCCTGGCTGCCTGGATCGATGGCGCCATGCCCTTCCGTGGCGAAACGGCGCGCGGCTATGTCATCGGGCTGCATCAGCAGTCCATGGCCGAACTGGTCGCCAGCCGCACCGGGCGTCTGCCTACCGAGTTGCCGGTACTGATCGAGACCCGCTACCGCTACAACCAGGATTTCAAGAGTCTCAACGCCATGGTGCCGGCCGTCATCCCGCTGCTTCTGGTGTTCATTCCCGCCATCCTTACCGCCTTGTCGGTCGTGCGCGAAAAGGAGCTCGGCTCGATTACCAACCTGTACGTCACGCCGGTTACCCGGCTTGAATTCCTGCTGGGCAAGCAATTGCCCTATATCGGACTGTCCATGATGAGTTACGTGGGATTGCTCATGTTGGCGACCCAGGTATTCCAGGTCCCGCTCAAGGGCAGCATGCTACTGCTGTCTGCGGCAGCGCTGATCTATGTCACTGCGACGACGGGAATAGGACTGCTGGTGTCGAGTTTCACTCGCAGCCAGATTGCCGCGCTGGCTGCGACGGCGATCCTGACCATGCTGCCGACCATCCAGTTCGCCGGACTCACCGATCCTGTCACCTCGCTTGACGGATTCGGAAGGGTGTTGGGCGAAGTTTGGCCCGCGACCTATTTTCTCCAGATCAGCCGCGGTATCTTTACCAAGGATCTGGGGCTTTCCTCCCTGCAAGGGCCGATCGGTGCGCTCATCCTGTTCGTACCCGTATTGACCGCACTGTGCGTACTGTTGCTTGCCAAACAGGAGGATTGAATCATGCGTGGCATCGGCGGTGGTCGAATCGCCAACATCGTTCGGCTTGGTGTCAAGGAGTTGCGCAGCCTCGCCGCCGACCGCATCCTTCTTGTCGTCATCGTGTGGGCATTCTCAGTCGGTCTCTACGTGGCTGCGACGGGCATGTCGCGTGAATTGCACAACGCGCCGGTTGCGGTTGTCGACGAGGATGGTTCGCAACTGTCGGCGCAGATCGTCAGTGCGCTTTATCCGCCGTATTTCCGGACGCCGCAGCGGATCGATTGGCGGCAGATGGATAGCGGACTCGATCGCGGAGAATACTCGTTCGCGCTCGTCATTCCTGCAGGTTTCCAGGGCGACTTGTTTGCGGGGAGGCGTCCCGTCATTCAGCTCAATATCGACGCCACCATCATGTCGCAGTCCTTCATCGGCTCGGGCTACATTCGCAACATCATCGCCGGAGAGGTGCTGGATTTCGTCGGACGCGGCGCGAATGTGAGTGCGACTGCGCCGGTCGAACTCCTGCCCCGGGTGCGATTCAATCCCAACCTGAACGGGATGTGGTTTGGCGGCATGATGGAGGTGATCAACAACATCACCATGCTCTCCATCATTCTTGTCGGTGCGGCTTTCATCCGCGAACGCGAACACGGCACACTCGAGCACCTTCTGGTCATGCCCCTGAGTGCCTTCGAGATCATAATGGGTAAGGTCTGGGCCAACGGGCTCGTGGTACTGCTTGCTGCGAGTTTCGGTTTGCTCGTCGTGGTACATCGGCTTCTCGAAGTGCCCATTGCGGGGTCAATCTCTTTGTTCCTGATGGCTGCCGCGCTGTATCTTTTCTCCACGGCATCGATCGGCATCTTTCTCGGTACGCTCGCGCGGTCGATGCCACAATTCGGCTTGTTGATCATTCTGGTGATCATTCCGTTGCAGTTACTCTCTGGTGGTGTGACACCGATAGAGAGCATGCCCGTACTGGTGCAGCGGGTGATGACCGTCGCACCCACGCCACATTTCATCAAGCTCGCGCAAGGGGTGCTCTATCGGGGGGCCTCCATGTCGGAGGTGTGGCCCCAGTTTGTCGCCATCGGTCTGATCGGCGGTGTCTTCTTCGCCATCGCGCAGCACCGGTTTCGCAAGTCGGTAACGCAAGGCTGACAGGGGGGGCCATGGAATCGAGTGTATGTTCCATCCCCGAGGTGTCAGGCGACGCAACGCGTGCTCGACTGGTGGCGGCAGGGCTGCAGCTCTTCGGCAGCATTGGCTACGATGCGGTAACGACTCGGCGTCTTGCGGCGCAGGCCGAGGTGAACCAGGCGGCCATCCCTTACCATTTTGGTGGCAAACGGGGCGTTTACCTGGCGGTGGCACAGCACTTGTGCGACACGACAGGATGCTCGATTCGTCAGGCCGTTGTCCGTGCGCGTGTGGCGCTGGTGTCGGAGGGCGCAGAAGCAGCACACGTGCTGGCCGAGTTTATCGTTTCGTGCGTTGATGTCGTAGTGGGTCGCGAGCAGGGATTGCTTCAATACGCCTTTTTCGTTCGCGAGCAATTGTCTCCATCAGCAGCCTTTGATCTGATCTACGATCAGATTTTGTTGCCCGTCCATGCACTGGTCTGTGATGTACTCGAAGCGCTGGGGCAAGGGGGCGCCAACGCGCCTTCCACCATGTTGCTTGCGGAGTCGTTTCTTGCCCAGGTGTCGGGTTTCGTTACCGGTCGGGTATTGCTCCAGCGACGGCTCGACGTCGACGAGTTGGACCAGGTTGCCGTTCTCGACACCGTAAGGCGTTTCACGATTGCCGCTGTGCGCGGGCTCCAAGCCATGAACACCGAGAAATTTCCTGGCTTGTTCGGGCGATGATGTGTCGCATGTGAGAGTTATCCTAGGCGCACATTGGCGACCTCGTCCCGCACGCGGCCCGCGGACGCAGTTAAGGGAGTGAAAAGCATGGATATCCTGTTTCGCCCTGTCATGGGCCTGCTCGACCGATTTCGCTACCCATGGAAGTTTGCCATCATCGCCACGGTCTGTGCGCTGGGTTCCGTTGTGCTCCTGTGGCAGGTGTATGTCGGACTACGGGACGACATCACGCTTTCCGAGCGTGAGCTCGCCGGCCTGGTCGTGCTTGACAAGGCTTATGCCGTGCTGGTGCTGAGTCAGCAGCATCGTGGCCTCTCAGCCGGTTTGCTGGGCGGTAGCGAGGACCTGCGCCCTGCAGTGGCGGAAAAAGCCGGCGCGCTGGACAAGGCTTTGACTGTGGTCGATGCGGAGCTCGAAGGTACGCCGGAGTGGCATGCGTTGCAGGATCGTTGGCGCACGATTCGTGAGCAACTCCAGGTCCTGACGCGTGAAGGATTGAAAATGCCTGCGGCGGAGAACTTTCGCGCGCACTCGTTGGCCATCGAGTCGGTGCTGGCCTGGATCGGCGATATTGGTGACGCAGCCAATCTGTCGCTCGATCCCGAGAGTGCAAGCTACAACCTGATCGAGCCCATGCTACGTTCGGTTCCGGATCTGACAGAGCGTCTCGGTCGACTGCGCGGACGCGCGACCGGAATCATTGCGCGGGGAAGCCTGCAAGCGGTCGATGAGCGCAGCATCGTCGCGCAGCTGGCAGAGCTGTCGATGACCGAGACCCAGTTTCGCGACCGCCTGGCGCGGGCGATACGGGATAACACGAGCCTGAAAGGGGCCCTGGGGGCAGCGCTGAGCGAAATCGACGCTGGGATCGGTCGTTTTCGCACTGCGGTGCAGGTGGAGGTGCTTGAGCAAGGCTTTCGCATGGCGCCGTCCGAGTTCTTTGGCGTGGGCAGTGGCGCCATCGAAATCGTGCTCAAGCACTATCGTGAATCCCTGCGCCCCGAGGCCGAGCGTTTGCTCCATGAGCGGCTCGATACCCTGCTGTCAAGACTCTATGCAGAGGCCGCGATTGCCGGTGTTGCGCTGCTGATGGCGGGGTACCTGTTTGGCGGCATCTATTTCTCCATTCTTCGTTCGGTGCGTGAGCTCACAGCAGGCGCACGTCAGCTGGCACAGGGGGACTATCGCACCCGGGTCACATTCACCGCCCGCGACGAACTGCTCGATGTGGCCGACGCGTTCAACGCCATGGTGAAGGATGTCGGCGAGCTCATCGCCGAGATTCAGCGCGGCGGCGAGCGACTCGTGCGTGTGTCGGTCGAGATGTCGAACGCAGCGTCCCGGGGGGCGGAGGGCGCGTCGGCCCAGAGCGAGGCCGCCACCGGAATGGCGGCAGCGGTCGAAGAGATGACGGTAGGCATCGACGAGATCGCCCGGCACGCCGGTACCGCCCAGGCACTCGCGGAGAAATCGGGCGCACTCTCCGGTGAAGGGGGGGACGTCATGCAGCGCACGGTGAGCGAGATGGAGCGCATTGCTGACGCCGTTCATTCGTCGGCCGCAACCATCAGCGAACTGGGCGAGAAGGCGAGGCAGATCGGCTCGATGGTGGTCGTCATCAAGCAGATTGCCGATCAGACCAACCTGCTCGCGCTCAATGCCGCGATTGAAGCCGCCCGTGCCGGCGAGAGCGGACGCGGATTCGCGGTCGTGGCCGACGAAGTGCGCAAACTTGCCGAACGCACCGCATCCGCGACCGAAGAAATCACCGACATGGCGGGTTCCATTGGTCACGGCACGGAGCAAGCGGTGTCGTCGATGCAGGCCGGCGTGGCCCGCGTGCGCGATGGTGTTGAGCTCACTGCACGAGCGGGACAGGCGATGGCCGAGATCAATAGCGGTGCCGACGAAGTGCTGCGTGCGGTTAGCGAAATTTCGCGAGCCCTGCGCGAGCAAAGCAGCGCCAGCGCAGAGATTGCGCGCAATGTCGAACGGATCGCACGAATGGCGGAAGAAAACAGTTCGGCGGTGAACAACACCGCGCAGATCTCCTCAGGACTGGGTGCGCTGGCGCAGGAGCTTGAGCAGCGGGTCGAGCGTTTCCACGTCTGAGGCAGTACCCGTCAACGCTTGTCCAGTGCCGCCCGGGCTTGTTGTTTGGCAAGCACGTAATCTGCGTGGGAGATATGGAGCAGATCGGCGATCTTGCGCATCAGGTGGTTCTCGTGGCTGCTGAGGTGGCCATCGGCAAAGGCGACCTGCCACATCAGTTCGATGACGCGAACCTTCTCCGCAGCGTCGAGACCGGTATTGATTCGCGACGTAAAGCGATGGAAGTCCACCGCTTCGGACGAGGTATGTTCGGCCAGTTCGAGCAGGCTTTTGCGCGCACTTTCGTCCAGATTGAAACGGGCGCCCAGTGCCGCCAGGATGGCGGCGCGTTCCTCCGCATCAATCTGTGCATCGCTGCGCATGACCTCGACCAGCAATACCGCGGTGGCCAGTTGCAGCGTGTCCTCGGTATGGCCGCCGGCGGCGTCGACAGGCATGAACGAGTTGAAGAGGTCTTTCAGGGTCCGAAGCATGAAGTTTTCCGTTGGGAATACATGTACGCAGAGCGTGCCGTGCCCGCAGAGGTTCCCGCTACTCGCATCGCTGCCCCTGCCTTCGAGGACGGGGTGGCATCTTCATGGCCATGCCGTCACGTTCAGCTGCGCATGCCGACCTTGCCCACAAGTCCGCGCAGCGTCTCCTGGAGGTCGGCGGGCAGCACGACGAGCTTGGCGTTATTCGACTGGCTCAGCTGCTCCATGGCGGTGATGTATTTTTCTCCCAACAGGTAGAGCATCGGCGCGGTCTGGTCGCCGATCGAGCTGCTGACGCGACGGATGGATTCGGCCGAGGCCTCCGCCAGCATGACCTGGGCATTGGCGTCGCGCTTGGCCGACTCGAGTCGCGCTTCGGCCTCGAGAATCGCCGCCTGTTTCGCGCCTTCGGCCTTGGTGACTGCGGCCTTGCGTTCACGTTCGGCAGCGGCCTGGAGCTCCATTGCCCGCTGCATCGATTCCGACGGCTTGATGTCCTGGATCTCCACCGACTTCACCGTCAGGCCCCAGTCCACCGCTTCGTCTGCAATGCTCTCGCGTAGTCTGGCCTTGATCTTGTCGCGGGACGACAGCGCTTCGTCGAGTTCCATTTCGCCCACGATCGAACGCAGTGTGGTCATGATCAGGTTGCGGATGGCTTCGGAGAAGTCGGTGACGCCATAAACGGCCTTGACCGGATCGGTGATCTTCACGAAGGCGATGGCGTTGGTCAGGATGACCGCGTTGTCGCGGGTGATGACTTCCTGTTCCTGCACGTCGAGGATCAGATCCTTGGTGATCAGCTTGTAGGCGACGTTGTCCAGATACGGAATGAGGATGTTGAGTCCGGGGCGCAGCGTGCCGTAATACTTGCCCAGGCGCTCGACGACCCATTCCTCGCCCTGCGGCACCAGCCGCACGCCTTTGGCGATGGTGATGACGACGAAAACGACCAGTGCCAGCGCGATTGCCATGCCTGCAGTCATGAGAGGATTCTCCGCGTGTTGTGAGTTCGGGGGCGGGCCATCCGATGACGCCGGTGAGCGACCATCCGGCCCGTTGATCAGGCCTTGATGACCTTGACGAAGCTGCCTTCGACGCTGACGACCTTGACCCGGTCGCCGGCGGCGATCTCGGTCTCCGCGGTGCAGGCCCATTCTTCGGCACCGAGGATGGGACGCTGGAACCGCACCTTGCCGCGCTGGAAAGGTGCCACCGAGCTTACCAGCAAGCCGGCCTCACCAATCACGTCGCCCGCGGCCGTGCCGATCAACGTCTTGTGAGCAGAGGGCTTGAAGACTCTGAACCATAGAATCGCCATTGCAATCGAGGCGGCCAGCCACAACAGTATCTGTGCCGTCAGCGACAGGGATGGCATCGCGAGCAGCACGACGCTCAGCAGCAGCGCACCGAAGCCGAACCAGATGACGAAGAAGGCGGGGATCGCCAGTTCGAGCAGGACAAGGGCGATGCCCCCTACCGTCCAGTGCCACCATTCAATAGTCATGAAGACCCTCCATGCCGGCATTGTAACGCCGGTTCAGGGCATTTGATGCGAGCCCGCGTGAGGGGGGGCGTTCACGCCATCTGCACGGCGCCGACGAAGTTTGCCAGTTCCGGTGTCTGCGGGTTGGCGAAAACCGCCTTCGGGTCACCACTCTCGTGGATCAGTCCGTGGTGCATGAAGATCAGCTTGTTGCCCACGTCGCGGGCAAAGCGCATTTCGTGCGTGACCATGATCAGGGTCATGCCCTCGGTGGCCAGTTGCCGTACCACCGCAAGCACTTCGCTGACAAGCTCGGGGTCGAGGGCCGACGTGATCTCGTCGCACAGTAACACCTTTGGCTGCATTGCCAGCGCGCGGGCGATCGCGACGCGCTGCTGCTGCCCGCCGGAGAGCTGGTCGGGGAAGCTGTTGAACTTGTCCGACAGGCCGACCTTGAGCAACATCTCACGCGCAATGTCTTCCGCATCGCGCTTGGAGATGCCCTTGACCACGGTGGGCGCCAGCATCACGTTCTGACCCGCGGTCAGGTGGGGAAAGAGGTTGAATTGCTGGAAAACCATCCCGACCTTCTGCCGCAGGGCGCGCAAGTCGCCCTTGCCGTCGTGCAATGCGGTGCCATCGACCACCAGTTCACCCTTATCGATGGTTTCGAGGCCGTTGATGGTGCGCAGCAGCGTACTCTTGCCCGAGCCGCTGCGGCCGATCAGGGCGATGACGTCGCCCTGGGCAACGTCGAGGTCGATGCCCTTGAGCACGTGATTGCTGCCGAAATACTTGTGCAGGCCGGAAATCTTAACGAGCGACATGGAATTTCTTCTCCAGGCTTTTTGCGTACAGGGAGAGCGGGTAACACAGAATGAAGTAAGCCGCAGCCACCAGACCGAATACGAGGAAGGGCTGGAAGGTCGCGTTGGCGAGCA
This sequence comes from Azoarcus sp. L1K30, assembly GCF_018122735.1. Taxonomy (GTDB): domain Bacteria; phylum Pseudomonadota; class Gammaproteobacteria; order Burkholderiales; family Rhodocyclaceae; genus Parazoarcus. Next base: position 2,002,996 of record NZ_JAGRRD010000001.1, on the reverse strand, counting down.
TCGAGCCGGTTTTGGTCAGTTCGGCAAAGCCGATGATGGAGGTGACCGCGGTACCCTTGACGACCTGCACCGAGAAGCCCACGGTCGGCGCAATGGCGATACGCAAGGCTTGTGGCAGCACAACGTAGCGCATCTGCTGCGGATAGGACAGGGCCAGGCTGGTCGAGGCCTCCCATTGCCCTCTCGGCACCGACTCCACACAACCACGCCAGATCTCCGCGAGATAGGCGCTGGTAAACAGCGTGAGTCCGGCCGCGGCCGCGAACCAGGGCGACACGTCCACGCCGGCGAGCGACAGGCCGAAGAACACGATGAAGAGCTGCATCAGCAGCGGCGTGCCCTGAAAGACTTCGATATAGGCCTTGGCGAGCGATTGCAGCAGGCGGTTGTGGGCGATGCGTGCAAACAGGATCACGAGGCCGACACCGCCGCCGAGGAAGAACGCGATCAGCGACAGGCCGAGCGTCCATTTCCCGCCCTCGAGCAGATTGCGGACGATGTCCCAGGTGGAGAACTGGACGAACATCAGCGTGCCCTCCCGACGACGACGCGTTGCCCGAGTTGTATCAGCAACTGGCGGATCAGCAGGGCCATGACAAAGTAGATCGCCGTGGTCACGAAATAGGTTTCGAACGCGCGGAAGCTTCGCGACTGGATGAAGTTGGCGGCGAAGGTCAGCTCTTCGGTAGCGATCTGCGAACACACGGCCGAGCCGAGCATGACGATGATGACCTGGCTGGTGAGTGCCGGCCAGACCTTGGCCAGGGCTGGGCGCAGCACCACATGCTTGAAGGTCTGGGTGCGCGTCATCGCCAGCGATTCGGCCGCTTCGAGCTGGCCGCGGGGGGTGGCCTGGATGCCTGCGCGGATGATCTCGGTGGAGTAGGCGCCGAGGTTGATCACCATGGCAAGTACAGCCGCCTGCCATTCGGTCATCTTCACGCCGAGCGAGGGCAGTCCGAAGAAAATGAAGAACAGTTGGACCAGAAACGGCGTGTTGCGGATCACTTCCACGTAGAGGCCGAACAGGCGGTCGAACGGGGCGAGTTTCCACGCGCGGCAGACCGCGCCAAGCACGCCGAGGCCGATACCGAACACGGCCCCGACTGCAGTGAGGGCGAGGGTGAAGCCCGCGCCTGTCAGCAGCAATCCGGCATTGTCGAGCACGGGGGTGAAATCGAATTGGTATGCCATTACAGCGTTTCCGAGCAGGTCAGGGGAGCCCGGGATGGCGTTCTTGCCGTCCCGGAGCGTGTTGCCTGTTTACAGATCCTTGGGCAGCGGCGCGTTCAGCCAGCGCTGGGCGATGTCGTTGAGTGCTCCGTCCTGCTTGGCCTTGGCGATGATCGCGTTCACCTTTGTCATGAGGGCCGATTCACCCTTGGCCACGCCGACGTAGCAGGGCGAGTTCTTGATCAGGAACTTGGCGCCAAGGCGACGCAGCTTGGTCATGTCATTGACCGCGGCAGCCACGACGTTGCCAGTGGCGACGAACTGCACCTGGCCGGTGAGATAGGCGGAGATCGTCGAGTTGTTGTCCTCGAAGCGCTTGATGGTCACGGTGGCCGGTGCAATCTTGGTCAGCTCGAGATCTTCGACCGAGCCGCGGGTCACGCCCACCGTCTTGCCGGCAAGTTCCTCGGCCTTGGTCAGCTTGACGTCTTCAGGGCCAAACACGCCGTTGAAGAATGGTGCGTAGGCATCGGAGAAGTCGATGACCTTCTCGCGGTCAGGATTCTTGCCCAGGCTGGAGATGACCAGATCGGCCTTGCCCGTTGTCAGGTAGGGAATGCGGTTGGTGCTGGTAACCGGAATGAGTTCGACCTTGACGCCGAGTTCCTTGCCGATCAGTCTGGCCATGTCGATGTCGTAGCCGCGCGGCTGGAGGTCGGTGCCCACACTGCCGAAGGGCGGAAAGTCCTGCGGGACGGCAACGCGCAGGGTGCCGGCCTGTTGAATGCCGGCCAGGACGTCGGCGCGTGCGTCGGTGGTGCCGATCACGCTGGCGACTGCAACACCTGCAACAAGGCCACACAGGCTACGAAGGAAGGGGCGGCGGCTGGATATCATCGGAGTGTTCCTCTGGTTTGGTGAAGGGATCAATACAGTGGTGAGTCGATACCGACGCGGCGGGCGGCGGCATTGAGGTGTGCGCGCATTGCGGCACCGGCGGCTGGCGCATCGCCCGCAGCAATTGCGGCGATGATGCGGCGGTGTTCGTCAGCGGGCTCCCAGACCCCGGCAGGATCGGAAAAGGGGAGGCGCAGACTGTGGCCAATCTGTTCGCTGAACTGATTCGCAATGTTGGTCAGACCGGGGTTGCCGCAAAGTTCGGCAAGCAGCAGGTGAAATTGCAGATCCCAGTCAGCGGCCATCACAAGATCGCAGGCATTGAGCGCATGTTCCATGCCGGTTTGAATGGCTTCGAGCCGGGAAAGCCCTTCGGCGTCGATCTGTCGCGCGGCCAGGCTGGCCCAGGCCGGTTCAAGGGCGGCGCGGAACTCGATCAGGGCCTGCGGCGTCATGTTCGCAATGCCGCGCGGCGGGTGCGCTGGGTCTGGCCGGCTGCCGGCGGTGACGAAAACACCCTTTCCCGGTTGGGTGCGCACCAGCCCTAGCGCCTCAAGCGTGGAGATCGCCTCACGTAGCGATGCTCGGCTGATCGACAGTTGCTCGGCGAGCTCACGTTGCGAGGGCAGGGCGGAGCCCTTGGGAAACTCCCGGTTGACGATACGACGCTGAAGCGCCTGAGCGGCAAGGTTGGCAATGCTGGGCATCGGATGTCCTGAAAACAATGGCCTGACTGGTCAGACCGGTACGATCACGATTAGCATGAGCCGTGCCAGTTCGCTATCTGCCTGTTTCAGCTAGGTGTTTCTTGAAACGGCGTGTCCTCGGCGAAAAATTGACGCGGGTGCATGCCCCGGCATGGTGTGTGAACAAAGGTGTATGAACCACCATGGGGCGCGGATCGGGTGAGCGCACTGCCGGCGAGGGCGGCGTTGGCATGTGGCCGAAGAAAACGGTGTGGTCTCCGTCACGCGGAAGTAGCGATGACCGCAGCGACGACATCCGATCCTGCTATCGTTACTCACAGCGAACAGATGGAATAAACATGAATAGTCGTCCTGCCACTGGGTGCGGTCGATGCCGCGATGTGGCCGCGCTCGAGTTCTCCTTCTCTATGGCCTTCCAGCCGATCTACGATTTTTCTGCCGCTGAGGTCTGGGGCTGGGAGGCGCTTGTACGCGGCCCGAAAGGTGAAAGTGCTTTTTCGGTGCTGTCGCAGGTGACCGACGAAAATCGCTACGCTTTCGATCAACAATGTCGCATTCGAGCAATCGAACTTGCTCACGGTCTGGGCATGCCCGGGCGTCTGAGCATCAACATTTTGCCCAATGCGGTGTATGAGCCGAAAGCCTGCATCCGTGCGACGGTCGATGCGGCGGCGCGGGTCGGTTTTCCGCTGGATCGCCTGCAATTCGAGATCACCGAGGTCGAGCAGGTGCGTGCCGACGATCATCTCAGGCGAATCGTCGATGAGTACCGGGAAATGGGCATGAGTACAGCCGTTGATGATTTCGGTGCCGGCTATGCTGGTCTTAATCTGCTCGTCCGTATGCGGCCCGACGTGCTCAAGCTCGACATGGAGTTGATCCGGAATATCGATAAGGATCGCGTACGCAAACTGATCGTCGCCCATATGGTGTCCCTTGCGCGCGAACTGCCATGTACGCTGATCGCCGAGGGAGTGGAAACGATCGATGAGGCTCGCTGTTTGCTGGATATCGGCATCGCGCTGCATCAGGGTTACCTCTACGCCCGGCCCGCGTTCGAAGCACTTCCTGAGCCCGATGCGGCAGTGTTGGCCAGTCTGGCCGGTGCCTGAGACGCGACCAAGCGACATTCAAAGCCGCACAAGATGGCCGCTGTCAGCAGTTTCGCTCCGGTTTGTCCCGCTGTTCGGATTGCCAATATGGGCTATTGCCTGCTGGCGCGACAGAAACGGGGGCAGTGCGTTGAACTGAAAATGCCTTCGCATGCATGCGACGGGACGGGATGCTGCACTGCGCGAACCAGAGTGGTGCATCGGCGGCGCGCCACCCTGTTCAGGTGATGAGGCTGGTCGGTCCTTTCAGTGTTTCAGACGGCAGCTCGCCGAACATGGCCTTGTAGTCCGAGGCAAAGTGGGACAGATGCCAGAACCCCCAGCAGGCAGCGATATCGGCGACCGATGTCGCCTCTGCCGGCGCCCGCTTCAGCGCTCGTCGTACGCCGTTCAGCCGGAGCGCACGCAGGAAACTGACCGGGTTCAGATTGAGCACGTCCTGAAAACTGTATTGCAGGGTGCGGCGCGATACCCTCAGCTCGGCGCACAGGTCGGCAACCGTGATGGGCTCCTCGATATGTGCGCTCATGTACTCCCGGGCGCGCTCCACCACGAGCTGCCGGGCACGGCACGAAGGCGCTGCACGGTTCTCCAGATTTGGGTTGATTGCGTTGATCAGGCTGCCGTAGATCGCCTGTTCCAATGCCTTGCGCATCGCCGCATGCCTGAGCATTTCCGGTGTTGCACGCAGACTTGCCAAGACTGTTCCGAGAAAATCCCGCAGGGTCGCTGCCTGTTCGGGTGTGGAAGGCAGTATGCGTTTGCCTTCAAGCTCTGCTTCGAGGTCACGGTGTTCGACCTGAAATGCATAGTCATTAAGTGTCTGTGCATCGGCAGTGATGCCGATGATCTCTTGAAGTTTCGGCGTTCGGAAGTCCATTTCGTCGCCGCCCTTCAAGGTCAGAAACGAGTTGACGTCCAGCGTTTCGCCGCAGAACCAGCCCGTGCCATCGATTTCGACAGGAATCCCGAAAGTGCGCGAGCCTTTCCATGGCTGGCCCACTTCGCGCACGGACTGGTTGGTTCTTTCGCGGAAGATCTGCAGATTCTCGAACCAGTACTCTTCGAAGTCGCCCTCGAATGCGCCGGCAGTCAACTGATCGTATTGCTGATCCCAGTTGCGCAGGCAGGATGCATGGTCGTCGGCATCTTTGGTAACGCGTCGGAATGACCTGAATGCCTCGTCATCACCAGTGCAAGCAAGGGGCTTCATGAACCTGACACTCCGTCGCATCTGTTGGACCGCTTACCAAAGCAGTGATCGTGCCAGGGAGGTGAGGCCACTATGAATACACGCGTCGCGCGGACAGGAGTGAGCGACTGCCCCGCCCGCCCACGCCGGTGTGGCTTGCGCGCTGTCCGGCTGACGGCATCGCGGCCGTATGGGGCCCTGAATGCCAGTGGTCGCGGCATCGCTGCGCCCACGCCAAGTCCTGCGCGAGCGGCAAGTGCATGAGTCTCCATCGTCTGTCTCTCTCACCCGAAGAAAAAACTCGGATTTTTATCGTTTTATAAATCCAGCTTCTTTAAGACTAAACCTAAGTTCCACGCTTGAAAACTCCTTTCTTTGCTGTCCCGGCAAGCGCGACGAGGTGCGCCGTTTTGGTGCGCCGCATTATTACTTTGGTGCTGCGATCAGGTTCTTCTGTCCCGATTTTCGTCTTGCCGATTTGGGTTACCGGGTTGCGTCTGCCTCGACCCAGAATCCGTTCAACCCGTTTCTTTTGATCTGGATCAAATGGGGACGGAGATGAAAAGGGTTCGTCAGGTCGTGTCGGTCTGACGGTCAACAAGACAAACGCCGGTTCGTCCCGCAGCGACCTTTGCGGGCGGGGCGCGCCGGGTTGCAAGGAGCTCAGTCGTGGTTCGATATCGCGCCCTGAAGACCTGCGCGGCTGCATTGCTGATTGCCCTGTCGGGCACATCCGCGAACGCCGAGCTGGCCGTGGAAATTCCCTCGGTGGAGAAGCTTGCGCCACCCAATCCCTATCGCATCTATCTGTCCGACGTTGCCATCGGCCATATCGTCGACGGCCGCTTGCATGTGCTCGACGGCGACAGCATGAAGTATCTCGGCGTGATCTCGACGGCCTACGCGGGGCAGGCCGTCCTGTCGCCCGATCGCAATGAGATTTACGTGGCGACGACCTATTACTCGCGTCTGTCGTCGGGGGATCGGACCGATACGGTGGATATCCACGATGCCCGCACCCTGACCAAGACGGGCGAGATCGTCATTCCGCCCATTCATGCGCAGTCGCTGCATTACAAAGGCACGATCCGGACCTCGGCCGACGGACGCTGGCTCTACGTGCTGAACGCGACGCCGGCCATCTCGGTCACCGTGCTCGATCTGCAAGCGAAGAAGGTCGCTTCCCAGATCGATCTGCCCGGCTGCTGGATACTGTTGCCGGCCGGGTCGGTATCGAACCGCTTTTCCACCATCTGTGGTGACGGCACCATGCTCACGGTGACGCTCGATGGTGCCGGACAGGCCGTCGATCAGCAACGCAGTGCAAAGTTCTTCGATCCCGATGTCGATCCTATCTTCATCCATGGCGAGCAGGACGGAGATACCTACCGTTTCGTGTCCTATGGCGGGGATCTGTATACCGCGCACCTGGGTGGCCCGGTGGCGAACTTCGAACCAAAGTGGTCGCTGCTGACGGCGGCCGAGCGCAAAGCCGGTTGGCGTCCCGGGGGCTATCAGCTGCTGGCGCAGCACAACGCCAGCGGTCGCGTCTTCGTCGGCATGCACGATGGCGCGAAGGTCGGCAGCCACAAGACCCCGGCCAAGGAAATCTGGGGTTTCGACCTCAAGACGCAGAAGCGTGTGACCCGTGCGCCTGGCAGCAACGCAATCGCGCTCGCGGTAAGCAAGGGTGACAAGCCGAGGCTTTTCGCCTACGACGGTGTCAAGGGCGGGATCGCGGCCTATGACGCGAGCGCGGCGCTCAAGCTGGTCAAGCGCATGGAAGGCGTTGGTGAGACGCCTTCACTGATGGAGCTGCACTGATGGACGCCCTTGCCATCGACCCGGTGCTGGCACGTGCCTGTGGCGCAGCACTGGCGGTCATCCTGATCGTGGGGGCATGGCAGAAGCTGCGCGACATGGCGGTCTTCGAAGCGTCGGTCGAGCTCTACCGGCTGTTGCCCGAGACGCTGGTGCCCGTGTTCGCCCGCCTTTTTCCGGTGCTGGAAGCCATGGCCGGTGTTGCCCTGCTGTTCGATGTGTCCCGCGGATTCGGCCTCGTGCTCGGTTTGCTGGTGCTCGGCTGTGCGACCGCCGGGGTGGCAATCAACGTCGCCCGCGGCCACACCGAGATCGACTGTGGTTGCGGCGGTGCCGAAGGACACACGCGGCTGTCGTGGCTGCTGGTCGTACGCAACACGGTCCTCGTTGTCCTGCTCGTTGCAGGCGCCCAGACCGGCAGCGATCGCGGCCTGGTATGGATCGACTACCTCTCCGTCGCGGGCGGCACCCTGATGCTGCTCACCCTCTATGCGGCAGCCAATCAACTGCTCGCCAATCACCCCCATCTCGCCCAAATGAGGAGCGGATCATGAACGAAGCCTTGATGATTTCGAATGTCCTGTTGTGGATCGCCGTGCTGGCCGCGCTGGTCGGACTGTTTGCCCTCGCGCGCCAGATCGGCGTGCTCTACGAGCGCGTCGCCCCAATGGGCGCGTTGATGCTCGACACTGGTCCGCAGGTCGGTGAAGCGGCACCGGTGTTCGATCTGCCGCATCTGGTCAGCAGCCGCGAGCGCGTTTCGCTCGGCCTGCCCGGCGACAAGAGCACCTTGCTCTTCTTCCTGTCACCGACTTGCCCGGTGTGCAAGAAGCTGCTGCCGATCCTGCGCTCTGCCAACCAGTCGGAGCGCAGCTGGATGCGCGTCGTGCTGACCTCGGACGGCGAGCAGCCCGAGCATCTCGCTTTCTACGACAAGGCCGGTCTGCAGGACTTTCCCTATGTGCTGTCGCGTGAGCTGGGCATTGCCTATCGCGTGGCCAAGCTCCCGTATGCCGTACTCATCAACGAACACGGCCGCGTCGCTGCGAAGGGACTGGTGAACTCGCGCGAGCAGCTCGAAAGCCTCTTCACCGCCAAGGAGATGGGCGTGGCGTCGGTGCAGGCCTACCTCGACCAGCCCGGCAATGCCTGATTTCGACGAGACAAGGAAAACACAAGATGAAATGGCTGGATGAATTCTTCGAGCGCAAGTCGCGCAAGGTGGCGCAAAGCGCGTCGAGGCGCAGTGCGCTGATCGGTATCGGCAAACTGCTGGTCGGCTCGGCCTTCGTGCTGCCAGTGCTGCCCTTCGACCGCACGGCCCAAGCCGCTGGCGCCGCTGCGTCCAAGAAGGCGGCGGGCAAGCTGCCAACCGATCAGGACTGCGAATACTGGCGCTACTGCGCGCAGGACGGCTACCTGTGCAACTGCTGTGGCGGCACCGCGTCGAGCTGTCCGCCCGGCACCGAGGCCTCGAAGGTGTCGTGGATCGGTACCTGCCATAACCCCGAGGACGGCAAGGATTACCTCATCAGCTACAACGACTGCTGCGGCAAGACCGCTTGCGGGCGGTGTTTCTGCAATACCAACGAGCGCGAGATGCCGGGTTATCGCATGGGCCTGCACAACGACATCAACTGGTGCATGGCAAACGACTCGACGATGTTCCACTGCACGCTGGCGACCGTGGTCGGCCTGGCGAACTCGCAGAGCTGAGGCCGAAGATGAACGGACTGTCTGTCGCTGGATGGGGGCGGACCCTGATCGTCTTGGCGCTCGTTGCCGGGCTCGGTTCGCACCGCCCGGCGCAGGCAGTCGAGGCGGGCAAGGCACGCTACCAGTACATCCTCAACTGTGCCGGCTGCCATCAGGCCGACGGCAGCGGTGCGAAGCGGGGGGGCGTACCGAGCATGCGGTCGCAACTGGGGCATTTCGTCAGTATTCCTGAGGGGCGCGCATTTCTGGTGAAGGTGCCCGGCACGTCGAACTCAGCACTGAACAATGCCGACATCGCCAACATGCTCAACTGGATGCTGAAGGCATTTTCGGCCGAAACCCTCCCGGCCGAACTCGAACCCTATACCGAGGAAGAGGTAACACGACTGCGCAATGCCCCGCTGGCAAACGTGACTGCGGCACGGCGCGACATCGTCGACAAGCTGGCTGCGCACGGCGTGCGCGTCGAGTGATGCGGTGTGGGCCCCATTCTTTGATTCACTTGTAGAGGACGTGACCGAAATGGACAAAACGACAAGAAACCTGTGCCGCCCCGGACTGATGGCGCTGGCCATTGCAGCCCTGACGGCAAGTTCCGCAGCCTGGCCGGCCGCGAGCGAAACCGAACTCGCGAGCCTGGGCAAAACGCTGACGCCGATCGGTGCCGAGGCTGGCAAGAATGCAGACGGAACGATTCCGGCGTGGACCGGCGGCATGAGCAAGGCGCCAGCGGGCTGGAAGCCGGGTACCGTCGATCCGTTCAAGGACGACAAGCCGCTGTATTCGATCGATGCCTCGAATGTGGACAAGTATGCGGACAAGCTGTCGGCGGGCCAGGTCGCGCTGATCAAGACCTATGCGGGGTATCGCATGGACGTCTATCCCAGCCGGCGCAGTTGCCCTGTTCCAGACACCGTTGCGCAGCAGACGCGCAAGAATGGCACGACCGCCAAGCTCGGCGGCGAGGGCTGGCAGCTCGAACAGGTACTGGGCGGAGGTATCCCTTTCCCCTTCCCGAAGAACGGCGCCGAAGCCATGTGGAACTACAAGCTGCGCTATACCGGCATGGGCCGCAGGGCACAGATCTCCGCGCTGCTACCCGACAAGGACGGTGGCTACACCGAGAACAAGCAGTGGGCCTACGAACTCTATCCGTTCAACGATCCTGCCGTGACCGGGCCCGCCGATGTCGGCGGGATCGAATCGATGCTGCTGTATGAGGTTCTGTCGCCGGCGTCGCGGGCGGGCGAGGGCTACCTGATCCATGCCTATCTCGACAAGCCCCAGGATGCGTGGATCTATTTCCCGGGGCAGCGCCGCGTGCGCCGCTCTCCCACCTTTGCCTATGACAATCCGATTGCGGGTTTCGACAACCTGTACTTCGTCGACCAGATCAACGTGTTCACCGGCGCACTCGACCGTTACGACTACAAGCTGGTGGGCAAGAAGGAGATGTTCGTCCCTTACAACTCCTACAAGCTGATCGACAAGAAGAACAAGTTCAAGGACATGCTCGGGCCGGACTACGTCAATCGCGACTTCATGCGCTATGAGCCGCACCGTGTATGGGTGGTCGAGGCGACGGTGAAGGCTGACAAGCGCCATTCCTTCGCCAAACGTGTATTCCATTTCGACGAGGATTCGTGGGCGCTGTTGCAGGTCGACATGTACGACGCCAAGGGCAACCTGTGGCGGGTGCAGGAGGGGAGTCTGTGGGCCGCACCCGATGTCGGCGCCTGCATTACCTACGAGACCCAGATGTACGACCTCGTTGCCCGCCGTTACGTGGTGGATAACTGGACCGCCGAAGGCGAGGTCATCGACCTGACCGCCGCGAAGGATGGTCGCGTCAACCAGGCGACCTTCAGCCCCGACCAGATGCGCCGCCGCGGCGAACGCTGACCCGACCACAGGATCAAGGAGATTTCCATGAAGACACAGACGATTTCGCATCGTCGGGCGGCGTTCGCCCTCGCGCCTTCCACCCTCGCACTCGCCGTGGCCGCGAGCCTGTGGGCGCCGAGCAGCCATGCTTTCCGCTTTGGCTCCGAGGAGGGCCTTTCCGGCAGCTTCGACAGCACCGTGTCCTTCGGCATGAGTGCGCGCACCTCGTCGGCCGGCTGTTCGACCCTGGGCAATGACAGCGGTGGCTGCAACGTGGGCACCAACAACGAGCTGCAGCGCAAGCAGGGGGCCAATGGTTATGCCAACGCCGACTTCAACTTCACCAATTTCGACGATGGCAACCTGAACTACGACAAGGGCGATGTCTTCTCCGCGGCGCTCAAGGGCACGCATGATCTGTCCCTGAAATACTCTGGAGGCTGGAGCGCGCTGGCGCGCTTTACCTGGTTCAAGGATTTCCAGGCCAAGGATACCCGGCGTACCGGCGTGGCCGGAGAGGCCGAGGGCGATGTGACCCTGCTCGACGCCTGGGTGGCGAAGAGTTTTTCCATCGGCGACCAGTACGGCAAGATCAAGCTCGGCAACCAGGTCATTTCCTGGGGGGAGGACATTTTCATCCTCGGCGGCGTGAACCAGATCAACGCCATCGACCTGCAGAAATTCCATGTGCCGGGCACGCAGTTGAAGGAGATCTTCGTACCCGCACCGATGCTGTCGGGCTCGTTCGGCCTGACCGACAACCTTGGCATGGAGGCGTATTACCAGTACGGCTGGAACAGCTTCAAGTTCGACCCCTCGGGCACCTTCTTCTCTGCTGCGGATGTCCTCGGCAAGGGCCGTCGCGTGGCCTATCTGCCGACTTCGATCTGTAACGACTTCGGTCTGGCGGGTCCGTGCGGCGACCACTCAGGGCTGAGCGATGCGGACATGATTGCAAGTGGCACCGCAGTCCCCTACCTGGGGACCAAGGAGGCACGCAACAGCGGACAGTACGGGGTGAACTTCCGCTATAACGCCGAACAGATCGACACCGAGTTCGCGTTCACCTACCAGCGCTATCACGACAAGTTGCCCTTCCTCGGTTTCACCGGCACGCCAGATGGTGCGGTGACGGGTTACTTCGTGGCCTATGGCGAAGACAAGGATTTGTTCGCGGTGTCGGCCAACACCAAGCTGTTCAATGTTGCCGTGGGCGCGGAACTGTCCTACCGGCCCAATGACAGTGTCGGTGTGGACCCGACGGTGCCTTTCGGCTCGATCTTTGGTGGCGCCTTCGACAAGAACAGCGTGTATGACGTCGGCAGCCATCCGGGCTATGTCGAGGAGGAGAAATACCAGCTCCACCTGACCGGCTTCTACACCTTCTCCCACAACGACCCGCTGGGCGGCCTGGCCAAGAGCGTCGGCGCGAGTGACGGCTTCATTCTGGCCGAGGCGGCGGTCACCCACTATCCCAATCTCGACCTCAGCGGACGGGTGCCTTACTTCCTGCCCAACTACGCGCTGCCGGACAAGACGTCCTGGGGCTATGTGTTCGAGATGGGGCTGAACTATCCGAATGCCTTCGACTCCGGTGTGACGCTGACGCCCCAGATCGACTGGTATCACGATGTCAGCGGCACCAGCCCGAACGCAATTCCTTTCGTGGAAGGGCGCAAGGCCCTCACCCTGTCGCTGTTCGCCAATTATCGCGACAGCTGGAAGGGTGCGATCCAGTGGGTGAACTTCTACGGTGGTGGCTCGAACAACCTGATGCGCGACCGCGACTTCATCTCCGCGAGCGTTTCCTACTCGTTCTGATGCGCAGTGCCGGGGCCGGCGTGTGGCCGGCCCCGGACTCAACGGACTCACTCACATGATCGAGAATTCAGTGCTGGCCCTGCAGCGCTTCTGCTTCAGGTTTCGTCTGCCGATCCTGCTCACTCTGCTGGCATTCACGGCTGTGATGGGCACCTTTGCGGCGCGCCTTCACATGAGCGCGGGCTTCGACAAGCAATTGCCGCAGAACCACGAATACATCCAGACTTTCAATCAATACCGCGAGGTGCTGTTCGGTGCAAATCGCATCATCGTCACCGTGGAGGCGACCCGGGGCGACATCTGGAACGAGAAGGTGCTGACCCGTCTGTACGACGTTACCCAGGCCCTGTTCTTCATGAAGGGGGTTGATCGCCGCACGGTCAGCTCGCTGTGGACCCCGAATACGCGCGCGGTGCAGATCACCGAAGAGGGCATGAAAGCCGAAGACGTGATCGGCGGCGACGTCACCGTCAAGGCCCTGACCCCCGACAATATCGCCGCCATTCGTGAACGCACCATCATCGGCGGTTTCATCGGCAGCCTGGTGGCGAACGACTCCTCCTCTGCCATGGTGGTGGCCGAATTGGCCGACCCCGATCCCCAGACCGGTGAACGTCTGGACTATGCCGAATTCAGCCAGCGTCTGGAACAGGACATACGAGACGCCTTTTCAGATGGCGATGTGCGCATTCGCATCATTGGTTTTGCCAAGCAGATGGGCGACATTTCCGAAGGCGCGACCAGCGTGATCGAGTTCTTTGCACTCGCCTTCATCCTGACCGCCGCGGCGGTTTACTGGTACACCCGTTCATGGATGCTCACCGTGCTGCCGCTGTCGTGTTCGCTGGTATCCGTGGTGTGGCAGTTCGGCACCATTACCCTGCTTGGCTTCGGGCTTGACCCGCTGGCGATCCTGGTGCCCTTTCTCGTGTTCGCCATCGGGGTGTCGCACGGTATCCAGCAGGTGAACTACATCGCCAAGGAAGTGATCAACGGTGCGGATGGCTATACCGCGGCAAGTCGCAGTTTCACCGGTTTGATGGTACCGGGTACGCTGGCACTGATCACCGCCTTCGTCGGTTTCGCGACGCTCGTGCTGGTGCCGATTCCGATGATCCGCGAACTGGCGATCACTGCCTCCGTCGGCGTAGCCTACAAGATCGTCACCAACCTGATCATGCTGCCTGTCATGGCGAGTTACTTCCGCTTCGACGATGCCTTCGTGCTGCGTGCGAGCAAGGTCGAACAACTGCGCAACCGGATGATGGCCTCGCTTGGTGTGCATATCGCCAGCCCGCGTAATGCCGCCATCGGCACCATCGCCTGTGCATTGTTGATGGGCGTTGCCGTGTGGCAGAGCCAGGGGCGGCACGTCGGTCATGTGCTGCCCGGCGCGCCCGAACTGCATGACGACTCGCGCTACAACCAGGACGTTGAGGCGGTGGTCGACCACTACAGCCTGGGTCTCGATCTCCTCACCGTCGTTGTCGAGACGCCCGCCGATGGCTGTTATCGGCATGATGTCATGAGTCATGTCGATCGCCTGACCTGGTACCTCATGAACGTGCCTGGTGTGCTTTCTGCACAGTCCTTGCCGACGCTGACCAAACTCGCCGCGTCCGGGGTGAACGAGGGCAACCCGAAGTGGGCCGCGCTGCCGCAGGACGAATTGACCCTGGGCGAAGCGGTGCGGCAGGTGCCAGAAGGACTGCGCCTGTTCAATGCCGACTGCACGCTGTTGCCGGTGAATCTGTACCTCACGGACCACAAGGCGTCTACGCTCGAAGGCGTGGTCGCTGCGGTGAAGCACTTCCGCGAAACCCAGCCCTTCGAAGGTGTCACCGTACGCCTGGCCAGCGGCAACGCCGGTGTGCAGGCGGCGACCAACGAGATCGTCGAGCATTCCGAATTGCCCATGATGCTCTATGTGTACGCCACCATTCTGGTCCTGGTGTTCCTGGTCTATCGCGACTGGCGCGCGATGATCGCCTGCTGCGTGCCACTCACGCTCGCGACCTTCCTCGGCTACTGGTTCATGAAGGAGCTCGATATCGGCCTGACCGTGGCTACGCTGCCGGTAATGGTGCTGGCGGTGGGTATTGGCGTCGACTATGCGTTCTACATTTACAATCGACTGCAGATGCACATGGCACACGGTGAGGACATTGTTACCGCGTTCAAGCAGGCGCTGCGTGAAATTGGCGTGGCCACCGTGTTCACCGCGGTGACGCTGTCGGTCGGGGTGGCGACGTGGTCGTTCTCTGCACTGAAGTTCCAGGCCGACATGGGCATGCTGCTGACTTTCATGTTCATGATGAACATGATCATGGCGATCACCTTGCTGCCCGCGCTGGCGGTGACCATCGACATGCTGATTCCGCGCCGCGGACCGGTGCGCGCACCGTTGATGGCGCACTGAGGAGAACGGGATGAAGAGATCGATCAAACACGTCGGCGCCTTGGTGTCGGCGCTGGCGGTCGCCGTGGCATCGGCCTGCGTGCCAGCGATGGCGGCGGACCCGGCACCGGTGCCGGCGATGAAGGCACGACTCGCCGCGAAGGTGCCCCTGACCGGACTGGTTCGCGCGGGCGACGCGCTGATCGCCGTTGGCGATTACGGCACGGTGGTGCGCTCGACCGACAGCGGGCGCACCTGGATACAGGCCGACGTGCCGGTGAGCACCTTGCTGACCGAGGCACATTTCGTCGATGCGCAGCACGGTTGGGTGGTCGGCCATGGCGGGGTGATCCTGACTACCACAGATGGTGGCGTGCGGTGGACGCTGCAGCAGGAGTTGGCCGACAAACCGGTACTGCTCTCGGTTCATTTCACCTCTCTGGACAAGGGCTTTGCTGTTGGTGCCTATGGCACGGCGTGGCGTACGACGGACGGCGGGCGCAAATGGTCGCCGATGAAGGTGGGGGAAGGCGCCGACGCCGACATGCACCTGAACCACCTGTTTGCTACCCGCAGTGGCGCACTCTTCATTGCCGCCGAAGGCGGACTTGCGTTCCGTTCGACTGACGGTGGCGACACCTGGGTGTCGCTACCGACTGGTGTGAGCGGATCGCTATGGAGCGGTCTCGAAAGCGGTGCCGGCGAAATCGTGCTGCTGGGCATGAGTGGCCGCGTCTTGCGCAGCCGGGACGGCGGCGACAGCTGGCAGGTGACGGAGGACGAATCGGCGCAGTCGATCACGGCCGGGGTGGTGGATGGCGATGGCGGTTTTATCGCGGTGGGGTCGGGCGGTGTGGTGCTGAAGGTGCATGGGCGCCTGCAGTCCGAGATCCGGCCCGACCGGCAGAATCTCGCCGCGGTTCAGATCGCCCCTGACGGAGCGGTGGTCGTCGCCGGCCAACTCGGCGTCGAACGCATGAACGGCGAACGTTGAACGCCGCCGACCGAATATTGACCAACGGCCATACCAGAACAAGAGGATCCATGACGCCATGCTGACCCGACTGATTTCCCTGTTGAGCGGCTCGCTCACGGCCGAGGCCAAGGAGTGCGGGCCTTTCGAGCGCCGCCACATTGCGGTTGCCGCCCTCCTGCTGGAGGCCATGTATGTCGATCACCACGCGACGGATGAAGAGCACGCCGCCGTCATGCGCCTGCTGCGGGACCATTTCCAGTTGCCCGAAACAACGGCGCGGGAGCTGGTCCGTGTCGCCGAAGAGCGTTATGCCGAAGTGCTCGACGACTGGGAGTTCGCCGAGGCGGTGAGGGCGGGATTCAATCCGGCGGAAAGGGTGGAGATCCTGACCATGCTGTGGGAGGTTGCCTACGCCGATGGGGCGCTTGCGCGTCTCGAGCATCGACTGCTGAACCGCCTAGCCGGACTGCTGGACCTTGACCATTCGGCGATCGAGCAGGCGCGGGCGACGGCTGCCGCGCGTGCGGGAATGATCGGGAACAGCGCAGACGACAGTTGACACGTGTGCCCGCGCAAGCCGGCGTCAAGGCCGGCTCACGGATCCAGGATGTTTTTCTTGCGGTAACACAACAACACCAGGAGACAGCAGTATGGAACGTTATCAGGGCCAGTTCATCAGCGACGCAACGCGGCAATTTCTATCCAGGTCGCAGCGCATGCTGATCGGGGGAGAGTGGGTGGATGCCGTCGGTGGCGAGCGCATTGAGGTGATTGACCCAGCCAGCGGACGGACATTTGCCCAGGTGCCTGCGGGCGCTGCTGCCGACATCGATCGCGCAGTGATGGCAGCCCGGAACGCTTTTGAAGCGGGCGCGTGGCCGAAGATGCGGCCTGTCGATCGGGAGCGCCTGCTGCTGAGGTTCGCCGACCTGATCGAGGCTAATGCGCAGGAGCTGGCGGAGATCGAGGCGCTCGACAATGGCAAGCCGGTGACGATGGCGCGCCATGTCGATGTGGCGCTTGTCGTCGACTTTCTACGTTACATGGCCGGGTGGGCGACCAAGATCGAAGGCTCGACGATGGACGTGTCGGTGCCGCTGATGCGTGATCGCGAACTGTTCGGCTTCACCCGGCGCGAACCCGTCGGTGTGGTCGGTGCGATCATTCCGTGGAACTTCCCGCTGCTGATGGCAGCATGGAAGGTTGCGCCGGCCCTGGCGACGGGGTGCACCATGGTGCTCAAGCCGGCTGAAGAAACGCCGCTCACCGCCTTGCGCTTTGCCGAGCTGGCCCTCGAGGCGGGCTATCCGGCAGGCGTGCTCAACGTCGTGACCGGGCACGGACATACGGCCGGTGCCGCATTGGCCGGGCACAAGGGCATCGAGAAGGTGGCGTTTACCGGCTCGACCGAAATCGGCAAGCTCGTGGGCAAGGCGGCAATCGACAACATGACGCGGGTGTCGCTCGAACTCGGCGGCAAGAGTCCGGTGATCGTGCTCGACGATGCCGATCCCGCAAAGGCAGCGGCTGGTGCTGCCCAGGCAATCTTCTTCAATCAGGGCCAGGTGTGCACCGCCGGTTCGCGCCTGTTCATTCACAAGAGCCGATTCGACGAGGTGGTTGAAGGGCTGTCGGGCATCGCTTCGGGCATGAAGCTCGGCCCCGGCATCGATCCATCCACGCAGATCGGGCCGCTGGTGTCAGCCATCCAGCAGCGGCGCGTACTCGGCTACATCGAGAGCGGCTTTGCGGAAGGGGCGCGCGCAGCGGCCGGGGGCGTGGCGGGAGAGGGTGACGGCTATTTCGTCAAACCGACGGTGCTGGTGGATACGCGCGACAATATGAAGGTCGTGCGGGAGGAGATCTTCGGCCCGGTGGTGGTGGCCATGCCCTACGACGATCTCGACGAGGTGGCGCGGCGTGCCAATGACACCCCCTACGGGCTTGCAGCCAGCATTTGGTCGAATGACCTGGCGCGCGTTCATCGCCTGATTCCGAAGATCAAGGCGGGCACCGTGTGGGTCAACTGCCACAACATCCTCGACAACGCGATGCCATTCGGCGGCTACAAGCAGTCCGGCATCGGGCGCGAGATGGGACGCGCGGTGATCGACATGTATACCGAATCCAAGTCGGTGATCATGGCGCTCTGAATGCGAAGATCATGGTGTGCAGCCGGATCGTCGCGTGCGCCCGTCACGCGGCCGTCCGGCTGTCTTTTTGCTCAGCCCTGCAGCAGCGAGGGGGCGAAGCCGACGCGGAACACGCCCCACTGCCGACCCTTCACCATGATCGGCAGCGACAGGTCGCACAGCACCTCCCCGGTGTCGCGAACGTAGGTCTGCAGCAGCACATGCCCCTTGTTGGCGATGGCCCGTCGGCAGGTGGGATCGTCGTAAATGCGCTTCTGGCGACTGAAGGCGAGATCGTGCTGCGGATCGCCGTTCGGTTCTTCGGAGAAGCGGCGGTTGTGCACCGGCATGTAGCAGTTCATGTCGAAGCCACCACAGAAGGCCACGCCCGGCACTTCCGCCAGCATGCGTTCGTAGATGGCCTGCAGATCCTTCTCCACGGCGCGGTCGTACTTGGTGTTGAACTTCGGCGGCTCCGTGCCCGGAATGCGTTGATAGGCGGTATCGAATACATCCAGCGAGCCGGCGCAATGCTCCAGATGTGCCGCGGTGTCATCGCGGAACCTCTCTGCGACGGTAATGAGTCGGTCATAGGCGGATTCGCCGATACGGAAGCGGGTCGACAGGGCGTGCAGTCCCTCGGTGTGGTTGCGCAGGTCGTCCGACACCTGTTCCGATTCGTGCATCTGCTTCGACACCTGCTCGGAGAGGCTGGTGATCTCGCCGACCAGACCGTGCACCGAGACGTTACTGTCATGAATGTGATGGATGGCGCCGGTGATGTCGAGCAACTGCTCGCTCATGTGCTGCAGTTCGCCCACCATGGCGGCAAAATTGGTCGAGGTTCGCTGCACGACTTCGCGCGCAAGACTCGAATCCTCGGTAATGCGGACGGTTTCGGCCTCGGTGCTGGCCACCAGTTCGAGCATCTTGTCCGAGTTGCGGGTGATGACGCCGGTCGCCGACTTGACCTTTTCGGCCAGTTTGCGCACCTCGTCGGCAACGACTGCGAACCCGCGACCGGCTTCGCCTGCGCGGGCGGCTTCAATGGCCGCATTGAGCGCAAGCAGGTTGGTCTGGTCGGAAACATCGTTGATCAGCATGCCGATGTCGCGGATCTGCGCCGAATTCTGGCTCAGCTCTGCGACGATGGTGGCGAAGGCCTGCACCTTGTCGCTGACATTGCGGATCCTAGCGGTGACATCGAGCAGTTCCTGCTGGCTGGCGCTGACCGCGGCAAGATTGGTCGTGGTGGTGGCCTTGACCTCGTCGGCATTGACCATGACGCGGTCGACCGCCTCGGCTGCGGTCTTGCTGGCTGAAAAGATGGACGCGGCCAGTTCGCGCTGACGTCCGGCGCTCGTCGCCGTCTGCTTGATGCGCTGGTTCAGTTGCGCCGCACTGACTGCGATGCCGGTACCGCTGCTGCGCAATTCGCCAACGATCTGGCGTACTCGGGCGACGAAAGGGTTGGTGCCCGCGGCCGTCTGGTTGCCGATGTCGGGGCGATCGCCTTCGAGTGCGGGCGCGGCGTCGGCACGCCTGGTCGTGGTCTGTCCGCTGCCGGGCATGATCAGCATCAGCAGTGCAAGTGCGATGCCCGCCGCCGCCAGCGCGGCTGCCAGTGCTGTGGGCAGTGGCGAGGCAAGGGCGTGCCACAACAGCAACGCGTTGCTGACTATCAGGCTGGCGGGCAAGAGCCAGCGCGCGACACCTTTCGGCGCACTATCTTCCATGGATCCTCTCCTTTCGGGCCACGATCGCGCTGCTCTGGGCGGCGAGCGTCATCTCGTGAAGGCGTGAATCATATCGGCAGCTTGCCGAGCGTTCTTCAATAAATTCATGAGATTTTCGCCCGCGGCACGGCGCCGAGGTGATCGAGCGGCAGTCGGGTGCTGCGCTTGAGCTCGGTGAGTGCGATGTTCGATTTCACGCTGCGTACGCCGCCCAGCCGCATCAGACGGTGCAGCATGAAGTCAGACAGGGCGGGCAGGGTAGGCGTCATCACCCGCAACAGGTAGTCGGCCTCGCCACTGATGGCAAAACACTCGAGCACCTCGTCCATGCCGCGTACGGCGTCGGTAAAGGCATCGGTATGCGCCTCGCCATGGCGCTCGAGCGAGACATTGACGAAGGCGGTCACACCCAGACCGACCGCGGCAGGGCGCAGCAGGGCGACGTAGCGCTCGATGAAGCCCGCCTGCTCGAGCCGCTGGATACGGCGGCTCACCTGTGAGGGTGACAGGTGTATGCGTTCGGCAAGCGCCGCGTTGGAGGCGTGGCCGTCCGCCTGAAGTTCGTCGAGTAGTTGCAGGTCGAATTTGTCCAGCTCATTCATGGTTCGTGCGTAATTTCTATGTTTAATGCACGGAATACTCGCCATAACGGGATTGGAATGCAAACAATGCACGCATTGTGGCGGTGAATCGGCCTACGATGAGCTCATCTGAGACGGCGCCGGGAGCCAAATCCAGGTGTGCGAATCGAAGCAATTAAAAGACAGGCCGGGGGCTGTGGGCAGCACACCCGACGACGACAGGAGACAAGCCCATGAACACGCCGACCATCCAGGCGACCCCATCGGTCGCAGTGGTGAACCACGACTATCGTCTGGCCGACAATCTCGAGGCGGATCGCGGCCAGGTTTTCCTCACCGGTACCCAGGCACTGGTTCGCCTGCCGCTGATGCAGGCGATGCTCGATCGCGCTGCCGGCCTGAATACCGGAGGCTTCATCAGCGGCTATCGCGGTTCTCCGCTCGGCGCCTATGATCAGCAACTGTGGAAGGTGAAGTCCCTGCTCGAGGACAGGCAGATCCGCTTTCTGCCCGCGGTCAATGAGGAGCTCGGCGCAACCGCCGTGCTGGGGTCGCAGCAGGTCGAGGGTGATGCCGAGCGTATGGTCGATGGCGTGTTCGCGATCTGGTACGGCAAGGGACCCGGCGTCGATCGCGCCGGCGACGCCCTGCGTCACGGCAATGCCTATGGCGCCTCGCCACACGGCGGTGTGCTGGCGGTGATCGGAGACGATCACGGCTGCGTGTCGTCGTCGATGCCGCACCAGAGCGACTTCACCCTGCAGGCGTGGAGTCTGCCGGTGCTCAATCCGGCGTCGGTGGCGGAGATGATCGAGTTCGGCCTGTATGGCTGGGCATTGTCGCGGTTTTCGGGGTGCTGGGTGGGTTTGAAAGCCATCTCGGAGACGGTCGAGAGTGGATCGACGGTGGATCTCGATGCCATCCGGACCCGCTTCGATGCGCCCACTGATTACACCGCGCCTGCGGGGGGGCTGCATTACCGCTGGCCGGATCTGCCCAGCCTGGTGATCGAGCAGCGTCTGGCCGCCAAGCTCGACGCGGCGCGCCACTTTGCCCGCCACAATTCGATTGACCGCCTGCTGTGTCCGGCCACCGCTGCCGATGTCGGCATCGTCACCTGCGGCAAGGCTCACCTCGACCTGCTCGAAGCCTTGCGCCGCCTCGGCCTTGGACTGACCGATCTCGAGACCCATGGCATTCGGCTGTACAAGGTGGGACAGAGCTTTCCGCTCGAGCAAGGCCGGATGCGCGCCTTTGCCCGCGGGCTGAAGGAAATCCTCGTCGTCGAGGAGAAGGGGCCCTTCGTCGAGCAACAGATCAAGAATCTGTTCTACAACGACGATCCAGCCCAGCGCCCGCAGGTGTTCGGCAAGACGGCGCAGTGCGGTGCGCCCTTGCTGCCTGCACTCGGCGAGATGCGTCCATCGCGGGTAATGCCGGTGCTGGCCGACTGGTTGGCAGGTCATCGCCCCGCGCTCGACCGCCGAGCACTGGTCGAGGATTTCACCGCGCCGATGTTGCTGGCGAATGTGGCCGATGGCGTGCGCCGTGTGCCGTACTTCTGTTCCGGTTGCCCGCACAATACGTCGACCCGGGTGCCCGAAGGCTCGCATGCGCAAGCGGGTATCGGCTGCCATTTCATGGCCTCGTGGATGCCCGACCGGGAGACGACAGGCCTGATCCAGATGGGTGGAGAGGGCGTGGACTGGGTGGCGCACTCCGGCTTCACCCGCACCCCCCACGTGTTCCAGAACCTGGGCGACGGGACCTATTTCCACTCCGGGTTTCTCGCCATCCGCCAGGCGATTGCGGCACACACCAACGTTACATACAAGATTCTCTACAACGACGCGGTGGCAATGACCGGTGGTCAGCCGGTGGACGGTACGGTGACGGTGGACGGCATTGCGCGCCAGGTCGAGGCCGAGGGCGCGCGGCGTGTCGTGGTGGTCAGTGACGCGCCCGAGAAGTATGACGGTCACGAGGGGCTGTTCCCGCGCGGCACGACCTTCCATCATCGCAGCGAACTCGACGCCGTGCAGCGCGAGCTGCGTGAGGTGAAGGGGGTCAGCGTGCTGATCTACGATCAGACCTGCGCGGCGGAGAAGCGCCGCCGCCGCAAGAAGAGAGCCTACCCCGACCCCGACCGCCGGCTGTTCATCAACGCGGCGGTGTGCGAGGGGTGTGGCGATTGCGGCAAGCAGTCGAACTGCCTGTCGATCGTGCCGCTGGATACGCCGCTGGGGCGCAAGCGCATGATCGACCAGTCTTCGTGTAACAAGGACTATTCCTGCGTGGAGGGATTCTGTCCCAGCTTTGTGTCGGTGATGGGCGGCAAGGTGCGCAAGGCGGTCGGCGCGGCGCTCGACCAGCCCCGGCTGCAGGCCCGGATGGCCGCGCTGGCGATGCCCGCCACCCACGAATGGACCGGGCCGTACGATTTGCTGGTGACCGGTGTCGGCGGTACCGGTGTGGTCACCGTGGGCGCACTCGTCACCATGGCGGCGCACCTGGAGGGCAAGTCGGCCTCGGTGCTCGATTTCATGGGGTTTGCACAGAAGGGCGGGCAGGTGCTGTCCTTCGTGCGCATCGCGACCGATCCCGGCGCGCTCAATCAGGTCCGCATCGATACCCAGCAGGCCGATGCGGTGATCGCCTGCGATCTGGTCGTCGGGGCGAGCAACGACGCGCTGCAGACCATCAAGCATGGTCGCACCCGGGTGGTCGCGAACCTGCACGAGATTCAGACCGCCCGGTTCGTGCAGGACCCCGAGGCCGACCTGCACGTGGATGCCTTGCTGGAGAAGATCCGCTACGCTGCGGGGGGAGAGCAGCTCAGCACCTGCGATGCACAGGCTCTGTCGCTGCGCGTGCTCGGCGACACCATCGGCGCCAACATCGTGTTGCTCGGTTTTTCGTGGCAGCTCGGAATGGTACCGGTCTCGCTCGAGGCCTTGACGCGTGCCATCGAGCTCAACGCCGTGGCGGTGCCGACGAATCTCACCGCATTCAGCCTCGGACGGCTGGCGGCGACCGACCCCCGGGGCCTGGCCGAACTGGTCGGCAGTGCGCCGGAAACCGGCACCGACGTGGCCGACGAGCACGGCGAATCGCTTCGTGCCGTGATCGATGCCGGCGTCGAACGGCTTACGGCGTACCAGAATGCGGCCTATGCGGATGGCTACCGGGCTTTGCTGAGAGAGGTGGAGCTTGCCGAGCGCGGCGTGGTGGGTGAGGCTGGCGCGCTGCATCTGAGCCGGGTTGTCGCCCGAGTCTATGCCCGCCTGCTTGCCGTCAAGGACGAATACGAAGTCGCCCGACTGTTCACCGACGGCCAGTTCGATGCCGCACTGGCACGCCAGTTCGAAGGGGATTTCAGCCTGCAGTTCCATATGGCGCCGCCGCTGCTGTCGCGCCCCGGTCCCGACGGACGTCCGCGCAAGCTCACCTTCGGTCCGCGCCTGATGCCCGTGCTCAGACTGCTGGCCCGGGGCAAGGTGTTGCGCGGCACGGTGCTCGACCTCTTCGGCCGCAGTGACGAACGTCGCATGGAGCGCGAGCTTGCGGCAGACTATGCCCGTACCATTCGCGCGCTGCTGCCTCGTCTTTCGAGTACCAACCTCGGCAAGGCGGTCGAACTGGCAGGGCTGGCCGAGGGCATTCGCGGTTTCGGCCCGGTCAAACTCGCAAACCTGCGCCGCATCAAGCAGCAGGAGCGAAGCCTGGTGCATGCGCTGGGGCTGGATTTCGTCGCGGGGCCGACGGTTTCGAAGCTGTGCGAGACCCCGCGCGGTCGTGCGGCGCTGCAGGCGATTTCGGTGGTGAAGGCACCTTGATCTACCGTCGAGCGCGGTGAGCGTTTATCCTTCCGGGTTGGCGTGGCAACGGAATCGGGATCACCGCTCCGTGTGCCGCGGGTGAGCCGGTGCCTATGCGCTGCAGCAAGCCTGTTGATCAACGACAACGAGAGACCGAGTGACATGACCGAACGCGTGAACTGCGGGCGCCTGCAGGTGGCATCCAACCTCAAGACATTCATCGAAACCGAAGCACTTCCTGGCACAGGTGTCGATGTCGGCGCATTCTGGGCCGGCTTCGAGGCGCTGGTGCATGATCTTGCGCCCAAGAATCGCGCGCTGCTTGCCGAACGCGACCGTCTTCAGACCGAACTGGACAACTGGCATCGCGACCATCCGGGCCCGATTACAGACATGGGCGGCTATCGTGCTTTCCTGGCCTCCATCGGCTATCTGCTGCCGCCGCCGGGTGCGGTGAACGTCGACACGACGAACGTCGACAGCGAAATCACCTCCCAGGCCGGCCCGCAACTCGTGGTGCCGGTGATGAATGCGCGTTACGCCCTCAACGCGGCCAATGCGCGCTGGGGATCGCTTTATGATGCGCTGTATGGCACCGACGCCATTGCGCAGACCGGCGGCGCGGAAATCACCAAGGCCTACAACCCGGTGCGTGGTGCGAAAGTCATCGCCTTTGCCCGTCAGGTGCTCGATCAGGCGGCTGCGCTGGCAGGTGCTTCGCATGCCGACGCGGCAGGCTATGCGGTGGTCGATGGCAAGCTGGCCGTCAAGCTCGCCAATGGCAGCACGGTCGGCCTGCAGCAGCCGGAAAAGTTCGCCGGTTTCCAGGGCGACGCGGCTGCGCCCAAGGCGGTTCTGCTCAAGAACAACGGACTGCATATCGAAGTCCAGATCGATCGCAGCGGCATGATCGGCAAGACCGACGCTGCGGGCATCAACGACCTGCTGATGGAAGCCGCGCTGTCGACGATCATGGACTGCGAAGACTCGATCGCTGCCGTCGATGCCGAAGACAAGGTCGTGGTGTACCGCAACTGGCTGGGCCTGATGCAGGGCACGCTGACCGAAGAAGTGCCCAAGGGCGACAAGACCATCGTTCGCCGCCTCAATGCCGACCGTGAATACACCGCGGCCGATGGCGGCGCGCTGCGTCTGCATGGTCGTGCGCTGCTCTTCATCCGCAATGTCGGTCACCTGATGACCAATCCGGCCATCCTCGACGGCGATGGCAACGAGATTCCGGAAGGCATTCTCGATGGCGTCGTCACGACCCTGATCTCGCTGCATGACCGCCAGCGCAAGGGCAACTCGCGCGCCGGTAGCATGTACATCGTCAAACCCAAGATGCACGGGCCCGCCGAAGTCGCTTTCGCCGACGAGCTGTTCGGTCGCGTCGAGGACCTGCTTGGCCTGCCACGATACACCATGAAAATGGGCATTATGGACGAGGAGCGCCGCACCAGTATCAACCTCAAGGCCTGCATTGCGGCCGCCAGCCACCGCGTCGCCTTCATCAATACCGGCTTTCTCGACCGTACCGGTGACGAGATGCACACCGCAATGGAAGCGGGCCCGATGATGCGTAAGGGCGACATGAAGTCCTCGGCCTGGATCCAGGCTTACGAGCGCAGCAACGTGCTGGTCGGTCTGGCGTGCGGCCTGCGCGGCAAGGCGCAGATCGGCAAGGGCATGTGGGCCATGCCCGACCTGATGGCGGCGATGCTGGAACAGAAGATCGGGCATCCGAAGGCCGGTGCCAACACCGCCTGGGTGCCGTCGCCGACGGCCGCGGTGCTGCATGCGCTGCACTACCATCAGGTCAACGTTCAGTCGGTGCAGCAGGAACTCGAAAGGATCGACCTCAATGCCGAGTACGACGACCTGCTCAATGGCCTGCTGACGGTACCGGTCGTGGCCGAGGCCAAGTGGAGCGCCGAGGAGCGCCAGCAGGAACTCGACAACAACTGCCAGGGCATCCTCGGTTATGTCGTGCGCTGGGTCGAACAGGGCGTGGGGTGCTCCAAGGTGCCCGACATCAACAACGTCGGCCTGATGGAAGACCGCGCAACGCTGCGCATTTCCAGCCAGCACATCGCCAACTGGCTGCGCCACGGCGTGGTTCAGCCGGCCGAAGTCGAGGAAACGCTGCGCCGCATGGCTGCGGTGGTGGATGGTCAGAACACGGGTGATCCGGCCTATCGCCCGATGGCGCCCGATTTTGCTTCGTCGACGGCGTTCCGCGCTGCCCGTGACTTGATTTTCGAAGGCTGTGTGCAGCCCAGCGGTTACACTGAGCCGCTGCTGCACCACTATCGTCAGGTGTTCAAGGCCAAACAGTAAGCGGCATTGTCATTGGTTCGCACCGAGCCGGCCCCCCGTGGCCGGCTTTTTTGTGCCCAAGGCCGGCTCCGTGCGGTATGCGCGCCGGGCGTGATAGCCTTGAGGTCACGCCAGAAAGCCGGATTTGCCAGAACATGTCTCCGATTGCCGACGTCCGCTTCCCTTCCATCGACGGACTGCGTGCCTTCGAGGCAGCGGCGCGTCTGGGCAGCTTTGAACGTGCGGCCGATGAACTCAACGTGACCGCGAGCGCGGTCAGCAAGCGGGTGTCCACCGTAGAGGAGCTGCTGGGCGCGAACCTGCTGGTGCGCGGTGGAAAGGCCTTGGGGTTGAGCGTGCTCGGCAAGGAATACCTGGAGCAGGTGCGTGTGGCATTGGGTCTGCTGGCCGCCGTACCGCTGCATCGGCGCGCCTCGCAACGCATCGAACGCTTGCGGGTGTGTGCTCCGCCCACGTTCGCGCGTCAGATTCTCGTGCCTGCGCTCGAATCCTTTACCCGTGCGCAGCCGCAGGTCGAACTCGAGATCGTGCTCAGCGTGCCCTATCTGGACCAAGGGGCAGAAGATGCGCAGATCGAGGTACGCCATGGCGACTTCGCGGCACATGGTGGCGACGTGCTGATGCAGGACAGGGTCGTGCCAATGGCGTCACCCGGCTTGCTCGGCTCAATCGGCACATTGCGCAGTGCGACCGATCTCGGCCGCATGCCCCTGTTGCGCAGTCCGCTCGAGCCTTGGGCGCCATTGTTCGAGGCGGCCGGACTGGGCTGTCGTGAAGAGCCGGCGAGTGGTCCTCGTCTGATCGATCTCGGGCTGCTGCTCGAGGCGGCGGCGAGCGGGCAGGGCGTGGTGCCGGGACGGCCGTCGCTGGCGCGCCAATGGCTGCGCGCGGGCGCCTTGGTGCCACTGTTCGGTATTGCGGTCGAGGCGCGCTCGCAGTATTACATCGCGACGGCCTCGCCGCAGGGGCCGGCAGCGGTCTTCGCTGACTGGTTGCGGGGCGTGTGCGCGGCAGCTGCAGACGAAGGGGCGGAACTTATTTCCCGTCGCAGCTGAAAATCCTTCCGGCCGGGGAGGGCGATTCTGCGCGACGATGATGCCTTGAGCAGATCAGTCCGGATCACCCCGAAAAGAATCGCTGGAGACCCCGCATGCCCGTCATTACCTGCATCGAAGACCTGCGGCGCCTTGCCGAAAAGCGCGTGCCGCGCATGTTCTACGATTACGCCGACTCCGGTTCGTGGACCGAGAGCACCTATCGCGCCAATGCATCCGACTTTCTGCCGATCAAGTTGCGCCAGCGTGTGGCGGTCAATATGGAAGGCCGCAATCTGCGCACCACGATGGTGGGGCAGGAAGTCGCCATGCCGGTGGCCATTGCGCCGACCGGGCTGGCCGGCATGCAGCATGCCGACGGTGAGATTCTGGCCGCGCGCGCGGCAGAGAAATTCGGCGTGCCCTTTACGCTGTCTACAATGAGCATTTGTTCGATCGAGGATGTCGCCGCGCACACGACCGCACCCTTCTGGTTTCAGGTATACATGATGCGCGACCGCGACTTCATCGTCCGCCTCATCGAGCGTGCGCGCGCAGCCCGGTGTTCTGCCCTGATGCTGACGCTGGACCTGCAGATCCTCGGCCAGCGTCACAAGGACATCAAGAACGGTCTGTCGGCTCCGCCGCGGCCGACGCTTGCCAACATGATCAACCTGGCCACCAAGCCACGCTGGTGCCTTGGCATGCTGGGAACCAGCCGTCGCAGTTTCGGCAACATCGTCGGTCACGCCAAGGGCGTGGGCGACATGTCCTCGTTGTCGAGCTGGACCGCAGAACAGTTCGATCCGGCGCTGAGCTGGGCTGACGTCGAGTGGGTCAAGAAGCAATGGGGCGGCAAGCTGATCCTGAAGGGCATCATGGATGAGGAAGACGCCCGTCTGGCAGCCGACAGCGGCGCCGATGCACTGATCGTGTCCAATCACGGCGGCCGTCAGCTCGATGGTGCGCCATCGTCGATTCACGCCCTGCCGGGCATCGTCGGCGCGGTGGGCGACCGGATCGAGGTGTGGATGGACGGCGGCATTCGCAGTGGCCAGGACGTGTTCAAGGCGGTCGCGCTGGGGGCGAAGGGAACCCTGATCGGCCGCCCGTTCCTGTACGGTCTTGGCGCAATGGGCGAGGCCGGCGTGAGCAAGTGCCTGCAGCTCATCGCCAACGAGATGGATATCACCATGGCGTTTTGCGGCCACACGGATATCCGCCGGGTCGGGCGCGAGGTGCTGATTCCGGGGACGTATCCCGCGTCGACCTGATGTGGCGGGTCCGCTTCGTCTTTGAATGCGGCCAGAACAAAAAAGGGCGTTCCACCGGAACGCCCTTCTTGCATGCAGGCCAGGCTATTACCAGAGTTGCCACCAGGGCCTGTTATCCGCCGGGCCGCCGGAGTAATAGACACTGTTGGGAAAGTTCTTGCGCATGACGCGGTCTGCGTCGTCGCGCAGGTCGTTCATGCCCATTGCGTCGTAGCTCTTGACCAGCAGGAACAGGGCCTCTTCGATGGCCGGTGCCCGCGGGTAGGTCGTGATCGCTGCCTGTGCCCGGTTGGCCGCGGCCACGTAGGCGCCGCGGCGGTAGTAATAGCGCGCGACGTGGACTTCATGGGAGGCGAGCGAGTTCACCAGGTATTGCATGCGCTGGGTGGCGTCTTCCGCGTAACGGCTTTCCGGGAAGCGGGTGACGAGCTCATTGAAGGTGTCGAAAGCCTCTCTTGCGCCGCGCGGATCGCGTTCGGACAAGTCCTGGTTCGACAGGCTGGCGAGAAGGCCGAGATCCTCGTTGAAATTCACCAGGCCTTTCAGGTAATACACGTAATCCACGTTGGGGTGGTTCGGGTGCAGCTTGATGAAGCGATCGGCTGCAGCCAGCGCAAGCGCGGGTTCGTTGGACTTGTAATACGCATAGGCCGACTCGATCTGCGCCTGCTGCGCGAAGCGACCATAGGGATAGCGCGCCTCGAGCTTCTCGAAATACTTGATGGCCTGGTCGTAGCCGCCCTCGGTCATCGAGGACTTCGCCTCCGAGTAGAGCTTTTGCGCGCTCCAGCCCGCCGTCTCGTCGATCTGTTCCGGCAGCATGCCGCAACCGCCGAGCAGCAAGGCGCCAATCAGGGCAACATTTCCCGCTAAACTTCCGAAGGTGAACCTGGACATCGATAACACTCGCGTGAATGAACTGACCGATTATAGCCCAGCGGACGCGGATGACTCGCCCGCCGAATTGATGATTCCGCGCGATTTCGCCGGATTGAGAATAGACCAGGCGCTGGCGCGGCTGTTTCCCGAACACTCGCGCAGTCGCCTGCAGGCATGGTTGCGCGAGGGGCGCATCCTGGTGGATGGCGGAACACCGGATGCAAAGCACAGGATCTGGGGCGGAGAGCGGCTGTTGGTCAGCGCGGCGCCCGAGCCGCAGACACACGCGGAGCAGGCCGAGGACATTCCGCTGAACATCGTGTTCGAGGACGCGGATGTGCTCGTCGTCAACAAGCCCGCGGGGCTGGTGGTGCACCCGGGGAGTGGAAACTGGAGCGGCACCTTGCTCAACGCCCTGTTGCATCATGCGCCCGCGCTGGAGGGTGTGCCGCGCGCGGGCATCGTGCATCGGCTGGACAAGGATACCAGTGGTCTGCTGGTGGTGGCCAAGACGCTGGCGGCACAGACCGACCTGATCCGCCAGTTGCAGGCGCGGACGGTGAAGCGCCACTATCTCGCGCTGGTGCACGGCGTGGTTGCCGCAGCGGGCGAAGTCGATGCACCGATTGGCAGGCATCCGAGCCAGCGCACGAAAATGGCGGTTGTCGGCAACGGGCGTCCGGCCTTGACGCGCTATGTCGTGCGCGAGCGGCTGGCGAAAACGAGTCTGCTCGAGTGCCGGCTCGAGACCGGGCGCACGCACCAGATCCGCGTGCATATGGCTCATATTGGCCATCCGCTCGTCGGTGACCCGGTGTACGGGCTCAAGCGTGCCGGCGACCCGATTGTGGATGCATTTTCGCGCCAGGCGCTGCACGCTTTTCGTCTTGGTCTGGTGCATCCGTCCTCCGGGCTCGAACTGGAGTGGTTTGCACCCATCGCGGAAGACATCCTGTCATTGGTGGAACAGTTGGGGGGGCACCACTTACCGTGAACCGTTCATTCATCGTGCCCGACTGGCCGGCACCGTCCAATATCCGTGCGCTGGTGACGACCCGTGCGGGGGGCGTCAGCGTGGCGCCGTTCGACAGTCTCAATCTGGGCGACCATGTGGGCGATATGCCGCGGGCGGTTGTGGAGAACCGGGCGCGTCTGCGCAGGTTTCTGCCGGCCGATCCCGTATGGCTGCAGCAGGTTCATGGCAATCAGGTGGTCGATCTCGACCTTGTGCCTGTGCTCGCTCGCGGGGATGCTTCGATGACCCGGCAGGCGCAGACCGTGTGCGCAATGATGACGGCCGACTGCCTTCCGGTGCTGTTCTGCGATGACACGGGCGCCGTCGTGGCGGCTGCCCATGCGGGCTGGCGCGGCCTGGCGGCGGGTGTGCTCGAGGCGGCTGTCGGCGCAATGGGCGTCCGCCCCGAGCGCATTCTGGCCTGGTTGGGCCCCGCCATCGGCCCCGATGCCTTCGAAGTGGGCAGCGATGTCAGGGATGCATTCCTGTCGAAAGACCCTGGGGCCGCCGACGCCTTCGTGACCCAACGGCAGCCCGGCAAGTGGCTGGCGGACATCTACATGCTGGCAAGGCGAAGACTGGTGCATGCCGGGGTGGTACGTGTCTATGGCGGAGGCCTGTGCACCTGGCATGAGCAAGCGCGCTTCTTTTCCTATCGGCGGGACGGTGTGACCGGACGCTTTGCTTCCCTGATCTGGCGTGAGCCGGAGCCATGATGACGCACTGCAACGTCAATTTAGGGGCGTTTCACGCATATTCGCTATTGCCCGGCGCCTGAATCACCTCTATCGTTGAGGGCCTCGGCTGCCTCCAGTGCCTTCTGGCGCCGCCGCCGGGAGGGCGAGCCGAACAGCCACAGGAACAGGGCGATGGGGCCGAGTCCATAGAACAAGAACGTAAGCACGCCGCCGAGTACGGTGTCATCGGAAATAGCGGCGAACAGGGCGACATAGAACCAGGCAATCGCGATAAGGTACATGTGGATTCGACCGATGTGGCTGAAGGCGATT
Source organism: Azoarcus sp. L1K30 (assembly GCF_018122735.1). Classification (GTDB taxonomy): domain Bacteria; phylum Pseudomonadota; class Gammaproteobacteria; order Burkholderiales; family Rhodocyclaceae; genus Parazoarcus. The sequence continues at coordinate 1,971,480 of NZ_JAGRRD010000001.1, read as the reverse complement.
GTAGCTGGGGCAACACCATTCCGGTGGGCGCAGCGGTGACTGTGCCGACCAAGCCTTAGGAGGGGCTGATGTCCGACTCGAATGACAAGCAGGCGCCCGGGGCCATGCAGGCCATGCTGATGGCTGGCCAGGCGATGGCACAGACGTTTTTCTCGGCGGTCGCCAAGCAGCACGCAGCGATGCAGGACTCTTCCGGCGTGGCCGCGTCGCAGTTGCCCTTGCCCGAAGCCGACGCCCTGAACAAGATGCAACAGGCGTTCGCCGCCAGACATGTGGCTCTGTGGTCGGCCATGCTCGGGCGCAAACCCGGTGAGCCCGGCCAGCAGATTGCCCAGCCCGACCCGGGTGATCGCCGCTTCAGCGCGCCCGAATGGTCCGAGAGTCCTCTGTTCGACTATGTGCGCCAGGCCTATCTGGTCAATGCGGACTTCCTGAAACAGGTGGCCGACGAGATGCCGATTTCGGATGGTCGTGCCAAGTCCAGGATCCAGTTCCTGACACGGCAATACATCGATGCCCTGGCGCCAACCAACTTTGCCGCGACCAACCCGGAGTTCATTAAGACCGCGGTCGAGAGCAAGGGTGAGAGCATCACCCAGGGCATCCAGAACCTGATCTCGGATCTCGAGAAAGGCCGTATCTCGATGACCGACGACGGTGCTTTCGAGGTCGGTCTCAACCTCGCTGTTTCGCCCGGTGCTGTCGTGTTCGAGAATGAGCTGATGCAGCTCATCCAGTATTCGCCGCTGACCGAAAAGGTTGCGCAGGTTCCACTGCTGATCGTGCCGCCCTGCATCAACAAGTTCTACATCATGGACCTCCAGCCCGAAAATTCGCTGGTGCGTTTCACCGTCGAGCAGGGCAATACGGTATTCCTCGTGTCGTGGAAGAATGCGGGCGCAAACGAAGCACGCAAGGGTTGGGACGACTACCTGCAGGAAGGGCCGATTGCCGCGCTCGAGGTGGTGCGGGCCATCACCCGGGTGAAGAAGCCGAACGTGCTGGGTTTCTGTGTTGGCGGCACGATCCTGACTTCCGCACTGGCAGTGCTCAAGGCGAGAGGTGAAGACCCTGTTTCAAGCCTGACCCTGATGACTACGCTGCTCGATTTTGCCGATGCCGGCGAGCTGGGGTGTCTGGTCGACGAGGCCAGTGTGACGGCACGTGAAGCCGCCATAGGAAAGGGCGGGCTGCTCAAGGGTCAGGAGCTTGCCAATGTGTTCTCGTTTCTGCGCGCCAACGACCTGGTGTGGCAATACGTGGTGGGCAATTACCTTAAGGGCAACAAGCCCAAGGCGTTTGACCTGCTCTACTGGAATTCGGATTCGACCAACCTGCCGGGGCCGTTCCTGACCTGGTATCTGCGCAACATGTATCTCGAGAACAACCTGCGTGTGCCGGGGAAACTCAAGATGCTCGGCCAGAAGGTCGACCTGCGCAAGGTGGATGTCCCTGCCTACCTGATGGCCGCACGCGAGGACCACATCGTGCCATGGGCCAGTGCTTACCTGGGACGCAACCTGCTTGGGGGCGAGACGACCTTCGTGCTCGGCGCAAGCGGCCACATCGCGGGCGCAATCAACCCCGCATCGAAGAATCGGCGCAGTTATTGGGTAGGGGCGTCTACTGCAGCGGATCCGGACGAATGGCTGAGCCAGGCCGAGGAGCAGAAAGGGAGCTGGTGGGTGCATTGGGCGCAATGGCTCAAGGCCTACGGCGGCAAGCAGGTCGCGGCGCGCGGCCGCCTCGGCAATGCCAAGTTCGGGCCGATCGAACCCGCTCCGGGGCGTTACGTAAAAGAAAAATCCTGATCCAGACCGCGTTCGGTTTGAGTCAAAGGCTGTCGGCGGATCGGGTGGGGCCGCTTGCAGCAGGGTTCAAAGCCCCCCCGGAAACACCCGATTGGGAGGAGATACGATATGTCTAGAGTTGCACTGGTTACCGGCGGGATGGGTGGTCTCGGCGAAGCAATCTGCATCAAGCTTGCGGCGCTGGGCTACAAGGTTGTAACGACCCACTCTCCCGGCAATGCGAAAGCCGCGGAGTGGTTGCAGTCGATGAACAACATGGGCTACGGCTTCAAGGCCTTTCCTTGCGATGTAGCCGATTTCGATTCGTGCAAGGCGTGTGTCGAGCAGGTTACCAAGGAAGTCGGGCCGGTGGATGTGCTGGTCAATAACGCCGGCATCACGCGCGACATGACGTTCAAGAAAATGAACAAGGCGGACTGGGATGCGGTGATCAGCACCAACCTCGATTCCGTCTTCAATATGACCAAGCAGGTGATGGACGGCATGCTCGAGCGCAAGTGGGGGCGCGTGATCAACGTGTCGTCGGTCAACGGGCAGAAGGGCGCGTTTGGCCAGACCAATTATTCGGCAGCCAAGGCCGGCATGCACGGCTTCACCAAGGCGCTGGCGCTCGAGGTTGCCCGCAGTGGTGTGACCGTCAACACGATCTCGCCGGGCTACATTGGCACCAAGATGGTGATGGCCATTCCGCAGGAAATCCTCGACTCCAAGATCCTGCCGCAGATTCCGGTGGCACGCCTTGGCAAGCCGGAAGAGATCGCTGGTCTGGTTGCCTATCTGTCTTCCGAGGAGGCGGCTTTCGTAACCGGGGCCAACATTTCGATCAACGGTGGCCAGCACATGTTCTGATTCCACTGAACGTTTTTTTGCCTGAGGCCTGCCACGAATGTGGCAGGCCTTTTTTTGTTCGGGTTATTGCGATGCAGCACACCTGCACGAGTGCGTTTATACTGTAGCCGTTATGTGGCTGATGCGTTGCCGCAGGACTGGTGCGGACAAATGCGGCGTCAGGCTGCGCTGTCCGGAAAAGATAACTCGCTGCAAAAGGATTTGATGATGTCTCAGAAAATTGCACTCGTTACGGGCGCCATGGGTGGCCTCGGCACCGCAATCTGCCAGTCCCTCGCCAAGGACGGTTTCAAGGTTGTCGCCAACTGTCTGCCCGCTTTCCCGCAAATGGACGAGTGGCTGACGCAGCAGAAGGCGCTGGGCTTCGACTTCGTCGCCGCAGAAGGGGACGTGTCCGACTATGAGTCGTGCAAAGCCATGGTGGCCAAGATCGAAGCCGATGTCGGCCCCATCGACATCCTCGTGAATAACGCCGGTATCACCCGCGACAAGTTCTTCCCCAAGATGGAGAAGGGTCAATGGGATGCGGTGATCAACACCAATCTCAACAGCCTGTTCAACGTGACGCACCATGTCTCGCCCAAGATGGCCGAGCGCGGATGGGGTCGCATCATCAATATTTCGTCGGTCAACGGTGTCAAGGGTCAGGCTGGCCAGGCCAACTACTCGACGGCCAAGGCTGGTGTGCTGGGCTTCACCAAGGCGCTGGCGGCCGAACTGGCCACCAAGGGCGTGACCGTTAACGCCATTGCACCGGGCTACATCGGCACCGACATGGTGATGGCGATCCGTGACGACATCCGTCAGGGCATTATCGACACGGTACCGATGAAGCGCCTGGGCAAGCCCGAAGAGATCGGCGGGCTGTGTGCCTACCTGTCGTCCGAGCTGGCTGGTTACATCACCGGCGCGACGATCAACATCAATGGCGGCCTGCATATGTGCTGATGCCGCAACCGTGCACAACGCGGATTTGCGTAACCCCGTCCTGTGGCGGGGTTTTTCTTTTCGCAGCGCGGTATAATTTTCAACACAAGTGAGCGCGGATCCACCGCCGCCGAGGAGGACTTCACCATGGCTGATCAATCGCGACTGATCAAGAAATACCCGAACCGTCGTTTGTACGACACCCGCACCAGTTCCTACATCACTTTGTCGGACGTGAAGGAGCTCGTGCTTGGGAACGAAGATTTTCAGGTCGTGGATGCCAAGACCGGCGACGATCTCACCCGCAGCATCCTGCTGCAGATCATCCTCGAAGAAGAGGCGGGTGGGGCACCGATGTTCACCAGCGACCTGCTGTCGCACATGATCCGTTTCTACGGTAATGCGATGCAGGGGATGATGGGCAAGTACCTTGAAAACAATATCAAGGCATTTACCGACATGCAGGGCAAGCTGCAGGAGCAGGCGCGTGGCATCTATGGCGAGAACAGCCCGATCAGCCAGGATCTCTGGGCGCAGTTCCTGAATTTTCAGGGGCCGGCGCTGCAGAGCATGATGGGCACTTACGTCGAGCAGTCGAAGAAGATGTTCCAGCAGATGCAGGAGCAGGTTGAAAGCCAGACGCGCAACATGTTCACCGGCTTCCAGTTCCCCGCGTATACGCAACAGGACAAGGGCGACAAGGCGGAAACCGCCGAGCCCGTTACAAAGACCCGCACCGAAAAATGAGGTGCAGCGCCCCTTTGCAGGGGCGCATTTCCCCACAGGCCGCATCCAGTATGACCACCCTCAAAACGCCTGACGTGCCGCGTGTCGGCTTCGTCAGCCTCGGCTGCCCGAAAGCGACGGTCGATTCGGAACACATCCTCACGCGTCTGCGCGCCGAGGGCTATCAGATCTCGGGCAGTTATGAAGATGCCGACATCGTGGTGGTGAATACCTGCGGCTTTATCGACGCTGCGGTCGAAGAGTCACTTGATGCGATTGGTGAGGCCCTGGCCGAAAACGGCAAGGTGATCGTGACTGGTTGCCTCGGTGCCAAGGACGGGGTGGTGATGTCCGCTCATCCGCAGGTCCTGGCTGTCACTGGCCCGCATGCGACGGAGGAGGTGATGCAGGCCGTGCACAAGCATCTGCCCAAGCCCCATGACCCCTTCGTCGATCTCGTGCCCCCCCAGGGCATTCGCCTGACGCCTCAGCACTACGCCTACCTCAAGATTTCCGAAGGCTGCAATCACCGGTGCACCTTCTGCATCATTCCGTCGATGCGTGGTGATCTGGTCAGCAGGCCGATTCACGAGGTCATGCGCGAAGCCGAGGCGCTGGCCGAGTCCGGCGTCAAGGAGATCCTGGTGATCTCGCAGGACACGTCGGCCTATGGTGTGGATGTGAAGTACCGCACCGGTTTCTGGAACGGCAAGCCGCTCAAGACCAGGCTGTACGATCTGGCCAATGCACTGGGTGAGTTGGGTATCTGGATCCGCATGCACTATGTCTACCCTTACCCGAGCGTGGACGACATCGTTCCGCTGATGGCGGAAGGCAAGATCCTGCCCTATCTCGACGTGCCCTTCCAGCACGCCAGTCCGCGCATTCTCAAGGCGATGAAGCGACCGGCCAACGCCGAGAATGTGCTCGAGCGCGTGCGCAAGTGGCGCAGCATCTGTCCGGATCTGACGATCCGGTCAACCTTCATAACCGGCTTCCCCGGCGAGACCGAAGAGGATTTCGAGCAGCTGCTGCAGTTTCTGGAGCAGGCGCAGCTCGACCGGGTTGGCGCATTTGCCTATTCGCCGGTCGAGGGGGCAACCGCCAACGAGCTGGCCGACCCGGTGCCGGATGAGGTGCGCGAGGAGCGCAGGGCGCGCCTGATGGACTTCCAGGAAGATATTTCCACTCAACGTCTCGAGGCGAAGATCGGCCGTGAGATGACGGTCCTGGTCGACGATGTGGATGAAGAGGGCGCGCTGGCGCGTTCGCCAGGCGATGCACCGGAAATAGACGGCATGGTCGTCATTCCCGATGGGGACGATCTTGTGCCGGGTGATTTCGTCCGGGTGCGGATTACCGATTGCGATGTTCACGATCTGTACGCCGAACGCATCGACGGCTGACTAGCCGGGCACGGCGCAACAGACACAGGTTGGAGTATTTTCGCGACTTGCGAGGTGGGGCATGACGGCGCTTCCCATGATGCACAGCGGCGGCAAGCGGCCGACGATCGGGTTGGCACTGGGAAGTGGCGCCGCGCGCGGTTGGGCTCACCTCGGCGTATTGAACGCGCTGGCCGACGAGGGCGTGGTGCCGGAAGTCATCTGCGGGTGCTCGATTGGCGCTTTCGTTGGCGCAGCAGCTGCCGCCGGTGAGTTGGGCAAGCTGCGGAAGTGGGCGGACGCGCTCAAATGGAAGGATGTCATCGGTTTGCTCGACGTCAGTCTGCGCAGCGGATTGATCAAGGGTGAAAAGCTGATTCAGTACTTCGAGCGCAATTTCACCGACCGTGACTTCACCGATTTGCCGACGCGCTTTGCTTGCGTGGCAACGGAGCTGTCGAGTGGGCGGGAAGTGTGGCTCCATACCGGCAGTGTGTCCGAAGCGGTGCGCGCCTCGATCGCCCTGCCGGGCCTGATGACGCCGGTTGCGCGCGACGGGCGCCTGCTGGTCGACGGCGGTCTGGTGAATCCGGTGCCGGTGTCGCTGTGCCGCGCGATGGGGGCGGATATCGTCATCGCCGTCGATCTGGGCTCGGACATCGTCGGGCGGGCATGGCGGCATAGCGCCGCGGAGCCTGCCCCCGAGGGCGAAACCGAGGCGAGTTGGAGCGACCGCCTGCTGTCGCGACTCGGATTGGGTGCGACCGGCCCGGCGGGCAACGGTCACGGCGACCCGGCGCCGGAAGAGAATCTGCCGTCTCTGGTCAGCGTCCTCAATGCCAGCATCAACATCATGCAGGTCCGCATTGCGCGCAGCCGTCTCGCCGGCGAACCGGCCGACGTGCTGATCTCACCACGTGTCGGTCAGCTTGGGCTGATGGACTATCATCGGGCGGAGGAGGCCATCGCCGAAGGGGTGGCCGCGGTTGCCCGCATACGGCCTTTGTTGCGCTATGTCATGGGACAGGCCGACGACGCGGGTGCCTGAAGGAGCGTCTGATGGATGAATTTCTGCGTACGCTGACGGACATCGTCGGCCGCGATCACGTGCTTGTCGATGCGGACGATGCTGCTCCCTATCTCGTCGACTGGCGCGGCCGGTATCAGGGTGCGGCGCGCGCGGTGGTACGACCGACCAGCACGGCGCAAGTGGCGGCGGTTGTGGCAGCCTGTCATGCGGCCGCTGTTGCCGTGGTGCCGCAAGGAGGCAATACCGGCCTGTGTGGGGGGGCGACACCGCTTGCCGACGGGCAGTCCGTGGTATTGAGCCTGTCGAGGCTCAATCGCGTCCGTGCGCTCGATGCCGACAACAACACCCTGTGCGTGGAGGCCGGCTGCAAGCTGGCTGCGGTGCAAGAAGCAGCGCGTGGAGCAGGGCGTTTCTTTCCGTTGTCGCTCGCGTCCGAAGGCAGCTGCGAAATAGGCGGCAACCTGTCGACCAATGCGGGCGGCGTCCAGGTGCTGCGGTACGGCAATATGCGTGATCTCGTCCTGGGGCTGGAAGTCGTGCTGCCTGACGGCCGGGTTTGGGACGGTCTGCGCGAATTGCGCAAGGATAATACCGGCTACGATCTCAAGCATCTGTTCGTGGGTGCCGAGGGTACGCTGGGTGTCATCACGGCGGCGACGCTGAAGCTGTTTCCGTCGCCTCAGGCGCGGGCGACTGCGTGGGTCGCGGTGCCCGACCCGGCAGCAGCCGTGGCCTTGCTGGCAAGCATGCGCGCCGCGTGCGGCGACCGCATCACGGCATTCGAGCTTGTCGCACGTGCGGCGCTTGAAATCGTTCTCAAGCACATCGATGGCGCCCGTGACCCCCTGTCGTCGCCGGCGCTCTGGTCCGTGCTGGTGGAGCTGTCGGATACCTTGCCGGATGCTGCGCTCGAAGAGATGCTGATGCACGAGCTGGCGTCGGCCAGCGAGCGCGGGCTTGTCATCGATGCAGCAGTCGCGGGGAGTCTTGCCCAGTCCGCCACGCTGTGGGCGCTGCGAGAGAATATCTCCGAGGCCCAGCGCATCGAGGGTGTCAGCATCAAGCACGACATCTCCGTGCCCGTCAGCCGCATTCCGCATTTTCTGGTCGCAGCGGGCGAGCGGCTGCGGGCAATCTGGCCCGATGTCCGGGTTGTCGCGTTTGGCCACATTGGAGACGGTAACCTGCACTACAACCTGTCAAAGGCCGACGCAGAGGACAACGATGCCTTCATCGCCAGAACAGACGAAGCAAACCGTGTGGTGCATGATCTCGTGTCCGAGCTTGGCGGTTCCATTTCGGCCGAGCATGGACTTGGTCAACTCAAGCGCGACGAGATCCGACGCTACAAGAGCGATCTCGAACTCGAGCTCATGCGCCGGATCAAGGCCGCACTCGATCCGGCCGGACTGATGAATCCGGGAAAGCTCCTTTGATGGGGCTGTGGTGGGACGCGGGCTGGCGGCTTTCTTGCCAGGTGTCGCTGAATAGTCGTAAAAGATGCTTTACAACGTTAAAACCTCTGCCTATAATGCGCGCTCTTTCGAAGGGGGTATAGCTCAGCTGGGAGAGCGCTTGCATGGCATGCAAGAGGTCAGCGGTTCGATCCCGCTTACCTCCACCATCGA
>NZ_JAGRRD010000001.1:1931750-1962974 GCF_018122735.1 Azoarcus sp. L1K30 | reverse complement strand
TAGTTTTGGAGTGGTAGTTCAGTTGGTTAGAATACCGGCCTGTCACGCCGGGGGTCGCGGGTTCGAGTCCCGTCCACTCCGCCAACAAGAATGCAAAAAGGGAGCCCGCGGGCTCCCTTTTTGCATTTCGTACTTCTGAAACGGTGGCGGCGGAGACGAATATCGTCGTGAGTTCCTGTCATGCGAAGGTTGCTTGGCCTTGGGGCTGGTTTCGACGCAGTACTTGAGTTACATTGCAGATTCCATACGCTAGAGTATGGAGATGTGGACAAGATGTGGTCAATTACAGGAGATCGAAGGTATGGGCATCAGCAAGATTGGCGTGGTCGGTGCGGGCACCATGGGTAACGGGATCGTGCAGGCCTTCGCCGTTGCAGGATATCCGGTGGTGATGACCGATATCGCCGATGTAGCCCTTCAGCGGGGTGTCGGTACGATTGGCGGCAGCCTTGACCGCCTCATCAAGAAGGAGAAGATGAGCCAGGCGCAGAAAGAGGCAGCAATGAGCAAGATTGCCGTCTCGACCGACATGTCGGCGTTGTCTGATTGCGATTTGATCATTGAAGCGGCGACCGAAAACCTCGACCTCAAGCTCAAGATATTTGCGCAACTCGATGCTGTTGCCAAGGCGGACGCACTGTTTGCGAGCAATACGTCGTCGATCTCGATTACCAGGCTGGCCGCATCGACCAAGCGTGCAGACCGTATGATCGGCATGCATTTCTTCAACCCGGTGCCGATGATGGCGCTGGTTGAGCTGATCCGGGGCTTGCAGACCTCGGATGAGACTTATGCCGCGGTCGACGAGCTGGCCAAGGCCATCGGCAAGACGCCTGTGCAGGTGCGCAACAGTCCGGGTTTCGTGGTCAACCGGATGTTGTGCCCGATGATCAACGAGGCGATCTTCGCGCTGGGTGAGGGGTTGGCGACGGCGGCTGAAATCGACGAGGCGATGAAGCTGGGCTGCAACCATCCGATCGGTCCGCTGGCATTGTGCGACATGATTGGCCTCGACGTGGAGTTGGCGGTCATGCAGGTGCTGTTCGAGGGCTTCAAGGATCCCAAGTATCGTCCGGCGCCACTGTTGGTGGAAATGGTCGAAGCGGGCTACCTCGGGCGCAAGAGCGGTAAGGGCTTTTTCGACTACAGCAAGTAATCGCGCGCGCAGAAAGCAAAAAAGCCACCCGAGGGTGGCTTTTTCGTATCCCGCTGGTGCGCTAGCGGCCCGATCGCATTGCATCGAAGAATTCGGCATTGCTCTTGGTTGCCTTGACCTTGTCCAGCAGAAATTCCATCGCGTCGATGTCGTCCATGCCGTAGAGCAGCTTGCGTAGAATCCATGCTTTCTGCAGGATGTCCGGCTTCATCAGCAATTCTTCACGCCGGGTACCGGAGCGATTCACGTTGATGGCCGGATAGACGCGTTTCTCTGCCATGCGGCGGTCGAGGTGGAGCTCCATGTTGCCGGTGCCCTTGAATTCCTCGTAGATGACGTCATCCATGCGGCTGCCGGTGTCGATCAGCGCGGTGGCGATGATGGTCAGTGATCCGCCTTCCTCGATGTTCCGCGCCGCACCGAAGAAGCGCTTCGGCTTCTGCAGCGCGTTGGCATCGACACCACCGGTCAGGACCTTGCCCGAGGCCGGCACCACGGTGTTGTAGGCGCGTGCCAGGCGAGTCAGGGAGTCGAGCAGAATGACCACATCCTTCTTGTGCTCGGTCAGGCGCTTGGCTTTCTCGATCACCATCTCCGCAACTTGGACGTGGCGAGAGGCGGGCTCGTCGAAGGTCGAGGCGACAACCTCTCCTTTCACCGAGCGCTGCATTTCGGTCACTTCCTCGGGGCGTTCGTCGATCAGCAGCACGATCACCACCACATCGGGGTGGTTCGACGTGATGGCATGCGCAATGTGCTGCAGCATAACCGTCTTGCCGCTCTTCGGCGGGGCAACGAGCAGGCCGCGCTGGCCTTTGCCGATCGGCGCAATCATGTCGATGATGCGGCTGGTGACGTTTTCCTCGCCACGTATCTCGCGCTCGAGTCGCAGACACTCCTGAGGATGCAAGGGTGTCAGGTTTTCGAACAGGATCTTGTGCTTGCACTCCTCTGGAGGGCGGCCGTTGATCTTGTCGAGCTTGACCAGTGCGAAGTAGCGTTCGCCGTCCTTCGGGGTGCGGATCTCACCCTCGATGGTATCGCCGGTGCGCATGTTGAAGCGGCGGATCTGCGACGGCGACACGTAGATGTCGTCGGTTCCCGCCAGATACGAGGTATCAGGCGAGCGCAGGAAACCGAAGCCGTCAGGCAGCACTTCGAGAGCACCGTCGCCGCAGATGGGCTGGCCCTTGCGGGCACGGTTCTTCAGCAGTGCGAAGACGAGCTCCTGCTTGCGCAGGCGATTGGCGCCTTCGACGTCGTTGGCAACTGCCATCTCGAGCAACTCGCTGACATGCAGCGCCTTGAGCTCGGACAGATGCAACGGCGGAATGGCCGGATCGGTGGGCGTACCCGTCTCGCCAGACGATTCTGCGTCAAGCAGTTCGTCATCGGACGGAATGTTTTCGGGGGGATTACCGTCGCGGTGCCGGGGGCCCCGGCGGCGGGCGCGCGTCGCACCGCGAGAACGGGCCGGAGCGGTTTCCGGCTTAGATGTTGCTGTCAATGAAGGCGGTCAGTTGAGATTTGGAAAGGGCGCCCACTTTGGTCGCCTCGATGTTCCCACCCTTGAAAAGCATCAGGGTGGGGATGCCACGGATACCGTACTTTGCAGGGGTGTCCTGGTTTTCGTCGATATTGAGCTTTGCGACCTTGAGCTTCCCGGCGTAGTCCTTGGCGACTTCGTCAAGGATCGGCGCGATCATCTTGCAGGGACCGCACCACTCAGCCCAGTAGTCGACGAGTACCGGCGTCTGGGACTGCAGCACTTCGGACTCGAAGTTGCCGTCGGTCACGTAATGGATATGCTCGCTCATGATTCCTCGCATCAGGGGGGAGATGTGTTGCGTAATACTTGAGAGGGGTGAAGGGTCGAGTTGGACCCGTTCGGCCTGGCACTGGGAGGGGTGCCAAGTAGAAGGTTTCCCGAAAGTTATGCGATGAAGCCGGCGGCGTCAAGGATTTATCGGGTTTTGCTGCGGAAAATATGCGTTTGCGTGGCTAAAAAGCAAAACGCTGGACTATATTGTCGGCTGTGAACACCGATGCCCCGAAGCGGGCCTGGGGTGTCTTACCCAAGAGAGTAGAGCAATGACCTATGTTGTGACTGAAGCCTGTGTACGCTGCAAGTACACTGATTGCGTCGACGTCTGCCCCGTGGATTGTTTCCGCGAAGGGCCGAATTTTCTCGTGATCGATCCGGACGAGTGCATTGACTGCACGCTGTGTGTCGCCGAGTGTCCGGTCGAGGCGATTTTCGCCGAGGATGACGTGCCGGCCGGCCAGGAGTCCTTTATCGCGCTCAATGCCGAGCTTGCGCGCGAGTGGAAGCCGATCGTCGAGCGCAAGGATCCCCTGCCTGATGCCGATGAGTGGGCGAAGGTGAAGGACAAGCTGGACCACTTGCTGCGTTGATGAGCGCGGGTGCGCGCCGCGGACGTGCTTTCGGGGTGATCCCCAATGCACTAAGATGGCGCGCAGCCTCAAAATACATTCAAAACCCAAGGATATCATCATGCTGGTAAGCGAGATTCTTGCGATCAAGGGCAAGGTCCTTTATACCGTCGCGCCCAACAAGAGCCTGGCCGAGGCGGTCACGATCATGACCGAGCAGGATGTGGGTTCGCTCGTCGTGTTCGCCAAAGGGCAGATGGCTGGCATGCTCACTTTCCGTGAAGTGCTGCAGGCCGTTCACAAGGGTGGCGGCGACTGGGAAGCGATGACCGTGGAAGACGCCATGCTCAACGGGCCCATGGTTGCTGCGCCCAATATGGAGATGGACGAGTTGCGCCGGTTGATGGTCGATCATCACCAACGCTATCTCCCGGTGATGGACGAGGGCACCCTGCTCGGCGTGGTCAGCTTCCATGACGTCGCCAAGGCGGTGCTGGAGGAACAGAGTTTCGAGAATCGCATGCTGAAAAACTACATCCGCAACTGGCCGGCTGAAGAGGCCGACCGCTGAGCCGGAACGGGTGGTGAGGAAAGGGCGACTTGCCGGAGTCGCCGCTGCGTTTGCAAGCAGGCAGTGTCCGCGTCAGACGGCGCGCCTGTGGTTGGAAGCGAGGTGGATAGCCGCCTCGACGCCTTGGGAGGGCGGGCTGGTGTGACCAATGGTCGCGCGGATGCCTTTTCCGACAAAGCAAGGAGACAACGTGGATAAGATCTGGCTCAAGAGTTATCCGGCCGGCGTACCGGCGGAAGTGGATGTGCGCGAATTCAGTTCGCTGGGCGACCTGTTCGAGAAGGGGGTGAAGAAATTTGCCGAACGCCCCGCGTTCGTGTGCATGGGCAAAGCCGTCACCTATGCGGAGCTCGACGACCTTTCGGCCCGCTTCGCGGCCTATCTGCAAGGCGTGCTGGGCTTGGCGCCGGGGGCAAGAGTGGCGTTGATGATGCCCAACGTGCTGCAGTACCCGGTGGCGCTGTTTGGCGCATTGCGCGCCGGTTACACGGTGGTGAACGTCAATCCGTTGTACACCGCAAGAGAGCTGGAACACCAGTTGCGCGATGCGGGTGCCGAGGTCATCGTCATTCTTGAGAATTTCGCCCACACGCTTGAACAGGTGCGTGCGCGTCTGCCGCTCAAGCATGTCGTGGTGACGAGTCTCGGCGCGATGCTTGGCTTTCCGAAAGGCACGATTGTCGATTTCGTCGTGCGCAGGGTCAAGAAGATGGTGCCCAAGTGGCAGCTGCCCGACAGCATCGATTTTTCTGCGGCCTTAAGCAAGGGGGCCGGGTGCGGACTCAAGCCGGTCAAGGTGACCGCGGACGATATCGCCTTCCTGCAATACACCGGTGGAACGACGGGCGTGGCCAAGGGGGCGGTGCTGACCCACGGCAATGTGGTTGCAAACCTGCAGCAGGCGCATGCGTGGATCAAGCCCTTTCTGCACGAGGGCGAAGAGGTGATCATTACGGCATTGCCGCTTTATCACATCTTTTCGCTGACCGCGAACTGCCTCACGTTCTTCAAGATTGGGGCAACCAACGTCCTGATCACCAACCCGCGCGACATTCCCGGCTTTGTCAAGGAGTTGGCCAAGTACCGCTTTACCGCGATCACCGGGGTCAATACGCTGTTCAATGCCCTGCTGCACAACCCCGACTTCGCCCGCCTCGATTTCTCGGCATTGCGGATTGCGCTCGGAGGCGGCATGGCGGTTCAGCAGGCCGTGGCGGAAAAATGGAGGCAGGTGACAGGCTTGCCGCTGATCGAAGCCTACGGCCTGACCGAGACCTCGCCAGCGGTGACGATCAATCCCCTTGATCTGCCCGAGTTCAATCATGCCATCGGCTTGCCGATTTCTTCGACTGAAGTCAGTATCCGCGACGACGACGGCACCGAGCAGCCGGTCGGGCAGCGCGGGGAGCTTTGTGTCCGCGGCCCGCAGGTGACGCCGGGTTACTGGAACCGGCCCGAGGATACCGCGCGCGCCTTTACGTTCGACGGGTTCTTCCGGACTGGCGATATTGCGGTTATGGATGAAGAGGGTTTCATTCGCATCGTCGACCGCAAGAAGGACATGATCCTGGTGTCGGGTTTCAACGTCTATCCCAATGAAGTCGAGGACGTTGTCGCTAGCCACCCCGGCGTGCTCGAAGTGGCTGCGGTGGGGGTGCCGAGCGAGCACAGTGGCGAGGCGGTGAAGGTATTCGTGGTGCGCAAGGACCCGGCGCTGACCGAGAAGGAGCTGATCGCACACTGTCGGGCGAATCTGACGGGATACAAGGTGCCGCACCAGATCGAGTTTCGCGACGCATTGCCCAAGACCAATGTCGGCAAGATACTGAGGCGCATGCTGCGTGAGGGGGCGTCGGGTTCCGCCACTGAATGAGCCGGTTCCGACAGGCAAGCCTTTAAACGACTTGCTTTTATGTCGGCATGTGTTTAAAGTCGTCGCACAACTTTTCTGACCCGACCATGAACCGTCATTTCCCGATTCCCGCTGTAGCTGTCGTACGCGTAGTAGTAGGCGTAGGCGAGCGCGCGTCGTAGCGGGTCGGGACAGAAGAAACCAAATCCAGAACCCCCGCCGGCGCGAAAGCCCGGCGGGGGTTTCTCTTTTTCGCCGCCGGTCTGAACGTCGCAAAAACCTTCTCAAGGAGAAAGACGATGAACCAGATGACCGGTGCCCAGTTGATTCTGCGGCTCCTGGAGCGCCAGGGTGTGCGCACGATTGCCGGCATTCCGGGCGGCGCGATCCTGCCGCTTTACGATGCGCTGTCCGGTACCGGCACGATTCAGCATGTGCTTGCCCGTCACGAGCAGGGTGCAGGCTTCATGGCCCAGGGCATGGCACGCGTTTCGGGCAAGCCCGAGGTGTGTTTTGCCTCCAGCGGTCCTGGCGCGACCAATCTGGTGACCGCCATTGCCGATGCGATGCTCGACTCGATTCCATTGGTGGCGATCACCGGGCAGGTGCCGCTGTCGATGATTGGCACCGATGCCTTTCAGGAGGTGGACATCTACGGCATGACGGTGCCGATTACGAAGCACAACTTCCTGGTCCGCTCTGCCGAAGAACTGCTCGAGGTCATCCCCGAGGCATTTCGTATCGCGATGTCCGGCCGTCCTGGTCCGGTGCTGGTCGATGTGCCCAAGGATGTGCAGGGCCAGATCGTCACCTTCGACGAGTTTCCCCCGGTTGCCGTGCCCAAGGCCGCACCCCGGCCCGAGATGGCCCAGATCGAAGCGGCCGCGCGCCTGATCAACGAGGCCGAACGCCCGGTGCTCTACCTCGGCGGGGGGGTGATTCACTCCGGCGCGGCGCAGCAGGCGGTCATGCTCGCAGAGCAGGGCGGACTGCCGACGACGATGACCTTGATGGCCCTTGGGGCAATGCCGATGGACCACCCGCTGTCGATCGGGATGCTCGGCATGCATGGCGCCCGCTATACCAACTTCGTGCTTGAAGAGGCCGATCTGCTGATCTGCGTCGGTGCGCGTTTCGACGACCGCGCAATTGGCAAGGCTGCGCAGTTCTGCCCGAAGGCCGGCATCATTCACATCGACGTGGACCCGTCCGAACTGGACAAGATCAAGACCGCGCATGTCGCCATCAATGGCGATGTGGCGGAGGTTCTCGAACTGCTGTTGCCGCGTGTTCAGGTGCAGTTGCGCAAGCGCTGGCTGGCACATGTCGACGGCCTCAAGAGCCGCTATCCAATGCAGTTCGGCGGGCTCGACGATCCGCGCAGCCACTACGGCCTGATCCGTGCCGTGGCCTCGGCGCTGGATGATGAGGCCGTCATCACCACCGATGTGGGTCAGCATCAGATGTGGGTTGCTCAGGCCTATCCGTTCCGCCGGCCGCGACAATGGCTGACCTCCGGCGGTCTGGGGACGATGGGCTTCGGCATGCCGACCGCGCTGGGTGCGGCGCTGGCCGCGCCCGAGCGCACAGTGGTGTGCTTCTCCGGCGATGGCAGCATCATGATGAACATCCAGGAGCTGGCGACACTTGCCGAGCAGGGACTCAACGTCAAGATCGTGCTGATGAACAACAATGCGCTGGGGCTGGTGTATCAGCAGCAGAGCCTGTTCTACGGCAAGCGGACGTTTGCTTCGCGCTACGCCGGCGCGCCGGATTTCATGAAGATTGCGGAGGGTTTCGGCATTCCCGCGGTCGACCTCGACCAGTGCGAGCATCCACGGGCTGCATTGGCCCAGGCCCTGCAAACACCCGGGCCGTGCCTCATTCATGCCTCGATTGATCGCGAGGAGTTTGTTTATCCCATGGTGCCGCCCGGTGCGGCGAATACCGAGATGATCGGAGGTTGATGATGGAACAGGTCGCCGAACCACTGCAGCAGTCGGGTTTTGCCAAGGTCGTGCTCGAGCTCGAGGTCAATAACCACCCCGGTGTGATGAGTCACATCTGCAATCTTTTTGCGCGCAGGGCCTTCAACATGGAAGGCATCATGTGCATGCCGGTGGCGGACGGCATTCGTAGCCGCATCTGGTTGCTGGTATTCGAGGACCAGCGGCTCGAACAAATGATTCGTCAGCTGGAAAAGCTCGAAGACGTGCTGGCGGTCAATCGGCATGGCGCCGAGCACGACGTGTTCGTGCGCATGGAGGATTTCTTCCACTGAGCGCGCGGGGAGGGGGACGGGTGGCCTGTGATAAACTCGCCGGCCCTCCCCGAGCGATTTGAAAGAGTCCGTCATGTCCGGCAATACCATCGGCACGCTGTTCTGCGTCACCTCCTTCGGCGAATCCCATGGGCCGGCCATCGGTTGCGTGGTCGATGGCTGTCCGCCCGGGCTCGAGATCACGGCTGCGGAGATCCAGGTCGAGCTCGATCGCCGCAAGCCGGGCACGTCGCGACACGTCACCCAGCGCCGCGAGCCGGACGAGGTCGAGATCCTGTCCGGCGTATTCGAGGGGGTGACAACCGGTACGCCGATTGCGCTGCTGATCCGCAATCAGGATCAGCGCAGCAAGGATTACGGCAACATTGCCGACACGTTCCGCCCGGGGCATGCCGATTATCCCTACTGGCAGAAATACGGCATCCGCGACTACCGCGGCGGCGGTCGGTCTTCGGCGCGAGAGACCGCGGTGCGTGTGGCTGCAGGTGCCATCGCGAAAAAGTGGCTGGCGGAGAAATTCGGGATCGTGATTCGTGGCTACATGGCGCAACTCGGTCCGCTCGCCATCCCTTTCGAATCCTGGGACGAGGTTGATCGCAACCCGTTCTTTGCGCCGAATGCGACACGGGTGCCGGCGCTCGAGCAGTACATGGACGATCTGCGCAAGTCCGGGGATTCCGTCGGTGCCCGCATCAACGTGGTGGCCAGTGGTGTGCCCGTTGGCTGGGGCGAGCCGGTGTTCGATCGTCTCGATGCCGAGATTGCGTACGCGATGATGAGCATCAATGCGGTCAAGGGGGTTGAGATCGGTGCCGGCTTCGATGCGGTGGCGCAGCTCGGCACACAGCATGGTGATGAGATGACGCCGGCGGGTTTCCTGTCGAACAATGCGGGTGGGGTGCTGGGTGGCGTGTCCACCGGTCAGGACATCATGGTCAGCATGGCGATCAAGCCGACGTCGAGCATTCGGCTCGATCGAGCATCGATCGATCGCGAAGGCAATCCGGTTGTCGTCAACACCCTTGGTCGCCACGATCCCTGCGTGGGCATTCGCGCGACGCCCATTGCCGAGTCGATGCTCGCGCTGGTGCTGATCGATCACGCACTGCGCCATCGCGCCCAGTGCGGAGATGTACAGACCGCCACACCGCGCATTGCGGGCCTGGCGCCGGGCGGCCATCAGGCGGTGCCGTCGCCGGTGCGGCGTTGAGTTGGGCTTTTTGCGCCGCGCCCGTCAAGACGGGCGGGCGCGTGAGCGGTGTCTGCTTGACGCTGGCCGCCGGCGCTGACGACCCGCAAGGCGTGTACGGCATTCGTGGCCGTTGACATGGGGTCGGCGCTTCCGTACTGGCGATTGTCGTCCTACTACTTCTTCTACTTCGCATTTGTTGGCGCTTTTTCGCCGTATTTCACCCTCTACCTGCAGTCGCTGCATTATCCC
The DNA here is from genome assembly GCF_018122735.1 of Azoarcus sp. L1K30. GTDB lineage: Bacteria > Pseudomonadota > Gammaproteobacteria > Burkholderiales > Rhodocyclaceae > Parazoarcus. The sequence continues at coordinate 1,953,279 of NZ_JAGRRD010000001.1, read as the reverse complement.
GCGACCGATATCGCGATCCTGATGTCGCTGATGCAGGTCATGCGTGTTCTGGCCCCCAGCCTGTGGAGCTGGCTTGCCGAACGCCTCGGCATGCGTCTGCCCATCGTGCGGCTGTCCGCAGTGATGAGTCTCGCCGGCTTTTCGATCTTCTTCATGACCCAGGCGTTTGCGGGCATGTTCATCGGCATGGCGCTGATGGCCTTCTTCTGGAGCGCAGCATTGCCGCTGATCGAGAGTGTGACCTTCGTCCACCTCGGTGCGCACGGGCATCGCTATGGCAGCATCCGGGTATGGGGATCGGTCGGGTTCATCGTGGCCGTGCTAGGGCTCGGGCTGTTGCTGGATTACCTTGCCGTGGATGTCGTGCTGTGGGGTGTCGCCTCGATTCTCGGAGGCATTGCGCTGTGTTCGATGGTGGTGCCGGAGGCCAGGCCGACGCTGACGAGCCATGTTGCAGCGAGTCTTGCGGGGACCTTGCGCCGCCCCGAGGTGCAGGCCTTGCTGGGGGCCTGTTTCCTGATGTCGGCCGCGCATGGCGCGCTTTACGTCTTCTACTCCATCCTGCTGGTCGATCACGGCTACGGCAAGTTCGTCGTGGGACTGTTGTGGTCGCTGGGCGTCGTGGCCGAAATCGGCGTGTTTCTCGTGATGCCACGTCTTGCCCGTCGTTACTCGCTCCGCGCCATCCTGGTGGTTGCGTTTGCGTGTGCCGTGTTGCGTTTTGCGACCATCGGCTGGGGGGTGGGCAGCCTGCTGGTGCTGGTGTTGGCGCAACTGCTTCACGGGGCGACCTTCGGTGCTTATCACGCTGCGGCGATCGCCACCGTCAACGCGTGGTTTCCGGGACGCCTGCAGGCGTCCGGTCAGGCGCTGTACGGCAGCGTGTCCTTTGGTGCAGGCGGCATGCTCGGAGGCTTGATCAGCGGCTATGCCTGGGACACTATCGGGTCGGCGTGGACGTTTTCGCTGGGCTCGGTTTTTGCCTTGATGGGCCTCGTTTGGCTCATCCTGGGATGGCGCGACGCCGAGTGCGTCGCGCACACGACTGCTAAGGAGTGAGCATGAGAATATCGATGAAGGGATTGTTTCCACTGCTTTTCGCAGCGCTGTTGTCGGGAGGGTGCCAGACCGTGCAGACCACGTCGGGTGGCACGGTGGGCGTCGACCGCGAGCAATTGATGATGGTGTCCTCGAGCGAGGTTGAGCAGGCCTCCAGGCAGCAATACGAGGAGATCATTGCCGCGGCGAGAAACAAGAACCTGCTCAACCGCGATGCGGCCCAGCTCCAGCGCGTGCGGCGCATCGCAGGGCGTCTGACGGCGCACACCGGATATTTCCGCGCCGATGCGCCAGCGTGGCGCTGGGAGGTCAATGTGATCAAGTCCGACGAACTCAACGCGTGGTGCATGGCCGGCGGCAAGATCGCATTCTATTCGGGCTTGATCGACCGCCTCGGGCTCAGCGATGACGAAATTGCGGCGGTGATGGGGCATGAGATCGCGCACGCCTTGCGCGAGCACGCGCGCGAGCGGATTTCCAAGAGCATGGCGACCGGACTGGGCATCTCGGTGGCAGGGGCGCTGCTGGGTGTCGGACAGGCCGGGCAGGATCTGATGGGCTCGGTGGCCAAGGTGACCTTCGAGCTGCCCAACTCCCGCCTTCATGAAACCGAGGCCGACCGCATCGGGGTCGAGCTTGCTGCACGCGGAGGATATGATCCGCGCGCGGCGGTGACGCTGTGGACGAAGATGGCGGCGCAGTCGTCCGGCTCGCCCCCGCAATGGCTGTCGACACACCCCTCGCATGCGACACGACAGAGCGATCTGGCGAAATACGCCGCGCGGGTGATGCCGCTCTACGAGCAGGCGCGCAAAGGGCGAGTCGAATGAGGTGAGCGGCGGACCGGCGCTACCCAGCCGGTCGTCCGTGTGAAATAATCAAAACCTTTTCTTTCCGCGGAATACATTGGATGGAAGCCCAAACGCTGTACGAAAAACTCTGGTCGAGTCATGTCGTTCACCAAGAGGCCGACGGTACTGCGCTGATCTATATCGATCGCCACCTCGTGCATGAGGTGACCAGTCCCCAGGCTTTCGAAGGACTCAAGCTCGCAGGACGCAAGCCGTGGCGGATTTCGTCGATCGTGGCCACGGCCGATCACAATACGCCGACCGATCATTGGGATCAGGGCATCCTCGATCCGGTGTCGCGGCAGCAGGTGGAAACCCTCGACGCCAACATTCGTGAAGTCGGCGCGCTGGCGTATTTTCCGTTTCGCGATGCCAAGCAGGGCATCGTGCATGTGATCGGCCCGGAGAACGGCGCAACGCTGCCGGGCATGACGGTCGTGTGCGGTGATTCGCATACCTCGACGCACGGCGCGTTCGCCTGTCTCGCGCATGGCATCGGCACGTCCGAGGTCGAGCACGTGATGGCGACCCAGTGTCTGCTGCAGAAGAAATCGAAGACCCTGCTGGTCAGGGTCGAGGGTGAGCTGGGCAAGGGCGTGTCGGCCAAGGACGTCGTGCTTGCGATCATTGGTCGTATCGGCACGGCCGGTGGTAACGGCTATGCGATCGAGTTCGGTGGCAGCGCCATCCGCGCGTTGTCCATGGAAGGGCGGATGACGGTGTGCAACATGGCCATCGAGGCGGGCGCGCGTGCGGGTCTGGTTGCCGTCGATGAAACTACCATTGCCTATCTCAAGGACAAGCCGTTCGCACCGAAGGGCGAGCAGTGGGATGCGGCGGTTGCCTACTGGCGCACGCTGACGTCGGATGAGGGCGCGAAGTTCGACAAGGTCGTCGAACTCGACGCGGCCGACATCCTGCCGCAGGTCACGTGGGGTACGTCGCCCGAGATGGTCACCACGATCGCCGGTCGGGTGCCCGATCCCGCGGGCATCACCGACCCGGTGCGCCGCGAAGGCGTCGAACGCGCGCTCAAATACATGGGGCTGACGGCCAATACGCCGATTAACGAGATCGCCGTCGATCAGGTCTTCATCGGTTCGTGCACCAATTCGCGCATCGAGGATCTGCGTGAGGCGGCTGCGGTCGCCAAGGGGCGGACCAAGGCGGCCAATGTGCGCCGTGTGCTGGTGGTGCCAGGGTCCGGGCTGGTCAAGCGCCAGGCAGAGGCCGAAGGGCTCGACAAGGTGTTCATCGAGGCAGGATTCGAATGGCGCGAGCCGGGCTGTTCGATGTGTCTGGCGATGAACGCCGACCGTCTGGAGCCGGGCGAGCGTTGTGCCTCGACCTCCAACCGCAATTTCGAAGGCCGGCAGGGCGCCGGTGGCCGTACCCATCTGGTGAGCCCCGCCATGGCCGCAGCAGCTGCGGTGGCCGGGCATTTTGCCGATGTGCGCGAGCTGCAATAAAAGGATCAGCTGAAGATGAAACCGTTTACCGTTCTCGAGGCGCTGGTGGCGCCGCTCGATCGTGCCAACGTCGATACCGATGCGATCATTCCCAAGCAGTTCCTGAAGTCGATCAAGCGCAGCGGCTTCGGCCCCAACCTGTTCGACGAGTGGCGCTATCTGGATGTCGGGCAGCCCGGGCAGGACAACAGCAAGCGTCCCTTGAATAAGGATTTCGTGCTCAATCAGCCGCGCTACCAGGGCGCGCAGGTCCTGCTCACCCGCGACAACTTCGGCTGTGGCAGCTCGCGCGAGCATGCGCCGTGGGCGCTGGAAGACTACGGCTTTCGCGCCATCGTCGGTACCAGCTACGCCGATATCTTCTTCAACAACTGCTTCAAGAACGGCGTGTTGCCGATCGTGTTGCCGGCTGACGAGGTCGACGCGCTGTTCCGCCAATGCGAAGCGAACGAGGGTTATCGGCTCAAGGTGGATCTGGCCGCACAGACGGTCACCCGCCCCGATGGCAAGGTGATTGAATTCGACGTCGATCCGTTTCGCAAGGAATGCCTGCTCAACGGCTGGGACGATATCGGCCTGACCCTGCGTCACGCGGACAAGATTCGTGCGTTCGAAGACGCACGTCGCGCCAAGCACCCCTATTATTTTGCCTGAGTCCCAAGAGGCTCGAGCCAGCGTGGAGAAACGGATGAAGATTTGTGTGTTGCCGGGTGACGGCATCGGTCCTGAAATCATGGCGGAAGCCGTTCGTGTGCTGGGTGCGCTCGATATCAAGTTTGAACTTGAAGAGGGCTTGCTTGGCGGTTGTGCGGTCGATGCGACCGGCACGCCTTATCCGGAAGCGACGCAAAAGCTCGCGCGCCAGGCCGATGCCGTATTGCTGGGTGCCGTCGGCGGGCCGAAGTGGGATAACCTGCCGCGCGAACAGCGCCCCGAGCGCGGCCTGCTTGGCATCCGCAAGGATCTCAACCTGTTCGCCAACCTGCGTCCTGCGATCCTGTATCCCGAGCTTGCCAACGCGTCTTCGCTCAAGCCCGAAATCGTGGCCGGGCTGGACATCCTCATCGTGCGTGAACTGACGGGCGATATCTACTTCGGTCAGCCACGCGGGATCGAGGTACGCGAGGTCAACGGCGAGCAGCAGCGTGTGGGCTGGAACACCATGATCTACGCCGAGTATGAGATCCGGCGCATTCTCAAGGTCGCTTTCGAGGCGGCGCAGAAGCGTGGCAAGCGCCTGTGCTCGGTCGATAAGATGAACGTGCTCGAATGCACTCAACTTTGGCGCGATATAGCCGAAGAAGTGGCCAGGGACTATCCCGACGTCGAGTTGTCGCACATGCTGGTCGATAATGCGGCGATGCAGCTGGTGCGCAATCCGAAGCAGTTCGATGTCATGGTGACCGGCAACATGTTCGGCGATATTCTTTCCGATGAAGCCTCCATGCTGACCGGTTCGATCGGCATGTTGCCGTCGGCATCGCTGGACGCGAACAACAAGGGGTTGTACGAGCCCTCTCATGGTTCGGCGCCGGATATCGCGGGCAAGGGCGTTGCCAACCCGTTGGCAACAATCCTTTCTGCTGCGATGATGCTGCGCTACACCTTCGGACTCGAGGCGCCTGCTCAGCGCGTGGAGTCCGCGGTCAAGAAGGTCCTTGCGCAGGGCTTGCGCACTGGTGACATTTTCGAGCCGGGAACGACGAAGGTCGGCACGAGGGAAATGGGTGACGCGGTTCTCGCGGCGCTGTGAGGTTTTTCGATTCGAGGTGATGTGATGAAGCGAGTGGGTCTGGTTGGCTGGCGCGGCATGGTGGGTTCCGTGCTGATGCAGCGCATGGTGGATGAGGGTGATTTCGCCCATATCGAGCCCGTTTATTTTTCCACCTCCGCCGCGGGGGGCAAGGCGCCCGTGTTCGGTGGCAAGGAAGCGGCGCTGTCGTTGCAGGATGCAATGAGTATTGAGGCGCTCAAGGCCTGCGACATCATCATCACCTGCCAGGGCGGCGATTACACCAAAGAGGTGTTCCCGAAGCTGCGCGCGACCGGCTGGAACGGGCACTGGATCGATGCGGCCAGTGCATTGCGCATGGCCGATGATGCGGTGATCATCCTCGATCCGGTGAACATGCATGTCATCAAGGACGCGCTGGCCAAGGGCGGACGCAACTGGATTGGCGGCAACTGCACCGTATCGCTGATGTTGATGGGTCTGGGTGGCCTCTTCCGTGACGGTTTGGTCGAATGGGTTTCCGCCATGACATACCAGGCAGCATCGGGTGCGGGGGCGCAAAACATGCGCGAACTGATCGCCCAGATGGGTACCATTCACGCCTCGGTAGCGGACCTGCTGGCCGATCCGGCCTCGGCGATTCTCGATATCGACCGCAAGGTGGCCGAGACCATCCGCTCGGACGCCTTCCCCAAGAAGAACTTCCGTAATACGCCGCTGGCGGGCAGCCTGATCCCGTGGATCGATGTGCCGGTCGAGAATGGCCAGTCCAAGGAAGAGTGGAAGGGGGGGGCCGAGTGCAACAAGATTCTCGGTAACCCGGCTTTCCGCACGCCTGGCAGCGTGCCGATCGACGGACTTTGCGTTCGCATCGGTGCAATGCGCTGTCACTCGCAGGCGCTGACCATCAAGCTCAAGAAGGATGTTCCGCTCGACGAGATCAGCGGCATCATCGCCTCGGCCAATGACTGGGTCAAGGTGGTGCCTAACGAACGTGAACTCTCCGAGCGCGACCTGACACCCGCTGCAGTGACGGGCACGCTGACGGTGCCCGTGGGCAGACTGCACAAGATGGCGATGGGCCCCGAGTACCTGGGCGCATTCACTGTCGGTGATCAGCTCCTGTGGGGGGCAGCGGAACCGCTGCGGCGCATGCTGAGGATCCTGCTCGAAGCCTGAGCGGACACGGGGAAGGGGGGCAGTGCGGCATGACTGCCCCCAATCGTTTTCGCGGAGAGCGAGCGCTTTCCCCTTTAGACATAATCAGTTGGTGCAGCTTGCTAATAAAAATGCTAGATTGCTAGCCCAAGTCCATGATGTAACGTTCTTTGCCGGCTTGGTGAAGGGGAACGTGGTTTGAGGATAACTATGAAAACGTCGATTAAGGCATCCCTGATCGCTGCTGCGATCGCCTCGTTTCCGCTTGGCGGCCATGCTGCCGGGCTCGGACAGATCAATGTTTTCAGCGCGTTGGGTCAGCCCCTCAGGGCCGAGATCCAGATCAGCGCGACGGCACAGGAGTTGAGTTCGATCAGTGCCCGGGTGGCGTCGGCAGATGCCTTCCGCCAGGCAAACATTCCCTATCCGGGTTTCCTGTCGTCGATTCGGGTCTCTGTCGAGCGTAGCGGGCAGCGTCAGGTCGTCAAGCTCAGTAGTGACAGGCCGATCAACGAGCCATTTGTCGGGCTGCTGATCGAACTCGACTGGGCGACGGGGCGATTGTCGCGGGAGTACACCTTCCTGCTTGATCCGGTCGATGTCGCTGCGCCGAAACCGGTGGCCGCGCTTATCGCCGAGCAGGCGGCCGCACCGCGACCGAAGCCGTCGGCTGCGCCGGTGGTTGCGCGGACGCCTCAGGCGGATCGATATACCGTGCGCCGTGGAGACACGCTGCGCCGTATCGCCGATGAAAACCTGCCGGTAGGCGCCAATCTCGATCAGATGCTGATTGCCCTGTTCCGCGCCAACCCATCGGCCTTCGAGGGTGAAAACATCAATCGACTGCGCGCGGGGGCCATTCTGTCGATGCCATCGGAGGCGGCTGTGATGGCGAACTCACCGGCCGAGGCCCGCAGGGAAGTCCTGGCTCAGGCGGCCGACTTCGAGGCCTATCGGCAGCGTCTGGCGGGGACTGCGGTAACGCGTGAGGAGCCCGCGGTGCCGGCCGAGCAGTCAAGCAGCGGACGCATCGTACCCAAGGTCGAAGATGCCCGTGCGCCGGCGGATGGCGGCGACAAGTTGCAGATCTCGAGATCGCAGGACGCGCCGGGCATGGACAAGGCCGCAGTCACGCGGCTGCAGGCGCTCGAGGAAGAGCTGGTTGCGCGCGAGAAGGGGCTTGAAGAGGCAAATGCCCGCCTGGCACAACTTGAGCAGAGCATCCGCGAATTGCAGAAGCTGCTGGAGCTGAAGAGTCAGTCTCTAGCGCAGTTGCAGCCTGCCGGTGAGGCGCCGGCAGCTGCGGCTCCGCCACCAGCATCTCAGGCAGCACCTGCTGCGCCGGCTGCGCCAGAAACGGCGCCAGCGAGCGCACCGGCGCCTGTCGCCGAGTCCGCGCCGGCAGCGCCTTCCGAATCTGCGCAGAAGTCTGCCGAGGCGCCGCCCAAGCCTGCGCCTGCACCGCCGCCGGCAATGCCTGTCGAAGAGCCCGACTTCATCCAGTCGTTGATTGCGGATCCCGCGGTGCTTGCAGCTGGGGGCGGGGCGCTCGCATTGTTGCTTGGCTTCGTGGCCTACCGGTCGCGTCAACGTAAGAACGCCATCCAGGCGCTGGACAGCGCCGCGCTGATGAGTGAATTCCCGCCTGACAGCAGCGCCGTTTTTGGCGGTACCGGCGGGCAGAGTGTCGATACTGGCAACAGCAGTATCCTGCAGACCGACTTCAGCCAGTCCGGCCTGTCGTCGATCGATGCCGACGAAGGCGTCGATCCGGTTGCAGAGGCGGACGTCTACATGGCCTATGGCCGTGACGCGCAGGCCGAAGAGATTCTGGAGGATGCACTCAAGGCTGATCCAGCGCGCACGGCGATCTACCTCAAGTTGCTGGAGATCTACGCTCAGCGCCAGAGCGTGAAGCAATTCGAGACGACTGCCAGCGAACTGTATTCGCGCACTGGCGGACAAGGCACGGATTGGGAGAAGGCTGCGCAGATGGGGCGCAGGCTGGACCCGAACAATCCGCTTTACGCCGCACAGAGCGTGGACAGCGACCGGACCGTGCCACCCGCAACGGAGTTGCCGGGTGCGTCCAAGGCTGATTTGACGGTGCCGGCGGTTGCTGCCGCTGCCGCGACTGCCGTGGCTGCGGATGAGGCCGCCACCACCAAGGATGCTGCGGACGACGTCGGACAAGTGCTGTCGAGTCTCGATTTCACCACGTCCTCTCCGATTGAGCCGAGTCCCTCGCAGCTCAAGGATACGTGGACGATGCCCGGCGACCTCGGGCAGATCGCCAACGGTGATGCGGACGCGGTCGAAGCTGGTGCGGAAAACGAGGATGTCGGTGAGGAAATCAATGTCGAATCTATAGATTTCGACCTGGGGGGCGATGATGCCGCGCAAGATACTGCCGAGGAGTCGTTGACAACGACGGACCTCGATGCGGGCGCACCGGCTGCAGAGGATGCACCTGACTCGGAGATGGATCTCGAACTCGATGGGGATGAATTCACCCTTGAGATGGGCGGAAGCGACGTTGTCGAGCCGAAGGCTTCACCGACCAAGGAGGATGTCGTATCGGGTACGGCAACCGTGGTGGGCGATGATCTCGGTCAAGCGACGGCGGATGAGCCCGCACTTGAATTCGATTTGCCCGAACTTGATGCGCCGGCGGACGACAAGAAGGTGGCATTCGACATGAGTGCAACGGTAATCGAGCCTGTCGGCGGCGGCGCGGATGAGGACGACACTGTGATGGATCTCGAGAAGACGAGCTTCGAGCCCGATCTGCTCGATTTCGATTTCGAACTCGATGCGCCGACTGCGACACCTTCTGCGCCAGCGGGGCTGGATCTGACGAGTATCGATCTCGATCTTGAGCCGCCGGCCTCGGAACCCGACAGTGCTGATGCCGCGCCTGAGCAGGCCGGTTCGGAGCCAACGTCCGATGAAACCGAAGGGGCGCTCAATCCGGAGGTTGAAACCAAGCTCGAACTGGCTCGCGCGTACGATGAGATGGGCGACAAGGAAGGCGCACTCGAGTTGCTCAATGAAGTGCTGGCCGAAGGCTCATCGTCTCAACAGGCTGCAGCCCGCGCGCTGATCGAAAAACTCGGTTGAGTCCGGATATTGTCGCCGCCGTGGGGGTGTGGCCCCGCGGCGGCGCTTTATTTTGCGTATGCACGCGGGTCTGATCCTTTTGTTGTGGATAGCGGGCGTGGCGTCGGTGCAGTTTGTCGACGTCGATACGCTTTCGTATCTTGTGGTCACGTCCATCGTGCTGGTGTTCCTGTTCGCTCGTGCGCGGGGTCAGCGGCTGTTTCGTCGTGTGAAGGTGCTGTTGTTGGCTATCCTCGTGCTTTTCGCCTGGTTTACGCCCGGAGAAGCCCTGCTGGCGAGTGTGCCGTTGCTCAGTCCGACGCGGGAGGGCGTGACGCTTGCGCTCGAACACTTGGGACGTCTGCTTGTTGTCGTGTCCTGTGTCGCCCTGTTGCTTGAGCGCTTGCCGGCAGATCGCCTCGTCAGCGGCCTCTATGCCCTGTTCCGCCCGGCTTCGGCGCTGGGGCTTTCGGCGCAATCCCTTGCGCTGCGTCTGTTGCTCGTCTTGCGCTATGTTGACGATGCCCGCATACAGCAGTCGGGAGGTCGGAGGGGCAGGGTTCAGGATTGGAAGCAGTGGCTCATGGCGGCCGACGAACCGGTGGCGCCGGTCCATCTCGTGAGGGAACGCCTGGGTGTGCTCGATGGTCTCGTTCTGGCCTTGCTGGCTGGATTGCTGGGGTGGTGGATGTGGTAAGAATCGCACTTTGTGTCGAGTATGCGGGCGATGCCTTCGAGGGCTGGCAGAGTCAGCGCCATGGGCGCACGGTCCAGGATGTGCTGGAGGCGGCGATCGCGCGTATTGCGGGGGAGTCGGTGCGCCTTCAGGTTGCGGGCCGCACCGATACCGGGGTCCATGCCACTGCGCAGGTTGCACACTTCGATACCCATGCACGACGACCATTGACGGCCTGGGTTCGCGGTGTGAATACGTATTTGCCGCGAACCGTCGTGGTGCGCTGGGCGGTCGAGGTCGATGATCGCTTTCATGCGAGGTTTCTGGCCTACGAACGCGCGTACCGCTACATTCTCGTCAATTCGCCGACACGGCCGGCGGCAATGGCTGGAAAGGTGGGCTGGTTTCATCCGCCTCTGGACGCGGAGCGCATGGCCGAAGCGGCGCGATTGCTTGTCGGGAAGCATGATTTTTCCGCGTTCAGGGCGTCGTGTTGTCAGTCCAAGACGCCGGTGCGGGTCATGTACGACGTACAGGTGTCGCGCGCAGGCGATTACTTTGCCCTGGATTTTCGCGCCAACGGGTTTCTTCATCACATGGTGCGCAATCTCGTGGGCGCACTGGTGTATATCGGCAAAGGGCACTATTCTCCCGCGTGGCTTGGCGAGGTCCTTGAAAGCGGTGACAGGTCGCTGGCGGCGCCAACCTTCGAGGCGGCCGGCCTGTATCTTTGCGGGGTGGCCTATCCGCCGGACTGGCCGCTCCCGGACGATGGGCGTATCATCAACCGGCCCCAGCTTCCCCTCCTCTGAATGTCACGCACCCGAATCAAGATCTGTGGCCTGACGCGGCCGCAGGATGTCCGCGCGGCGGTCAATGCCGGAGCCGATGCGATCGGCTTCGTCTTCTATCCGCCCAGTCCGAGACATATTACCTTCGATAGAGCGGCCGAACTTGCGGCGCTGCTGCCGCCGTTCGTGACCGCGGTGGGCCTGTTCGTCAATCCGGCTCCCGCGTTCGTCGAACAGGCACTCAGCCGTGTGCCTTTGCAGTTGCTGCAGTTCCACGGCGACGAATCCGAGGCCGAATGTGCGCGCTACGGTCGCCCGTGGATCCGTGCCGCAAGGATGCGCGCAGGAGTTGATCTGATAGAATTCGCTGCTTGTCACCCCGGCGCCCGGGGCATCCTGCTCGACGCATTTGTCGATGGCTATGGCGGCGGCGGCAAGACGTTCGACTGGTCGCTGATCCCGAATGGGTTCACGCGGCCGATTATCCTTTCGGGGGGGCTCGATCCGGACAATGTCGGTGAAGCCGTGCGGCGCGTGCGTCCGTGGGCCGTGGATGTTTCGAGCGGAGTCGAAGTCGGAAAGGGAATCAAGGATGCGGCCATGATGGCGGCATTCGTTGCCGGAGTTCGAAATGAGGATGGCTGAGATGCAGTACGAGTTTCCCGATGAGAAGGGGCATTTTGGTCCCTACGGCGGCGTGTTCGTCGCCGAAACGCTGATGCCGGCGCTCGAGGAGTTGCGCGTAGCTTACGCCGAATGCTTGGCCGATCCGGCTTTTATTGCCGAGTTCGAGGCTGATCTCAAGCACTATGTCGGTCGTCCGAGTCCGATCTATCATGCCAAACGCTGGTCGGAGCTGCTTGGCGGTGCGCAGATCTATCTGAAGCGGGAAGACCTCAACCACACCGGTGCGCACAAGGTGAACAACTGCATCGGGCAGGCGATGGTGGCCCGGCGCATGGGCAAGCCGCGCGTCATCGCCGAGACCGGCGCGGGGCAACACGGCGTGGCGACCGCAACGGTGGCCGCCCGTTACGGCATGGAATGCGTGGTGTACATGGGGTCGGAGGACGTCAAGCGGCAGGCCGCCAATGTCTACCGGATGAAGCTTCTCGGCGCTACCGTGGTGCCGGTCGAGTCTGGCTCGAAGACGCTCAAGGATGCGCTCAACGAAGCCATGCGCGACTGGGTGACCAATATCTCCAATACGTTCTACATCATCGGCACCGTGGCGGGGCCTCATCCCTATCCGATGATGGTGCGCGATTTCCAGACCGTGATCGGCAAGGAATGCCTGGTGCAGATGCCCGAGTTGATCGGTCGTCAGCCTGACTATGTGATTGCGTGTGTGGGCGGCGGGTCCAATGCAATGGGCATTTTTCATCCCTACATCGATGTTGCCGGTGTTCGCCTGATCGGTGTCGAGGCGGCGGGCGATGGCATCGAGACCGGCCGTCATGCCGCGCCGCTGACTGCGAACGTCAAGCCAGGTGTCCTGCATGGCAATCGCACCTATCTGATGCAGGACGAGGACGGGCAGATCATCGAGACGCATTCCATCTCGGCCGGACTCGATTATCCCGGTGTCGGTCCCGAACACGCATGGCTCAAGGACTCACTGCGTGCGGAGTATGTCGCGGTCACCGACGGCGAGGCCTTGCAGGCATTCCACGATCTGTGTCGGTTCGAGGGTATCATCCCGGCCCTCGAGTCCTCCCACGCGCTCGCGCACGCTGCAAAGCTGGCGCCGACCTTGCCCAAGGACAAAGTACTGCTCGTGAATCTGTCCGGCCGTGGCGACAAGGACATGCATACGGTGGCCGAGCGCTCGGGCATCCAGTTCTAACCTGCTGCGAACCGCGCTGCGGTTCGCATTGCCGGACTTCATCATGTCGAAAATCCAGTCTACTTTTCAGCGCCTTCAGGCCGAGGGCCGCAAGGCCCTGATCCCTTTCATTACGGCAGGCGATCCCGATGGCGAGGTCACGGTTCCGCTGATGCATGCGATGGTGGCAAGTGGTGCCGACATCATCGAGCTCGGGGTGCCGTTTTCAGATCCGATGGCTGACGGCCCGACGATTCAACGTGCTTCCGAACGCGCGCTGGCCGCGGGTATGAGCTTGCGCAAGGTGTTGGCCATCGTTCGCGCTTTCCGTGTCGATGATCAGCTCACACCCGTGGTGCTGATGGGCTACGCCAATCCGATCGAGGCGATGGGCGAAGACACCTTTGTCGCCGTCGCGCGGGAGGCCGGCGTGGATGGTGTGCTGGTGGTCGACTACCCGCCAGAAGAGTGCGTGCGCTTTTCCGCGCTGGCCAAGAGCGCAGGGCTCGACCCGATTTTCCTTCTCGCCCCCACCTCTACCGAACAGCGCTTTCGCGATGTGGCTGAAGCGGGGAGTGGCTACATATATTATGTTTCCCTCAAGGGTGTGACTGGGGCCGGCAATCTCGACTTCGATGAAGTGGCCCGTCGTATTCCGCAGATCCGGTCGGCGGTAGGCATGCCTGTCGGCGTGGGATTCGGCATTCGCGATGCCGACAGTGCGAAACGCATTGCTGCCGTTGCTGACGCGGTCGTGATCGGTAGCCGTATCATCGAGGAGATCGAACGCAGCCCCCGTGACGCGGTGGTCGCCAATGTATCTTCTTTCATCCGAGGGATTCGTGCCGCGCTGGATGCAACGGCAGGAGCCAAACAATGAGCTGGTTGCAGAAACTGCTGCCGCCGAAGATCAAGCGAAACGATCCCGGCGCGCGTAACAAGTCGATTCCGGAAGGGTTGTGGAGCAAGTGCCCTGCATGCGAGGCCGTGCTCTACCGTTCCGATCTCGAGAGCAATCTTTGTGTCTGTCCCAAGTGTGGCCACCACCAGCGGCTGAGGGCGCGCGTGCGTCTTGATCAGTTGCTCGATCCCGAGGGGCGGTTCGAGATCGGGGCCGAGGTGGTTCCCGTTGATGCGCTCAAGTTCAAGGATTCGCGCAAGTACCCCGAACGTCTGTCGACCGCTACCGCGGATACAGGCGAAGCCGATGCGATGGTGGTGATGCAGGGCGCGATATTGACCATGCCCGTCGTGGTGGCGTGCTTCGAATTCGATTTTCTCGGCGGTTCCATGGGGTCGGTCGTAGGCGAGCGCTTCGTGCGCGGTGCGCGCGTCGCGCTGGAGCAACGCATCCCCTTCATCTGCATTACCGCAACCGGCGGCGCGCGGATGCAGGAGGGACTGTTCTCGTTGATGCAGATGGCCAAGACCACGGCCATCATTACCCAGTTGTCGCAGCGCAAGCTGCCCTTCATTTCGCTGCTTACCGATCCGACCATGGGGGGAGTGTCCGCCAGTTTTGCCTTCATGGGCGATGTGGTGATCGCTGAGCCCGGTGCGCTGATCGGATTCGCCGGTCCGCGGGTGATTGAGCAGACAGTGCGCGAAACCTTGCCCGAGGGGTTTCAACGGTCGGAATTCCTGCTCGAGAAGGGTGCAATCGACATGATCGTCGACCGGCGCGAACTGCGTCAGCGCATCGCCGAGTTGCTTGCATTACTTGGTCGGCAGCCCGCTGTCCATGCCTGAGTCGCTTGAAGATCCCAAAGTGTTGCCGGATACGGTCGAGGGCTGGCTGGCCCTGCTCGAATCGCGTCATGCGCAGACCATTCAGCTGGGTCTGGATCGCGTGGCAAAGGTGCGTGCCGCACTCGGCCCCGATCCCGCAGCGGTCGTGATCGCCGTCGGGGGAACGAATGGCAAGGGCTCGACCTGCGCAATGCTGGAGTCCATCCTGCTGGCAGAAGGCTACCGGGTGGGCTGCTACACGTCGCCTCATCTGCTGCGCTACAACGAACGGGTTCGGGTGGATGGACGGGATGTCGATGACGCTGCGCTGATCGAAGCATTTGTCAGCGTTGAACATGCTCGTGGCCAGACTGCATTGACCTATTTCGAACACGGAACGCTCGCGGCCTGGGAGGTGTTCCGCGCCCAACGCCCCGACGTCATCATCCTTGAAGTGGGTCTTGGCGGGCGGCTGGATGCGGTTAACGTGTTCGACGCCGATTGCGCCATCGTGACCGGTGTTGCGATGGATCACATGGAGTATCTCGGCGATACCCGGGAGGCGATCGGGTTCGAGAAGGCGGGAATCTTCCGCGCCGGCAAGCCGGCCGTCTATGGTGATCCACAGCCTCCGGCATCGCTGGTGGAGCATGCGGCTTCGATCGGCGCCACCCTGTGGATCAGCGGGCGCGATTTCGGGTTTGGTGGCGACCAGCAACAGTGGGGCTATTGGCGCTATGAGGCGGCGCCGGCCAAGGGCGCCTTGACCAGGCGCGGCGGACTTGCCTATCCGGCATTGCGCGGCGCCAATCAATTGCTCAATGCGGCCGCGGTCATGACCGCACTCGATACCTTGCGTGAGTGCATCCCCGTCTCGATGCAGTCCGTGCGCGAAGGACTGATGCTTGTGGAGGTTCCCGGCAGATTCCAGGTCCTTCCGGGACGACCGGCAGTGGTGCTCGACGTTGCCCACAATCCGCAGGCGGCCGGCGTGCTGTCGGAGAATCTGGGCGGTATGGGTTTTCATCCCGAGACCAGTGCGGTGCTGGGCATGTTCGGCGACAAGGACGTCGAGGGGGTGGTGGCAAGGATGCGTGACAGGGTGGATCGCTGGTATCTGGCAGATCTTCCCGGGCCGCGCGGACTGACGGCCGAGGATCTTGCCGTGCGGGTGCGTGCTGCGGAGGCAAAAGGCGATATCCATTGTTTCAAATCTCCGTCAGAGGCCTTTATTGCAGCGCGGAAAAGCGTGGAAGAGGGTGATAGAATCGCGGTCTTTGGTTCATTCCTGACCGTGGCAGACGTGCTGGCAACGATTCGTTCCGAGCGCCACTGAAGAGGTTTCCGGTGAGTGACGCAGACAACCTCGAGATCAAGAAGCGGGCGCGCCGACGCCTGGTGGGCGCTGCCGCGCTTGCGCTTCTTGCAGCGATCCTGCTGCCCATGGCAATGGATCAGGAGCCGCAGACATCCTCCCAGGACATCCAGATTTCGATTCCGGATCGCGATGCCATGAGTAGCGAGGCGCGGCCCATCGGTCCCGTCACACCCAATGCCCCTGCCGCGGACGCCGACATCACGCCGGCACCGATCGAACAGCCGGCGGCGATCGTGTCGCCGCCAGTTCCCGCCGTCAAGCCTGAAGCGAAACCAGAAGTTTCAGAACGGAAGCCATCTTCGTCCGTTGCGGATAAGCCCGCGTCGCCGCCCGACGACGAGGCCGCCCGGGTCAAGGCTCTGCTGAGCGGGGGCGACGTGCGCGCGACTTCGGCGCCCGCTCAGATTGAACCGGTGGTCATCCAGATCGGCGCCTTCAGTGATGATGACAAGGCGAAATCACTTGCAGCCGAACTCAAGAAAAAGGGTTATGCGGCCTACACTGAGAAAGCCGGTGCGGTGACCCGCGTTCGCGTTGGTCCTGCAAAAGGGCGCGTGGAAGCCGACAAGGTCGCGGCGCAGCTGCGCGCGCAGGGGCTGAATGCGGTCATTGCGCCGCGCTGATAGCTGGCGATGACCGTCTTCGATTATGTTTTTCTGGCGGTGCTCGGCCTGTCAGCCGCAGTCGGTTTGTGGCGAGGGTTGGTGAGCGAGGTCATGGCGCTGGTGGCCTGGCTGGCGGCCGTACTTGCAGCCTGGCGCTATGCGGGCGAAGCTGCCGCACTGTTCGGCGGTATCATCGGTGATCCGGCGTGGCGTCAGATTGCAGGCTTTGCATCGATCATCGTCGTGGTATTGCTGATGGCGGCTTTTCTTCGCTTTCTGCTGCGAGAATTGCTCAAGGCTGCGGGCCTGGGAGCAACCGACCGTTTTTTTGGCGCACTGTTCGGTCTGGCTCGTGGCCTGGCGATCACGTTCGCAGTAGTGTTGTTGGGGGGATTGGTGGGAATGTCGCGTGAGCCATGGTGGGCGAATGCGATGTTCTCGCCGCCGCTCGAGACGGCAGTGATTGCTGCCAAACCGTGGCTGCCGGATGCGGTGGCTGACAGAGTTCGTTTCAGATAGGCAGGGTTTCCATGTGCGGAATTCTTGGGGTCGTTGCGACTTCCCCGGTTAATCAGTTGCTCTACGACGGTCTGCAGGTGCTTCAGCACCGGGGTCAGGATGCTGCGGGCATAGCCACGGCAGAGGGCGGTCGCTTTCACATGCACAAGGGTTCCGGCTTGGTGCGGGATGTCTTTCGCACCCGCAACATGCGAAATCTGGAAGGAAACTGGGGCATTGGTCATGTTCGCTATCCCACGGCGGGCTCTGCCTACAATGCCGCCGAGGCGCAGCCTTTCTACGTCAACTCGCCGTTCGGCTTGCTGCTGGCGCACAACGGCAACCTGACCAATTCCGATGAACTCAAGCGCGAGATGTTTCTCGCCGACTTGCGACACATCAACACCAATTCCGATTCGGAAGTGCTGCTGAACGTGCTGGCGCATGAGTTGCAGGCGGCGGCCAACGGTCTGAAGCTTGACGAAGATGCGGTTTTTCGCGCCGTGGCTGGCGTGCACCGCCGGTGTCGGGGTGCCTATGCGGCAGTGGTGATGATTGCGGGTTACGGTCTGCTTGCGTTCCGCGACCCTTATGGCATTCGTCCCCTGGTGATCGGGCGCAATGACGTCGGCGATTCGACCGAATGGCTGGTCGCCTCGGAGTCGGTTGCGCTTGATGTGCTGGGTTTCAAACTCTTGCGTGACGTCGCGCCTGGCGAGGCGGTGCTGGTTGATACCGAGGGCAATTTTCGTAGCCGGCAATGTGCGAGCAAGACGGTCGAGGCTCCGTGCATGTTCGAGTTTGTCTATCTCGCCCGCCCCGACTCGATCATCGACGGCGTGTCGGTATACGAGTCGCGGGTGAAGATGGGTGAATTTCTGGCCGAGAAGATGAAGCGCACGCTGCCCAATGTGCACATCGATGTCGTCATTCCGATTCCGGACTCGAGTCGGCCTTCGGCGATGGAGATGGCTCATCGTCTGAACCTTCCCTATCGTGAGGGCTTCGTCAAGAACCGCTATATTGGCCGTACCTTCATCATGCCGGGACAGGCGACGCGCCGGAAGTCGGTGCGGCAGAAGCTCAATACCATTCATCAGGAGTTCAAGGGCAAGAGCGTTTTGCTGGTGGATGACTCGATCGTACGTGGTACGACGAGCAAGGAGATCGTGAACATGGCGCGTGAGGCTGGCGCAAGCAAGGTCTATCTTGCTTCGGCGGCGCCACCGGTGAGGTTTGCGAATGTCTACGGCATTGACATGCCCACGCGCGGCGAGTTGATCGCAAGCGACCGCGATGAAGCCGAGATCTGTCGTCAGATCGGCGCCGATGGCCTGATCTATCAGGATCTGGAGGATCTGAAGTCCTCCGTTCGCGCACTCAACCCCGCGATCAAGTTCTTCGAAACCTCCTGTTTCGATGGTACCTACGTGACCGGTGACATCACCGCAGAGTATCTGAGCGGGGTTGAGAACCAGCGTTGCGAGGACACGCCGAGTGCGCGCGAGGATCATGACAGTGATCAGATGGATCTCAACCTGATTACGCATCCAGACCAATGACATCGATTCCCGACGACAAGGGGTACGAACTCGATACGCTGGCAGTGCGCGCCGGCATCGAGCGCAGCCAGTTCAATGAGCACAGCGAGGCGATGTACCTGACCTCCAGTTTCGTGTTCGAGAGTGCGGCTCAGGCAGCGGCCCGTTTTTCGGGCGCGGAGGAGGGAAACGTATACGCGCGGTTCTCGAATCCCACGGTGACTGCGATGCAGACCCGGCTCGCGGCGCTCGAGGGCGGCGAAGCATGTATTGCGACCGCCTCCGGGATGGCCGCCATCCTGTCTTTGGCCATGTCGGTGCTGGAGGCGGGCGATCATGTGGTGGCCTCGCTGGGCCTGTTCGGATCCACGCAGCAGTTGTTCGGGAACATTCTGAGCAAGTTCGGGATCGAGACGAGCTTCGTGCCGGCGACCGATCTTGAGGCTTACCGCACTGCGGTGCGGGCGCGAACCAAGCTCTTCTTCATCGAGACGCCCTCCAATCCACTCACCGAGGTCGTCGATATCGCCGCTGTTGCGGAGATCGCCCACGAGGCCGGTGCGATACTGGCGGTGGACAATTGCTTCTGTTCCCCAGTCCTGCAGCGTCCGCTTGAACTCGGCGCCGATGTCGTCGTGCATTCAGCCACCAAATATCTTGATGGCCAGGGGCGTGTGCTGGGTGGTGCCGTGGTGGGCCCCAGGCGCATCACCGACGAAGTGTTCAAATTTCTCCGTACGGCGGGGCCGACGCTTTCGCCCTTCAACGCCTGGGTGATACTCAAGGGGCTTGAAACACTGCGGATTCGCATGGACGCGCAGTCGGCGAGCGCGCTGGAGCTCGCACGCTGGCTTGAGGCTCAACCCGGGGTTGCTCGGGTTTTCTACCCCGGGCTGCCATCACATCCTCAGCACGCGCTGGCCATGCGGCAGCAAAAGTCCGGTGGCGCCATTTTGAGCTTCGAGGTCGAAGGTGGTCGGGTGGCAGCGTGGCGTGTCGTGGATTCGACCAGAGTGATCTCGATTACAGCCAATCTGGGTGACACCAAGAGCACGATTACCCATCCGGCAACGACCACGCATGGTCGCATTACGCCGGAAGCCCGTGCAGCGGCAGGCATTGGCGAGGGCCTGCTGCGCATTGCCGTTGGGCTGGAGGCTGTCGAAGATCTCAAGGTCGACCTTGCGCGAGGGCTGCTCGCTAGCGTGTAAGCGCAGGATCGTGCGCGAAACAAGAGGCGTCAGTCGCAACGACTGACGCCTTTTCTACGTGTACGCAGGTTGCGTGCGCGAGTGCCCCCAATGCGGCGACCGTGTGCCGGCTGCTATGCGCTTCCGGTGGGAAATGCGTAGACTGCGGGGTCTAGGGCGTGTCGACGCCAAGCCCACGGAACACATTCAGGACGGGGGACGGGCATGACAGACCACGTAGCAGTTAGCGCGCATACCGAAATCGAACAGATTGTCAGTGCGCTCGAGGCCGGCAGATACAAGCGCGTACGCAAGTTGCTTCATCACATGCATCACGCAAAAATTGCTGGTGTGCTCGAGGCAATCGATTCAGAGCAGCGTCACGCCGTGTGGCAACAGGTCGACGCCGGCCATGAAGCGAGAATCCTTGCGCATCTCAACCCTGCTCTGGCCCGGCAGCTGGTCGGTGATTCCGCTGATCCTGATGGGCCGTCGAACGCGTTGGACGACAGTGAGGCGCAGACTGCGACGACGCAGATCCGGGAAGCAAGAGCAGCGTTGGCACAGGGAAAGCTGAAGCGGGTTGGCAAGATCCTTCGCGACATGCACCCTGCAAAGGCGGCCGGATTGCTCGAATCCTTGCCCCCCAAGGAGCGCAGTGCCGCCTGGAGCATGATTGACGCTGATCGTGCCGGCAGGGTATTGACCTATCTGCATGGAGAGATCTGTGCGGCCTTGGCACTCGAAATGGACCAAGAGGAACTCGTCGTCGCGGCCGAACGGCTCGATCTCGATGACCTCGTGGACTTGATTCAATCGCTTCCGGAAGAGACGGGGCGCCAGCTGCTGCAGGCGACCGCAGGGCGCCGGCGCGAGAAGCTGGTATCGATGCTCTCCTATCCGGAGGATTCGGCTGGCGGTCTGATGAACATCGACCAGATCGTGGTGCGGGCCGATGTTCGTCTCGCGACGGTTCTTGGATATCTGCGGTTGATCAAGTCTCTCCCGGTACAGACGGACATGCTCATGGTGGTCGACCGCAAGGGTATCTACCAGGGCGCGTTGCGGCTTACGGCACTGGTTACGGCGCGGCCGGAGCGCAAGGTCGCGGAGGTCATGGAGGCCGATCTGCCCGCGCTTCCGGTGGACATGCCCGCGGACGAAGTGGCGCGTCTGTTCCAGGACCACGACTTGTTGTCGGCGCCAGTCGTGGATGAGCGCAGTGTCCTGCTGGGGCGCATTACGGTCGATGATGTCGTGGATCTGATTAGGGACAATTCCGACAAGGCAATGATGCACATGGCGGGTCTGGACGAGGAGGCCGACATGTTTGCCCCTGTGTTGACGAGTTCGAGACGGCGGGCCGTCTGGCTCGGCATCAATCTAGTCACCGCCTTTCTGGCCGCCTGGGTGATCGGTCTGTTCCAGACTACGCTGGAGCGCGTGGTGGCGCTGGCCGTGTTGATGCCGATTGTGGCCAGCATGGGTGGTATTGCCGGTAGCCAGACCCTTACGCTCGTGATCCGGGGTATGGCACTTGGACAGGTGGAGGGCTCCAATGCGCGTGCGCTGCTGGCAAAGGAGATCGGCATTGCGACGCTCAACGGGCTTCTTTGGGCGCTTGTCGTCGCCGCGCTGGCAGTGGCGTGGTTTGGCGACTGGGAAATTGGCGGCGTCATTGGTGCTGCCATCCTGATCAATCTGCTGTTTGCCGCACTGGCCGGGCTCGCTGTACCAATGGTGCTGGACAGAATCGGTATCGACCCCGCGCTCGCGGGCGGTGTGGTCGTGACGACAGTCACCGATGTCATTGGTTTTTTTGCTTTTCTGGGGCTCGCAACGATGGTTCTTTAGCGTCGATTTGCCTCGATTGCTGAAACTTCTTGAATTTAGTTCTTGCATTCGTTCATGGGGTGTCTATAATGCGCA
>NZ_JAGRRD010000001.1:1792822-1931650 GCF_018122735.1 Azoarcus sp. L1K30 | reverse complement strand
CTTCAGCGGACTACACCGCAATGAACAGGTGAGTTTGCCGGGTGCTTACACAATACGTCGGTAAGCACTCGGTAAAGTCACCTGTGAATTGACCTGTCTCGATTTGTTGACCTGCCTCGATTCTTCGGACCACGGGTTACTTGAGACGAATGGCCTCGTGGTCGTTGCCTGACTGGTGCTGAACGTACTGCGCCGGGGTCAGGTATCCCAGCGCAGAATGCGGTCGTACTTCGTTGTAATGGCGGCGCCACTGCTCGATGACGACGCGTGCCTCAAGGCGGTTGCGAAAGTATTCCATGGATAGGCACTCGTCGCGGAACTTGCCGTTAAAGCTCTCGTCGGTGCCGTTTTGCCATGGCTTGCCCAGCTGCGACAGCGCCATTTTCAATCCCTCATCGGTCGCCCACTGGAGCAACCGCGTCGAGACGAACTCCGGGCCGTTGTCCGAGCGCAATGCCTTCGGCGCTCCGCGCTCGCTGATCAAGCGGCTCAAGACCTCGATGACGCGCTCCGAGCGGATGCTGCCCGCAACGTCGATCGCCAGCGCCTCGCGGGTGTGCTCATCAATCACGGTCAGGCATTTGAGTTGCTGGCCGTTGGCGCAGGTATCGAACACGAAGTCGTAAGCCCAAATCCCGTTCGCCTCCGATGCGCGCTCGACCTGATCGCGCTGACTGGCCACCCGACGGCGCGGTCGCTTGCGCGGCACCTGCAAGCCCGCCTTCTGCCACAGCCGCCAGGTGCGGCCGATGCTCAGCCGATGCCCGGCGCGACGAAGAAAGATGCGGATGCGTCGGTAGCCGTAGCGCGGGTACTGCGCTGCCAACCGCCTCATCTCGCCAATCAGCGGGCGATCACGCTCATCGAGCCGCGACACATAGCCCAGCGCCGAACGCGACACGCACAACAAGGCGCACGCGCGACGCTGCGAAACGCCTCGCTTCACTGCGTAAAGCACCTGCGCTCGGCGTGCGCAGGTGCTCACCACTTTTTTGCCGTGATCTCCTTCATCACGTCGATCTCCAGATCCCGCTCGGCCAGCATCTTCTTGAGCCGCGCGTTCTCGGCCTCCAGCTGCCGCAGTCGCTTGACCTCGTCCGAGTTCATGGCGCCAAAGCGCTTGCGCCAGGTGTAGATCGTCTGCTCGCTCACCCCGTGCTTCTTCGAGACCTCCGCGACCGGCAAACGACCGGCCTCCCGAAGGATCTTCACCATCTGTTCTTCTGTAAAACGGCTCTTGCGCATGGCTTCCTCTTCTTCTTGGAAGCCATCCTCTCAAGTTTCAGATGGTGCGAAAGCCCCGGAGCAGGTCAGCGTCATGGTGATCAGCATCAAACAAGTCAGGCGATGAGATCCTGCAGGCGAAAGCGGGCAATCTTGGCGATCTCTTCGAGGCAAGCGAGATGCTCGGTTGTGCGATCGTTTTGCAGTCGGGTTTCGATTGCGTCCATGATCTGATACCGCGACAGACCCTTTACTGCGATGACAAAAGGGAAGCCCATCTTCTGGCGGTAGTCAGCATTCAGCCTGCGTAATCGCGCAAGTTCATCGGCAGAGCATTGGTCCAGGCCGGCGCCTTTCTGCTCCCCGGTAGACGCCTTCGTCAGCCGGCCGCTGCTAGCCTCCTTTCCTGCGAGTTCGGGGTGGGCACAAATCAGCGCGAGTTGTTCCTGTGCCGGTGCCGAGTCGACGGCGGCGACCATCGCGGCATGCAGCTCATCGATACTGGAAAAGGGGCGCTCGTCCCAAGCACGCTCCGCAACCCAGGGGGAGTGCTCGAAGACCCCCCCAAGGCGCCGGACGAATGCCTCCTTGCCAAGAGAGGACAGTGACTTGATGTTATCCCGCATGGTGGTAGAAGACATGGAGAGAGGCCCTATCGCGGATTTGCACGTCCGGTTTCATCATCCTTTCCGGCACGTAGCAGTCTACGATGCTTCTCCGTTCCTCAGCGCGCGGCAAGCTAATAAACCTTATACGCGCTTGTATATTACTGATCATCAGGAGCCTTGCACGGAACCGGGAAGGTGCTGGTGCCCAGGCATGCAGCCGCATCTGGCGCCCGCGCGATTGCACCGACGCGCAGGGTGAAAATCGGCGTCCTGATGAGCCTGTGTGGAGCGGATCCCCTTGTTCGACAACGCGCTCAGGCTGCTGCAGGCGCGAGTCTCACCGGGTCTTCACGAATCGGCAGATTGACAACGGCGGCCATTGCGGCGAGGGCCATGTCCGCATACCACATCCAGGAGTAGTCGCCGAAGCGTGTCAGGCTCAAGCCGCCCAGCCACGCACCGAGAAAGCCACCAACCTGATGCGATAGCAGCGTGAGTCCGAACAGGGTCGCCAGATAGCGCACGCCAAAGAGCTTGCCAACGATGGTGGCCGTAGGGGGCACCGTGGCCAGCCAAGTGAAGCCGAGTCCGGCCGCAAACGCATAGAAGGTCCACTCCGACTTCGGTAGCACGAGGTAGAGCGCAATGAGCAGGGCGCGCGAGCCATACATCGCTGCCAGTACATGCTTGCTACGGAATCGTGAGATGCAGGAGCCGGCATAAAGGCTACCAAAAATGTTCGCCAGGCCAATGATGGCCAGCGACCAACTGGCAACCGTCGGCGGCAGGCCGCACAAGTCCACCTCGCCAGGGAGATGGGTGACGAGGAATGCGATGTGAAAACCGCAGGTGAAGAAGCCCGCATGCAGCAGGATATAGCTGCGGTCCCCGATGGCATTGCGGATCGCTCTGAGGGCGCCGGTTTCTTCTTCATGGGGGTGGGAAGCGGGCTGTTGCGCACTCGTCAGTTTTCCCACCAGTGGCAGCGCAAGCAGCGTGATGACGGCCATTGACCACATTGCACCCATCCAGCCGGTCAACTGGATCAGCTTTTGCAGCACGGGCGCAAAGACGAACTGACCGAAGGAGCCGCCCGCATTGATGACCCCCGATGCTGCACCACGACTTTCGAGCGGAAGCCGCTGGGTGGCGGCGCCGATCAGTACCGAGAAACTGCCGGCTCCGGAACCCATGGCCGAGAACAGGCCCAGCGACACGATGAGGCCGAAACCCGTCTCCATGAATGGCGTCAGGGCGCTGCCCGCCGCCAGGGCGATCAGACCGGCGATGAGCACTGCGCGGGGACCGTAGCGATCTGCCGCAGCGCCGGCGATTGGCTGGATTGCGCCCCAGGTGAATTGTCCGATGGCGAGGGCGAAACTGATGGTCGCGATGCCCAGGCCGGTCGACGTGTTCATGGGGCTGATGAACAGGCCCTGCGACTGGCGGATTCCCATGGTGATGGCGAGGATGCCGGCAGCGGCCAGCGTGACGGCGAAAACATCCGGCCTTCTGAGGGTGCGGAACATGGCGTGCCTGATTGACTTGTAATTTGGGGACGGTCGAAGGATAGTTTCCGGAATCAGTGCGAGAAAGTCCATAATTGGATGCATCACGTCAACGGATAATTGACAATGAAGTGGCTTGCCAGTTGGGATGGTTTCGTCAGGGTGGTGGAGGGCGGCAGCATGGCCGCGGCCGCGCGCAATCTTGGCTGCACCCGCGCACAGGTCAGCAAGCAGGTTGGTGATCTCGAGCGTGCTTTCGGCGTTCGCCTGTTCGAGCGCTCGACCCGAAAGCTGATCCTGACGCCGGCTGGCGAAACATTCTTGCAGCATGCGCTGCGCGCGCTTGAAGCGATCGAGACCACGGAGGTTGCGGTAAAGAACCTGGGTGAGATTCCACGCGGCGTGCTCAGGGTGAGCGCGACAGTCACTTTCGGGCGAAAATTCATCGCACCGCTCATTCCCGATATTCTTGCGCGTTATCCCGAGCTTGAATGCGAACTGATCCTGAGTGATGAGATGGTTGATCTGCTTGACGACAACATCGACCTCAGCCTGCGCATGACCAAGGCACCACCAGAGGATGCCGTGGCGCGCAAGGTGGTCGAGTTGCGTCGGGTGATCTGCGCCTCACCTGCATACCTCGCGCGCCATGGTGTGCCGGAGGGGCCGCAGGACCTCATGCATCATCAATGCTTCAGCTATGTGCTTCGCGACGGTCGAATATGGCACCTCCTCGATCGCCAGGGCAATGAAGTCAGTATTCCCGTGCGCAGCCGTTTGCAATACAACAGTCAGGATTGCATTCTCCAGGCCGTACTCGATGACCATGGCATTGCCATTCTGCCGACCTATCTGTGTAGCGAAGAGCTGGCAACGGGCAGGCTGCAGGCAGTGCTGGCGGATCATGAGCCCAATATCGTGTTCGGGCGCAATGTGTACGCGTGCTATACGCCGAGCCGGGTGCGTGTGCCAAAAGTCAGGGTGTTTCTCGAAGCGCTCGAGCGTCAGTTCAGTCCATTGCCGCCTTGGGAACGCGTGAGCCTGGGCGAGCAGGCCATCCGGAGCTGAGCGCAGGGGGCCCCCCGCGGCCGAGGCATACGCTCGCCCTGTGCGAGGATGACGTTAGCGCGGCGTACCGCTATGGGCGGTGAATACGTCGCCGTCGAAAGCGAGCCAGCTTGCTTCGCCGTGCCAGTCCGACAGCACCCAGCGCGCGCAATCATGGTTGCCGACGCGGTGAACGTGGCGAGCAGGGCGGTGTGTATGGCCGTGGATCAGCTCCGGGTAAGCGTAAGCGTGGAGCAAGTCTTCGACGGCCTGGGCATTGACGTCCATGATCGTCATCGGTTTGTCCTGCTTGGCGGCCTCGCTCTGCTGGCGCAGGCTGTCGATGAAAGCTTTGCGTGTGGTTAGTGGTTGCGCCAGGAAGGCGGCTTGCCAGGCCGGGTCTCGCACCTGCTTGCGATAGGCCTGATAGGCCCGGTCGTCGGTGCACAGCATGTCACCGTGGCTGAGCAGCACGCGCAGACCACGCAGGTTCACGAGTGTCGGGTCGGGCAACAGTCGCAGCGCGGCAGCATGTGCAAAGTCACGACCGGCCAGCAGGTCGCGATTGCCCGTCATGAAGAAGACCTCGACACCGGCAGCGGACAGCTCGCGCAACGCGTCACAGACGCGGCTGTTGAAGGGGGCACCGACGTCGTCATCGCCTGCCCAGTACTCGAACAGGTCGCCGAGAATGAACAGGCTGCCGGCTGAGCGCGCCGGCCCCCTCAGGAATTCGAAAAACGCCGAGACCGTCTCCCGCTGCTCTGCCGCGAGGTGAAGGTCCGAAATGAAGAATGCCGGAAGTGTCGGGTGCACGGCTTCCGGCATTGTGTGCGCTTGCCCGTCGCTGGTGGCGGGCATGTCGGCACGGGAATCAGACAATTTCGGCGCGCTCGATGATCACGTCTTCCTTGGGGACATCCTGGTGGAAACCGCTGGAGCCCGTCTTGACCAGACGGATCTTGTCGACCACATCCATGCCGTCAGTCACATGACCGAACACACAGTAGCCCCAGCCCTGAAGATCGGGAGAGCGATAGTTGAGGAAGTCGTTGTCGGCGAGGTTGATGAAGAACTGCGCCGAGGCCGAGTGCGGGGCCTGGGTGCGCGCCATGGCAATCGTGCCCCGATTGTTCTTGAGGCCGTTGTCGGCTTCGTTCTTGATGGTGTCGCGGGTGGCCTTCTGCTTCATGCCGGGCTCGAAGCCGCCGCCCTGAATCATGAAACCGTCGATGACGCGATGAAACACGGTGTTGTCGTAGTGCCCTGCCTCGACATAGGCAAGAAAGTTCTCGACCGTGACCGGCGCCTTTTCCGCGTCGAGTTCAAGCGTGATGACGCCGTGATTGGTGTGGAGTTTGACTGCCATGGTGTTCTCCTGTGGCCTATTTTGCGGGAGCCGGCGTGTCGTTGATGACGCGCGCCGATTCGATGGTGACCGGTGTGACCGGTACGTTCTGGTGGAGGCCAGCGTTTGCCGTCGGCACCTTGGCGATCTTCTCGACGACATCCATGCCGGTGACCACTTTGCCGAATACGGCATAGCCCCAGCCGTCACGCGAAGGGTAATCGAGGAAGGTGTTGGGCACGAGATTGATGAAGAATTGAGAAGACGCCGAGTGCGGATCCGAGGTGCGTGCCATGGCAAGCGTGCCGGGCAGATTCTTGAGGCCGTTTCTGGCTTCGTTCTCGATCGGCGGGCGGGTGGGCTTCTGCGTCATTTGGGCGTCGAATCCGCCGCCCTGGATCATGAAGCCGTCAATGACGCGATGAAACACCGTGCCGTCATAGTGACCGTCCTTCACGTACTGAACGAAGTTTGCGGCAGATTTCGGCGCCTTGTCAGCGTTGAGTTCGACGACGATGTTCCCAAGGCTGGTCTTGAGCTCGACCATCGGATTGGCCGCGAGCGCCTGAATGGTGCAGCCAATCAATCCAATCAGTGCGAACGCCAATTTTTTCATACGGTCTCCGGGGTGGGGGTCGGGTCTGGCCCGGGGGCGGCCATGTTTGCAGGTGCGCCGTGCCCTGTCATGCCGCACGAGCACGCGGGTGCTGGCGAAATTCCGGTGCTATGCACCGTGCTATAATCCGGCGGCTTGTTCTGGCTTTCCACCGAGCACTGAATTCTACCAACAAGCGGCAGGCAGACAAAGTTTCCCGTTGTTTCTTGCGGAAGCGTGTGATGTGTCGAGCGGGCCCCACCGGCGCCCGTTTTTTGTTGCCGCATTGTTGAATCATCCCGCCGCCGGGCGCTGCGTTCGCCACAGGCAATTTTTGGTTAGTCGCATGCTTACGATCCATAACTCCCTCACCCGACGCAAGGAACGCTTTCAACCGATCGATGCCGGCAAGGTTCGCATGTACGTCTGCGGCATGACGGTATACGACTATTGTCATCTCGGTCATGCGCGCGTGATGGTGGTGTTCGACATGGTTGCACGCTGGTTGCGGGCCAGCGGATTCGATGTGACCTATGTGCGCAACATCACCGACATCGACGACAAGATCATTCGGCGGGCACAGGAAAATGGCGAGACCATCCGTGCCCTGACGGACCGTTTTATCGCCGCCATGCATGAGGACGCGGATGCGTTGGGCGTGTTGCGTCCGGATCATGAGCCGCGCGCGATGGATTACGTTGCCGGCATGCAAAGCCTGATCGGTCGTCTCGAGGAGAAGGGTCTGGCCTATGTGGCGGCCAACCGGGATGTCTGCTTCGCGGTACGAAAATTCGACGGCTACGGCAAGTTGTCCGGCAAGTCGATAGACGAACTCCGCGCTGGCGAACGGGTTGATGTCGTCGATGACAAGAATGACCCGCTCGATTTCGTGCTGTGGAAGCATGCCAAGGCCAGTGAGCCCGCCGAGGCGAAGTGGGATTCACCCTGGGGGAGTGGTCGTCCGGGGTGGCATATCGAGTGTTCGGCCATGAGTGCCGACTTGCTCGGCGATCATTTCGACATTCACGGCGGCGGTCAGGATCTGCAATTCCCGCATCACGAGAATGAGATCGCGCAGTCGGAGGGCGCTCACGGGCACGCTTTCGTCAACTACTGGATGCACAACGGTTTCGTACGCGTCGACGACGAGAAAATGTCCAAGTCGCTGGGCAATTTCTTCACCATTCGCGACGTGCTCAAGCAGTACGATCCCGAAGTCGTGCGCTTCTTCATTCTGCGTGCGCATTATCGCAGCCCGCTGAATTACTCGGATGCCCATCTGGACGATGCGCGCCAGGCCTTGACCCGTCTGTATACGGCGCTGAAGTCGGTGCCCGTGGAGGCGGTAGCGCCAGACTGGAACGGCCCGTGGGCGCAGCGCTTCCGTGCGGCAATGGATGACGACTTCAATACGGCAGAAGCCCTGGCTGTGCTCTTCGATCTGGCCAATGAGTTCAATCGTGGTGGCGAACCCGCGCTCGGCCAGCAATTGAGGGCCTTGGGCAAAGTGCTGGGTCTGCTTGAACGTGACGCTACTGTGTTCCTGCAGGGGCGTGTTGCCGCAGGGGATGGGCTCGATGCTGCGCAGATCGAAAGCATGATCGAGGCGCGCAGCGCAGCGAAGAAGGCACGCGATTTTGCCGAAGCAGATCGACTGCGTGCCGCTTTGCTCGAGGCCGGGATCGTGCTGGAAGACGGGCCGCAAGGCACGAGCTGGCGCCGCGCCTGACCTGGCTCGAATGAAAAGGGGCGGCCGGTATCGACGCCCCTTTTTTGCATCGCGTTCGGGGCGTTCAGCGGGTGAAGCGCCCCTTGCTGATGATCGCCAGATCGACGAAATTCAGTCCGGTGCGGCTGCGGCTGGAAAATCCCAGTTTCAGGCCGCCTGCATCCCAGTCGCCCAGACTTTCGAGGGCGCTCACGAGCTTGTCGCGCGTCAGGTCGCGTCCGCCACGGCGCAGTCCCTCGGCAAAGCTGCGGGCGGCAATGTAACCCTCGAGCGCGGTGTATGAATAACTCTGACCGGCCTTGTCGGCGAGCTGCCGGTAATCGCGCACGATCGGATAATCCACCCGGAACGGTGAAGGTACGACCTGCGCAATGACGAGGCCGTTGGCCTGCTCGCCCAACTCGCGGATCAACTGACGGCTGCTGATGACCGACAGCCCATAGAGCATCGGCCGGTAGTTGCTCGCAAGCAGCGCCCGGATAAAGGCGGGCGAGCTGTTGCCTGCAGTGACCATGATCACGGCTGCGGAATTGGCGGCCGCCACCTTCTGCACAGCTTCGACTGCGTTGCTGCCATCGGAGGCGATCGGCGCGGCGGTCGGCGCCGGCAGTCCGCGTCGAATCATCGCTGCATTGGCGGCATCGAGCCCTGCCTGACCGAAGGGGTCGGCGTGGTGCACGACGGCAAACGATTTCACGCCGATGTTGGCGAGGTGGTCGACCATCTTCTCGATTTCCTGCGAGTAAGATGCGCGCAGGTGGAACACCATTGGGTTCATCGGCGTGCGAGTCGCGTCGGCGCCGGTGTATGGCGCGAAGTAGGGCACCTTGGCGGCGCTGGCTACCGGGATCGATTTCAGGCTTGGGCCCGTGCCGAAACAGCCGAACAGCGCCAGAACCTGATTCTTCTCGATCAATCTGTGCACGTTTTCGGCCGCGCGCTCAGGGTTGTATCCGTCATCGAGCGTCACCAGTTCGATCTTGCGGCCATTGATGCCGCCACGTGCATTGATCTGATCGAAGAGCAGCATCGCGCCGGACAGGTACTCCTTGTTCAGTTCGGACAGCGGGCCGGAAAGCGCGCCGGAGTGCCCAAGGGTAATGGTGTCGTCGCTGACACCCTGCTGGGACCACGCGCTGGTGGCAATGAGAAGGGGTGCAATGGTCCAGACCGCCATTGCCCGCAGAGGGCGAAAAAACGTCATCTTGTCTCCACTGGGTCTCAATGCGGACCCGCTTGTCATTGTAGCGTACGAAAGCGCGGCGGGCATTGCAACACCTCCGGGGAGGTTGATGCAATGCCCGCGACGCTTTTTGCGGCTTGCCGATCAGGTGCCGAAGAACTCGCGCACCTTGTCCATCCAGCCCTTGGCTTTCGGATTGTGACGGTCGACGTTGCCGCTGGAAATCGATTCGAATTCCTGCAGCAGTTCGCGTTGGCGATCGGTGAGCTTGACCGGGGTCTCGACGACGACATGGCACATCAGGTCGCCATGCGTATGCGAGCGCACGTTCTTGATACCCTTGCCGCGCAGGCGGAACACCTTCCCGCTTTGTGTCTCGGCCGGGATCTTCAGGCGGGCCATGCCGTCCAGGGTCGGGATTTCGATTTCGCCACCCAGCGCCGCGGTAGTGAAGCTGATCGGCATCTCGCAGTGCAGGTCGTCGTGGTCGCGCTCGAACACCGAATGCTTGCGAATATGAATCTCGACGTAGAGATCGCCCGCCGGACCGCCATTGACGCCGGGTTCGCCGTGGCCGCCATGGCGCAGTCGCATGCCCTCGTCGATGCCGGCCGGAATCTTCACTTCGAGCGTCTTCTGCTTCTTCACCCGCCCGGCACCCCCGCAGTCCCGGCAAGGATCGGGAATGATGCGTCCGCTGCCATGACACTTCGGGCAAGTCTGCTGAATCGAGAAGAAGCCTTGCTGAATGCGCACCTGACCGGCGCCGCCGCAGGTGGGGCAGGTCTTGGGCTGGGTACCGGGCTTGGCGCCGCTGCCGTGGCAGGTGCCACACTCTTCCACGGTGGGAATGCGGATCGTCTTTTCCGCACCGCGGGCGGCCTCTTCCAGCGAGATCTCGAGGTTGTAGCGCAAGTCCGCGCCCCGATAGACGTTCGAGCGTCCGCCACGCGCACCGGCAGCGCCACCGAAGATGTCGCCGAAAATGTCGGAGAACGCATCGCCGAAGCCTTCGAACCCCTGGCCCCCGCCGCCCATGGTCTGGTCCACGCCGGCATGTCCGTAGCGGTCGTAGGCAGCCTTCTTTTGCGGGTCGGAGAGCATCTCGTAGGCCTCCTTGGCCTCCTTGAATTTCTCCTCTGCATCCTTGCTGTCCGGGTTACGGTCCGGATGGTGCTTCATGGCCAGCTTGCGGTAGGCCTTCTTGATCTCGTCGTCGCTGGCGTCACGATTGACGCCGAGTATTTCGTAGTAATCCCGTTTGGACATGGTGTTTCGCTCAGGCTTGTGGGGGTCTCGGCAACGGCCGGTGGCCGCACGCTTCAGTCGTATCTGGTCGAATCAGGCCGCGCACGGGGGTGTTGCTCGTCACTGCTGTTCGAGAACGCCCAATTTCGTGCAAAGGCCGAGCCGGCCGGAGCGAAGGCTCCGGCAGGGGCTCGGCCGTTCAGTCTGCCGTCAGGCGAGACGCTTACTTCTTATCCTTGACCTCGGTGAACTCGGCGTCCACCACGTCAGCGTCGTCGGTCTTATTGCCACCTGTCGTACCGGCCGCTTGCTCGCCAGCTTCAGCATCTGCCTGCTGACCATACATCGCTTCGCCAAGTTTCTGGCTGGCCATCGCAAGCGCTTGCGTCTTGGCTTCGATGCTGTCCTTGTCGCCACTCTGGATGGCGGCTTCGGCTTCCTTGATCGCGGCTTCGATCTTGGCTTTGTCCTCTTCGCCGACCTTGTCGCCGTGCTCGGCCAGTGCCTTCTTGGTCGAGTGGATCAGGGTGTCGCACTGGTTGCGTGCATCGACCAGTTCGCGCGCCTTCTTGTCTTCCTCTGCATGCGAAGCGGCGTCCTGCACCATGCGCTCGACTTCAGCATCGGACAGACCCGAGTTGGCCTGGATCTTGATCTTGTTCTCCTTGCCGGTCGCCTTGTCCTTGGCCGACACGTGGAGGATGCCGTTGGCGTCGATGTCGAAAGTGACTTCGATCTGCGGCATGCCGCGCGGTGCGGGCGGGATGTCGGACAGGTTGAACTGCCCCAGGCTCTTGTTGCCGGCAGCCATCTCGCGCTCGCCCTGCAGCACGTGGATGGTCACGGCCGACTGGTTGTCGTCGGCGGTCGAGAAGACCTGGCTGGCCTTGGTCGGGATCGTGGTGTTCTTCTGGATGAGCTTGGTCATCACGCCACCCATGGTCTCGATGCCGAGCGACAGCGGGGTGACGTCGAGCAGCAGCACGTCCTTGACCTCGCCTTGCAGAACGCCGCCCTGGATGGAGGCGCCGACGGCAACGGCTTCGTCAGGGTTCACGTCCTTGCGCGGCTCCTTGCCGAAGAACTCCTTCACCTTTTCCTGCACCTTGGGCATGCGGGTCTGGCCGCCGACCAGAATGACGTCGTCGATGTCGGAGACCTTGAGGCCGGCATCCTTCAGTGCAACTCGGCAGGGCTCGATCGAGCGCGTGATCAGGTCTTCGACCAGGGACTCGAATTTGGCGCGGGTGATCTTGACCGCGAGGTGCTTCGGACCGGAGGCGTCTGCCGTGATGTAGGGCAGATTGACTTCGGTCTGGCTGCCCGAGGATAGTTCGATCTTGGCCTTTTCGGCGGCTTCCTTCAGGCGTTGGAGGGCGAGCACGTCGTTCTTGAGATCGACACCTTGCTCCTTCTTGAACTCGGTGACGATGTAATCGATGATTCGCTGGTCGAAGTCCTCGCCGCCGAGGAATGTGTCGCCGTTGGTAGCCAGCACTTCGAACTGGTGCTCGCCATCGATGTCCGCGATCTCGATGATGGAAATATCGAAGGTGCCGCCGCCGAGGTCATAGACCGCGATTTTGGAGTCACCGGGCTTCTTGTCCATGCCGAAGGCGAGGGCTGCAGCGGTCGGCTCGTTGATGATGCGCTTGACTTCGAGGCCGGCGATCTTGCCTGCATCCTTGGTGGCCTGGCGCTGGCTGTCGTTGAAGTAGGCCGGCACGGTGATGACCGCTTCGGTGACTTCCTCGCCGAGGTAGTCTTCGGCGGTTTTCTTCATCTTGCGCAGCACTTCGGCCGACACCTGCGGCGGGGCGATCTTCTTGCCGCGCACTTCAACCCAGGCGTCGCCATTGTCGGCCTTGGCAATGGTGTAGGGCATCATCGCGATGTCCTTCTGCACTTCCTTCTCTTCGAAGCGGCGGCCGATCAGGCGCTTGATGGCGAACAGGGTGTTCTTGGCGTTGGTGACCGCCTGGCGCTTAGCCGGCGCGCCGCACAGGATCTCGCCGTCTTCCGCGTAAGCCACGACGGACGGCGTGGTACGCGCACCTTCGGAGTTTTCGATGACCTTGGGCTTGCCGCCTTCCATCACGGAAACGCAGCTGTTGGTGGTGCCGAGGTCGATGCCGATGATCTTGCCCATGACTTTTCCTTTATGTCCTGAATGTGGTGTTTGAGTCGGCCGTGCCGGCTCAGGCTTGATTCGAATATGGGGTGAAGTGACGGGGTTTCAAGCCGTCATTCCGGCCAATTAAGCCGATTTCGCCTTGGATACCATGACCATGGCCGGACGGATCACGCGCTCATTGAGCAGGTAGCCCTTTTGCAGCACGTTGATCACGGTGTTGGGCTCGGCGTCCGATTCGAGCGCACCGATGGCCTGATGCTTGTTGGGGTCGAACTTCTGGCCGGCGGGGTTTTCCTCCACCAGATTGGCGCTTTCGAACGCGGAGACGAGTTGCTTCAAGGTCAGTTCGACGCCTTCGCGCAGCTTTTCCAGGGTCTGGTTCTCGGTCCCCAGTGCGGCTTCAAGGCTGTCCTTGACCGGCAGCATCGCGGTGGCGAACTTCTCCGCGCCGAATTTGGAAGCCTTGGCGATGTCTTCCTGTGCGCGTCGACGGACGTTCTCGGTTTCGGCCTTGGCGCGCAGCCACGCGTCGTGGTGCTCCGACGCCTTCAGTTCGGCTTCGCGAAGGCTCTGCTCGAGGCTAGGCATCACATCGTGCGCAGCGGGCTGTTCGGTCGCCTGTTCCGGTGCGGGCTGTTCGTTGGCGGCGCTTTGCTGCTCGAGCTCTGCGTTGTGCTCCGGTGTCGGCTTCTGTTCCTGCATGGATGATCGCTCCCTGTGTTCATCAATCGCCCAACAGCTTGGGGCAGGCGGCAGGATTTCAAGTGCCTGGCGAAGAAAAAAATCGATCGCGGCCCCGAGCGCATCCTTTGCAATCGTGTTGGCGGCGTCGGCGTAGCGAAGCCCTTGTGCATGCTAAAATTGCACGCTTTTGGTTCAAGCGGGTTTTACCGCCTCAGCGCATGACACAGTTCGCCAAGGAAACACTTCCGATCAGTCTCGAGGAGGAGATGCGCCACTCCTATCTCGATTACGCAATGAGCGTGATCGTGGGGCGTGCGTTGCCCGATGCGCGCGACGGCCTCAAGCCGGTGCACAGGCGGGTGCTGTATGCGATGCACGAGCTCTCCAATGACTGGAACCGGGCGTACAAGAAGTCTGCGCGTATCGTCGGCGACGTCATCGGTAAGTACCATCCGCACGGCGACACGGCGGTGTACGACACCATCGTGCGCATGGCGCAGGATTTTTCGCTGCGTTACATGCTCGTCGATGGACAGGGCAACTTCGGCTCGGTCGACGGCGACAACGCCGCGGCGATGCGATACACCGAAATCCGCATGGCGCGGATCGGTCATGAGCTGCTGGCCGACATCGACAAGGAAACCGTCGATTTCGGGCCGAACTACGATGGTTCGGAAAAAGAGCCGCTGGTCATGCCGGCGCGCATTCCGAATTTGCTGATCAATGGTTCGAGCGGTATCGCGGTCGGCATGGCGACCAATATCCCGCCGCACAATCTGGGCGAGATCATCGATGCCTGCCTCAAGCTGCTTGAATCACCCGAAACGGATATCGATGCCCTGATCGAGATCGTCAAGGCGCCCGACTTTCCCACCGCGGGCCTGATCTACGGGCTGCACGGGGTGCACGAGGGTTACCGCACGGGCCGGGGGCGGGTGATCATGCGCGCGCGCACCCACTTCGAGCCGATTGGCAAGAGCGACCGCCAGGCCATCATCGTTGATGAGCTGCCCTACCAGGTGAACAAGCGCACCTTGCAGGAGCGCATGGCCGAGCTGGTCAACGAGAAAAAGATCGAAGGTATCAGCGAGATCCGCGACGAGTCGGACAAGTCGGGCATGCGTCTGGTCGTCGAGCTCAAGCGTGGTGAGATGCCCGAGGTGGTGTTGAACAAGCTGTTCAAGCACACCCAGCTGCAGGACAGCTTCGGCATGAATATGGTGGCGCTGGTGGACGGTCGTCCACGGCTGCTCAACCTCAAGCAGATGCTGGTGTGCTTCCTCGAGCACCGGCGCGAGGTCATTACCCGTCGCACCATCTTCGAACTGCGCAAGGCGCGCGACCGCGGTCACATCCTCGAAGGTCTGGCAGTTGCGCTGTCCAATGTCGACGAAATCATCGCGCTGATAAAGGCCGCGCCGACGCCGGCCGATGCCAAACGTGGCCTGATGGATCGAACCTGGCGCTCGCCGTTGGTCGAGGAGATGCTCTCGCGCGCGCTGGCAGACAGTTATCGACCCGAGGCGCTCGACCCGCAGTTCGGCTTGTCGGCCCAGGGGTATCGCCTGTCCGAAGCGCAGGCCCAGGCCATCCTCGAACTGCGCCTGCAGCGCCTGACCGGCCTCGAGCAGGACAAGATCGTCAGCGAGTACCGCGAAGTGATGGATCTCATCACCGACCTGCTCGACATCCTCGCTCGCCCCGAACGCATCACCGAGATCATCGTGGCCGAGCTCACCGCGATCCGCAACCAGTTCGGCGATCCGCGTCGCTCGGAACTGGTGATGAATACGGCCGAGATCAACATTGAAGATCTGATCACGCCGGAAGACATGGTGGTCACGCTGTCGCATACCGGTTACTTCAAGCGTCAGCCGCTGGCCGACTACCGCTCCCAGCGTCGCGGCGGGCGTGGCAAGCAGGCGACGTCGATGAAGGATGAGGATTTCATCGATCATCTGTTCGTCGCCAACACGCACGACACCGTGCTGTGCTTCTCGAATCGTGGCCGCGCCTATTGGCTGAAGGTATATGAGGTTCCCGAAGGTACGCGCAATTCGCGCGGCAAGCCGATCGTGAATCTCTTCCCCCTGACCGAGGGCGAAAAGATAACCGCCGTACTGCCGGTGCAGTCCTTCGACGACGATCATTTCGTGTTCATGGCAACCTCGGCCGGAACGGTGAAGAAGACCGCATTGACGGCATTCTCCAATCCGCGCAAGGCCGGCATCATCGCCGTCCATCTGGACGATGGCGATCATCTGATCGGTGTCGAGATTACCGATGGTGCCTGCGACGTGATGCTGTTCTCCGATGCCGGCAAGGCGGTGCGCTTTGCCGAGGGCGACGTGCGTCCGATGGGACGCGAAGCACGGGGAGTGCGCGGCATGACGCTCGAAGATGGTCAGCGCGTCATTGCCATGCTGGTGGCCACCGACGAATCGCAGTCGGTGCTGACCGCCACCGAGAACGGATACGGCAAGCGCACGCCGGTGGCCGAATACACACGCCATGGTCGTGGCACCAAGGGCATGATCGCGATCCAGACCTCGGATCGAAACGGCAAGCTGGTCGGTGCCGTGCTGGTCGAGCCGACGGGCGAAGTCATGCTGATTTCCACCGGTGCGGTACTGATCCGGACCAAGGTGCAGGACATCCGTGAACTCGGCCGCGCAACCCAAGGGGTGACGCTGATCAGTCTCGACGAGGGTACCTATCTTGCCGGTATCGAGAAGGTCGCCGAGTCTGACGAGGACGAACTGGTGGGCACCGCGAGTGATGTGGCGGGCGGCGATGACGCGGGCGGTGCCGGTGCGGACGAAGGTCCGGTCGCGGACGCCGGCGACGAAGCGTCGACAGAAGGCAACGGTGAGGAAGGAGGCGAGGCATGAGTCGGGTGTGGAATTTCAGCGCCGGGCCCGCGGTATTGCCCGAGGCGGTACTGCGGCAGGCGGCTGAGGAAATGCTCGACTGGCACGGTGCGGGCATGGGTGTGATGGAGATGAGCCATCGCGGCAAGGAGTTCATGTCCATTGCCGAGGCGGCCGAGGCCGACCTGCGCGAATTGCTCGCTGTGCCGTCGAATTACCGCATCCTGTTCATGCAGGGTGGAGCGATTGCCGAAAATGCGATCATCCCGATGAACTTGCTCGGCACCAGGCGGGTGGCGGACTATGTCGTCACCGGCTCGTGGTCGATGAAGTCGCAGAAGGAAGCGCGGCGATACTGCGAGGTCAATATCGCCGCGAGTACCGAGTCGTCGGGCTTCACGTCGGTGCCGGCCATGACCGAATGGAAGCTGTCTGCTGATCCGGCCTTTGTCTTCACCTGTACCAATGAGACCATCGGTGGCGTTGAGTTTCCGTTCGAGCCGGACCTGGCGACGATTGGCCGCGGTGAAGTGCCGGTGGTGGCCGACGTGTCCTCACACATCCTGTCACGCAGGATGGATATTTCGAAATACGGCCTGCTGTTCGGTGGTGCGCAGAAGAACATCGGCCCTGCCGGCCTGACCATTGTCATCGTGCGCGAGGACTTGCTGGGCCGTTCGGTGCCCGATTGTCCGACCGCCTTCGACTACAAGACGGTTGCCGACAATGGTTCGATGTACAACACGCCGCCGACCTACGCGATCTACATTGCCGGTCTCGTGTTCCAGTGGCTCAAGCGCGCGGGCGGGGTGGCTGCAATCGAAGCGCAGAACGTCGCCAAGGCGGAATTGCTCTACGGCTATCTGGATCAATGTGATTTCTACGAGAATCGTGTCGATCCTGCCTGCCGCTCACGCATGAACGTGCCCTTCTTCCTCAAGGACGAGCGTCTCAACGAAGCCTTTCTGGCCGAATCCAGGGCCGCGGGCCTCGTGCAGTTGAAGGGGCACAAGTCGGTCGGAGGCATGCGTGCCTCCATCTATAACGCGATGCCGCTTGCCGGGGTGCAGGCGCTGGTCGATTTCATGCGCGACTTTGCCGCGCGCAGGGCCTGAGCCCGAACGGGCGTTTTGAGAGCTGAGCATGAGCGACGAACTGCTGAACCTGAGAAACCGGATTGACAGCCTCGACGAGGAGATTCTTGCCCGTCTGTCAGAGCGTGCGCGCTGTGCCCAGCGCGTCGGTGAAATCAAGCAAGGCAACATCTACCGGCCCGAACGCGAAGCCCAGGTGTTGCGGCGATTGGCCGACATCAATCCGGGCCCTCTGCCGGGCGGGGCGGTGCAACGGATCTTTCGCGAGATCATGTCTGCCTGCCTCGGCCTCGAGCAGCCGCTGAAGGTCGCCTACCTCGGCCCTGCGGGGACATTCTCGGAGAGCGCCAGCCGCAAGCATTTCGGTTCGGCGCCCAGCTTCCTGCCGATGGCCGCCATCGACGAAGTCTTCCGCACGGTGGAGCAGGGCAATGCCGACTACGGCGTGGTGCCGGTGGAGAATTCCACCGAGGGCGCCGTCGGCGGTACCCTGGATCTGCTGCTGGCCAATCCGCTCAAGGTCTGTGGCGAAGTCAAGTTGCGCATTCATCAGCACTTGTTGTCGCGCGCCGATGGCATCGGCGGCGCCAAGCGTCTCTATTCGCATGCGCAGTCGCTGGCGCAATGTCACGAGTGGCTCAATCGCAATCTCGCCAACCTGCCGCGCATTCCAGTGGCGAGCAATGCCGAGGCGGCCCGGCTTGCCGCCGAGGATCCCGAATCCTGCGCGATCGCGGGCGAGGCGGCGGCAGAACTTTACGGCCTGAACAAGCTCGCATCGAACATCGAGGATGATCCCAATAATTCGACGCGTTTCCTGGTAATTGCCCATCATGAAGCGGGCCCCTCGGGCAAGGACAAGACGTCGATCGTCTGTTCGGCTCCGAATCGCCCGGGTGCGATGTACGGGCTTCTCGAACCGTTGGCGCGGCATGGCGTCGATATGACCAAGCTGCAGTCGCGTCCAGCCAAGGGCGGACTGTGGGAGTACGTTTTCTACGTGGATCTGCAGGGGCATCAGAGCGATGCGGACGTTGCAGCTTCATTGAAGGAACTCGGCGAACGCGCAGCCTTCGTCAAGGTGCTGGGATCCTACCCGGTCGCCGCCATCTAATTCGTGTTGGAGATAGTCATGAGCGTTGCCGACAAGGCGCCCGATTACATTCGTTCGATTACCCCTTACCTGCCGGGAAAGCCGATTTCGGAGCTTGCGCGCGAGATGGGGCTGGCCGAGGCCAGCATCGTAAAACTCGCCTCCAATGAAAATCCGCTTGGGATGGGGGCGCGTGCGCGCGATGCGGCAATGAATACGTTCTCGGCGCTCTCGCGTTATCCGGACGGAGGCGCATTCGCGCTGAAGGCGGCGATTTCGCGCAAGTTTGGTGTGAGCGCCGACCAGATCGTGATCGGCAATGGCTCGAACGACATTCTCGAGCTCGCGGCCAGAACCTTCCTTGCGCCCGGGTTGGCCGCGGTGTTCGCGCAGCATGCGTTCGCGGTCTATCCGCTGGCCACGAATGCGACCGGTGCGCGGTGCATCGAAGTGGCCGCACGCGACTACGGCCACGATCTGGATGCCATGGCTGCGGCGATCACGCCAGATGTGCGCGTCGTCTTCATTGCCAACCCGAACAATCCGACCGGCACCTTCCTGCCTGGCGACGCGCTCGAGGCATTTCTCGCGCGTGTGCCGTCCGACGTGCTGGTGGTGCTCGACGAAGCGTATACCGAGTACCTTGCGCCCGAGCAGCGCTATGACGCCATCAGCTGGCTGCCGCGTTTTCCCAACCTGCTGGTGTCGCGCACTTTCTCCAAGGCCTACGGCCTGGCCGGGTTGCGCGTGGGTTATGCAATTGCACACCCGGGTGTCGCCGACCTCATGAACCGAGTGCGCCAGCCCTTCAACGTTTCCAGCGTGGCGCTTGCCGCCGCCGAGGCGGCGCTAGGCGACGATGAGTTTCTCGCGCAGAGTGCCGAGCTCAACCGTCGTGGCATGGTGCAGCTCACCGAGGCTTTTGCCGAAATGGGCCTGACGTGGATTCCGTCCGCAGGAAATTTTGTCACCTTCAAGGTTGGTGATGCGGCCGCGGTCAACCAGGGGCTGCTCAAGCGCGGCGTCATCGTGCGTCCGATTGCCGGTTACGGCATGCCTGAGTGGCTGAGGGTGTCGATCGGTCTGCCCGAGGAGAACAGTCGTTTCATCGAGGCCTTGCGCCAGATTCTGACTTGACCGCGCGGAGAAATGGCATGGCGCTGATCGGCAAGCTGGTGGTGTGTGGGGTCGGACTCATCGGCGGCTCGTTTGCCCTTGCACTGCGGCAAGCCGGCGCAGTGGAGCAGATTGTCGGTATTGGACGCACCGTCGGCGCGCTCGAGCGGGCGCGTGAAAGCGGGGTGATCGACGAATTCTGCACCGACTGGGAAACCGCGCTCGATGGTGCCAACCTTGTGCTGCTCGCCGCACCCGTGGGGCAGGTCGACGGCATCATGGCGGCCATGGCGCCGCATCTGGCGCCAGGCGTGGTGGTGACCGATGCTGGCAGCACCAAGCGCGACGTCATCGAGGCCGCCTACCGCCGCCTGGATGCGCGGCTGTCGCATGTGGTGCCGGCGCATCCGATTGCGGGGGCCGAGAAGAGCGGGGTCGATGCGGCCTTTGCGTCACTTTATCGCGGCCGCAAGGTGGTGCTGACGCCCCTGCCGGAAAACGCACCCGCTGCCGTGGCGCTGGTAAGGGCAGCATGGGAGGCCTGCGGGGCGACCGTGGTGGATATGGCACCGCAGGATCACGACCGCGTTTTCGCGGCGGTGAGCCACCTGCCGCATCTGCTGGCCTTCGGGCTGGTGCATGACCTTGCAGGACGTGCCAATGCCGAGTTGCTGTTTTCGCATGCTGCCAGCGGGTTCCGGGATTTCACCCGGATTGCCGGCAGTCATCCCGAAATGTGGCGCGACATCTGCATCGCCAATCGCCAGGCGCTGCTCGGCGAGCTCGACGAGTATCTGGCCGAGCTCGCCTACATGCGCGCACTGTTGATGGCCGGTGACGGCAAGCGTCTCGAGCAGATGTTCGAAGAGGCGCGCAGTGCCCGCAATGCTTGGGCCGAGCAGTTCGCACCGACATCCACTTCTGAGTGAATCATGGACTATCTGGATCTGC
The DNA here is from genome assembly GCF_018122735.1 of Azoarcus sp. L1K30. GTDB lineage: Bacteria > Pseudomonadota > Gammaproteobacteria > Burkholderiales > Rhodocyclaceae > Parazoarcus. Next base: position 1,911,218 of record NZ_JAGRRD010000001.1, on the reverse strand, counting down.
CTCCCTTGCTCGAGGCACGCGGAACGGTGCGCTTGCCCGGCTCCAAGAGCATTTCCAATCGAGTGTTGTTGCTGGCCGCCCTGTCCGAGGGCGAGACCCACATCCGCGACTTGCTGGCCTCGGACGATGTCGAACGCATGCTCGACGCCCTGCGCATCCTCGGCGTCGACTGGGTGCATGAAGCAGGCACTAACGACTATCGCGTGCACGGCGTAGGCGGGGCGTTTCCGGTCAAGGACGCTGAGTTGTTTCTGGGCAATGCCGGTACCGCGTTTCGTCCGTTGACAGCAGCGCTCGCGCTGTCCGGTGGCCGCTACCATCTTTCCGGTGTCGCGCGCATGCACGAGCGTCCGATCGGCGACCTGGTCGATGCCCTGCGTCAGATTGGTGCCGACATCGACTACCTGGGCAATGACGGCTTCCCGCCGCTGCAGTTGCGGCCCGCCGACATCCGCGGGGGCGGTGTGGTTAGGGTACGGGGCGACGTCTCGAGCCAGTTCCTTACGGCGCTGCTGATGGCCTTGCCCCTGACCGGCGAGGAAGTGGTAATCGAAGTGGTCGGTGAACTGATCTCGCGCCCCTACATCGCGATCACCCTCGATCTGATGGCACGGTTCGGTGTTTCCGTCACGCATCAGGACTGGGAACGGTTCGTCGTGCCAGGCAATGCGCGCTATCGTTCGCCGGGCACGGTCTATGTCGAGGGCGACGCGTCCTCAGCATCGTATTTTCTGGCGGCTGGCGCCATTGGCGGCGGCCCCGTCCGTGTCGAGGGGGTCGGCAGCAGCAGCATCCAGGGTGATGTCCGCTTTGCCGAAGCCTTGCAGCAGATCGGCGCCCATGTCGCCATGGGCGACAACTGGATCGAGGCCTCGGCACCGGTGTCGGGGCGCCTGCATGCGTTCGATCTCGATCTGAACCACATCCCCGATGCGGCGATGACGCTGGCCGTCGCGGCTTTGTTTGCCGATGGTCCGTGCCGTCTGCGCAACATCGCCAGCTGGCGGGTCAAGGAGACAGACCGTATTGCCGCCATGGCGACCGAACTGCGCAAGGTCGGGGCGGTGGTGGAGGAGGGGGCAGACTACCTGTGCGTAACGCCGCCCGCCCACCTGCAGCCCGCCACGATCGACACCTATGACGACCATCGCATGGCGATGTGTTTCTCGCTCGTGAGCCTGGGCGAGTGCAGGGTGCGGATCAACGACCCGAAATGCGTCAACAAGACTTTTCCCGGCTATTTCGAAGCCTTCGCGGGCGTGGTGAGGCCAGTGCCGGTGGTCGCCATCGACGGTCCGTCGGCGTCAGGCAAGGGTACGGTTGGTGCACGCGTCGCCGAGGCGCTCGGTTGGCAGCATCTCGACAGCGGCTCGCTGTACCGCCTGACCGCCTTGTCCGCAATCCAGAAAGGGGTTGAGCTCGATGACGAGGCGGCGCTTGCCGCGCTCGCCTCGGCGCTGCCGGCGCGTTTCGTGGGTGGCAACGTGCTGCTCGGCGAAGTGGATGTCAGCGACGAGATTCGTGAAGAGGTGTGCTCCGTTGGGGCCTCCCGGGTGGCGGTGCTTCCGGCCGTTCGTGCCGCACTGTTCGGACGTCAGCGGGACTTTCGCAAGGGCCCGGGGCTGGTTGCCGAAGGCCGGGATATGGGGTCGGCGATCTTTCCCGATGCCGAGGTCAAGGTGTTTCTGACGGCCTCGGCTGAGGCGCGTGCGGAGCGTCGTTATAAGCAGTTGATCGAAAAGGGTTTGCCTGCTAAACTTGAGAGCTTGATGCAGGACCTTCGTGAACGGGACGCGCGTGATGCCGCCCGCGCCGTGGCTCCCCTGCAGCAACAACCGGACGCGGTGCTGCTCGATACCACTTCGATGGATGTCGATGCGGCCGTGGCTTTCGTGCTCGATCTCGTGCGGGGTCGGGGGCTGGCTCCCGGTTGAGTTTCGCCATGCCCGGGCAAGGGTGCCCGGAGTGTGTTTTCCAACTTACTTTGCTTGCCGTCGCACGCCGGTTCCGGATTCTTTCTCTTTATGTCAACTGCCACCCCCGCCTTCGAAGAAAGCTTTGCCGCCCTGTTCGAAGAAAGTCTCGCCCTTCAGGAAATGCGTACCGGTGAAGTCATCACCGCGGAAGTCGTACGCATCGACCAGAACTTCGTCGTCGTCAATGCCGGCCTGAAGTCCGAGAGCTATGTTCCCATCGAGGAATTCCGCGACGACCGCGGCGACCTCGAAGTCAATGTCGGCGATTTCGTCCATGTTGCAATCGATGCACTCGAAGACGGTTTCGGTGAAACCCGTCTGTCGCGCGACAAGGCCAAGCGCATCTCGGCCTGGAACGACCTCGAGAAGGCACTGAACGAAGGCACGCTGGTGAAGGGCGTGATCTCCGGTCGCGTCAAGGGTGGTCTGACCGTCATGACCAACAGCATCCGCGCCTTCCTGCCGGGTTCGCTGGTCGACATGCGTCCGGTCAAGGACACCACGCCGTACGAAGGCAAGGAATACGAATTCAAGGTCATCAAGCTCGACCGCAAGCGCAACAACGTTGTCGTGTCGCGTCGTGCAGTGCTCGAAGAGTCGATGGGCGAAGAGCGCGAAAAGCTCCTCTCCAACCTCAAGGAAGGCACGGTCATCAAGGGTATCGTCAAGAACATCACCGATTATGGTGCGTTCGTTGACCTCGGCGGCATCGACGGCCTGCTGCACATCACCGACCTGGCCTGGCGTCGTGTGCGTCACCCGTCGGAAGTGCTCAACGTTGGCGATGAAATCGAAGCCAAGGTGCTCAAGTTCGACCAGGAAAAGAACCGCGTCTCGCTGGGTCTCAAGCAGCTGGGCGAAGATCCGTGGGTGGGCATCTCCCGTCGTTACCCGCAGGGTACGCGCCTGTTCGGCAAGGTCACCAACATCACCGACTACGGCGCATTTGTCGAAGTCGAGCAGGGTATCGAGGGCCTGGTTCACGTCTCCGAAATGGACTGGACCAACAAGAACATCCATCCGACCAAGGTTGTCCAGCTGGGCGACGAAGTCGAGGTGATGATTCTCGAAATCGACGAAGACCGTCGCCGTATCTCGCTGGGCATGAAGCAGTGCGCTTCGAACCCGTGGGACGATTTCGCCCTGAACCACAAGAAGGGTGACAAGGTTCGCGGTCAGATCAAGTCGATCACCGATTTCGGTGTGTTCATCGGTCTGGAAGGCGGCATTGACGGCCTCGTCCATCTGTCCGACCTGTCCTGGAGCGAAACCGGCGAAGATGCCGTGCGCCGCTTCAAGAAGGGCGACGAAGTCGAAGCCATCGTGCTTGCCATCGACGTCGAGCGCGAGCGTATCTCGCTGGGCATCAAGCAGATGGAAGGCGATCCGTACACCAACTTCATTGCCACCCACGAGAAGAACAGCCTCGTGACCGGTACCGTGAAGTCGGTCGAACCGCGTGGCGCCGTGATCGCCCTGGGTGACGAGGTCGAGGGCTACCTGCGTGCTTCCGAAGCCGCGACGCATCGTGTCGATGATCTGACGACCGTGCTGAAGGAAGGCCAGGAAGTTGAAGCCGTCGTCATCAACGTCGATCGCAAGACCCGTTCGATCAACCTGTCGATCCGTGCCAAGGATCAGGTTGAGCAGAGCGAAGTCATGAACAAGATGGCTTCCGAGAGTGCCGCTGCATCGGGCACGACCAACCTCGGTGCCCTGCTCAAGGCCAAGATGAACGAGCAGAAGCAGTAATCCAGCCGATCATGACCAAATCGGAGTTGATTGCCCAGTTGGCGGCGCGTTTTCCGCAGCTGGTTGCAAAGGATGCCGATTACGCGGTCAAGATGATTCTCGATGCGATGACCGACGCCCTGGCGCGCGGGGATCGCATCGAGATCCGCGGGTTTGGAAGTTTTGCGCTGAACTATCGTCCTCCGCGGACGGGACGCAATCCCAAGTCAGGTGATAAGGTTCACGTGCCTGAAAAGTACGTGCCCCATTTCAAAGCCGGCAAAGAGTTGCGCGAGCGGGTGGACATCGGCGGTTGACCGCGCGGCGATCGGTGGAATGAATCTCGGAAGGCGGCTTCGGCTGCCTTCTTTTTTGTCATCTGCTCGGGGATAATGTCGCGATGCGCGTATTGATGTGGTTCCTTCGCCTCCTGCTGTTTTTCATCCTCTTCGGCTTTGCGGTCAAGAACGACCAATTGGCCAGTCTGAGGTTCTTCTTCGGCAGTGAATGGCACCTGCCCATTGTCTTCATCATCCTGATTGCGTTTGCGGCAGGCGCGCTGCTCGGGGTGACGGCAACCTTCGGATCCTTGCTGCGGCAGCGACGCGAGATTTCCAGACTGCGCAAGCAGCTTGAACGCGCGGGGCGAGAACGCGCCGAGGCCAGGCCGCCGGTTGCCGAGGCGCAAGCCCCCGAGACACTCTGACATCCATGGAAATCGAATTCTGGTGGCTGCTCGCGCTGCCGCTGTTTTTTGGCTTGGGCTGGCTCGCCGCCCGTATCGATATCCGCCAGGTCGTACACGAATCGCGGGCCTTGCCACGCTCGTACTTGAGCGGGCTGAATTTTCTGCTCAACGAGCAGCCTGACAAGGCCATCGACGCGTTCGTCGAGGCAGTCCGCATTGATCCGCAGACGATCGAACTGCATTTTGCGCTTGGCAGCCTGTTTCGGCGGCGCGGCGAAACGGATCGCGCGATCCGCATGCACCAGTTGCTTGTCGATCGGGAGGATCTCTCCGAGGAGCAGCGCCTGCAGGCCCTGGGGGAACTCGGCCAGGATTTTCTGAAGGCCGGTTTGCTCGACCGTGCCGAGGCGGTCTTTCTGAGATTGCGTGGCACCCGTGCCGATGATGTGGCCCTGCGCTATCTGCTCGAGATCTATCAGCAGGAAAAAGACTGGGGAAAGGCGATCGAGGTCGCGGCGTCGCTGACCGATCACGACAGCATCCATTGGCGTACCGATGTTGCTAATTTTCATTGCGAACTGGCCACACAGGCGCTGGCCAATTCGCGCTTCGACGACGTGCGACGTCATGTCGACGAGGCGCTCGCCATCAATCGGCGCTGCGTGCGCGCGAGCCTGATCCAGGGAGATCTGCTGCTTGCGCAGGGGCGCGATGAAGAAGCGCTCGAGGCCTGGAAGCGCATTGAAAATCAGGACCCTGTCTACCTGGCGCTGGCCGCACAGAGGGTGATGGATGCCTATGGACGCCTGGGGCGTATCGAGCAGGGACATCAGTTGCTGCGCTCGTGGCTGCAGCGACATTCCTCGCTGGACCTGCTCGATGAACTGTTTCACTGGGAAATGGATAAACTGGGCGCGAAAGCGGCCTACGAACTGGTACGCGAAGAGCTGCGCCGCAATCCGACCCTGCTTGGGCTGGACAAGCTGCTCGAGGCAGCGGTGCTCGCGGCACCGACGGAGCAGCGTGCCGATATCGAAATGATCAAGCAGTTGATTCATGGTCACACCCGCAAAGTCGCCCGCTATCGCTGCGACACCTGTGGTTTCAAGGCACGTCAGTTTCATTGGCGTTGTCCGGCGTGTGGTGGCTGGGAAACCTACCCGCCACGCCGCACCGAGGAATTCGATCTCACGCCGTGAGCGCCACGCTCCGGTCTTGTACAGGGGAAGTGCATGAAGGTTACCGTTATCGGAACCGGATACGTCGGACTCGTCAGTGGCGCCTGCCTGGCCGATGTGGGCAATGACGTGCTGTGCCTCGATGTGGATCCGAAAAAGATCCGTATCCTGGAGCAGGGCGGCATTCCGATCCATGAGCCGGGTCTGCTCGAGGTCGTGCGACGTAACGTGGAGGCCGGGCGCCTGTCCTTTTCGACAGACGTCGAACGCGCAGTGAATCATGGTCTGGTGCAGTTCATCGCGGTCGGTACCCCGCCCGACGAGGACGGTTCGGCCGATCTGCAGTATGTCCTGGCGGCGGCGCGCAACATCGGCCGTTACATGACCGAATACCGCGTGGTGGTGGACAAGTCCACGGTGCCGGTGGGAACCGGCGACAAGGTGCGCGCGGCCGTGTCCGAAGAACTCGCCCGGCGTGGTGTCAATGCCGATTTTTCCGTGGTGTCCAACCCCGAGTTTCTCAAGGAAGGCGCCGCGGTGGACGATTTCATGCGTCCGGACCGCATCATCGTCGGCGCGGACGATGAGCGCGCGATCGAACTCATGCGGCAACTCTATGGACCGTTCCAGCGCAACCACGAAAAGCTGCTGGCGATGGACGTCAGAAGCGCGGAGCTGACCAAGTACGCGGCGAACGCGATGCTGGCAACGCGCATCAGTTTCATGAACGAACTTGCCAATCTGGCCGAAACCCTTGGTGCGGACATCGAGCTGGTGCGCCAGGGGATCGGTTCCGATCCGCGCATCGGCTGGCACTTTCTCTATGCAGGCTGCGGCTATGGCGGGTCCTGCTTCCCCAAGGACGTCAAGGCGCTGGTGCGCACTGGCGGTGAGCATGGCCACGATCTGCTGCTCCTCAACGCGGTCGAGGCGGCTAACGATGCGCAGAAACTGCGCCTGGTGGACAAGCTCGTGGCGCGCTTCGGCGAGGACTTGTCCTCGATGCGCTTCGCACTGTGGGGGCTTGCTTTCAAGCCCAACACGGACGACATGCGCGATGCGCCGAGTAGGGTCATCGTCGATGAACTCTTCAAGCGCGGAGCGACGGTTACAGCCTATGATCCGGTCGCGATGGACGAGGCCAGGCGGATCTTCGGCGACGAACCGAGGCTGCAATATGCCCAGCGGCCGATGGCGGCCCTCGAGCAGGCAGATGCGCTCATCATCGTGACCGAATGGAAGGAATTTCGCAGTCCTGATTTTGAATCCATCGGGAAGACACTGAAGAATCCGGTGATCTTCGATGGGCGCAACATGTACGATCCGGCAGTAATGCGCCGGGCTGGCATCGAATACCACGGCATTGGTCGACGCTGAGCGCGCGGTCGCGCGGACGAAAACGGAAGGGTATCGACATGGATTTCAGGACGCTCGAGGATTACGTTGGGCAAACGCCGCTGGTACGGCTCAAACGCATCAATGGCGGGCGCAACAACGTCATCCTGGGCAAGCTCGAGGGTAACAATCCGGCTGGCTCGGTAAAGGACAGGCCTGCGCTGTCGATGGTGATGCATGCCGAGGCGCGTGGGCTCATCCACCCTGGTGACTGCCTGATCGAGGCGACCAGCGGCAATACCGGCATTGCGTTGGCGATGGTGGCCGCCATGCGCGGTTACCGCATGATCCTGGTGATGCCCGAGAACCAGAGTGTGGAGCGCCGACAGTCGATGCGGGCCTTTGGCGCGGAACTCGTGCTGACGCCGAGGGAAGGCGGCATGGAGATGGCTCGCGACGTTGCGGAGAAGATGCGCGACGAGGGGCAGGGCATCATTCTCGACCAGTTCGGCAACCCGGACAATCCGCTCGCGCATTACGAGGGCACTGGCCCGGAGATCTGGGAGCAGACTGGCGGGCGCGTGACGCATTTCGTCAGTTCCATGGGCACGACAGGCACCATCATGGGTACGTCGCGCTTCCTCAAGGAGCGGAATCCGGCGATCGAGATCATCGGCTGCCAGCCTGAGGAGGGATCGCAGATACCGGGCATCCGCAAATGGCCCGAAGCCTATCTGCCGAAGATCTACGAAAAACCCAGGGTCGATCGACTCGAGTATGTCGGTCAGGCTGATGCCGAGGAGATGACCCGACGCCTTGCGCGCGAAGAGGGTATCTTCGCGGGCATTTCGTCCGGTGGTGCGCTGCATGTCGCGCTGCGTCTGGCGGAGCGTGTCGAGAATGCGGTGATCGTGACGATCATCTGCGATCGTGGCGACCGTTATCTGTCGACGGGTGTGTTTCCCGGCTGAGTTGCGCCCCATGCGGCGGCTGTGCATGTTCTTGTGCACGGCGCTGCTGATGTGGTCGCCCGCCGCGACTGCACTCGGGGTGCTCAGCCTGAAGATCGACCGGGTCGAGCATCCGGCGTTTGGTCTGGCTAACCTCAGCTTCGATTTTCCATCTGATGGGCGCGTCAGTCTGAGCATCGGTGCGCTGCGCATTGCCGATCACCGCTGGCGCAGGTTGCGTCTTGAGTGCGCTGGCGGCGGGTTCGACGCGGCCGTCCTGCGCTGCGAACGCGGCGTATTGCGCTTGCCGGGTGTGCGCGAATCAGTGCGCGTCGACTTCGCGCTGGATATGGTTGCCCGCGCTGGCACGCTCGAACTGTCGGTGGCAACGCGCGGCCGGATTGCGATCGAGCTGTTTGCCGATGGCAGTGCGCGTGCAAATGTGTCCGCGCTGGACCTGACCTTGTTGAGGGAGTGGGTCCCGGGGCTTGCAAGCGTGTCGCCGGGCGGGCGGTTCGACGGCGTTTTCAATTGGCGCCCATCACGCGATATCGAGCTCAGCGGCCGCCTCGACGGCGGGCATTTCGGAACACGCGATGGACTTCAGGCCGCGGAGAATCTCGGTGTCGAGGTGTCGATCCGGCTTTCGCCCGGTGTCGGAGGCTGGGATTGGCAGGCGACGCTGGATTGGCAGGATGGCGCGGCTTACCTGCACCCTTTCTATGTCGAAGCCGGAATCTGGGCGCGTGCGCACGGTGATTTTTCCGATGGCAGACTCAACGTGCGCGAGGCCGCCATCTCGCTCGAAGGTGTGGAACAGCTCGCCGCCTCGGCTGTAATCGATTTTCGCGCTGGTTCGCTGGTGCGCGCGGCGGTGGCCCTTGCAAATGCGGATCTCGCGGTGGTTGGGCCGAAATGGGTGGCGCCGCTGGTCGCGCCCGCGGCGGGTGATCGACTGAAATTTGCCGGTCGGGTCAGTGGGGCGATGGAGTTCGAGCACGGCGAATTGCGCGCGCTCGATGCGGTCTTCGACGAGGCGGGTTTCAGTCTCGCTGGCGGAGACGGTGGGCCGGGGCTGGCCTTCGGTCCCATGAGCGGCCATGTTCCCTGGCGTGAGAACCGGTCGACGCAGGCATCCCTGCATATTGGCGGGGGGTGGTGGCAAAAGCTTGCGCTCGGCGCGTTCGATCTCGATGCCAGGATCGAGGGAAGGGCGGTGCGCGTCGACCGACTGCGTATCCCTGTCCTCGATGGCGCTTTGGTGTTCGACGACCTGAGTCTGAACGATGGCGATGTTGGGTGGGTCGGCGGCGGCAGTCTGGTGGTCGAGCCGCTGTCGATGCCGCTGCTGACCGAGGCGATCGGCTTGCCATCGATGTCGGGGGTGTTGTCGGCGTCAATACCCGGTCTGCGGGTATCGCCGGGTGAAGTGGCGCTGGACGGGGCAATGGTGGTGTCCGTATTCGACGGCTATCTGCGCGCGACCGGACTCAGGCTGCTTGAACCCTTCGGCGTCGGTTCGCACCTCTTTGCCGATATCGAGGCGCGCCACATCGATCTGGCGCAACTGACGGAGACATTCAGCTTCGGCAGTATCTCCGGATTCGTCGATGCCGATATTCGTGCGCTGGAACTCGTGCGCTGGAAGCCGGTGGGTTTCGCCGCCCGCATCGACAGCAGCCCGGGGCATTACCGGCGGCGCATCAGCCAGCGTGCGGTACAGAACATCAGCGCACTCGGCGGCGCAGGAGCGATGGCGGCGATTCAGCGCGGCATCCTTGGCTTCTTCGACACCTTTGGCTACAGCAGGATCGGGTTCGGTTGCGAATTGCACGCGGGCGTGTGCGAGATGGATGGCATCGGCAAGCCCGGTGCGGATGGGCGCTTCGTGATCGTCAGCGGTGGCGGCATCCCGGCCCTGGATGTCATCGGCTACAATCCGCGTGTCGATTGGCCCGTGCTGGTCGATCGCCTTCAGCGCGTCATCGCCGGCAATACGGCCGCCGAAGTGCGCTGATACCGGCAGCAGGCGTTGCCGCGATAACAGGGAGGTGACATGTCGCCGAACGTGCGCAAACTGATGTTGGGTGTGTTGGTGCTGACTGCCAGCGCCTGCGTCACGATCAATATTTATTTTCCGGCCGCTGCGGCAGAAAAGGCGGCTGACCGGATCATCGACGAAGTCTGGCAATTGCGTGATGGCGCCAGTGCGCCGGCCCGGCAGCCCGCAGAAGGAAAGAAACCATGAAAATCGCCCACCTTGTCTGTGCGGTGCTGATGAGCGCCTCACTGTCGGCCGTGGCCCAGGGCAATCTCGAAATCGACTCTCCTGCCATCGGGGCACTGAAACAGTCCATGCAGCAGCGTCACGCGCAGTTGGCGCCGCTTTACCAGTCCGGCGCCGTAGGGATTGCGGCAGACGGATCGGTGGCCTTGCGTAGCGCGGCCAGCGTGCCGCTGGCGCAGCGTGGCCAGGTCAATGCGCTGATTTCGGCCGAGAATGCCGATCGCAGCGCGTTGTACCGGGAGATCGCACGAGCCAACGGCCATCCGGAGTGGGAGGGCGATGTACGCAAGACCTTTGCCGAGCGCTGGGTGCAGCGCGCGCAGCCGGGTTGGTGGGTGCAACAGGGTGGAGGCTGGGTGCAGAAGTGATGCCGACCCTTGTCTTCGATATCGAAACCATTCCCGATGTCGATGGTATCCGCAGGCTCAACGAACTGCCGGACGATTTGTCTGACTTCGAGGTTGCCGAATTTGCCTTTCAGCAGCGGCGGGCAAGCCATGGCACGGATTTCCTGCCTCATCACCTGCAGCGTGTGGTCACCATTTCGTGCGCCATGCGCGACGCCAACCAGTTCCGTGTGTTCTCTTTGTCGGAACCGGAGTCGAACGAGGGGCAGATCATCCAGCGCTTTTTCGATGGCGTGGAGCGCTTCACCCCGCAGATCGTGTCGTGGAACGGTGGCGGCTTTGATCTGCCGGTGCTGCACTACCGCGGCATGCTGCACGGCGTGTCGGCGCCACGCTACTGGGATCTCGGCGACGGTGACTTTGCCGATTCGCGCGACTTCAAGTGGAACAACTACATCAGTCGCTATCACACCCGTCACCTGGACCTGATGGACATGCTGGCGATGTACTCGCCGCGTGCGAATGCGCCGCTGGACGACCTGGCCAAGCTCATGGGCTATCCGGGCAAGCTCGGCATGGATGGTTCTGCGGTCTGGAGCGCGTGGCAAGCAGGGAGGATCGCGGAGATTCGCGATTACTGCGAAACCGACGTCGTCAATACCTACCTCGTTTTCCTTCGTTTTCAGCAAATGCGCGGGCGTCTGGACGCCGCCGGCCTGGCCAGCGAGCATGCGGTCGTGCGTGAAGCCTTGGAGCGGATCGGTGCGCCGCACTGGGAGGCCTTCCTGGCCGAATGGAACGAAACATGAGTCTTTGAAGAATTATTCAGAAATTGTTTGACACTTTCCGGAAAGTGCCTATAATTCGCGGCTCTTAGCAGGCGCGTAGCTCAGCTGGTTAGAGCACCACCTTGACATGGTGGGGGTCGTTGGTTCGAGTCCAATCGCGCCTACCAACACTTGGAGTCGATTTGCCATGTTCCGAACTACTACCGAGGCCGGAAACTGAACAGGTCGGGTCCGCTTGTCTGCTTGAAGAAAAAGTGCGGTTCGACCGCACTTTTTTTTCGTCCACGTTTTGTGCAGTGCAACCAAGAGCGCATTATCAGAATTGCCGTGAATCGGTGGTTCATCCAGTCAGAGGCCAATAGATCATGCTGAACATCACGCTCCCCGATGGTTCAATTCGTCAATTCGACCATCCGGTTACGGTTGGTGAGGTCGCTGCTTCGATCGGTACGGGTTTGGCCAAGGCCTCGCTGGCGGGGCGTGTCGATGGCAAGCTGGTCGACCTGTCGCACCGTATCGAGTCCGATGCCGCGCTGGCGATCATCACCGACAAGAATCCGGAAGGGCTGGAGGTCATTCGCCATTCCACGGCGCACCTGCTCGCGCATGCGGCCAAGGAGCTGTTCCCCGACGCCCAGGTCACGATCGGTCCGGTGGTCGACAATGGCTTCTACTACGATTTTTCGTACAAGCGCCCGTTTACGCCGGAGGATCTGGCGGCCATTGAGCAGCGCATGGCGGAGATCGTCAAGCGTGAGCTTCCGGTGACGCGCGAAGTGTGGGCGCGGGACAAGGCTGTCGAGTTTTTCAAGGGCATCGGCGAGAACTACAAGGCCGAGATCATTGCGTCGATCCCGTCCGATGAGGATGTCTCGCTCTATCGTCAGGGCGATTTCATCGACCTGTGTCGTGGCCCTCATGTGCCGAGCACGGCCAAGCTCAAGGTGTTCAAGCTCACCAAGCTCGCCGGGGCCTACTGGCGGGGTGATTCGAAGAACGAGATGCTTCAGCGCGTGTATGGCACGGCCTGGGTCAAGAAGGAAGATCTCGAGGCCTATCTGCACATGCTGGAGGAGGCCGAGAAGCGCGACCATCGCAAGCTCGGTCGTCAGCTCGACCTGTTCCATATGCAGGAAGAGGCGCCGGGCATGGTGTTCTGGCATGCCAAGGGATGGACGCTGTGGCAGCAGGTCGAGCAGTATCTGCGCAAGACCATCAACGATCGCGGTTATCAGGAGGTGAAGACGCCGCAGATCGTCGATCGCTCGTTATGGGAGAAGTCCGGTCACTGGGGCATGTATTCCGACCTCATGTTCACGACGCAGTCGGAGAAGCGCGATTACGCGGTGAAGCCGATGAACTGCCCCTGTCACATCCAGATCTTCAATCAGGGTCTGAAGAGCTACCGCGATTTGCCGCTGCGGATGGCGGAGTTTGGCTCCTGTCACCGCAACGAGCCCTCCGGGGCGCTGCACGGCATCATGCGTGTGCGCAATTTCGTGCAGGACGACGCGCACATCTTCTGTACCGACGAGCAGGTGCAGGAGGAGGCGGCCGAGTTCATTCGCCTGCTGCAGAAGGTGTACGTTGATTTCGGGTTCAACGATGTGATCGTCAAGCTGTCGACGCGTCCGGACAAGCGTGTCGGTGACGACGCCCAATGGGATGCGGCCGAAGCGGCGCTTGCGGCTGCGCTCGATGCGCAGGCGCTCGAGTATGAAGTGCAGCCGGGCGAGGGGGCTTTCTACGGTCCGAAGATCGAGTTTTCGCTGAAGGACTGTCTGGGTCGCGTGTGGCAATGCGGTACGCTGCAGCTGGACTTCAATCTGCCGGTTCGTCTCGAAGCCGAATACGTCGCGGAAGACAATACCAAGAAGTATCCGGTGATGTTGCATCGCGCCATCCTGGGATCGCTCGAGCGCTTCATCGGTATCCTAATTGAGCATCACGCGGGCGCTTTGCCGCTGTGGCTGGCGCCGGTTCATGCGGTCGTGATGAATATCTCGGAAGGCCAGGCCGAATATACGCAGGAAGTCGTGCAGGCACTCAAGAAAGCGGGCTTCCGGGTCGAGGCGGATTTGCGTAACGAAAAGATTAACTATAAAATCCGCGAACATAGCGTGCACAAGCTGCCTTACCAGATTGTGATCGGCGAAAAGGAAAAGTCCGCCGGGGTGGTTGCTGTGCGCGTCCGGGGTGGCCAGGATCTTGGCCAAATGTCCCTAGAGTCGCTGATCGAACGCTGGCATCGCGAAATCGAAGCGAAAGCCGGCTCGGTCTGATATTGGTATTTGTGGAGAATTGAACCATCGCTCAAGAAAAAAAGCAGCGCGTCAACGGGGAGATCACCGCGCCTGAGGTTCGGCTGGTCGGTGAAGACGGTGAACCGCTGGGTATTGTTCCCCTGAGAATTGCCCTCGAAGCAGCAGAAGAAATCGGGCTGGACCTTGTCGAGATCGCGCCGATGGCGGAACCCCCGGTTTGCCGGGTGATGGATCTGGGCAAGTTCAAGTATCAGGAGCAGAAGAAGGCCCACGAGGCACGGCAGAAGCAGAAGCAGATCCAGATCAAGGAAGTCAAGCTGCGTCCGGGTACGGACGAGAACGACTACCAGATCAAGCTTCGCAATCTGAAGCGCTTCCTGGACGAGGGCGACAAGTGCAAGGTCACCCTTCGCTTCCGCGGACGTGAAATGGCGCACCAGGAGTTCGGTCTGCGTCAGCTTGAGCGAGTGAAGGCCGATCTCGAAGAGCTCGGTCAGGTTGAGCAGATGCCCAAGATGGAAGGGCGTCAAATGGTCATGGTCATCGCGCCGATCAAGAAGAATCGCTGATCGCGCGGTTTCAGGATTTGCTCCCGGTTGTCCGGGAGCGAAGCCGGCGTCATCCAGTTGATGGGTGACGGCGGAAAACAAGTGGTGTTGGGTGTCAAACGTACCTGTATCGGTACTACCTGACGGCATTCTATAAACTCGGAGTCTCAGAAATGCCCAAGATGAAGACCAAGAGCGGAGCCAAGAAGCGATTCAAGGTTCGCGCCAGCGGTGGGATCAAGCGGTCATCGGCGTTCAAGCGCCACATCCTTACCAAGAAGACCACCAAGAGCAAGCGCCAGCTGCGCGGCATGAAGGAAATTCATGCGGCCGACGAAAAGCTGATTCGCGCCATGCTGCCTTACGCTTGATAGGAGACCGCCATGCCCAGAGTTAAACGTGGTGTAACAGCCCGCGCACGTCACAAGAAAGTCCTCGTACAGGCCAAGGGTTACCGCGGCCGTCGCAAGAACGTCTATCGCATCGCCAAGCAGGCGGTGATGAAGGCCGGTCAGTACGCCTACCGTGACCGTCGTCAAAGGAAGCGTCAGTTCCGTGCCCTGTGGATCGTCCGTATCAACGCCGCTGCGCGTGAGTGCGGTCTGACCTACAGCGTGTTCATGAACGGCCTGAAGAAGGCTGCTGTGGAAGTGGACCGCAAGGTGCTGGCCGACCTGGCCGTGTTCGACAAGCCGGCGTTTGCAGCGCTCGTCGCGCAAGCCAAGGCCCAAATCGCTGCGTAATTGCTCGCAGCCCGAAAAAAGGAGGCCTGGCCTCCTTTTTTTTTCTGAATTTCCCCAGATGGCAGGGACATGGATAAGCTCGATCAACTGGTTCAACAGGCTGAGGAGGCATTCTCCGCGGCTGCCGATGGCGCCCAGCTTGAGCAGGCAAAGGCGCGTTTTATTGGCAAGAGTGGCTCGCTGACGGAACAGCTGAAGGCGCTCGGCAAGCTCGCGCCTGAACAGAAGCGCGAAGCGGGTGCTGCGATCAACCGCGCAAAGGTCGCGATCGAAGCCGCGCTCGAGGCGCGCCGTCAGGCCTTGCGCGAGGCGGCATTGCTGCAACAGCTCGCGGCCGAGGCGCTGGATGTGACCTTGCCGGGGCGGGGCGGGATCGGCGGTGGTTTGCACCCGGTCAGCCGCACGCTCGAGCGCGTCGAGAGTCTGTTCCGTTCGATCGGATTCGTGGTCGCCGACGGACCGGAAATCGAGACCGACTGGCATAACTTCACCGCCTTGAATACGCCGGAGAATCACCCCGCGCGTTCGATGCACGACACCTTCTATCTCGAAGGCCGCAGCGACGTCCTGCTGCGCACGCATACGAGTCCGGTGCAGAACCGCGCCATGATGGCGCATGTCGAGCGCTACAGGCACCTCGACACCATGCCCGACATCCGTGTCATTGCGCCGGGGCGGGTGTACCGGGTGGATTCCGATGCCACGCATTCGCCGATGTTCCATCAGGTCGAAGGTCTGTGGGTGGGCGAGAACGTCAGCTTCGCCGACCTCAAGGGCGTGATCGCGGATTTCCTACGCAAGTTCTTCGAGACCGACGATCTTCAGGTTCGTTTCCGCCCGTCGTTCTTCCCGTTTACCGAGCCTTCGGCTGAAATCGACGTCGCGTTCATGAGCGGTGCGCTCGAAGGGCGCTGGCTGGAGATCGCAGGTTGCGGCATGGTCCATCCCAACGTGCTCAGTCTTGGCGGCATCGATCCCGAGCGCTACACCGGCTTTGCCTTCGGCATGGGGCCGGACCGTCTCACCATGCTGCGCTACGGCGTCAACGATCTGCGTCTCTTCTTCGAGGGCGATCTGCGTTTCTTGAGCCAATTCAGGTAAGTGAATCATGCAATTTTCCGAAAACTGGCTGCGGACCTTTGCCAATCCGCCTCTTGACAGCGCTGCGCTGGGTCACCTGATGACCATGGCTGGTCTCGAGGTGGAGGAGGCTGATGCCGTGGCGCCGGCGTTCACCGGCATCGTTGTCGCGCAGATCGTCGAGGCCGAGAAGCATCCGAATGCCGACAAGCTCAAGCTGTGCAAGGTCGATGCGGGCACCGGCGAACTGCTGCAGATCGTCTGCGGCGCGCCCAATGCGGCCGTCGGCATGAAGGTGCCGTGTGCCAAGGTCGGCGCGATGCTGCCGGGCGATTTCGCCATCAAGGCAGCAAAGCTGCGCGGCATCGAATCCTTCGGCATGCTGTGCTCGGAGCGCGAGCTCGGCCTTTCCGACGATCATGGCGGCTTGTATGCGCTGCCCGACGATGCGCCGGTGGGCGCGGACATTCGCGACTATCTCGCCCTCGACGACACGCTGTTTACCATCAAGCTCACGCCGAACCGTTCCGACTGTCTGAGCCTGAGCGGCGTCGCGCGCGAAGTGGCTGCACTGACCGGCGTGGCGCTGGTGCGACCCGAAATTGCTGCGGTGGCGCCGTCGATCGATGATCGCCGGGCGATCGTGCTCGATGCGCCCCAGGCTTGTCCGCGTTACTGTGGCAGAGTGCTCAAGGGTGTCAATGCGAAGGCGCCGACACCCGATTGGATGAAGCAACGTCTGCAACGCAGCGGCATCCGCTCGATTAGCGCGCTGGTCGACATCACCAATTACGTCATGCTCGAACTCGGACAGCCGCTGCACGCCTTCGACAATACCCGTCTCGACGGCGCGATCCATGTACGCATGCCGAAGGCTGGCGAACAGGTGCTGTTGCTCAACGAGCAGACCGTGACGCCGGCGGCGGATACGCTGCTGATCGCAGACGAGCGCTGCGCACTGGCGCTGGCCGGCATCATGGGGGGCGAAGACAGCGGCATCACGCTCGAGACGACCGATGTCTTCCTCGAGAGCGCGTTCTTTGCGCCCGACGCCATCGCGGGACGCGCCCGCGCTTACGGCTTCTCCTCCGACGCCTCGCACCGTTTTGAACGTGGCGTGGATTTCGAGCTCGCCCGTCCGGCCATCGAGCGTGCCACGGCACTTATCCTGAATATCTGCGGTGGCGCTGCTGGTCCGGTGGAGGAAGCCCTGGCAGCGGGCTCCCTGCCCGTACGCCCGGCGGTGACACTGCGCCCGGCGCGCGCACGCCGGGTGCTTGGCATCGACATGGCCGACGAAGCCATGCAGGCGCTGCTCGAACGAGTGCATCTGGACGTAAGCAAGGAAGGCGAGTCGCTGCGCGTGACGCCGCCATCCTTCCGTTTCGACATCGAGATCGAGGAAGACCTGATCGAGGAGTTGGCACGCCTGCACGGCTACGACAACATTCCGGCGGTGGCGCCGCTGGGTCGTCTGGTCATGCTCGAACGCAGCGAGTCGGACCGCAGCGAATGGGATGTTCGCCATCTGCTCGCGGCGCGTGGCTTCCAGGAGGTGGTCAATTTCGCCTTCGTCGAAGAGGCCTGGGAGCGCGACTTCTGCGCCAACGAGAACCCGATTCGCCTGGCGAATCCGATTGCCAGCCAGATGAGCGTGATGCGCTCGAGCCTGATTCCGGGATTGGTGGCCAATCTGGCGACCAACCGCAAGCGTCAGTTGAATCGTGTCCGGGTTTTCGAACTCGGGCGCTGTTTCCAACGCAAGGCCGATGGTCAGCCGGTGAGCGGCTTTCACCAGCCGCGTCGGGTGAGCGCGCTGGCGGCCGGACCCGTGGTGCCCGAGCAGTGGGGCGAGCGCAGCCGTCCGGTGGATTTCTTCGACCTCAAGGGCGACCTCGAGGCCTTGTTCGCGCCGCGCGTGCTCGGTTTCGAGCGACTGTCCGATCCGGCCCTGCATCCGGGACGGGCGGCGGTGGTCATGCTGGAAGGGCGGCGAATCGGCGTCATTGGCGAGCTGCATCCGGTCTGGGTGCAGCGCTATGACCTGGGCACGGCCCCGGTCGTGTTCGAGGTCGAGCTCGATGCGGCGCTGGAGGCCGTGCTGCCCGTCTCAGGCGGGGTGTCGCGCATGCCTGCGGTCGCCCGTGACCTCGCGCTGGTGGTCGGTCAGGACGTCAGTGCCGCACGCGTGCTGGCGGTCTTGCGTGAAGCCGCGCCGGCGGTCGTGCGCGAAATCAGCCTGTTCGATGTCTACCATGGCAAGGGCATCGACCCCGACAAGAAGAGCCTTGCTTTCAGTGTGTTGATGCAAGATACTCAACGGACCCTTGAAGATGCAGAGGTAGAGACCGCAATGTCTGACTTGCTCCGCCATGCCGAGCTCACGCTGGGTGCGCGACTGCGTGGGTCTGGAGAATGAATGTGACGTTGACCAAGGCGGAACTGGCCGATCTGCTCTTCGAGCAGGTCGGTTTGAACAAGCGTGAAGCGAAAGACATGGTCGAGGGTTTCTTCGAGGAGATCCGGACCGCGCTGGAACGGGGCGACAGCGTCAAGCTGTCCGGCTTCGGTAACTTCCAGCTGCGCGACAAGCCTCAGCGTCCGGGGCGTAATCCGAAGACCGGAGAGGAAATTCCGATTACGGCTCGTCGGGTGGTGACCTTCCATGCCAGCCAGAAGCTCAAGGCCGCGGTAGAGGAACTCAGCGATGCAAGCAAGCAACCCTGAACCGGCGACGGCAGCCCTGCCGCCGATTCCTGCCAAGCGCTACTTCACCATAGGTGAGGTCAGTGAGCTGTGCGGGGTGAAGGCGCATGTGCTGCGTTACTGGGAGCAGGAGTTCACCCAGCTCAAGCCGGTCAAGCGCAGTGGCAACCGGCGCTACTACCAGCATCACGAAGTGCTGCTGGTACGCCGCATCCGCCATCTGCTGTACGACGAGGGATTCACCATTTCCGGGGCGCGTAACCGGCTCGGGGAAGCCGCCATTCATCAGCATGAAGAGGCTGAGGCCGAAGCACGTTACAAGGCGACGCTGGCCGAGGTGCGTGCGGAAATCGAAGCACTGCTTGCCCAGCTGAAGACCTGATTTTTTGCTGGTAAAGTTCAAATGGCCTGCTATAATGCCGGCTTGTGTCGGGGCGTAGCGCAGCCTGGTAGCGCACTTGCATGGGGTGCAAGGGGTCGTGAGTTCGAATCCCACCGCCCCGACCAACAGAATCAAGAACTTTGGCCACTCCTCGGAGTGGCCTTTGTTTTGCGCGGGGTGTTCGTCTCCCGACCCGTTTCATTGACGACGCCAGCCGTCGAGGCGGGCGGCACGGCCAGGTCAGGGATGACGGGGAAACTGCCTGGCGACGTCTGATCTGGCCGTGCGGCACCATGGCCCGATACTCAACGCGCGGCGTCCTTAATGGTGGGTGTCGGTCAACTCGAAGTAGTAATATGCCGGTGTTGGCACCTCGCTTTCCTCGTGCTCACGTTGCGCCTTCAAATCGACCCGCCTGTCCCAGAAGATGTACCAACCCTCACGCTGTGAGCGGCGCTCTTCCGGATGCGCGGCCATGAATTCGTCCATGAGACGCGTGAAATCAGACACGTAGGCGCGCTGCTTGGTGGCGTTGTGGCGGTCAAATAGATGCATCACGCCCCACTTTCGTAACGTTGGGCACCATGGCCGGCGGTGACCGGCCTACATTGGGTAGAGGGTTACAACGATCTACCGGTTCCGAGAATCCGACGGACGTGCCATGTTGCGGGCGTTGCTTTCAGATCCGGGGCCGGTGCGCCGTCCCCGAACATCTGCTACCGAGTCCAATGGGGGGCTCGACATGGCTGTGGAACAGTCGGGCAAAGCGCTCGCCCGCCGTCCGGCCAATGAGCGGACTACCGTCAAGTTCGATGACATCGACAATGTCTTGTCAGTCGGCATCGGTTAGCAGAGCCTCGCCACGGGGCAGCAGTTCAAGCGCTTCCAGATCCACGTGTGCCCATGAGTATTCGGCATACGTCTCGATGGCGGCATCCAGTCCCTCAAGCGCACCTGTTATGCCTGCTTCGAAGTCACCGAGGCATTTTCGCAATGCGCCCAGTTGTCCTTCGGTGCGGTGCTGCGTGCCCAGTTCGGCGATCAGCGCGTCGGCGAGAAGTGTGCGCTGGCGGATGCGATCGAAGCGCCAGTCCTCTTTCCTGGGGTGGCGAACTCGTTCAGGAAAGGCATCGATGTACTGAACCATGCCCCAGAAGAGGCGGAAGTCAGGCTTCATGCGACCCGCTCGAATTTCGCCGATCATGGTTCTCATGGTGTTGATGACGGCTGCCAGCGCGCGGCGCTCGGCGCGGATGATGCACAATGCGGTGGATTCAGGTTCGCTCATGCGATCCGCTCCCTGGTGTTGCCTGTCAGGTCCGGGTGCGGCTCATGCACCCAGTACGCATGCCCGACGCGGCAGCCAGCATCAGCGCGGGAAGGGGCCATTTCCGAAGGCTTTTCATGTCTCTCTCACTCACGTAGTGGCGGCCGTTTGGTCGGCCGCGATGGGGCGTTCAGTCGAGGCAGATGAAGACCCGGCCGTTCTCGATCCTGACGGGGTAAATCGGGATGTCCTCGGTCAGCGGGGCGCACAGGGCCTTGCCCGAACAGACGTCGAATCTGCCCTGATGCAAGGGGCACTCGACTTCGCGGCCTTCGAGAAAGCCGTCGCTCATGCGGGCATGGCCGTGGGTGCAGATGTTCGAGGTGGCGAAGATTTCGCCGTCGACTTCGTAGAGTGCGACGTCGCGTCCGGCAACCGCGATGCCGAGCACATCACCGGCCGGCACGGCGCTGACGTCGATGGCGTCTATCCAGTTGAATGTCATGACGTCGGCCTCAGATCGGATAAATGATGGAGTTCGGAATCATCTCGGTGTCGTACACGCACAGGCGGGACTTCAGTCGCAAGCCCTCGGGTGTTCGTACGATCACGTCGCGGTAGTAGCCCGCGTTGAACACCGTCGACTCGCCGTCGTACTTGGTACGGATCACGGTGTAATTGGCTTCGGCGTGGATGGTGTCGGCATCGCGGCCGCGCTCTACCGAGATCACTCGCGGCATGCCGACGATGTGGCGCTGGTAGTAGGGGTCGTGATACATGGTTTCCTTTACCCCGTAGACCCGGTCCCTGATCATCGCCTTGCTTTCCAGCGCAAGCAGGCACAGGGGCAATCCCTGTTCGAGATTTTCCCGCGGTTGCAGGCGGTAGGTGCCATCCTCGACGAAGAATTCGGGCCACTTCTCCCAGTCGGAGGAATCGACGGCCATGGCGTAGTCGCCGTAGAGGTTCAGCAGTTCAAAATAGGTCTGAAAGTCGATCATCATCATTCCCCCATCACTTTGCGCCAGTAGGCGTACATGCCTCGGATCAGCGTTTCGGTCACCATGTGGTCGGTGTCTTCGATCTCGTAGCCGCCCATCTCGACGACGGTTCGGTGCGACGGGTTCTGCTCGAAGCCTTCCTGCGACCACTCGATGACTTCGCCGTCGTCGGCCGAGACGAAGCCCGCAGGACCGAAGAGATTGGCCTGGATGAGCCGGCGCTGCGTCCACTCCTCGGAATCGTCCTCGAAGCCGAAGTGCGTCCACACGAAGTCGAATGAGCCGTGACCGTTGGGCTGGATGTGACGGGTCGACACGCTATTGACCTGTTGCTGGATGATGACGCTGGGGAAGAGGGTGGTCATCACCGCGGTCGGGCCGTTCCACCACGGCTCGGGCACGATGTCGAGCAGGCGCGGGTCGTTGACCTGCATCTTCTCCTTGAAGCTGTCGACGCCACTCACCACTTCTTCATTCTTTCCGCCCTGACCTCGGGTCGAGATCATCGCCGCATGACGAAAGTGCGCGTCCATCTTGAGTTCCGACTTGTTGTCCGCACGCCAGAGGCCAAAAGTCGAGAACCATGTGTGGAGCAGACCCGGGTGGTAAGGGTCCTTGATGTTCTCCTGCATCAGCTTCCAGTTGCCGGGAATGCGCTGGCGGCGGTAGCCGAGAATCCTGAGTGTGCGACCGTTGAAGACGCGGTCGAAGTACTGCAGGATGGTGGGGCCGAGAAAGTCCTCGAGCGATTCGATATCCTGATCGAACGAGGCGAACACCACCCCGCCGCGTGTCGCCACCTTGAGTCTGGTCAGCCCGTGTTCCTCGAGTTTGAATTCCTTTGGCATGCCGCCATTGACCTTGCCGTCCTGTTTGACGCCACGGCGAAAGGGCACGCCCTGAAGGTCGCCCTGCAGGCTGTAGTTCCACTGGTGATAGGGACAGAAAAAGTCCTTGCGGTTGCCGTGACGCTCTCGACAGAAGCGCATGCCGCGGTGCGCGCAGACGTTTTCCACCACGCTGATCTCGCCCTGCATGTCGCGAACCATGATCACCGAGCGTTCACCGATGACGGTGCGGCGGAAATCGCCCGGGTTGGGAATCTCGGCTTCGAGGCCGACATAGCACCAGTGGCCCGAATAGAAGAAGCGCTCCAGTTCCTTCCGGTACAGGTCCTCGCGTGTATAGGCCCAGAAGGGAATGCGGCTCGAGCCGTCGCCCTGCCACTTGGGATTCGTGGGAAATACCGTCGGAATTCCGCTCATGATGTGGTCTCCTCTGTGTTTTTTGAATGTGCGGGCGGTGCCCCGCGGTTCTCCGCCAGGCGGCGGGCGGGATCAGGTACCGCTGGGATAGAAAGCGTCGGCATGCACATGGGACGGGTTGATCCCCAGGCGCGTCACCAGCAGGCTGAGCGCTTCGACCATGGCCGGTGCGCCGCACAGATAGGCGCGCCAGCCGTTCAGGTCGGGCAGATCGTGTTCGATGGCGTCGGTAACCAGTCCGCTGCGCTGCCCCTGGCCCGCCTTGCCGCTGGCGATGACGATGTGCACGGTGAGGTTCGGCGTGCTTGCCGCGAGGGCCTGCAGGTCATCGGCGTTATAAAGATCCGCCTCACTGCGGACGCCGAAGTAGAGATGGACCGGATTGCGCATGCCCGCTTCGATTGCGCCGCGCACGATCGACAGCACGGGCGCAAGGCCGGTCCCGCCGCCGACGCACAGCATCGGGCCGGTGTGCGTGCGGCGCAGATACGCTGTCCCGAGCGGCCCGCTCACCTTGATCGCCGCCCCGGCTTTGATCGTGGAGAAAATGTACTCCGTCACCCGTCCGCCCGGCACCTTGCGGATGTGGAACGCCATCTCCTCGTCGGATGGCAAGCCCGCCATGGAATACGGACGCGCATGGTCCGGGCTGAATTGCAGCGTCGCGTACTGCCCGGGCGAGAATTCGAGCGGTTTGGCCAGGCGCATCCGCAGCTTGATGATGTCATGCGTCACCGGCTCGATGCCGACCACGGTGCCTTTGATGATCCGCGCCGGGTGATTCACGATTTCGTCCGCTTCGAGAATTTCGATGGCGCAATTGCCGGTCAGCACGGATTGGCACGCCAGCACGTGGCGCTCGCCGATCAGGTTCGGCCGGCCGGCCTCCGGGCCCTCGTCAATGATGTCGCCGTCGATGACGCGGCAACGGCAGGTGCCGCAGCGTCCCGACATGCAGCTGTAGGACACGGGCACCTCGTTCTTGCGCAGTACGTCAAGCAGGTTCGAGCCGCTGGAGAAGGCGAGGCGCCGATTCGAGGGGCGTACGAGGAGTTCCATGATTGCAGTGTCCCGAAGCGTGGTGAGGCGTTGGGCACATCATGGATAAAGATGTAATATCAGTCGATAAACGTATGTATAGTTTTCACATCACTGCTGTGAATATAGGTAAAGCCGAATGCAGTTGCGTGACCTCGACCTCAATCTGCTGCTCGTATTCAACCAGCTGCTGATCGACAAGCGGGTGTCGGCCGTGGCCGAAGCGCTCGGATTGACGCAGCCGGCGGTCAGCAACGCGCTCAAACGCCTGCGTACCCATCTGAGGGATGAGTTGTTCGTGCGCACTGCGCGCGGCATGGAGCCGACACCGTATGCGCTGCAGCTGGCCGAACCCGTCAGCTACGCGCTGAGTGCGATCCACAGTGCGCTCAATCAGCAGTCGACCTTCGATCCGGCTTCGAGCGATCGCACCTTCACCCTGGCAGTGACCGATATCGGCGAGATCTACTTCCTGCCGACCCTGATGGGCGTTGTCAGTTCGGCCGCACCCGGCATACGGATCAGCACGGTGCGCAACACCGGCGCAAGCCTCAAGGAAGACATGGAGGCGGGCCGGGTCGATCTGGCCGTAGGTCTGTTGCCGCAGCTGCAGGCGGGTTTCTTCCAGCAACGGCTCTTCAGGCAGCGCTATGTCTGCCTGTTCCGGCGCGGGCATGTTGCGGCGAACGAACCGATGACGCTGGACCGGTTCCAGTCACTCGAGCACGTGGTGGTGGTGTCCGCCGGCACCGGGCACGGCGAAGTGGATACGCTGCTCGACCGCGCCGGCGTTCGCCGCCGGGTGCGGATGGTCGTACCGCATTTCATCGCGGTGGGGCACATCCTGCAAAGCACGGACCTGATCGCCACCGTACCCGAACGCTTCGCCGCCTGCTGCACCGGGCCCTTCGATCTGGTCACCACAGCGCATCCGGCCACGTTGCCGGAAATTCCGATCAACCTGTTCTGGCATGCCAAGTACCACCGCGATCCGGCCAACCGCTGGTTGCGTCAGTTGCTGTTCGAGCGCTTCAGCGATGGTGCGAAGCTAGGGCCTGCAGTCGATGGGTAATTCCGCCACACCGAGTACGTTGCGGCCGGCGGTGTAGTGCGGCATTTGAGCAGCTGGGGTGACGCTTATGACAGCGAGCTGGGTGAGACGGCTTGCGGCTCTTACGGGACCCGGCTCGTTCCGTTGTCCGGAGCTACTTGCTATCCTTGTCAGATCTTCCGTTTTCGTGTCCCAAGAGTAGTTCAAACGCTCCATAGGCTACTGAGCATATGCCGATGAGTGCAATGAGGATAACGCCCCCGTTGTCTCGACCCGCAGGGCTGTACTTGCCTCCAACCGAAAGGTCGCCACCGATCACATTCCCTGCGGCCCAGAAAATCAGCCCTGTGCCAAGGAGTAGCCAGAGTACGCCCAGAAATCTCTTTCTCATCGAAGGCGAAGCGCGCCTAGCGAGTGTGGCTGGTGAAGGATGCCAAGTGCCCACCGGCGCGCCAGGTGAGACGCTCGGTGATCGCCGGCGCACACGCGGTGGCCGGCAGGTGACGGGCAATGAGCCGGCCCAGCGGCTTCAAACGACTCTGACACTTTTGATTCACACACTATGTATCTGCAAGTGTGGATGGGGAATGGCTTTCATGGGTGAAGTATTCTTATGGTATATTCGATTAGGACAATGACAATTAATTGCGTTGCCCCTGAGGGCCGAGGTTCTTCGA
The DNA here is from genome assembly GCF_018122735.1 of Azoarcus sp. L1K30. GTDB lineage: Bacteria > Pseudomonadota > Gammaproteobacteria > Burkholderiales > Rhodocyclaceae > Parazoarcus. The sequence goes on along the minus strand of NZ_JAGRRD010000001.1, from coordinate 1,885,916 downwards.
GGCGCCCAGATGTTACTTGCGTCGATCAGCCGAGTTAATCCTGATTTGTACGGCTATTGCTATTGCTCCAATCAGGATTAACACATTTAGCAACGCCCTTTCCATTGAAGTCACCGGACCGACAGTGACCAAAATAGATATCGCACCTGTTATTGAAAGGCTGGCAATAGCGTCAGCAATCAACGCTCTGCGTGAAAGTAGGCGATACATTCCGGCGGCAGCCAGAGAGAATCCCATGAATAACACCGGCAGCATGAACGCCAGATTTCCTTGAGCAGTGTTCTCGTAGATAACGATGGACAGAGCAGCCAAACACAATAGATGTACAAGCTGGCTCGGATGCATTAGTAGGCGTAAGAACGGGGGTAGTTGCGGCATTTTTGTCCGACTCATCATTTACATTGCAGCCACGTGTAGCACATATCAACTCCAGCATCTACGCCAACGCCAGCTCCTCCTCGTCCTTTGGCGCCGCCAACAGCACCACCATTGGGTATCCCTACGCTAGCACCGCCGCCTGCAGATGGTCCCGCTCCCAAATCCCCGCCTATGCCAAGACTTCCTCCTCCGAGGTCACCTATTCCACTACTAACTAGGCCGCCGCCGACTTGGCCACCATAGCCTGCATAGACTCCTAAACCAACGCGAATACAAACCGTCTGATATGTACAAGCCTCCTTCCCTGTCGTACATACTCCGCCTGAAATACTGCCCCCAAGCAAGCCGGCCATTATTGAAGCTCCATACCCCGCTTGTGCGTATCCTTCTACCAAACCAGTAGGGTCAGTTTTCGAAACTGGATTCGCCCGGACATAGCCATAAATGTTTACTCCCCCCATCAACCCAATCGGATCCTGCGTCACATACCGACCCTGCTTTGGGTCGTAGTACCGGTACCGATTGTAATAAAGCCCGGACTCCTCATCGAGCCACTGCCCCTGAAACCGGATTGGCTGTCTGATGCCGTTTTCTTCCGCGACTGCCGCCCAGTCATCCGGTTGCCCCGCCCAGCGTGTCTTGCCGTTGTGATCCACCAGCCGCAACGGCGTACCCAGATGGTCGGTCACGAACACGCTCACTCGTGCTTTTGGGGCCTCGGGCTTGAACGGGTTGGGCACGACCAGCCCGTGCGCGGCCAGCAGCGTCGACATCTGCGCAAAGAGCGCGGTTTCCTCGCGCGCATTCTCCCTGTCTTCCGCATCCTCGGGTTCGGCCTGGTCCTGTTTGTCAGTGGTAATCCAATAATCCCCACTCGTGGTAATCGAATTTTCCCCACCCATCCACCTGAAGGAGTACGTGATGGAAAGGGAAGAAAGGATGTCCGGTGTGAATGCTGGCCAGCGCCCGAGGGCGCTGGCCAGCATTGGCGTTACCGTGTCCGGGTTGAAACCGGACACGGAGGGCGACGTGATCGGACGCGAACAATGGAAGGCGATTCATGAGCGGCGGGGTGCGGGTGCGAACATCTCGGTCATTGCCCGCGAGTTCGACCTGGATCGAAAGACGGTGCGTGGCGTTCTGCGACAGGCAGCATGGTCGCCGTATCGAAGGGAGAAAGGCGCAGGGAGGGTTCTCGATGCCCATCGGGCATGGCTCGTCGAGCGGGCGCCGCAGGTGAATTACTCTGCACGCATCCTGTACCAGGAGTTACGCGGGCAGCGCGGCTTCACCGGCAGTTACGAGACCGTCAAACTGGCTGTTCGCCCCCTGCGTGCCCAGGCCTGCCTGGCTGGCCTGACCCAGCGCCGTTTCGAGACCGGGCCCGGTGAGCAAGCGCAGGTCGATTGGGGGCAGATCAGCGTTCGCTTCGGCGAGCAGCGCACGAAGGTCCACATCTTCGTCATGACCCTTGGCTATCGCCGACGAGGGTACGCCGAAGGCTTCCTGCACGAGCGCATCCCCGATCTGCTGGCCGCCCACGAACGAGCCTTTGCCCATTTCGGTGGTCGCTGCGAGTGCCTGCTTTACGACCGCATGCGCACCGTGGTCCTGGGCACGGTAACCGACACCGACGGCCATCGGCGCCCGCAGTTCAACACGACGTTCGCCGCCTTTGCCGATCACTGGGGCTTCACGCCGCGGCTGTGCCGGCCGTATCGGGCGCAAACGAAGGGCAAGGTCGAGTCTGGCGTAAAGTACGTCAAGCGCAACTTCGTGCCCGGCCGGACCTTCGCCGACCTGGACGACTTCAACCGGCAACTGGCGTGCTGGCAGGCGCAGGTCGCCGACCTGCGCATCCACGGCACAACCCACCAGCGCCCCATCGACCGCTTTGGTGACGAGGTGCCCGCCCTTGTGCCGACTGCCAGCCAGGCGAGCTTCCTGCAGGCGATGGTGCGTTCCCGCGTGGTCGCCGAAGACTGGCTGGTGTCGATCGACGGCAACCGCTACTCCGTTCCGTTTGGCCTGATCGGCCGCACCGTCGAGGTCGTGCGCGCCGGCGGCACCTGGCTGATTCACCACCGTGGGCGACTGGTCGCGGAGCACCCGGTTCTGGCCGGCCGCGCCCAACTCTCGGTCTGCCCCCAGCACGGTCCCGGCGCGGCCATGCGCAATGCGCGCAAGCGCCACGCGGATGCATCGGCCGCCATGGCGACCGATGGCCTGCGGCGATTGCCCGACGACGTCTCGGTCGAGGTGCGCGATCTGGCCATCTACGACACCTTGCTGCAAAGCGGGGCGCTGGGCGACGGATTGCGGGAGGTGGCATGATGACCCGAACGGCGAGCTCATCCACGACCGCCACCGTGGTCACCACACCCGCTCAACTGGAGCGCCTGGGCGAGCATCTGCACAAGCTACGCCTGCAAAAGAGCGCCGAACGCCTGGAGGCGCTGTTGCAGCATGCGGCAGCCCAGGAACTGCCTTACGCGGATTTCCTCGAGCAGGTGCTCGGCGAGGAAGTCGCGGCCAAGACGGCCAAGAATGTGTCGATGCGCACCGCCATGGCGCGCTTCCCTTTCGTCAAACCGCTTGAGACCTTCGACTTCGCCTACCAGCCCTCCATCGACAAACGCCAGGTACTGAGCTTGGCTGGTTGCCAGTACATCGAGCACGGCGACAACGTGATCGTGCTCGGGCCGCCCGGCGTGGGTAAGACACACTTGGCCGTCTCGCTCGGCCTGAAAGCGATCGAGGCCGGCTATCGGGTGTTCTTCACTTCGGCCGCGCAGTTGATCGCCACCCTGAGCAAGGCCTTGGCCGACGGCCGTCTGGACGAGAAGCTCAAGTTCTACACCACACCGCGCCTGCTGATCATTGACGAAATCGGCTACCTGCCGATTGACCGTATCGGCGCCAACCTGTTCTTCCAACTGATCAGCCGTCGCTATGAGCGCGGCCCGATGATCCTGACCAGCAACCAGAGCTTTGGCGCCTGGGGCGAGGTGTTTGGCGATCGGGTGATCGCAACCGCGATCCTCGACCGCCTTCTGCATCACGCCGTAACGCTGAACATCCGGGGCAATTCCTATCGCCTCAAGGAAAAGCTCAAGGCCGGACTCGTCCGTTCATTCGACGACCAATCTCAACCGGGTGGGGAAATTTGAATTACCACACTGGGGAAAATTCGCTTGCCCTTGACACCTGTTCGATGCGAAGGATCGGCACGAAGCTGTCGGGCTCGTAGAGGAGGGTGGTGGTGAGTGTCTCGGTCGCCTCGCACACCAGCCGCTCGCCGTCCCAGCCGTAGCGGTTGGTGCGGGTGTCGTGGCCGGTGGTGACGGTCTTGGCGATGCGTCGCGAGAGGGCATCGTAAGCATAGGTGGCCTGTGTTCGGGTGCCGTCGGGGGCGCAGGCGATGGCGCGGGTGCCATCGCGCTGTGCGACGCCTCGCGGTGCAGCGCATTGCGCTCGAAATCGATCTCGATGCCGTTCACGCGCAGGCCGAGGAGGCCGTGGTACTAAATGTGGTCTGACCAATATTCTTCCGCAGCTCTATTCATTTCAGATGTCGTGGGCTGCCCCGGTTTGCTCTGCCCCCTCGACTGGTAGGCGAAGAACCCGCGCCACTTCTTTGGGTTTGAGCGAACTGCACTTCACCATGTGATCGCAGTATTCGCCGACGGTACGAATCACAAGCACCCCCTGCAACATTTTCTTCAGAAGCAGACTATCAGCCACATCCTTGATGTCGTCGTCAATGATATCGAACTCGTTTGACTTGAAGTCGGATGCCGGCGCAGCCTTCAACTCGTGGCCGAATCGTGCTTCATTCGACAGCGAGCTTTCGGGGAAACGGAACACCTCTGCCAACCTCTGCAAGGCGTGTTGCCGAACCACCTCTTCAGAGTGGATCATGGGAGCTTGGAGGTCTATTTTTGACATCCGCAGTTCCCTCCTAATGATGTCGCATCCCACGCAGCCTTCCCAATGACTCCCCAGTTGTAGAAGCCGTCAAAGATGAGCGCGCCCGTAGCAACTGCACCGAGTGCCACTCCTTTAGCCGTGCGCCCGAATGTCCTGAGTTCACGCATGCCTAGCCGGTTCGACCAACGGCTCATTTGGCTGGTGCAAGGGTTCAATTCGCTTTTCGGTACCCCGAGGCCCTGAAGCTCCCCGGGGGTCTTGGGCATAGTCCCGGCAGCCTCCGCGCCTGCGAGGGTAGCCAAGTCTGCCGCTGTACCGGAACGGTTCTCCTCGATTTGATTCGCAAATTTATCGAAGTCGAAGCATGGGCCAGAACCACCTCCGCCACCGCCCGACGCTTGCAGGCCATAAGGGTCCGTAAGTCTCAGTGGATTCCCGTTGACATAGGCATATTTATTCATTCCCCCCACCAACCCAATCGGATCCTGCGTCACATACCGCCCCTGCCGTGGATCGTAATACCGGTACCGATTGTAATAAAGCCCGGACTCCTCATCGACCCACTGCCCCTGAAACCGGATCGGCTGTCTGACGCCGTTTTCTTCCGCGACTGCCGCCCAGTCATCGGACTGCGCCGCCCAGCGTGTCTTACCGTTGTGATCGACCAGTCGCAACGGTGTGCCCAGGTGGTCGGTCACGAACACGCTCACCCGCGCTTGTGGGGCCTCGGGCTTGAACGGGTTAGGGACGACCAGTCCGTGCGCGGCCAGCAGCGTCGGCATCTGCGCAAAGAGCGCGGATTCCTCGCGCGCATTCTCCCGGTCTTCGTCATCCTCGGGCTCGACCCGGTCCTGCTCGATACGCAGGAGCGGCACGAAGCCGGCGGGTTCGTAGAGGAGGGTGGTGGTCAGTGTCTCGGTCGCCTCGCACACCAGCCGCTCGCCGTCCCAGCCGTAGCGGGTGGTGCGGGTGTCGTGGCCGGTGGTGACGGTCTTGGCGATGCGTCGCGAGAGGGCATCGTAAGCGTAGGTGGCCTGTGTGCGGGTGCCGTCGGGGGCAATCCGCTCGAGCGCCACCAAGCGATGTGCGCCGTCGTAACCCAGTTGCAGCTGCGTGCCATCGGCGAGCGAGCGCTCGACCAGGTTGCCCGCGCCATCGAAGCGGCTGCTGACGCCGGCGAGGTCGGTGACGCGGTTGTCGGGCCAGTGTGCGGTGTTCGGGGTAGGACGGCCGTCTTTGCTATTGCCGAGCAGGTTGAACTCGGGGTCGCGCAGGTTGCGCGCCACGGTGCGGGCCCAGTCGTCATCGGCCGGGGCTGAGAGCGTGCCGTCGGGGGTGGTGACATCGAGGCGGTTGCCGGCCGGGTCGAAGCGGTAGTCGTGGCGCTGCGCCCCGTGCTGGCTGGCGATGAGCCGGCCCGAGGCATCGTAGGCGTAGGCGATGGCGCGGGTGCCGGCGCCATCGCGCTGGCGGATGGAGGCGAGATGCGCATGGGCGTCGTAAGCGTACTCGCGGATCAGGGGCTCGGCGTGGGGCGTGGCCAGTGCGCTGCGTGAAAGCTGGCCGAGCGCGGTGTAGGCGCGGGTTTCCCTCAGGATGGGGGTGCCGCCCAGCGCAGGGCCTTCGGGCCGTACGCTATGCGACACCTCGCGGTGCAGCGCATCGCGCTCGAAATCGATCTCGATGCCGTCTACGCGCAGGCCGTGGACGTGGCCAGAGCCGTAGCTGGGCGCCACTACGCTAGACCTGATTCCGGCGCCCTCGCACTGCTTCCCCGGTGCCGCTGCGGCATGAAGCGAAGCATGTCACTGTTGTCTTCCGCCATGGTCTGCGCCGCACTTCGGGCACCGTTTCACAGCCAATAGCCAACGCAGCCATTGTCCAATGCTCTGGTGCGACATCGCGTAGGTCACGAGTCTCAGTCCACAATACCTGCATCGAATGGCATAGGCAGCCCACGCCAAGCTTACACAGCAGAGCGCCGTCGCTCCAAGCTCTACGGCACCACCGGGAACAGCCAGTACCCTTCCGATTCCATCAGGCATCAGGAGGCCAGCGCCTGCGATGGCTAGGAAGATTCCGGCAAGCCCGAGCTTCCACTGCTGCCCTTTGACCAAGGGCAGTGAATCGCCTTGCCGAATTTGTAAAATTGTCACTTTTTGCATGTGCATGCTGCACTGGAAGCTGCGCGATTCACTGCCGTCCTGAGGATGGAGCCGGCTAAGACACCAGCGTCAAACACACCTTTGATGAGAACACTGTTGACCGCCCAGGTGGCACCAGACGTAACCGCAGCTTGCAAGAAGGTCCGCGAACCGATACCGGTCATCGTGAACCCACTTCTCATCTCCCGGGCGAGCCCCATCGCAGCACCGCCGAAGGTTAGTCCTCCGTACTGCTTCGCAAACTGGCCGCCAAGGGCAAGGGATGTCCCAGCCTTGAGCAGTGACGTGCTGTCTTGCACGTTGACGAAGTTGCTCACTACATCGTCAACGAAGCTGTTGCTGCTGCACCCACCGGTTGCATCGCTCATTGCCGACGCGAAGCTCAGGCCTGTCGGGTCCACGTTGCTTAACGGATTTCCCCTTACATACCCGTAGATACTACTTGCGTCGATCAGCTGCGTTACAGCCAGCTGGCCATCGGCGCGTAAGGCCGAATGCTCGGTGATCGCCGGCCCACACGCGATAGACGGCAGGTGACTGGCGTTGAGCCGGCCTGCAGTGTTGTGATCGTAACGCGTGACCGGCGCCCCGGGCCAACACTATGGATCACGTTACAAGCCCATGATTGCTTCAAGAATGTGTTTGACCCACTCTCGGAAACTCTTCGTCTTGGATTCGCCTAACCTGAGTCGATGTGCGAACAACCATGTGGCATATAAAACTATGATTGATGCAGTCACTACACTTAGCACCACAAGGAGTAGATCAACGGCGATCATAGATACCCAAACTCGCTAATAAACTTCCACCAGCCTTGGCTTTCGATGTAGTTGATTGGACCGGTCGCTTCTCCCGGATCGTCATAGTGAGTGCCGCCGGGCAGCATTCCATAGAAATTCTTCCATGCAGCTTGAGACGAGTCTTCGCAAAGTGCCTCATTCCATTGCTGCCGAGCTCTTTTCCAAGCAGATATGGACGATTTCACATTCCAAGTGCCCCATCCAAGCAATGCGGTTGGAGGGAGCGCACCAACACCTGTTGCGGCCGCTGGCGATGTGCCCGCTGCGATGGCGATCTTGATCCCGCCAGAAGCTGCCGAGGCTCCTGATATCACCGCGTTTCCTAAAGCGCTAGTTGCCTTTGCTGGATTGAACAAACCGAGTGAATCGATGTGCGAAACAGGATTCCCGTCAACGTACGCGTAGGCATTCACACCTCCCGCCAACCCAATCGGATCCTGCGTCACATACCGCCCCTGCCGTGGATCGTAGTACCGGTACCGATTGTAATAGAGCCCACTCTCCTCATCGAGCCACTGCCCCTGAAACCGGATTGGCTGTCTGATGCCGTTTTCTGCCGCGACTGCCGCCCAGTCATCGGGCTGCGCTGCCCAGCGGGTCTTGCCGTTGTGATCCACCAGCCGCAACGGCGTGCCCAGATGATCGGTCACGAACACGCTCACCCGTGCTTGTGGGGCCTCGGGCTTGAACGGGTCGGGTACGACCAGTCCGTGCGCGGCCAGCAGCGTCGACATCTGCGCAAAGAGCGCGCTTTCCTCGCGTGCATTCTCCCGGTCTTCCGCGTCCTCGGGTTCGACCCGGTCCTGTTCGATTCGCAGGAGCGGCACGAAGCTGGCGGGCTCGTAGAGGAGGGTGGTGGTGAGTGTGTCGGTCGCCTCGCACACCAGCCGCTCGCCGTCCCAGCCGTAGCGGGTGGTGCGGGTGTCGTGGCCGGTGGTGACGGTCTTGGCGATGCGGCGCGAGAGGGCGTCGTAAGCGTAGATGGCCTGTGTTCGGGTGCCGTCGGGGGCGATCCGCTCGAGCGCCACCAGCCGATGCGCACCGTCGTAGCCGAACTTGAGCCGCGTGCCATCGGCGAGCGTGCGCTCGACCAGATTGCCCGCGCCATCGAAGCGGCTGCTGACGCCGGCGAGCTCGGTGACGCGGTTGTCGGGCCAGTGTGCGGTGTTCGGGGTAGGACGGCCGTCTTTGGCATCACCGAGCAGGTTGAACTCGGGGTCGCTCAGGTTACGCGCCACGGTGCGGGCCCAGTCGTCATCGGCCGGGGCTGAGAGCGTGCCGTCGGGGGCGGTGACATCGAGGCGGTTGCCGGCCGGGTCGAAGCGGTAGTCGTGGCGCTGCGCCCCGTGCTGGCTGGCGATGAGCCGGCCCGAGGCATCGTAGGCGTAGGCGATGGCGCGGGTGCCGGCGCCATCGCGCTGGCGGATCGAGCCGAGATGCGCATGGGCGTCGTAGGCGTACTCGCGTATCAGGGGCTCGGCGTGGGGTGTAGCCAGTGCGCTGCGGGAGAGCTGCCCGAGCGCGGTGTAGGCGCGGGTTTCCCTCAGGATGGGGGTGCCGCCCAGCGCAGGGCCGTCGGGCCGTACGCTGCGCGACACCTCGCGGTGCAGCGCATCGCGCTCGAAATCGATCTCGATGCCGTCCACGCGCAGGCCGTGGAGGTGGCCCGAGCCGTAGCTGAGCCACGCACACTCGGGGGCATCGCCATAGGTGGCGGCCTCGGGCTGGCCGAGGAGACCGTGGCGGTGGGCGCAAGCATAGTGCCATGGATCCGCGGTCTGGTCCGTATGCGACTGCGACTCGCGCACCACCCGTCCGGCCGCATCGAAGGCGAAGCGCACCTCGGCGGTGGGGCTGGCAAAGGAGGCCAGCTGGCCATCGGCGCGCCAGGCGAAATGCTCGGTGATCGCCGGCGCACACGCGGTGGCTGGCAGGTGACGGGCGATGAGCCGGCCCACGGCGTTGTGTTCGTAACGCGTCACCGGCGCCCCGGGCAGGCTCGCCTCGGTGCGGGCGATGAGTTCGCCCGCGGCGTTGTAGGTGTAGTGCTGGGTACGGCGGTCGAAGCCGGTCTCGGTGATGAGGCGGTCCAGCGCGTCGTAGGCAAAGTGGGTCTGGGCCTCGTTCTCGTTGATGAGGGCGAGCATGCGCCCAGCCTCATCGTAGCGATAACGCTGGGTGAGTCCGCCCGCATCGCGATAGGCGGTGAGGCGCCCGAAGCGGTCCCACACCAGGGTGTCGGTGCGCGGATGCGCCTCGCCTTTGGCACTGCGGGTGAGCTGGGTGACACGGCCCAAGGTATCGTACTGGTAAGCGATGCGACTGTCGTCGGGGCGCAAGACAGTGGTCACGCGCCCGAGGCGGTCATGTTCATAGCGGGTGGCCTCGCCCAGTGCGTTGCGCTCGGCCAGTAGCCGACCTTCGCCGTCGTAGTCGAAGTGGTGGCTGCGGCCCGAGCAGTCGGTGTGGGTGGTGAGCTGGCCCAGCCGGTTCCACTCGAGCCGGCGCACCCCGCCGCGGGCATCGGTGATGGTGGTGGGGCGGTCGGGCAGGCGGATGTCGTCGTAGGTGTAGGCGGTGGTGGTGCCGTCGGGTGCGGTGACGACCACGGGGCGGGCGCGTTCATCACGCTGGATCTTCCAGGTCATCCCCTCGGGGCCGCGGATCTCGCGCGCGGCGCCGGTGTCGTCATCGAGCGCATAGTGCCAGGCGCTGCCATCGGGCAGGCTGCGCGCGGTGAGCCGCCCCTGGCCGTCGTAACGCGAGGTGGTGCGCCGCCCCAGGGGGTCGATGCTGGCGATCTGACGGCCGAAGCCGTCGTACTCGAAGGCCAGCTGCGAGCCATCGGCGCGGGTGTGGCCGGTCCAGCGCGTGTCGGCGCCTTCGCCTTCGAAATGGTAACGCTCGGTGCGCCCCAGGCTGTCGGTGACCTCGGTGTACCCGGTATGGTAGGCGAACGGGCGGCTCAGCCCATCGGTTTCGGTCTGGCGCAGCACCCGGCCCTCGGGCCCCGGGGTATCCCACTCGTAGTGCAGCGCAATGCCGCCGGGCTGGCTGTGGCCGGCCATGACGGAGCCGGTCCAGGTGAATTCGCGCACGATCTGGCCGCTGCGGTCACGCACGGCCACGAGACGGGCGGCGCTGTCGTAGTCGTAGCGCACCAGCCAGTCGGTCTCGGGCGCGTGCGGGTCGACACCGTAGGGCGTGCGCGGCGTATCGCGCGGTGCGAAGGGCAAGGGGCAGGCGGGGACCAGCGCCACGCCGTGCAGGCGAGTGCGTTCGGCCACAACGGCGTAGAAGAAGAGATAGCGACGCCCGGCGCTATCGAGCACGGTCGCCGGGCGGCCCTGGCGCCAGCCGAACTCGGTGCGGTAGCCGTGGGCGTCGAACTCGGCCACGAGCCGCCAGGCGTCGCCCTGGGGGGCAAAGTGCAGGGCCTCGGTGCCGCGTACGACGAAGATCGCCTCGGGCTGGTGTTGCAGCGCCTCGGGGATGAAGGCCCAGCGCCCGGTCCACGGCGCCAGCGCCTCGGCCTGCGGGACGACCGGGCCGCCGCGGCGGATCCACAGGGATTCGGACGGCGAGAAGCGGGCCTCGCCGGGCGCGAGCGGACCGAAGGTAATACGCCGGCCCTGGGCGTCGATGAGCACGGTAGCGGTGTCGCTCACCTCCAGCCCGAGGCCCTCGCCGGGGATGGACCAGCCCGGGCCCAGGGCGCTGTCGCGCGCGTCGCTCGACACATAGCTGCGGGTAAAGGCGAAGGGGACGGGGGCGGCGAGGGCGAAGTCGGTCTCGGCCGGCAGCAGCTTGACCCCGAGCACCGGGTTCACGGGCCAGCCGACGGTGGGCTTGCAGGTGGGGCAGCGGTCGGCTGCGCCTTCGGCGGCGTCGCCGATGAGCACCGTGGCCGAGCCGGTGACGATCTTGCCCTTGACGACCGAGTCGCCGATGCGGGCGGCGGGTTTGCCACTCATGAGGGGATCCTTGTCAGGCGTTGATCTTGACCAGCGTCGAGAGAATCTCGATCAGGGCGGGGGTCAGGCGCACCGGGCCTTGGAAGGGAAGGCCGCGGGAAAGCTGGAGGCATGGGGGCGCTTGCTCAATGCAATTCGAATGATTGCATTGTAACCAATTTACGCGTTAGGAATTATGCAGAAGCAATCACGATGCCGGCGTATCGGCGATTGGCTCCACCCTTGGGCGCGAAGCGTCTAGCCGCGCCGCCACGCGTGAAACCGCTCCACCCATCGCAGCAAACCCTGCGGCGCATGCGCCTTCTTCCAGTTGCCGGCGACGTACTTGTTGGCCTCGGCGAGCGTCGGGTAAATGTGGATGGTGCCAAGAATCCTGTTCAGGCCGATTCCCTGTTTCATTGCCAGCACATACTCGGCGATCAGGTCGCCCGCATGTTCGCCGACGATGGTGACGCCCAGGATCCGGTCTTTGCCGGGTACCGTCAGCACCTTGATGAAGCCGTGGGCTTCGCCGTCGGCGATGGCACGGTCGAGGTCGTCGATGTCGTAGCGGGTGAGTTCGTAGGCGATGCCCTTGTCTGCTGCTTCCTGCTCGTTCAGGCCGACGCGGGCCACCTCCGGTTCGACGAAGGTGGCCCACGGGATGACCGAGTAGTCGGCCCTGAATTTCTTCAGCGGGTCGAACAGCGCATTGACGGCTGCATACCAGGCCTGGTGGGCCGCGGTATGGGTGAACTGGAAGGGGCCCGCAACATCGCCCGCAGCATAGATGTTCGGGTAGTTGGTCTGCAGGAAGGCGTTGGTGCCGATGGTGCGGTCCGTGACGATGCCGAGTTCTTCGAGGCCGAAGCCCTTCAGATTGGCGGCGCGGCCGACGGCGACCAGCACGGCATCGAAGGGAATCCGGACGTCCTTTCCCGCGTGTTCGGCAATCAGGATCTTCTCCCCGTTGTCGATGACGATGGCCTTGGCCTTGTGACCGCTCAGCACCGCGATGCCTTCTGCGCGGAAGCGCTGCGCCACGAGCTCGGAAACCTCGGGGTCTTCGCGGCCCATGATGCGTGCTTCCATCTCGACCTGGGTCACTGCAGCACCGAGGCGGGCGAAGGCCTGGGTCAGTTCGCAACCGATGGGACCGCCGCCGAGGACCACCAGGCGGCGCGGCAGCTCGCGCAGGTTCCAGAGGGTGTCCGAGGTCAGGTAGCCGACGTCATCAATGCCCGGAATGGGCGGCACGAAGGGCCGGGCGCCACTGGCGATGACGATGCTGCGCGTCGTCAGGCGGCGGGTGCTTCCATCTTCGAGGGTGATATCGACCGCCCACGGCGACACGATTTTCGCCACGCCGTGAACCACATCGACCCCGAGTTCGGTGTAGCGCGCGGCCGAGTCGTGGGGTTCGATGCGCTTGATGACAGACTGCACCCGCGCCATGACCTGCGTAAAATCGACCTTGGCCGTTGCCGACTCGATGCCGAATTCCTGCGCGCGGGACAGGTGCGAGAGGAACCTGGCCGAACGGATCAGCGCCTTGGAGGGCACGCAGCCGGTGTTGAGGCAGTCGCCGCCCAGCTTGTGTTTCTCGACGAGCGTGACCTTGGCCTTGACGGCAGCCGCGATATAGGCGGTCACCAAGCCTGCGCTGCCGCCGCCGATCACCACCAGGTTGCGATCGAAGCGTGCTGGCTTCTTCCAGTGGGCGAATGCCTTTTTCATGCGGACAATCGCCACGAATCGGCGCGCGAGGAGCGGAAACACGCCCAGCAGCGCGAACGAGCCGAGCAGGCCTGGCGAGAGAATGCCCGACAGCGATTCGAGGCGGGCGAGCTGGGTGCCGGCGTTCACGAACACCACGGTGCCGGCGAGCATCCCGAGCTGGCTGGTCAAATAGAAGGTGCGGGTCTTCATCGCGGTCAGACCGGTGAGCAGGTTGATCAGGAAGAAGGGAAAGGCCGGCACCAGGCGCAAGGTGAACAGGTAGAGCGCGCCCTCGCGGCGTACGCCGTCGTCGATGGCCTTCAGGCGCTGGCCGAAACGCCGTGCCACCCAGTCCCGCAGCAGATAGCGCGACAGCAGAAAGGCGAGAGTGGCGCCGATGGTCGAGGCGAAGGACACGATGACCGTGCCCCACAACAGTCCGAACACGGCGCCGCCCGCCAGGGTGAGCAGCGCTGCGCCGGGCAGCGAGAGCGCGGTGACGATGACGTAAATGACGAAATAGATTGCGACGCTGACAAACGGGCGCTCGGTGCGGAAAGCCTCGATGTTGGTCTGCTGTGCCTTCAGGTTTTGCAGGCTGAGGTATTGACCGAGATCGAAGATAAAGAAGAGCGCAACGATCAGCATGACCGCCGTCAGCATTGCCAGTTTGCGCGCGTGCATTGGAAGCCCCGAAAAGGTGAAGCACTGCCGGAATCAGGATTCGGCACCTGCAGCTGAGTCGTACCATGACCCGATAGCTTACAGGCGGACCGCCGGTCACGCCCCGTCTGGCGCGAAGGGGGCGGTCCTCGCGGTACTCGTCTCGCGGGTCACGCCCATGGGACATGGGCGCCGCAGCACCCGATCAGCACTCGGTATAGTTGACCGCGAGCCCGCCGAGCGAGGTTTCCTTGTATTTGTCCAGCATGTCGCGCCCGGTGTCACGCATTGTGCGGATTGCATGGTCGAGGGAAATGGCATGCGAGCCGTCGCCGCGCAGCGCAAGCTGGGCCGCATTGATGGCCTTGATCGACGCCATCGCGTTGCGTTCGATGCACGGCAGCTGAACCAGGCCCGCCACCGGATCGCAGGTCAGGCCGAGATTGTGCTCGAGGCCGATCTCCGCTGCGTTTTCAACCTGTTCCGGGGTGCCGCCCATCACCTCGGTCAGGCCCGCCGCGGCCATCGCGCAGGCCGATCCGACCTCTCCCTGGCAACCCACTTCGGCGCCGGATATCGACGCGTTCTTCTTGAACAGCGTGCCGATCGCGCCCGCGGTCAACAGGAAGTCGGTGACGTTCCTGTCGCTGCTGCCGGGCTGGAAGTCCATGTAGTAGTGCAGCACCGCCGGTACGATGCCAGCTGCACCGTTGGTGGGCGCGGTCACCACGCGTCCGCCGCCGGCGTTTTCCTCGTTGACCGCAAGCGCATAGAGATTGACCCAGTCGAGCGCGACCAGGGTGTCACTGATCAGATTGCGCCCGTGTTCGCGCGCGATCAGTTTTTCGTGCAGCGCATGGGCACGGCGTCTGACCTTCAGTCCGCCCGGCAACACGCCTTCCTGCGCGATGCCGCGTGCCACGCAATTCCGCATTGCCTGCCAGATCCGTGACAAGGCTGCGCGGGTGTCATCGTCGCTGCGCCAGGTGCGTTCGTTCTCCAGCATCACCTCGCAGATGCGCATGGACCGACGGCGACAGATCGACAGCAAATCGGCGGCGGAATCGAATTCATGGGGCAGCTGCGTGAGCGGCACCAGGCTTGCACCCGCGCTGATCTGCGCCTCGTCGATGACGAACCCGCCGCCAACCGAGTAATAGGTGTTCTCGCAGATTGTCCGATCCACCCCATGGGCGATCAGTCGCAGCGCATTGGGGTGGTAGGGCAGGGCGATAGGCAGCAAACGCATGTCGCGCTCCCAGTCGAAGGCGATGCTCACCTTTTCCGCCAGTTGCAGGCTTTGGGTATCACGCACGCGCGCGACGGCGGGCGCGATGAAATCGGGGTCGATCTCGTCGGGACGCTGTCCCATCAGGCCGACGATCACGGCGTGGTCGGTGCCGTGCCCGATGCCGGTTGCCGACAGCGAGCCGTAGAGCCTGATTTCTACCCGGCGTACTGCATCGAGGCGTCCTTGCCGCTCGAGTGCATTGACGAAATCGCAGGCGGCGCGCATCGGCCCCATCGTATGGGAGCTCGACGGGCCGATGCCGATCTTGAACAGATCAAGAACGCTGATGGACATTGCGCCCTCTCGTGGATGTGCCCCGGTCGCACTGGGCGGGATGACGTGATGCAGGTGCGACACATGCACTGCATTCTGTCGGGCAAGCCGGGGGGGGGCAATCGGTGTTTGCCCATGTCCCGCCGCCGATCAGCTGCTTTGCGGAAGTGGAAATCTTCTTGCCTGCAAGGCGGCACCGAGGTGGTCCGGAAAATTTCACAAGGTGTTGATATATATTGAAAAATCGTCTTGATCGAGGTTTGGCATGCTTCTTGTACTGCCTTTGACCATGTGCCGCCGCGCTGCCCTGGCTGCGGGGTCAGAAAAAAGACCTTCGAGGGAGACTCTCCATGACTGAAACCTTCTACGACGTGTTGCGCCGGCAAGGCATCACACGCCGCAGTTTCCTGAAGTTCTGCAGCCTGACGGCGACCTCGCTCGGGCTCGGCTCGGCGGCTGCGCCCCGGATTGCGCACGCGCTCGAGACCAAGCCGCGCACGCCGGTGATCTGGTTGCATGGTCTGGAATGCACCTGCTGCTCGGAGTCCTTCATCCGTTCCGCGCATCCGCTGGCCAAGGACGTGGTGCTGTCGATGCTGTCGCTCGATTACGACGACACGCTGATGGCGGCTGCCGGACACCAGGCCGAGGCCATCATCGAAGAGGTCAAACGCAAGTACAAGGGCAACTACATTCTCGCCGTCGAGGGTAACCCGCCGCTCAACGAGGACGGCATGTACTGCATTCACGGCGGCCGCCCCTTCGTCGAAGTGCTGAAGGAAACCGCAGCGGACGCCAAGGCGATCATCTCCTGGGGGTCGTGCGCGTCGTGGGGTTGCGTGCAGGCGGCCAAGCCCAATCCCACGCGCGCCACGCCGGTTCACAAGGTCATCTTCGACAAGCCCATCATCAAGGTGCCGGGCTGCCCGCCGATCGCCGAGGTCATGACGGGCGTCGTCACCTACATGCTCACCTTCGACCGCATTCCCGAACTCGACCGCCAGGGGCGGCCGAAGATGTTCTACGGCCAGCGCATCCACGACAAGTGCTATCGCCGCCCGCACTTCGATGCAGGGCAGTTCGTCGAGGAGTGGGACGACGACAACGCACGCAAGGGCTACTGCCTGTACAAGGTCGGCTGCAAGGGGCCGACCACCTACAACGCCTGTTCCACGGTGCGCTGGAACAACGGCGTGTCCTTCCCCATTCAGTCGGGTCACGGCTGTATCGGCTGTTCGGAAGACGGTTTCTGGGACAAGGGCGGTTTCTACGATCGCGTCACCGACATCAAGCAGTTCGGCATCGAGGCCAATGCCGACAAGGTCGGTGCCACCGCCGCCGGCGTGGTCGGCGCCTCGGTGGCGGCACACGCCGCGGTCACCGCGCTGGCGCGCGCGCGCAGCAAACCAAGCTTCGACAACAAACCGCAATCCGGAGACAAGTGATCATGGGGTCGTACGAGACGCAGGGCTTCAAGCTCGACAATAGCGGCAAGCGCGTGGTGGTTGACCCGGTCACCCGTATCGAAGGCCACATGCGGGTCGAGGTGAACCTCGATGCCGACAACGTGATCCGCAACGCGGTGTCCACCGGCACCATGTGGCGCGGGCTGGAGGTGATCCTAAAGGGGCGCGATCCGCGCGACGCGTGGGCCTTCACCGAGCGCATCTGCGGGGTGTGTACCGGCACCCATGCGCTGACGTCGGTGCGCGCGGTGGAAGATGCGCTGAAGATCGACATCCCCGAGAATGCCAATTCCATCCGCAATATCATGCAGCTCACGCTGCAGGTGCACGATCACTTGGTGCATTTCTATCATCTGCATGCGCTCGACTGGGTCGACGTGGTGTCGGCGTTGAAGGCCGATCCCAAAGCGACTTCCGCGCTGGCGCAGAGCATTTCGAACTGGCCCAACAGTTCGCCGGGCTACTTCCGCGACATCCAGAACCGGCTGAAGAAGTTCGTCGAATCGGGCCAGCTCGGCCCCTTCATGAATGGCTACTGGGGCAATCCGGCCTACAAACTGCCGCCCGAAGCCAACCTGATGGCGGTCACCCATTATCTGGAAGCGCTCGATTTCCAGAAGGAGATCGTCAAGATCCACACCATCTTCGGCGGCAAGAACCCGCATCCGAACTGGCTGGTGGGCGGCATGCCGTGCGCGATCAATGTGCACGACACCGGTGCGGTGGGCGCGATCAACATGGAGCGGCTCAATCAGGTCAGCTACATCATCGACCGCTGCATCGAGTTCGTGGACCAGGTCTATATTCCCGACCTGACCGCCATCGCCAGCTTCTACAAGGACTGGCTGCACGGCGGTGGCATTTCCTCGCTGTCGGTGATGTCCTACGGCGACATTCCCGACCGTGCCAACGACTACTCCGCGTCCAACCTGCTGCTGCCGCGCGGCGCCATCATCAATGGCGACCTGAGCAAGGTGCACGAGATCGACCTGCGCGATCCCGAGCAGGTGCAGGAGTTCGTCACCCACAGCTGGTACAGCTACCCCGACGAGACCAAGGGCCTTCATCCCTGGGACGGCATCACCGAGCCCAACTTCGTGCTCGGCAAAAACACCAAGGGGACGAAGACGCGCATCGAGTCGCTCGACGAGGAGGGCAAGTATTCCTGGATCAAGTCGCCGCGCTGGCGCGGGCATGCGATGGAAGTCGGGCCGCTGTCGCGCTACATCATTGGCTACGTGCAGAACAAGCCCGAGTTCAAGGAGCCGACCGACAAGCTGCTGACGGATCTCGGACTGCCGCTGCAGGCCTTGTTCTCCACGCTGGGGCGCACTGCCGCCCGGGGCCTGGAGGCGTCGTGGGCGGCGCACAAGATGCGCTATTTCTTCGACAAGATGATGGCCAACATCAAGGCTGGCGACGAGTCGACCGCCAACGTCGACAAGTGGGATCCGTCGACGTGGCCGGCCGAGGCCAAGGGCGTGGGCTTTACCGAGGCGCCGCGCGGCGCGCTGGGGCACTGGATCCGCATCAAGGACGGCAGGATCGACAACTACCAGGCAGTGGTGCCGACCACCTGGAACGGCAGTCCGCGCGACGACAAGGGCCAGATCGGCGCCTTCGAGGCGTCGCTGATGAACACGCCGGTGGCCAAGGCCGACGAGCCGCTCGAGATCCTGCGCACGCTGCATTCCTTCGATCCCTGTCTGGCGTGCTCGACCCATGTCATGAGCCCGGATGGCCAGGAGCTGAGCAAGGTGAAGGTGAGATGAACGGCCGCCGGCACTGAACGGCGGGCTTCACTGAACTTCATTGGCAGGTGCCTTTCGCCGCAAGGGGAAGGACAGGATGGGGATGGGTTTGAAGTGCCGCCAACGAAACCCATCCCCACCCCATCCCTCCCCTTGAAGGGGAGGGTGAAAACGGCGGGTCCCGATTTCGGCCCGACATCACGACGGAGAACGACATGCTGGCAGAACAAGATGCATTCGAGGCCGAGCGTCAGGCGCGGCTGGTCAAGGCGGTCTACGTCTATGAGGCGCCACTGCGCTTGTGGCATTGGGTCAATGCGCTCGCCATCACGGTGCTGGCCATCACCGGCTACTTCATCGGCAAACCCTTGCCGTCGGTGCCGGGCGAGGCGAGCGCGAACTTCCTCATGGGTTACATCCGCTTCGCCCATTTCGCCGCCGCCTACATCTTCGCCATCGGCTTCCTCGGCCGCATCTATTGGGCGATCGTCGGCAACCACCATGCGCGGCAGATCTTCCTGGTGCCGGTGTGGAGCCTGAAGTGGTGGAGCGAGGTGTTCTACGAGTTGCGCTGGTACCTCTTTCTGGTGCGCGAACCGAAGAAATACGTCGGCCACAACCCGCTCGCGCAACTGATGATGTTCCTGTTCTTCACTATCGGCGCGGTATACATGATCTGCACCGGCTTTGCGCTGTATGGCGAGGGCCTGGGCGAGGGCAGCTGGGCGGAGTCGATGTTCGGCTGGGTGATCTCCGCCGTGGGCGGCAACAGCCTGCAGGTTCACAACCTCCACCGCCTGGGCATGTGGGTCACAGTCTCCTTCGTCATCGTGCATGTCTACGCGGCCATCCGTGAGGACATCATGAGCCGGCAGAGCCTGATCTCCACCATGATCTCGGGCTGGCGGATGTTCAAGGACTGACAGGGCCGCGGCGCCGGATGCCCGACCTCATGGTTTTCGATTTCGTCTCTCTCTCCTCATGATGACGACGACTCGCGCGGGCTCTGGCCCGCGTCTTTTTTCGGTCGCGGCACGCGTGCCGGGGCGTGCGCCGCAGCACCCCGGGCGCTTTCTCGAGACCCGTTTCATGCGCCCGGCGGGCATCTCGCAGGATGCCCTGGCACGCGCGCTCGGCATCTCGCGGCGGCGGGTGAACGAGCTGACCCGCGGTCGTCGCGCCTTCACGCCGGATACCGCGGTGCGGCTGGCGATCTTCTTCGGTACCGATGCCCTGCTGTGGATGCATCTTCAGGCTGCGTGGGATACTCATCTTGCGTGGCGCAGCCTGCGCGTTGCGCTTGGTACTCGGACGGAGCGCTGAAAAGCAGGTTTCCGCTTTGGCGGAAAGTTGTAAGTCATCGCGCGCGCTCGCCATCCGGTGAATACCGTCGATATGTCGGCAAGTCATTGATTTTTATTGAACGTCTCTCCGCGTCCAGCGCTGGCACGGTGCGTGCAACTGTAACCCCATTCGTTACATCCGGAGCCGACATGCGCACGCAATCCAGTTCAGTCCTGATTCTTGGTATCGGCAATCTGTTATGGGCCGACGAGGGGTTTGGCGTGCGCTGCGTGGAAGCGCTCAATGCCGCCTGGCAGTTCGGCGACGAGGTCACGGTGATGGATGGCGGCACCCAGGGCTTGTATCTGCTGCCTTATGTCACCGAGGCTCAGCGCCTGATCGTGTTCGATGCGGTGGACTACGGCCTCGCGCCCGGCACCATGCGCCTGGTCGAGGATGGTGAGGTGCCCCGTTTCATGGGCGCAAAGAAGATGAGTCTGCACCAGACCGGCTTTCAGGAGGTGCTGGCGTCGGCACAGATGCTCGATCGCCTGCCCGAGTCCATGCTGCTGATCGGGGTGCAGCCGGTCGAGCTCGATGACTTTGGCGGCAGCCTGCGCCCGGTGGTGCGCGCCTGCATCGAACCGGCTGTCGCGCACGCAGTGGAGCGGCTGCGAACCTGGGGCGTGAGGGCAGAGGCGCGCGCCGATGCTGCCGCACGGCTCAACGATGTCGCGCTCGCGATGGATCTCTACGAGGCGGGTCGCCCGCCCGCGGACGCCGCCTGCCGCCATGGCGACCTGCGCTTCGTCACCACTACCGAGGAGGCCTGAGATGTGTGTCGGCGTACCGCTGCAGGTACTGCGCATGGACGGCAGCGACGCGGTGTGCATCGACCGAAGCGGCGCAGAACACCGTATCGACACCTTGCTCGTCGGCCCCCAGCCAGCGGGCGTGTGGCTGATGAGTTTTCTGGGAACCGCGCGCGAAGTCGTCGATGCCGCGCACGCGGCGCGCGTAGGTGCTGCACTCGATGCACTGTCCGGTCTGATGGCAGGTCAAGCGGTCGACCTCGATGCCGCCTTTGCTGACTTGATCGATCGCGCGCCCCAATTACCCGAATTTTTGCGAGGAACACGCCCATGAACGATTTTTCCGCCCCCACCGAAGACGCGCTGGCTGCCTTGCTGCAGCGGCAGGAGTCGCTGCACGGTCTGGCCTGTATCGGTCAGGATGAACTCGACGCCTTTGCTGCAGTGGGGGGCGATGTCCTCGTCCTGCTCACCGAAGATCCTGCTCGCAGCCCCGAAACCTGGGATGTGGCGGTAATCCTGCCGGAGATACTGAAGTCATTCGGCCGCCGTCTGCGTGGCGCGGCCCTGATGCCGGCGCCTAGCCGGGCACTGGCGGCGCGCTACGGCATCACCCGCTATCCGGCTCAGCTGTTCCTGCGCGACGGTGAGTATGTCGGCGTGCTCGAGGGAATGCTGAACTGGGATGAATGGGGCGGCGCGGTCGCACGCAAGCTCGAAGCGCCTGTTTCTCGCGCGCCTTCCGTCGGCATCCCGGTCCGCGGTCCGGCATCCGATGCCGGCTGTCATTGAACGGAGCCGGGTCATGAAGACATTTCCCATTCCGGTCGTTGCGCTCGGCCCCGGCACGCAAGAGGAAGACACCGCGCTCGAGTACATTCCGTCACCTGGTGCGATGAGTACCTTCAACGTCCCCGTTCTGCCGGAGGATGTCGATCCGGCCGTCCGCGACGAAGCTGTCGCGCTGCTGTTGCGCTTGCATGGCGCAATGCGCGATTGGTCGTTCGGCGATCCGGACTATCCGGAGATCGACCTTTCCGGCCTCTCCGCTGCGGCGCTGAAGCTGGTCAACGAGGCCCTGGGGCAGGGAGAGGTGAGCATCGTCGCCGAAGCGGATGGCGCCGCCTTGCGCATTCAGGAAACGGTTTTTGCCGGCGTCTGGCGCGAACTCGGATTCGATGCTGCCGGTCGGCAGATCCGCGATACTGTTTCCGCGGCGCCCGTACCGGGCGCGGTCGGCGTCTGTGCGCGGGTGTCGAGCAAGACAAAGGTCGCGCTGCCGGCACCAACGCCGGGTGTGATGAATGCGCCCGCCGTGCTCGCCGAGCTGGTCGATGCTGCCGGGCGCTGGCAGGCAGGCGACAGCGCACACATCGTCAATCTCACCCTGCTGCCACTGGTGCCCGAGGATCTGGCCTACCTCGACGGCGCGCTCGGCGCCGGCAGCGTGGTGGTGCTGTCGCGTGGATACGGCAATTGCCGTGTCAGCAGCACGCAGCTGGCCAATACCTGGTGGGTGCAATACTTCAACAGCGCGGACACGCTCATCCTCAATACCATCGAGGTCACCGCCATGCCCGACGTGGTGCCCGCCGCGGCCGAGGATTTCGCCGACAGCGTCGAGCGTCTCGCACAATGGATCGACACCCTCGGGGCAGAATGATGCGGGGAGTCCCGACTGCTCCTGCCCACGGCTTAGGCGTACCATCGGAACGCATGGAGACGGGCGGGGCCGGGGGGGCTGCCGCACAACAGGAATTCAGCACATGTTTGAAGGCAGCTATCTTGGCGACGGAAGTCGCATCGCGGAGGACGCCCGGCTCGAATGCGGCATCTGCTGGCATGTCTACGATCCGGCCGAAGGTGACGAGGTGTGGCAGATTGCGCCGGGTACGCCGTTTTCGGCCCTGCCCGACCATTGGTCCTGCCCCAACTGCGACGCTCCGCGCCACAAGTTCATGGTGGTGGGGGACGCATGACTGCGTTTTCACCCGACGCGCGTGCCGATCTGGAGCGGGATCCAGCGCCTGCGATCGCCGCCTGCTTCAGGCGCATCGCCACCGGACAGATGGCCGACCTGCCGCTGTGCAACCCGGCGCTCGCGGTTGCAGCACTGGGTTTTCGGCAGTGGGAGGGCGAGTGGCTGGGCGCCTTGCTGACGCCATGGTCGCTCAGCCTGATGCTGGTGCCGGGCGGCGGCGGGCGCTTTCGTACCCTGAGTCTAGGGCAGCACCAGTGCTGGACATTGCCCTCGGGCGAGTACGAGTTTGTCGGCAACAGCGAGCCGGAGATCGGCCCCTATCAGTTGTGCTCGCTCTATTCGCCGGTGTTCGAGTTTGCGACCCAGGCGGAAGCGGAGGCCGTGGCACTTGCGGCGCTGGATGCGCTGTTCGAGCGGCCCCTGGGCGCTGCCGAAGCAGTCGCGGAACAGCGGCGATTGCAGGGCAAGTCGCTGGCTGCGGCGCCCGTGTCGCGGCGCGAGTTCCTGCGTGGCGGTTCGTTCTTGCGGGGGCGCGGATGAGCACAGCCGGCACCCTGCGCATCGCCGCCCGTATCGAGGATGGTCGCTGTCTGGCGGCGCGAATCGAAAATTCACGACCGCGCGCCGCGGGCCTGCTGGTCGGCCGTTCGGTGGATGAAGCGCTGCGTCTGGTGCCGGCGCTGTTCAGCCTGTGCGGACGCGCCCAGGGCATCGCCGCGCGGGCGGCAGTTGGCGCTGCGCGCGGCGAGCCCTATCTGCCGAGTGCCGAAGACGAGCGTGCCGTCAGTTGCGAGGCTGCGCAGGAACACCTGTGGCGGCTGCTGCTCGACTGGCCGGTCCGTTTTGGCCGCTTGCCCCAGCGCACCCGCTTTGCGCAGTTGCATCACCGCTTGTCGAAGGTGAGCGATGCTGGCACTGCGTTCGATATTGGCGGCGTGCTGCTCGATTTCGTCGCCAAGGAGTTGCTGTCCGGGTTCTTCCTGTCGATGCGTGAGCCCGCCAGTCTTGCCGAGTTCATCAGTGCGACGCGCTACGGGGGGCTCGTTGGCGAGACGCTGGCCGAACTCATCGAGGCCGGACGATGGACGCCGGCAAACGACAGGGTGGCGCCGCTGCTGGTCGCGCATGCCGCAGCGGATTGGGCGCGGATGTTCGGCGGCGGCATGCCGGACGAAGACTTCGACCGCGCGCCGGCGTGGCGGGATGAGTCCGGCGCGGCCGCGCACGAAACCGGCGCGCTGGCGCGCCAGTGCCGCTCGCCGCTGGTCGCGTCGTTGCTGGGGTATGGGCACCGGATTGCGGCACGTGTGTTTGCGCAGGTGGTCGATCTGTCCGACGATGCAAGCCGCCTGCGTCATCCGCTCGCCCGCGACATGCAGGCATGTGTCGATGCCGCGGCGCTGGGCGAGGGGGCCGGCCTCGCCTGTGTGGAGACCTCGCGCGGCGTGCTGCTGCACGCCGTGCGGCTCGAAGGTGACATCGTTGCCGACTATCGCATCATCGCGCCCACCGAATGGAATTTCGCGCCGGCAGGGGCGTTCCTGTGCGAAGCCACCGGCTGGGAGGCGGAAAGCCGAGAGGCGGCGCTGGCGCGACTCGACTGGCTGGCCCTGTCGCTCGACCCCTGCGTGGCATTCGAGGTGGTGGCCGAGGACGCCGGCGATGCATGAGATGTCGCTCGCCGAGGGTATTCGCAGCATCGTGGACGATGCGGTGAGCAGCCAGCAACTGGGCCGGGTCAGGTCAGTCGTGGTCGAAATCGGTGAGCTGTCCGCGGTCGAAGTGGACGCGCTCGCATTCTGCTTCGAGGCGGTGATGAAGGGCGGGCCGGCCGAGGGCGCAAGGATGGAGGTGGTCAGGGTGCCGGGCAGCGGCTGGTGCATGCAGTGTGCGCAGACAGTGGTCGTCAGCCGCCTGTACGACCCGTGTCCGCAATGCGGCAGCTACCAGGTGCAGCCGACGGGTGGGACCGAGATGCGGGTACGAGAACTGGAAGTCGACTAATCGGATCAATCGGAGAGAGGGCAGCCGGACTGCCCCGTTGTTCGAGGAGCAGAGAGCATGTGTACGGTATGTGGTTGCGGGACGGGTGAGGTGAGCATTGGCTGGGCGAACGCACGGCCTTCAGCCGGGCCCCGCGCGGGCCGGACCCTGGCCTGGCGACCGCTTGACGCGGGCGCGAGGCAGGAACGGCAGGCGCATGAACACGCGGGCGAAACCGGCCATGCGCCCCGTATCGACGGCGATACCGTCGACTATGGCAACGGGCCGGCCCATGCGCACGCGCCCGGCCTCAGTCAGGGCCAGATGGTCAGGATCGAGCAGGACATCCTGGGCAAGAATGATCGCCTGGCCGACGCCAACCGTCAGTGGCTGAGCGCGCGTGGCATCTTCGCGCTGAATCTGGTGTCCAGTCCCGGTTCGGGCAAGACGACGCTGTTGTGCCGCACCATCACCGAGTTGGGTACGCG
The DNA here is from genome assembly GCF_018122735.1 of Azoarcus sp. L1K30. GTDB lineage: Bacteria > Pseudomonadota > Gammaproteobacteria > Burkholderiales > Rhodocyclaceae > Parazoarcus. The sequence goes on along the minus strand of NZ_JAGRRD010000001.1, from coordinate 1,860,979 downwards.
CGTGCCGGTGGCGGTGATCGAAGGCGACCAGCAGACCGACTTCGATGCCGAGCGCATCCGTGCGACCGGTGTGCGCGCATTGCAGATCAATACCGGCAAGGGCTGCCATCTTGACGCGCACATGGTGGGGCAGGCCCTGCCGCGCCTGGCGCTTGCCGAAGACTCGCTGCTGCTGATCGAAAACGTCGGCAACCTCGTGTGCCCGGCGGCCTTCGATCTGGGCGAGGCGCACAAGGTCGTGATCCTGTCGGTGACCGAGGGCGAAGACAAGCCGCTCAAGTATCCCGACATGTTCGCTGCGGCAGATCTGCTGCTCGTCAACAAGGTGGACCTGCTGCCCTACCTCAGTTTCGATGTGGACAGGGCCGTCGACTTCGCGCTTCGGGTCAATCCGCGTCTGCGCGTGATCAAGGTGTCCGCGACCACGGGCGAAGGCTTCGACGACTGGCTGCGCTGGATTGCCGACGGCCTGGCCGCCACGGCGCGGCAGCAGTCGGACCGGACCGCCGCGGGTGAGTGCGTTTGATGACAGCCGAAAGCGTTCAAGCCCGGGTCGAGCGCCGCCATATCCGGGTGCGCGGGGTGGTGCAGGGGGTGGGTTTTCGTCCTTTCGTCTATCGACTGGCGCAGACCCTGGGGATCTCCGGCTGGGTGCGAAACGATGGCGAGGGGGTCGAACTCGAAGGTCAGGGGCTGCCCGGCAATGTCTCAGCGCTGATTGCGCGGATGCGGTCGGAAGCGCCTGCGCTGGCGCGCATCGATTCCATTCATACGCGGCTGTGCGAGGCAGACCCGGAGGATCGCGGGTTCACCATCCGGAGCAGCGAACGCGGTGGGGTCAGCACCACCATCGGTCACGACAGTGCCGTGTGCAGCGAATGCCTCGGCGAACTCTTCGATCCGTCCGACCGGCGCTGGCGCTATCCCTTCATCAACTGTACCCACTGCGGTCCGCGCTACACGATGACCCGCGCGCTGCCCTACGATCGCAGCAACACCAGCATGGCCACTTTCGTGCAGTGCCCGACCTGCCAGCACGAATACGACGCGCCCGAGCATCGCCGCTTTCATGCCGAGCCCAACGCCTGCGCCGATTGCGGTCCGCATCTCGTCTTGCTGGAGGCGTCCGGTGTGCGTGTCGCCACGCGCGATCCGGTGGCGGACACGCTGCTGCGCCTGCTGACCGGCGAGATTGTCGCGATCAAGGGCCTGGGCGGCTATCACCTGGCATGTGATGCGCGCAATCCGGAGGCCGTTGAGCGCCTGCGCGTGCGCAAGGGCCGCGAAGCCAAACCGTTTGCGTTGATGGTGGCCAATCTCGCCTCGGCGCGACGCTGGGCGCGCCTTGCCAGCAGCGAAGAAGTCCTGCTGAGTGCGGGCGAACGCCCCATCGTGCTGTGCGAAAAGCGCCCCGACGTGGATGCGGACCTGTGGGGAGTCGCGCCCGATCTCGACAGCATCGGCCTGATGCTGCCCTACACCCCGATCCACTATCTGCTGTTTCACGACAATGCTGGTCGCCCTGCGGGCACCGATTGGCTCGGCGAGGTGCAGGATCTCGTCCTGGTAATGACGTCGGCAAATCCGGGTGGCGAACCACTGGTGATCGACAACGACGATGCGCTGCGACGCCTCAACGGCATTGCCGATGCCTACCTGCTTCACGATCGCGACATTCTGACCCGTTGCGACGATTCCATCGTGATGGTGGCGCGCGGGCCATTGGAACCGGATCGAGCGCAGCCGCGCCTCATCCGCCGTGCGCGCGGGTATACGCCGCGCGCCATCCGGCTGGGTCGCAAGGCGCCGCCCGTGCTCGCCTTCGGCGCGTGGCTCAAGAATGCGCTGTGCCTGACGCGGGGCGATGAGGCCTTTCTCTCCCAGCACCTCGGCGATCTCGACAATCCCGGCGTATGCGAGGCAATGGATGCTGCCGCCGAGCACTTGCAGCGCATTCTCGCCGTGCGCCCGGCAGCCGTGGCGCACGATCTGCATCCCGATTTTCACTCCACGCGCGCGGCACTGGCGCTGGCTGAGCGGCTCGGTGTGCCGGCGTTCGGCGTGCAGCATCACCATGCCCACATTGCCGCGGTGCTCGCCGAGCATCGACACGGCGGTCCGGCGCTCGGCGTGGCGCTCGACGGCGTCGGCATGGGGACAGACGGTACGGCGTGGGGGGGCGAGTTGATCAGGGTGGACGGGGCGGGCTTCGACCGTCTGGGGCATCTTGCGCCCTTGCCGTTGCCCGGAGGGGATCGCGCGGCCAAGGCACCATGGCGGATGGCTGCAGCCGTTCTGCACCGGATGGGGCAGACGGGCGACATCGCAGTGCGTTTCGCCGGCCACAAGGGGGCGGCGCAGATCGGCGCGCTGCTGCACAAGACCCACCTGTGTCCGTCCACCACCAGCATGGGGCGCTGGTTCGATGCGGCCGCCGGCGTCCTCGGGGTGTGCGAGGACATGCACTACGAGGCCGAAGCCGCGATGCGGCTGGAGAGTCTTGCCGCATCCTACGGCCCGGCCTTGCGGGCGCATCCCGGATGGCTGCTGCGCGAGGCCGATGGTATGACCGTGCTCGACTTGCTGCCGGTGTTTGCCGAACTGGTGACGGTGGCCGACCCCGCGCGGGGCGCCGCGGTGTTTCATGCGACGCTGCTGGCCGCGCTGGAGGACTGGATCGTCGGCGTCGCCAGGCGCGAGCGGCTCACGACGGTTGCGCTGGGCGGCGGCTGTTTTCTCAACCGTCAGCTTGCGTTCGAACTGCCGCGCCGGCTTGCCGCACGCGGTCTCACTGTTCTTGGCGCGCGCCAGGCCCCCTGCAACGACGGCGGCATCGCCCTCGGTCAGGCCTGGGTGGCGATCCAGCAACTGCAAACGGGATACTGAACCATGTGCCTTGCGATTCCCGCCCGTGTCGTCGAACTGCTCGACGGCGACAATGCCCGCATCGATCTCGGTGGGGTGAAGAAGGAGATCTCGCTCGCGCTGGTCGAAGGGGTCGCCGTGGGTGATTACGTCATCGTGCACGTCGGCTACGCCTTGTCCCGGCTCGATGCCGAGGAAGCCGAGCGCACGCTTGCGCTGTTCGCCGAAGCCGGCATCGGCGTCGATGGCGGAGCCGGGGCATGAAATACGTCGACGAGTTCCGCGATGGCGGGCTGGCACGGCAGCTCGCCGCCGCCATCCGCCGCGAAGCCGATGCGGGGCGCGACTACGCCTTCATGGAGTTCTGCGGCGGCCATACCCACGCCATCTCGCGCTATGGCGTGACTGACCTGCTGCCGCCCAATGTGCGCATGATCCACGGCCCCGGCTGTCCGGTGTGCGTGCTGCCGATCGGTCGCATCGACATGGCGATCGGGTTGGCGCTGGCGCGGCCGGAGGTGATCGTCTGCACCTACGGCGACTGCCTGCGGGTACCGGCCTCGGAGGGCTTGTCGATGCTCAAGGCCAAGGCCCGTGGCGCCGACATCCGCATGGTGTATTCCGCGGGCGACGCACTGGCGCTGGCGCAGGCCAGCCCCGAACGCGAGGTGGTGTTCTTTGCCATCGGTTTCGAGACCACCACGCCGCCCACCGCGCTGGTCATCCGACAGGCCGAAGCGCTCGGGTTGACCAATTTCAGCGTGATCTGCAACCACGTGCTGACGCCCTCGGCGATCGTCACCATCCTCGAATCGCCCGAGGTGCGCGACATCGGCAGCGTGCCGCTGGATGGCTTCATCGGACCGGCGCATGTATCGACCATCATCGGCAGCCGGCCCTATGCCTTCTTTGCCGAGGAGTATCGCAAGCCGGTGGTGATTGCCGGTTTCGAGCCGCTGGACGTAATGCAGGCGATACGCATGCTGATCCGCCAGGTCAACGACGGCCGCGCCGAGGTCGAGAACGAATTCACCCGCGCCGTTACCGCAGACGGCAACCTCAAGGCGCAGGCGCTGGTGAGCGAGGTGTTCGAGCTGCGCCGCAGCTTCGAATGGCGTGGCCTTCGCGAAGTGCCGTACTCGGCGCTGCGCATTCGCGAACGTTTCGCCGCCTTCGATGCCGAGGCGAAGTTCGACATCGCCTACCGCAGTGTGGCGGACAACAAAGCCTGCGAATGCGGTGCGATTCTGCGCGGGGTGAAAAAACCGACCGACTGCAGGATCTTCGGCACGGTGTGTACGCCCGAGAACCCGATGGGCTCGTGCATGGTGTCGTCCGAAGGGGCCTGCGCGGCCCACTACAACTACGGTCGCTTCCGCGACATTCCGGTGGTGGCAGCGTGACGGGAGGCTGGATGCGACGCTGGGGGCTGCAACATGGGTGAGGTAAAGAAAGGCTACGTCCGCCCGCTCGACCTGAAGCAGGGCCGGGTGGACATGGGGCACGGGGCAGGCGGTCGCGCGATGGCGCAGTTGATCGACGAAGTGTTTGCGCGCGCGTTCGCCAACGAATGGCTGGGGCAGGGCAATGACGCAGCGGTGCTGCCATCACCTGCCGCCGGCGAGCGCCTGGTGATGGCGACCGACGCGCATGTGGTCTCTCCGCTGTTTTTCCCCGGCGGAGACATCGGTTGCCTGTCGGTGCATGGCACCATCAACGATGTGGCGGTCATGGGCGCCCGCCCGCTCTACCTTGCCGCGAGCTTCATTCTCGAGGAAGGGTTTGCGCTGGCCGACCTGGTGCGCATCGTCGACTCGATGGCGGCGGCGGCGCGTGAGGCGGGGGTGCCGGTCGTGACCGGAGACACCAAGGTGGTCGAGGCTGGCAAGGGCGACGGTGTGTTCATTTCCACCACCGGCGTGGGGGCCCTGCCGGCGGGGCGTGACATCGGCGGCGCGAATGCGCGTGCGGGCGATGTGGTGATCGTGTCGGGCAGTATCGGCGACCATGGCACGGCCATCCTGTCGCAGCGCGAATCACTCGCCTTCGACACCGAGATCGTTTCCGATACTGCAGCCCTGCACGGCCTGATTGCCGATCTGCTCGAGGCCGTACCCGGCATCCGGGTCATGCGCGACCCCACCCGCGGCGGGCTGGCGACGACGCTCAACGAGATCGCGGTCCAGTCGGGTGTCGGGATCAGCCTCGAGGAGGCCGCGATTCCGGTCCATCCGCAGGTGGAGGCCGCATGCGAGTTTCTCGGTCTCGACCCGCTGTATGTCGCCAACGAGGGCAAGCTGGTGGTGATCTGCGCCGCGGACGACGCCGATGCGGCCGTTTCCGCGCTGCGCGCGCATCCCCTGGGGACCGAAGCCGCGCGCATCGGCGAGGTGATCGCCGATCCCAACCATTTCGTTCAGATCCGCACCGGCTTTGGCGGCCGGCGCATGGTCGACTGGTTGTCGGGCGAGCAATTGCCCCGCATCTGCTGAGGCCAGGGCGATGCGCGTCCTGTTCCTGACCCATGCGTTCAACAGCCTGAGCCAGCGCCTGTTTGCCGAGCTGCGGGCGGACGGCCACCAGGTCTCGGTCGAGTTCGATATCGCCGATGCGGTGGCGGAAGAGGCGGTGGCGCTGTTCCGGCCCGATGTCATCGTCTGCCCGTTTCTCAAGCGTGCCGTACCGGCGTCGATCTGGCGCGAACACCTGACCTTGATCGTGCACCCGGGTGTTGTCGGCGACCGCGGGCCGTCCGCGCTCGACTGGGCGATCCATGAAGGTCGGTCCGAATGGGGGGTGACCGTATTGCAGGCCGAGGCCGAAATGGATGCAGGCCCGGTGTGGGCGGCGCGGCGCTTTCCGATGCGGGCGGCGACCAAGGCCAGCCTGTATCGCAACGAAGTCACCGCCGCGGCCGTGGCTGCAGTGCGCGAGGCACTCGCGCGGGTCGATGCGTGGCGAGCCGGGCGCTGGGTGCCGTGTCCGGCCGATGAATGCGCCGGCGAGCAGGGTGACTGGCGCCCGGCCATGCGGCAGGCCGATCGCAGCATCGACTGGACGCGGGACGGTACTGCCACGGTCATGGCGAAGCTGTGCGCGGCTGACGGATATCCGGGGGTGGCCGATGCGCTCTTCGGGGAGGCATGCTGGCTGTTCGACGCCCAGCCGGGTCCGCCATCCGAGGGGGCCACCGCGGGTGCGGTGGTGGGGCGCCGGGCCGACGGCGCGGTCTTGCGTGCAACGGTGGACGGTGCCGTGTGGATCGGCCATGTCAGGCGCAGTGCGGGCGCGCATCCCTTCAAGCTTCCGGTACAGATTGCGTTTGCGCAGCAGGTGGCAGCGCTGCCGCTGACGGCGGACGCCGATGCCGAAGCGATCGGCTATCGCGAGAGCGCAGATGGTCATGTCGGATTCCTGCGTTTCGACTTCTACAACGGCGCGATGAGCACGGCGCAATGCGAAGCCTTGCGTGTTGCGCTCGAGCAGGCGCTTGCGCGTCCGACGCGGGTGCTGGCGCTCGAGGGCGGGCGCGATTTCTGGTCCAACGGCATTCACCTCAACACCGTCGAAGCGGCGCGCTCGGTGGCCGATGAATCCTGGGCCAATATCAATGCCATGAATGACGTCTGCCTGACCCTGCTGCTGGCGACCGACAAACTGACGGTCGCGGCGATGCGCGGCAATGCCGGCGCGGGGGGCTGCTTTCTCGCGCTGGCCGCCGACGTCGTCTGGGCCCGCGAAGGCGTCGTCCTCAATCCACACTATCGCAACATGGGCAATCTCTACGGCTCGGAGTACTGGACCTACCTGCTGCCGCGCCGCGTCGGCACAGGCGCCGCAGGGGCGATCATGGCCGACCGTCTGCCGCTGCTGGCCGGGCGGGCGGTCGAAGCCGGTCTGATCGACGCCTGTTTCGGTCGCGACCTGTCCGCCTTCGAGCGCGAGGTGGCCGCGCGCGCCGGCGCCCTCGCCGGGGCCGGCGACTATCCGGCGCGGCTGGCGTGCAAGCGTGCGGCACGTGCGGCCGACGAAGCGGAAAAGCCGCTTGCGGCTTACCGCGAGGCGGAACTGGCGCAGATGCGGCGCAATTTCTACGGATTCGATCCCAGCTACCATGTCGCGCGCTACCACTTCGTAAACAAGTCCGCCCAGTCATGGACGCCCCGCCATCTTGCGCTGCACCGCGAAACGGGGTGGCGCGTACCCGAAGACGAGGCGGAGGCGGCCACATGAGCGCGGAGATGCCCGGCGTGCTGGTGGTGGACGACGAATTGCGGTCGCAGGAAGCGCTGCGTCGCACCCTCGAGGAGGATTTCAACGTCTTCACCGCATCTTCGGCGGCCGATGCGGCCGAGATCATGGCGCGTGAATGGATACAGATCGTGCTCTGCGATCAGCGCATGCCCGGGGTGTCGGGTGTGCAATTCCTGCGCGAGGTGCGCGAGAAGTGGCCGGACGCCGTGCGCATCATCATTTCCGGCTATACCGATTCGGAAGACATCATTGCCGGTATCAACGAGGCCGGCATCTACCAGTACCTGCTCAAGCCCTGGCAACCGGAGCAATTGCTGCTCACATTGCGGGGGGCGGCGGAACTCTATCGTCTGCAGGCGGAAAACCAGCGCCTTTCGGTCGATCTGAAGGTCACCGGTCCGGTCATGCGCCAGCGCGTGGTGAGCAAGCGCCAGGTGCTCGAAAAGCGCTTCGCTGTCGATACCTTGCTGCGCGCGCCCGATTCGCCGATGAACGCGGTGTGCGATCTGTTGTGCAAAGTGGCCCGGCTCGATGTGCCGGTGCTCCTTGCCGGCGAATCGGGCACCGGCAAGGAGCTGCTGGCGCGGGCACTGCATCTTGCCAGCCCACGCCGCGGCAGCGCCTTCGTCACCGAAAACTGTGGTGCAGTGCCGGACCAGCTGCTCGAATCGGAGCTGTTCGGCTACAAGCGCGGCGCCTTCACCGGCGCTTACGAGGACCGCGTGGGGCTGTTCAAGCAGGCCGATGGCGGCACGATCCTGCTCGACGAGATCGGCGAGACCACCCCGGCCTTCCAGGTCAAGCTGCTGCGCGTACTGCAGGAGGGCGAGGTACGTCCGATCGGCGCACCCCGTCCGTTGCCGGTCGATCTGAGGGTGGTGGCCGCGACCAACCGTGATCTCGAGGCCGATGTACGTGACGGACGGTTTCGCGAGGACCTTTACTACCGTATCGCCGCGATCACCCTGCAGGTTCCACCGCTTAGGGAACGGCCGATGGATATCGGCCTGATCGCGCAGTCCTTCGCCGACGAGACCCTCGCCGCGGCGGGTCTTTCCCCACAAGGCCTCGACGACGAGGTGCGAGCCTGCCTGGCGGCCTATCGCTGGCCGGGCAATGTGCGCGAGCTACGCAACGAGGTGTTGCGCATGGTGGCGTTCGCCGACGGGGGCGCGCTCCGTGCGGCAGATCTCAGCCCGCGCGTGCTGCGTGCAGCGGCGGTGGAGCAGGAGCCGGCGCTCGATGTTCTGGCGGGGCTCGACGGCGACCTCAAGGCCAGGCTCGATGCGCTCGAGGCCCGCATCGTCAGGGAAAGCCTGGTACGTCATCGCTGGAACAAGACGCACGCGGCGCGCGAACTCGGCCTGTCGCGGGTGGGCCTGCGCAACAAGCTCGCCCGCTACGGTCTCGACAAGGACTGATCCTGTGCTTCAATACCGCCCATGAACATACTCTGGCTTCAATCCGGTGGCTGTGGCGGCTGCACCATGTCCCTGTTGTGCGCGGAGTCGCCCGACGTGCTGGCCACGCTGGCGGGCGGGGGCCTGTCCCTGCTGTGGCATCCGAGCCTGTCCGAGGCCAGCGGCACGGAAGTGGTCGGGATTCTCGAGGCCTGTATCGCCGGCACCACACCACTCGACGTGTTGTGCGTGGAAGGTGCGCTGTTGCGCGGACCGCACGGCACCGGGCGCTTTCACATGCTGGCGGGAACCGGGCGGGCCATGATCGACTGGGTGAGTGCGCTCGCCGTACGCGCGCAGTACACCGTGGCAGTGGGAACCTGTGCCGCGTTTGGCGGGGTCACCGCCGCCTCGCTCAATCCCACCGATGCCTGCGGCCTGCAGTATGAAGGCGATGTCGCCGGGGGGCTGCTCGGTCGTGGCTACCGCAGTGGGCGCGGCTTGCCCGTGATCAATGTCGCCGGTTGCCCGACCCATCCGGGCTGGGTGCTCGAAACCCTGCTGGCGCTGGCGCTTGGCGACTTCACGGCGAGCGCACTCGACGCGCTGGGACGCCCGCGCTTCTATGCCGATCAGCTGGTCCATCACGGCTGCTCGCGCAACGAGTTCTACGAGTTCAAAGCCAGTGCGGAAAAGGCCTCCGACCTCGGTTGCATGATGGAGCACATGGGATGCAAGGGCACCCAGGCTCACGCCGACTGCAATGTGCGGCCATGGAATGGCGCGGGGTCATGCACCAGCGGCGGCTATCCGTGCATCTCGTGCACCGAGCCCGGCTTCGAGGAGCCTGGCCATCCCTTCTTCGAGACCCCCAAGGTAGGCGGCATCCCGATCGGCTTGCCGACGGACATGCCGAAGGCCTGGTTCGTGGCGCTCGCCGCGTTGTCCAAGTCGGCCACGCCGAAGCGGGTGCGGGCCAATTCGACCGCGGATCATGCCGTGGTGACGCCGGCCATCCGCAAGACCGGGCTGAAGTGAGCAGTGAAATGTCGAGGTCGACGAGCATGCCGGTCATGCGCCGCCCGCTACCGCGGCACGTACCGATGATCGCGGGAGAATGGACATGAGCCGGCGAGTGCTCGGACCGTTCAATCGTGTCGAGGGCGATCTCGAACTCAGCCTCGACGCCGAAGACGGCGTGGTGACGGCCGCCCGGGTCAATTCGCCCTTGTATCGCGGGTTCGAGCAGATTCTCGAAGGCAAGACGCCGACCGATGCGCTGGTGATCGTGCCGCGCATCTGCGGCATCTGCTCGGTGTCGCAATCGGTCGCTGCAGCAAGCGCCCTGGCAGATGCGGCAGGTGTCGAGACGCCGCCCAATGGCCAGCGCGCGACCAGTCTGATGCTGGCAACCGAGAACCTCGCGGACCACCTGACCCACTTCTACCTGTTCTTCATGCCCGATTTTGCCCGCGACGCCTATCGGGAATCGACATGGTTCGATCCGGTTCATGCGCGGTTCAAGGCGGTCAGCGGGTCGGCCGTGGCCGACGTGTTGCCGGCCAGAGCACAGTTCATGCAGATGCTCGGCATGTTGGCGGGGAAGTGGCCGCATACCCTGAGCGTGCAGCCGGGCGGTTCCGCCCGTGCCGTCAGCGCAAGCGAAAGGGTGCGCATGGTGTCGCTGATCCGCAGCTTCCGCGCCTGGCTCGAGCGCTACCTGTTCGGCGATGCGCTGGAGGCGGTGAGCGCGATCGACTCCGTGACGGCCTTGTGGGCGTGGCTTGACGAGCGTGGTCCGGTACGCGGCGATTTCGCCCGTTTTCTCGACATCGCCCGCGCGCAGGGCCTCGACCGACTCGGGCGTTGCCCCGGTGCGGAGCGTTATCTCAGTTACGGCAACTATGTGATCGACGGGGGCCGCCTGTTTGCGCGCGGGGTGTGGGACGGCGAGAAGACTGAAATGAACGGGTTTGCGCACGAGGATGTGAGCGAGGATGTGTCACACGCATGGATGGCCGGTGAGGGCGCGCGGCATCCGCTGTCGGGCTTCACCCTGCCCGATATCGATCGCGACGCCGCGTACAGCTGGTGCAAGGCGCCGCGTTGGCGCGGTGCCGTGGTGCAATGCGGCGCCTTGTCGCGGCAGGTAGTGGATGGCCATCCGCTGGCCCGCGATCTGGTGACACAGGGTGGCGGAAACGTTCTTAGCCGCGTGGTCGGACGTCTGCTCGAGATCGCACGGGTGGTGCCGGAGATGGAGCGCTGGGCGCTCGGCCTTGCACCGGGCGAACCGTTCTGCGCCAGTTTCGACATGCCCGATTCGGCGCAGGGTGTGGGGCTGGTAGAAGCCGCGCGCGGCGCACTGGGGCATTGGGTGGTGATCCGCAAGGGCCGTATCCAGCGCTACCAGATCATTGCGCCGACGACGTGGAACTTCTCGCCGCGCGATGCGGGCGGTGTGCCCGGTGCACTCGAACAGGCCCTGGTCGACACCCCGGTCGCGGAAGGTGAGGCCATGCCGCTGGCGGTGCAGCACATCGTGCGCTCCTTTGATCCCTGCATGGTGTGTACCGTGCATTGACAGGATGGCAGGCGTGAAAAAGGCTGTTGATCCCGCGCGTGAGGTTGGACACACCGGCCATCCGGGCGAACTCATCGGTGTCGGCGAAGATGTGTGGATGGATGTGATCCAGAAGATGGACGAGGTCTACTCCGATCTCCTCCAGTACGAAGTGGCGCTGGAGGAAAAGAACGCCAAGCTGGAGGAGTCGCAACAGTTCATTCTCAGCGTGCTGACGGCGATGTCGGACATCCTCGTCATCTGCGGGCGCGACGGTACCATCGAGGACGTAAATCCGGCGCTGGAGGTCATTACCGGGCGCAAGGGGGCCGATCTGCGGGGGACGTCGCTCTTCGACCTGTTCGCCGACGCCGGCGCGCGCGCCCAGGCGCGCACGCAACTGACAGCGAGCGGTGAGCAGGAAGTACACGACTGCGAGCTTGCGCTGCGCACGCATGATGGCGCATCGGTACCGGTCTCCTTCAACTGCACGCCGCGCTTCAATGCGGTGGGCAAGTCGATGGGGATGGTGGTCACCGGGCGTCCGGTGGGCGAGTTGCGCAAGGCCTATCAGGCGCTGACCCAGGCGCATGACGATCTGAAACGTACGCAGCAGCAGTTGCTGCATTCGGAGAAGATGGCGTCGCTCGGGCGTCTGGTGGCGGGCGTTGCGCACGAGTTGAACAATCCGATCAGTTTCATCATCGGCAATGTCCATGCCTTGCGCCGTTACGCCGAGCGCCTCGAGCAATACCTTGCCGCCGTGCACAGCGGTGCGTCGGCAGACACGCTTGGTGACCTGCGCAAGCGCCTGCGCATCGACCGCATCCTGGCCGATCTCGATCCGCTGATCGAAGGCACGATCGAGGGGGCCGAGCGCACACGGCATATCGTCGATGGCCTGAAGCGCTTTTCGGCGGTCGATCGCGACGAGCAGCAGCGTTTCGATCTTGCCGAGATCGTCGAGCGTGCTGTGCGCTGGGTGTGCCAGGCGGCGCGCAAGAATTTCAAGGTCACGTTGTCGCTGCCCGGGCCGCTGCCCATGGTCGGCTCCGCGGGGCAGATGCAGCAGGTGGTGATGAATCTGGTGCAGAACGCTGCCGACGCGACCAGTCAGTGCGACATGCCCGCGCTCCATGTCGGTGCCCGGACGCTAGAGCGCGACGGCGAGGCGCGGATGGTGCTGCGCTTCGAGGACAACGGTCCCGGTATCGCGCCCGCACATCTTGCGCACGTCTTCGACCCCTTTTTCACCACCAAGCCGGTGGGCCAGGGCACTGGGCTGGGCCTGTCCATCAGCTATGGCATCGTCGAGCGCCATGGCGGCGCGCTGCAGGTCGCGAACCTGCCCAGCGGCGGCGCAGTGTTTACCGTCGACCTTCCCCTTTCCCGCTGATGTCGGCGTCCGCCGTCTGCCGCTCGCCGCACGGGCATGCGATAATCGCTCAACCGCGCAGTGCGCGTACCGGCGGGGCTGGGCGTGAGTCAGTCCCGCTACAATGATGACGATAACCGGCCACGGCCGGTTTTTGTTCTGCTGCGTCCGGAAGCGGCGCGTGGCGCTGTGCTAACATCGGCCGACCCTTTCGATCGACAGGGATTATTCCGAACGGATTCAAGATGCGTATTCTGGTCAGTAACGACGACGGCTACTTCGCCCCCGGCCTTGCTGCGCTTGCCGAAGCGCTGGCCGAAATCGGCGATGTGACCGTCGTTGCGCCGGAGCGCGACCGCAGCGGTGCCAGCAATTCACTGACACTCGATCGACCTCTGTCGCTGCGGCGTGCGGCAAACGGCTTTCACTTCGTCAATGGCACGCCGACGGACTGCGTTCACCTGGCAGTCACGGGCATGCTCGATCATATGCCGGACATGGTGGTTTCGGGCGTCAATCACGGCGCCAACATGGGCGATGACACGATTTACTCCGGTACGGTGGCGGCGGCGACCGAGGGCTTTCTGCTTGGCGTGCCTTCGATCGCGGTGTCGCTGGTCAGCAAGGGCGCGTCCGACTTCACCGTCGCCGCGCGGGTGGCAAGGGATCTCGCCGCCCGCTTCATGCGCCATCCCTGGCCCCGTCCGGCATTGCTCAATGTCAATGTTCCAGACCTGCCCTACGAGCAGATCATGGGTACGCAGGTGACCCGTCTGGGCAAGCGCCACAAGGCTGAACCGGTCATCCGTAGCGTGACCCCGCGCAACGACACGGTGTATTGGATCGGGGCAGCGGGTGCGGCGGCCGATTCGGGCGAGGGTACGGACTTTCACGCGGTGGCGAACGGGTTCGTGTCGATCACGCCGCTGCAGATCGATCTCACGCACACGGCTCAGATCGCGACGGTGATGGATTGGCTGGCGCAATGAACGCACGAACGTCCGATGCGGCACGGACCCGGGCCAGAATGGTCGATCGCCTGCGGACGCAGGGCATCCGCGACGAAAAGGTACTGTCGGCGATGGCGCAGGTTCCGCGGCACCAGTTTGTCGAGGAAGGGCTGGCGTACAGCGCATACGACGACACGGCACTTCCGATCGGTTTTCAGCAGACCATTTCGCAGCCCTTCGTCGTTGCCCGCATGATCGAACTCTTGCGCGCCGGGCGGGAACTTGGGCGGACACTCGAGATCGGAGCCGGCTGCGGCTATCAGGCTGCGGTGTTGTCGAAGATTGCAGTCGAAGTTTATGCGGTGGAGCGCATTCGCCCGCTGCTGGACCGGGCGCGGGAAAACCTGCGCCCCCTGCGCCTGCCCAATGTGCGTCTGAAACATGCGGATGGCAGTGTCGGGCTGCCCGAAGCTGCGCCATTCGATACCATCATTGTCGCCGCGGCCGCCATCGGCGTTCCGCAGGCACTGAAGGATCAACTGGCGCCGGGTGGCCGGCTGATGATTCCGGTCGGTGCCGCAGATCAACGCCTGCTGCTGATAGAGCGGCAGGGCAACGTATTCAAGGAGAGCTGGTGCGAGGCAGTTCGCTTCGTGCCGCTATTGACTGGTACAGAATGAACACAGCTATTTTTCGTTCCCGCCTTGCACTGCTTGGCCTGGCTTCGCTGCTTGCACTGACGGGCGGCTGCGCCAGCCGCGTGACTGCCCCCATTCGCGATACCGGCACACCGCCGCCGGCGCAGAGCGCGGGCGAACGGGTCGGCTTCCATATCGTGCAGCCGGGCGAAAACCTGCTCGCGCTGTCGCGCAAGTATGGCGTCAGTGTGGCCGATCTGGTGAGCTGGAATGCACTCACCAATCCCAACCAGATTTCCGTGGGTCAGGCGCTGAGGGTGGCGCCTGAGAATCAGCCGGTTGCGCAGGCGATTCCGATCGGTCCCGAGCCCGTGGTGGTCGCCCCGATCGCGCCGCAGGCGCCGATGAGTGCAGCGGTGCCGATCAAACAGGAGCCGCGCGGTGGCAAGTTGCCGTACTCGGACGAGGCGTGGCAGAAACTGCAGCGACCAGGCGATGCCGCGGCAGTCGACGCGAAACAACCGCCGGCACCCGCGGTAGCACCCGATACGCCGCGCCTGCCGGGGCCGGACGGTGAATGGCTGTGGCCAGTGAAGGGCAAGATCATCGTCGGCTTCGACGAGCCCGTCGCCGGGGACGCCAAACTGCGCAACAAGGGCATCGATATCGCAGGTACCCCCGGAACCCCCGTGCTTGCGTCTGCCGGGGGCAAGGTGGTCTATTCGGGCAGCGGCTTGCGCGGTCTTGGAAAACTGGTCATCATCAAACATGACGCTAACTACCTGACAGCCTATGCGCATAACCAGCAGCTGCTGGTGAAGGAAGGCGACGAGGTTACAAAAGGACAAAAGGTTGCCGAGCTTGGCAGTACCGACGCAGATCGGCCCAAGCTGCATTTCGAGATTCGCAAGCAGGGACAGCCGGTTGATCCGATGAAGTACCTGCCCGCAAACTGACGAGGAGGCACATGGAAGAGCCGGAGAACCCTGACGAAATTGAGAGTCAAGAACCGGATCTTCCCCTTGAGGTCGAGGTTTTTTCCGACCGCCAGGCGCCGGTCGTCGAGAACGAATTCCTGAGCGATGTCACCCAGATCTACCTCAACGAGATCGGTGCCAACCCGCTGCTGACGGCGGTCGAGGAGGCGGATCTCGCGCGACGTGTCCGCAAGGGCGACTTCGATGCACGGCAAAAGATGATCGAGCGCAATCTGCGCCTGGTGGTCAATATTGCCAAGCACTATCTGAACCGCGGCATTCCCCTGCTGGACCTGGTTGAAGAGGGCAATCTGGGGCTGATCCACGCGCTGGAAAAATTCGACCCGGAGCGCGGTTTCCGCTTTTCCACCTACGCGACCTGGTGGATCCGGCAGAACATCGAACGCGCGATCATGAACCAGTCTCGCACCATTCGCCTGCCGGTGCACGTGGTGAAGGAGCTCAACCAGGTCTTGCGCGCGCAGCGCAGCATCGAGGCCGATTCCAACGGCGAGTCGACCCTGGAAGAGATCGCCCAGCGACTCGACAAGCCGATCGAAACGGTGCGCGCCATTCTGGCCTTGAGCGAACACACCGCTTCGCTCGATGCACCGCTGGATATCGACCCCAGCCTGTCGATCGGCGAATCGCTGGCCGATGATCATGCCGATACGCCCGAAGGGCTGATTCACGGTGCAGAGATCGAGACCCTGCTGCGCAGCTGGATCGACATGCTCAATGAAAAGCAGCGTCTCGTCATCCGTCATCGCTATGGTATCGATGAATGCGAAATGCTTACGCTGGAAGAGCTCGCGGCCCGGCTCGAACTCACGCGAGAGCGCGTCCGGCAGATACAGCTCGAGGCGCTCGGGCAGCTGCGGCGTACGCTTAGACGGCGGGGGATCCCGAAGGACGCGCTTTTCTGAGTTGGGCGGCAGCGGCCTTGCTGCCCCGCGCGGCGGTCAGTCCTGCCTGCTGACTTGCGCCGCCAATCTTCGGTTGCGGATAGCCTGAGCCAACTCGTACACGGACATGGCGTAGAAGCTGCTCTTGTTGTAGCGGGTGATGACGTAGAAATTGCGGTATCCCAGCCAGTATTCGGTATCGGCACCGGGCGATTCGAGGTCGACCAGGGTGACGGGTTCGGTGGGCGCTTGCGCGTTTTCCGGCTCGATACCGGCGGCGCGCAACGCGTCGGCGTTCAGCGTGGGTTCAATGCCGGCGGCAACCAGCGGCCCCGGGTTCGCATCGGCGGCGAGGCGCGCACGCACGGCGACCGGCGCGTGGGCTTGCCATCCATGAACATGCAGATAGTTGGCCACGCTGCCGATGGCGTCGAGCGGCGTATCGTTGAAATCGATTCTGCCATTGCCGTCGAAATCCACTGCGTAGCTGCGAACACTGCTGGGCAGGAACTGGGGGTAGCCGATGGCACCGGCATAGGAGCCGGCGTAGCTCGAGGGTTCCCGGCCCTGTTCGCGCGCGAGCAGGAAAAGTGCTTCGAGTTCGCGGCGGAAGAGTTCCGCGCGTGGCGGGTAGTCGAAGGCCAGGGTCGCGAGTGCCGATAGCGTTTCGAAATTTCCGGTGTGCTGCCCATACACGGTTTCGACGCCGATGATGGCAACGATGATTTCCGCCGGTACCCCGTAACGTTCTTCGGCGGCTTGCAGGATGGGCGCGTAGGTATCCCAGAAATCGAGGCCGCGTTCGATGCGGATGCGGTCCAGAAAGCGTGCCCGGTAGCGCGTCCATGAACGCACGCCACGCTTGGAGGGCGGCGTGATGAGGTCGATGACGCGGGGCAGCCGTTCGGCGCGCGCCAGTTCGCTGCGGACCTGCTCGGGATCGAAGCCGTGGCGGGTGGCGAGTTCGGTGATGAAGGCCTGGACGTCCTCGCGCTGGGTGTAGCCAGCGTCGTCGGCCAGGGCATGGCTGGCACTCAGCGCACAGCTTGTTGCGAGTGCGCCTGCGAGGATTGTGCGTTGCAGTGCCGTGGTCAATCGATTCATGTCAGTTTCAGGTTCCGGATACGTCGTTTCAGCTCGCGAACCGCGTCCGGGCTGGCGGGCGGTCGGTAGCGCAGGCGCGCGTAGCGATGTGTAATGTCGTTGAGTTCAGCAGCCTTCTCCGGCATTGCGCTGGCAATTCTGCGCCCGAAATCAAGCGGCCCTTCTGCCGGGTGACGGGCCAGCCCGTGGCGGGCGAGACGGGTACAGAATCGGGCCCAGAGCCGGTCGACCGGGTCACCCGCGCGTCCTTGCCGAATTGCCCACAGGAACAGCAAACCCATCAGTCCCGCTGCGGCCGCTGCCAGCACCACGATCCAGGTGCGCCAGGCCGGCTCGCCGAAGCCCATGCGTGACAGCAGTTCGCGCTGTCGTTCGGGATTGTAGCCAAGAACCCACTGGTTCCAGAGATTGGATGCCGCCTCCCAGCGAAAACGGAGGTCGCGAAGCCAGGAGAATTGCGGCCGCATCAGCAGCGGAAGGGCCTCCCCGGCGGGCAGGCCACCCGCGAGACCGGACTCGATGCGTCCCGGGGCTGCAAGCGCGGTGGGGTCCACCCGCACCCAGCCGCGATCCGGCAGCCAGACCTCGGCCCAGGCGTGGGCGTCGGACTGACGCACGATGAGGCTCTTGTCGACCGGATTGATCTCGCCGCCCTGGTAGCCGGTCACCACGCGCGCAGGCACACCTGCGGCACGCATCAGGAACACGAAGGCGGACGAAAAGTGTTCGCAGAACCCCCGGCGGGTGTCAAACAGGAAACTGTCGATGCCATTGCTGGCGGTCAGCGGCGGGCGCAGCGTATAGACGAGGCCCAGTTCGCTCAGGCGCGTCAGCGCCCGCGTCAGGATGTCTGCGGCAGGCGGGTTGCCGGCGATCAGCTCGGTGGCCAGCGCCCGGGTGCGCGGGTTGATTGCTGCGGGCAGGCGCAGCGCCTGCTCGAGCACGTTGCTGCGCTCCTGCATGCCGACGGGCGTGTCGGGGTAGGCGGACAGATCGAGTCGGGTCCGCGTGCGCACAGGCTCGCGGCCCATGGCCTGGAAGGCGGCGCTGTAACGGGTGCCGGCCGGCGCGTCGGCGGGGAAATCGAGGGCGAGCAGCCAGCGCTGGTTGTGGGGTTCGAGTGTCAGTCGGTACTCGAGCCGGGGACCGGTCGGTGTATAGGCGGGGGTGTCGCTCTCGGGGTGGCGCGCGGCCCGCCAAGTCGTTCCGTCAAAGAGACTCCCACTGCGCCTGAGCGAAACGGCAAGACGGGTTCGCCGGGCGCTTACGACGTAAGCGAACAGGGATCCGAAGATCCCTGCGCGCACTTGCTGCGTAAGCACCGTAAGCACCCGGCAAACTCACCTGTTCATTGCGGTGTAGTCCGCTGAAGATCGTGTCCACTAATCTTGGTGGTGGACACTATGGAAGTCGGCAAACCAGCGCGACGCAGGCGCTCGCCTACTGGGCGTGCTCGCGGCCTGTCGGGAGACAGGCGCATCGGTGGCTGGCGTTGCGCTTCCCAATGGACTGAACGCGAAACAAGTGCGCCGCTGGATGCGGGAGCGAGTCCATAGCGGCGACCGGTACGGTCTTGCGGTACGGTTGCAGTGCAAGCCCCGCATTCGAACCAGTAGCGAGCCGGCCCGCGGTTTCGCGCGTGTCGCACGACCGCGGTGACAAACGCTGTTGATAAGTGATCGCTGAGTTTGTGGCCGAGCTGTTCGTCGGGACGATAGGCAAAGAAATGGCCCGCACTTGCGGGCCATTTTCGCGTCCAGAAACGAGAGTTCTGCTTACTTCTTGCGCATCGGTGGTAGATCTGTACAACTGCCGTGGGCGACTTCTGCTGCCATACCGACCGTTTCACCCAGCGTCGGGTGCGGATGGATCGTCTTGCCGATGTCGACAGCGTCGGCGCCCATTTCGATTGCCAGGCAAACTTCACCGATCATGTCACCCGCGGATGGTCCGACGATCGTGCCGCCGATCACACGGTGGGTTTCGGCGTCGAAGATCAGTTTGGTGAAACCATAATCGGCACCGTTGGCGATCGCGCGGCCGCTTGCCGCCCAGGGGAATTTGGCGGTTTCAACCTTTTTACCCTCGGCTTTGGCCTGTGCTTCGGTGTAACCGACCCAGGCCACTTCCGGGTGTGTGTACGCTACACCCGGAATCACGGTTGCATCGAAGGCGGCCTTCTGTCCCGCCGCGACTTCTGCTGCAACGTGGGCCTCGTGCACTGCCTTGTGGGCGAGCATGGGCTGACCGACGACGTCGCCGATGGCAAAGATATGCGGTACGTTGGTGCGCATCTGCGCATCGACCGGAATGAAGCCGCGCTCACCAACGATGACCCCTGCTTTTTCCGCCGCGATCTTCTTGCCGTTGGGCGATCGACCTGCCGATTGGAGGATCATGTCGTACTTGACCGGTTCGGTCGGCGCACCTTCACCTTCGAAGCTCACGTAAAGGCCATCGTCCCTTGCCTCGACGGCAACTGTCTTGGTCTTCAGCATGATCTTGTCAAAGCGGTGGGCGTTCTGCTTTTCCCAAACCTTGACTGCATCGCGATCGGGCCCCTGCATCAGGCCGTCGAGCATCTCGACAACATCGATGCGGCTGCCCAGCGAGGAGTACACCGTAGCCATTTCGAGACCGATGATGCCACCGCCGATGACCAGCATCTTCGCGGGTATCTGGCGAAGCTCGAGCGCGCCCGTGGAATCGACGATGCGTGGATCGCGCGGGATGAACGGCAGATGCACGGCTGCCGAGCCCGCTGCGATGATGCACTGCTTGAAGCGGATGACTTTCTTGTCGCCGGTCTTGTCTTGGGCGGTGCCAGTGGTGGCCTCGACCTCGATGTGATTGGGGTCGAGAAAGCTGCCGTAACCGCGCACGATTTCGACCTTTCTGGCCTTGGCCATACCCGCTAGACCGCCCGTGAGCTTGCCGATGACGCCATCCTTGTGCTTGCGGAGGGCGTCCACATCGACGCCGGGCTTGGCGAAGCTGATGCCGGCGGTGCCGATGTGGCTGGCCTCGTCCATGACGGCAGCTACATGCAGCAGCGCCTTGGACGGAATGCAGCCGACATTGAGGCAAACGCCGCCCAGGGTCTGGTAGCGCTCGACGATCACGGTCTTGAGGCCCAGGTCGGCGGCACGGAAAGCGGCGGAGTATCCACCCGGTCCGGCGCCGAGCACAAGCATGTCGCACTCGAGATCGGCCGTACCGCCATGGCTTGCAGCGGCCGGTGCAGCAGCGGGCGGCGTGCTCGCTTCGGGTGCGGGCGCAGCAGCAGCAGCAGGGGCAGCCGCGGGTGCGGTCGCGCCGGCACCCGCAGCCTCGACCTTCAGTAGTACGCTGCCCTCGCCAACCTTATCGCCGATCGCGACCAGGACTTCCTTGACGACGCCGGCCACGCTCGACGGCACATCCATCGTGGCCTTGTCAGACTCCAGCGTGCAGATGGCATCATCGACCTTGATGGTTTCGCCAACGGCAACGAAGAGTTCGATGACCGGAACCGTATCGAAATCGCCAATGTCGGGGACTTTCACTTCAACGATCTGACTCATGGTGTGGCCTCCTTACAGCATGACCCGACGGAAGTCGGCCAGCAGTTGAGCGAGATAGACATTGAACCGGGTCGCCAATGCGCCGTCGATCACGCGGTGATCGGCCGTCAGTGACATCGGCAAGGTCAGGCGCGGGACGAACTGCTTGCCATCCCAGACCGGCTTCATGGCGGACTTGTTGACGCCGAGGATGGCGACTTCGGGCGCATTCACGATGGGTGCGAAATAGGTGCCGCCAATACCGCCCAGCGACGAGATGGTGAAGCACGCGCCAGACATGTCTGCCGGGCCGAGCTTGCCATCACGCGCCTTCTTGGCCAGTGTGCCGGTTTCCGCGGCAATCTCGAACACGCTCTTCTTGTCGGCGTCCTTGACGACCGGCACGACCAGGCCGTTAGGCGTGTCGGCGGCGAAGGCGATGTTGAAGTACTTCTTGTATACCAGGTTGTCGCCATCGAGGCTGGTGTTGAATTCGGGAAACTCCTGCAGCGCACGCACCGAGGCCTTGATGATGAAGGCGAGCATGGTGAGCTTCTTGCCGGATTTCTCGTACTCCTTGTTCATCTGAACGCGGAAGGCTTCGAGATCGGTGATATCGGCGTCTTCGTGGTAGGTCACCGCTGGGATCATTGCCCAGTTGCGGGCCAGGTTCTGGCCCGAGATCTTCTTGATGCGCGACAGGGGCTTCACTTCGACTTCGCCGAATTTGGCGAAATCGATCTTCGGCCACGGCAACAGATCCAGGCCACCGCCCAGGCTGCCCACAGCGGCAGCGGCCGGCGTCTTGCCCGGAACCACGCCTGTGCTCATTGCGCCCTTGATGAACGCGGTGACGTCTTCTTTCAGGATGCGGTTCTTCGGGCCTGACGCCTTCACCGTGGACAGGTCGACACCGAGTTCGCGTGCGTAGGCGCGTACCGAGGGGCTGGCATGCACTTTGCCGCCGAGTTTGACTGCGCTCGGTGCCGCTGCTGCGGCGGCGACGGGCGCAGCGACGGTGGCGGTCGGTGCGGGCGCCGGTGCGGCCGGTGCGGCAGCGGGTGCTGCGGCGCTGGCTGCGGGTGCCGAGGCACTTGTTGCGGCACCGGCGGCCTGCACCTTGATGAGGACGGTGCCTTCCGACACCTTGTCGCCGAGCTGGACCAGAACGTCGGTGATCACGCCTGTGGCGGACGACGGCACGTCCATCGTGGCCTTGTCCGACTCCAGGGTGGCAATGGCGTCATCGATCTTGATCGTATCGCCAGCCTTCACATAGAGCTCGATGATCGGCACCGCGTCGAAGTCACCGATATCGGGCACTTTCACTTCGACAATGCCACCCGAGGCCGTGGCGACGGGCGCCGTCGCGGCTGCAGGGGCTGGTGACGGCGCCGCCGCGGGCGCAGGGGCAGCAGCGGGAGCGGGGGCCGCGGCACCGTCGCTTGCTTCAAGTTTGATCATCAGTGTGCCTTGCGACACCTTGTCGCCGATATTGATCAATACTTCCTTGACGACGCCGGCCGCCGACGACGGTACGTCCATCGTTGCCTTGTCGGATTCAAGCGTCGCGATCGAGTCGTCGACCTTGATGGTGTCGCCGACCTTGACGAACAGTTCGATCACCGGCACATCGGAGAAATCGCCGATATCCGGAACCTTGACTTCAATCAGTTGGCTCATCTTCTTGTCTCCTTCGGCGCTCAGACGGACATCGGGTTCGGCTTGGACGGGTCAAGGTTGTACTTGACCAGCGCAGCGGCAACCTTGTCACGGTCGATGCTGCCTTCGTCGGCCAGTGCCTTGAGGGCGGCCAGCGTGACCCAGTGGCGATCCACCTCGAAGAAGTGGCGAAGCTTCTCGCGCGTATCGGACCGGCCAAAACCATCGGTGCCGAGCGTCACGTAGGTGCCCTTGACGAAGGGGCGGATCTGTTCGGCGAAGAGCTTGATGTAGTCACTTGCCGCAACGACCGGTCCCTTGGCGTCGGCGAGCTTGCGCTCGACATGCGACAGTTTCGGCTCCTCCAGCGGGTGGAGCAGGTTCCAGCGCGCAGCGGCCTGACCATCGCGGGCCAGTTCGTTGAAGCTGGGGCAGCCCCACAGATCGGCGTCGACTCCCCAGTCGTTCTTGAGGAGGTCCGCGGCGGCGATGACTTCGTTGAAGATGGTGCCAGAGCCCAGCAATTGCACACGCGGACCATTGCCCTCGGCGCCCTTCTTGAATGCGTACATTCCCTTGACGATGTCGGCCTCGGCACCGGCGGGCATCTCCGGGTGCTCGTAGTTCTCGTTCATCACCGTGATGTAGTAATACACATCTTCCTGCTCGGCGAACATGCGGCGCATACCGTCCTGCACGACGACTGCCAGCTCGTACTGGAAGGTGGGGTCGTAGCTGACACAGTTGGGGATGACATTGGCCAGAATCTGGCTGTGGCCGTCTTCGTGCTGCAGGCCTTCGCCGTTCAGCGTGGTGCGACCGGCGGTACCCCCGATCAGGAAGCCGCGCGAACGCTGGTCGGCAGCCGCCCAGCACATGTCCATGGTGCGCTGCAGTCCAAACATCGAGTAGCAGATATAGAACGGAACCATCTGCACGCCATGCACCGAGTAGGCCGTGGCGGCTGCGATCCAGTCTGCCATCGAGCCGGCCTCGTTGATGCCTTCCTGAAGCACTTGTCCGGTGACCGACTCCTTGTAGAACATCAGCTGGTCATGGTCTTCAGGTACGTACTTCTGGCCTTCCTGGTTCCAGATACCGTACTGGCGGAACATGCCTTCCATACCGAAGGTGCGGCTCTCGTCCGGCACGATCGGCACAATGTTCTTGCCGATCTGCTTGTCCTTGAGCAGGGTGTTCATGATGCGCACCATGACCATGGTGGTCGACAGTTCGCGACCTTCACCGGACGCCTTGAGCAGCGCTGCAAAGGTGTCGAGTGCGGGTACCTGCAATGCTTCGGCTTTGGTACGGCGGCTGGGCAGGAAACCGCCGAGCGCCATGCGGCGCTCACGCATGTACTTGTACTCAGCCGAATCCTCGTCGAACTTCAGATAAGGCAGATCGGCAACCTTGTCGTCGGGCACGGGCAGGCCGAAGCGGTCGCGGAAGCGCTTTATCGACTCGACGTCGAGCTTCTTGGTGTTGTGGGCGATGTTCATCGCTTCGCCGGACTGGCCCAGACCGAAGCCCTTGATGGTCTTCGCCAGGATCAGGGTCGGTTGGCCCTTGTGCTTTACAGCGGCATCGTAGGCAGCGAAGATCTTGAACAGATCGTGGCCGCCACGGTTCAGTTGCCACACCTCGTCGTCGGTCCAGTCGGCAACCAGCGCCTTCAGCTCGGGCGTGTTGAAGAAGTGCTCGCGCACATAGGCGCCGTCCTTGGCCTTGAAAGTCTGATACTCGCCGTCGCACAGCTCCATCATGCGCTTCTTGAGGATGCCGGTCTTGTCGCGCTCGAACAGGGCGTCCCAATGGGTGCCCCACACCAGTTTGATGACATTCCAGCCCGCGCCGCGGAATTCGCCTTCGAGTTCCTGAATGATCTTGCCGTTGCCGCGCACCGGGCCGTCGAGGCGCTGCAGGTTGCAGTTGATGACGAAGATCAGGTTGTCGAGCTTCTCGCGCGCGGCCATGCCGATGGCGCCGAGGGACTCGACCTCGTCAGTCTCGCCGTCGCCGAGGAAAGCCCACACCTTGCGCTGTTCGGCCTTCTTTGCGTCGATCAGGCCGCGGCTCGCCATGTACTTCGTGAAGCGTGCGGCGTAGATCGCGCACAAGGGGCCGAGGCCCATCGAGACCGTGGGGAACTGCCAGAAGTCCGGCATCAGCCAGGGGTGGGGGTAGGACGAAATGCCGGTGCCGTCGACTTCCTGACGGTAGCCGTCGAGCTGGCTGTCGGTCAGGCGGCCGAGCATGTAGGCACGGGCGTAGACGCCGGGGACCGAGTGGCCCTGGAAGAAAATCATGTCGCCGCCGGATTCGTGGTCCGTCGCTTTCCAGAAATGCGAAAAGCCCACGTCGTAGAGGGCAGCGGATGAAGCAAACGAGGAGATGTGGCCGCCGACGTTGGTGTGCTTGTTGGCGCGTACCACCATCGCCATCGCGTTCCAGCGGATATAGGAGTGGAGCTTGATCTCCATGTCGGCATCGCCAGGATACTTGGGCTGCTGGTCGGCCGGAATGGTATTGATGTACTGAGTGGTGGCGGAGTAGGGCAGGTTGATGCCTTCCTCGCGCGCGCTGTCGATCAGCTTCTCGATCAGGTAATGCGCCCGCTCGGGGCCCTCGTTTTCAATGACTGCGGCGATGGCCTCCAGCCATTCCTGCGTTTCCTGAGTGTCCGGGTCGGGTTGCAGAAGGACGTTGGTTGTTCCGGTCATGGCTTGTCTCCTCATGACTTCTGGTTGGCAAATCCACCCTGTTGGGGCGGGTGCGGTCGTTTTGCGCGCGAACAGAGATGGGCCCGATCGAGCAGCGTTTCGAACTATAAAACGATGTTTCGCATTGTGCAATAGAAAAAGTGTCAAGAAGATGGCGCATCACCATGTGCTTCAGGTCATGGCCGCGGCCCTCCGGGAAGGATTGCTCCGGTGGCTGATGATCGACAAGCGTCGGCGCCGGATGCAATAAGGCATCAGGGCCCGCGCATTGCTGCGCGAGCCCTGATGGTCTGCACTGATGGAAAAAAATCGGCCGGGGATGAGGGAGGGAGGGAGAGACCCCCGGCCGATCGGGAAAGCGTGTGAGATCTGCATCATTTGCGCCCGACTCGCCGACGGTCTTCGTCGTAGGCGAAGACGACGCGGCCCTTGCGCACTTCGCCCATGAAGATCTGACCGGGCGAGGAAATGGTCTCGTGATTGCTTCTGGAGAACGGTTTGTCGTAATCCATGATCAGGCCCTCGACACGTGACCGGAGATTTTCCAGCGCATCCCGGATGCGGTCACCGTCGGTAGAGCCAGCCTGGTTTATGGCCGCCGCCAACAGAAGGGCTGAATCATAACCTTGCGCCGCGGCTGGTGGAACAGGAATTCTCTCTGTGCCGGTCAATTCCTTCCACGCATCGAGGAAGGCTTTCCTGCGCGGGGAGCTCGCTTCCTGGATGAAGGTTTGAGGCATGCGGGCACCTTCCGCGTTGGGGCCTGCATTGTCGATGAAGTTCGACATCGCTAGCGTCCAGCTGCCGATCAAGGGAACCTTCCAGTTCAGCCGTGCCATGCCGTTGGCAATCTGTGCCAGCTCGGGTCCGATTCCATAGGTGAGGATGGCGTCGACGCCTGCCTCCTGAGCCCGCAACAACGCCTGGGTCATGTCGGACTGACGCAACTGGAAGCGCTCGACGAGCACGGCTCGCATGCCGCGCCGATCGAGCGCGGATTCGAGATCTTCGCGTCCGAGGACGCCGTAATTGGTCGCATCGTGGAAGATCGCCACACGTTTGAGGCCACGCCGGTCGACCGCTTCCTCGACGATCATGGCGGCCTGCAGGGTGTCGTTTGCCGAGACGCGGAACACGTAATTCTCCGCGTACTCGGGCGGCAGAAACTGCTTCGTGACCAGCGAACCGGTGGCGACCGACGTGATGATCGGAATCCGCGCCAACTGGTAGTGGCGCTGGCTCGCGAGGGCAACGCCGGTATTGACGATGCCGAGGCCGGCGACAACGCCTTCCTTCTGGATAAGCTCCTGAATGACGTGTGCACCGCGCTCATTGCGGGCTTCGTCGTCACGTTCGACGAGTTCGACCGGGCGCCCGAGAACGCCACCCTTGCGATTGATTTCGGCGACGGCAATGCGGATACCCTCCCGCATCGAGATGCCCATCGGGCTCGATCCGCCGGTAAACGGTCCCGTTACGCCGAATCTGACTGGCTGCATGGCTTCGGCGCCCGCCTGTGCGAAACCAGTTCCGATGCTCAGCGAGGCGAGGGCCATGGCGGCCACGATCCGAAAGATCATGCATAGGGACATTGGCGCATTGTGTGATGAAGCGCATTGACAAAAAATTGGCGAAAACCCGAAGCGCTCCCGCGCTAGGGGTATTTCCCGATGTCGGTCCTTCCGGGGCCAAACAACAATGCAACTGCCTGTCAGCCACACAGGAATATTGTGCTCAACGTTGCAGAAACCACGTAGCTTCTTTTGCAGATATGACATGACCGAGATTGACGACCCTGCGCAGGCCGCACCAAACCGCTGGTATTGGACCGCCCCCTATGTGGCCGTGGTCGTATTCGCGCTGTCGATGCTCGCGCTGGTGGGGCTGTTGCAGACGCGTGAGCTCGAAAGCCAGCGCAATGCCGTGGCGCGTGACGTGCAGTGGGCGGAACAGACCATGCGCCTGCACATGCAGGGTACCGAAGAGTTTCTGGGACAGCTCGCGCGTGACCTTGCTGCTAACGCGCTCGATTCGGATGCTTTCCAGCTACGCGCGAATCAACACATTGCCAACAATGGCGAGCTCGTGAACATCGCCTGGGTTGGAGATGACGGCAATGTGCGGTGGTCGGCGCCTTTCGATACGACCGATTGGCTCACCGGAGAGAGTTTGTCGGTGCAGCAGACCGGGGTGTTCCAGCGCGCGCGCGATGACGGCCGGGTGAGTTACGGGGAGGCCTATCTGTCACCGCGCGGGGTAACGGTGCTCGAGGTTTACGTGCCGATCCGGCATGGGCGCGAGTTTCGTGGGGCGATCGTCGGCGTCTACTCCATCGAGCGCATCGTCCGTCATCTGGTGCCCGGATGGTTTGCGGAGAAATACCGCCTTGCCTTGCTGAACGCGAACGGCGAGACGCTGGCGGTGAATTCGATGCTCAAGGATCTCGATGAGAGCATCGGCTTCGAGATTCCGCTCGATCCCCCCGGAAACGGCTTGCTGCTGCGCGCGACGGCTTTCCGCACCAGCGAGCAGCTTCCGCAGGCCTTGCCGACCATTCTGATCATCGGGCTGTCGGTGCTGGTGTTCTGGAGCCTGTGGATGCTGCGCACCCACGTCCAGCGCCGGGTGCAGGTCGAAAAGGAGCGTGACCGCCTGTTCAACCTGTCGCTCGACATGCTGTGCGTGGTCGGTATCGACGGCACTTTCAGGCGCTGCAATCCGGCGTTCGAACGCATTCTCGGCTATTCGCCGGCAGCGCTGCCGGGTACGCCCATGCTCGATATCGTGCATCGTGAAGATGTCGCGGCGACGCTCGAGCAACTGCGCCTGCTCGCCGCCGGGCACCCGGTGAAGTACGAGAACCGCTGCCTTTGCGCCGATGGCAGTTACAAGTGGCTGGTGTGGAGCATCAATCCGGTCCGTACCGAAAAACTGGTCTATGCGGTCGCGCACGACATTACCGGACGCAAGGCTGCCGAAGAGGCGCTGCGCGCGGAGTCCGCCTTCCGCAAGGCGATGGAGGATTCGGTGATGACCGGTCTGCGTGCCATCGACCTGAGCGGCCGCATCATCTATGTCAACTCCGCTTTCTGCCGCATGGTCGGCTTCGATGAAGGCGAGCTCATTGGTGCCGAGGCCCCGTTTCCCTACTGGCCATCGGAGGAAATTCCGGTGTGCGCGCGAAACCTCGAGCTGACGCTGGCCGGACGTGCGCCCTCGAGCGGCTTCGAGATGCGTATCCGGCGCAAGAATGGTGAGCGCCTCGATGCGCGCTTCTATCTGTCGCCGTTGATCGATCTCGCCGGACGCCAGACCGGCTGGATGGCGTCGGTCACCGACATCACCGAACCCAAGCGCGTGCGTGCCGCGCTCGAAGCGGCGCACGAGCGTTTCGAGGCGGTTATCGATGGTCTCGATGCTGCGGTGTTCGTGTCCGACGCCCGCACCGACGAAATCCTGTTCGCCAACCGTGCATTCAAGGCCATACACGGTTTCGATGCGGTCGGGCGTACCGTTCGCGGCGTGGCTGTGCCGCAACCCGAGCGCGGCGATTATCGGGTCGATCCACGCTCCCTCACCGTTGGCGACCTGCCACGCGAACTGTTCGACGGCGAATTGCAGCATCCGCTTTCAGGGCGCTGGTATCACGTGCGTGAACAGGCCACACGCTGGGTCGATGGGCGGGTTGTACGCATGGGTATCGCCACCGACATCACCGATCGCAAGCAGACGGCGGAGATTTCCCGCCAGCAGGAGGAGCGTCTCGAGCGCACCGCGCGACTGATCACGATGGGCGAGATGGCCTCGACCCTGGCGCACGAGCTCAACCAGCCGCTTGCCGCCATTGCCAACTATTGCGCCGGATGTGTCACTCGCATGCAGGCGGGCAACAGCAAGCCCGAAGACCTGCTGGCGGCGATGCAGAAGGCCAGCTTCCAGGCCGAGCGCGCGGGCAAGATCATCCGTCGAATCCGCGAGTTCGTGAAGAAGAGCGAACCGCGGCGCAGCGCAGTGCAGATCGCCGATGTGCTCGACGACGCCATCGGTTTTGCCGAGATCGATTCCCGCCGCCTTGGCATCCGCCTGATCGTGGACGTCGCCCCGGGCCTGTCGCCGGTCTTTGCCGATCGCATCATGATCGAACAAGTGGTGCTCAACCTCGTGCGAAACGGACTCGATGCGATGAAGGATGTGCTGCCCGAAGAGCGCACACTGCTTGTGCGGGCGCGCGATTTTGGCCCCCATGCGGTGGAGGTCGCCGTGATCGATCGTGGCCACGGCATCAGCGAGGACGATCGTGCCAGGCTGTTCACGCCCTTCTACACCACCAAGACCGAGGGCATGGGGATGGGGCTCAACATCTGCCGTTCCATCATCGAATTTCACGATGGCCGCCTGATTGTCGATGCCAACCCGGAAGGAGGTACCATATTCTCCTTTACCCTGCCCACGGAGGCCGCCAGTGAGCGAGTCGCACGCCGCGCCTGATCAACAGATTTTCATCGTCGACGATGACGAAGCATTGCGTGACTCCCTGGTCTGGATGCTGGAGTCCAGTGGTTACGCGGTGGCAGCCTTCGAATCGGCTGAGGCGTTCCTGGCCGTCTACGAGGAAGCGATGTCGGGCTGTCTCGTCCTGGACGTGCGCATGCCGGGAATGAGCGGGCTCGAATTGTTCGAGGAGCTGGGTCGTCAGCGCTGCACCTTGCCCGTCATCTTCATCACCGGGCATGGCGATGTGCCGATGGCGGTTTCGGCCCTCAAGAGGGGGGCGGTGGACTTCATCGAGAAGCCGTTCGGTGATCAGGACATGCTGCGGCTGGTCGAACAATGCCTGACGCAGGAGCGCGCAAGCCGCTCGCAACGCAGGCTCGAGGCCGACACCGCGCGCAGGCTTGAGCACCTCACTCAGCGCGAACGCGAAGTGCTCGATCTCATCATCGTCGGCAAGCTGAACAAGCAGATTGCGGACGTACTCGGCATCAGCATCAAGACCGTCGAGGTGCACCGGGCCCGGGTCATGGAAAAAATGGGGGCGCATTCCCTGGCCGAACTCGTGCAGCACGTGGTTACCGTGGAGCCGGCAGGTACCGTGCGTTGAACTGTTGCGGTCGGCAGCGGACGAAGGTGACAGGCGCATACGGGATGCGCATTCACCGTCACCTCCGTTTTCATGACTGCACTCAATGCACTTTTTCTGCTGGCCGGCGTCCTGCTGTTCGTCAGCGTGCTGGCCAGTACCCTCTCTGCGCGGCTTGGGCTCCCCTTGCTGCTGCTGTTCCTGATCATCGGCATGCTGGCGGGCGAGGACGGCCCGGGAGGCATTCGCTTTGACGATTTCAACTCCGCGACGCTGGTTGGTCATCTCGCCCTCGCAGTGATCCTGCTCGATGGCGGTCTGCGCACCCGCATCTCAAGTTTTCGTGTGGCGCTGTGGCCAGCGACGGTACTGGCGACCTGGGGCGTCGTGTGTACCGCACTCCTGCTGGGCATATTCGCGACCTGGCTGCTCGGCGTGGATTGGCGCATGGGCATGCTGTTGGCCGCCATCGTGGGCTCGACAGATGCCGCTGCCGTCTTCGCACTGCTGCGCAACAGCGGGGTGCGCCTCAACGAACGGGTGAAGTCGACGCTCGAAATCGAGTCGGGCGCCAATGATCCGATGGCCATTCTGCTTGTCACCGCGCTGGTGGAGACCCTGCTCATGCCAGAGCAGGCAGGCGTGGGGCGCTTTCTGTGGATGTTGGTGTCGCAACTGCTGATCGGCGCGGCGCTGGGGTTTGCAGGGGGGTGGGTTCTGGCACGATTGCTGGGGCGGTTGAGACTCGCAGAGGGACTGTATGCGCTGCTGATCGTCTCCGGCGGTTTGATGGTCTTTGCCGCGTCGAATCTCATCCAGGGCAGCGGATTCCTGGCGGTCTATATTGCCGGTCTGATGGTGGGCAACCGGCGTTGCCATGCCACCGAACACGTCCTGCGGGTCATGGATGGCCTGGCGTGGCTGGCGCAGGCAGGCATGTTCCTGGTGCTCGGACTGCTGGTGACGCCTTCGCATCTGCTCGAGCATGGCGCCGATGCACTGGTCATGGCCGTATTTCTGATGCTGGTCGCGCGTCCGCTGGCCGTAGCGAGCGGGCTGCTGCCCTTTCGCTTCCTGCCGCGCGAGGTGGCCTACGTGTCCTGGGTCGGTCTGCGGGGTGCGGTCCCGATCGTGTTGGCGATCGTACCAGTCACGATGGGCGTGCCCGAGTCGCGATTGCTGTTCGATGTTGCCTTTGCCGTTGTACTGGTGTCCTTGCTGGTGCAGGGGGCGACCGTGCCGATTGCGGCGCGCTGGCTCAAGGTCGAGGTTCCCGCCCGTGAAGAGCCGGTCGACCGGCGTGAGGTGTGGGTCGGGGACGAGGCTGCGCTCGATCTGCTCGAGTACCGGGTGGCACCCGGTTCGCGCGCGGAAGGCATGCACCCGGACGACGTCGCGGCGGCCTATGGCGACGGGGCGGTCCGTTTCGTCTCGCTGGTGCAGGCGGGGCGCTTGCGGGCGGTCGAGCGGGACACACGCTTGCGTTGCGGCGATGCGGTGTGGTTTGTCGCAGATGACCGTCATGCCGAGCCGCTTGCCCGAATATTCGGTGCGATCGAGGCCGGTGAGCTCTCTGCCAATGCAGGCTTCTTCGGTGAGTTCGTGGTGGATCCCGCGGTGCCTGCCGGAGAACTCGCGCGCATCTACGGTCTCGAGCTGGAACCGGCCGAGGCGGTGGCGACGCTGGGCGACTTGATGCTGCACCGGCTTGGTGGACGCGTGGTGATCGGCGACCGGATCGGATTCGGCCGTTTCGTGCTCACCGTGCGCGATGTAGACGCGCGCGGCGCGATCACCCAACTCGGCCTCAAATGTCCGGGGCCTGCGAAGGCCGGCGAGGGCGATTCGGGTCCGGGTTGATCTGCATCAACGGGAGAGTATTGACCGGGCGGTAAGGTTTGTTCCTTTGTCCTGATCGACGACGGAGCAACGCTCATGGGTGCCCCCCTGCCAGCCTCGACTTCCCAGTATCTCTTCCTGTCCGGTAACGAGGCGGTAGCGCTTGCCGTGCGCGATGCCGGCTGCAATGTGGCCGCGGCCTATCCCGGCACACCTTCCACCGAAATACTCGAGGTGCTATCCGGCTATTCCGAGGTGTACGCGGAATGGTCGGTCAATGAAAAGGTGTCGCTGGAAGTCGCCCTTGGCGCGTCGATGGTTGGCGCGCGTGCCTTCTGTGCGATGAAGCACGTCGGCCTCAATGTCGCTTCGGATGCGCTGATGACCATGACCGTCACCGGCACCGAGGGCGGGCTGGTCATCGCGGTGGCCGACGATGTGGGCATGTCGTCGTCGCAGAACGAGCAGGATTCGCGTTACTGGGGGCGATTCGCACATCTGCCGGTGTTCGAGCCGGCCGATGCTCAGGAGGCCTATGCCATGACGCGCGAGGCCTTCGCCCTGTCCGAACGCCAGCGTTGCCCGGTCATCCTGCGCCTGACGACGCGCATCTGCCACGTCAAGGGCAGGGTGCTGGCTGCCGCGCGCAAAACGCACGTGGCGACCGGTTTTGCCAAGGACGCCGCGCGTTGGGTGATGGTGCCCGGCAACGCCAAGCCGCGTTTGTCGCTGATGCTGGCGCGTGATACCGCGCTGCGCGCCGAGTCCGAAGCCAGTGTCCAGAACGCCAGCGTGGGCGGCAGCGATCGACGCATCGGTTTCATCGCCTCGGGACCGGCCTTCATGCATGTGCGCGAGGCATTTCCCGATTCACCTGTGTTCAAGCTCGGCTTGTCGCATCCGCTGCCGATCGACCGTATCCGCGACTTTGCTGCCAGCGTGGAACAGGTCGTGGTGGCGGAGGAGACCGAGCCGCTGGTGGAAACCGAATTGCGTGCGGCAGGCATTGCCTGCATCGGCAAAGAGGTGCTGCCCCGTCTCGGCGAGCTTTCGCCGGACGTGCTGCGCCCTGCCATCGCGCGCCTGCGCGGCGAGCCGGCCGTGGCGTCCGCCGCGCTGCCTGCGCAAACGGTATTTCCTCGGCCGCCGACGATGTGTGTGGCGTGCCCACATCTGGGCGTCTATTACACCTTGTCGCAACTGCGCAATATTTCGATTTCGGGCGACATTGGCTGCTACACCCTGGGTGCAGGTCAGCCGTGGAATGCGCTCGACACCTGCATCTCGATGGGGGCGTCGATGGGCGTTGCACTCGGCATGGACAAGGGGCGTGGTCCCAACGATGCAAACAAGAGTGTGGTGGCGGTGATCGGTGATTCGACCTTCCTCCACATGGGCATGCAGGGGTTGCTCGACATCACCTGGAATCGTGGCAACGTTACCGTGCTGTTGCTGGACAATCGGGCCGTGGGCATGACCGGCGGGCAGGACAATCCCGGCACCGGGCGCGACATCCACGGCAAGTCGGCGCCGCGCATCGACTTCGCCCGGCTGTGTGAGGCGCTCGGGGTCAGCAAGGATCGTATTCGCGTGGTCGACCCCTATCAGTTGCCGGTGTTGTTCAAGGCCTTGCGCGAAGAGACGAAGATCGCCGAGCCCTCGGTGATCATCACCGACCGTCCCTGCGTGTTGATCGACGACTACGAGGCGGAGCGCGCCTACAAGGTGGTTGCGGAACGCTGCACGGGTTGCGGTAACTGTGTGGATGTCGGTTGTCCTGCCATTCACGTAACCCGGCGCGAGAAAGCGGTCAAAGCTTCGGGCAAGGAGGTCGACCTGTCTTTCGTGCGCATCGAAACCGCCGCCTGCACCGGGTGTGGCCTGTGCGTGCAGCCCTGTGCGCCCGAGGCCATCGTCCATGCGGTACCGGAGCATCCGGTGGCGTTTCTGCGCAAACTGTGAGGGCAGACCGATGAAACTCACCAATATTCTGGTCTGCGGCATTGGCGGGCAGGGCGTGATGACGGCGACCGAGATCCTCGCCGAGGCGGCGCTATCGCTGGGGTACGATGTCAAGAAGACCGAAGTCGCCGGGATGAGCCAGCGCGGAGGCGTCGTGAGCTCGCACTTGCGCTTCGGCGACCGCGTGCTGTCACCGCAGATTGCGGCCGGCGAGGCCGATCTGCTGGTCGGCTTCGAGCTTGCCGAGGCGCTGCGCTGGGTGCATATGCTGCGTCCCGGGGCGACGGCGCTGGTCAACCTTGGGCGGCTGGTGCCACCGGTGGTGAATCTCGGCCTGTATCCGTATCCCGAGCAACCGGTCGAACAGATGCGAGCACTCGGGGTCAGCACCCATGCGTTCGATGCCAGCGCGCTGGCACTGCAGCTGGGCAATATCCGCCTCGGCAACACCGTGATGCTCGGCGCCATGGCCGATCGCCTGCCGTTTCCCGCCGATGTGCTGCGCGATGCGGTACTCGCGCGCTTCGCGCGGCGCAAACCTGATCTGCTGGAACTCAATCGCAAGGCCTTCGAGCGCGGGCGGGACGCGGTGGCGAAAGCGGCAGTGGCCTGAGAACAACGCGCGGCGCACACAATCCTGCCATCGGCCGGCGGCGGTTCTGCACTGACAGATTTCGCGCGCTGGCTCGCAGTCCCCGCCGTTGCTGTTAAAATTGCGAGCTTTTTCGAGGCTATAGCGATGACCGCTCGCATTATTGATGGCAATGCCCTTTCGGCCCGGGTGCGTGGCGAAATTGCCCAACGTGCTGCCGCGCTGACGGCACGTGGTGTGCAACCGTGTCTTGCGGTCATCCTGGTGGGCGAGAATCCGGCTTCCGCCGTCTATGTGCGCAACAAGGTGTCGGCCTGCGAGAAGGCCGGCATCCGCTCGCTGCGGCTCGATTACGCAGCCGATGTCGCGCCGGCCGAGGTGATGGCCAAGCTGGCCGAACTCAATGCCGACCCCGCCGTGCACGGCATCCTGGTGCAACTGCCGTTGCCGCCGCAGTTCGACGAAGCCGCCGTGCTCGAAGCGATCAGCGTGGCCAAGGATGTCGATGGTTTTCATGCCGAAAACGTCGGACGCCTGTCGCAGAATCAGGACGCTTTCCTGCCCTGTACGCCCCATGGCGTGATGAAGATGTTCGAGGCCGAGGGCGTGGCGCTTGCCGGTGCCGAGGCAGTGGTCATCGGTCGCTCCAACATCGTCGGCAAGCCGATGGCAATGCTGCTGACCAACGCCGGCGCCACGGTCACCGTGTGTCACTCGAAAACGCGTGATCTGCTCTTCCATACCCGCCGCGCCGACATTCTGGTCGCGGCGATCGGCAAGCCGCGTTTCGTGACCGGTGACATGATCAAGCCGGGCGCCACCGTGATCGATGTCGGCATCAACCGCCTGGCGGACGGAAAGCTCTGCGGCGATGTGGATTTCGACTCCGCAAAGGAAGTCGCCGGCCTGATCACGCCCGTGCCTGGTGGCGTCGGCCCGATGACCATCACCATGCTGCTCGAGAACACCGTGATCTCCGCCGCACGCGCGGCCGGCAAGTAAGTCTCCAAGGACAATACAATGAGCGAATCGAAGCCGGTCGTCGGCATCATCATGGGCTCCAACTCCGACTGGCCCACCATGCAGGCCGCGGCGAGGATGCTGGAAGAATTCGGTGTGCCTTTCGAGGCGCGCGTCGTCTCCGCCCACCGTACGCCCGATCTCATGTTCGAATATGCCGAGCATGCACGCGGTCGTGGCCTGAAGGCGATCATCGCCGGCGCCGGCGGCGCGGCGCATCTGCCCGGGATGGTGGCCGCCAAGACCACGCTGCCGGTGCTCGGGGTGCCGGTGCAGTCCAGGGCGCTGTCGGGCCAGGATTCGCTGCTTTCCATCGTGCAGATGCCCAAGGGCATTCCGGTTGCAACGTTTGCCATCGGCGAAGCTGGTGCGGCCAATGCGGGCCTGTTCGCGGTTGCGCTGCTGGCTGTTGCCGACACGGCGCTGGCAGAGAAACTCGAGGCGTTCCGCGCCCGCCAGACGCAGACGGTGCTGGACATGAAGCTGGACTGAAAGGCGCACGATCATGATTCTTCCGCCCGCTACGCTTGGCATGCTCGGCGGCGGCCAGCTCGGCCGCTTCTTTGTTTCGGCCGCCCACGAGATGGGCTACAAGGTCTGCGTGCTCGATCCCGATCCGCACAGCCCGGCAGGCTTGATCGCGGATCAGCATCTGGTGGCCGCATACGACGACTATGTGGCGCTCGATGCCATGGCGGCGCAATGCGCCGCAGTGACTACCGAATTCGAGAACGTTCCCGCGGATACGCTGGATTACCTGGCCAAGTTCATTCCGGTGCATCCATCTGCAAGTGCAGTGGCGGTGTGCCAGAACCGTATCGCCGAGAAGACCTTTCTCGCGGATCACGCCGTACCGCACGGCCCCTTCGCCATCATCCGCTGCGAGGACGATATCCGCGAGGCAGCAGACGCATTGTTTCCGGCCGTGCTCAAGATCGCCCGTTTCGGTTATGACGGAAAAGGGCAGGCTCGCGTCGCCGATCGCAACGAGGCGCTCGCCGCCTTCCAGCATTTCAAGGGCGAGCCCTGTGTGCTGGAGAGGATGCTCGAGCTCGATTACGAGGTGTCGGTGGTGCTCGCGCGCGATGAGGCGGGCGTGGTGCGCTGTTTTGCAGCGGGCGAGAATCGTCACCGCAACGGCATTCTCGACATCACCATCGCCCCGGCTCAGGCGTCCCCCTGCGTCACCGAGGCGGTCCAGGTGCGGGCCCAGGACATCGCCCTGCGCCTGGCTGGCAAGCTGGGTTATGTCGGCACCCTCGGGGTCGAGTTCTTCGTCTGTGGCGGAGAATTGTTCGTCAATGAGATGGCGCCGCGCCCGCACAACAGCGGCCACCACACCATCGATGCCTGTGATGCGAGCCAGTACGAACAGCAGGTGAGGGCATTGTGCGGTTTGCCGCTTGCGCAACCGCGCCAGCATTCGATTGCGGTGATGGTCAATCTGCTCGGCGAACTGTGGTACGAGGACGGCAAGGGGCACGGCAGCTATCGCGAGCCCGACTGGTCGGTGCTGCACGGGGTTCCCGGCCTGCGCTTGCATCTCTACGGCAAGCACCATGCGCGCCCTGGCCGCAAGATGGGACATTTCACCGTCACGGGTGACGACGGTGACGCGGTGCTCGCGCTTGCGTGTCAGGCACGCGCTGCAATCGGTATCGGCGACGAATGATCAAGCCGAACGCCGAGCCCGCACCTGCGCGTGGCCGCATCGAACCACCTACGCTGACCGCCATCCGGCACGCAGCTGATCTGCTGCGCGCGGGCGACATCGTGGGCATGCCGACCGAAACGGTCTATGGCCTGGGGGCGGACGCGCTCAACCCGGAGGCGGTGAAAAAAATCTTTGCCGCGAAAGGCCGACCTGCCGATCATCCGCTGATCGTCCATCTCCCCGACGCCAGTCACATGGTGCGATGGGCCGCAAGCATTCCCAAGGATGCCATCGCGCTTGCACGTGCCTTCTGGCCCGGCCCGCTCACCCTGATCCTG
Organism: Azoarcus sp. L1K30; assembly: GCF_018122735.1. Taxonomy (GTDB): domain Bacteria; phylum Pseudomonadota; class Gammaproteobacteria; order Burkholderiales; family Rhodocyclaceae; genus Parazoarcus. The sequence goes on along the minus strand of NZ_JAGRRD010000001.1, from coordinate 1,823,536 downwards.
AAACGCGCCGACGGCGTGCCGGACGAGGTGACCGGCGGTCAGGATACGGTCGGCCTGCGCGTGCCTTCACATTCGATCGCGCTGGCGCTGTTGCAGGTGTTCGATTCCGGCATTGCTGCGCCTAGCGCCAACCGCTTTGGCCGCATCAGCCCGACCACTGCCGAGCACGTGCATGAAGAACTCGGCGACAAGGTGGCGATGGTGCTTGACGGCGGAGCCTGTGCGGTCGGCATCGAATCGACCATCGTTGATTTTTCGCGCGACACGCCCGAAATCCTGCGTCCCGGCGCCATCACCGCGGATGACATTGCCGGCGTCATCGGCCGGCGGCCGCGTGTGCGTGGCGAGATGGGCGAGAGCGTGCAGGAAGCCGCGGCGCTGTCGCACGCACCGCGCGTGTCCGGCGCACTCGCTGCCCACTACGCTCCCGCCACGCCGCTCAGACTGCTGCCCGCCGAGAAGCTGATCGAAGAGGCCGCGATGCTCGCCGGGGAAGGCAGTCGCGTCGCGGTGCTGGCGCATACGGTTGCCGACCCGCACGACGCTCGCCTCATCTGGCAGTCCGTTCAATGCGACGCGGCAGCCTATGGTCACGACCTGTACGCCAACCTGAGAAAACTCGATGCGAGCGGCGCCGATTTCATCCTGCTGGAAGCCCTGCCCGCAAGCGAAGACTGGCGTGCCATCGCAGACCGCCTTGGCCGCGCCGTCGTCGGCTCGGGCGCTGAACAGGACGAAACCTGAATCCAAGGCTTTTCTTTGGGGGAGCGGTTTCATATAATGCGGCCTCTACGGGCCGATAGCTCAGCTGGGAGAGCGCCGCGTTCGCAATGCGGAGGTCGTGAGTTCGATCCTCATTCGGTCCACCATACACAAGGGCCCGGAATAACTCCGGGCCCTTTTTCTTGCCTGAAATCTCCGCGTCACGCGGGGTTCAGGCCATCTGTGTTGCGGGTGGCCTGCAGCCGAAACGCCCGAAATCGGCCACTTTCTCCGTCAGAGCCGTCCCCGTTTTCCGTTTGGTCTGCGGGTAGGTGTAGATAGGAGTCATGCAAAATCCACAACTTACGAGCACTGCTCGTTGCCAACCAAGGCGACTGGTCAGGCATCGAGCCCTGCCACCACCTTGCGCAGCGCCACCGGCAAGGGGTGGATGTGGTGACCGAGTTGGAACACCTGCGTCGCCTCAGGCTCGCGGGTAGCCCCCTGGGGTAGTGTTCAGAAGTTCGTGCAGAAGCGTCTGCGGTTGGACGACGTGGGGGGACATGGCTAAGGTTGATTCGCCAGCACCCTAGCGCACCGCCTCCCGACTGGGCAGCGCCCCCAGCGCCGCACCCGCGGACACCACGACGATGCCGAGGGCCACGGTCAGGCTGATCGATTCGCCAAGCAGGAAGAAGGCGCCGATGGCGGAGACGGCGGGCACCAGCGCGAGCATCATGGACGCTTGGCTGGCGCCGATCTTCTGATTGGCGTAGCTGTACATTCCGGCAGCGAGCAGCGCGGCGATCACCCCCTGGTAGCTGCCTTGCAGCAGCAGGTCGCCCCATGACGCATTGCCGATGGTCTTGGGCAGCCACAGCAGATATACCGGCATGTAGCTCACCGCCGCGAAGCTGGCGATGCCGAGGACGGCGAGTTTGGGCTGGATCTGCCAGCTTCGCATCAACAGACCAAAAATTGCCCAAGTCAGTGCGGCGGAGAGGAAGAGCACGTCGCCGATCCACTCGGTGCCGTGGCGCGGCGCGAACAGGCTTTCGGACGCGATCAGCAGCAGGCCGCAAGTCGATAGCAGCAGGGCGATCAGCACCATGCGCGGGATGCGGAAACCGGCCCCCACGCCGAGGATGATCACGGTCCAGAACGGGATGCCGCCATTGACGAACACGCCCGCATGCGCGCTGGGTGCAAAGCTGAAGCCGGAGTACACCAGCAGTGCGTAACCCAGACCGCCGAACAGCGTGAGCACCATGTAGCGCGGCCAGTCGCGTACCGCAACGCGGGTGAGGAAGAGCGGCAGCGCGATCAGGCCGGAGATGCTGTAGCGCAACGCAGCGAGGTCGAACGGCGTGAAGCTGCCGGTGCTGCCGAAGCGGGACACGATGTTGAAGCCCGACCAGCACAACACCACGATGACGCCGGCAAGCGTACCTTTCTGGATGTCGGAGAGGCCGCGGTGCCCGGACGGAGAGGCCGGCTGTGATTGCATGTGATCCTTGTCTGTGGTGCTGACGGCGGTGGCCGGCGAGTGTGCTTGGGGGTGCCTTGTGGGCAGCGGGAACGCTTATGCAGCGAAGGCAGGGATCTTACCGCCATCGTGCCAAATCGTCCCGGCCTGCGTTCATCAGATCACGCTGTGCTCCCTTGCGCAGGATCAACTGCCGGCACCGGGCAGGCCCATGGGGAGCAGGAAGGACGATTTCTCGACCGCCCGCGTCGTCGGCGTGTCGAGATCCTCCACCGTGAAGTGGATGGGCTGGCTGCCGCGCAGGGACGGATCCGCGACGCCGGACACGCTCACCGACAGGGTGGTGATGCTGCCCGCCGAAGCCTCGAAGACGTCGCGTCCGGCCAGGCGCACGTCGGCCGGGCCCGCCACCTGCAGGCGGAAGCGGCGCGGCTGCTCGAGCATGTTGGCCACCTTCAGCAGGTAGTCATTCTCGATCCGGCCGTCGTCGTCGATGCGCAGCAACGCGTGGCGATCGCGCAGCACATCGACGGCAAGCGGCGTGCGCTCGGCAAGCATCACCACCCCTGCAGCGGAAAACGCCACGAGGGTGGCCAGGTATACCTGTACGCGCGGACGCAGCAGGGCGGGGCGCGGCCTGGCCGGCGCTGCGGATGCTGCCAGTTCTCGTTCGCTGGCAAAGCGGATCAACCCCGTGGGGGCCTTGATGCGCGTCATGACCTCGTCGCAGGCGTCGATGCACAGCCCGCAATTGATACAGGCGTATTGCAGCCCTTGGCGGATGTCGATCCCGGTGGGGCAGACCTGCACGCACAGGCCGCAGTCGATGCAGTCGCCCTGCGCGGCGGCGCCCTTAGCCTGGCGGCGCGAGAGGGCGCCACGCGGCTCACCGCGGCGCGTGTCGTAGCTGACGTTGCGCGTATCCGGATCGCCCATCACCCCCTGGAAGCGCGAGTAGGGGCACATGTGCATGCACACCATCTCGCGTGCAAAGCCGGCCAGCAGATAGGTGAAGGCGGCGTAGAAAAACACCCAGAATGCTTCCCACGGGCCGAGTTCGCCGGGCAGCATGCGTGCGAGCAGTTCGCGAATCGGGGTGAAATAACCGACGAAGGTGATCGATGTCCACAACGCGATCGTGAGCCAGATGGCGTGTTTGGTCGCCTTGAGCGCGAACTTGCGCATGCCTGGCGCGGACTGGTCGAGCCGCATCCGCGCCAGGTGGTCGCCTTCGACCTTGGCCTCGACCCAGCGGAAGACGGCGGTATACACGGTTTGTGGACAGGCGAAGCCGCAGAACACCCGCCCGGCCAGCGCGGTGGCGAAGAACAGTCCGGTCGCTGCGACGATTAGCATCACCGCCAGCAGCATGGCGTCCTGTGGCCACAGCACGAGGCCGAAAAGATAGAACTTGCGTTCGGCGATGTCGAACAACACCGCCTGGCGATCGCCCCATGGCAGCCAGCACAGGCCATAGAAGACGATCTGGGTTAGCCATACCATGCTCCAGCGCAGGGTGTTGAAACGGCCGGAGGTGGTGCGAGGGTGGATTTTGCCGGTCTTGTTGTAGAACTCGATCCGGGCGCCATGGGCTTGCTTGAGCGGCGGTTGCATGCGTGGTTCTCCATTGCGACCCGCAGCACCTTCGACATGGGGTGTGCGGCGCAGTGGCGCGAGTAAACCACTCGTGCGTGCAGCGTAACAGTCTCAGCTGGTAGGTAATTCGAGCATAACAGTTGCGGTGAGGCGTCTTGGCTCGGGGCAGCGTGCTCAGTGAGGGCTGTCCCGATCGACGCCAGTGCCGCCTGAGCGTTGTTGCTGCAGTAGTTGGCCAAGTTTTTCGACGGCGTTCTCGATCTCGTCCGACCATGGATGTCCGAAGTTGAGCCGAATGCAGTTGCGGTAATCCTGCTTGGCAGAGAACAGGGGGCCGGGGGCGATGCTGATGCCGGCGTCGAGCGCGCTGCGGTGGAGCGTGAGTGCATCGAAGCAGGCGGGCAGTTCCACCCACACGAAATAGCCGCCGCGCGGCCGGGTGATCCGGGTGCCCGCCGGGAAGTGGCGGTCGAGCGCCGCGGCCATGCGCATCTCCTGCTGTTCGAGGGCGGCGCGCAGGCGGCGCAGGTGGGTATCGAACGCGCCCTGCTTGAGAAAGTCGGCAATGGCGATCTGTACCGGTATCGTCGTTGCAAGACTGGCGGAGAACTTCAGGCGCTGGATCTTCTGCGCATAGCGGCCGGCGGCGACCCAGCCGACGCGGTAACCGGGGGCGAGGCACTTCGAGAAGCCCGATACGTGCAGCACGCGGCCGTCGGTATCGAGGGCTTTGGTCGCGAGTGGCGCCTCGCGCCCGAAATGGAGTTCGGCATAGGTGTCGTCCTCGATCAGCGGCACGTCATGCTGGCCGAGTACGGAGATGATCTGCCGGCGCGTGTCGTCCGGCACCAGGCTGCCCATCGGATGCTGGAAATTGAGCATCAACAGGCAGGCCTTCACCGGGTGATGGCGCAGCACGTCCTCCAGTGCGGACAGACTCACGCCCGTGCGCGGATGGGTGGGAATCTCGATCACGCGCAAGCCGCGGCGCTCGATCATCTGCAGGCTGGCGTGGAAGGCTGGGGATTCGATGGCGACCAGATCGCCTGGAGAAGTGGTCGCTTCCAGACACAGATTGAGCGCTTCCATGGCGCCGTTGGTGACGACGATCTCACTGGCCTGTACCGAGGCGCCGCGGGAGAGGTAGCGCAGTGCGATCTGACGGCGCAGTTCTTCGTTGCCGGGCGGAAGGTCGGTCACCGTGGCGCGCGGGTTCATGTGGCGCGCAGCCGAGGCGAGGAAGCGGCCGAGCTTGTCCAGCGGATAGAGCGCAGGACTGGCGAAATTCGAACCCAGCGGCACCACTGCAGGATCCTTGACCGATTCGAGGATCTCGAACATGAAATCGCTCACCTTGAGTTCGGTCGAGGCGCCTCGCGGCCGCGTGATCTCCGGTTCTGCCAGCCCCGCACGCAAATTCGGCCGCACGTAATATCCCGACTGAGGCCGCGCCTCGATCAGCCCACGGCTCTCCAGCAGGTAATAGGCCTTGAGCACGGTCGACGGGCTCAGGCGCTGCGATCTGCACGTGCTGCGCACCGAGGGCAAGCGGTCGCCGACGCGCAATACGCCGTCGGCAATGTGCTTCTCGATTTCGAAGGCGAGGTTTTCGTACAGGGTCATGGGTGTGGCAATACGCCAGACGCGCCGCGCGGCGCCGGGCGACATACTGACACAAGCTTGCGCGGAATCGCCGTTTCGCAGCCGCTACCCCACCTTTGCCCCGGTCAGCTCCTTCAGCGTGTCGGCCACGCTCTTGGTGTGTCCTGCGGCGAGGGCCGTCTCGCTACTGAACGACTGGATCGAGTCGAGCATGCCCGAGAGGTGGGAGACGTCCGCCGACTGGCGCTCGATCGATTGCGCGACTTCGCCGATATCGTTGGCCAGCGCCGAGATGTTCGAGCCGATCTCGCCGGCGCTGTTGCGCGATTTCTCGGCAAGCTTTCTCACCTCGTCGGCAACCACCGCGAAGCCGCGTCCGGTTTCGCCCGCGCGCGCGGCTTCGATGGCGGCATTGAGGGCGAGCAGATTGGTCTGGTCGGCGATTTGCTGGATGACCTCCACAACGCCCTTGATGCGGCCGCTGGCAGTGGCGAGCTCACGCGCGCTGTCGGCGACGGTGCCGGCCTGCCGGGTCAGCGCGCTGACAGTGGTGCCGGCACTGTGGATGACCTCTTCCTGCTGGCCGAGTTGTCGGGTGAGGCTGTCCATCGATGTGTAGAGGTCGGTAGCGCACGACTCGAGCTGGTTCGATGTGGCCTGACGCAAGGCGTTGGCCTGCTGCAGCGTGGCGCCGAGATCGTTGAGGCCGCGCACGACAGGTGCGTAGTTGCCGTCGAAATCCTCGGGGTCGAGGGCGTCGTCGAAGCGCTCGGCCTTGTAGCCTTCAATCTGCTGCAGCATGACTTGCGACAGGCCGGCCAGCTTGCCGATCTGCCGGCGCAGGAAGAAGGCCTTGAACTCACCGTAGTGGGCGACGAAATTGTCCACGTATTCATCGGCAAAGTGGGTGCCCTTGGGCACCCGAAAGAAGAAGATCGCGGTGAGTGTCTGGTTGAGATTGAGACCGAGAATTTCTCCGAAGGTGGAGAAGCCGGCAATCTGGATGCCGGCGACGAGGCGGTCGATGCCTTTGAGCTCGCTCTGGTTGTACAGGCGGCGCAGGATGCAGTCGTTCATGATGCCTGCAATCGGCTTGCCCGGCTTACCCTGCATGAACTTGCCCAGATCGCGCTCGGTGGTGGCGACAAAGCCGGTGCGTCGCACCAGCACGAGTTCCTCGCCCGAGGCAATGTCGCAGTAGAAATGCACCAGCTTGGTTTGCAGGTCGATTTTCGAGATCGAGCGTACGAACAGCTCATCGCCGACGCGAATGGCGAAGGAGTAGTCGGCCAGCTTCTGCTCGAGCGCCTCCGGGGCGCAGCGCAGCGCTTCGCACAAGGCATCGACCATGGGCAGGATGGTGCCGGTATGGGTGATGACCTGGGCCACATGGCGGCGCTCCAGTGATGCGTGCAACACGTGGAAGGAGAGCTTTTCGGGCTCGAAGTTCTGGCTCTTGAAGACCCCGAAGCGGATGCCCGGCGCCGTCTTCACGAAGGCGAGCAGCGCATGGTTTTCGAGCTGCTTGCGGCCGTCATGGATGGCGGTCTTCTGGAAGTCGAGCTTGCCGCCGGCCGAGCCACCGACAAACAGGCAGGGGAAGCGCCCGGACTCGTAGAGCGCCTCCATGAAGAAGGATTCCGAGGCCGACAGACCGTCGAACAGGACGTAGGCGAAGGTGTCGCGGTGGTCGATGTCGATCGAGCTGCGGGTGCTGCGGATATTGTTGACCAGACGGTCGATGCGTGCGCCCAGGTCGACCGCCGTCGAGCCGCTGCGGAGGTCTTCGCTGCCGAGCGGTATGGTCACGACCTCGGCCTGGCTGATGATGCTGGCGTCGAAGCACTGCACTACCACGCGGTCCCAGCCGGTTCCGGTGTCGCAGTAGAGCGCCGGCCCGTCTTCGCTGCACAGTTCGCCGGCCGTCGTACAGAGAGCCATCGGCGTACCGGGAAATCGTCGTCCGAGCTCGCTGGCCACGGTGTCGATATTGATGTTCGGCGAAACAAAGGCGGTGATGAAGGTCGGTTTGATGGATACCCGTACAAGTGCTGCGGCGAGCTCGCCCGAGCGGGCCTGAAGCGTGGTGACGCCGGCAGTGCTGCGAGCCGCCCTGTTGTTGAACAGTCTCATGATTCCCCCTTGTCGGCAGCGATGGCTGCCCTCTCCGCATGACCGCTAACGGCATGCGCGCCGAAAGCTTGAATCCCCGGGATTCAGCAAGAAGCGTGCTTGTCTGACGCGGGAAAGAGGGAAATATGGGCACAGGCCTGCGCCCACCGGGTGGCGGATTCGTCGCCGCGCAGCGATGGATCGCCTGGTGCGCACGCAGAACGCGCCGAATTCGACTTTGCGGGGCGTGTGGTGACGCGAAAACGTCGTTTGCGGCGTTCCTGCCCGCTACCGCCAGGGGGCGCCTGTCGCCGCCGATGCATTGGACTTGCGATGAGCCGTGCCGCGTACCTTGTGCCAGAACGGAACACTGCCTTGTATCGCGAAGGGACGTTGGCGTCCTTCCTGCTCAGCGCCGTTGTCCAGGTCCGAGCGCGTTGCGTGGTGTTGGCTCAGACCCTGAGCAGCGCGATCTTCAGCGGTGGATTGCCGTCCGGGCTCGGGAAGTCGCTTTCGGGCTCGATCCACTCCACTTCGCGGATCGGCCGCCCTGCCTTCGCCGCGCTGCGCTGGAGCTGGTCGATCCAATCGTCGCGCTTGACCTGGGCCACGTTGTTGCAGCAGATCAGGGTTCCACCTTCGGCCGTCGACAGCAGTGCGGGTTTGAGCAGGGCGGGGTAGTCCTTGACCAGGTCGACGACGCCGAATGGGCTGCGGGCGTAGCGCGGGGGATCGAGAAAGACCAGATCGAACTGGTGCGGTTCGAGTTCCGGAAAGGGGGGCATGCGCTTGCCCCGCACCATCTTCGGCTGGCCGAGGCCAGAGAGCTGGCGCAATGCGGCAAAGGCGTCGCTCTTGACGAAGCGCACACGGATCGGCAGATCGTTGAGGCGGGCGTTGTCCTTGCCGACCGCAAGGCTCGACTCGGAAAAATCCACATTGACCACGTGGCGCGCACCTGCACGTGCCGCGGCGATGCCGATGCCGCACGTGTAGGCGAATACATTGAGGACGGACTTGCCCGCGGCTTCCTGCATGACGCGCCGGCGTCCGGCGCGAAGGTCCAGGAAAAGCCACGGATCCTGGCCCTCATGGCGGGCCTGGAAACGGTAGCGAACGCCCAGCTCGCGAAATTCGCGCGCTTGCTGCGCGATCTCGATTTGCTCGGGTGTGAGCGCGTTGACGATGCGCGAATTGGCCGGGCTGCGGTCGTTCAGGATCAGCGGCAGGCCGGGAAAGGCCTCGGCGTAGAAGGCCTGGATCGCGGCAAATGCGTCCGCTTCGAGCGAGCGATGGAATGTCTGCGCGAGCAGGGCGCTGCCGTAGCGGTCGATGGTCAGACCTGCTTCGCCCTCGACGCTGCCGTGAAACAAGCGGTAGGCGTCGGTTTCTTCCGCGGCCAGTTGTGCGATCAGGGGCGCGCGGACGGAGAGGGCCGCGTCAATTCGTGCGAGCAATGCAGTGTGCATGAGTGGCGGCGAGGCGCGCGTCGCATGGCGTACGCGCGACCGGACGCGGTAAGAGTCGCTGGGCCGTGAGTATGCCTCAGAGCGGGCTTTGCCGATACGGGGGGCGCATGCGGGCGGACCGGAGTTGCGCTGCGGGTATGACAGCGAGTCATATATCTGTAAAAAGCGTGTCATTGGCGGAATCTACGATTGGGCGCGCTGCAATTGCGCCCGACGCCCGTGCATGCACTGCGTCGGCCGGAAATTCCAATCCGCTCAATCTTGCCGAAACGTACAAGGATTCACTCAAGCCATGTCTCATTCGATCGATCAAAGCCGTCGTCGTACCCTCAAATTCCTTGCTGGTGCTCCCATGCTGCCGTTGGCAACCGGTGTCGCAGGTGCCTCGAGCTTCATGCTTGCGGGTTGCGTCGGCGGTTCGTCGTCTTCGTCGTCGGCAAAGTTCGAGTCCGTCAGCTTCACGTCGATGGCCGCGCCGACGTTGAGCAATGCTGCCGAGATGGCAACGACTAGCGTCAAATCGTCGATGGTGGTGAATTACTCCAACGGCACCTCCAAGACCTATGCGCTCGGATACCAGCCCTTCTTCGTGACCGGTGACCTGGTGTCGGACGGCAAGGGCGGACAAATTCGTGCGGGCGGTTACTTCGACATCAATGGCGCGCCGATCCTGGATGCCAACGGCGACCAGTTCTTTTCCGATTGCCCCGACGGTTCCAGCTTGTTGAAGCTGAACAACGCCAGCGTCGCGGGCGTCAGCGGCAACACGGTGTTTGCCGTTGTCCAGTTCGAGTACACCTCTCGCAATGCCGCCGGTGACAGCATGTACGGCAAGCTGCCGTCGCCGATTGCGGTACTGACATTGAGCCAGGATCCGAAGACCGGCCACCTCAGTCTGGTGAAATATCACAACGTGGATACCAGTGCCGCCAAGGGCCTGTGGATCACCTGTGGTGCCAGCCTGTCGCCGTGGAACACCCACCTCTCCAGCGAAGAGTACGAGCCGGACGCCACCCTCGCCAGCAACGCGCAACTCGAGGCCTTCAGTACCAACCTGTTCGGCGACGCCGCGACGGCCAAGCCTTACGACTATGGCCACATGCCGGAAGTGACGGTGAATCCGGATGGTACCGGCACGATCAAGAAGCACTACTGCATGGGCCGCATCTCGCACGAGCTGGTGCAGGTCATGCCGGACGAGCGCACCGTACTGATGGGAGACGACGCCACCAGCGGTGGGTTGTTCATGTTCATCGCCGATACCGCGCGTGATCTGTCGGCCGGTACGCTGTATGTCGCCAAGTGGACGCAGGTATCGGGCGTCGGTCCCGGCGCGGGCGATATCTCGTGGATCAGGCTGGGGCACGCAACCAGCGCCGAGATCAAGGCGCTGGTGGATGGCGGCATCAAGTCGTCCGACATCATGGATGTCAAGACTTCCGATCCTTCGGACGCGAGCTATACCAAGATCTGGTTTAACGGCAAGAATCAGTGGGTCAAGCTCGTCCCCGGCATGGAAAAGGCAGCGGCCTTCCTCGAGACCCACCGGTACGCAGGCCTGATGGGCGGGTCGATGGCCTTCACCAAGATGGAGGGCACCACGGTCAACGTCAAGGACAAGATCGCCTATTCGGCCATGTCCTACATCTACAAGACCATGACCGATGGCAAGAATGACATCCATGTGCAAGGTCCCGTTGCAGGTGCGGTGTACGAGCATGTGCTGGCGGGCGGCCAGAAGGACAGTGGCGGTGCTGCGATCAACAGCGAATGGGTGTCCACCCACATGTCGGCACCTGCCGGCGTGACCGGCGAGGATCTGGCCACTGCCGATGCGCTCGGCAACCTCGCCAATGCAAACAAGATCGCCAACCCGGACAACATCAAGTACGCAGAGAAGATGCGTACCCTGTTCATCGGTGAAGACAGCGGCAACCACGTCAATAACTTCCTGTGGGCCTACAACGTCGATACCAAGACGCTGTCGCGAGTGCTGTCCTGCCCGGCAGGTGCCGAATGCACGGGCCTCCATGCGGTGGACGAGATCAATGGCTGGACCTACATCATGAGCAACTTCCAGCACGCAGGTGACTGGGAGAGCCCCTTGCATGATGTGGTGAAGGACACCCTGGATCCACTGGTGAAGGCAAACTACAAGAACCGCTTTGGCGCAGCTGTGGGCTATATCACCGGGATGCCGGAACTCGACTGAGCCCTTCTGACTGTCGCCGCCAACCACGGTGGCGTCATCGCAGAATAACAAGATTCTGAGCAGTGCTTGCGCGGGCCTTCCTTCGGGGAGGCCCTGTTTTTTTGAAGAATGGTTCTCCTGCCAGACGTGCTTCGTCGCCCGATGGCCGGATATCGTTTCGGCTGGCTGAAACTTCGGTGACGTATCCAGTGGTTTTTTGCACGTGAATTGATGCCTATGATGAAAGTATTCCATCACAGGTGCTGTCATGAGTCACGATCAAGCGTTCTGGCTGCCGTATACCGCCAACCGCGCATTCTGGAAAACGCCCCGCGTCATCAAGTCGGCGCGTGGTCACTACTACACCACCGAGGACGGTCGACAACTGCTCGACGGCTTTTCCGGCCTGTGGACCTCGGGACTGGGTCATTGCCATCCTGCGATCGTGGCTGCGGTGCAAGACCAGGTTGCGACACTCGACTACTGCATGAGTTTCCAGGTTGCAAACGACCGTGCAATTGCATTGGCGCGCGAGGTTGCAGAACTGGCGCCGGCCGGGCTCGACCGGGTGTTCTTTACCAACTCCGGATCGGAGTCGGCGGATACCGCACTCAAGATCGCGCTGGCCTATCATCGTGCACGGGGCCAGGGCCAGCGCACGCGGCTGATCGGACGCGAGCGCGGATATCACGGAGTCAACTTCGGTGGCATGTCGGTCGGCGGCATTCCGGGTAACCGCAAGGTCTTCAGTGCGGCCTTGCTGCCAGGCGTGGATCACATCCGCCATACCTACAGCCGCGACGACATGGCATTCAGCCGAGGGCAGCCGACCTGGGGTGGCGATCTGGCAGAAGACCTCGAGCGTCTGGTCGGCCTGCACGATGCGTCGAACATCGCCGCTCTGATCGTGGAGCCGGTGGCGGGGTCCACTGGCATTCTGGTACCCCCGATCGGCTACCTTCAGCGCCTGCGCGAGATCTGCGACCGACACGGCATCCTGCTGATCTTCGACGAGGTCATCACCGCCTTCGGCCGTGTCGGCGCACCCTTCGCGGCGGCCCGCTTCGGCGTCACCCCCGACATCATCACTACCGCGAAGGGGCTGACCAACGGCGTGGTGCCGATGGGGGCAGTCATCGTGCGCGAGGACATCTACCAGGCGCTGATGCAGGGGCCGGACAACGCGGTGGAGCTCTTTCACGGCTACACCTACTCCGGGCATCCGCTGGCGGCGGCAGCCGGGCTGGCGACGATGAAGGTTTATCGTGAAGAAGACAGTTTCGCCCGTGCGCAGGCGCTGGAGCCAGTCTTCGAGGAGAGTATCCATGCCCTCAAGGGCGCGCTGCATGTGATCGATATCCGCAACTTCGGCCTCATGGGCGGGATCGAACTCGCGCCGCGTCCGGGTGCGCCCGGTGCGCGCGGGTTCGAGGTCTTCCTCAAGTGTTTCGAGGCGGGGGTCGTCATCCGGAATGGCGGCGACATCCTGCAGTTTTCACCCTTCCTCGACTCGACGCCGGACGAACTCGGCCGTATCTTCGAAACCGTCCGCCAGGCGCTGCGCGTGGTCGATTGAACCCCCGAACAACAGAGAGACAGAAACCATGAATACGATCGGTCATTACATCAATGGCGAGTCGATCACCGACAGCAACCGCCCGCAACCGGTGTTCAATCCCGCGCTGGGCGAGCCCGTGCGCCAGGTGGCGATGGCCAGTCGCGCCACGGTGGAACAGGCCATCGCCGCCGCCGAGGCTGCGTTCCCGGCATGGCGCAAGACGCCGCCGCTCAAGCGCGCACGCATCCTGTTCGCCTACAAGGCATTGCTCGACAAGCATGCCGACCGCATCGTCGCCGCCATTGTCGAGGAGCACGGCAAGGTGTGGGAGGACGCCCAAGGCGAACTGCAGCGCGGCATCGAGGTGGTCGAGTACGCCTGCGGCGCGTCGGAGTTCCTGAAGGGCGAGCACAGTCGCGACGTCGGTCCCGAGATCGATTCCTGGTCGGAATTTCCGCCACTGGGCGTGGTGGCCGGGATTACCCCGTTCAATTTTCCGTCGATGGTGCCGATGTGGATGTTCCCGATGGCGATCGCGTGCGGCAACTGCTTCGTCCTCAAGCCATCGGAGAAGGACCCGTCGGCGCCGATGATCCTGGCCGAACTGCTTACCGAGGCGGGTTTGCCGCCGGGCGTGTTCAACGTCGTCAATGGCGACAAGGAAGCCGTCGATACCCTGCTGACCGATGCGCGGGTGAAGGCCGTGAGTTTTGTCGGCTCGACCCCGATCGCCGAGTACATCTATGCCACCGGCACGGCGCACGGCAAGCGCGTGCAGGCGCTGGGTGGGGCCAAGAACCACGCCGTGGTGATGCCGGATGCCGACCTCGATAACGCCGTCAATGCGCTGATGGGTGCGGCTTACGGCTCCTGCGGCGAACGCTGCATGGCGATCTCGGTGGTGGTGGCGGTGGGCGACGCCGTGGCCGACGCACTGGTGGCGCGCCTCAAGCCCAAGGTCGAGGCGCTGGTGATCGGCAATGGCAGTGCGCGCGGGCTGGACATGGGGCCGTTGGTCACCGGCGCGCACCGTGACAAGGTCAGAGGGTACATCGACCTCGGCGCGGAAGAGGGGGCCGAACTGCTCGTCGACGGCCGCAAACTGAAAGTGGCCGGGCACGAGAACGGTTTCTTCCTCGGCGGCACGCTGTTCGACCACGTCAAGCCGACGATGCGCATCTACAAGGAAGAGATCTTCGGTCCGGTGCTCGCCATCGTGCGGGTGCACAGCCTGGCCGAAGCCATCGCGCTCATCGACGCCCATGAGTTCGGCAACGGCACCTGCGTCTTTACCCGCGATGGTGCCGTCGCCCGTCACTTCACCGACAGCGTGCAGGTCGGCATGGTCGGCGTGAACGTGCCGTTGCCGGTACCGGTGGCGTGCCAGAGCTTCGGTGGCTGGAAGCGCTCGCTGTTCGGCGATCTCTATGCCTACGGTCCGGACGCGGTGCGCTTCTACACCCGGCGCAAGACACTGACCCAGCGCTGGCCGAGCGCCGGTATCGAGAAGGCGCAGTTTGCCTTTCCCAGCAACGGTTGATGAGAGCTGACGTCGTGAATGATCGATTTCCCGCTGTAAACACGTCCATAGCAGCCCTTGCCATCGATGGCGACAGGCTGTGGCAGTCGCTGATGGACCTGGCGCAGATTGGCGCGACCGCAAAGGGTGGCGTGTGTCGTCTGGCGCTCACCGAACTCGACCGTCAGGCGCGCGATCTGTTTGTTGCATGGTGCCGCGCCGAGGGCTGCAGCATTCGCATCGACCAGATCGGGAACATCTTCGCCCGCCGAGCCGGCGTGCGCGACGAGTTGCCCGCCATTGCCACCGGTAGTCATATCGACACCCAGCCCACCGGTGGCAAGTTCGACGGTAACTATGGCGTGATGGCCGGGCTTGAAGTCCTGCGTACGCTCAACCAGCATGGCATCCGTACCGAAGCACCGGTCGAGGTGTGCGTGTGGACCAATGAGGAGGGCTCGCGCTTCGTGCCGGTGATGATGGGTTCCGGCGTGTATATCGACGCGTTCTCGCTCGAGCATGCGCTCAGCCGCACGGATCACGATGGCGTCACCGTGGCCGAAGCGCTGACTTCCATCGGCTATGCCGGTTCGGCGCCGGCTTCGGTGAATGCCGGCGCGTCGCGCTTCGGTGCCTATTTCGAAGCGCATATCGAGCAGGGGCCGGTACTCGAAGATGCGAACATCACCATTGGCGTAGTCACCGGTGCGCTCGGTCAGCGCTGGTACGACGTCACCGTGAGTGGCATGGAGTCGCATGCCGGCCCCACCCCGATGAGACTGCGCAAGGATGCCCTGTTTGCTGCCACCCACCTGATGCAGGATGTGGTGAACATCGCGCTTGCGCACCAGCCCGATGGGCGCGGGACAGTGGGTTGCGTGCACGTGTACCCGAATTCGCGCAACGTCATTCCGGGCAAAGTCACGTTTACGGTCGACTTTCGCCATGGCGATGATGAGGGACTGCTGGCGATGGACGCCGCATTGCGGCAGGCGGCCGATGCGCTGCAGCGCGACTTCCCGGTGCAGGTGGCGGTCGAACAGGTGGTGTACTACGCCCCGGCCGCGTTCGCGCCCGAGCTCGTCGATGCGATCCGCGATGGGGCTGTGCGTGCGGGCTGCAGCCATCTCGACATCGTCAGCGGTGCGGGACACGACGCGGTGTATGTGGCGGCAACGGCACCGACCGCAATGATCTTCGTGCCGTGCAAGGACGGCATTTCGCATAACGAGATCGAGGATGCCGACCCCGCTCACCTGGCGGCAGGTGCCAATGTGTTGCTGCATGCGGTGCTGGCGCGGGCCGGCGTCGCCGGCTGAGTTGCGACATTCTTGAGGGCGTCAATGAGATGGCTCCGGCCCGCACTTGGCGGATGCCGGAGCCATCTCATTTCGCGGGCGCGGTTACGCCGCAGACGCGATTTTCTGCGCCATGGCGATGAGGCTTCGATCGCTGCCTGCGGGGCCGAGCAAGGAGATGCCCAGCGGTGCGCCGAGGCGCGTCGCCAAGGGCATCGACAATTGCGGAAAGCCGCTGAGGCCGGCGAGGCACAAGAGCTTGATCGCATTGTTGCGGTAGTCCTCGAGCCCGGCTTCGTCTGTACTCAGTAGCGGGGCGATATCGGGCATGGTGGGCAGGACCATGACGCCATCCTCGCCCAACACATGGCTCAGCACGGCGGTGACCTCACTGCGAATCGCCTCGCTTTCCTCGACCTGCGTATCGGTCACCTGCTTCGACCAGGCAAAGCGGTCACGCACGCCGGGGCCGAGGGCGAGGCCGTGGCGTTCGATCATGTCGCCATCCGTCTGCCAGGCTTCGCGTCCCTGGATATAGCGGAAGGCCCAGTAGTTGCGATCGAAGCCCTTGGGCGCCATCTGCATGAAGGCGGCTTTGCCGAACAGTGCTTCGATGCGGTCAAGGGCGGGCTTGAGGGCATCGCAAACGATGTCTTCGAGCAGGCCCCAGCCGTCCTCCGGATACAGCATGCGCACATGTGCGGGCAAGGGCGCCGTGTCGATCCCCAGCAGCACGTCACCGACACGGGCGAAGGTGCCGGCGTCGCGGGCAAAGAAGCCGCAGCTGTCGAAGCTGGGTGCGAGATCCAGGCAGTTCTCGAGGCTGATGCGACCGTGGGTCGGGCGCAGACCGAAGAGACCGCAATGGTTGGCCGGGCAGCGCACGGAGCCGCCGGTGTCGGTGCCGAGGGCAAAATCCACCAGGCCGTTGGAGACGGCCGCCGCCGAGCCGGACGAGGATCCGCCGGTGATGCGCTCGGGGGCACCGCCGTTTATCGGCGCACCGAAGTGGGCATTGATGCCGTTCATCGAAAACGCAAGTTCATCGGTATAGGTCTTGCCGACAAAGCGGGCGCCGCTGTCGAGCAGGCGCTGCACCGTGGGCGCCGTCCGTGTCTTGATGCCAGACAGGGCAAGCACATGCGGGTTGCCGCCGCCGGTGGGGTAGCCGGTGACGTCGAAAAGATCTTTCACGGCAAAGCTGAGGCCGGCAAGCGGGCCTTCCGCCGCATGCGCCAGTTCGACTGCGGGGTAGGGGACAAAGGCATGGGCAGGGTCGCGATCGATCAGCATGTGGGGTTCCGTGAGAGCGTAAGGGGAGGCGGATTGGTGACGTTTGAATTGAACATTGCGCGATGATCAGGCCGGGATGGCGGGGCGCTCCATCCGGGGGCGCCCGAACTGGATGGTGGCGTCGGTGCGCAGACAGCGTGCGCGATGGTCACCGCCGAGTTCGACCGCGTCAGGCCGGGTCTGCAGGCAGGCGGGCTGGGCGAAGGTGCAGCGCTCGGCAAAGGCACAGCCCATCGGGAGATGCGCAAGGTCGGGCGGCGCGCCGGGGATGCTGGCCAGGCGTGCGCCTTTCTCCATCGCACCATCGGCACGCGCCTGCATGAGCGCGAGCGTGTAGGGGTGGCGAGGATTACGGATCACCTCGCGGGTGGGGCCTTCCTCGACGATGCGGCCGGCGTACATCACTGCAAAGCGATCCGCCACTTCGACTGCGGCGCCCATGTCGTGGGTGACGAAGACGATGGCCAGGCCAAGTTCGCGCTGCAGTTCGCGCAACAGCAACAGAATCTGGATCTGTACCGTGGCATCGAGCGCGGTGGTGGGCTCGTCGGCCAGCAGTACCTGCGGGCGGCAGGCCAATGCGAGCGCAATCATGGCCCGCTGGCGCATACCGCCGGACATCTCGTGAGGATAGGCATCGAGTCTTCGCTCGGGGCTGGGAATGCGCACCCGCTCGAAAAGCTCCAGTGCGCGCTTGCGTGCATCGGCGGTGCTGATGTTCTCGTGGCGGCGGATGGATTCGATGATCTGGGCGCCCACGGTGTAGACCGGGTCGAGCGCCAGCAGCGGTTCCTGGAAGATCATCGAGGCCACGCGGCCACGGTAGTCAGCCAACGCGCGGCTGCCCATCGACAGGACGTTCGCGCCAGCCACCTCGATGCGGCCCTCGATGCGCGTGTGTCGCGCCGGGTGCAGGCGCAGCAGTGAGCGCAGCGTGACGCTCTTGCCCGATCCGGATTCGCCGATCAGCGCAACGGTCTCGCCGCGGGCGACTTGCAGATCAACACCGTTGACGGCCTCGACGGGCTTCTTGCCGGCAGTGAAGGTGACGTGAAGGTCGCGCACCGACACGATGGCTTCTTTGGCTGCGGAGTCTGTGCTTGCGTTCATGGTCTCTCCGGTCACGCTGCGTAAATCACTGCATCGGCCCGGGAGTGGCCGCTGCCGGGTTCGTGGATCAGGCAGGCCGTTTCACGCCCGTCAGTGGCTTCCAGGCTGGGTACCGTGCGCGCGCAGATGGCCTCGGCCTGCGGGCAGCGGGTATGAAAGCGGCAGCCAGGCGGCGGATCGATGGGGTTGGGCGGGTCGCCCACCAACGCCGCTTCTTCGGTACGGTGGTCGGGGTCCATTGAGGGCATCGACGATAGCAGTGCGCGCGTGTACGGATGGAGCGGCTGCTCGAATACCGCCTCGGCAGGGCCTGTTTCTGCGACTTTTCCAAGGTACATGACCATCACGCGGTCCGAGATGTAACGCACCACGTGCAGGTCATGGCTGATGAAAAGGTAGGTGAGACCGAATTCGTCCTTGAGATCCATCAGCAGGTTCAGCACCTGCGCTTCGACTGATTTGTCGAGCGCCGAGACCGCTTCGTCGAGGATGACCAGGCGCGGCTTGCTGGCCAGCGCGCGTGCGATGTTTACACGTTGACGCTGGCCGCCCGACAGTTCGTGCGGGTAGCGACCGGCAAAGCGACGCGGTTCCAGCCCGACGCGTGCGAGCAGATCGCGGGCGCGGGAGATGGATTCAATTTTGGGCACACCGTGCACCTGGGGGCCGAAGGCGATCGAATCCTGGATGGTGAGGCGGGGGTTGAGCGACGAGTAACTGTCCTGAAACACCATTTGTACCTGTCGTCGGTATTCGCGCAGGGGCAGGGCGGGTGACCCGACGGTCTCGCCGTCGAATACGATCTCGCCGGCCGAGGGGGCGATCAGATGCATCAGCAGGCGCGCGGTGGTCGACTTGCCGCAGCCGGACTCACCCACCACGCCAAGCGTTTCGCCCTTCATGATCCTGAAGTCGACACCGTCGACCGCACGCACGACCTTGCCGCCGCCGATCAGGGTTTCGATGAAGCTCTTCTTGAGGTCGAAGTGTTTGACCAGTCTGTTGACGGTCAACAGTGGCTGTGCGGGGCCGCCACGGTCGCCACCTGTCGCCGCACCGATATGGTCGATGCTGATTCCGATACTCATGATTGACCCCCTGGGTTAGCTCTTGACGTCCATCGCCGATCGCAGGCTGTCGGACAGCAGATTGAAGGAAATCGAGGTGATGAAGATCATCACGCCGGGGAGCGCGGCCACCCAGGGCTGGGTGTAGATGGCGGTACGCAGCGTATTGAGCATCAGCCCCCACTCGGGCTCGGGCGGTCGTACGCCAAGTCCGAGGAAAGAGAGGCCGGAGGCGAGAATCATGGATACTGCGATCAGGCTGGTAGCGAAGACGAAAATCGGCCCCAGCACATTGCCCAGTACATGCACGCGGACGATGGTGAAGGGGCGGGCACCGGAGGCGCGGGCAGCTTCGACATAGTCACGCCCCCTGACCTGGGTCGTCACGCTTTCGGCCACGCGCGCGATCTGCGGGATGAAAACGATGGTCAGGGATAGCAGGGCGTTGCCGATGCCCGCACCGAGCGCGCCCGACAGCGCGATTGCCAGCAGCACGGAAGGAAAGGCGTAGAGGATGTCGATGGTGCGCATGATCAGGGTGTTGATCAGCCCGCCCGCATAACCGGCAAGGATGCCGATGCCGCTGCCGATGACGAAGGCGATCAGCACCGGGGTGATGCCCATGAACAGCGACAGTCGCGTGCCCAGCATCAGGCGCGACAGCATGTCGCGACCGAGCTCGTCGGTGCCGAGCGGAAAACCGTCGAAGCCGATCGGCTTCAGACGCTTGATCATCGAGGTCTGGTACGGATCGGAAGGCACCAGTTGATGAGCGAATACGGCAATCAGAATGAGCGCGAACAGCACGGCGCATGCGCCGAGCGCCACCGGATCGCGCATGAGCTTTGCGATGACGCCGGACCAGAATCCCGGCGATCGTTCAATGGCCTCGACCTTTGCTGTCGGCGCGGGGAGGGTGAGGCTGACATTGGTGTTCATGATCTCTGGATCCTCGGGTCGAGGGTGGTCTGCAGCACGTCCACCAGCAGGTTGAGCACGACGAAGAACGTGGCGAGGACCAGGATCGTGCCTTGCAACAGTGGCAGGTCGCGCTGGAAGATGGCCGAATTGAGCAGAAAGCCGGTGCCCGGCCACGAGAACACGGTTTCTATCAGGATCGAGCCGCCGAGCAGGTAGCCCAGTTGCAGGCCCATCACGGCCAGCGCGGTAGGGGCGGCGTTCTTCACCACGTGGAGGAAGATGCCGAGGTCGGTCAAGCCCTTGGCGCGCAGTCCGACCACGAACTCCTGAGCCAGGATGTCGGCTACGAGCGCACGCACGGTGCGGGCGATGATGCCCATTGGAATCACCGACATGGTGATCGCTGGCAGCACCATGAACTGGATGTGCGCCCAGTCCCAGGCCCATTCACCCGAACCGCCCGGACCGGCGCCGGTGGCGGGCAGCCACATCAGCCACGACGAAAAGATGATGACCAGCACCATGCCGAGCCAGTAGTGCGGCACGCTGACACCGAGCACCGAAAAGGCCGAGGCGACGCGGTCCACCCAGGAGTCGCGAAAGTAGCCGGCGACAAAGCCGAACAAGCCACCGAACAGAAAGCCGATGAGCGTGGCCATGCAGGAGAGCATCAAGGTGTTGCCCACGGCGCGCATGACTTCGGTGGCCACCGGACGACCCGAGGCGATCGAAGTGCCGAGATCACCGTTGAGCGCACGCCAGAACCAGGTGGCGAATTGTTCGTACCAGGGGCGATCGAAACCGTACAGTCTCATCAACTGCTTCTGCAACTCGATGGATGCGTCAGGAGGCAGGATGGAAACCAGCGGATCGCCGGGTGAGATATGGACCAGCAGAAAGCAAAAAAAGGCGACACCGATCATGATCGGAATCGTGTAGACGATGCGGCGCAGGAGATAGAAAATCATCGTTCGGCCCCATGGGTCGGGTGGTTGAAACCGCCGGCGCGCCGGCCGGCGGCAAGTCCGCTGCGCGCCGCAATGCGGCGGCGCGTCGGGACCATCAGTCCATCTTCATCGTGGCGATGTCGATGAACCAGCTCTTGGGTTGGACGACGTTCTTGACCTTGGGTGACATGGCGCGCGGGCCGACGTCGTGCGCGACGAAGATGAAGGGCGCTTCTTCCACGATGCGGGCATGCAGTTTCGCCAGCGCGGCATCGCGTGCCTTGTCGTCGAAGCTGGTGCGTGCGGTGGCGACCAGGGTGTCGAACTCGTCATTGCCGAAGTAGCCCCAGTTGTTCGAGACCGGGGGGAAAGCCTTGGTGCTGACGAATCGCACCATGGCAAAGAAGGGGTCCATCGCCGCCGCCGACACGTTAATGGCGTTGGCGCCATTGGCCGACGGGTCCTTGGCGCCCTTGCGCCAGTTGGTGAACAGCGTGTTCCACTCCAGAACGTCGAGCTGCACGTCGAAGTAGCACTGCTTCAGGCTTTCCTGGATGTACTCGTTCATCGGCAACGGTTGCATCTGGCCCGAACCCGAAGCCGATACCTGGATCTTCACCTTCAGCGGCTTGTCCGCCGTATGGCCGGCCTCGACCATCATCTTCTTTGCCGTCTCGGGGTCGAACTTGATGTCGAACTTCGGATTGCCCCACCACGGATGGTCGGGCGATACGATGCCCTTCGCCTCACCCATCATGCCGCCGAGCAGCTGCTTGAGTTCGCCACGGTTGATACACAGGTTTGCGGCCTGACGTACGCGCTTGTCCAGCCAGGGCGAGCCTTCCGCGAAGGACAACTGCCACGGCCAAATGTGGGGCTGCGGGTTGGAGTAGATGGTGAAGCCGCGGCTCTTGATCTGATCCATGGCGTCGGGCGCCGGCGCCTCGATCCAATCCACCTGGCCCGAAAGCAGCGCAGCGGTGCGGGCATTGGCCTCGGGCAGTGGCAGCATCACGACCTTGTCGATGGTGGGCGTGCGCTTGGGGTCCCAGTAGCCGGCGTTCTTGACCAGTTCAAGACGTTCGCGCGGCGCAAAGGCGGACATCTTGAATGGACCGGTGCCGGAAGCGTCTGCGGCAAATGCCGTCCATGCTTTCTTGGCACGCTCGGCCGGATCGCTCACCGATGCATCGACCGCCTTGAATTTGGCCTCCCACTGGGTCGGCGACGCAATGAATAGATTGGTGAGGTTGATCGGCAGGAAGGCGTCCGGCTCCGAGGTGCTCAGTTCGACCGTGAGGTCGTCAATCTTGCGTGCGCTGCGCAAGGTGGGCATGCGCGAAGCGGTCACGCCGACCTGGCTGGCGTCGAAGTGTTTCGCGGTCTTGTCCAGCACCTTCTGAACGTTCCACACCACGGCATCGGCGTTGAAGGCCGAACCGTCGTGGAACTTCACCCCCGGTCGCAGTTTGAACACCCATTTGGTCTTGTCCTTGGCATCGACGGCCCAGGAGGTGGCGAGGTCGGGAATGATGACGCTGGCCGCATCTGCCTTCGACAGATCCCACTGCGTCAGCGAGTCGTACATCGGGATGCCGGTAAAGCGGTTGCCTTCAAAGCCCTGGTCGGGCTGACCAAGCGTGCGTGGAATGTCCGCGGCCGTCATGCCGATGCGCAGCACCTTTTCCTGTGCCATGACGGCACCGGAAGCGAAGGACAGTGCAAGGAGGGTGCTGCCGATCATGGCGGACAGCCGACGGGTGGGCCGATTACGTGTGCTCATGGTGATTCCTTGCTGAGGTAGTGGAAAAGTCGAAATTCGAGAACAGGCCCGATCGTGTCAGCGCAAGCACCGTGCCAATTCCATGAAAATGCATACAAAAAAAGTAAACTCATGTTCTGTAATGGATTATTCAGAGCTATCCGGGGCCGACTTGTCTCTTCGCTCGTTGCGGCCCTGCCTTCGATGCACCAAGTCGGGGATATTGCTTGCCAGCGAACTTGGCGGGTCATGAATCCGAGTCACAGGACTTGGGCAAACCTTAGAGGCTGTGTTTGGTGCAAAAAACTACAAATAGCGAAAGCTGGGTTTCCGATTTGTGAAACAATTTCGGCATGAAACCCCGTGCCTTGCTCACCAGCCTTGCCGAAGCGGATCTTCGCTTGCTGAGAATATTCATTGCGATTGCCGAATCCGGTGGTCTTGCTGCTGCCGAGTTGCGACTGAACATCAGTCGCTCGGTGATCAGCCGTCATTTGAAAGACCTTGAAATCCGCCTCGGTGTGCGCCTGTGCGAGCGTGGCCGCTCAGGTTTTGCGCTCACGGAGGAGGGCGGGACGGTTCTCGACGCGGCCCGGCGGCTGCTGTCGCAGATCGAGGGGTTCCGGCGCGAAGTCGCCGGTTTGCATGGCGGCATGCGTGGTGAGTTGAATCTGGCCGTGTTCGACAAGTTCGTGACCAATCCGGAATGCAAACTGGCGGAAGCCATCGCCGCTTTTGGCGTCGAAGCGCCCGGCGTCACGCTGAACCTTCACGTGTCGGGGACGATCGCGATCGAGAAGGGGCTGCTTGAAGGCCTGTTCCAGGTGGCGATTCATCCTTTTCACCGGGCCAGCGAGAGCCTTCTGAGCTGGCCCCTGTTCTCGGAACAGATGTCGTTGTATGGGGCGCCCGATCATCCGTTGCTGCGCGCGGGCATTGCGCTCGACGACGCTACCCTGCGTAAGGCCGACTTTGTCGGCCTCGGCTATCATTCGCCCAACATGGAACATTTCTGGCGGCTCGGGCTGCAGCCCGCCGCGAGGGCGCACGAGCAGGAAGGCAGCGTGGTACTGATCCGTTCGGGGCGCTACCTGGGCTTCTTGCCCGAACACTACGCACTGTCATTCGAGCAGGCAGGGGTGCTGAAACGTATACCCTCCGATACCTTGCAGTATCGGTGTGACTGGCATGTGTCGATTGCTCGCAGCCCGGCACCGGGGAGAATCGCCCGTCATTTCACCAGCCGTCTGCGCGTGTTGCATGGAGCGCCTGCCAGTGAGGTGACGTTGGGATGAGCGCAGGTGGACGCATGTCGATGCGATGTCGATATCAGCAAGTGCGCTGTCCGTGCGGCACGGGGACCGCAAGATGACCCGACTGATTCTTCTGAACAAGCCTTATGGCGTGCTGTGCCAGTTTACCGACGAGGCCGGGCGGGCGACGCTCAAGGACCATGTCGCGGTACCCGGTGTGTACGCCGCCGGTCGGCTCGATACCGACAGTGAAGGTTTGCTGTTGCTGACCGACGATGGGGGTCTTCAGCACCGCATTGCCGACCCCCGCCACAAGCTGCCCAAGACCTATCTGGTGCAGGTGGAGGGGGTAGTGGACGACGGGGCGCTCGCCAGCCTGCGCGCGGGCGTCGACCTCGGCGATTTCGTCACCTTGCCGTGCGAAGCGCGGGTAGCGGGCGAACCGGACTGGTTGTGGCCGCGTGACCCGCCCGTACGGTTTCGCAAGACGGTGCCCACCGCATGGCTGGAGATCGTGCTGCGCGAAGGCAAGAATCGCCAGGTTCGGCGCATGACGGCGAAGGTGGGGCTGCCCACGCTGCGCTTGGTGCGCACACGGATCGGCGAGTGGACGCTGGATGGCCTCCTGCCTGGACAGTGGCGCGAGGTGCCGGTGCCGGCCGCAATGGCGCAGCGTGCGGCGGCGCCGTTGCGTTCGCGCGACGGCCGTCGGCAAGGCAGCCACAGGCGTTAGAATCGGCGCCAATTCAATGGGTGACGGATGGAGTCGATGAACATGAGGCGTGAGGTCGGGCGGGTCCTTCGTGTCGGTTGCGTGCTGGCGGCGTGGATGCCCGCCATGGTCGGCGCACAGATGCCGACGACCGAGTTGGGGCTGGGGATGTTCCGCATCGAAACCGAGGTGGCCTTCACCGATCAGGACCGGCAGCTCGGCCTGATGAACCGTAAGAGCATGCCGCTCCAGCATGGGATGGTGTTCGTGTTCACCCAGGATGCGAGGCATTGCATGTGGATGAAGAATACGCTGCTGCCGCTGTCGGTGGCCTTTCTCGATGACAAGGGCCGCATCCTGAATATCGAGGACATGTTGCCCCAGACCGAGGACAGCCACTGCGCTGCCGGGCCCGCACGTTATGCGCTGGAAATGAACCAGGGCTGGTTTCGCGAACGTGGATTCAAGGTGGGCGATGCGGTGCGTGGCATCGAGCGCCTGCCGGCCGGGCGCTGACGTGTCTGTGGCCAAGTCGGGAGAGGCGCCCAGCGCAGGGGCTTCGGGCCGTATGCTGCGCGACACCTCGCGGTAAAGCGTATCGCGCTCGAAATCGATGCCGTCCACGTGCAGGCCGTGGAGGTGGCTCGAGCAGTAGCCGGGTGCCACTAAGCTAGACCTGACCTCGGCGCCGCTCTATTTGTGTCTCAACTCTTTGCGCGAAATTACATGCGACCGCATGAGCCAGATGATCCGGTTAAGGCTTTCCACATCATCTGAACTCGTCAGCTTGTCCCCAGTTATTTCCGCGAATTCGATCAGATTTACTCCATCGGCACGCCGTCCTGGTGTATCAATCCTCAACATAGGATCAGCACCACGATCCAATAACTTCTCCACCAAATCTGTGTCTCGCGACAAAATGGCGTAGGTTAAAGGTCGGAACGGGCCAATAGCTTTAGAAAAACTATTCGGATCGCACTCTGCGATTGCCTCGTATAACATTGATCGAAGCAAATTCCGATCAACTTTTCGCTTCCAACCAGTTGCGATCTCCCGCTCCCATGCCGCCATCAAGAACTGTAAGCGCCCGTTCTCGATTGAGATCATTGCGTTGTTAGCCGTCCCGACCAACCGACAGTTCGGATCCTTTTTTGCCAACAAGAAGAACCTCGAGATAAGTGGATGTTTCGGGAATGCGTGCCCCATCAAGTTCGTTGCAACTACGATGTGATCTCCATACGGCAGCCGCGCATTATCAACAAATGCGTATCCGACAACCGACACACTTACCACTCCTGCTGTCCACCAAGCAACCTTCTTCACGAACGAAACCCTCACCTTAGTGCCGGTCCTGATTATTTTAGTCCCCGCACGTCTCTCAGACTGTATTGACCCAGTGAAAAGCTGCTCGAGCGCGGTGTAAGCGCGGGCTTCCCTCAGGATGGGGGGCGCCGCCCAGCGCAGGGCCTTCAGGCCGTACGCTGCACGGCACCTCGCGGTGAAGCGTATCGCGCTCGAAATCGATCTCGATGCCGACCACGTGCAGGCCGTGGAGGTGGCTCGAGCCGTAGCCGGCCGCCACTATGCTAGGACCTGCCCACGGTGTCTGCTCCGACGCCACCGCAGCGATCAGAGCGATTAGGTCTCGCTGCAAAGTAGCGATCTCTACTGTGCAAAGCAGACGGCTGATTAACTCGTTGGACTCTGCGATTGACGACCTTTCTCACTTCTCAATCAACCGATCAGTCAGTCATCAATAGATTTGAGATTCTGAATAGCGCCTCCTTCGATTTTGGATCAGTAGCTCTATTCATGAGATGAATCGAGAAGTCGTGTGCGCTCATCCCATCCGTCGGCTTCCCCGGTTGCAAAATTCGTAGCTTCAGATCGGCCTTGTTCGCCACAAGGTAGCGAACAAGGTCCTCCCTCTGGGTCAAGATCGCGTGAAATAGTGGTGGATAGTCATCAGGCGGAAAATCGTTGGGGTTGCACTGGCCAATCAGGCGGCGTGCGAAGACCAGGCTGAAGTCAGATTCGGACAATTCTCCCAGTTTGATCTTCTCGTCAATGATGCGAATTATTGCAATCAGACCGAGGTTGTCCGCCGTATCCTTGTGGATGACCCAGGCTTCATCCATCACGGAGTAACCGCACTGGATCGGAAAAACGGAAAGAAAGAAACGTGACACAACAGGAGACAAGAAGAGGCGCTCCATGCCTTTAGGAGAGCGACCGCTTGCAGCAGTGAAGACGTGATTTCCGTAGGGCAAGTAGATATTGATGGCAAGAGCCACAAGACCGTAGATTACCGCCATGGAAAGGGTGATTATCCGTATATGCTTGGGCATGTCAGTATCCTGATGCTTCGTCGATTCTACGGTTTCGGTTTTTGGCAGCATCCGTCGCACCACCCAGCAATCCGCCGCTATTCTCGAGCTGGTGCGTTGTCTCACCTGCGACTGTTTTCACCGCCGCGTTCGGATCGATACAAAGGATGTCGCCAGAGACATCAACCCAGTCGCCTAGCCCCGGCCATTTCTTCACGGTCTTGAATTTCTCCTTCATCCAGTTGGTGCCGATCCCGATTTCTTCGTCCCCGCACTTATCTCCGACTGTACGGACGCAGAGAATAGCTGGCCGAACGCAGTGTAGGTGCGGTTTTTCATAGGATGGGAGCACCGCCCAGCGCAGGGCTTTCAGACCGTGGCATTCAATGATCTCTGCCCAAATTTTCATCAAACAAGCGAGTATCAAACCCAAGCACATATTTGCTTCGACGATTGACGGGTTCAGGGCCGAGTTGCTCGGGATCTTAACGTGAAGGTGCGATTGCCCTGCCCTGCTAGGAGGGGTTTGTTGATGTCAAAAGCACTAATCCGGAATAAATCAGTGCTAACACAATAGCCACCTTTAAGCGGCTAGCCATTTTAGGTGGCCTAGAGAACAGTTTGCCTAGCGGCCCTTTTGTAGTAGCTACTGCCTTGTCTCCGATGAGGGCTACGAGCACTCCCGCAATAACAAGTCCAATACCGATAGCATCTAGCATTTTGATTACTTTGCGGGTACTGTTACGCTCAATGGTAAAGAGCTTCCAATGCCGTGGGCTCCAGCATTGAAAACAAAATTCCAAAGTCCAAGCGGGTCGATTCTTGAAACCGGACTCTCGTTAACATAGCTGTAGGTGTTTACTCCACCCCTCAACCCAATCGGATCCTGCGTCACATACCGACCCTGCCATGGATCGTAATACCGGTACCGATTGCAATAAAGCCCGGACTCCTCATCGAGCCACTGCCCCTGAAACCAGATCGGCTGCTGTACGCCAGTTTCTTCCGCGACCGCCGCCCAGCGTGTCTTGCCGTTGTGATCGATCAGCCGCAACGGTGTGCCCAGATGGTCGGTCACGAACACGATCACCGGTGCTTTCGGAGCCTCGGGCTGGCCGAGGAGGTCGTGGTACTAATGTGGTCTACTTCTATTCTTGGCTCCCCATTCTTGACGACGAGCTATATCGATCCTTACCAAGTGTCTGGGATCTGCCACGCAATCAAGTACATTGCCCCAGTCAGCAGGAGAGTCAAACGACCCGCCGTGCAGAGCCGTTTCCCGTGCTCATCATATATGTCATAGAACGGCCACCATAGGGTGAGAGAAAGAATGGGAGATAGTCCTGAGTCATTTTTCCGGTCAGCGTGTGTAAAGGCAATTATGCCAAGGATGGCATAGGCAAGGTTAAGTGTGACTGCGATTGCGAGCGCGCCCAGTGACAAGTTCATTCGTCCATTCCACCTACGCTGAGTGATGGTGTGGGTAGGCTACCGAAAAGACCGAATGTAACGCAGATTTGTCCATCACACCGGCGTCTCCATTAAATGTGGTTTGACTCGGCCTGTCCTAAATTTTCTGAGCGTTACTAAGAAGTAGGTTGGTAACCGTACATGGAATTCCGGCACGATGTTTCTCGAAAACCAGCTGTAGAGCGGATTTCAGAGGAATGCTCATGTACGGCACCCAACCTTCTTTTTAGTAAGAACTAGTTGTTTATCTGGCGAATATACTTCTTGTAAATATTTTTGTATGAAATATATTCGAGAACTCCTGCGAAGAGTAATCCAATGATGGCCATTCCAGTATTTGATAACGATTCATCTTCCCGAGCAAGCGTGCCTAGCATAAGAAACCATAAGGCAGCATTGATTTGAATAAGCCACCATAGAATTTTTGCGCCCTCCAAATGGTCGCGACTATTTTCATAAATGGGGAGCACTGTAGAAACCTCACCTAAAGACACTTTGCGTTATAGACGGCATAGCAACCAGCAACCATTCCCATGTACTGAAGATAGGTTAAGGCGACTGAAGGCTCTAGTCCTGCCCCACATATCACCTCGCAAGAGGCGTTTCCTCCATATTCAGGGCCGAGATTGCTGCAAGCGGTTTTGCATGCGTTATCAAATTTTCCCTCCATGTCGCTATATAGATCGTGAGCAATTTCAAGACATTGTTTTAGTTGTGCGTCTGCGCCTTTGTTGCATTTCCCTATTGGATCAGGAGAGAGTCCTCTTGCATCGATGTAACTAATTGGATTTTCCTTGCCATATGAATAGGAGGTTACACCCCCCATCAACCCAATCGGATCCTGCGTCACATACCGCCCCTGCCGTGGATCGTAGTACCGGTACCGATTGTAATAAAGCCCGGACTCCTCATCGAGCCACTGCCCCTGAAACCGGATCGGCTGTCTGACGCCGTTTTCTTCCGCGACTGCCGCCCAGTCATCGGACTGTGCCGCCCAGCGCGTCTTGCCATTGTGATCCACCAGCCGCAACGGCGTACCCAGATGGTCGGTCACGAACACGCTCACGCGTGCTGTCGGGGCCTGGGGCTTGAACGGGTTGGGTACGACCAGTCCGTGCGCGGCCAGCAGCGTCGACATCTGCGCAAAGAGCGCGCTTTCCTCGCGTGCATTCTCCCGGTCTTCCGCGTCCTCGGGTTCGACCCGGTCCTGTTCGATTCGCAGGAGCGGCACGAAGCTGGCGGGCTCGTAGAGGAGGGTGGTGGTGAGTGTGTCGGTCGCCTCGCACACCAGCCGCTCGCCGTCCCAGCCGTAGCGGGTGGTGCGGGTGTCGTGGCCGGTGGTGACGGTCTTGGCGATGCGGCGCGAGAGGGCGTCGTAAGCGTAGATGGCCTGTGTTCGGGTGCCGTCGGGGGCGATCCGCTCGAGCGCCACCAAGCGATGCGCGCCGTCGTAACCCAGTTGCAGCCGCGTGCCATCGGCGAGCGTGCGCTCGACCAGATTGCCCGCGCCATCGAAGCGGCTGCTGACGCCGGCGAGGTCGGTGACGCGGTTGTCGGGCCAGTGTGCGGTGTTCGGGGTAGGACGGCCGTCTTTGCTATTGCCGAGCAGGTTGAACTCGGGGTCGCTCAGGTTACGGGCCACGGTGCGGGCCCAGTCGTCATCGGCCGGGGCTGAGAGCGTGCCGTCGGGGATGGTGACATCGAGGCGGTTGCCGGCCGGGTCGAAGCGGTAGTTGTGGCGCTGCTCCCCGTGCTGGCTGGCGATGAGCCGGCCCGAGGCATCGTAGGCGTAGGCGATGGCGCGGGTGCCGGCGCCATCGCGCTGGCGGATCGAGGCGAGCTGCGCGTGGGCGTCGTAGGCGTACTCGCGTATCAAGGGCTCGGCGTGGGTCGTGGCCAGTGCGCTGCGTGAAAGCTGGCCGAGCGCGGTGTAGGCGCGGGTTTCCCTCAAGATGGGGGTGCCGCCCAGCGCAGGGCCTTCGGGCCGTACGCTACGCGACACCTCGCGGTGCAGCGCATCGCGCTCGAAATCGATCGCGATGCCGTCCACCTGCAGGCCGTGGACGTGGCCCGAGCCGTAGCTGAGCCACGCACACTTGGGGGCGTCGCCATAGGTGGTGGCCTCGGGCTGGCCGAGGAGGCCGTGGCGGTGGGTGCAGGCGTAGTGCCACTGATCCGTCTGCGCCTGATCGGCATGAGACTGAGCGGAGTGGGATTGCGACTCGCGCAACACTCGTCCGGCCGCATCGAAGGCGAAGCGCACCTCGGCGGTGGGGCTGGCAAAGGAGGCCAGCTGGCCATCGGCGCGCCAGGCGAAAT
>NZ_JAGRRD010000001.1:1578080-1792722 GCF_018122735.1 Azoarcus sp. L1K30 | reverse complement strand
TGCACGACAACTGGCATCGAACCTACGACCCACGCACCGGGCGTTACCTCCAGCCGGACCCGATGGGCTATCCCGATGGGCCCGATGCGTACCTGTATGCCTCTGGCGATCCGGTCAATCGTGGTGATCCGATGGGGCTCTATGCAATCGACGTGCATTACTACATGACCTATTTCCTGGCGCTCGTTGCCGGCATCGATCAGCGGCAGGCTTGGGTGATCGCCACGGCTGCACAGACCATCGATGACGTCAATCCATACACCGATGCCATGCCATTCAAGGGCGCGGGCTGGGCCTACGAGCAGAGACAGAAGTACCACTTCACCCAGGATGGTTTCGACCCTCCCGCCAGCGCGAACGACGTCCACGAGGAGATCGTCGGCTACACGCAGATTGGAATGCCGATATTTGAGTCCACCTACAGTCCGGAATATCAACTACGGCGCCTGAAGGCCTGGAACAATCCCCAGGTTCGACTTCTGCACGATTACGCAATCAAGGCCGGTGACGACTATGGGCCTTGCATGAAGGGTCAGTTCTACGGCGAGTACCTGCATGCCCTTGCCGACGTGTTCGGCCACCGTGATGCAAACAACGACCCCTATGGCGCCGTCGCGGGTCATTGGTACAACGGTACCGATCCCGACATGACCTACAACCACGGCCGTTGGCAGCTCAACGAACAGCGCACGCTGGAGATGGAAAGGACGATGTTTAAACAGTTTCAAAGGGATTTCGGCCGGGAGGCGACGGACAAGGAGGGGGTCCCCATTCAGTTCACGGATATTGAAGGGTTCTTGGTCGGATGGAATCAAGAGGTCAATGAAGAAGAGAAAATAGTCTTGCTCCAACGCAAGATCAAGAATCTGGGGTTAGAAGGACTTACGGAAAGATACGATAAATATTTAGGGTTAGCTTGTCGCATCAAGTATCTGAGAAACGCATTCCTCATCAATGACTTGGGTCGAGTTACGAAGGATGGTCGCGCACTGTACCCTGGAGCCATCCTCGACACCGAAATTTCCGGAAATGAGACGTGCACTTACTGAAACAAAAAGTGGTAGCCGCTGCGCTAATTTTGAGCATAGCGACGCCGTATGCAGCATCTGGTCAAGCTGGATCAACAGACGACTGCACTTTGGTAAAGCCAGGTGCTTCCGATGGAATCTCCAAAATCGAGATCCACAAGTCTGGGGGATACTGCCTTACCGAAGATCTCCATGCTCGTATCGAATTTGCGGATCACCGAGCGGAGTTTTCGTTGATCGCTATTTCTGCAAGTAACGTGATACTGGACCTGCAAGGACACACATTGGGACGCGGTCGTTTCTTCAAGAATCCCGGCGGATTCGGGATCCTGATTGACTCGAGATATTCTTCGATCGAGATCAGAAACGGCACATTGCAGGATTTTTCAGTTGGGATATTTCGCGACTCTCCCCGGTACCCTGCTCGGGCCGACATGCCGGAGATTGACGAACGAGAGGGAAATTACCGTTTTCCTGGGTCGAAGATCGAGCTGAAGAATATCAAGTTCATGAACAACAGAAAGAACTTCGTTATTCAGGTGCCCCAAATGGATGTTCCCGATACGCCCCGCCGCGACAAATCAATGTACCCGCCATGTGGCGGCACGGACTACTTTGGACGGCCGCTGATCGAAGGGCAGCCCTGCAACGATGCGCAATAGCGGGGTTGAGCGCATCCCAGCCCACACAACTCTTTTGTCATTTAACTGCTGACGGGGGCACGCCCTGAATGACCCTTTTCTTTAGGCTGGTATACCCTGTGCTTGAGTCTGTGCTGGCGCCGCACATGGCGCGCACCGAGGCACGGATGGCGGAGCATCCGGTGGTGCTGTGTCTGCAGGACGCGACTGAGCTTGACTTCAGCGGTCAGGCCATCGATGGGTTGGGGCGCCTGTCCTATGAAGCGCAACGCGGGATGTACGTGCATCCGACCTACGCGGTGAGCCCGCAACGCTTGCCGCTGGGGATTCTCGACATCTGGATGTGGGCGCGCCCGCTCGACATCGCGAAGAGTCAGCGCTGGATCGAGGGCTACGAGCGGCTTGCAGAGCGGGCCGGGCAACTGCCTGCCACGCGTCTGGTCTATATCGCTGATTGCGAGGCCGACTTCCTGGAATTGATGCAACGCGCACACGCGTTGTCGTATCCGGCGGACTATTTGTTGCGAGCCCAACACAACCGCTGTCTGCTACAGGGCGGCAAACTGTGGCCGGCGACGCTGCTGCGCCGCCCTTGGGCGAAATCGAATTCATCCTGCCCGCGCGTGCCAAGCAGCCCTCACGACAAGTGCGCCAGACGCTGCATGTGCGCAAGAACGGCTGCCGCGTCGAGGCGCCGCAACTGGAGCATGTCAAGAGACTCGAACTGGCCCTGGGAATCTATCCGGTCGTCGCCTGGCGACTGGCCTACTTGGTACGGTTGGGGCGCGTCCATTCTGAACTGCCCGCCAGCGAAGTGTTTGACCAAGTTGAAAGGTAAGCTGCCTGGCCGCTGGTTTAGAAGGAGTCACCCAAGAGAACACCCACCCTGCGTGAAGTCATCCGCCGCATCGCCATGCTCGGCGGATTCCTTGCCCGAAAAGGCGATGGTGACCCCGAAGTCAAAACGCTCTGGCAAGGCTTCGCCAGAGTCAGCAGCTTCGTCAGGGGCGTCGAGACAATGCGTTCGAATCATGCGTTATGAATTCTGTGGAATGGGATGGGCTTGAGTATGTGTAAACGGGGACAGACCAAGACATATTTCAGATCACTGTGCGGCACTCGCCAGCAAAATGAAATGGTGTTTCCTTCTTTGTACCGGTCATGGCAGATCTGGCTGCGGCAATTATTTGTCTTGCTACTGGGCATGCTCCTGATTAATGCTTCTCGATCTGCTGTGGATTTGGGCTGGGATTTGAGTTACCAGACGGCGTTGAAGGCCAATCCTATGGCGGCCAACGAGTTGATGCGGACTTGGCCAGATCGTTACCCCAAGCGCTTGATTCACGAAAGGCTGGCCAGCTATCAGGGCGAGGAAATTGAAGATTCCGTCCTTGTGGAAGAACCCGACCACCATACCGGCGACCCGCTCGCTACGTGGTTCATCAAGACACGTTCGGGTGCCCAGCTTTGTGTGTTTCATCCCAAGTTCAGTAGCCGTCCATGCACGCCGCTTGAGCGCGAACGGGTCGCCACGCTGATCCAGGAGATCATGGCTTTTCCCCCGTTGCCGATACAACCGTTAAAGCAGCCCCCTCACACCAAAGGTAATGTCAGCGGCTTGATGCAAAACAACTATTTTGGCTTTCTAAGTGTCTATCACGCCGGCAAAACGTTGCAACGGCCGATTGCCATGACCGAGCGAATTGAATCTCTCCTCGATCCCGAGGCCAGCTCAGAACCAGGAGATGGTCGCCTCGGGCGAGCCCTGCTTAAGGCAAGCGTCAGCCCTGAGCAATATCGGAAACAAATCGATAGGCTAAACAACCAGAACCAAATACAGCGTTTTCATCAGGCTATACGTCAGGGCGATCTCGAAAGGATGCAGGAGCTATTGGAGCAAGGCGTTCCGTTTGAGTCGAAAAATAACTTTACGGAACCGGCTATTGCCGTGGCCGCCGGCGCAGGACAGAAAGCAGCGGTAGACCTCTTGTTGCAGCGCGGCGCCAGAATCGATGCCAAGGAAAGTGCAGCCCTTAAAGCAGCAGTGAGCGCTGACGATGTGAAAATGATTGACCACCTCCTATCCAGAGGTGCCAAGATCGATCCGCCGGAAGATAGTCTGGCACGCAATTCGAAACTATTTGAAACGCCGCTTGGTCGTGCCGTCAGAGATGGCAAGTTGTCAATCGCTGAACTGCTTTTGAAACGTGGCGCAGATGTCAACGCGCAACAGGCAACACCCGTCGTAATGAGCGCAGCAGGCCGCTTGGAGCAACCGCTGTTGAAACTGCTACTGGAGCGAGGAGCGAATCCAAACCAGATCCGGGAAATCGACAACAATACAACGCTGGAACTGCTGGCACACCTAAGCGGCTACCTTGGAGAATGGCCTGAAGATGTAAAGAGGCTGGAGGCTATTCAACGGACCGAGAATAAAATTGCCGAGGCAATGCGTTTGCTGCGGGCCTATGGAGCGGAAGTCAATACCTTGCGGTTCCCGTGTGAGACGGCTTATTCCGTTGCTGCATCGCGGAGGAGCGAAACAATCAAGGCGGAACTCGTTCGCCTGGGCGCGGATGCCACTTTGCATGCGCGTTGCCGCGAGCATTTTCGGCAGGAAAATCTTGAGGGAACGCGGGATGAAGAATTGCTGTCGCGTAATGCGGTGGCCAAGGAGGCATGGGATTCCGTGCGCTATGCCGACTACGAGAAACTGGAATCTCTCTACCAGTCTTTGCTGCAAAAGAACGAGCGTACCCCGGCCGGAACATCGAAACTGGCTATTTTCTACAACCAGCTCAATGCTTTTCTGCCGCCAAATGCCAGTGCCGCCCAAAAGAAGGCGGCATTTCAGATGGCCAAGGATTGGACTCGGGCTGCACCTGCTTCGGTCGCCGCCCGGATATTTCTCGCCAATATTTCCGCAAAAGCTGGCAGGGGTGGAAATCGGATGCTCTCAAGTCAGGAGGATTTGAAGCTGGAGGCAATCCAGGCCAACGAGCAAGCCATCACCCTTCTGGAAATGATTCGCCAGGATGCCAAGAATGATCCCGAATGGTACCGGGCGATGGTGAACTTGCTGTCGGAAACGAATGCGGTATCGGGCGAAATTGAGGGGGTCGTTCAGCAAGCGATGAACGAGCACATCAATTACCCCGAACTGTATTTCGCCGCCGCCCGCAACCTGTATTCGCATGCTGACAACGCGACCACTCGGGTTGAAACGCTAGCAAAGGATGCCACGAACGCGACGCGCAAGGCTCAGGGGCAGGCCATGTACGCCCGAGTCTACTGGTACCTCGATCAACTGGTGTACGAGGGCAAGTTGTTCGAGAAGAGCAATGCGCATTGGGCCGACATGAAGCAGGGTTTTGAGGATATGGTCGAACGCTATCCTGCTGCATGGAACTTGAATGCCTACGCATATTTTGCTTGTCAGGCTGGTGACTACAATACGATGAACCAAGTACTCGGACGCCTGAGGGGGCAGTTGATTTTCAGCGTTTGGGCGTCCCGTAAAGGATTTGGTGGGGTCAACTATGAAAATTGCGTTACCCGCGCAAACAGAAGGTATTGAGAATGGACTTCACCAAGCTGCAGCCGCAGGCTGTGTGGCGGCATTTCGCGATGTTGTGCCGGATTCCGCGCGCGTCGCACCACGAGGGGGCCGTGCGCGAAGCTATATGCGAATGGGCTCGGGGACGGGGGCTGGGCGTCGTGATCGACGAAATCGGCAACCTCGTGCTGTCCAAGTTGGCGACGCCCGGTTACGAAGATCGGCCAGGGGTGGTGCTGCAGGGCCATCTGGACATGGTGTGCCAGAAGAACGCCGGCAGCACGCATGACTTTCTGCACGATCCCGTCAAGGTCGAGTTGCGCGATGGCTGGCTGGTGGCGGACGACACCACCTTGGGTGGGGACAACGGCATTGGGGTGGCGCTTGCGCTCGCGGTGCTGGAGTCGGACGAGATCGCGCATCCCGCGCTGGAGGTGCTGCTGACCGTTGATGAGGAGTCGGGCATGAGCGGCGCGCATGGCGTGCGCGCAGACGCACTGCAGGGGCGGCTGTTGATCAATATCGATACCGAGGACTGGGGCGAATTCTATCTCGGCTGTGCGGGCGGGGCGGATGTGGTGGTGGACGCGGCAGTGGAGTCCTGCGTCGCACCGCCCGGATTGCAGGCTTTGCGCATCGTGGTCGACGGGCTAAAGGGCGGGCATTCCGGTGTCGACATCCATCTGCAGCGTGGCAATGCGATCAAGCTGCTGTTGCGTACCCTGGAGGGACTGTCCTCCGCAGGGCTGTCGTTCCATCTCGCAGCGCTGAACGGAGGCAGTGCGCGCAATGCCTTGCCACGCGAGGCGCAGGCGTTGATCCTGGCCTCGGATGACTGCATGACCGCGCTGCAGCAGGCGGTGATGGCTGTTGAGACCGAGATTGGCGATGAACTCGCCGGCGTGGACGACGGTTTCAGGTTGCGTGTCGTGCCCGAAACGGTCGCGCCGCAGCGGGTGCTGGGGGATGACGATTGCTGTCGGATCCTTTCCGCATTGGGTATCGCGCCTCACGGTGTGCGGCGCATGAGCACGCGGGTTCCGGGTGTGGTTGAGACATCCTGCAATCTCGGGGTGGTAAATGTGAGCCCCGATCGGTTGCAGGCGACATTGATGGTGCGTTCGCTGCTGGATTCGGGGACGCGCAATCTGGCAGGCGAGATCATCAGCCTGTTCGCGCTGGCCGGGTTCGAGGCACAGGCGACGGGGCATTATCCGGGTTGGGCGCCGAATCCGGATTCGGGCTTGCTGGCCTTGTTCCAGTCGGTCTATCGGCGCGAGTTTGGCGGTGAGGCGGCCGTGAAGGTGATTCATGCCGGACTGGAGTGTGGGATTCTCGGTGCGACCTGGCCGGACATGGACATGATCTCATTCGGTCCCGATATCCGCGGCGCCCATGCGCCAGGCGAGCGCGTCGAGATTGACAGCGTCGCCCGCGCCTGGCACCTGCTGGTGGCCGTGCTTGCGGCCATACCCTCGCCGTCCGGAGCGAGCGGGCGGGTGGCATAGGGCGCTGCCTGTTGGCCGGGGCTGCGTGGTGGCGACGCCGATTGCCCCGGGCGGAAACCTGCAGCTGCGGTCGAGGGGTGGACCTTGTGCCGTAATGCGTTATATTGCGCTGCAATAAGGGGCTGCCATCGGCGATTGCGACCGATGTCGCTCGCCCGTCTGCGTCGGCACCGGCACGCAGATCAATCACCTACAGACATCATGATTCAGGAGCGTCCCCATGAACGACTCTAGCCCTTCGTTGCCGAGCCGCATCTCGCTGGCTTTCGGCACCTTCTTCTCCATCATCGGCAATGCCGCGCTGGCGGCACGGATTCGTCGCCTGCGCGAACATGGCGACGCCGCGCCAACCGAACCCCCGGCTGCGCCCGCAACGGTCGCGGCGCCTGCCCAGGTCGTGCGCGAGGCGACGCCCGACGCGGCACTGCAGTTGCTCGGACTGCTGCAGCGCGAAGCGCGCCTGGTCGACTTCGTCGAGGAAGACATCTCGTCCTATAGCGATGCGGACATCGGTGCCGCGGCGCGACTGGTGCATGACGGCTGTCGCAAGACCTTGCGTGAGCATTTCACCGTGCAGCCGGTACGCAGCGAATCCGAAGGGGATCGCATCACGCTCGCGGCGGGCTTCGATGCCGGCGCCATCCGCCTGAGTGGCAATGTCGTGGGCCAGCCGCCCTTCAGCGGGCAACTCACCCATCGTGGCTGGCGCGTCGTCGACGTGCGCCTGCCGCGCCTTGCCGAAGGCCATGATGCGGCTATCGTGGCACCAGCCGAGGTCGAGCTGTGAGCGGCGCAAGCAACATGGATGGGGCCTCGGCTGCCAACGGTGCGGCGGCTTCCAGGTACGTGATCGGCATCGATCTCGGCACCACGCACTGCGCGCTGTCCTTCGTCGACACCGAGGCCAGCGACGGCGAGCAGGCCCGGCTCGAGGTGCTCCCGATTCCGCAAGTGAGTGCGCCGGGCGAGGTGGAAAATCTCCCGCTGCTGCCGTCCTTCGTCTATCTGCCGCACGAAAGCGAGCTTGCCCCGGGTGATCTCGATCTGCCCTGGGGCGGTGGCCAGGGCGATGTCGTAGGGGCATTTGCACGTGCGCGCGGTGCCGGTACGCCGATCCGGATGGTGGCCAGCGCCAAGAGCTGGCTGTGCCACCCGGGCGTCGATCGTCGCGGGACCATCCTGCCCGTCGATGCACCCGACGAGGTGGCGCGAATCTCGCCTTTCGACGCCTCGGTACGCTATCTGGCCCATCTGCGCGATGCCTGGAACGCCGCCCATCCGGAGGCCCAGTTGGCCGAGCAGGATGTCACCGTCACCATTCCTGCGTCTTTCGATCCGGTTGCGCGCGAGCTTACTGCGGACGCGGCGCGCGCAGCCGGCTACGCCCGCCTGACCCTGCTCGAGGAGCCCCAGGCCGCGCTCTACAGCTGGATTCAGAACAGCAAGGGTGGATGGCGCAAGGAAGTAAAGCCGGGCGACATCATGCTGGTGGTGGATGTCGGCGGCGGCACGACCGACCTGTCCCTGATTGCCATCGTCGAGCGTGACGGCAATCTCGAGCCGCACCGGGTGGCGGTGGGCGACCACATCCTTCTGGGCGGCGACAACATGGATCTGGCGCTTGCCTATGGGGTGGTACGCAAGCTGGCCGCGCAGGGTACGCGGCTCGATGCGTGGCAGACGCGGGCGCTCGCGCATGCATGCCGCAGCGCCAAGGAAACCCTGCTGGGCGATGCCAGCGTGGACGCGGTCGCGCTGGTGGTGCCGAGTCGCGGCTCGAAGCTCATCGGTGGCTCGATCCGATCCGAGCTGACCCGCGGCGAGCTGGACGCGATCCTGCTCGAGGGTTTCTTCCCGCAAGTGGCGGTGAGCGAACACCCGCAAAGCCGCGCACGCACCGCATTGACCCAGGTCGGCCTGCCATATGCGCAGGATGCCGCCATTACCCGCCATCTGGCCGCCTTTCTGTGCCGTCAGCGAGAGGCAACCGCCGCACTCGAGGATTTTGCGGGGGCGGCGAGCGCAGACGCGAGTTTTCTGCACCCGAGCGTCGTGCTCTTCAATGGCGGAGTACTCAAGTCGACGCTGCTGGCCGAGCGTCTGATGAATACGCTCAATGGCTGGCTGGCCGCCGAAGGGGCGCCGCCGGCACGTCTGCTCGACGGCGCGGAGCTCGATCTTGCGGTGTCGCGCGGCGCGGCCTATTACGGCTACGTGCGACGCGGCCGTGGGGTGCGCATTCGTGGTGGCACTGCGCGAGCTTACTACGTGGCGGTGGAGTCGAGCATGCCCGCCGTGCCGGGCATGGAACCTCCGATCGAAGCGCTGTGTCTTGCGCCTTTCGGCATGGAGGAGGGCACCGAGGCGGACGTTCCGGCGCAGGTGTTCGGCCTCGTCGTCGGGGAGCCGGTGCGCTTCCGCTTCTTTGGCTCGTCGGTGCGGCGCAACGATCAGGTCGGCACGATGCTCGACATGTGGGCGACCGAAGCGCTTCAGGAACTCGACGAGATCGAGGCCACGCTGCCGGCAGAGGGGCGGGCGGCGGGAGAGATCGTGCGTGTGCGGCTGCATGCACGTATCACCGAGGCGGGCACGCTCGAGCTTGAAGCCCTGCCCGTCGACGGCAGTCAGCGCTGGAAGGTTGAGCTCGAAATGCGCGGCGAGAGGAGCGTCTGAGTGAGCGTCGGATGTGCGAGGCGTACGCGGTAATGCAGTGGACGGACGGGAGGGGCGCTTGACGCGTTATCGGGTCGGAATCGACCTTGGTACCAGCAACACCGTCGTCGCCTACGCCGCGCCCGGCAGCGACGATATCCAGTTGCTGCCCATTGCCCAGCTGGTGGCGCCCGGGGCCGTCGCGGCACGGTCGATGCTGCCCTCGGTGCGTTATCACCCCGCCATCGGCGAACTGGCCGCGGGAGACACCGTTTTGCCATGGGCCGCGGCCGACCTCGCAGGGGTATCACAGGCGGTGGTGGGCAGTCTCGCCCGCGAGCTTGGCGCGCAGGTGCCGGGCAGGGGCGTGTCCAGCGCCAAGAGCTGGCTTTCGCATGCCGCGGTCGATCGGCTTGCACCCATCCTGCCCTGGGGCGCCGCGGACGATGTCGCCAAGGTGTCGCCGCTGGTGGCCAGTGCCAGCTATCTCGCCCATGTGCGGGCCGCCTGGCAACAACAGTTTCCGCTGGCGCCACTGGAGGCGCAGGAGATCGTACTCACCGTGCCGGCGTCCTTCGACGAAGGGGCCCGTGCCCTCACGGTCGACGCTGCGCGGATGGCCGGTTTGCCCACCTTGCGCTTGCTTGAAGAGCCGCAGGCGGCCAGCTACGACTGGCTGTTC
Organism: Azoarcus sp. L1K30; assembly: GCF_018122735.1. Classification (GTDB taxonomy): domain Bacteria; phylum Pseudomonadota; class Gammaproteobacteria; order Burkholderiales; family Rhodocyclaceae; genus Parazoarcus. The sequence continues at coordinate 1,782,652 of NZ_JAGRRD010000001.1, read as the reverse complement.
CGGCACCGGGAGACGCTTGCCGATGCCCTGCGCGATACGCGCCTGTTGCTGGTGTGCGATGTCGGCGGCGGTACGACCGACCTCACGCTGATCCAGGTCGAGCATGACCCGGCCGCGATGGAGGGGATGCCCCGGCTGACCCGCATCGGGGTGGGCGAGCATTTGATGCTCGGCGGCGACAACATGGATCTGGCGCTGGCGCACCTGCTCGAACCGCGCTTGAGTGGCGGTGGGGCGAAGCTCACTGCCGCGCGATTCTCCCAGCTGGTGCAGCGCTGCAGAGCCGCAAAAGAGCGACTGCTTGCAGAAGGCGCGCCCGAGCGGGTGATGGTGACGCTGCTTGGCAGCGGCGCGAAGCTGGTGGGCGGTGCGCGGTCGACCGAACTCACCCGCGATGAAGTCGTGCGCCTGATTGTCGACGGGTTTTTTCCGCTGGGCGCAGTGAATGAGCAGCCCCGCCGGCGACGTGCCGGGATCGTTGAGTTCGGCTTGCCGTATCCGGCGGACGCGGCGGTGACGCGCCATGTTGCCGCTTTCCTGGCGCGTCATGCGACGGTTTCGCGCGTAGCGCTGGGAGATCGTGCGCCGGGTTCGGATGCGGTGCCGGTGCCCGATACCGTGCTGCTCAATGGTGGGGTGTTTCGCGCAGGCGTGCTTGGCGAGCGCCTGGTGGACGTGTTTGCGCAGTGGCGTGGGGCGCGGCCGCGCGTGCTTGCCAACGATACCGAGATTGCAGTGGCGCGCGGGGCCGTGGCTTACGCGCTGGTGCGCGAGGGGCGTGCGCCCGCGATTGGCGGCGGCTCGCCACGCAGCTATTTTCTGCGCCTGGATGATCCCGCCGACTCCGGCGATGAACCACGCGGCATCTGCATCCTCCCGCGTGGCACGGACGAGGGGCACGAGGTGCATCTACACGGGCGGCGTTTTGCGCTGCGGCTTGGCCAGCCGGTGCGCTTTCATCTGCTCGCCTCGAGCGCGGATACGGTGCACCTGCCCGGAACAGTGGTTTCGCTGCGCAGTGAGTCCTGCGTCCGCCTGCCGCCGATTGCCACGGTTGTCGGGCGATCGGCTGATGAGGGGCGAGGCGAGGTGGCGGTCGAACTGATCGCCACCATGACCGAAGTCGGCACGCTGCAGATGCACTGCGTCGCGGTAGATGATCCGCAGCGACGTTGGCTGCTCGAGTTCGAACTGCGTGGCGACGCGTCAGAACTGAATGCTCGCGGCGAAGCTGATGCTGAATCCGGTCTCGGCCTGCCGGCACGCTTTGGCGATGCCGTGGCCCTGATCGACCGTGTATTCGGCGATGTTGCCCAAGGCCGTCACGACGGACTGGTGCGGCAGTTGCGCGGCGATCTCGAGTCCTTGTTGGGCAGGCGCGAGTCATGGGACATGACGCTGGCGCGAGGCCTCTGCGACGCACTACTCGAGCGTGTGCGCCGGCGCAGGCGGTCTCCGGCACATGAGCGGGTCTGGCTCAATTTGACCGGCTTCTGCCTGCGTCCGGGTTACGGCGCGCCGCTCGACGACTGGCGGGTGGCGCAACTGTGGCCGATTTTCGCCCAGGGTCTGCAATATGTGAATGAACGTCAGAACTGGTCGGAGTGGTGGACGTTGTGGCGCCGTGCTGCGGCCGGTTTGGAGGAGGCCGGGCAATTGGTGCTGCTCGAGACCCTGGCCAACCAGTTGGAGGAAGTCTGCACCGCGTCGCGGCGCAATCCCAAGCCCGCGCACGCGGCTTACGACGACATGGTGCGCCTGGCCGCATCACTGGAACGGGTGCCCATCGAGCACAAGGTCGAGGTCGGGCGCTGGCTGCTCGAGCGTCTCGCCTTGCCCGCCGAGAACCCGCAGGGCTGGTGGGCCCTGGGACGCGTGGGCGCACGCGAGCCGCTCCACGCCAGCGCACATACGGTGGTGCCGATCGAGGTTGCGGGCGGGTGGCTGGATGCAGTGCTGGCGCTGGACTGGAAGAAGGTCGAGCCCGCCGCCTTTGCTGCCGCCCAGCTTGCCCGTTATACCGGCGATCGTGCGCGGGATGTAGCGCCCGAGGTGCGCGAGGAGGTTGCGCACCGTCTGGCCCAGATTGACGCACCGGAAAGCTGGGTCAGGCAGGTGCGCGAGCGGGTCGCGCTCGACGAGGCCGATCACCGCCGCGTCTTTGGCGAATCCCTGCCGGCCGGGCTAAGGTTGATGGTGGGGTGAGGTGCCGGGCAGGCGTCGGCCGGCTCGAGCCTCAGTGAGCGTAACTTGCGGGGCGGTCAATTCACCCCGTATTGTGGCAATGGCGGAAACACGATTCAAATCGAATTGAAGGGAAAACCGGAATCATGTCGGAGCGCGTGTTGCATCTTGAGATTATTGGACTTGTGCAAGGGGTCTACTACCGGGCGTCTATGGTCGAGAAGGCAACATCGATCGGCGTGACGGGCTGGGTGCGCAATCGTCATGACGGGTCGGTTGAGGCGATGGTCGCCGGGCACGAGTCCGCCCTGCAGGAGATCGTCGACTGGGCCAGGGAGGGACCTGCGGCTGCGGTGGTGCGGGACGTCGTCGTGAGCGAAGGTGAGGGGTGTTTCGACGCGTTCGAACAGCGTCAGACCGGCTGATCACGGCCGCCGACGCCCTGGCCGCCCGCCGCGTGCCGGTCAGGCGTGATTCGACATTGCGGCCTGCGGACAGTGGGCGTCATGAAAGGCGCGCCGTTCCGCGCCCACTGCGTGCCTCGGGACTCAGTCCTGGCGGCTGGTGACCTCGAGCAGGTGATAGCCGAACTGCGTCTTGACCGGACCCTGCACGACATTGATCGGTGCGCTGAACACCACGGTATCGAATTCCTTGACCATCTGGCCGGGGCCGAAAGCGCCGAGATCGCCACCTTGACGTCCGGACGGGCAGGTCGAGTTCTCCTTGGCAACCTGGGCGAAGTCGGCGCCGGCTTCGATCGCAGCCTTCAGTTCATTGCACTTGGCTTCGGTGGCGACAAGGATGTGACGTGCGGTGGCTTTTGCCATGTGGATTGCTCCCGTTTAGAAAGCGCAGAGCCTACCGCAATACGGCCGTGAGTCAAACCGGTCCGTGCGCACCGGCGTGCGGATGTTCAGGCCATCTTCTCAACGATGAAGTCGATCCAGGCGCGCAGCTTTGCAGGCGGATAACGATTCGAGGGGTAGAGCAGCCACGCGGTGCCGGCGTAGTCGGTCCGATGCTCCCAGTCTGCCAGGACCTCGATCAGGGTGCCGGTTTTTAGCGCTGCACGTGCGGTGAATTCCGGCAAGCTGGCAATGCCGAGGTGGTGCAGGGCGCCTTCAAGGCGCATTTCACTGTGGTTAGCGATATAGCGGCCGCTGACCTTCACGCTGACATCTTCAGCCGCGCGGCAAAAGCGCCAATGGCGGTCGCGCTCGTCTTCGCCCAGATAGAGACAGTCGTGTGCCGGCAGGTCTCGCGGGTGTGCCGGCGTGCCGCGAAGCAGAAGGTATTGCGGGCTCGCACAGAGGAGATGGCGGATCCTTGTCAGCGGTCGCCCTGCAAGGCCAGGTGGTGGGGCGTCGGTGACGCGAATCGCCAGATCGATGGCTTCTGCGAAGAGATCCACCGTGCGGTCGGTCACCACCATGTGCACCGACACCTCGGGATGACGTTGCAGAAACTCGGGCATCCAGGGGTGAATGAGCAGTCGGCCGATGGCCTTGGGCATGCTCACCCTGATCATGCCGCGTGGCGTTGCCGTCTGGGTGTCACTCAGGGCAAGGACTTCACGTGCAGCCGAAACCATGTTCTGACAGCGCTCATAGGCGGCAGTGCCGGCGTCGGTCAGTCGCAACTTGCGGGTCGTGCGCTCCAGCAGGCGCACCTGCAGCAGCGCTTCCAGTCTGCCAATTTGCCTGCTTACCGCGGAAGGTGTCACCCCGAGACGGATCGCAGCCGCTGAGAAGCTGCCGCTATCGACGACGCATGCGAACGCGGCCATGTCGGGCAGACACTCCAGCGGGTAATTGATGCGCATGAGGAACAAGTGTTGTTCAATTGTCGTGGATTATCACTATGCCGGATTGAATTGACAATGTATGCATCCATACGATCCGCACGGGTGCCCCCATGTCCACGCTTGTTGCCATTGCTCACTCACGACGGCTCCGCCTGTCCGATCTCGCCATGTTGCTCGTCGCTATTGTCTGGGGCAGCAGTTACGGGGTGGCGAAGGGGGCTCTGGCCTTTTATCCGGTACTGGGCTTTCTGGCGGTTCGCTTCATCCTGACCTTCATGCTTCTGCTGCCGGCATTGTGGCGTGCAACCGCCATACAGCGACGCGACGCTGTACGTACTGGGCTACCGCTTGGTGTTCTGCTGCTCGCGATTTTCCTTTGCGAAACCTTCGGGGTGGCGCATACGCGAGCCAGCAATGCGGCCTTCCTGATCAGTCTGTGCGTCGTCTTCACGCCATTTGTCGAGTGGTGGATCCTGCGTATCCGACCGGCACCCGGGATGTTCCTGTTTGCGGCGATCTCGCTGACCGGGGCGTCCCTGCTCAGTGGGGCGTGGCTGGGCGAGCTCGGGCTTGGCGACGCCCTGATGCTGGCGGCTGCACTGTTGCGTGCCATCACCGTATGCCAGACAAGCAGGCTCACTCGCGCAAGCCGTGCCCCGGCATTGGCGCTGACGGCAGTCCAGGCGGGCGTCATCGGATTCGGATGTCTGGGGCTTGCGTTGTCGAACGCCGATGGCCTGCCACCCTTGCCTGTCGCGGCGGCATTCTGGCAGGCAACGGCCTATCTGGTACTGGGCTGCACCCTGTTTGCGTTCTTTGCACAGAACTGGGCTCTCAAACATGGCTCGCCGAGCCGGATTGCCCTGCTGACCAGCAGCGAACCTGTATTCGGTGCACTATTTTCCGTGGTCTGGCTCGGGGAAACGCTGAGTGTGGCCGGCTGGGTGGGCGGCATGCTCATCGTGCTTGCCACATTGTGGGCCTGCCTGCGTTGAGCCGCTGTGCGATCGCTCCTGACGGGCGGTCAGTTCGCAGCGGTTGGGTGGACTTCCTTCGTGTAGTCCAGTTGCTTCTCCTTGACCCGGACTTCATTGAAGCGGACGCGTTCGCCCGTGACCGGGTTGTAATACGCTTCGACGGCGTCACCGTTGACGTCAACCGCATAGAACTCGTAGCAATTGCTGCTCGAGATCTTGAGTTTGACCAGGGCGTAGGTCGACGCGCGGAAAATGTCGCGGATGCGCTCTTCACTCATCCACGCCGAGCGCGGCGCTGTCGTACAGATCAGCTCCTCGGTGGGCGGGCTGGCACTCGCCATGTTCTGGAGCAGGAGCGAGACCACGGTGACGAAAGGGAGCAGCTTCCAGCGTGACATGAGGGAATCCGGGTCATGATGAGTCGCGATTCTCGCTCTGGCAGCGGGTCCGGCACAAGGAAAAACCTCACTCTTCGAGCGGGTTTCCGATGCGGTCGAAGGGCGTCGCATCATCACTGCCGCACGTCGACGACCGCAATGCCGGGGATGCGGTGAAGATCGTCCGCCGCCAGACGGAAGACCGTGTTGGGGGTGCCGGCCGCCGCCCAGATCGGGTCGAGCGACCACAATGCCGCGTCGACCAGCACGGTGACGTCGCCAGTGTGACCGACCGGTGCAACCCCGCCGATGACAAAGCCGGTCATGGCGCGGACGAAATCGGCGTCGGCACGCTTGACCCCTTCGCCGAGGATGCCCTTCAGCTTCTTCTCGTCGATACGGTCGGCGCCGCTGGCGATGACAAGCACGCAACGCTCCGATGGTCTGGTGACAAATACGATCGACTTCGCGATGTGTTCGACGCTGCAGCCGATGGCCGCCGCGGCCTCCGCACTGGTGCGGGTGGGCACCGCGAATTCGACGATTTCGGACGGCATGCCGAGTGCGCGCAAGGCATGTTGCACGCGCGTACGGGAAGAGGATGCGCTGGGGGCGAACAAGTTTGCGGAATCGTTCATTGGCGTGAGAGCGTGGTGATCAAGGGGGCAAAGTCTAGCAAAGTGCAGGGGCTAATCGCTGCCTTCAGCCGCCATCGCGGCGACCGCCGGCAGGTCGTCCTGGTCGGCCGCGCTTGAGGTGGACGGTTGCCGTTTGCCCATTTGGCTGCTGGGCGCTGGAACGGCAATTGCGGGTCAAGGCTTGAGTCGTGGATTCAATGCGTGCAGACTCGTGAGGGGCTCGAGTTCCTCGCGCCCGGCTCACGGGGGGGGGCGCGTCGTGACGAATACGATCGGTCTGCTGGCGAGGTTCTGCGCAGGCGCGTTGATGGCGGGCCTTGCGTCGTCGTCCCTCACCGCGAGCGCGGCGGGGCTTGAGGGCACGAAGGCGGTTTTCGCGCACACCCGCGACAAGGAGCGCATCCCGATTGGCAGTGTTCGCTTCGAACCGCAGGGCGGAGGCCTCAGTACCTTCGTCCTCAGCATGGACTATTCGCGGTTTGCGGACTACTTCCTGTCAATGAAGGAGTTCAAGTGTCTGGACGGCAAGGTCGAGATTGTCTGCCATGTCGTCTATCCCTATGCGAATCCGCGTACTGTCAGCGAACAGGACATGAGCTGGCTGGAGCATGCGCTACTCTTTGTTTTCAAACGCCCGAGCGAGTTCGGCGCCAATCTGCGCAACGGTCTGTATTTCCGGTTCGAGCCTGACGGCAAGGGCTGGAGAGGGAGGCCGCAGTCGATCGACCTCAATCACATCAGCGCGCCGCCCGAGGATACCGCCGTGCCGCCGTACGGCCCGGCCATGCGGGACGAAGTCTCCGCTGGCGAGCGCTGGATCGAATCGGTCACCATCGAGTAATCCGACTCGATGCATCCGTTTGCATGCAGGACATGGCTGCCCGTCGGCGGCCGTGACGGCAAACGTTGCTCTTCTGGCCAGTGTCGATGGCTCAGGGGCGGTCATGCCATTACACGGAAGAAGCCAACCAGCTGCTTCAAGTTCTCCACATGGGTTCTGACGCCGCCTGCGGCACGGTCTACAGCCTCGATGCCGGCCACGCTGTGTTCGATCAGGCCCGAGATTCTCTCCATGTCGCGCGCGATCTGTTGCGAAGCGGATGAATGTTCCCCGGATGCTGCCGCAATCTGTCCGGCCAGTCTTGCCACCTCGCCGCTGCCGGTTTCGATGCGCTCGATGACGCCCAGGCTGTCGCTGACGCTGTTGCTGGCGTCTCCGACCAGGGCCGCGGCCTGTTGCATGTCCCTCGTTACGCCGTCCGAAACCTCGCGGATCTGGCTGACCTTGGTGGCGATGCTCCCGGTGCAGTGCGCTGCGCGTTCGGCCAGCTTGCGCACTTCGTCCGCGACCACGGCGAAACCGCGCCCCACTTCACCGGCTCGGGCCGCTTCGATGGCCGCGTTGAGCGCCAGCAGGTTGGTCTGGTCGGAAATTTCCCTGATCTCGGCCGAAATCGTCGCGATGTTCTGGATCGACTCACCGAGCGCGCGCATGGCCTGATTGGCGCCTTCGACCGCGTGTACGGTGCGCCCCGCGGCGCTGACCGTCTGATGCAGGTGGTCGCGGCCCTGGGCCACCAGGGTCAGCGCGTCGTCGGCGGCCTCGGCCGAAGAGCGCGCGCCGCTGGCGACACCGGACACCGAGACGCTGTTCTGCTCGCTTGCTGCCGAGACGGACAGGATGTGGTCGCGCTGGGCGCGGGCCGCAGCTTGCAGCGACGACACCTGCGCCCGTAGCGCAAGGTTCTCGGCATCAGTCAGCGTGGCGGCAAGGCGAATCTCATCGAGCATGACCTTGAGTCTGCCCTGCATGTACATCAGCGACTCCATCAGGCGACCCATCTCGTCGGAACGTCCGACCGGCAGCACGCTGGTCAGATCACCTTCGGCAATGCGTTCGAAGGCCTTCAACATGGCAGAGGATTCGGTCACGCAACGACGCCACAGCAAGCGGACAAGGGTCGGTATCGCGATCAGACCCGCGCCGCCGGCGAGGATGAAGCCCTGGCCGGGAAAAGTGTCGATCCCGCAGATGAATCCCGCAAGCAGGAGCATTGCCGCGAAAGCGCTTCCACCCAGGCCGAGCAAACCAAGCAAGGCCGCATTGGATACGGACTTGCGCCGGGGCATGTCCAGGCTGCGGTATCGTGCCTTCTTCGCCCGCATGACGTCGTACAGGCGTTCCTCGGCGTCGACCCGCTCGGGCGGGGCAGGGCTGCGCAGGCTCATGAACCCCACGTTCCTGCCGTCCTTGCGAACGGGAATCGTCAGGGCGCTCGACCACGCCGGACCGCCCGACGCGTGCTTGAGCTTCGACAGCCCGAGCCAGGGCCTGCCTGACGCCGTCGTGCCGCGCACATCGGCCAGCAGTTCCTGAGGCACGTCAGGGTGTGCAATGTCCTTCATGCTGGTGCCAATCAGTGATTCGCGCGTCATGCCGAGGAATTCGGCGCAGGCTTCATTGGCGTAGGTGATGCGGAAGTCCATGTCGTACTTGAGGACGACGAGTCTTCCGGTCGGGAAAGGGTGTGAATGCGTGTTTGACGATCTCGAGCGAAGCATGCTGTTCTCTTGTGTTGGGCTGCCGGAGTCAGTTTTGTTATGGTTCGTATTTTTATGTGTGAAAAGTTGAAATGTCAAATATAAGGACCGTGCTCGACCCTTCCCGGTTGGGAGGGCGGCGTGCAGGCCGATCCGCAGCACGCAAACGCTGCTATTGGGCTTTGTACAGAATGGTGTCGGCGCAGCGCGGATGCGCTGACCGAGTCGACGGCGTCCCTGGTGTCCTACTCGGGCAGCGGAATGAACTCGACTTCGTCGCCCGGCACCTTGGGAAAGCGCCCGTCCTTCCAGTCCTGCCTCGCCTGATCGATACGTTCCTTGCGGCTGGACACAAAGTTCCAGTCGATGAAACGCTTGCCCAGGCGCGCTCCACCAATGATTGCGATGCGCGAATCGGTGGTCGCTTCCAGCACGACGTCGGGCGCATCGGTCAGCACCGCCATCGAATGTTCAGGGATGATGGTGTCCCGCGCCTTCAGACTGCCCTGGGCTACGTACACGGCACGCTCCTCGGCGAACGGCAGGGCGAGCGTCTGGCCGGCCTGGAGGCGGGCTTCGAGGTACAGGGTGTCGGCAAACACTCTCACGGGTGACGTGACCCCGTACGCCGAGCCCATCATGACCCGCATCGGCACGCCGTCGATCATGAGCGCCGGTATTCCGGCCGCCGGATAGTGATGGAAGGCCGGGTCGATCTCCTCGTCCTCCTCAGGCAGCGCGAGCCACAGCTGAAGGCCATGCAGACGGTGTGCAACGGCAGTCAGCGCCGGCTGCTCGCGCTCCGAGTGCACGATGCCGTGGCCGGCCACCATCAGATTGATATCCCCGGGGCGAATGGCCTGCAGGCTGCCGAGCGAGTCGCGGTGCAGGATTTCGCCCTCGAACAGATAGGTTACCGTTGCGATATTGATGTGCGGGTGGGGCCTGACGTTGATGCCCTGGCCGGCTGGAAATTCAGCCGGCCCCATGTGATCGAAGAAGATCCACGGCCCCACCATCTTGCGCTGGGCAGTCGGCAGTGTGCGCCGCACCGAGAAGCCACCGAGGTCCTTGTCCCGGGGGCGGATGATCAATTCGATGGCGTCGCAGCCCTGTGCCAATTCACATGCATGTTCCACTTGTCGGGTCAGATTGCTCATGGGGATCTCCGGGGGCGACGGTCGGATCGACGCGTCGGTGGTTTATCGGTTCGAATGCGCTGCGGTTCGACCTTTCTGTTTCTCGACGACTTCCATCATTTCAGCATAGAAAATGCGGAGATTGTCGTACATGACCTCCCTGGACAGATTCTTGCGGATAAACGCCCGTGCCTCGTCGCGAATCCTGTCCCGGATACCTTCCGGGCAAGAGGCAAACGCTTGCAGTGCTGCGGACCATGCTTGAGGGGCCTCGGGACTGCACAGGCGAACGGCGGCGGCTTGTCCATACACTTCGCAATAGACGCCTTCGTCCGGCAAGATGCATGGCAGGCCGGTGGCCAGGGCCTCGGCGGTGGTGAGGGAGAACCCCTCATCCTGCATGCTGGTCGAGATGTAGCAGTCGGCTGCGGCGAAGTATGCGGAGACGTCGGAGACGTGTCCGGCGAATTTGACCCGCCCGGCAAGTCCGCGCGTTGCGACGGCCTCGCGTAGCGCTGGCGCGTCCGGGCCGTCGCCAACGACGAGCAGTCTGGCGGCGGGCACGTTTGCGGCAAACTGCTCGAATATGGCGAGCGCGAGCATGGGACGTTTTATCGCGTGAATGCGGCCGCAGAAGATCACCACGAAGTCCTCTTCATTCAGTCCGAGCTTTTGTCTCAGTCCTTCGCGCGCGGCGACGTCGGGCTTGAATCGCTCGGTCTCGACGCCGTTGAGAAGGGGCCTGATGTTGAAACCGGGGGGCAGGAGACCCTCGTAGGCACGAGAGAATCCATGCATGGCGTGTCTCGAGACGGCGTAGCCACCCACCATTCCCCGTGTCGCAGCCCGGAGGAGGCGTTCGCCGGCAGGTGACAGGCGGGTCGTGCCGAATACGCAGTGAACACTGACGACGAATGGAATCTTCTCGCGGCTGAGCAAGTATGCAACAGACATTCCAATGAAGTTGTACGGTAGCGCAATATGGGCAAAGTCGAAATGCTCGCGCCTCAGCCGTGGCAGGCTGCCACGCGCCAGGAGGCGAAAAGGCGCGTTCAGGTGGCCCCGCTCCATGAACTTGTAGGGCGTCCAGATCATGTGGCGAGCACCCGCCCGCTCGATGTCGTGCCGCAAACTGTCCTGTTCGCGAAAGCGGGGCGTGGCAACCACGACCTCATGACCCATGGTTTTCAGAAGAGCCGCCTCTTCTGCGATCCGCCGTTCCAGACCGCCCAATGCACTGGAGTTGCTGAAAATCAGAATCTTCATGCGCAAGAACGTCCCGATCCGGAAGGGATGAGCAAATGCCGTTGGACTCCCTCGGTCAGTGCGTCGGTCAGCGGTGCATGAGCATGGTTCATCACCATGGACGCGAATGCGCAACGCGCCCTCCGAGCGGCATCGCGGCCGGGTTTGAATTCGGCACGCATGCTGTGACATGGGGGCGCGAGCATGCGAAGCGGATGTTGATTGGAGCGTGGTGTGCTTTCATGGGGGCATTTTCCTTCAATACGCATTCCGGATGCACGTGGATCATTGCCTCGAGGCCCCGGCATCCGCTGCGGCCCGTATTGAGGGACGCATCCATGAGCAGATCCGTATTCAATCCCAGACAAATGCTCACCGCCGGTGCCGCGTCGACTGCGCAAGCGTGGCGTCTAATCTTCGCCACTGCAGTCGGTGCGCGGGTGCCGGTACGCGCGAGGTGTTGAGTAATGGATTTCGGACTTCTTGCATCAATGTCGGGTTTTGCACTGGTGGCCTCGATTACGCCAGGACCCGTGAATCTGGTCGCGCTTGCATCCGGTCTCCAATTTGGATTCCGGGCGGCGATGTGGCACGTCAGTGGGGCGACGCTGGGCTTCGTCGTGCTCCTTCTTGTGACCGGTCTCGGGTTCAACGAAGTTGTCGGGCGGTGGCCGGAGCTCGGCCACGTCGCAAAGTGGTCGGGAGTGCTGTTCCTGCTGTACATGGCTGTCAGGCTGGTTCGAGACGACGGCGCGATGTCTTCGGGCAGCGAACCGAAACGGCCATCGTTGTTGGCCGGGGCGATCATGCAGTGGCTCAACCCCAAGGCATGGCTTGCCTCGATGGCGGGCGTCGGTCTGTATTGTGCGCACGGCGACACCGCTGCGCTGTGGGTCTTCGCAGGCATTTACTTCGTGATCTGCTATCTTTCCGTCGCGATCTGGGCCGGCGCGGGGCAATATCTGAGACGGTTCCTGAATGATCCGCGGCGCGTTCGACTGCTGAATCGCGTGATGGCGGTGCTGATTGCGGCCAGCGTGGTGTACCTGCTGTAGCGACGGGTTCTCAGCGCTGCGCTGCAGTATATTGGCGCGGTGTTGCGGCAACGTGGCGCTTGAACAGGCGCTGGAAATGCGCCTGATCGGCAAAACCGGCTGCAAGCGCGACGTCGGCCAAGGGGCGGCCGCGCTTGAGTTCGCTTTGAGCAAAGCGGATGCGGCGATTGATCAGCCAGGCGTGCGGCGTCATGCCGAAACGCGTCTTGAATGCCCTGATCAGGTAGGCGGGCGACAGCCCGGAAGCCTTACAGATATCTGCCAGGCGCAGCGTGTCGGTGCAGTTCGCATCAATGTACTCCGCGGCGCGGTCCACGCGGAGGTTTGCCGGCAGGGGGCAAGCTCCGGGCGTCTGCTCAAGGCGCCGGCACAGTGTGTGGAAGTACTCGATGGCGGCGCTCTCCTTGGACAGGAGGTCGCCGTGCCGATCAGTCAGGGTATCGTACAGGGCATTGAGTCCCCGATACAGTTCCCCGTCCGTGCTGACGATATCGGCGAATGGCCGGAAGTCGCGGGCACTGGTGTCTTCGCAGCCGAGTTGCTGACGTGTCAGCCACTCCACATCCACGTAGATCATGCGGTAGGACCAGGCAATGTCCGATGCCGGGTTGCATGCGTGGACGTCTTCCGGATTCATCAACACGAGCGTGCCCGGGCCGGCCCGTTCTTCGATCCCCTGGTTCCAGTAGTTGCACTCGCCGCCGGTGATCACGCCGACCGAGAATGTTGCGTGGGCATGGCGGTCATAACACACCTCGCGTCCGTCATGTACTTCCCTGGCCTCGATGAAGGGCAGATCCGGCGAGCGCCAGAAGGCGTGACGATCCGCCGGACGGGCACGTGCTGCGGCGCCCATCGGGCGAGTGCGCCGATGCGCGCCGACGGTCAACTCGGGCGATGAGGCATCAGGCATTCGGGCCTTCCGCGCTCAGCCAGTCAGCGCTGCCTTGACCCAGACGTTCGCCTGCCTGGCGTCGAAATTGGTGCCATATCTTGCTTTCAGCGCGGCCATCACCGTGCCCATGGATCTTGGGCTGCGGTCGGCAAGGCCGGCGACGGTCTGGTCGATGAACGCCTTGACGTCCGCTTCGGATGCCATGGCCGGCAGATAGCTGTTGAGGATGTCGGACTCCGTCCGCAAGACGGCAAGACGAGCTTCGTCCTTGATGACGGCGAGGGCTTCCTGATTGTTCTTCAGGAACTTGCGGATGGTGTGTAGCACTTCGTCGTCGCTGCTCTCGCGGTTCCCCGCGTTCTTGCCGACCATCTCGGCTTCGCCGATCAAAGTGCTCAACAGGGTTGCACGAACGCCGTCGGCGGCTTTGCGCGCGAGCAGTGAATCTTTCTTGAGCTGTGCGAGAAGGCTCATGGTGGCTCCGGTCTTGGGTGGGGCGCGGCCTGCTGGCATCGGACCGCGAATCGAGTGCAATTCGAGGTACGCAGTTTACCTGACTTCCACGTCGCGGCAGAGGGGCCCGTGCGCCGTGGATTGACGTCGTTTCGATGCAAAATGGATTGCTGAATATTTGCACAAAACAAATTTGCTAGAATATAGGTGCGATCGATGTCAAGGATGGCTTATGTGTGGGATTGCAGGTGAAGTGAGATTCGATGGGCAGGTGCCCGATCTGGGTGCGATGGCGCGGATGAACGAGTGTCAGCGGCAGCGCGGTCCCGACAATGGTGGCGTGTTTGCGCAGGGTGCGCAGGCTTGGGGCCACCGGCGACTGAAAATCATGGATCTCTCCGAATCGGCCCAGCAACCCATGGTCGACCCAGAACTGGGACTCGGCATCGTCTTCAATGGCGCGGTCTACAACCACCCCGAGTTGCGGCGGGAACTCGAGGCCATGGGTTACCGGTTCTTCTCCCATGGCGACACCGAGGTGTTGTTGAAGGCCTATCACGCCTGGGGGGAAGACTTCGTTCAGCACCTCAATGGCATGTTCGCGTTCGCGATCTGGGAACGGGATAGCGGCAAGGTGGTGCTCGGGCGCGACCGCCTCGGCATCAAGCCGCTGTATTACGCCGAGGTCGCGGGCGGCTTTCGCTTCGCGTCGACCTTGCCCGCGCTGGTGGCTGCAGGCGGGGTCGATACCAGCGTCGACCCTGCCGCACTGAATTTCTACCTGTCGTTTCACGCCGTGGTCCCGGCACCGCACACGCTGTTTACCGGGGTACGCAAGCTGCCGCCGGGCTCGCTGATGACGATTGCCGCCGATGGACAACGCACCGAGCGCAGTTTCTGGTCCCTGTCCTATCCGCAGAATGCTGCGGACGAGAACCGCAGCTTCGAGGAATGGACCGACATGCTGCTCGAAGGCTTGCGCGCTGCAGTCCGGCGTCGCCTGGTGGCGGACGTGCCGGTCGGCGCGCTGCTGTCCGGCGGTGTCGACTCGAGCCTGATCGTGGGGCTGATGTCCGAGGCCGGGGTGCAGAATCTGCGCACCTACAATGTCGGCTTCGAAGACGTGGGTGGCGAGAAGGGAAACGAGTTCGAGTACGCCGACATCGTCGCACGTGAATTCGGCACGCGGCACGAGCGTATCTTCGTCCCCGAGGCCGAACTGCTCACCCGTCTGCCCGAGGCCGTGGCAGCCATGAGCGAGCCGATGGTGAGTCATGATTGCATCGGTTTCTATCTGTTGTCCGAGGCCGTGTCGCGCCACAGCAAGGTGGTGCAGAGCGGGCAGGGCGCAGATGAAGTGTTCGGTGGCTACCACTGGTACCCCAAGGTCGCGGACAGCGCCGACCCGGTGGCCGATTACCTGCAGGCTTTCCGTGATCGGGATTTCGACGAGTACAGCCGGGTCGTGAGCGCACCCTATCAGGGCGTGGATTGCAGTGGTGCCTTCGTGGCGGCCAGCTTCAACACGCCGGGCGCCGCAGACCCGGTCGACAAGGCGCTGCGCCTCGACACCACCATCATGCTGGTCGATGATCCGGTGAAGCGGGTGGATAACATGACGATGGCCTTCGGACTGGAGGCGCGGGTGCCGTTTCTTGATCACGAACTCGTCGAACTGGCCGCGCGCATCCCCGCCCGCCACAAGCTTTCGCATGGTGGCAAGGGCGTGCTCAAGGAGGCCGCGCGCAAGGTGATTCCCGCTGCCGTCATCGACCGGCCGAAGGGCTATTTCCCGGTGCCCGCGCTCAAGTATCTGCAGGGATCGGTGCTCGAGCGCGTGCGTGACGCCCTGTCGAGTCGGGCGGCCCGTGAGCGTGGGCTGTTCCGCAAGGACTATGTCGACATGTTGCTCGCCGATCCGATGGCGCATATCACGCCGCTGCGCGGTTCCAAACTCTGGCAGCTCGGCTTGCTGGAGTGGTGGCTGCAGACCCATGTGTCCTGAGGGTGTAGTCATGATCCGAAGAGAACTTGCACGTGCGCGTCGCGCGGGAAATCAGCCGCTTCATCTTCCCGCACGTCAGCCCGAGGCTGCGGCGATGCCGGAAAACGTCGTTGTCGAGTGCGGCTGGGGACGCTGGTTGCCGGCGCAGACCTGGCGCGATCCGGCCGCACTTGCAACCGCGCTGTTGCAGGAGCGTCCCGGGCAACGCGATATCGCCTTCTACGTGGAGAAGCCCCAGGTGGTGGTGGCGTCGGCGCCGCAACAGCTTTTCCTTGACCCCTCGGATGCGTTCCGTCTGCACCTGAGCGCTTATCGAACACAGCGTGCAGCGCGGCGTGGGTTCAATCTGCGTCGCTTGCGCACGCGGGCCGATGTTGCTGCGGTCAACGCGCTTTACCGGACACGCCGCATGGTACCGGTGGACCCACAGCGGGTGTGGCGCGAACGCGCAAACCGGACCGTGACCTACGCGCTGGCAGAGGACTGCAGCACGGGCGAGGTGATCGGTGTGGCAATGGGGCTGGATCATGTCGAGGCCTTCGGCGATCCGCAGCATGGTTCCAGCCTGTGGGCGCTTGCCGTGGCGCCGCAGGCCACCCATCCGGGGGTTGGCGAGGCGCTGGTGCGCTATCTGGCAGAACACTACCTTGCCCGTGGACGGGCCTGGATGGATGTGTCCGTGCTGCACGACAACCAGCAGGCCATTGCGCTGTACAACAAGCTCGGATTCCAGCGTATTCCGGCATTCGCGCTGAAGCGTCGCAATGCGATCAACGAGGCGCTGTTTACCGGTCCTTCCGAAGGCCTGGATGGACTCAATCCCTATGCCCGGCTGATCGTGGATGAGGCGGTGAGACGTGGCATTCATGCTGACGTGATCGACGCCGAGGCCGGCTATTTTCGTCTCACCCTGGGCGGGCGCAGCATCGTCTGCCGCGAGTCGCTCTCCGAGCTGACGTCGGCGGTGGCGATGAGCCGCTGCCAGGACAAGCGCGTGACGCTGAAATTGCTGGCTGCAGCCGGACTGGCGGTGCCCGCGCAGATCGACGCGGACGATGCCGCAGCGCGCCAGGCCTTTCTGTCCGCTCACGCAGCCGTGGTGGTCAAACCGGTCGAGGGCGAGCAGGGCAAGGGTATCAGCGTCAATCTCTCCAGCGCTGACGAAGTGGCTGCCGCGATCGAACGCGCGCACGCCTTCTGCGAACATGTCGTCGTGGAGCAGTACTGCGAGGGCGAGGATCTGCGCATCGTCGTCATCGACTTTCGCGTTGTTGCCGCTGCCGTGCGTCGGCCGCCGGTCGTGGTCGGCGACGGTGTGAGTACGGTGCGTGCGTTGATCGAAAAACAGAGCCGCCGCCGCGCTGCGGCCACCGGCGGCGAGTCGCGCATTCCCATTGATGATGAAACCGGGCGCTGTGTGCGCACACAGGGGTGGACGCTCGATTCCGTGCTGCCTGCGGACACTCGGCTGCGGGTGCGCAATACCGCCAATCTGCATACCGGCGGCACCATTCACGACGTCACGGCTGAGTTGCATCCGACCCTGCGCGCATCGGCGGAAAAGGCCGCCCGCGTGCTGGACATCCCGGTGACCGGGCTCGATTTCCTGGTGCCGGTGGTGGATGGGCCGGATTACGTGATCATCGAAGCGAACGAACGCCCGGGGCTGGCAAACCATGAGCCGCAACCAACGGCCGAGCGTTTCGTGGACATGTTGTTCCCGCGCAGTCGTGCGATTTCAGGAGACCCTCAAGCATGAAAAAGAAGATGCCGAAGATCGACTACGACTATCTCGAGGAAACCATGCTGCAACTGCTGGCGATTCCCAGTCCGGTCGGGTTGACGGATGCGGTGGTGCGTTACGCCGCCAGTCGCCTCGAAGCACTCGACATTCCCTACGAGCTCACCCGCCGTGGCGCAATCCGAGCCACCTTGCGCGGCCGCGAGGCGCAACCGGCGCGCGCCATCGTGGCGCATCTGGACACCCTCGGTGGCATGGTACGCAGTCTCAAAGCCAATGGCCGGCTGGAAATCACGCCGATCGGACACTGGTCTTCACGCTTTTCCGAGGGCTCGCGGCTGACCATCTATACCGATGACGGAAACGTGCGCGGAACCTGCCTGCCCCTGAAGACCTCCGGCCATGCCTTTGGTGGCGAAATCGACTCCCAGCCGGTCGGGTGGGAGCATGTCGAGGTCAGGGTTGACCTGCCGGTGACCGACCGTGCGGGGCTGGAGCAGGCGGGCATCAATGTCGGCGACTGGATCGCCTTCGATCCCGAGCCCGAACTGCTACCCAACGGCTATATCAATTCGCGCTATCTCGACGACAAGGCTGCGGTGGCAGCACTGCTCACCGCGTGCAAGGCCGTCCGCGATCATCGCCTGCAGTTGCCCGTCGACGTCTATCCGCTGCTCACGATCACCGAAGAGGTAGGTTCCGGGGCGTCCGCAGCGCTGCATGGCGAGATTGCGGAAATGCTCAGCCTTGATATCGCCATCGCGGCGCCTGGACAGAACACGTCGGAACATGCTGCCACCATATGCATGCAGGACATGTCGGGCCCGTTCGACTACCACCTGACGCACAAACTGATCAGTCTCGCCAAGGAGCATGGCATTGCGCACCGTCGGGATGTCTTTCGCTACTATCGGTCCGATTCGGCTGCGGCCGTGGAGGCCGGCAACGATATCCGGACCGCGCTCATCGGTTTCGGCGCGGACGCCTCGCATGGACAGGAGCGCACCCATCGCGATGCGCTCGAGGCGCTTACCCAGTTGGTGATTGCCTACATGACCAGCGAACCGGTAGCACGTCGCGACAGTCACTCGATGGGGTCGCTGGAGGGCTTTACCGAGCAGTTGCGGCCGCAGGACATGGTCTATCCGTCGTCGCCCTTGCCGACACCTGAAGAGTTTCTCGAAGGGACGTGTTCGGATACGCCCTCAGAGCGTTTGTGAGCGCGAGGGCGATTGATGATGGGGCCGGTATGTTGGTGTAAACGGCCGGGTTGCAACCGGCTGGATTGATCGGGTGGCCGGGTCAGTCAGATGCGTCGCGCGGTGAACATGTCAGCGCCACGCGGAGCAACCTGATGCCACTCGAACTGGCCGCGCTTGCATGACGCGGGAGCTTGCCCGTCTTCCTCACAATGCTCCTCACAAGGGCTCAGGCAGTTCTGCCGATTCAGGCACAGGCAGAAATGCCCGCGGGGGAATGTCCGGATCGTCGGGTCGGGGGCGCAAATGTCGAAGTCATCGATATGCACCATGCTCAGGAAGCGCTCGACTGCCCGGCGCCCGCGGAAGGTCGTCAGCTTGCCGTCGCTGGCACACAATCTGCGCCCATCCATTGAAACCGCAAAGCACTGGTCGTCTTCCGGACCGACGGGGTGCACGCAAATGCGCATTGCCTCACGTCGCCATTCAGGTGCGATCGCCAGTTCGAGCCAGGTCGCCACGCGTCCAATATTTTCCATTTTATGGTCTCCTCCATTTTCCCACTCCATACAGGCAGGATAGAAGATGGATCACGGAAATTCCACGTTAATGCCATTGGAGTAAATTGAGGCCTGTGGCAGAAGGTTCTTGCTCAGAGCCCATATGTTCGGATCGTTGCGGTAAGGGATACACTCCTCTCCGCCACCGCCGCGATCTCGCCAGGTTCTGGAATTGAGCGTACGCAGGGCCCTCACGTGGCGGCATTCACCAATCATGACGGATAAGAACCATGGCCGGAGCCAGTCTGCTTGCCCTGTTGGACGATATTGCTACCATCCTCGACGACGTCGCAGTGATGACCAAGGTCGCGGCGAAGAAGACTGCTGGCGTGCTTGGCGACGATCTTGCACTCAATGCGGAGCAGGTTTCCGGCGTGCGTGCGGAGCGCGAACTGCCGGTGGTGTGGGCGGTCTGCCTGGGTTCGCTCAGGAACAAGGTCGTGCTGGTTCCGGCTGCGCTGGCGATCAGTGCCTTCGTGCCGTGGCTGATCACGCCCTTGTTGATGGTGGGCGGTCTTTACCTTTGTTTCGAGGGCGTGGAAAAGCTGGCGCACCGATTCCTGCACCGCGAGGCCGACGAGGCGGTTCGACATGTCCGGCAGTTGGCGGCCGTGGCCGACGACACGGTGGACCTGGCCGCTTTCGAGGCCGACAAGATCAAGGGCGCGATCCGTACCGATTTCGTGCTGTCGGCCGAGATCATCGTCATTGCGCTGGGCACGGTGGCGGACAAGCCGCTGGCAAGCCAGCTGGCGGTGCTGTCGGCCATCGGCGTGGTCATGACCTTGGGCGTCTATGGTCTGGTGGCCGGGATCGTCAAGATGGATGATGTTGGGCAACATCTGCTCGACAAGGCGAACGCGTTCGGGCGTGCCGTGGGGCGGGGGCTGTTGCTTGCCGCGCCGAGGCTGATGAAAGCACTGACCGTCGTTGGTACCGCGGCCATGTTCATGGTCGGCGGCGGCATTCTCACGCACGGTGTGCCGGTACTGCATCACGGAATCGAGCTTGCGGCCGCCGTTGTGGCCGGGGTGCAGGTGGTCGGCAGCGTGCTCGGCGTATTGACGCCGCTGGCGCTGGATGTCGTTGTCGGAATCCTTGCGGGTGCGGTGGTGCTGGTAGCCGTGACCCTGGTGGGCAAGGTGCGTGCGGCGTTCGCCGCGAGGGCCCGGGGCGCATGAAGCGTCATGCAGCTACGGTGTGAATCGCGGTATGCGCCGTTTGCGCTTGCCTGGCTTGCTTGATCAGGGTCATTCCATGTGTGGGCGCCGGCAGGTCTAATCGCGAGCATCATATCGTCTGCCTGCGACATCATCATATGCGTTCCCTTGACGTTCTTGTCGGGTTCTCCCGTGAGCTGAATTGCATCCTGTTCATCGACTGTTCGCGCGGCGCGCAGAGGTGGTCCCGATGAGGGATCGGCTGCGGGCGCTGTGTTCGCGCTTGTCGACGCGGATGGCGGGCTTCCTGCCCGACCAGCAGCATGTCAATGGTCAGGAGCGTTTGCGGGCGGGCTTCGGTGCGCTGCTTGGAATACTTGCCACGGCGCTGATTGGTCACCTGTTTGCCGCCGATGGCGCAGGTCCCTGGATCATTGCCCCGATGGGGGCTTCGGCGGTGCTGCTGTTCGCCGTGCCCGCCAGCCCGCTGGCGCAACCCTGGGCGATGCTGGGCGGAAACGTGCTGGCCGCGGCGATCGGCGTGACCTGTGCGCGTGGCTTTCCGGCACCGATGCTTGCGGCTGCAGTGGCGGTGTCATTTTCGATTGGCGTGATGTTCGCGCTGCGTTGCATTCATCCGCCGGCCGGTGCGGTTGCGCTGACTGCGGTCGTCGGCGGCCCGGGTGTCGAGTCGCTGGGATATGGCTTCGTGATCTACCCGGTGCTGGTGAACTCGCTGTGTCTGCTGGCGCTGGCCGTGACCTACAACCGCGCAACCGGGCGGCACTATCCACAACGCAAGGCGGTGATCGCCGCAACCGAACCTGTGGGGCATGCACCGCTCATGCGGGCGGGTTTGGCCGAAGCGGATCTGGATGCGGTGCTGGACGAGTACAACCAGGTGCTCGACATCAGCCGCGACGATTTGCGGGACCTCTTTCTGCGGGCTGAAGCGCATGCCTACCAGCGCCGCTTCGGCACCGTGAGGTGCGGCGATGTGATGGCGCGCGAGGTGCTTTCGGTGGAGTACGGCACCTTGCTCGAGGAGGCGTGGGAGATCATGCGCCGGCATCGGATCAAGGCCTTGCCGGTCGTGGATCGGGCGCGGCGGGTGGTTGGCATCATGACCCGCGCCGACCTGATGCGACGCGCCGATCTGGGCGCCTATCGCGGTTTTGACGATCGGCTGCGGCAGTTCATTCGCCGCAGCGGCCGCACGCACAGCCGCAAGGCCGAGGTGGTCGGTCAGGTCATGAGTGCGCCTGCGCAGACGGCGGGTGAATTGACCCCGGTGGTCGAGGTGATTGCGCTGTTGGGCGGGGCAGGCCATAGCCACATTCCGATCGTCGACGACGAGGGGCGTCTGATCGGAATCATTACGCCTCGGGATCTGATTACCGCCCTGTATCAGGGGCGGCTTGCCGCGCCAGGGTGACCATGTCCGATCGCATGGGCCGCGAATGATGCCAGACTACTCGTCGCCTTCCGTCGTGTGCCGGGACGGGACCATGCGGACCAGGGCTCTCGTGTCGAGCGGTGGGCGCAGCGTGTCGGCCAGGGTGTAGCGGTCCACAACGCGCAACATGGCGGCCATGGCTTCGCCCAGGATAGGCTTGAGCTGACAGCCGGCTTCGATCTGACAGTGCGAATCGGTGGTGAAGCACTCGACCAGGGAGAAGTCGGTTTCGGTCTGGCGCAATACCTCTCCAAGCACGATCCGGTGCGGGGGGCGCGCCAGGCGCATGCCACCACCCTTGCCACGCAGGGTTTCGATGAAGCCGCCGCGCCCCAGTTGATGCACGACCTTGGTCAGGTGGTTCTCGGAGATGCCGTGAATTCGCGCAATCTCGGCGATCGTGACAAGGCGATCCGTATTCGCGCCGAGGAGCATCAGCACGCGAAGTGAGTAATCGGAAAAAGCGCTGAGACGCATATGGGTTTGAAGGTGTATCCAATATGTTGATTATGAACCGCTGCGCTGTTAGGCTGAACATATATTAAAAATACACCTTAATGTCGGCACCCAGACCGGCTCATCGCAACCCCAACGGCCACCGATCCATGTCCGACTCGCGCAAGCCTCAGACCGTCATTCCGATTCAGCCGCTTTTTGCATCCGACCCCAAGGTCTATCCTCGCTCGATACGCGGTGTCTTTCAGCGTTGGCGCTGGGTGTTCGCCTGGCTCACCCAGATCGTGTTCTACGGTCTGTGCTGGCTGCCCTGGAACGGTCGTCAAGCGGTGCTGTTCGATCTCGATGCACGGCGCTTCTACGTTTTCGATTTCGTGCTGTGGCCGCAGGACATCATCTATCTTGCGGTGCTGCTCGTCCTGTCGGCGCTGGCATTGTTTCTCTTCACCACGGTGGCAGGGCGATTGTGGTGCGGCTATACCTGTCCGCAGACGGTCTATACCGAGCTATTCCTGTGGATCGAACACCACATCGAAGGCGACCGCCCGCAGCGCATGAAGCTCGATGCGGCGCCGTGGTCTGCGCGCAAGCTTGGACTCAAGGTGGCAAAGCATGGGGCATGGCTGGTGCTGGCGCTGTGGACAGGCTTCACCTTCGTGGGCTACTTCACCCCGATTCGCGAACTCGCCAGCGCAATGCTGAACTTGTCGCTCAGTGGCTGGGAAACCTTCTGGGTGCTGTTCTACGGTGCTGCCACTTATGGCAACGCCGGCTTCATGCGCGAACAGATGTGCAAGTACATCTGCCCTTATGCGCAGTTCCAGTTTGTCATGTTCGACCCCGACACGCTGATCGTTGCTTACGATGAAAAGCGGGGCGAACCGCGTGGCGGGCGGTCGAAGAAGGTGGTGCCGGCTGAGAAGGGATTGGGAGACTGCATCGATTGCAGCATCTGCGTCCAGGTGTGTCCGACCGGAATCGACATCCGCGACGGACTGCAACTGGAATGTATCGGTTGCGCGGCCTGCATCGATGCATGTGATCAGGTCATGGACAGGATGAACTATCCGCGAGGGCTGATCCGCTACTCCACCGAGAACGCGCTCAAGAACCGGTCGTCGCGGGCCACGATCATCAAGCGCAGTATGCGCCCACGTGTGCTGATCTACTCGGTGGTGTTCCTTTCCTTGCTTGCGGTCACGGTATGGACGCTCGCCATGCGGGTGCCGGTCAAGCTCGATATCGAACGCGATCGTGCGGCGCTCGCGACCGAGACCACCGAGGGATCGATCGAAAACGCATTCCAACTGCAGGTGATCAACGCCAGCGAACAGCCGCGGCTTTTTGCCGTCACCGTGGCGGGCATCGACAGCATCCATCTGTCGGCACCACTCGAGCTGGTCGTTCCCGCGGCGGCGTCAGCGTCGGCGACAGCCAGGGTTCGTGTCGAGCCCGGTGCGCTGCACGGCGGATCGCATCCGATTCGCTTTACTGTGGTGGATGTCGACCGGCCCGAAATATCGGTGACCGAAGATGCGAGGTTCTGGATGCCCTGATTTTTGGCATCATGTTGCGCTGTGCAATGGCGACGTCCTTCCGTCAGGCTTGAACGATGCAGCGTAGCGAGGTGGAGCAATGAACCGGGCCGCAAGTGTGGTGACGTCGCGCGAGTTGCGACTGTTGGGGGCGGCAGTGCTGATTTGCCTGTTCCTGGTCGTCTCCGGCGTGTCACCCTACGATCGCGCGACGTGGTTGATGGAAGTAGCGCCCGTCATCATTGTCTTGCCGGTGCTGGTGCTCAGCTACCGCAAGCACCCGCTCACCTCGCTTCTATACGGCTTGATTTTTGTCCATGCGGTGATTCTGATCGTGGGCGGCACCTATACATACGCGCGTGTGCCGTTCGGCTTCTGGCTGCAGGACCTGCTGTCGAGTGCACGCAATCCCTATGACAAGGTTGGCCATTTTGCGCAGGGGCTGGTGCCGGCGCTGGCGGCACGCGAGATTCTTCTGGCCGGCGCTTACGTCAATGGGCGACGGATGGCGGGTTTTCTGTCTATCTGCGTAGCCATGGCCATCAGTGCCTGGTATGAGCTCGTCGAATGGGGGGCTGCGCTGGCGATGGGGCAGGGTGCGGACGAATTCCTCGGCACCCAGGGCGATCAGTGGGATACCCAGTCCGACATGTTCATGGCTTTTCTCGGTGCGCTGGTGACGGTGTTGCTGCTGTCGCATTGGCACGACCGGGAGCTCGGACGAAGGCCGCGAACACGACACTCAGGGTGACTGGCGGATGAATTTCCTTGCGCACCTGCAATTGGCCCACGTCAGCGGCACCTCGCCGCTGGGCAACCTGCTGGGTGATTTCGTCAAGGGGCCGTTGCCGGACGACCTGCCGCCTGCGCTGGCGCTGGGTATTCGCCTGCATCGCCGGGTCGATGCCTTTACCGATGCGCACCCCGAACATCGTGCAGCCGTGCGCTGCTTTGCGCCGCCATGGCGCCGCTATGGCGGCGTGCTGGTGGATATGCTCTACGACCACTGGCTGGCAAGGCACTGGTCGGCCTTCAATGATCAGGCGCTGCAGGCGTTTCTCGCGGACAACTATGCCCAGTTGCTGTCGTGCACACCGGCGCATCCCGCATTACCCGACGGCCTGCCCTTGCCCTTGCGCCGGATGGCGGAGCAGGACTGGCTGTCCACCTATTGCAGTGTCGAGGGGCTGCGTCATGCGCTCGACGGCATCGGCAGGAGATTGCGCCGACCCCTCGCACTCGGTGCCAGCCTCGATACGCTCGATCCGGCGCAATGGGCGGCGATGGAGGCCGGGTTTCTTCGCTTCTATCCCGCGCTGGTGGCGTTCGTGACGGAGGGCGGTCTTGAGTACGCAGACGATGCTGGCGCCGGGCGGTTTCGATCGTCCTGAGTCGGATGTCCATTGATTTCCATGGAAAAATGATTGTGCTATTCTTTCAGTAGAAAGGAGGTGCTCAATGGCATTGGTTTCTCCCCAGTCCGCAGTCAAGCCTGAAGCCGCGTTCGTATTGAGCAAGGCGGTGGCGCGCGCGGCCGAGCGGCTGGAGGTATCCCGTGCCTTGCTCGCGCGCGTGCTCGGTGTCAGCCCGGCGACGGTGACGCGAATCTACAGCGGGGACTATCTGCTCGATCAAGGGCGCAAGGAGTGGGAATTCGCCGTGCTGTTCGTGCGCGCATTTCGGGCGCTCGACTCCATCGTCGGCAACGAGGTCAGCGCGCGCGCATGGCTCAAGAGCGAGAACCGCGCGCTTAACGGGCGCCCGATTGAACTCATACGCAGTACCGAGGGGCTGGTCCGTGTCGTTCAGTACCTGGACGCCTCGCGCGGTCTCGTCTGAGGCGCGTGCCTGGCGTGGCACTGCGTGGCGCATCGTGGAGGCGCAGCATGTCGCGTCCACGATGAAGATCGTTGACAGCCGGGACGAGCAGGATGTGCTCGAAGCCTTGCTCGAGGATGGCAAGCCCGCACTGCCCCGCCAGGCCGAAACGCTGGATTATCTGCTTGCTGCGCCGTTTCGTTACCCCACCCGGCGCGGCGGTTCACGCTTTCGCGCCGCCACCGATCCCGGCGTGTTCTACGGTGCGGCCGGCGTGCGCACCGCCTGCGCCGAACTCGGCTACTGGCGCTGGCGCTTTCTGATGGATGCGGTCGATCTGCAGCGGCTGGACCCGCTGGCACACACCGCATTCCGTGCGCAGATGGCGACGTCGGCCGTCGACCTGCGTGCGGCGCCCTTCGATCGCGATGTCGAGCGCTGGGGCCATCCGTCAGACTACGCGGGCACACAGGCGTTTGCCCGCGTGGCGCGCGATGCCGGCGTCGGCGCGATTATCTACCGTTCGGTGCGAGACCCCGATCCGGCGTGGTGCGTCGCGCTGCTTTCGATCGATGGCTTCTCGCGGCCTTCGCCCTATGGTGCCAGCCAGACCTGGTGGCTGATGGTTGCGCCGGAGGCCGTTGTCTGGCGGCGCGATCAAGCGTCCTTTACCTTCGACACGGCCGCCTGGCAGACAGGTTTCACATCGCCACACGTCATTGAGTAATATTTGCAGAAATGTTTGACAAAACATGCATGCTAGAATGTCGGGCTTGTTTCAACCCGGACGTTCTATTCTGTCAATGAATGGTCTTCATCTGATTGCCGATCTGTATCGCTGTGCCGATGCGGGAAAACTCATGTGTGAATGCGCCGAACTCGAAGCGCTGTGCGTTGGCGAATGTCGCGCCGCCGGCCTGACACCGCTGGGTGCATACTTCTACCAGTTCGTGGACGAGGTTTCGGGAGACGCTGCGGGCGTGACCGGTACCGTGGTGCTGGCCGAATCCCATCTGGCCATCCACACCTGGCCGGAGAGTGGCGATGTGACCCTCGATGTGTATGTGTGCAATTTCTCGCGCGACAACAGCGATCGTGCCCGACGGGTGTTCGAGCGCGTGATTGCAGCAATGGGGCCGGAGGATCGCGTGGATCATGAGGTCGTTCGTGGTCGCTTGCCTGCTGAGGTCTGATCGATGAGCGATGCCGGACTGCCTGAAGCCGAGGGGCTGATTTTCGAGGAGCTCAACGACGATGCCGGATACTTCTACCGTGGCGGGCGCCTGATCGAGCGCGGTCAATCCGAGTTTCAGGCGTACGAGGTGTGGGACACGCCGCAGTTCGGTCGCCTGTTCCGGCTCGATGGCTGTTTCATGACCTCAGAGGCTGACGAGTTCTACTATCACGAGAACATGATCCATGTGCCGGCCATGGCTCATCCCGGGCCGCGCAGTGCGCTGATCATCGGCGGTGGCGACGGTGGTTCGGCCGACGAGCTGTTCAAGTACCCGGGCATGGAGCGGGTCGTGCTCGCCGAGCTCGATCCAAAAGTCATCGATATCGCGCGCCACCACCTGCAGTCGGTACATCATGGCGCGCTCGACGATCCGCGGCTGGATATCCGTATCGGTGACGGCCTGCGCTATGTCATGGAAGATGGCCCCGCCGCCGGCGAATCGTTCGACCTCATCGTGCTCGACCTGACCGACCCGGTCGGCCCCGCCGAGGCCCTCTACGCGGAAGACTTCCTGCGCGCCTGCTCGGCGATGCTGAACCCGGGCGGTGCGCTCAGCCTGCATATCGGCTCTCCGGTGTTCCAGCCCGCGCGCGTGCGCGATCTGGTGTCCAGACTGCGTCGGGTGTTTGCCGTAGTCAGGCCCTATTTTCTCTACATCCCGCTGTACGGCAGCCTGTGGGGGCTGGCCACCGCGTCGGCCACGCTCGACCCGCTGTCGGTGGACGCCGCTGAGATCGATCGACGCATTGCCGAGCGTGGCATCGGCAACTTGCAGCATTACAACGGTGATGTGCACTGGGCCCAGTTCGTGTTGCCCAATCATTTGCGTCGCTTGCTTGGCGGGTAGATGTGTGCTTGGCGAAACACCGGGACGCGCCGTCGTGCCTCGGATGTTCGGCCCGCAGTACGCTTCAGTTCATCGTGCGCTTGGGCGTTGACGTGCCGCAGTGAATGTGGGCAGCGTCGGTCATCCCGTCCAGGTTGAGGAAGCTGACCTTCCGCGCCAGCGTGTGCAATGCGTCGTCGTACACGATGATGTTTGGCGTGCCGTTGCCCGCGTTTGCCTTCTGGCGCCACCTCTGCTTGTGGACGCATGCGATTTGAGCCGGGGCGATATCCATGGATCGGGGGAGCGCGTCAGGGCGGCGTTCTCACGTCGGCGTCGGCACAAAGGCAGGTGGTGAGGGCGATGAGAACGGGTACGGCAAAACACCACATACCAAATTCCGCGTAGATGAGTGCTGCTGCACCGCAGCCTAGCGCGAATGCGCCGAGGCTTTTTGACATGCGCATCAGCCGCGCCCTTGTCTCGGTGGCCTGGGCGGAATGAGCGCCGCGTACGAGGTCGGCAAGGTCGATCATGATCTGGGTGGTGGTGCCGGTCATCAGGGTCGATGGTGGCGCGCTCGGGAGATGGATCCGGTGTACCGCGTTCTGTACTGCCATGCCGCAGATCAGGGTCATGCCAGTGATTAGTCCGGCGATATGATCTGCATCTTCGAATGGACCCAGTACAATTGCGAGCGCGCAGCCGGCGGTCAGCAGGAGGAATTGGAGCACCAGCAGCGGACGGACCTGGGTGTGCCCCCTGGCGGCGAGCGTGTCACCGAGCATGCGCACCAGCATTACCACGATGCAGAATACCGGCAGCGCCATTAGCTTGCCCACCGTCCCCGAGGTGCCAAGGGCGAGCGCCGCGCCGAGTGTGACGAAGTTGCCCGTAACATGGGCAGTGAATAGACCGTGCAGCGCAAGGAAGCCTGCCGTGTCGACGTACCCTCCGTTGGCACTCAGAAGGACCGGAAGGCTGGGTTTCATGGCGGCGTTCCGTTGTCGGGCTGGGCGTGCCCTGTGATCGTGGTCCGTTCTTTGAGGTCGTGCCATGCCACGAGCAGAAATCCGCCGACCAGACCGAGGTGTTCGAAGAAGGCATTCGTGGCCATGAACCGTTCGGGCGGGGCCATCGTCCAGAAGGGGTTGGCAATGAAGGTCGCGAACA
Organism: Azoarcus sp. L1K30; assembly: GCF_018122735.1. Classification (GTDB taxonomy): domain Bacteria; phylum Pseudomonadota; class Gammaproteobacteria; order Burkholderiales; family Rhodocyclaceae; genus Parazoarcus. The sequence continues at coordinate 1,754,175 of NZ_JAGRRD010000001.1, read as the reverse complement.
CGGTGAATGTTGCCAGCGCGAGCGCACCTGCCCAGCGCAGTAGACCACCCAGGATCATTGCCGAGGCGCCCAGTTCCAGAACAACGGTCATCGCTGCGAGGGGCGTGGCGGGGCTCAGCCCAAAATGCTGCATCTCGGCCACTGCACCAGCAAAGTCGCTCGCCTTGGCGAATCCGCCCTGCAGGTAGGCTGCACACAGGCCGAGAAGGGCAATCCAGCGGAGGGCGGGCGTCGCGAAGCGTTCGATGCCCAGCATCGGGCCGGTGGGTGGTGCCTTGGTGAAGGTTCTCATCGCTCACAGCGCCCAGCAACTGCAGCCGAATATGCCCCAGAACGACGCCTCGTCAGCCACCGCCAGACCCGCCTTCCAGGCTTTGGCGTGTGCGTGACCGTGCACACCGCAGGCGCTGGTGCACGTGCAGGCGGCAGCCATGCGGGCAGTCGTTTGCTGTGGTGGTTCGACACGCTGGTAGTAGCCACCAAACTGGCGTACCGGCGACCAGTCGGGCATGGGAGGCGGCAGCTCCGGGGCGAGCGGACGATATTCTCCGTCGCCATGCACAACCTTGCCGCCGAGTACCGTCAACACCGAGGTGATGCCCTGGATTTCGTCTTCAGGCACCGCGAAGTAGTCCTTGGACAGGACCGCCAGATCCGCATACTGGCCGGCCTTGATCTGTCCCTTCTTGCCTTCCTCGTTGGAGAACCAGGTGTTGGCCTCGGTCCACAGACGCAGCGCGGTCTCCCGATCGAGCAGATGGCGGCGCGGATAGAGCGACAGCCCCCCCAGGGTGCGCCCGGAAACCAGCCAGGACAGCGAGACCCAAGGGTTGTAGGAGGCGACCCGCGTCGCGTCGGTGCCGGCGCCCACCTTGACGCCCATATCGAGCATGCGCTTGACCGGGGGCGAGGCCTCGGCCTTTTGCGCACCGTAGCGTTCGACGAAATATTCGCCCTGATACATCATCCGGTGCTGCACGGCGATGCCGCCCCCCAGGGCGGCGACCCGGTCGATGTTGCGTCCGGAGATGGTCTCGGCATGGTCGAAGAACCAGTGCAGGCCGTCGAAGGGAATGTCGCGATTGACCTTTTCGAACACGTCGAGCGCGCGCGAGATGGTCTCGTCGTAAGTGGCATGCAGCCGCCACGGCCAGCGTTTCTCGGCCAGCAGGCGGATGACGCCGTCGAGATCCTCTTCCATGTTCGGTGGCATCTCGGGACGCTCGACCCGGAAGTCCTCGAAGTCGGTGGCGCTGTAGACCAGCATTTCGCCGGCCCCGTTGTGGCGATAGAGGGCATCTCCCTGGCCGGGGCTGACCTGGTCGGCCCAGGACCTGAAATCGGCGATTTCCTCTTTCGGCTTCTGGGTGAAGAGGTTGTAGGCGAGGCGCACCGTGAGCAGGCCTTCCGCATGCAGTTCTTCGATGATGCGGTAATCCTCGGGGTAGTTCTGGAAGCCGCCGCCCGCGTCGATGACACCGGTGACCCCAAGGCGGTTCACTTCACGCATGAAGTGGCGGGTGGAGTTCTTCTGATAATCCTCCGGCAGCTTTGGGCCCTTGGCGAGGGTGGCGTAGAGAATCATCGCGTTGGGCCGGGCCAGCAGCAGGCCGTTGGGCATGCCCTGGGCGTCGCGCACGATCTCGCCGCCCGGCGGGTTGGGTGTGTCCTTCGTATAGCCTACTGCACGTAGCGCCGCACCGTTGAGCAGGGCCCGGTCGTAGAGGTGGAGAATGAATACCGGCGTGTCCGGCGCAGCGGCATTCAGTTCGTCGAGGGTGGGCAGGCGCTTCTCCGCGAACTGGTGTTCGGTGAATCCGCCGACCACGCGCACCCACTGGGGTGCTGGCGTGCGGGCCACCTGAGCCTTGAGCATGGCCATGGCCTCGGAGAGCGAGGGCACGCCGTCCCAGCGCAACTCCATGTTGTAGTTGAGACCACCACGAATGATGTGCATGTGGCTGTCGATGAGGCCGGGAATCACCCGGCGGCCTTTCAGGTCGATGATCCGGGTATGCGGTGCGCGTTCGGCCATGACCTCCGCGTCGTCACCGACCGCGGTGAATTGGCCGTCTGCAATGGCGACCGCACTGGCCTGGGGGCGCTGCGCATCGACGGTATGTATCCGTCCGTTGTGCAGAATCATGTCGGCGGGCATTGGGGAACTCCTTTCATGAGGTCGTCGGGAACTTGTTGTCGGGCGCTTCTCTTGGTCGCGGGACGGCCTGCAGCCATGGCCGCGCGAGGCGGACGAGGAGCGGCATGGCGCCCCAGGTCAGGATGACCACGATGCCTGCGGCAACGCAGCCGGCAAACAGAAAGCCGGGCAGGTGTGTACCCAGCAGCGGGAACAGCGCGGCAGGCACGATGAAGCTGACCGGCCACACTGCGAGCCAGGTGAGCAGCGCCATCTTCCAGCGTGGTGGGGGGCGACCGGGTTCGCGGAACCAGGCCTCCATGCCATCGAGCGCCCGATACTCGGGTTCGTCTTCGGTCATGTCCCGAGCACGTTCGTCCCACGCCGCGAACAGGGGCGATGCGTAGAAGGCATCCCGTTCCTTCTCATCGCGAAAGGTTCTGAGAATGCCGAATTCGCGGGAGCCGGAACCGGCGGGTGTTATCAGCAGGCTGGCACCGAGCACACCTCCATGAGCGAAGGAGGTCTGCAGAAACTGGCGCAGTTCTTCCTCGAATTGTGCCTCCAGTCCTGGGCGGACCCGGCGGGTAATGGCGACGCTAACGGTCATGACAGTGCTTCCATCCGATCCGCCCCCGTGCCGCCGGTCGATGCCGGCGAGGAGGCGGGTGTGGCGATGTGCGTTCGAGCAAGCGTTGGGTCAGTGGTTGCTCGGCGGAACGACCTGGGGTTCCATGGCTGATTGGGGTGCTTTGTGTACCATGGTGTAGGCATATTCCACGCCCGAACCGTAGGCGCCGGCGTGCTGCTTGAGGATGCCCATGAGCGCATCGTAGTGTTCCCGGTTTTTCCAGTCGCGCTGGAATTCGAGCAGGGCGCCGATGGTGGTCAGCCGCACCGCGCCGGCCTGCACCATGCGCGACAGGGCCGCTTCGTGGGCCGCTGTGGACGTGGCACCGCAGCAGTCTTCGACCACGTAGATGTTGTAGCCGGCGCCGAGCATCTCGATGGTCGGCCAGGTGATGCAGACCTCGGTCCACAGGCCGGTCATGATGATGTTCTTGCGTCCGGTGGCCTCGATCGCCTGACGGAAACCGGCGTCGTCCCAGGAGTTCATCGACGAACGCTCGACCACCTTTTGGCCGGGGAAGACGTCGAGCAGTTGCGGCCACACGTAGCCGCTGAAGGATTCGGTCTCCACCGCGGTGAGCACGCTGGGCACACCGAACTCCTTGGCGACCTTGGCCATCAGGACGACGTTGTTCATCAGCGTGGCACGGTCGATGTTGGCGACGCCGAAGGTCATCTGTGGCTGGTGGTCGATGAAGACGATGGCGGTATCGTCCGGGGTGTAGAGCTTGTGATAGGGGTTCATGGATTTCTCCTGTTAGGGTGGGGGGCTGCGTTCATGCTCGAGATTGAGCACGGGTTTCGATCTTCCGCAGTGGCTTGTCGATGCCACGAGAAGTCTCGGTAATCAGGTCTGCGGTGTCGGCGTCGCCCAGTGCTACCCTGCGCTCGGGGTAATGATGGTGCTCATTGGTCGGACGTCCGCTAAGAAGGTCGTTTGGAGGGGTGGTGTACATGCAGGCGGCGAACGATGTCGTCGCCGTTCGACGATGCGGGCGTGCTGCACGCCAGTTCAAGCATGAGTTGAAACGCGGTGATTGCGACGCCGCCTGCCTGGGCGATGCGGCGAAGGGCGTTGTCGTGGGCCCGGAGCGTGGTGCCGTGCGAGGCGTCGTCGATGGCATACACGCCGTAGCCGTCGTCGAGCATTTGCATCGCGGGAAAAACGAGACAGGCTTCACTCAGTAGCGCCGCGACGACAAAATTCTGCCGGCCCATGCGGCCCGCGGCGTCGACGAATGCTGGATCCTGCCATGCATTCATCCGTGTGCGCAGGATGGGTTGATCGTGGGGAAACAGATCGAGCAGCTCGGGTGCAATACGGCCATCGAAGCCGTGGCCCGACAGGGCGGAGATGATCACCGGGAGGTTGTTCAGACGCGCGGCGACGGCGAGCGTCTCCAGCGCGGTGAGCAAAGCGTGGGTCGCCGCGCGGGGCATGCCGGCGAGGATCCACGACTGGTGATCGATGAGCACGAGGGCGCAGTTGGTCGGTGTCAGTAGCCCCCTATCCGTTGAAAGCATACTCATCATGCTCAGTCCCTGCACTTGAATGCCATGGCCGTGAGCATGCGCGCACGGACACGTACGCGTCATCGATCAGGAGGGTGAAATGCTGAACAGCCCGATGGGTGACTGCCGTCTCGTCCTTTTGGACGAGGCGGCTCAAGAGGTGGGCTGCAGGCGGGTGCTCAGTGAGTCAGAAGGCCGCGGCGGGTCGCCACGGCAATGGCCTCGGTACGGCTGAGTACGTTGAGCTTGTTGAAGATGCTGCGCAGGTGCGACTTGACGGTACTCTGGCTGATGTAAAGCTGGTTGCCGATCTCTTTGTTGCTGCGCCCCTCGGCGAGCAGGCGCAGGACCTCGAGTTCGCGACCGGTCAGTGCTTCGGTGCTGATGCCCGCGGCGAGCTTGTTGACGAGGGCGGGCGGGATGACCGTCTCGCCGGCGTCGACCCGCCGGATGGCGGCGAGCAGTTCTTCGCGTGGCGAATCCTTGAGCAGGAAACCGTGCGCGCCGGCGCGGATCGCGCGTGCGATGTCGGTGTCGGTGTCGAACGTGGTGAGCATGAGAATGCGCGCCGAGGGATCGAGCTGCCGAATGGCTTCGATCGCGTCTACTCCGTCCATTTCCGGCATGCGGATGTCGAGCACAGCGACGTCGGGTCGATGGACGCGCCATTGCTCGGCGGCCTCCCGGCCATTGGCCGCCTGCGCCACGACGCGCATGTCCGGTTGTCGATCGATGATCGCAGCCAGGCCCTCGAGTACGGTCACGTGGTCATCTGCGACCAGCACGTGGATCCGCGGTTCGGGCTGTTGTTGGGTCGGGTCGATGGTGTTCATGTGCGTGTCGCGTGTTAGCCGGCGATGGCGGAAATGGATAGTGTGATCGCAAGTTCGCTGCCTGCGCCAGGTGTGCTGTTGATTTGCATCTGACCGCCCATTTCCTCGACGCGTTCGGCGATGCCCTGCAGGCCGAAACCGTCGTGCCGGCGAACGGGTATGAAGCCCGTGCCGTTGTCACGGATATGCAGCTGGATTTTTGCCGGTCCGAAAGCCAGTTCCACCGATACATGTGTTGCCGAAGCATGGCGGACGGCGTTGGTCATCGCTTCCTGGCCGATGCGCAGGATGTTCTCCTCCCAGCGCGAGGCCAGCGGTACGGGCTGCCCCGCCACCGTGAGTTCGAAACGCGTTCCTGTTTCCCGTGTCAATTGTCGGGCGAGCTGGCGGAGCGCCTCGCACAGATCCTGATCCTCCAGCGCCTGTGGGCGTAGGGCATGCACTGCACGTCGGGCCTCATGAAGACTTTCGCGGGCCAGCTCGCGGGCGCGTGCGGCATGCCCTTCGGCCTCTGTCAGCAGTCCTCTGGCGTACGCATCGGCAGTGGCCTCGAGTTGCACGATGATGCCGGTCAGGCCTTGTGCGATGGTGTCGTGAAGGTCGCGCGCGATGCGGTTGCGCTCGGCCATGACCGTTGACTGGCGTGCCTGCCCCATCAGTTTTACGAGCTGGATGGCGAGCATGCAGTGATTGGCCAGCGCCTGTGCGAGCGCAATGTCTTCCGGTCGACAGTCCGGTGTACGCATGAAACGGATGCCAATTACGCCGGAAACCTGGTCGGCCATCAGCATCGGTACGACCAGAATGCTGACGACGCCGTGTTCGAGCACATGCTGCCGCCAGGGAAAATCCTCTCCTTCACGTATGTCCGCGAGCAGGAAGGCGGACCGGGTGCGAAACACCTCGGGCCAGGGCCAGACGGCCTCTACGGGCAGTGAGGGACTGATTGCGGCGAGCCCGCCGTCGTCACGAGTCTTGAAGAGGCCGTGCTCGAGGGCGAAGGCGAAAGACATCAAACCATCGTCCCCATGCAACCAAACACTGCAGCTACAGGCATCCAGTTGCCCGATCAGGGCCCGCAGAGCGTGTTCGATTACTCGCTCGGGATCGGCCTCGCTGGCGAGCACGTTCAGCGCGCTGGTCAACGCACGTGCCTGCCCGCGTGCGACTTTCTCCGAAGCGAGCGCACTCTCTAGCAAGTGCTTACGTTCGCTGACATCTCTAAGGATGACGGTGAAGATCTTTTCGTCACCGAGTTCGAGCCTTGAGATTGATGCTTCTGCAGGAAATATGCTGCCATCCTTTCGTCGCCCGAAGACTTCCCGACGTCGTGCCATCGGGCGTGAGATATCGGCATTGACCGAGAACTCCGCGATGTGCGTGTGGTGTGCATCTGCCGTGTTGGCTGGGAGCAGAATGTCGAGCGTTTGGCCAAGCACGTCGGCGCTTGCATGGCCGAAAGTCTTCACCGCCCCCTGGTTGAATAGCAGAATGCGTTGCTCGGAGTCGATGGAAATGATGGCATCCTCCGCAATGTCGAGAATGCCCTCGAAGCGGGCTTGTGTGCGCAACAAGGCAGCCTCGGCGCATTTTCGGCTGGAAACGTCCATGACTGCGCCAACGACCAGGGTGTCGCCTTCGACCGTGCGGGTCGTATCCGCAAGCAGGTGAAGATGCCGGATCGAACCGTCGGGCATGCTCAGGCGATGCTCGAGATCGATGTGGGCCGCACCTGAGCGGACGCGGCCGAGCGCATCCGTCACCATCTGCGCATCGTCTGGATGAATCCGCTCGAATACATGCTTCAGGGTCGGCGTGATATCGGGCGCGAAGCCAAGGATGCAATAGGTTTCGCGTGACCAGTAGAGCGCATCGGTGCGCACATTCCAACCGAAACTGCCGGTGCGGCTAAGTGCCTGCGCCTGCGCAAGATAGGCCTCGCTCCCACGCAGTGCCTCTTCGGCGGCCTTTCGATCCTCGATATCGGTATGGGTGCCGCACCATTCCACGATATGCCCGGCTACATCCTGCACCGGATTGACCCGCATCATGAACCATCGATAGCTGCCGTCGCGGCCGCGGAAACGCGCTTCCGCTTCGCCTGCCTTCCCGGATGCCAATATGTCGTGCCACTTGCGCATATAGTCTGAGGCGTCGTCAGCATGGATGACGTCGAGCCATCCCCGTCCAGTGGCCATCGAGGTGGGCCGTCCGACATACTCGAGACAGCGCGCATTCTGGAATACGGTGTGGCCGGCGCCGTCGGTGCACCAGACCTGCACAGGTATGAATTCGAGAATGCCGCGTAATCGTGCCTCGGCCGCGCGGCTTTCGGCCAACGCCGATTCAAGTGTGGCAATGCGGGTTTCCGCGTCCGGTACGCCTGGGACGGTGTCAAGTCTTGATTCGGTCGTCACGGATCTGGAGCCTCGAGTGCGCTGTTCGTCGTCTGGGTAAAGTACTGCATGAAATCATTATCACTTTCCGTGGATGATCACAGGTGCAGGAGCCGGTAACACGGGGTTCGACCATTCAATTCAAGCACAGCCGTCCGCTATTCTCGAATTCGCATTCAATGGCTCGACGCCGAGCCTTGCAACCCGAGTCGGTGTCGAACGCCTCGCGAAGCCGTCGTGACCCTTGATGAAAGCGACCTCGTACTGCAAAGTGAGCCGCTCAAGCTCAAGCTGATACACGCGGAACGCCTTGTCCGACGCGACGTGGGGCGTTTCAGCGGGCGTGACCGGTTTCCGGTGCCGAACGAATGGAGTGCGAGTATTTCCCTGATATGCCAATGACGCGCCTTTCCCTGGTGTCGGCCGCTTCGTGCCCGACCGCAGAACTGAAGCTTTCCGAACTGATTTCGGCGCTCAGTCATGCACTGGATATCACCGAAGGACAACCTGCAGGCCATTGTGTGCGCTGCTGCTGGATCGGCATGCAGGTCGGCCGCAAGATCGGATTGGACGACGATGCGCTGTGGGAGCTCTATTACACGCTGCTGCTCAAGGATCTCGGTTGCAGCAGCAACGCCGCGCGCATCTGCGAGCTGTATCTGACCGACGACCTTTCCTTCAAGCGCGACTTCAAGACGGTTGGCGACAGTTTGCCCCAAGTGCTCAATTTCGTGCTCAGGCATACCGGCCTCAAGGCTGGTCTCGCCGAGCGTTTTCGCAGCGTGTTGACGATCATGCGCGATGGCAGCGACATTGCACGGGAGCTGATCGCCACGCGCTGCCAGCGCGGTGCCGAGATTGCCCGTCTGCTGCGTTTTCCCGAGGGCGTTGCGCACGGTATCTACAGCCTCGACGAACATTTCAACGGACAGGGAAAGCCGGCAGGCCTGGCGGGGGAGGACATACCGCTGTTTTCCCGTATCGCGCTGCTGGCCCAGGTCATCGATGTGTTTCATACCGCAAGTGGTGCATCCGCAGCGCTGGAGGAGATTCGCTCGCGCTCGGGTCGCTGGTTCGATCCGGCGCTGGTGCAGGCCTTCGAGGCCGTGGCGACTGGCGGTGCATTCTGGACCACGCTGGCTTCACAGGAGGTTGGTCAGGCCGTATTGGCGCAGGAACCGGCATCGCATGTTGTCGAACTGGACGACGACTACCTCGACGACATCGCCGCGGCCTTTGGACAGGTGGTCGACTCGAAGAGCCCCTACACCAGCGGACACAGCGCACGTGTTGCGCTGTATACCGACATGGTCGCGGAGGTGCTTGGCCTGCCGCCCGAACGGCGGCGATGGCTCAAGCGCGGCGCGTTGTTGCACGATGTCGGCAAGCTCGGCGTCAGCAACAGCGTGCTCGACAAGCCGGGAAAGCTCGACGAAGAGGAATGGGCGGCTGTCCGCGCGCACGCGATGTATACCGAGACCATCCTCTCCCGCATCGGCGCCTTTTCCGAACTCGCGCGGGTGTCGGCCGCACACCACGAAAGGCTGGACGGCAAGGGCTATCCACGCGGATTGATGGCAGAGGACATCTGCCTGGAAACCCGCATCATCACAACCGCAGACATTTTCGATGCGATTACCGCCGAGCGCCCCTATCGCGGCGCGGTGCCGATCCCGAAGACGCTCGAGATCATGGCCGGCACCATTGGCACGGCGATCGATTCACGGTGCTTTGCCGCGCTCCGGCAGGCGTTGGAGCGATTACCGGGGACGTGATCCGCAAGCCGATCCCGCCGCACATGATGTTACGAGCGTGCATCAGAAATCGATGCCGGCCTGTGCCTTCACGCCGGCCTTGAACGCATGTTTGTGATCGGCGATCTCGCTGACGGTGTCGGCGAGGTCAACGAGTTCGGGCCTGGCGGCGCGACCGGTGACGATCACCGTTTGCATGGGCGGACGCGCGCGAATCGTGCGCACAACCTCTTCGGTATCGAGATAGTTGTACTTCAGCATGTAGGTGAGTTCATCGAGCAGCACCAGATCGATGGACGGATCGCACAGCATCTGCGCGGCATTCGACCAGGCTTCGTCGGCGGCGCGCTTGTCGGCGTCCCAGTCCTGAGTGTTCCAGGTAAAGCCTGTCGCCATCGCATGATAGGGCAGGTCGGCACCGGCCGCGCACTGCTGCAGAAAGGTGACTTCGCCCGTGGGCTGGGTGCCCTTGATGAACTGAACAATGCCGGGGTGCTGACCATGACCGAGCGCGCGATACAGGGTGCCGAAGGCCGACGTGGTCTTGCCCTTGCCGTTGCCGGTGATCAGGATGACGATGCCGCGCGTGTCCTGCGCGCGCTCGATGGCGGCATCGACAACCGCCTTCTTGCGCTGCATGCGTGCGTTGTGGTGCTGTTTCCTGTCGTTGTCCATTGTCTGTTCACGGAATGATGTGCTCCGCATCATATCGCGGGTAGGCCATCCGGCACATGATCGGCACTTGCGTCACCGATCAGTCTGAAGTGCTGCGGGCCAGTGCCGCCACGTGCGCACCGATGGCCATGGCCGCCGTCAACCCCGGTGATTCGATGCCGAAGAGCTGGATGAGTCCGGGTATGCCATGTTGCGCGGGACCGTCGATACGGAAGTCGGCGTCGGCTTCGCCGGGGCCGACGATCTTGGGGCGGACGCCGGCGTAGCCGGGTTCGAGCCGACCGTCTTCCAGCGCAGGCCACCAGCTGCGAATGGCCTGATAGAAGCGTTCGGCGCGTGCCGGATCGACGTGGTAATCGGGCGCGTCGATCCACTCGACGTCGGGGCCGAATTTTGCCTGACCGCCGAGGTCGAGGGTGAGATGCACGCCGAGCCCACCCGCCTCCGGGATGGGATAGATCAGATGCGAGAAGGGCGCGCGGCCGCGGTAGCCGAAGTACACGCCGCGGGCGTAGTGCGCCTGCGGAATCGACTCGCGTGGGACGCCGTCGATGTGCTGCGCGAGGCCAATGGCGTCGAGCCCGGCGGCATTGACCACGCACCGCGCGCGAAGCGCGCTTGCGGTGCCGCAGTCATCCTCGATATGCAGCACGATGCCGTCGGCCTCGATTCGCCCGCTGCGCACCGGGCTCGCCAATGCGAGCATGGCGCCGTGTTGTTCGGCATCGCCCAGCAGCGCGAGCATCAGACCGTGGCTGTCGACGATGCCGGTCGAGGGTGACAGCAGGGCGGCATGGGCATCGAGGGCGGGTTCGATGGCGCGGATGGCATCTCGGTCGAGCCAGCGCAGGTCGTGCACGCCGTTCAATTCGGCGCGCGCGCGGATCGTGTCGAGTGCCTCGACCTGCTGCGGCTGCGGCGCAACCAGCAGTTTGCCGCAGCGCTGGTGGCCGATGCCGCGATCGGCGCAATAACGGTAGAGCAGGTCGCGGCCGCTCACGCACAGGCGTGCCTTGAGCGATCCCGGCGTGTAGTAGAGCCCGGCGTGGATGACCTCGCTGTTGCGCGCGCTGATACCGCTGCCGAAGCTCGTTTCGCGCTCGATGATGATGACGTCGCGCCCGTCCTGAGCCAGCGCGCGCGCACAGGCCAGGCCCACCGCGCCCGCGCCGATGACGACACAGTCGATTGTCTCCATGTTTTCCGGTCTCCGATGCAATTTGTCTCCTCGCCCTTGGCGGCGAGTGTGTTCGTTGCGGCGATTTTTACCAGATCGGGACGGCTCGCTGTTCGTTGGACGTCGGGGCCGCGCAGCCGCCGATGCTTGAATGTTCCGGATTTCCGCACGCTTTCTCAGGCGAGATTCCGGATGTTCGGACAACTGGTACGACGCCAGACTGCCGGTTGGTGAAAAAATTCATATAAATCAGTTCTAAACGAGTTTCCTGCGTGTGTGTTCAGATGGCATGGCGATTGCAATGCTGTTCATGCTCAAGATTCATGAGTACATACAAAAAGTCTATTCAAGGAGACAATCAATGAAGAGCATCGTGCGCAACTGCCTGTTCGGCGCCCTGGTATCGGTTGCGGCCCAGACCGCTTCCGCGGCGACCTTCGTCAATGTGCTGACCGGAGGCACCAGCGGTGTCTACTACCCGCTGGGCGTGACCCTGTCGCAGATCTATGGCGAGAAGATCCCCGATTCCAAGGTGCAGGTTCAGTCGACCAAGGCCTCGGCCGAGAACCTGAACCTGCTGCAGAGTGGCCGCGGCGAGATCGGTTTTTCGTTGGCAGATGCGGTATCCGACGCATGGAAGGGCAATGCGGACGCGGGCTTCGCCAAACCGCTCGATCACCTGCGCGCGGTGGCGTCGGTGTATCCGAACTACATTCAGATCGTTGCGCTGGCCGACGCGAACATCAAGTCGCTGGCCGACCTGAAGGGCAAGCGCATCTCGGTCGGCGCACCGCGCTCGGGTACCGAAATCAATGCGCGTGCCATCCTCAAGGCTGCAGGGCTGAGCTATGGCGATTTTTCCAAGGTGGAGTACCTGCCTTTCGGCGAGTCGGTGGAGCTGATGAAGAATCGTCAGATCGATGTCACGCTGCAGTCGGCCGGATTGGGGGTGGCGGCGCTGCGCGATCTCTCGTCGGCCGTCAAGGTCAACTTCGTGCCGATTCCGGCAGATGTGGTGGCCAAGGTCGGTGACGCGGCCTATCGCTCGGCACTGATCCCTTCCCATACCTATGACGGCCAAGAGGCCGATGTGACGACGGTGGCGATCAACAATCTGCTGATCACCAACGACAAGGTGCCGACGGACGTCGTCTACGAGATGACACGGGGTATCTTCGAGAATCTCGAAAGATTGGGCACCTCGCATGCCGCGGCGCGCCAGATCAAGCTCGAGAACGCCATCCAGGGGTTGCCGCTGCCGCTGCATCCGGGCGCCGAGAAGTACTACCGCGAACAGGGGCTGATCAAGTAAGGCGTCCCTGCCGCAATGCCCGACCTGGCTTGACGTCCCGTCTTGCCGGGCCGGAGCGCCCTGTCGTCCGGTCGACCCGTCGCGGTCGACACTCAGCCCGGAGTTTCCATGACTCAAACTGCCTCCTTGCCGGCCGCCGATGCCGGTCACGGGATGCTGCGCATCGTCTTTTGCGTGGCCGTCCTGTTCTCGGTTTTTCAAATCGTCACGGCTGCATTCAGCCCCATCTCCAGTTCGGTGGTGAGAGCGATGCACGTCGGCTTTCTGCTGCTGATGACCTTTCTCATCTACCCATGGCGTGGGGGCAGCGCGGCTGGTACCAGCCTGCTGACCAAGCTGATGGGTTTTTGCGCACTGGCGCTGGGTGCCTATCACTGGGTGTTTGAAGCCGAACTCATCCAGCGGGCGGGCGAACTCACCAACATGGACATGGTGGTGGGTGTGGTGACGCTGGTGCTGGTGTTCGAAGCTGCGCGGCGGATCATGGGTTTTGCTCTGCCGTTGATCTGTCTCGGCTTTCTTGCCTACGCCCTGTTCGGCGAGTATCTGCCGGGGGCGTTTGCGCATCGGGGCTACGGTGTGGACCAGGTGGTCGGGCAGCTGGCGTTCGGAACCGAGGGCATCTTCGGTACGCCGACCTATGTGTCGTCGAGCTACATCTTTCTGTTCATCCTGTTCGGGGCCTTCCTCGAACAGGCCGGGATGATTCATCTGTTCAACGATTTCGCACTCGGCACCGTCGGCCATACCAAGGGCGGGCCGGCCAAGGTGTCGGTGGTGTCGTCCGGACTGATGGGCACGATCAATGGTTCGGGCGTGGCCAACGTGGTCACCACCGGGCAGTTCACCATTCCCCTGATGAAGAAGTTCGGCTACCGGGCGGACTTTGCAGGTGCGGTCGAGGCCACCAGTTCGATGGGCGGGCAGCTGATGCCGCCGGTGATGGGGGCGGTCGCGTTCATCATGGCCGAGACCATCAACGTGCCCTATATCGAGATCTGCAAGGCCGCCTCGATTCCGGCCGTACTGTATTTCTTCACCGTGTTCTGGATGGTTCATCTGGAGGCGGGCAGGGCCGGGTTGAAGGGGCTGGCCAAGGCCGACTGCCCCGATCCGTGGGTGGCCATCCGTCAGCGCTGGTATCTGCTGGCGCCGCTGATCTCGCTGGTATATCTGCTGTTTGCGGGCTTCACCCCGCTGTTTTCGGGCATGGTCGGCCTTGCGCTGACCGTGGTGCTGATCTTCGGTGCGTCGTACTCGGGCCGGCTCAAGGGGCTGTCGCTGCGACTGCTGTTCTGGGTTGCGCTCGGACTGGCGTGCTCGGCCTTTGCGTCGATCGGTATCGTTGCGGTGATGGTCGTGATCGGCGTGTTGGCGGTGCTGCTGGCCGGCTACAAGGATGGGCGCACCACGCTGAAAGTGGCGGTGCAGTCGCTTGCCGACGGCGCCATGCACGCCCTGCCGGTCGGGGTGGCGTGTGCGCTGGTGGGGGTGATCATCGGATCGCTGACACTGACCGGTGCGGCGACCGCCTTTGCCGGGTATATCATCCAGCTCGGGGCGCATAGTCTGTTGCTGTCGCTGGTGCTGACGATGCTGACCTGCCTGGTGCTGGGCATGGGGATTCCGACCATTCCCAACTACATCATCACCAGTTCGATCGCGGCCCCCGCATTGCTCGAACTTGGTGTGCCGCTGGTGGTGTCGCACATGTTCGTGTTTTATTTCGGTATTCTCGCCGACCTGACGCCGCCGGTGGCGCTGGCCGCCTTTGCCGCCGCGCCGATCGCGAAGGAATCGGGGCTCAAGATCGGGGTGCGTGCAGTGCAGATTGCGGTGGCAGGTTTCGTTGTGCCTTACATGGCCGTCTATGCGCCGGAGCTGATGCTGCAGGGGGACAAGGGCTTCGATGCCACAATCTACGTCTTCTTCAAGGCCTTGCTGGCCGTCATCTTGTGGGGTGCTGCTGTCGTGGGGTATTTCCGGACACCGATGAACGTGATTGAACGCGTGCTCGCATTCGTGGCCGCATCGCTGCTGGTGACGGCTCTGCCGATCACTGACGAACTGGGTTTCAGTCTCGCGTCGATCGTGATCGGCTGGCATATCTGGCGTGCGCGCAGAATTGCGCCGCTGACTGTCTGAGATGGCTGTCTGCCTGGCCAACGCCGTGGCCGCGGTCGCCGTGGCGGCCACCCACTTCACGCTCGGATGGACGCATTCGATCGAAAAGATCCTGTGGGAGGAGGATTGGCGTGTGCAGGACACGGTGCTGGTGCTCGACGCCGTGCGCGTGCGCGGGTACGGCGCGGGCATGGAGCCCGCGCCGGAGGCGGTGCTGCGCGACGGGGTGTGGGAGTGGCATCCGCGCACCACGCAAGCGCTGCTGCGTTTGACCCGGTCCGCGTTCACCGCCGACTATCAGTGGTGCGTACCCGGGTCGGACTGTGTACCGATGTCCGAGGTCCTGCCTTCCGATGGTGATGTCACCGAGGTGCGTGCCTGCGATGCGGCGGCCCGGGCCGGGCCCTGAACGATGACATCACGCTCGCGCTTGTTGCGTGCCACCCGTGTCCGTGTCGCCGTGCTCATGGTCGTGTTTTTTCCGCTGCTGTGGTTCGGCTACCAGATGCGCCTGCAGGCCGGTATCGACGAACTCGAGAGCAGTGCCGGGCAGCGCCTGGCACTGCTCTCGGCCAGCCTGGATGCGGAACTGCTGCGTTATGAAAGCCTGCCGGCCGTGCTGGCGCAGCATCCGGGTCTGCGCGATGTGCTGGCGCATCCGGACGACCCGCAGCGGGTCGCGTTCGCCAACCGCTTGCTGGAGCAGGTCAATGCCCGCACCGGCGCCGGCATGCTGTACCTGATCGCGCCATCGGGGCGAACGCTGGCGGCGAGCAACTGGCAACGCCCGGACAGTTTCGTGGGCGAGAACTACGCCTTTCGACCCTACTTCAAGGATGCACTGCGAGGCGAGTCCGGCGCATTTTTCGCGGTCGGCGCCACGACGCGGGTGCCGGGCTTCTTCATTGCGCATGCGGTGCTCGACGATGAACGGGTCGTCGGCGTGCTGGCGGTCAAGGTGGAACTCGCCTTGCTCGAACAGACGTGGGCAGAAGGCGGAGAGTCCGTCGTCGTCGTGGATCGCCACGGCGTGGTCGCACTGTCTTCACGCAGTGACTGGAAGTTTGCGACGCTGGCACCTTTGTCTGCCGAGTCGAGGCGCGCACTGGCGGACACGCGGCAGTACTTTACCGAGCGCCTGGCGCCCCTGCCGCTGAAGTGGCTCGACGCACGTCGTTTGCGCCTCAACGGCAAGACCTTCGTAGTCAGGCAGGCGCCATTGGACTGGGTCGATTGGCGCATGATGATCATGCTCGACAGCGCGCAGGCGGTGGAGGCCGCGTGGCTGCAGGTACTGGCTGCGATGCTGGCGCTGTGCGTGATGGGCGTGGCTGTGCTGTATTGGGCACAGCGTGCGCGCCGCATCCGCGAACGACTGGCCGCGCAGGACGTGCTGGAGCGCACCGTGGCGGAGCGCACTGCAGACCTGGCCGATACCAATGCGCAACTGGTGCGCGAAATCGGCGAGCGCACGGCGGCAGAGCAGAAATTGCGCGGCGCGCAGCAGGCCCTGATCGAAGCCAACCGTCTGGCCGCGCTGGGCCAGATGGCCGCCGGGGTGGCACATGAACTGAACCAGCCGCTGGCCGCCATGCGTGCCTTTGCCGGCAATGGGCTGACCTTTCTCGAACGTGCCCGTTATGCGCCGTTGGGCGACAATCTGCGGCAGATGATCGGGCTGGTCGAACGGATGGCGCGGCTGACCGCCCAGCTCAAGGTGTTTGCGTCGAGGCAACAGACGCAGGGCGGCAGCACGGCGGCATCTCAGGCGGTGCAAACAGTTGCTGGCTGGCTGGCACATCGTATCGAGACCTCGGCTGTGGATCTGCGGATCGATTGCGAGCCCGTGTCGCTGCCGCTGCAGCCTCAGGCGCTCGAGCAGGTGCTGCTCAATCTGCTCGGCAATGCGCTGGATGCGCTGGATGGGCGCACTGACGCGAAGATCACGATCCGCGTGAGCGGCGACGGTGCGGAACGGGTGCTGGAAGTGGCGGACAACGGACCGGGGATCGATGCGTCGCTGATCGACAAGGTTGCGCAGCCCTTCTTCTCGACCAAGCCGCTGGGGCAAGGTCTGGGCCTGGGGCTGGCGATCGTCAGCGACTTGGTCTCCGGGTCTGGCGGGAGACTCGCATTTCATGATCGCGTCGGCGGAGGAACGGTCGTTCGCGTGAGCTGGCCGGGCGGGGAAGCGGGAAGGGCAGAGGGCGCGGCACGGGAGGCCGAAACATGAGCGAGACGGCAATGAAGGTGCTCTACGTCGAAGATGACGATGCAGTGCGTGCGGCAGGTATTCAGACTTTCGCGCTCGCGGATGTCGCCGTCGAAGGGCATGCCCGTGCGGAAACGGTGGTGGCGCGCCTGGGTACGGGGAGCCCGGTCGTGCTGGTCACGGATGTGCGCCTGCCGGGCATGGATGGCATGGCCCTGTTGCGTCGCGTGGTGGCGATCGATGCCGACCTGCCGGTGATCCTGGTGACCGGGCACGGCGATGTCTCGATGGCGGTCGAGGCCATGCGCGCGGGCGCCTACGATTTCATCGAGAAGCCGTTTGCGCCCGAGCAGTTGCTCGACGTCGTGCGCCGCGCGACGGAAAAGCGCCGTCTGGTGCTCGAGAACCGGGCGTTGCGCCGACAGCTGGCGCAGTCGAGCGGTCTGGAGGGATTGCTGGGCAACAGCCAGGCCATGAGCCGGGTGCGCGAACTGGTCGCCGAATTGGCCGATACCGACGTCGACGTGCTTGTGCACGGCGAAACCGGCACTGGAAAGGAGCGCATTGCGCGTGGTTTGCATGATTCCGGGCGTCGCAGAGCAGGCAATTTTGTGGCAATCAATTGTGCCGCACTGCCCGAGAGCGTATTCGAGAGCGAGATGTTCGGTGTCGAGCCGGGCGCATTTACCGGTGCCACGCGCAGTCGTGCCGGCAAGATCGAGCACGCACACGGCGGCACCCTGTTTCTGGACGAGATCGAAGGCATGCCGCTGGCCCTGCAAGCCAAGCTGCTGCGCGTACTGCAGGAGCGGGTGGTCGAACGCCTGGGCGCGAACCGGCTGATTCCGGTTGAATGCCGGGTCGTTGCGGCGACCAAGGTCGACCTGGCCGAAGAAAGCCGCGCAGGTCGTTTCCGTGCCGATCTCTACTACCGGCTCAACGTCGTACAGATCATGCTGCCGCCGCTGCGCGAGCGGCGGGAGGACATTCCACTGCTGTTCAACGCCTTCTGTCTGCAGGCCGCGGAACGTTATCGACGGGCGCTCCCGCAGGTGTCAACGGCGGTGGTGGATTGGCTGATGAGCCAGAACTGGCCCGGAAATGTGCGCGAACTGCAGCATCTCGCGGAGCGGCATGTGCTCGGGGTGTGGACGCCCGACCTTGGCGCGGTGGCGCCTGGCAGCGCATTGCCGCAAAGGGTGGCTGCGTTCGAGCAGCATCTGATCGAATCTGCGCTGGCCGGGGCGCAAGGGGAGGTCACCGCCGCCGCGGAGGCGCTCGGGGTGCCGCGCAAGACGCTGTACGACAAGCTCGCCCGGTTCGGGTTGGAGCCTGCACGGTATCGGGAAACCTGACGCTGTAGGGGTGTGGCTGCGTTCTGTCGTCCGGCAGCGATGTCGTGACGGACGACCATTGACCTTGTTGCCGCCGGACCGGATACTGCCTGCAAAAAATCCGCTGTCGCTGTTCCGTTCGGGCGCCTTCACCAATGCCGGTTCCATCCAGTTCTTTTTTTGCGTCGCTCGGGCGCGTGCGTCCGTCGCACGACGCAGCATGCCATTCCGGCTTGCCGGATAGGGATGCGAGGGGACGGATTGCACGGTTGCTCGTGGCCTTGACCGGTCTGGTGGCGTCGAACGGATTTGCGCAGAATGAGGACAATCCCTTTTTCTCGGACTTGCCCATCGTCGCCTCGGTCAGTCGACTGCCGCAGCGTCTGGCAGACGCTTCGGCTGCTGTGACGGTGATCGACCGCGACATGATCAAGGCCAGCGGCGCGCGCGACCTGAGCGATGTGTTCAGGCTGGTGCCCGGTTTCATGACCTATCCCAACAATACCGACGCCGCACGCGTGACCTATCACGGCCTGACCAACGAGGATTTTTCGCCACGGGTGCAGGTGCTGATCGACGGCCGCTCGCAGTATTCGCCGCTATTTCGCAATGGCATCAACTGGGCGACGCTGCCGGTGGCACTGGAGGACGTGGAGCGTATCGAAGTCGTACGCGGTACCAATGCGGTGTCCTACGGTTCCAACGCGTTTCTGGGCGTGATCAACATCATCACCGTCGATCCTGCACTGGTGCGGGGGGTGTCGGTGAGCACGAATCAGGGTACGCAGGGCGTGAGCGACAGCACGTTGCGTGTTGGCGGACGTGTTGGGGACGCGGGCGATTTCCGCTTTACCTACCAACAGAAGAACGATTTCGGATTGACCGATCAGTTCGACTGGAAGGATTCCTTCGATTCCAGGCTGCTGACCTTGAATGCAGCGTATTGGCTCGGCAATAGCGAGCAGTTGCAATTGAGCCTGGGGCACGTCGAGGCGGTGACCAGGCTCGGGCGGCTTGCCCGCATCGATGTGAACGGCGTCAAGGTGCTGTCGGGCGGCGAGGATCCGGGCAACCCCTTTCGAGATTTCGATCAGTCGAATACCTTCTTGCAGTTGGGTTGGCGGCGCATATTGAGTGCCGAAGCCGACCTTCAACTCCGTTACGCCTACACGCAGGATCGAGGCTCCGAGGACCATGTCGAACTTGGCAGTGATCTGAGCTGGAATGGCAACCGGGCGCTGCGCTACCGCGTGGATGCGTACGGCGATGTCGGCGATCGCCACGAGATCGAAGTCCAGCACACCTTTGCACCCACCGCAGCGACGCGCGTGGCGTGGGGCGCTGGATACAGGCTCGACAGCCTGCAATCGGACAGCTATCTGCCGCGGCACGATACCGCCTATCGCCGCGTAGGGCGCATTTTCGGCAACGTGGAGTGGCGGCCGGCCGAATGGTTCACGGGCAATTTTGGCGTCGCCGGCGAACGCGACTCGCTCGCGGGCGGCAATTTCTCCCCCCGTCTGAGTGCCAACTTTCATCTGACGCCGGAAGATACACTGCGATTCGGCGCCTCACGTGCTTTCCGCACCGGCAGCACCGCGGACTACATCGGTGTCCGCCTGATCACACCGTTTGCGACTGCCGGCGGCGTGCCGATTCCGCCGGGACAGGTCTATCGCCACAAGTTCCTGGGCGACGGCGACATGGCGCAGGAGCGGATCGATACGGTGGAGATCGGCTACCTGGGAGACTGGAAGGCGTGGCGCAGCAGTCTCGATGTGCGGCTATTCCACGAGCGTGTCCCCAATCGCATGCTGACGGTCGAGCGTCGTCTTCCGCTCTCGGTCGCATGCGATGTACCAGTCTATCCCGGTCCCTGCGTGGCGGGCGCCGCCGATTTCACCACGGCAGTCCAGCGCGTGGCGATCCAGGGGCTTGAATTCCAGTGGCGCTGGCAACCGCGAGAGGGCACCCGGCTGCAAGTCGGACAGGCGTGGACCGCAATCTCGTCAGCGTTTCTCGATGCTGCCCTGGCGGGCGGCGTCACGACACTTGAAACTGCCGGCAACCGTGACCGCATCAGCCGCCTGACCCGGGAGTCGGCGCCCGATAGTGCGAGTTCCTTGTTGTTCATGCAACGCTTGCCGGGCGGGGTCGATTTCTCCCTGGCGGGCTATTGGGTCGGAAACATGAAGTGGACTCGCAACAGTTCGGTCGACTTCTACCGTCGTTTCGACCTTCGCCTGGGCCGTCCCTTCAATCTCGCCGGGCAACGCGGCGAGTTGGCGTACATCGCGCAATCGATCAACGGCGCTCACGGTGAGTTCAAGTCGAGCGGCGAACCGTCGGACCGCGTGGTCGAGACGCGGCAATGGGTCTCGCTGCGGCTCGACTTCTAGCTGCTTCGCAGCGTCACCCGACCGTCGCCGATGCCGGAAGCTTCTACCGGCGCGCTCAATCGGTGGAGTAGCGACGGTATGACGTGTTCGACATGGCGCCCGATATCGACGATGCGCAATCGCGGATCTGGCTGCGATCGGTTGGGAGAGTCCGGCGCTGCCCTTGACCACAGAGTCTGCAGCGTCTGCAGCAGGAAGTCGCGGTCGGTGCTGCCGTCGATGAGCAGCAGGACGCGTTCGAGAGGGACGATGTCGATGAGTTGCTGCAATTCGTACTGGCAGCCCTGGTTGCCGGATGAGAAGCTGCGCAAGTCCATCAGGACGACGTCCGCGGTGGTGGCGATGCGCTGCATCGCCATTTGCCAGGTGTCGGCGTGGCAGAAGAACTCGTTGGCGCGATAGCGGCCGTCGGGGTCCGGTCCGAGCGCGCGTGTCTGCATCCGGGAGCCTAGGTCGTCGGCGTCGCGTACGAACTGGCGCGACAGTCTGCCGCCGACGAAGTCCAGAAACTCATGGGGCTCGATGGTGGTCGTGGCCAGATCAGGACCTGCAATCATGCTGATGTCGCCAATTCGCATCCAGCGCTTGGCCAGCACGTCGAAAAGCTCTCCACTGAGGGCACCGAGCGCAAAGACGCGCAACAGCAGCAAGGACGCCCCATTCTGCGATGCCCGGTGCAGGCCGGCGGCATGGAAGCCGACAAGCGTGACCGACTTGTATGCGCCGAAGGCGACGATTCCGGTGAAGATCCATGCCCAGCCGGCGAATGCGAAAGTGATCGATTGCACCATGCCGAACAGCAGCCACATTGCGTCCAGCGTCAGCGCCTGATCGCTGCTGCGGCGTTCGCGATGCCGATGGCCGAGCCATTTCAGGCATTGCCAGCCTGCTGCCGTAGCGGCGAGTGCGCCGATGACGAGCGTGGCGACAAAAGTGCCCACGCCGCCCAGCCCGACCGCGCTGCCTGCGACAATCGCGCTGCGCATTGCCGATTCACTACTGCCGACGAGGGAAAGCGCCACCTGTGATCCGGTGACCACCAGCACCATGAAGGCCAGCACCAGCGGGCCTACCGCACGTACCCGGCGATGAAGAAAGGCAAGCAGCAGTGCCGTGGCCGGCGCATTGGTGAGTAGCCAGAAGGTCGCGACTTCGGCAAAGGTCAATTCGTCGTTGCGCACGATGGCGCCCACGGCGACGGCAAACAGCAATGCAAAGTAGACGCCGGCTGTGATCAGGCGCTGGCGCGTACTCACGGCAAGCAGCATGCCGATGCCCAGGGCAGTCGGCCATGCGTAGCACGACAGCAGCCACAGGAAACGCATCGGCACAAAGCTATCGCCTCCGGCCTGGATCATCCAGGCGCCGCCGAGCGTGCCTGCGTAGCACAGTCCGGCAACGGCATAGACCAGCGCAGCCCGCCATAGCGAGCGCCGGATCAACACCGAGGCGGCGGGGGCAGAAGCAGGCGTATCGACAAACTCGAACGCCAGCGCGGACGTCGGCGGCGGGGCCCGATCGGATGATTCCCGTTCCGGGGTCGGCCCGGCGGTGCCGCTTGAAGCCATCGAGCGCAGTACTGCGCGACGGTAGAGCGCGAGCAGGGCGATCGACACCGGTGCCGTCAGCGCCGCACTCGCGAGCAGAAGCATGGGCAGCATGCCGGTCGTGATCAGCGTCGCATCGGTCGTTGCGGCCATGCGCTTGCTCCGGAGCGATGAAGGGGCACGCAGTCCGGTCAGGGATTGCACCCGATGACGGATCGCGTCGATGCAGTATAGGTGCGGAGCGCGCAGGCTTCCATCCAGCACGGCTTCGATCGCCCCACGATCTTTGTGGCGATGCCATGTGCTTGACCTATATTGAGATCGTCGTTCAATAAAGGGGAAGGCGATGACAGCGTTGAGGCGGGGAATGAGCGGGGCTGCGGTCAAACGCCTGCAAAAGGCACTCGATGCACGCGGATTCTCCCCGGGACTGATCGATGGCGAGTTCGGGGGCGGCACCGAGGCCGCATTGATGGCATTCCAGCTGAGCGAGGGGCTACTGGCTGATGGCATCGCAGGGCCGCGAACGCTCGCGGCCCTGGAGCTTGCCAGGAAAGGTGACGTGTGGCCCGATGTGCTTCCTGGGGTGACGGTCCAGGCGGTGTCTGAAATGTTTCCATCGACGCCGATCAGCAACATTCGCGAGAATCTGCCGCCGGTGAGCGAGGCCCTCGCGGAACTGGGGCTGACAGACAAGCCCATGGTGTTGATGGCGCTGGCCACGATTCGTGCGGAAACCGAGAGTTTCAGACCCGTGGCCGAAGGTTTGTCGCGATTCAATACCTCGCCTCGCGGCCACCCCTTCGATCTTTACGATGCGCGTCGCGATCTCGGCAATCAGGGGGCGCCCGATGGCGAGCGCTATCGAGGGCGTGGCTACATCCAGCTGACCGGGCGTTTCAATTACGCCCGTTTCGGCGAGAAGCTGGGGCTGGGCGATCGTCTGATTCGAGAGCCGGAGCTTGCATCCGACCCCCTGATCGCCGGCCGCCTACTGGCGGCATTTCTCAAGGACAAGGAGAACGGTATCAAGATCGCCCTGCTGGAAGGTGATCTGCGCCATGCCCGCCGGCTGGTCAATGGCGGCAGTCATGGACTGGACCGCTTTACCGATGCCTACCAACGCGGAGAACGATCGATTGCATCGGTGTGAGACATATTATTGGGCCCGTTGCAGTTTCTCGCGTAGCAGGTTCAGCCCCTTGTCGCCGGGCCA
Source organism: Azoarcus sp. L1K30 (assembly GCF_018122735.1). GTDB lineage: Bacteria > Pseudomonadota > Gammaproteobacteria > Burkholderiales > Rhodocyclaceae > Parazoarcus. Next base: position 1,730,917 of record NZ_JAGRRD010000001.1, on the reverse strand, counting down.
TTTGATCAATGAGGATCGCAGTTCGGCCACGGCACGGGCTGTCTTCCCGCCCGCGTGAAGGATCATGATTCGCGCAAAGCTGACATCTGCGCCCTCAGCCTGTTGCGAGATCGCACTGATCGTTGCCATGGCCTCCTGGTGTTGCCCCATGCCGTTCAATGTCATCGCGTATGCAATCTTGTGCGAGCGCTTCGAGGGCTCTTCTTCCATGAGCCTCGAGTAATCCTGAAGTGCACTCTCGAAATTGCCAAGACGGAAACTGGCGCCACCGTGTATCGACAGTGTGCGGATTCGGTTCTCCCTGTCGAGCTCCATGGACAACGCCCGCTCCGCTTCCGCCTCAGCTTCCTGGAAGCGCTGCATCCGGAAAAGCGTGTCGGCCTTCTGCACTAACAGCAAGTGCGCAAATCCAGCCGTGTCATTGCCTGCTTCTGCTCTCTTGAATGCGGCCAAGGCGTCATCAAGCTTGCCCGTTGCCAGGAGGACGCCACCGAGGTGGTAATCAGCTGTACCGCTGCTATCGCCCAGCTGGCGCGCAATCATGTAATCGTTGGTTGCGACATTCAGCATGCCTCTCGCAACGAACTGGTTACCACGGTTAAGAAATGCGCGCGAGCGTCCCACGGCATTCGGGGCTGCACTCAGGTCCACCTTTTCAGCAGCATCGTTCCATGCATTGAACTCCGTTGAGAGCGAATGGGCTCGTTCAAATGCAAGGCCTGCAAACAAAGGGCAGATGATCATTGCAATAAGCAGGATTGTCCTGGGTTTGGCGCCCACGAATGGCAGCGCAAACAGGAAGGGCATGCCAATTGCCCACAGGTAGCTTCGGTACAGCACGAACGGATCCTGAATCCAGACCGTCGCGAACTCCGTAGCGAAAAGCACCGATGGCGTAAAAATGGCGAAGCCTGCATATCGGCGCCAATCGGCGAACCTGAACATCATGAAGGTAGCAGCTGACAGGAGTCCGAGATACAGCGGAAGGCCAAACACCTGTGGAACTGAAGCAAATTCGAGTGGAAATGCTGGGCGCAAATCAATCGACATCCACTCCACATTCGGGATCATCCACAGCGCACCGTACCGGAAAAAAAGCCATGCTTGATTCAAGATGCTGAGACCATAAACTTCCTGTCCGACACCGGGCTTCATCGTCTCGAGTAGTGCTAGGTAGCTTTGAGATTGCCTGTCGAATGCAGATCCAACGATATCGCCGTATCGATTGATAAAAAAAGTTGCGCTGAAAGCGACCAGAAAAAATACAGCGCTTGAAATTGCTATGCGCTGCTTGCGTGAGAAGCGACTGGAAAATAGGTAAAGTGCGGCAGCTGGTAGCGGAAGTAGCAATGCATGTTCCTTAGAGAGCAGCGCGAAAAAATAAAGCAGTAGCGCAATCCACAGAAGGCCTGGCCGCTCGCGCCGTGCGGAAAAAAAAACGAATACCAGTGCCCAGATTGAAAAGAGGGTTGCCATCAAGATTGATCTTTGAATCAGATAGGCAACACCGTAAACCGCAACCGGATTCAGCGCGAAAAGCAAAGTACCGATTGCGGCGGCAGAGGTGAGCGACGAATCCGTCGGGCCGTGACCGTCATCGTTTCGAGGCCAAGCGATATTCGCCATCAGACCACGTACCAGGACGAATAAGCCGATGGATGAACCGACATGAAAGAGGATGTTAATCAGTCGTTGTTTCCACCAGCCCTCGCCAAGGAGACTGGTACTCCAGACAAAACTACCGTAAGACACCAGGCGTTGTTTGATCTGTAGAGGGTCGGCGTACGCGCCAAAAACCGTACCATCGATCAGGCGGTTATCGTCGAAGATGAGCTCGCTGCCAAGATGCGGCAGGTAGATCGCAGCGGTCAGCGTCAACAATGCGATGGTGAAGGCGACAAGGCCCTTTGAGCAGTTTGTCATGATTGAGGCGTCGAACTCTTTCCGGGTAGTAAGATTCTTGGCTCGGGAGGCGAAAATGCATGACTTGCAGGGTGTTGTCGCGACGCATCCTCGAATGCATGTCGTGATGCATAACAATGCTGAAGCCGTGATTGTAGACCCTCATTCATCGGTAGAATAGTCAGGCGTCGGTTGAGCTTTGCAGCAGCGGGGGGTGTAAGCAGCTTGGGCCTTTCGATGCCTGGAAGAGCGGGGATACGAAACGTCTTCGCGTGAGTCTCAAGCAGAAAGCACCGTACCTGCACGCTCGATAAGGTGCAACACCATGGTCACCCGCACATCCTCGACCACACTTGGACTTCAGGGCTTGATCCATGTCCCGCTTCAATGTACAGGGATATTGCGGCAATGACAGATACGAAGACGACATGCTGTATAACCGCAATCGTCATTAATTTCAATACCGCAGCGCTCACGGTGCGTTGCGTGAACTCGCTATTAGAGAGCGGCGTTGAGCGTGTCCTGGTGCTGGATAACGGCTCCGAAAGTGCTGACTATGAGTTTCTACAACGTGCCTTTCGTCCTGAATCGGTTTGTCGTTTGTTGAGGTCAGAGTCAAATCTTGGATTTGCAGCGGGATCAAATTTTCTGATTGAAGAGGCGCTCTGCGACGCGCAATGCAGTCATGTTCTATTGCTGAATAGTGATGCAATTCTGGCGCGAGACGGCTTGCGTGAACTGACCTGGAAAGCAATGTCCAGTGAGGCCGATCTGACTGGCGGAAAAGTGAATCGGCTTCTGGTCGCCGATGATGGAAGCGTAACCCTTACGGGTATTGTTGAGTCACATGGTATTGCACTCTACAAGACACTTCTGGCGTCCAATCGCAAGCACGATGAAGAGATCTTTCTCGGTCCGACGGGTGGGTGCGCACTTCTTTCCAGAAGAATGTTGGAGGCCATGCGACGTGTGCACGGTTATGTCTTTGATCCGGACTATTTCTGTTACGCGGAGGACACCGATCTGTGCATTCGTGCAAGGTTAATGGGATATGTTGCAGCCTACACCGATGAAATTGTTGCCTATCATCAAGGTCAAGCGAGTAGTGGAGGGGGGTTTAGCGATTTTGTCTATTATCATGGAATTAGAAACTCAATTTGGACATTGATAAAGTCCTTCCCTGTGGCTCTGCTGGTCCGGAATCTGCACTGGGTCCTCCTGCTTCATGCCGGAATTGTTTTGCGGCACGTGATGCGTGGAAAATTGGGATTGACCTTACGAATATATCGAGACGGGTTCGGAAACTGGAGTCATCTTCTTCGAAAGCGCAGGAAGATCTTCGAAAGCGTTTCTGCAGAACCCGCTCATAGGCTTGGCTATTTCGTTACCCCATGGTTTTATGAACCGGGTTATCTTAGAAGTGCGATCAGGCAACTGTTTTTTTTCTGGAAGTTGAAAGACAGGAGTTGACTCGCGAAGTGTCGGTTGTTTGATGATTAGTGAATGATTTCGTGCGGTCCGAGGAGTAACATGAGGCCTTTCGATGCTAAGTCCAAGAGCCAGGGGGCGGCAGCATCGCGCAGAGGGTTCGGATTAGCTGAGAGCGATGCGTCGGCGTATGGAGTTTCTTTCTCGAGATCTGCATATCTGGATAAAGCGAGCGTCGAAGCGTAACAGTACGTAGGAGAGGAGAAGCGTAAGGGATAGAACGATTGTCGAAATTGCCACAAGGTGACCGAGTGGGAAGAGCTTTCCAAACCAGTCGGTTGTCTGGCGAAGAATCGTCAGATTGAAAATTCCTGCGTGAAGGAGGGGCCAATGTACCAAGTATGTCGGGTTGGTCAGGTCGCCTGCGAGCTTCGATGTCGGCGATTCGGAGCGTCGCCAGCCCAACAGCATGAGTGCTGCTGAAAGATACGTGACAATCTGAAAAGTGTTGCCGAAATTTGCGTCGAGTTCTTTCATGTCCGGATTGATGTAGCGAGAACCCAGGATGATTAATCCCAGAAGGAGCAAAATACCAGTCCATTCAAGAGCTCCATCGGCGCGAGTGTGGCCAATGTGATTACGCAATTCATGCAATATGGCTCCGAAGGCGAACATGAGCATGGAAGTCGGAATGGTGACGGGGTGAGTGTACCCGATCGCAAAAGGCCTCAGCATGAAGGGTAGTGCGGCATGCACATAGAGCCATGCCGTGGAGGCTGTCACCAGAATGAGCAAGCCGATGGGCATGGATCTCCATCGAAGTGGAAGAAAGATTGGCGCGATGAGATAGAAGGATAGTTCGTACGGTAGTGTCCACGCTGGGCCGATTAGCGGCTGATATCCGAACATTAGCGTGAGGGACCCAAAGAGTGCAGTAACGTAATCCTCGGTGGGGCCTGATCCCAATACCTCACGGGCAAAGGATGGGGTCAGGACGAAAATAGCCAAGGCCACTATTGTGTGCATTGGATAGATTCGCAGAAAACGGTTCCAGTAGAAGGGTAGCGGGTTTCCGCTGTAGTTTCCTGAGAGCGTCATCGCCATGAGGTAGCCGCTGAGGATGAAGAATGCCCCCACCATCGCACGTGACATGCTGTCCGATCCAAGGTTGGCGTGTGCTATTAGCACGCCAATCGCCGCCGTTAATCGGTAGTACCCGAGCATTTTCCTGATTCCGGGGTCTTGGGAAATGGTTTATGATTTGCGACTTATTTCAGATAAACGGTATTTGAGCGATCTGCCCGGTGATGTCGCGCTAAGGAAATTGGAATAGCTCCGCGATCCGCGGCAAAGTTTTGTTGGACCAGTGTGTGTCGTCAATGAAAAAGAGATCCCTTTCGCCTATTTTCACTAGTTCTGAAAACACCTGTTCGGTATCAATGAACGTGTATCGCTTGCCTTCCATGCTTCGGAGACGAGGGAAGAATGTGCTCCTCGTCTCAATGGGTTCCTCCAGATAGTCCTGGTAGATCGTCAACTTGTTGGGAGTCGGCATGAAGAAGAGTCGGATGCCGTCACGTGCGAGAAAATCCGATAGACGGTTCAAATTTTCATGCATCTCAATGATTCCGGAGTCATCTCTGTTTTTTCGGTTGGCCTTGTAGTCCCCGAGATGAAACATCAGTGTGTCGCCATATTCGGCGCTGAATAGGGGGTGACGGAGTTTCCAGCGTTGCGCGGCTTCCGTGTATTTGTCTGCACCGATAAGGTTGCTGATCTTGCGCTGCAGCCATTTGTAGTTGTTGTTGATGGCGGCTGGCATCTGGTTCCGTATGCCGTCCGCCAGAAAACTCATGCGTGCAGCTCGAGGAAGGTCGGAAACCGCTTCGTCGGTGGAAAAGATGGATGCGATGGCGTTGGTGACAGGTTCGGCTTCACTTGCCTCCTGCGGCGACATGTAATACTTGGCGACCCACCTGTAAGTGTTGTCAAGGGCGAGGGCGAGGCGCGCAGAGTGCATGGTTATCAGTTGCGTCAGCATTGCTTTTGCGGTCAGTGCGGAAAATGGTGCCTGCCGCACAACGCTTTGGGCTTCCCATTCCTCGATGTACTGGTGACCGAGAAATAGTTGAGCGGACTGCTCTGAAAGTCTTGCTTCGAGTCGATCGAGTGGCATGGTCTCGTGCCAGTTCACGTTCTTCGTAAAGCGGTTCACGGCCGTACGCTCGGCCGCCTGGACTATCAGATAGCGCACCTTGTGACTTTGCAGATAACCACTATTGCGCAAGCGAACGATGTCTTGAGTGTAGTTGTTCTCATCGATTTCGGAGACCCATGCGATGTCGAGTCCTGATCGGGTTGCCACGAAGTCTTGCCAGTAATTGTTCTCACCGCCACCGCGTCCTCGCGATATCGAGTCACCAAAAGTCAGAATGGGAAAAGTCGATGATCTGTCGAGTGTCGGGTTCTGAAGCTGCTTGGAAAGATTGCGCTCTTCCTCGCGACATTGACTGATTTCCGGTGCCAATGCCATTCGCGCCAGATCGCCGCAGTTCGGATAGGGCATGAAAAGCAGATTCAGATTGAAGAACCACACGGCAAAATTGAGGAGAAGGAACACCAGGGTCGAGGCCAATACGCCCCAGACCCAGAGTGAGAGTCTGCCTTTTTCTGTCATATCAGAATTGCCAGTACAGAAATGCTGTTTGACGGTTTATCAGGGCGAGCGATGCCATGATGGCTGACATTGTCCACCCGAAGGTGCGCCATGTTGGCTGGAATGCGCTTGCCAAGGTTTGGCTGTTTCTTGGCAGAAGTGCAATGGCAATGGCCACGCCGATCAAGGGGAGGCGCCTCCATTCGGCGGGGTCGCCGTTCAGGGTGAGCATCCCACTGAGCACCTTGCCCGCAACCTCCAGATCTGGCGATCTAAAGAAGATGAACCCAACGGTCACGAAAAGGAATGTCAGCATCCATGCCGGGACAGTGGGCATCTTGCGTCCGGACATTTCCCACAGGCGATGAATCACAAGTCCGCAGCCATGCCAGAGGCCAAAAACGATGAAGTTCCAGCCCGCTCCGTGCCAAATACCGGCCAGAATGAATGTTGCTAGGATTGGCATGGCCGTTGCCTCAATAAAGCGTCGCTGCCGGCCTGGGGGAATGTCCGCATGCCGACGCGCTGCGCGCATGGCGAGCGGCATGAAAACGTAGTTCATGAAAAAGCGGGTCATGGTGATATGCCACCGCCGCCAGAAGGCACTGATATTGGTGGCGCGTAGCGGACTTTCGAAGTTGACCGGGAGGTCGAAGTTGAACATGCGGGCGATACCCATTGCCATGTCCATGTAGCCGGAGAAGTCAAAATACAACTGTAGCGTGTAGCTCAGCACGCCAATCCAGACCCTTACCCCGTCGTAGGCGGCTCGGTCGAATGGTAGTGTCGCATTCTCAGCCAGGCTGTCTGCAATGACGACTTTCTTGAACAGACCAAGTGCGAACAAGAATAGACCCACCGCCATGTTTAACGGTATGGTCCGCATTCGGGTATGGTCATTGAACTGCGGTATGAGCTCCTTGTGGAGAATGATCGGTCCTGCGATCAGATGCGGGAAAAATGTGATGAATTGAGCGTAGTCAAGAAGGGTCGTTCTCGATTTTACCCGGCCTTGATAACATTCAAAAAGATAGGACATCTGCATGAATGTAAAGAAGCTGATACCCAAAGGCATGACGATCTTTGCCAGAACAAAATCGGTACCGAGCAGCAGGTTCGATTGACTGGCGAAAAAAGTCAGGTATTTGTAGTAGAAGAGAAGGGCCAGATTTGCGCCCATGCCAAGCCACAGAAGTGCCTTTTCACGGTTGGTACGGCGGGAGGCGCTGACATCCGTTCGTGATTGAAACCGCGTCCCTATTAAGTGATTGCAGAGAATGGAAAGGAGAAATTGCGGTAGAAATGCGAGCTTCCACAGGCTGTAGAAAAGGAGGGAAGATCCAAGCAACACCCATTTCGCAGCCGTAGTCCGGCGTGTGGCCAGCGCCGTGTGGTAGAGCAGCAGGGTCAGGGGCAGGAACCAGAAGATGAAGTAATAGTCGTTGAAGAGCATGCGCGCCGTGCCTGTTGGGGGCGATAGGTGATGTCACTTGATGAGTTCAGTCATCCGGCGTACGAACGGAGCGATCACGTCGGCGGGGCATTCGCCTGCAGTGTGCAGCAGGGATTGTGTCTGGTCCGTGACTGTGCGAGGCAGACGAGGCGTAAGTATGTCTATTTGGTGGTTTTCATTCAGGCGTTGGCACAGTGCCTCTCCATCAGCCTTGGCCTTGGCGTATTCGGCCAGTTCAGGAATCGGATCCTCGACGACGATGCTCGACGGAAAGAGGGCGGAGCAGCGATTGCCGCGCCCGATGAGCCACGTGCAGACGGTCTCGAAACCGGCTACATAGACGGATCGAAAGTTCCGGTATAGATCCTCATTGAAGGGAGTTGTACGCCTGCCGAAGATTTTCGGTGTTGCAAAGTAGTAAAGCTGGTTGATCAGCGGCAGGTTGGTGGGCATTGCGGCGTACGCGCCTAGCGTCAACTGAATGGCCTGACACTGACCGCCGGCATTCCGGATCTCGTCCACCACCCTTTCTGCATCTTCGGCGCCCGTACTGTAGGTGATGATGACGCGCCCGCCACCTGCAGCGATGAGTTTGGCTACAATCTCGCCCAATCCACGCGACCCTCCGATGACAAGAGCGTGAGCATCCGCATGTTCCCCGGGGTGGACTCGGGAGCGCAATCCGAACAACGAGGGCATTCGCGTGGGCAGTGGGCGGTGAAATGCTTCGACCTCGGCATCAAGAAAATGCCCCGCTACTGCGAGGCGCAGTTGCTTGAATCGTTCGTCACTTTCGGTGACGGAATAAACTGAGCTGCCACTTGTCTCGCGGAGGCTAAAGCGTAATCCCGAAAGCAAGGAGTGCATTCCAGGCACCTCCATGCCCACGATGTACGACAGGGCGGCGATCTCGTTGACAGTTTGCTGGCCGTAGAGGCGGACGGCATCGGGAAACAGAGCAGCAGCGAGATGCGTATCGCCGTGTAGATCGAATGCTTGAGAAGTAAGCGTCGCACACTCCGCGAATGAGCGTTCGGCGGGCGTGTCGCGACCAGGCAGAGGTGGAAGGGTAAGGGCGGACCTGGTGGGGAGTTGCGCGGTGGAGAACGTGATATCGACAAGTGTGATGCCGTCCACGCTCAGATGCACCTTCCCGGCCTGTGAATTCCATACACAAGAAATCTCTTCGTCCAGGAAAATAGGCTTGAGAAAGCGCGCGCGAAGTCTTCCCGCTACGACCGACACTCGGGCCAGGGAATTCAGTACCCACAGGACGCTGTGCGCGCCGTGCACAATGCACTGTCCGGCAATGGTGCGCCGAGCAATGACCGGGTCGAGATGAATTGGATTGCGGTCTCCCGAAAAGCGGGCGAACTCGATCTGATCGGTGTGGCAGAAGCGACGACGGTCGAGTGCGTTCACATTCACTGCTAGGGCGCTTTGCGGAGCGAGGTCTTGATGACCATGGGGAGGTCGTGCGCTTGATATCCCGCGACGTTCATCCGCCATTCCGTGGTGCCGTCCTCGTGTGCACAGATCTGTGTGAATCCCAATTCTTCATAATGATTGCGAACGAGATCGTTCTTCTCGGTCGGTAAATAGCGGCCTCGCACCTCTCGGACCTCCTTCTCGCTGGCAGCGGCCATGATCTGGTCGAGGACGGCAAGTTCGACATGACGCTTCAGTACGCGACAACTCATCAGCCATGTGTCGATTGACCAGTGTTGGCCTTCGGGACGGCAGATCACAACACTGATCATGCCATTGTCGCCAAACCTGTCAGTCAATCTGGCCTGCAGTGTAAAGAGCGCAGGATCGTTGCGGATGGACTCGATATCGGTCTCGGAATACCGACGGGTTGTCAGATTGAACTGATTCGATTTGTTTATCAATTGCGCAATACGTGCCTGCCCGATCACATCAAATGGCGAGAAGGCGATGACCATTTGCAGAGAGTGCAAATAGGTCGAAAGATCCGCTGCGGCCTGTTCGAGTGCAGCCCGGGCCCCATTCGACTGATATTGCCCGGCACGCAGACGATCCTCTTCCGAAAATGCGAGCGCTTCGAAATAGCCGGCCTGCATCAACACTTCGGGATAGAGCGCGGGGTCCTTGGGGAGCTCACAAACGGCAACTTGGGGTAAGGCCTGACGCACCAGTGCGCGTTCGGCCGGATTGTCGTCAAGGAATACGAGCGCATCGACACCGATATTCAACGACTTTGCAATTGCAACCAGATTTGTTGCCTTGTCCTGCCAGTTGGCCTGAAAGACGGCAATGTGCTCCTCTCGAAGCAGCATGTCCGGATGTTCGCGAAATGGCTTGCGGGCAACGTCGTCGTTATTTTTTGAACTGACCGCAAGCACAATGCCACGCTGGCGCAAGGCAAGGGCGGCTCGCTGCAATTCAAGGTGTGCCTCGCCGGTGGCTGATCCATTGCCGATCTCGATGCCTTCGAGACCGTCATCGCCGATGACGCCGCCCCACAACGTATTGTCCAGATCCAGTACGAGGCACTTGCGTGCCTTACCCATCATGCTGGCCACGATACGGCTGACATGGTCTGCAAACAGGGGAACGCAATCCATGCTGAAGGGGATCTTCGCCACGAGCCACTGCGGGGCATCATGCCACGTCGCAAGGCCGACCGTCGCCGCAAGGGCTGCCGCATCAAGGAGGATGTCGGATGTATGCGACAGGGACCTGATAAGGGCTGTATTGTATGACTCAGCAAACGCACGTCCTGTGCCGGCTACACGGGCATCCAGATGGCCGAACAGCGGCAAGGGGGGCGGAGGCATGGTGGTCACAATGACCGTGGCCCCCGACTGCCGTAAAGACTGCCGCAATGAATTGGTTTGTTCGATCGCCTCGTCAACGGCAGCCTGCAGGGAGGATGGATTGCCGATTTCCTGTGGGGGCTTGAAGAAACGGTAATCCAGATACAGTAGCACCGCATTCGCGTCGAAGCGCATGACGTCAGAGTGAGGGTCCAGCGCCTGCTGCATCACCTGACCGAAGGGCGAACCGAACACTTCAAGGGCCAAACCATAGCGCGCCCCGCTTGCAACGAGGGGTTCGATCAGAAAATCGACGGTCGCGCTGCCCAATATGGCCAGTTTGAAGGGTGTCAACGGCGCGAGCGAGGTCAGGCGCCGCATCGAGCGGGCCAACTGACCCAATTGAGTCAGATCCAGCGCATGCGTAGAAAGCTGGCGCGCATCGTCGCCATTGCCCATGTTTCTGCATCTGGCACGGAAATCTTCGGGCGCTTGAGGCAGCCAGGGTAACGAAGCGAGGTTAGGCATCCGGCGTCAATCAGATCTGAGCTTCGAGCAGCGAGACCAGTTCGGCAACATTCGACAAACTGCCGATCTCCGTCGTCGCGAAGCGCACCTTGAAGTGCCGCTCGACCGCCAGCATCAGATTGATGTGGGCCAGACTATCCCAGCCCTGCACGTCAGCAGCGGTGGTGTCCGCAGTGAGGTTGATATCATCGTTGTCCAGCACATCACGGAAGATCTGATTGAGCTGGAGGTAAATGGCTTCACTCATGGTGTTCGGGCATCTGTTGGGTTGTCTCTGCCGACGCACTGCGTCCGTGCAATGGCGATGTTTGAAGCTCTGAAATCAACGGAGCCAACCAAATCACTCTCTTTCGGAGTCGATCCGTTGAGTGTGCCGGCAGTATATCTCAAGACATGTCCGGGAGAATCTGGCACACGCTGGCCTGTGCCTTTGGTCGCCAAGCGGCGGATTCGTCCGATCATGTGTTGGATTGGAGGGCGGCTTTTCTGATGTTTAGGATGCTTCTTGCAAGAAAACGCCTTTTGTCTCGAATTTCAGCTCCATTTGGGGCGGTCGGGCCGCGGTGATCATCTCGTGGATACATGCCCAGGCGATCGACGATCGGGTGAGGGGGGCGCGTTAAGGCACGTCTGGCTGTCATGAATTCGGAGTTGTCGTGACGGCATAGTCGAGCTAAGATCGTCCGCCGCGGGGCGAATTCCGCCTCCTGGTGAGAATTTTTCGGCCCACGAATGTTGCGCGCGGCGCACACCGGCAATTCGTGGCAAGTCGGGACGCTGCGCGGAAGTGTAAGGGGGTGGCGCTCGATCCCGGCTGCACGGGTTGATGTGTCCTGGCATATTTCGACGAACGCCGTTGCGCGAAATCGGCCTGGTTGTGGCAGCGTTGCCAAGGAATCCATAGCGTCAATGACCCTCAATGTGCTTTCCCGGAATGCGAGTCCGGGTGTGGAGCTTCCGCCGCAGGCCGACAGCGTTGGCGCCTCGCCAGTCAATGTCTGCTTTACCAGTCGATCATCTGCTGGGGCGTGGCAGATTCGGGGGGTGCAGATTGCATCCATGCGAAGCAACTGGACGGCCCTGAATAAACCTTCTGATGAAGATCTCGAGAAAGCCGATGTCGTGTGTCTGGTCAAGAGACCCGATCCTCGGGTGATTGAGAGAGCGCGTCGGATGGGCAAGGCCCTCGTATTCGATATCGTCGACTCGTGGGCGCAACCCGAAGATGGCATGAAGTACACCGACACCGTCAAGGCGCGCGAGTTCTTCTCGAAGGTCTGGAAGGGCATCGATGCGGACGGATACATTTTTCCGACGCGGCGCATGCAGGAGAGTCTTGGCGGCCTGGTGCGAGACAAAATAACGATCTATCACCACTTCCGGCCGCGGATCGAGAAGAATGCGATTCGTGAGCGAGTCACCGTCATTGGGTATGAAGGGGGCGATTACCTCGGCGAATGGCGGCCAAGAATCGAGCAGGCCTGCGCGCGACGGGGGATCGAATTTGTTGCCAATCCCCAGCGTCTGGCCGACCTCGATATTGTCATCCTGGCCCGCGGTGGAGAGCATGGAAGTTTTCTCGCGCGGCAGTTCAAGTCGAACGTCAAACTGGCGAATGCCATTGGATCTGGCACGCCGGCGCTCGTTCATTACGAAGAAATGTCGGCGCATGACACGGATACCGGTGATGTGTTGTTCTTCACCAACCAGCCCGGATCGTTCGAACGACAGCTCGATCGCCTGATCGACAGCCATGCGCTCCGACTTCGCATTCACGAGCGGTTTCTTGAAGTGGCGCCGCGTTTTCACATCACTAGCATCGCGAATCAATTCGAAGGGTTTTTCCAGAATGTCCTTGAAAAGCGAAGGAGCAGAGTTGCTTCAGGTCATTAAGGAGATGCTCTGCAGGCTGCTGGGCAAAGGTGCCGTCAAAGGGCTGGGAGACGTTGGCCGTGTCAGGAAGATGAAGTGGTCCCCACCACCTCCTGACGGAAAGGTCCGACTCAACCTGGGGTGCGGAGACAAGATCCTGGAGGGCTACGTCAATGTGGATTTCGCCGAATCACGCAAAGGCAACAGGCCGGATGTCATTGCAGACTTGCGTGCGCTGAAATTTGATCGGGAGTATGCCGACGAGATTCTGTCGGTCCACGTCATTGAGCATTTTTACCCCTGGGAAGCGGAGGATCTGCTGAATCATTGGCGTGACATCCTGAAGCCCGGGGGCTCGTTGGTGCTGGAATGTCCCAACATATTGACTGCTGCTGCCATGCTGCTCAAGGAGCCGGAGCGTGCAGCTCGTGCGGTGGGAAAAGACGGCCAGATGGCCATGTGGCCGCTTTATGGTGATCCGGCCTGGAAGGATCCCTTGATGTGTCATCGTTGGGGTTACACGCCGACAACTCTGGTGGACTTGCTCATGCGCTGCGGATTCCGCAACGTGCGCCAGGAGCGCGCCATGTTCAAACAGCAGGATCCACGTGACATGCGAGTGGTGGGAGAAAAGTGAATGCGTTTATCCGATCTAAGAGATATCTATTCGGGCCAGGAAATATACATCGTTGGCAGCGGACCAACGGCCAACGTCTTCCCAATGGATTTTCTGGCCGACAAGATCTGCATGTCGTTGAACGATAGCTTCAAGATAAATTCAAATATCACACCGATTGCCTTCATGCACCATCAGACGTATTGCAGAGAGGGCAATACGGTAGACGCCCCCCTGCATCCGAATTTTTCCGGTATCAAATATCCTGTTGTCAAAGGGACGGGCCGGAATCGCAAGGCGGCTGTCGATTGGGACAATCCATATTTCTATTTCTTTGACTGGAGTCATGACATCGACCAGATTTACGAAATGTCGAAGAATGGCGACTATCTGTACTACACCCCGGAAGGGTGTTCTTTGCACGGGGCTTTGCAACTGGCCTGGATAATGGGCGCTCGGACTATCTACACGATCGGTTGCGACAGCACGACCCTGGGCGGTAAACACTACGCTCAATACGACAAGAACAAGTTCCGCGAGGACGAGGTACTGAAGCGCGGGCAAGTCAGAAACTATGACAGCTATGTCAAAGGAACACTGGTTGTGCAGGATTTTCTGCGCCGTAAGGGCGTTCGTGTCCTCAATCTGTCGCCAGTCATTGGTTATCATCTGGTTGATTATCAATACGAAGTGCTGAAGGGCGACATCGGGCCCGATGAAATAGTCGCCGAGTTCACCAAACTGTCCGTTGAAAGTGAGGCGCCATGACATTGACTGTTTATATCGGAACCGAGGACGACCAGCTGATTCCGCAGAAGGTTCTTGAGTATTCGATTCACAAGAATGCAAGGCGGCCCGTCCAGGTGCGCGCTGTCAAGCAGGAAATCGAACGGGTGGGGGGCACGAATTTCGGTTTTGTACGATTCCTGGTGCCCAAGCTCAACGGCTATCAGGGAAAGGCCATTTATCTCGACGCTGATCAATTGGTATTCACGGACATAAACGAGTTGGCGGACTCGCTTGACGATGACCATAGCATTGCGCTTGTCAAGGAGCCAAAGGGGACGTTTGGCGCAAAGGCCGTTGGGCAGCACAACCAGACGAGCGTCATGGCAATGGAGTGTGCCAAATTGCGCGACTGGAATCCCGACACCATGTTCCAGAACGTGGTTCCCAATCGCGCCGAGCTTGGCGAGGGACAGATCCATTACCGCGATTTCATGATGCTGACCTGGTTCGATCAGGACAGGATCCAGCCGATCGATCCGCGCTGGAATCATTTCAATATCGTGGAGCCCGACAGCAAGCTCACCCATTTCAGCTACGTTCGTTCCCAGCCCTGGAAGAATCCGGGTCATCCATTGACGGCATTTTGGGGCAAGTGGCTCAGAGAGGCTGTCCGGGCTGGTGCGGTGGGGCGTCTGGAGTTGATCAAGGAGATCTGGCGAGGTGCGATTCACAAGCACTTTCTGGCCTACCTTCTATAGGAAACTGATGTGACCCGAGTCCGCTTTATTCTCGACGACGCAACGCAGTGCAACACGCAGCGCGCGGTCTTGTCCGCGTTCGCAGCCGATCTCGAGAAGCGTGCGCAGGGAGAGATCGTCAGATCTTCGCAGCTGACCGAATGGCGGACGTGGGACGATGTGCCTGCGGAATCGTCTCGTCGCTTGGCGCTGCGCCTGCTGGCGCTCGAATCGGCTCCGGATCTGGTGACAGTTTTTCTGCCTGGTCATATCGTGCCGGGAGAGATCGCGTTGCTGGCATCCGGGACCGAGGCGCTTGCAGCGTACGGATTTACCACGGTCGCAGACCTCGACTTGTTTGTCGTCGATAATGCGCACGCTCAAGTACGGCAGTTTCAGGACTTTGTTTCAAGTGGGGCCGATTACGAGGCGATCAGCCGGTATGAGGGTTTCAGTGCGGGGAGCCTTCCGATGCAGATCGGCGCCGACGGATTGACCAGCGCGCTGCTATTTACGCAGCGGCCTTGGTATTCTGCATTCTCTCCTGCGCGCATACGTTGGCTTGGATGGGTGAAGCAGGCAATGGCGATGGGCGTGCTCGATGCGGGTATGGTGGATGACGATATTCGCGCCGGACTCGTTCGTCCCTCGCTGCAATGCGATGTCAACGCATTGCTCGAGGGGGGTGTCGCACCACAGATGCCGGACCTGACGCTGGATTCCCTCTTCGTGGTGCCAGAACAGCGCCTTACTGCAGAGCAGTATCTGCTTCTGCACTCAGACGAGTTGCAACGTCGGACGGTCCGTTATTCCAAGCTGAAAAAGGGATCAGGCAAAGTTGCGAAGAGTCGCACGTTGAAGTCTCGGCTGAAAGGTTTCAGAAGACCTTTGCGATTCTTGAGGCGCCTTCCGAGTCTTGGATTTCGGGCCGCCTACGTCTTGTATTCGATGACGGCCCGTCCCGCGGTGAAAAGGCTGCGCGAGCGATCCCGAGCCAAGCCATGAAGCCTTTTCTGTGGGCTGCGTGGTCACTCGTCATGAGGGATTTTCGAGTGCGCTTTCGACGGACCTTATTGGGCGTCGTCTGGTTTCTCGTGCCGCTCTTCACCCTTGTTTCGATGGCGTTGTTCGTGGGGCAGGACCTGGGGTTGTACCGCGAAGGGCAATCGAAGAACTACCTGGTTCAATTGCTCGCGGGACTCCTTTTGTGGCAATTGGTAGCCGATACGTGGCTCGAGCCCATGAGGCTTGCACGACGTGCCAACATGCTCCTTCGATCTGTCGTCTTCGATGCTCGAGTCTTGCTGGGCGCAGGCGCACTGTCGGCGCTGGTCGCATTCGCCCTCAAACTCCCGGTTCTGATTGCTGCCCTGATCTGGTTTCAAGTGCCATTTACCGCGTCCATTTCATGGTTTCCACTCGCTGTGTGCATCCTGCTGGCGGCGGGCGCGGCGATGGCGTGTTTCACGTTGCCGCTGAGTCTTGCATTGCTGGATGTCCGTTATGCCATGCCCTTTGTCCAGTATGCCCTTCTGCTCGCGACGCCAGTCTTCTACACTGCACCGCAGTCTGGCCCGTTGGCGCTGATCAATCATATCAATCCATTCAGCTACATGATTGTACCTTTCAGGGACATGCTGACCGGTACGATGCCTGATGCGAGCGCAGTACTGGGCTTGCTATTTCTCGTGTGTCTTTTTCTCGGCCTTGGCCTCTACTATTTCCAGGCAAAAGTGCGCCTCGCGGCAGCCTATATCGGCCATTGACGATGACCCAAGACTGCGACATCGTTCTGAGTCTCGATCAGGTCAGCCGGTCGTTCCCCCGTGATATCGCAGACGTTCCGGCCGCGGTACTGCGTGAGATGCTCTGGCCCCGTTCGCTGCTGAATCGTCCCCGACCCGACAGTTTCTTTGCGTTGCGAGATATCACTCTTCAATTGCGCAGGGGGCAGAAGTTGGGCGTCATCGGCGCTCACCGCAGCGGAAAATCCACCTTGGCTGGGATCGCCAGTGGGGTGTTACACCCGACTCGAGGGCGAGTTGCGGCAAGGTCTTCGAGCTTGCTTGTCAGTCGGCCCACGGCGGGCTTCAAGCTTGCTTTGAGTCTGCGGGAGAACCTGGCTTTTCGTGGGACACTCGCCGGCCTGCTGGGAGAGAATCTGGACCGTGCCGTCGGAAGGGTGTTGCAGGGCAATCTCATCGACAGCAAAGTGGCGGAGCGCCCACTGGGCAATCTTTCGCCTTACCTGATCAGAAAGTTGGGGATGGATTTGCTCTTGCAGATTCCTGCCGAGATGCTCGTGATCGATGAACTCGTTGGTGCAGGGGCTGGCGAGGCCCGATTGGCGACGCGGGCGGCGTTGATCGAGCGCATTCTGGCCAGTACGGCGCTTGTCGTCAGTACGGATTTCGAATTCCTCAAGGAGGTCGCCGACCAGTCCATGGTGCTGCAGCAGGGGCGACTGTATGGACCATTTCACACCGAGTTGGCATTTGAGCATTTCCTGCGGCAGTCCGATGGGTCGGATATGGGCCTTGAACCCACATCTGACCTCGCTCTGGAACCAGATGCCGTCTTCGACCCGGAAGACGAGATGGGCGGGATTGCGCATGTCGAAGAGGCTGGGCGGCTGACAGCGTTTCAGTCGGAAGATGCAGAAGCGTCGATGCAGGAGGAGGATGAGCGTTTCCAGCGCCGAAGCGCCAAACAGGCATTGAGCCATGTCGCGATCGCGAAGCGCATCGTTGTCGACGGTGAACAATATGAGCGTTCCAGGTTGCGACTTCTGAGAAGGCCGGGCGAAACCCTGGATGTAAGCGTTGATCTCCTTCCCAATGCGTCTTTCCCGTGCGAGGCTGTTGAGCTTAGCCTGCATTCGGGCCATGGGCTGGAGGTCGGGCGCACGGTCCTGATGGTGCATGCGGTACATTTTCGCCAAGGCAGGCCGAGCAAGATTCGCTTCAAGCTTCTAATACCCGATCTGCCCAGGAACCACTACGGATTGGCACTGCACCTTGTCAAACAGGGGGCCGCAACGAGCGCCACGGGAGAGATCAAGCTGATTGTATTCGGGCTGCAGACCAATTCCCCGAAAGCGAGCGGTCTGCAGCTGGATGTCTCCGGACTATCAATTGAGAATTGTCTATCACATGATGCAAGCGAACTCGCCTGAAACCATAGAGCCGAAGCCGGACCGGCCAAAGCCAAAGAAATTTCGTCGCCCCTCGAGGATGTCGTACCCGATTACGGCAAGATCGACCTTGAGTACAATCCTTCGCGTCATCCGGCATCCACTCGCGTCCTTCCGTTTGATTCATGACGAAGGCTGCGCCCAGGGCGGTGCGCTGATCAAGGATCCTGACTATCGTGAACGTTGGTCGTCCAGTATTGCCGAGTACGTTCACTGGTATTTTGCTGACAAGCGCATGATGCATAGCATCAGCTGGCTGGGTATCCCGACCAGGAAGATGCTGCCGGACATGTGGGTCTATCAGGAGATTATCCACGAGTGCAGGCCCGACTACATCGTGGAAATCGGTAGCCTTTTTGGGGGCAGCGCGCTTTTCATGGCCAACGTGTGTGACATGATGGGCCATGGATCAATCATTTCCATAGATATTTCCCGCGAGAACTATCGCGTCAGTCATCCCCGAATAGTCGAGTTGACGGGGGATTGCGCCTCGTCAGAGATCGTTGATCAAGTCAGGAGTCTGGTTCAAGACGGTAGCGTCATGGTCATTCACGATGCCGACCATACCCAGGAGGCCGTGACGCGTGACCTGGCGCTCTACGCTCAATTTGTGACCGCGGGTCAATACCTCATCGTCGAGGATGGCGTCGTGGATCTCTATAATCCGCTGCAAAGCCGAATGGCACACAGCTTTCCCGAGGGCGGGCCATTGCCTGCCGCCAGGCGTTTCCTCAAACAGAATGCCGAGCTCTACGAACTGGACATGACGCGTGAGCGCTTCATTCTCACCTCCAACCCGAGAGGCTATCTGAGGCGCAAGCCATCCCTTTCCGAAGCGGGATAGGCAATGCGAGTCCTACTTCACATTGGATATGGCAAGGCAGCCTCAACTACCTTGCAGGACTGGTTCGAGCGTCATCCGGAGATCTGGCGATTCTCCGAAAAGGGGCTTGTCAAAGGCGCAGCGGCAGACAAGAAAGTGTGTGTGCTGAGTGATGAGCGCTTATCCCTTGGTCTGGCGTTTGATGCAACGAGTGGCTTGATCGCGAATGCTGATTCGATCAAGGCGTACCAGAGCAGCCGCTGTCAGGAGCTCAGGGATCTATTTCCGGATGCTTACGTGCTGATCGTAACACGGGGCTTTTCGCAGTTTCTCGAATCATTCTACGCACAGTACGTTTCAAAGGGCGGGGTGCTCTTCTTTTCGGAATTCTTGACGGATTACGCGAATCCAATCCTGGATCTGCTCGATTACAACTACCTCATTGGAACTTATCAGGAAGCGTTCGGGGATCGCGTCATTACCATCCCGGTCGAACTGCTCAAGAGCGACGCGGACAGATTCTATGGCATTATCGAGAGCCGTCTAGGTCTCGCCGCTGACAAGCGCTCGTCCGCCAAGAAATTGAACGCACGCATCGACTCACGCAGACTTCGTGCGTTGCCGCTTTTTTCGCGTCTCTTTTTCAGGCTGCTCCGCCCCTTCAGCCCGACATGGCAACGTATCCTGCAAAAAATCTACGTGCGGCATCTGGCGCGCGGACGGCTGGGTTTGTACATGTCGCGCCTTGTCCCGGAACGGTTTCTCCCGAGTTCCCTGCTGTCGGATCTGGATGTTTCACGGTTTGAAGGGTTTGCGGACATACTTGCCACACGTGAAATCTACTCGGCATTCAAATCGGATTACTTGCTGAAATCGGCCGCCGTGAATGCTTGCGGAACAATCAAGGATTAATGATGGCTTCGGCTAACGTAGCAGAATGGATTGCAAAGAACATCGGCCACGCCGGAACCGACGTGCTCGAGCTTGGCTCGAAGAGATACAAGGAGCATGCATACCTGGATCTCCGCAATCTCTTGATCGGCAAGGGCAAGGAGATCAACTTTACCGGATGCGACATGGCGGCCGGCGAGAACGTCGATATCGTTCTGGATCTCACCGCATCGTTCGATCAGATCGAAGCAGCGTTGGGTGGCAGGAGGTTCGATACGGTCTTCTGCATCAGCCTCCTCGAGCACATTCCGGATGTTTTCGGTGCGTGCCGCAATATCGCGCAATTGTTACGCCCGGGTGGTGCAATTTTCATATCCGTGCCTTTTATTTTTCGGTATCACGGGTATCCGGGTGATCTTTGGCGCTTCACACCCGAAGCCGTGTGCTATCTGTTTCCCGGTATCGACTTTCAGGAGTACAGATACTCGTCAGTCTCCACACTCGAGGAGGGCGATACGCTGTCGCTCAGGAACAGGAACATGGAGAAGATGAACCGTTTCCTGTTCCGGCCGAAGTCGCGTGAGGAAAAACTGGAACGCAAGCGAAACAAGCTGGAGGGTGGCGACGTACCGGCATATTCGCTGGCACCAGCGATGATCAATATGATTGGATTCAAGAAGTAGGTGCGTCATGCCGCTTGCGCTTAGGCATATTTTCGAGCACTTCACCGATCACCCCGAGGTGCTGGAGAGGCCATGGCTCATTCTGGGCAAAGGGCCGAGTTTTGCGTCAAGGGGCAACTATGATCTGTCTCAGTACAAGGTCCTGTCCTTGAACGACAGCCTGCGCGAATGTGAAGCCGTCGCCATAGCGCATTTCGTCGACTTCGATGCCTACGAGCGGTGCGCTGATACGCTGTCGGAACGGCTGGACATTCTCGTTGTCTTGCCCTGGTTTCCACATTTCAATCACGAAGCGGGGCGCACCGATCTGCTCACTCTCGCTGCCCGCCATGTGGCGCTGGCCAAGCTTGCAGCGGAAGGACGCTTGTATTGGTACGACCTGAGTTCGTCTCCCGTAAGGCGCGGTGATTACCCGGTCATCTCGGCGTACTATTTCAGCTCGGAAGCCGCCTTCGACCTGCTGGCTACGGCTGGCGTCAGGCAAGTGCGATCTTTGGGTGTCGATGGCGGCACGACCTACAGCGCAGAGTTCTCTGATCTGACATCCGTATCTCTGTTGGCCAACGGGCATCGGAGCTTTGACCGTCAATTCGAATCCTTCGCGACGGTCATCGCAAGGACGGGCGTGGATTATGCTCCGCTGGACATGGAAACGCCGATTCGCGTCTGCGTCGCGTCAAGCGCCAGTGAGGCGTTGCCGGTAAAGGTGCTTGAGTACTCGATCAAAAAGCACGCAAGCAGCACGGTCGTAGTCGTCCCCTTGTGCGACGCGGGTATCTCCATCCCGAAGCCGATTGCGCCGGAGAATCGTGCTCGTACGCCCTTTTCGTTTCAGCGCTTCATCATTCCCGAGGTGTGCGGTTTCGCTGGTCGTGCAATCTATCTCGATTCTGACATGCTCGTATTCAGGGATATCGTAGATCTTTGGCGTCGCCCGTTCGGAACGGCCAATGTGCTATCCGCATATTCGAGTACTTCCAGTGGTCGAAAGCCTCAGTACAGCGTGATGGTGATGGATTGCAGCCGGCTCGAATGGAGTATTCAAGATATTGTAGGTGCGCTGGACGCCGGCGAATTGAGCTACGAACAGTTGATGTACGATTTTTCGCTCGCCCACGCAAACGCGGTAATCGAACCCGACTGGAATGCGCTGGAAACGTACAAAGCGGGCCAGACGGCCTTGCTGCACTATACCGACATGAACACGCAACCGTGGGTGTCGCACCTGAATGCGCTGGGCTACCTTTGGGTCAGGACGCTTCGTCAGGCGCTACAGGAGGGGGCCATATCGAGAGGTTTCGTTGAAGATGAGGTGGCAAAAGGCCATGTGCGCCCATCTCTGCTCCATCAACTCGATTACGGCATAGACGACGCCATTCTCTTGCCGAAGTCGATCATTGCAGCGGATGCGCAGTTCACCGCGCCCTACCGCACGCTTGAGTCGCATCAAGCGTCTCCATGGAGGAGTCGTCTGCTCTGGTTGCGGGCCAGTGTGCGCGCAAGGTACCAGAGCACGTCGCTCTACAGAATAGAACGCCGTATCGGGCGATGGCTGGCAGCGTCGCTTGGTCGATGACGGTTCAGCATGGCGGTCCTGCCGGGTAAATTCAATCGTCTGGATTCTTCTGGTTCGGGCGCTCGAATTCGGACAAGGCCAAACGTTGGTTCAGACGGCGCAGCTGGCGCTCGAGTCGCGCCAGTTCAATGTCGCTCTGCAAGGACTTGATCAGCAGGACGATGACTGCGGCCAGCAGCAGTAGCGTTGGGGCGTAGCTGATGCCAACGGTGAGGGCCAGACGATCGATAAGACCCGGCCATACGCCCAGCAACGCGGCGGCGGCCGCTACAAAGATCCAGAATACCCCTTGGCGTGCCTGCAATTTATCGCGTCGGACCAGTGCAATGATGGTGATGGCAAGCCCGAATCCCAGTAATGTCGTCGTCAGGTGGAAGGGTGTCATTGCTTAAGGAAGTGTTTTGGATGCCCGCGCGAGATGCAAAGCAGTGTGCTCTCCATCATGTACCGGGCGATTCGCGCCCAGCCGGTAAAGACGCGCGGAGATACACTCGCGCGAGGGTGCATCTCGACAGGCACCTCCATGATCGACAGCCCGGCGTTGCGTAGTAAGAGCAGGACCCCAAGGTCCTTGTAGTCGAGGAGTGTTGCCTCTTCGCTTGCCAGTATTTCACATGCTGCTCGACTATAGCAGCGTAGTCCGGAAGTCAGGTCGTCGATACGAAATCCGGAGATCGTCCTGAAGTAAGACCACGCCAGACGACGAGTCCGGCTGCCGTGTCCGGTGGAAGCGCCGATCACGACGTCGGCGGTCATTGCTGCCGCGAGTATTTCCGGAAGGCAGCTGGGCTCGTGTTGGCCGTTCGCATGCAGGGTGATCACTTGACGGTATCCGTTGCGCATTGCATAACGGATACCGGTTTGCATCGCTCCCCAAGCACCGACGGACAGAACCGGTTCAAGAACCACCGCATCGGCTGCACGGGCGATGGCCGCCGTATCATCCGTGCTTTGGTCACTCACCACGACAATGTGGTGCAGTCCTTGGGCTCTCACGGCCGCGATGACGCCCTCGATCGTCGGGGCTTCATTCCGTGCCGGAATCACGACGAGCGGTTGGCTGAAGCGAACTGGATCGATTTCGGGTCGGGGGTAGATCGAGCGTATTGCGGCCGTTGAGGGCGCGATGTCGAAGCGCTTGAGAATTGCCGCTCGACCTCGGGTGCCGGCGATTGCCGCGAGGTCAGGATCGGCACGCAATGTGCTGATTGCCGCTCGCCACCGTGGCAGATCGCCTACCGGTACGGTCAGTCCGGCTTGGCTGCTAGTGACCAACCAGGGGAGGGCAGAGCCCGACAGCGCACTGACGAGGCATGGGCGGGCGTAATACATCGCTTCCATGACCGCAATGCCGAACGCTTCGGTACGTTCTCGTGAGGCCAGGCAAAACGCGTCGCACTGGGCGAGCAGCGCATGTTTGGTACTCTCATCGATCCGCCCGACGAGGGTTGTCCTCGCGTCACGCCCCTGCGCCTTTATGTGCGCCTGAAGTGCAAGCCGATCTTCGCCATCGCCTGCAATCACCAGATGGACGCCATCCATGCCGGCGACCGCGTCTATCAGTGTCTGATACCCCTTGTAATGCGAGAGGCGGCCTACCGACAGTAATCGAAATGTGCCCGCGGGCCAGGGGTCAACGGCCAGGCCAGGTGGGTGTGCAGGCAGCTTCCGTGTGTCGAGCGCAAGCGGAACCATACGACATTTGTCGCGCCAGCGTTGCAATGGGACTGAAGCGGCCAAATAGTCCGGCGAGGTTACGATGACGTGCTGCGCACGCTTCAGAACGGCTTGCTCGAAGGGGCGATAGACTTGATATGCGAGAGACAGCGCAGAGCGTCGAAGTGTCGGGATTACATCCGAATGCCAGTGCACCACCCACGGAATATCGCATGCTTCCGACAGCGTGAGCGCCCAAAACGCTGACGGGTTTGGCATGTGCAGATGCAGGACGTCCGGTTTGATGCGCCGGATGGCTGACTTCAGATGGGCGCGGAATGCTGGTGCAATCGGCGTATAGAGGATTTGCCGCGAAACGGGGACCCTGATCAGCCATGACGGATCTTCGTCCATGGGGGTGCCATGTACAAGAGCAAAACTCTCATCGCCCGCAGCGCGCTGGGCCTCGGCGAGGTCGGCCAGAAACGTTTCCATGCCGCCGGGGTCGGGCGGGAAGAACTTGCCGATGTGGAGTACGCGCATGGATGGGGTATCTGACTCGCGCGACAAGTCTTCGCGTGTCTGGCCGGTGTTGTGTGGGCGCAAATGTAACCCGTTTACGCCGGGCGCCGCAATTCATGCTGAGGCCAGGCATCGTGGCAGTTGATTCTGCCAATCGCCTTTGCAGCGAAGACGCGCGACTTTCAAGCCGCTTTGTTGATGTCGCAGGCCACGGCTTCCGCCACACGAATTCCATCAACGCCCGCAGACAGGATGCCACCTGCGTAACCCGCCCCTTCGCCCGCAGGATAGAGCCCTTTCACGTTCAGACTCTGAAGGTCTTCCCCGCGTGTGATCCGTACCGGGGACGAGGTGCGTGTCTCGACCCCGGTCAGTACCGCATCGTGCATGGCGAAGCCCTTGATCTGGCGCTCGAACGCAGGCAGCGCCTCGCGCATGGCTTCGATGGCGTAGGCGGGCAGGGCGGTCGACAGGTCTCCGAGCCTGACGCCGGGCTTGTAAGAAGGCTCGACCGAACCCAGTGCGGTCGACGGGCGGCCGGCAATGAAATCTCCCACCAGTTGTCCAGGTGCCTCGTAGGTGCCGCCGCCGAGCACGAAGGCGCGTGATTCGAGTTCGCGCTGCAGGGCGATGCCGGCCAGCGGGCCACCGGGGTAGTCCGCCGGGGTGATGCCGACCACGATACCGGCATTGGCGTTGCGTTCGTTGCGCGAATACTGGCTCATGCCGTTGGTGACCACGCGGTTGGGCTCTGACGTGGCGGCAACCACCGTGCCGCCGGGGCACATGCAGAAGCTATACACCGAGCGTCCGTTTCGGGCATGGTGCACGATCTTGTAGTCGGCCGCGCCGAGCAGCGGGTGTCCGGCATGTTTTCCCAGCCGGGCCCTGTCGATCAGCGACTGCGGATGCTCGATACGGAACCCCACCGAGAATGGCTTGGCCTCCATGAATACACCGCGCTCGTGCAGCATCTCGACCGTGTCGCGCGCGCTGTGGCCAAGGGCAAGGACTACGCGATCGGTGCGAATCTCTTCGCCGCCGGCCAGCACGACCGCGCGAATATGACCATCCTCGATGCGGACGTCGGTGACACGCTGCTGGAAACGGATCTCGCCACCGAGCGACTCGATCTCGGCACGCATGGTTTCAACCATGCCCACGAGACGGAAGGTACCGATGTGCGGCTTGCTCACGTACAGGATTTCTTCTGGTGCGCCTGCCTTGACGAACTCGGTAAGCACCTTGCGGCCGTAGTGCTTGGGATCCTTGATCTGGCTGTAGAGCTTGCCGTCGGAAAAGGTGCCGGCACCCCCTTCGCCGAACTGCACGTTCGACTCCGGATTGAGTACCTTTTTTCTCCACAGGCCCCAGGTGTCCTGCGTGCGCTCACGCACCGCCTTGCCGCGCTCGAGCACGATGGGGCGGAATCCCATCTGCGCCAGCACGAGTGCGGCGAAGATGCCGCAGGGGCCGAATCCGACGATCACCGGGCGAGTGGCCATCGTGGCCGGCGCCTGGGTGACGAAGTGGTAGGTCGTATCCGGCGCCGGATTGACGTGTCGGTCGCCGGCAAAACGCGTCAGCACGGTGGCCTCATTGGCGACCGCCAGATCGATCGTGTAGATGAAACTCAGCGCCGCCGCCTTGCGGGCGTCGTAGCTGCGCTTGAATACGGTGAAGGCGCGCAGCTCGGTCGCCGCAATGCCCAGACGTTCGATGATGGCCGACTTGAGCGCCTCCTCGGGATGGTCAAGAGGCAGTCTGAGCTCGGTGATTCGCAGCATGGGTGATCCGGTAATGGCAATGGGCGATCGACTCGCCAGAAGCACGGATTGTAAACCGGATTGGCAGCGCGCAGCAGCGGTGCAACGCCTGAGCGCGGCTGGCGGTGGTAGCATTCCACGCCTTCGCTCTCCGTTTGTGCCCATGCTCAGTTATCGCCACGCCTTTCATGCCGGCAATCATGCCGATGTGCTCAAGCACTTCGTGTTGCTTGAACTGCTCGACTACTACAATCGCAAAGACAAGCCGTGGATGTACATCGACACCCACGCTGGCGCCGGCTGCTATGCGCTCGATGCCGAGCAGGCGGAAAAAACGTCGGAGTTCGTCGATGGTGTCGCTCGCCTGTGGGACCGTGACGATCTGCCGGCGCCGCTCGAAGCCTATGTCAAGGCGGTGCGCCAGTTCAACCCGCACGGTCGGCTGGTGTTCTATCCGGGATCGCCCGCATTGGCGATGACGGTGGCGCGACCGCAAGACCGGTTGCGCCTGTTCGAGCTGCATCCGGCCGACACGGTGTCGCTGCAGCAGACCTTTTCCACCGAACCCGACCGCGTGCAGGTCCGCAAGGCGGATGGCTTCTCCGGCCTGCGGTCCCTTCTGCCGCCGCCCTCGCGCCGTGCGGTGGTGCTGATCGACCCGCCGTACGAGGTGAAGGACGACTATCGCCATGCGGTCGATACCCTGCGCGATGCCATGCGTCGCTTTCCGACCGGAACCTACGCGCTGTGGTATCCGCTGCTGGCGCGACCCGAAGCGCGGCAATTGCCCGAGCGGCTGGCTGCCCTTGGGGCGGAAAGTTGGCTGGACGTGCGCCTCGCGGTGAAGGGGGCGCCCAAGGATGGTTTCGGCATGTTCGGCAGCGGGCTGTTCGTAATCAATCCACCCTGGGTGCTGCCCGAGCGCCTCGAGGCGGTCATGCCGTGGCTGGTCGAGGTGCTGGGCGAGGATGCTGAGGCCGGTTTCGACCTGGAGCATCACATCGAATGAAAGTGGACGCTCTTCACGAATTGCGCGACAGCCTGCGCCGGTTTGCGGACGAGCGCGACTGGGGGCCCTTCCATACACCCAAGAACCTGGCGATGGCACTGGCGGGCGAAGCGGGCGAGGTGATCGAGCACTTCCAGTGGTTGAGTGCCGAGCAATCTGGCGCGCTCGATGAAGATACCCGCGAGGCAGTCGCACTCGAGCTCGCCGATGTACTACTGTACCTGGTGCGTCTGGCCGACGTGCTGAATGTCGATCTCGCCGATGCCGCACGCCGCAAGCTGGTGATCAATGCGGCGCGTTATCCGGCAGAAAAGGCGCGTGGGCGGTCCGACAAGTACGACCGGCTCTGAATGACGACGCGCCGCCGCCCTGCATCTGTGGCGTCAACGCCGCGTCCTTGACCGGCCCGCAGCCCTTAATTGCCGGTTGTCGTTGGGGACTTGTCACTTTTCTGAAACAATGGCGCCTTTCCGATTTCCGGATATTCGGCGTGGATCTGCAAGACATCAAAGACATCGAACGCGCGACCGAGCAAGGTCGTGGCGAATTGTTCCGGATCGGCTTTGCCCTGATCTTCATCGTTTGCGTGATGCTGTACACCGCCATCCGCGGTCAGGGCGAAGGTAGCATCGTGCTGGTCATCGCGGCGGTAATCGGCGGCTACATGGCGATGAACATCGGTGCAAACGACGTTGCCAATAACGTCGGTCCTGCGGTCGGCTCGAAGGCGCTGACGCTGGGCGGGGCGCTGGCCATTGCGGCCATTTTCGAGGCCGCTGGTGCCCTGATTGCCGGCGGCGAGGTGGTCGGCACCATCCGTAGCGGCATCATCAACCCGGACATGCTGCGCGACTCCGCCGAGACTTTCGTGTGGGTCATGCTTGCCGCCTTGCTGGCAGGTGCCTTGTGGCTGAATTTCGCCACTGCGGTGGGTGCGCCGGTGTCCACCACGCACTCGATCGTCGGTGCCGTGCTCGGCGCCGGGGTGGCCGCGAAGGGCTTCGACATCGTGAACTGGGGGTCGATGTCCGCGATCGCATCGAGCTGGGTGATTTCGCCGGTGCTGGGCGGGGTGGTTGCGGCCGGCTTCCTGTATCTGATCAAGCGCAGCATCACCTATCAGCCGGACATGGCGGCGGCGGCGCGCAAGATGGTGCCCATGCTGATCGCCTTCATGGCCTGGAGCTTCGGGACCTATATCCTGCTCAAGGGCCTGGGCAAGGTCTGGAAACTGAGCTTCATGGCGGCTGCACTCTACAGCCTGGGGTTTTCCGTCGTCGTGTTCCTGCTCGTGCGGCAGCGCGCGAACCGCATTGGCAATGTCATTGCCAACACCAAGGGGGACGTGAACAAGCTGTTTACGCTGCCGCTGATCTTTGCCGCCGCCTTGCTCAGTTTTGCGCACGGCTCCAACGACGTCGCCAACGCGGTCGGGCCGCTGGCCGCCATCGTCGATGTCGTGACATCGGGCGGCGCGATCAACGACAGCGCAGCCATCCCGGTGTGGGTCATGGGGGTCGGCGCGCTTGGCATTGCGCTGGGGCTGGCCCTGTTCGGTCCCAAGGTCATCCGTACCGTCGGTTCGGAGATCACCGAGCTCGATCAGATGCGCGCCTACTGCATCGCCATGTCGGCCACGATCACGGTGATTGTCGCCAGTCAGCTCGGACTGCCGGTCAGTTCCACGCATATCGCGGTCGGGGGGGTGTTCGGTGTCGGTTTTCTGCGCGAATATTTGAAGAGCAACTACGACCGCATGATGGCCGAGATCAAGGCCCACCACCCGGAAGGCGACCAGGCTGCAATCGATGCTTTCCTGGTCGTGTTCAACAAGGCCTCGATCGACGAGAAGGGTGAAATGCTCAAGGATCTCAAGGCGCGCTCCAAGCGCCGCCAGGATCCGGCCAATTTCTCCAAGGGCGAGCGTCGTGGCTTGCGCAAGGTCTACAAGCGGCAACTGGTGAAGCGCTCGCAACTGATCCGGATTGCCGCAGCATGGGTCATTACGGTGCCGGCGTCCGCGCTGATGGCGGCGATGATTTTCTACATGATCCGGGGCATGATGGTCAGCTGATGACCTGTTAAGCTTGCACCATGTCATTTGCCGAACTATCCGCGCTGTTGGTGCTGGGCTTTGGTGTCTGGTTCTGGTTCGACAGCCTCAAGGCCCGCGAAGTCGGTGTGGCGGCGGCGCGCAATGCGTGCGAACGCGAGGGCGTGCAGCTGCTGGATGAAACCGTCTCAGGGCGGTCGCTGCGCCTTGCCCGGGACGCGGACGGGCGCCTCATGATCCAGCGGGCCTACGATTTCGAGTACTCGGATTCGGGCTTCGATCGATATCGCGGATCGGTGGTGCTGCTCGGGCGCGAGGTGGCGATGCTCGACATTACCGAGCATCGCAATAACGTGTACCCGCTGTTTCCCTGACGCGCTCGGGCACAACTGCAACCATGGTGCGGGCCGTGCATCCGCAATTCAGCGTTTGGGGTGGTCGATGGCGCGCAGGAACTCGTTGCGCAGTTGGTCCGACTGCTCGAAGCTCCCCGAAAACGCCTGCGTCACCACACGTTCGTCGCCGCGGCGGTCTTCGCCGAGCAGCAGGCAGAGTTGTTCCGCCTCGATGACGCATGCCGCACCTGCCGCCTGGCCATGGGTCGTCAGCGCTTCGACAATGTCCCGCGTCATCCACTCCTGGTAGGTGAAACGGTGGCCGATGGCGTCGACCAGGCGTGCGATGCGGCCGAAGCCGTGCAGTCGGCCGCCCGGTACATAGGCGACGTGCGCATAGCCGCGAAACGGGACGAGGTGATGCGGGCAGACGCCGTGAATGGCGATGCCACGCACCACGACCATGTCGCGGCGGTCGTCTTCAAATCCCTCTCCGAGCGCTTCGGCTGGGTCGAGTTCGTATCCGCCGAGAAGACGCTTCTGCCACAGTTCGCGCACCCTTACCGCCGTGCGGCCGGTGTGGCTGGAGTCGGGCGTAATGCCGCACGCATGCAACAGGTCGGTGATTGCGCGCTCGAATGCAGGTGCGTCGAAATTGCCGTGGCGGGGAATGCCGATGCTGCGCGGAGTATCCGCGGGTGGGGGGTGATGATCGTGATCCATGACGATGTTTCCTTGCCTGAACCCGAATCATACGCCCGCAGTCCGTCACGGGCGGAAATCAGGCAATGAACACCGGGTCGGAGAACACCAGCGTCCCATCCTTGCGCATCATCAGGTTGTTGGCGTTGAGAATGTCGGGCAGCACGTGGTACTCCTCGACGAAGTCCGACAGCGCCTTGAGCGCCTGCTGCACGCTATCATTGATGTCGAGCGGATTGACCGTCATGTGGTAGAGCGCAATGCGGCCCATGTCCATGCCCAGACGGCTCCACTGCTGGCACGCCGACCAGTAGTACTCGATCAGGCGCGTGGCCAGATCGGCGGCGGGCGAGTCGGCCTTGAGCGGATACAGTCGCTCCATTTCGATCAGATGAAACGGGTAGCCGGACTGCGCCCGGCCGATCACGCCATGATCGGCGTGAACGATCGGAAAGTGCTCTCCTTGAGGACGATCGGCGGCGGTGTACAGGAAATAGTCGGCCGGTGAGCTGACCACTTTGTACACCCGCTCGCCGTCACCCTTGTCGAGCACGATCGAGTATTCGCCGCGACCGATCTCCGGCTTGCCGTCAAGCAGCGGGTGGGGCGGTACCGGGTCCGGGAGGACCAGGTTCTCCCGGCCCATCCGTGCGCGTGCGTCCGACAGGTCGATCAAGGCCCTGGCCTCTTTCAGCCCATGATGTTGTAGCCGGCGTCGACAAAGTGCACGCCGCCGCTGATCAGACGGCCGGCGTCGGAGACGAGGAAAGCCGTGAGCGCGCCAATGTCCTCGGGCGTGACCAAGCTGTGCATCGGCGAACGCTCGACGGCGGCTGCCATCAATCCGTCAAAGCCGGCGATGCCCGAGGCGGCACGCGTCATCAGCGGACCGGGCGACACCGCGTTGACGCGAATGTTCTTTTCACCCAGTTCTGCCGCGAGATAGCGGGTGGCGGCTTCGAGCGCCGCCTTGCACAGACCCATTACGCCGTAGTTGGGGATGACCTTCTCCGAGCCGAGATAGGTCATGGTCACCAGCGAACCGCCACCGGCCTTGATCAGAAGGGGTTCGACCATCTTCGCCAGGCGCACGAAAGAATGGGTGGAGACATCCATCGCCAGCGCAAAGCCGTCGGCCGAGGTGTCGACGACGCGACCGTGAAGATCGTCGCGCTTGGCAAACGCCATGCTGTGCAGCACGAAATCGAGTTTGCCGTAGCTGGCATCGATCTGTGCGTACACGTCGCTCATGGTCTGCGGTTGGGTGACGTCGAGGAGATAGGCGTCCTTCACGCCCAGGCGGTGCAGCACCGGCTCGATGAAGGCGCGGGTCTTTTCGTTCTGGTAAGTGATGATCAGGGTGGCGCCGGCCTGGGCGCACGCCTCGGCGACGCCGGTCGAGATCGATTTCTCGTTGGCGATACCGGTGATGAGTCCGATCTTGCCTTCCAGGTTGATGATGGGGGTCATGGTGCTCTCCGCTGTATGAGTGTGATCAATTTGGTTGCAGTGCACTATTGAAGCCGATAAAGATGACGGCCATTGGATACAGGCGCGAAAGAAATCTTCTGGCGTCGTGCAAAAGACATGGTTTCCAGTATATTCTGCATTGCAGCATCAATACACCCGATCCGGGGAAAAACCTGCACGGGCAATGACGTAGAGCAAATAAATGAATCGAACGACCTATATCTTCATGGATTTTGACGGGGTGACCCACCCTTGGGGCGAGGTGGAGGATTTCCGCTGCCTGCCGCTCATCGAGTCCGTGATTCGCGAGTTCGAAGAAGTGAAGATCGTCATCTCTTCCGACTGGCGCATGCTGTTCTCGCTGCAAAAGCTCGTCGCGCGCTTTTCGGAGGACATCCGGCCCCGCGTGGCGGGCGTCACCCCGCACATGCTGCCCAAGCAAGGGGCCGAACTCCATGGCCTGCGCGAGCGTGAATCGATGTTGTGGCTGGCACAGCACGAGGCCGACATCTCGGCGTCGGCCTGGTGCGCGATCGACGATGCGCCGGGCAACTGGCTCAGCCGTTCGCGCCTCATCCTCACCGACTTCAAGCGCGGTTTCACCGAAGAAGACGCCGCGGCCCTGACGCGAATGCTCAATGCCTTCCGCGATGGCGTGCCTGCGCTGGAGAAACCGCGTTCGAGTTTTCGCTGGGCGTCCTGACGCGCAACCGGCGCAATCGCGCAGCGTCCGCGTTGGCGCAGGGGATCTTCGCTCAATCATGATCGTTGCCCGATCGGGCGCTGATCGGCACAATGTGCGCCCGTTTTCCGGATCCGTCTCATGTCTTCAGCTTTCTCGGGGGCGCCCGACGCCGTGTTGCCTGCCGACCCACTGAGTGCGCTCGCGGTGCCCGACGTTCAGCGCCAGGCGGCGCGCATGGCGCAGGACGCCTTCGGCCGCGTGTTCCGGCTCAGTCTCGAAGCCACTGATCAGGCACGTGCAGAAGGCGTGAATGCGCTGTGCGAAGCCATGCGCAACTGGGCGCAGGCCGGCGAGGGCGACGACGCCAGCGCGTTGCGGCTGGCAATGCTGATTGCCGGTGCGGATCAATGGGGGCTGGCATGGAGCCAGGCGTTCGAACTGGCGGCCATTCCAGGTCTGACCGAACTGCTCGGCGCGCTTCGCACCGGTCTCGATCCGCAGGCCGAGTCACGTTTTCTGCAGCAATTCGAAGCGGTCAATGCCGCCGAGGCCAACGCGATCGACTTCAAGGTGGAGTTGCGCCGTGGCATTCACCTTGCGCTGTGGCATGCCGCGATTGCCAGCGAAGAACGCGATGAGGCGATGCGTATCGTGGCCAAACTGGGCGGTCTGTTGATGGCGCTGGTGCGGGACATGCCGATTGCGGGCTGGCGCCTGGTGGCGGATGCACTGGCGCATGTGCAGCTTCGTTGCCTTGCGGAAGGGCTCGCGACGGAGGGCATTGCCCAGGAGGCCACGCAGTCGCTTTTTGCGGCGCTATCGCGTGAGCTGCCCAAGGCTGAACGCGATGTCATCATGGCACACGCCGCGCAAGCCGTAATGGCGTGGCAGCGCGCAAGCCGTCCGTCCGACACCGTGCACTGAGGCGATCACAATGGCTTTGAAATCAACGGTGTACAAGGCCGAACTGCAGATCGCCGATATGGATCGCAGTTACTACGGCGACCACGCTCTGACGCTGGCCCGCCATCCGTCGGAAACCGACGAGCGCATGATGGTGCGCCTGCTTGCGTTTGCACTCTATGCCGATCCGGCGCTGACGTTCGGCAATGGACTCTGCGTAGACGACGAACCCGACCTGTGGCAGCGCGACCTGACCGGCGCCATCCAGCGCTGGATCTATGTCGGGCAGCCGGACGAAAAGTGGATTCGCAAGGCATGCGGACGGTCTGACCATGTAGTGGTGGTGTGCTTTGGCCGTGCTGCCGGCATCTGGTGGGACGGCATCAAGAGCAAGCTGTTACGGCAGCAAAGTCTCACCGTGATCCGGCTCGCCCCCGAGCTGGCCCCGGCACTTGCCCGCCTCACCGATCGCACGATGCGCTTGCAATTCACACTGCAGGACGGCCATGTCTGGGCGACCAACGGACTGGAAACCGTCGACGTGGCGCCCGAACTGCTGATGGGGCCGCCGCGTTACTGATCCGCCCGTCTCGTGTGGCCGTGGCGCAGGCCCGTATCCGTCTTGCGCAGTCTAGCCTGCCGACAGAAAGTCCGTAATTGCCGCCGCCGTTGCCGCCGGGTCTTCCTGCATGAAGCAATGGCCGCCTTGCATGACCCGTTGGCTGACGGCGTCGTTGCTGGCGCACCAGCGTTCGATCCCCTTGATGGCAAAGGGGTAGGTGTCTTCGCCACGCAAGACCAGCGTTGGCGTGCGGATCTTCTCCAGCGATGACCACAGGCGACGTGGGTAGGAGCTGAAGATCTCGGCTTCGCGCGCGGGTTTGCACTTGAGTTCGACGCCGCCGTCGGCCACGTTGCGCAACGCGTGGTTGACGTAAGCCCACAGGGCTTCTTCCTTCCAGCCCTTGAACATGCCGCGCCCCTGCAGCGACGCAAACGCAGACTGCCTGTCCGGCCAATGGTGGCGGCGCTTGCGCGTGCGACTGGCCAGCGTGTTGCGCGAATACAGGCCGACCACATCCGACAAGGCCATCAGACCGATCATCGCGGGCGGAAAGAGCACCGGGTCGAGCAGCACCGCGCGCGCAAACTGCGTGGGTGCCTTGGCCAGCATCAGGCTGGTGATGACACCACCGAAACTGTGGCCAACCGCAAATACCGGCGCATTGCGAAAGATCTGCCCACGTGCCCGCCAGGCCTCCAGGCATAACTCGGCGGTACGGTTCCAGCCATGGAAGCGTCCGCCATGGTCACTGTCGCCATGCCCCTGCACATCCGACAGGAAGAGATCGAAATGCGGCGCCAGGCGTGCCAGCATCGGCTCGTAAGTGCGGCCACAATAGCCGTTGCCATGCAGGAAATGCAGCACCGGCTTGCCCGAGGGCAGGGAGTGTTCGCCGCGCAGCGTGTAGCCCGCAGAACATGAGTGATACCAGGCCTGGAGTTGCATGTCGAATCGATGGCGACGGTTGGGGCAGGTAGCGAGTTTAGCGCCAATGACCGAGTTGTGCGCTGCCGCAGGGCGTCGGCTTGCATCGTGTGCTCATGCCGACTCCCGGTCGGCGCGCATCCGGCGCGGCAGGACCATGGTGCTTGCCTTGTGCCTGCGCTGCCGGTAGCTTTTCGCACAGGCCCGTTTCACAGCCCCGACGGGTCGATCATCTGTTTGAAAGGAGGACGGCCATGAATCTACTGGCGACCATCTTGGATCAGATCGGCGGTATGCGCATGCCGCTCTATGCCGTGACTGTGACGGTAGCGCGGGCGGCGGATACGCCTGCCTTGCTGATGCTCCACTGGCACGGTTTCCGGCGCACTGGCGGCGATGCCGATCCACAGGCGCCGATGCAGGCGCAATCGGTGCCCGGCTCAGCCTTGCAGTTCAATACACGTTGGCTTCGCGTCGAGGAAATCGAGGCAGAGGTGCTCGATGCGGCCTGGCAGATGGGTGCCTGGGACATGGAGCGGCGTGACCGTCGTGGCTGCGAGACCATTGGCGCTTCGAGCCGGGAGGCGCTCGAATGCCGCCAGGCCTTCGGTGACAATCCCTTCAAACCCGGCGACGAAGCCCACCTGATTGCCGAAGCACCAGATCGTGGCGAGATGCTCCGGGTCGCCGCGCGCAAAGGGTATGTGCGCTGGCAGTTCCGTCCGGTGCGCGACAGCCTGTGGCGCACGCTCGCTGTGGACGACACGCTTGAAGCCGATGGCAGCCGCAAGCCGCCGTGTCCGGTGAGTCCGCGCCGGTTGACCGAACCGGAGCGGGCGCCGGAGGTGTATCGCCTGGGCCGGATCGATCACATCATCCTGCCATCGAGGTGAGGATAACGCTCGGGCGCCAGGGCGCATGCCGGTCGGCGCGAAAAAATCTGCATCGGGACGCTTGAAATTTTTTTCTCCCATCCCCAATAAACGACCCAGCAGCGGAGACCCCCTGCGTGCCGTTCGACGCCAGCCCTTCCGGGCAAGGCGTCGCGGCATAACCTTTTGTTCTATTGGTGATATTTAATCGTTAAGGAGAGCGTCAATGCAAATTCGTCCTCTACGCGACCGGATTATCGTCAAGCGGCTCGAAGCGCAGCGCACGACTGCGTCCGGCATCGTCATCCCCGACAACGCAGCTGAAAAACCCGAGCAGGGTGAAGTGCTCGCAGTCGGCCCCGGCCGTCTCAACGACAAGGGCGAGTTGCTCGCCATGCAGGTCCGGGCCGGCGATCGGGTTCTGTTCGGCAAATACGCCGGGCAGACGGTCAAGATCGACGGTGAGGAAGTGCTGGTGATGCGCGAAGAAGACGTGATGGGTGTCCTCGATGCGGACACGGTGGCCGAGCGCAAGGCCGCCTGAGTTCGACACGGGATCACGAAAAGGAGTTGAGAATCATGGCTGCAAAAATCGTTCAATTTCATGACAACGCCCGCGAACGTATCGTCAAGGGCGTCAATATTCTGGCCGATGCGGTCAAGGTGACGCTGGGTCCGAAGGGGCGCAATGTGGTACTCGAGCGCAGCTTCGGCGCGCCGCATATCACCAAGGACGGCGTTTCCGTTGCCAAGGAAATCGAACTGAAGGACAAGTTCGAGAACATGGGTGCCCAGATGGTCAAGCAGGTCGCCTCGAAGACGGCCGACGTAGCGGGCGATGGCACCACCACCGCCACCGTGCTGGCTCAGGCCATCGTCCGTGAGGGCATGAAGCATGTGGCTGCCGGCATGAACCCCATGGACCTGAAGCGCGGCATCGACCAAGCGGTTGGCGCCGTCGTTGCCGAACTGGCGAAGATCTCCCGCCCCTGCGATACCAACAAGGAGATCGCCCAGGTGGCGGCCATCTCCGCCAATTCTGACGCAGCCATCGGCGAGATCATCGCCCAGGCCATGGAGAAGGTTGGCAAGGAAGGCGTCATCACCATCGAAGAAGGCAAATCGCTCGAGAACGAACTCGACGTGGTCGAAGGCATGCAGTTCGATCGCGGCTACCTGTCGCCCTACTTCATCAACAATCCGGACAAGCAGGTCGCGGTGCTCGATGACCCGATGCTGCTACTGTTCGACAAGAAAATCTCCAGCATCCGCGACCTCCTGCCGGTGCTCGAGGAAGTCGCCAAAGCCGGCCGTCCATTGCTGATCATCGCCGAGGATGTGGAAGGCGAGGCGCTCGCCACCCTGGTGGTCAACAGCATGCGCGGCGTGCTCAAAGTTGCCGCGGTCAAGGCACCGGGCTTCGGCGACCGTCGCAAGGCCATGCTGGAAGACATCGCCGTCCTGACCGGCGGCACGGTGATTTCCGATGAAACTGGTCTGACCCTCGAGAAAGCCACCCTGGCCGAGCTGGGCAGCGCCAAGCGCGTGGAAGTGCGCAAGGAATCCACCGTCATCATCGATGGCGCGGGCGAACAGTCCGGCATCGAGGCGCGTGTCAAGCAGATCCGCGCCCAGATCGAGGAGGCCACGTCAGACTATGACCGCGAGAAACTGCAGGAGCGCGTCGCCAAGCTTGCTGGCGGTGTGGCAGTGATCAAGGTCGGCGCTGCGACCGAAGTCGAGATGAAGGAGAAGAAGGATCGTGTAGACGACGCCCTGCATGCCACCCGCGCCGCGGTGGAGGAGGGTATCGTGCCCGGTGGTGGCGTGGCGCTGCTCCGCGCCCGCAATGCCGCTGGCAGCCTCAAGGGAGCCAATCACGACCAGGATGCCGGCATCCAGATCGTGCTGCGTGCACTCGAGGCACCCTTGCGTGCCATCGCTGCCAACGCGGGTGACGAGCCCTCGGTGGTCGTTGCCAAGGTCGAAGAGGGCCAGGGCAACCACGGCTATAACGCCGCCGACGGCAGCTATGGCGATCTGGTAGCCCTTGGCGTGATCGATCCGACCAAGGTCACCCGGACGGCGTTGCAGAACGCCGCCTCTGTGGCATCGCTGATCCTCACCACCGACGCCACCGTGGCCGAGGCCCCGAAGGAAGAGAAGGCGCCCGCACCAGCCATGTCTGACATGGATTACTGAGTCGGGCCCGACGCCGGGCCCTCGCGGCCCGGCATCCCGAAGAGCGCCGAAGCGGTGGGGTACGCCGCTTCGGCTTTTTCGTTTTTGAGTTTGAGGTATGGGGGGCGCGACTCAGACCGCTCAGTTCAGCCAGATCGACGAGCGGCGAACGCCCCGAGCGGTCGTGCCGTTTCCAGGAGAGGGCGGCGTTGCGCTTGCAGGTAATATTGCCGTGGGCGTCGTAGTCGAAACGCAGATCCTCGAACATGGCGATGTGGTTATCGAGGGCGGGGTAGCCGATGGCGCGGTCGATGGGGTCGAGCAGGTTGCCGGCCGGATCGAAGGCGAAGGACTCGGGGCGGGGGCCGGTGGCCTCGAGGATGCGGCCGGTGGGGTCGTAGCGGAAGGCCTGGGTGTATTGACCCAGTGAAAAGCTGCTCAGGTGTTAACCTAGAAAGGAGTGGTAATCCCCCCATTTCTAGGGCAGCCAGAAGTAGAGCTATGCGGCCATGGCCAGCCGGTGCCCGGCGCGACGAAGAAAGATGCGGATGCGTCGGTAACCGTAGCGCGGGTACTGCGCTGCCAACCGCCTCATCTCGCCAATCAGCGGGCGATCACGCTCATCGAGCCGCGACACATAGCCCAGCGCCGAACGCGACACGCACAACAAGGCGCACGCGCGACGCTGCGAAACGCCTCGCTTCACTGCGTAAAGCACCTGCGCTCGGCGTGCGCAGGTGCTCACCACTTTTTTGCCGTGATCTCCTTCATCACGTCGATCTCCAGATCCCGCTCGGCCAGCATCTTCTTGAGCCGCGCGTTCTCGGTCTCCAG
Source organism: Azoarcus sp. L1K30 (assembly GCF_018122735.1). Classification (GTDB taxonomy): domain Bacteria; phylum Pseudomonadota; class Gammaproteobacteria; order Burkholderiales; family Rhodocyclaceae; genus Parazoarcus. The sequence continues at coordinate 1,692,573 of NZ_JAGRRD010000001.1, read as the reverse complement.
CTGCCGCAGTCGCTTGACCTCGTCCGAGTTCATTGCGCCAAAGCGCTTGCGCCACGTATAGATCGTCTGCTCGCTCACCCCGTGCTTCTTCGAGACCTCCGCGACCGGCAAACGATCGGCCTCCCGAAGGATCTTCACCATCTGTTCTTCTGTAAAACGACTCTTGCGCATGGCTCTCCCTTCTTCTTGGAAGCCATCCTCTCAAGTTTCAGTTGGTCCGAAAAGCCCGGAGCAGGTCACGGGGCGCTGCCCGCAGGCATGCAGGATTACAAGACCTACCGTTGCTTTTCCAAGGCTACTTCTTCCGCTTCCAGAGAGGAATGGGGCCGCCAGCGGTAATCTCGTCTAGCCGACCGTCAGAGGTGTAGCGGTATTCGAGTTGATCTTCGCCCGTCCATCCTTTGGAGAGTGCACGGACGCTTACAGGCCGGCCATCTTTTGAATACTGATACAGGTTGATAGAGAAAGCGCCAGCGAGGCCCACAACCACGTCGAGTTTCGTGTTATCGGGCCTTGAGATCACTTTACGAATACCTCGCACCTGAGACTGCATTTTCTCTGGCTTGCCTATCCACTTGAACGAAACAGTGTGCATTTCAAGAATTGAATCAGCTTCATCGTAGAGGGTGGCGTGTAGCGCTTTAACTGTTCTCTGGCTCGGAAGCACCGTGATGACATGTCTGCCGTTGACAAAACCAGCGCAGTATTTCCCCAGCCAGCGAGCCTCATCCACGCTCTTGTATTTTTTCTTGATCAAAAAATCAGATGAGAACCCCATTCGCTCTGACTCGTAGGGAATGGGCGAAAAGTAATCCCCGGATGAGAATTTCCAGTCCGTGACCGAATTGAATCGGTCTAGGTAGGCAGAATACAGAGTTCTCAAATCGGTCGCTTCGAACTCTTGCCTCAATTCCTGGAGGAGGATCGTCACTTCTGGTAAATCGAGCAGCATGGTACTTCTCCGTCAGAGGCAACAGCACTGGTGGGGCGCTTGCCATGACCCATTTTCCATTCACTGGGTCAATACAGCACGTCGAAGCGCACCGCGTTCTCGCCCAGCACCTGGCTGACGATGTCGGGGACCGTCTTGTTCTGCCAGATGCGGAAGTCGGCGCGACCGTGGCGTTTGATAGCAGGGCGAATGAGGATGTCGCCCAGGCAGATGACTGCGCGGCCTTCGCGCGAATCGTTGGGGGCGATCACGCCGCCCGCAGGGTGGGGTGGGCACGCTACATGGCCTGTGCCCAGTCCTGAGCCGCGAGGCGGTTGGCGATGCCGGGGTCGGGACCGGGGTCGGCCATCGGCGGGGCAGACAGTGCCGCATCGAGCGCGTCGAGGTTGCTTTCGATGACCTGGCGGTACTCCAGCGTGGTGCCGCGATAGATCAACAGTTCGGGGAGAGAGGCGGGCACATAGTCGCCAATGAATGGCAGATGGTCCTCGATATCGAGCCACAACATCAATTCGCGCTCATGTGCGTCGAGCGCGATCGCATCGAAATGTGGTCTCAACTGTCGGCACTTCTCGCACCAGGCTTCGGCGCCGAGCACCACGATCAAACGGTTATAAGGTGAGCCCAGGCGCCCTGCAATCAGGGCGGCGTCGTTCCATGGGTCGAGAGGGGTCTGGTTCATCGTGCGCTCAGCGTTCGAGCCACGCATCGAGCGCGGCGTATTGGAGACGAGCGTGTGCTCGGGTGTCGAAGGGGGGGCCGCCGCTGGCCTCGATGCGTCGAGCGGCAATCCAGCGCAGGGCCTGCGGGGCGTTGTGCAAGTTCCCGGGCAGGCGAGTCGGTGTCACCGTCTCGCCGAGCAGGCCGGCGACCCCCTGCGGCAGGTCGAGGTGCTGCGCGCGCACTGCGGCGGCGTCGGGCAGCGGCAGGCCTGGGTCGAGGCGGTCGGTGAGGCGTTCCCGGGCGGCAGCGTGTGGCTGCGATGGCTGTGTCAGTCCTTCGGCGACGAGATCGCGCCCGGCCAAGGCAGACCATACCCACCCTGCCAGACGGGCGGCCTCGGCGTCGTCGAGGTGGTCGCGCACCCAGGGCAGCAGGGCACCGTCGCCATGGTGCAGGATGAAGAGCAGCCCGAGGCGCACCGGCATCGCGTCGATGAGGGGGGCGATGTCGGGGTGGCCGAGCGGCGCCATCAGCGCAAGGTGGCGAACCCAGCGGGCAAGACGATGCTCGGCACGGCCGCGCTCGGCGCCGCCCAGATGCGCCAGTGCCTGGGCGAGCCGCTGGACCGAGCGCCACAAGTAGCCTGCGCCCTCGGACATGCCTGCTCGCGACAGACCGATAGCGGCCTCGGCTGCGACTGCGGTGTCGGCATCGGCGAGCAAGGTGTGCAGTGCCGAGACCTGGCCGAAGGCGTACGCCGCGCGGCAAGCGGTGGCGCGCAGGCGTGCGTCGGGGTGGGCAAGCAGGCTTGCCAGTTGCTCGTCGAGTAAGCGATTGTCGCCTCGCAGTGTTTGGGGCGCTCGGGCGAGCGCCCGCCACGCCGCGATCTGCAGCGCGACCGGCGTATGCGGTAGCGTCCAGTGTGCGACCCAGGGCGCGGCGAGGTGAGGTTCGACCCATAGCAAGCCGCCGATTAAGCCGCGCAGCATGCGTTCGGGCGCCTGCTCGACGATGGCCCAGGTCGCGGCCAGACGCACACCCGGCTCGCGCGCGCCGAGGGCGAGAACCGTGCAGACAAATGCTTCACCCGACCCGCGCCAGCGCGCCAGTGCCGCCAGCGCCAACTGCCAGCCGGTTTCCCCGGCCACCTGGGCGCCGTCCAGATGGGCGTCGAGCAGGCGGTCGAAGCGGCGCAGTTCAGCCAGATCGACGAGCGGCGAATGCACCGAGCGGTCGTGCTGGGTCCAGTAGAAGGCGGCGTCACCCACGTGGCGTTCGACCAGTGGGGTGATGACGGCAGCGGCGAAGCCGCCGTCGCGCTGCGCGAGATCGACCGGGCTCACAGACCGAGCGCCTGTTCCATCTTGAATGCGTTGAAGATGAGCTGCCAGTCGTCGCCGTCGTGAAAGGCGGCACCGTGAGCGCCGGCCATGAGCATGACGCCGTCGGCCGCGGAGAGGTTGCCCGCGCACACGGCGATGTCCGAGGGCAGCTCGACGCGCACCAACTGGTCCTCCTCGAGGGTCCACAGACCGTAGTCGCTGGTGCACCACAGGCGTCCGGCATGCCACACGATGTCCTTGAAGGGCAGGCTCATGTTGCCGCGCTCGAGCATCTCCCAATGCTTGTCACGACCACGAAAGAGGGCGCCCGACTGCGCGCCGATATAGACGAATCCGTCGCCGGCGCAACACACCGATTCGAGCAGCATGTTCGAGGGAAAGGCGATTTGGTGCCAGTGTGTGCCGTCGCAATGCCACACGACACCGCGGCCGGCCACGGTGTAAAGGTCGTCGGGGGCGAAGCCGTCGATGTCGTTGAAACCCATGTTTTCGATGATATCGACGTTGTCGAAGTCTCTGCGGGTCGGAACCGGCAGGTCGAGGCACAGCGATTCCCAGTCGTTGGGGCCTCGCCGGCGGCAGGCGGAGTGGGCGCCGCCCACGACGTACAGCATCCCGTCAATCATGCGGATGCGGCGGACGCCACCCCGGAGAGGGCCGTCTTTGCTCTTGGGGATCGGGGCTTCGTCTTCCTCCGACCCCCCGCCCGCTGAATAGACAACACCGGAGCTATCGATACAAATGCTCTTGTTTTCACGATATTGCGATGCGCCGACTTGGATCCTCTCATAGCCGGTCTTGAATCCCGTAAACAGAAGCCTGTCGCTCTCGTCGTTTGGATAGAATGCTACGTACCGTTTGCCAACCCACTGTTCGGAAATCGCGCTTGCTTTTGCCGATTCCTCAATGTTACGGGCCGAAAAAGTGAAGCAATCTCTGTTTCTTACTGCACAGTCCGTAATCGTGAAACCTTTTAAAACATCAATGTAGTCACTGGGTGTGATGACCATGTCGTCGTGCCTCGCTTACTTTGTGGGTTTCGGTTTTGAGGGGGTTTCCTTCTTTTGTGGAGCCCCGGATTTGGCCGGCATTGGTCCGGTACACTTGCTCTTGTAATAGGCATCGAGTTGGGCGCGAAGGCATTTGGTGTCGCACTTGGATTCCGGGAAGGTGGCCTGGACGCTCTTAATGCCGAGATCGCGCATTTTTCCGTAGCTGATGGTCTCCGAGGCGCCGATTCCGAACGCCCCTCCGTCCTTGTGGTCCTGAACGCTCCTATCCAAGGCTGTGTGAATCTTCCCATGGGTGCCGTTGCTGTTATTGGCTCCCTCGACGCAGACCGTGGGTGCGCCCCCGTGTGAGTAGTTCGAGCAGGCGTCCTTGGCCGCTTCGTCGGGGATCACGTGGTGACCGGTCTGGCCCGGGCAGCAGCCGTCCCCGCCCATGCTGGTGGGCGTGCCGGTCTTGTTGTACGGCACAAGCTTGCAGCGGCGGGCGCGGGTGCACGGATTCAGGCGCGACAGGATGCCCATGCCGTCTGCCATGAGGTCCGTCGGGGATTTTGAGGCGGCGTTACGGGCGAGCTCGGCCAGTTCGCCCTGTGCTTTTTGGGCGATGTCGAGCACGGCGCCCATCTCCTTGATCGCACCGTAGGCCTCGGCGCCGAGCTTGACCGCCTCAACCCCGGTGCTGGCCCAATCCCAGATGTTCCAGGCGGTGGCGCCGATCTCGGTGACGATCGCGCCCACACCGCCGACGGCCGCGCCGGCCAGGCCCACGCCCCACCGCGCGGCCGAACGCACGCCGGCTTTCTTGGCCTTGTCCTTGGCCGCTTCCATGGCGGCGTCCCTGACCTCTTGTCCGACTTTTTCGACCAGCGGTTTGAGTTGGCTGTCGATCGCAGCGCCCAGGTCATCGGCCATGTGGCTGATCTGGTCGTTGAACTCGCCCATCTCGGCAGAGAATTCGCTCGATCCGGGCTTGATCCATAGTCCGTCGCAATGCGACATCCAGCCGTTGTCGGCGCCCGGTTTGAAGCCTGTCTTGTCTTTGACCTTGTTGGCCATGCTCTCTAGGGCGGCAACGCGCTTGGCACCGAGCATCTTCTTGAGTGCGGGGTGCTTGTTCTTGTCGGACTTCTCGTGCTCGGGTTTGCATGCCTTGTCGATCTTGTCGAAGTCCTGCTTGCAGGCCTTCTTGACCGCTTCCGTGTCGAGATAGTAGTTGGTTGGCGTATTGGCAGCCATGTGTTAGCCGTGGTTATGGGTCATCGGGTCGGTATGACGGCATACGTTGAGGCCCTCGACCTTGACGTCGGGCGACCAGTCGATGAAGTAGGCCTTGCCGGTGATGACATGGCTCCTGTCCCCGCGTTCGAAGGCCCAGGTTGCCGGTTCATTGCCTGTGCTGTTGGCGAGGTAGGAGACGTCCTTCTTAGCAATGGGTGTGCCGCAGACGAACACCGTGGTGGTGCCGTTCTGCAGGTTGCGGGCAAAGGCTGTATTGGCATAGGGAACGAGGACGGGGCCGGCGTCTTCGGGGGGAGGGCTCCAGCATGGGTCGGGAAAGGCGGCAGTCGATATGCCGTCGGCCGCGCGGGAGCAGAACTCGTCGTCGTTGGCATAGACATGGGTTTCCATGGTGCTTGAGTCCTTGTCAGGGTTGATGGCGTACGACTAGCGCGCAGCGCGCGCCCTCGTCACTGGCGAGGTGGATGAGGCCGCAGCGACCCGGTGCGTCGGCATGGGCAAGCAGCCGGTGGAGCCAGGCGAGCATGAGTGGGCCGGTGGCCGCTCCGATCTCGCCTGTACAGTCAGCGGTGGTAAGCGTGGGGCGTTTGCGCCCCCCCGGAACGTCAATGCGGGTCAGCGCATTGGCGGCCTCGCGGGCAAAGAAGCTTTCGCCGTTTTGGTCGCTCAGGCGGAACTCGAGGTCGGCAGCATCGGCTCCGGCATCGGCGAGCGCCTCGCGGATGGCGTGGCTCAGGCCTTGTGCGCGGCTCGGCACGCTGCCGTCCGGGCGTCCGGATTCCTGGCCTTGTCCGATGCCGATGACGTGCAGCCCCGATGCATCTGGACGGGAACGTTCGAGCAATACGGCCGCAGCGGCTTCGCCTGGAATGAACCCGTCACGGTTGCCGGGCACCAGCAGGCGCTCTTCACTCAGGTAGTGGTTGATGCTGGCTGCGTTGAGGTAGCTGTCGAGGCCGACCACGAGCACTCCAGGTACCTGCTCCTGGTCAAGAAGCCGGCGCGCAAGGGTCAGTCCCGTGCCCAAGGCGGCGCGATCACCTGGAATGATCCTGGAATGAGGGGGGGACGTGTGGTCGAGTGCGGCCTGGGCTGCGCGAGCTGTTTCGAACTGCGCGCGCTCCTCGCTCATCGGCCGACTGAGTGAGGCCGTCAGTAAGAGAATGGGAATCGAGTGTCGCTCGGTCGCCGCGATTGACGCCAGGCAGGCCTCAATTGCCCGTGCAGCCCAACGAGCAAGACGGGGCGCCCCCCAGACATCTGTTTCGGGCAGACGCGCGATACGCACGGGCGAACCGTCTTCTGCTACAAAAGTGCTTTCCTGAAAATGGTCGAGCCCCGCGCGTAAGGCACATGCGCTTGCTTCGGCCGTATAGCCTACCGCGCAACAGATGCCGCTGGCTGAAACACGCAGGGATTGCGCCGGTGCTGTCATGCAGGTGTCTCCCCGCAGCCCGGGCAGCCGTGATCGTCCAGCCCCAGGCTGCGCGCGCGCCACCACTCCGGTTCGATCGGCCCGACGGCGATGGTGTCAAATTCTTGCAGGCGGCGCCGGATGGGGCTGCTGGCCCGCCACACGGCCGAGAAGCGCTCGGCGTCGGTTTCGAAGAACAGAGTGTCGACGACGGCATCGATCTGCTCGGTGCTGTAGTCGGTACGCAGGATGCGGACCTTCACTCCGTCCAACTGCGGAAGCGAGAAGGCGAGTGCGGGACACGATGGCACGAGATGGTTCAGGCGGACGGTTTCTCCGCCACGGGGATAGTCGATCTGCTGGTCCTCGGGGGCGCACTGATGGAAGCGGTCGTCAAAGTCTTCAGGCAGAAAGGGGGCGACGTCGCGGCGCCAGGCGTCATCGTAGGTGCCGGCATAGCCTTGGCGTGGTTGCCAGTGACGACCGATGGCACTCAGCGCAACGGGTTGATTGGGCCCGTCGGGGCGTTTGATCTGGTCGTCGGGATGCTCGAGGTTGGCCACAGGCGCGCCGACGAGCCCGCGTGCGGTGTTGGGGCCTCCCCAGCCCAGTCCGTCGGGGTTGGTGAGCAAGGCCTCGGTCAGCGTTTTTCCGTTGGCGTCGTAGCTGCGAGAACCGCCAAAGGCGTGGCCGAAATGCAGCGGCATGCGAATGAATGGCTCGGGTTCGGATGGTGTGAGTCCGAGCAGGCCGCGTGTCCAATTACGTGGGCCGAAGACGCGAATCCGCTTATTGAGCGCGCCGACCTGCACGGCCAGATCCAGTTGGCGGATGGGATGCCCCGACGGCGCATGGGCACAGGCATCGAACAGAACGTCGCAGCGGGGTTTGAAGCGCGCGAAGTCATCGCAGTACCGCATGGCCGAGCGCCCGGGCACGCCGTGGTAGGCATCGGCCACTGCCAAGGGTTGCGGCGGCAGGGGGCGGGGGCGCTGGCGTGGCGCCGGAATACGCCAACTCGCCTTGGCAACGATGACCAGATGCTCGCGCCCCGTTACATCGATTGCCGTGGCAATAGAGCTGACAAGGTGCTTGGAGGTACAGACAAGTTCCATGGATCGGTTTCGGCGTCAGTTGATCTGCACTGAGCCACCGCGGATGCGTTGCCCTGCCTCAGCGTGGCTGGTGATGTAGCGCCCGTGCAAGTGGATATGGCCGTCAGCCTGCAGCAAGATGACGGCGTCACCGCAGCGGAGCTCCAGCTCGCTCTGTGCCTCGATCATGACGCGTTCGCCGCTGCGGTCGATACGCAGCGACCTGGAAGCGGGCGCAGCGTCGAGCATGAAGCCCAGGATTACCGGTTGTTGTGGGTCGCCATGGGTGAAGCCGAGTGCCACCGCTCGACCGACATCCTCGGGGGTAAGTGCAACCAGTGTGGCTGCGGGGATATTCGTCAGTGAGAAGCAGTCGATCCCAACTCGGGCTTTCCCGCACGCGTCCAGCGCTTCCAGGGTGCCCAGACTCAAGCCTTCGACCTTGTCTGGATGTGGGCGAGGCGTCGTCGCCCGACTCAGGAGGCGGTCAAGTGGAGCGTCCTCGTTTGGCTGCGCGTGCAATGTCGAATCGGGTGGCAGGGTGTCAGTTTTCAAGGATTTTGGCTCCTTTGATCGTGATGTTGCCATCGGCCTTGATGACCTGCTCCCCAGTGAAAGTGCTCTGAAAGTCATGACCATTCACGGTGACCGTGCCATCGGCTTTCATTACCAGGGTGCTGGCGCCGACCTTCAGGGTGATGGAGTCGGCATCCATGGTGATGCTCGATCCGCTGCCGCCACCGCCCGCGCCGCCGACCGGTGCGCCGGAAAATGACATGGCCTCCGGTGCAGCGCCCCCTCCGCCCCCGACGTTCAGGCTGTACTGGGTGCCCACGGTGGTCGATTTGTTCTTTCCGATCTGAGCCGACTGGTTCATGCCGACCACGGTGTTCATGGCCAGGCCGACGTTCAGGCTGTAGCCCATGCCGACGTTCTCCATGCGGCCCATGCCCACGTTCTGCATGTAGGCCATGCCGATGGTTTCGGTCTTGAACTTGCCGACATTGATCGACCAGCTCTTGCCGATGCGGTCGGTCTCGTTCTGGTCGATGGTCTTCCTGCGGCTCTTGTGGACGGTGACCGACTCCATGCCGTCGACGGTTTCGGTGCGGTTCTTGTGGACGACAATCGTCTCATTGCCATCCACGGTCTCGGTGCGGTTGCGCTTGACGTGGGTGGTCTCGTCGCGGTCGATGGTCTTGGTGCGGTCCTGGCCGACCCAGTGGGTCTCGTCGAGTTCGACCTCGATGTCCTGGTTGCGCTCGGCGTGGATCCACAGCTGCTCGGCGCCCTTCAGATCCTCGAAGCGGATGGCGTTGGCGTTGGCGGCGGAGCCGCCCAGGGAGGAGCGGGTGAGAAAGCCGGACTGGGTCTTGTTGGCGGGCAGGGCCCAGGGGGGCATCTGCTCGGCGTTATAGACGCGCCCGGTGATGATGGGGCGGTCGGGGTCGCCGTGCTCGAAATCGACGATGACCTCCTGGCCGATGCGCGGCAGGTGGATGGCGCCAAAGTGGCTGCCGGCCCAGGGTTGGGCGACGCGGATCCAGCAGGTGTCGGTGCCGTCTTTCTTGCCGTAGCGGTCCCAGAAGAAGTGGACCTTGACGCGGCCGTACTGGTCGGTGTGGATCTCCTCGCCCGGGGGGCCGACGACGACGGCGGTCTGTGGGCCGCGGGTGCGCGGCTTGGGGGTGGCCAGCGGCGGGCGGAAGGGACGGTTGGCCGGCATGGCCTCGATGCTGAGCCGAAAACGGCTCGCCTGGGCGGTGTCGCTGCCTTCGTAGGTGTTGTCGGCGAGGTCGTAGTGGGCGGCGGTGATCAAGAGCTCGCGGTTCTGGTCGTCGCGCGGATGCTCGGTGAGGTTGAAGATGTAGCCGGGGGCGGCGCCGCGCACACGGCCTTCGAGCAATACGGTCTCCTGCTCGGTCTGCAGACGCTCGAGGGTGTTGGCGGCGTAGCTGTTGCCGTTGGGCAGCTCGGTGTAGTCGCCCGGGTAGGCGAAGCGCTGGTACTGGTCGAACAGGTGGCCGCGGGGATCGACGAAGCGGGTGGTGAGATCGGCGCGCGGCTTGGTGAAGTCGTAGTCGGTGTGCTCGAACTGGCCGGTCTCGACCTGGCGGGTGAGGCGCCAGGCATCGAAGTGGTCTTCGGTGGCGCGGGCTTCGCCCGGGGCGTAGAAGGGCACCGAGGCGTAGCCGGGAAAGGGCTGGTGGATGGTGAAGTGGTCGGCCAGCACCATGGTCTCGCCGCCTGCGGCGTGCTCGAACCAGAAGAAGATGCCCTCGTGCTCGAGCTGGCGGCAGATGAACTCGAAGTCGGTGTCGCCGTGCTGGGTGAGGTAGGTCCAGGTCTTGTAGGTCTGCTTCAGGCGCACGTCGAAGCGCACGGCGTTCTCGCCCAGCACCTGGCTGACGATGTCGGGGACGGTCTTGTTCTGCCAGATACGGAAGTCGGCGCGGCGCGAAGGTGGCCCTCGCAGGCGAGGGAGTCTTTTGACGGGATGACAGACATGTTCAGTCGAAGCGGCGAACCCATTTGACGGCTTCTTCACGTCCGACCATGGGCTCGAATACCCTGAACAGCGAGCTTCGATATGCCTCGAACCGCACGGGCCGGGTGAACTGGGCGACCTTGCGGTAACGCTCCGGGATGAGTCCGCGATGGGTGTCGCCAAGCTGGGGCAGGGGGCCCGCTTGGATGAGGAGGCCGCCGGGGTAGGGGTACAGGGTGCAGTCCGGTTCGAGCGCGCGCCGGGCGGCTTCGATGCCGCCGAGTTCTTCGAGGATGGGCTCACCGAGCACGGTGAGCCAGTTTACTGACTTGATGCGGTTGAAGATACCCTCGCTTTCCATGACGAAAGCAACAGGTACATGAATGTCCAGGCCAGGATGACGTTGCAATGTGGCGTAGGTGTAGGGTTGGCCGCTGATGGAGCCGATTTCCAGGATGACGGAAAAGCCGGCCTGTCCGTGGGCGGGCTTCAGCCGGGTGGCCCAGGCAAGTACGCATTCGCGTAGCGTGTCGAAATGCAGTCCTTCTTGTTCGTCTCCGATCGGTAGATGATTACTGAAAAACGAGAGTTCATTGTTCCGTTCAGCTGCTACCAGGAAGTTGCTTTCCCACGGGGTGATTCTGCCAGCGTCCCGGGGATAGTCAGGGTGGACGTAACGTTTGAGGAGCTCATTGGCATAGCCTCGATCAGAAGGCCAATCGCCCATAGCGTCGCGGATCGCCGGAAACGGGTTTTCGCCCGTCAGTTTGATGATCTGCCCATCGGGCTTCTTTTTTGAGGGGAAGCGACAACGGTCGATGTGATCCTTGAACCGTAGGTAGTAGTCCTCCTGCACATCGAGCATGTCCAGCCGTAGCTGTTGGCGCTCATACGGGGCGACATAGAGTTCTGCGCCGAGTCCAAACATGGCCATGAGCTGGCCGCGAGGGGTGGCAATGGCCAGGCGGTCGAGCAGGGTTGGATGGCCTTCGCAGGCGAGGATGTCTTCTTTACTGAGCGCCATATTATTTCCTTGAAATTCGTCCATCAGAATCCGAATTTGATCCCCATGCGCGCAGCTTGGCCGAGGAAACCGGCACCGGCGGCGCCTTCACCGAGCGGGCCATCGAAGGGGATCAACGTAAGGGCGATAGTGGCGACCCCCAGACCGACGAGCACGGCGTAATCGCCAACACTGGCCTCCGCTTTGGCTGAAACTTCGATCGGTGCGAGTTCGGTGGCTTCCTGCAGGTTTGGGTCACCGCAGCCACCGCACTCGTCAGCTACGTTGAACTCTTTGAAGTTATCGGGATCACCCGTGTGCTTCTTGGCGATTTCCCTGTATTCACGTTCTCGTTCCGCACCCAAGTTCCCATTTCCCGTCGGATCGGTCGGGAACTTGACATCGAATATCTTCGACATCCCGTCCTTACCGAACTGGATGAGGTCCGGACGCCGGCTGTTGCCACGGATGACGTTTGCGGTCGGCTTTCCTTGGTGTGTTCCGCTCTCGATCATGTCCCAGCCGCTACCACGGTCGAATGGTACTTCTCGCCAGACATTCGCGTCATCCTTTGGATAGCCGTTGTCATAACATTCAGCCTCGATTTTCTTGTTAAGGCAATTCTGAAAGGTCTGACCTTTGCTGAGAGGTTCGGGGCCGTCTGTTTTGTGGGCGTTCCAGCATTCACAAGCCATCTTGCACAGCCAGTCGTGGAATTCAGATTCGTTGAGGAAACCCTGCTGCTCGCCGCACAAACTCACCGTATTGCGATGATTCATGAACATCTTGTCGGTGAGTCGGCAGGCGGGTTTGCCCTCGAAAAAGACGTCGAATGAGTGGGTGATCCAGTCGGCCTCGGCCATATGGGTGCCGGACTTGATGCCGCCCATGGAGCCGGGTTCGTCGAAGACGGAGATGGCGAACTCGGAGCCGAGGTTGGCGATCATGTTGCCGCCGTCGGCAAACACCGATGTGGTGCCCTTGACGAGGTCCTTTGAGTAGGCCTCGTTTTCGTAGGGGATGGGGTCGCCATCGTCCGGGGTTTTGCACACGTCGGGCAAGGTGTTGTGGACGAGGCCCTGGCTGCCTTTGTGGCACAGGGTGAGGCCGTTGATGTTGATGGTGACGGGCATCTCAGGCTTCCTTTGCGGGGGTGAGGACGAGCGCGGCACGCAGCGCCTGGTCGCTGCTGGCCAGCAGCAAGGTGGCCTGTGCGGGTGCCGCCGGCGAGCGTTGGCTGGCTTGCTTGGATTGGTGCAGGTGCAAGGCGGCGATGGCCAACTGGGTGGCCAGGCTGGCACTCATGAGATCGCCCGTTGCCAGCGCCGGACTGATGCGGCGCCAGCCGTCGGCGAGGCGATCGGCCAGGCGCAGGGCGGTAAAGCCGAACTCGTCGGCACGGTAGGGCTCGCCGTTGGCGTCGTGGATCAGTTGGCCAATGGCGGTGGCGGCGTGTCCTGCCGCATCGAGTGCGGCGAAGGCGGCGGCGCTGAGCCCGGCGCCCACGCACGGGCCCTCGGTGTCGAAGGTCAGCGGTTCGTCGGCGGTGGCCAGTGCGGAGACATGGCACCAGGCGGGGCTCCGCGCGGGTGGGCGGACGGGGCCGAGCAGCAGCGCGGTGGCGGCTTCACCGGGGATGCGGCCGTAGGGGTTGGCGCGGGCCTGCCCCTGGTAGGGTGTGCGGGCGTGGTGCAGCAGGGCGCGGGCTTCGAGCCAAGCCAGCGTATCGGCCGCGTGTGGGGTATCGATCGCAAGGACTGCTGCGGCGATCTGATGTTGGGTGATCCACTGCCTTGCCGCGCCCAGGGCGAGGGCGGTGGCGGCATGCTGCCCGGTGACGAGATGGACGTCGGACCAGTTCGGCTGCAACGCCCGCGTCAGGCGCGACACCAACTCGGGCGGCAAGCCTGGCCGGGAGTGCTCGGGCAAGACCAGCCACAGGGGAATGGCGCGCGCGCAGGTGCGGACGTGCCGCCTCGGGCAGGCGGGTGGCCAGGTCACGCAGGGCCGCGTCGGCCAGTTCGAGCCAGCGTTGCTCGAGGGTAGAGGGGGTGGGGAAGATCGAGCAGCGAACCCGGTGACCACAGCGGTCGACGAAGTGCGGATGGGGCCGGGTCAGGCACAGTGCGGCGCGCACGGCCACGTCGGCCAATGCCAGATTGGGGCCGGCGGGAAAGGCGCAGCCGGCCGCGAGCACAGCGATGGGGGCCGCGCCATGGGAGGGTGTGCTCATACCTGCTCCGCGCGGTCGAGCGGCGCGAAGGCGCGCTTCTACCACGCGGTGTGCGAAGCACACCTGTCCAGGATCATCCGCGTCGATCTCAAGGCCGAGCTCTTCTGCTACGAGATCGACGAGACGGCCCGTGGGCTGGCCGAACTCATGGACGGCAAGCTCCTGCTCGTGACCAACGCGCAGGAGCTCGCCCCCGCCGAGGTCCTTACCCGTTACAAGGCCCTCGCCGACATCGAACGCGGCTTCAAGGTACTGAAATCCGAGATCGAGATCGGGCCGGTCTATCACCGGCTGCCCGAGCGCATTCGCGCGCACGCCTCGATCTGCTTCATGGCGCTAATCCTTCACCGGATCATGCGTACGCGCCTTCGTGCGGCGCACTCCGGACTCACGCCCGAGCGCGCGCTCGAGCAGCTCCATCGCATCCAGCATCACCGCGTCCGACTCGGCGGCGCCGAGCCAGTAACCGCAGTCTCGTCCATCAACGCACACCAGAACGAGGTCCTCAGTGCCCTTCGTGTGAAAAAACCAGTCGCACCACAGCAGCTGACGCTGTTGTAGGGGCACGTTTGAAAATCGTCACTAACGAAATCAGATAGTTACGAGATTAACTGTCGAACTCGGGTGCGCCCGGCGTGGACCGTGGCCGTAATACCGCAGCTGCGCCACGGACGACGATTCATCATCGTCCGGGCGGAGCGTGTCACAGGCGCAAGCGACGGTGGCTATCTAGACCGGTAGCTACACTCAGGCCCGGTAGTGCATCGCTTGAATGACCTCTACGGTGCTGATGCGTCCTTCAGACGCTTGATCAATGCTGCATAAGCGACTTCGTCGTCGTCATCATAGGTAATTTCTCCATCGATCCAGTCCTGAATCAAGGCCTGCAATTCCGGACGGGGGTAGTGCTTGAATTCGTCCAGCCATTTGTCCGGGCTGGGCATGATGTCGAAGGCGGGCAGGTGGTCGTAGTCGAAGTCGAACTTGAACTTTCCGTCCGTGGTGAGGGTGAAGGTGGCGGTGTACCAGGCGTGGCCGTTGTCGTGCAGCTTCGCCATTTCAGGGCGGAGCGATCTGAAAGCGACAAAGATGTCGCCGCTGACACCATTTACCCTTGATATTTGCCCGTTGGCCAACTCTACATTTCCCGTAGCATGGAAGTAGGGTTTGATTGCCTTTTCCACAAATACCGTACGAATCCAATGATGCTCAGGCATCACCCTCCAAATACCCTGCGCAATTTGTGTCTGAAGTTCCTGTAATTGTTGATTCATCTTGTTACCTCGGCCTGCCCATGGGCGCGATTGGATGCGGAATCTGACCAGGTTCTGCTGATGTTTAACCCCAGAGCACGGGCTCACCGAAGCGACTTAGCGCGACCCGCGCGATGCCGGTTTGCGCGGGTTCGAAGGAGATGATTACGCTACGCCCGTCGGCCAGTGCGTAGTCGAAGGTGTCTTCGGACTGTTTCAGCGGGGATGCGCCGAGGGTGGCGGCCACCTGCTCGGGTGTGGCAGCGTGGGCGTCGAGTCCGAAGGGCAGGGCGCAGGTGCCGGGTCGTTCACGCACCATGCGGCCATTGAACCAGAGCCTGTCAAGGACCAAGTGGTGGTGACGAGCACGCCTTGGGGCCGCATCGAAGGTGCGCAGCGGAGCAACGCTCAGTTGCACCGCGCGATGCGCAGCAGGCACTTGCTGAGGCCCATCCGCGCAGGACTGCGGCAGCCAGCGCAGGTCGGGCGGCAGTTCAAGCCACTGCCCAAGCGGCCTGAACCACAGCCCCAGGCCATAACAGTTCACCCGCTGCGCGAGGGCTTCGGCCCAAGCGGCGGGCGTGGCAGTGGGGAGGGCTGCAAAAGGTGGGGCATTCGATTTCATCGGAATTGGGCCGAAAGGCAGAAAGATTAGTCAGTTGCGATGGCGGCCGGGCTGCCAGCGCATGTGTTCGGCATGAGGTCATTGTCCAACGTGCTCCGGTCGGCTTCGGAGAAGTCGACCTCGATAGCCTCGACTATCAAGTTCGAGGCGACTCTGGCCATCTGTATCAACGCCAAGCCTTCATGACAGCCCTTGCAAAACAACACAACTGCCCGACTGGTGCCCACTTTGCCGTCGATCAAGCGCGGTAATGCTGCACCAGATCTTTTGGGTAGTAGGGGTTCGTCAACAATCCCTGATCATCGATATCGAGCAGCATAACCGTCAAGGCAATGTCAAAGGCCCAGTAGCCGAAATACGCACCTTCAGCGCCGTTGAGGCTGTTTGACCAGTAGATGGGCTTAATTTTTCGCTTCCAGTCCTTGGCATAGGCTTGCAGCAGCGCAGGGCGTTGCGCGGGTTCGGCTTGCCAGACCTCGAGCAAGGGTTGATAGACCTTGGGGTACTTGCATGTGGGCGACACGGTGCGGCCAGCATCACCCAAAGCGTGCGCTGCAAGGTCGATGAGGGCGTCTTCACCGGCATGTCCGATGGCCCGGATCAGGCGAGTCATCTCTTCATTCTTGAAAGGAAGGGCTGCAGCAAAGGCGAGCATGGTCAGGGCATCGTAGACCGTGTCGAGGGTGACCTTCTCGTACATCTGGCGGATGTTGGCCAGTTCCGATGGCAGACCGGCATGAGCCCGTTGCTGGATCTCCTTGGCTTCGACCCACTGCCATAAGGCGGGCCTTATGGTTTCTAGTGTGTCACCTCGGCTGTAGCGGAGAATCGTGATCTGCAAGACATAATAAGCAAGATCATGAACAAGTCCAGGTCGACCAGAAATATTCGGAAAACTCTCTGTGTCCAAAAACCGCTTCGCAGCGGCACCATTAATGAAGTCGATTTGCGCACTAAAATACGAAACTTCCTTCTGTTGGTCTCTTGACATTCGTGATTCCTGATCTCGAGAGCCACACCGAAGCTTACTAAGAAGTAGGTTGGTAGCCGTACATGGAATTCCGGCACGATTTCTCTCGAAACCTAGCAGTAGAGCGGCTTTCAGAGAGATGCTCATGTACGGCATCCAATCTTCTCGTTAGTAAGAGCGTCTGGCATCGGAATCAATACTAATGGATTTTTGACACATACGGGTCAATACCAGCCTTGGCTAACCGCTCTTGCAAGGCGAACAGCAAATCATTTGCTTCCTTCCCCACGCATGATCAGGTTGGATTCTGCCTCAGATATCTCGTCTTCTCGCATTGCAATTTGGTGAGAGTCTGCGTCATGCCCAGGGCCATTGCATTTATACATCATGATCGGGCTTAATCCCGAGCATCGCCATTCTGTAGCCGTCATCCCAGCCGGCCAGCTTTCGCTTCTTTGCGAGGCTGATTTTGCCGAAGGAGGCCGTGGCCGTTTCGACCTTCAGCAGGTTGAGCACGATGCGCTTGAGTCGGGAAAGGTTGTCGGTCGCATGGTCCTTGCGCACGGTGGCGGCGTCCTCGCGGAAATTCACATCGAGCATCCAGTGCACGCGGTTCTCGATACCCCAGTGCGCCCGCACGGCAGAGGCAAAGGCTTCAGGGGAGAGCATGCGGGAGCTGATGTAGTAGCGGCGCTGGGGCGCCGACTCGTTGTCGCCGACCTTGCGCAGGGACTCGACCATGCCCAGCATGCGGCAACCGGGCCAGCGTTCGTTATCGGCCTCGCCCGCGTTAGGCGCGGCCCAGAAGCCCTGCCAGACGAAGCGCCCGTGGGATTGCTCCGTGCACTGGGCGTAGCGTCCTGCCTGCTGCAGGGCTTCCCGCTGGGCGAGGCCGAAACGCTCCTGCAGAGCACTGTGCAGGCTCGGCTGGTTGCCTTTGACGGCCAGCAGATAGTCGGCTTTCTTCTCCAGGATCTTGGCTGCGATCTCGCTCTGGCAGCCCATCGCGTCGATGCTGACCAAGTAGCCCTTGATCAGCAACGTGTCGAGCAACTCGGGGATGGCGCTGATCTCGTTGGTCTTGCCATCGACCTTCTGCTGCCCCAGCACGAGACCGTGGTTGGTGGCATACGCGCTCACGAGGTGAATCGGCCCGCTCGGCCCGTCGCCCGAACCGCGCACTGTCTTGCCATCGACCGCGAGCGTGCCGCTGCCCACCGCCGGGATGATCCCGCTTACCCAGCGTCGGAACGCGTCTTCGAACGCGCGCGGATCGAGAATGCGGAACACGCGGTTGAAGGTGTCGTGGGACGGTATGCCGCCTTCGAGCTTCAGGAAGCGCTTGAGCCAGCTCACCTTGTGCTCGGCCCAGAACGCCATGTCCTCGAAGCTGTTCATGTCGCACAGCACCGCGCAGACGGCGATCGCCAGGATCTCCTGCAGGTCATGCCGATGCGCGTAACCTGGTCGGCGCGGGTCTTCGATCTGGGCAAGGCAACTCATCAAGGGCATCGGCGTCGGCGATTCCATTCTCATTGTCCAAAAGACGAGAGTAGACGCCTTTTGCCAGAGGTTCACAAGAGGTCTCTGCAAGTGCTTGAACGTGAACGGCTTTCATGAACGATGCATGTTAATCGTATATGCGGGTGGGGCAATGACAATTAAGTGCGTTGACCCTGTCGTCATGCCGAACAAAAAATCGCGAACCCCGATCAATAGCGATCAAGTTGCAATCTTCATAAATATTCGTTCCATTTATGAGTATCACCGTAGTCAGAAATCCGGTTTGACAGGGCTTGAAACACGCATCTCTGCTCACTTGCCCTTCAAAAATTCAAGATATTTAGTGTCTTCACGGACAAACAACTCGTCGCCCTCTAACATGTGAGCTCTTGCGAGATATTCCTGGGCGCCGCGCATGTCGCCGAGCTCAAACAAGACTTGTCCCAAGCGCAAGAAGATGAAAGGATTCGTATTGCCGTCCGGGCCATTCATGGCGTCAAACAAAGCTTCCTTGGCTTCCTGGTAGCGTTTGCTGAGAAAGTACATCTCACCGAGAGATGCGCAGATCCAAGTGTAGGCCTCCCACCGGTCTTGTTGCTTCGGAAGCAGTCGCAGCGCTTCGAGCAGGGGGGCTTCGGCGTGCTGCGGGGAGTCGCTTTCCAACGCATCGTTAGCTTGTTCGCACAATTTTCTTATACGAACATAAAGGTCGTCTGGTAATTCCATTTGCGTTATGAAGGAAATTCAAAGTTGTCAAATCTCATCGTTCGAAAGGCGCCGCAGCAGGTTCCTGATTAATATATAGGAACGCTCTTATCTTGTTAGTGTGCTTAAATATTTCTCTGGCTCTTCGTTAAAGCAACGCCCCTTGGATATGCGATTTGCTTCAGCAAAACTGCGTTTCGCATTTTCAAGGTCGCCCATTTCGTAGTAGATAGTTCCAAGAATAAAGTGCGGACGGTCCTGGTTAGGTCTTACCGTACCGGATGCAAATAACGCTTTCATGACCTTGATGGCTTCGTCAAACACTCCTGCGTCCCGGTGCAGAGAGGCGTAGGCGTGGGTATAGCTCTTGCTGACGTCCCATCCGAACTTGGGTTCGGGTAAGCTATGCCAAGCTTCGGTAGCAATCGCCAATGCGGATGGAATGTCACCGTCGTTAAATTTCTGCCTGGCGTTACGAAATGCGGCGTCAATCTTGTCTCGAATAGCGATGTCCAAGTCATGCATTTTGAAATCTCAATAATGTTTGCTTAGAGGGGAGGGAGATACCTGTCCGGCAATTTCGCACCGGCGGAGCGATTGTAGCTGTAGTGATCAAGGGTATAGTTTCTCGCATCGAGCATCCATTTCCTCACTTCAGAAGACTTTGCTCCGTAGTTTCTCCCAGTTTCGTTCCACCACTTAACTGCATCAGTATTATGCGCCATGTCTGCATCTTTAAGCGGATACCATTCGCCGTCAGACGCCTTAAACTCGGGCCCGTCAGGACCGTCACGCAAGGTGCCTTCCTTACGCATTCGCTCCTGTACTTCTTTCCCTGTCTTCGAGCTCTTGCCCGGAGTGCGGCCTAGGTACTGCTCGCGCAGCGACACTGGCTTTGCCGCGTCCTTTTCCTTGACCTTGACCCCATTGGTTCCCTCAGGCGCATCGGCTGCCCTGGTTGCATCATCAGCGGCCCCAACGGGTTTTGCGCCGGCCCTTGCCGCATCATCGGCGGCCCCTGCGGCGGCGGCCCTCGTGGCCCGGGTTGCCGTAGCGGCCTTGGCCACTTGCCCGATGGCGACGACCAGGGTGCCGATCTCGAGCCCGGCGCGGGTGAGCGCCTCGACATGATCGCCGCGCTCCCATGCATCGGTGACCGGCTTGGCCAGCTCCTGGCCGGTGGCGGCCGCTGCCTGCTTGAGGCTCTCCAGGCAGATGTTACCCAGCTTGATGTGCTCGGCGAGGATTTGTGCATCCAGGTTGGTGTGGATCACGCCTGCGGGGTTCGCCATCTTGCCCGCGCCGTACAGCAGTTGCCCCAGTCCGAGGATGGCATCCTTGCCAAAGCCCACCACCGCGCGTGTAGCTTGCGCCGCCGTGTCACCCACCTGGCGGGCACCGCCTTCGAGCCAGCCGTAGTCGCCGTCTGTGGCTACATCGATGTCACTGATGAGCCCGTCAAGCGTCTCATGGAGATCCCCGAAACGCACCCACTGGTCAAGCTGGTCCGGGTCCATGAAGGCGAGCTTCTGCTTGAGCGCTTCGAGCTGCTTCAGTGCGGGTGAAGTCTTGGGCGGATTGTTGCAGGGCAGTTTGCCGTTCTCGATCACACCCAAGGGCGCGCCCTGGTCTGTTTCCAGTTTGCCCACCGTGTTGGGGCCGGCGCCGTAGTTCATCAGCACCACGGTTTCATGGCGGGCGCAGATCAGGCCGTTGACCCGCACGGTGGTGTTGTCGGCGAACATCTGCACATTCCCGGGTGCGCCGGAGGTGCCCGAGACGACGCCACGACCTGCATTGCTGTCAGTGCCCTGCACCCAGTCGCTGATGCGATAGACCGGGGTGCCGCGCGCATTCACATCGGGCGAGGCGACAATGTCATGCGAGAGGTCGCGAAAGCTGTCGAAAGGGATGACCTTGTCGCCCACCTTGCACATGTCAGGCGTGACGCAGATCGCTTTCCAACTCGCCTCGGCATTGGCGATATGCTTCTCAGCCATGCAGTCCTCTGCTCGATTTGCTGCTCTGGCGGTGGAGATGGACCGGGCGGCTTGCGCCACGAGGGGGCGGTCCGCTAGGGATGGCGCTCAGCAGCACCCTGCTGAGCCCCCATTGCTTAGGGACGGCGTAGCGCCACACAAGCTGCACTGTCTCGGTGTCCAGGTCAATGCTGACCGTATCGAGCCGCAGGGGGGCCGGCTGGCTCAGACCATGCTGGTCGGTGAGGATGGAAAGGATGCGGATACCCGGCAACTGTGTTTCCAGTCGCCCCTTGGGCAGGCAGCCCAGGAGGACGAGGGGCTCGTTGCCATCGAGCCAGCTTGGGGCCGTCAGCTCGGGCTGGGCCGATTGGTAGAACGCAAAGTTGAAGTCCGCTGGCAAGTAGGGAAAGTGTTCGGCCCGCCAGTGGGCGTCATAAGTGCCGGCATGCGCTGCCCGTTGAGGATACCAGCGCGGTATCGGACCAAACGAGACCGGGGGGTATTTCTTATGCATATTGTCGATTGGGAGTGCGGGGTCTTCGATTTGTGCGGCCACGTAGGCCTCTCCCCGCGCGAGCGCGGCGCGTCCGACATAGCCTTTGCCTGCCGGGTTGGGGGCATAGGTATCGAAGGCTCGGTCGTCATGGATGTCGTCGGTGGCCGCCGCACGGTCATTGCTGCGCTTGACGCTGCCGCCGTAGGCCATGCCCATGTGCAGTGCAACCCGATCGGTCAGCTCAGGCTCGCTCAGACGCCATCCGCTCAGCAGCCCCCAGGTCCAGGCACGGGGGCCGGTAACCGTCGCGATCTTGCTCACTGATCCGACCCGCACCCCTACATGCCAACTGCGCCGAGGTAATTCATCCTCCGCGCGGGCACTGCCAAGCAGATGAACATCGCAACACTTCTTTCCGACCACGAGATGCGTTTCTTCGAGCAACGCGGAGCAGTGTGGCTCCCCCGTATAGCGGTCGGCACAGCGGATGGGCTTTTGCTCGTCTGAGATCAGCAGCGGCTGCCCATGTACCAGATCGAAGGTCCCGGCCACGACCATGACGTCAAAGTGGCGATTTCGCGTCGTGGCCTTCTCAAAGATCATGTGCGGGAAGGGGGAGCAGTTCTCAACTTCCATGGCTGCGCCCCTTAGTTGAGGTCGATGGTCTTTGCCTTGACCACGACGCTTGGACCACCGGTAATCTGAACCCCTTCGGCAGCGCTCTCCAGGATAGTGGATGAGGCCTGCAAGGACAGGTCTTTCCCGTTGATCAGAATGGTGCCATCCGCCTTCATCACCACGGTGCTCTGGCCCACCTTCAAGGTGATGGAGTCGGCATCCATGGTGATGCTCGATCCGCTGCCGCCCCCGCCTGCGCCGCCGACCGGTGCGCCGGTAAATGACGTGACCTCCGGTGCAGCGCCCCCGCCACCGCCCCCTACGTTCAGGCTGTACTGGGTGCCGACAGTGGTCGATTTGTTCTTGCCGACCTGGGCCGACTGGTTCATGCCGACCACGGTGTTCATCATCAGCCCCACGTTCAGGCTGTAGCCCATGCCGACGTTCTCCATGCGGCCCATGCCCACGTTCTGCATGTAGGCCATGCCGATGGTCTCGGTCTTGAACTTGCCGACATTGATCGACCAGCTCTTGCCGATGCGGTCGGTCTCGTTCTTGTCGATGGTCTTCTTGCGGTTCTTGTGGACGGTGACCGACTCGTTGCCGTCGACGGTCTCGGTGCGGTTCTTGTGGACGGTGATGGTCTCGTTGGCATCGACCGTCTCGGTGCGGTTGCGCTTGACGTGGGTGGTCTCGTCGCGGTCGATGGTCTTGGTGCGGTCCTGGCCGACCCAGTGGGTCTCGTCGAGCTCGACCTCAATGTCCTGGTTGCGCTCGGCGTGGATCCACAGTTGCTCGGCGCCCTTCAGATCCTCGAAGCGGATGGCGTTGGCGTTGGCCGCGGAGCCGCCCAGTGAGGAGCGGGTGAGAAAGCCGGACTGGGTCTTGTTGGCGGGCAGGGCCCAGGGGGGCATCTGCTCGGCGTTATAGACGCGCCCGGTGATGATGGGCCGGTCGGGGTCGCCGTGCTCGAAATCGACGATGACCTCCTGGCCGATGCGCGGCAGGTGGATAGCGCCGAAGTGGCTGCCGGCCCAGGGTTGGGCGACGCGGATCCAGCAGGTGTCGGTGCCGTCTTTCTTGCCGTAGCGGTCCCAGAAGAAGTGGACCTTGACGCGGCCGTACTGGTCGGTGTGGATCTCCTCGCCCGGGGGGCCGACGACGACGGCGGTCTGTGGGCCGCGGGTGCGTGGCTTGGGGGTGGCAAGCGGCGGGCGGAAGGGGCGGTTGGCCGGCATCGCCTCGATGCTGAGCCGAAAGCTGCTCGACTGGGCGGCGTCGCTGCCTTCGTAGGTGTTGTCGGTGATGTCGTAGTGGGCGGCGGTGATCAAGAGCTCGCGGTTCTGGTCGTCGCGCGGATGCTCGGTGAGGCTGAAGAGGTAGCCAGGGGCGGCGCCGCGCACACGGCCTTCGAGCAGCACGGTTTCCTGCTCGGTCTGCAGACGCTCGAGGGTGTTGGCGGCGTAGCTGTTGCCGTTGGGCAGCTCGGTGTAGTCGCCCGGGTAGGCGAAGCGCTGGTACTGGTCGAACAGGTGGCCGCGGGGATCGACGAAGCGGGTGGTGAGATCGGCGCGCGGCTTGGTGAAATCGTAGTCGGTGTGCTCGAACTGGCCGGTCTCGACCTGGCGGGTGAGGCGCCAGGCATCGAAGTGGTCCTCGGTGGCGCGGGCCTCGCCCGGGGCGTAGAAGGGCACCGAGGCGTAGCCGGGAAAGGGCTGGTGGATGGTGAAGTGATCGGCCAGCACCATGGTCTCGCCGCCTGCGGCGTGCTCGAACCAGAAGAAGATGCCCTCGTGCTCGAGCTGACGGCAGATGAACTCGAAGTCGGTGTCGCCGTGCTGGGTGAGGTAGGTCCAGGTCTTGTAGGTCTGCTTCAGGCGCACGTCGAAGCGCACGGCGTTCTCGCCCAGCACCTGGCTGACGATGTCGGGGACGGTCTTGTTCTGCCAGATACGGAAGTCGGCGCGGCGCGAGGCGTGCCACAGGCGCGGGGCGACGGTGGCCTCGTAGACCCAGTAGCGGCCCTCGCGGCCGATGGCCGAGAAGTTGATCATGTTGCCCGACAGGTAGCGCGTGCCGCGGCGGTCGGTTTCGAGCTCGATGGCGCACAGCTCGCCGATCATGGCCTGGCAGTCGAGGTTCTTGTCGTTGGCGTGAAAGCGGACGTGGAACTGATACAGCGAGGACAGCGCTTCGCGCCCCGCCACGCTCACGGCCCACAGCGCGTCGCCCAGCGGGGTGTGGGCTATGAGAAGACGGTTCATGAAAAATGGATACGTAAATGCTGAAAGAATTCATGCATTCTAATTCATTTGACCGAAATGGCATATTCTTGCGTTCGCAATCAAGCGGGGCGGCTCGGCGACAGGGGCGGGTGTGGGGTCGAGCGCGAGAGGCGGCCATCGCGTCGATCTGGTCCGGCGCTTGCCATGCAGCGAATGAATAGCGTGGTTTTCCCCGCGCTTATCGGGCTTCGGCGCCTGGGCGCTGCGGGTGATAATGGCTCTACGTCGTCTTGCGTCCGTGCCGCTTTCGGCATGGCAGGCCGATATCGGAGCCGAGGGTGGCTGAAGACAGCGATCTCGAGAAAACAGAACCAGCGTCATCGCGACGAATAGAGCAGGCCCGCGAGGAAGGGCAGGTTCCGCAGTCGCGCGAGCTGTCGACCTTTCTCATCACCATGACCGGTGTGGCGACGCTGTGGATGCTCGGCGACTGGATGGCGGATCGGCTGTTCGGCTTGTTGCGGCGATCGTTCGCGTTCGAGCGCGAGGTGGCGTTCGATCCTGTGCTGATGCTCGGTGACTTCAACAGCCTGCTCAGCGGCGCCTTGCTGACGCTGATGCCGCTATTTCTCGCGTTGCTGGTGGCCGCCGTGGCGTCGCCGATCGCGCTCGGTGGGTTGATCTTCTCGCCGAAAGCGCTGGGGCCGAACTTCGGTCGCATGAACCCGCTGCAGGGGCTGGCCCGGATGTTCTCGCTGCATGGACTGGCGGAGATGGTCAAGGCCATGCTGAAGTCGGTACTGGTGGGGGGCGTGTCGGCGATCGTGTTGTGGACCAACAAGGACCATCTGTTCGACTTCATGGTCGAGCCGCTCGAGGTCGGCATGCCCGACTTTGCCGATACGGTTGCCTTCGCTGCACTGATGATCACGACCAGCCTGGGGCTGCTGGCCCTGATGGACGTGCCCTTCCAGCTCTGGCAGTACCACAAGAAACTGCGCATGACCAAGGAAGAGGTCAAGCGAGAGGGCAAGGAGCAGGAAGGCGATCCGCAGGTCAAGGGACGCATACGCGCCATGCAGCGCGAGATGGCGCGGCGACGGATGATGGCCGAGGTGCCCAAGGCCGATGTCGTGGTGACCAACCCGACCCACTTCTCGGTTGCCTTGCGCTATGACGCCAGCAAGATGGCGGCGCCCGTCGTAGTGGCCAAGGGGCGGGGCGACCTGGCGCTGAAGATTCGCGAGATCGCACGCGAGAACAAGGTCGCGATGCTCGAGGCGCCGCCTCTAGCGCGGGCACTGTATGCGCACTGCGAACTCGAACAGGCGATTCCTGCAACGCTATTTACTGCGGTGGCCGAGGTCATGGCCTACGTGTATCAGCTCAACAACTGGGTGGCCCAGGGCGGATTGCCGCCCCAGCCGCCTGCCGAATTGCCGGTGCCGGAAGGGCTCGACCCCGGCGCCCCTGAAGAGTGAATGCCTGAACGATGGCGACCAACGACACCCTGAACCTGCGCGCACTGCTGACGCCCGAGAACCTGCGCACGCTGGCCGCGCCGATCCTCATCATCATGATCCTGTCGATGATGGTGCTGCCGTTGCCGGTGTTCCTGCTCGATGTCTTCTTCACCTTCAACATCGCCATCTCGGTGATGGTGATGCTGGTGGCGATGTACTCGAAGAAGCCGCTCGATTTCTCCGTGTTCCCGACTGTGCTGCTGGTCACCACCCTGTTGCGCCTGTCGCTCAACGTTGCGTCGACCCGGATCGTGCTGCTCGAGGGGCATAGCGGGGCCGATGCGGCGGGCAAGGTGATCGAGGCTTTCGGCAGTTTTCTCGTCGGCGGTAATACGGCGGTGGGGATGGTGGTGTTCGTCATCCTCACCCTGATCAACTTCGTCGTCATCACCAAGGGCGCGGGCCGCATTGCCGAGGTGAGCGCGCGCTTTACCCTCGATGCGATGCCGGGCAAGCAGATGGCGATCGATGCCGATCTCAATGCCGGCCTCATCGACGAGAAGACGGCCAAGGCCCGGCGCAAGGAGATCGGGCAGGAAGCCGACTTCTACGGCGCGATGGACGGTGCCTCGAAGTTCGTGCGCGGCGATGCGGTGGCAGGCATCCTGATCCTGGTCATCAACATCATCGGCGGTCTGTTCGTTGGCGTGATGCAGCACGACATGGCCTTCGGCGAGGCCGGTCATACGTATACCCTGCTTACCATCGGCGACGGTCTGGTGGCACAGATTCCGGCGCTGATCATCTCGGTGGCGGCCGGCCTGGTGGTGTCGCGCGTGGGCGACGAGGGCGATATCGGCGGCCAGGTCATCAATCAGGTGTTCTCCAACCCGCAGGTGCTGGCGCTCACGGCGATGATCATCGGCGTTCTCGGCCTGATCCCGGGGATGCCTAACGTGGTGTTCATCCTGCTTGCGTCAACGCTTGGGGCGCTGGCGTGGATGAAGCACAAGCGCATGGGCGAGGTGGCTCAGGCGGCGGCGCCGGCCGCCACTGCGCAGGCGGCGGCTGCCCAGCAGCCGGCCGAGTCGCAGGAGGCGAGCTGGAACGACGTGGCGCCGGTCGATGTGCTTGGACTGGAAGTCGGCTACCGGCTGATTCCGATGGTCGACAAGGGGCAGGACGGCGAACTGCTCAAGCGCATTCGTGGGCTGCGCCGCAAGTTTGCACAGGAGGTCGGCTTCCTGTCGTCGCCGGTGCATATCCGCGACAACCTGGAACTCAAGCCCAATGCCTACCGCATTGCGCTCAAGGGCGTCGAGGTGGGCAACGGCGAGGCCTACCCGGGGCAATTCCTCGCCATCAATCCGGGGCGCGTGTCCGGCCCGCTGACCGGACGCGAGACCAAGGATCCCGCCTTCGGTCTGCCGGCATTCTGGATCGATGCCGGTACGCGCGAGCAGGCCCACGCGCTTGGCTACACGGTGGTCGACGCAAGCACGGTGGTGGCGACCCATCTCAACCACGTTATCCTCAATCATGCGGCCGAACTGCTTGGGCGCCAGGAGACCCAGTCGCTGCTCGACCACATCGGCAAGGATTCGCCCAAGCTCATCGACGAGCTGGTGCCCAAGCTGCTGTCGGTGTCCACCGTGCAGCGTGTGCTGCAGAACCTGCTCGACGAAGGCGTCAATATCCGCGACATGCGCAGCATCATCGAGGTGCTGGCCGAGCATGCGCCGCGCAACCAGGATCCGGTCGAACTCACCGCCAAGGTCCGCGAGGCGCTGGGGCGCGCGATCGTGCAGAGCCTGTTCCCGGGCAATGCCGAGGTGCAGGTGATGTCGCTCGAGCCTGGACTCGAACGCATTCTGCTGCAGGCGATGAGCGCCGGTGGCGAGGGGGGCGCGATCGAACCCGGGCTGGCCGACACGCTGTTGCGTCAGACCGCGCAGCTGGCACAGCGCCAGGAGGATATCGGTCTGCCGCCGGTGCTGCTGGTGCCTGCGCAACTGCGCATGCTGCTGTCGCGCTTCCTGCGTCGGGCGGTGCCATCGCTCAAGGTCATTTCCAATGGCGAGGTGCCGGAATCGCGCACCATCCGCATCACCGGCATGGTCGGCACACCGACCTGAATCCCCGCTTGCACCTGAGTATCCAAGCCTCGAGGCGCATTGCGTCGTGCCCGTCTGTCGCCGCAATCGACCGCAATTCACTGCATTCGACGAAGGGAATAGGCGGGGGAAAACCGGTTTATTCGCGCCATGCCGATTCCGGTCGCCGACGCATAATCGGTTCCAGGATGCGCGTAAAGCGCTGTTGGAGTCGGGAGATTGATCATGAACGTCAAGCGCTACTTTGCCCCTTCTGCCCGCGAGGCGCTGAGGGCCTTGAAGGAAGAGCTCGGAGCTGACGCAATCGTGCTGTCCAATCGGGCGGTCGAGGGCGGTGTCGAGATTCTGGCGCTGCCCGCGGATGCCGTCGGTGCGTTGCAGAGCGCGCGACCGGCACCGGCCGCTCCCCGCCCGCAGCCCGCGCCGGCTGCGCGCCCGCCGGTGCTGCCGATCGACGATGAAGACTTTCATCTCAGCCTGTCCGGTCTGGCGGCTGGCGTGGTCCCGCGCAGTGCCGTTCCGCAGCAGCGGCGCAACCAGGCGCCGGCCGTGCGCCCGTTCAATCCGCCGCGCATCGATGCCACCGAGTACGGTCCGCGCGGCATGCCCACGCAGGCCACAGTGCAGGCCGCAGCCAGGCCGCGGGTCACCGTGGAGGAAGGTCTGCAGCGTGCGACGGCGGCCGATGTGGCACCACGGCGCGAGACCGAGCCACGGCGCGAGACCGAAGATGCCCGCGTGCGCGCGCTGCAGGACGCCAACGCCAAACTGATGGAAGAACTGACCGGTATCCGCGGCATGATCGAGCGTCAGCTCGCCGGCTTTGCCTGGGGTGAGACCCGCCGCCACGCGCCAGCGCGCGCGGCGATGCTGGGGGAACTGCTCGAAGCCGGTTTTTCCACCACCACCGCGCGTCAGCTGGTCGAGGCGGTGCCCGAGGACGCGACGCCTGAGCTGGCTCATGCCAGCGTACGTGCCATGCTGGACCGCAAGCTCAACGCACGCTCAACCGACGACGACATCATCGATCGCGGCGGCGTATTCGCACTTGTCGGCCCCACCGGCGTCGGCAAGACCACGACCACCGCCAAGCTTGCCGCGCGTTGTGTGATGCGTCACGGCGCGTCGCGCATCGCGTTGATCACTACCGACGGTTACCGTATCGGCGCGCAGGAGCAATTGCGCATCTACGGGCGCATTCTCGGGGTGCCGGTGTTCTCGGTGCGTGATGCCGCCGACCTGCGTCAGACCCTGGGCGAGCTGCGCAACAAGCATATGGTGCTGATCGACACGATGGGGATGAGTCAGCGCGACCGCCTGGTGGCGCAGCAGGCTGCGATGCTCAATGGTGCGGGCGACGTGCGGCGTCTGCTGCTGCTCAACGCCACCTGCCGCGGCGATACGCTCGATGATGTGGTGCGCGCGTATGCGGGCCCGGATCTCGAAGGCTGCATCTTCACCAAGGTCGACGAGGCAGCATCGCTGGCGCCGCCAATCGATGTTGCCGTCCGCCGCGCCCTGAACGTGTTCTACGTGACCAACGGCCAGCGCGTGCCGGAGGATCTGCACCTGCCGAACCGTGCCTACCTGTTGCATCGTGCATTGCGCGAGCAGGGCGACGAGTCGCCATGGCATCTGAACGGCGACGAAGCCGGTATGTTGCTCGCTGCGGCGGGACGGGGGGCCTGACATGATCGACGGACGCGAAGACCAGGCCGCCGGACTGCGCCGCTTGTTCCGCCACGCCCCTCCAGGTGTCGTGGCGCTGTATGCGAGCGGACGCAACCGCTGCCAGAACGCCATACTGGCGGCCCACCGAATTGCCGGTCAGGCCCATCGTGTGCTGGTGCTCGACGAGGCCACCGGCGACGAGTCGCTGGGGGCCGCGCTCGCGCTGCCGTCCGGCCCCGACCTGCTGCAGATGCTCGACGGCCGCCTGACCCTGGCCGGGCTGTTGCAACCGGTGCCCGGTCTGCTCGGTCGAGTGCCCGCCGCCGCCGCAGCGCTGGCCTTGCCGCTGCTCGACGATGCCCGTCGCGCCTGCCTGGTGGAGGCGTTGCGGGTGCTATACCGTCATGCCGGATTCGTGCTGATTCACGCCGGACCAAGCTCGGCAAGCGATCCGTCGCCCTTCGTGCACGCGGCGCCGCGGCGCCTGCTGGTGGCCGAGGCCAGCGCGACCGGCGCGACCGAGGCCTACCAGATCATCAAGCATCTCGCCGCGGCAGGTGCCGGTTCGCTGCATGTCGCGGTGTGCCGCGCCCGTAGCCGCGCCGATGCCGAACGCTTCTTTGCCAGCCTGCAGGCGCTGGTGCGCCGGCATGTGGGCGTACCGCTGGCCTGGCTGGGCGAAGTCGAGCGCGACGACCTCGCCGAAGGGCTCTCGCAGCCGCAGTCGATGGCGTCGCCGCATGAGCCCGAAGCCGCATTCCTGCGGCGTCTTGCCGTTGTTTCGCGCAGCCGGCCCGTCGCGCAAGTGCGCAGGGAGTGACGAGCATGATGTCTCTGACCTATCCCGCTGGCAATAAGCCCGCCACTGCGGGAAAATGGACCTCCGACGCGCCTGTGCCCGCACCCGAGCGGACACGGCGGAAAAAGATACAGGTCCAATGGATGTACGACGCTGACGGCCAACTCGATACCGATCACCTGGTGGTGTCCTATGCCCCGCTGGTCAAGCGCATCGCCTATCAACTGATGGCCAAGTTGCCGGCCAGCGTGGAAGTCGAGGATCTTGTCCAGAATGGCATGATGGGCTTGCTTGACGCGATCGGCCGCTTCGAGGAAGGCATGGGCGCGCAGTTCGAAACCTATGCGGTGCAGCGGATTCGCGGCGCGATGCTCGACGGTCTCCGCGAAAACGACTGGGTGCCGCGCAGCCTGCGCAGGGACATGCGGCGTATCGAGTCGGCGATCAATGAGCTCGAGCAGCTCAATGGGCGGACGCCGACGGAGACCGAGCTTGCTGAATCGCTCGGCGTGTCGCTGGCGGAATACCAGCACATGCTGCAGGAGGCGCGCGGTCACCAGCTGGTGTATTTCGACGACTTTGCCCGCGACGAGGGCGAGGATTTTCTCGAACGCCATTTTGGCGATCATGAAACCAATCCGCTGACTCTGCTCGAAAAAGCCGATACCCGTGCCGGGCTGGTGCGGGCCATCGATGCCCTGCCGGAGCGCGAGAAGATGATCATGGCGCTCTATTATGACGAGGAGCTCAACCTGCGTGAAATCGGTGAGGTGCTGGGCGTGACCGAATCGCGTGTGTGCCAGCTTCACAGCCAGGCCATCGCCCGCCTGCGTGTCCAGGTGTTCGGCACACGCACGCCCGGCTCGGCAGGCGGCGCGCGGCGTGGCCGGCCCCCGAAGAACCCGCCCGCGGGTGCGTAAGCGACCATAGGAAAGCGTCCCCATGGATAGCATCAGTCTTGCCGGCATTGCACTCGGACTGGCCGCCATCCTTGTCGGGCAGGTGCTCGAAGGCGGCCATCTGTCGTCCCTGCTGCAGCCCACTGCATTTCTGATCGTGGTCGGCGGAACCGCAGGGGCGGTCATGCTGCAAAGCCCCTTGAGCATTTTCGTCGCGGGTCTGAAGATGGCGAAATGGGTGTTCGTGCCGCCGATGGTCAGTCACCGGACGATTATCGACCAGGTGTCGGCGTGGAGCACCGTCGCCCGCAAGGAAGGTCTGCTCGTACTGGAAGGGCAGATCGCCGGATTGAGCGATCCCTTCATGCGGCGAGGCCTGCAGATGCTTGTGGACGGCGTCGAACCGGGACGGCTGCGCGAGGTGCTGGAAGTCGAGATCGATACCTGGGAAGGGCAGCTCAGGCAGCATGCGAAGATCTGGGAGGGGGCGGGTGGCTATGCGCCGACGATCGGCATCATCGGCGCAGTGATGGGGCTCATCCACGTCATGGAGAATCTCTCCGATCCGTCCAAGCTCGGTGCGGGGATTGCCGTGGCTTTCGTTGCAACCATCTATGGCGTCGGGCTGGCGAACCTGGTATTCCTGCCGATCGCGAAAAAGCTCCAGGCGCATATCGCCACCCTCGTGGCGCAGCGCGAGATGTTCGTCGATGGACTGGTGGGGATTGCCAGCGGCGACAATCCGCGTATCGTGGAAAGCCGAATGGAGGGATACGTCGTCTGACGGCGTACGGCACGCGATGGGGCGCAGACGCAGGGATTCCGAAGAGCACGAAAATCACGAGCGCTGGCTGGTGTCCTACGCCGACTTCATCACCCTGCTGTTTGCCTTTTTCGTCGTGATGTACTCACTGAGTTCGATCAACGAAGGCAATTACCGGGTGTTGTCGGATTCGCTGGTGCAGGCCTTTCGCAGCATCAGCATCAACGAAAGCGGCAAGCAGATCATCATGCCGCCGGTGGCGGTGGTGAGTTCGCCGGTCGTCCCGCCCGCACCGCGCCCCCAACAGACGCAGACGCCGTCGCCAGATGAAGCAAAGGCCGAAGAGCAACGGCAGCAGAATGCGCGCAAGATGCGCAGCATGGCGGACGAGATTCGCAGCGTGCTGGGACCGATGACACGTGATGGGCAGGTCAGCGTGTCGGAAGGTGCCTTCGGCATCACCGTGGAAATCAATGCCAGTCTGCTGTTTGCGCCGGGCGAGGCGGTGCTGGGCGCGGAGGCGGTGGCGGCGCTGCGTGCCGTGGCCGGCGTGATTGCCACCGCGTCCTTCCCGGTGACCGTCGAAGGACACACCGACAATGTGCCGATCAGCACCTACCGCTTTCCGTCGAACTGGGAGCTGTCGGCCGTTCGGGCGTCGTCCGTCGTGCGCCTTTTCGTGGAGTCCGGTGTCGCGCCCGAGCGCCTGACCGCGGCAGGATACGCCGATCAGCGTCCGGTCGCGGACAACGCAACCGAAGAAGGTCGCTCGCGCAACCGGCGGGTGGCGATCCTCATCGAGTCGCGCGTGGGTGAGGCGCCGCCGGCTGCACCTGGCGCCATTCCCCGCAACGACCCGATCCGCTCCATCCTGCCCCCGCTCGAGCCTACCCCCCCAAGCTGAGGCTGAGCCGGTTCAATACATGCTTTCCGGCTTGAGCCGGATGGCGAGTTGCATGCCCTTGCGTGCGCGGCGATGGCGCATGGTTTCGCGCTGGGCGGGTTTGAGCGTGACCGACGTCTGCTTGTTGCCGCGCCCGATGCCCTCGACGGTGAGCGCCGCATCATCGGCCGGTACGGCAACGGCTGCGAGGGTTTCGCCTTCGTCCATGCCCATCACGATGACGCCGCGTCCGCCCGACTGCAGCTTCATTTCGGCGCGCGGGAAGATCAGCACGCGGCCGCCGGCCGATGCAGCCGCGATCCACTCGCCTTCGACCCGGGCCGGCTTCAGTACGGTTTCACCTTTTTCCAGCACCATGAAGGCCTTGCCTGCGCGCTGACGGCTGGTGGCATCGTTTACGCTGCAGATGAAGCCGTAGCTGCCACTGTTGGCGAAGAAATAGGTGGCCTCGGGGGCGTCGGCCACGACCTGCGCGACCTTGCCGCCGTCCTGGAACTCCACCAGGGTGGCGATCGGCACGCCGTCGCCGCGACCGCCGGGCACTTCGGCGGTCTTGACGGTGTAGGCGCGCCCGCGCGTGTCGATGACGACCAGCGGCCAGACGGTGCGCGTTTCCAGCACCGCAAAGGCAAAGTCGCCCGCCTTGTAACTGATCGACGCAGGGTCGATGCCGTGCCCCTGGCGCGAGCGGATCCAGCCGTTGCGCGACAGGATGATGGTGACCGGCTCGTCCGGCACGCTGATCTCGGTCGGTGCAACCGCGGCGACAGCTTCGATCAGGGTGCGGCGGTCGTCGCCGTACTTTTTCGTGTCGTCCTGGATTTCCTTCAGGATCAGCTTGGTCATCGCCGAGCGGTTGTCGAGGATGTGTTGCAGGCCGGCGCGCTCGTCGCGCAGTTCGCCGAGTTCCTTTTCGATCTTGAAGCCTTCCAGGCGTGCGAGCTGACGCAGGCGGATCTCGAGGATGTCCTCGGCCTGAATGTCGGTGAGGCCGAAGGCGGCAATCAGCGCGGGCTTGGGTTCGTCCGATTCGCGGATGACGCGGATCACTTCCTCGATGTGGATGAAGGCGATCATGCGGCCTTCGAGGATGTGAATGCGACGGTCGACCTCGTCGAGCCGGTGCCGGGTGCGGCGCTCGACGGTGACATAGCGGAAGTCGATCCATTCGCGCAGGATCTGCACCAGGTTCTTCTGCTGCGGCCGGCCGTCGCGGCCGATCATGGTCATGTTGACCGAAACCGAGGTTTCCAGGCTGGTATGCGCGAGCAGCACCGCCATGAATTCGTCGCGGCCCTGGCGGCTGGAGCGGGGTTCGAGCACGATGCGGATCGGCGATTTGTCACTCGATTCGTCGCGCACGGTTTCCACTGCGCCGAGCACCAGTTGCTTGAGATTCTTCTGCTCCTGGCTGACTTCCTTCTTGCCCGCGCGCGGCTGCGGATTGGTCAGGGTTTCGATTTCGGCCAGCACCTGGGAGGCGGACACGCCGTGCGGCAGTTCCTCGACGATCACCCGCCACTGGCCACGGGCCAGTTCTTCGATGCGCCAGCGCGCACGCATGCGCAGGCTGCCGCGGCCACCGGCATAGGCGTCGCGGATGGCTTCGGGGGAGGAGATCAGCTGTCCGCCGCCGGGGAAGTCCGGCCCTGGCAGGCACGCCATGACTTCCGCCAGTCCGGCGTCCGGGTGGCGGATCAGAAGGCAGGTGGCCTCGGCCACTTCACGCAGATTGTGCGGCGGAATCTCGGTCGCCATGCCGACGGCAATGCCCGACGCACCGTTGAGCAGCACGAAGGGCAGGCGTGCCGGCAACAGTTGCGGTTCTTCGAAGGCGCCGTCGTAGTTGGGGATGAAGTCCACCGTGCCACGATCGATCTCGGACAGCAGCAGCTCGGCGATCGGGGTCAGGCGGCATTCGGTGTAGCGCATCGCCGCGGCCGAGTCGCCGTCGCGCGAGCCGAAGTTGCCCTGGCCGTCGACCAGCGGGTAGCGCAGCGAAAAATCCTGCGCCACCCGCACCATGGCGTCATATACCGAGGTGTCGCCGTGGGGGTGGTACTTGCCGATGACGTCGCCGACCACGCGTGCCGATTTCACGTGCTTCGACGTGGACGACAGCCGCATCTCGTTCATGGCATAGAGAATGCGGCGCTGCACCGGCTTCATGCCGTCCTCGACCTGCGGCAGGGCGCGCGACTTGACCACGCTCATCGCATAGGCGAGATAGGCGCGCTCGGCATAGTGGTCGAGGGCGAGGGTGCCGTCGTCAGCCGGTGGCGGCTCTGGCGGCATCGCGGCGGCGGGTTCGTCGAACGGATTGGAGGTGTCGTTGCTCATCGGGAGTGGGCCGGATACAGGCGGATATCCCGGCGACAGGCCGGAAAGGGGGCGATCTTAACCCGTGTGGGCCCTGCGGCGCGAGTCGAAGTGCCCGCAATCAGGGACGGGACACGACGAAGGCGCGCGCGTTGTCGGATTTCCGACTCAATCCGCGGCGCGCTCGTCGTCGTCGAGCAGTGCCGAGATCACCGAATGGCCGACGCCGTCGTCCGGATCCAGCACCTGCAGGCGCGCGACGATGTGGCGGCTGGCTTCGGGGTTGCCACGGCGCAGTTCGATGAAGGACAGCGCCTTCAGGAAGGACAGCAGAAAGCGCTGCGGCACCGTACGCAAGGTGTCCTCGCCGATGTCCTCTGGCGTCCAG
Source organism: Azoarcus sp. L1K30 (assembly GCF_018122735.1). Lineage (GTDB taxonomy): Bacteria > Pseudomonadota > Gammaproteobacteria > Burkholderiales > Rhodocyclaceae > Parazoarcus. The sequence goes on along the minus strand of NZ_JAGRRD010000001.1, from coordinate 1,657,437 downwards.
TGACGCCAGTCCTGGCTGACCCGCGCCTGGTGGGCCGCTTCGGCAAGGCCGTCGAGTGCAACGGCGAGCGCGTCGTCGAACTCGCGCTGCTGGTTCTGCAGCTTGAACAGGCAGCGATAGGCCGGCAGGGATGAGGGCGAGATTTCGATGGCATGGCGGAACAAGGCGCGGGCGCGGGCCGGATCGCTGCGATGGCAGGCCACGCCTTCCTGCAGGAGTGCATTGACGTGGGCCGGCAGGGGGCCGAAGGCGATGAGGTTTTCCTGAGGTTTCTGACGGGTCATGGTGGGGCTGGCGGGAATCGGAACGACGATCTCTAGCAAGTTGCATTCCGCTGCGTAGCGCAATCGTGGTCGATGGCACCGAACCTGCTTGCAATCGTGTATTTGATCTGAACGCCGTGACCATCATGAAAATTGCCATCGCGACCCGGGACTTCGCCACCGTGGCCGGCCATGCGGGAAAGTCACAACACTGGCTGCTGTATGAGTGCATACCGGGCGCCGCGCTGCCGGAACCGCAGCGCATCACGCTGGAGAAGGCGCAACTGATGCACTACTGGAAAGACGACGGTCCGCATCCACTCGATGGGGTGGACGTGGTCATTGCCGGGAGTGCGGGTGACGGGTTTCTGCGTCACATGCAGGCACGCGGAGCCGAGGTCTTGTTGACTGGCGAGGAGGCACCGCACGCTGCGCTGACGCATGTCCTGGCGGGCGAGGCACTGCCCGATACGCGTTTCGACGTCACCACCGCGCTGTGCAAGCTCAAGGATCTGTTTTCACGCTACTAGACACCGTGCGACCGGGTCGGGTTCGGGGTGTTCAGGCCGCTGCTGGTCTTGCCTGCCGTCGGGCGGCAAACACCTTGCCTCGAAAGGCTGTTTGTCGTTAAAGTTACCTACGTAACTATTACGTTGGTAATTAAATTGATCGATCTTCAATGTTTCGAATCGCGTATGGCGGGGATGCAGGGGCGCTACCCGGAAATGCCGGCGCGGGCCGTGACCATGGTGCGGTTCGTGTTCTTCCTGCAGCGCCGTCTCGAAGAGCGCCTGGCCAGTGTGCTCGAGGCGCGCGGCCTGAGCCATTCGGCGTGGTCCCTGATGATCATGATCCACAGCGATCCAGCACAATCGATCAGTCCGTCGGCCGCGAGCGATGCGCTACGCCAGTCGAGACCGCACATGACCCGGATTGCCGACGATCTGGTGGCGCGCGGCTGGATCGAACGCGTGCAGGACCCGATCGACCGTCGTGCCGTCGTCCTGCGCCTGACGGCCGCTGGCAGTGCGGCTTTGAAGGACATGTTGCCGATCATGTGGGCCGAGTACGAATCACTGGTCTCGGGATTTCCGGACGAGGATGCTCAACATCTGTGCGGTCTGTTGCGCGACTGGCTGGCTGACCTTGAACGCCCGGACGGTACGGCGGATTTGATCGGGGAGGATCCTGGACGTGGCTGATTCCGTGAGTGTTGAACAAGCGGCGAACCCGGGACGCAATCGGCGCCGCGTATTGTCGATCATGAGCATGGTGTTCTTGCTGGTCGCTGTTGCTGTTTCGGCCTGGTGGCTGGGGGTCGCGCGCTACCGGGCGGAGACGGATAACGCCTACGTGGCCGGCAACGTGATCCAGATCGCAGCCCAGATTGCGGGAACCGTGGTGGCCGTGCATGGCGACGATACGGATTTCGTCGAAGAAGGCCAACTGTTGGTGGAACTCGACGATGCCGATGCGCGGATTGCGCTGCAGGCCGCCGAGGCAGACCTCGCCGATGCGGTGCGGGAAGTGCGCGGGCTCTACGCCGGTGCGGGTCAGTCCGGCGAGTTGGTAGCGCAACGGACGGCAGAAATCGAACGTCTGCGCCAGGAGCTGGCGCGCACCGAGGCCGAGTGGCAGCGCGCGCGCGACGATCTTGCGCGCAAGGAGACCCTGTACCGACAGAAGTTCATCTCCGACGATGCGCTGCAGGTGGCGCGCACCTCGTTGCAGGCTGCGGAAGCGGTTCGGGCTGCGGCCAGTGCCAGCGTGCGCGAGGCGGTGTCGGCACTGGCCGGCGCGCGCAAGCAGAAGGACGGCGCCGATGTGCTGGTGGACAACACGTCGCTGGAGAGTCATCCACGGGTCGCGGCGGCAGCGGCGAGGGTGAAGGATGCCTACCTGTCCTTGCGCCGCACGCGCATTCTGGCGCCGGCGGGCGGTCATGTCGCGCGGCGCAAGGTTCAGCTGGGTGAGCGTGTGGCGCCCGGGGGCGCATTGATGGCGGTGATTCCGGCCGAGCAGATGTGGGTCGATGCCAACTTCAAGGAAACCGATCTCGCCAACGTGCGGATTGGCCAGCCTGTTCGACTGACGTCCGATTTCTGGGGCGATACGGTCGAATATCACGGGCGGGTGGCCGGTTTCGCGGCCGGTACCGGCGGTGCCTTTGCCGTGTTGCCGGCGCAGAACGCTTCGGGCAACTGGATCAAGATCGTGCAGCGCTTGCCGGTGCGGGTAACGCTGGAGCCGGCGGAATTGGCCGAACATCCGTTGCGCATCGGCCTGTCGATGCGCGCGCGTATCGATACCCATGACCGTGGCGGCCCCATCCTCGACCGCGATGCGCATCGGGACGGCGGGGTGACGACGACGGTGTTCGCCGAGCAGGCGCATGCGGCGGACGTCGTCATTGCCCGCGTCATTGCGCAGAATCGGTCGCCGGCGCAGAAATGAGTGCGGCGACGCTGGCGGCGCCCGGAGGCGGGGGCGCCGCGGCCCCAGCCGGGCAAGCGTATCTGAGCGGCTTGCCGCTCGTGCTCGCCACGGTCGTGCTCGGCCTGGGCTCCTTTGTCAACATTCTCGACATGTCGATCGCGAATGTGTCCATCCCGACCATCGCCGGCGATCTTGGTGTGAGTTACACGCAGGGAACCTGGGTCATCACCTCGTATGCGGTGTCGGAGGCGATCATGATGCCGCTGACCGGCTGGCTCGCACAGCGCTTCGGCCAGGTGCGCCTGTTCGTGATGGCCACCTTGCTATTTACCTTGGCGTCGGTGTTGTGCGGCATCGCACCGAATTTTCCGGTGCTGATCGCGGCGCGCGTCCTGCAGGGCGTCTTCGGCGCATCGATGGTGCCATTGTCGCAGTCGCTGCTGACTTCGCTGTATCCGCCACATCGCCGGGGAGTGGCATTGGGTTTGTGGTCCATGACCACGGTGCTGGCGCCGATCGTCGGCCCCCTGACGGGTGGCTGGTTGACCGAGGCGCTTTCCTGGCACTGGGTGTTTCTGATCAATCTGCCTTTCGGTCTGTGTGTCGCGCTGGCGTCATGGAATCTGCTCAGGCATCGCGAAACCCCGCGGCGCAAGACGCCCGTCGATTACGTCGGCCTTGCGCTGCTTGCCGTGGGCGTCGGTGCGCTGCAGATCGTGCTCGACAAGGGTAACGAGCTGGACTGGTTCAATTCCGGCGAGGTCATTGCGCTGGGCTGCGTGTCGTTTGTCGCCATCGCATTCTTCATTGCATGGGAACTGACCGACGCGCATCCGGTGGTCGAATTGAGATTGTTCGGACGACGCAATTTCCTGGTGGGGTCGATCTGCATGTTGCTCGGTTCGATGGCTTTCTTCGGTACCGTGGTGCTCATTCCGCTGTGGCTGCAGACCTTTCAGGGCTATACGTCGTTGTGGGCAGCCAAAGTGGTGTCTTTTGGCGGCGTATTCGCACTCATGCTGGGGCCGGTGGTCGGCGCCAATATCCATCGGGTGGATGCGCGTGCGGTCGCAACGTTCGGTTTCATCGTGTTTGCGCTGGTCGCGTTCTGGAGCAGCGGATTCACGCCCGATGTCGACTACTGGACGGTGGCGCTGTCGAGATTGATGATGGGCATTGGCATCAGCTGCTTCTTCCTGCCGATCATCACGATCAACCTGTCGGGGCTGCATCCGTCGCAGATTGCCAGCGCATCCGGGTTGTCGAGCTTCATGCGCAATCTGGGTTCCAGCTTTGGCACCGCCATCATGGTGTCGCTGTGGGATCACGAAGCCACCGTTCATCACGCCGACATGGTGGCTCACGTGACCGACTTCGATCCGGCGGCAATCGACTATCTCGCCTCCCTGCGCGCGGCGGGTCTCAGTGCCGAACAGGCGCTTGCTGCGCTGGACAATACGATCAGGGGGCAGGCATTCCTGATGGCGACCGACGACGTGCTGTTCGTCAGCGGTGTGGTGCTGCTGTGCCTGATCATACCCATCTGGCTCGCCCGGCCTCCTTTCACCGTGCGTGCCGGCGGCGGTCACTGATCTGATGTACCCGGATGCACCGCACCGGGGCTATGCGCTCTGGCGGACGACGAGCTCGAAGCCGACGTCGACCGTCGGCGTCGCCACGGTTTCACCGCGTATCAGGGCCAGCAGCATCGATGCCGCCTGGGTGCCGATCTCGGCCCGCGGCGTGCGAATGGTGGTGAGCGGGGGCAGCATCTGGTCACTGCCGGCGAGGTCGTTGAATCCCACGATCGCCACCTGCCCGGGAACGGCCACCTTCATGCGCAAGGCCGCGAGCAGCCCGCCCTGCGCGAGGTCGTCGTTGCAGAAGAAGATGGCGTCGACGTCGGGATGCGCCTTCAACACGCGCTCGAACAGGCGCCCGCCAAGGGCCATCGAGGTGGGTGTGGGGTCGAGAATCTCCAGGCTGGCATCGTAGCATCCGGCCTGGCGAAGTGCCGCTTCATACCCGCTTCTGCGTTGCAGGACCCTGGGATCGAGTTGACCGGCGACATAGGCGATACGCCGGCGCCCCTGAGCCAGCAGATGCTCGGTCAGTGTTCGCGCAGCGTCGTGCTGCGACAGGCCAACGCTGTACATGCCGGCGGCGACGGTGGTTTCCATCAGGTGTACGCAGGGCACGCCACTTTCGGCGATCATGTTGCGCGCGGATTCATTGCGGTCGAGGCCGGTCACCAGCAGTCCTGCCGGGCGATGGGCAAGGTAGCTCTGCAGCAAGGCCTCTTCCTCGTCGGGATGATAGTGCGTCACGCCGATCAGGGTCTGAAAGCCGGCAGGCATGAGTTTGCGCTGCACGGCTTCAAGCAGTTCGACGAAAAGCGCGTTCGTCAGCAGGGGAATCAGGACCGCGACGTTATTGCTGCGTGCGGATGCCAGCGCTTGCGCGGCTGGATCGGGAACATAGTTCAGCTGCTTTGCCGCCGCGCGTACGCGGTCGGCAAGTTCGGCGTCGACACCGCGGATGCCCCGCAGGGCGCGCGATGCGGTGATTGCGCTGACACCGGCCAGACGTGCGACATCACTGAGAGTGCAGCGACCGGTGGCGCGCTTGCGGGATAGGGGTGGATTTGTCATCCGGGGTTGCCTATTAAAAAACTTAATTTAGACATCAGGGATAGCGCTAACCAAATTTCAGGTGCTATATTAACGCCAACAAGGAAATGGCTGCAGGCGGATCGCCTGCTTTTTTTCGGCGAATTTGGGATAGCGCTATCCATGGTACTGAAAGTCGTGGTGATGGGCGTGGCGGGGTGTGGAAAGTCCAGTCTTGGAAAGGCGCTGGCCAGTGCCGCCGGATGGCCTCTGATCGAAGGGGATGATTTTCATCCGGTCGAAAACGTAACCAAGATGCGTCTTGGCAAGCCGCTGGATGACGGCGACCGGGCCGGCTGGCTCGACGCCCTTTGCGGCGAGTTGCGCAAGTACGAGGGCGGTGTGGTGCTGACCTGTTCGGCATTGAAAAAGGCCTATCGCGAACGGCTGCGATCGGCCGTACCGGAGTTGCGCTTCGTTCATCTTCAACTCACGCGTGAGGAGGCTCAGCGCCGTGTCGAGCAGCGTGGTGGCGGCCACTATTTCAACGTCAGTCTGATCGACAGTCAGTTCGACACCCTGGAGAGCACGGCGGGCGAGCCAGGCGTACTTGGCGTCGATGCAACGCAGCCGCTCGAGGCCCTGACCCGAAAAATCATCGAATGGTACGAGGAGGGCAGAGCATGAAGCAGTCTGAATCCGTCAAAGGGGCCCGTCTCGGGCACCATGTCGACTCTCTGATGGCAGCCTGCCTCGCCGTGATGGCGCTGGCAGTTTTCGTTAACGTGGTGCTGCGCTACGGTTTCGGCACCGGTATTGCCGCGAGCGAAGAGCTATCGCGGCTGCTCTTCGTCTGGATGGTGTTCATCGGTGCGACCGTGGCCTATCCGCGCGGAGAGCACATGGCCTTCACCATTCTGCTCTCGGCCTTGCGCAACACGCGTGTGGTGCGAACGGCGATGATCGTCGTCATTCGGGTGTTGGTGATTGTCGCCTGTTCCTTCGTGGCATGGGGCGCCTGGCAACAGGTCGTCGTCGGCATGGGTAGCCATTCGGTGGTCATGCATTACCCGACCGCGCTGCTGCCGCTGCCCGCATTCTTGTGCACCACTGCGATCGGCCTCATGGCGCTGTGGGAGCTCGTGTGCAACAAGCCCCTCAAGCTGCCTCACGGCGCGGAACTGGAGTAAGCGCCATGAGTGTGGAAGGTCTCGCTTTCCTGGCGTTCCTGTCGGGCATGGTCGTGCTGATGGGCGTGGGCATGAACATGGCGCTCGCGCTCGTACTGACCGGCGCCGGTATGGCATGGGTGCTCGACTTCTGGGATACCCAGCTGCTGGCGCAGAACCTCGTTGCCGGCGTCGACAGTTTTCCCTTGCTCGCCGTACCGTTTTTCATCCTTGCGGGCGAACTGATGAACTCGGGCGGCATCAGCCAGCGCATCATTACCATGGCGCAGGCGTGGTGCGGTCATATTCGCGGTGGCCTGGGCTTCGTCGCCATCGGCGCGGCGGTGATGATGGCCAGCATGAGTGGTTCGGCGCTTGCCGATACCGCCGCGCTGGCCACGATCCTGCTGCCGATGATGCGCCAGCACGGTTATCCGATGAATACCTCGGCCGGCCTGATTGCATCCGGGGGCATCATCGCGCCGATCATTCCGCCCTCGATGCCTTTCATCATCTACGGCGTCACCACGAATACCTCGATTTCGGCGCTCTTCCTGTCCGGTGTCGTGCCGGGACTGATCATGGGTGCCGGCCTGATCCTGGCCTGGAAGTGGGTATTGCGTCGCATCGAGCTGCCTGCAGGCGAGGCCCTTCCGCTGGTCACACGCATGCAGATCACGGCGAAGGCCTTCTGGGCCCTGCTGATGCCGGTGATCATCATCGGCGGCATGAAAACCGGCATCTTCACGCCGACCGAGGCCGCGGTGGTCGCCGCGTTCTACGCACTGTTCGTCGCCATGGTCGTGCATCGCGAAATGAGGTTTTCCGATATCCGCGGGGTGCTCGTGCGCGCAGCCAAGACCACTGCCGTGGTGATGTTCCTGTGTGCCGGTGCGCAGGTGGCCAGCTACATGATCACGCTGGCCGATCTGCCCGGTGTGCTGGCCGGCTGGCTGGGCCCCCTGATCGAGCATCCGCGCCTGTTGATGGCCGTGATGATGGTGCTGCTGGTGATGATCGGCACTTCGCTGGATCTCACCCCGACCATCCTCATCTTTTCGCCGGTGATGCTGCCGATCGCGGTAAAGGCGGGCATCGATCCGGTCTATTTCGGCCTGATGTTCGTGCTGAACGGCGCCATCGGTCTCATTACGCCGCCGGTCGGCACGGTGCTCAACGTGGTCGCAAGCGTCGGGCGAATGTCGATGCACTCCGTGATCAGGGGCGTGAATCCCTTTCTGCTGACCTATGTCCTGATCCTCGTTCTTTTCGTGCTTTTCCCTCAGATCGTCACCGCGCCTGTCGCGTGGATGCGCTGAGATTCATCCCAGTCGGTAACTATCAGGAGACAGACAATGAAGACACTCATTCGCAGCACGCTCGTTGCCACCATGGTGGCGCTCTCGCTCGGTGCGGCAGGTTCCGCCTTCGCACTCGACATCAAGCCGCGCCTGATCCGCTTTGGCTACGGCCTTAACGAACAGAGCAATCAGGGCCGCGCGGCCAAGGTCTTCGCCGACGAGGTGGCAAAGGCGTCGGGTGGCAAAATGAAACTGCGCGCCATCGGTGCAGCGGCACTCGGGCCGGACACGCAGATGCAGCAGGCCCTGATCGGCGGCGCGCAGGAGATGATGGTCGGCTCCACCGCGACCCTGGTCGGGATCACCAAGGAAATGGCGCTGTGGGATACCCCTTTCCTGTTCAACAACGCGCGTGAGGCCGATGCGGTGCTGGACGGCCCGATTGGCCGGAAAGTGATGGACAAGCTCGAAGAAAAGGGGCTGGTCGGCCTGGTGTACTGGGAGAACGGCTTTCGCAACGTGACCAACAACGCCCGCGCGGTGACCAAGCTCGAAGACATGGAAGGGATGAAGCTGCGCGTGATGCAAAACGAGGTCTTTCTCGACAGCTTCCGTACCCTGGGCGCCAACGCGATTCCCTTGCCATTCTCCGAGCTCTTCAGTGCGCTGGAGACCAGGACCGTCGATGGCCAGGAGAACCCGTTCAACACGATCCTGTCGAGCAAGTTCTACGAAGTGCAGAAGTACCTGAGCGTGACGAACCATGTCTATAGCCCGTGGATCGTGCTCGTGAGCAAGAAGTGGTGGGACGGTCTGTCGAACGATGAGCAGAAGGTGCTGCTCGATGCGGCGAAGGTGGCGCGCGATTTCGAACGCAAGGATACGCGCGACGAAGCGGCCAAGGCGCTCGCGGATCTCAAGGCCAAGGGAATGCAGGTAAATGATTTGCCGGCGGCGGAGGCCGAGCGGATGCGCCACAAGCTGGATGGCATCAACAAGAGTATTTCCGCCAACGTCGGTCAGGCGCTGTGGGACGAAACCCAGGCGGAACTTGCGGCGCTTCGCGCAAAGTGAGGTCCGGGCCGCGGCGCTGAATTGACCATAGGCCAAATGGCCGGAGCCGGCCGGGCACCCGCCGAGGTGCCCGGCCGCTGACTGGTGTCAGTCCGGCGCCATCGACACCCGGTTGCGTCCGGCCGCCTTGGCCTGATACAGCGCGGCATCCGCCCGTCCGACGATTTGCCAGGGGTCTTGATCCGCAGCCCTGGTGATGGATAGCCCGATGCTCGCGGTGATGTGACCGACCTCGGCAACCGGCGCTGCGGCAATGGCCGCGCGGAGCTTCTCGGCCACGCCCAGGCTGGTCGTACGGTCGGACGTGTCGGGCAGGAGAACGACGAACTCCTCGCCACCATAGCGGGCGACGAAGTCGGTTGCCCGAAGGCTCTCACCAATCAGTTTCGCCACCTGTTTGAGTACCCTGTCGCCGACGGGGTGGCCGTGCGTGTCGTTGACCTGCTTGAAATGATCGACATCGAGCAGGAGCAGCGAGAAGTCGCGTCCGTAGCGCTTGCAGGCGAGGAAAGCGTCAGTCAGCCTCTCATCGAAACGGCGCCGGTTGGCGAGGCCGGTCAGGCCATCCTGCGCGGCGAGGCGCGCGAGTTCGGCGTTGGCTTCGGTCAGCGCCTGCGTGCGCTCGATGACGGTTGCCTCCAGCGTACTGTTGATGGCTGCGAGTTCCTGCTCCTTTGCCAGCAGCGAACGGGTCATGGACTGCATGGACTGGCTCAGCTGGGCGATCTCCCGCACTTGGCGACCCGTTGGAAACTGCGGCATTGCCTGGCGTGACTCCACCTGGCGAGCAGCCTGTGCAAGTTGTTCGATGGGCCGGCTCAATCTTCTCGCAAGGTGATAGGCCAGCAGTGCGAACAGCAATGCTGCGAGCACGCCGAGAAGCAAGAGCTGGCCACTCAGGTCACGGATCGGGCGCGTTGCGATGTCGAGGGGTTTGCGCGCAACGAGTCGCCAACCCAGATCCGCGTGCGTCTTCGCATTGATCTTGACTTCGCTGCTCAGGTAGTCCCTGCCGTCCGGCCAATGGATCACCTCGTAATCCAGGTGTTGCGCAGGGGACGTATCCGGGACCGACTCGCCGGTGAGCCTTTCCGGGTAGAGGATGTGGTTCGTCCGATCCACGATCAGAATGTCTGTCTGCTGCAGGCCTCTTCTGCCGGAGACGGCGTCTTCGACCAGACCCGTCACCCAGCTCCAGTGGAGGTGAGCACCCAGCACGCCGACTGTCTGTCCGTTGGCGCCGACGATGGGGGCAGCGAAGTCCACGAATCGCAAGGGTTCTCCGGAGGGATGTCCCGGCAGCAGCTTGGCGAGCAGGACGGCCTCATGGACATCGCCTGCATAGCGTTCCTTCAGTGCCGACTTGAACCAGGGACGTTCGCGAACCGATTGAGCAACCAGCATTCCGCCTGTTGCCTGGACGATGGTGCCGTCGGTGTCGGCGACACCGATCCACGCGTACTCCTGGTGAACCTCCTTGCGACGCTCCAGCGACTGCAATACCTCGACCGCGTCCAGATTTCCACTGGCAAGACGGGAAGATCTGCTGAGGAGGTAAATTTCATCTTCGCGTTCGCGTAAGCCGGTGGCCAGGGCGTTGGCCACCGTTGCGGCCGATGCATGCATTGCAGCCCCCTCGGCTGCCGTCATCTTCTCGATCGCGATATGGCCCACATAGAACCCGGCGCTCAGCAGCGTGAACAGGGCAAGACTGCCAAACCACAAGGTGAGTCGGCTTCTGAGACTGGCGGCACCAGAGGTCGGTGCCGATTGTTCGTGCATGCGTTTGATGTCCTCGTTCGGGATGCCGTCCATTCGCAATCTGACGAAGACCTTCCGGCGATCATGGCAACGCCTGGATGCCGACCGTAATGCAGCAGTCCCGATACACTATAGCTTTCGTCGTGGCTTGAATTTTTCCACAACTGCTCGGCAGTGAGTGTAAGGAAAATCAAATATCTGCGTCGACCGTGTCGCCTTTTTCCTCCATCCATGCGCGGCGACCGGACGCTTCTCCCTTGCCCATCAGCAAGGTAAACATCTTCAGTGTGTCGTCGAATGCCCCCGGACGCACGTGTACCGGCAGTACGCGGCGAGTCGCTGGGTCCATGGTCGTTTCGCGCAACTGATCGGGGTTCATTTCACCCAGGCCCTTGAAGCGGCCGATCTCGATGGCGTCCGGCTTGAAACCTTCCGCGGCAAGGCGGTCGCGCATCGCGGTGAGTTCGCCTTCGTCCAGCGCATACAGGCGGCGGGGTGGTCGCTTCTTGCCCTGCGCAGGTACGTCCACCCGGTACAGCGGTGGTTGCGCGACATAGACGTGACCATGCTCGATGAGCTTAGGGAAGTGGCGGAAGAACAGGGTCAGCAGCAGGGTCTGAATGTGCGCGCCGTCGACGTCCGCGTCGGACATGATGACGATCTTGCCGTATCGCAGACCGCTGAGGTCAGGTGTGCTGTCGGGACGGTGGGCATCCACGCCCAGCGCGACGGCGATGTCGTGGATTTCGGCGTTGGCCAGGATGCGGTCGGGGTCGATCTCCCAGGCGTTCTGCACCTTGCCGCGCAGCGGCAGGATGGCCTGGGTTTCCTTGTTGCGTGCCATCTTGGCCGAACCGCCGGCGGAGTCGCCCTCGACCAGGAAGAGCTCGTTCCGGGTGATGTCCTCGGACTCGCAGTCCGAGAGTTTTCCCGGCAGCACGGCTACGCCCGAAGTTTTCTTCTTCTCCACCTTCTGCGCGCTCTTCTGCCGCGACAGTGCCTGCTTGATCGACAGTTCGGCAATCGCCTTGCCGGCATCGACGTGATTGTTGAGCCAGATCTCGAAGGGGTCGCGCACCTGGCTGGAGACGAGCTTCACCGCTTCGCGCGAGTTGAGCTTTTCCTTCACCTGACCCTGGAATTGAGGGTCGAGCAGGCGTGCCGAGAGCACGAAGCTCATGCGCCCGCAGACGTCCTCCTGCTGCAGCTTCACCCCCCGCGGCAACAGGGTGTGATGGTCGATGAAGGACTTCATCGCATCGAACACACCGGCGCGCAGCCCGGATTCGTGGGTGCCGCCGTTTACCGTCGGGATCAGGTTGACGTAAGACTCGCTCGGCACCGCTGATTCGAACCACGCCAGCGCCCAGCTCGCACCCTCGCCGGGGGCGAAGGTGCTGTCATCCTTGCCCGCATATTTTTCTGCGGTGAAGATCGGCGCGACGGGCTCGACGTCACCCGACAGTTCCTTCAGGTATCCGGCCAGACCTTCCGGGTAGGACCACGTCTTGGTCAGCAGCGGGCCGCTGGCCTGCTCGATGTCGAGTCTGACCGACACCCCCGACAGCAGCACGGCCTTGGAGCGCAGCAGGCGCTCCAGTTCATTGATGGGAACGCGGGGCGATTCAAAATACTTGGGGTCGGGCCACACCCGCACCCGGGTACCGGTCTGGCGTCCGCAATCACCTTCGATGCGTACCGGGCTGACGGTCTCGCCGCCGTCTGAAAAGTCGATGCGGTGGATCTTGCCGTCGCGTCTGACCTCGACCTCGATACGGGACGACAGCGCGTTGGTGACCGATACACCGACGCCGTGCAGGCCGCCGGAAAATGCATAGGCCGAGTTGCCCTCGCGCTTGTCGAACTTGCCGCCGGCGTGCAGCCGGGTGTAGGCGAGAACCACAACGGGTACGCCTTCGGCCGGGTGCAGGCCGACGGGAATGCCGCGCCCGTCATCGGCCACCATCACCGAGCCGTCGAGGAACAGCGTGACGTGGATCTTCTTTGAAAAACCGGCTAGCGCTTCATCGGCCGCGTTGTCGATGACTTCCTGAATGATGTGGGTAGGACTGTCGGTCCGGGTATACATGCCCGGGCGTTCGCGTACCGGCTCGAGTCCCTTGAGTACGCGAAAGGAGGATTCGTCGTATTGCGTGCCAGCCATGACGGGCCCTGAAGTTTCCGGAAGGGCGCAAGGATAGCAGAGACGAAAGGCGGATCGGGAAGGCTGTTGAGGGGCCGTTCAGGCGCTGCCGAGAATGCGGCCACCCCCGGTGGGGCGCGACTGGCCGTCGGCATCGTACAGCTGGGGGTGATTGGCGGCAGCCAGCAGCACGGACAGTGCGGCCTGGTTATGCTGCATGCGCTCGTTGATGAGTTTGCCGTTGAGCGCGTTGCGGTCGCGGGCCTTGCCGGCGAGTTCGATCACTTCGTCCCAGCGGGCAAGCACACGCGGGAGGTGGGTGCACAATTGGCGGATGGAGGCGTCCTTGTTCGCCAGGCAGAGGCGGCCGAGGAGCAGGGCGCGGTCGTCGTGGAGCCGCTGCAGCTGCCGGTAGCGTTCGGTCTTTGCGGTGGTCAGGGCGAGCAGCCCGTCGGTGTCGCCGCTGACCAGCAAGGCTTCTTCACGGCCGAGATGGTCGATGAATTCCCTGAGCTGAATCGCTTCAGCTTCGATCAGGAGCGCCAGGCGCTGAATGTCGGCAGGTCCGGGTTTCTGCATGGCCGCAGTCTAGCGCGAAACCCTTCAGCTGCGTGACGTCTGTGCGTCGAGCAGATTACGGACGCTATTGATCAGGCCATCGGCGATCCGATTGGTATCGATCTTGAACCGCCCCTCGCTGATGGCGAGCTTGATCTCGGCCACGCGGCCGGAATCGATATCCGGCGCCTCGCTGATCGCCACCTCGGCCTTCTGCAGGCTCGAGGACAGCGATGAAAGTTCGACCTTGTCGCCACTCTCTGTTTTCGGTGAGTCGGCAGCCGGTTTTGCTCGGGTGTCGGTGCTTTGCACCGTGCCGAGCGGCTTGCCCGTGCCTTCGATCTTCATGATGAAGCTCCAGATGGTTCCGTGTCTGATTGATGAATCGGCAGCGAAGCAGAAAACTTTAGGTAATTATTCAATGGAGGCAGCAATCAATCTTGCCGGCGTCGTAGTGGCGACTCAATAGCTGATCTCGACCGAGCCGTCCACGCTGGCGGTACCGGTGACCACCTGGTTGTTGGGCATGCGGACCCGCACCTTTTCGCCGGGCGCGGCGGTGTTCATGGCGCGTCCCTCGCTGGACACCTGGAAACCCTCGCCGCGGCTGACAACCTTGACATTCTGCCCCTGCTGCACCGCTGCCGGAATGCGCAACATGTCGCCGCGCACAGGCTGGCCTTGGGCGAGCGCGTAACGCGTGCGATGACCGATTGCCTGCGTGGCGTCGGTCAATGTGTTGTCCTGCAGGGCAGCGAGGTCGCCGCTGCGAGTGGACAGGTCGGCCGGGCCAACGATCTGCCCGGCACGCAATGGACGCGCCGTGACGAGATAGCTGGCTTGTACGGCGATGCGCGCCTGCAGATATACCTGCCAGGTCACCGGGGACTCGCACTGCACGCCAACGCTGATCTGACCCCATGCTCGCGTTCCACCGGGCAGAAATGCCTTGAATGCCGCGCAGGGCGGTAGCTGGTTGCGTGGGTCCATCGGGCTGATGTGGATCTCCACGCGGCCGGGGAGCCCTTGCGTCTCAGTTTCGAGCAATTGGCGGGCCGCAGCTTCCACCGGTTGTGGCGGCTGTTGGGCCAGGGACGGCAATGCCGTCAGCAGTAGTCCGCCTGCGAGCAGGGGGAGAACAAAGTTGTGGCGCAAAGGGACTGGCATCTTCATGAACCGGATTGCAGCACGTCGACTGCCGGCAGGCAACCGCTATTCACCGGCAAGCTTTGCCGTGCGGCGGCAGCTTGCGCCGCCAAGCGGTGAAATTGGCCGTGCTTTTCCAGTCTTATCGACGCAAGAGCGCTTGCAAGAGGGGAATAGCATTGGTGGCATGGAAGGTGCAATGCGAAGGCTGAGCACTATTCCCGCTGCCGCGGCAGTGAAAACCCAGATTCCGAGGTGATGTAATGAGAACCCAGCTCGATCGGCAGTTGCAGTTTCACCAGTCAGCACTGGATCTTCAGGCGCAACGGCAGCAATTGCTGGCGTCCAACATTGCCAACGCGGATACGCCGAACTTCAAGGCGCGCGACATCGATTTTCGCGAAGCGCTGCAGGGTGCGGTCGGCGGGCGACTGGGGCCACTGGCATTGAGCACGACCCGCGCCGGCCATATCGAGGGTGCGGGCGCGAACCTGCTCGACGGCCTCGCCAAGTACCGCACCGAGCTTCAGTCCAGCGTCGACGGCAACACCGTCAACATGGATGTCGAGCGTGCGGCCTTTGCCGAGAATGCCGTGCATTACGAGGCCAGCATCACCTTCATCAATGGCCTGTTGCGATCGATGCAGACCGCAATCAGCGGCCAGTAAGGACATCACGGAGGCGGATCATGAGCATGCTGAACGTATTTTCCATCGCAGGTTCTGCGCTCAGCGCGCAGTCGATGCGGCTCAACACTACCGCCTCCAATCTGGCCAACGCCGACAGCGTCGTCGCCGAGGACGGGCAGCCATATCGCGCCAAGCAGGTCGTGTTTGCCGCGCGCCCCGTCGGCGGGGCCGAGGCCGTGGGGGTACAGGTGACGGGCGTGGTGGAAAGCGCCGCGCCCATGCGTCTCGTGTACGAACCCAACAACCCCGCCGCCAATGGCGATGGCTATGTCGAAATGCCCAACGTGAATGTGGTCGAAGAGATGGTGAACATGATCTCGGCCTCCCGCTCGTATCAGAACAACGCCGAAGTGATGAACACGGCACGAACCTTGCTGCAGCGTACCTTGCAGATCGGCCAGTAAGCACTGACCGGCAAAGATCGCCGCCACAGGCAGGAGGATGAAATGAGCACCGTGACCGCAACCCAGACCGCGCAGGAGGTTCTGAAGAATCTTGCGCGCAAGGATACGAGCGCCGCGAGCGACAGCAAGGCGGCGGACAGCCGGATTCAGTTCTTGACGCTGCTGACCACGCAGCTTCAGAACCAGGATCCGATGAACCCGATGGAGAATGCCGAGCTTACGTCGCAGCTCGCACAGTTGAGCACGGTGGAAGGGATCGAGAAACTCAATACCGTAATGGGGCAGTTGCTCGATTCCCAGTCTTCTGCCGAAGGCTTGCAGGCGGCCGCCCTGGTCGGGCGAGGCGTGCTGGTCGAGGGTAAGGGACTGCAACTGACCGACGCGGGCGCGGTGGGGGGATTCGAGGTCGATGGCCCCGCCGACAGTGTCGTGCTTTCGATCAAGGACGCGTCAGGTCTCGAGGTTGCGACGGTGACGGTGGATGACGTGGATGCGGGAAGCCAGAACTATGTGTGGGATGGTACGACGGCAGACGGCAGCCGGGCTGCAGATGGCACCTACACCGTGTCGGTCAAGGCAACGCTTGCCGGTGAGGACGTGGTTGCCAGGCCTCTCGAGTTCGGCGCTGTCACCAGTGTGATTCGCGGACCGAACAGTACGGATCTCCAGGTGGGTTCGCTGGGGATCTTCAAAGTAAGTGAAATCAAGCAGATTCTTTGATCCGGAGCGGCGATCATGGCATTCCAACAGGGGTTGAGCGGCTTGAATGCGTCATCCAAGGCGCTCGATGTCATCTCGAACAACATCGCGAACTCAAGCACCGTCGGCTTCAAGTCGAGCAGAACGATTTTTGCCGACGCATATGCTTCGGCGATCACAGGAGGTTCTTCCGTACAGCGCACCGGTATCGGTACGAAGGTGGCTGCGGTGGCGCAGTCATTTTCGCAAGGTGGCTTGACCGCGACGAGCAATCCCCTCGACGTCGCGATCAGTGGAAACGGCTTTTTCCGTCTGGTGCGCCCGGATGGCACGACAGCCTATTCGCGAAACGGACAGTTCGACGTCGACAAGAACGGGCACATCATAAACGCAAGTGGCGACAGCCTGACGGGGTTTGCGGCAGACAGCACCTCAACCGGAGGCGCTACGGTGTTTGAAGGGGTTCCTTCGGTGTTGATCATCGATACTTCGAACGTGAATCCGAATGAAACGACGCAGGCGTCGATCGGACTGAACCTGGATTCGAACTCGAAGAACCCGTTGAACCAGACCCCACTGGGCAGCGACATCACGAACTTTCTCAATGCGACGAGTATTCCCGTCGATAGCTACAACTACACGACCTCGATGACGGTCTATGACAGTCTGGGCAATGGTTCGTTGATGAACATGTATTTCGTCCGGGATGCCGATGTGGGTGGTGTGTCGCCCAATACATGGAGTGTCTATGGGCGTTTGAGCAACGATATCGTGCCCGATACGACCGATCCGGCGCTATCGACTGGAAAGCCGCTGGAGAATCTCGGGACGATCACCTTTACGTCGTTTGGCGTGCCCGATACGAGCGTCGCGAACAACGGCCTCTTTACGGTGACGCGGACGGCCGCAGAGCTCGCGACCGGTGCGGACGATCTGACATTCTCGCTAAATCTCTCGCAGACAACGCAGTGGAACATGGGGTCCGGGGTGACCACTTCGCCCCGGCAGGATGGCTTTACGACGGGCAGCCTTACAGGCGTGACGGTGACCGATACGGGGGTGTTGCAGGGCTCGTACTCGAACGGGCAGATCAAGGATCTCGCCATGATTGCACTGGCGAATTTCTCCAGTCCGCAGGGGCTGACATCGCTGGGCGACAACCTCTGGGCCGAGTCCTACGATTCGGGACAGCCGACGGTCGGCGCCCCGGGGACCGGCGTGCTGGGGTCCCTGAGTGCCGGACAGGTCGAAGAGTCGAATGTCGACCTTACCCAGGAGTTGGTGCAGTTGATCGTCCAGCAGCGCAATTACCAGGCCAATGCGCAGTCGATTCAGGCGCAGGACCAGATCCTGCAGACCCTCGTCAACCTGCGCTGATTCTTGAGGAGTTATTGCCATGGACCGCCTGATATACACCGCAATGACGGGTGCGAAAGGCACGCTCGACCAGCAGGCAGCCGTCTCGCACAACCTCGCAAACGCGGCATCGTCAGGATTTCGCACCGAATTGCACAAGCTGCGTGCGGTCGAGGTCCAGACCGACGCCATGCACACGCGTGCCTTCACCGTCGATGCCAGCGTCGCCACGGATTTCAGCCCGGGACCGATGCAGGAAACGGGGCGGCAATACGATGTGGCGGTTCAGGGAAAAGGGTGGCTGACGGTACAGATGCCTGACGGCACAGAGGCGTACACCCGTGACGGCAGTCTTGAAGTCAGTGCAAATGGCATCCTGCAGACGCGCAGCGGCTTGCCGGTGCTGGGTGGCGGGGGGGCGATTTCCATTCCGCCCGACACCGAGATCGTGATCGGGAGCGACGGTACGATCTCATCGCTGCAGGCGGGGCAGAACACGGTGAACGCGGTCGACAGACTGAAACTGGTCAACCCGCCGGAGAATTCGCTCGTGCGGGGCGAAGACGGCCTTTTCCGCAGCAGCGACGGGTTGCCGCAAGCGGCAGATGAGGCGGTAAGGGTCGCGGGCGGCTATCTCGAGGGAAGCAACGTGAATGTGGTGGATCAAATGGTCACCATGATCTCGCTTGGCCGCCAGTTCGAGATGCAAACGAGGATGTTGCAGACTGCCGAGCAGAACGATCGTGCCGCAGCGCAAGTACTGTCGGCAGGCTAGCGGTCATCCACTGCAAGGGAAGGATTAGCACCGTTTTTGCGCGGCTAATCGGGCGATGACCACCCATGCGCCGGACTTAAACTGAGTTCAGTCCAAATCCCTCAGCTGCGGCACGAAGCGTGCGTTCGACGGCACTGAACAGGAGGAATACATCATGATCCGCTCACTGTGGACAGCCCGTACCGGGCTCGATGCCCAGCAAACGTCGTTGGACGTGATTTCGAACAACCTTGCCAACGTGTCGACCAATGGTTTCAAGCGGCAGCGCGCGGTGTTTGAGGATTTGCTCTATCAGACCGTGCGTCAGCCCGGCGCTCAGTCCACGCAACAGACCCAGATCGGTTCGGGATTGCAGATCGGCACCGGTGTCAAGCCAGTGGCGACCGAGCGGATTTTTACGCAGGGAAACCTGCAGCAGACCGGCGGCTCGCTCGATATCGCCGTTCAGGGCAACGGGTTCTTCCAGATTTCACTGCCCGATGGCACAACGGCCTACACCCGTGATGGCGCCTTCCAGCTCGACAACCAGGGCAATATGGTGACGGCCAGCGGGTATCCGCTCGCTGACAACATCAACATTCCGTCGGATGCACTGACCGTAACGATCGGCAAGGACGGTACGGTCAGTGTGCTGCAGTCGGGGCAAACCGCGCCAACCCAGGTCGGCTCGATCCAGTTGGCGACCTTTGTCGCGCCCGGCGGTCTGCAAAGTGCCGGGGAAAACCTGTTCCTCGAAACGGCTTCGAGCGGGACGGCCACGCCCAACCAGCCCGGCATCAACGGCACGGGTGTGATCAATCAGGGATATGTCGAGACGTCGAATGTGAATGTGGCCGAAGAACTGGTCAACATGATCGTCACACAACGTGCTTACGAGATGAATTCGCGCGCGATCCAGACGTCGGACTCCATGCTTGGCCGCCTCACACAGCTATAAGGTTTGCGCCATGAAAGCGATAGCACTCTGTGCCGTGGCAGTGGTTCTCGGTGGTTGTTCGTCGATGTACGCGACCCCGCCAACCGGCGTTCATCAGCCCATGAGCATACGTCCGGAACGCCCTGCACAGGCTATTTCGGAAAGTGGGAGCATTTATCTTTCCGCTCAGAACAGACCATTGTTCGAGGATCGGCGCGCACGGCATGTCGGCGACACGATTACCATCAACCTGGTCGAGCGCAATACCGCGCAGAAAAGCGCCGACGCCTCTGCGACAAGGGGTTCGAGTCTGACCGGCGGGGTCACGCTTACCGCGCCCAACATACCGTCGGTCGCGACGGCGAAGCTCAATGGCCTT
The DNA here is from genome assembly GCF_018122735.1 of Azoarcus sp. L1K30. Classification (GTDB taxonomy): domain Bacteria; phylum Pseudomonadota; class Gammaproteobacteria; order Burkholderiales; family Rhodocyclaceae; genus Parazoarcus. The sequence goes on along the minus strand of NZ_JAGRRD010000001.1, from coordinate 1,637,759 downwards.
GATGCCAGCCTGGCGTCCGATTCGAGCTTTACCGGGGCGGGTGCTGCGGCAGCCAACAACGTCTTTACCGGCACAATCACCGTTACCGTCATCGACGTCTATGCGAACGGCAACCTGCTGGTGTCCGGCGAGAAAATGGTTGCAATCAATCAGGGCAACGAATTCATCCGCTTCTCGGGCGTGATCAATCCTAACAACGTCACGACGGGGAACACCGTGCAATCGACCCAGGTCGCAGATGCCCGCATCGAGTACCGCGGCAGTGGCTTTATCGACGAGTCGAATACGATGGGGTGGCTGCAGCGCTTCTTCGTGGCCTTCCTGCCGTTCTGAGGAAATCGAAATGATTGCCAAGAGGTCTTTCGTCCGCGTGCTGCTCTTGACGGCCATGCTAGGGGCTGCTCTGGTTCAGGCGCCTGCCTCGGCGGAGCGCATCAAGGATCTGACCTCGGTCGCCGGGGTGCGCGACAACCAGCTTGTGGGCTACGGTCTTGTGGTTGGTCTCGATGGTTCGGGTGATCAGACGACGCAGACGCCCTTTACCGTGCAGAGCATCATCAACATGCTCGGCAACATGGGGGTCACGCTCGCGCCGGGCACCAGCCTGCAACTCAAGAATGTGGCTGCGGTCATGGTGACCGCAACGCTGCCACCTTTTGCGCGCCCGGGGCAGGCACTCGATGTCACGGTGTCGTCGATGGGTAACGCCAAGAGTCTGCGGGGCGGCACGCTGGTCATGACGCCGCTGAAGGGGGCCGACGGCAAGGTCTATGCGGTGGCGCAGGGCAATATGGTCGTCGGTGGAGCAGGGGCGCAAGGCGGTGGCGCCTCTCAGACCATCAACCATCTTTCGGCGGGCCGCATTCCTGGCGGCGCGACGGTGGAGCGCGGCGTGCCGGTGATGCTCGGGCAAGGCGAGTATGTCACCTTCGAGCTCAACGACACCGATTTCGGTACCGCTCGACGGGTGGTCGATGCGATCAATCTTGCCGCGCCAAATACGGCAGCGGCGCTGGACGGGCGCAGCATCCAGGTGCGCGCGCCGATCGATACGTCGGATCGGGTGGCGTTTCTTGGCCTGCTCGAGAATCTCGAAGTGACGCCGGTGCAGCAGGCGGCAAAGGTGATTGTCAACTCCCGCACCGGGTCGGTTGTGATGAACCAGAAGGTTGCACTGCAGGATTGCGCGGTTGCGCATGGGAGCCTGACGGTCACCGTCAATACCCAGACCCAGGTCAGCCAGCCAGCGCCGGTTTCACGTGGGCGAACAGTCGTGTCGCAGGCGGGGCTGGTCAACATCGACCAGCCGGGCGGAGCGCTGATGAATATTCGCGGCGGCACCAGTCTCGCAGATGTGGTGAAGGCACTCAATGCGTTGGGCGCGAACCCGATGGATCTGGTTAGCATCCTTCAGGCAATGAAGTCGGCAGGCGCCTTGCGGGCTGAACTCGAAGTGATCTGAAAGGGTGGCCGGGATGAACAGCGGTATCCAGATGAACGCATTCGATCCGAATTCGCTTGGCGATCTCAAGCGTCTGGCACGCGAGAAACCTGACGATCCGGAAACGCTGCGCGCCGCGTCCAAGCAGTTCGAAGCGATGTTCCTGCAGATGGCGCTCAAGGCCATGCGGGAGGCAACGCCCCCCAGCAGCATGTTCGATAGCGAACAGTCCCGAACTTATCAATCCTTGCTCGATCAGCAGCTTGCGCTGAACATGGCGCACAGTAGCAACAACGGCATGAGTGAGGCGCTGTTTCGCCAGCTGGGCGGTGTGACCGGCCGTGCCGCGTCGTCGACAGTCGATGCGCACACGATGCCCGGATCTGTGGACGGTCGAGGCTTCGACCTCTCATCGGTGATTCGGCAGTCGGCAAATCCTGCCGCACTCATGCGCAAGGCGGAGGCCATTGCCGCTAAGGCATCTGCAGGAAATGGCGCGGCAGAGGGGCTCGACCCGCTTGGTGATCTGATATCGCGACTGGACAACACGGCGCGCAATGTGCGAAGCGGTGATGGCGACGGCTCGGTTTCGCCGTCGGTACGCAGCTTTGTCGATCAAGTGTGGCCGCACGCCCAGGCCGTCAGCCGGCAGACGGGGATCCCCGCGCAGTTCATCGTGGCCCAGGCAGCGCTCGAATCCGGCTGGGGTGAGAAGGTCATGCAGCATGCCGACGGGCGCTCGAGCTATAACCTCTTCAACATCAAGGCCGGCTCGAGCTGGAAGGGCGAAACGGTGACGCGCGACGTCACCGAGTATGCGGGCGCAAGCGCCTACACCGAGAATGCCCGCTTCCGCAGTTACGGCTCCTATGCCGAGGCCTTTCAGGATTACGCCCGTTTGCTGTCGAACGGCTCGCGATATTCGGAAGTACTGGGGCAAACCAGCGCGGCCGGATTTGCCGGCAGCCTCCAGAAGGCCGGCTATGCTACGGACCCGATGTACGCGGACAAGCTGACGCGCATCATTGCCGGCAATACGCTGCGTACCGCGCTTTCCGGCTGACCCCCTGTAGCGGCTGAAATTGCCGCTTCTGACCTGGCAAGCATCTTGCTGTGAAAGGTCAGAACGAAGCAGATCAGGGGAACCATCATGGCAGGCTTGCTCAATATCGGTTTGTCCGGATTGAACGCCGCGCAAGCGCAGTTGCTCACCACCGGCCACAACATTACGAATGCGGGAGTTGAGGGCTATCACCGTCAGTCGGTGATCCAGAGCAATGCGACTCCCCAGTTCTCAGGTGCGGGGTTCTTCGGGCAAGGAACGCAAATCGCGTCGGTGACGCGTTCGTACAACCAGTATCTGGAAAGCCAGGTTCTTACCAGCAGCACCCGTCAATCGCAGTTCGCCACCTACAACAATCAGATCAGCCAGATCAACAACTTGCTTGCCGACTCTACATCCGGACTTTCGCCGGTACTGGAGGCATTTTTTGCCGGCGTGCAGGAGGTGGCCTCCAATCCGACCAGTATTGCGTCGCGGCAATCCCTGATCTCCAGCGCCGAAGCGATGGTTTCGCGCTTTCAAACCATGAATGCCCGTCTCGACGAGGTCCGCCAGGGGGTGGAGGGCGAGATCGAATCGACGGTGTCGCAGATCAATATGTTTGCTGGCGCGATCGCCGATATGAACGCGCGCATCGCCCTCGCCGAGGTGGCGGGACCGTCAGTGGCTGCAAACGATCTTCACGATCAGCGCGAGCAACTCATCAGCGAGCTCAACAAGCTGGTCAAGGTCAGCTCGGTTACAGAGAGCAACGGATCGGTGAGTGTGTTCATCGGATCGGGGCAGGGCCTCGTTGTGGGCGGGACTGCCAATACGCTGGGAGCGGTGCAGGATCCGGTCGATCCCGAGCGCCACGCCATTGCCTTGATCGCACCGAATGGCCAGGCCAGCGTTTTGCCGGAAAGCCTGGTCACAGGTGGCTCGCTCGGTGGCCTGCTGGCATTCAGGAGCGAATCTCTCGACCCTGCGCAGAACTCGCTTGGACTCGTTGCCCTTGGTATCGCCGAGACATTCAACAGTCAGCACAATCTCGGCATTGATCTGGATGGAATACTGGGCGGTGACTTCTTCAACAGCCCGGCCCCCTCGATCAAGCCTGCCATTTCATCGGCGTCGGTCTCGATCGACGATGTCTCGCAATTGACCGCGAGCGATCTCGTGCTGACCTGGGATGGCAGCAACTATTCGCTCAAGACGACCGACGGCGCGAGCGTCGCGCTGACCCTTCAGACCGACGGGAGTTATACCGGTGGCGGCGTCCGCTTCTCGATCGGCGATCCGACCCAGATTCCCACGAATGGCCTCTTGATCCAGCCGACGCGCTACGCGGCGGGCCGGATTTCAGTGATCGTATCCGACCCGCGCGATGTAGCGGCGGGCGACCCGGTCAGTGTGGCGCCAGGTGCATACAACGGAGTGGTGAGCGATCGCATCAAGGGTCTGAAAACCATGTCCATTGGCGGGATCGACGGCAACAGTGACGGCAAGGCCGACTTTTCGCCCATCACGCTCAGCTTCAGTGCCAATAGCTTTACCGCTTCGGCCGGTACGCTCGAGCGTTTCGACCCGAACAGTGGAAGCTGGAGCGCCACGGGTTCGTACGACCCGTCTACCGACAGTGCCGGCGCCTTGTTCAGGGTTACGGTCGGAGTCAGTCCTTCCGATTATTCGTTTGAGTTTTCCGCCGTTGGCGCATGGACGGATGGTGAGTCGCTCGTATTCAGTCCGACTGCCGCGGGGGTTGCCGACAACCGCAATGCGGTTGCCCTCGGTGCGCTTCAGACCTCGAAGCAGATGTTTGCCGGTGCCAGCGGTGCGCCGACCGCGACCTTTCAGTCCGTGTATGCGCAGATCGTGACCCAGGTCGGCAACAAGACGCGCGAAGTCCAGGTAAATGAAGCGGCGCAGGCGTCGCTACTCACGCAAGCGATGGACGCCAGGGATTCGCTCTCGGGCGTGAATCTGGATGAAGAAGCGGCAAACCTGGTGCGATACCAGATGGCCTATCAGAGCGCAGCGAAGGTGATGGGCGTGGCGCAGACGATGTTCGACGAAATCCTGGCGATCAGCCGTTAAGGAGATTGTGATGCGTATTTCGACCAACATGATTTATTCCAAGGGATCGGGCGCGCTGCAGTCGCAGTGGAACGATATCTTGCATACGCAGCAACAACTATCCACTGGCAAGAAGGTGCTGACGCCGGCAGATGATCCGATTGCCGCATCGCGCGCGCTGGAGATCGGTCAGTCGAAGGGGGTGAATACCCAGTTCATGACCAATAACGGCTACGCCGAAGACCGTCTCAATCTGCTCGAAAACAAGCTGACCGGTGCGGGCGACATCCTCCAGTACATTCGCGAGAAGACGGTATCGGCCGGTAACGCAGTGTATTCGGCCGAGGACCTGGGATACGTTGCTACCGACCTGCGCGCGCAGTTCGAGGGCTTGCTGGCGCTGGCGAACAGTCAGGACGGCACGGGCGACTACCTTTTCTCGGGTTATCGCGCCAACGACAAGCCGTTTTCGGGCAGTCTTGCCGGCGTGAGCTACAACGGCGATTTCGGCACCCAGACCGTTCAGGTGTCCGCATCCCGCTACATGCCCGTCAGCTTGCCGGGGTCGGACATTTTTGCCGCCACCCGACCCGTAAACGACGACTTGGTGCAGGCATCGACCGGTACTCACGTCGATGGCTCCGCGAACACGGGCGGCACCACGCTGAGCGGCACCCTGAGTGCAGGGGTCACCACCGGCCAACTCGGAAAGCGCTACGAGATCGTCTACAACAGTGCGACCGGTTATGACGTGTTCGAGTACCAGCCGGGCAACCCGAGCAAAGTGACAGTCGCCTCGGGCGTGCCGGATCTCACCACGCTGGGTATCGGCATCGACCTGCAGATGACGGACGTCAATGGTGCCCCCGCGGTGCCCGGTGACGGCGACCGTTTCGAGCTGTTCGTGGGTTCGCCGAACATGTTCAACAACCTCGGGCTGTTGATTGATTCGATGGAGCGCCCCGGGCCTTCAGGCATGGCCGGGGGCGCGGTGGCTTTCGGGCTGGATAGCCTCGATGGTGCAATCGACAATCTGTTGAAAACCCGCGCCCAGGTCGGCTCTCAACTGGTGGAAACCGAGAGCATCAAGAACGTCGGCACGGATCTGAACCTGCAATATGAGTCTGCAATATCCGGCCTGATGGATGTCGACTATGTCGATGCAATCTCGACCTTGACCCAGCAGCAGACTTATCTGCAGGCTGCTCAACAGTCCTTCATGAAGATCTCGGGATTGTCCCTGTTCAACTTCCTCTAAGGCCGCGAGGCGCTGATACAGCCGCCCGCAGCAGGCGGCTAGGGCGCGGCATTGCCGTTGCAATGTTGTCTGCGTTTCCCGATCTCGTTCAAACGCATTGCTGCCGAACACAAGAGTCTTTCCGTCGCAGCGGAGCGACTGACGGACGTCGTCCCATCGTGGCAAAGCGGGCTAATTGGGTGCGATAAGCGCTCTTCTTTCGCAAAATGAATGTTGCCCCCAGGCACGAGAATATGAGCAAGGGAAAAACTGCCCACGACGGACAACATTCAACCGCGCTACAGCGGAGGGGGCTTCAAATGCAATCCGGACAGGATTACCGATCAACCGCAGGTTCAGCAAGGACAGGCCGTCGTTTGATGGTCCGCGCCCTCACGGTTGTGTTGATCTGGCTTGCATTCCTCGTACCCGCCAGTGCAGCGATCCTGAAAGAGGATGATCTCCTGCTGCTCGACGTCATGCTGGATCGTCAGCGGCTGGCATCGTCCATTACCGCGTACAGCTATCGCAATTCGGTCGCCGTGTCACTTGCCGAACTGGCCGGTGCGCTGGAATTTCCGATCGACGTCAACGCTGCGGCCGGTACGGCGAGCGGATCGATCATCCGCGCTGAGCGCCGTTTCGAACTCAATCTGCCAGCAGGGTATGTGGAGATTGATGGCAAGCGCTCGAGCCTTTCAGCCGATGATGCGATCGCATACAAGGATGGCATCTTTGTGTCGATGGAGGCGCTGAGCCGCTGGTTTCCTGCAGATTTCGCGCTGAACATGCAAAGCCTGTCCATCGAGGTCAAGCCGAGGGAATCCTTGCCCTCCCAGCTGCGGGCTTCGCGCCGGGCAAGTGCTTCCCAGATCAGCACCATCGGGCCGGCAAGTCTGCCGCCGATCGACAATTCATATCGCCTGCTGGGGCCGCAGGCGCTCGATCTCGGTCTTGGATACTCGATTCACCGTAACCGTGACAGCGGAAAGGCCACCACAGGCCTGACTTATTCCGGACTGCTCGCCGGCGATGTCGCCTACATGGACTCCCGAGTCTATTTTGGCGGAGATAAGAACGACGCGTTGACCAATTTTCGCGCAAGCCTGTCGCGCGACAAACTGAACGGTCCGTTGGGGCTGCGCTATGTCGAGGTGGGTGATGTTGTCCCGGCCCTGGTGACCGGGGGTTCGACTGGAGCTGTCGAGCGCGGCATCCTGATTCAGGGGGGCGGATCGGCAATCGGGCGCGACGATCTGATCAACGGCGATGTGATCCGTATTGCCGGCGACGCACTCGAAGGCTGGGATGTCGAACTGTTTCAGAATGGCATGCGCATCGGGTATCAGACGGTGGGGCCGAACGGCCGCTACAGTTTCGAGAATATCGAGCCAATCTCGGGAGACAACAGCTTCGAGCTGGTGTTCTATGGTCCGAACGGCGAGGAGCGCCGGGAAACGGTCAATCGTTACAGCGGGCTTGGGCCCGATCTGCCGGGCAGCGTCCGCTACCAACTGGCGGTGTCGCAGAAGGGCGAGCAGCTCTACGATCCGACGGATACCGCCGAGTCGGTGACGGCGCCGATCAGCAACCGGGGTTCGACACGCTTCTCAGGCGGACTGGAAGTGCGGGTGCTGCCGCAGCTTTCACTGCGCTCGGGCTGGAGCAGTGTCATGGTCGATGATCAGCGCCTGAATTACTACACCGTTGGTGCGCGTGCCGGCTTGTGGGGGGCGACCGCCGGTATCGATGCGATCAGGGACCCGAACGGGGGCACGCGGTGGGATGCGTCGCTGCAGGTTCCTGCCGGCATGCGCTTCTGGGGGTTCGACACCCGTTTCATTCATACGCAGTACGCCAACTTTGTTCCCGAGGTCGAGACGACACCCGAGGAGCTCAAGCTGCGCAGCCGGACCGGGGTGACCCTGACCGGCCCGATTGGCCCGGTGACATCGCGTTTTTCGGCGTTCTACAACCGCGAGCCGGACCGGAACTACACCACGCTGACCGCCGGCTTCACCAGCAAGTACGAGAATTTTCACTACGGTAACAATCTGTCGTATCAGAGTTTTGGTGCGGACTCGACCGGCTACCGCGAGCCGAACCGGGTGAGCGGAAACCTGTTCTTCAGCAGCCGCTCCGGTCCGCTCGCGATCCGTGGGGGTGCCAACTACACCCTCGATCCGGACACCCGTTTCGATCGCTATTACATCGACAGCAATGTGCGGGTTGCGCAGGACATGACGATGAACTTCGGTCTGACCTACGATCCCTTGCTCGATCTGACCCGCTATACGGCGGGATTCAACTGGCGCCTGCCACAGGTGATCATCAGTCCGCGCCTGACCTATGACAGCAACGGTGACTACAGCGGTTTTGTTTACACCACCTTCTCGATGGGGCCGCGGCCTGACCGGACCGCACTGCAGTTCAGCAGCCGGTCGCTGGCCACGAACGGCACCATACTGGCACGGGTCTTCCTCGACAAGGACGGAAGCGGCACCTTCTCAGCGGGCGACGAACCGCTGCCGAATGTGAAAGTCCGCGCGCCGCAGGCGGTACGTACCGCGGCGACCGACAGCGAGGGAGTGGCGCGTCTCAATTCGCTTTCGGCAGAGCGCCCGACCGATGTTGTCATCGATCTGGACACGCTGCCGAATCCCAAGATGCTTCCGGTCAACGCCGGCAATTCGGTTCAGGCCAGGGCGACAACCACGGCACTGGTGGATTTTCCGGTCATGCTGACCGGATCGGTGGATGGTCGTGTGTATGTCCGGCGCGGCAGCAACAGGTTGCCGCTGCCGGGTACGATGATCGAAATGCATGACGCATCGGGCAAACAGGTCGCCTTCAAGGTCAGCGCACATGACGGCTACTTTGTCTTCGAAGGTGTGCCTTACGGTGCCTACACTCTGGCAATCGGCGGCACGCGCAGCAAGCAGGCGGCGGCCCGCCGTATCGTCATCGGCGAAGCTCGTCCGGATGTGCGCAAGATCGACTTCGAACTGAGCGAGGCTGTGGAGCAGGCGGCTGCCGGTATCCGGGTCGCGCAGCCGTCGCCGGCGGTCGAGTCCCCGCGGGTACTGTCTCCCCTGGCCACGCCTGCGAGAGCCGAACCGGCGCCACAAGCAGCGCCTCGTGCCCCGTCCGACGTTTCGGACATCCCTGCCGCCGGCACCGATGGACGGCTGGTTCAGGTCGGTGTGTTCAGCGCGGTTGAAAACGCGGTGGCGGAATTGCAGCGTCTGATCGCCAATGGCGTCGTACCGGCTGGACAGGCCCATATCCTGCAATCGCGGGCTGGCGGCCTGGGGGTGGTGCATCGCATCGTGCTGTCGCCGGGGCGATCGTCGGCAGAGGCCATGTGCCGGTCGATAAAGTCGCGTGGTGGATCGTGTATCGGCATCGATCCAAAGGTATTGTGAGGAGCCGCCCATCATGGACAAGCACTGGTTTGAGATCGGTCGTCTTCCCTGGCTCGTGGTGTTCTCGCTGTTGCTGATGTCCGTGCCGGCCATTGGGGCCGACAAGCGTTCAGATGCCGACGCCGAAGCGGGCACGATCGGGTATGTGCAGGACTATCTTTCGGACTATCGTCGCGTGGGTTCGCTCGTCGGCAGCGTCTTTGGCGGGGCGTTGACCGCCCATCCTCTTGGTCCGGTTCTGGGCAGCGTGTTCGGATTCCTGATTGGCAAGACCACGATGAATGAGGATCCGTCTGCGGTCGCACCATCTTCTGTTGCACGGATCGATCCTCGCCGCGCAATCGTCCCATCCGGTGGGGCGGGAGTGGCGGCAGTTTCATTTGACCAGGGGGGGGCGGTCAGTTTCGATGCCAGTCCGTCGCCAGTACAGCCCTTGCCGGTCGCGAATCCCCTTGCTTCGCCTGCTGCTCAGCCGGCGAAGCAAACGCTGGGAGGAGGCAGTCCTGGCGGAAATACGTGGGGTCAGAGCGTCGCCGGAACGGGCGACTCTGTGCATGATCAGAATTGTCAGAATTGTGTGGTTCTTGGTCCGGAGTCGGGAGCAGCGTCCGGCAAGACATCGCCCTCACCCACTTTTGGGTTGCAGAGCAGAGAGCAGATCGCCTCGCTTTGCAGCGGTTCTTCCGGCCACATGGCTGATCCGAGGTTGCGTAATGTCTGTTTCTATTTTCGCGGCAACTGAGGTGCAGTGCATGATCCAGCATTGCTTGGTTCGTTCCGAACGGAGAGATCTGGTTGCCCGGGTGTATTGCGCGCTGTCAGGCTTGACGGCAGTAGCAATGTGTCCCTGTCGGTCGCGGGGAGAGCTGCGGAGCATCGGCTCATGACGCAGGCAATGGTCGACGATCGAGCACTTGCGGACGCGTTCCGCCATGCGGTTGGTGCACATCAGGCGAACCGGCTCGAGGAGGCGAAGCTTGCCTACCGTTCGATCCTGCAGCGTTGGCCCCTTCATCCGGGTAGTAACCACAATCTCGGCCTGCTGTTGTTGGGAACGGGAGGGCGCGAGGCGGGGCTGGCGCTCCTTCAGGCGGCTTTCGAGGCGGACCCGGAGGGCGTTCAGTTCGGACTGAGCTACATTGATGCACTGCTTCACTTCGGCGCCATCGATCGCGCTGACATTGCGATGGCCATGGCGAAGGCGAGAGGTTATGCCGATGAGCTTTTGCGTCCGCGAGTCGCCCGTATGGATGCATTGCGGGCGGGCGTACATGCGGTGCCGGGCGAGGACGATAGCCATCGCCTGATCGAATTGTTCAATGCCGCGCGTTTCGGCGAACTCGAAACGTATGCGCTTGAACTCACCGTACGCTATCCGCAATTTGCGCCCGCATGGAAGGCGCTCGGTCTTTCCCTTCATGCACAAGGCAAGCTGGAAGATGCGGCAAATGCGCTGCAGCGCGGCTTGGAGCTCACTCCCGAGGATGCCGAAGGGCACAACAACCTCGGGGTGGTGTTTCAGGCGCTGGGATGGTGGCAGGAAGCCGAACGCTGTTACCGCATGGCGGCCCGTGTGCAGCCCGGCTTCGCCGGTGCGCATCGAAATCTCGGTCTGATGTTGCGCGATCATGCGCGACACGCGGAAGCCGAAGCGTGTTTTCGTACCCTGATCGGACTGGCTCCGGACGATGCCGTCGCGCAAAGTAATCTGGGACTGGTGTTTGCCATGCAAGGGCGTTTTCCCGAAGCGGAAGTCTGCTATCGCAAGGCACTGGCGCTGCGCCCGGACTTCGCGGAGTGTCTCTCCCTGCTGGCGCACGTTCATAAGGAAATGGGGCGCCTGGACGTTGCGGAGTCGGGTTTTCGGCAGGCCCTGAAGTTGGATCCGTCGCTGGCCGGTGCCGTCGAGGGACTTGGCAGCCTGAGCCTCGCGAGCGGTGACCCGAAAGCCGCGATCCAGCTTTTTCGGCAGGCCGTGGAGATGAATCCGGATCGCCTCGATACCTTGAGTTGCCTGCTGTTCGCACTCAACTATTCGTCTGCGGAACAGTCGGAGACAGCCCTGCAGGAAGCGAGCCGCTACGGCGCACGCTTGAGCGCAGGTGTCGCGCGGGTCTACCGTGACTGGCCACTCGACCCCGAACCAGCTCGGCTTCGGGTCGGATTCGTGTCTGGAGATCTGCGTCAGCATCCCGTTGGATACTTTCTGGAAGGCATCCTGCCGGTGCTCGATCGCGCGCGGCTCGAGCTCATCGCCTACTCCACCCAGAGCGAGAGCGACGTGCTGACCGAGCAGCTCAAGTCGAGCTTTTCCGCATGGCATTCGCTTGCCGGTCTGGATGACGATGCCGCTGCCACGCGTATTCGCGCCGATGGCGTACATGTCCTGATCGACCTGTCGGGTCACACCGCTCACAATCGCCTTGGGGTCTTTGTCCGCAAGGCGGCGCCGGTGCAGGTGAGCTGGCCGGGGTATTTCGCCACCACCGGCGTGCCCGGGATGGATTGGTTCATCGCCGACCGGACCACCGTGCCGGAGCCCCATCAGGCGTTCTTCAGCGAGAAGGTCTGGTATCTGCCCGAGACGCGGCTGTGCTTCACCCCGCCGGTCGATGCGCCTCAGGTCGCACCCTTGCCGATGCTGGGCAAGGCCGCTCCAACCTTCGGCTGCTTCCAGAATCTGACCAAGGTAACCGACGAAGTGCTGAGGTTGTGGGCGAAGGTCCTTGATGCGGTTCCGGGTGCGGGTCTGCGACTTCAGTCGCATCAGCTGAAAGATGCCAGTGGCATCACACGGGTGCGCGAACGCCTTGTCGCTTGTGGGATAGATCCGTTGCGGGTGACGTTTCATCCGCCATGCAGGCGTCGCGAATACCTGGCAGCGCATGCGGAGGTCGACTTCATCCTCGACACCTTCCCCTATACCGGTGGGACCACGACCTGCGAAGCCTTGTGGATGGGCGTGCCCACGCTGACCCTGGCCGGTGAGACACTGATTGCGCGCCAGGGCGCAAGCATCATGGAGGCCGCAGGGTTGTCCGGCTGGATTGCGGAGTCTCCTCAGGATTATCTCGACAAGGCCGTTGCGCTGGCTGCGGATGTCGACGGGCTGACGAAACTGCGTCAGGGGCTGCGCGAGCGCCTGCTCCGTACGACCTTGTTCGACACGCCGCGCTTTGCGCGTCATCTCGAAGATGCATTGTGGGCAATGTGGCGCCAGGCCGCGCCGGTGGCCATTTCCACGATGGAGGCGTCGGCTCACGTGACGCCAGTACCCGAATCCGCGCAATCGGGGGCAGCCACCGCGAAGGAAATGCAAGTGCTGATCGATCTGTTCCGACAGAACCGCTACGAACAACTGGCGACGGAGGGCGAAGCCTTTGTTTCGCGCCATCCCGGATACGGCATGGCATGGAAAGTACTGGGTATTGCGCTGAAGGAACTGGGACGTAATGACGATGCGCTGCATGCCATGGCGCGTTCGGTTGTTCTGTTGCCGGAAGATGTGGAGGCCAGAGGCAATCTGGGATTGATGCTTTTCGCGCTCGGGCGTTTTGCAGAAGCCGCCGATTGTCACCGTCAGGCGCTCATGCTTGATCCTGCCGATACGGAGTCTGCCATTAACCTGGTGGCGGCCCTGGTCGAGCAGGACAGACTGGACGAAGCGATCGATGCGCTTCGGCAGGCCGTTGCAGGTTCGCCACGGCATTTCGAATTGAATTTCCGCCTCGCCGAACTCCTGCGCAAGGAGGGGCAACTGGCCGAAGCCGAACACTGCTTCAGCATGGCCGCAGAGTTGGAGCCGAAGCGTGTCGACGTCCATTTCCGTTTGGGTACCGTTCTCTACGAACTCCGTCGGCTCGACGAGGCTGAAAAGTGTCTACGTTATGTATTGAGCCTGGATCCCGATCATGCCTCGGCGATGGGTAATCTCGGCCTTGTTTACTATGCGCGCAGTCGTTATGCCGAAGCCGAAAAATGGATACGGCAGGCGCTTGTTCTTCAGCCCGAGGCAGCACTGCTGCACAGCAATCTGGGTAGTGCCCTGCTCCTGCAGGGACGCCTGAGCGATGCACTCGAGAGCTATCGGACGACGCTGGCATTGCGTCCGGACTGGACTCATGTGCATAGCAACCTGCTTTTCTCGCTGAATTTCGCCGCAGAGGACGATCCACAAGCGTTGTTGTCCGAGGCGTTGGCATATGGAGAGCGTGTTGCCGTGCCGGATGCGCTGCGTTATCGGGAGTGGAATGTGACTGCGTCACCGGTGCGTCTCAAGGTGGGGTTCGTGTCGGGCGACCTGCGTCAGCACCCGGTGGGTTATTTCCTTGAGGGTATCCTCCCGGTGCTTGACCGGAGCCGCCTCGAATTGATTGCCTATCCGACATCGAACGAGAACGATGTGCTGTCCGAGCAGCTGAAGTCGAGTTTTGCTGCATGGCATCCGCTGGTCGGGATGGATGATGACGCTGCGGCAGCGCGCATCCACGCCGACGGAATCCATGTGCTGATCGATCTCTCGGGACATACGGCACATAACCGCCTCCCGGTATTCGCACGCAGACCTGCTCCGGTGCAGTTGAGCTGGCCGGGCTATTTCGCCACGACCGGGGTTGCGGGGATGGACTGGTTCGTGGCGGATCGAACGACCGTGCCCGAGTCGCACCAGCGTTATTTCAGCGAGCGGGTCTGGTACCTTCCCGATACCCGACTGTGCTTCACCCCCCCTGTGGATGCGCCGAATGTGTCACCCCTGCCGATGTTGAATGGACAGGGGCCGACGTTCGGTTGTTTCCAGAACCTGACCAAGGTCACCGACGAGGTGCTCCGGACTTGGGCACAGGTGCTTGAAGCGGTGCCGGGCGCGCAGCTGCGTCTGCAGTGCCGGCAGTTGAGTGATGCCGAAGGGGTGATGCATGTAAGCGAGCGCCTGACGGCCTGTGGAATCGATGTTGCCCGTGTCGGATTTCACCGTGCCTGCGACCGTCTGGGGTATCTGGCGGCATATGCCGAAGTGGACTTCGTGCTCGACACTTTCCCCTATACGGGTGGTACAACCACCTGCGAGGCACTGTGGATGGGCGCGCCTACACTGACTCTGACGGGCGATACCCTGATCGCACGGCAGGGCGCGAGCATCATGCAGGCGGCCGGCCTGCCGGAGTGGGTGGTGGATTCACCCCGAAGTTATGTTGATCGGGCTGCGGCACTGGCCGCCGATGTGGCCGCTCTGGCGCGCCTGCGGGCGGGCATGCGCGAGCGTCTGGTCCGTACCGCTCTTTTCGATACACCGCTGTTCGCACGTCATCTCGAAGATGCGTTTTGGGCGATGTGGCAGCAATTCCAGTCAGGCAATCATTGAGGAGGCATCGAGGATGTCATCGATAACTGAACAGGCGGTCGTGGGAGAGGCGCGCACTGCGCCACAGGGCGAGGATCAGCTTCTCATCGACCTGTTTACCAGGGGGCAGATGCAGGCATTGCGGGAGAGGGCCGATGCACTGACCGGGCGGTATCCTGATTATGCTTTTGGCTGGAAAGCATTGGGGCTGGCGTTGCTGGCGCTTAAGCAGCGCCAGCCCGCGCAGGCAGCACTGCGCAAGTCGCTCGATCTGCAGCCGGGCGATGCTGAAGGGTGGACGAATCTTGGCATCCTTTTGCAGGAAGATGGCAAGGTGGATGAGGCCGAGCAGGCCTTGCGGCGGGCATTGGACGCGACAGCTGATTTAGCATCGGCGCAGGGTGCTCTTGGCATCCTGCTTCTCGGCACCGGGCGTATGGATGAGGCAGAGAGTCTGTTACGGAAAGCATGTGCGGCATCGCCTTCCCTGCCGAAAATAAACGGTGCGCTCGGCGAAATTCTGGGGAGCAAAGGTCTGCTTGAGGAGGCTGAACACCACCTCAAGCGAGAGTACGCACTGGATACCGGAAATATCGCCGTCATCCACCAGATTGGGCTGATTTTGCACCGCCAGGGACGTTTGGCCGATGCGGCCACGGTGCTGGCGCATGTGATCGAGCTGAAACCGGATTTCGCCGAGGCGCACAACAACCTGGGGGTCGTATTGCAGCAGGGGGGGCATCTGATGGCCGCCGAAGAGTCCTTCCGGAAAGGCCTTGTCTTGCGTCCCGATGCGGCTGAGACCTACAGCAACCTTGGCAATGTCCTGCAGCGGCTTGGGCGCTTCATCGAAGCTCAGACCTGCTTCCGGCGGGCGCTCGCGCTCAAGCCCGGGTTCTTCGATGCCCATAGCAACCTGCTCGGCGCGATGAATGAGTCCGACGACGTCACGCCGCAGATGAGACTTGGCGAGGCTCAGCGTTATGGCGAGAGTCTGGCGAGGGCGGTTCAGGCGCGTTTCGGGACCTGGATCTGTGAGAACCGTCCCGCGCGCCTGAAGGTCGGTCTGGTATCGGGCGACTTCAGGCAGCATCCGGTGGCATATTTCACCCTCGCCCTGTTACGTGCGCTGGACCGCAACAGAATAGAGATCTGCGCGTATGCGACAGATCTGAAGACGGATGCAATGACCACCCAGTTGAAGGCCGCGTGCGATCACTGGGTGATGCTTGTGGATATGGACGATGATGCAGCTGCGGCACGTATTCATGCCGACGGGATTCATGTGCTGATCGACATGTCCGGGCATACGGCCGACAACCGGCTGCCGGTCTTTGCGCGCCGACCGGCGCCGGTGCAGGTGAGCTGGCCGGGGTATTTCGCGACGACGGGCGTTGTGGAAATGGATTGGTTTCTCGCCGATTCCCTTTGCCTGCCCGAGCAGAATGCGGCGCATTTCACCGAGAGAATCTGGTACTTGCCGGAGACACGGCTATGCTTCGCGAAACCCGAGAATGCGCCGGAACCCGGGCCGTTGCCGATGCTGGAAAGTGGGGCGCCAACGTTCGGCTGCTTTCAGAATCTGTCCAAGCTAGGTGATCGGACGCTGAAGTTGTGGGCGCGGGTGCTCGATGCCATTCCGCAGGCAAGCCTGCGTCTTCAGTCCAGGCAGTTGAGTGAGCTCCAGAGCGTGGAGCGACTGAAACAATGCATGGAACAGTGCGGAATTGATCCGGAGCGTGTGCGCTTCCATGGTCCGACGGATCGGGAGGCCTATCTCGCCGCTTATCGTGATGTGGATCTTGTGCTCGACACCTTCCCTTACACCGGGGGGACAACCACTTGCGAGGCTTTGTGGATGGGCGTTCCGACGCTGACCTTGGCGGGCGATAGCTTGATCTCCCGCCAGGGCGCGAGCCTGATGCAGGCGGCTGGGCTGGAGGACTGGATCGCGGCAGACGAAGACGCTTTCGTCGCAAAGGCGGTTGATTTCGTCTCCGACCCCGAGCGGCTTGCCGGGCTGAGGACAGGTATGCGTGCCCGACTGGTCACGACGCCGCTTTTCGATGCGGACCGTTTTGCCCGTCACTTCGAGGACGCAATGGAAGGGATGTGGAAGCACCATCAAGAGCAGAAAGAGCTTTGAGAACACGATTGAAGAGCCGGAATTGGCCGGTTCCGGGAATCAGGGAGAAGTGAATGACAACGAAGACATTTCTGCATGTCGGTTGCGGTCCGCAGCGCAAGGAGGGAACGACGCGAGGCTTCATTACCGGCGACTGGAAGGAATTGAGGCTGGATATCGATGAAAACGTTCAGCCGGATATCGTCGGTACGATGACGGACATGTCGAGGGTCGAGGATGAGTCCGTCGATGCGATCTTCTCCAGCCACAATATCGAGCATCTGTACCCGCATGAGGTGCCCGTCGCGACGGCTGAATTCATGCGCGTGCTGAAGCCCGATGGCTTCGCGGTCATTACCTGCCCCGATCTGCGTTCTGTGTGTGCATTGGTCGCACAGAACAAGCTTGTCGACATGGCATATATGTCGCCGGCCGGTCCCATTGCGCCGATTGACATCCTGTATGGCCTGCGCAGCGCGATGGCGAACGGCAATCTGTACATGGCTCACCGCTGCGGTTTTACCGAAGACGTGCTCAGTGGCACCCTTTACGGCGCAGGGTTTTCGATTGTCGCGACCGTGTGCAGGCCCGAGGCCTTTGATCTATGGGCGCTCGCAAGCAAGAGTGCAAGAAGCCAGGATGAGATGCGGGC
Source organism: Azoarcus sp. L1K30 (assembly GCF_018122735.1). GTDB lineage: Bacteria > Pseudomonadota > Gammaproteobacteria > Burkholderiales > Rhodocyclaceae > Parazoarcus. The sequence continues at coordinate 1,620,420 of NZ_JAGRRD010000001.1, read as the reverse complement.
ACTGTGCGCCGTGCATTTCGTCAGATAAGCCGCACGCCGTGCATGGGCTGGCAAAGCGCATGCGCGGCAGTGCTCGCATTCCGCGTGGGTTCATTCCGGGCGACACATGACCGCTTCAGGATGCTGCAACCCGTCTAGTAACTGACCTCGAGTGTATAGGTGCCGCGGTATTCCCCGTCGGCATAGCCCTGTGTGCCTGCCTCAGTTTCGAGGCTTGCGCCCAACGCTACCGACAATTGCCCCGACGCGTTTGTCTGGGCGCTTCCATTGGGGGTGGTGACGAAATCCTTTGCAACGAAACGCGCGGTGCTGCCGCCGAGTGTCGTATGGGTAACGAAGATGCTGCCTGGCTGCGGCGTGATGTGGATGGTCTGATTGGCCGCCGCGCCTGAAACCGTGAATTTGCCCGGCTGCGCCCCCCCCAGCGCGATCAGGCGGGCACCGGGACCGGTGCTGCTCACGCTGACAGTGCCATTCGGACTCAGCGTGAGACGGGCAATATTGCTGGCATGCGGAAAGGCGGCGATGTTACCGAAGGACAAGGCCTGGTTTTCCTCCAGGTTCAGGGTCGATTGCACCCGCGCTGAGAGGTCGATCTGGTCGATGAAAGTAAGGTATTCGTTCACTGCAGCCGACCAGTAGCGAATCCGCAACTGGGTGCTGCCCGAATACGGCGCGTCACCGTATGGCGCGCCGCTGCCACTGCTCTGCAGGCGGGCGCCAATGCTGAAGTCCGCTTCGCCTGCCGCATTGGTGACGAGACTCGACGGGACCTCATAGGTCGAGATCTGGAAATGCTCCGGAAGGCCGAATCCGCCTTCGCTCATCAAGGTGTTATCCAGTTCGAAGCTCAGGACCACGCTGGCCGGGAAACCCCGGAGGTGATAGTTGCCTGCGATGGCGCCGCCAACGGGAATGATGTCGCCGCTCGACGTCACCTTGCTAGAGGCTGAGAGTCTCAACGCTGAAACCGCGCTGTTGCTGCGCAGCGCAAACGTACCGAAGTCGAGCCCTTCGATCACATCCAGTGCCGGGTCTGCCCATGCGCAGGCCGCACCAAACAGGGCTGGAAACAGCACCATTGAATAGCGCAGAAGTCTGACGGTATAGGCGTGTTGGCCTCGCGTGCACTTCATGTCGGGTAAGCGCTGAGACATTTTGGAGCGAATGTGCCGATGGCCATATGGGCAAATGCCAAGAAGCCCAGGCAAGGAGTCATCCTCGCCCGGGCTGTCAGACGCATGCTCAGTAGGAGGCGGTCACCGTGAAACTGCCGGTGTAGTTTGCTGCTTCATACGTCGTGCGCGTTCCGCCCGCGACGTCGGTGATCAGCGTGGCACCGATACCGAACGAAACGCTCGCCGAGCCGAAGGACGGCGTGATCGTGCACGCGTTGGTCGTGCCGCAGTCGGCCGAGCTAGAGCCGCCACTGATCGAGCCAGCGCGGAAGTTTCCGAGATAGAAACGGGCTGCACCGGGGTCGGCCAGGCGCACTTCGACGGCGCTGGTTGCGCCCTGTTCGGCCAGTACTGCAGCGACGTCCGAGGCAACCGTACCGGCGGCAACGAGGTTGTAAGCGGTGCCGGGCATCGTGACCTTGAGCGGCGTCGTGCTGCCGACCGCCACGCTGCCTCGCGCAGCCTGTTGGCCACCAAGGGTGAGCAGGGTCACGGTGGAGGCGCCAGTAGGCGTGCCCCAGGTGCCGGCGGGAGCCAGGGTCACGAATTTGTAGGCGGTGTCCGATGCATTGACAGCAAACAGCGTACCCAGGTTCATGTCCTGGTCGTTGGTGATGGTCAATGCATTCTGAACCGTGGCGCTCACGTTGAAGGTCGTCTGGGCTGTTGCCACCCCGCTGGCGACCCCAAGGATTGCCATGACGCCGGCAGCTTTGGGAATGAAGTTGGAACGCATAATGAATCTCCTGATTTCGTCAAGTGGGACTGCAAACAACGGCCGGCGTACAAGCTTGACCAACCCCGGTTCCGTTACCATCAGGCTTACTTGCCTCACTGCCCGCCCGGACTTCCTTTGGTCAGAAGGCGCCCGAAACTGCTCGAAGCAACAAGGCTAAGTCCTTTGGTAAATAAGTGAACGGACTTGCGTGAGGAAACTTTAGAAAAATTAATCAGCTGCCAACGAAAAAATTGCAGCCCGAATTCCCGACATGACTTGCCTTCAGGCCTTTCTCCAATACACCGAAACCTTGTCGATCCGTTCAATGTGATCCCTGATGTCGTATCTGGCGCGGAAATCCGTCACGGCTCTTTCACATTGGGGCAGGGCGTTGTAGTCGTCCACAACGACGAAGCCGCCCGGAGAGAGCTTGTGATACAAGTGATTGAGCGCATCCATCGTCGATTCGTACAGATCGCCGTCCAGGCGGAGGACGGCGAGTTTGTCGATGGGCGCCGCAGGGAGCGTATCCCTGAACCAGCCTTTCAGGAACACGACCTGCTCATCGAGCAGTTCGTAACGATTGAATAGCTCGCGTACCTCTGCTTCACTGATGGCCAGATAAGGCATGGTATTGGCCGAGAGATCAACTCCGTCGTCTTCGGGATGGGACGGCTCGGGTAGCCCCGCGAAGGAGTCCGCAACCCAGACCTTGCGGTCGGTGACGTCATGCGCCTTGAGAAATCCGCGCATGAAGATGGTGCTACCGCCTTTCCATACGCCTGTCTCGATGAAATCTCCTGCGACATTGTCTGCAAGCACAGCGTGCATGCATTCCTGCAGGTTGTCCAGTCGCGCGCGACCGATCATGGTATGCGGCACGAAGGCGAAGTTTCTCGCTTCCTTGACCTCCACCGGATTGCCATTCTCATCATTGACAACCGTCATCAGCCAGCTTCCTTCGCTACGCATGGTGCGCAGCGTGTTACCCAGTTCCGACGTGCCGGCAGTGAGAAACTCGTGGATCAGTTTCTCCAGCGTAGTCGCTTTGGGAAACATGATCTGCATCATGAAATTGTGTATCCGGACCTCGTTCTCGATATAGAGCTCATTGAGCAGGCTCTTCTTGAGAAGCGACAGATAACGTTCGGCAAGCGGCTCGTTCATGGCGTGACCTTGAGAAATTGGGTAGGGCGAGGCGTACCCGACGGATCGAGCTGCGGGCACGTCATCGGATTGGCACGTTTGACGCGTACTCATCCGATGAGATCGTGCGGGCAGGGGCGCGTCAGCGAATCTGGAGTACTTTTTCGTCCCAGATCTTGCCCCGGTATTCGTCCATGCCTTCGTAGGCGACACGCAGCATCGCACCCTGGGGGAAGGTCGCGTCGCGCAGCCCGACGATCAGGTAGCGTTCCTTCACATCCGGAAAGATGCTGATGTTTTCGAGCATGCCGATTCGCTCTACCGGTGAATTGGGTGAGGTCTGCAGGTCGACCGTGACGCGTCCGAAGGCGCTGGTCGGACCGTTTTGCTTGAGCAGGACGGCGAGGCGAGCGCCCTGATTGTTTGCATTTGAGGGAATTGGCTTGAGCTCGGCAATATGCGCTTCAGGCAGGGTTTCCATCTGATAGCGCACCACCACCGGCACCGCGATGGACATCTGCATGTCCAGGGTCAGGTTCACGCTTTTGTTGGCATCGGTCAGCTTGGAGGAAGAGATTGGTTCAGAGATTTCGGGCACGACACGGAACAAGAGATGCGACCGATACTCACCCGGCTTCATGTCGCCCTCGGGGCGAAAGCTGACCCGAACGGTCTGATTGGTGTTGGCGCCGACGGTAATCTGCCGTGGCGTGAACACGAGGTGGGGGCTGGCCTGGGGATGCGGCACGGGCGCGCCGCCCGGAATGCGTTCTCCTACGCCGTCCCGCGTCTGCGTCTGTTCGATCCACTCAAGCCGGTAGGTGCGAGGACCGTTGCTGGGATTGCGCAGGATGAAGTTGGCTGTTTCCCCGGGTTGTTGCAAAAGCATGCGTGTCGGGCTGATCAGCATGTCGGCACGCGCGCTTCCTGCGACGAGCATGAGGAACAGTGACGCGATGAACGTGCGCGCGAGGGTAGAAAGGAAAGAGGGTGAAGGCATCTTCAGTTCTCCTGATAGAAATGCAAAGCGGATGGGCCGCAGAAGCGGGCGGCAAAGCCGTTGAACGGCGAGTGGGGCTGGCACTATTGCCGGAGAAGGGTCACCATGCGCGCACGAAGCCGTTGAATTTCCAGTTGGGGCGGTCCCCGCCGTCGAGGTAGCCAAGTGCCGTTTCGGGGAAAACTTGCTTGATTACGAGGTCGCCATAGCCGCGCTCGACGTTGTATTCGTCGCGTTGAAGTACCCGCAGGCGGTCACCCGGATTCAGGTTGCTCGTAAAGCCGGCGTCGATGAAGATCTCATGAAGCCGGGTGCGGATGATTCGTGCCTGCATCGGCAGGCACGCAAGCTGGTCTTCGATGTCCTCTGCCTGCCGCTTCAGCACTTTGTCGAGCGCTTCGCCGATGGGGGTCTGGAAAAAGGCCTCGTCGAAGCTGCCGTTGCCTCGTGCAAGCACTTTTCCACTGACGGAAGCCGCATGCGAAAGCCGGCTGAACACCGTGCCTGTATGCGTGTCGTAGATTTCGAGCACGGTTTCGATACTGCGCTGATCCGACATGGGGAGCGGAATGGGCTTAAGCGGCCCGAGGTCGATACGGCCGGGTTGGATACCGGCCGTTCTGATCCGTCCGGTGACAACGAACTGGGCATCGAAACGCTCTCCCAGGGCGATGATCTGCTTGCGCACGTCGGCCTGGGCATCGATGCGGAAGTTTCTACCGTCGCGGACGATGAAGCGGTCCGTTGAGCGAAGCCGTTGCTGCAATTCGACCGACCAGGTTGTTCCGAGTCCGGGTAGATCGGGGGCCTCGAGCAGGTGCTCAAGAGGAACGGACAGCAGGAGTACCTTCTTGCGGAAAGCGAACGGCGTGCCTGGGGTGGGTGAGCACAGCGAGGCCGGACGCGCGGCCTGGCGTTCCCTCTCTGCGAGTTCGGCACGGACGCGGTCCTCTTCGGCAGTCGGCATTGGCAATTGTGTGCAGCCGGCCAGAACGATCGCGTAGAGCGAGAGTAGCGTCAGGCGCAGTCCCCAGGTGGGGGATCCGCTCTTGTTCCGGTGCGTCATCTTGTGCGCACCTTGGTCAGCTGCTGGCAAGGCGGAGGGGGGCATCGCGTGGCTCCTGGTCGGCTTGGGCGAGCGTGCGGTCGGTGTCATACGGGTCTGGGCGCCAGTGCTTCGAGCATGACCGGAACGGTATCGAAGCCGCGCTCGAACAAACTCTGCACTACCGGCCCGAAGTTGCTCATGATCAGCATCAGCGCAAAGAAGCCCATCGCCAGCGTGAGTGGAAAACCGATGGCAAAAAGGTTGAGCTGGGGCGCGGCGCGGGTGAGGATACCGAGTGCGATGTTGGTGACCAGCAGCACCGCCACGACGGGCAGGGCGAGCAGCAGGCCGGTGGCGAATATGACGGCGCCCGCCCGTGCGATGTATCCCCAGCCGTTGGCGCTGACGCTGGCGGTGCCCACCGGCAACCAGTCGAAGCTTCTGACCAGCAGGTCGGTCATGATCAGGTGGCCGTTGATGGCCAGAAAGAGCAAGGTCGCGACCAGCCCCATGAAGTCTGATAGCACGGCAGTCTGGCCGCCGGCGTCGGGGTCGAAGAAGATGGCGAAGGACAGCCCCATCTGCATGCCGATCAGGGATCCCGCCATGTCGATGGCGGCGAACACGAGTCGCAACATGAAGCCGATGGCAATGCCGATGAACATCTGTTGCACCATGATCATCAGGCCGATGCCCGACCCCGGGGGAACCGCAGGCATGGCCGGCATGATCGGCAGCAGTGCAATGCCGATGCCCAGACCCACTGCCAGGCGGATGCGGACCGATACCCCGCGGTTGGAGAAGATCGGCGCGGTAGCAAACAGACCCAGCAGGCGTGCCATCGGAAACATCAGGGCGGCGAGCCAGGCGTCGAGTTGCGCGGAAGTGACGCTGAGCATGAGTGGCTCCGGGTCAGCCGATCATGGTCGGAATCGATTCGAACAGCCGGCGCATGAAATCGGTCAGCAGCGTGATCATCCACGGACCGGCCAGCACCAGGGTGACGAAGATGGCGATCAGCTTTGGCACGAACGACAATGTCATTTCGTTGATCTGGGTGGCGGCCTGAAAGATGCTGATGACCAGGCCGGTGATCAAGGCGGCGAGAAACAGCGGCGCCGAGACCATCAGCGTGACTTCGATGGCCTGGCGACCCAGGTCGATAACTGCGGTGGGCGTCATGGCGGCGTTCCTATACGGCGAAGCTCTGCACCAGCGAGCCGATGAGCAGGGTCCAGCCATCGACCAGCACGAAGAGCATGATCTTGAACGGTAGCGATACGATCACCGGCGACATCATCATCATCCCCATCGACATCAGTACCGACGCCACCACCATGTCGATGATGATGAAGGGAATGAAGATGATGAAGCCGATCTGGAACGCGGTCTTGAGCTCCGAGGTGACGAAGGCCGGGATCACCACCCGCATCGGCAGGTCTTCGGCCTTTTCTACCGGGGGAACCTTGGCCAGGCCCGCGAACAGGGTGAGATCGGGCTCACGCACCTGCTTGAGCATGAAGGTCTTGACCGGCACCGCTGCGCGTTCGAGCGCCTGTTCGAAGCCGATCTTGCCCTCGGACATCGGTACATAGGCGTCGACATAAACGCGGTCGGCAACCGGTGCCATGATGAAGAAGGTCAGGAACAGCGCCAGTCCGAGCAGGACCTGGTTGGGCGGTGAGGTCTGCGTACCCATGGCCTGGCGCAGCAGCGAAAAGACGATGATGATGCGGGTAAAGCTCGTCATCATCAGCACCATTGCCGGCACGAAGCTCAGCAGCGTGAGTAGCAGCAGGGTCTGGATGGTCAGGCTGTAGGTCGTGCCGCCATTGGCTGCCGGCACGGTAGTGAGCGCGGGCAGTGCCTGCGCCAGCACGACTGACGGCAGGCCGGTCAGCGCAATGGCGAGTGCGCCGCGCAGCAGGTGTCTAGCTTGCATCATGGCGCCGATCCAGTGATTTCTTGAGCCACGCGGAGAAGTCGGCCGCCCCCGCTACGCCCGGGGTGTTCGCAGCGCCGCCGGTGGGGAGTTCGCCGCGGTCCATGATGTGCAGGGTGCGCACGCTGCCGGGTGCGACACCGAGTACGAGTACTTTCTCGCCGGCTTCGACCAGTACGACGCGTTCGCGCGGTCCGACTGCGGTTGCACCGAGCACTTTCAGCAAGCCGGCACTGCCATGGGGCGAAGACAGACGCTTGATGACCCACAGACAGCCGACGAGCAGCGCGATGACGACGACGAGGCCGAACACCATCTGCCCGAGGCTGCCGGCAAGATCGGTGGCCGGCGCGGCCGGAGCAGTTTCGGCTGCCACCGCGAGCGTACCCGGGAATAGTGTAAAAATCAGGGCTTTGGCGGGATGCACTGCGTCTCTTTCAGTCAGGGCGCGGGAGCGTGCCCGCGCGTCGATCAGTGGCGGATCTTCCGCATGCGTTCTGCGGGCGTAATGATATCGGTGAGGCGGATGCCGAACTTGTCATTCACCACCACGACTTCGCCCTGTGCGATCAGTGTGCCATTGACCAGAACGTCCATCGGCTCTCCGGCCAGCCCGTCAAGCTCGACCACCGAACCGTGCGCGAGCTGAAGCAGGTTGCGGATCGACAATTTGGTACGCCCCAGTTCGACCGTCAGCTGCACCGGGATGTCCAGGATCATGTCGAAATCGTTGATCGCACCGGCCTTCGTGCCGGTCGAGCCGAAGTCCTCGAACAATTGACTGGCAGGCTTGGCCTGATAGGGCGAATCGCCCATTGCGGCTTCGGCAAGGTCCGCGGCGACTTTCGCCGATTCGGCATCGAGGCCGGATTCCGTTTCGGCCTGTTCCTGCATCGCTGCGGCCCAATCGTCTTCAGAGATCTGGTTGTCTGTGTCGTCAGCCATTCTGGCCTCCCACTTCGGGGTTGGTATCTTGCTCGTCGTTGCCGATGAAGCGCTCGATCTTGATTGCGTACTGGCCACCCTGAGTACCATAGCGGCAATCGATGATGGGCACGCCGTCCACTTCGGCCTTGAGCATGTCCGGGACGTTCAGTGGAATCACGTCGCCGACGCGCATATTGACGATGTCGCGCAGCGTGACCCTGGCCGTGCCCAGATTGCAGGTGAGCTCGACTTCTGCCGTCTGCAGCTGGCGCGAGAGCAGGCTTTCCCAGCGCCTGTCCTGGGTGAGGTGATCGCTCTGCATGGTCGAATAGAGCAGATCGCGGATCGGCTCGACCATCGAGTAGGGAAAGCAGAAATGCATGTCCGCCTGCACCCCACCCAGCTCAAGCGAAAAGCTCGTCGCCAATACGATTTCGGATGGTGTGGCAATGTTGGCGAACTGCGAGTTCATCTCTGAGCGGACATATTCGAGATCGAGCTTGAATACCGGCGCCCAGGCCTTGCCGTATTCGGTAAAGACCACGTTGAGCATGCCCTGGATGATGCGCTGCTCGGTCGGCGTGAAGTCGCGCCCCTCGACCCGGGTGTGGAAACGTCCGTCGCCGCCGAACATGTTGTCCACCACCAGAAATACCAGATTAGGGTCGAAAACCACCAGTCCGGTGCCGCGTAGCGGCTTGGCCACGACCAGATTGAGGTTGGTGGGCACGACCAGGTTGCGTACGAACTCCGCGTACTTCTGAACCTTGATCGGGCCCACCGACACCTCGGCATTGCGGTGCATGTAGTTGAACAGGCCGATTCGCAGGTAGCGCGCAAAACGCTCGTTGATGAGCTCCATGGTGGGCATTCGCCCACGCACGATGCGCTCCTGGGTGGCCATGTTGTAGGGGCGTACCCCACCGTCGTCGGCTTCCTGTTCGGCTGGCTCGTCGGACTCCCCGCTGACGCCGCGGAGCAGGGCGTCAACTTCTTCCTGGGAGAGAAAGTCCGAAGACATGGCGTGGCCTTGTTACTGGATGATGAACGAGTTGAACAGTACCGCCTGCACCGGCGTCGCAACAGGGACACGACTTCCCGGCGGCGGTGGCGGGTAGCCCAGCGATTCGTTGACCTGGTCGAGAATTTCCGCGGCGAGCGCCTCGCGTCCCTCGATCGTTTGTACTTCGGACGGCAATTTACTCGACAGCAGAAGGTTGATACGGTGACGGATTTCGGGCGTGAAGCCCTTGAGTGCGTCCGCCGTCTTCTGGTCGGTCACGCGCAGGGCGATGACGGCCTGCAGATAGTGATCGCCTTCTTCGCGGCGAAGATTGACGGTGAAGGCGTCGAGTGCGGCAAAAACCGGCGGATGTGCAAGATCGACCGCCGTGTGCGGGGCCGCGGCTGCGGCCGGTTCGGCATGTTCGCCACCGCTGTCGCCACCGCCCTTTTTCAGCAGAATCAGGGCGCCGATGCCGCCGGCAACGATGATCAGCAACACGAGCACGACGATGATGATGATCATCAGCATCTTGCCACCCTTCTTGGGCGGCGCATCACCTGCCGGGGCTTCGGGCTTGCTTGGGGCTTTCGCCATGAAAATCTCCTTTTCCTACGCTTGAATTATGGCTGATTGCCATCCTTGCCCAAGCGCGGAAAAGTGGGGCAGAGTGCCCCCTATTCATTTGCTTCAGACAAAGGTATCGACCAGCCCCTCTGCTTGTCTCGTCCATTGCGCAGCACTCACGCCCCCGCCCGTCTCCACGCCGCCCGTGCCGGATCCACGGTTGCCACCGCGGCCGCGTTCGTCGCCCGATGCCTGCTGATCACCGGACGTACTGACGTTGGCCTGGCCGAGACTGATACCCGATTGGGCGAGAATCTCGCGCAGTCGGGGCATGGCCTGTTCAAGCGCATCGCGTGCCGACTGCGTGGCAGCGACAAACTGTGCCGTGGTCTGGTCGCCATTGAGATTGATGGAAACCTCGACCTTGCCCAGATGTGGTGGCGTCAGCACCAGCTCTGCCTTACTCTCGGCACGTCCGACCATCCACATCACCCGGTTGCCAACGTCGTCCGCCCAGGCAGACTGTCCGGCCGGCGTGGCCACCGTAAGTTGCGGCGTCGTCGTGATCTGCCCCGGATGACGCAGCGCGTGCATGAATGACACTTGCGCACTGTCGGGCACGTCGGCCGATACGGCGTTCAGTGCGGTGGCCGCGCGTTCGGCAAAACCGGATTGCGCCTCGGGCTTGAACTGCAGCGGCAGCACTGCCTTGCCCTGTTCCGCGGTCGCCTGGGTAAAGTTCAGCGCGGCCTGCAGCTTCGGATCGGCAGGATTTTGCAGGGGTTTTCCCTGCGTGTCACCCGGCAATGCGACTTTGCCCGCAAGATCGGTCTCGACCTCGACGTCGACCTCGACCTCGACTTCAACTTCGACCGATGTCTCGCCGGTCTGGCGAATGGCGTGAGCGGACATCAAGGCGGCAATCTCTGCCGGCAGACCGGCAATGGCGGTGGCAGGATCGGCCTTGTCGGTTGAAGCCTCGTTTGCCGGTTCATTCGCTGCCGTTGTGGCCTTGTCCGCCGGCGTGGCCTCTGCGCCCTTGTCTTTCGGGCTGTTGGCCGTGCCTTCGGCAACGGCCTTGGCGTCGTCTGCAGTGGTCGCCGCCTTATCGGCACGATCGGGCGCGGACGCATCATCGGTGCGTTCGCTGCGCTTGGTCTCGCGGGCACCTTCGCCTGCATCAGGCCGTTCGGGGCGCTTTTGCGTGGGGCGCTCAGCAGCGGGTGTGGCTTCAGGTCGGGTTTTCGCGTGACTGCTCCGCAACTGCCCGCGAAGCACGTCCGAGAATCCGGACGTGCCTGCGTCGCGGCTTTTCAAGCCTGCGGCCTGGCTTGGCGCCGAGCTCAACAGTGAAACGATTTGCGAGCCGGAAGTGATCTGGGATGCCATGATGTTGCCCTTTTCTGCTGTGTCACGCAGAAGTCAGCAATTGGCGTGCCAGATCCGTATCCGCATTGGTGCGATTCAGTCGGCGTCGCGTTCAAGGTGCTTTCGGGCCGCGTGCTCGTCGTTGGTACGCTGCTCCCGACGTGATTCGAGCTTCGCCTGTTCGTCCTGATGGCGTTGTGACAGGGTGTCGAAGGCCCTGACTTTGTTGCGTTGCGCCATCCACACTTTCTGACCCTGAGTCGTGTAGTGGCGGGACTGCGCAACGACCTGGTGTTGTGCGGCGATGGCGTCGTCGATGCGATTGATGAAGGCGCTGAAATTGCGCAGTTCGTCCGGGCCGATGCCGGCGCGCGTGGCCTCGATGAAGCGCTCGCGATACTCCGCGCGGTAGGACTCGAGCATCTCGAGCTTCTGCTGTCCGCTGCGCTCCGATGCGATCAGTTCGCCCAGCCGGCGTGCCGCCTCGTCCATCCGGGTATTGGCGAGATCGAGCAGCGGCTGAAGGGGAAATTTACCGGACATGTATTCGTGTTGATCGGTTCGTACGGCGATTGTACCCGAGCACGGCGGCCGTCGCGTGCATACGTCAGCTTCCCGGGGGGAGGCCGGTGCGGTTGTCGTTCGGCGCGCGAACCACGCGATTCTTGCCTGTTTGCTTGGCCTCGTACATGGCCGTGTCGGCACGTTTCAGCACTGCTTCAATCGGTTCACCGTTGCTGCGCCGGGTCACGCCGGCACTGAAGGTGATCAGCACATGCCGGTCGCCGGCCATGAAGAACGCGCGCGTCAGCTCGCGCTGCAGGCGCACAAGGGTCTGGTCCGCCTGCTCCAGTGTGGCTTCGGGGAGGATGATGACGAATTCCTCGCCGCCGTAACGAGCAACGGTATCCTGCGGGCGCAGATTCTCCTTTACCACGCGCGCGAGGTGGACAAGGGCATCGTCACCCGCCTGGTGTCCGTGCGTGTCATTGAGCTTCTTGAAGTTGTCGATGTCGAGCAATGCGACGCAAATAGGCAGATCGTGGCGTTCGGCACGGGCCGATTCGCGCGCGAAGACCTCCTCGAGGCCACGCCGGTTCAGCGCGCCGGTGAGCTGGTCATGTCGAACGAGGTGGCTGGCATTGTCGAGTTCCTTCTGCAGCGTCGAAATCTGGGCCTCGGCCGCGAGCGCTTGCTGTCTGGCAAGGCTGAGCTCGTCACGCGAGCGGCCGGCCTCGAGCTGTATGAAGCGCGTTTCCGTCATGACTTCGTCGAGCAGGTGACCGATCTCCGAGATGTCTCTGGCAGCGGCGATCTTGCGCGCGCACTCGCCCATGCGATCGTGATAGCTGCCAGTCGTTTCGGCAAAACTGGCCAGCTGGTCGACGAATCCGGCCAGCATCTCCTTGAGCATGCGTTGCGCTTGCGTCAGATTGTGCTTGAGCTGGCTCTGCTTGTAGATGACTTCCTTCAGCCGGCGACCGGCATCGTCGATCATGCGCGGCGTGGCCGGTTTGTCGACGACGTCTCGCAGCATCTCGATCTGACCGCTCAGCCACTGATCGTCGATCACCAGTTCGTCGATGTTCTGCAGCAGCAGCCTGAGCAGGTCGAGCAGACCAGCGCGGATCTCTGCATCATCCGCAGCCGTCAGCTCGAGCCGATGGGCGAACTTGCGCAACTGCGTGCCGACCACCGACAACGATTGCGCATCCGTCGCCTGACGGGCGTGCCTGGCGATCAGCCCCGCATCGCTGACCAGGTCCGGGTGTTCATGCAGGAAGGCAGGGACCACGGACTCCATCGTCAGGGCCAGAAGATTGCGATGGGCGGCAACAAATTCGGCGGCTTCTCCGGCGGGGGGCCCCCCTAGCGGTGGAATGTCTGCCTCCACCATGCTCGGCACGGGGGAGGGCGTACCGGCCTCGGGAATTTCGGGGTCGACCGGGGCCTGTCCCCAGGCGCGCAACAGCGCCTGCAGCCTCGAATACAGCGTATTCGCGTCACTGGCGCCAAGCACGCGGTCGAGCGATTCGCGCTTGCGTGCCGTGGTCCAGCCGAGCTGCCGACCTTCCCATTGCCGCAACAGATTGGCGATGAGCTCGTTCCAGCTCGGGGGCTTGTCTGCAACCAGACAGGCAAAGTACTGGTTGAGTGACTGTTCTGCGACTGCCGTGTTGCCCGCGGCCAGCGCCTGGTCCAGCTGTCGCGCCAGGCGCTGGCGCTCGGCGGTGTCGCGCGGGAGCTGCTGCGCAATGCGTCGTACGAAGCGCTCCGGGAACGGCGCTTCCGTGTCGGCAGTACCGGCGATTTCGTGATATAGCTTGTGATAGTTGTCGGGCGTCGGCGGCGTGCGCCGCATGGCCAGCTGCCGCAGTGTTTCGCGCGCAATCTCTGATGGATTTGAAGGGTCTGCCATGAGTTCCCGTGCGTTGGGGGTCGTTGTTCCTGTGGGTATCGCCCCAAGACAGCTCAGATCGCCTTGACGACCCGGTTCTTCCCGGTGCGCTTGGCTTCATACATGGCCTTGTCCGCGCGTTCGATTGCGACGATCGGATCCTCGTCGCCATTCAAGCGTGCGATGCCCGCACTGAATGTGATCAGCAGGTGGTCGGCATCGGCGAGGAAGTACCGACGCGTGAGCTCGCGCTGCAGCCTGACGAGGATGACCTCCGCCTGGTCGAGCTCGGTATCCGGAAGAAGAATCAGAAATTCCTCGCCGCCGTAGCGGGCTACCGCGTCCTGGGGGCGCAGCGTGTCGCGTACCACGCGTGCAAGATGGCGAAGCGCGTCGTCCCCGACCAGGTGACCATGCCCGTCATTGATCTTCTTGAAGTCGTCCACGTCGAGCAACGCGAGACTGAGCGTACTGCCCAGTCTGCGGGCGCGCGAAATCTCCCGCTCCAGTGCCTCGTCCAGCCCCTTGCGATTCAGGGTGCCCGTGAGCGGGTCGTGACGCACCATCTCACTGGTTTCATCGAGCTCGCGCTGGAGTCGCACGATGTGCTCGTTTGCGGATTCAACCTGTTCGCGCAACTGCGCGAGCTCCTCGCCGGAGCGACGAGCGGTTTCCTGGGTGTTGCGGGTTTCACGCAGGATCTCCTGGACCACGTCTGCAAGTTCGCCGATGTCGCTTGCCTGGCTGATGCGCTGCGCGCTGCTGTCGAGCACGAGCTGATAGTGTTCGGTAGAAGTCGAAAAGGCCGAAAGCTGGGCGATGAAGCCGGCAAGCATCGACTTGAGCTTTTGCTGGGCATCGGTCAGCTCGTGCTTCAGGTGACTCTGCTTTTCGATGACGTCGCGCAGCCGGCATTCGACTTCATCGAGAATGCGCAAATTGAGCGGGCCGCTGAAGGCCTCGGATATCAGCGTCAACTGCCCATGCAACCAGCTATCGTCGATGACCAGTTCGCAAATGTTATCCACGATCAGGCGCAACAGGTTGAGCAGCGCCTCGCGAATTGCGCGCTGTTCTTCTGCCGTCCAGTCGATACGGGCAAGCAGGCCTTCGATCTGGCCGTCGATCGAACGGCCATCGCCAGTGTCGTCCGACGATGCGATCAGGCTGGCGACGCGATGTGCCTCGCCCAGCAGGGATTCGTCCGCCTCAGCGAGCGGAACAATGCCGCGGAGCAGCACTTTGACCAACAGCGACGTCAGCACCGCCGCAGTGCCGGGCGAGGTCTCACTGGCGCAGGGCGCCACCTCTCCGGCATTGCGCATGGCGGCGGACGGGACTTGACCCCAGCTGCGCACGAGGCTGGCCAAGCGACCGTACAGCAGGTCGGGGTCGTTGGTGCCGGCGAGCACCTGAGCGAGCGCTTCGTGCTTGTGTCCCGCGGGTAAGCCCTCGTGATGACGTTCGAGCTGGACGCTCAGATCCCTTATCAGCACGCCCCACGGCTTGGGTTCAGCGGTCTGCATCTCGCAGATCGCCAGAACGGCCTTCTTGAACGCAGGCCACCGTCCGCTATTGACTCCGTGCTCGAAAATCCGTGCGAGCTTCAGTGCTGGCGGCGTGTCGCGCGGCAGGGCCTGGGCGATGCCTTTGAGTGTCTTTGCCGGAAAAGCATCTTCGGCCGAAATTCCCGCAATCTGAAAATACAGTTCGCGAAAATTGTCCGGTGTCGGCGGCGTCCTCAGCGTGGCCAGTTGAATCAGGGCTTCCCGGGCAATTTCCAGCGGCGGCCTGGCGTGATTCGCGGGTGCTTTGGCGTGACCATGCCCGGCACTGCCTATGGCCTTGTTTGCGGGTGGGTTGGTTGGCGATTCTGATTGAGCCATTCAGTGTGCCCGGACGGAAATAGGTGCTGAAACCCAAAGACACGACGAGCTTGCCCTGCCTGACGCAATTATGCCTTCGTCCGCTTGCGATAACCATCGCACCAGGTGCGGCTTTACCGTCCCGTGCTTCTCGTGCCCGAGCATCGGCGGCGCCCGCGTCAGCGTGTCTCGAAGCCGGCGTCTTCCACGGCCTGCCGAATATCGCCTTCCGAGATGAAGTTGCCGAACTCGACTTCGGCACGTCCGCCATCGAGGGCGATTTCCATCCAGCCAATGCCCGGCAAGTCCTGGATCGCGTTGCTGACGGTTCGCAGGCAGTGTTCGTCGCGCATGCCGATGATGGTGAATTCGCAGGTATTCATGTCCGGATCCAAATGATGAGGGCGGGAGGCCGTGCTCGGTGGCAAGATAGCAGCCTTCCCCCGTCAAGACGAGGTTTGAGCGTGCGGCAGCGACCAACAATGAAGAGCGACTCCGCCGTTCCGGCTTCAGATCCGATACCCGCATCCGATTCCGGCGCTTGCTGGCAAGCCTGGTTTGATGGCGCGGCGCATCCCAATCCCGGTGTGCTCGGAATCGGCGTCGTGTTGCAGTCGCCGGATGGACAGCGTCAGGAGATCTCCCGTCGTGGAGCAGGAAACGGATGCAGCAACGAGGCGGAAATGCAAGCTTTGTGCGCGGCACTGGCGCTGTCGCATGCGGCCGGCGCAACGCGGCTCGTCTTGAGGGGCGACAGCGACTTCGCCGTGCGTCACGGTGTGGGCAGCACGCGCACCGTTGCGCCGAGGCTGAAGCAATGGGTCGATGAGGCGTTGGCATGGATGGCGCGATTCGAGGTGCTGGAACTGTGCTGGGTGCCGCGCCATCGAAACGGCGATGCCGATCGCCTGTCGCGTGCGGCACTCGGTCTCGTGCCGAAGCCTGCGCCACATCCGGGCAAGTTACCGGTCGACAGGAAGCGCTGGAGACGACGGTGACGCCGGCGATTGACTGGCGGTATCGGTCCAGCCGTTGTTATAGTTATTATCCAAACACTTCGTCGATGCGTGCCATAGCGTTGCCGTCAAGGTGAGAACAGATTCTGAACCGAATCTCGTCCGACCCGGTCAGAGCTCGGTATACCGGTCGTGCCCTTGGTATAAGCCAGCTGTGGAAGCAATACGACCTTTGCCATACAAGAGAATCATCCCCTGGGAGAACGATTGATGCGCCAAGCAGAGCGCGCCATTTTTGACTTGCGACGGGGTATTCCCGTCTTGCTGCGCGATGCGGCCGGCGATACGCTCATCGCCCCGGTCGAAGGCTTCGGCCTCGCAGCGCTGAACGAGGCGTGCACGCTCGCCGGCGCACATCCTGCGCTCGTGTTGTCCGATCACCGCCTCGCGAGCCTTGGCGTGCAGATCACCGGGATCTCCGCGACTCAGCATTTTGCCGCAACAGACGTTCCGACTTTTGCCATGCTGGTGCAGTTCGCGCTTGGCCGTGCATCGACCCTGCCGCGCTTGCCGGTCCTCGCTCCCGCGCCGTCGACGGATCCGGAGCGTGCCGGCCTGATGCTGATGCGACGCGCCCAACTGGTGCCGGCCGCGATCGCCTTTGCGGTCGTTCCGGCGCAGCGTGACGCGATCGAGCGGCTGGTGACCGACGGCACGTTGCTTGCCGTATCGACGGAGGAGGCCATCGGCTTGTGCGAGAGCGGCCCCGGGCGTTTGCGTCGTGTCAGCGATGCACGTGTACCGCTGGCCGGACTGGGTGACACCAGTTTCGTGCTGTTCCGCGAGGAAGACGGCATCCGCGAACATGTGGCGGTGGTGCTGGGTGAGCGTGCCAACTGGGCAGCGGCAGTACCCGTACGTGTGCACTCGACCTGTCTTACCGGTGATATTTTCGGCAGTCAGCGTTGCGATTGCGGTGCCCAGCTTCGCAATGGCCTGGCCGAGATCAACCGGCTCGGGGGCGGCGTGCTGCTCTACCTGGCGCAGGAGGGGCGGGGTATTGGTCTGGCGAACAAGCTGCGTGCCTATCGACTTCAGGACGAGGGGCTCGATACCATCGACGCAGACCAGGTGATCGGCTACAGCAAGGATGAGCGCGACTATCGCGTTGCACACCAGATGCTCGACGAGCTCGGCGTGACCCGCATCGAGCTGCTGACCAACAACCCGGCAAAGGTGACCGCGCTGCGCAGCGCGGGTATCGACGTGGTGAGCCGGCGCGCGCTGTTTGGCCAGATCAACGACCATAACCAGCATTACCTGCGCACCAAGGCCGACCGCCACGGTCACCTGCTCGAAGAGTTGCTGGCCTTGCCGCACGGCCTGGATCGACAGGGCGCGACTGAATGTGAGCCCTGTACGGCCGGCGGCGGGCGCTAGGTGTAGCCCGGCCGGGAACGGATGGCTCCGGCGGGCCTGAGCGGCGAAGCGGTTGTCGCCGCCGCTGGTGTGTCGCGCTGCAGTGCCGGGGGGTGGTCTCCAATCGCGTTTTCGGCCAAGCTATGCGCTTCAGGTTCGGCTCCCCACTCTCAAGCCCATCGCCATGTCCATGCTTCTTCCCGCCGCCCGTCTCGGTGAGTCCGGTGTCCCGCCAGCGCATCACTTGGTGCTGGCCCTGTGTGCGGAGTGGTGCGGCACCTGCCGCAGCTTCCGGCCCGTGCTCGAGCAGCTCGCCGCGCATCATCCGCAGATTGCCTTTGCGTGGCTGGACATTGAAGACGATGCAGCGATGGCGGGTGATCTGGATGTCGAAACCTTTCCGACGCTGGCAATTTTTCGGGCCGGCGAGCCGCTCTATTTTGGACCAACCCTGCCCCTGGAAGACGTCGTGGCCAAGCTGATCCGTAGCGCGCTGGCTGCCGCCGGGCCATTGGCCGCAATACCGGATGAACTCGATGAACTCACCGCGCAGCTGTTCGGACGTGAGGGGTGAGTTGCACTCGGCAGCACCTGGGGCCGGGTTGAGCGTGCGCGGCTGACTCAGCCCTCGCGGCCTGCGCTGTGGACGGGTATATTCCGCCCTCGGCCATTGGATGGCCGTGTTTGACCTGCATCGGCTGCTTTCCATCGGGACGGCCTCAACACCCAAGGACATCATGCCCATTCCCACCATCGATCCTGCACGTTACGCCACTGAGCTGGATCAGAAAGTGCTGCAGTTCAAGCACGATTTCTCAGCATTTGCGCTTCCCGAGCCCGAGGTGTTCGCGTCAGCACCGCTGCACTATCGCCTACGCGCCGAATTTCGCATGTGGCATGAAGGCGACCGCGTGGATTACGCGATGTTCGATCCCGAGGCACCCAAGGTGCCGGTGACGATCGAGTATTTTCCCCAGGCGTGCGAGGCTATCTGCGCCATGATGCCGCGGCTGCGGGATCTTGTGCAGTGTAATCCGGTGCTCAAATTCCGCCTGTTTCAGGTCGAGTTCCTGGCCACGCTCAGCGGTGACATGCTGATCGCGCTGGTGTATCACCGTGCGCTGGACGATGCGTGGGCGCTTGCCGCGCGTGCGCTTGCAGCCGAACTCGGGGTGAAGCTGATCGGCCGCAGCCGCAAGCAGAAGATCGTGCTCGAGCAGGACTGGGTGCTCGAGCACTTCGAACTCAATGGTCGTTCGCTGCGCTACAAGCAGATCGAGGGCAGCTTTACCCAGCCCAATGGCGGCGTTAACCGCAAGATGCTGGGCTGGGCATGTTCGCAGGCCGAGGAACTGGGTGGCGATTTGCTCGAGCTGTATTGCGGTAACGGCAACTTCACCATCGCACTTGCGCCGCTGTTCGGCCGGGTTCTGGCCACCGAGGTGAGCAAAACCTCGGTCGGTGCGGCGCACTACAATCTCGAGGCCAACGGTGTCGACAATGTGACCATGGTGCGCATGTCGAGCGACGAGATCAGCGGTGCGCTGGCACGCTCGCGTGAATATCAGCGCATGAAGGACGTCGATCTCGACAGCTACCGCTTCAGCACCTTGTTCGTCGATCCACCACGCAGTGGCCTGGACGAGGCCACCGTCGAGCTTGCACGCGGCTTCGAATACATCCTCTATATTTCATGTAACCCGCAGACGCTGCAGAATAACGTCGCCGCGCTGGAATCGACACACCGGATCCGCGCAGCGGCAGTGTTCGATCAGTTTCCGTACACGCACCACCTCGAAAGTGGCCTGCTGCTGACGCGTCGCTGAGCGGCGCGTCCGTGCCGGTTCCGGGCGCGACAACGATCTTGAACAGGAGCCCATGATGGCACGACTGAAAGTGCTGCACAGAACCGTCTATCGTTACAGCGAGCCGGTTGGCTTCAGCGAGCATCGTTTCATGTGCCGTCCGCGTGACAGCCATGACTTGAGGCTGGTCGATACCGGCATCAGTATCAATCCACCCGCGACCTTGCGCTGGATTCACGATGTCTTCGGCAACTCGGTGCTGGTGGCGACCTTCGCCGACAAGGCGGCGGAGCTCATGTTCGAGTCCACATTCGTCGCCGAGCACTATCCGGCGGCGCCCGACGTGGACATGGTCGAAGCCTATGCCGAGCGTCTTCCGTTCAGCTACGAAGCCAGCGAGATTCCCGATCTGGCGCGGTGCAACGAGCGCCAATACGGGGATCCCGAACACCGGGTCGACGCCTGGGTCCGACAGGTCTGCGCCGATGCGGGGACGGACCGTACGCTGGATGTGCTGATTGCGATCACCCACGCGATCAAGGCCCAGTTTACCTATGAGGCACGCGACGAGGAGGGCACGCGCAGCCCGGTGGAGACGCTCGAACTGGGCAGCGGCAGTTGCCGTGACTTTGCCCTGCTGATGATGGAGGCGGTGCGCAGTCTCGGACTCGCGGCTCGCTTCGTGTCGGGCTATCTCTACGACGAATCGCTCGTCGGGGCCGAGAGCGGTATGGTCGGCGGCGGTGCCTCGCACGCATGGGTGCATGTGTATCTGCCTGGAGCCGGCTGGCTACCCTTCGATCCGACCAACGCCATCGTTGGCGGGCGCAACCTGATTCGCGTTGCGGTTGCACGCGACCCTTCTCAGGCGGCCCCCCTCACCGGCAGCTTCATCGGTCCGGCAAACGCATATCTGGGCATGACGGTTGAGGTCAAGGTCAGTGTCGAGGAGGCTGTGACGCAAGGCGCTGAGTGATGGCATTGACCCTGCGCCGGTGCTATGAATGGATTGGGTATCGCTTTGTTTCCGCCGTGAAACTGCCTGCCGGTCCGAACGTACAATCAGCCATCGAGACCGTATGGCGGGTTATTTGCCCGGTTAGAGTTAGAGGAGAGAGCCATGGACAGATCAATGATGCTGGGAATCGCGCTGGGTGCGCTGGGCGTCACCGCGGGCGGCGCCATTGCAACCTACAAGCTGGTTGATTTTGGTCCGAAGTACGCCGATGTGCTTGCCGTGACGCCGCTCAAGGAGACGGTGAAAACGCCCCGCGAAGTGTGTCAGGACGTTGTTGTCACGCATCGCAAGCCGGTTCAGGATCAACACCGGATTGCAGGTACTGTGATCGGCGCGCTGGCTGGCGGTCTGCTCGGCAATCAGATCGGCGGTGGCAGCGGCAAGAAGATCGCCACCGTCGCGGGGGCAGCCGCGGGCGGTTACGCCGGCAACAAGGTGCAGGAGAACATGCAACGCGGCGACACCTACACGACGACTGAGACCAAGTGCAATACCGTAACCGATACCCACGAAAAGGTGGTGGGTTACGACGTCAAGTACCGCCTTGGAGAACAGGTGGCGCAGGTGCGCATGGACCACGAACCGGGGCCGCGCATTCCGGTCAAGGATGGGCAACTGGTGCTCACCGAGCCGGTCGCTGCTGCAGCGAAATAGCGTGAATGGGCCGGGCCCGATGTCGCCGCTCGGGGCTGGCCCGACGCGGATAAAGGGCCAGCCTTCCAGGTCTCAGCACCCGTGCGATCGATGAGTCGGATGGCATGGGCGCGATAGCGGTCAACGCGCCTTGTCGCGCTGGCTGCGCAAGGTTGTAGCACCCAGCAACATGATGCCCATGAACAGCATGGAAAGCGTTCCCGGTTCGGGCACGGCGCCGACATCGGTGTAGATACCGTCGAACCAGAACGCGGCTGCACGGCCATTGATCGTCGTATTTGCGATCAGCGCCAGGAAGTCGGCATCGGCCAGGAGATTTCCAGTCAGGCGGAAGGCGTACCCGGAAGTCGGGCCCGTCACGGCGTCAACAATGGTCAGGGATTTTCCGGCGGCGACCTTGTCCAGTTCATTGATGGTCAGCGCGCTGAAATTCAGGTCGATCGTCGAGTCGTCGAGCAGTGACAGCCGACCGAAGGTCTGTCCGTCGATGCCCACTGCGTTGGCAATCTCCAGGGTGCCGCCATCGAGCGCCAGACCGCTGTCGGCGGCGAGCCGGTTGGCACCATCAAGCGTCAGCTTTCCGCCTCCAGAGATGTTCGTGGTGCCGACATAGGCGCTGGTACCTGTGAAGATGACGCTGCCGCTCCTGATCTCGACACTGTCGAAATTCGAGATTGAGCCGGCGTAGGCGAATTGGCCGCCGGTTCCGGGATCGATCGACATCGTGTTCGACCCTCCGCTCCCCCCATTGATATTGCCCAGGATGCTGGCGGCGCCGCCTACGACCTGTAGCGTGTTGTTGCCCGCACCCATGTCGATGGCCTTGCCGCTGCTGGCGCCGCTGATGGTGCCGGCATTGACGATGGTGTCGTTGTCCGCGCCGGTGCGTATCGCAGCGTAAGTTGCGCCACCGCCCATTACCGTCGCGCCGGCGTTATTGTTGACGCGCACCGTGTAGCCGCTGGCTGGCCCGTCGACTGCAATCGCCGAGTCGCTGTCACCGCGGATCAGGCCGCCTGTCTGGTTGATAACAATGGAATTGCCATAGATGGCTTCGCGCGTGCCTGCCAGCGGACCGCTTTCAATGTCGTTTCCCAACAGCGAAATGCCACGCCCCACTGCGTTCGCATTGCCGGGCTCGACCAGGCCCTCGATGATGCCGGCGTTGATGATGGTGCCGCCCCCGATCGAGATGGCTTCGCTTTGAGCGGGTGCGCCGCCGGCACTGAAGGCGTTCAGGGAGCGGATGGTGCCGGTGTTGGTAATGTTCGCAAGCCCGTCTACGTCGATCCCGTCGCCATCGCCAGTGACGCCTCGGCCATTAATCGTCCCCGAGTTGATGATGGTCGCCGTCTGCTTGGCATTGAAACCATCGAGGTTGATGCCAGCGCCATTGTTGCCACGGATGAGGCCACCGTTCGAAACGGAGGTCGTGAAATTGACGGAGGCGTCCTTCGCGCCGCCGGTGATGCCATGGCGGCCTCCGTCAATCAGGCCGCTCGCATGATTGACGACATTGACGCCCGTGTTCTCCTGGGCGTCGATTGCGTCGCTGCTGCCGCCGGTCGTCGTGACCGCCTGAATGCTGCCCCAGTTATTGATCACGCCATTGACGCCGGGACGAATGGCATCGGCTTCCGTGGCCTTGATGAGCCCCCCGGCATAGTTGTTGACGATGTTCGTGCCCGAAGCAATGGCATTGAAGTCCACCGCTTGAGCGCCGCCCGCCGACGCGTTCTCCGAGAGCATCCGGCCGTAATTGTTCAACGTGACGCTGGCCGATGGCTTGTTCATCTGGATCACGTCGGCGTCAGACGATTTCATCGAGGCAGTGGCATTGGTCGCGCTGCCGTTGGTAATCATCAAACCGGCTACGCCGGTGTTGTCGCGGATTACCCGGCCGGAGCCGGTCTGGCCAATGGTGCCCAGATTGGTCAGCGTGGCGTTATTGCCGGAGACCGTCACTGCGACAGTGGATCCGCTCACGGTAAGCGAGGCGCCTTCGTTGACGATGCCGGTCTGGCCGGCGCCACTGCCCAGGGTCTGGGCTGTGGTGGTGTTGCCATTGATGGTGAAGCTCGCGGCGAACGCCAGATTCGTGCCAAGTGGGAAGGCGGCAAGCAGTGCCACTGCACAGAGCAAGGCCCGGGGCCGGTGATTTTGGTGCAGATGCTGCACAGGTGCGCGCTGCGCTGCCGCACGCCGTCTATTCGAACGAAATTCAACTGCGGAAAAAAATATGGTGCTGGCACTCAATTGTTTCGACATTGCTGGGCCGGTCCTGTTGGTTCTTGAGCAATAAGCTCAAAATGAATATCTCTGGTGTCGGGCTCAACGCATTTAATGTGCCAATTGTCTAAAATTCATTTAGATCAATTTGTTGTAAGGCTATTGATGGATCGATAAAGGACGAGTGTAAGAATTGCCGACATATTAAATATGCATTATGAATTGAGTGGGAAAAAACAAACCCGCAGCGCCGCCATACTCGGTGCTGCGGGTCTTCATTAATTCGTAGTCAATTCAAAGAAACGTGTATGCTGATTGTAGTGAGCAGGCCGTTTGACTGCGGGTAAGCGGCGTATTTGGCTTGAAGAGTGTTGCAGGCATATTAAGGAAATATTGCATCCCGGATTCTTGCAGAAAGCGATAACCGGGTTGCCGGAACTGGGCGCTGGCGAGGTAATGCGCCAAAAAAGACTCTACTACGCTACGCGCCCCTTGCACATGTTATGTGCGCCAGAGAGTCGTGACGTTCCGGACAACTTTCATGTATTCATTTCGCCAATGGCTGACATCCGTGTCAGCCCTGTTTGCCGCCGTGGCGATCGGCCTGATTAACTGTCAATATCTTGGTGGCAGGACGCCGGAGTTGACGACGGCCTACCACGCAGTTGCACTGACCAATGGTCAAGTGTTCTTCGGCAGAGTGCAGGGGGCGGGAGATGAATATCTCGTTCTGCGTGAAGTGTTCTATATCCAGACGCGGCAGAACCCGGAGACGAAACAGGTGGTGAATATTCTGGTTGAGCGCGGCGGAGAGGCGCATGGCCCTGACCGCATGCTCCTGAACCGGCAGTACGTGATCCAGATGGAACCCGTCAAGGATGACTCGAATATCGGCAGGCTGATTGCCGAGCAGAACAATTCCGCAAACTGAGGGGGAGGTGGTCATTCGGCTGCGGAACTGGAGCCTGTTGCGGGACTGTAGAGGGCACCCGGGTTTTCCGTTCGTGGCTTCGGTCGATGGTGGGATGTGTCGGTCCTGAATCCATGAGGTGGCGTGCGGAGGCGTGGAGTGAGTCGCCGCGACGGCTCCTGTCGGCAATCCACTCCGAAGGTGTCCATTTGACGTTTGTGACAGCGTTTCACCTGCGCGGGGCAGCACTTGCGCTCCTGCAGCTGTTGGATTACAAGTCTTGATGACCGAGGGGGCTGGAGATCGCGTTCGAGGCCCTGGGCGGCGCGCCGTCGGGCAGCGTCGGGAATGGTATGTTGAATGCCTGCGTCAAAGGAGAATCCACATGATCGAGCATCCGTCCGGATCGAGTTCTTTGACCCTGATCGAGGCCGCGCGCGCAATGATCTCAGACACCATGTCGGAGCATGACGCGGAGGTGGCATTGGCGATGGCAATCCAGCGCGGTCAGTTGCACGCAAACATAAAACGGTGGGCAACCGAGCAGTGGGAGGGGCGACAGCTCCCCGGCAATATCAACCGCTTGGAAACCCTGATCGAACGCAGTGATTTCGATGCCTGGCTGAAGAGCAGGGGCGGGGCAGCCTGACGGCTTTGGGTTGGGCAAGCCTTTCGGCAGCGGGGCTACCTCCTGCGGCAACGGCACCCGCGTTCGGATCACTGCATGGCGCTTCCGTTCGACTCAGTAGGGGCGACGGAAATCCACTTCGCCGTTCAGCCGTTCGCCGGCATTGAATCTGCGCAGGTTTTCCTGGAACAGACCGCATATCAACGACGGAATCGTCGGGCCGGCGATATGCCCGGTGATGAGCAAACCGGGCGTGGTCCAGAATGGATGCTTGGGGGGAAGGGGTTCTTCGCGGAAGACATCGAGTACGGCACCGGCGAGTCGGCCCCGTTCGAGCGCGGCAATCAGCGCTTGATCGACGACGGCGCTGCCGCGGCCGACGTTTATGAAGATCGCTCCGGGATTGACGGCAGCGAAGAAGGCGGTGTTGAAAATGTCCGTGGTTGCGGGTGTCTCCGGCAGGACGCTGATGACGTAATCCGCGTCGGCGACCGCGATGCGGAGGTCGTTCAGCGCAATGACATTGTCAAAATTCGGGAGGGTTTTAGCCTGTGTCGCGACACCGGTCACCCGCACGCCGAACGGGCGCAGAAACCCCGCGACCGCCTGGCCGATGTCTCCGGCACCGACAATCACGACCTTGCTTCCGGCCAGAATGGCTGGGGGTTGCGGGTTCCAGCGCCGCTCGGCCTGATCCGTCGCACATCTGCGCAGTTGCTGCTTTTGCTCCAGAATACGGGCCAGAATGTACTCCGCAATCGGTTGCCCAAAGATGCCAACCGCCCGACTCAGGCGGTAGTCGGTGGTAAGGTGGTCCGACAGCAATGGTCTGATACCCGCCCACGTCGATTGAAGCCAGCGCGGCTTGAAGCCTTTGGCCAGCAGCGCGGCAGCCTTGTCGGGTGCACCGAACCAGATTTCGCATCTGCGTACCGCTTCGTCATCGCCCACATTTTCGACGAACTCGAGGTCCGGTACGGATGCTCGCAGCAAGCGCTTGATTTCATCTGCCTGTGAGTCGATGAGAAGAACCGGAGAACGCATTTCAGGACTCCTGGACGGGCGCTTGAGCGGTTGCTCAGGTGCGTACGGTGCGTCGCACGACCCGACCAATCGTCAGCCCCTGGGCGAGGATCGACCATACCACCACGCAGTAGGTGAGCGAGACCAGCGTTTCGCGCTCCGCTCCTGCCGGAAGCGACAGGGCGAGGGCGACCGAGATGCCGCCGCGCAGGCCGCCCCAGGTCAGGACCTGCGCCGCGCCTTTGGGTAGACCGAAGCGCGCGTGCAGCAGGGTGACCGGAAGGCCTACGGTGAGGGTGCGTGCGAGCAGGGTCACGACGATGGCGGCCACTGCCGCGGTGGCGATGCCGGTGTTGAATTGCAGCAGGATGACCTCGAGTCCGATCAGCACGAACAGCACCGCGTTGAGAATTTCGTCCAGCAGTTCCCAGAACAGATCGACGTGGTGCCGGGTGGTGTCGGACATCGCCAGGGCACGGCCGTGATTGCCGATCATCAGTCCGGCCACCACCATGGCCAGCGGACCGGAGACGTGCAGGCTGCTGGCAAGCGCATAGCCGCCCATGACGGCGGCCAGCGTGATCAGCACTTCGACCTGGTAGTTGTCGATGCTGCGCAGCAGGCGGAAGGTGATGTAGCCCAGCACGAGGCCGAAGACGAGGCCGCCGCCGGCCTCGTGCGCAAGCAGCTCGGCGCCGTGGGCGAGCGTCGGTGCCTCGCCGCTGGCCAGCGTGCCCAGCAACAGCGAAAAGAGCACCACACCGACCCCGTCGTTGAACAGCGATTCTCCGGAGATGACGAGTTCAAGATTCTTCGGTGCGCCGGCTGATTTGAGGATGCCCATCACCGCGATGGGGTCGGTCGGTGAGATGAGCGCGCCGAACAGCAGGCAGTAGATCAGCGGCAGCGGCAGGCCGACCCAGGGCAGCACCCACCACATCGCAAAGCCCACGATGAGGGTGGACAGCAGGGTGCCGACGATGGCCAGCGAACCGATCTGCCAGCGGTAGGTGCGCAACTCGCTCAGGTCCACATGCAGTGCGCCGGCGAACAGCAACAGCGACAGCATGCCCTGCATCAGCACATCGGAGAAATCGATCGAGCGCAGCAGCGACTCCTCGTAGGCGCGCAGCCCGTGCATGAAGCCGAAGGCGTCAAGTCCGACCAGCAGCAGGGAAAAGCCGAGTGCCGTGACCATGACCCCGATCGAGGTCGGCAGGCCGACAAAGCGGTGATTCAGGTAGGCGAGGAGTGCGGTGACGACCAGGCAACTTGCGGCGATATCCAGCATGCGTATTTCTTTGCATCAAAGACGCATAGTCTAGCGTGCCGGAAGGGGTTCCGTCGGCATCGGTACGATTGGCTGCGGAATTTTCCGTTACCGCTGGCTTTGTTTTGTAGCGGGCGGCAGTAAAATGGCGCCATGACAGAACATTCAAACGACGTACCCGACGGACTCGATGAGGTTGCGACGGTGAAGGAAGCGCGGCTGTGGTGCGACGACGGATGGACCGCTCGCGTGATCAAGAACGAGGATGACGAGGGCTGGGCGGTATCGATGACCCTCGATGGCGAGCCTGAGCCGGCGCTGGTGGGGCCGTGGACGATGGGACGCGACAAGAAGAACCCCAAGCCACTCGATGCAAATGCGTTCAATACGCTGGTGAAGACCGCGTCCGAGTTCAGGCGTCGTCACGAGCAGCAGCTGCATGCGATGTTTCACAAGACGGTCACGGTGAGTACGGATGATGGCCGGATTGACGTGACCCTCGATATCGAGCCCGATGAATACGACCCCTATGCGATGCTCGCCGCTTGCAATGCCAATGGCGAAGAACTGGCGCGGCTGAAGGTGTCAGCCGGGTTCAGGCTCACGACCGCCTCGGCGAACGCATGGGTGGCAAGCGGTTTTCGCCAGCCTGCCTGATCTGCAGTCACTTCCGCAGCTGACTTCGACTTTCCCTTTTTCTCGAACCAGGACGACGACCGCTGCGGATGACTCAGGACATTCTGGTATCGACCAAGCCCCAGGGGCGCCTGTCCGTGCTGGCAGGGTTGTGGCCTTTCCTCAAGCCATATCGCGCGCGAATTGCACTCGCCTTCGTGCTGCTGTGCGTGGCCTCGGGCACCATCCTGCTGGTGCCGCTGGCGTTTCGCGACCTGATCGATTTCGGGTTCGGCGCACAGGACAGGGAGGCCGCCGGTAGCGGGCTGCTCGGGGCGTTGAGCCTCAACGGTCACTTTCTGGCGCTGTTCGGGCTGGCCAGTATGTGGGCGCTGGCGGTGGCGATGCGCTACTACACTGTGTCCTGGGTGGGCGAGCGCGCCACGGCCGATCTGCGCAACGCGGTGTACGCGCGCGTTCTGGCGCAATCGCCGCAGTTCTTCGAGACCCTGCAGACGGGTGAGGTGCTGTCACGTCTGACCGGCGATACCACGCTGATCCAGACCGTGGTCGGCAGCTCGATTTCGATGGGACTGCGCAGCCTGTTCCAGTTCATCGGCGGCATGATCATGCTTGCCGTTACCAGCTTCTATCTGTTTTCCCTGAACCTGGTGCTGATGGTCTTGCTGGTGTTGCCGATCATGATCATCGGCCGCAAGGTGCGTCGCCTGTCGCGCGAGTCGCAGGACCGCATCGCCGACACCTCCGCGCTGGCCGGCGAGATTCTCAATGCCATGCCTACGGTGCAGGCCTGCACCCAGGAAGGGCAGGAGGCACGGCGCTATGCCGAGCGTACCGAAACCAGTTTCGTCACCGCCATCCGGCGCACGAGGGTGCGCGCGGCGCTGACGGTGCTGATCATTACCGCGGTGATGGGCACCATCATCTTCGTGCTGTGGATCGGCGCGCGGCAGGTGCACGATGGTGCGATGACCGGCGGGCAGCTCGCCTCGTTCGTGCTCTATGCCGCGCTGGTGGCAGGCGGGGTGGGGACGATGGCCGAGGTGTGGGGCGACGTGATGCGTGCGGCGGGCGCGACCGAGCGCTTGCTGGATCTGCTGCATGCGGAGTCGGCCATCCGCGAGCAGGCGGAGACACTGGCGCCCGTGGCTGCGGTGCAAGTCGGTATCCGCTTTGACCATGTCGTCTTCGCTTATCCAGGTCGTCCGCAGGTCCGTGCATTGGACGACATCTGTCTCGACATCCGGCCGGGCGAGCGGATCGCGCTCGTGGGGCCGTCCGGTGCGGGCAAGACCAGCCTGTTCCAGCTGTTGCTGCGCTACTACGATGTCACCGGCGGCCGCGTACTGATCAACGGACAGGACATCCGCCAGCTCAGCCTGCACGACCTGCGCAAGGATATCGCCATCGTGCCGCAGGATCCGGTGATCTTTTCGGCCAATGCGCTGGAGAACATCCGTTACGGACGCATGGACGCGACCGATGAGGAGGTCATTCAGGCGGCGCGGGCCGCTCTGGTCGACGAGTTCATCGGTCGCTTGCCGGATGGCTACCGGACCTTTCTCGGCGAGCGTGGCACACGCCTTTCGGGCGGGCAGCGTCAGCGCATCGCCATTGCGCGCGCCATCCTCAAGCATGCCCGGCTGCTGCTTCTGGACGAGGCGACCAGCGCGCTCGACGCCGAGTCGGAGATTCTCGTGCAGCGCGGTCTGAATGCGGCGATGGAGGGCCGTACCACGCTGATCATTGCGCACCGGCTGGCCACTGTGCAGAAAGTCGATCGCATCGTGGTGATGGATGGCGGGCGCATCGTCGAAACCGGCACGCCGGCTGATCTGCGCCGCCAGGGCGGACTCTATTCGCGGCTTGCGGCGCTTCAGCTCGATCTCTGACGCCGCTGCACGGCGACGACGGGTAGAGGGCGTCAGGCTTCGCGGCCGCCGAGGCTGGCCAGCAGGATGATCTCGATCTCTTCGGTGATCTCTTCCTGACGGGCGCGGTTGCTGCGCCGGCCGAGATCGTCCAGCTGCTCGTCGATACGGTGTCTGGCCTGCTCCATGTGCTCGAGCCGAAGCTGATTTTCGTGTAGCAGGGCGTCATACAGCGCGCCACTGAGTGCGGTCTCGAGAAACTGGTCGATGAGGGCGCGGTGGAAGGTTTGTGGCGGCAGATTGAGTTCCAGCGGATGGCTGCGTCGTCTGGCACCCGCCGTCGGCGTTGGCGCCGGTAGCAATTGCAGCTGTACCGGGCCGTGCTCGGTCAGGTAGAGCATGCTCAGCGACGGTGTGGCGTGCGTAGCGGCGCCCTGCAACAGCGGTGTAAGACGGGCGACGAGCGCGGCGAGTACGTTCTGTACCTCGTCGGCAAAGCCTGCGCCGGCGAGGGCCGCGGGCGCATCATCATCCGGCCACGCATCCGCGAGCCGGCTGCCCACCAGGACGATGCGCGCATCCCCGCGCCGGGGTTCGACTTCGGCGATCAGACGCTGGTTGAGGTCACCGCAGAAGCCGCGCTCGGAACCGACAACACACAGTACCGCGTGCTCGGTGGAGGCCGCCAGGTCGTGGCCAGGATAATCGGCAAGGAATTCGGCGAGGGTGGTTTCCACAATGCGGGTGGCGGCGCGCTGGGCATCGATAAAAGTGGCGATGCGACGGCTCTCGACAAGCGCCAGGTTCTTCATGGCAGAGAGCAGTTCGCCGATGTCGGCAAGGCTTTCGATGTGGCCCTGCAGTTCGCGGCGCTTGCTCATGGTGGCCCGTCGCGGTGTGTGGCGGCCGATGACGCATTTTCAGTGGAGTCGTTTTCAGTGGAGTCTGTCGCGGCCTCCTGTGTCAGCCATCCACGCACTGCGGCCAGCCATTCGCCGCGCGGCGTATCCAGGCTGAGCGCGCATTCGGCGGTGCCTGCACGCAGCCGTTTCAACGCAGCTTCGAGCGCGTCGCGGTCGAGGCCGTCGAGGAGGTTTTCATTGCAGGCGATCAGCCACGCGAGCTGATCGAGCGCACTGTGCGGATCGAGCCGGTCCTGGGCGAGGATGTCGCGCAGCAGCCGTCCGCGACGGATGCGTGCCTCCATCGAGGCTTCGAGCTTGGCGCCGAAGCGGGTGAAGACCTCCAGCTCGAGGAATTGCAGGTAATCCAGCTTCATGCGTCCGGCTTCACGCTTGATGGCCTCGTGCTGGGCCTTGCCGCCGATGCGTGACACCGAACGGGTTATGTCGATGGCGGGCAGCACACCACGTGCGAACAGGCTGGTGTCGAAGTGGATCTGTCCGTCGGTGATCGAGATCAGGTTGGTCGGGATGTAGGCGGCGATCTCGCCTTGCTCGGTTTCGGCAATCGGCAGTGCGGTCATGCTGCCGCCGCCGTTGGCGGCACTGAGCCGCGTCGAACGCTCCAGCAGTCGGGCGTGGAGGTAGAAGATATCGGCCGGATAGGCTTCGCGCCCCGGCGGCCGGCGCAACAGCAGCGACAGTTCGCGGTAGGCGCGGGCGTGGGTGGTGAGATCGTCGTATACGATCAGCACGTCATGGCCGGCGTTCATCCAGTCTTCGCCGATGGCGCAACCGGCAAAGGGGGCGAGGTAGCGGATGCCGGTGCTGGCAGTGGCTTCGGCCACCACCACGGTGGTGTAGCCCAAGGCACCGTGCGTCCGCAGGGTGTCGATGGTCTGCACCACCGAGGAGCGCTTCTGGCCGATCAGCACATACAGACAGCGTACATTCTGATTGCGCTGGCTGATGATGGCGTCAAGGGCGAGGGCGCTCTTGCCGGTGCCGTTGTCGCCGATCAGCAACTGGCGCTGGCCGCGGCCGATCGGAATCAGGGTGTCGACGATCTTGCTGCCGGTGTAGAGCGGGCGGTCGACGAAATCCCGTGCCACGATCGGCGGCGAGCCGCCTTCGACCGGACGGTGGCTGGTACATGTCGGTGCGGGGCCGCCATCGAGCGCAGCGCCCAGTGGATCGACGACCCGGCCGAGCAGGGCATCGCCGGTGGGCATGGTGAGAACGTCTCCCGACTGCCGCACTTCGCAGCCGGGCATCAGCGCCGCCGTGGTGCGCAGCAGGATGGCGCCGATGCGGTCCGGCGCAAGGTGAAAGACCAGCGCCTCGCTGCCGTCAGAGACGTGCACGATGCCGTCCATGCGTGCCGAAGGCAGCCCCTCGATCCACATGACGCCGTCGCCGACGGAACTGACGGTGCCGCGCTCGACCACGCGCAGCTGCGGAGAGTAGTCGAGCGCGAACGTCGGATCAGCACGCACGACGCGCTCCCGAGCGGAAGAACGCCAGTTCGTCCGCAAGGCTGGCGGCCAGCATCCAGGGGCCGACCCCGATGCGCACACCCGATTGCATGTCGGGGTCAATGGTCTGCGTCAGCGGCAGGGTACGACCGAGGGCCGAGTTCAGCGCCTGCAGCAGGCGGTCGAGGTCGGCGTCGGCGAGGGCGCGGGCGGTGGTGAGCTGAACACCTGTTTCCGCGACCGCAGCGGCCTCGCGCAGGGCGTCGAGCTGATCCGTTGGCAGTTTGGCGAGATCTTCGATCAGCATGTCCACCAGGCGGCTGTCCAGCGCGCTGCCTGCCAGTCGTCCGAGCAGACGGGTGACGAAACCCAGTGCAGCGGCGCGCGCGGCTTCCTCGGCCTTGCGGCCCGCATCTGCCGCCTGCTTGTCGGCCAGGGCCGCCTGGCGTTCGCGCTCGGCGCTCAGTTCGTCGTCGAGACGAGCGAGACGACGGACGCGCTCGGCGGCGACTTCGTCGGCGAGTCTGGCCAGCGCCGACGCCTGGGCGCTGTTCTGCTCGGTGAGCTTGCTTTCGTAGTCCTCGCGCAACTTTTCGGCCTTGGCTTCGGCTTCGCGGGCGTCGTTCAGTGCCTGCTCGATGCCCTCGCGACGGCGTGCGATGACCGCCAGCACGGGCTGGTAGAGGAAACGCTTGAGCAGCCACACCAGAACGAGAAAATTGACGATCTGGAGCAGGAAGGTGGTCCAGTCCAGTTGCATGGTTCGGGGTCCTTACTTGAGCAGGTATTCGAGCAACGGATTGCGGAACAGCACGATCAGCACCACGACCAGGACGTAGATCGCGAGCGACTCGATCATGGCCAGGCCGATGAAGAGCAGGCGCGAGATGGATTTCTCGGCCTCGGGCTGGCGGGCGATGGCATCGAGTGCCTGGCTGATGGCGCGGCCCATGGCCATCGCCGGAAAGAACACCCCCAGCGCGATGGCAAACAGCGCGCCGACGGTCGATAGGGTGGTGAAGAAGGTCATGTCGCTCATTGCGTGGCTCCTGCCTCGATACGTGTGGAACGGGATTGCCCCGACTGGATGCCGCCCGAGATATACACCAGTGCGAGCATGCCGAAGATATAGGCCTGCACCAGCGCCTCGACAATATGCAGTGCCAGCACCGGCACTGGGACCAGGAAGCCGGCTACCAGCAGCACCAGCAAGGCCGCGGTTTCGAGGCTCATGACGTTGCCGAACAGGCGCACGGCGAGTGCCACGGTGCGCGAAATCTCGCTGATGATGTGAAAGGGCAGCATGATCACGCTGGGCTGAATGTAGTGCTGCAGATAGGCCGCAACCCCTTCGCCGCGAATGCCGAACCAGTGCACCGAGGCGAACACCACGACGGCCAGCGCGGCGGTGGTGGACAGGTCGCCCGTGGGCGAGGTGGCCCCCGGCAGCACGCCCACCAGGTTGGCGATGGCGATGTAGATCCACAGGGTGCCGATGAAGGGCAGCAGGCGCCTGCCGTAGTTGGGCAGGGTGTCCTCGATGGTGTCGTGAATCGTACTGACGATGCCTTCGAGCATCGTCTGCAACGGCCCGGGGTCGAGTCGCAGGCGACGGGTTGCCAACGCACACAGCAGGGTCAGGCCCAGCATGACCGCCCAGGTGGTCACGACGGGGCGCGAGATGGCCAGCGGACCAAGGGTGAAGACGATCGCTTCGGCATTCATGGCCGGTCTTCCAGGTAGCGGTAGACATTGACCGCACCGACGACCACGCCGAGCAGGATGAGGCTGACCGTCCACCGCACTGAATAGCCGGCGGCCATGCTGTCCAGCCAGCGCCCAAGGTAGGCCCCACCCACCACCGGAAGCACGAAGAGACCCGCGATCGTGCCCATGAACACGGTGTAGCCCATCATGCTGCGGCGCTCGCGTTCGCCTTTCTCGATGCGGGCGACATCCTTGTCCACTGCATTGTCCAGTGCCTTGCGCCGGGTCTCCGCCGGGCTTTCCGCAGGTGGCTTTGGTGCGCTCATGGCTGATCCAGTTTCCACAGCCGGTGCGCCAGCGTTTTTTCGAGCTGGTCGAGGTTGTGTCGCAAGGCGCCGCGTTGTTCCTCCTCGCGTTCGAGTTCCGCATCGAGCTGGGCGCGCACGGTCGACAGTTCGTCGCCGACGACGAAGCTGCGGGTCGCGATCATCAGCACATTGTCGGCGAAACGCAGGGTGCCGCCGGGCAGCGCAAGGTAGCGCCAGGCGCCCGCCGCGGACCTGAAGCGTGCCAGCCCGGGATCGAGCACCGTAGCCATCGCCACATGGCCCGCCATCAGGCCGAACTGGCCGGATGCGTCGGTCCCGACGAAGCTGAGCACATTGTCTAAGCGCATCTGCCGCGTGGCGCTGGCCAGCTGTAGGGTGAACCCGCTCATGTGCGCGCCTCCTGCATGCTCCCCCGCATGTAGCAGTCCGCCTCGGGCACGGCGTCGTGGTCGCCGCGGATGAAGGCCTCGCAGTCATCCAGGGTGCGGGCCAGTGGCACCGACACGCCGGCAATGCCGGTGTGGGGGCTGACGACGTGAAAGGGCTGGGTCAGATAGCGCTGCAGGCGACGTGCGCGGCCAACGATGCGGCGATCCGCCTCCGCCAGCGATTCGACGCCGAGCATGGCGATGATGTCCTCCAGCTCGCGATACCGGGCCAGATGTTCGCGCACCGACTCGGCCACCCGGTAATGCCGCTCACCGAGAAAATGGCGATCCATCATCTTGCTGTTGGAATGCAGCGGATCGACTGCCGGGTAGATGCCCTTCGCCGCCTGCTTGCGCGACAGCACCACCATGGTGTCGAGGTGGCCGTAGATCGCATTTACGGCGGGGTCGGTCATGTCGTCCGCCGGCACATAGACGGCCTGGACCGAGGTGATGCTGCCCGCGGTGCTCGACGAGATGCGCTCTTCGAGATCGGCTACCTCGGACAGCAGCGTGGGCTGATAGCCGACGGTGGCGGGCATGCGCCCGAGCAGGCCGGAGATTTCGCTGCCGGCCTGAACGAAGCGGAACACGTTGTCGATCAGCAGCAGCACGTCCTTGCCCAGGGTGTCGCGCAGGTACTCGGCGTAGGTGAGCCCGGTGAGGCCGACACGGAAGCGCACCCCCGGCGATTCGTCCATCTGCCCGAATACCATCACCGTGCGCGGCATGACCCCGGCCTCGCGCATGTCGTGCCACAACTCGTGCCCTTCGCGGATGCGCTCGCCGATGCCGGCAAATACCGATACGCCGGCATGGAGCTGAATCACCGCGTTCATGAATTCGGTGATCAGTACCGTCTTGCCCACGCCCGCGCCGCCGAACAGTCCGGTCTTGCCGCCACGCACGAAAGGGCACAGCAGATCGATGACCTTGATCCCGGTCTCGAGTACGCTCTCGGCCGCGCGCGCTTCCGACAGCGGGCCTGGCGGGGCGACCAGCGGGCGGAAATCGAGCGCTTCGAAGGGTGCTTCGGCGTCGAGCGGATTGCCGAAAACGTCGAGCAGACGCCCCAGGCATTGGGGGCCGACCGGAATCTGCAAGGGGCTGCCGCTATCCATCACCGCCTGCCCGCGCGCCAGGCCCGCGGTGCGGTGGAGCGCAATGGTGCGTACATGGCGCTCGCCCAGTTCGCGAAACACCTCGAGCACGCAGCGTTCGCCGTTGGGCTGGGCATAGAGCGCGCGGTGCAGTGGTGGCGACTGTTCGCACACGATATCAACCACCGGGCCCTTGACGGCCTCGATGGTGCCGATTCTGCGATGTGCTGCTGCGGATGTCATGGAGTCGCCGGATGGTGTCGCCATTGGCATCATCCTACGCCGCTTTGGCTCGCGGTTGAACGCGGTATGCGGCGATTTCGGCAGAATTCTCCAATGCACCGATCAACATGCATGATGCGGAAAATCGTGACGTGGACGCACCCGTTCGAAGCGGGGGATTATGTGCGGGGGGTGCCCTTGCATGCCGCGTCGATCAATTGCCGTGCAATGCTCACCGGGTTCGGCAGCAGCGGCAGCGCGCTGCGTGGAAACCAGTCGGCTGCTTCGATCTCGGATGGGTCGGGCGTGATGTCGCCGCCAGCGTAATCGGCAAAGAAGGCGACCATCAGCGAGTTGGGGAAGGGCCACGACTGGCTTCGGAAGTAGCGCAGATTGTCGATCTCGATGCCGACCTCCTCGCGCACTTCGCGCGCAGCGCATTCCTCCAGCGTTTCGCCGGCCTCGACGAAACCGGCAAGTGCGCTGAAGACGCCTGGCGCAAAGTGCGGACTCCTCGCCAGCAGCAGGGCATCCCCGCGTGCGATGAGTACCATTACCGCGGGCGAGATCCTCGGGTAGGCCACCAGACCGCACTGGGGGCAGTACATCGCACGTTCGCCAGTCAGCATCTCCGTCGGTGTGCCGCAGCGACCGCAGTAGCGGTGGTTTTGCTGCCAGTCGAGCAACTGCGTGGCCCGCCCTGCCAGGGCGAAGGCTTCTGCCCCGGCAAGGCCGAACAGGGCTCGCACCGAGGTCAGCTCACCACTGACGCCGTGGGGGATGTCGCTCAGATCCGCAGCATGGCATGCGCACCCTTGCCATTCGCCAATCCTCAGTGCGTCCGGGGGCGCGCCAAATGTCGCTGCAGGGCCGTAGGGAAAAGCGGCTGCACCGTGCTCGTCAGTCGTGACCAGCACGCGACCGTCGTATCGCAGCAGCCAGAAAACAGCTTCGTTCATGTGGATGTCCGTGTCATGGTGCCGCTCGTTTGGCCGCCAAGGCGCGTGTGAGCCGTCTGTCGGCAAGCCCGTTCGGCATTCGTGCGCCTGGCTCGGCGTGTGTAAGGAAACGACGCAGTCGGCCGACAAAGCGCAGTCTCAGTCCGGATTGTACGGCACAATCCAGACGTTCAATGGTGCCCCAATGTCCGCAGGGAGATGCGCCGACGGAAGCTCCATCCCGGCGGGAAGGCACGGATGGACCCCCACGATCAAAAGAGGAGAACCCTATGTCGGTAAACAGCCTGATTCCGCGCCAGCCCGTACCTGCGCTCAATGTGCCGCTCATCGGCGGTGGCCGTTTCGTGCTCGGTGCCGAGCCCGGAGAACGTTTTGAACTGGTCGTGTTCTATCGTGGCCTGCATTGCCCGATTTGCGCCAAATACCTGATCGAACTCGAACGTCTTGCCCCGGAGTTCGCGCAA
This sequence comes from Azoarcus sp. L1K30, assembly GCF_018122735.1. Taxonomy (GTDB): domain Bacteria; phylum Pseudomonadota; class Gammaproteobacteria; order Burkholderiales; family Rhodocyclaceae; genus Parazoarcus. Next base: position 1,583,255 of record NZ_JAGRRD010000001.1, on the reverse strand, counting down.
CGGGGTGTGAAGGTCATTGCCGTGAGTGGCGATACCGAGGAGCGTGCCCGGCAGATGGCAGAGAAGGTCAAGGCCAGGGGGGTGCGTTTCGCGTATGGACTGAGTCTGCACAGCGCGCGCCAGTGGGGCTTGTACATCAGCAGCTCACGCGGCGCGACCTCGATTGGTGTCGAGGAGCCGGCGCTGTTCAGCGAGCCCGGCGTGTTCCTGGTGCGCCCCGATGGCACGCTGTTCTATGGGGCGGTGCAGACGATGCCTTTCGCGCGGCCACAGTTTCAGGATCTGCTGGGGGCGCTCGATTTCGCAATCGCCAACGATTATCCCGCGCGCGGTGAGTACGTCGGCGCCGTGTAAGCGGGGAGGTCTGGGCGCCGCCGGGACTTGCGTCCCGGCCGGTGTCGTCAGCGAAGATCGAACAGTTCCTGATGGAAGTCCTCGGCGGGCAGCCCGCGTGCGGCGAAGTCGCGGCGCAAGGCTTGGCCGAAGCGGGCGGGGCCGCAGAACCAGATATCGCCGGATTTCCAGTCGGGGACCTGGCGCCGAATCTGCTCGGCATCGAGTCGCCCCTCCTTGCCGGCGACCAGTACATGCAGACGGACCCGCGCCGCCTCGGCAATCTGCCTGACTTTGCCGATGAAGCGCGCGTCGGGCGTGCTGGTGCTGTAGAACAGATCGACGGCGGGCGTGTCGGGCTTGTCGGCCAATGCCTGCATGCGTGCGATGAACGGCGTGATGCCGATCCCGCCGGCAACCCAGATCTGCTGCGGCTTGTCGCTGTCGAATTCAAAACGACCATACGGTCCTTCGATCCGGGCGGCATCACCGACCTTCAAGCTCGCGGGGAGGCTGCGGGTGTAGTCGCCAAGACCTTTTATCAGGAAGGTGAGCCTGCCGTCGCCATGCCAGGCCGACGAGATGGTAAAGGGGTGGGGGCCTTCCGCCGCGTCGAAGGTGACGAAGGCGAATTGCCCGGCCCGATGTCCAGGCCACGGGCTGCGAAGCTTGACCGTCACCTTGAGCACGTGATTGTCGGGGTGATAGTCGAGGGCCTCGACCGTGCCGTCGATCCGGCGCTGCTGACCGATCCGCCGGGTGAGGGCACGCACGGCCGCGACGCTGCCGGCGGCCATGAGCATGACCATCAGCGGGCCGATGGGCTCGCCCCAGTAGCTGAATTTCATCAGCACCACCGCGTGCGCGACCAGCAGGAGATAGGCGATCGCCAGGATGCGGTGGGTCTTGAAGAAATAGCGATAGGGAAACCACTTCACCAGCGCCAGCACCATCAGCGCCAGCGCACCGTAAAATGCCCATTCACCGATGGATTCCGCGAGATGGCGCTGACTGTCGAAGAAGGCGAGAATGACATTCTGCTGTTCGACGGGCGGCTTGCGCGCCGGACGTTCCAGCCAGCCCCAGCCCACGGCCCATTTCGGCGCATTCGCGAACAGCCAGTGAATGATTGAGAATACCAGGCCGGTGATGCCCAGCCACTTGTGCAGGCGGTAGCCCTTGTCCAGGCCGCCGAGCAGGGGCTCAAGCCGGGCCGGACGCAGTGACAGGATCATTCCGACACTCATCGCACCGATGCCGATGATGCCGGTGTAATTCATCATCGACGCGCGCAAGGCGAAGAACTGGTAGGGCGCGCCGATGACGCCGTCAGCCATCAGCCACAGCAGGGTGAGCACGCCGATCAGCAGCAGATAGGCCAATTTGATGTTTTTCATGGTTCGACTCGCTTGAAGCGGATGTTTACGGGGCCTGCACCAGCAGACGAGATCATTATCCCTTTAGGCTACAGGGTGATTTGTACCAAAGCGTAGTGTGGTCCCGCGTGGAAGGCAGAGGGGCTGGCATGAGAGAATGCGCGCCCCCGAACTCTCCCGAGCCCCGAGCATGAGCGCGAATCCCCAAAGCCCGATCCAGCACACGGTCACCGACCTTGTCGTCCATCGCCTCGTCAAGGAGGCACAGGCCCCGGCAGCGGTCGAATTGCGCGCATCGGCCTGCACGCTCGACGACGCGGCGGTGCGCTTGGTGGAGCGTCTGTGCACGCATTACGCCGGGCGTTCGAGCAAGGTGTTCGGGCGGTTCGAGGATGACGAGGAAGGTTTTCCGATGTCGCGTCTGGTGCGCGAGTACGTTGTCGAGCGCAGTTCCGACTTCATCACCCTGTCGCAACGGATGATGGCGCAACTGCAGATCTGCGCCCATGACGAGGAGCTCGACGCCAGCGCCTTCGTCATCATTGCGCGCATCTCCGAAGGCGGTACGGACTGCCTGTGGGTGGCGCTGATCGGAGAGTGCATCGGCAGTGCGATCAATGGCACGCTCGACATCGCCGATTGCAGCTATCTCGACTTCTCGAGTCTTCGTGCCGCGGGGCGGATCGACCTTGCCGGCTGGCAGCGGGGCGATGAGCGCTACATCAGCTTTCTGAAGGGGCGTGGCGATGTGGCCGCCTGGTTCAAGCGCTTTCTGGGCTGCAGCGACGTGCTGGTGGCGCTCAAGGAGACCAAGAAGCTGGTGTTGGCGCTGAATCAGTTTGTCGAAACCGAACGTCTCGAGCCACCTGTGCGCGACGCGCTATTGCAGCGCGCGCACGGTTACCTCGACGAACTGGGCGAAAGTGGCGAACCGGTTGCGCTCGATGAAATCGCGCGCCAAGTGTGGCCCGAGCAAGCCGAGCGCCTGGACACGGCACTCAACGCCGAGGCGATCAAACTCAATAGCGGATTCGTGCCCGACCGCCGTGCCATTCGCCCACTGGTGCGTTTCAGCGCCAGTGGCGAACAATGGAAGCTGGAGTTCGACCGCAGCGGCCTGCAATCGGGCGCGATTCAATACGATCGCGCTTCCGATACGCTGGTGTTGTCAGGTTTGCCGGATTACCTCAAGCGGATGCTGCTCGAAGGCTGATGCTGCATCGGGATACGCCCGTGGAGTGGATGCCTGCGGGGCGACGATTGCTGCCGACGCTCACCGCTGTCGTGTGTTCGTGTCAGTGCGGCGGAAGCAGCGGCTTTACGTCGGACTGATGCTTCTTGGCCTGTTTCGCGGCCTTTTTCTCTTTCGGCGACAGTGCGGGTTCTTTTCGGGCTTCCTTGTTGCTGTGTTGTGACTTGCTCATGGTGACTCTCCTGGCCGGTGCCCGCAGATGCGGGCCCTGATCCAGTATAGGCTTTGCAGCGCCGGGAAACCGTGGGGCGAAAAATATGACCGGCCGGCGCAGCCGGCCACTCAGTCGGTCGTCAGCGTCATCAGGATGTCGGCGTACCAGGCGCAGTTCAACCCCAGTGCCTCATCCAGTTCGAGATCGCGACTGCCGACATCGAGGCGGGCGGAGTGAATGCCGAGCAACATCCAGGGCAGGGCTGCGTGCTCTGCGTCGGGGTCGGTGATGCGCATCACCACGGGTGCGCCACTGGTACCGCGGTGGGTGCGGGCGTCGGTGAGGAAGTAGCCCTTGCCCTGAAATCGCAGGCCGAAGGACGAGGCGATGATGGCTTGCCGCACGACCGGCATGTGGTTCAGCGTATCGTGAAAGCCGAGCGGGAACCCCACCACCAGCAGCGAGGTGCCGACTTCGACCTGATCGAAGTGTCCAAGCAGATGTCGCGGTGTGAAGGCGCGATAGATCGCCTTGGCGGGAAGCGCCTTGCGGTCGATCTCGAGAATCGCCACATCGATATCGCCCGCCGTATCGAGACCTTCGCGCCAGATGCTCTTGCCGTTTCGGTAAAGCGGCATCGAAAAGCCGGTCGACGCACTGAGGTTCTCGGCATCCATGTGCAGCTCGATCTCGATCCGGTTCGGTTGATGCTGGCTGGGAAGATCGAAGAAGACATGGCGGCTGGTCACCAGGAACAGGCGCTCGCCACGCTCGAAGTAGAAGCCGCTGGCGTTGGTCAGCTGCTGTTGATTGGAGAACGTGAAGATGCGTGCAGAGGTCAGGAGCAGCGGTTCGATCATTGCTTTGCCAAAGTGAGTGCGAAGCGACAGACGCGTGCCACGTATTCGGCAACGTGGTCCCGCCCTCGTCGCGCTTCGGGCCGGTCGAGCCCGTCGCGCGTGCACCATATTACCCCGAGTGCAGCGGCGACGGTCCGCCTTGCGGCGGGTGGCGGCGAATGCAATCCGGCTGCTCAGTTTGGCCGTGCGCCCTCGCGCTCCCGAATCCAGCGCCGGACGTCCGAGGGGTCCCGGCTGTCCGGTCCGTCCTGATCACGACGCTGGCGCCGCGCATTGGCTTCCTCGGTGGCGTTGCGACGCTGATCGCGAGCGTTGTTCTGTTCGAGTTCCTGCTGGCGGTTGCTTGGGCGAGCACGCTCCTCGATCAGACGCTTCTTGATCGCTGCGGTGCGTTCGGCTTCAGCGCGCTCGCGGGCCTGCTCTTCCGCCCGGCGCAGATTCCGCTGATCTTCGCGGTATTCGTTCCTGGTCCGGTCGCGGTTTCGGTCATCCTGCCACTCACGGCGCACACGGTCGTGTTCGCGCTCGATCATGCGGTCGCGCCGACGCCGCTCTTCGGCATAGCGTGACGGTGGTACCCAATAGCCCGGTACCCATACCTGACGCCGGTCCACCCAGTTCCACGTGCCGTCGATCCAGAGATAGTCCGAGGCGGGCGGATAGCCACGGTATTCCACTCGCGGTGGCGGCGAGACGATGATGGTCTCGGTGCCGTAGTACGGATCGTAGGCCGGCGTCGAGCGGTAATACGGGTCTGCCGGCGCAACCACGCAGGCGCTGAGGACCACGGTCATTCCGAGCGGCAGGCCAAGACGGGCAGCAATCCCAAGAATATGTGTGCTCATGGTCGACCAACTCCTTTGCGGCCTTCAAGCGGCGTTGACGCGTACTTGCTGCGTTCTGTCCATACATTAAGGCATCTGAAGCGGGACGGGTGTTACGCAAGGTAATGGCTTGTAGGGGTGGATGTCGGGAGCGGCTGCATCTGACGGATTACCGGTGCGGACGGGCGGATAGCGCATGGATGTCGAATGAATCATCACTGATGAAAATGTCATATAAAATGCCGTTATTCCTGACCTGACTTCATGACGATTGCGTCCTGACGCTTCGTCCACCCGCGCATGAAGCCCCAGACCGCTCGTCGTTTGGCTGTTGCCGCCGTCCTCTCCGTCTCGTTTCATTGGGCGCCCCCGCTGG
>NZ_JAGRRD010000001.1:1318374-1577980 GCF_018122735.1 Azoarcus sp. L1K30 | reverse complement strand
CTCTCGGGGTGGCGCGCGGCCCGCCAAGTCGTTCCGTCAAAGAGACTCAGTACCGGGCCACGCCAGTAACGCTGTGACGGTGGCGGTGCGCCGTCGGCAAACTCGGCGCGAAAGGCGATGGCATCGGACAGGCTGAGTTCGCTGATCGAGCCTGGTGCCATGGTGTCGGACAGACCGCTCATGCCGCTGTGGGCGTCGGCCGGCAGGCCCCACAGCGGGCCCTGAATGCGGGGAAAGAGCACGAACAGGACGAGCATGAAGGGCAGGCCCTGTGCCAGCAGCACGGCGCTCGTGCGCAGGCGTTCGCGGTGGCTTGCGTCCGGGTCGGACAGGGCCAGCAGCGCGCCGATCGACAGCAGGGTGGCGCCCGCGGCGAGTACCGCGACCGGCACCGTCTGATTGTCGAAGAACACGCCGAGCTGGAGAAAGAAGCAGAGCAGCACCGCCGCGCGGATGTCGCGCATGCTTCGGGTCTCGAGCAGTTTCAGTCCGAGCAGCAGGGCGAGAAAGGCCAGCCCCGGGTCCTTGCCGAAGAAATGTCCGTAGGCCAGACGGGTGCCGACACCCGCGGCAATGGCGATCAGCAGCACGAAGTGGCGATTGGGCGCGCGACTGCCACGCAACAGCAAGGCAAGCCGCCAACCCAGCAGTAGCGCGCTCAAGCCCGTGACCCAGAGCGGCAGCGCCAGTGCATGAGGCGCAAGCGTCAGCGCCGCGGCACCAACCAGCCACAGCCCCTGGTCGCGTCGCAGCGTGGCTGTTTCGGCCGGGCCCGATGCGCCGGTGCGCGCGCGTCTAAGCCTGAACATCGCCGCCCGGCGTGACCGGCGCCTGGCCATACATTGCCAACGCGCGCAGGCATTGGTTCAGATGAACCTTGCCGCGGCCGAAAGGAAAGTAGCTGCCTGGCAACTGCAGCGCATAGCGCTCTCCGCTGCGCTCGGCGATCAGCAACCACGAAGTGAGTCTGGACAGGCGCTTTTCGTCGTCCATCGAGGCCGGCAATGCGGCCCACTCGAGCGTGAGATCGCCGCCTTCGAGCGCGGAGAACTGCTTGGTCATCAACGGGCCGCCGCGGGCAAGGACCTTCCACGCGAGGTGACGTGGCGAGTCAGAGGCCTGATAAGCGCGCAAGCCGGCAAAGTCGTCGTCGCCATCGTGCGGGCTGTGCTGTCCGCGGGCGTCACCGGCGGCGTGTGACGGCAAGGCGGGTGGATCGATCTCGGGCGCGGGGTAGACAAGACCGGTGAGTTCGGGAATGAACACGCTCCATGCGCGGATCAGGCCGAGCGGCCAGCGGGTTTCCAGTATGGTGCGCCCGAGCGCGATCGCGCCGCGCCTCGTTGTCGGCACTGGGAGCGCGGTCTCGGCGATGGCGCCAGGCGCCACCCCGAATGCGGCATGCGCGTCATGCGCACGCAGGACGAGGGCGGGGCGGCGCGCCGGGCGGCGGTTCTCGATCAACAGGTGGAAGACGAGGCGCTCGCCGCAGAATGCCGGTTCGACACGCCCGCCACGGATCGACAGATGCAACAGGTTGCGAAAGGCGTGCACGATGCTTGCGACCGCCACGCCAGCGAGCAGAAACGTCAGTGCATAGCCAAGGCTGAGGTTGTAGTTGATCGACGCGATCAGCATGACCACTAGCGCGATCGCATAGCCGTATCCGGCCGCGGTGGGCAGTACGTAGATGCGGCGCTGGTAGAGGATGATCGGGCCGGCTTCGGGGCGACCGAGGCGGAATAGCCAGCGGTCGATCACGTTTCGGCTCGCGCCGGAGACGGCGCCGACGACCGTCATCAGCTCACCGCCACGGACTTCAGCAGACGTTCGAGTGAGGCCGTTGCCACCGGTCGTCCGTCGCCGGCCACATGCAGGCGGTGGCCGGCCACATGCGGGAACATGCGCTGTACGTCCTCCGGCAGCACGTGGTCGCGCCCTTCGATCAGCGCCCAAGCGCGTGCCAGCGCGACCAGCCCCAGCCCCGCCCGCGGGCTGAGTCCGCCGGTCAGCTCGGTGCTGTGCCGTGTGGCGGCGAGCAGGGCCTGTATGTAGTCGATCAGCCGGTCGGCGACCATGATGTCGCGGGCCGCGTGTTGCAACTCGATCAGTTGCGCGGGCGAAATCACCGGTTGCTGGCGTTCGATCAGGTCGCGGCGCGATTCGCCCAGCAGCAGCGCACGCTCGGCTGCGTGATCGGGGTAGCCAAGGTGAATGCGCATCAGGAAACGATCGAGCTGGCTCTCGGGCAGCGGGAAGGTGCCAATCTGGGTCGAGGGGTTCTGCGTGGCGATGACGAAGAAGGGCTCAGGCAGGGGCAGGGTGGCGCCGTCGGCGGTGATCTGGCGCTCTTCCATGGATTCGAGCAGGGCGCTCTGGGTCTTGGGGGTGGCGCGGTTGATCTCGTCGGCGAGGATGAGTTGCGCAAACACCGGGCCCGGGTTGAAGCGGAAACTGCCGGTGTCGCGGTCGAAAACGGAGACGCCGACGATGTCGGCCGGCAGCAGGTCGCTGGTGAACTGGATGCGCTGGAAGTGGAGTCCGACCAAGCGTGCCAGTACATGGGCGAGGGTCGTCTTGCCCACGCCGGGCATGTCCTCGATCAGCAGATGACCACGCGCGATCAGGCAGCAAAGCGCCAGTTGCAATTCGTGTTCCTTGCCGAGGATGATCTGGCTGGCGGCTTCGAGCAGCCTGATTGCATGGCGACGGGGCATGTTTATGCGTACTGTGAAATTGATCTGGAAGCGGTGATAATAGACGACAAAGATCGCGAGCCCGCACCATGGGCCATTACCAACGGCCGTTTGAAACGGCTGCTCGGGGAAAGTTCGCCCTAATGAGGAGAGGAGGGGTATGACGACAACGGCGTTCATTACGCACCGTGATTGCTGGCTGCATGACATGGGGGCGCATCACCCCGAATGTTCGGATCGACTGGGGGCGATCAACGACCGGCTGATCGCTGCGGGGCTGGATCTGTACCTTTCGTTCTATGATGCACCGTTGGCAACGGACGAGCAGGTGACGCGCGTGCATCCGGCGAGTTACCTGGGAGAACTGCTCGACAGCGTTCCCGAGCACGGCATTCGCCATCTCGACCCCGATACCGCGATGTGCCCGAACACCATGAAGGCGGCGCTGCGCTCGGCCGGTGCGGGCGTGCTTGCCACCGATCTCGTGCTCAAGGGCGAGATCGAGAATGCGTTCTGTGCCATTCGCCCGCCTGGTCATCATGCGGAGCGGGCAAAGGCCATGGGGTTCTGCTTTCTCAATAACGTCGCCATCGCCGCCCGGCATGCCACCGATGCGCACGGGCTAGAGCGCGTGGCCATCGTCGACTTCGACGTGCATCATGGCAATGGAACCGAGGACATCTTCCGCGACGACCCCAGGGTGATGATGGTGAGCATCTTCCAGCATCCGTTCTATCCCTACAGCGGTGTCGAGAACCAGCCCAAGCACATGTGCAATGTGCCGGTGCCGGCCGGCACGCGTGGCGACGCCTTCCGTCAGGTCGTCAGCGATATCTGGGTGCCCGCGCTGCGCAACCACAATCCGCAGGCCATCTTCATTTCCGCCGGATTCGATGCGCACTACGAGGACGACATGGGCTCGCTGGGCCTGGTCGAGGCCGATTACATCTGGGCGACACAGCAGATCAAGTCGGTGGCTGAGGATTGCGGGCACAAGCGCGTCGTCTCGCTGCTCGAGGGCGGGTATTCGCTGAGCTCGCTGGCACGCTCGGTGGTGTCCCACATCAAGGCCCTGGCCGATCTGTGATCTGCGCGATCCGCAGCACGGAACGCACGCCGGGGCTGGCTGTGTTGCGGCGATCGGTTAGAATCAGGTTTTTATCGTTTTGGTCCCCGCAATGATTACCGGATCGATTGTCGCCATCGTCACGCCGATGCATGAGGATGGCAGCCTGGATTTTCCCCGTTTGCGCAGCCTGATTGACTGGCACATCGCCGAAGGCACAGACGGTATCGTCATTGTCGGCACGACCGGCGAATCGCCGACTGTCGCAGTCGACGAACACTGTGAGCTCATCCGCGCATCGGTCGAGCATGCCGCGGGCCGCATTCCGGTCATCGCAGGCACCGGCGCCAACTCGACGGCGGAAGCAGTCGAATTGGCCCGTTTCGCCCAGCAGGCCGGTGCCGTAGCCCATCTGTCCGTCGTGCCCTATTACAACCGGCCGACGCAGGAGGGGCTCTACCGCCATTTCCGCACCATCGCCGAAGCGATCGAATTGCCGTTGATCCTTTACAACGTGCCGGGCCGCACGGTGGCCGATCTCGCCAACGATACGACGCTTCGCCTGGCCGAGATTCCGAACATCATCGGCGTCAAGGACGCGACCGGCAGCATCGATCGCAATTGCGACCTGATCGAGCGTGCGCCGGATGGTTTCGCACTCTACAGCGGTGACGACATGACCGTTGCCGCCTTCATGCTGCTGGGCGGACACGGAACGATCTCGGTGACGGCAAACGTCGCCCCCCGAGCGATGCATGAGATGTGTGCGGCGGCGCTTGCGGGCGATGCGCTCAAGACTCGCGCGATCAATGCCAGTCTGCTCGGTCTTCACCGTCACCTGTTCTGTGAAGCCAATCCGATTCCGGTCAAGTGGGCGGTGGCCCGCATGGGCCTGATGGGCGACGGTATCCGGCTGCCGCTGACGCCGCTGAGCGAGAGCTGTCACGAACGTGTGCGCCAGGCCATGCGCCAGGCCGGTATCAATCTCTGACCCGTATTTTCTCCAGGAACCTCATGAACCGCTCGTTGCGCACCTCTGCTTCCCTGCTTGCGCTGTCGCTGATGCTCGCAGGCTGCTCCAGTTCCATGCTTGAGTCCAAGCGTATCGATTACAAGAGTGCCAGTGGCAGCCGTACCGCGCCGCTGGAGGTTCCGCCCGATCTGACCGCACCGTCCCGCGACGAGCGTTTCGCCGTACCCGACGTGACACCGCGCGGCGTGGCCACCTATTCCGCTTACAGTGCAGACCGTGCCGCGACGCCGGCTGCGCGCAGCAGCACCGATGTGCTGCCGGCACCCAAGAACATGCGCATCGAACGTGCAGGCAGCCAGCGCTGGCTGGTGGTGCCGGGCAATGCGGCCGACCTGTGGCCCAAGGTCAAGGATTTCTGGCTTGAACTGGGTTTCATCCTGAATATCGACAACCCCGAGATCGGCGTACTTGAAACCGACTGGGCAGAGGATCGCGCAAAGATTCCGCAGGACTTCATCCGGTCCACGCTGGGCAAGGTCATCGACGGCCTGTATTCGACGCCCGAGCGCGACAAGTTTCGCACCCGTCTCGAGGTCGGCAAGGACGGCAAATCGGTGGAGATCTACATCAGTCATCGCGGGCTGGTGGAAATCTATCCGAACGAGGGCAAGGACATGACGGTGTGGCAACCGCGCCCGGCGGATCCCGAGCTCGAGGCCGAAATGCTGCGCCGCTTGATGATTGCGCTCGGCGCCGACGAAAACCGAGCCCAGGCGGCGCTGGCATCGGCGCCGACAGCCGAGCGTGCAAAGGTGTCGGCAACGGTGGATGGACAGGTCAACCTGCAGATCGCAGAACCCTTCGACCGCGCATGGCGTCGCGTCGGTCTGGCCCTCGACCGTATCGGCTTTACCGTCGAAGACCGTGACCGCGCACAGGGACTGTTCTTCGTGCGCTATGTCGATCCCGAAGCGGACAATCAGACCAAGAAGGACAGCGGCTTCCTTTCCAAGCTTGCATTCTGGCGCAGCAGCGAAAAGCCGGTTGCCAGTGGCAGCGAGTACAAGCTGCGCGTCGTGGGGCAGGGCGATGCATCGGTCGTGAGCGTGCTGACCCGCGAAGGTGGCGCCGACAAGTCCGAGACGGCCAAGCGCATGCTTGGACTGCTGCAGCAAGAGTTGCGCTGAGTATTGGGTTGCGCCGGTCTGTCCATTCGCGGCAGCCCGGCGATCAGCAGCGATAAAAAAAGCCGGTCTTTTCAGACCGGCTTTTTCCTTGTGTGCAGAAGGATTACTTCGGCATGGCTTCCTTGGTTGCGTCCTTCGCGGCAGCGGCGCCTTCCTTGGCGGCCTCGACTGCAGCAGCGGCGCCTTCCTTGGCAGCCTCGACTGCGTCGGCAGCACCTTCCTTGGTGGCTTCGACGGCAGCAGCAGTGCCTTCCTTGACCGCGTCAACGGCGGCCGCACCGCTTTCCTTGGCGGCTTCAACGGCAGCAGCGGCGCTTTCCTTCGCTTCTTCAGCGGCGGGCGCGGCGGCCGGAGCAGCCTGCTCGACAGGCGCCGGTGCTGGTGCCGGTGCCGGTTCTTCGGTCTTGCTGCAAGCGGAGATTGCGAGGGCCATCATGGTGGCAGCGAGGAGGGAGAGTTTCATGTTGTTTTCCTTTTGATTGGGTGAAGACAGCAGTTGCCCGGCCGTTCGAGGATGAATATCGGATACCGGAAGCACGCGAATGCTAGCACGTTACGATTGCGTCGAACCACCGGATTGGTGCATTGCGAAATGCAAGAAAATGCGACTAAAGCCCAAGCTGCACGCCACTTGGGCCGGGGGTGGCGCTTACCCAAAGTGTTTCAAATTGTGCGATAAGCGGCGCTGTCGAACGTGCGTCGTCGACGCAGCACTTTCCGCGCGGGCGGGCGCTGTGGAATCGGGTCACCAGGTGGACGCCGTCGGCCACGACAAATGCGGCGTCTGGCAGCGCACGCGGGTCGCTAGCCAGCCGGATCTCGATTTTCTGGTTGTACTGGCCGAGCAATGTCAGCAGCCTTGCGCACTGACGCTCGAGAAAACCCGAATCCTGCAACAATATGCGAACAGCTACGAGTTGTGCCGAGCGCAGCAGCAGCTGTTTGAGTGTGTCGACGCCGGCCGGATGCTCGAACCCGGTCTCGGCGAGATCAGGGTCGAATATCAGCAGACTTGAGCTGGCGCGGTCGACCGTCTCGATGAGGGCCGAGCGATACGCCGCCCAGCTGTCGATCGCACGCTCAAGGGGTTCAGCCATGATCGGTTGCTGGATGGCCGAATCCGTCCTCATGCCATTGATGCAGCAGATCGACGAAGGTGTCTGAGAAGGGTGTGCCGGCCGCCACCTTGCGATGGTGGGCGAGCGCCGCCAAGGCCTCACGATCGGACGGGTCGAAGTCTAGCGGCTCGCCGTTCAGGTAGAAGCCGGTCTCGTTCCATAGCAGCAGGGATCGGGCGTCGAGCGCAAAGCCGTGCTTCTTGAGCGCGGCGTCGAAGCGTTTGCGGCTGAGTGGCTTTTCGGGTGGATCGAAAAAGATGTGCGACTTGGGTTCGGTGAGGTATTCGCCGACGAACGCGGCCACCTCCTTGCGCGACCAGGTGATGCCGGCGAGCATGCGCTCGATCTGGTCGATCATCTTTGGTCCGATTTCGGCCGAATTGTCCTGGAGTTCGAGGTCGGGGTCGGCATACAGGCCGTCGAGGCAGATGCGTTCCTGCATCCAGCCGAGAAATTCAGCACCCAGTTCCTGCGCCGTCGGCGAGCGAAAGCCGATCGAGTAGGTCGTGCATTCGCCGATGGCGGTGCCGTTGTGGGCCCAGTGCGGCGGCAGGTAGAGCAGGTCGCCCGGCTCCAGGATCCAGTCGTGTGCGGGGGTGAAATGCTTCAGGATGCGCAGCGGCGCGTCTTCGACCAGCGTACGGTCTTCCTGGTCGGCAATCTGCCACCGGCGCTTGCCGATGCCCTGTAGCAGGAAGACATCATAGTTGTCGAAGTGGGGGCCGACGCCACCGCCATCGACCGCGTAACTCACCATCAGATCGTCGAGGCGAGCCTGCGGAATGAAGTCGAACTGATGCAACAGCGCGTCGCCCGCCGGCACCCACAGGTTCAAGCCCTGCACCAGCACGGTCCACGGCTGGCGCTTGCCGCGCAGGCGTCCCCGCGTTTGTGGCCCGCGTTCGAGCACCCACTCGCTGCCGGGGGAGTCTGGCAGGTAGCGCACATAACGCGATTCGACATCTTCATCGCAGGCGAGATCGAACAACTCGTCGCGGGACACGACACCGGTGAAACCGGGTACGGCCTGGCGCACGAGCAGGGGTTTCTTTTGCCAGTAGTCTTCGAGGAACTGGCGGGGCGACATGCCCCCGAGCAGGGTTTTCATCATGGCGGGCATTATAGGCGTCGAGCATCGACGGCGCAGCCTCCGTGCCATGGCAACAACAGTGACGGGAGGAGGGGCTTCACGCCCCTTCGCCGTGTCGCGAAAGTACTCGCGCGAGCAGCGTCGCTGCGTGCGCATGCGCTAAAATCGCGGGCTTTTCTCCATCGAGGCGCATCATGCCGATCGCAGTCATCGAATCGTTGGACCACGAGGGGCGCGGCGTCACCCACGTCGATGGCAAGGCCGTGTTTGTCGACGGCGCGCTGCCGGGCGAAACCGTGGAATATGCGGTGCACCGCAGCCGGCCGACCTACGAGCAGGCCGAGGTGGTGCGCGTCATCCGTGCGAGCGCCCAACGCGTCACGCCGCGCTGCGCCATCTACGGCATCTGCGGTGGCTGTTCAATGCAGCACCTCGACCCGGTTGCGCAAGCAGCGGCCAAGCAGCGCGTCATGGAGAACGCGTTCAGGCATATCGGCAAGCTCAGGCCCGGCATCATTCATGCCGCGATTCATGGCCCGTCCTGGGGCTATCGCTACCGCGCCCGCATCAGCGCGCGCTTGGTGCCGAGCAAGGGCGGACTGCGTATCGGGTTTCACGAACGACGATCGAGCTACATTGCCGACATGCGCGCCTGCGAGGTGTTGCCGCCGGACATTTCGGCGCTGCTGCCGCGCATGCGCGAGTTGATCGCAGGGCTGTCAGTGCCGGATCGCTTGCCGCAGATCGAACTCGCGGTAAGCGATACCGCAACTGCACTGGTATTTCGTCATCTCGTGCCGCTCAATGCGGCGGACAGGAACAGCCTGAAGGCGTTCGCCGTTGAGGCCGACGTGCAGGTGTGGCTGCAGCCGGGCGGACCGGAAACCGCCCATCGCTTCCACCCCAAGGAGGGTCCCGCGCTCGCCTATACCCTGCCCGAGTTCGACATCAGCATGGAATTCCGGCCGACCGATTTCACCCAGGTGAATGTGCACATCAATCGCCTGCTCATCCGCCGCGCCATGCAGCTGCTCGACCCGCAGCCGGGTGAGCGGATTGCGGATTTGTTCTGCGGGCTGGGCAATTTCAGCCTGCCGATCGCGCGTTCGGGCGCGACCGTGGTCGGCGTCGAGGGCAGTGACACCTTGGTACTGCGTGCGCTTGAGAATGCGCGCCGCAATGGTCTCGCCGACCTTACCGAGTTTCACGCAGCCAACCTTTTCGAAACTACGGAAGACAGCCTGGCGGCACTGGGAAGACTCGACAAACTGCTGATCGACCCGCCGCGGGAAGGCGCCATCGCCGTGGTGAAGGCGCTCGGCCCGCAACAGCTGCCCGCGCGAATCGTCTATGTTTCGTGCAACCCGGCCACGCTCGCGCGCGATGCCGCCGTGCTCGTGCATGAAAAGGGCTACGTCCTGCGCGGCGCCGGCATCGCCAACATGTTTCCGCAGACCTCGCATGTGGAGTCGATCGCGCTGTTCGAGCAGCCCTGAGCGGCGTGGTCATTCCTTGAACTCGCGGTGGCCGGTGTTATACTGCCGGCCTTCCGGAAGCGTGGCAGAGCGGTTGAATGCAACGGTCTTGAAAACCGTCAGGGGTTTACGCCCCTCGTGAGTTCGAATCTCACCGCTTCCGCCAGTTGGATACGAGAATCCTGGATGATCGAGGTTTCTTGATTTCCGCAGTGCGGTGATTCGCCTTCCGTACTACCGCGCGCTTGGTGGTGACTTGAGGACGAATGCCCATGACCGTCCCTTCCGGCTTGGCAGCGATCTCTGAATGTCCTCTCTTTGAGTGCGTCATGCCCGCTTGGCAACATGCCGGATCGGCGCCACCAGATCGTTCTCCAACGCCGGTAAGCCGTTACTGCTAAAGTAAGTGGCCGTGGGCTTGATGGGGCGCAAGTCCTCAACAGCGCGGAAGCACTACAGTGTTGTTTTCTATTGCACGCTGGCGTCGTGTGGTTTCTTTCTCGATCATCGCGCAGTTGCGCAGCTAGGTTCGGTGGTTAATGCATATGGACTATGTGCCGGGTCTGGCTCGTCGTGAAGCGTCGCGTATTCCCGCAATCGGATATCACCTCATCGTTTTTTTCGTGATCCTGATCGCGTGCATCTGGCTCGGAATCTCGCACCAGATACGGCATGCACGGGAGCACGGTCTGCAGGCTGCACATCGCGATCTCAGCAACCTGTCACTGGCCTTCGCCGAGCACGTTGAGTCGTCGGCTCGAGCGCTCGATCTTTCCCTGCTTGCGCTGCGGCACAATGTGCCGATTGTCAGGCGCGAAGACTTTGATCGATATGTGCTTGAACAGCAACGCAGTCTCGATCCGAACGTCAGCTTTCAGATTGCAGTCATCGATGGCACTGGCGTACTGGCGTACAGCAATCTTGATCCGGATGCCAAACCGGTCAGCCTGGCCGACCGGGAGCATTTCAGGGTTCACCAGCAGTCCCATGCCGACCGGTTGTTCGTCAGCAAGCCGGTACTTGGCCGCGTTTCGAAACGCTGGAGCATCCAGTTCACCCGGCCCATCATTAATGCGGACGCCTCGTTCGGTGGCGTGATCGTGATTTCGGTCGCGCCCGAGTACTTTTCGAACTTTTACAAAAAGATCAGCCTTGGCGAAGGCGGGGTTGTCAATCTCTTCAGAGCGTCGGGCGAGATTCTGGCTCGTTCCCCGGACCTGGATGACGCCATCGGCAAGAAGGTCGACGGGCTGATTCCCGCTGACCTTCGCAGCGATGGTTCCGACGTGATCCAGCACAGTTCCAGCGTTGATGGCGTGGAGCGAATTTACGGCGTGCGCGGACTGCCCGCTCTGGGCCTGATTGTCTCCGTCGGCAAGTCTGTCGACAGCATCGATGCGGTATCGGCTCAGGAGCGAACGACGTTGCTCATTGCCGGACTCGCGATGACCGCCCTCATCGTTGCCTTTGCCGTCGGTGTCCTGGTCAGCTTGCGACAGCGTGCCCAGGCGGCGGCGAGGATCGCCGCCACTGAGGAGCAGGACCGGGTGTTGACCACTGCGCTCGAGGCTGCACCGAATGCGATCGTGATCACTGACGCCGACGTCCGGATTCAATGGGCCAACCCCGCGTTTACCGCTCTTACGGGCTATACGCTGCACGAGGCAATCGGACACAAGCCAGCTGAACTGGTCAAATCCGGTCTGCAGCCTCCGGCGTTTTACGAGAAGATGTGGAAAGTTCTGAGCGCTGGCCAGGTCTGGCGCGGCGAACTGTTCAATCGGCGCAAGGACGGCAGTATTTATTGCGAGGAGTTGGTCATCGCCCCGGTGCGTATCGATGGGCGAGCGGCCACGCATTTTGTCGGCATCAAGACCGACATCAGCGATCGCAAGGCAGCTGAGCAGACCATCGCGCGGGTCAGTCAGCGGTACCAGATGATGCTTCACATGGCCAGCGATGGTGTGTACATCCTGAATGCAGATGGGAAATTTCTCGAAGTCAGCAATGCGAGTGCCGCCATGCTGGGGTACGAGCGATCCGAATTGCTGGAGATGTCCGTATTCGATATTGACGCGAGTCATTCGCGTGCCGACATCGAGCGGCTACTGGCCGAGCGAATTGAACCAAAGTCGGAGCACGCCGTATTCGAAACGCGGCACCGCGGCAAAGACGGGCGTATCGTCGACGTCGAAATCAGTACGGCTGCGCTCGTTGTCGACGGTGAACCTGTCATTTTCTCTTCAGTGCGTAACATCACTGAACGCAAACGCACGACAGAGGCACTCAACGAGAGTGAGGCACGCTGGAAGTTCGCGCTCGAGGGGGCGGGTGATGGGGTTTTCGACTGGGATCTCGCCACGGACAGGTTTACGTTGTCCGCGACGGCGAACCAGTTCCTCGGTGAAGACGAACACCGTACGGTCGACTCCATTGCCGGGTGGGAGAGACGGGTGCATCCAATGGACGCGTCCGGCCGGCGAGCGGCGCTGCAGTCCTACCTGAATGGGGAATCGTCGACCTTTAGCTGTGAGTACAGGGTCCGGACATGTCTCGGGCGCTGGGTCTGGATCCTGTCGCGCGGGGCGGTGATCAAGCGCGGGGCAGATGGCACGGCATTGCGAATGGTCGGAACGATCGTCGATATTGACCGTCGTCGGCGGGACGCCGAACGATCGGGAATTCGTACCCGCATGATGGAGGAGCTGGCGCGCGGGGGGAGCCTGCAGCGTGTTCTGGATACCGCACTGAGCGGAATGGCACGGACCAAGTTTGGCCTGGCTTTCGCCGTCTTGATGACGCGTGGAAATGGTGTGTTCCGCGTGATTTCCGCACCGGATGAGGCCGTCCCGTTGTTGGGGCGAACGCTGACGCTTGGCTCTGACGAGGTGAAGATATGTACCTGCGGGCATCTGGATGGCGGCCCAGCGCAGAAAGAGGAGAACAGCGGATACTGGCTGTCGCTCCGTGAGTTCGCCGAGCCGCTGTCCATGGTGCCACGCTGTTCAGAGCCCCTGATGTCGAGGGCGGGAGAGATCGACGGCATGCTTGTCGTGTTTGGCCGTCAACAGGCAGAGCTCGGGCCGTCCGACCGCCAGGATATCCAGGAGATGTCTGCGCTCATCAGCATTGCGATCCAGCGCAAGCGTGCAGATGAACAATTGCAGCTGGCAGCCTCCGTTTATGACGCGAGCAGCGAGTCCGTCATGATTCTCGATGCCGACAATCGCATTCTCGCCGTCAATCCGGCTTTCAATCGAACCACGGGATATGCCGCCGATGATGTCATTGGCCGGAATCCGCGAATACTCAGCTCCGGGCGGCAGTCATCGACGTTCTATCGTGCCATGTGGGATGAAATTCTGAAAACCGGCTCGTGGCAAGGTGAAATCTGGAATCGACGCAAGAACGGGGAAATTTTTGCGGAATGGCTGACCATCGACACGGTGCACGATGACGCAGGCGAAATCCTGCGGAGAGTCGCGATTTTCACCGACGTGACCGAGCGCAAGGCAGCCGAGGAAAAAGTCTGGTTGCAGGCCAACTACGACGCCTTGACCGGATTGCCGAACCGCCAGCTGTTTTACGATCGCATGTCGCAGGCACTTCGACTTGCGGCGCGCGAGGGCACTTCCGTGGCACTGCTCTTTATCGATCTGGATCATTTCAAAGACGTCAACGACACCTTGGGCCACGATGCCGGCGATGCACTGCTGAAGGAAGCCGCATTGAGAATTTCGGCCTGTGTCAGGAAGTCGGACACGGTTGCACGCCTTGGGGGCGACGAATTTACCGTGCTGGTTGCCGGACTCAAAGAAGCGGTCGTTGCTGAGCGGTTGGCAAGGGCGATTGTGGCGAGCGTGATGCGCCCCTTCACCCTGAAGTCCGAGCGCGCCTATGTTTCTGCCAGTGTGGGGATGACGCTGTTTCCGGATGATGGCGATGATGTTGAAACGCTCTTCAAGCACGCCGACCAGGCCATGTATGCGGCAAAGGCGGCCGGGCGCAATGGATATTCGTGGTTTACCGCCGACTTGCAGCAAGCGGCCGAATGGCGTCGGAATCTGGCGCACGACCTTCGGCAGGCATTGCACCAGAACCAGCTGGAAGTGTATTACCAGCCGATCGTCGATATGCGTACCGGCGCGATCGTGAAGGCAGAGGCCCTTCTGCGCTGGCACCATCCAGAGCGCGGGATGGTGGGGCCCGCCGAATTCATACCGATCGCCGAGGAGATTGGGTTGATCGGCGAGATCGGCGATTGGGTGTTCATGCAGGTCGCGGGCACGGCAGCATCCTGGAGGTCACCTTCACAGGCATCGGCAATGCCGCCCATCGAGATCAGCATCAACAAATCACCACGGCAGTTTGCAACCGCCGGGACGCACGATGCATGGCTGAAGGAGCTCGAGCGCCTCCAGCTGCCTGGCAGTGCCATCATCGTCGAGATCACCGAAGGCCTGCTGCTCGATGATCGCACCGAAGTGACCGAGCGATTGCACAAGCTTCGCGGCGCCGGCGTGCGACTGGCACTGGACGATTTCGGCACGGGTTATTCGGCCATGGGCTATTTGCAGCGCTACGACATCGATTTTCTGAAGATCGATCGCTCCTTCGTCAGCGCGCTGTCGTCTTCACCCGGCGACCGAGCCATCTCCGAGGCGATCATCGCGATGGCGCACAAACTTGGCATCCAGGTCGTTGCCGAGGGCATCGAGAATGAGGATCAGCATAATATCCTGCACGCCGCGGGTTGTGATTTCGGGCAGGGGTTCCTGTTTGCACGACCGATGCCGATGGACGATTTCGAGGCCTTCTGCAAGGACGCCAGGCGCTGACGTTACCCCCACGCCTATGTGCCAGGGCCTTGGCCTGAGATGGCACCAGCACGACGGCGGCGCCCCCGCTGGTCAGACGGGTTTCGACTACCCCGGAATGGGGCCGCAACATAAAAAAGCCCGGACGCTTTCGGGTCCGGGCTAAATCCACACCAAAGGAGGAGGGTGGAGGAGACGGCTTAAGCATACTGTGGCGTATGCTGCGACGCAATATCCATGCATTTGAATTTTTCTATGATGTGATAAATTTATATATTGGATGTGAGGTGAGAGTGGGGACATCGAGGTGCTGCAGACGCTTTGCCTTTGTCGGTGTCATCGCGTGTCTGGCGGCCGGAGACGATGTGGCAGGCACGGCGGTGGCTGACGAACCCCTCGCGCCCTGTCCGGCATCGCCAAACTGTGTTTCGTCACTGATGGTGGGCGAGATGCATGTCGACCCGCTCACCTATAGTGATACGGCGGACGCGGCAAGGCAGCGCCTGCTTGCAGTGCTGGCAGGGATGGAGCGGGCAACGCTCGTCGGCAAAGGCGGGCGGAATGTGGGTGTCGAGTTCCGCTCGGCCGTGTTCGGCTTCATCGACGACGTCGAATTCCGCTTCGAGCCGCCCGGTCAGATTCAGGTGCGTTCGGCTTCACGCACGGGGTATTACGATTTTGGCGTCAATCGCCGTCGGGTGGAGGCGATCCGAGACGCCTTTGCCGCGAGCAGCCAGACAACGCGTTGAATCACTCTTCCAGGCGGAAGCCCACTTTTACCTTGACCTGAAAATGGGCGATCCCGCCGTTCGAGATGTGGCCGCGGATTTCGGTGGCTTCGAACCAGTCCATGTGGCGCACGCTATGGCCGGCCTTTTCAATGGCGTTACGGATGGCATCGTCCGTGCCTGTCGGGGACGAGCCCACGAGTTCGACGATCTTGTATACGTGGTCCGACATGATGTCCTCCCCACAATTTTCAACGATGTCATCCCAGTATAGCGGGTCGTTCCGATCGCGAACGACACGGAATTGACCGTCGCACACGACGGTTGCCCCGGCACCGCGAAGCAGCACTTGATCGCGGCATGGACGTGGCGGGTACTGGCCGAGCCTGTCCGACTCAGTTTTTCTTCGCAGCCAGCTTTGCCCTCAGGTCTGCGAATGGAGAATGCGTGGCCACGCTGCCGTTATCGGTCATGGTGCTGCCGCCGGCCTGCGCTTCGAGCTGGCGCTGGTGCTCGTTGTCGTGGCAGTAGATGCACAACAATTCCCAGTTGCTGCCATCGGGTGGATTGTTGTCGTGGTTGTGGTCGCGATGATGGACGGTGAGTTCGCGCAGATTGACGTGGGTGAACTCGCGCGCGCAGCGGCCGCAGACCCATGGATAGATCTTCAGCGCGCGTTCGCGGTAGCCGTCGCTGCGCGAGTCGGCGTTGCGTCTGGCGTCGGCGACGATCTGGTCGAGCTTGTTGTGGTCGATTTTCTTCATGAGTCTGGTGTCTGTTCGGCTCAGCGCATGTTAGCGCAAGCCGGCACGCACTGCGCGTTCAGGAGTGGCTTCAGCGCCTTACTGTTCGCCCCTTGCGCCGGTAAAGAATCAGTGGCGCGCAGCGCTGGTCGTCGTGATAGATGCCGACGCAGTCGAGGCACTGAAAACAGTTGTCGTAGTCGATCCGGCCGTCGCGCTTGATCGCATCGTAGCTGCAACGGTGGCGGCAGGTCTGGCAGGGCTGGCCGCATTCGCTGCGGCGGGCGAGCCAGTCGGGCAGCCTCAGCTTGCCCCCCAGCGTGATGGCCGCGCCGAGCGGGCACAGGAAGCGGCAGAAGAACTTGTAGTAGATCGCGCTCAGGAGCAGCAAGGCCACGGCATAGGTGACGAACGGCCAGCTGCGGTCGAATCCGACGGTGATCGCGGTCTTGAACGGCTCGACTTCCACCAGGCGCTCTGCCGCTTGCGGTACCCACAGGGCGCACAGGGCGAGCGCGGCCAGGATGACGTAGCGGCCGCGATCGAGGGCATTGGCCAGGCCTGTCGGCAAACGGCGCGCGCGGATGCCAAGCCGACGGCCGAGCAGGCTGACGAATTCCTGCAATGCGCCAAAGGGGCACAACCAGCCGCAGAAGGTGCCGCGCCCCCAGATGAAGAAGGAGAGTGCGGTGAAGGCAATCAGCAGCAGCGAGATTGGATCATAAAGAAAGCTCGACAGCCCCTGGCCCGCAGCAAGCGACTTGATGGCACCGGTCAGCTGCACGATGGAGAGTTGCCCTTGCCCGTACCAGCCGACGAACCCCAGGGTAAAGGCGAGAAAGGTCAGACGGAAGATGCGCAGCCGAGTGGCGCTGACGGCAATCCACCGTGGCCGGGCAAGCACCAGGGTGAGCACTGCGAGTGCTGCGGCGATGATGCCGAGGTCGACGCCGCGGTCCATCCAGGCTACGAGCCAGTCCGGCGGTGGGGCGGGCGGATAGGTCATCAAGGCGGCCGGCGGGGCGTAGTCGAGATGCACCGTGCGCTCGGTCGTGACCGGCAGGATCGAACCACGGGCGCGGCTCAGGGTCAGCCCGAAACGTGCATTCTGTGCCGGGTCGAGTCCGGATAGCGGCGGCAGTTGCACGGCCAGCATGCTGTTGAACGGCGGTGCGCCAGGCGGTGGGACTGGCTCGAGGTCGAGATCCCGGGTTTCATAGGCGATGCTGTCCTGCGTCAGGGACAGGCGTCGGGGTACGGTGCCGCGCACGAAATCGTCGTCGAGCAGCGACGCACGACCGGCAGTGGCGACCCAGTACGCCTGCTGCCCGGGCTCGAGATGCTCCATCAGGTAGGCATAGCGGCGGTCGCCGAGCAGGTTGCGGCCGATCGTGGGCGCGTTCAGATAGGCGACATAGAAATCGACGCCGGTGTCGTCCGGCGCCGTCAACGCCTGCGCGTCCTGACCTGCCCCCTCGGTGCCGGCAAACAGCGCCTCGACTTCGCGATTGCTCAGGCGCAGATGACGCACGTAGCCACCTTCCAGCAGTGCGCCAAAATCGAGTTGCGAGTAGCGGTCGGTGCGCACCCGGGCTACCGGGCCGCGCTGCGACGGCGCAGCGAAGGCGAGCTGAGCACGCGCGACCGCAAGCGCGGAGGTGAGGACGGTCTGATTGACGATGCGGATCGAGGCGGTGGCTTTGGTGACGCCGTCCAGTACCTGCCGACCGCCGTCGCCGCGATTGCGATCGCGGCCATAGATGCTGGCCACGCTGATGGGTTCGAGCAGGCTTTTGCCGGCATATTGCCGGACGAACTCGTGCAGTGGGGCTTCGCCAAGGCCGCTGAGAAACACCGGTTCATGCTGGCGCAGGACCTCGACGCTGCGCAAGGTGCCCTTGCGGTCGATGGCGATGAGAAGATTGAACGGGGTGCCCTCGAAGCCAGGAATGGGCGCGAGATCGATCGATTCGAAGGCATAGGCCACCGGGCCCGTGTCGGGTGCCAGTTCGCTGGTGATGGGCCACGCCGGGACGTTGGCAAGGCGATCGCCGACCTTCAGCGGAGCTTGAAAACGAGCTTCGATGTCGGCCCGGCTCAGCTCGCCCGCGCGCAACATCGCGGGTTGCCCCGCGATCAGGATGACCAGTACGGCAAGACAGGCCCGCAGCGCGCTGGCGATGCAGGTACGGGCAAACATTGCCATTTCGGACGTGTTCATGTGCCTCCGGCCGCGGTCGAGTGCTGCGGTGTACGGCGTTCTGTCCGGAATCGTAACGCAACCCCTGTGCCAGCGTGCCGCCTCCTGCGCGGCGGGGCGGGCAGGTGTTACCGGTGGTCCCTGTCGTCGTCACCCGAACTTGCTTCGCCGCTGGCATAGCGGCGGGTGATCTTGCGCAAGTGGCGCATCTGCTCTTCGAAATTGGTGCAGCCGGTGCACATCAGTATGTGCATGCGCAAGGACAGGCGTTCGCGCAGGTTCAGTTCGCGGTCGAGCGCTTCGGAGCTGAGTCGGGTGGCTTCCTTGCAGGTCAGCATGTGCGGCAATCTCCGGCCTGGAACCAGTTTCCTTCGAGACAGCTGCGCAGACCGGCGCGGGCGCGGTAGAGGATAACGTGGCAATTGTTGGTGGTGATCTCGAGCTGGGTGCAGATCTCGCTGGTCTCGAAGCCAAGCATTTCACGCATCATGAACACGCGAGCGATGTTCTCCGGCAGGCGGTCGAGGCAGGCTTCGAACACCGCCCAGAACTGCTTGTTGCCGAGGGCGTCGTCGGGGGCGGTCCATTGCGTCGGGCGGGACTGCTTGGTCCAGTGGCCGTTCTCGCGGAATAGCGCATCGATTTTCTCGTCCTCGGTACTGTCGTCGTCGCCGATCGAGGAGAGTGACACCGTGCGTGCGCCACGTCGCAGGATGTCGATGATCTTGTTGCGCAGGATGCTGAAGATCCAGGTCTTGAGCGCCGCCCGGCCTTCGTGGCGGGCGGCGTTGATCAGGGCGGCTTCAATCGCCTCCTGCACGGCGTCTTCAGCCAGCGCGGCGTCGCGCAGTTGCATCTGCGCGAAACGCAACATGTCCCTGCGCAGTTCGGTCAGTACGGCCGGATCGGATAGTGCGTCTGCCGGCGACTGAGTGTCTGTACGGGTCTGGGCACGCGCCATGCGCGATCTCCGTGGCCTGTTGATCGGGGGTGAAGCACTGGTAAAACGCGGCCATCACCGGTCATGACCGCTGCGCGCGCCGGCCTGCCTGTGTTGACGCGCAGCTCGACGAGCATGAGTCGATTAGGTAGCCAGAATCTTACGCCGACCGTCGATCAGGCCTCGATATGACGCAAGGACAGGTCGAGCGCGTGCACATCCTTGGTGAGGCTGCCGATGGAAATCCGATCCACGCCGGTTTCGGCAATTTCGCGCACTCGCGCCAGATTGACGCCGCCCGAGGCTTCGAGTTCAGCTCGGCCGCGATTGATGGCGACGGCTTCGCGCATGTCCTCGAGGCTCATGTTGTCCAGCAGGATCATGCTGACACCGGCATCGAGCGCCTCTCGCAATTCGTCGAGGCTCTCGACCTCGACCTCGATGAAGACATTGGAGGGCGCAATGATGCGTGCCTGATCGACGACCTCGCGAATACCGCCCGCAGCGATGATGTGGTTTTCCTTGATCAGGATGCCGTCGTAGAGACCGATGCGATGATTGACGCCGCCACCGACTGCCACCGCATATTTTTGTGCCAGACGCAGACCGGGCAAGGTCTTGCGCGTGTCGACGATCTTTGCGCCGGTGCCGGCAACCGCGTCCACATAGCGGCGAGTGATGGTCGCTGTGCCCGAGAGCAATTGCAGGAAATTCAAGGCGGTGCGTTCGGCGGTCAGCAATACGCGGGCCCGCGCGAGAACCTCGCACAACTCCTGGCCGGCCTCGACGCGGTCGCCGTCCTTGACGTGCCACTTGACCGTGGCTGCGGGGCTGAGTGCGGCAAAGGCGGCGTCGAACCATGCGGTGCCGCAAATGACCGCGTCTTCGCGCGTGATCACCCGGCCGCGCGCCTCGGACTGGGCGGGCACAAGACGGGCAGTGAGGTCGCCCGTGCCGATATCTTCTGCAAGCGAGGCGGCTACACAGCGCTGGATTTCGACGCGAAGCTGTTCGGAGAGCATGTTTTGAAAGCCGGTTTGAGTAAGGGGTGACAAGATTCTATCATTGCGCTCCGACGCCCCGGTTGCGTCATTCCTTGCTGGGGGCACCTTGAAATCTCGTGACCTTGCCGAACTCTTCCTGCTGGCAGCAATCTGGGGCGGTTCCTTTCTGCTGATGCGCATTGCTGCGCCGTCGTTCGGACCCTTTGCGCTGATCGAGTTACGGGTGGGGCTAGCGGCCGCGGTGCTGATTCCGATTCTTGCGTTTCAGGGCGGTGTTTCGGAGTTGCTCAGCCGTTGGCGTCCGCTACTGATGATTGGTCTGACCGCTTCGGCATTGCCGTTTGTGCTCTACGCTTGGGCAACCTTGTCCGTCACGGCGGGTTTCGCGGCCATCGTGAATGCGACGACGCCGATGTTCACGGCACTCGTGGCCTGGGTGTGGCTGAAGGACAAGTTGAGCACCGCGGCCCTGGTCGGTATGGTGGTTGGCGTGTTCGGGGTGGCGATTCTGGTGTGGGGCAAGGTATCGTTCAAGGACGGGGGCTCCGGTTGGGCAGTGCTGGCCTGCCTCGGCGCAACCCTTTCATACGGTATTGCCGGCAGCCTGACCAAGCGCTTCATGACCGGCGTATCGCCGATGGTGACTGCGGCCGGCAGTCAGCTTTACGCAGCGGTGCTGCTGCTCCCGCCGGCGGTCGCCTGGTGGCCGGCGCAGTCCCCGACGCTTCCCGTGTGGGGGGCGGCCACCTTACTCGCGGTGGTGTGCAGCGGCCTGGCCTATGTGCTGTTCTTCCGTCTCATGTCGCGCCTTGGCCCGACACGCACGGTCACGGTCACCTTTCTGATTCCGGTATTCGGCATGTTCTGGGGTGCTGCGCTGCTCGACGAGAAGGTATCGTTGAGCATGCTGGCAGGCTGCGCTGTCATCCTGTTGGGGACGGGGTTGGCTACCGGCCTGCTCGAACGCCTGCCACGGCCGTGGCGAACCTGATTCGCGCCGCGAGGGATGCCGATGAATTGGCTAGACCTTGTGCCGGCTGCTGGCGCCGGCGCGCCGGCTGTCGATCGCGATGATGACGCCGGCTGCGCCGATGGTCAGAATGCCGATCAATGCCATCTCGTCCGGAAAGTGACCGAATAGCGCCCAGCCGACCAGCATGGCCCAGATCAGTTGCACATAGAGGATGGGCGACAGCACCGAGGCGGGCGCGGACGCAAATGCGCGAATCAGCAGGAAGTGGCCGGTTCCGCCGTAGATGCCCAAGGACGCGATCAGCAGTGCGTCGCGGAGGCCGGGCATCGGACCGCCCCAGATCCACGGCAGCAGCAGCGTCATCGCCAGGGTACCGATCAGCGCGGTGTAGAACAGCATGGCGACCGGATTTTCGGTGGTGCTCAATTGGCGGGTCAGAATCTGGTACAGCGCATAGGACATCGCGCCACCGAGTGCAAGCGCAATACCGGAAGGAACCAGCCCGCTGCCCGGTCGCGCGATCAAAAGCACGCCGACAAAGCCGATCAGGGCAGCGATCCAGCGCATGCCACCGATGTGCTCGCCAAGCAAGGGCCTGGCGAGCAATGTCACGATAA
Source organism: Azoarcus sp. L1K30 (assembly GCF_018122735.1). Lineage (GTDB taxonomy): Bacteria > Pseudomonadota > Gammaproteobacteria > Burkholderiales > Rhodocyclaceae > Parazoarcus. The sequence goes on along the minus strand of NZ_JAGRRD010000001.1, from coordinate 1,556,353 downwards.
GTGGCGCGGCAAAGACGATGGCCGTCGTTTCCGCCAATGGCATGCGCGAGAGTGCGGCCATGCCGAAACAGGTCGTCCCCAGCAGGCACACGGCCCGGATGATCTGGCGAGCGGGGCGGGTGGTGCTGATGAGGCGCATGCGCATCGACGGCGCAAGAAACACCACCATCAGCAGAAAATGGACGGTGTATCGCGCCCACACGAGCATCGGTACGGGATAGGTTTGTGCCAGATGCTTGGCGGTGGAGTCGAGCAGGACGAACAGGAACAGGGCGCCCAGCAGCAAGCCAATGCTGCGGGCCAGACCCGGTGCGTGCGTGATCAAGTTCGTCAAGGGCTCAATGACGCGAACGCGCGCCTTCGATCAGCCATCCGTTGAAGACGCCGCGTGCTGCATCGATAACCTCGCTGGCACTCAATCCGATCGGGCCGATGCCTTCACGCGCGAGGCGGTCGGCCGCCGCGCCGTGCAGATGAACGGCACCGATCAGCGCCGCCTCGGCGAGCCAGCCCTGTGCGAGCAGACTCAGCACCAGTCCGCTGAGCACGTCGCCCATACCTGCAGTGGCCATGCCCGGGTGTCCGGTGTTGTTGATGAACCAGCGTCCGTCCGGCGTGGCGATGATGCTGCCGCAGCCCTTCAGTACGGTGATTGCGTTGTACCGGCTGGCCAGGGCCAGCGCGGCAGCCAGACGGTCGTGCTGCACCGTGGTCGTGGTCGCGCCCAGCAGGCGCGCGGCTTCGGCCGGGTGTGGCGTGATCAGCGTCACCGCGGTGCGCGCGCCCAAGGCGTGGGCCAACGCGGCATCGTTGGCAATGATATTGAGCGCGTCGGCATCGAGCAGCAGCGGAATGTCGCGCCTGATGGCGGTGTCGAGCAAACTCACGGCTTCGGCGCTTCGTCCCAGTCCGGGCCCGGCGGCAAGGGCCGTCAGGTGCTCGGGAAGCGCATTCGCGGCGCGTAGCATGAGTTCGGGGTGCTGGATGTCGACCGTCGGCGCGGCGGGGTCGAGCAAGCCGACGAAAACCCGCCCTGCGCCCAGCCACAGCGCGGCACGTCCGGCCAGCAGCGCAGCACCGGCCATGCCGCTCGCACCGCCAAGAATGCCGGCATCGCCGTACATGCCTTTGTGGGTGTTGCGCGGGCGCGGTGACAGGTGATGCTGAAACAGGCTGCAGCGGACGCTGTAGCCGCGCGGCGGCACCCAGGCCGGGGCGTCGATCTCGATGCGCTGCACCGAGATCTCACCACAATAGTCCGGCCCGTCAAGCGTCAGCAGCCCCGGCTTGAGTGTGATGAAGGTCGTGGTATGGGTGGCGCGAAAGCAGGGGCCGAGGGGTCGGCCGGTGTCGGCATCGAGGCCGCTGGGAACATCGAGCGCCATGCGCGGCACCTGCTGCGCGTTGAGCGTGTTGATCCATATCGCGTAACGTCCTTCCGGTGCGCGCTTCAGCCCGATGCCGAAGATGGCGTCGACCACCAGCGCCCACCCGTTGGCCGGCGCCGAAGGCAGGTCGGAGACGGTGCTGCCGCCGGCGAGTAGATAGTCGGCATGGGCCTTGCGGGCTTCGGCCGGCAGGGTGGCTGGATCGTGGGCAAAGGCGACGATGACTTCGCGCCCGGCCTGGCGAAGCTGGCGCGCCATCACGAAGCCGTCGCCGCCGTTGTTGCCAGGGCCGCAGGCAACCAGGATGGGGCCCGGCCGATCCATGATGAGGCGCACGGCGTCCTCCGCGGCGGCGCGACCAGCACGTTCCATCAGGGGCGGACGGGCGCTCGGGATCAGTTTGCGCTCGATCTCCCGGATGCAGGTGACAGGGTAAATGGGCTGTGCGGGCGTGAGCATGTGCGGGCTTTGAGCGAAGTGACCCCCGATTCTAAGGGCGAGCGCGCCCTGTTGAGGTCATTTTGTTGTTGGCGGAGGTGTCAGCGGCAGAGCACACCACTGGTGTCATGCGTCCCGCGTGGCGTACCAGTTGCCACCACTTCAATTGCGCGCCTTGCGTTTTTCCAGGCGGGTTTCGTGCAACAGTTCCACGGTGCCGTCGTCCTTGGCCGATTCGAGCCGTACATTGAAGCCCCACAGGCGCGCAATGTGCTTGACCACTTCCTGCGCACTGTCCGCCAGCGGCCGGCCTTGCCAGCGCTGGTGGCGCAGCGTGAGCGAGCGGTCGCCGCGCAGGTCGACGTTCCAGACCTGGATGTTGGGTTCGCGGCTGCCGAGGTTGTAATGCTCGGACAGGATTTCGCGCACGTGGCGGAATCCGGCGTCGTCGTGAATGGCGGAGACCTTGAGATTCTCCTGCTTTTCGTCGTCGTAGATGGCAAACATGCGGAAGTCGCGCATCACCTTGGGCGACAGGTATTGGGCAACGAAGCTCTCGTCCTTGAAATTGCGCATCGCAAAGTCGAAGGTCTCGTGCCAGTCGCTGCCGGCGATATCGGGAAACCACCTGCGGTCTTCGTCGGTGGGGTGTTCGCAGATGCGCCGCAGATCGGTCCACATGGCAAACCCGAGCGCATAGGGATTGATGCCGTTGTACCAGCGTACGTTATAGGGCGGCTGGAAGACGACGTTGGTATGCGACTGCAGGAATTCGAGCATGAAGCTGTCCGCAAGCAGGCCTTCGTCGTACAGCGTATTGAGCAGGGTGTAGTGCCAGAAGGTGGCCCAGCCTTCGTTCATCACTTGGGTCTGGCGCTGGGGGAAGAAATACTGCGCGATCTTGCGCACGATGCGGACGACTTCGCGCTGCCAGGGCTCGAGCAGGGGCGCATTCTTCTCGATGAAGTAGAGCAGGTTTTCTTCCGGCTCCTCGGGGAAGCGACGCTCCGGTGCGCTGTCCTTGCGCAGGTCGTGCGAGGGCAGGGTCCGCCACAGATCGTTGACCTGGGTCTGCAGGTATTCCTCGCGCTCGTCCTGGCGCAATTTCTCCTTGGCCATCGACAGCTTGGGCGGACGCTTGTAGCGGTCGACACCGAGGTTCATCAGGGCATGGCAGGAGTCGAGCAGCAGTTCGACCTCTTCCACGCCGTGACGCTCTTCGCACTGGGCGATGTAATTGCGGGCGAAGATCAGGTAATCGATGATCGCATCGGCATTGGTCCATGTACGGAACAGGTAATTGCCCTTGAAGAAGCTGTTGTGCCCGTAGGCCGCGTGGGCGATGACCAGGCCCTGCATCGGCAGCGTGTTCTCCTCCATCAGATAGGCGATGCAGGGGTTGGAGTTGATGACGATTTCGTAGGCAAGGCCCATCTGGCCGCGACGGTAGCCTTTCTCGGTGCTCAGGAACTGCTTGCCGAACGACCAGTGGTGATAATTCACGGGCATGCCGACCGAGGCATAGGCGTCCATCATCTGTTCCGCCGTGATGATCTCGATCTGAACGGGATAGGTGTCGAGCCCATAGCCTTGCGCCACGCGGGCAATCTCGGTGTGATAACGCTCGATGCTCTCGAAGGTCCATTCCGAGCCGGCGGGAAGTGGTGCTTTCTTCTTAAGGGGACGGTTCATGCGAGACTCTTCTTGAACAGTTCGCGGAATACCGGATAGATATCGGCCGGCGACTCGATGCGCTGCATGGCGAAATTGTTGCTGTCGGCATGGAGCTTTTCGTACTCGCGCCACAGGTTCTGCGGTTCGCCGGGCGTGATCTCGATATAGGCGAAGTACTGGCACCAGGGCAGGATCTCCTCGTCGAGGATCTGGCGGCAGATGGGCGAGTCGTTGTCCCAGTTGTCACCGTCCGAGGCCTGCGCACCATAGACGTTCCATTGGCCGCCGGCGTAGCGTTCGCGAATGATGTCGCGCATCAGTTCGAGCGCGCTCGACACCACGGTGCCACCCGATTCGCGCGAGTGAAAGAACTCGTCTTCGTCGGTTTCCTTGGCGATGGTGTGGTGGCGGATGAAAACCACCTCGATATGCTCGTAGGTACGATTCAGGAAGAGGTACAGCAGCATGAAGAAGCGCTTGGCGGTCGCCTTCTTTTCCTCGTCCATCGAGCCGGACACGTCCATCACGCAAAACATGACCGCTTGTGTGGTCGGTAGCGGAACGCGGACGCGGTTGTTGTAGCGCAGGTCGAAGCTGTCGATGAAGGGGATGGCTTCGATCCGGGCGCGCAGCTTGCCGACCTCGTCGCGCAGCAGGCGCGCTTCGTCGCTGTCTTCGCCATACTGTTCGATGGCCTTTTCCAGTTCGTCCTGCAGATCGCGCAGTCGCGCGCGGAACGGGGAGCCCAGCGCCAGACGCCTGCCCAGTGCGCCGCGCATCGAGCGCACGATGTTGATGTTTGCCGGTACGCCCGACGAGGTAAAACCGGCGCGCCGGCTCTTGAAATCGGTGACGCGGGCAAGCTGCGTCCGCACCAGATTGGGCAGGGCGAGGTCGTCGAAGAAGATGTCCAGGAATTCGTCGCGCGACAGCTGGAACACGAAGTCGTCTTCGCTCTGGCCTTCGTTGCTGGCCTTCCCGCCGCCGCCGCCGGCACCCCCTCCCTGCGGGCGCTTGATCTGGTCGCCGCTCGAGAACTGGTCGTTGCCCGGGAAGACCTGCTCCCAGATGCCGCCCTTGCCGTTCTGAAAATGCGGTTCGGACAGATCTTTCGCCGGGATCGAGATGCTCTCGCCGTTGTCGAGGTCACGGATCGAGCGTCCGTCGATGGCGTCGGATACCGCTCGCCGGATCTGCTGCTTGAAGCGGCGCACGAAGCGCTGCCGATTCACCGCGCTCTTCTTCTTGCTGTCGAAGCGCCGATCGATGATGCGTACCATGCCATTCTCCGTGGTGGCGCACAGCGCACCGGCGGCCGGACGGGGCCGGCGGCGCGGGACGCTGCGTTGCGTTCAGGCGCTCAGGACGATTTCCGTACGCGCAGATACCACTCGCAGAGCAGGCGTACCTGCTTCTCTGTGTAGCCTTTTTCGATCATGCGGTTGACGAAGTTCTGGTGCTTCTTCTGCTCGTCGGCGCTGGCCTTGGCATTGAAGCTGATGACCGGCAGCAGGTCTTCGGTGTTGGAGAACATCTTTTTCTCGATGACCGCACGCAGCTTCTCGTAAGACGTCCAGCTCGGATTGGCGCCCTCGTTCTTGGCGCGTGCGCGCAATACGAAGTTGACTACCTCGTTGCGGAAATCCTTCGGGTTGCTGATGCCCGCAGGTTTCTCGATTTTCTCCAGTTCTTCGTTGAGCGCGGAACGGTCGAGAATCTCGCCGGTGTTTGGGTCGCGGAACTCCTGGTCCTGTATCCAGAAGTCGGCGTAGATCACGTAGCGGTCGAAGATGTTCTGTCCATACTCGGAGTAGCTTTCGAGGTAGGCCGTCTGGATTTCCTTGCCGATGAACTCCGCGTAACGCGGCGCGAGGAACTCCTTGATGAAGCCCAGGTAGCGGGCTTCGGCCTCGGGCTGATATTGCTCCTGCTCGATCTGCTGCTCTAGGACGTACATCAGATGCACCGGATTGGCTGCGACCTCGCGGTGATCGAAGTTGAACACGCGCGACAGCACCTTGAACGCGAAGCGGGTGGAGAGCCCGGTCATGCCTTCGTCCACCCCCGCGTAGTCGCGATACTCCTGGAAGCTCTTCGCCTTGGGGTCGGTGTCCTTCAGATTTTCGCCGTCATAGACCCGCATCTTGGAGTAGATGCTGGAGTTTTCCGGTTCCTTGAGTCGCGACAGCACCGAAAACTGCGCGAGCATCTTCAGCGTGTCGGGTGCGCAGGGCGCTTCCCACAGTGAACTGTTGGCGAGCAGCTTTTCGTAAATCCGGACCTCATCCGACATGCGCAGGCAGTAGGGCACCTTGACCGTGTAGATGCGGTCGAGGAAGGCTTCGTTGTTCTTGTTGTTCTTGAACGCCATCCACTCGGACTCGTTCGAGTGTGCCATCACGATACCGTCGAAGGGGATCGCGCCGAAACCCTCTGTTCCCTTGTAGTTGCCTTCCTGCGTTGCGGTGAGCAGCGGATGCAGGACCTTGATCGGGGCCTTGAACATCTCCACGAATTCGAGCATGCCGCGGTTGGAGAGGCAGAGCCCGCCCGAGTAGCTGTAGGCGTCGGGGTCGTCCTGCGAATATTGTTCGAGCTTGCGGATGTCGATCTTGCCCACCAGCGAGGAGATATCCTGATTGTTCTCGTCGCCCGGCTCGGTCTTTGCCACGGCAATCTGGCGCAGCACGGACGGTGTCAACTTTACGACACGGAAGCGGGTGATGTCGCCTCCGTACTCATGCAGCCGCTTGACCGCCCATGGGCTCATGATGGTGCCCAGATAACGGCGCGGAATGCTGTAGTCATCCTCCAGGATGTGCGCGTCCTCTTCCGGGCTGAACAGTCCGAGCGGCGATTCATTGACCGGCGAGCCCTTGATTGCGTAGAACGGCACGTGCTCGATGAGGCTCTTGAGCTTTTCCGCAAGAGACGATTTCCCCCCTCCGACGGGCCCGAGCAGGTAGAGGATCTGCTTCTTCTCCTCAAGGCCCTGCGCGGCATGACGGAAATAGGACACGATGTGCTCGATCACCTCTTCCATGCCGTAGAAGTCGCGAAACGCGGGATAGAGTTTGAGCACCTTGTTAGAGAAGATGCGCGACAGGCGGGGGTCGAGCCGGGTATCGACCAGCTCAGGGTCACCGATCGCCATCAGCATGCGTTCGGCTGCGGTGGCATAGGCCGCGCGGTCGCGGCTGCATAGCTCCAGGTACTCCTGGATCGACATTTCGTCTTCGCGGGCGGCTTCGAAGCGGGCCTGGTAGGCGTTGAAGATGCTCATCGGGACGTCTCCTTGTCGATGGGGCCTCATGGACCCGGCACAATTCCGTCGGTAAATTCCTGGCACTGATCCTGCTTATAGGAAGGAATGTTGCAAGCTGCATTCCCATTCTTGAGAGACCACGCTACGCCTCGAGTTCCTTTGAGGTGCGTGCATTTTTTCACTGTTCCGCGTTCATTCTGACCCTTTGGAGGTGCTGGAAGGAAGGCCCCGCCCGTGTGCTAGAATCTTCGTTTGTTTGGAACAAGTCGGTCGCCCTGTCGCTTTGAATGTAGCAAACCAATCAGGGCTGCACACGAGACCGACGGTATTTTTGACTTCTCAGGATTGATTGCATGCAGACCAACCAGGAAAACCCGAGCTCGCTGGAGCGCCGTATCGATATGTCCGTCGCGATGGCGGAGATCAACAAGGAAGTTGACGCGCGTCTGAAGAAGCTTGCCCGCACCGTGAAAATGCCTGGTTTCCGCCCGGGCAAGGTGCCGATGAAGATCGTTGCCCAGACCTATGAGCCGCAGGCCCGTTCCGAGGCCATTGGCGCTGCAGTCGAGAAGGCGTTCGGCAATGCCGTGCGCGAACAGAATCTGCGTGTCGCGGGTTACCCCCAGATCCAGCCGAAGGAAGCATCGAACGCCGAAGTGCTCGAGTTCAGCGCCGTGTTCGAGGTCTATCCCGAAGTCGTGCTCGGCGACCTCTCAGGTCAGAGCATCGAGCGCCCGGCGCTGGAAGTCGGTGACGCAGAAGTCGACAAGACGATCGACGTGCTGCGCAAGCAGCGCACGTCGTTCGAGACGGCTGATCGCGCCGCCGAAGATGGTGACCGCGTCGTGATCGATTTTGCAGGCAAGAAGGATGGCGAACTGTTCGACGGCGGCAAGGCCGACGACTTTCCGTTCGTGATCGGTGCCGGCTCGATGCTCAAGGATTTCGAAACCGCTGTGACTGGGCTGAAGGCCGGCGAATCGAAGACCTTCGACATGAGTTTCCCCGAGGACTATCACGCCAAGCACCTGGCAGGGCAGGCCGTGCAGTTCGACGTGACGGTGAAGAAGGTCGAGGCGCCGGTGTTGCCTGAAGTCGATGCCGACTTTGCCAAGGCGCTGGGTGTGGCTGATGGCGATGTCGCCAAGCTGCGCGACGAGGTGCGTACCAACCTTACCCGCGAAGTGAAGCGCCGTATTCAGGCCAAGGTCAAGGAGCAGGTCATGAATGCGCTCCTTGAAGTGACGCCGATCGAAGTGCCGAAGGCCCTGATCGATGCCGAGTCGCGTCAATTGGCCGAGAATGCCAAGCGTGACCTCGAAGCCCGCGGCATGCAGACCAAGGACATTCCGGTCGAACCCGCATGGTTTGCCGAGCAGGCGGTCCGCCGCGTCAAGCTGGGTCTGATCATGGCCGAACTGGTCAAGGCCAAGGAGCTGCACGCCAAGCCGGAGCAGGTGCGTGCGCTGATCGAGGAGATGGCGGAGAGTTACGAAGACCCTTCCGAACTGGTACGCTGGTATTACGCACAGCCGGACCGTCTGGCGCAGGCTGAAGCCGTGGTGATCGAGGATAACGTCGTGGCTTGGGTTGCTTCGCAAGCTCAGAGCACGGAAAAACCGGTCGCCTTTGACGAATTGATGGGTAACGCGGCCTAAGGTCGCTCGAGAGCGAACGATGATGAATGGAACACCCCAGCACAGCAGCGAGTGGAACCCGGTAGGTCTTGGCCTGGTTCCGATGGTCGTCGAGCAGAGCGGGCGCGGTGAACGCGCCTATGACATCTATTCGCGCCTTCTGAAGGAGCGGGTGGTGTTCCTCGTCGGGCCGGTCAATGACACGACGGCGAACGTCATCGTCGCGCAATTGCTTTTCCTTGAATCCGAGAATCCGGACAAGGACATCTACTTCTATATCAACTCCCCGGGCGGTTCGGTCACGGCCGGCATGGCGATCTACGACACCATGCAGTTCATCAAGCCGAACGTGAGCACGTTATGTATCGGGCAGGCCGCCAGCATGGGAGCCTTCCTGCTCGCAGCGGGCGAAAAGGGCAAGCGCTTCATTCTGCCCAATTCCCGAGTGATGATTCACCAGCCGCTGGGTGGTTTCCAGGGGCAGGCATCGGATATCGAGATTCACGCGCGTGAGATTCTGTTCCTGCGTGCCCGTCTCAATGAAATGCTCGCCAAGCATACCGGTCAGCCGCTCGAGCAGATCGAAAAGGATACCGATCGCGACAATTTCATGTCTGCGACACGTGCGGTCGAATATGGCCTTGTAGATAAGGTGCTCACCAGTCGCGCTGACACCTGAATCAGGAGAACACATCATGTCGGAAAAGAAGACGAGTGGCGAAAAGCTGCTGTACTGCTCGTTTTGTGGCAAAAGCCAGCATGAAGTCCGCAAGCTGATTGCCGGTCCCTCCGTCTTCATTTGCGATGAGTGCATCGAGTTGTGCAACGACATCATCCGCGAGGAGATCGCGGGTGATGGCGGCAACCCGAACGTCAAGGGCCAGCTCCCCACGCCGCAGGAAATCTGCGACATTCTGGATCAATACGTCATCGGCCAGGGCAAGGCCAAGCGCAATCTGTCGGTGGCGGTGTACAACCACTACAAGCGCCTGCGTCACCTTGGCGACAGCAAGGATGACGTCGAGCTCTCCAAGAGCAACATCCTGCTGATCGGACCGACCGGTTCGGGCAAGACCCTGCTTGCGCAGACGCTGGCCAGATTGCTCAACGTTCCCTTCGTGATGGCCGATGCCACCACGCTTACCGAGGCGGGTTACGTCGGTGAGGATGTCGAGAACATCATTCAGAAGCTGCTGCAGAAATGCGACTACGACGTCGAGAAGGCGCAGCAGGGCATCGTCTATATCGACGAAATCGACAAGATTTCGCGCAAGTCGGACAACCCTTCGATTACCCGTGATGTGTCCGGTGAAGGCGTGCAGCAGGCGTTGCTGAAGCTGGTCGAAGGCACGGTCGCGTCGATTCCGCCGCAGGGCGGGCGCAAGCACCCCAATCAGGACTTTGTCCAGGTCGATACCACTAACGTGCTGTTCATTTGCGGTGGGGCGTTCGACGGGCTGGACAAGGTGATCCGCAATCGTACCGAGAAGGTCGGCATCGGCTTCGGCGCCGAGGTCAAGAGCAGCGAAACCAAGACCGTGACCGAAGCCTTCCGCCAGGTCGAGCCCGAGGACCTGATCAAGTTCGGTCTCATCCCCGAATTGATCGGACGTCTGCCGGTCGTGGCGACGCTGCAGGAACTCGATGAAGAAGCGCTGATCAAAATTCTCGTTGAGCCCAAGAACGCGCTGGTCAAGCAGTACCAGAAACTGTTCTCGATGGAGGGCGTCGAGCTCGAGATTCGCGCCGCTGCGCTGCACGCCGTGGCGCGCAAGGCCATTCGTCGCAAGACCGGGGCGCGTGGTCTGCGCTCCATTCTCGAGGCTGCGCTGCTCGACATCATGTACGACCTGCCGACGATGGAAGGCGTCAGCAAGGTCGTCATCGACGAGGGCACGATCGAAGAAGGGGCCAAGCCACTGCTGATCTATGCCGATCAGCAAAAGGTATCCGGCTCCAACTGACAAGACCCAGCCCGCCACTTGAATTCCCGGGTCATGCCCGCATATGGGTGTGACCCTTTTCGGAAGGAATATAAAAATGTCGGGTCCTGCTGACCTCCCCAGCGAGCAAATGGAACTGCCGCTGCTGCCGCTGCGCGACGTGGTGGTGTTTCCACACATGGTCATTCCGCTGTTCGTGGGGCGACCCAAGTCGATCAAGGCGCTCGAGAACGCGATGGAAGCGGGCAAGAGCATCCTGCTCGTGGCGCAGAAGTCCGCTGCGAAGGATGAGCCGTCGATCGAAGATCTCTACGATATCGGCTGCCTTGCCAATATCCTGCAGATGCTCAAGCTGCCAGATGGCACGATCAAGGTGCTCGTCGAAGGCTTGCAGCGCGCGCGCATCGACTCCGTCGACGACCTGCGCCATCTGTTTGTCGCCAAGGCGACGCCGGTACCGCTGCCTGAGGTGGATAACACCGAAGTCGAAGCGATGCGCCGTGCGATCATCGCTCAGTTCGAACAGTACGTGAAGCTGAACAAGAAGATCCCGCCGGAGATTCTGACTTCGCTCGCAGGCATCGACGAATCCGGTCGCCTGGCCGATACCATCGCCGCGCATCTGCCGCTCAAGCTCGAACAGAAGCAGGAAGTGCTGGAGATGTTCGACGTCAATGAACGCCTCGACAAGTTGTTGTCGCAACTCGAGACCGAACTCGACATCCTGCAGGTCGAGAAGCGCATCCGTGGCCGCGTCAAGCGCCAGATGGAGAAGAGTCAGCGCGAGTACTACCTCAACGAGCAGGTCAAGGCGATCCAGAAAGAACTCGGGGAAGGCGAAGAAGGTGCCGATCTCGAGGAGATGGACAAAAAGATCAAGTCCGCGGGCATGCCCAAGGAAGCCTTGGTCAAGGCGCAGGCTGAGTTCAAGAAGCTGCGCCTGATGTCGCCGATGTCGGCAGAAGCTACCGTAGTGCGCAACTACATCGACATCATGATCGGCCTGCCGTGGAAGAAGAAATCCCGTGTCAGCAAGGATCTGGGCGAGGCCGAGAAGGTCCTGGACAAGGATCATTACGGTCTGGAGCGGGTCAAGGAACGCATTCTCGAATATCTTGCCGTTCAGCAGCGTGTCGACAAGGTAAAGGCTCCGATCCTGTGTCTGGTCGGCCCTCCGGGCGTGGGCAAGACCTCGCTCGGGCAGTCGATTGCCAAGGCCACCAATCGCAAGTTCGTGCGGATGGCGCTCGGCGGTGTGCGTGACGAAGCTGAGATTCGCGGCCACCGGCGCACCTACATCGGCTCCATGCCGGGCAAGATCCTGCAGAACATGAGCAAGGTCGGTGTCAAGAATCCGCTCTTCCTGCTTGACGAAGTGGACAAGCTCGGAATGGACTTCCGGGGTGATCCGTCGTCGGCGTTGCTCGAGGTACTGGATCCGGAACAGAATCACACCTTCCAGGACCACTACGTCGAGGTCGACTTCGACCTGTCGGACGTAATGTTCGTGGCTACGGCCAATACGCTCAATATCCCCGCGCCCTTGCTGGACCGCATGGAAGTCATTCGCCTGTCCGGTTACACCGAGGACGAAAAGGTGAATATCGCGCTGCGCTATCTGCTGCCGAAGCAGATGAAGAACAATGGCCTGAAGGCCGAAGAGCTGTCGGTGACGGAAGAGGCCCTGCGCGACGTGTGTCGCTACTACACGCGTGAGGCCGGTGTGCGAAGCATGGAGCGCGAGATCTCCAAGATCTGCCGCAAGGTGGTGAAGGCCCTGGTGCTGCGTGCGCGTTCGAGCAAGATCGTGGTGAACGCGAAGAACCTCGACAAGTATCTGGGTGTGCGCAAGTACAGTTTTGGCATCGCAGAGAAGCAGAACCAGGTCGGGCAGGTGACGGGGCTGGCATGGACCGAGGTCGGCGGCGAGCTGCTCACGGTCGAGGCGGTCGTTCTGCCGGGCAAGGGCAAGGTCATGACCACCGGCAAACTCGGCGAGGTCATGCAGGAGTCGATCCAGGCGGCGTTGTCGGTCGTGCGCAAGCGTGCGCGCTCGCTCGGCATCGAAGATGATTTCTATCAGAAGAGCGATATTCACATCCACCTGCCCGAAGGCGCGATTCCCAAGGATGGGCCGTCGGCTGGCAGCGCCATCACGACCGCCCTGGTATCCGTGCTGACGGGAATTCCGGTGTGTTGCGATGTCGCCATGACGGGCGAGATCACTTTGCGTGGCGAGGTGTTGCCGATCGGCGGACTGAAGGAAAAGCTGCTGGCAGCGGTACGCGGCGGTATTGGTCGTGCGCTCATTCCGGAAGAGAACGTCAAGGATCTCGCCGAGATCCCCGACAACATCAAGAACGCCATCGAGATCATTCCGGTGAAGTGGATCGACCAGGTACTTGAGTTGGCGCTCGAACGTAAGCCGGCTCCCCTGCCTGATGTCGTTGCGCCGGCGGTGGCGGCGTCCGAAGAGGTTGCCCCGACAGGCAAGAACTTGCGCGCGCATTGAGGCCGGTTTCGGTCTCGGATCCCCTGAAAGGCGCACCAGGCGGGCGAAAGCTCGTTGCGGTGCGCCTTGACACTTGAGAATCGCCCAAGCTATAACGAGCATGGCTTATGCAGGACGACAGGAAGGTCGCGCAAAGTCGCGTCGTTTCTGGTTTTTGGCCGGGTTATTTCTAATGCGATCCACTCCAGAAGGGGGCTAGAAGTGAACAAATCCGAACTGATCGACGCGATTGCCAAGCAAGCTGACATTTCCAAGGCTGCAGCAGGAAAGGCCCTGGATGCGACCATCGAATCCGTCAAACAGGCACTCAAGCAGGATGACACCGTAACGCTGGTAGGTTTCGGTACTTTCTATGTCGGTGACCGTGCGGCCAGAACCGGGCGCAACCCCCGTACCGGCAAGAACATCAAAATTAAAGCTGCAAAAGTCCCCAAATTTAGGGCTGGCAAAGGTTTGAAGGATTCGGTAAACTAGCGGACTTCGCTGAGCAGAGGTCGAATAGTCTGCTTGGTCGGGGGTGCTTAGCTCAGTTGGTAGAGCGTCGCCCTTACAAGGCGAATGTCGGCGGTTCGACCCCGTCAGCACCCACCAAAGAACGGTTCAATTGCGATTAACCCTGCACATGTGCAGGGTTTTTGCATTTCAGGCGCTCAGGCTGATCTCTCCCGATGTCACGGACAGGCTTCCGAGCGCGCGCGTTGCGCGCAAGGCATTCACCCCGAAAACAAAAATCCCCGCCTGGTTAAAGACCAGCGGGGATTGGGGGTACGCGTCCTCGGGCATTGTGCTGCCCGCGCCGCATGCCTGGGGTGAAGTGAAAACTGGCGGAGAGGGCGGGATTCGAACCCGCGTTGGGATATTATCCCAAACACGCTTTCCAGGCGTGCGACTTAAACCACTCATCCACCTCTCCGTGGAAGCCGCGCATTCTAACGGGTTAGCTTGCCAAGGGGAAGCCTGCCGTGGCTTTTTTTCGGGCGGACTTCGAATTTCTGCCAGTAGTACGATGTTGAGGTCGTGGGTGGGCTTTCCGGCCGCTCGTCGGATAATTGATTGTGGTAGCCCTGTCAGACTTGAGTTTGCCTGCTCGGTGAGCCGGATTGGCGCCGATTCTGGCGCGGAGCGTTCTGAATGATCGAGGTGAACCTTCATGATGTGATTGTCGGTCTGACGACCTCGCTCGATTTCGTCGGCGTGGACGAATTGCAGCACGGCAAGCGTGTCGGACATATGGCATGTCTGGTGGGGCAGGCGCTGGGTTGGGATCGAGCGCGCTGCTTGCATGTGCTCCATGGCGGAATGCTCCATGACTGCGGGGTGTCGGGATTTAGTGAGCCGCGGGGGTTGGACGACGAGCTGGACTGGGAGGGTACTGAAGGGCACTGCGCGCGCGGGGGAGAATTTCTTTCCTCATGTTCCGTGCTGTCCGGTTTCGAGGGCGTAGCGCGCTACCACCACCGGAAATGGCATGAGCTGACGGGCGTGGCCGAACTGTCGGATGAGGGGCGACTCGAGGCCAATCTGATCTATCTGGTGGATCGGGTCGACGTCCTGTTCTCGCCCTTCCTGCAAGCGGGTGGCCTCCGCACGGATATCATCGGGCAGCGAGATGGCCTCGTGAGCAGGATTCAGGCACTCGGCGCAGGGCGATTTGCCCCGGTCCTGGTGGATGCCTTTTCGAAGACTGCTGCGTCTGACGCGTTCTGGCTTTCAATGGAGCCGAGCTATCTCGACGAGGAACTGATACAACTTGGTCGACTCGGGGCGCCCGTCGTGCTCGACAAGACAGATCTTCGCAGTCTTGCGGGTTTGCTGCTGCGCGTGATCGGTGCAAAGAGCGTGCATACGGAAGAGCATTCCCGGCGCGTGGCCGCGGTCAGTCGGCATCTTGCCTATTCGATGGGGTACCGCGGCGACCATCTGTTCATGATTGAAATTGCCGGTCTGTTGCACGACATGGGCAAACTCAGGGTGCCGTCCGAAATCATCGACAAGCCGGGGGTTTTGACGCGCGACGAGTATTCGCAGATGGTCCGCCACAGTTACGATACGTTCCGGATATTGTTGCGGATCTTTCGCGACAGCCCGATTCCGCGCTGGGCGGGCGCGCACCACGAAAACCTGCTTGGGCAAGGCTATCCGTTCCGCCATGAGGCGAGAGCGATCGAGCAGGAGTCACGCATTGTCTCGGTAGCCGACATTTTTCAGGCTTTGCTGCAGGATCGCCCCTATCGCACGCGGTTGACCGGTGACGAGGTGATTCTTTGCATGTCGGCGATGGTTAGCGACGGCCGTCTCGATCCGGCGGTTTTCAGCGTATTGGTCCGTGAGCTCGATACCTGCGTTCGCTTGGCGACGGGCTGACGCCCTGGGGTCGTGGCCTGACCGGGTTCTCCGATGCCGTTCATGGAGAGGCGGGCGTCAGGTAACGCAGCACATCTTGGTCGATCTCGTGAAGTTCGGCCTTTAGTCGGTCGATGATGTCCTGGGCGATGGGTTGCCCTGCCTTGCACTGCAATTCGAGCGTGCCGGCAAGCTCAGCGCCCACATCGGCATGGATCTGAGCCAGGGTTCCGCGAAGGGAGTGTGCGACGCGCTGCAGATGCTTGTTGTCACGGGGGCGCGATGCTCCGTCCAGCTCCCGGATGGCTGCATGCTGCCAATCGCTGAAATGCGTCAATATCGACCGTACCACCTCAGCATCGTCCATGAGGTCGTCGAGCATTGCGTCCGGTGCGAAGTGTGCGTAGGCGACGGAGCGGTGTCGAATCATGGGGCGGTTGCGCGCGGCGATGGAGCGTGTGCCCGCACGCCTATTCTGGGTGACGGGTTCCGGCAGTGCGCGTGGCGCTGTGGCGGCGCATGGTGGCGATAAGTGCCTGAACGTAACCCTTGAGTTCGCGGAAGGGGACGGGTTTTCCATACACCGTCACGTCATCGGGCAGGCCACCCTCCGCGCCAATCTCATCCGTCTTGAGGGCGGAAACGACGACGATTGCGATGTCCGCAGTGGCCGGGTTTTCGCGCAACCTGCGTATCATCTCGAAGCCGTCTAGCCCGCTCATGCGCAGATCGGCAATCAGCAGGTCGGGTGCCTGGCGCCCGACTTCGATCAAGGCGTCGAGCCCGCTGCCAAAGGTAAGCACGTCAATGGGCAGGTCCCATTTCGCGAGGGTCTCGCGATAGACCGTCTGCAGCAACAGATCGTCTTCGAGAATGACAATCCGCAGCGTGCCGGTGCTCTCCGAGGTCGCGTGTGTTTGTGCTGCGGTTTGCGAGCCGGCTTGCGAGAGCAGTGCGTCAACGGAGTCCTGGCGGATACGTCGATGGCCGCCTGCTGTCTTCCATGCCACCAGCTTGCCGTGCTCCACCATTTGCTGCACTGCGCCCAGAGACAGGCCAAGCTGGCGCGCAGCCTGGGCGGTACTGATGAATTCGGAGGGGCGCTCTGCGGAGGGCATGCTTGATCTGGTCATCGATAATGAGATACCGAAGAAAATAGCAGGGATCGTGCATTTGCGACAAGCAATTATGACGCTGAGCAAAATGGCCCGCTTCGCAGTGGCGGCGGCCCGGCGTTCCTGTAACCTGAGGGATGTGTCCAGGGGCTTGCCCGCGGACACGGATTATTGGAAATTAGCTGTCCCAGCGTCTTTAAACCAATGCAGGGCCTTCGATCATGTCTTCTTCACGTAATGTTCTGGGCGGTTCCCTGCTGGCCTGCAGTTACTCGCCTTTGACTGGCTTCTACCGCACGGGCTGCTGCGAGACCGGCCCCGACGACAGCGGCCTGCATCTCGTTTGCACACGGGTATCGGCAGAATTTCTGGCGTTTTCGGCACGTGTCGGGAACGACCTGACGACGCCACGTCCCGAATACCGCTTTGCCGGACTGAAGCCGGGGGATCGCTGGTGTCTGTGTGCGCTGCGCTGGCTCGAGGCGCTCGATGCAGGCGCTGCGCCGCCTGTGGTGCTGGAGGCGACCAACGAGGCGGTGCTGGAGCTGGTCGATCTCGGCACGCTGAAAGCACATGCATACGGCACGCGCACCGGTTCGTCCGACTGAGTCAGCTCAGGGCCTGCAGTATTGCGGCACCGATGGCTGTGGATGACTGCGCGCCCGACACCGCAAGCTTGCGGTCGATGATGAAAAACGGAACACCGGTGATGCCCTGTTTCTTCACTTGCTCCGCCATCCTGCGCACGTTGCCGAGATCTTCGCCCGACTCGAGATAGGCCTGCGTGTTGTCGCGGTTTTCGCCGCAGGCGAGCGCGATGTCTGCCAGCACCTCGTTGTCACCAATATTCTTGCCGTGAACGAAATGGGCGTCGAATATCGCATCTGTAATGGCTTGGATGCGGGATTGACGCGCGCCGATGGCCTGCAGATGGTAAGTCAACCGGTGAGCGGCCAGCGTGTTCGGGCGCACATGCATGCTGTCGAACGCAAAATGTACACCGTCTGGCGCGCCCGCCTCGGTAATGCGTGCGTGCAGGGCATCGACCGCTGCCGCGTTGCCAAACTTGGCTTCAAGGAAGGCTCGATAGGGTTCGCCTGCGACCGGTGTGTTCGGGTTCAGAAAGTAGGGGAGCCAGTTGATGCGGAAATCGAGGTCGGGGTGTTCGTTGTGCAGGCTCGCGATGGCCTTGTACAGGCGCACCTTGCCGATATAGCACCAGGGGCAGACAAAGTCGGAAACAAGATCGATATTGAGCAGCATGTTCTGTGCCCTTGCGGGCTGAAGGTGGATTACGCTCGACAAACTAGCACACGCGCGACCCGGTGCGGTGCAGGGGGATGCCGATTTGCAGTAGCAGGTCGTCTGGCGCAGGTGTACGGTGGGGGTGATCGACACGGGCGATGACTTTTTCACGGTGCCGGGTGCTGACTCGGGGAGGGGGGATCGGTTATCATCGCGCTTTCCCGCAGCACAGTTCCCATGACTAAATACGTCTTCGTTACAGGCGGTGTCGTGTCCTCCTTGGGCAAAGGCATCGCGGCGGCCTCGCTTGGTGCCATTCTCGAATCCCGCGGCATCAAGGTTACCCACCTCAAGCTCGATCCCTATATCAACGTCGATCCGGGCACGATGAGCCCGTTCCAGCACGGCGAAGTCTTCGTCACCGAAGATGGCGCCGAGACCGACCTCGATCTCGGCCACTACGAGCGTTTCACCAGCGCCAAGATGAGCCGGCGCAACAACTTCACCACCGGTCAGATCTACGAGTCGGTGATCAAGAAGGAACGTCGCGGCGAATACCTGGGCAAGACGGTCCAGGTCATTCCCCACATCACCGACGAGATCAAGACCTACCTCAAGCGTGGCGCCGAGGGTGCGGATGTCGCCATCGTCGAAGTCGGCGGTACCGTGGGCGATATCGAGTCGCTGCCCTTTCTCGAGAGCATCCGGCAGATGGGGATCGAAGAGGGGCGCAATGCGGCCTGCTTCATCCATCTGACGCTGCTGCCCTATATCCCGACGGCGGGCGAACTCAAGACCAAGCCGACCCAGCACTCGGTCAAGGAGCTGCGCGAGATCGGCATTCAGCCTGACATCCTGCTGTGCCGTGCGGACCGTCCCGTGCCGGCCGACGAGCGCCGCAAGATCGCCCTGTTCTGCAACGTGATGCCGGAAGCGGTGATCGAGTGTTTGGACGCCGATTCGATCTACAAGATCCCGGGCATGCTGCATGACCAGATGCTCGACGAGATCGTCTGCCACAAGCTCGGCATTCTCGCGCGTGCGGCCGACCTGAGCGTCTGGAGCAATCTGATCCGTGCGCTGGAGAATCCGAAGCAGAGTATCGACGTGGCCTTCGTCGGCAAGTACGTCGATCTGACCGAATCCTACAAATCGTTGATCGAGGCATTGAACCACGCCGGCATGCATACCGAGTCGCGCGTGAACATTCACTACATCGATTCCGAGGATATCGAGCAGGACGGCTGTGCCGTGCTCGAAAAGATGGATGCGATCCTCGTGCCCGGGGGCTTCGGCAAGCGTGGAACGGAAGGCAAGATTGCGGCCATCCGGTTTGCGCGTGAGAACAAGGTGCCTTACCTCGGCATCTGTCTCGGCATGCAGTTGGCGGTGGTGGAATTCGCGCGCAACGTGGCCGGGATGAGCGGCGCGCACTCCACCGAGTTCGAGCGCGAAACCGCTTACCCGGTCATCGGCCTGATCACCGAGTGGAAGGATCGCACCGGCAAGCTCGAGAAGCGCAGCGCAGATTCCGACCTCGGCGGCACCATGCGGCTTGGCGGGCAGGTGTGCCACCTCAACGACGGTTCGCTGGCGCGCCAGGTCTATGGCGCACCGGAGATCATGGAGCGCCATCGCCATCGCTACGAGGTCAACAATACCCTGCTCGCCGATCTAGAAGGCAAGGGGCTCATCGTATCGGGACGCGCACCGGTGACCGACCTGTGCGAAATGGTCGAACTGCCGGCGGATGTGCACCCGTGGTTCGTCGGCTGCCAGTTCCACCCCGAGTTCACCTCCAACCCGCGCAAGGGACACCCGCTGTTTACCGCCTACGTCAAGGCGGCAATCGAGCGCAGGCAGTCCAAGAACTGAAGGAGTACGGCCATGCAGCTTTGCGGATTTGAAGTCGGACTGGACCAGCCGTTTTTCCTGATTGCCGGGCCGTGCGTGATCGAGTCGCGCGACATGGCGTTCGAGACCGCCGGCGCGCTCAAGGAGATCTGTGCCGAACTCGGCATTCCCTTCATCTACAAGTCTTCCTACGACAAGGCCAACCGCAGCTCGGGGACCTCCTACCGCGGCATGGGCATGGACAAGGGGCTCGAGATTCTGGCCGATGTGAAGAAGCAGCTCGGCGTGCCGGTATTGACCGATGTGCATGCGATCGAGGAGGTTGCTGCCGTGGCGGCCGCCGTCGACGTGCTGCAGACGCCGGCATTCCTGTGCCGCCAGACCGATTTCATTCATACGGTGGCGGCGTCCGGAAAGCCGGTCAACATCAAGAAGGGGCAGTTTCTGGCGCCGGGCGACATGAAGAATGTCGTCGACAAGGCCAGGGAGGCCAATGGCGGTGCGGACACCATCATGGTGTGCGAACGCGGCGTCTCCTTCGGTTACAACAATCTGGTGTCCGACATGCGCTCGCTGGCCATCATGCGCAATACCGGATGTCCGGTCGTGTTCGACGCCACTCACTCGGTGCAGTTGCCGGGCGGGCAGGGCTCGGTGTCGGGCGGTCAGCGCGAGTTCGTGCCGGTGCTGGCGCGCGCAGCGGTGGCGGTCGGTGTGGCAGGCCTGTTCATGGAAAGTCATCCCGATCCGGCAAAGGCACTGTCCGACGGCCCGAATGCCTGGCCATTGCCCAAGATGAAGGCGCTGCTTGCCACGCTCAAGCAACTCGACGCGCTGGTGAAGTCCAGCCCCCTGCTGGAGCAGTCCGCCTGAAGGTGCTGCGTGCGGGATGCTGTTACACCTGCTGTCGACATGACTATTGAATGCAGTGTCTAATGCGCGGCGCATGTATCGGATCAGTACCGGCAGGTTCAATCGTCAGATTCAAGATTCATAACCGAAACAGGAAATAAAATGAGTGCAATCGTTGATGTGATCGCCCGCGAAATTCTGGATTCCCGCGGCAATCCCACCGTCGAAGCCGACGTGCTGCTCGAGTCCGGCGTCATGGGCCGGGCCGCAGTGCCATCCGGTGCATCGACGGGCTCGCGTGAAGCCATCGAGCTGCGTGATGGCGACAAGGCGCGCTACCTCGGCAAGGGCGTGCTGCGCGCGGTCGAGAACGTTAACACCGAAATCGCCGAAGCCATCATCGGCCTGGATGCGGAAGAGCAGGCCTTCATCGATCGCACCCTGATTGAGCTCGATGGCACCGAAAACAAGGGCCGTCTCGGCGCCAACGCGATGCTGGCCGTGTCGATGGCGGTGGCCAAGGCCGCGGCCGAAGAGGCCGGCCTGCCCCTGTATCGCTACTTTGGCGGCGCCAGCCCGATGGTGATGCCGGTGCCGATGATGAACGTCATCAACGGCGGCGAGCACGCCAACAACAGCCTCGACATCCAGGAATGCATGATCATGCCGGTGAGCATGACCAGCTTCCGCGAGGCGCTGCGCTGCGGCGCCGAGATCTTCCACCACCTGAAGAAGATTACCGACAAGAAGGGCTATCCCACCACCGTTGGCGACGAAGGTGGCTTTGCGCCCAATGTGTCCGGTACCGAAGAAGCGCTCAACCTGATCCAGGAGGCCATCATCGCCGCCGGCTACGTGCCGGGCCAAGACGTACTGCTGGCGCTCGACTGCGCCGCCTCGGAGTTCTACAAGGACGGCAAGTACGAACTCAAGGGCGAGGGCCTGTCGCTGACGGCCGAAGGCTTCACCGACTACCTGGCGACGTTGTGCGACAAGTTCCCCATCGTGTCGATCGAGGACGCCATGGCCGAAGGCGATTGGGCAGGCTGGAAGCACCTGACCGAGCGTCTGGGCAACAAGGTCCAGCTCGTGGGCGATGATCTGTTCGTGACCAACACCCGGATTCTCGAGCAAGGCATCGAGCAGGGCGTGGCCAATTCGATCCTGATCAAGATCAACCAGATCGGCACCCTGACCGAGACCTTCGCCGCGGTCGAGATGGCCAAGCTCGCCGGCTATACCGCGGTGATTTCGCACCGTTCGGGCGAAACCGACGATTCCACCATCGCCGACATCGCGGTCGGCCTGCGCGCAATGCAGATCAAGACCGGTTCGCTGTCGCGCTCTGACCGTATCTCCAAGTACAACCAGTTGCTGCGGATCGAAGAGGACCTCGGCGATACCGCCTTCTATCCGGGCAAGCGCGCGTTCTACAACTTGCGCTGATCCAGTTGGCGCAATTCGGTTTGCGTTGATTTAGTAGAAAGGCCGACGGACAATCCCGTCGGCCTTTCGTCTATTCTTTCATTGTCTTTTTTGCGCTTGGTGTCGACATGCGTTGGCCCGTAATGATTCTTGCCGTGCTGGTCGTTGTGCTGCAATACCCGCTTTGGCTTGGTAAAGGAGGGTGGTTGCGCGTGTGGGAGGTCGACCGGCAGTTGCAGGCGCAGCGCGAGGAGAATCTGCGCCTTGAACAGCGCAATGCCAGTCTGGAAGAGGAGGTGCGCGACCTCAAGTCCGGCAATGATGCGATCGAGGAGCGCGCGCGCTTTGAACTCGGGCTGACGCGTGCGGGCGAAATATTCGTGCAGATCCCGCAGAAGAACTGACCGGCCGCGGCCGGTTCTGGATGTCTGTGCCAACATGGGGCGTCGTGGCGGCGGCAAGCCGCCCCAACGTGGGCTAGAGCAGTTCGGTAATCGAGTTGCGCTGCTCGAGTTCGTGTTCGAATGCAACCATCTCCAGGCCCAATGCATCGCGTGCCGAAACCATGCCGACCGGTCGGCCGTTGTCCAGCACCGGCACATGCCGAAAACCGCCTTCGTACATGATGTGCATTGCATGACCCAGCGGCTTGCCGGCATCGATCGTCTGCAGATTGGTGGTCATGACGTCCTTCAGCGTCGTGTGCGCAGGGTCCCGACCGGCTGCCAGCACGCGGTTCAGTGCGTCGCGTTCGGTGAACAGGCCAATCAGGCGCTCCCCCTCCAGAATCATGATGGCTCCGACCCGCGCGGCGGCCATCTTCTTCGAGGCTTCCAAGACGCTTAGCGTGCTCGGTGCGGTAACGATCGTCTGCCCCTGAATCACATCTTCTAGCTTTCGCGTCGGCATCATGCGGTCTCCTCTGTTATGGTTGAATCAGCCTACTTACATTAGATTTCAGCGTCGCGACATGCAAGACGAAAGCCCCGTTGCGCGGGCGCTCAGCCGCTGGCTGCCAGGGTCCGGATGCCGTCGATGCGGGGGGCGAAGTACCGGCTGTCGAGTCGCTCGACCCTGACGGCTCCGCGCGAGGACGGCGCATGGATGAATTTTCCGTCGCCGATATAGATGCCCATGTGCGAATGTCGTCGTCGCTGGGTGTTGAAGAAAACCAGATCGCCGGGCTGCATTTCCACCTGATCGATCGGCCGCGTCTGATCGGCGATGCTCGCCGCATTGTGTGGCAGTTTGCGGCCACTGATCTGCTCGACGATATAGCTCACCATGCCGCTGCAATCGAGTCCGGCCTCCGGATTGCGTCCGCCGAAGCGGTATCCGGTATCGAGCAGACCCATCGCGTAGAGCACCAGCTCGAGCTTCTGCGCGGGTGCGTCCAGGGAAAAATACTCGCGGTCCGGGGCGTGCGGCACCTCGGGCCTTGAAGACTGTGTCGGGTGCGGTGGCGGTGTGGTGCTGCAGCCTGCCAGTAGGGCAAGCAGCAAGGCCAGCGGGAGAGACGGCCGCCGTACGAGGGGTGTTCGCCGGAGGGGCGTTTGGGTGATGACGGCAAGCCCGTGGGCGAGGTCCTGAGGCGCGGGGTGACGGTTATCCGGCATGCGACGAAAGATAGGCGATCAAGGCCAAGCCGTCCACTCCCGCGTGCTGCCAGTTCAGTCCAGCAGTTCGATGCTGCCGCTCACGGTGACATCGATGTTCGTGTCGCCGGCCTCGACCGGGGCGGGGGCGCTGTCGGCCATCATCACTGCGCCCCGGGCCTTGGCAAACTCCAGGGGCCGCGCGCCCGTTTCGGCGACGTTCAGACGGTGAATGCGGTAACGTTTTCCAAGCGTCGAGGCGATCAGCGTGGCGCGTTGTTCGAACTGGCGCAAGGCGTCCACGATCGCTGCGTCGGCCGCCTTGTGTCGGGTTTCCGCTGCAGGTCGCATCTCGATGCGTGCCACGGCCAGACCCTCCTGCAACTTACCGACCAGTTCCGAGAGGGCCGCGCTGTTCCGGCTTTCGAGACGGATCCCGGAGCGCATGCGCCACGCTTCGATCCTGCCGCCGTTCTTTGCGTATACCGGCCAAGTGCTGGTGCCGGCAGACTGCGCCTTGATGTCGGGGTAGTTGCGCGCCGTATCGAGGGCGGCCGCGATGCTGAGATTGATCTGGCGTGCCACCGCCGCGGCGTTCTGACCGGATTGCTCGGCGTACAGCTCCGCAATCCCGAGGTCATTGTCGGCCGGCTGGCTGGCTTCGACCGAGAGTTCAATGGTGCGAGGCGCCGCGACGTTGTCGTCATGCGCATGAGCCGACATGGCCATGGCCGCGAGCAGGCTGGCCAGGAGGGGCTTGAAGGCGTGCATGGAAGCTCCGGAAGATGGGATGGAAGGCGATATATAACGCATTGGCGACGCCGGGTGGGCGTTCAGGTGTAAATGGATGCTGCCGCATCGCAGTGAATGGTGTCGAGCCGATCGGCATTCTTGACCGGGATCGGGCGTACCGGCATGCTGCCACGTTGTTCCTGTGGATCATCCTGATGAGTCGAGATCGCCTCGTTGGTGCTTTTCTGGTGGCCTTGTCGGCAGCGTGCTTTGGCGCCATGGCGATATTTGCCCGTTTTGCCTACGCGGACGGCGCCGAGCCGGTGGCTGTGCTGTTCCTGCGCTTTCTGCTGGCCGGCATCGTGCTCGGGGTGGTGATGATCTCAGGCCGGCGCGCCTGGCCGCGGGGGCGCAATCTGTGGGTGCTCGCCGCCATGGGGGGTATCTGCTACGTGGGGCAGTCGCTGAGTTTCTTTGTCGCGCTCGAACACGCCGCTGCCGGACTCGTCGCACTGTTGCTCTACCTCTACCCCTTCCTCGTGACCGTCCTCGGGGCCGTGCTGCTGCGTCGCCGCCTCACCATGGCCCGCATGAGTGCGGTGTTGATCGCATTGCTCGGTACCGCACTCACACTGGGCGGCGGACTGTCGGGCGCGCCGCTCGGGATCGGGTTGGGGCTTACGGCGGCGCTGATCTATTCGGTCTATATCCTGGTGGGCGGCATCGTGCTCACCCGCGAAGACCCGCTGGGCGCGGCGACCGTGGTCATGATTGCCGCTGCAGTCGTGTTCGGTGGCATCGTCGCAATCGAGCGTCCGGCATTTCCGGCGACGGTCGTGGGCTGGAGTGCGATCGTCGCCATCGCCATTGTTTCGACAGTGGTGGCAATGGTCAGCCTGTTCGCCGGCCTGAGGCGGGTGGGCGCGGCCGATGCCGCGACCTTGTCGACGCTGGAACCGGTGGTGACCTTCGCCCTTGCCGCGGTCTTTCTTGGCGAGCCGTTGCGTGGGCATCAGCTGTTGGGCGGGGCGATCATCCTCGCGGCCGTGATCTGGCTGACGCGCAGTGGCGCAGCCCCGGACGCCCCGGTCGCGTCGCAGGTGCCTCAGCCGGCAGCTGGCGGGGGCAGTGGGCGCAGTTCTGCCTCATAAAGGCGTGCATTCTCGACATAGTGCTTGGCGTTCGCCCTCAGCCCGGCAATGTCGGCGTCACTCAGTTCGCGGATCACGCGGCCAGGCGATCCGACCACAAGGGAGCGGTCCGGAATGATCTTGCCTTCGGGGATCAGTGCATTGGCGCCGATGATGCAGTCCTTACCGACCACCGCGTTGTTGAGCACCACGGCGTTAATGCCGATCAGGCTGCCATCGCCGATCGTGCAGCCATGCAGCATCACCATGTGCCCCACGGTCACGTTCGATCCGATCGTGAGCGGCACACCATCGTCGTTGTGCAGTACCGAGCCGTCCTGAATATTGGTGTTGTCGCCGATCACGATCGGATCGTTATCGCCGCGAATCACCACGTTGTACCAGATGTTTACATTCAGTCCGGTTTCCACTGAGCCGATCACCGTGGCGTTGTGTGCTACCCAGGTACCCTCGCCAAGGCGGGGCGTGCGATTGCCCAAGGTATAGATGCTCATTCAGATTCTCGCTGTTCGGTTGCTGCGGCATACCGCGTTGGGGGCAGTGATCATAGCAAGTGGTGAACGGACTGTGGGGGCTTTGAACGGCGTGAGCAGAGGGTCGGACCTGGAATATCGAAAAAAAACCTGATCCGGCGCTTGCACTCCCTCCGCGGCGCATGCATAATTCGCGCCCTGCGTTGGAAGGGTGGCATCGAAGTCAGCCGGTGAAAACAGAAAATTTCACAAACAACGTTAAGAAGCTTGACAGTTTTGAATAATGATCTAAAATGTCGCTTCTTTGCAGCACAGCAGTACAAAGCGCCCGTAGCTCATCTGGATAGAGTACTTGGCTACGAACCAAGGGGTAGGAGGTTCGAATCCTTCCGGGCGCGCCAGACAAATCAAGGGGTTAGACGTTTCGGCGTCTAACCCCTTGTGCATTCTGCGTGACTTCTTGCGCGACTTTTTTCCGCCCTCGCCTCGATCGTATCCCCCCAGCATGAGACGTGATGCGTGCGCCAGGCCGGCAGTTTGGCGTGTTGACTTCCAGGCGCCGCCTTCGTCTGCCAAATCGCGCAGGCCCTCTGGTTTCGCAGTTGGGCGCTGTCGCTATCCTTCCATCGCCGTCACGACGTAGCGCAAGGGGCCACCGGCGCGCAGGGCGTCGAACGGCCAGCAGGTCACCAGGGTCAGTTCGCGTCCGGCGGTGTGCTGGGCGAGTGGGCGCAGATCATGCTGGTCGACCACTTCGCGGTGTGCAACGATGTAGCGCAGAACGCGGCGATTCGGCGTTTCCACTTCCAGCACGCTGCCGTCCTTCAGCCATTGGAGGAAGGCGAAATGGGTGTCGCGATGGGCGCCGAGTACGCTGTTGCCGGGTTCGCCGGGCAGGGCCGTGCCGTAGACGTGGCCGGGGCCGAAAGCGATGCTGCGGCCGTCTGCGCCAGCGAGCACGTACAGGTCCACGCCTTGTGCCGGGGCGCGCAGGCGAGCCACTGGCCAGGTGTCGGCCCATGGCCATGGGCGCACCTGAGCGGCGCCAGCCTGTGTCTGCTCCCAGGCGTGACCGATCAGGATCTGGGCAAGCCAGGCTTTGGCGTGAATGTAGCCAGCCTGACCGAACTGCCACAGGCAGGTGAGCAGTGCGGCGGTCAGCGCGGCGCGGAGCATGAAGGTGGTGCGTCGGCTCTTGCGTGCGCCTGAGTGGTCGGGGCCGAGGCAACTCGGGGCGGGCCAGGCGCATTCGACGCCGAGGAAGGTCTGGCTGTTGCAATGATGGCAGTGGCCGGTGGATTTCATGGCGGGTCTCCTTCTTGGCTCGGGGTCAGACAGGGCGGATGGCGGGATGAAGGCGGCGGCGTTGCAGGCCGTACAGCAAGATGCTGGAGATCAACGCAAGGCTGCCGAGGAACAGGTTCCAGCGCACGCCGCTCGCGCCCTTCGGGAGGCTGCCGAAAACGGCCTCGTGGCTCCAGCCCTCGGGCAGGTTGGTGGGCATGGCGCCGCCGTGCAGGGCTTCACCCTGCGCACGGGCCGGTGTCTTGTCTATTGCCACCATGCTGGTATAGCGGCTGACCAGGTGGTGCTGCAGGGCAAGCTCGAGGATCGCAGGGCGAACATCGTCTTCCGCCGCGCCCGCGCGCAGGCTGTCCGTCAGCGCATCGATCTTGTGACGCGCCCACAAGGTGCCCAGGCCGGT
The DNA here is from genome assembly GCF_018122735.1 of Azoarcus sp. L1K30. Lineage (GTDB taxonomy): Bacteria > Pseudomonadota > Gammaproteobacteria > Burkholderiales > Rhodocyclaceae > Parazoarcus. The sequence goes on along the minus strand of NZ_JAGRRD010000001.1, from coordinate 1,529,006 downwards.
GCCGGGCATCGCGTCCTCGAGCGCAACCTCGGCTTGCCAGCGCTCGTTCTGGCCCCAGCCGCTGACTCGCAGGGTGCCAACGGTCTTTTTCAACGCGACGGCAACGACGATGGGTTCGCCGGCATAGAGGTCGGGCACCCGGCGCGGCCATGCTTCGGCATCGCTGCCGTCGGGCCAGGCGAGTTCAATGCCTTTCAACACCGGCGATTCGAGCTTGGCGAAGAGTGCGGACATGCGCTCTCCCACTTCGCGCACGTCGCCGATGTAGGTGAAACTGCCGCGTCCGGCGGCTGCGGCCTGGCGCATGAAGTGGCTGTTGGGCGCGGAGCCGATGCCGATGGTGAACAGGCGGGAGTCGCCCAGGCGCTGGTCGATGAGGCGGAACAGGGCGTCCTCGTTGCCCACCGCGCCGTCGGTCAGGAAGATGACCTGGCGCACGCGCGCAGGATCGTCGGTGCCGTCCAGCGCCATCGCCAGTGCGGGGGCCATCTCGGTGCCGCCGTTTGCCTGCAGCCGGCTTACCCAGCGGGTCGCGGTGTCGATGTTGTCGCGAGTGGCGGGCAGCGCGCGGTTGAAGGCGGCGTTCGTGACCGAGTTGAATTCGATCACATTGAAGCGGTCGGCCGGGTGCAGGCGACGTAGCGCCAGTGCGAGCGCTTCGCGCGCCTGGACGATGGAGGTGCCATGCATGGAGCCGGAGGTGTCGATCACGAATACCACTTCGCGCGGCAGCCTTGCCTTTGCGGCCGGGAGTTGCGGGGGCATCAGCATCAGCAAGGCGTAGTCGCGCGTGGTGCCGGGTTCGGCAAACAGCGCCAGACGCGGGGCATGGCTGGGGGCGAGCGTCCACTCCAGTTCGAAATCGCGGTTGGCCGGCGTGCTGGCGCTGGCCAGTTCGATCACGCGCCGGTGTGCGTCGGGTGCATCGATGCGTACCGGATGATAGGGGCTGCGCAGCGTGGCGAGTGGCGCGCCGGCGTCGAGTTCGACGTGCAGCGTGACCGGGTTGATGGGCCCCGCGTCCGGGTGCAGGACCGGCGGCGTGATGCGTGCCGCGTCGTGCACTTGGTCGGTGCCGCCGCTTGCGTCTCCCCGCGGTTGGCCGGCGATGTAGCGCGGCCCCACCACCATGGGAAAGCGCAGGCTGTAGCGCCCGGAATCACCCTCCAACTGGTAGTCGAGCAGGTGCTGGTACTCGATTTCCACCACCACTTCTGCGCCCGGCGCGATATTGGTGACACTGGTGGTGAAGATGTTGGGGCGTTCCTGCTCCACCAGCGCGGCGCGCTGGCCCGAGCTGCGCGCCTGTTCGAAAGCGGCGCGGGCCGCGTTGCGCTCGCGCACTTCACCCTCGATGACGCGCTCGCCCACCTTCATGTGCAGGCGATCGACGGCAGCGTTGTCGGGCAGCGGAAAGACGTAGATGCCTTCCTGCCAGGCATTGCCCGGGTTGCGGAAGGTCTGAACCACGCTGACCCGGGCCAGCGGACCACTGATGCGGATATGGACATCGGTGGCGAGTGTGGGCACCACGTAGGTGCTGCCGTCCGCATGGCGCAGCAGCAGTACGCCCTGGCCCGCTTCATCCGCCCGCATCGGCATCGCCTGCATTTCAACGGCATGGGCCGGCATCGCCAGCAGCAGTACCAGCCCGCCCAGCATCAGTGCGATGACGAGGCCTTCGGCGAAAATACGTGCGGCCAGGGCGACGATCCCGACGCGCTGATGCCGGGTATGGCCGTGATCACTGGTGGTATTCATCTTGTGCTTGTCCCTTGTGTGACGGGCCGGCTGCCCGTGGACGCATTAGGCGGTGCAAAGCAGCCTGCAAGCGGTACCAATAGGGGAAAAGCGCTGACGAAAAGTGGCGAAAAACTGGCTATTGCGTCCGATCGGCCCTCGGGTCGTCATGCCGCGAAGGGCGATGCTATAGTCGGCCCCGGATCAATCACGAGGCTGTATGGAAGCTGCATATGGGACGCCGCATTGCCATTGTCGAGGACGACGCCGCCATCCGTGCCAACTATGCCGAGGCGCTGGCGCGCCAGGGTTACGAAGTGGACGCCCATGCCGATCGGCCGCAGGCCCTGGCCGCCTGCCGCCACCGCCTGCCCGATCTGGCCATCATCGACATCGGCCTGGGCGATGAGCCGGAAGGCGGGTTCACCTTGTGCGGCGAACTGCGTGCCGTGTCGAAGCGTCTGCCGATCATCTTCCTCACCGCCCGCGATAGCGATTTTGACGTGGTGTCCGGCCTGCGCCTGGGTGCAGACGATTACCTCACCAAGGATATTTCGATGCCGCACCTGCTGGCGCGCATCGCGGCACTGTTCCGCCGCATCGACGTGCTGGCGGAGGCGCAGCCGCAGGAAGACTGTATCGAGCGCGGCGGGCTCAGGCTGGACGCGATGCGCCTGGCCGCGCAGTGGCGGGGGCAAACGGTGGAACTCACGCTGACCGAGTTCTGGATGGTGCATACGCTGGCGAGGACGCCCGGCCATGTAAAGAGCCGCGACCAGTTGATGCACGATGCACGGCTGGTCGATGACGGCACCATTACCTCGCACATCAAGCGCATCCGGCGCAAGTTTGCCGCGCTCGACGATGGTTTCGATGCGATCGAGAGTGTGTATGGCATGGGTTACCGGTGGAAGGCCGGATGATGGACGGTGTGCCGCACCCGCCTGCGAGTGCCGCCACGGGGGGGCGTCGGCGTGGCTCGGGCGTGCGAATGAGCCTGCGCATGAAACTGGCGCTGCTGTCGCTGCCGCTGCTGAGCCTGCCCTGGGTCGGTTACCGCTACATTGTCGAGATGGAGGCCTTCGTCGTCGAGGGCCAGCAGCAGGCCATGATTGCCACGGCGCGCACGCTCGCCACCGCACTGCACGAGCGCCCGGATCTGCTGGGCATGGGTCAATGGGCGTCGTCCTCGCAGGTGAGGGCGGAGGATGCACTGCTGCCGGGCGAAGAGATCGTGGAGGTGATCAGCTCACCTGCAACGCAGGAGATCTTCGATGCGCGCGCGTTGGCCGAAATGGCCTCGATCCTGCGCGGCGCGCAACGCAGTGCTGCGCGTGTCAGCGTGGTGAGCCGTGACTTGCGCGTGCTGGCACAGGCCGGCAGTCTGGAAATCGCAGGCGGCGCGGCAGACGGCGGTGTGGCCGATGACGATTGGGCTGGACGCTGGCTGCGCGGGTGGCGGGCATGGATGGCGCGATTCCTGCCGCCCTCCGGCGAAGTGCTGGGCGCGGATTGGGAGCCGACCTACGGAAGAGAAGTGCACGACGCCTTGATTGGCATCGCGGGCGCGCGATCGCGCGCCACAGCGGACGGCGCGACACTGATCGTTTCCGCAGCGCACCCGGTGTGGGCGCGTGATCGCGTCCTCGGCGCAGTGGTGGTCGAGGCGAATGCGCGCTCCATCCTGTCGTTGCGCCAGCGGGCGCTGGAGCGTCTGTTGCTGCTCACGCTGGGGGGGCTCGTCGTGGTCGCGTTGCCCTTGCTGGGATTCGCATCCCGCCTGTCGGCACGCATTCGCCGCCTGCGCGATGAGGCCGAGAGCGCCATCGACGCGCACGGACGCATCGGCGCGTTGACCACCGCGTCGGCAGCGGGGGACGAGGTGGGCGACCTGTCGCGCAGCTTTTCCGCGCTGCTGGAACGCCTGGCCGGGCATCATGCCTACCTGGAGAACATGGCCAGCCGCTTGTCACATGAATTGCGCACGCCGGTTGCAGTGGTGCGGTCGTCGCTGGAAAACCTGCATGCGGAAGCGCTGCCGGCGGCCGCGCACCCCTATATCGATCGTGCCGAGACGGGCCTGGCGCGGCTGTCGAGGATTCTCTCGCGCATGAGCGAAGCCACCCGTCTGGAGCAGGCGCTTGCGAGCACCGCAAGTGAGCGTTTCGACCTGCGTGCGGTGGTCGGCGAATGCGTGGACGGGTATCGCGTGGTCCATCCGCAGCGCGTTTTCACGGCCGAATTGCCGCGCTATCCGGTGTGGGTGCGGGGTGCCCCCGATCTGGCCGCGCAGATGCTCGACAAACTGGTCGACAACGCGGTGGATTTTGCCGCGCCGGATACCCCGATTCGCATCGTGTTGCAGTTCCAGACCACCACGGCGACGCTGGCCGTGATCAATCGCGGTCCCTTGTTGCCGGCGGCGCTCGAAGGGCGGCTGTTCGAAGCCATGGTTTCGGTGCGTGGGCAGGACGCCGGCGCCGAGCCTCATCTGGGGCTGGGCCTCTATGTGGCACGCATGATTGCGGCCTTTCACGGCGGCAGTCTTGGCGCGCACAACCTGCCCGGCGGCGACGGCGTGAGCGTCAACGTGACACTGGCGCTGGCCTGAACCGGCTTGCCGCGGCGCCGGTCTGGCGGGCGGCGAAGCAGACCCGGCCCGGGCAACGCCTGGCCGACCGGCGGTCTGTCAGTCGGGGGCGGGGGCGGGGGCCAGATTGCGCAGGCGCCATGCGATTGCGAGCAGCATCAGCAGGCAGGCACCGAGGCCTGCAACCACGCCGTTCCAGTGGCCGAGGCTCCAGGCCAGGCCGGCGAGGCTGCCGATCAGGCTTGCGCCGAGATAGTAGCTCGTCAGATAGATCGCGGCGGCGAGTCCCCGTCGTTCCCGGGCCCGATGTGCAACCCAGGCGCTGGCGACGGAGTGCGTTGCAAAGAAGCCGAAGGTGAACACGCCGACGCCGACGATCAGGAGCGGAAGCCGTTGGCTGAGCGTGAGCGCAAGCCCGCTCAGGCTGATGACGACCATGAGCCACAGAATCCTGCGCCGACCGTGGCGGTCGCTGAGCTGACCGGCCAATGCAGAGGCCCAGGACCCGATCAGATAGAGCAGGAAAATGGCACCGATGGCGGTCTGACCGAGTGAGAAAGGCGCTTCGAGCAGACGGAAGCCAAGATAATTGTATGCGCCCATGAAGGCGCCCATGCCCAGCAGCGAGGTGGCGAACAACCATGGCAGGCCGGCGTCGGCGGCAATGATCCTGGCGTCGGCCGCGATACGCGACAACGAAGCGGCCCGGGGGCGAAACCGTGAGGAATGCGGCAGGCTGCGCCAGAAGATCACCGCCGCCAGGAGGCCGAGCACGCCGAGAGCCAGGAGCGCGATGCGCCAGTTGCCCCAGTCCGTCAGCAATGCGGAAACGAAGCGCCCGCTCATGCCGCCCAGGGCGTTGCCTGCAATGTACAGGCCCATGGCCTTGCCTTGCGAACTCGGGGCGATTTCTTCACCGAGATAAGCCATCGCGGCCGCTGGCAGCCCCGCCAGTGCCGCGCCGAGCAGGGCACGCAAGACCAGTAGCTGGCTGAAGTCGCCGACCGCCGCACAGGCAAGCGCAATCAGGGCAGCGAGCGCGAGGGACGCTTTCATGACCGTTTCGCGCCCGACCCGATCGGACAATACGCTGGCCGGAATCAGCATCAATGCAAGCGCACCGGTTCCGGCCGAAACGCTCAGGCTGGCGGTGGCCGGGCCAACCTCGAACTCCGTGGCGAGAAGCGGGAGCAGGGGCTGGGTGGCGTAGAGCATGGCGAAGGTGGCGAAGCCGCCGACGAACATGGCCAGATTGGCGCGCCTGAACCCGGCAGGGCCGGTCTGGTGTCTTTCGGGTGGGGGAGATGGGGGCACGGTGGATCGGTCATGTGAGGCGGATTATTGTTGTCTGATCTTAGTTGGCAGTCGATTTCACAGTCCAATATATTGTGAAGCTCGTTTCCATATATGGGAGATATGAATGGAGCTCCGGCATCTTCGCTATTTCGTCATGGTGGCGGAGGAATTGAGCTTTACGCGTGCCGCCGAGCGTTTGCACATTGGCCAGCCGCCGCTGTCGATGCAGATCAGGGACCTGGAGGCAGAGATTGGGGTGCAACTCTTCGATCGCGCCAGGCGCAAGGTGAAGCTGACCCCGGCCGGGGGACGGTTCCTGATTCGCGCCCGGGAGGTCTTGGCCGCGGCAACTGCGGCATCGGACGAGGCGCGCCGGATGGCGAGCGGCGAAGCGGGTGAGTTGCGCATCGGATTCACCTCGTCCTTGCCTTTCGCGAATACGCTTCCCGATGTGCTTCATGCCTATCGCCGCCGTCATCCGGATGTTCACCTGCAGTTGCGCGAGATGTTCTCCACCGAGCAGTTCGAGGCCCTTGCGCGTGGCAGGCTCGACGTGGGTTTCGTGCGCTCCGGATTGCCCGATGCCGCCTCCGGCATCGTGGTGCGCGAGATTGGACGCGACCCCTTGCTGCTTGCGGTCAATGCCTTGCATCCCTTGGCTGAGGCAGGAGAAATTAACTTCTCAGATCTCAGGCACGAGGAATTCATCACCTTTCCGCTCGATTCGGGCACAGGGTTGCCGCTGCTGTTGCGTTCGCTATGCAGGGCTGCCGGATTCGAGCCAAGGGTGGTTCAGCTCGCGCGGGAGGCGACCACGCAAATCGGCCTCGTTGCCGCCGGTCTGGGTGTCGCCTTGTTGCCGGCGCCTTTGGCGTGCGTGCGGATGCCACGGGTGCGCTACCTGCCGATCGCGGATCCGGCAGCGTGTTTTCCGCTGGCGGTTGCATATCTTGCAGACGAGCAGGGCCCCTTGCTGAGAGGGTTCCTGAGTGTGCTCGATGAGGTGGCTGTCACAGCCGCGAGCGCGTCGCAGGAGTATCCTTCGGGAGCATTCTCCTCATCGTCTCCAGGAGCTTCGTCATGAAGACCGATTCCACTTCGGCGTCGACGCCGATTGCCGCAATTTCATCCGCGTGGCTGAAGGCATACACGCAACCTTGGGCGGCCTGGCAAGGTTGGACCCAATTCGTGGGTGATCAATGGCAGCAATGGTTCGACTCGATCGCAACCCTTCCCAATCCCTGGCTGCCCGCATTGGCTGCGGGACGCAGGGGACAGACCGCGTCGATCGAGTTGTTTCTGCCGTGGTTTCCGCGTGCCGATTCAATCATGTCGGCGGTGGACCCGCTCGGCGCCGATCGTGCGGTCCGGCTGATGATGCGTGCCGCCTGGCCTCAGCTCAGTGTCGTTCAGCGTGCGGGTGTGCGCACGGAGGGCGAATTGTCAGCTGCGGCGGCGAGAGCCGGTACCGAGCCGGCCGCGCTCGCGCCGCCGAAGGTGGCGCCGGTTCGCAAGCCGCGCACGAAACCTGCAAGCGTTGCTGCGGATAGCGCGAAGTCCGGCGGAGCAAGGGCTGTGAAGGCGGTGGTAGCGGACGCAGCGGCAACGACGGCGGTCGACATCATGCCGGCGCAAGTTGTCGGGGCGAAGGCGACCCCGGCGAAGGCGACTCCGGCAAAGGCGACTCCGGCAAAGGCTGCGCCGCGTCGGACACGCAAGACGCCGGTTGCCGCCACCGTGAAGGCGGCGCCTGAGACCAAGGCCTGAGCACTCGGCCAGAGGCGGGCCTCGCCCGGTTCTGGCCGGCAAGCGAGGCCGCCTTGCTTGATCAGTTTTCGAAGAAGCGGCCTGCAGCGTCGTCGGATAGTTGCATGCCGGTGCTGCGTGCGCGCAGCAGCAGTTCCCAGTAGTAGCGATAGGACGCGCGGTCGTGCAGGCGGCCATTGTGTTGAATTGGCCCCCAAGAGGCGTCCTGCGCCGCGATCAGGATCTCGGCAGCCTCCTGGACTTCGGAGAAGTCAGGCCGCATCGCTTCGACGATGGGCTGGATCTGGTTGGGGTGGATGCTCCACATGCGCAGATAGCCGAACTCCCGCCGCGCCCGCGTGGCGTCGCTGCGAATGATGTCGAGATCCTTGAGTTCGGTGGTGACGTTGTGCGATGGCACGACGCCGTTGGCCAAGGCTGCGGCGGAAATCTCGGTTTTTGCGCGAACGACGAGCGGATGCTCGAACTGGTCCGGGCTTTTCATTGCGCTGCCCGGGATCGCCCCGTGGTGCCCGGAAACGAAATCCATCAGCCCGAAATCGATCGACTCGACCCCCTCGAGCGCGGCGATGTTCCAAACCTCGCGCAGGGCGCCATGGGTTTCGATCAGCACATGGACCGGCAGCGGGCGGGTAATGCCGTGTGTGTTTTCGACGCGCCTGAGGGCGGCAATCTGCGCCGCTGTGTCCGCAGCCGAGCGCACCTTGGGAAGGGTGATGAACGCGAGCCGGTGTCCTGCCGTTCCGACCAGGATCTCGAGATCGCGTTGCCAGTGGGCATGGGTGATGTCGTGTATGCGTGCGCCCATGCGACCATGGCGGTTCTCATCGCTGAGTGCGAGCGTCGCGACCATTTCCGCGTGTTCGGCCTCGGCTCCCGCGCGCGCACCATCTTCGCAGTCTCCGGTGATGTCGAAGATGGGTCCGAGCGTCTGCTGCAGCGCCAGCGCCTTGCGGATCAGCTTCTCGGAGCCTGCATAATGATCGACGGCGGGCAGGATCGGAAACGGCTTTTCGCCGCTGAAGAGAATGTCGGCCGGATGCGTCGTACAGCTTGCGTTCATATGCTTGATCCCGTGAAAACCGGGCGCAAGCATAGCAGCAGGCGCGGGTAAACGAAAAAGGCGCACAACATGGTTGCGCGCCTTTCAATCATCGGACGGGGCCGGCCCCGTCCGCGAGCGTGCCGTGATCAGCCGAGCAGATCCTTCACGCCTTCGCGCTCTTCGAGCAGTTCGTTGAGGGTGTGGGTCATGCGCTCGCGCGAGAAGGCGTCGATTTCAAGACCCTGGACGATCTTGTACTCGCCGTTCTCGGTGGTGACGGGGAAGCCGTAGATGATGCCTTCCGGGATGTCGTAGGAGCCATCGGACGGGATACCCATGGTGACCCACTCGCCCTTCGAGCCCAGCACCCAGTCGCGGATGTGGTCGATGGCAGCGTTTGCGGCCGACGCGGCGGAGGACAGGCCGCGCGCTTCGATGATGGCAGCGCCGCGCTTGCCGACGGTGGGCAGGAACACGTCGCGGTTCCATGCTTCATCGTTGATCAGGCCCTTGACATTGTCGCCGCTGGAGGTGACGAAGCGGTAGTCGGCGTACATCGTGGGCGAGTGATTGCCCCACACGACCAGGCTCTTGAGGCTGGACACATCGCGGCCCGACTTCGAGGCCAGTTGCGACAGCGCGCGGTTGTGGTCCAGGCGGAGCATGCCGGTGAAGTTCTTGGCCGGGACGCGACCGAACTTCTGGGCAACTTCCTTGGCGATGTAGGCGTTGGTGTTGCAGGGGTTGCCGACTACCAGCACCTTGCAGTCAGGATCGGCGTACTGGCCGATGGCCGCGCCCTGCACGGTGAAGATCTTGGCGTTTTCGGTCAGCAGGTCCTTGCGCTCCATGCCGGGGCCACGGGGGCGGGCGCCGACGAGCAGGGCGACCTTGGCATCCTTGAAGGCGACGTTCGGGTCGTCGGTGGCGATCATGCCGGCCAGCAGCGGGAAAGCGCAGTCTTCCAGTTCCATCATCACACCCTTGACCGCCTTCTGGGCCTGGGGCAGATCGAGCAATTGCAGAATGACGGGCTGGTCCTTGCCCAGCATTTCGCCACTGGCGATACGGAACAGCAGGCTGTAACCGATCTGGCCGGCGGCGCCGGTGACTGCAACGCGGACGGGGGCTTTGCTCATTTGGATACTCCCTCAAAACAAGACGGTCTGGGTGAATTGTTCGTGCTCTTGATGCGGCCCCCGGGGACGGGGAACGTATGAAACGGCGACGCTCAGGCGGCAATCTCAAGGCGCAGGAATCTTAGGGATATCTGCTAGTGCTGTCAAATCGTGTCTTTTGTCTTATATAAGACAAAAGATGACCCATAGACGCTCGAAAAATTTTGTGATGAAATACGGGAATGGCTCAGGAAACCCCCACTTTCAGCCCTTTGTACCGCCAGATCAAGACCCTGATACTCCAGGCGCTTGAGGCGGGCGAATGGCGTCCGGGGCAGGCCATACCCAGCGAGCAGGAACTTGCCGCCCGTTTTGGCGTTTCCCAAGGCACCGTGCGCAAGGCGATCGACGAGATCGCCGGCGACAATCTTCTGGTGCGCAAGCAGGGCAAGGGTACCTACGTTGCCTCGCACAACGATCCGCGAGCGCTGTTCCGTTTTCTTCGTCTGGTTCCGGTTGATGGTGATCTTACGCCACCGCAAAGCGTACCGCTCGACTGCTGGCGTGCCAAGGCGGGTCAGGAAGCGTCACGGATGCTTGCGATCGAGCCGGGCGCGCCTATCATCATTTTGCGCCGATTGCTGAAGTTTGCACAGAAGCCGGTGGTGGTGGATGAAATCTATCTTCCTGGAGAACTCTTCCAGGGTTTGAATTTCGAGACATTGCAGGATTGGCATGGTTCGCTCTACAGCCTGCTCGAGACCCGTTTCGGATCGCGCATGATCAGGGCGCAGGAGCGGATCCGTGCCGTCGCGGCAGACCGGTCCACCAGCGAAGCATTGAAAGTGGCGGAGGGTACGCCTCTTCTGTCGGTGGAGCGGGTGACCTACACCTATGGAGACAAGCCCGTAGAGTGGCGCCGTGGTTTGTATTCGACCGCGGAGCATTTCTACCTGAACGAACTCAATTAAGGGTGGGAGCCCGGAGTAACAGTAGTACATCGCTATAATCAGTAGCTTTTAGGGGTCTGCGGCGTATCTTCGCCGCGCATGTTGAGGGGAGTCTTCATGTCAGAAGTGACAGTGCGCAAACAAAGGCCGAAACATCTGGCCATCAATGAGATCCGGTTGCCGTTGCCGGGTTTCGTGTCGATCCTTCATCGGGTCAGTGGGGCGGGGTTGTTTCTGATGCTGCCCTTCCTGCTTTATCTGCTCGACCGCAGTCTGGGGTCGCCAGAATCGTTTGAAGTGTTCTCGGCGGTGGTCTCGCATCCGCTTGCCAAGCTGTTGCTCCTCGGCCTGTTGTGGGCCTACATGCATCATTTCTGCGCCGGTATCCGCTTCCTGCTGCTCGACATGCACAAAGGCGTCGAGCTTCAGGCTGCACGTAATTCCGCACGCATCGTTCTGATCGTGAGTCTGGTGCTCACCGTGATCATCGGGGTGAAACTATGGTGAACCGTCCCATCGTCGGCGCGCATTACGGTCTCAAGGACTGGATTGCCCAGCGCGGTACCGCTGTCTACATGGCGCTGTACACACTCATCTTCGCCGTCTGTACGCTGGCTTTGCCCGAGTTCAGCTACAGCGCATGGTCGGGACTGTTTTCCAACGGTCTGTTCAAGTTTCTGAGCTTCCTGTTCTTCCTGTCGGTGTTCTACCACGCCTGGATCGGCGTGCGTGACATCTGGATGGACTACGTCAAGCCTACCGGTGTGCGCCTCGCGCTACACCTGGTTACTCTCTTTCTGCTCGTCGGCTATGCCGGCTGGGCGGCCCAGATTCTGTGGAGGCTGTAAGCGTGAACGTCGCGAAGCGTACCTTTGATGCGGTCATCGTCGGCGCCGGTGGTGCCGGTCTGCGGGCTGCCCTGCAACTCTCCGAAGCCGGCATGAAGACGGCAGTCCTGACCAAGGTTTTCCCGACCCGCTCCCACACCGTGGCAGCGCAGGGCGGGGTGGCCGCGTCCCTCGGCAACTCGACCGAAGACAACTGGCACTGGCACATGTACGACACCGTCAAGGGGTCGGACTGGCTGGGTGACCAGGATGCCATCGAGTTCATGTGCAAGAAGGCCAACGAAGTCGTGGTCGAGCTCGAGCACTACGGCATGCCTTTCGATCGCACCGACAACGGCAAGATCTACCAGCGCCCGTTCGGCGGTCACTCGATGAACTATGGTCAGGCGCCGGTGATGCGCTCCTGTGCCGCAGCCGACCGTACCGGCCATGCCATGCTGCATGCGCTGTATCAGCGCAACGTGCGCGCCAACACTCAGTTCTTCGTCGAATGGATGGCGCTGGATCTGATTCGCAACGAGAACGGTGACGTGCTCGGCGTGACCGCGATGGAAATGGAAACCGGCGAAGTGTCGATCTTCCATGCCAAGGCCACGGTGTTCGCCACCGGCGGTGCCGGCCGGATCTATCATTCCTCGACCAATGCCTTCATCAACACCGGTGACGGTGTCGGTATGGCGGCACGTGCCGGCATTCCGCTGGAAGACATGGAGTTCTGGCAGTTCCACCCCACCGGCGTGGCCGGCGCGGGTGTGCTGATTACCGAAGGTGTGCGCGGCGAAGGCGGCATTCTGCGCAACGCGTCGGGCGAGCGTTTCATGGAACGCTACGCACCCAACCTGAAGGATCTGGCCTCGCGTGACGTCGTCTCGCGTGCAATGACGACCGAGATCAACGAAGGTCGTGGCTGTGGTCCCGACAAGGATCACGTGCTGCTCGACATCACCCACCTGGCCCCCGAGAACATCATGAAGCGCCTGCCGGGCATTCGTGAGATCGCGATCCAGTTCGCCGGTGTCGATCCGATCAAGGCACCGATCCCGGTCGTGCCGACTTGCCACTATCAGATGGGCGGTATTCCGACCAACTACAAGGGTCAGGTCGTGGTGCCGAAGGATGGCAACCACAATACCCCGGTCGTGGGTTTCTACGCCGCTGGCGAATGTGCCTGCGCTTCAGTGCATGGCGCGAACCGTCTGGGTACCAACTCGCTGCTCGACCTGCTGGTGTTCGGCAAGTCCGCGGGCGAGACCGTGGTCGAGGACTTCCAGTCCGGCAATCTCAGCCTCAAGCCGCTGCCTGCCGATGCTGCCGACGTCTCGCTGGCCCGTCTTGCGCGGCTGGAAAGCCAGACCGGCGGCGAGAGCGTGTTCGATGTGGGTCTCGAGATGCGTCGCACGATGCAGAAGCACGCGGGTGTGTTCCGCTTCGATGACCTGCTCAAGCAGGGTGTCACGAAGATGGCCGAAGTGGCCGAGCGTGCCAAGCGCACCGAGATCGCCGACAAGTCGAAGGTGTGGAACGTTGCGCGTATGGAAGCGCTCGAACTCGACAACCTCATCGAGGTTGCACGGGCCACGATCGTGTCGGCCGAAGCGCGCAAGGAATCGCGCGGTGCCCACGTGCGCGATGACGCACCGGATACCGCAGAAAATCCCAACGGTCGCGACGACGCCAACTGGCTCAAGCACACCCTGTGGTACAGCGAAGGCAACCGGCTCGACTACAAGCCGGTCAATCTCAAGCCGCTGTCCGACGATGTGAAGCCGATTGCGCTGGCCAAGCGTACCTACTAACGGCGCGGGAGAATATTCGACATGAGCAAGCGCAGCGTTTCATTCAAGATCTATCGTTATGATCCCGATCGTGACGAGAAGCCCTACATGCAGGACATCACCGTAGAGCTCGAGGCTTCCGACAAGAAGCTGCTCGATGCGCTGGTGCGCCTGCGCGCAAAGGACGATTCGATGTCCTTCCGTCGTTCGTGCCGCGAAGGCGTGTGCGGTTCGGACGCGATGAACATCAACGGAAAGAACGGCCTGGCGTGTCTGACCGACATCGACAGCCTGGCGCAGCCGATCACGCTGCGTCCGCTGCCCGGGCTGCCGGTCATCCGCGATCTGATCGTGGATATGACCCAGTTCTTCAAGCAGTACCACTCGATCAAGCCCTACCTGGTCAACAACGACCCGGCGCCCGAACGCGAGCGCCTGCAGTCGCCGGAGGAGCGCGAAGAGCTCAACGGGCTGTACGAGTGCATCCTGTGCGCATGCTGTTCGACCTCGTGCCCATCGTTCTGGTGGAATCCGGACAAGTTCGTCGGGCCGGCCGGTCTGCTGGCCGCCTATCGATTCCTCGCCGATACGCGCGACCAGGATACGAACGCGCGTCTGGACAACCTCGAGGATCCGTATCGCCTGTTCCGTTGCCACAGCATCATGAACTGTGTCGATGTATGTCCGAAGAGCCTGAATCCGACCAAGGCCATTGGCAAGATCAAGGACATGATGGTTCGCCGTGCGGTCTGATGCGCTGACCATCAACCGGGGTCGCGTGCGCTGGCAGTGCCGCAGGGCACTGCTGGAGCTGGACCTCGTGTTTCAGCGCTTCTTGGAGCGCGACTTCGATCGTCTCACCGACGATCAGCTTGCAGATCTTGAAGATCTGCTGCGTGCCGACGACTATGATATCTGGGGTATGGTCAATGGCAGCAAGGCATGCGAGGTGGAGCGGTGGAAGGAGATGATCGGCCTGCTGAGCCAGCGCTAGGCTGGCCGGTGGGGAATGATTGAGCGAGTTGGTAGTTAAACGGGTAAGCAAAAGGGAAAACTATGAGCACTGATCGCACTGCAACCCTAACCGTCGATGGCCAGACCGTCGACTTTCCGGTGATGACCGGAACCCATGGTCAGGATGTCATCGATATCCGCACGCTGGGTGCAAAGACCGGACTGTTCACTTATGACTCCGGCTTCCTGTCTACGGCGAGCTGCAAGTCCAAGATCACCTTCATCGATGGTGACAAGGGCGAATTGCTGTATCGCGGCTATCCGATCGAGCAGCTTGCAGATCAGTGCAACTTCCTGGAAGTGGCGTATCTGCTCAAGAACGGCGAACTGCCGAATGCCGCGCAGAAGACCGAGTTCGAAACCACGATCAAGAACCACACGATGGTTCATGATCAGCTGACCCGTTTCTTCAATGGCTTCCGCCGCGATGCGCATCCGATGGCGATCATGGTGGGTGTGGTCGGCGCGCTGTCGGCCTTCTACCACGACGCGATGGACTTCTCCGACGTCGAGCACCGCAACGTGTCGATCAACCGCCTGATCGCCAAGCTGCCGACCATCGTCGCCATGGCCTACAAGTACAACACCGGGCAGCCGTTCATGTACCCGCGCAACGACCTCGGCTACACGGCGAACTTCATGCACATGATGTTCGGTACGCCGTGCGAGGAGTACAAGCCCAATCCGGTGCTGGTGCGCGCACTCGACGTGATCTTCACGCTGCACGCCGATCACGAGCAGAACGCGTCCACGTCGACCGTGCGTCTGGCCGGTTCGTCGGGCGCCAACCCGTTTGCCTGCATCTCGGCCGGTATCGCCTGCCTGTGGGGCCCGGCGCACGGCGGTGCGAACGAGGCCTGCCTGAACATGCTCGAAGAAATCGGCGATGTCTCCCGCGTCGACGAATACATCGCGCGCGCCAAGGACAAGAACGACAGCTTCAAGCTGATGGGCTTCGGTCACCGTGTGTACAAGAACTTCGATCCGCGTGCCACGCTGATGCGCAAGGTGTGCAATGAAGTGCTGGGCGAACTGGGTCTCGAGAACGACCGTCTGTTCAAGCTCGCCATGCAGCTCGAAAAGATCGCGCTGGAAGATCCGTACTTCGTCGAGAAGAAGCTCTATCCCAACGTCGACTTCTATTCCGGCATTGTGCAGAAGGCTCTCGGTATCCCGACCTCCATGTTCACCTGCATCTTCGCGCTCGCGCGCACGGTGGGCTGGATCACGCAGTGGGAAGAAATGATCACCGACCCGGAGTACAAGATCGGTCGTCCGCGCCAGCTCTACGTTGGTGCCGCTCGACGTGACGTTCCGGCGATGGATCAGCGTCCGTAAAGAGACGATGGAGAGGGGAGGGAGACGGGATCGGCGCTAGTCGCAACGGGATGGTCGCTTTGGATGCGGCCGTCCCGTTTTTTCATCGTGCGGCACATTCGGTCTGGTTCGCTCATTTTTCAGAAAGCAGGGTCTCAGAACATAACAGGTGGCTTTCATCATGAAGCAGCTTCAAAACACATCTCACTTGTTCGGCTCGAATGCGCCGTTCATTGAAGAACTGTACGAGAATTATCTGTCCGACCCGGCGTCGGTGTCGGACACGTGGCGCGACTACTTCGACAAGCTGCAGGCGCAGGCCGGCGCGGCGGTGCGCGACGTGGCGCACGGGCCGATCATTGCCGCCTTCGAGCAGATGGCCAAGCGTGGTCCGGTGCGCACCGTGGTGTCGGAAGGCGGCGAGGACAAGCTCCAGGTTGCAGTTCTGCAGCTGATCAACGCCTATCGCTTCCTCGGCAACCGCTGGGCGAACCTCGATCCGCTCAAGCGTACCGAGCGCCCCCAGATCGCCGAGCTCGAGCCGTCCTACTACGGCTTTACCGAAGCGGATCTGTCGCGCACCTTCAACGTCGGTTCCTTCCACGGTTTCTCGACCGAGCGCGCGACCTTGCGCGAGATTCTCGAGGCCGTGCGTCAGACCTACTGCGGCTCGATCGGCTCGGAGTACATGTACATCTCCGACATCGCGCAGAAGCGCTGGATCCAGAGCCGGCTCGAGAGCGTGCGCGGCACGCCGAAGTTCTCCGCCGACATCAAGCGCCGCATCCTTGAGCGCACCACCGCAGCTGAGACCCTCGAGCGCTACCTGCACACCAAGTATGTCGGGCAGAAGCGCTTCTCGCTCGAAGGTGGCGAGTCGACCATCGTCGCGATGGACGAACTGATCCGCGTTGCCGGCAGCCTCGGTGTTGCCGAAACCGTGATCGGCATGGCCCACCGTGGCCGTCTGAACGTGCTGGTCAACACCCTGGGCAAGTCGCCGTCGATGCTGTTCTCGGAGTTCGAGGGCAAGGCCGCCTCCGACCTGACCGCGGGCGACGTGAAATACCACATGGGCTTCTCCAGCGACGTGATGACGCCGGGCGGCCCGATGCACCTGACGCTGGCCTTCAACCCGTCGCACCTCGAGATCATCAACCCGGTGGTCGCCGGCTCGGTCTATGCGCGCCAAGTCCGTCGCAAGGACAAGTCCAAGAGCCAGGTGCTGGCGGTGCTGGTCCATGGTGACGCGGCAGTGGCGGGACAGGGCGTCAACCAGGAGATGCTGAACTTCTCCCAGACCCGTGGCTACGGCACGGGCGGCACGGTTCATCTCGTGGTCAACAACCAGATCGGCTTCACCACCTCCGATCCGCGCGATTATCGTTCCTCGCTGTACTGCACCGACATCTTCAAGATGGTCGAGGCACCGATCTTCCACGTCAATGGCGACGATCCGGAAGCAGTGTCCTTCGTGACCGCGCTCGCGCTGGAATTCCGTCAGGAGTTCAAAAAGGATGTCGTCATCGACATCGTCTGCTACCGCAAACTCGGCCACAACGAGCAGGACGAGCCGATGGTGACCCAGCCGCTGATGTATCGCAAGATCCAGCAGCATCCGGGCACCCGCAAGCTCTACGCCGACCGCCTGGTGGCCGAAGGCACGCTCAGCGCCGAAGAGCCGGAGAAGATGATCGCCGAGTACCGCGAACATCTGGACAAGGGCGAGCTGCTCTACAACCCGGTGCTGTCCGGCCACAACCGGCAGTTCTCGGTTGATTGGAGCCCCTACCTGAAGCAGGCCTATACCGATGAGGCCGGTACTGCCATTCCGCTGCAGGAGATCAAGCGTCTGTCCGAGCGCCTGACGGCGATTCCGGATACCTTCACCCTGCAACCGCGGGTCAAGAAGATCATCCAGGATCGTGCGGCAATGGGTCGTGGCGAACTCCCGCTCGACTGGGGCATGGGCGAGAACCTCGCCTACGCCAGCCTGCTCGCGCAGGGCTTCGCGGTCCGTATTTCCGGTGAGGACGTCGGCCGAAGCACCTTCTTCCATCGTCACGCGGTGCTGCATGACCAGCAGCGCGAGCGCTGGGATGAGGGCACCTACGTGCCGCTCGCCCATATCCAGGACGGTCAGGCCGGTTTCCAGTGTTTCGATTCCGTGCTGTCGGAAGAGGCCGTGCTGGCCTTCGAATACGGTTATTCGACCGCCGAGCCCAACGAACTGGTGGTGTGGGAGGCCCAGTTCGGCGACTTCGTCAACGGTGCGCAAGTCGTCATCGACCAGTTCATCAGCTCGGGTGAGGCCAAATGGGGTCGTCTGAGCGGTCTGGTGATGATGCTGCCGCACGGCTATGAAGGCCAAGGGCCGGAGCACTCGTCGGCGCGTCCGGAGCGTTTCATGAACATGGCCGCCGAGAACAACTGGCAGGTGTGCGTGCCGACCACGCCGGCGCAGATCTTCCACCTGCTGCGCCGTCAGATGATCCGCAAGCTGCGCAAGCCGCTGATCATCATCACGCCGAAGTCGCTGCTGCGTCACAAGGAAGCCATTTCGTCGATGGATGATCTGGCCAGCGGCCGTTTCCAGACCGTGATCCCCGAAGTCGACGCCCTCGATCCGAAGAAGGTCAAGCGGGTGGTGATCTGCCAGGGCAAGATCTACTACGAGCTGCTGGCCTACCGTCGCGACAACAAGATCACAGATACTGCGCTGGTGCGTCTGGAGCAGCTGTATCCCTTCCCGGCCGACGAGTTCGGCAAGGCGATCAGCCAGTTCCCGAATGCCAAGGAAGTGGTGTGGGCGCAGGAAGAGCCGCGCAACCAGGGCGCCTGGTACTGGCTTGCATCGCGTCAGCATCTGGTCAACGTACTCGGCACCAAGCGCAAGCTGCTGCTGGTCAGCCGTCCGGCCGCCGCGTCGCCGGCCGTGGGTTACTACGCCAAGCACAACCAGCAACAGAAGGAAGTGATCGAGAACGCCTTTGGTCCGATCCAGGACGCCACGCCTCAATCACCCAACGTATAAGCACAAAGGGGAGAAAACCACATGCTGATCGAAGTCAAAGTACCGCAACTGTCCGAGTCCGTTTCCGAGGCCACTCTGGTGACCTGGCACAAGAAGGAAGGCGATGCGGTTTCGCGTGATGAGAACCTGATCGATATCGAGACCGACAAGGTCGTTCTCGAAACGCCGGCACCGGCCGAAGGCGTGCTGGTCAAGATCATCAAGGGCGACGGCGACACCGTTGCTTCGGGCGAGCTGATCGCCCAGATCGATACCGAGGCCAAGGCGGCTGCCGGTGCCAGTGCTGCCCCGGCAGCGCCGGCGCAGGCGGCGTCACAGCCCGCTGCCGCGAGTACTTCGAGCGCTGCAGGCGCTGCGAGCCCGGCCGCACGCAAGATTCTTGACGAAAAGGGCGTCGCCGCCAGCGACGTTTCCGGTACCGGCCGTGGCGGTCGTATCACCAAGGAAGATGCCGTTGCTGCCCAGCCCAAGGCTGCGTCCGCTGCGGCAGCGGCGGCGCCTGCAGTGGTCACTGCCGGCGACCGTGCCGAAGAGCGCGTGCCGATGACCCGTCTGCGTGCCCGCATCGCCGAGCGCCTGATCCAGTCGAAGAACGAAAACGCCATCCTGACCACGTTCAACGAAGTGAACATGGCGCCGGTCATGGCCTTGCGCAAGCAGTACGGCGACAAGTTCGAGAAGGCTCATGGCGTGCGTCTGGGCTTCATGGGTTTCTTCGTCAAGGCCGCCGTGGCTGCGCTGAAGAAGTACCCGATCCTGAACGCATCGGTCGATGGCAACGACATCGTCTACCACGGCTACATCGACATCGGCATTGCCGTCGGTTCGCCGCGCGGCCTGGTCGTACCCATCCTGCGCAACGCCGAATCGATGTCGATCGCCGACATCGAGAAGAAGATTGCCGAGTTCGGTCAGAAGGCCAAGGACGGCAAGCTTTCGCTCGAAGAGCTGACCGGCGGCACGTTCTCGATCTCCAACGGCGGTGTGTTCGGCTCGATGATGTCGACGCCGATCATCAACCCGCCGCAGTCGGCAATCCTCGGCATCCATGCCACCAAGGATCGTGCCGTGGTCGAAAACGGCCAGGTTGTCGTGCGTCCGATCAACTACCTCGCCATGTCCTACGACCACCGTATCATCGACGGTCGCGAGGCGGTGCTCGGCCTGGTGGCGATGAAGGAAGCGATGGAAGATCCGGCCCGCCTGATCCTCGACGTATAACGACAACACGCTGCAGGGGCATGTTCGAACCGGTCGCATTTGCCGTGCGCGGGTGTGCCCCGCTCAGATTCTGCAAGGGAGATTTTCATGGCGCATGAATACGATGTACTCGTCATCGGCGGTGGGCCCGGTGGTTACGTTGCGGCCATCCGTGCTGCTCAGCTGGGCTTCAAGACCGCCTGCTGCGAGTCCAACCCCTATGCCGACCCGAAGGGCGAGCCGCGTCTTGGCGGTACCTGCCTGAACGTCGGTTGCATTCCGTCGAAGGCACTGCTGCACACCTCGCACCTCTTCGAGGAGGCGGGACACAGCTTCGCCGCACAGGGTATCAACGTGGGTACCCCCAAGATTGACGTTTCGAAGATGATCGCGCGCAAGAGCACCATCGTCGATCAGCTCACTGGTGGCATCAAGGGCCTGTTCAAGAAGAACAAGGTCACGATGATCAACGGTCATGGCGCTTTTGTCGGCAAGTCGGACGCCGGCTGGCAGGTCAAGGTCGGTGAGGAGATGGTCGTGGCCAAGCAGGTCATCATCGCGACCGGCTCGTCGCCGCGCCATCTTCCCGGTATCCCCGTCGACAACAAGATCGTGTGCGACAACGTTGGTGCGCTCGACATTGACGCGGTGCCGAAGAAGCTCGCCGTCATCGGCGCCGGTGTGATCGGGCTGGAGATGGGGTCGGTGTGGCGTCGGGTGGGTGCGGACGTGACCATTCTCGAGGCCATGCCTGACTTCCTTGCGGCCGCCGATCAGGACGTGGCGAAGGAAGCGCTCAAGCTGTTTACCAAGCAGGGGCTGAAGATCAATCTCGGCGTGCAGATCGGCGAGGTCAAGACCAGCAAGAAGGGTGTGGTCGTAGCGTACAAGGACAAGGATGGCGCCGATCACAAGCTCGAGGCCGATCGCCTGATCGTGTCCGTCGGGCGCGTCCCGAACACCGATGGCCTGAATGCGGAAGCGGTCGAACTGAAGATCACCGAGCGTGGCATGATCGAGGTCGACGACCATTGCCGCACCAACCTGCCCGGCGTGTGGGCGGTGGGCGACGTGGTCCGCGGCCCGATGCTGGCGCACAAGGCGATGGAAGAAGCGGTGATGGTGGCCGAATTGATGGCGGGCCAGGCCGGCCACTGCAATTTCGACACCGTGCCCTGGGTGATCTACACCAGCCCGGAAATCGCCTGGGTCGGTAAGACCGAGCAACAGTTGAAGGCGGATGGCGTGGCTTACAAGGTCGGCAAGATTCCCTTCCTCGCCAACGGCCGTGCGCTCGGAATGGGCGAACCGAGCGGTTTCGTCAAGATGCTGGCCGACGCCAAGACCGACCGCATCCTCGGCGTGCATATCATCGGTGCCAGTGCCTCCGAGCTGGTCTCTGAAGCCGTGGTGGCGATGGAGTTCGCTGCTTGTTCGGAAGATCTGGCGCGGATCTGTCATGCTCACCCGACCATGTCGGAAGTGGTGCACGAGGCGGCGCTGGCATGCGACAAGCGTCCGCTGCACTTCTAAGCCGCGCGTGAAGCATTGAGGGGGTGGGAAGCAGGGGTCGTTCCCTGTTTTTCACCCTCTCTGCGTTTGTCGGCATGCGTGCGCCCTGAGCCCTGAGTGCCGCATGCTTTTGTAGAACCATCTTTTCCGGTCATCGTGATGCCTCACCGTACACTCAATGTTCCCGAACGGGGCATGCTCGACGCCTATGAGGCGCAACTCAAGCTGCGCGGCTACAAGTCCGACCCGGCGCAACGCGCAGCCGTTCAACGTTTGCAGCAGCTGTACACCGAGCTCGTCACCTTCAAGGCTGCCCGCCGCACCGCCCTGCGTAAGGTCTTTGCCCGCCCTCGCATGCCGCGCAGCGTGTACTTCTGGGGTGGGGTAGGGCGCGGAAAGAGCTTCCTGATGGATTGCTTCTTCGATTCGGTGCCCTACCAGCGCAAGCGCCGGGTGCACTTTCATGCCTTCATGCAGGAAGTGCAGAATGACCTCAAGGACCACAATCAGGAGGCAGATCCGCTGCAGAAGGTGGCCGATCGCATCGCGCGACAGACCCGACTGCTGTGTTTCGACGAGTTCCACGTGTCCGACATCGCCGATGCGATGATCCTCGGGCGCCTGCTCGATGCCCTGTTCGCTCGCGGCGTGATCTTCGTCATGACCTCGAACTATCCGCCCGAAGGACTTTATCCGAATGGGCTGATGCGGGTGAACTTCCTCCCGACCATCGACATGATGAAGCGTCGTTTCGATGTTTTCGAGGTGGATCACGGTACAGACTATCGCCTGCGTACCCTGGAGAAGATCGAGATCTATCTGGTCCCCGCCGACGAGGCGGCCGAGCTCAAGATGCGCGACGATTTCCGCCGTCTTGCCGCCAGCGACGTCACACCCGGGGAGATCGAGGTCCTTGGCCGCAGCCTTCCCGTGCTGGGATGTGCCGGCGGGGTGATCTGGTTCGATTTTGCGACGCTGTGCCGTGGCAACCGCTCGCAGAATGACTACCTGGAAATCGCGCGCGAACACCATACGCTGCTGCTCTCCGGCGTGCCGCGCATGGGTTCGGGCGAAGCCTCAGAGGCACGCCGGCTGACCTGGCTCATCGATGTGCTCTACGACCATCGGGTCAAGCTGATCATGAGCGCTGGCGCTGAGGCCCACGACCTCTATACCGAGGGCCATAATGCGCACGAGTTCGTCCGTACCGTCAGTCGGCTGATGGAGATGCGTACGCGCGACTATCTGGCCGAACCGCACCGGGTCGATTAGTCGCGGAGGCCGAAGGTCTCTCGACGCAGCGGATGCGGCGGGTGCGCTAGACCTCGAAATGGCCGACGGATTCTTCGAGCGAGGCCGACAGGCTTTCCAGTTCGGTGGCACGCGTCAGCAGGGATGTCGTGGCCCCGTGATTCTGCTCGCTCATGTGGGCGATCTGCTCCACGCTTTGGGCAATCTCCGTGCTTGCCGAGCGTTGCTCGTGAAGCGCGGCGTTGATCGAGGCAATGACAGTGCGTACGCTGGTGACGCTCTGCACCAACGCGCCGACGGCGGTGCTGGCCTGTTCCGCTTGTTCGCTACCCTGCGCCGCGAGCTTGCGGCCCGCACTCATGCTGTCGACGGCGTCCGACGCGTGCCCCTGGACGCGTTTGATCATCGCCGAGATCTCGTGCGTCGACTGCGCGGTGCGCTCTGCAAGCTTGCGTACCTCGTCGGCCACCACCGCAAAGCCGCGACCCTGTTCGCCTGCGCGTGCTGCTTCGATCGCGGCATTCAGGGCGAGCAGATTGGTCTGCCCGGCAATGTCCTCGATGACACGCACGATCGAAGAGATGCTCTCTGCACTGCTGCCGAGTTCGGCCATGACCTCGGCCGAGGCGCTCATGCGTGTCGAGATCTGCTCCATCGCCTGGCTCGTGCTGCGGATGACGGCGATGCTTCCCTCGACCTGCTGGGTTGAGTCGGCCGATAGACGGTCGGCGTCGTGCGCATAGTCGGCGAGCTGGGTGATGCTGACGCTCAGTTCCTCCACAGCGGCCGCAATCGCGTTCGCGGCCTCGCTCTGCTTCATCGAGTCGCGTTCGATCTGGCTCCCGTTTTCACGCATCAACACCGCGGCAACAGTGACATCGTCGGCGTGCTCGCGAATCTGCCTGACCGTGCTTGCGAGTTCGGATTGCATCGTACCCATGGCGCCGAGCAGACTGTCGGGCGCTGCGTGGCGGGCTTGCAGCGGCCTGTTCAACGTGCCAGCGGCGATGTCCCTGGTTACTTCCACCGCATAGGCCGGCTCGCCACCGAGCTGGCGCAGCAGGTGCCGTCCCATCAGCACGGCGAGCACGACACACAGCAGCAGGGCAAGCGTGGCAATCGCTATCGTCGTGCCGATGGTGCGATCGAAGTCGCGCACCAGAGCCTCGCGTGTGTCGCTGGTGGCGCCGCCGAGGAAGCGGATCTGGGTCAGCAGGATGTCGCGCATCTTCCTCCACATCGGTGTTTCTTCCTTGACCAGCACGCGCATCGCATCGTCCTGCGCGCCGGCTCGTACGGAATCGATTACCGCTGCGCGCAAGGGCTGCCAGGCGTCGTGAATCCTGGCGATGTCGTCGGTTGTCCGGGTGCCGCCCTCTAGCAATGACGGCCCTTGCCTGACACGGTCGATCAGGGTCGAGAATTCGGATTCTGCTCGCTTGAAGTTGTCGTATGCGGTGGGGTTTTTCGGATCGAGGAGAATGTTGCGCAGGGCCTGCCCCATCTGCAAACCCTGGGCATAGGCAGCGGTGACATCGCGTTCCATCGTCAGTTCGGCATCGATGAAACCAAGCATGCGTTCCTGCGTGGCATGCATTTGCCACACGGTGAAGGCAATGGCCGCAATGAACAGGCTGCAGGTGACGAGCGTGAGCAGTGCCAGCTGTTTCTTGACGGTGAGCGCGTTTTTCATGATGGGTCGCTGTCGGTCGGGGCGTGCGAACCATGTCCGCCCCCGAGTGGGTTGGCTATCTGAATGTTATAACGGCATATAGTTAAATACTTTAATTTATTTGTACGCACCAATGGCGCAGGGCGGACGGCCCGGGTATTCGACCTCCCGGTTTTCGAGCGTCCGATCAGGCTTGCGCAACCATGTTGTCGGTCACGTGGTCAGGGCTGACGGATGAGCAGGCGATCACCGTCGCGGCGTGCAATCTGCTCCAGCAAGGGCGCGATGCGGTCGATGAGGCCCGCTTCGCCGCCCAGGCTCAGGTCGACGCGCGGCGGATCGTCGGGCGCCAGTCCGATCCGGCCGTTGATCACAAGGCGGTTGTTCGCCTGACTGCTGACGGTCAGGCTGAGGGCGGTCGCAGCCTGACCTTGGTTCGGGTGCGGTCCCGCGTCGAACTCGAAATCGAAGCCGCCCAGCGTCTGCATCGGCAGGATGTCGGTACCAGCATCGCGCCACGCCAGCACAAGGCGGCCACTACAGCGCGCCTGCCAGTCGCATTCAATGCCCGGCCCATGGACGTCGGCACGGCCACGCCAGCCGAAATGGAACGCCGGGTGGGGCAGCGCCTGCAGCAGTGGAGGCAATGGCAGTGAGATGGCGGCTTGCTCCACCTTCCAGCGGTGGATGCCGACGCTGAGCCGACCAGCTGGCCGGTCATCCACTTCGAGCGTCCACGATGCCTGCCCATGCAACAATGCAGGGAGGTCGAGGCGCCAGGCGGCCTTGGCCCACGGTTCGAGCATGCGCGCTTCGCCGGCGCTGGCCAGTTCGGCGCTGCCGCGCCACAGGCTTCCCCGTGGCGACGCCAGGCGGAGGTGGCCATCGCTGGCCTGTGCAAGCACGGTGTCGAGCAGGCTGGATGGCGCGTGCGCGACCACCAGCCCCGCGGCGACCAGCAATAGCAGCAGGAAGGGTCTCATCGGCCGTTGCCGGCCGGGGCGCCGCCGACGCGCGCCAGCAGCACTTCGACGGGGCGGCCCGGTGCGCTGCCGGTGCGCAGGCGCACCGGGTATAGATGCAAATCGCCCTGCATCGCCGCGAGCCAGTCTATCAAGTCCGGCAGGGCGGCATGTCCGCTTGCCGACAGACCGTCGGGGGTGGCGCGGATCTCCAACTGCAGACCGCGGGCCAGTGCCGCGCTGCGCACTGCGGCCACGAGCGTTGCTGGCTCAGGTGCGGGCGACGCTGGCAAGGCACGCAGGCGGGTCAGTTCGTCCGTGTCCGCCTGCATGCGCTCAAACACTGCCCGGGCCAGGGGCAGACGCTTCTGCAGGCGTTCACGCTCCGCGAGGATCCAGTCGGTGGCGGTCAGGGCGGCCGCAAGCGCCACCGCCATCACTGCAATCAACATCATTTGGCGCTCGCGCGGCGCCCGCGCAGAGAGCCATCGGCGCAGGGGGGCGATCACGAGGGCCAGGTCAGTTCTTGAGTCGTTGGCGCTTGGCATGCTCGGTTACAAGTCCTTGACGGTTGGGCAGGGAAGGGGCTGAGCGGAATGGATCAGGGGCGCGGCCGTGCGCTGAGGACGAGCCCGCCATCGCGCCCGCGGACGTCGATGCCTTGCAGGGCGAGACGGGTCTTCAGTGCGGCGATGTCCGTGCCGGGCGACAGGCCGATGTCGAGCTTGCCCTTCTCGTAGTCAATGTCGAGCGGGGTGGCGCCGGCTGCCTCGAGGTGGGCGCGCAGCAAGGCGATGAAGTCGCCCTCGGCGAGACGTCCGGTACGTCTGCGTTCGTCGGCGAGCGCACGCGCCAATTGTGCCTCCGGCGCGACTGCTGGCGTCCCTGGCAGGGCGCGGGCGAACAGTCGCAGCGAGCGGGCGTCGAGGTCGGCGAGGGACTGGCGTTGGTCGAGAATCTGGACGAGATTTGCCGTGATCAACGCGAGCACGGTCGCCGCCATCAGCAAGAGCGGCGCTCGAAGCGCGTGCCAGCGTTTGCTGCGCATATGACGGGGGGCGAACTCTCCATGCAGGAGTTCGGTGCAATGGTCGACATACGCCCACCACTGCCAGGGCGGTCCGGGCTCGAACGCCGGGGTCTGGTCCTGCGCCAGGGGAAGTGGGGGGAGGGCACCATCGTCGGCGATGCGAAGTTCTATGGCACGCGGCGTTTCGGCGCCGGCGCGACGGGCCGCCTGGGCCAGGGACAGCGACAGCGCGTCGGCAAGGGCCTGGGCTGATGATGCCTCGAGGCATACGGTCGGCGACGACCCCGGGCGCAGGAGCGCCATGTGCGCATCGATCGCAAGCGTCCATCGCGGCGGCGCAGGGGGAACGGTCTCGAGCAGGCTGCGCAGATGCGACAGCGGTCGTCCGATGGCATCGAACTGGGCGACCAGTTGCACCATCCGGGCACGGCCGACCACGATCACGCCGGTGCGGCGCGAATGGTCTTCAAGCGCACTGTGTGTGACGGTCAGATGTTGTGTATCAGGATCGTCGACCAGATGTTCTTCGAGCGCGTAGGCGAGCAGACGCGCACGTTCGCGCTTTGGCGCCGGAGGCAGCATGACCTCGAGCCACAGGCACTGAGCGCCGGCGAGGATTGCCTCGCAGCTGTCGGCCGCAGGCCAGTGCGCTGCACCACTGCAGCCTTGCTGCAGCACGCGGTTGGATGCGTCGAGCAAGACCCAGTCCGCTGCGGGTTCGCGCGGCCAGTGTTCGTCGATCCGGAGCAGTAGTCGTGTGGTCATGGGATGCGGTACCAGAGGATTTCGGGCCAGATCCTTCGCCGTTCCAGCAGCGCTTCGAGGCGGCTGACGGCGACGCCGTAACTGGCGTGGATGGTGACGAGGAAGTGATGGCTGCTGACGCTGGCCAACTGCCCCGATGGGGGGCTGGCCCCTGCCGGCAGGCGCGCGCCAAAGTCGGCGAGATCGCGGAACCAGGCATGGTCGCGTTCGGCGACCAGCACCCGCGCCGCGTTCAGGTCGAGACCGGGCACCAGTGCCGAGAGCACCTCGGCCGGCGCCGTATTGACATTGATCGGGCTCGGCGTCGGTACTGCTGTGATGAATGGTTGCAGTCGATGCCACAAGGAGGGGTCGATGCCGACGACGGCAGCCACCTCGTCGACTGCCACCAGCGGCGCGTGGGGGGCGGGGTCGCCATCGGCCGCGGGCCCGGCTGCGATCCACCGGGTCAGCGTCTGCGTGAGCGCGCGGGCGGTTTCGGGCGGTTCGCCGATGCGTGTGAGCAGACGTTGCAGGCGTTCGCCCGCGGCGACATTCGCCACGCCTTCAGGCGCGAGCTCGTTGATATTGAAGCGGCCGGAAAGCTCGACGATTTCGCCGGCCACCGTGCCATCCTGCGCATCGTCGCCCAGGGGGGTGGCAGGAATCCGGACCGTCCAGTTCTCCTGGCCGTGATCCACATTGCTTTCGCGTCCGTCCTGGGCCAGCACCTGACGCGCCCAATCTACCGCGGCGCGTGCCAGCCGCTGCGACTGGGCCTGGTCACGGCGCCCGGACACGGCTTCGATCGCGTAGCCGACGTCGGCCAGCACCGATGCGGCCAGCACGGCCGCGAGGGTCACCGTCAGCAGCGCAAGCACGACCGCCGCGCCGCGCTGCCGAGCGCGCTCAGCGCAGGGCGACAAGGCGGGTGAACGTACCGTCATCGGTCGTTTCCAGTTCGAGTTCGATGGCGGCGGGCAGGGTGTCGCCGGCACGGCCGGCGACGGGCCACCGGTCGTGCCGTTCGCCTTTGCCGATGAAGTGCCAGCGTATCGCGCGCACCCCGTCGAGCAGAAGGTATGTGTCGGCACCGGTGCGGGCATTGCGATCCGGCCAGATCAGCCAGTCGAGACGGGTGCCGGTGAAGCGCAGTCCGATCCGGCGTGCACCCTCGCCACTGGCGCCCAGTGCCAGCAGGCGAAGTTCGCTGTGACCATCATCGCTGATGCGCAGCAGCTCCAGGGCAGGACTCGCAGCCGTACCAGCAGGTGGCAGCGCGGGGGCTGCGATCTGCTGCAGTTCCATCTCGATGCGCTGCATGGCACTGGCAATGTCCTGCCAGCGGCCGATCTCGCGACTGACGCGGGCGCGGGTGTCGATCACCTGCGCGGTTGCGCGCCAGGTGAGGGTACCAAGGATGGCGAACAGTGCCAGTGCGATGACGAGTTCGATCAGGGTCAGGCCGCGCGCGCGCTGGTGGTCAATGGCACTCATCGCGGCGCTCTCGTGACGTATCCGGTGGCATGCGCGAGCACATGATGGCCGTCGCCATCGAGGACATCCACATCGATGCGGCGGAACAGGGCATTGGGCGTGGGACCGACGCGTTCGCGCCAGCGGAATGTGGAATGTCCCTGGGTGACGCGGCCTTCAAACCGGCCGGTGGCGGGAAATTCTGCGCTGGCCCGATAGGTGGCGAGCCGGTTGCGCGCCACCCAGTCGGCCAGCACGCGGTCGCGCAGTTCGGAAGCGGCCAGCGTGCTCGCACCCATCGCGCGCAGGGCCGAGATCAGGGCAATGGCGACAATGGCCAGCGCCACCAGAGTTTCGAGCAAGGTGAAGCCGCGCGTCTTGCGTCCATCGAAGCGGGTGGGTTCGCGGTACGATGTCATGGCGGCGTAGCTCCGCCATCGATGCGGCTGACACGGCCGTTGGGGTCGCCGCGCAAGCGTATGGTGTCCTTGCGAGTGCGCATCGTCAGTTCGAAGGAAGGGGCGCGGGTGCCGAACTCGATTCGCAGGTCGCGCTGCGCATGCTGCTGCGATCCCCGGAGATGGCGCCGCAGGTTGACGATCTGCATTTGATCGGGCAGCACACGGGGCATGAAGAGCGGGGGCTCCTCCAGCGCGCGCCAGCGTCCGTCGGGATCCAGGCGGGTGAAGCGGTAAGCATCGTCGGAAAATTCGATCGCGATGGGGTGGCCACGCACCGCCGCGCGGTCGGCGCAGGCCTCCAGGGTGCGTCGCAGGCGTTCGCTGGCCATGTCGACATCGTTGGCGCGAAATCCGTCGATCGCAAGGCTCGCGCCGCCGCTGACGATGCCGATGATGGCCAGCACCACCATCAGTTCAATCAGCGAGAAGCCGTGCGCATGGCGCGGCGGACGGGCGCGGATCAAGGTTGCCAGGAGCCGATGTCGGCATCGAACCCCTCACCGCCGCGCGTGCCGTCGGCGCCGAAGCTCATGACATCGACGTCGGCATTGATGCCCGGGTTGAGGTACTGATATTCGCCGCCCCACGGGTCGGCAGGCAAACGCTCCAGATAGGATTTCCAGTTGTCCGGTACCGGTGCGGTGTCCGGCTTCCTGACCAGGGCGGACAAGCCCTGTTCCGTTGTGGGGTAGCGCCGGTTGTCGAGTCGGTACAGTTTGAGCGCCTGCATGATCGAGGCGATGTCCTGGCGTGCGGCGACCACCCGCGCTTCGTCCGGACGGCTCATGACACGCGGGACGATGAGCGCGGCGAGGACGCCGAGAATGACGATCACGATCATGACTTCGATCAGCGTAAAACCGCGTTCGAGTCTGTTTCCAGGCGTTTCGAAGTACTGGGGGGGGGAGCAAAAGGTCATGACATTCACTTCATCAGGGTGTTGATTTCGATGATGGGTTGCATCACCGCGATGACGATCACCAGCACGATGCCGCCCATGGCAACCAGCAAAGCGGGCTCGAGCAGACTGGCCAGCACCGCGCCACGGGTTTCCAGTTCCTGCTGCTGCAGCCGGGCCGCGCGCGACAACAGTTCGTCGAGACGGCCGGTCGCTTCGCCACTGGCGATCATGTGCACCAGCAGTGGCGGAAATGCGCGGGTGGCGCCGAGCGCGCGGGCGAGGCTCTGGCCTTCGCGCACGCGGGCCGTGGCCGCATCGACCGCATCGCGCAGGGGCAGGCGGTGGATGACCCGGCCCCCGGCTTCGAGCGCAGCGAGCAGGGGGACGCCGCTGCCGGTCAGGATGGACAGGGTGCTGGCAAAGCGCGAGGCATCCATCGTGCGCAGGTGCCTGCCAATCACCGGAAATGCAAGCAAGCGCGATTCCCAGCGGCGGCGAATCTCCTGGTTGCGCAACGCGGCATGCGCGGTCAGACCGCAGGCCGCGACGACGAGCAGCAACAGCCAGCCCCAGTCGCGCAGGAAGTTCGATACCGCGATCAATCCGCGGGTCAGCGGCGGCAGCGCCTGTTTGGTCTGGGCGAATACGCCGATCACCTGCGGGACGACGTGGGTCATCAGGCCGATGACGACCAATAGCGCCACCACCGCGACAATGACCGGATAGACCAGCGCCTGGGTGGTCTTTTGCTGCATCAGCCCATGCTGTTCGAGGTAGTCGGCAAGCTGGTTCATCACCGTGGCCAGTTCCCCGGACTTTTCTCCCGCGGCAATCGAGGCGCGGTAGATCGCCGGAAAGGCGGCCGGATAGCGGTCGAGGGCCGCGCGCAGGCTGTAGCCGGCGAGGATTTCCGACCGCAGGCCGGCCAGCAACTGGCGTATGCCATCCTCCTCGGCCTGTTCGATCAATGCCGCGAGCGCCTGCTCGAGCGTCAGGCCGGCAGCAAGGAGCGTTGCCCACTGCCGGGTGAGGAGTGCCAGTGCCGCGGCCTTGAGCCGGCGCGACCGGCGTCCTCTCTGGCGGGCGCCGGTGACATGGCTGACATCAAGCGGAAAAAGACCACGTTCGCGCAACAGAACGCGGGCCGAGCGCATGCTCTCGGCTTCAAGCACGCCCTGGCAGGACTGCCCGCTGGCGTCGAGCGCGCGGTAGTGGAAGGCAGTCATGGTGCAGGTTGCTCAGTCGCGTGTGGCACGCAGCAGTTCCTCGGCGGAGGTAGCGCCTTGCGCCAGCAGGCGCAGTCCGTCGTCGCGCAGGCCGCGGGCGCCACCTGCGCGTGCATGTTCGCGTAGCGCCGCTTCGCCGGCATCATCATGCACCAGACGCGCTGCGCCGGCATCGATTGCAAGCAGTTCATAGATGCCACTGCGTCCGGTATAGCCGGTATGGCTGCAGGCGTCACAACCCGCGGCCCGCCACAGCGTGCGCGGACAGTCGGGCCCGAGCAGGCCGAGTTCCGTCTCACCCGCTTGATAGCTGCTGCTGCACGACGGGCACAGGCGGCGTACCAGGCGTTGTGCCACCACGCCACGAACCGTCGACGCGAGCAGGAAGGGTTCGATGCCCATGTCGACCAGCCGGGTGATGGCCGAGGCGGCGTCGTTCGTGTGCAGGGTGGCGAGTACGAGATGGCCGGTCAGACTGGCTTGCACCGCGATGCGGGCGGTTTCGAGGTCGCGGATTTCACCGATCAGGATGACATCGGGGTCCTGCCGCAGGATGGCGCGCAGGGCGCGGGCGAAGTCGAGATCGATACGCGGATTGACCTGGATCTGGGCCACGCCGGGCAGGTCGTACTCGACCGGATCCTCAACCGTGACGATGTTCTGCCTGCCGCTGTCCATGGTCTGCAGTGCGGCATAGAGTGTGGTGCTTTTGCCCGAACCGGTCGGGCCCGTGACCAGCAGGATGCCGTGCGGCTGCGCAAGCAGTCGCAGGAAACCGTCGCGGGTGTCGTCTGCCATGCCCAGGCTTTCGAGCCCGATTCGCGCGCCACCCTTGTCGAGCAGGCGCAGGACAAGGCGCTCGCCATGCGTCGTCGGCAGCGTAGAAACACGCACGTCGACCGGGCGCCCGGCCAGTCTCAGGGTGATGCGTCCGTCCTGCGGCAAGCGCTTCTCGGCAATATCCAGATTCGCCATGATCTTGATCCGCGACGCCATGGCGGCATGCAGACCACGATGAGGTCGGGCGATGTCGCGCAGCATGCCGTCGCGGCGCAGGCGCACCACCGACCCGCTTTCGTAGGGCTCGATATGCACGTCGGAAGCGCCTTCGCGCACCGCTTGGGTCAGCAGCGCGTTGATCATGCGGATGATGGGCGCGTCGTCCTGCGATTCGAGCAGGTCCTCGACCGCCGGCAGATCGGTCATCAACTGCTGCAGATCGACATCTTGACCGACGTCGGCCACGATGTCGGCCGCACTGCCGTCGGCAGCACTGTAGCGCTCGGCAAGCTGTGCCTCGAATGCGGCCGGTGACGCCTGCGTGAGCGTGAGGGGCAGGCCGACATGGCGCCGGACTTCGGCAATCGCGGCGAGGCTGGCACCTTCGCGCAGCAGCACGTCGGCGTGCTCGCTCCCGATCGCGGTGACGAGCACGCCGTGCCGGCGGGCAAAGGCATAAGGCAGCGTCTGGGTGCTCATTGGTGGATGGGCCGGATCGTTGCGTCCTCGACCGGCGCCGGTGGCGCGTAGGGTACCGTGGGCGCTGCGCTGCCGAAGGCCGGCAATTCCGCCGGGCCGGACTCACCGCGAAGCAGATCGCGAGGGCGTGCCGATGCGCGCTGTTCGCCGATCACATAGTCATAGCGCGAGCGCGTGATACCAGCGTAGTCCTCGCGCTCGCGCAGGATCACCGGTCGCAGGAACACGACCAGATTGGTCTTGCTGCGCTTGCGATTGTCGTAGCGGAATAGCGCCCCGGCTACCGGCAGGTCGCCGAGCATGGGGACCTTCTCCTCGCCGCCGCTGTAGCTGTCTTCGACCAGGCCGCCGAGGGCGATGATGGCACCGTCGTCGACCATCACCATCGATTCGATCGAACGCTTCGTGGTGGTGGGGCCGTTGCCGGTATCGGTGCTGCCGACCACGGCAGAGGCCTCCTGATAGATCGCCAGACGAATCGCGCCGCCTTCGGAGATCTGCGGACGAACCTTGAGCGTCAGGCCGACGTCCTTGCGCTCGATGGTCTGGAAGGGATTGCTGACGGTGCTGCCCGAACCGGTATTGGTGTACTGACCGGTCACGAAGGGCACGTTGCGGCCAACGACGATCTTGGCCTCCTCGTTGTCCAGGGTGACGATGTTTGGCGTCGACAGGATGTTGGCGCTGACCTCGTTTTCAAGGAAACGCGCAAGCAGGCCCAGGCTGAGTACATCGCCAACCCCGGGGATATTGACCTTGCCGCCTCCGACCGCAAGTGTCAGTCCGTTACCAGGCACGGTCACCGTGCCCGAGGCCGCGCCGGTGGCCAGTTGCAGAAGGTTATTGCTGCCGCTGGCGAACGCGCTCGTGCCGATGACGCTGGTACTGCCATTGCTGCCTGCCGCCGCCCACTGGATGCCGAACTCGGCTGCGCGCTCGGTCGAGATTTCCGCGATCAGGGCTTCGATATAGACTTGGGCCCGGCGGCGATCGAGTTGGTCGATGACCACGCGCAGGTTGCGATAGATGGCTTCAGGCGCATTGATGATGAGGGCGTTGTTCATCGGGTCGGCCTGGATCGTGCCGCTGCGACCGGCTGCGTTCGCGCCGCTGCCTGCCGGGGAGTTGGCTACGCCCGTGGCGGTCGTCGTCGTGCCGCCAACGCCACTGCCGTCGGTCAAGCCGCTCAATCCGCTGGCGGACTGGCTCGAAGCGGGCGTGGTGCTGCCCGTGCTGGTGCCCAGCGTGGCGTTGAGGGTTTCCGCGACCTGACGCGCATCGGCGTTCTTCAGGTACACCACATGAATGTTGCCGCCAGCGCCCGGCCGGTCGAGATTGGCGACGAGCTGGCGTACGGCGATGATCCTGCTGGGTGTGTCCGCGCGCACCAGCAGGCTGTTGCTGTGCGGTTCGGCCAGAATCTGCACCCCGCCGCTTGAGTTGCTCCCCGCACGTTCTGCGAGCAGGCGTGACAGCAAGGGGGCAAGGTCGCCGGCGGCGGCGTGATTCAAGGCGATGACGCTGAGATCGCCCTGGGCAACGTCAAGGGATTCTATGACGGAGGCGATGCGCGCAATGTTGCTTGCGTAGTCGGTTACCACCAGCACATTGTTCGAAGGAAAGGCCGTGACCGAGTTATTGGGAGCGACCAGGGGGCGCACGACGGGCACCATCTGCGTGGCCGATTCGTGGTGCAAGGCGAAAACCTGGGTCACCAGCCGGTCGCCGCCGCCGGCGGCGACCGCATTGCTGTTTACCGGTACAGCATGCAACTTGGCGTCTGCTTCGGGCAGGATCTTGGTGATGCCCTTGTCTTCCACCGCGGTATAACCTTGGAGGCGAAGCGCGGAGAGCAGGATCTGGTAGGCGAGATCGGGGGCGACCGGGGTGTTGGTGACGATGTTGAGTTTGCCCTTGACCCGCGGGTCGACGAGAAAATTGTTGCCCGACAGCTTGCCAATTGCCTGGATCACGGTGTCGATGTCGGCATTCTGGAAGTTGAGGGACACCGGGTCGCTGGCTGCCATCAGCGGGAGCGGGAGGAGCGCGGCAAGGCAGGCGAGGCGACGCAGGCGAGGAGCAAGCAGCATGGTGTGTGTCGGTATCCGATCAGTCGGCAGTAGTGGATGCTGCGCGGGAGGCCGCGTCAGATGAGGAGGCGATCATGCGCAGCTCGATGCTGCGCCCCATGCCGGCGAGTTCGACGCGGTCGGGCAGGATTCGGGTCAGGCGCATGCCGTCGGGGAGGGTCTCATTCATGACCACTGCGCGGGCGCGCTCTCCGTCCTTCTGCAGCAACGCGAACCCGGGCAGCGAGCCGAACCCTGTTGCGAGACCGACCAGTCGATAGCCGGCGCTGTCTACGGCAACGTCGGCTGGCGTGGCATGGCGCTCATCGCCAAGCATGCGCAGGATGTCGCGGGCGGCGAGACCAGGATCGGTCTGATGGCGAGGAAGCGACGCCACACTGGCCGGCGTGGCGACTTGCCAGAAGATCGATGCAAGGGTCCAGGCGGCGAAGCCGATCGCGACGGACCAGGCGAGCAGGGTAAGCCCGGCGTTGAGGCGGCGAACCGGGATCGAAATCATCATAGTGCTGCACGACCAGAGGGCTGCTGACGGGGCCGGCCGGGCGAAATGCCGGGGCGGGCGACGAAAGATTTCAATTGTTGCCAATTCATGTTGCAGCACGATGAATACGGCCCAGGGCGTGTGACATGGCGCGTGGCAGAGACAGGCATTGGCCGCGTTCCCAGACGCCCGCTCGGCGCGATTCCGCTGCCGGGCAGGCGTATTGGCTTAGAATGCCGCTTTGCCCGATTTTTTCATGACCGATTTCGCCCACCTCTTTTCCGCCGAAGGGCCGCTGGTGCAGGCGATTCCGGGCTACGTGCCGCGCCCGCAGCAGGTCGAAATGGCGCAGCAGATCGGGCAGGCCATTCGCGGCAACCGGATCCTGGTGGCCGAGGCCGGCACCGGAACCGGCAAGACTTTCGCGTATCTAGTGCCGGCGTTGATGTCCGGGGGCAAGGTCATCGTTTCAACCGGTACCAAGACCCTGCAGGATCAGCTCTTCAACCGCGACCTGCCGACGGTGAGGGCGGCGCTGAAGGTGCCGGTGTCGATCGCTTTGCTCAAGGGGCGGGCGAATTACGTCTGCCACTACCACCTCGAGCGCAACGAACGGGATGGGCGTTTTCATACCCCGCAGGATGCGGCGGACCTGCGGGCGATCTCGCGCTTTGCGCGGCTGACGCAAAGCGGCGACAAAGCGGAGTGCACCGACGTGCGCGAGGATTCCGCCGCCTGGATCGCGGCGACCTCGACCCGCGACAATTGTCTCGGGCAGGACTGTCCGCAGGTCAAGGAGTGCTTCGTCATGCAGGCGCGGCGCACCGCGATGGAGGCGGACGTGGTGGTGGTGAACCACCATCTCTTCTTCGCCGACGTGATGTTGCGCGATGAGGGCATGGGCGAACTGCTGCCGGCCTGCAATACGGTCATCTTCGACGAGGCCCATCAGCTGCCCGAGACCGCCAGCCTGTTCTTCGGCGAGACAGTGTCTACTGCGCAGGTGCTCGAGCTGGCGCGCGATACGCGGTCGGAAACGGTTTCCGGCGCGCGTGACTGCATCGCGCTGATTGATGAAACACGTGCGCTGGAGAAGGCCGCGCGCGACTTGCGGCTGGTGTTCGGCACTGAGAGCGCGCGCCTGTCGGCGGCGCAGGCAGCCGAACAACAGGGTTTTGCGGAGCAGGCGGATGCGCTGGCCGCGGCGCTGGGCAAGATGGAGGCAGTGCTCGAGACCCAGGCCGAACGCAGCGAGGGGCTTGCGAACTGTCTGCGTCGTGCGCAGGAGATGGGCGAGCGCCTGACGCGCTGGCGCAGTCCGGACGAAAAGGATCTGATCCGCTGGGTCGAGGTCTTTGCGCAGTCACTGGCCCTCAACGCGACCCCCTTGCATGTGTCGGACGTCTTCAAGCGTCAGCTAGAGGCGCAACCACGGGCCTGGGTATTTACCTCGGCCACGCTGGCGGTGGGCAAGGACTTCGGTCATTACAATCGCGAACTCGGGTTGGCGTGGATGGAGCCTGCGCCAATGACGGCGGTGTGGGGCAGTCCCTTCGACTATGACGCGCAGGCATTGCTGTATGCGCCCCAAGGCATGCCCGACCCCAATGCGCCCGATTATGTCGAGGCCGTCGCGCGCACTGCGTTGCCCTTGATCAGGGCGGCGCGGGGACGCGCCTTCGTGCTGTGTACCTCGCTGCGGGCGATGCGGCGTGTTCACGAGCTGATCGCGGACGGCCTGCAACGGGCCAATGATCCCTTGCCGCTGCTGCTGCAGGGCGAGGGGTCGCGAAGCGAGCTGCTCGACCGATTCCGCAAACTCGGCAATGCCATCCTGGTCGCCAGCCAGAGCTTCTGGGAGGGGGTGGATGTGCCTGGCGATGCGCTGTCGCTGGTCGTGATCGACAAGCTGCCGTTTGCGCCGCCCGACGATCCGGTGCTCGCCGCACGGGTCGAACACATGCAGCGCCAGGGCCTGAGCCCCTTCATTCACCATCAGCTGCCGCGCGCCGTGATCAGCATGAAGCAGGGTGCGGGACGTCTGATCCGGACCGAGCGTGACCGCGGTGTGCTGTGCATCTGCGATCCACGGATGATCGAAAAGTCCTACGGTAAGGTGGTGTGGCGCAGCCTGCCACCGATGCGCCGCACCCGGGTCGAGGCCGAGGCGGTGGCCTTCCTCGACACCCTGCCGCCGCCCCGCGGCAACGCATGATCCGCGTCTTCAACGGCAGGCTGTCGGCGATCAAGTCCGGTATGGTCCGCCTTGTTGTATGCTCTTTGTCCCCAACTGTGGCGTCGCGCTGACGCAGAGCGATGAAAGTATTCGGTATCGCCGGCTGGTCCGGCTCGGGAAAGACCACACTGGTCGAAAAATTGATCCCCGAACTCACCGGACGTGGATTGCGCGTATCGGTCATCAAACATGCCCACCATGGTTTCGATCTCGATCGTCCGGGAAAGGACTCCTTTCGTCACCGTGAAGCGGGAGCCACTCAGGTGCTGATGTTGTCGAACGAGCGCTGGGTGTTGATGCACGAGTTGCGCGGACGCGCCGAACCCACGCTCGAAGAGCAGTTGCGTATTCTGGCGCCTTGCGACGTCGTGCTGATCGAAGGCTACAAGGCGGCTGCGGTGCCCAAGATCGAGATCCACCGCCCTGCAATTGGCAAACCACCGCTGTGGCCGGAGAATCCGCATGTGGTCGCGGTCGCGAGCGACGTGGATATTGATTGCCCGGTACCGCTGCTGGCGCTCAACGATCCGGCAGCAGTGGTTCAATTCATACTCGACTATCCGGAAGCCCGATGAACACGAACATGCTTACCTTTGACGAAGCGCTCAGCCGCATGCTGAGCTTTGCACGCCCGCTACGTGAGATCGACGAAATCGACACCATGATGGCGGCCGGGCGGGTGCTCGCCGTGGCCCAGCATTCGCCGATCGATCAACCGCCGATGGACAACTCGGCCATGGACGGCTATGCCGTCAGGACGGTGGACGTGCCGGTGCCCGGCACGCGTCTGCCGGTGAGCCAGCGCGTGCCTGCCGGCTCGGTCGGTCACGCGCTCACGCACGGCACCGCAGCCCGCATCTTCACCGGGGCACCGTTGCCGACAGGGGCGGATGCAGTGGTCATGCAGGAGCTTTGTGAACATGATGGCGACGCGGTGATCATCAATCATGTGCCGCGCGAAGGCGAAGCGGTGCGTCGCGCAGGTGAGGACATCGCTTCTGGCACCGACGTGCTTGCCGCCGGCACGCGTTTGCGCCCGCAGGAGCTGGCCCTTGCCGCATCGGTCGGTCTGGCCCGTCTGCCGGTGGTGCGGCGGATGAAGGTGGCGGTGTTTTCGACCGGCAGTGAGTTGGTGATGCCGGGCCAGCCCTTGCCGCCGGGTGGCATCTACAACTCCAATCGCTTCATGTTGCGCGCGCTGCTCGGCCAGCTGGGCTGCGAAGTCACCGACCTGGGGATCGTGCCGGATAATCTCGAGGCGACGCGACGCGTGCTGCGCGAGGCGGCGCAGGGTAACGATCTGATCCTGACCAGCGGCGGGGTGTCGGTGGGTGAGGAAGATCATGTCAAGCCGGCGGTCGAGGCCGAAGGCAGCCTGGACATGTGGAAGATAGCGATGAAGCCGGGCAAGCCGCTTGCCTATGGCCGGGTACACGGCGCGGCCTTTATTGGCCTGCCGGGCAATCCGGTATCGAGTTTCGTCACCTTCCTGCTGATGGTGCGCCCTTTCATTCTCGCCACCCAGGGAGTACATCAAGCGCAGCCGCAAGCCGTCACCCTGACAGCCGCTTTCGACTGGACACGTCCGGACCGCAGGCGCGAATTCCTGCGCGCACGCATGACCACGGAGGGAACGGTCGAGTTGTTTGCCAATCAGGGGGCCGCAGCCCTCAATTCGACGGTGTGGGCCAACGGTCTGGTCGATATTCCCGCGGACACGAAGGTTGCGCGCGGTGAGCGGGTGCGTTTCCTGCCCTACGGCGATTTGCTATGGTGAAGGCGATGAAAGTGAAGATCCTGTATTTTGCCAGCCTGCGCGAAGCACTCGGTTGCAGCCGTGAAGAGCTCGAGCTGTCGGCCGAGGTGACCACGCTGGGCGCCCTGCGCGCCTTTCTGGCTTCGCGTGGCGAGTCGTGGCAGGCGCTTGGTGCGGGGCGCAACGTTCGTGCCGCGCTCAATCAGCGCATGGCCGACCCGGAGGCGGTATTGGCGGCTGGAGACGAGGTCGCGTTCTTTCCGCCCGTGACCGGAGGTTGAATCATGAGCGTGAGCGTGCAAGAAGCGGATTTCGATACCGGCGCCGAGATTGCTGCCTTGTCGGCGGGGCGCCCGACCGTCGGCGCAGTGGCGAGCTTCGTGGGGCTCGTGCGCGATGTGAACGATGGGCTCAGCGTATCGGCGATGGCGCTGGAACATTACCCGGGCATGACCGAACAGGCGCTCGAAGAGATCGAGGACGAAGCGCGGGGACGCTGGATGCTCGATGCGGTGCGCATCATCCATCGCTTCGGCACATTGGCGCCGGGCGATCAGATCGTGTTCGTCGGCGTTGCCGGCGCACACCGCGGCGAGGCGTTTGCGGCGTGCGAGTTCATCATGGATTACCTCAAGACACGCGCACCTTTCTGGAAGCGGGAGGAGACGCCGCAAGGTGCCCGCTGGGTCGACGCGCGCGATGCCGATGATACTGCGGCAGCGCGATGGGCCGAAGACTGGGACGACATCGATCAAAGACGGTGAAGGCCGGTTTCGTGTCCGCGCGGATATGAGAAAGGGCGCCCTGAGGCGCCCTCTGGGTGATGCTCCCGCTAACAGGGATTACTTGCGGCCCTTGCCGGAGCTGTTCTGCGAGAACGCCTGGAAGGCCTCGCTCGAGGCGCGCGTCATCTGCTCGAATGCGGCGCGCGCGGTATCCATGGCCGTCTGCATTGCGCCCATTGCATTCTGGTCGGTAATCGGAATGCCCTGGAACATCTTCTGCATGGCTTCGAACACGTCATGACTGCCTGTGCTCAGTTGTTCGCCGACCAGCTTGCCGACTTCGGCTTGGGTCTTGGTCGTAATGTTGGCGATCTCGCGCGCGCAGGAGAGCATCTTCTCGGTTGTGGTCTGTGCATATTGGGTGCGCAACTCCACAGCTTCCTTCGGATCCTTGACGGCGGTGAGCGCCTTCGCATTCTGCACGCCTTCCTCGAACAGGGATTTTGCCGTTGCGACCTGAATCTCCATCACGCGCTGGGAGTTCTCGATTGAGAGCTGAGCCAGCCGCATGGCCGCTTCCAGGTTTTTTTTCTGGAGCTCGTTGAACTGATCCTGCTTATTCGTCGCCATGGATTTCCTCCTCGTTTGTGAATCGAATTCACTACACCTCATCGCCGCCTCTCCGGGCGTGATTTCATATCAACGATAGCACAGCAGATCGCCTTTCAATAGCGCGATTTCAGTTGATCTTCATTCCTTGATGCATGTCAAAAAATGCCATTGACATCAATATGCCGCACTTTCAGCTGCCCCGGGTCCCGCGTCGTTGCCGACGCGGGTTGCGATCCTCCGACGCCGTGCGAACAGGGGTGAAATCGCATATTGAATGCGCCTCGATCCGGCTCGCGTGCGACCGTGCCGTTGACGGAAAGGCTGACAGGGTCAGCGCTTCTTCGGGGATTCCGTCGGCTTTGGCTTGCCATTGCTGCTGGCCGGCGATTTCGCCTTGGATGGCGTTGTTGTCACCGGTTTCGCAATGGAAGGTTTCGGCGGGTTAGCGCTTGCCGAGCCCGACTTCGTCTGCCGGGTGACGGCGGCGCTGGTGCCGGACTTGGTTGATTTCTTCCTGGCCGGACCCGAACCGGACTTGTCTTTGGACTTCGACGCCCTTGCGGCGGCGGTCTTCCGTGTCGAGCTCCTGTCCGGGGTCGAGGCAATGTTGCCGGTGCTCAACTTGATGGTCGGTGCGGACGCGAGGCGGGCATTGGCCGGCAGCAATCGGCTGGCGGCGAGGGCACCACTGGGGTCGATACCGTCCGGAACGAGCAGTGTATAGCCGGGATTGATTCGACTGCCCGATGATAAACCATTGAGTTGCAACAACTGGGCGAGGGTCAGACCGTGGCGATCGGCCACCGCCCCCGGCTTTTCCCCCGGCGCAAGTTCGTGGGTGCGCCAGCCCTTGCCCGAGAGTTCGAACTCGCTAAGCCGGCTGGCAAATCGCGCGGCACGGTCTGCCGGCACCACCAGTGTTTGCCCGGGCGTGGTGATGGCAGGACGGTTGAAGCCCGGGTTCAGCGCAAGGAACTCTTCCAGAGACATATCCGCCAGACTGGCGGCGGTGCCGAGGTCGATTCCTTGTGGTGCGTTCAGGGTGACAAAGTGCTGTTCGTTAGCGACATAGGGCAATTCGATGTGGAACAGTTCGGGCTCAGCGACGATGTTCTTGATCGCCTGGAGCTTGGGGACATAATTTCGCGTCTCGTTCGGCATCCTGAGCTCGCTGTATTCCACCGGCAGGCCTGCATCCCGGTTGCGTTGCATGGCCCTTCCCACGGCGCCTTCACCCCAATTGTAGGAAGCCAGTGCGAGATGCCAGTCACCATGCATCTCGTAGATGGACTGCAGGTAGTCGAGCGCCGCATTGGTCGAGGCAACGACGTCGCGACGCTCATCCACCCAGTTATCCTGGGTCAGGTTGAAGTTTCGCCCGGTCGAGGGAATGAACTGCCACAGGCCCGACGCGTGCGAACGCGAGTAGGCGAGCGGGTTGTAGCTGCTTTCCACCATCGGCAGCAGGGCCAGTTCGGTCGGCATGCCGCGGCGTTCGAGTTCATCGACGATGTAGTAGAGATACCGGCCGCCGCGGGCGAAAACCTGCTTCAGAAAGCCCGGACGGTTGAGATAGAAGATCTGTTGCTCGGAAACAAGCGGGCTGTCGAGGTCGGGCATGCCGAAGCCGCGTCTGATGCGATCCCAGATGTCGTTGGCATTGCGGGTGAGATCGAGCGTGAGTACCCGCGGCGGGGCCACCTCTGCCGCCTCCACAGCAACGCTTGCCGGGCGCGGTTCTTCCTCTGCACCCATCGCAGGCCTTGAAAGCGCGACAGGGAGCAGCAATAACACACCCAGGAACAGCGAGACGAGCTTCGCCATCGGAACCGGCCGACGAAAAGCACTGGAGTCTATCGACCCGCTGGAGGGGCGTCAAACTGTCGTCCCGACACCGAAAGACGCCACGCGGGCACTATTCCCTTGGTAGGATTGAGGAATTGAGAATCCACGTGCCCGATGGGACGACATGAAAGTTCTGGTTATCGAAGACACCGTGACGAGTGCGACGCTGGTGTGCCACCAACTCACGAAGATGGGCCTGTCTGCGTCGCACGCCCGGGACGGAGCCAGCGGCATCGAGATGTTCAGGCGCGAGCGACCGGATCTGGTATTGCTCGACATCATCATGCCCGGCATGGATGGTTTCGAGGTGGCGCACCGGATTCGGCAGCTTGAAGAGGCGGGCGACTGGACGCCGATCATCTTTCTGACTGCGCGTGCCAGCGACGCCGACCTGCAACGCGCGATCGAGGTCGGTGGTGACGACTATCTGGTCAAGCCGGTATCCGAGGTGGTGCTCAAGGCCAAGGTGAGCGCGATGCAACGTATCGCGCAGATGCGTTCGGCGCTGCTGGTGCTCACGCGCAAGCTCGACGACGCCAACCGGGAGCTCACGCGGCTGTCGTCGGTCGACGGTTTGACCGGCATCGCCAACCGGCGGCGATTCGACGAGACGCTGCTGCGCGAATGGCGGCGGACCTCGCGTGCTGGCCAGGCCCTTTCGCTGCTGATTGTCGATGTGGATTGCTTCAAGCCCTTCAATGACAATTACGGCCATCAGGTGGGTGACGAGTGCCTGAAAGCGGTGGCGCGCACGCTCGAGCAGCGCCTGCGCCGACCGACTGACCTCGTGGCGCGCTATGGCGGTGAGGAATTTGCGGCTATCCTGCCCGAGACGGCGATCGACGGGGCGATCGGGGTGGCCGAACTGATGCGCGAGGGCGTCGAGTCGCTGGGCATCACGCATCGCTTCTCGCTTGCCGCCAGCGTGGTGACGATCAGCATCGGCGTGGCCAGCACAGTCCCGGGCAGAGGCGACGA
Source organism: Azoarcus sp. L1K30 (assembly GCF_018122735.1). Lineage (GTDB taxonomy): Bacteria > Pseudomonadota > Gammaproteobacteria > Burkholderiales > Rhodocyclaceae > Parazoarcus. The sequence goes on along the minus strand of NZ_JAGRRD010000001.1, from coordinate 1,485,875 downwards.
GACGGGCATCTCGCGCTTGATCAAGGCCGCGGACGATGCGCTGTACCGCGCGAAGGACCTGGGGCGCAACCGGGTGGTGTCCGCGGCGGATGCGATTGAACTGGAAGCAGGACTGAGCGCGTGACGAAGAGCCGAAAGAAGAAGATCGTCGTTGTTGACGACAACGAGATCATCCGGATCTCGTTGCGTGCCATCTTGCGCCAGGCCGGCTTCGAGGTCGTCGGGGAGGCGCGCGATGGCGAAGGTGTGGCCGAGATGGTGGAAAAACTGGCCCCCGACCTGGTCTGCCTGGATGTCATGATGCCGGGACGCAGCGGTCTGGAGGTACTGGCGGAGCTGCGCGACCGCTTCCCGACCCTGAAGGTCTTGATGATAACGGCGATGAGCGACCGAAATACGGTGGTCGAAGTCGTGGGTCACGGTGCTGCGGGCATGGTCCTCAAGCCCTTCAACGCCGCGCGCGTGATCGAAACCGTATCCCGCGCGCTCGGGCTAAGGATGCCTGCCTAGGTCGCCCGCGGCGGCATCCTTGTCCGGCTTCAGAACGTGTCTTTCCAGGCGCGCAGCGCGCGCAGGCTCTCGAGTGTGTTCTTGGGGCGGACGCCGGTGTGCCGAGCGACCGTTTCAATCACGCCCGGCTCTCCTGCGCGCAGGAACGGGTTGATGTCCTTTTCCAGTGCAATGGTGCTCGGCACCGTCGGGCGACCGTTGGCGCGAAGGGTTTCGCAATAGGCGGCGTAACGGTCGCGCTCGGCGTTCTCCGGTTCGGCGGCGCGTGCGAATGCCAGGTTCGACAAGGTGTATTCGTGGGTGCAATAGACCCGGGTGTGAGGGTCCAGCGCTGCGAGCCGGCGCAAGGCGACGTCGAGCTGTTCCGCCGTGCCCTCGAACAGGCGCCCGCAACCCGCCGAGAACAGCGTGTCGCCGCAGAACAGGATGCCGGGGGCGTAGTAGGCGATGTGCCCGGCGGTGTGGGCCGGGACTTCCAGCACCTCGAGTTTGAGTCCGATGCCCGGAACGCGGATGCGGTCGCCGTCGGACAGCGGCTCGCTGACGCCGGCGATGTGTTCGCTGGCAGGCCCGAATACCGGTACCGGCCAGGCCTCGAGTAAGGCCGGCAGGCCGCCGACGTGGTCCGCATGATGGTGTGTAACCAGTATCGCGGACAGGCTCAGGCCGTGAGTGGACAGGTAGGCGAGAACCGGGGCGGCATCGCCCGGGTCCACGACAACTGCATGGTGGTCATCGTGAATGAGCCAGATGTAGTTATCGCTGAAGGCGGGAAGGGGGATAATGTTCATTCTTATGATTTTGAAGCGCTGACGATTCGTGTCAATCCCCGGTTTGTCGGAATGGCTGGAAACACCACAGGGTGGCTATCTGCTCGCGTGGGAGCAGAAGCAGCTCGATACCGTGGTGGCCGATATCTTTGGCTACCACGCCCTGCAACTCGGATTGCCTGGCGTGGACCTGCTGCACGCCAATCGAATGCCGTTCCGCTTTGCCTGCAACCGGGCGGGGAGGGTTGCCGTCGTGGCGGCAGAGGATGCCTTGCCGTTTGCGAGTGCGAGCCTCGACCTTGTCGTGCTGCCGCACGTGCTTGAGTTCGCCGCACGGCCGCATCAGGTGTTGCGTGAGGTCGAGCGGGTGCTGGTGCCCGAAGGCAGTGTCGTGATCTGTGGTTTCAATCCCTACAGTTTGTGGGGACTGCGCAGACTGGCGGCGCGCAAGCGGGGCGAAGTGCCGTGGACCGGGCAGTATCTGTCGGTGCCGCGCATCCGCGACTGGCTGACCCTGCTCGGTTTTGAAACCCAGGCGGGCAGGTTCGGCTGTTACGCGCCGGCGGTGACGTCGCCCAAATGGCTTGATCGGTGGCGCTTGATGGACCGCGTCGGCGCGCGCTGGTGGCCGGTGTGCGGTTCGGTGTACGTGGTGCAGGGCATCAAACGGGTGCAGGGTACACGGGTCATCATGCCGAACTGGAACGATGGGCGTGCGCGCTCGAAGCGCTTGTCCGCAGTGGCACAGCGCGAAATTCATCCCCGCAGTACAAGGAATACTCAATAAGCATGGAAGAAGTCGATATCTATACCGATGGCGCTTGTAGCGGCAACCCCGGTCCCGGAGGCTGGGGCGCGATCCTGCGCAGTGGTGGTCATGAGAAGGAGATCTGGGGAGGTGAGCCGCAGACGACCAACAATCGCATGGAAATGATGGCCGTGATCCGCGCTTTCGAACTCCTCAAGCGGCCCGTGGTGGTGCGGGTGCATACCGATAGCCAGTACGTGCAGAAAGGCATCTCGGAGTGGATTCATGGCTGGAAGGCGCGGGGCTGGAAGACGGCCTCCAAGGAGCCGGTGAAGAACGCCGACCTGTGGCGTATGCTCGATGAGGCGGTGGCCAGGCACCAGGTGAAGTGGCTATGGGTGAAGGGGCATGCCGGCCACCCGGAGAACGAGCGCGCGGACGAACTGGCACGGCGTGGCGTAGACGAGGTCCGCCGGGCGGGGCGGGCGGTACAGGCATGACGGGCGCGAGGGTGCAGCAATGAGACAGATCGTTCTCGACACCGAAACAACAGGGCTGGACTGGCGCAATGGTGACCGTGTCATCGAAATCGGCTGTGTGGAGTTGCTCGACCGCAACCTCACCGGGCGCCACTACCATGTGTTCATCAATCCCGAGCGCCAGATTGATGCCGAGGCCGAGGCGGTGCACGGCATCTCGCTGGAGTTTCTTGCCGACAAGCCCAAGTTTGCGGAAATTGCTGCGGGTTTCGAGGCGTTCGTGCGTGACGCCGAGCTGATCATCCATAACGCCAGCTTCGACGTCGGCTTTCTCAACATGGAGTTGAGCCTCCTCGGCCGGCCGGTGATCGACCAGCTCTGCGCCGGTGTCATCGATACCTTGAAGTTGGCCAAGGAGCAGAATCCGGGCAAGAAGGCGTCGCTCGATGCACTGTGCGACCGCTTCGCGATCGACAACGGTCATCGCACGCTGCATGGCGCCTTGCTCGATGCCGAACTGCTGGCCGAGGTCTATCTGGCGATGACCCGTGGCCAGGAAAGCCTGATCATGGCGCTTGAGGAGGAGCCGGGCGCCACCCACACCGATGCGACGGGGCTGATCGTCGAACGCCCGGCGGTGATGGTGTTGCGTGCCTCGGCGGAGGAGCTGGAGGCGCACGAGGCCGTTCTCGGCGAGATGGCGAAGAAGGGGGCGTGCCTGTGGCTGCCGCCGCAATCCGCGGACGCGTGATCGGGCGCGGTCACGCTGAACGCTCGGCGGCGGCGCACAAGGCCGCCACGATGGCGCCGCGGCCGGGGCTAGCCGCGAACGCGGGTGGTCTTGTGGCTGGCCCGCAGCTTTTCCAGGCCCTTCAGGATGTCGCGGCGCGAGATCTGGCCAATCAGGCGCTGGCCTTCGACGACCGGCAGGCAACGATAGGACTGCCCGAGAAAGATCTCGATGGCGTCGATCAGGCTGCTGTCACCCTTGACCGATACCACGTTCTTGCTCATGTAATCGGCGATCAGTCCGGCCTGCTGTTCGAAATAGGAGGCGTTGAGTGCGACCTTGAGGCAATCCTTCTCGGACAGAAAGCCGATCAGGTGACCGTTGTCGTCGGCAACGGGGGCACCGCTGAGGCCGTGTTCGATGAGGGTATGGATGGCATGCAGAACCTCGTCCTCCGGATGGAGGGCCAGGTGGTCGCCAATCATGTAGTCCTTGACGAGCAGGGAATGGAGCATCGCGCCTCCGGAAGTGTGTTCAGGATTGTGATTGTTCTTGTTCGGCCTGTGCTTTCATGCGTGCAAGCCGCTCGGGGCAGGGCTTCTCGCAGCCGCCCTCGCATTCGAGCCCGACCGCGCCCAGGCCGCCGCAGCTGCCAGCGATCGGCTTGCGCCCGAAGATCACTCCGATCGCCATCGCGGCAAACAGAATGCCGACGACAATGATGGCAAGAATGAATGTACTCATGGCATGTCCGGTTTCAATTCAGGAGTCGGTCAGAGTGGACAATACCGCGACCCGCAGAGTTCTTAAAGACAAAGCGTGCCACCGGGCAGGCTGCCGGCCTGCTCGAGGCGGGTCACCGTAGGCAGCAGGTCGAGTCCGGTTGCGGTCTTGAGCGATGCGGCGCGTGTGCGAAGCTCGGCGATGGGACGGTTCAGGGGGTCGCCGGCAGCGGCGAAGGCCACCACGTTTCCGCTGTCACACGAAGGAAATGCGATGGCGCGATCGTCGAAGGCGGACAGAATGCGCTCGATACTGGCCTTGTAGCCACGTGAGCGGCCGAATAGGTTGACCGACATCAGACCCTGGTCGGACAAGCGGGCACGCACGGCCTGGTAGAAGGGCAGGGTATCGAGCGCGCCGGCGCGAGCGTTGCGGTCGAAGCCGTCGACCAGGATGTAGTCGTAACGGGTGTCCTTCTCAATGACGAATTGTGCGCCGTCGCCAATGTGGATCGAGAGCCGGGCACTTTCCTGCGGCAGGCGAAAGAACTGTCGCGCCGCGGCGACCACGGAGGGGGCAATCTCGACCACCTGGATCCGGCTCTGCGGCAGATGATGATGAATGAAGCGGGCCAGTGAGGCCGCGCCCAGGCCAATGAGCAGGACGCGGCGCGGCCACTCGCCGGCATCCTCGACAAGACCGTCGCGCAGCAGCAGGCCGGCCATCATCTCGCGGGTATAGGCGAGTTCCAGCGCATTGGGCTTGCGGATGCGCATCGCGCCCTGTATCCATTCGGAACCGAAATGAAGGTAGCGAACGCCGGCCTCTTCTGAAATGTCGATCGGCGTGCTCATGTCGTCATCCGCTTCAGTGCATACAGTTGTTCGAGCGCCTCGCGCGGGCTGAGGCTGTCAGGGTCGATATCGGCCAGTGCGGTGAGCGCCGGATGCGATAGCGGCGCGGTGTCCGGTTCGGGCAGCGCGGCAAAGAGGTCGGCCTGCGGGCCGCTGCCGATCTCGCGGTTTTCCAGCGCGCGCAGGCGGCGCTTGGCGTCGCGGATGACCGACGCCGGAATGCCCGCCAGTGCGGCGACCTCGATCCCGTAGCTCTGACTTGCCGGCCCCTCTTCCAGCGCATGCAGGAAGACGATGCGGTGACCATGTTCGACTGCGTCCAGATGCACGTTGGCGCACTCCGGGTACTCGGTATTGAGCCGGGTGAGTTCGAAGTAGTGGGTGGCAAACAGTGTCAGGCTGGCGTTTTTCTCCAGCAGGTGGCGCGCGATCGAGAAGGCGAGAGCGAGACCGTCAAAGGTGGAGGTGCCGCGGCCGATCTCGTCCATCAGCACCAGGCTGTGCTCGGTCGCGCCGTGCAGGATCGCCGAAGCTTCGGTCATTTCGACCATGAAGGTCGAGCGTCCGGAGGCGAGGTCGTCCGAGGCGCCGATGCGGGTGAAAATGGCGTCCAGTGGCCCCAGCGTCGCGCTTTGGGCGGGCACGAAACTACCCACGTGCGCGAGCAGGCAGATCAGCGCGACCTGGCGCATGAAAGTCGATTTACCACCCATGTTGGGGCCGGTAATCATCAGCATGCGCCGGGTGGGGGCCAGCCGGGCATCGTTCTGGATGAAGTCCTCGACCTGACGCTCGACCACCGGGTGACGTCCGCCGACGATGGCGACGCCGGGCTGCTCGGAGAACACCGGTGCGACATAACCGTAGCGAAGCGCCGCGTCGGCAAAGGCGGCGAGTCCGTCGAGCGTGGCGAGGGCGCGGGCGATGGCCTGCAGCGGCGGGATGTGCTGCGCGAGGGCATCGAGAATCTGTTCATAGAGGAGTTTCTCGCGCGTGAGCGCACGTTCCTGCGCCGACAGCGCCTTGTCCTCGAAGGCCTTGAGTTCGGGGGTGATGTAGCGCTCGGCGTTCTTCAGGGTTTGGCGGCGGCGATAGTCGTCGGGCACCTTGTCCGCATGCAGACGGCTGACTTCGATGTAAAAGCCGTGAACACGGTTGAATTCCACCTTCAGGCCCGGAATGCCGCTGCGCTCGCGCTCCCGCACCTCGAGGGCCATCAGGAATTCGCCGCAGTTGGTCTGGATGTCGCGCAACTCGTCCAGTTCGGCGTCAAAACCCGGTGCGATCACGCCGCCGTCACGCACCATCGCTGCGGGCTCGTCGGCAATCGCGCGCGCGAGCAGTTCGAGCGCGTCGGGTGAGATCGCCAAGGCCACACCGATTCCCGACAACAGGTCGGCGCGGGCCGGGGCCAGCGCTGCGGCAAGCTGAGGCAAGCGCGTCAGGCTTTCGCGCAGGGCCGATAGATCGCGTGGGCGCGCGCTGCGCAGGGCAATGCGCGCGGTGATCCGGTCGACATCTGCCACGCCGCGCAGGGCACCGCGTACGGCCGAGGCGATCTCCCCGTTGCCGTCGCCGACGAGTTCGGCTACGGCCTGATGACGGGCTGCCGGCAGATTGCGGTCGCGCAGCGGATGATGCAGCGCGTGGCGCATCCAGCGCGAACCCATGCTGGTGACGCAGGTGTCGAGCAGCGACAGCAGCGTGGGTGCGCTTTCGCCGCGCAGGGTCTCGGTTAGCTCGAGATTGCGGCGGGTCGCGGCGTCGAGGCGGAGATATTCCGACTCGCGTTCCACGGTCAGGCCGGTGATATGGGTCAGGCTCTGGCGCTGGGTGGTCTTGGCGTAGTCGTAGAGTGCGGCCGCGGCGCCGAGTGCGACCGGCAGTTCGTCCACACCAAACCCGGCGAGATCGCGGGTGGCAAAGTGGCCCGTAAGCAGCCGCACGCCGGTTTCGGCGTCGAACTGCCAGTCGGCGAGCCGGCGAAGTGCGGGGGAAAGCTGCTCCATCAAGGGCAGCGAGAGGCCGTCCGGAATCAGCACTTCGGCCGGGCGCAGGCGCTCGAACTGGGCTTGCAGCGACTCGGCCGGGCATTCCATCAGCCGCAGATCGCCATTGGCAAGATTGAGCCAGGCCAGGCCGAGCACGCCGCGGTGAAGGTTCGCCGATAGCAGCAGTGCGTCGCGACGCTCGTCGAGCAGCGCGGCATCGGTGAGTGTGCCGGGCGTCACGATGCGGCTGACCGCGCGCTCCATCGGTCCCTTGGTGGCGCCCGGTTCGCCGACCTGCTCCGCAATCACCACCGATTCGCCCAGCTTGACCAAGCGGGTCAGGTATTGCTCGACTGCATGGAACGGCACCCCGGCCATCTTGATCGGCTTGCCCGCGGACTGGCCGCGGGTCGTCAGCGTGATGTCGAGCAGTCGGGCCGCTTTTTCGGCATCGTCGAAGAAGAGTTCGTAGAAGTCGCCCATGCGATAAAACAGCAGGGTGTCCGGGTGCTGCGTCTTGATGCGCAGATACTGGACCATCATTGGCGTGTGGCCGGGAAAGTCGTCGGCCGCGGGCGCGTTTTCTTGCCGGGTTTTCAAAGTGGGTCTACTTCCGTTGGAGGAGGGCGGCGGCCCCGGGGCGAAAAACGCGGCATTTTACCGCATCGCCGGCAGGTTGCCCGTCGGGCGCCGCACGTAAGCAGTTGGCGAACGGGGTGGGCGCCGTGCCGCAACGTCCTTGCGGGCAGGCTGTGGCGCTTGCACAGTATCGAGCCAAAACGGTCGAAGGCGGCAGGCGAAGCCGCAGTTGCGCGATCGCAACAATTGGCCAAGGGTGGCCATCGAGTGTCACAGGGGGCAGACCGAGATGCGGATGCCGGTCGTGACCCTCGTCTGCTTCGACCGGCGCGCCTGGGCCTTGGGTCGGGCCCAGCGCGAAGGGGATGAGACTATTCGAAGCTTGGCAATGCCGGTTTGATCACGGGTTTGCCGGCGGCAGACCAGGCGTCGAAGCCGCCGGCAATGGAGCGGACGGAAAGATAGCCCATTTCGGCCAGCGCACAGGCGGCAAGGGCCGCCCGGCCGCTCGTCTTGCAATAGACGATGATGCCGAGGTCGCGTGCGGCCAGTTCCGGGGTGCCGCTCATCTTGAATTCGAGCAAGCCGCGGGGGATGTGGATCGCACCCGGAATGTGGCCTGCCGCAAACTCGTCGGCTTCGCGAACGTCGATGACGACGTCGGCATCCCTGATCAGGCCCTCTGCGTTTTCAACGGAGATTTCCTCAATTCGCGATTTTGCTGCGCTTACCAGATCGTGAGCTGACTTCATGGATATCCTGTGTGAATGGTTGGATTGATGAACAGGGGTTCGACCGCAGTGCGCTCCCAGGATTTCGGCCGATGGCACGGCTCAGCGCGGGGCGTTCGTGTCGGGGAGGTCATAGCCATCGGCGACGTAGGCCGGGCCCTTCATGACGAAGATGATGAAGCAGAAGATTGCAACGGTGAGTACCACGGTCCAGTGCAATACGATGGCCGCGACCACCCAGATATCTATCATCTGCAGTGTGCGCAGAATTTCGTCGGCCGTTTCACCCCACCACACGAGGCGTGCCACGAGCGAGACGGCGACGCACAACGCGGTGCCCGCCAGTGCAATCACCGGGAGTCTGCGCAGCACTTTGCGCTCGGATCCGGCAGGCTCGATCCGCGATCCTGGTAGGCGCTTCCAGCGTTTTTCCATGTCGGTAGTCCAGAAAGGCAGTGATGACGAATCGACGAACGCGAGAATATTAGCATGGGTTAATGTTCATCCGGTGCAATCGCGGCATCCCCTACGGCACAGACGACGACAGGCGCGCAAGGTTCCGCCCATTGCGTTGCCCTGATGCGACGTATCGCCCGCACGGATCGTCCGCTGTGCGATCAAACCGCCAATGTCGGCAGATGGCTCAGGTAGAATGCTGGCTCCAAGCCGAACATTGCCGCACCATGACGAACGAAGCACCCTCTCCGAAGACCTCCCTCGAGCCCCGGGCGCTCTTGCAGAAATTGCAGGAACAATCGCCCACGTTTCGGGAATGCAAGCCGCTGGCGATTCGCATCGATACCAATATTCTCGAGCGCTTTCCCGAGTTCGAGAAACGCACGTTGCGCTCTGCGCTGCGCATGCACACGGCGTCTACCCGCTACTTGAAAGCAATGGAGAAAGCGACCGAGCGCTTCGACTTCGACGGCAATGTGGCCGGTGAGGTGACAGAGGAGCAGCGCGCGCACGCATCGGCGACGCTCAAGGAGCGCTTTGCTGCGGTGGCAAAACAGCAACGCGCGAAGCGCGAGGCCGAAGAGGCCGAGCGCAAGCGCGAAGAGGCTGAACGTCGCCGGGACGAAAAGCTTCAACAATTGATGAGCAAATTCGGCAAATGACCCGTTCTCGCCATCTGCTTCGCGTAGCAGTGTTGCTGGGTGCCATGTTGGGTGCCTCGGTCGTATACGCAGAGAAGATCGGCGATGTGTCGACGGTGTGGAAACTTATCGGGCCCAATCACAAGGTGGTGGTCGAGGCCTATGACGATCCACGCGTCGAAGGGGTCACCTGCTACGTGTCGCGTGCCAAGACCGGCGGTCTGTCAGGAGCGGTCGGGTTGGCGGAGGATCTGTCGGAGGCGTCGATCGCCTGTCGGCAGGTCGGTCCGATTCGCTTTCGCGAGCCCATCCCGCAGCAGGAAGAGGTCTTTTCCGAGCGCCTCTCCGTGCTCTTCAAACGCCTGCAAGTCGTGCGCATGGTGGATGCCCGCCGCAATGTGCTGGTGTATCTCACCTATTCAGACAAACTTGTCGATGGCAGTCCCAAGAACAGCGTGACCGCTGTTGCCGTTGATGGTGCGACCCCCATTCCGCTAAAGCGCTGATTCGCTCCAGGTTACTCACCAAAGGCTGCGTTCCTGACCTGGCCGCGTGCGCATCAGCCATGCGCCCGCCGCGCCGGCGATCGCCATCGCGACACCCCCGCCAGTATTTCCCGTGCCCAGCAGCAGCCCCGCCAGCAGGCCAAACCCCATCAACAGCTGATTGATTCGTGGTGTCATCGCGTCTCTCCTTTCGCGGGGGAATTCCGGCGAGCCTGTGTGTCGCCCCGATAACTGTAATTTTATACAGTTATCGGAAAAAGAAAAGCCTTGCGCGCACATTCCGATGTGGAGCGAGGTGGCCACGCATTGCTGGCATGTCGCGACAGTTCGGCTATAATCCGCGGCCTGATGCAATGCCCTTGTAGCTCAGTCGGTAGAGCAGCGGTTTTGTAAACCGAAGGTCGCGGGTTCGATTCCTGCCGGGGGCACCAGTAAAATCAAGCGCTTGGGCCAGTTCTTCGGAGCTGGCCTTGTCGTTTTTGCGCCCGGGTTACGCGAGGGTGGCCAGGCGGGAGGATTGTCATGGATACCTTGATCACGGTGCAGCAGTTTGCTGCCTTCCTGGCCGCCTCGATTCTGATCACACTGGCGCCCGGCCCCGATAACCTGATGGTCCTGAGCCTCGGCATTGCGCGCGGGCGCCGTTTGGGCGTGGCGTTCGGACTGGGTTGCGGCGCCGGATGTCTCAACCATTCGGTATTGGCTGCACTGGGCGTCAGTGCCGTGATCGCAGCCTCGCAGACTGCCTTCATGGCGCTCAAGGTCGCCGGTGGTCTCTATCTGGTGTGGCTTGGCGTGCGCGCCATACTGGGGGCGCGTGCGCTCGCGGGGCCCGGTGCGGCGCCTGCAGCGGCCGATGAAAGCGCAAGGCGCCTCTTTTTCAGGGGGCTGTTAGCCAATGCCATCAATCCGAAGGTGATCCTGTTCTTTCTCGCCTTCCTGCCACAGTTCGTCGACGGTGCGCGTGGGCATACAGGTTGGCAGATCATGCAGCTTGGCGTGGTGTTCACGGTGCAGGCGGCGCTGATCTTTGCCCTGATCGGCTGGTTCTCGGGGGCGATCGGCGAGCGCCTGGCGCGTCGGCCGCGACTGGCGTTGTGGCTGGATCGTGCGGCCGGCGGCATCTTCGTGCTGCTCGGTGCACGCCTGATCGTCGGGCGCTGAGTCCGTGCGCAAGCGCGCCGGGACAGGCGCGCGACATCATCCCTTGCGCAGCAGCCGCAGGCCGTTGCCCACCACGATCAGGCTGGCGCCCATATCGGCGAACACCGCCATCCACATCGTGCTCATGCCGGCAAGGGTGAGCAACAGGAAGACCGCCTTGATGCCCAGCGCCAGCGCAATGTTCTGCACCAGCAGCGCGTGAGTGGATCGCGACAGGCGGACGAAGGTGGCGATCTTGCCCAGATCGTCATCCATCAGGGCAACGTCCGCCGTTTCGATGGCGGTATCCGTGCCCATGGCGCCCATGGCGAAGCCGATGTCCGCACGCGCGATCGCAGGGGCGTCGTTGATACCGTCACCAGCCATGCCCACCATGCCTTGTGCCGCCAGGTGCTCGATTGCCGCCAGCTTGTCGGCGGGGAGCAGGTTGCCGCGGGCTTCGTCGATCCCCAGCGCGTGCGCAATCGCCTGCACGGTGTGCGGGTTGTCGCCGCTGAGCATCAGCGTTTTCACGCCCAGTCGATGCAGCTCGGCAACGGCGGCCAGGCTGCTGTCCTTGAGCGTGTCGGCCACGGCGAACAGGCCGAGTACGCGCGCGTCGTCGAACAGCGCGACGACGGTCTTGCCCTGGCGCTCGAGCATGTCCACGCGTGCCTCGAGCGCGTCCGAGCACAGGGCCTGTTCGTGCAGCATGCGATGATTGCCAAGCGCATAGCGGGCGCCGTCTATCGTCGCCCTGACGCCACGACCGCCAACGGCCTCGAAGGATTCGACCTGCTCAGGCGTCACGCCGGCCGCTGCGGCTGCGCGCACGATGGCCTGCGAAACAGGATGGTCCGAGCGTTCCGAGAGGCTGGCTGCCAAGCGCAGACAGCGTTCGGCGTCAACGTCGCCGATGGACTCGAAGTCGGTTTGTTCGGGTTTGCCGTGGGTCAGGGTGCCGGTCTTGTCGAAGGCCAGCCACGCCAGCTTTCTGCCGTTCTCCAGATAGACGCCGCCCTTGATCAGAATGCCGTGGCGGGCAGCGGCAGCGAGGCCGCTGACAATGGTGACCGGGGTCGAGATCACCAGTGCGCAGGGGCAGGCAATGACGAGGAGCACCAGTGCCTTGTAGATCCATTCATGCCAGTCGGCTGCGGCGAAGACCGGGGGAAGCACCGCGACCGCGAGCGCAAGCGCGAACACGACCGGGGTGTAGACGCGCGCGAAGCGATCGATGAAGCGCTGGGTCGGCGCTTTCGCCCCTTGCGCCTCTTCCACCGCATGGATGATGCGGGCAAGCATGGTGTCGTTCGCCGCAGCGGTGACGCGATAGTCGAAGGCGCCCGACTCATTGATGGAGCCGGCAAAGACCGTGTCGCCGGGGCCCTTGTCTATCGGCAGGCTCTCGCCGCTGATGGGGGCCTGGTTCAGCGTCGAACGGCCATTGATGACGATGCCGTCGAGGCCCACGCGTTCGCCGGGGCGGACGCGAACCACTTGTCCGACGGCCACCGCGGCGGCATCGATCCGTGTCACGCTACCATCGGTGTTCACCACGCTCGCGCTCGGCGGCACGAGTTGCATCAGCCCCCTGATCGCGTTGCGCGCGCGATCGAGCGAGCGTGCCTCGATGACTTCGGCAACGGAGAACAGCACCATCACCATCGCGGCTTCGGGCCATTCGCCCAGCAACATGGCGCCGGTGACCGCGATGCTCATCAGGGCATTGATATTGAGGTTGCCGTTGCGGATGGCGATCCAGCCCTTGCGGTAGGTGCCGGTACCGCTGATGGCAATGGCAGCCAGCGCGCATGCGGCGGCGAGCAAGGCAGGCTGACCGAACCAGTCGAGCGCCTCCGCGGCGAGTGCCAACATGCCGGCGGCCGCCAGCGGCCACCACCGGAGCGGGGGGCTTTCGTCGACCGGCCGGGCGCGCTGGCCGGGCGCTGTCAATTCGGGTTCGAAACCCAGCGAACGCACCGCGTCGAGGACGGCATCAAGGGCGTCGGGCGTATGGTCGACCGTCAGCGTTCTCTGCATGAGGTTGAAATCCAGGTTCCCGACTGCGGGCATCGTGGCGAGCCTGTTGCGGATCAGGGCTTCTTCGGTGGGGCAATCCATCTGCAGGATGCGCAGGGTGCTGCGGACGCCGCCTGCAACCTTTGTCGCGGGCACGGGTCCCAAAGGCTGCGCAGGCGCGGACGTGCCACACCCGCAACAGCCGCCTGTGGCCGGTGCCGCAGGGGTGTGTTGACCGTGCTGCGAATGCCCCTGCGTCAAGTCGGGCTCAGGCTGCTCGTGTGCTGGTGGTGCCGCCGAGTGCGGCGCGGAATCTTGATTGCAGCAAGTGGACATGATTGCGCCCCGGGTGTCATCGTATGTCGCTATTCAAGACCTTGAAGCCACTTCAAGGTCAAGTGTGATTTCCGGAGATCGACATGAAGATCGGCGAACTGGCCAGCAAGGCAAAATGCTCGGCAGAAACCATCCGCTACTACGAGAAGGAAGGCCTGCTCCCGGCGGCGGAAAGAAGCCCGAGCAACTATCGCAGCTATGGCGATGGCCATCTGGAGCGCTTGCGATTCATTCGAAACTGCCGCGCACTTGACATGGCGCACGACGAGATTCGTGCCTTGCTTGCGTTAATGGATGCGCCTGACGCAGGATGCGGCGCTGTCAATGATCTCGTTGATGAACACATCGGCCATGTCGACCGGCGTATTCGCGAACTCACCGATCTCAAGCAGCAGCTGAGTGCGCTGCGTCAGCAATGTCCGTCGGAGCGGGCGCTCGATACCTGCGGCATATTGCGGGGTCTGGCGTCGATGGATGCCGGCGCGCTCGGCAAGCGTCATACCCATCTGGGGTGATGGTGCCCGGGCCCGGCGTCGATCGGGCCCGCGATGATGGACTTCGCGGGCGGGGGCTTTCAGCGCACGACTTCGCCAGCCCGCAGCGCGTCGATGATTTCGTGCGCGGGCACCGGTTTCTGAAAATAGTAGCCCTGCACCTCGTCGCAGCCAGCGGTACGCAGGTAGATGACCTGTTCGCGCGTCTCGACGCCTTCGGCAATGACGGTGAGGCCCAGGTTATGGCCGAGCGCAATGGTCGAGGCGACGATGGCCGCATCGTTGCTCTGGTTGCGGATGTCGCTGATGAAGCTGCGGTCGATCTTGATGATGTTGATCGGGAGCCGCTTCAGGTAACTCAGGCTGGAAAAGCCGGTGCCGTAGTCGTCCAGTGCGATTTTCAGCCCCAGCGCGGAGAGCGCCTCGAGGGCGAGGCGCGGGCGTTCGAAGTCTTCCACCACACAGCGTTCGGTGATTTCGATTTCGAGCAAGGAGGCTGGGATGGCGAAGTCGGCCACGGTGTTGCGCAGGTGGTCGACGAAGGTCTGGTCGCGCAATTGCTTGGGCGATACGTTGATCGCGACCGGCACCACATCGACGCCGCCGGCAAGCCAGGCCGCAATCTGGCGGCTGGCTTCGCGCACGACCCAGTTGCCGAGCTCCACCACCAGACCCTCCTGCTCGGCGTAGTCGATGAATTCGCCGGGGAGGACCAGACCGCGCTCCGGATGCTGCCAGCGGATCAAAGCTTCCAGGCTGGTGATGCGATAGCCGTTGAGTGAAATGCGCGGCTGGTAGTGGAGGACGAATTCACCACCCATGATCGCGCGCCGGAAGCGGCCGCTCAGATCGGCCTGCAGCGCCGAGCGCGTGTTCAATGACGGATCGTAGAAGCGGAAACAGCCGCGTCCGGCACGCTTGGCCTCGTACATCGCCGAGTCGGCATTTCGCATCAGGGCGTCGAGGTCGAGCCCGTCGCGCGGATGGACGGCAATACCGATACTCGGGCGCATCTCCAGTTCATGCGCCTCGATCTGCATCGGGCGGCCGATCTCGTTGATCAGCTTGTTCGCCACCCGCCCCGCATCGTCGATCGATTCCAACTCCGTTAACAGCACGACAAATTCGTCCCCGCCCAGGCGGGCCACGATATCGGCGTCACGCACGGATGCATTGAGGCGCTGCGCCACGCCTTGCAACAGCAAGTCGCCGATGCGGTGTCCCAAGGTGTCATTGATCAGTTTGAATCGATCAAGGTCGAGAAACATCATTACGAAGGGGGCATGGCTGCGCCGGGTGCGCGAGAGGTGGCTGTTCGCCAGTTCGGAAAACAGCATCCGGTTCGGCAGGCCCGTCAGGTGATCGTAGGAGGCGAGCTGATAGACCGCGCCCTTCTCGGCGCTCAGCTGCGCATTGAGGTGCGTTTGCTGCACTAACGCGGCCACCTGATTGGCATGAGTGCGCTGCCAGCGCCTGACAACAATGATGAAGGCCGTCGTCGCCGTGATCATCAGCAAGGTGAGCGCGCGCGTCATCACGGCGCGTGGCTCGGCATCCGTGGTGGCGCGAAGAGTCCACAAGCCCCAGATCTGTACACCGGACAGTGCAAGCGCGGCCAGCATGGCCAGGGACCACGAATTCAGTGTGCGCAGGATGCCGCGTCTAGGCAACTCGGTAAGCCCGTCTTCGTGAGCATGTCTGGCCGGTGTGGAGTGGTGCTGCGGATCGACTGAAATTGGCGTAGTCACACGGATTAGTACGAAAGAGTTAGACATCCGACCGGCTGCCACGGCGACCGCGATGACTGCATGCTCCGCCAAATGCATTGCAGTTTCGTTAAACGTCATTGGTCTGACACAAATGTGCGATCTTTCTGTGGCGCAAGCCGCGGGCGCAAGCCAGGCGTATTGGTGTTTACCCCGATCGCCTGGCCGTGTCCGACAGCGCTGGAGAGACGGATTATTTGGTACATTGAAATGATCGGGGCCGTGTGCCAGCAGCGGCCCAAGGGTGAAGACAGGCAACACCGAGGCGACAGGGGAGGACACAATGAGCGAGTTCCAGCGTCAGGCCAATGCACTCACGCAAACCGTCGAAGCCGAGTTGGAGGCGCGACGGCTGGTGTTCCCGGTGTCGATGGAGGTGACCCTGCGCATCAAACGCCTGGCGGATGATCCCGATGTCGGTCTCGATCAGATCGTGGCCGTGATTCAGGCGGAGCCGGTGCTGGCAGCGAAGACGATCCGCATGGCCAACACCGTCGCGCTCAACCCCTATGGCGCACTAGTGGATTCGGTCGGTGTGGCCGTCCGCCGCATCGGTCTTGGTCCGCTGCGCAGTCTGGCGTTTGCGGTGGCGTCGGAACAGATCGCGGGCGATCATCGGTCGCCCAACATGCGTACGCTGGCGCTCGGATTGTGGCTGCGGTCGGTCGATGTTGCGTCCTGGTGTTTTGCGCTGGCCCGCAAGACGCGAGCGGCCAATCCGGATACCGCGCTGATGGCAGGCATGATGTCGTACATCGGTCAGCTTTTCCTGGTGGCGCGGGCGTCGGACTACCCCGCCATGGAACAGAACATCGACCAGTTCGCGCAGCTCGTGGACGGTCTGCACCGGCGCGTGGGGCGCGCCGTGCTGGAGGTTTTCGAGATCCCGGAAACGCTGGTCGACAGTCTCGAGGAGGAGGCGTACAGCGGCACCTGGCCGCCGGGCAAGCTCCTCCACATCGTGCAGATTGCCTCTCTGGTATCCGAATGTCCGAATCCACTCGATGGCTTGCTCGGACTGCATCCGCTGCGCGGCATCGATGCGGCAAGTGCGTTCGGGATTGATCCCGAAGACCTGAAGCCTTTGCTGCATGATTCACAGGACGAGCGCCACCAGATCCTCGATGCGGTCAGGGGGTGAGTGTTGGGTCGAAGTTCAGAATGTGTGGACAGCGGTAAGCGCAGCTCAAATGATTGGGCGAATTTATAAGCATATAAAGATATATATCTTGTCTTATATGCTCATTCTTATATAAGAATTGGTTTTTGAGTGATTGTAGCTGGCTGTGCCGAAAGCACGCTTTGCGGTGAATTCGCGAGTCGTCCAAGCCTGGTGGTTTGCGCGCATGAGTGGATTGACGTCACCTGGCGCGTTCAAGCTGCCTCACCGTCACCGTTTGTTCCTAAAAGGGATGTATATGTTCAAAGGTCTCACGTTAAGGACCAGAATTGCGTCGCTCGTCCTTGCGGCGTTTATCGGAATTGCACTGACTAGCGTATTTGGTGCGCTTGAAGTGAGACAAGCCCTCATGGAAGGGCGCAAGGAGCAGATTGCTTCGATCGTTCAATCGGCCGAGCAGCTGGTAGCAGGATTCCACGACCAGGTCGGCAAGGGCGAGTTGAGCGAGGCAGAGGCGAAGCGGCAGGCGCTCAAGTCCTTGAGCAGCATGCGATATGGTGACGGAAAGTCGGAATACCTTTACGTGTATAACACTTCAGGTATTACCGAGATGCACCCCATCCGCACGGAATGGGCGGGAAAAAACGTCGTCGAGGATGTCCGGGACGGCCAGGGGCGTTATGCCATCAAGGATATGCTCGCGGTCGCGAAGGCGAACGGAATGGGATTCGTCGAGACGTCGTTTCCGAGACCGGGCACGAAGGTTGCGGTCGATAAGCTTCAATATGTCATGGTGTTCCAACCATGGCAGTGGATGATCGGAACAGGCGTCTATGTCGATGACGTGGATCAGGCGTTTTTGCAGCTCCTGGTCCGCGACGCGGGCATTGGTGCTGCCATCATGGCATTCATTGTCGGGTTCGGATTTCTGATCGCGCGATCGATATTGCGCCAGATCGGTGGCGAGCCTTCCGAAGCGATGGCGCTAATGGAGCGCGCGGCAAGCGGTGACCTGACGGTGGAGGTCGGGCGGGTTGCAGAAGGCAGCATGCTGGCGGGGCTTGCCCAAATGCTCCGGGCATTCCGCGAAATGATTGCGAAAATCTCGGATGGTGCAGTCAGGATGTCGGAAGCCGTGGCAGAGATTACGCACTCTTCTGATCAGGTGGCGATTGCGGCGCATCGCCAGGCCGACTCGACATCGGCAATGGCCGCTGCCATTGAGCAGATGACGGTGTCGATCACGCATATATCCGATAGTGCACTGGATACCGAGCGCGATTCGAATGCGGCGTCCGACATGGCATCGAGCGGCGAGGAAAAGGTGGCCAGCGCGACGGGTGAGATGCATCAGATCAGTCAGTCCGTGGTGAATGCCGCGGAACAATTGCGTACGCTTGAGAGTCGGACCAACGAAATTTCGTCGATCGCGAATGTTATCAAGGAGATTGCGGCACAAACGAACCTCTTGGCCCTGAATGCCGCGATCGAAGCTGCACGCGCCGGAGAACAGGGGCGAGGGTTTGCCGTCGTGGCTGACGAGGTCCGAAAGCTCGCTGAAAGGACGTCTCGGGCCACCGAAGAGATTGGTGGAATGATTGGCGCCATTCAGGGAGATACCGCGCAGGCGGTCGGAACCATGGACAGGGTGCTGCCCCAGGTTGAACATGGCGTCGCCCTGGCTCAGGATGCGGCGCAGTCACTGCGGGACATTCGGGCAGGGGCGGGTGCCATGGTGCTGAGGATTCGCGAGGTTGCGCTTGCGACGAGGGAGCAGAGCACTGCAAGTACCGCAATCGCGCAGCAGGTCGAGAGTATTGCCCAGATGGTCGAGGAGACTGGCGCGTCAATGCAAGCGACGGCGGAGTCGGCCCATATGCTTGACGGCGTGGCAGCTGAACTGCGCGCATCCGTCGCTCGCTTCAGGCATTGATGCGAGGCAGTTGAGCGGTTCAGGCATCGAGCAATGCCCGGTACTGCACGTGTTGCGGTGGCGGGCATTTTTTCGGAAGTGAGGCACGCATGCTCGCATCCGGCCTCTCGGCGTGCTCGAAATCGCCGCGTCGCACAGCCATTCGCTCACGGGCTTTTTCGATCGGGCGGTCACATCGTCGATCTCGTCATCCAAGCTGCATGGGTCGAACGAATCAGAAAATCTGCACGATGAGTTGCAGGGTCGCCGCAAATGGTCTGATGAAATGGAGGCTTGTGCGATGAACGGATGGATCAGGTACTTGATTGGCCTCGTGCGGAATACGGTACGCATCTGGCTCGATGCGCAGGTTTTCATTCACGCCGCGGCGCTAGCATTTTTCACCGTCTTCTCCATCGCGCCGGTGGTGATCGTGGCGGTCAGCATTGTTGCGCTGGTGCTTGGCGAAAGTGCGGCTCAAGGTCAGATCGCCCAGCAACTCCAGGCGGCGATCGGTCCCGAGGCGGCCGCTGCGGTGCAGACTGCTGTGGAGGGCAGCCGCGTGGAACACAGTGGATTGCTGCCCACGGTGGCCGGCATCGGGGCGATGCTCTTCGGTGCCACTACCGTCTTTGCGCAGATGCAGAACGCGCTGAACGCAATCTGGGGGGTGGCACCACGCCCTTCGCGCAGCAGTCTGCTGATTTTCATCAAGGGACGCCTGCTGTCGCTCACCGTGGTGCTCGGGATTGGTTTCGTGCTGCTGGTGTCCCTCGTGCTCGGTGCGCTCGTGCAGGGCGTCGTGGCGTTTGCGCAGGATTGGTTGCCAGTCCCAGGGGTTGTATTGCTCGTGCTTGACGGCGTTGTATCGCTGGTCGTCGTCACCCTGCTTTTTGCCACCATCTTTCGCGTGTTGCCCGACGTCGTCCTTGCCTGGCGCGATGTCTGGCTGGGGGCAGTGGTGACGGCGCTTCTGTTCGGATTTGGACGAACGCTGATCGCACATTACCTGTCGACGACGGCGACCACATCGACCTACGGCGCCGCGGGGTCCCTGGTGTTATTGCTGATGTGGGTCAACTACTCCTCGCTGATCCTGCTGCTCGGCGCTGCGTTTACGCGTGCGAACGTGCAGGCTCGGGGTCTCGAGATACGACCGCGCGCAACTGCAGTTCGCGTGGAGCGCGCCGTAATGCAGTAGTCCGGCGCTCGGTCCGCAATGGCGCTGACGATCGGGGGTAGGAAACGCAATTGCCGAAAATATATTTGGACAAAATTGTATGTTACAATTTCAGTCCAAAAACAGTCATTGCTGGCGAAACGGATGCGCCTCCCTATTGCGTGTCCCATCCTGCGGCCCAGCGTAACTGGATGAGGCCTTGTGTGGTCCCGGCAGTTCATGCTGCCGGCTTCGATCCGGGTTTGTCCTTTGCGTTTATCCTCCGTGTCGCGGCGCCAGCGCCCATTCGATGCAGGCAAAACTCGTTGTAAAGAATCTGTACAAGGTCTTCGGGGAGCGTCCCCGCGAGGCCATGAAACTGGTTGAAGAAGGGCTGGACAAGGCCGAGATCTTTTCCAGGACTGGCCAGACGCTCGGTGTGAAAAACGCATCGTTCGAAGTGTATGAAGGCGAGATCTTCGTCGTCATGGGGCTGTCGGGTTCGGGCAAGTCCACCCTGGTGCGGCTGCTGAATCGGTTGATTGAACCTACGGCGGGACAGGTCGTCGTCGATGGCCGCGACATCGCCAGGATGAGCGACACGGAACTGCGCGAGTTCCGGCGCAAGCACATGAGCATGGTGTTCCAGTCCTTCGCGCTGATGCCGCACCTGAGCGTGCTCGAGAACACCGCCTTCGGACTGATGCTGGCCGGCGAGGCGGAGCGCATCAGGAACGCACGGGCCATGACCGCGCTCGAGCAGGTCGGGCTGGCGCAGTGGGCATCGAGCTATCCGGATGAGCTGTCGGGCGGCATGCAGCAGCGCGTCGGACTGGCGCGGGCATTGGCCAACGATCCGTCCGTGTTGTTGATGGACGAGGCCTTTTCCGCGCTCGACCCGCTGATTCGCGCCGAGATGCAGGATGAACTGGTCAAGCTGCAGGCCGGACAGAAGCGCACCATCATCTTCATTTCGCACGATCTGGACGAGGCCATCCGCATCGGCGACCGCATTGCGATCATGGAAGGCGGGAACGTGGTTCAGGTAGGCACCGCCGAAGAGATTCTGCGCAATCCCGCCAACGATTACGTGAAGTCCTTCTTTCGCGGTGTCGACGCCACTTCCATCCTGTCCGCCGCCGATATTGCGCGCCGCACCCAGATTAACATCATCGACCACGCCGGCATGGGCGTGCGCAGCGCACTCGAACGCCTGCGCACCCATGATCGCGAGTTCGGTTACGTGGTGAGCCCGGACCAGAAGTTGATGGGCGTGGTGTCGGTGGATTCGCTCAAGAGCGCCGCTGCCACAAGTGACGACCCGAAACTGCGCGATGCCTTCCTGCCCGACATCCATGTGATCGCGCAGGAGCAATGCATCGCGGAACTCTACGAGCCGCTGACGCGCCACCCCTACGGCTTGCCGGTTGTCGATGACAAGGGTCGATACCGTGGTTCGATTACCCGCAACATGATGCTGGAATTCCTCCATCAACAAACTGCGGAGGCGAGCCAATGAGCGAACACAGCAACGCGAACCCCGCCGTCGCCGACGCGCAGGCACCGGCAGCCAATCCATGGGCAACGGGTGGCGACACGCCAGTGGCGACACCTGCCGGCAATCCCTGGGCGGCGCCGGATGCCGTGTCCTCCGGGCGTGCCGATGCCCCGGCGATGCCTGTCGGCGACAGTGCGAACGACTGGCTGGCGCAATCCGCGGCACCGACAGACGTCCCCGCGCCATCCTTCGACTGGTCCCGTCCCTTTGACAACGCGGTGATTCCGCTCGACGACTGGGTCGACAGCGGCCTGACCTGGACGGTGGATCACTTTCGTCCCGCCTTCCAGGCCATACGCGTGCCGATCGATGCCACGCTCACCGGCATCGAACACGGGCTGCTGGCGGTACCGCCATTGCTGATGATCGCGCTGCTGGGATTGATCGCCTGGCAGGCCAGCGGCCGGCGCCTGGCGATCGGATCGGTGCTGTCGCTGCTGCTGATCGGCTTCATCGGCGCCTGGAGCGAAGCCATGGTCACGCTCGCGCTGGTGCTGACATCGGTGGCGTTCTGCATGGTCATCGGGTTGCCGTTGGGCATCATGATGGCGCGCAGCGACCGCATGGAGGCGTTTGCGCGACCGCTGCTCGACGCCATGCAGACGACGCCGGCCTTCGTCTACCTGGTGCCGGTGGTGATGCTGTTTGGCATCGGCAACGTCCCCGGTGTGGTCGTGACCATCGTGTTTGCGCTGCCGCCGCTGATCCGGCTGACCAACCTCGGCATCCGGCAGGTGCGGGCCGATCTCATCGAGGCTTCGCGAGCGTTCGGTGCGTCGCCCTGGCAGATGCTGACCAAGGTGCAGTTGCCGCTGGCCATGCCCACCATCATGGCCGGCATTAACCAGACCCTGATGCTGGCGCTGTCGATGGTCGTCATCGCCTCGATGATCGCCGTGGGCGGTCTGGGGCAGATGGTGTTGCGCGGTATCGGTCGCCTCGACATGGGGCTGGCAACGGTTGGCGGGCTCGGCATCGTGATCCTGGCCATCATGCTCGACCGCATCACCCAGGCAATGGCGCGTCCCGGGCGTAAGGCCGGACGCTGGTACGAATCGGGTCCCCTCGGTCTGCTGTTCGCCTTGCGCCGCAGCCGGACCACCAGTACCACCGAATCGGCGAAAGCGGCCTAGGTTCGCTGCCTGCTTTCGCCTGCAAACCTTCAATGAGGAGCAACAGATGCAAAAGAGAAATTTCCTGAAGCAGATCCTGGGTGGCGTCGCCATCGCGCTGGCCACGGCCGCACCGATTCACGCCATTGCGGCGGACATGCCGGGTGCCGGGGTCAAGGTGCAGCCGATCAAGAGTTCGATTGCCGAGGAAACCTTTCAGACCCTGCTGGTGATGCATGCGCTCAAGGATCTGGGCTACGACGTGCAGCCGATCAAGGAGATCGAATATGCCGCGGGCCATATCGCGCTCGGCAATGGCGACGCCACCTTCATGGCCGATCACTGGAATCCGCTGCATGTTGATTTTTACGAGAAGGCCGGTGGCGATGCCAAGCTGTATCGCGAGGGCGTGTATTCCGGCGGCGCGCTGCAGGGCTACCTGATCGACAAGGCCACCGCCGACAAGTACAAGATCACGCGTATCGACCAGCTCAAGGATCCGGCCATCGCCAAGCTGTTCGACACCGATGGCGACGGCAAGGCCGATCTGGCCGGATGCAACCCCGGCTGGGGCTGCGAAAAGGTCATCGAACATCATCTTGACGCCTACGGCCTGCGCGATCATGTGACCCACAAGCAGGGCTCGTATGCTGCAATCATTGCCGACACCATTGCCCGCCACAAGCAGGGTGAGCCGATCTTCTACTACACGTGGACGCCTTACTGGGTGAGCGGCGTGCTGGTGCCGGGCAAGGATGTCACCTGGTTGCAGGTGCCGTTCTCGTCGCTGCCGGGTGAGCGCAAAGATGTGGATACCTCGCTGCCGGATGGATCGAACTATGGCTTCCAGGCCAACAATCAGCACATCGTGGCCAATCGCGCCTGGGCGGAGGCGAATCCAGCCGCAGCCAAGCTGTTCGCAATCATGAAGTTGTCGAACAACGACATCAGTGCGCAGAACAAGCGCATGCGTGACGGCGAGAACAAGGCTGCCGACATCGAACGTCATGTCAATGCCTGGATCAAGGGCCATGCAGCCACCTACAAGGGCTGGCTGGACCAGGCACGCGCTGCCGCCAAATAACACCGTCTGCATCAGGAAGAACGGCGACCCCTGGTCGCTGTTTTTTCATTATTAGCCCGGCAATCAATTAGATGACGAAAGGTTGAGTTCAGCACGGTCGCTCCCTCCCCTTCAAGGGGAGGGTTGGGGTGGGGATGGGTTCTCCGACTGCCGCAGTAACCCATCCCCCTCCCAACCGGTAGTCTCGGCAATGCCTCGCCGCTACGCCGGCAGCGAGCAGTGCTCGCCGAAACCCCGGCTACGCCCCCCTTGAAGGGGGAGGAGCTCTGTTCTTGCCCTTTCCTTGAACATACAAGGGGAAGGAACCTGCTATTGAGGTTCGGGGGCCTCAGTTTGGCGCCCTCCATCTCTCGCCTGTTCAATTGCCGGGTCAATACGCGCCCGCAACAAGACCATTCTTATCACGGAGCGGAGACATGAACGAAACTAACTATGCGGCGCCCGAGGGCCTGATCGTCAACGGACCGGAGGCCGGTGTGCTCGAGATCCGGCTGAACCGGCCCGAGGCGCGCAATGCGCTGTCCACGCCGGTGCTGCGCGGCATCGTCGGGCTGCTGGAGCGGGCCGAGACTGATGATGGCGTGCGCTGCGTGGTCCTTACCGGCGGTGACACCGTTTTCGCCGCGGGTGCGGATCTGGCCGAGATGGCCTCGAAGGACATGCAGGCAGTCCTGCTCGAAGAGCGCCCGCGCCTGTTTGCCGCCATCGGGCGTTTCCCCAAGCCGGTGATCGGTGCCGTCTGTGGCTACGCGCTGGGTGGCGGCTGCGAGCTGGTGATGCACGCCGACATCATCGTCGCCGGTGAATCGGCGCAGTTCGGCCAGCCCGAAATCAATCTCGGCATCATCCCCGGTGCGGGCGGCACGCAACGCCTGACACGTGCAGTCGGCAAGTCGCTGGCGATGAAAATGGTGCTCGCGGGCGAGTTCATCCCCGCGCGTGAAGCCCTTGCCGCCGGCCTGGTGGCCGAAGTGACCGCGGACGACGCGTGCATCGGTCGTGCGCACGAACTGGCGCGCAAGATCGCAGGCAAGGCGCCGCTGGCGGTCCGCCTGGCCAAGGATGCCGTGCTGCAGGCGTTCGAGACGCCGCTGGCGGCGGGCATGGTGCTCGAACGGCGCAATTTCGTCGTGCTCGCGGGTACCGATGACCGTAACGAAGGCGTGAATGCCTTCCTCGAAAAACGCAAACCGGTGTGGAAAGGGCGCTGAACTTCACGCTCGCCCCACCGGCAGGAGCCTGACTTGAATCCGGATTGTCCTGTACTAACGCTCGGCATCGTCGGTGCCGGGCTGATGGGGCGGGGTATCGCCCAGATCGCCGCCATCGGCGGCATCGAAGTACGCCTCTTCGACACCCGCGCGGATGCACCGCGCGAAGCCATTGCCGCCATCGAGCCGATGCTCGCGAAGCTGGTGTCCAAGGGCAGCCTGAGCGCGGATGACGCGGCGGCTGCACGGCAGCGCCTGCGCCCTGCCGCCACGCTGGCCGAGCTCGAGGGCTGCGACGCGGTGGTCGAGGCCATCATCGAGAACCTCGAAGCGAAGCGTGCGCTGATGCGCGAGCTCGAGGCCGTGGTCGGTGAGCACTGCATCCTGGCGACCAATACCTCGTCGCTGTCGGTGACCGCGATTGCGGCCGCTTGCGCCCACCCGGCGCGCGTGGCGGGGCTGCATTTCTTCAGTCCGGTGCCCTTGATGAAGATCGTCGAGGTCATCGACGGCGCGCGCACCCGTCCCGATGTGTGCGAGCGGCTGCTGGCGCTTGCCCGGCAGATGGGCCATGCGCCGGTGCGGGCGCAGGACACGCCGGGCTTCATCGTCAACCACGCCGGCCGTGCCTACCTTACCGAAGGACTGCGCATTCTCGGTGAGGGTGTCGCAGACGTGGTCACGCTCGACCGCATCCTGCGCGAAGCCGCGGGTTTCCGCATGGGGCCGTGCGAGCTGCTCGACCTGACCGGGCTCGATGTGTCGCATCCGGTGATGGAGTCGATCCACGACCAGTATTACCAGGAACCGCGCTACCGGCCCTCGCCGATCACACGGCAACGGCTGGCGGCGGGCCTGTTGGGGCGCAAGAGCGGGCAGGGCTTCTACGTCTATCGCGACGGCGCCGCGGTGGTGGCACCCGAAGCGCCCGCGCCGGATGCGCGCCCGGCCCGGGTGTTTCTCGCGATCGGGGATGAAGGCGAGCGTGAGCGTCTGAGTGCACTGGTGATCCGCCTGGGCGGAACGCTGGATGCGGGCGCGCAGCCCGCCGACGATGCCTTGTGCATGGTGGCGCCGTGGGGCGAGGATGCGACCAGCGCCTGCCTGGCTGCGGGTCTGGACCCGAGGCGAACCGTCGCAATCGATCTGCTGCCCGATCTCGGGCGCCGCCGCACGCTGATGCGCACGCCGCTCACCGATGCCGCGATGGTCGACGCCGCACGCGGCCTGTTCGGCGCCGACGGCGTGGCCGTCTCGGTCATTCACGACAGTCCCGGCTTCGTCACCCAGCGTGTGCTGGCGATGATCGTCAATCTCGGTTGCGACATCGCCCAGCAGCGCATTGCCTCGCCACAGGACATCGATACCGCGGTGCGGCTCGGTCTGGGCTATCCGGCCGGTCCGCTGGCAATGGGCGACGCCATCGGCGCTGCGCGGGTGCTCGAGATTCTCGACCGCATGCAGGCCTATACCCGCGATCCGCGCTATCGCCCGAGTCCGTGGCTGATCCGCCGGGCGCGGCTGGGCGTGTCACTGCTCACGCCCGAAGGCTGATCCGCACGCGCTCTTCCGATTTACCCAACCTGAGGTTTTCCATGGCCGACGCATTCGTCTGCGACGCCGTCCGCACGCCCATCGGGCGCTACGGCGGCGCACTTTCTTCCGTCCGCCCCGACGATCTGGCGGCGATTCCGTTGTCGGCGCTGCTGGCGCGAAACCCCGGCGTGGACCCGGCCGCGATCGAGGAACTCGTGCTCGGCTGTGCCAACCAGGCGGGCGAGGACAACCGCAACGTGGCGCGCATGTCGCTGCTGCTGGCGGGCTACCCGGTGACGGTGCCGGGGAGCACGATCAACCGCCTGTGCGGGTCCGGCATGGATGCGGTGTCCTTCATCGCGCGATCGATCCGCGCCGGGGAAATCGACATGGGCGTGGCTGGCGGTGTGGAGTCGATGTCGCGCGCGCCCTTCGTCGTACCCAAGGCCGACACCGCGTTCGGCCGCAGCAGCTCGATCGAGGACACGACCATTGGCTGGCGCCTCGTCAATAAGCTGATGAAGGCGCGTTACGGTATCGATTCGATGCCGCAGACGGCGGACAACGTGGCCGCGCAGTTCGGCATTGCACGTGCCGACCAGGACGCCTTCGCGCTGCGCAGCCAGCAGCGCTGGAAGAAGGCCTTCGATGCCGGGTTGTTTGCCGACGAGATCGTTGCAGTGGACGTGCCGCGCAAGAAAGGCGAGGTGGTGCGGGTGGTGGCGGACGAGCATCCCCGCCCCGACACCACGCTCGACGCCCTGGCCCGGCTCAAGGGCATCAATGGTCCGGATCTGTCGGTGACGGCAGGCAATGCGTCCGGGGTCAATGATGGCGCCTGCGCGCTGCTGATCGCCTCCGAAGCGGCGGCGGCACGCCACGGACTGACGCCGCGCGCACGCATCGTCGCCACCGCCACGGCCGGGGTCGAACCGCGCATCATGGGCATCGGACCGCTGCCGGCGACGCAGAAGCTGCTGGCGAAGACCGGGCTGCACATCGATCAGATCGACCTCATCGAGCTCAACGAGGCCTTTGCCAGTCAGGCGCTTGCCACCCTGCGCGGACTGGGATTGGCGGACGACGCGGCACATGTGAATCCCAATGGCGGCGCCATCGCGCTGGGTCACCCTCTGGGCATGAGCGGGGCCCGCCTGGTCACCACCGCCACCTGGCAGCTGCAGCGCAGCGGCGGGCGCTACGCGGTGTGCACCATGTGCATCGGTGTCGGTCAGGGCATTGCGCTGCTGCTCGAGCGGGTGTGATCAGTTGCGCAGCAGCTGCAGGCTGAAGTGATGCTTGATGAAGCCCTGGAAGCGCGCAACACCTTCGAAGGCGAGCTTGAGCTCGCCTTTTTCCATCGCGTTGAGCTGCTCGAGCGAGATGTAGTTGCTCGGTTCCGTGCCGGCGTGCAGGGCTTCGACATGGCCGCGCAGACGTAGTCTGACCATGAAGTCGAAGGCTGCGCGCAGATCGGCCGCGTCGGCCTCCTTCATCACCTTGGCCGCGACCAGTGCCTCGATGCGGTCATGTGTGCTGCCATCGAGCGCACGTGCCTGTATCGCCAGCGCCTTGATGCCGTCGGTGATGGCGAAGATGCCCGCCTTCTTGATGTCGAGTTTGCCGCGGTGGGGGCCTGATTTCTCCACCTTGATACGACCCAGCCAGCTCAGCGGCGGCAGAAAGCGCGTCATGTTCTGCGCCATGCGCATCAGGAAGCCCTGGTCCTGGCTCATGGTGCGGAAAGCCTGCTCCCGCAGCGCCTGCACCAGTTCGTCGGGGCCATACAGCGTGCGCAGGTCCATGAACATGCTGCCGGTCATCACATGCTCCGGCGTGGGCGTGGTCAGCCAGCGATTCAGCGTCTGCTTCCACTCCGACAGGCTGTGCCGCCACGCGGCGTTCTTGGCCATGATGCCGCCGGGGCAGGGCGGCACGCCGATCGCAATCAGGGTATCGATCAGCTCGACCGAGAAGGCTTCCAGGCGTGCGAGTTCGTCCGCGCTCAGGTCGTCAGCGTAGACGATGGCGTTGTCCTGATCGGTCGACAGCGTCTGTTCGCTGCGGCCCTCGCTGCCCATCACGACAAAAGCGAAGCGGTCGGTCAGATCGGGATATTTCTCTGCGCGCAGCAGGCCGATGAGACGGATCAGGACCTGATCGTTGAGGTTCGCGATCAGTTTGACCAGATCACGGATCGCGATGCCGGTGCCGCTCATGTGCACCACCAGTTGCTGGATGCGGTGGTGCAGATGGCGCAGATCGTCAATCGAGCCCGCCTTCTCGATATCGAGCACGAGCTGGTGCGGCGAGTGCGCCTGCAGGCGCAGGATGTCGGTGTCGGTGATGATGCCGGTCAGGCGACCGGTGTCATCGACCACCACGAGGCGGTGGATCTTCTGCTTCGACATGCGGTACAGCGCCTCGTACAGCACGTCGCGCTCGGCAATCGTCGACAGCGGGGTGTGCATGACGTCAGCCACGGTGAGCGCGGCCGGATCCCGGGCCTGGGCCACGACCTTGTTGCGCAGGTCGCGATCGGTGAAGATCCCGTGCGGCATGTCGTCACGCACGACCACGATGCTGGAGATGTTCCTGCTGCGCATGATGCCGACCGCGTCGACCAGTCTGTCGCCCGCCGCGCAGGTCACGACATCGCGCTGGCAGAAGTCGCGGACGGCACGGAAAAACGGGTTGTCGTCGGCCATGTGCAGGGGGTCTCCGGGTGGGATGAGCGCTGGAAAAGGCATTATAACCACGCTGAAGTCAATGGCATCCCGAGCCCGCATGACGGTACATCCGGCGTTCGCGTTGGCAACACCGGCAGCCGCGTGCTTCAATCAGCTTGCAGGGCGCCCGATCGTGCGCGGTTTGCAGGAGCCCGATGATGGTGCATGTATTCGTTTCCTATCGTCGCGACGACAGCGCGGGCCATGCAGGCAGGCTTGCGGATGCACTGGAGCAGCGCTTTGGTGCCGATTCGGTGTTCCGTGATGTCGACGACATCGTCCCCGGTGAAGACTTTGCGCGCGTCATCGACGCGAGGCTGGCGCAAGTGGACTGGGTGTTGGTGCTGATCGGGCCGCGGTGGCTCGACGCCGACAGCAGCGGCCTGCGGCGACTGGACCGCGCCGACGATTTCGTCCGTCGCGAGATTGAATCCGCGCTGGCGGCAGGCAAGCCTGTCGTGCCGGTACTGGTCGGCGGCGCGCAGATGCCGGAGGCGACGCTGCTGCCGGCATCCATCCGGGCGCTCGCTTCGCGCCAGGAGGTGGACCTGCGTGATGCGTCGTGGCGCGCAGACCTCGCCAGCTTGGCTCAAGTGCTGCAGGGCGAGAATCGATCTGCAGCTGGTAGCGCCAACGCCTGGGGCCTGGCGGCACTGTCGGCCAGGGTCGCGCGCATGGGCCGCCATGGACTGAGACTTGGCCTTGGCCTCGGCGTCGTCGTGCTGCTGGCCGTTCTGCTCGCCTGGCTTGCGTTGCGAAGCGGCGTCGACGGTGGGCAGGACGGCATTGCCGGGGAGTGGTCGGGGCAGGTGGAATACCCATGGGGGGTGAATCAGCTGGAACGCTTCAGGTTCAGCGTCGACGGCACACGGCTCGGCGGCACGGCCGGGTTTCTGGGGGTGCCACGTGCGATCGAGTCCGGCCGCCTGGAAAATGGCAGCCTGCGTTTCATGACACGCAGCACGGCCCGCCTGGGGGCGTCCGACGTGAGCGAGCTGGAGCATCACTATTGGGGGACGGTGGACGGGCCCCTCATTCACTTCCGGATGCAGTCGGGGAGCGTGTCCACCGGGGTCGCGGAGATCGAGTTCACGGTGGGGCGTGCCGGTCCAGACGCGCCCACCGGCGGCGGCGAGTCGAAGCCCTGAGCATCGCACGTCGGCCGCGCCCGGACGGCAGGGGTCGTCGTCAAAGACTGCGGGTGTCGATCCAGAAGATCCGGCCCCCGCGGCGTTCGACCTCATCGACCATGTGTGCGGTGCCACCCGGGCCGTCGCCTTTCGCGCCGTTCCACAGACAGATGAAGGCGAGCCGGTCGATGCCGAAAGCCAGCGCGGTGTTCAGCAGCCATAGATTGCAGCGCGCAAACGGGTTGTCGGCGGGAAGCGACGATAGAGGCAAGGCCGGGGCCGGTTCTTCGTTCAGCACCTGGGGAGGTGCGGCGAGATGGGTGCGGAGGTGTCGGTATCTCGCGGCCCAACGTTCTCCGTCAGTCGCGGGCAGAATCGACTGGCGGACAAACTCGGGCTCTGGCAGCGGGAGCATCAGTTGCAGGCGCACGCCGCGTGCGTGGCAGGCCTCGAGGAAGAGGATGTCGCCCCCGCTGGCGCCCTGGGTCAGCGCGAGGTCTTCAGGGCCGGCCTGCAACTGATCGAGGACATCGCCAATGCGCTGTGCGGCGGCGGTCTCCATCGATTTTGGAAAGCGCGGTGGTTGACGCCCGGGTGCATCGGCCAGATGTCCGCTGAAAAGCAGGACCTTGCGCGGAACGAAATCGCGGCGGCCATCGGCCATCGCTTCGTCGATGACGGACGGCGCGGCCCTCGATGTGGCAGGCGGCTCGCCGGACTGGGCGGCGGCTTCGGCGCCTGCCTGCGAAAGCTGCTTCTGCCCGGAGGCGGGAAGGGATCGCGTTGTCATGCTTACTCGGCCTCGCGCACGCTGCCGCCGCGGAAAACGCGAATCGTATTGCGCCCGGCCTGTTTTGCATCGTACATGGCCTGATCGGCCTCACGTATCAGCCCCCCGGCATTCTGCGCCTGGCCGACGAAACTCGTGATGCCGATACTGGGCGTGCTGCGATGGGCCTGTCCGGCAATGACGTAGGGCTCATCGAGCGCGGTGAGAATCTTCGTCGCGATCTGTTGCGCTCTTTCCAGCGCGCCGTCGTCTGTGGTGCCGAGGTTCTCGAGCATGACCAGAAACTCGTCGCCACCGAGGCGGGCGACGGTGTCCGCTTCGCGCACCGACTCGCGCAGACGGTGCGCGACCTCGCACAGGATCAGGTCTCCGGTCTCGTGGCCGAAGTGGTCGTTGATGGCCTTGAAATTGTCGAGGTCGACGAACAGGATCGCGCCGCGCTGCTTGCTGCGTTCGCTCGCCAGCATGGCTTGCCGCAGCCTGTCGTCGAGCAGACGGCGGTTCGGCAGGGCGGTGAGCGGGTCGTAGAAGGCGAGATCGCGCAAGGCGTTCTCTGCCAGCTTGCGCTCGGTGACGTCGAGAATCACGCCGTCCACCCACAGTGCACGCCCCTTATCATCGAACACCCCCCGTCCGCGCTCGGTCACCCAGCGCACCGTCCGGTCGTGCTGACGGATGCGGTATTCCATTTCGTAGGGTTCGTGCCGGTCCAGCGCGGCGCGCACCGTGGCGTCCACCCGGGCAAGGTCGTCCGCATGGATGAAGTGGCCGAAGGCCATCCCGTCGTCGAGGAAGGCCTCGGCAGGCTCTCCCGTCAGCGTTGCGATGTTTCTGCTGACATGGTCGAAACGCCTTGGCAGTTTGGGTTCGGCGCGGAAGACCGTTCCCGGCACGTTGTCGACCAGGTTCAGATAGCGATCCCGGCTCTGGGTGATCGATCGGGCCGCAGCCTGCATGCGCGCAATGTGGCGGGCGTTGGTCAGCATCACGACGAACAGCAGGAAATTGAGCGCGGCGCCGCCGAACAGGATCATCAAGGGCTGCACGCTGGTGGTTGCAGCCTCGTATTCGGGCCGGCTTTCGAAGCGAAGGGTCCACAGACGACCGCCGATCACCGCCGTGTTGAAGATGACGTAGCTGGGGCGGCGGCGCGTGTCGATCGTACTGTACAGGAGGTTTTCCGGCTGTGCGGGGCCGTCATACAGCTCGATTTCGGTGTCCAGGTTGCCGCTGGCGAAGATGCCCCGCATCAGGTCATGGGCGCGGAAAGGGCTGTAGACGAAGCCGAGCAGGGCGGCGCGGCGCTCCGCCATGGTCGTGAGGGGGGCGTGATTGCGATACACCGGCAGGTAGATCAGGAAGCCGGGCTGCACATCCACATCGGTTTCCTGCACCAGCGTGACGCGCGCGCTCATCGCGGCCTCACCGGTGTCGCGCGCGCGCTCCATCGCTTCGCGTCGCACCGGGTCCGAAAACATGTCGTAGCCCACTGCGCGCTGATTGCGCTCGTTCAAGGGTTCGAGATAGGCAATCGGCGTATAGGCATCCCGATCGCCTGCGGGGACGACGTCGTACGCCGGGTGCCCGCTCGCCCGCATCGACCGGATGTGCGCGTCCTTCTCGTTCGGGCGCACGAAAGCCGCAAAACCGGTGCCCAGAATGCCCGGCAGGTTCTCGTCCAGGTCGAGCTGGCTGACATAGATGTGCCACTCGTCGGGGGTGACCACATCGCTGGCGGCGAATAGCCCGCGCGCCCCGAGCAGCACCTGCTGGTAGGCATGCATGCGCGCCACCAGGGTGGCGGTTTCCTTCTCGATGCGATACTTGAATCGCTCCTGCCCCCGCTGCTTGAAAGCGCCATTGGCGTAGGACCAGAAGGCGACGGTGAGCACGAGCGAAACACAGAGGACGACCCAGGCATAGATTTCCCGGTCAAAGAAGTAACGCGGCCTTTCCTTCGGCGCGGTCTGGTCGGCCGGCATGGTCTCTGATGGCTCCTGTCCACTCGCAGCGGTGTCCGCATCGCGAGTCTTTCACGATTCGAGGCGCTTTGCCATAGCGGCACTCGGGTACACTGGACGACATTGTTGAGTGTTGATCGCTATGAACGACGAAGATTTCATGCGCCTGGCCATGGAACAGGCCAGGGAAGCGGGCGCCTGCAGCGAAGTGCCGGTCGGCGCCATCGTGGTGCTGAACGGGGAAATCGTTGGACGGGGGTTCAATCAGCCCATCCTGCGCCATGATCCGACCGCCCATGCGGAGATCATGGCCCTGCGCGATGCCGGCGAGCGCCTGGGCAACTACCGTCTGCCCGGCTGCGAGTTGTACGTGACTCTGGAGCCGTGCGCGATGTGCTCGGGCGCCATCATGCACGCACGCATCGCGCGCGTAGTATTCGGCGCCCGCGACCCCAAGACCGGCGTGGCAGGTAGCGTGGTCGACCTGTTCGCCGAACCCCGCCTGAATCACCACGCAACGGTGGAGGGCGGCGTGCTGGCAGACGAATGCGGCGGCATGCTGTCGTCGTTCTTCGCGTCGAGGCGTAGCAGGACATTGATCGCGTAAGGCTGGGCTTGGTGATGCTGCGGGACTGAGATAGTTGAACCTGTCTTCAATCAGGCGAGGACAATTCGATTGCGATGCCGCGACTCCAGTCCAGAGTACGTTCCGGGAACGGCGGCTGATCGAGTCCGGAGGCGCTTCCCGCTTGTATTCTTAAGGAAGGGGACGGAACGGAGCCCCTCCCCCTTCAAGGGGGAGGCTGGGAGGGGGATGGGTTTCAGGGAGTAGAGCTCCGAGCAGAAGTAGTAGAGAAGTATGGACTCGTGAGGGGATGGGGTTCACGTGCCACCAGCAAGACCCATCCCCGTCCTTCCCTTGAAAATAAAAGTAGAAGAACAATTCACATAATTCGGCCTGAGCGACTATTGGCGTTCAGCGAGCGTGGCCAGCCATGCGCCACTTACCTGCCGTTAGCCAGTGCGAGTACGGTCAAAATCGACGCTACTCTGAGTAGCGCTATTTTGTCAGCTAGCCGTTGGCGCGAAAGATAACCGAAATGGAGATGATGTGCCCAGATGGCTTGCGATCCACTGGCGTCTCAAGAGAGCCGCTGCTTACTCTCCAAACGCCGACGTCATCGTGTGAGCAAGCTATCAATAGAGTAACGAGTGCGAAAAGCTTAGGGCCGAAAGGAATTAAAACGATATTGAAGTGAGGCTTCAACATATCGACTATAGAGTTAATTTCCTTGAACAGTTGCGCTGGATTATTCAAGTCATAAGGCTGGCATCTTCCATCTGCCTGAATAATCCCCAAGAGCGACTGGTTGGCCTCGAGCACCCTTTGGTAATACTCCGGTATTGGACCAAGTGGATAGTATGCCCAAGTAGCGTTGTTGATTTCTAGATGATCAACGACCCCAATAGCCTTGTTCGGTTCATATCCAAGCCCAACAACAGCGGCAGGCGGTCGGTCTGGTCTGGTCGTCCATCCCGCAATCTGAGGAATTACAGGCTCCATCTTGACAGTAGGAGCTGTATCCTCTGACGGTGGCGTGAACTCTGCAATTGAGTAGCGAAATGTGACCTTTACTTCCTGACTTGGGAGTGAGCGCAATGCGTCAACTAAATGTGCCAAACGGAATCGATTGAAACAGGATATGTCGACTTCTACTGCGAACGTGTCTTGCTCCGGTTTGCTTTGGCGGAGATATTGGTTAATGGTCTCCCGAAAATTATCGTCGCTCACCTCTACAAATTCAAATCCGGCTGACTCGAACCATTCTTTGTTTCTGCCATATTCAAGCTCCTGTTGCAACGCAAAACCAATGGCAAGTTTTCTTTTCGCTTGATTATGAAAACGCTTGGAGGCATCTATCGCTCTTCCCTCATAGCCGCATGCGGCAATAAATATATCGACCTCCATTGAGGTTGAAGTCTCACAATTCTGAATTGAAGTTAGTGCGAGCATTTTAGTCCATATCCAACCTGAGCTGCGCAGGGCCAGTCACGCGAGCTGAAGGCACGGGTTCGCGAACGGGTAGAAGGCTAGAAAGACGTACGGCTTTCCCTTTTCGAATGAGTAGGCCATATTTTGCCGCCAGAAGAAAACTCAATCTCAACTTCGCATTCAGCATCTCCCCAACAATCGCCTTTGACGACGACTCATCCACGAGCATTACTGCGCCACGGTTCACTGCGGATGCAAGCAGCTCTCGTGTTCTTTCCGAAACACTGTCATCCACAATGAAGCTCTGCGCCGGGTCAATGCTGAATCTCGTCTCAACAAGTTCCGAGTGGAATTTGGCTCCAATTTCACCGAGTAGTGAATCAAGCGGCAAGTCATCTCCCCGCTCGCCCGCGGACTCTACGGGAATTGTCCTTAATAATGCAATTAGACGGTCTGCGAATGCATCAATTTCTTTCGCCTGTTCTGCATTGGGCACCTTTTTGACGCCGCTTCGTACAAGAAAGTTAACGAGAGGTGATGCTAGACCGATAAACCATCGTGGATTTCCTTCGGTAATTGCAAATATCGAATCAGCTCCGGTGTAAAGCTCTAACGTTTTACGCTGTCGCGCGGAGACCATGCCAGCTTTTGATTGATGCAAGAAGAAATCTCGCAGAGCGGCGATAGGGGCGGCTTTGCGAAGGACACTGTCCCTCTGATGTTCCCACTGACTCTCAGCTGTAGTCAGGTCTATTCCCTTTTGTCTGAGAAAAGAAATAAATGAGCGGTCCTTCTTCGCAAGAGAGGTAAACACTTTGTGCCAATGCTCGCCCGGGCTGTACGGGCTGCGTCTGCGAGCACCGCGGGAGTCTCTTGGCTCGAAAACAGAGCGCCCTAATGCCTCTTCGGCCGAAATGTCTAGCCCGTGCTTTTGCACCAGAGAAGACCACAGGGCTCGACAAAATGCTTTTGAATCAGTGCGGTCGGAATACCAAAGACGAATTTGATGATAGTCGTGGCCTAGGGATGCGCCATCTTGCTTGAATAGTGCTCTATAGGCAGTTGCGGAAACAGGGCTGATGGCGAGCTTAAGGTAGAGCCTCGGGTCAGAGGTGCGAAGAGCGGAGAACAGTTGGTCAATAATCCAATCCGGAGCGGTCTCGAGTTCGTCAAAAAGAAGTCCCCATCTGGCGCCAGACTCTCCAACCGCTTCATTAAACGTCGCGCATATGTTCGAGCATATATCAAGAAAGTCGAGATGAAGATAGTCCATCGAGGCTAACTCCCTCGAGCATTGTTCATCTTCAAGCAGACTGCAGGAGTTCGCAAGCGCTCGAATGTCGGAAAGACGGTTTCGCAGCGCTTGGCGAATAGCGAGCAAACTCGGAATTGCGGGCTTGACTCTGAGCGCAGCAGCTAGATCTCGAGCTAAGAGTGCCTCTTGGTCGCCGTTTAGACTGACGGCTCGGTATTCGGTCTTGGAGTTTGCACGCGAAGCCATCGTTTCCAATACGGAATGAATGACGTGCGTTGTGAAGCATGCCAAGACGAGCGCCCTGTGGTTCTGCTCGTTCAGCTTCCCATAGCCAAGGGAATTCAGCTGCTTAGACCAGCTTATATCGGAAGCAATGAATACGCCGCTGTACTTGACAGCAGCGCGAAAGGCCCCCGCCCTCGGACCAGACCAAGCGGCAAGTGCGCTCGGCTGAAGCATCTTAAGTAATGTTGTCTTGCCGCTACCTCTTGGTCCGATGAGTACCGCATGATAGTCGCCAGCAAGCTGCTCGAAATGGGTGGAGTATACAAAGCCGCGTGCGACCTCTGTCGGCCCAAGGTATTTAGCGTTAAACGCCTCCGCGTTGATTGCGAGGCTTGATCTCTCGATTTTCAGCATGTTGACCTTACCCCGAGTTCGGACGGAAGTCCTGTCTCGTCTCGTGCTATCACTATGCCGTGTCGAACTTGAAGTTCTGTGCAGAGAGCATTCAACTTACGAGGCGTGAGGTGCGCCAAATCGGGCTGTAACGTCACAATCTCCTCCCATCTCTTCAGCTGATGAGCACCCATTGACGAAGCCACTTTACGCACCAACTCCTGAATGCTACCTCCGAATCCAAAACCGAGACGGCTAGGAAATGTGGCGTTTGCGTTTCCATAACGTTCCCACCCTAAGCCTGACACCCAATTCCATGACTCAACAACGCCCCTCAATTCGGCGTCCTGCCCAAATTTCTCAGCGTGCACCATGTGAAAATAGTTACGGGAAACAGTGGCGTTCGCTCCTTCAAGCTTTCCTGAAAAGCTGCCGCATGCAAGAACGATGGGTTGCTGAAACTCCCCTTGGGCCAACTCGATCTTTGGATGATGCTTGTGTCCATGAATGACTAGCCATGCGGCGTCTGCCGACAAGACATCAAGGAATTTTTGACCGTTTAACATAATGTCACCGCCAAGATCAAGGTCGCTGTGCACGTGAGGGTGGTGATGACATACTGCGACATTGAATGCAGCGACGGGGTGCATTTCTAGGTCTTGGCGTAGTTTTTCCAAGGTATAATTTGTCACTGAGCCTCTCTCAAGTTCGTCTCGATGCTCATGCAACCAGGACGAATTGAGAACGAGAAAGCGAACCATACCAATGGTCGTCAGGAAGTAACCGTGGGCCCAAAAATGGTCGGCGTGTGTATCGACGGGAATTGGGAATCTCGGTATTAGTCGCATTAGGGCTTCGCGAGGGATAGTTCCCACATCGTGACAGCGAGAGTCTACGTCATGGTTGCCGACGGTCGCTATAACCTGCTGGGCGTTGAGCTTCGCCCTTAGGTTATGTAATTGTTCCCATACGTACTTTAGCGCACCTCCGTCAGCGCGATTTGTCATATCACCAGGGCATACTACAAAGTCTGCAGACAATGGTTCCCGACTGATAAGTTCGTAAAGTGACGATAGAGGATTATCATGCTTCCCAAAGCTGTCACCGTCCGAATATAGCTTCACCTCGGTTCCCTTCGGGTCGCTACTTTTTGGGGCGGCATGAAGGTCGCTCAATACCGCAAATGTGACTCTTGGGTTCATGCGCCGGCTCCTACCCATAGTTGCGGAGCTGATACTCTCGCACTGATTTGCGTCCCTTCGAAAATCCGGCGACGCTTCGCCGAACGAGAGCGTATGTGAGTAACCAGCCTGGCAGTGCTTTGCGCAGGGAGTGAGCTTGATTGTATGAAATTAGAATTCTGACGCCGCGCTCATGAGCCGATCGCACCAGTTCAATCAATCTCTCGACATCGGTGTCGGAGAACGCGTTCCAACCGTATTCACCTCGGTTGCGGACGCTGCCGTAGTAATACGGCGGGTCCAGGTAGATGAAATCGCCCGCAGTTGCTTCTTGGACAGCATGCGAAAAGTCACCGCAGTACAGTTCTGCGTTTTGCAACCGAGCCGAAAATTGACGAAGGTGCTCCACGCTTGGCAGCGTGCCAGTTCGATATCCGCCGAATGGAACGTTAAACTGTCCTTGGCGGTTCTCGCGATATACACCGTTAAAGCAGTAGCGGTTCAGGTAAAGAAATTTCGCCGCATCGAAAGTGTCGTCCATTCCCGGCGGTAAGGCGCGCAAGTGGAGGTATGTTTCTTTACTAGCAGTCCAACCTCCCAAGACGGATGCGACGGTTTCTGGCCTTGCTCGAAGCGTTCTATATGCGGAAACCAAATGCGGGTTCACGTCACCAAGCAGGGCGCGACTTGGATTTAGAGCTAGAAACAGGCAGGCAGACCCGCAAAACGGTTCAATGTAGCGCCCTGTTATATGTGGTGACAGGCTGGTCAGTTTCGGAAGTATCTGCCTTTTACTTCCTGCCCATCTCAACACTGGCTTCACCGGAGCATCGCTTGTCATTCTTACTTTTTCTCCCTAAGCGTCGCGTGATTCTAGTACATCGGGACGGCCTCGGCGTGCGTCTTGTTCCCGGACGTGGCTAGACATCGCAATTGCTCCCGCGCACAAGGCCGTCTTGCAAGTTGCGCCGGTGGGGTGGTACTAGCATGTTTATCGGGTCTGCAAGGAGGCATGCGTTGTAGTCTGACGCATCGCTTTGATTTCTGCTTACTGAAGCCCGACTGACCGCTCGGGGTCCGAGGTTGTAGGTTAAATGGACTCGTCGGGCTGACAGCTCCGATCGACAAATTGCCGCCTCAAAGTCGGTAGGAAATCAACAGCTGTCGCGCATTGCTTTCTCGTCTCTCGGCCTCAGACAGTTCGAACCTCAGCAGAGGGCAGGCACCAGTCCGCGATCCATTAGCGCGAACAGACGGAGGCAGCCGGCCCGGCCCGTCCATGTTTACCCACTCCGACACCAGAACTCAACGCTATCCGACCAATAACCCACCACCTCCACAGGCTCACGAGATCCGCCCCGCGCCCGGCCACTGCCCACGCGTCATCCGCACCCCGCCCGCCGCGCAGCGAACGAAGGCGCCGTCACCGTCATGGTCCCGTCAAGCGCGAGACATACCCTATGCGCTCCATTCACAAAGGGTCATGTCCATGCAGCCGATCAAGCCTGCCCGCCGTCAATTCATTCGAGACCTCGGTCTCGCCACGCTTGTCCTCGGAAGCGGAGCCGGGCTGAGCGGCTGTGTGGGCTCCGACAGTGACGGGGA
Source organism: Azoarcus sp. L1K30 (assembly GCF_018122735.1). Taxonomy (GTDB): domain Bacteria; phylum Pseudomonadota; class Gammaproteobacteria; order Burkholderiales; family Rhodocyclaceae; genus Parazoarcus. The sequence continues at coordinate 1,446,442 of NZ_JAGRRD010000001.1, read as the reverse complement.
CAAGACGAAGGCCAGTTTCGTACATGGTGTTGCCAGCGGTGATCCCCTGGCCGACCGGGTGATCCTGTGGACCCGGGTGAGCGGCATCACGAGTACGGTCGACGTGGCTTGGGAGGTGTCGACCGACGATCGCTTCTCCACCGTCGTTGCCAGTGGTACGGCCAATGCTGCCGAAGCCGGCGATTTCACGGTCAAGGTCGATGCCACCGGTCTGGCGGCCGGCCAGTCGTACTATTTTCGCTTCAAGTGCGGCAGCGTCACCTCGCCGGTCGGTCGCACCCGCACGCTTCCTGCGGGAGATGTGAGCCAGGTGCGCCTTGCCGTGTTCTCCTGTTCCAACTATCCGGCCGGCTACTTTCACGCGTATGCCGACGTGGCGGCACGGGACGATATCGACGCGGTTGTCCACCTCGGCGATTACATCTACGAATACGAGCGTGGCGGATACGCGTCGGCTGACGCCGAGGCGCTTGGCCGTCTGGTCGAACCGGCGGGCGAACTGCTGACGCTGGACGACTACCGCCGCCGCCATGCGCAGTATCGCACCGACCCCGATCTGCTTGCCTTGCATGCGCGGGCGCCCTTCATCGTCGTGTGGGATGACCACGAGGTGGCCAACGACACGTGGAAGGACGGCGCCGAGAATCACGACCCCGCGACCGAAGGCGCGTTCACCGAGCGTCGCGCGGCGGCGATCCGTGCATTTAACGAATGGCTGCCCGTTCGGACGGCCGATGCAGCCAATCCGGAGCGCATCTATCGCAGCTTCGATTTCGGCAGCCTGGTCTCCCTGCACATGCTCGATACCCGGATCATCGGGCGCGACCGGCAACTGGCCTACGCCGATTTCATGAACCCGGATGGCAGCCTCGACACCACGGCCTTCGGTGCTGCGATGGCCGATCCAGCGCGTCAACTGCTGGGTACCGAGCAGAGCGCGTGGCTGCAGGGGCAGTTTGCCGCGTCGCCCGCGCTGTGGCAGATACTCGGCCAGCAGGTGGTGATGGGGCGGATGTGGCTGCCGGCGCCCATCGCAACCCAGGCAATCGGGTTCGGTGCCTACGCGGCGCTGGCGGCCCAGGCCCAGACCGCGCCCGAAACGCTGACCGCGGAGCAGCTGGCGATGCTGTCCCAGCCCTCGATTCCCTACAACCTCGACGCCTGGGACGGCTACGCCGTTGCGCGCGAAACCGTGCTTGGAATGGCGCGCGCATACGACAAGAATCTCATTGTTCTTTCCGGCGATACGCACAATGCGTGGGCAAACGATCTGCAGGACAGTGATGGCAATCAGGTGGGCGTCGAGTTTGCGACGACTTCGGTGTCTTCACCGGGCCTCGAAGAGTACATTACCGATGACCCGGCCGTCGTGGCGGCCGGCGTCGTCCAGATTGTCGAGCCCTTGAAATACGCCAATACCAGCGAACGCGGCTACATGCTCGTCACCGCAACGGCCACGGCGTGCGAGGCCGAGTGGCATTTTGTTTCCAGCGTGAAAACCCCTGGATTCACCAGCAGGCTGGAGAAGACGCTGGGTGTGCTGCCCGGAAGCGGCAATCGACGACTCGTGGAGGTTTGAGCACATTCGCCGCGCCCGGTGCGGCGGGGCGGATGTGTGGGCTAAACTGCGCGCATGTCTTGCACCGGGAGGGCGGCACGTGCGCTTTCCTTCTTTGGTGCAGGCCCATGCATCTGCACGAGTTTCGCCATGTATATCCGTATTGCGCTGTCCACGCAGCGCCTTGAACTGTTCGACGGGAATGCCTGCTGCATCCGTCGCTATGCCGTGTCGACCGCCGCCAATGGGGCGGGCGAGCAGATGGACAGCGGCTGCACGCCGCGCGGCCGTCATCGCATCCGGGCCCGTATCGGTGCGGGGGCCGCGCGGGGCGCGGTCTTTCGCGGTCGGCGTCCGACCGGCGAGGTGTGGTCCGACGTTTTCGCCGCCGCGCATCCGGGTCGGGACTGGATTCTGTCGCGCATCCTGTGGTTGTGCGGGGAGGAGGTGGGCGTCAATCGCGGCGGGCTCGTCGACAGCATGCGGCGCTACATCTACATCCACGGCACCGGAGACGATCAGCCGATGGGGGTGCCGCGCTCGCATGGCTGCATCCGCATGCGCAACGACGACATCATTGAACTGTTCGATCTGGTGAGCGCAGGCACACCGGTGGAGATCGTCGAATGACCGATATCAACGTACTGATCCTGGATTGGGATGCCGCTGCCGCGCGTGCGATGCCGCTGCGCGAGCGCGTATTCGTGGTGGAGCAGGGCGTGCCTGCGGAGATGGAACTGGATGAGTTCGACCCGGTGTCCTGTCACGCGCTGGCACTCGATGCGGGGCAAGCGGTGGTTGCAACCGGGCGCCTGCTGCCGGACGGACATATCGGCCGGATGGCAGTCGATGCGGCGTGGCGCGGCCGCGGGGTGGGGGGACGTGTGCTCGAAGCGCTGGTGTCGGCGGCGTGGGCGCGCGGGATGGACGAGGTACTGCTCAATGCCCAGGTCGATGCAATTGCGTTCTACCTTCGCCATGGCTTCATGGCCGAAGGCGAGTTCTTCATGGAGGCGGGCATTCGTCACCGTGCGATGCGTCGATCGCGAAGCGGTGCGTGAGCTCGCCGCGCAACTTGCCGCCGGCGTGCCAGGTCCATTCGGTAAAGCACACCTTGCCTGCGTGATCGATGGTCAGCAGGCTCGAGCAACGGGTGCCGTAGGCAGGGGCGTCGATGAACTCGGTCGATAGCCTGCGCTCCCATTCCAGGCCGACACCCGTATCGGGCAATTCCTCATCGGGCACCCGGGTGGTGTTGCGCAGCAGCGCCAGGAAGGCGCCGCGATCGGGCAGCGTGTCGAGTGCGCGCGCGAACGCATCGCGTGCGCGTGTCACCTTCGGCCACGCGGTGTCGAGCACATGGTTCGACAGCCCGTAGATGCCTGCATCCAGCAGGCGCACCTGGCCGGTGGTGCTTTCGTGGATGCCGAACTGGCGGCCGTCACTGACCAGCAGATTGAATCCGGCATGGTTTGCGCTGGTGCGCGCGATGTCGTCGAGCGTGGCGAGGGTGTCTGCCGAGTTCTCCAGCGCCGCCCGCACCAGCGCCCCGCGCGAGGGGCGTCCGCTGTTGCGCTGGCTGGGGTCGCGGTAATTCGTCAGCGCCGCGAATCGGCCGCTGCGGCTGATGCCCATCCATGTTCCGCCGGCCTCGAGGTCGCGGCCGGCGAGCAGGTCCGGCGCGTCGATCCACCAATGCGCGGGACTGGCCGGACGGGCACGAAACTCATCGCGGTTGGCGGCCACGACGAGCGGATAATCCGGATGGGCATGCCAGCCGACAACGATCAGACACACTCGACGAAGCACTCCATGTGACGCGCCGCGCCGGGCTGCACGATGTCTTCGAGTGCATGTTGGACGACGCCCTCGCGCAGGGCGTGCTCGAAGCGCTCGGGCTCGGTCACGCCCTCGTAGACTTCCATCCAGGTGGCGTCCTCGTGCGCGCGGATGAAGAGGCGTCCGGCCACGCCGCACGCTTTCTCGAGTTCGACCTGCATGCTGCGCACGGTGGCGTGGGCGTCGTCCACGTCCACATCGTCGCGGACGCGGTAGTAGATGAAGTAATGTCTCGGTGCCTTGTCGTCTGCTGCCATCGCATTGCTCCGTGACGGGCCGTCAGGCCAGGGCGTAGGGCAGCGACAGCACTTCGAGGCGCGGACCGTCCGGCGCGCCGAGGTGAATGTCATTGCTTTCCGCGGCGCTGGTCTGCATCACCGCAAGCGCTTCGAAGCGGCCGTCGTTCAAGGCGGCGACGTTGACCAGCACGCCCGCGGACTGATCGCCGAACTCGGGCGAAAACAGGTCGGCGCCGACGGCCGGGGTGCTGCCCGCCGCCAGCGACACGCGGTACATGCGCTTCTTGAGCTTGCCGAGGTATTTCGTACGGGCCACGATTTCCTGACCCGGATAGCAGCCCTTCTGGAAGCTGATGCCGCCAATGAGGTCGTAGTTCAGCATCTGGGCGACGAATGCCTCCTGCGTCGGCGCGGTCACCAGGGGCAGGCCCGCGCGCACCATCGCCAGCTGCCAGGTGTCGGTGCCGGCCGGCACGGCACCTGCGCTGCGGAGCGCTGCGAAGACCGCGGGGGCATTGTCCGTTGCGGTGACCACGACGGCCGATTCGGCGCCGAGGCGAATCACGCGCACCCCGTTGTGCGTCGTTTCCTGCATGTCGGCCGCCGGAAACGGCAGCGCAGCGGCGGCAAGACAAGCTGCGGTCGCCTTGCCCGTCAGCCCGATAAGCGCGTACCCGGCGCTGACGTCGGACAGCTTGACCTTGCTGCGCAGGATGTACATCGACAGCTTCTTGTGCATGGCCGGCAGGATGTCGGCGGACATCACCAGACTGTGCCCTTCGGCTTCGTGCCACAGCAGGAAGCTCGCCAGCATGCGCCCCTTGGGGCTGTTGAAGCTGTTCCATTGCGCGGCGCCGGCAGGCAGCTTGTTCACATCGTTGGAGAACAGGTTGTGCAGGTAGGGCGCGGAATCCGGGCCGGTGCTCTGCACCATTCCCAGATGCACCAGGGGAACGACCGCCGACCCCGTCGCCAGGATGTCTGCATCCGCTCCCGCGTTGCCAAAGGAAATGCCGTTGTTGTCGAGGGCGGCGCCCTCGCCGGAAAGGTATTCGGTCCAGATTGTCATGGTCTCGCCGATCAGTGTCAGGATGTTTGAGGGTGGGGCCAGCGGCCCTGTCGATGAAGTATTATAGGGCCCCGCCGCGCTCAGGCAGCGCCTTGTCGGCGTCGCTTTCGCCTGTCGAAGGCCATCGACAGGCCCGCTTATCCGATTTTGATGAAGAAACACATTGTTGGTATCACTTTGCTGGTGTTGCTGCTTGCGATGGCAGCCGGTGCCCTGGGCTGGTGGTTTGCCCATCGTCCGCTGACGTTGAAGACGCCGGTCGTCGACTTTACCGTGCAGCGCGGATCGAACATGCGGCAGGCGGCGGGCGTCATCGCAGATGCCGGCGTCGATATCCGGCCGGCGCTGCTGTACTGGCTCGCCCGCCTGGGTGGCAAGGCGAGTCTGATCAAGGCCGGCAGCTATGAGGTGCACGAGGGCATCACGCCCTGGCTGCTGATTCTCAAGCTGTCGTCGGGCGACGTGTCGCAAGGCGAGTTGCTGCTGGTCGAGGGGTGGAACTTCCGCCAGGTCAGGACGGCGCTGGAGAACAACCCGAACCTGGTCGCCGACACTGCCGGTCTGAGCGACGGCGATATTCTGGCGCGGATCGGGGCCACGGAATCCAGCCCCGAAGGCCTGTTCTTTCCTGACACCTACCTGTTCGACAAGCATTCGAGCGCGCTGGCACTGCTGGCGCGGGCGTATGGCGCCATGCAGGCCAGACTGGCGGAGGCCTGGGCGGGACGCGATCCGGCTTCGCCGCTGCGCACGCCATACGAGGCGTTGACCCTGGCCTCCATCATCGAAAAGGAGACCGGGCGCGCCGAAGATCGCGCGCGGGTGGGATCGGTGTTCTCCAATCGCCTGCGCATCGGCATGCGCTTGCAGACCGATCCGACGGTGATCTATGGCCTGGGATCGGATTTCGACGGGCGGCTGCGCCGTCGGCATCTGGATACGGACCACCCCTGGAACACCTATACCCGCGCAGGCTTGCCGCCGACCCCGATCGCGATGCCCGGGCTGGATTCCTTGCGTGCGGCCGTCAATCCGGAAAGAACGGATTACCTGTATTTTGTTTCGCGCGGAGATGGCAGTAGCGAGTTCTCGCGCAACCTGAATGAACACAACCGCGCGGTGGATCGCTACCAGCGCTGAGGAGCAGTCTTTGCAGAACGTCGTGCAACGGGGCCGTTTCATCACTTTCGAAGGCATCGATGGCGCCGGCAAGAGCAGCCAGATCGCGGCCGTCGTCAGCATGCTGACGGCGAACGGCGTCGCGGTCGAGCAGTCGCGCGAGCCGGGCGGAACCCCGCTTGGCGAGGCCTTGCGCGCTCTGCTGCTCAATGAACCCATGCATCTCGAAACCGAGGCCATGCTGATGTTTGCCGCCCGGCGCGAACACCTTGCCGCGCGCATTGCCCCTGCGCTGGCGCGCGGGCAATGGGTGGTGTGCGACCGCTTCTCGGATGCCACTTTCGCCTATCAGGTGGGCGGGCGGGGCCTGGACCCGGACAAGTTCGCGGTGCTCGAACACTGGGTGCATCCCGGGCTGCAGCCGGATCTCACGCTACTGTTCGACCTGCCGCCGGAGATCGCCGCTGCGCGCGTGGCCTCCACCGGCGAAAGCCCGGACCGTTTCGAGCGCGAGCAGCGTGCGTTCTTCGAGCGCGTGCGCGAGGCCTATCTGTTGCGGGCGCAGCGCGATCCGGCACGCATCTGCGTAATCGACGCCAACCGCGAGCCGGCGCTGATTCGAGCGGAGATCGAGGCGGTGGTCCGGGAGCGTTTCTTCACATGATTCAGCCATGGCTCGAATCCGCGTGGGCACGGCTGCTTGCGCTGGGCGCGCGGCTGCCGCACGCGATGCTGTTCGTCGGACCGCCGGGCCTGGGCAAGCGGGATCTGGCCGAAGCGCTGGCCGCCCGGCTGTTGTGCGAATCGCCGCGGGCGGACGGCCATGCCTGCGGCACCTGCGATGCGTGCAATTGGCGATCAGGCGGCAATCATCCGGATTTCTATCGCGTGGTGCCTGCGGCGGTGGCCGACCAGGCCGACGGCGGGGAGGAGGGCGGTGCCACGGCTGCGGCCGACGGCGGGGCTGGAAAGGCCAAGTCGAGTCAGATCGTGATCGAACAGATCCGCGAGCTGCAGTCCGCGCTGGCGGTGACCGGCCATCACAGCGAACAGCGGGTGGTGGTGGTGGATCCTGCCGAGGCGATGAACACGTTTACCGCCAATGCCCTGCTCAAGCTGCTTGAAGAGCCGCCCGCGGGCTGCACCTTCCTGCTGGTGTCGTCGGCGCCGCGAAGACTCTTGCCCACCATTCGCAGCCGCTGCCAGCAATGGAGCTTTCCGCGTCCGGATGCCGCCCAGCGCGAGGTCTGGCTGCGCGGACAGGGCAAGGATATCGAGGTCCTGCTCGATCTTGCCGGCGGTCTGCCGCTGGCGGCCACCCGGCTGGCCGAACGCGACGGCGCTGCCTTTGCCGCGCGCTTCGTGCGTGACCTGTCCGGCGATCCCGACGTGTTGAAACTGGCCGGACAATGGGAGGCGTGGTTGAAGTCGAAAGAGTCGCTCGCCGCAGGGTTCGGACTGCCCATGCTGGTCGACTGGATGCAGCGCTGGGTCGCCGACCTCGTTGCGCTTCGCCTGGGTGGGCGCGCCCGCTTCTATCCCGGGCAGGAAAAAACGCTGACCGCCCTTGCCGCACGCATGAACGTGGCAAGTGCGAGCAACTGCTACAATGAGCTCGCCCAGATTCGACGTGTGGTGGCACATCCGCTGAATCTTCGCCTCTTCATCGAAGACATGCTGATGCGCTATGCGCGCGCACTGAAAGGAGCCCGGAGTTGAGCGAAGCAAATCGTCCCCATGTCGCACGTCCGAGCGTGCTGTCGCTGAACATCAATTCCAAGTCGGCGCTGTATGCCGCTTACATGCCGTTTCTTTCCAACGGCGGCATTTTCGTGCCCACGCCCAAGACCTACAACCTGGGCGACGAGGTGTTCATGCTGCTGCAGCTGATGGATGATCCGACCAAGCATCCGATCGCGGGCACCGTGGTATGGGTGACGCCGTCCGGCGCCCAGGGGGGCAAGGCGGCGGGCATCGGCGTACATTTTTCCAGCGACGAAGCCGGCGCCGGGCTGCGCCACCGTATCGAGCAGATCCTGGCCGGTCACCTCGGATCGAGCAGACCGACCCACACTCTTTGAGCCATACATGTTCGTAGATTCGCACTGCCATCTGGACTTTCCCGACCTTGCCGCACGGGAGGATGAGATCCTGGCCACGATGGCGGTCAACGGGGTGGGTCATGCGCTGTGCATCAGCGTCAAGCTCGAGGACTTCCCCCGGGTCCGGAGTCTGGCCGAGCGCCACGGCAATCTGTGGGCCTCGGTGGGGGTGCATCCCGACAATGCCGAGTGCGAGGAGCCCGATGTCGACCGGCTTCTCGAGCTTGCCGACCATCCACGGGTGGTGGCCATCGGCGAGACCGGTCTCGACTACTACTGGCACAAGGATGAGCCGGCGTGGCAGCGCGACCGATTCCGTACCCATATCCGCGCCGCCCGCGCATGCGGCAAACCGCTCATCATCCATACGCGCAATTCGGCTGCCGACACCTTGCGCCTGATGCGCGAGGAAGACGCCCAGGCCTGCGGTGGCGTGATGCATTGCTTCACCGAGTCGCGAGAAGTGGCCGAGGCTGCGCTGGAGATGGGCTTCTACATCTCCTTTTCCGGCATCGTGACCTTTCGCAATGCCAAGGCGCTCAAGGAGGTGGCTGCGTGGGTGCCGCTCGAGCGCATGCTGATCGAAACCGATGCGCCCTATCTCGCGCCCATGCCGCATCGGGGCAAGACCAACGAGCCGGGCTGGGTGGTGCATGTGGCGGACGAGATCGCCCGCTTGCGCGATCTGCCGCTCGAGACCGTCGAGCAGACCACGACCGACAACTTCTTCCGGCTTTTTACCCATGCTCAGATCTGACACCATCCGTTTGTTCCTGATTGCTGCGGCAAGCAGCTTTCTGCTGGCCGGACCGGCCACCGCCGGCAGCTACGACGACGCCATGAATGCCGCGCGGCAGGGGGATACGCCGCAGCTGACGAGCCTGCTGGCACGGGGCATCGACCCGGATACGGTCGATGCCGGCGGGAATACCTTGCTCATCATTGCCGCCCGCGAAGGCAATGCGGAAACCGTCGCCACCTTGCTCCGGTTTCGCGCCCGCATCGGCTACCGCAACATGGCAGGCGATTCCGCCCTGATGCTGGCGGTGCTGGGCGGTCGCGATGACGTCGTCGATGTGCTGCTCAAGGCTGGCGCCCCCGTCAACCACGAGGGCTGGACGGCGCTGCACTATGCTGCTTTCGAGGGACGGGTCGCGCTGTTGGACAAGCTGCTTGCCGCCGGTGCGGACATCAATGCGCTGGCGCCGAACCAGTCCGATGTGCTGATGCTCGCCGCCCGCAATGGCCATGCCGACATGGTGGCGCATCTGCTCAAGCTTGGCGTGCCGCTCGACCGGCGCAACGACGCCGGCTTGACGGCGGTCGATTGGGCGTTGTCGAACGGCAATACCGATATTGCCGACATGATCCAGACTGCGGCGCGACGCAGGTAGGCAAGGACGCGCAGGGCGCTCAGACTGCGGCGTCGCCGAGCTGCGCGCCGGCAATCCAGCCTTCGAGCGCATCGAACCCGTCCTGCAGGCCGAACCCGGGTGGGCCAGCGCTCACGCACCAGCCCGCCTGCACCAGCGCGAGGGCGGCATCGAGCAGGTCGCCGCTGTGGTCGTCGATGAGACGCTGGCGAAGCTGCGCGGACATGTCGAGTCTGAGCCGCAGCGGATGGTTTCCGAGCGCCAGTGCGTCGGCAATGTGCGCCCGCGCCTGGGTCCGTTCCGCCGTGTGCTTGCGTCTGTCGTCACTCTTGTATGAATCGGCGCGGATCCAGCGTGCGAGCAAGCCGGGATAGGCTTCCACCGCAACGCGAGCCGGATCGCCGCAATGCATGCCGGCAACGGTGACGCCAGCGGCGTAAAGGCGCGGTACGCCTTCGAGGAACATCAGGCCGACCGGCGGATTGACCAGCTTGAGCGGGCTGTGCGAGCGCGCCGGGAGGTCGGTGGCGCGATGGGGGTAGCGGCTGCCCATCGGGCGTGACTGTCGATAGGCATCGAGTGCCGCGCGAAAGCGTTCGCGCCCGAGCGTTGCGCAGTGGGCGACGAGTTCGGCCCAGTCGAGAGGCCATCCGAGGTCTTCAACGGCGCGGCGTGGCAGGCCGAAGGGAAAGTCGAAGCCACCCAGCCAGGGGCCAGGGCAGGCCAGCATGGCGTCGAACGAGGTCCAGTCCGGGCAGTGCTCGAGTGTCTCCAGGTGTATGGACGTGCCGTCGAGGTGGCCCGAGGCGACCGTAATCGGCTTTGCCGGACGAGGCGCCGAGGTGAAATCGACCCCGAGCAGGCGAACGTTTCCGGTCCAGGCCGGGTTCGGATGATGTGCCATGGTCACGCTCGTCACCTCGATTCGGTTGTCAGTCGTGCAGGGGCGTCACGGTTCCCGTTGTCGGCAAATACGCGCGCGGCGGTCAACACCGTTGCGACATGAATCGAAACGGTGTCGTCGATGTCGCTGGCGTAGCCGCCCGCCATCGCCACCGCCACCGCTGAGCCGTGGGCGCGGCAAGTGCTCAATACCGTCAGGTCGCGGCGCGCGAGTCCTTCGATGCTCAGATCCAGACGACCGAGTCGGTCCCCGCTGTAGGGGTCGGCGCCGGCCAGGTAGATCACCAGATCCGGGGCTGCACGGGTGAAGACCTGTTCGAGCGCCAGCTCGAGGGCCTTGAGGTAATCCTCGTCGCCGGTGCCGTCCGCCAGTTCGACATCGAGGTCGCTGGTTTGTTTTCGGAAGGGAAAGTTTTTCGCACCATGCAGGCTGCAGGTGAAGATATCGGGCTTGTCCCGCAGGATGGCTGCTGTGCCGTCCCCCTGATGGACATCGCAGTCGATGATGGCGATCCTGCGCGCACGCCCCTCGGCACGCATGGCCAGCGCGGCGATGGCCGCATCGTTGAAAACACAGAATCCGGAACCGAAATCGCGGTGAGCATGGTGCGTTCCGCCGGCCAGATTGACCCCGCAACCTTCGGTCAGCGCTGCGCGGCACGCGGCCAGCGTCGCGCCGGCCGAGCGGCGGGAGCGTTCCACCATGCCGGGTGACCAGGGGAAGCCGATGCGGCGGATCTCGGCAGCATCGAGTGACCCCTCGGCCACGCGGGAGAGATAGGCGGCGTCGTGCGCACGCAGGATGGCTTCGTCCGTCGCAGCGTCGGGCACGACGAAATCGTCGGGGTGAAAAAGCGCCGACGCCAGCAGCCGCGCCCTGAGGCGGGCGTACTTGACCATCGGGAAGCGATGGCCTTCCGGTAGTGGGAGCACGAAGTGGTCTGCGTAGAAGAGTTTCAAGGTGTCCCGGGTCCGACATGCGCCCCATTGCGGGAGGTTAGTGTAGTGTTGCGTTGCGCGTCGTTTGACACTTAAGTTGGTTTTGCGAAGACCTTCCCCCTTGAAGGGGAGGGAGAAAAAAGCTGCCCTCTCGAACCTCATTGGCAGGTCCCTTCCCCTTCAAGGGGAAGGACAGGATGGGGATGGGTTTTGTGGCGAACCGTCAAAACCCATCCCCACCCCAACCCTCCCCTTGAAGGGGAGGGAGCCAGACAGCGCCACCTCAACCCGGTAGCCAGCGCAGAGACGTGCTGTCGTTCGAGCGGCAGCGAGCGATGCTCGCTGAAACCCCGCTCTCACCCCCTTGAAGGGGAGGGAGCAAAAAGCTATCAATCGCAACGGCCCCTTGAGATAATCGCCATCAAGAGCAAATCACCACACTAGGACGTCACCTGCAGCAGGTTCGCGACAGGTGCCTCGGCGTTGGTGTAGAGCGTCTCGAACTCGTTCTCGGGCACCATCGTGACGGCGATTTCGGGTTCGTGGCCGCCGCCGCCCAGTATGACGCCGCGCAACGGGGAAACATCGCCGAAGTCGCGCCCCCAGCCGATGACGACATGCTCCTGCGACGGAATCAGGGCGTTGGTCGGGTCGAAATCGACCCATCCCGTCAGCGGACAGTACACCGAGACCCAGGCGTGGGTGGCATCGGCACCCACCAGACGGGGCTTGCCCGGGGGCGGGCGGGTCAGGATGTAGCCGCTTACGTAACGTGCGGACAGGCCCATCGAGCGCAGGCAAGATAGCATCAGGTGGGCAAAATCCTGGCACACCCCACGCCGGTTCTCGAAGACTTCGGTCACCGGGGTGGAAATGTCCGTGGCCTCGGGATCGAAGGCAAACTCCTTGTTGATCCTGCGCATGAGCTTGTCGACGGCCAGCAGCAAAGGAACATCCGGGCCGAAGTCGGCGGCGGCGTAGTCGGCGAAGTCGCGCTTGACGCGCACATGCGTGGACTCGAAAAGGTAGCCGCAGGCTTCCAGCATCGCGGGGCTGACAGTCCGGCCGGCTCGGTAGGCAAGATCCGCCCGTACCGATTCCCAGGGGGGGGAGCTCTCCAGCACCAGCGGAGGCCGGGGATCGAGTTCGATCCAGCTTTCCGCCCGAACGAACAACTCGTCGTGATCGCGTTCGAAGTGCAGGGATCTCACCATATTGCCGAATCCGTCTGCGAAATCCTCGACGCGCTGGGGTTCGGGACGCACCACGACCTTGTGCGATACGCAGCGCTGACCGGGGAGTTCGCGCGGGGTGAGACGGAGGTTCTGGCGCGACTCGCCGACGGGCTGGTCGTAGCGATACAGCGTGTCGTGGCGGATATGGTAGCGGACCGGGGTCATGCAACTCTCCGCAGTCGCATTGGACGCAATGTGTGGGTGAAATAGCGACGATGGACTTCGTCCGACAGATTGAGGGCGGTATCGATGGACTCGTTCAGGAGCGTGCCCAGCGTCCCCATTGCAAGCTCGCAATCGTCGGCTTCGAAACGTGTCAGATCGAAGTTCTCCAGTCGTCGGGCCAGCGGGTCGATCAGCAGCGAAGGGTAGGGGTGTCCAAGCTCTCTTGCACTGCGGGCAAGGTACTTCTGCAGCACGTCGACCTGGAATCCCACCGAATGCGGGTTGGTGCGGTCGAACACCAGCAGGTGAATCAGCGGCAGCAGTTCTGGCGTGCGCCGGTAGCGGGCACGATAGGTGACGATCGAGTTTGCCGCTTCCAGCAGCCACTCGAACATGCGCTCGCGTGCGTCGGGTTCGGCTTGCATCGGCACCCGGATCAGCCCGGCCAGCCCCTCGAGGCGTTCGATACGCCGTCCCAGGATGAGGAAGCGCCAACCCTCGTCGCGCGTCATGTCGTCCATCGCGAATCCGGCAAGGGAAATGCAGGACTGCATGACCCGGTCGATTGCAGACAGGGCCTGGTCGATACTGGTGATCTGCTCGGACAGCAGCTGCTCAAGGCGATTGAGCGCGTGCCAGTTGTCGGATGACAGGCGCTCGCGCACCTGACTGGCGGAGAAACTCAGCGCCCGCAGGTTGCTGGCCACCGAACCGGGACGGCTGTGATCGAGCAGGGCGCGCAACAGCTGGGATGGAATGTCGTCGGGTCTGGTCTCGTCCTTGTCCTCGTCGTCATCGACGATGATCCCGAGTCTGCGCGTAGCCTGAAGCACCCCTTGAAGGCCGGATTCAGTCTCCGCATCGGTGCTCGCGGCGCGCACGAATGCGGCGCGCAGCAGCCGTGCGCCGGCCTCCACCCGCTCGGCGTAGCGACCCATCCAGAACAGGTTCTCGCCCACTCGCGAAGGAATGTCGGCGCCGCCACAGACGAGATCGATGACCGCAAGGCGGCGCTTGAGCAGGGTGGTGCGAACGACGGGGGCTTCGGCGCGTATCCAGGTGTCCTTCGACAGGCCGCCGCGCTGCATGGAGATGACTTCCATGCCCGCACGCGGAGCGATGCGGCCGAGTGCGCCGGGCATGACGTTATAGCCTTCGGGCGTGGCGCTGGCAAACACGCGAATGCCGACCGAGCGCGGCAGCAGGCGACGGTTCCACACCGGTGCCTGGGAAAGACGGACCCATTCCTGGGCGACATAGGCATGGGGTTGGGCCAGGATGCGTTCGATCATGCGCCGACGCGAGTCGCCCTTGAGTTCGTGGCCGAAGACCGCCTCCATGCGCATGCTCGGGAATGCGGGCTTGATGACCAGTTCGTCGAGATGGTCGAGCACGTATTCAAGCGCCGGTGGTTCGCCGCACCACCAGCTCGCGACCGAGGGCATCGCCATCTTTTCGCCCAGCAGGCGCTCGCAGATGGCGGGCAGAAAGCCGAACAGGGCGCCGGATTCGAGCACCCCGCTGCCGACGGCGTTGGCCATCAGCACCCGCCCGGCCCGGATCGCGCCCAGCAGGCCGGGAATGCCCAGGGCCGAATCGGAGCGCAGTTCGAGCGGGTCGCAGAAATCGTCGTCGAGTCGCCGCAGAATCGCGTGGACCCGGCGCAGTCCGCGCAAGGTTTTGAGAAATACGGTGTTGTCGCGCACCGTCAGGTCCTGCCCCTCGACCAGTGGAAAGCCGAGGTAACGGGCGAGAAAGGCGTGCTCGAAATAGGTTTCGTTGTAGGGGCCGGGCGTCAGCAGCACGGTGAGCGGCACGTCCCCGTCGGCGGGGGCCAGGCGCGCAAGGCTGTCCTGCATGGTCCGGAAGTAGTTCGCAAGCGGATTGACGTGCAATTCGCGGAACGCATCCGGAAAAGCGCGCGAGACGATGATGCGGTTCTGCAAGGCGTAGCCGGCGCCGGACGGACCCTGGGTGCGGTCGGCAATGACCCACCAGCGGCCATCGGGCGCGCGCGCCAGATCGGCCGCATAGCTGAACAGCCAGACGTTGCCGGGTGGGGTGAGGCCGCGCGCGGGCCATTTGAATCCATGTTGACCGAACACGAGTGCAGGTGGCAGCAGCCCCTCGGCCAGCAGGTGCTGGGGCCCGTAGAGGTCGGCGAGAATGGCGTTGAGCAGCCGTGCACGCTGCGCAATTGCGGTGGACAGCATCTGCCATTCGTCGTTACCGACGATCAGCGGCAACATGTCGAGCTCCCACGGGCGCTTGGTGCCCTTGGGGTCGGCGTAGACGTTGTAGCTGACACCATCCGATTCGATTGCGCTGCGGACAAAGGCGGCGCGCTGGGTCAGCGTCTCGTCAGGAAAGCCTTCCAGACGGTCGACAAAGGACTGCCAGTGCGGACGAGCCTCGCCGCTGGCGGACATCATTTCATCGAAACGATTGTCGCTGAGCGGATAATTTTTGGTGAGACCGACGGGCATGTTTGCACACAGAACACCCGCCCGTCGAAGGCTCGACGGGCGGCGTGCGGATTAGTAATGGCGCAAGTCTAGCGTGAAAGGAAACTCGGGGTGTGTGCGAACTTCCCCTACTGACATCTTGCCCGGCGTGTGCCCCATGCGGAAGAAGCGCGATATCCGTCGACTCTCCGCCGCAAATGCGTTCACCGGGAAATCATCGTAGTTGCGACCGCCCGGATGCACGACGTGGTATTGGCACCCGCCAAGGCTGCGCTGATTCCAGGTGTCGACGATGTCGAAGGTCAGCGGACTGTCGATGCCGATCGTGGGGTGTAGCGCCGATGGCGGTTGCCACGCACGATAGCGCACGCCGGCAACGAACTCGCCAACGACGCCAGTGGGCTGCATCGGAACCGGAACGCCGTTGCAGGTGACGACGTAGCGGTCGGGCGCGGCGCCGGTGAGCTTGACCTGAACACGCTCGAGCGAGGAGTCGACATAGCGTGCCGTGCCGCCGGCGGCGCCTTCTTCACCCATCACGTGCCAGGGTTCGAGTGCGGCGCGAAGCTCCAGCGTCATGCCCTTGATGGCGTAGTCACCGTACTTCGGACAACGGAACTCGAGGTGAGAGGCGAACCACTCGGGCTTGATCGGATAGCCGTCGGCCTGGAGATCCTCCATGACATCGCAGAAATCCTGCCAGATGAAATGCGGCAGCAGGAAACGGTCGTGCAGCTCGGTGCCCCAGCGCACGAGTTTGGGGGGCGTATAGGGATCCTTCCAGAAGCGGGCAATGAGCGCTCGCAGCAACAGTTGCTGGGTCAGGCTCATCCGTGCGTGCGGGGGCATCTCGAAGGCGCGCATCTCGAGCAGTCCAAGGCGACCCGTGGGGCCGTCCGGCGAGTAGAGCTTGTCGATGCAGAACTCGGCCCGGTGGGTATTGCCGCTGACGTCGATCAGCAGGTTGCGCAGCAACCGGTCCACCATCCACGGTGGGCAGCCATTCGGCGACGCTTCGATGACCCGCGTCATTTCCTTGAACGCGAGTTCGATCTCGGCGACGGAGTCGTTACGTGCCTCGTCGATGCGCGGCGCCTGCGACGTCGGTCCGATGAACATGCCCGAGAACAGGTAGGACAGGCTTGGATGGTTGTGCCAGAAGCTGATCAGGCTGCGCAGCAGGTCCGGTCGGCGCAGGAAAGGCGAGTCGGCGGGCGTGGCGCCGCCCATGACGAAGTGGTTGCCGCCGCCAGTGCCGGTGTGACGGCCGTCGACCATGAACTTTTCGCTGGTGAGACGGGAATAGTGTGCGGCCTCGTAGAGATGCTCGGTCTGATCGACAAGTTCGTCCCAGTTGGTGGCCGGATGAATGTTGACTTCGACGACGCCAGGGTCGGGGGTGATGCGGAAATGCTGCATACGCGGATCGCGCGGCGGCTCATAGCCCTCGAGCAGAACGGGCTGGTTGAGTTGCTCGGCGGTCGCTTCAACGGCCGCGACGATCTCGAGGTAATCCTCCAGGGACTCGGTTGGCGGCATGAAGATGTAGAGCGTGCCGTTGCGGGCTTCGGCGCACATTGCGGTCCGCGTGATCCAGCCGGCGGATTCCTTGCGTGCCGGACGACGATCGGTGGACTCGGCCGCGCTCGTGCCCTTGCTGCTGGCAGCAGCCACTCCCGCGCCATTGCCGGCATCGGCTCTGTGGTCAAACGTTGCGCCGGTGACACCGGAGCGGCGCAACGTTGCACCCTCGAGCCGCGATGCCGGATTCAGCTGGTGACGGAGTGCGGCGTGTGCAGGCAAGGGCGGGTAGTGGTCGAAGGGGTCCGGCTGATGAATCACCGGACGGTCTCCAGGCGTGACCCACGGTTGCGAGTCGAGCGGCAGGCGGTAGCCCATCGGGGAGTCGCCGGGGAACAGGTAGCAGCGTTCGCTGCGCAGAAACCAGGGTCCGGTCTGCCATCTGCCGGTGGCAAGGTTGCGGGCCACCGGCAAGGCGTAGCCGGTGACCTTCGCCAGCCCCTGGGTGAACACCTTCATCAGGCGCTCACGTTCCATTTCGTCATCGATTCTTGCATCGAAGGGATCAACGTTGGCTGGCAAACGACGCTCGCGCCACATGTAGTAGAACACGTCCTCGTAGGCCGGAAAGACGAACTCTGCGGCCAGACCGAGCTTGTCCGCCACCCCGCGCAGGAAGCGGCCGGCGACGATGTCGTCAGCGCTACCGGGTTTGGTTTCGTCTGCAATCAACTCGCGACGCGACCACATCGGCTCGCCGTCCTTTCGCCAGTAGCAGTTGAGTGACCAGCGCGGCAGCTGCTCGCCCGGATACCATTTGCCCTGTCCGAAATGCACCAGACCGTTGGCGCCGTACTGGTCGCGCAGGCGGTGATAGAGGTCGATCGACAGTCGCTTCTTGTCCGGGCCCATGGCCGCGGTGTTCCATTCGTCACCTTCGGCATCGTCCACCGAGACGAAGGTCGGTTCGCCGCCCTGGGTGAGGCGGACGTCGTGTTCGACCAGTTCGCCGTCGATCGCATGACCGAGGCGGACGATCTCGTCCCACTGCTCTTCGGTGTACGGTTTGGTGACGCGGGGTGCCTCCCAGATGCGGGTGACCTTCATCTCGTGCTCGAAACTGACCTCGCACTTTTCGAGCGCGCCGGTGATGGGGGCGGCGGACGTTGGGTCGGGTGAGCAGGCCAGCGGAATATGGCCCTCGCCGGCGAACAGGCCGGACGTCGGGTCGAGACCGATCCAGCCTGCACCTGGCAGATAGACTTCGCACCATGCGTGCAGATCGGTGAAGTCCTGCTCCGGACCGCTGGGGCCATCCAGCGACTTGACGTCGGCGGTAAGCTGGATCAGATAGCCGGAGACAAAACGCGCGGCCAGTCCGAGGTGGCGCATCAGTTGTACGAGCAGCCACGCCGAGTCGCGGCACGATCCGGACTTCTTCAGCAGCGTTTCCTCGGGCGTCTGCACGCCCGGCTCGAGCCGGATCAGGTAGCCGATGTGTGAATACAGGTCACTATTGACCTTGACCAGGAAGTCAACGCTGCGGCGCTCGGTGGTATCGATCGATTTAAGGTATTCGTCGAACTTCGGCGACAGCGGCAGCTTGAGCAGATAGGGCGCGAGTTCGTGGTTCAGCGACTCTACATACTTGAACGGGAAGTTCTCGGCGTACGGCTCGAGGAAGAACTCGAAGGGGTTGATCACCGTCATCTCGGCGACCAGATCCACCTCTACGCGGAAGTGGTCCGTCGGTTTCTCGAACACCAGGCGGGCCAGGTAATTGGATTGAGGATCCTGCTGCCAGTTGATGAAGTGCTCTTCGGGCAGCACGCGCAGCGAATAGGACAGGATGCGCGTGCGGCTGTGCGGCGCCGGCCGCAGCCGAACGACTTGCGGGCCGAGCTTGATCGGACGGTCGTAGTGGTACGAAGTTACGTGAGACAGTGCCACATGGATCGACATGAGTGCTTCCTCGTTCTCGGTCAGAATGAAATGAACATGAGCAATTCCCGCGCCATGATGAACTGCATGGAAATGGCGGGAAACCTCCAATGGATGCACCGGTTTGGTGCTACCCCGTATCGACGAGCACCCAAATCGCTCGGTTGGCGCCATTGTGCGCCAAGCAGCCTGCACAGCAATGACGGAGTGGGTGTAATACACTAAAAGCCCCCACGCCATTGACTCACATACAACAGGCAAGAACATGAGTGCCATCGACCGAATTGCCCCCGTATCGCCAGAGCTGAAGGCCATTCGGCGCGATATTCACGCGCATCCCGAACTGGCGTTTGCCGAGCACCGCACTGCTGCCGTCGTCGTGCGCGAGTTGCAGAAGGCAGGTATCGAAGTGCATCAGGGGATTGGTGGCACTGGCGTCGTCGGGGTGATCAGGGGCGGGCGCGGGCTGCGGGCGATCGGGCTGCGCGCCGACATGGACGCGCTTTCCATTACTGAGCGCAATACCTTCGAACATCGCTCCACCCACGCCGGCTGCATGCATGCCTGCGGACACGACGGTCACACCACGATGCTACTCGGCGCGGCGCAGGCGCTGGCCGCGGCGCGCGACTTCGACGGCGTCGTCTATGTGATCTTCCAGCCTGCGGAAGAGGGTGAAGGGGGCGGCCGGGTCATGATCGAAGACGGGCTCTTCGAGCGTTTTCCGATGGAGGCCGTGTTCGGCATGCACAACTGGCCGGGCATTCCCGCGGGGCAGTTCGCGGTGCACACGGGGCCGGTGATGGCGAGTGCGGACCGCTTCGACATCGAGGTGTTCGGTACCGGGGCGCATGCGGCGATGCCGCACCTCGGGGCCGACCCGGTGGCTGCCGGTGCCGCACTGGTGCAGGCGATCCAGACCATCGTCTCGCGCACGCTCGACCCGGCAGATGCGGCCGTGGTCTCGGTCACGCAGTTCCATGCGGGCGAAGCTTACAACGTGATTCCGGACCGGGCGACGCTGTGCGGAACGGTGCGGGCGTTCTCGGAATCGGTGCAGCAGCGCATCGAAAGTCGATTGAGGGAGCTGTGCGAGGGTGTGGGAGCGGCCTTCGGCGTGCGTATCGAGCTGGCCTATCGCCGCGGCTATCCGCCGACCATCAATACGGCTGCCGAGGCTGCGCTGTGTGCGCAGACGGCGGCCAGCCTGGTCGGCAGCGAGAACGTGGATACCGGTGCGCGCCCCAGCATGGGCGCAGAGGACTTTGCCTATTTTCTGCAGCGCAAACCCGGCGCCTACGTCTGGATCGGAAACGGGCCGGGCGAGGGCGGCTGCATGCTGCATAACCCGAACTACGATTTCAACGACGATATCCTCAATGTCGGTGTTGCCTACTGGGTGGAGCTGGTGAAGCGAATCCTGCCCCCTCATGCCTGATCGGGCAGGGTGGCTGCGTTGAACCGAATTGCCGCGGGGCCGTCAATCTCCGTGTTACGTCTCCCGGATTGTTCATGAATTCACTTCGTCTCGCCTTTCGCATGATGCGCCGCGATCTTCGCGCAGGCGAACTCCATCTGCTCGGTCTTGCCATCATCATTGCCGTTGCCAGCCTGACCAGCGTCGGGTTCCTCGCCGATCGGGTAGGGCGGGGTCTGGACCGTGAAGCCAACCAGTTGCTCGGTGGCGACCTGTTGTTGCGTGCGGACCAGCCGTGGCCAGACACCTTTGTCGACGAGGCGCGGCGGCGCGGGCTGGTGGTGGCGAAGACGGTGCTGTTCACGAGCATGGTGGGCACCGCGGATGCCGCCGTGCTGGCGGGCGTGAAGGCGGTGGAGGAGGGTTATCCGCTGCGCGGCGCGGTGCGTCTGGCGGCCGGTCCGAACCAGCCGGATGCAGTGGCGGGGCGCGTGCCCGGGGCCGGCGAAGTGTGGCTGGACGAGCGTCTGTTTGCCGAACTCAACGCGAGGGTCGGCGATACCGTCAGTCTTGGCGTGCGCGAGTTCCGCGTCGGCGGCATGATCAGTTTCGAGTCCGATCGCGGCGCGAATTTCTTCAGCCTGCTGCCGCGGGCCATCTTCAACCTGTCGGATCTGAAGGCCACCGGTCTGATCACGGCCGGAAGCCGGGCGAACTGGCGCCTTCATCTGGCCGGGACGCCGGAAGGCATTGCCGCGTACGAAACATGGGCGAAGGGTGCGCTCGGGCGCGGGCAGTCAGTGGAAACGATCGAGAATGCGCGGCCCGAAGTACGCGCGGCGCTCGATCAGGCGCAGCGCTTCCTGCGTCTGGCTGCATTGCTGGCGGTGATTCTGGCGGCGGTCGCCGTCGGTCTGTCGGCGCGCAGGTTCATGCAGCGCCATCTCGACGCGTGCGCGGTGATGCGCTGCCTGGGTGCCCGGCAATCGCAGGTGCTGGGCATCGTCGTCGGCGAGTTCGTCATCTTCGGTCTTGTCGTATCGATGCTAGGTTCGACCTTGGGATGGGTGGTGCAGTGGGGGCTGGGCAATGGTCTGCACCAGGTTCTCGAGACCGCACTGCCGGCACCGTCGATGCTGCCGTTCGCGCACGGCCTGGCGGTCGGCATGGTGCTGTTGATCGGCTTCGTGCTGCCGCAGGTGTTGCGTCTGGGCAAGGTGCCGACGCTGCGCGTGCTGCGTCGGGAGATCTCGTCCGCCGAACCCTTGAGTGGCAGTGTGTGGGTGCTTGGCATGCTGGCCTTGCTCGGTCTGATTTTCTGGATTGCGGCGGATCTGCGCCTCGGCCTTGCGGTGGCGGGCGGATTCGGGATTGCACTCGGTATGTTCGCGTTGGCGGGATGGGCGGCGCTTGTGCTTGCGACCCGGGCGAGGGGCAGGGGAAGCCTGCGCGGCGGGGGATGGCGGTACGGCATTGCCGCATTGGGCCGGCGAATGTTGCCAAGCGTGATTCAGGTGAGCGCACTGGGCCTCGGCATGACGGCGCTGCTGCTGCTTGCACTGGTGCGAGGGGATCTGCTCGACAGCTGGCAGCGGATGACGCCGCCCGATGCGCCAAACCGGTTCGTGATCAATATCCAGCCCGATCAACGCGAAGCGCTCGAAGCCTTCTTTGTCGATGCCGGTTTGCCCCGGCCCGGTATCGAACCCATGATTCGCGGGCGGATGATGGCGATCAACGACGTGGCGGTGAAAGCGGAAGATTACGAGGACAGGCGCACCCGTCGTCTGGCCGAGCGCGAATTCAATCTGTCCTACGCCAGTGCATTGCCAGCGGGCAACGAGGTCGTCGGCGGGCGCTGGCATGGTGAAAGTGCCGAGGCGCAGTTTTCGGTCGAGAAGGGGCTGGCCGACACCTTCGGGCTCAAGCTTGGCGACCGGGTGCGCTTCGAGGTGGCGGGACAGTCGGTCGAGGCGCCGATTACCAGCATTCGGGCACTCGACTGGAATTCGATGCGGGTCAATTTCTTCTTCATTGCGTCGAACGGCTTACTCGAGAACTATCCGTCCAGTCTGATCACCAGCTTTCATCTGCCGGCGGACAGTCATGATTTCACCACGCGGCTGGTCGCCGCCTTTCCCAACCTGTCGGTGATCGACATCGGTGCCGTGCTGGCCCAGGTCAGGTCGATGACGGACAAGCTGATCATGATCGTGCAGTTCGTTTTCGGCTTTGCGGTGCTCGCCGGGCTGGTGGTGTTGGCGGCCGCATTGCAGGCGACGCATGACGAGCGCGAGTTCGAGCTGGCGATGTTGCGCACCCTTGGCGCGCGCAATCGGCAGGTCAGACAGGCGCTCGGGGCGGAGTTCCTGGTACTCGGTGTCGTGGCGGGGACGCTCGCCGGTATTGGCGCGATGGCGATCGCGTGGGGGCTGGCGCATTACGTTTTCAAGATGCCCTACGCGCCCGATGCTGCAGTGCTGATTCTGTCCGCCCTGGTGGGCGCAGCGGGCGTGATGCTCGGCGGCTGGCTGGGTACTCGGGGGCTGCTGTCGAGACCTCCCTTGGCCAGCCTGAGGGCGCTGGGCTGAAATGACGAGTTTATTCACAGAAGCGGAACTGGTCCTCGTCGGCCTGACGCTGTTTGTCGGTGTCCTGATGCTGTGGGTCCTGCTGCGCACTGGCCGGATCGAGCGCGACCTGCAATCCAGGCTGGGGGAGCGCCTCGATCAGGCGCTGGGCGCGCAGCACCGCGACGTATTGCGTGACCTGCATGAAGGCTTGAGCCGGCAGACCGATCGCATCGGCGAGCATGCGCGCGCCGACCGCGAGTTGCTGCAGCGCGGGCTGGGGGCGGCATCGGTGCAGCTTTCGCGCAGCATCGAGGCGCTGACCCGCAGTGTGGATGGACGCCTGCAGACGCTCGCGGGTCAGGTGAATGAACGCCTGGACGAGGGTTTTCGCAAAACCAACGACACCTTCGCCAGTGTGATGTCACGGCTTGCCACGATCGACGAGGCGCAGAAGAAGATCGATGGTCTCACCACCAACGTGGTCAGTCTGCAGGAATTGCTCGGCGACAAGCGCGCGCGCGGGGCGTTCGGCGAGGTCCAGCTCGAGGCCCTGGTGCGCAACGCCATGCCGCCCGACGCATTCGAATTTCAGGCTACCTTGCCTAACAACATGCGCGCCGACTGCCTGCTGAAACTGCCGGAGCCCACCGGGGCAGTCGTGGTCGACGCGAAGTTTCCGCTCGAGAATTATCACCGCATGTTCGACGACGGGCTGGCCGAACTCGACCGCAAGGCGGCGCAGATGGCCTTTCGTGCGGATGTCCGGCGCCATGTCGATGCGATCGCGGGCAAATACATCCTGCCCGGGGTGACCTCGGATGGTGCAATGATGTTCCTGCCGGCCGAAGCGGTGTTCGCCGAGCTGCATGCGTATCATCCGGAGGTGATCGCTTATGCACAGGGCAAGCGGGTGTGGGTCGTCTCGCCGACGACGCTGATGGCGGTGCTCAACACCGCGCGCGCGGTGTTGAAGGACGTCGAAACGCGCAAGCAGATCCACGTCATCCAGGATGCACTGGGTAAGCTCGCCAAGGATTTCAATCGCTTCGACGAACGCATGAATGCGCTGGCGCGGCATATCGAGCAGGCGAGCAAGGATGTGCAGGACGTGCAGACTTCGAGCCGCAAGATCAGCGCCCATTTCCACAAGATCGAGTCCGCCCGCCTGGACGAGATCGATAAACCGGACGATGCGCCGGCGGGCGCGCTTCAGCCCCCGATATAGGACATCTCGATCTTGGGCGCAGCCGCCGTTGCCGCGGTGCGCAGTTCCGAGTAGCGGTCGTCACGCTGCGTCCAGATGCCGGCCAGCGCGTCGTCGATCGCATGATCATCGGCGCCGCCGCGCAGGAGGCTGCGCAGGTCATGGCCGCGCTGTGCGAACAGGCAGGTGTATAGCTTGCCTTCGGTCGACAGGCGGATTCGTGTGCACGACGCGCAGAACGCGTGGGTGACGGAGGAGATGACGCCGATCTCGCCGCCGCCGTCCACGTAGCGCCAGCGCTCGGCGACTTCGCCCGCATAGTTGGGGTCGATGGCTTCCAGCGGGAAATGTTCCGCGATGCGTGCCACGACGTCGCGTGACGACACCACCTCGTCCATTTTCCAGCCATTGCTGGCGCCTACGTCCATGAATTCGATGAAGCGAAGGATGTGCCCGCTGTGGCGGAAGTGGCGCGCCATTGGCACGATTTCCTGATCGTTGCTGCCGCGCTTGACCACCATGTTGACCTTGATCGCTTCGAAGCCGGCGGCACTCGCCGCAGCAATCCCTTCCAGCACCCGTTCCACCGGATAGTCGGCGTCATTCATGCGGCGGAAGACGGCATCGTCGATGCCGTCCAGGCTCACCGTCACCCGGTGCAGACCGGCATCGCGCAGGGTCTGTGCCATTCTCGGCAGCAGCACCCCGTTGGTCGTCAGCGTGAGTTCGACGCCGTCGATTCGCGCCAGCATCTCGATCAGGCGTTCGATGTCCTTGCGCAGGAGGGGTTCGCCACCGGTAATGCGAATCTTGCGCACCCCCCTGGCCACGAAGACCCGTGCGACGCGGACGATCTCCTCGAAGCTGAGGAGCTGCGTGCGCGGCAGGAAGGGATAGTCCTTGTCGAACACTTCCCGCGGCATGCAATAGACACAGCGGAAGTTGCAGCGGTCCGTGACAGAGATCCTGAGGTCACGCACGGTCCGGCCCCGCCGGTCGAACAAGGGGCCGTCGGGCGTCGTTGCGTGGGGAATCGGAAGTGATTCGGCGTCTCGTATGGGGATGATTTTCATGGTCTCGGTCGGCGGATTTCTCGATGCCGGGTCATCTTCGTCCTGACTGTTCCATAAGGCCTTGTCTGCGGTCAAGCCGAACAACGCAAGCCCCTTCATGTGGTTTATAGCGCAGGACAGCCCAGATTGGGGCGTGAAGCGTGAAAACGCTCACACGTGATGGGCACGCACTGTATTAATCTAATACTAAAGTTGAACATTACGATTTAATTCGGTATTAAATGATAAAAATGCTTATATGGACCCTACGGCCACAAGCCTCCCGGGTTTGCCTGGCAGAAGGAGTTGGATCGTGAATGCACGAGTTGGCCCGCTTCCGTACAAGACGGACACGAAGGCGCTTTATGAACGTTATCCGCATCTGCAGCAGATCGATCTCATGTGGGGGTCGCGCGAGTGCCGGCGTTACCTGATGAACTTGATGACGGACACTCGCGGTGGAAAGCGGCAGGGCTTCCTGCCTGAACATGCGATGACGATCATGCGACTGCAGATGGAGCACGACAGGTTGTTTCCCCAATTCGAAAACGAGCCGGTGGACCTGCGCTGGGGGGATGAACGGATCCGCCCCGCGGGCAGATGATTCAATCTGCAACTTGCCGCCACGCGCGCCAGAGGTAAAGATGTAGGGGGTCCGGTCTGAATGGCCGGACACCCTACATCCTCGTTTCGGCTTCAGGAGAACAACAACATGGCCGACATTGCGCCTCTGTCCGCACTGCAGCTGCGGGCCTGCTGCGACCCCGAGCAGTTTCCCTTCGAAACCACTGCGACACTCGACGACCATCCCGGCGATCTGGGACAGGCGAGGGCCATGGAGGCCCTTCAGTTCGGTCTGTCGATGGGGCACAGCGATTATCACGTCTTCGTCCTCGGCGAAGCCGGTAGCGGCAAGCACGCCACGACTTTCCGCCTGCTGCGCGAACGTGCCGCGGCCGAGCCCGTGCCGCCCGATCTGTGCTACCTGCACAATTTCGATGAGCCCCTGCATCCGCGCCTGCTGACCTTGCCGCCGGGGCGCGGCGCGGCCTTGCGTGCCGAGATGCAGACCTTCATTCGCGATCTGGGGCCGGCCATTGAGAGCGCGCTCGGCAGCGATCCTCACAACGAACGCATCGAGGCCTTGCAGTCCGCCCACAAGAACCGTGAGGAGACCGCCCTGCGCGAGCTCGGCCAGCAATGCGCGGGCGAAGGGATCTCCTTGCTGCAGACGCCCGATGGCTTCGTTTTTGCGCCTTCGACCGACGGCGAGGTCATGGCCCCCGAGGCCTTCGATGCCTTGCCCGAGAGTGAGCGCGATGCGATCGAAGCGCGGGTCGCACGCTGGAGCGACAAGCTGGAAGATCTGCTCAACGAATTCCCGGGTTGGCGCAAGAGCCTGCGCGAAGCGATGATTCGGGCTGAGCACGAGGCATTGTCGCCCGCTGTCAGCCACCTGATGCGCGCGATGCGTGAGCGCCATGCAGACCTGCCAGAAGTCCTGGCCTTCTTCGATGCAGTGGTCAAGGATGTCCTCGATTACGCCGTGGATGGCATCGTGATCGACGAGGATGACGACGAAGCCGATAGCGACGATGCCGGCCGGTTCAGCCGCTATCAGGTCAAGGTGCTGGTCGATCACGCCAATTCGACCGGTGCGCCAATTGTCTTTGAGAATAATCCGGGCTACGGCAACCTGATCGGCCGCGTCGAGCATGTGGTGCAACAGGGCGCCCAGGTGAGCCATTTCAACCTGATTCGAGCCGGTGCGCTGCATCGCGCCAATGGCGGCTACCTGGTCGTCGATGCCGAGCGCCTGCTGACCCAGCCGTTTGCATGGGAGGGTCTGAAGCGCACCCTTCGCTCGAGCGAAATCCGCATCGAGCCGCCGGCGGAAGCTCAGGGCTGGAGCGGCGCGCTGACCCTCGAGCCGCAGGCCGTACCCTGCGCGTTGAAAGTGGTGATGATCGGTGATCGCGATCTCTATTACACGCTGATGGAGCACGATCCCGAATTTGCGGAGTTGTTCAAGGTTGCCGCGGACTTCGACGACGATCTGCCACGCACGCGAGACAACGAACTGCAGTACGCGCGCCTGCTGGCCATGCTCGCGCGCAACGCCAAGCTGCTTCCACTCCACCGTAGCGCGGTCGCACGAATGGTGGAGCACGGCGCCCGGATTGCCGAGGATGCGGCCCGATTGTCGCTGCAGACGCGGATGCTCGCCGATCTGATGCGGGAGGCGGACCATTTTGCCCGTCTGGATCGTGCGGAATGTGTCACTCGCCAGCACGTCGAGGCCGCGCTCGCAGCGCGCATGCGACGCAGCAACCGTTATCCGTCGCGCGTTCGCGAGTCGATGCTCGATGGCACGACGCTGATTGCCACCAGCGGTGCGCGTGCCGGGCAGATCAACGGGTTGGTGGTGATCGAACTCGCCGGCGAACGTTTTGGCCATCCAATGCGTATCTCGGCGACGGTGCGCCTGGGCGAAGGTGATGTCGTCGATATCGAGCGCGAAGCCGAGCTCGGTGGCGCCATTCACTCCAAGGGCGTGCTGATCCTGTCGGCTTTTCTCGCTGCGCGTTATGCCCGCCATCAACCTCTGTCGCTGTCGGCGAGCCTGGTGTTCGAACAGTCCTATGCACCGGTCGAAGGTGATTCGGCATCGCTGGCCGAGTTGTGCGCGCTGCTATCGTCCCTTACGCAGTTGCCGATCGAGCAGCGCTTGGCGATCACCGGGTCGGTCAACCAGTTTGGCGAGGTGCAGGTGATCGGCGGCGTCAACGAGAAAATCGAGGGCTTTTTCGATCTGTGTGTGGCGCGCGGGCTCGACGGGACTCAGGGCGTGGTCATTCCGGCGGTCAGTGTGCGCCACCTGATGCTGCGCGAGGATGTGGTCGAGGCGGCGCGGGCGGGACGCTTTCACATCTACCCGGTATGCACGGTCGACGAGGCAATGGCCGTCCTGACCGGAATTCCGGCGGGTGTACCGGACTCGAAGGGCGTGATGCCGCGCGGTTCGCTGAACTACAAGGTCGCAGCCGTACTCGCCGACATGACGGCGGCCCGTCACGCCTTTGCGGATGGAGATGGCGATGTACGACGCCGAAGACGCACCCATCACTGATGTCCGCGATGAAGGTTGAAAGGGCCGTCTGGCGTGTTTTGGGGCGAGTCGTGCATTTTTGCACGCTGGTGTGAAAGGTATCCGACGTGACAGTCAGAATGACCTTCTATTGCCCAGTGTGGGGAGTTATAGTCCTGCCCCGATAACCACATCAATTGCACGGGCAAAGGATCGCCTGCTTCCACGTCGCATAGACGGAAGCAGCGATCATCCTCAGGATAAATATCGCCGGGCCTGGCCTCCTCCGTCGGGGGCTGCGCGGCCGGATCTTACCTTTCAGAAAGATGCGAAATATCGAACTGTTCAGACGCGACGATCATCGTTTCATCCTGCTTAATGAGAGCGAAACCGACGAAGAAGGTGGAATCCGTTCCAATCAGTACCTGATCGTCCGCAACGGTCGCGGCGTACTGCTCGATCCGGGTGGCTTCGGTGTCATGCCGCATGTGCTGGCGGAGCTGCTGCGTTACATCAAGCCGGAAGCCGTCGATGCCATATTTCTTTCGCATCAGGATCCGGACATCATCGGCGGGCTGACGACCTGGATGGAGCTGATCCGGGCCGACATCTTCATTTCGAGGATCTGGCTGCGTTTTCTGCCGCACTACGGCCTGTCGGACATGGAACGTTTCGTCGGCATTCCGGATGAGGGAATGAGCGTCGAACCGGTGCCTGGCATGCCGCTGCAATTGGTACCCGCTCATTTCCTGCACTCCGAGGGGCAGTTCAACGTCTATGATCCGACTTCACGCATCCTCTTCAGTGGTGACATCGGTGCGGCGATGATGCCCAACGAGTGCGACAATCCGTATGTGGACGATTTTGCCGCCCATCTGCCTTTTGTCGAGGGCTTTCATCGGCGCTACATGTGTTCGAACCGGGCGATCCGATGCTGGCTGGAAACGATTTCCGGCCTCGATATCGACATGATTGCGCCCCAGCATGGGCCCGTCTATCGGGGCGAGGCGGTGGGCCAGTTCCTCGCGTGGCTGCGCGACCTGCGTTGCGGTGTTGACCTGATGGGTCCGGGCGGGCGTTTCGACCATGCTGACTGAACGCGGG
The DNA here is from genome assembly GCF_018122735.1 of Azoarcus sp. L1K30. GTDB lineage: Bacteria > Pseudomonadota > Gammaproteobacteria > Burkholderiales > Rhodocyclaceae > Parazoarcus. Next base: position 1,417,536 of record NZ_JAGRRD010000001.1, on the reverse strand, counting down.
CCGGTCATGGGCGCCGAGCCCGTCATCAACATCGGCGCGCTTCGTCGCCGCGTCATCGATCGGCTCGGATCGCTGCTGGAAACGCAGGTCCGGGCGAACGGGTTTGCAGGTGTGCTCGGCAACATGGCGCAATCCACGCTCGGTGAGATCCGGCAGCGGCTCGACGGTATGTCCGAACAATACGATGCTGCAGAACTGGAGGAGATCGCGGGACTGTGCGAACGTCTGGACGGCAGCCGTGCGTTGCTGCTGGATGAGCGCAACCGTCAGGCAAACTCCAATACACGGCATCTGGTCAGCGTGATTGACGAGTTCAATCACATGTTCGAGATCATGCAGCACTCGCTGATCGAGCGCGATCTGCTCGAGCGCCAAAGCAAGGTCCTGGAGCAGATCATCCTGTCGCACGAGCGCGTCGGTCAATGGCGCGAGTTCGTTCAGGCGATCCTGCTGGATTTTCATGCCATCTTTCCGTTCGACATGTTCTTCGTCGCCTTTGCCGAAGAAAACGGGCTGATGATGCATGTGTACTACATGGGCGGCAGTACCGATGACGCACGGCGTGCGATTCGAGAGCAGTTGTCACGGCACATGGTGGAGGGGCTCGGACTGCCGGCATCTACCGCGATCGACTATGAAGAGTTTCACGTTGCCAGCGGACGGCAGATCCAGAATCCGCGAAACAACCAGATGATCACGGTCAAGGTGCCCGAGCATGCCCCCCAACTGGCGGGCCTGCTCGGGGTGACCTACCTGTCGTCGATGTCCTTGAATCCGCGCGAGCAGAGCGTGATCCGGTCGATTCTCGCGGTGCTGGTGATGGTGGTCGGATCGAGCAAGGTCTTGTCGCGCACGCTGGGCGAACTGGAGTACTACGCGGCGCACGACCCGTTGACCGGGCTCTACAACCGACGCCAGTTCCAGGCCATGCTCGAGTATGAGATCGGGCGCTCCGAGCGCCATCAGCACGAGTTCGCGGTGCTTCTGCTCGATCTGGACGACTTCAAGGACGTCAACGATTCGTACGGGCATCCGGCGGGTGACAGCGTGCTGTGCGGTGTCGCGGAAACCGTGCGTGAGGCGATTCGCAAGGGCGACCTTGCGACCCGTATCGGCGGCGACGAATTTGCGCTTCTGCTCACGGAGACCGGACGCGAAGGCGCCATGCGGGTGGCGGACAAGCTCGGCAGGGCGCTGCGCGAGCGCACTTTCATCGAACCCGGTGGAAAAAACTTTCACGTGACGGTGTCGATCGGCGTGGTGGTGTTTCCGGGCGATGCGTCCACCATCACCGATCTGATGGCAGGCGTCGATATTGCCATGTATCGCGCCAAGGAAATGGGCAAGGACAGTGCCTGCTCTCTCGACGCGGTGAAAGATCGGCTGCTTGCCACCCGTACCACCCGCGACTACGCCGAAATCCTGCGGGTCGCATTGAATGAGCGGCGGATCGTGCCGTTCTTCCAGCCTATCGTCGATTGCCGTAGTGGCGAGCTCTTTGCATGCGAAACAGTGGCAAGGATGATTACGCCCGAGGGAGAGACCATTGCTGCCGGGGCCTTCATCGACACGGTGGAAAAGTACGGTCTGGGGCGCAGCCTGGACCGGAGCATGATCGAGCAGGCGCTGAATCATCTTCATGCGGTTCCCGCCGCGGGCGGCGGTGCGGGTCAGCGCATCTTCATCAACCTGTCCGCGCAGGAGATCCAGGGGCGCGACATTCTCGGGTTTGCGGAGGCTCACTGTCAGAAGCTGCAGATACGGCCGGATCAGGTCGTGTTCGAGATCCTGGAGCGCGACGCGATCGGCGACATGACCGGCATGCGCCGCTTTCTCAGCAGGCTCAGGGCGAAGGGTTTCGAATTCGCGCTCGACGATTTCGGCAGTGGCTACAACTCCTTCCACTATTTGCGCGAGCTGCATTTCGAGTACGTGAAGATCGACGGTGCGTTCGTGCGCAATATCGCGAGCTCTGCCGTCGACAGGGCACTGGTGCGGAATCTGTCCAAACTGTGCCAGGAGATCGGCATCCGGACGGTTGCCGAGTTCGTCGAGTCCGAGGAAACCCTGGACCTGCTACAGGACATCGGCGTCGACTACGTGCAGGGATTCCACATTGGCATGCCGCAACGGGACATGCCACTCGCGCAGGGCTGGGGCTTCGGCCGTTGATGCGTTCGAGGCCCGACTAGGGCATGATGGCGCGCTTTGAGGGCAGAGACTGCCCCGAGGCGCGCCATGTACCCGATCCACAATATCGACGCCCAGTTGCTACTGGCGGTTCTTCTCTCGGCCAAGCGTCGCCCTGCCACCTTGCCCGACATCGTGGCCGCGGCCGATCTGCTGGGTTTTCAGGTAGCGGTGCCAAATCAGTGGGGCGAGGCATTTCGTCGCCTGGCGACGCACGGACTGTTGCTGGCGGCCGATGGCGGCTACCTGGCCTCGGACAGTGCGCAAGGCATGGCGCGGGAACTGCCTCGAAAGGCCGAGCCGGATGAGCAGGTCTTTCTGCTGCGCGAAAAGCTGTCGGTCTATATGCCGGCGGAGAAGAGTCCCTCCATCCCGATCGGGGGCGCAGAGTTCGACGAGGCACTCCGCGTTCAGGCTGCGCTGTCGAAACAGGGGGGCAAGAACCTGCTGATGCCCAAGCCCAAGGTCGATGAGGACGCGTTACGGGGCCGCCGACCTGCGAGGTCGGGCGGTAGTGCTCGCGGACGCCGGCGGTGAGCAATTTGAGTCAGGGCCGGACGCCGCGTTCGCTCGCGGCTCATCTTCCCGGACTATAGTTCGCAAGGGGGCGATGACTGCGCAGGGATCGTATCCTTGCGCGCTTGGCGTCTAGCCGAAGCCTGCGGAACAGGGGGCAGAAGTGGTCGATTTGAGCCTGGTTTTCGTGCGGGAAGGGGAAGATGGACGCGCGCGCGGATGATCCGGCGCGTGGTGCGCCGCCTGCGGACGATGCCCGCGAGATCGCCGCACGGGTTGAGGTCATCTATCGCCGGGACTCGCGGCGGGTACTGGCGACGCTGATTCGTCTGCTCGGTGGCTTCGACCGTGCGGAAGAAGCGGTGCACGACGCTTTTCGGGCGGCGCTGGAGCGTTGGCCGGTCGAGGGCGTGCCGCACAACCCCTACGCATGGCTGGTCTCCGTCGGGCGCTTCAAGGCCATCGATGCCATCCGCCGCGGCGCACGCTTCGTGTCGCAGGAGGACGTGGCCGAGTTGGTCGATTCGATGGGTTGCGAACCCGCGGAGGCCGACGAAGGCATCGAGGACGACCGGCTGCGGCTGGTCTTCCTGTGCTGTCATCCTGCGCTTGCGCCGGACGCGCGCATCGCGCTTACGCTGCGGGAAGTGTGCGGTCTGACCACCGAGCAGATTGCCAATGCGTTCATGGTTCCTGCGCCCACACTCGCGCAGCGCATCGTGCGTGCGAAGGCCAAGATCCGCACTGCCCGCATTCCCTATCACTTGCCCTCGCCTGACGAGTTGCCGGAACGCCTCGCCAGCGTGCTGCAGGTGATCTACCTGGTGTTCAACGAGGGCTATCTCGCCTCGACGGGGGATTCGCCGACGCGCAGCGACTTGTCCGCCGAGGCCATCCGGGTCGCGCGTCTGCTGGTGACCCTGCTGGACGAACCCGAAGTGCAGGGTTTGCTGGCGTTGATGCTGCTGCACGAGTCCCGGCGTGCGGCGCGCATTTCGGCCGACGGCGACCTGATTCTGCTGGACGCGCAGGACCGGTCATTGTGGAACCAGGCCCTGATCGAGGAGGGCGGACGGCTGGTGCAGCATGCCTTGCGATCGCGCCGCTATGGCCCCTATGCCCTGCAAGCAGCCATCGCGGCGGTGCTGACCGAAGCGCCGAGCACGGACACAACAGACTGGCACGAAATCGTCGGACTCTACGATGTCTTGCTCCGCTTCGACCCCTCGCCGGTAGTCGAGCTCAATCGTGCCGCTGCGGTGGCGATGCGCGACGGACCCGAAGCCGGCTTGCTGCTGATCGAGGCGCTGATGGCGACAGGCGCCTTGAGCGACTATCGATTTGCCCACACCGCGCATGCCGATCTTTGTCGCAGGTTGGGGCGCAGGGAGGCAGCATTGAATTCCTACCGGCGTGCGCTGGCGTTGACGCGACAGGTTTCCGAGCGCCGGCTTATCGAGCGGCGCCTGATCGAACTCGCAGGCTGAATGCAGCCGATAGCGGATGCGGCAAGGCCATCTGCCGGAGCGCGCACGCGGCCAGATGCGCACTTGTCGCGGCGATGAAGATTTTTTTGTCTGCGTGTCGATTTGGACGGGTGCCAATCGACTACAGGGCGTCGGCGATGCGAATCGCGCACGCGGTCCAAGTGATTCATCCGTTCAAATCAAACATGCGGAGGCAGATCATGCACATCCAGCCCTATCTTTTTTTTCCCGGTTGTTGCGAAGAGGCGATCGAATTCTATCGCGCGACATTGGGTGCCGAATTGCAGATGTTCATGCGCTACAAGGACAGTCCCGATACCCCGCCGCCCGGCGCCGTGCCGCCCGGCTACGATGAAAAAGTGATGCACGCATCGCTGAAGCTCGGCGAGTCGGTGCTCATGCTGTCGGACGGCTGCAACGAGGATCCGGGCTTCGCCGGTTTCTCGCTCTCGCTGTCGCCCGCCGACCCTGTCGAGGCCGCTCGCCTGTTTGCCGCGCTCGCCGAAGGGGGCAGTGTCCGCATGCCCTTGGGACCCACCTTCTGGTCTCCTGCGTTCGGAATGCTGGTTGATCGCTTCGGCGTTGGCTGGATGGTCAATGTCGAGGGAAGCATGGAGGGTGCCCAGCCGTGAAATACCTCTGCCTGGTGTACCTGGATGAGTCCCGGCTGGCGGAGTTGCCGGACGAGGAGTGCGTGGCCTACGACCGTGAGATCCGCGGCAGCGGACACTGTCTCGCGTCCGAGGCATTGGCATCGGTGAGCACGGCCACGACGGTGCGGGTCCGCAACGACCGGCGCCTGGTGACCGATGGCCCCTTCGCCGAGACCAAGGAACAGCTTGCGGGCTTCTACATGATCGACGCGCGCGATCTGGATGAGGCCATATCACTGGCGGCCGCAATACCGCCTGCGCGCGTGGGCAGTATCGAGATTCGTCCCGTCCGCCCGATTCGTGAAACCGTGGCGGCGATCGAGGCTGAACGGGCCAAAGGAGCAGAACGATGAGCGCGAACCATATACATCCGGCTGTTCTGGTCGCTACGCGAAAGGGTGCCTGGATCTTTCGCGGTGATGCTTCGCGACAACACTGGCGCGCGGACGGCCCTCATTTTCTCGGGCACATCATCAACCACATGGTGCTCGACCCCCGTGACGGCCGCACATTGCTGGCCGCGGCGTCTACCGGGCATCTGGGGCCGACGATATTCCGCTCCACCGACTTCGGGGCCAGCTGGAAGGAAGCGGAGCGACCGCCCGCGTTCGGCCCCGCCGTGAATGGGCTGGAGGCGCGTGCCGTCAATCACACCTTCGCCCTGACGCCGGGACATTCCGCGCAGCCGGACGTGTGGTTTGCCGGCACCTCGCCGCAGGGACTGTTCCGGTCCGACGACGGCGGCAGGTCATGGTCTCCGTATTCCTGCATCAACGACGATCCGCAATATCGAAAATGGTTTGGCACCGTTCAGGACGGCACGCCCGACGGCCCCAAGCTGCATTCGATCATCATCGATCCGCGCGACCCCGACCATCTCTATTTCGCCATGTCCGGCGGCGGTGTTCATGAGTCGGTCGATGGCGGGCGCCATTTCGCGCCGCTGATCGAGGGCCTGCAGGTGGTCGAGGGGTTCGACGCTACCGATGCGAGCTTCCACGATCCGCACTGCGTGCGGCTGTGCCCGAGCAATCCGAATCGTCTCTACCAGCAGAACCACTGCGGCATTTATCGGCTGGATCGGCCGGCTTCGCGCTGGCAGCGCATCGGTGTGAGCATGCCAGCAGAGGTCGGTGACATCGGATTTCCGATCGTCGTGCATCCGCGTGACGACAACACCCTGTGGGTGTTTCCGATGGATGGCACCGATGTGTGGCCGCGTACCAGCCCCGGCGGACGACCCGCCGCGTATGTGAGCCACAACGGCGGTGACAGCTGGGTGCGTCTCGACCGCGGCCTGCCGGGCGCGCAGGCGTGGTGGACGGTGAAACGTCAGGCCATGTGTGCCGATGCGCAGGACGTGGTCGGGCTGTATTTCGGCACCACCAGCGGTGAGCTCTGGTATAGCCGGGATGAGGGCGAGAGCTGGGCCTGCATGGCGCAGCATCTGCCGGAAATCTATGCTGTCGAAGTTACCGAACTGCCTTGAGCGCACGCCGATGAGAGTCCTCATTCCGAGCGCGCTGAGGTCGTACACTGGGACTGACTGGGTGCATGCCACCGGCGATACGGTCGCAGCGGTACTTGTCGATCTGGAGCGGCAGTACCCGGGCATCCGCTTCCGCATGATCGACGAGCAGGGCCGCATTCGTCGCCATATTCGCCTGTTCAGGCGGCAGCAGATGGTTTTCGATCTGGCGGCTCGGCTTGAGGACGGCGATGAACTGCTGATCGTGCAGGCGCTCAGCGGCGGGTAATGCGAGCCAGATTGCCAGACGTCGGCGGTTACTGGCGGCCCGAAAGTGCGCCCTCGATCAATACGGTGGCCACCATCGTGCGGTCGAGGGCAAACCAGATCAGGATTGGCGCCAGCGCCGGCATGAGCAGATAGCCGAACTGGTAGGCTACGCCGATCAGGTTGGCGCCGAACGCCGAAATGCCGGCTTGGGCCGCCACCGACGTCCCTGACTGAAATGCGATCTGCAGCAGCCACGCGAAGCTCAGGCCCCAGGCCTGAAAAGGAACCAGCAGGACCAGTCCGAGTGGAATCTTCCACCACAGGCGGGTGGCCCGGCTTGCAAGGAGCAGGGCAGGGAGCAGGGCGCTGCCGTAACAGTAGCTCAGGGCGCGCACTTCGGGTGTGAGTTCGCCAACGCGGCCATCAGGCATGGCCACTCGCAGCAGTGTGACCAGGACATGCGCCGGCCCTTCGCGTTCGACCGTCACGACCCAGTGCGGAAAGAACATGTGCAGAGTCTTCCCGGCCAGCCATGCGGGCGCGGCGGCCACCCAGTCACGCCCCCAGTACCAGAGCATGAGTGTGGGCACGAGAAACAGCAGGATTCGCAGAAAGAACCCGCCGATCACGCTGAAGGCCGGCGCCGGGGTCATGCGGAACCCTGCGCCATGGGTGGGGGAAGTGGCCTGTGGCCGGCGTCCCGACGCGCCACGAGACGGATCCAGACCAGCCACACGATCAGTACATCGATCATGATCAAGGCCTGCCACAGATACAGGTGGGCGAATTCGAAGATACTGTGGTTCCAGATGGAAAGATAGAACAGTGAAATCACGCGCAGCACATTGACGGCCTGAATGGCGACCATACCGCAGATCAGTCCGACGAATTTCATCCGCCACGGGGCCGGGTAGGCGAGCACGGCCGACAGCAGGATGATGCAGGCTTCGATACCGTTGCAGCCGGCTTCAACGGAAACCCCCATGCCGCTGGTCGCATCCATCAATACCTTGCCATGGGCGACGACGTCCGGATCGAAGGCCTGCATCAGCGCGGCGCTGATCCGGGTGAGCAGGGATGTCCATGGCACGACGACCCACTGCTGAGCAGGCGGCGTCAATTCGAAGACCAGCAGGCCGCCCAGGAGCGCAAGAAAAAGAAGAAAGAAACGGATCATCTAACTGACTTCAAGCGAGGGTGAGTACGGCTCGCGAAACCGGAGCCGTCGAAGGAATGCGCGCATTCTACCTTCATCGATCGATCCGTATGCGCGCCATGCCGCACCGTGAGGGTGGGATAGGTCTGGACGAGATGGGCGCGACTAGACAGCACCATCCGCTCTTAGCGCAGCGATCTGCTCGGTCGTGTAGCCCAGCGTGGCCAGCACCTTGTCCGTGTGCTCGCCCAGTTGCGGACCCAGCCATTCGGTGCTGCCCGGTGTTTCCGACAGTTTTGGGACGATGCCCGGCATGCTGAACGGCTTGCCGTCAGGCAGTTGTGTGCGTTCGATCATTTGCCGGGCAATGAACTGAGGGTCGGCGAACATGTCGGCCACCGAGTAGACTCGTGACGCCGGAACCGCCGCTTCGGCGAGGATGGCCAGCACTTCCGCCTCATCCTTCTGCGCACACCACTCATCGATCAAACGATAGAGTTCTTCGCGTCGCGCGTCCCGCCCGGTGTTGTCGGCAAGTGTCGCATCATTGGCCAGATCCGGACGTTCCATCGCGAGCATGAGACGTTTGAAGATCGCATCGCCGTTGGCGCCGATGGTGACGTGCTTGCCGTCGCGGGTGGTGTGGGTATTGGACGGGGTGATGCCGGGCATGATGTTCCCGGTGCGTTCGCGAACGAAACCGACGACGTCGAATTCAGGCACCATCGACTCCATCATCGCAAAAACGGCTTCATAGAGTGCGACATCGACCACTTGCCCTGGTCCGCCATTGACCTCCTTGTGCCGCAGCGCCATCAGGGCGCCAATTGCGCCCCACAGGGCGGCGATGGAGTCGCCGATCGAGATGCCGGTGCGCACCGGCGGACGATCGGGGAAGCCGGTCACGTAGCGGAGTCCGCCCATGGATTCGCCGACGGCGCCAAAGCCGGGTTGATCCTTGTATGGGCCAGTCTGCCCGAACCCGGACAGGCGAACCATGACGAGGCCGGGATTCTCCGCCCGCAATGATTCCCAGCCCAGCCCCAGTTTTTCCAGAACACCGGGACGAAAATTCTCGACGAGGATGTCGGCGCCGGCAAGCAGACGCCGAACGAAGGCGATGCCCTCAGGATGCTTGAGGTTTGCGGTGACGGACTGCTTGTTGCGCGCCTGGACGTACCACCACAGGGAGGTGCCCTCATACACCTTGCGCCACTTCCGCAAGGGGTCGCCGCCGTCCGGGGATTCGACCTTGATCACCTTCGCACCGAACTCCGCCAGTATCCGCGTGCAGAACGGTCCGGCAATCAGCGTCCCCAATTCGACTACCTTGACCCCTGAGAGCGGTTTGTGCGGTTCGAGCATTTGGGGGGACCTTCCAATTTTGATAACGCCGGGCGTGGCTCGCAATCTTACGGCAGGACGCGGCTTGCGTGCATCGAGTACGGTGCCGGGCGGCCGGCACGACGGAAAAGCCGATTGGGGTGCGCGTGTGGGGGCATTGGGGGGCATGATCCATCCCGTGTCATTGTGCGCGACTCGGGACCGCCGAACGCAAGAAAGCCAACCTCGAAAGGTTGGCTTTCCGCTTGATGCTGGCTCCTCGACCTGGGCTCGAACCAGGGACCTACGGATGACCTACGGATTAACAGTCCGGCGCTCTACCGACTGAGCTATCGAGGAATAAATCTGCAAATCAAATTGTCGGGGTGACCCCCAAGGGCAATCACTTCGTCATGCTGATGATTGCCCGGTATTCAGTCTGGCTCCTCGACCTGGGCTCGAACCAGGGACCTACGGATTAACAGTCCGGCGCTCTACCGACTGAGCTATCGAGGAACAGAGGCGCGCATTGTAGGCAGCACGCGCCATTTCGTCAAGGAATTAAACGCAAATTTTGCGCGTATTCCCTTCGGACAACTTATTTCACCACTGCGGCGATTGCGTTTGCCACATAGGCGATGTTCTTGGAGTTGAGCGCGGCAAGGCAGATCCGTCCCGTCGATACAGCGTAGATGCCGAAGTCGGCCTTGAGCTTCTCGACTTGTGCAGCGCTCAGGCCGGTGTAGGAGAACATGCCGCGCTGCTTGATGACAAAGGAGAAATCCTGCGTGACGCCGGCCGCCTTGAGTTGCTCGACCAGACTGGTGCGCATGCTGCGGATACGATCACGCATGCCGGCGAGCTCGTCTTCCCACTGCTGCCGCAGTTCAGGCGAGTTGAGCACGGCTGCGACCACCGCACCGCCATGGATGGGCGGGTTGGAATAGTTGGTGCGGATGACGCGCTTGACCTGGGACAGCACGCGTGCGCTTTCTTCCTTGCCGGAGGTGATGATCGACAGTGCGCCGACACGCTCGCCATAGAGGGAGAAACTCTTCGAGAAGGAGCTGGAGACGAAGAACTGCAGGCCGCTGGCGGAGAACGCGCGTACCGCCACGGCATCGGCGTCGATGCCGTCTGCAAAGCCCTGATAGGCCATGTCGAGGAAGGGAACCAGGTTGCGGCTGCGGCAGGCGGCGACCACTTCGTCCCATTGCGCATCGGACAGGTCGGCACCGGTGGGGTTGTGGCAACATGCATGAAGGACGATGATCGAGCCGGCCGGGAGGCTGTCGAGCTTTGCCTTCATGGCGTCGAAATTGACACCACGGGTGGCTGCATCGTAGTAGGGGTAGTTCTCGACCGTGAAGCCGGCGGACTCGAACAGCGCGCGATGGTTTTCCCAGCTCGGATCGGAAATGTAGACGCTGGCGCCCGGCAGCAGACGCTTCAGATAGTCGGCACCGACCTTGAGCGCGCCGGTGCCACCCAGTGCTTCGATGGTGACGACCTGGCCGTTGGCGATGAGCGGCGAATCCTTGCCCAGCAGGAGATTCTGAACGGCGCTGTTATAGTTGGCGGCGCCTTCGATCGGCTGGTAGCCGCGCGGCGGCATGGCTTCGAGACGGGCTTTTTCTGCCGCGCGAACCGCCCCCAGCAGCGGAATCTTGCCATTGTCGTCGTAATACACGCCGACCCCGAGGTTCACCTTCTCGGCGCGCGCGTCGGCGTTGAAGGCTTCGTTCAGACCGAGGATCGGGTCACGGGGCGCCATTTCGACATTGGCGAAGATCGATGCAGACATGTTAGCTCCAGTTGCGCTTGCGGTTCTCGCCCGTCGGGCTGGCAATCGGGCCGAGCCGTGACGTGCGTTTTGGGAAATAATCAACGTTTGACGCGAGTCTCTCCGGATGTTCCGGTGACACTCGGCACAATCGGAAATTCTAGCATGCAGACTTCAGACGACAGTGCTTCGCAGCACGCAGTCGACATCGTTACTTTTGAGGGCAGTCCGTTTCGCCTGCATCGGCCGTTTCCGCCCGCCGGAGATCAGCCGGAGGCCATCGCGAAACTGGTCGAGGGGGTCGAGGATGGGTTGATGTATCAGACCCTGCTCGGGGTGACCGGCTCGGGCAAGACCTACACGATGGCCAATGTGATTGCTCACATGGGCAAGCCGGCGCTGGTGCTGGCGCCCAACAAGACGCTGGCGGCGCAGTTGTACGCTGAGTTTCGAGAGTTTCTGCCGGAAAACGCGGTGGAGTACTTCGTCAGCTACTACGACTACTACCAGCCCGAGGCCTATGTGCCTTCGCGCGATCTGTTTATCGAGAAGGATTCGTCGATCAACGAGCACATCGAGCAGATGCGTCTTTCGGCGACAAAGAGTCTGATGGAGCGGCGCGACGTCGTGATCGTGGCGACGGTGTCGTGCATCTACGGTATCGGCGATCCGGTGGATTATCACGCCATGATCCTGCACCTGCGTGAGGGTGAGAAGATGGCGCATCGCGATCTCATCCAGCGCCTGGTGGCGATGCAATACACACGCTCCGACATCGACTTCCGGCGCGGCACCTTTCGCGTGCGCGGAGATGTGATCGACGTGTTCCCGTCGGAGAATGCGGAGTTGGCGATCAGGATCGAGATGTTCGACGACGAGGTCGAACACCTGACGCTGTTCGATCCGCTGACTGGCCACCTCAAGCACCGGCTCGGGCGCTTCACCGTGTATCCGTCCAGCCACTACGTCACCCCGCGCGCGACCGTGCTGAAGGCGATCGAGGCGATCAAGGCCGAGCTCGAGCTCAGGATCAACCACTTCCAGACCCAGGGGCAGTTGGTGGAGGCGCAGCGCATCGAGCAGCGCACCCGCTTCGATCTCGAAATGCTCAATGAAATGGGGTTCTGCAAAGGCATCGAGAACTACTCGCGCCATCTGTCCGGCCGCAGTCCGGGGGAGCCGCCACCGACGCTGATCGACTATCTGCCGCCCGATGCGCTGATGTTCATCGATGAATCGCACGTGTCGATCGGACAGGTGGGCGGGATGTACAAGGGCGACCGGTCGCGCAAGGAGAATCTGGTGAACTACGGTTTTCGCCTGCCTTCTGCGCTGGACAACAGGCCGCTCAAGTTCGACGAGTTCGAACGCCTGATGCCGCAGACCATCTTCGTCTCCGCCACGCCCGCAGCGTATGAGGCCGAGCACCAGGGGCAGGTCGTGGAGCAAGTGGTGCGCCCAACCGGATTGATCGACCCGGTCGTCGAGGTGCGCCCGGCCAGCACTCAGGTGGACGACCTGCTCGGTGAAATAAAGCGCAGGGTGGCGGCGAAGGAGCGGGTCCTCGTTACGGTGCTGACCAAGCGTATGGCTGAAGACCTGACCGACTATCTGAACGAGAACGGCGTACGCGTGCGTTATCTGCATTCGGATATCGACACGGTGGAACGGGTGGAGATCATCCGCGACTTGCGGTTGGGGGAGTTCGACATTCTGGTCGGCATCAACCTTCTCCGCGAAGGGCTCGATATTCCCGAGGTGTCACTTGTTGCCATTCTCGATGCCGACAAGGAGGGTTTCCTGCGCTCGGAACGATCGCTGATCCAGACTATCGGGCGCGCGGCACGCCATATCCACGGTACGGCCATTCTCTATGCCGATCGCGTCACAAGATCGATGCAACTGGCCATCGACGAGACCGAGCGCCGGCGCACGAAGCAGATTGCCTTCAACGAGGCCAACGGGATTGTCCCAAGGACGGTGAGCAAGCGCATCAAGGACATCATCGATGGGGTCTATTCCGCGGACGATGAAAAGCGTGCTTCCATTGCGGCCGAGGCGCGGGCGGATTACGCTCTCATGGACGAAAAAGCGCTTGCCCGCATGATCAAGAAGCTGGAAAAAGAGATGCAGGAGCATGCGCGCAATCTCGAATTCGAGAAGGCTGCAGCAGCGCGGGACGAACTGTTCCGCCTACGGGAGAGGGCTTTCGGTGCCGACCAGCACGGAAGCGGCTGACAGGGAGAGGGATCAACATGAAAAGAATACTGTTCGTGTGTTCGGGCAATATCTGCCGTTCGCCGACGGCGGAGGGCGTTGCGCGGAATTTCATCGAAGCCGCCGGACTTGGTGACGAGATCGAGGTCGATTCGGCTGGCACGCAGGGCTATCACGCCGGAGAAGGCCCGGATCCGAGATCCGCGCGCGCGGCGGCGCAGCGCGGCTATGACTTGACTACCTTGCGTGCGCGCAAGATCGAGCTCCGCGACTATCAGGAATTCGATCTTCTGCTCGCGATGGATCGTCGCCACCTCGAGTTCATGATGCGGGATTGCCCCGAGGTGTACCGGCACAAGATCGGTCTGTTCATGCAATTTGCCCCATCCGCCGAGCATGATGAAGTGCCCGACCCCTTCTATGGCGGTCTGAAGGGCTTCGAGTACGTGCTGGATCAGTGTGAGGAGGGGGTCAAGGCACTCCTGGCCGCGCTTGCGGCGACTGCCGATCACGACAACTGACGAAGGTAGTCCGGTACGGCAGTCGTCCGAAAGAAAAAAAGCCGCCGGACGTGTGCCGGCGGCTTCGTGCTGTGCTGCCGCACCCGCAGGTGCGGTCAGACTTGGCTTACTTCTGCGTTTCGACCTGTTGCAAGGGTTCCTCGATGACGACCACCTGCGGACGGGGCTTGCGTCCAAGCTGTTGGGGGGCTTCCGGCGCCCCGGTACCAAACCGAGCCTTTTTGTCCTCGCTGGTCTCGATCATGACCAGTCCGGACTCCTCCAGGGCGCCGGCGAGGTCGATCGGTCCCAGTGTGGCCGGGGCCTGGGCTGAGGCGCTCGCGCCGCCGGCAGGCATTTCGTCTGCAGCGACAGTGGCCTGATCCGTCGTTGTCGCGGTGTGACGGGCAAGGTCCGCTTCGGGTGCCTGTGCCGTCTCCGTGGCCGCTGCCGATGCAAGTGCTGGTTCGCCGTCGACCACTGAATCCTCGAACGCTGCGGCGGTTTCCTGTACGGGCGCAACGGCTGCAGATACCGTGTCCGGGGTCCCAGCAGCATCGGCGCGCTCCGCCGTTGTGTCGACGATGGCTTCGGCGACGACGGTCACAGGCTCGGTTTCGGCAACGTCAGCAGGCGCAGGTGCAGCCTCGACTGTGGCGGGAGCTGCTTCAATCGCGGGGTCGGCGCTGAGCGTCGAGACCGCAACCGGCAATGGTGCCTGCTCGGACGGGGCTGCCACTTCGGTCTGCACTGCTGATTCGGGAACGGCAACCGGAAGTGCGGCTTCGATCACGGGCGACTCCGCTGGTGATTCGAGCGACGGGGCCGGTGACGGTTCAGCGGCAGTCTGCGCTGCAGGTGCCTGCGGCAACGCATCGGCCGCGGGGGCGGCTTCAGTGTTGTCTTCCGTCGTCACCGACTGCTGCTCGACATTTTCCTGATTCTCACCGTTGCGACGTTCGCGACGTCCCCTGCTGCGTCGGCGGCGTTTCTCGGGGGTGCCTTCATCGTTCGTCGGCGCAACCGTCGAGCTTACCGTTTCGGCCACGGCGGCAGCGGCGACCGCTGCTTCGGTAGCCAGCAGTTCGACATTGGTTTCGCTGACCTTGCTCGCCTCGTCCTGGCGTGGCTGGCGCTGGCGCCGGCCGCGGTTGCGCGTGCCTTCCTCGGTTCGCTCGCCGCGCTCACCCCGCTCCTGCGCCTGACGCTGTGGCTTCTCGCGTTCGGAGCTGTCGGTCTTGTCGGCGCGTTGGTTGCGGGCACCGGCTTCGCTTTCGGCGCGTTCTCCACGTTGACCGTCGCGACGGCCGTTACGGCCGTTGCCCCGACGTTCGCCGCCGCGCTCACCACGTCCACGCGGCTCGCGTTTCGGGGTCGATTCGACAGCCGGTTTGGGCGCTGCGGCCGGGGCGGGTTCGCCGGTAAGCCAGCCCAGGAAACGGGCGATGAGGCCCTTTGCGGGCGCTGCGACCGGGGGCGTCTCCACCTTTTCTGCGACGACTGGCGCTGGTTGGGCGGGAGAAATGCCCTTGACGGCCGCTTCCTGGCGCACCGGTTTCTCGCCTTCCTTGCTGGGCATTCCGGCGATGGAGTCCGCCGGTTGCTGCACCATCTGGTAGCTGGCCAGCGCGATATCTTCCTGATTGAGCTGGTCGTGACGCAGGCGGACGATTTCGTGTGCGGGCGTTTCCATGTGTCGGTTCGGCACAATGATCAGCTGAACCTTGTGGCGATACTCGATGCGTGCGATGTCGACCCGCTTCTCGTTGAGCAGGAAGGTGGCGACGTCAACCGGCACCTGCAGATGCACCGCGCCCGTGTTGTCCTTCATGGCCTCCTCTTCGAGGATGCGCACGATGTGCAGGGCGGACGATTCGGTGCTGCGGATATGGCCGGTGCCGTTGCAGCGCGGGCAGGTGATGTAGCTGGTCTCGGCCAGGGCCGGACGCAGGCGCTGGCGCGACAGCTCGAGCAGGCCGAACCGGCTGATCTTGCCGGTCTGTACGCGAGCACGATCGTGGCGCAAGGCCTCGCGCAGACGGTTCTCGACCTCGCGCTGATTCTTCTGCGACTCCATGTCGATGAAGTCGATGACGATCAGGCCGCCGAGGTCGCGCAGACGCAGCTGACGGGCAATCTCGTCGGCCGCTTCAAGGTTGGTGCGGAAGGCGGTTTCCTCGATGTCGGCACCTTTTGTCGCGCGGCCCGAGTTGACGTCGATGGAGACCAGCGCCTCCGTGTGGTCGATGACCACCGCGCCGCCTGAAGGCAGGCCGACCTGGCGCGAATAGGCGGACTCGATCTGGTGCTCGATCTGGAAGCGGGAAAACAGCGGAACATCGTCACTGTAACGCTTGATCCGGTTGACGTTGCCCGGCATTACGTGGGCCATGAACTGGTGAGCCTGTTCATGGATCTCGTCGGTATCGATCAGAATCTCGCCGATGTCGGGCTGGAAGTAATCGCGGATGGCGCGAATCACCAGGCTGCCTTCCTGGTAGATCAGGAACGCACCGGCCTGACCCTGGGCTGCGCCTTCGATGGCGGTCCACAGTTGCAGCAGGTAGTTGAGGTCCCACTGCAGTTCTTCCGCCCCGCGGCCGATGGCGGCGGTGCGGGCGATCAGGCTCATGCCCGAGGGAACCTCGAGATTGTCCATCACTTCGCGCAGTTCAGCACGCTCGTCACCCTCGACACGGCGCGATACGCCACCGCCACGCGGGTTGTTCGGCATCAGCACAAGGTAGCGGCCGGCCAGCGAGATATAGGTGGTGAGCGCGGCGCCCTTGTTGCCGCGCTCGTCCTTCTCGACCTGGACGATCAGCTCCTGGCCTTCGCGCAGTGCTTCCTTGATGCTCGCCTTGCTGGCGTCGACGCCAGGCTGGAAGTAGGAACGCGAGATCTCCTTGAAAGGCAGGAAGCCATGGCGCTCGGCGCCGTAATCCACGAAAGCGGCCTCGAGGCTGGGCTCGAGGCGGGTGATGACCGCCTTGTAGATATTGCTCTTGCGTTCTTCCTTGTTGGCCGATTCGATGTCGAGATCGATCAGTTTCTGACCGTCGACAATCGCGACGCGCAGTTCTTCTGCCTGCGTCGCATTAAAGAGCATTCGCTTCATTTGGATCGTTCTCCCGCGCAATGCACACGGGCAGGACGAACGGCGCGCACCATCGCGCTTTCCGGGGTCAGGAGCAGTTTGGTAAGGCTACTTTCATCCGGTGGTCAATAGGTCAATATTGGCTGTGATGGGTCGGCTGGTCGATACTCTCTTGAATCTGCCTGCTAGTGTCCGTGGATCAGCAGGCAAATGCATTTGATCCTGCGTATGTGCTGCGCGTCTAAATCCAACCGCGAGGCTGGATGGGTGTGTCGAAGTTTGTCGTTTGCGTTACCATCGGCGCCCTTTTTGGGCTTCGTGTGGCACGCTTCGGTTTACCGGGAGCGCTGGTGCGGGCTCATCGTCGTACATCCTCAGCCGCCTCTTGGCGCGAGGGGATGCCGACCGCAACCGGATTCAACCGCAGGGAAGTATATTTCAGGATGACGACTCAAGGCAAAGCGATTGCGGTTCGGCATGAAACAATCGACGAATCGGCGGCCGGCCAGCGTATCGACAACTATCTCCTGCGCCTGGCGAAAGGGGTGCCCAAGAGTCACGTCTATCGCATCTTGCGCAGCGGCGAAGTGCGGGTGAATGGCGGGCGCGTGCAGCAGACATATCGGCTTGCGCTGGGTGACGAGGTGCGCATTCCGCCGATACGCATTGCCGAGACCGCCCGTGCCGTGCCGCCGCCGGCGGGCAAGGCTTTGCCCGTGGTGTATGAGGACGATGCGATTCTCGTCATCGACAAGCCTTCCGGCAAAGCCGTGCATGGGGGGAGTGGAATCAGCCACGGCGTGATCGAACAGCTTCGTGTGCAGCGTCCTGAGTTGCGTATGCTCGAACTCGCGCACCGACTCGATCGCGAGACCTCGGGTCTGCTCATCGTCGCAAAGAAGCGCTCGGCCCTGACCGTGCTGCACGACATGATGCGCGACGGCGCCATGGAAAAGCGCTACCTGACGCTGGTGCCGGGGCGCTGGACCAACCCGCTGCAGCATGTGAAAGCGCCGCTGTACAAGTACCTGACGGCCGACGGCGAGCGGCGGGTGCGGGTGAGTCCGGAGGGCAAGCCCTCACACAGTATCGTTCGCTTGGTTCGGCGCTGGGAGAAATACAGTCTGCTCGAAGTGGAACTCAAGACCGGGCGCACGCATCAGATCCGCGTGCACCTTGCTCATCTTGGCTTTCAGTTGTGCGGGGATGACAAGTATGGCGACTTTGCACTCAACAAGCGGCTCGAAGGCGAGGGGCTGAAGCGCATGTTCCTGCATGCGGCGAAGCTGAGTTTCATTCACCCGTTGACAGGCGAGCGGCTGACGCTCGAAGCGGCGCTGCCACTGGAGTTGCAGCAATTCATCGATCGCCTGGATGCACTGGAACCACGTAATCATGGCTGAGCGTTTTGATCTGATCGTATTTGACTGGGATGGCACTATTCTCGATTCGGCTGCGGCCATCGTGCGTTCGATCCTGGCTGCCTGTCGCGACCTCGGTCTACCCGAGCCTAGCGAGGAGCGCGCCCGCTATGTGATTGGCCTCGGTCTCGGCGATGCGCTGCGTCATGCCGTGCCTGCCCTGTCCGAGGATCAGTATCCGAGAATGGTCGAACGCTACCGGCACCACTACCTCGCGGCCGACCACGAGCTCACGTTGTTTCCCGGCGTGGCCGGCACCATCGAATGGCTCGTAGGGCAGGGGCGCTATCTGGCAGTGGCGACGGGCAAGAGCCGGGTTGGTTTGAATCGTGCACTTGCGCACTCCGGGCTGGGCCGGTTCTTCAATAGCACGCGCTGTGCCGACGAGTGCTTCTCCAAGCCGCATCCGGCGATGCTCGAGCAGTTGATGGAGGAGTTCGATGTGCCGCCGTCGCGTACGCTGATGATCGGCGATACCACGCATGATCTCCAGATGGCAAAAAACGCGGGTGCTGCAGGCCTTGCGGTGAGCTTCGGTGCGCATCCGGTCGAGGCGCTGCTGGCCGAAACACCGGTGGCCTGCGTGGCGACCCCTGCCGAGCTCGATGCATGGCTGCGCAAAAACATCTGATCTGCCGCAGCGTCGAGGTTGTTGAAGCCGGCGATGGCGTCCGCTTCAATGTGCCCGGTGACGACCTTCACGGTGGTGCCGCCTTTGTGGTGCGCTATGGTGGCCGGCTTCACGCCTATCTGAACCGATGCGCGCATGTTCCGGTTGAGCTTGACTGGATGCCGGGGAAATTCTTCGATCTGACCGGGCATCTGCTCGTCTGCGCAGTCCATGGCGCACATTACGACCCGCGCAACGGCCGCTGCGTCATGGGGCCGTGCAAGGGCGGTGCGCTGCGGGCGCTCAGCGTCGTCGAGGAGCATGGTGCCGTTTACCTCGTGACGGAAGGTGGCGGCTAGGATCGTCCGTGCGGCACGGCATGCGCCGGACGCCTGTCGCGGCTCGCAGGTCGCCGCAGCCCCGACTTGCGCCTTTCAGTGTGCGCCCGCGAGGAGCAAGAAGATTGTGGGCCGTTTCGCGATGTATGGCGGTTCGTCCTTGCGCCAGGCGGCGATGCTTCGGGTCAGCAGCAGCTGGCTTTCGGTGGCCAGGTCGCAGGCGATGCACAGACGGGTGTCGCCGTTGCAGACCTTGAGCAGCGCTTCGAACATGCGGTCGTTGCGGTAGGGGGTTTCGATGAAGATCTGGGTGCGGCCGATTCGCCGTGATTCCTCTTCCAGTTCGCGCAGGCGCAGGTCGCGCGCATTTTCGGCAACGGGAAGGTAGCCGTGAAAGGCGAAGCTCTGACCATTGAGCCCCGAGCCCATCAGGCCGAGCAGAATGGAGGAGGGGCCCACCAGCGGTACGACACGGATGCCGAGCTGATGGGCCCGGGCGACGAGGCGGGCGCCGGGGTCGGCCACGGCGGGGCAGCCCGCATCCGACATCAGGCCGACGTCGCCACCCTGCATCGCGGGGGCGAGAAGGGCGTCAAGTGCGCTGTCGTCCGCCCGCGGAGGCAGTTCGCGGATGTCCGTGTCGCGCAACACCCCGGGAAAATCGATCTGCTTGAGATGGGCGCGCGCTGCACGGGCGTTTTCAACCACGAAGTGCTTCAGCCCCGCGGCGCAGTGCTGGGCAGCTGCCGGAAGGAAAGTGTGCCATGGCGCCTCGCCGAGGCTGACCGGGACGAGGAACAGGGTGCCGCGTGCGGGTGCTGTCATGGCAGCTGAACACCTTCGGCGCGCAACATGCGTGCCAGGGCAATGAGTGGCAGTCCGATCAGTGCGGTCGGGTCGTCGCCGGAGAGGGCCTGCAGCAGGGTGATGCCGAGTCCTTCCGACTTGGCGCTACCGGCACAGTCGAGCGGGCGTTCGGTGGCGACATAGCGGCGAATCTCCGCGTCGCCGAGCACGCGAAAGCGCACACGGGTCATGACGTTCTCGCACTGCACATGCGCCGTGCTGCTGTTGATTACCGCAACGGCCGTATGAAAGATGACCTCCTCGCCGCTGAGACGGTGAAGTTGGGCGATGGCGCGCTCGACGGTGCCTGGTTTGCCGAAGATTTCCGAGCCGATGCACGCAACCTGATCGCTGCCGATGACCAGGGCGTCATCCGTCGTTCTCGCTACTGCGAGTGCCTTCTCGGTGGCGAGCCTTTCGGCAAGGGCAGCTGGCGCTTCATCGGGATGCGCCGTTTCGTCGGTCTCCGGGCGGGCGGTATCGAAGTCGAGTTGAAAGCGCTCGAGCAATTGCTTGCGGTAGGGGGAGGTGGAGGCGAGTACGATTTTCATGGCTTGATCGGCCGTGCGGGATATTCTCCGCATGCGCGCATTGATGGGCTTTGACAGGGGCTGGCAAAAAATAATATCATGCTGGGCTTATGTCCAACCAAGACGCAAAACTCGGGTACATCGCGGACGTATTCAAGTTCGCGTATGAGCAGCGCACGCTGTCCGGCGAAGTGAAGGTGGCTGTTTTCGAACGGTTGTCTGATCTTCTTGCCGAACCCGCGGGCGTGCTGACATACCGGATCGAAGGTGATCTCGATGCAATGCGCAGGCCGCGGTTGACCCTGAGCATTGACGGACGTCTGATGTTGCGTTGTCAGCGTTGCCTCGGTGGGCTTGGTTGGGATCTGGCGGTCAGCAATGCGTTGCAACCGGTTCGATCGGGGCAGGAAATCCCCGAGGAAGAGCTGGAAGACGACGAAGTCGACGCGATCGAGGTTGATGGTGATCTCGACGTGTTGTCGCTTCTGGAGGACGAGATCATTCTCGCTCTGCCGCTTGCGCCTCGCCATGATGAATGTGAACCGTCTCGCCCTGAGGGCGGGGCTGTAAAGGAATCGCCTTTTGCGGTGCTGTCGGCCCTCAAGGCCAAGGGCAATGCAAGCTAGGTAATGTTTTTGTATTAGGAGTTTTTCATGGCAGTCCAGCAGAACAAGAAGTCCCCCTCCAAGCGTGGCATGCATCGTGCACACGATTTCCTGACCGCGCCGGCTCTGGCTGTCGAGGCGACCACCGGTGAAGCTCACCTGCGCCACCACATCAGCCCGAACGGCTTCTATCGCGGCAAGAAGGTGCTCAAGGTCAAGGGCGAATAAGTCCTTATCCTGACACGCTGAAGGCGGTGCTGGGCGCGAGGCGCCCACGCCGCTTTTTTTATCTCCTTATTTCGATTCACGCGAGAAGCCGATGGGTGTCACCGTTGCAATTGACTGCATGGGTGGCGATCACGGTCCGGTCGTGACCGTGCCCGCTGCGCTGGCGTTTCTGCGCAGCCATCCTGCCGTGAGCGCAATCCTGGTCGGGCGCGAAGCGTCGCTGACGCCGCTGCTCGGCGACGCGCTGGCGACGTTCGGTCCCCGAATCCGTGTTCTCCACGCATCCGAAGTCGTCGGCATGGACGATCCGCCAGCCATTGCCATGCGTACCAAGAAAGATTCGTCCATGCGCGTGGCGATCGATCTGGTCAAGGCCGGAGAAGCCGCCGCTGCGATCTCTGCGGGCAATACCGGGGCGCTGATGGCGATCTCCCGCTTCGTTCTGAAGACCTTGCCCGGCATTGACCGTCCCGCCATCTGCTCGATTCTGCCGGCGCTGAAGGGTCACACTCACGTGCTGGACCTGGGGGCGAATGTCGACTGCACCGCGGAGCATCTGCTTCAGTTCGGCATCATGGGCTCCATGCTGGTGGCCGCAGTGGATCATATCGATCGACCCAAGGTTGGCCTGCTCAATATCGGCGAAGAGGCGATCAAGGGCAACGAGGTGGTGAAGCAGGCGGGGGAGTTGCTACGTGCCAGCGGATTGAATTTCTGCGGCAACGTCGAGGGCAACGACATTTACATGGGTTCAGCCGATGTCATCGTCTGTGATGGCTTCGTCGGCAACGTCGCGCTGAAAACATCCGAGGGTCTGGCGCAGATGCTGTCGACCTTCCTGCGCCAGTCGTTCAGGCGCAACATTCTGACTCGCCTGATGGCGCTTGTGGCGCTGCCGGTCCTCAAGCAGTTCAAACATCGTGTGGATCACCGTCGATACAATGGTGCAGTACTGCTGGGCTTGCGCGGTGTTGTGGTCAAGAGTCATGGCTCCGCAGATGGATTCGCCTTCGAGCAAGCCATCGCGCGTGCAGCCGATGCGGCAGGAAATCGACTGATCGAGCGGATTACCGAAAAAATGGCAAGCTTGAACGAGGCAGCAGCATGATTCACGCAAGGATCGCCGGAACCGGGAGCTATCTGCCGGGTGAGCCCGTCAGCAATCACGATCTCGTGCAGCGCGGTATCGATACCTCTGATGAATGGGTTGCGACGCGCACGGGCATCCGTTTCCGCCACCTGGCGTCGGCCGAAACCGGCGCGAGCGACCTGGCGTTGATCGCCGCCCAGCGCGCCATCGAATCAGCCGGATGCGAGGCAGGGGATATCGATCTCATCATCGTCGCAACATCGACCCCGGACTACATCTTTCCGAGTACGGCTGCGCTGTTGCAATCCAAGCTTGGGATTCGCAATGGTGGCGCAGCGTTCGATGTTCAGGCGGTTTGCAGCGGTTTTGTCTACGCGCTGACGGTGGCGGAGAAGTTCATCCGCTCGGGAGCCAACAAGCGGGCGCTGGTCGTCGGGGCCGAGGTGTTCTCGCGCATTCTCGACTGGTCCGATCGTGGTACCTGCGTGCTTTTTGGTGACGGTGCCGGTGCGGTGGTCATCGAGGCGTCGGAGACGCCGGGTATCATTGCCACCGCATTGCATGCCGATGGCAGTCATCATCCGATTCTCTGTGTTCCGGGCGGGGTGGCTTCCGGTCAGGTGATCGGCGACCCGTTCCTGCGCATGGATGGTCAAGCTGTATTCAAGTTCGCCGTCAAGGTGCTCGGCGACGTTGCGAACGAGGTGCTCGACAGCGCCGGTGTCGAAGCTGCCAGCGTCGACTGGCTCATTCCGCACCAGGCTAATATCCGCATCATCCAGGCGACGGCGAAGCGACTCGGCATGCCCATGGACAAGGTGATTACCACGGTCGAGAAGCATGGCAATACGTCGGCGGCCTCGATTCCGCTGGCGCTCGATCTCGCGGTGCGCGACGGTCGCATCCAGCGCGGACACCGCATCGTGATCGAGGGCGTCGGTGGCGGGTTCACCTGGGGCGCGGCCCTGATCGAATTCTGAATCTTCCCATTTCTACTGGAGATACGATGGCATTTGCACTGGTTTTTCCTGGCCAGGGTTCGCAATCGGTCGGAATGATGTCCGCTTATGGCGAGTCTGCGGTCATTCGCGACACTTTCGCGGAAGCCTCTGAAGCCCTGGGCGAGGATGTGTGGCAGATGGTGTGTGACGGCCCTGCTGAACGACTGGCGTTGACTGTCAATACCCAGCCGCTGATGCTGACCGCGGGCGTTGCAGCCTATCGCGCATGGCTTGAGGCCGGCGGGGCGAGCCCGTCGATGGTGGCTGGCCATAGCCTGGGCGAGTATTCGGCACTCGTGGCCGCGGGGGCGCTGGCCTTTGCCGATGCTGTGCCGTTGGTACGCTTTCGTGCGCAAGCCATGCAGGAGGCCGTTCCAGCTGGCGACGGCGCAATGGCTGCATTGCTCGGGCTCGAGGTTGATGCGGTGCGCGAAGCCTGTGCGGAAGCCGCGCAAGGGGAGGTCGTCGAGGCGGCGAACCTCAATGCACCGGGTCAGATCGTGATTGCTGGCGCCAAGGCTGCGGTGGAACGCGCCATCGAGGCAGCAAAGGGTCGCGGTGCCAAGCGCGCAATGCTGTTGCCCGTGTCGGCGCCGTTCCATTGTGCATTGATGGGGCCTGCGGCCGAGCGTCTCGCGGAGCGTTTGCGTGCGGTCAATGTCATGGTGCCGTCAATCGATGTCCTCAATAATGTAGATGTCGCCGTGTGTCGCGAACCCGATCAGATTCGTGATGCCTTGATTCGTCAGGCTTTTTCGCCCGTCAGGTGGATCGAGACGATTCAGGTCATGGCTTCCCGCGGCATGACGCACATCATCGAGTGCGGACCGGGAAAGGTCCTCGCCGGTATGACCAAGCGCATTGCCAAGGAAGTCGAAGGCGGTTCGGTGCATGATGCTGCGAGCCTTGAACAGATGGTGGCAACAGTGAGGTCGGCATGAGTTTTTCTCTTGAAGGACAGGTAGCTCTCGTCAGCGGTGCGTCGCGCGGGATTGGACGCGCGGTGGCGATTGAACTCGGGCGTTTGGGCGCAACCGTCATCGGAACGGCAACCAGTGCCGCCGGTGCGGCCGAAATCGAGGCTGCGCTCGCGCAGGTGGGCATCAAGGGCGCGGGTCTGGAGCTGAATGTCACCGATGCGGCTGCATGCGAGGGCGTCATCGGTGAGATCGAAAAGCGCTTCGGTGCTGTCGGCATCCTGGTGAATAACGCCGGCATTACACGTGACAATCTGTCGATGCGCATGAAGGACGAGGAGTGGGATGCGGTGATCGACACCAATCTCAAGGCCGTCTTTCGCATGTCACGCCTGGTCATGAAGGGGATGATGAAGGCGCGCACCGGACGCATCATCAACATCACTTCGGTGGTGGCCAGTGCCGGGAATCCGGGTCAGGCCAACTACGCCGCAGCGAAGGCGGGCGTAGCCGGGATGAGTCGCGCACTCGCCCGCGAGCTGGGTAGCCGCAACATTACAGTGAATTGCGTTGCACCGGGATTCATCGATACCGACATGACGAAGGCGCTGCCCGATGCGGCACGCGATGCGCTGCTCGGAAACATCGCACTCGGGCGTCTTGGCAGGCCAGAAGAGATCGCCGGTGCGGTTGCGTTCCTGGCGTCGCCCTCGGCAGCTTACATTACCGGCACGACCCTTCATGTCAATGGCGGAATGTATATGTCGTGAACGTTTGCCGCGATAGCGGAAGCGTTCCTTTTTGGTAGAATACACAGGTTTTTTTCTAACACACCTGCACTTTCAGGGAAGGAGTATGTTCATGGAGAACATCGAACAACGCGTAAGAAAGATCGTTGCTGAGCAACTTGGCGTAAACGAATCGGAGATCAAGAACGAATCTTCGTTCGTGGATGATCTGGGCGCGGATTCGCTGGACACCGTGGAACTGGTCATGGCGCTGGAAGAAGAGTTCGAATGCGAGATTCCGGATGAAGAGGCCGAGAAGATCACAAACGTTCAACAGGCGATTGACTACGTCACCGCCCACCTCAAGAAGTAACCGTATCTACACCGGACGCTGCCAAGGCAGTGTCCGGCTTGATTTTTCACCTCCGCACTGATTTCTTACGGAGATGCCTGTGTCGCGTCGTAGAGTCGTCGTCACCGGTCTGGGACTCGTCTCGCCGGTCGGCAATACTGTTCCCGAAGCATGGGAAAACCTGATTGCTGGCAAGAGCGGCATCGGTCCTATCACCCGCTTTGATGCAAGTACCTTTTCCGCGCGTATCGCCGGTGAGGTCAAGAATTTCGAGGTCACCGACTACCTGTCCGCGAAGGAAGCACGCCGGATGGATGTGTTCATCCACTACGGCATGGCGGCTGGCATCCAGGCGATTCGTGATTCCGGCATCGAAGTCACCGAAGCCAATGCCGAGCGCATTGGCGTGAACATTGGCTCCGGAATCGGCGGCTTGCCAATGATCGAGAACACCCACGTCGATTTCGTCGCAGGTGGTCCGAGGAAAATTTCCCCCTTCTTCATCCCCGGGACGATCATCAATATGATCTCGGGCAATCTGTCGATCATGTTCGGCATGAAGGGGCCCAATATTGCGGTGGTGACGGCGTGCACCACCGGTTTGCATGCCATCGGTCTGAGCGCGCGGATGATCGAGTACGGCGATGCGGACGTGATGGTCTGTGGTGGTGCCGAGTCGACGGTCACCGAGCTGGCCGTTGGTGGTTTTGCCTCGGCAAAGGCGCTATCCACGCGCAACGACGATCCTGCGACAGCAAGTCGCCCGTGGGACAAGGATCGCGACGGTTTCGTGCTCGGCGAGGGGGCTGGCGTGATGGTGCTCGAGGAGTACGAACATGCGGTCAAGCGGGGCGCCCGGATCTATGCTGAGCTGGCCGGTTTCGGCATGAGTGGCGATGCCTATCACATGACCGCACCCGACACCGACGGTCCGCGTCGCAGCATGGTTAATGCCTTGACCAACGCTGGTGTCAATGCCGACGGGGTGCAGTATCTCAATGCTCACGGCACTTCCACACCGCTTGGTGACAAGAACGAGACCGATGCGATCAAGCTCGCCTTTGGCGCCGATGTAGCAAAGTCGCTCGTCGTGAATTCCACCAAATCCATGACTGGGCATCTGCTTGGCGGAGCGGGCGGTCTGGAGTCGATCTTTACCGTGCTTGCCGTGCATCATCAGATTTCGCCGCCGACGATCAACATCTTCGAGCAGGATCCGGAATGTGATCTTGATTATTGTGCGAACGAAGCGCGCTCAATGAAGATCGACGTGGCGATGAAGAACAACTTCGGCTTCGGCGGGACCAACGGGACGCTGGTGTTCCGGAAGATCTGAGTTTCAGCGCCGGCGGGGGACAGATGGCCGCTCCCCTGCGACTGCACCTGTCGGTGTCGAGATTCGTCCAGGCGTCAGTCCTCGCGTTACATGGTAGCGCAGGGCTGGCGCTTTTCTTCGCGCTCGAGCCGTTCTGGCTCCGGGCGCTGTGCACTATGCTGATCCTGGCTTCGGCATGGAAGAGTTGGCACGGTGAAGCACGGAAAGCGGGCATCTGCCTGGCCCTTGCGGGCGATGGTCACATGCTGCTCGGTCGCACGTCGTCTGCCCTTGTGCCCGTTCGACTGGCGACGCCCGCGATGGCCTTTGCCGGTGTAGCGTGGCTGGTGATCGACATCCCGCCGGTACAGGCGAGCCCGGCCCGGCGGTGGCGAGTCATGTTGGTGCGCGCCAATGTGTGTGGCGATCAGTGGCGTCAGTTGCAGATCTGGCTAAGGCACCGCAGTCTCAGCGCGTCAGTCTTGTCTGCTTGAAGGTGCGTGGCGTCAATACCGTGTCGCGGGCACGTCCGAGCGTGTGCGGAAAGTCCCGGGAGTGGTGCAAGCCGCGGCTCTCCTTGCGCTTCAGCGCACAGCGAACGATGAGTTCGGCGGTGACGACGAGATTGCGCAACTCGATCAGATCGTTCGATACGCGGAAGTTGGTGTAGAACTCGTGGATTTCGCGTTCGAGCAGGCGAATCCGGTGCTGGGCGCGCTGGAGCCGCTTCGTGGTGCGTACGATGCCCACGTAATCCCACATGGCACGGCGCAACTCGGCCCAGTTGTGCGAAATCACGACCTCTTCGTCGGCGTCGGTGACCCGGCTCTCGTCCCATGCCGGCAACGCGGGCTGATCGCGATCCTGGTGGGAGAGAATGTCCTGCGCCGCGGCTTCACCGAAAACGAGACATTCGAGCAGGGAATTGCTGGCAAGCCGGTTCGCACCATGCAGTCCCGTGCCAGCCGATTCGCCGACCGCATAAAGACGGGGAACGTCGGTTCGTGCCGTGAGATCGGTAAGAATCCCGCCGCAGGAGTAGTGCGCGGCAGGCACGACCGGTATCGGCTCGCAGGTGATATCGATGCCGAGTTCGAGGCAGCGCGCGTAGATGTTGGGAAAATGCTCCTTGAGCCAGTCTGCAGGCTTGTGACTGATGTCGAGGTAGACGCAGTCGAGACCGCGCTTCTTCATCTCGAAGTCGATTGCACGGGCGACGATGTCGCGCGGTGCCAGCTCTGCGCGCGCGTCGTGATCAGGCATGAAGCGGGTGCCGTCGGGGAGGCGGAGCAGGCCCCCTTCGCCGCGCACGGCCTCGGAAATGAGGAAGGACTTCGCCTGCGGATGATAGAGGCAGGTCGGGTGGAATTGAATGAACTCCATGTTCCGCACGCGACATCCTGCGCGCCAGGCCATGGCGACCCCGTCACCGGTCGCCACGTCGGGATTGGTCGTATAGAGATAGACCTTGCCGGTGCCGCCAGTCGCAAGAACGGTATCCCGCGCACCGAAGGTGATGACCTCGTCGCGCTCGATATCGAGTACATAGGCACCGACGCATCCGAGTTCGGGTTGGCCGATCTTCTCGCCAAGAATCAGGTCGATTGCGATGTGGTGTTCGAAAACGGTGATGTTGGGATGCGCGAGAACCTCTTCGCTCAGCGTGGCCTGGACAGCTGCGCCGGTTGCGTCGGCCGCGTGGATGATCCGGCGGTGGGAATGGCCCCCTTCGCGTGTCAGGTGGTAACCGAGTGCCGATTGGTCTTCGCGGGTAAAGGGAACGCCACGATTGATCAGCCACTCGATGGCCTTGCGCCCGTTCTCGACCACGAAGCGCGTGGCTTCCGCGTCGCACAGGCCTGCTCCCGCGGTAAAGGTGTCTTCGATGTGCGCTTCGATACTGTCTGCGGTATCGAGTACCGCAGCGATGCCGCCCTGTGCCCAGGCGCTTGCACTATCGGCCAGTTCGCGCTTGGTGACAATGGCAACCTGCAGCTTGTCAGCGAGGCGAAGTGCGAGCGATTGGCCCGCGGTTCCGCTCCCCAGAATGAGAACGTCGTACTGTTTTTGCAAGATGGCGGCCAGGCAAGGACGAAGCGCTCGAATATATCACGCAGATTTCGGTGTGCGTGAGCGCGAGGCAGCGAGATGAACATTATGTGACGGGCTGAGACCTTGCTGTCGATAACGACGACATTGCCCCTTCTGTCGTATGAACTAATTGCACACCGGCCGGTCTTCATCAGCAGGACCCGATTTTGCGATGTCCAGCGGCGGTCGCTTATACTTCCGGGGTTATTCCACCCTACCAAGAAGAACAGACCTCCAATGAGTGATCGTGAAATCGATCAGCAACTGGTCGAACGCGTTCAGCGCGGCGACAAGCAGGCTTTCGGCTTGCTGGTATCGAAATACCAGCGCAAGTTGAATCGCCTGCTTTCCCGTTTGATTCGCGATCCGGCAGAAGTTGAAGATGTAGCCCAGGAAACCTTCATCAAGGCCTACAGAGCCTTGGGATCGTTCAGGGGGGAAAGCGCCTTTTATACATGGTTGTACAGGATAGGCATCAATACGGCGAAGAATTACCTCGTCTCCCAGAAGCGCAGGGCGCCCACGTCCACCGGCTTCGATTCCGAGGAGGCAGAAACATTCGATGATGGCGATCAGTTGCGTGACAACAACACGCCCGAGCGCCTGATGATGACGAAGCAGATTGCGCAAACGGTGGACGACGCAATGGCCGGGCTGCCAGAGGAATTGCGGACGGCCATCATGTTGCGGGAACTTGAAGGCCTGAGTTACGAAGAGATCGCCAACATTATGGATTGTCCGATTGGAACGGTGCGTTCCCGGATTTTCCGTGCGCGTGAGGCGATTGCTGAACGACTGCGGCCGTTGCTTGGCACGACGCACGATAAACGTTGGTAGGTGGATGGCATGAACGAAAAACTCTCTGCACTGATTGACGGCGACCTTGATGATCTGCCGACGAGCCAGATGATCGATCAGCTGAATCGTAATGATTCGTTGAGGAAAGACTGGGATATCTACTGCCTGATCGGCGATGTCATCCGCGACGAGCATGGCGGCACGCCGGACATGGTTGAGCGCGTGATGGCCGGGCTGGATGCGGAACCGACGGTGCTTGCGCCTCGTGGGAGACCGGCCGATGCCGCCCGGCGCGGCCTGTGGCATTCCCTGATGCCGATCGCGGCCTCGGTCATGGGGGTGGCTGCGGTCGGGCTGGTTGCCGCCACGATGTATGGTTCCGATGGCAGCGTGGCGCCGGTCGCGGCTGCCAAACGCGTCAGCGCGGCGCCGGTGTCGCAGGCGGCCACGCTGGTGTCGGCGACGCCCGACGAGGTGGCGCACCGGGAGTACCTGTTCGTGCATCAGGCCATGACCGGGGGCGGCTCGATGCCGGGCGCCTCGCAGTATGTCCGCACGGTGTCCGCGCAGTTCAAGGAAGCCGCTCAATGAGGCGCTGGTTTGTTGCCATTGGACTTTGCTCGCTTTTCCTGCAGTCTGCCGCAAGCGCGGAAGCGCCCAGCGATCCGATTTCCTGGCTTGGACGAATTTCGACCGCCAGTCAGCGCCTGAACTACGTTGGCACCTTTACCTATCAGTTCGGCAAGCAGATCGAGACCTCCCGCATCGCGCACAAGGCCAACGGCGACGGGGAGTTCGAACGCCTCGAAGTGCTCGATGGCAGTCCGCGCGAGGTCATAAGGAGCGCGAACGAGGTTCGTTGCGTCCTGCCCGAGCAACGCACCGTCATTGTCGACAAGCCGGGCGGACGACGGGCATTTCCGGCTCGACTTCCTGCTTCGTACAATGGTCTTGCGGAGAACTATCGCATCCGCAAGGGCGAGGTCAGCCGGGTCGCCGGCTATGAGGCGCAATCGATCATTCTCGAACCCAGGGATGACATGCGTTACGGGCACATCTTCTGGGCGGAGTTGCAGACGGGCTTGCTGTTGAAGTCAAGGATGATCGATGCGCGAGGCGACATGATCGAGCAATTTACCTTCAGCGACCTTCGGATCGGCGGCGAGGTCGACAAGGCCTTGCTCAGGCAGCGTTACGAGCAGGGCGATGGCTGGCGCGTCGTCAGCGTGCGCGGCGATGAAGTTGGCAAGCTGGAAGCGGGGTGGTCGCTGCGAACGCCCGTGCCCGGTTTTACGCTGGCGTCCGTGGTGCGTCGTCCGCTTGGCTCGGAGCGGGGTGAGGCCATGCACATGGTATTCAGTGATGGCCTGGCATCGATCTCGGTCTTTGTCGAGCCGGCCGCTGCGGATTCGAATGTGCAAGCCGGCTCGTCGGCAAGCGGTGCGATCAATATTTTCAGACGGACTGTCGGTTCGCATCTGGTTACTGCGCTGGGCGAGGTTCCGCCGCGCGCCGTACAGCGAATCGCCGAGGGTATCGAGGCGAGCGCGCAATGATGGAGGCGCCTGCCGAGGTGGTCCGGGTTGAAGGTGGCCGCGTCTGGGTGCGCTTGCGTGAACGCCAGGGCGGTTGCGGGCGTTGCGACGAACCGGGCGGTTGTCGCTCGATGCGGATCACCGATGCCTTCGGCAAGCAGACGGACGTCTTTGCGCTCAGGAGCGACCTCACGCTGCATCCCGGTGACCGCGTCAGGCTGTCGATGCCCGACGGCGGGCCGCTGCGCGCTGCGCTCATGAGTTACGGACTTGCGGCGGTGCTGGTACTTGTCGGTGCGGCCGGCGGAAGCGCGGTGGCGGAGGCGGGATCGTCCGACGCGGGCGCGCTTGCCGGCATGGTGGCAGGGCTGGTGCTTGCCGTTGGGGTCAACCGGTTGCTGGCGCGAAGCAGGCACTGGCGTCATCGTCTCGGTGTCTCCATTCAGCCTGATGGCGCCGAATGCACACATTTCCATACGCCATGATCCGTTCGCTCCGTCTTGTCCTGCTTGGCGTCCTGGTGTGCGTGTCGACCTTGTCGGCATGGGCCGTTGATTCGCTTCCCGATTTCACCGCGCTTGTCGCCAGGCAGGGGGCTGCGGTGGTCAATATCAGCGCGATTTCGAGTGCGAGCCAGAAGGGGCAGGCCTTCCCCGGTCTGGACGAGTCGGATCCGATGTTCGATTTCTTTCGCCGCATCATTCCGCGTCACCGCGCCGTTCCGAAAGAGGATCCGGACAACGAGTCGCTCGGTTCCGGATTCATCATTAGCAGCGACGGTTACATTCTGACCAATGCGCATGTTGTCGAGGATGCCGACGAGATCCTGGTGCGGCTCGCCGACAAGCGTGAGTATCGCGCGCAGGTCGTCGGGGCCGATAGTCGCAGTGACGTTGCCCTGATCCGCATTGAAGCGAAAGAACTGCCGCGCATCATATTGGGCGATCCGTCAAAGCTCAAGGTCGGTGAATGGGTGCTGGCGATCGGCTCGCCGTTCGGCTTCGAACAGACGGTGACCGCCGGGATCGTGAGCGCGAAGGACCGAAGCCTGCCGGACGAGAATTTCGTTCCCTTCATTCAGACCGACGTCGCGATCAATCCGGGTAATTCCGGCGGGCCGCTGTTCAACCTTCGCGGCGAAGTGGTCGGCATCAACTCGCAGATTTACAGCCGTACCGGCGGCTTCATGGGGCTGTCGTTTGCGATTCCGATCGATGTGGCGATGGATGTGCAGCAGCAGCTTCGCACGACCGGACGGATTCAGCGCGGACGAATCGGTGTCGCCATTCAGGAGGTGACGGTTGACCTGGCTGCGAGCTTCGGCCTGCCGCGCGCGGCTGGAGCGCTGGTCAGCGCAGTCGAGCCCAACAGCCCGGCAGCCAGGGCGGGGATCGAGCGTGGAGACGTCATCATGCGTTTCGATAACCGCAATGTCGAAAGATCGAGTGACCTGCCGCGGATCGTGGCATCGAACCGTCCTGGTACGAACGCCAGGATGATGGTCTATCGCGGCGGCGCAGCGCAGGAGATGAATGTGACGCTCGGCGAGTGGCGCGATCCCAAACCATCCAGACCACGAATGACGAGCGCGCTGGCGGGCACCGGCAACAGCCTCGGCCTGTTGCTGATTCAGGCGCCGCTCACGCGCGGACGGGATCAGGGCGATGCGGCGGGGCTGATCGTGGACCGCCTTGAAGGTCCGGCTGCGCGCTCGTCCTTGCAGGTGGGCGATGCCGTGCTGGCGGTCATCCTGGCGGGCAAGCAGACCAAACTGACCACCGTTGATAGCTTCGAACAGCTCGTGCGGGAGTTGAAGGAGGGGCAGCAGCTGAGTTTGCTGGTGCAGCGCGGCGAGGTCAGCTCCTACATCAGTCTGCGGGCCGGCAAGTGACACCGGAACTGACCGTACTCAGCCGCGAGTGGTGCCACCTGTGCCACGACCTCGTCGATGCGCTGTCACCGCTTGCCGCAGAGCTTGGGTGGGCGGTGCGCGTCGTCGATGTCGACCAGCACCCCGAACTCGAGGCCAAGTGGGACGAATTCGTCCCGGTGGTGCTCCATGGCGAGCACGAACTGTGTCATTACCATCTCGATGAATCGGCCATCCGTGCCTATTGCGGTGCTTTTCCGCTAGAATCCGGGGCTTGACGAGGCCAACCAATTCCAGAACGGGTGCCGAAAGGCACCCTTTTTGCGTGCGCATGCAACATATCAGAAACTTCTCCATTATTGCCCACATCGACCATGGCAAGTCGACACTGGCCGACCGACTGATTCACTTCTGTGGCGGACTTTCCGACCGTGAAATGGAGGCCCAGGTGCTCGACTCGATGGATATCGAGCGCGAACGCGGGATCACCATCAAGGCCCAGACGGCCGCCTTGCAGTACAAGGCGAAGGACGGAAAGGTCTACAACCTCAACCTGATCGACACCCCGGGACACGTCGATTTTTCGTACGAAGTCAGCCGTTCGCTGGCCGCATGCGAAGGCGCATTGCTGGTCGTCGACGCGTCGCAAGGGGTCGAGGCGCAGACGGTGGCGAATTGCTATACCGCGCTCGATCAGAATGTTGAGGTTATCCCGGTTCTGAACAAGATCGATCTGCCTGCAGCCAATCCCGAGAATGCGCGTCAGGAAATCGAGGACGTCATCGGCGTGGACGCCGGTGATGCGATCCTGTGTTCGGCGAAGACCGGCATCGGCATCGAGGAGGTGCTGGAGGCGGTTGTGGCCAAGGTGCCTGCCCCCAGGGGCAACCCGGACAGCCAACTCAAGGCCTTGATCATCGACTCCTGGTTCGACAACTATGTCGGCGTGGTCATGCTGGTGCGGGTGGTCGACGGGGTGCTCAAGCCCAAGGACCGCATCCTGCTGATGTCCAATGGCGCGCAGTATCCGTGCGAACAGGTCGGCGTATTCACGCCGAAATCGGTCAGCCGCGATCAGCTGTCGGCGGGCGAGGTGGGATTCATCATCGCCGGCATCAAGGAGCTCGAAGCGGCAAAAGTCGGCGATACCGTGACCCTTGCGGCCAAGCCTGCCGCATCGCCCTTGCCCGGCTTCAAGGAGATCAAGCCGCAGGTGTTCGCGGGCCTGTATCCGGTCGAGTCGAGCGAATACGATCAGTTGCGGGATTCGCTGGAGAAGCTGCGCCTCAATGACGCGTCGCTTCAGTTCGAACCCGAGGTTTCGCAAGCGCTGGGGTTCGGCTTCCGTTGCGGCTTTCTTGGCTTGCTCCACATGGACATCGTCCAGGAACGGCTCGAACGCGAATTCGACATGGACCTCATTACCACCGCGCCGACGGTGATCTACGAGGTTGTGCTCAATAACGGTGAGGTCATTACCGTTTCGAATCCTTCCAGGCTTCCCGACCAGGGCAAGTATCAGGAAATTCGTGAACCCATCATTACTGCAACGATCTTCCTGCCGCAGGATTATGTGGGGCCGGTCATCACCCTGTGCAATCAGAAGCGCGGTGCTCAGGTTGACATGCGTTATCACGGACGTCAGGTGCAGTTGATCTACGACATGCCGATGAACGAAGTGGTGATGGACTTCTTCGACAAGCTGAAATCGGTATCGCGTGGTTATGCCTCGCTCGACTACGAGTTCAAGGAATATCGCACGGCGGATCTGGTCAAGCTCGATCTGATGGTCGGCGGCGAAAAAGTCGACGCGCTGTCGGTGATTGTGCACCGGGTCAACGCAGCCTTCCGCGGTCGTGAACTGTCGGCCAAACTGCGCGGTCTGATTCCGCGGCAGATGTTCGACGTCGCCATTCAGGCCGCGATCGGCTCCAACATCATTGCACGCGAGACAATCAAGGCATTGCGCAAGAACGTCCTGGCCAAGTGTTATGGTGGTGACATCACGCGCAAGAAGAAGTTGCTGGAGAAACAGAAGGAAGGCAAGAAGCGCATGAAGCAAGTCGGAAACGTCGAGATTCCGCAGGAAGCCTTCCTTGCCGTGTTGCGCACGGACGAGGGCAAGTAAACCTGTAACCCGACGTCTCGGCGGCGTCTCAACCGACTGGAGTCTGCGTGAATTTTGCCTTGATCCTGTTTCTGCTGCTTGTTGCAACCGGCATCCTGTGGGCCTTCGACCGCTTCCACGCACGCAAGCGCCGTGCGGCGGGCGCGCCGTCGCCGTGGTGGGTCGAGTATGGTGCGAGCTTCTTCCCGGTCATCCTGATCGTGTTCGGCCTGCGCTCCTTCGTCGTCGAGCCGTTCAAGATTCCTTCGGGCTCGATGATTCCGACCCTGCTCGTGGGCGACTTCATCCTGGTGAACAAGTTCACCTACGGGATCCGCCTGCCGATCATCAACAAGAAGATCATCTCGATCAATAATCCCCATCGTGGCGACGTGATGGTTTTCCGTTATCCGGCTGATCCATCGATGGACTACATCAAGCGGGTGGTCGGGCTTCCCGGCGACAAGGTGGAGTACATCGACAAGCGGCTGCGCATCAACGGTGAGGAAGTGCCGACCAGGGAAGTGGAAAACTACTTGCATCCCGATCGTCTCTATTACTCGCCGCAGTTCGTCGAAAAACTGGGTGACGTTGAGCACAATATCCTGAATGAACGTGAGGCACCCGCCTATGTTCCCCAAGTGCTCAATTTCCCCAATCGCAATAACTGTACCTATACTAGCAGCGGCGTGCGTTGCATCGTACCCGAAGGGCATTATTTCGCCATGGGGGATAATCGCGATGCAAGCAGTGACAGTCGGGTATGGGGTTTCGTGCCGGACGAGAACATCGTCGGTCGGGCCTTCTTCATCTGGTTCAATTTCAATGACATGAAGCGCATCGGCCGCTTCCACTGAAGACGGAGACAGCAGTCATGACTCAATTCCGCCAACGCGGCCTCAGCCTGATCAGCATTCTCATCGTTGGCGCCTTCATGGCTTTCGTGTTGCTGATCGGCTTTCGTACCGTACCGGCGATCAACGAATATCTTACGATCAAGCGCGTGGTCAAGATTGTGGCGGACGAGGGCGACAACGGTTCCTCCATTTCCGAGATGCGGCGCAGTTTCGATCGCCGCGGGCAGATCGACGATGTATCGTCGATCACAGGTGCGGATCTCGAGATCAGAAAGGTTGCGGGCAAGGTCGTGGTCGAGACCAGCTACGCGCGCAAGGTGCCCGTTGCCGGCAATGTCAGTCTGCTGTTCGACTTTCAGGCCTCGAGCGCCGAAAATTGATGTCGGAATTCACTGATCGCCTGCAACGCGAGATTGGCCACGTCTTCACGAATCCCGACTTTCTGCAGCAGGCATTGACTCACCGAAGCTTCGGCTCGCCCAATAACGAAAGGCTTGAGTTTCTCGGCGACAGTCTGCTCAATTGCGTCACCTCGATTGCCCTTTACGATCGTTTTGCCGATCTGAAGGAGGGTGAATTGTCCCGGGTGCGCGCGTCGCTCGTGCGGCAGGAGACGCTGCATCGACTGGCGCTCGACCTGAGGCTCGGGGACTGCCTGCGACTGGGCGAGGGCGAGCTCAAGTCTGGCGGGTTTCGGCGGCCGTCCATTCTGGCCGACGCGATGGAGGCCATCATCGCAGCCGTCTTTCTGGATGCGGGTTTTCCTGCGGCCAAGGCAGTGATCGACCGCCTGTATGTTCCGCTGCTCGCCGAGATCAATCCGTCTGCACCGTCGAAGGATCCGAAAACAGCGTTGCAGGAGTGGTTGCAGGGTCGCAAGATTGCACTGCCGACCTACACCATGGTCCAAGTACTCGGTGAGGCGCACGCACAGGAATTCGAAGTGTCGTGCGAGGTGCCGAAGCTTGGCGTGCGCACGACTGGCCGCGGCCCGAGCCGGCGCGCGGCCGAGCAGCAATCGGCCGAACTGGCACTGGCCAAATTGAGGAAAAAATGAACATCGCGTCGGACACGGATCAAACCATCGAGAAGCCTGGTTTCAGGGCAGGCTTCGTCGCGATCGTCGGGCGGCCCAATGTGGGCAAATCGACGCTGCTGAATCGCCTCATCGGGCAGAAGATCAGCATCGTGTCGAGCAAGGCGCAGACGACGCGTCATCGCGTCACCGGCATTCTCACTAACCCCGATGCGCAATTCGTCTTCGTCGATACACCAGGGTTCCAGACCCAGCATCGCAATGCCCTCAATCGTTCGATGAACCGCACGGTGTCGCAGGTGCTCGCGGACGTCGATCTGGTGTTCTTCGTGGTCGAGGCTGGACGCATGGGGGACGATGATCGTCGGGTGCTGGAGGTCATTCCGGAAAACGCAAAAGTCGTCCTGGTGATCAACAAGGTCGATCAGCTGAAGGAAAAGGCGCGTTTGCTGCCCTTCATCGACAGCGTGCGGGGCCTGCGCGACTTTGCGGAGATCGTTCCGCTGTCGGCCGAGCGCGGCAGTAACTGCGACACCCTCATCAGCGCAGCGACGCCCTTGCTCCCCGAAGGCGTTGCGATGTATGAGGAGGACGAGATCACCGACCGCAGCGAGCGCTTTCTCGCAGCGGAATTCCTTCGTGAGAAGCTGTTCCGCCTGCTCGGAGACGAATTGCCCTACGGCATCGCGGTCGAAATCGAAAAGTTCGAAACCGAAGGGCAGCTACGCAGGATCCATGCGGCGGTGATCGTCGACAAGGCCGGGCACAAGGGCATCGTCATCGGCAAGGGGGGCGAGAAACTCAAGCGCATTTCCTCCGAGGCGCGCGTCGAGCTCGAGAAACTGTTCGACGGCAAAGTCTTTCTCGAGGTCTGGGTCAAGGTCAAGAGCGGCTGGGCCGACGACGAACGCGCGCTCAAGAGCCTGGGTTACGAGTAAGTGGCGTTGCCGTGGCGCTCAAGCAACGTATCGAGCAGCAGCCGGCCTGGGTGCTGCATACGCTCCCCTGGCGCGAAACCAGCCTGATTGTCGAGGTATTTTCGCTCGAGCACGGACGTGCGGCGCTGGCGGCCAAGGGGGCTCGGCGGCCGATGTCGGCGCTGCGGGGCGTGCTGATGGCTTTTCAGCCCCTGCTCATGGACTGGTCGGGTGGGGGAGAGGTCAAGACCCTGATCCGTGCCGAATGGCGGGGCGGGCAGCCGTTGCTGACCGGGCGCGCGCTGATGTGCGGCTATTACCTGAACGAACTCATGCTGCGCCTGACTGCGCGCGAAGACCCGCATCCGCAGTTGTTCGCGGCCTATGAAGCGGCCGTGTCCGCACTGGCTCGCAATGAGCACTTCGAGCTGGTGTTGCGCCGGTTCGAAGTCGCTCTGCTGCACGAGCTCGGCTATGGTCTTGCGCTCGATGCCGGTGAGGACGGCGCCGTCCGGCCCGACGGACGTTACCGCTATATAATCGAGCGCGGTCCGGTGGCGATGGATGCCGACGGGCTGGAGTGGGTCGACGGAGCCTGCGGCGAAGACGACCTGCCGCTCAGCGGACAGACGCTGCTGGACATGGCTGCAGATGACTTTTCGCGCGCCGAGACGCAGATTCAATCGAAGCGACTGCTGCGTGCATTGATCAACCACTATCTGGGCGGACAGGTGCTGCAGTCGCGCCGGGTACTGAAGGAGTTGCAGGAACTGTGATCGAACTGGGCGTCAATATCGACCATGTTGCCACCTTGCGCCAGGCGCGCCGGACATGGGAGCCGG
Source organism: Azoarcus sp. L1K30 (assembly GCF_018122735.1). Classification (GTDB taxonomy): domain Bacteria; phylum Pseudomonadota; class Gammaproteobacteria; order Burkholderiales; family Rhodocyclaceae; genus Parazoarcus. Next base: position 1,378,842 of record NZ_JAGRRD010000001.1, on the reverse strand, counting down.
ACCCTGTATGGGCTGCCGTCGAGGCGCATCTGGCAGGTGCCGACGGTATCACCGTGCATTTGCGCGAGGATCGCCGTCATATCAACGATGTCGATGTAAGACGGCTGCGGGAGCTTACCCAGATCAAGCTCAATCTCGAGATGGGTGCGACCGACGAGATGGTGGGTATCGCCTGTGGCTTGAAGCCCGAGATGGCCATGCTGGTGCCCGAAGGGCGGCACGAGATCACCACCGAGGGTGGCCTCGATGTGCTGGCGCAGGAGGCGCGGCTCAAGCAGGTCGTGGCGCGACTTGCGGACAATGGCATCGTGACGAGCGTCTTCATCGATGCCGAACTGCCGCAGATCGAAGCGGCAGCGAGAATCGGTGCGAGGGTGTGCGAGATCCACACCGGCCCCTACGCACACGCCTTTCATGACGCCGGACGCGACGCCGAAAGCCCGGCGGTGCAGGCCGAACTGGCAAAGCTCAGACTCGCCGGCGAACGCGTGCTAGAACTCGGCATGCGCTTCAATGCCGGTCACGCGCTCAACTACTACAACGTTCAGGCCGTCGCGGCGCTGCCCGGCGTGCGTGAGCTGCACATTGGTCACGCCATCGTCAGCCGCGCAGTGTTCGTCGGGCTGCGCGAGGCGGTCGCGGAGATGAAACGACTCATCCGCGAAGCCGCGGCGCCAGCTGTCGTGCGCTGACACGATGATCCACGGCATCGGCACCGATATCGTACGAATCGATCGCCTGCGCGCAAGCATGGAGCGCCACGGCGAGCGTTTCATGCGCCGTATCCTCGCCGAGGATGAGCGCGATGCCTGGCTCGCCAGCCGCGATCCGGCGCGCATGCTCGCAAAGCGTTTTGCCGCCAAGGAGGCCTTCGGCAAGGCCCTCGGTACGGGAGTGGCCGTACCGGCGACCCTGCATGCCGTCTCCATCGCCCACGATGAGCTGGGCAAGCCGCTGTTTCGGTACGACGAACGACTGGCGGCTCACATGCTCGAGCGCGGCTTGAGGGCGCACCTGAGCCTGACCGACGAGCACGAGTACGTCGTTGCTTTTGCGGTGATAGAGACCCTATGAAGAATGCTGCCCTGAGCTTGCCGCGCGGCCCGGTCATGATCGACGTGGCGGGTACCGTGCTGACCGACGACGAACGTGAGCGTCTGTGCGATCCGCTGGTCGGGGGCGTGATTCTGTTTGCCCGCAATTTCACCGGTTCGGAACAGCTGGCTGCGTTGACCACCGAGATCCGGGGCCTGCGCGACCCCGCCCTGATTGTGACCGTGGATCACGAGGGTGGGCGGGTGCAGCGCTTCCGCAGCGACGGATTCACGCGTCTGCCGGCGATGCGAAGTCTCGGCCAGCTCTGGGATTACGATCATCTGAAGGCACTCGATGCCGCACGCGCGACTGGCTATGTGCTGGCCGCCGAGCTGATCGCCCATGGCGTGGATCTGAGTTTTACCCCGGTACTCGATCTCGACTATGGCGTCAGCAGGGCAATCGGAAACAGGGCCTTCCATCGCGATCCGCAGGTGGTGGCCTCCCTGGCACAGGCGCTGGTGGCGGGCATGGCAGAGGCGGGCATGGGGTGCGTCGGCAAGCACTTTCCCGGACATGGTTTTGTCGAGGCCGACTCGCATCACGACATCCCGCTCGACACCCGTGATTTCGAAACGGTCTGGAACGAAGACATCGCGCCCTATCGCCATCGGCTTGGCCGGCAGCTGGCCGGTGTCATGCCGGCGCATGTGATCTATCCGCAAATCGCGCCCGACCCGGCCGGTTTTTCGTCATTCTGGCTCAAGGACGTGCTGCGCCAGCGTATCGGATTCGAGGGCGTGATCTTCAGTGACGATCTGAACATGGAAGGGGCAAGCGTCGCGGGCGACATCGTCGCACGGGCCAAGGCCGCCCATGCGGCTGGTTGTGACATGGTGCTGGTATGCAATCGCCCGGACCTGGCAGCCGATCTGCTCGACCGCTGGGTGCCTGCACCCGATGCGGTGAGCCTGCGACGCCTGGCGGCGCTGGCGACGCCCCGTGGGGATCGTCCGGACCTCTTTGCACTCGAACTCCACGCCCCCTATCTGAGCGCCCGCGAGCAGGTTCGCGCCATCGACGACGGCTCGGCGTCAGGCGCGGCAATGACGGCGTCGACCATCGGCGATCAGCCGCTCGGCTGAGTGCCGCTGCAGGCTCAAGGCGCCGCTGGCATCGTGTCCAGGGCGCGTCCGCTCGGAAATGCCCGCGCGTGCGCCGGTCGGGGCAGGGGCCGATAATGCGCTTGCAGGGGAATCACCTGTCAGCTCTCACCACTCACACACGCTGAAAATGAGCAAACCCGCCGACGCGCCCGCCTTCGACGCAAAATCGTTTCTGCGCTCCCTCACCGAGGAGCCCGGTGTCTATCGCATGATTGGGGCGGAAGACAAGGTGCTGTATGTGGGCAAGGCGAAGAATCTGAAGCGCAGGGTATCGAGCTACTTCCAGCGCACCCAGCCCAGCCCCCGCATTGCCATGATGGTGGCGCAGATCGTGCGCGTGGATATCACGCCGACGCGATCCGAGGCCGAAGCGCTGATTCTCGAGAACAACCTGATCAAGAGCCTGGCGCCGCGCTACAACATCCTGTTTCGCGACGACAAGACCTACCCGTACATCGAACTCTCTGCAGACGCGTTCCCCCGTCTCGCCTACCATCGTGGTGCGTTTGCGAAGGGCGCACGCTATTTCGGCCCGTTTCCGAATGCCTACGCAGTACGTGAGAGCATCCACTTGCTGCAGAAGACCTTCCAGCTCCGGACCTGCGAAAACTCGGTTTTCCAGAACCGCTCGCGCCCCTGTCTCCTCCATCAGATCCGGCGCTGCACAGGCCCCTGCGTCGGATTGATCGACAACGCCGCATACGCAGCCGACGTCCGACTGGCCAGCCGGTTTCTCGACGGTCAGGCCAACGAAGTGATCGATGATCTCAGCAAGCGCATGCACACGGCAGCCGAGCGCCTCGCCTTCGAAGAGGCGGCCGCGTGCCGCGACCAGGTGCGCGTGCTGCAGGCGGTACTTCACCGGCAGTTCGTCGATAGCCGCAAGGATGAGGATGTCGACGTCCTCGCCGCAGTCGAAGAGGACGGACTGACCTGCGTCAACATCGCCATGATCCGTGGTGGGCGCCATCTTGGTGACCGCCCCCAATTTCCCTCCGGCGCTGCCGTTTCGGGTGCGACGGACAGCCTGCTGGCCTTCGTCGAGCAACACTACGCCGAACATCCGATACCGGGGCGGATCGTCGTCAATCTTGCATTGCCCGAGGTGAAGGCGATGCTGGCGGAGATCACAGAGCGCATGCCGGCTGTCGTGCTTGCTCGCTACGAAGGCGAGAAAGCGTGGATGGACATGGCCGAGAAGAACGCACGTATTGCCATCCAGGGACGTGCTCGGGATGCCGGCCGTATCGAGCAGCGTCTCGATGCTCTGCGCGATGTGCTGGGCCTGCCCGAAGCCCCCGACCGCATCGAGTGTTTCGATATCAGCCACACCATGGGCGAGGCGACGGTGGCGTCCTGCGTGGTGTGCGAAGCGGGCGCGATGAAGCGCGCCGAGTACCGGCGCTACAATATCGACGGCATCACGCCCGGGGACGACTTTGCCGCCATGCGCCAGGTGCTCGAGCGGCGTTACGGCAAGGTTGCTGCGGGCGAGGGAGTGTGCCCTGACCTCATCCTGATCGATGGCGGCAAGGGGCAGGTGAGTGCCGCCGCAGCCATTCTTGCCGAGGTCGGCCTGGAGGCGGTGGCGATGGTCGGCGTGGCAAAGGGGGAGGGGCGCAAGGCCGGACTCGAAACCCTGATCTTTGCCGACGGCCGCGACGGACTGGCACTGGGTGGCGCCTCCTCGGCGCTGCATCTGATCATCGAAATTCGCGACGAAGCTCACCGTTTTGCCATTTCGGGGCATCGGGCGCGACGCGGAAAGGCGCGCATCGGTTCGAGGCTCGACGACATCGACGGCGTGGGGCCTTCGCGGCGGCGCAACCTGCTGGCGGCCTTCGGCGGGCTCGATGGGGTGCGCAATGCAACGGTCGAGGACTTGTGCAGGGTCGATGGCATCAGCCGCAAACTTGCCGAGCAGATATACTCGGCCTTGCACTGATCATTCCGGCGTAACCACGGCCCTGCATGTCACTCAACATTCCCAATACACTCACCTGGGCCCGAATTGCCCTGATCCCGCTTTTCGTCGGCGTTTTTTACCTGCCCGACGCGATCTTGGGGCCAGTGCAGAAGAATCTGGTCGCGACCTCCATCTTCATCGTTGCTGCGGTGACCGACTGGTTTGACGGCTATCTGGCGCGCGCGCTCAAACAGACTTCGGCATTCGGTGCCTTCCTCGATCCGGTGGCCGACAAATTGATGGTAGCGGCGGCGCTCATCCTGCTGGTGCAACTCGCTCGCGTGGATGCGATCATTGCGGTGATCATCATCGGACGCGAGATCACCATTTCGGCCTTGCGCGAATGGATGGCGCGGGTGGGCGAATCGGCAAGCGTGGCGGTGGCCTATGTCGGCAAGTTGAAGACGGCCGCGCAGATGACAGCCATTCCCTTGCTGCTATACAATGCGCCCCTGCTGTCGATGGACATGGCGTTCGTGGGCAGCATACTGATCTATGTGGCAGCAGCACTGACGCTGTGGTCGATGGGGTATTACCTGCACCGTGCAATGCCCCGCCTGGCCAAACACATGGATCGTTAAAAAAGATTTGACAGACAAAAATACTTGTCTATAATGGCGGTCTTTCGAGAGCGGCAGTAGCTCAGTTGGTAGAGCGATACCTTGCCAAGGTATAGGTCGAGAGTTCGAGACTCTTCTGCCGCTCCATACCTTGCCAAGGTATAGGTCGAGAGTTCGAGACTCTTCTGCCGCTCCAAGAATTTTGAGTCCGGAGTGTCCGGGTTCTGGCACCGGAAACGGCGCCGACCAATGAATGAAAGGCGCGATAGCAAAGCGGTTATGCACCGGATTGCAAATCCGTGTAGGTCGGTTCGACTCCGGCTCGCGCCTCCAGGTAGTAAAGGTTTCAGAGCGGCAGTAGCTCAGTTGGTAGAGCGATACCTTGCCAAGGTATAGGTCGAGAGTTCGAGACTCTTCTGCCGCTCCAGTATGCAGAACCGGACAAGTGATTCACACTTGTCCGGTTTTTCGCATTCAGGGTGCCGATAATGAAACATCCCCCGTTCTTGCTTCCGCGCAACTCGGTATTGCCGGACTTTCAGGGTGGCGGACTGTTCGGACTGGCGCGCGACCTGCGGGCATGGCTGCATGCGCCCGAAGCCGTGCCGCTGCCCTTCGTAGATGCGCCGCCCACGGGGCCGCTTGTCCTGGTCGTGATCGATGGGTTGGGCGATGTATTCCTGCAGCGTCATGGGGCGGGAAGTACGCTGTTGCAGCATCGGCTCCGGCACCTGACATCGGTGTTTCCAAGCACAACGGCAAGTGCCGTGACCACGCTGCAGACCGGGCTCTCTCCCGTGCAGCACGGGCTTACCGGCTGGCACATCCACGATCGTCGCTTCGGTGGCGTCGTGACGCCCCTGCCGCTGCGTCGTCGCGGCTCGGGTGCGCTGCGTGCGCCGTTTCTTGCACAGCGACTCTTTCCCTATGCCGCCATGTACGGCGACTGCCGGCTGCCAGTTGCAGTTGTCGCACCCGCGGACATCGCATTCTCTGCCTTCTCCCGCCGCCACGGTCGCGGCGCCGTCCTGAACGCTTTCTCCAGGCCGGACGGCTTTGTGCCTGCAATTGTGGATGCGCTGGCGCAAAACGGCTCGGCACCGCAATTCCTTCATGCCTACTATTCGCGCTTCGACGCCGTCTGTCATCGCTTTGGCGCGCATTCGGATCAGGCAATCGCCGAGTTCCACCGTGTGGACCGCCTTTTTGCCCGCTTGCTCGATCAGCTCGCAGGGCAGGAGGTTACCGTCCTGCTGACGGCTGACCACGGTTTTGTCGATGCACCGGAACGCAAGCATCTGCGGCTGGCGTACTTGCCCGAGCTCTCGCGGATGTTGGCGTCCCCGCTGTTCGGCGAACGAAGAGTCGCTTTCTGCAGGGTCAGGAAGGGGGCAGGGGACGACTTTCTGGCCCTGGCAACGGCGCGCCTGAGGGGGCGTGCGGTGGTCCAGCCTTCGCAGCGCCTGATCGAAGCTGGGATGTTCGGGCCCGGCAAGCCTTCTCTACAACTCTCCTCCCACTGCGGGACGCATGCGTTGTTGATGGAACCCGGCTGGACGATCAGCGACCGCATGGTGGGCGAAAAGGACCACCGAATGCGTGGTGTGCACGGCGGGTTGAGTGGTGACGAAATGTGGGTGCCGCTGATCGTCGCTCGACCCTGAGCTGTCACTTTACAGTCAAGTGCCATTCATCCTGCGGTCATGCGGCATTCTTATGCTCGTCTCCAACACGGAGGCAAACATGAGCGAGATGACATTGAACAATGGTGCCGCGCCGCGGGGCTACAGGCGCGACGAGGCCGGGTGGCTGGCGCGCGCGTTGTGGCGCCTGGAGCACGAGTGGTCACCGCTGGCCGATTTGGGTGGCTCCCTGTGCTTCGTGGTCGACGAATGTGCGGAGGTCGCTGCCGGCTTCAGTGCAGATCCTCATCCGGGGGAACTGGCAGCACCATGATGCCCTCGTCGATCAGCTCGCTCAGTTCGTCACCTGATGCGGCGCCGCGAATATTGCGGGCTTCGCGCTCGCCGCGGTGAATACGCCGCGCCTCTGTGGGAAAATCATCCCCCACATCTTCTGCGTTCCGAGCCATCTGACGGATGGAGGCAGCAATCAGTGCGAGTTGGTTCGGGTCTGCGGCGGGCGCAGAGGAAGAGGGCCGCGCGACCGATGGTGCTGGCGATGTTTTTGTCTGCACATAGGGCGCACTGGGAAGGCGGCGCACCTCTGTGTTGCCGCAGACAGGGCATGAGATCAGTCCTTGATCGCGCTGGCGGTCAAATGCCGCGGCCGAAGCAAACCAGCCTTCGAAGCGGTGATTCAGGTTGCAGCAAAGGTCGATGACAATCACGATGGTTAGTCTGGCAATAGGACAGTGCCGGGGTGGTGAGGGGGATTTCCGGCGCGACAGGGGTGAGATTGAAAGGCACCGCGCGCTCAGTCAAGCCATTGTGCTTCCCATTGCTGCAATGATGGCAGATATGTGCCGAGCTCGCGCTGGACTTCTGCATCGATCTTGCGATACAGCGCATTCAACGTGGTGCCCGACTCGGCCGGGAACAGCGGGCGCAGGCGGATGACGAAGGCGCCCGCCGGACGCTTGCCGCGCGCGGGCCATCCACGGCCCTCGATACGGATGTCCTGCGGGGTCGGTTGTCCGGCGACAACGTCCACCGTGAACGTGCCGGCCGGGTGCGGCGTGTGCAGCGGTCCTCCCGAGAGCAGGTGGAAAGCGCTCACCGGGCGTTCGATCACCAGATCGCGGCCGTCGAGGCTGAACAGCGGATGTTGCGCAATTCGCACCCGCAGCCTGAGATCACCCGCTTGCGCGTTCGTTGTCGCGGCACGCTCTCCTTCGCCCGAGAGGCGCAGCTCTTCACCATTGAAGATGCCCTTTGGCACCCGAACGTGCAGCCGCCGCTCGCCCGGCACAGCGCCCGACGCAGCGCAGTCCGGACACGGCGCGCGTCTGGAATAGCCGCGTCCGTCGCAGGCCGGGCAGGCGTCCAGTCCGATCGCGGAGCGAACACGCCCAGACCCGTGGCAGTGTGCGCACAGCCGGCCATGCGCAAGTTCGACCTCACCCCGCCCGTCGCACGAGCGGCAGATCGTCCGGGTCGGGATCGACACCGTCCTCTCGCAGCCGTGGAACGCCTCTTCGAGATCGAGTTCAAGATCCTGAAAAAGATCGTCCGCCCGGCTGGGTGATGCCGGTGCGGGATCATCGTCTTCCGCTGTCCGTGTCTCGTTCGACTCACGTTCCGTCAGCCTGGCGTAGGCCGCGCGTACGCGCTTGAACATTTCCAGCGCATCTGCATCGGGGTTGCGGTCCGGGTGCCAGCGCATCGCAAGTCGCCGGAACGCGTTCTTGATGCTGGCGGAATCGGCATCGATCGTCAGACCGAGCAGTTCATACGCCTCATTTTCCGTCAGCATGATGGGTCGGTCACTCTGCCTTGCGCCTTGGGTGTGTCGGAGCTGCGCGATTGCGGCGACCCGGGGCTGTGCAGTCCGGGGCGACTATGAGAAAATCCGCGGCCGGCCCGGATGGTGAAATTGGTATACACAGCAGACTTAAAATCTGCCGCCGCATGGCTTACGGGTTCAAGTCCCGTTCCGGGCACCAGCGCCGATGCGTCGGCCGCAGTCGATCGGTCACCTTCAGCGCCCGGCCTCGGGCAAGACGATGTTGACCTCCAGCACCTCGTAGTTGTCCTGCTTTTCGAGCTGCACCTTGATGTCATCGGGGTTGACCGAAACGTATTTCGAAATCACCTCGATGAGTTCGCGCTGCAGCGCCGGCATGAAATCGGGCTGGGCGGGGCCCCCGTTGCGCTCGTGCGCGATCAGCAGGGACAGTCTGTTTTTTGCAATTTCGGCGGTTTTCTTCTTTTCGCCGAACAGGCGAGCGAGGAGAGACATGTTACTTGCCTCCGAAAAGGCGCTTCATCAGACCGGGCTTTTCGTAATTGACGAAACGCAAGGCCCGCTCTTCGCCGAGGAATCGCGCCACGACGTCACTGTAGGCTTCGGCGACGTCGGAGCCCTTGAGGTGAATCGCCGGTGTGCCCTGGTTGGAAGCATGAAGAACGGATTCCGACTCCGGAATTACGCCGATCAGCGGCACGCGGAGCAGTTCCTGGACGTCCTTGTATGAGAGCATTTCGCCGTCGTCAACACGCTTGGCCGAGTAGCGGGTAACGAGCAGGTGCTCTTTCACCGGTTCGCCACCTTCGCGGGCGCGCTTGGACTTGGATTGCAGAATGCCGAGAATGCGGTCTGAGTCGCGCACCGAGGACACTTCAGGGTTCGTGGTGACAATGGCTTCGTCGGCAAAGGTGAGCGCCATCACGGCGCCACGCTCGATGCCTGCGGGCGAGTCGCAGACCACGTACTCGAAGCCCATGTGCTCGAGATCGTGCAGGACCTTCTCTACCCCTTCTTCGGTCAGGGCGTCCTTGTCGCGGGTCTGCGAAGCCGGAAGAATGAACAGGTTCTCGCAGTGACGATCCTTGATCAGGGCCTGATTGAGCTTGGCTTCGCCATTGACGACATTGACGAGATCGTACACGACACGACGCTCGCAGCCCATGATGAGGTCGAGATTACGCAGGCCGACGTCGAAATCGATGACGGCGGTCTTGAAACCGCGCAAGGCCAGGCCCGATGAAAAGGCCGCGCTGGTGGTGGTTTTTCCTACGCCACCCTTGCCGGACGTAATGACGATGACTTTCACGATTTCCCCTTCATGTATGTTTGCCGGTTCAGTCGAGCTGAAGCGGATCGATTTCAATGTTCTGTGCCGTTCCCGCGGCGCTCAATCGCACCATCGCGCCACGTCCGGCGTACGCTTCGGGGATACCTTTCTCGAAGGTGCGATAGACGCCGGCAATGGAAACCAGATCGGGCCCGAAATTGGTGGCCAGGATGCGTGCGGCCGCGTTTCCCTGGGCGCCGGCGAGAGCGCGTCCGCGTAGCGGACCGAAGCAATGGATGCTGCCGTCGGCGATGACCTCGGCGCCATTGCTCATACCGGCAAGCAGGACCACATCCCCGCCACGGGCATAGACCTGTTGTCCCGAGCGCAAGGGACGTTCGACAAATACGGTATTAGCCTGCGGTGTTGCCGTGGGGGGCACCACCGGTTCGGCTTTCGGTGCAGGCGCGACCGCTGCAGGCGCCGGCTTCGGCGTATCCCCGGCGGACCGTTCGCGAAGCTCCAGATTGTCGAGCAGCGCGAGCCCGGCCTGCCTTGCGCCGGCGGACAACTCCGAGGGCAGGTTCCGCACGCCGATCGGTTGCAGCTGGTAGCGACGCAGCAGCGAGAGCAGCCCCGCCCAGTCGATGCGGGCGGGGGGCGCGCTGATGGCGGAGAAATCCAGGATGGCGGCTTCGCCGTTAAAGAAGTCCGGCATGCCGCCCAGCATCTTGTGCAGTGAGTCGGCAAGGCCCACGGGTTCAGTCTCCCGAAGGAGCGCGATGGTTGCACCGAGCGTCGTATTGCGAAACTCGATTGATCGGTTGGGCGCGGACGTGGTCATGAACTGAGTTTACCGTTTAATCGCGCGAGTTTACTGAGCAAGGGCCAATACAGCAAGAATGCTGCGGAAATACGACTGACGCGCATGTCCGCAGCGTCGATGCTCAGTGCAGGGTGGGGGGGCGGAAGATCGCATCGACGTCGTCTTCGTCGAAGCGGTAAGTGTGATTGGAGAGTTCGTCATGCACTAGCACCTCGCCCTGTTCTGCAAGCACGGCGCGCACTTCGGTCTCACCAAGCCCCTGCAGCATGGTGGCGATTTTTTCGGGTTCTGGTGGCCAGTGATGGGTGACAGGGCGCGCGGGATAGACGCGAACATCCTCTTCGGCAAACAGGCGACCGAGCAGGACCTGCGGTGACAGCGACAGCAGTTCATCGGCACGAACGGTCTGCGCGAGCTGGACGATCCGCGACCAGCCGTCCGCATCCCTGGCGTCAGCGCCCGGCAGGCGCTGCACGAAAAGCGCCGAGGTGGCCGATTCGTCGCAGGCCAGCCACAGTTCCGCAGGTTGCTGTTCGGACTGCGCCAGATAGTGGGAAAAGACGCTGGCGATGCTGTCGCCTTCGAGCGGAACCAGGCTTTGATAGGGCTGATCCATGCCCGGGATATCGAGCGAGAGTTGCAGTCTGCCGTCGCCGACGAGTTCGCCCAGCGTGTCGCCGAGGATTTCGCCCTCGGCTTTCGCATAGCCGCGCATGTTCAGTTCGGCATTGCAGTCGACGACAAGCAGCCTGACCGGACCATGGCCTTGAACCTGGAAGGTCAGGCGTCCGCTCTGCTTGAGATTGCCGGTGATCACAGCTGCAATCGCAGTCATTTCGCCGAGCAGGCGCGCGACCGGCGCCGGGTAATTGCGTCCGCTCTGCATTGCCTTCCAGACGTCGTCGAGGCGCACGACTGCTCCACGGATATCGAGCTTTTCGAGCAGGAAGCGTTGTACGTAGCTTGAGGGAAGGAGGCTCATTGTTCGCTGGTTCCGGACGGTTTGATGAAGCTGGCGAAAAGCGCCGGGTCGAATCCGACAAGCAAATGGCCGGAAGCCGTTTCGACAACGGGCCGCTTGATCAGGGACGGATGAGCCAGCATCAGTTGTACGGCGGCACTCTGGGTATCGACGGCCTGCTCTTCGGCCGACAGCTTGCGCCAGGTCGTACCGCGCGTGTTGATCAAGGTCTTCCAGCCCAGTGCCTTGCTCCAGTCGTGGAGTTTTGCCGACGTGAGACCGTCCTTCCGGTAGTCGTGAAAACGGTAGTCAGCACCCCGTTCGGACAGCCAGGCAATGGCCTTCTTCATCGTGTCGCAATTCCTGATGCCGTAGATCACCGTTACAGCGTCCATTCTGCGATCTCCTTGTGCACGCTCGAAACACTCACTTGCCGCGGGCGCGCGCAAATGCATCGGCAAATGCGTTGTTGCCAGTGCTGCGTTCGGGCTGCTTGCTGCGGGGGGGCGCTGAGGCATTCGGACGCCCAGCGTTTCGCGGCGTTTGCTGCCGGTCCTGGCGCGATGCACCGCCGTCGTTGCGCGCCTGGATTTCGTCCGAAAGACGCATGGTCAGCGCGATGCGCTTGCGCGCGATGTCCACCTCGAGCACCTTGACCTTGACCACCTGACCGGCCTTCACCACGCTGTGCGGATCCTTGACGAAGGTGTTCGACAGCGCTGAGATGTGCACCAGACCATCCTGGTGCACCCCGATATCGACGAAGGCGCCGAAGTTGGTCACGTTGGTCACCACACCTTCGAGCTGCATGCCCGGTTGCAGGTCCTTCAGCGTTTCGATGCCTTCGCGGAAACTTGCGGTGCGGAATTCCGGGCGGGGATCGCGACCTGGTTTCTCGAGTTCGCCGAGGATGTCGACGACGGTTGGCAGGCCGAAGCGTTCGTCGGTAAATTCGGCGGCCTTCAACGACTTCAGCACGCTGCCGTTACCCATCAGCTCGCGTACACTTTTCTGCACGCGGGCCAGGATGCGTTCGACCACGGGGTAGGCTTCAGGGTGGACCGAGGACGCGTCAAGCGGATTGTCGCCACTGGGAATGCGCAGAAAGCCGGCGGCCTGCTCAAAGGTCTTGGGGCCGAGCCGGGCGACCTTCTTCAACTCGGATCGGCTGCGGAACGGGCCGTTCGTATCACGGTGCTCGACAATGTTGGCGGCAAGCGTCGTGTTCAGGCCGGAGATCCGCGCCAGCAGCGGCGCAGAGGCAGTATTTACGTCCACCCCGACGGCATTCACGCAATCCTCGACTACGGCATCGAGGCTCTTGGCGAGCTTGCCCTGGTTGAGATCGTGCTGGTACTGGCCAACGCCGATTGACTTCGGGTCGATCTTCACCAGTTCGGCCAGCGGGTCCTGCAGTCGACGGGCGATGGATACCGCGCCGCGCAGACTGACATCGATGTCGGGAAACTCCCTTGCGGCAAGTTCCGAGGCGGAATAGACCGACGCGCCGGCTTCCGACACCATGACCCGCGTCAGGGCCAGTTCGGGATGGCGTTGCATGAGTTCGGCTGCCAGCGCATCGGTTTCGCGCGAAGCCGTTCCATTGCCGATGGCGATCAGTTCCACGCGGTGCTTCTTCGCCAGCATGGCCAGCGCGGCCAGCGACGATTCGCGGTCGCGGCGCGGCTCGAAGGGGTAGATGGTGGCGGTATCGACCAGCTTGCCGGTCGCGTCGACAACGGCGACCTTGACCCCGGTGCGGATGCCGGGGTCCAGCCCCATCGTGCTGCGGGTGCCTGCCGGTGCTGCCAGGAGCAGATCCTTCAGATTGCGGGCGAAGACGCGGATGGCTTCTTCCTCCGCACGTTCACGCAACTCGTTCATCAATTCGAGTTCGAGGTGGAGCGACACCTTGACGCTCCACGTCCAGCGCACGGTGTCCGCCAGCCAGCGGTCAGCGGCACGCCCCTGGTTGCGGATGCCGAACCGCACCGCAATGCGGCCTTCGCACGGGTGCGGAGCGTCCGGGTCGGGGCGCTCGACGTCGAGCCCGAGACGCAGCACCCCTTCATTGCGTCCGCGCAGCAGGGCCAGTGCGCGGTGCGACGGCATGCTGGCGATCGGTTCATGGAAGTCGAACCAGTCGCGAAATTTTGCGCCTTCGAGCTCCTTGCCTTCGACGACGGTGGAGCGTACCTGGCCGTAATCATGCAGGTAGTTGCGCAATTCGCCGAGCAGCGTGGCGTCCTCGGCGAATTGCTCCATCAGGATTTGACGCGCGCCGTCCAGCACCGACTTCACATCCGCGAAGCCGGCGTCCGCATTCAGGAACTTCGCCGCTTCGGTTTCCGGACTCAGGTTCGGGTCGGCCAGCAGCGCTTCGGCGAGCGGCGCAATACCAGCCTCGCGCGCGATCTGTGCCTTGGTGCGGCGCTTGGGCTTGTACGGCAGGTACAGGTCCTCGAGCCGTTGCTTGGTGTCGGCGTGCTCCAGTTCGAGTCGCAACTCGGGCGTGAGTTTTCCCTGCTCGTCGATCGACCCGATCACCGCCGCACGGCGATCCTCGAGTTCGCGGAGGTAGCCCAAACGCTCTTCGAGCGTGCGTAGCTGGGTATCATCCAGTCCTTCGGTGACTTCCTTGCGGTAGCGCGAGATGAAGGGCACAGTCGCGCCTTCGTCGAGCAGTCTGACCGCTGCAAAGACCTGTCTGGGGGTGACGCCGATCTCTTCGGCAATACGATGTTCGATGGGGGGGAGCATGTCAGGGTCGTCGTGGCGGGCACGACGCAATGGTTCTCATGAAGGGCGCGATGGTGCAACAAGCATCGCTGCGGGACAAGGGGGAGGGGCGAATTGCCCCTCTGGCCTTCAGAGCGAAACCAGGGTCTGTCTGCCCCACCATTGCTGCCCCGGCGGCAGTTCGACGGGCTTCTCGGCCACCGCTGCCTCGGTACAGAGCATGCGCCGAAAGCCACTGTCGGGCATGTCGGGCATCGCCGCGCACTTCGTTTCCCACGGGTTCCAGACGACGACATCGGGAAAACCTTCGGCGTTGACCCCGAGGCTACGTCGGGCGTCGCGCACCAGCAGAGGCCGCGTGACCCCACAGTAGATGCGATCGACTTCGGCCTCGATCATCACCCGTTCGCCGCTCTCGCGCCGGACGGCGTCGGCATTTGCCGTGTCGATGTAGTTGAAGCCGTAAAGGCCTTCCACCGCCACCTCTTCGACTTCGCTGACGCGCAGGTAGGTGTGCAGGGCACCCGTGAACGAAAACACGCGCGTATCGGTATTGGCGATCTCGAGTTCAAGATCCAGCCGGTTATCCTCGATGCACACCGTGAGTTCCAGACTGAAGGCAAAGGGCCATATCGCACGCGTCGCGTCGTCATCATGGAGGCGCAGCACGACGAGGGCAAAATCGTCACCGCAGCGCTGTTCTGACAGCGACCACATTCTGGAGCGGGCAAAGCCGTGTTTTGGCAGTGGCCCGCGTTCGGCAAATTGGGGAAAGCAGACCGGCACGCCACCGCGGATCGGCGTGCGACCGTCAAAGCCCGATTGTTCGCTGAGATACAGCCATTCCTTGCCTTCGGCCGGGGTCCACGACAGCACATGGCCGCCGAACAGACTCACCACTGCGCGCGCACCTGAGGCTTCGAGCTCGAGCGCCGGAAGGCCGTTGAATTCGATCTCCCTGATCGTTGCGCTCATGGGCTCAGTCCTGCAAGGGCAACACGCCGACCTTGACCGTGCTGTCTTCGGGATCGTTGGTCAGAATGAAGCCCAGTTTCGACACAAACTTGAGCATGCGGTCGTTGTTCGCGAGGAAGACGCCGTTGATGTACTGCAGGCCGCGGTTGCGTGCCGTCTCGATGAGAACGCCCATCAGCTTGCGCGCCAGTCCCCGGTGCTGCCAGTCGTCGGCGACGACGACTGCAAATTCGCAGGATTCACCGTCCGGATTGACCGCGTAGCGGCAGACGCCGATCTCCTTCTCTACGCCGTCTTCCTCGAGCGTGGCCAGGAACGCCATCTCGCGGTCGTAGTCGATCTGGGTCAGTCGCGCGACCATTGCCGGCGGCAACTCACGCATGGTGTTCATGAAACGGTAGTACTTCGTTTCCTGCGACAGGTTGCGCACGAATTCGACTTCGAGATCGGCATCCTCCGGCTTGATCGGGCGGATGGTCACCACTGTGCCATCGGGTACCGTCCACTGGCTGATCAGGTGGGACGGATAGGGGTGAATCGCCATATGATCGTAGCGATCGGCAGTGGGCGACACGTTGTCGACCACGATGCGCGCGTCCACCGCCACTGCGCCGTTCTCATCGACGATCAGCGGGTTGATGTCCATGCCGGTGATCCACGGCAGCTCGCACACCATTTCCGATACGCGCAGCAGCACGAGCTCGAGGGCATCCATGTCGATCGCCGGCAGGTTGCGGAATTCGGCCAGGCGCACCGCAATGCGGGTCGAACGGATCATGTCGGCAACGAGGAACCCGTTCAGCGGCGGCAAGGCAACGGCGATGTCTCGGTTGGCCTCGACCTGGTTGCCGCCTTCACCGAAAGTGATGACCGGTCCGAAGACCGGATCGCGACGAACGCCGATCACCAGCTCACGCCCATTGCGCTTCTGGATCATGGGTTCGATGGAGACGCCGTTGATCACCGCGTCGGGCTGGCTCTTCTTTACCGCTTCCAGAATTTCCTGGTAGGCCGAGCGGACCATCGCCAGGCTGGTCAGGTTAAGCCGCACGCCGCCCACGTCGGACTTGTGGATCACCGACGAGGAATCGATCTTCATGACCACCGGCAGGCCGATTTCTTCTGCAAGCACCATCGCTTCCGTGGCCGAACGGGCGACCACGGTTTGCGCGATCGGAATGCGGAAGGCGGCGAGCAAGGCCTTCGATTCCATCTCGTTGAGCGTCTTGCGCCGCTCACTGAGAGCGGTTTCGATGACCAGCCGCGCACTTTCGACCGACGGCGGCGACAGGTGCGACAGCGACGCCGGCACCTGCATCAGCAGCTTCTGGTTGCGATAGTAGGACGAGATGTGACCAACAAGTTCAACGGCCGGCTCGGGCGTGCGGAAGGTGGGAATCCCGGCTTCAATGAACAGCCGCCGGGCGTCGCCAACGAGCTCTTCACCCATCCAGCAAGTCACCACCGGCTTGTCTGCGGTTTTCTCGAGCTCGATGACCATCTGCGCCACCTCCGTCGGACTGGTCATGGCCTGCGGAGTCAGCATGACCAGTACCCCGTCGACATTGGGGCCATCGAGTACCGCCTGCAGCGTCTTGCGATAGCGATCAGGCCCGGCATCGCCGAGGATGTCGATCGGATTGCCGCGCGACCAGCCTGCCGGCAGGGCCGCGTTCAGCTTCTCCATCGTGGTATCGGAAAGTTCGCTCAAGGGAATGCCGATGTCCATTGCACGGTCGGCCGCCATGACACCGGGTCCGCCGCCGTTGGTGATGATGGCCAGACGATTGCCGCGTGGGCGGAAATGCGAGAACAGGGCGTTGGCGGCGGCGAACAGTTGCCCCAAGTTATACAGGCGAATCACGCCGGCGCGTCGCAATGCGGCATCGAACACGGCGTCGTCGCCGATGGGGGCACCCGAATGCGACAGGATCGCGCGCGACACGTCCGGGTGGCGTCCGGCCTTGATCAGCAGCACTGGCTTGACCCGAGCAGCGCCGCGCAGGGCGCTCATGAAGCGGCGTGCATCCCGAATGCCCTCGACGTAGAGGAAGATGCTCTCGGTGCGCGGGTCCGAGATCATGTACTCGAGCACCTCGCCAAAATCGATGTCGCTCGAGGTTCCCAGCGAGACCACGGCCGAGAACCCGACGTTGTTGGGCTTGGCCCAGTCCAGGATGGCCGCACAGAGCGCGCCCGACTGTGAGATCAGGCCGATGCTGCCCTTGCTCGCCGACGCATGGGCGAAGGTGGCGTTGAGCCCGAGATCGGGGCGCATGATGCCCAGGCAGTTCGGACCGAGCAGGCGGATCTTGTGTCGCCGCGCGGCTTCGACGACATGGCGTTCGTAGAGCGCCCCGCGGGGGCCGGCCTCGGAAAATCCGGAAGACAGCACGATCACCGCCTTCACGCCCGCGCGCCCGCAGCTATCGATGATCGAGGCGACCTTTTCGGCGCGCACCGCGATCACCGCAAGGTCGAGCCGCTGGGGGACATCTTCCACCGATTTATAGCAGGTAAGTTCATGGACGGTATCGTGCTTGGGATTGACTGCAAACAGCTTTCCCTTGAAACCGGCCTCGAGCATGTTGCGGATGAGGACATTTCCGAGCGAGCTTTCTCGTTCGCTGGCGCCGATGACGGCAACGGAACGCGGCTCAAGCAGCGGAGACAGATAGTGTTTTTCGTTCATGGACGGGCTGCCCTTTTAGGGATTGGCACCACCGGCGCAAAGTTGCGGATCCAGCTACTACGGGCGTGCCATCGTTGATGGCGGCATTATACTGCAGTGCACAACGCGCCGCGTGAGGGTTTTCCCGCAGGCGCGCACTATTTCATGGGACCACATGAAAAATCCTCTTCCTCATAGCGTGAAATAGAAGCGGGCACCCTTCCCGGGTGTCGCCTCGGCCCGGATCGTGCCGCCGTGACGCTCGATGATGCGCTGTACGGTGGCGAGACCAATGCCGGTGCCGTCGAACTCACCGCTGTTGTGCAGGCGACTGAAGGGGCGGAACAGGTTCGACGCGAACGCCATGTCGAACCCGGCACCATTGTCTTCGACGCAGAATACACGGTGATCTCCCTCCATTTCGACGCCGACACGGATTCGTGCCGGGGATCGCCCGGCCGAGAACTTCCACGCGTTGCGCAGCAGGTTCTCAAGCATTACCCGCACCAGTACACGGTCGGCGTTGACGATGATGTCGCGGGTGACCTCGAATTCGACCTCGCGCAGAGGATCCTCGGAGCGGATCTCGTCGATGATTTGCAGGGCGATTTCGGACAGGTCGACCGCTTCCTTGCGCACCGACTGCCGGGTCAGGCGCGCCAGTTCGATGAGCGCATCGATCAGATGCGCCATACGGCGGGTGGCGCGGCGGATGCGCTCGAGGTGCCCGCTGGTCGTGGCGTCCAGCCGGTCCGCCAGGTCTTCCTCTAGGATGCGGGTGAAGCCGTCGATTGCCCTCAAGGGCGCGCGCAGGTCATGGGACACCGAATACGAGAAGGTCTCCAGCTCACGATTGGCGGCCTCCATCTCGGCCGTGCGGATCCTGACCCTGGACTCCAGCTCCTGGTTGATGTTTTTCAGGGTCAATTCGGCAACCTTGCGTGCGGAAATGTCGTCGAGGGTGCCGGCGATCCCGCGGAAGTTCCCGTTCTGCGCCTCCAGCGGCCTTCCAGAGGCCTCGATCCAGCGGATTTCGCCGTTGCGCGTGCGCAGCCGGGTTTGACAGGTGCATTCGGCGGTTTGCCCGTTCATGACCTGAGCGAGCATTTTCTCCACTGCCGGACGGTCGTCCGGGTGCAGGAAATCCGCCAATGGCTTGCCGAGGCTGCGATCGATTCGATAGCCCGTCAGGTGCAGCCAGACCCCGTTGAGAAAGCTCAGACGGCCTTCGATATCGGTCTGGAAGATGACTTCATTCACCGACTCGACGACATCGTGATAGCGCCGCTCACTCTCGACCAGGGCACGCTCGGCGTCGACCCGTCGGGTCACGTTGCGGCCGATGCCGTGATAGCCGATGAACTGCCCGTCGCGTACGATGGGACGGGCACTGATCTCGAAATAGGAGCGCTTACCGCTCTCGCCACGGCGCGACAGCACGATTCGCGCGCGCTCCCGACGCTCCAGATGGCGCCGATAACTCGCGCGTTCCCGTTCGCCTGCCTCCAGGCCTGCGATCTCCCAAGGCATGCCGGCATAAAACGTCGACGTATCAATGCCGGTGCTGGTGCTGAAGCCTGAACTGACCGCGATATGCCGATATGAGGCATCGGTCGTCCAGTGCCAGTCGCATCCGAGCTCGAGCAAGGCCAGAAGAGACGCGTCATCCGGGCATGGGGGGGGACTGACGGCCGGTGCAGTGGAGGCTTGGGCCCGCGCGCGGAGCGCCCTTGCACCGAACCACAGTGCAACGAACACGACCAGTAGCACACTGCCCCAACTGACGGTATTCACACCCGGAACTCCAGGCCAGATTGCCTACGCCCTGTCCGACATGTCTGACGAAAATCGCGGACCGGAGTCTCCAAGTCTCTGATATGCCCCATCAATGCTCCCGCACACGGCCGCGCTCCCTCGCTAGAATAAGGGCGCCAACCGATACTGCTTCCGGTATATGGCCCGCATGATAATGCCTTCCTGAGTAAACCATGACCCAATTCGATCAAAGCATGCAATTTCGGGCGCCCGATGCGCATCATGAAACCGCGGCCGCCTCGCCCTGGGTGCAGCGCTTCAGTGCGTTGATTCGTGATGGCGGGGAGGTGCTCGATTTTGCCTGCGGGAGCGGCCGTCACGCACGCTGGCTCGCGCAGCACGGATGTCGTGTCGAAGCGGTTGACCGCAATGCGGACGCGCTGCGCGCGCTGAGCGGCATCGAACGTGTTCGTGTGACGCAGGCCGATCTGGAGGCGGGCGACTGGATCTATGCAGGTCGCCAGTTCGATGCGGTCGTGGTGACGAACTACCTGTTTCGACCGCGCTTCGAGGCCCTGCTGGATACGGTACGTCACGGCGGCGTGCTGATCTATGAGACCTTCATGCATGGAAACGCGCAATTCGGCAGACCCTCGAGTCCGGATTTCCTGCTTGCGCCGGGCGAGTTGCTGCAGCGCTGCATGAACGGCTGGCAGGTCGTGGCCTTCGAGCAAGGCATCGTCTCCGTGCCACGCCCCGCCGCCATTCAACGCATCTGCGCGGTGCGCGGGACGGACGCGGCGATGACGCTACCCTGATCCAGGCTCGCCAGGATCTGTTGTGCGATCCGGTCGATCCCTGGCGGTGACAAGTCGTCTGTCTCGAAGCAGGGGGCGGTCGCGAGTCCGGGAAAGTTCCCGCCCTGAGAGCGCTTGTAGAGCGGGTCGTAATGCAGGTCGATCAGCTCGCCGAACAGGGTAGGCATGTCGCCGGCCACGGCCAGCTGGTGCCAGCGCTCGAGCGTTTCGTTGCTCTGCAGACTGCGTAGCCGCTCGATGTTCTTGCGTAACGCAGGGATGTTCTCGCCAAGATAGGCGTAGTCGCGCACCAGGAATTCAAGTCGTGCGTCGCGGCTGGCTTCGACGCGGAGGCAGGGTGCGGCGCGCATCGCGGTGATCAGCGGATCGGGAAGGTGCAGGCGGCCGATCTTGCGACTCTCGGCTTCGACGAAGACCGGGCGCGTGGTGTCGAGCCGGCGCATGCGATCGTCGAGCGCGGTCTCGAATCCCTTCTGTGTCGGCTGCTCGCGGTCGGGCAGGGCGCCGAGCACCGATCCCTTGTGTGCCGCCATGTCTTCGAGATCGAGCACCTGTGCGCCATGCCGTGCCAGCGCCTCCAGAATCCGGGTTTTGCCGCTGCCGGTCGCACCACAGATCATGCGCAGCTGAAGTTGCGGCGCAAGCGTCTCGATATGCTCGATCACCAGATGGCGAAAGCGCTTGTAGCCGCCGCTCAACTGGTGTGCGTCCCAGCCGATCATGCGCAGCCAGGTCACGAACGAACCGCTGCGCTGGCCGCCGCGCCAGCAATACACGAGCGGTCGCCAATTCTTTGGCTTGTCGCGGAGCGGACCGGCGACATGACGGGCAATGTTTTCGGCAACCATCGCGCCGCCGACGCGACGTGCCTCGAAGGCCGACTGCTGCTTGTAGATGGTACCGACGATGATGCGCTGCTCGTTGTCGAGCACGGGCAGATTGATGGCGCCCGGGACGTGGTCTTCGGCAAATTCGGCAGGCGTCCTGACGTCGATGATCTCGTCAAAGTCTTCCAGCTGTGCTACGGTCGCGACGCCTTTCTGCATGTATTGTTGCGGCGGCGGCAGCGCTTTGGCGGGCCGTCACGCGCTCCCTCAGGTCATGGATCAGATCAAACTTACCCAATTCTCCCACGGCGGCGGCTGTGGCTGCAAAATTGCCCCCGGCGTACTGAGCGAACTCCTGGCGCGCATGCCGGCCGGGCTGCTGCCGCCCGACCTGCTCGTGGGCACGGCGACGGCGGATGATGCGGCGGTCTATCGCCTCAACGACCGCCAGGCCATCGTCGCGACGACCGACTTCTTCACCCCGATCGTCGATGACCCGCGCGATTTCGGCAGGATTGCTGCGACCAATGCGCTGTCGGACGTGTACGCGATGGGCGCGACGCCCATCTTCGCCCTTGCCATTGTCGGCATGCCCCTGGACAAGCTGCCAGGCGAGGTGATCGGGCACATTCTCGAGGGCGGGGCGTCGATCTGTCGCGAGGCGGGTATTCCAATCGCCGGCGGACACTCGATCGATGTGCTCGAGCCCATCTATGGGCTGGTAGGCATCGGCGTCGTCGATCCCGCGCGGGTGCGTACGAATGCGGGTGCGCAGGCGGGTGACGTCCTCATCCTCAGCAAGCCGCTTGGCATCGGCGTGCTGTCGGCGGGTCTGAAGAAAGGCCTGCTCAGTGCCGAAGGCTATGCGGAGATGATCCGGTGGACGACCACGCTCAACCGCGTGGGCGCGCGCCTCGCCGAAATCGACGACGTGCATGCCATGACCGATGTAACCGGCTTCGGGCTGGCCGGGCATCTGCTGGAAATGTGTCGCGGTGCCGGATTGCGCGCAGTGGTGAATTTCGACCAGTTGCCGGTGATACCCGAAGCACGGCAGTTGGTGTGCGATGGGGTGGCAACCGGTGCCTCGGCGCGCAACTGGAACAGCTATGGTGAGTCCGTCGAGATGAGGTCGGGGGCGCCGGAATGGCAACGCAAGCTCGTGACCGATCCGCAGACTTCCGGCGGCTTGTTGATCGCGTGCGCGCCAGCGTCGGTCGATGCGGTGCTATCGTTGATCGCCGCCGAGCAAGGGAACGCAGGGCAGGTCATCGGCAAAATGGGCGAAGGTGCGCCGCAGGTGGTCATCGACTGAGCTGCTCAGCGTTTCGCGCTGCGGCTGCCCAGCAGCGGCTCGAGGCCGCGCCACACGGTATCGAGCACCGTGTGCTGGGCTTGCGCAAGCGGATGGATGCCGTCGGCCTGGAACATCTCTGGTCGATCGGCAAACCCTTCGAGCAGGAAGGGCACGAGCGGCACGCCGGTGGCGGTGGATACCAAGGCATAGGCTGCGGCAAAGCTGCGGGTGTAGGCAGGTCCGTAGTTCGGCGGCATCTGCATCCCGATCAGCAGGACCTTGCTGCCGGCCTGGCGGGCGTCCGCAATCATCGCCTCCAGATTCTGTTCCAGAAGCTTTGGCGGCAGGCCACGCAAGCCGTCGTTGGCGCCAAGTTCGATGATGACGATTGCCGGCTGGTGCGCTTTCAGCGCGGCGGGCAGGCGCGAGCGTCCGCCCGCCGAGGTTTCACCCGATACGCTCGCATTGACGACATCATGGCGGAACCCTTCGGCCTCGAGACGCGTCTGCAACAGGGTAGGCCAGGCTTCGTCCGGTTTCAGACCGTAGCCGGCCGAGAGGCTGTCTCCCCAAACCAGTATCGTTGCTGCCTGAGCAGCACCGGCAAACAGAACAAGCAGGAAGGTCAGCATGGATCGCAGCGGCATTGAGTTCTCCAGTCCGGTCATCGAGGTGGACAAGTTGTGCAAGAGTGTAGCGATGGCCGACCAGCAGGGTGAACTGCACATCCTGCGGGACGTCGGCTTCGCGGTGGGGGCAGGCGAATCGGTGGCCATCGTCGGCGCGTCCGGATCGGGCAAATCGACCTTGCTCGGATTGCTCGCAGGGCTGGATGTTCCCGTCAGTGGCAGCGTGCGCATCCTCGGGACGGAGTTGTTCAGCCTTGGCGAGGATGCCCGCGCGGCCTTGCGCGGCGAGTCGATCGGCTTCGTGTTCCAGTCTTTCCAGCTGCTGCCGGCGCTCACTGCACTGGAAAACGTGATGTTGCCGCTGGAACTGGCCGGCTACGCCGACGCTGAACAACGGGCGCTGTCCTGGCTCGATCGGGTGGGGCTGGGCAAGCGCGTGTCGCACTATCCCAAGCACCTGTCCGGCGGCGAGCAGCAACGCGTTGCCCTCGCGCGCGCCTTTGCTGCCGACCCGCGCCTGCTGCTGGCCGACGAACCCACCGGCAACCTCGATGCGGCAACCGGCAAGTCGATCATCGATCTCATGTTCGCACTGAATCGCGAAGCAGGAACCACGCTGATTCTCGTCACCCACGACGAAATGCTGGCTCGACGCTGCGGTCGTGTGCTGCGCATGACCGAGGGGCGTCTGAAAGAAGTGCCGCAGGACACCGCGATCGCAGACTAGCCTTTTCTGCCGCCATCGGCGCGGGCACGAACGGCCTCTGCGCAGGCGACACCGGCGCGGACCGCGGACTCCAGTGTGGCCGGGTAGGGGGAGTCGATATAGTCGCCCGCCAACCACAATCCCGCCACCGGCGTGCGTATGCCCGGGCGCAACAGGCCCGGGCGACAGGCGAAGGTTGCGCGCTTTTCGACGATGACCTGCGACCACTGCGGCGCCGGCAAGCGGCGACCAAGTTCGCGTTCTAGCTGCGCGAGCACGGCCAGGATCAGTTCATCCTGCGACAGCGACTCGTGCGCGCCGTGGGCGCTGATCACACAGGCCATCAGACCTGGCTCGCCACCGCAGCGCCCGCGATCGAAGGCCCACTGTGCCGGCCCCTCCGCCAGTCCGATCATGACTTCCGGCAAGCTCTGTCCTGCGCCAAGCGCGAGATAGACGGTTGCAATCGGCTCGTGCGGCAAGGCATCGATCTGCGCTGCCAGCCGGTCGCACGCGCCGGTGGAGGCCAGCAATGCACCGGCGTGATAGGGCGCGGTGGCAATGACCACTTGCGACCAGGGCTGGCTGCCCGGGTCGCCTTCGAGGCGGAAACCGTCATCGCCGGGCTGGATCGCACTGATCGCGTTGCCGGTGCGGAGTCTGCCGCGCCGCGTGGCCAGGTACCGCGCCGCGGCGACCGGAAACAGCTCGGACAGATCGATGCGCGGGATCAGCACTTCGCTCGCGTCCGCCGAGGCGCCCAGGCTGTCGCGCAACACATTGGCGAAGACCTGGGCGCAGGCCTCGGCGACCGGCGTGTTGAGCGCGGCGACGCACAGCGGCTCCCACACCAGCTGGCGCAGCGTCGGGGTTTGATTGGTGAGCGCGAGCATCGCCTCCACCTTCATGCCGGGCGGCACGCGAAAGCCCGACTTCTTCAGCCAGCGCATCATGCGCAGCATCGCGCCGCGATCCTTCCACGCCAGGCCGCGTGCCAGCAACAGGCCGACAGCCAGGTGCAGCGGCGCAGGCAGCGGTGCCGCCTTGAGGTGGAGCTTGCCCGGCACATGCAGGGTCAGTGGCAGACGTTCGAGCTGCTTCGGCGAGCCCCCGGTCAGGCGCAGCAGCCGCGTCAGTTCCGTATAGGCGCCGATCAGGATATGCTGGCCGTTATCAACCTCGTGTCCATCCTTGCGCACCACCCGGGCCCGTCCGCCCAGCGCGTGCGATCGCTCGAAAACGGTGACGTGAATGCCATGGCGCGCAAGTTCGACGGCACATGCAAGCCCGGCGTAGCCGGCGCCAATCACGGCGACTGCGGGTACGGCCGCCATGTCAGCCCTTCATCCACGTCCACCCGGCCAGCCACACCTTGCGCAGCGGGGTGAGTGAGGTGCGGCGGTCGAGTACCTTGAATCCGTCGCGGGCAATCTCGTCGAGCAAAGTGCGGTAGATCGCGGCCATGACCAGTCCAGGGCGCTGGCTCTTGCGATCCACTGCGGGCAGATTTGCAAAGGCTTGCTCGTAGAACTGCTGCGCACGCTCGGCCTGGAAGGCCATGAGCTGGCGGAAATTGTCCGAGTAGCGGGCCTCGAGAATGTCGCTTGCGGGCACGTTGAAGCGCTGCAGGTCTTCGATGGGCAGATAGATGCGGCCGCGGCGCGCGTCTTCGCCGACGTCGCGGATAATGTTGGTGAGCTGGAAAGCCATCCCCAGATCGTGGGCGTACTTCTGCGTCTGGCGGTCGGTGTAGCCGAAGATTTCCGCCGCCAGCAGCCCGACCACGCTGGCGACCCGGTAACAGTAGAGTTGAAGGCCCTTGAAATCCAGGTAGCGCGTCTGCTGCAGGTCCATCGCCATGCCGTCGATGATCTCGAGCAGCTGTTCCTGCGGCAGATTGAAGCTTGCGATGACGTCCTGCAGCGCATGGCCGACCGGGTGGGTCGGCGTGCCACCAAACACGCGGCCCAGTTCCTGGCGCCACCAGTCGAGCTTGGTGTGAGCGAGCGAGATATCGTGGCATTCGTCCACGACGTCGTCGACCTCGCGGCAGAACGCATAAAGTGCGGTGATCGCCTGACGGCGCTGCGGCGGCAGGAACATGAAGCTGTAGTAGAAGCTCGAACCGCTCTTTGCGGCCTTGTCCTGACAATAGTCGTGAGGGTTCATTGTTTCTTCTCTTGCCACAGGGCGCGCCAGACGATGCGCGCCCAGTCGGCCTTGCCCAGTGTCGGGCGTTGACGAAATACATCGAAATCCGCTGCTTCGATTCGGTCGAGAATGCGCAGGCCGCCGGCGACCACGAGCCGCAACTCCCAACCGACCCGTCCTGGCAGACGGCGGGCAAGCGGGGCGCCTTCGAGCATCATGGTGCGCGCACGTTGCACCTCGAAGTCGAGCAAGTCACGCCAGCGCTGGTCGCACACGGTCGCCGCTATGTCGGACTCGGTAATGGCGAAGCGGGCAAGATCGTCCTGCGGAATGTAGATGCGCTGCTTGTGCCAGTCGAGCGCGACATCCTGCCAGAAATTGATCAATTGCAGGCTGGTGCAGATCCTGTCCGACAGCTGCAGGTTGTCAGGGCTTGCCGCAGCGTACAGGTGCAAGAGCAGGCGTCCCACCGGATTCGCCGATCGGCGGCAGTAGTCGAGCAGTTCGGGAAAGTCGGCATAGCGCGTCTTGCCGACATCCTGACTGAAGGCATCGAGCAGGTCGCGAAATAACTGGACCGGCAGATCGAATGCACGGATCGCCTTGCCCAGGCGGGCGAACATGGGCGCCAGGCTTGGGTCGGCCACAGGATCGCCGCGTTCGGTGGCGTGAAGGGCGTTGCGATAATCATTGAGGCGCGCGAGGCGCATCACCGCGGACGCGTCGCCTTCGTCGGCAATATCGTCGGCACTGCGTGCAAAGTCATAGATGGCCTCTACCGGCTCACGTAGGCGCGCAGGCAGCAGCAATGAGGCAACCGGAAAGTTTTCGTAGTGATCGACGGGCATCGAATCGCACCGGAGGCACGGATTTGGCATGGAAGACGCGGGCGGAGTATAAGCGAAGACGCCCTGCCGGCACTTTCCGCATTGTCCCTGGTCTCGTTTCCATGCTCAGAATCGAACAACTCGATAAAACGATTGCAGGCCATCCACCCCGCGCGCTCTTCAGGGCGCTCGATCTCCAGGTCGCAGCTGGTGAGTGCGTGGCGATCATCGGAGAGTCGGGCGTGGGCAAGTCGACCCTGCTCAACTGCATGGCGGGTCTGGAAACG
Source organism: Azoarcus sp. L1K30 (assembly GCF_018122735.1). Taxonomy (GTDB): domain Bacteria; phylum Pseudomonadota; class Gammaproteobacteria; order Burkholderiales; family Rhodocyclaceae; genus Parazoarcus. The sequence continues at coordinate 1,351,950 of NZ_JAGRRD010000001.1, read as the reverse complement.
ATGGACAGCGGCAGCATACGGGTCGGCGACACCGAACTTGCCGGGCTCGACGACGACGCGCTGTCGCATCTGCGTCGCGACCACTTCGGTTTCGTCTTTCAGGCCTTTCACGTCCTTCCGCATCTCAGCCTGAGACACAACGTGGCAGTGCCCCTGTGGTTGCAGGGCAGGGGTGGGGCTGAGGCCGATCGGCTCGCAGCGCGCATGCTCGAGCGGGTCGGCCTGGGGCCGCGGGCGGACGACTGGCCTCAGCATCTATCAGGGGGCGAGTTGCAGCGCGTTGCCATTGCCCGTGCGCTGGTGCATCGCCCCTCCGTGGTCCTTGCCGATGAGCCCACCGGCAACCTCGATCCGGCCCGTGCCGCGGACGTACTCGATCTGCTGCTTTCCAGCGTGCGGGAAGCCGGAGCCGCCGGCGTGCTGGTGACCCATTCGCGGGCTGCTGCGCAGCGGGCCGATCGCGTGCTCGAGCTCAAGGACATGCGTCTGTCGCCGGCGATGGCATATTCCGCATGACCCGCTCCATCCTGCGGCTGTTCGTGGCCAGTCTCGCGCGCCGTCGGCTGGCGAGCGCATTGTCGCTGCTCGCCATCGCCCTCGGGGTGGCGCTGGGTCTGGCCGTGCAGTTGATTCATGACGCTGCACTGGATGAGTTCGGTCGTGGCATGCGCACGCTGGCGGGTGAGGCCGATCTCCAGGTCAGGGGCGGGCGAGCCGGCTTCGACGAGGGCGTATACCTTGCGCTGGCACGGCGGCCCGAGGTGGCCGAGGCCAGTCCGGTGGTGGAGATCGAGGCCAGGTTGCCGGGCAGGGCGACGACGCTGCGTCTGTATGGCATCGATGTGTTTCGGCTTGCTACGGTCCAGCCTGCACTGATGCCGCGCGCGACCGCGAACGATGCGCGTTTTGCCGCGCTGGCGCCGGACGCGGTGTTTCTGAGCACCGCGGCGCAACAGACGGTGCTCGACTCGCCGCTGCAGCCCGTGCTGACGGTGCAATCCGGCGTACACGAGACCGCGCTGCGGGTGGCGGGCATGGTACCTGGTGCCGGGGTCGGGCAGTCGCTCGCGGTGATGGACATCGCCGCTGCGCAGGAAACCTTCGGCATGCTCGGGCGCCTGAGCCGGATCGACATCCAGCTGGCGCCGGGCGTGGATCGTGCGCAGGCGAGGGCGTCGCTGGGGGCGTTCCTGCCCGCGGGCATCACGATCGCGCCACCCGATGCGCCAGTGTCCGAAACCACGGCGCTCACCCGCGCCTATCGGGTCAACCTCAGCATGCTGGCTGCGATTGCGCTGCTGACCGGGGGCTTTCTCGTGTTTTCGACCCAGTGGCTGGCGGTGGTGCGGCGGCGTCGCGAGTTCGCGCTGCTGCGGGCCCTTGGCATGGCGCGGCGCACGCTGATGCGCGGGCTGCTGGCCGAAGGCGGGGTCACCGGCCTTGCTGGCGGGATCGCCGGTGTGGCGCTGGGTCATCTGCTTGCGTTGATGGCGTTCGTCTTGATCGGTGGCGATCTTGGCGCGGGGTATTTCGCCTCAACCCGGCCGACGCTCCAGTTTTCACCCTGGCTCATTGCCGGCTATCTTGCGCTCGGTGTCATCGCCGGCCTCGCCGGGGCGTGGCTGCCTGCACGTGAGGCCGCTTCGATGGCACCGGCATCGGGGCTCAGGGCGGGTGCTGCAGACACTGCCGTCCACGCACTCGGCCGCTCGCGCTTGCGCCGCGCAGTCGCGTGCATTGCGCTCGCCGCTGTCGCCTGCCTGCCGCCGCCGATTGCCGGAATCCCTGTTGGTGGCTATGTTGCGGTGGCGTTTGCGCTCGCGGCGGCGGTACTTGCGCTGCCGTCCGCAACGGCGCTCGCAATGCATGTCGCATCAGGCGGGCGTGGGGTCATCTGGCGCCTGGCCCATGCACGCCTTGCGGCGGCGCCCGGGCAGTCGATCGTGGCCGGTGCCGGGGTGGTCGCGAGTGTCGCACTGGCCAGTGCGATGGCGATCATGGTCAGCTCGTTTCGCGTCTCCGTCGACGACTGGCTGGTCAGCGTCCTGCCGGCTGATCTCTACCTGCGCGCGTCCAGTGCCGGCGCGAGCGGTTTCCTCGATGCCGACGCACTTGCGCGGATTCGCGCCAACGCTGGCGTGGATTTCGTCGAACCGGTGCGGGCGGTCGATCTGCGTCTGATCGAAGGGCGTCCGCCGGTGACGCTGCTGGCGCGCTCGGTGAGCCGTGGATGGGGACTGCCATTGGTGTCCGGAAGCCTGCACGAGAATGCGTCGGCGCTGCCGGGCGTATGGATTTCCGAGGCTGTCGCGGATCTGCTGCATTTGGCACCCGGTGACGCGATGACGATTCCGTTCGACGGCCAGGCCGTGCAGTTCAGCGTGGGGGGAGTGTGGCGGGACTATGCGCGGCAGAACGGCGCGGTCGTGGTCGATCTCGACACCTATCGCCGCCTGAGCGGTGATGACAGGATCAATGATGTCGCCATCCGCCTTGTTCGCGGGGCATCGGCCGACACCGTCGCCGCTGCGCTGCGCGACCTGTTCGGGGCGCAGACGGTGGAGATCGCCTTACCGGGTGAGATCCGGGCGGTAAGCCTGAAGATCTTCGACCGAACGTTCGTCGTCACCTACCTGATGGAGGCGGTGGCGATCGTGATCGGGCTCTTTGGCATTGCGACCACTTTCGCTGCGCTGACCATGGCGCGACGCGGCGAATTCGGCATGTTGCGCCATATCGGCCTGGGTCGGCGTGATATTGGCATGCTGATCGCCGTCGAAGGCGCTTTATGCGCAGCGGTCGGGGTTGGCGTCGGGCTGATTGCCGGCGGCAGCATCGCCTGGGTCCTGATCGAGGTGGTCAACCGCCAGAGCTTTCACTGGAGCATGGATATCCATGTTCCGTTCTCGGGGCTGTTGTTGTTTTCGCTCGGCCTTGTGGGGCTGGCGGCGCTGGTGGCGCGCCTGGCGGGCTATCGCGCGATGCGGCAGCGTGCCGTGCTGGCTGTGCGGGAGGACTGGTGATGGGGCGTGACACGCGCGGGATCCTCGCGGCCGCATTGCTGTGGCTTGCTTTGTGGCAGACACCGGCCGCTTTCGGTGGAGCGGGCGTCGGCGTGATGTCTTACCCGCCCGTTATTGCCGGGCGGGCGCTCTCGTTTCCGCGCGATCACGGCGCCCATCCAGGCTATCGAACCGAGTGGTGGTACGTGACCGGTTGGCTGCGTGACGAAGCAGGGCGCGAACGTGGCTTCCAGCTGACCTTTTTTCGCGTGCGGCCGCCGCTCGATGTCACCGGCAGCAGTCGTTTCAGTCCGCAGCAGTTGATCCTCGCGCATGCAGCGCTCGCCGACCCGGCAAATGGACGACTGTTTCATGCCGAGCGCGCCGAGCGCGTGCTGCCGCCGCTGGTCGCGGCGGATGCCGGCAATACCGACGTAAAGCTGCACGACTGGCGCCTGGCGTGGTCCGCGCCTGCGGGGGCGCCAGGACACTATCGGGCGCACGTTCAAGCCGGCACGTTTGCGTTCGATCTCGAGCTGACGCCTGACGGCGAGCCATTGCTCAACGGCGACGCGGGATTCAGCCGCAAAGCGTCGGCACCTGAACACGCCAGCTACTACTACAGTCGGCCGCAGTTGAAGGCCGAGGGGCAACTCCGTCTGCAGGATGCGCAGCATGTGGTGTCCGGCAAGGCGTGGCTGGACCATGAATGGTCGAGCGAGATCATGCCCCCGGACGCGAGCGGATGGGACTGGATCGGCATCAACCTGGACGATGGCGGAGCCTTGATGGCTTTTCGCATGCGCAACCTGGACGGTGCGCAGATCTGGGCTGGCGGGACGCTGCGTATGCCCGACGGCCGTGTCCGGATCCTTGCTCCCGATGCCTTGCACTTCAGCGTGCGACGCAGCTGGCGTTCGCCGCGCTCGGGTGCCACCTATCCGGTCGAAATGGAGCTGGAGATTGCAGCGGAGGGCGCGCAGCCGGCGCGCCGGGTGCGGATCGCGCCAATGATGGATGACCAGGAACTCGACAGTCGCCGGTCCACCGGCGCGATTTACTGGGAAGGGGCCGTGCGTGTGTTCGAAGCCGGCGCAAGCGCGAGAGAGATTGGCAGGGGCTATCTGGAAATGACCGGTTACGCGGATCCATTGAAGATGTGATCCGCGCTGTCCTTGGCGAGGGCAAGCGCCTCGGACACGAGGTTGCCCTGGATATAGGTGAAACCGTAATTGCCCAGCAGATCCCGCAGCAGGGGGTCCTCGACCTCGGAGGCGACGACTGGAATGGCCAACGCGTTCGCCATGCCGCACAGCGCCTGTGCAAGGTTGCAACCCGCCTCGAGACCGAATGACTCGACCAGTGATTTGAGGCTGACCTTAACGATGTCGGGCCGCAGCGTGGGCAACAGGGTCGTCGAACTGCCATCGAGTTTTTCCAGGGCGATCCTGACGCCCGATTTTCGCGCGACGTCGACAAAACGCCCGCACTCGGACGGCCATTGTTCTGCAAGGCGGGCAGGAAACTCGAGAACGATCCGCTCCGCCGCGGTGCCGGTGGTTCCCAGGTATTCATGCAGCAGGGGCCAATAGCGTTCGGCGTGCAAGACGGTAAAGGCGCTCAGGTTCAGACTGATTTGCGTAGCAGGGTTCGCGGCGCCGAGCGACTGGAAGGCATGGCGCGCAATCCACAGGTCGAGTTCGAGCCCTCTTTCGTCCATGCTCAGACTGAAGAGCAGTGGTTGAGCGGACCCGGGCACGCCGCTGGCATCGCGCTGACGCAGGAGGATCTCAACCCACTCGAATTGCAGTTCGCCCGCGATCGGTCGGATGTGTTGGTGAAAAAGCACCAACTCGTCGTAGGGCAGGGTCAGGGCCGCCGCATTTTTCGGCTGCGGGAGGTCGGTGTGCCGTCTGATGCCGCCTGTTGCATCGACAGTATGCTCCTCTACCCGATTGCGCCCGCTTTTCTTGGCCGCATAGCAGGCCAGATCGGCGGCGACGAGCAGGTCGGATGCGCTGTTGTTTCGACCGTCAATGCGTACCAGTCCGATACTCGCGCCAACCGTGAAGCTGCGCCCATTCCAGTCGAAGCGCAGCGACGAGACCGCTTCGCGCAGGCTCTCGGCCAGCCGCCTGGCATCCTCGGGCGTGCAGTCGTGCAGAACAAGGGCGAACTCGTCGCCGCCGATCCGGCTGATCAGATCGCCGCTTCGGATCCGGCTTTTGATCATTTGCGCGATTTCCTGCAACAGTTCGTCGCCCGCCGCATGGCCGCAACTGTCGTTGACGATCTTGAAGCGATCCAGATCGATGAAGCACAAGGTCGCATGATCGCCGGAGCGGCGAGAACGCTCGACCGCGCTCTCGAGTGTCTGCTCGAAGGCACGCCGGTTCGGAAGGCCGGTGAGCGGATCGTGCAGCGCCTGGAACGCGAGCTTGGACGTGGCCTCGTCAATACGGTGCTGCATCTCCTGATGCGATACGGAGATCGAGCGTGCCATGCTGTTGAAGCCGCGCTGCAGATGACGCAATTCGTCGCTGGGGGCATCATCCGCGACCGAAACGTCCAACTCGCCTTCTCCAATCCTGCGTACCGCGTCAACCAGACTGGCGAGCGGTTTGCCGACCGCCGAGGCGAGACGGGAGGCGATGAAGCCCGCCACCCCCAGACCGGCGACGAACACACCGATCGCAAGCAGGATGATGTTGTTCTTGCGCGCCAGGAGTGCATCGTCGCTCAGTTCGACGTAGACCCAGCCGATGGTCTCTGTCCGATCCCGCCGGCCCGCACGTGACTGTGGATCGAACACGTCATCGATGATCAGCGGTGCCGACACCACCGGCGCCGCATAGCCGAGACGCGACTCACCGCGCGCGATAATTTGCGGTCGATCGCTGCCGACGACCTGTCCGGCATGGACGAGACGCAGTCGTCCGCTCACCGCAAGCAGTCCGCCGTCGCGATCGTAGAGCGCTGCGCCGGTGACGTCCGCCTGCTCCAGCACGGCCTGCAGCAGACTCATCTGCGTGTCCCGGTTGCCCGAAATCACCGCGTATTCTGCCGCCGGTGCGAGGAAGCTGACGATCGCCACACCCCGATCATTGAGCGCGGCATCCATGGCACTGGTCCCGCGCCACAGCACCAGCGATGTAATGCACGCAGCAAGCAGCGCGGCCGGCAGCAAGCCGACCATCAGCAGGCGCTGCCTGAGTGAGAGTTTGTTCATTCGAATCATCTCCGCGCCCCGCCGGCGACCCGCTCTGCCAGTATCTCGTCGCTTGGAACATCCATGCCAAGGGCGCGCGCAACCTGCCGGTTGACCGCGACCGAAAAGCGTTGCGGTTGCAGTTCCGTGCCTTTTTGCAGGTTTGCCGGACTTTTGCTCCGGAGCCAGTCGGCGAGGTCTCGTGCAACATCGTCCGGCGCACTGAACACGGCCGCCAGCGCACCGGCCTGAACGTAGGCTTGTGAATACGCGAGAATCGGCTTTCGATAGCGATAACTGGTCAGCAGGATGGTGCGGGCGGCGGCCTGGGAGGCGACCAGCGGATCGGGAATCATCAACAGTGCATCACTGACCTGGAGCAGTTGCTCGAGTTGCGGCAGCAACTCCTCCTGCGAACCGACTCTCCTGGGTGTCAGGCGTACGCCCGCATCGGCCGCGGCCGCGACGAAGCCTTGTTCAAGCTCGACGCTGTCCGGCCCTACGAGCAGGCCAATCTGTTTGATGTTCGGTGCCACGATGCTTGCCAGTCGCATGTGTCGGCTGGCCGGGTGGTCGAGCACCATGGCGGCATAGACCGCGTCCGGATAGGACTCGCTCAGACTTTGGTACTGCGCGCGGCTGACCAGCACCGACAGGACCGGCTTTTTTACGCCGGGCAGTACCTCCTGCGTTGCGCGTGCCCCCACCGCAATGATGAGGTCTGCCTGCCGCAGTCGCTCCGGATTCACCCCTGTGTCGACGCTGCCCGCGTCGCGCAGGGTGTGGGGGATGCCGGTCGCCACGACGCGCAATGTTTCGGCGAACACCCTGTGCGCGCCCCCCGACTGCGAAAGCACGATCGCAATATCCATCGCTCGCGCCGTGGTCGGCAGCACGAGGGCGCAAAGGAGGGTTGGCAACAGGATGAAGAACTGCCAGCAAAGGCGCATTTCAGGCGGGGATCATGACCGGAAAGAAAGCGGTTGGATTTTCGGGTTCTGCTCGATCTGTCGGCATCACGGTCTACCTCCCCATGCGGCCGACGCGGGGATCCTGCTTCATGACACGGGCTTCCGGATCAATCCATACCCCTTGAATTGACGGCGGAGCCAGACGTTTTCTTTAGGGTCGCGAGAGCCTCTCATGCCGCATAAGGCGCGGTCAAGGGAGACGCTAGCGTCAGCCCATATCCGACACAGGTGTGTATAATTCGCGACCGCGATAAAGTGCGGCGTGTGCGAGGGTGGCGGAATTGGTAGACGCACTGGATTTAGGTTCCAGCGCCGCAAGGCGTGAGAGTTCGAGTCTCTTCCCTCGCACCAGCAGTGACCACGCGGCGATCACCTTCTTTTGAATATGGCGCTCATGTTGTCCATGCGGGCAATTCTTGTGCAAGCCGCCAAACTCATCATGGAGCAGGTCCGTGCTGCGCTGATCCTCACAGCAGCTGAGCGGACCCGCGGCTAATACGCAGCCGACCATGCCTTGCAATGAGCGTGATCCTTTCCCAATGCACTCGACTGACCAGTCGAGCGAACGGTTCCACCATGAACCGGGTGAGCAGGACATCTAACTCTCTGCCTTGATGAGATTGCTTCCGTCGCTCAGGCGGGAGCAACCCTCGAAGTACTTTCGTGCGAAGTTCTGTAATCGCTAATATTACGATTATTGCCGCAGAGAGATCCGCGATGAGTAGCGTGCATGATGCGAAGCGGAGATTGAATCATCGCGTGATCGTCAATGCAGAGGATGAGCTGAAGGCGGAAAGCGCGATGACGCTGTTCAATACGCCGGCCACGTCCCGCCACAAGCGCACAGTACTGGTGATCGTTGCCCTCATGGGGGGGCTGTTCGCGGTCGCAGTGCCTTTTGCGAAACATCCACTCGGCGAACTGGAGCCCTTCCTGCCAGTGTTGCAGTCCGCGCTGATTACCAGCGAGGCGGTCACGGGAGTGTTGATTCTGGGTCAGAATCGTACTCAGCACTCCCTCGCGCTGCTGATCCTGGCGGCCGGGTATTTTTTCAGTGCCTTCATGGCCGTCGTGCATCTGTTGAGTTCCCCCGGGCTCTTTGCACCGGCCGGCTTGCTTGGGGCGGGCGCGCAGACCGCCGCCTGGCTGTACTTCATCTGGCATGCCATCTTTCCTTTGTTTGTGCTCGGCTATTGCTTCGTCGATCCACGCGACCAGGCAATGATTGGCGGTGACACGAGAGCGTCGGGATGGATGGCGCCGGCCATGCTGGCCGGGGTCGTGGCACTCGTTGCTGGAGTGACGTTGCTCTGCACGGTGTTTGAGCCGTTCTTGCCGGTGATCATGCAGGGTAATCAGGATGCGCCGGCCAAGGCCGCAGTTTCTCATGTCACTTGGTTGCTCAGCGTGCTGGCACTGGTCGGCCTGGTGTGGCGGCGCCGACAATCGCGGCTTGATTTGTGGTTGATCGTGATTGTTTGTGCCTGGTTTTTCGATGTAGGCTTGGCCGCGTCCCTGAACCACGCTCGTTTCGATCTGGGCTGGTACGCCGGTCAGGTGTTCGGCCTCGTGGCAGCGCTACTTGTCCTGACCATGCTGTTGCTGGAGAACAGCACGCTCTACCGCCAGGTATTGGCGATGCGGGACCGCGAGCGATGCTGGGCCATCGAGCGCCTGCGTGACAGCGAACGGCACTTCGAGGCCATCTTCGAACAGGCACCAGTGGGAATCGCACATCTCAGCCTTGAAGGGAAATGGTTACGAATCAATGCACGCCTGCAGGAAGTCCTTGGCGGCGTTGCGCAACTGCAGACATGGCCGGATTTTCTGGATCTCCTCCATCCCGACGATGCTGCCAACGGTGAGCTCTGGCGGCAGCGAATGCTTGCGGGAGAGGTTGATCGCGAAACACAAGAGCAGCGTTACGTGCGCGCCGACCGCTCGCTAGCGTGGCTGCGTATCACCGCTGCGCTGGTGCGTGATATGCATGGAAGACCTGACTATTTCATCGCGGTCATCGAAGATGTGACTTCCCGACGACTTGCAGAAAACAAGGTTCATGCCCTGAGCCGGGAAATGGCGCGGTTGTCGCAACTCCAGGTGGCGGTCCAGACGATGGCCGCGTTGGCGCACGAACTCAACCAGCCGCTCAGCGCCGTCAGCGCGGCGGCAAAGGCTGCCAAGCTCATGCTCGAAAGTGGTCACTGGTCGACCCGGCGCCTCTGCGAGATGGTGGAAGCGTCCGGTCAGGCAGCCTTGCGGGCTGGAGCGGTTCTTGAAGACATGGTGAGTTTCATCAATCAGGGCAAGATGTCTGTCGATCCGCTCGACCTCAACGAACTCGTTACCACCCTCGTGGACAGTTATCGGCATCATCACGCGGCTACCGACTATGCGATCGGCCTCGATTTGCAGGCTGGTCTGCCGCCGGTGCTGGCCAATCGCCTGCGTATCGAAAAGGTCCTTGGCAACCTGATCGACAACGGCATCGAAGCGATGCTCGACGCAGGTGGCGATGGAGAGGTCCGGCTGACCGTGACGACCCGCAACGATCGCGGTAGCGCGCAGCTGAGCGTCGCCGATTCTGGATCCGGCCTCGACCCGGGTGTGGTGGACCGGATCTTCGATCCGTTCTTCACCACCAAGTCGCGTGGTCTGGGCATGGGACTTGCGGTGAGCCGCGCCATCGTCGAGAGCCATGGTGGTCGTCTGTGGGCCGAGTCACCTCCCCACGGCGGTGCCGTCTTTCATCTCACACTTCCGTTTGCACCATGAGCGAACCGACTGTTCACCTTATCGACGACGATGCAAGCGTGCGCAAGGCCTTTGGCTGGATGTTCGAGGCCGCCGGACTAGCAGTGCGCGACTATCCTGACGCTGAAGCGTTTCTCGCGGTCTTCGAGCCAGGCATGCGCGGCTGTGTCGTGGTTGACGGGCATATGCCAGGCCTGGGTGGCGTTGGCCTTCTACAGGAATTGAAACGTCTTCATAACGCGATGCCCGTGCTCTATCTGAGTGGCCTCCATGACAGCGAGTCGATGGCTGCAGCGCGCGATGCCGGTGCAGCCGAACTCTGCACCAAGCCGGTCGCGGGCTCGGTGTTGCTAGACAAGGTGAGGGCCTTGATGGCCCCCTGATCTCACACCGCAAGACCATCGCCATGCGCCCCCTAACATGATGCTCCGAACCCGCGATACGGCAGCCTGGGATGGCGGCGCCAGCCCCGGGGGGGCCTCCATACCCTGCATGGACGCGCCGGGACACCCGCGCGAGGCATTGTTCGCCGCGCTGGGCTGTGGCGCGGATGGCCTGGATCATGGATCGGCCGCGAGGGCATTGGCGCGATACGGCCGCAACCGGCTGCGCTTTCACCGTCCGCGCTCACCCTTCGTCATGCTGGCACGAGAATTCCTTGCCATGTTCCCTCTGTTGCTCATGGCTGCATCAGTGTTCGCGTTGCTGGCCGACCGGCTCAGCCCTGGGCAGGGCTACGCGCTGATCGGCGGGGCGTTGGCGGTTGTGGTGGTGCTCAATGCGCTGGTCAGCTTCGCCCAGAACTACCGTGTCGAACAGGTCATGTTGTCTTTCCTCGACTACATTCCTCGCACCGTGGCGGTTGTGCGCGACGGTCGCCGCGTACTGATCGACGCGGAAGAGGTGGTGCCCGGCGATGCACTGCTGGTCCAGGAGGGTGACAGATTCTGTGCCGACGGAGTGCTGCTGGAGAGCAACGGCCTGCTGGTGGACGAATCGGTGCTCAGCGGCGAGTCTGAGCCGGTGGCAAAGTGCGCGCTTGAGGCAACGGTCAAGACGGCTTGTCTGGTTCGCTCGGGCGCCACCGTGTTGCGCGGCAGTGCCCGCGTGCTGGTCACCCGGACCGGGCGCTCGACTAGCTTGGGCGGCATCTCTGCGTTGTCGCAACAGGTCAGGCGCGACCTCACGCCGATGCAGAGGGAACTGAAGCGCTTCGTGCGCTGGATCACACTGCTGGCCTTCGCCATCGGCGTGGTCTTTTTCGCTATCGGCGTGGTTCTCGGCAACCCCTTCTGGGTCAATCTGGTGTTCGCCATCGGCATCATCGTCGCCAACGTGCCTGAAGGATTGTTGCCCACCGTGACCCTAGCGCTTACACAGGCCTCGGTGCGCATGGCGCGGCAGAACGCTGTGATCAAGGACATCATGGCTGTCGAGACGCTGGGAAGCACCACTGTGATCTGCGTTGACAAGACGGGCACACTTACCCGCAACGCGCTGCATGTGGAGACGCTAGACACCAGTGGCGCGCCACAGGGGACGGCACTGCGCATCATGGCGCTGGCCAATGAAGCACTCGCGGTTCGCGGCGCATCGCATGGGCGCGAATTGCGCTTCACTGGCGACCCAATAGATTGCGCGCTGGCCGAGTTCGCTCAGACGAACAGCGGCTTTGAGGCGCTACGCGCAGGCTACGAGCCAGTGGCGATCACGCCATTCGATGCCGAGACCAAGTGCATGTCGGCCGTCTGGCGGCGGGCGGACGGAAGTCTGTACCTTGCTACCAAAGGGGCCCCCGAGGTGATTCTCGAGCGTTGCTGCGCAATTCACGGCTTCGATGGCGCGTGCGCGCTGAGCGCCGATGCGCGCGAACACTTGCGTGCGCAAGCCGATCGCTATGCCGGACAGGGGCTGCGCGTCATTGCGCTGGCCGACAGCCTGCCCGGTGCCGCTGGTGAGAGGCCGCCGCTGGTTTTCGCCGCGCTCGTAGCGATGGTAGACCCGCCACGCCCTGAGGTACCTGCGGCGGTCGCGGCCTGCCACAGCGCCGGCATCCGTGTGCTGGTGATGAGCGGCGACAAGGGCGAGACGGTGAGCTACATCGCGCGCCAGCTTGGCATCGTGTGCAATCCGCAGGTGGTCGACGGCGAGGCGCTCGCGATGATGTCGCACGAGGCGCTGGTCGAGGCGCTGCGTACAGAAGAGCTCGTGTTCGCGCGCATTGCGCCGGAGCAAAAGCTGGCCATCGTCGACGCCCTGAAGGCGATGGGCGAGGTGGTGGCGATGACCGGCGACGGCGTCAACGATGCGCCTGCGCTCAGGCGTGCAGACATCGGTATCGCCATGGGCGCGCGCGGCACCGACGTCGCCAAGGAGGCAGCAGACATCATCCTTCTCGATGACAACTTCGCCACCATCGTGGGCGCGATCGAGCAGGGGCGCACGGTGTACGAAAACATCCGCAAATTCATCACCTACATCCTTACGAGCAACGTGCCCGAGATCCTGCCCTTCATCGCTTACGTCCTGCTGCCCTTGCCCTTGCCGATGTCGGTGATCCAGATCCTGTCGGTGGATCTGGTCACCGACATGTTGCCAGCCATCGGTCTCGGCAACGAGCCCCCCGAAGCTGACGTGATGCAGCGCCCGCCGCGCCCGCGCGAGGACCATCTGGTCGATGCGCACACGGTGTTGCGCAGCTACTGCTTCATCGGGTTGATCGAGTCGGCGCTCGCCTTCACGGTGTTCTTCGTTGTGCTTGATGCCGGCGGTTGGCACTGGGGGCAGGGTGCGGCCGTCGAGGACCTGCTGCAGCGCCAGGCGGCCGGTGCCTTCCTGGCCATGGTGGTGTTCTGCCAGATCGGCAACGTGATGGCCTGCCGAACCAGTCGCCAGAGTGCGCTATCGGGTCTCGGACGCTTCAACGCATGGATCGTGGGCGGAATCGTGTTCGAAGTGCTGTTCATAGTGACGATCACGCATTTGCCAGTCTTGCAGTCGCTGTTTTCCACCGCAACGCTGGCGCCGGGCGTGTGGGCGATGATTGCCGCCGCGCCGTGCGTGGTATTCGGACTCGAGGAGCTGCGCAAGTGGATCGCACGGCGCCACGCCCGGCCGACGACTACGGTCGATACGGGCACGATCAATTGAGCAATGTCATTGCAGGAATGCCGTCTTGGGCGAGAATGCAAGCGTCCTCTTTCGGGAGAGCGGCGATGGGGAGACCTTGATGAGTCGCGATGCAGGCGATCGGCTTGTGCCGGACGCATGGGTAGCTGCACGTACCGGGCTCGGAATGGATGGTCTGGGAGTCATGAACCTGGGCGTGGCGGCGGCGGATCGTCATGCGTGCGGCCCCTGGGCGAAGATGACGGCGCTGTCCTTCGTGACGCCGGACGGCGCGGGGATGCAGGATATCTCCTATGCCGAACTGGCACACCGCAGCAACCGGTTTGCCAACGGCCTGCGGGCCCTGGGCGTGGTGCGGGGCGAACGCGTGTTCGTGCTGCTGGAGCGCTGCCCGGCTCTCTATGTGGCGGTGCTCGGTGCCCTGAAGGCCGGCGCCGTGGTGGCGCCACTATCTGCCGCCTTCGGGCCCGAGCCGATCCGTGTGCGTCTGGCGCTTGGCGGCGCGGCCGTGCTGGTGACCGACGCGCCGTGCTATCGCGACAAGCTCGCGCCGATGCGCGCGCAATGGCCAAGCCTGCGTCAAGTGCTGCTGGTGCGCGAGGCGGACAACAAGCAGGAACTGCCGGGCACCATCGATCTGGTGGAGGCGCTCGCCGCTGCCGACGATACCCCGCCCGGCATCGCCACCGGGCCCGACGATCCGGCCCTGCTGCATTTCACCAGCGGCACGACTGGCACGCCGAAGGGTGTGCTGCATGGCCATGGCGTCGGCCTCAACCTTTTTTCCTCCGCGCGCGAGGCGCTCGACCTGCACGCGGCCGACCGCTTCTGGTGCACCGCCGACCCGGGCTGGGTCACGGGTACGGCCTACGGCATCCTTGCGCCCTTGCTGCATGGCGCCACGGTGGTGGTCGATGCCGGTCCCTTCGACGCGAGGCGCTGGTTCGAGGTGCTCGAGCGGGCGAGGGTAAGCGTGTGGTACAGCACCCCGACCGCGATCCGCCTGCTGATGCGCGCCCATGCCGCCGGCGTCAAACTCCCCCGGCCGACGGGCTTGCGCGTGGCGGCCAGCTGCGGCGAGCCGCTAGATCCGGGCGCGGTGCGATGGGGTGAGCGGGTGCTCGGGCGACCGTTCCACGACAACTGGTGGCAGACCGAGACCGGCGCGATCATGCTTGCCAACATCCCGGCGCGGCAGGTGACGCCCGGTGCGATGGGGCGCCCGCTGGCGGGAATCGAGGCCCGCGTGGTGCATCGCAAGTCGGGTGGCGGCGTTACGGTGATTGACACCCCCGAGGCGACGGGCGAGCTGGCACTTGTGGCCGGCTGGCCATCAATGTTCCGCGACTACCTCGGTGCACACGATCGCTATGGCGCCTGCTTCGCCGATGGGCTGTATCTGAGCGGTGACCTGGTGCGGCGCGATGCCAGGGGCGACTACTGGTTTCTCGGTCGCGCCGACGACGTGATCAAATCGTCGGGGCACCTGATCGGGCCCTGCGAGGTCGAACGGGTGCTCATGGCGCACCCCGCGGTGGCAGAGGCCGCGGTGATCGGTCTGCCCGATCCGACTTGCGGCGAGCGTGTCGAAGCGGTCGTTGTCGGCCACGCCGGCGCAACGCTGGACGAGGCGCTGGCACGTACGCTGCTTGCCCACGCGCGGACCCATCTGGGGGCTGTGATGGCACCGAAGCGCATCACCTTCGCGGCCGCTTTGCCGCACACGCGCAGCGGCAAGATCATGCGCCGCCTGCTGCGGGCGCGCGCACTGGGCCTGCCCGAAGGCGACCTGTCGATGCTCGAACATGCGGAGGTGCCGAATGAACCGTGACGAGATCCGCGCCGGCGTGCACGAAACCTTGGCCCGCATTGCCCCGGAGGCCGATCTGACGGCGATCCGTGCCGACCGGTTGCTGCGTCGCCAGATCGATCTCGACTCGATGGACTGGCTCAACGTCATCGTCGGCCTGCACGAGCGCTTCGGCCTGGACATCCCCGGACGCGACTACGGCCGCTTGGGCACACTCGACGAGATCGTCGACTATCTGGTCGCACACCTCGGCGGCGAGCGGGAGTAGATGCCGTGGGCGACTATCCGGCCGAACTGATCCGCACCCGCTACCTTTTCGATGGCACAGAGGTGACCATCCGGCCGATTCGCGCGGAGGATGCAGTCATGGAGCAGGACTTCGTCCGGCACCTGTCCAAGGCCTCGCGCTACGCACGCTTCATGGGCACGCTCAATGAGTTGCCGCCCGGCAAACTGCGCTATCTAACCGAGCTGGACTACCAGCGCCACATGGCCTTGGTGGCTACGGTGATACGTGATGGGCAGGAGCTCGAAATCGGCGTGGCGCGCTACGTGGTGAGCCCCGACGGCAGCAGCTGCGAGTTCGCAGTGACCGTCGATGACGCATGGCAAGGGAGCGGTGTTGCGGGACTGCTGATGCTCGACCTGATGGACGTCGCCCGCACGCGCGGTCTCACGTTAATGGAGGGCTTTGCCCTGGCTGCCAACGACAAGATGCTCAAGTTTGCCCGCCAGCTCGGTTTTACCATTCGCCGTGATCCTGACGACCGAGAGACCGTACACCTCGTGCGGACATTGTAGACACCCGAACAGGCGTACGACGAGATGACACGGTGACATTCGTCAACCCTTGTTCGCGCAGCGCTTTCTCTTCCGGGGTGAGGGACTAGGATGGGTGTGAGGCCACCCTTTCTGGCCCGGTTGACGGAGGGCATATTGCGGGGTCCCGCCGCCAACCCTTTCGCGGCATCCCCGCGCAGGAGAATCAACATGGCACTGGTGAAATGGGAACCCATGCGTGAAATGGAGCAACTGTTCGACCGCCTGACCCGCTCCTTTGGCCCCCTGAGCCTGGGCGCGAGCGAGGCCATTTCGGCCGAGGACTGGTCGCCGCGCGTTGACGTTGCTGAGACCGAAGGGGAGTTCGAGGTCAAGGCCGAACTGCCAGACGTGAGGAAAGAAGACGTGCATGTCACCGTTGACAACGGTGTGCTCACACTGCGTGGCGAGCGCCACCGCGAAAAGGAGGAGAAGGGCAAGCGCTTCCATCGAATCGAACGCGCCTATGGCAGCTTCTCGCGCACCTTCTCTCTACCCGAGAATGTTGACGCCAAGCAAGTCAAGGCCAGCTTCAAGGACGGCGTGCTCGATATCCGCCTGCCCAAGACCGGCGAGTCCAAGGCGCGGGCCCTTGAAGTGAAGGTCGACTGAGGTCTTTTGGATCAAGCGTCTGCGCCTGGACGTCAGGGGGTGGGTGGTGCGCTTGATGGGGGTGTCAAGTCGACGGTTCTTTGTGCGCGACGACTGCCCCCGTTACGTCAGCGCTCGCGCCTGCCCTCTATGATATCTGGGCGTTCGAGGAGGTCGCGATGCGGGACTAGGATCCGCATGTCTGGTTCTGGAGCGAGGCAATGGGGGCTCCCGGGAGGCTGATGACGAGCGATGCAACCAAGAGGACGCCCCCCCGCAGGATATCGAGATGCAGGCGGCGCCGACACCGTCCGAACAGGCATTCCCGCCTGATGCGCTCATCGTTCTGCCAGTGCGTCATGTCGTGCTGTTTCCGGGGGCTCACGCCCCGGTCACCATCGGCCGGCCCGGTTCCATCTGCCGCGGTCCAGGCTGCGGTGCGCCAGGAGCAGGAGCGGGCTTGCGACCGCTGCCGGAAAGGTGACCCCCAAGTGGTGTGTGGAGTGCCCAACCCGGTGGCGTCCTTTGGTGGGCAAGCGTGTCGACCAGCTTCTTGCTGAGACACCATTAAGGACCCGGTGGGTCGCCCGGCGTACGCGCATGATCGGGCTCGTGGCGCAGCGTCAGTCGTGAAGCGAGTTGGACAAAGGACGTTGTGCCAGTCTTGTGCAGGATCTGGGTGCGGTGGTATTCGACGGTGCGATGACTGATGCTCAGCTGACGCGCGATCTCCTTGTTGGTAAGCCCCGCAAATGCCAGCTCGGCGATTTCAACTTCCCGCGGCGTGAGCTTGCCCAGCGGCGCTGGAGGCGCAGGTGTCAGATCGGCCATATGCTGGCTCGCCAAGGCAGTTTCCACTTGAGTGAGCAGGTGCTGACCGCGTACCGGCTTGAGGAGGAAGTCGACTGCGCCGCGGCGCATCGCCTGCACGGCGCCAGGCACGTCGCCGTGCGCGGTGAGGTAGATGATCGGCAGGGTGATTCCGCGTGCAGTGAGGAGCGCGTGCAGGGCCGGGCCATTCATGCCACCAAGGTGGACGTCGAGGATGACGCAACCACGCCAGTCGGGGCGGCAGGCCTTGAGGAAGGCCTCGGCGCTATCGAAGCTGGCCACAGTGTGGCCGGCGCTTTCCATCAACATGCGCAGGCTGCGACGAACGCCGGCATCGTCGTCGACGATGAACACCATAGGATCGCAGATGCAACGCGTGTTCATGTCGGTGCCTCAATTGGCACGGTGAAGCGGAAGGTTGCGCCAGGGCCAGCCTCGGGGTCGTACCACAGCTCTCCTCCGGCGGCTTCGACCAGCGCGCGGGAGATGGTGAGGCCTAGCCCCATTGCCTGCCGTTTGGTTGTAAAGAACGGAGAAAAAGCCTGCGCTGCGACCTGTGCGTCCAGCCCCGGCCCGTTGTCGCTAAGCGAAATCTGTACCGCCTGATGCGCGATGTCATTGCGTGCTTCGACGCGGATCGACGGCAGGTCGACGCCGGCGATACGGAGGGCCTCGACGCTGTTGGTAATCAGGCTGTGAACCACGCTTTCGATCTGGCGCTGGTCGCCTACGATCGGCCACAGGTCAGGCGCAATGTCGACATCGAAGCGGGTGTCCCTGTAGCCATCGTCATGGCACAGCTTCACCACATTGTGGATCGCCAGAGGCAAGTCGACCGGCGCCGGCTTCAGGCCGTCACGCTCGAGGAAGTTCATCAATTCATGCATCACTGCGCCCGCACGATCAGCCTCTTCGCTGCAGCCCTCGAGGGCTTCACGCAGGCGCGTGTGCTCGTCCTGACCGTCGCCCAGCAGGCGCAGGGCGGCGGTGGCATAGGCGGAGACGGCGTTCAAAGGCTGGTTGAGGTCGTGCGCGATCTTGCGCGCGGTCTGGCCAGCGATCTGCAGGGCGTGCAGATGGCGCATCTGTATGCGCAATGCGCGAAGTGCGTCTGCATCGCGATGGCGTTCGGTCATGTCCCGTGCCGAGCACAAACAGTGACCGGATGTTCTGCCCTCATTGGTCAGGCGGTGGCAGCACCAGGACAAGAGCCGGCGCTGGCCGTCACTGCGGCTGAACCAGGCTTCGTACTCGGCGCACATATCCGGTATGGACTGGTGTTCGGTATGGAAGCGGGCGATGGGCTGGCCGACGAAATGGTCGCCAAAGAAGTGATATGCGGCGGCATTGCCCCATGTCAGCACATGTTCTCGGTCCATCTCCACAACGATGTCGGGAATGGCCCCGAGCAGGCTGGCATAGCGCTGCGCCCATTGCCGCGTGCGCGCTTCGGCCTCGATGCGCGCGCTGGCGTCGTGTACGGTCGCCAGCACCCTGCCGCCGGGGAGGGGGCTGAGGCTGACCTCGGCCGGGAATTCGCTGCCGTCGGCACGACGCGCGTGCAGGAGCCGACCGATGTTCATCGGTCGGGCCTCAGGGTTTCGGGCGTAGGCGGCCGTGTGGCGTGCATGGAGGGCACGCAGACGCTCGGGGATGAGGTCATTCACGGTGAGTCCGGGCGGCAGCGGCTGGGCAAGACCGAACAGTCTGGCCAGGGCCAGATTCGCCCTGCGGATGCCGCCGCTGGTGTCGGCGATGAGCATGGCATCGACCGAAGCATTGAACACTTGCAGCAGATCATCGCTCAGTTCGTGGGTCATGACGGCCTCCCCTGTTCGCGCTACCGGCCCGCATCCCAGTCCGGCGTTGGCAGCGAGCGCAGGTATTATCCTAGCGAGTGTCGGCAACGTCATTCGTGAGCCAGATCAATCTCGGTGCAAGAGGACGAGATCATCGGCCGCGAAGACTCCATGTGCAGGGGCGGAAGACGACGTGCGCCGGACCGGCGACCGGGTGGCACCAGACGGGATTGCCCCGGTTGCAGTGCGGTGCAGCGCCTCGCGATCGAGCACGGTGACACGTTGTCGGCGCATGACAACGATTCCAGTGCGGTCAAGCGTCGAACAGGTGCGACTCACCGTCTCCTTGCTCAAACCGAGAAGCGAGGCGATATCCGTGCGACGCATCGGCAGAGCAAAGCGAAGGGACGCATCGCTGCGCGCATGCCAGTCGAACAGGAAGGCTCCAAGGCGTGTGACTGCTCGCGAAGCGGCCATCATGGCCATCATGGCCTGGTTGCGGAGAATCTGGCGTCCCAGCAGCCGGTAGATGAACGTGCGCAGGGCGGCGCCCTCATACCCCGGGCGAGCCAGACCTGCGAGCGGGATTACAGCCACGTCAGTCAGCTCCAGGGCGATGGATTCGGTCGTGTACCGACCCGACGCGAGCCCGTCCAGCCCGAGCGTATCTGAGGCGCGCTCGAAGGCGATGACGCGCGCCTTGCCCGCAGCATCGATCGTCCGCGTGCAGAAGCTGCCACGGATGACCACGTAGAGATGCTGGCACGGGTCTCCCGCGCGGACGGGGATATCGCCGTGCCGCAACCGGCGGCACATGAAGCGGGTCCATTCGGGGTGCGGGGCAGGGGCGAGCGGCAGCCCTACGAATCGGGCCAGCGCACCGGCGCTGATCCGCCCGTGGCTGATTTGGCGGAGCAGGTCCGTGGCATCGTCCGGTCCGTCCATCTTCTCGCCCAGACCGTTCTGGGCAAAGGGTATGACAGTGGTTTCCTGCCGCATCGGTGTCGAGCCCCATCATCGGCCAGCATGCCGATGCGCTGTCGCGGCAACGGTCGGCGGTGGCACCGGCACGGCGTACAGACTTCGTACGGTCAGCCCGTCGGCCTGCGCGGGCACGGCGATAGGTGCCGGCGCAATGCACGGCCAGTATCGATTGCCACCGAGACGTTTGGCCTTGTACATCGCCGCGTCGGCTGCCTGCAATAGCAGCTCGGCACTTTGACCATCGCAGGGGAACACCGCGGCACCGGCACTCACGGCGAGCGTCGGAGGTGAGGGGGTATCCACGCGGATGTCCCGGACCGAGGCAACCAGTTTGCCGAGCAGAGCATCGACATCGTCGTGCAGGTGCAGGCCGGGGATGATCAACAGAAACTCGTCGCCCCCAAAGCGGCCCACGGTGTCCATTTCGCGCACGCAGCGGACCAATTGCGCGGCCACGCCACGGATCGCTGCATCGCCGACAGCATGTCCAAAAGTATCGTTGATGGCCTTGAGCCGGTCCATGTCGGCGCAGATCAAGGCAAAGGCGCCGTTTGTGCGGCCCGCGCGTGAGATTTCCTGGTTCAGGCGCTGGATCAGCAGGTGGCGGTTGGCGATCCCAGTCAGGTTATCGAAGTTCGCGCGGCGCTGTAGTGCAAGCTCGTGGGCGATTCGACGGCTCACGTCGCGTACGGTGCGCACGTAATGCGTCACGCGGCCGGCGCGGTCGCTGAAGGGGCGCACTCGCTCGTCGAGGTACCGGATGCGGCCATTGCGCACCCTCCCTGTGCGCAGGGAATCGCCAATCGGGTTGCCAGTGTCGGACCCACCGGTTGTCGCCGCGAATGCTGCGTGCGGAGGTCGACGGCCGACGAGTTCGTGGCGCTGCCAGCCGCTGATACGTTCGTAGGTCGGATTGACGTACTCTACGATCCCCTGCGTGTCGGTCACCATGACGGCTTCGCCGCTGCCTTCCAGTAAGGTCAGGAAGCGCTGGAAGTGCTCTTCGGCGGGCGACGCGCATTCCGCCGGACGCAGGCCAATCAGGATGCAGCTGCTCTGGCCCACAGGGATGATGAGAAAGGACGCTGCGAGGCGGATCGTTTCCCCGCGCGTGCCACTCACCGTGAGGCCATGCCAGCTGCCCGGTGGATGATTGAAGGCGAGGTAGGCGCAGTTGTACCCGGGAGTCTTCACTTGGAGGGGCATACCCGGCAGTAGGTCGGCCAGATTCCTGCCTTCGAGTTGCTCGGTTGACTTGAGAAGTTGCCGGGCCGGCCCGGTGCAAAATTCGATCGTGCCGCACGATCTGGCTAGCAGCACGGCCTGATCTGTGAGCGGGGGAAAATTGTCGCCAGCGCATGCCTGCGCCCTGTCGGATATGCCTGAGGGCGAATGCGACACATTGATCGCACTCGATCGAAGTTGGTTCATTGCTCTTCCTCCGGGCTCGTTGGCGGAGGTCAGGCGGCCTTGGCGTGATGTGCCGGCATGAATCCGGCCGGCATCGTGGAGGCCATGGCCCGACTCAGATGCTCGACCTCGTCGCGCCATTCTCCCTGGAGCAGGGGAATGATCTCGTGGCTACTCTTGATGATTACGGTCTGTATCTCGCTCAGGGTACTCATCGAGATAGCCGAGACTTCCATCGTGTTTGCGATCGATTGCCGATACAGATCGGCCCACCAGCCCGTCAGCTCTGCGATGTCACCACGCGCGGTGTATTTCTCATTTTTTCCCAGGCCACTGGGCAGGTTCATCAGTCGGCGCACCCCGGCGTGGTGGATGTTCAGAATGCGTTGGGCCGCATCCCATTCGGCTCGGGCCAGTGCCTGAGTTAGCGCCATCTGCTGAATGATCGGGTGACGCACCTTGGTTTCGGTCCTGTCCACAGTTCTTCCTCCTCGATGTGATTCGTCCGGTGTTCGATGCGGAAACACCAATAAAATCCCTGAAGCTCAATGCGACGCATCGATTACGCGGCGTGCCAGAAATACATAAGTTATCCGCGGAGGAACTGACTTCATACTCGTGCGCACACGGGGGGGCAGGGTCTCTGTCAAATTGACGACCGAAGATCACGACTTACGGGTGCGTTGTCGCTGGCGCGGGGTGCGGTCACGGACTCCGACATCCGGGTCCGGGACGTCAGAAAGATGCGGGGCAGTCGAAGCTCAGGCGATCGCCGCCGAGTGGATGGGGAAATTCAAGACGTGTTGCGTGCAGGAGCAGGCGGCCTGCTTTTGCCCTTGCCGGCGCCGTTGCATATAACGCATCTCCCAGGATCGGATGGCCCAGCGCCAGCAAATGCACCCTCAACTGGTGACTGCGCCCGGTGAACGGCGACAGTTCGACCCGCGTCGCCTCCAGCCTAAAGTCACGCGACATCACGCGATAATGCGTGGTGGAAGGCTTGCCGATCGAGAAGTCCACCTTCTGCAGCGGCCGGTTTGGCCAGTCGGTGATGAGGGGAAGTTCGACCGTGCCTCGATCGGCCGCCAGCAATCCATCCACCACGGCGACGTAGCGCTTTTTCACGATGCGGTCCTGGAACAGGATGCTGAGCCGGCGATGCGCCTCGGCGTGGCGGGCCAGCACCATGAGGCCGGACGTCTCCATGTCGAGGCGATGCACGATCTGGGCGTCGGGATAGTCGAGCTGCACCCGCGAGATCAGGCAGTCGGACTTGTCCGCACCGCGCCCGGGCACCGACAACAGACCCGACGGTTTTTCCGTCACGACGAGGTCGCTGTCGCTGTAGAGGTAGTTCAACGGCGCGTGTGGCGGTGGCGTGTAGGCTTGGGCGTGCATCCAGCGCGGTTGGAGTCGACTTGTTCGGACGCGGATTGTCCCCGTAAGTGCGTTCTCAAGCAATTCCGGGCGGCGCCAGACAAGCCGGTTTCGATGAGGTGCGATAGAAGCGCGCGGGCAGTACGTTCGCCCAGGCCGGCCATCTGCTGAAACTCCGCGCGTGAGGTCGGGCCGGCGAGAAAAAGGTGGTAGAGCGGCAGCGCGGCTTCGGGGCGGATGCGCTTATCGTGCGCGGCCCGGAAGGAGACGAGCGCCTGAATACGGGTCTTCATGCTCACGCCTCTGGATGGCGCTCAGGCAAGCGGGATGGCCACAGACTTGCCGAAGCCGATTTGGCCGATGAAGTCGAAGGGGGGCGGGGACTTGCCGGCGGCCATCGTGACGTGCAGCACGCGAACATGTTCCTTGGCGATCGCCCCAAGAAAACCCGCCAAGGCAACGGGCGCGAAACTGGGAATCAGAGTATTTTGATCCTCGATAATAGTTCTTGAAGCGCTATTCTTGATTGCATATTATCTCTGTGAGTTTCGATAAGATTGGGTATCCATGCGACCGTCTGTTGTGCTTGACATGAAGCGAAGCGCAGTGCGTGAAGTGGTTGGTCGCTTCCGCACCGCCAACCCGCGCGTCTTCGGTTCGGTTCTGCATGGCACCGACCGGGATGGCAGCGATCTTGATCTGCTGGTCGATGCGCTGCCTGGTGCGACGCTGTTGGACCTGGGCGATTTGGAGGAAGAGCTGAAGTCGCTGCTCGGCGTGGACGTCGATTTACTGACACCCGGCGATCTGCCGCCAAAGTTCAGGGCCAAGGTGCTCGCGGAGGCACTGCCGGTATGAGCGAGAATCGCCTGCCCGATTACCTTGACCACATCCAGCAAGCCGCAATCGATGCGTGCAGCTTCGTGGAAGGAATGGCTAAGGACGAATTCCTGGGTGACAAGCGCACCCAGCAAGCCGTCATCATGAACCTCATTATCATCGGCGAAGCCGCCGCAAAGGTGATGGACGGTTATGCTGAATTCACCCAGATGCACGCCGACGTGCCGTGGCGCAGCATGCGCAACATGCGTAACCGCATGGCTCACGGCTATTTCGACATAAACCTCGATGTAGTGTGGGATACGGTGCAGCAATGGCTGCCGACATTGCTCGAGCAACTGCCTATCGTGCGCCAGGCCGACGACGACGAGGCGGCCGATTTCGGGTGAGCGGCGCCTTGACGAAAATCATTCTCATGCGTCATGGCAAGCCGTTGCTTTGTCGAACAGGATGGATTGGACGTACGGACGACTCCAACGTCAGGTCGTATGCCCATGAAGAAGTCATGCAGACAGTTCTTGGGCACATCGGCCGGGCGCGTGAAAAGCCATGTTGATCGGCTATGTGCGCGTTTCGACGCAGGGTCGGAACCTGGAGCTGCAACGCGAAGCCTTGATCAGGGCCGGATGTAAAATGGTCTTCGAGGACAAGGTGAGTGGCACGCGAGCAGATCGGCCCGGCTTGGACAAGACGCTCGAAATGCTGCGCGAGGGCGACACACTTGTTGCCCGGACGGCGACTTGGCCGGTTCTTCTTCCACGTCATGGCGAGCCTCGCTGAGATGGAGCGCGAACTGACTGTCGAGCGCACCCGTACTGGCCTGGAAGTCGCGAGGCGGCTCGGCCGCAAGGGCGGTCGCAAGCCGAAGATGACCGAAAGTAAGATCGAGGCAACCAAGCTGCTAAAACAACCATAATGTGTATTATGTTAACTCCGATAAAAGATGTCGGGCACAAGTTCGGTAAACCTTCACGCAGCCGCGGCACGTCATATGGGATACTCCCGCCACCCATGACGACACACTTGAAACTTGAATCGCTCCGATAGGTGCAACGTTGTCGTAACCCACGGAATGGCGCCTGTCCATTTCGACCTGGCGCGCAGTCCATCGTGACGGAACGGCCCCTTCTCCTCCTCCGGCAGCGTTGACCGCGCCCAAGGCATTTACCGCAGGCCTTCACAGCTTGTCGGGGGAGTTCCTTGCTGCGACAGAATTACGATTACCATGGTCTTGGTGCGACGGGACAACCACGAGGTTTCCTTGCCAATGGATCGACCTCGCTCTTCCTGATTCTCTATTTACTGGGGCAAAAAAAGGGCGTAATGTCCGCAAAAATTCCCAGGGCAGCCCATGACCACCTTCCTCATCACCGCGGATCACGATGCCGCCTTCGACTACCTCACCGCAGCTCGCCGCCACCATTCGCAGGCAGCTATTGCCCTTCATTTGGGCGTTACCACCCGAACTATCCGGCGCTGGGAGGCGCGGCAGGCCCAGCCCCCGGGCTACATCGTTCATGCGTTGCAGCGGTTGCTACCATTTGACCAAACTGTCGAACGAGAAGGAGCCTTCCGTTTCATCGACCTGTTTGCCGGAATCGGGGGCATTCGTAAGGCCTTTGAGCAGATTGACGGTCGATGCGTTTTTACGAGCGAATGGGACAGTTACGCGCAGAAGACGTACGCCGAGAATTTCCGTGGAGACGCACACCCGATCAATGGCGATATCACGCAAATACCTGCCCATGAAGTCCCAGACCACGATGTGCTGCTTGCGGGTTTTCCCTGCCAGCCATTCTCCATAGCGGGAGTGTCGAAGAAAAATGCTCTCGGACGCGCGCATGGATTCGCCTGCGAAACACAGGGCACGCTCTTCTTTGATATTTGCCGCATCATCGAGGCGAAAAAGCCGCGCGCCTTCCTCCTCGAAAATGTGAAGAATCTGACGTCACATGACAGGGGGCGAACCTTTGATGTTATTAAGCGTTCTCTGGAAGGCTTGGGTTATGACATTTCCCCCAAAATCGTTGACGGCGCCCACTTCGTACCCCAGCACCGCGAACGTATCCTCATCGTGGGGTTCCGCCGCGACCTCGGGGCCAATTTCGACTGGGACGCTCAGCTGCTCCCGCCCAAAGGCCACCGGACCCTGAAGGATATTCTCCATCGCGGCGATGGCACTGAGCCCCGTCTGGAATGGGATGGCGAGAAATACTTCGATCATGAAAACAGGAAGGTTCAGGACAAGTACACGCTGACGACAAAGCTCTGGCAGTACCTGCAGGATTATGCCCAGAAGCATCGGGCAAAGGGCAACGGCTTCGGCTTCGGCCTTGTTTTTCCGGATAGCGTCACGCGTACGCTATCTGCGCGCTACTATAAGGACGGGTCAGAGATCCTCGTTCATCAGGAGGGCCTCAACCCGCGAAGACTGACTCCTAGGGAATGCGCACGCCTGATGGGCTTCCCCGACACCTTCCGGATCCCCGTATCTGATACCCGGGCCTACAAGCAATTCGGCAATTCAGTCGTTGTTGACGTGATGACGCACGTCGCGAAGTTGATGCAGCCAAGCATTGTTGCCGACTATCAGGAGCCCGAGCTCCGGTTAATCTATGCAACCGCATGAGGTGCAAACATGGGTCCGGTCTCCAGAATTCCCGCTTTGCGGGAGGCTTCGTTTGATGGCGCGCTAGCGTGGTTTTCCGACCTATATACAGGCGCCCTTCTCTTTCACCCCGACGATGACCCGGCAGAGGTTTACCGTGTGCGTGATTGGCACCCGCTGTTCTCGGAAGTTGAAGCCGAGGAGGTCCGTTCTATATTGGGAAAGCTATTCTCCTTGCTCGGCGACCGGGTATACGAAGCGGCCTACCCGATATACATGAAGGCCTGCGGCAACGAACTTGATGGCTGACGTAGTAGACCGTGCCACGCGAAGCCGGATGATGTCCGGCATCCGCGGGAAGGATACGAGAATCGAGGTGGCCGTCAGGAAAGCGCTGTTCGCGCGCGGGTTCCGATATCTTCTCAATGACGGGCGGCTTCCTGGAAAACCCGACATGGTTTTTCCAAAACACCGGGCTGTGGTGTTCGTGCATGGCTGCTATTGGCACGGCCATGACTGCGCCCTATTTCGCCTGCCGTCGAACAACCGGGAATTCTGGGAAGCCAAGATCGGGGCTAATCGGGTACGCGACGCCCGGACTGTCCTTGCCCTCCGGGTCAAGGGCTGGCGTGTGGCGGTAGTCTGGGAGTGTGCCTTGCGGGGCCGCGGGAAGCCGGGTCTGGAAGAGGTTACCCGCCAGTTGGACGACTGGCTACCGGGAGACCGGGGAGAAATCACGATCCAGGGAGGCTTATGAAGAAGGGATACCTGTCCGAATATTTCACCGACGTTGCATACAAGCGCCTGAGCGCAGTGGAAGCCTTGCGCCACCGTTCAAACCAGCACGAATTTGACGGAGTCGGCGGCCTGAAGCGGATGCTGGGAACTGCGCGCCGGGAATTTCCCGCCATGTTCATATACCTGTCCGATAATGAGGCCGGGGCCGTTATGGAAGCGGGTTTCCTGACTTGGTACGACGCCCGCGAGGCGCATCCAGTCCGCTCGGAATACCGGCTGTACTACCCCGACACGAAGGTGTCGGAACGGGCGGACGAGCGTGACCTGTTAGTCATCGGGCGCCGGCCGGACGACAGCCTGGTGGTGATAATCGCCGCGGCCGGTTCCACCGCAGAGAACCAGGTGGCGTGGCTGTTCGGCGTCACCGACTTGGATTTCGGGGGCTACGCCGTCAAGACGGAGAAAGAGGCCGACCGGATGCGGTTGGTTTTTGCATCCCGCCAAGTGCTGGAGCTGATCGGGGTCGAGGTGGAGGAGCAGGCCCCTGATTTCCTCGGGCTGATGCTGGATAGATTTGGCGGGGTCTTACCGAAAACCCGCGAATTCTCCGCATTCTCGAGGGAAACCCTCCGGGACGTGGCTCTGGGCGACGATCCGGACAGGATCCTGATGGCCTGGATGGAGCAGGAGGAAATCCTGTTCCGCACCCTCGAACGCCATCTAATCGGTGACCGGCTGAAGCAGGGCTTCGCCGATGATGTGGACGCCTTCATCACCTTCTCTCTTAGCGTCCAGAACCGGCGCAAATCCCGAGCCGGCAGCGCCCTGGAGAACCACCTCGAATTTCTATTCACTGCACGTGGCATCCGCCATAGCCGCACTGCGATTACTGAAGGAAAGGCAAGACCAGATTTCCTGTTCCCAGGACATGCTGAATATCATGATCCGGCGTGGTCCGCCGTCCGGCTGACCATGCTGGGAGTCAAGTCCTCCTGCAAGGATCGCTGGCGGCAGATCCTCGCCGAGGCCGACCGCATCCCGGACAAGCACCTGCTGACCCTGGAGCCCGGCATTAGCCGCAACCAGACCGACGAGATGCAGGCCAAGGGCGTCCGCCTAGTGCTGCCGCGCGCTATCCACGACAGCTACCTGCCAGAGCAGCAGACTTGGCTGATGGATGTGGCGGGGTTCATCGAGCTGGTGGAAGAGCGGCAGTAATCACTTTCCGGCGCCCGTGGGTGAACGTCGCCCGTTGGAGGAAAATATTTCCCTGAGCGTTTCGGGCGGCATGGGCGGATC
The DNA here is from genome assembly GCF_018122735.1 of Azoarcus sp. L1K30. Classification (GTDB taxonomy): domain Bacteria; phylum Pseudomonadota; class Gammaproteobacteria; order Burkholderiales; family Rhodocyclaceae; genus Parazoarcus. The sequence continues at coordinate 1,323,780 of NZ_JAGRRD010000001.1, read as the reverse complement.
CACCCGGTGGACGGCCACATGGCAGTTTGCACAAAGCGGAATCAGGTCTCGTACGGGGTCGATCTGGTAGCTGCCCCCCATGCGTGATACTGGGGTCCGGTGGTGTACCTCGATGTATCCGTGGGCCAGCGAGCCATACACCGTGCCGAAATCAAAGCCGCAGATGCCGCACCTTGCGCCGTGGGCCGCAATGCAGGCGGCCCGGTTGGCAGGGTTGCGCTCATAACGATTCACCGTCACCGTGCTGCACGCGCCTTCCGGCAGGCCGGCCTCGAACAGCGGCTGTCCGGCCGGCTCCTCTTCCTCGAGGGGCAGCAGGAGCAGCAGCAGCGCCAGGCAGGCCGATGCAACGGTTTCCGCGCCGGCCTGAAGGTCCCCGTCATTGCCGGATGTCGCGTCCGTCAGCTTGCGGACCCTGAGTTCCAGCTGGTTCCAAGGCGGGGGCGGAAGACCGTTTTCAGGCAGGACCACCGAACCGTTCACCTTCATGCTGATCCGTTTGCCGGCAGCCTCGAATGTACTCGCGAGCGAAAGGAAGGGATGGTGCGACGTGGTGGCCCTGCGCCCCATCGCCCGCACCAGATCGCCGGCATAGGTGTCGGGAAAGAAACCGGCCTCCAGGCTTTTCCAGCCACTGGATACCAGTACGGCAAACCCGTTGGGTTCGGGAATGTCGGTTGCCCGCACACCCTGCCGTGGTCCGTCAGGGGTGTTTGCGACACAGCCGGAAAGGGACAGCCGGAAGCGGACGCCCAAGACTCCGGCCAGTGCCTCTTCACTGAATGGCATGCAGGTCACCGCTCATCAGAGGTCGTCTTCGGAAGGTTCTGGCAGGTCATCCGCAAGCCTGCGCAGGATCCGGGAGACCTCGTAGCGCATCTCCTCGAAATTCTGCCGGTTGCTTTCGCTGACATTGCCGAGTTCAGCCGCGCAGAGTCCCCACATCAGGGAGTCCAGCCCCTGCACGGTCACCCCGGATCGCCTGTTCGGAATGTAAACCCTCTGATAGTAGGAATGGCCCGTGTTGATCCGGACGGCCTGGTTGCCATTGATGAAGGCCGGTTCCCACAGCAGACCGTCCTGGAGACTGTCGACCGGCTGGACGTGGCATTCCCCGCTGTTCTTTTCCTCGACCAGCTTGATCCGGAGCTTCGTGACACCATTCTTGTTGGAGACGGTCACGTTTCCGGTGGCGCCATCCACCCCTTCCAGTTCGGCTGTCTTCAGGTTGTCGGCCTGGGCGTGGATGGCGTTGTTCGATACCGCATGCAGCAGGGCCGCCGTACCGCTGACCACTGCGTCAACGCCCTTCCGGTAGCGCTCGGACGCCTCGCGGCGTGGTCCCGGAAGGAATTTGTTTCGCAGCCAGTCGTACAGGACTTCATCGAGCAGAATCCTGGACTTCTTGATGTCCACCTGGAAGGCGTCATCCAGCTTGTGGTCAAACGATAGCTCGACCCGGCACAGGGTCATGTGCGGTTCCTTGCTGTACATGTCGAGCCAGTCCGGGCCGTGGATCAGCCGATTCTCACGGTAGACGTATATCCCCTGCTTGTCATTGGTCAGACGCGCTTCCTTCAGGGTTTCCTCGTCCGGGAATTCGCTTTTCCGGGGGAGGATGAAGACCCGGACGGTGAACGCCGCGCTGGCACCGTCCCCGGTCTCCACCTTCGTGACCTTTTCGGCGGCGGGTTTTTCCGTGAGTGGCAGGCAGTACGGGTCCCACGGAGCGACCGGCCTGCCGTTAATGCGGATGCTGACGTCCTGTGCACGGGCATCATTGCTGTCGAGGAAGCGCTGGTAGACCATGGCAACGTGGAAGCGGAGCTCGTCCTCGTAGCGTTTGAGCGCGGTTTTGGCGGCCTTTCCGTCGGGTTTTGCATAGGTCTTGAGCAGGCGGTCGATGTTCTCCCACAGGATGAGCGTGCCCGTCTTCCCCTTCGCAACCGCGTCCAGGAGCGTGGTTTCGTTGCGGCCTGCCTCCACCAGCTGCAGTTCCCAGCGCCCGACCTTGGCAATGTGGTCAAGGTCCCAGGTCGCCTTCATGACCCCGCCGCCATCACTGCCGCGACTGACGGCTGACAGCCGCCGGCAGAAAGCGGTGGAGGCCGTCTTCAGGCCCAGTCCGAATTTCCCGAGGCTGGCTTGGTTGGCCCGCTGCCTGGAGCCGTAGCGCATGGCATTGACCAGACCGTCACGGTCCATGCCGCAGCCGTCATCGGCGACGGAAACCGCGACCGCGCCACTGAAGTCCATGGCGATCGTGATGTCGATGTTGCCAGCGCCGGCTGCGATCGAGTTGTCGATCACATCAGCCATGGCGGTGTTGAATTCGTAGCCCGTATCCCTTAGTCCTTCGATGATCCGTTCCGGATCCGGGGGTACGTCGAGGTAGGGGGGTTCTGCTGGATTTCTGGAAGACATGTGGGGTTTCCTGTACCTGTTCAGATCCGGATGACTTTCCAGCCGCCCGAGAGCACCAGCACGTCATCATCACCGCCTGCTGCGGGGGCACCGGGGCGCTCCACATCAACGTGGAGACGGCCGTCGCCATCCTTGGAAAGCACGACCTGGTCACCGACGGCCGCATTGCGGGCCCTCAGGTACCGGGTCATGCAGGTGAGCCGGTATTCGTTGCGGGTGCCGCCGAAAAAACGGTTGTTGTAGTAGATGAAATTGAAATTCCAGCGGGTGATTCCGTCCGGTTCGCGGAATGTCAGGCTCACGCGCGGATTCTTCGCGTCGGGATCGAGAAACGGGAAGAACGAGAGGATGGCCGGCTCCTTCGGCACGAGGATGCCTGCCTGGTGCGCACCCGTTTCTCCGATGTCGTTGGCGCTGAGTGTCTTGGTGATTCTTGCCGTATGCGTCATTCAAGGATTCCGGAAAGTGGTGAGATCTGCAGCGCCTGCAGGACTTCGCTGACGGTCGCATCCCCTTCGTGGCCGGTCGCCGCGTGTTCGGCGAGGCCGCGCTTCAGGGCAAGGCGCCCGACCACCAGTTCCTCGACGCTGTCCGCAAAGAACATCTGGTGGATGGTCACGGGGCGCTGCTGCCTGCGGCGGTAGGCCCTGGCGGACGCCTGGTCTTCGAGGGCCGGATTCCACTCGGGGTTGTAGTGGATCACGTGGTTCGCCGCGGTGATGTTGAGTCCGACGCCGGCCGCCTTCGGGTTCAGGAACAGGGCCCCTCCGGTGGTGGCCGCGGAGAAATCGTCAACCGTCTGCTGGCGCGCCGGGACCGGTACCCGTCCGTCGATGAAGCTGAAGAAACAGCCCGGAAAGCGTTGCGGCAGGTCAGCACGGAAGATGTCCGTCATGCCGGTGTAGCTAGTGAAAATCAGGCACTTCTCGCCCTGCTGGAAAATCTCCTCGAGCAGTTCGAGCAGCCGCTGGTACTTCGGCATGCCGTCTGCGGGGTCGTCCCGCCAGGTCCCGATGAGGGCGGGATGGGTGCAGAACATCCGCAGGCGCTGCAGGGCCACCAGCGAGCTGGATTTTCCGTGTCCCGCGAGGGCTTCGAGGCGCGTCCGTTCATAGTCTTCGGCCATGGCGCGGGACATGGACAGTGGCTGGGCCACGTCGATTCTCTCTGGCAGGTCCCGGGCGACATCGCGGACCCTTCTGCGCAGCAGGATGGGGGCGACGATCGGTGCGAGGCCTGCCGCACCGGCCTCCGTATCGGCGAACAGCCGCTCGAATTCGTCCCGGTTTCCGAGCAGCCTGGGCAGCGCGAAGTCGGACAGTGACCAGAGGTCCGTCAGCCGGTTTTCGACCGGTGTTCCCGTGATGGCGAGGGAGATCCGCCGGGGCAGGCTTTTGACCGCCACCGTCCTGCGGGCATCCGGATTCCGGATGTTCTGGGCCTCGTCCAGAGCGAGCAGGTTCCATGTGACGGACGACAGCAGCGGTTCATCCCGGAGCGCCGTATCGTAGGAGGTCACGACAACGTCGAAGCCGGTGAGGCGCGAGGCGACGCCGGCCCTGTCGGGGCCGGCATGGATCCGGACGGCAAGAGATGGCGCGAAAAGTCGGAGTTCCCGCCGCCAGTTCTCGAGAAGCGTTGCCGGCGAAATGACCAGTGATGGCCCTCGGTCCGCTGTTTTTTCCGCGAGCATCAGCGTGATGACCTGGATGGTCTTTCCCAGCCCCATTTCGTCGCCAAGGATGCAGCCCAGCCCCTGCCCGGCGATGAGTTTCAGGAAATGGACTCCATCCTTTTGGTAGGGGTATAGATCCGCCTGTAGTCCCCAAGCTGCCGTGTCCATGGCCGAGGGCGCGCGCACCTCCGCCGGATCGGACGCCTGAAGCAAGTCGATAAGCCCGAGTTCTAGGCTTTGAGCACGGGTTCTGAGCCAAATCAGCTGCCCGACGGATATTTTTGCCCCGTTGGTAATGCGCTGTGCCGAGAGTGTGGCCAACGATTCAGCGTAATCAGCCATCCGGATCGGATACCAGACATTTCCAATGAAGACCTGATCGTTCTCATGAGCGACCAGCGGAGCTTGGCCGCCATTTGCTCCGATGCCAATCAGCCTGATCTGGATATCGTCCGGCGCGTTGCCGGAAATTTCGATGGCAAGTTCGGCTGGGAACCGCGAAAACGTGAATTGAGGCAGTAAGTCGGCTGGTGACTGCGCAGCGTGTACATCGCTGGTACTACCGAAAACGGCATTCCAGACTTCAGTAGCTGAGACCTTCACCCAGCCGACACCATCACGTAGGTTCAGCAGCCTGCCGTTCGCGACTCTCCATGGAGTACCTCCATGGTCTGAGGCTCCGTGATCTTGGTCTTCCTTCAGTTGCTCTCCCGGCATCAGCACACCTTATCTCATGTTCGTCGTGCTTGAAATGACGCAGGGCACCCCCGGATCGGCCCCTGCATACCAACTTCCGCCATCATCTTCACACCGAAATTGGGAACAGTCGGCGTCGTCCATTCCCCGGTAGTAATCTCCAGCAAACGCTGCAGCATCGTCAGGAAGAGCCTGCCACCGAGTGGTGCGATGCGGCATTCGGTGGCGAAGGTGCGGGCGTCGCCGGTGTGGCCGTTGGGGACTATGACGAAGGTTCCCGCCACACTATGAAACTCGCGCAATTCCTTGACACGGACAGGCTTGCACTGGACCTTGCACTTGACGATGGAGTTGGTGCGGCTGCCTGCGGAACGTGCTGCGGATACCTTGCAGTCCGAACGAACCGCGATTGCGAGGAGACCGTCGTCCCGCTTCCTGTAACGCTGCCGAGCCATTCGTATGCGCACCTTCGGCACGCCATCGGAATGAACGATTCACCCCTTCGACATGCTCATTCGTTTGATTTTGATGAATGGTACATATGCGGATGGTGGGGGTGGATGGTAGAAAGTCACATGCGAGGGGAATTACTTGTGCGCGCAGGGGGGGGC
>NZ_JAGRRD010000001.1:1317561-1318274 GCF_018122735.1 Azoarcus sp. L1K30 | reverse complement strand
TCGCCCCAGTCGGGCGGATAACTGGCGCCGATCGGGTAGCCGCAGCGGCTGTTCTTTTCGATGCCGTAGCTTTTGAGCACCTTGAAGAAGGCGTTGGCGATGTCCTCGCAGGTGTTGCCTGGGCGGGCGGCATCGAGGCCGGCGTGGATGCCTTCGACTACGGCTTTTTCAGCTTCGATGAAGTGCTTGGGCGGACGGCCGAGGAAGACGGTGCGCGACTGCGGGCAGTGGTAGCGGCGGTAGCAGCCGGCGATCTCGAAGAAGGTGCCGGCACCGCTGAGCATGGGGCTGTCGTCCCAGGTCAGGTGGGGCGCTGCGGCGTCGGCCCCGGTGGGCAGCAGCGGCACGATGGCCGGGTAGTCGCCGCCGTGGCCGTCGGCGCCTTCGATGCCGGCCGAATAGATGCGGGCGACGAGCTCGTTCTTGCGCATGCCCGGCTCGATGGTGTCGACGATGGTCTGGTGCATGCGCTCGACGATGCGTGCGGCGATGCGCATGTATTCGATTTCGCGCGGCGACTTCACCGCGCGCTGCCAGTTCACCAGCGCGGTGGCGTCGACGAGGCGGGCCTGCGGCAGGTGCTTCACCAGCGACAGGTAGGCGGCGGCGGAGAAGTAGTAGTTGTCGAGTTCGACGCCGATGCGCTTGCCGGCCCAGCCGCGCGCGGCGATGAGTTCGGCGGCGAGGTAGTCCATCGGGTGGCGCTCGGTCGA
>NZ_JAGRRD010000001.1:1225986-1317461 GCF_018122735.1 Azoarcus sp. L1K30 | reverse complement strand
ACGAACTCGGGGTGAATACCATCCGTGTGGCCACCCACTGCACCGAGGCCGACGTCTCCGAGCAGCACATCGGCATGGCGCGCAAGCTCGGCATGGACACCGTGGGCTTTCTGATGATGGCGCACATGAACAGCCCCGAAGGGCTGGTGAAGCAGGCCAAGCTGATGGAAGGCTATGGCGCCAACTGCATCTACATCACCGACTCGGCCGGTCACCTGTTGCCCGACACGGTGAAGGCGCGCCTGAGCGCGGTGCGCGAGGCACTGAAGCCCGAGACCGAGCTCGGCTTTCACGGCCACCACAACCTCGCCATGGGCGTGGCCAACTCCATCGCCGCCATCGAAGTCGGGGCCACCCGCATCGATGCCGCCGCAGCCGGGCTGGGCGCGGGGGCGGGCAACACGCCGATGGAAGTGCTGATCGCGGTGTGCGAGCTGATGGGCATCGAGACCGGGGTGGATGTGTTCCGGATCCAGGACGTGGCCGAAGACCTGGTGGTGCCGATCATGGACTTCCCGATCCGCATCGACCGCGACGCACTGACGCTGGGCTATGCCGGGGTGTATGGCTCCTTCCTGCTGTTCGCCAAGCGTGCGGAGCAGAAATACGGCGTGTCGGCGCGCGACATCCTGGTCGAGATGGGCCGGCGCGGCATGGTCGGCGGGCAGGAAGACATGATCGAGGATACGGCGATGAATCTGGCGCGGGCGAAGGCGGCAAAGACGGGAGTGGCAGCATGAAACTCGACAAGGCAACAATCGAACAACTGGCGATCCGGCTCGAGACCTGCGAGCTCGAAGCCGTGGATACGACCAAGATCACCGACGATTACCCGGACATGGACTGGGATGACGCCTACGCCATCCAGGACGAAATCAAGCGTCGCAAGATCGCGCGCGGCGCACGCATCGTCGGGCTCAAGGCGGGCCTGACCTCGCACGCCAAGATGAAGCAGATGGGCGTGGAAACGCCGGTGTTCGGCTTTCTGGCCGACTACTTCAGCGTGCCTGAAGGGGGCGAAATCGATACCGGGAAGCTCATCCATCCGAAGGTGGAGCCGGAAATCGCCTTCGTCACCAAGGCGCCGCTCAAGGGGCCCGGCTGCCACATCGGTGCAGTGCTCGCCGCCACCGATTTCGTCATTCCCGCCATCGAGATCATCGACAGCCGTTACCGCGACTTCAAGTTCGACCTGAAGAGCGTGGTGGCCGACAACTGCTCGTCGAGCCGTTTCGTGGTCGGCGGCAGGATGGGCAATGTGGCCGAACTCGATCTGCGCACCACCGGCATCGTGCTGGAGAAGAACGGTGAGCCGGTTGCGTTCGGTGCCGGTGCGGCGGTGCTCGGTCACCCCGCCGCGGCCATCGCCATGCTGGCCAACATGCTGGGTGAGAAGGGCGAGGAGATTCCCGCAGGTACGCTGATTCTGTCCGGTGGCATCACCGAGGCGGTTGCGGTGAAGGCGGGTGATTCGATCTCCCTGCGGGTGCAGGACCTGGGCTCGGTATCGGTCCGTTTCGGATAAGGGAGAAGAACATGCCATTTGCACAGATCTACATGATCGAGGGCCGCACCGAAGATCAGAAGCGTGCCGTCATCGAGAAGGTGACCGACGCGCTCGTCGAAGCGGTTGGCGCGCCGCGGGAAACGGTGCGCGTGTGGATTCATGACGTACCCAAGACCAACTGGGGCATCGCCGGCACCTCGGCAAAGGACCTCGGCCGCTAGACACACCGCGCGGCGCGGGTTCGCCGCTCAATAGAAAAAAATGACAAACGCTGCTTTGGACACAAACGCAGCGCGGGCCGCTTCGCGCCCGGAAATCGGAGGAGACCGTGATCAGAACAATCAACAAAGCGCGGCTGGGCGTCTGTGTGATGCTTGCCGGCGCGAGTGTGTTGGGTTGCACCGCTGCGCCCGACATGGCCGCGGTGGATGCCCAGCGCGCCAAGCCCGTACAACGCTTCGATACGGTGCAGGCGCTGGCCGCCAACGAACAGACCGTCGTTGCCAGCTCACAGGCCGGCGCAGTGCTGGTGTCGTCCGACCACGGCACCACCTGGCGCCGGGAAGCGCTGGGACCGGCATCGCTGATCGGGCTCACGGTCTGCCCCGACGGCAGCTTCCTGGGGATCGATTTCTATCGCAAGGTGTGGACCGCCGCGCCCGACGGCAGCAACTGGACGTCGGCAAGCTTCGACAAACCACGGGTGCCGCTGACCGTTGCCTGCGATCCGCAAGGCGGATGGTGGGTGGGCGGAACGCGCTCGATCATCGCCCATAGCCGGGACCGCGGCGCGAACTGGACGGTCAGCGACATGGGCGAGGATTACCAGATCACCACGCTGCAGTTCATCGATGCGAGCCATGCGGTGGCGACCGGCGAGTTCGGCATGGTGCTGGTGTCTGCCGATGCCGGCGCGAGCTGGGCGGCGGCCGCCCCAATGCCGGACGAGTTCTATCCGTATGCAACGCTCTTCGTCAGCGCCAGCGAGGGCTATGTCAGCGGGATCGCGGGCCAGATGCTGCGCACACTCGATGGCGGGCAGCACTGGGCGCGACTGGAAAATGCTGCCGGGGTGCCGGTCTATCGCCTGTTCATGCATGAAGGTGTGCCCTACGGCGTCGGCGCCGAGGGCACGGTGCTGCGGCTGGAGGGCGATGTCTGGCGCGCCGTGGCCTATCCCGACCCCCTTCCGGTGTTCTTCGCGGCAGGGGCCTCCCTGCCTGGTCAATCCGCCATCCTCGCAGGTGGCCCGGGCGGGCTGCTGCGAGTGATCGGCACGCGCACCGCAAGCGGTTCCTGAGGCGGCAATCATGGTCAGCACATTCAGACATTCCATTACGCATACCCTGCATCGCGGCGAGGAGTGGATCTTCGCCAACCCCAAGATCATTCTGTCGATGATCCTGGCGGTCACGGTGTTCTTTGGCATGGCGCTGCCCCGGCTCCAGGTCTATTCGGACTTTTCCGACCTGTTGCCGCAGAGCCATCCCTACATCAAGGTTTACAACCGCCTGAAGGAGAATTTCGGCGGTGCCAACATGATCGTGATGGCGGTCGAAGTCGAGCAGGGCACGATCTTCAACGACAAGACGCTCGCACTGATCCATGACGCGACCCAGGGCATGGACAGCCTGCCCAGCGTCAACCACAACCTGGTATCGAGCCTGACCCACCGCACCGCACGCAAGATTTATCTGGACGAGCAGGGTGGTTTCGCCTCGCAGGCCTACTATGACCCGCAGAAGACGCATCGATCGGTTGCCGAACTCGAGCAACTCAAGCGCGATGTCATCGCCAACCCGACGCTGTACGGCCTGCTGGTGTCGCCAGACCTCAAGGCGGCGCTGATCAAGGTGCAGCTGAACGAGAGCGGCATCGACTACAAGGCCACCTTCGATGCGTTGATGAAGGTGCGCGACAGCCTCTCGGTTCCGGGGCACCACATCTACGTCACCGGCAATCCGGTGCTGACCGGCTGGGTCTACACCTACGTCAATCAGATCGTCGAGATCCTGGCGTGGACGCTGCTGCTGCTGGCGACCTTGCTGATCGTCTACTTCCGCCGCTTCTACGGCATCGCACTGCCGCTGCTCGGCATTGCGCTGTCGTCGATCTGGGGCCTGGGTTTCATGGCGATGGTCGGCATCAACCTCGAGCCCCTGTCGCTGCCGATTCCCTTCCTGATAGCCGCTCGCGCCACCTCCCACGGCGTTCAGCTCGTGGTGCGCTACTACGAGGAGCTGGCGGTGGTGAAGAACGGCAAGAAGGCGGCGCGGAACGCACTCGACGCGCTGTTCCGTCCCGGTTCGCTGGCCATCATCGTCGATGCCATCGGTATCGCCGTGCTGGTGCTCGGGGCGGCGCCCTTCAATCACAAGCTCGGTATCGCGGCGGGGTTCTGGGGCTTCTCGGTCATCTTCACCGTGCATTTCATGGTGCCGCTGGCGCTGACGGTGTTGCCGCAGCCGCGCACCACGGTGAACGCGAATGAGGGGGTGCGCAATTTCCTCGGCGCGGCCATGGCGCGCACCGGCGGTACCGACGGCGGCGCGCGCTCGATCCTGATCCTCACGCTGATCGGCGCCATCGGCGCGGTGTATTTCGTGTCCAAGGTACAGCTCGGCGAATCCGAGCCGGGCTCGCCACTGCTGCATCGGGATCACGACTACAACCTGTCCACTGCCGCGATCAATCACCGCTTTCCCGGTTCGGAGGAGCTGCACGTCGTCGCGCGTACCGATGAGCCGGGCGGCATCAAGCGTCCGGAAGTCATGGCGGCGATCGAGCGCTTTCAGGCGCACATGATGTCCGACCCCACTCTGGGCGGCACCAAGGCCCTGCCCGGGGTGGTGCGGGTGGTGAACAAACTCACCCACAACGACGATCCGCGCTGGATGCAGATTCCGGATACGGCCGACGAGGTGGGCGGGCTGATGTTCGCCTATCTCGCCTCCAGCCCGATCCCGGGCGCGCTGAAGGAATTCATCTCCTCGACCGAGGACGAGGCCGACATGGTCTTCTATTACAAGGACCATCAAGCGGCGACCATCAACCGCGTCGTGGCGCTGGCCGAAGAGGGGATCCGCACGATCGAGGCCGAAGTGCCGGGCCTGCATATCGAACTGGGCGGCGGCATCGTCGGCGTGACCGCGGCCGGCAACCAGGCCCTGCATACCGACCACATGATCATCATCCCGGCAGTCATGATCCTCGCCTTCCTGCTGGTGATGGTCTATTACAGCTCGCTGCACGCAGGCTGGCTGATGGTGCTGCCCATGCTGTTCTCCACGCTGATGACCTACGCCTACATGGGCGCGGCGAACATCGGCATCAACGTCAATACGGTGCCGGTGATCGCCGTCGGGGTGGGCGTCGGCATCGACTACGCGGTGTATTTCATGGACCGCATCCGTGAGGAGTACGCCCGTCTGCACGACATCAAGCGGGCGGTCATCACCGCGGTGGCCACCACCGGTTACGCGGTGTCCTTCACCGCCATCACGCTCATCGCCGGCGTGGTGATGTGGATCTTCATGTCGGATCTGCGCTTCCAGTCGGACGCGGCCGTGCTGCTGTCTTTCATGCTGATCGTCAATGCCATCGCAGCGGTGCTCATCGTGCCGAGTTGGTGCGTGGTGTTCAAGCCCAGGTTCGTCACCGCCGCGCATTACGACGAGGACGGCGTACTCGAAGTGGATGAAGTGCAACCGGCGGCAGCCCTGCTCAAGGTTGCATGAGGGGAGGTCGGGTGGGCAGACCACCCGCGATTTTCATAACAAGCGAGGAGACAAGGATGACAAAGCTGAAAGCGGCGGGAAAGCCGCTGCTCAAGTCGTGCATGATGGCCCTCGGGGCGGCGTTTGCCGCCTCGTCGGGGGCGGCCGGGCTGCCTGAACTGGGGAGCGACACGACGCCGTGGACGGCGGACGTGTACTACGAGAACCACACCGCATTCCGTGGCAAGGACGCCACCGGCAAGACCGTGGGGCTGTCGAAGTTCCGCAATACCGTGCAGGTCGAGGCCGACAAGGGCCTGTCGGACGGGTGGAAATTCCACGGTGTACTGCGGGGCTCGTGGGATGGCGTCTACCGGATGAACAAGGGCCAATTCGGCGAAGACGCCGGCGGCCCGATCATGCTGCAGTCGACAACGCCCGGTGGCTACATCTACACGCCCCATGGCGCAGGCCCGGTGACCAAGGACGTGGTCGATGGGCTCGGGCTCACCGGAAACGTGTTCACCAACGGCTATCCCGACAGTCCGAACGACGGTTTGCGCGTGCTGGGAGACCGCGTTCACAGCATCGGTGGCGGGGTCGCCTTCGGTGTGCCGGTCAGGCCTTGCGACACGGACGGGCGGGGGTGTGTCGATCTCGGCGGCTATGGCGACAAGAACCTGTCCGAGCTCGAGTTCTCCGAGTTCAACGATCGGCTCGACTTCATTCGCGAAGCCTACGTCAGAAAGAACGTGCCGCTCGCCGATGGCAAGAGCATGTTCCTCAAGATCGGCAAACAGCAGGTGGTGTGGGGGCGCACCGACCTGTTCCGCGTGCTCGACGTGATCAACCCGGTCGATTTCTCGCGCAACAACATCTACGACGAGCTGCAGGATATCCGTATCCCGATGTGGATCGCACAGGCCGAGTACCGCATGGGGCCGAGCGAGTCCATGCAGGACCGCAACCTGCAGGTGGTGTGGAACTTCGACAAGTTCCGCCCCAACATACTCGGACAATGCGGCTCGCCCAATGTCATCCTCGACGCAGGCTGCTTCTTCCGCGGCATGAAGACGCTGTGGGACTACGGTGGCACGGTGGCCAACTTTGCCAACGTCGGACCGGACACGCTGCTGGCGACCAACTTCGGCCCCGGGCAGATCGGCCTGGCCAATGTGCATCTTCCCGAATGGAGCCTGGAAAACACCCAGCTTGGCGTCAAGTACGAGGGGGTGACGATGGGCGGGCTGGCGTTCTCGCTCAATGCCTTGCACTACCGCTCGCAGCTGCCCTCGCTGCACGGTGGCAAGCGTGCGACCAATGCCTTCATCAACGAGTACCGCGATGCCTGGCCCTATCTGATCTCGTTCGACATGTACTTCCCGCGGGTCAACCTGCTGGGCGGGTCCGTCGATTTCGAGTCCGAGGCGTTGGGTGCGGCGATCCGCATGGAAGGCGCGATGACCTGGGGCGAGGAGTTCGCCAATACCAACCGGCCCGAACTGTACTCGCGCAACCGCGTGTTCCGCGGCGTGGTCGGCATCGACCGTCCGACCTTCATCCCCTTCATCAACCCGCACCGCACCACCCTGATCTCGGGGCAGTTGTTCTGGCAGCATATCTTCGATCACGAACTCGAGGACGGGCCGCTGGGCAAGGTCGGCATTCCCGATTTCAAGGACAACTTCATCGCGACGCTGTTGATCAAGGGTTTCATGATGAACGACCGGGTGAGTCCGCAGCTGATCATCGCACGCGACTTCCGTGCGCGTTCGCACACCATCGCACCGGCGGTGGAGTGGAGCATGTCCGACGATCTGAAGGTGACTTTCGGCGCCAACTTCAAGGGCGGCAAGGGCGCGAATACCTTTGACGATTGCCGTGCCTGCAATCCGTGGGCGCCCTTCACCAGCGGTCCCGACATCCCGGGCGATCCGATGCAGGCCTATTCGCGTGGTCTGTCCGGCTTCGAGCCGCTGGGCCGCTTCCGCGCCGGGCCGATCGGTTCGGCGGTCAATGAAGACGAGATCTTCGTCTCGCTGCGGTACAAGTTCTGATAACGGAGACAAACAGCATGATCAGGAAACTCACCCTCGCGCTTGCGCTCGCCGGCACCTTCGGGTTCGCCCACGCCGCGACCGAAGCGGACGTCGACGCCTCGTTCAATCCCTACAAGATCGGCTTTCCCAGCGCACCCGGCCTGACGCCGGGCATGGTGCTCACCAAGGCCAACGTGGACTCGTTCAAGGAGGTGCTCGCGGTCGGCACCTACAAGATGATCAAGGATGGATATTACGAGCTCAAGGTCGGGGCGACGACCCAGTTCGAGATGAACAAGGCCTATGTCGAGGCGACCAAGAAAAACCTCAACACCGCGAAGCTCGGCCCCAACAACGGCGACATCACCGGCTTCGTCGCCGGTCGTCCCTTCCCCGAGGAACCCGACGCCAAGGATCCGCGCGCAGGCGAAAAGCTGGCGTGGAACTACAAGTACGGGGTGAACTGGGGTGACAACGCGGCGATCTACCCCTTCTTCTGGAAGTACCGCAACATGGAAAGCGGCCAGCTCGAGCGCACCATCAAGATGAACTTCCACTTCCTCAACTTCAAGCACCGGGTGCAGGATGCGCCGGTGCCCGAGGTGACGCCCAACCCGTCCGACCTGTTCCGTGCGATCTACGTCAAGGTGCTCGAGCCGCAGGATCTGAAGAACACCCAGCTCCTGATCCAGCGCTATGACGACGACCAGAAGCTCGACGACGCCTACCTCTACCTCGGTTTCCAGCGCCGGGTGCGTCGTCTGGCGACGGGTCAGACCACCGATGCCTTCCTCGGCTCGGACCTGATGATCGAGGACTTCGAGGGCTACAACGGGCGTGTCTCGGACATGAAGTGGGCCTACAAGGGCACGAAGAACGTGCTGCTGCCGATGTGGAACCACAATGATCTGAAGCTGACCGACGAGTTCGGTGACAGTGATGGCTACAAGTACGTCAGCTTCGGCGGCAAGGGCGAGTGCTTCTTCGACGGCAGCTGGCAGTTGCGCAAGGTGTACGTGGTCGAGGCCACGCCGGTCAATGCCAATCATCCGGTGTCGAAGCGCGTGTTCTACATGGATGCGCAGCTCGGCAACCTGAATGGCGCGGTGGAAATCTACGACCGCAAGGGCGAGCTGTGGAAGGTGTGGACGGTTGGCAAGAGCCATCCGGACCATCATCTGCCGGTCAACAAGGGCTCGGGTATTGGTATCGACGATGCCTTCTCGATGGTGGACGTGCAGAGCAAGCACTGCACCACCGGCCAGTTCAAGGGGCAAGTGGACGCCAAGCTGAATCCGGCGTCGATGTTCCAGGTGCAGTACATGCGCGGCGGCGACTGAGCATCAACGCAAACGGCCCCGTCCCCAAGCGGGGGCGGGGCCGTATTATTAATCCGGCAATCAATTTGATGACGAAAGGTGGAGTTCAGCACGGTCGCTCCCTGCCCTTGCATTTTCGGGGAAAGGGACCTGCTGATCGGGTTCGAAGGGGCTCCTCCCCCTTCAAGGGGGACGTTGGGAGGGGGATGGGTCTTGTTGGCATTACTTGAAACCCATCCCCACCCCAGCCCGGTAGCCAACGCAGAGACGCGCTGTCGTTCGAGCGGCAGCGAGCGATGCTCGCTGAAACCCCGCTCTCACCCCCGTGAAGGGGAGGGAGCAGACGGGGTCCCGCCGAACCTCATTTGCAGGTTTCTTCCCCTTCAAGGGGAAGGACAGGATGGGGATGGGTTCGGTCGGCCGTTGAAGCCCATCCCCATCCCAACCGGTCGTCTCAGCAATGCCTCGCGGCTACGCCGGCAGCGAGCAGTGCTCGCCGAAACCCCGGCTACCCCCTTGAAGAGGGAGGAATTACGTGCCGACAATGACTTCATCTGTTTCATTGCCGGGTCAATATATTGCCGCGCGCGAATGCCGCTTCGCGCGGCGAGGCAGCGTTCAGATCGCGACGCCCTTTTCGTCGAACATGCCGTCGAACAGGACCGAGCTCAGGTAACGCTCG
This sequence comes from Azoarcus sp. L1K30, assembly GCF_018122735.1. Lineage (GTDB taxonomy): Bacteria > Pseudomonadota > Gammaproteobacteria > Burkholderiales > Rhodocyclaceae > Parazoarcus. The sequence goes on along the minus strand of NZ_JAGRRD010000001.1, from coordinate 1,308,198 downwards.
CCCGAATCCGGCAGCACAACGACAATGGTCTTGCCGGCATGCTGGGGATCGCGCGCGTAGCGAACGGCAGCGGCAAGGGCCGCGCCGCAGGAGATGCCGCTCAGAATGCCTTCCTCCTGGGCGAGCCGGCGAGCATACTCGACGGCCTCTTCATTGCTGACGGTCTCGACTGCGTCGATGAGCGACATGTCGAGCACATCCGGAATGAATCCGGCACCGATGCCCTGGATCTTGTGCGGTCCCGGTTGCAATGCGTCGCCCGCGCGTTTCTGCGTGATCACCGGGCTGGCCGCGGGCTCTACCGCGACCGTGAGGATGGACTTGCCGCGGTTGCGTTTGATGAAGCGCGATACGCCGGTGATGGTGCCGCCGGTGCCGACGCCGGAGACGAAGATGTCGACGGCGCCGTCGGTATCGTTCCAGATCTCGGGGCCGGTCGTCGCCTCGTGAATGGCCGGATTGGCCGGGTTCTTGAACTGCTGCAGCAGGACATAACGATTCGGGTCCGAGGCTGCGATCTCTTCGGCCTTTGCAATCGCGCCTGCCATGCCGCGCGCGCCTTCGGTCAGCACCAGCTTGGCGCCATAGGCGACCAGCAGCTTGCGGCGCTCGATGCTCATCGTCTCCGGCATCGTCAGCGTCAGCGGAATGCCGCGCGCCGCGGCGACGAAAGCGAGCGCGATGCCGGTGTTGCCGCTGGTCGGCTCCACCAGTTCCTTGCCCGGACCCAGCAGGCCACGACGCTCGGCGTCCTCGACCATGGCTGCGCCGATGCGGCACTTCACGGAATAAGCCGGATTGCGGCCTTCGATCTTCGCCAGTACGGTGGCCGACGCGCCATCGATGACACGGTTCAGCCGCACCAGCGGGGTGCGGCCAATCGACTTCGAATTGTCGGAATACCAGTTCGACATGCTCTCGACTCCAGTTCTCGGTTTCAGGTTGTTGCGCGATTCCCGCCTGCGAGCGAGGACACGCCATGTTCGGATTCAGCGGGCAGCCGCAAAGGGCCGTCAGGCATAGAGTAGCCAATCCTGCAGGTATAACGAAGCAAGAAAAACGAATATCGGTCCGTATCGCGCGATGAACTAAGCTTTCGCTTACACACTCCGAGTATTGAAGCAGACGGGTTTTTTCCGAATCGTTGCGTCGATCGGGAGGAAACTGCATGAAGCGCATGATGTCGTGGATCGGGTGCCTGGGGCTGGTGCTTGTCGTACTGACGATGGCGTGGCCGGGCACACTCGCGCATTCGGCGCCTGCTGGCGGCAGCGTGGTCGTTCTTCGAATCGATGGCGTGATCGGACCGGCGACGGCAGACTATTTCCATGCCGGTCTGGCCCGCGCAGTCGACAACGAGGCGGCGCTGGTGGTGCTCGAGATGGATACGCCCGGCGGGCTCGACACCGCGATGCGGGCCATCATCAAGGACATCCTCGCGTCGCCGCTTCCAGTGGTGACTTTCGTGTCGCCGGAAGGCGCGCGGGCCGCCAGCGCAGGCACTTACATTCTCTATGCCAGCCACGTTGCGGCGATGGCGCCCGCGACCAATCTCGGGGCGGCAACGCCGGTTGCGATCGGGTTCGGCGGGGCCAAGCCGGACGCCGGGCGGCCCGCGCCGAAACGCGCCAACGCAAGCGGCGAGCAAGCCGATGCTCCATCCGAAGACGGGGCCGAAGCCGAGCCGGCGATGCCCGCCGATGCCATGGCGGCCAAGTCGGTGTCCGATGCGAGCGCCTATATCCGCAGCCTTGCCCAGTTGCGTGGACGCGATCTTGCCTTCGCCGAGCGTGCCGTGCGCGAGGCCGCCAGCTTGAGTGCGGAGGATGCGCTTGCAAACGGCGTGATCGAGATCATTGCCCCCGACCTGTCCGAACTGCTGGCCAGGCTCGATGGGCGCAAGGTGGAGATGCACGGCCGCACGGTCGAGCTCGCGACGGCGAAGGCCGTCGTCGAACGTCATGAGGCGGACTGGCGCAATCGCATTCTCGCGCTCCTCACCAATCCGCAGGTCGCGCTCATCCTGATGATGATCGGCATATACGGATTGTTCTTCGAATTCACTTCGCCCGGCTTCGGCGTACCCGGCGTCGCCGGTGCGATCTCGCTGATGATCGCGCTCTATGCGTTTCACCTGTTGCCGGTGAACTGGGCGGGCGTATTGCTGGTGGCGGTGGGGGCCGGGCTGATGCTGGCGGAGGCCTTCCTGCCGAGTTTTGGCGTTCTGGGTGTCGGCGGCATCATCGCGTTTGTGGTCGGGGGCCTGTTCCTGATGGATTCCGAGGCGCCCGGCTTCGGCGTGCCGATCGCGCTGATCGTGGGCCTCGCGCTTGCCAGTGCGGCGGTGCTGCTGGCCATCGGCGGGTTCGCTTCGCGCAGTTTCAAAAGGCCGGTGGTCAGCGGTCGCGAGGAAATGCCCGGCGCATCAGGTGTCGTGCTGGGCGAAGCCGAAGGCGGCGGCTGGTGGGTGAGGGTGCATGGCGAGACGTGGCGCGCGCGCTCCTCGGCTGCACTTGCCCCCGGCGCGGCCGTCCGTGTCGATCGACTCGACGGCCTGACCGTCACGGTTTCACCCGCAAGCGATGCATCCATTCCGGGGAGTACTTCATGATGATCGATCTGCAACTGGGCTTTGCCCCATTCATTCTCTTGCTCATCTTCCTGGTCGTCGCCTCGATCAAGATCCTGCGTGAGTACGAGCGCGGCGTGATCTTCATGCTGGGGCGGTTCTGGAAGGTGAAGGGGCCGGGGCTGGTGATCGTGATTCCGGGCATCCAGCAGATCGTCAAGGTCGACCTGCGCGTGGTGACGATGGATGTGCCGTCGCAGGACGTGATCTCGCGCGACAATGTCTCGGTCAAGGTCAATGCGATCGTCTTCTTCCGCGTGGTCGATGCCGAGAAGGCCATCATCCAGGTCGAGAACTTCCTCATGGCCACCAGTCAGCTGGCGCAGACGACGCTGCGCGCGGTGCTGGGCAAGCACGAGCTCGATGAAATGTTGGCCGAACGCGAACGCCTCAACCTCGACGTGCAGCAGATCCTCGATGCGCAGACCGACTCGTGGGGCATCAAGGTCACCAACGTCGAGATCAAGCACATCGACCTCAACGAGAACATGATCCGGGCCATCGCGCGTCAGGCCGAGGCCGAACGTGAGCGGCGTGCCAAGGTGATTCATGCCGAAGGCGAACGGCAGGCTGCCGAAGCCCTGAAGGACGCTGCCGAAATGCTCTCGCGCGAGCCGGCGGCGATGCAGCTGCGCTATCTGCAGACGCTGACGCAGGTTGCCGGCGACAAGAGTTCGACGCTGGTGTTTCCGGTTCCGGTCGACCTGATCGGCAAGCTGTTCAACGTGAAGGACGGCAAGGGCGCTGCGGGCGATTAAGCCGCAAGCGAGGCCGACGGTGCCGGTGCGCCGGCTTCAGCCTGCTTTCCAGCCGGCGCGACAGGTGTCGTGAAGGTAGGCGAGCACGTGGTCCTGGTCCTCGTTGTCGAGGTTCAGGCGCGCTTCGTCCGCCAGATCGTCCTGCCACAGCCGGCGGATGTCGGCCTGATACTCGAAGGGCGTCAGGTTCTCGATGAAATCGGTGACCGCCTTGTCGTCGAATCCGGACGTGGTGAAATTGCGCCAGATCTGCACCGCGTCCTTCTTGCGCAAGCTTGGCGTGGGTTCAAGGCCGGTCGCGACCATCAGCAGCACGGTGCATTGCACGTCGGTATGCTCACCCTTGCCACCGGTGATTTTGCGCCAGGTCTTTTCCCGCGCCTTGTCGTGGTGGGTCAGTTCGTCGATGTCGGCGGCATCGAAGAAGAACAGCCCCGAAAAGCGTTCCTGCTCCCTGAGCATGTCGACCGCCTCATGTTTCCGGATGAGGGGCAGAACCTGCTCGGTGAAACGCTGACAGGCTTGATCGAGCTGGCGTCGCATGGCCGGCGTGATCTCCGCGCGCCAGTCCTCGAGCAGTGAGAAGTCATGCTTGCGTTTCTTGCATGCGGCCGCATGCAACTTGCGGAATCGCTCCGCGCTGAACAGCCCCTTGGGCTTTTTCTCGGCGAAGAGCACGAGCAGCACGCTGTTGATGATCGAATCGCAGGGGACATGCGCGGATTGCAGGTGATCGCGGTCGAGGCCGAATTTCCCGCCGAGCCAGTAGCTCAGTTCGTGAAGTGCCTGCCTGTTCTCGCGCGAACGGCGCTCTGCCAGATAGCGCGCGAAGCTGATGGGTTCGTCAAAGGTCCATCGCGCCAGCGCTGCCTTTTCCGCCTCGGCGCTATGGCTCGGCGGTTCGAGGATATCGTGCTCGGGGAGCTTCATCAGTGCCCGCAGACGGTCGGCGCCTGATTTCGACAAGGTGAGCAGGCTCTTGGTGGCGAGCGCACTGACCGCGGTCTCCGGCCTGCCGCCGGCGTCGGCTTCAAGCGCCAGGCTGACCAGCGTGACCAGCCGCAGCCGGGCCGCTTCGAGCTCGGGGCGCAGGTTGGCGGTGCCGAAGAAGGCGGCCAGTTGCACGATTGCCTTGGCGCCTTCACGTTTGAGCGTGTCGACGCGTGCGTCGCCGATCAGTCCTGTATCCAGGCCGTGCGCGAGCACCCGTTCGAAGAACGGACGGTTGTCGATACGGGCGAGGGCGGACTCACCGGGCATGCTGTCTGATACGGAAAGCGGCATGGGCTGTGCGCGGCTCCAATCGGGTTAAATGGCCGATTCTTCGTCGTCCGACAGCTTGGGCACGCCGGGCTCCGCCGATTCCGCCGGGAGCGGTGCGTGCTCGGCTTCTGCGGCACGGCGCATGCGGTCCTTGATCTCGATCACCAGCAACTCGAAGGTGTCCTCGAACTCGTGGCGCAGGACCCAGGCCGTCTCCATCCAGTCGCTGTCGGCCACCTCGGAGCGCGACATGCGCACCCGCGACATCTCGATCGCGTCGCCGATCTCCAGGCCTTCATCGAGTTCGTCGCGCTGTTCCGCATCCCAGGTCGACACGCGTTTGGGTGCGAGCGCTTTCTCGAGGTCGACCTCGTACTCGAATACGCCGTGATAGGCGAGGTTCTGGATGTTCTCGTAGTAGTCGGTGAAATAGTCGGCAAGCAGGCGCACGCCCTCGTCGTGCTCGGCGAGACACTCGAGCACCTCGGCACAGGTGGCGGCGGAGCGGTGCATGACCGCGTTCATCGTATTGCGCAGGCGCGGAACGTATTTCTCGATCGGTTCGCCGTACTTGCGCTCGAGCATGATCGCGGCGACGAACTGCTCGGGCGTGACGACGAGGTTGATGATCGACTCGCGGCTTGCGTCGAACTCGCGCATGACCGCGAGCACGTCCTTGGGTGCCATTTCGTCGAGCACGGCAACCAGGGCGTGATCACCCTCTTCTTCGGCGATGGACACCAGCCGGGATTCGGCCTCGGAGATCTCGCCGACCAGGATCAGGGCCTGGGTTTCCTTGATGACGGGATGGGTCATGGCGAACCTCGCTCAACGATCGACGGCATCGAAGCCCTGGTCCGACATCCAGTCTGCGCCGGCGTCGCCAAGGTCTTCAGTGTCATCGTCGTCTTCTTCGTCGCTTGCCGTCGCCGCCTGGGGACGGCGGATGTCCTCGGTCTGCATCCAGTCGAGCACGGCACTGGTGACGAGAAAGGCGTCGCCGTCGTCTTCTTCCAGGCACATCTCGACCAGTGGCAGGGCCCAGGGCGCGATCGACAAGGTCTTGGCGACCTCCTTCCAGCGCGGAAAATTGCCCAGCCCCGGAATGCCCTCGGCTGCGCGGGTGAGCAGCTTGCGGTCGTTGAAGCCGAAAGCACCGTGAAAGGCCGGCGCAACCATTTCCGGCGCCTCTTCCAGCATCGGCATCAGCGCCTTGAACGCCTGACGCTTTTCGCGCAGTCGCTTGTTGAGCACATCCTTGCCCTCGGAGTCCGAGCGCAGATCGTCGAGTTCGCTGCCGTAGCGCTCGGAAAGGTCTTCAAAATAGGGAGAGGTCATGAAGTCAGTGTGTTCAGGTAGGTGGTCCACAGCGAGGTCGCTTCCACCAGTGGATCGTCAATCAGGTTGCGGCGACGGACGACATCGTAGTCACGACGCCTTGTCTCATCGGAAAGCAGTTCGTAGGCGGCCTGAATCTCCCGAAAGCGGGCGGCCGCGTCGGGTGAAGGGTTCTTGTCGGGGTGGTACAGCCGTGCGGCCTTCCGGTAGGCCGTCTTGATGACGTCCACTGTGGCAGTGGGCGATACACCAAGGGTGTCGTAGGGGTCTCTCATTGAGAACGGTGATGGGTCCGAGGCAGCTGATATTTTCCAATTATAACAAACAAGTACATTGTCGACGCCACTATGCGGCGGTTTGCCCGCCGTATGCGTCCGTGCGCCTGCTCACGGCAGGGATGGGTACCAGCTGTGTGCCTTGCGGTCAGACGGACGGGGTGCGTCAAGTTCTCGACGCGCGACTGGTCGGTTGCCGATGGAAGCCAACCCTCCGCAGTGGATGCGTGCGAAGGACGCGCCGAAGGGAGTGCGCGCGCCGGGGGTGCCCCGGGTGCACCTCAATCCGTATCTTTCTGTCCGGTCACGCCAAACATCACCAGTATGCTCTCGAATGCGCGAGCACTCGCCTGCGGGTCGTATCGATCGAAGATCTTCTGCTGTTCTGCCTGCTGGGCGGGCGGCATCGCAGCCAGGATCGACTGGCGTTCGCCGGCGATGTCCCGATGCATCTGGTCGGTGACGAAAACGAAGCGGATCGGTTGAAAAAGGCCGTCCGCACGAGGGGTGTGAAAGCGCGGATTGGCAGGCAGAATGTTCTCGGTGACGTGGCTCTTCATGGCGCCTTGTGGTGTGTCGATTGTCTCTTCAGCCTTTTATCAAGACGGAAAGTGTTCCGTCTTGATGCAGGTCATCTCCCGGCGCAATTCTATGTCCTCGGGAGTTGCGAACCAAGCTCCGCTTGATTGCAGAACGATCGACAGGGGCTGCCATGCAGGGCCTCGAGTGTGCTGGAGCCTTGCTGATGGCGGGGTGGCGCGCGCGGTTTGAGCATGCTGCGTCGTGCATCGCGCGTCACCCGGGGGCAATGTCCATCGAGACACCCGGCTGCCGGCCGGGTGTCTCTGTCGTGAGCGTGGAATCAGCGCGCGGCGAGGACGGGGCCGCTTTCCGTTCGGGCCTCATTCTGTGCATGGATCATCTGTCTGAGCAGGCGACGCACCCGCACCGGGCCCATGTCGCTGCTGATCAGGACCGGGTTCAGGCTGAAGAAGTCCGACGTGCCCATGGTCTTGTGTACCGCGTCGAGAATGGGGCCGTCCTCATCCACGAAGGCCTGGTGCATGCCGCGGATCTTGAGCTGGTTGAACGCTGCGTCTTCTTCGTGGTGGTTGCGCCGGGTGGCGAAGAAGTAGTGGGTGCTGTGTTCGGTCTCAGGGGTGCAGGTATGGAGGTCGTACTGGCTGGTGCAGTGATCGTAGTCGAGCGGGGCGGCGTCATCCTGGGTGGCGCCGATGGTGAGCTGGATATGGGTCGGTGCGTTCCAGCTCACCTTGACGAAATGGCGGGCCGCAACGCCCGGTTGGGGCAGGAAGTCGTTGAAGATCATGATCGGCGGGGTCTGCTGCCACTGCCAGCGCACGGCCACGCCGCCGTTCTCTTCCTGCAGTTTCGGCACCTGGGGTGAAAGCTGGCCCCGCGTGGTGATGATCTCGCCATGAAGGTGATCGACGTGGGACAGATCCATGACGTTGTCGGTAATCAGTTCGTAATGGCAGGGCCGCGCCATGTAGGTATGGGCAACGCCGTTCGGGTGGCCGCGGTCGAGCGGACTGTAGTCGGGAAGGGCGGACGAGTCCGCCGGTGCGTCACCCATCCAGATCCACAGGAAACCGTGGCGCTCCATCAGCGGAAAGGTGCGTACCCTGGCCGCAGTCGGAATGCTGCCGTTGCCATGCGGGTTGTGATTGCACTTGCCGCTGCAGTCGAACTTCAGCCCGTGGTAGGCACAGACGACGTCGTCGCCTTCGCGCCGTCCCATCGAAAGCGGCACGAAGCGGTGGGGGCAGCGGTCATGCAGCGCCACGGCCGTGCCGTCGGCCTTGCGGTACATCACGACCGGGGTATCGAGGAGCGTGCGCTTGAAGAGCCCTTCGCCGGGCAGTTCGGTCGACAGCGCGGCCACGTACCACGTGTTCATCAGATACTTGTGCATGTTTGTCTCCATGGTTTTCTCTCTTTTGCGTTGATGAGGCCCGCAGGCCGGTGAAAATGTCTACAGATCGATGACGAGCCGCTCGCCGCGCGCCCGCGAGCAGCACGGTGTAAAGCAGGTGTTGGTGGCCTTTTCGGCGTCGGTCAGGAACATGTCGCGGTGATCGGGCTCGCCTTCCAGTACCGGGGTGACGCAGGTCCCGCAGATGCCCTGTTCGCAGGACAAAGGAATTTCGATGCCGGCAGCGCGCAGCGCTTCGGCGGCGCTCTGGTCGCGGGCGACGCGAATGGTGGACCGGGACTTCGCCAGCACCAGATCGAAGCTGCCGTCGTCGCCGGTATCGATGGTCGGGGCGGCGAAACGCTCGCAATGAATGTTCGCCTCGGCCCAGCCCTGGGTGCGGGCGGTGCCGATGACGTGGTCCATGAAGCCGTTGGGTCCGCACACGTAGAGATGGGTGTCGGCAGACGGTTGGGCCAGCAGGGCGAAGGCGTCAAAGCGTGCGCCGGGCGTCGCATCGTCGAAGTACTGATTCACCTGTGTCGCATAGGGGGCGCACTCGAGGCGTTCGCTGAACGCGGCACGGCGCAGTGTGCGTGCGCAGTAGTGCAGTGTGAAATCCGCGCCGGCGGCATGCAGCGCATCGGCCATGGCAATCACCGGCGTGATGCCGATGCCGCCGGCAAACAGCAGGGAGTGACGGGCGCTGGCTGCCAGCGGAAACAGGTTGCGTGGGGTACTGATGCGGATCAGGTCTCCCTCGGCGATGTCGCGGTGGACGCAGGCGGAGCCACCGCGGCTGGCGGGGTCGAGCAGCACGCCGATCTGGTAGCCCTCGCGCACATCGGTGCTGGCGATGGAATACTGGCGCACCAGTCCGTTGGGCAAGGCCAAATCGATATGCGCGCCGGCCGTGACCGGTGGCAGGGGGGTGTTGCCGATGGGGGCGAGGGTGAGGCCGAGGATGTCCTCGGCGAGCTGGATACGGCGGGCGACGCGGACTTGCAGGCCGGCCGAAGCGGGAGTGTCGGGCATTGTCTCCTCCTGTCGGAGAGTTTGTCTGGATCGAATCGCTCTGACGGCGACGCTTGGCAGACAAATCGCAAGGCTTGTGCCAGGTGACTTGAAGTTCATGCAAGGTGCTGATTACAGGCATGAAAACGAGTATTCCGGCATGGCGCTCGGATGCCTGGCAGTCGGCATGTGGCTGAAATCATGGATGCTTGGCTGGTGCAAATCAGTCAATTGCATGAAATGATGCACATCGATCCGTGACAGGAATTGCGCCATGACCCCATCCCAGCCCCCCGCGTTCGAACTGCGCGCCCATGCGCCGGAAGATGCCGCGCTTGCGCGCCATTTGCGCTTCGAGCCCGACGAAGGTCAGATCCTGCTGTTCGACCAGCGCATGCTGCTCATGCACGGCTATTCGCTGGCCGAGTTGCGTCGCGAGTTGATCGAGCGCCTGGGGCTGGACAAGACCCGCGAGCTGTTTACCCGCCTTGGCTATCAGCAGGGCGTGGAGGATTCGCGCGGCTTGCGTCGGGCGGAGGGCGCCGACATTCCCACCGCCATGTCGTTCGGCCCGCGTTTGCGCGAAGTCGAGGGCTTCGTGCGCAACCAGGCGGTGGACCGCATGCAGTTCGATGCCGAGTCGGGCGCGTTCTGGGGCGACTACTACTGGCAGCACTCGTGGGAGGCAGAGACCCATCGCCGCCAGTTCGGGATCAGCGGCACACCGGCGTGCTGGATGATGGTCGGCTACGCCTGCGGTTACACCACGGCGATGATGGGGCGACCGGTGATCTGGCGCGAGACCGAATGCGTCGCCATGGGCCATGCGCGCTGCCGTGTCGTCGGCCAGCCGATCGAGGAATGCCACGACGCCGACGAGTTGCTGCGTTTCCTGCAGGTGGAGGATTTCGTCACCACGCCGCGGCACCGGGCGACCCGACCAGCTCAGGCCGATATCGCGACGTCAGCCGATAGCGGGCTCCCCGACCTGGTGGGCGCCTCGGCGGGCTTCAACGCGGTCGTCTATCGTCTCCGACGGGTGGCGCAGACCGATGCTACCGTGCTCTTCCTGGGCGAGAGCGGCGTGGGCAAGGAGCGCTTCACCCGGGCGCTGAGGGCCATCGGGCCGCGTGCGGACAAGCCCTTCGTGTCGGTCAACTGCGCGGCGATTCCGCAGGAACTGGTCGAAGCCGAACTGTTCGGGGTCGAAAAGGGCGCCTTCACCGGCGCCTCGGCGGCCAGGGCCGGACGTTTCGAGCGCGCCGACGGCGGCACCCTGTTTCTCGACGAGATCAGTTCCCTGCCGATGCATGCCCAGGGCAAGCTGCTGCGGGTGCTGCAGGAAGGTGAGGTCGAACGCGTGGGCGACTCGCGGGTGCGAAAGGTCGATGTCCGCATCGTGGCCGCGGCCAACTGCGACCTGCGTGCCGAGGTCAGGGCGGGCCGCTTTCGCGAGGACCTGTTCTTCCGCCTCAACGTGTTCCCGATCGAGATCCCGCCGCTGCGCGAGCGGCGCGAGGACATCCCGCTGCTGGTCAACGTGTTCCTGCAACGCTATGCCGAGCGCTTCGGCAAGAGGATCGCCGGGCTGACCCGGCGCGCCAGCGACGCCCTGTGGTCCTATGACTGGCCCGGCAACGTGCGCGAACTGGAGAACATGATCGAACGTGGCGTGATCCTGGCCGACGATGACGCGAACGTGGATGTCCAGCATCTTTTCTCGGGTGGAGAGGTGATGCCCGCAATGCAGTCGGAGGTGCCGGACGCGGGCGCGGCGCAGGACGCATCGATGGCCCTCGCAGCGGGCGAGGCCATGACCACGCTGGACCGTCGGCTGGCGGAGTTGCTAGAGCTCGCCGGATCATTCGAAGGGGTGGAATCGCTGCTGATGGCCCACGCGCTGCGCCAGAGTGGCGGCAATGCGTCGGCGGCGGCACGCCTGCTGGGGCTGGGGCGCGGACAGTTCGAGTATCGGCGCAAGAAGCGACAGGGGCAGCCAGGCTGAACGACAGCGCGTCTCCGGCCTTGAAACCCATCCCCATCCTGTCCGGAGGGCCGGCTTTGCACAGCCGCCCCGCTCTGGCGGCGCGAAGCATTGCTTCACGAAACCCCGCCGCCGCCCCCTTGAAGGGGAGGGGACCTGCTAATCAGGTTCGGGGGGCAGCCTTTTGCTCCCTCCCCTTCAAGGGGAGGGTTGGGGTGGGGATGGGTTCTGGTGGCGGGGCACGACCTCGCGAAACTCGTCGATGATCTCCAGCAGACCGGCGAGGATCGGCGAACGGTCACCGGTGCGGTAGATGCAGGACAGGTCGACGAAGAAGCCGCTCGGCACCTCGGCGAGCTCGCGGTAGACGACGCCGGGGAAACGCAGGGTGGTCGCCGAACTCGGTACCAGGCACACACCGAAGCCCGAGGCCACCAGCGCCACGGCGGTGACCGCATCGCCAACCTCCTGCGAGATCTCCGGCTCGAAGCCGCTTTCCTGGCAGTAGTGGATCACCCTGTCGATGAAGCTCGGCCGTCCGCCGGTCGGGAACAGCACGATCGGATGCGCTTCGATGTCGCGGAAGCGCAGCGTCTCCTTGCTCGCGAGAGGGTGACCCGCAGGGACGGCGAGCAACAGGCTCTCGGTCGCGACCAGCCGGGTTTCGATGCCCTCGAGCGGCGCCAGCATGCGGTTGAAGCCGGCGGTGATGCGCTTCTGCTGCAAGGCCTCGAGCTGCTCGGCCTTGGTCATGGTGTGCAGCACCACTTTCACGTCCGGGTAACGGGTGCGGAACGCCAGCAGCACCTTGGGAATGACGTCGAGTATGGCGGAGCCGAAGATGGCGACGTCGAGCCGGCCAAGCCTTCCCTGGCCGGCGCGCTGCGTGCGTTCGGTCGCCTGCTCGATCAGCGAACGGATATTTCGCGCCTCTTCGAGAAACATCTCGCCGGCCGCCGTCGTCTCCATGCCGCGAGGCGTGCGGTTGAACAGGGTGACGCCGAGTTCGGCCTCGAGTTGCTGGATCTGCCGGGTCAGCGGGGGCTGCGAAATGTGCAGGCGCGCCGCGGCGCGGCCGATGTTGGCCTCCTCGGCGACGGCGACGAAGTAGCGTATCTGGCGCAGGTCCACGAATCCATTCTCCCTTCATACGGTGGGCAGATCTTACCGAAAAGGTATCGAGATGGTGAAGTAATGGTATTGGACGGTAATCCTCCTGCTCGATAACTTTCAGGGCAACCCGCTACGACAGACCACTGTGGGTATCGGGCAACAGACCCAGAAAATATCTTGGAGGAAGACATGAACGAGCGTTCCAGCATGCACGGCGCACGGCTCGCCACGCTACCGGTTCTGGTGGCGGCCCTGTTCGCAAGCGGAGGCGCCGCGGCATTCCAGATCGAGTCCGACAACCCCGATGTCCGCATGTCGTGGGACAACACGGTCAAGTACAGCGCAAGCTGGCGGGTTGAGAGCGCCTCGTCGCAGGTGGCGGGAAACCCGGCCACCGCACAGGTGAACACCAACGATGGTGATCTCAACTTCGACCGTGGCCTGATCTCGAACCGCCTCGACCTGCTGTCCGAGTTCAGTTTCAACTACAAGCGACAGTACGGTTTTCGCGTGAGCGGCGCGGCGTGGTACGACAGCGTGTATCAGGGCCGCAACGACAATCCCGGCAACCAGGGCGTCAACAGCCTGTCGGTCGCGAGCAATGCCTTCACCAAGGAAACCGAGCAACTGCACGGGCGCAAGGCCGAGTTCATGGACGCCTTCATCTATGGCAACTTCGCGCCGGGCGGCAAGAGCCTGAATCTGAAATTCGGTCGATTCACCCAGCTCTACGGCGAGAGCCTGTTCTTCGGTTCCAACGGTATCGCCGGGGCGCAAACGCCGCTGGATCTGGCAAAGGCATTGTCGGTACCCAACTCCCAGTTCAAGGAAGTGGCGCGCCCGGTCGGACAGGTGAGCGCTCAGCTGCAGCTGAGTCCGACCATGACCATCGGCGGCTACTACCAGGGCGAGTGGCGCAAGACGCGCCTGCCGGCCGTGGGCAGCTACTTCAGCTTTTCCGATTTCGCCGATGAAGGCGGCGAGGCCTTGCTGCTCGGCCCCGGTGTGTACCTGCACCGCGGCAAGGACATGAAAGCCAAGGATTCGGGGCAGGGCGGGATGCAGCTGCGGTTCAAATCCGGCGACAGTGAATTCGGCCTGTACGGCGCCATCTTCCACGACAAGATGCCGCAGTTCTATGCCCGCCCGGGCGTGAACGCGGCAAACGCCAACGACATCGGCGACTACATGCTGGTCTATGCGGAGAACATTCGCACGGTCGGTGCGTCGATGAGCACACTTGTCGGCGAATCGAACGTCGCCGCCGAACTGTCCCTGCGCGACAACATGCCGCTCACGGCAACGGGCGCCACCGTGGTCATGCCGGGGAATACCACCGCCGACAACGGGGCCAGGGCCGCCTTCCCGAAAGGCCGCACCCTGCATTTCAATGCCTCGGCGATCAGCGTGCTGGCGGCCAATTCGTTGTGGGATGGCGCGTCGTTCATCGGTGAATTCGCCTACAACCGCCTGTTGTCGATCAGTGACAACCCGGACCAGCTCGACCCGCTGGCCACCAAGGATGCGAGCGCGCTGCAGTTCGTATTCCAGCCCGAGTACTTCCAGGTCGTGCCCGGTCTGGACCTGCAGGTGCCGATCGGCGTGAGCTATGGGCTGTCGGGCCGCTCCGCGGTCAACGGCGTGCTGTTCCCGTCGGAGAAGGGCGGCAACCTCAGCATTGGCGTGAAGGGCAGCTATCAGCGCACCTGGCGCGGCAGCGTCAACTGGACGCATTACTTCGGGTCCGCGGGCGCAATCATCCAGCCGGCTGCGGCGCCCACCCTGTCGTACACCAACTTCCACGGTGACCGGGACTTCGTGTCGATTTCCATCGAGCGCACGTTCTGACCGATTGAGGATTCAAGGAGACATCATGACCATTCAAAACAAGATGTTCGCGCTGACGATCGCGATGGGTTTGGCCGCCACATCGGCTTGTGCGGCGGTGAGTGCGGATGAAGCGGCCAAGCTCGGGCAGTCGCTCACCCCGCTCGGCGGAGACAAGGCCGCCAACGCCGACGGTTCCATCCCCGCGTGGACGGGCAAGGCGCCCGCCGCCAGCGCGGAGAAAGTCGGCGACCTGCCCAAGGTGCTGTTTCCGGGTGAGAAGCCGGTCGTGTCGATCAACGCCAAGAACATGGCGCAATACAAGGACAAGCTCACCGAAGGCACGATGGCGCTGATGACGCGCTACCCAGACAGCTTCCGCATCGACGTGTATCCCACGCATCGCACGGCGGTTGCGCCCAAATACGTGTATGACAACACGCTCAGGAACGCGACCCAATGCAAACTGGTGGCAGACGGCAAGTCGCTGGAAGGCTGCTACGGCGGCATCCCGTTCCCGATCCCCAAGACCGGTGTCGAGGTGATCTGGAACCACCTGTTGCGAGTCGAACCGCAGTCCGAAGACCTCGGCGCGCGCAACGTCGTCGGCACGGCGGACGGCACGCACACGCTGGCCACGCGTATCGACGAGTCCTTCCAGTACCCGTACTACTTCAAGGATGGTTCCGCAGAGAGCTGGAACGGCAAATACTGGATTCAGCGCTTCAACACCACGGCACCGCCGTTCAAGCAGGGCGAATCACTGGTGATCCATGACAGCGTCGATGCCGACACGCCGCGCCAGGCCTGGCAGTACCTGGTCGGCCAGCGCCGTGTGCGCCGCGCGCCCACCGTCGCCTACGATACCCCCGACTTCGTGGCGTCCGGTGCCAACTACTTCGACGAAGTGATGGGCTTCATGGGCCATCCCGACCGCTTCGAATGGAAGCTCGTCGGAAAGCGCGAGATGTACATCCCGTACAACGCAAACCAGGCGGTGACCGTATCGGCCGAAGAGGCGTTCTCCAAGTTCCACCTGAATCCGGATACGGTGCGCTGGGAGTTGCACCGGGTGTGGCAGGTGGAGGCGACCGTTGCTGCGGGCAAGCGCCATGCGGTGCCCAAGCGCACGTTCTACTTCGACGAGGATACCTGGCTGCTGGTGCTGATGGACGGTTACGACGCCGAGGGCAAGCTGTGGCGCACGTCGCAGGTCACACCGTTCTTCATGCCCACGGTTCCGGCGGTGCTGATCAAGCCGGTCACGATCTTCAATCTCGATGCCAAGACCTTCAGCTCGGTGCAGTCGCTCAATGGCGAATACATCAAGTCCGTGGAGCGCAAGCCCGAGACCTTCTTCACCGGTGACGCGGTGGCGGCCGAAGCTTCACGCTGACCCAGCCTGCCAACCTTTCACTCACGGTCGACCATCCTGTCATTCGCTCGTCGTCTGGGTGGTCGGCCCAACTTGCCGAAAATATCATGAACCGACTCCAGAGGCTTTTGCGCGGCGGCCTGTTGGCTGCTGGCGTGAGCCTGCAACTACTCCTTGACCCGCTATCCGCTGCGCATGCGGCGGCGGTCGGCGACCTGCTCGAGCGCCCCGCCCAGATGAGCATACGGGCGTCGTCGGCGGTGATTCTCGCCGTCGCCAACGCCGGATCGCGACTTGTCGCAGTGGGTGAGTCGGGCACCGTGCTGCTCTCCGACGACAATGGACGCACCTGGCGCCAGGCCGGGTCGGTGCCCGCCAGCGTCGCGCTGACCGGTGTGCAATTCGTTTCGGCCGAAACCGGCTGGGCGATCGGTCACGCCGGGGTGGTGCTGCGTACCGATGACGGCGGCGACACCTGGACCCGTCAGCTCGACGGCCGGCAGATCGGGCCGCTCGCAATCGAAGAGGCCAGGCAGCTGCAGGCGAGTGGCGACGCCGGCGGGCGGCTGATGCGCGACGCGGAGTTGCTGGCGGCGGATGGGCCCGACAAGCCGCTGCTCGGCCTGTATTTCGCCGATGCGAGACATGGCTGGGTCGTGGGCGCCTATGGTCTTGCGCTGGAAACCGAGGATGGTGGTCGTACGTGGCGAACCATCATGAGTCGCATCCCGAACACCGGTGCCCGCCACCTGTACTCGGTGTTTTCCACCGCCGATGGCCTGCTGGTGGCGGGGGAGCAGGGGCGGTTGTTTGCCTCCAGCGACGGTGGGCATGACTTCTCCACGATCGAATCCGGCTATGCCGGTACCTGGTTCGGGGGCATGCCGCTGGGCAAGGCGCGTCTTCTGTTCTTCGGCCTGCGCGGCAACGCGTGGGCGCAAGAGGCGGATGGGCGCTGGCGGCAACTCGATGTCGGGCAAGCGGCCACGCTGACCGCGGGGCTGAGGCTCGATGATGGGCACTACCTGCTGGTCGATGAGGGCGGACGGCTCTATCGCGGTGCGACCGATGGAGAGCGCCTGTCGGCCGCGGGCGCCGCGCCGGTTGCCGGCGTGAGTGGCCTCGTTCGCGCAGCGGACGGCGCCCTGATACTGGCCAGCATGCGTGGTCCCTACCGGCTTGAACCCGGCTCGCTCAACGGAGGTGCGCAATGAGTCACATGCCTGCTGCGGAGACTGGCGAAGTCGTGCGCAACCTGGCGGACTTCAATCTCGAGTCCGGCTCCCTGGGTGAGCGCCTGCTGTTCAACAACCGGCGCATCATCGTCTTCCTGTGCATGCTGGTGACGCTGGTGCTGGGCTATCAGGCTTTCGGACTGTCGCTCAATGCGGCTTTCGAAAAGATGATCCCGACCAAGCATCCCTACATCGCCAACTTTCTCGACAACCGCGATCAGCTTTCCGGCATGGGAAACACGCTGCGGATCGCGGTGGAGAACACGAAAGGCACGATTTTCGACGCCGATTACCTGGAGCGCGTGCGCAAGATCAACGACGAACTGTTTCTCTTCCCCGGCGTCGATCGGCCGTTCATGAAGTCGCTATGGACGCCCGCGGTGCGCTGGACCGGCGTCACCGAAGAAGGGCTCGACGGCGGTCCGGTGATTCCGGACGGCTATAGCGGCACGCCCGAAGACCTGGAGACGGTGCGCCTGAACGTGGAGCGCTCCGGCGAGATCGGTCAGCTCGTCGCGGCCGACTACAAGTCGAGCATCGTGCTGGTGCCGCTGCGCGAGGCGGCAGGCGAGCGCATCGACTACCACGCCTTCTCCCAACAGCTCGAGGACCTGCGCGCGCGCTACGAGAGCGAGGGCATCCGCATCCACATCACCGGTTTCGCCAAGCTGGTGGGCGATCTCATCGACGGCATGCAGCAGGTGATGGTGTTCTTTGCCATCGCCATCGCCATCTGCACCTCGGTGCTGTTCTGGTACACCCGTTGTCTGCGCAGTACCGTGCTGGTGGTGACCTGCTCGCTGGTGGCGGTGGTCTGGCTACTGGGCCTGTTGCCGACGCTGGGCTACGAGCTCGATCCCTATTCGGTGCTCGTGCCCTTCCTGGTGTTCGCCATCGGCATGAGCCATGGCGCACAGAAGATGAACGGCATCATGCAGGACATCGGCCGCGGCACGCACAAGCTGGTGGCGGCGCGCTTCACCTTCCGCCGCCTGTTCCTGGCCGGGTTCACCGCGCTGCTGGCCGACGCGGTGGGTTTCGCCGTGCTCATGGTGATCCAGATCCAGGTGATCCAGGATCTGGCGGTGACCGCCTCGATCGGCGTGGCGGTGCTGATCTTCACCAACTTGGTGCTGCTGCCGATCCTGCTGTCCTTCACCGGGGTGAGCGCCGAGGCGGCCCGCCGCAGCCTGCGTGCAGAGGTCTCCGATGCGGCCGACGCCAATCATCGCAAGCACCCGTTCTGGGCCTTCCTCGATCTGTTCACCGGCCGCAAGTGGGCCACCATCGCGGTGGCCGTGGCCATGGCGATGGGCGTGGGCGGCATGATCGCCAGCTTCCAGCTCAAGATCGGCGACACCGATGCCGGCGCACCCGAGCTGCGCCCCGACTCTCGCTACAACCGCGACAACGCCTTCATCGTCTCCAGCTACGCCGCCAGCAGCGATGTGTATGTGGTGATGGTGCGCACGCCCCAATATGCCTGCGCCCACTACAACACGCTGCTCTCGGTCGATGCGCTCGAGCAGCGCCTGCGCCAGCTGTCCGGCGTGGAAGGCACGGCGTCGCTGGCGGGGCTGGCCAAGATGGCCAATGCCGGCATGAACGAGGGCAGTCTCAAGTGGTACGAGATTCCGCGCTCGCAGGACATGCTCAATTCGATCATCGTGCGTGCCCCGCGCGAGATGTTCAACCAGAACTGCGATCTGCTTACCGTCTTCACCTATCTCAAGGATCACAAGGCCGACACCCTGACGGCGGTGGTCGATACGGTCGAGGACTTCGCCGGGCGCTACAACACCGACGACATCCGCTTCCTCAACGCGGCCGGCAACGCCGGCATCGAGGCGGCCACCAACATCGTGGTCAGGAAGGCCAATGTGCAGATGCTGATACTGGTGTATGCGGCGGTGATCGTGCTGGCCTTCATCACCTTCCGCTCGTGGCGGGCGGTGGTGTGCGCGATCCTGCCGCTGATGCTGACCTCGGTGCTGTGCGAGGCGCTGATGGTGGCGCTCAACATCGGCGTCAAGGTGGCGACCCTGCCGGTCATCGCGCTGGGTGTCGGCATCGGGGTCGATTACGCCCTGTACGTGATGACCGTGACGATGGCGCAACTGCGTGCCGGCGAGCGGCTGTCGGTGGCCTACTACAAGGCCCTGTTGTTTACCGGCAAGGTCGTGGTGCTGACCGGCATCACGCTGGGTATCGCGGTGGCCACCTGGGTGTTCTCGCCCATCAAGTTCCAGGCCGACATGGGCGTGCTGCTGGCCTTCATGTTCGTGTGGAACATGCTCGGTGCGCTCATCCTGCTGCCCGCCCTGAGTCACTTCCTGCTGCGGCCGACGCAGGCCGCCACCCGTGAAAGCGCGCACCCCGCGCATGTACCGGCATCCGCCCGTGCCGCCTGACGGCACCGGATGGATCGAAGGTGACGATTGGGACATTGTTCGCGGGCGCGGATCGATATCGCCGCGCCTCGTGCGCGCTCTGGGTTAGAGTGCGCACAAACAGCTCGCCCGAAGCTGTACGGAGACATGATGGCCGATCAGAAACTCATCGAGCAGTTCAACCTGCGCTCGCGTCTGCGCTTCAACATCGACGCAGGACAGATCTGGCTCGACGAAAACCGCATGTTGCTGCTGCACGCCAAGGCCATGGGCCACATGCGGCGGGAACTGTTCGATGCGCTTGGCGATCAAGGCGCGCGCGGCGTGCTGATCCGGATGGGATTCGGCGCCGGCCAGCAGGATGCCGAACTGGCCCGTTCGCTGATCGGCGAGGGCGATCCCTACGACGTCTTCAACATCGGCCCCGAATTGCACGCGTTCGAGGGCATGGTCAAGCCGACCATCACCAAGAAGGAAATCGACTGGGAGAAGGGCATCTTCTTTGGCGAAGTGATGCTGGAAAACACCTGGGAGGCCGAATCCCACATTCAGCACTTCGGTATCGGGGACGATCCGGTGTGCTGGACCATCGTCGGCTATGCCTCGGGCTATACCAGCCAGTTTTTCAAGCGTTTCATCGTTTTCCGCGAAGTCAGTTGTGTCGGACGCGGCGATCATGCGTGCAAACTGATCGGCAAGCCTGCCGAGGCCTGGGAGCAGGGCGACGGCTATCTCGACTACTTCCGCCAGACGCCGGGCGCCTACGCCATGCGGCGCCTCGAGGACGAGCTCGCCCAATTGCGGGGCCATGTGCGTGGGCCGGTGAGCAAGGAAGGCAAGCTGGTGGGCAGCTCGCCCGGGTTCCGGGCCGCTTTCGATCTCGTGCGCAAGGCGGCCGGCAGTCCCATCAACGTGCTGCTGCTTGGCGAGACCGGCGTGGGCAAGGAGATGTTCGCGCGCTGGCTTCACGACCACAGCGAACGCGCGTCCGGCCCCTTCACCGCGATCAACTGCGGCGCCATTCCGCATGACCTGATCGAATCGGAACTGTTCGGGGTCGAAAAGGGCGCCTTCACCGGCGCCCAGCATTCGCGTCCGGGGCGCTTCGAGCGCGCCGCCGGCGGTACGCTCTTTCTCGACGAAGTGGGCGACCTGCCGCTGGCCGCGCAGGTCAAACTGCTGCGGGTACTGCAGACCGGCGAAGTCGAGCGGCTTGGCGATCACCAGACGCGCAAGATCGATGTGCGTCTGGTGGCGGCGACCAATGTCGACCTGCCGAAAGCCATCGCGGAAGGACGCTTCCGCGCCGACCTCTATTACCGCCTGGCAACCTATCCGGTCACCATCCCGCCGCTGCGCGAGCGCCCGGGCGATATCCCGCAACTGGCCGCGGCGCTGATCGCCAAGTACGAAAAGACCTACGGCAAACAGCTCGCCGGCCTCACCGACCGTGCCCTGCGGGCGCTGCTGGCCAACCGCTGGCAGGGCAATGTGCGCGAGCTGGAAAACCTGATCGAGCGCGGCGTGCTGCTCGCGCCCGAAGGCGGACTGATCGAAGTGGAGCACCTCTTCGCCGACCCCCCGCCGGAACCAGATCGTGGCGCCGAAGTAGGCCCGCGCGGCGTCGTGGGCAGCCAGGAAGAATCGAGCCGCATGCGCCTGTGCGAGCAGGTGCTCGACCGCGAAAACTTCAATCTGGAATCCCACGAACAACGGCTGATAGAACTCGCCGTGGCGCGTGCCAATGGCAACCTGACGCATGCGGCCAGGACGCTTGGCATTACGCGGCGGCAGTTGTCCTATCGGCTCAAGCGTGGCGAAACCGCGCCGGAGTCGTGAGCGGCGAACGCGGTTCGTGCGGGGTTATTGAGGCTCCGGTGACCCAATTGGCTTCGGCTTCACTTGGGTGAGATAAAGCAATCGGATTGCCTTGGGGCCAAGAGTCAGAGGGCCCAAGTCAGTCGGCGTGCGATTGACAGCCCCGTCGGAGTCAGTTCTGCTGCATGGCAGGTTGGCGGCCTGAGCTGTCACTCGGACTATATCAATTCAACAGCAGCGGCCAGCCCGTTCCCTGCCGAATCTAAACTTGGCCGCCCACGCCCTTGAATTTCTCGACAAACGCCGCGATCTTCCGAAATACAGTCTGCTTCTTGGTTAAATATTGCGGATTCAGCGGGCTCATCTTGGGCAAGGCAGCATTGAGTTCCGTACCACTGTCACTGGCATATTCCCGCTTGAGTGAGCTGGCAATATAGCGCCGCGCCGCGTCAGCATTCAGGCTTTCGGCGTCGATCAACTCTTGTGCCTCGCGCTGTTGCTCTGCTTGCGCAAAGCTGAAGAAGACTTCAATCACGCTGGCCTTGTCGCCGATCTGGTCCAGATCGGTCTGATTGATGAAATCAACCACCAGGCTTTCCTTGGCCCGGTTGCCAAGGCTGGCGCGGATCACCCGGCGCACTTCATCCACCAGCTCGCCTTTGCTTCTGGTTTTCTTGTTGTGCTCGAAAATCAGTTCGAGGATGTAATCCAGGTTGATTTCCTGCGACCTGAGCAGATCCACCTCAAAGACCACGTCATCCCAGTCGATGGTGGATTTGTCTTTGTCGGTGGCGGCTTTCTCCCGGCGTAGCCAGTCCCGCACATCATTGTAGGTTGAGCGGTAGTCCTGAATTTTTCGCTCTGAGGGAACCTTGATCGCCTGCAGTTCTGCCAAAGCGCCATCGTCCAGGTAGTGCCTGGCCTTGAAGTCCTCCACCGCAGCCGCGTCGTTCATGTCGAGATCTTGCAAGGCCTTTAGGCTGGTGAATTCGTCGTAGTTCTGCAGCACGTTCTCTACGCGCAAATACTCACCAAACAGCTTGGCGAAAGCTTTCTTGTCCGCTTCCTTTTCAATGGCTGCAGGGTCGGGAAAGCGTGTTTCCAACTCCTTCACCACATCCACAAAGCCACGCCGTGCTTCACCAGTGGCCGCATCGGTAAAGCCTTCCATGTATTCCGTGTAGCTCTTCTCCAGCACCACGTTCTTGGTGTTCTTGTCGCCAAACAAGGTGATGGCGTCGATGGTCGCCTGCTCCAGGTCGCGGAAGGTGACGATGTTGCCGAATGTCTTGGTCGCGTCATAGATCCGGTTGGTGCGCGAGTACGCCTGTATCAGCCCGTGGTAACGTAGGTTCTTGTCCACAAACAAGGTGTTCAGCGTGGGCGCGTCGAAGCCGGTCAGGAACATGCCCACCACGATCAGCAGATCGATCTCCTTGGCTTTGACCTGCTTGGCCAGATCGCGGTAGTAGTTCTGAAAGCCATTGCTGTCCACGCTGAAGTTGGTCGTGAACAACGCGTTGTAGTCGCCAATCGCCGCGCTCAGGAACTCCTTCGCGCTGCTGTTCATGGCCGATACTTCAAAGCTCTCATCCTGAATCTCGCCAACCGCGTCCTGCTCCTCGTTGGCGGCAAAGGAGAAGATGGTGGCCACCCTGAGCGGTTTATCGCAGCCCTTTTGTAGCTCCCTGAAAGACTCGTAGTACAGCTTGGCGGCCTCCACACCGCTCACCGCAAACATGGCGTTGAAACCCTTGGCACCCACTTGCAGGCGGTGGGTCTTCTGCCGGAAGTTGTTCAGGATGTACTGTGTGATCTCGCGGATACGGTCGGGGTGCAACAGCGCCTGCCGGTTTTCCGCGGCGCTGAGCTTCTTCTCGTCCTGCTCGGTTTCGATGGCCTTGAACTGCGGGCGCACATCGTTGTAGTCCACCTTGAACTTCAGCACCTTCTCGTCGCGAATGGCATCGGTGATCACGTACGAATGCAGTTCGCGGCCAAAGACACTGGCGGTGGTTTCCGCGCCGGCGGCGTTTTGCGGAAAGATCGGCGTGCCGGTGAAGCCGAACTGATAGAACTTCTTGAACTTCTTCTGCAGGTTTTTCTGGGCTTCACCAAACTGGCTGCGGTGGCACTCATCGAAAATGAACACCACCTGCTTGCCGTAGATGGGCAGGTCGCCCTCGCTCTTCATCAGGTTGTTGAGCTTCTGGATGGTGGTGACGATGATCTTGTTGTCGTCCTTGTCCAGGTTGCGCTTCAAGGCGGCCGTGCTGTCCGAACCATTCACGCTGTCCGGCGAAAAGCGCTGGTACTCCTTCATGGTCTGGTAGTCCAGATCCTTGCGGTCCACCACAAAGAACACCTTGTCGATGAAGTCCAGCTCAGTGGCCAGGCGTGCCGTCTTGAAGCTGGTCAGCGTCTTGCCCGAACCGGTGGTGTGCCAGATGAAACCACCGCCTTCCAGCTGGCTCCAGTGCTTGGCCTGCCAAGCGCTGTTGATCTTCCACAGAATGCGTTCGGTCGCGGCAATCTGGTATGGGCGCATCACCAGTAGCGTGTTGCTGGTGTCGAAGACCGAGTAGCGCAGCAGCACTTTCAGCAGCGTGTCTTTCTGAAAGAAGGTCGCGGTGAAGTCCTTCAGGTCTTTGATCAGGCTGTTGTCCGCCTTCGCCCAGTTCATGGTGAAGTCGAAGCTGTTCTTGTTGCGCTGGGTGGTGTTGGCGAAGTAGCGGCTGTCGGTGCCGTTGGAGATGACGAACAGCTGCAAGTACTTGAACAGGGATTGCGCGCTGTTGATGCTCTCCTTGCTGTAGCGGTGCACCTGGTTGAAGGCTTCACGAATGGCCACGCCGCGCTTCTTCAGCTCCACCTGCACCAGGGGCAGGCCATTGACCAGAATCGTCACGTCGTAGCGGTTGGCGTGGCTGCCCGTCTGCTCGAACTGCTTGATCACCTGCACCTTGTTGCGGGCAATGTTCTTCTTGTCCAGCAGGTAGATGTTCTGGATGCGGCCATCGTCGAACACGAAGTCGTGGATGTGGTCGTCGTGGATCTTGCGGGTCTTCTCGACGATGCCATCGCTGGGCTTGTCCAGCCAGGTTTCGACAAAGCGCAGCCACTCGGCGTCAAGAAACGCCACGTTGTTGAGCGCCTGCAACTGTGCACGCACATTGGCCATCATGTCAGCGGGCGTTCTGATGCCGGAGGCGAACTCATAGCCCTGGCTCTGCAAGTCCAGGATGAACTCGCGCTCCAGATCGCCTTCGCTCTGGTAGCTCTCATTGACCTGCCAGTCCTTGGTGTACTTGTCCAGAACGATGAAGTTCTTCGATTCGGCAATGGTCTTGTAGTCACTCATGGGGCTTGCTCTCATCGTCGCGGATCAGCGCACCCAGCTCGCTTTCAATCTCTTCCACGGTCGGCAACTGGGACTGAACCGACAGCGGGATGTCTTTGGTGGCGAACGAGCTCACGCCCATCGGCTTGTGGATGTCGCGCAGCGCGTACTCCACATCCAGCTTGTCCTTGTCCTTACACAGAATCAGGCCGATGGTCGGCTGGTCACCCTCGGCGCGCAGCTGGTCGTCCACCGCCGACAGGTAGAAATTGAGCTTGCCGACGTATTCGGGTTTGAATTCCCCCGCCTTGAGCTCGATCACCACGTAGCACTTCAGGCGTGCGTGATAGAACAGCAAATCCAGAAAGTAGTCTCGGCCGTTCACCGCCAGGGGGTACTGCCGCCCGAGAAAGGCAAAGCCCTTGCCCAGCTCCAGCAGAAACCGGGTGATCTGGGCGACCAGCTGATTTTCGATGTCGCGCTCGGCGGCTTGCGGGGCCAGCGTCAGGAAGTCGAACACATACGGGTCTTTCAGGCTTTGCTGCACCAACTCGGACTGGGGAGCCGGCAGGGTTTTCGCGAAATTGCCGATGGCCTTGCCGGCACGCTCATGGAAACGCTGTTCTATCTGCCACTCCAGCACCGTGCGGCTCCAGCCGTGCTCGATGCAGGCCTGTGCGTAGAGCAACACCAGTTCCACCGACTTGACCTTGGCCAGCAGGGTGCGTACATGCCCCCACGGCATTTGTCCCACGGGCTGTGGGACAACTTCAAACTGCGGGCTGAAGAAGGCATAGAACTGCCGCATGGCAAACAGGCTGGTACGCGAGAACCCCTTCATGCCGGGGTAGCTGGCCTGCAGGTCCGCCGCCATTTGCTCCACCACCGCCGAGCCCCAGGCGCGTTCGCGCTGC
Organism: Azoarcus sp. L1K30; assembly: GCF_018122735.1. Taxonomy (GTDB): domain Bacteria; phylum Pseudomonadota; class Gammaproteobacteria; order Burkholderiales; family Rhodocyclaceae; genus Parazoarcus. Next base: position 1,282,989 of record NZ_JAGRRD010000001.1, on the reverse strand, counting down.
CAGGCGTTCAGCTGACGGCCGATGTCCCAGTACAGGCTAAGCAGCTCGGCATTCACCGCCAGCACCGCGCGGGTCTGCGAGCTTTGAATGCGCTGCTTGATGGCTGCCAGCGCCTGGCGGTAGTCGGTGTGGTGGGTGATCTCGCTCATGAGGTCAGGCTCCCTGCTGTTGCCAGAAGGCATGGCGGCTTTTCAGATGGTCGGTCAGCAACTTGACGGTCGCCTGTTCTGCGGGCGTCGGCACCGCCATGGCTTCATTCGACAGCGTGCTGTGGCTGGTGAAATTGATGATTCGGCTGTAGTAAAGCTGCTTGTCGTCTGGCAACAGCTCAGACCACTTCGGGTAGCCCAAAAAACCGGCCGTTTTCTCGTAGAGATTGCGCAGCAGCGTGAAGTGGTAGCGCTCGATCTTGTTGTCGGCAATGGCCTGCTCGATGGTTTGCAACAGGTGCAGATGGTAGGAAAAGCTCTTGTTGGAGTCGCCATATTTTTCATTCAGCGTGAAACTACCGTCTTCCAGTTGCTCCAGCATGTAGCAGGCCTTGCCGTTGAGCTCATTGAACAGCACGTTGTAGAACAACGGGCTGTGCGTCGTGACGATGAACTTGAGGCCGGATTGACTGGACTTGATCAGACTTGCCATGTTGACCGCCAACTCGATCAGGTGGTTTTCATCCAGCGAGCTGACCGGGTCGTCGATGAACACGTACTCCAGGTTGTTGAAATCGTCAGTGGAGCGGTTTTCGGCTTCTGCGATGTTCAGCTCAGCAATCACCTGCTCCAGCAAGGCATTGAACACACTCCAGATGAAGTTGCTTTCTTCGCCTTTGGAGATCTTGATATTCGGTTCATGCTCGTTGTTGCCGCGCTCAAACGAAAAGCTTACCGACGAAAAATCCGTACTGAAATGCGGTGTCAGCTTGTCACTGGTGTAGCGCTGGAACGTGGCGGTGATGCTCTGGTCCTGGCCTTGTTCTTCGAGCACCCATCGGGTGAACGCGTTGGGCTGAATGACCAGCTTGGGCTCAGCGTCTTGTCCCAGGTCGTTGTCCCAATAGAACAGATCTTCCGTGAAGGCGCTGTAGTAGAGCACCTTCTTGTCGGCCAAATCGGATGACTGGGCCTCTTCGCCTTCTGCCTTGGGGGAAATCAGTTCCTTGAATGACCGAGACAGGCGTGTTTTGCCAGTGCCGTTGAAGGCGTAGATCAGCTGCACCTTCTTGTTGGCATCTTTGAGCTGCTGGGCGATCTCGGTCAGCGTCTTGCTCATGTCAGGCCTCGGCCGCTTCCGGCTTCGGGAAGCTCAAAAGCAGATCGCGGTAATGTTCGTATTGCTTCTGGCGCAGTTCGATTTCGCGGGGCAGGCCTTCGCTGATGGAGTTGGTCAGGGCGTCGAACTTGTCGAGGATAGCGACGATGCGGGCTTGTTCTGCCAGCGACTTTTCTTGGTCGTCCGGGAACGGAACGGGGATGGCAATCTTGGCGAATCCATTGATCAACAACGTGTTGACCTTGGTTCTGGCGACGTATTTGGCCTTCTCGGCAATGAACGCCGTTGTCTGCATGCAATAGGAAACGAACTTCGGGTTCATGGCATGCCGAAAAGCGTAGCAGTGGTCATGAATAGCCACTTTCTCTTTGCCTAACCATGCGACGGCTTTTCCCACATCGTCCACCGTCTCGCCGACGTCGGTAATTACGACGTCTCCGGGCTCTGCATAGCGCAGAGAATCGGCCATATCGTCATTCACCTGAGAAAAAGCCTGATCCGTGAACACACCGTACCGGGTGTAGATCTCACCGTAGTGGATGACAGGAATTCCGTCTTCGACATAGTCAGCCTTGGTGAAGCGTTTGCCTCGGATGAATTCCCCGATCTCGCTCAACGGTTTCCACTCGACGGCTTCGCCTTCAAAGCGCAATAACTGATCGCGATAGTGCTTGTATTGCTTCTTTCGGGCTGTAAGCTCGGCTTTAAGCTCGGCTTTAAGCTCGGTGAAGGTGTCCAATATTCGGACGATTTCGGCCTGAATCTCAAGCGATTTCTTGGGATGATCTGGGTAGGGAACAGGGATTTTGATTTTGGCCATATCAGTGGCCGAAATATCAATGACCTTTGCACCTTTTGCTAGCTTCTTTTTTTCGCCTGCAAACGTGTCTGTTTGAGTGAAATAAGCAAAGTACTTTCCCAATAGGCAATCTCCAGGCTTCAATACGCTTGCATGCCCGCCAGTGACGGCCTGGCGTTCGCCTAGATAGACCAAAGCCTTACCCACATCCTCAAAATTTTCGCTTGTGTTTGTGATGACAACATCGCCAGTGTTGACTTTTCGCAGTTGTTTGGCCAAATCAGGCGAAACAAATGATTTTGTTTCTTTGGTCGATAGGCCGTAATGGGTATAGATCTGACCATAGTGGATGGCGGGCACGCCTGTTTCGGTGAAGTCCTTCTTCTGCAATCCGTTGCCACGAACCAATTCACCCAGTTCCCCGAGCGGCCTCCACCCCACCGGAACCCCATCCAGTAGCTTGTCCAGAAAGTCCGCGCTGCTCATGCCTCCAACCCCTCGCCTTCGATCTCGGCCACGATGGTGTCAATCTCTTTGCGCAACTGGTCAATCCTGGCAACCGTGGTTTTCAGCGCGGCATTGAGCTGGGCGATGTCCACCACTTCGCGGTTGTCCTTTGCGTCGATGTAGCTGCTGACCGAAAGGTTGTAGTCGTTGCCGGACACCTTCTCGAACGGCACGGACTGGGCGAAGTGCGCCACGTTGGCCTTGCTGTCGAACACCGCCATGATCTGTTCGATGTGCGCGTCCGACAGCTCGTTGTTGTTGGTCTTCTTGTCAAACAGGTTGCTGGCATCGATGAACTGGGTGGTGGTGTCGGTCTTGTGTTTGGACAGCACCAGGATGTTCACGGCGATGGTGGTGCCAAAGAACAGGTTGGGTGCCAGCGAAATCACCGTTTCCACATAGTTGTTGTCCACCAGGTATTGGCGGATCTTCTGCTCGGCGCCGCCCCGGTAGAAGATGCCGGGGAAGCAAACGATGGCCGCGCGGCCCTTGGCGGAGAGGTAGCTCAGCGCGTGCAGCACAAAGGCAAAGTCGGCTTTGGACTTCGGCGCCAGCACGCCGGCTGGGGCAAAGCGGTCGTCGTTGATCAAGGTGGGGTCGTCCGAGCCTTTCCATTTCACCGAATACGGTGGGTTGGAGACGATGGCGTCAAACGGCTGGTCGTCGCCAAAGTGGGGCTCGATGAGGGTGTCGCCCAGCTGGATGTTGAACTTGTCGTAGTTGACGTTGTGCAGGAACATGTTCATCCGCGCCAGGTTGTAGGTGGTGTGGTTGAGTTCCTGCCCGAAAAAGCCGTCTTCAATGATGTGGTCGTCAAACTGCTTTTTTGCTTGCAGCAGCAGCGATCCGGAGCCGCAGGCGGGGTCGTAGATCTTGTTGATGCTGGTCTGCCCGTGCATGGCCAGTTGGGCGATCAGCTTGGAGACCTGCTGCGGGGTAAAAAACTCGCCGCCCGACTTGCCGGCGTTGGCGGCGTAGTTGGAGATGAGGTATTCGTAGGCGTCGCCAAACAGGTCGATGTGGGTGGCGTCAAAGTGGCCGAAGTTCAGATTGGCAACGCCTTTGAGCACGGCGGCCAGGCGGGCGTTCTTGTCCCTGACGGTGTTGCCCAGGCGGGTGCTGGTGGTGTCGAAGTCCGCGAACAGGCCTTTGATGTCCTGCTCCGAGGGGTAGCCGCTGGCAGATGCTTCAATGGCGGCAAAGATGGAGGCAAGGTCGGTGTTCAGGCTTTCGTTGTTGTTGGCCTTGGCCGCCACATTGGAAAACAGCTGACTGGGGTAGATGAAGTAGCCTTTTGTCTTAATGGCATCTTCTTTTGCGGCGGCGATGTTCTGATCGCCATCGTCCATGGCCGCGTAATCCACGGACTCATCGCCCCCGGTGATGTAGGCGATGAAGTTTTCGCTGATGAAACGGTAGAACAGGGTGCCGAGCACGTATTGCTTGAAATCCCATCCATCGACGGCGCCACGGACATCATTGGCGATTTTCCAGATCTCACGTTGCAGGGCGGCTCGTTGCTGGCTGCTGGTCATGCGGTTATTCCTGTTTCTCTCGATCTTCGAGTTTGTTCTATCGATTTGGGATATGGCGTGAATCGGTACAGACACGCATGTGAGCTCGGCAACAGTATCCAAAATGCACGATTCTAATGACTCGCAGCGGATCGGTGGGGATTCGTCCTGGAGATGATGCATGTTCTCGAGATCTTGAAAGGGGTCAGCTATGCAGGAGCCCTCCCGCGCTCGCGCTTTCCGTGGCGCAACATTGGACGGAGCTACGTTGTGGTTTCAGACTCGGGCGACATCTGGCCGCTCGCCAGCTCAGTTCAGTCACTCAGTAGAAGCGCGACGAACGACGGCAGCGGCCGATGACGGGGCGTCCGCAACAATCTCGATCCTGTCTTGAGGGATGTAATCAGACGTCGCGATTGAGGTGTTCGTCGCGTAGATCGGCCCATTTCAGCAGAGCATCGAGTGCCGGGCAGAGCGCTTGGCCCCAATCGGTCAGGCCGTATTCGACTTTCGGTGGCACCTGATGGTGAACGATCCGCCGGACAACGCCGTCCGCCTCCATCTGTCGGAGTTGCTGAATCAGCATCTTCTGCGTGATGGCAGGGATCGCTCTTTCGAGTTCGGAGAATCGCAGCAGATTGCCTCCGAACAGATGGAACAGGATCACGAGCTTCCACTTGCCTTCGAGGATCTGGAGGGCTTGCTCGACACCGTTCGCGGCCGAGGTGGGGGTCCATTCTTTCGCCATACTTTTTGGTGTGTACCTTACTTTTCTGTGCGTTCTTGTTCTTTTTGGAGCTTATCTTCATCCTTCTGCCTTATCAATTCTGGTCGCACTTGGTGATCGGATAAACCACGAAGGAGCCCAGCAGATGCCTCTCGACCTTCCAGAATCCATCAGCCTCTATTTCGCCGCCGACAGGGGTGACGGCGAGGCGGTTGCCCGATGCTTCACGGATCACGCCGTCGTGAAGGACGAGGGCCAGATCTACAACGGCTTGGCCGCCATCAAACAATGGAAAACGGATGCCTCGAGGAAGTACACCTACACGAGCGTGCCCTTCGCTTGCGAAGAAAAAGACGGCAAGACCATCGTCACCAGCCGTTTGACCGGCAACTTCCCCGGCAGTCCGGTTGACCTTCGATATTTCTTTGGCCTCGAAGGCAACAAGATTGCGTTTCTGGAGATCAGCCTATGAACTTCAACCTTGAGCTCACTGGACGCAGAGCGCTGGTGACGGGCGGTACGAAGGGGGTGGGTGCGGCCGTCGTCGAGTCCTTGCGCAATGCGGGTGTAACGATCGTCGCAACAGCGCGTTCGGTGCCCGAAATTGCGCCCGAAGGCGTCACTTATTTCGCCGCCGATTTGACCACGGCAGACGGTTGCCGGGCTGTGGCGGATGCTGTTCTGGATCGTCTCGGTGGCATCGATATCGTCGTCAATGTTCTCGGTGGATCGAGCGCGCCTGCTGGTGGCATCGGTGCAAACCGACTGGCCGCAGTTTGCCATTGCCCTGCAAGCGGCGGTTTGACTCAGTAGCCGGTGGTGGAACCCATGGAGCGGCGACCGACCGGCCCCGTTGGGTGGTGGGCACGTATTCGAGGCATTGAGTTTGCCTTCCGTGGCTCGGCCGGCCGCTCAGGGCACAATGACGCTTCTTTGCGCACGCCATTCGCTCACCGCCATGCCTTCCCTCACAACCGCCATTACCCGCCGCGCCAAAGTGTTGTTGTTCTTCTGTGGCTTGGGTGCAGCGCTGCCGCTGGTGGTCGGCTGGTTGCCGGATGGGGCGTCTTGGCTGGCCTGGGTGCCCGATCTGGCGGTACATTGGCAGTGGGTGTATCTGCTGGTCGGCGGTGTGTGTGCGCTCGGCCTGCTGGCGCAGCGCGCGTTTGTTTGGGCGGTAAGCGGCGGAGTGGTGCTGGTGTTGGGCCCGTGTTTGGCGATGCCGGGCGCGCCGGCGGGCGCGACCGGGGCGCAGGTGTTGACCGTGGTGAGTGCCAACCTCCACGCCGACAATGACGATCCCGCCGAACTGCGCCGCTGGACGCAGGGTCTCGATGCGGACGTGATTGTGCTCCAGGAGGTCAATCCGCGCATGGCAGCGGCTTTGGCGGGGTGGGCCGACTACCCGTACCGGATGCTCGCGCCGGCGGAGGGTCCGTTCGGTCTGGCGGTGCTGTCGCGTCTCCCGCTGGAGCAGATCGAATGTCGCGTGCCGCCGGGGCAGACGCTGCATGCGCGCATGCAGGTGCATTGGGGCGCGGCGCAGGTGGTGCTGGTGGCGGTCCATCCGATGCCGCCGATCAGTCCGCAATTTCATGCGCGGCGACGCGAGCTGCTTGCGACGGCATCGGCTTGGGGGGCCACCGCCGGCTTGCCGGTCCTGATAGCCGGGGACTTGAATGCCAGCCCATGGTCGTCTGCCATGCATCCGCCGGCGCAGGGCGGCTGGCGGCGGGCGACTGCGCTCACGCCCACGTGGCCGGCGAGCCTCCCCATGATTCCCATCGACCAGATCCTGGTGACGCGGCACTGGCGGGTGCTCGACGCCGGGGTGGGTCCGCGCATCGGGTCGGACCATCGTCCGGTCTATGTCCGTCTGAGCATGGATTAGCGGCGCGCGGGCGGGGGAGGGGGCCTGCCCTTGAGGCGGGCCATCGACAGCCTGGGGCGGCGGACGTCGCCCGCGTCTGCCGATTTTGTGCGCTGCACATAAGCCATTGATTCGATATTGGTTTATTGCAGTGCAGCTTGACCATTTTGTCGAGCGCAAAAATCAGGTGTTCAAAATGGTCATGTGCCAGTCACGGCAATGTCGACCGAAAATCTCGAGGATTCAGTCAAATCAATCACTTGGCTTCCCTGGCACGGCCTCTGCATTAGAGAGCTTAAGGGCGCGATCAGAAAAATCGATTCATGCGCTCGACTGACAAAATCGTCAGGACATGCTGGAGGAGATGCCATGCAATACCAGGTCACCATCGAAGAGACCGGCGAACAGTACGCGTGCGGCGAGCAGGAGAACCTGCTGGTGGCCATGTCCCGTTCCGGTCGCCGGGGCATTCCGCTCGGTTGTCGCGGCGGCGGGTGTGGCGTGTGCAAGGTGGAAGTCACCGCCGGGGCGTACGAGACCCGGGCCATGAGTCGCCAGCATGTGAGCGAGGAAGAGCAGGCGCAGCAGTGTGTGCTGGCCTGCCGGGTGTTTCCCCGCGCCGACTTGTCAGTGAAGGTGCTCGGCAAGATGCATCGCGCGGTGTGTACCGCGGCCGGGCTGCGAACCACTCAGGAAAACAAGTAGATCGAATCGATCGAGGAGACGACTCACATGGCAATGACAGGTGTTCTTCGCCCGGGCCACGCGCAACTGCGTGTTTTGAATCTCGAGGAAGGGGTGCGGCATTACCGCGACGTGCTGGGCATGGTGGAAACCGGCCGCGACGCGCAGGGGCGGGTGTATCTGAAGTGCTGGGACGAGCGCGACCACAACAGCCTGATCCTGCGCGAGGCGGACAGCGCGGGCATCGATTTCTTCGCCTTCAAGGTGCTCGACAAGGCGACGCTCGACGACTTCGACGAGAAGCTCCGGGCCTATGGGCTCGAGACCGCACGCATCCCGGCGGGCGAGTTGCTGGAGACCGGCGAGCGGGTTCGTTTCGAGATCCCGACGGGGCATCAGATCGAGCTCTATGCAGAGAAGACGGCAGTCGGCAACGGCCTGCAGGTGCTCAACCCGCCGCCCTGGACCCCCGCGTCCGAAAAAGGCGTTGCGCCGGTGCGTCTCGACCACTGCCTGCTCTATGGCCCCAATGTGGAGGAGGTGCAGAAGATCTTCACCGAGGTGCTGGGCTTCTACCTGGTCGAGCGCGTGCTGACGCCGGACGGCGACGGCAATGCGGCGATCTGGCTGTCGTGTTCCCACAAGGTGCATGACATTGCCTTCGTCGAGCATGCGGAGCCGGGCAAGCTGCATCACCTGTCCTTCATGCTCGAGACCTGGGAGGAGGTGCTGCGTGCCGGCGACATCCTGTCGATGAACAAGGTGCCGCTGGACATCGGGCCGACCCGCCACGGGGTGACCCGCGGCTGCACGATCTACGCCTGGGATCCCTCGGGCAACCGCTTCGAGACCTTCATGGGCGGCTACCAGCCGTATCCGGACTATGAGCCCACGACCTGGACGTTCGAGGGGCTGGGTGTGGGCGGCGGTCTCGACTACCCGCAGCGCAAGCTGCACGAGACCTTCCTGACCGTGGTGAGCTGAGCGTCGGCTGTGAGTGCCCGCGCCCGCCATCCGGCGGGTGAGGGCTCGCTCGCCACAAAGCAAACAAGGAGATGCCAATCATGGCAACTGATCCGACCGCCCCCGGGGCGGGGCGGAGGGATCGCTTCGACCCTTCGCGCAAGTTCGTCCGGGTGCGCACCCTGCGCCCGGACCGCTTCATCGAGTTCGACTTTGCCATCGGCGAGCCGGAGATCTTCGTGGAGATGATTCTCCATGCCGATGCCTTCGACGATTTCTGCGCCATGAACGCGGTGACTTTTCTCACCGACAAGGCGGCCAGTGGCGGTGATGCAGGTCACTGGCGACTGAGCGAAGCCTCCGGGCGGCAATTCAAATAGATCAATGGGCGGCAATGCGCCCGACAGGAGACGACACACATGCAGATCGACCTTCGCACCGTCAGCATCAAACCGCTGCGGAACACCTTCGACCACCTGGTGCGCCGTTTCGGCGACAAGCCGGCCTCGCGCTACCAGGAGGGCAGCTACGACATCCAGGCGGATGCCAACCTGCAATATCGTCCCACCTGGGATCCGGAGCATGAGCTGCACGACCCCGGCCGCACCGCCATCGTGATGGCCGACTGGTATGCCTTCAAGGACCCCCGCCAGTACTACTACGGCGCCTACACGCTGGCCCGCGCCCGTCAGCAGGAGTCGGCCGAGTCGAGTTTCGAGTTCGTCGAAAGCCGGGGCCTGCTCGCGCAGATGGACGAGGCGACCCGTGCGCTTGCGCTGGCGGTGCTGATGCCGCTGCGCCATGCCGCGTGGGGCGCCAACATGAACAATACCGGCATGTGCGCCGATGGCTACGGCACGCTCATTACCCAGCCGTGCATGTACCACGCCATGGACAACCTGGGCGTCGCCCAGTACCTCACCCGCCTCGGCCTGCTGCTGGGCGATGTCACGACGCTCGACGCCGGTCGCGAGGCCTGGCTGAACGATGTGCGCTGGCAGCCGCTGCGGCGCCTGGTGGAAAAGACGCTGGTGACGCAGGACTGGTTCGAGCTTTTCGTGGCCCAGAACTTCGTGCTCGACGGCCTGCTGTATCCGCTGATCTACGAACAGTTCGTGGACAAGCATCTGAACGCCCACGGCGGTGCCGGGGTGTCCATGCTCACCGCCTTCATGGGCGAATGGCATGGCGAGACCCGGCGCTGGATCGACTCGGTGATCAAGATCGCCGCGGCGGAATCCGACGCCAACAAGGCCCTGCTGACCGAGTGGACCCGCCAGTGGCGCGGTGCGGCCGTCGAGGCCCTGAGCCCGATCGCGCAGCAGGCCCTGGGCGACACCGCTGCCGACGTGCTGGCCACCGTCGACCAATCCTTCAACGACCGCGCAGCCAAGCTCGGTCTCACCCTGTGAGCGACCTCATGTCCAACGTATTCATTGCCCTGCAAACCAACGAAGAGAGCCGCCACATCGTCGAGGCCCTGCTGGAGGACAACCCCACCGCCGTGGTCGACGAACAGCCCGCGATGGTGAAGATCAACGTGCCCGGTTCCCTCGTGCTGCGCCGCACGACGGTGGAGGAGAAGATGGGCCGCCCCTTCGACCTGCAGGAGATGCAGGTGAACCTGATCACGCTGTCGGGCCATGTAGACGAAGACGAGGACGAGTTCCGTCTGAGCTGGAACGACTGAAAAGGGCCGATGCGCCTGCTGCGCGGGCCGATGGCGGCGTTGGGCGGTGCTCGCTTCCTCGCCTATCCGAACGATATGTCTCGGTCGCTGCGCGCCGCCCGCCTTGCCCTCGACCCGCTCGCGACGGCGCATCAACCCTTTGCACAACTGAAAAACGGAGAGACACCATGGACATGCAAGTGAAGAAGAAGCTCGGGCTGAAAGAGAAGTACGCGCTGATGACCCGCAACCTCGGCTGGGAGCCGAGCTACGAGAAGCGCGAGGACGTCTACCCGCTGCTCGACTACGAAGGCATCAAGATCCATGACTGGGACAAGTGGGAAGACCCCTTCCGCCTGACCATGGATTCCTACTGGAAATACCAGGCCGAGAAGGAGCGCAAGCTCTACGCCATCATCGATGCGTTCAACCAGAACAATGGCCACCTGAACGTCACCGATGCGCGCTACATCAACGCCATGAAGATCTTCCTGTCGGCGGTGCCGTCGCTGGAATACAACGCCCACCGCGGCTTTGCCCGCCTGGGCCGCCACATGGGCGGGGTCGGCCCGCAGGTGGCCTGCCAGATGCAGGCCATCGACGAGATCCGTCACTGCCAGACCCAGATCCACTCGATCTCCAACTACAACCGCTTCTACAACGGCATCCACGACTGGAAGTACATGAACGACCGGTTGTGGTACCTGTCGGTGCCCAAGTCCTTCTTCGAGGATGCCTGCAGCTGCGGCCCCTTCGAGTTCATCATCGCCATCGGCTTCTCGTTCGAGTACGTGCTGACCAACCTGGTGTTCGTGCCCTTCGTCTCGGGCGCGGCCTACAACGGCGACATGGGCACCATGACCTTCGGCTTCTCCGCCCAGTCGGACGAAGCGCGCCACATGACCCTCGGCCTGGAAGTCATCAAGTTCATGCTCGAGCAGGACCCGGCCAACCTGCCCATCGTGCAGAAGTGGATCGACAAGTGGACCTGGCGCGGCGTGCGCCTGCTGACCATCGTCGCCATGATGATGGACTACATGCTGCCCAAGCGCGTGATGAGCTGGAAGGAAGCCTGGGAGATCTACTTCGAGCAGAACGGCATGAGCCTGTTCAAGGACCTGGCGCGCTACGGCATCAAGGTGCCGGACTGCGTGGAGCAGATCAAGAAGGAGAAGGACCACCTCTCGCACCAGGCGTGGACCACCTTCTACGCCGCCGCGCCGATGACCAACTTCCACACTTGGATCCCCAGCGACGATGAGCTCGACTGGCTGTCCAGCAAGTACCCGGATACCTTCGACAAGTACTACCGGCCGCGTTTCGAGTTCTTCCGCGAGCAGGCGGAGAAGGGCGAGCGCTTCGTGAACCCCAACCTGCCCCAGCTGTGCCAGGTGTGCCAGATTCCGATGCTGTTCACCGAGCCGGACGACCCCACCCAGATCGCCTACCGCCAGGTGGAGCACGCGGGCGAGAAGTACCACTTCTGTTCCGACCACTGCCAGCACATCTTCGAGCACGAGCCGGAGAAATACGTCGAGGCGTGGTTGCCGGTGCACCAGATCCTGCAGGGCAACTGCTTCGCCAAGGGCGACGACCCGACCGCGCCGGACTTCAACCCCATCGCCTCGGTGATGAAGTGGTGGCACCTGGAAAACGGCAAGGACAACGGCGACTTCGCCGGCTCGGAGGACGAGAAGAATTTCGCCCAGTGGCGTGGCATGGCCACGTCGAACACGTAAGTGACGTGCAAATGACTTGCGTCGTCGTGCCGTTCATTCCGAGCTGAAGCGAAGGGCCCCTCCTCTTGTATATCCACGGAAGGGGCAGGATCGACACCTCCCGCTTGTATGTTCAGGGATAGGGAAGCAACCAGCTAATCAGGTTCGGGCAGGCTGCTCTTGCTCCCTCCCCTTCAAGGGGAGGGTTGGGGTGGGGATGGGTTTCAAGTGTCGCCAACCAAGACCCATCCCCCTCCCAACCGGTAGTCTCGGCAATGCCTCGCCGCTACGCCGGCAGCGAGCAGTGCTCGCCGAAACCCCGGCTACGCCCCCCTTGAAGGGGGAGGAGCTCTGTTCCTGCCCTTTCCTTGAACATACAAGGGGAGGGAGCGCACGACCCGTAGGGCGGATAAGCGCAACGCCATCCGCCGCACGCCATCGCACCCAAACCAAACAACATTCAGGAGACACACATGACCTATCAAACCATTCGCCCCGTCGCCCCTGTCATCAAGGATGCCGCTGCCAATTTTCATGGCATGCAGGTCGTGTATTTCTGCTGGGACCGGCATCTGATGTTCTACGCCCCGGTGGCCAAACTGCTGCCGCCGTCGATGAGTTTCCAGGAAGTCATCGACAAGGAACTGACCGACACCTACAGCCGCCACCCGGACTTCGCCAGGATCGACTGGGCCGCCGTGCAGTGGTCCAAGGATGGTGAAGCCTTCACCCCGGCGCGGGACAAGTCGCTGCTCGACAACGGCATCACCCACAAGACCGCCGTTCACTTCATCACACCGGGCCTCGACGGCCTCAACGGCGCCGGTTTCTGAAGGAGCCCGCCGTGTCCTACGAACTGACCATCGAACCCCTCGGCCAGACCATCGAGATCGAGGAAGGCCAGACCATTCTCGATGCCGCGCTGCGCGCCGGCATCTACCTGCCGCACGCCTGCTGTCACGGCCTGTGCGCTACTTGCAAGGTGGACATCCTCGACGGCGAGGTCGAGCATGGCGAAGCCTCCAGCTTCGCGCTGATGGACTTCGAGCGCGACGAGGGCAAGTGCCTGGCCTGCTGCGCCACGGTCGAGGGCGACATCACCATCGAAGCCGACATCGAGGAAGATCCGGACGCCGAGAACCTGCCGGTGCGCGACTTCGATGGCGAGGTCACCCGCATCGAATCCCTCACCCCGACCATCAAGGGCGTGTGGATCAGGCTCGATAACCCGATCCGCTTCCAGGCCGGCCAGTATGTGAACCTCCAGCTGCCGGGCGACATCGGCAGCCGGGCGTTCTCGATCGCCAGCGCGCCGTCCAGCGATGGCGAAGTGGAGCTGAACATCCGCATCGTCCCCGGCGGCAGGGGCACCACCTATGTGCACGAGCAACTGCAGGCCGGCGAGCGGGTGCGCATCAGCGGGCCCTATGGGCGCTTCTTCGTCAAGAAGTCGGCGCAGATGCCCATGATCTTCATGGCTGGCGGCTCGGGGCTCTCGAGCCCGCGCTCGATGATTCTCGACTTGCTCGAAGAAGGCTGCGACTTGCCTATCACCCTGGTCTACGGCCAGCGCACCCGCGCCGAGCTGTACTACCACGATGCGTTCCTGGCCCTGGCCGAGCGGCATGCCAACTTCCGCTACGTGCCCGCGCTGTCGGACGAGCCCGAAAACTCGGACTGGACCGGCTTCCGCGGCTATGTGCATGACGCCGCCAAGGACGCTTTCGACAACGACTTCCGCGACCACAAGGCCTACCTGTGCGGCCCGCCGCTGATGATCGATGCCTGCATCACCACGCTCATGCAGGGGCGGTTGTTCGAGCGCGACATCTACACCGAGAAGTTCATCTCGGCAGCCGACGCGCAGCAGGTGCGGAGTCCGCTGTTCAAGGCGATCTGATCGCCATTGAATGAAGGCAGGTAGCGCGCCCGCGTCAGGTGGGCCGTTGCCCGCCCGGGGAGCGGTCGCCCCTGTTGCGGTCGGGGGCGCTCATTCGCGTGTCCGGAGTCGAACCCCGCCATTTTGTGCGAATAATGGCGCCTACCCAATGGACATGGAGGAGCGCTGTTTGTAAGCTGTAGCGCGCATGCCGAAGGTATCCGGTGATGCGGTCGGGCGCCGTAATCGATGTCGACTGCGATGGCGACGGCTGCGGAGAGGCGGTGCTGGTCTTCCTGACCGCCATGGGTGTGTGAGGCTCGCGCATTGTTCGTGAGTTTCCGGCGGAGAGTCGGCGCGCATTCTTGCGTCATCTCCCTCCGTGGCTTCACCGCTCGGGCGGCCGGTGTCCTCAACCCTTATTTTCTTGAGATCATCATGAACCGAACCGAGCACGTCCGCCTGATGGCCGAGTACAACGAATGGATGAATGCCAAGCTGTATGAGGCCGCCCGTAGCCTGCCCGACGACGAATTGAGCGCCGACAGAAAGGCATTCTTCGGCTCCATTCTCGGCTCCCTCAACCACCTGGTCGTTGCAGACACGATCTGGTTGAAGCGCTTTTCGACGCATCCGGCCAACTACCCGGCCCTCCTGGCCATCAGGGATTTGCCCGCTCCCGCGAGCCTCGATCAGATTCTGTTCGCCGACATTCAAGGCCTTTCACGGCACCGGGCCTTGCTCGATCAGATGATCAGGGAATGGGCGGGTTCGATCAGCGAGCCTGATCTGGATTGCGTCCTGGGCTATTCGAACACGAAGGGCATTGCCGCCAGGCGGAACTTCTACGCGCTCGTCGTGCATTTCTTCAATCATCAAACCCACCACCGCGGTCAGGTGACTACGCTGCTGTCACAAGCTGGCGTCGATGTCGGGGTGACGGATCTGCTGATGCTGATTCCCGACGAAACGCAGGCGTAAGCGCTCAACGCAGCGGGCCGTCCGGTCCCTGGTCCGCGCTGGTGACATGTGCCGGCAAGGCCGTATTCGAGAAGTTCAGCGAGAGAGAGGTGCCACCGATGTCGGGCGGCACGCACATCGGATCGCGCAAACAAGGAAAGCTCCGGTAATGGATATCCCGCGTATTTTCAACATCACTGAAAGTGCCCATCGCATTCACAACCCATTTACACCGGATAAGTACGCCACGCTCGGCGAGGCATTGCGCCTGCAGCCGGAAGCCCGGGTGCTCGACCTGGGCAGCGGTTCGGGCGAGATGCTGTGCACCTGGGCCCGCGACCACGGCATCACCGGCACCGGCGTCGACATGAGTCCGTTGTTCACCGGGCAAGCGAAGCGTCGTGCCGAAGAGCTTGGCGTCGCGCATCAGCTGACGTTCATCCATGACGATGCGGCCGGTTATGTGTCCGACGACAAGGTCAGCGTGGCGGCCTGTGTGGGCGCCACCTGGATCGGGGGAGGCGTCGCCGGCACGATTGCGCTGCTCGCGCGCAGCCTGCGGGCCGGAGGCATCATCCTGGTCGGCGAGCCCTACTGGCGGCAGTTGCCGCCGACCGAAGACGTTGCAAGGGGATGCCTTGCCAGCTCAATCTCCGACTTTCTCCCGCTGCCGGAACTTCTCGCGTTGTTCGGCGATCTGGGCTATGACGTCGTCGAGATGGTGCTGGCCAACCAGGACGGCTGGGACCGGTACGAGGCGGCCAAATGGCTCACCATGCGCTGCTGGCTTGAAGCGAACCCCGACGACGAGTTGGCGCAGCAGGTTCGCGCCCAGCTGACTTCGGAACCCGTGCGCTACGCCACTTATACGCGCGAGTACATGGGGTGGGGGGTGTTTGCGCTGATGGCGCGGTGAGTTTGCTGCCGGAGTTCGCAGTCTGATTGCCGTCGGGCCAAGGGCGTTTGTCGTGCCTTTGGCGATTGGCACAGTCCATCATGATCGGACTTTAGAGCGGGGCCCGTGCGCCCCTTTGCTCAAAACCTGGAGGGGATACTTCCGTCTCCTCCCTATCCTCAGAGAAAAGAAGCGAGCGCAATAAATGCCCAGAGAGTTGTTGGAGAGCAGTTCATTCAAACCCATCGGCCCCTACAGCCATGCCGTCAAGTCCGGCAATCTGATCTTTGTCTCCGGAACGCCGGGCGTCGATCCGAATACCGGCGAGCTGGCAGGGGACACCGCCTATGCGCAGACAGCGCAGGCCCTCCGGAACGTGATTGACTTCGTTGCGGCAGCGGGGTGTACCGAGGCCGATATCACATCCGTCCAGGTGAACCTGGTCCATGTTGAAGACTTTGCCGAGATGAACCGGGCCTACGCGGCGTGTTTCTCCGAACCGTTTCCGGCGCGTACTGTCATCGGAATCGCGGCGCTGCCAAAACCCGGAGCCCGACTCACGATCAATGCAGTGGCCGTGCTGCCATCCAGCTGACGCCTGCGCCGCGATTCGATGCAGCGTGCAGTAGAGTCGCATCAGTCGCCCGCTTCAGATCTCGGACTCCATAATTTGGTCTGCAGACCTTAGCCCCCATTTTCCCGGAGTACTTCCATGGGCCAGAGATATCCCGAATTGTCCGAAAAGCATGTCGAGTTCATTTCCCGGCAGAAGATGTTCTTCGTTGGAACCGCGGCCGCCGATAGCCGGGTGAACATTTCTCCGAAAGGCATGGACTCACTGCGGATCATCAACAACAAGCGTGTCGTCTGGCTCAATGTGACGGGCAGTGGCAATGAAACCGCGGCCCATGTTCAGCTCGACCCGAGAATGACCATCATGTTCTGCGCGTTCGAGGGGGCGCCGCTCATTCTTCGCCTCTACGGCACGGCAAAAGTGATTCACAAGACCAGCCCGGAGTGGGACGCGGTGCAGGCGCTGTTACCTTCACTGCCAGGTGCCAGGCAGATCTTCGATCTGGACGTCGACCTGGTACAGACTTCCTGCGGCATGGCGGTGCCCTATTTCGGTTACGAGGGCGATCGCGAATTGCTGAGCGACTGGGCCGTCAAGAAAGGCGATGAGGGCATCAAGGCGTATTGGGCGCAGAAGAACCAGTTCAGCATCGACGGCGTACCGACCCATATCCTCGAGCATGGGGGCTGAGTGGATGGCGACGGCGTTTTCGGCCTGTCATCGTCGCATATCGCGTAAGCGGGGGTGTCCTGCGTCCGCTGCCATGCTTGTCGTCATTCATGGGTATCCGGCGTGATGAATAACTATGCGATCTTCCTGCGTGGCGTGATGCCTACCGGCAAGAACAAGGTGCCCATGGGCGCGCTCCGCGTTGCCCTGAGCGACGCAGGGCTGGTCGATGTCCAGACCTACATTCAGAGCGGCAACGTCATCGCAAAGTCGGCGCTCGATCGGCACGCGGTGCAGTTGCTCGTTCATGAGACCATCGCCCGGGAAATCGGCGCCGACATTGTCGTGATTGCCCGAACGCATGCCGACGTCGGGCGGGTGATGGAGGCCAATCCCTTCCCCTCGAACGCGGCTTCCCGCACGTACTTTTCCCTGCTGGCGCAGCCCCCATCAGCCCATCTGGTCGATGCGTTGCGCCAACTCGATTTTTCACCTGACTGCGTGCATGTGACGAGCGATGCGATTTACACGCTGTATGCAACGAAGCTCAGCGATTCGAAGTTCAATAACAATTTCTTCGAGCGAAAACTGAAGGTGGCGGCAACGACGAGAAACTTCAACACGCTGTCCCGGTGCGCTGCCCTGAGCGCGTAGCCGGTCCACCCTCGACTTCAACTTGCGTATGGATGGTGTGTCAGTGCCGAAAGCAGTCGTACAGGAAGAAGCCCCCGGCTGCGGTATCGCGCCAGCGTGGTGAAATGCGCCAACCCCAATTTTTCAGACGATCATCATGAACAGTCCTGCACGCTTTGCCACAACGCCTGCGCCGCCGTACTACGCGGTGATCTTTTCGTCCCAGCGAACGGAGGGGGATGCGGGATACGGGAAGATGGCCGACAGAATGGTGGAACTCGCCTCCGCGCAAGCCGGCTTTCTCGGTGCCGAAAGCGCTCGCGGTGCCGATGGCTTCGGCATCACCGTTTCATACTGGTCGTCGGAGGAGGCGATTTCTGCATGGAAGGCCAATATCGAACACCTTGCCGCGCAGGCGCTGGGCAAGCGTGACTGGTACCAACACTTTGAGGTCCGGGTGGCGAAGGTCGAACGGGCTTATGGAAGCCCCGACGGCAAACCGGCGGAAAACCCGACTGACTGACGCCCGTGGCGACGACGATTCGACAAACAGGAGAACAGAATGCTTGAACTCAGGCCAGGCTGTGAGTGCTGCGACAAGGACTTGCCACCGGATTCCACCGAGGCGCGCATTTGCTCGTTCGAGTGTACGTTCTGCGCGTCATGTGCCGACACCGTGCTCGGCGGAACATGCCCGAACTGCGGGGGCGAACTGGTTGCGCGTCCACGCCGTCCGGCCAACAATCCGCCGTCCACGACGCGCATCTACAATCCGGCCGGTTGCGGGAAGCGCAGCTAGTGTACTGATGTGCTTTTGATGGCACTTATCTCGAGTGACGGTCGGGGGGATGGATTTCGTTGGCGGCACTTCAAACCCATCCCCATCCTGTCCTTCCCCTTGAAGGGGAAGGGACCTGCTGACGAGGTTCGGGTGGGCAGCTTTTTGCTTCCTCCCCTTCAAGGGGGGAGGAGTTCCGTTCTTGCCCTTTCCTTGAACATACAAGGGGAGGGCGTTTCTCTCGTGGCGAACATATGTGCCAAACAGCACGTGACGCTGCACTAACAGGTCGGTTGGCGCCACGTGGGTGGCGCGTGTTTGTTTCGCGATTCGGGCAAAGACAGGGGGTGGCAAGGTGTTTTCCCACATCATGGTAGGCGTCACGGATTTCGATCGCGCGCTGGCGTTCTACAAGCCGGTGCTCGATGCGCTCGGCGTTCGGTTCCGTTTTCAGGAATCCGACAGGCCGTGGGCAGGATGGCAGTCTGCGCCCGATCCGAGACCGCTATTCATCATCGGCCGCCCATTCAATCAATTGCCGCACGATGCGGGGAACGGCCAGATGGTTGCCTTTCTCGCCCGGAGCCGGGCGCAGGTCGATCTGGTTCACGCGCTTGCGCTTCGGCTTGGCGGCACGTGCGAAGGCAAGCCCGGTCTGAGGCCCGAGTACCATGCGAACTACTACGGCGCGTATTTTCGGGATCCGGACGGCAACAAGCTCTGCGTTGCCTGCCATGAAGCAGCGTAAGACGCCGTTACACGCCGGTGCGATGTTCAGCGGCGAGCGGGCTCAGTCCAGGGCGGCCCGGATGCGGGCGCTGACGGCACCGGGGCCGAACTCGGCGTCGACCTTGTTCTGATTGTCGGCTGCCCAGGCGACAGCGCGCTCGGCGTTGTCGATGCGACGGTCGAGCAGGTGGCCATCGGACGCGAGCACCCTGGCCGCGTCACCGAAGCCTTTGGCGACGTTGGCGAGGGTCTGCAGCGCGGCTTTGCGGTCGCCGGCCAACGCGGCATCGAATGCGGCCTCGTCGAGCTGCAGCTGACCATCCTTGCTGAAGCTTACCCCCATGTCGGTCAGGCCCAGCTCGTAACCGCCCTTGCCGGCGCCGTTGAAGATCGAGCCGACCTCACGGCGCAGCGAGAAGCGCGCGACCTCGCCGGCCTGGTTGTCGTCGAGCAGTGCGCCGTCCTCGAAATAGGGATCGAACTCGGTGTCCCACTGGTTATAGCGCGTGAGGAAGTCGCGCAGCGTCGCCTTGATGTCGGCATCGCTGGCCGTCGTGTCGAGCGCCCCGAGGCTCTGGCTCGCGGTGCCCAGTGTGCTCATGCGTTCGCGTAGTTGCGCCAGCACCGTGGCCTCGTCGCCGATTTCCGCGACACGTGCGCTGTAGTTGCGCATGAAGGTCGAGTTGCTGGCTTCGAGCCGGCTCAGCACCGACTCCAGCTGCGAAAGCCCGCCGCCGGTGCCCGTCAATGCGCCCAGGGCCGAGGCGGCGCTGCCCGAGTTTGAGCCTGAAACCGACACCAGCGCGCGCTTGGCGTCGAGCAGGGTATTGAGGAAGTCCGTGCCGCTGCGGCTGGTGTTCGTGCCGCTCGAGTTCGAAGCGGTCAGCGAGGCCAGCGCGTTGAGGCGGAAGGCGGCGAGGTCGATGTTCATGCTGGGCTCCAGCAAAGGGGCGACTGTCTGCAGTG
Organism: Azoarcus sp. L1K30; assembly: GCF_018122735.1. Lineage (GTDB taxonomy): Bacteria > Pseudomonadota > Gammaproteobacteria > Burkholderiales > Rhodocyclaceae > Parazoarcus. The sequence goes on along the minus strand of NZ_JAGRRD010000001.1, from coordinate 1,263,186 downwards.
TAGCAGCGCCGGGTGTGATGCGGGCCAGCGTGGAGGCGTTTCAGCTTCTCCAGGTCTGGCACTTAACAATCGGCATATTTGTCCGGTTTGCGGCTCGCCGGTGTCAAGTCAATCCTCACCCGGGCAAGCACCCCGTCTAAACCAAAGTCTAATACTCGTCTTATCGATTTCCCAATATCTTCACTTCAACGCGAACTGACCATGCAGTTGGATTCGCTGGGTGAATCGGGCGACGGAGATCGCCTCGGCGCGGGAAATGCGGGACACCGAGTCCCGCGGATAAGGAGACAAAGATGGCTTTGCTAAACAGGATGGACTGGTATGACCTGGCCAGAACCACGAACTGGTCGCCTGCCCATGTGACGGAAGACGAATTGTTTCCGCCGCTGATGTCCGGTGCATTCGGGTTGCCGCAGGATGCCTGGGAAAAGTACGACGAGCCATACAAGCAGACCTATCCGGAATACGTGAAGGTCCAGCGTGACAAGGACGCGGGTGCCTATTCCGTCAAGGCGGCGCTGGAGCGGAGCCGTATTTTCGAGAACGCCGATCCGGGCTGGAAATCGGTGATGAAGGCTCATTACGGGGCCATTGCCCGCGGCGAATACGCGGCGGCAAGCGCTGAGGCGCGGATGATGCGTTTTTCCAAGGCTCCGGGGATGCGCAATATGGCCACCCTGGGCTGCCTGGACGAAATCCGCCATGGTCAGATGCAACTGTATTTTCCCCACGAGCACGTTGCCAAGGACCGCCAGATGGACTGGGCGTTCAAGGCCTACGACACCAACGAATGGGCGATGATCGCGGCGCGTCACTTCTTTGACGACATCATGATGACGCGGGACGCCATCAGCGTCTCCATCATGCTGACCTTCAGCTTCGAGACCGGCTTCACCAACATGCAGTTCCTTGGGCTGGCGGCCGATGCGGCCGAAGCGGGCGATCACACCTTCGCCAACCTGATCTCCAGTATTCAGACCGACGAGTCCCGCCATGCGCAGATCGGCGGCCCGGCACTCAAGGTGCTGATCGAGAACGGCCAGAAGGCCGAGGCCCAGAAGCGTGTCGACATTGCTGTGTGGGGGGCCTGGAAGCTGTTCTCGGTGCTTACCGGCCCGATCATGGATTACTACACGCCGCTGGAGCATCGCAAGCAATCCTTCAAGGAGTTCATGGAGGAGTGGATCGTCGCCCAGTTCGAGCGCTCCCTGACCGACATGGGGCTGGACTTGCCATGGTACTGGGACAAGTTCCTGGCCGACCTGAGCGAAACCCACCATGGCATGCACATGGGGTCGTACTTCTGGCGGCCGACGGTGTGGTGGAATCCGGCCGCAGGTGTCACGCCGGATGAACGGGCCTGGCTCGAAGAGAAATATCCCGGCTGGAACGACACCTGGGGGCAGTGCTGGGACGTCATCATCGACAACGTGGTGGACGGCAACATGGCCATGGCCTATCCGGAGACGCTGCCGTATGTCTGCAACATGTGCCAGCTGCCAATCCTTGGTACGCCGGGCAAGAAGTGGAACGTCAAGGATTACCCGCTCGAGTACAAAGGCCGTCTGTACCACTTCGGCTCGGAGGTCGACCGCTGGTGCTTCGAACAGGAGCCGGAGCGTTACGCCGGGCATTTGAGCGTGGTCGACCGCTTCCTCGCCGGCATGATCCAGCCGATGGATCTGGGCGGTGCGTTGAATTACATGAACATCGCGCCGGGTGAGTGCGGAGATGACGCGCACAACTACGCGTGGGCCGAGGTGTATCGCGCGCTGCGGGCGGCGAAGAAGGCCGGCTGATCGAGGTGGCCCCGCGAGCCGGGGTCGATCGATGCAGGTTTCCAGAGAATTCAGGAGGGTCCAGAGATGGCATTGTTTCCGATTACTTCCAATTTTGAAGGCGACTTCGTGCTGCAGCTCGTTGCCGTCGATAGTGAGTTCAGCATGGACGAAGTGGCCGCGGCAGCTGCTGTGCATTCGGTCGGCCGGCGCGTCCGGGCGCGTCCGGGGCAGATCCTGCGGGTGCGTCGGCAAGGGAGCGAGGACTTCCTGCCGCGCACGATGAAGGTTTCCGAGTCTGGCCTGAAGCCGACCGAAACCGTCGAGATCATCTGGGAGGCACCGAAGCACTGAGTGCTTGCGGACGATTTGCCCATAACAAGAGACAGGAGCAGACATGGGGTTCAGGAAGGTATGCACGCTCGATGACCTCTGGGAAGGGGAAATGGAGTCGTTCAGCGTCGACGGCCACGAAGTCCTGCTGGTGTGCGGCGAAGGGGGCGGCATCAAGGCGTTCCAGGGCATCTGCCCGCACCAGGATATTCCGCTGGTGGAAGGCCAGTTCGACGGCAAGAAGGTGATCTGCCGGGCGCATCTGTGGCAGTTCGATGCCTGCACCGGAAAAGGCATCAACCCGGACGACTGCGCCCTTGCCGAGTATCCGGTCAGGGTGGACGGAGACGAGGTCCTGGTGGACACCGAAGGCGTCGAGCCCTTGTTCGCCCATACCTGAGATCGCTTGCCCTTCCATTCGGACAAGGGCACGAGATGTGGAGAGGACAAGTCGGATCGGAACGTACCCGCCGGGGCCAGGGGGCGGGTCCAGGTGCCATGTTCTTACGGACTGGCGAGCCGGCTGGGCGGGCCAGACTTGAAGGAAAACGAGGAGGAAGCAATGAGCGTTACAAGTTCCGCGCAGGCCTATCACAACAATCTGGTCGGGCCGGTCATGCGTGCCGGCGACCTGGCGATGGCGGTCATCGAGGCGGCAAAGGTGGATAACCCGGGGAAGGAGGTCTTCGTCGAGGACAAGCGGGCCTATATCCGCATCCACACCGAACACGAGATGGTGCTGCACCGGGAAACCATCGAGGAGGAGTTGGGGCGCCCGTTCAAGATGAACGATCTGGAAGTTGATCTGAGCTCTTTCGCCGGGCAGATCGAAAGCGGTGACAACTCAGTCCGCTTCTATTTCGTGAAAAGAGTTTAGGCCACGGAGCAGTGCCAGCGGCCTGCCAAGACCTGAAAAAGAGAGGAGACAAGAATGTCGGAAGTCCAAATACTGAAGCCGCTCAAGACCTGGAGCCATCTCGCTGCGCGCCGTCGCAAGCCGAGTGAATATGAGATCGTCAGTGCCAACCTGCACTACAACGATCGGGATGCAAATGCGCCGTACGAGCTCGATCCCGACATGTTCATGAATGCCTGGTACAAGAAGAACACCTTCGGTACCGCGCTCAAGCACCCGGACTGGAATGTCTTCCGCGACCCGGAAGAGGTGGTCTACCGCACCTACAACATGATGCAGGACGGACAGGAGACGTACGTCTTCGGCCTCTTCGATCAATTCAACGAGCGCGAACACGACCTTGCGCTCGACGCGCGCTGGGCGGGAACGCTGGCGCGCTTCTATACGCCGTCCCGCTACCTGTTCCATACCGTTCAGATGGCGTCCGCCTACGTCGGGCAGACTTCGCCGGCCAGTACCATAACGAACTGCAATTATTTCCAGATGGCCGACAGCTTTCGCTGGCTCAGCCACACCGCCTATCGCACCCGGGAGCTGTCGAACGCCTTTCCCGACAAGGGGTTCGCGGTCGACGAGCGCATGTACTGGGAAACCGATCCGGTTTGGCAGGGCTTTCGCGAACTCATGGAAAAGGCGCTGACGGTGTGGGGTTGGGGCGAGGCGATCGTCGTCCTCAACCTGGTGGCCAAGCCGGCCATCGAGGAGGCCGTGCTGCGCAAGCTGGGCGAGTCCGCCCGCCACAACGGCGACACCTTGCTCGGCCTGCTGACCGACGCACAGTTGATCGATGCGGCCCGCCATCGCAGGTGGATTGCTGTCTTCGTCAAGATGGCGCTGGAAAACCCGGGCAACCTGGAACTGATCCAGAGCTGGATCGCCAGGTGGGAGCCGTTGGCGGACAAAGCCATCGATGCCTATTGCGCCACGTTGCCTGACGTGGCCGGGGGAAGTGAAGAGGCGAAGGCGGCGACACGCGACTTCCGTCGTTCACTGGGACTCTAAGCAGTCTTTCAGCAATTCGAGGATTGGCCGGCACCTGACGGCGCGGGTCAAGCTCGACCTAGAGATTGGTGTTCATATGGACAAACCAACCATCCGGAACGAGAAGGACGGCTCGGTATTCGAGCAAGCGGAGGGAGACACCATCCTGCGTGCGGCATTGCGCGCCGGATTGGGCCTTTCGTACGAGTGCAATTCCGGCGGCTGTGGCGGCTGCAAGTTCGAACTGATGAATGGCGAGATAGAGACCCAATGGCCGGGTGCGCCGGGCTTGGGTGAGCGTGATCGCAAACGTGGCCGCCACCTCGCCTGCCAGTGCCGGGCTCTGGGTCCGGTAACCATCAAGGCCGCGACGGCGCCGGAATATCAGCCGAGGATCCTTCCCCGACGACAGCGTGCCCGACTTGTCGGCACGCGGGACATCACGCACGACATCCGGGAGTTCCGCTTTCGTTCGGAAAGCGATGCGAGATTCCTGCCGGGCCAGTTTGCCATGCTCGACCTGCCCGGACTCGCCGCTTCGCGAGCCTACTCCTTGTCGAATACAGCCAATGAAGGGCGGGAGTGGCATTTCCAGATTCGCCGGGTTCTTCACGGGCAGGGCTCCCATGTGCTTTTCGAGAAGCTGGTCGAGGGCGACGAGATCGGTCTCGATGGTCCTTACGGTCTGGCCTACCTGCGTACTGGATCGCCACGTGACATCGTCTGCGTTGCAGGCGGCTCCGGATTGGCACCGATGATCTCGATCGCTCGCGGGGCAGCGGAGGCAGGTCTGCTCAACGGGAGGAAACTGCACTTCTTCTATGGCGCACGGACGCCTCGCGATGTCTGCGGTGAGTCGATGCTCGATGCGCTCGACCATCGCGACGGGCAGATCGTCTACATCCCGGTGGTCTCGCTGCCAGGTGACGAAGGCGGCTGGAGCGGTGAGATCGGCTATGTGCACGACGCCGTGGCGCGTCTGCTCCCGACTGAACTGGCGAACTACGAATTCTACTTTGCCGGACCGCCGCCGATGACCCAGGCCCTTCAAGAAATGCTGATGATCGGCCACCGGGTGCCCTTCGATCAGATCCACTTTGATCGCTTCTTTTGAGGCGCGCTGTGTCTTGGAGGTCCTGGGGAATTCAAGTTCTTCGCACCTCAACAACTGAGGAAATGACGGAAATGATCAGAAGAATGATGGTTTTATTGCCACTGGGGATAGCCGTGGCCGCAGCAAGTCACCCGGCGTGTGCGACGGATGTCTTCCGGCTGGAAGGCTTCGGGGCGATTTCGCGTTCGATGGGTGGCACCGCCGTGGCACATGATGTCGGACCAGCCGGCATGATGACCAATCCGGCTACGCTGTCGCTGATGCCGGAAGGTGAGCAGGCGATGCTTGGTCTCGATCTGGTGACAACCGATATCGATGTCAGAAACCGGGCGACCGGTGAACGCGTGTCCTCGGAAACGCAGTCCAATAACCGGGGGCCGTATGTGGCACCCGAGGCGGCATACGCCAGACGCTTCGGGCCGTGGACCTTCGGTGTCGGGGCTTTTGCCCAGGGTGGTCTCGGCACTGAGTACGGCAATGACAGTTTTCTGTCACGTGCTACCGGCGGCCTCGCGACCGGACTGGAGAATTCGAGTCGTCTCCTGGTGCTCAATATTCCCTTTGCCGCGAGTTTTCAGGCCAGCGACAAGGTGACGATAGGCGGCAGCATCGATGCGATGTGGGAAGGACTCAACCTCGATCTGCTGCTGGGGGCCGACCAGGTCGGTAGCCTGATCGGGGCCGGACGGGTGTCCGGATCGCTGGTGGGCGCCCTCGGCGGCTTGCCGGACCTGCGGGGCGCCCACTTCAGCCTGACCAAGGACCGGATGTTGGCGAGTGGTGTCGATTCCTGGGGCTTTGGCGGAAAAGTCGGGACAATCTATCGGGTCGCACCGGAGACGACTTTGGGGGCATCCTACACGTTCAGGAGCCGGATGAACGACATGGAGGGGCGGGCGACGCTGACTGCGATCGACGGCGCCGCGGGCCAGATTGCATTCGACGGGAAGATCCGCATCAAGGACTTCCAGATGCCCGCACATCTCGATCTGGGCGTCAGCCACCGCCCGACGCCGCAGTGGACGGTTGCCGCCGATGTGTCGCGGGTCTTCTGGAAAAGCGTGATGAAGGATATCAAGGTGTCCTTTGTCGCCGATGCCGGCGGCAACATCAATATCCTCCTGCCCCAGAACTACGAGGACCAGACGATCCTGTCGCTTGGCGCGGCCTACGAGGTCAACGATCAATGGACCGTTCGTGGCGGCTTGCGCCTGGCCAGCCAGGCATTGTCCAGGTCCACGCTGTTCGCAGTGATTCCGGCAATTCCTTCAAGACACCTGTCGGCCGGTTTCACCTATTCGTTCTCGAAACGGAGCAAGCTTGATTTTGCCTATTCCCACGCATTCGAAGAAACCATGGATAACGCCGGTCCCCCCAATACCTCCGACCCGATCAAGGTTTCCCATGCCCAGGACAACGCTACGGTGAATCTGCGTTACAGCTTCTGAAGTCCGGTTCCCCCATCCTCCGATGGTTCAGGCGAGTGCTTGCTCGCCTCTTTTTTTTGTGGAGAGGAACATGCAGTTTTGACTCTTGATGGCGAGGTGCGACCGCCTTGCCCGGATCGGTAGATGGGGTCTTGAATTGAATTGCCGTAAAAGGCCCCAATCTCCGAATAACAACGCGACTCGATGGAGTGCGGATGAGAACTGATCCAATGCTTCCGAGCACGGACGCGCAAGCGTCCGTAAGAGGGGTGAAGCTTGCCCCGGACGACACCGCCGAGGTTCGTCGGCAAAAGCTCGCCCGCATCATCCTTGACGCCATGTACCAGTTTCTTGGTCTTCTCGATGTCAATGGCATTGTTCTTGAGATCAACCGGGCCGCTCTGGAGGGCGCGGGAATCGGTCTGGATGATGTTGTCGGGAAGCCGTTCTGGGAGGCTCGCTGGTGGGCCGTTTCGGAAGAGTCGAGAAATCGTGTGAGGGCGATGGTCGACCGGGCCGGGCAGGGCGAGTTCGTGCGCTGCGACATAGAAGTCTACGGCGAGCTCCAAGGGAAGAAGATCATCGTCGTCGATTTCTCCCTGACACCGATTCGTGACGACGAAGGGCGTGTTGCCTTCCTGCTTCCGGAGGGGCGGAACATCACCGAAAAGATCGCCATCGAGGCCGAGTTGACCCGCAAGAACGGCGAGCTGCAGTTGGCGCTCGAGAAGCTGCGCGAGATCGACGGGTTCAAGACCAAGTTCTTCGCCAACGTCAGCCACGAGTTGCGGACGCCTCTGGCGCTGATTCTGGGCCCGGTCGACCAACTCCTGAAGGAAGCCCCTTCGCAGGGGGAGCGAGAGCGCTTTCGACTGACGACAATCAAGCGCAATGCCCAGTCGTTGCTGCAGCAGGTCAATAACCTCCTTGACCTGGCCCGGATCGATGCGCAACAAATGCCCATGGCGTATATCTGCGCCAATGTGACTGCCCTGCTCAGGGAGGTGGCGGCCGGTTTTGCTGCCGAGGCCGAGGAACGATCGATCTCCTTGCTGATTGAAGGTGCCGACGAACTTTACGCGGATGTCGATCGCGCGAAGCTGGTGCGGATCCTGGCCAACCTTCTCTCCAATGCCTTCAAGTTCACGCCCGCTGGCGGCCGCATTCGCTGCTCGATCGGTCGTGTGGCGAATCGTCGCTTCCTGCTGAGCGTGCAGGACAACGGCCCCGGTGTCCCGCAGCAGATGAAAGAGCAGATCTTCTCGCGCTTCGCGCAGGGACAGGATGCCCTTTCGGGCAGCGGTAGTGGTCTGGGTCTGAACATCGTCAAGGAGTTCGTGGAACTCCATGTCGGGACGGTCGTAGTGCTGGATGCGCTTGGCGGGGGCGCGATCTTCCAGGTGGAGATGCCCATTCGTGCCCCGAAAGGCGCCTTCGTGCGGGAGAGAAGTGAGGAGGTGGCAGCCACTTTCGTTCAGACGATCGATCACAGCGAACCGCAGGTTCCGACCGCGATGGGCGACAAGCCAGGCAGCCCGAGGGTCCTGGTCGTGGAAGACAACCCGGATCTGCGTCATTTTCTCTACGACGTATTGATCGACGACTACAACGTCACGCTCGCCGAGAACGGTGCGGTGGCGCGCTCGTCGGTACTGGAAAGCCCGCCGGATCTGGTGATCACCGACTTGATGATGCCTTTCTGCGATGGCGAACAGTTCGTCAGGGAGATGCGTGCCAGCGGACGCCTTCCGAACATTCCGGTTCTAGTCCTCTCGGCACGCGCCGACGACGTACTGCGCGAGACGCTCCTGGAGGAACTGGTGCAGGACTATGTGACGAAGCCGTTCTCGCCGCAGGAGTTGCGGGCGCGCGTCCGCAACTTGGTAACGGTAAAGCGGATGGTTGATATTCTCCAGAAGGAGCTCAACTCCCAGGCCTCCGATGTGTGCGAATTGACTGCCGGGCTGGTCGCCAGCCGAAAGTCGCTGCAGGAAGGCCTCGTCGCCTTGCAGATCTCGGAGCGCCGGTGGCAGGGGCTATACAGGAATACCGCGGTTGGCATTGCGCTGGCAGACCGGGCGGGACGAATACTGAAAGCCAATCCCGCCTTGCAACGCATGCTCGGTTACGACGAAACGGAGATTGTCGGCGTTTCCTTTGTCGATATCAGCGACGAGTCGCAACGGGCGATGACCAAGCGGAACGTCGATGGCCTGTTCGACGGGGTCATCGACAACTACCACGTACAGAAGCGCTATGAAACGCGGAGCGGCGGCTTCTTCTGGGCGAATGTCAGCGTTTCACTGATTCCCGCGGTCGACCGGGAGGGCCCACGACTGGCGGTCATTGTCGAGGATGTCAGTTCCCGCAAGAAAGCGGAAAGTGCTCTCGCGGCCACCCAGGCGGAGTTGGCCAGGGTCTCGCGATTTACGACCATGGGTGAATTGGTCGCGTCCATCGCCCACGAAGTGAATCAGCCGCTTGCCGCCATCACTACCAACAGCAAGGCTGCGATACGGTGGCTGGCACGGGAGACGCCGGACCTCGACGAGGTGGCCGCTGCACTGAATCGGATGAACCGTGACGCCAGCCTGGCGGGGGAGGTCATTGCACGCATCCGCAATTTTCTCAGCATGGGCGGCATCAAGCACGAGGTCGTCGATGTGAGGCGCATGCTCGACGACCTGTTGTTGATGCTGCAGACTTTGTTGCTCGAGGCCGGCGTCGCAATTGATGTGTCGATCGCACCGGATCTGCCGAGGCTGGAGGCCGACTTGATTCAATTGCAGCAGGTCATGCTCAACCTGGTCGTCAACGCGGTAGAGGCAATGCGCGATCACCCATCCCGTGACCGGACGCTGACGATTACCGTGGTGTCCGACCCATTGGATGGGGCACGCTTCTCATTCAACGATACCGGTCCGGGTATTCCGCCTGAGATCGAGGCGACGATCTTCAACGCCCTTTTTTCGACCAAGGGAGGTGGTTTGGGTATGGGATTGGCCATCAGCCGTTCGATCATCGAAAACCATGGCGGGAGGCTCTGGCTGGAAACAACACCTGGCATGGGCGCAACTTTCGTATTCAACCTTCCGGTCAGCGCATGACGACAAACCCGGTTTCGTCAATTCCTGTGGTCTATGTGGTCGACGACGATGTGTCGGTTCGCGAATCCCTGAGTAGTCTGATTCGTTCTGCCGGAATGGCGGTGGAGGTCTTTGCATCGCCCTTCGAGTTCCTCGCAAAGGACACACTGAGCGATCTGTCCTGTCTCGTGCTGGATGTGCGCATGCCCCGTCTGGACGGGCTGGCCCTGCAGGAGAAAATTGCGGGGCTTGGCCGCGAGATACCGATCATCTTCGTGACCGGGCACGGCGACGTTCCGCTTGCGGTTCGCGCAATGAAGGCCGGCGCGATCGATTTTCTGAACAAGCCGTTCGATGACACGGACCTGCTGGATGCGATTTCGGTGGCGCTTTCGCGCGTCAGCAAACTGACGACCGAACGTAGCGAGTCGGAAACCCTGCGCCAACGCTTCGAAACCCTGACCCCGCGCGAGAGGCAAATCATGTTTGCGGTCGCCCAGGGGAAGCAGAACAAGGCCATCGCCTATGACCTGTGCGTAACGGAAAGCACGGTGAAGGTTCATAGGCACAATTTGATGTCGAAGATGAATCTCCGGTCGGTCGCCGAACTGACGCTGGCCATTGAGCGGCTGAAAAAATAGTCATGGGGGCCGCTGGTGGACGTTTGTACAGCGGCATGGCCGACTCGGCCAAACTTTGGCTCCACGCCTGAACCGCTGACTTGCAGTGATGGTGCAGACGCGTGTGCTCGTAGCGCTCGAACCGCAAGGCCTTACGGTTCGACTGTTCGGCCATGACCGTCAGCGCAACCACAGCCGCCATCGGTGTTGATCAGGTGATCGGCCATCTGGGAGAAGATATGGTTGAGTCCGTCGCGCAAATCGGCATCGATCACCTGCTCGGTAAGCGCCTGCGTCATGCAGAGCATCCACTCGTCGCGCATGCGCTGGTCCACCACATAGGGGGCATGTCGCATGCGCAATCGTGGGTGCCCCTTCTTGGCGATGTAAAGGGACGGCCCGCCTAGCCAGCCTGACAGGAATTCGAACAGGCTCCGGGTGCTGCCGGCGAGGCTTTCCGGGTGAATTTTGCGCACGGCGTAGGCCTCGGGCAGCGTGTCCATGAGTTCATAGAAGCGAGATACCAGCTGGTGCAAGGCTGATGCGCCACCCAGCGCTTCGTAGGGTGTGACGTGTGCTTGGAGTGTAGTCATCGATATTTCTTCAGGTAGGTGCTTTCAAAGAGCCGCTTGACCCAGTGAAAGAGGCGGGTCGGCGGCAGAATGAGCTGGCGCCGTGTGGTGCGAAACACCAGCGTGCCGTGGTCGATCGCATCGATGATGCAGATGAGTTCAATCTTGAACGTCTTGCACGGCGTTCCGCCGCGCAAGCCTGTCACCAGGTTCTCGGCCGCAGCTGCGGCCTGCAGGTCGGCCATGTGGGCCTGTTTGGGCATCCAGTCCGGGCCGGGGAAGCTGCCGGAGTCGCCGACAACGTAAACATGCTCGGTGCCGGCGACACGGCAGTGCGCGTCGGCCTGCAACAGGCCCCCCGGAGAGCGTTGAAGTTCGGTCTGGTCGAACCAGGCATTGCCGGTCATGCCGGGCATGAACAGGATCAGATCGGCCGGGAACGACCCGCCTTCGGTCTGCACGCGATTGGCCTCGAATCCCTTCATCTTGTGGCCCAGGTGGGTACGGATGTCGCGCCGCTTCATCTCGGCGAGCAGGTGCTTGACGGCCTTCGGACCGAGCCGGTTGCCGGGTTCATTGGAGGGGTTGAAGAACACCAGCTCGAACTTGTCGCGCCTGCCCTCGCGCCGGAGCTGTTCGTCGATACCGAACAGGAATTCGAACATCGGCCCGCCGCGCACCGCGGCAGGTTCGTTCGGATTGCCGGCAAAGCCCACGGCGATGGTGCCGTCCTGCAGCGCCTGCAGACGATCACGAATCTGCTCTGCGGCAGCAATGCCCTCGCATGGGGTGATGGCGTGTTCGATCCCGGGCAGCTTCTTGATGAAGCGCCCACCGCTGGCGATCACCAGCCCGTCGTTGGGGAAGTCACCGGCGCTGGTGGTTACCACACGACCGCCATCACGCAGGCCGGTCACTTCGGCTGCCACGTGGCGGACGTTCATGCGTCGGAAAAAGTTACCAAGGGGGACGATCAGCTGTTCGCGCGTGCGCAGGCCGCTCGGAATCCAGATGATGCCGGGCAGGTAGTGCAGTTCGGCTCGGGGGGCGATCAGCGTGATCTCGGCCATGCTGTCGCGCTTGCGGATTTCGCGGACGCAGGAGAGCGCGCCGAAGCCGGCGCCGATGATGGTGATGCGGGATGGAGATGTCATGCGTCGGGGCTCGGAAATCAGTGCGCTTGAGGAGGTTCTTTCGAAAGTCGTCACGTGCGCCAGGCAGGACACTGTTGGCCGCTGGGTGCAACGGGCTGAGGGTGTGTCGGGTTGAAGTGCATGTCCGTCCTTGCCTTGTGACTGGCGGGTGCGTGTCCGATCTGGATATGGCGTTCTTAACAAGAAGCGTGCCACCGGGTAGGTCGGCTCTTGGTTCATATGAATCAATGGCTTGAAGGTCGACGGTCGTCGATCCTGCTGGCCTGCGGGAGCTATTGCGCCAGGCTGGCAGACATTGCTGCCATGAATGGCAGCGGAGGCCGACGCGTTCTCCGGGCATTTTTCCGGCGCGGTGGCCCGCAGCGTTGAAGCAGCCAACACCTGACCCGATCGTCCAGGCACGAGCATCGATACATGGGTACTGAATGCCACGCGCCCTGATCGCCGTTGCGGCAAGAAGGTCGCAGATCCGCCGCACCGGCAGCAGTTCGCCCGAGCCCGCCGTCCGTGCGCGCGTTGAGCATGCTGTGCCAGGGTGTCTCTCGATACTCCCCAGGTATCGTGTTTTCAGAAATAAGGTATTGGACGGTATTTCTGCCGCTTCTTAGACTCTGTCCCGGATCGAATGAATCGCAGTCCCGCAGTCCGCCCCTTGAGGCGCAGCTGCGAGGGCGGACGGAGGAGATGAGGATGCGCCAGATCGAGAATTTCATTGCCGGCGAGTTTGTCGGTGCCGCCAGCGGGCGGCGCTTCGACAAGCGGTCGCCGTTGGACAACCGGGTGATTGCCTCGATCAGCGAGGCGGGGATGCCCGAGGTCGATGCAGCAGTCGCGGCAGCGCGTGCCGCGCTGCGCGGAGAGTGGGGCGCCCTCACGACCGAGCAGCGGGTCGATCTGCTGTATGGCGTGGCCGATGGCATCACCCGCCGTTTCGAGGACTTCGTTGCGGCCGAAATGGCGGATACCGGTCAGCCCTCGCATGTGATGCGCCATGTGTTCATTCCCCGTGGTGCGGCCAATTTCAAGGTGTTCGCAGATGTCATCAAGAATGTGCCCACCGAGGCCTTCCAGATGGATACGCCCGACGGGCGCGGTGCGCTCAATTACGCGATCCGCCAGCCCAAGGGAGTGATCGGCGTGATCAGCCCGTGGAATGCGCCCTTTCTGCTGATGACGTGGAAAGTCGGGCCGGCGCTGGCCTGCGGCAACACCGTGGTGGTCAAGCCGTCGGAGGAGTCGCCGCACACCGCGGCGCTGCTCGGCGAAGTGATGAACGCGGTGGGCATCCCGAAGGGTGTTTACAACGTGGTGCACGGTTTCGGTCCGGATTCCGCGGGGGAGTACCTGACCCGCCATGCGGGGGTGGATGCGATCACCTTCACTGGCGAGACGCGCACTGGCGCGGCGATCATGAAGGCGGCCTCGGACGGCATGCGCGATGTCTCTTTCGAGCTGGGCGGCAAGAACGCCGGCATCGTGTTTGCGGATGCCGATTTCGATGCGGCGGTGGAGGGCATCTTCCGCTCGGCCTTTCTCAATACCGGACAGGTCTGCCTCGGTACCGAGCGGGTCTACGTGGAACGCCCGATCTTCGACCGGTTCGTCGCCGCGCTCAAGGCCAGGGCCGAGGCGGTCAAGTTCGGCCGTCCTGAAGATCACGACGCCAACTACGGGCCGCTGATCAGTCAGGAGCACCGCCAGAAGGTGCTGTCCTACTACGCTAGGGCGGTGGAGGAGGGCGCGACCGTGGTGACCGGCGGCGGTGTGCCCGACATGCCCGGTGAGCTTGCCGAAGGCGCCTGGGTGCAACCCACCATCTGGACCGGTCTGCCCGAGACGGCGGCGGTCGTGCGCGAAGAGATCTTCGGCCCGTGCTGCCACATCCGTCCCTTCGACACCGAGGATGAGGTGGTGAATCTCGCCAACGACACCGATTACGGCCTCTCCACCACGATCTGGACCACGAACCTGACCCGTGCGCACCGGATGGCGGCGCGGGTCGAAGTGGGCATCACCTGGATCAACAGCTGGTTCCTGCGCGATCTGCGTACGCCATTCGGTGGCTCGAAGCAGTCTGGTATCGGCCGCGAGGGTGGGGTGCATTCGCTCGAGTTCTACACCGAGACGCGCAACGTGTGCATCAAGCTATGAATCAAGCTACTGCGCGTCCCGATCTTGCGACTGCGATGCTCACCGTACCTTTGTACGGCTGCGCTTCTCGTCCCAAGCTCGGGTCTGCTCGCGACGCTTGCTTCACAGCTTTCAGCGCTGAATATGACCTGACGGTGAGTGACGAATGAACGACGAAACCATCCACAAATACGGCGACGAGCTCTACGCCGCCTGGCGCGAGCGCCGCACCGTGCCGCCGCTGCTCGAACGCGAGCCGGACATCACGCTGGCTGATGCCTATCGCATCCAGCTGCGTTTCATCGAACGCCGCGTGGTGGCAGGCGAGAGCATCGTGGGCAAGAAGATCGGGGTCACCAGCAAGCCGGTGCAGGATTTTCTCGGCGTGTTCCAGCCCGATTTCGGCCAGCTCACCTCGGGCATGGTCTACCGGGAAGGCGACACCATCGACCTGAGCGCGCTGATCCAGCCCAAGGCCGAGGCCGAACTCGCCTTCGTGTTGAAGGCCGATCTGCAGGGGCCGGGCGTGACCGCGATGGACGTGATCCGCGCCACCGACTACGTGGTGCCGTGCTTCGAGATCGTCGATTCGCGCATCACCGACTGGAAGATCAAGATCCAGGATACGGTGGCGGACAACGCCTCATGCGGCGTCTATGTACTGGGCAACACCCGGGGCGATCCGCGCAGGCTCGATATCACGCTGGCCGGCATGGTGCTGGAGAAGAACGGCGAGCTGCATTCGACCGGGGTTGGTGCCGCGGTGCAGGGCTCGCCCGCCAACGCGGTCGCCTGGCTGGCCAACACGCTGGGCGAGCTCGGCATTCCGTTCAAGGCCGGCGAGGTGATCCTGTCCGGTTCGCAATCGGCCCTGGTGCCGGTGGTGGATGGCGACGAACTGGTGTGCACTGTCGGCGGGCTCGGCAGCTGCCGGGTGAAATTCTCCGGGAGGAGTGCAGCATGCGCATGAACGTCACCCTGTCGCGTGAAGACATCGTTCGCCTGTGCGAGCGTGTGGAAGGGGCGCAGACGCGCGCCTACGCAATTCCCAAGCTGACGGATGAATATCCGGGCATGACCATGGGCGACGGCTACGCCGTGCAGTCCGAGCTGCGCCGTCGCTTCCTGGCCCAGGGCCACAGGCTGGTGGGCTGGAAGGCGGGGCTGACCTCGAAGGCCAAGATGCAGCAGATGGGCGTGAGCGTACCGTCCATCGGCTTCCTGACCGACCGCATGGCACGGCCCGAGAATTCGGCGATCTCCACTGCTGACCTGGTGCATCCGCGGGTCGAATGCGAAGTGGCGTTCGTCATGAAGAAGACGCTGCGGGGGCCGAACTGTACCCGCGACGAGGTGCTGGCGGCGACCGACTACGTATTGCCCGCGGTGGAGGTCATCGATTCGCGCTTTTCGGGTTTCAAGTTCGACCTCGAGAGCGTGGTAGCCGACAACGGTTCGTCTGCGCGCTTCGTTGGCGGCGGCCGTGCGCGCTATGTGGAGGAGCTCGACCTGCGCACGCTCGGCGTGGTGATGGAGAAGAACGGCGAGATCGTCACCATGGGCGCATCGGCTGCCGTGCTGGGCCATCCCGCGGAGGCGATCGCGATGCTGGTCAACATCCTTGCCGATCTGGGCGAGGAGCTGCCCGCGGGCAGCTTCGTGATGAGCGGCGGCATTACCGAGGCGGTGGCGGTGAAGCCCGGCGACAGTATCGTCGCCCGCTTCCAGGAACTGGGCAGCGTGTCGATGCGCTTCGTCGAATAACCCCGAAAAGAGAGATAGACGCCATGCCAATCATCGAGATGCACATGATGGTCGGTCGCACGACCGAGCAGAAGAACAGGGTCGCTGCGGCGGTGACCGAGGCCGTCGCCGCCAGTCTGACCTGCAGCCCGGACACTGTCCGCATTCTCATTACCGAACACGCCGACGACGGCTTCTACGTCGCCGGCAAGACCATGGCCCAGCGCGCGGCTGCACGGGCCGAGGAGACACCACAATGAAGAAGATCCGCTGTGCGCTGATCGGCTCGGGCAACATCGGCACCGACCTGATCTACAAGATCCAGCGCAGCCCGGTGCTGGAGCCGGTGTGGATGGTCGGCATCGATCCGACTTCCGAGGGCTTGGCGCGCGCCCGCGACATGGGTCTCAAGACCACCGCCGAGGGTGTGGACGGCCTGCTGCCACATGTGCTCGACGACAACATCCAGATCGCCTTCGACGCCACCAGTGCCTATGTGCATGCGGAAAACAGCCGCAAGCTCAATGAACTGGGCGTGATGATGATCGACCTCACGCCGGCGGCCATCGGTCCGCTGTGCGTACCGCCGGTGAACCTGCGCCAGCATGCCGACAAGGTCGAGATGAACGTCAACATGATCTCCTGCGCCGGTCAGGCGACAATCCCCATCGTCAATGCCGTAGCCCAGGTGCAGAGCGTGGGGTACGCCGAGATCATCGCCTCGCTGTCTTCGAAGTCGGTCGGCCCGGGCACCCGCGCCAACCTCGACGAATTCACCTACACCACCTCGAACGCCATCGAAAAGGTGGGCGGGGCGCGCAAGGGCAAGGCGCTGGCCATCATCAATCCGGCGGAGCCGCCGATGATCATGCGCAACACCATCTACTGCCTGACCGACGAGAAGCCGGATCAATCGAAGATCATCGAGTCGGTTCTCAAGATGATCGGCGAGGTGCAGAAATACGTACCCGGCTACAAGCTGGTCAACGGCCCGGTGTTCGACGAAGTGCCACAAGGCCACCGTGTGGCGGTGTTCATGGAAGTGGCGGGCCTGGGCGACTACCTGCCCACCTACGCCGGCAACCTGGACATCATGACCGCCGCGGCCTGCCGCACCGCCGAAATGTTCGCCGAGGAAATCCTCGCCGGCAAGATTCAACTCAAAGCCGTGGAGGCCGCGTGATGAGCGAGAACAGTCTCAAGGGCCGCAAGGTCATTCTTCACGACATGTGCCTGCGCGACGGCATGCATGCCAAGCGCGAGCAGATCAGCGTCGAGCAAATGGTCAAGGTCGCCACCGCGCTGGATGGCGCCGGTGTGCCCTACATCCAGGTCACCCACGGTGCCGGCATGGGCGGCAACTCCCTGCAGCATGGTTTCGCCCTGGCCAGCAACGAGGAATACATCGGCGCCGTCGCCGCCGCGGTCAAGCAGACCAGAATCTCGGTATTGCTGATCCCCGGCCTGGGCACCATGCGCGAACTGCAGGCCGCCTACGAGGCCGGTGCCCGCAGCGTGCACGTGGCCACCCACTGCACCGAGGCCGATACGTCGCCGCAGCACATCGCCTACTGCCGCAAGCTGGGCATGGACACCACCGGCTTCCTGATGATGGCTCACCTCAACGACGCCAAGGGCATCGCCGCGCAGGGCAAGCTGATGGAAAGCTACGGTGCACAGACGGTCTATGTGACCGACTCTGCCGGCTACATGCTGCCCGAGGATGTGAAGGCGCGCGTCAAGGCGCTGCGCGACGTGCTCAAGCCCGAGACCGAGATCGGCTTCCACGGCCATCACAACATGGGCATGGGCATCGCCAACTCCATCGCCGCCATCGAAGCCGGCGCCAGCCGCATCGATGGTTCGGTGGCCGGTCTGGGCGCCGGTGCCGGCAACACGCCGCTGGAAGTCTTCCTCGCCGTGTGCGACCGCATGGGCATCGAGACCGGCGTCGATCTGTTCAAGCTCATGGATGTGGCCGAAGAGGTCATCGTGCCGATGATGGACCACATGGTCCGTGTCGATCGCGATTCGCTCACGCTGGGTTTCGCCGGCGTGTATTCCACCTTCCTGCTGCACGCCAAGCGCGCGGCCGAACGTTTCGGCGTGCCGGCGCGCGACGTGCTGGTCGAGCTGGGCCGCAAGAAGATGATCGGCGGACAGGAAGACATGATCATCGACACCGCCATGACCATGGCCAAGCAGCGCGGCCTGTTGAAAGACGTGGCATAAGGCCGAGACCGCTCGGCTGGATAACGACGGCCCGCCCACGCAGGCGGGCCGCATCACCCCAGATACTGGAGACAAGACAATGGCAATGAGAGGCATCCTTCGCCTGGGCGAAGTCCAGATCCGCGTGCTCGACATGGCGGAAGCCAGACAGCACTACGGCAAGTACATGGGCCTGCATGAAATGATGACCGACGCCGAGGGCAAGGTCTATTTCAAGGCGTGGAACGAGAAGGACCACCACAGCGTGGTGCTGCGCGAGACAGATCGCGCCGGCCTCGACCACTTTGCCTACAAGGTGTTCGACGACGCCACCCTGACCGAACTACAAGGCAAGCTCGAAGCCTTCGGCATCGAAGTGGAAAACGTGGCTGCCGGTGTCTATCCCAAGAGCGGGCGGCGCATCAAGTTCCGCATTCCCACCGGCCAGGAGATGCACCTGTATGCCGAAAAGGCGTTGGTGGGCAATACTCTGGGTGAGATGAACCCGGGCACGATTCCCGACGAGGGCGTCATCCGCGGCATGCGCATCGACGGGCTCGATCACCTGTTCATCCTCGGCCCCAACATGCCAGACAACGTGCGCCTGTTCACCGAGGTGTTCGAATTCGACCTGGCCGAAGAGCTGGTGGACGTGCCGGGCGGCAACCAGATCCTGACCTTCCTGAGCTGCTCCTCTCGTGCCCATGACATCGCCTTCGGCGTCCATCCCGAGCCGGACCGCTTTCACCATGCGTCTTTCCGCCTGAACTCCACTGAAGACCATGTGTACGCCGGCGACCTGATGGGCAAGTATGGCGTGCCTATCGAACAGAACGACCGTCACGGCATCACGGCGGTGAAAACCATCTATTTCTTCGACCCGTCGGGCAACCGCAACGAGATCTTCACCGGTGGCCACACCCGCTACCCGGACAGCCCCAGGCTGACCTGGACCATGGATCACCTCGGCCTGGCCGCGTTCTCGCAGTCGTTGCACGTGCCCGAGAGTTTTCTGGGCGTCACCACCTGATACGAGCACGAGAAACGGAGAACACCGTGAATAACATTCAGAACAACGCGGATCGCAAGGAAATCGCCGTGGTGGTGGGCGCTACCGGCGCTTTCGGCAACAGCATGGTCGATCGTCTGGTCGATGCGGGCCTCAAGGTCATCGCCGTGGCGCGCAGCGCCGATTCGCTGGCCGAACTGCAGGCGCGCCAATCGAGCATTGGCATCTGCGTGGCCGATATCTCCGACGATTCGTCCATCGCATCGATCAAGGAAGTGCTCGACCGCCCGGTGCGCGCGGTAGTCCATGGCCCCGGGGTGGGCGTGGCCGGCGGCATTCTGGTGGCGCCGACCGCCACCATGGTGGACGCGGTGAACATCAAGGTCGGCGGTCTGCTGCGCCTGACCCGCGCGGCGGACGAACACTTCAGTCGTGGTAGCCGCATCATCTCCATCGGCGGGCACTACGGTCTGGAGCCGACCGCCTATGCCGCGTCGGCGGGTGTCGCCAACGCGGCCCTGGTGAACGTGTCACGGCAACTGAGTCTGGCCTACGGGCCACGCGGCATCACCGCGCATGTCATCGCGCCCGGGCCAGCCGATACCGAGCGCTTGCGCAACGTCGCCAGAGGCCGTGCCGAACAGCGCGGCTGCAGTATCGATGCGGTGCTGGAAGAACTGAAGGAAGAGTCGTCCATCGGCGCTTTCACCACCCCGGAACAGGTGGCCTGGGCGGTCGCGATGCTGCTCGACCCCTGTGCCGATGCCATGACCGGCTCGACGCTGATGCTCGACTCCGGCCGCCGCCGCGGTCTGCCTTGAACCGAGAGGAGCGCCAACATGCCGATCGTCCATTTCCATCTGCTCGAAGGCGCGAGCACGCCAGCACAGGAAGAGCAGCTCCTGCTGGCAGCATGTCGTCTCTACGCTGAAGTGCTCGATGCGCCGATAGATCGCATCCGCGCCTTCATCACTGCCCATCCGACAGGCCGTTTCGCCGTGGGCGGCGAGCTTGCCACCTTCGTCACGGGGCACGCACCGTACTTCGATTTCATCGTCCTCGCGGGCCGTCCCGTCGACCAGCGCCACCGTCTGCTAGAGGGCTTCACGCGTTTGCTGGTCGAGATTCTCGGTGTCAGCCGCGAGATGGTGCGCGGTGAATGCCGGCAGGTCGCGCCCGAGGACTGGGGGATCGGCGGTATTCCCGCCAGCGCAGCGCGCAAGGCTGAAGTGGACGCGCGTACGGTGGCCGGGCAAGCGACAAGGCCTTAGTCGGCGCCCAATTCGTTTCTCCCTCCCCGGCCGGCACTGACCTCTCCCGAACCCGAGCGTCGGTCGGTTTCTTACCCCTTTGCGTCCGAATGGGCGCGAAGGGGCTCTTTTGTCCGGATTCAATGGTGTCGCATGCGTGCCTCGATCGTTCTTGTGCCCAATGAACAGATGGGGCGGAACGGTCTGCACATGCGACGCGCAATAGATCGACCGCGCTATTCCCCCGCGGCTGGCTTGAGGGTGAGGCCACCTTCCTCACGACCTTCATCTGGATGACGACCCCGATAGTTTGCCTCCGCCTTATCAGGTGGGATATGGCCGATGGGTGCAAGTAGTCGATGGTGGTTGGACCAGACCACCCATTCCAGCGCTCGTATGCAGAAATTTTTTCTGCGCCTCTTGCATCCATATCGCACGGCGTTCCGTTCTGTGTGTGGAACAGGTCTCTTGGCCTGAACTTCAACCCTCCACATTCACAGGATAAGAACATGAAACGCACATCGACCCATCTCCTCAGCGCGCTGATGACCCTGGCCGCGAGCACCGCTGTACTCGCCAATCCGGTGATTCGTGATGGCATCGTCACCGACCCGGCCGGTCGCAGCCTGTACGTCTTCGACAAGGACGAAGCCTTCAAGAGCCATTGCGAAGGTGCTTGCCTGAAAGCCTGGCCGGCTTACACGGGCGACGTTCAGCCCGGCACCAGCGTTTCCGAAGCAGCCAAGCGCTTTGAGCAAGGCGAGCGCAAGCAATGGGCATGGAAGGGCAAGCCGCTGTACTACTTCGCAGGCGATGCCAAGCCCGGCGAGCGCAACGGTGATGGCAGCGGCGATGTCTGGCACCTGGTCCGACCCGCGCCCGCAGCAGCGCCGGTTTCGTCTTCGTATTACTGAGGCCTCCGCACATCACTGTCCCACCATCAAAGGACTCGCGTGCCGGATCGGGAATCCTGCGCGCGAGTCCTTCCGCGCGCGGTTCCCCTTTGCCTCTACTGCCGTAAGATACGTCTGCAGATGAACAGTGCGGGGCCCGGAAAGTCGCTGGCCAGCTCGCCGCACATCCAGTGTGCATTTTCATGACCCGAGTGATGTGATAGTTACGATGGATATCGCGAACACGACCGCCGACTTGCTGGCCCGCATTGCGCTCGGAGACCAATCCGCCTTTCGTGCACTTCATGACCTGGTAGGCAGCCGTCTGCTGGCCATTGCCATGCGCGTCACACAAGACCGGGCGCTGGCCGAAGACGTCGTACAGGAAGTGCTGGTCACCCTGTGGAAGCAAAGCGAGGGGCGAATGGCCGGGCAAGCACTGACGCTGTCCTGGCTCTGCGTGGTGACCCGCCACCGGGCCATCGACGCAGTGCGCAAGCTGCAGCCCACCACCCCCTTGAGCTGGAAGGACGAAGCGGGCGAAGAGCATCAGCATGATGTCGAAGACGAGTCGGCTTCGCCGCTGACCCAGTTGCTGGAGATCGAGGGCGACCATGTCATGCAGCGCTGCCTGCGCGCACTCGATGAGTGGCCACGTCAGGCGGTATTGCTGGGCTACTTCGAAGGCTTGACCCATATCGAGATTTCGGCCCGCCTGCAGCGTCCGCTGGGTACGGTCAAGGCCTGGATCAGGCGCAGCCTCAATGGCCTCAAGCTGTGCATGGAGGGGCAGGCATGAATTGGTACATGCATCCGAAGACGAACGAAGCCCTGGCCGCCAACTATGTCATGGGGACCATGAGCGCACGTGTGCGTCGGCGTTTCGAGAAGGTCATGGCGCAGCGCCCCGACGTGGCGCAGATCGTATCTCAATGGGCGGAGCGCGCCCTGCCGCTGGCCTTGTCCCTGCCACCGCAGACACTTTCCGCAGGGTCGTGGACGCGTCTGGCCGACACGCTCGAGCTGAACGTAGCGGCCTCGCCCAAGCGCTGGTGGCAGCGATGGCTCGCACCCGTCCCGGTGGGCGCACTGGCCATGGGTCTGGTGCTCGGCTTGAGCTTGCCGATCGCCTGGCAGCAGTACGTGCAGACGTCTCCGACGGCGATGCAGTTGCCTGAAAGCTATGTGGGCGTGCTTGCCACGCCGCAAGGCAATCCCGGCCTCATCGTCTCGAGCCTGCGGCGCGGCACGATAGTCGATCTGAAGGTGGTCACCGCTTTGCCGGTACCGGCGGGTCATCATCTGCATTTGTGGCGTATCGACAAAGATGGCGTGCCGACAGCCCTGGGGGCCTTACCTGCTGCAATCCCCGGCGAGATCCTGCACATGAGCCTCTCCCAGCCGGCGGAAGAGGCCTTCTTCCCGGCGCTGGAGTTGGCAGTGTCCATCGAATCGGACCAACCGCCACCCGGGCAGCCCACCCAGCCATTTGTCTACCGCGGTCTTTGCGGCAAGATCTGGAAGTGACCTGGCGACTGGCCTCGCTTATCTTCGCCGGGCGCCTGTCGTTCTGACGGAAACAAGCGAGGCGATCCGCGGGTTGCCCCGGTCACCGGGGCGTTTTGATTTCTCTTCACTTCCTGCGTCGAAGGGCTCGAGGTGTTTGCACGAGCCATCGAGTCGCGCGACATGCGTCAGGGCAAGATCAACGACCGCCGTAGTGCGCTTCCAGGCGATGCTGCGTCGCTTTCCTTGCCTGAGCCCGCACCGCATCTGCCAGAAACAGGCACAGCAATCCCGTGATCGGAAGGCCGTCCTGATTCGCCGGCCCACTCAGCTCGAAGGCCGGATTAAAGACCCAATAGGCCAAGCCCG
This sequence comes from Azoarcus sp. L1K30, assembly GCF_018122735.1. Classification (GTDB taxonomy): domain Bacteria; phylum Pseudomonadota; class Gammaproteobacteria; order Burkholderiales; family Rhodocyclaceae; genus Parazoarcus. The sequence goes on along the minus strand of NZ_JAGRRD010000001.1, from coordinate 1,240,094 downwards.
CTTCGCAGCCTTTCGGGCGCCGTCGCCGCGCCCGGAAAATTCTGTCGCGTTCGCTGCATCCAGATCGCGTGTTTTGCCGTTCAGTGTATGGAACGGCTACTTGGGTGGAACTTCACGCCTCCATGCGCCGGCCCATTTTCTCAAGCTTGGGTCTCACTTGAAGGAACATCGAAAATGATGGATTCGAATCAGGACGGCGCGCTTCCGGCGCCTTCGAGCGCTCCGCCCGCCTTGCCCAGCGGAACCGTGCTGCTCTATCGCGACGGCAACTGGAACAGCCAAAGCTACACCCTACGCACCTGCGACTATCGCGAAAACGAGTGCCAGACATTGGCCGACACCTGCATTGAGGACAAGGCGACCTGGGTCGCCTTTAACCTGCCAGTCGGCACCTTGATGACACTCGCCGAACATGTTTCCGCGCTGGAGGGCCATCCGCTCTGGAAGCCGCGTCATTGCGGACGTGTGATCGATCTGATCGGCACCGGCAGCACCCAGGCCGTCGACCTGACCCAATGCAACATGACCGATTGCATCTCGTCCTTCCTCTGGTGGCACATCAATCTGCAGCTCAATGCCTTCGAACTGGTCGAGCATACCGACATCATCGACAAGCACCCGGCCCACGTCCTTGACGACTGGCCGTTCAGCGCCAGCAATTCGACCGATCGCTGACATCCTGGGGCTCGCCTGAAGTCCGTGCGACCCCGCGCGCGGGGTCTCGCTCCACAGCACGGTGGCAGGCTCGTTGTTTAGAAGGCGGACGGCTCGGGCACAGAAGTTCTCTGCCCCGGAGAATGACAGCAAGACCGAGCGGTCCATTCCCTGCGCTTTGAGCCTACCGAGACCATGTGCGGCGACCTCCATTCCAGCCACCTCATCGGCATGGATGTCGCATGACTGATGAGCTGCAAGTCCAATTAGCCGAACTGGCCTCCATCGGCGCGCTGGTCGACCGCATCGTGATCGTTGCCGAGCAATGGAGCGGAGCTCAGTGGGGCTTGAACTCGGAAAGTTCGGTTCGTATGTGCCCATACAGTTCGGGTAGCCAGCCTGGCCCTGATAGCGATGGCGAGGCCCCGCGTCGCAGATCACTAGGCGCGATGACCACCTTTACACTGCTAACTCCAACCCGATGGGTCAGCACAAACAGTTCTTCTATGGCGTCGTCACCCATGGCAAGGCAGCCGACCGACAATGCCCCGCCATGTATGAAGATGTTGCCACCTGGCGTCGTGCGGCCGTCCAACGTTGCGTGCTTCAGGTCGAAGGCGTTCGGATAGTTGATCTTCATGGACAGGTGAAAGCTGCTGTTCGGATTCAATCCCTCCAGCTTGTAGATCCCTTCAGGAACCTGCCTGTCGCCTTCCCGCAGCTTCGGTCCAGCCTTCCCGCTGATTCCCTTGATGAGGTATGTGGAGACAAGCACCCACTGGCGCTGCCTTGATGCCCATACCTCGAGCCGCTTCTCTTCTTTGAACGCCAGGAAGGCCAAGGACGCAGGAGGATAGTCAACGTCGACCGCCCGAAATGCATCCTGAAGTCGAGCTTCCGCCCCAGGACCGTACTTCGCAATGACCCCGTCCACGGAACGGTGGCCGACCAACCTGTAGTACATGGGAACCCAAAGGGACCTTCCGAAGTGGAAAAATGCGCCTCCGAGCAGGAGCAGAAGCAGAAGCAGCAAAAGCGCGAAGCGCTGCGAAAAAAAGGGGTAAACCATGATTCACCTGAACAATCGTTCTGACTCGGCTCGCGCGCCTTCTGCGTTCGGTCGGATCCTCCTGACTGCACCCATCTCCTGAGAGCCGTCACAATCTCCATGCCGACGCGTGCATCGCCTAACCCGAAATTGCCCTTGGTTGCCGGGCTGGTTTCGCTTACCAGGCCCGGAATAAGCCCACCTCAGAACAATTCTCTGGTCTAGACAAGAACAATATTCACCTTGAATTACACCGCATGAATAACAACGAGCGCTCCGAGGACGCCAAGCAACAACACGACCCGCGCTCTTAGCGAAGCTATGAAGTACCCACCGACGATCCCTAATAGCGCAACGAGCCCTTCGCCCACAGCCAACCCAACATAATGCCACTTGGTATGGTATCGCCATCCCGCAACTTCGGTGCCAAATCGGAACTGGTCATGAGCTACAAGATAGTCAACCAGGGTGTAGCCGGACAACGCGAGGCTGCATACCAATAGCGACAGTAAAATGACATTCAATGCACGAAGCATGGTCAATTCAGTCACCATACTGCACGTCGAGCAATAGATCTTCGCCGTGGCTTTCGAAGCGTTGGGCAAACTCTGCTACGCTACCGATAAGGTCGATACACCCTGCTGAGCCTGGGGTGTCGCCGCCGTGAATCGAGAAGCCACTTCGCCCATACGTTATTGTCCCTGGCTCCGGATGCAGCCAAACTCGATGCCTGCCCCAAGCGCTTTCACCTCCTGGCCATGCTGTTCTACCCAGTTCTGCAGCAATTTTCTCTACGAAACGACGGTCCGGCATCTTCTGGTATTCGGATTGCCGAACACTCCACCGTCCTTCAGGGAGTGGTCCTTTATCCTTGACCGTCTGCTGTGCGCCGCTTTGGTAGCCTTCCCGACCGGAAACAGCCGACCAGCACTGCTCGGAATGACCTCCCTTACGCCAACATAGTTGCTCGCCATCGAATGTGAGATGGTCAACCGCTCGAAGCCGTATGATAGGCAAACTGCGCGATGCGCTCACCAAGGCGTTTGGGCTGTGCTGTTACGGCTCCATGCGAGTTTCGGAAAACTGTATTGCATCCTTGGTGATCTCCACCTTGATGAGCGATAGCGGTTCATGCCATTGGGCAATAACCCGAAGGTTGTATGTGCCGGGCTTGATTGTATCGAGCGACACGATGCCCTGATTGTTTGCCGGTATTGTCCGATCAGCATGTGAGGAATTGACCCTCTTGTGGTTCGAAACTTCGATACGCGCACCTTTCACTGATGTCGCACGAGCAGAATCTTGAATCCATATCCCTTTCGTCATGAGCTCCTCGTTGATACGGTATTCCATGGCAGGACAGCGACGATTGCTACAGTACTGCTTCATTCTCAGGGCTACCAGGACTACCCCTTCAGCATGAACAGAATGTCAGTCGAGAGAGCCATGAAAAACGCTTTTCACCCCTGAAAGCAACCTCAGGTTTCACAAACTTCGTGGAAACCGCTGGCGCCTCGGTCAGCCAAGCACCCAGCCGGCCACGCGATGTGCCAGGATTCGACAGCCCGGACTTTCTTCTGTCCCGGCTTCTCCATATCGTCATAACTGCGGTTTCACATTCAAATACATATGCATTTTTACGTCCGCGCTGAGGATGCTACGTCGTGCGGACTTCTCATACAACTTGTTTTCAACCTTTACCCTGACGACATGAAAGGACGAACTGGTGAAGACACGGCGGCTTGGGGGCATTTTTTCGGTTTGGCGTCGATGATCTTGGTAGCGATATAGCGCATGGGGGGCGGGCCAAGGTGGCGCGCTTTCGCGAGTTGGTTCGTGCGCAGGAGCGGCTCGACCCGGGCTACCCGCTGCCGGGTGATGCTGGGATTGGCTCCGTGCTCAGTGCTCCTCGACTACCGGTGTCCGCGCAGTCATCGATCGTGGTCTGGCGGCCCCTGGTCGAGCACTGGGCTGCGCAGGGTGTCTCGTGCGTGGTGATCGTTGCCGGGGCCGCGTAGCGGCACGGTGGCGTGGCGGGTGCCGAACGTAAACACATCCTCCTCGCACACATCGAGGCAACGGCCGCAATTGAGGCAGTCTCCGTCGAGGATCACCGGCGATGCATCCGGGCTGGCCGGCTTGAGGGCCGGGGCGATCACCTGCGGCTCCGGGCAGATGCGGAAGCAGTCGCCGCAATCGGTGCAGTGCGTGCGTGCGGCGGCATTGACGCGGACCCGGGCAACGCGTCCGACAAGGCCGTAGAAGGCGCCGACCGGACACAGGTGGCCACACCAGCCGTGTGCGCTCACCGCCAGATCGAACACGAACACCGCCAGGATCAGCGCCCAACCAGCACCCATGCCAAACAGGATCCCCCGTTGCAGCATGGTGATCGGGTTGATCCACTCCCACACCAGCGTACCCGACGCCGCCGAGGCGACAAGTACCGCGGCCAGCACGAGGCGGCGGGTCTGGCGCCGTATCTGCCAGCCTCGGCCGAGGCCGATCCATCGGCGCAGGCCGGCCGCCAGATCGGTGACCAGACTTAGCGGGCATACCCAGGCGCAGTAGCTGCGCCCGCCCAGGACGGTGTAGGCCAGCAGCACCAGCGCGCCCCCCGACAGGGCTGCCCATTGCGCCCCGTGGCCAGCGACCAGCGCCTGCAGCAGCACGAGCGGGTCGGTGAGGGGCAGCGTGTCGAACAGCACGCTGGACGCCAGATCGCCGCTGAGTATCCACACCCCGAACCATGGACCGGCGAGGAAAGCGGCCAGCAGTCCCAGTTGGGCCAGTCGGCGCAGCAGCAGCCAGCGGTGGCGAACGAGCCAGCCGCGGCGCGGCATCAGCCGGCCCCCCGCCGCGACACCCCGTGGCGGTCGTGGCGAGCCAGGCCGATCGGCAACACCTTGATCGAGGCTTCCCGGGTTACGCAGGCCTGTTCGCATTTGCCGCAACCGGTGCAGTGTGCCGCATTGACCGTGGGCTCGAAATACAGCCGGGCGCCTGCCCGGCGTGGCGCCATGGTGATCGCGGCGTCCTTGATCGGGCAGGCCAGATAGCAGGCGCCGCACTGGGCGGTGCCGTTGATGCTGTAGCAGGTGTCCGGACCGGTCATTCGCGCCAAGCCCATGCGCGCGGCGCCGATGCCGGCCTTCGGCACGGTAAGTGCATCCGTTGGACAGGACACGGCGCAGGGAATGTCGACGCACATCTCGCAGGCGCGCTGGCGGGCGACGAAATAGGGTGTTCCCAGCGTGACCCCGTCGTCGATGTGGGCGAGATGCAGGATGTCGAATGGACAGGCGCGTACGCACAGTCCGCAGCGCAGGCAGGCCGCGCTGAAGTCGTCCTCGGGTAGCGCGCCGGGCGGGCGCAGTGCCCAAGCCGGCAGGGCCTCGGCCAGTCGTGTGGCGGTTGCCAGCAGCGCTGCCATGATGCCGCCCGAGCCCAGCAGACCCACGCACTGGCCGATGAATTGGCGCCGCCCGGCGGTGCTCATGGCGATCCCGCGTCGGCGCGCACGACAGCGTTTCTCATCGATTGATTATAGAAACACCGCCCGTGCGACCGTTAGCCCGATTCGGCAATCCGGCCCCGCCCCGTCGCGGACCGCCCTGCTGTTCCGCAGCGGGGCGAGGCGTGGTCACCCGTCCAGACTGATGCGCCGGAAGTCGCCGAGCAGTTGTTGCAGATGCACCAGGAAGCGTGCGGCGAGGACGCCGTCGACGACGCGGTGATCCCATGACAGGCACAGTGGCAGGATCAGCCGTGGCACGAACTGCTTGCCGTCCCAGACCGGTTTGGTCTGTGCCCGCGTGACGCCGAGAATGGCAACTTCAGGGGCGTTGATGATGGGCGTGAAGCCCGTGCCGCCGATGCCGCCCAGACTCGATACCGTGAAGCAGCCGCCGGCCATGTCTGTCGGGCCGAGCTTGCCGTCGCGCGCTTTTTTCGCCAGTTCGGCGGCCTCCGCGGCAATGTCGTAGAGACCCTTGCGGTCGGCATCGCGAATGACGGGTACGACAAGGCCATTGGGCGTGTCGGCAGCAAACGCGACGTGGAAGTAGCGCTTGTAGACCAGATTCTCACCGTCGAGGCTGGCGTTGAATTCGGGGAACTTGCGCAGCGCCGAGACGCAGGCCTTGATCAGGAAGGCGAGCATGGTGAGCTTCTTGCCGCTCTTCTCGTTTTCCTTGTTGAGGGCGATGCGGAAGGCCTCGAGATCGGTGATGTCGGCTTCGTCGAAATTGGTGACGTGCGGAATCACGATGGCGTTGCGCGACAGGTTTGCACCCGAGATCTTCTTGATGCGCGACAGCGGCATCGATTCGACGGGACCGAATTTGGCGAAATCGACCTTGGGCCATGGCAACAGGTCGATCCCACCGCCGCTTGCGGCCGGGGTCTTGCCGGGCACGACGCCCGATTGCATCGACGCCTTGACATGGGCGGTGACGTCCTCGCGCGTGATCCGGCCGTTGCGACCGCTCGGTCGCACCGTTGCGAGATCGACGCCGAGCGCGCGGCCGTAGTACCGGACCGAAGGGCTGGCGTGCACCTTGCCGCCGGGCGGGAGGGGCGCGGGTCCGGGGGCCACCGGCGCAGCCGTTTGCGCGGGTGCTGGTGGAGCGGCCGGCGGCGGCGACTGCGGCGCGCTGGGCGTCGATGTCGGCGTGCTCGTGTCGACGGGGACCGCGGGGGCGGCAGCAGGTGCGTCGGCGGCATCCATGCGGATCAGCAGACTGCCTTCGGACAAGCGGTCACCCACCTTCACCAGCACTTCGCGAACGATGCCGTCCTGCGGTGCGGGCACGTCCATCGTTGCCTTGTCTGATTCGAGGGTGACGATCGGTTCGTCGGCCTTGATCGCGTCGCCGGCTTGAACCAGCACCTCGATCACCGGCACGTCGCTGTAGTCGCCGATGTCCGGGACAAAGACTTCCAGGGCTTGGGTCATATCGGTTTCCTGATGTCGATTGTGGGCTCAGCAGCCGAGTGGGCTGGGTTTGTCGGCGTCGATGCCGAGGCGCTTGACCAGGCCGTCGAGGCGGTCTGCGGGCAGCGCACCGTCGCTCACCAGGCTCTGGATCGCGGCGAGGGCGATGTAACGGGCATCCACTTCGAAGAAGTCGCGCAGTGCCACCCGGGTGTCCGAACGTCCGAAGCCGTCGGTGCCGAGCACGGTGTAGCGGCCCGGCACCCAGTTGCGGATCAGGTCGGCATAGCTGCGCACGAAATCGGTGGCTGCCACCACCGGCCCATGACCGGCGAGCTGGGTCGTGACCCAGGGTTCGCGCCGCGGCGCGTCCGGATGAAGCAGGTTCCAGCGATCGCAGTCGATGCCGTCCTTGCGCAGTTCGCCAAAGCTGGTGGCACTCCAGACGTCGGCGGCGATACCGAAATCCTGTTCGAGCAGGTCGGCCGCAGCGATCACCTGGCGCAGAATGCTGCCGCTACCGATGAGCTGGACGCGCGGGCGGTCGTCGGCCGGGGCGCTGCGCAGCCGATAGAGACCGCGGCGAATGCCTTCCTCGGCACCGACCGGCATCGCCGGCTGGGCGTAATTTTCGTTGTACAGGGTGATGTAGTAGAAGCCGTTGTCGGCCTCGCTCATCATCCGCCGCACGCCATCCTCGACGATCACCGCCACTTCGTAGCCGAAGGCCGGATCGTAGGCGCGGCAGGTCGGAATCGTTGCCGCGTAGATGTGGCTCTGGCCGTCCTCGTGCTGCAGGCCTTCGCCCGACAGCGTGGTACGTCCGGCAGTGGCGCCGAGCAGGAAACCGCGTGCCTGCGAGTCGGCCGCGTTCCAGATCAGATCGGCGACGCGCTGGAAGCCGAACATCGAGTAGAAGATGTAGAACGGCAGCATCGGCTCGTCACTGTGCGAGTAAGCGGTGCCGGCCGCGATCCACGATGCCATCGAACCGGCCTCGGTGATGCCTTCCTCAAGGATCTGACCCTTCACGTCCTCACGGTAGAAGGCGAGCTGGTCGCTGTCCTGCGGCGTGTATTGCTGGCCCCAGGGCGAGTAGATGCCGAACTGGCGGAACATGTCCTGCATGCCGAAGGTACGGGCCTCGTCGGCAACCACCGGCACGATGCGCGGGCCGAGCTGGCTGTCGCGCATCAGCTTGTTGAGCAAGCGCACCAGCGTCATCGTGGTCGAGATCTCGCGCTCGCCCGAGTCGGCGTGGAAGGGCACGTAGAGATCGGGTTGCGACAGGGTGATGGGTTTGGCTTCGCGGTTGCGCGTGGGCACGTAGCCGCCAAGGGCGGCGCGGCGCGCCTGCAGGTAGCGCAGCTCCGGGCTGTTCTCGCCGGGATGGAAGTAGCGCAGTTCATCCAGGTCCTGGTCGGACAGCGGCAGGCCGAAGCGCTCGCGGAAACGTTCGAGGTCGGCACGGGCGAGTTTCTTGGTCTGGTGCGAGGTGTTGGCGCCCTGGCCCGACGCACCCATGCCGTAGCCCTTGGTCGTCTGCGCAAGAATCACCGTCGGCTGGCCGCGATGGGCGGCCGCGGCGGCGTAGGCTGCGTAGATCTTGCTGGGATCGTGTCCGCCGCGCTTGAGCGAGTCGATCTCCTGGTCGGACATGTTGGCGACCAGCGCGGCCAGCTCCGGGTAGCGCGAGAAGAAATGTTCGCGGTTGTAGTGACCGTCGGTGGCCGAGAGCTTCTGGAACTCGCCATCCACGGCCTCGGCCATGCGCTTGAGGATCCAGCCTTCGCGGTCGCGGGCAAACAGCACGTCCCAGTTGCTGCCCCACAGGCACTTGATGACATTCCAGCCCGCACCGGCGAACAGGGTCTCGAGCTCCTGCACCACGTTGCCGTTGCCGCGCACCGGGCCGTCGAGCCGCTGCAGGTTGCAGTTGACCACCAGCACCATGTTGTCGAGCTGCTCGCGGGCGGCCAGCGAAATGCCGGCCAGCGATTCGGGCTCGTCCATCTCGCCGTCGCCGACGAAGGCCCACACCCGACGGTCGCTCGGCGCGGCAATGCCGCGGTGCGTCTGGTAGCGCTGGAAGCGCGCCTGATAGATCGCACTGATCAGGCCGAGTCCCATCGAGCCGGTCGGGAACTGCCAGAAATCGGGCATCAGCGTGGGATGCGGATAGGACGACAGGCCACGACCGATGCCGCCCGACACTTCGCGGCGGAAGTGCTCGAGGCGGTCTTCGGACAGACGGCCTTCGAGGAAGGCGCGTGCGTACACGCCTGGCGAGGCGTGCGCCTGAAAATAGACCAGGTCACCCGGATGCGCCTCGGTGCGGCCGCGGAAGAAGTGGTTGAAGCCGACCTCGAACAAATCCGCGATCGATGCATAGGTCGCGATGTGACCACCGAGTTCGGCATGTGCCTTATTGGCGCGCGACACCATGGCCAGCGCATTCCAGCGGTGGATGGCGGTGATTCGGGCCTCCATGTCGATGTCGCCGGGGTAGGGCGGCTGCGCATCGACGCCGATGGTGTTGCGGTAGGGGGTGGTGTGCCGGGTGTGGAAACGGCCACCGGCGCGACGGCCGGATTCGATCAGGCGGCCAACCAGATACTCGGCGCGGCTGAGACCGTCGCGCTCGACGACTTCGGCAAGGCTGTCGAGCCAGTCGCGGGTCTCGTCCGCATCATTGTCGGAGCCGGTATTCAGATTCATGGGCGACGGGTTGTGTGTCATGAGCGCGTTTCCTTTGGTGTCAACTCGGGCTTCGCGATGCGGGGCAGGCCGTTGGCGCGATCGGTTTGTGAAATGCAGTTTAGGGGGGGTGGGATGCCTGGACGAATGACCTAGGACACTACGTGGAGTGTCCTTTTACGGCCGGCGACACGTAGGTGTCGCCAGCTCGTGAGTCGCGCGCCGGGCCAGACGCCGGGGCCTGAGGGCCATGCGCGCCATTCCCGCGGCCCGATTGCGGCAAGGATGCTGTGCGGGCAAAGGGCGCCGCAACACCCTTGGCAAGGCGCCGTCGGCGCCCTTACTTCTTGCGCAGCGGCGGCACGTCGGTGCAGGAGCCGTGCGCCACTTCGGCCGCCATGCCGATGGTTTCGCCAAGCGTCGGGTGGGGGTGGATGGTCTTGCCGATATCGACTGCGTCCGCGCCCATCTCGATGGCCAGGCATACTTCGCCGATCATGTCGCCCGCCGAAGGGCCGATGATGGTGCCGCCGATCACGCGGTGGCCGCCGTTTTCCGACGCATCGAAGATCAGTTTCGTGAAACCGTAGTCGGCGCCGTTGGCGATCGCCCGTCCCGAGGCCGCCCAAGGGAACTTGGCGATGTCGATCTTCCTGCCCTCGGCCCTGGCCTGGGCTTCGGTGTAGCCGACCCAGGCGACTTCCGGATGGGTGTAGGCCACGCTCGGGATCACGGTCGCCTCGAAAGCTGATTTCTGGCCTGCGGCGACTTCGGCGGCCACATGAGCCTCGTGCACCGCCTTGTGGGCCAGCATCGGTTGTCCGACGATGTCGCCGATGGCGAAGATGTGCGGCACATTGGTGCGCATCTGCGCATCGACCGGAATGAAGCCGCGCTCGCCGACCGCCACACCGGCCTTGTCGGCGCCGATCCTGTTGCCGTTGGGGCTGCGCCCGGCCGACTGCAGGATCATGTCGTAGCGCTGGGGTGCCTGCGGGGCCTGGTCGCCCTCGAAGCGCACATGCAGGCCATCTTCCCTGGCCTCCACAGCAACCGTCCTGGTCTTGAGCATGACCTTGTCGAAGCGCTTGATGTTCTGCTTCTCCCACACCTTGACCGCATCACGGTCCGGCCCCTGCATCAGGCCGTCGAGCATCTCGACGACGTCGATGCGGCTGCCTAGCGCCGAGTAGACCGTGGCCATCTCGAGCCCGATGATGCCGCCGCCGATGACCAGCATCTTCTGCGGCATGAAGCGCAGTTCGAGTGCGCCGGTCGAGTCCACGATGCGCGGGTCTTCCGGCATGAAGGGCAGATGCACGGGGGCCGAACCGGCCGCGATGATGCATTGCTTGAAGCGGATGAGCTTTTTCTCGCCGGTCCTGTCCTGGCCATCGCCCGAGGTGAGGTCGACTTCCACGTGGTGGGGGTCGAGGAAGCGCCCGCAGCCGCGCACGACATCCACCTTGCGCGCCTTGGCCATGCCGGCGAGGCCGCCGGTGAGTTTGCCGATCACGCCGTCCTTGTGTTTGCGCAGCATGTCGACATCGACCGCCGGCCTGGCGAAGCTCACGCCGGTGCTGCTCATGTGTTCGGCTTCATCCATCACCTGGGCCACATGCAGCAAGGCCTTGGAAGGGATGCAGCCGACGTTCAGGCACACGCCGCCGAGGGTCGCGTAGCGCTCCACGATGACCGTCGCGAGTCCGAGGTCGGCGGCGCGGAAGGCGCCCGAATAGCCGCCGGGCCCGGCGCCGAGCACTAGCATGTCGCACTCGATGTCGGCCGGACCTGCGTATGCTCCCGCAGGGCTGACGGCCGCGGGTGCGGCGGCAGTCCCACCCCCTTCGAGGGGGAGACCGGCAGGGGGAGGGGTCTTGCCTGCGGCCGCTTTGACCCCGTCCCCACCCTGTCCCTCCCCTTGAAGGGGAGGAGACGCTGTCCCGGAGGTTTCGAGTTCCAGCAGCACTGTGCCTTCGCTGACCTTGTCGCCAAGTGCGACCTTGACGCCCCTGACCACGCCGGCGGCCGGCGAGGGGACGTCCATGGTGGCCTTGTCGGATTCCAGGGTGCAGATCGCGTCGTCGACAGCGATGCTGTCGCCGACCTTCACGAACAGTTCGATCACCGGCACTTCGGGGAAGTCGCCGATATCGGGCACCTTCACTTCAACTATCTGACTCATTGCGACGTCTCCATGCGGGCGAACGGACGCCGCCCGGCGTGTCTGCGAGGGGAGAATGCGCCCGCGGCGCCCGCCTGCAGCGAGGCAGTGGGCGCCGCGGGGCTCGAATCGATCGGAAACGCGGTGGTCTGCGTCTCAGATCCTGGCGAGCGCCTGCTCGAGGTCGGCGATCAGGTCGTCGCCATTCTCGATACCGGCCGAATAGCGGATCAGGCTTTCCGGGATGCCGGCGTTGGCACGTTCCTGCTCGGTCAGCTCGACATGGCTGGTGGTGCGCGGCGGTCCGACGAGGGTGCCGACCGAGCCCAGGCTGGCGGCCTTGTGCGCGTACTTCAGGTTTTCCAGCACGGTCACCACGTTGTTGAAGCCGCCCTTCAGGGAGAAGCTCAGCATGCCGCCGAAGCCGCGCATCTGCTTCTTGGCGATGTCGTGGTTGAGGTGTGTCTCCAGCCCCGGGTAGAAGACCTGGTCGACCTTCGGGTGCTGCGACAGGAAGGTGGCGACCTTCATTGCGTTTTCATTGTGGCGCGCGATGCGCAGCTCCAGCGTCTTCATGCCGCGCAGGATCATGTAGGCCGATTGCGGGTGCAGGGTGGCGCCGGTGATCTCGCGGTAGTGGAAGATCTGGTCGATCAGTTCCTTCCTGCCCACGGCCAGCCCGCCCATGACGTCCGAGTGGCCGTTGAGGTACTTGGTGGCGCTGTAGACGACGATGTCGGCGCCCAGGCTGATCGGACGCTGGTTGATCGGCGTGGCGAAGGTGTTGTCGACCACGACGATGGCACCATTGTCGTGGGCCACCTTGGCGAGGCGCTCGATGTCGACGATCTTCAGCGTCGGGTTGGTCGGCGTCTCGAGGTAAAGGACCTTGCAGCCCTTTTTCACCTCGCGCTCGATGGCGTCGAAATCGCTGGTGTCGACCAGGCATACGTCGACATTCATTCGCGGCAGGAACTTGATGAAGATCTTGTTCGAGCCGCCGTAGGTGTCCTTGATCGCCACCACGCGCTCGCCGGGGGCGAGCAGCGCGAACAGGGTGTTGCTGATCGCCGCCATGCCGGTGGAAAAACTGGTGGCTTCCTCGCCGCCGTCCATGATGCGGATCTTCTCTTCGAGCGGACGCACCGTGGGGTTGGTGTTGCGCGAGTAGATGTGGCCCTTTTTCTTGCCCATGCCGACCTGGTGCCATTCCTCCATGTCGTCATAGCCGAAGGTGACCGAGTTATAGACCGGCAGGCAGATGGCATTCTCGGCAAAGAGGTGTTCTTCGCCAGCCCATACTGCGCCAGTGCCTGCATGTTCGTATTCGCTCATGTTTGATTCTCCTTGGGATGGTGTTTCGGGTGCGGTCGCGGACGGGTCAGGCGGGCATCTCGGCAATCACCGCGAGGGTGTCGCCGCGGACGATCAGCCCGGGAAAGTGGCGCGCGGCAAGGATGCCGCCGCGGCGCGCGCGGTACTCGACGGGTGGCTGGCCGGTGCGGGTCACGTCATGGACGCGCGCCACCACCTCGTCGCGTTCGACGGGGTCGCCGAGGTCGCGGCACATCTCGAGCAGGCCGTCGTGCAGACTGGTCACGTAGCAGTCGCCGTCGGGCATGTCGAGGGTGATGGTGTCGCGATGTTCGATCTCTCCTGCGCAGATGCCGGCATGGACCAGGAACTGGCGCACGCCGCGGTCGGCGATGTCGACGCTCCGGGCGGTCGCGCTGCCGCCGCCGCCCAGTTCGGTCGAGACGAAGACCTTGCCGGCCGACTCCGCTGCGGTATCGAACATGCCGACGCTGTCGAGTTCGAGCAGGCGCATCGAGTACGGCGCATTGAAGGCCTGCATCGCCGCTTCGCAGCGCGCCTGCTGGTCCTTGTCGTCGAGCACGTGGATGGCGGCGAAAGGCAGGAAATCGAGCGTCTTGCCGCCGGAGTGAATGTCCAGCACGTAGTCGGCAAGCGGGAGCAGATGGCGCTGCACATAGTCGGCGATCTTCTCGGTGACGGTGCCGTCGGGTTTGCCGGGAAAGCTGCGGTTCAGGTTGCCGCGATCGATCGGCGAGGTACGCGTGCCGGCGCGGAAAGCCGGATAGTTCATGAAGGGCACGATGATCACGCGGCCGCGCACGTCGCCGGCCGCGAGCGTGGTCGCGAGCTTGGTGAGTGCGATCGGGCCTTCGTATTCGTCACCGTGGTTGCCGCCGGTCAGGAGCGCCGTGGGGCCGTCACCATTGCGGACCACGGTGACCGGGATCATCACTGCACCCCATGCGGCGTCGTCGCGCGAATAGGGCAGCTTCAGGAAGCCGTGCTGCACACCGTCGCGCTCGAAGTCGACCGAGGCACTGATCGGGGAGGGTTTCATCGTGCTCATTCCTTGACGAAGAGTTTGCGCGGCGTGTTGCACAGGGTCTCGACGCCGGTGTCGGTGATGAGGATGCTCTCGGTGATCTCGAGCCCCCAGTCGTCTTCCCAGATGCCGGGCATGAAGTGGAAGGTCATGCCGGGGCGCAGTTCGGTGCGGTCGCCGGGTCTGAGGCTCATGGTGCGTTCGCCCCAGTCGGGCGGATAACTGGCGCCGATCGGGTAGCCGCAGCGGC
>NZ_JAGRRD010000001.1:1079621-1225886 GCF_018122735.1 Azoarcus sp. L1K30 | reverse complement strand
CGGCGATGAGTTCGGCGGCGAGGTAGTCCATCGGGTGGCGCTCGGTCGATTGCACGTAGTGGTCGGGATAGCCGACGATGTTCGCTTCGGCGATCCAGGCCGTCCGGCGTGCGCCGTTGGCGTCCTGCCCGCGACCGAACCACACCGGCTCGCCCTCGGGGCCGACGATGACGCACTGGTGTACATAGAAGGACCAGCCGTCGTAGCCGGTGAGCCAGTTCATGTTGGTAGGGTCGGTGACGATCAGCACGTCGATACCGCGCGCATCCATCGCGGCGCGGGTCCTGGCGAGCCGCGCCGCGTACTCGCTGCGGGCGAAGGGTAGCTGGATGTTGTCTGGCATGGGCTCTCTCCGTTCCAGGGCGAAGTCAGGATTCGAATTGGGTGCCATGTGCGCCTGCACGGGCACGGGCGAAGGCGAGGGTCGCGATCGCGGTGTCCTGCGCGCCGGTGCCGGTGAGGTCGCAGATCGTCACGTCGTCGCGGTGCGTGCGGCCCGGTCGCAGGCCGGCGATGACCTGGCCCAGTTCGGGAAAGTCGGCATCGGCGGCAATCTGCCCGGCGTCGATTGCGTGATGAAGTTCCCCGAGCACGCGCACCTGACTCAGGCGGTCGCAGACGTAGCGCGCGGCAGCCAGTGCGGCCGGGGCGATCTCGTTCTTGTGCTCGGCATCCGATCCCATTGCCGTGATGTGGAGGCCGGGATGCAGGTGGTGCGCCTCAATCAGCGGTGCATGGCTGGGGGTGGTCGTGATCGCGATGTCGGCGCCGTCGAGCGCGGCGGCGATGTCCGCGCAGGCGCTCACACGCAGGCCGAGTGCGCGGCTCATCTCATCTGCGAAGCGCCGTGCCGCTTCGATGCGCGGGGCCCACACCGTGGCCGACTCGATCCGGCGCACCTGCGTCAGTGCCTTCAGCTGCAGCCGCGCCTGTTCGCCGGCGCCGATCACGGCGACGCGCCTTGCATCCTCGCGGGCAAGCCAGCGTGCTGCCACCGCGCCGGCAGCGGCCGTGCGCACCGCCGTAAGGTAGCCGTTGTCCAGCAGCAAGGCCTCGGGCACGCCCGTGCGGGCGGAGAGCAGCACCATCATGCCGTTCAGGCTTGGCAGACCCAGGCTGGGATTGTCGAAGAAGCCCGGGCTCACCTTGATCGCAAAGCTGTCGAGCCCCGGCAGGTAGGCCGTCTTTACGTCGACTTCGCCGTTGTGTTCCTTGATGTCGAGCCGCAGGATCGCCGGCATGACGACTTTCTCGGTGGCGAGCAGGCGGAACGCGTGTTCGACGCAGTCTATTGTGCTTGCGTCGAGCGCGACGCAGGCGCGCAGATCGGATTCGCTCAACAGGATGACTTTCGACATGAGGCCCTCTTCGGTCCGGAACGCCCCACGCCGATGCGTCGGGGATTGCGGATCAGTGTAGGAGGGCGGGTCAGGTGTTCTGCATGTCCTAGTGCAATGACTGCCGCTTTTGCGGAATTGCCGCGGCAATGTTCAGCCGCGGCGTCGGTGCGATGTGCGCCGCGGTGCGGCGGTCGTTCACAGGTAGTGGTGCACCTGGGGATACTGGCGGAAGACGTTGGCGATCGTCGCCAGCGCGCCATTGATGCGGACATCGCTGCCATCTGCCCCGAGGCAGATCCGGATGGCGCTTGGGCGCGGCGTGCCGGGTGTCAGGAAGGGGTCGGGCGCCGTGACCGCGACCAGGTGATGGCGCAGTTGTTCGACCAGGCTGTCGAGTTGCCAGTGCTTCGGCACGCCGACCCATGCGGACAGCGCCGACGGATGGTTCGATAGCGTGAATTCGCCCAGGTGCTCCTCGACGCTACGGTGGCGCATTGCCAGGCGCTCGCGTTGCAGTTCGACCAGCCGGATGGCGGTGCCGTCGGCGATCCAGCGCGTTGCGACTTCGGCGAGGAGCGGGGTCGCCATCCAGCTATTGACGCGCAGGATGCTCTCGACCCGCAATGCGAGGCGCCGCGGCATGTTGAGGTAGCCCGTGCGCATGCCGGTCAGCACCGACTTGGTGAAGCTCGTCAGATAGAAACCGAGTTCGGGAAGATGACTGGTGATGGGGGGCGGACGCTGCGCGAGCAATGGTCCGAACACATCGTCTTCGATCACGTACACCCCGTAGCGCTCCGCAATTCGGGAAATTGCGCGCCGACGCGAATCCGGCATCACCGCGCTGGTGGGATTGTTCAGGTTCGGGGTGCACACCAAAGCGGTGATCCGCTCATTGGCGCACATGTCTTCGAAGTGGTCGGGCTGAATGCCGTATTCATCGGAATCCAGCCCCTTGAGGGTGAAGCCGAGCACTTGGGCGGAGCCGATCACGCCATGGTCGGTGAGGCTGTCGGTCAGGACGACATCGCCCGGGTTGACCAGCGAGGCGAGGGCGAGGAATTGCGCATGCGAGGCGCCGTTGGTGATCAGCAGGGTCTCGATCGAAGCGCTCATGCCCAGACCCGCAAGCCACTCCACGCCTGCCGCGCGGTGGTGCTCGAAGCCGGCAATCGGCCGACACGCGCGCATCCACGGCTGGTTCGCCTGCGCAGCCAGGGCGCCACAGGCGCTGCGCCATGCCTCATCATGCGCATCGGTATAGATCAGGCGCGCGATGGAAAAATCGATCAGCGAACGTTCGGCGCGATCGAGCATGTAACTTGCGACCTTTTCGGTGACGCGCTTTGCCACGAAGCTGCCGCGCCCGACCTCGCAGCGGATCGCCCCATGCTGCTCGAGTTCCTTGTACGCATTGGTGACGGTCTGCACGCTGATGCCCAGCTTGTGCCCGACTTCGCGCTGCGGTGGCAGGCGGGTGCCTTCGGCAAGCGTGCCGTCGTCGATGTCGGCGGCAATCGCCTGGACGAGGATCTTGTATTTCGATTCTCCACCACGTGCTGCGTCCAGTGCCTTTCGCCAATGTTCCATCATGGGGTGCTCCTGGCTTTATGCCCGCGCCCGATGTCGTTTCGGGGCGGGAGGGTTGCGGACTCAGGGCTGCGTGGCGCACTCCTCGACCTGTTCGCAGACGAGGCGACGATGTAGCGCCATGTCGATGTTTGCGCCGCTGACGAGAACGACCGTCGTGCCGGGTGCCCGCACTCGACCTGAGAGCAGTGCGGCAATGCCGACCGCGCCGCTGCCTTCCACAATGAGTTGTTCTTCGCGATAGGCATGCCTGATGGCCTGCGCGATGTCTTGCTCTGAGACTAGCATCGTTTCGTCGACCAGTTCGCGGGCCATGCCGAAGGTGTAGCGATTGTCGAGACCGATACCGCCGCCGAGCGAGTCGGCAAGCGTTTCCAGTTCTTCGACCTGCACCGGGTGGCCGGCGGCGAGGCTGGCGTGCATCGCACACCCGCGCTCCATGGTGATGCCGATGACGCGGATGTCGCGCGAGGCGCTCTTCATTGCGAGTGCGACGCCGGCTATCAGGCCACCGCCGGACAGTGGCACCAGCACGGTGTCGACAGCGGGAAGGTCGTCGAGAATCTCCAGTCCAACCGTGCCCTGGCCAGCGATCACGTCGCAGTGGTCGAATGGTGGCAGCAGTGTGAGCCCCTCGGTGCGCACCAACCGTGCAACCTCGTGCTCGGCTTCGTCCTGACTCGCGCCGACGATATGGACTTCGGCGCCGAGTGCGCGGATCGCGTCGACCTTGTTCGACGGCACCAGGCGCGACATGCAGATCACTGCGCGCATGCCAGCCTGTTTTGCCGCATAGGCGAGTGCGCGGCCGTGGTTGCCCGTGGATACGCCGATTACGCCGCGCGTGCGCGCCGCATCGTCGAGTGCGAGCAGGGCATTGGTTGCGCCGCGCAGCTTGAAACTGCCGGTGATCTGGTGACACTCGAGCTTCAGGTGCACCGGGGAGCCGATGTGGCCTGACAGGCTCGCGGAGGCGACGAGGGGGGTGTGCCGCACGCGGCCACGGATGCGGTGGCGGGCGCGGTAGAGGTCGATCAGACGGATGTCCTGATTCATTGTGGCGTGTGCTCCTGAAGGGTATCGAACAGCTGGCCGGGTGCGGCGGGCGCGGTGAGGCCGACGAGATCCAGCGCATGCCAGACGATGGCCTGGTTGCTGGTGACGACCGGACGGCCGAGTGCCGTCTCGAGCGCTGCCACGGAAAGACTCGCGCGCAGCGCCGTGCACGAGATGAACAGCGCGTCGGCCTCGGGTGCCATTGCCCGAAGACCCGCCTCGACGATCGTTTCCGGCCGGATCGCCGTCATCGCGTAGTCATCGTCCATGTCGAGGCCGGACACGTTCAGCACCTCCAGTCCGCGGCTTGCGTAGTATTCGCCGAGCGCGCGGTTCACGTCCGCACGGTAGGGCGTCAGGATCGATACCCGGCGCGCGCCGAGCCGCTCCAGGGCGGCGAGGCTGGCGGTGACCGGCGTAGTCTGGTAGTGCGACGGTTTGGAGCGGGCGATCAGCGCCAGCGTCTCCGCCTCGCCCAGCGCCAGCGTGCCCGAGGTGCAGCCGTAGACGACAACGTCGAGCGTCAGGCCCGGCAGCAGATCGCGCCCGGCGCGCGGCAGGTCGTCGGCGACGCTGCGCAGGGTCTCCAGCGTCATCGGGTTGGCGTGCCTGACACGGTTGCAGTACAGCCCGACGTCGGCCGGCAGCATGCGGCGCAGGTCGGCCTCGCTGTTGAGATCGGTGGCCAGACCGAGCAGGCCGATGCGGGCCCGGTCCGTTGCGGGCGTGAGTGTGGCGGTAACGAGCGTGTCGATGCGCAAGGCAATCTCCGGGTCAGCGGTAGGCGAGTTTGGGCAGGGTCAGTGCGATCTCGGGGATGAAGATCAGCAGCAACGATGCGAACAGCAGGATGGCGATGAAGGGCGGTGTGCCGCGGATCACGTCCAGGTAGGGTTTACGGAAGATTGCACAGGCGGTGAAGATGTCACAGCCGAAGGGTGGCGTGCACGAGCCGATGGCCATCTGCATGGTGACGATGGTGCCGACGAGCACAGGGTCGATGCCGGCCGACTGCACCAGCGGCATGAAGATCGGCGTCATGATCAGGGTGACGACGATCGGGTCGACAAACATGCAGCCGATGAAGAATGCGATCGAGATTGCGAACAGGATGGTGTAGGGCCCGGCTTCGGCGAGTCCCAACGCGCCGATCAGTTGTTGCGGAATCTGGGCGAAGGAAATGATCCACGAGAAGGCGGCGCCGGTGCCCACGAGGACGAACACGATGCCGGTAATCAGTCCCGTCGAGTAGGCGATGCTGGGGATGTCAGAGAGTTTCACCGCGCGGTAGATGAATACTTCCAGCACGAAGGCGTAGAGCACCGCGATGGCAGCGACTTCGGTCGGGCTGAAGAAGCCGCCGTACAGCCCACCCACGATCAGCACCGGGAAGAATGTCGCGAGTGCCGCCTTGCGCACCGCAAGCAGGCGTTCGCCCCAGCTCGCGCGCGGCAGCAGCGGAATGTCCTTTTTCCACGCGTACCAGACCGAGAAAATAGTGAACAGCACGAGAATCAGCAGACCGGGACCAATACCGGCGAGGAAGAGCTCGGCGATCGATACCTTGCCGACGATCCCGAATACGATCATGCCGATGCTGGGAGGGATCAGGAAGGCGATGTCCGAGGCGTTGATGATCAGCGCAGTTGTGAACTTGTCGTCGTAGCCGGCCTTGAGCATGCGCGGGCGCAGTGGCCCGCCGATGGCGACCACGGTCGCCTGCGTGGAGCCGGAGATCGCGCCGAACAGCGTACATGCGACCGCTGCCGTCACCGCCAGGCCGCCGCGGATGTGACCGAAGAAGGTCATCGCGAGATCGAGCAGCCTGTTCGCGGTACGTCCTCGGGTGACGATGTCTGCAGCGAGGATGAACATCGGTACCGTGATCAGGGCCACCGGGCTGATGCCGCTGATCATCTGCTGCACCATGATGTCGGTCTTGAGACTCGGGAAGTACACGAAGAAGGCCACGAAGGTCGCGGTCAACATCGGCACCATCATCGGGAAACCCATCAGCATCATGAACACCATGATGAGCAGGATTGTGAGCGCCATGATGTCGTCTCCTCAGATCGTCGGCATGTCGATTTCGTCATGCTCACGGATGCCCGGCGCGACATGGACGCTGCCGGGGGTGCGCATGTTGACGAGGGCGGTGAGCCAGAATTGCAGCGTCGCGATGGCCAGACCCAATGGAATCCACAGCAAGGTGATCCACATTGGGAACTGCAACGCGGGGGTGACGCGGCCCATGGCCTGGGTGCGCAGGATGTAGGTTGTCGCATACCACGCGAGCAACGCGAGCACCACGGCAGTGATTGCCTGGATGGTGGCGAGTGCCCAGCGGCGGTGCTCGACGGGAAGCATGTCGGTGAATGCCGACATCCGGATGTGGCGACCCTGACGGGCCGCCGCACTGGTGCCGACGAAGGTGATCAGGACAATCAGGAACTGATTGAGCTCCTCGGAGAAGAACAGACTGCTGTTGAAGCCGACGCGCGCTACGACATTGCCCAGAGTATTGACCGCCATCAGGATGATCGCCCAGGCAAGAAGCTGCTTTTCCAGCACGGCCAGTCCATGGTCGATGCGGCGTAGTATTTGCAGGATCAAGCCCTGCTTGGGCGCTTCCTCCATCTGTCTCTCCTCCATCTGCAGGCGTCATCCTGCGCAGGCGTTGCGTGTATGAAAGTGGTCCCGGCCATGATTAGCCTAGTTCGATCGTCGCATTAGTTGGATTTTTTCGACGGGACCAGTCTAGGGTGGCGCGCATGGCCGGTCGAATGCACTAGAACAATCTTGACATCGCACCACTAATGTGCACACGCACCATCATGGGGTTTCATTTTGGTGCATTCGAAAAATGTTCTAGTGCAATTGTCGAGAGACATCTTCGGCGTAGGCTCGGATCCGTGTCGAGTTGCCGCATGGGCGGCGCCAGGCCCATCAAACCATTCAGGACGGAGAACGAAACAATGGCCATTACGAAGACCCTCAAGCAATTGCTTGCCGGTGCGGCGATCAGTCTTGCAGCCGTCGGTGTCGCAAGCGCCGAAGATTGGAAGTTCGCGGTCGAGGAGGGCCCGGGCGATGTGCAGACCCTCTACGCCGAGCAGTTCAAGAAACTCGTCGAGAAGCGCACGGACGGCAAGGTCAAGGTCACGATCTACACCTACGGCCAGCTCGGCAATGAGAATGACCTGACCGAACTCACCGCAGCCGGCGCGGTCCAGTTTTCCAATGCCTCGCCGGGTCACCTTGGCACCTTCGTGCCCGAGGTCCAGGTGCTGAGCCTGCCCTTCCTCCTGCCCGAGGCGGACGCGCCCAAGGCCGCGGTGCTGTCGAACAGCAAGGCGCTGTACGGTTCGCTGGCGAAGGACTTCGCGGCCAAGGGCCTCAAGCTGTTCACGATCTACCCCGAAGGCGAGATGATCTGGACGACCAAGAAGGAAGTCCGCAAACCGGCTGATCTTGGCGACGTCAAGTTCCGCGTCATGACCTCACCGATCCTCATCGAGCAGTTCAAGCTGTACGGTGCGAACCCGGTGGCCTTGCCATGGGGCGAGATCTACGGTGGTTTGCAGATGAACGTCATCCAGGCGCAGGTCAATCCGGCCTTCTTCATCGAGAGCGCGAAGTTCCACGAGGTCACGGACCATCTGATCTACGTGGGCGATGTCGAATACACGACCACGGTGGTGGCCAATGCGGATTTCTACGCCGGGCTGTCACCCGAGCGCAAGAAGATGCTTGCTGAGGTTCGGGACGAGTTGCAGCAGTACATCCTGAAGACGGAGCGCGAAAAGAACGCCGCTGCGGTCGACAAGATGCGCAAGGACAATCCGAACCTGAAGATCGTCAAGCTGACCGACGCCGAGCGCGATGTCTTCCGCAAGCGGGCCGAGCCGCTGGGACAGAAGCTCGTCGACATGGTGGGTGGGCGTACCGACGTCATCCTGAAGGAACTCAAGGCTGATATCGATGCCGCCGTTGCGGCTGCGAAGTAGGCTGATTTCCGGCATCGGCTGATACACCAGGAAGGGGGCGGGCCGGATACGGCCCGCCCCCTTCCTGCTTTCGGGTGCAGTTCATCACGCCAGGTCCGTTCGTGCGCGCCCATCGCGGCCGGGTGATATGGCAGTGAGATACAAGCCCAGCGCGAGTGCGGTTGTCAGCGCGAGCAGGGGCGCCATCGTATCGTAGCCCTGGCCGTCGTCGAGCAGAAACGCAATGACCAGTGGGGCGCCGGCTTTGGCCACGAAGGCGGGGCGGGCCAGTCGTCCCATGGTGTCGCCATAGCCGCTGCGGCCGAAAAGCTCGCCGGGAACCGTGCCGCGGACAATGGTCATGACACCGTTGGCAGCGCCGTAACAGGCGGCGAATCCGAATGCGAGCCAGGGGGACAAGCCGGCGCCCCAAAGGAGCAGCATGCCGAGCAGCGTGAATGCGAAAGCAAGCGTTCCGACACGCAGGGGGCTGACATGGCGAGCGAAGCTGAACTCGAGAATGCGCCCGACCACCTGCATCGGTCCAATGAGGCTGGCGACGAGGATCGCGGTGTCGGCGCCCAGGCCGCTGGCAACCAGGGTGCCGACACCGTGGGCACCGATCGCGGAGAATACGAAGGCGCCGAGGGTGAATGCCCCCGCCAGGCGAACAAAGGCCGGACCTTGCGCGCGTGCCGGTATCGATACGTGCGCCACGCCTGGGTCGCCATCGTTCGCAGCGGTCTGCACTTTCGGTGGGTCGGGCAGACCGAACCAGAAGGCCGGGAGGACGGCGAAGAGCAGGATTGCTGCGGACACGCCCCATGCCATGCGCCAGCCGGCCTGTTGTTCGATGTACCAGACCAGTGGCCAGAACGCGGTACTGGCGAGACCGCCGAACAGCGTCAGCGCGGTCAGGGCCGTGCGATAGGCGCTGCCCGCCAGTTGATTCAATGCGGGAAAGGCTGCGTCGTAAGTCGTTGCAGCCAACGCGATGCCGGCCAGCAGCCAGCCGGCAAACAGCCCGATCGGACCCTGCGCGAGCGCAATCATCGCCAGCGCTGTTGCGCCTGCAAGGGTGCCGGCCGCCAGCACCCGGCGTCCGCCAAGGCGGTCGATGGCGCGGCCGACATGCGGCGAGGCAAGCCCCGATACCAGCAGTGCGGCCGAGAACGCGCCGAACACCAGGCTGCGGGAGAGCCCGAGGTCTGCGGCCATCGGCCCGGCCAGTACCGCAATGCTGTAATACAGGCTGCCCCAGGTGGCGATCTGGGTGAGACCAAGCACAACGACGATGCGCACCATGGAAGCTGGCAGTGCAGTGCGCGCGGCGATCATCGGCAGCAAGCCCGAGTCGGGGTGGAGCTAGGTTCGCAGCACCGGGCTGCGCCCGTGTTGCGCTCGGGCGCCTTTGCTTGCAGGGCGACAGGCGGGCAGCAATTGTCGCCGCTGTCGCCATCGGTGTCGGTCGAGCACACCCCGGTTTCCGGCAGGATCAGGCGTACTGCGTCGGCCGCATCGAGGTCGCCGGCCAGCGCGGCCACGACCGAACGCACCTGTTCATAACCGGTGGCCATCAGAAACGTGGGTGCGCGGCCATAGCTCTTGGCGCCGACGATGAACAGCCCCGGTTCCGGATGCGCCAGCTCGCGGTGACCGTGGGGGCGCACCGTCCCGCAGCTGTGCACGTTCGGGTCGATCAGCGGGCCGAGTGCGGCGCTGCTCTCGAGTGTGGGATCGAATGTCGTGCGCAGTTCGCGCAGCATGGTCAGATCCGGTCTGGCGCCGGTCGCGCAGATGATCTCATCGATTGCGGTGATCGACGGCGTGAGCGGGTCTTCGGGATGAATCGTGATCTGACCGTCGTCACGGTCGAGCGCGCTGATGCGGAAGTCTGCGACCAGGCGGATGCGTCCGGCGTCGAGCAATTCACGCAACGCCGCGCCGATGGCGCCACGGGCGGGCAGGCCATCGGCCGCCCCGCCGCCGAGCGCACGGGCCGGGGCGGTGCCACGAATTGCCCAGGCGATGCGGGTCGTCGGTGCGTGTCGTGCCAGTTCGGCAAGCGTCAGCAGGTTTCCCGCGGCCGAGTGCCCGCCGCCGACCACCAGTACGCTGCGCCCCGCGTAACGATGACGATCCGCGCCGAGAATGTCGGGCATGCCGTAGCGGATATGTGCGGCGAGTTCGGCTTCGCCGGGCGCCGGCAGTCCGTCCGCACCGAGCGGATTGGGCTGCGTCCAGGTGCCCGACGCGTCGATGACGGCGCTTGCCTGGATGATTCCGGTGCCGACGTCGGTGCGCACATGCAATACGAAGGGCGCGTCGTCGCGGCCGGCCGACTTGACCCGGTCGGTGCCGCGCCGGCTGATGGCGGCGACCCGTGTGCGAAAGCGGATCCTCGCGGCCATGTCAGGCAGGGCGGCGAGCGGGGCGAGGTAGTCGTCGATGACCTCGCCGGCGCTTGGCAAGCCCTCGCCATCGGGGGCCTGCCAGCCGCGCCCTTGCAGCAAGCGGGTCGCGGCAGCGTCCAGGTTGAAGCGCCATGGCGAGAACAGGCGCACATGGCGGAAATCCTCGTAGCTGCGGGCGATGCCCGGTCCCGCTTCGAGCAGTATCGCCGGCAATCCGTGCTCGATCAGATGGGCGAGCGCGGCGAGTCCGACAGGGCCGGCGCCAATGACAGCAACGGGGTGGGATGCGGAAGGCTGGATCATTGCAGCTTCTCCTTTTGTGTTCGGCGAAGTACGAATAAAAAGGGCAAAAAAATCAGCAGCACGCGCGCTCGGCAAGACCATCGATCAATTGCCGCAGCTGATGCATGCGCGCCGGATTGACGCAATAGCAGGTGCGCTGCTCCTCGGATTCTCCCAGCACCAGACCGGCCGCCTTGAGCATGCTCATATGCTGGGAGATGGTCGATGGGGCTTGCGGCAGCAGGTCGGACAATTCGCCGAAATAGCACTCGCCGATCGCAGCGAGGTGCTGCAGGATGCGCACCCGCACCGGATGCCCGAGGGCCTTGCACATCTGCGCGAGTGCTTCGGCATCAAGTGCGGATACGTCGGTCGTGTGGGGGGTGGGGCGGGAGGACATGATGGCGAATGATGTAATCAGCGTTGTTCGTAATTTAGCGAAGTACGAACGATTGTCAAGCGCCGTGACGCGGAAAGCGTTTGCAAAGCGTGCGCGTAAACGCAATAGCCCGATCACCATGCGGTGATCGGGCTATTGCTCAAGCTTGGTTGCGGGGGCAGGATTTGAACCTGCGACCTTCGGGTTATGAGCCCGTGGTTGCGGGGGCAGGATTTGAACCTGCGACCTTCGGGTTATGAGCCCGACGAGCTGCCAGACTGCTCCACCCCGCGTCGGAGACCTTGCACTGCAAATGCAGTTTGATGCTTGTTCAGAAAGGCCGGCCTGATTGCGGCGTTTGGCCTTTCGATAAATCGTGGTTGCGGGGGCAGGATTTGAACCTGCGACCTTCGGGTTATGAGCCCGACGAGCTGCCAGACTGCTCCACCCCGCGTCAGAGAGGGAGCACTATAAACAACAGACCGCGAAAAATCAAGAAAAAGCTGAAAAAACATCCTTTCCGGATCATCTGGCATCCGCGCCGAGGGCGTGGATGAGCTCGGGGTCCCGGCCGTAAATGTCGGGACGGAAGGTGATCCTGCCGTTGTCGTCGGGGGCTGCCGTCAGGTAGGCGATGACCAGCGGAATCGGCCGTGCAAGGCTGAGGTTTCCGGTACGGCCGCTGGCCAGCGCGGCTTCGAAGCGGGCCAGGTGGCTGTCGCCGCCACTGGCGTCCACCAGCAGTCTCACCAGGTCGACGGCATTCTCGACCCGCACGCAACCCGAGCTGAAGGCACGCTGAGTACGCTTGAACTGGCGCTGATGTGGCGTGTCGTGGAGGTAGACGGCATGCGGGTTGGAGAAGCGGATTGCAACCTTGCCCAGCGCGGCGTCGTCGCCGGCATCCTGCCTTAGTGTGAGGCCGCCGGTCCGGGTCCAGTCGATGGTGGCCGGGTCGACTTCATCACCGTCGGCGTTGATGACGTGGATATTGCGACTGGCGAGGTATTCGGGGTCGGCACTCGCCTTGGGGATGATGTCCTTCTTCAGAATGGTCGGCGGCACCGTCCACGTCGGATTGACGGTGAAGTGCGTAATGCTGGAGAACAGCAGCGGCGTTTCACGGGCGGGCTGGCCCACTTGTGTTCGCGTGCTCCATGCGGGTGACGAATTGCGATAGAAGGTCAGGCGATAGGCCGCGACATCGACGAAGACGTAATCGCCGACCTGATGTGGGGCGATCCAGCGTGCGCGTTCGAGATTGATACGCAGCAGCGCCTTGCGTTCGGCAGGACTGCGGTTCAGCGAGGTGAGCGTGAGCGGGCCGACGATGCCATCGGACTCGAGGCCTTCTTCGCGCTGGAAGCGGCCCACCGCCTCGGATACGACGTCGTCCATGTCCTGGCCGGCGGAAGCGACATTCGGCAGATATCCGCTTGCGATCAGTCGCGCCCGCAGCGCGTCCACCCGGGGCCCGCTCATGCCCGGCCTGAGCGTGGGGCCTGCCGGAATGGCTGGCCCATCGTTTGCGTCACCGGAATGCAGGGCCTCGGTCATAGCCTTGCGCAAGGCTCGGTAAAGCGGTGTCGGTGGGCGAAAGCGATCGAACATCTGGCCAAGATCACCGTCGCCCATGGCGGCGAGCGCCTGGGCGGGGGGAGGCTGGGTGAGGGGGGCAAGCGCAGATGACTGCCAGTAGCTCCCTGCGCGCTCGGGACTCAGGCGACCTTGCTGCAGATGGGACAGCGCCCGGGTACAGGCTTCGGATACGCTGAGATCGTCCTGTGCGCGTTGCAGCGGCGAGGCCGTATCAGGCAAGGGGTGACGCAGGCGCTCGGTACCGTAGGCAGCGGGGTCCAGCCCGTCGTTGACCAGCGCTTCAAGTTCGACGAGCAATTGCTGCCGGCGCGCGGGCTTCTGCCATAAGGGGGCAAAACCGCGAGAAGCATACGCGCGGGCGAGTGCTGCGCGCGGCGACGGCGTCTGCACTCCGGATTCCACGGCCGGGGCGAGCAGTGTACGGAGTTCGTCATCGACGCTCCGTGTGCCCGCGAAAGCGAGGCCCGGAAGGAAACTTGCCACCAGAAGCGGCACGACGATTGCCCGAATTGGGGAGTAAGGCGATTTTCTCATCTGCGTTTTGGCCAATGGCCTGATAAGATGCGGTCTGTTTGTGCAAAAGCAGTGCTTTTGCCGGGCTTCAGGGACGATATTGACATATAAGAAGAACAAGGCGATCACTGCGATGGCCTGAGTTCGCGTCAAGCCGGACGGATTTCACACAATGAGCATTTCGTTTCGCAAGGCAGCCCTTGCAATGGGTCTGCCGCTGGTCGTGCTGTGTTCAAATGCGTCTGCGGCCTCGCCGTCGGACGCGCTGCTCGAGGCCCAGCTTGCGGCTGCTGCGCCGGCGCTTGCGCCCAAGGTACTCAAGCTCGCGCTGTCCGCCATGCAGTGCGCGATGAACTCGGGACTCGAAGCATCCCGCCGCCTGGCGGTGATCGACTACTCGCTGTCTGCCAATGTGCCTCGCATGTGGGTGTTCGACCTCAATAAACGCGTGGTGTTGCATAAGGAGCTGGTTGCTCACGGCAAGAATTCCGGCGAGGAACTCGCCACGCGCTTCTCCAATCGGGTGGGAAGCTATCAGAGCAGCATCGGATTGTTCCGTACCGGCGAGACCTACGACGGACGCAATGGCTATTCGCTGCGCATGGAAGGGCTGGAGCCCGGCATCAATGACAAGGCTTACGAGCGCGCCATCGTGATTCACGGCGCCCCTTATGTCGATCGCGAGTTCATCAGCGAGACCGGTCGGCTCGGGCGCAGCCAAGGTTGTCCTGCCGTGGCCGAGGGGGTGGCGCGCAGGGTGATCGATAGTCTGAAGGAAGGGCAGTTCGTATTCTCCTACTACCCTGATCGCAACTGGCTGGCGTCGTCGCGTTACCTGCATTGCAATCGTTCGGCGGTCGCTGCCGTGCGCGAATCCCTGGACGGGCAGGACAGCTGATGTGCGGCCATGCCTGGTCTCATCGAAGCGGCGCCTTGGGCGCTGTTGTCTGTCGTGCGCGTGACGCGTATTGAGTGCGTCCGCACCGTCGCGCCAGTACTGCGTATGATCGGAGACTGTCGACCGGAGATCCGTTCCGGCGCTGGCGAGTCAGTACGCAAATGATCTTCTTGGGCCTGATCCGTGCGGGCGTGCTGACCTTCCTGGCATTGTGGCAAGTGCTTGCCATGCCGTCGCTCAGTGCGGCCGAATTGCCCGCGTTCAGACTCGACGCAACGAAGGTCACGGTGTCCGGCATTTCGTCCGGCGCCTATATGGCGGTGCAATTCGGCACGGCGTTTTCCGCGTCCGTCAGTGGGGTGGCGGCCACCGCGGGCGGTCCCTATTTCTGCGCAGGACGCGATGCGTGGGCGGGAGGCGGGGTTGGAAAGGTGATGGCGCGGTGCATGCAGGGCGATCCTGCCTATCCGGCACAGCCGATCACCGAGGCCGATCTCGACAACATGCATGCGGCAACCCTCGCGTGGTCCGCACGCGGGCTCAACGATGCCGCCAGTCATCTCGAACGGCAGCGCATCTGGCTGTTTCACGGCTATAACGATGGCATCGTGAAGCAGCCGGTGAGCGATGCCCTCGAGCGCTGGTACGAAGGTTTCGTGCCGAAGGCGCAGTTGTTCTACAAGCAGGATTTGCGTGCAGCGCATGCGCAGATCTCCGCCACTTGCGCCGGCACGGGCGATGGCGACTCCACTTGCAACCCATGTGCGGTGACGGGGGGCAATTTCATCAATGCCTGCCCGGGTGGTGCGCCCGATGGATCGAGCTACGATGCCGCGGGGGCCGCGCTGCAGATGTTCTACGGTCCCATGGAGCGCACGTCGTCGTCGGGCTTGACCGGAAAGCTGGTCGAGTTTGATCAGACACCATTTATTCAGCGCAATGGACGGCCGTTGATTCCGCAGCGCGCATCGATGGCGGCGACGGGCTACGTCTATGTGCCGCAAGCCTGTGCGGCGGGAGAGGCTTGCCGGCTTCATGTCGCGTTTCACGGTTGCCAGCAGGAGGTGGGCCGGATCGGTACGCGATTCGTGACCCAGTCGGGCTTCAACGAATGGGCCGACGCCAACCGGATCGTGGTGCTGTATCCGCAGACTGCGGCGGTCTGGGCGGTCCCATTTACTCCGTTCAATCCCAATGGATGCTGGGACTGGTGGGGATATACCGACTTCGGTTTTGACATGACGGGGCACTACGCGACGCGCGACGGCACGCAGATGGCCGCTGTGTGGCGCATGGTGCAGCGCCTGGCCGCTGCGGGGCAGGCCGGGGTGCCGAGTCCGGAAGGGGCCGTTCCGGTCTTGAAGGTGATCGACCGTTCGCCAACCCAGGTCGTGCTGGCGTGGACGCCTGTTGCCGGTGCGGTGGGCTACCGGATCTATCGTGGTGAAGGAGAGCGTGCAGGCGATGGCGGCCCGCTGCGGGCGCTGACGGCGGTTGCGGTCGATGGTCCGTCCTGGGTGGACAGCCGCGACTTGTCGCCACAGACGACTTATCGCTATCTCGTTCGTCCGGTCGATGGCAGCGGTGTCGAGGGCTTGTCGTCGGCGACGGTCCGGGTGAGCACTGGACGCACACCACCGGCGTGCGATCCATACTATTCGCTGCTCCAGGAGCGCGTCGTAGGGCGGAACAACCGCCCCACGAATGATGTTTGCCCCTGAGTCAGAAGCGGACAGCAGGGATCAAGGCGCCCTGCGCAAAATGCGCGAGCCGTCGCGGCGCAAGCGTGTCATCTCGGGTGCTTGGCGAAGCGTCGGCCAGAGGGTCAGTCAGGACGCCCTCAGCGCGCGCACGAGGGCGACAAATGCGTCGAGTCCGCCAGGCACCTGCTTGCGACTGGGATAGTAAAGAAAGAAGCCCGGCTCGGCCGGGCGCCAATCGTCCAGCACCGTGACCAGTCGCCCTGCCGCAATTGCATGTCGGGCTGCACATTCGTAGACGTAGGCGAGTCCAAGGCCGGCTTCGGCTGCCCCAAGCGTCAGTGACTGCGCGCTTGTCACGAGGGCGCCGGCGATCTCGATGTCCAGGCGCTCACCCGCCTTCTCGAATGCCCAGCGGTAGGTGTGGCCGCTCGGGAAGCGAATGCCGATACAGCGGTGCGATGGCAGTTCGCGTGGGTTCTGGGGCGTGCCGTGCGCGGCCAGATAGGCCGGAGAGGCGACGACCACGAAGCGTTGTTTCGGCCCAATGGGCAGGGCGATCATGTCCTGATCGAGACTCTCTCCAAAGCGGATGCCGGCATCGAAGCCGCCGGCGACGATATCGACGAGGGCATTGTCGGCGACGACCTCCAGCCGCATGCCCGGATTCTCCATCAGGAATCGAGTGACGATGTGCGGGAGCACATGCTCCACCGCCGCATGGGGCGCATTGATGCGCAGGGTGCCATGCGGCGCGCCGCGGAACTCGTCGAGCTCGCCGAGGGCCGTGTCGATTTCGAGCAGCGCGGGCGCAAGGCGCGCCAACAGGCGTTCGCCCGCCTCGGTGGGTGCAACGCTGCGCGTGCTGCGGTTCAGCAATCGCAAATCAAGACGTGACTCCAGCCCGCGTATGGTGTGGCTCAGCGCGGACGGTGATACGCCCAGCTCGGTTGCGGCGCGGCGAAAGCTGCGCAGACGGGCAATGACGGCAAACGCCTGCAGGTCTGAGATCCCGATGCGCTTCATATTGATGAGAAATTTTCAATAGTTCATCAAAACAAATGCGGATTGTCGCACGAGAGGGCCGGCCTTAGTCTTGACGAATCCATGGGACCCGCTCGATTGCACCGTGCATCGGCGGAAAAACTGGATCTTTACCAGGACAGGGGAGCATGAAGATGAAGCAACGCATTCTGGGGCAGATGGGCACGCCGGTTTCAGCCATTGGACTGGGGTGCATGGGCATGAGCGAGTTCTACGGGGCCTCGGACGACGAGCAATCCATTGCCACGCTGGCTCGGGCGCTTGAACTGGGGGTGAATTTCCTCGACACGGCCGATACCTACGGATTCGGTCACAACGAAAGCCTGATAGGCCGTCTGTTGAAAGACCTTGGTTCCGCTCGGCGTTCGGCGGTGGTGATTGCGAGCAAGTTCGGGATCGTGCGCACGCCCGGTGCGTACGAACGCCGCATAGACAATTCTCCGGCATACGTCCGCGCCGCCTGCGAAGCCTCGCTGCAGCGTTTGGGACTCGAGACCATCGACCTGTATTACTGCCATCGCCGCAACCCCGAGGTGCCGATCGAAGACATGGTCGGCGCCATGGCCGAGCTCGTGCGCGCAGGCAAGGTGCGGCAGATCGGCTTGTCGGAGGTGTCGGAAAGTAGCTTGCGCAAGGCACATGGCGTGCACCCGATCGCCGCCGTGCAGAGCGAATACTCTTTGTGGTCACGCGAGCCGGAGCACGGGTTGCTGGCGGCCTGTGCCGAACTGGGCACGACCTTCGTCGCCTACAGCCCGCTCGGGCGTGCGTTCCTGACCGGTACCGTCAATTCGGCGGCGCTGGCCGCAGGCGATTTCCGCAAGCACAATCCGCGATTCAGCGGCGAAGCCGAGGCGGCCAACGCTGCGCTTGTCGCGGGGCTTGGGGCGCTGGCTGCCGAACGCGGCGTCAGCAGCGCCCAGCTTGCACTGGCCTGGCTGCTGAGCAGACATGCGCACGTGGTGCCGATCCCGGGGACCCGGCAGGTGAAGTGGCTGGAGCAAAACGTGGCCGCAGTGGGCATGACGCTGACGACGGCGGAGCTGATCGCGCTCGATGAACTCTTTGCGCCGGATCGGGTTGCGGGGGCACGCTACCCGGAGGCGGGGATGATCGGCATCGAATGATGGCGCTGCGGGAGCGCGTTCGATCCATCCCGTTCCCGATGCGGTGACGACGAGGGGCGCCCATGGGCGCCCCTCGTTGCTTCGGCTACTCGCCGAAGCGAGCGGTCGATGTCAGTCCATCGCCTCGTACAGGGGCAGGGTCAGGAACTCGGGAAACTCGGGCGTGAGGCTCATCTGCTCGAAGATCACCGCAGCCTGATCGTAGCTCGCGGTGGGTTCTCCCTGGGCCGACACGGTGGCCTTCACCTTGACGAGTTCTTCCGGGATCATGCTGCGGATCAGCTCTGCGGTGACCTCGCGACCGTCATCCATGCGGCCCTTGGGCGATACCACCCACTGCCAGATCTGGGAGCGGGCGATCTCGGCGGTGGCGGCATCTTCCATCAGGTTGTGGA
Source organism: Azoarcus sp. L1K30 (assembly GCF_018122735.1). Lineage (GTDB taxonomy): Bacteria > Pseudomonadota > Gammaproteobacteria > Burkholderiales > Rhodocyclaceae > Parazoarcus. The sequence continues at coordinate 1,207,563 of NZ_JAGRRD010000001.1, read as the reverse complement.
TCGGCACGCAGCCGTTGCCTGCGAGCCAGCTGCCGAGGTAGTGAATGCCGACGTTGATGTTGTTGCGCACGCCGGCCTCGGTGATCGGCTGCTCGGGCTGGAAGTCGAGCCAGTCCCTGGGGCCGAAGCTGCCAACCACCTGCTTGTCCCACTGATTAGGGCGATCGCCCAGTACCTTGGTGAAGGCTTCCATCGCGATCGGCACCAGGCCGGGGTGGGCCACCCAGCCACCGTCGTAACCGTCGTTGGCGTCGCGGTTCTTGTCGTGGCGGATGCCGGCCATGGCTTTCTCGTTGGCCTCAGGATCGCTCTTGATCGGGATCAGCGCGCTCATGCCGCCGATAGCCGGGGCACCGCGCTTGTGGCAGGCCTGCACCAGCGCCAGCGCGTAGCTGCGCATGAAAGGCACTTCCATGTTGATCGTCGCGCGGTTGGCGAGGCAGAAGTCGGTGTTCTTCTTGAACTTCTTGATGCACGAGAAGATGTAATCCCAGCGCCCAGCGTTCAGCCCGGCGGAGTGTTCGCGCAGTTCGTACAGGATCTCTTCCATCTCGAAGGTGGCGAGGATGGTCTCGAGCAGCACGGTGGCCTTGATTGTGCCGCGCGGCAGGCCGAGCTCGTCCTGCGCCATGCAGAAGATGTCGTTCCACAGCCGGGCCTCGAGGTGGCTTTCGAGCTTGGGCAGGTAAAAGAAGGGACCGGCACCGCGCGCGATCTGCTCCTTCGCGTTGTGAAAGAAGAACAGCGCAAAGTCGAACAGGCCGCCGGACACGCGCTCGCCATCGACCAGCACATGCTTCTCGTCCAGATGCCAGCCGCGCGGGCGCACCTGCATGGTGGCGATCTTGTCGTTGAGGCGGTATTCCTTGCCGGCTTCGTTGGTGTAGCTGATCTGGCGCCGGACGGCGTCGTAAAGGTTCACCTGACCCTGGATCTGGTTGGACCAGTTGGGGCTGTTGGAGTCCTCGAAATCCGTCATATAGGAATCGGCGCCGGAGTTGAAGGCATTGATGATCATCTTGCGTTCGACCGGACCGGTGATCTCCACGCGACGGCATTCCAGCGCCTTGGGCAGCGGCGCGACCTTCCAGTCGCCATGGCGGATGTGTGCGGTCTCGGGCAGGAAGTCCGGCATTTCGCCGGCGTCGATCCTGGCCTGGCGCTCGACGCGGGCCTGCAGCAATTGACGCCGACGTGGCTCGAATGCGCGGTGAAGACGGGCCACGAATGCGAGTGCGTCGGGTGTCAGGATCTCGTCGAAACGGGCGTCAATCGGGGCATTGATCTGCATGCCCTGAGGAAGGGTGATATTCATCTGGATTGCTCCGTAAAGGTGAAAGAAGGCTTGATGAAGTCAGGCGGGTCTAAGGAAATAGTGGACGGTCAGCACGGCGCCGATGGCGATGACAAAGCCTCTGATCAGCGGCGCGGGCAGGCGTCGTGCCGCGCGGGCGCCCCAGTAGCCGCCGAGCGTACCGGTGATGAGCATCACCACCGTATGCGGCCACGACACCGCGCCGGCAATGGTGAAGGTGGCAACAGCCACGCTGTAGATGACGGCGGAAAGCCAGTTCTTCAGGGCATTGATCTCATGCATATCGTCAAAGCCCTGGATGGCCAGTGCGGCGATCATCAGGATGCCCATGCCGGCACCGAAAAAGCCGCCGTAGATCGAGACCACCAGTTGAAAGGCGAATCCGCCCGCGCCGATATGGTGGCGATTTTCCGTTCCCGAGGTGGGGCGGAACCTGCGGATCTGCGCCGATATCTGGCGGCTGAACGCGAACAGCAGGGTCGCCGTCAGCAGCAGCCACGGAATCAGTCGCGAGAACGCTGCATTGGAAGTGGCCAGCAGCAACAGGCCGCCGCCGATGCCGCCGGCAAAGGCCACGGCGGTCAGCATCGGCAGGCTGTGCGAAAAGCGCGCCAGTTCGCGACGGAATGCCCACGCACCGGCCAGGCTGGCTGGCCACAGCGACACCGAATTGCTCGCATTGGCAACGACCGGCGGTACGCCGATGGCGAGCAGCGCGGGAAACGAGAAGAAGGTGCCGCCGCCGGCGACCGAATTCACCGCACCCGCGGCCAGTGCGGCAATGGCAATGATGGCGATGTCGATGAGTTCCATTGGGGGCCGGGATGTCGCGATATGGGGAAAGGGGTGGTGCGCTGGCTACTCCGGGGAAGGGGAGGCCCCCGGAGCGCCGCGTCGTTGATGGGGTTTGTCTCCTCCCCGAATGCACTGCAGTCTATGGGAGTCTTATATAAAACAGAATAAGCGGTATGATCACTTTATCTTTTACTAAAAGTACAAAATGGATCAGCTCAAGCAAATCGAGAGCTTCGTCAGCGTCTCGACTCGCGGCAGTTTGTCGGCAGCCGCGCGCGCAGAAGGGGTGACGCCGGCCGTGATCGGGCGACGGCTCGATGCGCTCGAGCATCGGCTCGGGGTCAAGTTGATGGTGCGGACCACGCGCAGCATCACGCTCACCTTCGAAGGCAGTGCCTTTCTCGAGGACTGCCAGCGCATTCTCAACGACCTTTCCAACGCCGAAGCCTCGGTGACGCTGGGCGGAGTGAAGCCGAGCGGGCATTTGCGCGTCTCCGCGCCGGCCGGCTTCGGGCGCCGCCATGTGGCGCCACTGGTGCGCGACTTCCTGCGCGCCAATCCCGATGTGACCTGCACGCTGGACCTCACCGACCGGCTGGTCGATCTCGTCAATGAGGGAATCGACTGCGCGATCCGGGTGGGCGACCTCGCCGATTCGAGTCTGGTATCGGTGCGCCTCGCCGAGAACCGGCGGGTGGTGGTGGCCAGTCCGGATTATCTGGCGCGGCACGGCGTGCCGGCTTCACCGGCAGACCTGCACGATCATGTCTGCCTGGCGCTCGGGCAACAGCGTGGATGGCAGTTCGCCAACGATGGCGGTAATGCGGTAATGGTGAAAGTCGATGGCCGTCTCGAGTGCAATGATGGTGCGGTGCTTCACGAGTGGGCGGTGGCCGGCGAGGGTCTCGCCTGGCGCTCGTTGTGGGAGGTGGCGGCCGACCTGCGTGCGGGCCGCCTGGTGTCGGTGCTGGACGACTTTGCGGCGCCGGCCAACGGTGTGCATGCGGTGTTTCCGCACCGGCGAAACCTGGCCCTGCGGGTGCGGGCATTCATCGACTATCTGAAGTCGTGTTACGGTCGCGCCGATTACTGGCTGGAGGCGGCCCCCGACGGCCGCTGAGGGCGGCGCGGACTCAGCTTGCGGCGTCCAGGCCGAGTGCGGCGACACCTGCGCGTGCGACCATCGCATCCTCGCCGGCCTTCACGCCCGAAACGCCGACCGCGCCTATCACCAGACCATCGATGATGATCGGTTCGCCGCCTTCGAGCGGCACGACCGGCAGTCTCAGCGCCGCATAGCGCCCGTTGTTTACCATGTCCTCGTACACCTTGCTCGGCTTGCCGGTGAGTACGCAGGTCTGCGCCTTCTCCGGCGCGATCGTCGTGCTCATCAGCGGCGCACCGTCCATGCGCTGCAGCCACATCGGATGTCCGCCTGCATCGCAGATGGCGATGGTCACCGCCCAGCCGTTGGCGACGGCCTCAGCTTCGGCCGCCGCGGCGATGCGCCTGACGTCATCCAGGGTCAACATATGTGTCGTTTTCATCGGGGTCTCCTGAGTTGCAACCGTGTCGCGGGGGCCGTCATGGGCCTCAGCGTTCGCCGAGGTCGGAGAACGTGATCGTCTGCGCACCTTTCCATAGAATGCTGCGGCCCATTTCCATCAACTGCTCGGTGCCCTCTACCACGGTGAGGAAATGGTTGCCCGCCAGTTGCCCCATCTTGCTCGCAAACTGACTGCTGCCATAGGCGAAGAGGATTTCGGTTTCGGAGAATCCGCCGGGGTAGAGCAGGACATCGCCGCGTGACGGGTGGTTGGTGTGGTTTTCGAATCCCAGTCCGGTATCGAAATCACCCATCGGCACCCAGACCGCCTCACCGCTCCAGCGCGAGTGGATGACGTGATTGGTGTAGGGGAGCATCTGCAGGAAGGCCGCACAGGTATGTGGTGCGGCCGCTTTTTCCAGACGGGCGATGAAGTGGAACGAGCCGACATCGAGCGCAAGGTGATGCATGGGAGGTCTCCTTTATCGTGCCGTTTGCCGGCGCACGGGGATGCTTGTTCTGGGGAAATGCCGCATTTTCTTCAACCGCTTGTCGAGCGTTCTCATCATGGCAGTCGACATGTCGGCAGTGTAGCCGCCGGGCGGGACGATATCAGCCAGCAAGCCGCGGAATCCAGCCCAGGCCCGCCACCGTGCCTGCAGCGGGAAGGTATTCGCAGCCGATCCAGCCCGCGTAGCCGAGCTGATCGATGTGCCGCAGCAGCCAGCGGAAATTGATCTCGCCGCTGCCCGGTTCGTGGCGTCCGGGCGTATCGGCCAGCTGCATGTGGGCAATGCGGGGCAGGGCGTGGGCGATGGTATTGGCGAGTTCGCCCTCCATTCGCTGGGCATGGTAGATGTCGTACTGCAGATAGAGATTGTCGGCGCCGACCTCGTCGATGATGTCGAGTGCCTGTCGGGTGCGGTTCAGGTAAAAGCCCGGGATGTCGAAGGTGTTGATCGGTTCGATCAGCAGTCGGAGGCCGGCCCGCTCGAGTTGAGCCGCCGCGAACCGCAGGTTGTGTACGAATGTGGCGCGCAGGGTGTCTTCGGCAACCCCGGCCGGCGCCATGCCGGCAAGGCAGTTCAACTGCTTGCAGCCGAGCGCGCGCGCATAGTCGATGGCCAGCCCGACGCCGTCCTGGAACTCGCCTGTGCGCCCCGGATGGCAGGCAATGCCGCGTTCGCCCGCAGCCCAGTCTCCGGCGGGCAGGTTGTGCAGCACCAGTGGAAGGCCGCTGCTATCAAGTCGCTCAGCGACCGCGTCCTTGTCGAAGGCATACGGAAACTGAAATTCGACGCCCTCGAATCCCGCATCGGCGGCAGCCTGGAAGCGGTCCAGAAAGTCGTGCTCATTGAACAGCAGGGTGATATTGGCGGTGAACTTGGGCATGGTCCAGATTTCTCATTCAAGTGCGTGTGGGCTTGCGCGCGCAATCCCAGTCTGTCGGCAGGCGGTTCGGACATGCGCCCGCACACTCCCCAGCGCATGATCGCAAGGCACGGTATGCAGCATAGGCGTTGATACGGTGTCAGGTCACTGCATTGTGGGCAAGCTGGGCCTCATCGGCGAAGGAGCGCACTGCGTCATCTGGCTCGGCGCTCCGCGGTCAAAGTGTCATGGGCGTTGGGGCCTCGTTTTCGATATGCTAGACACGATATCTCCTGCGCCGGCCGTGTGCCGGCTTTCCTTTTTCAGCGGACCCGGGTTGTGTTTGATGTGCGGGCGTCCGCCGCTCTTGCGAGTAATGTAATGCTTTCGGTTCGTCCTGCCAGACTGGCAGCCATGGCGCTGCTGTTGATGTCGCTGATCTGGGGCTACAACTGGGTGGTGATGAAGCAGGTGATCCGCTACGTCGATCCCTTCGATTTTTCCGCCATCCGTACACTGCTTGCCGCGGTAGCGCTGTTCATCGTGGTGCTGATCTCACGCCGGCCACTGCGTCCGGTGGCGCCGCGCCAGTTGCTGCTGCTCGGACTGTTGCAGACGGCGACGTTTACTGCATTGATTCAGTGGGCGCTGGTCAGTGGCGGTGCGGGCAAGACAGCCATACTGGTCTACACCATGCCGTTCTGGCTGATGCCGCTGGCGTGGTGGCTGCTTGGTGAGCGCGTACGTGGCGTGCAGTGGATTGCGACCGCGGTGGCGGCGTTCGGGCTGGCGCTCATTCTTGACCCCTGGTCGATGACAGGCAGCGTGATGGGCAATGTGCTGGGTGTCGGCGGTGGTCTGACCTGGGCGCTGTCGACGGTGGTGGCCAAGCGCATGCGGCGCGACCATGACTTCGACCTGCTGTCGATGACCGCCTGGCAGATGCTGTTCGGCGCCCTTGCGCTGTGTGTGGTGGCCGTGCTGGTGCCGTCGCGGCCGATCGATCCGACACCGTACTTCTTTGGCGCCCTGTTTTTCAATGCGGTGTTCGCCACAGGTCTCGCATGGCTGCTGTGGCTCTACGTGCTGCAAAATCTGCCTGCCGGCGTGGCCGGACTGTCGGCGCTCGGCATCCCGCTGATCGGCGCACTCGCGGGCTGGATCGAGCTGGGTGAGCGGCCGAGCACGGGAGAATTCTCCGGCATGGCGCTGATCGTGATGGCACTGGCGCTGACCAGCCTGTGGCCCTTGCTGCAAGCCCGGCGAAAGGCTTGAGGTCCGGGTGAGGGCAGGCCCGCCACGCGCCCGGAGTGCGCTGGACGCGTGGCGATGCCGTCTAGATTGAAGCGTCCGCGCTGTCGATGAGTCCGGCGCAGTCGAGTCGGATCTCGTCGCAGTTGTGCCCCGGCCCGGCGCGGTCGATCACCAGGAAGTCGCACACGTCGCCAAGGGCGAGCAGTGGGTGGTGCCAGACGCCAGTAGCGTAGTTCACCCCCTGATCGCCACGCGCCAAGAATACCCGCAGCTGCGCGGCCGTCGGCACCTCGCCCGCGGGTGCCACCACCACCAGGTAGGGCTTGCCCGACATCGGGATGAAGGCCTGGCTCGCCAGCGGATGGCGCTCCATCATCTCGACCCGAAAAGGCAGCGCGCGCGGCTGGCCGCGGAAGATGGACACGATCGCGCGGCCGTCGGCACCGGGTTCGATGTTCGCCAGATCGTGATAACGCTCGGTGTTGCCGGCGTTGATGGTGAAGCGCGTCACGGCGTCGCTGGCTTCGATGACCTCGCCGAAAGGCGCGAAGGCCTCGCGGCTGAGGGGCTCGACCTGCAAGGGCAGCACGGAAAGGGAGCGGGGCATGATGCAGTCCACGCCTACTTCGCTGTGACCTTGCCCCACAGACGCAGGCGCGACACGCCACCGTCGGGGAAGATGTTGAAGCGCACATGGCTCACCGGGCCGAGCTTCACCAGCTCGTCGACATAGCTGTGGAGCGCATCCGCCGACAGCTTCTGCTCGGGTAGCAGGGTGTGCCAGAACATGCTCTCGGTGGTGATCGAACGGTCGGTGCCACCGGTCACGAATGCTGCCTGTACCGAGCAGCGGTCGGGGAAGTTGCCCTTGAAGAAGGCAGTGTCGACCTCGATCTTCTCGATCGTGCCGGGCGCGCCCAGTTCGAGCACGCACCAGTCGTTGCCGGGCTCGCGGCGGCGGCGGGTCTCCCAGCCATCGCCCATATTCTTGCCGGAGCCGGGCAGCATCAGTGCAGCGGCCGATGAGCCGAAGCTCGCGTCGTTCCACGACACCGCACGTCCGCCGTTTTCCATCGCCACCAGATCGACCAGCGTGTCAGGCGCAGCATTCTCCAGCCCTCCCACCGGGCGGCCATACACCCGCAGGCGGGCAATGCCGCCGTCGGGGAAGATGTTGACCCGCAGGTGCGTCCACGCCGCGTCGCTCGCGCATTCGAGCAGGTGGTGGGCGTTCGGCCCGAGCGGCGTTGCCGGCAGGATTTCGGTCCAGCTCGCCGCCTTGAGCACCTCGACATCGTCGGAACCGGATACGCAGGCCTCGATCGAGACCGCCGGCGGGTAGTTGCCGGTGAAGTGGCTGGTATCGACGTCGAAACCGCGGATCACGCCCTTCACGCCGAGCCTGAGCAGCGCCCAGTCGTGGCCTGCCACGCGCTTGCGACGCGACTCCCAGCCATCCATCCACTTGCCGTTGGTGTCGAACTTGCCGGGCACGAACTGCGCCGGCTCGGGGTTGAGCATGCGGGCGACTTCGGCAAAGAAATCGTCGGAAGCGAACAGCGCCTTCGCCCCCAGTCGAGTGCTGGCGAGATCGACCGAGCGAAGCGCCCACTCGGGCAGATCGGCAGGTTGAGCGAAGACGGGGGCGCCGGGGGTGTGACTGGCCATCGATGAAATCTCCTCTGTTTGGGGTCCGTGGACGCCCTGTGCTTGATCGTGGGGAGTGCTGCACCTGCTGATGCCGCCATCCGCACATGGCGGGCCGGTACGCCATGTGTGCCCTGCGTGAGCCGTTTCGGACCGACTGCGGTGCAAGTGCGTAACGGCTGTATTGTATTTATGCGTAAATAAAATTGTATACGAAAAAGTTTTGCTGAAGGCCTGGAGTTCATTGAGACACAGGCGGGACAGTAGGCCGATGCGTGCGCAAAGGTATTTTGCGCCAATGGCACGGGCGGGTCGAGTGCGGCGCAAAGATCATCAATGAACGCCTGCTTGCGGTGCAGGCGCACCGAATTAATGCGGGAAAACGTCCATGGTGGTGCGTGTTTGGAGCGCAAGGACAGTCGGTGTCTGTTCAATCAAGTTCAATGTTAAATTGAGTACACAAAAATATTGTTTTGTGTACAAACTGACTCTACACTTTGTTCGACAAGGAAGTCCTCCGAGGACTTGACCGTTCGCGATGGAGATGTGGACTTGAACAAGAAACGATCGCCGATTGATCTGGGGGCGCTTCAGGGTGAAGAGACCGTGACCGGTAGCGGGCGCGATGAGGCGATCTACCGCAACCTTTACGCGGCCATCGTCGAGAACCATCTCGAGCCCGGAACCAAGCTGCCGGAAGATACGCTGGCCGAGGCCTTTGCCGTCAGCCGCACCAGTATCCGCAAGGTGCTTCAGCGCCTGGCCTACGAACGTCTGGTCGACATCCGTCTGAACCGCGGCGCCACCGTGGCACAGCCAACGGTCAAGGAGGCGCGGGATATTTTCGCCGCGCGTCGCATCGTGGAGTGCGGTGCTATTGCGCAGGTAGTGGCCCGGGCGACGCCCGCAAAGCTCGACGAGTTGCGTGACATTGTGCGGCGTGAGCAGGAGGCCGAAGCGCGCGGCGATCGCCGCGAATCCATCTTTCTGTCGGGCGAGTTCCACGTTGCGCTGATCCGCCTGTCCGGCAACGACACCATCAGCGACATTCTCGCCGGACTGGTTTCGCGCTCGTCGCTGGTGATTGCCACCTATGGCTCGCCAATGTCGGGCAGTTGCCGCCATACCGAGCACCACGACGTGCTCGATCTGATTGCGGCGGGCGATGCCGAGGGTGCGCGCGAGTGGACGGAGCGCCACTTGCGGGAAGTGGAGCGCAGCGTCGTGCTGCTCGAAGAAAATCCTGCAGCGCCCGACCTGCGCCGAATTCTCGATGACGTGGCGCAGCGCCAGCGCCGTCAACGCTGATCGACAACGCCCATCAACCTGCGGACATGAAACATTCAGGAGAATAGCAGCAGATGCATATCAGGCTCATCAACCCTAACACCACGGCGAGCATGACCGCGAAGATCGGTGAAGCAGCCCTGCGGGTGGCCGCAGCCGGTACGCGGACCTCGGCCTGCAATCCACTCGCGGGTCCGGTATCGATCGAAAGCCACTTCGACGAGGCGATCAGCGCGGTCGGCGTACTCGAGGAGATCCGCCGCGGCGAGAAGGAGAACATCGATGCCTACATCATCGCGTGTTTTGGCGACCCCGGCCTGCTCGCCGCCCGCGAGCTGACCCGTGCGCCGGTCATCGGCATTGCCGAAGCGGCTTTTCATCTCGCCACCCTGATCAGCACGCGCTTCTCGATCGTGACCACGCTCGGTCGCACCTGCATCATCGCCGAGCATCTGCTGCAGAGCTATGGTTTTGCCCACCACTGCCGGCGCGTTCGGGCGGCAGAAGTCCCGGTGCTCGATCTGGAGGATGACGGCGCCTGTGCGCTCGAGCGCATCATCGAAGAGTGCCGCCGGGCGCGTGATGAAGACGGTGTCGGCGCGATCGTGCTCGGTTGTGGCGGCATGGCCGACCTGACCGAGCAGATCCGAGACGCGGTCGGCTTGCCGATCGTCGAGGGCGTGACCGCGGCCGTGAAGCTGGCCGAATCCCTCGTCGGACTTGGGTTGAGAACGAGCAAGCACGGCGATCTCGCCTTCCCGCGCCCGAAGCAATTCACCGGGCGCTTTGATTACCTGAGCGCATGAACATCGGCGATAGCCCTGCACAGAACAGTGGCGTCGCAAGCGTGAGACCTCGCGGTGCGCGCACCGCAAACCCGACAGACAAAGGAGATTGACCATGACAAGCAATACCGAGGCGATCCGTGCCCCCGGCCTGCAGGCGGGCAGCGTGCCCACGGATACGACCGACCATGCCAAGGGTCTGGGCGAAGAGTCACTGGCACCGCAGCAGACCCGCATCATGGGCAAGTGGTCTTATCTGCTGGCGTGGTTCGGCGGTTGTGTGTCAATCGGCACCTTCGCCATGGGCTCGAGTATCGTCGGTACGCTGAATCTGTTGCAGGCCACCGTTGCCATTGCGGTCGGCTGCTTCGTGATCGGTATCGCGCTGGCCATCAACGGCGCCGCGGGCTACAAATACGGCATTCCCTTCGTGGTGCAGGCGCGCTCGGCCTTCGGTTTTTCCGGAACCAAGTTTCCGGGGCTGGTGCGGGCAGTGCCGGCCATCGTCTGGTATGGCTTTCAGAGCTGGGTCGGGGCAGGGGCGCTCAACGCGGTATCGGCTTCCCTGTTCGGCTTCGACAATCTGGTGTTCTGGTTCGTCGTGTTCCAGTTCCTGCAGATCGGCCTGTCAGTGCTCGGTTTTCAGGGCATCAAGTGGCTGGAGAATATCGGCAGCGGCTTCATCCTGGTGTCGCTGACCTACATGTTCTTCAGTGTCATCGAAAAGTACGGCGATGTCATCACCGAACGGCTGGTCAACATCGAAGGCACCTGGGGGCTGCCGTTCTGGGGCGCGACCATGCTCTTCCTCGGCATCTACAGCACCATGATGCTCAACGTCAGCGACTATGCACGCGAGCTTGAGAAGGGCGTGCGCCGTGCGCCCCTGACCACGATCTACGCCATGTCCATCCTGCCCTGCACCTTGTTCATGGGGCTGATCGGGCTGATGGTATCGGGTGCGACCGGTGTGGCCGATCCGATCCAGGTGTTCTCCAGCGCGGTCGACAACAAGCCGCTGCTGATTGCGACGCTGCTCTTCATCACCTTCGCGCAGGTCACCACCAACGTGCTCAACAACGTGGTGCCGCCAACCTATGTGCTGATGGACGTGTTCAAGCTGTCGTTTCGCAGTTCGGCGATCATCGTGGGGCTGCTCGCCTTCGGCACCTTTCCGTGGGAACTGGTCAAGGATGAGTCCGCAGCCGGCCTGCAGATTTTTGTGCAGACCTATTCGGCATTCCTGGGGCCGATCTTCGCGGTACTGGTCGTCGATTACTACATCATCCGCCGGCGCACACTCGATCTGGGCAAGCTGTACGATGAGAACGGCCCTTATCGTGGCGTGAACTACGCCGGCATCGTGGCCTCGCTCATCGGCGCTGGCGTTGCGCTGAGCTTCTCCTCGGTATCCTGGTATGCCAGCCTGGTGCCAGCCGGCCTCAGCTACTGGTTGTTGATGAAGAACTGGCGCGCTTGCAAGCGCTTCTGCGAAAACTGATCTGCCGACGTGCAGGTGCCCTGAAGGGGCACTGCTGCCGGTGTGCGTGGAGAACCCGTCATGAAGCCTGATTCGAACTACCCCCGCGACCTTATCGGCTACGGTCGCAACCCGCCGCATGCCAACTGGCCGGGTCAGTCCCGGGTGGCGGTACAGTTCGTGCTGAACTACGAGGAGGGCGGAGAGAACTGCGTGCTCCATGGCGACACCGGCAGCGAGCAGTTTCTGTCAGAGTTGTTCAACGCGGCCAGCTACCCCGAGCGCCACATGTCGATGGAAGGCATTTACGAATACGGCTCGCGGGTAGGCGTATGGCGCATCCTGCGTGAGTTCGAGCGTCGCGGCCTGCCCTTGACGGTGTTCGGTGTGTCGATGGCCCTCGAACGTCATCCCGAGCTGACCGCTGCCTTTCGCGAACTTGGACACGAGATCGCCTGCCACGGTTGGCGCTGGATCCATTACCAGAGTGTGGATGAAGCCACCGAGCGCGAGCACATGCGAATCGGCATGGAGATCATCGAGCGCCTGACCGGCGAACGTGCGCTGGGCTGGTATACCGGCCGCGACTCCCCGAACACCCGGCGCCTGGTCGCGGACTACGGCGGCTTTCTGTACGACTCCGACTACTACGGCGACGATCTGCCGTTCTGGACCCAGGTCGAGAAAACCGACGGTAGCACCACGCCGCATCTGATCGTTCCCTACACGCTCGACACCAACGACATGCGCTTCTCGCTGCCGCAGGGCTTCTCCCACGGCGACGAGTTCTTCGAGTACCTGCGCGACGCCTTCGACGTGATGTACGCCGAAGGCGAAGAACGTCCGGCCATGATGAGTGTGGGCATGCACTGCCGCCTGCTCGGTCGTCCGGGGCGTTTCCGTGCGCTGCAGCGTTTCCTAGACCACATCGAGAAGCATGATCGCGTGTGGGTATGCCGCCGCGTGGATGTCGCGCGTCACTGGATCGAACACCACCCACAGCGCTGATGAAAGGGTGGGTTCTATTGGGCGGTCGGCCGGTTTCAGCCAGCGGACCGCCCATTTGCCTTTTGCGCGGCCGTTGGCGTCGGGCACGAGCTGCGCCGGATCAGTGCTGCCCGCACAGGCTACACAGTCGGGAAGTGGTGTTCAGGTTCTTGCGAGCGTTCAGTCGTCTGTCCGGGCACCCTGGGCAAACCAGGTGGCGATGAGTGCGCGCTCTTCGTCGGTGATCTGCGTCAGGTTGGCCAGCGGCATGTAGCCGCTGGCCACCGTTTCCGCCATTTTTGCGGCGTGCTGGCCGATTTCTTCGGGCGTTTCGAGCATGACGCCCTTGGGGGGCTGGGCGAAACCTTCCCATGTGGGCTGCGCCGCGTGGCAGGCAATGCAGCGCTTCTGCACCACCGCCCGCACCGACTCGAAGCCGACCTTGTCGCCATCGGCATTCACGGGCTTGGGGGCCATCAGTACGATCAGCAGCCCGATCAGGGCCACGCCGGCGGCGGGCAGCCACCATTTCAGCTGGCCGCGATGGCGCAGCACGAAGAACTGCCGGATCAGCACGCCGGCAATCATCATCACCGCCAGAATCAGCCAGCCGTACTTGTTGGCGTAGGTCATGGGGTAGTGATTGCTGATCATGATGAACAGCACCGGCAGCGTGAAGTAGGTGTTGTGCACCGAGCGCTGCTTGCCCACCATGCCAGGACGCGGGTCCACCGGCTGACCCGCGCGGATCTGCGCCACCATCCGCTTCTGCCCGGGAATGATGTGGAAGAAGACGTTGGCGGCCATGATGGTGCCAAGCATCGCGCCGACATGAATGTAGGCACCGCGGGCGGAGAAGAGCTGGTGCAATAGCCAGTTGCCCGCCATCACCAGGATGAAAACCAGCCCGGCCAGCAAGGCATCGCGACCCATCAGGTTGCGACACAGCAAGTCGTATATGGCCCAGCCGGCAACAAGCGTGGTGACCGAGGCGAGGATGGCCATGCCGGGCGTCAACACCATCACCTGCTTGTCGATCAGGTAACTCGATGCCCCCACCCAATAGACAATGGCCAGCATGCCCATGCCGGACAGCCAGGTCGTGTAGGCCTCCCATTTCGACCAGTGCAGGTCCATGGTAAGCGGCTCGTCCTTGGGGCCGGTAAGGAACTTCTGGCTGCAGTAGAAGCCGCCCCCGTGCACGCCCCACAGTTCACCGAATACGCCGCGCTTGGCGTCTTCGGGTTTCTTCGGCGGGCGCAGCGAGGTATCCAGCATCACGAAGTAAAAGGAAGCGCCGATCCAGGCAATGCCTGCGATGAGGTGGAGCCAGCGCACGAGCAGGTTCGCCCAGTCGAGAAGGTAGCTTTCCATGGTTCTGTCGCTTTGTTTTCCGGCAATGGTCCGATCAACTGCCGCGGTAGGTCGAATAGCTCCACGGTGAGACCAGGAGCGGGACATGGTAGTGCGCGGCAGGGTCGGCGACGCCGAAGCGCAAGACCACTTCGTCTACGAACGGAGGGTCGGGCAGCGTTGGATCGATGCCGCGAAAATAGTCACCCGCGCCGAATATGATCTCGTACCGGCCCGCTTCAAAGACGGCGCCCTCCAGCAGCGGCTGGTCACAGCGGCCGTCGTGATTGGTCGTAGCGCGGGCAAGCTCCCGGCGGGTGCCGTCGAGGCGAAAGACCGTGACCGCAATGCCGGCGCCCGGTCTGCCGTTGGCTGTGTCGAGCACGTGTGTGGTGAGTCGTCCCATGCGTACCTCTCCTGAACTTGAGTTGACCGCAGTTTAAGGTCCATCGCGTGTCGCGAAACCCGAAGATTGGCAATAAGCCATATGCACTGCAGCAAATGTGGCCGCAGCGAACGGCAAGATCTGCCGGCCAGGCGGCAAGCCGGCAACGGCAAACAGGGCAGGGCGCCACCGGGTGTGCCATAACAAGGGCGTGAACACGGCCTTGCCGGGCACTTGCGCGTGCTGGCATGAATCTCGCACTTGTCACGATGGAGGCGGGCTACTGATGGCTTGCCGGCATTCATGGAGAACTGCGATGGTCGACTCGATTCTGCGCCCGGTGGCCTTGCCGCCCGGATTGATCGGGCAACCGGCGCCCTGTGATCTTTTCGATGTACGGGGCACGCTGCTGCTGCGCGAAGGGGTGGAGATCAGCCCCCTGATGATCGCCGGCTATGGCGAGCGCCGTCTGTACTGCCGTGCGACTCAGGCCATGCGCGTGTCGGACGCGGAGCCGCTCAAGGTCTTGCGCGACATCGGCAATGCCCTGGCCATGCTCGACGAATTGCTCGTCGGCGGACAGCCGGTGAGTGCCGACGACTTCGTTTCACTCGCCACCGAAACCTACAAGACCTGGATGCTGGATCCCGATGCATGTATCGGATTCGCACGCATGGAACAGTATGATCGCCCCAGCGTGTGCCATGCCGTCCTCGCCGCCCTTTTTGCCGCAGAGCTCGCGGCCGCGCACGGCTTTTCTCGTCAGGAGAGTATTACGCTGATCGGCGCTGCCCTGACCATGAACCTCGGCAGCCTGCGCCTGCACGACCGGATGTTTGCCCATGCCGGGCAGCCCGACACCGAAGCGCGCGAGGCGATCGACGCACATCCCGAACTGGCCGCCCAGCTGCTCGAGAAGCTTGGCAGCCTTCCCGAAACATGGCTGACGGCCGTGCGCCAGCATCACGAGGCCTTCGACGGTAGCGGCTATCCTTCCGGACTGAGCCGTACCGGAATCTCGCTGCATGCGCGCATGGTGCGTGTGGCAGACGTACTCGCCGCCCGTTTGCGTGAGCGCAAACGCCGCGGGCCGCTGTTCTGGAGCCTGCATCAGGCGCGCGACCCGCAGCGTCTGCTGCAACATGTATTCGGCCCCGATCTCGAACGCCTCGACCACATCCTGGCCCGATTGCTCATGGGCCGGCTCGGCAGTTTCCCGCCCGGCAGCGTGGTGCGCCTGTCCAATGGCGAGATGGGCATCATCAGCCGCCGTTCGGCCGAGGCCGATGGTACGCCACGCGAAGTGCTGGCCTTTCTAGACACCAAGGGCCGCCCCCAGCACGTGCCACGCCCGCGCCGCATCGGCCCGCGCGACTGCCGCATCCAGGGCTACGCCCACGACGACCAGCCACGCCTGCCGCCCTACGACTGGCAGTCCATCTGGGGCTACCAGCGCGCACCGGAGGCGGCCAAGTTGATGTGAACGATGCGGGAAACGCCGAAATCACGTTTTTGCGCCGTCAAAGGCTTGAACGCCGCAGCGACCTGTTGTA
Organism: Azoarcus sp. L1K30; assembly: GCF_018122735.1. Taxonomy (GTDB): domain Bacteria; phylum Pseudomonadota; class Gammaproteobacteria; order Burkholderiales; family Rhodocyclaceae; genus Parazoarcus. The sequence continues at coordinate 1,191,805 of NZ_JAGRRD010000001.1, read as the reverse complement.
TTCTCCGCGCTCTTCGCTGCTGTAGCTCAGTTGGTAGAGCAACTGATTCGTAATCAGTAGGTCACCAGTTCGATTCCGGTCAGCAGCACCAAACGTTTCAAGCACTTAGGCCAATCCTCCGGGGTTGGCCTTTTTGCTTTCTGGGGTTTGGTTGCCGTTTGGTTGCCGTTAGGCTGAATCTCACGCTTCCGGGAGCGGCAACCAGATCCACAGCGAACGGCAACCAGATCCGCGAGGATAGGGGGCGGGCCTGCTCTACCAAAGTCTGAACTCAGGGCTTAAACTGTACATCCATACAGTTATCTTAAGCCGCCATGCAGGTCCGTCTAGTCCAGCTTCTGCAAGCTGGTGTCCGTCGCACTCGTGAGGAATGCCGAGCCGATGCCGGGGTGTCCGGCACGCTCACGCTCGAACTTGTCACGCAGGGCGTTGCCGACAACCGACCGAGGCGGATGGCTACCATCTGGGAGCGTTACGGCATGTCGGGCAAGCGCCCACTCTTGCCGGTGCTCTTCGATGTAGAACTTCTGCGGATCACACCCAAGGGGCTATGGCTTCGGGGCTTTCAGTTCGACTCAACCAGCGGCGAGCGCATCCAGTTCGCGCAAGAGTGGTGGTGTGAGGTGATGGGCGACAACTACGGTCGGTAGGAGCGCCAGACGCTTCGCTTGTACAAAGTAAGCACCCGGCAAACTCACCTGTTCATTGCGGTGTAGTCCGCTGAAGCAGCATAAGGACGACCGCTTGGAAGGCGGAAAACGTAGGGCACCTCAGTAAAGGCATGAGCGCAGGCGCACAAACAAGCCTTCGCGGCCGCCGTTGCGGCCATGAAGGCAATTGAAAAACAACGCGAAGGTCGTTTCCGAAAAAGATGCCACGACGAAATTCGGTCTGAATCTCAGTACTGGCGCGATGTCGCCGGTTTTTGCATCAGCCTGCTATGGGTGTGGAATGAAAGACGACGATTCGAGTGAATTCCATTTTTGGAATCCGAGAAGTTACTTGGTGGGACTGAACCGAACAGTTTTTGGGCGGCATGTTTCAGCGCCGTTTATCTTGCTGCGAGGATGGTTACTGCGGCTTGCCGATCATCGGAAGTATGCTCCAATCGCGGGGAATTTATTTCTATTTATTTTTCTTCCTTTTGCTGTGGTATCTTTTTTTTATATAAGAATGCCTGACTACTTAGGTTTCTTGGGGATCTCTCGGTCCTACAATAATCCATCTCTCATTTTGAATTATGATATGTGGCGCGACGAAGCAAGTGTTGCGTATGAGAAATTTAAAATACAAGATGGATCAAAAATATGCCCAGAAATCGACAGGAAGATTCGGAGTATATTTTCGCTTGCTGAATCTGATAGTGATGCGGGAAGGCTTGAAGAGGCTGTAAAGAGTCTTATGAAGGCTAAGAGCATGGCGGAAAGAGTGACCGCGAACATGGCTTATTCCAAGATTAAAGATGAAAGTGATGAGGTGCAGTACCAGACAAAAGTTGTCTATGCTAGGCGAGAAATTGATAGATGGAGTGAAATAATAGATTCGATGTCGAAATCTGCTGCAGAAAGTAGACGGAGTGCGTTGTCTCAATTTTTATCAAGCCTATATGAGCATGAAAAGGCTGTAGAGATGTGGCGGAAAAATATAGCGGATAATCCAAAAGGTGCAGATAAACGGGGTGAGTATGTATCTGAGTTGGGGGCTAGGGCTTCCAGTCCAAATGAGATGCTAAGGAAGGAAGAGGCTGCCATCAGTGCTCTAAAGGAGAAAGGACCTGATTTCACTGTTTCTGATCGTGATGAAGAGGAGATAAGGCTTTTTGGGAAAGCAAAGAGCATTGTTCTCGGTGGACTTGTGGAAGCAGAGGCTGCCCGGTCAAAAGGGGCGGCAGTTGTTGCGACGAATATTCTCGATAACTCTATGTCTGATGCGAGTGCAGTTATTGAACAGGAACGCGCATTGCCGCACCGTCCGCCTCCATCCAGAAATTTCTATGTTTGTAGTGTCGAATAGGGTGACGATCTGTGCTAGTTATCGGGTTGATGCAAAACTCAGTGAACGAACAGTCGAATTGATTGTCATAGATGCATTCCCAAACCTCCCGTCTTGAAAGCGATGCGCGGCCAACTCGATCCTCAGTCCTCGATGTTCCATTGCTTTTCGCCAGAGTCGCGCGTGCCCGTGGATCATCCGTTGGGGCGGGTGAAGAAGTTGGCTGATCGAGCGCTCGCCGCCATTTCGGCAGATGTGGGTGTGCTGTACTCGAGTGTCGGCCGCCCGTCGATCCCGCCCGAGCGCTTGCTCAAGGGGCAATTGCTGATCGTGCTCTATTCGATTCGTTCGGATCGGCAATTTTGTGAGCAGCTCGACTACAGCATTCTCTTTTGCTGGTTCTGACTGGAAGTGCCTGAACGCTACAACCACTCAACCTTGCGCATCGCGAGTGGTCTTGGCGTGCAACGGGGTAGTGATTGAGTCTCCGATCCTTGAGAGAATGACTCTCGATGGACGTTTGCAGGTAAATTGGGGGTTCTTCGCCGCCAATGTCGCTCATGAGACGTCGCGTGTTCCTGCCATTTGTCGTGCTCTGGCTTTCGCTCTCGCTGGTTGCCAGCGGTATCGAAGTGGTTGCCAGCCATGCCCGGCACGAAGATGCCTTCCAGACGGATGCTCGCATCATCCACCGCCTGCTCAGCCAGCGCGCCGTGCAGCACGAGGCCATCCTCGCAACCCTGGCGCTGCTTCAGCCGGGAGGGCAGAATGCCGCGGAGCAGGCGGCACAAAGGTTGCCCGCGGTATATTCGCAGATTCTTCGCGTAGAGCGGTGGATGACGGCCGCTCCCCGGGATGGAAGATTGCCGGTCGCGCTGGCCGCAGCGGCAGCTGAATCGCAACGGCAGCGCCATGCCGTGCTGACCGCTATCGACGCCAGCGCAGGACACTACTGGCTCGTGCTCGCGGCCCGCCCGGCCAGCTACGCGCTCGAAATCGACATTCATTCAATGGTGCCGTGGGACGAATGGCCGTTGCCGCGGCAGGACAGCCCGGTCCGTGTCGTCCTGCAATTGGACGATCAGGAAATAGTTGTATCACCGGGCGTGGTGCATGAAGGCGGCGCGTTGGTCCAGCGCCTCAGCTTCAGCAAGACGATCGCGGCCGACAGTCAACCTTTCACTGTCGCGGTCAGCCGCCAGCTCGGCTGGCGCAGCCTGCCTTGGGGGCGGCTGGTCTTGTGGTGGCTGGGTTGCGCTGCATTGTGCGGCCTGCTTGCCTGGCTGCAGGTGCAGCGACGGGCCCGCCAGCGCGCCGAAGAGATGCTGCGTTTCGGTCAGATCGCGCGTCTGAACACGCTCGGCGAGCTGGCAGCCGGCCTGGCGCATGAACTCAATCAGCCACTGGCGGCCGTCTCGGCCAACGCCCAGGCAGCCAGTCGCTTGCTCAATAGCGAGCCCCCCGATCTCGACACCGCGCGTTACGCCATGACCCAGGCCGTCGGCCAGGCCCGCCGTGCCGCCGAGGTATTGTCCCGCCTGCGTCGGGCGATTGAACGCCCAGGCCTGGCCGAGCGGATGGAGCCCGTCAATCTGTATGCCGCCGTACGCAATGTGCTCGCCCTGCTGCAGGCCGAAACCGACCGCCTCGGTCTCAAACCTGCGCTGGACGGTGATGCCGTCTTGCAGGTGCAGGCGGACCCGGTGGCGCTGGAGCAGATCATCCACAATCTGCTGATAAACGCGCTGCAGGCAATGGCGGATACTCCGGTACCTGCCCGCCGGCTCGCTTTGCAGATCGAGGCGGAGGATAGCGTGGCACGGCTGACGATTGCAGATGGCGGTCCTGGCATTCCGCCGGAGGCGTTGCCGCACCTGTTCGAACCGTTTTTCTCGACCAAGGAGAACGGGCTGGGTCTTGGGCTGAGCCTGTGCGAAACGCTTGCCACGGGTATGGGCGGGCGCATCGATGCGGCTAATCTTGCGGAGGGCGGTGCCGCGTTCTGCCTGACCTTGCCACTGGTGATTCGGGAGCGTAATTGATGAGCGTGCCGCTTTCGCCCTTGATCCATCTGGTCGATGACGATGCCGCCGTGCGCGATGGCCTGGCATTGCTGATCGGCACGGTCGGCCTGCGCGTGCACACCTGGGCCAGGCCGGAAGCGTTCATCCGCGATTTCGATCGGGAGAGCATCGGTGCCATCGTGCTCGATATCCGCATGCCCGGAATCAGCGGTATGACGGTGCTGGAGCAACTGATCGCGCAAGGGGTGGATCAGCCGGTGATCATGCTCACCGGCCATGGCACGGTCGATCTCTGTCGGCGTGCCTTCAAGGCAGGTGCCGCTGAATTCCTCGAAAAGCCGGTCAATGACGAGTTGTTGATCGACACCTTGCAGCAGTCGGTTCGCCGGCACGTGCAGTCGCGGCATCGCCATCAGGCCGACCGCCTGGCGCGAGAACGCTATCAACAGCTCTCGGAGCGCGAACACGAGGTGCTGGATCTGATCATCGCCGGTCTGACCAACAAGGAAATTGGCCGCGCGCTGGAAGTCTCGCCGCGCACTGTCGAAACACATCGGGCCAATCTCTTTGCCAAGCTGCAGGCTGATTCGCTCGCGCAACTCATCCGCCAGTACGCAGCGCTGGTCGAGGCAGACGATAGCGCGACTCCGTAGTTTTACGGAGGTCGCCGCGTATTGGCCCGAATGCCCCGCGGGGCCGGGTCCCCCTATAGTTCCCTCACGATTTATCGAAGCACCAATATCGAGGAGAACACCATGACCCAACTGCGCAAACTTGCCGCTGTCGTACTCGCATCCGTTGCCGTCACCGCCCATGCCGACGCTGTGCGCAGCGAAAAGAACATGTCGCTCGAGCTCGCCAACCAGATTGCCAGTGCTGCCATTGCCGCCTGTGCCGCCAACGGTTACAACGTTGCCGTGACCGTGGTTGACCGGGCAGGTAATGTGAGCGCCGTGCAGCGCGCAGACACCGCCGGTCCCCATACCTTGGGTGCCAGCCAGCAAAAGGCCTTTACGTCTGCCTCTGCGAAGAACAACACTTCGGCCATGCTGGAGGCCTCGCAGAAGAATCCCGGCGCGGCCACCCTTGGCAACATCCCTGGCTTCCTGCTGCTCGGCGGCGGCGTTCCGGTCAAGGTCGGGAATGAGGTTATCGGCGCAGTCGGCATCGGCGGCGCGCCAGGCGGACACCTGGACGAGCAATGCGCCGTCGCCGCACTCGACAAGGTCAAGGATTACCTGCGCTGAGGAGAAGCATGGTGAGCGTATGCATCCAGCGAATCATATTCAGTCTCGCTGCCGGTGCAGCGCTCATGCTCGCACCGACAGTACAGGCCCAGATACCGCCATCGGCTGGCGAAATCGCCCAATACCGAGGTCTGCACGCTGCCGCCCAGCACGGTGACGTGGGCGCCATCCAGAGAGGCATTGCCGACAAGGCCGACCTGAATATCCGCGACCTCTATGGCCGCACACCACTCCATGTGGCGACCTATGCCCGGCAGCGCGAGGTCATCAAGATGTTGATGCAAGCCGGGGCCGATCCGGGGCTGCTGGAAGACGATCGTTACGATGCCGTGACCATTGCTGCCGTAGCTGACGACGAAGACAGCCTGCGCCTGCTGCTCGCGCTCGGTGCCAGCGCAAGATTGACCACCAGCCGTTACGACGGCACTGCGCTGATCGCAGCTGCCCATCTCGGCCACGACGGCATCGTACGCCAGCTGATTGTCGCAGGCGCGCCGCTCGACCACGTCAATAACCTGCACTGGACCGCAGCCATCGAAGCCGTCGTGTTGGGCGATGGCGGCCCACGCCACCAGGCTACGTTACGCGCCTTGGTCGATGCGGGTGCCAACCTGCAACTTGCCGATCGCCACGGCAACACGCCCCTGATGCTGGCCAGGCAGCGTGGCTACGTGGAGATGGTGAAGATCCTGGAGGGCGCACGGAGCAATCCCTGATTCGCGCTCGCCAGAAGAGGAACAGAAAATCCGACATCCATTTTCACAGTGTCTAGTGGCGAGAGATAAACAGCGCAGCTCTTGGCAAGGAAGCGCATCAATTGTCACTCGAACCGACTGACTTCCGAAGGTCATGCGGCAGAGATCGATCAGAGTGGCATCTGCGTGTCTGGTGATCAGATGTGTGGCGGGGCGTTTCATGCACTCGACCGGAAAGGGGGAAGCGGTTCGAGTGAGATATCGGAGAGATACGTTCGGCGGCACCAGGTCTGAATCTGGGCGCCTTGACGCTCAAGTGATCGTCCAATGAGCTTTCGTCGATTGGAGATCCTTCACATACGGGCGGCTCTGCCAATCAGTGAGCCGCCCGTAGCCGTCGAAGCGCTGGTGCGCTTCGTGTTATTGATTGACCTTATGCATTTGCATCAACGCGATCCTTTTCCCACTCAATAAGGTCGCTCGGCTGTGGCCCTCCGACGAACGCACTGACCAATCCCATGATCATCGCGCTCGATAGGATGCCGTATACGACGGGTTCTGAAGCAGCCGCACCAAACTTTGCCAGACAGAAGCTGACGATGACTCCGCTCGCCAGAATCGAGCTGATTGCACCCTGCCAAGTTGCCTTCTTCCAGAAGAGAGCGGCCATGATCGGCACGAACAGGCAGCCTGACAGGTACGAGTAAGCCGTATCGAGTGCGACAAAGACGTCGCCGATGAAAATCGCAAGAACGATGACCGCCACGCTGACGACTGCGGTAACCCAACGTGATACTGCGAGCTCTTTTTGTTCATCGAACCCGAGTACAGGCTTGAGCAGGTCGTTCGTAATGAGCGTGGCCGAAGCCAGTACGGTCGAGCTGACCGTCGACATCAACGCGGACATCAGTGCGGCGAGCACGATTCCGCTCAAGCCAGCGGGCATCACTTTGACTACCAGTTCCGGCAGTGCGTCTTGCGGTGAGTCCAGATTGGGAAGCAGGACGTAGGCAAGGACTCCGCAGACACCCATGGCTGCACCCCAGCCAATGGAATAGATCCCGGCCGAGATCGAGCCGAATCTTGCGACGCTTTCGTTCTTTGCGGTGAAGATCCGTTGCCAGATGTCCTGTCCAATCATGATGCCAAGGTACAGAGACAGAAACAGCCCCAGCAACCGGCTGCCGCTGATGTTGGTGAGGGTCAGAAACTCCTCGGGAACAGCCGCCTTGACTGCCGCAACACCGCCAGCCGCATCAATTCCGGCTGGGATCAGTAGCGCGACACCGACCGTCATCAGGATGAACTGGATGAAATCCGTAATCGTGATTGCGATCATGCCTCCAATGAGTGTGTAGGCCATTGTTACGACGCCACCCACGACAATGCCGGTTGCCAGATCCCATCCGAGGAGTGCTTTCAATACGGCACCAAGCGCAACGATCTGAACCACGGAGATCAGCGTTGAATAGATGGCAGCAATGATCGCGCTGACATAACGTGTCCCATGCGCATAGCGGCGCTCAAGCATTTCGCTCAGCGTGAAGACCTTCAGTTTGGCGAGTTTTCCAGCGAACCCCAAGCCGACCGTAACGACCCCGAGTCCGAACATGAGCGTAATCCATGCACCCGATAGACCATGCTGAAAGCTCTGGGATGCAGACCCGAACGTGGAGCCGCCGCCAAGGATCACAGTTGAAAGACAGGGGAAAAACACCCAGTAGGGCAAGTTTCGATCGGCAACAAGATAGTCGGCCGTAGAGGTCAGCTTTCGCATTGCTACAAAGCCGCACACCAGCATCAGTACGAAATATCCAATCACGATGATGACATCGATATTCATGGGAGGCTCCTTTGGAGTTTGGATCATTGCGCTGGCGGGCTGCAGGAACAGGGTCCGGATCAGTTCCGCCTGGCATGAGATTTATTTTTGTTGGTTCAGCGAGTCGGCGAGAACGCAGAGGATCTCGAACATCATCGTTGCCCCGACCAGCGCGGTATTGCCACTGGGGTCGAAGGGCGGCGACACTTCGACAACGTCTCCCCCGACCAGATTGAGACCACGTAGGCCACGTAGCATCTTTTGGCAGTCAAAGGTGTTCAGACCACCGATCTCAGGTGTGCCGGTACCGGGGGCATAGACTGGATCCAGCGCATCCACGTCGAAGGTCACGTAAGTGAGACCATCACCGACGACGCGTCGAGCTTCTGCGATCACTGCGTCCGGCCCCAGGTCGTTGTATTCCTCAATGGTGATTACGCGGATACCCTGCTCAAGTCCCCAGTCGCCATCGTTCGCGTCGTATACGCCGCCGCGGATGCCGATCTGGACGGTGCGCTTCGGATCGAGCACTCCCTCTTCGATTGCGCGGCGAAACGGCGTGCCATGGGTGTACCTGTAATCGCCGAAGTAGGTGTCCCAGGTGTCGGTGTGGGCATCGAAATGAACCATGCCCATCGTTCCGTGCTGATGCGCGAGCGCCCGGAGAATCGGCAGGCTTACCAAATGATCGCCACCGGCAGACAACGGTGCGATGCCGCGGCTGACGACGTCGCGATAGAAGGTCTCGATCATCTGGATCGTATCGTCGATGCTGACCGGATTAACTGGTGCATCTCCCAAGTCCACACAATTGGCCAACTCGTAGGGGCTCATCCGCAGGGCCGGATGGTAATTGCGCATGAGCGAGGACAACTCGCGCACTTGGCGAGGCCCGTGGCGTGCGCCGGGTCGGTTGGTCGTGCCGCCATCCCACGGCACGCCGATCAAGCCGATATCGGCGAAAGCCGCCTCACTTGGTGGCAGATATGGAAGCCGCATGAAAGTGGAAAGGCCCGCGAAGCGCGGTACGATTTCCGAGGGAGTAGGGGTGTAAAGGATCTTTTTCGCAGACATGTGTCGCCTTTGGCAGATTTGGTTGAACGGATCCGACGGTTTTTCGCGGAGCGTGCGATTCCGGCGTGGAAAAAGTATCTGCGTGAGCGTATGTTTCAATAAATGATTTTTATTGAACATTTGGATAACAAACATGGAAACAAAATCAGCCAAGCGAAAAGGCCTCTATGGGAAGGTCAGCGACATGGATATCCACTTGTTGAGAGTGTTTCGAACGGTGGTGGAATGCGGCGGTTTTTCCGCAGCCGAGGTCGAGTTGAACGTCGGGCGTTCAGCGATCAGTCGCTATATGAAAGATCTGGAGATCAGGCTGGACCTAAGACTGTGCATGCGGGGGCGGTCGGGCTTCATGCTTACGGACCACGGCCGTGTTGTGTACGAGGCCACACTGCAGTTGTTCTCGGATCTCGAACGCTTTCGCACCGCGGTCAACGCTGCCCATAGCCGGCTGGTGGGGACACTCACCTTGAGCTTGACCGACGATATGGTTGCCGACACAAACGCTCATACCAGCCTTGCGCTGGCTCGATTTCGCGAGATTGGACCGGACGTCAGGATTGAGCTAAATGTCGGTTCGCCGAATGAGGTGGAGCGTGCCGTTATTGAGGGACGTGCGCTCGTTGGTGTCATTCCGTTTCATCACCAACTGCCAGCAGTGCAGTATTGCCATCTGTATGATGAGACGCTGTTTCTCTACTGTGGGGCAGGGCATGACATCTTTCATGTCGCAGATGCGGACCTGAGTATCGATTTGATCAAGGCTCAGGATTTCGTTGTTCCGGGCTATACGCTCAATGCCAGGTTTCAGGCGCTCTTCCCGGATAAGAGTCCGGCTGCTCGGACGAACAAGATTGAAGGCGTGACCACCTTGATTCTGAGCGGGAAGTACATCGGCTTTGTGCCGGAGCAGTTTGCACAGCGATGGGTGGGGGAGAACAGAATGCGGCCCCTGTTGCCAGCGAGTCTCTTCTTTCATACGCCATTCATGGCCATTACGCACAAGGACGCTCAACCCAATTTGCTTCGCGATGCATTCCTGGCGGAACTGCGTGCAGCACATTCAAGAATCTAGACAGCAGCGCTCAAGATTTCCTGGAAGCGTTCCGGCTGATGCACGGCGACAATTCGCACTGATCGGAGCGTTGCCGACGACTGCATGTTATGCCGACTGAGGACCGAACAGGTGAGAGGCAGCGAAGTCAATCACGTCGGATTCGCCAGACAATCGCGTGGGCGGGCCAACGGAGAACCAGCTCCGCAAGCGATGTGATGACTGACCATCAGTGGCAATGAACAGTCCCGGTCCGATTGTCCAAATGGCAACACTGCCCAGGGGGCGAGCTCTTCCGGCAACCACCGCCATGCTCCAGGGTTTCGTCAGCCCTCGAACTCCCGAATGAGCACTGGGCGTGCGCTTGCGTTACAGCAAAGCCGGCAATGGCAAGGAAGACGACAAGGTACGTTCGTATCATTTTTATCACTCGATGACGCGCTTGATGGAAGGTTGCAGATGGGCGCGCGTGCATCATGCGCTATCCGGAATTGATTGGCATCGCGGCATACGCCTAGATCTCGACGGGCTCGATGAGTCCCGGCCCTTGTGACCGTGGATTGCCAACCGCCCGGTTCACCGGATGGAGCGCCATCTGCTCCGGCGGGAACTGACCTGCCAGCTCGTGCACAATCTGCGCATCGGTGATGCCGGGATCAAGCCAGGCGGCGTAATCGTCAGGCTGAAGTATGACCGGCATCCGGTCGTGGATCGGGCGCATCAACTCATTCGCGGCAGTGGTGAGAATGGCGAAGGTAAGCAGCGGGCCGTCGGTACCGGCCCAATGCTCGAGCAGGGCGGCAAAGCCGAACAGCTGTTCGCCGGCAGGGCGAACGAAGAACGGCTGCTTGAAGTCGGGGCCGGGCCGCCACTCATAAAATCCCGAGGCCGGGACGATCACTCGCGACTTCCTGAACGCGTGCCGGAACATCGGCTTTTCTGCCGCCGTCTCGATCTTCGCATTGATCGGTTGAGCCAGCTTCCCGGGGTCTTGCACCCAACTGGGCAACAGGCCCCAGCGCGCCCGGATCAGCTCGCGTGCGGCGCCCGGGCGCGTGCGGATAACCGGTGGCGACTGGGATGGGGCGATGTTGTAGCTAGAGAACGGATCGACGGGCATGTCGCGCGGCTTTTCATCGACATCATCGTCGACAATGTCGAACTGATCATAGAGGCGGGAGCGAGGCCCGTAGAGCGCATATCGACCGCACATGGTGCCACCTCCTTCGTCGAGATCTTAGCCGTGTCTGTGGCCGCGACCGTGCTTGTGGTCGGGCTTTGCTGCAGGCTTGTCGGGCCCGGCGACGGGATAGCGAATGACGGTTACGACTTCGTCGGGCTCGAACCAGAATTCGTTGTTCGGTGGTTCGAGGCGGCCAACGGTCAGTCGCACCAGCCCGTCCACCAGGCTTGCCGCGGTGATGGTTTCCCACTGGAAAGTGGGGTGGGCATTGGTGCCCGGACCGTCGTACAGATGGTCATCCGGCCGGACTTCACTCGCCGGGATGCTGATTCGGTTTGTCATCGTGCCTCGCGCCTGGGTGGCATCTGTGCCCCCATGATTGCCACGGCGTCATCATGCGCCATTCTGAGCGTGTCTGCTTTGCGTGCGCCGCTCGATCACACGGTTGATCAAGGGGGTGTGGTTAGCGCGCATCCGGTCGGGTGGCATCGTATTCGTCAGCTAGCAGGGCGGCGAGGGAACTCTCGTTGCCGACGCGTTTCCGACGAGTGAGGGTGCTCGCGTCCGGCCAACCGTTAATCAACGAACAGGTGGGAGGGTAATCGAGTCGACAGGCAGGACGAACGCGGACCGCATTGCTTGAAGCGATCCTGCAGCGGTGGACGCCTGAACCATGCACGGTTCCAGGGTGTGCAAGCGAGTACCGCGTGCCGCGGCACCGTTCGCGGAGCCCGGGCACAGCGTCTCATGCTCCTCCCGCCAAGGAGATTCACATGAGTGACGATCGCCACTACGTATCCGGCTTCTTTGCCAATCGCGAAAGCGCCATGATGGTTGCTGCCAAACTGCTCGATTGGGGACTGCCCAGTGACCGTGTGCATGTATTCGAGAAGGACTCGTCGCGGCTCGACGAACCGTCCAAGCCGCAGTCGGGCGATGTACTCGCAGATGTTGCGGTGGACGGGGCGATTGGTGCGACCGTCGGCGCCGGTGTCGGCGCGATCGGGCAGTTCGTTCTGACCGCCGCGAATGTCAGTCTGTTCGTTGCCAGTCCGTTGATTGCGCCGCTTGCCATGCTGGGCTGGGGCGCCACCCTTGGAGGCTTGATCGGTGCTGCTGCAGGCGCGCAGAAGGACAGTGAGAAGTTCTCGGCACTTGCCCGGGATGCGGTTGCCAGTGGTCAGGTCGTTCTGCTTGCTGACACCCGCAGCGCGGCCGAAACCATTTTTGCCGAGGAGACAATCGAAGCGGCCGTTGGCGCGTACAAGGAGAAGACCGTTAGTTAGGTCGAGGCCTTGGCGTGGCCGTGTCCTTTGCGTCGGTCTCAGCGCGTGCCGGCATCGACGGCGCTGACCCGCCACACGGTATTGCCGACGTCGTCGGCCACCAGCAGTGCGCCTTGCCTGTCGAAGGCCACGCCGACCGGACGACCATACGCGGTACCTTCCGCGCTCAGGAATCCGCTCAGGATCGTTCGCGGCAGCCCTGCCGGCTTGCCGTTCGCGAACGGGATGAAGATCACCTCGTATCCGCTGTGAACCGAGCGGTTCCATGAACCGTGCTGACCGACCACCATGCCGGCACCGAAAATCGCCAGTGCATCCTTGCCATCGGTATAGGCCAGTCCGAGCGAGCTCGTGTGCGCGCCCAGCGCGTAATCCGGCTTGATTGCCGTTGCGACCCGTTCGGGTTCGCGCTGCTCGACCCGGTTGTCGGTGTGCTGGCCGAAATAGCTGTAGGGCCAACCGTAGAAGCCGCCGCGCTGCACTGACGTCATGTAGTCGGGCACCAAATCGTCGCCCAAACCGTCACGCTCGTTGACCGAGGTCCACAAGGTGTCGCCGACCCAGGTCAGCCCCACCGGATTGCGCAGCCCGGAAGCGAAGATGCGGTGTGCGCCGCTGTCGGCGTCGACCTCCCATATCGCAGCCCTGCCGCGCTCCGCGTCGAAACCATTCTCGGCAATGTTGCTGTTGGAGCCGATGGCGACGTACAGCCTGCGGCCGTCTGCGCTCGCGATCACGTTCTTGGTCCAGTGATGGTTGATCGGGCCGCCGGGCAGGTCGGCAACCTTGACCGGCGCTGCCGTGATCCGGGTCTGGCCCGTCTGGTAGGGGAATTTCACCACTGCATCCGCGTTGGCCACATACAGGGTGTTGCCGACGAGGGTCATGCCGAAGGGCGACTGCAGCCGGTCCAGAAATACATGGCGCTCGTCGAGCTTGCCGTCACCGTCGACGTCCCTGAGCAGGGTGATGCGGTCGGCACTCGCATCGCCCGCGCCAGCGATGGACTTTACCTGCCTGACGATCCACGCCTTGATGCCCGATGCGCCGCCGGGATAGTGCGGCGCGTTGCTCTCCGCGACCAGCACATCGCCGTTGGGCAGAACGTACAGCCATCGAGGGTGCCGCAGACCGTCGGCGAAGCGAGTCACGCGCTTGCCCTTCGCAGCCCGTGGTTGGTCGCCGTCGGCCCATCCGACTGCGCGAGCAATGTTCACCGTCGGAATCAGCGAAGTATCGGCTGTGGGCAGTCGGGGATCCGGGCCGAACCCGCTGCGTGGAGTGTGACCCTGAGTGCTCTCGGGCGACATGCGCGCCGGTTCGCTGGTGCTTTCACGCAGGGCGTCACGTTTGAGGCACCCGCCGAGCGCTAGTAGCGCAAGGCACGAGACGATTACATTCGTTACGGTGGGGCGAAGCATGATCATCTCAAATCTCCTTTATCCATCCGGCAGTTCAACGTGTGCCGGTCAGGGCGCTGCATCCGCACATGCAGGTGCGCGACGGCTGCCGTCCTCAGTGCAGCACCGGGGCCACGATCATGCCGCCCGCCCGCCACGCCAACGCGTGTGCGGCCTCTCGATCCGTGTCGCGATCTGCTTCGTTCTTATGGCGAGCGTATCGACTGCCACCCTGCGGCGGGCGCATGGAAAATGTGACGACGTTCGGCGCGCGCCGTTCCCCTGAAGGGCTTCACGATGCAATTCGATCGCGCCTGTCCAATGCCGATGTCACCCGCGCCGAATGCGGCTGCCCGCCCGGATCGGGCCGTCGCGGCCTGCCTGCCACGTTCGAATTTGCGGCGGTGGAGGCGCCTGCATGCACCCTTTGTTCTTACTGCCAGGCTATGGCACGAGCATGGATGGATGTCAGGTGAAAGTCGGTAGATGAGTTTGAACCGGATTGAACTCTCACTTAGCGCAGGGTTCAACCTTAAGCCGGTGCATGAACCGCATGGACTGAAATGCATCGGCGGGTTCGCGACCGTGTGGCGCCTGACGGCGTTATCGGGCGGGTCTGTGTCACTCGATCGATGCCCTGTCGGATCCGGTGAAATGACGTACGCGGCGAATCCGGCTGCCTGACCGACGACGGGTTCCGTCGTCGGCAAACTCACGGAATAAGGAGACAGGAATGAGCGACAAGAAAGAATACATTGAGCGCATGCAAGCAAAACTGGATCAATGGAGTGCCGAGATCGACGTGCTGTCGGCAAAGGCAGACGTTGCCGAAGCCAAGGCGCGTGCCGGCTACCTGGAGCAGATCGAGGCCTTGCGCCACAAGCGCAGCGAAGCGCGGCAGAAACTGGACGAAATGAAGAGCGCCGGCGAGGGCGCGTGGCAAGACATGAAGGCCGGGGTGGAACGTGCTTGGGACGCGGTCGGCGAAGCGGTCGATTCGGCTCGATCGCGCTTCAAGTAGGGCGCCGATCACGCGTCCGCGCCGGTACGTCCGGTTCGGGCATTCACTTCCGACGACCGAAAAGGGGGAAAAGATGAATCATCAGATGAAAAGCCTGACTGTTCTTGCGACCGCTGTTGCGCTTGCATTTCCATCGTTGGCACTCGCGGCGGGGAATGACTCAGGAAAGATGGCGAATGATCAGACCACCGCAAAAGAGGTCCGTCACGAGGTCATCGACGCTGCAGATGCGATCAAGGACTACACGGTCGACAAGCGCGACGAGGCTGCGGCAAAGGCCAAGGCTGCGCTGGATTCGATCGATGGCCGTATCGAAACGATGCAGGCAAGAATCGAGAAAAAATGGGGCCGTATGGATGCGGCCGCGCGTGAGAAGGCCCGGCAATCGCTGCGCGCGTTGCAGCGCGAGCGGGTCGAAGTGGCCGAGTGGTACGGCGGGCTCAAGAACAGCAGCGCCGCGGCGTGGGAGCACACGAAGGCCGGGTTCTCGAAGGCATACCGGGCCTTGCGCACCGGGTGGGAGAAGGCCGAGCAGGAATACGCCGACGACTCGAAACAGTGAGCGCGATGGTGCGAGCTCTTGCGCCAGGCTCGCTGCTCCCCAGGCGTGAGGGCCGTCGCGAGAACGCAGGCCGCGGATGAATGCCGCCAGCAACATGCCGCTATGGGGCAACGTGGCCCTGTTTGCCGTGACCACGCTACTGATCGGCATTGGCGGCTGGCGGTTGGCAAGTGTCGCCGGACGGATTGCCGAACGGACCGGTTTGGGGCAGGCGGTGACCGGGGCCGTCTTTCTCGGGGCGACAACCTCGCTGCCGGGATCGGTGACCTCGATCACTGCGGCTTCGAACGGTTTTGCAGACATCGCCGTGGCCAATGCGCTCGGTGGTATCGCCGCGCAAACGGCCTTTCTGGCGATTGCCGATATCGCCTACCCGCGCGCCAACCTCGAGCATGCGGCCGCCTCGGCGGCAAACATCATGCAGGGGGCCATGCTGGTCTGCATGTTGGCGCTGATCCTGATCGGAATGACCGGGCCGGACATGACGGTTCTGGACGTGCATCCGGTGTCGCTCATGCTGCCTTTGGCTTACGTCGGCGGTTTGCAGCTCGTATCCCATGCGTACTCGAAGCCGATGTGGTTGCCGCGTCAGACGGTGGAGACACGAAGCGAAGCGCCGCAGGGTACGCGGCAATTCAGGGGCTTTTCCCGCCTGTGGATCGAATTCGGGGTGCTCGCAGCCCTGGTCGGGGTTGCCGGGTGGCTTCTTGCGCGCAGCGGCATGGCGCTGGCCAGGCAAACCGGGCTCTCGGAGTCGGCACTTGGCGGCGTGTTCACTGCGGTTGCGACCTCGTTGCCCGAACTGGTGACGGCGATCGCCGCAGTGAAACAGGGCGCGCTCACGCTCGCGGTCGGTGACATCATCGGCGGCAACGTGTTCGACACGCTGTTCGTAGCCGTGTCGGACGTCGCCTACCGCAGTGGCTCGATCCTGCACGCCGTCAGTCTGCACCAGGCCTTCCTCGTCAGTGTCGGCTTGCTGCAGACTGGTGTGCTGCTGATGGGTTTGGTAAGGCGGGAAAAGCGCGGTATTGCCAACATCGGCTTCGAGAGTTTTCTGGTGCTGCTCATTTACGCAATTGCCGTGCTGGTGACGCTTACCCGGTAACGCCGGCCGCGCAATGCGTTTCCGGTTCGGCAACCCACCGCCGGGTGGTCCGACGTGAAATCAAGAAGGAGTAATGCTTCCCATGTTCTCAGCCTATTCGGAACTGCAGTCGATTTACGCGCAGCTATACCGGCTGGGCCATGTCGAGTCGATCCTGGCGTGGGATCGCAGTGCAATGATGCCGCCCGGGGGCAGCAGGGCGCGAACTGCTGCGGAGGCCGAATTTCGTCGCCTGATCCACGGTTTGCGCCGTCAGCCCCGACTGGCCGGCTTGATCAGCCAGGCGGAGGACGAGCCGCTGGATGCATTGCAGCGGGCGAATCTGCGCGAAATCCGGCGTGACTGGCTCGAGGCCAGTGCGCTGCCCGAGAGTCTCATTGCGGCGAGTGCTCAGGCGACGGCTCAATGCGAGCACGCCTGGCGTGATCAGCGCCCGGCCAATGACTGGCCGGGCTTCATGGAGAACTTCGGCGAAGTGCTTCGCCTTGCGCGCGAGGAAGCGCTCCGGCTTTCCGATCGCACCGGGCTTGCGCCCTACGATGCATTGATCGAACGCTACGAGCCCGGGATGCGGATGGACGTGCTCGATCGGATGTTCGACGGGCTGCAGGGCTGGCTGCCTGACATGGTCACGGCGGCAATGGCGATGCAGGAGCGGGCGCCGGCGATTGCGCCCGCCGGCCCATTTCCGCTCGCCGCTCAGCGCGAACTGTGCAGGGCGCTGGCTGGCACGCTGGGTTTCGATTTCAATGCGGGCCGGCTGGACGAAAGTGCGCATCCCTTCACGGGTGGCGTGCCCGAGGATGTGCGAATCACGGTCCGCTATCGCGAGGATGATTTTCTCCAAGCGCTCAATGGCACACTCCACGAGTGCGGGCACGGACGTTACGCTCAGGGGCTGCCCAGGGAGTGGCTGGAGCAGCCGCTCGGTCGCCCGCGCTCGTTTGCCATCCACGAAAGCCAAAGCCTGTTCGTCGAAATGCAGATCGGGCGTAGCCGGGCGTTTGCCGGTGTGCTGGCGCCCATGCTCGGCGCCCATTTCGGTGACAGGGCCGGCTTCGATGTCGACAACCTGTACCGGCTGATGACGCGCGTCGCACCCGGGCCCATTCGTGTGGCGGCCGACGAACTGAGCTATCCGGCGCACATCATCCTCCGCTATGAGATCGAGCGCGACCTGATCGGCGGCGAGATCGAGGCCGGGGACATTCCGGCGCTGTGGGACGAGAAGATGATGCGCCTGCTAGGGGTCGATACCCGAGGGGATTTTCGCGATGGCTGCATGCAGGATATCCACTGGGCCAAGGGCGCATTCGGCTATTTTCCCAGCTATGCACTGGGCGCAATGTACGCGGCGCAGTGGTTCGTCAGCCTGCGCCGCGACCTCGAGGGCCCCGAAGAGTGCATTGCCAACGGCAGGCTGAAGCCGATTTTTGACTGGCTGCAAGCACAGATCTGGTCGCAGGCGAGCAGGTGGGAAACCCTCGAGCTGGTGCGTCGGGTGAGTGGGAACGAACTCGATCCGTCCCACCTCAAGGCACACCTCGGCGCACGCTATCTGGGATGGGGTGGGCATTGAATGCTGCCCAAGGCGAGCCGGATCGCATTCAGCCGAGCCATTTGTTTAGCCAACGGCGCAGCGCGGAGATCATCGGCCGCAATTTCAGCTCGCACCGGTCGAGCAGTCGTGCCGCGCGCAGCGATCCGGATCCGATCAGGCTCAGGCCCACGGCCAGTCAGTGTTCTCTGAGGCGATCGAGCATTGTCGGAGGATAGTCGAGTCTTCGACTTGCTTGGGAAGCGAGCATGATGCCTCGCAATTCCCGTCAATGAATCCTGTCGTCCGCCGCTGCGTGGCGGCGCCGGACGCTTGAAGGCGGAACTGACCAATGACCAAGAATGAAAGGTTGCGTGCACAGTGCCACAAGCCTGCGCTGGAACGGAGCGATGACGAGCTGCATGAACCGTTCAAGGCGTTTATCAGTGCGCAAACCACGGCGAGCAGATTCCTGGTGGCTGCGCTGGTCGCGGCTGTTGGTGCCTCAGTGCTATTGCGCGGTGGCCCGCAAGAGCGCTAGGTTCGGGGTACTGAAAGCCTGTCCTAGGCTGTGCTGGGAGTTCTCCAGCGGGAGGAACCACGCAGGTCTGCCCCCGTCCAATCAATTGGCGAAACACTCCGGTGCAACGCGCCGATTGCGGATGGGCTAGACTTGGGATACTTGGCAGGACTCGAGGTGAATAATGAACGATGCATTGCCAGCAAGCATGCCGCCGACCGGTGAGGGCTCGTTCAGACGGGTTGTCGAGTGGGCTCCGACTGCAATGGTGATGGTCGACCGCAAGGGGCGTATCGTGTTGATCAATGCGCAGGCGGAACGGGTATTTGGCTATCCGCGCCAGGAGTTGCTCGGACAGTCCGTTGAAAAGCTCATTCCTGGACACCTTTCGACCCACCACCCTGCCTACCGGGAGGGGTTCTTCGCCGATCCTCATCCAAGACCGATGGGAAGCGGGCGCGATCTGTATGCACGACACCGAGACGGAAGTGAGTTCCCGGTGGAGATCGGGCTCAATCCGATCGAGACCGACGATGGCGTGATGGTGCTTGCCTCCATCGTCGACATCACCGAGCGTCACCGAGCGCAGCAAAAGCTCGAGCGCGCGCTCAACGAGAAGACGGCCTTGCTCAACGAGGTACACCATCGCGTCAAGAACAACCTTCAGGTGGTCTCCAGCCTGCTCAACCTTCAGGCTTCGCACACCTCCGACGCGCGCTTGAAGTCGGTTCTGGCCGAGAGCCAGAATCGACTGCGCGCAATGGCCTTGACGCATCAGTTGCTCTATGAGGGGAAGGACTACTCACGAATTGATCTGGGAGAATATCTGGATCGACTCGCGCAGTTGCTGCTGGGAAGCTATCGCGAGGACAGCGTGCGCATTTCCTTGCGTACAGTGATGCCGACAGGGCCGCTTTCTCTCGATCTCGAGCGTGCTGTGCCTTGCGGGCTGATCGTGACCGAGCTGGTGACAAATGCATTCAAGCATGCATTTGTGGGGGGGCGCTCGGGAGAGGTCCGTATTGAGTTGCATGCAGTCGCCGACGCGCTTGAGCTAGTCGTCGCTGACGATGGGGTGGGATTGCCCGCAGGTTTTGACCTGGAAAACGTGAAGTCGCTGGGTTTGCAACTCGTGCCCCTGCTGGCAGAGCAGCTCGGTGGCGACTTTTCGCTCGGAAGTGGTCCGGGTGCGCGCTTTGCCCTCAGGTTTCCCAGTATGCCGTCGTCCAGGAGAGCATCATGAACGAAATCAAGCCGGTCAAGCTCATGCTGGTGGAGGACGAACGCGTGGTTGCCTTCGATCTGAAGAATCAGCTCCAGTCCCTTGGATATCAAGTGGGCGCAATGGTCGGTAGTGGCGAGAAGGCATTGAGTTGCGTGGCCGAGGTCGCGCCCGACCTGGTACTGATGGATATTCACCTCGAGGGGGTTATGGATGGGGTGCAGGCCGCCACGGAGATCCAGGCGGTGCACCAGATCCCCGTCATCTATCTGACGGCTTTTGCGGAGGAGGACACGCTGCGTAGGGCGCTCGACAGCCGTCCGTTTGGCTATCTCGTGAAGCCTTGGGACATCCGCGAGCTGCACGCTTCGATCCAGATGGCGTTGGCGCGGCGGGAAGTCGAAGTTTCTGTGGAAAAAAGCGAGTTGCGTCTCAAGCTCGCGATGGATGCGGCTCTGCTCGGGGTTTTCGAATGGTTCCCGCAAACGGATCGCATGGTTGGTGATGGTCATCTCAGGGCCATGTTCGGCGACCGAGTGATGCCGATCGATGAGTCGTGGGAGAACGTTTTTCTGGCCCGTGTACATGAGGACGACCGCGACCGAGTCGTTGCGCAACTGAATCACGCGCTTGAAGGCGGCGAGGCCGCGCGTATCGAGTTTCGCACCGCGCAGAACAATGGTGGACCACATTTCGTCGAGGCCAATGTGAAAGCGCATGCCGGCGCCAAGGGCGTGCGACGGGTGGTCGGTGTCCTGCAGGACGTTAGCGAGCGCCATCGCACCGAGGACAGACTGCGCCAGTCGAGTGTTGTGTTTCATACTGCGGCTGAGGCCATTCTCATTGCCAACGCGCAACGCTGCATCGTTGCGGTGAATCCGGCCTTTACCCGCATTACCGGTTTTCGTGAGGATGAGGCGCGCGGTTTCGAGGCCGACCTTCTGCTGCGGGTGCGCCGCTTCGGACAGCGTGGCGCCGGCTTCTTCGACGCACTCGATGCAGGCGACGAGAGTTACTGGCAAGGCGAGGTGGTATGCCATCGGCGCAATGGTGATCGTTTCCCGGCATGGCAGAGCATGAGTGTGATCAGAAATGCCGCAGGTCGTGTCAGCAACTATGTCATCGCCTTTTCCGATGTCAGCGAAATGCATGTCGCCGAAGCGAAACTCCATCATCTGGCGCATCATGATCCGCTGACCGGCCTGCCCAACCGCCTGCTTTTCGACGACCGGCTCGAGCAGGCCATCGAGGTGGCACACCGCGAGCAGCAAGTGTGCCTGTTGCTGTTTCTGGATCTTGATAACTTCAAGGTCGTCAATGACACCCTTGGCCATTCACTGGGGGACGAATTGCTGCGAGTCGTGGCAGCCCGGTTGCGCAGCGCGCTGCGCGGCGCGGATACCGTGGCGCGACTCGGCGGCGACGAGTTCGTCGTGCTCGCCGGTGGTTCAAGTCCCGAGTATGCCGCCGATCTCGCGCAGAAGATCCTGCAGACGGTCGGCGCGCCGTTGACCTTGGGAAATGACGCAATCACCGTGTCGGGAAGCATCGGTATCGCAATCTATCCCGATAACGGTGTCGACCGCCTGGAACTGATGCGTGCTGCCGATATTGCCATGTACTCCGCGAAGGCGGCCGGCCGCAACCGGTATCAATTCTATTCTCCGGAGATGGCCGCACGCAGTAATGAAAGACTCGCCATGGAGCAGGGGCTGCGGCGCGCGATCGAAGAGGATCATCTTCTGCTCCACTATCAGCCTCAGATCGAACTGGGAAGCGGACACATTGTCGGGGTCGAGGCGCTGGTGCGTTGGTTGCATCCCGAACACGGGATGATCGAGCCGGCAAGGTTCATCCCCGTTGCCGAGGAGAGTGGCATCATCGATAGCCTGGGCAGTTGGGTGCTCGAACGCGCTTGCTCGGACATCCTCGGCTTGAAGGACAGGTGCGGTCGGCAACTGCGGCTCGCAGTCAACGTATCGGTTCGTGAGTTCATGCGCGACGACTTCGTCCAGTCGGTATGCGATACCCTGACGCGCACCGGCTTTCCCTCAGCGTGGCTGGAACTGGAAATTACCGAAAGCACACTGCAGGTCATCGAGCGAAGCCGCGAGGTTCTCAACAATCTCAAGAATCTTGGGATTTCGGTCAGCATCGACGATTTCGGTACCGGGTACTCGTCGCTCAGTGTGCTGTGCAATCTCCCGATCGATCGCATCAAGATCGATCGCTCCTTCATCTCTCATCTCCCCGAAAATCCGGAAGGGATTGAGATCGTGAGGGCAATCGTCGGGCTCGCGCGTTCGCTACGCCTGCAGATCATCGTCGAGGGCATTGAAAGGCGCGAACAGGCGCTCGAGTTGCGGAAGCTCGGTTGTGAGGGAGGGCAAGGCTATCTGTTTAGCAGGCCTCTGGCGTATGCTGCCCTGGTCGATCTGATGACCGCAGGCAATGGGGTGCTCAAGCGCTGAAATTGGAGGGTGGGCGAGCGGTGGCTGCGCTTACAGGCGGCAGGGTGAAGCGCCGTCCGCCGTGACCCCGGCCATTTCGTGGACGCCGCCGGGCCACGGGTGAAGGCGGATGTTCTCGGGAATCTGTTGAGTTTGTGCGAGGCAGAAATTGCCGAAGCGTGGATCGTGCGTCACCTCTTCGCCGATCCATCGGGGCAATTCGATCGGCGTGTGTTCATCCGGCAATTCGATTTCGGCCATGACCAGGCCGGCATGATTGCCGTGGAATACGTCCACTTCGAAAAGCTGGGACTGAAATGGCACCAGGTAGCGCGTCTTGCGGACGATGCGCTCGCCGCAATGTGCCGACAGCATGCGCAGCGCATCGGCAACGGGAATGCGGTATTCGAATTCGTCGCGGGTGATGCCGAGACGCGGCCCCTTGATGGTCAGAAAGGCCTGATCCGCACGTATCCTGACCCGCGTGCTCATCGCGCCGGGTTCCTTCGCGACATAACCCTGGACGATCTTGTCGCCATGGGCATCATGCAGAAATCCGATGTCGCGCACGAGAAACTTGCGCTCGATTTCGAGTGCCATGTTGGGTGACCGCTGCACTTACTTTTGAGGGAATGGATTCTAGCAGATCGGTGTGCGGGCGTATTGATACCGATCAGTCTGGCAGCGCGTGCTCAGAACCCCGTGCCCGGTGGAGACTTGGGAAGGGGCGGGCGTGCCCGACTGTCTCATGGATGTATTACTTAATGACTAGAATCGCGGCCCTTCCGTCTTCACCGCGAGGTTCCGAATGCGCGTTCATTCCCTGTTGCTCAATTGTGTGCTCATCCTATCCGTCATGCTTCCGACCAACGCGTTTCCCGCGTCGGTGCTTGCGGGGGCCGGATCATCCGCAGCGAGCCTGGTGTACGGGTCCTGGGCGCAGGCCTATGCCGATATCGGCGGCACGTCGATTCGGTACGACCCGGTGGGGTCGTCCGCCGGTCTGGCCCGGATCAAGGAAGGATCGGTCGATTTTGGTGCAAGTGACGTGGTGCCGGACGACCGGCAGAATCCCGGCGCGACACTGGTGGTGTTCCCGACCATGGTCACGGGCGCCGTCCCTGTGGTCAATCTGCCGCTGCCCGATCAGGTGGCCGTGCGCCTCGATGGCGCGGCGCTTGCTGACATCTTCCTTGGCCGTATCGCACGCTGGAATGCCCCGCGGCTTGCCGCGCTGAATCCGGGCGTAAGTCTGCCCGATCTGCCGATCCTGCGGGTCGTGCGGAGCGACGGTTCGGGTACGACGCACAATTTCTCCGACTATCTGTCCAAGGTCAGCGACGAATGGCGCAGCCGCTACGGGGTGGCATCGAAGTTCGACTGGGCCGGCGAGGTCATGCGGGCAAAGGGCAGTGGCGAGATGGCACGTCTCGTGGCCGCAACGCGTGGCGCGATCGGATATGTGGATTTCAGCTATGTGGTAGACAGGGGCTTGCGCGGGGTCCAGTTGCGAAATCGTGAAGGACGCTTCGTGGGCGCGAGTGCGGAGGCATTTGCGGCTGCACTTGCGGCCAGTGCCTGGCCCGCGACCGGCGAGTTCTCGTCCAGCCTGACCGACATGCCTGGTGCGCGCAGCTGGCCGTTGACAATGGGGAC
Organism: Azoarcus sp. L1K30; assembly: GCF_018122735.1. Classification (GTDB taxonomy): domain Bacteria; phylum Pseudomonadota; class Gammaproteobacteria; order Burkholderiales; family Rhodocyclaceae; genus Parazoarcus. Next base: position 1,167,955 of record NZ_JAGRRD010000001.1, on the reverse strand, counting down.
TTTTGTCTTGCTCGAGCGTCGCAGTCGCGAGCCTGCGCGTGCCCGTCAGGTGGTGGATTTCTTCACCTGGGCGTTTCTGCATGGCGACGAGCTGGTGGCCCGCGGCGCCTTCGTGCGTCTGCCCGATCGCGTCCAGGCAAAGGCCTATCGGGCGCTGACGTCGGTCGTCGATGTCCAAGGGAATCCGGTCGGATTCGGCGGCCTGGCGGCGGTGCGCTGAAGGGGCGTGAAGGGTGGGCGCAGTCGGCCCGCTGTATCCCGTCTCTTCAGTGCGCGACAAGCCTCGGCAGAAAGAGCGACAACGCTGGCCAGTAAGTGATCAGCAGCACGCCCGCTCCCAGCACGGCGAGGGCGGGCAGAACGGCTCGCGCTACCTCGCCGACCGGTTTGCCGAATCGGTAGGAGGCGAAGAACAGGTTCATTCCCACGGGCGGCGTGAGGAAGCCCAGTTCCATGTTGGCAAGGAAGATGATGCCAAGATGTACCGGGTCGATGCCGAAGGCTTTGCCGATCGGTACGATCAGCGGGGTGACGACGATGATGGCGGAGAAGATGTCCATGAACGCGCCCACCAGCAGCAGGACGAGGTTGAGCGCGAGCAGGAACACCCAGGGAGAGGTGATGCTGGATTGGACCCAGTCCGACACCTGTTCCGTGATCTGGGCGTCGATCAGGTAGTTGGTGAAGCCGAGCGCCATGCCCAGGATGAGGATGATGCCGCCGACGAGCAGGCCGCATTCGGTCATCACGCGCGGCACGTCGCGGCGGAGCGAGAGGTCGCGGTAGATCACGACCTCGATGAAGAAGGCGTAAAGGGCGGTCAGCGCGGCGGTTTCCGTCGGCGTCACCAAGCCGCTGGCAAGGCCGCCGAAGGTGACCAGCGGAATCGCCAGTTCCCACTTGGCGGCGTTGACCGCGGCGAGGGTTTCGCCACGGTCAACGCGATCGCCGCAGGCTTCCTTCGGTTGTCGCCATATCCCGAGAAGCATCAGCAAGGTGGTCATGGCCATGGCCGGCAGGACGGCTGCGAGCAGCATCGTTTCAATGGGTTGCCGGGCGATGATGGCGTACAGGATCAAGGGCAACGCGGGCGGGATCAGCACGCCGAGTGAACTGCCGCTGGTGATCAGGCCGATGCCGGCGCGTTCCGGATAGCGCACCCCCGCCAGCAAGGGCATCAGCAGTCCGCCGAGCGCAAGGATGGTCACGCCCGAGGCACCGGTAAATGACGTGAAGAAGGCGGTGAGCAGCACGGTGACGACGGCGGCACTACCGCGGAAACGGCCGAACAGCGCGCGAAAGACCCGAATGAGCCGGTTCGGGGCGCCACCTTCGGCAAGAAAGTAACCCGCCAATGTGAACAGCGGGATGGCCGGCAGCGACGGATTGACCGTCAGTTGGTAGTGATTGAGCGGAATCGCGGCAAGTGGCAGGCCGTCGCCTGCGAACAATGCAAGTGCTGCGCCGCCGAGAACCATGAATACCGGCGCGCCGAGGGCCGCGGCGAAGAGGACCAGTATCAACCCGGGCGTGGTCACGCCGCTGCCGGCCGCCTGCGCCAGCAGCCAGAGTCCGGCGGCGAGCGCGACAGTCACGAATCGCGCACGCGGCGTTTCGCCGCTCCTCACGGCAATGCGCACCGCGATCAACGCAAACCCCAATGGCATGACGGCCTGTGCCCACCACAGCGGTACGCCGTAGGCCAGCAGATTGCCGCCTTCACGCTCGACGGCGACAAAGGCGAGGCTGGCGTCCGCCAGCGTGGCGCTCACCGCCATCGCTACTGCGGCGGCGAACATGCGTGCCGGCCTCTGCAGCGGCGCGGGAAGCGCGCTGGCGAGCCCGCCCATTGCCAGCAGTCGTCCTTCCCGCGCCGCCACCGCAGCCCCCAGCATGCCGACCATGAGCACCCCATGCTGGACGAGCGTGGCGGCATTGGCGATGCCGACCGAAAGCATGCTGCGCAGCAGGATTTCGATCAAGGGCAGCAGCACCATCGCGCCCAGCACCAGCGACAGGACCACATCTTCGCCCCGGTGCAGGCGCCACCAGTGGCCCGTGCGTTCGGAGGGCGCATCATAGATCGGGGTAGGGGTGGTTTTCATGGTCGTGGGGGATGGGTGAGGGCGCCGTTGGCGCGTCCTGTAGGCAAAGGTCTGGCGCGCTGGCGCGGCGTGGGTCAGGTGGCCGCGATCCGCCGCCGCGGAACCCTGGATTCAGCGCTGCCGGTGGATGAGGGGGCCTGTCCCGATTACTTCCGGGAACGGTATTCGGCGAGGAATCGGCTGACCTCGTCGAAGGTGTCGGCCGGCACCAGCTTGCCGCGGATCTGCGGATAGATGCCGGCAGCGAAGCGGCGCCATTCGGCCTCCAGTTCGGGGGTGAGCGGTGTGACCTTGAGGCCACGCTTGATCATGGCGGCGACGGCTTCATCCACTTCGATGCGGGCGTTGGCGCGCATCTTGTCGCCCGCGCTGGCGGCCGCCTCGCGCAGCGTGTTCTGGCCCGCCGGACTCATCGCATCCCAGGCCTTGCGGGTGACGACCAGTGCGCCGACGATGGGCGCCCAGTCAAGGTCGAGCATATGGGGTGCCGGGCCGTTGAACTGTGCCGCCAGCGCGTAGTAGGGCGTGGCTGGCACGACGTCGATCAGTCCGGTCTGCAGCGCCGGAAGAATGTCCGAGGTTTCGAGCGAGACCGGTTGATAGCCCAGTGCCTTCATGATTTCCATCTGTTCAGGCTCGCCCGCCCAGGTGAACATCTTCATGGCCTTGAAATCGGCGGGATGCGTTGCCGCCTCGCGGGAGAAGAAGCGCACCCAGCCGGCATCCCCCCACGACAGTACGACGTAACCCTTGTCGTAGAACTTCTTTTCGATGGACGGGCGCATTTTCTCGCGCACGTAGTCGACCTCGTCCCAGTTTCGGAACATTAACGGCATGGTCTGCAGCGCTGATACCGAGGGCTCGATCTCGCGCAGGCCGACCACCGACAGCAGGCCACCGTTGAGTTGTCCGATACGCATGCGCTTCACCGTATCGGTCTCGCCGCCCTGGGCGCCGTCGGTGAAGATCGTGATGCCGGAGCCGTCGCCTTGCGCTTTTTTCCAGGCATCGCCCATTTCGAGCAGCACGCGGTGATAGAGCGAGTTCTTTGGCGCAAGGGTGCCCAGACGCAGTTTCACCGGGTCGGCGTGGGCGCTGGCGGCGCCGAGGCAGAGGCCGAGCGCGAGCAGCCCGAGCCTGAGGATGGAGAAGGCGGGAGAAAACGATGAACGTTGTGAGCGCATGACTAGTCCACGAAAAGCGTGTCGATCTGGCTGAGGAGCCAGCGGGCGCGCCGCTGGCTGACGAGGTTTGCGACTTGCCATCGGGGCGCGGCGGCGGCATCGACCGCCAGTGCGGCGTCGAGCGCGCGAACGAAGCCTGCCCGATCCTGTTGCGCAAGCGCGATGGCCTCGGCCAGCGCTACATGCGGGCCGGCCTGGCGCCCGCCGGTAAGTTCCACGGCCTGGCGATAGTGCTCGCGGGCACGCGCGGCGCGGTCGCCGAGCCCATCGGTGCGCGCCATCTCGTAGCTGATCATCAGCGTGTGCAGCGCGCCGGCGTCGAAATCGGCGTCGAGCGCGAGCGCGCGGTCGAGGAGGGCGCTCACGAGTGGCAGGTCGGCGACGGCGTCCGGATCGTCCTTGGACAGGCTGATCATCGCGGCCCAGGCTGCGCCGGTCCAGTAGAGCTGGGCGACGTCGCCTCTGCCAAACTGCGCTACCGCAGCCTGCGGTGAGGCGCGCAGGCTGGCGACCACACCTGGATGCCGGACGTCGAGACCCGTCAGACCGTAGTCGCGGGCGCGCCGGTAGAGCTTGCAGGCACGCTCGCGCAGCGCAAAGGCGCGATCCAGGTCCTGGGCTTCGGTTTCGTCCGCCTGTTGCTGCACGAAGGCGTAGGCGTACTGGGTGAAACCGCGGCTGGCAGCAAGCAGAAGGCCGGCATGGCGTGGGCGCTCAGACAGCAGGGTCTCGATCAGCTTCAGCGAAAACGGGCTGGCATCGCGAATCAGTTCGGGATCGTCATCCTGGGCGAAGACGTCGCCACCGGCGGCGAGTGCATCGCCAAGTCGGTCGACCGCGAGTTGCTGCACCGAGCAGCCGGAAACGGCGATGACCAGCGATAGCGGCAGGAGAAGATTGCGGATGTGGTGCGTGAGCCGGCCAACGGGGCTTGCAAAGGGCACGGGACGTCGCCTGAATCAAAGGTCGGCGGAGTGTAGCGACGGCGTCAGGGGGAGGGCAAAAGAACTTTTTGTTAAGGTTCCGTGGCCGAATTGTTGCCGGCGGGCGTGTGGACGGCGGTCTTGATCCTTGGCGCAACGTGCCGGGACCGCTTGCACAGGGGCACAATGCTGGATCGGAGCGTGTGATTGGCACCCGGTCTCGGCATGACGAAGCCCCCGTTTGGTGCATGAGCCAGCTATTTTTTGCATACCTGCTGGTTGCATTTTTGCTTTATGGGCCGGCCTGCAGGCGCTAAAATCACGCGGTTGTGATCGCGCTGCGGTATCCGGGGGCTGGTCCGATGCAGCACAGTTGTATGCGTCGTTTTTTCCGTGACTGCGAATCTCGAGTAGGCACGAAGGAGCTTCGCGCAGTCGTGCGTGACGACAGGGGGTCGTCATCTGCTCGTCGTTAGAAAATCAAAACTGAGGGAAGAGAAATGGTTGCAGGGAAATCGAAGATCATCTACACGCTCACGGATGAGGCGCCGTTCCTCGCCACGTGTGCGTTCCTACCCATTATCCGCAGCTTCGCAGGGCCGGCAGGCATTGAAGTCGCCGAAGCCGACATTTCCGTGGCGGCCCGCATTCTCGCCGAGTTTCCCGAGTATCTGACAGAAGAGCAGCGGGTGCCGCATACCTTGTCGGAACTGGGCAAGCTGACCCTTCAGCCCGATACCAACATCATCAAGCTGCCCAACATCAGTGCTTCGGTTTCCCAGCTGACTGCTGCGATCAAGGAGCTGCAATCGAAGGGCTACAAGATCCCCGATTTCCCGGAAAGTCCGAAGACCGACGAGGAAAAGGCCATCAAGGCACGCTACGGCAAGTGTCTCGGTTCCGCGGTGAACCCGGTGCTGCGCGAAGGTAACTCGGATCGTCGCGCGCCCGCAGCGGTCAAGAACTACGCGCGCAAGAATCCGCATTCGATGCAGCCGTGGAGCCAGGCGTCGCGTACCCACGTGTCGCACATGAAGCACGGCGACTTCTATCACGGCGAGAAATCCATGACCCTCGACAGGGCCCGCGACGTGAAGATGGAGCTGACGACCAAGAGCGGCAAGAACATCGTGCTCAAGCCGAAGATTTCGCTGCTCGATGGCGAGATCATCGACAGCATGTTCATGAGCAAGAAGGCGCTGTGTGACTTCTACGAAGAGCAGATCGAAGACGCACGCAAGACCGGTGTGCTGTTTTCGCTGCACGTGAAGGCGACGATGATGAAGGTGTCGCACCCGATCGTCTTCGGTCACTGCGTCAAGATCTACTACCGCGACGCTTTCGAGAAGCACGGCGCACTGTTCGATGAACTGGGCGTAAACGTGAATAACGGCATGGTCAATCTGTACGACAAGATTGCAACCCTGCCCGAGTCCAAGCGCGACGAGATCATCCGCGACCTCCATGCCTGCCATGAGCACCGCCCCGAACTGGCGATGGTCGATTCGGCCAAGGGCATTACCAACTTCCACTCGCCCAACGACATCATCGTCGATGCGTCGATGCCGGCGATGATCCGCTCCGGCGGCAAGATGTGGGGCACTGACGGCAAGCAGTACGACTGCAAGGCTGTGATGCCGGAGTCCACCTTCGCCCGCATCTACCAGGAGATGATCAACTTCTGCAAGACCAATGGCAATTTCGACCCGGTAACCATGGGTACGGTACCCAACGTGGGCCTGATGGCGCAGCAGGCCGAGGAGTATGGTTCACACGATAAGACCTTCGAGATCCCGGAAGACGGCGTCGCCAATATCGTCGATCTCGAAACCGGTGAAGTGCTGCTGTCGCAGAACGTCGAGGCGGGTGACATCTGGCGCATGTGCCAGGTCAAGGACGCGCCGATCCGCGACTGGGTGAAGCTGGCCGTGACCCGTGCGCGCAACTCCGGCATGCCCGCGATCTTCTGGCTCGACCCCTATCGTCCGCACGAGGCAGAACTGATCAAGAAGGTCGAGCTGTACCTCAAGGATCATGACACCACCGGACTCGATATCCAGCACATGTCGCAGGTTCGCGCCATGCGTTATACGCTCGAGCGCGTAATTCGCGGTCTGGACACGATCTCGGTGACCGGCAACATTCTGCGCGACTACCTGACCGACCTGTTCCCGATCATGGAACTGGGCACCTCGGCCAAGATGCTGTCCATCGTGCCGCTGATGGCCGGTGGCGGCATGTACGAGACCGGTGCCGGCGGATCGGCGCCGAAACACGTCAAGCAGCTGGTCGAAGAGAACCATCTGCGCTGGGATTCGCTTGGTGAATTCCTCGCCTTGGCTGTGTCGCTGGAAGAGCTGGGGATCAAGACAGGCAACAACAAGGCCAAGGTCCTGGCCAAGACGCTCGATGCCGCGACCGGCAAGCTGCTCGACAACAACAAGTCGCCTTCGCCGCGTACTGGCGAGCTCGACAATCGCGGTAGCCAGTTCTACCTGGCAATGTACTGGGCGCAGGCGTTGGCCGAGCAGACCGACGACGCCGAGCTGAAGGCGTACTTCGCGCCGCTGGCCAAGGCGCTGACCGAGAACGAGGCGAAAATCAACGAGGAACTCAAAGCGGTGCAGGGCAAGGCCGTCGATATCGGTGGCTACTACATGGCCGATGCCGATAAATGTGCCGCGGTGATGCGCCCGAGTGCCACGCTCAACAGCATCTTGAGCGCTGTGCAGGGTTGAGTGCTCGATCGCGGTGGCAGACGGGACAGCGTCCTGTCTGCCACCGCGGGGATGGGTTGTTATCGCACACAGGCCAGTCTCGATGACTGGCCTGTGTGTTTTTCGGGCGTGCAGCGGGAGTGCGGGTGGCTGATCTGGGGCAAGTAGGGCCGATTGTGGGTACGGCGGGCGATAAAGGGTGTTTGCGGGCACGCATGCTGCCCGTGCGGCGTCGCGCGGAGGTGGCGGCATGAGCACGTCCGCGCCGTTGTCGCCTAGTGGCCGGGCATGGCCGGCCTCGATGCGGGCGCTCGCCCATCGCAACTATCGCTATTACTTTTTCGGTCAGGCGGTGTCCGTGCTGGGGTCGTGGATCCAGCAGGTGGCGCTGTCGTGGCTGATCTACCGGCTGACCGGTTCAGTGGCGTTGTTGGGCGTGACGACATTTGCGGCGCTGTTGCCGATGCTGGTGATCGGACCGTTGGCCGGGGCGTGGATTGATCGTCGCGACAAACGGCGTCTGCTGATCCTGGTACAAGGCCTGCTGGCCTTGCAGGCGACTGTCCTGTCGGTACTCACCGCGCTCGATGCGATCGGGCCTCATCTGATCGTCGCCATGTCGGTCACGCTGGGGGTGCTCAATGCGTTCGATGCACCGTTGCGGCAGTCCCAGATCGGCGTATTTGTGGGCAGCCGCCAGGACTTGCCCAACGCGCTCGCGCTCAATGCCATGCTGTTCAATTCAGGGCGCTTTCTCGGGCCGCCGCTTGCCGGGCTGATTCTCGGGCTGACGTCCGAGGCCTTTTGTTTCGCGATGAACGCGGTGTCGTTTGCGGCGCTTGCGTTCGGCGTCAGCCGCATCCGCGTGGGTGAGGTGCCGCGTGCGTCGGGGACGATGGGGCAGGTGTTCCAGGAAGGGCTGCGCTACGTGTGGTCGGAATACCCCGTGCGAATGTTGATCTTCGTGCTGGCGACGGTGAATATCACCGCGTCGAGCTACGCCGTGCTGCTGCCGGTGTTTGCCAAGGACGTGTTTGGCGGTGATGCGCGCATGCTCGGCTGGCTGTGGGGAGCGGCCGGCGCCGGTGCGTTCGTCGGTACCGTGTTTCTGGCGACGCGAAAAGGGGTGCTGGAACTGATCAAGGTTGTCATCGCAGGGGCTTGCCTGAGCGCGCTGGGGCTGCTGGCGTTTTCGCACAACGACATGCTGTATGTGGCACTGCCGTCGATGGCGGCGGTCGGCTTCGGCATTTCGATCTGCAATGTCGGCGTCAATATGTTGCTGCAAAGCATGGCCCCCGATCACTTGCGCGGCCGGGTCGTGTCGTTTTTCAGTTCGACCCGCTTCGGCTTCGATGCGATTGGGGGGCTGCTTGCAGGCCTGCTGGCGGCGCGTGTCGGCGTGCAACTGGCGATGCTGGTCGAGGGTATCCTGCTGGCCGTCTTTTTCATCTGGACCTTGCGCATCGTTGGACGGCTGCGGGTCGAGGTCGGACTGCGCGCGGGCGACGGTCATTGAGGTGAAAGGCGTGCGTGGCAGGATGATGGTGGATGTTTCAGCAATCGTTTTTATTCGTGGAGAGTGTCAATGAGGTATGGTGAGTTCGATTCGGATGCCCTGATGTTCATCACTCAGCGCCCGGAAATCCTGTTCGAGCGCGGTGAGGGGTCGTGGCTGTTCGATTCGACTGGGAAGGCCTACCTGGACTTCATCCAGGGCTGGGCAGTGAATTGCCTGGGGCATGCGCCGGCCGAGATCCGCGATGCGCTGGTCGCCCAGTCGGCAAAACTGATCAACCCCAGTCCGGCGTTCTTCAACGGGCCGATGATCGAACTGGCCGGACTGCTCACTGCGCACTCATCGCTCGATCGGGTGTTCTTCGCCAACTCGGGTGCCGAGGCCAATGAAGGTGCGATCAAGCTCGCACGCAAATGGGGAAAGCTGAATCGCAAGGGTGCATGGCAGATCATCACTTTCGACCATTCCTTCCACGGCCGCACGCTCGCTACCATGTCGGCGTCGGGCAAGCCGGGCTGGGATACGCTTTACGCACCGCAGGTGCCTGGTTTTCCGAAGGCCAGACTCAATGACCTGGATTCGGTCGAGGCGCTGATCTGCCCCGACACCGTGGCGGTGATGCTGGAGCCGGTGCAGGGCGAGGGCGGGGTGATTCCAGCCGATCCCGTATTCATGACGGGCTTGCGCGAGCTGACGCGAAAGCACGGCATCCTGTTGATCGTCGACGAAGTCCAGTCGGGCATGGGACGCACCGGGCGCCTGTTTGCCCACCAGCATGCCGGCATCGAGCCGGACATCATGACGCTGGGCAAAGGCATTGGTGGCGGCGTGCCGCTGGCAGCGCTGATGGCAACCGAGTCGGTGAGCTGTTTCGAGCCCGGCGACCAGGGTGGCACTTACAACGGCAATCCGTTGATCAGTGCGGTGGGTGTCGCTGTCATGCGGCGCCTGATTTCGCCGGGGTTCATGGATGCGGTGTGCGCACGTGGCGAATATCTGTCGCGGCGCCTGAACGAACTGTCGCAGGGGCACGGACTCGGGGGCGAGCGCGGGGTGGGTCTGCTGCGTGCGCTGGTGCTGGACCGCGATCGTGGTCCGGCGCTGGTGAAGGCGGCGCTCGACGCGGCACCGACGGGGCTGCTGCTCAATTCGCCACGTCCGAACCTGCTGCGTTTCATGCCGTCGCTGACGGTCTCCGACGCCGAAATCGATCAGATGATCGCGATGCTCGATGGTTTGTTGAAAGTCTGAGTTTGGTTTGATCTCAACGGAATGACGCCGGGTCTTGCCCGGCGTCATTGTTTCTGCGTTGTCGTTCGATCAACGCCGCAATGCGGCTGCGTGATGTTGCAAATGGTCTTCGATGAAGCTGGCGATGAAGTAATAGCTGTGGTCGTAGCCGGGCTGCAATCGAAGCGTGAGCGGGTGACCTGCCGCCGCGCAGGCCTCGCGCAGAGCCTCGGGTTTGAGTTGTTCGGCGAGGAACCCGTCGGCCTCGCCTTGATCGACAAGAATCGGCAGGCGCTCGCCGGCGGTGGCAATGAGTTCGGTTGCGTCCCACGCCTTCCAGTCTTCCCGCTTGGTGCCGAGGTAGCCCGAGAAGGCTTTTTGTCCCCAGGGGCAGTCCATCGGGTGGCAGATTGGCGCAAAGGCCGATACCGAGCGATAGCGCCCCGGGTTTCTGAGCGCGCAGACCAGGGCGCCGTGTCCGCCCATGGAATGTCCGGAAATGCCCCGTACCGGGGTGACGGGCAGGCTGGCCTCTACCAGCGCCGGCAGTTCGCTCACCACATAGTCGTACATGCGGTAGTGACGGTCATAGGGGGCGGCGGTGGCGTTAACGTAGAAGCCTGCGCCGAGTCCGAAGTCCCACGCACCGTCGGGGTCGCCCGGGACATCGGTGCCGCGCGGGCTGGTGTCCGGCGCGACGATGGCGATGCCGAGTGCGGCAGCCATCCGCTGCGCACCGGCCTTCTGCATGAAGTTCTCGTCGTTGCAGGTCAGTCCGGATAGCCAGTACAGCACCGGCACCGGGCCTTGCTCGGCCTGCGGTGGCAAATACACGGCAAACACCATGTCGCAGCCGAGTGTGGTGGAGGCGTGTCGGAAGCGCTTGTGCCAACCGCCGAAGCTGCGGTTGGCACCAATCTGCTCGATGGCGGCGCTCATCGTCAGAACCGGATTACGGTGCGAATGCTCTTACCTTCGTGCATCAGGTCGAAAGCCTTGTTGATGTCCTCCAGCCCCATGGTATGGGTGATGAAGGTGTCGAGCGGGATTTCGCCCGCTTGCGCCCTGGCGACATAGCCCGGCAGTTCGGTACGGCCCCGAACACCGCCGAAGGCCGAGCCGCGCCACACGCGGCCGGTCACGAGCTGGAAGGGGCGGGGGGGGATTTCTTCGCCGGCACCCGCCACGCCGATGGTGGTCGACTCAACCCCAGCCTTATGGCCACACTCCAGCGCGGAGCGCATGACCTTCTTGTTGCCGATTCACTCGTGAAGATTCTGGTCCCGGTCAAACGCGTGGTTGACTACAACGTGAAGGTCCGTGTGAAGGCGGACGGCAGCGGCGTGGATATTGCCAACGTCAAGATGAGCATGAACCCGTTCGACGAGATCGCGGTGGAAGAAGCGGTGCGTCTGAAGGAAGCGGGCGTGGCCACCGAGGTGGTGGCGGTGAGCTGCGGGGTGAGCGCATGCCAGGAGACGCTGCGCGCGGCGATGGCCATCGGTGCGGACCGCGGGATCCTGGTCGAGACCGATGTCGAGCTGCAGCCGCTGGCGGTGGCCAAGCTGCTCAAGGCGGTGTGCGACAAGGAAGGCCCGACGCTGGTGATCTGCGGCAAGCAGGCCATCGACGACGACGCCAACCAGACCGGCCAGATGCTGGCCGCGCTCAACGGCTGGGCGCAGGCGACCTTCGCCTCCAAGCTCACGCTCGAAGACGGGCATGCCAAGGTGATGCGCGAGATCGACGGCGGGCTGGAGACGCTGTCGATCAAGCTGCCGGCGGTGGTGACCACCGACCTTCGCCTCAATGAGCCGCGCTACGCCACGCTGCCCAACATCATGAAGGCGAAGAAAAAGCCGCTCGAGACCGTGAAGCCGGCCGATCTGGGCGTCGATGTGGCGCCGCGCCTCGCGACGCTCAAAGTGTCCGAGCCGCCCAAGCGCAGCGCCGGGGTACGCGTGGCCGACGTGGCCCAGCTGGTCGACAAACTCAAGAACGAAGCGAAGGTGATCTGATATGTCCATTCTCGTCATTGCTGAACACGACAACCAGACCATCAAGGCGGCCACCCTCAACACCGTCACCGCAGCCGCGGCGCTGGGCAGCGACGGCCTGCGCCAAGTAATCATCCTCGCGGCGTGCGGCGGGTGCGGCATGCGCCCCGCCCGCCGCACCCATTTTCACGCGGAGATTCCAATGAAATTCCTCGATCAGCTGGAGGAGTGGCTCATTACGCTCCTCATCGGCGCAGCGACGGTGATTACCTTCGCCGCGGTCGTACACCGGTATGCCTCCGGGCTTGCCATTCCCGGCCTGCAGGACTGGCTGCTTTCGATCAACATGTCATGGGCGCAGGAGCTCACGATCATCCTGTTCGTGTGGATGGCCAAGTTTGGCGCGGCCTATGGCGTCAGGACGGGCATTCACGTCGGCGTCGATGTGCTGATCAACCGCCTGTCCGACCGCAACCGCTACAAGTTCATCATTTTCGGTCTGCTGGCCGGCGCGCTCTTCACCGGAATCATCGCCACCCTCGGCGGGCGATTCGTGTGGGAGAACGGTGCGCATTACGCCTTCTACAACTTCTTCGGGCTCGATACGAGCGAGGTGATGGAAGGTCCGATGACGGTCGATCTCGAATGGCAGACGTGGATCGTCTATTCCGCCATTCCGCTCGGTTCTGGCCTGATGTGTTTCCGTTTCCTCCAGGTCTGTCTGTCATTCATCCGTACCGGCGAGTTGCCGCATCACGATCACGGACATGTCGATGGCATGGACGAGACGACGGTGGATGACGAAGAGAACATCGAATTCCCGAACGCCAGCGACCTCTATCCGCGAGATCTCGGTCCGGATGCGGAGCGCAAGGCGGGAGACAAGAAATGAACGCCACCATTATTTTCGTGCTGTTGCTGGGCTTGATGATCACCGGCATGCCGATCTCGATTTCGCTTGGCCTCAGCGTATTGAGCTTCCTCTTCTTCATGAGCGATGTGCCCATCGAGAGCGTCGCCCTCAAGCTGTTCACCGGGATCGAGAAGTTCGAGATCATGGCCGTGCCCTTCTTCATTCTGGCCGGTAACTTCCTGACTCACGGCGGGGTGGCGCGGCGGATGATCGCGTTCGCCACCTCGATGGTCGGCCACCTGCCGGGTGGCCTGGGACTGAGCGCGGTGGTGGCGTGCTCGTTGTTCGCCGCGGTGTCGGGTTCGAGCCCGGCCACCGTCGTGGCGATCGGCTCCATTTTGCTGCCGGCGATGGTCAAGGCGGGGTATCCGAAGAAGTACGGCGCGGGCGTTGTCGCCTCTGCCGGTGGTCTCGGTATTCTGATTCCGCCGTCGATCGCGATGGTGATGTACGCGGTCTCGACCAACAGTTCGATCGGTGCGCTGTTCATGGCGGGCGTCATGCCTGGCCTGGTGCTGGCCAGCATGCTGCTCTTCACCACCTGGTGGATCGCCAAGAAGAACAAGTATCCGCGTGCCGAGCGCGCCACCTGGGGACAGCGCGTCAAGGCCTTCCGCGAATCGATCTGGGGTCTGATGCTGATCGTGGTGGTGATGGGCGGTATCTACTCCGGCCTTTTCACCGCAACCGAGGCGGCGGCGATGAGTGCCGTGTATGCCTTCGTGGTCGCCACCTTCATCTACAAGGATCTGCGCCTGAGTGATCTGAAGAAGGTGCTGCTGTCATCGGCCAACCTGTCGGCAATGCTGCTCTACATCATCACCAATGCGGTGCTGTTCTCCTTCCTGCTGACCAGCGAGCAGATCCCGCAGGCAATGTCGGAGAGCCTGATCTCCAGTGGCGTGGGCCCGATCGCCTTCCTGCTGATCGCCAACGTGATGCTGCTGATCGCGGGCAACTTCATGGAACCTGCGTCGATCATCCTGATTCTGGCGCCGATCCTGTTCCCGATTGCGATGAGTCTCGGCATCGACCCGGTCCACTTCGGCATCATCATCACGGTGAACATGGAGATCGGCATGATCACCCCGCCGGTCGGCCTCAACCTCTATGTTGCCAGCGGCATCAGCAAGCTCGGGTTGACCGACATGAGCAAGGCCGTCAGCCCCTGGCTGCTGACCATGCTGGTCTTCCTCGCGGTCGTCACCTACTACCCGCCGCTCAGCCTGTGGCTGCCCAAAACCCTTGGAATGATGTGATCGAACGCCCTGCTGCCAGGCAGCGGGGCGCCCGAACCCATCTCAGCGCAAACGGAGAAACAGACATGAATCTCAAGGACTGGATCGGCCGCTCGGAAGAAGTCTCCGACATCGCCACCGCCACCCCGTACGCCGCCTTGTCGGCCACCTTCGACCGCCCGGCACAACGCCCGGCTGTCGGCACGCCGCTGCCCGGACTGTGGCACTGGCTGTACTTTCTGCCGCTGCACCGCCAGTCCGAGATCGGGCCGGACGGTCACGCCAAGCGCGGCGGTTTCCTGCCGCCGGTGCCACTGCCGCGGCGCATGTGGGCCGGCAGCCAATTCACTTTTCACAAGCCGCTGCGCATTGGCGACGTGATGACGCGCACTTCGACCATCCACGACGTGAGCGAAAAGAGCGGTCGCACTGGCCCGCTGGTGTTCGTCAAGGTGCGTCACGAGATCCGCCGCGAAGGCGACACCGACATCGCACTGACCGAGTTTCACGACATCGTCTATCGCGAAGCAGCCAGGCCCGACGACGTCGCACCGCCGCCCAAGGCCGCACCGGCCACCTCCGCCTGGGAGAAGAAGTGGGTGCCGGACGACGTGCTGCTGTTCCGCTACTCGGCACTCACCTTCAACGGCCACCGCATTCATTACGACCGCAAGTACGTGACCGAGGTCGAGGGCTATCCCGGCCTGATCGTGCATGGCCCGATGGTCGCCACCATGCTGCTCGACCTGCTGCGTCACCAGTTGCCCGATGCCGAACTGGCCAGCTACGCGTTCCGCGCCGTGCGCCCGGTCTTCGACATCAATCACTTCTTCGTCTGCGGCGAGCCTCAGGCCGACGGCAAGACCTTCCGTCTGTGGGCCAAGGATCACGAAGGCTGGCTGACGATGGAAGCCACCGCGGTGATCAAGTGAGGAACAGAAAATGAGACCGTTGGAAGGCATTACCGTTGTTACCCTCGAACACGCGATCGCGGCGCCGTTTGCTACCCGCCAATTGGCGGATCTGGGGGCTCGAGTGATCAAGGTCGAACGCCCTGGTGTGGGCGACTTCGCCCGCGGCTACGATGAGCGCGTACGCGGCCTGGCCTCGCACTTCGTGTGGACCAACCGCTCCAAGGAAAGCCTGACGCTGGACGTCAAGGACGCCGAAGCCCAGATCATCCTCAAACGCCTGATCGTCGAAGAGGCCGATGTCGTGGTGCAGAACCTGGCGCCCGGCGCGGCAGCGCGGCTCGGACTGTCGTATGCCGAACTGTCGGCGCTCAAGCCCGAGATCATCGTCTGCGATATTTCGGGGTATGGCAGTGATGGCCCCTATCGTGACAAGAAGGCCTACGACCTGCTGATCCAGAGCGAATCGGGCTTCCTGTCGGTCACCGGAACCGAGGATGAGCCGTCGAAGGCCGGCCCTTCGATAGCGGACATTTCGGCCGGCATGTACGCCTTCTCCAGCATTCTTGCGGCGCTGCTGCAGCGCCAGAAGACAGGTCGTGGTCAGCACCTCGACATCTCGATGCTCGAGAGCCTGGTGGAATGGACGACGTATCCGCTGTATTACGCCTTCGACGGTGCGTCGCCGCCGCCGCGTACCGGCGCAAGCCACGCCACGATTTACCCCTATGGTCCGTTCCCGGCGGGCGACGGCAAAGTCGTGATGCTCGGTCTGCAGAACGAGCGCGAGTGGGCGGCCTTCTGCGACAAGGTGCTGCTGCAGCCCGGCCTGGCCTCGGAAGCTCGCTTCTCGAGCAACTCGAAGCGCAGCGCGGCGCGTGTCGAACTGCGCCAGATCATCGTCGATGCCTTCGCCAGCCTGACATCCGAACAGGTGATCGAGCGGCTTGAAGCGGCCCAGATTGCAAATGCCCATGTGAATGACATGCACGCCGTATGGGATCACCCCCAGCTCAAGGCGCGCAAGCGCTGGCGCGAAGTGGGGACCTCGGCCGGGGTCGTGCCCGCGCTGCTGCCGCCGGGGTCGTGGGAAGAATGTGAGCCGCGGATGGATCCGGTGCCGGCACTGGGCGAGCACAGTGCCGCCATTCTGGCCGGCTTGGGCTACCCGGAAGATCGCATCGCTGCGCTCAAAAGCGCTGGTGTGATCTGAGTGCGCGCAGGAGGCATGCGATGACACTCCCGATCACCTATCTGTTCGTTCCGGGCAACCGTCCGGAACGCTTCGACAAGGCCAGTGCCGCAGGGGCAGGCGCCATCGTGCTCGACCTCGAAGACGCCGTCGCGCCGGCCGACAAGGCGCTGGCCCGAAACGCGATTGCGGACTGGATCACCGCGCACCCGGAGGCGGCCGCGCGCGTCGTGGTCCGCATCAACGATGCGAACTCGGCGTGTTTTGCCGACGACGCGGCCTTGATGAAGGCACTCGACATCGTCCACGTGATGCTGCCCAAGGTCGAGTTGGCGGAACAGGTCGACGCGCTGGTCGGCGCCACCGGTCCGGCGCTGAAGGTGCTGCCGCTGATCGAGTCCGCACGTGGCGTGGCCAACGTGGACCGAATCGCTGCGGCCGGCAGGGTGCAGCGACTGGTCTTCGGCACCCTCGACTACGGCGTCGATCTCGATCTGTCCGGCGACGAACTCGGGCTGATCTATCCGTCCTCGCGGATCGCCATCGCATCGCGGTGTGCCGACATCGCCGCACCGGTGGCAGGCGTTACGCCGACGCTGGACGACGAGGCCCGCATCCGGGCCGACCTGGCCTTCGCGCGGACCTTCGGCTTCGGCGCCAAGTTGTGCATCCACCCCAGGCAGGTGGCGGTGATCCACGCCGCCTGCCTGCCGTCCGCCGAGGAGCGGCAATGGGCGGAACGCGTGCTGGAGGCCGCAAGAAGCGGCGAGGGGGCGGTTCAACTCGACGGAAAAATGATCGACCGACCCGTGGTGCTCAAGGCGCAGGCCATTCTCGCGCGCAGCGCCCACGGTTGAGCACCACGACGACCCAACACATTTCCATATACAGACACAGAATTTGAGGAGCATCCATCATGGGCGCCAGCATCATCGACTCGCAGATCTTCGGCAACATCTTCAGCACCGACGCCATGCGCGAGGTGTGGTCGGACCGCAACCGGACCGAGAAATACCTCGACATCGAGCGCGCACTCGCGGTCGTGCAGGGCCGTCTCGGCATCATCCCGCAGGAGGCCGCCGACGAAATCGTCCGCAACTGCGACATCGACAAGATCGACATGGACAAGCTGCGCGAGCAGACCGAGCGCATCGGCTATCCGGTGCTGGGCGTCGTCTCCCAGCTCAACGCGCTGTGCCGCGACAAGCTCGGTGAGTTCTGCCATTGGGGCGCGACCACCCAGGACATCACCGATACCGCCACCGTGATGCAGATCCGCGAAGGTCTGGAGATCATCGACGGTGAGCTCAAGGGCATTTCCGACGCGCTGGTGTCGCTGTCCAGCCGCTACCGTGACACCCCCGTGATCGGACGCAGCAACCTGCAGCAGGCGATTCCGGTGACCTTCGGCTTCAAGACCGCAGCCATCCTCGCGGGCATCGAGCGTCACCGCGAGCGTCTGGCCCAGTTGCGTCCGCGCGTGCTGATGGGCGAATTTGGCGGCGCCTGCGGCACGCTGGCCTCGATCGAAACCGGGGCCATGGAAACCCAGGCGGGCCTGATGGCCGAACTGGGCCTGGCGCAGCCTGACATTGCCTGGCACACCGTGCGCGACACGATTGCGGAAGTCGGCGCCTTTCTCGGTCTGGTCGGCGGCTCGCTGGGCAAGATCGCGATGGACGTGAAGCTGATGATGCAGCACGAAGTCGCCGAAGTGTATGAGCCGTTCGCACCGGGGCGCGGTTCGAGCAGCACCATGCCGCAGAAGCGTAACCCGATCTCCAGCTGCTATATCCACGCGTCGGTGTCGGTGGTGCGTCAGCACGCGGCTGCACTGATGGACGCGATGATCGCCGACCACGAACGTTCGACCGGTCCGTGGGAGATCGAATGGATCGCCTTGCCCGAAGCCTTCTGCCTGCTCGCCGGAGCGCTCAAGCAGACACGTTTCGTGCTCGAAGGGCTGGAAGTGGACGAGGGCAACATGCGCGCCAACATCGACCTGACCAACGGCCTGGTGATGTCCGAAGCGGTGATGATGGGCCTCGGCCCCTACATCGGTCGCGAATATGCGCACGACCTGGTGTATGACCTGTGTCGCGAAGCGATCCGGACCAACCGTCCGCTGCTCGACATCCTGGCCGATCACCCTGAGATCAACGTTCATCTCGACCGCGCGGCGCTGGCAAAGCTGTGCGATCCGGCGAACTACCTGGGTCAGGCGGGCGTGATGGTGGACAAGGTGCTTGCCCGCGCGGCAGGCCGGCCGTCCTGATGGAGGCCGGCTTCTCTCTCGTCGAGCGCCTCGCCCGCTGGCAGCTGGATTGTCCAACCCTGGTCGATCCGGGGCTTGGCGCGCGGGCCGATTCCATCCGCGATGAGGTGCCGGCCCGGTCCGGCGAGGCGCCCGGCGACGAGCTGGCGCAGGTGGCGATTCTCAGCGAGAACTGAGTACACACATGGAGTCTTGAGCGATGGAACTCAGGCAGTTGCGCTATTTGTTGCGCACGGTCGAGCTCGGCAGTATCAGTCAGGCCGCGCTCGATCTCGGCGTTGCCCAGTCTGCCATCAGTCTGCAGATCCAGAAGCTGGAGAGCGAGCTGAGCACCCGCCTGCTGCAGCGAACGAGCTGGGGGGTCGAACCGACCGAGGCCGGGCTGGCCTTCGTCGCCCATGCGCAACTCAGTCTGCGCCATGCCGAAGAGGCGGCGCACGCCGCGCAGGCCTCGCGCCTGTCGGGCGTGGTCAGCGTGGGGCTGGCGCCAACGAGTGCAGGCGTTCTAGGCTTTGCGTTGATCGAGGCGATGCGGGCACAGTACCCGGAGATCCGCATCCGTCTGGTCGAGGCGATGTCCGGCCATCTCGGCCAGATGCTCAATGCGCGGGAGCTCGACATGGCCGTGTTGTTCGACGGCGAGCGTGGCCGACGCTGGAGCGTGCGGCCATTGTTGAACGAGCGCCTGTTGCTGATTCGCAGTGCAACCGCCGAGTCGCCGCTGCCATCCCGTCTCGCCGATCTGAAGGACATGCCGCTGGTGCTACCGACCCATCGCCATGGTCTGAGGCGGGTGATCGACAGTGCGTTCAGTGCGTGTCAGGTGTCACCGAATATCGTCGCCGAGGTGGATTCGCTGTACGTCCTGATGGACATGGTGCGCCATGACATCGGTGCCACCATGCAGCCTTGGGCGGCACTCGCCCGCCAGCCCGAGGCCGACACCCGCCTGCGCTGGGTGGAGCTGGGTGATGCCGGTCTGTCACGGCCGAATCTGCTGTGCAGCCTGTCCGAAGATGAAATGTCGCCTGCTGTGCTCGCAACGCGTGCCCTGCTCGTGAAGCGGGTGCGTCAGCTGGTCGAGAACGGCGACTGGCGTGGGGTGGATCTCGCCCATCTCGATTCGAGATAGCCGAATCTCGGACCGGCTTTGGGTTGGCGCCCGTGTCCGCGAGATAGTTCGATCACCGCAGGCGCCGGACCCGAATCAGCGTGGCGCCCAGGGACACAGGAGTGCTTGAAATGACTGAATTGAATTCGAACAGCGTGGATGTGCTGGTGATCGGTGGCGGCAATGCCGCGCTGTGTGCCGCGCTGGTTGCCCGTGAAGCGGGGGCCTCGGTGCTGCTGCTGGAAGCGGCACCGCGCGAATGGCGTGGGGGCAACTCGGCCCATACCCGCAATCTGCGCTGCATGCATGACGCGCCCCAGGACGTGCTGACCGGGGCCTATCCGGAACAGGAGTTCTGGGAGGACCTGCTCAAGGTCACCGGCGGCATCACCGACGAGAAGCTGGCGCGCCTGGCGATCCGCGAGTCGTCGCGCTGTCGCGACTGGATGCGCAAGCACGGTGTGAATTTCCAGCCCTCGCTGTCGGGTACGCTGCATCTGTCGCGCACCAACGCCTTCTTCATGGGCGGCGGCAAGGCGCTGGTGAATGCCTACTACCGCAGCGCCGAGGCGTTGGGCGTGCAGGTCCGGTACAACGCACCCGTCGAACGGCTCGAGCTCGAGAACGGCGAATTCCGTGCGGCCTGGGTCGGCACCGAGCGCATCGCCGCCCGTGCCTGCGTGATGGCCGCGGGCGGTTTCGAGTCGAACCGCGAATGGCTGCGCGAGGCCTGGGGGCAGAATGCCGACGGCGAGTGGCCGGCGGACAACTTTGCCATCCGCGGTACCCGCTTCAACCGTGGTGTGCTGCTCAAGTTCATGATTGATGCAGGCGCCGACAGCATAGGCGATCCGTCGCAGTCGCACTGCGTGGCCATCGATGCACGCGCACCGCAATACGACGGCGGGATCTGCACCCGCATCGACTGCGTGTCGCTGGGCATCGTGGTCAATCGCAACGCCGAGCGCTTCTACGACGAGGGTGAGGACTTCTGGCCCAAACGCTACGCGATCTGGGGGCGCCTGGTGGCGCAGCAGCCGGGGCAGATCGGGTTTTCGGTGATCGACGCCAAGGCCAACGGGCGCTTCATGCCGCCGGTATTTCCGGGCGAGACCGCCAACACGCTCGAGGAGTTGGCGCGCAAGCTCGGTCTCGACGAGGCGACCTTCGTGCGGACCGTGCGCGAGTACAACGCCGCCTGCCGCATCGGCCGCTTCGATCACACCGTGCTCGACGACTGCCACACCGAGGGCCTCGCACCGGCAAAGACGCACTGGGCCTTGCCCATCGACAAGCCGCCGTTCCGTGGCTACGCGCTCAGACCCGGCATCACCTTCACCTACCTCGGACTGAAGGTGAATGAGGCGGCGGCCGTGCATTTTTCCGGCGTGCCCAGCGCCAACCTGTTCGTCGCGGGCGAGATGATGGCCGGCAACGTGCTGGGGAAGGGCTATACCGCCGGTGTCGGAATGACCATCGGAACCGCGTTCGGCCGCATTGCCGGCGCCCATGCTGCAGCGGCGGCACTGAAGAAGGGAGTGGAACATGCAGCGGCTTGAAGCACTGGCGCAAGAGGCAAGCGAACTGGCCATGGGGCGGGTGATCCCGATCGCCAGTGCGGCCGAGGAGGAAGTCGGGCGCATCATGCAGATCTGCAATGCGTGCCGCTATTGCGAAGGATTTTGCGCGGTGTTTCCGGCCATGACCCGTCGCCTGACGTTCGAGCCGGCCGATGTGCATTACCTCGCCAACCTGTGCCATAACTGTGGTGCCTGTCTGCACGCCTGCCAATACGCACCGCCGCACGAGTTTGCGGTGAACGTGCCACAGGCGATGGCGAAGGTGAGGGCGACGACCTACTCCGATTACGCCTGGCCGGCCGGTTTCGGCAAGCTGTACCGAAACAACGGGGTTACCGTAGCGATGGCGTTGGCGGGTGGTCTGGCACTGTTCCTGGTGCTGGCCATGGTGCTCAAGGGCGGTCTCTTTCATGCGCCGCTGGCGGGTGATTTCTACGCCATTTTTCCGCACAACCTGTTGGCGGGCATGTTCGTACCGGTGTTCCTGTTCGCAGTGCTGGCGCTCGGTATCGGGGTAGCGCGTTTCTGGCGCGAGGTCGCACCCGGCAGTGCGAGCGGTGCCGCGATCGCGGAAACCACGCAGGACGTGCTGCGGCTGAAGTACCTGGATGGCGGACACGGGCTGGGATGCAACAACGAGGACGACGCCTTCACCTTGTGGCGACGTCGATTCCACCATTTCACTTTCTACGGCTTCATGCTGTGCTTCGCAGCGACCAGCCTGGCCACCGCGTACCACTATTTCTTCGGCTGGGAGGCGCCCTACGATTACACCAGCTTGCCGGTACTGCTCGGCACAGTGGGTGGGATCGGCCTGCTGATCGGACCTGCAGGGCTGCTGTGGCTCAACCTGAAGCGTCATCCCGAGCATGGCGACGCGGCACAGAAACCGATGGATCGGGCTTTCATCGTGCTGCTTTTCATGGTCAGCCTGACCGGACTGGCGCTCCTTGCCGGGCGTGAGACGGGGGCGATGGGCCTGCTGCTGGCGGTGCATCTGGGCGTGGTGATGGCCTTCTTCCTGACCATGCCCTATGGCAAGTTCGGTCATGGCTTCTACCGCAGCGCCGCCCTGTTGAAGTGGGCCATCGAGAAGCGTCAGCCGAATCCGGTTGGCGTGGGTAGCGAGTCATGACCGCGCGCCGGGACGATCCGCTGCCTGCGCGAACGGATTCGCCCCGCAGATCGTCCTGGCGCGCGCTACAAAGCCGCTCATATCGTCGCTACTTTCTCGGGCAGTCCCTATCGCTGCTGGGTACCTGGATTCAGCAGGTTGCGCTGGGCTGGCTGGTGTATCGGCTCACGGGCTCTACCGCATTGCTCGGCGGGGTCGCCTTCCTGAGTCAGGCGCCGCAACTCGTGCTGGCGCCGTTTGCGGGCATCATCATCGACCGCGCCGACCGCAAACGGCTGATGATCGTCATACAGAGCCTGATGCTCGTGCAGGCGGTGGCGTTGGCTGCAATGACCTATCTCGACCTGATTCGGCCCTGGGTGATCCTGATCGCTGCGGCCGTGCTCGGAGTGCTCAACAGCTTCGATGCGCCCCTGCGCCACGCGCTGGCAGGGCAACTGGTAGCGAAGCGGGAGGACATCCCGAATGCGATTGCGCTCAACGCGCTGACCTTCAACGTTGCCCGCTTCATCGGGCCTCCGCTCGCGGGCATGCTGCTGGGGCTCAGCTCGGAGGCCTTCTGCTTCGCCGTAAACGGTCTGTCCTTCGTTGGCGTGATCCTTGCCTTAGTGAGCATCGACAGTCCCTTCGAGCGTCCGCGCCCGATGCCGTTTGGCTCCGCACTGCGCGAGGGCTTCGACTATGTGCGCAACAGCATTCCGGTGGGCGGTCTGTTGCTGCAGGTGGCCTTGCTCAATTTCTTTGCCGCCAGCTATCTGCCGATGATGCCGGCGTTCGCACGCGACGTATTTCATGGCGGGCCGGACATGCTCGGCGCGCTACTGGGCAGTGCGGGCGCGGGCGCACTGTGCGCCTCGCTGTATCTGGTGACCCGGCAGTCGGTGCGGGGTCTGACGGGGACCATCGCGAGTGCAAATCTGCTCGCCGCGTGCGCGTTGACCGGTTTCGCGCTCACCGATGCGGTTTGGCTCGCGTGCATGCTGCTGTTTCTGCTCGGTTTCGGCATGATTGCCGGGAACGCGTCGACCAACACGATTCTGCAGACGATTCTGCCCACGGGTTTGCGCGGACGGGTGCTGGCGCTCTACACCGCAGCCAATCTCGGTGCGGCGGCTGCGGGCGGGTTGGTTGCTGGCTGGGTCGCCGAGCGCGCCGGGCCGGAGATGACGCTGCTTGCAGCAGGCGTTTTGCTGCTGCTGGTGGCATTGCGTTTCCGCTTCGGGCTGGAGCGCCTGCGGGTTCATCTGCGTCCCCTGTATGCCGAGCTCGGCATCACACACATCACGCCAAACGGGCAAAGGAAGGCTGCAACATGACGACAGTCACTGTGCTGGACGACTACCAGGGCATTGTCGCAAAACTCGATGCCGCGCGAATTCTCGATGGTGTCTGCGCCGAGCTCAATGTGCTCACGGCGCACATCGACGACGAGGCCGAGCTCATCGAGGCATTGCGCGGCACGCGCTGCCTGGTGCTGATTCGTGAACGGAGTTCGATCACCGCGGCGGTGATCGAGGCCTTGCCCGAGCTCAAGCTCATCGTTCAGACCGGCAGGCTGTCCGGCTGCATCGATCTCGAAGCCTGCAAACGGCATGGCATCGAAGTGCGGGATGGCACCGGCAACCCGATCGCACCGGCCGAGCTCACCTGGTCGCTCATTCTGGCCGCGTCGCGCCGGGTCGTGCCATACGCCAGCCTGCTTGCGGCGGGCGTATGGCAGCGTAGCGAAGACCGGATCGAGAATGAGCGCCTCGGACGTTCGCTGCATGGGCGAACGCTCGGTGTGTGGGCGCACGGCAAGATCGGCGCGCGGGTCGCATCCTTCGGCAAGGCCTTCGGCATGAAAGTGGTGGTGCATGGACGCGAGGGTTCGCGGGCCTCGGCGGAGCAGGCCGGTCACACCTTCATCGCGGATCGCCGTGCGTTCTTCGCCTGCGCCGATGTGGTGAGCCTGCATCTTCGACTCAATGCCGACACCCGCCACGTCGTCACCGTCGAAGACCTGACGGCAATGCCGCAGGACAGCCTGCTGGTCAACACCAGCCGCGCCGAACTGATCG
Source organism: Azoarcus sp. L1K30 (assembly GCF_018122735.1). GTDB lineage: Bacteria > Pseudomonadota > Gammaproteobacteria > Burkholderiales > Rhodocyclaceae > Parazoarcus. Next base: position 1,143,865 of record NZ_JAGRRD010000001.1, on the reverse strand, counting down.
CGCCGGGCGCCTTGCTCGCCGCGCTCGCCAGCGGACGTCCGGCCCAGGCGGCGCTCGACGTATTCGAGGACGAACCCGCGGGCGCAAGGGCGTATGCCGGCCATCCGCAGGTCCTGGCCACGCCGCATCTGGGCTTCGTTGAGCGCGACACCTACGAGTCCTATTTCGGTGAGGCTTTCGCCCACGTAAGGCAATTCCTGCTGGATTGAGGTCCCAGGCCTGTTTTTCGATATCGGCTTCTGTGATGCGAAAATGGCAATAATCCTTCTGTTTGTTTCATTTCATGTGTAAGTCGTTCGGCCGGAAAATGGCGCATTGCCGATCTTCGTGGCGGAACGAGAACAACATGCTGAAGACGATTTGCTGCACCCTGATGCGCGGCGGGACCTCGAAGGGCCCGTACTTTCAAGCCCGTGATCTGCCCGCCGATCCCGGCGAGCGCGACCGTGTCCTGCTTGCGGCGATGGGCTCGCCCCATATCCGCCAGGTGGATGGAATTGGCGGCGGCGATACGCTGACGAGCAAGGTCGTCGTCGTGAGTCCGTCTTCGCGTGAAGGGATCGACATCGAATATCTGTTTGCGCAGGTCTCGATCGATCAATCGACCGTGGACACCATGCCCAACTGCGGCAACATGCTCGCCGGAGTCGGGCCCTACGCCATCGAGAACGGTCTGGTGAAGGCCAGCGATCCGGTGACCACGCTGCGCATTCTCAACCGCAACACCGGCAAGGTCGTCGAAGCCATCGTGCAGACGCCGGGTGGCAAGGTGACTTACGAAGGCGATACCCGCATCGACGGTGTGCCCGGCGGCGGTGCGCCTATCGTGCTCAACTTTCTCGACGCTGCGGGCGCCAAGACCGGCAAGCTCTTTCCTACCGGAAGCCGGGTCGATGTCGTCGACGGGATCGAGGTCACCTGCATCGACTTTGCATCCCCGCTGGTGTTCGTGGCTGCCGAATCGCTCGGCCGCACCGGCCATGAGTCGAAACAGGTGCTCGACGGCGATATCGATCTGAAAGCCCGATTGGAGAAGATCCGGCTTGAAATCGGCCGCCGCGCCGGTCTGGGCGACGTCAGCGCGTCGGTGCTGCCCAAGATCGCCCTTGTCGCCACGCCCGAACGCGATGGCAGCATCGCGTCGCGGTATTTCACGCCATGGACCTGCCATTCGGCCTTCGCCGTGACCGGGGCGTTGTGTCTTGCGGCCGCCTCAAGCATCGAGGGCACGGTGCCCGCACGCTATGCGAGACGCAGTGAAGCCGACCCGAACCTCATTACCATCGAACATCCGGCAGGCGCGCTCAGCATTCGCATGCAGCCAGCAGCTGACGCCACGGCGGAGAACCCCGCGTTCGCGGTCGCCGGACTGGTGCGTACTGCGCGGCCCCTGTTCATTGGCCATGTGCACGTACCGGTGGCCGCAAGCGAGGCCCCCTCCCAGGTCTGAGCCACGCATCGGCCGTGAACGGCAGTGGGCGCCACACCTCGCTCGGCGACCGGGTCGGGCAGGGTAGCACTTGGGCAACGATCAGTGCGGGACCATGCCCGATCACATGCCGTGCACGCGAATGCTGTCTGATGCGAAATACGCATTAATGACTGCATCCATTGCATTTCCAAGCATTAAAGCAGTTGTCCATACTTTGCCTTGTTGCGACGACGACGGGTGCTTGTTCTTGTCCGCAGCGCTGCGATAGCAGCCCCAAATAACCAAGGAGACAACATGAAACAGAAGAGGATTTCAACACTGTTGGTGCAGGTGCTGCTCGGGAGTGCGATGATCTCCGGCGTCGCAACTGCGGCAGAGCTGGAAGGCCATTCGCTCGAAATGAAGGTTCGAGGCATCTATTTCGACCGAGACTACGAGAATGGTCTGAATGATCGCAGCCAGTCGGGCCTGGGTCTGCAACTGAACTATGAATCGCCGTATTTCGCTGACATGGTCGGTTTCGGGCTCTCCGGTTACAGCGTGACCCGTCTGGGCTCGAGTGGCCGCGTTACCGCCGATGTGCTCTCGGTCGACCACGGCGGCGACATCCAGGACTCGTTTGGCAAGGTCGGTCAGGCCTTCGTCAAGTTCAAATATCAGGACCTGCTGAATGCAAAGTATGGTCGTCAGCTGCACAAGAGCATGTTGCTGTCGAGCTCGGGCAGTCGTGCGATTCCCAACACCTTCTCGGGTGGAACGGGTGAGATTCATCCGCTCAAGGGACTGACTGTCTACGGTGCGATGTATGACGAATGGTCGCCGCGAGCAGACGCCCACTTCTATAAGTTCAGGACTGACAAGTCTGCCGAGGGTGACATCGATTACATCGGCATCATCGGTGCCAGCTATAAGACGGGCCCCTTCAGCCTCGATTTCGAATACCTCAATGCGAAGAATTTCCTGAGCAAGACGGGTCTGGTGGCCGCTTACACCTTCGCCCTGCCGGAAAAGTCCTCGCTCAAGCTGAGCGGTGGCATCCACACGTCCAGGGATGACGGCAAGCTCTTCATCACTGCTTCCGAAAGCGCGGAGCTCGATGATGAGGACGTACCCGGTTCGGCGAACAAGCGCAGCGACAACGACGGGCTGGGTGTCTATGTCGCCGCCGACTGGAAGCTGGGCAACTTCGCACTGGGGGCTGCGGTGTCGAAGTTCGACGGGGCCTGGATCGAGGACAATTTCGCCGGCGACCACGGTACCAATCCCTTCCCCACCGGGGGCGTGCTCGCCGATTTCTCGAACCGTGACGAACTGGTGTGGATGACCTCCGTTGGTTATGACTGGAAGGACTTCGTCAAGGGGCTGAAGACTTCGGTCAGCTACAAGAAGGGTACGGGCGCGCGGAACAGCCATGTGGCCGCACTGGGTAAAGCCGACGAGAGCGAGTTTGCGCTCGATGTGAGATACCAGATTCCCCTGGTCAAGGGACTCGGTGTCCGCTACACGTATCTGGACTACCGCTCGGACAAGGTCGGTCGCCTCGACGGTGTGAAGGAAGACGAGACCGACCACCGCCTCTACATCGACTACACCTACCGCTTCTTCTGATCGAACCGGCTGGTCGCCCTGGCACCGTGTCTACCGTCCGGCAGCGCGGTGCCTTTTTCGTAGATGCGGCGTTTGCCCGCGTCATGGCGGGTTCTGCGGGCGAGGCTGTGGACGTATCATTGAGTGCGAACGCGCGCGGCCGAAATGGTACGCCCGTCGTGCGCCTCATCCATGCGCAAGTGCCCGGGACAGACCTTCATGACGCCGCCAACCACCGATGCCGCCACCGATCCCCTTGTGGATGAGCTGATCGATCTGGATGGGCGTATTGCCGCGTTGGGGGCAGAGATCTGGATTGGTGCCGAGCCGACCTTTACCGACCGCCGCTCGGAAGCTGCGGAATGGCTCTACCAAGCGCTCGGTGGCGAGAAGGAAGTTCGTGCGGCACGGTTGCTGCGGGATTTTTCGGTCCAGTTCCCGGGCGGTGCGCTGTTGCGGACCATCGGTCGACAGTATCCGGGCGAACCCGGGGCGCGCTGGTCATTCGGCGTGCTCGCCCGACGTGATGGCACGCCGCTGTGGCGGGGGCCACCGGACCCCTTGCTCGCGTCCGGGCCGTGTGCGGCGAACGAACTCGAACGACTGCAGCAGTGCCTGCTCGACAGCTGCGGTCGGCGCGCCTGGTCGGCAGTGGCGTATCAGGGGGCGGGCGACCGCCGCGTGCTTCTGCGCCCGACGGGCGAGCCGATCGTCATCGATGGTCTGCCTGGCGCCGAACTCGATCGCCCCTCGCTGCACGCGGTGCCGATTCCGGCCGACGGCCTGCGCGACGTGCTCGCCGAAAGCGGTCATCTTCTGCTGCTGCTCGACACGCTGGCGTACGAGGAGGGTGGGTGGCCGGTGCTCGAGTTGCCGGCGGTGGCCGATGTCGCGGGTCATGCTGCCTTGCTTGAGATGGTGGCCGAGGCGGGGTGGGCCGCAGGATTGAACGGCCTGGTGTTGCGCGGTCATCCTCCCCCGGTGGATGGCGAGTTGCACTGGACCAGCCTGACGCCGGATCCGGCGGTGATAGAGGCCAACCTGGCACCGGCAACCGACCTCGCATCCTTCCATCGTGTCAACGCGGGGCTGTTTGCGGCCGCACGGGGCTTGGGGCTTTATCCATTTCGGCTGCATTACAACGGCGGTGAGGCCGATTCGGGGGGCGGCGGGCAGCTTACACTGGGTGGGCCGAGCGCGCAGCGCAGTCCGTTTTTCGTCGAACCGCATCTGCTCACGCGCCTGATCCGCTATCTCAACCGCCATCCGGCCTTGTCCTACTGGTGGGCACCGGATTCGATCGGCAGCGGCAGCCAGGCCCCGCGCGCGGACGAGGGGCCGCAGGAGCGCAGGGTCGAGCTGGCACTGGCGCTGGCGCAGCTCGAACGCATCCCGTCGCCCGAGCCTGGCCTGATCTGGTCGAGTCTCGCCCCCTTCCTGGCGGATTCGGCCGGCAACAGTCATCGCAGCGAAATCAATATCGAGAAGCTGTGGAACCCCTATCTGGGCGCGCGCGGCATGGCCGGTCTGGTCGAGTTCCGTGCCCTGCGCATGGCGCCGGACGCCGCGACGCTGGCGGCGGAGGCGGCCTTGCTGCGCGCACTGGTCGCGCGCCTGATGATGCATTCGTACGACGAGCCCATGATCGACTGGGGAACACTGCTGCACAACCGTTTTGCGCTGCCCTGGTATCTGGAGCAGGATCTGCGGACGGTGCTCGACGACCTCGACCGCCATGGCCTGGGCCTGGGGCCGTCAACGGCGGCCCGTTTGCTGGACGATGCGCGACGCGAACTGGGGCAGCTCGATTGGGCGGGGCTCAATGTCCGGGTTCTGGGCGCACTCGAATTCTGGCCGCTGATCGGCGACGTGACCGCGCAGCAGCCCGCCGATTCGCGCCTGGTCGATGCCAGCACGCAGCGCATCGAATTGCGGGTGACCGCAGCCGACACGGACTGCCTCGACGGGCTGTCGCTGCGGGTCGACGGGCATGCGGTGCCGTTGCGCACCGAGCTCGGCGGCGAAAGACCGACCTGCCTTGCAGGTATTCGCTACCGCAGTTTCGTCCCCTTGCACGGGCTGCACCCGGCCCTGCCGGCGCAGGACAGGGTGGAACTGGTGCTGACGCATCCACGCACGGATCACGCGCTTCGCCTCACCCTGTTCGACTGGCATCCGCAAGGAGAGCCCTACGACGGACTGCCTGCCAGTCGCGCGGAGGCCCGGCGCCGGCGGGCTGAGCGGCTGGTGTCCGAAGTCATCGAGCAATGCACCTTGCCCCCGCCCACCCAGGCACCCGATTCGGCGTATTCGGATTACTGCTTCGATTTGCGCTGGGTCGGCCGTGCTTAGCAGGACTTGCGCTCGTCTGGCTCGATGGCGGCCATGTAGTCGGCAACATAGTCCTCGAACGGACCGGTTTGCTCGCGCTCGATCTCGAGCTGACGTGCAATCGAGTCACGCGCCCTCTGTTCGAATGCCTGCGTCGCGTCCTTGTCCAGCGGTCGGTCCCTGAACGCTTGTGCGTGCAGCTTGGACTGTCGCATGGAGAACTCGAAGAAACTGAGTTTTTCCCTGCTCATCGTGCGCAGCACCCGGGCGGAGGGTGTCAGTTCCGGGTTCAGCAGCTTGGCGCGTTGGGCATCAAGCGCTTCGCGGTGGAAGGTGTTGCCGTGGGCGGCGTCGAGCTGTTCCGCGCAGGTCGCGATGGTGTCGATCAGTTCGAGCCCCCATGCGACCAGTTCGCGTGCCTGCCCATGCTGTTGCAGCAGCAGTCCGGGACGCCGTCCTTCCTTGACCGCATGCGCAAAATTGGCCGTGCATTCGCGGCACTCCTCGCCCGGCATCAGCGGGCTGTCCTCGAGTGCGCAATAGAGCAGGAAGGCATCGAGGAATCGCGCGGTGGTGACGTCGATGCCGAGGGGCAGGAAGGGGTCGATGTCCAGGCAGCGCACTTCCACGTACTGCACGCCGCGCGATCCCAACGCCTGGATGGGGCGCTCGCCGGGGCAGGCGATGCGCTTGGGGCGAATCGTCGAGTAGTACTCGTTTTCGATCTGCAGCACATTGGTGTTGAGCTGAATCCATTCGCCGTCGTGCCGGGTCCCGATCGCCACGTATGGAGGGTAGGGCGTCGATACCGCCGAGCGCAGGCTGCCGAGATAGCTTTCCAGGCTGTCATAGCAGGGTTGAATGCCGGCCTGGGCATTGTTCTGGTAGCCCAGGTCACTCATGCGCAGGCTGGTCGCCCACGGCAGGTAAAGCGTCTTGTCGCTGTAGTGCTCGAGATCGTGCAGGCGGTTCTGCAGAAAGCTCTTTCCCACTGCCGGCGAGGCACCGAACAGGTACATCAGGAGCCAGCTGTAGCGGCGGAAGTTGCGGATCAGCGCGATATAGCGCTCGGACTGGAAGGTCCGTGCCGGGCGGGTGTCGCCTTCCGCGCGCTGTAGCACCCCCCACATCGCCTCGGGCAGGCTGAAGTTGTAGTGGATGCCCGCGATGCACTGCATGGCCTTGCCATAGCGGACCGCGAGCCCCTTGCGATACACATGCTTGATCTGTCCGGTATGGCTGCTGCCGTACTCGGCGATCGGAATCTGTGCCTCGCCCGGCAGAATGCAGGGCATCGATTGGCTCCACAGGATCTCATCGCCGAGGCGGTTGTACGCGAAACGATGAATGGCATCGAGCTCGTCGAGCGTGTGCAGGGGATCCTCTTCGGCTGCGGTGATGAATTCCAGCAGCGCCTCGGAATAGTCCGTGGTGATCTGCGGGTGGGTGAGGGCCGAGCCCAATGCTTCCGGGTGCGGCGTCAGCGCCAGGTTGCCGCTGGGGGCGACGCGCAGGCTCTCCTTCTCCAGCCCGTGCCGGCAATGGCGCAGCAGATCGAGATGTTCGGGCTTGTCGAGCAAGGCCAGGCGGCGCGCGAGTAGATCGTTCAAAAGTCGAATTCCTGTTCTTGTAGTCAGGCCACAATGGGGGCGATGAGACGCCGAAACAAGGGCCGGACCAATCAAGGGTGCCGGATCGGACAGACCCGCGCCGGCACCCGGCGATGTACGTGATGTCAGCGCCCGCTAGCCTGCATGCGGCGTTGGCGATCCTTTGCTGCAAAAGTGAATGCCGCACTCTACCGTCGAAAACGGATTCGCGAAACTGCGACGCAAAGTAGGGGAATAATGCCGCTGGCGACCTACACCGGGGTGACCGTGAGGTCGCCATTGCCGAAGCTCTCCGGGGCGACGCCGAGCGCGAACAGCCTGCTCTTGGTACGGGAAAAGTTGCCGATCAGTTTCGCCTGGCTGCCGACGAGCAGGCCGATGTCGCCTTCCGGCTCGAGGCTGTTGCCTTCGAGCGCGCACAGTGTGCCGGGGTAGTGGTCCAGCTCGCTCTCGATCCGGTTGTCGACGACACGCAGACAACTGCACACCGGCAGCCTGCCCTGGAAGTTCGCCAGCACGTCCTTGAACACGGACTCGCTCAAACGCAGGCCGCCAAGGCGGTTGCGGGTCAGCGTCAACTCGCCGCTGCCGTCGAGGGTGACTGCGCCCTGGTTGATCGCCGCGCTCAGGCGCGCGAGCAGGTCGCGCGTGGGAAAGGCCGCGTCGCTGCCTTCGCCGAACAGCGTGATGCGGCCCCTAATGTGGCAGTTCACGATCGTCGCGGTGACTGTGTCCTGCAGCGCCAGCGCGAAAGTCGGGCGGTCGCTCAGTAGTGCATGGCCTAGCGCCTCGAGCGCGATGGCGAGGCGGAAGGCCGATGGGCCGGTGGCGGCGAGGCGCAGCGCGTTGAGCGCGCTCGTCTGGCGCGCGCTGAAGGCGACGTTGGAATTGGGCGCCTCGCGGATCATGGTGGCGATCTGTGCGCCCATGTTCTTCTTGTCTTCGGGGCTGAGGGCGAAGAGATCCTCGGCGAACCCCGGCAAGTTGCCGTCGATGGCTGCCGTTGGGCGAAAGGCCGCCTTGATGCCCGCCAGCGCGGTGATGCGCTCGAGAACGAGGCCAAGCGTCCTGTCGTCGTTGCCGTCAGCCAGCAGGCGACTGTCGTCGATGAGCAGACGCTCGCTGCCGGTAATCCGCAACAGGCTGCTGCCGGTGCCCGAACTGCCGACCCAGTCCATCCCGCGCATGCGCAAACTGCCGCAACGCAGGAAATTCATGCTCATGGGCGCCCCACTGCGGACAACGGTGAAGTCCTGCAGCGTGAGCGCTGCGAAGGTGTCGAACTGCAGAAGCTGCTCACGCAGCACCAGCCGGCTGGCGGCACCGCAGCCATGGATCAGGATCCGGTGGCGTCTGCTGCCGGTGATGCTGAGGTCGTCGCGCAGGGTGTGCTGCCCGGGCATCAGGCACAGGCAGATGTCGAGCGCACCTTTCTCCAGCAGGGTGCGCAGGGCGACATCGAGGTTCGGAAACGCGCCGCCTTCGCCAACCGTGACGCAACAACCCCCGCCGCTGTGCGTGCGTTTGCACAGGGTATCGATGGCATCCTGCACGGTGAAGGCGTTTGCGGCGAGCAGGTCGTCGCATGCGGATGGGTCGTAGGCCACCGTACGTGCAAGTGCGAGGCTGGCCGTGAACTCGACCGGCAGGTAGCGCCCTGGGATCACCTGTCCAGCCACCAGCAGTTCGGCATGGGCGTGCTGCACCGGTTTCGACTGATCGCTGTCGAGCGACCAGTCAATCGAGGCAACACCGTCGGCGAGGGTCTTGACCACCTCGGTCTGGGTGCCGTTGGGTAACTGCCCGGTGTCTACGGTAAAGCGGATCTCGGCGTTCGCCACGGGAAACTGTCCATTGCAGACCCCGACCTGCAAGGGCGCGGGCAGGGGTGCTGGCGACGAGGTGCCGGGCGGATTGGGCATGACGCTTTGACCATCCCCGCCGACGTAGTGGAGCTGGGTCAGCTCGGTGAGGTTGGGGAACAGCGGGCGGCAATCGGCACGCAAACTCCAGGCATTGCTCTCGAAGCGCAGCAGGGCGAGTCGCGCGAATGCGCGCAGAATGCCGGCCGGGGCGAGGAAGGCCGGCTTGCCGGCCTCGCGAGGCCATTCGATGTCGGCCGTGGCCGTGCGTGCAGGGATCAGCCAGTAGTCGCCGATGCGGTAGCTGCCGGGGGCGAACTTCAGTTCGATGCCATCCTGGGCCAGCTCCTCCCAACCGGTGTTGGGGTTTGCAATCGCACTGGTCTTGAGCTCGACCACGCCGTCCCAGCGCCGAACCCGCGGATTGGCCGCAAACAGGGCTGCATCGAGCGGATGTCCGATGCGTTGCGCAAGATCCACGGTGACCACGTTGCCTTCGGTGCGAACCACCGGCACCAGCGGGCCGGGCTGGCCGAGCAGTTCGTGGGTATCGTCGATGAATTCGACCCAGCACCCGGCGCTGATGGTCAGCTCGTCGTCACGGCCGATGCTGGCGACTTCGAATTCATCCGCGATCGGGTCGTCGAGCCAGCGCACCACCCGGGTGAGCACACTGCCGTTGTCGCGCGACCACTTGTAGCGCGCCTTGCCCGTCACCGTGCCGTCGTCGTGGATCTCGATCCGGTAGAGATGGTTCTCCAGCAGGCGATAGCCTGCTTCGGGCGGAAGCTGGCACGGCGTCTTGGGTGGAATGGTGGCTTCGGCGCGGGCCGCCAGCCGACCGTCGGGTGCGGCAGTGAGCGTACTCCACGCCGGAATCGCGGACAGGCAGTCGAGCGCAGCGTCGGGGTCGCCCGCGCGCAGCAGCTTCACCTGCCAGACGGTTTGCTCGCGCGTACAGGTATCGGGGCCGCCGAGTGCGACTTCGCGCATGCTGTTGTCGCCGATGGCAAGGTCGAGCGTGCTCAGATGGCGTTGCCACACTTCGAGATAGGCAAGGTAGGTGCCGTCGGCGGGGGCAACGGCGGTGCCGGTGTTGTCGAACACGACGATGCCGTCGATATCGGTGGCGGCGATGCCCTTGGGCGGCAGCGGCAGGCGCGCGGCGGTGGCCGGCAGTACCGGTGAAGCCGTGGCAGGGAGATCCGGCTGACGCGCGACACTGGCTGCAACCGGGTTTTCGCACAGCAAGCCGTCGACGTAGAGCCGGCCCGGCGATACGGCAAGGTCCTTGCCCGCCGGGGCGATCGCAAAGCCGGCGTTGTCGATCGGCGCGGCTACCGCCCCGAGGCTGTCACGGCTGTCGATTTCCACGCGGTGGTTGAGGATGTCCTGCTGCTCGTTCCAGTCGGCGTCGAGCTGCACGCGTCCCTGCTGCATGCGCACCGTGCGGTAACGTCTTGCGGGGTCGAAGGTGGCGCGGCTGAGGTCGGCTTTCATGGTCTCTCTCCCGGCAAACGGGTGACGGTGTATGGGTTCAGGTCACGAAGATGGGCGCGGCATCGAGGCCGAAGCGCAGATATTCGTCCAACGCGAGGCGCAGGTTCGCCTCGCGCTGTGCCTGCTGCAGGTGCTGCCAGACGCCCATTTCGGCGCCATCCTCGGCGCCGCAGCGAATCTCGATTGCCGTGGACGTGGTGAGTTGGGTATAGGCCGACGTGCCGAAACGGACGCTGGTGTAGGCCGGGGTGACGCGTCGCGCTTCGCGTTTGGCCTCCGCGGCCGGCAGGTCCGTGCTGACGAGGTCGGGCTGGCAGCGATACCGCCGCGGCGTTTCCGACTTTGGCGGCAAGTAGCAATAGCGCACGCAACCGTCCTGGCGGCGGGCGATACGTACCAGTCCGTCGAAGATGCTGTTGGCGGCCTCGATGCGGCCAGCGCTCACGCTGCCCAGTACGGTGCAGGCGTTCACCTTCAGCGCGCTATCGTCCACATCGATCGCCGCGCCGCCGTTGCCGTCGATCACACTGTCGCGCATCAGCACCGCAGCGAGCGGCTTGTTGCTGTTGATCGCGCCACACAGGCAGCGGTACAGGCTCAGGGTGAGATCGGTGGCGGTGCCGGTGTGGTCGATGCCGCCATGGGCGGGCACGAGCGTGCAGTGGCGCAGGCTGACACCGCGCAGCGGGCCCTGCAGTTGCAGTCCGCCGTTGATCAGCAGCCCATCCAGGCTGAGGCGGGTGCTGGCATTGCCCTTGAGGTGCAGGTCGCCTTCCAGCACCGGCCGCCGGCCGTGGGCGGCTTCGATGGCGACGTAGGTGTCGGGCAGATCCAGCACGGGCGACAGAACCTCGGAGTGATCAGTGTCGAGCGTGATCAGCGTGCGGCGGCCGGCGACGACACGGTTGGCGGCGTCGGCCGGATTGGCCGGGGGGGTGAGGGCCGATGCCAGCGTCGGGGTGGCGGCGCTGGGAATATGCAGGTGGACGTCGAAATCGGCTGGATCGGGGAGGGCGGCGAGCGGGTCGGTTTCATCGATGGCGGGCCGCCGGTCGAAGGGGCCGGCGCCGATGTCACCGGGAAAACCGCAGGCGTAGCCGACCTCGACCGTGGTCGGCGTCACCCCGGATGGCAGCGCCAGGCGGCCGCGTTGCGGATCGATGCCCACCAGCACGCCGCCTGCGGCAGGAAAGACGCGATCGGGTCGCCCCGGCCGGGTGGGGGAGACGGTCAGGCTCGCTGGCGGTCGGCGCCAGTCCTCGGGGATGACGCCGGGGATCGCACTCAGGTTGCAGACCACGAGATGCTCGGGCGCAATCTCGAGCCCATCCACCCACACGCGCAGCACGGCGCTGCCTCCCGCCGTGGCGAACCAGGTTTCGTTGGTCGAATCGCCGTCGGTCAGTGCCTGTCGCCGCGCCTCGAGTTCGGCGTGCAGGTCCTGCCAGTGCAGGGCTTCGGGCACATTGATCGGTTCGGCCAGGTGGCCGATGTCGGTCTCGCTGCGGGGACGGTTGAACAGCGGCCGGGTGTGGCCCAACGGGTCGAAGGTGTAGAAGCCGGGGCGCGCGGTGGCCGGTCGCGCCGTGCCGCGCTGCACCGGGTAGGCCTGCAGGCGCCACAGGTAGAGTCCGACGTTGGGCAGGTTGAAGCGGCCGGCGGGCAGTGCGCGCACATCGACCGTATGCATTTCGCGGCCGAAGGGGCCGTCGATGCGATCGACCGCGAGCGATCGCCGCAGGTCGGGCGTGCGCACCGCGTGCGGCCGTGGATGATCGAGATATTGGGTCGTCGCAAGCTGTTCGAAAAACTCCACCGCGCGTGCGCGCCACCCGGTAGCGTCATGCGCAAGCGCTTCAAGGACCAGCGCTGTGCCCTTGCGGCGGCGCAGGCGCAGGGTGTTGGCGACCAGTGCGCGCGGGCCGAAAGCCGCGGTGCCGCTGACCGGGTGCAGCGCGCGCACGCCGAGGAGATCGCCGATGTAGGGCACCACCCAGTCGTCGCAGGTCTCGATGAAGGCGTTGTCGTAAAGCCGTTGCAGATCGGCTTCGAGCAGTGCGCCCTGTTCGGCGATGATGGCAAGCAGGGCGCGCAGCGCGCCGCCGGATTCGGCATCGCGCTCGCGGTAGAACGCGGGCAACAGGGCGAGCAGGGCATCTGCATCGAGTTTCATGGCGTACGCTCCACGAGACTGACGGCGGCGGGGTCGAGCAGCAGCAGTTCGGCCGCTTGCAGCGCACTGCCCTGCCAGTGCGCGCCCAGCGCCGGCAGATGGCCGTCGGGGCCATCGACCCGCTGCGCGGGCGATCCGTCCTCGATGCGGATCAGGACGTCGAGATCGACGGCGACCACGCCGCGCACCGCGTGCAGACTCGCGAGCACCTCGCTGCCGATGACGGGCTGCCCGAAGCCGCGCGCGGCAAAGCCGAAATCGGTCTCGAGGGCTGCTCTCGCTGCGGCAAGCACGGCGTCGGCCTCGAACGCGGCATCGATCCAGACCCCGGCGCCGAGGCCGAAGTACGTCATGCGGCAGGGGCTGACCTTGAGGGGCTGATGCGGCGGCCGCGCCGCATCGATGGCGGAAAGCAGGTTGCGGTAAAGGGCACTGCCGGGGTCGAGCGCTGCACCGTCGACACCGGCCACGGTGAGATGGACGCGACGCTGTTCGCCGTCCCACAGCCACACCGCCTGTGCCTTGCCGATGCCGGTGAAGGCGGCGGCAAAGTCCTCGAAGTCGCGCAGCGACACGATGCGCTCGAGCGTGCGCACGGTCAGCGGCGCATGGCGGCGCGCGCTGTCGCCGCCTTCGGCGTCGGTGCCGCCACTGGCCGCCACCGGGTTGGTGACCGCCTTCAGGCCCGGCGGCCGGGTCAGCAGCAGACTGATCTGCCCGGCCGCGACATTGCCCGCCTTGCCCAGCCCGACCCGGTAGCGAACTTCGACGTTGCCGCTGCCGCTCGGCAGGCGCGCGCCGTGGCTGCCGTCGCCGAACTGCACCGTCGTACCACCGTCGTCATCGAGACGTACGGTGTAGGCGTGCTCGTCGGGCTTCGCGGCAGTGAAGCGCGGCACTGCGTGCCACTGCAGACCGTCCACCCGTACATCGAGCGTGGCAGCGGTGCCGCTCGGGGTGGGCGCGGCGATGTGGGTCAGCGGCGACTGGCGCAGCGTGAAGCGCTGCAGGCTGCGCGCGGCATCGCCGCTGCCGAGGGCTTCGGGCTGCACCTGCATCTGCTTGCTGTCGCCCTGACTGGCAGGCGCGAGATTGGCGTTGATGCGCACCGTCGACGGCAGATAGGCCTGCGTCAGATCGCTGTCGAGCACGAGCCGGGTATGGCCGGCGCTGCTGTCGTTATGCTGGATGCGGACGATTTCGGCCATCTGTGCGAGACCGACGGTATGAGACTCGAAATCCTCGAATTCGAGCACCGCGCTGCGCTGGTCGCGGGCGATGCGGATGGCGGCGAGCGCGTCGTGCCGGATCAGCCGCTCGCGCGCCCGGGCGTTCGACGCTGCGGCGGTGAGCACCAGCCCGCTCAGCGACATCCAGCGTCCGCGCGCAAGCTCGGGCTCCCACACATCGAGTTCGAGCACATGACCGCCGACCAGGCCCGAAACCGGGCGCCGCGCCCATGCCAGCGCCTCGGACTGGCCGAATACCGTGGTGGCGCGCAATTGATCGTTGAAGACCTCGCGTGCGTTCTCGCCCTGCAGCCGGAGCCGGGTGGTCGTCGCCGACAGCGTGAAGTCGGCGCGGGCGTCGTCTTCGGCGGCGAGGATGCGATACGTCTCCTCGTAGTCCGGAATCGACATCACCACCCAGCCGCCCTCGACCCACTTCGGATAGCTGCCGTCCAGATGCAGCGCATGCACATCGCGCGGGTAGAGGCGGGCCGTGGGAATGACTGTCTTCGGCATGGCGCTGGCCGACCATGCGAGGCTGACCGAGGCACTGCCGCCGTTCTCGTAGTACTCGAGGCGGATGTCGTGCTTATGGCCGGCGGTCAGTTCGGCGCGGCCGATACGCTCAGTGGGGCTCTGGTCGGCCCAGAAGTCGACGATCAGCTCACCATCCACCCACAGGCGCACGCCGTCGTCGGCGGTGAGGTGAAAGGTATAGGCGCCGGTCGTCGGCGGTTTGACCCAGCCGCTCCAGCGGACCGAGAAGTGGTCTGCAGGCATCGCCGGATCCGGTTTTCCCGCGCCCCAGTTGAAATCCACCGTGGCATCGGTGCGGGCCAGGATGCGTTCGCGAAAGCCCTTGCCGCGGTAATACTCGCCGTACAGGCCGCTGCCATCCGCACTGTTGCCGGGCGGGTCGGAGACGTCGGCGAGGGTGAAACCTGGCCACTCCGGGTGCTGGCCGATCGGTGGTGCGCTGTCTTCCGCCAGACCGAGATAGGTGGCGCGCAGGCCGGCTGGCATGGCCCGCCAGTCGGGGGCATTGTGGCCGAACAGATGGGCGCGGGCGCGCAGTGCGAGACAGCGCGGATTGAGCATGGCCGGATCGACGCCGCGCCATGGCTTGCCGAGCCCGCGGTCGAGGGTGACGACCGTATAGCCTGTGTCGGCAGGGTCGCTTGCATCGGCAGGCAACACTTCGCGCACGCGGGCGACGCGGCGCAAGTCCCAGTTCTCGTTGCCCGGGTCGCGCGCACGCTCGTCTCCGATGACCAGCACGGCGTCGCCTTGCGCGAGCCGCGTGGCGGTGCCGGCGAGATACAGCTGGCGTCCGCCCATGCGCGGTGGCACCGCTTCGGTGGCGCGCAGCGGCAGGGCATTCCAGCGCGCAACTGCATGTACCGCTTCCAGCGTTTCGAAGACCTGGGCGCTCTCGTCCTGTCCCGGAACGCTCTGGGCGCGGGTGCCGGCATCGATACGGAGCGCGACCGGCGCACCGGCAGCCGTCTCAAGCGTGAACGCGAGCCAGGTCGATGCGGCGACGCCGGGGCGCAGTTCATAGCCGATCGCGCGTGCCAGTTCCAGCACCGATCGGCGCTCGGTGGCGGTGCGCAGGTGGTGCTCGTTGCCGATGCGCTCCTGGTAGAAAGTGAGGACGTCGAGGACTGCCGCCCAGCTGTCGAGCAGGGCAATCGCGGGATCGTCGCTGTCACGCGTGCTTAGTGCGGCGAGGTCGGGTTTGCCTGCGATGGCGGCCAGCATGCTCTGGCGGAAGCGTCCGTGGGTGCCGATGCGCAGCGCGAGTCGGGTCATCCCCGGGGGCTGGATGACTGTGGTCGGCGTCAGCGCGCCGGGTGCGCTGCAGCAGCCGCAGGTCTCCGGCGTGCTCATGATCCGCCCTCCACAATAAAGCTGATCCGGCCGTTCTCGGGAAAGTTCGGGTCACTGTCTGCACGCAGGACTTCCAGTGCGTCGGCCTCGATTCGACCGGCTTCGCGCTCGCCCCTGGCGGTGCGTCCCCAGCGCTGGAAGCGCAGCACGTCCACCCAGGCGACGCCGGTGACGGCCATGGCCGTCGCGACGACCGACGACAGGTGGAGCGGCGTGCCGAAGGTGAAATGGTCGGGATGAAAAAAACCCGGGTCGCCGCGTGCGCGCAGTCCGGCGCCGAAGACATCGATGAGGGCGACCTTGACGTCGGCACCGAAGTGGCCTGGCGCGACACAGACCTGGAGCTGGATGTCGAGTGCGACATGGACCGGATTGGCGAAGTCGAGGTCGTGGCCGGCCAGGCGGTAGCGCGCCATGAAATCGCCCATCGCGGCCTTGAACGGCGCATCGACCGGCAGGCCGCCGCGGCGGTCGAGCATCAGGAACACGGTGTGCCAGCTCCCGGTCCAGCGCAGGCGGGCGGCGGCACGCTGGACCTCGGGATGGCGTTCGGCGATGCGTGCGTAGTCGGCCACGGTGACCGCACGTTCCTGCACGCGGAAGGCCTCGGGCGCCTTGAGCCGGATCGCGTCGAGCGCCTCCGGCTCGGCGCCGCCGCGTGCCGGCAAGGGGTTGCGCACCGCATGCACGCCGAGTGCGAGTGCCGGATCGTCGCTGAGCAAGGCGGTGATGGCTTCGGCGCCGACGTTGCCGCGGCTGCCGCCACCGAGCCGGTAGCGCGCGAGCAGGCGCTGTCCGGCGGGCGGTGCGGCACCGAAGCGGTTGTCGCCGAAGCGTACCCAGGCACTGCCGTCGTTCTCGGTTTCGACGACGAATTCACGGGCGAAGCGCTCGCTGGCGAGCAGGTCGCGTTGTGGCGACCATTGCGTGCCGGCGGCGTCCGGCTGGTCGCCGAACAGGTCGGGGTTGTCGGCCTGCAGTGCCATGTTCGCCGGTCGGGCGCGGCGCGGGTCCTGGTCGAGCACGCGGGTCGCCGCCAGCGGGACGGATAGGGCGAGGTCGTGGGCGTAGGGTTCGGCAAAGGCAATGCCCGCATCCTTCAGCCGGGGGCGGTATGGACGCCGCAGCGCGGCGGGACCGTCGTCGCTCACGGTGTCGGGCTGCATCGGCTGCCATGACCGCGTGAGTCCATGATCCGCAAGCACCACGTTCCCGCGGGCAACGGCGATGGCCTCCGTGACCACTGCACCGCCGTGTTCGAACTCGTGGCTCACGCACAACGGGAAAGGCAGCGCATCGTCAGCATGCCAGCGCACCAGCAGCAGGTCGGTGTGGGTAAGGTCGTCATGGCCGGTGTCGACGGCGGTCAGCCGTACCGCATGGCGGTGGCTGGCATTGGCGTCGGCGGACTTGCCGGTGAGCGGGCTGATAATCTCTTCGAGGATCAGCACGTCGCCGGGTGCGAGCGCGAGCGCGGGGGTGTTGACCAATGCCGCAGCGGTGGTGCCGCGTGCCAGGCAGCAGGCGGGGTCGGCGAAGTCGTGAATGGCGATGCTGCTGTGGGCTGCGTGCAGCTGCAGTGCGTGCAGCGTTTCGAAGACCTCGATCCCGGGCAGCGGCAGTTCGTCCATCAGCGCCGTGCCACGCACCGGCCGGCCGTCGTCGGCGCTTGCCAGCAGCACACTTCCGGCGGGCAGGATGGCACCGTCGGCTGCCGCACCGACGTCCAGGGTGACGAAGCACCGGGCATTGCAGCCGTCATGCACGGCGTAGTCGAGCAGGCGGGCATGGCGGCGCAGCGAGCTTCGACGCCGCGCCGTGCCCAGATAGGCTTCGGTCGCGACCGCATCCTGGGTGTAGGACAGGTGGTCGCCGACATAGGCCAGGGTTTCGATCAGGGCTACGGTGAAGTCGGCCGGGTTGCGCTCGGTGAAGCCGGGCACCCGTTGCGCCATGTGGTCCAGCATCAGGCGACGGAAACTGTCGTAGTCCTTCGCCAGGTAATCGAGACGCGGCTCGGGGGGCGCCAGGGGCGGGCAGCCGGCGGTGTCAGCGCAATCGAAAACTGACGGGCAGCCGGCCTTGAAGTTGAAACGGATGTTCGACAGGCAGATGTCGAAGCCTGGCGCCGGCGCATCGGGGGCGGCGGGGTCGATCAGTGCCAGCGTGTACCACGAGAAGTCGCCAGCCGTGTCCACCGTGAGGCGGATTTCGCGCCCGGCGAGCACCGGGTCTTCCGCCAGGCGGATGGCGGTGATGCGCACGCCACCGGTAATCCGGACATGGGCGCGGCCGATGCCGGCGACCGGATGTACGCACACCACGCGCAGGCTGCGCTGGTCGGCGGACACGATCTCGACGAAGTCGATGCCGTTCCTGCCCGGCGGCTGCTGATCGCGCAGGCGCTGCAGGCGACGCGGATTGTCGCTGCGGAACTGGCGGTTCATGGGGCCTCCCGCGTGAAGCGCGCGCGCTGGCGCGCCTGACCATGGCGGCTGAGGTACTGCACTTCGACCGACAGCACGGCGTCGTCATGATCGATATCGACCGCCTCGACCACCATGCGCTCGCCCAGCCACTGCTGAAGTGCGCTGTGCACGGTCATCTGCAGCGCGGCCGCCAGGGTGTCGCTGTTGGGGGCGAACACCAGTTGCAGCAGGCCACAGCCGAAGTCGGGGCGATTGACGCGTTCGCCGGGCACGGTGAACAGGACCTGCTCGATCATGTCGCGTAGGTGGGCGTCGTCGTCGGCCTCGGTGCTGCGGCCTCGATGGTCGGGCTGGAAAGGAAAGTGCAGGCTCATGTCACATCCCCGTGACCCGCGTCTGCGTCACCGCAGCGGTCATCGGCGTAGCGGTCGGCGCGCACATCGATGGCGAGCCCTGCAGCAGCGCGGGCTGCCCGCCGATGAAGACGCGGGTGGCGCCCATCAGCCACTGCCCACTGACGCAGGGGCCGTTGCCGGCGGTCGGCGGCGGCATGGCGCAGCCGGCGATGACATAGGGGGCGCCCAGCGTGGTGGCCGGCTGACCCGACAGCAACACCCGCGGATTGGGCGCGCTCGGCGTGGCCTGGCCGCCATGTGCGCAAAGGACGGTGGCGCCGAGATGGAGGAGGAATCCGGGCATGATCGTGTCGTCCTCGTCGTCAGATCACCGTCAGCGCGCCCTGGTTGATGCTCACCGTGGGGCCGGTCAGCATGATCGTGGCGCCCTGGCCGTTGGAGATGGTGATGCCGACCTCGCTGATGGAAATCATCGCCCCGGTCATGGTCTTGAGCAGGATGCCGCCGGTGGGGCCGGGCAGGTCGGAGATCATCAGGCCGTTCTGGTTGCCGGTCTGCAGCACGATGCTGGGCGACACCGGCAGCCCGGCCAGCGCCAGCGCCGGCACTTCGGCCGCCGAGCCCCAGAAGCCGCCGACCCAGATGGGGTAGTCGGCGTCGCCCTGCTCGAATTCCACCCACACCCCGGCGCCGATCTGCGGCAGCACGAAGGCCCCGCTCTGGATGCCGGCGAAGGGCACGCAGGGCATCGCCCAGGACGACAGCGCCGGACCCAGTACGTCGGGCACCTGGACCTGGATGCGGCCCATCTGCATGGGGTCGATGTTGTTCACCACGACCCCGCGGAACTTGCCGTAATGGCGTGTCTTGTCGCTCATGCGGGCACCAGTGGCAGGGTGGAGACCAGGCCGTTGCGGGCCAGCGAAAACGCCTGTTTGAACTCGCCGGCCTTGAGCCGGCTGGTTACGCGCTTGACGTAGTAGAGGCCGTCGAAGGCCAGCCCGGCGCCACGCACGCCCACCAGCTGGCGCGCCTTCAGGATATGGCCGTAGCGCAGCACGTCGAGGCTGCCATCGCCGGTCACCGCATCGGCGGACGAACCGGCCGCAGCGGCCAGACCCTTTCCCAGTGCCGCGATCGGAGACAGCTTGGCGGTGTTCTTCAGCAGCCTGAAGCTCTTCACCATCGGCGGAATCAGGCCCAGCGGCGGGTTGGCGAGACTGACATCGGGCACCGGCAGCGGGATCGGAAACTTGGTGATCGGGTTCTGAATGAACACGATGGGCAGCTCGGCATCGGACTGGTTGACCGCGAAGCTGAGGGAATCGACGTTGGTGTGCACGTCCATGCCGGTATTGAGCGCGGGCTGCACCGGGCCGAGGCGGATCTCTGGCCCCCAGTAGGCGATGTTGGCGCCGGGCAGGGGGCCGGGCTCGATGTAGAACACGTGGCCGGCCTCGCGCGCGAGCTGATTGACGTAGTCCAGATCGGTGCCTTCGTGGGTGGGGATGCGGTCGACCGGAATCGGCACATCCTCGAACACCGACGGAATCACCAGCGGCAGCATGCCGTAGAGCCCGTAGCGGGCAACGATGAGCGCCACGCGCGCGGCCGGCGGCATCGCCGGATAGGGCAGACCGCTCATGTCCTGCTTGTCCATCGCCACGGTGAGGTCCTCGCCGGTGACGGTGAGACGGCTCTGGCCGGGCGCGTTGCCGGCGCTGATCTCCTGGCGGGTGATGAGCCCGTCCATCAGGACCGTGGGCAGACTGTTGAGCGTGGCGACCAGAATCACCCGCAGCCACGGCACCTGGCCGCCGGCGATCAGCAACAGGGTGTGCAGCGGCGAATGGTTGTCGATGGCGAAGGCGAGCTGGAATCCGCTCGGACTGCCGGCCGCGGTGGTGACCTCGATGCTCTCGAGTGCATCCATGACCGGCTTGGGCGCGGGTATCGGCACGCCGGGGCCCACCAGCAGGGTCAGGTGAATGCCCTTAAGCACCGCTGCCTCCATTGCCGAAATTGCCGCCGCCACTGAGGCCGGCGGGCAGCGTCAGGCGCAGCACCCGGCCGGGCGTTTCGAGTTCGCCCGGTATCTGTGCACCATTGCCGTCGGCGATGTGCCAGAACTGCACAGGGTCGCCCAGATTGTCCGCCGCGATGCGGTCGAGGCGGTCGCCGGCCTGCACCGGCACTTCACCTGCGGTGACGAGGCTCGCCGGGTCGGGGATGAAGCGGCGGCGCAGGAAAACCCGCGTGCCGCCATCGGCCGTCTTCAGTTCGGCGGTGGCGATGCCGGCATAGCGGCTGTTGGGCGGAAAGCGCTCGACACTCATGGCAGCGAACCCAGGCCGACCGCTGACAGGCTGCCGGCGCCGAGGCTGGTGGCCAGACGTTCCTTGCGCTGGTGATAGACCATGTACAGATGTCCTCCCTTGTCGCCAAAACCGAGGTCGCCCACATGAAGCACCCGCAGGGCGAGCGACACCTTGGCGCGGATGGGGTTGAGGCTGGCGTCGAAGGCTTCCTCGGTGATCGAGAACTCGGTAATGCGCACCGGCACCACGCGCTCGCGGCTCCATACGAAAAGCGTGAGCGGAGCCACGGTGGGTGCGATTTCCAGCGTGCCGAGGCTGGCAAGCTGGTTGTTGCGGATCAGCGTGCCGCTGTCGGGATAGACGATGGTTTCCAGCGCCGCGAGCGGTGCATGGATGCCGGTCGATCGCACCGCCGGATGCTGGTCCGGAAACTCGAGCTGGTCGGTGGCATCGATCTCCGCGTCGAGCTTGATGGTTTCGGCCGGTGGGCCCTTGAGGCGCAGTGCCTCGGAGAACGTGCCGCCCGGTTCGACTGCCTGCGGCTGCAGCGTCCGGCTCAGGCTGTCGGGGTTGTACTGCAGCGCGATCACGCGCTGCACCGCGCCGCTCGAGGGGTCGATCAGGATCAGGCCGCCACGCAACAGTCGCGGCGAGAGCGGGCCGCTCACGCCTCGCTCCCGTCGCTCACGGTGACACCGGCCGCTTCCAGCGCGGCGATGACGATGGCAGCCGCGCCTGCACCGACCGCGCCGATGATCGTCGCCACCTCGCAGGCACCACTGGCAAAGCAGGCCGCGATGGCCGCGATCGCCGCCGCCGACAGGATGGCAAACAGCCAGTAGGGCAAAGCCTCGCGCACCCGTCTCACGGCATCCTCGTCGTTCGACTGGTCGCGACAGTTGCAGCCGTACTTGAGCCCACCCCACTGGCACATCCCGCGCCGTCCCGCTGCCGTGGTGCAGCGTACGCCGTTGCAGTTGTAGCCGCCTTTTCCTGCGCACTCGCCGACGCGCTGGATCATCGCGGCCGGCGCCGGGCGGATGGCCAGTGGCGCTTCACGCCATGCGCTCGCGCTGGCGGGCGGGCGCATGGCGGTCGGGGGTGTGCCGGCAACAATGCGGTCGGCCACGCGGTCGGCCTCCAGTTCGAAGGCCGAGTGCTCGGCGCCGATTTCGAATGCGCCGCCGCCCGACATCTGCGCCTGCTGGATGACATGGGTGAGTTCGTGCGCGAGCAGGTGGCGGCCCTGATGGCTACCGGGCTGGAATTCGCCGCGGTTGAACACGATGTCGCGGCCGACGGTATAGGCGCGGGCGCTGACCGCCGCAGCCGACTGTGCGGCCTGTGCATCGGTATGAATCCTGACGTGGCTGAAGTCGTGGCCGAAACGTGACTCGAAATCTTCGCGAATCGCGTCCGGAAGCGGCTGGCCGGCGCGATGGAGCACGGCACCGACCTCTTCCGGCACCACCTGGCACGTCGCTGCGCGCTGCGTCCGGCGTTGCACCAGGCCACCGGGTCGGCGCTCGTCGTCCCTGGTCCTGTTTTTCTGGCATGCGCATTTGCGCTGCAGTGTGCGCACGGGTGGACGTGCAAGGGGTTCGCGCGCTGCAATCGATGGGGCATGGGTGGTGGCGGACATGGCAGCCTCCTGGCTATCGATTTTCGGTGGAGCGCGGACTGCGGAGACGCGCTCCCAGCACGTCGGCAAGCACACGCACGGTATCAGCCCCTGCCGCGGCGAACGTATCGACACGACTGGCCGCCTGGGACGGCACAGGGGTGTCCGCGATGCTCAGGCGCGCGGCGAGGGCCTTCTCCAGCGCCGCGACGAACGCACGCTGCTGGGCCGGGGTGCCGCCCGGCAAGCTCAGGGAGTCGATGTGCAGATGAAGCGATTTCATGTCCACCCCCGTGTTTCCGCTTCGGTGAGCGGCCGCTCGCGTTTCGTCGCCTCGCCGTGTGCGGCCTGGAGAATGTGGTGCATGCCTACCGCCTCGCCCGCATCGGCGGCGAGAAACGCGGCGTTCATGGCAATGTTGCGTATGCTGCCGCCCGCCATCGACAGGCTCGCCAGCTTGTCCAGGTCGAGCGCCTGCGTCGGCGTGGCGGCGGGAAAGGCGCGCTGCCACAAGGCCAGGCGCTGCGCGTGGTCCGGGAAGGGGAACTGCACCACGAAGCGCAGCCGGCGCAGGAAGGCCTTGTCGAGGCTGGACTTGAGGTTGGTGGTGAGAATGGCCAGACCTCGGTAGGCCTCCATGCGCTGCAGCAGGTAGCTGACCTCGATGTTGGCGTGGCGGTCGTGGCTGTCCTTGACCTCGGTGCGCTTGCCGAACAGGGCATCGGCCTCGTCGAAGAGCAGGATGGCACCGCAATCCTCGGCGGCGTCGAATACCTTGCGCAGGTTCTTTTCGGTTTCGCCGATGTACTTGCTGACCACGGCAGAGAGGTCGATACGGTAGAGATCGAGTTCGAGGGTGTTCGCCAGCACCTCGGCGGCGAGCGTCTTGCCAGTGCCGCTGTCACCGGAAAACAGTGTCGCCAGGCCAAGCCCGCGACCGCCCTGTGCCGCGAAGCCCCACTGCTCGAGTACGGTGTGACGCTGTCTGACATGGGCGGCGATCTGGCGCAGGACGCCGATCTGCGCGTCGGGCAGCACGAGCTCGTCCCAGCGCGCGGTGCACGACAGGCGCTGCGCCAGGGCGTCGAGCCCGGTGCGGCTCGCCTGTCGGCAGCGCTGCCAGACCGGGTTGGTCGCGGCCGCGTGTGCACCTTCGCCGGCAAGCTGCATGGATTCGGCGATGTGCTGCATGCTGCGGCTGTCAACGCGGAAGTGGCTCGCCACCGCGGCGATCATGTCGCTGTGTTCGCGCGTTGTGCCGGCGCCCAGCGATTCGACCCAGAAATCGCGGCTGTCGGCGGCCGAAGGCTTGTCCACCCTGAAGCTGCGCAGCGGCACGTCGATGGCCAGTGCGCAGGGGCTGGACAGGAACAGCATGCCGCCGAACCCTTCGATCAGGGCGCGCGCGGCATCGGCCGCCGGGCCTGGCGCGTCGTCCACCACGACCAGCAGGGCGCAGCCGAGCAGACGCGCTTCGCGTTGCCACAGGACCCGCAGCGCAGCCCGCTCTTCAGCCGCCGCAGGGATGTCGGTCGCCATCAGCACCTGGCATTGAAGGCCGTAGCTGGCGGCCGCACGGCTGGCGATATCCTCTGCGGCCGGACGGTCGTCGCCTTCGAGGGCGATCAGTGGCGGGTCCTTGTGCGGGGCGCCGATGGCCGCCAGTGCGGCGATGGCCGCCTGGGTGCATTGCGCATGCGTCTTTGCCTGCATGGGCAGCGGTGCCGCCGGGCGCAACAGATGCAGCAGGCGGACGTCGGGATCGTTGATGCCGGCGAGAAAGTGCAGGATGCGTTCGTCGATGTGCAGTTGCCCGGCCGTGAGGCCCGTGCTGTCGTCGACCTCGAGCAGGCGCCAATGCCGCAGCGGGGCATGCGGCGACAGGGCACTCCAGTGCGGTGCCTGCAGCGCCGCCAGGGCGAGCCCGAAGCTGGCCCACGGCTTTGCGGGATCGCCATGTGCGTGGGCGCAGGCACGCGCGAGCTCGGCATCCATCTCGACCCCGGCGCACAGCAGCAGCAGGTCGCGCTCGAAGGTGGAGAGATCGAAGTTGCGGCACAGCCAGTCGATGGCGCTGTCCTCGCCGAGGAACTGGCGCGCGGCGATCAGCGTCCGCGCGGTATTCGCCTCCACTGCAGAAAATCCGTCGTGCGCGCCCGGTTGCAGTTGGGTTTTCAGGCGGGCGAATTCGAGCACCAGCAACTGCTGGTTGGCGCTGCTCCAGTCGGGTGCCAGGGGGGCGTTCATGGCAGTGTGATCCTGCGGTCGAGATAGGCCATCGGTGTGGCGCTGCGATCGACGATCGGCGTTTCGAAACCGTCGACGCGCAGCCGTACGAGGTGGGTCGTGCCGGCTTCGGGCGCGTTGAGCATGCGGAAGGTGAGACGCGTGCTGGGCGCGAACACCGGGTCGGCACTGATCTCGTGATCGCCGAGAATGAGGGAGGCGCTCTGCCCCGGACGCAGCGCGGGTACGACATCGATCACCAGCGTCACCGTCGAGCCGGTGCGCGCGGCGCTGAAGGGTGGCAGCACCGGCGTTGGTGCGAGCGCCAGTGGAAGCTGGTTGGTCGTGCGGGCATGAGCGTCGCCGGGGCGAAGCAGCGACAGGTTGACCCGGTACAGGCCGGCGGGCAGGTCCGCGGGGACGGTGAATCGGACCTGATCGCTGGTGCCGCCGGCGACCGGGATGCTGCGGCTGAGCTGGAGTGCCGCAATGCTCAAGGTAATGCGGCGATCGACGCCGTCCAGGTGATGACCGTCGATTCGGACCTCCGAGCCGGACGTGGCGACGGGGTGGCCGCCGGCCGGCACCACCGCCTCCAGCGTCGGCAGCGGCGGCACCGGGCCGGTGAACACTGCCACGCCGCGTTCGCGGCCGCTCACCGGGTCGGCATTGCCGCGGCTGAGCACGGGCAATGGGCTGCGCGCGGGCTGGCGCGATTCGATCAGGACGACCGAGACCTGGAATGCGGCGGTGGGGCGGTAGCGGGCCTGCAGCGCGGACCATAGCCGCGACATCTCTTCGCCGCCGAGTACGGCAGGGGTGATCCTGAGCAGCTCCACCTGCTCGGCGAGATCCGCACTGCGCAGGTTCTGATACACCGTTGGCAGGATGGCGCCGTCGACGACTTCGGGCTGCAGCGCGCGGCGGATGGCCTCGCGCGGGATCACCGGGTTTTCGTGCAGCAGTTGCAGCGCATACCCCAGTAGCACTTCGGCCTGCAGGTCGGCGCGACCGTAGGCGGTGAGCAGGTAGTGCAGGTCCAGCGCCAGCGGCGGATTGGAAATGCGCCCGCCGGCGGGGTCACGGCTGGGCAGGGCTGCGTTGCGCCAGGCCGGGTTGGGCGTGACCTGATGCAGGAAGAGATTCAGTTGCGGCGCGGTCTGGTCGTCGAGCGACACCGTGTCCGGTGCGCCCGCGCTGACGACGACGCCGACGCCCAGGGTGTCGTTGATGGCGTGTTCGATCAGACCCGAGTCCAGCAGGTCTTTCAGGACCGCCGTCACACCGGCAATGGCCAGCGCGTTGCTCATCGCCGTTCTCCGCTGCGTCGGGCCAGATAGTCCGCCAGCGACAGCGGCGCAGGTCCGCGTGGGCGGGGCGCGGGTGTCGGCGGCAGGGGCCGCGGATTGACTTCCAGCCGACCGATGGTGATATGGACGTCGGGTGGCCCTGCGGACCCGGGGGGTGGGGCTTGCGTGTGTCGCCGGGACAATGGATGTCCATCGGGCGCGCGCGCCGTGCTCCTGTTGTCCAAGGCCTCGAGTCCGTGTCGACTGCTTGCTGCGGGTGCTGGCGTCGGGCCGGATGAGGTCGCTGCGACGGTGGGCAGATCGGCCGCCGGAAAGGCTGCGGACGCCGCAACCGGTTCGAGCAGACGCGCCACCAGTGCGTCGAGGTGCTCAATGGCCGGTGGGCGCGCGCTGTGCGGCGAGGCCGGGCGCGCGGCGAGGGGGCGGGTCTCTCCGCGTTCGGCCCGAACGCCGGGCGCGGGGGCAAACGCCTCACTGGCAGGTCGCGTACCGATGGTTGCGTCGGTCGCGGGCTCGAGCGCGGGCCCGCGGCGGGTGGGTTCGTTCGGCCGATTGTCGGCTGGCGGCGCGGTCCGGTTCGTGACGATGTCGCGGTGGCCCTGACGGTCGAGGGGCGCCGCCGTGGTGGCGGGCGTGTGCGCCTGCGCGAATGAAGCGTGCGTTGACTGGTTGTCTCGGGGCGAAGCGACTCCGGTGTGCCGTGATTCGTTGGGGGCGCGTTCAAGCCCGATGGGCAGTACCGCCGTGGGGGGGGCAGATTCAGGCAATGGGGCGGCAAGTGGCAGCGTGGCGCGTGAGCGCACGCTGTGAACAAGGCCGAGGCTGCGGGCGGCGAGCTGATGCAGGTAGCCGCTCATGTCGCCCCCTTAGCCGATCAGGTCCAGGTAGGCCGCACGCCGCGCAGGACTCAGCGCGAGCACCTCGTCCTCGCGCCAGCCGTATGCGCAGGCCAGGCGATGCACGCTCTCGAGCAGGTGGCGGGCACTGGCGCCGACCTCATCCCAGAACCAGTTGCCGACGTCGAGCAAGGCCTGCCAGTGTTCGCCGCAGTCGCGACAGTCGAGATCGAGACGGATGTTGGCGGCAGGGTCGGCCGCTTCCATCCTGCGCTCCAGCTCGGCAAGGTGGGTGCTGTCGAGCGCTGCGGGCGACGCCCCGTCTCCAGTACTCGTCAGCCGGCAGCGCGCCAGCAGCTGTTGCACCGCGCTGTCCGCATCGGCCGCAAGGCTCAGGGCGCCCTGATCGCGGCTGGTGGGCAGGCGCCACTGTTGTCCCGCAAATTCGATACGCAGGTCGTCGGCGGGTGCGGGCAAGTGTGCCAGCAGCGCGTCGCCGTCGAGTGCGAATTCCATCAACGCGCCGCAGGCCGGACAGCGGTCGAAACCTTCCAGTGCCGGGCCGAATGTGGCATTGCGCAATGCCAGCAAGCGTCCTTCGCGCCATCCGACCGGATGATCGGCAAGCCCTTCGCGCATCTGGTCGGGCAGCGCGAGGGCGAGCGCGAGCAGCGCACGGTCGATCGGGTGCCGGGATTGTCCGGCGTCCCACAGCGACAGGAGTTGGGCAGCGTTGAGCGGGTGCATGGGATCTCGAACTCGGACGCCTGAAGTCAGGACGGCTCAACGAAACTGGGTTCGGCCGGCTCGCTGACCTCGTAATCCCGTTCCCAGCCTTCGTTCTCGAGCTTGATCTGCTGGATGGCGACGGCGTTGGCGTTGGCATCGAGGTCGGGCAGGGCCTGGTATTCCGACACCCAGCAGCGGAAGACCTTGTACGCCAGCGCGACCTGCCCGGCCTCGTTGTAGACCTCGATGATCAGATCCTTTCGAAAGTCCTTGAGCGACACTTCGCTGCCGAGGCCGGAGCCGAGGTTCCACACCTTGTTGGCCCACTGCTCGAAGTCCTTGTCGTGGGTGACGCCGCGCTCGAGCGTGATGGCCTCGAACTTGGTGCGGCCGGGCGACTTGCGCGCACTCGACGGGTCGCCGCCCTCGCGGTGCTCCACCACCTCGGTGCTGCGCTTGAGCGAGGACACCTTGCTGATGCCGGCAACGTAGCGACCGTCCCATTTGACGCGGAATTTGAAGTTCTTGTAGGGGTCGAAGCGTTGCGAATTGACGGTGAACTGCGCCATGGTGCGGCCTCCTCGAAAATGGTGCGGGGTTCGACTGAGCGGTGCGCCGGATCTAGGTCTGGATCT
Organism: Azoarcus sp. L1K30; assembly: GCF_018122735.1. GTDB lineage: Bacteria > Pseudomonadota > Gammaproteobacteria > Burkholderiales > Rhodocyclaceae > Parazoarcus. The sequence goes on along the minus strand of NZ_JAGRRD010000001.1, from coordinate 1,115,791 downwards.
GCCCCGCCAGCTGCTGGATGCTGATCACGACGAACTCCGCAGGCTTGAGCGGCGCAAAGCCGACCAGGATATTGACCACGCCGCGGTTGATGTCGTCCTGTGTCGTGGTTTCGCGGTCGCACTTCACCAGGTAGGCCTCGCGCGGCGAGCTGCCCTGGAAGGCGCCCTGGCGGAACAGTCCGTTCATGAAGGCGCCGATGTTGAGCCGTATCTGTGCCCACAGCGGTTCGTCATTGGGCTCGAACACCACCCATTGGGTACCGCGATAGAGCGATTCCTCGATGTACAGCGCGAGGCGGCGCACCGGCACGTACTTGTATTCCGAACTCATCTGGTCGGCGCCGCGCAAGGTACGCGCCCCCCAGCACACCGCACCGTACACGGGGAAGGTCCGCAGGCAATTGACGCCGAGCGGATTGAGGCTGCCGTTCTCGCCGTTGGTCAGCGTCAGCGCCAGCGACTGCACGCCGGCCAGGTTGGCGTCGGTGCCGGCCGGCGCTTTCCACACCCCGCGATTGGCGTCGGTGCGCGCATAGAGGCCGGCGATCGTGCCGCCGGGCGGGGTCAGTCGCGGTTTGCCGTTGCGCAGCGGATCGGCGACGTGCGTCCACGGAAAATACACCGCAGCGTGATCGGACTTGGGCAGGTCGGTACCCGATGCGCTGCTGACCATGGTGGCGACGTCGGTCGCCGAGGGGGGGGAGTCGATGATGAAGAAGGCCCTGCGCTCCTCGCAGTAGGCTGCGGCGTCGGCCAGCACGCCGCTGTCGGTGACGCCGGGCAGTACCAGCAGGTTGAACAGATCGACGTCTTCGAGCGCGTAAAGCCCCTGCCGCAGCGAGCGGCTGCCGATGAAGGCGGGATAGATGTCGGCAGGGCCGTAGGGTGTCTCACTGCCGCCGCCCAGATAGGCGTTCGTCGGAGGTGGCGATAAGACGGCACCCGCCAGCAGGTGCAGGCCGGCGGCGAGGTCGTTCGTCGGTGCAGCGCTGATTGCGATGGCCGAGCCGGCGCCGCGCGATCCGGATGCGAGGACCAGCGTGCTGCCCTGGGCGGTCGCGGTGAAGTCGCGGTAGGCCGGATTACCCGGCTTGAGCGCGCGCACCGCGGCCTGCAGCCGCTGGCCAACGTCCGCCAGTTTTGCCGCCAGATTGGCACCGGCCGCGGGCGCCGCGCCAAGATCGATGACGTCCGGCCCGTAGCCGTCGAGGCTGATGCGCAGGCTGCTGTGGGTGGCGTCGGGCAGCGTGTCGAGATCAGTTGCGGCATAGGCGCCGCTGGTCAATGTCGCGGGTTCGGGCAGCAGGGCGGGGCGAATGCCGGCAACGGCATCGACTTCGCGGCCGCCTGAGGCGGCTCCGAGCAGGAGTGCGCCGGCTGCGTTGTTGCGCGCACCTGCCAGCACGCGGACCGAGGAGAACTCGCCGCCGGTGCCGGAGCTGAGTACAAGGGTGGCGCCGCTGCGGGTACAGGTGAAGGCGAGCAATGCCGCCTGCCCCCCGGCTTGGGCGCGGACCTTGGCCTGGATCGCCGCCGCCAGCGCGGTGAGGCGCTGGGTCGGCGTGCCGCCGGCGATGTCGGTTGGCAACGTGATGCTGACGTTGACCGGCGCCAGACCGTTTACGACCACGCGGAAATCGGTGTGTGTGGCGTCAAGCACCGCCTGCACATCGGCAATGGGGCCGCTGGTGGAGGTGCCTGCCGGCAAGCCGTCGAGTGTGGCCTGACCCACGTCGCGGGTGACCTTGACCAGCTGAGAGACGCCGTTGAGCAGATCCGGCAGGTAGCGCGCATCCGCCGAGTTCATGGACACATTGGCATACTGTTCGGCCCGGCCATCGGCATCGCGAATGATGCTCAGATTGAAGGTGCTGTCCGGGAATGCCGTGGCGTAGTCCGCCCGAAGCTGAATGCCGTTGCCGGACACGCCCGCGTCCAGTGCGGTCACGGTCAGTACGTTGGCCGCTGCGGCGCTGAGCAAGGTTCGACTGGCCGGTGCAGCGTCTTTCACCACACGTACGATCCAGGCGTCCGAGCCGCCATTGAGGAAGAACTGGCGAACGCCGTAGCTCATCTCGGCGTCGGCCGCCAGGCCGCCAAAGCTGCGCTCGAAGTCGGCGAAACTGTGGATGCGGACGGCCTTGTTGACGGGGCCGCGTGGTGCCGCGCCGAGAAAGGCCGCGATCGAGGTGGCAACGCTGGAAATGGTGCGAACCCCGCTCGGGATTTCCTGGATATAGACCCCGGGTGATGCGAACTGAACGGGCATGGCGGACTCCTGATTGCTGGGGTGCCTGATGCTTCCCCGACCTGGGCGGGGGTGGTCCGGTCTCGCGATCGGCCGCAGACGGCGGGTCTTTGGCGCTCGCGGACCGGCATGACGCCGGACCAGACCCTCAAGATCGGGCCGCAAGACTTGTCGTCGACGGGCGCGGTCGTCGCGTGGCGATCAGTCCGCTTGCGTATGCCGCGAGAACACGAGGTGCTTTTCGGCACCCGATGTCATGGCTGCGGCAGTGCTTGGTTCCCGTTCCTGCATCCTGTTGCCCGTCTTTGCGATGACATTGGCGATGCAGATAGCTTGAACTTAGACAAGGTGCGACGGAAAGACAATGTGATTTTTCTCCTTGACCAATGACGGACTTCGTAAGCTGGATTTCGGGTAAACGTCCGATCCGGGCGCGGAGAATCGTGTGAGGCCGTTTGAGCGATGCGGTCGGCAGGGCCAGTCAATGGCCGGGGCCTTGCATTCAATCACACGTCATCGACCCCGCGGCAATGCGTCGGAACAGGGCGGTGCCGGAGGATGCCGAATCAATCGACCGGAGTTGGCTGGGGGGCGTACAGAAAACGATTGCGACCGGAGCGTTTGGCCTGGTACATCGCCTCGTCCGCAGCGTTCAGCAGGCGCTCGATGGTCGCTCCATGCATCGGGAACAGGGCAATACCGATGCTCACGCCGATGCTCAGGGTCTCACGGGCAATGTCCATTGGCGCGGACAGGGATGCCAGCACCTTTTCTGCCAGTCTCCCTGCATCCTCGGCATCCCTGAGCCCGGGCAGGATGATGGTGAACTCGTCGCCGCCAAGACGGGCCACGGTATCGGTTTCCCTGATCTGGGCACTCAGACGTTGTGCGACGGTCACCAGCAGCGCGTCGCCGGCGGTATGGCCGAGCCGATCATTCACTTCCTTGAAGTGATCGAGGTCGAGGAATAGGAGGGCGCCGCAGCGCTCCTCGCGTCTGGACATCGCAAGCGCCTGGCCGAGGCGGTCGAGGAACAGCACCCGGTTGGGCAGGTCGGTCAGCGGATCATGGTGCGCACTGTGCCTAACCCGCTCTTCCGCATGCTTGCGTTCGGTGATGTCTTCCAGGATCGCCACGTAATGGCTGACGTGGCCGTGGCGATCGAGCAGGGGCGTGACGGTCTGCTCCACGGTGTACAGGCTGCCGTCGGCGCGGGAATTGACGATCTCGCCATGCCAGGCCTTGCCACTGCTGATGGATTGCCAGAACTGCTGGTGAAAGCGCTTGTCATGCACGTCGGAACTGAATAACCTGGGGGTGGCGCCCACGAGTTCGTCTTCGCGATAGCCCGACATCCTGCTCAGGGCCTTGTTGACCCACAGGATCCGCGCGTTGCTGTCGGTGATGAAAGCCGCGTTGGCGACGGTGGACAGCGCGGTGTTGAGCAACGCCAGCCATTCCTGCTGTGCGGCGGACTCGAGTGACACGCCGAAACGGTCGGCAACGGCCTTGATCGACTGCAGGGTCGCTGGCTGCGAGAGCAGGTCGACCGACTGCGCATACAGCGTGAGTACGCCCCATGCCTTTCCCCGCAGCGCCAGCGGCAGCAGGATCGAGGCTCGTGCGTCGGGCGTGGGCAGCACGCCGGTACACGACGAGCAACCGGGGTCGTCGAAGTTTGCGATGTAGTGCGTACGTTCGCGGATCACCCTTGCTGCTGGCTGGCAGCGCTGGGTGCCGTCCCAGCGCAGTTCCACACTTTTCAGCGCTGAGTACATGCAGGCTTCGTCGTCGGAGGTGGCGACGATCGTGAGCCTCCCGTCCGGGTCTGCGCGTCCGATCCAGCCGCCCGCGAGACCGAAGATAGGTACGATGCCCTGACAGAACATGCGTGCAATCGATTCCTGATCGGTTGGTGACTGCAGTAGCAGCGCATCCAGGCGATGAAAGATCGATTCGATGGAGGTGTTGCGGTGTCGTTCGGTGATGTCTTTCGCGTAAACAGCGATGCTGCCAACGCGGCCTGCGTCATCCTTGACTGGATACAGGTTGTTGTCGAAATGGATGGCACCGCGGGCGTCGAGCAAGTGCATGGCTCTGCCGGTCTGCGCCACCATCCGCACTGCCTGTCTTCGTGTCGCGGCGACGTCGGCGGGGATCAGGTCGAAAAAGTTGAGGCCGGTCATGGTCTCCGGCGTGGCGTCGAAGCGTTGTGCCGCGCAGATATTGATCTCCAGGATCTCACCCGAGGTCGCGAGCAGCAGGACAGACTCACCGCTTGCGTCGAGCAGCGCGCGCACGCGGGCCCGGCTCTCTCGCAGTGCCCGTTCGGCCCGGTTGCGTTCGGCAAGTTCCGTTTCGAGGCGGCTGTTGGCGTCTTCCAGATCCGCCGTTCGCGCCGCTACCGCCGCTTCGAGGTCTTCGCGGTGCCGGGCCAGATCGGCTTCGTGCGTGGCCAGCCGATCGAGCATGTCGTTGAAAACGGAGGAGAGTTCGGATAATTCGCATTTTCCGTTGATGGGCAGGCGCTGTCCCCGGTTGTTCCCCCCGTCAGTGGCGCGTATGGCCCGTATGGTTCGACGCAGGGGAAGCGTGATGCTGCGCGCGACGACCGACGCAAGCAGCAGCAGAGAGCCGCCCACGGCGATGACTCGCAACACGTTGTTGCGCATCTGTACGCTGATTGCGCGATCGACGTCATCGATATAGACGCCCGAGCCGATGACCCAACCCCATGGCTCGAAACGTTTGACGAATGACAGCTTTGGATAGACGTCCTCGGACATCGCGCTGGTCGAGATCGGCTTCGGCCAACGGTAGCTGACAAAACCTTCACCGCTGCGACCGACGATCTCGGCGAAGGCGGAAAAAAGATTCATGTCGCCGTTCCACGGGGTGAAGGTCGTGTCGTTTCCTCCGCGCATGCCAGTTACGAGGTTGAAACGATCACTTTCAAGCGTCCGGTTCTCGAGCGCTGGCAATAGCGGGTGCATGATGACCCGTGGTTTGGCGGGGTTCATGTCGCTGAGCCAGTAGTACTCGGTGTCGGCATAGCGCAAGGTACGAATGGTGCTGATTGCCGCGGCCTTGGCGTCAGTCTCCGAGAGACTGCCCGCCAGTTGAAGCTCATGGAAATGCGCGAGTACGCCGTAGCCGGCTTCGACGACGTGTCGGGTCTGCAACTCCTTTTCCCGCCACAGGGCCTCGCGCAGCATGGTCGTATCGAGCCATGCGCCAAACGCAATGGCGCCGATCAGGATGACGACAATGAGCCGGATCCGGCTGCGGATATTGAGATGGTCGAGCCGCGGTAACGAGGGCATGAGTGGCTCCACCTGCTGCGGAATGGACACGGGGCTGCACAGGTGTGGCGAGGTCTTGTTTTGTCGCACAAGTATGCATGTGTGCAAAAGCGGTGTCCATGACGGAAGTCATAGTACGACGTGCGGCCTTTTCGCGTATCGCGTGCCCCTCTTACCATGCGAATGCACGGCACGTGCCTACGTTTAAGACGAAGGTTGTGCCGTGCAACCGTCTGGCCGCTGATGTTCTGGTCGTCGAGGCGCTCAGGTCATGATGCGCCACGACGATTCAGGCGGCGTCGGTGAAGTGCAGATAGGGCAGGGTGTCGGTGCCGATGCGCAGGCGATGGACTTCGGTCATGCCTTGTGTCTTGATCAGCAAGGTGTAGGCGCCATGGTCGAAGGGGCCGACCATGCTCGGCCCGTCGAGCGTCATCTGCACGAGTTTGCGTCCTTGCTGGTCGAGTACGCGGATGTCCGATCGCACCGGTGTGGCGATGGCCGCGGTGCCTGACCCGGGTAGCGCGAAACTGAGCGGATAGGCCGCTTGATCTGCGCGGGCCGGGGCATTGTGCGCGTATTTGTTATCGTCCTGCTGGTCCTTTCCATGCAGGTTCTCTTCAGCTGCGCTTGCTGGCGATACGTTGGCGCCGATGGCGAAGGTGGCCGCGGCGAGTTGGAGGAAGTGGCGCAGCACGCGCCGGGAAATACGCTGCCTGTTCTTCATGCCTGTCTCCGGGGGGCCGCAGCGTGTGCTGCGGCAGAAAGTAGGGGGTGATTCAGCCGAGGTCGATGGGAACGAAGATGCGGGCGTCCTCGCGCTGAATCAAGAGGGCGACGTGATTGCCGACCGAAGAAAGATCACTGCGCAGGCCGTTGACGCTGCTGACCGACTTGCCATTAACGGCGAGGATGACATCACCCGGCTGGATGCCCGCATGGGCGGCTGGGCCGGTGGACTCGAGCACCAGCAGCCCGCCTTTGGCATCGACCTGCTGACGTTCTTCGGGCGTAAGCGGACGCACCGCGACGCCGAGTTTGCCGTGGTCGACACCCGGGGTGTCGTTTCCTGCGATCTGCGCGGCCTTGAGTTCGCCGACCGTGACCGGAAGCTCGATCGATTTGCCCTTGCGCCATACCGAGAGCTTGGCCGTATTGCCCGGCATGATGGCAGCCACCTTGGGTGGCAGCTCGGACGAGGAGGCAACCGGTTCGCCGTTGATCGCGGTGATGACGTCGCCCGCCTCGAGACCTGCTTTCGCCGCCGGGCTGTCCGCATCCACCTTGGTGACCAGCGACCCGCGCGCGCTGTCGAGGCCGAAGGAGTTGGCCAGACCCTGATTCAGATCCTGCACCGCCACACCGAGGCGGCCGCGGGTGACCTTGCCGTGCGCCATGAGTTGATCCTTTACGTGGGCGGCGACATTGATCGGAATCGCGAATGAAAGACCCTGGTAGCCGCCCGAGCGGCTGTAGATCTGTGAGTTGATGCCGATCACTTCGCCCTTGAGGTTGAGCAGGGGCCCGCCGGAGTTGCCCGGGTTGATCGCTACGTCGGTCTGGATGAAGGGCACATAGCCTTCGTCGGGCAGTGAGCGCGACTTGGCCGAGACGATGCCGGCGGTCACGGTATTCTCGAAACCGAAGGGGGCACCGATGGCGAGCACCCATTCGCCGACACGCGTCTGGCTCGGGTCACCGAGCGGAACGGTGGGCAGGTTCTTGGCGTCGATGCGCAGCACGGCGATATCGGTCGGCTTGTCGATACCGATCACCTTGGCGGTGAACTCGCGCTTGTCTGTGAGCTTGACCGTGACCTGGCTGGCGTTGTCGACCACATGCGCATTGGTCAGGATCACGCCGTCGTCCGACACGATGAAGCCCGAGCCCATCGCGTGGGTGATCTGGTCTCCCTGCGGGACCTGGAACTGGGGCCCGAAGCGGCGCAGGAACTGGGAGAAGGGGTCGTTGGGGTCGAGATTGCCAAATGGCGATTGCACCTGCATGCCGGTCTTGACCGTGCCTTCGACGCTGATATTGACGACTGCGGGGCCGTAGCGCTCCGCGATGCTCTGGAAGTCCGGCAGGTTCATGGCCACTGCAGGCGATGCCGGGGCGGTTGCAGTGACCGGTGCCGCTGCAGCGTGCGCCGAGCCGATGCTGTGTTGGGCAAAACTGAGACCGCCGATGGAGATCGCTGCGATGGCAACCGCGATGCCGGTGAGTTTGATGGCCTGTGTTTTCATGTCGCGCTCCTTGAATCGATGCGGGCCGGTGGGCCCGTGACGACTGCACTATACGAAGCGTCGACTTAAATCAGACTTAAGAAAGGGGCGGTTGCGGTTGTAAGGGAATATGTACGCTCGCCAGCAATCCGCCGAGGGGCGACGTGCCCAGCACGAGGGCGGCGCCGTGGCGGCGGGCGATCGTTGTGACGATGGCAAGCCCGAGTCCGCTACCTGGCTGCTCCGTACCCTCGCGGCGGTAGAAGCGTGCGAGGACGCGTTCGTGGTCTTCCGGGGGAATGCCCGGGCCGCTGTCGCCGACCTCGATGACGGCAGCAGGCGGCGTGGAGGTGTCGACAGTGTCCGGACGAATGCTGACATCGACCTTTCCACCCGGCGGGGTGTAGCGGATGGCGTTGTCGACGAGGTTGCCGACCAGCGTGCGCAACGCTGCGGCGTCACCGGCGACGGTGATGGTGTCGTCCAGCATGTTGGCGCCGAGGTCGACTCCGCGATCATGCGCCAGTGCCGCATGATCGGCGAGGGCCTGGCGTGCGATATCGGCGAGCGCAACTGCAGACAGTGGCCTGGCGGCGTCGGGCTCCTGTCGCGCCAGCGTCAGCAATTGCTGCACCAGGTGGGTCGCGCGCTGCAGTCCGCTGCGCAGTTCGGCCAGCGCGGCGCGGCGCGAGGACTCGTCGTTGGCGCGTTCGGTGAGCTGGAGCTGGATCTGCAAGGCCGCAAGCGGGGTGCGCAGTTCGTGAGCCGCATCGGCGACGAAAGCTCTTTGCGCGGTCAATGCGTGATCGAGTCGCTGCAGGAGATCATTGAGCGCGGCCACGAGTGGCCTGGCTTCGTCGGGGACGCTCGCCTGCGGCAGCGCCTCGAGCGAGTCGGGCCGCCGCTTTCCGACCTCGCGCGCCAGCCTGTCGAGCGGGCGCAGGCCGCGCCCGACCAGCAGCCAGATCAGTACGCCGAGCAGCGGCATCAGCGTGAGGGTCGGAATCAGCGTGCGCAGCGCGGCGTCGGCTGCAATCCTGCTGCGCACCTTCATCGGCTGGGCGACCTGGATCACCTGGTTGCGCAGCGGGATCGAGAACACCCGCCATTGGCCCTCGCTGGTATCGACCGTGTTGTAGCCGAAGCGGGCGAGGTCGGGCAGCACGCTGTGCGGATGCGACAAGTAGAGGCGTACGCCCTGGCTGTCCCAGATCTGGATGACGAAGTCCAGCGACTCTTCGGGTGCCTCGATCGGCGGTGACATGGGCTGGGAGAAATGCTGATCGCGCAGCGACAGTGCGAACTGGCGCAACTGGTAGTCCATCAGCTCGTCGGCCTCTACAAGCGCGGCGCGGTAGGTCAGGTAGCCGCCAATGGCGAAGATCACCACAATGGCGCTGAGCAAGGAGACAAGGAGGGTACGGCGAAGCGAGTTCATGCCTGCCCCGGAACGTGAATGTAATAGCCGACACCGCGCAGGTTGCGGATCCAGTCCGCGCCGAGCTTGCGCCTCAGCGCGTGGATATGGACTTCGACCGCGTTGCTCTCGACTTCTTCGTTCCAGCCGTAGATGCGTTCCTCGAGCTGCGCGCGCGACAGCGGCTTTCCGGGCTGTTCGAGCAAGGCGCCGAGGAGGGCGAACTCGCGCGCGGACAGACGCACGACCTCGCCCGCGAGCTTTACCTCATGACTGGCCGGATCCACCGTCAGGGCGCCAAGCGTAATCAGGGGGCTTGCCTGTCCCCGCTGCCGGCGCAGCAGTGCCCGCACCCGCGCGCCCAGTTCGTCGAGGTCGAAAGGCTTGACCAGGTAGTCGTCGGCACCGGCATCGAGCCCGCGAATCCGGTCGCTGACCGCGTCGCGCGCCGTCATCACCAGCACCGGAAGGGTGTTCCCGGCCGTGCGCAGGCGCTCGAGCAATTCGATGCCGCCCATGCGCGGCAAGCCCAGATCGAGCAGCAGCAGCTCATATGGATTGTCCCGGATCGCCAGTTCCGCCGCCATGCCGTCCCGTACCCAGTCGACCGCATACCCGTCCTGGCGCAGTGCCTGCTGCACGCCGGCTCCGATCATCGGGTCGTCTTCGATCAGCAGGAGTCTCATGGCGTTCTTGTCGATGCATTGCAGGCGGCGAACAGGCGCCGATTCTAATGCAGGTTTGAATGCCCCGCCGGACTGGCCATTCCATCGCCAACGGCGACAGCCTGGCGCGAAGCCTCAAGGCGACGGCAGCGTCGATCAAAGAACGACCTGGGATCCCAGTTCGACGACGCGATTCGACGGGATCCTGAAGAAGGCCGTGGCGCTTCCGGCGTTGCGGAACATGGCCACGAAAAGCAGGCTGCGCCAGTAGGCCATGTCTGATCCGAGCTTGGGGATCACGGTTTCACGGCCGAGGAAGAACGAGGTTTCCATCATGTCGATCGCCAGACCGGGTTCGGTCAGCAGCGCGAGCGCTGCAGGGATGTCTGGCTCATCCTTGAAACCATACTGGACCACGATCTGGCAGAAATTTTCCTCCAGCCGATGAACCTCGAGGCGCTCCGCAACAGGTACGTAGGGCTCATCGAAGACCCTGACGCTGAGGATGATCACCTGCTCGTGGAGTGCCTTGTAGTGTTTGAGGCTGTGCAGCAGCGCATGGGGGACCGCCTCCTGGTTGGTGGTCATGAATACCGCGGTACCCGGCACGCGCTCCACACCATCTTCGGATAGGCTGGCGACGAATGGCTTGAGCGCCATTGAATCGGCTGCGAGACGCTGGCCGAGTAGCTCGCGGCCACGCTTCCAGGTTGTCAGCAGAGTGAAGATGACCAGGCCGAAGACCAGGGGGAACCAGCCACCGTCGGGAATCTTGACCGAATTCGCGAGAAAGAAGCCGAGATCGATGCAGATGAAGGGCAGGGCGCCGAGAACGGCGCGCACGGGACGCCATTTCCACAGGCGCACGGCGACGGCAATCGCCAGGATGTTGGTGATCAGCATCGTGCCGGTGACGGCGATGCCGTAGGCTGCCGCCAGATTCGACGACGATCCGAATTCGATGACGAGTGCGACGATGGCGACCAGCAACAACCAGTTGATGCCCGGCAGGTAGATCTGGCCGATCTCCTTGTCCGAAGTGTGCTGAACCTCGAAGCGCGGGGTATAACCCAATTGAATGGCCTGCCGGGTAATCGAGAACGCGCCGGAAATGACCGCCTGGGAAGCAATGATGGTCGCCAGTGTCGCGAGTATCACCAGCGGGTAGCGCAAGGCTTCTGGTGCGAGCAGGTAGAAGGGGTTTTCGACCGCGCGCGCATCTGCCAGCAGCAAGGCGCCCTGGCCGAAATAGTTGATGACCAGCGCCGGCATCACGTAACCCAGCCAAGCGTACTGGATGGGTTTCGCACCGAAATGCCCCATGTCGGCATACAGCGCCTCTGCGCCGGTGATGCACAGCACCACCGCACCCAGTGCGAGAAAGCCCAGCAGCCCGTTGCCGAGCAGGAAGTGCACCGCGTGCAGCGGGTTGACCGCGGCCAGCACCTGCGGGTTGCGCATGATCGCGAGGGCACCGAACACGGCCAGCACCGCAAACCAGATGACCATGACCGGGCCGAACAGTGCGCCCACGCTCGAGGTTCCGCGCCGCTGGAAGGCGAACAGCCCGACCAGTATCGCAAGGGTGATGTGCAGGATGTACGGTTCGAACGCCGGCGTGATGATTTCCAGCCCTTCGACTGCAGACAATACGGAAATTGCCGGGGTGATGACGCCGTCGCCATAGAACAGCGAGGCGCCAAACAGGCCCAGGATCACCAGCAGCCGCTGTTGCCACGTGCCGGGCTTGCCATCGTGCAGCGCCAGTGTCATCAGTGCGATGATCCCGCCTTCGCCCTTGTTGTTCGCGCGCATGATGAACACCACATACTTCAGCGTGACCACGATGATGAGCGACCACAGGAACAGCGACAGCACGCCCAGAACGTTCTCGGGCGTAATCGGCACCGGGTGATGCGCACTCCCGAAAACTTCCTTGATGGCGTAAAGGGGGCTGGTCCCGATGTCTCCGTACACGATGCCCATCGCCGCCAGGGTCAGGGTGGCCAGGCGTTTCTTCTCGTCGACTCGATGCATGTCTTTTCCTATGGCTGGAAGCGATAGCCCACACCGGTCTCGGTCAGGAAATGCCTGGGTTGCGCGGGGTCGTCCTCGAGCTTCTGGCGCAGGTGGCCGACATACACGCGCAGATAGTGGCCGCGCTCGATATACGCCGGCCCCCAGATGTCCCGGAGCAGGCTGTGCTGGGTCAACACCTTGCCCGGATGGGCGAGCAATGCCGACAGCAGTTGGTACTCCAGGGGCGTCAGATGAACCGAATCGCCGCCCCGGGTTACCACGCGCCGCGACAGGTCGACGCGGATATCGCCGAATTCGGCAATGGGAGATGCGGCCTCTCCGAGCCTGCTTTTGCGCCGCAGCAGGGCGCGGACGCGCGCGCGCAGTTCGCCGACGCTGAAAGGCTTGGTCAGATAGTCGTCGGCTCCGGCGTCGAGCGCGTCGATCTTGTCGTCCTCCCGTGTTCGGGCCGAGAGAATCAGGACGGGCACGTCCGACCAAGCCCGCAGATCGCGAATCAGGTCGATGCCGTTGCCGTCGGGTAGCCCGAGATCGAGGATGAGCAGATCCGGCTTGCGCGCGCCGGCCTCGAGCAGGCCATCGGCCATGTTTTCGGCTTCGATGACTCTGCAGCCTTCGGCCTCGATGGCAAGCCGCAGGAAACGGCGAATCTGCTTCTCGTCCTCAATGACCAGCACCATTGGCGGATGCGTCACGGCAACTCCTCTTCGACGATGGGCGGTGTGCCGACTGGAAGGGAGAGTCTCACGCAGGCGCCGCCTTGCGGACGATTCTCCGCCACGATGCGGCCGCCATGCGCTTCCACGATGGCCTTGCAGATCGCCAGACCCAGACCGGTGCCGGGTTTGGCGGAAGCCGTCCGGCCACGGAAGAACATGTCGAACAGTTCGTTCTGCCTGTCGGCCGGAAAGCCGGGTCCGTGGTCCGCGACCATGACCTCGACAAGATCGCCGGAGGTCTCGGCGTTGAGCTCGATCACCGTCCCTGCGGGTGCGTATTTGGCGGCGTTCTCGAGCAGGTTGCACAACACCCGCTCGATGAGCACGGCATCGAAATGCAGCAACGGAAGATCCTTGGGCAGTCGAACCTTGACCGTGTGGCTTGCCAGTGCCGTGCCTAGTAGCTTGATGCCGGCGCCGACCACTTCTTCCAGCGGCTGCCATTCCCGCCGCAGCGTGACCGCTCCGGCATTGAGTCTGGCCATATCGAGCAGGTTATCCACCAGCCCCGCCAGCCTGGCGGCCTGCTCATGCAAGGCTTGTGCTGTGTCGAGTGCAGCCGGCGGCAACGCCGGCACGATCAGGGACAGTGAGTCGGCCAGGCCCACCATGGCCGTAAGAGGGGTACGAAGGTCGTGCGACAGCGCCGACAGAATTGAACTGCGCAGGCGCTCGGTCATCATCCTGAGTTCGGTCGCCTGAGCGACCTCGGCATAGTGCAGGCGCTCGAGCGCCACCGCCGCCAGCGAGGCCAGTGCCTCCAGCAATGAAATCGTCTCCGCTCGGGTGTCCGCAGCATGCTCCGAACAATCGACGGCGAGGACGCCGCGGATGCGCATGGAGGCCGACAGCGGCAGATAGAGGGGGGCGAGCCCCATGCCGTCAGCCTTTTCGCCGCGTACGGGCGCGCCCGTTCTGAGCGCAATGTCGGCGGCGTGCATGTCGATCGCGATCTCGCCTGCGGGGGCTGCCGCAAACAGACCGAGAGCGCTGTCATCGCGCAGCAGTAGGGTGCTCCGTGCGTGCAACTGTTCGTGGATGAAGGCGCGCACGAGGTCCACGACCTGCTCGATTGCGAGGGCTCCGGCAAGTTGTCTGGCCAGTAGGTAAAGGGCTTGGGTGCGTTGTGCTCGAAGCTCGGCCTCACGCGCCTTCAGCCTCAGTGTGGAGGTGAAGTGCGTGGTGGTCAGCGCGGTCACCAGCATGACCGCGAAGGTGACGACGTATTGGAGATTGCTCACCGCCAGGGAGAAGCGCGGCGGAACAAAAAAGATGTCGAATAGCAGCACGCTAAGGATCGACGCAAGGATTGCCGCATTGCGCCCGAGCCTGACCGCGATCACCAGCACCGTCAGGAGGAACAGCATGACGATGTTGGCGAGGTCGAGATAGCTGCGCAGCGGCGTGGCGATCAGGGTCGTGCCAACACAGGCGAGCATGGTCGTGGCCCACCCTCGCAGTGCCCGATATCGCGCCTTCTGGCCGGTGGTGGTCTGGTGCGTGGAGTTCATGTGAAGCGGTGAAGATCGGGATATCGCAAGACTAGGGCAATCCATGTAAAAACACCGATTGATCTGTGGGGCTGCGCGTATAGATGTCGTAAAAATGAGATCGAGCCGGCGTCGGGTGGCCCATCGTGCTTCTGAAGAATGGCTCTTTCGGGCCATGTGCTGAAAACGGCTCGTCCCTAGACTTCGCTCATCGATTTTGATCATGACAGATGCGGGGTGAAATGATGATGAGGCGAAAGGTGTCCGGCGCGATCGGGGTTTTGTTCGGGTTCGGTCTATGTGCGGCCAGCGTCGCGGTCCATAGCCGCGATATGGACTGGCCATCGGCGTTGCCGGCGGTGATCGACAAGCTCTGGCACGAACGCGTCGGAGAATGTCGCCTTCGAGGGCTGGAATTTCATCAGAAGCGCGTCTGGAGCGGACTCGCCAGCCCGGTTGGAGACCGGATGGTTACCGCGGCCATTACTTCGCTTGGATCATCTGCGGAGGAGAACGACGTCGGCCGGATGAGCTTGGTTTGGGTGTGCCCGGTGTCCTGGGGCAATCGGCCGACCGTATGTCAGTCGTGCCCATTGCCCCAGGACGCGTTGGTTCTGCCTCCGGCGGCTCGATGCCTGCCCTTGATCCTCGTCGGGGTGACCTATTTGCTATTGATGGCGGGGTGACGACATTGACGCCGGCCAAGAGCCAGGTGCAGCGCGACATAGAGCACGCCCGTTACCATGGCCGCTGACCAGATCAGGCTACCTGTTCGGGTGATCATGGCCGCTGCGCCGCATGCCAGCAGTAAGCCGCGCTCCATCAGGTTAAGGTTGCGCACGATGAACCCGGTGAGCCCCATGGCCCAGATCAGCGTTGAAACGATCAGGCCTGTGCCGGCAATGGCGATCTCCGCATACGAGCCTTGGAAAAGCAGGGCCTTGTCGGCGATGAACGCGAATGGAATGAGAAAGGCAACGCCGCACATTCCGAAAGCCACCATGCTGGTCTTCATCGCATCTGTCTTGGCGACCCCTGCTGCAGCAAAGGATGCCAGTGATACTGGAGGCGTGACCATGGACAGGATGCAGAAGTACATCACGAAGAAGTGCGCTTGCAGCGGTTCCACGCCAAGTGTTTCCAGCGCAGGAACGTAGAGGATTGCGCCGATGATGTAGGCTGCCACCGTTGGCAGGCCCATACCCATAACAATGCAGCCCAGGACGACCAGGATCAACGATATGGCGTAGGAGCCGCCGCCGACGGAGATCAGGCCCGAGGCGAACTTCAGCGCTAGGTTGGACTGGATGGCCACCGCAATGACGATGCCGATGGCAGCGATCGGGACCGCAATGGTTGCCGCCTGCTTTCCGGTGTCCAGAATCATTGCCGGAAGACTGCTCAGGGGGTAACGGGTTTCCGCTCGGGCCAGGGGAATCAGGAGGCAGGTCACTGTGGCAAGGGTGACCGCGATCTGTGCGGAATAGCCCATCATCAACCCGGCGACGAGGACGATCACCGGCACGAGCATGTGAAGCCGCGGCAGCACTGGTGCAATGCCCTTGAGGTCGTCTTCGGTGAGTGTTCCGACGCCATGCTTGCGGGCATGAAGGTCGGCCGACGCGAACAGTGCGAAATAGAAGGCAAGTGCCGGGAAGACGCCCGCAAGCGCCACCTGAACGTACGGAACGACCAGCAGTTCGGCCATCACGAAGGCGGCAATACCCATGATCGGGGGCATCAATTGGCCGCCAGTCGAGGCAATTGCTTCCACCGCTGCCGCGCGTTCGCCGGACATGCCCGTCCGGCGCATGAGCGGAATGGTGAACACGCCGGTGGCGGTCACGTTTGCGACGGCGCTTCCCGAAATCGTACCCATCAGGCTAGAGCCGACGATGGCCACCTTGGCGCCGCCGCCGCGGGACTTGCCCACGGCTCGCATTGCGATATCGATGAACAACTGACCGCCGCCGACGGCGCTATAGACCACGCCAAACACGATGAAGTAAAAGATGAAATTGACCGACGTTTCCGTGGTTACACCCAGGATTCCGCTTGTTGTCATGGCGAGTATTTCCGACCACGCGTCAAGTTCGATCTGGCCGAAACCGATCTCGCCCGGCAGCATGTAGCCGAACGCGCCATACGCAATGAAGGCCACGATCACTGCAAGGAGAATCATGCCGACGGTTCGTCGCACGGCTTCCAGCAGTAGCAGCACGAGGGTGCCGGCGAGCGCCATGTCGTACCACTCGATGGGGGAGACGTTTTCGATACGGGTGGTAAGGCGGGGCATTTCCTGCCAGTAATAGATGCCCACGCCAATGGTCGCGAGCAGGATCAATCCGTCGATGGTACGTTCGATCAATCGCGGCAGGCCCGTGCCGGTTAGCGGTATGGCAAGGAATGTCAACAGTAGTGCAATGACGAGATGTGCAGGCCTTTCCAGATGGGGCTGCTGTGGGTTGAAGAGAATCCAGAACTGGAATGTGATGAAGCCGAGAGCGAGCCAAGTCTTGGGATCGCGCAGCGTGGCATTGGAATTGCTGACCATTTCCCTAATTCCCGTTGGTTGCGGTGGGATTTCACGGGGCGGCGATCACGCCGTCCCGTGAAATCAAAGCAGGCCGATTTCCTTGTAGTAACGGACGGCGCCGGGATGAAGGGGGATGCCATTCTTCTCGGGGCTTGCCGCCTTTTCGCGGACAAAAGCCTTCCATGCGGGAAACTCGGCGGCCAACTTGTCCATGTGCTCGACGACTGTTTTCGTGATCTTGTAGGCGATGTCGTCAGGCAGATCCTTGCGGGCGATGAGATGCGTGCCGTAGTCGCCGCCGATGGTCACTTCCGTCTGAATGTCGAACCACTTCGGGATGTCGCCCTTGACGATTCCGATCTCGGATAGTGCCGAGATGGCTTCCGGAGATAAGTCGATGAAGCTCACGTCACCGGTGAGCGAGATTTCCTGAATTGTCGGATGACCCCGGAGAATCGTGTCGAAATAGAGATCGGCGCGCCCATCCCGGATCATTCCTGCCATCTGAGAAGAATCAACCTGGATGATGCGGCCACCGTCCGCCTTGATCTTCTTCACACTGCTGCCGTGTGCCTGGAGGATGACGTCCACCGCGGGAGGAATGTTCGAGCCAGGGGGCTTCATCATGATATTTACCGGCTTTCCCGACTCGAGAATCTCCTTGAGGGATTTGAAGCCGTTCTGCTTCAGGTAATCGTTGCGGACGATCGCACCAATGAAGACTGGGTTGAGGCCGCCCACCAATGAGCGGATGTCAGGCGCTTTGTTGCCGGAGTAGAGCAATTCTCCCTTCATCGCCCACTGGGAAGTGGCAACGTTGGACAGGGCGATCTGTGCTTTGCCCTGTTGCACCACCATGGGGTTTGCCACGCCACCGCCACGGGCAATAATCTCTACGTCCAGGCCGCTCGCCGTCTCCTCTAGCGTCTTTTTGATTGCGGCCGCGGCGACATACCAACCCGATCCCACGGGCATGGCGCCGATGCGGACAGTCTCCGCGCCGGCCGAAAGCGGAATGGCGCTGCCGAGCACAACGACGGCTGACCAGCGTACGAGTGCGGATGTCAGTTTCTGCATTTCTTGTCTCCTCAATCTTCTACCCAGGGTCAGCGATCTGATGCGCTGGCGACTCTGGCTTTGTCGGTCGCTGTTCCCTTCTTACGGAAAACGGGGACCGCTTGCCTGCGGCCCCTTCGAATCCGTCAGGCTACGCGGCCCAGGCCAGCGGCCTGCATTGCCTCGGCGACTTCCTTGTCGGCGCCTTCTGCTAGCGGGAGCAAGGGCGAGCGGACGGTGGCGTGCTCGAGTATGCCGCGGGCAACCAACGCCCACTTCAGTGCGACCGAGCCTTCCATATGGGAGCCGCGATGATAGACGTTCTTCGTCACCGGCAGCAGGCGGTCATGGAGTTCGCGTGCCTTTCTGTAATCCTTAGCCTTGCCGGCGGCGATCATCTCGATGAGCGGCTCCGGTGCGATGCACCCGTATCCCACCAGCGCACCATCGACATCGAACATGGTGTGCAACAGATATTCATCATGGCAGGTCAGAACCTGGAGATCAGGGCGCTCCTTGCGGATGACGGGGATCTCCGTATCCCAGCGACGCATGTTGCGCACGCCGTTTTTCATGGCGAAGACGCCGGGCAGCGCGGCGATCTCGAGCATTGTTTCGAGGTTATAGGTTGCCTTCGTGACGTCCGGATACTGGAACAGGATCAGCGGCAGGCCACTGGCTTCGTGAATGGCTCGGTACCGATCCTGGGGCGCACCTTTCTGGTAGCCGAAGCGCAGCCAGCCGTGAGATGGGTATACGAGGCCGGCACTGGCCCCGGCCTTTACTACACGCTTGGCCTCTTCCGCGGCGACGGCGGTGCCTTCCAGCGTGATGCCGGCGATGATCGGCAGGCGGTCGCCTACCGACTCGCGGAAGGCTTCGATGACTTTCAGTTGTTCGTCGCGCTCGAGGAAGGTGCCTTCGCCGGCATGGCCAAGCACGGTAAGGCCTTTTACGCCTTCGATGCTGCCGAGCCAAGCGCCAATGCGATGAATGGCCGCGTAGTCGACTGCGCCATCGCGAGTGAAGGGGGTTACGGGGGCAGGGACGAGGCCGCGGAGGTCGATAGTCTTCATTTCAGTTCCTTCAATTTGCCAGGGGGAAACGATGCGAGGCTTCCGGGGCGTCGGTTACCTGCACCTTGGTTACGCGCGCTGGGGGGCAGCGCGAGTCGTCCTGCTCTCGAGTACGCACCGCGCGTGAGTGTGTGCGTCGGCATCGGCCTCGCGAGCAGAGAATGGGGTGGTTCATGCCGTGTCTGTCGGGGAATCGGTTTCCCGCGCTTGCGATGTCGGCTTGTTCAGAACAAGTGACGGATACCCGCGGCGATCGTATTGCCGAGGTTCTTGTCCGTTCTCTTGTCGTATGAATAGATTGCGAAGACGTCGGTGCGCTTGGACAGGCGGTGGTCGTAGCCGAAAGAAACCGTCGTGCGGCGGTGATCTGCCGCTTGTTTAAGGTCGGTCCGGGTTTGGGCCGCTTCGAGCATCAGCTTGCCGGGCCTGGAGATGGGCACCGACATTCCCAAATCGTAGAGCCGGGTCTTGTTGCCGTTGTCGATGCTGGTGCGAATCGTATTGGCATATATCGTGGCTACCCCGAAATCATATGTCGCTCCTGCGAGCCATGCCCGCTGCGGATCCACAAGGCGTGTGCTGGCTTGCATACGGACGCGCTGCACCGAGATCGCCCCCATGAATTTGCCGGCCCGATAGGTGGCGTGGATACCGGTATTGCCAGAGCCTGCACCGCCCCCGGTTTCCCCGAACCCATAGAGGACTGAGCCGCGGAGTCCGCCAAGGTTGGGCGTCGCATACTTCACTACGTTGTTCCACACCGAGTCACCGAGAACGTTTCGTCCGTATGACGGGATGAAAGACTGCACCGTGAGGGGAGAAAAGACGACCGAGGCACCGAACGGGCTCAACTGCGACATGACGGCATAGGTCGGATTGGTCTGACGGCCAGCGCTTACACGGCCAAATGCGCCCTCGATGCCGACCCAGCCATTGCGAGAGAGCAGGGGGTCTGCTGAAGAGCGACCCTGTTCGCCGGTGTCAGGGCGAAAGAAGCTCTCGAGAGCGAAAAGGGCCTTGAGGCCACCGCCCAGGTCCTCGGATCCCTTCACCCCGATGAAGGAGGTCTGCAGCCCTCCGCCGTTGAGAGCGCGGGTCGATTCGGTGTCGCCACTGTGCTTGATACTGCCGACGTAGAGTCCGACCAGGCCGTAGACTTGGACCGAGTCTGCGTGTGCACCTGCCGTCATGGCGCCTGTCAGTAGTCCTGCCAGTAGCGTCTTGATTACGGTTCTCGTGTATTTCATTCTTGTCTCCACCTGTGTTTATTCTCATTTGCACCCGCTCGACGAGCGGGTCGGCGATCAGGTTGCTTATGGACACCCACTTCGCAATGCAATCGCGGTGGGTATGGGATGAAGTCTATGGAGAGTGGTGGTATGTTAGAAGGCGTATTTCAGGCATTTCAGGTATACTTCAAACGTTTGGCTTGAGTCGTTGGCGATATGGACTTCGAGACCTGGAAACTCTTCATCGACGCAGTCGAGCTTGGGAGCCTCAGCAAAGTGGCTGTGGCGTATGGCACTAGCCAACCCCACATCAGCCGGCAGATTGCGGATCTTGAACGCGAGTGCGGAGGGCGTTTGTTCCAGCGCACGGGGCGAGGCGTCGTGCTGACCGAGCTTGGGCTGCGCATCATGCCCAAGGTGCGTGCCTGGCTGGCGAGCACGGCTCAGTTGTCGAACGACATTCGAGAAGCGGCGGGAACGCCGATTGGAACGGTACGGCTTGGCATCCTGCCTTCAGTTGCACACCCCCTTGTGAGCAGCTTGCATTTTCGGCTCAGATCGGAGTTTCCGATGATCGATCTGGTCGTGCGCGAGGGACAGGGGGCCCAGCTTGAACACTGGCTGGAAACCGGGTACGTGGATCTGGCTATCTTGTTTCGCCATAGCCCCACGCCCAGAAACGGCGACGTCTACCTTGTCGAAACGGATACCTATCTCGTCGGTCCTGCGGATAGTCACTTGACGGCTCACGATACGATCTCATTTGCCGCGCTTCACGAGCTTCCACTTGTCCTCTTCTGCCGACCGAATAGTTGGCGCGACCGTCTCGACCAACTCAGCGCCGATCACGGTATCTCGCTGAATGTCGTGCTTGAGGCGGACTGCCTTGCCTTGCAGACCCACGTGGTTTCCGAAGGCGGAGGTTATGCGCTTCTGGGCCCGTACGCGATTTCCGCTGCGGCGAAGGCGTGCCGTCTGAAGGCGTCGCGACTTGTCGATCCATCCATTACCAGGCATATCGCACTGGCAATGTCCCCTCATGGAGAACTGACAATCGCTTGTCGCACGGCGATGAATGTGCTGCAGGGTATCGTTGATGGCGGACTGAAGCAGTTGGCGTCGTTCAGCTAGCATTCCGCGCATTGCCTGGCTCGGTAAGTGCGTCTCGAGCGACTACCGTGTCTGGCATCCCCGGGAAAGGGGCCCAGGCCACTTATCGTATGCTGACGGCCATTGGCCGAGTGCTCCAACATTGGTGGCGAGGTCGTGCTGTACCATGCTGCCGCTCAACAATCGCCAGCCTGTCGCCGGGCGATGCCGTTCTTGAAGAATGGCTGCTCGTTAGCGGATGACGAGGACGACTCTTGATCGCGCACATGCGCCTTGGTGGAGTGGAATGGTGATCGAATTCGTGGTTTGCGTTGGAATATCCGTCTATGCCCGGTTCAGGTGACGGCTTGTACCCGTCTGCGAGGAATTGCAGACGATTCGTAGGATTTCCACGCCGATGATCGACGTGCTGCAGGCATTGTGGCCGCTCTTCGTGTTGATCGTTACCGGGTTCTACATGCAGAAGCACGGGTTCCCGGGGCGGGAGTTCTGGCCCGGTGCCGAGCGTTTCAACTATTTCGTGCTTTTCCCTGCGCTGTTGTTCAAGAGCCTGGCGAGCGCGCCGCTGGACAACCCCGCGTTGCCGCGCCTGCTGGTGGCGGTCGCGCTTGCCTTGGCGGCGTGTTGCGTCGGGCTGCTGATCGCGCGTCGGGTTCATGCCTGGCCTGCGGCGCGTTTCGGTGTGATGCTCCAGGGGACGCTGCGCTTCAACACCTATCTGGGGCTGGCGGCGATTGGCGGTTTTTTCGGCAAGGAAGGTCTGCTGCTGGCGGCGGTGATGCTGGCGCTGCTCGTGCCCACCGTCAACGTGCTGTCGGTGCTGGCCCTGTCTGCGGGGTGCCACACCAGCGCGAAATCGCTGCTGCGCCCGATCGCGAAGAACCCCCTCATTCTTGCCTGCGCGGCCGGTGCCTTGCTCAACCTGAGCGGTATTGAGATCAAGTGGGGCGCGGATCGACTGCTGGCGCTGCTGGCGGCGTCCAGCCTGCCGCTGGGGCTGCTGTGCGTGGGTGCTGCATTGAAGCCGGGCGAACTTCGCGGCGAGCTGAAGGCGTTGCTCGCGAACAGCCTGAGCCGTCTCCTGCTGGTGCCGGCAGTCGCGTTTGCCTGCGCCGTCCTGCTCGGGCTGCCCGCCAACGAACGCGCCATCCTGGTGCTTTTCTTCGCCTTGCCGACGGCGCCAACCGCGTATGTGCTGACCCGTCAATTGGGCGGTGATGCCCACCTGATGGCCGGCATCATCACTTTGCAGACGCTGCTGTCGGCGCTCAGCCTGATGCTTGTGCTGATACTCTTGGGATGACGCAGCCGCGCGGCGGCCCCTGCGGGCGTCATCCGTGCGGGCCGGCGCCTCCGCGCTGACGGCGCGGCGCCGGTTGGCCGAGTCCGTCATCGACAAGCGCGTTCAGTTCGCGTTCGGTGAACCGCGGGGTGATGAATTTCGGGCAGTTCCAGTCGAAGGCGTCGACCGTGATCAGCACGCCGCGCTCGATACGGGCGGGATAGTCCGGCGATGCCAGCCGCGCAATCAGGGCCGGTTCGCTGTCTTTGTCGATCAGGCGGGCATGCCCCCAGATCTTCAGGCGCCGCTGTCCCGGGTAGTCCATCAGGAAAAGGCTCACACGCGCATCTCCCTCGAGATTGCCAACCGAAATGTACTGGCGGTTGCCGGAGAAATCCGCATAGCCGATCGTGCGTGCGTCCAGCACCTTCAGAAACCCGATGGGGCCGCCACGGTGCTGCACATAGGGCCAGCCGTTTTCACCGACCGTGCCCTGATAGAAGCTGTCGCGGCTGCGGATGAATTCCGTCTCGAACGAGGTCAGTGCAACCGCCTCCGATTCGCCCATGTCGACGGAACGGTAGGCGTGGCGGCTGCCCATGCGCGTCTGCACGGCTTGGACGCCAGGCGTGAAGGCAATCTTTGCAAAGGCGCGGGCCATGTGGATATCTCCTTGTGAGCGGGAGCGTACTTTGCCCCGCTTGAGTGGGCGGTCGAGCGTGTTGTTGGGTTGGCGATCGCGTTGCCAATGGCTGCCACTCTGCCAAATTCCATCCGTGAGAAGAATATCCGTAGAATGAAACCCACTATTTCGGAAGCAGGAAGAATAGGTGGATCGATTTCATCTGATGACGGTGTTCGTCGCGGTGGCCGAGGAGGAGAGCTTTGCGGCGGCGGCGCGGCGCCTGCGCATGTCCCCGCCGGCGGTGACCCGTGCCGTTGCCTGCCTCGAAGGGCGTCTGGGCGTGCGACTGCTGACGCGGACCACGCGCCTGGTGCGGGTGACCGAGGCTGGCGGCCGCTATCTTGAGGACGCGCGGCGCATCCTGCTCGAGGTGGAAGAGGCAGACGAGGCTGCGGCCGGGATCAACGCGACGCCGCGCGGACGACTCGCGGTTACGGCGCCGGTGTTGTTCGGCAAGCGCTATGTGATGCCGGTCATCACGGCTTACCAGCGGATCTTCGACCAGACGACGGTATCGGCGTTTCTCATCGATCGTGTCGTCAATCTGGTCGACGAAGGGCTCGATGTCGGCATTCGCATCGGGCACTTGCCGGACTCGTCGCTGCATGCGATCCGGGTGGGGCAGGTGCGTCGTGTCGTCTGTGCCGCGCCCGCCTATCTGGAACAGTACGGTACGCCGGACACGCCCGAGGACCTGGCTGGGCACCGCATCATTTCCGCCACTGCCGTCTCGACTGGCGCTGAATGGCCATTTCTCAGGGACGGCAAGAAACTGAGCATCAGGCTCAAGCCACGCATTC
The DNA here is from genome assembly GCF_018122735.1 of Azoarcus sp. L1K30. Classification (GTDB taxonomy): domain Bacteria; phylum Pseudomonadota; class Gammaproteobacteria; order Burkholderiales; family Rhodocyclaceae; genus Parazoarcus. Next base: position 1,091,911 of record NZ_JAGRRD010000001.1, on the reverse strand, counting down.
TGGTCAACACCAATGACGGGGCTCTCGAGGCTGCCCGTGAGGGCTTCGGGCTGACCCGGCTGATGTCCTATCAGATCGCGGATGAAGAGGCGGCGGGGACGATCAGGGTGGTGCTGTCAGCGTATGAGGAGATGCCGCTGCCGGTTCATGTGATCCACGGCGAGGGCCGCTTGCGCTCGGCCAAGGTCAGGCGTTTCGTCGATCTGGCCGTTGACATGCTCAGGGCGGACAAGGCGCTCAATGGTGGCGGATTGGCCGAACCAATGCGGTGACGCATCCGGCGCCGGGAATGTCCGGTTCGTGTTCCGGGCCTGCGCCCGGCCGGTCGATGTCGTGTCGGCGATCAGGACCGGGTGACGGTGGGTCGCGCTGCACTCAGGTGCCGCAGAAGGTACGAAACGCCTGGGTGAAGTCTGCCGGTGCCGGCTCGGCGTAACGGGCGAATGCCGGGCGTTCCTCGAAGGGCAGTCGCAAGGCTTCCAGCAGTTGCTCGAAGGGGGCCAGGTCGCCCGCCTGCGTAGCCGCGTCGAGCGCCTCCTCGACGCGGTGATTGCGCGGAATCAGCCACGGATTGACGCGACGCATGTGTTCCGCTCTTGGACCGGGGCTGTCAGCTTCTGCAGCGCAGCGCGCCTGCCAGCGTGCCAGCCAGTCGTCGAGTGTCTGGTGCTCGGTGAACAGCGCACGCAGCGGTCCTTCATCGCCCGCAGCGGCGTCGGCGAGTCGTCGCCAGGCCAGCGTGAAATCGACCTTTTTGGCCTGCAGCAAAGTCAACCAGTCCTGGGCAAGCGCGGTGTCGATGCGCTCGCCATCGTCGATTTGCCCACGCAGCCCGAGCTTGGCTCGGGCACCTTCGAGCCAGTGGTGCTGGTAGCGTGCGGGGAAGGCGTCGATCACCCCGGTGGCCAGCTCGATCGCCTGCTGCTCGTCGTCGGCGAGCAGTGGCAACAGGGTTTCGGCAAAGCGGGCCAGGTTCCAGCGTGCGATGCGCGCTTGTTGATCGTAGGCGTAGCGGCCCATGTCGTCGATGGAACTGAAGACCGTACCCGGGTCGTAGGCGTCCATGAAGGCGCAGGGGCCGTAATCGATGGTTTCGCCGGCCAGACTCATGTTGTCGGTGTTCATCACGCCGTGAATGAAACCGACGTGCATCCACTGCGCCACCAGTGCGGCCTGACGTTCCGCCACCCGTTGCAGAAAGTTCAGGTATCGATCCGGCGCGCCCACGAGTTCGGGGTCGTGCCGTGCGATGGTGTACTCGGCCAGTGTCGTCAGTTGCTCGATGGACCCGTGGGTGGCGAAAAACTGGAAGGTGCCCACGCGCAGGTGGCTGTCGGCAATGCGTGTCAGCGTGGCGCCCGGCAGGCTGCGGTCGCGATACACCCTCTCGCCGGTGGCAACCACCGCGAGCGCTCGCGTGGTCGGAATGCCAAGCGCGTGCATGGCCTCGCCGATCAGCACCTCGCGCAGCATCGGGCCGATGGCGGCCTTACCGTCGCCGCGCCGTGAGAACGGGGTCTTTCCCGAGCCCTTGAAGGCGATGTCGCGGCGTCGGTTGAGGCGGTCGATGACCTCGCCGATCAGCAGCGCGCGACCGTCGCCCAGTTGCGGTGAAAATTGCCCGAACTGGTGGCCGGCATAGGCCTGGGCGATCGGCGTCGCGCCCTCGGGCAGACGGTTGCCGGAGAAGAGCTCCGCCAGCGCCGGCGGCTCGAGATCGTCCAGCCCGAGCGCGAGTTCGTCGGCGAGTTCGTGGTTGAAGTAGACGAGCGTCGGGTCCGGCGCCGGTTCGGGTTGGCAGGGTACGTAGAACCCGACCAGATCCCGCGCATAGGTGTTGTCGAACGCGATGCCCGTCATCTTCATGCCTGTTACACCGCCAGTCCGGCCGACTCGTCCAGCCCCAGCATGATGTTCATGCACTGGATCGCCGCACCCGAGGCGCCCTTGCCGAGGTTGTCGAAGCGCGCGGCAACGAGGATCTGGTCGTCGTGGCCGAAGGCGAAGATCTCTGCGCGATTGGTGTCGTTGCAGGTGGTGGCGGGCAGAAAGCCGTTATCGAGCATCGGCGCCGGGTCCGACGGCATGACCTTGATGAAGGTCTCTCCGGCGTAGTACTCGGCGAAGAAGTGCTGGATGTCCGCCGCCGCGACCTTCTGCTTGAGCAAGCGCGGCAGCAGCGGCACGGCCACCACCATGCCCTGGGCAAAATTGCCGACGATGGGTGTGAACAGCGGCTTGTTGGCGAGACCGGTCAGGGCCTGCATCTCGGGCAGATGCTTGTGGCTGAGTCCGAGGGCGTAGAAGCGGGGGCTACGCATGTTGTCGCCCAGTTCGCCGGCGTCTTCGTAACTGGCGATCATCTCCTTGCCGCCGCCGCTGTAGCCGGTGATGGAGTAGGTGCTGGCCGGATAGTCGGCGGGCACGATGCCGGCGGCCACGAGCGGGTGCATCAGCATGATGAAGCCGCTTGCATGACAGCCCGGCACCGCCACCTTCTGCGCATTGCGCACGCGTTCACGCTGGCCCGGATTGAGTTCGGGAAAGCCGTAGACCCAGTCCGGATGCGTGCGGTGCGCGGTGCTTGCGTCGAGGAAGCGGGTGCGTGTGTTGCCCGGGGCAAGCAGCGAGACCGATTCCTTCGAGGCGGCATCGGGCAGGCACAGGAAGACGACGTCGGCCGAATTGACGTACTCGGCCTTGACCGCGGGGTCCTTGCGCTTGTCTTCAGGGATGGTCAGGATCTCGATCTCTGCGCGGCCGGACAGGCGCTCGTCGATCTTGAGACCGGTGGTGCCGTGACGACCGTCGATGAAAACCTTGTAAGTCATGCTGCTGCTCCACTGGGCGTTGTCTTGAACCCGCATTGTAAGGCTGATTTCATGTCAGGTTTTCACCGGCCTGCCTACCAGCTTCCACAGGTGGCCGATGAGTGTCTGATGTAGCGCCTGCAGTTCACCTATTCGATCGAGTGGATTGCCATTGTCCGGATGAGTGCTGCGTGCGGCAATCAGTTCCCGACCAAGTGCATGCGGGCGCTCGGCAATGAAGGTCCAGACGAGGGGCGGCGAAGGACGCGCGGAAGCGGCTTTCTGGTCAGCGCGAGAAATAACCCACGCCGACCAGGCGACCATGAATGGATGCGAAGAAGCTGTGTTTGCGTTCGACTCGGCCCGTGGTCGGGTTTGTCCAGTCGTACTCCAGTTCGCCCTTGCCCGACTTGCGCACGCGGGCGAGCATTTCGCTGACGATGGGTCGGCCGTCGGGCGACTGCTGCGCGTTGCCGTCTGATCCGACCAGACCGGGATTGGCGCCATGTGCCAGTACCTTGCCCGTGGCGATGTCGACAACGAAAACGTACAGGTCGTCGCGCACGAACGGCCCCTTGAACTGCTGGAACGCGGCGAGGGCCGCCGCTTCGTCGTCGATCATTGCCTTCAATGCGCTTTTCAGCAGGCTTCTGGCCTGTGCCGGGGTTGCCCGCGGAGCGTAGTAGCCGACTGCGACGATGATGTTGCCGACACGCTGGAAACGGGTGAGTTTGGGTTCGCCGCTGCTGTCTGCAGGATTGAACCAACGGTATTCGATACTGCCCTGATCGCGGGTCCGAGCCATGTCGACCATCTCGCGAAAGAAGGGGCGGCCCTGGAGATCGGTCTCTTCCATTACGTTCTGGCCGACGAGTGCGGCCGACGCGCCGCCGCTGGCGAGAAAGCGTCCGCTCATGTCGAGCGCGTAGACATAGAGGTCGCGGTCGATGAACTCGGCCTGACGGCTGAATGCGTCGACACCCATGATGCCGTGCTTGCGAATATGATCGGCTGCGCGTTCGAGCAGTGCTGCGGCACGCTCGCCCTGAGGGCTGCCGTAGACGCCGGGGGCGCTTTCGGCCGCAGGGGTGGGCGAAGTCGCGTATGCGTGGATCGGTGACGCAAGGCCGATGAAAGCGGCCAGCGCAAACGCCTGAAGGGAGTGTCGTGTCTGCAGCATGAAGTGCCTCCGGAACGGACGATTCTTGGTGGGAGACCGGGCGGGGAGCGGGGCGGCCGAAACGATCCGCCCCGGCGTCGCACTCAGTAACCGACCATGTGCGGCAACCACAAGGAGAGCTTGGGGAAGAACGCGATGAGGAAGATCGTGATCGTAGATACGATGACGAACGGGTGAATGCGACGGACGATGGCTTCGATGCTCGAGCCGCCAATGCCGGACGCCACGAACAGGTTCTCGCCCAGCGGCGGGGTCATGAAGCCGACCGACAGCGTGCAGATGATGACGATGCCGACGTGGGTCGGGTCCATCCCGAGCGTGTACATCACCGGCAGCAGCACCGGTACCAGGATCATGATGGCGGCCAGCGTCTCCATGAACATGCCGACGAAGAGCAGGAACACGATGACCATGGACCAGATCAGGTAGATGTTGTCGGTCAAACCCAGCATCGAATCGGCAATGATTGCCGGAATGCGCTGTTCCACCAGCAGGCGGCCAAACACGGTTGCGGTAAACAGGATCAGCAGCACGCGGCCGGTGATCCAGGTCGTGGTGCGCAGCGAGTTGAGCAGCGAGGCGAACTTCAGCTCGCGGTGCAGGAAGATGCCCACGAACAAGGTGTAGAAGATTGCGACGATGGCCGACTCGGTCGGGGTGAACAGTCCGGCGTAGATGCCGCCGAGGATGATGACGGGTGCCAGTACCGACCATACCCCCTTGCGCAGCGACACGCGGATGTCGGCAAAGGACCACTTTTCGGTGAGGCCGACATAGCCGTGCTTCTTCGAGATGAAGTAATTGATCAGTACCAGGCTTCCCGCCATCAGGATGCCCGGGATGACCCCGGCGACGAAGAGTTTGGGAATGGACACGGTATCGAACTGTCCGAATTTGGCCACGGCTTCCGGCGGCGGCATCAGGCCGATGGCGGAAATGCCGAAGATCACCATCGGGATCGAGGGCGGGATGATGATGCCGAGTCCGCCCGAGGCCGCGGTGACCGCGGAGGCGTAGCCGCGGTCGTAATTGCGCTTGACCATGGCCGGAATCATCAGCATGCCAACGGCCGCGGTGGTGGCCGGGCCCGATCCCGAGATGGCGCCGAAGAACAGGCAGGCCAGCACGGTGGCGGTGCCCAGGCCGCCGGTGATCGGGCCGGCCAGAGTTTCAGCGATGTCCACCAGCCGGCGTGAGATGCCGGCCGCTTCCATCAGGGCGCCGGCGAGCACGAAGGCGGGCAGGGCCATCAACGGAAAGCTGCCCACCGAGGTGAAGGCTATCTGTACGAAGGCAATGGGGTTCTTCTCCACCGCCATGAAGGTGGCCAGTGCCGCGCCACCCAGTGCAATGGTGATCGGCGCCCCCAGCAACAGCATGAGGAAGAATCCGCCGAACAGGATCTCTACGATATAGGCGTCCATGACTTGTCTCTCTGCGGTGGGCCGCGTTTATTGTTGTGTGGCAGCGGTCTGCTTGAGCTTCTCGATCTCTTCCGCTTCGGGATCCAGCAACTCCACGCCCTTGAACAGCGTGAGGTAGAGGTTCCACAGGATGCGGATCGACATCAGGGTGAAGGCTGCCGGCAGAATCATGTAGAAGTACTTCATCGGCAGGCCGAGGGTCTGCGACTTCCAGAACAGGTTCATGCGGTTGAACACGAAGTCGTAGCTCAGGTACACGAAGTACATGTTGAAGCACACCCACAGCACGTCCGACACGGCCATGCAAACTTTGCGCACGATGGGCGGGAAGAACTGGAACTGGAAGGTCACGCGGTTGTGCGCCGACATCTTTGCCGCGACCGTCGCGCCCAGATAGGCGAACCAGACGAACATGTAGGTGGCGAGTTCTTCACCCCAGGGCAGCGAGTACTGGAAGAACTGGCGTAGCAGGATCTGCGCGAACAGCAGCAGCACGAAGCAGGCCAGAAGCGCTTCCGCCAGGTATTCCTCGATGTTGCCCAGGAGCTTGAGGGTGACGTTCTTGATGGACATGGCGGGCTCCGCGAAGCAGGTGTTCGAGTGCATCGAATGGTGGCGAACGGAGACGATATCGCGTCCGCCCGTTTTGGCAATCTGATTGTGAGGCGCGACGTGCGCGGGGAGAGCGCTGCCGACGCCAGGGGGCGCCGGCAGAGTTGGACTTATCGCCCGAGCGACTTCAGGACCTTGTCCAGCTTGTCCTTGCCGCCAATGCTGGCGTAGAACTTGGGCCACACCGTGGTGGTGGCCTTATCGATGAACTCCTTCTCGCCATTGGCTGCGTCACTGATCTGCATGCCCTTGGCGACGAGGTCCTTCCTGATCTTGTCTTCGGTTTCGAGCAGATACTTGAAGCTGTGCTCGGTGGCTTCACGACCGGCTTCGAGGATGGCTTTCTGCACGTCCGGCTTCTGCTCCTGGAATACCGATTCGCTGACGATCAGCGGCTCCAGCGAGAAGATGTAGCGGATATTGGTGATGTACTTCTGTACTTCGTTGAATTTCATCGCCGAAACGGTGATGTAGGGGTTGTCCTGGCCGTCGACCACGCGCTGCTGCAGGGCGGTGAAGGTCTCCGACCACGCCATCGGCGTCGGGTTGATGCCCCAGGCCTGGTAGGTGGCGATCATGATCTCGTTCTTCGGTACGCGGATGACCATGCCCTTGAGGTCGGCGACATTGGTCACCGGTTTCTTCGAGTTGGTCAGTACGCGAAAGCCCGAGTAGGCCCAGCCCACGATGCGTACGCCAGCATCCCGTACCGTGTTCTCGGTGAGTTCCTTGCCAATCTCGCCAAGGGTGAGCTTCTTCGCGTCTTCGGCACTCTGGATGACGTAGGGCAGGGTCAGTACGCCGACCGACGGCGAGAACGGGGTGACGTTGTTGATCGCCAATACCGAGAAATCCAGCGTGCCGAGCGCGGCATTGTTGACCGTGTTCTGCTCGTCCCCGAGCTGGCCGTTGGGGAAGAGGTCGACCTTGTGCTTGCCCCCGGTCTTCTGTTCGAACACGGTCTTGAAGGTCTGGCCCAGTTCCCATTGCGTGCCGCCGGCCGCATCGCCGAGCGCCATCTTGAAGGTGGCGGCGAGTGCGCCCTGCGAGCCTGCCATCAGGCCGGCGGTGACGAGTGAGATCAGTACGGTTTTCTTCAGGTTCATGATTGTCTCCAGTATGTCTGTTTTTCTCATCCGATGGTCGGACATGGGGCACTGCAAGGCTATCAATCCGGCGAGCAAATCGGTGACGCCGTGTCTTAGCACCTTGTTCCTCCCTCTGAAGCGGAGGTCTTGGCACCTTGTTCCTCCCCCTTCAAGGGGGAGGCCAGGAGGGGGATGGGTTGCCGCGTTCCGGCCACACCCATCCCCACCCCAGCCCTCCCCTTGAAGGGGAGGGAGTCACCGCGCCGCAATTCGCTTGGTATCGCCTGATTGATTGCCGGGTAATTAGCTGTGAAAAACCTCCACCGCGGTGCGGGCTGCGGCGTCGGGTCTTCGTGTCGGGGACCTTTTCTCCCCATGATTAAGGTTTCGGGGCCTTCCGGGATGCTGAAAGGGGCGGTCAGGGGTCAGGGGCGTTCGTCGTTGTAGGCGTACCAGCGATACAGGAAACGTTGGCCAAAGCGGCGGAAGGGGGCAAAGGCTTCCGATACCACCATTTCCCGTACGTTTGGGAAGGGCAGTTTCGACGTGAAGATCGGCAGGTGCAGTTCGCTCCCCTTGCCTGCAATCCACTGCGCAAGGCGGCGACCTGCCTGGGCCGAGTACATCACGCCATTTCCGCCGTAACCGAGTGCGTAATAGACCGATTCCTTCGGGTCAGGCTGATGGATGCGCGGCATCATGTCGTGGCTCACGTCCACCCAGCCCCACCACGAGTAGTCGATCTGCACGCCACGGAGCGCGGGAAACTTGCGCCACATGTCCTCGATCAGGCGTTGTTCGTACTGCTTCTGCGGCGCATCGTTGCCGGTAATCGCGCTGCGGCTGCCGATTTGCAGCCGGTTGTCGGGCATCAGGCGGTAGTAGTGGCGCAGGACGCGGGTGTCGGTGATCACCTGGTGTGTGCGCAGACCGCAGGCCTCGATTTCCTGTGCTGTCAGCGGTCGGGTGACGATGGAATTCGACAGGATCGGCAACAGGCGATTCTTCAGTTGCGGATGAAGGCTGTTCGAGGTGTAGCCCCCGGTACAGATGCCGACTGCGCGGGCGCGTACCGTGCCGCCTGGGGTCTTGAGGTAGTGCACGCCGTTGCGGGTTTCCCAGCCCTGTACCGGACTGGCCGGATGTACGGTGGCGCCGAGTGCGCGGGCCTTCTTCAGATAGCCGAATGCCAGTTTGCCGGCGTGAATGCCGATGCCCTCGGGTTCGTGCATCGCCCCGCAGGCTTCCTCGTCGCCCACCCATTCGCGTCTTACGGTGTCCGCATTCAGGATGCGGGCGTCGTACTTGAACACGTCGCGCAGCAGCCGCGCTTCTTTCTCCAGGATGGGCATCACGCGGGCGCGGTGGGCAACGTACAGATGGCCGCCGGGCTGCGGGTCGCAATCGATGTCCTTGATCAGGGCCTTGAAGTTCTCCATGCCGTCGAGGCATTCGCGATGCAGGCCGAGCGCGGCCTCCATGCCGTAGCGCGCGATCCACTGCGAGCGCTTCAGACGACCCGACGCGCATTGCGCCTGACCGCCATTGCGTACGCTGCAGCCCCACGCGCTGCGGTTGGCCTCCAGCACCGTGGCCTTGATACCGTACTCTTGGGCGAGGAAGATTGCCGTGGTCAGGCCGGTGAAGCCGGAGCCGATGATGGCGACGTCGACGTCGATGTCGTGGCGGATCGGACCGTCGTCCGCCGGCGGTTCGCCGGCGGTGCCGATCCAGTAGGTCGGCGCGTAGTCGCGCCCCTGACCGGGCGTGGCCGAGACCAGCGGGTCGTAGGCAGGGTCGTAGGGGTTTGAAGCTGCGGTGGCGCGGCCATCGGTGGCGGCGCGCAAGCTGGCAGTCGCTGCGTCCATGTTCGGATTCCTCGATTCAGTGTGGCGTGAATCCGCGTTCAGGCTGCCGTGACCGGTGGCCGATCCTTGCGGAAGGCGTTCTTCACCGCGATCTTGCCGTCGCGGAAGGTGAAGATATCGACCATGCGGGCTTCGATGCGGGTGCCGTCGGCCTTGGTGCCGACGAAAGTGGTTTCGCTGACGCCGCGGTTGCCATCGACGAAATGGTCGCCATCGAGCCAGGCCGCATCGGGGAAGGTTTGCCAGGCGAGCATGAAGCCTTCGCGTACGGCGTCGCGACCGACGAAGCTGCGACCGAGCAGATCGGGGCCGGCCACGGCGTGAAAGGAGCAGTCATCGGCCATGAAGCTCATCAGGGCGTCGATGTCGTGACGGTTCCAGGCGTCGCCAAAGGCTTCCAGAAGGGCAGTGGTAGGTTGGGTCATGTTGTTTCCTCGTGTGTCCGGGGCTGTCTCGGGTGTCGCTGTATCGGCACCCTGGTGCTGATCAGTCGATAAGGTGAGTACAGGTTAAGCCTCGGGTGGGAAACGACGTAGGACCAGTTCGCGTGAATCGTTTGGTCCAGATAAGTATTTGAAGATGCGTGAAATTATTCGATCGAATGAAGGTCTTTCACGACTTCGGCCAAGGCCTTGATGCCAGGTTCGACTTTCTCTGCGGCAATGGACGAAAACCCCAGACGGAAACAGTTCTTTGGGGGCGGCTCGGCGGTGAAGAACACGCTGCCGGGTTCGATCAGGATGCCGTGCGCGAGTGCCGCCTCGGCAAGCGCGCCGGCGTCGAGCCAGTCCGGTCCTTCCACCCAGCATGACGAGCCACCGGCGATCGGCACATGGCGAAACTGGGGCAGGTGGCGAGCCAGCGCTGCAGTCAGGGCGGCTGCGCGCTCGTGGTGTGCCGTCGACAACCTGCGCAGCAGCGAGTCGTGATGTCCGAGTGAGAGGAAGATGGCAAAGGCGCGCTGCATGTAGGCGGCCGGATGCCGCAGGTTCAAGCGCCGGACGCCGCGCAACTCGCCGATCAGCTCGGCGGGACCGACCACATATCCGAGGCGCATGCCCGGTGCCAGGCTCTTCGACAGGCTGCCGATGTAGATTACGCGATTGCTGCGGTCCAGGCTTTTCAGCGCGGGCAGCGGTTCGCCTTCGAACGGGTTCTCGCTGTCGTAGTCGTCCTCGATGATGATGAAGTCCGACTGTTCGGCCATTTTCAACAAGGCCTCGCGACGCTCGAGCGGCATGGTCACCGTGGTCGGGCATTGGTGACTCGGCGTGACGTAGACATAGTCGCAGCGCTTGAGGCGGTCGTCGACGACCAGCCCGTGCTGGTCGATTTCCAGGCTTTCCATGCGCCGGGTGCGGCTGCTGAAGATGTTGCGCGCGTCTGGATAGCCGGGGTCCTCGATGCCGACCGGGGTGTCGCTGCTCATCAGCAGGTCGGCCAGCAGATAGAGCGCCTGCTGGGTGCCGACGGTGATGACGATTTCGTCGTCCGAAGCCCAGACTCCACGGCGCGGCAGGACCCGCGTGCGGATCTGGCGGACCAGCGACTCGTCGTCGCGCAGGATCATGTCCTGCGCCCATTCGCTGATCTCGAGCACGCTGAGTGTTTTCATGCAGCACTCTCGCCAGTCGGCGGTGGGAAATAGCGTGGGATCGAACTGACCGTAGACGAAGGGGTAAGGATAGTGCTGCCAGTCGGCTCGCTTGCTGATGTTGCGTTGCGCGGAGGGGCGGAAGCGGAAACGCCGGTTCCAGTCGGGTGCCGCGGCGGCGGGGTCGGCGTGTGGCGTCTCGACTTTGCCCGCACGGCCTTCGAGTATGGCCGGGTTGACGAAGTGGCCCTTGCGTTCGCGCGAAAGCAAGTAGCCTTCATCCACCAGTTGCTGGTAGGCGATGACGACCGTATTGCGCGCCACGCCGATGTGCGACGACAGCTCCCGGCTGGAAGGAATCGGTTCGTCGAGCGGAATCTGGCGGTCGAGGATGGCGGCGACCAGCATCTGACGAATCTGTCCCTGCAGGCTCATCGCGCTGTCGGCTTCGCGCTGCATGAACTGTTTCCACATGGCAGAGGTGGGGCGAATACTCATCGGGTCCGGGAGTAGGGGTGACGACAGTGAAGATTATCCTGTCACGGACGCCGGCAGGACATTGCCGGAAACATGGATGGCGGGGCGGCTTGCCCCGCCGCCTGATCAGCTCATCAGCCCCGACATCGGAGAGGATGGCGAAGCTGCGAAGCGCTTCGGCATGCGGCCCGCCAGATAGGCATTACGTCCGGCGCGTACGGCGTCGCGCATCGCCAGCGCCATCCGGATCGGGTCCTGCGCCCTGGCGATCGCGGTGTTCATCAGCACGCCGTCACAGCCGAGTTCCAGCGCAATGGCGGCGTCCGACGCGGTGCCGACGCCTGCATCGACGATCACTGGCACCTGCGTCTGCTCGATGATCAGTGACAGGTTCCACGGGTTCAGAATGCCCATGCCCGAGCCGATCAGCGAGGCCAGCGGCATGATCGCCACGCAGCCCATGTCTTCGAGCATTTTTGCCTGGATGGGGTCGTCACTGCAGTAGACCATGACGTCGAACCCATCCCTGATCAGCGTTTCGGCCGCCTTCAGGGTTTCGGGCATGTTGGGGAACAGGGTCTTCTCGTCGCCGAGCACCTCCAGCTTGACCAGCGAGTGCCCGCCCAGCAGTTCGCGCGCCATCTGCAGCGTATAGACCGCATCCCTGGCGTTGAAGCAGCCGCCGGTGTTGGGCAGGATGGTGAACTGCGAAGGCGGTACTGCGTCCAGCAGATTGGGTTCGTGCTGATGCTGGCCGATGTTCACCCGGCGGATGGTGACGGTGACGATGGATGTGCCGCTCGCGTCGACCGCGGCGCGGGTCTCCTCAAAATCCCTGTACTTGCCGGTGCCGACCAGCAGGCGCGAGCCATAGGTCTTGCCGGCGATGGTGAGCTGATGGTCGGTGTCGTTTTCTTTCATCGCGACTTCGCTGGTCGCGGGCAGGTCATCGAGCTGCATGGTGTTTCCTCCTGTTCAGCCGCCGCCGATGGCGTGAACGATTTCGATTCTGTCATCCGCCTGCAGGTGGCGATGGGGCCACTCGGCGCGTTTGACCACCTCGCGGTTGATCGACACCGCAAGACTCTTGCCGGTGAGTTCGAGCGCGGCGATCAGGTCCTGCAGGCTCTGTGTGGTGGCCGCCGGACGCGGCTGGCCGTTGAGTTCAATCTGGATCAGGGGCATGTCACACGTTCCGATACACTTCGGCGCCGCTCCTGACGAACTCGACCGCTTT
>NZ_JAGRRD010000001.1:1077682-1079521 GCF_018122735.1 Azoarcus sp. L1K30 | reverse complement strand
GCGGGGCGATGGCAGCTTCGTCGACGTGGGCGCTCGAGGCGATGAATTTTTCGTTGGCGTTCATGCGGTTCTCCGTTCGGGTGGCGCGTCAGACGCCGAAGGCGCGCGAGACATACACCACGCTCAGCATGTATGAGGCGACGAAGATGGCTTCGCTCGACATCAGCACGATTGGTTTCCAGCCCAGTGCGGCGAGCTTTTCCAGCGAGGTCTTGACGCCGAGTGCCGCAATCGAGATCACCAGGCACCAGCGCGACACCTCGGAGCTGATCGCGACCACTTCATGGGGCAGCCAGCCCATGCTGTTGGCCGCAGCCAGTGCCGCGAACACGACCAGAAACAGCGGCAGGATCGGTGTCTTCGCGCCGGGTGTCTCGCTTTTCTTGCGCTCGGCATGAAAGGTCAGGGCGAGAATCACGACTACCGGCATCAGCATCGCCACGCGGAACATCTTGGCCAGCGTGGCGGCATCGCCGACTTCCGGCGAAATGATCAGGCCGGCACCCACCACCTGGGCAACGTCGTGGATGGAGCCGCCGAGGAAGAGGCCGGCTTCGGCAACGGTCAGCCCGGCGCTCTTGACGATCAGCGGGTAGAGCACCATGGCGACGGTGGAAAAGATCGCGATACCGATGGCGGTGAGCAGGGTGTAGCGCTCGTTCTCGCGGTTGTTGGGCAGCGTGGACGAGATCGCCATCGTTGCCGAGATGCCGCAGATGCCGGTGCCGCCGCCCGAGAGCAGGCCGAGCATGCTCGGCAGCCCGAGCAGTCGTGCCATCAGCAGGCCGAAACCGATGGTCAGCGCAACCGCGCCGATCAGCGCACCGACGCCGACCAGACCGAGGTCGCTGACGTCGCTGGCAACGATGCGGGCACCCAGCAGCGCGACGCCGAAGCGCACCAGCTTCTTGGCCGACATCTCAATACCGGGAATGCACTTGTCCGAATCGGACAGGAAATGGAACGCGATGCCGATCAGCAGCGCGTACAGAAACTGGGGGCCACCGTAATGCTCGGAGACAAAAGTGGCGGCGACTGCGATCACTGCGCACAGCATGAATCCGGGCAGGAGCTTGCGTATGCCCGCAAACATGGCCGGCTGTGCAATGGTGGTTGTTGAGCTCATCGTGTCGAGGTCCGGTTTGTTGGGGCGTCGGGGGGAGGGGCCAAGCAGGAGAGCTTCCTGCTTGGCCGACGTTTCAACTCGTAGCGGGACTCAGACGTAGTCCTTGTACTTGTCGAGGTGTCTGACGGGTTTTGAGAGCGCATCGCGCCGGAAGGGGTCGCCGAGCTCGCGGGTACACATGATCTCGATGATGGTGGTCTTGCCCTGGTTCATCTGCATGTCGATGGCCTTTTTGAGGGCGGGGCCGACATCCTCGAGGCGATCGACGGTGATGCCCTCGGCGCCCATGGCGCGGGCGATCTCGGCGAAGGACTGGTTGTCGAGCTCACCGGCGACGAAGCGGCGGTTGTAGAAATCGACCTGGTTCTTCTTCTCGGCGCCCCACTGGCGGTTGTGGAACACGACCGCGGTGACCGGGATGTTGTGACGCACGCAGGTCATGGTCTCCATCAGGCTCATGCCCCAGGCGCCGTCACCTGCGTAGGAGACGGCCGGACGATGGGGCGCGGCGACCTTGGCCCCGATGATGGTGGGGAAAGCGTACCCGCAGTTACCGAAGCTCATCGCGGCGAAGAAGGAACGCGGCTTCTCGAAACGCAGATAGCTGTTGGCCACCGAGTTGATGTTGCCGATGTCGGTCGACACCATCACATCCTCGGGCATGGCCTTCTCGAGCTCGCGCAGCACCTGGCGCGGATGCAGATAGTTGCCGC
>NZ_JAGRRD010000001.1:1046885-1077582 GCF_018122735.1 Azoarcus sp. L1K30 | reverse complement strand
GCGCCGATGGCGGTGACGCAGTTGGAGATGCCGGGCCCGTTCTGGCCGATCACCACGCCGTGGCGCCCGGAGACGCGGGAGAAACCGTCGGCCATGTGGCCGGCGCCCTGCTCATGCACGACCGGGATCAGGCGGATGCCGGCCGGGGCGAAGATATCCATCGCATCCATGAAGGCCGAGCCCATGATGCCGAACATGTCGGTGACCCCGTTCGAGACCAGGGTCTCGACGAAGGCCTCGGACGGGGTCATGCGGGTGGGCCCCACGGGCACGGAGCGGTTGGCTTGGTTGTTCTGATCACTCATGATGCGCTGTCTCCTGTCAGGGATGGTGTAATCGAAACCGGTACAAAGAGTTCCGATAAGTGAGATTGGAATGAACTCTAGGCCGGCGGCAGGACGGAGTCAACACAAATTTCGAAAAACGGTACGTATTGTATCGGAAAAAGAAATTGAACTATGATGGAAGGGCCATGAACGAGACGACACAGACCTCCCACCCGACAGCGGCCTCCGCGGAGCTCGCCCGCATCGACGGCGACACGCCGACGCTGCGGCTGTTTGCGCTGCTGGAGGTGATTGCGCAGAAGAACCAGCTGTTCTCGCTGCAATCGCTGGTGGAAGAGACGGGGCTACCGAAACCGACGCTGCACCGGATGCTGCAGCAACTGGAAAGCGCAGGGATGCTGCAGCGCGACGGTGACGGGCGCCACTACAGCACGGGGCTGCGGCTGCGGCGCATGGCCGAGCAGCTGCTGCTGAACAACACGGTGCACGGTGCGCGCCACGCGGTGCTGCGCCAGCTGGTCGATGAAGTGGGCGAGAGCTGCAACCTCACCGCGCTGTCGGGCAGCGAGGTGCTGTATCTGGACCGGGTGGAGACGCCTGCGCCGCTGCGCTTTTACCTGCACCCGGGCTCACGGGTGCCGGCGCACTGCTCGGCCAGCGGCAAGCTGTTTCTGGCGCAGATGAGCCCGAGCCAGCGGCGTCGTCTGCTCGAGCACGCGGTGCTGGAGAAATACACCGCGCGCACGCTGACGACGGTGGAGGCGCTCGAGGCGGAGCTCGAGCGGGTGAGCCGGGACGGTTACGCGTTCGACGACGAGGAGTTTCTGCCGGGGCTGTTCTGTGTGGCGGTGCTGGTACCGAACCCGCAGGGGCGCTCGAACACGGGGATCGCGATCCAGGCGCCGGTGATGCGGCTGAGCCACGACAAGGTGCTCAAGCTGTTGCCGGCGCTGCATGATGCGGCTGAGCCACGACAAGGTGCTCAAGCTGTTGCCGGCGCTGCAACGGGCGGCGCAGGCCATGGCGAAGATCGAGGCCGATGCAGTGCCAGCGGCAGGAAAGGACGTCGGGGCGGAGGCCTGAGCGACGCATCTGCGCCGCGACGACCCGTCCTTGAGTGAGCACGCGTATTCGCAGTCGCGAATGCGCAGCACAACCGACGAAGGGTCGGACCAGGCGCCGTGGCGCCGGCGCCATCATGAGAGCGCCAGTGCCATCGATCCGGGATTCGACTGCAGATCAGATGCGCCGCATGCACGTGCTGCGGCGACGATAACCGGAGAGACAGCAGTGACAGACATCACCCAGATTCGCCCCGCCCGCCTGGTGTCGGTGCGTGAAGTGTTCGGCATCGATTCCGATCTCGAAGTCCCCGCCTTCGACGAACGCGATGATCACGTACCCGAGATAGACGGCGCCTACCGTTTCAATCCCGACGTGACGCTCGCCATCCTGGCTGGTTTCAACCGTGATCGAAGAGTGATGGTGCAGGGCTTGCACGGCACCGGAAAGTCCACCCATATCGAGCAGGTGGCGGCAAGGCTGAACTGGCCTTGCGTGCGGGTGAACCTCGACGGCCACATCAGCCGTCTCGATCTGGTGGGCAAGGACGCCATCGTCGTACGTGACGGTCTGCAGGTAACGGAATTTCAGGAAGGCATCGTACCCTGGGCCTTGCAGCGTCCGGTGGCGATGATCTTCGACGAGTACGACGCCGGCCGCCCCGACGTGATGTTCGTGATCCAGCGCATCCTCGAACGCGACGGCAAGTTCACCCTCCTCGACCAGAACCGGGTGATCCGCCCGCATCCCTATTTCCGTCTGTTTGCGACCTCCAACACGGTGGGTCTGGGCAATCTGTCCGGCATGTATCACGGCACCCAGGTGCTCAACCACGCGCAGATAGACCGCTGGAACATCGTCGCCACGCTCAACTACCTGCCGCATGAAGAGGAGGTGGCGATCGTGCTCGCCCGTGTGCCATCGAAAAATGACGACAAGGGGCGCAAGCTGATTGCGCAGATGGTGCAGGTGGCCGATCTCACGCGCAAGGGCTTTGCCGCAGGTGATCTGTCTACGCTGATGTCGCCGCGTACGGTGATCACCTGGGCGGAAAACTGCGAGATCTTCCGTAATCCGGCGCTGGCCTTCCGGTTGTCCTTCCTCAACAAGTGCGACGAGGCTGAACGCCCCATCGTGGCCGAGTACTACCAGCGCTGCTTCGGTGAGGAACTGGACGAGTCCTGGATGCGCGAGGCGCAGCCGCAATGAATGCGACTGCGCAACAACGGGCCCGGCGCCAGCAGAAGGTCGAGGAGTTGTGTGCAGCCACGCTGCGCGCAATGACCGGCGATCCGGCACTGCATTATCGCGGCCGACGCCTGCATCAGGGATCACGGCCACTGCCGATGCATGCGCCGCATCTGCACGTCGATCCCGATCTGGATGACTTTGCCGATTGCCGGGCGGCGGCCGATGGTATGGCGCTGCGTCTGCTGCATTCCGATCCGGCGCTGCACCGCAGCCTGTGTCCGGACAGCGGAATCGAACGGCTGGTGTTCGAATGGCTCGAGCAGCTGCGGGTGGAGACCCATGTGCCGGTCGACATGCCGGGTATGGCGGCCAACCTGCAGCACCGCTTCGAGGACTGGTCGCGCACCTTCTACCGCGAAGGCCTTACCGAAGGTCGCCTCGGCATTCTGCTGTACACCGTGGCCCAGATGGCGTGGTCGAGGCTCAATGCCCGGCCGGTGCTGGAAGAAACGGAGGACTACATCGAAGGCACGCGCGTCTCGCTGGTGAGTTCGCTCGGCGGGCCGCTGGCCGGCATGCGCCGCAATCGCGACGTTCAGGCTGCATTTGCGCAGCACGCGCTGGCGGCCGCCCGGGTGGTGGGCGAGACCGTGCGTGCCGACATGGCCGAGGCGGGCGTCGACGCGGATACGCGCGACCCGGAGGACGAGGAGGAGACCAAGAGCCGCTTTGCGCTGCTGCTTGATTTCGATCCGGACGAGGGCGAAGGCGACAGTATCGCCACGGCGGCCACCGGCGTGTCCAAGGTCTTCGCCGACGCCGAGCAGAACTATCATGTCTACACGACGCGTTTCGACACCGAAGTCGCCGCCGGCACACTGGTGCGCAAGGCCTTGCTGCGCGAATACCGCGAGCGGGTCGACAAGCGCATTGCCGAGCAGGGCATCAACCTGCCGCGCCTGGCGCGCATGCTCGGTGCGATTCTCGCCCGGCCGCAGCGCGACGGCTGGTTGTTCGGACAGGAAGAGGGCACCATCGACGGCGCGCGACTGTCGCAGCTGATCAGTTCGCCAGCCGAACGCCGATTGTTCCGTCAGGATCAGTACAAGCCCATGGCAGATTGCATGGTGACCTTTCTGGTGGATTGCTCGGGGTCGATGAAGACGCACGCCGAAGCCGTGGCGGCAATGATCGATGTGCTGATCCGTGCCCTTGAAATGGTCGGCGTGACCACCGAGCTGCTTGGCTTCACCACCGGCGCGTGGAACGGCGGGCGTGCGTTCAGGGAGTGGATGAGCCACGGCCGGCCGGCCAACCCCGGACGCCTCAACGAAGTCACCCACATGGTGTTCAAGGAGGCGGATCGCAACTGGCGGCGTTCGCGGGTGGACATGATGGCGCTGCTCAAGCCCGATCTGTTTCGCGAGGGTATCGACGGTGAAGCGGTGGATTGGGCCTGCAACCGCATGCTGGCCCGCGATGAGGCGCGGCGCATCCTGATCGTGATCTCCGACGGTTGCCCGGCCGATAGCGCGACCGGGCGCGCCAATGATGATTTCTATCTCGACAACCATCTCAAGGAGGTCGTGGCGCGGCGCGAGCAACAGGGCGCGGTGGAGATTCTTGGTCTTGGGGTTGGGCTAGACCTGAGCCCCTTCTACCGTCGCTGCCTCGCAACCGACATGAGCCAGGCGCTCGACAACAATATGTTCTTCGAGATTGTCCAACTCATCGCGGGGCGACATCGACGGTGAAAGGAGAGGGGCTGATGCCTGGTCGGGTCGATGCGCCCGGTGGGATGGTAATGAAAAGGAGAGAGACGATGGCAAAGAAGAGAGTCGTGACCCAGTTTGGAATGGGCAGTTCAATCCGCAGCAAGAACTACACCGAGGCGGCTGCGCGCGCGATTCGCGACGCGCTGTGGCATAACTCGCTCAACGTCGCCGAGGCTTTCGGCTTTCCGAAGTCGGCGATGATCATCGATGTTGAAATCGGTGTGCAGCAGCCGCAAGCGGTCGATGCCTCGGCCCTGATGGGCATTTTTCCTTACGGACAGCCATCGATCACGGTGGTGAAGGGCGGACTGGACATCCCGAAACCGGATAGCGACGGACTGACGGTGATCGCCAATGCCGCAATCATGGTGTCTTTCGACATGGAGGCCGCAAATGACTGACTCGCTGACCGAAAAGCGCATCATCCTGGAAATGGGCACCGGTAACGATCTTTATGGTGCCGATTACACCAAGGCCGCCATCCGTGCCGTGCACGATGCGTTGCATCACTCGTCGATCGTACTGTTCAAGTCGCTCGGCTACGATCACATGACGATGCGGGTGCAAGTGACCATCGGCGTGCAGGCGCCCGACAAGGTGGATTGCGATCGCGTCGCCGCCGAGTTGCCTCGTGGCTGGGCCGAGGTCACCGCTGTCCTGGGCGGGCTTGATGTGCGCGATGAAGAACAGGAGACGACCCACGTGATCGCAACCGCAGCGGTTGAAGCCTATTTGCCGGTGGCGGCCTCCGACTGGCGTCTGTGCGGGTGAGCGTCCGCTGTCGGCGCCACCTTGGGGCGTTCAAGTCCTTGTTCGCGATTTCAAGTCTTGCCTGATCCGCCAAGCGTGACGGCAAGCGCCATCAACCAATCAAGGCTGGCAGCCGGGTGGCTTGGTGGGGGCACCCGGCAGGGGATTTCTCACGTGCCTTGTGCCAAGCATGCAGATAGTATTTCTGCGGTTGCAAATGCGAATAATTCGCATTAATATGCGATTTCAGAGAAACGCAAAACGACTAACTATTTTGCCAGCCAGCAGTCGCCAGCCAGCATTCATTGATCGGAGAGAACATGGTGCTGCGAAAGAACCCGGTCGCGCTGGCGATTGGCGTGCTTGTCCTGCCGCAATTGGCATTGGCGCAATCTGCGGCCGAAGCGGGAGACGATGTCACGCTGCCTGCGGTAAAGGTTACGACCAGTGCGGCCAGTCCAGCTGAGCTGCCCCGGGAGTACGCTGGCGGACAGGTCGCCAAAGGCGCCCGTCTCGGTCTTCTGGGAAACCAGGACGTCATGGATACCCCATTCAACGTCATCAGCTACACCGCGAGGCTGATCGAGGATCAAGGCGCGAAGACGGTGGCCGACGTGCTCGAGAATGATCCCTCGGTACGCTTCACCACATCAGGTTCGCACGCTTTCGAGAACTTCCGTCTGCGCGGTTTCGATGTCCACTCCTCCGATCTGGCGATCAACGGCATGTATGGTCTGGCGCCGCTGGGTCATTCCGGGTTGGAGTTCGTCGAGCGGGTGGAGGTGCTCAAAGGACCCAGTGCCATGTTTGCCGGGATGGCACCGAGTGGTGGCATCGGCGGCATGATCAATCTGGTGCCAAAACGCGCGGCTGACGATCCGCTCACGCGCGTCACGCTCGACTACCAGACGCAGAGCCAGATTGGCACCAGCATTGATGTCGGGCGTCGGTTCGGCCCGGACCATGCAGTGGGTGTGCGCGTCAACGGATCGTACAGCGACGGCGAGACTGCCTTGAACGATCAGGACAAGACTCGCAAGTTCTTGTCTGCGGCACTGGATTATCGCGGTGAGGCGCTGACAGCTTCGCTGGATGTCTATCGCAGCAAGGACTCGTTCTCGGGCGGTTCTCCAGCCATGTTCGGCTTCGCCAGTCCGGACATCCCCTCGGCACCGAATCCGCGCACGAACCTGTTGGGTTCGGCGGCTGGCGAGCTGGAAAGCGAGGCGGTGATCGCCCGCATGGAATACGCGTTCAACGAGAACGTTTCCGCATTTGCCAGTGTTGGCAAGAGAAATCATGACTACGCCGGCTGGGTCAATGGCACCCATGTGCATAACGTTCAACCCGATGGCAGTGCCCAGGTCCGAGGCGTTGCTCAGCTAGGCTACGACGACGGCACATCCTCCGAGGCGGGCGGTCGCTTCACGTTTTACACCGCCACCGTACGGCATGAGCTCGTATTGCAGGCCAGCCGGCTCGAACTGGAGTCGGGCTCTCTCTCCAAGGTGACCGGCATGACGGCGACCAACATCTACAATCCGATTACGCCGCCGTTACCTGCCATGCCTACCGGCCCCGTCTCCAAGGGCAGCGAATCGACGCTTTCCAGCCTGGCGCTGGTGGACACGATGTCCTTCATGCAGGATGCAGTGCGCCTGACCTTCGGTCTCCGTCAGCAGCAGGTGAAGCAGACCAGCTACAACACAGCTGGAGGCGTGACGGGGGACTATGATGAACGGGCCGTGACCCCGGCGGTGGGCCTCGTCGTCAAACCCTGGGGCGAGGGCGTATCCCTGTACGCGAGCTACGTGGAGGGCTTGAGTCAAGGGGCGAGCGTAAAGGCCGTCAACGGCTACGCTCGGGACCAGACTTTCAAGCCGTACCAGACTGAGCAGAAGGAACTGGGCGTCAAGTGGAACATGGGTTCCTTCACCCAATCGGTCAGCCTGTTCGAAATCACCAAACCGGAACTGATCACGACGGGAGCGGCGCCTGATCTGGTCGCCTCCGACAGCGGGGAATCGCGTGTGCGTGGTCTGGAGTGGATTACTTTCGGCGAACTTGTGCCTGCAGTTCGGGTGCTGGGAGGGGTTTCCTATACACGGGGCGAGCTGACCAGGACAGCAGGCGGTGTGAACGACGGCAATGAGCTATTTGGCGTGCCACGCTGGCAGGGCAATCTCGGTGTCGAATGGGATACGCCGCTATCCGGTCTGAGTGTGAACTCCCGCGTCATTGCGACCTCCAGGCAGTACTTGAACAATGCCAATACCTATCGGATTCCGGGCTGGAGCCAGGTTGATGTCGGCGCCAGGTACGAAACCAGGATAGCAGGGCGTAAGACGACCTTGCGCCTGAACGTCAATAACCTGTTCGACCGTCACTACTACTCGGGCAGCTTTGCCGAGCCGCGTGCCACCCTGGCGCTTGGACGCACCGTGCAGGCTTCAGCCTCGGTGGATTTCTGATTCCGTGCCGGGGATCAATCCTGCTGCGGGTCCTGGAGCCTGAAGTGCCGGCGCTTCAGGCCGATGCAGTCCCGGACCTTCGATGGTGATCCTTTCCGGACCGACGCCATCCGTCTCGCGTTAACACCACCTGGATAGCCGTTCGACATGACCATTTTCACCCTCATGGGTTTCCTCGCAACGCTGTTGGGCAGTGTGGCGATTTACCTGGCTTCGCCGAACCAACGCTGGCGCGCGACGTCCTGGCCGGCGCCGCCCGCCCGCACGACCGGGGTCCTGCTGCTGGCAGTCGGGCTCATTTCGTTACTGCAGGCCCTGAGGCCCGCTGCTGGAACTTTCGTCTTCGTCCACTGGCTGATGCTGCTTTTTGCGCTCTTTCCCTATTTTGGGGCACTGCTGGCTTCGCGCAGGAATACGCATTCATGATCGGGGCTAAACCCGGGGCTGTTGCACGTGACTGGTTCGCGAAGACATCGGCCGGGGCATTACTGGGCTTCACCCTGGCGATCGGCTGCTCCGGCCTGTTCTCGTGCCTTGCGTCCGATATGCCACTGTCCATTCGTGGGCAGCTCGCCATGTGGATGATGGCGCCGGTGTGGATCGGGGTGCTTTCCTGCGTATATTTTTTCCGGAGTGGCAAGCATGCCTGGGTCTGGCTGAGTGCTGCCAACCTGGTGGTCTTCTGCATCCTGGCGGCATGTCGCCTCACCTGACTTTCAAGGTTCTGCCGTGCGTTCCGAGTTCATCCGCATCTACAAGTCTGTGCACACGTGGACCGGCATTGTTGCCGGCATGGTGCTGTTCATCGCCTTTTACGCGGGTGCGATCACCATCTTCAAGGAACCGCTGGCACGCTGGGCAGCACCTCCGTCGGCCATTCATGGTCATACCCATCCCCTGGGTGATGCTTCAGCGCTCATTGTTGCTACCCTGCAGAAGTACCCGGAAGCAGCCAAGGATTTTCGGCTGCACCTCGAGGTAGCGGAGCACTTGCCGAAAGGAATTTCGTGGGAGGTGCGGGCGCCGGGGGCTGACGATCACGACCATTCCGCCGTCCGTCACTATGTCGCCGTACTGGAGACTGGTGGTGATGTTCAAGTGGAGGAGGTACATCCGTCCGGACTCGCCGAGTTCATCGATACGCTACACCGTGTGGTGGGCCTTCCTTACGATACCGATCCGAATCGCTGGGTGATGGGCTTCGTCGCCGTGCTTTACGCATTGGCGCTGGTCTCCGGTGTGATCGTGCTGCTTCCTTCTCTGGTCAAGGATTTCTTCGCGTTGCGCGTGGGCAAGAACCTCAAGCGCATGTGGCTCGACGCGCACAATGTGGTCGGCATCGTCAGCTTGCCCTTCCATGTCGTCATGGCCCTCACCGCCGTAGTCTTCGCCTATCACGACGGGTTCTACCTCATCCAGGATAAATTTATCCACGATGGCAGGTGGGGTTCCGCCTTTCAGGGGCGGGCCAACGCCGCTGCGCCGGCGACGCAGCGCGATCCAGCGGCGATGCGCTCTCCCGCAGACTTGCTGGACAGCGTTCGGGCGCTTTCGCCAAGCTTCGAGCCGACTTCCCTGCAGTATCTGAATGTCACCGGGCCGCGCGCCGCCGTGCGCGTCTGGGGGCACGATCCCACCGCACATTCGCCGCGATTTGTCGGCGGCTTTGTCGCCGTCGATCCTTACAGCGGAGAGATCATGAACGCCGACTTCCTGCCGGGCCATCAGAGCCTGTCGAACGCCATTATCGGCAGCTTCTTCGCCCTGCACTTTGGCGCCTATGGCGGAGCCCCGGTGCAGTGGATATATTTCCTGCTCGGGCTCGCGGGTGCCTGGTTGTTCTATGGAGGCAACCTGTTGTGGCTGGAGACCCGACGAATCAAAGCTGCGCGCACGGGCAACGCGGATGGCACGCCTCCCGAACAGCGACGCGACGTACGCTGGATGGCGGCGGCGACAGTCGGGGTGTGCCTTGGGGCGGTTTGCGGTATCTCGCTGACAATCGTCGCTGCCAGATGGTTGCACGGTCGCGTCGAGGATATCAACGCCTGGCATCAAGGCATCTATTACGCTGTGTTCTTCAGTGCCCTTGTCTGGGCTTTCCGACGCGGTGCGGCGCAATCATCCGTCCATCTACTGCGGCTGGCGGCCGTGTTTACCTTCGCAATTCCGGCAACCAGCTTCCTGGCCTGGATATTTCCGTCCTTGGGCATGTGGGCGAGTGGGAGCGCCGCCGCCATGGGTGTGGATGGGACGGCTCTCGCAGGCGGCTTTTGCTTCATCTGGCTGGCACGTGCAACGAACAGGCGCGTGAAGGGCGGGCCCGTCGACAGCATCTGGTCTATACGTGGCGACAGTGCTGGTGGGCGATGATGTAGTCGAACCCGGACCGGGGAGATCTGCGTCTCGACCGGGAAAGGCTGAATAGGTCTCTTGATGCAATGAGTGTGCGCTACCAGTCTTCGATCGGGATCGGTCTGCTGAACAGATAGCCCTGGAACTGAGGGCAGCCGTATTCGACCAGCAGGGCGTGCTGTGCTTCGGTCTCGACGCCTTCGGCAATGACGTTCAGACCGAGCGACTGGCCCATGGCGAGCGTGGCCCGAACGATGGCAGCGTCGTTCTGGTCGATGGTGATGTCACGAACGAAGGCCTGGTCGATCTTGACCTGGTCGAGGGGCAGGCGCTTCAGGTACGACAGCGAGGAGTAGCCGGTGCCGAAGTCGTCGAGCGAGAAGGTGATGCCGACTTTTTTCAATCGGCGCATGCGGTCGATGACGGTCTCGATCGATTCGAGCACGACGCTTTCGGTCAGCTCGAGCTTGAGGCGCTCAGGCCGCGCTCCCGTGGCGTCAAGCATGGCAATGACCTGATCGACGAAGTCCGGTTGCAGGAATTGCCGGGCGCTGACGTTGACGGCAATGCTCAGATCTCTGGTTCCCGCATCGGCTTCCCACTGCTTGAGCTGGGCGCAGGCCGTCTTCAGCACCCAGTCGCCGATTGGAAGAATGAGGCCGCTCTCCTCGGCAACCGGAATGAAAGTCGCGGGTGGCACCGGTGCCGCATTGCACGGGTACCACCGGAGCAGGGCCTCGGCGCCGATCCGGGTTCCGGTGCTGTCGACCTGGGGCTGGTAGTGGAGCTGGAGTTCGCCCGCCTTCAGTGCCTGGCGCAGGGCGGTCTCCATCTGCATTCTTGCATCGATGGCAGCCTGCATGTCAGCGCTGAAGAAACGGACTGCGTTCTTGCCGGCGCGCTTGGCTTGATACAGGGCGACTTCGGCCTGCTTGAGGAGACTGTCCACGCCGGTGTCCGCGCCTTGAAAAAGGGTGACTCCGATACTCGTGGTGCAGTCGTACTGCTGTCCGCCATTAGCGATGAAGAAAGGCTGCGACAGTGCATTGCGGCACTGCTCGGCGATGGCTCCGGCTTGCAGTGCGGCGGCGGAGAGGTCGGAGCCGAGGTTCTCGGCGATGATGACATATTCGTCACCCCCGAGGCGGGCGACGATGTCTTCCCGGCGAACATGGGTGCCAATCCGGTTGGCGACTTCGATCAGCAGTTCGTCACCGGCGTCGTGCCCCTGCGTATCATTGAGATCCTTGAAGCGATCCAGGTCCAGCATCAGCAGGGCGCCCACTTCGACGTTGCGAGCACTGACGCTGACGGCCTGCTGCAGGCGGTCCAGAAGCTGCCGCCGGTTGGGCAAGCCGGTCAGGCCATCGAAATAGGCGAGGTTGCGGATCTGCTCTTCGGCGTGCTTGCGTTCGGAAATGTCCCGCGCGGTACCGTAATGCCTGAAGGGTTTGCCGCCCGAGTCGAAGTCGGTGGCGACGGTGATCTCCAGCCACCGTGTGCCGCCGTCCGGACGCAGCAACTGGATGAAGGTGTCGGGAATGGTCTCGCCTGGTGAAACCGACTCCATCTGCGTGCGAAGTGCGTCATGCGTCGCCTGGCTGTCGGGATGGATCCAGTCGCGCACTGTGGCCCAGTCTAGCGCCGTCGGCGCGTGCCCTGCGATGCGGTAGATCTCGTCTGCCCAGTGAATGCGCCCGCTCTTGACATCGACAGACCAGTCACCTATCCGGGCAATGCTTAGCGCACGTTCAAGCTCCGATTTGCGGCGAGCCAGCTCACGCCTCAACTGGCGGTTCCAGATCACCGCGCTCAGGTAGGCCAGGCCGACCACCGCAGTCAGTAACAGCAGCCACGGAAGCAGGCGACTGGCAAGGCTGTGAGGTTCCAGGCGGAAGACCTGTTCCGAGCGCAGCGGCAACCAGCGCACGAATATCGCCGCCTTCTCGTCCTCGGGAATCACCAGCAGGGCGCGGTCAATGAGACTGGCCAGCTCGGGCCAGTCCTTTCGTATCGCAAAGCGCTGGCCATTTCCGCTCATGTCGAATCCGGCATTGACCTTCAGGTTGGTGATACCGCGCCTGATAGCCAGAAAGCTGTTGACCCCCAGTGCGCCGACATAGGCGTCGGCCGAGCCGGTGGCGACTGCGTCCAGTCCTTCCTCCGGGCTGGCAACGAAGTGGGGGTCGAGTCCGGGGGCGAGCCTGAGCGTCTGCTTGGCCGACGAGTATTCACGGACGAGAGCGACGCGCAGGTCTTCGAGTGCCTTGACCGACTTCAGTTGCGGGACGTCATTGCGGGTCATGATGACCAGCGGGGTCGGCAGATAGATGCGGCTGAAAGCGAAGTCGGCTTCGCGTTCTGGGAGTTTCACCATCGTGGCGATGGCATCGATTCGCCCCTGTTTCAAGGCACTCATCAAGGCCGGCCAATCGAGTTCGGTCGTCAGCGAGAAGCGGATGCCCAGTGTCTTTTCGATATGCTCGAGGAAGTCGGGCACCACGCCCCGTACCCGCCCCTTCTCGTCCAGAAAGGAGTAGGGACCGTAATTGGGATCGATACCGAGCCGAACGACGGGGTGCGCTGCCAGCCAGGCCGCCTCCTCGGGAGAGGGTGCGAATGCCGTTTGAAAATCAATGTCGTCCGCTACGACTGGCCCGGCACTCAGCAGGACGGTCAGCAAGAGCAGCCTGACCACGTATGAGAGAAATGTCTTGCGCATGGGCGATAGCTTTGAGGCGATTACGCTCAGCGGATTGAGGATTTCATTCTACGTGTGCTTTGAGCGCCTGTCCGCACGAATCGAACAGGACGCTCCAATTGTTCTGCATAGGTGATCCGGGTGCGTGGGTGAGCGCGGTCGAGGGCGCCATCCATGCCGCGAGAATGCGACGGCGCTGGGGGGCAACTTCTACGCTTGTATCAGCAGGGTCTTGCGGTGGCGCCTGAAGACCCACATCAGCACCGCAGCGGTGAATCCCAGCCAGACGGGCAGCAGACCGAGGGCGCCGGCCAGGCCTTCATGCGCGGAGCCAGTATCGCGATATGCGCGCAGAGCCATGGCAAAGAGCAGGCTGGCGAACCCATAGCCGAGATTGAATGCGAGGCCCTTGAAGGACAGCACGGTGGCGCGGTGGCGCGATTCGACAGCGAGGTTGAGATAGTGCGATACCGCGAAACCGACGGCGGCGATGGCTGCTGCCAGTGGCAGTGTAAACACGACCCCCCAATGGACGACATCGAGTGCGACGCCGCCCAGCCCGAACAAGGCGACCAATGCCAGCAGGGCGTAGGTGCGAAGCAGGGAGCCAGTCAGCACCAGCTGCCTTGCCAGCGGTGACACCAGAATGCCAATGCCGGCCAGTGAGGCGCCGATCAGACCGAAACTGGCCTCGGGCAAGTCGATCATCCGATAGTAGGCACTGGCAAAGGTCAGGAACACGCGGATCACGCTGTCGATGAGCAGGCCGCCGATGATGACGAAGAGCACCAGGGGGTTGCCCGCGATCCAGCGCGCGGTGTCGGCGACGGACCGGATGGCGTCCCGGGTGGACGGCATCGAATGGGGGTCGGGGCGGGCGGGTTCGACCATCCTGAGGCTGATCAGTAGTACGCAGGCGGCAGTCAACAGGTTGATGTAGATCGGGAAGCGCAATGTGGTGCTCAGATCGAACTGCAGCGGGAGGCCAATCAGCATGGCGGCCCGCGACATGAGCGCGGGGTCGTACACCGCGCTGCCGACCAGCATGGCGACGACCATCCCTGTCGCTTGCCAGCGCATCAGGCGCGCAAGCACGTTTGGCCATTCGCCCTGGCGCCCTTCGGCCGCGAGGGCGTCGAATGCGAGTGACTCGTCCGCGCCGCTGGCCAGCGCTTCGGCAAGACCGCTCAGCATGCGATTCAGCAGGCAGAACAAGAACAGAAGCAGCCCGCCATTCTGCGGTGCCGCTGCAAGCACGAGCATTTCCGCGACCATGAACGCGCTGGCGGCAATGACCAGGGGGCGTCTGCCGATGCGGTCGGCAAGGACGCCAGACGGCACTTCTGCGACGACGATGGTGATGGCCCAGACGAAGTTGAGGAGGGTGTACTGCTCGGCGCTCAGGCCAAGATCGAGAAAGAGGATGGCGAGGACCGGGTAATAGAAGCGCGAATTGAACAGCACGCGAAAGCGCACGAACAACTGGGCGTTCCGATCGCCGACAAGGTTGCGCTTCATCTTCGGGCGAGCGCGTGCCTCGGAGGCGAAGGGCATTGTCTGGGGGCGCGGACAGTCGGGGGCAATTCGGATCCTCATCTGGCAGGGCGCACGTGCGCGCTTGGAGCGATTGTGCAGACTTCCCGCTTGGAACGCGAGCAGGCAGTGCGGTAAGCGAGGGGCCGTCAGCGTGAACCGAGCTCCGGTGCGCCTCGCGCACGCCATGAGCGCGCTGGGGCGGAAAGACGTTACCGGCGTGTTTCGGTGGGTAACAGTGTGTTCAATTGCGCATTTTTCGCGGGCGCGCCTGATATGGTTGATTCAAGGGGACTGAAACTGCCGGTTGAATCCTGTCAGGCGTTCTCTCCTTGTGTGACGGACCTGTTTCTGGAGCATTGTGATGATGACCAATACACGGACAATTGCAGCGAGCCTTGCGGCTTGTGTGGTGCTCGGTCTTTCCGGGTGTGCCAACATGTCGGAGCGGCAGAAAAGCACGGCGATCGGCGCTGGTGTCGGCGCCGTTGGCGGTGCGATCCTGACCGGCGGCAGTGCGGCAGGCACCGTCGGTGGCGCCGCAATCGGCGGGATCATCGGGCACGAGAAGTAGGGTGTGACAAGCTGGTAGCCGCTTGCCGACATCAGTTGCGGCTCTGAATTTCCTCGATATAGCCGATCATGCCGGTACGGATGTTGGCCGCATTGCCCTCATCGGTATCAATGTGCATCGCCAGGCGGAAGGCCGGATTCACCCTGACCACCACATCGCCGAAAATCAGTTCGCGGTCGCCCTTGATCCGCACCCGTACCACGTAGTTGTCGCGCACTCGGAAGCGTAGCGCGTCCTCGGGGGCCATGTGGATGTGGCGTTGCGCGCAGATGACGCCGCGTTCGATCGTGGTGCTGCCGTACGGACCTTCGAGGGTGATGCCCGGGGTGTTGATGAGATCGCCGGACTGTCGGATCGGCGGCTGGATGCCGACCTTGAACTGTTCGGTCATGGCGATCTCGACCTGGGTCTCCTTGCGCGTGGGACCGAGAACCCGCACATTGGCGATACGACCCTTGGGGCCGACCAGGTGTACTTTCTCCGCACACGCAAACTGCCCGGGTTGCGACAGTTCGTGCTCGGGTGTCAGCTGATGGCCGGGGCCGAAGAGCTTGTCCACGTCGGACTGCGACAGGTGGACATGATGTGCGGAGATTTCGATCGGGATCGGCGCCTCTGCCTGGTCCTGCTTCATCGCCAGAATCAGTTCATTGCGCTCGATGGCGCGCAGGGTTTCCCACGCCACCAGACGCTCGTCGTCATTGGCAATGACGAGAATCGTCACCGGCGAGTCGTCCGCGGAGATCACATGGCAGTTGCCGACGGTGTCGAGACTGCGGTTCTTCTCTTCGTCTAGCCGGATGCCCATGTAGCCCAGGCCCTGGCAGGCCAGACTGCGCACCGCCGCGCTGGACTCGCCGATGTCGCCGGTGAAGGCCAGGACGTCGATACCCCCCATTGCTGCGACATAGGCGCCGATATTCTTGCGCACCTGATAGCAGAAGGCCTTGTGTGCAAGCAGCGCACGGTGGTGGCCTTCGCTGGCAGCGGCCTCGATGTCATGGATATTGCTCGAGATCCCCGAGATGCCCTTCAGGCCGCTTTCGGTATTGATCAGATCGGACAGCTGTTCCGGTCGCATACCGTGGTCTTGCAGCAGGTGAATGATCACTGCGGGGTCGATGCTGCCGGAACGACTGGGCATGATGAGGCCGTCGGTGGGCGTCATGCCCATCGTGGTATCGACCGAGCGCCCATGATCGATGGCGCACAGTGATGCGCCGACGCCCAGATGGCAGGAGATGATCTCCAGTTCGCCGAGCGGGCGTCTGAGCACTTCCGCCGCTTTCAGCGACACGTATCGGTGTGAAGTGCCGTGAAAGCCGTAGCGGCGAATGCCGCCCTGCTTGTACAGGTCGTAGGGCAGTCCGTACAGGTAGGCGTAGGGCGGCAGGGTCTGATGGAAGGCGGTGTCGAACACCGCGACATGCGGCACGCCCGGCAGCTGCTTCATCGCCGCGCGGATACCCTGGACGTTGACCGGATTGTGCAGCGGCGCGAACACCGAAAGTGCCTCGATATCGTCGATGACGGTGGGGGTGATCACGACCGAGCTGGCAAACTTGCTGCCGCCGTGGACCACCCGATGACCGACGGCGGTGACGTCGGGCAGGTGCAGGGTGAAAGCTTCGCCGAGCAGCGCGGTCGCATCCCGCATCACGTCGAACAGGGCCGACAGCGGAAAGGGAGGTAGTGTCATCTGGCGCGTCTGCGGGCCGACCTTGACACTGATGCGGCTCAGTTGCGGATCGGCATTGTCGATGATCCCGTGTACGTCGGAGCCGAGGTCGAGCGTATCGTAGATGCCAAAATGGATCTGGGTGAGGCCGACGTTGAGTACGATGAGCTTGCCCGGCGTGCTGCTACCGAGTGACAGGGCGTGGGCATCGTCGGAACGGGCAGGTACGCGCACCCGTCCGCTGGCGATTTCAACCGACATGGCGCGGGTATGGTCGGCGAGCAGGCGTGAAAGATAGGCCACCGCGCGCGGATTGCACAGAATGTCCGCATGCACGACCTCGCGCGGGATCATCAGCACGAAGCAGCGATTGCCGGCAATCACGTCGGCTCCGACCGGCTCGCCCGTCAGTAGCGACACCACGCCGAATACGTCGCCGGCGCCGAGCTGGCTGATCACCGCGCGTGAGCCGGTATTGTCGGTGACCGAAATCTCGGCCATGCCGCTGATGACGACACCGATGAATTTGCCTTCGTCGCCGGTTTCGAGCATCGCCTCGTTACCTTCGAAGGTGCCAAGATGCGACTTGCCGACGATCTCCTCGACCTTGTCTGCCGGAAGGCTTTCGAACAGGCGAACCTGCTCAAGGAAAAACTGTTTCAGATCGATTTCGCTCATGCTTTCACTCGCCGTCGGCAACACACAATCAACCGCAAGCCTAACAGGGTTGATGCGGCGCAACAAAGTGAATGTTCAGCGACGGTACGCCGCATCACAGTGCTGCGGCGAGCGCGGTTACCGATTGCCCCGGCCGGCAGCGTATTTTTCGATCATTCGCAGCGAGTTCGCGTATCCGTGCCGAATCTGGGCTTCATCGTAGCGATGCGTCTGCCCGACCGGACATTGCAGTCGAGAAATGCACGTTGCGGAACACCTGGATCCGTCCGAGCGGCGGTACTCGATGCAGGCGTCGAGCGAGAAGGTCTCGGAGCTCAAGGCCTTGGCCGGGCAAGCCTCGATGCAGGGCAGGGTCGTGCAGGCAGTGCAGGGCGATGCGGACGCCCATGGGCGGGTTGGGGGAATCCGGCTGTCCGCGAGCATCGCTACGCGATAGGCGAACCAGGTGCCGAAACGGTCGTTGATGCCAACCTTGAACGGTGACGGATGGTGCCAGCCGGCCAGTGCGCCAAGGGCCTGCAGGTCGACTGCCGCCGCACCCGGGTAGAGTTGCATGCGGGCTGCGTCGCCGTGGTGGCGGGAGAACCAGCCGGCGACCGCGCGCGCACTGAATTCGTCGATCGGATCATCGGTTTTCAGCCGGGCTATGTCGACCGCGCGCCAGAGTGCGGGTCCGGCGTTGCCAATCAGGATGAGTTGCCGGTAAGGCGCCAGATCGCCCGCGATCCGGCGCAGGCGCGCGACGATGTCGTCCGCAAGCTGCGCAAGATCAAATACGGCCTGAAGGTTGAGACCGACGACATCGAGCTCACCGAAGGATTTTTCACTCATCGGGCGCCTTCCAGCGCGTCGAAAGCCCGGTCGATTGCGTCCGGGCCGCCGGGCCGCACCAGGCGCGCCACTTCGGTGCCCTTGTGCAGGAAGATGAGGGTCGGCCACAGCTTTACCGCAAAGCTGCGCCCCAGGCGCCGGCCGGGTCCGTCCTCGATGCGAAGGTGCCGTATCCCCGGATGGCGCGCGGCCGCGGCCGCAACCAGTGGAGCCGCGGCCTTGCAATGGCCACACCAGTCGGTACCGAAATCCAGCACGACGGGTCCATCTATCGCGTCGACTTCGCCGCGGGTGATCGGGGATGCTTCGTAGGGCGTGATTGGTGGCATGGCGTGTTTCCGTTCAGGACCAAGCCAGACAGGATAATCCATGCTCGCCGAAAGGCGTGCGCCCGGTGCTCGGGCACGATTCCGTGTGTCCTGTCCCGGCCTGGTGCGCCCCGGGACTCAAGCTGCGCCCCTCGTGCTGCTTTCAGGCGCCGGCCGGACTTGTCGCAAGCACATGCTCATAGCGTTTCCGGCGTCCGATCCAGGCTGCGGACATGGCACTGACGAGGCCGGCAAACGCAACATAGGCGCAAATCAGCCATGGATCGCCATTGCCTTTTTGCAGCAGGTAGGTGGCGATGATGGGTGTAATGCCGCTGGCGAATATCCCCGAGAATTGATAGACGAAGGAGATGCCGGAATAGCGGATGCCGGGTTTGAACAGTTCGGCAAACAGTGCAGCTTCCGGGCCATAGATCGCAGCGTAGAACACCCCGAACGGGATGATGATGGCCAGCCACACCACCAGCATGTTGCCGTTGCTGTGCTGCATGAACCAGAAGCCGGCAAACGCGGACAGCCCGGTCAGCAGCGAACCCCAGAAATAGATCCGCGTTCTGCCGATGCGGTCGGACAGTCCGCCGAAAAAGGGAATGGTGAAGATCATCACCAGTGCGGCCGCCATCACGCCCAGCAATGCATCGGTGCGGCTCAGGTGCAGGGTCTGCGTAAGGTAGGCGATGGAGAACACGCCAAAAATGTTGAAGAACACGCCGTCGATGTATCGCGCGCCCATGCCGGCGAGTACGTTGCCAGGGTACTTGGTGATGACTTCCTTGATCGGAAGCTTGATTTCCTCGCCGGAGGCCTTGGCTTTGGCGAATTCCGGCGTCTCCATCACATTCAGGCGGATGTACATGCCCACCGCGACGAGCAGGAAGGAGAGGATGAATGCAATTCGCCAGCCCCACGACAGGAACTGCTCGTCGCTGAGCAGCGAGGACAGCCCGGCGACGACGCCGGAGGCCAGGCACAGGCCCAGCGCCAGCCCGATCTGCGGAATGCTGGCGTAAAAACCGCGCTTTTCCCTGGGCGCATATTCGAAGGCCATCAGCACTGCGCCGCCCCACTCGCCGCCTAGACCGATGCCTTGCGCGATGCGCAGGATCAGCAACAGCACCGGGGCCCAGATGCCGATCTGCTCGTAGGTGGGTACCAGGCCGATCAGTACGGTGGCGACGCCCATGATCATCAGGGTCATCACCAGCATGCTCTTGCGCCCGAGCTTGTCTCCGAAATGGCCGAAGATCACGCCACCCAGCGGACGACTCAGGAAGCCCACCGCAAAGGTGCCGTAGGCGAGCATGGTGGACACCAGCGGATCGCTGGACGGGAAGTAGAGCTTGTTGAAGACGATGCCTGCGACGACACCGTAGAGGAAGAAGTCATACCATTCGATGGTGGCGCCGATGAGACTGGCGCTGACGACGCGCCTGACGTCACTTGAATCCTTCTTTACCGCCTGGTTCATTGTTGTCTCCGGAGATTCTTGTCGTTTTCGCGGGTGGATCCGCTTGGTCTTCTATTGTCTATGTGAATCGAGATACAGCGAGGGCTGAAGGCCCCTGCGCCGGGCCGGCAGCGCAGGGGTCTCTCTGTCCGCAGTGTCACGGATTCAGCCCGGGCTGGGAATCAAGCCCAGCGAAAACCATGGCACGAATGCGATCAGAAGCCACGAGATGATGAGCCCGCTCATGTACATCAGCGCGAAACGGACGAGCTGGGAGTAGGGAATGCCTGTGACGCCGCTGGCCACGAACAGGTTCAGGCCGAAAGGGGGGGTGATGAAGCCAATTGCTGCACCCACCAGGAAGATTACCGAGAAATGCACCGGATCGACACCGGTTGCGACCGCGATCGGCGCCAGGATGGGGGCAAAGATCACGGTAACCGGCAGACTTTCGAGAATGCAGCCCGCGGCCAGCACAATGCCCATGCAGACCAGCAGCACGACCGTTTCACCGTTACCGAACCAGGCTACGAAGGCTGCGACGGTATCGGCGGCACCGAGCAGTGCGAACACCTGCTGCATGACAATGGATATGGCAATCATCGGTGCCAGCATCCCGGTCAGCTGGCCCGAGCGCAGCAGGATGTCGGGCAATGCCTTCCACTTGATCTCGCGAGTGACCAGCAGGCCGGCAACCAGACAGAATCCCACCGTGATCGCTGCCGCTTCAGTGGGCGAGAAGATGCCCGAGTAGATGCCGAAGATGACAATGAAGATGGCGAAAAAGCCGAGATAGGCTTGACGGGCGGTGCGGAAGACGCGCTTCATGTCGAGCGGCGTAACCGAGCCCCAGCCATGCTTGCGACACATCCACCAGCACACCGCCTGCATCGCGACCACCATCAGCATGCCCGGCAGAATGCCGGCGACGAACAGGTCGGAGATCGACAGGTTCATCAGGAAGCCGTAGACGATAAAGATGATGGACGGTGGAATGATGATGCCCACCGTGCCGCCTGCTGCCGCGGTGGCGGCAGCGAAGCGGCTGTCGTACCCGTCTGCCTTGAGCAGCGGGTGCATGATGCCGCCGATGGTCGCCGTGGTGGCCGAGTTCGAGCCCGAGATTGCCGCGAACAGACCGCAGGAGCCGATGGTCGCCAGCCCGAGGCCGCCGCGCATCCAGCTCAGGCAGGCGTGGGCAAAATTGGCCAGGCGGGTGGCGATGCCGGCGGCGGCAATCAGGTCTCCGGTGAGGATGAACAGTGGCAGCGACAGCAGGCCGAAGAAGTTGAGCCCCTCGAACAGCGTGACGCCGATGTTTGCCAGCGTGAAATCGATGACCATCGAGACGCCCGTCACCCAAAGCGCGATGACGAGAAAGATCGGTACGCCGACCAGAAACAGGCCAACGACGCCGAGAGATACGAGCGTGATGAGGATTGAGTTATCCATGATGGTTTCTCAGTCTGCGCCGACGGTCTGGATGTCGACGAGGAAAGGTTCGTGGCGGCGAAAGCGGCCGATGTCCTGTATGAGATTCTGTAGCGCACGAATCATCAGGATTCCCCAGCCTACCGGCGTGGCGAGGTAGAACCACCATTGCATGACGTTGTCGGTGCCCTGGACGATGGAAAAATTGTCATAGGCCAGCTGTGTTTGTTCAATCGTGAACCAGGCAACCACGGAGCCGAAGCCGATCCACAGGAGGGTGTCCAACCACATCATTGCAAACTGCATTGCATAGGGCATGCGCAGACGGAAGTCGTTGAAGACCAGATGGGTGCGCTTCTTGACGTTGTAGGCGCAACCGACCCAGGCCACCCACAGGAAGAGGTAGATGGGGATCGACGTGCTCCAGGGAATCTGGGTGCTGAAGACATAACGTTCGAAGACCGCATACACGATGATCAAGGCCATGCTGGCGTATGCAATGAGAATGAGTGTGCGTTCGGCGTTGCGGTCAAGCCACCGAATGAGCGCCATCAGGTAGGACATGCGGATGTCTCCATGAACATGACGGTGAGCGCCGACCCCGCACCGGGCGGGATCGGCTCCGAGCTGGCTGAAGCTGTGCGGCGATCAGGCGTTCTGCCACCAGCGTCGTGCCTTCACATCCGCCACCGGGGTGTTTTTCGGAATTTCGCGCGCGATATCGTAGATTTCCTTGTAGACATCCTGACCGCCCGCCATCTTGGACAGACGCTCGCGCCACTCTTCCCAGGGCTTGGGGTTGTACTCGGGTGAGCACATCTTCTCGGCCTTGAGGATCTCGGCATCGGAGAGGGTGGCCACGCGAACCTTGTTCTTGCCGAATACGGTGTCCGGGCCCGGATTGGGCACTGCACCCACGACGTCGATCAGGGCCTTTTCCTGCTCGCGCTGGGTGTATTGCTGGGCAGCGAACGCGGTTTCCATCACGATGTCCTGCAGGTTTGACGGCAGCTTCTCGAAGGTCTTGTTATTCATGGCGGTGTGCTCGGTACCGCAGAAGAACTTCAGATCGACCGCCTGCGACAGGACAGGCGCCATGTTGGCGTAGGCGGCCGCGCCCATCCAGGTCTCGGCGCCGTCGATCAGGCCCTGCTTGAGCCCATCGAGCGTCTCTTCCCAGGAGATCGGCACCGGATTGAGGTTCATCAGCTGCATCGCGATACGGCCGAGCTGGGTGCCGGTGACGCGGTTCTTGGTCCCGGCGAGCTGGTCGACGCTGGTGATCAGCGGTGCGTCGGCGAATTTCTTGCCGAGCATAAGGCCGCGCAGTTCGCAGTGGGTGTAAAGAAACTGGATGTTGTGACGCTTGCGCATTGGTTCGCGGAACAAGGTCTCGCTTTTCGGGTGGTAGAAGAAGTGGTGCTGTGCGGCGCGTGACGGGAACATGTAGGCAAAGTCGAGCACGTTGTAATACGGCGCCGCACCGGCCGAGTTCTGTGTGCTGGCTGAGAACAGGTCGATGATGCCTTGCTGAGCCTTCTTGACGCAGTCGAGTTGGTTGCAGATGGCATTGCTGCCGATGAAGTCGATTTTCAGCGCGCCGTTGCTGCGCGTTTCCAGTTCCTGCGCAAACCAGAGCTGGCCCGATTGCTGAATCTTCAGGTTCTCTTCGTTGAAGCCCGACGCGCCGAACTTCAGCGTCATCAACGGGGTGGCCGCGTTGCGCGCGTCTGCAGTCGCAGATGCCGCACGTGCCACGCCTTCGAGGGTGAGTGGGCCAACCATGCCGGTAACGGCAAGTGCGGTTGACGTCAAACCATAGCGACCTGCAATGCGCAGGAAGCCGCGACGATCAAGGGGAGTCTGATTGGCCATTTGGGTGTCTCCTACGGGTGGTGTGGCGGGCGTGATTGCCCTTGTAGAAATGGTGCTGCTACGCTGGATCAGCGTTTGTCGGCCTTGATCATGTCCGCGGCTTTTTCCGCGATCATGATCGTTGGCGCATTGGTGTTGCCGGAGACAAGTTCCGGCATGATCGAAGCATCGACGACGCGCAGTCCGGCGATGCCGTGCACCCTCAAGCGTGCATCCACCACCGCTTCGCGGTCGCGGCCCATCTTGCAGGTGCCTGCCGGGTGATAGATCGACTGGCTGTAGCGGCGTGCCGCATCGAGCAATTCATCGTCGGTCTGGAACTGCTCGCCGGGCACGAACTCCGAGACGATCTGTGACTTGAGCGAGGGGGCCTGGGCAATGCGCCGCGCCACCTTGATACCCCCGATCACGACGGGATGGTCGCGCTCGTCGGATAGATAATTCGGGTGGATGGCGGGGTATTGCAGCGGATCGTTCGACCTGATCTCGAGATGACCACGGCTGTAGGGGCGCAACTGGCACACCGAAGAGGTAAAGGCGGAGAAGGGGTGGGCACCTTCCCCCGGCTTGTCGGCACTGAGCGGCTGCATGTGAAACTGGATGTCGGGGCGATCCACCTCCGGGCTGGAGCGGGTGAAAATGGTCACCTGGCTGGCGGCGAGGGTCAGCGGGCCAGTGCGCGACATCATGTATTGCATGCCGATCCAGAGCTTGTGAATGGGGCTGTTGACCTCGTCGTTCAAGGTGCGCTGGCGGGTTTTCAAGACCAGCCGTACCTGAAGGTGATCCTGCAGGTTGCGTCCCACGCCGGAGAGCTCATGCAGCACGGGAACGCCGGCCTTGCGCAGTACTTCAGCGGGGCCGACCCCCGAGTTCTGCAGGATCTGGGGTGATCCGATGGCGCCGGCGGCGAGGATGACCTCGGCGCGTGCGCGGGCCTGACACAGTTTCCCGTCCTGCAGGAACTCCACGCCGACGGCGCGCTTGCCCTCGAACAGGATGCGCGTGGTCTGGGCCCGCGTTTCCACGATCAGGTTCAAACGCTTGCGCGCCGGACGCAGAAAACCTTTGGCGGTGCTCCAGCGGAAACCCTTGTGGGCGGTTTGCTGGAAGTAGCCCACGCCTTCCTGGCTGGCGCCGTTGTAATCGTTATTGAGCGGAATCCCGATTTCCTGCGCGGCGGCGATGAAATAGTCCGCGATCGGCCGGCGCAAACGCAGGTCGGATACCTTGAGCGGGCCGCCGGTTCCGTGATATTCGCTGGCCCCACGCTCCTGATCCTCTGATTTTTTGAAGTAGGGCAGCACCTCGCGGAAGCTCCAGCCCTCATTGCCCAGTTCAGCCCAGCGGTCGTAGTCCTCGTGCTGGCCTCGCACATAGAGCAGACCGTTGAGCGAACTCGACCCGCCCAGTACCTTGCCACGCGGCCACTGCAGTTGCCGTCCGGCAATGCCGTCATCGGACTCGGTGCGGTAGCACCAGTCGTAGCGGGGGTCATGCATGGTCTTGAAGTAGCCGACCGGAATGTGAATCCAGGGGTTGTTGTCGGGGCCGCCGGCTTCGAGCAGCAGCACCTTGCTGCCGTCGTCCTCGCTCAGGCGGTTAGCGAGCACACACCCGGCGGAGCCTGCACCAACAACGATGTAATCCACTTCGTGGGCCATGAACCGTGTCTCCAGATTACGCCATTCGAGGTAGAGGCCTACAGCCCCTCCTTGGTAGAGCAAGTTTTGAAAATGAAACGCTGCGTTTCAGAAAGTTGTATAGTGACTATTGATTGGCACATAACAAAAACCAAGCGTTATCTGTAAAGGAGACAGAAAATGAAACAGAATCGGACTCAGGCGGACCAGAATCGCAGTGCAGCATTGCCTGATCCCGACGATTTCGACGAATCACTGGCGGAACTCGACGGTGCAAATGAGGATGTGCGCCGGCTGCGTCCGCTGACCGTGCTCGAACTTCTGACCGAATCCGCGCAACCGCTCACGCTGGCGCAATTGGCGGGGTTGATGAGAGTGCCCAAGAGCACCCTGATGCGACTGCTGCAGTCGATGGAAAAACACGGCTACGTGCTGCACATGCCGGCCGAACGCGGCTTTGTCGCCGGGCCGCGCTCGAACACGCTGGCGCTCAAGACGCTACGCGGAACCAATATGCGCAGGGCGTGCCGGGCCGTGCTGCGCAACCTGGTGAACAAGCTTGGCGAAACCTGCAACCTGACCGTGCCGGACGCGGGCCGGGTGCTCTATGTCGAACGTGTCGAGACGAGCGAACCGTTGCGCATGCATCTGCCACTTGGTACCTGGGTGCCGATGCACTGCACGGCCAGCGGCAAGCTCTTCCTGGCTTCGATGTCGCTGCTCGAACGCCAGAGCATCCTGTCACGGCAGGTTCTCGCACGGCATTCGCCGCATACGATCACCGACCGTCAGGAACTCGAGGCCGAACTGGCACGTAACATGAAACGTGGCATCGGGATCGACAACGAGGAGTTCGTGCGCGGCATGATCGCGGTGTCGGTGCCGGTGAATGGTCCGGACGGCAAGGTGGTCGCCGCCATTGCCTGCCATGCGCCGACGGCGCGGATGTCACTCGACAATCTGTTCGACAACGTGACGCAGATGCGCACGGCTGCCGAGTTGATCCAGGACATCCTTTACCCGAAGGCGGCCTGAGCGGAGACGGGCGGGCCGCCGCCTTCCATACCGCGCTGGGGATGATCCGGGCTCAGACCTTGAATCGCTCCAGCAGGCTGTTCTGCTGGTCGATCTGATCGACCATGGCGCGGCATTGACCGGCCTGCTGATCTGCGCCGCCTGCCACCGCCTGGCTGATGTCGCGGATGGTCGCGGTGCGCTGATTGAGTGCATGAGTGCTGCGGCTTTGCTCGTGCGCGAGTTCCGCGATCCTGAGGCTCATGGCGTTGATGTTGCCGATGGCTTCCCTAACTTCGGCGAGAATGGCGTTGGCCGTGCTCGCGTCTTCAACGGTACGTACCGCAGTGGTGCTGCACTGGCGCATGCTGTTCTCGGCGAGACCGACGCCGCTTCTCAGCTGCTCGATGATGCTGCGGATCTCGCGCGTGGACTCCTGCGTGAGCGAGGCGAGGGTACGCACCTCGTCTGCCACCACGGCAAAGCCTCGGCCGGATTCGCCGGCGCGGGCTGCCTCGATTGCAGCATTCAGGGCCAGCAGGTTGGTCTGGTCGGCGATGGCGGTGATCTTGGCGAGAATGTGCTCGATGTGTGTGCTGAGCTTGACCAAGCTGTTGATCGACTGGCCGGTTGCGTCGAGATCGGTCGCGAGGCGCTGGATCGCCACGGCGGATTGCGAGACCACCTGAACACCCTTTTCGGTCTGCGCGTTTGCGTATCGGGCCGCGCCGGCGGCTTCGGCTGCCTGCCCGGCGACGGTCTCCGCGCTGCGGTTCATGCCGTCCGTCTCGCCCGCCAGCCGGTCCAGTTCGTCAAGTTGCTGGCGCAGGCCGGCAGCGGCCGATTCGACCATGATCGAGGTCGCGCTGCTGCTGAGGCGAACCTGTTCGGCCTTGCCCATGATGTTTCCGATCAAGGACTGCAGCGATTCGACGAAGCGATTGAATTCATTCGACAGCTGGGCAACCTCGTCTTTTCCGCGCCCGGGCAGGCGGCGGGTGAGGTCACCGGTGCCGCTGTTGATTTCACGCAAAGCCTGGTGCAGGTGCATCAGCGGCGCCATCAGGCGGCTCATCAGAATGGACAGCACGATGAGGCTGAGCGCCACCCCGATGACCGTGCCCAGCAGGGCGCGCAAGCCAGCGGTCCTTGCCTCGCGCAACAGTACTGCTTCATCGAGCACGATGCCCAGGTACCAGTTCATGCCCTGCAGATTGCTAAGGGGGGTGAAGGACAATAGCAACTTCCTGCCGCCGCTGCGAAGGGTCGTGAGCTGGTTATCCAGGGCGGGGCGCTGTCCGTCGAAG
Source organism: Azoarcus sp. L1K30 (assembly GCF_018122735.1). Classification (GTDB taxonomy): domain Bacteria; phylum Pseudomonadota; class Gammaproteobacteria; order Burkholderiales; family Rhodocyclaceae; genus Parazoarcus. The sequence goes on along the minus strand of NZ_JAGRRD010000001.1, from coordinate 1,050,650 downwards.
AGCTGTTCGTAGGACTTGCCGTTGAAGCGTGCGTCCGGATGCGAGACGACCTTGCCATTGGCCGCGAGCAGGAAGGCGTGACCTGCGCCGTTGAAGTCCAGCGCGTTGACCGCCTCGGAGATGGTCTTGAGGCTGAGATCGCCACCGAAGGCCCCCATGAACCGACCCCGGTCGGTGAGCCTGGCCACAGCTGAAATCAGGATCTCGCCCGTGGCCGCGTCGGCATAGGGTTCGGTGAGCGTGGCGCGTGCGTTGTCGCGGGCTACCGGATACCAGGGGCGCTGACGGGCGTCCCATCCGTCCGGATTCCAACTCGGCGTATTGGTAATGCGTTGGCCGTCGCGTTGCAGCCCGCCGAAGATGAGCAGGAAGTGCTCCTTGAGCAGGGGCTGGTCGAAGGTACGCTGAATCTGTTCGGCGCTGAAGTCTGCGTCGATGCTCTGCGCCATCAGGTCGATCATCTGCAGCTTGCCGTTGAGCCAGTTCTCGATCTGGCGAGCAAGTGCATTGCCCGACTGCGTGATGCTGGACTCGGCCTGCGCTTCTAGGCTGCTGCGCAATTGGCTGATCTGAATCAGCGACAGTGCGCCGACGGTCAGGAACAGGACAGCTGCGGCGGCGAGACCGGCCTTGCGGGAAATCTTCATGGCGTGTTCTCAGGGGCAAATGGCCGCACTATGGGCGGCATCGTGTTGTTGTTATCCCGGGGCTGCAGCCCGGTCCCGGCACGAATGAGCGGAATGCGGCCTCAGCGAAGGCCGAGCGCGGCGCTGCCCATCAGGCTCAGGCCGATCAGCAGGAGGAGGGCGAAAGCGGCCCGGCGCATGGTGAGGGGCGACACTGGCGGTGGATAGTGGCGACCGGCCGCGGTGGCGAGCGCAACCAGCAAGGCCGCCATGGCCGCAAGTATCCAGATTTCCTTTGTCAGCTCGCCGGTGGCGCCGAGATAGACGGTGCGAGTGCTGGAGGTGAAGGCGAAGACCAGGAGCAGCATGTGACGCACCACGGCCAGTTCCATGGGCTGGCGATAGAAATGGAAGATGGCCGGCGGGCCGGCCATGCCGAAGAGACCACCGAACAGGCCCGAAGTCAGCCCGCACACAAAAAAGCTGCGGTCGGGCGAGCGCCGGGGCAGTTGTGTGGGGCGCAGTGCGAACACCAGGCCGCTATAGGTGATGACGGCACCCAGGAGAAACTGCAGCAGGGTGGAGGCGGTGCTGTTCAGGTAGTCGAGCAGCACCACGCCGGCGACGATGGAGGGCACGACACCGAGCAGGACGGCCTTTGCAGCCGGCCAGTCGACCAGATGCATGCGCCCAGGCAGGGCGACTGCACTGTTGACGAGGGTGAGCAGGCTCACCACGGCGGCCACGAGGGGCAGCGGTGCGAGCCCGAAGCCGCTGGTCGCGCCCATCACGATCATGCCCAGACCGAATCCGGTCACGGTCTGCACATAACTCGCGACAGCGATCACGAACATCAGTGCGGTCATGTGTTCCATGCTCATCAGGCGTTTTCCTCGATCGATCAGGGGTGTCCGGTGACGCCCCGTAGCGCTGCTCCCGGGGGCGATGGCACTCAGGCCTTCGTCCGCGCGCTGGCTGCCTGGGCCACGGTGACGGCGATGACGTGGAACACATCTTCGGCGCTGCAGCCGCGCGAGAGATCGTTTGCAGGCTTGGCCAGACCTTGAAGCAGGGGGCCGATGGCAACTGCGCCACCCACCCGCTCGGCAAGCTTGTAGCCAATGTTGCCGGCTTCGAGATTGGGGAAGATCAGGACATTGGCCTTGCCCTTGACCTGCGACTCGGGCAGCTTGCGGTTGGCGATTTCGGCGACGATGGCGGCATCGAGCTGCACATCCTCGTCGATAGCCAGATTCGGTCGCTGCTTCTTGACCAGGCGGGAGGCCTCGACAACCTTGTCTACCGCTGCGTGGCGGGCGCTGCCGCTGGTGGAGAAGGAGAGCATAGCCACGCGCGGTTCTTCCATCAGCAGATTGCGTGCGCTGTCGGCCGCGGCCATGGCGATCTCGGACAGTTCGGTCGCGTCCGGGTTCACGACCAACCCACAATCGGAGAAGATCAATCCGCCCTTGAGCGAGTGAAACGGCTCGCACAGCATCATCAGGAAGAAGCTGGAGACGAGCTTGAACGACGGGTCGACGCCGATGATCTGGATGGCGTTGCGCACGACGTCAGCGGTGGTACGCACCGCACCCGAGACGGTGCCGTCGGCGCGGCCGCTGCGTACCAGGAGGTTGGCGCAGACCAGCGGATCACGGGCCGCGATCTCTGCCTGCTCGGCGCTCATTCCCTTCTTGCTGCGCAGGGCATAGAGGGTGTGTGCAAGCTCGGCCTGCTCGGGGGCATCGGAGGGGTCGTGGAAGGCAATGCCATCAAGCGACAGCCCGAGCTCGGCGGCCAGGGCTGTGCTGCGCTTGCGCTCACCGACCAGGATGATGCGGGCGATGCCTTCGCGGGTGGCGCGCACCGCGGCCTCGAGCACGCGGACGTCGTCGCCTTCGGAGAGCGCAATGCGGGCAGGTGCGGCTTGCGCCTGCTCGATGATTCGGTGGAGGGCTTTCATCCGTCTTGTTCCTCGCGAGATCAGGCTGTTGGAAAAAAATGGCCGAGCGCCCTGGTGAAGGGGGTCCAGGGGCTCGGCCAAGAACTCAATCCATGGAGGGATGGGTCTGGATTGAGGGGTGAAGACAGGGGTAAGGCGCCAGGCGCGTGCCACGGCTCGGTGTGACAGGCCCCGGCTCGAGCCCGATCAGACGTAGTCCTTGTACTTGTCGAGGTGTCTGACGGGTTTTGAGAGCGCCTTCTCGAGCTCGCGCAGCACCTGGCGCGGATGCAGATAGTTGCCGCCCTGGAAGGTCTTCTCCTTGGCGTTCTCCTCGATCATGTCGAGGCTGAAGGCATCCTTCTCGTGGGTCCAGTCGTCGAGCTCCTTCTCCCACGCCGCCTTCTCGTCGGCGATTTTTTGCGCGCGGGCGGTCTTGTCGGCGTCGCACGCCAGGGTCCTGCCTTCGAGGCGCCGGGTCAGCGCCACCGCGGCCGCCTTCGCATCACCGCAGATCCCGACCGAGATCTTCTTCACCAGGCCGAGCATCTTGTTGTCGGCGTCGATCTGGATGATCTTCGCATTCTTGGGCCAGTAATCCATGCCGTGCTGGGGCAGGGTGCCGAAGGGGCCCAGGCGCGAACCCAGCGCCACCACCACGTCGGCCTGCGAAATCAGCTTCATCGCCGCCTTGGAGCCCTGGTAGCCGAGCGGACCGCACCACAGCGGATGGCTCGCGGGGAAGGAATCGTTGTGCAGGTAGCTATTGACCACCGGTGCGCCCAGACGCTCGGCCAGGGCCTTGCACTCCTCGACCGCATCGGCCATCACCACGCCGCCGCCGGAGATGATCACCGGGAACTTCGCCGTGGCCAGGAGCGCGGCGGCCTCGTCGAGCGAGTGCTCGCCACCGGCGCCGCGGTCCAGACGGGCGGGCTTGGGAATCTCGCAGGTAATGTCGCCGTAGAAATAGTCGCGCGGAATGTTCAGCTGGGTCGGCCCCATCTCGCTCATGGCGCGGTCGAAACAGCGCCCGGTGTACTCGGCCATGCGGGCCGGATGGGTCACATGGCCCTGGTACTTGGTGAACTCCTGGAACATCGGCAACTGGTTGCACTCCTGGAACCCGCCCAGGCCGATCCCCATGGTGCCGGTCTCCGGGGTCACGATCACCACCGGGCTGTGGGCCCAGAAGGC
>NZ_JAGRRD010000001.1:1010535-1046785 GCF_018122735.1 Azoarcus sp. L1K30 | reverse complement strand
TGATGCGGCTGAGCCACGACAAGGTGCTCAAGCTGTTGCCGGCGCTGCAGCGCGCGGCACAGGCCATGGCGAAGATCGAGGCCGATGCAGTGCCGCGCAACGAAGCCAGCGCCTGAGGCGGGCGTGGCTGGAGCGGGGGCGGCCCGCTCCCCGGGTAACGGAGAGGCATGATGAAAATTGCGGTGTTGGGTGCAGGGGTGGTTGGCGTGTCCTCGGCCTGGTATCTGGCACGGGCGGGATTCGACGTCACCGTGATCGATCGTCAGCCGGGCGTCGGCCTCGAGACCAGCTTTGCCAATGGCGGCCAGATTGCGGTGTCGCATGCCGAACCATGGGCCAATCCGTCTACGCCGCTCAAGGCCTTGTCCTGGCTCGGCCGCGAGGATGCGCCACTGCTCTTCCGCCTGCGCGCGGACCCCGCGCTGTTGGGGTGGACATTGCGTTTCCTGCGTGAATGTCTGCCCGGACGCGCACGCCGCAATATTCGTCATATCGTCGCGCTGGCCAACTACAGCCGGCTGTGTCTCGGCAGGCTGCGGCACGAGCTGGCCACACAGGGCGGCCTGCAATACGATCACCTGGAAAAGGGGATCCTGCATTTCTATACCGACGCTGACGAGTATCGGCGCGCCATGCACGCGGCCCGGATCATGCGTGAGTTCGGCTGCAATCGGCGCCTGCTGGGCGTAGACGAATGTGTCGCACTCGAACCGGCGCTTGCCGCCAGTGCGGCGTCACTGGTGGGTGGGGACTACACCACCGAGGATGAGTCGGGCGACGCCCACGTATTCACTCGACAACTGGCCGCGCACTGCCGTCGCGTCGGTGTGCAGTTCCGGCTGGGGGAGAGCATTCGCGCACTCGATTCCGCGCAGGGCGTGGTGAAGGGCGTCTTGACCGCGGCCGGCGAGCGTATCGAGGCCGATGCCTACGTGGTGGCGTTGGGGAGTTATAGCCCCCTGTTGCTGCGCCCACTCGGGCTGAACATACCGGTCTATCCGGCCAAGGGCTACTCGGCCACGCTGGCTTTGTCGGCGGACTCGGTCGCACCCACGGTGAGCCTCACCGACGACGGCCACAAACTGGTGTTCTCACGTCTCGGCAACCGTCTGCGGGTGGCAGGCACGGCTGAGTTCTCGGGCTACGACCTGTCGCCCAATCCGGCGCGCAGCGACGCGTTGCTCGAACGTACCCGCAGCCTTTTTCCGAGCCTGAACGAGGCGGCCGAACCCGAAGTGTGGTGCGGGCTGCGACCGGTCACGCCATCCAGCGTGCCGCTGATCGGACGCACGGGCCTGCCCAACCTGTGGCTCAATACCGGCCATGGCACCCTGGGCTGGACCATGGCTTGCGGATCTGGCGCGGTGCTTGCCGATCTCGTCGGCGGGCGAGAGCCTGCCGTGTCGTTTCCGTTCGTCGGTCGGGCGGACGCAAGTGGCGAATTGTGCGCCGAGTTGTCGGTCCAGCGCTGAGTCATCTGTACAGCGCCGGAAGTTGGCGCGAGCCGGCGCGGGCGCTTACTCCGCCGCCGGGCGTTCGCCGAGTTCGGGAAAGAGGACGTCCGTGTACCCGAAATGTCCGAAGTTTCGCACCCGCATGGGATACAGCTTGCCAATCAGATGATCGCACTCGTGTTGCACGACGCGAGCGTGAAAGTCGTCCACGCAGCGGTCGATCGGCGTGCCGTCGGCTTCGAAGCCACGATAACGCAAGCGCTTGAAGCGCGGCACCCTGCCGCGCAGGCCGGGCACCGACAGGCAGCCTTCCCAGTCTTCCTCCTCTTCCGTGCCGAGCGGCGTCAGCGTCGGGTTGATCAGGATGGTGGGCGGTACGGCGGGCGCGTGAGGGTAACGCGCACTGCGTTCGAAACCGAAAATCACCACCTGCAGGCCAACCCCGATCTGTGGCGCTGCAAGCCCGACCCCACCCGCTGCCGCCATGGTGTCGAACATGTCGGCGATGAGCGTGTCCAGTTCCGGCGTGCCAAAGGCGTTGACCGGCTCGGCCGGTAGCAGCAGGCGGGGGTCCCCCATGCGGAGAATCTCACGGACGGGCATGAACTCGGTCTCGTCACGGCAATGGTGTGCTCACTATAGCGCGTCGACCTGGTCTGCGGCCACTGGTGAGACATCGCTTCTCACGTGCGATTCGGTCAGGCGCGGCGAGCACATTTCGATGAAGCGGTAGGCAAAACCGCGCAGGTAATGTCCCCGACGCACTGCGATGCGTGTCGTATTGGCCGGGAAGAGGTGGCTTCCGTCGAGCAGCCGCAGTTCGCCCTCGCGTTCCGGCTTGAATGCCATCGAAGCGATGATGCCGACACCCAATCCCAGTTCGACATAGGTCTTGATGACATCTGCATCCATTGCGGACATCGCGATATCGGGCGCGAGGCCTGCGGCGGAAAAACTGCGGTCGATGTTCGAACGCCCGGTGTAACCCTCGTGGTAGGTGATCAGCGGCCATTCGGAAATCGCCTGCAGTGTAAGCGGTGTGGCGCTTTCCAGAGGGTGACCCGTCGGGACGATCAGGGAATGGTGCCAGGAGTAATACGGAAACGAGACAAGGTCCGAAACCTCCGCCAACGCTTCAGTTGCCACGCCGATGTCGGCGTTGCCACTGAGCAGCATTTGAACGATCTCGTCGGGGCTGCCTTGATGCAGTTTGAGATGTACCTTCGGATAGGCCTGCTTGAATGCGCTGACCACGCGCGGCAGCGCGTAGCGTGCCTGGGTGTGAGTGGTCACGACCGTCAGCTGGCCGGCATCCCTGCTTGCGTACTGTTCGGCCAGGCGCTTGATGTTGGCGGCGTCGAGCAGCATGCGCTCGACCATCACCACCAGTTCCTTGCCCGGATCGGTCAGGCCGAGCAGGCGTTTGCCTTTACGGAAGAACAGCTCCAGCCCGAGCTCGTCCTCGAGGTCCTTGATGTGCTTTGAAACGCCGGATTGAGAGGTAAAAAGCGCGTTGGCGACTTCGGTAAGATTAAAGTCGCGCCGCACGGCTTCACGAATGATCCGCAACTGCTGGAAGTTCATTTTCAGGCCTCAGCTTTGTGTTCGAACACTTTCAGTCTTGATGGCACGAGCCGCACCGGCTGGCCTTCGGTGAGCGCGAGTTCGTCCGCCCGGCTGCGGGCGAGTTCGACTTCGAAGTGCTGGCCGTCAGCATCGTGCGTGCCGTCGAGCTCAACGCGCGCGCTTCCGCCGAAAGACAGCACGCGGCCCACTCGCGCGGAGACCCCGCTGGTCGCCATCGGATCCACGACGATCTCGAGCTCGTGTGGGCGGGCAAAGGCCATCACCCGTGCGCCGTCCGGATACTCCCCCGGTGGGTGGGGCAGCAGATTGTCGCCAACGCGCACGCTCTCGCCATCCATCCTGCCGTGAAACAGATTGACCGAACCCAGAAAGCCATAGACGAAGGGTGTGGCCGGATGACGGTAGACTTCTTCCGGCGTGCCGATCTGCTCGACATGACCATGATCCATCAGCACGACTCGGTCGGCGACCTCAAGTGCCTCCTCCTGATCGTGGGTGACGAAGATCGACGTGATGTGCAGTTCATCGTGCAACTTTCTGAGCCAGCGGCGCAGTTCCTTCCTGACCTTGGCATCGAGCGCGCCGAAGGGTTCGTCGAGCAGCAGCACGCGGGGCTCTACTGCAAGCGCACGCGCGAGTGCGATGCGTTGGCGCTGGCCTCCCGACAGCTGTGAAGGGAAGCGCTTTGCCAGCCATTCGAGCTGAACGAGGCCCAACAGCTGGCCAACCTTCTCATCGATCTGCCTTTCGGTCGGGCGCTGTCCCCGCGGCTTCATCCGCAGTCCGAAGGCGACGTTGTCGAAGACGGTCATATGGCGGAAGAGCGCGTAGTGCTGGAACACGAAACCCACCTCACGCTCGCGCACATGCGTGGCCGACGCGTCCTTGCCGTCAAGGATCACCTGGCCGCTGTCCGCCTGCTCCAGCCCGGCGATTACACGCAGCAGAGTGGTCTTGCCGCAACCCGAGGGGCCCAGCAGGGCGACCAGTTCTCCCGTGTGAAAGTCGAGTCTGATGTCGTCGAGTGCGGTGTGGGCGCCGAACTGCTTGTTGATGTTGCGTACCTGGATGCTCATGATGTGATCGTTCCCGTGTTGTCCCATGCCCGGGCAGCGCGGTGCTCGACCCAGGTCTTGATGCAGAGTGTGACCAGCGCCAGCGCGGCGAGCAGCGAGGCGGCCGCGAACGCCGCAGAGAACTGGTACTCGCTGTAGAGAATCTCCACGTGCAGCGGTAGCGTGTTGGTCAGGCCACGTATGTGCCCCGAGACCACGCTGACTGCGCCGAACTCGCCCATCGCACGGGCATTGGTGAGGATGACGCCATAGAGCAAGCCCCACTTGATATTCGGTAGCGTGACATGCCGGAAGGTCTGCCATCCGTTGGCGCCCAGCACGACGGCGGCTTCCTCCTCCTCGCGGCCCTGCGCCTGCATCACCGGAATCAACTCTCGGGCGACAAAGGGAAAGGTGACAAACACGGTGGCGAGCACGATGCCGGGTACGGCGAAGATGATCTTGATGTCGTGGTCCGAGAGCCACGATCCCAGCCAGCCCTGGGCGCCGAACACCAGCACGTAGATCAGGCCGGCGATGACCGGCGAAACCGAGAACGGCAGGTCGATCAGCGTGATCAGGACGTGCTTCCCGCGGAACTCGAATTTGGCAATGGACCACGCCGCGGCCACACCGAACACCAGGTTCAGCGGTACCGATATCGCCGCTGCGATCAGCGTGAGGCGCACCGCCGATAGGGCATCGGGATCGCTCAGTGCGGCGATGCAGGTGCGCCAGCCCTTGGCGAATGCCTCGACGAAGACAGCGGCCAGCGGCATCAGCAGGAAGAGGGTGAAGAAGGCGAGAGAAGCGGTGACGAGCACCCACTTGATTGCGGGGGCCTCGCATGTGGCTGCGCGCGATTCGAAGCGGGCCGCCTTGTCAGCGCGCCAGCGCAGGGTGGTTGCGTGGCTCATCAGCGGTCCCTCCCGGTGCATTTGAATGTCCATGCTTGCAGCCCGTTGATGACGAGCAGCAGCGCGAAGGAGATGAAGAGCATCACCGTTGCGATCGCGGTCGCACCTGCGTAGTCGTACTGTTCCAGCTTGGTGATGATCATCAGTGGCGTAATTTCCGACACCATCGGGATGTTGCCGGCAATGAAGATCACCGACCCGTATTCGCCCACCGCGCGCGCGAAGGCGAGCGCGAAGCCCGTGAGTAGCGCGGGCAGCATTACCGGCAGGATGACGTGGCGAAAAGTCTGCCAGCGGTCTGCGCCAAGACTGGTCGCGGCCTCCTCGAGCTCGGTGTCGAGGTCTTCGAGCACCGGCTGAACGGTGCGCACCACGAAGGGCAGCCCGATGAACACCAGTGCCACCAGCACCCCCGGTGGTTTGAACGCGATCTGGATGCCGAGGGGCGCCAGATACTGGCCGAGCCAGCCGTTTCCCGCATAGAGGGCCGTCAGGGCGATGCCGGCGACGGCGGTGGGGAGTGCGAATGGCAGATCGACCAGCGCATCGACAAGCCGTTTGCCGAAGAAGCTGTAGCGCACCAGGACCCATGCCAGCATCAGGCCGAACACCGCATTGATCGCGGCGGCGGCGAGCGACATGCCGAAGGACAGTTTGTAGGACGCCACCACCCGCGGCGCGGACACCACCTCCACGAACTCGGCAAGACTGAGGCTCGTCGTCTTGAGAAAGACGGCCGTGATCGGCAGCAGCACGATCAACGAAAGATAGGCGAGGGTATAGCCGAGCGTGATGCGAAAGCCGGGTAGTGCGTGGAAACGCGTTGCAGCCATCAGCGTCTCGCCGCGAATGGGGTCGGCCCGACGGTCGCTCCGGCGACGACACGCGTCCTTCTTGTCTCGGGCCCGCTACGGACGCCTTCATCGGTGCCGAAGGCCGGAGTTGTGAGCAGCGGGCAGTGGCTGAGTCGATCGAGCATCTTGTTCCTCCTGGATATTGTGCGATGCAGTGTAGTCAGGCCCCCGCTTTTGAATAACCAATAAAAACTGCGGTGTTATTCACGATCGGGAATAAGCGGCGCGTGCACGGTTCTTCATCCGGGATGGCCGAGAAGAGGCGGGCGGTTCGGGTATTCTTGACCGTGCGTCACGCCGCCCAGCGCCACCTGCCGAACGGCGCCGCGGCTGATCGGCCCATGGCAGGGGGGTGTTGCAGCACGCGGCGCAGGACCTGTTCTTCAAGCGCCGCAAAGCGGGCGCCGCCGCGTTCGCGAGGATGGGGCAGCTCGACTCGCTGATCGAGGGCGATGCGACCACCTTCGATCAGCAGGACCCGGTCGGCCAGCGCGATGGCCTCCGACACGTCGTGGGTGACGAGCAGGGCGGTGAAACCCTCTTCGCGCCACAGGCGTTCAATGAGTGCATGCATCTCGATGCGGGTGAGCGCGTCGAGCGCACCCAGGGGTTCGTCCAGCAGCAGCAGGCGCGGCTTGTGGACCAGGGCGCGTGCCAGCGCGACGCGTTGACGCTGACCACCCGAGAGTCGGGTGGGCCATTCGTCGGCGCGGTCGGCCAGGCCCACCTCGTCGAGGGCTTCGAGGGCTGTTGCGCGGGCTGCCTTGTGGCCAGCGGCAAGGCCGAGCGCCACGTTGTTGACGACGCTCTTCCAGGGCAGCAGGCGCGCATCCTGGAACATGATGCGTAACGCCTCGCGTTCATCGGCATGCGGGCGCCCGTCGAGGCGGATGTCGCCGGCGTCCGGATTCTCCAGGCCGGCAAGCAGGCGTAGCAGGGTGCTCTTGCCGCAGCCGCTACGGCCCACCACGGCGACGAACTCACCGGCGGCCACGTCGAGGTCTACGCCGGCAAGCACGGTACGTTCTCCGTAGGTCCTGCCGACGCTGTCGATACGGATTCCGACGCCCTTGGCATTGCGGTGCGGCCGGCGGGCGACGGCGTCCTGTACTGGGGGGAGATGGGTATTCATGGTCGTATCCTGTCGATGGAGGGGGTTCAGGCGTAGGCGGTGTTCCAGCGCAGCAGGCGGCGCTCGAGCCAGCGTGCGGCAGCGTCCGCGACTTTTCCGAGCACGGCGTAGAGCACGATGGCGAGCACGACGACATCGGTCTGGAGGAATTCGCGTGCGTTCATCGCCATGTAGCCGATGCCGTCCGAGGCGGCGATGGTTTCGGCGACAATCAGGGTCAGCCACATCCAGCCCAGCGCAAAGCGTACGCCGACGAGGATGGACGGCAGCGCACCGGGCAGGATCACGTGACGGAACAGGCTCCGGTTGCCGAGCCCGTAGGCACGCCCCATTTCGACCAGCGCCGGATCTACCGAGCGTATGCCGTGGAAGCTATTGAGGTAGACCGGAAAGAACACGCCCAGCGCCACCAGGAACAGCTTGCCTTCCTCGTCGATGCCGAACCACAGGATCACCAGCGGGATCAGGGCGAGGTGGGGCACGTTGCGGATCATCTGCACCGAGGTGTCGAGCAGGCGTTCGAAGACGCGAAAGCTGCCGTTCAGCAGCCCCAGGGCCAGACCGATGCCGCCGCCAATGAGAAAGCCAGCGCCTGCACGTTGGGTACTGGCCCACAAGTGGCGAAAGAGCTCACCGCTTGCTGCCAGTGACCAGCCCGCCTCGAGCACTGCGGCGGGGGCGGGGGCGATACGTGTCGAAATCCAGCCTGATGATGCGCCCGTCTGCCATAGGGCGAGCAGCAAGAGCGGCACGAGCCAGGGCAGGATCTGGTCGTACGGTCGATGCAACGGGGTCGAGTTTTTTTTTGTCATGTGGATGCTCCTGCCCGGACCGCGAACGGTCCGGGCGTGGTTGGCGCCTGCCTCAGAAGGCACGGTCCTCGCCAAAGGTGATTCGATGCAGCAGGCGGTACTGGCTGCCATAGTCCTTCGCTGCGTAATGGTGGGTGGCGCGGTTGTCCCAGATCGCAACCGTGTGCTGCTCCCAACGCAGTCGAGCCTGGAATTCAGGGCGCTCGAACCGCTGGAAAAGGAGGGCCAGCAGTGCATCGCTCTCCTGCCTTGAAAGGCCCTGGATGCGGTCGGTGAAGTTGGGGTTCACGTATACGAGCTTCTTGCCGGTCAGCGGGTGGGTCTGCACCACCGGATGGACGACGGGCAGGTTCTCTGCCCGCGCCTGGCGGTACAGCGCTTCGCCATTGGGCAGAGAGAGGAAAAAGCGTGGCCAGCCGCTGTGTTCGAAGCTGTGCACCGCGCTGAGCGTCTCAAGCTCGGCACGCAGGCCAGGAGACAAGGAGTCATAGACGCGGGTGGCGCTGGTCCATACCGTGTCACCGCCGGAGGCGGGTATCACCTGGCTGTAAAGCACCGTGCCGGTGGGCGGATTCGGTGAGAATGTAATGTCTGCGTGCCATTGGTCGGTGCCGTAGACGTGACCACCCGGTTTCGATTCGATCACTTCGATGGAAGCTACACGGTCGTGGCGCGGAAAGAAGGCCTTGGCCTTGTCCGGATCGCCGAATATGCGCGCCACCGCGGTCTGCTGTTCCGGCGTGAGTTGCTGTTTGCGGAAGAACAGAACCTGGAACTCGGCCAGCGCGCGGCGCAATTCCTCGCGCAGCGCTTCGTCGGCGGTATTGGCCAGTTGCAGATCGTGGACGACGGCCCCGATGTTCGGCGTGTAGGGTTCGATGGCGAGGTGGGTGTAGCCGGGGACTGCAGTTTCACGTTTGGACATGATGGATTCCTCGAGGTGGAGATGTCAGCTTTCGGCTGTCTTGAGATGGATACGGTTGGCGATCGGATCTTCTGATGTGCTGGGCCGGGCAGGGTGGTACGGAGGACGTCTCGGTGCCAGGAGACGGTCTCGGCGGGGGCGACACCAGGCGGTCCCGCCCGGACGGGCTTCCGTCAGCCAGGTGCGCGCCAGACGACGGAGGCCACCTCTACCCGCTTCGGAATCAACTTGAGTTCGTGGAATACATCCGCAATACGCTGCTGGCGGCGGACGACCTCGTCGGTGAGCGGATCGACCCCGAACGAGTAGTTGCCGAAGGCACGTTTGGCGATGTCGTGAGGCAGACCGATCTGCGGCGCGATGACCTTGGCGGCCTCGTCGAGGTTCTGTTCTATCCACTTGCTGCTGACGTTGATCTCCCGCAGCGCGAGTGAGAGTACTTCGGGGTGCTTTTCTGCGAAGGGCCGCGCGGCAACGTAGAAAATGTGGTTGTCGGCCACACCGGTGGCGTCGGCCAGGCGGCGTGCTCCCGATTGTGCTTCGGCGGCCGTGGCATACGGATCCCAGATCACCCAGGCATCTGCTGCTCCGCGTTCGAAGGCGGCACGGGCGTCGGCCGGGGGCAGGAAGGCGACCTCAACATCACCGTACTTGAGTCCGGCCTTCTCGAGCAGACGCACCAGCAGGTAGTGCACGTTGGAACCCTTGTTGAGCACGATGCGCTTGCCCTTGAGTTGCGCCACCGACTTGATCGGCGAGTTTTTCGGCACCAACAGGGCCTCGGCGCGTACCGCCGGCGGCTCGTTGCCCACGTAGAGCAGGTTTGCGCCAGCGGCTTGGGCAAAGACCGGCGGGGTTTCGCCAACCAGGCCCAGATCGATGCTGCCGACGTTGAGCGCTTCGAGCATCTGCGGGCCGGCGGGGAACTCAAGCCATTTGACGTTGACGCCGCCGGCTTCGAGCGTGCTCTCGAACACGCCGCGGGCCTTGATCACTGCGAGGCTCCCGCCTTTCTGCCAGCCGATGCGGAACTCGGTTTCGGGCGATGTCGTTGATGCGTTTGCGATGCCGACGATCGGTCCGCTCAGGGTGGCCGTGGTGGCTGCGACAAGTCTTTTCAAGAGGCTGCGCCGACTGATTCGATTCATGTTTTCTCCTGGATGGGGTAAAGGCCGGGTGAAATGCAGTCTAGATACGAACCCATGCAGGACGAACCAAGAAAAAGAGCATTTCTATGCATTCCGAGAGTAGATAGCTTTCCATCCAGATCCGGCTTCAGATCAGGGCGTGCAGCGGCCGTGCTGTCCTGACGAAACCGGGGCAAACGGCGCCGAGAACGAAAAAAGCCGCCCGTGGGCGGCTCGACGCATCGTTGCGGACGGATGTCCTCAACGATTGCGAGTGACCAGGTTCAGGCTTTGCCGCGTTTGATGCTGGAGTCTGGCGAGGGCGCTTGTGCGTCCGCGCACGGGGCCCCGCGAGGCAGCTTCGACGCTGCCGAGAGGTATATGCCGATGTGCGCGCTGCATTGCACGGAGAAGCGCAAGTCCTGCAGGCCATGGGCCGAAGCCGGCGTCCGCATTGATGTGTCCTGCCTGGCCGGCGTCGATCAGCCTCCCTCCCCAGCGCGCTGCGAGCACCGAGGCACGCTCGAATGAGAGCCAGGGATCATTGCGGCTTGCGACCAGCACACTTGAGGTCGGCAGGACCTGCATGGGTAGTGCCGCGTCAGCCGACTTTATCGTAGCGCATGCATCGGCAAGGCCAATCAGCGAGAAGCGCTGCGGTTCGGCGGGGGCGACGAGTAACATTCCGGCGACCCGCGCAGGGCGGTCGGCCGCCGCGGCGATCGTAGCCAGGCAGCCGAAACTGTGCGCGACGATCCAGACGCCGACCGGTGCTGCGTCGATCTCCCGTCGCACTGCTACGGCCCAACGCGCAAGGGCAGGCATCTCCCAGTCGATGCCGCGTACGCGCCTCGCGTCAGGGATCGCCGCCTCCATCCAGCTTTGCCAATGTGTCGGCCCGCTGCCGTGGAACCCCGGGACGATGAGTGTGGTGGGTCGCATCGGAGAGGGCTCAAAGGCTTGCGATCGAGACTTCGGTGGATTTGACCAGCGCGACAACCTCAGAGCCGGGCTTGAGTCCGAGTTCATCGACGGAACGGGTCGTGATCACCGAGGTGACGATGCCGGATGACGTTTGCACGTCTACTTCGCTGACGACATCGCCGCGGATGATCTCCTTGATCTTGCCACGGAACTGGTTACGAACGTTGATGGCTTGAATGCTCATGGGCGTGCTCCGGATTGATCACTTGGCATAGATCTGGTCGAATATCCCACCATCGGCGAAGTGGGTTTTCTGCGCTTTCTGCCAACCACCGAAGACCTGGTCGATGGTGAATGTATTCACTTTCGGGAAGCGTGCCAGATCCTTGGGATCTGCAAACTCGGGCTTTGCCGGGCGGTAATAGTGATGTGCTGCGAGCTTCTGGCCAGCGGGCGAATACAGATATTCGAGATAGGCACTTGCGATCCGTGTCGTGCCGCGCTTGTCGGTAATGCCGTCGACCACAGTGACCGGCGGTTCGGCGAGGATGGATACCGAGGGGACGACAATCTCGAACTTGTCCGGGCCGAGTTCGTTGATGGACAGAAAGGCTTCGTTTTCCCACGCCAGCAATACGTCGCCGATCCCGCGCTGGACGAAGGTATTGGTTGATCCGCGAGCCCCTGAGTCCAGCACCGGAACATGCTTGTAGATCTGGGTCAGGAACGCGAGCGCTTTGCCTTCGTCGCCACCGGACTGCCGCAGCGCGTATCCCCATGCCGCGAGGTGATTCCAGCGCGCGCCGCCCGATGTCTTGGGGTTGGGCGTGATCACCTCGACCCCGGGCTTGATCAGGTCGTCCCAGTCCTTGATGCCCTTCGGATTGCCCTTGCGCACCAGGAATACGATGGTGGAGGTATAGGGCGCGCTGTTGTGCGGCAGTCGCGACTGCCAGTCGGCGGGGATCTTTCCCGTCTTTTCGGCGATGGCGTCGATGTCATAGGCCAGTGCCAGCGTCACGATGTCGGCTTCGAGACCGTCGATGACGGCACGTGCCTGCTTGCCCGCGCCGCCGTGTGATTGCCTGATGACGACATCTTCTCCGGTCGTCTCTTTCCAGTGCCTGGCGAATGCCTGGTTATAGGCGTGATAGAGCTCTCGCGTCGGATCGTAGGAGACGTTGAGAAGCGTCGTTTGAGCCCACGCGGGTGTGATGCCCGTTGCTGCGAGCGCGGCTGTCATGACAAGGTATCTGCGTAGATGGAATGCCACGGTGATGCTCTCCAATTGGAATGTGTGGAGAGAATCTAGCCCGGTGCCCTCGGGTTGCGAACCAATGAATTACGAAAACGATATTCCGATTTCGTGACCATCCTGTTGCGTGGCGTCGCCTGCCGAGGGGCCGGCGCCCGTGAGCAGCATCAATCCGGAGCGCGATCGCGCTGGCTATAGCGTGCGGTCTCCGCCTGCAGCCATTGTCGAAACTCACCGAGTGCAACACGCTCGGCCTTGCGCTCGGGCACGATCAGGTAATAGGCGCGCTGGCTCTGCGCGCTGTGCGGACAAGGCATGATCAGCTCACCGGCATCGAGCTCCTGGCGAATCAGGAAGGGCGGGATCAGCGCCACGCCGAGGCGGTGGATCGCGGCCTGCGCCAGCATGGAGAACAGTTCGAGGCGGGGGCCGCCCATGTCGTTTTCCGCCCGCATGCCGAGCGACTCGAACCACTGCCGCCAGCCATAGGGCCGGGTGGTCTGCTGCAGTAGCGGCAGCGCGGCGATTTCGGCTGCGGTCATGACCGGCTTGGCACCGGGCAGTTTCGGGCTGCATACCGGCACCGTGTTCTCATGCATCAGGAAGTGTGCTTCGGTACCGGGCCAGCCGGCGTCGCCGAAATAAATCGCGGCGTCGAACTCGGTCTCGTCGAACAGGAAGGGACGGGTGCGAGTGCTCATGTTGACCGTGCTTTCCGGGTGCTGGGCGAGAAAGTCCGGCAGGCGCGGCAACAGCCAGCGCGTGGCGAAGGTGGGCACGACCGCGAGCTCGAGGGTGGCGCCGCGACCGTGGTGCGACATTACGGAAAGCGTATCGCGTTCGACCGCATCGAGGCGGGCGGCGATCTGCCGACTGTAGCTCTCTCCGGCTTCGGTCAGACGCACGCCGCGGCGGGTACGACGGAACAGGCTGACGCCAAGGAAGTCTTCCAGGGACGCAATCTGACGGCAAACCGCACTTTGTGTCAGTGCAAGCTCATCGGCTGCGAGGGTAAAGCTCTCATGCCGTGCAGAGGCGTCAAACGCTAGCAGGGCGGCAGTGCTCGGTATTTTTCGGCGCATGGATGATCATATTCCGGCATGCCGTGTTGAGCATGAATCGGATTGTCGGAGTGAGTAAAACGCACAGCTTACTTCGAAATACTCGTTTGCCGACAGCGTCCGGTGCGCCTAGTATCGATTCACCGGGCGGAGCAGTCGATGCGGCCGCCAACCAACCACCAAGATTCGTTCAAGGAGATCCACATGGCTGCAGGCAAAACCGCGTTCGACTGGGCAGACCCCCTCTTTCTGGACGGCCAGCTGACCGACGTCGAACGCATGGTACGCGACACGGCGCGCGCCTACTGCCAGGAGAAGCTGCTGCCGCGCGTGCAGGAAGCCTTCCGCCACGAGAAGACCGACCGCGAGATCTTCAACGAAATGGGCGAACTCGGTCTTCTCGGGCCGACCATTCCGGAAGAGTACGGCGGCGCCGGCATGAACTACGTGTGCTACGGCCTGATCGCGCGTGAAGTGGAGCGTGTGGATTCCGGCTACCGCTCGATGATGAGCGTGCAGAGTTCGCTGGTGATGGTGCCGATCAACGAATTCGGCAACGAAGCCACCAAGCGGAAGTACCTGCCCAAGCTCGCCACTGGCGAATGGGTGGGCTGCTTCGGCCTGACCGAGCCCAACCACGGCTCCGACCCGGGCAGCATGGTGACGCGTGCGCGCAAGGTCGATGGCGGCTACAGCCTGTCGGGTTCGAAGATGTGGATCACCAACAGCCCGATCGCCGACGTGTTCGTGGTGTGGGCCAAGGACGACGAAGGCCAGATCCGCGGCTTCGTGCTGGAGAAGGGCTGGAAGGGGCTGTCGGCGCCGGCGATTCACGGCAAGGTCGGCCTGCGTGCGTCGATCACCGGCGAGATCGTCATGGACGAAGTGTTCTGCCCGGAAGAGAACGCCTTCCCGACGGTGCGTGGCCTCAAGGGCCCCTTCACCTGCCTGAACTCGGCGCGTTACGGCATTGCGTGGGGCGCGCTCGGTGCGGCCGAGGCCTGCTACGAAACCGCGCGTCAATACACGATGGACCGCAAGCAGTTCGGCCGTCCGCTGGCGGCCAACCAGCTGGTGCAGAAGAAGCTCGCCGACATGCTCACCGAGATCACGCTGGGGCTGCAGAGCTGCCTGCGGGTCGGGCGGCTGAAGGACGAGGGCAATGCGGCGGTCGAGATCACCTCGATCATCAAGCGCAACAGCTGCGGCAAGTCGCTGGACATCGCCCGCATGGCGCGCGACATGCTCGGCGGCAACGGCATCTCGGACGAGTTCTGCGTGGCGCGTCACCTGGTGAACCTGGAGGTGGTGAACACCTACGAGGGCACGCACGACGTGCATGCGCTGATTCTCGGCCGCGCCATCACCGGCATCGCTGCGTTCAGCAACTGACATGGGCGCACTTTCGCACATCCGCGTACTCGATCTGTCGCGCATCCTGGCCGGCCCTTGGGCCGGGCAGATGCTGGCAGACCTCGGAGCAGACGTGATCAAGGTCGAACGCCCCGGAGCGGGCGACGACACCCGCGGCTGGGGGCCGCCCTATCTCAAGGATGCGGCCGGCGAAAACACGTCGGTGGCCGCCTACTACCTGTGCGCCAATCGCAACAAGCGCTCGATCACCATCGACATCACCTGTGCCGAGGGTCAGGCGCTGGTGAAGAGGCTGGCTGCCGAGTCGGATGTGGTGATCGAGAACTTCAAGCTTGGCGGGCTGGCCCAGTACGGGCTGGACTATGCATCACTGAAGGCGGTCAATCCGCGCCTAGTGTATTGCTCGATCACCGGCTTCGGTCAGAATGGTCCCTACGCGCCGCGTGCCGGATATGACTTTCTGATCCAGGGGCTGGGTGGGTTGATGAGCCTGACAGGGCGACCTGACGCAGAGGAGGGCGGTGGTCCCATGAAGGTCGGCGTCGCGCTCACCGACATCCTGACCGGTCTGTATGCGACCAATGCCATTCAGGCCGCGCTCGCCTGGCGCGAGCGCAGTGGTGAAGGGCAGTTTATCGACATGGCGCTGCTTGACGTGCAGGTCGCCTGCCTCGCCAACCAGGCGATGAACTATCTGACCACCGGACAGAATCCGAAGCGGCTTGGCAATGCGCATCCGAACATCGTGCCTTACCAGGATTTTCCCACCGCGGACGGCTACATGATTCTGGCCATTGGCAACGACGCACAGTTCGCCCGCTTCTGTGCCGAAGCTGGCCGGCCCGAACTCGCGACCGATCCGCGCTACGCGACCAATCGAGCGCGGGTGGAGAACCGCTCGACGCTGATTCCGGCGCTCAAACACCTGACGATCGAACGCAGCACGGCCGACTGGATTGCTGCACTCGAGGCAAAAGCGGTACCCTGCGGGCCGATCAATACGCTTGCCGACGTGTTCGCTGACCCTCAGGTGCAGTCGCGCGGGCTCAAGATCGACATGCCGCATCCGCTGGCGGGTTCGGTCTCGCTGGTGGCAAACCCGATGCGCTTTTCCGTGACGCCGGTCGAATATCGGTCGCCGCCGCCGGCATTGGGCGAACATACAGAACAGATTCTGCAGGGCACACTGGGGCTGAGCGTGGCAGAGATCGACGCGCTGAAAGGCGCGGGCGTGATCTGAGCGTGGCCGCCGGCCTGTTCAACACGAACGATGGAGATTGAGTATGAAGATTCTGGTCCCGGTCAAACGCGTGGTTGACTACAACGTGAAGGTGGCCCTTCCATCGCGATCGTGCCGGTCTCGAGCACATAGGCGTAGTCGGCCACCTGCAGCGCGGCACGGGCGTTCTGCTCCACCAGCAGGATCGACACCCCGCGCCGGCGCAGCTCGGCGATGATGCGGAAGATCTCGCGCACGATCAGCGGCGCCAGCCCCAGGCTCGGTTCGTCGAGCATCAGCAGCTTGGGCTTGGCCATCAGCGCGCGCCCCACCGCCAGCATCTGGCGCTCGCCGCCCGACAGCGTGCCGGCGAGCTGGCCGCGGCGCTCCTTCAGGCGCGGGAACAGGGTGTAGACCTCCTCCATGGTCTGCGCCTGATCGCGCTTGCCCGAGCGGTAGCGCTGGAACGCGCCCAGCGTGAGGTTGTCCTCTACCGTCATCTCGCCGAAGAGCTCGCGCTTCTCGGGCACCAGATTCATGCCGCGCGCGACCATGCGCTCGACTTCGGGGACCGACTCGATACTGCCGTCGAAAGCCACCTGGCCCCTGGAGCCGAGCACCCCCATGATGGCCGAGAGCCGCCCCGACCAGCGCCCCCCACACATGACCGGCCCCGCCGACCACGGCCATGAACAGGTACTCGATGCCGATGTGCAGCCCGAACGGAGTCGGGTTCACGAAGCGCTGCATGTGCGCGTACAGCCAGCCCGAGGCGCAGGCGTGCAGGGCGGCGATGACGAAGATGATCATGCGCGAGCGCGAGGTGTTCACCCCCATCGCCTCGGCCATCACCATGCCGCCCTTCAGGGCGCGGATCGCCCGGCCTTCGCGCGAGTCGAGCAGGTTTTGCGTGGTCAGCACCGCGGACAGCAGGAAGACCCAGATCAGGTAGAAGATCTCCTCGCCCTGGTCGAGCGTCCAGCCGAAGATCGAGATCGGCGGGATGCCGGTCAGGCCGGTGTGCCCCCCGAGCGTCTCCATGGTGCCGAACAGGAAGTACAGTGAGATGCCCCAGGCGATCGTGCCCAGCGGCAGGAAGTGACCCGACAGCTTCAAGGTGAGTGAGCCGAGCACGATGGCCACCACCGCGGTAAACACCAGCCCGACCACCAGCGCCAGCCACGGCGAGCCGCCCAGCCAGGCCAGCCAGCCCGGCAGATCGGTGGCGGTGGTGAGCACCCCGGTGGTGTAGGCCCCCAGACCGACGAAGGCAGCCTGGCCGAAGCTGGTCAAGCCCCCGACCCCGGTGAGCAGCACCAGCCCCAGCGCCACCATGGCGTACAGCCCGATGTAGTTGAGCAGCGTGACGTAGAACGGCGGCAGCACCAGCGGCGCGATCAACAGCACGCCGAGGAAAACGCCCAGCACGAGGCGCGGTGACAGTTGCGCAGACGCGCTTCGGCTGGCGTCGGGTACGGCAGGCTCGATGGGAAGACGGGCGCTCATTCTTCTTCCTCCACGTGACGGACCGTCAGCGAGCGCCACAACAGGAAGGGGATGATCAGGGTGAACACGATGACTTCCTTGTAAGTACTGGCCCAGAAGGCCGAGAAGGCTTCGATCATGCCTACCAGCAGGGCGCCGAGCGCTGCCACCGGGTAACTCACCAGCCCGCCGATGATCGAACCGATGAAGCCCTTGAGGCTGATGATGAAACCGGAGTCGTAATAGATCGTGGTGATCGGTGCAATCAGGATGCCCGACAGCGTGCCGATGAAGGCGGCAAGAAAAAAGCTCGCCTTGCCTGCGAATATCGGCGAGATGCCCATCAGGCGCGCACCGACACGGTTGATCGCGGTGGCGCGCAGCGCTTTGCCATACACCGTGCGCTCGAAGAACTGGTAGAGCGCGACGATCAGTCCGAGCGAGGCGGCGATGACCCACAGCGTCTGACTGTTGAGGGTGATCGGACCGAGCGGGAAGCTGGCGTCGGAAAATGGCAGGGTCTTGGCGCCGCCCGGACCGAAGATCAGCAATCCGATGCCGACCATTGCGACATGCACCGCGATCGAGACGATTAGCAGAACCAGTACCGGCGCGGTTGCGATGGGTTGATAGAAAAGGCGGTAGAACAGCGGCCCCAGCGGCACCACGAGCGCGAATGTGAGCGCAGCCTGGAGCGGCATCGACAGGCTTGCCAATGGCAAGGTGTATAGCACCAGCGCGAGTATGAAAGGATAGATCAGCTTGATCAGGAGCCTGGCAGGCGGGCGGATGCTGCCCTGGCGGCGGAACCGTTCAAGAAGGTCGATCGTCGCTTCGACTACGGCCATTCCGGCGAGCAGCCAGACCAGGCCGGTTGCATGGCCTGCCTGCAGCGTGGCCATGGTAAGCGCGCCAAAGGTCACGAACTCGCCCTGCGGAATGAACAGTACCCGGGTGACGGTGAATACGAGCAGGATGGACAGGGCCAGCAGCGCATAGACAGCGCCGTTGGTGATCCCGTCCTGCCCGAGAAACATTGCGATCTGCAGATTCATGGTGCGTCCTGTTGTCGGGGGCCGCCACCCTGCTTCGAGGCAAGGCGTTCGGCAGCGCAGCGCGTTTGGCGCCAAGTATCCCGGTGCTGCGAAATTCGCGGGTGAGCGAATCCGCCGGCTAAGCGGGCACCGCAGGGGTCGTCCTGGCGTTGCCCGGCTGTTCCGGGACATCAGGGCAGGTGAAACCACCGGACCGGCGTCCGGCAGTCGCTCTGCCTCATTGCCGCGCCGTCGGCAGACGGGCGGCGTGATGGATGTGTGGCTGTCCGGCGCGGCTTACTTCAGCAGCGTCCAGTTGCCGTCCTTCACCGTGATCAGGACGCGGCCACGCTCGTCGAAGCCGCTGTGGTCGGCCGGCGTCATGTTGTACACGCCCTGAGTGCCGACCAGCTCCTTGGTCTGCTCCAGTGCGTCGCGCAGACCGGCGCGGAATTCTGCCGTACCCGGCTTGCCGGCCTTTGCGGCGATCGGGATGGCCTGCTTCAGCAGCAGGCCGGCGTCATAGACATTGGCACCAAAGGTGGCCGGCTTGTTGCCATGCAGCTTCTCGTAGGCGGCGATATAGTCGGCCGCGACCTTCTTCGACGGGTTGCTGTCGGCGATTTCCGGCAGCACCAGCATCAGGCTGGCGGCGAGAATGGTGCCTTCGACCTTCTTGCCGCCGAGCTTGAGGAAGTCGGGCAGGGCGGCGCCGTGGGTCTGGTACATCTGGCCCTTGTAGCCCATGTCGAACAGCGTGGTCTGCGGCAGCACCGACGGGCCACCCGGCGCTGTCACCAGCACGGCGTCCGGCTTGGCGCCGAGAATCTTCAGCGCCTGGCCGGTAACCGAACTGTCCGAGCGCTGGAACTTCTCGCTGGCCACGATCTTGATGCCGTTGGCCTCGGCAAGACCGCCCATCACCTTGGCCCAGTTTTCACCGTAGGGATCGGCGGTACCGATCAGACCGAGCGTCTTCACCCCAGCCTTGACCATATGATCGGCGAGCGCCTTGGCGATGATATCGTCGTTCTGGGTGGTCTTGAACACCCACTTCTTCTGATCGGTCATCGGCAGCACGACGGCGGCGGTGCCGACCGGCGCCAGCATCGGCACCCCGGCTTCGGCGACGAACTGGATTGCGCCCATGGCGTTAGGCGAACCCGAGGGCCCGATGATGGCGTCGACCTTCTCTTCGCTCAGCAGCTTCTTGACGGCGGTGACCGAGGCAGTGGAGTCCGATGCATCATCGAGCGCAATGTACTCGACGTTCAGGTCGCCCACCTTGGTCGGCAGCAGCGGCACGGTGTTCTTCTGCGGGATGCCGACCAGCGCGGTGGGACCGGTGGCCGACGAAATGACGCCGACCTTGACCTGTGCCAGCGCGCTGCCGGCAAAGGAGGCAAGGGTGGCAAGTGCAATGGCAGCGGGGATTTTCTTCAACATCATGACGGCGTTCTCCGTGGTTGAGGCGTACTGCGGATGAAGGTTTCTTTGACTGCGGCGTGGTTCAGATGGTGATGCTTCCTACACTTGCACCGCCGCAGACATAGAGCGTCTGGCCGGTGACGAAACTGTTCTGCGGGTCGGCGAAGAACATCACCGCGCGAGTGACGTCGTCGGCGCGACCGACACGACGGACCGGGATACTGGCCGCCAGCGCCTTGTCGCGCTCGCTGCCGGCCTCGATGACGGCGTAGTACATGTCGGTCTGGATCGGGCCGGGCGCGACCACATTGACGGTGATACCCTTGGGCGCGAGTTCCAGCGCCCAGGTGCGGGCCATGCCGATCATGCCGGCCTTGGTGGCCGAATAGGCGGTGCGCGTTGGCAACCCCAGGGCCCCGCGCGAGGACATCAGCACCACGCGACCGAAGCCGCGTGCCTCCATGCCCGGCAGCACCGCCTGCATCAGGCTGATGGCAGCGCCGAGGTGGATCTGGGTGAGACCCTGCAACTCGTCGAGCTTGACCTCACCGAGCAGCTTTGGCCAGATCACCCCGGCGTTGTGGACGAAGTGGGTGACCGGAAAATCACGCGCGATCTCCAGCGCGGCCTGTTCGGTCGCGACTGCATCGAGCAGGTCCACCTGCACGGTGGTGAGGCGCGGATGGCTCCAATCCGGTGCGCGCCGGGCCATTGATACGACATCGTAGCCGTCTTCCAGCATGCGCTTGCAGATGTCGGCACCGATCCCCGCCGAGCCACCGGTCACGACTGCAATCATTCGTTCGCTCATGGGCGTCGTCCTCAAGCCGCAGGCGCCAGCGCCAGCACCCGCAGCGGGCTGCCGGAGCCGTTGCGGATCTTGAGCGGTGCGGCGAAGATCACCGTCCCCTGGGGCGGCAGCTGATCCAGATTGGTCAGGCACTGGAGGCCGTAGCGGTTGTTGCCGTGCATGAAGTAGTGGCAGGGGTAGGGCGGGTTCAGATGATGGGCCTGGCCGGCGTCTGTGCCGACCGATTCGGTCCCGAAACCATGCACGTTTCGTTCCCGGATCAGCCACGGCACGACCTCGGCGTCGGGGCCGGGCGAATGGGCGCCGTCCTCGGCCATGTTGAGGTATTCCTTCGGTGTGGTGCGCTTGGACCAGTCGGTGCGCAACAACACCCACGCGCGCTCGGGAATGCGGCCATGCTGCTCTTCCCAGGCCTTCACATAGTCCACGGTGAGCAGGAAGTCGGGGTTTTCCGCACTCTCGGCGGATACGTCGATCACGCAGGCGCTGGCGATGAAGTTCTCCACCGGGATCGAGTCCACCGTGTTGTCGGGCTGGTCCTTGCCGCTGATCCAGTGGATGGGCGCGTCGAAGTGGGTACCGGTGTGTTCGGACATGGAAAAGTTGTTCCAGTACCAGGCCGGGCCACGCTCGTCGTAGCGCGAGATCTCTTCGATGCGGAAAGGCCAGGCCTGGCCGAACTCGGGCGGCAGCACGATGGTGGGGAACTCGGGTGCCAGGGTCTGGGTGAGATCGACCAGTTTCAGGCGGCCCGACAGCAGCTCGGCGAGGAATTGGGTGAGGATGGGGGTGGTCAAGTGTCGTTCTCCATTTCGGGTGCTCGGGCGATGCCTTATCGAACGTCGATTTCGAAGGTCCTGTTCCTCCCCCTTCAAGGGGGGTGTAGCCGGGGTTTCAGCGAGCACTGCTCGCTGCCGGCGTAGCGGCGAGGCTACGCCGAGACTACTGGTTAGGAGGGGGATGGGTTACTTCGGCGTCTGTTGAACCCATCCCCACCCCAACCCGGGAGTCTCCGCTGCGCTATGCCGCTACGCAGGCGACGAGCGGTGCTCGTCGAACTCCCTGCTCCGCCCCCTTGAAGGGGAGGGAGTTCACTCGCTTCCTACTGGTTGCCCAACTCCCGCTCCACGGCCTTGTGGTTCTCGCGCAGTCGCTCGCGGATCTCCTCCGCGATGTCGCCGACATAGGCATCCTCGACGCCGTCCTGCAGGCTCTTGACGATGGCCTTGGCGACCGCCGAGGGGGCAAGCTTGGGCGGCGGGGTAAGCTGTTCCCATTCTTCGTCGATCGGACCGGGAAAAACGTTCAGCACGCGCACGCCGGCACCGCCGAGTTCTGCGCGCAGGGTCTGCGCCGCTGACAGGGCTGCGGCCATCGAGGCCGACCAGGCGCCGCGCGCGGGCAGGGCGGCCAAGGCGTGGATGGACAGGATGTTGACCCAGGCCACTGCGCTGTTGGTGCCGTCGGCTGCGCGGAAGCACATGCCGGGACCGAAGGCTTGCGCGAGACGCATCAGGCCGAGCACGTTCACCTCCATCGCATCGCGGGCGAGGATGACGTCCTTGCGCCCGAGAATGCCGCCGTCGCGCAGGTAGGACGCCGTATTGACCAGGATTTCGACCTTGCCCCCGATCGAGGCCGCGACGCGGTCGACCGAATCGGTATCGGTGACGTCGAGCTCGACGATCTGTACGCGGGGGTCGGCGGCCAGGGTGTCGAACGCGGCGACGGTCTTCCACCTTGTCGGGTCGCCGAGGAAGACCGCACTTGCGCCGGCGTCGAGCATCGCCTTTGCGACCGCTTGTCCCATTGCGGATTTGCCGTCGGTGACGAGCACGCGGCGAAACTTGGGGTCGCAGGCGGATTCGCGCAGCTGGGCCGCATCGTTCATGTTCGGGGTGTCCTTTTCAGGCAGGGCATGGAGCACGGCCTGGCCGCTGCGGTCGAGCTTGAGCGCAAGCCGGACCGGGCCGTCGGCCACGCAGTCTTCATGAATGTGGGCGACCACAACCGGGCCGGCCGCCATCTTCACGGTGCCGACGCGCCACGGCAGGCGCTCGCGGAAATACAGGTCGTTGCTGTGGCGCAGGGTGGTGGTGGCGATCAGTTCGCCGCGGTTGTCCACCGGTTTCCATTGCAGATGTTCGGAGAGACAGGAGCAGCACACTTCGCGCGCCGGGTACTGAAGCGTATTGCATTCGGAACACACCTGCATCTCGAACCGGCCTTCGGCCGCCGCGCGGGTAAGGCCCTGGGCGCTGCGGCTGCGGGAGGCGGGCGGGCGCGTCGGCAGCCGGGTGCGTTCAACCGGGTTCTTCTTCTTCGGTTTGACGAGAGGTGCGCTCAT
Organism: Azoarcus sp. L1K30; assembly: GCF_018122735.1. Taxonomy (GTDB): domain Bacteria; phylum Pseudomonadota; class Gammaproteobacteria; order Burkholderiales; family Rhodocyclaceae; genus Parazoarcus. Next base: position 1,023,984 of record NZ_JAGRRD010000001.1, on the reverse strand, counting down.
AAGGCATGTCCCCGTTCGAGCAGCGCTGCGCCGGAGCACAGGCCGCGGTCGTAATTGATCATGCCGAATCCGGACACCAGTCCCAGCTTCGCGCCCGATACCTGGGTCCTGCCCGCGCTGTCGGTGAGTTGACGCAAGGCCTGGACAAAGCCGAGATAGCCACCCGCGGCGCCGGCCTGGCCGACAGAGAGCTGGCCACCGGAGGTGTTGAAGGGGAAGTCGCCATCGATGGTAAAGCTGTGCTTGCGCACGAAGGCCGCGGCCTCTCCCTTGGCGCAGAAACCGAGATCCTCGAACTGCATCATGTTGATCACCGGGTAATCGTCATAGGTTTCGAGAAAGTCGATATCCTCGGGTGCGGCGTCGGCGTGGGCGTACAGTGCGTCCTTGTCCATCGCCCAGCCGCCGCGAAACTGGATCGGGTCTTCGGGAAAGGCGTTGTGGCGTTCGATGGTGGAGCGGATGCGCACGAAAGGCAGCTCGAGCGACCTCGCGCGGTCTTCGGTCATCACCAGATAGCCTTCGGCGCCAGCACAGGGCATGACGCAGTCGAAGAGATGGATCGGATCGGTGATCGGCTTGGCGTCGATGTACTGGGCCAGGGTGAGCGGCTTTTTCATCAATGCATGAGGGTTCTTCAGCGCGTTGTCGCGCTGGGCGACGCACAGCTTGCCGAAATCCTCGCGGGTGGCGCCATAGTGCTTCATGTAGTAGTCGGTGAGCAGCGCGAAGCTGGCGTTGGGGCCGCCCGCACCGTAGGGGTACACCGCGTCCTGGGCGAAGCGCGAAAACTGGCTGACGGTGTTGCGGAAGGAGTCGACCTGGTTGGTGTCGCCAGCGATGCAGGCAACGACCTCGGCATCGCCCGCCTGCACCGCCCGCGCGGCGCGGCGCACTGCGACTACGCCCGAGGCGCCGCCCATGGGGATATGGTCGAGCCAGCGCGGGCTCATGCCGAGGTGCTGCATCAGGCCGACGGCGGTGTCGGGCCCCAGGGTGAAGCTGGAGACGCAGACGCCGTCGACGTCCGACTTCGCGATGCCCGCACCGCGGATCAGTGCGCCAAGTGCGCGCCCCAGCCACCAGTGCGCGCTGTGCGTGGAGTAGCGCACATAGGGAATGGTGACCGGCGTCACGACGGCGACGCCGTCGTAGCCCAAGCGCGGCCTTTGAGATCCACTCATTTGTGGTCTCCCTGGCGCTTCTTCATCGAACAGGTGTCGACACAGTTTGCCGCGCCGACCAGTGTCGGTGCCAATGCCTTGAGCTCGCCGCGCTGGATCTTGTTGGTGGTGGTGAGCGGCAGGTGATCGACGAAGGCAACGAAGCCCGGCGCCTTGTAGTAGGCCAGCTGCGACAGGGTCCAGTGGACGAGGTCGGCGGCGGCCGCTTCCATGGCGGGGCGGTCCTTGGGTTTGTCCTGCGTCACCACGAGGGCCATGACTTCGTCACCGCGAACGGCATCCGGTACCGCGGCCACCGCGACCGCCTTGATCATCGGGTGTTGCTGCAGCACGGCTTCGACTTCCACTGCGGCAATGTTCTCGCCACTGCGGCGGATGACGTTCTTCTTGCGGTCGACGAAGTGAAGGTAGCCGTCGGCGTCGCGGCGGACGACGTCGCCGGTATGGAACCAGCCACCGGCCCAGGCCTCGTCAGTGGCCGCGTCGTCCTTCAGATAGCCGGCGAGAAAGCCGTAACGGGGGTCGTCGCCGGCATGACGCACCAGCAGTTCGCCCTGTTCTTCCGTGCCGGCTTCGCGGCCATCGTCGGTGACGATGCGCACCCGCACATCGTCTCCTTCCTTGCCGAAGCAGGAGGTGCCGATGTGGCGCGGCTCTTCATTGGCGATGATCACCGCACCGGCACCGGTCTCGGTCATCGCCCAGGCTTCGAGCAGGGGGAAGCCGAAGCGTTGTTCGAAGATGCCATGCAGTGTGCGGTCGACGCCGGCACCGAAGCCGAAGCGCACGCTGTGCTCACGGTCGGCGGCGGAGGCCTCGGCCTTCATCAGCATGGCCGGCATGACCCCGAGGTAGTGAACAACGGTGGCCCGCGACTCGCGCACGCTGTCCCACCAGCTGCGCGGATGGAAGCGGTCGAGCGGAATGAGGCAACCGCCGGTCATGATCATCGCCATGGCGGAGTAGGCCATCGCATTCATGTGCACCAGCGGTAACGGGGTGATCATGCGTTCCTTGCCGGGATGGAGTGTGGCCAGACCGCCGATGTTGGCGTACCAGTTGCCCGCGTAGAGGAAGTAGCGATTGGGCAGGATGCAGCCCTTGGGGCGGCCGGTGGTGCCGGACGTGTAGAGCAGCGCGCACTCGCTGAGTTCGTGCGGGGCGGTGTCGGCCTGCGGCGCCGGGAAGGCTGCAGCCGGCGGCTGGTCGCGTTCGGCCATCACCTGGAACGGGCGTCCGGCGCGGTCGGCGGCGGCAAGCAGGTCGCGATGGCGCTGGGGCAGGGCGATGGCGAGCGCGATTTCGGAGTGACCGATAAGGTATTCCAGTTCTGCGGCACGCATGTCCGGGTTGATCGGCACGACGGACACGCCGAGCGCATTGAGCGCGAACCAGTGCAGGAAGAAGCTGGGGCGGTTCTCGAGCAGGATGCCGACGCGGTGGCCGTGGCCATAGCCGGCGGCGGCGTAGGCCGCGCGCAGGGCTTCGATGCGTTCGGCAGCTTCGGCGTAGCGCAGTTCGCCGGCGGCAATGCCGTAGATGTTCGCGGTCTCCGGCAGAATGCAGAGGAAGGCTTGCTTCGCCCAGCGCACGGCGGCGAGGGCAAAGGCTTGATGGACGGTATGTGCCAAGTCGTGCTCCCGCTTACATGAAGAGCTGGATGTTGCCGAAGGCCGCATCGCAGTTGACCAGATCGACACGCTTGAGCCGGATTCTGAGGGCGCCGTCCACGTCGACGAGATGGTGTGTGCTCCAGCCGACATAGATGACCTGCTTGTCGAGGCGGGTCTCGGTGTAGTGGAAAGCCGTGCGGACGATGTACTCGCCCTTTGCCGGGTCTGACGATTCGACGCTGGGGGCCTGTAGCAGGTGGTGGCAGCGGCTCTTCGGCTGTTGCGAGAAGGTGCGCTGGCCGGAGAGGCGCTCGATGCGCACGCGCAGCAACAGCTTGTCCTCGTACAGGAGCGAAGTGTGCAGCCTGGGGTCCTGCTGGTCGTGTGCGAGCGGCATCCAGTAGTAGGCGTCGTCGGTGAAGAGGGTGAGCCAGTCTTCGAAGCGCTGTTCGTCGAGCATGCGGGCTTCGGCGTAGACGAAGTCGGTCAGGGTCTTTTCGGTGATGGCGGTCATGGCTTGATTGATCCTTGTTCGGGTGTTGCTGCTGTCCGGTGTTCCTGCGTGACGGTTCGTGCTGCGATTAACTCGGCAGACTTGGGCGTGAAGTCAGTGTCGGCACCTGGTTCCTCCCCCTTCAAGGGGGAGGTCAGGAGGGGGATGGGTCTTGTGCGTCGCCAACGAAAACCCATCCCCACCCCAGCCCTCCCCTTGAAGGGGAGGGAGTTGCCGTGCCACACCCATCTCAATATCGTCCAATTGGTCGTCGGGCTGGCAGTCAGCCAGGTGGCCTTTCTTCCTTACATGCTCTCCGTCATGAACTGCAGCCATGCGCGCATCTGCTGCCGCATCTGCATTTCGTTGGTGCCGTTGGTGACGACGTTCTTCTGCCCCTTCTCTACGGGGTCGTAAAGGCGGGCGATGTTGATCCAGTCGCGTCCGCGCGAATGCAGACCTTCCTGTGCGCGTTCGTACATTTCGAGGTCGTCATGGCCGACCACCGAGGTCGGGGCGTTGATCAGGCGGTTGTACATGGCGGTGCGCTCGAGCAGCAGGTCGGGTGCGCCGACAAGGCGGAAGGTCCAGGATTCGACCAGGGTCTTGTCCACCGCGATGGGCTTGAACAGGCGCAGGGTCTGGATCGGGCCCTTGACCATGATGTTGGGGAAATACACCGTGTTGTGGCGGGTGTCACCGAGAATCTGGTGGGCGCGCTCTTCGCCGTAGGCGGCGACCATCTGTTCCCAGTAGCCGGGTACCGCGGAATAGGCGGCGTGGATGGAGTCGGAGACGCCGGTGTGGCCGTGGCCGTTCTCCCATACGCGAATGCCCATGTTCTCGAAGAACTCGTAGGGCGACATGAACGGAGCGAAGAGTTCGACCGCCATCGGTTTCGGCGTGCCCTCGGGGGCTTCGTTCCAGACGCGCACCGCGGTGCCGGCGGAGGATTCGTGGGCGACCATGGGATGGCAGGTGTCGGTCTGGTTGTCGACCAGCATCTTCCAGTTGCAGTTGTGCATGTAGCGCAATACGCCGCCGGCGACTTCGAGCCTGCCTTCGGGGGAGCGGTCGACCATGTTGTCCAGCGTCGACAGCGACTGGCCGAAGAATTCCTCGAAGCTGGGGCCGCCCGGATTGAGGCGGCAGAACACGAAATCGCGGTAGACCTTGACGTTGGGCACCGGGGCCATGCCATGGCTGGCTTCGCAGGACTCGAAGCCGGTGTTCTCGTAGCCCTTCTTCAGCGGGATGGCGAGCAGGCTGCCGTCGGTCTTGAAGGTCCATGCGTGGTAGGGGCAGCGGAAGAACTTTCCGGTGTTGCCGCAGACTTCGCCGGCGACCTTCACGCCCTTGTGCGGGCAGCGGTTGTAGAGCACGCGCACGCTGTTGTCGCTGTGGCGGACCATGACCACGTCTTCGGTGCCGACGGTGGTGGTGTAGTAGTCGCCCTTGTTCGGCACCTGGCTGGCATGACCGACATAGACCCAGGTGTTGGCGAACAGGTGCTCCATCTCCAGCTCGAAAAGCTCCGGGTCGATGTAAGTGTCCTTGTGGACTTCGGTGTCACGCACCAGGGCCTTGATGGCGTCGGGATTGCCGCGGTATTTGCTCATTTGCTCGCCCCTCGTGGTCAGAGATCGAGCACCAGACGGGCCGATTTGGCCCGCGAGATGCAGATCTGGATCAATTTGCCGCTCGCCTTCTCGGCGTCGGACAGGAAGTAGTCGCGGTGTTCCGGCTCGCCCTCGAGCACGGTGGCCGTGCACACGCCGCACTCGCCGCGCTTGCAGTCGTACATCGGATCGCAGCCGGCTTCCTCGAGCACCTCGAGGATGGTCTTGTCGGCGGGAACGGTGAGCACCTGGCCGCTCTGGCGCAGTTCGAGCTCGAAGGGTCGGTCGCCTGCGAGCGGTGCGGCGGCGGCGAAGAGTTCGAAATGCACGTGGGAGGCGGGCCAGCCGCGGGTCCTGGCGCCGTCGATCACCGCGTCGATCATGCCCTTTGGACCGCACACGTACAGGTGTTGCGAGGGCGACAGATGGTCGAGCAGTGAGCCGATGTCGAGTCGTGTGTCAGGATCGTCGTCTGCGTGCAGGTGCAATGCGGAACCGGCGAGCGTGGCGAGTTCGTCCCTGAAGGCGAGCTGATCGATGCTGCGGCCGCTGTAGTGCATGGACCATGGCCGTCCTGCGGCCTGCAGTGCGGAGGCCATCGATGCGATCGGGGTGATGCCGATGCCGCCGGCTATGAGCACGGTTTCAGCTTCGCCGGCTGTCGCGGCGTGCAGCGGAAAGTCATTCTTCGGACCGGTGACGCTGATCGTATCGCCCACCGCGAGGCCATGCATGTAGCGGGAGCCGCCACTGCTGTCGGCCTCGAGGCGAACGCCGAGGCGGTAGGATGGCGGCGCATCGAAACCTGCCGCGTCCGTCGCAAAGGTGACGAGGGAGTAACAACGCGCGTCTGCCAGGCCGGGTATGCTCACCCGCAAGTGGGCACCGGGGGAAAACGGAGGGAGGGAATTCCCCCCCGGTGCCCGCAGGTGAAGGGTGCGAATCAGCGGCGTTTCCGCGCGGATATCGCTGATGATGAGTTCCAGTGCTTGCATGTGCGTGTCGTCCTCTCTCGTCCCGTGTTTTCCGTCTGTCGCGGATCAGGCTGCCTGGCGACTGAAGCTGGCGCCGTCGTGCGGTGCCGTCGTGCTCGCCCCGGCACCGATCAGCATGCCGAGTTGTGTTTCCAACTGGCGACCTTCTTCGTCCGCCATCGCTGCCTTGAGCAGCTTGTGCAAGGTGTCTGCGCCGTCCTTGCGTCCGGCGAGCTGGTCGGCCGCCCGCATCAGGCTGGCAAAGCGCTTGTCGCCTCGGTCATGGGTGCCGCTGTAGCCCTTGACGATGCGGCGGCAATGCAGCACCTCGACCGCCAGGCCGTAGTTGCCGTTGCCTGCGAGGCGCGTCACGCGCTCGAGCCAGTCCCTGATCTGCGCGGTCTCGATCTGGTGACGCAGCAGGCTGCGGCGGAAGCGGCGCATGCCGGACAGCGCATACAGCGCCAGGAACCAGGTCAGCGTGCCGCTTTGCACGCGACGGCCCTTTTCCATGTGTCGCTTGATGAAACCGCCGACGCCCCTGGACTGTTCCAGCCAGCGCCCGAGCGCGGTGGGCAGGGTGCCGCAGATCTCTTCCAGGCGTGGATGCATGTACTCGGTGGTGTAGACCAGCTGGTCGGTCCTGGCGCTCACTTCCTGGCGCACGCGCTCGAAGCGGGAGCCGCGGGTCTTGAGGTCGGCGACCCGGATCACATCGTCGTAGCTCATGGCGACCGCCAGCCGATGGGCTGCGGCGCGGGTCAAGGCCCAGTCGTTCGCTTCGCCGCCGTGGCGGGCATCGAGGGCGTGCAGCTCGGTGCATTTCTGCAGGTACTCGGCCGCGTATTCCACGTCCTGGTAGTCGAGTAGCCGCCGCAGGCCTGCGACGAGCATGCCTTGCGTGTCGGGCGGGAAGCCCGCTTTGACCTTTTCCAGCAGCGCTTGCACCTGAGGATCTGCCGCGCGCTCGGGTACATCGGGTTGCGGGCGTGTGGTGTCGATGGGGGCGGGCGCGGCCGGGGCTGTTGCCGCAGCGTCGAAGCCGAGCGCGAAGGCGCGCAGGCTCGCGTCGGCGCCCTTGCCGCCGTGGCGGATGGTGTCCTCGAACGCTTCACGGGGAAAGGGCAGCGCACCCGCACCCGCAATAGCACCAAACAGGCTGGCGGAGATTACGCTGCCGGCCTTTTCCGCCATCTCCTGCAGGTCGAAGCACATCAGGCGTTTTGCCGCTTCCCGGCCGGCGTCGATGACCTTGTTGGGATCAGCGATGCCGTTGCCCAGTGCAGCCTTTTCGCCCACCGCATAGCTGCGGTGGCTGGAGGTGATCAAGGTGGTGCGATCTGGCGACACGAGGCCGCGCTGCATCGCACGCCCGGCCTCCATCAGTTCGGCCGCCACGACCAGATCCACATCGCCCGGGGTCGGCATCATGGCCAGCGTGGGCGGTTTGCCGGCGGCATGGGCTGCGCTTTCGGGCAGCAGTTCGAGGTAATAGATGGTGGCGCCAGTACGCTGGGCGACGCCTGGCACGGATGTGGTCTGAGCCCACCAGCCTGCCTTTTCGGCCATCTCGACGATCCAGTCGGCGAGCACGCCGCCGCCCTGGCCGCCCATGGCGAGGATGGCGATCTTGATCGGGGTGCCGGGGTGCAGAACGATGTTGGTTTTCATGTCTGTCTCTTTCCTCACAGCGCGAAGCGCGTCTGGCGTGCCGCGCGGCGGCGTTGCAGGAAGCCGATGACGGCCGAACGGAGCTTGCCGAGGAAGCGGTCGGCGCCACTCGGGTTGTGGATGATGTCTGCCCGGTAAAAGGAGGGGCACAGCACGGCCGCCTCCGCGACTTCGCCGCAGTTACCGCAGCCGACACAGCTGTTGTCGACGTGGGCGACCGGGTCTTCCTTGAGCGGGTCGCCGCTGTCCTTGACGGACAGCGAAGGACAGCCGGACAGCCGGATGCAGGCGTGATCGCCGGTGCACACGTCGGGATCGACGCCGAAGCGCTCCTTGACCATGCGCTTGCCGTCCTTCACCGCCTTGTTGAACAGCGGCTTGATCCGGCGCTGCTTGTTCAGCATGCATTCGGACTGGGCAATGATGACCTTGGGGCCGTCGGTGGTGGTGGTCAGCGCTTCCTCGAGGGTGTCGCGCATCTTCGCCACGTCATAGGTGCGGTCGATGGTGCGGATCCATTTCACGCCGGCACCGCGGATGGCGTGCTCGATCGGGTTCTTTGTTGCACGGTCGGCGTTTTCCGCGCGCGACGACAGGATGTCCTGGCCGCCGGTTGCCGACGAGTAGTAGTTGTCGACGATGATGATCACGCCGTCGTTCTTGTTGAACACCGCATTGCCGATGCCGGAGGTGAGGCCGTTGTGCCAGAAGCCGCCATCGCCCATCACCGAGATCGAACGCTTGCCGGTCTTGACGTTGAAGGCCGAGCTCGATGCGGCGCCCAGGCCGTAGCCCATCGTCGTTGCGCCTAGGTTGAACGGCGGCAGGATGGAAAACAGATGGCAACCGATGTCGCACGAAACATGGTGCTGTCCGAGATCGGCCTGCGCCAGCTTCATCGCGGCAAAGATCGGCCGCTCAGGACAGCCGGTACAGAAGCCCGCCGGGCGCGCCGGGACGACCTCGGCCAAGGCCTTGACCTTGGGGTGGAAGGTCATGGGCACGGCGGCGGGACGCGGAGTGGACGCGGCGGGCGGTGCACCGACATGGACGGCCATCGATGCCTCGCCGGCCTCATCCGCCGCGATCGAAGAATGCGTGGCCAGCGCGTCCGGCTGCCGTGCGCGGAGAAAGCTTTCGATGCCGTTCTTCATCGCCGCCGTGGTGTACTCGCCCGCCATCGGCAGCACATCCTTGCCCGACAGATGGGTCGACACGCCGGCCTTGCGCAGGATGGCGTGCAGGTTCTGCTCGATGTAGTCGGGTTGGCCTTCCTCGAGCAGCAGCACGGCGCGCTTGCCTTCGCAGAACTGGACGACCTCTTCGTCGATCACCGGATAGGTGACGTTCATCACGTACATCGGAATGCGGCTGTTGCCGAAGGCGTCAGCCAGCCCGAGCAGTTGCAGCGCCCGGATCACGCCGTTGTAGAGACCGCCCTGCAGGATCAGGCCGATGTCGTTGAAATCGCCGTCGAAGAATTCGTTGAGCTTATTGTCGCGGATGAACTTCACCGCGGCCGGCCAGCGTTGCTGGATCTTCTCCTGCTCGTGTCCGAAGGAGGCCGGTGGCAGCACGATGCGGCTGGTGTCGCGCACCGGATTTTCCAGCGCCTGCTTCAGCGTGTAGCGCGGGCGCTTGTTCTCCTTGGTGATGAAGCGGCCATGGACATGGCAGGAACGGATGCGCACCTGCAGCATGACCGGGGTGTTGCTGGCCTCCGACAGCTCGAAGCCGTCCTCCACCGATTTGACGATGGACTCGAGATTGGGGCGCGGGTCCAGCAACCACATCTGGGACTTCATCGCAAACGCGTGCGAGCGCTCCTGCATGATCGACGAGCCTTCGCCGTAGTCCTCGCCGATGATGATCAGTGCGCCACCGGTCACCCCGCCGGAGGCAAGGTTGGCCAAGGCGTCGGAGGCGACGTTGGTGCCGACGGTGGATTTCCACGTCACTGCGCCACGGATCGGATACATCACCGACGCGGCGAGCATGGCCGCGGCCGTCGCTTCCGAGGCGCTGGTCTCGAAGTGGATGTCGAGCTCTTCGAGGATCTCGTTGGCGTCCGCCAGCACATCCATCAGGTGCGAGATCGGCGAGCCCTGGTAGCCGCCGACATAGCCGACACCCGCCTGCAGCAGGCCCTTGGTGATGGCGAGGATGCCCTCACCGCGAAATTCCTCGCCGGCGGGGATGCGCAGTTGCTGGACTTCCTTCTTGAACGAACGTTCAGCCACGGCTCACCTCCAGCGAAGAGGTGGTGCTGATCGAGGCAGTTTTCTGTACGGGGCAGACCATGATTTTTCTCCTTTTACGAGGTGCCGCGTCATCGAGTGGGTGGTGCGTTGCAGCATTTCGAGGGGCGACACTTCGCTGTCAGTAACTACTTTAGAAATGAACAATTAGATTGTCAATGGAAAGTATGAAATTTCATGGAAGTAAAAAAATACCACGAAAAATCAGTGGAATAGCATTTCAATTGTGGTGCGGCAATGCACCATGCCGGTGCTGCTGGCAAGGCATTGTTTAGTCGAGAGTTGTGCAGCAGCCTTGCTGCGCTTGCAGCAATAGCCGTCCGTTCATGCACCGTGAAGGGGCATGAATGGACGAGGTGTTCTACGGATCGAAGGTCCGCAGATGCCGAGGCTAGGGAAGGTGACCGGATCGCACTATCCGCGGGCTGCAGGTCTTATCCCTGTACTGCATTACCCGGCTGGGGACGATCTTCGCGTGGTGTTTTTCGGCTTGTGGGGCGAAGGCGGCACGCGTTCCGAATTGTGCGCTGTGGGGATAAACGGTGTCCGCATTGGAGCGCGTGGTGATTGAGGGGTGCCTAGGATGTGGCTCATGGAAGCGTTGCCGGGGTGGCGCGGGCAAGCCGCCTGGCTACTTCGTCGAACAGATCGACGACTGAGCGCGATGCCGGCGCCGTGACGATGGCGACGGCGCCATTTCAAAACGTTTCCCTGTGACTGAGCGTGACCGGCGAACGCCGGTCTGCGCATGACCGCGTCACGTCGGAATTCAGGAGATCCAATCTGTGACCCCTTCCTACCAGAGTATCTGGGCCGAACTTCGCCAGACGAGTTTCTGTCAGGGCTGGACCGACGCCGGTGGCGTCAATACCCGCTATCTGCACAGCGGCGATCGTGCGAATCCTGCCCTGATCATGTTGCATGGCGTGGGCGGACATGCCGAGGCCTACGTACGCAACCTCAAGGCGCACGGCATGCATTTCTCCACCTGGGCGATCGACATGATCGGACATGGCTGGTCCTCGCCCGCCACCCGGGATCTCGAGATCCCGGCCTATATCGAGCATGTGCTGCGCTTCATGGATGCGCAGAAGATCGAGCGCGCGAGTTTTTCCGGTGAATCCCTGGGCGGCTGGGTGGCAGCGCGCATGGCCATTGACTACCCCGAGCGGGTCGAGCGCCTGGTGTTGAACACCGCGGGTGGCTCACAGGCCGACCCGGTGGTGATGGCGCGGCTCAAGACGCTGTCGCTGCAGGCGGCAAACGATCCATCTTGGGACTTCATCAAGGCGCGGGTCGAATGGCTGATGGCCGACAAGTCCAAGGCCTACGACGATCTGATCGCGACCCGCCAGGCCATCTATGCGCAGCCGGGCATGGCCGAGGGCATGAAGCACAACATGGTGCTGCAGGACATGGAAACCCGTCTGCGTAACTTGATCGGTACTGCCGACTACGCCCGGATCGCTGCGCCCACTCTGGTGCTGTGGACCTCCGACGACCCCACTGCGGATGTCACCGAAGGACGGCGCATCGCGTCGATGATTCCCGGCGCGCTGTTTACCGTGATGGAGGGGTGCGGGCATTGGCCCCAGTTCGAGGATCCCGGCACCTTCAACCGGATCCATCTGGCCTTCCTCCTCGGCGGTGCCGTTCCCGAAGCGGTTCGCGTGGATGGCTGAAGGGAGTGCCCCGATGAAAGCAATGCTGCAGTGCATGTCGCACACCCCGCTGAAGGGCTACTTCGATCCGGCGCCCGCGGTGGTCGCAGAAGTGGCGGGGCTCGTCGCCCAGGTGCGTGACGAGATCGAGCGCTTCGATCCGGAAGTGATCTATCTGTTCGCCCCCGATCATTACAACGGCTTCTTTCTCGACCTGATGCCGCAGTTCTGCCTCGGGATGATGGCGACCTCGGTGGGTGACTATGCCACCCCTCGTGGTGACCTGAACGTGCCACGTACGCTGGCCGAGCAATGCGCGCGCGCGGTCATCGGCGAGGACATCGATCTCGCCGTGTCCTACCGGATGCAGGTGGATCACGGCTTCGCGCAGGCGCTGGTCGAGATGACGGGCGCGCTCGATCGCTATCCGGTCGTCCCCGTCATGATCAACGCAGTGGCACCGCCACTGGTCAGCTTCAGGCGCGCGCGGCAGTTGGGTACGGCGATCGGGCGCTTTGCCTCACGGTCCCACGAAAGGGTGCTTTTCGTCGGCTCCGGCGGCTTGTCGCACAACCCGCCCATTCCGGCCATTGCCACCGCGACCGACCCGATGGTCATCGAACGGCTGATCGCCGGGCGCAATCCGACGCCGGACGCGCGAGATGCACGGCAGAAACGCACTGTGGCGGCCGCCCAGGCATTTGCCGCGGGTGAAGGCGCACTGCACGCGTTGAGTCCGGACTGGGACCGCGCATTCATGCGCCGACTCTGCGAACGCGACTGGAGCGCGGTCGACGCCTACCGCAACGACGAAGTGACGCAGGCGGCCGGCGCATCGACCCATGAAGCCAAGACCTGGGTGGCGGCCGCGGCTGCAATGGAAGCAGCGTGTGCGCAGGGATGGGAGGGACGCGAGCGCTATTACCGCCCGATTCCGCACTGGGTGGCCGGATTCGGGGCCATCACCGGGACTGCTCGGCCGGGCGCCCAATGAACGTATTGCAACGGTCATGTCGGCCTGCCGGTGGAGTACGGCATCCGACCGGCCATCAAACAGGACTATTCAAATGACTCAGCTTGATATCGTTGCCGCGGCCGATGCCTTGTACCAGGCCTCGTGCAGCGGCACAGCCGTCTTGCCCCTGCGCGAGCGGGTTGGACAGGCGACCGCGGAAACCGCCTATGCGATCCAGTTGCACAACACCCAACGTGCGTTGGCTCAGGGACGGCGACTGGTGGGGCGCAAGATCGGCTTGACCTCGCCGGCAGTACAGCGCCAACTGGGGGTCGATCAGCCGGATTTCGGCATGCTGTTCGCCGACATGGCCGTGGGCGACGCCGAACCCGTGGCAAGGGGCCGGCTCATCCAGCCCAAGGTCGAGGCGGAGATTGCCTTCGTGCTTGGCAGGGACCTGCGCTTCGAACGCCATACATATGCGGATGTGCTCGGTGCCGTCGACTACTGCCTGCCGGCGATCGAGATCGTGGATAGCCGGATCGCCGACTGGCGCATCAGTCTCTTCGATACCGTTGCCGACAATGCATCGTCCGGCCTCTTCGTTCTGGGTGGAAATCCGGTGTCGCCCGGGCGTTTCGACATCGGGCGGTGTGCGATGACGATGCAGCAGGACGGGCGCACGGTGTCCGAGGGCAGCGCACGCGCCTGTCTCGGCAACCCCCTCAACGCGGCCGTGTGGCTGGCCGACGTGCTCGTGCGTGTCGGTCAGCCGCTGCAGGCCGGGGACATCGTGCTCACCGGTGCGCTGGGGCCGATGGTCGCGGTTGATCCGACGCGGCCGCAGTCCTTCGCGGCGGACATTGATGGCCTGGGCCACGTGGAAGCCCGCTTCGACTGAGACCAACTTCCGGATTGCAGGCACGCGGCGATTTGTCCGGCGCCTTTCTCCTCTGGTTGCACGCCGGTTGCCGCGTGCCCTGCATCCTCAACGCATTCGCATGACAGGACGACCCCATGA
>NZ_JAGRRD010000001.1:996888-1010435 GCF_018122735.1 Azoarcus sp. L1K30 | reverse complement strand
GAGGAGCTCTGTTCTTGCCCTTTCCTTGAACATACAAGGGGAAGGAACCAAGTGCCGACAATGACTTCATCTGTTTCATTGCCGGGTTAATAGTATCGTGCCCGTTACAGCATCGATGAGGCGTGTTTCTTCAGACGGTAGTTGAGCTGGGGGCGAGTCATGCCGAGCAGGCGCGCTGCCGCAGACAGGTTACCTCCGGCGCGATCGACCGCGCGTTGCAGCAGCGTCTGCTCGAAATCCTCCAGTGCGATACCTGCATCGAGTACCGCGCCCGGCAGGTCGTCCCCGCGTGCAGTGTGTTCCTCGAGTTTGCCGTCTTCACCGACACCCGATTGCAGTCCCGACTCGGGTGCAGCGCCAATGAATAGCTGATCGACCTCGATCTTGCTGTTCTGTGCGGCAAGGATGACGCCGCGTTCGAGCACGTTCTCGAGCTCACGCACATTGCCTGGCCAATTGTGGCATTTGAGCGCGTGCATGGCTTTGTCGGTGATGCCTGCCAGTCGCTTTCCATGCAGTGAGCAGAAGCGCTCGATCATGGCCTCGACCAGTGGCGGGATATCGGTCACGCGCTCGCGCAGAGGTGGAATCGTCACCGGATAGACGTTCAGGCGGTAGAGCAGGTCGCGCCGGAAGGCGCCGGCGGCTACCGCCTTCTGCAGGTCGACATTGGTGGCGGCCACCAGGCGGACATTGACCTTACGCGTGCGTTCGTCGCCGAGGCGCTCGATCTCACCCTCCTGCAGGACACGCAGGAGCTTCGCCTGCGCCGGCAGCGGCAGCTCACCGATTTCGTCCAGAAACAGGGTGCCGCCATCAGCACGTTCGAACTTGCCGGCACGGGAGGCATGGGCACCGGTAAAGGCGCCGCGTTCGACACCGAAAAGCTCCGATTCGATGAGTTCGTCGGGTAGCGCAGCGCAATTGACGGCGACAAAAGGCGCGTCCTTGCGCGGACTCATCTGGTGAAGCGCGCGCGCGAAGCGCTCCTTGCCCACGCCGGTTTCGCCCAGCAGCAGCACCGAAACGCTGGTGCCGGCCGCCTTCATGACGAGTTCGTAGGCGTGACGGAATCCGCTGGACATGCCGATCAGATCGGGCACCTTGCGCGGGCAGGCAATACTGCGCCGCATCGCTTCGACTTCCTCGCGCAGCTCGAGCAGGCGGCCGACAATGGAGTCGGCTTCGAAATAGGGCGTGAGTTCATGGGCGTCGGGCCAGTCCTCGGCCGGCTTGCCGACGATGTGGCAATGATCGAGACCGGTGGCAGCGCATTCGGTTTCGCGAAAGAGTATGAAGCGGCCCATGAAGGCGCTGGTGTAGCCGGAAGCGTAGCCAATCATCATCCAGCACACCGGATGATCGACTTCGCCGAAGGCCTGCACATGAACCTCGGCCTCCCATGAGTGTTCCCACACGAATTCGCCGTAGAAGCCCCCCGATTCTGCGTCGATCTCCAGCCTGGCCGGAGTCACCTTCACACAGCCTTCCAGCATGTGCAACTGGGGTCCAACCACGAAGGCCTCGGCCAGATCGCTCGTTCCGCGCGTCTTGCGCGCCAGCTCGGCGTCGCGCATGCCCGACGCGAAGCCCATGCGCGTCAGAATGCGTCGCGCCTGCTCGGTACCCACCGAGCCGATCAACTCCTTGCGCAGTTCCGACAGGGCCGCGGTATGCAACAGCACCATGCGATGTTCGCCAAGCCAGATCAGGCCATCCTCAGCGGAAAAACGCAGTAGCTGTCGCAAGTCTGCGCTCTTCGGGTACTCGATACCGCTCACGTCCATCTCCTCGTCCCGTCGAAGTGCGGGTTTCTGTCATGGCCCTTGTGCACACGGGCATCAGGGCCAGGCGATCGGGCTCTTATATCACGTCGGTCCGCTTGCGTCGCGCAGTCAAAGAATACTACAAATCTCGAGATTAAGGGCTATGGCACGGATCTTGAGTTGATCCTCGTTCGAAGCGCCCGTGCTGGGCCGGATGATCAAACCACGCCGTGTCGGCAATACGAACGGGGCGATGTACATGGGGGAGAGACAGGAGAAATGGGCGATCGATTTTCAGTATTGATTCAGGACTGCGACGTGCGCTTTTCCTGTGAGGCAGGCGACAACCTGTTGCGCTCGATGGAGGCGCTCGGACGGCGCGGCATCCCCGTAGGTTGTCGGGGTGGCGGCTGCGGGGTGTGCAAGGTCCGGGTGGTCGAGGGGCGCTTTCACACGCGCAAGATGAGTCGCGCATGTCTGTCCGAGCAGGAGGAAGCCGATGGCGTGGTACTCGCGTGCAGGCTGTTTGCCGAGAGCGATCTGTCGCTGCAGGTGGTGGGCAAGATGGTGAAGGCTTTGCGTACGGAACAGGGCTGATCCGCCACGCGACGGATGGTGCCCGAGGCGTGAAAGGGGCCGCTGCGATGCTGATCGCCGCGGCCCTTAGTTCATCCGGCGAGCGCAAGTCATTGTTGCGGCGCGACAAATCCACTTGATCAAATGGTGAAGTGAAAAGCCGATTTGATCATTTGATGCATGGATAAGCACAGGTTTTGTTGGCTGGAATCTCGAGAAAAATGAATATACCCATAATTTGTGCCGTTTTTCGTGTGTTGGCACGAAGCTTGATTACGTAGTCGGTGCAAGCGTCGGCATTGGATCAATACAGAGGAAGTGGCGCAGATGGAAACGGAAAAGCCTGTCATCAACGTGAATCTCAAGTTCGTGCGTGTCATCGAGCGCCGTCCCGATGGCTTCGTCGAATTCGAGTTTGCGATCGGCGAGCCCGAGCTGTGTGCCGAGATGCTGTTGCCCGCCGATGCGTTCGCGTCCTTCTGCAGCAGCAACGAAGTGGTTTTCCTGGCACCGCGTGACACGTCCGCCGCATCGGACTGGAACTGGAGCCTGCATCAGGCAACACACCAGCGCTTTCGCTGAGCGAACAAATACACAAGAGGAGACATTCATGCATATCGACCTGCGTACGGTCACCATCAAGCCGTTGCGCCACACGTTTGACAACATCGCGCGCCGTATTGGCGCCGACAAGCCGGCGTCACGCTATCAGGAAGGTACGTTGGACATGCAGCAGACGGCGAACTTTCACTATCGCCCGACGTGGGATCCGGCGCACGACATCTACGATGCATCGCGCACCGCGCTGAAAATGGCCGACTGGTACGCGTTCAAGGACCCGCGCCAGTTCTACTACGGCGCTTACACCCTTGCCCGTGCCAGGCAGCAGGACACCGCCGAGGCCAATTTCGACTTCGTCGAGGGGCGCGGACTGGCAGCCACCCTGACGCAGGCCTTGGGCGATACCGTACTCAAGCTGCTGGTTCCGCTGCGCCATGTCGCATGGGGATCGAACATGAACAATGCGTCGATCTGTGCCTATGGCTACGGCACGGCCTTTACCCAGCCGTGCATCTATCAGGCGATGGATCAGCTCGGCATCGCCCAGTACCTGACCCGCGTCGGCCTGCTGCTGGGTGATGTGGATACGCTGGACGAGGGCAAGCGCGCGTGGATGGAAGACGATGCATGGCAGGGACTGCGTCGTTATGTTGAGGACAGCTTCGTGCTCAAGGATCCGTTCGAGCTCTTCGTTGCCCAGAACGTGGCACTTGACGGGCTGCTGTATCCGCTGGTGTACGAAACCATCATCGATGATGTGCTTTCAAGCCGGGGTGGAACCCCTGTCGCCATGCTCACCCAGTTCATGACCGACTGGTTCGGTGAAACGCGGAAATGGGTCGACGCAACGATGAAGACGGCGGCGGCTGAATCCGCCGGGAACAAGGCGCTGCTTGAGCAATGGACGACGCACTGGCGCGACCGTGCTGCTGCCGCACTGTTGCCCGTCGGCGCGATTGCGCTCGGGGATAACGCGGACAGCGTTCTGAACGACGTCGTCCAGCAGTTCGACGCCCGCCTGGCCAAAGCCGGCATCGCCAACTGAGGAGGGCACCATGTCTACCGTGTTCATTGCACTGCAAACCAACGAAGACACCCGTCCGATCATCGAGGCCATCGTTGCCGACAACCCGCACGCGCGCCTCAACGAACAGCCGGCAATGGTGAAGATCGATGCTGAAGGCAAGCTCGTCGTGCGCCGCAGTTCGATCGAGGAATTGCTTGGACGTGATTTCGATCTTCAGGAGTTGCACATCAACCTGATTTCACTCTCCGGCAACATCGACGAGAGCGACGACGAACTCACCCTGAGCTGGAACGCCTGAGCGCGCTTGCGCTGACGCACGAGGAGATACGACATGGACATGCAAGCATCAAAGAAGAAGCTCGGCCTGAAGGAGCGCTACCAGGTCATGACGCGCGGTCTGGACTGGACGCCTTCCTACCAGAAGATGGAAGACATCTATCCCTACGTTGCCTACGAGGGCATCAAGATCCACGACTGGGACAAATGGGAAGACCCGTTCCGCCTGACCATGGATGCGTACTGGAAGTATCAGGCCGAGAAAGAGCGCAAGCTGTACGCGATCATCGACGCGTACGCGCAGAACAACGGCCACCTGGGCGTGACCGATGCGCGCTATATCAACACGGTGAAACTGTTCATCAGCGGCATCAGCCCGCTGGAATATGTTGCGCATCGTGGCTTCACGCACGTGGGCCGCCAGTTCCCCGGCGCCGGCCCGCGCGTGGCCTGCCTGATGCAGTCGCTCGACGAGATCCGTCACGCCCAGACCCAGGTGCACTCGATCTCGAACTACAACAAGTACTACAACGGTGTGCATGACTTTCATCATGCGCATGACCGCATATGGTTCCTGTCGGTACCGAAGAGCTTCTTCGACGACGCCATCACCGCCGGCCCGTTCGAGTTCATGGTGGCGATCGGATTCTCGTTCGAATACGTGCTCACCAACCTGCTGTTCGTGCCCTTCGTGTCGGGTGCGGCCTACAACGGCGACATGGGCACCATGACCTTCGGCTTTTCCGCACAGTCGGATGAAGCCCGGCACATGACGCTGGGCCTGGAGGTGATCAAGTTCATTCTCGAGCAGGATCCCGACAATCTGCCGATCGTGCAGCGATGGATCGACAAGTGGACCTGGCGTGGCTACCGGGTGCTGACGCTGGTCGCGATGATGATGGACTACATGCTGCCCAAGCGCACGATGAGCTGGAAGGAGGCATGGGAAGTCTATTTCGAGGAGAACGGCGGTGCGCTGTTCAAGGATCTTGCCCGCTACGGCATCACCATGCCCAAGTGTGCCGAGCAGATCGCCCTTGAGAAGGATCACCTGTCCCACCAAGCCTGGTCGACCTTCTACAACTATGGTGCGGCAACCAATTTCCATACCTGGATGCCGGACGAGGACGAGATGGCCTGGCTGACGGCGAAGTATCCGGAAAGCTTCGACAAGCACTATCGTCCGCGCTACGAATATTGGCGCGAACAGGCTGCGAAGGGGAACCGCTTCTACAACAAGACCTTGCCGATGCTGTGCCAGACCTGTCAGATCCCCCTGGTGTTCACCGAGCCGGGCGACCCGACCAAGATCTGCTACCGCGAAGTGGATTTCAAGGACGAGAAGTATCACTTCTGTTCGGACCATTGCAAGGCGATCTTCGAGCACGAACCGGAGAAGTACGTTCAGGCCTGGATGCCGGTGCACCAGATCTATCAGGGCAACTGTTTCCCCGAGGGAACCGACCCCACGGTCGAGGGCTTCGATCCGCTTGCCGCTGTGCTGAAGTACTACCACCTCGAACATGGTCGCGACAACCTCGATTTCGAGGGATCGGAAGACCAGAAGAACTTCGATGAATGGCGCGGTATGGCGACGAAGAACGTTTGATTCCTGCGTCGGGCGCGCATTGTCGTGCCTCCCCTCCCTGCAGGGGAGGCCGCAATTCCCCCGTCCTGCGCACATCGACACGATCCAACAAACAGACATTCATGAGGAGACCCGATATGGCCGTCGCTGCCATCGGCAAGTACGAATTCGCGCCCGCCGACGCGATCGATAAGTTCCATGGAGCCCAGCTCCTGTACATCGGCTGGGAGGACCATCTGCTGTTCTGCGCGCCGTTTGCCTTTCCGTTTCCGCCCTCGATGCCGTTCGGCGCCATCGTCGAGCAGGTCTTGCCGGGTGCGTTCGGCTACCACCCCGACTTTGCCCGCATCGACTGGTCGAAGGCCGAGTGGCTCAAGTCGGGCAAGCCGTGGACGCCCGAATTTTCCAAGTCGCTGGAAGAAAACGGACTCAGGCACAAGGACGTGATCCGCTTTCGCACGCCGGGACTGACCGGGATCAAGGGCAGTTGCAGCTGAATCCCCATCTGCGCGGCTGGTGAGCGGCCGCGCAGATGGCTCCGGCGAACACGAAGGAACACGCATCATGAGCTACGAACTGACAATCGAACCGCTCGGCCAGACCATCGAGGTCGAGGAAAATCAGACCATTCTCGACGCCGCACTGCGGGCCGGCATCTGGCTGCCGCATGCGTGCTGCCATGGCCTGTGCGCGACCTGCAAGATCCAGGTGGTCGATGGCGAGATCGAGCATGGGGAAGCGTCGAGCTTTGCCCTGATGGATTTCGAACGCGACGAGGGCAAGGCGCTCGCGTGCTGTGCGCGGCTGCAAAGCGACGTCGTGATCGAGGCGGAAATCGACGAGGAGCCCGATGCCGAGTCGATCGCCGTACGTGATTTTCCGGGTACCGTGCGACGGCTCGTCAATCTCACCCCCACGATCAAGGGCGTGTTCGTCGAACTCGACGAGCCCATCCACTTTCAAGCCGGCCAGTACATCAATCTTGATATCGACGGCGGGGTGTGCTCGCGGGCCTTTTCGCTGGCCAACGCACCCGGCACCGGGCGCGAGGTGGAGCTCAACATCCGCATCGTGCCCGGGGGGCAGGGTACGAGCTGGGTCCACGAGCAGCTCGAGGTGGGCGACAGGGTGAAGCTCTCTGGTCCCTATGGTCGATTCTTCGTGCGCAAATCCGCGCCCGAAGCACTGATCTTCATGGCCGGCGGATCCGGACTGTCGAGTCCGCGATCGATGATTCTCGATCTGCTGGCGTCGGGCGACACCCGGCCGATCACGCTGGTGTACGGGCAGCGTAGCCGCGCCGAACTGTATTACCACGATGACTTTCTCGCCCTGGCCGAACGTTACCCGAACTTCACCTATGTGCCTGCACTGTCTGACGAGGCCGAAGGTTCTGACTGGGCGGGATTCCGCGGTTACGTCCATGACGCGGCCAGGGCGCATTTCGATGGCGATTTCCGCGGCCACAAGGCCTACCTGTGCGGTCCGCCCCTGATGATCGACGCCTGTATCACGACCTTGATGCAGGGAAGGCTGTTCGAGAACGACATCTACACCGAGAAGTTCTTCTCGGCGGCGGATGTTCAGCAGGTGCGCAGCCCACTCTTCAAGAGAATATAAAAATCTCGAGAAAATATTTGTATTTCGAAGTTAACGCGGTATGATTTTTTTGCCTTTCGTCGCGCAAGCGAAAACAAGTGACGCGGCGACCGCCGGGTCAGCAGAACATTGGAGGAGACAATCATGGCAATGAACGGTGTATTGCGTCCGGGCCACGCCCAGATTCGTGTGCTGGACCTCGAAGAGGGGATTCACCACTACAAGAACGTGCTCGGTCTGGTCGAAACCGGGCGCGACAGCCAGGGCCGGGTGTATTTCAAGGCCTGGGACGAACGCGACCACAACAGCCTCATCCTGCGCGAGGCCGACAGTGCCGGCATCGACTTCTTCGCCTTCAAGGTGCTGGACAAGGCCACGCTGGACAAACTCGACCGCGACCTGCAGGAATACGGCGTCAAGACCAGCCGTATCCCCGCCGGTGAACTGCTGGAGACCGGCGAGCGCGTGCGCTTCGAGATTCCGTCAGGGCACCAGATCGAGCTGTACTGGGAGAAGACCGACGTCGGCACCCCCGAGACCTATACCAATCCGCCGCCCTGGACCGATCAGGCCGAGCATGGCATCGCGCCGATCCGCCTCGACCACTGCCTGCTGTACGGCCCGGACATCGAGAAGGTGCAGGACATCTTCGTCAAGGTGCTGGGTTTCTATCTCGTCGAGCACGTGGTCATGGAAGACGGCAAGACCGACCTGGGCATCTGGCTGTCGTGCTCGATCAAGGCCCATGATATCGCACTCGTACGCCACCCCGAGCCGGGCAAGCTGCACCACATCTCATTCATGCTCGAGAGCTGGGAAAAGGTGCTGCGTGCGGCCGACATCATGTCGATGAACAAGGTCTCGGTCGATATCGGGCCGACCCGTCACGGCGTGACCCGCGGCACCACGATCTATGCCTTCGACCCGTCGGGCAACCGCTTCGAAACCTTCTGTGGTGGCTATCAGAGCTATCCGGACTGGAAGCCGGTCAAGTGGACCTGGGACGAAGTCGGCGCCGGGATCTTCTATCACGACCGCGCGCTCAACGAGCGCTTCCTGACCGTCGTTTCCTGACGCAGGCGGGGTCCGCCATCGACGTGGCGGACCCCGTCTAGCGCGGCGTGCCACCCTTTGTAAAGAAGTCGGGTGGCATGCGTTTGACGGCATCCAGGGTGCGCAGGATGTGTTCCGACAGGATCGATGTTGCGCGTGTTGCGTCGTGGGCGAGGGTGCTCTCGAAGATGGCCTGATGTTCGGCGTGGATGTCGCGCGGGATCGGCTGGCGGAACAGGCTGATGCGCCGGTAGCGCTCCGACTGTTGATAGAGGATGTGCTGGAAATGGCGGATCCATCGCGACGGGCAGGCGGCGATCAGGGCCTCGTGAAAGGCACGGTTGCGCATCTCCCATTCCTCGGTGGTGCTGACATCGTGTTCGGCGAGTTTCTGTTCGGCGCGGGACAGACGATGAAAGGATGCGACGAGGTCGGCTTCCCAGGCCTCGTCGCCGCGGGTGATCGATTGTCGCAGGGCTTCGGTCTCGAGCAGCACGCGGGTGCGGGTGATGTCTTCGAAGTCGGCGAGGGAAATGGGCGCGACGCGGAATCCCCGCTGGCCCTGGCTTACGACCAGCGCATCGGTCACCAGCAGCAGCAGGGCTTCGCGCAGGGTGCCGGCGCCGACTTCGTACTGGTCTTTCAGGTGTTCCACGCGCAGCTTCTCTCCCGGTGCATGGACGCCTTCGATGATGTCGCGCCGAAGGCGGTTGTATGCGGCCTCCACGAGCGTCTTGGGCTCGGCAGCGGCGGGCGTGGTCAGCGTGGCAGTGTCGTTCATGGAAGTTCGCAGCACAGGAATGTCGTCAGGGTCATTTTAGCCGACTGGCGTAAGCGTCGATATCAGTTTCTGAAAAAATCTCGAGAAAATGTATTGACGCCGAAATTGTGCGAATCTATCGTGTCAATCGTCAGCTCCGGTTTTCAGGGCGGACATGAACGGGGAGCAAGAGGATGAACATCTCGGTACCGCAGACAACGATCTCCTGGGAGGCCGCGCATGCGGCGGTTCACGCCGCGGTCGAACAGGCGGTCGCACTGGGTGTGCGTGTCAATGTCGGAGTCACCGACAACGCCGGCAACCTTGTCGCCTTCCTGCGCATGCCCGGCGCCTTTCCGCAGTCGATCCGGATCGCCATCGACAAGGCCGCCACTGCTGCCGGTTTCGGTTTTCCGACCGACAAATGGATGGCGGTGTGCGGCGACGACGAGGGCATGAAGCTGGGTTTCGCATCCAGGCCGGGGCTGATCGTATTTGGTGGCGGCCTGCCGATCAGGGCCGAAGGACAACTCATCGGAGGCATCGGTGTCTCGGGCGCCTCCGCACAACAGGACGAGGCGTGCGCGCGGGCTGGATTGAGCGCGATTGGCGCCGACGATATCGAGATTTGACGGAGCACATCCATGAAACAGATCCACAACTTCATCAATGGCGAGTTTGTCGCGACGGCGAAGACCTTCGACAAGCGTTCGCCGCTCGACAACTCGCTGCTGGCGCAGGTGCACGAGGCAGGCCGCAAGGAAGTCGATGCGGCAGTGGCCGCGGCGCAGGCGGCGCTCCGCGGACCGTGGGGAAAGATGACGGTCGCCGAGCGCGTCGATCTGCTCAATGCCGTCGCTGATGGCATCAACCGGCGCTTCGACGACTTTCTGGCAGCGGAATGTGCCGATACCGGCAAGCCGCGCAGCCTGGCCAGCCACATCGACATTCCGCGCGGTGCGGCCAACTTCAAGATCTTTGCCGACGTCATCAAGAGTGTGCCGACCGAGTTCTTCGAGACGGCCACGCCGGACGGTCGCGGTGCGCTCAATTACTCGGTACGCCGTCCGGTTGGGGTGGTGGGCGTGATCTGCCCGTGGAACCTGCCGCTGCTGTTGATGACGTGGAAGGTGGGGCCGGCCCTGGCTTGCGGCAACACGGTGGTGGTCAAGCCCTCGGAGGAAACGCCGCAGACGGCCGCACTGCTGGGCGAGGTGATGAACGAAGTCGGCATGCCCAAGGGTGTGTACAACGTGGTGCACGGCTTCGGGCCGGGGTCCGCGGGTGAATTCGTGACGACCCATCCGCAGGTCAACGCCATCACCTTCACCGGCGAGACGCGCACGGGGGCCGCGATCATGAAGGCCGCCGCCGACGGCGCGCGGCCGGTGTCGCTGGAGATGGGCGGCAAGAATCCGGCCATCGTCTTTGCCGACTGCGACTTCGATGCGGCGATCGAAGGCACGATGCGTTCGGTGTTTGCCAACTGTGGTCAGGTCTGCCTCGGTACCGAGCGCGTGTATGTCGAGCGCCCGATCTTCGACCGCTTTGTCGCGGCGCTGAAGCAGGGGGCCGAAACGCTCAAGCTTGGCCGGCCGGAAGATCCGGCGACCGGCCTCGGGCCGCTGATCTCGCAGGAACACAAACAGAAGGTCCTGTCGTACTACGAGAAGGCGAAGGCGCTCGGCGCCACCGTGGTAACGGGCGGTGGCGTGCCGCAGATGCCCGGCGAGCTCGCCAACGGCGCGTGGGTCGAGCCGACGATCTGGACCGGGCTGGACGACCGTTCGCCCATCGCCCGCGAAGAAGTGTTCGGTCCGTGCACCCTGATCCAGCCCTTCGATTCGGAAGACGAAGTCATCGGCCGCGCCAACGACACCGACTATGGTCTGGCCTGCTCGGTCTGGACCAGGGATCTTGCACGTGCCCATCGTGTCGCCGGGCAGATCGAAGCTGGACTGGTGTGGGTGAACTCGTGGTTCCTGCGCGACCTGCGCACGCCCTTCGGCGGTGCCAAGCAGTCGGGCATCGGCCGTGAGGGCGGCGTGCATTCGCTCGAGTTCTATACCGAGCTCAAGAACATCTGCATCAAACTGTGAGGCGCACTGCCATGGACAAGGAACTCATCAACCGGCTCGGCGACGAGCTCTACCAGGCTCTGGTCAAGCGCGAAGTGCTGTCTCCGCTCACCGAACGTCATCCGGAGATCACCATCGAAGATGCCTACCGGGTGCAGCAGCGCATGATCGCGCGCCGTATCGAGGCCGGCGAGCGCATCGTCGGCAAGAAGATCGGCGTGACGTCGAAGGCGGTGATGAACATGCTGGGGGTGTTCCAGCCCGATTTCGGCATGTTGCTCGACCGCATGATCTACAACGAGGGCGAGGCAATCCCGGCTGACACGCTGATTCAGCCCAAGGCCGAGGGCGAGATCGCCTTCATCCTGAAGAAGGATCTGAAGGGGCCCGGGGTGACGGCGGCCGACGTGCTCGCCGCGACCGAGGGCGTGATGACCTGCTTCGAGATCGTCGATTCGCGCATCCGCGACTGGAAGATCAAGGTGCAGGACACGGTGGCCGACAACGCCTCCTGCGGCGTGTTCGTGCTCGGCGACAGCCTGGTCGATCCGCGCAAGGTCGATCTTTACACCTGCGGCATGATCCTCGAGAAGAACGGCGAGATCGTCGCGACCGGTTCGGGTGCGGCAGCACTCGGCGCACCGGCCAATGCGGTCGCATGGCTCGCCAACACGCTGGGGAACCTGGACATCCCGCTCAAGGCAGGCGAGGTGATTCTGTCCGGATCACTCGCGGCGATGGTGCCGGTGAAGGCCGGCGACAACCTGCGCGTGACCATCGGCGGCATCGGCGGCTGCTCGGTGCGCTTCATCTGACTCCCGGTTTGCAGGCACGCGACGATGATCTCCCGACCCTCTCTCCTCGGGCTGCTTTCCGCGCGTCGCGTGCCCTGCATCCTCAACGCATTCGCATGACAGGACGACCCCATGACCAAGATCAAATGCGCCCTGATCGGCCCGGGCAACATCGGCACCGATCTGCTGTACAAACTCAAGCGTAGCCCGGTGCTCGAGCCGGTGTGGATGGTGGGCATCGACGCCACCTCCGAGGGCCTGGCCCGTGCCCGCGAGATGGGCCTCAAGACCACCGCCGAGGGCGTGGATGGGCTGTTGCCGCATGTGGCGGCCGACGGCATCCAGATCGCCTTCGACGCCACCAGCGCCTACGTCCATGCCGAGAACAGCCGCAAGCTCAATGAGCTCGGCGTGCTGATGATCGACCTCACCCCCGCGGCCATCGGGCCGTTCTGCGTGCCGCCGGTCAATCTGGTCGAGCACGTGGGCAAGGGCGAGATGAACGTGAACATGGTCACCTGCGGCGGCCCACGTGGGCAAGGGCGAGATGAACGTGAACATGGTCACCTGCGGCGGCCAGGCCACGATCCCGATGGTGGCGGCGGTGAGCCGTGTGCAGCCGGTGGCCTATGGCGAGATCGTCGCCACCGTATCGTCGAAATCGGCCGGCCCCGGCACACGCAAGAACATCGACGAATTCACCCGCACCACCTCGGGCGCGGTAGAGAAGGTGGGCGGGGCGAAGAAAGGCAAGGCCATCATCATCCTCAACCCGGCCGAGCCCCCGCTGATCATGCGCGACACCGTGCATTGCCTGACCGAGACCGAACCCGACCAGGCGGCGATCACCGCATCGATCCACGCCATGATCAAGGAAGTGCAGAAATACGTGCCCGGCTACAAGCTGGTCAATGGCCCGGTATTCGACGGCAAGCGCGTGTCGGTGTTCATGGAAGTCGAAGGTCTCGGCGACTACCTGCCGAAGTACGCCGGCAACCTCGACATCATGACGGCGGCTGCCGCACGCACCGCCGAGATGTTCGCCGAGGAAATCCTCGCCGGTCGCCTCAGCCTCGAACCCACCCGCGCCACCCAGGCCGCCTGAAGGAGATGACCATGGATCTACGCGGCAAGAAGATCACCGTTCACGACATGACCCTGCGTGACGGCATGCACCCCAAGCGTCACCTGATGACGCTCGACCAGATGAAGACCATCGCCTGCGGGCTCGATGAAGCGGGCATCCCGCTGATCGAAGTCACCCATGGCGACGGCCTCGGCGGCAGCTCGGTGAACTACGGCTTTCCCGCCCACACCGACGAGGAATACCTGGGCAGCGTCATCCCGCTGATGAAGCAGGCCAAAGTGTCGGCGCTGCTGCTGCCGGGCATCGGCACCGTCGATCACCTGAAGATGGCGCACGAACTCGGGGTGAATACCATCCGTGTGGCCACCCACTGCACCGAGGC
>NZ_JAGRRD010000001.1:949976-996788 GCF_018122735.1 Azoarcus sp. L1K30 | reverse complement strand
TGATTGAGGGGTGCCTAGGATGTGGCTCATGGAAGCGTTGCCGGGGTGGGTGACGCATTGGACGTAAGCGCGGGTTGAGCGCATTTGGACAGGGAGCGAATCGATGGCAGACGAGACGGTGGTACGTCGTCGGGTGGTGAAGGCGGCGCACGGGATCAGTGATGCACGGGTCAATGGGCAGAAGACGCAGAGTCAGTACCAGCCGTACAAGGACGCGGCGTGGGGCTTCATCAACCACTGGTATCCGGCGGTGTTCAGCAAGGAGCTGGCGGAGGACGAAGTCAAGGGGATCCAGATCTGCGGCATCCCGATCGTGCTGCGCCGTGTCGACGGCAAGGTGTATGCGCTCAAGGACCAGTGCCTGCACCGTGGGGTGAGATTGTCGGAGAAGCCGATGTGCTTCAACAAGAAGACGATCTCGTGCTGGTACCACGGCTTCACCTTCGATCTGAAGGACGGCAAGCTGTCGACGATCGTGGCCAACCCGGACGACAAGCTGGTGGGCACGACCGGGATCACGAGCTACCCGACCGAAGAGGTGGCGGGGATGGTGTTCGTGTTCGTGCGCGAAGACGACTTTGCCGACGAGGACGTGCCGCCGCTGTCGCAAGACCTGCCGTTCCGGTTTCCGGAGAACAGCGAACGCTTCCCGCACCCGCTGTGGCCGGCCGCACCGAGCCTGCTCGACGCGGACGCGGTGGCGCACGGCATGCACCGCACCGGCTATGGCAACTGGCGCATTGCGTGCGAGAACGGTTTCGACAACGCGCACATTCTGGTGCACAAGGACAACACCATTGTGCACGCGATGGACTGGGTGCTGCCGCTGGGCATTCTGCCCACGAGCGACGAGTGCATCACGGTGGTGGAAGACGAGCACGGCCCCAAGGGGATGATGCAGTGGCTGTTCACCGAGAAGTGGGCACCGGTACTGGAGAACGAGTCGCTGGGGCTGAAGGTGGAAGGGGTCAATGGGCGCTTCTACCGCACCTCGGTGGTGTTGCCCGGGGTGCTGATGGTGGAGAACTGGCCGGGTGAGCACATCGTGCAATACGAATGGTACGTGCCGATCACCGACGACCTGCACGAATACTGGGAAGTGCTGGTGAAGGTGTGCCCGAGCGAGAAGGCCCGCACGGACTTCCAGTACAAGTTCGAGCGTGTGTACAAGCCGCTGTGCCTGCACGGATTCAACGACTGCGACCTGTATGCGCGCGAAGCGATGCAGAACTTCTACGCCGACGGCACGGGCTGGGACGACGAGCAGCTGGTGGCGACCGACATCTCGCCGATCACGTGGCGCAAGCTGGCCTCGCGCTGGAACCGTGGGATTGCGAAGCCGGGCAAGGGCGTGGCGGGGGCGGTGAAGACGCACGCAATCCGCTTCAAGGACACGGCCGCGGGCAAGCCGCCTGGCTACTTCGTCGAACAGATCGACGACTGAGCGCGCGGGCAAGCCGCCTGGCTACTTCGTCGAACAGATCGACGACTGAGCGTGGCAGCGGTTGCGGTTGCCGCCGGGTGCGCCGGTCGCGGGCGGCAACCGTCATCGGCGCCGCCGATACCCCCAACAGAGCAGAGAACAATCATGAGTCAAACCCATACGGTGACCTTCCGTTTCGCCGACGGCGCGAGCCGCGTCGTTGACGTGCGCGAAGGGGATACCTTGCTCGACGCGGCGCTTGCGGGCGGCGTGCCGCTGATGCACCAGTGTCGTTCGGGCAGCTGTTCCAGCTGCCTGGCGACGCTGTGCGACGGCGAAGTGGTCAATCAGCCCGGCAGCAGCTCCACGCTTCTTGCCAGCGAATACGAAGCGGGTCATCGGCTGCTGTGCGTGAGCCGTGCGCAGAGCGATTGCACGTTCGATCTGTCCTACGGCAGCGCCGAAGGCGGCGTGGTGCCGGTCGAGGTGCATGCCTTCGTCAATGCCGTCGAGCCCATCGCATCGAACGTGGTGAAGCTGTCGCTGGAGTTGGCCGACGACAATTGGCTGAGCTTCAAGCCGGGTCAGTTCGTTCAGGTCGAGGTGCCGGGCGTGAGCCAGTTGCGCAGCTACTCGCCGGTGTCCACCGAGGCCGAGCTGCCGCGGCTGGAGTTGTTGATCCGCTTGCTGCCCGAGGGCGTGATGTCCACCTGGTTGAAGAAGCAGGCCCGCGTCGATGACGTGGTCAAGCTCAAGGGACCCTACGGCGCCTTCTTCCTGCGCGAGAAACGCCGTGCGCCGCACATCTTCGTCGCCGGCGGGACCGGCCTTGCGCCGGTGCTGTCGATGATCGACCGCATGCGCCAGATCGGCGGCCGCAAGCCGCCCATGCTGCTGAGCTTCGGCTGCGCCACGTCGGATGCATTGTTCTATCTCGACGAGCTCGAGCTTCGACGCCAGTGGTTGCCTGGTCTCGATGTGCGCATTTGCGTCGATCGCGAGCCGGGGAGCTGTTACCACAACGGCAGCCCGGTCTCGGCCCTCCGACCCGAAGACGTCAGCGACCCCGATACCGTGGCTTACCTGTGCGGCCCGCAGGGGATGATCGATGCCGCCACGCGACGCCTGGTCGAGCTTGGCGTCGCGCCGGAGAACGTGTTTGCCGAGCAGTTCGTCCCCAGCAATTGACCACGACAACGGAATCCCATCGCCATGACAGAGACCACACCCGTTCCCTTTTCCGCCGAGCAGCAGCAATGGTACGAGCAAGCCTGCGCCAGGCTCGACCCCGAGCGCCTCAAGCAGTTGCTGTTCGCCATCACCGACATTCATAGCCCCACCGGTGCGGCCCGTGCCGCCAGCGAGTTCATGGCTTCGCGCCTGTCCGCGGCGGGGCTGCAGGCCCGCTATCAGCCGATGACCGAGAATAGTGGCAATGTGCTTGCCGAATATCGCGGCGCAGGGGGCGGTGCAGCGCTGATGCTCTATGCACCGATCGACACCCACCTCGAGTGCGACGCTGCAGAGCGGGCGTGGACCGGTGGACACACCGAAGCAGACATGCAGCCGCGGGCGAAGATGGAGGGCGACTGGGTGTTCGGTCTTGGCGCATCCAATCCCAAGGCGATGGTCGCGACGCTGACCGAGATCGCCACCGCGCTGATCGAGTCCGGCGTGCCGACGCTGGGCGACCTGCTGGTGGGCATGGCCGACGGCGGCATGCCGGTCGATGTGGCCGCGCGCCAGCACGCCGGTATGTCGAACGGGGTGCTGCACATGCTCAACCGTGGCGCCGCGGCCGATTTCGCGGTGGTGATGAAGCCGTGGAACTGGGTGTACCACGAGGAGCCCGGCATGGGCTGGTTCAAGCTGCGGGTGCACGGCACCCTCGGCTATGCCGGTGTCCCGCGCGGCACACCCGGGTTCCGCAGTTCGGTGGTGCCCGCCGCCGCGGTGATCGAGGCCCTTGAGGCATGGCTGATCGCCTATGCCGAGCGCAATACCTCGGGGGTGGTCGCGCCGCATGGCTGGATCTCGGGCATCCGTTCGGGTGACCCCGAGCGTGCGGCATTTCCGTCGGCCATCACCGAGATCTTCTTCGACGTGCGCATCAACCCGCGCACTTCGCCAGCGGAGGTCAAGGCGCAATTCGCGTCATTTGTTCGCAACCTGCAGGCAAAGCGGCCCGATCTGGTGCTGGACTGGGAAATGTACGGTTCGGTGCCGGGTGGTACCACGGACGAGCGCAACTGGGTCATCCAGTCGGCCAAGCGCGGCTGGGAGCATATCGAGCAACGTCCTCACGGCCAACCCGATCTGCTGGGAGGCCAGACTGACGGCACCGCGTTGCGCCGCTACGGTGTGCCGACGGCCCGCATCGGCTGGCCGTGGCCGGCGCAGGGCTCGCCCGAGGTGCTGGCCGAGGGGCTGGGCGGCATGGGCGCGACCTATATTCCCGACCTGATGCCATGCGCGCGCAA
Source organism: Azoarcus sp. L1K30 (assembly GCF_018122735.1). GTDB lineage: Bacteria > Pseudomonadota > Gammaproteobacteria > Burkholderiales > Rhodocyclaceae > Parazoarcus. The sequence continues at coordinate 992,885 of NZ_JAGRRD010000001.1, read as the reverse complement.
GATCATGTACATCGTCATCGACACCTTGACCCGTAAGCGCAGTGAGCTTGGTCTCTGACCCCGCACCACCCATCCGTCATGTGGAGTCGAGAATGAGCAAGAAAGTGAAGATGATTTTCCCGGTGCCGATGAGCGAGGCCACGCGACCGATGGTCGAGTCGCAGTTGCCGGCCGGGTTCAGGCGTCCCGACATCGAGGTCGAATTCGTCGGGGCGGGCAGGGTGATGACGCTGGCCGATAGCTACTACGACATGGCGATCATGGAGATGGCCGTCATCGAGGCCGGCATGCGTGCCGAAGCCGAGGGCTTCGATGCGGTGTGCATCAACACCGTCAGCGACTCCGGTCTTGCCGCACTGCGCGCCCGGCTGTCGATCCCGGTACTGGGCCCGGGCCAGAGCGCTTTTCACGTAGCAGCCATGCTGGGGCACAAGTTCAGCGTGCTGACGATGTGGAAGCGCTGGTTCCCGCTCTACCGCAAGACAATCAGCGAATATGGTCTGGCCTCGCGGCTGGCCTCGATTCGGGCCATCGACGTCCGTCCCGATACCGAGGCCCTGCTGAGCGGCAAGGAGGATGTCGTGTTCGCGAAACTCGAGGCCGAAGCGCTGCGGGCGATCGAAGAGGATGGCGCCGATGTCATCGTGCTCGGGTCGACGACGATGCACCAGTCGCATGCGTGGCTGGCGGGAAGACTGCCGGTGCCGGTGCTCAACCCTGGTGTAGTGGCCTACAAATTGTGCGAACTTTTTCTGGACCTCGGCCTGGTGCAGAGCCGGGTGGCGTATCCCGCGCCCGAGCAGTTCAAGGATGAGGCGTTCTCGTTTGCTGGCGGCAGGGTGGCATCGTGAGCTCGCTCAATCTGAACGATTGGCACTATCTCGACATCAGCGAGCTGGCGCCCTTGCTGAAGCGGCGTGCGTTGTCGCCGGTCGAGCTGGTGCGCAGCCAGCTCGACCGCATCGAGGCGCTCGATTCGCGTTTGCACGCCTACGCCCGGGTCATGGCCTATGAATCCCTGGCGGCGGCCAGCGAGGCGGAGACCGAGATCGCGCGCGGGCGCTATCGGGGACCGTTGCATGGCATCCCGGTAGCGGTAAAGGATCTGTTCTGGACTCGCGGCGTGGTGACTGCGGCTGGGACGACAGTGCATGGCAATTTCGTTCCTGATGAGGACGCGACGGTGGTCAAGCGCCTGCGCGATGCGGGCGCCATCATCATTGGCAAGTTGCAGCTGACCGAAGGGGCGTTTGCGACCCCGCATCCGTCGTCCGTTCCGCCGGTAAATCCCTGGGGGGCCAATCACTGGACTGGTGCATCATCCAGCGGTTCGGCCGTCGCAACCAGCGCCGGACTGTGCGTCGCCTCGCTCGGAACCGATACCGGTGGGTCGATCCGCTTTCCCTGTGCCGCGAACGGGCTGACCGGACTGAAACCTTCCTGGGGGCGGGTGAGCCGTCACGGCGTGTTCGAGCTGGCGGCGACGCTCGACCATGTGGGACCGATGGCGCGCTCGGCGCGCGACGTGGCAATCATGTTCGCGGCCATTGATGGCCCCGACGTGCTCGATCCAAGTTCACTGCCGGGCGTGCCTTCCGTCGCGTTGACGCCCCGGCAGGATCTGAAAGGTGTGCGAGTGGGCGTCGATCCGGCCTGGAACGCACGCGCGACCGATGACGAGACCTTGAAGGCGATGGGCGAAACCTTGACCACGCTGCGCGATCTGGGGGCCGAACTCGTCGAGGTCGTGACACCCGAATCATGGCACGTCGCGGGAACGTGGGAGGTCTTGTGCGGTGTGCAGACCGCCGTCGCACACGCCGAAACCTACCCAGCCCGCGCATCCGAGTATGGCCCCGCGCTGAGCCGCCTGATCGATGTGGGGCGGGCGGCCGATGGCATGACGTACCAGCGCGCCATTCTCGAGGCCATCGCCTTTCGCGGTCGAATGAGCATGTTGCTCGAGTCGATCGATATGCTGGTGGCCCCGGTACAGCCCTTTGCCGCGCCCACCTACGAGCAGCTCGGTGCCCTGGCGCAGGACCCCGAGCTCAACCAGCGCCTGATCCAGTTCACCTCGCCCTTCAATGTCAGCGGCCATCCTGCGCTTGCCTTGCCCTGCGGCATGACTGCCGGCGGTATGCCGATCGGTTGCCAGCTGCTTGGACGCAGGGGCAGCGAGTCCGCGCTGATCGCAGCCGGGGAGGCCTTCCAGCGCGTGACGCGCTGGCACCGGATGCATCCCCCGGTGTGAGCTTCGGAATGGACCCACTATTCGCCCCAAGAACAGGAGCAAGCATGTCAAGAACCACAGAAAAATCCGATATCGGGCTGTCCGGCCTGACCATTGCCGGCGCCGCCGCCCGCCTCGCTGCAGGCGAGCTCAGCAGTGAGGCACTGATGCATGCGTGCATCGATCAGGCGCAGGCCAGGCGCGACCTCAACATCTTCATTACCCTTGACAGCGAGCGCGCACTCACCGCAGCGCGCGCGGCCGATGCTGCACGCGCCGCAGGCGAGCCGGCCGGGCCGTTGAGTGGCGTGCCGCTCGTCATCAAGGACAACATCCACGCCGCTGGATTGCCTGCCACGGCCGGTACGCCGGCGCTGGCGAATTTCGTGCCGGCCGAGGATGCGCCAACGGTCAAGCGATTGCGCGATGCCGGCGCCATTGTGCTGGGCAAGACCAATATGCATGAACTGGCGTTTGGTGCCACCGGTTTCAATCATGCCTTCCATAGCGCCAATACCGTTGGGGTGCGCAACCCCTACGATCAGACCCGGATTGCCGGGGGCTCATCGTCCGGCAGCGCCGCCGCGCTCGGCGCGCGGATGGCGCTCGCGGCGCTGGGTACCGATACCGGGGGGTCGATGCGGATTCCGTGTGCGCTCAACGGTTGCGCGTCGCTACGCCCGTCATGGGGCAGATACTCTGGGCGCGGAGTCATCCCGATTGCCAACAGCCGAGACACGGTCGGGCCGATGGCATTGTGCATGGCCGACGTGGCCTTGCTCGATGCCATCATCACCGGCGACGCCGCCTTGCCGCCAGTGCGGCTCGATGCGTTACGGCTCGGTGTGGTCGAGGGTTTCTGGGCCAATCTCGATGCCGACACGGAACAGGTGTCGAAAGCGGCCGTGGCACGGCTGGAGTCGGTGGGCGTGATTTTTGTCGAAGTGCCCGATGCGCGCATGCAGGCGTTGAACGAGCCCATCGGTTTCCCGGTGGTGTTTGGCGAGGCCCGCGACGATATGAGTGCCTATCTGCGCGAACAGGGACCCGGCATCAGCATCGAGGCATTGTACGAGCAGATCGCCAGTCCGGATGTGAAGGGCATCTACAAGGATCTGGTGCTGCCACGCCGAACCTTTGGCCCGGATGGCACCCTGGTCGATGTCGAACCCCTGTTCCAGGAGGCGATCCGTAGCGGACGTCCGACCTTGAAGGCGCATTACCGCGATCTCTTCCAACGTTACGACCTCGATGCCTTCGTGTTTCCGACAACGCCCATTGTGGCACCCGAGGCGAGGCCGGAGGTGAGCCTTCCGGAGAACTTTCACCTTCTGATCCAGAACACCGAACCCGCAGCCAGCGCCTGTCTGCCGTCGATCCAGCTGCCGATCGGCCTTGGTCCGAAGAGCGGCTTGCCGGTCGGGCTCGAGCTCGACGGACCCGTGACAAGCGACCGCCGCATGCTGGCAATCGGCATGGCCCTCGAGGCAGTGCTCGGACGGATTCCGGCCGCCCTCTGAGGGCAGCATGCCGGCGCGGATGGATCTCCGCCGGCACCGGATCGAACGCAGCCCGTACTCCGCATCGCAGGGGAGTGCGGGCTGACTCACATGGAGCGAACGACGTGCATTCCTATTCCGATCTCAAGGACAAGGTCATCGTGGTGACCGGCGGCGGCAGTGGCATGGGGCGCGAGGTCTGCCTTGCACTTGCGGCTGCCGGAGCAACGGTGGTGCTGGGAAATCGCAGTGAACGCGAGGGAGAGGCAGTGGCTGTCGCGGTGCGATCGGCCGGTGGCAAGGCTGTTTTTCTTCGTACCGACGTGGCGCGTGCGACCGACTGTGCCGCGCTTGTGCAATGCGCGGTCGATCACTTCGGCCGGGTCGACGGCGCCTTCAACAATGCGGGGCTGCAACGCGCATTCAACAGTGCGGACGAGACGCCCGACGAGGATGTCTCTGACGTCATCGACGTCAATCTCAAGGGCGTGCTTTACATGATGAAGTACGCCGCTCGCGCAATGCTGGCCACCGGTGGCGGGTCGATCGTCAATAACAGCTCGATTTTCGGACTGAAGGCGATGCCCCGTCTCGCCTACTACGTTGCGGCGAAGCATGGCATTGTCGGTGCGACGCGTGCGGTCGCGCTGGACTACGCGGCGTCCGGCATCCGGGTGAACGCGGTCTGTCCTGGGCCGATCAAGACCCCGAGCCTGGATCGGGTGACCGGCGGCGATGACATGATGTATGCCGATGCCGTGCCGATGCGCCGGATCGGCCAGGCATCCGAAGTGGCGTCGGCCGTGTTGTGGCTGCTGTCGAGCCAGTCTGCCTATGTCACGGGGAGCTGCATCTCGGTCGATGGCGGCATGAGCGCAGCCTGAGTTCGGAAAGTCATTTCGCGAACAGCTGCCCCATGTCCTTGAACGCCTTGAATTCCAGGGCGTTGCCGCAGGGGTCGAGCAGGAACATCGTGGCCTGCTCGCCCACCTGTCCTTTGAAGCGGATGTAGGGCTCGATGACGAAAGCAGTGCCGAACGACTTCAGGCGTTCGGCAAGTGCTTCCCACTGGCTCCACTCGAGCACGACTCCGAAGTGCGGCACCGGTACGTCATGCCCGTCCACGGGGTTGGTGTGCGCATCCGCCTGTGAGGGTGTGATCGGGTGTTCGTGGATGACCAACTGGTGGCCGAAGAAGTTGAAATCCACCCATTGAGCGCTGGAACGTCCTTCTTCCAGGCCGAATACCTCGCCATAGAAGCGGCGGGCGGCGGGGAGGTCATGGACGGGGATGGCAAGGTGAAAGGGCGAGAGGGGCATGGGGGACTCCGGACGAGTTGTCGCGTTGATCGATGGCGCATGTCGATGCGTTGGTATCCGCTAAGGTATCACCGGATGGACGCGAAATCCGGCATTGATGGGGCGCATTCCGGCGCTCGAGAACAAAGAAAAAGCGGAGACTGCTGAAGCAGTCTCCGCTTTCGCATGGGGCCCTGCCCCCGTGCCCGATCAGCGTCCGGCGGCTTGCAGTGTCTGCAGCGTGAAGTCCTTCGAGCTCATGCCCGCCACGTTGGTCTTCCACGTGGGCGAATCGACCAGGAACACGGTGGCGTGGTTGCGCTGGAAGTCGATGATGGCGCCGCCGGCGGTGCGGACGTCGGAGAAGCCGTCCTCGGCCTTGGCCGGGTAGGAGTGGAACTCCATGAACTTCCAGAACTCACCCTTGCGGTTGTAGGCCTCGCCGTAATAGATGCGCGGATACTTGGTGTCCACGTACAGCACTTTCTTGCTGTAGGGATGCTCGGACGGCGTCGTGGCTTCGATGACGTAGACTTCACGCGGTTCGAACTGGTTGTTGTTCATGTTCCAGAACGGGGCCTTGTCTTCCAGTACCGGATATTTCTCGGCAAAGCTGTTGCCGTTCTTGTTCCACAGCGGGGTCTTGCTGTTGGCAACGGCGAGCACCCAGCGCTTGCCGAGCATCTTGTAGCCCGGATACCAGCACGGCCGTGCGTTGAAGATCTCGAGGTCGTCCTGCAGCTGGTCGGACGAACCGATCGGGTCCATCCACGCACCGCCGGACAGGCGGCGAACGCGACGGACGGCGGGGATGTAGGCCCAGACGTCATTGACCTTGATCGAGTCGTACATGATGGTGAAGGTGCCGAGGCCTTTCATGTCGGAGGGCGACTTGAAGTAGAGCAACTGGCGGCCGCGTTCGCTGCCATCGCCTTCGACCGCCTCACCGGCGAGACGCCCTTTCATCGAGTAGCGGGTGAATTCCGCTACCGGTTCGGCGTGAACACCTTTCTCTCCGTCGATCAGAACCTGAGTGAAATTCGGTACGTAAGCCACGTCGCCGGTGAGCTGACCGAGGTGCCAGTTCCAGATCACCTTTTCTGCGGCCTGGGGGTCCTTGTCGTCGATATTGGGGAAGGGCAGGCCGGCACTCCAGCCGTCGATCTGACAGGTCTCGGCATTGATCTTGGTCTTGCCGGCATTTGCCTGCGAGGCCTTGACCCACTTCGGGTCGAGCGGAACCTCCTTCGACTTCGCCAGCGGCAGCTTCCAGCCGTTGTTGCGGATGCGCCATTCCATGCGTTCGCTGAGCATGCTGGCGATGGTGTGGCCCTCGAAAGTGTCGTTCTTGATCTTGTCGAGGTTTTCGGCCGAGATGACCGTGCCTGCCGGGAGCTCGGCGGCATGTGCCGGCAGAGAGAGCAGGGCGAGCGCGGCGGCCAGCGAGGCGATAAGGGGCTTGTGCAGTGTATTCATGTGGGGTTCTCCGTCCGGGGTCAGAACAGGTAGGTCAGGCTGGTGTAGATCTGGTCACGCTTGTGGAAGTAGCCGAACAGGCTGGTCTCGTCGCAACTGGCGGCATTGGGGAAATTGCACTTCTTGCCGTCGCGCCAGTCGTCGTTCCAGAACTTGTCGTACTCGAGTTTCCAGCGCCAGTTCTTGGCCAGTTCCATGGTGACCGAGGGCACCGCAAAGCCGCCGCCATAGGTCAGGTCGCTGCCGAGCACGAGTTCGGGTTTGACGCGGCCGTTGTCGTAACTGAGGCTGAAGATGCCGGTCAGCAGGAAGGAGTGCTCCTTGGTTCGCGCACCCCAGCCGACCGAGTTGATCAGACGGTCGCTCGAGTTGTAGTCCTGGATCCACTTGTCGAACAGTTGCACCGAGAAGAACATCGGCTTCTCGCTACCCAGCAGGCTCTGGGTGAAGGATAGGTTCTTGTCCATGCGCAGCATCCAGGTCAGCACGTCCTTGCGCTTGATGCCATCGAAGCCCGGCGCAACGGCCTGTGAGATCAGCGTGGGGGTCGGCAGCAGGATCTGGTAGGGGGCGTCCTTCACGTAGGCGACCTCGGTGCTGAACACCGCGTCGGCCCATTCTGCGTAACCGCTGGCGGTGGCACCGAAGACGTCGACGATCGGGTAGATCACGTCGCCTGCCACACCCTTGGTGTCCGCACGTCCCACCGTGACCGCGCCGGACGGAACGTCGGGCATGCCGAGCAGCTTGAGCGTGCTCGCCGCGTTCATGATCGGGCTCGGCCAGAACGTCTTCAGGTACGAGACGGAATAGTTGATGTCGCCCGCCATGCCACTCCAGCGCAGGCCGCCGGTGACATCGCGGTAGTCGCCTTCGCTGTTCTTGTTGTCGTAGGGGTCGATATTGCGGAAGTCGACGCCAGCATAGGGCTGGCTGGACCAGCGGCCGCCGTAGATGTCGATCTCGGTGCCGATGTCGGCCTTGCGATCCCAGCCCGGGCGGATGAACATCTCCACCGCACCGTCAAGCTCGGGGACGTCGATGTTGATCTTGGCCATGATGTTGGTCTTGCGCAGCTCCTCGTTGGCGGGTTCGAGGAAGGAGCGCCAGGTGAGGTCGAATCCGTGGACCAGATCGTTGGCCGCGAAGAAGTCGGTTTCGCCCCAGGCGATCTGCTGCTTGCCCAGTCGGACGCGGGTGCGCTCGCCCAGCGGGAAGTCGACATACAGTTCGCGAACCACATCGCCGATGTCATTACGGTTGTACAGCGCCATGATGTCGCCGCGGCCGCCGTCCGGGTAGTTGTTGGCCCCCATCTTTTCGAGATGGTTCAGCGCATTGGTCTTGAATTCACCGACGCCACGCAGCTTGGCGACGACCGATACATCGGGCGTGGCTTTCCAGTCGACGTTCAGGCGCGCGGTAGTACGGGCCATCGACAGCTTGCCGCGATCGTTGTAGTCGGGCGTGTCGACCCAGTTCAGGGTGTTCCATGAAAACTCCTGACGCAGGTAACCGTCGATCTTGAGATTGTCGTCTGCCGCTTGAAGGGCACCGCTCGCGGCTGCAAGCGCGAGTGCCACGGTGAGTGTCTTCAGACGGGCTGCGGGCACGTCCTGATGCCTGTTCTTGTTCATGGTTTCTCCCTTGAGATGGGTCGGATAGGTGCTGCTCGGTGTAAAACGGGATGTCATGGGCGGTGCTTCAGGCTGACTGCAACGCCGGCTGCAGACCGCCCAGCACCGGGCGGTCGCGTTTGCCGAAGATGAATTCGGGGCGGAAGACGTAGATGACCGAGGGCATCACGAACAGCGCGGACATGGCGGAGACGCCGAGCCAGATCGCCATCAGCAGGCCCATCTCGGCCTGGAAGCGCAGCGACGAGGCCCACCACAGCAAGGTGCTGAAGATCAGGACGCTTGCGGTGACGATCACGCCCATGCCTGCCGAGTGCAATGCCTGGTAGATGGCGTGTTCGGGCGTGCTGCCTGCCGCCATCTCTTCCTTGATGCGGTCGGCGATGTAGAAGGCGTAGTCCACGCCGAGGCCGATGCCCAGTGCGGCGACCGGCACGGTGTTGATGTTCATGCCGATGCCTTTCCAGGCCATGAAGCTGAACGTCAGCGTGTTGGAAATGATCACCGGTACCATGAACAGCATGCCGGCCACCGTCGAGCGATAGACCACCGTACAGATGATCACCAGCACCAGCAGTGCCAGCGCCACAGCCTCGATCTGGCTCGAGAGGATGACCTCATTGACTGCGGCCATCACCCCGATCAGGCCGCCGGCGAGTTGCCAGTGGCCCTCGGCGAGCGGGTTGTGGTCGATGAACTCCTTGATGCGGGCGACCGCAGTGCGGATGGTCTCGCCCTGGCGGTCGCGGAACATCATGGTGACGGCGGCGTTGGCGTACTGGTTGTCGGCGAATCGGTCGATGTCGCCTGGCTCGGATACGGAGTCGAGAATGGCCATCAGGCTGCCATTCACCGTCTGCGTGTCGCCCAGTTCGAGATAGCGCGGATTGCCTTCGCGCAGCGTGCTGTTGACCACCGGCAGCACGTCGGCAATCGACACCGAACCGCCTACCTCGGGTTGGGTTTCGATGAAGCGCTGGAAGCGGTTCATCGCCTGCAGCACCTCGTTGCTCTTGACCAGGCCTTCCTTGCCATCCTCGCCGATGACGATGAACATGCGATCTACGCCCTGGAAGCGCGCGTTGATCGCGGCAGAGTCCTGGTTGTAGGTCGATTCCGGCCACAGGATGGGCGAGCCGGGGTTGGCGTCGCCGATTTTCAGGTTGAAGGCGTAGATGCCGGAGATCGTCATCACGATCACGCTGCACACGATCACCGCGTAGCGAAAGCGCGAAGTGGCCATCCATACGCCGAGATCGAGCACCTTGCGCAGCAGCGGCGCGAGATCGATCGGATGCACGGTGCCGTGGGGCTTGCGGATGTAGGACAGCAGCACCGGGGTGAGGATCACCGCACTCACGGTCAGCGTCATCACCCACACCACCGACAGCACGGTGAGCTTCTGCAGCATCGGGATCGGGCTCAGCGCGACGACGGCCATGCACGCCGCATCGGCGATCACACCCAGCATGCCGGGGCGGAAAAGGTCGGCCAGGGCAATCTTGGCGGCATGGCGCGAGCTCTCCGCGCCCACCGCGATCAGGTCGAGTTCATCGTCGAAGCGGTTGATGATCTGCACCGAGTGCGACACCGCACGCGAGGTGATCAGCATCGCGACGACGATGACCAGCGGCTCGAAATGGATGCCGATCAGGCGACAGATGCCGAGCGCCCAGACTGCACTGACCGCGCCGGCGAGCAAGGGCAGCAGCACGCCACGCCAGGTGCGCAGCAGCACGAAGAGCATGGCCAGGGTGACGCCAAGCGCCGCAGCGACGAGATCGATGGTTTCTGGCACGTAGTGGTTCACCCAGCCGTAGAGGATGGGATCGCCGACGACGCGGATGTTTACGCTGTCGTCCTCGACCTTGGCCACCAGGGCGCGAATCTCGCTGAAGACCTTGGCGTAGTCGACATCGCGGTCGATGAAATCGACGGTAACGAGCGTGGCCTGCAGGTCCTTCGATACATAGGGGCCGTATACGAGGGGGTTGCGCAACACGGACTGTTTCAGCTCCGCCATCTGCGCGGCGTTGGCCGGCAGGTCGGGCCACATCAGCGGCCGGGTTTCGATCCCGGCGGTGGATGCCCGCACTTCCTTGAGCTTCTTCGAAGCCAGCGAGGTGATCTGGTAGGGGTTGACCGCCGAGACTTCGCGCAGGCCCAGGGTGACGGTACGTACCTTGTCCAGCACCGACTGCTGGAAGATGTCGCCGTTCTTGACCTCGAACATGATGGTGACCATGTTCGAGCCGCCGAAGGTGTCCTTGAACTTCTCGTGTGTCTTTACGTACTCATGGCGCGAGGGCAGCATGTCCTCGAAGACGGTGCGCACCTCGATGTGAAGGGCAAACCAGCTCAGTACCAGGGTCAGCAGCCCGAGGCTGCCGACGACCCAGCTTCGCCGGCGAATGCAGAATTCCGCAATACGTTCGATCATGTCTTTTCTCTCTCGAAGGGGGGGCGTGCAGCGCGCGTTCAGTTGCCGATCGGCGTCCAGCGGTCGCCGTTCCAGCGGCCGACGTTGGCACCGGCAAGCCAGGTGACGCCGTCGCCGGGAACGATGCGGGTGTGCCAGGACAGATCGCGTTCATCCAGGCGGCCGGTGTCCCACTGGCTGGCATCGGCATTGGCGCGCACCCAGCGTCCGAGGTTGCCGGTGCCCAGCCAGCGCCCGGCCTTTGCATCCCAGGTGATGTCAAGCAGGTGGTCGGTGATGTCGAGCTCGACCGGCGTCCAATCCCGTCCGCCGTTTGCGGTGGTCAGGATCACGCCCTCGAGGCCGACCGCGACGCCGTGGTCCGCGTCGCGAAAGGCGACCGACATCAGCGAACTCGGCACCGGCGCCTCGACTTCGGTCCATGACGCGCCGCCGTCGTCGCTCAGCAGAATGCGGCCGAACTCGCCGACGACACGGATGTGCAGGGCGTCGACGATGGCCACGTCGTTCCAGGCCACATCCTCTTCGTCGCGCATCCGGGTCCAGGTGTTGCCGTAGTCCTTGCTCTGCAACAGTGCCCCCATCTCGCCGGTGGCGATCGCGATGCCGTCTGCGCCGACGCGGACGCGGTTGAGCTTGTTGGCTACTTCGGAACGGGGAACTTCAGCACTTGCGACCCAGGTCCTGCCGCCATCGCCGCTGTGCAGGACGACCCCGTCGTTGCCCACCGCGACGCCCTTGCCGTCGCCCCAGGTGGCGATGTCCTGCAGGGTGCGCTGCGTTGGTGTCGGCAAGCGTTCGACCTGTCCATCGGCCCCGACGGACAGGATCTTGCCGCTCGAACCGGCGATCCAGATCCGGCCGTCTTCTGCCACGGCGAGGCCGTAGAAGTGATCGCGGCGTTCGAGGACCGGCGGTTGCACGGTCTTGCCTACCGGCTGCGGCTTGATGAAGAGGCCCGCCCAAAGCAGGCCACCGATGATCAGCCACGGTGCAATGACGACAGGGGCCCGCATCAGGCGCGCGGATGTCTGGGAGGGCGATGCCTCCGGCGCTTTCAATACGCTTTCAGGCGGCTGAAGGCCGGCCGTCGGGGCGACGATTCGGTCGGGAATTCTGTCCATGGGGCGAGTGCTCTGTCAGGTTTTATCGGGTCGCCAGGTGCACGGCGAGTCGTTTCCGTAAACCTAGAGATTCGCCCCCCGAGCGACTATCCAATCAACGCAGGTCCTATCCCATTCGCGCAGCTCAATCGCGCAGGAGGTGCGATTGACCGAAAGCGGTAAGGAAGTTCGTATTGGAATAGTTGTTGCTTAAAGCAAGTGGTCATCAGACGGGCATCGGCAAGCGCCCTTGTCTGTGGGCCAGATCTGCCCCTCCGGCCCGGTAGGTGGCACTGAGATGGGCCGCGGCGCACCGATCGGGTGCGGGCTGGATGAATGACCGGAATGCGGCCGCTGATCGTCGGCGGGCGTCATCAACTTGAATCGGCGTGCCCGCTTAAGCACGCGCCGAGCGCAGGCACATAAGGAACCACCATGAACGTTCACATACCTCAGTTGGCGAAGACCGCGCCCTTGTCGAGATATACGGTGTTCAGCACCCAGGACGTCGATGAGGCGCGCTGCGAAGGCACCAACGTGTTCTGCGAGCACCGTCTGCGTGTGCTCGACGCGCGCGCCCGGATCGATGCCTACATGTGCCTGCGGCGGTTCAGGGGGGTTGGCGTCGGGCGCATGAGCTATGGCGGCAACGTCTCCATCGAACCGGGCTCGCTCGACTCCTTCCTTCTGGTGCAGATGCCCTTGAGCGGTCACGAGATGATCCGCAGCGGCGACATCGTGGTGCACTCCAACCGCGATACGGCATCGGTCATCGGCCACCAGCGGCCGTTCTCGATGTCGCATCACGCGGGCACGGAGAAGCTCTTCGTGCGGGTCGACCGTGAGGTGCTCGATCGCCACTGCCAGCAGCACCTGGGGCATTCGATGCGCAAGCCCATCGACTTTCGCATGGACATGCCGCTCGATACGGTGGCCGGGCAACGCTGGATGCGGATGGTCAACTGGCTGGTCTGCGAGGCCGACGCGGCCGGAGCGGAGGGTCAGACGACGATGGGCGCGCCACTCATCGAGGCGCAGATCGAGCAGTTGGTGCTGACGATGCTGCTGACCTGCCAGCCACACAGCTACACCGAGGCGCTGTGCGCAGAGGCACCCGCCATTGCGCCGTCCTTCGTCAAGCGGGTCGAGCGCTTTATCGAAGAGCATGCTCACGAGGCCATCACTGTCGTCGATCTGGCGGAGCATGCCGGGGTGAGCTGTCGCTCGCTGTTCGCCGGTTTCCGGCGATTTCGCGATACTTCTCCGATGCAATATCTCAAGGATGTGCGGCTGCAGCGTGTGCATGACGAGCTGCGGGCATCCGACCCCTTCTCGGTGCGGGTGACGACGGTCGCACTGAACTGGGGCTTTAGCCATCTTGGCCACTTCGCGGCCGACTACAAGCGCCGCTTCGGCGAGTCGCCGTCAGACACCCTGGCGCGCGGATGACAAAAAAATACCCGAGTGCGGTGCACTCGGGTATCAAGCGAACGGGGTGTCCGGGTTAGGGACGGGGTTCTGGAGAGGTTCCCCGTTCGGGCAGAGAGGCGTTTACTGGCCCGGGACGAGCGCGATGACGCGTAGCGGACTGCCGGAGCCATTCCGGATTTTCAGCGGCGCAGCGACGATGATTGCGCCTTGGGCCGGGAGTTGGTCGAGATTGGTCAGGCACTGCAGACCGTAACGGTTGTTGCCATGCATCAGGTAGTGGCACGGGAAGGGCATGTCCCATGCAAAGGATTGCCCGGCGTCGGTATTGATCGACTCCACGCCGAACCCGAACACGTCGCGCTCGTCGATCAGCCACTGCACCAGGCCCTGCGCGGGCCCCGGCGTATGCGGGCCATCCTCACGCGCATTGACGTATTCGTCGGGCATCGCACGCTTGGACCAGTCGGTGCGCAGCAGCACCCAGGAGCGGGCGGGAATCTTGCCGTGGGTGGCTTCCCAGCGTTCGACGAACTCCACCGTCAGCAGGAAGTCCGGGTTCTCCGCCGCTTCGCGGCTGCAGTCGATCACGCAGGCATGTGCCACGAAATTCTCCGGCGGAATCGTGTCCACTGCGTTGTTCGGAAAATCCTTGCCGCTCACCCAGTGCACCGGCGCATCGAAGTGCGTGCCGGTGTGCTCCGACATCGAGAAATTGTTCCAGTACCACGCCGGGCCGCGCTCGTCGTAGCGCGAGATCTCTTCCATCCTGAATGGCCAGCACTGGCCGAACTGGGGTGGCAGTTGGAGCGACGGGAACTCGGGCGACAAGGTCTGCGTCAGGTCGACAATGCGAATCTGTCCGGTCGCAAGCTCGAGTGCGAATTGCGACAGTGCGCTGCTGGCGGTCATGAACATCTCCCGGTAAGTGGATGACGCATTGTTATGCATCCGGGCCGATGGGGAAATCCGAAAAGCGCGAGTGGCTATCCGTAAAGCGCAAATGGTGCGGGGCAGGGCGGAGCCGGCAGATTGATCTAGTATGTCACCAAAGAGCTAGGCAGTTGGAGGGGGTCGCTACCTCTCGCAGACTTGGGGTTCGGGGCTGATATACGCATTGCTGCGCCGCCGCGCGTTCTTCATGGAGTGCGAAATTACCCATAACGGAATAGTAGGTTTTCCGCTAGAGTGCAGTCATTGGCTTGCTTGGCTGCCTGGACGCAGCCATTGACGCTTGGAGTTCGTATTGGCTGATTTGCACAAGACTGCCGCCCCTCCCGACCACAGCGGATGTCCGCAGCCCCATCCGTCGGTCTCTGACGAACGAAAGTTGGTGGCCGCTGCCGTTCGTATCGGCTTGACGCCGCCCCTCACCGGACTGGTGGCTTTGTATGGGCCGGAGATCGTCCGGGCGGCGCGGATTGCCTGCGACGAGATCAACGAGCGCGGTGGTGTACTTGGGCGACCACTCGAACTGGTCATCGAGGACGACGGCAGCCTGCCCGATACGGCGGTGCCCGCTGCCTTGAGGCTGGTGAATGAGCATCGCTGCGCAGCCATCATCGGCAACCTGCTGTCCAATTCGCGGATCGCGGTGGCTGAGCAGGTTGCCGAGCCGCTGCACATGCCCTATCTGAACTTTTCGTTCTACGAGGGCAGCATCTCGGGGCGCTATTTTTTCAATATCGCTGCGCTGCCGAACCAGCAGATCGAAAAGATGATCCCGTTCATGGCCCGTCGTTACGGGCTCAAGATGTTTTTTGCAGGAAATAACTATGAGTGGCCGCGTGGTTCGATCGACGCGGCCAAGCGCACGCTCGAGGGTATTGAAGGCGATTGTCTCGGCGAGGAGTATCTGTCGATCGGCGCCAGCGATGAGGAGATCCGGACCTTGCTTGAAAAGGTAGCGCGATCTGGTGCTGACGTGTTCGTGCCCTATTTCGCCGGAAATGATCAGATCAGGCTGCTGACCTGTTTTGCTGAAATGGGATTGTCGAAGCGCATGGCGGTGGTGATGGGGCACTTCGATGAAATGATGGCGAGTTGTCTGCCGCCCGAGGTGCGAGAGGGGCTGTATTCAAGCAATACGTATTTCATGTCGCTTGATAGCGCTGAAAACCATCGCTACCTGCAGCGCCTCGCCCGTGAGCCGGATATTGATGGCATCTGGCCGGAAGGGAACGGGATCCTGACGAATTTCGGCGAGGGCGCCTACCTGTGCGTCCATGCATTTGCGAAGGCTGCCGAGACGGCTGGAACGGTGGAAGCCGAAGCACTGGTCGATGCGCTGGAAGCGGTGCGCATCACCGGACCGCAAGGGCGGGTTGACATGGATGCGACGACTCACCATGCGGTGGTCAATACGTATCTGGCGCGCTGCACGAGTAAGGGTGATTTCGAGATCATCGAGCATTTCGGTCAGATTCCGCCAGTGATTCCGGAACGCTATCGGGCGCGATCGATGGCGGCACGGTTGCGTGAGTCGTGGCCGAGGCCCGACCTCTCGGCGGATATCGCTTCGGCGGTGGCAGGTGCCCAGCGCACGCTCGGCACTGCGCAGCAGATTCTCAGCATTGCCGATATGGGAGTTCTGGCGGCGAACGCCGATGGCATCATCAGCGAGGCCAACCGAAATATCTGTGAGATCTTCGGCTACGCCGAAGGCGAACTACTCGGGCTGTCCCTGCATCAGCTTGTACCGCCGCATTTCCGGCAACGGCATGTGGAGCTTGTGCGGCACTTCCTTGACAGCGAGGAGACCGAGCGCCGTATGGCAGGCCGCACGGAGGTGATGGGTTACCGCAAGGATGGCAGTTTCTTTCCGCTCGAAGCCTCGATTGCCAAGGTACGGCATGGCGATGCGTGGTTGCTCGTGGTCACCATGCGCGACGTAACCGAGCGCAAGAAGGCGGAAGAGGAGCTGACGCGACGCGCAACGCACGACCCGTTGACCGGTCTGCCCAATCGCGCCCTGATCCGGGACCGACTGGTCAATATCCTGCAGCGGTCCCAGCGCACCGGCCTTCCGGTTGGCCTCCTGTTCGTCGATCTGGACGGATTCAAACTGATCAACGATACCTACGGGCACGACGCTGGCGACAGCCTGCTGAAGACGGTGGCTGCCCGGCTGATCGAGCTGGTGCGGCGAGGGGACATGGTGTCGCGACTGGCCGGTGACGAGTTCCTGATCTTGTGCGAGCAGGTCGAGGTGCCGGCGATGTTGAACGGTCTCGCCGATCGCATCAACGAGCGGTTGCGGCAGTCCTTTGAGTATGATGGATTGCCGATGTATGTCTCGGCCAGCATCGGTATCGCGCTTGGTACGGGAAGCACGCATTCGGCGGACGACCTGATTCACCACGCCGATGCTGCGATGTATGCGGTAAAGGAAAAGGGACGAGACGGCTGGCAGTTTTTCAGCGAAACCCTGCAGGAGCAAGCCAGGCAGCGGCTCATGATCACCAATGGCCTGCGCACGGCGATCGAACGCAATGAGTTGTCGCCGCGTTTTCAGCCGATCGTTGCCGCGGAGAGTGGTCGTATCGTCGGCGCCGAATTGTTGCTTCGGTGGAGGCCACCGGCGGGGGACGTTTCTCCTGCCGTATTCATTCCGATTGCCGAGTCGACCGGCGCGATCGTGCCGATCGGGGCATGGGTATTCCGGGCTGCCTGCCAGGCGGAGGTCGACTGGCGGCAGCGCTGGGGGCAACGTGCTCCCTATGTTTCCCTGAACCTCTCGACGCGGCAGTTGAGTGAAGAGACCCTTGCCAACGACTTCGCCGCGATCTTGCAGGAGACGGGTGCAGATCCGGCCAGATTATTGCTCGAAATCACGGAAACGTCTCTGATGGCGGATGTAGAGACCAACCTGAGTATTCTGCGTCGCCTGGCTGAGTTCGGTCTGCGGGTTGCGGTGGATGATTTTGGTACCGGCTATTCTTCCCTGGCGCAATTGACCCGGCTGCCGGTGAATGTGCTGAAGATCGATCGTGCGTTCGTGGAGGGCATCGACCGCAGTACGGAGAGTCGCACTGTCATCCGTGCAGTGATTGGTCTGGGGCGCGCGCTTGGGCTGAAGCTGATTGCAGAAGGCGTCGAGGACGCGGCGCAATGGCGCGAGCTCTGCGCTTATGGCTGTGACTTCATTCAGGGTTACTACTTTCATCGGCCCCTCGAATTGGAGCACTTCATCGAGAGAGTGGAAGATTCCGCGGGCGATGATCTCTCGCACGAGGCTGAGTCGTTGCACTTTCTCGTGTATGTCAGTCAGGCGGTGGTACCACTGTCAGCCCAGACACTCGAGGCGCTGTGCAGCAAGGCCGGTGAGCTCAATCGCAGTATCGGCGTGTCGGGCTGCCTGGTGCATCAGGACGGCTGCTTCATGCAGATCCTCGAGGGAAAATCCGAAAACATTGAAAGGGTAATGGAGCGGATTCGGGCCGATGTCAGGCATCGAGACATCCGTGTCGTCATCGAGGGGCCTGCTCATCGCCGTCTTTTCCCGGATTGGGGCATGGCGCTGTGTGATTCGGACAGGGCGCTCAATCGGCCGGATTTCGACCGCTGGAGTCGCCGCCGAATCAGTTTTCTAGAGTTGGCCGACGACGCGCGTGCCTGTTACGGCTACATCACCGCCTATGCGAGCGCCCACGGTGTCGGAGACCACTTGCGCCGCACTTGAAGGCTCTGCTGCCTGAATCCACGCGCGGTAATTTCGGAGGTCGGTTCTTGCAGCTTGGCCATCAATGTCGATCTCCTGCCATTGACGGCAAGCTGCGCGAACGTTTCAAGCTTGATCGCTTCGCGGGGGAGCGCTTGCTGAGCGCAATGGACCGCTACCGCGCGATCACACGCCTGCCATCAGCGCTGCGCAGCCAGCGGATGCCCCCGACGCAGCTTGTTGCCCAGCGCATAGCCCTGTACCTGCGCAGCGCGGGTGATGAGCAGGTACTTGAAGTACCAGCCTGCCCCCAGTGCTGAAAGGGCAGCCACCGCTGAGCCGGCTGCGGCCGCGCCCGGCACCGCAATGGCTGCGCCGCACGCCAGCACGGGAAGTGCGGTTCCAGCCAGCAGCGCGCGATGCACGACCGCAAGTGTCGTCCGCGTGGACCGTGGCGCGTCCGAGCCGAGCATGCGCGAACGGTAGCGCCACCATGTACCGAAGCGCAGCACGGCCAGCAAGAGCAAAGCAGCCGGCATGTTGGGCCGAGCGGCGCCGATGGCAAGATCCGCCAGTATGAGAAGGGCGAGACCTTCGACCAGACCGGTGCTCACGATCAGGCGCACGATGCTCGGTTCGCGCCAGGCGGGGATGCCCTTGGCGGCGCGCAGGATGCGACCCTGGCAGTAGAGAAAGAGCAGGCCCGCCAGCGCGGCAGCGTATGCCGTCGCCGCCATGCCGGTGGCGATGGTCGCGAACACGAGAACGGCGATCAGACCGGCGACGAAGGCTTCGCGGGTCATCCATGAGGTCTGGGGATGGAAAAGCACGTTGAAAGCGCGCCATGGGCGGCCGATCTCGGTCCACACGAAGGCAAGACCTGCACCGATCAAGGCCAGTGCGAGGACGAGCAGGCGCCAGTCCGGGGCCGTCGGCCAGGAGGTGAGCACGGCGATGGCGAGCAGGGCGGCGCCGGCGCCGCCACAGATGAAGTTGCCTGCGGCGCGGCCGTCCCAGCTGGTCTGGTGAACCGTGCCGAAGCGGGCGAATTTCTCGTTGATCATTTTTCGTTCCAGAGATAGAAGAAGCCCGGATCGGTGCCCAGTTCTTCGTGCATGCGAAACCAGGTGTTCTCGGTCAGCAGTTCGGAGACCTTGCTGTTGGGGTCCTCCAGGTCGCCGAAGGTCAGTGCATTGGCGATGCAGGCGTTGGCACAGGCCGGGGTGGCATCCGGGTCGACACCCGGCGTAAGTCCCATCGCCAACCCGGCATCGACGCGGTCGGCGCAGAAGGTACATTTCTGTGCGACACCGATGCGGCCGGCATCGAAGCGGATGGCTTCGTTCTCGGTCGGGGTGTCGCCATAGGCGAAGCGGGCTTCCTCCACCTTGTAGCGCGCCTGGTAGGGACAGGCCACCGCGCAGTAGGAACAGCCGATGCAGATGTCGTAGTCGATGGTGACGATGCCGTCCTTGCGCTGGCCGGTGGCGGTGCTGGGGCAGACCTCCATGCATGGTGGGTCGGAACAGTGCTGGCAGCCGACGGGCATGAACAGGCGGTCTACATTGGGGTACTCGCCCATTTCGATATCGAGCACCTTTCGCCACTGCACGCCCGGTGGGGTGGCGTTGGTGTGGCGGCAGGCGGCGGTGCAGGTCTGACAGCCGACACAGCGGTTGAGGTCTGCGACCATGACATAGCGGGTCATTGTTCAGCTCCTGATTTTCTTGATCTTGACCAGCACGGCATCCACTGCCGAGCCGGTGCCGTCGACGAGATCCATGTTCATCGGCACCAGGTTGTTGAGGCTGGGCATGTCGAGGTCCTTGGCATAGGGGGTCTTCCAATGACCGAACTGTCCGACCATGACGATGGTGTCGGGGCGCACGCCCTGTCTGAGTAAGGCGCGGCCGGTGGTGACGCCGACCGGCGAAGTCACCTCGATGCGGTCGCCCTGTTCAATGCCCATGTCCTCCGCGACCCTGGCATTGATCATGATCCCGTCGTGACCGGCGACGTTGGCGGCGACTTCCCGGATCATCTGCAGACTGACGTTGCCGCCCCAGGCGTACTGCATGCTGCGTGCGGTGAGCAGCCAGAAGGGGTAATCCTTCGCCTTGATGCCGTAGGCGCGTTCATAGGCGTCGGACCACAGCTTGTTGAGGTCCTTCCACGTCGGCAGGGGCTCGTATTCATGTAGCTGGCGGTCCCACCACGTCACCCCCTGTTCGTGCAGGCGCGCAGCGAGTTCCTTGCCGATGCGCAGTACGCGTTCCTGGTAGGGCAGCTCGAAGCGCAGGCCGAGATCCTCCATGCGCGGATAGAGATACCAGTTGATCTTGGGAAAGGGCTTGACGCGGAAGCCCTTCTCCTTGAAATAGTCCAGTCCGTCGCTGGCAACGCCGTCGGTGACATCGGCGCTGGCTGCGCGGCACACGGCATCCCAGGTTTCGTCGACGGAATGCGCCTTGCCGACGTCGAGCGAGAAGTCGTACTGCTCGGTCTTCAGCGGCAGCCCGGCCGCGCCCATGTTGATCATGGTGTTGTAAGCCTCGAGCAGCCCGGTGCGTTTCGCCAGTTCGGTCGAGATCCAGGTGAAGTCCCTTGCCTCGCCCTGCGGCTTGACGACCGGCTGACGTAACACCCAGCCCTGGCTGTCCCAGAACTGTTCGAAGTAGTGGGTGCCGCCGAGGCGGATCAGCTGCGTGCTTTCGAGGTCGATGGCCTCGGGCAGCACCAGGTCCGCAAAGTGGTTGGTTTCGTCCTGGGTGTAGGAGAAGGCGACGGTAAATGGGAAGGTCGCCATGGTCTCGCCCATCTTGTCCGTTTCCGAGAACGAGATGTTCGGATTGCAGCGATAGACGAACCACAGATCGGGTGGTTTCGGCTTGCCCCAACTGTCGGCCGCGCGGCCCTGCAGACGCATCCAGCTGAGCACGGTGGAACCCATCAGCTGGCTGGTGAGGCCGCCGCCGATAATGGGGATCAGCGTGGTATGACCGTGGCGCACCTGTGGCTGCGATGCCCAGTGTTCCTTGTCGGTCGGGTTGAAGGGGTAGTCCAGAAAGCCGTCCGGATGGGGGGCGACCGAACCCATGCGGTCGAAGTCCATGCCCGAGATGTGCACCGTGCTGCCGAGCAGACCGCCGGGCACTTCGAGTCCGCCGACCAGGATCATCAACATCGTGCGTGCCCATACGCATTCGTAGGCGCCCCAGCCGTTATTGACACCCTTGCCCAGCATGACGGCAACAGGGCGGAATGGCAGGGTGCGGCCCTCGAATTCGATGGTCTCGCCGATACGCGCGTGTTCGAGAAACTCGCCGGCGATGCGGCGGATGGTCGACGCCGGGATGTCGCAGATGGCGGCCGCCCACTCCGGTGTGTGCGGCTCGACCATGCGGCGGGTGACCTCGAGCGCGGTGCTGGCGGGCACCGATGCGTGCTCCCAGACCTGTTCGTCGGCGCCGACTTCAATGCCGGCGATGATGAATTCGCCCTGCAACGCGGGGTCGATGCCCGGTGTGTCGAAGACCACGGCCCGGCTGCTCGTCAGATCCCACATCAAGGGCTTGCGCGACACCGGATCGCGCATGAAGAAGCCGTTGGGGCCGACGAGATAGGGGGATCCGGTGCGTTGCTTCAGGAACGCGACATCGAGCTCGGCGATGGCACGCTCATGCAGCAGCACATGCAACATCGCGTAGAGAAAAGCGGGATCTGTCTTGGGGCGGATGGGCAGCCATTCGCTGGCCGATGCGCCGGTAATCGACAGGTGGGGTTCGATCTGTACGCGCTTGATGCCGCGTGCCCGGGCGTCTGCATGGCGGCGCACGCTGGTAACACCGCCCGATGCGTCGATATTGTTGCCGAAGGAAACGATGTATTCGCAGCGTGGCGTGTCGGGGCAGACAGTGAAGGCGCGATGCCACAGTTCGCCGTAGACGTGCTCGGTGTGATAGCACTTCACCGTGCCACCCGCACCCAGGCTCTGGTCCACCGGGCCCCAGGCCGCGAGGAAGGAGGCGAAGGTGCCCATGTAGAAATAGGGGGTGGCGGCGCCGCCGGTAGTGAAGGCCACGCGCGGGTAGCCCTGTTCGTCGACCAGGCTGGTGGCACGGATCGCGTTGAGCCGGGTGGCGATGGTGTCGAGCGCTTCTTCCCACTCGATCTCGACCCAGCCCGGATCCTCGTTGCGCCCTTTCTTCGGGTTCGTGCGCTTGAGCGGTTTCAGCAGGCGGTTGGGGTTGTAGATCTTCTGCACCAGACCGTAGGGCTTGACGCAGACCTTGCCGTCGGCCGGGTGGTAGCCCTTTGCAGCGAAGTTGGGTGCAACCGTGGTGGCAACCCCGTCTGTGACCTCGACCGTCAGCATGTCGGGGCCATTGACGCACTGATAGCAGTAGGTGGAAACCTTGTGCGTTGTACTCATGATGTTCTCGTGCTCCTGACGGAAGTCCCGCCGTTGCGGGCACTGGCGATCGGCGGGCGGGGTGGTTCGGGTCGGAAAGGTGCTTGCAGCTTAGGGCGCGGTGACGGTGCTCAACTATCCGATATCTGCAACCTCTGTCCCGGCGCTGCAGATTCCGCGCGCGGTGGCACTGCGCCTTCGGCGCCATGGTCGAGGGCGAGATAGCGGCAGATAAAATCGGCGATGCTGCCATGTGCCCCAAGTCGGAACACGGGCAGGTGGCAGCGCTCGCGAAAATCGCCCGCGAGCGCGACGATCCAGGGATCGTCACCGTGCAGAACCGGGGCTGCGCAGTCACGCCGGCGCACCTCGAGTTTCGGGATGGGCGAGTGCTTGTAGCCTTCGACCAGCACGAGGTCGCAGGGGGCGAGCATCTGCGTGAGCATCTCCAGCCCCGGTGGTGAGGATGAATCCGCCGCGCGTTCGCGCATCAGCGCGATGCGATTGTGCGAGGCCACGATGACTTCGGCGCATCCGGCCTTGCGGTGCCGCCATGAGTCCTTCCCGGGGTGGTCGATATCGAAGTCGTGATGGGCGTGCTTGATCAACGCGACGCGCAGGCCGCGACGCGTCAGAAAGGGAATGACACCCTCGATCAGCGTCGTCTTTCCCGCACCGCTGAATCCGGCAAAACCGAACAGCTTCATCTTGAGTTCTCCCTGCGTACCGGGACGGCTGCGATTTCAATTGCGATGGGGAGAGGCTAGAAGATCGGGCTTGCGCAGCCTATCCCGCGGGCGCAAGGGCTATCCGGAGGCTGCACACCTTTGCGCGCAGACTGGCCTGAGCGTTAGTCCGACGTGAGTTGACCGCCGAACGGCTGGGTGCCGGTGTCGGTGATGGGAGCCGCCGTGCTCGCTGCAGTACGGTGACGTACTGAAAAATGTATAGACGGGAGCGACTTAGGTCTGTTTTAATTTAAACATAAATAAATTCTGCGCACTGCAGATGATACTGGAGAGACGCTCCATGGAGACACGGGATCACTTCGGGCCAGGCCATGCGCGGCCCATGCTGGCAAACTTCCCCTTGTTCTGCACCTCGGATCCGGACGAAGCGCGAGCCCGGGTGTCGAAGGTGTTCTGCGAACATCGGCTCAAGTTGGTCAGCGGCGGTTCGCGGGTGGGGGCCGAGATGTATTTCAGGCCCATTCGCGGCATCGGCATCGGACGCATGCGCTATGGGGCGAGCGTGGACATCGATCCCGGCAGGCTGGAGAACTTCGCCCTGATCCAGATGCCGATACACGGCTCGGAGGTGATCACACACGGCGGGCATACGGTTGACTCGAATCCCGACCTCGCCTCTGTCCTCAGCCCGACCTTGCCGGTGCGCATCTGCCATGGTGCCGATACCGAAAAGCTGTTCGTGAAGATCGACCGCGACGTCCTTGAGCGCCATTGTCGGCAGCACCTTGGCGGCGAGCTCAAGGATCCGGTCGAGTTCCTGCCAGCGATGTCGCTGACGGCGCCGCGTTGCCTGTCGTGGGTGCGGTTGATGAAATGGCTCTACGAGGAGCTTGGGCAAGACTCACCGGATGGACATTCGGTACTCGACTCGCCGCTGTTTGCGGCCCAGATCGAACAGATGGTCATCACCACCCTGTTGCTGTGCCAACCCCACAACTACTCGGAGCGGCTGGCCGACGACGGTCCGTCGATCGCGCCACATTTCATTCGCCGGGTCGAGCGGTTCGTCGAGGAGAACGCGCATGAGGCACTGACCATAGGCGACCTCGCCGAAGAGGCCGGTGTCAGCACGCGTTCGCTGTTCGCAGGGTTTCGCAGATATCGCAATACCACACCGATGCAGTACCTCAAGGACGTACGCATGCAGCGCGTGCGTGAAGCATTGCTGCGAGCCTCGCCGCAGACGACTACGGTAACGACGGTTGCCGGGCGT
Organism: Azoarcus sp. L1K30; assembly: GCF_018122735.1. Taxonomy (GTDB): domain Bacteria; phylum Pseudomonadota; class Gammaproteobacteria; order Burkholderiales; family Rhodocyclaceae; genus Parazoarcus. Next base: position 968,737 of record NZ_JAGRRD010000001.1, on the reverse strand, counting down.
TGGGGGTTCTCGCATCTTGGTCACTTCACCGTCGACTACAAGCGTTGCTTTGGCGAGAGTCCCTCGGTGACCCTGCATCGCTGAGGACGCGAAGGCATCCGCCGCGCGGGCCGATTCGTGCAGGCGGCGGATAGCCGGGTGAGTTTCGGGATAGTTGCGCCCCTTGTTGAGGACTAGATTCGGGTTGTGCCGAACGATGTTTCAGGCACGCCCCAACAAGCGTCTGTACTCAATAAGGATAACGATCATGCCCCAGCACACCCATGGCGTCGCACCGCCCGTTTTCAACGACAACGCATTCAAGCTCGGCTTCTTCGCGTCGAACTGTTCGGGTGGCATGGCGGTGACCCAGGTCGCCGAACGCTGGCAGAACACCTGGGAAAACAATCTCCGTCTTGCACGCCTTGCCGATGCCGCCGGCATCGAATTCATGCTGCCGATCGCACGCTGGATCGGCTATGGCGGCGAAACGGATTTTCACGGCAACGTGCTCGAGACCATGACCTGGGCCGCCGGCCTGCTTGCCCATACGAAGAACATCAACGTATTTGCCACCATCCATACGGCGTGCAACCATCCGGTCGTCGTGGCCAAGCAGATCGCCACCATCGATCAGATCGGTCGTGGGCGCGCGGGTCTCAATATCGTCTGCGGCTGGAACAAGCCGGAGTATGACGCGATGGGCCAAACGCTGCCCGACGACCACGAAACCCGCTACGAAATGGGCCAGGAGTGGTACGACATCATCCGCAAGCTCTGGTACGAGGACGCGCGTTTCGACTGGGACGGGAAGTACTTCAAGCTCAAGGGCGCGTATGGCCAGCCGCACCCGATCGTCGGCAAGGTGCCGATCTTCAACGCGGCCGGTTCGACGCAGGGACGCGAGTTTGCTACCCGCAATGCCGACTTCCTGTTTACTTCGGCCATCGATCTCGGGCGATCGAAGGACGAGATCGCCGGCATCAAGGCGCTCGCCGCCGCGCAGGGACGCAAGGTGGACGTGCTGACCTTCTCCTATGTCGTGTGCCGACCGACGGCGAAGGAGGCCGAGGACTATCACCACTACTACTCGCAGACGCATGCGGACTGGGCCGCGGTGGACAACATCATCAACCTGATGTTCGCCCATGCCGAGTCCTTTCCCAAGGATCAGCTCAAGCTGATCCGCGACCGGTTCTCGGGCGGACATGGCGGTTATCCGCTGGTGGGTGATCCGGTGACGGTGGCCGATGGCATCCAGAAACTCCACGAAGCCGGCTTTGCCGGGTCTACGCTGTCCTTCGTCGACTATGCAGAGGAGTTTCCCTACTTCCGCGACAATGTGCTGCCGATTCTCGAAGCGCGCGGTTTGCGCAAGGCGTTCAAGGTGCAGTCATGAGCGGGCTCGCCCACGCGCCGGCAAGAGCAGGAAGTACCGTCGTTCCGGTAGATTTTGGCCATGCATCGGCGGAGGCCTTCAAGGACGGCATGCGGCGACTGGCGCAGCCGGTGGCGATCGCCACCGTTGCCAGGGCAAAGGAGCGGGCGGGTCTGACCATTTCCTCGTTCTGCTCGCTCAGCGTCGATCCGCCGCGGGTGATGGCGTGTATCAGTCATTCGGCCGGAGCCTTTCCACTGATTGCGCGTGGTGCGGCGATGGCCATCAACGTGCTGGCGCAGGGACAGGCCGGAATGGGCCAGCGCTTTGCATCTTCCAGCATCAAGGGTGAGACCCGTTTCGACGTCGGACACTGGGACACCGGGGTGTGTGGTGCGCCTGTACTGCGCGATGCGCTCACGGTGTTCGATGGTCGTGTGCGCGATGTCGTCGATGCGGGCACGCACTCCATCGTGACGGTGGATGTCGTCGCCGTCTGCGGTGCTGCGACCGACGGCCCGCTGCTCTATGCAGCAGGCGGCTTCACGGGCCTCGCGCCGGGGGCACAGGGCGATGAGTGAGGCGCTCGACGAGGCCAGTCTGGCGCGCCTCTTCACTGCGGCCCGAACGCACAATGCATGGCTCGACCGGGCGGTGGACGACGACACGCTGCGACGCCTCTATGCACTCGCCAGCATGGGGCCGACCAGCTTCAATGCGAGCCCGATGCGGCTCGTGTTCGTGCGCTCGGCCGAAGGGAAGGTGCGTTTGTGCGAGGCCCTGCTGCCGAGCAATGTCGCCAAGACGATGGCCGCACCCGTGTGCGTCATCGTCGCTCACGATCGGGATTTCTGGGCGCAGTTGCCGACGCTCTCGCCACACAAGGACGTTCGCGGCTACTTTCGCGATAGCCCCGCCTTTGCCGGGGAGACCGCGTTTCGCAATGGCTCCATGCAGGGCGCCTACCTGATCATGGCCGCGCGTGCGCTTGGACTCGACTGCGGACCGATGTCGGGTTTCGATCGCGAGCGGGTCGACGCATGCTTCTTCGAAGGCACGCCCTGGCGCAGCAACTTCCTGTGCAATCTCGGCTATGGCGATGCGGCCGCGCTGTTTCCGCGCAATCCTCGCTTGCCTTTCGAGACGGCGTGCCGCTTCGCCTGAGGCGAATGCCGAGCAGACCACCCCAGGCCAGCGATGAATGCGGGCAACTGCAGCTGCCTTCATCCGCCGCATCGGCTCGATTGGAGAGAAGATGAAATGACGATCAGCAGGTTTGATTCATTGCAGGACGGTACGCGCCGCGCGCTATTGAAAGCGGGGGCATTCGCCGCCGCTTCCATGGTGGTACCGGTGCCTGGGGTTGCCGCTTCGGCAACCCTTGAGGCAGGTGTCGACGCTGACGCGCTCGATCTCTGGTCGCGATGGCTGGATGCGCTGGTGCCCGGTGCGGCGGCGGCCGGTGCTGCGCGTTATCTGGCGAGCCAGCTTTCGCTGCCAAGGGAGGCGAGCGTGCTGTTTCTTCGCTACATGGACTGGCCGGGGTCTTACGCCGCCTTCTACCAGGATGGCCTGAGCGCGGTCGATAGGCTGGCGCAAAAGCACTTTGGCGGTCACTTCGGCGCACTCGACGTGGAGGCGCGCACGCGCTTGATCGATGAAGTTGGCGGCGGCAAGCCGCGCGATTGGCGCGGACCGCCGGCCGGCCTGTTTTACTTCGTCAGCAAGGCCGATGGCGCTGACCTGGTGTTTGGTTCGACGGCTGGGATCGAGGCGCTCGGCTTGAGCTATCGCGCGCACATCGAGCCACCCTCCGTCTGGCCAGGGAAGTCGGAGGTGCTGACATGAAGGTGCTGCCAGAAGTCGAGCTTGTGGTCGTGGGAGGCGGTCAGACGGGCAGCCTGATGGCCCATCGTCTCGCCGCTGCAGGACGGTCGGTGGTGATCTGCGAAGCCGGTCCCGAAAGGGGCACCCAGGCGATGGTCAGCTCGCAGATATGGGCGCGTCGCCTGAAGGGTACGCCCGATCTGGTGGAGAGTGCCGGCGCGCACCCGCTGGGGATCAACTTCAATACCGGGCAGGGCGGTGGCGGTGCGGCGGCACACCACTACGCGTGCTGGTTCCGCCTTCATCCGGAGGATTTCGAGGTTCGCACGCGTTTTGGCGTCGGCGCCGACTGGCCGATTGCCTACGACGATCTGCGCGAGTCCTACGACGCCGTGCAGACGGAGGTTGGCATCGCCGGCGATGCCGGGGCCGAGCGCTGGCGCCCGCCGGGCGCAGACTATCCATTGCCGCCGATTCCGCGATTCCGCCAGGGGGATATCCTGGCTCGCGGCTTCGAGCAGCTTGGAATGCATGTCGCGCCCCTGCCGCTTGCGATTGCAACTGCGCCCTATCGCGGCCGGGGGGCGTGTGTCTATGACGGTTGGTGCGATGCGGGATGTCCAACCGGCGCGCTGGCGAATCCGCAGTCCACGTATCTGAAGTGGGCCGTCGAGGCAGGCGCGCAGGTGCGCTACCGGCAGCGGGTGGAGCGGATCGTCACGGATGCCAGCGGTGGCCGCGCGATTGGCGTGATTGTTGCCGACGCCCAGGGGGAGAGGGTGTTCCAGCCGGCGGCGGTCGTCGTGATCGCCGGGTTTGCGTTGGAGACCCCGCGGCTGTTGCTGGCGTCGGCCACTGCCGCGCACCCGCAGGGACTGGGCAACGGTTCGGGCACGGTCGGGCGGTACTTGCACACGCATGCGGCGGGGGGCGTTTTCGGGCTTTTTGCGGAAGAGACCGACTGCCAGCTTGGCGTCAGCGGTGGACAACTGGTGTGTCAGGACCGTTACGCCAAGGCGAGATCGGATGACAAACCGTTTCATGGCGGCTACCAGTGGCTGATCGGTCATGCGACGAAACCCAATGATCTGCTTGGCATGGCTTGCTCCCGTCCCGATCTCCACGGGGAGGCGTTCAATGCCTTCATCAGGGAGGCGAGTGCGCACTTCGGCTCGATGACGGTGGTGGGGGAGAGCTTGCCGCTTGCGGAGAATCGCGTTGAGCTCGTGGCCGGGGCCAGTGCGACTGCCATGCCCGGGATTCGGGTCGTTCACCGCTTCGATGACGATGCGGTGCGCCTGCATGCGCACGCGATGCGCGAGGGGACGGAGATCCTGCGTCGTGCTGGCGCGCGCTCGGCCTGGCATGGGCCGCTGGTGGGCATGCATCTGCTGGGTGGCACAAGAATGGGCCGTGATCCGGGGAATTCGGTCACCGACGCTCATGGCCGCTGCCATGAACTGCGCAATCTGTTCATTGCCGGTCCGTCGCTGTTCCCCTCGGGCGGCGCGGTCAATCCCACCTTCACTGCATCGGCCCTCGCGCATCGGGCAGCCCTTCACCTGGCCAACAACTGGGCGCAGTACGCGACCTGACGCTTCGCGGCCGGGCCATGGGGCAGGCCGCGAAGCGAGGTGCGTTGATGTGTGACTCTTTGCCCATTTTGAGGCGTGATCTCCTCCCGCGTCCGACAGACTGAGGTATCGTGCGCAACCTTTGGTTTCTCGCGCAAGTTGGTACTTTCACCTGGAGGAGCGCACGCAACATGATGAATGTTCTGATCGTCGATGACGACAGGGTGATCCTGAATCTGCTCGCCGAGGGCTTGCGCGATATGGGGTACAGCGTATCCATCGCCGCTTCCGGCGACGATGCGATGAAGGCGGTCGAAAGTCGGACCTTCGACCTGGCCGTGCTCGATATGGTCATGCCGGGGATGAACGGGCTTGATCTTGCCAAGCATTTCTCTGCCCGTGGGGGGCCACCGTTCGTGTTCCTGTCCGCATACGGGGACGAGTCGATCGTGCGGGAGGCTGCTGCAGCCGGCGCGATGGGCTATCTGATCAAGCCGGTGGATATTCCGCAACTGATTCCCTTCATCGAAGCGTCGATCGCCCGTGCACGCGAGATCGACGGGTTGCGCAGCACAAGCAGCCATCTCGAACGGGCCTTGTCCGTCGAACAGAAAACGCGTACGGCGGTTGGCATCGTCATGGTGCGAAAGGGGCTGGACAGACAGGAGGCGTTTGACTTTCTGCGCGGACGGGCGCGGTCGGAACGGCGCAAGCTCAGTGAACTGGCCGAGGAGTTGATTGTGGCGGTCGAGCGTGAGAACCACATCCTCCGCGACGAATGACACAAGTGCTTGTGGTCACGACTCGCTTGTGCGAAATTTCCATCGATGAACCGGGTGAATATCGAGATCTCGTTGCCGGCGTCAACATGCCGGGTTGCACGCCTCGAGACTCGACAGTCGCCAAGGATCGGAATCAAGTGGTAACGCATCGGGACGTCGCCCGTGCCTCGCGGCGTCCTTTCAATCGGGGCCCAATCCCTGCCCCGGGAGAACCGCAAACGGTTTGAACAGGTTTCTGCGCACCCAGTTGCGGGTGATCGAACGGGATTTCCATGTCTTTCAAATTGAGAATCGCACTCGGATTGGCGGGCAGTCATTGCATCGTGATGATCCCCCTTGTGGCTGCGGCATTCGCCGCGAATGCGGAACTTCGATTCAGCCAGGGCTTGAGCGTGCGCGACTTGCTGGAATGGCTGTCGCTCCTGAGCTGCGTCTCCTTGATGGCGTCGTGCTGGTGGATGCTGACGCGGGGATGTTCGGGGCCGGCGGTTCATGCTGACCGAGTCGCTTCGGGCATTGGGCGGTCCGAAGCGGGGCGGGTATGTGGCCCATGGGAGGTTGCCGTACCTGCGCGTGAAGCGACAGGCCTGGGTAATGCGTTGACAAGAGAAGTCCACCACCGGATCGAGAACCACCTGCAGACGGTGATCGGGTTGCTGCGCCGGCAAGCCGGCAGGCATCCGCTGGCGCTTCCTGCGATCGAAGCGGCGATTGCCCAGGTCGGCGCGATTGCCGTGGTTCATGGATTGTATGGACAGGTCACGCGCAGCAGCGTCCTGTTATGCGAGCTCTTGCCCGTGATCGTAAGCAGTGTGTCGGATCTGACCGGCGTGCCGGTTGCGCGTAACGGCATCGAGCCGTCGACAGGTGCCCTGATGATCCGGGAAGGCGACACCGTTGCCGTTGCGCTGATCGTCAATGAACTGGTCACCAATGCGGTGAAGCATTCGGACCAGGACGCCACGGCGTCGGCGCCGGAGGTTACCCTGGCCCGGCGCGATGGCAGCGGGCTGCTTTGCATTGCGAATCGTGGTCATCTGCCGGAGGGCTTCGATTTCGATTCCGGGCGAGGCATCGGTACCGGGCTCGGGCTGGTCCGGACGCTGTTGCCCGATGCGGGAATGACGCTGCGTTTCACTTGCGTCGAGGAATGGGTCAAGGTCGAGGTCGAGATCGGGTTTCCCGTCGTCAGTCCGGTCGAGGGTTTGTCGCAATAGGGCGGCAGATTTGCGCCGCGCTATGATGACGGTACACGGTGATGGTGCGGCGCGATGGAATTCTTGGGCGACATGACATGGTGGCGACAGAGACCGGCATGAAATGTCGCGGGTCGAAACCTCCTGCGTTTGCCGTGATCGATTGCGCCGCGCGCGTGGCGAGCATGTGATTTTTCCGCAGCCGGGTGTCGTTCAGGAGCAGATCAATGAAATTGAATCCACCTCCAGCTATAGCGGGGCAGCCTGATCGTGAGCGGATTGCCGCGCTGGCGCAGGGGTGTGATCTTGATGACGCCGACGCGCTTTCCATTGGTTTCTTTCGCGACATCTACCTGGACGTCTACGAGTTCGCGCCGGTTGGCTACCTGACCCTGAACCGGCAGGCGCGCATTGCCGCGATCAATCAGACCGGGAGTGCGCTGCTTGGGGCCGCGCGTGAGGTGCTGGTCGGACATTCCTTCGAGCACTTCATCCCGGCGGACGGCCTCAACGCGTGGCGACAGAATTTCCTGTACGCATTGCAAGAGGACGGCAAGCAGCGCTGCGAACTGTCCTTGCAGCGCGACGATGGGACGCGCTTCGACGCATTCCTGCGCTGCCTCCGGCTTCTCCCTGGAAGCGACGGGCCATTGCTGCGGGTGGCGCTTGAGGATGTGAGTGCCCAAAAGCGGGAGGAGCAGGCGCGTATCGAGCAGGCCCTGCGTCTGCGCGACAACCTCACCCGCGAGGTGCATCACCGGATCAAGAACAATCTCCAGGTCGTTACCGGTCTGTTGAGCCGCGAGGCCGGCAAGCGTCCGGAGGTCGGGGGGCTGCTTCAATCCGCAATGGCGCAGGTACACACCGTTGCGGTGGTCCATGGCCTGTGCGGACAGGTCTATCCCGAACGTGTGATGTTGTGCGAACTGTTGCCCGCGGTGGTCCAGAGCGTGTCGGGCCTGTCCGGCGTGAAGGTCGAGCAGACGGGCGTGGCGCCGACATGCGGGCGCCTGGTGATTGCCGAGAGCGATACGGTCGCGGTGGCCCTGATCCTCAACGAACTGTTGAACAACGCGGTCGCGCATGCAGGTGCGATGGCCGCGACTCGGCCGCCGCAGGTGAACTTGACGATTCGGGGTGACAGCGGCTGCGTGACCATCTTCAATCCCGGAAAACTGCCGGACGGATTCGATTTTGAAACCGGGAATGCGTGCGGCGTAGGGCTTGGCCTGGTCAGAGCGCTGATGACGTCGCCAGGCATCCTGCTTGGCTTTCGAGCGTTGCATGACGGTGTCGAGGCACAGATGACCCTCCAGCCCCCGGTACTGTCCGTTTCGTGAGTGCATCCGCGCGTTGCACGATCCGTCTGGCATGCCGGATCCGTGGTTTTGCATTTAATTGTGAAATATTTAGGTTGAATTTACTGATTCATTATTGATTTTTGTCAACACATCAGGCAAATTGGTTACAAGAAATCACTGAGCATCGTGTGCAAGGCATGCGATGTCTGTCAGCTGAATTGATCACCTCGGCCCAGCCCCCGCCGGGATGTCGTTGCCAGGCAGCGCTTGTTGCCGGCCTGTCTGGGCCCAAATTCCGCCCCGAAAACAATTAACTGTCGACCCTGCATGGCAGAGGTTCGGCGCATGACAGTGGGTGGAGTATGTCGGAACATCGCCAGGCGCTTGCTCTTAAGAGTCTCGGTTCTCAACGTCATGGAACAGGATTTCCCCTGCGGGCCGGCATTGCATTTGCGTCAGCGCGGGCTGCGTGTCTGCACCGGATTCAGCAGTGGAGGCTCGAAGCATGAATGCCGACATGCGGGGCCTCAGCCAGATGATCAGCACGCTCGATTTGTCCGATGCCGCGATCGACCGGCGCAAGGCCTTTCTGGAGTTTGGCGAGGACGATATCGCCCGCCTCAGGCAACTGCACGAGATGCTGGCGGGCTATGCGCCGGACTTCGCCTCCGAGTTCTACAGGCACTTGCTGTCGTTTGAAGAAATGCGCGCGCTGCTGCCCGACACGGAGACCCTCGGGCGACTGCAGCGTTCCCAGACCGCGTATTTCGAGGGCCTGACCGCCGGCAACTATGGACGGGACTACATTCATCATCGCGTGCGGGTTGGTACCGCGCATCATCGCGTCGGGCTTTCGCCAACCTGGTACCTGGGCGCCTACGCCAAGTACCTGGTCGGCCTGCTGCCGGAAATCAGTCATCGACTGAAGGATTCGCCCGAGCGCGCGGTGGAAGTGGTTCAGTCGCTGATCAAGATCGTGCTGTTCGACATGGGTCTGGCCATCGACACCTATATCGATGCGCGAGATCAGACCATACGCGGGCTGAAAAACTATTCGGATATGGTGTTCGAGAGCATGCATGACGGCATTCTCGTCCTCTCGTCCGAGCTCGTGGTTCTCTCCGCCAACAGTTCGGCGTTGAAGATGTTCGGTCTGAGTCTGCAGAAGGTGCTTGGACGGCATTTGGCCGAGGTGATCGACTGCGAAGGGCTTGAAGCGTCCGCGCTCGACGTCGTGCGCGGGGGCGCAGAGCTGCATGACAGGTCGTTCTGCCTGCACGCCACGCACAGCCCGGTGTGCAAGCAGGCGAGGGTCACGATCCGGCCGATCTGCCTGAGCGACGAACGCGACCGGCTTCTCGTCGTCATCGAGGAGGTCAGTGAGGCGGAGTTGCTGCGCCGGCAGGCGGAGTTGAAACTCGCGCGCAGCGAGGCCTTGCTCCGCCATGCGCAGTCGGTGGCGAAAATCGGCAGCTGGAGCATGGACCGCAAAGGTGCGCAACCCGACGGAATCGAATGGTCTGCGGAAACGTACAGACTGTTCGACGTGGCGCCGGGAACGCCAATCGATTACCCCTTCTTTGTCGACAAGATCCATCCGGCTGACCGCGAGGCGGTGCACGAGGCGTGGCAGAGGGCGCTCGGCGGCGAACCTTACCGGGTTGAGCACCGCATCTATTGCGGTGAGGAGATCCGGTGGCTCGAAGAGCGTGCCGAACTGGAGATGGATGCGGAAGGCAATTTCGTTTCGGTCATCGGCACGGTGCAGGACATCACCGAGCGCAAGACGGCAGAGGGCAGAATCGAGCAGTTTGCGTTCTACGATTCGCTGACTCGCCTGCCAAATCGTGCACTGTTTCGGGATCGGCTGGAGCGGGCGCTGGCATCGGCACGACGGCATGGTCACAACGTTGCCCTGCTTTTCATTGATCTCGACCGGTTCAAGGAGGTCAACGATACGCAAGGTCATGGCTGCGGCGACCTCGTGCTGGCCGAAGTGGCCCATCGGTTTCGCACCACGCTGCGCCATGACGAAACCCTGGCGAGACTCGGCGGCGACGAGTTCGTCATCATCGCCAGTGAAACCGGGCGCTCGGGCGCGACGCTCATTGCCGAGCGACTTAACCGTTCGCTTGCCAAGCCGATCGAGATCAAGGGCAATCGCTTTGAGCTGGGGGCGAGCATTGGCGTTGCGCTGTTTCCGCACGATGGCGCGGACGCCCAGTTTCTGCTCAAGCATGCCGACATTGCCATGTACCGGGCCAAGCAGAGCGGCGGTGGCTACTGCTTCTACGACGCCGAGATGGGCGCGGTGCTGGCACGCAGACTGGAGGTTGCACGGCGCTTCGGGAAGGCGCTGCAGGATGGCGTCCTGCAGCTGCATTATCAACCCCAGGTGGAGCTGCACAGCGGGCGCCTGATCGGTGCCGAGGCGCTGCTGCGCTGGCAGGATCCCGAATGGGGCTGGGTCAGCCCGGCGGAGTTCATTCCGATTGCGGAAGAGCGCGGCATGATGGTTGCCGTGGGCGAATGGGTGCTGAAGAAGGCCTGCAGGCAGATCCGCTTCTGGGAGCAGGCCGGGCTGCGTCTGCCCGCCCGCATGGCGATCAACGTATCGGCGCAGCAGATCGAACGCGAGGATTTCGCCCAGCGGGCGCAGTCGATCGCGCGCGAGGCTGGGGTGGCGAACAGTTGCATCGAACTCGAAATCACCGAGTCGAGCGTGATGCTCGACCCCGCGAGCGCGATGAAGGTGACGCGCACGCTGGTCGACGCCGGGTTCCACTTCGCCATCGACGACTTCGGTACCGGACACTCCTCCCTGTCATACCTGAAACGTTTTCCGGCCAGTACGCTCAAGGTCGACATGTCGTTCGTTCGACATATGCTGTCGGATCGCAACGACCACAGCATCGTCGCCACCATCATTGCGATGGCCAAGAGCCTCGGCCTGGGTACGCTCGCCGAAGGGGTGGAGACTGAAGATCAGGCGAAGAGCTTGCTGTCACTGGGATGTGACAAGGCTCAAGGCTATCTTTACGGGCGTCCGATGCCACCGGTGGCGTTCGCCAACACCTGGCTCACCGGGGGCGCGGATCTGCTGCCTCAAGGCTAATGCCTTCGTTGTATCAGCTGGGATAGCCCCGGCACATCAATTGCTTCTGTTTCATCATCAAGACCGAAACACCACAAGGGGCAACCATGCGTAATCCAGCACCCGTCATCGACGTAGAGACCCTGCTGCCCGAGGGGGAGTTCATCTATTCCCGCACCGATCTCGACAGCATCATCATCGAAGCGAACGACGCCTTTGCGAAGATCAGTGCCTACCGGCCTGAAGAGATGGTTGGGCAGCCGCACAATATCGTGCGTCACCCGGACATGCCGGCGGAGGCCTTCGCCGACATGTGGCGGGATCTGAAAGCCGGGCGGCCATGGCGCGGTATCGTCAAGAACCGCCGTAGCGATGGTGGCTTCTACTGGGTGGTGGCCAACGCCTCACCGGTGCGAGAGAACGGACGGGTGGTCGGTTATCAGTCGGTGCGGGGCCGTCCTGATCGCGAAGAGGTGGCGGCTGCTGAGGTTGCGTACAAGCGCATCAAGGCGGGCGACAGATCGATCTGTATTCGCCACGGACGGGTGGTGCCGGCGCGAACTTCAGTGTGGGCCGCATTCAATTCGGCGAAAACGCAACTGCTCGGACTTGCGGTGCTGACCGTGTTGCTGTCGCTTGTCGTACTCGGTGGGCAACTTGCGCGCTTTCCCTTCCACCAGGAGCTGGCAACCGGCGTGGCGGTGCTGGCGGTGCTGTGGGCGACGTCCTTCCTCTTCCTGGGCTTGCCGCGCCTTGGAGGGGATATTTCATCGCTCCATGCCTACGTCGATCACCTGCTGGTGAGCGGCGACCTGCGAAAACGTTTCGTGCTTGCGCGTCACGATCTGGTCGGTGACATCGCGCGCAGCCTCGACCGCTTCGTGTCTTCGGTGCAGGCCACGGTGCAGGGGATGAGCGATTCCGCAAAACAGGTGGCGAATGTCTCCAGCGAGGTGGGATGCGGGGTCGGCAACGTCAGCGATGCGGCGCATGTGCAGAGCGATGCGACATCGTCCGCCGCGGCGGGTATTCAGCAGATCACGGTTTCCATTGGCGAAGTGGCCGCCCATGCTGCGGCCACTCGCAGCGCAGCGGAACTGGCGAGCGAGGTGTCGGCACGCGGCAGCACCCTGTCGGCAAAGGCGAGCGAAACCATCCTGGCGCTGGCCGACACGGTCAAGCACGCCGCGGGTCAGGTCGAGTTCCTGGGCGCCAAGTCGGCCGAGATTTCCCGCATTACCGGTGTGATCAGCGATATCGCCGATCAGACCAATCTGCTGGCGCTCAATGCGGCAATCGAGGCGGCCAGAGCGGGTGAGCAGGGCCGCGGTTTCGCCGTGGTTGCCGACGAAGTGCGCAAGCTGGCCGAACGCACCGGAAACGCGACCAAGGAAATCAGCACCATGGTGAGCGCGATCCAGGCCGAAACCGGCAAGGCGGTCAGCGGCATGCGACAGGGTGCGGCGCAGGTCGAAAGCGGCGTTCAGCTGGTGCAGGATGCGCAGGGCGCATTGCTTGAGATCAACACGCAGATGGGCAAGACGCTGGGTATGGTCAATGACATTACCCATTCCTCGGCCGAGCAGAACAATGCGATGGCCGTCATGGCTCAAAGTGTCGAACGGGTCGCCTCGATGACCGACCAGAACATGTCGGTGGTGGCACAGACGCGTGCCGCCGTCGGTAGCCTGGACCGGTCGGTGGAACGAATGAAGATGGCAATGGGCCAGTTTACCGTCTGAACGCCCTCCGACTTACGAGGCGCTGCAGCAGCTTCGCCATCTGCGGTGAAGCTGCTGCAGTGCATTTGGGCTCAGCGCCTTGCGAGCGCGTTGGCTACGTGAAAGCCCGACGCACCGGACAGGCCCGGGCCGGGGTGGGTCGATGCACCGATCTGGTAAAGATTCTTGACCGGGGTGGCGTGATCCTTGACCCCGCGAAGCGGACGCCAGAACATGTACTGGTCGATACTGCACTCGCCGGAGTAGGGGTCACCGCCGACGAGGTTGATGTTCATCGCCTCGAGATCGGCCGGAGAAATCACCTTGCGACCGACGATGCTGCTTTCCAGGTTTGGCACCTGACGGGCAATACGACCGATGATGCGGTCCGCGTAGCGCTCGGCGATGTCGGTGTTCCAGCGCCCGTCTGCCGGTGGCGGGATGTCGCCGGCGGCGTCACCCTTGATATGGCGCGGGCACTCGGGCAGCTGTATCCACAGCACCCACTGCCCGGCCGGTGCGCGCGACGCATCCACGGCGCACGGCTGCGCGACACAGATGGTGCCCGCAGCGGGCAGGAGTCCGCGCTCGGCTTCATTGACTGCACGCGAAACGGCATCCATCCCCTCCGTCAAATGCAGGTAGATGACATCCCGCAGATGTGCCTCGGGCCACTGCGGTGGCGCCGACAGCGCGAGGTGGATCTGCATGTTGCCCTTGCCGTAACGGTACTCGGCTGCCTGACGGCGAATCGGCTCGGGTGCGCTGCCGTTCTTGAGCAGGCGGCCGTAGAGCTGGGTGGGGGTGACGTTGGCGATGACCTGCTTGCCTTCGAAGATGCGGCCGTCGGCCAGCCGGACGCCATGGGCCTTGCCGCCGTCGACCAGGATTTCCGCCACGTCTGCGGCCGTGTGGAACACGCCCCCGCAGCCTTCGATGAACGCACGGAAGGCATCCACCGTCCTTGCATTGCCGCCCTTGACGATGGGCAGGCCGACCGCCTCCAGCGTGAAAGCGACGACCTGGGCCATCAGTGCCGACATCGCGCTCTCGGGGCCGAGGCCGGTATGCAGGACCCATGGCGCGAGCAAGCCCTTGACCAGATCGGATCGAAAGCGCGTCTCCAGCCATGCCCGGCAGGTTTGCATGGCGGGTCCGAAAAAGGCCATGGTGTCGTGCGCGCCCTGTTTCCACACCCGTCCCAGCATCATCTTGCCGATCTGCGAACTCCACAACTCGTTGCCGAGCAGCGCGAAGATGAGTTCGGCATTGCGCTCGACAAAGCCCATGGCTTCGGCATAAGCATCGCCGTCGCCCGCGGCGAGCGCGTTCATTGCGTGCACGTTGGCATCGCGCGAGGTGCCCATCACCAGTGAGCGCCCGTCCGGCATCAGAATGCCGGTGGGCGTCGCATTGTTGCCGTAGGCGAGGCCGCGGGCATGCAACTCGTCCTTCAGCTCTGCGTAGCCGGGCGAGGTGACGAACAGCGGATGGGCGGTCGACAGGGTGTCGTGCAGGAAGCCGGGGGCCGTCAGCGCCTCGCTGCGGATGCAGCCGCCGAGGACGGCTTCGCGCTCGAGCACCACGACCTTCTTGCCGCGCTTGGCAAGAATGCCTGCGCACACCAGCGAATTGATGCCGCTGCCGACAATGACCGCGTCGAACTTGCTCATCGTCGCCCCCTTCAGGCCGCCGCGCCGGCAAAGGCGCGCAACAGGCTGGTGAAAGGGACGGCCTCGGTTTCAGGTGTCGCGTACCGGCCGCGGTAGAACAGCAGCGGCGGACGCTCCGCGGTATCGAAGCGCTGCACGCGGCCGACCATGATCACATGGTCGCCCCCGTCATAGCGGTGTTCGGTAGTGCATTGGAACACCGCCGCGCAGCCCGGAAGCAGCGGCACGCCGCCGAAGCCCTCGCCGGCATCGATGCCGGCGAACTTGTCGGTACCGGCGCGCGCGAAGCGGTCGGACACGCTCTGCTGGTCGCTTGCCAGCACGTGTACCGCAAACGCCGGGTGGCGTTCGAAGGCGTCCAGACTGTAGGACTTCTTCGCCAGGCTCCACAGGATCAATGGCGGATCGAGCGAGAGCGAGCTGAAGCTGTTGACGGTGACGCCGACGGGCTTGTCCTCGGCATCCCGTGTGGTGATCACGGTCACGCCGGTGGCGAAGTGCCCCAGCGCGTTGCGGTAGGCGCGTGGATCGATCATGACGGCTCTCCGGTCGTGTTCAGTCGAAGTGGATGGCGAGGCTGGCCGAAAGCCAGTGCTGACCCATGTAGAGGTCGGTGCCGTTGTTGGGGCCGGGGCCGTCGCCGCGCACGGTTTCCTTGGGGGACCGGGCATAGGCGAGCGACAGTTCCATCTTCGGCGCAACGGCGACGGTGGCGCCCAGCGTCCAGTGCTTGCGGTTTGCCGCCGGCGCGAGAATGCCGAGGAAGGTGCTCTGCGAGTCGAGGATCTGGGTGCCATGGCTGTAGCCGGCACGCAAGGTCAGGCTGTCGCTGACTGCGTGGGCGACGCCGACGCGCCAGACGGTCTGGTTGTGCCAGCCGAAACCGGGGCCATCGTTCGCGCCGGGTGCGCCCGGCGCAATGGCCACGCCGGCATTGCCGAGCGAGGCCACGTCGGCCCACTTGATGCGCATCACGTCCGCGGCCACCGTGGTGGCGCCGCGCGTCCACGCGGCGCCGATGCCGTAATGCTCGGGGATGTCCAGATCGCCCTGCTCGGCGAGCAGGCCCTTGAACTCGTCCATCTTGCCCATGCGTACCTTGCTCGACCAGGTCGCGCCGAGCGCGAGCTCGGGCGTGACCTGACCCTGCCAGCCGAGGCTGAGGCCGAAGCCGAAGGACGAATCCCGTCCCTGCGGCAAGCCCAGTCCCGCCGGGCCTTCGATGCGCAGGCGCTGGTAGCCGAGGACGAGACCGACCCCCAGACTGTTGGCATCGTCGATCCTGCGCGCATAGCTCACCGTGCTCACCATCTGCTGCAGTTCGGACTTGGGTTCGGTGAGCGGGCCGACCGGGCCGCCCTGGTCGGTCCCCACGCCATTGCCGACCACCGACAGACCGATCGACTGCTGGTTGTCGAGCATATGGTTGTAGCCGAGCTGGGGAATGATGTAGAGGGTCTTGTCTTCGGCGCCATTGAAGTCGGTACCGCCGAGCACGGCACCGTTGTCGACCTTGAGAAAAGCGCCGCCGAGATCGAAGCGGCTGCCGACATGAACCATGCCGGCCGGGTTGTTTGCGCCGGCGACGGCATCCTGCGGCAGGGCGATCGACACCCCGGCCATGCCTTCGGCCTTGACGCCGTAGCCGTGGGGAAAGGTGCCTTGTGTGGCGAAGGCGGTGACGGGAAGGGTGAGCGAGACGGCCAGTGCGATACGGCTCAGGGTGCTGGGGGTGGCTTTTCTGGATGTTTTCATTATGGTTTCCTCAGGCGGCAAGTTTCTGCATTTCGGACTCGATCAGACGGTCGGCCGCGGCCGGGTCGAACCAGTAATTGGCGAAATCACGCGGGTCGTTGAAACCATTGGCGATGCGCGATGCGATCGCGGGCACCTGCTGGGCGCTGCCGAGCAGCTTGACGATGTATTCCGGTGGCGGGAACAGCAGGCTGTTGGTCCAGCTCACGACCTTTTCCGCGTAGCCTGTGTACAGCGCATCGAAGGTCTGCCGCATCCACGCCTCGTCAAAGGGCGCCGCGCCACGGGCAAGGATCGCATCGTGATAGTGCTTCGCGCCCTTGGTGGCATTGTTCGAGCCCTGGCCGGTGATGGGGTCGTTGACCAGCACGGCGTCACCCATGCCGAACACCTTGCGGCCGGACGGCAGCGTGAGCACGGCATTGCGCACGGTCGGCGTGATGCGACCGGCCAGGATGCCATTGGGGTCGGTGAGCTGGCAGTCGCGGCTGCGCTCGTATTCCCACGGGACGAAGGTCTTGAGAACGTTGAGGCTGGTCTCGAGGTGCTGCTCGGGGCTCTTGACGTCTGCCCAGCAGTCCATCGGGCCACCCGGTACGCCCTCGAAAACCATGATGTCGCAGGCCTGCGTGCCCTGCGCACCGGCGGTGGTCAGCGCGGGAAAGACGAAGTACTCGCCGACGCCGGGAATGAGGTTGAAGTTCACGCACTCGTAGTAGTCGTGGCGCTTCATGCCGGTGACGTAGCTCAGCGCGAGCTGGCGCATCGGCTGGCGCACCGGCGAGCGGCTGTCGTCGCGACCGAGCAGATTGACGATCTCGCCCTTGCCGCCGGCGAGCAGAACCAGTTCGTGCGCAGCCGCAAGGTTTTCGAGCCCGGGTACGCCGACATCTTCGAAACGCAGATCGCCGCCACGGCGGACGAACTCCTTCATCCAGCCGGGCATCTTCACACGCTGGTCCACCGACTGTCCGTAGGCGTCGAGGCGAGCGTGCCAGTGAATGGCCTTGTTACCGCTGCCGTCCGGTGTCGGGATGGAGAAGCTGATGCCTTCGGTGCGCGGGCAGTCGGCCTCCCACTGGTCGAGGCCGAAATCGCGCTCGATCTGCAACGCGGGGTCGAAAATGAACTGCGATGACATGACCTTGCCGTTCCACACGTCTTCCGCCGTGCGATTGGTAACCATGGTGACCGCATAGCCCTTGTCCAGAAGGGCGCAGCCAAGCAACAGTCCGGCCTGGCCGGCGCCGACGATGGCAATGCTGCGCGGGGTCGAGTTCTCATTGGCGAGATGCATGAAGTGCTCCTTTGGTGTGTCCTTGATGTTGTGGGGTGAGGCGAATCAATCCATCAGGCGCGTGATCGCAGCGGCCTTGCCTTCGGGGCCCAGTGCGCTGTAGCCGCCGTCGCAGGCGTAATCTGCACCGGTGACGAAACTGGCGTGGTCCGAGAGCAGGAAGCTGACGACCTGTGCGACTTCCTCAGGCAGGCCGAGGCGGCCGGTGATGTGGTAGTCGGCCGCGACCGAGTCGGCCTTCGCCTTGTCTCCGCCGGACAGGGTTTCGATGATCGAAGACCATGTCCAGCCGGGCGAAACGGCGTTGACGCGGATGCCTTCGGAGGCGAGATCCAGTGCGGCAGATCGGGTGAACTGCACGATGGCGGCCTTGCTGACAGGGTAGAGCCAGCGTCCGGACTGGGCTGCCGAGGCGGAGATGGAGGCGAAGTTGACCACTGCGCCGCCACCGCGCTTGACCATCTGCGGACGGCAGGCCTGAAGCATCATCGCGGCGCCCACGAGATTGACGTCCAGGGCCTGGTTCCATTCGGCGCGGGTCGATGCGGCGCCGTTATCGACGTAGGTGCACGCGCAATTGACGAGGTAGTCGATGCCGCCAAAGGCGGTTTCGGTGGCATCGATGCAGCGCGCGATGTCAGCATCGTGGCTGACGTCGGTCTGGTGGAAACGAGCGTCCCGCCCAAGCCGCTCTGCCGCGGCGGCGCCCTTGAGCGCATCGATGTCGGCAAGAACGACGCGTGCCCCGCATGCGATCAGCTCAGCGGCGACCGCCTCGCCAATCATCGTGGCGCCACCCGTGACAATGGCGACCTTGCCCTTGATCCCTTTCATCTGCTGTGTCCTCCTGTCGATGACGCCGCTTGGGGCGTCCGTGGGACACAGTGTTCATTTCAGGGTGATGAATGTTTATCCGCTTTGCGCAAGATCCTTGTCCGGAACGCGCGGACTTGCGAAGCTTCGTCAGGAGCTTCCATTCCTCCTTGTATGTTCAGGGGATGGGAAGGAAGCAGCTAATCAGGTTCGGGTGGGTAGCTTTTTGCTCCCTCCCCTTCAAGGGGGTGAGGGCGGGGTTTCAACGGGCATCGCTCGCTGCCGCCTGAACGACAGCGCGTCTCCGCGCTGGCTGCCGGGTTGAGGAGGCGCTGTCTGGCTCCCTCCCCTTCAAGGGGAGGGTTGGGGTG
>NZ_JAGRRD010000001.1:902208-949876 GCF_018122735.1 Azoarcus sp. L1K30 | reverse complement strand
CATCCCCATCCTGTCCTTCCCCTTGAAGGGGAAGGCACCTGCTAATGAGGTTCGTTGGGTCGCTTTCCTTCAAGGGGGTGAGGGCGGGGTTTCAATGAGCATCGCTCGCTGCCGCCTGAACGAGAGCGCGTCATCGCGCTGGCTGCCGGGTTGGGGTGGGGATGGGTTTGACCGCTAAAACAGGCGGACTCAAGTGCCGAACGACGCGCAACACTGAACTAGTTGCAAAGGCTCCTGGCTGCAGTCTGTGACGGCGTTTCGCCAAAGCGCGCCTTGTAATACGCGGAAAAACGGCCCAGGTGAGCGAAGCCGTAGCGATGTGCGAGCACGGCGACCTTGTCGGTGCCGGGCGCATGGCTGGCGAGCGCCTTGCGTACCCGATCGAGACGGGCGTCGCGCAGGTAGACGAGTGGCGTCGTGCCGCAGTGCTTGCGAAAACCCTCCTCGAGCGCTCTGACGCTCACACAGGCAACGCGGGCAAGATCACCCACGGTGAGGGCATCCTCGAGGTGGGCCTGGATATAGTCGATGGCGCGCTGGACGTGTCTGGGCAGTGCCGCCTGCTGCGGCTGATGCAGTCGATCGCTGTAGTTGTGACGATGCAGTTGCAGCAGGCCGCGCAACAGGCAGTCCTCCAGCGCGGCGACGGTGGGGCGGAAGGACAGCCACTCGGCACCGCACTCGTCGATATTGCCGGCGAGGTCGTGCAGCATCCTGCACCAGCTGCGGGTCAGGCCTTCGCACTGCGACAGCGCGATGTCAAAGGTCAACGGGACATCCAGCTCGTCGCCGAGATGTTCGGCAAGCCGGCGCTCAAGCGAGGCGCGGGGAATCCACAGCATGAGCTGGCCGTTGTCGTGTTTCCAGCGCATGCGCGTGGGTTCGTGCGGATTGAGCATGCTGGCGGTCGCAGGAGACGACAGCACCTCCTGTGCGCCGCAGCGGATATGCGCGGTGCTGTGCAGCGGCACCTGGACCAGGTAAAAACTCTCCAGGCAGCCCGGCAGGATATCGACGTCGGTGCCGTAAGTCAGATAATTCAGTGCGGTCTCGCCGAGTCTGACCAGATTGTGGCGGGATGAAAACGGGGTCTGGCTGCTGACCGGGCGCAGGTCGTGCGGACAGAAGACGCGGGCAACCTTCAGTCTCGCCTCGTCCGCATCGTTGGAGCTGAAGAAGGGAAAGGCGGAGAGGCGGTCGGGGCGCAGTCGGTCCTGCATCGTAACGGCGATGTGTCCGCCAGGGTGTTCGCGAGCGGGAATGGTGCGCTGGGGGAAGAATGTCATCACTTGCTCCGCCGGTTTGCTTGCAGGGTGATTACCGTATAGTTATAAACAATTTATAAGCAAAGTTGGACGGATCGCAAGTGCGATCTTTGTCGAGGAGCGCAGCGTGGCGGCGATAAATGGCGAAGACATGATGATGGCGGAATCCGGTTTGCAGACGAATGCCGATCCGCAGCGCTTTGTCGAGGACTACCTGGCCTTCCTGCTTGCCCAGGCCAGCAGCCGGATTTCGCGCGAGTTTCACCATGAGGTCGAGGCGGCGGGTGTGTCCGTGACCGAGTGGCGGGTGCTGGCCAGTCTGGACGGCAGCGCGGGGGAGAGTATCGGCGCGCTGAGCCAGCTGACCTTGACCAAGCAGCCGACGCTGAGCAAGGTCGTGCAGCGCATGGAGGCCGAAGGGATTGTGTCGCGCACCCGGGTGCGCAGTGATCGGCGACAGACGGTGGTAAAGATCACGCCCAAGGGGCAACGTCTGACCGATACCTTGCGGCAGCGAGCCATCGAACATCAGACGCGCGTGCTGGCGCCTTTCGGTCAGGACAATGCAGACATGCTGATCGCGATGCTGAAGGAACTTCTGGCACTGCATCCGCCTGGCGGGTCGGTCGAGTACGATTCAAGCGCGGAGTAAGAGGGGAAGGCAGCGGATTGCCAGCTGCTTGTTGACTTGATAGTTTAGATATGAAATATTGCTCACTAAACAAGCAAGTCAGTTCATACCCGTTCCGGATCATCTCGTCTCGAGAGGCGGGCGGCTCAACCAGAAGGAGCAATGGCATGCGTATCGTGTGTATTGGTGGAGGCCCTGCAGGGCTGTATTTCGCGATCCTGATGAAGAAGCTCAACCCGGCGCACCAGATCACCGTGGTCGAGCGCAACAAGCCCTACGACACGTTCGGCTGGGGCGTGGTCTTCTCCGACGCGACGATGGACAACATGCGTGAGTGGGATCCGGTGACGGCCGATGCCATTCAGGTCGCCTTCAACCACTGGGACGATATCGAACTGCACTTCAAGGGGCAGAGCATCCGTAGCGGCGGTCACGGCTTCGTCGGCATCGGGCGCAAGAAGATGCTCAACATCCTGCAGGAGCGCTGCGAGAAAATGGGGGTCGAACTGGTCTTCGAGGTCGAAGGCGAAGACCGCCAGTATCCCGATGCGGATCTGATCATCGCGTCCGATGGCATTTTCTCCGCCACACGCGAGCGTTATCAGGAGGTGTTCAAGCCGAACATCATCAAGCGTCCGAACCGCTACATCTGGCTGGGCACGAAGAAGCTCTACGACGCCTTCAATTTCATCTTCGAGAAAACCGAGCATGGCTGGTTCCAGGCGCACATCTACAAGTTCGACGCCGAAACCACGACCTTCATCGTAGAATGCCCGGAGCATGTCTGGCTGGCACACGGTCTGGACAAGGCGGATCAGGAGCAATCCATTGCGTTCTGCGAGAAACTGTTCGAGAAGCATCTGGATGGCCACGCCCTGATGACCAATGCGCGCCATCTGCGCGGCTCCGCCTGGCTGAACTTCCAGCAGGTCAAGTGCGAAAAGTGGTGGCTGAACAACGGCAACAGCCACGTCGTGCTGATGGGCGACGCGGTTCATACTGCGCATTTCGCAATCGGCTCGGGTACCAAGCTTGCCATCGAAGACGCCATCGAGTTGACGCGTCAGTTCCAGGAGCTGGGCGACGCGGTGGAGAACATTCCTGCCGTGCTGACGCGCTACCAGGAATTGCGCAACGTGGATGTGCTGCGCCTGCAGAATGCGGCGTGGAATGCGATGGAGTGGTTCGAGGTCTGCGACGCGCGCTATTGCAACACGATGGAGCCAGAGCAGTTCATGTACTCCATGCTCACCCGCTCGCAGCGCATCTCGCACGAGAACCTGCGTTTGCGCGATGCGGCCTGGCTGGAAGGCTACGAGCACTGGTTCGCGAAGCAGGCCGGCGTCGTGGTGCCGGAAGACAAGCCGGCGCCGCCGCCGATGTTCACCCCGTTCAAGTTGCGCGGGCTGACGCTGCCGAACCGCATCATCATGTCGCCGATGGCGATGTACTCGGCCGACGACGGACTGGCAGGCGATTTCCATTTGGTGCATTTCGGCGCACGGGCGCTGGGTGGCACCGGCCTATTGTATACCGAGATGACCTGCGTCTCGCCCGATGCGCGCATCACCCCGGGATGTGCGGGCATGTACAAGCCTGAGCATGTGAATGCATGGAAGCGGATCGTCGATTTCGTCCATGCCAATTCGGACGCGAAGATGGGCATCCAGCTCGGCCATGCAGGGCGCAAGGGGGCGACCAAACTGGCGTGGGAAGGTATCGATCAACCGCTGGAGTCGGGTGGCTGGGAACTGATTTCGGCGTCGCCGCTGCCCTATCTGCCGAACTCCCAGGTGCCGCGCGAGATGAATCGCGAAGACATGGACCGGGTCAAGGCGGATTTCGTGCGTTCGACCAAGATGGCGGTCGAGGCCGGCTTCGACATCCTCGAGTTTCACTGCGCGCACGGCTATCTGCTGTCCAGCTTCCTGTCGCCGCTGACCAATCAGCGCAAGGACGAGTACGGTGGCAGCATCGAGAACCGCGCCCGCTATCCGCTCGAGGTGTTCAAGGAAATGCGCCGGGTGTGGCCGGCCGACAAACCGATGTCGGTGCGCCTGTCGTGCCACGACTGGTTCCCGGGCGGCAATACCGCGGATGATGCGGTCGAGATCGCGCGCCTGTTCAAGGAAGCCGGTGCCGACATCATCGACTGCTCGTCGGGCCAGGTGTGGAAGGGTGAGAAGCCGGTGTTCGGGCGCATGTTCCAGACCCCGTTTGCCGACCGCATCCGCAACGAGGTGGGGATCCCCACCATCGCCGTCGGCGCGATCTTCGAGGCCGATCACGCCAACAGCATCATTGCTGCAGGTCGTGCCGATCTGTGCGCGGTGGCACGTCCGCACCTCGCCGATCCGGCCTGGACATTGCACGAAGCGGCGAAAATCGAGTTCAAGGGCGTCGCGTGGCCGAAGCAGTACCTTTCGGGGCGCGGGCAGTACGAGACCAACCTCAAGCGCAGTTACGTGGCGCCGGGGAAGTAAATGGGCCTTGGGTGAAGGTGGGCTGCCGTTTGCAGCGCGGGTGCTGGGGGGCGGGGTGAAGGTGATTGCTCCGAGGGCTGCGGAACTCGCCGCGCTCGGACAGTCCTCGCCCTCTGCACAAACGCCTTCTCCCCACGCCTGAACCCGGGTTGCCGGATCGACGTTAAGAGCAGAGCGACATGAATCTGAATACTGAGAATTCCGCAGGGTCGGATTTGCCCTTGTCCGGTCGCCACGCCGTGGTGACCGGCGCGGGGAGTGGTATCGGTGAGGCCATCGCACTGGAGTTGGCTCGACTCGGGGCGACGCTGACCCTGGTCGGCCGTCGTGCGCAAGCGCTCGAGGCCACCCGCGCAAAGCTGGCGGGGCAGGGGCACGGGCTCGTAGCGGCCGACATCACCGATCATGCAGGCATTGCTGCCGCGTTTGCGGCTGCAGCTGCGGAGCGCGGTGCGATTTCGATCCTGGTCAATAACGCCGGCGCAGCGAAGAGTGCCCCGGTCGGCAAGACGACGCCCGAGCTCTGGAACGAGATGCTGATGGTGAACCTGACCGGTACCTTCAACAGCACCCAGGCGGTGCTGGCCGGGATGCAGGCTGCGCGCTGGGGACGGATCGTGAACATCGCCAGTACGGCCGGCCTCGTCGGCTACGCCTACGTGTCTGCCTACACGGCAGCCAAACACGGCGTGATCGGCTTTACCCGCTCGTTGGCGCTGGAGGTAGCGAAGCAGGGCATTACCGTGAATGCGGTGTGTCCCGGCTATACCGACACCCCCTTGCTGGGCGGCGCGGTGGACAACATCGTGGCCAAGACCGGTCGCAGCAGCGATGAAGCCAAGACCACGCTTGCTGCGAGCAATCCCCAGGGGCGCCTTGTGCAGCCTGAGGATGTGGCGCGCACGGTGGGCTGGTTGTGCCTGCCCGGTTCGGAAGCGATCCACGGCCAGTCGATCCCGGTGGCGGGTGGCGAAGTGATGGCTGGCTGACACCGAATGGATGAACACAGGTCACTAAAGCACGGAACAAGGTGGGGGCGCCGGGTGTTTGCGCAGCGGCGAGGACTGTCCGAGCGAGCGTAGCGAAGCGAGTTCCGCAGCCGCGGAGAAAACACCCGGTGCCCCCGTCGGAATCGCAGGCACCTCCTGCAGCAGAAGATGCAAGCGATAACGGACACGGCAGGGAAGACCTGCACCGACAGAGATCAACGGAGAGAGGCCATGGCAGAACTTTCGATGAATGACCACAAACGTCCGTTCAAGGACTACGCAGCACGCCACTTCAAGTGGGAATGCAGTGATGACGGCAGGGTGGCCACGATCACACTGAACCGCCCCGACAAGAAGAACCCGCTCACCTTCGACTCCTACGCCGAGTTGCGCAACCTGTTCCGCGACCTTGTCTACGCCAGCGACGTGCGCACGGTCGTCATCCAGGGCGCGGGCGGAAACTTCTGCTCCGGCGGCGACGTGTTCGAGATCATCGAACCGCTGACCAAGATGAGCATGCCCGAACTGCTCGAGTTCACCCGCATGACCGGCGACCTCGTCAAGGCCATGCGTCGCGCACCGCAGCCCATCATCTCGGCCATCGACGGCATCTGTGCCGGCGCGGGGGCGATGGTTGCGCTGGCGTCGGACTTCCGCATCGGCTCGCCGGAAACCAAGACCGCCTACCTCTTTACCCGGGTCGGTCTGGCGGGTGCGGACATGGGGGCATGCGGGCTGCTGCCGCGCATGATCGGTCAGGGGCGTGCCACCGAACTGCTGATGACCGGCCGGGCCATGAGCGCGGACGAGGGCCTCGCCTGGGGCTTCTTCAGCGCCCTGCATCCGTCGGCCGACTTGCTCTCGCAAGCGCAGAAACTGGCGCGCAATCTAGCCGACGGCCCCTGGTTTGCCCATACCGTCACCAAGACCATGCTCAATCAGGAGTGGGCGATGGGCATCGAGGAAATGATCGAGTCCGAAGCCCAGGCCCAGGCCATCTGCATGATGACCGGCGACTTCCGCCGTGCCTTCGAAGCCTTCGCGTCGAAGCAGAAACCGACCTTCGAAGGCAATTGAGGGCCACGCACATGGACCGCTCCATACTCGATCTGCCGTTCTACGGCGCAGAGCATCGCCAGCTTTCGGACGCGATCTTCGATTGGGCATCGACTGCGATGCCTGCCATCGATCATCACGACACCGACAACGCCTGCCGCACTCTGGTGGCAGCCCTGGGCAAGGCCGGTTTCCTGCGTTATGCGGTGCCTGCGGCCTATGGTGGCGCACTGGCGGAGCTCGATTCGCGTTCGCTGTGCATCGCCCGCGAAACGCTCGCCTACCACGACGGACTGGCCGATTTCGCCTTCGCCATGCAGGGACTCGGCACCGGCGCGATCACCTTGTCGGGTAGCGAAGAGATCAAGCGCCATGTGCTGCCCAAGGTCGCCAGCGGCGAGTGGATCTCGGCGTTTGCACTGACCGAGCCCGACGCCGGTTCGGATGTCGGTGCCATGGCCTGCGATGCGCGGCTCGACGGCGATCACTATGTGCTCAATGGCGAGAAGACCTGGATCTCCAACGGTGGCATCGCGGACGTGTATTGCGTTTTCGCCCGCACCGGCGAGGCGCCGGGCACGCGTGGCATCTCCGCCTTTGTCGTCTATCCCGACATGGCGGGTTTCGAAATCGCCGAGCGGCTGGAGGTCATTGCACCGCATCCGCTGGCCCGCCTGCGCTTTACCGACATGAAAGTGCCGGTGGCCAATCGTCTGGGCGCGCCGGGCGAGGGCTTCAAGGTGGCGATGCGCACGCTCGACATCTTCCGCTCCTCGGTGGCGGCCGCCGCGCTGGGTTTTGCCCGGCGTGCGCTCGACGAGGGTCTCCATCATGCCCGCAACAGGCCGATGTTCGGTCACAGCCTGGCCGATTTCCAGCTGACCCAGGCCAGGCTCGGTGAGATGGCTACCGACATCGAAGCGGCCGCCTTGCTGACGGCGCGTGCCGCTTGGCGCCGCGATGTGCAGAAGTTGCCGACCACGCGCGAAGCGGCGATGGCGAAGATGACCGCAACCGAGAACGCCCAGCGCGTGATCGACGCCGCGGTGCAGATGCACGGCGGGCAGGGGGTGAGAGTCGGCGTCAAGGTCGAATCGCTCTACCGCGAAATTCGCGCGCTGCGCATCTACGAAGGTGCGACCGAAGTGCAGAAGCTGATCGTCGCCCGCGAACTCCTCAAATAACCGATGACTGAATTGCCACCCAACCCCAAGGGAGCTGAACACGCTATGAGCAAGATCCATTTTGACTGGGCCGATCCGCTGCAACTCGACGGCCAGCTGACCGACGTCGAACGCATGGTACGCGACACGGCGCGCGCCTACTGCCAGGAGAAGCTGCTGCCGCGCGTGCAGGAAGCCTTCCGCCACGAGAAGACCGACCGCGAGATCTTCAACGAAATGGGCGAACTCGGTCTGCTCGGGCCGACCATTCCGGAGGAGTACGGCGGCGCCGGCATGAACTACGTGTGCTACGGCCTGATCGCGCGTGAAGTCGAGCGTGTGGATTCCGGCTACCGCTCGATGATGAGCGTGCAGAGCTCGCTGGTGATGGTGCCGATCAACGAATTCGGCAACGAAGCCACCAAGCGGAAGTACCTGCCCAAGCTCGCCACCGGCGAATGGGTGGGCTGCTTCGGCCTGACCGAGCCCAACCACGGCTCGGACCCCGGCAGCATGGTGACGCGTGCGCGCAAGGTCGACGGCGGCTACAGCCTGTCTGGTTCCAAGATGTGGATCACCAACAGCCCGATCGCCGACGTGTTCGTGGTGTGGGCCAAGGACGACGAAGGCCAGATCCGCGGCTTCGTGCTGGAGAAGGGCTGGAAGGGGCTGTCGGCGCCGGCGATTCACGGCAAGGTCGGCCTGCGTGCGTCGATCACCGGCGAGATCGTCATGGACGAAGTGTTCTGCCCGGAAGAGAACGCCTTCCCGACGGTGCGCGGGCTCAAGGGCCCCTTCACCTGCCTGAACTCGGCGCGTTACGGCATTGCGTGGGGCGCGCTCGGTGCGGCCGAGGCCTGCTACGAAACCGCGCGTCAATACACGATGGACCGCAAGCAGTTCGGTCGTCCGCTGGCGGCCAACCAGCTGGTGCAGAAGAAGCTCGCCGACATGCTCACCGAGATCACGCTGGGGCTGCAGAGCTGCCTGCGGGTCGGTCGGCTGAAGGACGAGGGCAATGCGGCGGTCGAGATCACCTCGATCATCAAGCGCAACAGCTGCGGCAAGTCGCTGGACATCGCCCGCATGGCGCGCGACATGCTCGGCGGCAACGGCATCTCGGACGAGTTCTGCGTGGCGCGTCACCTGGTGAACCTGGAGGTGGTGAACACCTACGAGGGCACGCACGACGTGCATGCGCTGATTCTCGGCCGCGCCATTACCGGCATCGCTGCGTTCAGCAACTGACGGTGGCGAGCGGACAGGCCAATAGAGGGGAGGGGATGTTTTGACAACTGATGCGAATTCGGACGAGCTGGACGTGCAGCCGGTGGAGTTCATCGCCGAGCGGCTGGTGCGTTTTTCCGACTGCGACCCGGCCGGGATCGTCTTCTTTCCCAACTATTTCCGCATGCTCAACGGCGTGGTCGAGGACTGGTGGGCGCACCTGGGCAAGCCCTGGACGGAGCTGGTGAGCAAGCGGCGGGTGGGTACGCCGACCGTCCAGCTCGATACGTCCTTCGTCCTGCCATCCAACTTCGGCGACACCATCCGCTTTCACCTTTCGGTCGAGAGACTCGGCACTTCATCGCTGGTGCTGCAGCACGTCGTGGTCGGCGCCGATTCGGCGCGGATGCGCGCGCGGCAGGTGCTGGTCGCGACCTCGCTCGACAACCATAAAGCCATTCCCTGGCCTGACGACGTTCGCCAGGCGATCAACAGATTCACGGAGAGAACATCATGAACAAGGTGCTGCAACCCGAAGGCTGGGCCAAACCGCGCGGCTACTCCAACGGTATCGAGGCGCGTGGCCGCCAGATCTATGTCGGCGGCCAGATCGGCTGGAACGCGGCGTGCGAGTTCGAGAGCGACGACCTGGTGCAGCAGATCTACGTCGCGCTGAAGAACTCGGTCGACGTCGTCAGGGTCGCTGGCGGCGGTCCGGAGCACATCGTGCGCATGACCTGGTACCTCGTGGACAAGAAGGAGTATGCCGCTCGCCTGAAGGAGATCGGCGCGGTGTATCGCGAGGTCATGGGCAAGAACTTTCCGGCGATGACGGCGGTGCAGGTCGCCGACCTCGTCGAGGACGAAGCCAAGGTCGAGATCGAGGTCACTGCGGTCATTCCCGACTGATTGTTTGTGAAAGAATGGCGCCCGGTGCGGGTGAGGCAGGCGCGCGAGCGAACGGCCACGAGGCCCGGCAATTGAATGCATGACGTCATGTGTTGGCAGCTTGTTCCTCCCCTTGTATGTTCAGGGAAAGGGAAGGAAGCAGCTAATCAGGTTCGAAGGGGCTCCGTTTGACTCCCTCCCCTTCAAGGGGAGGGCTGGGGTGGAGATGGGTTTCATGGGCGGCCACCAAGACCCATCCCCCTCCCAACCTCCCCCTTGAAGGGGGAGGAGCTCTGTTCTGTAGAAAGTCACATGCGAGGGGAATTACTTGTGCGCGCAGGGGGGGGGCAAACCCATCCCCACCCCAGCCCTCCCCTTGAAGGGGAGGGAGCCAGACGGCGTCACCCGAGGCCGGTAGCCACCGCCCGGAGGCGCTGTCGTGCTGGCTGCAGCGAGCTATTGCCCCTGTTGGTTCGCCCGCCGGTATCTGACGACAAGCTCGAATGTGGCGGCCGTTCGCGGGTTTGATGCCTCTTCGACCTGCACTGCCCACCTCGCCTCTCCGCCCTTGTCGTGCGGCGTCCATGCGGCCAGGCTCACCCGCGCGCGGATTTGCGCGCCTGCCGGTACGGGGTGGATGAAGCGTACGTGGTCGAGGCCGCAGACTATGGCGGCGGCGGTGTCGTCGGTCTCCACCTGGCGGACTGCGCCGGCGGCGAGTGAGACGAGCAGCAGGCCATGAGCGATGGTTCCGCCGAATGGCGAGTCTGCTGCGCGCACCGGGTCGACGTGGATCCATTGGTCGTCACCGGAGACGTCGGCGAAGGCGTTGATGCGTGACTGGTCGACGGTCAGCCATTCGCCGACCGCCAGTTCGTGTCCGACCGCGTTGCCGAGGTCGGAGAGCCGTGCGAAGTGTTGCGCCATCTGCTTCAGAATGCGCTTTCGGGAAAGCGCATCATGGCGCCGCCTGCTTCGCGGACGGTGGCGGCCATGGCGGTGGCTTGGGGGCCGATCGTGGCCATGTAGAAGCGCGCGAGCTCGATCATGCCCGTCAGGTAAGACGGGTCGTAGCCCGGTTCGTCACTGCCCAGGCACCGACGCGCGGCAAGTGCGGCCCGCGCCAGCTGCCAGCCGCCGCACACGGTGCCCAGCACGTAGAGAAAGGGCACGGCCCCGGCGAGTACTTCGCCCAGCTGGTCGCGGCCGTTGGCGAGAATCCAGTTTGCGGCCGCGCTCAAGGCTTCCACGCTGTCGGCGAGGCCGTCGGCGATCTCGCCCAGCGTGTCATCCGCGCGCAGCAGCGCGATCGTCGATTCGATGTCGGCGATGAGTTCGCGCAGTGTTTCGCCGTTTTCGCGCAGGATCTTGCGGCCCACCAGATCGTTGGCCTGGATGCCCGTCGTGCCTTCGTAGATGGTGATGATGCGGGCATCGCGGAAGAACTGGGCGACGCCGGTTTCCTCGACGAAGCCCATGCCGCCGAAAACCTGGATGGCGTCGTCGCACACATCGTTGCCGACCTCGGTGCACCATCCCTTCGCCACTGGCATCAGCAGGTCGACGTAGCGACGATGTTTGTCTGCCACCTTGCGGTCGGGATGCTTGTGGGCGATGTCGAACCAGCCCGCCGCGGTGTACAGCAGCGCCCGCATCGCCATCACCCGTGCGCGCATGGACAGCAGCGTGCGCTTGACGTCGGGATGGTGAATGATGGGCTTGCCGGCTTCGCCGGTGACGGCATCGCGCCCCTGCACCCGTTCGCGCGCATAGGCGAGCGCGAACTGGTAGGCGCGCTCGGCCAGTCCGGCGCCCTGCACGCCGACGCCGAACCGGGCCTCGTTCATCATGATGAACATGGTTGCGAGGCCTTCGTTCGGCTTGCCGACGAGCCAGCCGGTGGCCCCGCCCTGGTCGCCGTAGGACAGGGTGCAGGTGGGACTGCCGTGGATGCCCATCTTGTGTTCGATGGAGATGCAGCGCACATCGTTGCGCGCGCCGGGATGGCCTTCGGCATCGAGCAGGTACTTGGGGACGATGAACAGGGACAGGCCCTTCACCCCCGGTGGCGCATCGGGCAGGCGCGCCAGCACGAGGTGGACGATATTGGGCGTCAGTTCATGTTCGCCGTAGGAGATGAAGATCTTCTGTCCGAACAGCTTGTAGCTGCCGTCGGCCTGGGGTTCGGCGCGCGTGCGCGTGGCCGCAAGATCCGATCCGGCCTGGGGCTCGGTCAGGTTCATGGTGCTGGCCCATTCGCCGCTGACGACCTTGTGCAACCAGGTCTGCTTCTGCTCGTCGCTGCCGGCGATCAACAAGGCCTCGGCCTGGCCGACGTTAAGCTGGGGCAGCATGGTGAATGCCATGTTGGTGGAGAACCACATTTCCCACACCGGGGTCGAAACCAGCTTTGGCAAGCCCTGACCGCCGAACTCGGGCGGCAGCGACAAGCCGATCCATCCGGCATCGCGAAACTGGTCGTAGGCGCCCTGCCACCCTTCCGGTGCGGCAATGCGGCCCTCTGCGTCCAGCCGGCATCCCTGCAGGTCGCCCTGTCTGTTGATCGGGGCGAGCACGCCGGCGGCGAATTTACCGGCCTCTTCCAGGATGGCCGATACCAGATCGGGCGATGCATCCTCGCAACCGGGCAGCTGGCCGATCGCCTTCAGACCGGCCAGTTCGGTCAGGATGAAGGTCATGTCTCTTGTCGGGGCGATGTACTCGGTCACCAGGGTGTCTCCACGAAAGTCTTGTTGAAAACGTGAAGGTGGCCGCTTGCCACCTTCACGCACTTGCAGGGCAGAATCAGAACATGTAACGCAGGCCGACCATCGTCGCCGTCTGCGAATTGCCCGCTGCCGGCGCAATGCCCGCCCCCACCGATACCTGGTAGGCGGCCTTGTCGCTGTTGGTGATATGGCCCAGTTGCAGGTAGGCGGTCAGGCTGGTGTCGAGCGCATACAGGCCACGCAACACCCACAGCGTCGCATCGCGATCCTGATCGTCGTTGGTGACACGATAGATGCCGCCGTCCACGGTCAGCTTCGGCATGACGGGCCAGGCGCCGTTGATGTAGTAGATGTTCGACTCGATATCGTTGGCCTGGCTGTCGAGTTTGCGGCCGAGCCACCCTGCCCCGACCTTGCCGCCGGCGATCTTGACCGAGCCGCCGATGGTCATGCGCGTATCGGTGTCACCGGAGCGGGAGAAGTCCACCGGCGCCGCGCCGTTGAAGAAGTAGGCCTTCGCCCCGCCGCCGCCGCGCTGTTCGTCGATGCCGGCACCGAAGGCAAAGCGTTCGTCGTCATAGCGGACCATTGCCGACCAGCCGCGGCAAGCCTGTGCATCGCCGACCGTTTCTCCTGCGCAGGTGCCGGAGGCAGGTGCGCCGCCGGCGGTGTCGCGGCCGGTGCTGTAGGTCAGGCCGAGCGACACTTTGTCGAGCTTGGTACGCCAAGCAACCGAGTTGTCGAAGCGGGCATTGGGGAGGTAGGAATCGAGCGAGCCCAGGGCATAGATGTTGGGGCCGAGGAAGTCCGCCACGCCCAAGGCGCCGAGCAGCATCGAATACTGGCGGCCGAAGGTGAAACTGCCGTAGGGCGTATCGAGGCCTGCCCACAGTTGGCGGCCGAACAGTCGTCCTGCCTGACCCTGGGTGCCGTCGTCGAGATTGAAGCCGGCTTCGGCGGTGGCGATCACCTTGTAGCCGGGGGCGAATTCCTTCGATGCCTTCACCCCGACGCGTGAGGCCACGGTACCGGTGATGCTGGGCAGGCGGGTCACACTGTTCTTGTCCGCACCGATGCCGCTGATGTGTTCCACACCGCCGTCGAGCACACCGTAAAAGCTTACCGTGGGCGCATTGCTGCCGGCGCCGGCGACCTGTCGGGCGCCCGCAGCGGGGGCCGCAGCCTTTTCTGCCTTCTCGGCCTTGCGCTCGGCGAGCATCTGCTCGATCAGCGCGCGTTGTGCGGCCAGTTCCTTCTTCAGCATCTCGATCTCGCTGTCGGCGAATGCCGGCAATGATGCGCCCAGTCCGATGCTTGCCGCGAGTGCAATGGCCATCGGCCGGAAGGCTGCCCACTTTGGTGTTTTCATCATGTCTCCTGTCTCCTTGTTTTGACGGTGCTGCTGCATTGCGCCTGCCGAAGGCGAGGCATGCGCGTCGAAATGCCCGCGCATTCCGGAATTGGGCACAAGTCGGCCCCATGCAGCGCGGATTCGCCTGCATCGGGCTGGGCTTGCGCCCTTCTGGATCGTGTGGGAGCCGGTGCGTGGTGAATGGCCCCCGTTTGGCCTTGCCGGGTTCAGTCCCGACGGCCGGGCATCAGGCGCACATGGCGCGATAGTCCTCGGGTGCGGTCACTGCCTTGATGCGCAGTGGATTCTCCGGGTCCTGGATCGCGAACACGCGGACCTCGCGCCCCTCGCACAGCACGGTGTCTCCACGGCGCGCCACATGGCGCATGACGAAACTCTTGCCGCGCCATTCCTCCACCGACGATTCGATTTCGATGTCTTCTCCATAGGTGGCGGAGTTCAGGAATTTCGCCTGTGCGTCGACCAGCGGCGTGCCGATGATGCCGCGCTCGGCCAGCGTGTCGCGCCAACTCGGCACGCCGCAGGCGGTGAAGAACTCGCGGCTCGAGGTGTCGAACCACTTGAAATAGTTGGCGAAGAAGACGATCTGCGCCGGGTCGCAGTCCGAGAACGCAATGCGCATGCGAAAGATGTTCGAGCGGGACATGGCTTACCTCGGGGCCAGGCGGATGGCGCCGTCGAGACGGATGGTCTCGCCGTTGAGCATGACGTTGCCGATGATCGACAGCACCAGCTTCGCGTATTCATCCGGCTGCCCCAGACGTTGCGGGAAGGGGACGGATTCGCCGAGTGATTTCTGCACGTCGGGCGGCAGCGTGTGCATCATCGGGGTAAGGAAGAGCCCCGGTGCGATGGTGCACACCCGAATGCCGGATCGGGCCAGCTCACGCGCGATGGGCAAGGTCATCGACACGATGCCGCCCTTCGAGGCCGCATACGCCGCCTGGCCGATCTGGCCGTCGTAGGCGGCAACCGAGGCGGTGTTGACGATCACGCCGCGTTCGCCGTCGGCGCCCGGCTCGCCCCTGGCCATCGCCTCGGCAGCGATGCGGATCATGTTGAAGGTGCCGATCAGGTTGACCTGGATGGAGCGGCTGAAGGCCTCGAGCGGCATCGGCCCCTCCTTGCCCAGCACGCGTGCGGCGTTGCCGATGCCCGCGCAGTTGACCAGGCCATGCAAGGCGCCGAAACGGGTCAGGGCGAGATCCACCGCCGCCCTTGCGTCGCCTTCATCGGCCACATTGGTGCGTGCAAAAGCTGCGCGGCTGCCGAGCTC
The DNA here is from genome assembly GCF_018122735.1 of Azoarcus sp. L1K30. Classification (GTDB taxonomy): domain Bacteria; phylum Pseudomonadota; class Gammaproteobacteria; order Burkholderiales; family Rhodocyclaceae; genus Parazoarcus. The sequence continues at coordinate 934,797 of NZ_JAGRRD010000001.1, read as the reverse complement.
GGCAGCCAGCGCCTCACCGGCGTCGGCGTTGAGATCGGCGATGACGACACTGGCGCCGCCGGCATGCAGTGCGCGCACGGTGGCGGCACCGAGTCCGGAGGCGCCGCCGGTCACCAGGAAGCTATGGCTTTCGGTTTTCATGGATGCGATTCCTCAGACGTTTTCGAGCACGACCGCCACGCCTTGCCCGCCGCCGGCACACGCCGACGACACCCCGTACTGCACGCCGTCGGCCTTCATCTGGCGGGCGACGGTGTGGGTCAGGCGCACGCCCGATGCCCCCAGCGGGTGGCCGATGGCAATGGCACCGCCGCGACTGTTGGCGCGCTCGGTGTCGAAGTCCAGCTCACGCTGGCAGGCAAGGAACTGGGCGCCGAAGGCCTCGTTGATCTCGATACGGCCGAGATCGCCGACCGTGATGCCGCACCTTGCGGCCGCGGCCCGGATGGCCGGCGCCGGACCGATGCCCATGATCTCGGGCGGCACGGCGACGGCGGCGCCGCCGACGATACGGGCCAGGGGCTTGAGGCCGTTGGCCCGTACCCAGTCGCCGCGGGCGACGATCACCGCCGCCGCGCCGTCGACGATGGCCGAGCTGTTGCCGCCGGTCTGTACGCCGCCGAATGCGGGCTTGAGCTTTTGCAGGGTGTCGAAGCTGGTGGGGCGCACATGGCCATCGCGCTCGAAGCGTTCCGCACGATCGGCCAGCTTGATGGCACGGGGCTGGTAGCCGTCGAGTTCCCACTTTTCATTGGTGACGGCGGAGACTTCATCTGCGTACCAGCCCGCTTCCCACGCCGCGCAGCCGCGTTCGAAACTCAGTGCGGCGAAGCGGTCCACCTCTTCGCGGCTGATGCCGTAACGCCTGGCAAGATTCTCGGCGGTGTCCCCCATGCCGATGCCCGGTGCGGTGTCCTTCGTCGCTTCCCACAGGAAGTCGCGAAAATCCACCTGCCCCATGCGAAAGCCGGCGCGGTGGGTATAGGCCGCCACCGGGTTGCGCGACATGGATTCGGCACCCACGGCGAGCACCACGCTGGCCTTGCCCAGGGTGATCTGGTCGGCCGCGGTGAGAATGGTCTCGAAACCGGTGCAGCACAGGCGTTGCACCAGCAAGGCCGGTGCATTCGAATTGACCCCGGAATACAGGCCGATGTGGCGCGGCAGAAAGTAGGCGTCGAAACTCGACTGCGCCATGTTGCCCGCGATGATCGCATTGACCTCGCCAGCGGGAATGCCGCTTGTCGAAAACAGCGAGCGTGCCGCGGCGATGCCGAGATCGGTGGCGGAGGCATCGCGCAGCGGTCCGTTGTAGTCCGCGAACGGCGTACGCTGGCCGGCGACCAGCCAGATGTCGTCATAAGTGGCAGAGAGGGCCGCCGCTTCGGATGCGGCAAAAGCGTGGGTGCTGGTCATGTGCGGGGTCCTTGTCCTTTGCGTTTGAGAAATTCGCCGATGCGTCCGACGACTTCGGGGCTGGTCTGAGTCAGGGCGGCGGTGAGCGACTCGACGAACAGGCCGTCCTCGCTGCTCATGTTGTCGATGCGATTGATCGCGGTGCACATCGCCCAGTTGGCCATCGGCGCATTCTCGGCAACCCGCTCGGCGAGCTGACGCGCCTTCGCCATCGCCTCGCCCTTGCCCACCTGGTAGTGCGACAGGCCCAGCCGGTAGCCTTCTTCGGCGTCGATGACGCGGCCGGTCAGCATCATTTCGCACATCCGCCCCGGACCGATGATGCGTGCGACCCGCAGCGAAGCACCGCCCCCGACGAAGATGCCGTGGCGCCCCTCGGGAAGCTGGTAGATGGTGTCCGGCTCGGCCACGCGGATGTGCGTCGCGGTGGCCAGTTCGAGGCCGCCGCCGATGACAGCGCCATGCAAGGCCGCAATCACCGGGATGCCGCCGTTCTCGATGCGATCGAAGATGCGGTGCCAGCCGCGGGAGTGCTGCATGACGCCGAAGGGGTCGCGGTGCTGATGTTCGGCCAGATCCAGGCCGGCGCAGAAATGATCGCCCTCCCCGGCCAGGATGATCGCCCGGGTGCCCTCCGGGGTGGCCATGAAGGCGGCTTCCAACGCGGCCAGCAGTCGATCGCTCACGGCGTTGCGCTTGGCCGGCCGGGCCAGCGTGATGGTGTAGATCTGGCCGTCTTGCGCGGTTTTGACGAGTTGCTCGGTCATGTTTGTTTCCTTGGTTCAGACGACGCCGTGTACGGTGATGACCGTCTTGTCCAGCAGGTCGGCATACAGGTATTCGACGAGATCGGCGCGGCGATTCAGCACCGCGCGCTGGTTGATGTAGCCCTTGTCGGTGATTTCGCCGCCTTCGACCGATGGCGGTTCCGCCAGCAGCAGGGCGCGCGTGGCATAGGTCGAACTGCCGCCGCCTTGCTGCTTCAGTGCCTGCAGGCCCGCCCTGACCTGGTTGACCACGGCCGGACTCGAGAGCACCTGCTCGACGGGGGCGTCGGCGGGCAGACCGGGACAGAGGGTGCGGCACTCGGGGATGTTGGGAAAGACCAGGAAGCCGATTTCGTCCCGATCGTGGCCGGTGACCACGATGTCCTGGGCCACCGGCTTCATCGCGTCGATCCCGCTCACCCGCAGCGATCCGACGTGCACCCAGGTGCCGGTGAGCAGCTTGAAGTCCTCACCGACACGGCCGTCGAACAGCAGGCCGAGTGTCGGCTGGGCCACATCGACGAACTCGACCGCGTCGCCGATCAGGTAGTAACCCTCGTCGTCGAAGGATTTGGCGGTGATGTCCGGCTGACGCCAGTAACCCGGAAAGACGTTGGGGCCCTTGACCCGCACTTCCATCTTGTCGGCCGACGGGACGAGCTTGAGCGCCGTGCCCGGCACCGGCAGTCCGATGACGCCCGGACGGCGGGCGCGGAAATGGCAGTCGGTCGCCATCGGCGCGGTTTCGGTGGCGCCCCAGGACGACACCAGCAGCACCTTCCTGCCGGTCGACTCGAAGGACAGATCCTCGAGCGCGGTCCACAAGTGGTGGGGCAAGGCGGCCCCCGCGTTGAAGATGAACTTGAGCCGGCGGAAGAAGTTGTCGCGCAGTTGCTTGTCCTCGCGCAGCAGCGGCACCAGCATGTCGTAGGCGCGCGGGACGTTGAAATACACCGTCGGCGAGATTTCCTTGAGATTGCTCACCGTCTTGTCGAGGCCTGCCGGCGTCGGCTTGCCTTCGTCGATATGGATGGTTCCGCCCCAGCGCAGCACCATGTTGAAGTTGTGGTTGCTGCCGAAGGTGTGGCTCCAGGGCAGCCAATCGACCAGCACCGGCGGCTCCTCGGCGAGGAAGGGCCACATCAGTTCCTTGGCCTTCTGGTTGGAGCACATCATGCGCTGGGTATTGATGACAGCCTTTGGCGTGCCCACCGACCCGGAGGTAAACAGAAACTTGCCGATCGTATCGGGGGTGATGCGGTTGAACGCCGACATGACGGCGACTTCATCCGTACGGGTCTCGAGCTCGGCGAAGGGGACCGAACCCGGCACCGTGCCGCTGATTCCACCGGCCACGACCACGCCGCTGTGCAGCCCGGCAACCGCTTCGATGGCAGGCATGTAGCGCTCGAGCGGATCCGCATAGATCACGCCGGGGCGCAGCAGCTCGATATTGCCCTTGAGCTTCCCGTGATCCTTCGACATCAGTGAGTTGCCCGGCGAGATCGAGCATGCGGGCACGCCGATGTGCATGGCGGCCAGCATCAGCAAGGCATGTTCAATCGAGTTGTCGGACAGGATCGCGACCGGCCGCTCGGGCGACAGGTTCTGACCCAGCAGCCAGGTGGCAATCGCCACCACCCGCTGCCGGGCCGCACCGTAGGTGAGGCGGACCCATTCGCCCGAGGCATCACGCTGGGCGAGAAACAGGCGCTCCGGTTCGGTGCGCGCCCAGTGCTCAAGCCATTCGCCAACGCAGCGCGCATAGTTCTCGGGCAGATTGATGCCGGAACGCAGAATGCGCGTGCCGTCAGCGCGAGCTTCGATCAGCAGGACGGGATCGACGAACATCTTCGTGTTGTCGGCGATCATGTCCGGAGTACCTGTTGCCATCACCCTGCTCCTCAGTTTGCGATCAGCTTGTAGCCGCCGTTTTCCACCCGGATCAGCACCCGGCCGCGGTCGTCCATGCCGAAATGGTCGGTCGGCGTCATGTTGAAGACGCCATGAACGCCAACGACGTCCTTTGCCCCCTCGATCGCGTCACGCAGCGCGGCGCGAAATTCGCTCGTCCCCGGCTTTGCCTTTTTCAGTGCAACCGGCACCGCTGCCTGCAGCAGCGAACCCGCATCGTGGACATGTCCGGCGAAGGACGAGAACGTGCCGGCGCCGTACTTTTCCTCGTAGGCCTTGACGAAGGCCTGACCGGGCTTCTTCGACGGATGGCTGTCGGGGATCTGGTCCACGACCACGACCGGACCGATGGGCATGATCGCGCCGTCGGCCGCCTTGCCTGCAACCTTGAGGAAGGCCGGATTGGCGGCTGCATGGGTCTGGTAGATCTGGCCCTTGTAGCCACGCTCGACCAGCGCCGTCTGCGGCAGGGCCGCCGGGCTGCCGGAGGCGACCACGAGGACGGCATCGGGCTGCGAACTGACGATCTTCAGGACCTGGCCGCTGACCGAGGTATCGGTGCGATTGAAGCGCTCGACCGTGGTGAACTTGATTCCGGCCGCTTCGAGCATCGGCTTCATGGCCACGAGCCAGTCTTCGCCATAAGCGTCCGAATAACCGAGGAAGCCGACGGTCTTGACCCCCTTGGCCTTCATGTGCGCAACCACCGCGCTGGCCATCACGTTCACATGCTGTGGCGTGCGGAATACCCAGCGGTCCTTCTCCGGCGGCAGGTTGGCCGGCGCGATCGCGATCTGCGGGGTCTGGCTCTCGACTGCCACTTCCGCAATCGCCAGCGACGTGGGGGTCACCGATGAGCCGAGCAGGATGTCGACCTTGTCCTCGGTGGTGAGCTTGCGTGCATTCTTGGTCGCGGCAGACGGGTCGGTTGCGTCGTCGAGCAGCATGTAGTTGATCTTCTCGCCGCCGATCTCGGCAGGCAGCAAGGCGACCGCGTTCTTCTCCGGAATGCCGAGCGCCGCACCCGGGCCGGTGGAGCTCAGGGACACGCCGACATTGATGTCGGCAAGCGCCGCCTGGCTGGCGAACAGCGCAGCGGTGGAACACAACAATGCAAGTTTCTTCATTTTCATGATTTCTCCTTCGACTCCTCTGGTTTCATTTTCCGCCCATGTTCCCCAAGGTTCATGTCGGATACCGGCCCGGGCGTTAGGCACCCTTGTCGTGGCCTCCTGCTTTGCACTTCTCACTTCTTACTCCCAGCCATCCCGTTTTCCGGACCGGCTGTCTGCTGCTTCATTCAGCTTGCCAGCATGTCCTGATGCTTGCCCCCCAGACCGAGATAGGCTTCGATGACGCGCGGATCGTCCCGCAGCGCATGCGCGGGGCCCTGCATGGCGATTGCGCCGGTCTCGAGGACATAGGCGTAATCGGCAACGGCAAGTGCGGCGCGGGCGTTCTGCTCGACGAGCAGAATCGACACGCCGGTCTTGCGCAATTCGGCGATGATGCGAAAGATCTCGCGGGTAATGAGCGGCGCCAGTCCCAAACTGGGTTCGTCGAGCATCAACAGCTTTGGCTTGCCCATCAGGGCGCGGCCCACCGCCAGCATCTGGCGCTCGCCGCCCGACAGTGTGCCGGCCTGCTGGGCGCGGCGCTCGCGCAGGCGCGGAAACAGCGTGAAGACTTCCTCCATGGTCTGCGCGTGGTCGCGCTTGCCCATGCGATAGCGCTGAAAGGCGCCGAGCACGAGGTTGTCCTCGACGCTCATCTCGCCAAACAGTTCGCGCTTCTCGGGCACCAGGCTCATGCCGCTGGCGACCATGCGCTCGACTTCGGGGCTGACCTCGACACTGCCGTCGAAGGCGACCTGGCCGCGTGAAGCCAGCAGTCCGATGATGGCCGACAGCATGGTGGTCTTGCCTGCGCCGTTGGGTCCGATCACGGTGACGATCTGCCCCTCGCCGACGCGGATGTTGGCGTCGGTGAGCGCCTCGACCTTGCCGTAGGCCACACAGAGGTCGCGCACTTCAAGCACCGGGTTGTCGATCGAGTTCATTCCACGCCTCCGAGATAGGCTTCAAGCACGGCCGGATTCTTCTGCACGTCTTCGGGCAGACCCTCGGCGATCTTCTGGCCGAACTCCATCACCACCACGCGATCCACCAGGCCCATGACGAAGTCCATGTCGTGCTCGACCAGCAGGATCGCCATGCCTTCGGCGCGCAGTTTCCTGAGCAGGTCGCCAAGCGTCTGCTTCTCCTTCAGGCGCAATCCCGCGGCAGGCTCGTCGAGCAGCAGCAGACATGGATCGGAAGCCAGCGCACGCGCGATTTCCAGGATGCGCTGCTGCCCCAAAGCGAGCGAGCCGGCTTCGTCGTGCATGTGCGAGCCCAGCCCGACACGCTCGATCTGGCGCGCGGCCTCGGCCAGCAAGCGGGCCTCCTCGGCACGATCGAGACGCCAGGCGGACGGAATCACCCCCCGATTGCCGCGAAGGTGGGCCCCGATGGCGACGTTCTCGAGCACGCTCATCTTCGGCAGCAGCTTGACGTGCTGGAAGGTGCGGCTCATACCCAGATGCGCAATCTCGCGCGATTCATGACCGGCGATAGACTTGCCGCGGAACAGCACCTCACCGGAGGTCGGGGTATCGACGCCGGACAGCTGATTGAACATGGTGCTCTTGCCGGCGCCATTGGGGCCGATCAGCGCCAGGATCTCACCCGCCTCGACATGCAGGCTCATGTCGTTGTTGGCGACCAGTCCGCCGAACCTGCGCGTGACATTGCGCGCTTCGAGGATGACCTCGCCCCGGGTCGGCATCTCGCGCCGGGGCAGCGCTGCGGCGGCATGATCGATCTCGATCTGGTTGCCGCGCACCGGCACCAGGCGGGCCAGCCACGGCCAGATCCCGTCGCGGGCGCGATGCAGGATGAGCACCATCAGCAGGCCGAAGACGATGACCTCGAAGTTTCCGGTGGCACCCAGCACTGCCGGCAGCACGTCCTGCAGCCACTGCTTCATGATGGTGATGGCGCCTGCGCCGACGATCGCCCCCCACACTTGCCCGGCCCCACCGACCACGGCCATGAACAGGTACTCGATGCCGATATGCACGCCGAACGGTGTCGGGTTCACGAAGCGCTGCATGTGGGCGTAGAGCCAGCCCGAGGCGGCGGCGTGCAGCGCGGCGATGACGAAGATGATCATGCGTGAGCGCGAGGTGTTCACCCCCATCGCTTCGGCCATCACCATGCCGCCCTTGAGCGCGCGGATCGCCCTGCCCTCGCGGGAATCGAGCAGATTCTGCGTCGTCAGCGCGGCGGCGAGAAGGAAGATCCAGATCAGGTAATAGATCTCGTGGCCCTCGTCGAGCTGCCAGCCGAAGATCGAGATCGGCGGAATGCCGCTCATGCCGGTGTGGCCGCCGAGGATATCCATGGTGCCGAACAGGAAGTACAGCGAGATTCCCCAGGCAATGGTGCCCAGTGGCAGGAAGTGACCGGACAGGCGCAAGGTCAGCGAACCGACCAGCAGCGCGACCAGTGCGGTAATGAGCAGCCCGACGCCGAGCGCCAGCCACGGCGAGCCGCCGGCCCAGGCCAGCCAGCCCGGCAAGTCGGTCGATGTGGTCAGCACGGCCGTGGTATAGGCGCCGAGGCCGACAAAAGCGGCCTGCCCGAAACTGGTCAGGCCACCGACGCCGGTAAGCAGGACCAGACCCAGCGCAACCATCGCATACAGCCCGATATAGTTGAGCAGCGTGACGTAGAACTCGGGCAGCACCAGCGGCACGACTGCGATGAGCACGAGGAAGGCAGCGAGCACCTGGCGCGGGGTGAAGCAGCGAAAACGGCCATCGAGCGTCATCGAAGGCGCTGGCAGCGGCGCGACGAGGGGGCGGGAGTCGGTTTGGCGCATGTTCATTCCTCCTCGTCGACGTGGTGACGATTCAGGGACTGCCACAGGAGGACCGGAATGATCAGCGTAAACACGATCACTTCCTTGTAGGCACTGGCCCAGAATGAAGAAAAGGATTCGAGAAAGCCCACCAGCAAGGCACCTGCGGCCGCGAGCGGATAGGACGCCAGGCCGCCGATGATGGCCGCAACAAAGCCCTTCAGCCCGATCAGGAAGCCGGTGTCGTAGTAGATCGTGGTCACCGGTGCGATCAACACCCCGGACAGGACCCCGATCAGGGCCGCGAGCAGGAAGGTGAGCTTGCCGGCGAACACCGGCGAGAAGCCCATCAGCCGGGCGCCGTTGCGATTGATCGCGGTGGCACGCAGGGCCTTGCCATAGATGGTGCGGTCAAAGAACAGGTAGAGCGCGACGATCAGCAGTGCCGATACCAGCACAACCCAGATCTGCTGACCATTGATCAGGATCGACCCGAACTCGAAACGGGCATCCGAAAATGGCGGGGTGCGCACGCCCTCCGCCCCGAAGAACAGCAGGCCGAGGCCCACCATCATCACATGCAGCGCCACCGAGACGATCAGCAGGATTAGTACCGATGCCTCGGCAATGGGCTGGTAGGCAAGTCGATACAGCATGGGTCCGAGCGGGACCACGATCGCCAGCGTCAGCGCGACCTGGACCAGAACCGGCAGGTTCGCGGGCGAAAAGGCGAACAGCAGCGCGGCAAGGAGCAAGGGATATCCGAGATTTGCGGCGAGCACCGCGACCAGTTTCCGGCCGTCGTTCCGTGCGAGTGCGGTACGACCGTCCAGCACGGCCACACAGGCCCCGCACGCCAGCAGCAGCCACAAGGTCGCCGGCGCGTTGCCGGTTTGCAGTGCCGCCAGGCTGAGCGCGCCAAAGGCGACAAACTCACCCTGCGGAATGAAGATGACCCGCGTCACTGCGAACACCAGCACCAGCGCCAGTGCCAGCAGGGCGTAGATCGCACCTGTGGTGATGCCATCCTGCCCGAGCAGGATCGCGATTTGTAAATCCATCTTGTCTCCACCTTCGTCCGGTCCGGATGAATCCGTTGTCCTGGGGGCGCATTGGCGGCGGATCGATCCGCTCTGTCTTGCGCTTCGTCACTCACGCGACGATGGTGCAAAGATAGACGCGATAAACTAACTTGTCAAACACCTGACCAAAGAAGCTAAGATAAATTTCGTGAGCCGTGTGATTCGCTGCCGCCGAGGCCAGGAATGCCGGCGCACTGCTAAGCGGCCACGAGCCCGGCTATCATTGGGCACGCGCACACATCCGACTCCATGCAGGAAGCAAGAAGCAATGAACCAGCAGTCGAACGACGAAGGCTCCGGCATCGAAGCCGCCATCCTCCAGCTCGCACGGACAGAGCCGACCATGGGGCAAGCCGCCGTTGCCGAACGCCTGCGCGCGAGCGGTGTCCGAATCTCGCCATCCGGTGTGCGCTATATCTGGCAACGTCATGGACTGGAAACCGCGGTCAAGCGTCTGCAGGCGCTCGCCGATGACGGCGCGGACGCCTTGACGCCGGATCAGCAACGCCTGCTCGAGCGCGGGCAACTGAGCGCGCGTCTGGCGCAGGTCAAGGTGGCGGGTGACGCGACCCCGGGCAAGACGTCGGCAACCGGCGCGGAAGGAGAAGGACTGAGCCGCCACGAATTGATCCTGCATGTGGCGGCCGAACGTTTTGCCGCACACGGATACGACCGCACCTCGATTCGGGATATCGCGCGCAGTGTCGGGCTGTTGCCGGGCTCGGTATACCATCACTTCCCGGCCAAGGAGGACTTGTACCTCGCCATCCACCGTGAGGGCTTCAGGCGTGTGCTCGAGCGTGTGAAGGCTGCGGCGGCAGAAGGTAGCGATCCATGGGACAGCCTGCGCAGGGCGTGCCAGGTGCACGTCGCCGGCATGGTCGAGGGCTCTCCCGTCGATCGCATCACGGGCCACAGCCTGGCGATGATCGGCGACCATACCCTCTACGACAAGATCATCGATGCGCGGCGCGCCTACGAACAGGTCTTCCGCGACCTCGTTGCGGCCTTGCCGCTGGCCCCGGGTGTTGACAGGGCGCTGCTGCGCCTGACACTGCTTGGCGCGATGAACTGGGTTTCGGTCTGGTTCAACGAAGGCAAGCGCAGTCCTCAGGAAATTGCCGATGTCATGGTCGAGATGCTGAAAAAAGGCGTCGCCGGCTAATCCGTCAGGCCGCCCCCGCGGCGGCAGTGTCGGACCACGAATCGCCGAGCAGGTCGTGAATCACCCCCCGCAGCCATCGACTGCCCGGGTCATGATGATAGCGCTCGTGCCAATGCTGTTTGACGGCGTAGTCCGGCAGCGGAAAGGGTACCGGGTAGATGGCGAAGCGTCCGCGTCCGGCCAGCATTTCGCCCAGTCGGGACGGAATGGTCACCACCAGGTCGGTGCGTTCTGCCACGAATGCGACGCCGACGAAGTTCGGAATCCGCAAGGCGACGCGTCGCCTGATGCCCTGCCGGGCGATTTCATGGTCGATGATCAGGTGCCCGGTACCGGACGTCGTGACCACGGCGTGCTCTTCCGCTTCAAACTGCGCAAGATCCAGGCGCTCCCGAATTCTCGGGTGGTCGGCGCTGGCCAGGCAGACATAGTGCTGGTGGAACAGCGCTTGCTGGTAAAAGCCGGCGTCGAGCTGCGGCATGAAGCCCAGTGCCATATCCACCCCGCCGGACTCGAGCATCGCGCCCGTTTCACTGGTCAAGGGTGCCACGTCGATGGTCACGCCGGGCGCCACTTCGCGGATCCGCCTCAACAGCCCCGGTAGCAGCACCAGTTGGCTGATGTCGGTCATGGCGATGCGGAAGATGCGTTGCGAGACCGCCGGGTCGAAGGCCGAGCGGTGGCCGAGGGCGGCCTCGACCGCGTCGATCGCCTTGCGTACCGGTTGCACCAGCCCTTCCCCGAATGGCGTGGGCTCCATGCCGCCCGAGGTGCGAACGAACAGCGGGTCTTTGAAGTGCTCACGCAGCTTGCCCAGTGCAATGCTGACCGCGGGTTGCCCGAGTCCCAGGTTGTCCGCCGCCCGCGTCACGCTCCGGGTCTTGTAGATCTCATCGAATACGTTGAGCAGGCGGACTTCGAGCATCTGCATGGTCACTCCTTTATTCGATTATGGAATGGATTCTATTCGATCCATTGCATGGATCAAATGGTGCTGGCCGTCTAGATTTCGCCCCGAAGGCAGCAAAACATTGATCCAGATCAAAAGAACGCACCCCGGAATGGGTGGATAGAAGGAGGCAAGGTTCATCATGCAGGCACTTGGAACACTCGAAGATCTACCCGAAACCTATCGCAAGGCCCTCACCGCGCAAAACCTCGTGCCCCTGTGGCCGAGCCTGCGTGCCGTGCTCCCGCCGGGAAAACCGACGCTGCGCACCCGTCCCACCTGCTGGGAATACAAGGCGCTGCGCCCGCTGCTTCTGGAAGCCGGCGAACTGACCCCGATCGAGAAGGCGGAACGCCGCGTGCTGGTGCTGGCCAATCCGGGGCACGGCCTGGAAAAGATGCAGGCCAGCGCGTGCATGTACCTGGGCATGCAACTGTTGATGCCGAACGAATGGGCGCCGTCGCACAAACATACGCCCAACGCCGTGCGCATGATCGTCGAAGGCGAAGGGGCGTATACGACCGTCGATGGCGAGAAGTGCCCGATGAGTCGTGGCGACCTCATTCTCACCCCGACCGGGCTGTGGCACGAGCACGGTCACGACGGCAACGCGCCCGTGGTCTGGCTCGATGTCCTCGACCTGCCGCTGGTCTATTACACCGAAACCTCTTACGTAACCGAAGGCAAGGCGCAGGCCGTGACCGGCACCATGAACGAGCGTGCTTACGCGCATGGTGGCGTATTGCCGGCACCGATGTTCAGTCGCGGCAGCGATCGCCGCTACCCGATGCTGCGCTACCCGTGGGTCGATGCGCGTGCCGCACTGGTCGCCCAGGCGCAGGCCCATCCCGAGGCCGAGGCGGTTCAGGTTGCCTATGTCAATCCCGAGACCGGTGGCGACTGTCAGAACATTCTCGGCTTCTCGGCGCTGATGCTTCGCCCCGGCGAGTCGCTGCGACTGCCGGTGCGCTCGCCCGCAATGGTTTTCCACCTCATCGAAGGCGGTGCCAGTGTGGATATCGACGGAACGACTTTCTCACTCGCGCCCGCTGACACCTGCTGCGCGCCGGGCTACACGCCGGTCACGCTGAAGAACCTGTCGGCCTCCGAGCCGAGCTTCATCTTCATCGCGGACGAAACTCCGCTGCACCGAAAGCTCGGCGTATATGAAGTGAGAGCGTGAGCGAAGTACGAACCTGAGCGAAGTGCGAGCCTGAGCCGCCTCGCCCGGTCCCTGTCCCGTTTCGTGAAAAGGAAGCTTCCTGGCTGGTGCCGGGAATGCCTTCCGCAATGTCCCCTGGAGAGCCAGTCCATGTCCCAACCCGAATTCATCTGGGCGCCATCGCCCACCTACTCGCTGCCGATCGTCGGCAGCAATGCCCGCATGCCGGTCAGACGCATCTTCTGTGTCGGCCGCAACTACCACGCCCATGCCGTCGAGATGGGACGCCCCGTCGACAAGTCGACGATGAGCCCCTTCTACTTCCTGAAGGACGCCTCGACCCTGGTCGAGTCCGGTGCCACCGTGCCCTACCCCACCGGTACGTCCAACTACCACTATGAAATGGAATTGGTGGTGGCGATCGGCAAGCCCGGCTTCCGTGTCGCCGAGGCCGATGCCGACGCGCTGATTTTCGGCTATGCCGCCGGTCTCGACATGACGCGCCGCGACTTGCAGTTGGTGGCGCGGGAACAGGGACGGCCGTGGGATCTGGGCAAGAACTTCGAGAAGTCCGCGGTCTGTGCCCCGATCCTGCCGGCGACTGGCGGCGCGGCGCTCGACAAGGGTGCCATCAGTCTGCAGGTAAACGGCGAGACCCGGCAGGCGTCGGATCTGTCGATGCTGATCTGGAATGTCAGGGAAATCATTGCCGACCTGTCGAAGTTCTACCACCTCGAACCGGGCGACCTGATCTACACCGGCACCCCCGAAGGCGTTGGCGCGGTGAAGAGCGGTGACCGCATCAGCGGTCACATCGATGGCGTGGGTGAGGTCGCGCTCGTCGTTGGCGAAGCCGAGTGATCGATTCCCGATAAGAACGTAAGGAGACACAACATGAGTGAGAAACTTCCCGTCATCGTCGCCGGCGGTGGCATCGGCGGTCTTGCAGCAGCGCTTGCGCTGGTGCGGCGCGGCTTCAAGGTGCTTGTGCTGGAACAGGCCGCGGAGATCGGCGAGATCGGCGCTGGCATCCAGCTCGGCCCCAATGCCTTCCATGCCTTCGATGCCCTCGGTGTGGGTGAAAAGGCGCGCGGACGCGCGGTGTATACCGACTACATGGTGATGCACGACGCGCTCGACGAATACGAGGTCGGCAAGATTCCCACCGGTGAAGCGTTCATCAAGCGCTTCGGCAATCCCTATGCGGTGATCCACCGGGTGGACGTGCATCTGTCGCTGCTCGAGGGTGCGCAGGAAACCGGCGAGGTCGAGTTTCACACCTCGACTCATGTCGAACGCGTGGAACAGGATGACGCCGGTGTCACCGTGATCTGCAGTGGCGGCAAATCGTTTCGCGGCGCCGCACTGATTGGTGCCGACGGCGTGCGCTCGGTGGTACGCGATCAATACGTCGGCGATCCGGCGCGCGTGACCGGGCATGTGGTGTATCGGGCCGTGGTCGACAAGGCCGACTTTCCGACCGATCTGCAGTGGAACGCAGCCAGTATCTGGGTCGGCCCCAATTGCCATCTGGTCCACTACCCGCTGCGGGGCGGCGAGCAATACAACGTGGTGGTGACCTTCCACAGCCGCGGCAAGGAGGAATGGGGCGTCACCGAGGGCAGTCCGGAAGAGGTGCAAAGCTATTTCCAGGACATCTGTCCGAAAGCGCGCCAGCTCATCGACCTGCCCAAGAGCTGGAAGCGCTGGGCCACCGCCGACCGCGAGCCGATCGGGCAGTGGTCTTTCGGTCGCGTCACCCTGCTCGGCGATGCCGCCCACCCGACCACGCAATACATGGCGCAGGGGGCGTGCATGGCACTCGAAGACGCGGTCACGCTCGGCGAGGCCTTGCGCGTGCATGACAACGATTTCGCCAAGGCCTTCGATCTATACCAGCGTTCGCGCATCGCGCGCACTGCCCGCATCGTGCTGAGTTCGCGTGAAATGGGGCGCATCTACCACGCCAAGGGGGTCGAGCGCCTGGTCCGCAATGACTTGTGGCGCGGGCGCTCGGCCGAGCGCTTCTACGATGCGATGGAATGGCTGTACGGCTGGAACGTGGACAACTGCCTGGCCAGGAACTGATTCCAGCGGCATCACCCGGCACGCGCTCACCCGCTGGCTGCAGGCATGGCGTCTGTGGCCAGCGGGACACTCACAAGACCAGAGACCGTCATGAAACTGCACAACTTCTTTCGCAGTGGTACGTCCCACCGGCTGCGGATCGTATTGAACCTGAAAGGCATCGCGTATGAATACGTCGCGGTGAATCTGCGCACCGAGGAGCATCTCGGCGCCGCGTTCAAGGCCGTCAACCCGCAACAGCTGGTACCCGCGCTCGAAACCGGCGAACTGACGCTGATCCAGACCCCGGCCATCATCGAATGGCTGGAAGCGCGCTACCCCACGCCGGCGCTGCTGCCGGCCGACGACGACGGCCGCGCCCGCGTACGCGCGCTGGCAGCGATCGTCGGTTGCGATATTCATCCCTTGAACAATCGGCGCGTGCTCGAGTACCTGCGCAACACGCTCGGCTGCGACGAAGCCGCGGTGAATGTGTGGTGCGCAACCTGGATCTGCGCCGGATTCGATGCGCTCGAGGCGCTTCTCGCCGCCGATACACAGCGCGGCCGGTTCTGCCATGGCGACGCACCGACGATCGCCGATGCCTATCTCGTGCCCCAGGTCGAGAGTGCGCGCCGCTTCGGCGTCGATCTGTCTGCCTATCCCCAAATTCTCGCGGTGGATGCCGCCTGCGCGGAGCTGGATGCCTTTCGCCGCGCAGCACCGGCGGCACAACCGGATGCACCGCCACCGTCTGCCTGAATCGATTCACCACTGCAGCAAACCAGAACGCCTGTGCCATTGCGCACAAGGCAACCCATAGAGAGGAGACCTCCATGCACCGCTCGATCAAGAATACGCTGAAATCATTCGCCACCGCCGGCCTGCTTGCGCTGGGTTCGCTGAGCGCCGTCCCGGCCAGCGCCGAGATGCTCAAGCTCGGTCACATCACGCCGCCCAGTCATGTCTGGCACAAGGTATCCGAAC
Organism: Azoarcus sp. L1K30; assembly: GCF_018122735.1. Taxonomy (GTDB): domain Bacteria; phylum Pseudomonadota; class Gammaproteobacteria; order Burkholderiales; family Rhodocyclaceae; genus Parazoarcus. The sequence goes on along the minus strand of NZ_JAGRRD010000001.1, from coordinate 919,385 downwards.
GCATCGCCGACAATCTTGGCGAAGCCTCCGGCGGGAAGCTCAAGGTCAGCGTCAGCCCGCTGCAGAAGCTGGGCAACGAAGGCCAGATGATCAACCTGATGCAGGCAGGGGCCGTGCAGTTCGCCGTCCTGACCGCAGGCGGCCTGGCAAACCGCGAGGAATCCTTTCTCGGGTGGTCGCTGCCTTACACCTTCCGGGATGTTGCGCACGCGACCACCGCGAGCAAGACGCCAGCCGCCCAGGAAATGCTGAAGCGGCTGGAGCCACACGGCCTGGTCGGCCTGGGGTACACCTTCGCCGGCATGCGCCATGTGCTCTCGCTCGACCCGGTGAAGTCGCCTGCCGATCTGGCCAACAAGAAGATCCGTGCCTTCCCCAGCCCGATCTACAACGACTGGTGGGCCGCCAACGGCGCCGCACCCACCGCGCTGCCGCTGTCGGAGGTGGCGCCCTCGCTGACCACGCGCCTGCTCGACGCGGTGGACGTCGACCTCGATGCGCTGGTCGGACTCAAGTTCCACCAGCAGGCGCCCAATCTCACGCTGACGAACCACATGGCCTTCCCGGGCGTGATCGTGGTGTCGAAGAAATGGTGGGATACGCGCAGCGATGCCGATCGGGCGATGATTCTCAAGGCCGTGGCCGATGCAGAGCGCTGGGGCTTCCAGGAGGCCATCGCGGCCGACAAGGGCAACCTGGAAAAGGCGACCGCTGACGGCGCGAAGGTCATCGACGCCGATCTGAAGGCGTTCGAAGCGGTCGGTGGCCAGATTCGCGAGAAATACATGGCGCGCAATCCCCTCATCGCCGACTTCTACAAGCAGTCCAAAGCGCTCTGAGCGCACGCTTCGCCACACCGGACGAGCGCATGCGCCGCTCGGCCGGCGCTGGCGTACGCGATTACGCGGGACACGCCCTCGATGCGCATCGAGGCGCGGCTCCGCGCATAAGAACGACATCCGAAAAATACGCAGCAGAGAGAGATTCATGTCCCCCTATGCCCTGATTCAGGCCATCGATCGCTGGCTTGCCAGCGCCGAACGCCTGCTGGCCATTTCGCTCACCGCGACACTGACCTGCATCATGATGACGCAGGTGGTACTGCGCTATTTCTTCAGCGCCCCGCTGTTCTGGGCGGAGGAAATCTCGGTGCAGATCCTGGTCTTCATCACCCTGTTCGGCATCTCCATCCTCGTGCACAAGGGCGAGCTGGTGACAATCGACTTTCTGCCACGGGCGTTGTCGGCACGTGGGCGGCACTGGCTTGCGGTCCTGCATGGGGTGGTGTTTCTCGCCCTGCTCGGCTTTGTTGCCAAGCTTGGCCTGGAATGGGTCATGCGCGCCGACGTTCAGCTCGAGATCAGCGCCACGACGCAGTTGCCGCGCTGGTACAACTACGCCGCGCTGCCCGGCGCGATGCTTGCGATGTCATTTCATCAGTTCGCTGCGGTCATGCGCCATGCCCACGATCTCATCCGCCATGAAGGGGCCCGCACATGATGACGCTGATCGTCTTCTTCGGGCTGCTCCTGACGGGCTTTCCGATATTTGGTGCCATTCTGGCCGGTGCCGTCGCCTTCATGGCCACGAACGATCTGGCGGTACTGTACGACTCGATACCGATTCAGTTCTACGGCGCACTGGAAATCAATGGTCTGCTCGCGATTCCGCTGTTCATGCTGGTTGGCGAGATCATGAACAAGGGCTGCCTCACGCAGCGCCTGATCGCATTGACTGAAGTTTTCGTGGGCGGGCTCAAGGGCGGACTTGCCTATGCCAATCTGATTACGAACGCGATGGCTGCCTCGATCCTGGGCTCGGCAGTGGCGCAGATCGGCGTCATGAGCAAAGTGATGATTCCGGAGATGGAAAAGAAGGGATACGACCGCGCGTTCTCGGGCGCGGTTACTGTCTCCGCCGGGCTGCTGGGCCCGATCATTCCGCCCTCGATGCTGATGATCATCTACGGGGTGGTGGCGGTGCAGCCGATCGCGCCGCTGTTCATCGCCGGTATCGTACCGGGCACGCTGATCGTGGTCGGTCTCGCGCTGGTGATCTTCTTTCACGGACTGCGTGGTGACACCCTGCCCGACGGCACGCCGACGCGCTGGCGCGAGTCGTGGAAAACGATCGTGGCCGGCGTCGTGCCGGGATTGATACCCGCCGTCGTCATTCTCGGCATCATGAGTGGCGCCATGACCCCGACAGAATCAGGCGCGGTCGCGTCGATCATCGCGCTCGTGCTGGCATTCGCCTATGGCGAGATCAAATGGTCCGACCTGCCTGCCATCCTGAAAGCCGTGGCGATCAACACCGCCACCATCACCGGCCTGATCGCCGCTGCATCGGTGTTCAGCTGGGTGCTGGCGTTTCAGGGTATTCCGGATCTGCTGGTGGCGTACATCGCCGGCGTGACCGACTCGCCGTTTCTGTTTCTGCTGCTGGTCATCGTCCTGATGCTGGTGCTTGGCATGTTCCTAGAGAGCATCAGCGTCTTGATCGTGGTCGTCCCGATCCTGATGCCGGTGGTCCAGCATCTCGGCATTGATCCCATTCATTTCGGCGTGATCTGCACGGTGGCCACGGTGATCGGCCTGGTCACGCCACCGGTCGGCCCCGGACTCTACATTGCCATGGTTCAGGCGCATGTACCGATGGGCGCGCTGTTCAGGGCGACCCTGCCCTTCCTGGCCACAGTGCTGCTGTTGCTGGTCGTGATCGCTGCGGTGCCGGCCCTGTCGACCTGGCTGCCCGCAGTGTCGGCTGGCCGCTGACGACCGCCGTTGTGCCATGTCGTCATGCCATGGCACAACGGTACGACGGACGGCGTGATCCCGTTATCTGATCAGTTCCAGCGCCTGATCGATGCGTTCGACGCCGTGGATCTCCATGCCGTCGATCGGGTGACGGGGCATGTTGGCCTTGGGGATGATCGCGGTATTGAAGCCGAGCTTGGCCGCCTCCTTCAGGCGTTCCTGACCGCGTGGTGCCGGACGGATCTCGCCGGCGAGGCCGACTTCGCCGAACACTGCCAGCCCGCTTTTGAGCGGCCGGTCGCGCAAGGAGGACACGACCGCCAGCAAAATGGCCAGATCGGCCGCTGGTTCGGTGATCTTGACCCCGCCTACCGCATTCACGAACACGTCCTGATCGAAGCACACGATCCCCGCATGGCGATGCACCACCGCCAGCAGCATGGCCAGCCGGGTCTGCTCGAGGCCGACAGACAGCCGACGCGGGTTCGGACTCTGGGCGCCATCGACCAGCGCCTGGATCTCGACCAGCAACGGTCGGGTGCCCTCCTGCGTGACCAGTACGCAACTGCCCGACACCTGTTCCGCGTGCTGCGACAGGAACAGCGCGGACGGATTCGAGACGCCGCGCAGGCCGCGGTCGGTCATCGCGAACACCCCAAGCTCATTCACCGCACCGAAGCGGTTCTTGATCGCGCGCACAAGCCGAAAACTGGAGTGGTTGTCACCTTCGAAATACAGCACGGTATCGACAATGTGTTCCAGCACCCGGGGACCGGCCAGCGCGCCGTCCTTGGTGACGTGACCGACCAGGATCAGCGTCGTCCCGCTCTGCTTGGCGAAGCGGGTCAGCTGCGCCGCACACTCCCTCACCTGTCCGACCGAACCCGGCGCGGACTGCAGGGTCTCGGAATAGACGGTCTGAATGGAATCGATCACGGCAACGCGCGGGGCCGCGCTACGCAAGGTGTCGAGAATGCGCTCGAGGTTGATTTCGGCCAGCATCTGCAGTTCGGCCGCCTGCAGTTGCAGCCGTTGCGCCCTCAGCGCCACCTGTTCGCCCGACTCCTCGCCGCTCACATAGACCACGGGGTGTGCCGCGGCCAGCTGGCACAGGGCCTGTAGCAGCAGGGTCGATTTTCCGATGCCGGGGTCGCCGCCGATCAGCACCACCCCGCCTGCAACGAGCCCACCCCCGAGCACGCGATCGAACTCTTCGAGACCGGTCGGGATCCGGGGTTCCTCGCGCGGCTGAAGCGAGGACAGCGGCTGCAGGCGGGACGCGTTGCCCGCAAGCGCGGCAAACCGGCTCGGTGCGCTGGCGCTGCCGCGTTCGACGATGGTCTCGACCAGCGTGTTCCACGCCTGGCACTGCGGACATTGACCTTGCCAGCGCGGTGTCTGCGCCCCGCAATCGGAGCAGACATACGCCGACTTTGCCTTCGCCATCAGGCGATGCCCTGCTTTTTCGCCCGCAAGGCGACGTCTTCAGCCATTTCGGCAAGCACCTTGCAGGCATGCTCCGCAAAGGCGGTAATGAGGCGCGAGCGAAACTTGTCGCGCGGAATGATAACTTCGAGCGGGGTGTAAAGCCTGGGTTCGAGCGGAATGCCGACCAGTTTCCCCTCGCGCAGGTCGCGCAGGATCGCGGCACGCGACGCGACGCCATAGCCCATGCCCTCCGCCGCAAGATGCTTGACCGTGGCCAGGCTGCCGAGCTCCGCACACACGTTGACCTCGCTCATCGGCAGGCCGGCTGCATTAAAGAACTCTTCGGCCAGCTCGCGTATCGCATTGCCTGCATCACGCGTGATGAATGGATGCTGGACCAGGTCCTCGGCACGCAGCGACTGTGCCTTGGCAAGCGGATGGGTCGGCGCGCAGATGACGAGAAGGTCGTCCTTCGCCGCGCTGAAGCGCTCGATCGCAGGCTGGTCGGAGACGATCTCGATCAGGCCAATGTCCAGGTCGCGCGCAGCCACGCGGTCCTCGGTGAGCTGCGAGTTGCCTACCACGACGCGCGGCAGAACGCGCGGATACAAGCGTTTGAAGCGCTCCAGCAGCTGTGGCAGCCAGTAGGCCGCAATCGTCGTGCTGGTGCCGATGTTGATGACGCCGGCCAGTTCATCGGTAAGTTCGGAGACCCTCGATTCGAGCTCGTCGGACAGCCCGAGAATCCGTTCCGCATATGCAAGGACGACCTCGCCTGCGGGGGTTAGCGAAATATGGCCATGGCCGCGCTCGAGCAGGCGGGTGTTGAAGTGCTCTTCCAGTTGCTTGATCTGGAAGGTCACCGCCGGTTGGGTCATGAACAAATGCTCGGCAGCTCGTGTGAATGACCCGTGCTTTGCCACGGCATGAAATACCTGCAGTCTGCGATCAGCCATAATTTACATAAATCCCGTTTATATCGTGAATTACACCACAGATCCGCTTTCCGTTCACCCCGGATCGGGCATCGCGGCGACCAATGCTGTAACAAGTTTCTTCCCTTCGTGATATAAACCGCGCTTCCGCTAACGCGACGGTGTGTACCGCTACGATGCCGCTTGGCTTCTATATCATCATGGCCGCGCAGTTTTTTTCTGCGCTTGCCGACAATGCTCTCCTCATCGTTGCCATTGCGCTGCTGCGCGACATGGGCTCACCGGCAGAGTATGAGCCGCTGCTGAAGCTGTTCTTCACCGTTTCCTACGTTGCACTTGCAGCCTTCGTCGGCGCCTTTGCCGATTCGATGCCGAAATGGCGGGTGATGCTGATCAGCAATACGATCAAGATCGGCGGCTGCCTCATGCTGCTGCTCGGGGCACACCCGCTGTTTGCATACGCGGTCATCGGCCTGGGGGCCGCAGCCTACTCCCCTGCCAAGTACGGCATTCTCACCGAGTATCTGCCTCATCGTCTGCTGGTTGTCGCCAACGGCTGGATAGAAGGTCTGACGGTTGGTGCGATCATCCTGGGTACGGTCATGGGCGGGGTGCTGATTCGCCCCGACGTATCCGGCTGGCTGCTCACGCTCAAACTGCCTTTCGTCGGCTCCGCCTTCCAGGCCAGTGTGCTGGCAATCAGCACGCTGTATCTGATCGGCGCCTGGTTCAATTTCCACATCCCCGATACCGGCGTCGATCACAAACCGCTCAAGAACAATCCGCTCTATCTCGTTCACGACTTCAACCATTGCCTCAAACTGCTGTGGCGGGACAAGCTGGGGCAGATTTCACTCGCCGTCACCACCCTGTTCTGGGGCGCCGGTGCGACATTGCAGTTCATCGTTATCAAGTGGGCCGAGCACAACCTTGGCCTCGATCTCTCGAAGGCGTCGATGCTGCAGGGCGTTGTCGCCATCGGCATCGCCATCGGCGCGGTGATGGCCGCGCGTTTCGTCACCTTGCGACGTTCGGTCAGGGTCATTCCGCTTGGCATCGCAATGGGCCTGGTGGTGCTGGTCATGACCATCGTCACGGATGCAACGATCGCCATGGTCCTGATGGTCGTCGTCGGTGCACTGGCCGGATTCTTCGTCGTGCCGATGAATGCCCTGCTGCAGCATCGTGGCCACATCCTGATGGGGGCCGGACATTCGATTGCGGTCCAGAACTTCAACGAAAACCTGTCGATCCTGATCATGACCGGAGGCTATGCACTGCTGATCATGTCGGGCCTGTCGATCAATGCGGTGATCGTGCTGTTCGGGATATTCGTCGCCGCCTCGATGTTCCTGGTCAAACTCAAGCATGAAGCCAACCAGCGTGTGGCCGATGCCGTCGGTCAACTCGACGACCACCACCACTGATCACGAATCTCACGCAGCCAAGCGCCGCGGTCGGGTGTTATTTCAACGGCACCAGTCTGCGCGCAAAGCACAGATCCTCCCATGCCTTGCCCTTGTCCTGCGGATTGCGCAACAGGTAGGCTGGGTGATAGGTGACCACGACAGGTATATCCCGATAACTATGCGGTTTTCCCCTAGCCGCGCCGATATTGATCTCGCGCTCGAGCAGGGCCAGCGCAGCCGGCCGCCCCAGTGCGATCAGCAGGTCCGGCTCGACCAGTTCGATCTGGCGTAGCAGATAGGGGCGGCAGGCCGCGAGCTCGTCCGCTTCAGGCGTGCGGTTGTGGGGCGGGCGGCACTTGACTGCATTGGCAATGAAGACATCGGCCTCGCGGGTGAGACCCAACGCGGCGAGCATGTTGTCGAGCAACTTGCCGGCCTGGCCGACAAAGGGTTCCCCGAGCCGGTCCTCCTCTGCGCCGGGGCCCTCGCCGACCAACATCCATCGCGCATTGCGATTGCCCGTGCCCGGCACGGCCTGCTTGCGTTTTTCGCACAGAGAACACGCCTGACAGGCGCGGATGTCCGCATCGAGCTGCATCCAGTCCATCTGTGCAATACGTTCGGACCGGCGGTCATCGCGACGCGGAGACACAGTGTGCGATGGTTCAGCAGGCACCGGCCGGTAATCGCGCGCCGGTGCAGGTGGTGCCGGAGACCTCTTTGCGGGTACGGCCTTCTGCTCGGGCAAGCGCGCCCGCCTGCTTGCGTCCGTCTCGGGTTCGAAGGTGCGAACCATCGCTGGGTCCGGTCGCGAGTCGACGAGGTCTGGCGCGGCTTCGCTCACGCTCGTGCGCAAGCGCCAGATCGGCCCGAGCCCCATCTCCCTGAGCACGGCATCGCGACGAGTGTTCACAACTCGACCTTCATCACGATGGCGTCTTCGCGAGCATCCGCCATCCGGTAATAGTCGCGACGCCTGCCGATCTCGACAAACCCCCTGCCTTCATAGAGCGCAATGGCCGGCTGGTTCGAAGGCCTGACTTCAAGAAAGAACTGGTTTGCCCCCCCGTCTCTGGCCTGCGCGAGCAGGAAATCGAGGAAGCGCGAACCCATGCCCTTGCCCTGCGCCGTGCGCAGGATGCTGATGTTGAGCAGATGGGCTTCGTCGAGCACCTTCAGGACGACGCTGTATCCGATGGGCACATCCGCGTCATGCATGACCCAGCAGCTGTAACCCGCTTCCAGTGCATCGACAAAGTTGCCTGTCGACCACGGGCAGGCATGCAGGTCAGACTCGTGCATTGTCACCCAGCTCAGATCGGCCGTCGTCATGGGCACGTACGAAATCCGCGCGCAAACGCTCATGCCTTGCCACCGCGGGCAAGACGCTCGGCCGTGGTCAGCGCCACCTTGTCGCGCACGTAGAGCGGAGTGGCCAACTCGGCGCTGAGGAGCTCACCGCGCTCGACGGCTTCTGCTGCCAGCAGTGCGACCTCTCGCGCACGCGGTACCGCATGGGCATCGCAGCCCGTCAGGCGGCTCCCGAGGCGGGAGCGCAACGCCGGATAGGCCTCGAAAGCCGACCCGATCCCGTACCATTGTCCATCCGGTAGCGGCAGTGTGTCGGGAGATGCACACGCAGCATCGCTCAAAGCGGACAAATGCCCGTCCTCAAGCGCATAGCTGCGGCAATAGATCTCGCCCATGCGGGCGTCGGTCGCCACCAGGATTCGCGACAGCGCGCTCTGCAGGGCAAGCGCATCCAGACTGCAGACCGGCACCACGCCGATTCCCGCGCCAAGTGCGAATCCCTGCGCGATCCCGCAGGAAAGACGCAAGCCGGTGAATGCCCCTGGGCCACTACCGAAAGCGATTCCGTCGAGCGCGGCCGGCGTCACGCCGGCGTCGGCAAGCAGCGCATGAATGATGCGCAGGATATTCTCTGAATGATTGTTGTGACCGTCGATCTGACGATCTTCGATGGCCCCGTCGAGGTTGAGCGCGATACTCGCGTGCTCGCAGGACGTTTCAAGAGAAAGTAGCTTCATGGTGCCGGTATTCTACCGGCACAAGCGCCCGCAATCGACGTCTCGGGCGCCTGCGGCCACTTTCACGCGCACCTTTCAGCGGCGTTCGCCGTCCCCATGATCGGCGTTGACGTTTCGCATCACTGCACGCAGGTCGCGATGCAGCGCCTCGCGTTCTTCCAGGCTCAGGCGCCGGCGGTCATGAGCAGTACCGGCCTGCACATTGGATTCGAGCGCACGGCGCAATTCGATGCGGCGACTGGTCGGGTGCGCAATCGGCGCCTCGACAAGGACTTCGGCATCTTCACGAAGTGTTTCGGCCATGGCCGTGGAGCCCAGGGCCCCGAATACCGCCAGCGCAAGAACAAGCTTTCTGCATCGCCGCCGCAGGGGCGCTTCTGTTGAGGCTGACGGTTTGCGATTCGGCTTCATTTTCGTTGAGGGTCCGCTAGAACCCCTCGTCGTGTCCACAGGTGTCAAAATAGCGGACAACGGGGCGCTACGCTAGTCTGGGTGCTCTCCGCCGTACCCTCTTTGTAAGGGGATGTTGCCTTTCCTCGGGGCCTTACGAAGCGTTACGCAGCAGATCCCGTCCGCGCCCGCTCAACGCTGGCGAGCCACCTGAACAAACGATAGGATGCGCAGCATGAATGGAAAAACAAGATACCGCGTTCTGCTTGTGGACGATGACGCCCGTCTGCGTGATCTGCTCTCGCGCTATTTGCAGGAGCAGGGATTTGCCGTCAAGGCGGTGAACGATGCGCCAATGATGGACCGTGCGCTGCATCGGGAACATTTCGATCTCATCGTGCTCGATCTCATGCTTCCGGGTGAGGACGGTCTTTCGATCTGTCGTCGTCTTCGTGCCGCCGAAAGCGCGATTCCGATCATCATGTTGACTGCCAAGGGTGACGACGTCGACCGCATCGTCGGCCTCGAGATGGGTGCCGACGATTATCTCGGCAAACCGTTCAACCCGCGCGAACTGGTGGCTCGCATCCAGGCCGTCATGCGACGCCAGCCCCCTCCCCTGCCCGGCGCACCGACTGCGGAAGACGAAATCGTCGTCTTCGGGCGGATCCGCGTGAATCTCGGCACCCGCTCGCTGATGCGCGATGGTGAGGAAATCCAGCTCACGACCGGAGAGTTTTCGCTGCTGAAAGTGCTGTTGCAACATCCGCGTCAGCCGCTTTCCCGCGACAAACTGATGGAATTGGCCCGCGGACGCGAATATGGCGTCTTCGATCGCGCGATTGACGTCCAGGTGTCTCGCCTGCGCAAGCTCGTGGAAGACGATCCGGCAAAGCCGCGCTACATTCAAACCGTCTGGGGCTTCGGTTACGTCTTCGTGCCCGACGATAACAAGCCTGCGGTCAGTGACTGAACTCCTCGCCCGGCGGCCATCCGGCTGGCTCCATCAGCTGCACCGCGTTGCGCAGCGTCTGCTCCCCCGCACGCTGTTGTGGCAGACCTTCCTGCTGGTTGCGCTGCTGCTTACGCTGGCACTCGCCGCCTGGAGTCAGATATTTCGCTATTTCGAAGAGGGGCCGAGGGCGCGTGACCTCGCGCAGATGGTGGTGAGCGTGGTCAATCTGACCCGTACCGCACTCATCAACGGCGACGCAGCACGACGGCGAGAACTGCTGATCGAACTGGCCGCACTCGAAGGAATTCGCGTGTATCCGGCAGAAAGCACGGACGAGATCGTCCCCCTGCAGGATACCCGACCGATGCGGCTTCTCGTGGCCGAAGTCCGGCGCAACCTTGGTGAACACACCCGTTTTGCCTCGCGCTGGAAAACCCTCGATGGCTTCTGGATCAGCTTTCGACTCGATCCCGACGATCAGGACGAGTATTGGGCCATGCTGCCGCAAGACCGCATTGCCAAGCCGCACGCGCTCGAGTGGCTGTCTTGGGGAGGCGCAGCGCTGATGGCGGCGCTGCTCGGGGCCTACCTCATCGTCTCGCGCATCGGCGCGCCCTTGCGGCAGATGGCGCGCGCCGCGCGCATGGTGGGAAACGGACAGACGCCTCCCCCGCTTGCGGAATCCGGTCCTCAGGAGATTGCGATCGTCGCGCGTGCTTTCAATCAGATGGCCGGAGACCTGGCGCGAACCGATGCCGACCGCGCGCTGATTCTCGCGGGCGTGTCTCATGACCTGCGCACGCCGCTTGCGCGCCTGCGCCTAGGCGTGGAGATGTCTGGCGCGCCCGACGGCGAGGTGACCGCGATGGTGACCGATATCGAGGAAATGGACCGCATCATCGGGCAGTTTCTGGATTTCGGTCGCGGCGCGCCACAAGAGCCCCTGCAGGAGACCGACCTGTCCGCGCTGGTTGCCGAGCTTGCCGAACCTTACCGGCTGCGCGGGCTCCCGCTCGAGTTGTCGTTGCCCGCCCGGCTGGAAGCGCCCGTGCGGCGGCTCTCGCTACGCCGGGCGCTGGCAAATCTGATCGACAATGCGCTGCGTTATGCCGGCGAAACGCAGTCGATCGACATCTCGGCGTTCGTGGATGACGACGACGCCTGTATCGAGGTTGCGGACAGGGGGCCCGGCATTCCAGAGGACCAGATCGAACGCATGCGCCACCCGTTTACGCGCATGGAGGGGGCGCGCAGCAACACTAAGGGGGCTGGCCTCGGGCTGGCCATTGTCGAGCGCATCGTCAAGTCTCACGGCGGACACCTGGACCTGCTTCCACGCCCCGAGGGGGGCTTGCGTGCAATACTGCGGGTTCCGCTCACCGCAGCGTCATCCAGCCGCGTTAGAATGCCGGCAGTCAAGGCCGGAGCGCATCATCAATGAGTATCGAATTCCGTCAGTTGTTCGACGACACTAGCTGCACGCTGACTTACCTGCTTGCGGACCCGCAAACAGGGGATGCTGTGCTGATCGATTCGGTGCGCGAGCATGTCGGACGGTATCTGACGCTGCTGCAGGAACTCAATCTTCAGCTGACCTGGCTGCTCGAGACGCATGCGCACGCGGATCACATCACCGGTGTTGCGGGCTTGCGCGAAGTTACCGGTGCCCGCAGTGCCACCGGTGAACTGTCCGGTGCCAGTTGTGCCGACCGCCAGCTCGTGGACGGAGACGTCATCGTTTTCGGCAACGAGGTGATTCGCGCCATGGCGACCCCCGGTCACACGGCAGGCTGCATGACCTTTCACTGGCGTGATCGGCTCTTCACTGGTGATACCCTGATGATTGGCGGTTGTGGCCGGACTGATTTTCAGGGCGGTGATGCAGGCGCGCTGTTCGACAGCATCAGCCGCATCATGTCGTTTCCGGACGAAACGCTGATCTACCCCGGACACGACTACAAGGGCATGCGGGTCAGTTCGGTAGGGCAGGAAGCGCTCACCAACTCACGCTTCAGGAACCAGACACGCGATTCGTTCATCGAACAGATGGGCGAGCTCAAGCTTCCCCGCCCGCGGCTGATCGATGAAGCCGTACCGGCAAACCAGCGCTGCGGACGCAGCGAGGATATGATCGACATTCATGCAGCCTGACGCGCGAAATACCCTGCCGCAACTCACCCCCTATGACGAAATCGGCGGCGAGGTCGTCGTCCGCGCGCTGGTCAAGCGGTTTTACCAGCTCATGGACATGCTCCCGGAAACCTACGGCATTCGCCGGATGCACGCCGAAGACCTTGCCGGTTCCGAGGAAAAACTCTTTCTCTTTCTGTCGGGCTGGTTCGGCGGACCACAGCTTTACGTTGAACGTTTCGGCCCGCCCTTCCTGCGCGCAAGACACCTGCCGTTTTCGATCGGTAGCGCCGAACGCGACCAGTGGATGCTGTGCATGTCGCAGGCGCTGCAGGAGCACATCCAGGACGAGGCGCTGCGCAAGCGCTTGCACGAGTCCTTCGCCGCGCTTGCGAACCATATGCGCAATCGCGCCGAGACAGCCTGAATTTTCCGATCCACCCCGATGCACGATACGAATCCATGAAGTTTCTTTTCGACCTGTTGCCGGTCATCCTGTTTTTTGTCGCTTACAAATTTGCCGGTGCCGATCCCGAGGGCGCGCTCACCCTGTTGAGCGGCGTACTGCAGGGCGATATCGAGGCCAGCCAGGCCCCGATTCTGGTGGCGACCATCGTTGCGATCTGCGCGACCGTGCTGCAGATCGCGATCGTGTGGCTGAAGCACCGCAAGGTCGATCGCATGCTCTGGGTCAGTCTCGCCATCATCGTGGTGTTTGGTGGCGCGACGCTGCTGTTTCATAATCCGACCTTCATCAAGTGGAAGCCGACCGCGCTGTACTGGCTGTTCAGTGGGGCGCTGGCCTTTTCGGCGCTGGTCCTCAAGCGCAATCTGATTCGCAACATGCTCGAAGCCCAGATACAGTTGCCCGATGCGGTCTGGTCGCGGCTCAATCTCGCGTGGGCTGCGTTCTTCCTTGGCATGGGCGTGCTCAATCTCTATGTCGCCTACAGCTTTTCCGAAGAGGCCTGGGTGAACTTCAAGCTATTCGGCGGGATGGGACTGATGCTCGCCTTCGTTCTTGGCCAAGGCTTTTATCTCTCCAAACACATGCAGGAGGATGCAAACTGATGTTCTACGTCCTGATGGGTGAAGACGTTCCGAATTCGCTCGAAAAGCGGATGGCGGCCCGTCCGGAACACCTCGCGCGGCTGGAGAAGTTGCGTGATGAAGGCCGGGTGCTGCTGGTGGGCCCGCTGCCGGCCATCGATTCGCCCGACCCGGGCCCGGCCGGCTTTACCGGCAGCCTGGTCGTCGCCGAGTTCGCGTCCTTGAGCGACGCACAGGATTGGATGGCCGAAGATCCCTATGTCAAACAGGGTGTTTTTGCGTCGACCTCGGTGCGCCCGTTCCGCAAGGTCATGCCATGACGGTTGCGGAACGTATCCGGCAACGTCTCGAGGTATTGTCGCCGGAGTTCATCGAGATCGAGGATGACAGCGCACGCCACGCCGGCCATGCCGGTGCCAGAAGTGGCGGTGGACATTACAATCTGCATATCGTATCCGGCGAATTTGCCGGCAAGAATACCGTTGCGCGACACAGGATGATCTATGCCGCGCTCGGTGAATTGATGAAAGGCGAGATTCATGCCCTTGCCATTCGTGCTCAAACGGCTGATGAAGCCAAACATACCACCTGAGGATTACCAATGAAACTTTTCCCGAGCCGTCTGGCCATCGCCCTGCTTGCGGGCTTTGTCACACACGCGAGCTTCGCCGCCGATGCGGTGGCCACGGTCAATGGCACTGCCATCCCCGCCGCCCGCGCTGAAGCCATGATGAGTGAGCAGCGTGCGCAAGGCGCACCGGACAGCCCCCAGCTGCGTGACGCAGTGCGCGAGGAACTGGTGCGCCGTGAAATCCTGGGTCAGGCTGCCGTCAAGAAGGGCCTGGACAAGAAGGCAGACGTTCTGGCGCAGATGGACATCGCGCGCCAGGCCATCCTGATTCGCGCTTACCTGCAGGACTACGTCAAGAGCAATCCGGTCACGGAGGCGGATCTCAAGAAAGAGTACGACAACATCAAGAGCCACATGGGCGACAAGGAATACAAGCCGCGTCACGTGCTGCTCGAGACCGAAGATCAGGCCAAGGAGGTGATCGCCAAGCTGCAGTCCGGTGCCAAGATCGAGGATCTGGCCAAGGACTCACGCGATCCGGGCTCCAAGGACCGCGGTGGCGATCTGGGCTGGAGCAATCCCGGCATGTTCGTCGCACCCTTTTCCGAGGCAATGGTCAAGCTCGCCAAGGGCAAGTTCACCACGACCCCGGTCAAGAGCGACTTCGGTTACCACGTCATCTACCTCGAGGACGTACGTGATCTGAAGGCCCCGCCGTACGAAGAAGTGAAGCCGCAGATCCAGCAACGCCTGCAGCAACAGATCGTGGAGAAACATATCCTTGATCTGCGCGCCAAAGCCAAGGTCCAGTAAGGCACTGAAGGCTGGATGAACAAGCGGCGGGGGGAGAGATTCCCACCCGCCGCTTTCTTATTCTCTGCCGTGACCGGCGCGGGCAATTGCCCGCGTGCGATCAGAACAGATCGTCGGGCAACGCCAGCGCGCTGGCCGCCCCGTTCACCACCGTATAGGCCAGCCCGGACGCCTCGGAGAGCACGTGGTCCGCATAGAAGTGCGCGGTGGCCAACTTTGCCGTATAGAAGTCCTTGTCACCGGACGACTGTGTTAGCTTTTCCTTCGCGACCAGCGCCGCGCGTGCCATCTGCCACCCACCGGCGACGATGCCCAGCAATTTGAGGAAGGGAACCGAACCGACCGAGGCCGCCTTGATATCGTCGTTGTAGGTCGCAAGGATGTAGCCCACGGCCTCCTCAACGGCCGCGATCCCGGCCGCGAGCGAGCGACGGATGGCTGCGAGTGCGGGATCCGCTGCATCGAGACGCCCCTCCACCGCGCGCATCTCTGCAATCAGCGCCTTGATGGTGACCCCGTTTTCGCGCGCAATCTTGCGCCCGATCAGGTCGTTGGCCTGGATGGCGGTCGTGCCTTCGTAGATCGTCGTGATACGCGCGTCGCGCAGGTGCTGGGCCGCCCCCGTTTCCTCGATGAAGCCCATGCCGCCGTGAACCTGGACGCCGGTCGAGGCGACATCGATCGAGTTCTCCGTCAGCCAGCCCTTGACCACCGGAATCATCAGATCGACGAAAGCCTGTTTCTGTGCCCGAACGGATTGGTCGGTGTGATGATGTGCCAGATCGGTTGCGGCACCCACGACGTAGGCCAGCGCACGCATCGCTTCGGTCTTGCTCTTCATCGACATCAGCATGCGTCTGACATCGGCATGATGGATGATGCTGACCTTGGGCCCGCCGCGAACGCCAGCTTCGGTGCCCTGGATACGGTCCTTGGCATACTGCAAGGCGTGCTGGTAGGCCCGCTCGGACAGGGCAAGACCTTCCATGCCCACCGCGAAGCGCGCCTCGTTCATCATGATGAACATGTACTCCAGGCCGCGATTCGCTTCGCCGATCAGCGTGCCGATGGCGCCACCGTTGTCGCCGAATGCGAGTACGCAGGTCGGGCTGGCGTGAATGCCGAGCTTGTGTTCGATCGATACGCAATGCACGTCATTGCGCGCGCCCAGGCTACCGTCGGCATTGACCAGGAACTTGGGTACGACAAAGAGCGAAATGCCCTTTACCCCCTCTGGCGCATCCGGAAGACGTGCCAACACCAGATGAACGATGTTGTCGGTCATGTCGTGCTCACCATAGGTGATGAAGATCTTCTGACCGAAGATGCGGTAGGTGCCGTCGCCCTGCGGTTCGGCCCGAGTGCGCACGGCGGCGAGATCCGATCCGGCCTGCGGCTCGGTCAGGTTCATCGTCCCCGTCCATTCACCGCTGACCATCTTCGGCAGGTACATGTCCTTCTGTTCGTCGCTGCCACGCAGCATCAGCGACTCGATCGCACCGGTGGTCAGCATCGGGCACAGCGAAAACGCCATGTTGGCCGACTTCCACATTTCCATGACCGCGGTTGACAGCAGTTTCGGCAGGCCCTGGCCGCCATAGGCCGGATCGCACGCCAATGCCGTCCAGCCGGACGCGGAAAACTGTTTGTAGGCTTCCTTCCAGCCGGTAGCGGTCCGGACCCCTTCCTTGGTCCATGTTGCGCCTTCCTGATCGCCACTCCAGTTCAGTGGCGCCAGGACCTCGCCGGCAAACTTGCTTGCTTCGTCAAGGATGGCATCGACCAGGTCGACCGAAACCTCCTCGTTGCCTGGCAATGCAGCGACGGCATCGAAATCGGCCAGTTCATTCATCACGAACTGCATGTCACGAATCGGTGCGGCGTAGTTACTCATATGTCTCTCTCCGGAATGAACAGATATGAACGACCCAGGAATTCACTTGTTCCACAGGTAGCGGCGATCATCGAACGCAGCCACCCACTCGGGCCGGTAAACCACCATGACGGTAATCAGGGCGCCGCTCAGCCAGCCTTCAGCAAAGCCGAGCAGCAAAAAATACGGCAGATACTCGTTGAGCAGGAATTCGGCGCCGTAGGCACCGGACAAAACCATCGCCGCTGATGTCAATGCGCCCTGCAGCATGACGGTCAGCGCCGAGCCTGCAAATCCGATCACGAAGATGAAGATGAAGAAGTGAGCGGGCAACGTACGCACTGCGAGGCGATGCAAACCATGCGCAATCATCACGGGAAGCACCGCCATGAGCAGGAAATTGATTGGCCATGCACTCCACTCGATCGCACCATTCAACCCGATACCGGTCAGCGTGAGCCCCAGCGCGATGATCGCCAACCGTGGACCGAGGGTCAGCGTCACCGCCATTGCCCCCAGCATATGGAGATTAAGGCCAGGTTTGACGCCGGCCTTCATGCTCCACGTCAGGCTCAAGCCGACAACGAATCCGAGCAACAGGTTGACCTGGGTCGACTCGCGCAGCCGCTTCCACGGCGCCTTCAGGATTGCCTGGTACAGCACGATCAACGCGAGCGCAAGAGCAAACCAATGCCAGCTTGTCGGAAACAACGCAGCGGGCAGGTTCATGTGCGCACGGCCTCCGCCGACAGTTTCAGTCCAAGGCGCTCGTCAGTTCTGGAATGACACTGAACAGATCGCCCACCAGCCCGTAGTCGG
>NZ_JAGRRD010000001.1:706381-902108 GCF_018122735.1 Azoarcus sp. L1K30 | reverse complement strand
ACCTTCACGTTGTAGTCAACCACGCGTTTGACCGGGACCAGAATCTTCAATGTCGCGCTCCTTTGGGAATTCGTTGTGTCTCTGATTGCCCGTCGGGCAGTCAATATGATTCATTATGACACTGGGCGCCATGTATCACACCCAAGAGTTCGGTGGATGATGGCGCCTTCCATACGCAACAGTATGGAAGGCGTACGGTAGCGTATGGCTAAAGAATCGTCAATACTATACCGTATGGACAAAAGCTCGCCTAAACCAAGAATCCAGCTCGATCGCGACGCCTGGGTAAACGCCGCCACGGAAGTACTTGCCGAGGAAGGCATCGCCGGTCTGCGCGTCGAAGTACTGGCAAAACGCCTGAAGGTCACCAAGGGCAGCTTCTACTGGCATTTCCAGGATCGCCACGACCTGTTGCTCGCCATCCTGCAGTTGTGGAAGGATGGTCGCATCCGCGACATCATCAAACAGACGACCGCCGAGAAGGGCAAGGAGCTCGAACAGATCTACCATGTCATCGACGTCTATAGCGCCAGTCGCAGTCGGCGCGGCATGATGATCGAACTGGCCGTAAGGGACTGGGCTCGGCGCGATCCCGAGACGGCGGCGATCGTTGCCGAGGTTGATGACGTGAGGTTGCGATGCGCACGGGCCCTTTTCCTCGCCTGCGGTGTCCCGATGGAAGAGGCCTCGAGCCGCTGCATGCTCCTCTATGCCTATGTGTTCGGCGTGTCCCTGATGATCTATGAAAAATTCGACACCGATGTCGATAGACTGAAGCGCGACATCGCCGATCTCATCGCCCGATCGGCGAACCGCACCAACGCCTAGCAATCGGGCCGTATCAACGGGACGGCAAGCGTTCGGCCAGTCCGGGCAGTGCCTGCCGTGCGTTGGCACTTGTCGCACGAACAATCAGCTCGACGGGCTGAGCGCGCAAGTCAGCCAAAATCCGGGCGTATTCCGCGATGTTCTGCGGCAGGTTACGTTCGCCCTGCCCCCACGCGGGCGCCATGTCGGGCGCATCGGTCTCGAGCACGATCGTCTCCAGCGGCAATTCCCGAGCCAGGCGACGGATGCGCTGTGAGCCCTCGAAACTCATCGCACCTCCAAAACCAAGCTTGAATCCCAGCGCGATGAAGGCATCGGCCTGCTGCCGACTGCCATTGAAGGCATGCGCAATCCCGCCGCGGACCGGATGCCGCCGCAACTCCTTCAGCACCGCATCCTGCGCCTTCCGCACATGGAGGATGACAGGAAGGTCGTGACGCTGTGCGAGCCGCAATTGTTCGATGAAAAAGAACGACTGCCGCTCACGATCCACATCCTCGACATAGTGGTCGAGGCCAATCTCGCCTACCGCCAATGGCCTCACGGACTCAAGGGCGGATTCGAGCTGACCGAGATCACTCGGGTCGGCGCCCCCGGCGTACAGGGGGTGAATGCCGAGAGCGGGGTAAACATCCGCATGCCGGCTGCCCAGCAGAGCGACGCGGGCAAAACTTGCGCGATCCACCGCCGGTACGACAAATGCACCCACACCCGCATTGCGGGCCTGATCCAGCAGCAGATCGCGATCGCGGTCGAATTCGGCCGCGTCGAGATGAATATGAGTGTCGATGAGCACGGGGCCGCGACGTGAAGGCGAATTAGTGCCCCTTCCACTCCGGTTTACGCTTGGCGACGAAGGCATCAATGCCTTCGACGGCATCTTCGGTCATCATGTTGCACGCCATGGTTTCCGACGCCATCTGATAGGCCGCATCCATGCCCATTTCCAGCTGTCGGTAGAACATCTGCTTACCCATGCGGATGGCAACCGGAGACTTGGCCACGATCGCCGCAGCCAGCTTTGCTACTTCATCGTCCAGTTGAGCCGGTGCGACGACGCGATTCACCAGCCCGCGACGCTGTGCCTCGTGAGCATCGATGAAATCGCCCGTTACCAGCATCTCGAAGGCTTCCTTGCGTCCCATGTTGCGCGACAGTCCTACGCTCGGGGTCGCACAGAACAGCCCGACGTTGATGCCCGACACGGCGAACTTCGCGATATCGGCAGCCACCGCGAGATCGCACATCGACACCAGCTGGCAACCCGCCGCCGTGGCAATGCCGTGCACGCGCGCGATCACCGGTTGCGGCAGCTCCGTCAGCTTCACCATGAATTTTCCGCACAAGCGGAACAGCGCCTGCTGAAAAGCCAGTGTGTGGTTGCCACGCATTTCCTTGAGATCATGCCCGGCGCAGAAGGCTTTGCCTTCGCCCGCAATGACCACTACGCGTACCGACGAATCGATCGCAATGGCATCGACCTCTGCGATCAAGGCTTCAAGCATCGGACGTGACAGCGAATTGAACTGAAGCGGCCGGTTCAGGGTAAGGGTGGCAACCCCATCTGCGTCCGAACGCAGCAGAATCGGTGCGTCAGCGGATTGTGGAATGGCGCTCATGTCTCCTCCTGTTTATTTACGTTAACGTCAACGGCAGACCATGTTAGCGTCTTGCGACATGGTCTGCCAGTGCGCTGAACGCGGCCGTCGTCGCCGTCAGTCGAACGAGGCCGTGGATCGGGCCTGGTCCCGGAGAACGAATTTCTGAATCTTGCCGGTCGATGTCTTGGGCAATTCGCCGAACACGACCCGCTTCGGCACCTTGAAGCCGGCCAGGTGCTCGCGACAGTGCGCCCTGAGTTCGTCCTCGGTCGCCGTTACGCCGTTCCTGAGTTCGACGAACGCGCACGGGACCTCGCCCCATTTCTCGTCCGGCAGCGCAACCACGGCCGCGGCCATGACGGCAGGATGCTTGTACAGCGCATCTTCCACTTCGATGGAAGAAATGTTCTCGCCGCCGGAGATGATCACGTCCTTGGAACGGTCCTTGATCTTGACGTAGCCGTCAGGCTGCATGACCGCGAGATCGCCGGTGTGATACCACCCACCGCGGAAGGATTCCTCGGTGGCCTTCTCGTTCTTCAGGTAGCCCTTCATCACGAGATTGCCGCGGAACATGATCTCGCCCATGGTCTGATTGTCCCAGGGCACCGGCTCCATGGTGACGGGGTCGAGCACCGTGATGCCTTCCTGGGCGTGGTAGCGCACCCCTTGGCGGCCGTTCATGGCCACCTGTTCAGCCAGCGGCAGATGCGCCCATTCATCGTGCTTCGCGCACACCGCGGCCGGCCCGTAGGTTTCGGTGAGACCATAGACATGGGTGACCTCGAAGCCAATCCTGGCCATGCCTTCGATGACGGCGGCCGGGGGCGGTGCTGCTGCGACCAGACCGGAGACCTTGTGATTGATTCCCTTGCGCCACTCTTCGGGCGCATTGGCGAGCATCGAATGAACAATCGGCGCGCCACAGTAGTGCGTGACCGTATAGTCGCGAATCGCATCGAAAATGAGGCGAGGATCCACCCGGCGCAGACAGACGTTGACGCCCGAGTTGGCCGCCATCGTCCATGCAAAACACCAGCCGTTGCAGTGGAACATCGGCAACGTCCACAGATAGACCGAGTGCGGCGGCATCCCCCACGACACGATATTGGACATCGCGTTGAGATAGGCGCCACGATGGTGATAGACAACGCCTTTGGGATTTCCGGTCGTGCCCGATGTGTAGTTCAGCGAAATCGCGTCCCACTCATCGGCAGGCTGCTCATAAACGAAATCGGGGCTGCCGCCTTCGAGCAGGGCTTCGTATTCGATCGTGCCGACACGCTCGCCGGGGCCGGTGTACTCGGGATCATCGACATCGATGACGATCATGTCCGGCCGGTTTGCGAGTTCGATCGCCGTCTTCACCATGCGCGAATATTCGCGGTCGGTAATGAGGACCCTTGCCTCGGCATGGTTCAGGATGAAGGCCACGCCTTCAGCGTCGAGACGGGTATTGACGGTGTTGAGGACCGCACCGCACGCCGGTACCCCGAAGTGCGCTTCGAACATCTCCGGCGTATTGTTCAATACCACCGACACCGTATCTTTGGCGCCCACGCCAAGCTGCTTGAGTGCCGAGGCCAGCCGTCGGCTGCGGTCGTAGCACTCTTTCCAGGTGTAGCGGCGCTGTCCGTGAATGACCGCTACCCGATCCGGGTAGATGTACGCGCTGCGCTCGATGAAGGTCAGCGGCGTGAGCGCGACATAGTTGGCCGCGTTCTTGTTCAGGCCTTGATCATAGGGTGAGGTCTTGCTTTCGGTCATCATGGCTCCCACTGCATGCGTGTTGTGAAGTGATGCTGAAACAAAAAAGAGCGGGCTTCAGTTCCGGCAGGCCGAGTCGGCATTCAACGCCTGCGCCCTGATACGGTCAAGTTCGATCAGCCAGTCAGCGAGCTGCCGTGCCAGTTGCGCGGACAGGTTCCTGTAGACGGCCACGCCCTGTTCGGCATTGGCGGGCTGGCTGTCCGCCGACAGCTGAAACGATCTTCTCGCCAGAGGCCTCTCGCCCCTTGCCGCAAGCCATGTCGCGCGCGCAACCAGTTCGACCCGAGACTTGTCCGCGGTTTCGAACACCTGTGCGAATTCATCGAGCTCGATCTTGAGCCGGCATTCGTTGGGGCGCGCGTTCGTGCCGAGAAGCGCGCGCTCGAGCGAACGTCCGACCAGTTCGGAAGGCGTCGCCACCCAGCGGCTCTCGACGAACACGCGTCGTCGCGCAGGTTGGTCCCACAGCAACCGGTATTGCATCGCGCTGCTGGCAAGCCAGGACGGCGAAACGACCTGAATCTGTGAGGGTGCCACGCCGTCAGCCACCGCGAGTGGTTCGGTCAGCCCAAGATCAAAGAGGGCGACCGGCCGTGGCGCGGTAACCAGTGCATTGCAGCCGCCAAGCAACAGCGTGGCAAGCGCAATCAACAGCATTTTCAGTCGGAAGTGCATGGTTTCCCTTGTCGCGGTTCGAACCTGCTGCCAGTGACGACGGGCAGGTTCAATATTGCGGGTTCAGCGTGCCTTGAAGCCCTCTTCACCCGGTCCGGGCAGACGGGCGGCAGGCCCGGTGAGCAGGATCTGAGGGGTCGTCTCCACTTCCTCGATGAGGCGGCCGAGACGCCGAGACGTCAATGTCAGATCCTGCAGCAGCTCGTTGAGGTGCGGCAGCGTGCCGTCGATGAGCGTATCGCCTGCTGCGCCCGCCGTGCGGTCGATGCGCGCCGACATCTCTGCAGCCTGCGCCAGCAGGTTTCGCATCTCGACGATGGTCGGTTCGGCAACCGCACTCGTGCGCTCCAGGTTCTTCAGGGTCGTGGACAGCGTGGCGAGGTTCTCGTCGCTGAACACCATGCGTATCGCGGCAAGCGTCTTGGGGGCGTCCCTGAAGGTCGCGTCAATCCCGGACACGGCTGCCTCGAGGCGCGCAATGCTCGTACTCAGGCGCAGTGCGTTCTCATCGTTGAAAAGCGTGGCCACGCGATCGGCGACCTGCTTGAATCGCATCGCCGCGGCCAGCGCGTTGTCGGCGATCTGGTCCATCAGTGCGGCTTCGAGCGCAATCCGCGGCAGCTCGTCGCCATTGGACGCAAACGGTTCGCCGCCATCACCTGATTCGTCGAGCTGGACATAGGCAAGCCCGGTCACGCCCTGTGTGCCCAGACTCGCGCGCGTCCGGGTGGTCACCGGGAGGTCTGCGCGAATGCGGATCCGGACCAGGATCTGGCGCGGATTGGTCGGGTCGATACCAATGTCGGTCACGCTGCCGGCGGAGATGCCGCGATATCTCACCCGTGCCTGAACGTTGAGTCCATTGACCGACCCGTTCGACACCAGCAGGTAGTCACGGGTCTGCTCGCGCTCATCGGAGAACCACCACAGACAGACGACCAGGATGCTGCCGAGAAAAAGGGCGAACAAGCCGGTGGCGATGGCGTGGGCACGGTTTTCCATTGTTCAGCCTCCTCCATTGATGTGCGCAAGCGCACGCCGCCCCTGCTCGCCGCGGAAAAATCGTTCGACAAAGGGGTGGTCAATGTTCATCGTATCTTCCAGCGAGGCATAACTCAGAATTTTTCGATCCGCCAGTACCGCGACCTTGCTCGACATCGCGGCCAGCGTATCGAGGTCGTGCGTGACCAGGACGACCGTCAAGCCGAGTTCATCGCGCAGCGACAGGATCAGCTTGACAAAGCTTGCGCTGCGATCCGGATCGAGTCCCGCCGTTGGTTCGTCAAGCAGCAGCAGCTCCGGTTCAAGCGCCAGCGCGCGGGCAAGCGCGGCACGCTTGATCATGCCGCCGGACAATTCCGCTGGCATCAGCAACGCATGCTCGGGTTCCATCTCGACCATGCCCAGTTTCAGCGTCACAAGCTGGCGGATCTCATCGTCGGACGCGATCCGTTCTTCGCGAATCGGAAAGGCGATGTTCTCCCCCACATTGAGCGCCGAAAACAGCGCGCCTTGCTGGAACAGCACGCCAAACCTACGGCGTCTGGCAATCTGCTCATAAGTACTTCCCGCATCAAGCGGCTCGCCGAAAAGCGACACCTGCCCGGCTGCCGGCCGCGTGAGCCCGATGATATGACGAAGAAGTGTAGTCTTGCCACTCCCCGAACCACCGACCAGGGCCACGATCTCGCCGCGCTGGATGTCGAGATCCAGTCCGTCATGCACCACGTTCTTACCGAAGCGGGTGACGATGCTCGACAGGGAAACAACCGATGCCGACTCGCCTGCGCCCGTCATGAGGGGACCCCGATCGAGCGCGTGGCGATCGCAAAGACCGCATCGACCAGGATGACAATGGTGATGGCAGACACGACCGAGGCCGTCGTATTGGACGACAGGCTCTCGGTGTTTGGCCGCACCCTGAGGCCGAAATGGCAGGCGATCAGCGAAATGAGGAAACCGAAGGCCGCGCCTTTGGCCAGGCCGATATAGACGTTCGCGATCGGCACCACCTTGGGCAGGGTTTCGATGAAGAAGCCGAAACTCATGCCGAGATCGATCCACGCGGAAACCATGCCGCCGAACAGGGCGATACCCGACGTCCACAGCACCAGCAAAGGCATTGCCAGACTCAATGCCAAGACCTTGGGCAGTACCAGGCGCTGCGTGCGCGACACCCCCATCGCCGACAGGGCATCGATCTCTTCCGTGACCCGCATGACGCCGAGTTGCGCCGTCATCGCCGAGCCCGAACGGCCGGCCACCAGCACCGAAACGAGCACTGGCCCGAGTTCGCGAATGATGCCCAGTCCCAGGATATTGACGATGAACACGTCTGCGCCGAACGCCTTCAACTGCAGCGCGGAAAGATAGGACAGCACCACTCCGATCAGGAAGCCCACCAGCGCGGTCACCGGCATTGCCTTTACGCCGACCTTGAACAGATTGGCCGAGATCTCGAGCAGCGGCCATTGCCGGGGATGACGCAGGAGATAGACGACATCGAGACACAACTGCCCGAGCAAGGCAAGAAAGTCTAGAACGTGATCACGGAACGCAAAAACGCCGAACCCAAGCAGCGCCAGCGCGTCCAGTGCGGTAAAGCGAGGCGGCCGGGGGAGCTGCCTGCGCCCTGTCGCTGCGACGCGCTCGATCACCGCGCGGTGCGCGGGCGTAATACTCGCCACTTCGGGCCAGCGCGCTGCCCAGCTGCGCCACAGCAAGCAGGCGCCGAAACTGTCAACGCGGGTCAGTGCGTCGAGGTTCCATTCCGCGTCCGCCGGCACCCTGGACAACGCGCTCCGGATCGAGGCGATGCGCGGCGACAGCGACCGCAATGTCCATTCTCCGGTGACGCGCCACACCCCCGATTCGGCGTCGACTGAAACCGCGGGCGGCACCGTGGAAACCATCGATGTCAGCCCGCCACTGCCTTGGGTGTCAAGGTGCGCACGTAAAGACCGCGACCGACCGACAGCCACTGGCGCTGCTCCTCGTCGAGCGCGGCGGCGGTCAAGGGCAGTTTCTGCAGCCATCCCGCCGGCGTATTGACCGCGAAGCCCCGCCCTTCGCGCGCAATCGTGATGGCCGGTACGCCGCGCGAATCGCGCGCACGATGAATGACCACCGCCAGTCGGAGACAGGCGATCAGGAGCCAGTCGGAACTGGCCGGATCGATGGCGGCCACGCGCTCGAGCTTGCCCCGATGCGCCAGCACGAGGCGCGACAGGCGCCCCTGATCCATGCGCGAAAATCCGGGCATATCCGCGTTGGCGAGAATGTAGGCACTGTGTTTGTGATAACTGGAATGCGCGACCGAGATGCCGATTTCGTGCAGCATTGCCGCCCAGCGCAGGAAACGGCGATCGGTGTCATCCGCCTTGGCCGCGCCAGGGTCGAGCTGGTCGAGCAGATGCGTTGCCGTGTCCGCCACCTGTTCGGCCTGACGTTGATCGACTCGGTAGCGTGACACGAATGCGGATACGGTGGCATCGCGCAAGTCGTGATGGTGATACCGTCCGAGGAGGTCATAGAGCACACCCTGACGCAGAGCCCCTTCGGAGAACACCATGCGTTCGAGGCCGAACTCCTTGAATATGGCGCTCATGATCGAGAAGCCGCCCAGGATCACGGGTATGCGGTCGCCCTTGAGGCCGGGAATGTCGAGTGCCTCGATATGCCCGGCGCGCAGGAAGATCGTCTTCAGTTTCTCCAGTCCATCGCGGGTGATGCCGCCTGCCGATAGACCGTTCTGCTCCAGGATCTCGATCAGGGCCTTCGCCGACCCGCTGGAGCCGACGGCCTCTTCCCAGCCGGTTTCGCGATACACATGGGCGATCGCCTGCAGTTCGCGGCGAGCGGCGAGTTCGGCCTCCTTGAGGCCGCGCTTGTCGATCCGCCCGTCCGGGAAATAATTGAGGCTGTAGCTGACGCAACCCATGTACAAGGATTCGAGCAGCAGGGGATCGAAACTCTTGCCGATGATGAATTCGGTCGAGCCGCCGCCGATATCGACGATCAGTTGCTGCTTGTGCGGGTCTGGCAAGGTATGTGCCACGCCGACGTAGATCAGGCGCGCCTCCTCGCGTCCGGCGATGACTTCGATCGGAAACCCGAGCGCCGCCTCGGCGCGAATGAGAAATTCGGCTGCGTTCTTGGCCACCCGCAGGGTATTGGTCGCCACCACCCGTACCGAGTCGCGCGAGAACCCCCCCAGGCGCTCGTTGAATCGTTGCAACGCAGCTACGCCGCGTTGTTGCGAGGCCATATCCAGCCACTTGTCCGGTGACAGGCCCGCCGCAAGCCGCACCGGGTCCTTCAGGCCGTCGAGCTGGTAGATCTGGTCATTGACGATACGTCCGACCTGAAGGCGAAAACTGTTGGAGCCCAGATCGATTGCGGCGATTAAGTCTTGCATCATTGAGGACAGGGTCTTAAACCCCGGAAACGCCGTGGAGCCAGCATTCTAGCATCCGCGCGCAACGATCCATCACGACTAGAAAATGCATGAACATTTACGTCTTCTGTCATTGAAATGCAATGGAAATGTCACATAATTGGGTGAGGCAACTCCCCACCGAGAGCAAATGTACAGACCCGCCCACCAGACGAATTTCCCCCAGGAACACTTCATCAACCGCGAGCTTTCGCTGCTCCAGTTCCAGCGCCGCGTGCTGGCGCAGGCGGGCGACGAGACCGTGCCGCTGCTCGAACGCTTGCGCTTCCTGTGCATCGTCTCGAGCAATCTGGACGAGTTTTTCGAGATTCGCGTGTCGGGGGTCAAGGAGCAGATCCGTCTCGGCAGTCACGCATCCGGAAACGACGGCATCGGCCCGACCGATTTGCTCGCCCGGGTCAGCATGGAGGTGCATCAGATCATCGGTGCGCAGTACTCGATGCTCAACAACGAGATCCTGCCTGCGCTCGCAGGCGAGGGCATCGTGTTTTTGCGCCGCAGCCTGTGGAACGATGCCCAGCGGGCGTGGATCCGGGACTACTTCCACCGCGAGGTGATGCCGGTGCTGACGCCGATCGGACTCGATCCCGCGCACCCTTTTCCACGCGTGCTCAACAAGAGCCTCAACTTCGCCGTCGAGCTCGAGGGGCGCGATGCGTTCGGCCGCGATTCGGGCGCGGCCATCGTGCAGGCCCCGCGCGCCCTGCCCCGCGTCATTCGGCTTCCGAACGACATCAGTGACCAGCCGTATACCTTCGTCTTCCTGTCGTCGGTGCTGCATGCTCATGTGGGGCAACTGTTCAGCGGCATGAACGTGCTGGGGTGCTATCAGTTCCGGGTCACGCGAAATTCGGATCTCTTCGTCGATGAAGAAGAAGTGAAGGACTTGCGCGCATCGCTCAAGGGCGAACTGCAGCAGCGCCATTTCGGCGATGCGGTCCGACTCGAGGTGGCGGACAATTGTTCGGAGCAGATGGCCGACTTCCTCCTGCAGCACTTCCGCCTCGGGCGTGCTGACCTCTATCGCACGCCGGGCATCGTCAATCTGGTGCGCCTGATGCAAGTGCCCGACTGGGTAGACCGCCCGGATCTCAAGTACGGCAACTTTCTCCCCGGGTTGCCCAAGCCACTCGACAAACGACGCGACATCTTCGCCGCCATTCGTGCGCAGGACATCCTGCTTCATCACCCGTTCCAGAGTTTCGAACCGGTGATCGACCTGCTTCGCGCGGCCGCCGACGATCCCCAGGTCGTCGCCATCAAGATGACGATCTACCGCACCGGTACGGATTCGGTGCTGATGGAATTGCTGTCGCGCGCTGCGCAAAAGGGCAAGGAGGTCACCGTCGTCCTCGAGCTGATGGCGCGTTTCGACGAAGAGGCCAATATCTCGTGGGCGAACCGTCTGGAGGAAGTTGGCGCACACGTGGTCTACGGCGTGTTCGGCTACAAGGTTCACGCCAAGCTGCTGATGCTGGTCAGACGGGAGGAGGATGGTCTGCGCCGATACTGCCACCTCGGCACCGGAAACTACCATCCGCGCACTACCCGCTTCTACACCGACTTCGGCTTGCTGACCAGTCACGAGGAGATCGGAGAGGACGTTGCGGATGTGTTCAAGCAGCTCACCGGCCTGGGCAAGGCAACCACCTTGCGTCACCTGTGGCAGGCGCCCTTCTCGCTGCAGCCGAACGTGGTGTCCGCGATCAAACGGGAGGCCAGCATTGCGGCTGAAGGCCGCCGCGGGCGGATCATCGCCAAGATGAACGCGCTGCTCGAACCGGAAACCATCGAGGCGCTTTATGCCGCCTCGCAGGCGGGCGTCGAGATCGACCTCATCATCCGCGGTCCCTGCGCCTTGCGTCCCGGCGTCCCCGGCTTGTCGGACAATATCCGCGTGCGTTCGGTCATCGGGCGTTTCCTCGAGCACCACCGTATCTTCCATTTCCATGCCGACGGCGACGATCAGATGTATCTGTCGAGCGCGGACTGGATGGATCGCAACTTCTTCCGCCGCATCGAGATCGCCTTCCCCATCATCGATCCGCGCATCAAGCGGCGCGTGATGAAGGAAGGTCTGCGCCCCTATCTTGGCGACAACAATCAGGCGTGGGAGATGGTGGCCGATGGCAGCTATCGCAAGAAAATGCCACGCGGTACGCGCCGTTCGGCGCAGATGATCCTGCTCGAGGAACTGTCCGGGCACTGACCGTCAGCGTCTTGCCGGCGTGCCCGACCGGAAGACGCTACTTGCGCTGGGCGTCGATCACCCCATTGACTTCGCGGATCAACGTGATCGCCCGCTGCATCTGGGTCACGCCGCCCACCTCCATCGTGAAACGCATGTACGCGGTGCCCTTCTTGGTGAGGGTGTTGACCGCCGTGACGTTGAGTTTCTCGCGCGACAGAACTTCCGAGATATCGCGCAGCAAGCCCTGTCGATCGCTCGCCTGCACCGCGATATCGACCGGAAAAACGGCCTGGCGGTTGTTGAAGGCCTGATCTCCCCATTCGGCCGCAATCACGCGCTCTGGCTGATGCTTGGCCAGAAGCTGGAAGTCACGGCAGTCGATGCGGTGAATTGATATGCCGCGTCCGCGCGTGACGAACCCCTCGATGGCGTCCGGCGGTGCGGGTTTGCAGCAGCGCGACAGGGACGTGAGCAGCTTTCCGACACCGACAATGAGAATCTTGTCCGAATTGTCGCCGGTGCGGCTACGCCCGACGACCATCTCCGGCTCGGTGCTCGCTTCGGGTACCGCGTCGGCCTCGCGTAACGCCATCTGCACAGCACGCGGCCCCACCTCGCCACGTCCCGCGGCGACGTAAAGTGCATCGGCACTCTTGAAACCGAGGCGGTCGGCAAGCCCCTCGACGTTTGCCTGCGAATGTCCGTCGCGCTGCAGTTCCCGCGATACGAAGCTGCGCCCGCGCACGAGCAGGTCTTCTTCGTCCTGCGCACTGAAATACTGCTTGATCTTGGTGCGCGCACGTGAGGTGACGACATAGCGCTGGCGTGGATCCAGCCAGTCGCGCGATGGCCCGCCCTCCTTGGCGGTCGTGATCTCGACCGTCTGGCCGCTTTCAAGCGCGGTGTTGAGGGTGACGAGGTGTCCGTCGACCTTGGCCCCGCGGCAATGGTGGCCAACGTCCGTGTGCAGACGGTAGGCGAAATCGATCGGCGTGGCGCCGCGCGGAAGGTCGACAACGCGCCCCTGGGGCGTCAGCACGTAGATCGTGTCGTCCAGAGACGCGCGCTTGAACTGTTCCACCCACTGCGCGGAATCGGCCACCTCGTCCCGCCACGACAGCAGGTTGCGCAACAGGGCGATCTTGTCATCGTAGTCGCCCCCGTGGCCGCTGCCTTCCTTGTAGCGCCAGTGGGCTGCTACACCGAGTTCGGCGTGGCGGTGCATGTCGTAGGTGCGCACCTGCACCTCGAGGGCACGACCATCACCTGCCAGCACCGCAGTGTGCAGCGACTGATAATTGTTGCCCTTGGGCTTGATGATGTAGTCGTCGAATTCCTTGCTGATGGGTTGCCAGATCTGGTGCACGATGCCGAGCACCGTATAGCAGTCGCGAACCTCATCGACCAGCACCCGCAGCGCCCGGATGTCATAAACCTGGGAGAAGTCGAGCCTCTTCGCACGCATCTTGTTGTAGATGCTATAGATGTGCTTGGGGCGTCCGGTGATCTCCGCCTTGATCCCGACCGCCTCGATCTCCGCGCGCAAGCGCTGCATTGCGCTCTGGATGAACTCCTCACGCTCCGAGCGCCGTTCATCGAGCATCTTGGCGATGCGCTTGTAGGTATCGGGCTCGAGAAAGCGAAAGGACAGGTCCTCGAGCTCCCACTTCAATTGCCACACCCCGAGGCGATTGGCCAGCGGGGCGTAGATATCGAGACTCTCACGCGCTACATCGAGCCGTGCATCGCAGGGTGTTTCGGTGTAATAGCGCAAGGACTGTGTGCGCGAGGCGATCCGGATCAGCACGACACGAATGTCTTCGACCATCGCCAGCAACATCTTGCGCAGGGTTTCGGTTTGGGCACGAATCTCCGGTGCGGTTGCCATCGAAGTCTTGCGCGTGATCAGGCGCAAGCCATTGAGACGGTGCAGGCCCTCGACCAGCCGCGCGACATCGACCCCGAAACGCCGCGTCACCAGTTCTCTTGCATCGTCGACATATTCGTCGACCGCGAACAACAGCGCCGCAATACGTGTATCGGCGTCGAGCCGCAACGAGGCAGCGATCAGGGCGGTGCCCAGCGCATGCGTCCACACCGATTCCCCGGTACCAAGCACCCGGCCTTCATAGGCATCGGCGGCCAGTTCAAGTGCCGCTTCGATTCTGCTGCGGACGTCCTCGCCCAAGCCTTCGGCGAGCAGTTCGATGGGCGGCGCAGCCGCGTCCTGGGAAATTGCATGCGTGACGGAAACCATGGAGCGGATTATCCCATAATGGCCCGTGTGCAGTGCTAACATCATTGCGGCATACGAGCGATTTTCCGGGTATGCCCGTGCCCCAAGTTCACACGCCGCCCCATGCAAAGTACGTCAAAGCCCCTCAGCAAGCATCGCAGTTTTCGCCTGCGCTGGATGCTCGTAACCGTCCTTGCCGCAGGCCTGCTGGTAGGTGGTCTCGTCCTCGTTGACGAACTGCGCACTTCCGCCCTTCAGGCCCGTTATCTGAGCCGGATTGCAGGCGAGGCCGACGTCGAGATGAAGCCGGGCGCGGGGTCGCTGCTGGCCGCTCCGGGCGGCCCCTACGACAGTCGGCTGGGCTACAGCCAGTTGCCCGCATTCGTCAGCCGCCTCGCAACGCGTGGCTACACGGTGAGTGAGCAAGCCCGTCCGTCTGCCAGCCTGGTAGCGTTGAGCGACCTCGGCGTGTTTCCGATCTATCGCGAGAAGAACCAGGGCGGACTCGCATTGCTCGACTGCCGCGCACAGCCGCTTGTCGTTTCACGCTATCCCGAACGTACCTACGCCAGTTTTGACGATGTGCCGCCACTGCTGGTTTCGGCGCTGCTGTTCATCGAGAACCGGGAGTTGCTCGATCCCACCCGGCCAAAGCGAAACCCTGCCGTGGAGTGGGACCGCTTCGCCCGCGCGGCCTTCGACCAGCTCGCGGGAATGATCGATGAGGATCGCAGTACGCCCGGCGGCAGCACGTTGGCGACGCAGATCGAGAAATATCGCCACTCTCCGGACGGACGAACCAGTTCGCGCGAGCAGAAACTCAAGCAGATGGCCAGTGCGTCATTGCGAACTTACCTCGAAGGCGAGGAAACCCTTCCCGCGCGTCGGCGCATCGTCACCGACTATCTCAACACCGTACCCTTGTCGGCTAAGGCTGGATTCGGGGAGGTCAACGGAATCGGAGATGGCCTCTGGGCTTGGTACGGGCGCGATTTCGACGAGGTGAACCGGCTGATCGGGCGTGCGACAAGACCGATATCGGTCGCGTCGTCTTCACCGGATGGCGAGCAGCCGGCCGTGGCCGCCAAACTGCAGGCGCAGGCATTGGCCTTCAAGCAGGCACTGTCGCTGATGATCGCCCAGCGCCGCCCTTCCTACTATCTCGCGGGCAACGCGCAAGGTCTGACGCGTCTCACGGACAGTCATCTGCGCCTGCTGGCGCAGGCCGGAATCATCGGCCCCGAGCTGCGCGATGCCGCCCTTGCGCTGCCGCTGAAACTGCGCGAAGGACCGGCCTCACCGCCGGCATCGGCCTTCGTCATGCGCAAAGCCGGCAACGCGTTGCGCGCCCATCTTGCCGGCCAACTCGGCATCACCCGGCTGTACGATCTCGACCGTCTCGACCTGACCGCGGACACGACGCTGCATGGGGCCATACAGACGTCCGTCACCGAAATGCTGCGCAGCATCGGCGACCCGGCGCAGGCTGCCGGCCTGGGCTTGGTGGGGCCGCGGATGTTCGCCCCTGGCCAGGATCCGGCGCCGGTGCTGTTCAGCTTTACGCTTTACGAGCACCGAGGCGATGCCAATTTGCTCAGGATTCAGACCGACAGCTATGACCAACCCTTCGACATCAACGAAGGCGCCAAGCTCGATCTCGGGTCCACCGCGAAGCTTAGAACCCTGGTGACCTATCTCGAGATCGTGGCCGAGCTTCACGAGCGCTATGCCGCGTCGAGCGCGGCAGAACTGCGCCAGATCGCGCGTACGCCTTCCAACCCCATTCTGAGCTGGGCGCTGGACTATCTGGCCGGCGCAGGCAACCGCTCGCTCAGGGCCATGCTCGATGCGGCGATGCAGCGCAGTTATTCGGCAAACCCGGGGGAGCAGTTCTTTACCGGGGGCGGCGTGCATACGTTCGAGAACTTCAACCGCGATGACGACAACAAGATCATGCCGGTACAGATGGCATTTCGGCACTCGGTCAATCTGGTCTTCATCCGGCTCATGCGCGACATCGTCCGCTACACGATTTCGAACAATCCGGCGGCGGCGGAGATGTTCGACGACCCGGATGATCCGCGGCGCAAGGCCTACCTGAACCGCTTTGCCGATCGCGAAGGCAGGCTCTTTCTCAATGGTTTCTATCGCAAGTATCGGACGCTGGACGACGATGCGGCACTGACTCGCCTGCTCGACGGCATCCGGGTGTCGCCAAGGCGTCTCGCCGTCATCCTGCGCTCCGCCTATCCGGAGCTGGACCAAACACGCTTCATGGAGCGAATGCGCAAGCACCTCGATGATACGGTCCAGGTCAGCGACAGCGATCTCGCCGACCTGTATGCCCGTTTCAGCGTCGAACGCTACGCTCTGCCCGACCGTGGCTATCTTGCCGGCATCCATCCGCTTGAATTGTGGTTGCTGGGTTACCTGCATGATCACCCCACTGCGACCCTTGCAGAGGTCCACGAGGCAAGCCTGGCGGAGCGTCAGGAAGTCTACGGCTGGCTGTTCCGCACCCGTCATCGCAATGCCCAGGATGTCCGCATCCGCAGTTTGCTCGAGGTCGAGGCCTTCATCGACATCTCGCAGCGCTGGCGGCGGCTGGGCTATCCGTTCGAGAGCCTGACGCCGTCCTATGCGACCTCGATCGGCAGTTCGGCGGACCGGCCCGCAGCGCTGGCCGAACTCGTCGGGATCCTGGTCAATGACGGCCAGCGCCTGCCCACCGTTCGTATCGAACGTCTGCACTTCGCGGCGGACACGCCCTACGAGACCGTCATGATGCGTACACCCGGCGCGGGCGAAAGGGTGCTGCCTGCCGAGGTCGCCCAGGTGGCGCGAGAAGCCATGATCGACGTTGCCACCCAGGGCACTGCGCGTAGGCTGAACGGCGCGTTCACGGCGGCAGACGGCACACCACTAGTGGTCGGCGGCAAGACGGGAACCGGCGATCACCGTTTCGAAGTCTACGGTCACGGTGGCGCGCTGGTCTCGTCGCGCGTGGTCACGCGCTCGGCCACGCTGATCTTCTTTGTCGGTGACCGCTTCTTCGGCACCCTGACCGCATTTGCCGCGGAACCGTACGCCGCCGACTATCAATTCACCAGTTCGCTTGCGGTGCAGTTGCTGTCGCGTGGCATCGCACCGCTGCTCAAACCCTTGCTCGGCGACGCCGACCAAGACGGCCCGGTGACGGGCTGCGCGCCCGCCCGGCCGGCTATGACGGCGGCCAATTGACGGGATGTACGCGATGCCTGACTGCACGGCGGCGCTCGCCCTGTGCGATCATCCCCTCCCATCCCGGACACTGCTCATCAATGAAACGCTTCCACCCCAACCCCTATTTGCTGCTTTCCCTCACCGCGCTGTTCTGGGCCGGCAACATGGTCATGGGCCGGGGCATTCGCGGCGACGTACCGCCCATCGCGCTCGCCTTCTGGCGATGGACGATTGCGCTGTGCCTGGTGCTGCCATTCGCGCTGCCGCACTTGCGCTCCCAGTGGCCCAGACTGCGTGCTGCATGGCGCCCTCTGCTCGCACTCGGGATCCTGGGTGTCGGCTGCTACAACACCTTTGCGTACCTTGCCCTGCAATACACCACCGCAACCAATGCGACGCTGTTGAATTCATTCATTCCCGTCGCAACTATCGCCCTGGCGTTCACGTTTCTCGGCAAGCGCCTGCATCGGCTCGAGGCGGCGGGCGTCCTGGTGTCGCTCACCGGCGTGGTCATCATCGTCTGTCATGGAGACCTGAACACCCTGCTCCGCCTGAGTCTGAACGCCGGTGACCTGTGGATGTTGTGCGCGGTGCTGACCTGGGGACTGTACACGGTGGGCTTGCAGTGGCGGCCGCAGGGCGTACATCCGATGCTGATGCTTGCTGCGCTGACGGTGGTCGGTCTGCTGGTGCTGGCGCCCGTCTACCTGTGGGAGATCGCCAGCGGCCGACACATCGCGTTGTCGGCACCGGCTCTCGGCGGCATCCTGTACACGGGAATCTTTCCCGGCTTTCTGGGCTATGTTTTCTACAACGCAGGTGTGGCGGCGGTGGGCCCTAACCGGGCCTCGCTGTTCATTCACCTGATGCCCGTCTTCGGCATCATCCTGGCTGCCATATTCCTTGGCGAACGTCCCATGACCTACCATTTTCTTGGAATCGCGCTGGTTTTCGGGGGTATCGTACTGACCACTCGGCGACCTGCCACCTGAACGATGTTCGGGTTCCTGGGGAAGCTGCTGGGTCTGCGCAAGGCCCGCAAACCGATCACTGCGTCGCTCTGGAGAAAGGTCGAGTCCGGCTTGCCGTTTCTCGACTTCCTCGATCCACAGGACCGGTCCAGATTGCGCGAACTCGCCCGGGACTTTCTGGCCACCAAGGAGTTCGACGGTGCGCAAGGACAGCCGCTGAGCGACGAAATCCTGCTCGGTATTGCCCTCCAGGCCTGCCTGCCGATCCTGAACATCGGGCTCGATGCTTATCGTGGCTGGATCGGCGTCATCCTGTATCCGGGCGATATCATCATTCCGCGGCACGAGGTCGACGAGGATGGTGTCGTGCATGAGTACACCGACGAGGTGATGGGAGAGGCATGGGAGGGCGGGCCGGTGCTGCTGTCCGGATTCGATGGCGGTGCAGGCCATGGCGCGAATGTTGTCATCCACGAGTTCGCGCACAAACTAGACATGGCCAACGGCGCGGCGGATGGATTTCCCCGACTGCCCGCCCACATGTCACGGCAGGCATGGGCCTCGGCATTTGGTGCCGCATATGATGAATTGTGCGCGGCGGTTGACGCGGGCCTTCCGACTACGATCGACCCCTATGCCACTGAGCACCCCGCGGAGTTCTTCGCGGTGAGTTCGGAGTTGTTCTTTACCCGGCCGCGCATCCTTATCGATGCTTTTCCTGCCGTCTATGATCAACTCAGGTCCTTTTACGGGATGGATCCCGCGCTGGGCGAGGCTCGCCAGGGGCGGACGCGACCCGAGAGCGAACGATGAGTACGCGCAAACGTCTGCTGATCGTATTTCATACCCAGTCCGGCAATACCGGACGCCTCGCCGATGCGGTACTGGCGGGCGCTCGCCGGGTTGCCGAGACCGAGACGGTGATGTTGCGCGCCTTCGATGCGGGGACGGATGATCTGCTTGCGTGTGACGGGCTGCTTCTGGGAACGCCGGAGAATTTTGGCTACATGTCCGGGGCCCTGAAGGATTTTTTCGATCGTACCTACTATCCCTGCGAAGGCAAGACCACCGGTTTGCCCTTTGCGGTCTTCGTTAGTGCCGGCAACGACGGGACCGGCGCGGTGCGAGAGATTGATCGAATCGCAAATGGCTACGGCTGGAGATCGATCAGCGAACCGCTGATTGTGCGCAAGGAGATCCGCACCGCGGACCTGGAACGCGCCGCGGAGCTCGGCGAGGCGATGGCAACAGGATTGGCAATGGGTATTTTCTGACCATGACAGGGTGCTATCTGACTTCACAGCGACATCCTGTGCATGTTTTTTGTAACGCGCTACAGAATTTCATCAAGGCGTAAAGATTGAGCTTGGCAGACCCTCATCCAGCTGTCTAAGCTGAGAGCGTTGCCCATTGCGGGCAACCCCCAGCTTTCTCAAGTAACGGAGGGTGTCAAATGGCTATTACCTGGATTCTGGTTGCCAACGCCAGCCTGGCGAAACTGTATGCGAACCTTGGTCCCAACAAGGGTCTCAAGCTGGTCAAGGAACTGATCCACCCCGAAAGCAGGCAGAAGAACGCCGAACTCGCTTCGGACCGCACTGGCGGCATTGGCGGCAACGGCGGTCCGATGCAGCCCCATTCAGTTCCCAAGCAACACGAAGCCAAAGTATTTGCACAGGAGATCGCACAAACGCTCTATCAGGGGCGGGCCACGAACGCATTCAAGCGTGCCATTCTCGTCGCACCGCCGGCCTTCATGGGCATGCTGAACAACACGCTCGATGCGCCGACCGCCCAGCTCGTCAGTGACCGTTTTGAAAAGGACTACACCAAGGCGCCCGAGACCGAACTGGCTTCACGACTATCTTCGGCCATCTATCTATGATTCTTCAAACGCTCCTCTACCGGGAGCGATGGTGAGGGGCTTCCCCACCGAAGAGCCGCGGGGCGCTTGGCGCCCCGCAATTTCGTCCACCGTCCGCAGGGGAACGTGAGCAAGGCGCGCCCGGGCGGCGATTCACTGCGATAATGCGGACCCCGCTCCCGCGCACCGGTGATCCGTACCCATGTCACGTTATTCGCACGTTATCTTCGATCTGGATGGAACCCTGATCGATTCCGCGCCCGCGATCCTCGCCAGTTTTCGCGATGCCTTCAGCCGTGCGGCGATCACCCCGGTGATGTCGATCGACAGTACAATCATCGGCCCGCCCTTGACCGAGACGCTGGAGCGCCTGAGCGGCACAACCGACCCCGCTCTGATTGGTTGCCTGAGCGATCACTTCAAGGCCAGCTACGACACCACGGGGCTGCTGCAGACCGCCGCCTACGATGGCATCGATGACATGCTGAAGGCCCTGCGTCGTGCGGGACTCTCGCTCTCCATTGCCACCAACAAGCGCATCGTCCCGACCCGGCTGATTCTCCAGCACCTGGGGTGGGCCCCGCTGTTCGACGAAGTCTATGCGCTCGACCTGTTCCAGCCCCGGCTCGCAAGCAAGGCGGAGATGATCGGCCGCCTGATGGCCGACCGGCATATCCCGCCCGCCGCCGCAGTGTATGTCGGAGACCGCGCCGAGGACGGCGAGTCCGCGGATGCGAATGCGCTGCCCTTTATCGCCACGACGTGGGGATACGGTAGCCTGGGGCCGGGTGACATGGCCGCACACTGGCGCGCGGTGGAAACGCCGCCCGAGCTCGTTCGCAGCCTGCTCGCAATCTAGATCAATCGCCGACGCGGGAAAGGCCGGCTCAGGCCTCGCGCCGGGCGAGCAGTACCACCACCTGGGCGGCGATGCCTTCGCCGCGCCCGGTAAAGCCGAGTTTTTCGGTGGTCTTCCCCTTGATGTTGACGGCTGCGCAGTCCATTTCCAGATCGGCCGCAACATTGCTCACCATTTGCTCGGCATAGGGCATGATCCTGGGCGCCCGGCAGATGATTGTTGCATCCACGTTCACGACCCCCCAGCCGGCGGCCTTGACCTTCCCGAACGCGACACGCAGCAGTACGCGGCTGTCCGCACCTGCATGCTGAGGGTCGGAGTCGGGAAACAGGCGGCCAATATCGCCAAGTCCGGCCGCACCGAGGAGCGCATCTGTGAGCGCGTGGAGCAGCACGTCGGCGTCGGAATGTCCGAGCAGCCCCTGCGCAAAGGGAATTGCAACGCCGCCGACAATGAGGGGGCGACCGGCAACCAGCGCATGGACGTCGAAGCCCTGGCCCACGCGAAATGGCACATTCATCGGTTCAAGCCCTCGCGATTGTTGAGAATCCATTCTGCCAGATGCAGATCCAGCGGATAGGTGACCTTCAGATTGGTCGCGTCACCTTCGACCAGGCGGGGCCTCAAACCTGCGGCCTCGATCGCGCTCGCTTCATCGGTCACCGCACTGCAGCCCTCCAGCGCCCGGCGCAGCATGATGTAGCGGAACATCTGCGGCGTCTGCGCCTGCCACAAACTGTCGCGCGGCAGCGTCGCCGCGACATGGCGATGCGCGTCGGCACGCTTGAGCGTGTCGGCAACCGGCACCGCGAGCAGTCCGCCGACTTCGTCGTGTGCGAGCTCACGGATCAGCTTGTCGATATGCCACGGTGCCAGACAGGGACGGGCAGCGTCATGAACGAGAATCCAGTCCGACGCGGCGGTCTCCCCGGCGATCGCGCGCAAGCCCGCGAGCACCGAATCCGCGCGGGTTGCGCCACCGCAGAACAGGGGTACCAGCTTGGGGCCGAGTGCGCGCCAGTCATATTGCCGCCACTGCGCATCACCCACCGAGAGCACGACAAAGACCTTGTCGATCTCCGGTGCCGCACACAGGGTCGTCAGCGCATGGCGAATCAAGGGCTGTCCCAGCAGCGGCAAGTATTGCTTGGGCAGGTCTGAAGCCATGCGCGTGCCGCTACCTGCTGCCGGCACGATGGCGAAGTGCTTGGGGTGAAATGTCTGCATGGCGCGGATTCTAACTGCAGCGCACAGTTCCACCACACCCCGTAATCGACTACAGTTATTACGCATTGCGCGCCGCGCCACCGCCGCGGCACCCAGCATCGTGAACAATCGCCCACAGAAGGACGCACGCATGCCGTTTTCGACATCGGTCGACCCGGGCCACATCGAGACATTCCTCACCGCGATCGGAATCGGTCTGCTGATCGGCCTCGAGCGCGAACGCGTTCCGTCTGCGCGTGCAGGCTTGCGCACCTTCGGCCTGGTGGCCCTGCTTGGCGCCCTCACCGGCCTGCTCGGCCAGCACTTGCAGAGTATTGCCCCGTTTGCGGTGGGGATGGCCGTCATCGGCGCGATGATCATCGCCGCCTACCTTCGCCACCCCGACCCAAGCGATCCCGGCACCACCTCCGTGGCCGCGCTGATGGTGTGCTACTGCCTGGGTACCGCGGTTTGGTTGGGCTACGCTACGATCGCGGTGATGCTCGCGGTCGGCACCACCGTACTGCTCTACTTCAAGAGCCAGTTGCGCGGCATTGCCACCCGCCTCGAACCGCGCGACTGGATTTCGATCCTGCAGTTCTGTGTGCTGTCGCTGGTCATTCTGCCCATCCTGCCGAACGAGGAGATTGGCCCCTTCGGTGCGCTCAACCCGTATCAGGTTTGGTGGATGGTCGTACTGATTTCGGGCGTCAGTCTGGCCGGTTACGCGGCATTGCAACTGGTGGGGGCAAAGCATGGTGCCGCCTTCGTCGGCGTGTTCGGCGGACTGGCGTCGAGCACTGCGACGACCATGGTCTACGCGCGCAACGCACGGGTTGCAGAAGGGCTTGCGCCGATGGCCGCGCTGGTGATCGTGCTCGCCAATCTTGTGATGGTGCTGCGGGTGACAGTGATCGCGGCGGTGGTGGCGCCGCATGTGTTGCCCGCGCTGCTCTACGTGGTCGTGCCCGCAGTCGCCTTGGGCACCGTTGCCCTCCTTCTGACCTGGCGTTCGCTCAGTACCGGCGGCGATGCGGTCCTGCCACGCACCAGCAACCCGACCGAGTTGCAAACTGCGCTGGGCTTTGGTGCGCTCTACGCCTTCGTCCTGGTATGTGCAGCCTGGCTGTCCGATTTTGCCGGCACGGGCGGGATCTATCTTCTCGCGGTGGTATCGGGCTTCACCGACATCGATGCCATTGCCTTGTCCAGCTTGCGCCTGTTCACACTGGGCAAGCTTGAACTGCAGCCGACAGCGATTGCCATCGGGCTGGGCATGATTGCAAACCTCAGCTTCAAGACCGCGATGGCCATTGCCATCGGCGGACGCGCGCTGGGCAAGAAGGTGATTGCCGGCATGAGTTCGGTTGCGCTGGGCTTGGCGCTGGGCATCGGCTGGCACACACTCGGCCTATAATGAAAGCGCTGACATTGCAAGAAAGGGCCGTCAATGGCGATTGCTTCCATCCGCCCGGCCGCGGTTTCCGGGCAGTTCTATCCGGCCGATGAGCGCGTGCTGCGCCTCCAGGTGAGCGACCTGATGGCCACTGCCGTGCCGCTGGAAAAGGTCCCCCCTCCGAAGGCGATCATCGTGCCGCACGCGGGCTACATTTATTCCGGCTCCGTTGCTGCTGCGGCCTACGGTGCGCTGCTACCCGTGCGCGACGAGATTCGCCGGGTCGTGATCCTGGGGCCGAACCACCGGCTTCCGGTCAATGGATTCGCGTTGCCTGCAGCGCAGGTCTTCGCCACGCCAATGGGAAGTTTGCCCCTTGATCGTGCGCGATGGGCCCTGCTGCAATGCCGCCCGGACGTGGTCGTCGACGACCGCCCCCACGCTTACGAGCATTGCGTGGAGGTTCAACTCCCCTTCCTGCAGAGCGTTTTCGATCGTTTCACCATTCTTCCGATCCTGGTGGGCGAGGCCTCGACCGACGCGGTGGCCGAAGTGATCGAAGCCGTGTGGGGTGACTCGGAGACGCTGATCGTGATTAGCTCCGACCTGTCCCACTTTCATTCCTACCATCAGGCGCAACGTCAGGATCGCGCAACGGTGAATGAGATTCTCGCCATGCGTCCGGTGCTCGACCATGAGCAGGCCTGTGGCGCGACACCCGTCAACGGGCTGCTTCGCGTCGCGGCCCGCCATGGACTCGTGCCTCACCTTCTCGACCTGCGCAATTCGGGCGATACCGCGGGCGATCGCGATCGGGTCGTCGGCTATGCCAGCATTGCCTTCTGTGACATGGTGCCGCATGCATCCCAACACCACTGACCGGCTGGATCTCGGCCCCCTGCTGCTTGCCCGCGCGCGGCAGGCCATCGCACATCATCTGGGCGCAGGCCCGGCCCCCGCCGACGATGCCCGGCTTCGCGAACGCGGCGCCTGCTTCGTCACCCTGCACCGCCATGGCGAATTGCGCGGCTGTATCGGCAGCATCCGGCCACAGCGCCCCCTCGGCGAAGATGTGGTTCAGAACGCCGTCGCTGCGGCAACGAAAGATCCGCGCTTCCCTCCGCTGGCCTGGGACGAGTTGGCGTCCACACAGATCGAAGTCTCGGTACTGTCTTCCCCCGAGTTCATCGACTTCGACGACGAGTCCGATCTCATGCGCCAGATCGTCCCCCGAGAGCATGGTCTCATTCTCTTCGCCGGCTGCCGAAGTGCGACTTTCCTGCCCCAGGTGTGGGACCAACTGCCCGAACCCGAGGGCTTTCTCGCCGCCCTCAAGCGAAAGGCGGGGCTGCCGCCGGATCGTCCGGCCGGTGGACTGATGGCGGCCCGTTTCGAGGTGCGTTCGTGGCAGGAAAATCCCGGAGGCGCCTGATGAATCATCCGGCGAGGTACTGGCACCGGCTTGGCGACGGACGCATACAGTGC
Source organism: Azoarcus sp. L1K30 (assembly GCF_018122735.1). GTDB lineage: Bacteria > Pseudomonadota > Gammaproteobacteria > Burkholderiales > Rhodocyclaceae > Parazoarcus. The sequence continues at coordinate 877,348 of NZ_JAGRRD010000001.1, read as the reverse complement.
GATCTGTGTCCGCGCTATTGCCGCCTGCACGAGGGCCAGCGCGGGGCCTGCTTCGTGCGCATGCGGGAAGGCGACGCGATGCAGCTGACGACTTACGGGCGCAGTTCGGGATTCTGCATCGATCCGATCGAAAAGAAGCCACTGAACCACTTCTACCCGGGCAGCAGCGTGTTTTCCTTCGGTACCGCAGGCTGCAACCTGGCGTGCAAGTTTTGCCAGAACTGGGATATCTCCAAGTCGCGCGACATGGATCGCCTGATGGATGCCGCCTCCCCCGACGAAATTGCCGCCACCGCGCAGGCTCACGGTTGTGCCAGCGTCGCCTTCACCTACAACGACCCGGTAATCTTTGCCGAATACGCCATCGACGTGGCTGCAGCCTGCCATGCGCGGGGAATACACACCGTTGCGGTAACCGCGGGCTATATCACCGAACAGGCGCGAGGCGATTTTTTCGCCTGCATGGACGCGGCCAACGTCGATCTGAAGGCCTTCACCGACGAGTTCTACGTACAGCTGTGCGGCGCCCACCTGCAGCCGGTGCTCGATACCCTGGTCTGGCTCAGGCACGAGACCGATGTGTGGATCGAGCTCACCACCCTGCTCATTCCCGGGCGCAACGACAGCGACGCGGAGATCGGCGCCCTTGCCTGCTGGGTGCGCGACCATCTGGGCGCGGAGATTCCGCTGCACTTCAGCGCCTTTCATCCCGATTTCAAGCTTGACACGCTGCCCCCGACGCCGCCGGCAACCCTCGCACGCGCGCGTCAGCTGGCGCTCGACAAGGGCCTCCGGCATGTCTACACCGGCAATGTGCACGATGTCGCGGGCGGCACCACGTTCTGTGCGAATTGCGGCGCGTCCCTGATCGTGCGTGACTGGTACGACATCCTGGCTTACCGGCTCGATGCCGACGGGCACTGCCCCGATTGCGGCGCACGGCTGGCGGGCCGATTTGGCGCATTCGCGACGCCCTTCGGACACCGTCGGCTTGCGGTACCCATTCACCGCAGCAGCTGACATCAGGCTCATCGGGGAGTTGCGATCGCGCATGCGCCTGTGAGATGCTGAATTCCGACGATTGCCAAACCTCCAGGCCAACACCCCGTGAAGCTGCGAACTACCCCGATCCGCATTCCTGCCGAGGGCATCTGGCTCGACGCCACACTCGCACATGCGCCGGATGTGCGCGGTCTGGTGCTGATCCTGCAACCCGGATCGAACCCCATCCTGCACCAGAGACAGGCATTGGTTGCGGGCGCCCTGCAACGGGCCGGATTCGCCACACTGGCGCTCGATCTGCTCAATCATCAGGAAGAGTTGCACGATCCCGACGCGCGTTACAACGTGACCCGCCTCACCGACCGCCTGCTTGCGGCTGCACTCTGGATCGAGAACCAGCCGCCCCTGTGCGACCTGTCCATCGGTCTGCTCGCCTTTGGCACCGCCAGTGCCGCGATCGTGCGTGCCGCAGCGAAGAACCCCGAGCGCTTCAATACCCTCGTGTGCCTTGGCGGGCGCCCCGATCTGGCCGGCGCGGGCCCGCTTCGCAACGTGGGCGTACCGACGCTGTTCGTGGTCGGCCACGACGACCCCGAGCGGGCCATCCTGCGCAGCGCCTTCGAGCTGCTTAAATCGACGCGGGCCTGGCAGGATGCGGGGCAGATGGATAACGGTGTCGCCAGTCTGGACATGCTGCAGCGCAGTGCAGCCTTCGCCACGGAATGGATGCTCCGGCACCTGCCCCTGCCTTCGCCGAAGATGGTTGATCCGACTCTCCCTCATTCGCAGGACGAAGTACCGCCAAACCCGGTCTGAGGCACTATGCAAAGCGTCGGGAACGCTCGAACCCACATCAGATGCGAACTTTCGCAGCTGCGCTTCGACGTCTAAGCTGAGTCCATGGGAATATCAATCTTCGTCAGCAGAGCGTCCGTCAATTCTTCACACACATGATCAGCGCAGGCATTGGAGGCGCGACCCATGCTTACTGGCCCCAGCTTCCTGCAAGCTCGCAGGGCAAGGCGAGTGAATCGAACAAGCGCATTGGGAACGACGCCGAACTGAGTGCGGCAGAACAGCGCGAACTTGACCAACTCAAGCAGCGCGATGAGCAGGTGCGTGCCCACGAACAGGCGCACATTTCTGCCGGCGGCGACCTGATCACTGCACGCGCCAGTTACACCTTCGAGACCGGGCCGGACGACAAGCGCTATGCGGTCGGCGGCGAAGTCCGCATCGACACCTCGGAGGGCAGAACGGCGGAAGAGACGATCGCGCGTGCCGAACGCATTCGTGCGGCCGCGCTGGCCCCCACCGACCCGTCGCCACAGGACCGTCAGGTGGCCACCATGGCCCAACGCATGGCAAGCGAAGCCCGCCAGGAGCTCAACGCTCAACGCGGCGAGGACGACCCAATAGCCGCCCGGCTTGAAGCCGCTTTGTCGCGTCTGGTCGAGGCTGTCAGCGCCGCCCCGCAACAGCCGCCGGCAATCGACGTCTTCGCCTGAACCTGCGGGTGCGCGGCGCGTGCCCGTCAGTGGCGTGTCGCTTCGCCTATAATCACCGCCTTTCCTGCTGCCTTTCTGGCCCCGGTTACGCCTCATGCCCCGTTTCATCGATGCCCTGCTGCCTGCCGTCTCACTGAAGCCCTTGCCCAAGCCCGGCTTCCGCCTCGATCTGCCGCCGCTGAGCGGATCGGCCGATGCGCTCGCCATTGCGCAACTGGCAGGGCGCGGACGCATGCTTGCGGTGGTGACCGCCAACCCGCTGGACGCCCAGCGCCTGCAAGACGAAATCGCCTGGCTTGCTCCTGGTCTGAGGCTGCACCTGCTGCCGGACTGGGAGACGCTGCCCTACGACAGCTTCTCTCCCCACCAGGATCTGATTTCGGAGCGGCTGTCCACGCTGTATGCCATTACCCGCAGCGAAGCCGACGTCGTTCTGGTACCGGCCACGACCGCGCTCTACCGCATGGCGCCCCCTGCCTTTCTGGCGGCATACACCTTTTTTCTGCGCCAGGGCGAGCGACTCGATGTCGCGCAACTGCGCATGCAGATGGCGGTCGCCGGCTATACCCATGTCACCCAGGTGGTCAGTCCAGGCGAATTCTCGGTTCGTGGCGGACTGGTCGACCTCTACCCGATGGGCTCTCCCTTGCCCTACCGCATCGATCTTTTCGATGACGAGGTCGAAACCATCAAGACCTTCGACCCGGATACGCAGCGCACGGTGTACCCGGTCAAGGAAATCCGGCTGTTGCCAGCGCGGGAATTTCCCCTCGACGAGAAGGGACGCAATCATTTTCGCGGCAGCTTTCGTGAGATATTCGAGGGCGATCCCACCCGTGCAGCGATCTACAAGGATGTCTCCAACGGCATCGCGCCCGCCGGCATCGAGTACTACCTGCCGCTGTTTTTCGACGACGTCGCGACCCTGTTCGACTATCTGCCGGTCGATACGCCTGTGCTCCTGCACCGTGACGTGCCGACCGCGATCGAGGAGTTCTGGCGCGACACGCGCTCGCGCTACGATCTGCTCAAGGGAGATCGTACGCGGCCGGTAATGCCGCCGGGACATCTGTTCCTGACCGACGAAGGCTTCTTCGCGGCGTTGAAGAACCGTCCGCGGCTGGTGATCGGTGCATCGGGCGACAGTGGCGAGAGCGGCGAAAGCCCGGTCGCATTGCCGCTTCCCGAGGTTGCGGTCGAACGCAAGGCCACCGACCCGCTGCATCGGCTCAAGACGTTCTGCTCGACCTTCGACGGCCGCGTACTGCTCGTAGCGGACTCACCGGGGCGGCGCGAGACCATGGCCGACTATCTCGCCGAATACGGGCTGAAGCCGGATGCCAGCGCCGATTTCGCGGCCTTCGCCGAATCCGACGCCAGACTGGCGCTCGGCACCGCACCGCTGGGGGCAGGCTTCATCCTGCCGGGCGCAAGAATTGCCATCATTACCGAGACCGAGCTCTACGCCGCCACTGCGCGCACCCGCGCCAGACGCGACAACCGCAAGGCGGCGACGATGGAGGGCTGGCTGCGCGACCTCTCCGAGCTCAAGGTCGGCGACCCGGTGGTGCACGTATCGCATGGTATCGGCCGTTATCTGGGCCTGTTGCACATGAACCTCGGCGAAGGCGATACCGAGTTCCTGCACCTCGAGTACAACGGCGGCGACAAGCTCTATGTGCCGGTGTCGCAACTGCACGTGATCACCCGCTATGCCGGCGCCGACCCGGAGAACCTCGAACTTCACCGGCTGGGTTCAGGACAGTGGGACAAGGCCAAGAAGAAGGCGGCGATGCAGGTGCGCGACACGGCCGCCGAGCTGCTATCGCTCTATGCACAACGCGCGGCGCGCCCGGGTCACCGCTTCGATTTCAGGCAGCACGACCTCGACGCCTTCACCGAGGCTTTCGGCTTCGAGACCACGCCGGACCAGCAGGCGGCCATCGATGCCGTCATCGCCGACATGAAGTCGGGCCGCCCGATGGATCGCCTGGTGTGCGGCGACGTCGGCTTCGGCAAGACCGAGGTGGCACTGCGTGCCGCCTTCATCGCGGTCGCCGACGGCAAGCAGGTGGTCGTCCTGTGCCCGACTACCCTGCTCGCCGAGCAGCATTATCAGACCTTCGCGGACCGCTTCGCCGACTGGCCGATCAAGATCGCGGAGCTGTCGCGCTTCAAGTCGGCCAAGGAACAGACCGAAGCCCTGACCCAGCTCGGCGAAGGCAAGGTCGACATCATCATCGGCACCCATCGCCTGCTGCAGAAGGACGTCATCTTCAAGCGCCTTGGTCTCGTCATCATCGACGAGGAACATCGCTTCGGCGTGCGCCAGAAGGAAGCCCTCAAGCAATTGCGGAGCGAAGTGGACATCCTCACACTCACCGCCACCCCCATTCCGCGCACGCTGGGTCTGGCGATGGAGGGCATGCGCGAGTTCTCGGTGATCGCCACCGCGCCGCAGAAGCGCCTTGCGATCAAGACTTTCGTCCATCGCTGGAGCAAAGGCATCGTGCGCGAAGCCGTGCTGCGCGAGTTCAAGCGTGGCGGCCAGGTGTATTTCCTGCACAACGAGGTCGACACCATCGAGAACATGCGCAACGATCTGGCCGAACTGCTGCCAGAGGCGCGCATCGTGGTCGGGCACGGACAGTTGCCGGAACGCGAACTGGAGCGGGTGATGCGCGACTTCACCCAGCAGCGCGCCAACCTGCTGTTGTGCACGACCATCATCGAGACCGGCATCAACATTCCCACGGCCAACACCATCATCATGAATCGGGCCGATCGCTTCGGCCTGGCGCAGCTGCACCAGTTGCGCGGGCGGGTCGGACGCAGTCACCACCAGGCCTACGCCTACTTGCTGACCGACGCCAATGCGAAGCCATCGGCGCAGGCACAAAAGCGCCTCGAGGCGATCGCCATGATGGACGAGCTGGGCTCGGGCTTCTATCTGGCCATGCACGACCTGGAAATCCGCGGTGCCGGTGAGGTGCTCGGCGAGAGCCAGTCGGGCGAGATCCAGCAGATCGGCTTCAGCCTGTACACCGAGATGCTCAAGCGCGCGGTCAAGGACCTGCAGGCGGGCAAGGAACCCGATCTGAGCCAGCCGCTCGAGGTCGTGTCGGAAATCAATCTCCACACCCCTGCCCTGCTGCCGACCCAATACTGTCCGGACGTGCAGGAGCGCCTCACGCTCTACAAGCGCCTGGCTAACTGTGAGGCGGAGGAAGAACTGCGTGACTTGCAGGAGGAACTCATCGATCGCTTCGGCGAACTGCCGCCGCAAACCCAGGCCCTGCTTGAAACACATCGCCTGCGCATGCTGCTCAAGCCCTGGGATGTGCAGAAACTCGATGCGTCGGAGGCCCAGATCAGCATCCAGTTCGGCAAGGATGCGCCGATCGATCCGACGAAGGTGATCTTCCTCATCCAGAAGGACCGCAGCACGAAGATGGCCGGGCCGAACAAGCTGGTCCGCCGCGCCAGCCTGCCCGAGTTGAAATTGCGGGTCAAAGCCGTTCGTGATCTGCTCGATGCGGTGAAGGCCTGAGTCACGCACGCGAATGCGCGCCCCAAACGAGATTCCGGAGACGCCATGCTCATCAATTGCATCGCATACCAGAACGGTCGCAAGCTGGCCGACCTGCCCATCGCCGAGATCGCCGATTATCTGCAGCGCCCGGACTGTTTCGTCTGGGTTGCACTGAAGGACGCCTCGCCCGAAGAGATGGCGCAAATGAAGGCCGCGTTCGGCCTTCACGAACTCGCGGTCGAAGATGCCAATCACGGTCACCAGCGACCGAAGGTCGAGGAATATGGCGAGGAAGTATTCGCCGTCATGCACCTCGTCGAAGAGCGTGAAGGCAAGCTCTTGGTCGGGGAAGTGCACACCTTCGTCGGACGCAATTACATCCTCTCGGTGCGCAACCATAACGATCAGAATTTTCTCGGTGTGCGCGCGCGCTGTGAGCGCGAGCCGAAGATGCTCGCCAAGGGGTCCGGCTATGTCTTCTATGCCTTGATGGACGCGGTCGTGGATCGCTATTTCCCGCTGATCGAGAAGCTCGAAACGGAACTCGAAGCGATGGAAGAGCGCATTTTCACCAAGGGAGCGGCGCGTTCCAACATCCGCCGGCTATACCGCCTCAAGCGCAAGATTACGGTGCTCAAGCACGCCGTCACGCCCCTCATGGAAGCGGCCGGCAAGCTTCACAGCGGGCGCGTGCCCGAGGTCTGCGCCAACAGCCGGCACTACTTCCGCGATGTGTTCGACCACCTCACCCGGATCAACGCGAGCCTGGACAGCATTCGTGACACCATCGGCACCGCCATCCAGGTGAACCTGTCGATGGTGACCATCGACCAGACCGAGGTCAGCAAGCGCCTGGCGGCCTGGGCCGGTATCTTTGCGGTGGCGACTGCGCTTGCCGGCATCTGGGGCATGAATTTCACCCATATGCCCGAACTGCAATGGACCTACGGCTACCCGGCAGCACTCGCGGTGATCTTCATCGCCTCGGCCATCCTGTACTGGCAATTCAAGCGCGCACGCTGGTTGTAGTGCACCGGCGGCGCTGACCCTGACCCCGGTGCGCGGCCACGCACACGGTCACGGTCTTGCGCTGCGGGACGGTTAGAATGAGGGGCCCAGACCTCGAATGCCTCCTATGTCCGCACCCGAAATCCACCCCGAACAATCGGTTGAACTGCTCAAGGCACTGCATATCCTGACGCGTGACGGCAAACTCAACCAGGACAGCCGGCGCAAGCTCAAGCAGGTCTACCACCTTTACAACTTCATCGAACCGTTGCTCGACGAAGCGTTCACCAGCAGCGCCGACCCGGTGCTGGTGGATCATGGCGCCGGAAAGTCCTACCTTGGCTTCATCCTCTATGATCTGTTCCTGAAGTCGCGTCCGGCGGGGCGCGTCATCGGCATCGAGACGCGTGCCGAACTCGTGAAGGGGTCGCGCGTACTGGCCGACAAGCTGGGCTTTCACCGCATGCGCTTCTACGATCTCTCGGTCGAGGCCTCGATGAGCTCGGATCGCATCCCGGCGCGCGTCAATGTCGTGACAGCCTTACATGCTTGCAATACCGCGACGGATGACGCGATCCGCTTTGCCCTTGCCAGACAGGCCCAGTCCATCGTGCTGGTGCCATGCTGCCAGGCAGAAGTCGCCGCGGTGCTGCGCAAGCACAAGGCCGCATCGCTGGCGCAGACACCGCTGGCGGAGATCTGGCGCCATCCCATTCATACGCGGGAGTTCGGCAGCCATCTCACCAATGTGTTGCGCTGCCTGCTGCTCGAGGCCCATGGCTACGCGCTGACCGTCACCGAGCTCGTCGGGTGGGAGCACTCGATGAAGAACGAGCTCATCGTCGCCCGTCGCACCGGCGAAGTGCGCGGCAATGCCCGCGAGCGTCTTGGCGAGATTCTGCACACGCTCAATCTCGACGAACTTCAGGACCGCTTCAACTACTGAACCCGCGCTGCCCCACTGCGGACACCGAGCGTCGCCGCCAGCAGGTGACGAGTGCTCGAAAAAAGGGCCGTGCATGCCGGGTGCGTGTCCGCCTTCGGGTTACAATTCCGCCCTTTCCCGGAGCCTTGTGGAGCGCTCAATGCCAGTCGCCCAGACCGAAAACCTCAATATCGTCGCCGTTGATAGCATGCCCTCGCCGGAGGAGATCAAGGCGCGCGTACCCCTGACCGACAAGGCCGCCGCCTCGGTGCTGGCCGGCCGCCGTAGCCTGATGGACATCCTCGATCGCAAGGACCCCAGGCTGTTCGTCGTCGTCGGCCCGTGCTCCATCCACGACCCGGTTGCCGGCCTCGACTACGCCCGCCGCCTGCGCAAGCTGGCCGACGAGGTCGCAGACACCATGGTGCTGGTGATGCGGGTCTATTTCGAAAAGCCGCGCACGTCGACGGGCTGGAAAGGATTCATCAACGACCCGTACATGAACGACTCCTTCCGCATCGACGAAGGCATGGAGAAGGCACGCAGGTTCCTGCTTGACGTCGCCGAGGTCGGGCTGCCGATCGCGACCGAGGCGCTGGACCCGATTGCGCCCCAGTTCTACGGGGACCTGATCTCGTGGACGGCGATCGGCGCCCGTACCTCCGAGTCGCAAACCCACCGCGAGATGGCCTCAGGCCTGTCCACGCCGGTCGGATTCAAGAATGCGACTGACGGTGACATGGACGTGGCCGTCAATGCGATCATCTCGGCGGCGAGTCCGCACAGTTTTCTCGGCGTCAACGCCAAGGGCGTATCGGCCATCCTGCGCACCCGTGGCAACAAGTACGGCCACGCCGTGCTGCGCGGTGGCGGCGGCAGGCCGAACTACGACACGGTATCGATCTCGCTGGCAGAGCAGGCACTGGCGAAGGCGAAACTCGCAGTCAATATCGTGGTGGATTGCTCCCATGCGAACTCGTGGAAGAAGCCCGAACTGCAACCGCTGGTGATGAAGGACGTGGTACATCAGGTGCGCGAAGGCAACCAGTCGGTTGTCGGCCTGATGATCGAGAGCAACATCGTGGCCGGCAATCAGCCGATTCCGGCCGACCTGTCGCAGCTCAAGTACGGTTGCTCGGTCACCGACGCCTGTGTCGGCTGGGAGACCACCGAAGAGATGATCAGGGCTGCCGCCGTCGACCTGCGTGAAGCCCTTGCCCGTCGGGAGCGCAGTGAATGAGTCTGGTCGTACAGGGCCCCGATGTTGACACCGTCGCCCTGAAGGCACTCGCCAGACTCACGGGGGCGAGCGCGATCGAACAGATCACCCCGCAGTCCTTCAGACTGCGCGATGCGCAGTACGACCCGGCCGTACCGACGCATTGCGCCCAGGCGGGACTTGATTTTGCCTGGGTCGATGCGAACCGCCGCCTGAGTGATTTCGGCCTCTTCGTTACGGACATGGACTCGACGCTGATCAATATCGAGTGCATCGACGAGATTGCCGACATGCAGGGACTCAAGGCGCCGGTGGCTGAGATCACCGAGGCGGCAATGCGCGGCGAGATGGATTTCCGCGAATCGCTGACCCGCCGCGTGGCGCTGCTGCGAGGGCTGCCCGAGCAGGCGCTGGCAGAGGTCTACGAGCATCGCCTCAAACTCAACCCCGGCGCAGAACGCCTGATGCGAACGCTCAAGGCGGCCGGCGTGCACACCGTTCTGGTGTCGGGCGGCTTCACCTACTTCACCGACCGCCTCAAACAGCGCCTCGGCTTCGACGAAGCGTGGGCGAATGAACTCGAGATCGTCGACGGCCACCTCACCGGCCGCGTCATCGGCGCGATCGTCGATGGCGACGCCAAGGCCGAACATCTGAACCGGACGCGCGATGCGCTCGGTCTGAGCGCCGAGCAGGTGATCTGCGCCGGTGATGGCGCCAATGACATGCCGATGTTTCGTGCAGCCGGCTTCGGCGTGGCCTATCGCGCGAAACCGGTACTCCGCAACGAAGCCGACTGCTGTCTCGATCATGTCGGCCTGGATGGCATCCTGGCGCTGTTTCCTGCCTGAATGCGGGCGCCGGCTCGCGCTGGCGCCTGCCAGGCGACATGGGTCAGTCGGCTCCTGCCACGTGATCGAGAATCGGATGCAGCATCGCGGCGCCCAGACACTCACTGCGGGCACCATTCCAGCCCGTCTGACCATCCGGCAAGTTGGCGTTGTCCTTGAACGGCATTTCCAGCGTCAGCGATACGCAGCGAAAATGGTGGGCCACCCACTTGCTCGCCAAGGTCAGCATTTCGTCGCCGAATCGACCATTCACGTAGCCATGCTCGGTCTGGAAGTCGGGACTGACCGCCTGCAGGCTTGAAACGAAGCGGGCCTGCTGCACAGCCATGTCCGGGGTGAAGCCGGGCACCTCCTCGGCGGTGGAGAAGAACACATAGGGCAGCGATTCGTCACCGTGGATGTCGAGAAAGAGCGCACAGCCACTCGCTTCCATCGCCTCACGCACCAGGTGAACTTCGGGGCTCATGCGCGGATCGGGCGCAAGCCACTCGCGGTTCAGATTGCGTCCGGCGGCGTTCGTGCGCAGGTTGCCGCGCACCGCACCATCGGGGTTCATGTTGGGCACGACATACAGAACGGCATGCTCGCGGATCTTGCGCGCGACCGGATCGGCGCTGTCGAGCAAGCGCTTGAGCAAACCTTCGACGAACCACTCCGCCATGGTTTCTCCCGGATGCTGGCGCGCGATGATCCACACCGGCTTGCGCGAAGGCGCAGATCTGCCCACGACCACCACGTCCAGGTCGCGCCCCTCGACCGTGGCACCGAGATTCCTGACCGCAGCATAGGGCGACAACTCGGCCCAGCTGATCAGCTCGAGATGACGTTCGTGCGAATAGGGTTCGAAGTAGGCGTAGTAGACGATATCGCGTTCCGGCGTGTGCTCGACGATCAGCTCGCCGTTCTCATAGCGCGTGCCCGACACGCGGAACCAGTTCTTCCGGTCGTAGGATGCCATGCAGCGGTAGTCGTGCCAGCCGTCGGCGAAGGCCGCATCCGCTGCGTTCTCGAACACCATCCGTACCGGCCTGCCTGCCGCCTCATACAGCCTGAAGTGAAACCACTGTTTGAAATCGGCGGCATTGTCAGCACGCAGGCGCAGACGGATGTTCTGCGGATCATCGAGGCTGAGGACCTCGATCGAACCCGAATCGAAGCTGGAGCTGATTTTCATGCAATCACCATGGATAACGCACCGGACCGCTTCGTTGCGGTGGCGCCATTGAGGACAGGTGCTCAGTCGATGCGCCGACGAAAGACCCAGGTATCGGCGTCAGAGGCCTCTGCGGCATAAGCGTAGCCTTCGCCGTCGAACTTGCGCAGATCGTCCACCGCGTCGATCCGGTTGACGATGGCGAAGCGACTCATCAGGCCGCGCGCGCGCTTGGCGTAGAAACTGATGATCTTGTAGCGGCCGCCCTTCCAGTCCTCGAACACGGGGGTCACCACCCTGCCCTTCACCTGCTTGCGTCGCACCGACTTGAAATACTCCTCGGAGGCCAGATTCACCAGCACCGCCTCGCGCCCTGCAGCCACTTCATGCTCGAGCAGGCTGTTGAGCGCGTCGGTAATCCGGTTTCCCCAGAAGGCGTAGAGGTCTTTGCCCCGCGAATTGGCGAGCCTGGTGCCCATTTCCAGCCGGTAGGGCTGCATCAGGTCCATCGGACGCAGCACTCCGTACAGGCCGGAAAGGATGCGCAGATGCGCCTGCGCCCAGTCCAGATCGGCAGGCGACAGGCTCGTCGCGTTCATTCCTTCATACACGTCGCCGTTAAAGGCGAGCACCGCCTGCTTGGCATTGTCCGGCGAGAACGGGCGCGACCAGCTCGCGTAGCGTGCCACGTTCAGGGTGGCAAGCGGGTCCGAGAGCTTCATCAGATCGGCGATCTCGGCCGGCGTACGCTGGCGGAGGATGTCGATCAGGACGCTCGACTGGTCGAGAAAATCGGGTTGGCTGTGGGTCGTCACAACCGGCGGGGTGTCGAAGTCGAGGGCTTTCGCGGGAGAGATGACGAGGATCATGTTGCAGCTCGGATTGATCAGGAAGCCGATCTTAGCAAATTCGTCCGGTTTGACACGCCTCGCGGGATTCCGCAGTATTGACCGGTTTCGCCACTGGCAAAGTTCCGATGTCCGACGCCCTCCCCCTGCTCGCACGATCCCAGGCAGCCGTATGGCATCCCTGCACGCAGATGAAACAGCATGAGACGCTGCCCCTGGTGGCGATCGAGCGCGGCGAAGGCCCATGGCTGATCGATGCCGACGGGCGTCGTCTGCTCGACGGCATCAGCTCGTGGTGGGTCAATCTCTTCGGTCACTGCAACCCGCGCATCAACCTCGCGCTCCGCAGGCAGATGGAGACGCTCGAGCACGTCATGCTGGCCGGTTTCACCCATGAACCGGTCGTCGAACTCTCCGAACGTCTTGCCGCCCTGACCGGCCATCGTCTCGGTCATGCCTTCTATGCGTCCGATGGCGCGTCGGCCACCGAGATCGCGCTCAAGATGAGCATGCACAGCTGGCGCAATCGCGGACGCCCCCAAAAGAACCGTTTCCTGTGTCTGGCGGGCAGCTATCACGGTGAGACCGTGGGCGCGCTTGCGGTCACCGACGTTCCCATCTTCCGCGATGCCTACGCCCCGCTGATCCGCACGGCGATGACGGTACCCTGTCCCGACGCACGCCAGGCAGCCGAGGGCGAGACGGCGGTCGATGTCGCCCGCCGCGCGGCGAATGCCCTGGAGGCTTGTCTCGCTAAGCACCACGCTGAGATCGCCGCATTCATCGTCGAGCCCTTGGTGCAGGGTGCGGCCGGCATGATCATGTACGACCCGGAATACCTGCGTCTTGCACGCGCGCTGTGCGATCGCTACGAGGTCCACCTGATCGCCGACGAGATTGCAGTCGGCTGCGGCCGCACGGGCAGTTTTTTCGCCTGGGAGCAGGTCGCGGGACCAGCAACCCAGTCCGGCGGAGGATGGCCAGACTTCATCTGCCTGTCGAAGGGCATCTCCGGGGGCTACCTGCCGCTGTCGCTGGTACTCAGCAGCCAGGAGATCTACGACTGCTTCTATGCCGACAGCAGCGCACGCGCCTTTCTCCACTCGCATTCATACACCGGCAACCCGCTCGCGTGCGCTGCGGCGCTGGCCGCCCTCGACATCTTCGTCGAAGACAAGGTCATCGATGGCAACCGCGCGCGCGCAGCCTTGCTTGGTCAACTCACGCAGGCGCAATTCGGCGCGCATCCGCGCGTCGAACATCTGCGCCAGCGCGGCATGATTCTCGCCTTCGATGTCCGCGATGCGAGCCCTGGTTTAGCCAACCGCTTCTTTTCTGCCGCCCTCGATCATGGCGTGTTGCTGCGACCGATCGGCTCTACGGTGTACTTCATGCCGCCGTATGTGGTCACTCCCGAGGAGTTGAACCATCTGGTGCGCGGCGCGGCGGCGGCACTGGACCGCGCGCTCGCGTGACGCCATGAATCAGCTCGACATCCTGCGCCGGGACCTGGCGGCGCTCGAACACGGCCACCTGCTCCGCCATCGGCGCAATAATGCCCTGCCCTGCGCGCCCCATGCCCGGATCGATGGCCGCGACATGCTGGCTTTCTGCAGCAACGATTATCTCGGGCTGGCCGCGTCACCGGTGCTGGCCGACGCGCTGGCCGATGGCGCGCGTCGCTGGGGTAGCGGTTCGGGCGCCTCTCATCTGGTCAGTGGGCACTATGCGGTGCAGGAGGCACTCGAGGGGCGACTTGCTCAGTTTGTTGGATGCGAGCGCGCGCTCTATCTGTCCGCCGGCTACATGGCCAACAGCGGCATCATTCCTGCATTGGTCGGCCGCGGCGATGCGGTGTTCGCCGACCGTCTCAATCATGCCTCCCTGGTCGACGGCATGCTGTTGTCGCGCGCAGAGATGAACCGCTATCCGCATCTCGACGTGGACGCGTTGGCGCGCATGCTGTCCGGCTCCGGTGCGAAGCGCAAGCTCATCGCGACCGACAGCGTGTTCAGCATGGACGGCGACGTCGCCCCCCTGGCCGACTTGCTCGCCCTGGCCGAAGATCACGATGCCTGGCTGATGGTGGACGATGCACACGGCTTCGGCGTCCTCGGTCCTCAGGGTCGGGGCGCTGTCGCCGAGGCCGGGCTCGATTCGTGGCGCCTGCTCAGGGTCGGCACCCTGGGCAAGGCGGCCGGCGTGTCGGGTGCATTTGTCGGTGGCGAGGCTGACGTCATCGAATGGCTGATGCAGAAGATGCGAACCTACGTATTTACCACCGGCACCCCGCCCGCGCTGGCGCAGGCCCTGCTCGCGAGCATCGACCTGATCGAGCACGGTGATGCCCGCCGCCGCCACCTCGACGGCCTCATTGCGAGATTCTCAAGCCAGCTCGAACTCGAACGCTGGCGCCTGATGCCCTCGCGCACGCCGATACAGCCGGTGCTCGTCGGCGACAACGAGGCCGTCCTCAAGCTCGCGGCCGCACTCTGGAACGAAGGTCTGTGGGTGCCCGCAATCCGCCCGCCCACGGTACCGAGCGGCAGCGCCAGGTTGCGCGTTTCGCTGACCGCTGCCCATACCGAAGACGATGTCGATCTCCTGGCCGCGACGCTGAACCGTCTGGAGCGTGGAACATGAGCCCCGCGCCACTGGTACTGTTGCACGGTTGGGCGATGCGCCCCACGGTGTGGGCGCCGCTGGTCCGCGAATTGGGCACGGATCGCGAGATCATCACCCTCGCACTGCCCGGTCACGACGGCGCATCAACCGCTGCAAGCCCGACCGTCCGCGCGTGGTCCGACGCACTGCTCGCACGCATGCCGCCACGTGCCATCGTCGTCGGATGGTCTCTCGGCGCGATGCTGGCGCTGGAGCTGGCCGCCCGCCATCCGCAGCGGGTCGCGAGTCTGGTGCTCATCGGTGCCACCCCCAGGTTCGTGGCAGCCGCGGACTGGCCGTGCGCGCTACCGGCGGAAACGGTCTCAGCCTTCGTGTCCGGTTACGCCACTGCGCCCGAACCCACCTTGCGGCGTTTTCTCGCGCTGCAGGCGGTGGGCGACAGCGCACGTCGGCGGGTGCTGTCCGTGCTCGAAGACAGTCGCGAGGACGGCGCCGTATGGAATCCCGCCCTGGCCGACGGTCTGACGGTTCTCGCCGATGTCGATCTGCGCGCCGCGCTGGGCGCGATCACCCAGCCGGTGCAGCTGATTCATGGCGACGGCGACACGCTGATGCCGGTCGATGCCGCGCGCGCGATGACCGGCGCCCTGTCGAATGCGCGCCTGGACGTGATCGAGGCGTGCGGTCATGCGCCGTTTCTGTCCAGCCCCGGCGCCTGCGCTACCCTCGTCAGACGGCTCGCCAATGCGTGAGGCGCGCCGCCACAAGCGCGCCGTTCGCTCGGCGTTCGACCGCGCAGCAACGAGCTATGACGCCGCCGCAGCGGTCCAGCGCGAAGCCTGCACGCATCTGGACGCTTTCATGAGCGCCCATCCGATCACGCGCGAAGTGTGCCGGGTGATCGATGCCGGCTGCGGCACCGGGCACGCCCTGCCGCGTTTGATCGAGCGCTTTCCGGCAGCCCAGCAGGTGGCGCTCGACTTCTCGCCGGCCATGCTTCGCATCGCCTGCAGCGCGAACGTGATTGCGGTTCCGCTATGCGGCGACATCGAGCATCTGCCACTGGCCGACAGGAGCGTCGACGCGATCTGGTCCAGCCTGGCAGTGCAATGGTGCACCCCGCCTTCAGTGCTGGCGGAGCTCGCACGCGTACTGACGCCCGGGGGCATGGCCTGGATTGCCACGCTTGGCCCCCGCACGCTGCATGAACTTCGCGCCGCGTTTGCCAGCATCGACGATGCGGAGCACGTCATCCGCTTCAGCTCCGCGAGCACATGGCAACAGCAGGCATCTGCTGCAGGGCTGGCGGTCGTGGCTGCCGAAGCACATGAGATCGCAGCCCTGGGCCCCGACTTGCGCGGCCTGTTGCGCGACATCAAGGCCATCGGCGCACACACCGTCGGTGCCGGGCGTCGGCGCAAGCCGCTCGGCCGACAGGCCTGGCTGACGCTGCAGGCCGCCTACGAGCCCCTGCGCCGGGCTGACGGGCAATTGCCCGCAACCTATGATCTGATCCTGATTGCCGTGAGAAAACCCGCATGACGCATTGCCATGCCTACTTCATTGCCGGAACCGACACCGGGGTCGGCAAGACCTTCGCCACTGCAGCATTGATTCACGCCGCGCGCAGTCAGGGCTTGCGCGCACTGGGCATGAAGCCGGTGGCCGCAGGCGCCGAGGTGGTTGAGGGCGTCCGCATCAACGAGGACGCGGCCATCCTGCGCCGCGCGGGCAGTTTCGATCCGGGCCTCGACCTGATCAACCCCTACTGCCTGCTCACCCCGATTGCGCCACATATCGCTGCAAGCGAGGAAGGCATCAGTATCGATCCCCGGCGCATCGTGGACCGTTTCGAGCAATTGTCCCGCAGCGCGGACTGCTTATTCGTCGAGGGCGTGGGCGGATTCCGGGTGCCACTCGGTCCCGACTACGACAGTGCCGATCTGGCCTGCGAGCTGGCGCTGCCGGTCATCCTCGTCGTCGGCATGCGGCTGGGTTGCATCAACCATGCCCTTCTCACCGCGGACGCCATCCGTCATCGCGGGCTGGCGTTCGCCGGATGGATCGCCAATTGCATCGATCCGGCCATGTTGCGCCTGCAACAGAATCTCGATGCCCTCAGCTCACGCCTCGGGGCCCCGCTCGCCGTGCTGCCGTACGTCGAAAACGCTGATGCGTCTGCCGTGGCGCACCTCGTGAGCCTGCCGCGCTGAGCGCTACATCACGGCCTGCAGGCGCTCGGTGAGTTCCTCGGCGCGCTTGCGGCCGGCATGAGTCTCGTTGATCGAACTCAGCCAGTCGGCAAACAGGGCCTGCAGTTCTTCGCGATTGCTGCAGCCATGGATGCGCTGCATCAGGCTGAGCTTGTTGTAGGGGCCGTTGAACGCCTTGAGCGTATTCATCATGAAGTTGCGTGCGAGTTCGAGTTGCCCTTCGCCGCCGGGAGCGGGCGTGACTGCCGGCATCGAGACGCTTTCGGCGCTGGTCACTGGCGGCGAGCCGACTGCTCGCTCGATGTATCCCTCGGCCTCGAGGCCGGCGAGGGTCTCTTCGAAACGGCCGTCGTTGAGCATTGACGCAAGCGCTTCGGTCGCGCGCACGCCGTCGATCAGGATCAGCAGACGGCGCATGCGCGGATGCAGTCCGCCGCTGCGGGTTTCAATCTCTTCGTGCCCCTTCGGGGTCTTGGCGAAGATGGACATCGGTTCTGTCTCCTCGATGCTGGGTGGATATGGTGCCGGAGTGCTGTGATGCACTTCTCTTTTTTCCCAGCGCACATTACAACGCCGTCATTGTCAGCGTCCGTGATCTAACTCACGACTGAGGTCGAACAGCTGGCGCCACACCGGGGGCAATCTACGCGTGGCTAAGGGCTCTTGCGTTGGCGATACTGTTCGAACAGACACACTGCGGCAGCGGCGCCGACATTAAGGGATTCAATTCCCGCCGCCATCGGAATCGTCACGATCTGGTCAGCGCGCTCGAACAGGGCTGGCGAGACGCCCAGACCCTCGGCGCCGAACAGCCATGCGATCGGACCGTTCAGATCCAGCGCATACAGGGAGCACGCGGTTTCGCTCAGCCCGGTGGCCAGTACCTTTCCGGAAAAGCCGGCAAGTGCCTGCAGCGCATCGACCTGCTCTGCGATGTCGATGCGGAAATGCGCTCCCATGCCAGCACGCAGCACCCGCGGCGACCAGGCCTGGGCACAGCCGGGCGTCAGCCAGGCAGTGCCGATACCTGCTGCGGCGGCCGTCCGCAGGATGGTGCCCAGATTTCCCGGGTCCTGCACGGCGTCGAGGACGATCAGCGAGACACTGGCATCGGGGAGGCGTGTCGTGCCGCCCGGCAGATCGATCAGCGCCAGGATGCCTGATGGCGTATCGACCGGACTGACATGGGCGAATAGCACGTCAACGAGTGCAGTCACCGGTACCGTCGCAGGCAGCGCCGCCACCAGATCGGCGATTTCCTGATTCTCCATGCCCGACGGAGAGACGAAAACCGCCTTCAGCGGCATGCCGGCCTGGCACGCGGCCTCAATCAGATGGGCGCCATCGAGGATGGTTTCGCCGAACTTGCGCCGGTCCCGTGCGCTGCTGCCGAGCGCGCGGAGGTGCTTGACCCGCGGGTTATCGCGCGAACTGAGCAGCTCCAGGCCGAGTGCCACGTCAGAGACCCAGGCCGAGGGTGGCCAGCGCGGTCGTCAGCAGCCCAAGGCCAAGATTGAACCCCACCCGCTGCCGGATCGTATTCATTGCTACCGCGGCGCGGGCCCAGTTTTCAGCGCCGACCGCCTCCTGCAGCGCGCGCCAGGGACCGAACCAGATCGAGATGAAGACGCCGATCATGACCATTCCGGTCAGCAGCATCATGTGCCACGCGATCGGAGCGCGGGCGAAGCCGACCTCGACCAGCATCGCGATCCCGGACAGCATGATCAGCGCAATCGATACCCAGACCATGCGAAAGAAGGTCTGCAACACCCCGGCCCACAGTGAAAGCCGCTTGTCTGGCGCCAGCTGCAGGGCCGCCGGTCGAAGGCAGCCCCACGCGAAAACCATCCCCCCGACCCAGACGATGACCCCGCAGAGGTGGAGGAAGAGCATCAGATGGTGAGCAGTCACGTGTCGTCTCCGTCCACCCACAAGGGCGGGTTGTCGAGAATTTTCCGTACCGGGCCGAAGCTGCGGCGGTAGAACGTCTGCACGCCAAAGCGGCGGATCGCCGCCAGATGTGCCGCCGTCGGATAGCCCTTGTGCGCGGCAAGACCATACTGGGGAAATTCCCGGTCGAGCGCGCACATCTGCGCATCGCGGACGGTCTTGGCCAGGATCGACGCGGCTGAAATGGCGGGTTCGAGGCTGTCGCCCTGGACGATGGCGCGCGCTGGAATCGCAAGCTGAGGGCAGCGATTGCCATCGATGAGCGCTTCGTGTGCCATCAACGGCAATGCCTCCACGGCTCTCTTCATGGCCAACATGCTCGCATGCAGGATGTTGAGGCGATCAATCTCCTCCACCGACGCCTCGGCCACCGCCCATGCCAGCGCACGTTCACGGATCAAGGGGGCAAGACGGTCGCGAGCGCGTTCGGTGAGCTTCTTGGAGTCCGCGAGTCCGTCGATCGGCCGTGCCGGATCGAGGATCACCGCTGCAGCGACGACGGCGCCGCACAAGGGACCGCGCCCGGCTTCATCGACGCCGCAGACCAGATGCATGCGAGCCGTTTCGGACACGACTCAGCCCGCCCTGGCTTGCAAGTAGGGCAGGATCGCGTCTGCCGCCTTGTCCGCGGTGTTCTGCCGCAATGTCAGGTGGAGCGCAGTGAAGCGCTCGGCCAGGGCCGCGCACGCAGCGGGGTCGAGCAGCCAGCGCTCGAGTGCATCGGCCAGCTTGATCGGGGTCGCCTCATCCTGAAGCAGTTCGTCGACCAGCGATTCTCCGCACAGGATATTGGGCAAACCAACCCATGGCAGGTAGGCCATGCGTTTCATCAATCGATACTGCCATTTCCCCATGCGGTAGCTGATGACCATCGGGCGTTTGAGCAAGGCGGCCTCAAGCGACGCGGTCCCGCTCGCCACCAGCACCACGTCGGCTGCAGTCATCGCATCGACCGCGTGCCCGAACAGCATCCGGATCGGATGTTCCGTCGCGTCGTTCCTGCGCAAGGCCTCTTCGAACAGATCCCGCGTCTCACGCGTCGCCAGTGGCACCAGGAACACCGCGTCGGGATGACGCTGCGCCAGCAGACTGGCTGCGCCGATGAAGGTATCGGCAAGATTGCGCACCTCCGACTGCCTGCTGCCCGGCAACAGCGCGATGACGGGGCCAGTGTCCGGCACGTTCAGTCGCTCGCGTGCGGCCGCACGGTCGGGATGGAGGGGAAACACGTCGGCCAGTGGATGACCCACGAAGGTGGCGGGAACGCCCGCCTTGTCGTAGATCGGCGTCTCGAATGGAAACAGGCACAGCATGCGACTGACCGAGCGTGCAATCATCTTGATCCGCCCGCCGCGCCAGGCCCAGATCGACGGGCTCACGAAATGGATCGCAGCAATGCCAGCGTGCTTGACCCGGCCTTCGAGCCACAAATTGAAGTCGGGGGCATCAACGCCGATGAAGGCTGCAGGCCGCTCGCGCCGGATCTCCGCCAGCAACTTCTTACGGATGGCCGACAATTCACGGTAGCGCTTGAGCGCGTCGACATAGCCATGCACGGCCAGTCGCTCGGACGACCACAGGGCCTTGAAACCTTCGGCCTGCATCTTGGGGCCGCCAATACCGTAGAACTCGGCCTGTGGAAGATGGCGGCGAATGGCTCGGATGAGATGACTGGCAAGCAGATCGCCGGAGGCTTCTCCGGCCACCATGGCAATTCTCGGTGGCATGGTTTCAGCGCACCAGACCGCGACCGGACTCGCTGATGAAATCGGCGAAAGGCTGGACCTCGGCATGCTCGGCAGCGAGCGCGGCAATCTGCTCCCTGGCCTCTTCGAGCCGCAGGCCGGATCGATACAGCAGCCGGTATGCACGTTTGATTGCCGCGATGCCTTCGGCCGAAAAACCGCGGCGGCGCAGGCCCTCGCTATTGATGCCGTGCGGCGCGGCGGGGTTGCCCGATACGGTGACGCACGGCGGCAAGTCCTGCAGCAGCACGGTGCCGACGCCACAGAAGCTGTGTGCGCCGACCCTCACGAACTGATGCACGCCGGTAAAACCGCCAAGAATGGCCCAGTCGCCAACGTGCACATGACCCGCCAGGGTCGCATTGTTGGCGAAAATCGTATTGTTGCCGACCTGGCAGTCGTGCGCCACGTGCACATACGCCATGATCCAGTTGTCATTGCCGATGCGGGTCACATGGGCATCCTGGCTGGTGCCGACGTTGAACGAGCAGAATTCGCGGATGGTGTTGCGATCACCAATCTCGAGCCGGGTCGGCTCCTCGTCGTATTTCTTGTCCTGCGGCTGCGCACCGATCGAACAGAACTGGAAGATCTCGTTGTCGCGACCGATCGTGGTGCGGCCCTCGATCACCACGTGCGGTCCGATACGGCTTCCATCTCCGATGACGACATGCTCGCCAACGAGCGAATATGCACCAATCGTCACATTGCTCCCAAGCTGCGCGCCTGGGTGAATGATGGCAGTCGGGTGAATCATGACAGCGTCTTGAGCGCGCACATCAGTTCGGCTTCGGTAGCCACCTGGTCGCCAACCCTAGCCACGCCCTTGTATTTGTATATGTTGCGTTTGCTCTGCGTAATCTCGACATCGAATATCAGCTGATCACCCGGGACCACGGGACGCTTGAAGCGGACATTGTCGATACCGGCGAAGTACACGACGGAATTCTCGTCCGGTTTCACGCCCATGCTCTTGAACGACAGCAGTGCGGCCGCCTGCGCCATCGCCTCGACGATGAGCACCCCCGGCATCACCGGGTGATGCGGGAAATGACCGGGAAAGAACGGTTCGTTCATGGTCACGTTCTTCAGCGCCAGAATGCGTTTGTTTTCCTCGAGTTCGAGCACCCGGTCAACCAGCAGGAAGGGATAGCGATGCGGCAGGTACTGAAGAATTTCGTTGATGTCCATGGCGTTCAGCTTTTGGCCTGATTGTCCAGGCGTTGTTCGAGGGCGCGTATTCTATCCACGAGCGCGTCGAGATGGCGCAGATGCGCAAAGTTTTTGACCCAGTCACCATGCCCCTGCACGGGCAGGTTGGCGGTATATACGCCGGGCTGACGAATGGACTTGGTGACGAGCGTGCCGGCGGAAATAACGACGTCGTCAGCGATGGTGAGGTGGCCGATGATGCCTGCCTGCCCGCCGATCATGCACCGCGCACCGATGCGCGTGCTGCCCGCGATCCCGACACAGCCGGCAATCGCCGTGTAATCGCCGATGCGCACGTTATGGCCGATCTGGATCTGGTTGTCGATCTTGACCCCGTTTCCGATCACGGTGTCGTCAAGTGCGCCCCGATCGATGGTGGTATTGGCACCGATCTCGACATCGTTCCCGATCACCACCCGACCAACCTGGGGAATCTTCACCCAGCTGCCCTCGCGCTCGCGCGCAAATCCGAAGCCGTCGGAGCCGATCACCGCGCCGGCATGGATGATGCAGTCGGTACCGATCAGACATCCGTCATATATCGTGGTTCTCGGTGCAATCCGGGTGTTTGCGCCGATGCACACCTCTCGCCCGATATAGGCGCCGGCGCCGATGGAGACGCCCTCACCAAGTACGACCCCTTCTTCCACCACCGCGCCAGCCCCGATCGCGACCGAAGCCGGAACGGTGCACGACACGGCTGCGAGCAGATGTACCCCACCCGCGACTGCGGGGGGCGGATTGAACAGCCGCGCGACCCGGGCGAAGTAGAGATAGGGATCGTCAGCTACGATTCGCGGCCGGTCGGTGACTGCGTCACGTGCCTTCCTCCCCACGATCACCGCAGCGGCACGACTGGATTTCAGCTGTGCAAGATACTTCGGATTGGCGACGAAGGAGAGATCGCCCTCTCCTGCCTGATCGAGCGTCGCAACCCGCCCCACGTTGATGCTGCCGTCACCGACGAGTTCTCCGCCCAAGCTCGAGACCAGCGCGTCCAGGCGCATCATCGCGGACCTTGCCCTTACTTGGCCTCGGACAGGGCCTTGACCACCTTGTCCGTGATATCGATGCGCGGGCTGGCGTAGACGGCTTCCTGCAGGATGATGTCGAACTTCTCGGCTTCGGCGATCTGCTTCACTGTACGATTGGCCTTGTCGAGCACGGACGCAAGCTCTTCGTTGCGACGCTGATTGAGGTCCTCGCGGAACTCACGTTGCTTGCGCTGGAAATCGCGGTTCAGGTCGTTGAACGCACGCTCCTTGTTGCGCCGATCGGTTTCGGCCATGGTCATACCATTGCGCTCCAGGTCCTCCTGCAGAGCCTGCAGGTCCTTGGCCATGCGCTGCATTTCCTGATCGCGCTTCTCGAATTCCTTCTCGAGGCGCTGCTGAGCCCGCACGGCCGGACCCGCTTCACGCATCACGCGATCTGAATTGACGAAACCGATCTTGGTTTCAGCGGCTGCCAACTGAGTGAAACTCATCGCTGCGACCGCGATCACCGAAAGAGTACTGACTTTCACATGTGTCTCCACAAAAAATCCGGGTGTCCGGTCAGAACACGCTGCCAAGCTGGAACTGGAAGCGTTGGGTGTCATCTCCCGCCTCCTTCTTGAGCGGGAAGCCGACGCTGAACTTGAGCGGGCCGATCGGCGACGTCCAGGCGAAGGCAAGCCCGGTGCTGTAGCGCAAATCGCCGAAGCGAATCGGATCATCCTTGCCAGTGACCGCATCCTTGCCCCATACATAGCCAGCATCGAGGAAGGTCGAAATACGGAAGGAGCGATCCTTGCCCGAGCCGGGCATCGGGAAGAAGAATTCCGCGTTGGCCACGGCCTTGCGCGTACCGCCGATGGCGTCGCCGTCGGAATCCTTGGGTCCCAGTGCGCTCTGATCGAAACCGCGCACAGAACCGATGCCGCCCACATAGAAGTTCTTGTAGAACGGCACGGGCTTGCCCCCGAATCCCGTTGCCCAGCCGATATCGCCATTGAGCATCAGCGCATAGTCCTTGCCGATCGGGAACCAGTGCTGGTACTGATAATTCAGCTTGGCATAGCGCAGATCGCCCGGCGGCAGGGAAGCCTCGCCGTATACCCGCTGGTAGACGCCCTTGCGAGGATAGATGAAGCTGTCACGACCGTCGCGTGCCCAACCCGCACTCAGCAGCAGGCTGGACACTTCGACCTGCCCCACCCCGCTCGGGTCGCTGCAGCCGAAGTCGATACAGAACTCCTTGTACTGTTCGGTACTTCGTTCGAAGGTTGTGATTTTCGTGCGATCGACAGCCAGCCCGAAACTGATACTGTCGTCTTCCGCGATAGGGTAGCCCAGTCGCAGTCCGGCACCGGTCGATACCGTCTTGTATGGCGACACGGAATAGGACTCGGTCGGATCGTAGGTGCGGTGATAGAGATCCCAGCCCAGGCTGACGCCATCGACAGTGTAGTACGGGTTGGTAAACGACAGCGCCAGGGTACGGCTCGACTTGCTGGTATTGATCCCCAAGGTCATCGCATTACCGCTGCCAAACAGGTTCTGCTGCGAAATCGATGCCGACAGCACGATGCTGTCGGAACTGGAAAAGCCCGCACCCAGCATCAGGTTGCCGGTCGACCTTTCTTTCAGACCGAAATTGACGTCTACCTGGTCGGTCGAGCCCGGCACCGCAGGGGTTTCAACCGTCACCTCGTCAAAAAAGCCGAGCTTGTCGACCCGTTCGCGCGAGCGGTTGATGGCGGCTGCGTCATACCAGGCACCTTCCATCTGGCGCATCTCGCGGCGGACGACCTCGTCGCGGGTCTTGGTGTTGCCGCCCACGTTGATGCGGCGAACGTACACGCGGCGGCCTGGATCGACGAATACGGTGAACGAAACTTCGCGCTTGGCCTTGTCCACCTCGGGCGCCGCATTGACGTTGGCAAAGGCATAGCCCTCGTTTCCGAGTCGATCGGTAACCGCCTTGGTCGTCTCGGTCAGCTTTTCGCGCGAAAAGATCTCGCCCGGATGTACCGTGCTGAGCGCAAGATACTCCGACTCCGGCAGAATGAGGTCGCCGGTGAAGCGCAGCCCGGACACCTTGTACTGCTCACCTTCGGTGATATTCACCGTGATGTAGATTTCCTTCTTGTCCGGGGTGATCGACACCTGGGTCGAGTCGATGTTGAAATCCAGATAGCCCTGATTCAGATAGAAGGACCGCAGGTTCTCAAGGTCGGCCGCAAGCTTCTGCCGCGAGTACTGGTCATTCTTGGTGTACCACGTCAGCCATCCGGGCGTGGTCATCTGGAACAGGTCGATCAAGTCATCTGTCTTGAAGGCCTTGGCGCCGACGACATTGATCTGCGCGATCTTGGCGACATCGCCCTCCTCGACCGCAAAGTTGATCGACACCCGGTTGCGTTCGAGCGGCGTCACGGTGGTCGTGACTTCGGCAGCATACTTGCCGCGGCTCAAGTACTGTCGCTTGAGTTCCTGTTCCGCACGATCCAGCAGCGCGCGGTCAAAGATGCGCGATTCGGCCAGGCCGACCTCGCGCAGGCCCTTCTTCAGCTGATCCTTGTCGAACTCCTTCACCCCGACCAGATCGATCTGGGCAATCGCCGGACGCTCGTCCACCAGCACGAGCAGCACGTCATTGTCGGTCTCGATACGAACATCGCTGAAGAAGCCGGTCGCAAACAGCGCCTTGATGGCCTGCGAAGCCTGATCCTCGTCGAATCTGTCACCGACACGTACGGGAAGATAGTTGAAGACGGTGCCAGCCTCGGTGCGCTGGATGCCCTCCACCCGGATATCCTTGACCACGAAAGGTTCGAAGGCAAACGCGGGAAAGGAAGCAAAAAGGGCCATGATCAGCCCTGAAAGACGCTTGCGATTCATTCGGTTATTCAGCCGGAGATGAGACGATTGATGTCGTTGTAGAAAGCAAACGCCATGAGCATCATGAGAAGCGCCAGGCCGATCTGTTGGCCAATCTCCATGACACGCTCTGGAATGGGTCCACCCTTGATGATTTCGACAACATAATACAGTAAATGCCCCCCATCCAGCACCGGTATGGGCAGCAGGTTGAGCACGCCAAGGCTGATGCTGATCAGCGCGAGGAACTTGACGTAGTGGCTCAGCCCCATCTTGGCCGACTGGCCGGCATAGTCGGCAATCGTGACCGGCCCCGACAGGTTTTTCCACGATACGTCACCGGTTAGCATGCGCCCGATCATCTGCAGGCTGAGCACGCTGGTTTCCCAGGTCTGGCGGACCGATCTGTGGATCGCGTCGACCACGCCGTAACGCACCTCGGTGAACATCGACATCCCGTCACTGAAGGGCTCGGCCACTGCAACGCCGATACGACCGATGGTTTCGCCGTGCTCGGTCACCACTTCCGGTGCCAATGGGACACTCATGATCTGGCTGCCGCGCCTGACCGAGAAGCGCTGTTCGCGGCCTGCCGATTGCCTCACTGTCGCTACCATTTCCGACCAGGACGCGACGGGGTTGCCGTCAATTGCAATGATTTCATCGCCGGGCATGAGGCCAGCCCGAGCGGCAGCGCCGCCATCGACGAGCTTGCCCACGACCGCTGGAATCACCGGCCGCCACGGCTTAAGACCCATGCGCGCAATGAGGTCGGTGCCCCCTTCGTCAATCCTGAGTTTGCTTACATCCAGCGTGCGCATGGTATCGACATCGTCGATGGTCCGTACCCGCGTCACGACCCTGCCACTGTCGAGCGCCTGTTGCAGCAGGGCCCAGCGTAAGTCCTGCCAGCTCTTGATGTCCTGATCATTGACGGTGATGACCAGATCGCCTTCGGCAAATCCCGCCATCTGCGCCGGAGTGGCCTCGGCCGTGCCTGTCACCACGCTGATGCGGGGTCGAAGCTCCTCCGTGCCGACGACAAAAACGCCCCAGTACAGCACGACTGCCAGCAGAAAATTCGCCAGCGGACCCGCCGCGACGATGGCGAACCGACGCCATACGCTCTTGCGGTTGAATGCACGGTGCAGTTCCTCCGGCGCCACCGTGCCTTCGCGTTCGTCGAGCATCTTGACGTAACCGCCGAGCGGAAACGCTGCGAGCGCCCATTCGGTCGAGTCCGCTCCTGCGCGCCTTACCAGGAGGGGCTTACCGAAGCCGATCGAGAAGCGCAACACCTTGACACCGCACCAGCGCGCGACAAGATAGTGGCCGAGTTCGTGCACCAGGATCAGCAGGCCCAGGGCCAGTGCGAATGGAAGCAGATATTCTAGAAAAGTCATCGGGTGCAAGCGTGCCTGTTGATCATCTCCCGCGCAACCGCGCGCGCGGCGCCGTCGGCAGCGAGCACTGCCTCAAGCGAATCGACCGGCATCTGCCCGACGCGTTCAAGTGTGGCCGCAATAACGTCGCCAATGCGCCGATAACCCAGTTTCAGATCAAGAAACGCAGCCACTGCCTCCTCGTTGGCTGCGCTCAGCACCGCAGGCGCGGCACCGCCGGCGCGCAGAGCCTGATAGGCTAGTGACAGGCACGGAAAGCGGTCGAAGTCCGGTCGCTCGAAGGTGAGTTTCGAAATCCCCACGAGGTCGAGCGCCGCGACGCCAGACTCTATGCGCTGCGGCCACGCCAGCGCATGCGCAATCGGGGTGCGCATGTCGGGATTGCCCAGCTGGGCGATGACCGACCCATCGATGTAGTCGACCATGGAATGGATCACGCTCTGCGGATGGATGACGACCTCGATCTGCTCCGCAGGCGCATTGAACAGCCAGTGCGCCTCGATGACCTCGAGGCCCTTGTTCATCATCGTTGCCGAATCAACCGAGATCTTCCGTCCCATGACCCAGTTGGGGTGAGCACAGGCCTGCTCGGGCGTGACCTGCTCGAGCGCCTCGACCGGCGTATCGCGGAAGGGGCCGCCCGACGCGGTAAGCAGAATTCGGCGCACCCCACTGACCGTCGGCTGACGTTGATAGTCGGACGGAAGCGACTGAAACACCGCGTTATGCTCGCTGTCGATTGGTAGCAGACATGCGCCTGACGCTGCAACGGCATCCATGAACAAGCGTCCGGACAGCACCAAGGCCTCCTTGTTCGCTAACAGGACCTTCTTGCCCGCTCGGGCCGCAGCAAGCGTGGGCTCGAGCCCTGCGGCGCCGACGATGGCAGCCATCACCGTATCGACCTCAGGTGCCTCGGCGACTTCGGCGAGCGCCTCGGTACCGCTGCAGACCTCGGTCGTGCAGCCGGCAGCACGAAGGCGGTTGCGCACGGCCAGCGCAGCGGTCTCGTCGACCATGACGGCGTAGCGGGGTGCGAAACGGCGGCACTGCTCGACCATCTTGTCGACCTGTGTAAAGGCCGTCAGTGCAAATACCTGGTAGCGATCGGGATGGCGCGCGATGACGTCCAGCGTGCTCGCCCCGATCGATCCCGTGGCGCCAAGAATGGTGACTTGCTGCAGAGGTGACATGTATTCGGGAAGTTCAGCTCGCAAGCCAAAGGGCCAGCAAGCCCGCCATGGGCAGGGTTGAGGTCAAGCTGTCGATGCGATCGAGGATGCCGCCATGTCCCGGGAGGATGGTGCCGCTGTCCTTGAGGCCTGCCTGGCGCTTGAGCAGGGACTCGAACAGATCGCCGATGATACTCACTGCTGTAAACCCGAGCAGCAAGGGCAGCGCAAACAGGTAATAGGGCCAGGCAAGACCCGACCCGCCACTCAACGCAAGCACGGCATAGCCGAACACGATCACGCCAACGGTGGCGCCGAATGCGCCCTCCCACGTCTTGCCGGGGCTGATTGCGGGGGCGAGCTTACGCCGCCCGAACGCCCGACCGCTGAAATAGGCGGCGATATCAGCCACCCAGACCATCGCCATGATCCCGAGCAGAAACCATGGACTGATCAGCCGCAAGTGCGCCAGCGCGAGCGCCGGCGGCACCAGCACCACGAGACCGGTCCCCATCGCCACTGCGGTGCTCGAGAGACACCACTTGTTGCGCAACCACAGGGGAATGCATGTGAGCCAGAAGACTGCACTCGCCGCGTAGAGGGGCACGAGGACGAGGGGTTGAGCAAGGGCGACGCCTTCCCCCCCCGCGAGTCCGGCTGCAACACCCGCCAAGGCGCAAACGAGCGCCGAGCACGCGGCGAACACAAGGCGCTGCGCGGACGAAAACCGCCCCAGACCGCCCCACTCCCAGGCCGCTGCGGCACAGACAGCTGTGCTCACGCACAGCCACAAAACATCGGGCAACAAGAAGAGGGCGGCCAGCAGGCCGAACAGGAGCACCAGCGCGGTGATAATCCGCGCTCTAAGCATGTGGCCCCTGTGCTTCGGCGTCCTTGAGCTGATCGCTCGTGCGTCCGAAGCGACGTTCACGGCCGCGATAGGATGCGATCGCCGCATCCAGCGCCGAGGCATCGAAGTCGGGCCACAGTGTGTCGGTGAAATGAAGTTCGGTGTAGGCAAGCTGCCAGAGCAGGAAATTACTGATCCGCTGCTCCCCGCCGGTCCGGATGAAAAGATCGGGCTCAGGAGCAAAACTCATCGACAGCTCGGCTTCGAGTGCGGCCTCCGAGAGCGCCTCCCCACTGTCGGATTGCTTCGCCAACGCACGCGAGGCGGCCTGCAGAATATCCCAACGGCCGCCATAATTCGCCGCAATCGTCAGATTGAAACGTGTATTGCCGGCTGTCAGCGCTTCCGCGTCACGAATGACCGCGACGAGTTTGGATTCGAATCGGGATACGTCACCAATGACGCGAAAACGGATGCCGTTTTCGTGCAGACGCTTCACTTCGCGCTCCAGCGAGCGGATGAAGAGCTGCATGAGAAAGGAGACCTCGTCCGCGGGGCGACGCCAGTTCTCCGAGCTGAATGCAAACAGCGTCAGGTATTCGACACCCCTGTCAATGCACGATTTGATCGTTTCACGGACCGAGTCCACACCCCTTTTGTGACCGGCGACCCGCGGCATGAAGCGCTTCTTCGCCCATCGGCCGTTCCCATCCATGATGATGGCGATATGCCGCGGAACGTCGCCCTTGGCAGGTACGGCACGGGTCGAACTGATAAAACCTGAATCCGCCATCAATGGCCTCCACGCATGACCCCGTTCGGTGGCCATTCGGTTGCGACAGCTCAGATCTGCATCAGCTCCTGCTCTTTCTGTGCGAGCAGCTTGTCGATTTCGGCAACATGACGATCGGTCAGCTTCTGGATGTCGTCTTCGGCACGACGTTCGTCGTCCTCCGAAATTACCTTGTCCTTGACCGCATCCTTGAGTTGCTGGTTGGCATCACGGCGCAGATTGCGTACGGCAATTTTCGCACTTTCGCCTTCGTTGCGAACCACCTTGGTGAGATCCCGCCGCCGCTCTTCGGTCAGGGCCGGCATCGGCACGCGGATCATCTCGCCCATATTGGCCGGATTCAAACCGAGATCGGAGTCCCGGATTGCCTTCTCGACCTTGGCCAGCATCGGCTTCTCCCATGCCTGGACACCAATGGTGCGTGCATCGATCAGCGTCACGTTGGCAACCTGGTTGATGGGCACCATGCTGCCGTAATATTCAACCATCACGTGATCCAGAAGACCCGTGTGGGCACGACCGGTCCGCACTTTGGCAAGGTCGAGTTTCAATGCCTCGACCGACTTGTTCATTTTCTGCTCGGTCGTCTTCTTGAGTTCAGGAATCATGGTTGTCCTCTAGAGAATCACGAATGGACCAGGGTGCCTTCGTCCTCGCCCATCACCACACGCCTGAGCGCGCCCGGCTTGAAGATCGAAAAGACGTTGATCGGCAGCTTCTGGTCACGACACAGCGCAAAGGCGGTGGAGTCGAGCACCGCGAGATTGCGACCGATCGCCTCGTCAAAACTGATCCGATGATAGCGTTGGGCGGCTGGGTCCTTCTTGGGATCAGCCGTGTAGACGCCGTCCACCTTGGTCGCCTTGAGCACGATCTGAGCACCGATTTCAGCACCGCGGAGGGCGGCGGCCGTGTCGGTAGTGAAGAAGGGGTTGCCGGTGCCCGCCGCGAAGATGACGATACGGCCTTCTTCGAGATGGCGTATCGCGCGTCCGCGGATGTAGGGCTCGACCACCTGGTCGATACGCAGCGCCGACTGCACGCGGGCCTCGAGATCCACGCGACGCATGGCATCGGCCAGCGCCATCGCGTTCATCACCGTGGCGAGCATGCCCATGTAGTCGGCAGTCGCTCGGTCCATGCCCGACGCAGCGCCTTTCATGCCGCGAAAAATGTTGCCACCGCCGATCACCACCCCCACCTGCACACCCAGTCGGGAAACTTCCGCGATCTCGGATACGATGCGGCTAACGACGTCCTCGTTGATGCCATAGGCATCGTCACCCATCAGGGCTTCGCCCGACAGTTTGAGCAGGATGCGGGAGTAAG
The DNA here is from genome assembly GCF_018122735.1 of Azoarcus sp. L1K30. Taxonomy (GTDB): domain Bacteria; phylum Pseudomonadota; class Gammaproteobacteria; order Burkholderiales; family Rhodocyclaceae; genus Parazoarcus. Next base: position 846,144 of record NZ_JAGRRD010000001.1, on the reverse strand, counting down.
CGGCGGCGGTCATCGGGCAGATCCTTACTTCTGCGCAGCTGCCGCAGCGGCAGCTTGCTCGGCCACTTCAGCGGCGAAGTCGGTCACTTTCTTCTCGATGCCTTCGCCCACGATATAGAGGGTGAAGCCGGCGATCGACGCACCACGCGCCTTGAGCAGCTGCTCGATCGTCTGCTTGCCATCCTCGGCCTTGACGAAGACCTGAGCCAGCAGCGTGACTTCCTTCAGGAATTTCTGCACGGTACCGTCGGCGATTTTCTCGAGCATCGCTTCGGGCTTGTTGTCGGCACGCGCCTTCTCGATCGCGATACGGCGCTCGGCCTCGATCAGCTCCGGAGATACGCCCGAAGCGTCGAGTGCCTTGGGCTTGGAGGCAGCGATGTGCATCGCGATGTCCTTGCCCATCTGCTCGTCGCCGCCAACCAGATCCAGCAGGACGCCGATCTTCGAGCCGCCGTGGATGTAGGAGTACAGTTGCCCCTTGGCCTCGACGCGAACGAAGCGACGCAGGCTCATGTTCTCGCCGATCTTGCCAACCAGCGCTGCACGAGTGGATTCGACCGTACCCTCACCCATCGGCAGAGCCGACAGCGCGGCAACGTCGGCCGGGTTCTGTGTGGCCACGAGTTCGGCGCAGTTCTGCACCAGCGCCAGGAAGTCGTCGTTCTTGGCAACGAAGTCGGTTTCGCAGTTGACTTCGAGCATGGAGCCGAGCTTGCCATCGGTCGAGATGCTGATCCCGACAATGCCTTCGGCGGCCACGCGGGTGGCGGCCTTGGAGGCCTTGTTGCCGAGCTTGACGCGCAGAATCTCTTCTGCCTTGGCCAAGTCGCCCGCAGCCTCGGTCAGCGCCTTCTTGCATTCCATCATCGGCGCGTCGGTCTTCTCGCGCAGTTCCTTGACCATGCCTGCAGTGATTTCTGCCATGCTAACTCCTGATTATTCGTTTACAGCACGCGGCGGGCACCGGCCCGCCGCGGAAAACTAAAGCATCAAACCCGGAACGGATCAGGCCTGTTCCTGGGAATTCTCTTCCTCGACCTCGACGAACTCTTCGCCACCGGCGGCCACGATTTCCTGCAGCACCTGGCTGCGACCCTGCAACACGGCGTCCGCCACACCACGGGCGTACAGACGGATGGCACGCGAGGAGTCGTCGTTACCGGGGATGATGTAATCCACGCCTTCGGGCGAATGATTGGTATCAACGACGGCCACAACCGGAATGCCAAGCTTCTGCGCTTCGGTGATGGCAATCTTGTGATAGCCGACGTCGATGACGAACAGCGCGTCGGGCAGACCACCCATATCCTTGATGCCGCCGATGCTCTTCTGCAGCTTTTCCATTTCGCGCTTGGCCATCAGGGCTTCGCGCTTGGACAGACGCTCCATGGAGCCGTCCTCGACCATCGCTTCCATTTCCTTCAGGCGCTTGATCGACTGCTTGACGGTCTTGAAGTTGGTCAGCATGCCGCCGAGCCAGCGCTCGTCGACATACGGCATGCCAGCGCGACGGGCTTCTTCAGCGAGAATCTCGCGTGCCTGGCGCTTGGTGCTGACAAAAAGGATCGTGCCGCGATTGGATGCCAGCTTGCGCGTGAACTCCATCGCTTCGTTGTACTTGACCATCGTCTTCTCGAGGTTGACGATGTGGATCTTGTTGCGATGGCCGAAAATATACGGGGCCATGCGCGGATTCCAGAAACGGGTCTGGTGACCAAAGTGAACGCCCGCTTCGAGCATCTGACGCATTGTGACTGACATGTGAAACTCCAGATTTAGGGTTAGCCTCCGCCGAGTCGGGCCTGAGGTGCTGCGGGACCTGCATCGCAACCTCTCCTGCCTGCACCGCAACCGGCCTTGAACCGTATGCGGACCCTTGTCGAACCGGCGTGTGGATTTTGCCTGCAAGAGCAGACAAGCCCGTGATGATAGCACTGACAGATTGCCGTACTCAAGATGCAGTTCGCTTGCGGGTTTGCCCGCGAGGGGCGCTTGCGCTAGCCTAGAGACCTTTTACAGCCCCACCCCATCATGAGCATCACCATCAAGACTCCAGAACAAATAGAAGAGATGCGTGTCGCCTGCCGTCTGGCGGCGGAGGTTCTCGACTACATCGACCCCTTCGTCAAACCCGGCGTCACGACCGGCGAACTCGACCGACTGTGCCACGATTACATGGTGAATGTGCAGCATACGGTTCCCGCTCCGCTGAACTATGCGCCACCAGGCTACTCGCCCTACCCCAAGTCAATCTGCACGTCGATCAATCATCAGGTATGCCATGGCGTACCCGGCGACAAGGCGCTGAAGAAGGGTGACATCGTCAACCTGGACATCACCGTGATCACGCCGAAAGGCTTCCATGGTGACACCAGTCGCATGTTCATGGTCGGCAACGATGTATCGATCCTTGCCAAGCGCCTGTGCCAGGTGACCTACGAATGCATGTGGCTGGGCATTGCCGCAGTCAGACCCGGCGGTCGGCTCGGCGACATCGGCCACGTCATCCAGCGTCATGCCGAGGGCAACGGCTTCTCGGTGGTGAGGGAGTTCTGTGGTCACGGTATCGGCCTCAAGTTCCACGAGGAGCCGCAGGTGCTGCATTACGGCAAACCGGGCACCGGCGTCGAATTGCAGCCGGGCATGATCTTCACCATCGAGCCGATGATCAATGCCGGCAAGGCCGCGATTTCCGAATTGCCCGACGGCTGGACCATCGTCACCAAGGACCGCAGCCTGTCCGCGCAGTGGGAGCACACCGTGGTGGTTACCGAGACCGGGGTCGAAGTCCTGACCCGCTCAGCCAAATGCCCGCCGCCGCCGGCGATCGTTGCAGACCAGTTCGCTTGAGTGGCCACCACGAATGCAGAACCTGACCGCAAGCGATCCGCTCGTACAAGCCATCGCGGACGAACGGCAGCAGCTTGCCACCGGACATGCGCACCTCAGAGCCACCTACGAGGCGCGCCCGCTCACCTCTCCGCTGCTTCACGGAAGATCGAAACTGGTCGACGGCGTCACCTCGCGCCTCTGGAAAGCCGCCGGCATTCCGGGCGACGCGGCGCTCGTGGCGGTTGGCGGTTATGGCCGGGGCGAGCTCTTTCCCTGCTCAGACGTCGACCTGCTCATCCTGCTGCCGGCCCCGCCCGACGCTGAACTGCAACGCCAGTTATCGGCGCTGGTCGGCGCACTATGGGATGTCGGCCTCGATATCGGTCACAGCGTGCGCACCGTCGAGGAATGCCTCGACACCGCGCTGGGCGACATCACGGTGCAGACGACTTTGCTGGAAGCACGACTGCTGACCGGCAACACGCAATTGTTCGCCGAGTTCGCCACGCGCTATCGCGAACAGCTCGACGTACGTGCATTTTTCAAGGCCAAGCAACTCGAGCAGGAACAACGCTACGCCAAGTATCACGATACACCCTACGAGCTCGAGCCCAACTGCAAGGAGAGCCCGGGCGGCCTGCGCGACCTGCAGATGCTGGGCTGGATTGCACGTGCGGCAGGTCTGGGACGCAACTGGCGTGAGCTGGCGCGGCGCCGACTGATTACTGGCGGAGAGGCGAGCGATCTGCGCAATGTCGAACGCTTTCTGCAACACGTGCGAATTCGCCTGCACTATCTCACCGGTCGTGCCGAAGACCGTCTGCTCTTTGACCACCAGGAAAGACTGGCTGCCATCATGGGCATCGAGGCCACAGCGGCGAAGCGCGCCTCCGAGGTCATGATGCAACGCTATTACCTGACGGCGAAGACGGTGACCCAGATCAACGGCATCCTGCTGCAGAATTACGGCACGGAGATCTTCCCCGGGCGAAACTCACCGGCAATCGTCATCAACGCCCGCTTCCAGGCCGTCCGCGAACTACTGGACATTCGCCACGACAATACTTTCGAGCGCACGCCATCTGCCCTGCTCGAGTGCTTTCTGCTGCTGCAGCAGCGCTCCGAGCTGAAGGGGATGACCGCTCGCACGCTACGCGCCCTGTGGCTCAACCGGAAACGCGTCAATGCCGCTTTCCGCGCCGACCCGGTGAATCGCGAGCTGTTCATGGAGATTCTGCGCCACAAGCATGGCGTACTGCACGCATTCAGGCGCATGAATCAGTACGGCATCCTGTCGCGCTACCTGCCCTCGTGGCGCAAGATCCTGTGCCAGATGCAGCACGACCTGTTTCACGCGTACACGGTTGACCAGCATATCCTGATGGTCATGCGCAATGTGCGTCGCTTCACCATGGGCGAGCACGCGCATGAGTACCCGCTGATGACGCGTCTGATCCTCGGTTTCGATCGCCACTGGCTGCTCTATATCGCCGCGCTGTTTCATGACATCGCCAAGGGGCGCGGTGGCGACCATTCCAAGCTGGGCATGGCGGACGCACGCGAATTCTGTCGCGACCATGCACTGAACGAAGACGATACCAGTCTGGTGGTCTGGCTGGTCGAACATCACCTGACGATGTCGCATGTGGCGCAGAAGGAAGACACATCCGATCCCGAAATCATCGGCAAGTTTGCCAACATCGTCGGCAGTGAGCGCTATCTCACCGCGCTTTACCTGCTGACCCACGCCGACATTCGTGGCACCAGCCCCAAGGTCTGGAACGGCTGGAAGGGCAAGCTGCTCGAAGATCTCTTTTTTGCCACTCAGCGCCTGCTGCGCGGCGCGACGCCGCAACAGGCACTCGGCCTCGATGACCGGCAGGAAAATGCCCGCCATCTGCTGCGCTACCACGGACTGCGCCAGGGCGTCGAAGACGCATTGTGGGCCAAACTCGACGCGGTCTATTTCATGCGTCACTCGCCCGAGGAGATCGCCTGGCACACGCGGGTGCTGTATTTCCGTCCAGAGGGCGATACCCCCGTGGTCAAGGCCAGGGTGTCGGATGATGAGGACGGTGTGCAGGTCATGGTGTACGCCCGCGACCAGAAGGACCTGTTCGTGCGTCTGACGGGATTTTTCGGGCGTCTTGGCTTCAGCATTCTCGACGCCAAGGTGCATACCACCCGACACGGTTTCGCGCTCGACAGTTTCGTGCTTCAGGACAGCGGACGTGGCTCGAGTTATCGCGACATCGTGGCCCTGATCGAGCACGAGCTGAGCAATCTCCTGAGCAACCAAACCGAGCCACAGCGCCCGACCAGTGGTCGTCCCTCACGTCAGGTCAAGCACTTTCCGGTCACCCCTCAGGTCAGCCTGCGAGCCGACGAGGCGGGACGCCACTACATCCTGTCGCTTACCGCTTCGGATCGCCCGGGGCTGCTTTTCGACGTGGCGGAGGTTCTCGCCAAGTACGGTGTATGTGTGGAGACGGCAAAAATCGCCACCCTCGGAGAGCGCGTGGAAGACACCTTCCTGCTGACCGGCGGCGGCCTGTCCCAGGATGCGCAGGTCCTGCGCGTGGAACGGGAGCTCATCGAGCGCCTTCAGGTGTAAACGTATTCGGGCTGCTCCTGGAGCGGGAGCAGCCCGTTCTCTTCCTGCCGGCTTCCAGCCCCTTTCAGTGCCCCTTGCTGCCGTGCAGCCGATCCATCAGCGCGTACAGCACACCCGACAGCAGGAAGGTGATGTGAATGCCCACCATCCAGCCCAGATGCCGGTCGCTGAGATTGTCGACGTTCATGAACCCCTTGAGAAGCTCGATCCCCGAAATCGCCACGATCGAACCGATCAGCTTGATCTTGAGATCGGAGAAGCCGATGTGCCCCATCCAGTCGGGACGGTCCTGATGCGCGTGCAGGTCCTCCATCTTGGAGACAAAGTTCTCGTAACCGCTGAACATGATGATGATCAGCAAATTCATGATCAGCGCAATATCCACCAGGCTCAGTACGCCAATGATCAGCTCGCCCCCCGAGGCGGTCGTGATCTCGGAGAAAATCCGCAGCACCTCCTTGCCGAACTTGATCAGCAAGACCACCATTGCCAACACCAGGCCGAAATAGACCGGCGCCATCAGCCAGCGGCTGGAAAAAAGCAGATGCTCGAACGCGTTTTCGATTTTCTTCATGAATGACCGTTCCTGGACTCAACAGCAAATATCGGGCTAGAAGGCACTGACGCGATTGTAGCAGTGCAACATTTCACCCGGATCATGCTTTGCAGATGTGCTCCAGAATGTTGTGCACTCGCACCATCGCTTCCTGCAATACGACTTCGATGTCGCCAAAATGAATGCCCTGTTCGCTCGATGCTCTGCCTGCCGCGCAATTCACCACCACATTGATGGCCGCATAGGGAAGCTCGAGCTCACGGGCGAGTGCGGCCTCGGGCATGCCGGTCATGCCAACCAGATCGGCACCGTCGCGTTCGAAGCGATTGATCTCGGCGGCCGTCTCCAGCCGCGGGCCCTGTGTGGTCGCGTACACGCCACCATCGAAGACCGGCTCACCTGCGTTGGCAGCCGCGCCGAGCAGGCGCTGACGCAGCGCTTCATCATAGGGGCGGGTGAAATCGATATGACGGACAGGCTGGTCGCCGCCGTCGAAGAAGGTACTCTTGCGCCCCCAGGTGTAGTCGATGATCTGGTCCGGGATCACCAGCGCGCCGGGTGAAAAATCCGCCCGGATGCCCCCGACCGAGGCAACCGAGACAATGGCGCTGACTTTGGCCTGCTTCAGCGCCCAGATGTTTGCACGGTAATTGACCTGATGAGGTGGAATGGTATGCCCATAGCCGTGCCGGGCCAGAAACACCACCGGCTTCTTGCTCAGCGTGCCGAACGTCAGCGCGCCCGACGGTTCGCCATACGGCGTGCGAGCGACTTCCCTGCGCACGATCTCGAGCGTCGACAACTGAGTCAGACCGGTACCGCCAATGATTGCAAGCATCCATACTCTCCAGATTAATGCGGCGCGGATTCTAGCATGCAGGCGCGTCTGGCCCGTTTTGCAGCCAATCCACCATGGTCACCGAGAATTCATGTTGCGCCGCGATGGCACGTGCTAGAATGATCGACTTTTCAAAGACTTCCTCTCCCATGTCCCGTTCCATCCGCAACATCGCCATCATTGCCCACGTTGACCACGGCAAAACCACCCTGGTCGACCAGCTCCTGCGCCAATCCGGCACCTTCCGCGAAAACCAGCAAATGGGCGAGCGGATCATGGACTCGGGCGATATCGAGAAGGAACGTGGCATCACGATTCTGTCGAAAAACTGTGCTATCCAGTACGGTGACACCCATATCAACATCGTCGACACTCCGGGACACGCGGACTTCGGCGGCGAAGTCGAACGCGTGCTGTCCATGGTCGACAGCGTACTGCTGCTGGTCGACGCCGTCGAAGGGCCGATGCCGCAGACGCGCTTTGTCACCCGCAAAGCGCTGGCGCTCGGACTGAAGCCCATCGTGGTCATCAACAAGATCGACCGTCCTGGCGCGCGTGCAGACTGGGTGATCAATCACACTTTCGACCTGTTCGACAAGCTCGGCGCCACAGACGAGCAGCTGGACTTCCCGGTGGTCTACGCCTCGGGCCTGAACGGGTTTGCCGTCCTAAACGAGGATGACGAGCGCACCGACATGCGCCCATTGTTCGAGGCCATCCTCAAGCACGTGCCGCAACCTGAGGTCAATGCCGACGGCCCGCTGCAGATGCAGGTGTGCTCGCTGGACTACTCGACCTACATGGGGCAGATGGGTATTGGCCGCATCAAGCGCGGCCGGGTTCGTCCGAACCAGGAAGTCGTGGTGATGTACGGTGACGAGAACCGTGGCAAAGGCAAGATCAGTCAGATCCTGACCTTCAAGGGGCTGGAGCGTTCGCCGGCCGAATCCGCCGAAGCGGGCGACATTGTGATCATTGCGGGTCTGTCGCAAGTCAACATCGGCGTCACCATCTGTGATCCGGACCACCTCGAAGGCATGAAGCCGATCGCGGTGGATGAGCCGACGCTGACGATGAACTTCATGGTCAACTCCTCCCCGCTGGCCGGGCGCGAAGGCAAGTTCGTGACCAGCCGCCAGATTCGCGAACGTCTCGAGAAGGAACTGCTCAAGAACGTCGCGCTGCGGGTGAACTTCACCAGCGACTCGGACGTCTTCGAAGTCTCGGGCCGCGGCGAACTCCACCTGACCATCCTGCTCGAGAACATGCGTCGCGAAGGCTACGAACTCGCCGTCGGTCGTCCGCGCGTCGTGTTCAAGGAGATCGACGGCGTCAAGTGCGAGCCGTACGAGATGCTGACCGTCGACGTTGAAGAAGATCACCAGGGCAGCGTCATGGAAGAACTGGGCCGCCGTCGCGGCGAGTTGCAGGACATGCAGCCGGACGGCAAGGGGCGCGTGCGTCTCGAATACCGCATTCCTGCTCGTGGCCTGATCGGTTTCCAAGGTGAGTTTCTCACCATGACGCGCGGCACGGGTCTGGCCAGCCATGTTTTCGATGATTATGGTCCGATGGCCGGCTCCCTGGCCGAGCGTCGCAACGGCGTGCTGATTTCCCAGAACGACGGGGAAGCGGTTGCCTATGCGCTGTGGAACCTGCAGGATCGCGGTCGCATGTTCGTGAGCCCGGGGGAGGCACTGTACGAAGGTATGATCATCGGCATTCACAGCCGCGACAACGATCTCGTGGTCAACCCGATCAAGGGCAAGCAGCTCACCAACGTGCGCGCATCGGGAACCGACGAAGCAGTCCGCCTGGTACCGCCCGTCAGCCTGTCGCTGGAGTCCGCCATCGAGTTCATCGCCGATGACGAAATCGTCGAGATCACGCCGAAGAACATCCGCCTGCGCAAGCGTCACCTTAAAGAGACCGATCGCAAGCGTGCCGCCAAGAGCGACGCCGCGTAAGCCTGTCATCGCAGCAGCCACGCAAAAAACCTGCCGGGGTGACCCGGCAGGTTTTTTTTTGCACTTCGTTTTCGCAGCGGGGCGTAACCGGCCGGCTTGCCCCGCTGCGCAGACGCTCAGGCCTGCTTTTCCTTGTCTTTCTTCTTGCTGGACGCGGCGCCGAAGCGCTCGTTCAGATAGCTCGAAAATGCCTCGCCGATCTCGTGATGACGCAGGCCCAGTTCGACCGTAGCCTTCAGGTATCCGAGCTTGGAACCACAGTCGTAGCGCACGCCCTCGAACTGATAGGACAGTACGGCTTCTTCCTTCAGCAGCGAGGCGATCGCGTCGGTCAGCTGATATTCGCCCCCCGCGCCCGGCTTGAGCGCACGAATGTGATCGAAGATGCGCGGCGTCAGGATGTAGCGCCCGACCACGGCCTGTGTCGTCGGCGCATCTTCGGGCTTGGGCTTTTCGACGATGCCGGTCACGCGCTGAACGTCGCCGTTCTGGTTCTCGGTACTGACGATGCCGTACTGACGCGTTTCCTCGCGCGGCACGTTCATTGTGCCCAGTACCGAACAGCGATGGTAGTTATAGACACCGACCATCTGCTGCATCACCGAACCGGCACCGTGGTTATCGAGCAGATCGTCCGCGAGGATCACGGCGAAGGCCTCGTCGCTGACGACATGGCTTGCGCACAGTACCGCGTGACCCAGGCCGAGCGCCTCGGACTGGCGGATGTACACGCAATTGACCCCCTTGGGTACGGTTTTCTTGACGATCTCGAGCAGTTCCTTCTTGCCGCGCGCCTCGAGTTCGGTCTCGAGTTCGTAAGCCTTGTCGAAATGGTCTTCGATCGAGCGCTTTGTGCGCCCGGTGATGAAGATCATGTCGGTAATGCCCGCCGCAACGGCCTCCTCGACCGCATACTGGATCAGCGGCTTGTCGACGATCGGCAGCATTTCCTTCGGGCTCGCCTTGGTCGCGGGCAGAAAGCGGGTACCCATACCGGCGACCGGAAAAATCGCCTTGGTGACTTTTTTCATTCTTTCGATTCCTAGCAATTCAAGATCACACCCGTCAAACACGGCACGCTGTCACGTTAATCGCCACGATCCAGCAGCGCCAGCAAACCTGCTTCATCAATGATGTCGATGCCCAGCGACTCCGCCTTGGCCAGCTTGGACCCCGCGTCGGCACCCGCCACGACATAATCGGTCTTCTTCGACACCGAGCCCGCCACCTTGCCGCCGTGCGATTCGATCAAAGCTTTGGCTTCATCGCGAGTCATCGTCGGCAGGGTGCCGGTGAGCACGAAGGTCTTGCCCGCGTGCGCGCCGGCCGCAATCGGCGCCGGTGCCCCCTCCTCCCAGCGCACGCCCGCCGCACGCAACTGCTCGATCACTTCGCGGTTATGCGCCTCGGCAAAGAAGTCCACGATGCACTTGGCCACCACCGGTCCCACGTCCGGCACCTGCTGCAGCCGGTCGGCGTCCGCAGCCATCACCGCATCCAGACTGCCGAAATGCAGCGCCAGGTCGCGCGCCGTCGCTTCACCGACGTTGCGGATGCCGAGCGCGAAGATGAATCTTGACAGCGTCGTATTACGACTCGAATCGATCGCGGCCAACAGGTTCTGTGCCGATTTTTCGCCCATGCGCTCGAGATTCGCCAGTGCAAGAATGCCGAGCCGGTAGATGTCGACCGGCGTCTTGACGATCGCCGCATCGACCAGTTGCTCGACCAGCTTGTCGCCGAGCCCCTCGATATCCATTGCACGACGGCCCGCAAAGTGCAGCAGCGCCTGCTTGCGCTGCGCCGGGCAATACAGCCCGCCAGTGCAGCGGGCAACGGCTTCGTCCTCACCGCGCACGACATGGGAACCACAGACCGGACAGGCTGGCAGGCCGTCGCGCAGCGGCAGGCTGGCAAGCAGATCGAAGCGCGGGAGATCGTGCTCACGCCGGTCGACGACCGGCCCGACGATTTCCGGAATCACATCGCCTGCCCGGCGCACGACGACCCAGTCACCAATGCGGACATCCTTGCGATCGATTTCGTCCTGGTTGTGCAGCGTGGCGTTGGTGACCGTGACCCCGCCAACGAAGATGGGCTCCAGCCGCGCGACGGGCGTCACCGCCCCGGTGCGGCCGACCTGGACCTCGATGCCCCGCAGGCGGGTGACGGCCTCCTGGGCGGGATACTTGTGTGCGACGGCCCAGCGCGGCTCACGGGTGACGAAACCGAGCTGACGCTGCAGCGCCAGCGCGTTGACCTTGTACACCACGCCGTCGATATCAAAGGCGAGACTGGCGCGAAGCGCGCCCATACGGGTATGGAACTGCGCCAGGCCAGCAGCGCCGACCAGTACTGCCCGATGCTCGCACACCGGCAGACCGTGGGCTGCCAGTGCGTCCAGCACGCCGGCATGCGTAGCCGGCAGATCCCACCCGTCAACCTCGCCCAGACCATAGGCGAAAAAGCGCAAGGGCCGGCGTGCCGCAATGCCGGGATCGAGCTGACGGATGCTGCCCGCAGCCGCATTGCGCGGATTCACGAAGACCTTTTCGCCCGCCGCCATCTGACTGGCATTCAAGGTGTCGAAATCATCACGCCGCATGTAGATCTCACCGCGTACCTCGAGCACCGGCGGCGCATCGCCCGGCAGTCGCAGTGGAATGGCCCTGACCGTCCGTACATTGGCGGTGACATCCTCGCCGGTCTCACCGTCGCCCCGCGTCGCCGCCTGAACCAGCACGCCATGCTCATAGCGCAGGCTCATCGCCAGGCCATCGAACTTCAGCTCCGCTGCGTATTCCACGGCAGGGTCCGATTCGTCGAAACCGAGCTCCCGCCGCACCCTGGCGTCGAAGGCAAATGCGCCACTTTCTTCGGTGTCGGTCTCGGTACGAATCGACAGCATCGGGACACGGTGTCTGACCGCGCGAAACTGCGCCAGCGGCTTGCCTCCGACACGCCGGGTCGGTGAGTCGGGGCTGGCCAACTCCGGCCAGGTCGTCTCGATGTCCTCGAGTTCGCGATAAAGCCTGTCGTACTCCGCATCGGGGATGGTCGGCGCATCGAGTACGTAGTATGCGTGCTCATGTCGTGCCAACTCGGCACGCAGCCATCCCGTGCGTTCGATGATTGCGGGGTCCGGCGACATCATGCAGCGAACAGGCGCCGCGCCAGTCGACCGCCAGCAGGGATTTCCTGGCTGGCCATATGCTCCTGGAACTGCTGGATCTGCGTGCGGATCATGCCCGCGGCCTCGGCCCCGAAGGGTGCCCGGTTGTCATCCACCACGACCCCGTTCAAGGCTGCACCCAGGTGGCCGGCGAACTGCATCATGCGTTCGAACACGAGCCCGCCCTGCGCCACGCGCGGCACGTCGATCACCAGTGTCACGCCACCGGTCTGGAGGGTGCGCATTTCCTCCGCCGCGAAAAGGGCAGGCTCGAAGTTGCACAGCGTAAACAAGGTATTGCCCAGCTCGTCGCAGGCGTGGAAACTGCCGTCCTCACGCAACACCAGCCCTTCCGCTTCGGCCAGACCACGAATCTTGGTGCCGTGGAAAGGTTGGCCGTTGGCCGAAATGACGTTGATGCCAATCTGTACATCGACATCGGCGCAGAAACGGTCGAGTTCGGTGGCGCTGCCAAGCACCTCGCTGCGCGACGGCAGACCTGCCGGCACCGCGAGAAACTGCTCGGCCACGCGCTGGACGCCGCCCGAGAAGCGGATGTAGTCGGCCTCACCGATCGAGCCATTGCGATCGACCAGCTGCAGGGCGACGCAGAACCAGTGAAAGGTCCCCGCGCTCTGGGCCGACAACTGCAGCCACAGATTGTCGGCATCGTCAAACGCGAACCATCTGACGGGCTTGCTCAAGCCGGCCAGCAGTTGTTGCTGAGCATTCCACAGACGCGACGCATCGAGCGGCTCGATCGCCTCAATGCGGATGATGCAATCGGCACGGGCATCCAGCGCATCGGGCAATTCGGGCAACATCCGCTTGGGCGCCGATTCGCGGTACGCGGGTGTTGGGCCCGGCCTCACCTCCGGTTCCTCGGCGACCGGCTCGCGCCGCGCGTTATCCGCCGCCTCGGCGCGGGCTTCGCCGGGTTCGAGCAGCACGTCACGATGATCGGAGCGGAATGTCTGCTCGGCCTGCTTGCGGTGCTTGCGCTCCTGCCATTTGTTGTAGCCGACAATGGCGACGAAGGCCACCACGCCAACGCCGATCAATCCAATCTGCAGTTCGCTATCCATATACATTCCTGTTGTCACGCTGCGGCCGGTTCGGCCATCCGCAACGCCTCTTCGATATCGACTTCGACGACCCGCGACACGCCCTGCTCCTGCATGGTCACGCCGACCAGTTGCTGCGCGATCTCCATCGTAATCTTACTGTGACTGATGAAGATGAACTGTGTCTGTGATGACATCCGCCTCACCATCTGTCCGTAGCGTTCGGTGTTCGTATCGTCCAGCGGCGCGTCAACCTCGTCAAGCATGCAGAATGGCGCAGGGTTGAGCTGGAACATCGCAAACACCAGTGCGATCGCGGTTAGGGCCTTCTCCCCGCCCGACAGCAGATGGATGGACGCGTTCTTCTTGCCCGGTGGCTGCGCCACGATCTGGATGCCGGCGTCGAGAATCTCATCGCCGGTCAGCACCAGCTCCGCCCGCCCGCCACCGAACAATTGCGGAAACAACGCAGAGAACTGTCGATTGACCGTATTGTAGGTCTCCTGCAGTTGCTCGCGCGTATCCCGGTCGATCTTGCGGATGGCATCTTCCAGGGTGCCGATCGCCTGCAGCAGATCGTCGGTCTGGGCATCAAGATAGCCTTTGCGCTCGGATGCGGCCTTGAGTTCGTCCAGCGCAGCAAGGTTGACTGCACCGAGATCGGTAATCTCGCGCGCAAGTCTTGCCACTTCGCGCTGCAGGCTCGCCTCCTTCGGGTCGGCCGCCAGCAGCGGCGCCAGCGCAGTTTCGTCGGCAGCGGCCTCGAGCAGACGGGCGTCGAACTGGGCAGAGGCGATTTCGGCGGCCTGTACCGCCAGGCGCAGTTCGGCCACCCGGTTGCGCACGGGTGTGGCTTCCTGTTCGGTGCGCATGCGCAACTCTTCGACCTCACGCAGATTCGCCGTGACCTGCTCGAGTGCGTCACGACGCCCGGCCAGCGCCGATTCCCGGCTCGTGCGCAATCCCAGTGCCGTCTGCAAGGCCTCTGCGCTGCGCGCGTCGTCGATTGCCTCGAGCTCTCGCTCCCGTGCCGCATGCTCACTGACGATGCGATCGAGCTGCTCGCTTGCAAGTTGCTCATTGCGCGCGATGTCCTCGAGCTTGCCGGCGCATTCGCGAGCGGAAAAGCGCGCCTCCTGCAGGTCGCGGGCGCAGGTCTGCTCGAGCGTGCGCAACTCGCGCAGGTTCTGTTCACGCTCGCGCATGACTTCGCTTGCGGCATCGAGGCTGCTGCGCTGCAGCTCGGCGAGCTCGACCGCGCGGGCATGCTCGAGTTCGGCGCGCGCCTGGTGCTCGCGCTCGCTCGCTTCGAGATGGACCAGATCGCCAAGATCGCGCTCGAGCTGGCTGCGTCTCTCCTCGGCCCGGCTCAGGGCCTGGCTGAGCTTGAGCACTTCCACCTGTTCCGCATGCAGCTGCGCCTGCGCGCCCTGAAGCTCGCGGCGCAGGCTGGCAATATCCTCCTGCAATGCGGTAGCCGCAGCCTCCGCGGACAAGAGCGCTTCGTGAGCAGCGTGCGCCTCGTCATCGAGTGCCTCCTGCTGCTCGCCAAGCAGGTCGATTTCGCGCTCGCGCTCCATGACGCCATGCGTGCGGCTATCGGGCACGAAGTGAATCAGGGCGTGCCGGCTAAGGACCTGCCCGTGCGCCCCAACCAGGCAAATGCCCGGTTCGAGTCGATCACGCTGTGGCAACCAGTCGTCGATGCGCTCCACTGCGAAACAGCCCCGCAGCCAGTCCTCGAGCAGCGGTCGCAGGCTCTCGTCGAGCAGCTTTACATGATCGGCCAGCGGCGTCGCACCGGATGGCGTCGCTGGTGCGCCAACGGCAACGCGCACGCCACCCAGCCCCAGTGCCAATGATTCGGGAGGACGTTCATCGAATATCCGCCGTGCAAGCGCGTCGCCGTCGGCGGCGTCGACGACCAGCGCCGCCAGCCGCTCGCGCAGCACGGCCTCGACGGCCGGCTCCCAACCTTCGGCCACCCGCAGGCTGCGCCACAGGGGCGGCAAGCGGGCAAGACCGTGACGACTCAGCCAGTCGCCAAGTTTGCCCTGGGACTGCACCCTGGACTGCAATTGCACCAGTGCATCGCGGCGTGCGCGCAGTTCGGTCAGGCGCCGCTGCACACCGCGCTCATGTTCGAGTGCGGCTTTCAGTGCGGTCTGTGCATCGGGCAAGCGCTCCTGCAGGCGGGCAAGTGCGTCCTGACGCTCGTCGAGCGCTTCCTGCTGCATCTCCACCCGTGCCTCGCGCTCGGCAAGCATGCGCGCATCCGGCCCCTCGATTGCCGCACACTCGGCCTCCAGTCGCGCGCGGCGCTGCTGCAAGGCATCGAGCGCACGTGCGGCGCTGGCCCGGTTGGCTTCCTCAACCCGCAATTGTTGCTCGGTCTGGGCCAACTCCCGACGGGCAGAAGAGACCCTGGACTCGGCGGCCTGACGCTCGGCCTCGGCATCGGGGAGTCGATCCGCGATTTCCTGATGGCGCCCCTCGGCCTGCTCCGCCCGCATCGCCGCATTGTCGGCAAGCGCTTCCCAGCGCATCCGTTCGCTGTCCATCGTCTCCCGGCGCGAGGTCCAGTGCGCCTGGTCGAGCTCGAGCTGGGCCAGACTGGCTTCGAGGCGCTTTCGCGTATCGGCGAGATGCTGGCGCTCGGTTTCGAGCCGGGTGACCTCCGCGCTCGCGGCAAAAAGGTCGCTTTGCGCCAGATGAACCGCTTCCGATGCTTCGAGGTGCGCGCTGCGGCTGGCCTCGATGGCAGCGTCGAGCGCCTGCAGGCGGGCGCTGTCGGTTTCGATGCGAAGGCTGTTCTGATTGAGTTCGCTTACCAGGCGCTGATGCTCGGCGCGCGCCTCGTTGCGCTTGATCAGCCACAGCAATTGCTGCTTCTCGAGGTGGGAAGCGCTCAAGGCCTGATAGCGTTCGGCAACGGCGGCCTGCCCCTGAAGATGGCCGATGCGCTCACCCAGCTCGGTACGGATGTCTTCCAGACGGGCGAGGTTGTCGCGCGCATCCGACAGGCGGCCTTCGGTCTCCTTGCGTCGCTCGCGATACTTGGTGACGCCGGCGGCCTCTTCGAGAAAGCCGCGAATATCCTCGGGTCGCGCCTCGATGATGCGCGAGATCATGCCCTGCTCGATGATCGCGTAGGCGCGCGGCCCCAGTCCGGTGCCGAGGAAGACATCGATCACGTCCTTGCGCCGGACGTGGGTGTTGTTGATGAAATAGCTGGACTCGCCGCTGCGATCGAGCACGCGCTTGACCGAGATCTCGGCGTAGCGCGACCACTGCCCGGATGCCTTGCCTTCGCTGTTGTCGAACACCATCTCGACGCTGGCCCGCGACACCGGCTTGCGCGTGGTCGAGCCATTGAAGATGACGTCCTGCATGGATTCGCCGCGCAGCGCCGACGCGCGGGTCTCGCCCAGCACCCAGCGCACCGCGTCGATGATGTTCGACTTGCCGCAGCCGTTCGGGCCGACGATGCCCACCAGGTTGCCCGGCATGATGACCGTGGTCGGATCGACGAAAGTCTTGAAGCCGGCGAGTTTTAGCTTGGAGAGTCGCACGTTCGGGCGCTGGCAATGTAGGAAACGGGGCGACGGCAACCGGATTCGGTAATGCCGGAAAGGCGCCGCATGATAACATCTTCGGCCTTTACGACCTCCTCCGTCCGGCGTGCGCGCAGGATGAAAAGTGTTTCAAAAGTGAATCCGAATCTCGATCGCCTCCACTCCTACCCCTTCGAAAAACTGCGCCAGCTGTTCGCCGGCATCACGCCGCGCGCCGACCTGAAGCCGATTCGCCTGTCGATCGGCGAGCCCCAGCATGCCACACCGGCATTCATCCGCCAGGCGCTTGCGGACAATCTGGACGGCCTGGCTATCTATCCCACGACTCACGGCACCGATGCGGTGCGTGGCGCGATCGCCGCCTGGCTCCAGCGTCGCTATGCGCTGCCTGCCATCGATCCCGCCACCCAGGTGTTGCCGGTCAATGGCTCGCGTGAGGCGCTGTTTGCCTTCGGCCAGTGCCTGATCGACGGTACGCGGCCCGGCGCCAAAGTCCTGTGCCCCAATCCCTTCTACCAGATCTATGAAGGTGCGGCCCTGCTCGCGGGCGCGCAACCGGTATTTCTCAACAATTCGGCCGCCAACGGTTTCGCCTCGGATTTCTCGGGTGTGACCGAGGACAGCTGGCGTGACATCCAGCTCGTGTTCGTGTGTTCGCCGGGCAACCCGACCGGGCGCGTGCTCGACATCGAAGAATGGCAACAGCTGTTCGCGCTGTCGGACAAGTACGACTTCGTCATTGCCGCGGACGAGTGCTACTCGGAGATCTACTTCGACGATGCCGCACCGCCGATCGGCGCACTGGAGGCGGCCCACCGTCTCGGGCGCACCGATTTCCGCAACGTGGTCACCTTCTCCAGCCTGTCCAAGCGCTCCAACGTCCCGGGGCTTCGATCGGGCTTCGTCGCCGGTGACGCCCGCATCCTGGGCGAATTCCTGCGATATCGCACGTACCATGGCTGTGCGATGAGCACGGCGGTGCAGGCAGCGTCGATCGCGGCATGGAACGACGAGCAGCATGTGGCGGAAAACCGCCGCCTGTACCGCGAAAAATTCGCCCTTGTCACGCCCATGCTGGCAAACTGCCTCGACGTTGCACTGCCCGATGCCGGGTTTTACCTGTGGGCGCGTACCCCGTTGCCCGACACCGAGTTCGCCCGCCGCCTTCAGGCTGAATATAATGTCACGGTGCTGCCCGGCAGCTATCTGGCCCGCGAAAATGGCGGAACCAACCCCGGCGCCGGTTTCGTGCGCATCGCGCTCGTCGCCGACACGGCTGAATGTGTGGAGGCGGCGCAAAGAATCGTCGCCTTCTGTCGAGAACTTTAAGAGAGTCCCCAATGCAAGCCTTGCAATCGATCATCGATACCGCTTTTGAGAACCGCGCCACCCTCTCGCCCACCGCGGCGCCGGCCGAGGTCCGCGACGCCGTTGATAGCGTCATCGCCGGGCTCGACGCCGGTACGCTGCGCGTCGCCGAAAAGAAGGACGGCCAGTGGGTGGTCAATCAGTGGATCAAGAAAGCCGTACTGATCTCCTTCCGCCTGCGCGACAACGAGATCATGCCCGCCGGCAGCCTCAACTTTTTCGACAAGGTGCAGACCAAGTTCGGCGACTTCACGCCCGAACAGTTCCGCGAGAGCGGCTTCCGCGTGGTGCCGCCAGCGGTTGCCCGCAAGGGCAGCTTCATCGGCAAGAACGTGGTGCTGATGCCCTCCTACGTGAATATCGGCGCCTATGTCGACGAAGGCAGCATGGTCGACACGTGGGCAACCGTCGGCTCCTGCGCCCAGATCGGCAAGAACGTCCATCTTTCGGGCGGCGTCGGCATCGGTGGCGTGCTCGAGCCGATCCAGGCCGGCCCCGTCATCATCGAGGACAACGTCTTCGTCGGCGCCCGGTCGGAAGTCGTCGAGGGCGTGATCATCGAGGAAAACGCGGTGCTGTCGATGGGCGTATACATCGGGCAGAGCACCAAGATCTATGACCGTGAGACCGGCGAGGTGCATTACGGCCGCGTGCCTGCGGGCGCCGTTGTGGTTCCCGGCAGCCTGCCCTCTCCCTGCGGCAAGTACAGCCTGTACTGCGCCGTGATCGTGAAGAAGGTCGATGCCCAGACCCGGGCCAAGACCGCCATCAACGATCTTCTGCGCGCCTGATTCACCGACAAGTGGCTGGGGCGCCGCAAGGTGCCGCCGCCCGGACAACTGCTTACGGAGTTCAAGAAGATGATATTCGACAAGCTGTTCCAGCTCATGGCCGAAAAACAGGCCTCGGATATCTTCATCACCGCCGGCGCCCCCATCCACATCAAGATCCAGGGCCACACCGTACCGATCAATCAGCAGATCATGGATCCGGCCATGACGCAGAAGATGATCTACGAGATGATGACGCCCGAACAGATCGAGCGTTTCGAGCGCGAGAAGGAACTCAATCTTTCCTTCGGCCGCCGCGACGTCGGCAACTTTCGCGTCAATGTCTTTCTGCAGCGCAACTCGGTCGCCGTGGTGGTGCGCTTCATTCAGGGCGACATCCCCACCATCGAAAGCCTCGGCCTGCCGGACTCGCTCAACGATGTGGTGATGGAGAAGCGCGGTCTGGTGCTCGTGGTCGGTGCAACGGGATCGGGAAAATCGACCACGCTGGCGTCGATGATCGATCACCGCAACCGCAACCGCAGTGGCCACATCCTCACCGTGGAAGACCCGATCGAGTACCTGTTCAAGCACCGCAAGTCGGTTGTGAACCAGCGCGAGGTCGGTATCGATACGCTCAGCTGGCACGAAGCGCTGCGCAATGCGATGCGTCAGGCGCCCGACTGCATCCTGATCGGCGAGATCCGCGACCGCGAGACCATGCAGGCGGCGCTGGCCTACGCACAGACCGGACACCTGTGTCTGGCCACGCTGCACGCCAACAACGCCTATCACGCGCTCAACCGTATCGCGAACTTCTTTCCGATGGAGAACCGTCCGCTGCTCTACCTCGACCTGTCGGTTGCGCTGCGCAGCATTGTGTCGCAACGCCTCGTGCGCAAGCCCGACGGCAAGCGGATTCCTGCGGTCGAGATGCTGTTCAACACCCGTCATGTGGCGGAGCTGATCGAGCGCGGCGACATCAACGAAGTGAAAGAGGCCATGGAGCAAAGCCTCGCGCCCGGCTCGCAGACTTTCGAGCAGGATCTGTTCCGCCTCTATCACGAGAAGATCATCACCCTCGACGAGGCACTGGCCAATTCCGATTCGCCGACCAACCTGTCGTGGCTGATCAACAATGCGCAGTTCAACCCTGACGCCAAGGCCGAAAACAACAGGCCGGCGCCGGCAATCTCGGACTTCGAACAGACCCAGCCTGACGGGGCCTCCTTCCGCGAATTTACGCTTCACCTCGACGGCAACGGCTAGCCGCGTGCACGACAACAAGACAGAGAACCATGCCCTTCCCCGACAATCCGACGCTTGCGCTCGCCTGCGAACTCATCTCGCGCCCCTCTGAAACGCCCAACGATTCGGGCTGTCTCGATCTCATCCAGTCGCGTCTCGCGCCGCTCGGGTTCAGTTTCGAGCGAATCGACGTTGGCGGCGTCTGCAACCTGTGGGCACGTCGCGGCGATACTGCGCCGGTGCTGTGCTTCGCTGGCCATACCGATGTCGTCCCCACCGGACCGCTCGACCACTGGGACAGCCCGCCATTCGAACCCACCATCCGTGACGGCATGCTGTACGGTCGTGGTGCTGCGGACATGAAGACCTCGCTGGCCGCTTTCGTGACCGCGATCGAGGAATTCGTCTCTTTGCACCCCGACCATCAAGGCAGTATTGCGCTGCTATTGACCTCGGACGAGGAAGGCATCGCCACCCATGGGACAGTCAAGGTGGTCGAAGCGCTCGCAGCACGTGGTGAGCGCCTCGATTATTGCATCGTCGGCGAGCCGACGTCGGTGAAGTCGCTCGGCGACATGATCAAGAACGGGCGTCGCGGCTCGCTGTCCGGCACGCTCCGGGTCAAGGGGCAGCAGGGCCATGTGGCGTATCCGCATCTGGCCCTCAATCCGATTCACGCCCTTGCTCCGGCGCTCGCCGAACTCACCGCCATCCGCTGGGACGAAGGCAACGAGTTCTTCCCGCCGACCACCTGGCAGGTGTCCAACATTCACGCGGGAACCGGCGCAAACAACGTGATTCCGGGCGAGTGCGAACTGCTGTTCAACTTCCGTTTTGCTTCGGTATCCACCGCGGAGGACTTGAAGGCCCGAACGCACGAGATTCTCGATCGCCATGGCCTGCAGTACTCCCTCGACTGGCATCTGTCCGGAAAGCCTTTCATCACAGGTCGCGGCAAGCTGGTGGCGGGGCTGGCGGGGGCGATCCGCGACACACAGGGTATCGAAACCGAGCTGTCGACGAGCGGCGGCACCTCGGACGGACGCTTCATTGCCGACATCTGTAACGAAGTGGTCGAATTCGGCCCTGTCAATGCCACCATCCACAAGCTCAACGAGTGTGTCGCCGTGGATGCGGTCGCGCCCCTGTCCACCATCTACATGCGCACGATGCGCACCCTTCTTACCGCCTGAGCGATACCATGACCCAATCGACCGAGTCACACGACCACGACGAGCACGACCACGCCGAACAAGATCACGAACATGAAAGCGGCCCGCTGGCAGAGCTCGTCACCGTGCGCGACTGGCTGCGTTACGCAGTGACCCGCTTCAATCGGGAGAAGATCTTCTGCGGCCACGGTGTGAGCAGCGTTTTCGACGAAGCCGCCTGGCTGATCCTGTCTTCGCTCGCGCTGCCCATCGATCGTCTCGACCCTTTCCTCGATGCCTGCATCCCCTCCGACGAGCGCGTCGCATTACTGGAGAACATCGAGCGCCGTGCAATCGAGCGAATCCCCACCGCGTACATCGTGCAGGAGGCGTGGCTTGGCGAGTACCGCTTCCATGTCGACGAGCGTGTGATCGTACCGCGCTCTTTCTTTGCAGAATTGCTCGAGGACGGATTGACGCCCTGGATCGAAGATCCAGAGACCGTCACCAGCGCCCTCGACATGTGCACCGGATCGGGCTGTCTCGCAGTCCTGATGGCGCACGCCTATCCCAATGCCGAGGTCACCGCGGTCGATCTGTCGGCCGACGCGCTGGAGGTCGCCCGTCTCAACGTCGACGAATACGGTCTGAACGATCAGATCGAACTGGTCCAGAGTGACGTCTTTGCCAATCTCGGAAATCGTCGCTTCGACCTCATCCTCAGCAACCCTCCTTACGTCACCGACGATGCGATGGATGCACTGCCGCAGGAATACCGCCACGAACCCGCGATGGCGTTGGCCGCGGGCAGCGACGGGCTCGACGTCGTCCGGACCCTGATCGCGAAGGCAGCAGCATATTTACATTCCGAAGGCATTCTTGCTGTCGAAGTCGGGCACAATCGCAATCTTGTTGAAACCGCATTCCCCGACCTGCCCTTCAGTTGGCTCGGCACGCGCGGGGGTGATGACATGGTTTTTGTGCTAAGAAGAGAAGATCTTCCTGGCGGAGAGAGTTGACGAGGAGCGTCGTCCAGGCGTAGGTCTGCGGCGTATCCGGGAGCGCGCAAAATGGCAATGGAACGCCCGATCCTTCTGATTGAAGACAACCCCGACGATGAGGCACTGACGCTACGGGCCTTTGGCAAGAACCGGATCACCAATCCGGTCGTGGTCGCGCGTGATGGCGTCGAAGCTGTCGACTACCTGATGGGTAGCGGGGATCACAGAGGCAGGGACCTGTCGGTGATGCCGATTCTGATCCTGCTGGACCTGAAACTGCCGCGCATTGACGGCCTTGAAGTGCTGCGCCGGATCCGTGCCAACGAACATACAGCCATGCTGCCGGTAGTCATCCTGACCACCTCGCGGGAAATCCAGGACATACAGCAGGCCTATCGCCTCGGGGCCAACAGCTACATCCGCAAACCGGTCGACTACGAGCGCTTCATCCATTCGGTGGGCCAATTGGCCTTGTACTGGCTTACGCTCAACGAGACGGCCGAAACGGCTGCGAACAGCCCGTATTAGTGCGGCGCTGCGCGCTGCCAGGCGCTCAGATTGGCATGACGCCGCCGCTTCCCCTTCCATGGTGCGCCGGCGATGTATGGAACTACCGACGGCTGAACGGATGCAGCGATGCCCCGTTCAGCCGCAATGCGTCAGTCGCGCTCTTCGATCCACGCCTGCTGGATGCCTTCGAGGATGCGCTCACCACAGTGTTTCACGTCGTCATCGAATTCGGGCAGGGCAACAACCCAGTTCATCAGGTCTACGAAATTCACCTTGGTCGGATCCACGTCGGGATGCGCCTCCGCCAATTGGATGCCGATCTCCTGCACTTCGGTCCATTTCATCAGTGCTTGCCCTCCCTCGCCATGTTGATGGTGTAACGGGGAATCTCGACCACCAGTGCGACATCGCCCACTTCGGCCTGACACGACAGACGCGACTGCGGCTCGAGGCCCCATGCCTTGTCGAGCAGATCCTCTTCCTCTTCCTCAGCTTCGGCAAGCGACGAGAAACCTTCGCGCACGATGACATGGCAGGTGGTACAGGCGCAGGATTTCTCGCACGCATGTTCGATCTCGATACCGTTGTCGAGCAAGGCATCGCAAATCGACGTTCCGGGGGCCGCCTCAATCACCGTCCCCTCGGGGCAGAGTTCGACATGCGGTAATACGATAATCTGGGTCATACGGAAATCTCGTCTATCTTGTGGCCGGTGAGCGCAGAGCGGATGCTGCTGTCCATGCGCCGCGCGGCAAATTCATCTGTGGCCCGCGCGAGCGCATCGATCCCCGTCTTGATGGCCCGATGGTCATCACCATCCCTCAGCCTGCGCAACGCGGCCAGCACTTCATCGATATGGGCGCGCTCGGTGGCATCGAGCAAGGCGCCATCCTTTGCCAGCGCCTGCTCGGTCGCCTCGATGACGCGATCGGCTTCCACCTGCTGCTCACGCAGAGCTCGTGCAGCCATATCGTCACCGGCGCGTTCGACTCCGGCCTGCAACATGCCTGCAATTTCGTCGTCGGACAGGCCGTAGGACGGTTTCACCAGCACACTGGCTTCCACGCCCGAAGACATCTCGCGCGCCGACACCGACAGCAGACCATCCGCATCGACCTGGAACGCCACCCGGATTCGCGCCGCACCGGCAACCATCGGCGGAATGCCGCGAAGCTCGAAACGGGCCAGCGAGCGGCAGTCCGACACCAGTTCGCGTTCGCCCTGAACGACATGGAAGGCCATGGCGGTCTGCCCATCCTTGAACGTAGTGAACTCCTGCGCGCGGGCAATGGGCAGCGTGGCATTGCGTGGGACCACTTTTTCAACCAGCCCCCCCATGGTCTCGAGACCGAGCGACAGCGGAATGACGTCGAGCAGCAACCAGTCATCGTCTTCGGTCTTGCGGTTGCCCACAAGCGCGTTGGCCTGCATCGCCGCGCCGAGCGCGACGACCTTGTCCGGATCGAGATTGGTCAGTGGCTCCTGGCCGAAATAGCTGGCGACGGCGCGCTGTATATGGGGCATGCGCGTTGCGCCGCCGACCATCACCACGCCCTTTATGTCCTCCGGCCCCAGTCCGGCATCACGCAGCGCCTTTCGTACCGGGCCAAGCGTCTTCTGCACGAGGTGGGCCGTCAGTTCGGCAAACTTCTCGCGGGTGATGACGAGGTTGATCTCGTCACCGCTGGCAAGCTTCAGATGGATCGGAGCTTCTTCGCAAATGGTCAGCTGCTCCTTCGCTTCACGCGCCTTGATCTGCAAGCGCCGTGAATCGGAGGACGATAGCGGCGACTGCTTGGACGTCTCGAGCGCCCAGCAGAACAGGCGATGATCGAAATCATCGCCCCCGAGGGCGGCATCGCCATTGGTGGAGAGCACCTCGAAGACGCCACGCGACAGTTTCAGGATCGACAGATCAAAGGTGCCGCCGCCAAGGTCATAGACCGCGTACACGCCCTCGGCAGCATTATCGAGACCGTAGGCGACCGCCGCTGCGGTCGGTTCATTGAGCAGACGCAAGACGTCGAGTCCGGCAAGCCGGGCCGCATCCTTGGTGGCCTGGCGCTGGGCATCGTCGAAATAGGCCGGCACCGTGATCACGGCGCCATCGAGCGCGCCACCCAGGCTCGCTTCGGCCCGCAATCGCAGTACGCGAAGAATCTCGGCGGAAACCTCCACCGGGCTCTTGACCCCCTGCACCGTGCGCAAGCGGACCATGCCAGGGCTGTCTTCGAAATCATAGGGCATGGTCTCGACGTGGGCGACATCCTTCAACCCACGTCCCATGAAACGCTTCACCGACACGATCGTGTTGCGGGGATCGCTGGCCTGCGCCAGCACCGCAGACTGGCCGACATCGATGCTGCCATCCGCGCGATAGTGCACGATCGAAGGCAGCATCGAGCGGCCGCTTTCATCAGCAAGACATACGGCAATGCTGTTGCGCACGGTGGCAACCAGCGAGTTCGTAGTGCCGAGGTCGATGCCTACTGCAAGCCGATGCTTGTGCGGCTCGGTGGACATTCCGGGTTCTGCGATCTGCAACAGTGCCATCAGAAAATTCCAGGTTCAGGTTTCGAGTGCCTCTAGGGCATCGTCAATCTCGTGTTGAAGCTTTTCAATGAACATCAGGCGTCGAACCGTATCGGCCGCAGCGACATAGTCGTGCGCCTCATCCAGCTCCTGACTGAGGCTTTCGAGCACTTCGCGTGAATGCAGGCGCAAGCGCTGGTGCAGTTGCTCCAGTTCATCCACCTCGCCCGCCTGCCGCGCCTCCTCCACCGCCTCGCGCCACTCCATCTGTTCCATCAGGAATTCGGGCGACATGGCGGTATTGGTTTCGAGCGCAGCGTCGATACCCGCGAGCTCGAGCAGGTAGCTTGCGCGCGGCAACGGCTTCTTCAAGGTGCGAAAGCCCTCATTGACCCGTGTGGCCCACTGCATCGAACGGCGCTTTTCGAGATCCGACAGGTGCGCATGACGATCGGGATGCACCTGGGATTGCAGTTCGTGCCATGCATGGTCAAGCTTGGCCTCATCGATGTCGAAGCGGCGCGGCAAACCGAACAGGGTGAAGAAGTCCTGGGTCAGATCGATGCTCATGCGGTCGCTCGCCTCCGGGCGTCCCATCAGACGTTGAAGCTCTCGCCGCAGCCGCAAGCATCCTTCACGTTCGGGTTGTTGAACTTGAAGCCCTCGTTCAGGCCTTCTCGGACGAAGTCCAACTCGGTGCCCTCAAGATAGACGAGACTCTTCGGGTCGACGATGACCTTGACCCCGTGACTATCGAAGATCAGGTCTTCGTCGTGCATTTCATCGACGAATTCGAGCTTGTAAGCCATG
This sequence comes from Azoarcus sp. L1K30, assembly GCF_018122735.1. Lineage (GTDB taxonomy): Bacteria > Pseudomonadota > Gammaproteobacteria > Burkholderiales > Rhodocyclaceae > Parazoarcus. The sequence continues at coordinate 820,133 of NZ_JAGRRD010000001.1, read as the reverse complement.
CCGGAGCAGCCCGAAGTCTTTACGCCCAGCCGGATGCCCACACCCTTGCCACGCTTGGCAATGAAGGTGGACACATGCTTTGCCGCACTTTCAGAGAGAGTGACGCCCATCGTGAACCTCCGTATCAGACTTCGTGCTTTTTCTTGTAGTCGGCCACAGCCGCCTTGATCGCATCCTCGGCGAGGATCGAGCAGTGAATTTTAACCGGCGGTAGCGCCAGTTCCTCGGCAATCTGGGTGTTCTTGATCTCGAGCGCCTGATCGATCGTCTTGCCCTTGACCCATTCGGTCACGAGCGAACTCGATGCGATGGCCGAACCACAGCCATAGGTCTTGAACTTCGCATCCTCGATCACGCCGTCCTTGCCGACCTTGATCTGCAGTTTCATCACGTCACCACAGGCCGGTGCGCCGACCATGCCGGTCGCAACGCTATCGTCGTCCTTGGCGAAGGAACCGACGTTGCGGGGATTTTCATAGTGATCCAGCACTTTTTCGCTGTATGCCATTTTCGTTCTCCTGATACTGAAACGTTAGTGCGCTGCCCACTGCACGGAATCCAGATCGACACCATCCTTGAACATCTCCCACAGTGGCGAGAGTTCGCGCAGTTTGCCGATCTTCTTGTGCAGCAGGTCGATGGTGTAATCGATCTCTTCCTCGGTCGTGAAGCGCCCGATGGTAAAGCGGATCGAACTGTGTGCGAGTTCGTCGTTACGCCCCAGCGCGCGCAATACGTACGACGGCTCCAGACTGGCCGAGGTACAGGCCGAGCCCGACGAAACGGCGATGTCCTTGATCGCCATGATCAGAGATTCTCCCTCGACATAGGCAAAGGAGATATTCAGGTTATGCGGTACCCGATGTTCGAGGTCGCCATTGACATAGGTCGCCTCGATATCGGTCAACCCCTTCAACAGGCGGTCCCTCAGCGCACGGATGCGCTCATTCTCGACGCCCATTTCTTCGCGTGCAATACGGAAGGCCTCGCCCATGCCGACGATCTGATGTGTCGCCAGCGTGCCCGAGCGCAACCCGCGCTCGTGGCCGCCACCGTGCATCTGCGCCTCCAGGCGCACGCGCGGCTTGCGTCGCACGTACAGCGCGCCCACACCCTTGGGGCCATAGGTCTTGTGCGCCGAAAAGCTCATCAGGTCGACCTTCAGTTTGCTCAGGTCGATGTCGACCTTGCCCGTCGCCTGCGCGGCATCCACATGGAAAACGATGCCCTTTTCGCGGCAGATCTCGCCGATTTCGGCGATCGGCTGGATAACACCGACCTCGTTATTGACGAACATGACCGACACCAGGATCGTATCCGGACGCAAGGCCGCCTTGAATGCCTCCAGATCAACCAGGCCGTTTTCCTGGACGTCGAGATAGGTCGCCTCGAAGCCTTCACGCTCGAGTTCTCTAACCGTGTCGAGAACCGCCTTGTGTTCGGTCTTCAGGGTAATGACGTGCTTGCCCTTGCCCTTGTAGAAATGCGCGGCACCCTTGATGGCAAGGTTGTTGGACTCGGTTGCGCCGGAGGTCCACACGATCTCCTTCGAGTCCGCATTCACCAGTGCGGCAACCTGCTCGCGGGCATCTTCGACCGCTTTCTCCGCCGACCACCCATACGCGTGGGAGCGGCTGGCGGGATTGCCGAACTGTTCGGTCAGCCACGGGATCATCGCCGCGGCGACGCGCGGGTCAACCGGCGTGGTTGCAGAATAGTCGAGATAGATCGGGAACTTCAGCATTGGGTTTCTCCGCATAATCTGTACATTTACGCCGCCATGGCAGCGAGGTTCTTCAATTCGTCAACGATTCGAATCAGAGCGCCACCGAACTCGGTGACCTGCTTCGCCGTGGTATCACGACCGAGACTCACCCTTACCGCCGTTCGCGCCGTATCTGGCGCCACACCCATGGCCAGCAGTGTGTGTGACGGTTCCGGATTCGCGCTCGAACACGCCGAGCCGCTCGCACAGGCAAAGCCGGCCCGATCGAGTTTGCCCACCAGCGTCTCGCCATCGATGCCATCAAAACCGAAGAAGCAGGTATTTGGCAGACGGGCCGGCGCCGTGGAAAACAGGGTCGCGCCCGCCGCCACGAGCACGGCGTCGAGCGAATCACGCAAGTCTGCCAGACGGCGCTGCTCCTTGCTCATGCGGGCAACGGCCGCTTCGCATGCTGCACCGAAACCCACAATCGCGGCCACATTCTCGGTTCCCGAGCGCAGACCACGCTCCTGTCCGCCACCTGCGACCAGTGGTGCCAATTCGACACGTTTGTCGACAATCAAGGCACCGGCACCGAGCGGACCGCCGATCTTGTGCGCCGACAGGGTCAAGGCATTGACGCCGAGCGCGCGAAAGTCGACAACGATCTTTCCCAAGGCCTGGACTGCATCGGTATGTATGTAGGCACCACCCGCTTTCGCCTGGGTCGCGAGCGCGCCGATATCCTGCAGCACGCCGGTCTCGTTGTTTGCGAGCATCACCGACACCAGCGAGGGCCGCGCTTCCAGCGTGGACTTCCAGTCGTCCGCGTCGATGCAACCATGCACATCGACCGCCACTTCACGCATGACCCAGCCAAGCCTGCGCAACTGCCGCGCCGGCTCGCGTACGCAGGGATGCTCGATGGCACTGACGGCGACCAGACCCGGCTTCATCATCGCCGCGGCGCCCTTGAGGAAGAGATTGTTCGCTTCCGACCCGCCGCTGGTAAAGATGACTTCGGTTGGGTGGGCATTCACCGCCGCAGCAACCTGCGCTCGCGCCGCGTCGATGGCAGCACGGGCACGACGCCCGTACTCGTGTCGGCTCGATGCATTGCCGAATGACGCATCCAGCCACGGCAACATGGCTTCGCGCACTGCCGGATCAACGGGCGTGCTGGCGTTCCAGTCGAGATAGGCCGGGGCAAACATTGCGCTCACCACCTTACACAGTGGCCGCGTCGTGCAGCGAAACAGATGCCCGCCGGCGAACCTCGCGCAGCACGTTCACATCCGGGTCGGGTTTCACCTCGCGCGCCACCAGCGCCCCAAGCGTCACCGAGTCGAGATAGGCATACATGCGCTTGTTCAGGTTGGTCCACAGATCGTGCGTCATGCAGCGATGCTCGTCATGACAATTCTGCTTGCCGCCACAGAGGGTGGCATCGAGCGGTTCGTCGACGGCAATGATGATGTCGGTCACGGTAATCGAACGCATGTCCCTGGCCAGGCGATAGCCCCCGCCCGGACCACGAACGCTCGTCACCAACTTGTAGCGCCTGAGCTTGCCAAAGAGCTGTTCGAGATATGACAGCGAAATCTTCTGCCGCTCGGCGATTCCCGCCAGCGTCACCGGCCCATCAGCCTGACGCGCAGCCAGGTCGATCATCGCAGTGACGGCAAAACGGCCCTTGGTCGTCAGTCTCATGATGCCTCCTCGAAGCAAAAGTGATCAAACGGGCTAATACCCGAATGTTTCACTCAACTATACGTATCCCGACAAAAACGGTCAACTACTCACCGAACCATCCGGTTCAATCGACCATCTTGGACAATCTGGACGCATCGAAGTCATCATTGGACTCGACCGACTGGTCGAGCTTGAGTCCTGCCGCCTCCATCCGCTTGCACATTACCTGGAAGCGGCGATCGGTCTCGACCGCGTGATCGAGCAGACCGTGAAGCGCCTTGGCCACCGGATCATCCATGTCGCGCGTCACGCCGTAGGCAGAGAACCCCATCTGCTCGGCTTTCTGCGCGCGCTCGGCATCGCGCTCTGGGTCGAGCACGCGGGCGGGATTGCCGACCGCCGTCGCGCCCGCCGGAACCGGCTTGACCACCACCGCGTTGGAGCCGATCTTGGCGCCCTCGCCGACGGTGAACCCGCCCAGCACGCCCAGCACCTTGGCGCCCGCCCCCACCACCACACCCTTGCCCAGCGTGGGATGGCGCTTGGTACCCCGATACAGCGACGTTCCGCCCAGGGTCACGGCCTGGTAGATGGTGCAGTCATCCCCGATCTCGGCCGTTTCACCAATGACCACGCCCATGCCGTGGTCGATGAACACCCGACGCCCGATCACCGCACCCGGGTGGATCTCGATCCCCGTCAGAAAGCGGCTGATGTGGCTGATGAACCTGCCGAGCCAGTACAGATTGCGCTTCCACGCCGCATGTGCCAGACGATGAAAAATCAGCGCGTGCACACCCGGATAACAGGTCAACACCTCGAAGGTCGAACGGGCGGCAGGGTCGCGCTCACGCACACTGGCCAGGTCCTCGCGCAGGTGTTCAAACATGAAATGCACTCTCCGGGTACTTGAATGGGGCAACGACGCATCGTCACCAGTCCTTGTTTCAATAGCCTACTATTTTACTCGGCTTTGCGCTGAAAGCTAGAGAGCATGCCGCGCAGGATGCCGACCTCTTCCTTCTCCAGGCGCACACGGGCAAACAGCCTCCGCAGACGTGGCATCAGCCGGCGTGGGTTGTGTGGCTCGTGAAACCCGCTCTCTGTCACCGCCTGCTCCAGATGGGCGAGAAAGCCCTCCACTTCATCGTGGGTCGCCACCTGCGGCTGCGGGTCGCCAGCATAGACGTCGGCCGGCGTCATCGCTGCCATGCGCATCTCGTAGCACAGCAACTGCACTGCGGCACCGAGGTTGAGGGATGAGAAGTCCGGGTTGGTCGGGATCGTCACCGGCATCGAACACAGGCCCACCTCTTCGTTCGACAAGCCACTGGTCTCATTACCGAACACAAGCGCCAGATCACCGCGCCCGGACCAGCGCACGAGTTCCACCGCTGCGGCGCGTGCGGTCATGCGCGGCAGGCTCAGTTCGCGTCGGCGCGCTGTCACCGCCGCAGCCAGCACAGTGCCGGCCAGCGCCTCTTCCAGCGTCGCAACGACTCGGGCCGATTCGAGCAGGTCGACGGCCCCGGAGGCGCGCGCATCGGCCACCGGATCAGGGAAAGCGGCAGGCGAAACAAGCCACAGCTGCGACAGCCCCATGGTCTTCATCGCCCGCGCGGCCGCACCGATATTGCCCGGATGACTGGGCCGGGAAAGGACGACGCGGACGCGATCAAGCGCAAAGGCGCCATTCATATTAAAATTCACCGTTTTTCGTATTTGATCGTTACGGGGCGCACTGCCCTGGACCGCTCCACCCGCCGAGACCGATCCGCATGCATCCCACTCTGAATATCGCCGTAAAGGCCGCACGCCGCGCCGCAACCGTCATCAACCGGGCTTCGACGCAACTCGAACTGCTCACCGTCGAATCGAAATCGCCCAATGACTTCGTGACCGAAGTCGATCGCGCCGCAGAGAAAGCCATCATCGAAGTCCTTCGTGAGGCCTATCCGGGGCACGGGATTCTAGCAGAGGAGTCGGGCGAGTCCGGCGCCGAGAGCGAATTCGTCTGGATCATCGATCCGCTGGACGGCACGACGAACTTTATCCATGGTTTCCCGCAGTACGCCATCTCGATTGCACTGGCCAAGAACGGCGTGCCCGAACACTGCGTAGTCTACAACCCGATCAACAATGAGCTGTTCACCGCCTCGCGCGGTGGTGGCGCCTTCCTCAACGATCGCAGGATCCGGGTTTCGCGTCGCACGCGGCTGTCAGATGCGCTGCTCGGCACCGGCTTCCCCTATCGCGAATTCGGCAACATCGACGCCTACCTTGCCATGTTCCGCGAGCTTACTCAAAAAGCCGCCGGCATTCGTCGTCCCGGTGCCGCAGCGCTGGATCTGGCCTACGTGGCTGCAGGCCGCCTTGACGGTTTCTGGGAAATCGGCCTCGCGCCGTGGGATATGGCCGCCGGCGTGCTGCTGGTGCAGGAAGCCGGTGGCCTGGTGTCGGACTTTGCCGGCGAAGGCAATTTCATGACCACGGGCAACGTGGTCGCGGGCACCCCCAAGGTGTTCGGGCAGCTGTTGCCGATTATCCAGTCCTATCGTACCGACTCGACTCAAAGCTGATTACCCACGGCAACGCCTGCCGATGCACCGGCCCGCCGTTGAGCGGGCCTTTTCTTTTTGTACCCTTTTCCACGATCTCGCATTAGACCCGCGCCGAAGGACCATTCGGTACCGCCCTTCAATCCGAACCTGGCCTGAACCGAGCACCATCCTTGTCGGACCCATACAGCGCTCGCTCACAGCATTTTGTGCTTGTGACCATTGCGCGTGCGAATGCAAGTGGCGTTGACTCTGGTTTCGATGAGAAGGGATTAAACATTGACACGCTGCGCCGCAACATCCATTTCTGTGGAGCGGGCGCCCTCCCCCCGAATGACGATCCGGTCTAGCCCTGTCAATACCCCTTTCCTGCTCAAGCGCGCAACGTGCAGCGCGGAGGCTGACCCATGACACCCTTCGCCGAGAAACGCTTCTGCGTCGGCCCGGCACCGTATGCAGGGTTCTCGACGATGCATCTGGCCAGATAATGCAGCATGGGCATCGCTGCTTGCGCAAATACACGAAAAAAGACCCCGTAAGCCCTTGAGCTTACGGGGTCCACCGTAATGCAGCCTGATTAAAGCCTGCAAGTCAGGCTTCGAGATTGCCCGCAGGATGCTACACGGTGCTATGCAACAACGTCAGGCCGACTTTCGGCGGCGGGCAGCTGCCAGCCCCATGAGACCGATACCGAGCAGCGCGAACGACGCAGGTTCGGATACGGGGTTGGGGTTTACGGGCGGTGCGCCGGTATTGCCGCTCAAGAGATTCTCGAACATGCGGCCATTGTCGAAACTCCCCAACCAGTCAGGAGCGTTGTCCCACACGTTCTGGTCCGTGATCAGGAACACACTGCCAGGTCCAATATTCTGGTAAGCCATCATGACGCTGGACGCGCCGTTGAAATTCTCTTCACCCAGCATCAGCGCCTCGGCTGTTCCACTGATGGTGAGCGGCGCAAACGCAGCGTACTGGTATGTATTGACCCCGGTGGTCAGTGCATGGCTGAGAATTTGACCATCGCCGACGCTTGCGCTGCGGAAACCACTATCGACGATGACATTGTTGATCGTGATCGTGCTCCCCAGGAAGGAGAGCGCGCCATTGATCCATGTGTTCTGCGCAGCCCCGAAAGTGCCATGCTCGCCCATGAAGGCAATTCGCCCACCGCCAGCCAGGAAGTTGGACATCGTGTTCAACTCCGCAACCGTGTACGCATTTCCAGGCTGAGTCGCCCACAGGAGATTGACCCCGGCGAGACTGACTGTGTCCAACGTGCCGGTGGCAATAGAGGAACTATGCCCCGCAAGACCGTTGTAGAAATCGTTGATGCTGGTCTGACTGAAACCACCAAGCGTTTCGCCCCACACCGTCACCACACCAGCATGGGCAGAAACACTAGTCGCCATGGCAAGCGCAAGCGTCAGCACTTTTAGTTGGATTTTCATGAAGTATTCCCTGTTTATACGAACGAAAGATTTGCCCCGCGGTTCGATCAGACCATCCGGGCGGGCAATTCGAATCGAACGAAAGCACAAACAATGCCATAATGCATAAAAGAGGCAATCCAGCATAAATATCAAATATTTACATTCCATATATGTTATTGAGTTATTCATTGAGGAGGCTGAAGTGTCAAAATTTTCGACACATTGACTACCCATATCGGATTAGTCTCCCAACGCGATGTCCTCGTTATATCTCACGGCGATACCCCCATAATGGGTGAGCCCGCAGAACCATCGTCGACCAAAGATGCAATATCGCGACCTCGACAGATTGAATGTCGACCGGTGCCGCTCGCAGCGACACGCAGGGGCGATTTAGCCCGCCGCCAACATCTTGAAACTCAGGTACCACGAAGGCGTCGCAGGATGGTTGCCTGCGCTGAGTAACACCGTCTTGCTGACACCTGCCCCACCGGACAGCCCTGACTCGACGCTACGCTCCAGTTGTATTGACCCATTGAAAACCTCCTCATGTCTTACCCCAAAGAGGAGTGACACCTGGGTACGGCAATGGAAGACGAGATCAAGCACTGGACGGCCAAGCGCAAGCGTGCGTTGGTGTTGGAAATTCTGCAGCGCAAGATGGCGGTGGCAGAGGCTAGTCGTTCGTATGACCTGCCTCCGTTTGAGATTGAGACCTGAATCGAAGAGGTCAGGCGGGGCATGGAAGAATGCCCTGCGAGCGAATCCGCTAGACATCCGGAAGCAGTACGAGAAGCAGATCAAGCAGTTGCAGGAAGCCTATGGTGTACAGGACGGTCCATACCGTCCGTATGATCAGCGTCCCGCGCCGGCCATTGAGACGGTGATCGTAGCGGAAGAAGGTGGCGGTACCGGTGGTCGATACCGTTACGTACATGCCATCGCGACCGTAAGCCTTGTAGGGCTTGGCCTTAGGCTCGAGATTGCGAAATGTGGTGTCGGTAAGCATCGAGGTTTCCCTCAGTTCATGACGGCAACTTGCCGTCAGGGGTCAGGAGACCTGCAGATGCTCGGAAAGCCGCATGAAACAAGCTTTCTTATGAGTGTTTTACCGTCAAAGATCGGTTCGGTCCGAATAGTTAACGGCAGGGTTTTAATCCGGCCCTTGGGATCTACCGTCACGGATATCGCCAACCTGCTCCGCTTGCCGGCGATAGTCACCGATAGATGTCGCGACGTATTTCTTTATAACTCAACACGTTATGACATATTTTCGATAGCTAACGATAGACCCCGAAGGACCCGATTTCACTCCCACTCGATCGTCGCCGGCGGCTTGCCGGAGATGTCGTACACGACGCGGTTGATCCCTCGCACCTCGTTGATGATGCGATTGCTGACCTTGCCCAGCAGGCTGTGCGGCAGTTCCGCCCAGTGCGCAGTCATGAAATCCTGAGTCTGCACCGCGCGCAGCGCCACCACGTATTCGTAGGTGCGGCCATCGCCCATCACGCCGACACTCTTCACCGGCAGGAACACCGCGAAGGCCTGGCTGGTCTTGTCGTACCAGTCTGCGGCGCGCAGCTCGTCGATAAAGATCGCATCGGCACGGCGCAACAGGTCGGCGAACTCGGATTTCACTTCGCCAAGAATGCGCACCCCAAGGCCCGGCCCCGGGAAAGGATGGCGGTACACCATGTCATGCGGCAGCCCGAGCGCTACGCCAAGCTCGCGGACCTCGTCCTTGAACAGTTCGCGCAGCGGCTCTAGCAGCTTCAGGCCGAGCGTTTCGGGCAGGCCACCGACGTTATGGTGACTCTTGATCGTGTGCGCCTTCTTGTTCTTGGCGCCGCCCGATTCGATGACATCAGGATAGATTGTTCCCTGCGCCAGCCACTTCGCCTTCGGCAGCTTCTTCGCCTCGGCCTGGAACACTTCGACGAATTCGCGGCCGATGATCTTGCGCTTCTGCTCCGGATCGGTCACACCCTTGAGATGGCCAAGGAACTGGTCCGTAGCATCGACATGAATCACCTTGGCATGGAGGCGACCGGCGAACATTTCCATCACCATCTTGCCTTCGTTCAAGCGCAGCAGGCCATGGTCGACAAAGACGCAGGTGAGCTGATCGCCGATGGCACGGTGAATCAGTGCCGCCGCAACAGAGGAGTCGACCCCGCCGGAGAGTCCGAGGATGACCTCTTCGTCACCCACCTGTGCGCGAATCCGCTCCACCGCTTCGGCGATGTAGTCGGGCATGTTCCAGTCGTTGCCGCAACCACAGATCTCGTGCACGAAGCGGGCGATGATTTCCTTGCCCTTGATCGTGTGCGTGACTTCGGGATGGAACTGCACGCCGTAGAAACCCCGATCTTCATCCGCCATCGCGGCAATCGGTGTCGATTCGTTGCTGCCGATGACCTTGAACCCCGGCGGCAGACCGGTCACCTTGTCGCCGTGGCTCATCCATACGTCGAGCAATCCATGACCTGCGTCGTTGCTGCGGTCCTGGATGTCCTTGAACAAGCGCGAATGCCCCTGCGCCCGCATTTCGGCGTAGCCGAATTCACGCGTCGGCGAGCTCTCGACCTTGCCACCGAGCTGCGATGCCATGGTCTGCATGCCGTAGCAGATGCCCAGCACCGGCACACCGGCCTCGAATACCGCCTGCGGCGCACGCCAGTCGGCCGCTTCATACACGGAGTTCGGACCACCCGACAGGATGATGCCGTCGGCGCCGAACTCACGCACGAACTCGTCGCTGACATCGAATGGATGCAGTTCGCAATAGACCTGCTGCTCGCGGACCCGACGCGCGATCAGCTGGGAGACCTGGGAGCCGAAGTCGAGGATGAGGATTTTCTGGTGGGACATGACTGCCTCAAAATGAAGAAAGGCGGCCCACGGCCGCCTGTTTCGGTTCAATAACGCAATTAACCGACGTGGTAGTTGGGTGCTTCCTGGGTGATCTGCACGTCATGCACATGCGATTCGCGCACGCCGGCCGAGGTGATCTCGACGAATTGCGCCCGCTCATGCATGGCCGGGATGCTCTCGCAACCGAGATAGCCCATCGACGCACGCAGGCCACCAACCAACTGGTGAATCACCGCGCCCACCGTGCCCTTGTACGGCACACGCCCCTCGATGCCTTCGGGTACGAGCTTGTCGATATTGGCCGAGCTGTCCTGGAAGTAACGATCCGCCGCACCCTTCTGCATGGCACCCAGCGAACCCATGCCGCGATAGGACTTGTACGAACGCCCCTGGAACAGCACGGTCTCACCCGGCGCCTCTTCTGTACCGGCAAACAGGCCGCCCAGCATCACCACATTGGCCCCCGCTGCAATGGCCTTGGCGATGTCGCCCGAATAGCGGATGCCGCCATCCGCGATCATCGGCACGCCGCTGCCCTGCAGTGCACGCGAGACATTGTCGATGGCGGTGATCTGCGGCACGCCGACGCCGGCCACGATACGCGTGGTGCAGATCGAGCCCGGACCGATGCCCACCTTGACGCCGTCCGCACCAGCATCGACCAGCGCGCGCGCCGCATCGCCCGTGGCGATATTGCCGCCGACGACCTCGACCCTGGGGAAGTTCTGTTTGACCCAGCGCACCCGGTCCAGCACACCTTGTGCATGGCCATGTGCCGTATCCACGACGATCATGTCCACGCCGGCTTCGGCGAGCAGCTCGACACGTTCCTCGGTGCCGGCGCCCACCCCAACCGCCGCCGCCACGCGCAGCCTGCCCTGCTCGTCTTTTGCCGCCTGCGGATGCTCGGTGGACTTCATCATGTCCTTGACCGTGATCAGGCCGCACAACTCGCCCTCGTCGTTAACGACGAGCACGCGTTCGAGGCGATGCTTGCGTAGCAACTCGCGCGCTTCATCGAGGCTGGCGCCCTCTTTTACCGTCACCAGCCGTTCCTGAGGTGTCATGATGGCGGAGACGGGCTGATCGAGGTTCGACTCGAAACGCAGGTCGCGGTTAGTCACGATACCCACCACGCGGTTGCCGTCGATGACGGGCAACCCGGAGAACTTGTGCAGGCGGGTCAGCGCAACGACCTCACCGACACGCATCGTCGGCGGCACGGTGATCGGGTCCTTGAGCACCCCGGATTCGTGACGCTTCACTTTATGGACCTCGGCAGCCTGCTGCTCCGCGGTCAAATTCTTGTGCACCACACCAATTCCGCCATCCTGCGCCAGCGCGATGGCAAGGCGCGACTCCGTCACGGTATCCATTGCGGCAGATACCAGCGGAATATTCAGACGGATATTGCGGGTAACCTGACTCTGCAAGCCGACATCGCGCGGGAGCACCGTCGAGTGGGCGGGAACAAGAAGGACGTCATCAAACGTCAGCGCCTTCTGGATCACTCGCATGGCTTTTATCCTTTCGACCAAATCCGTATTATACAGAGGCGTCTCGCCTCATGTAAGCGGCGCAGCAACCCGGAGATATCTCAAATGAAGCGCTCTGCCCTCCTGATGCTTGCCCTGCTCGCTGCACTGCCGGCCAGCGCCGAAATCTACAAGTGGAAAGACGCAGACGGAAAAGTCCATTTCTCCGATACACCGCCGCCGTCCGGCGCAGTGAAGACCATTCGTGAAGCGGCGCCCGCGTCTGCACGACCCGCCGGTACCCAGGACGGAAAGTCGGCCGATGCCTCAAAGCCCAAGACGCTGGCCGAGAAGGAGCTCGAGTTCCGGCAGCGGCGTGCGGCCGAAGCCGAAGCCCAGGCAAAAGCGGAAAAGGAAAGCGCGGATGCTGCACAACGCAAGCGCGCCTGCGAGGATGCCCGCAGCAACCTCGCCGCACTGAACTCCGGCCAGCGCATCGGCCGTTACGGCAGCGACGGTCAGCGCGTCATCCTGGACGATGCGGCGCGTGCCGAAGAGGAAACACGGGTGCGCAAGCAGGTAGACGATTTCTGCAAGTGAGCGCCCGCCCGGCGCACTTGCCGGCCTAAGCCTCGTCGGCCGATCCACCGCCCTTCTTCATGACCTTGCCTTCGTCTGCGCGTTTCTTGCGCACCGCTTTCGGATCGGCAATCAGCGGGCGATAGATTTCGACCCGGTCGCGATCACGCAATACCGTGTCCGGCTTGGCGAGCTTCGCGTAGATGCCAAGCTTGTTGGCACCGTCGATATCGATATCAGGGTATTTCTTCAACAGCCCCGACGCCTCCACCGCCGCGCGAACCGTCGTGCCCTCGGGCAGGCGCAGCGGGACGAGCTCCTGCCGTTGCGGCAGCGCATAGGTCACTTCGACGTTGATGATTTCTGCCATGTTCACTGCTTTCCGTAGACCTGAGCGGCGCGTTTGACGAAGGAGTCGACGAAGGTGTTGGCAATGTGATTGAACACTGGCCCCAGCACCTTCTCCAGCAGCTTGCTCGAAAACTGGTAATGCAGGTTGAATTCGACCTTGCATGCCGAATCACCCAAGGCAGTAAAGTGCCAGTTCCCGTCAAGTCTGTTGAAGGGCCCATCCGTCAGGCGAATGATCATCTCCGTCGGCGGGTGCTTCTCGTTCTCGGTGCTGAAATGCGCCTTGATTCCGTGATAGTTGATGTGGATGGTCGCACCGGTGACGTTCTCGGTGCGCTTGTGCACTTCGGTGCCGCCGCACCAGGGGAGAAACTGCGGATAATCCTCGCAGCGGTCCACCAGTTCGAACATCTGCGCCGGCGTGAATTCGATCAGGACGAGTTTCTTGACGTCAGCCATCGGGTATGGGGGCGATCGGATCGCCGAACTGCTAAAATGCGCGATTCTACCGCAAAGGCTTGGTCCGGCAGTCCGGACGAACACATCCACCCATGAGCATCATCGACAATCGCAAGGCTTATCACGACTACTTCATCGAAGAGAAGTACGAGGCCGGGCTCGTCCTCGAAGGGTGGGAAGTCAAGGCCATTCGTGCGGGCCGGGCCAACATCAAGGAAAGCTACATCATCATGCGTGGTGAAGAGCTTTTCATCCTGGGCATGCACATTACCCCGCTGTCGAGCGCATCCACCCATATTCATGCCGACCCCGTACGCACGCGCAAGCTGCTGCTGCACGGGCACGAACTCGCCAAACTCATCGGCAAGGTCGAGCGTGCAGGCTTCACGCTGGTGCCGCTCGACCTGCATTACAGCAAGGGCCGGGTGAAAGCCGAGATCGGACTTGCCAAGGGCAAGAAGCAGTTCGACAAGCGCGAAGACGACAAGAAACGCGACTGGGAACGCGAGAAGCAGCGCTTGATGCGCGCCAAGGGCTGAGCCTCGACCAATTCAGGGAGCGCGCTCCTCCCATCGGGCCTATCGTCGCGGATCGAAGGCATCGCGCACCACGTCCGCAAACAGGTTCGCGGCGAGCACGAGGACGAACATGAAGGCGAACGCCGATGCCAGCGACCACCACACCATGGGTTCGCGGGCGAGTTCGGCGCGCGCCATGTTGATCATGGTACCGAAGCTGATCGTGGTCGGATCGACGCCAATGCCGACATAGGACAGCACGGCCTCGGCCAGCACCAGTCCTGAAAAGTCCATGACCAGCGCGATCAGAACGATATGCATCACATTGGGCAGGATGTGGCGCCGCAGGATGGTCGGAGTACTGGCGCCGAAGGCACGCGCGGCCTGCACGTACTCGAGTTCGCGCAACTTCAGCGTCTCGCCCCGCAACAAGCGGCACAGGCCGGTCCAGCTGGTAATGCCGAGAATGAAACACAGCGCGAGCAAGCGTGCATCGGAGCGCTGGGCGGCCGTTTCGAACCAGTGCGGATGGGTGTCGATCACGACCTGCATCATCAGCACCGCAGCGGCGATCAACAGTACGCCTGGGATGGCATTGAGCACGGTGTACAGGTACTGGATCGCATCATCGACCAGGCCGCCGAGGTAACCCGCGGCAATGCCGAGCGCGACCGCGAACGGCAGCATCACCAGGGTGGTGATGGTGCCGATGATCAGCGCCGTGCGTACGCTTTTCAACGACAGGTAGAGCACGTCCTGCCCGACCTTGTCGGTGCCCAGCACGTGGTAAAGGGGGGCCAGTTCGTACGCCGCAGCAACCACCAGCGCGATGAGTGCGCCACTCACCAGTGCCGCACGCCAGGCCAGCGTCGCACGTCCCCCAAGCACATCCAGTGCTGCCTGCGGAAAGCTACCCTGCCCACGCCGGCCGACGATCAGCGTGATGCAGCACATCACCCCCAGAATCGGCAAACCTGCCCGCCACAGAATCGCGCCCACCCTGCTCGACAGATCGGGCGCAACCGCCTCGCCTTCGGCCAGGTGACGTCCGCCGTACACCAGGCGGGGGTAGTCCCGGGCCTGGCCGCCGTCGGCCGTTTCGACGGTTTCGCGTTGATAGAGCCTGAGCGCGAAGGGTGCCGAATAGGTCTTCTCGGTCTGCAGACGCAGAGGGGCGAGCAACGCGTCGAGTACGCTCAGCACTTCCGACGAATAGACCGCCTCGGTTCGGGTCTGCCCCTCGACGGGTCGCAGCACAGGGCGGAAATGGATGCTGTCGAGCAGCCCCACTGCCAAGAAGGCCAGCAGCACGGTCATCGACGCCATGCCGGCGGCACGTTGGCCCACCTTGCGCCAGGCCTCTCGCAAGGGCGGGTGGCGGCGGACATGGAATACCATCAGCAGCGCGGCCGAGACGAGCACGAACAACAGCAGGTCAGTCCACAACAGGACGGGCTTGAACGCCATCATCACGCCAGCCTCACTCTGGGATCCACCAGCGTGTAAGACAGGTCGGTCAGGATCAGGCCGACGATGTAGAGCACCGAGCCGATGAACACCATGGCCCGCACCACACCGAAGTCCTGCGCATTGATGGCGTCGATGGTGTAACTGCCCAGGCCGGGAATGGCAAAGAAGGACTCCACCAACAGGCTGCCCATGAACAGCAGCGGGATGACGACGACCACGCCGGTCAGCACCGGGATGAGCGCATTGCGCAACACGTGGCGAAACAGCACCGCGAGTTCGGACAAGCCCTTGGCGCGTGCCGTGCGCACATAGTCACGCGAGATTTCCTCGAGAAAGATGGTGCGATACCAGCGCGCGCTCGACCCCAGGCCCGCAATCACGCTGATCAGCACCGGCAGCACCAGGAAGCGAAAGGAATCCAGCCCCCCGGCATAGCCAGAGATCGGCACCAGTGCCCACAGTTTGGACACCAGCCACTGTCCGCCGATGATGTAGAACAGGCTCGACACGGACATCATCGCCACGCACAGCACCACGCCCCAGAAGTCCAGGTAGCTGGCGCGGAAGAATACAAGCAGCAAGGCAAACGTGATCGACGCAAACAGGCTGAGCAGGAAGGTCGGCACTGCGATTGCCAGCGAGGGGCCCATGCGCTCGAGAATCTCGCTGGCGATGTCGCGACCATCGTCGGCGCGCCCGAAGTCGAGCGCGAACATGCGTAGCGACTTGTCGAAGAACAGCGTGTCGGTCAGCTTGGCCGTGCCGCGCTCGGCTTCATTGAAGAACATCGGCTTGTCGTAGCCGCGATCGACCTTCCAGCGCTCGATCGCTTCCGGGGTTGCCCGTTTGACCCCGATCTGGATGCGCGCCATGTCATCGGGAGAATTCACGACGAAAAACAGCAGGAAGGTGAGCAGATTCACACCGAGCAGGATCGGCACCGCATACAACAGGCGGCGTAACACGTAGGCCAGCATCAGTCCCCCCTCCCCGTCGCGCGCACACGCACTGCCGTTGCATGTTCATGCCGGCGCCAATGCAGAAACGCGGGCAGCGCGATGACCAGCAGGGCCAGCACGAGCACCGCCAGCGGCCAGCGCACCGGCGCGTTCCACTGCATACGGGCCCGTGCGCGTGCCTCGACATCCAGGCGCTGGTACTTGAGTCCGTTGCGGACAATGGATCCGGGTTTGCGGTTATGCACCCAGCCGTGCTGCAGGGAATAGGACTTCGGATAGAAGCCGAACACCCACGGCGCATCGCGCTGGATGATCGCGATCATGCGGTCGATGACCGCCTGGCGCTGCGCGCCATCGGGCATCACCTTCATGCGGTCGAACAGCGCGTCGTACTCGGCATTGACGTAGTTGGACGCGTTCTGGCCCTGATATTTCACCTTGCCCTGAGGGCCGTAGAGCAAAAAGAGCAGGTTTTCCGGATCGGGATAATCCGCATTCCAGCCGAAAAAGAACAGTTGTCCATTGCCCAGGCGAACCTTGTCCTGGAAACGATTCCAGTCGGTCGGGCGCACTACGAACTGCACCCCCAGTTCCCTGAACTGCTTTGCCAGCCAGTCCGAGCGCGCCTTGTCGCCGAGCCCGCCCGGCGTGGTATCGAGGTGAATCACCAGCGGCTCTCCCGTGCGCGCATTGCGGCCGTCCGGCCAACCAGCCTCGGCCAGCAAGCGCCTGGCGACATCATGGCTGCGCCGGACAGCCTTGCCGTCGACCCAGCGGTAGACCACCGGGTTGATGCCACGCTCGCCCTCGCGGGCGCCAAACACACCGGGCGGAATCGGATGCATCGCCGGCAGTCCGCGGCCATTGAGAAAGATCGAGACGAACTCTTCCATATCGAGCGCAATGGAAATGGCCTGGCGCAATTTGCGCGCGCGGTCGCTGTCGGCCGCCGACGCATTCTCGCCGCCGCCGACCAGCGGGTCGAGCATGTTGAAAGCGAGGTAGAAGATCGATGGTGACACCGTGGTCAGCAGACGGATGCCCTTTTGCTCCATGTCCTCGGACAGATTGACCTCGCCGTGGCTGGTCATGGTGACTGCCTGGTCGAAGTTGTCGGACGAGACGCCGGAGGCGTCGTAATACCCCTGCAGAAACTTGTTCCAGTACGGAATGCCTTCGCGCTCCCGCGAGAACACCACCTTGTCCACAAAGGGCACGACTTTGCCGCAGTCGTCCAGCAGGCCGGCTTCAGCGTCGCCCGGCGCCCCTTCGCACGGATAGGTGTCGTGACGGTAGTTCGGATTGCGGGCCAGTACCATGCGCGCGTTCGGGTTGTTCTCCACCAGCATGTAGGGGCCCGTACCCACAGGCCATCGATCGAGGCTCAAATTGCGCTCGGCCATGCCTGGTTGGCCGAAGAAGCGATCAACTTCTGGCGGCACCGGTCCGAAGAACGGCATCGTCAGCCAGTACAGGAATTGCGGGTAGATACCCTTGAGCCGGATTCGGTAGGTGTAACGATCCACCACCTCGACCCCCTCGAGCTCAAACCGGCCGACATCAACCCAGCCCGGTGTTTCCCTGGCTTCCGCAAGCAACTGTGCCTGCAACTTCTTCAGTCCCGGCAGGTACTCGGCAATCAGCTCAAAGATCGGCGAGTGCAGGTGCGGGCTGGCCAGACGCTTGATCTGATGGACGAAATCACCTGCCTCGAGCTCTCTGGTCGCCGTTTCGGCGAAATCAACCGGAGACCGGATCGCCCGCAAGGCTTCGGCACCCAGCGCGGCGTAGCGCAATGCACCGCTGTCGTCGCGAGCAAAGGCCGGGTGAGGCTGGTAAAGAATGCCGGGACGGATGCGGATCTCGATCACACTCGAGGCGACCTTGGCCGGATCGCTGTCGGCAGGAAGTTCGCGCCCCGCCGCATCGTAAAGCCTGACGCTGGGCATCTGATCGGCGACCCCCGCTTCGAGAACGTAGGGTCGTTTCAGGTAGTGGTACTGCAGGGGCGGCTCAATCACCTGGTACAGGAAACTGGCCTCGTCCTCGCTATACGACTGTACCGGATCGAGGTGCTTCGGCTGCTGCGTGAACGCCGTGTACAGGATGTTCTCCCCCCGCTCGGCAGCCGGATAGGGGTCGTTGAGTACCGGTCCACACGCGCTCATCATCGCGCACAGCATGCACAGCCCGCCCAAGCGACGCAGGCTACGCACGCCCCGGCGCGGGGGAAGGCTCGCCGCAGGTTTCGATCTGGTCGTATTCATCGGCTCAGGTGAGGATGAACCTGTCGTCCGGCTGCGGTGCAGGCGCAGGCTGCTCACCCAGCATCTCGCGCACACTGGCCTCGATGCCCGCAGTCATCGCATCGAGCGCGAGATCGTTCGGCATCAGGCCGAAAGGCTCCTCGATCTCGTCGCTAAGCGCTTCCAGCGCAAAAAAGGTGTAGGAGACGAAGGCGACGACGATCGGCGTCATCGCGCCGATGCCGTCAACCAGACCGAACGGCAGCATCATGCAATAGAGGTAGACGGTGCGATGCAGGATAACGGAGTATGTGAACGGCAAGGGCGTACTCGCAATTCGTTCGCAACCGCCCAGCACCTCCGAAAATCCGCTCAGCGGTACCTCCATGCGCTGCGCGAGCATCGGGTCGATCCGGCCAGCTTCGCGGCAATCTCGTACCCACTCGGCAAGCCACAGCAAGATCAGATTGGGCGCAAAGCGCGCCGTTGAAACGCGATCGACCTGCTCTCGCGGCAGCAAACCGGTCAGTCCTTCGGCCCGGGGCAGACCACGCAACTGGTTTCGCAGCGCGCGTGAGAACGCGACCTGCATGCAAGCGAACCCTCGCACATCGGCGCCCGCCGCTGTCAGCGTCAGCGCCTGACGTGTCAGATTGCGCGACTCCACCAGCAGCCGGCCCCACAGTTTGCGTGCTTCCCAGTACCGATCGTAGCTTGCGTTGATGCGAAAACCGAGAAAGATTGCCAAAGCAACACCCATGAGCGAGAACGGGCTCGATGTGAGCGTGACCTTCCAGTGATACAGCTGGCCATGCGCCATCACGACGGCGCACGCCAGACCCGTGGTGAACAGCAATTGCGGAAGGATGCGGTGCAGGACCGAGCCACGACGAACGAAGAGCAGGCGAATCCAGTGGGGACGAGGACGTACGATCACTTGAGTTTGAGGCGCTTTATTGTTGAAGACGAGGCCCGGAGGTGAAGCCTGGAACGGGTGAATTCTGGCAGGTTTTGAGCGCGGGGCGACAACTCGATTACATCGATAATGGTGTCAGTTCGGCCTGCAAGCTACCGGACCAGCCGTTTTCGCTATAATCTTGCCTTCTGTCATTCGGAGTTTTGATTCCATGGGCTTTCTCGCCGGTAAACGGATCCTCATCACCGGGCTGTTGAGCAACCGTTCGATTGCTTACGGTATTGCCAAGGCCATGCATCGCGAAGGCGCACAACTCGCGTTCACCTACGTGAATGACCGTTTTCAGGATCGCGTCGCCAAACTTGCGGCAGATTTCGACAGTCAGATGCTTTTCCCCTGTGATGTGCAGGACGACGCCCAGATCAATGATCTCTTCGTACAGCTCGGCGCCCAGTGGGACGGCCTCGACGGCCTTGTGCATTCGATAGCGTTTGCACCCAGCGAAGCGCTCGAAGGTGATTTTCTCGACGGTTTCAACCGTGAGGCCTTCCGCGTATCGCAAGAGGTCAGTGCTTACAGTTTTCCCGCCCTGGCCAAGGCCGCCCGTCCGCTGATGAAGGGTCGCAACGGTGCATTGCTGACCCTGTCCTACCTGGGCGCGGTGCGTACGATGCCGAACTACAACATCATGGGCATGGCCAAGGCCAGTCTTGAGGCGGCTGTGCGCTACATGGCGGTCTGCCTCGGGCCGGAAGGCACACGGGTCAATGGCATTTCGGCCGGGCCGATAAAGACGCTCGCGGCCTCGGGTATCGGCAGCTTCGGCAAGTTGCTCTCGTTCAACGAGCACAACGCCCCCTTGCGCCGCAATGTCACCATCGAAGAAGTCGGCAATGCCGCCGCGTTCCTGTGCTCCGATCTCGCCAGCGGCATGACCGGCGAAATCATGTATGTCGATGCGGGCTTCAATACGACGGCACTCGGCAACGCCGAACCGATGTAAGCCCCGCTTGGGGAGGCCGTCGCCGACCCATCGACAAAAAAGCCCGGATGCACCTGCACCGGGCTTTTTTGATTTGCTTGCGTATTACGCATTTCCCGCCAGGGACAATGCGCAATACGCACCCTCTCCTTACTCGGCTCTTACCGGCGGGAGACTGATGGACACCTTGTAACGCTGGCGCAATTCGGCAATCAGGGCCGCGAAATCACGCTCGGCCAACACCTTCCCATATTGTTTGGTCACAGCGGCGAGACGCGGATCATCCGCCGCCAGGGTCGGCCGGTTTATCGTATCGACGCGATAGATCGTGTAACCCTCTCCGAACTGGCCGACACCTGCATAGGCGGGCAACTTCACGCTCGTTGCAGAAAACACAGCCTGCATGGCATTGCCCGGTAGCGACGGCGCACCGCGCTGCAACTTGCGCGAAGCTGCCCAACTGCCCTCAACCTTCTCGCCCTTCTTCAGCGCCGCCAGCGCCGCCTCTCCGGCCGCGGTAGCCATGCGCGCCGCTTCCTCGGCACGCAACTGCTTCTCGATTGCCGGCCTCACCTCGTCCAGCGGCGGCTTTCTGGCGGCTTCGTATTCCGTCACCCGCGCGGCGACGAGCGTATTGCCGCCGGTCTCGATGGCCTGCGTATTGCGACGATTCTTGACCGCATCATCCGCAAAAACGGCATCCACCAGCTTGGCATTTTGATAGGGCCCCAGCGCCTGTGCATCGCGGGAGATCCAGTCGGTATGACGAATGTCCAGTTTGAGCGCCTCGGCCACCGGCTGCAGGCTGTCGGACTGTTCATACACCATGTTCGAGAATTGTTCGGCCAGCTCGGCAAATTTCCGTCCTGCCGCCTGCTTGGCAAGCTCGGCCTGGATCTCCTCACGCACCGCATCGAGCGGGCGCATCGTTGCCGGCCGGATGTCGCTGACCTCAATGATATGAAAACCGAAGTCCGAACGAACCGGTGTGCCAATCTCGCCCTTCGCCTGCGCGAACGCGGCATCCTCGAACGCCTTCACCATCATGCCGCGACCGAAGAAGCCGAGATCCCCCCCCTTGGACGCCGAGCCCGGGTCCTGCGAGAATTCCTTGGCGAGTGCGTCGAACTGGGTCGGGTCCTTCTTGAGTCGTGCGTACAGTTCGTCGGCCTGCTCCTGCGCCTTCTTCGCCGCAGCTTCGTCCGCGTCCGCGGCAACCTGAATCAGGATGTGCTTGGCCCGACGCTCCTCGGCCTGTCCGTAGCGCGAGGCATTGGCCTTGTAATAGGCCTTGATGTCGTCCTCGCTTACGTTGATCTGCTTTTGCAAAGCGGCTTCATCGAGGACGACGTATTCCGCCTTCAGGCGTGCGGGCCGTTCCAGGCTCGAGCCATTGGCGTCGTAGTATTTTTGTACTGCATCGTCGGCCAGTTTCACCTGATCCAGATACCGGCTCGCGGGAAAGTGCAGTTCGCTCACTTCGCGCTCTTCGAGTTGCGCCGACAGGAAGCGACCCGCCGAGGCTTCGGCAACGAAGCCCCCCTCGCCCACCGGCAACGCCAGTTGCTGCACCCTGACGTCCTGCGCCAGACGCGCCTCGAACATGGCGGGCGACATGCCCTGCGCGCGCAGCAGGTTTTCATAGCGCTTGAGCGAGAAACGGCCATCCTCCTGGAAGGTCGGCACCTCGGAGATGGTCTGCTGCAATTGCGCCGGCGTGACCACCATGCGGTTTTCCGCAGCGTACAGCGCCAGCACCCGACGATTGACCAGGTTCTCCACCACCGCGCGCCGCAAGGCCTCGGACTCGAGCAGGCTGCGATCGACCGGGCCGTCCGACTGACTGCGCAGGCGATCCTGCTGCTCGCGCAAGGCCTGTTCAAACTCGGCAGCCATGATGGGCGTGCCGCCGACCTTGGCAACCTCGCCACCGCCTGGCCCGTCCCTGAAGTACGAATCCAGGCCGAAAAAGGCAAAGGGCACGATAAGGATGGCCAGGATCACCTGAGCAACACGCTGATTTTTGCGGACAGCCTCGAACATCTGATATTCCGTAAAAACTGAAAAAGGATTGGCGACGACGGGGTCGTCCTGCGCCAGAGGCGGCAGTGTAGCGCATCCTGGCTGCAGACTGCCGCCATGCGCATCGCAAAACACCGCGTCGACATCTTTCGGAAAGCCTCCGGAGCGGGTTGCGGCGATCTCCTCAGGAGTGCTATCTTCCGCAACGATGCGCGGGAGAGCACTCTCCTGCAGAGTCGCCGAAGGCGTAACCCCCCGGAATCGCTCAGGCAAAAGGACCGCGCACGGCAAGGAAATTCTGGAGAGCGATACGGGCACGTCAAGCGGCGGGCTGCGCATCCACCGAAGGGGCACCCGGCACGCACATGGCGCCGGAATCTCTCAGGTACAAGGGACAGATGGGGCGAACCAGGCAGATTGCCGGTATCGCCCCATTTTTCGTCCACGTTTCCGGAGCAGTGATGAATACACTCGCCAGACAGACCCCTCTCCATGCCACCCACGTCGCCGCAGGCGCCCGCATGGTCGATTTTGCCGGCTGGGACATGCCGGTCAACTATGGGTCGCAGATTGAAGAGCACCACGCCGTACGCCGCGATGCCGGCATGTTCGACGTCTCCCACATGCTCTCGCTCGATCTCGACGGTGCCGACGCCACCCCTTACCTGCGCGGCCTGCTCGCCAATGACGTGGCCAAGCTCAGGGAGCCCGGCAAGGCTCTGTATTCGTGCATGCTCAACGAAGACGGCGGCGTGATCGACGACCTCATTGTCTATCGCTTGTCGGACACCTGCTACCGCATCGTGGTCAATGCCGGCACAGCGGACAAGGACGTGGCGTGGATGCGCAAGCGCATTGCCACAACTGCCGCCAACGTCAGCCTCAACGCACGCCGCGACCTCGCCATGATCGCGGTGCAGGGCCCGAACGCGCGAGCAAAGACCTGGCAGGCCCTGCCCGCGCTGCGCAGCGCAAGCGAGCCGCTGAAGCCGTTCTCGGGGACCGCCGTCGGCGACATCTTTGTCGGTCGCACCGGCTACACGGGCGAGGACGGCTTCGAGATCGCCCTGCCTGCCGATCAGGCTGCCGCAGCCTGGAATGGACTCACCGCCGCAGGCGTTGCGCCCTGTGGGCTGGGTGCGCGGGACACGCTACGCCTGGAAGCCGGCATGAACCTCTATGGCCAGGACATGGACGAAACGGTGTCGCCGCTCGATGCCGGGCTCGGGTGGACGGTCGACTTCAAGGACGAATCGCGCGATTTCGTCGGCAAGGCGGCACTGCTGGCCACCCCTGCCAGCCGCCGCGTTCTCGGCCTTATCCTCGAGGACAAGGGCGTGCTGCGCGCCCACATGAAGGTGATCACGCCTGCTGGTGAGGGCGAGACCACCAGCGGCAGCTTTTCTCCGACGCTGGAGAAGTCGGTTGCCTTTGCGCGTCTCCCGCTTGCGGCCGAACCCGGCGACCTTGTCGACGTCGATGTCCGAGGCAGGCTGCTCAAGGCGCGTGCCGTACGCCTGCCCTTCGTCCGTAACGGCAAGGCAGTCGCCTGATCTGGCGCGACCGGGCGAGCGAGGCCAGATCGCCATCGCCGCCGTTGCGCCCCCTCTTTTCCCGTCCCGTTTCGCACTCCACACATATACCGGAGAATTACATGAGCAACGTCCCCGCCGATCTGAAGTACACCGCGTCCCACGAATGGATTCGCGTCGAAGCCGACGGCAGCCTGACCATCGGCGTGACCGATCATGCGCAGGAAGCGCTGGGCGATGTGGTCTTCCTCGAACTGCCCGAAGCCGGTCGCCAGCTCGCTGCCGGCGAAGCCTGCGCCGTCATCGAATCGGTGAAGGCGGCCTCCGACATCTACGCCCCGGTTGCCGGTGAAATCATCGCGGCCAACCAGGACGTCATCGACGCGCCCGAAAGCGTCAATGCCGATGCCTACAGCGCCTGGCTGTTCAAACTCAAACCCGCCAATGCGGCCGATGTTGACGGTCTGCTCGACGCCGCGGGCTACACCGCCGAAACCGCACAGTAAGCAAGCCACACGGGCGGGCACCTTGCGGTGCCTGCCGGCCGCTCCGCTCCGCTCCCAAACTCGCAGCCGTATCCGACATGACCGACACCCTCCTCTCCGCCCCGCTTGCGCAGCTCGAGCAGCGCGATGCCTTCATTCATCGCCACATCGGCCCCAACGCCGACGAGATTGCCCGGATGTGCGCCGCCATCGGCGTTGCCGACGTCGATACCCTGATCGACCAGACGGTTCCGGCCGCCATTCGCCTCGAAGCGCCCTTGCCGCTGGCCGCGCCCCAGCCCGAGCATGTGGCGCTGAACGCACTGCGCAAACTCGCGGAGAAGAACGTCGTCAAGCGTTCGATGATCGGCGCCGGCTACTACGGCACCTATACGCCTGCGGTAATTCTGCGCAACGTCATGGAGAACCCCGGCTGGTACACTGCCTACACCCCGTACCAGGCGGAGATTGCGCAGGGCCGCCTCGAGGCGCTACTGAACTATCAGCAGATGGTGATCGACCTCACCGGACTCGAACTGGCCAATGCCTCGCTGCTGGACGAAGCCACCGCGGCGGCCGAAGCCATGACCATGGCGCGGCGGGTGTCGAAGTCGAAGTCCAATGCCTTCTTTGTCGACGCAGCCACCTTCCCGCAGACCATCGACGTCGTACGCACCCGTGCGCATTACTTCGGCTATGAACTCGTATTCGGAGATGCGGCAAGTGCAGGCGACCATGACGTGTTCGGTGCGCTGCTGCAGTACCCGAACGCACACGGCGCCGTCACCGACCTTGCCGCGCCGATTTCGGCATTGAAGGCGAAAGGCGCGGTCGTCGCCGTCGCTTCCGACCTGATGGCGCTGGTCCTGCTCAAGAGTCCGGGCGCCCTCGGTGCCGACATCGCCCTCGGTTCGGCACAGCGCTTTGGCGTGCCGATGGGATTCGGCGGCCCGCACGCGGCGTTTTTCGCCACCCGCGAGGCGCATGTGCGCTCGATGCCGGGTCGGATCATCGGCGTATCGAAAGACGCCCGCGGCAACACCGCGCTGCGCATGGCGCTGCAAACGCGCGAACAGCATATCCGCCGCGAAAAGGCCAACTCCAACATCTGCACCTCGCAGGTGCTGCTGGCCAACATGGCGGGCTTCTATGCGGTCTATCACGGCCAGCAGGGGCTGAAGACGATCGCAGCGCGTATCCACCGCCACACGGCCATCCTCGCCGAAGGTCTGCGTGCTGCCGGCTTCAAGCTCGCAAGCGCAAGTTTCTTCGACACCATTGAAGTCGATACCGGTGTTCACACGGCGCAGATCCTGACCGCCGCAGATACCGCCGGTTACAACCTGCGTCATGCGTCGGCCACCTCGATCGGGGTATCGGTCGATGAAACCACGACCCGGGAAGACATTCAGACCGTGCTGGGCTGCTTCGGCGCCACGGCCAATGTCGACGCGCTCGACGTCAGCGTCGCGCAGGCTGGCGGCGCCATCCCCGCCGCCTTGTTGCGCACCGACGCAGTCCTCTCGCACCCGGTGTTCAACACCCACCACACCGAACACGAGATGCTGCGCTACCTCAAGAAGCTGCAGAACCGCGACCTCGCGCTCGACCATTCGATGATCTCGCTCGGCTCCTGCACCATGAAGCTGAACGCGACCAGCGAGATGATTCCGGTGACCTGGCCGGAATTTGCCAATCTGCACCCCTTCGTGCCGCGTGAGCAGGCGACGGGCTATCTGCAGATGATCGAAGGGCTGGCCGACTACCTACGCGCCGTGACCGGTTTTCCCGCAATCTGCATGCAGCCCAACTCGGGCGCGCAGGGCGAATACGCCGGTCTCGTCGCCATCGCCCGCTACCATGCCAGTCGCGGCGACACCCAGCGCAAAGTCTGCCTGATCCCGAAGTCCGCGCACGGCACCAACCCTGCCACCGCACAGATGTGTGGCATGAAAGTGGTGGTCGTGGATTGCGACGAGCGCGGCAACGTCGACGTGGCAGACCTCAAGGCCAAGGCCGCCCAGCACAGCAATGAACTGGCCGCGCTGATGATCACTTACCCGTCGACACACGGCGTATTCGAAGCGTCGATCCGCGAGATCTGCGCCGTCGTGCATGAAAATGGCGGTCAGGTGTACATGGACGGCGCCAACCTCAATGCGCAGGTCGGCCTCACTTCGCCCGCCTCCATCGGTGCCGACGTGTCGCACATGAACCTGCACAAGACCTTCTGCATTCCGCACGGCGGTGGCGGCCCCGGCATGGGCCCGATCGGGCTCGCGGCCCACCTCGCCCCCTTTATGGCCGACCACGTCGTCGCCCCCACGGGCGAAGCGGAGCGCGCGCACAAGGGCCAGGGCGCCGTGTCTGCCGCGCCCTTCGGCTCGGCCAGCATCCTGCCGATCTCGTGGATGTACATCGCGATGATGGGCGGCAGCGGACTCAAGCGCGCGACTGAAGTGGCGATCCTCAATGCCAACTACCTCGCCAACCGGCTCGGCGCGCATTACCCGGTGCTCTACACCGGCAGCAAGGGTCGGGTCGCGCATGAGTGCATCCTCGACATCCGCCCGATCAAGGCCGCGACCGGCATCTCTGAAGTCGATATTGCCAAGCGCCTGATGGACTACGGTTTCCATGCACCGACCATGTCCTTCCCGGTGGCGGGAACGATCATGGTCGAGCCGACAGAATCCGAAGACCTGGCCGAAATCGACCGCTTTGTCGAGGCGATGATCGCAATCCGCGAGGAAGTGCGTCAGATCGAGAACGGCAGCTGGCAGCCAGACAACAATCCGCTCAGGAATGCACCCCATACGCAAGCCGACATCATGGGCGAGTGGGACCGGCCCTATACCCGCGAGCAGGCGGTCTTCCCCTTGCCGTGGGTGGCTGAGAACAAGTTCTGGCCCAGCGTCAATCGCATCGATGATGTGCACGGCGACCGCAACCTGTTCTGCGCCTGCGTACCGATGAGCGATTACGCCGACTGAACGCGGGCCGAACCCGCTTCCGGGTTAGAATCCACGCGCTTCGCAACGAAGCCACGCCTGCGGGCGTGGCTTTTTTGCGCCCTGTACGCCATTTTTTTTGTCGACTTCCACAATACCTGCCGGCCACCGATGACCTCACCCAGCCCGAAACGCCGATCGCTCTGGATCGCCCTGCTGATCACCCATCTGGCCGGACTCGTTACACTCCTCGCGTGGGTAACCTGGGAAGCCCGGCCGGTGTCGATGCACGATCTCCAGCTTGCGGGCGGCGAACGGCTGAAATGCGTCTCTTACGCCCCCTACCATCGCCCGGGTCAGACACCGTTCGACGCCAAGGCCGTCATCTCGCGTGAGCAGATCGCCGACGACCTCGCAGCACTGGCAAAGATCACCGAGTGCGTGCGCCTCTATTCCGTCGATCAAGGTTTGGACCAGGTGCCATCCGTCGCCCGCGAGTTGGGCATCAAGGTACTCGTCGGTGCCTGGATCGGCTACGAACGCGCCAGGAACCAGCTCGAACTCGATCACGCCCTCAAGGTCGCCAACGACAATGCGGACGTGGTCAAGGCGCTGATCGTCGGCAATGAGGTGCTGCTCAGGCGGGAGCGCACGGTCGACGAGATGCGCGGCTATATTGAGTACGCACAGGCCAGGACGGACGTCCCCGTCACCTATGCCGACGTCTGGGAGTTCTGGATACGCAACGACAGCCTTGCGGACGCAGTCGACTTCGTGACGGTACACATTCTGCCGTTCTGGGAGGATGACCCGGTCGATATCGAGAAGGCCATCGGCCACGTCGGACAGATCCGCACCGAAGTGGCCAACCACTTCAAGGGCAAGGACATCCTGATCGGCGAAACCGGCTGGCCCAGCGCCGGACGCCAGCGTGAAGCATCGAAGCCGTCACGTGTCAATCAGGCGCGCTATATCCGCGAGTTCATCCATCAAGCCCATGCCAGCGGGTGGAACTACAATCTCATCGAGGCCATCGACCAGCCGTGGAAGCGCCGTCTCGAGGGCACGGTTGGCGGCTTCTGGGGCATGCTCGATGCACAGACCCTGCTGCCCAAGTTTCCCCTTGCCGGCCCTGTGGCCGAACGCGAGGATCTCGTCACCCCGCTTGCCGGCGCATCGCTCGGTGCGCTGCTCACCCTGATACTGGCCCTGTATTCAAGCGCCGGCAAGGCTTCCATGCTGCGCGTCGGCGCACTGACACTGAGCGGTGCCATGACGGGTCTGATCGCGGTCCTGCACTGGGAACACGCCGTCCTTGCCTATCGCGATACCATCGAGTGGAGCGTGCTCGGCGCGGTTGCCATTGCTGGCGTGCTATCCGCGCTTGCGCTGGCGTGCTGGCCCGGCGCCCCTCTGCCTCACGCCGAAGCGGCGTGGTCGGGACTTCGGCAGCGCGAGTTCAGCGCCGCCAATGCGCTTGGCGTATTGCGCGGCGTGCTACTGTTTGCCGCAGCCATCGCCGCACTGCTGCTGTTCGCCGATGCACGTTATCGCGACTTTCCCACGCTGCTCTACCTCGCACCCGCGATGATCTACGGTGTCATCGGCTGGTGGCGTCCCGGCGCCGGCCGGGCCGAGCATGTGTGTGCGCTGATTCTCGCCTTCGCGGTCGTCGGCCGCTGGTTACCGGAACCCGCCAATCCCCAGGCCATCGGCTGGCTGCTAACCGGCCTGGTGTTCGCGCTGCCGGTGCTGGTGCGGGCGCAACAGCACCAGCAATGACAGCAAGCCGCCCACGGCCGCGTAGTCATAGCTGTAGAGCACGAGTCCGGCCACACCGCTTAACCAGCCGGCCCAGGCCAGACGTCGGCACGACAGCATGAACGCCGCACAGCCGCAGACCAGGCTGAACCACCCCACGCGCTGCTGGTGGAAGGTCTGTACAAGCGCCCACTTCAAGCTGCAGGACAAATCCGCGGCAGTAGCTGCCGCTGTGCAGTCGCGCGGCAGCAAGCCGTTTTCGATCGCGCCGTAGCGCAGTCCGAGCACAAGCATCAACACCACAACACCAGCGATGAAGATCGAGCACGCACCATATTTGAACAAAACATTTCGACTCAAGCTGCTTTTCCCTTACAAATCAGTCGTCGTACGAACAACACATGCCCTGTTGCAAATCAGCCTC
Source organism: Azoarcus sp. L1K30 (assembly GCF_018122735.1). Classification (GTDB taxonomy): domain Bacteria; phylum Pseudomonadota; class Gammaproteobacteria; order Burkholderiales; family Rhodocyclaceae; genus Parazoarcus. The sequence goes on along the minus strand of NZ_JAGRRD010000001.1, from coordinate 790,741 downwards.
GGCAATATCTCCTAAGAGACTGAAAGACTGAATAAAATGTTGCGCGTTGAAGTAAATTCGGAAGGCGTGGATTCTGTCACAGATACCCGGTTCCGAGTGAATTTGCGCGTTTGCGCTGAGTCATACTTCAATTGCGACGTACCACGCCGCCCTTGCTGACGACCCGGGCATCCATGCCCTCGACTGGAAACGCCTTCGACATGAAAAATGCTGCGTCACTCACCTACCGCCTGATCGTGGCCTTTGCCATTGCGGTGCTGGTTGCGCTTGCTCAATACTGGCTGTGGCAGCAGTTCAACCGCGGCGCCGAAGTCGCGGGCGCAACTCAGAGCATCAAGGGTTTTGCCTACAACGGATTTCAGCGCGATCAGAGCCCGCTGCTGGGAAAATATCCCAACGATGCGGAGCTCGGGCGCGATCTCGACCTGCTCGCCAGCATGTCGGACAACCTGCGCACTTATGGCGTAACCGATTTGCCGAATCTGCTGCCGCTGGCAGGCGAACGTGACCTGTTGGTCACGGCCGGCGCCTGGCTCGACACGGACAAGGAAAAGAACGAGCGCGAGATCGCCGCAGTCATCGAGGCCGCGAAGAAAATGCGCCATATCGAGCGCGTCATGGTGGGCAACGAATCCATCCTGCGTGGCGATGTCAGCCCGGAGAAGTTGATCGAATACCTCGACCGCGCGCGCAAGCAGTTACGCAAGCCGGTGTCGTCGGCCGAACCGTGGCACGTCTGGCTCAAATATCCGGAACTGGCCAAGCACGTCGACTTCATCACTGTTCACCTGCTGCCCTATCACGAGGGCGTGCCGGTGGAAGCCGCCGTCGATTATGCATTCCAGCGTTACGACGAGCTGGCCAAGGCCTTCCCGAAGAAGAAAATCGTCGTCGGCGAAATTGGCTGGCCGAGCAAGGGGCCGGTCATCGGTGCCGCCGTACCGTCGCTGGACAACGAAGCGCGCTTCATCCGTGAGCTCCTCGCCAACCCGCGTACCGCGCGCATGGACTACTTTCTGATGGAAGCCATCGACCAGCCGTGGAAGGTCGAGATCGAGGGCTGGGCCGGTGCCTACTGGGGCATGTTCAATGCCGACCGCGAACCCAAGTTCGCGCTTGAAGGGCTGGTGCAACGCGATCCGCACTGGAGCAAGAAGGCGAGTAATGCCGGCGTGCTGGCGCTGCTGCCGATGTTCCTGATCGCCTTCTTCCTCACCGACTGGAGCATCGGCGGACGGATCTTCCTGGCGGGCATGATCCAAGCCTGTGTGTCGACGCTGATCATCGGCCTCAACGTCCCGGTCGATTATTATCTCACCCAGCGCGACCTGATCGGTCTGGGCATGCTCATTGCGGCCACGGGTATGACGGCAGCGGTCCTGCTGTCGCATGGCTTCGAGTTCGGCGAGATCCTGTTCAAGGACAAGTGGCAGCGCCGCTTCATGCCACTCCCCCCGCATGCGCCCGAAGACCAGCCCTTCGTGTCGATTCACCTCGCCTGTCACAACGAGCCGCCCGAGATGGTGATTGCCACCATCGACAGCCTGGCCGCGCTCAACTATGCCAACTTCGAAGTACTCATCCTCGACAACAACACCAAGGATGAAGCATTGTGGAAGCCGCTGGAAAAACGCTGCGCCGAACTCGGCCCGCGTTTCCGCTTCTTCCACCTGATGAACTGGCCCGGCTTCAAGGCGGGAGCACTCAATTACGGCCTCAAGGTGACCGATCCGCGCGCCGAGGTCGTCGGCGTGGTCGATGCCGACTACGTCGTCGATCCGGAATGGCTGGCCTGTCTGATTCCGCACTTCGACAAGCCCGACGTTGCCGTCGTGCAGGCACCGCAGGCGCACCGCGATTGGGAGACCCAGCCCTTCCGCCGCATGTGCAACTGGGAATTCGACGGCTTCTTCCGCATCGGCATGCACCATCGTAACGAGCGGAACGCACTGATTCAGCACGGAACGATGACCCTGGTGCGGCGGCTCGCACTCGACGAAGTGGGCGGCTGGTCGGAATGGTGCATCTGCGAGGACACCGAACTTGGCCTGCGCCTGATCGAACGCGGCTACGATACCCGCTACGTGGACCACATCCTCGGCCGCGGCCTCACCCCTTCGGACTTTGCCGCAATCAAGAGCCAGCGCTTCCGCTGGGCCTTCGGCGCCATGCAGATTCTGAAGAACCACCTGCCGCACATGGTCGGTCGCAGCACGCTCAACCTCGCGCAGCGCTACCACTTCCTCACCGGCTGGTTTGCGTGGCTGGGCGATGCGCTGCAACTGGTCTTCGCCTTCGGCAGTCTGCTGTGGACGCTGGGCATCCTCGCATTCCCCAAGGCGTTCGGCCTGCCGGTCACTGCGCTGGCGTTCCCGATTCTGGGCTTCATGGCTTTCAAGGCCGCACTGGGCCCGATTCTCTACCGCCGCACGATGGACTGCCCTTGGAAGGACATCCTCGGCGCGTCGATCCTGTCGGTCGGACTGGCACACTCGATCGCGCGTGGCGTGTTCGCTGGCCTGGCGAAGAAGAAGGGCGAATTCGTAGTAACGCCCAAGGGATGGAAGGCAAAGGGCGCGCTGGCATTCTTCGGACCGATCCGCGAGGAGATGGGCATGCTGTTCGCGCTGCTCCTCGGCGCGATCTCGCTGGTGGCCATGCGCGGCGCCGACAGCATCGAAACCCAGCTCTGGGTCGGCATCCTGTGCCTGCAATGCATCCCCTACGTTGCGTCGATCGGCTGCCAGATTGCAGCCTACATGCCCGATCGGCAGGACAGCACCGACCCCGCCCACCTGCAGCCAGCGCATTGAGTCAGCGGCCTGCAGCGACCTTCCGGGCTGAGGCCGGCGGCGATCCTGGGCCGACGGCGTTTGGCCCGGGCTGACGCTCAGGTGCGGGTCACGCTGCCACGAGACGCCACAGCGACGTCATCTCGGCCGCGCGGGCATGGTGTAGCGGGTCCGATGCATCCGTAGCACGAGGATGCTGCGGACGGACCTCCGTACGGGCCAGTACCTTCAAACCATTCCCGGCGATTTCCTGCAGCAGGAATTCTCGGCTGCGCAGGCCAAGGTGCTCGGCCAGGTCGGACAGGATCAACCAGCCTTCTCCGCCCGGCGCCAGGTGCGCCGTCAGCCCCCGCAGGAAGCCCTTCAGCATGCGGCTATCGGGGTCGTACACCGCCTGCTCCAACGACGAGGTGGCCGCAGCCGGCAGCCACGGCGGATTGCACACCACCAGCGAAGCCCGCCCTTCCGGAAACAGATCGGTTGCCTCGAGTTCTATCCGCGCCGCCAGACCCAACCGTTCGATGTTGTCCCGTGCGCAGGCGATGGCCCGCGCCGACTGGTCAGTCGCGATCACACGCTCCACCCCGCGTCGAGCCAACAGTGCCGCCAGCACGCCGGTACCAGTGCCGATATCGAATGCGAGCTTCTTTCCGGGCAGCGGCGCCTTTGCCACCAGATCGACATACTCGCCGCGCACAGGGGAATACACCCCGTAGTGGGCATGGATTCGCCCACCGAGCGCCGGAATCTCCACCCCCTTCTTGCGCCATTCGTGCGCACTCACGAGCCCGAGCAACTCGCGCAGCGACATCACGAACGGCCCCGCACTTTCGCCATGGGCCTCTACGCAGGCCGCGCTGATATCCGGGGCTCGCCGCAGTGGGATGGTGTAGTCCTCTCCCACCGGAATCAGCAGCATGCCGAGAATGCGTGCGCGCTGCGCCTGCGACTGGCGGTAGAGATGAAAAGCATGTGCAGGCGTCACCTCCGTCGCCCTCGCCTTCTTGCGCGCAGCCTTCTTCGGATCGGGTTCGGTGCGTCGCGCCACCGCCTGCAACAACAGGCGCGCATTCTGGAAGTCGCCGCGCCACAACAGTGCCGTGCCCTCGCAGGCGAGACGATAGGCGGTATCCGCGTTCATCGTGTCATCGGCCATCTGCACGCGCCGTGGCGGAGGCATGCCGCTCTCCGACTGCCAGCGCAGGCACTGCGTTTCACCTTGTTCGACCCAGCTCAACTGCTGATCGCTCATGCTCGGACACTCCGTCAAAAATGTAATCCTGCGTCCGTCTTACTTCAGCAGGGCAAAAAAACTCAGGGCACCGCCGGCAGCGGAATCTCGTGACTCTGCCGTACCCCGGCGGTCAGCGCACGACAATCGTCGAGAAAGGTGCGAATGGCTGCAGTATGGTACTTGCCCCGGCGCCAGATGAACTGAAAACGCCGGCGCAGATCCAGCTCGGGGGTCTCGACCGCCACCAGACTTCCACGCCGGAACGCATCGCGCAGTGCGAGGCGTGAGATGCAGCCGATGCCCAGACCGCTCTCGACGGCGCGCTTGATCGCTTCCGTGTGTTCGAGTTCGAGCTGCACGCGAAGGCCCCCGGTCCAGTGCCGCAATGCCTGCTCGAGGGTTTCGCGGGTGCCGGAACCACGCTCGCGCAGGATCATCGGCTCGGCGGCGATCTCGGCCACGCTCGCCACCGTCCGTCGGGCCAGTGGATGCGACGGCGCACAGAACACCACCAGTTCGTCATCCACCCAAGGTTCAACTTCGATCTCGCGATCCAGCACCTTGCCTTCGACCAGACCCAGATCGATTTCGTGATGAACCAGCTGGTCCACCACATTGGCCGTGTTGTGCACCTGCAGCTGCACATGACTTTCCGGGTGGCGCTGCAGAAACCCCGCCACGATCAGTGGCAGCAGATAGTTGCCGATGGTGAGTGTCGCGCCGACACGCAGGCTTCCGAGGCCGCGCTCTCCGCGCAGCAAAGCCTCGACTTCCTCGGCACGATCGAGCAGTTCGACTGCCCGTGGCAGCAGCAATCGCCCCTGCTCGTTCAGGTGCAGACGCCGACCATGGCGATCGAAGAGCTGCTGTCCAAACTGGCCCTCGAGCTCCGCAAGTGCCGCACTGGTCGCCGATTGCGACAGATTGAGCGCCTCCGCCGCACGCGACACGTTGTCGCTGCGGGCGATGGCCACGAATGCCTCGATCTGTCGCAAGGTGTACTTCATATTTACAAAACAGGTAAGTCTTAGCTGAATTATCCACCAATCAGGTTAGGCAAGCTCGATAAACTTTGCCCATCAACCTGCACATAGCGAGCGCAACATGAGCAACCTGAATGAAGAGCGTGTCCTCAGCGTCCATCACTGGAACGACTCCCTGTTCAGTTTTCGCACGACCCGTAACCCCGGACTGCGTTTCGAAAACGGTCAGTTCGTACTGATCGGACTCGAACTCGATGGCCGTCCCTTGACGCGCGCCTACAGCATCGCCAGCCCCAACTACGAGGAGCACCTCGAGTTCTTCAGCATCAAGGTTCCGAACGGGCCGCTGACGTCACGCCTGCAGCATCTGCGCGAAGGCGACCCGATCGTGGTGAGCAAGAAGCCCACCGGTACGCTCGTACTGCACGACCTGCGACCCGGCCGCAACCTGTACCTGATGTCGACGGGCACCGGGCTGGCGCCCTTCATCAGCGTCATCCAGGATCCTGAGACCTACGAACGTTTCGAACGCATCGTGCTGATCCACGGTGTGCGCCATATCTCCGAGCTGGCCTACGCGGACTTCATCGAGCAGACCTTGCCGCAAAATCCGTGGTTTGGGGACGCCGTGCGTGAGAAGCTGGTCTATTACCCGACCGTGACCCGCGAGCCTTTCCGAAACAATGGCCGCCTGACGGATCTGATCCGCTCTGGAAAGCTGCTCGCCGACTGCGACCTTCCGGCGCTGGATCCAGCACTCGATCGCGCGATGATCTGCGGCAGTCCGTCGATGCTCAAGGACTGCTGCACACTGCTGGACGAAGCGGGATTCCAGATCTCGAAACGGATCGGCGAGCCTGGTGATTACGTGATCGAGCGCGCCTTCGTGGAACGCTGATCAGGATCGAACCGTCGATCAAATCCGTCCCGGTGAATGCGAGGCCGCACCGGGACGACTCATTCTAGTCAATCATCATTTCCCTACGCCGACCAGATCCAAACTTCTTTGACCCAAATCAAGCGTCGTCGATTAAGTGTCACTAGAATGCCGGCGTGAACGGGAATACGCCTAATTTCGTACTAGCTGCACTCTTGACTGCCTTCGCAGCGGTTCTGGTCGTCTTGAGCTGGCGTGAACCGCCACAGGCCCCCCACAGCCTTGCACAGCTGGTCATGGCCGATGCCATCCGGCGAGAAGAGCCTCTGGCGCCGCTGCCGACCCACCAGCGTGAGTCCGACCCGGATCGCGTCGCATTGGGCGAGCAGCTCTTTCGCGACCCACTGCTATCGAGCGATTACTCGATTTCGTGCGCAAGCTGTCACCCCCTGGATCGTGCAGGGGCCGACAATCTGCCTCGCTCGAAAGGGGTAGGCGGAGCGACCGGAACGATCAACGCGCCCACCGTATTCAATGCCAGCCTCAATTTCGTGCAGTTCTGGGACGGCCGCGCCACGACGCTCAAGGAGCAGGTTCGTGGCCCTGTGCACAATCCGGTGGAAATGAATTCGAACTGGGATGAAATCGTCGCGCGCTTGCAGCGCCGGGAAGACTATCGCGCGCGTTTCGCGCGTGCCTACCCTCAAGGTATCAGCGGCGAAACCATCGCGGACGCCATCGCCCGTTTCGAGGAAACGCTGCTGACCCCGAACGCGCCTTTCGACAGGTACCTTCGCGGCGAAGCTGGCGCCCTCAATCCCGAGCAGATCGAGGGCTACAACCGGTTCAAGAATCTCGGCTGTGCAAGCTGCCATCAGGGCGCCAACATCGGCGGCAACCTGTTTCAACGATTTGGCGTGATGGGCGACTATTTCGCCAGCCGGGGAACGAGCACACCAAGCGATCTTGGACGTTTCAACGTCACCGGACGAATGGAAGACCGCCATGTGTTCAAGGTGCCAAGCCTGCGCAATGTTGCCCTGACCGCGCCGTACTTTCACGATGGAAGCGTGACTCAACTCGATGAAGCGGTCGAGATCATGGCCCGCTATCAGCTCGGGCGTGAATTATCGGCGGAAGACAAGCGCCTGCTCGTGGCGTTTCTCTCCACCCTGACGGGTGAGTATCGCGGGGAGCCGCTCAAGTGACGCGACCTGCCGCCCGTCCGCGGCTGGGCATGATCGGTTTCTCGCGCGGCGGACTCCGATGGACGCTGTCTGCCATTGCCATCGCCGTCAGCCTGTTGAGCTGGCTGTTTCTGAACGCGGATGCCGTCTCTGCCCAGGCGCACGAACATTACGGTCGTGAAATCAGGCTGCTGCGCCAGGCCGACGCCGAGCTGAACGCTGCCGTACTGGCCAACCGCGTCGGACTGCAAACCGACTTCGACACCATCGTTGCAGCGGTCAATGCCCTGCAGCAGGACATCTCCGAACTCGCCCAGGCGCCGGATTTTCTCGCTCCCAACGACAGGCGGCTCGTACTGGAGAAGGTTGCCGAATATCAGTCCGTGCTGCACAACAAAGCTCAACAGATTGACCTGTTCAAGCGCGAACATTCCGTGCTGCGAAACTCGCTCGCCTACCTTCCACTGGCCACCGACCGCCTGGTGGACGACCCCAACGCGCCCATTGCGCTGACGCGTCCGATCGGCATCTTCGTGCGCGGCGTGATGACGCATGCCCATGCCACGGATGACGCGTTTGGAAACCGGCTCGAGCAGAAGCTAGTCGAGCTTGAACGCCAGTTGGCGAGCATACAGGGCAGCTACCGCGAACGCTTCCGCAACGTGCTCATGCACGGCAGAGTGGTCCTCGAGCGCAAACGCATCATCGATACGGTCACGCGGGAGACGCTCGCGATGCCGACCGCAAGACTCAGCGAGGAGCTTGCAGGCACCTACGCCGAAGGCTACCAGCGCGCCTCGCGCAAGGCACACGACTATCGGCTCAGCCTCTATGTGCTGGCACTGGTGCTGGCGGGCTATCTCGCACTGGCCATGATGCGGCTCGCGCGCACCTCGAGTGACCTGGCGCTGGCGAACCGTCAGCTCGAGGAGCGCATCGCCGCACTGGATCGTACCCAAAGCGACCTCAAGCTCTACGCCACGGTGTTTACAAACGCCTCCGAAGGCATGCTGATCACCGATGGCCGGGGCAGGATCGAGGCGACCAACCCCGCTTTCAGCGAGATTACAGGCTACGCCGCCGCGGAAATGCTCGGCCACTCGCCTGCCATGCTCAAATCGGGCCGCCAGGCGGACAATTTCTACCGCGACATGTGGCGCACGCTGGATCGGCGCGGACAATGGCAGGGCGAAATCTGGAATCGGCGCAAGTCCGGCGAGATCTATCCCGAATGGCTGTCGATCACCGCGGTCAAGGGCGAAGCCGGCAAGCCCAACCATTTCATAGGACTGTTCTCCGACATCACTGAACGCAAGAAGGCCGAGGCCCGCATCCATCACCTCGCCCATCACGACACGCTTACCAACCTGCCCAATCGAGCGCTGCTCCAGGACCGCATCGAGCAGGCCATCCTGCAGGCGCGCCGTTCGAACAGCCACACCGCCGTGCTGCTGCTTAATCTGGACAGGTTCAAGACCATCAACGACTCGCTCGGGCACGACCTCGGCGACGGATTGCTGCAACAGGTGGCCCTGCGCTGTCAGTCCCAAGTGCGCGAAAGCGATACCGTCGCCCGTCCGGGGAGCGACGAGTTCGTCATCGTCATACCCGAGATCGCCCACCCTCACGACGCAGCAAACATCGCCCGCAAGCTGCTTGCGAGCGTGAGCCGTCCCTACCTCCTGGGCGAGCACGAGATCCGGGTGACGGCCAGTGTCGGCATCGCCATCTTCGACGGCGACGGGCGCACCCCTGCTGAACTGCTGCGCAACGCTGACGCGGCGATGTACCGCGCCAAGGCCGAAGGCCGCAACGCCTTCCAGTTCTATTCGGCTGACATGAATTCGGCATCGCTCGGCGACCTCCTGCTCGAAAATCAGTTGCGCGGCGCCCTCGATCGTGGCGAGCTTGAACTGCACTATCAACCCAAGGTGTGCACCGAAACCGGAAATCTGGTCGGTGCCGAGGCCCTGCTGCGCTGGCGCCACCCTGAGCTCGGGCTTATCGCCCCTGGGCGCTTCGTGCCGGTCGCCGAAGAATCGGGCCTGATCGTACCGATTGGCGAGTGGGTGCTGCGGGAAGCCTGCCGCCAACTGAAGGCCTGGCGCGATGCCGGTCTGATGCCGGTACCTGTGGCGGTGAACCTGTCGGCGCAGCAATTCATGAACCGCCAACTGGCGTTCCTGGTCGAGGATGTCCTTGCCGAGGCCAAGCTGCCTGCGGGGCTGCTCGGACTCGAACTGACCGAGACCATGCTGATGCGCGACGTCGACCGCACTATCGAGACGTTGAGTGCATTGCGCAGCATGGGTATCGATCTCTCGATCGACGATTTCGGCACCGGCTATTCGTCACTCGCCTACCTGAAGCAGTTCAGCGTGAACATCCTGAAGATCGACCGCAGCTTCGTAAACGACATCCACCGCGAAAACGCCGACGGCAAGATCGCCGCCGCCGTCATCGCCCTGGCCCACAGCCTGGGCATGAAGGTGGTCGCCGAAGGCGTCGAGACCGACGCGCAGCGCGACTTCCTGCATGCCCACGGCTGCGATCAATTGCAGGGCTACCTTTTCGGCCGCCCGATCACCGCTGCCGATTTCGAGCTGAAACTGGCCGCCCGCAGATCCGGCCTGCCGACGGCACCGGTCGTGCCCCTCAAGGGCAGGCTCTCCGGCATTTGACCGCGGCACGCGCTCACGACACACTCCGCGCATCCCAAGTCGCAGGAGCGCGGCCGTGAATACTGCCATCCACGAAACTGTCCTTCATACCCTCGACGGCAGGGCAACCTCCTTCGGCACCTACGCGGGCAAGGTATTGCTCGTCGTCAACACGGCCAGCCAATGTGGCTTCACCCCCCAGTACGCCGGACTCGAACAACTGTACAAGGATTACGCGGCGCGCGGCTTCGCGGTACTGGGCTTCCCGTGCAATCAGTTCGGCGCCCAGGAGCCGGGCGATAGCGCCGAAATTGCCGCCTTCTGCGAAAAGAACTATGGCGTGAGCTTTCCGATGTTCGCCAGGATCGACGTCAACGGTGCGAACGCCCACCCGCTGTTCACCTGGCTGAAGGAGAATGCGCGCGGCGTGCTGGGCAGCGAATCGATCAAATGGAACTTCACCAAGTTCCTGCTCGATCGCGACGGCAATGTCGTCCAACGTTACGCCCCGACGACCTCGCCCGCGGCGCTGGCGCAGGATATCGAACGCCTGCTCGATGCGTGATGTACTTGGCCTTGCATGCCACCGACGCTCGGCACACCCTTCTATAACGGCCATGCGAAGGTTCTTGCTGTACCTTGCGGTAGCGATTGCCGTGGTCGCGATTTCGGCTGCCGGGATCGTCTTTCTCGCCACCGACGCAGACGCCCTGGTCCGTCGTCCGGAAACCATCTCGCCCACCGCCATCGCCGACGCAAAGCGCCTCTTCCGGCTCAACGATCCCCGGCAGTTGCGAGGCGGTCAGACGCGCAAGGTGTCGATCCCGGTCGCTCTCGTCGACACCGGCAGTAATCATCTCGCAACGCGATTCGGCAACGGTCGTGCAAGTTTTACCGTCACGGATACGACCGCCGCACTGCGGGTCAGCCTGCCGCTGAAGATTTCGGCCGTGTCGCGCCATGTCAATCTGGAGGCAGTGCTGAGCGCCGCCAACGGCAGCATGGCACTGAGCACATTGCGCGTCGGCAGGCTGACGATTCCGCCGCACCTGGTCGTGCCCGCACTGGACGTTGCGGCACGCCTCTGGGGCCATGAACAGGATTGGCGGCTCGTCCAGGGTGCCATCGACCGCGTCGTGATCGCCCCCCGCGGGCGTCACCTCGATCTCGTCTACACCTGGCAACCCGAGCTGCTGTCGCGCTTTCGCACCCTTGCCCTGCCGGAAGCAGGACGCCCCCATCTGGAAGCGGCACAACGCAATCTCGCGGCCCTGCTCGGCTTTCGCGCACGCGACCGCGAACTTGCACTGGGCGAGATCCTGCAGCCCATGCTCAGGACGGATGGCGACGACGCCCTCGAACAACGACGAGCGGCGCTTCTGGTGCTAGCCAGCTATCTTGCGGGCAGGAATCTCGCCACGGCCATTCCCGAGGCGGCCGCCTGGCCCCGCCCGCCCTACCGTGTCATCACGCTCCAGCAACGCGAGGACAGTGCCCAGCATTTCATCGTGTCCGCCGCATTGTCGGCTTGGGCGGGTGAACCGGTCGCAGACGCCATCGGGCTCTACAAGGAACTCGATGACGCCCGTGGCAGCAGCGGATTCTCCTTCGCCGACCTCGCGGCGGACCGGGCCGGCACACGCTTCGGCAAGCTGCTTGCCGACCATCCGCAGCGCATCGACAGCCTGCTGTCAGCGCCTCTGGCAGACGCCGATCTCCTCCCGCCCTTGTCCGGCTTGCCGGAATTCATCCCCGAGGCTGAGTTTCGTCGCCGCTTCGGCACCATGGACAGCCCCGCCTACCGTGACCTGATCGACGAAGTCGAGCGTCGCATCGACACCCGACCACTGTATCGGCCCGGCCCCTGACAAGTGCCTTGCCGCGAATGGCACGCCACACCGGCCACCCGCCCCTGCACCAGCGAATGGCGAGGCGGGCGCGAGCTGGGGTAGACTCCAAGGTTTCGTGTCCATCCCTTCCGGAAATCCATGGCCCAATACGTAATGTCGATGCTGCGCGTGAGCAAGATCGTTCCGCCCAAGCGTCAGATCATCAAGGATATCTCCCTCTCCTTCTTCCCCGGCGCCAAGATCGGCCTGCTCGGTCTCAACGGCTCGGGCAAATCGACGGTGCTGCGTATCATGGCGGGCGTCGACAAGGAATACGAAGGCGAGGTCCAGCATCTGGCCGGCCAGCGCATCGGCTACCTCGCGCAGGAACCCGAACTCGATCCGGCCAAGACGGTGAAGGAAGAGGTCGAATCCGGACTTGGCGAAATCGTCGAAGCGCGGCAGAAGCTCGAAGAGATCTACGCGGCCTATGCCGAGCCCGATGCCGACTTCGACAAGCTCGCCGAAGAGCAGGCCAAGTACGAGAACATCCTGTCGTCTGCGGGTACCGACGTCGAGACGCAGATGGAAATCGCCGCCGACGCGCTGCGCCTGCCGCCCTGGGAGGCCGTCGTCGGCAACCTGTCCGGCGGTGAGAAGCGCCGCGTGGCACTGTGCAAGCTGCTGCTGTCGCGCCCCGACATGCTGCTGCTCGACGAACCGACCAACCACCTCGACGCCGAATCGGTGGAATGGCTCGAACAGTTTCTCACCCGCTTCCCCGGCACCGTGGTCGCCGTCACCCACGACCGCTACTTCCTCGACAATGCCGCGGAGTGGATTCTCGAACTCGACCGCGGACACGGTATCCCGTGGAAGGGCAACTACTCCTCCTGGCTCGAACAGAAGGGCGAGCGTCTGGCCCAGGAGAGCAAGCAGGAAGCCGCGCATCAGAAGGCGATGAAGACCGAGCTGGAATGGGCGCGCTCCAACCCCAAGGCACGCCAGGCCAAGTCCAAGGCCCGTCTGGCGCGTTACGAGGAAATGACCACGGTCGAGTACCAGAAACGTAACGAGACCCACGAGATCTTCATTCCGCCCGGCGAGCGCCTGGGCGACAAGGTCATCGAATTCCACGACGTGTCCAAGGCCTTCGGCGACAAACTGCTGATGGACAAGGTCAGCTTCAGCATTCCGCCCGGCGCCATCGTCGGCGTGATCGGCCCCAACGGCGCCGGTAAATCGACGCTGTTCAAGATGATCCAGGGCCAGGACAAGCCGGACAGTGGCGAGGTGGTCATCGGCTCGACGGTCAAGATCGCGGCGGTGGACCAGTCCCGCGAAGGCCTCGCCAACGACAAGACCGTGTTCGAGGCCATCTCCGATGGCGCCGACATCCTCACCGTCGGCCGCTTCGAGATGCCCAGCCGCGCCTACATCGGCCGCTTCAACTTCAAGGGTGGCGACCAGCAGAAGATCGTCGGCAACCTGTCGGGCGGCGAACGTGGCCGTCTGCACCTGGCAAAGACCCTGATTGCCGGCGGCAATGTGCTGCTGCTCGACGAACCGTCCAATGACCTCGACGTCGAGACCCTGCGTGCGCTCGAAGATGCGCTGCTCGAATTTGCCGGCTGCGCGATGATCATCTCGCACGATCGCTGGTTCCTCGACCGCATCTGTACCCACATCCTGGCGGCCGAGGGCGACTCGCAATGGACCTTCTACGCCGGTAATTACCAGGAGTACGAAGAGGACAAGAAGAAACGCCTGGGTGAAGAAGGCGCCAAACCCAAGCGCATCCGCTATAAGCCGATCTCACGCTAAGCGGACTTCGCTGCAGCCTTCGCAGACCGCCGCCAACCCGGTGGTCTGCGCATTTCTCAACCGCTCACGGGATCTCGTCAATGCCCAGTATCGGCACTCCGCTCTCCCCCACTGCCACCCGCGTGCTGCTGTGCGGCTCAGGCGAACTCGGCAAGGAAGTCGTCATCGAACTGCAGCGTTTCGGCTGCGAAGTGATCGCGGTCGATCGGTATCCCAACGCGCCGGCGATGCAGGTTGCACATCGCAGCCACGTCGTCAGCATGCTCGACGGGGCCGCCCTGCGCGCCATCATCGAACAGGAAAAACCGCACTACATCGTGCCCGAGATCGAGGCTATTGCCACCGCCACACTGGTGGAGCTCGAGGCCGAAGGCTACATCGTTATTCCGTCCGCGCGCGCAGCCCAACTGACGATGAACCGCGAGGGCATCCGCCGTCTCGCGGCAGAAACACTCGATTTACCCACCTCGCCCTACCGTTTCGCCGACAGCTTCGAGGAATACGTCGCAGCGATCGAACAGCTCGGTTTTCCATGCGTGGTCAAGCCGATCATGAGCTCGTCGGGCAAGGGTCAAAGTCTGCTTCGAGGCGAAGACGACGTGCGCAAGGCGTGGGACTACGCCCAGGAAGGCGGTCGTGCCGGCAAGGGACGGGTCATCGTCGAGGGATTCATCGATTTCGACTACGAGATCACGCTGCTCACCGTGCGCCACGCAGGCGGCACCACCTTCTGTGCGCCCGTCGGGCACCGCCAGGAAAAGGGCGACTATCAGGAGTCCTGGCAACCGCAGGCGATGAGCCCGCAGGCACTGGCTGCATCCGAGCGCATCGCCCTCGCCGTCACCGAGGCGCTCGGGGGCCGCGGCCTGTTCGGCGTCGAACTCTTCATCAAGGGCGACCAGGTCTGGTTCAGCGAGGTATCCCCCCGCCCACACGACACCGGACTGGTGACGCTCATCTCGCAGGACCTGTCCGAATTTGCCCTTCACGCGCGCGCCATTCTCGGCCTGCCGATTCCGGCCATTCGCCAGCTCGGCCCGGCCGCATCAGCAGTCATCCTGGTCGAGGGCGACTCGACCCGCCCCGTGTTCGGCAACCTGGCAGCCGCATTGAGCGAGCCGGATACGGCACTGCGCCTGTTTGGCAAACCCGAAGTCAAAGGTCAGCGCCGCATGGGGGTTGCGCTCGCGCTCGACCGCAGCATCGACGAAGCGCGCTTGAAGGCCTTGCGAGCCGCCGCTGCGGTCAAGGTCAGTTTCTGAAACCGGGCGCCGCACATTCGTCGCGCCGATGCCGGCCTTGGCAGGCCGGTACCGAAGACGCGTACCGACATCTGTCGCAACGCCCGTCCGGCGGGCATACTGGCGCCATTGTGCATTGCGGCATGCGCGCAGGGGTTCGCAGCATGGCGACCCGTACTCTCGCCCCGTCGCGGTTCTCGACCGGACCCGCGTCATCGCCCCCGACCGACAACATGGAGCCGCAATGAGCCCACCCAAGCGCGATTCCGCCGCCGCCACCGAAATTCTGCCGGACTATCTGAGCCGCACCTACACCTGGGCCTACCTGAACCAACGCACACTGCCATGGCTGGACAGAAGTGTGGTGGTGTCGGCCATCCTGTGGGGAAACGCAGGCCGCCTGATGCGGGCCGCCGTGGCCGAGTTCGCACCCGGTCAGAAGGTCCTGCAGGCGGCCTGTGTGTACGGCCGCTTTTCGATGATGCTGGCCGAGCGGGTGGGCGCGCACGGTGAGCTCGAAGTGGTCGATGTCGCCCCCCTCCAGATCGCCAATGTCAGGCGCAAGCTCGCCGGCCACACGCAGGCGGCCGCACGCCTCGCCGACTTGTGCACGCCGCTGGGGCGGGACCACGACGGCGTGTGCTGCTTCTTCCTGCTGCACGAGGTCCCCGAACACCAACGCCGGCAGATCGTCGACAACCTTCTGGCAGCAGTGAAACCCGGCGGCAAGGCGGTCTTCGTCGACTATCATCGATGCGCACGCTGGCATCCGCTCGGGCCGATCATGACGCTCGTGTTCCGCACCCTCGAACCCTATGCCCAGTCATTGCTGGACACCCCGATCGAGTCGATGTCGGCACGATCGGCGGATTTCGACTGGTCTCACCGGACACTGTTCGGCGGACTGTATCAGCACGTCGTCGCCGCCCGCCGTACACGCTGAGATCCTCACCCAAGACATCCGGACACGAACATGACCTACGAAGAGCACCTCGACGAAGTCTGCACCCTGCTCTACGAGCGCTTCAACCAGAGCGAGGAGGATGCGGTGGCCATCGTGATGCGCGCGCAAGCCGACGACTTCTTCAGCCGACACGACGACGACCCGTCGATCTGTACTCAGGAGCGGGCCGAACTCGATGCCCGTGCCGTGTTCAAGAAATACGGGGCGGCACCGGCGCGCAAGCGCTGATACCGCCCCGACGACACGGACAACGCTTGCTAGGCGGCAGCTCTCGGCACCATAGCCGACTGCGATAGCCGCTTGAGTTCAGGCACGCAGGAGCCGCAATTGGTCCCGCAGCGGGTGCGCGCCTGCAGCGCATCGAGCGACTCGCCGCCACGAAACGCCGCCAGGATGTCATCCTCGGAAACGTCGTAGCAATTGCAGATGACCTTGCCGCGCATGGCCTTGCCCGCAGGTGGCTGGGTCACGGGCGCAAGCAGCCAGTTCCGCACCGGCGCCGCCGACTCGCGCCTGACCATCAGATCGGTCAGCCATTCCGACGCCAGCGCTTCGCCACTCAGTCGCACGGCGGTCAGGCGGTCGCCATCCACCCGCGCCTGCTTGGCAATATTGCGTCGGCTGTCGCTGTAACTCAGGGTCTTGAGCGGATCATCGAGCCCGAGTTCGCTGTCCAGTCGCTTGATCACGACGGGGTCGATACGCTCGGCTCTGGCCTTGAGCACCACGACTGGATTTTCCCGCCCGGCCAGGGTCAGACTCGCATACGGAAAACTCGCCAGCAGCGGACGCAGACGTTCCATCAGCGCATGCGGATTGTCCGCCATGTCGTCCTTCATCGCGCGCATCGCCACCAGCGTGCTGCCGCCCACGAACGCCTCCACCTGCACCGCGGCATGCTTGAGTTCGGGCTGTTTCGAATACGGGTCGAACTTTGCCGGCGTCAGCGTATTCGCCCCCAGCCCGGACATCGCGTTGCCGCCCCAGTGCATCGGCAGGAAGCACTGCCCCGGTCGCATGGCCGCCGACGCCATGGCCTTGAGCACGATCTGCCCACCGCGTCCGCGCACCGCGACCAGGTCGCCATCATTGAGTCCGCGCCGCTCGAGATCCTCGGGATGCAGGTGGAGCATCGGCTCCTGCTCGTGGTTGTAGAGCCGGGCCACCAGGCCGGTGCGGCTCATGCCGTGCCACTGGTCGCGCAGGCGCCCCGTGATCATGTGCAGCGGATAGCGGGCGCTCGGCGTTTCTGCGGTGAGCGCGTGTTCGGTCACGACGAAGCGCGCCTTGCCCGACGGCGTGGGAAAGACGCCGTCTTCATAGAGCCGCTGCCTGCCCGTCGTCTCCCCTTCGGCGAAGGGCCATTGCTGCGGTCCGCGATCCTCGAGCAGCGCGTAGGACAGGCCGGTGATATCGAGATCGCGGCCGCGGGTGCTCTCGCGGTGCTCGTTCCAGATCTGCTCCGGCGCCTCGTAGGGGAACATCGCAGCCGCAAGCTTTTCCTTGCCAAGCCGGGTACCGAGCCGGTGGGCGAAATCGACACCGATCTGCCAGTCGTGGCGCGCCTCCCCCGGTGCCGACACCGCGCCTCGCACCCGCGTGATGCGGCGTTCGGAATTCGTCACCGTGCCATCTTTCTCCCCCCAGGTACTGGCCGGCAGCAGCACGTCCGCATAGCGGCAGGTCTCGGTGTGGGAGAACGCCTCCTGCACCACCACCAGTTCGGCATTGGCCAGGGCCTCGTGCACCAGGGTCTGGTCCGGCATCGATTGCGCCGGATTGGTGCATGCGATCCAGACCGCCTTGACCTCGCCCGAGCGCAAGGCCTGGAACAGCTCCACCGCGCTCTTGCCAGGTTTTTCGGGCACGCTGTCGACGCCCCACAATGCCGCTACCTCGTCGCGGTGCGCTGCATTCGCCAGATCACGATGCGCCGACAGCAGATTGGCCAGACCGCCGACTTCGCGCCCCCCCATCGCGTTGGGCTGGCCGGTCAGTGACAGCGGCCCCGCGCCGGGACGGCCGATCTGCCCCGTCGCCAGATGCAGGTTGATGAGCGCCGCATTGTTATGGCTGCCGAAAGCGTACTGGTTGAGCCCCTGACAATACATGGACAACGTGGCCGGACTGCCCGCAAACCACTCCGCCGCGCACTCGATGTCCTTTTTTGTCAATCCGCAGATCGCCGAGGCCATGGCCGGCGTGTATTCGCGCACAGTGCGCTTGACCGCGTCGAAGCCCTCCGTATGCGCATCGATATAGTCGCGGTTGACCAGACCCTCCCACAACATCACATGCAGCATGCTGTTGTAGAGCGCAATGTCGGTGCCGGGAAGCAGTGCAAGATGCACGTCTGCTGCCTCGGCCGTATCAGTGCGGCGGGGATCGATGACGACCAGTTTCATGTCCGGATTGGCCTTGCGCGCGTCCTCCACGCGGCGAAACACGATCGGATGCGCAAACGCGGTATTGCTGCCGGAAATGAACAGGCAATCGGTGAGGGCAATGTCCTCGTAGCTCGCCGGGGGCGCATCGGCGCCGAGCGTCATCTTGTAGCCGCTGACTGCGCTCGACATGCACAGACGGGAGTTGGTGTCGATGTTGTTGGTACCGATCAGACCCTTCACCAGCTTGTTGAAGACATAATAGTCTTCCGTCAAGAGTTGCCCGGCACCATAGAAGGCCACCGCGTCCGGACCGTGTTCGCCAATAATGGTGGCGAAGCGCTCGACCACATGGTCCAGAGCCGCGTCCCAGCTCACCCGTTCACGCGATGCGCCGCGCGCAACGCGCATTTCCGGATGAAGCGCGCGAACCGCCAGCGTTTCCGGCGCGGCCGACAGGTGAAGCGTCGACCCCTTGGTGCACAAGCGCCCCATATTGGCCGGATGCGCAGGGTCTCCGCGGACGCCGGTGATGCGCCCGCCTTCGTGCTCGATGATGACGCCGCAACCGACGCCGCAATAACAACAGGTGGAACGGGTTTCTGCCATGCTGGACTCCTTGTCGTAGACGCAAAGCAGAAACCTTGCCAACCGGTCGCACCCGAGCACGCGCCATTCAGGGGCACCAGCATCTGATACACGCATCAAGGACGTGCATGCGCCCCGCTCATTGCACCGAAAACGTGCAGTATCATGTATTTCCTTCGATCAGAGGCGCACAGTCGGGTGCCCCGATGATAGGCTGGGCACCTCCGCCGCAGCGGCCGCCCGCCGCTGGAAAGACTCTCTCCCCCCATCCGCACAGGATCGATGAACGACCTTACCCGCGCCACCCTCTCGCACTACGATCAACAGGCGGCTGCCTTCCGCGACGCGACCCGGGATCACGACGTCAGCGAGAACTACGCGGCCCTGCTCGGCGCGATCGTGGGGCCGCAGCCCTATACCCTGCTCGACTTCGGTTGCGGACCGGGGCGCGACCTGCGCCATTTCGCCGCACTCGGGCATCATGCGGTCGGACTCGACGGCGCAGCCGCCTTCGTCGACATGGCGAGAACCGACACGGGCTGCGAAGTGCTGCATCAGGATTTCACCGCGCTCGACCTGCCCGCGGCGCATTTCGACGGAATATTCGCCAACGCTTCACTATTTCACGTGCCCCGTGGCGCGCTCCCGACCGTGCTGGCACACCTGCACCGCAGCCTCAAGCCAGACGGCGTGCTATTTAGCTCGAACCCGCATGGCAACGATCAGGAGGGGTTCGACGGCAGTCGTTACGGCTGCTACTACAGCCTGGAGACGTGGACGAGCTTGCTATCGGCGGCAGGCTTCCGGGTACTTCACCACTATTACCGGCCCCCGGGCCGGCCACGTCCGCAACAGCCATGGCTGGCAAGTGTTTGCCGCAGACTTTGAGTCTGCAACGATATTCGGGCATCCTTGCAATCGACATGACGATGCCAACCTTTTCCGCCACTGCCGCACGCCCACGGGCAGCGTCCATGCGCGGGGCATCACCCGCAACGAGGAGTCAATAACATGAGTTTCGGCAACATCATCGGGCAACTGCTTCAGCAAGGCATGGCTGCCAACAGTCGTGAACGGCTCGACCATGCACTCGGGGCCCGGGGCCTCGGCGGCATGGACGGGCTGGGGGAATTGCTCGGCAGTCTTGCAGGTGGCCAGGGAGGCAGGCAGTCCACCGCGCGAGGGGATACCGGCGGTCTCGGCGACCTGCTGGATCTGGCTACAGGCGCGCTCGGCGGCGGACGTGGTGGATCTGCGTCATCGGGCGGCGGGCTGGCCGACCTTGCCGGCGTGCTGCTCGGCGGTGCAAACGGCCGCGGCGCCCAAGGCGGTGGGCTCGGTGGTCTCGGAGACCTGGCCGGCGTGCTGCTCGGCGGCGGATCGAGCCGCAGTCGCACGGGCAACAGTGCGGGCAATGGTGCGGGTAATGGCGGCATGGCCATTCTCGGCACCCTTGCCATCGCTGCGTTCAAGTACTGGCAACAATCTCAGGCTGCGGGCGCGAGCTCGCCGATGCCGGCGGTCGCTCCGCAACAGTTTGCGGAACTCACCTCGGCCCGTAACGAGGCGCTCGTGCTGAGGGCAATGATCAGCGCGGCAAAGGCGGACGGTGAAGTCGACGATGAAGAGATCTCACGTATCGTGGACAAGATCGACGACGACGGCGTCAGCGAGGATGAAAAGCGCTTCATTGCCGATGCGCTTCGCGCCCCGGTCGATCTGCCTGCACTCGCCGCCGACGTACCCGACCCGCTGGTCGGCGCCCAGGTGTACGCCGCGTCACTGCTGGCGATCAATCTGGACACCGACGCCGAGCGGAACTACCTGCGCCAACTGGCACAACTGCTGCAACTCGATGCGAGCGCCGTCGAGCGTCTGCACACGCTGACCGGTGCCCCGCGGATCTGACCCCCGGCAAACGGAGACTCACTGACATGTTCGATCGACTCATTCGCCGCTTTTCGCTTGTGCTCGGCATCGCCGCCCTGGCCAGCCTGTCGGGTTGTGGCTACAACGATTTCCAGCGCCTCGACGAAGACACCAAGGCGGCCTGGGCCGAGGTGCTGAACCAGTACCAGCGTCGCGCCGATCTGGTGCCCAATCTCGTGGCCACGGTCAAGGGCGAAGCGGATTTCGAGCAAACCACGCTCACCCGCGTCATCGAAGCGCGCTCGCGCGCCACTGCTATCCAGGTTACGCCCGAAACGCTCAACGATCCGGAGGCCATGGCACGTTTTCAACAAGCGCAAAGCCAGCTCGGCGGTGCCCTGTCACGCCTGCTTGCGGTTGCCGAGAATTACCCCAACCTGAAAGCCAACCAGGCCTTCCAGGAACTGCGGGTGCAGCTCGAAGGTACTGAAAACAGGATCACCGTCGCACGCAACAAGTACATCGGCGCCGTCCAGCAGTACAACGTGCTCGCGCGCAGCTTTCCCACCAACCTGACGGCAATGATGTTCAGCTATACGCCCAAGGCCAGCTTCACCGTCGCCAACGAGGCGGAGATCTCCCGACCGCCGACCGTCGATTTCGGCAGTCAGGGTGCGCACTGAGGCATGTTGTCCCACCTGGAGCGCCGCTGCACGTCGAATCACGCAACGGCCCGATCATCGACGCTGAACCCCGCGCACCTGATCAGGCTGGCATTGCGTTACCTCGCCTGCACACTGCTCCTGCTGCTGAGCTCGGTCGTCTCTGCCCAGGCCTTGCAGCCGGTGCCAGCGCTGAGCGCGCGCGTCATGGACCGGACCGGCACACTATCGGCAGACGCGCTGCAGTCGCTCGAATCCCGACTGGCTGCATTCGAATCCGAGCGCGGAACGCAGATCGTGGTCCTGGTGGTCGCCACGACGGCACCGGAAGACATTGCGTCCTACGCCTTCCGCGTCGCGGATCAATGGAAGATCGGCCGCCGCGAGATCGGTGACGGCGTGCTGCTGGTGGTGGCCAAAAACGACCGCAAGGTCCGGATCGAGGTCGCACGTGCGCTCGAGGGCGCGGTGCCCGATGTCATCGCCTTTCGCATCATCGATGGTCTCATCACCCCGCGCTTTCGCGAAGGTGATTTCGCCGGCGGTATCGCTGCCGGGGTGAACGGACTCATTGCGCGCATCTCCGGCGAAGACCTGCCACGGCCAGATGCAAGCGCGATCGCAACCGCCAATTCGGGACTTTCGCTGGAGGACACGGCCGTCTTTCTCTTCGTCGCCGTCCCCCTGCTCGGCGGCATCCTCACCAGCGTGCTCGGACGCAAGCTCGGCACACTGGCCACCGCCGGCGCAGTCGGCTTCATCGTCCAGCTGATGACCGGCAGCCTGCTGTTGGCCATCGTGGGCGGCGTGCTTGCGCTGGTGTTCACCATCGCGCTGGGCGGCGGTGGTGGTGGCGGCGGTGGCTTTCCCGGCGGCGGCCCGATCATCCGCGGCGGCGGATTCGGCGGAGGTCGCAGTGGTGGCGGCGGATTCCGCTCCGGCGGTGGCGGAAGCTTCGGTGGCGGCGGCGCCTCGGGAGGCTGGTGATCATGAACCTGACGACACGACTCTTGCGCCATTTCTGGCTTGATGCCGACGACGCCTTTCGTCTGCTGGGCAAGGATGCACTCGACCGCCTCGACAAACGCATCCAGCACAGCGAACTCAAGCACACCGGGGAGATCTGCGTGTGCGTCGAGGCCAGTCTGCCGCGCGCGATGCTGTGGCGCCATGCCTGGCGACGCGAGCCGATCGATGCACTCGTGCGCGAACGTGCCATCGACCTCTTTTCCACCATGCGGGTGTGGGACACCGCAGACAACAACGGCGTACTGATCTATGTCCAGCTCGCCGAACACCGGATCGAGGTCGTTGCCGACCGCGGCATCGCGGACCGGCTCGGGCCGACCCATCTCGAGGGCGAACTCGACCGGATCCGCAAGGCGTTCGCCGACGGCGACTACGAAGCGGGTTTGCGTATGGCCATCGATGCGGCAGACCGCGCACTGAGCGAGCACTTTCCCGACCCGGATCAGACCCTCAGCCGCAGCCGCGGTAACCAGTTGCCCAATCGCCCGGTAGTGCGCTGAGCGGCAGACACCCGCGCACATTCGCGCCTCAGTCCATCACTTCAGCCCAGGAGCCCCAACCCCGCGCACGCCCTCAACTCGCCTGCTTGATCGCAAGCACGGCCTGGTTGCGCAGGGTTCTCAGCAGTGACAATTCGCGCTCTGAAAACACGATCTCACCGGCCAAATCCTTGTCGCCGTAGATCAGCGCCACCGGCTTGTGCTTGATCGAGAGCGGCAATAACACGAAGGTGGCGGACTGAACCGATTCACGGAACCAGTCCGGAATGCGGTCTGCAATCTTGGCATCGTTGACATCGGTGATCAGGATGTCAGCCCCTTTCGAGGTCGCCACATGGAAGATGTCAGGCGTATAACCGAGCGGGAAACGGAACTTCGTCGCCAGCGTACCGACATCGGGGCCCAGTCCAAAACGGCCCTGCATGGTATTGCTGCGCGCATCGCGTATGCACAGCAGCACGCGCTTGAAACCGATGGCGCGGTACATGGTTTCGAGGATCATGCGCAGTACATCGTTGAGCTTGAAGTCTTCGACCAGCGTATTACTGATGTCCTGGATACCTGCCGACAACACCGCTTCGCGGTCGACCGGCTGGTCGTCCGCATCCGTCGCCGCGTGTCTTGTCGCGGGGATCGTCACGCCCGGGATCACGCCGTCTTCCGTGCCGTCATCGCCAGCTGCGTCATATCCGGGTGCTCGCCCGTGATGCTTGTCGCCGAAAATCTTCAACTGCTGCCCGAGTTGCGTCTGTCCCAGATCGATCCGGATGATCCGCGCGAAATCGGCCAACTCGTCGATCGCCGCCGTTACCGTCTCACGCAGATCCTTGCCGGCCCCCGGCAATGCTTCTGCAAAGCGTGCGGCGATGCGCTCGATCTCACGTTCCCGTGGCTCTGGCGCCAGTTGCGCGATGGCCGAGCAGATCTCGTTGGAGAACGCCGACACCGCACGCAAACGCTCCTCCTGAGTAACGGGTTTGCGCACTGTGCCTGCCGACAAGCGATGCATGCTATTGACGATCACCGACGGGAAACCCCAGCTGCGCGCAATGCCGACACCAAGGTCCTCGTAGCTCAGGCCCAGCACACGATGCACTGCCGCCTCTTCACCACAGGCTTTCTGCCCCACCAGCCGGCGGATCTCGTCGCACTCCTCCGGGAAATAGAACTGCGACAGCAGGCGCCCGAGACCATGAAATATGGAGCAGATGTAGGCCTGCTCCAGATCCCGGAAAGTCATCCTGCCCGCAAGGTCTCGCGCCAGCAAGGCGGCAAGATTGGCGCGCAGAAACTCTTCCTTGAGCTGGCCGGCATTCTTCTTGTTCTGCAGGTGCTCGAACAGCAGCACGGTCACGGCAATATTGCGCACGGCATCAAAGCCAAGCACTACGATCGCGCGCGATATCGTGCTGATATTGCCGGCACCCGCCTGACGGTAATAGACGGAATTGACCAGGCGGAGGAGCTTGTTGGTCAGCGAAAAGTCGCGCAGGATCATTGACGACAGCTTGGTGACGCTCTCCGACTCGCTGTTGGCGATGCGATTGATCGCGCCGACCGACTCCGACAGCGCCGGGAAGTCACTCTTGTGCCGCATCCTGCGCAACAGGAAATCGACCGTACTCTGGTTCGCCTCCCCCGGGGCAAGCTCCGCGGCCGGTGCCATCCAGGCCTCGAGCGCCTGCAGAAACTCCAGCGCGGACTGATAGCGCATCTCCGGATCGCGCGCCACCGCACGCAGCGCAATGCCCGACAGCCGCTCGTCGATGCCCGCATCGGCGGGAATGTCGATGGTCTCGGTCACCACCCTGCGCATTACGGCGTCAACGTCGTTACCCGAAAACAGCCTGCGCCCGAGCAGCATCTCGATCAGGATCACGCCCGCAGCATAGACATCACCGCGTGCGCTCACCTCGCGCTTCAGAACGTACTCCGGCGCCATGTAGGCTGGTGTGCCCGAAAACGCGCCCGCCGCGGCCCCGGCCCCTTCTACCCGCCGAGCAATGCCGAAATCCATCACCCGCGGCGTGCCGTCGACATCCAACAGCACGTTGCCAGGCTTGAGATCGCGATGAATCACACCTTCCGAATGCGCGGCGGCCACCGCCTGGAGGATCTGCACCATCAGTTCGGCTGCGCGCCCCGCCTCGATCCGGCCCTCGCGATGCATCAACTGAGCGAGACTCTCGCCCGGGACGTACTCGAACACGAGGTAGGGATCGCCACCGGACTCGCCGGCCTCAAACACCGGAACGATGCCTGGATGCCGCAGGCGGCTTACGCTGCGCGCCTCGGCAAGCAATGCCTCGCCCTGCGCCGATCGCCTGTCGCTGAAATGCAGTGTCTTGACCGCAACTTCACGCTCGAGCTGAGGATCGAACGCCAGAAATACCACGCTCTGCGCGCCGCGCCCCAGTTCGCGCCTGAGTTCGAAGCGGCCGATTGCATTCGTCATTTATCGCTTTCTTGTTTGATGAAGCTGCTGCATTGAATGCTTCGAAAGTAATACAGAATCCCCACACCGTCGAGTGCTGGATGTCGCGTAGCCCTTTGGCTTGCGTATTCCACAAGGTCCGTCAGTCAGCGTCCGTGCCAGTAACGCGCCTCACGCGCCCGCCAGGCGTCGATATCGACACCATCACGATCCGCATTCACGATGATGCTGCCCTGCGCGTCGGTGCGATAGTTGCGCGCACCGGCCGCGCTCCATCGCGCCCACACCGCCGGATGCGGATGGCCGAAGCGGCTGCGGTAACCGACCGAGAAGATCGCCGCGGCCGGCATCACCGCATCGACGAAATCCATCGTCGACGAAGAGCGGCTGCCATGATGGGCCACGACTGCAACAGAACTTGCCAGTGCGTCACCATGGCGCGCCAGCAGCGCCGTCTCCGCCGTCTCTTCGATATCGCCCAGCAACAGCATCGAACCGCCATCCGCGCTGACGCGGATGACGCACGACAGGTCGTTGTTGCGGCGCGGCGGCAACATCGTCGGATCGGGCCACAACACCTCGAAGAGGACGCCGTCCCATGTCCATTTCGTACCGGCCACACACACGGCGGATGGCCACGCCCCCAGCCCGCGCAGTACCGCCTCGCGCTCGCCGGCTAGAATCCGCTCAACCGGCAGCGCTGTCAGTATGCTCTCCGCCCCACCGACGTGATCGGCATCATCATGTGACAGGATCATCCGGTCCAGCCGGTTCACCCCGGCCGCGGTCAGAAACGGCAGCACGACGCGTTCGCCGGCATCCGTCCGACCGTAGGGCGGGCCGGCATCATAGAGCAGATCGTGCGCTGCCGTCTGCACATGCACGGCGAGCCCCTGCCCCACATCGAGCACCGTGGCCCTGAAACTGCCCTCCGCGGGACGACCGGCCTGCCACGCGAGTAAGGCCAGCACGGGCGCGATCGCACCCAGCCGACCGGGCGTGCCGCGCGGCAGCAACATCCACGTCGCAGCAAGCGCACCACCCAGCGTCAGCCACGGCGGCGGCGACGACTGCTGCCGCAATGCCATCTCTGCCGAGGACAGCCATTCGAGTGCCACCATCATCCAGGTCGTGGCCGCATCGGCAGGCACGAGAACCCAGGCATGCGGCCATACGATGCCCGCCAGTGCCAACGGCGTGATGACGAAATTCACCAGTGGAATGGCAAGCGCGTTGGCCACCGGCGAGACCAGCGAAAACGCGTTGAACAGCCCGACCAGCAAGGGCATGCTCGCCAGCGTGACGGCAAGCTGTATTTTCACCGCCGCCCGCCACGGCGCGATCGGGGCCACATGCCCGCCCATCACCAGCAGGATGATTGCCACCGCCCCGAACGAGAGCCAGAAACCGGGCGACAGTACCGCCCATGGATCGAGCACAGTGACGCTTGCAAGCGCGAGCATCAGCACACGCACCGCGCTCGATTCACGTCCAGTCAGCAACGCAATCGCGCCGACCGTCATCATGATGAGTGCGCGCTGCACCGGAATCCCGAGGCCGGCCAGCATGGCATAGCCCGCAGCGGCCACGAGTGCTGCGATCGTCGCGGCCTTGCGCGCGGGCAGGCGCAGGGTCAGCCACGGCAGTCGCCGCCACAGCATCGCGCACAGGCCGCCGGCCAACAGGCCGACAAGCGAGATGTGCATGCCCGAAATCGCCACCAGGTGCGATACCCCGGTGCGCCTGAACACCTCCCAGTCGGCCGGGTCGATTGCACCCTGGTCGCCGACCGCCAGCGCAACCAGTACGCCTGCATGCGGCGCGCCCGGCAGCGCTTCAAGGATGCGGGCGCGCAGTTGCCCCCGCAGACGATGAAGACCATACATGAAGCCGGTTGCCTGCGCCGCCGCGCCGGTGGCCACCCGCCCGCTGCGAACGTAGCCGGTCGCCCGGATCCCGTGTTCGAGCAGCCACGCCTCGTAGTCGAACACACCGGGCGTCGAACTGCCGTGAGGCCGCTTCAGCCGCACCGCCAGATGCCAGCGCTGCCCGGCCGATACCGTCGGCAGTGCGGCACCTTCTTCGCGAACTCGATACCAGCTCAGCAAAATGCGGCTGGGGACACCCTCGTCGGCCCGCTCCACGTCGAAGACAAACCGCAGGCCATCGTCTCCCTCACGCGGCAGATCGGCAATGACGCCGGTAACTTCCAGTGTCTGTCCCTCCAGACTGCCCTGCAGGGCATCCTCGAGCCGGACCTCGGCGCGCACCGCCGCGTAGAGAAAGCCGCATCCGATCAGCGCAAGGCCGAGGGCGGCATCACACAACACCCGGCGGCGGCCGGTCATGGCCCGCTTTCGCCCGTACCAGCAAAGCCCTGCCATTGCGGTAAGGGCCAGCAGCGTCGCCGCCTCGCCGACCAGGCCAAACGCTGGCAGACGGGCCTGCCCCTGCAGCAAACAGACCCCGGCGACGAAGGCGAAAATTGCAATTGGCATATCTCGACATCATGCCCGTAGCGATATCCGCAGGGCAAGGCGCGATCGCGCCTGCAGCTGGGCTAGAATCGAAGCGCACCATGAAAAAGACCCTCAAGCGTTTTCTCCCCAAGCACGACGCCATCCGCGACAACCGATGGCTAAGGCCCTTTTCCGGCACGCTGCTGCATCCGCGGCTGTGGTATCTGAACCGGCATTCGGCAGCGGGAGCGGTCGCGGTGGGCCTGTTCTGCGGGCTGATCCCGGGGCCGCTGCAAATGCTCGGCGCCGCCATTGCCTGCGTGCTGCTGCGCGTGAACCTGCCGCTGGCGCTGATCATCACGCTCTACACGAACCCCTTCACCATCGTGCCGCTCTACCTGCTGGCGTTCGGGATTGGCGACTGGGCGCTCGGCGGCGCCGGCGCAGTGGCCTTCAGCGCGCCACCGGAGCTCGTTGGAATGGATCTCGGCGGCTGGATCGGCGCGATGATCCAGTGGATGGCCGGCCTGGGCAAACCGCTGGCCCTCGGATTGGTGCTGCTGGCAGCCGGCCTGTCCTCCAGCGGCTACCTCCTGGTGCGCGGGGCCTGGCGGATCTGGCTGATCCGCCAGTGGCGCCAGCGCAGCGTCAATCGCGCGCAGTCAAGCAAGCGCCACGGTGTCTGAAGCCGGCGCCGCGGCCTCCACGCCGCACGGCGCTGCACTTGATTCCGGCGCTGTCCTACACCAGCAGACCATCCTCCAGGCGCAGACTGCGCTGGGTACGCCGCGCCATCGCATCGTCATGGGTTACGATGACGAAGCTGGTCGCAAGGCGCTCGTTGAGTGAGAGCATCAGGTCGAACACGCCTTCCGCCGTACGCCGGTCGAGATTTCCGGTGGGCTCGTCGGCCAGCACGCAGGCCGGCTCGGTGACCAGCGCGCGAGCGATGGCCGCGCGCTGACGCTCGCCGCCGGAGAGCTCGCCCGGTGCGTGGTCCAGCCTGTGCCCCAAACCCACCTCGCGCAGCATCGCCGCCGCGCGCTCGTCGGCCTGCTCACGTGGCATGCGCCGAATGTAGAGCGGCATGGCCACGTTTTCGAGCGCGGAGAATTCGGGCAACAGATGATGGAACTGATATACGAAGCCCAGCGCACCGTTGCGCAAATCGCCTCGTGCGCGGTCGGACATCTTCGAAAAATCCTGCCCCATCAGTCTCACCGCGCCGGCGCTGGGTACATCCAGCCCGCCAAGCAGATGAAGCAAAGTGCTCTTGCCCGACCCCGACGCACCTACGATGGCCAGGCGCTCGCCGCGTGCCACCTCCAGCGTGACCCCGCCCAGCACCCTGACCGCATCGGCGCCCTCGCGAAACTGCTTCTCCAGCCCCTCGCAGGCCAGCACCGGCTCGCCTTCGACGTGTCCGTTCCTGTTACTCATAGCGCAGCGCCTCCGCCGGATTCACCTTGGATGCCCGCCAGCTCGGATAGATGGCCGCGAGCAGGGTCAGCGAGAACGACACGGTGAGAATGCTCACTACGTCGCTCATCAGCACCTTCGAAGGCAATTCGTTGATGTAATAGACTTCCTTGTTCCACAGCGTGGCGCCGGTGATCGCTTCCAGCGCCGGAATGACGACATCGAGGTTGTGCGCAATGGCCAGGCCGCCGAGCAGCCCGGCCAGCAGGCCCACGAGGCCGATGATCGAGCCCTGCAGCACGAAGATGGTCATGATCGAGCCCGGGCTCGCCCCCAGCGTGCGCAGGATCGCAATGTCGGCATATTTCTCCTGCACCGCCATCACCAGCGTGGACACGATGTTGAACGCGGCCACACCGACGATCAGGAACAGAATCAGCGTCATCATGGTCTTCTCCAGCGCGACGGCGCGGAAGAAGTTGGCATGGCTGCGGGTCCAGTCGTTGATCATCAGGCCGGGTTCGTCGATGTAGCCCACCAGCTCACGCGCCACGCGCGGCGCCGCAAACAGGTCGGCAAGCTTGAGCCGCACCCCGCTCACGGCATCGCCCATCCGGTACAGGGTCTGCGCGTCGGCCAGATGCACCAGTGCCAGGCCCGAATCGTATTCGTACATGCCGGCCTCGAAGATGCCGACCACCTCGAACTGCTTCACCCGCGGCAGCACCGCGGCCGGCGTCACCAGGCCCTGCGGCGCGATCAGCGTCACCTTGTCGCCCATCCCCACCCGCAGTGCCAGCGCCAGGTCACGCCCCAGCACGATGCCGAAGCGCCCCGCCTGCAGCGCGGCCAGGCTACCCGCCTTCATGTGCTGGCCGAAATCGGCGACCTTGTCCTCCATCGCCGGCACCACGCCTCGCACCATGGTCCCGCGAACGGCATCGTCGAAGGACAGCATGCCCTGCTCCTGAACGTAGGGCGCCGACGCCATCACCGCCGGATGCCGCCCGGCCTGTTCGCCCACCTGCTGCCAGGCCCGCAGTTCGCCATCCAGGCTCTGCACCTGCACATGTGAAGCCACGCCGAGGATGCGTGTGCGCAACTCCTCCTGAAAGCCGTTCATCACCGACAGCACCACAATCAGCGCCGCCACGCCGAGCGCAATGCCCAGCATCGACACCAGCGAGATGAAGGAGATAAAACGGTTCCGCCCCTGCGCCCGCTTGCGTGAGCGGGTATAGCGCAGGCCAACCAGGAATTCATAGCGCATCTGAAATGGGTTCGAGAGAGTGAATTGTTGTTGTGCTCAGAAATCGGGGCCGCTCATCTGTCCCGCATCGCGCGCTTGCTGCCCGCAGCCGGTGCGCGAGCCGGATGACGCCTGGCCGCCGGCGCACGCCCGGGCTGACGCGCGGCATCCGCCACCGGCTTGCGCACGGGACCGCCGACCGGTGCCCCCGGACGCCCCGCCGCGGCAGGCCCGGCTGGCTGATGGCGCGGCACCAGGCACTTGGGCCCGGCACCGATCAGGTCGGCGCGGCCCATGCGCATCAGGCCTTCGCGCAGGATGGGCCAGTTCTCCGGATCGTGCCAGCGCAGGAAGGCCTTGTGCAGCTTGCGGATGCGGCCAGTGCG
This sequence comes from Azoarcus sp. L1K30, assembly GCF_018122735.1. Taxonomy (GTDB): domain Bacteria; phylum Pseudomonadota; class Gammaproteobacteria; order Burkholderiales; family Rhodocyclaceae; genus Parazoarcus. The sequence continues at coordinate 760,171 of NZ_JAGRRD010000001.1, read as the reverse complement.
TACGGTTTCGACCGTTTCGGAATCGGCCGAGACCTTCTTCAGCGGGTTCTTGCGCGAGTGGTACATCGCGGTGGCAATCGCCATCGGCGTGGGCAGGAAAGTCTGCACCTGGTCGAGGCGGAAATCGCGCTCCTTGAGCCACAGCGCCAGATTCAGCATGTCCTCGTCGGTCGTGCCCGGGTGGGCGGCAATGAAGTACGGCACCAGGTGCTGCTTCTTGCCCGCTTCCTTCGAATATTTCTCGAACAGCTCGCGAAAAGCCTCGTAGGCGCCCATGCCCGGCTTCATCATCTTCGACAGCGGGCCGTCCTCGCTGTGCTCGGGGGCGATCTTGAGCAGGCCGCTGACATGGTGGGTCACCAGTTCCTTCACATACTCGGGCGAGCGTACCGCGAGGTCGTAGCGCAACCCGGAGCCGATGGTAATCCGCTTCACGCCGGGAATCGCACGCGCCTTGCGATAGAGCTGGATCAGCGGCCCGTGGTCGGTGCCGAGGTTTTCGCAGATGCCCGGATACACACAGGACAGCCGTCGGCACGAACGCTCGATCTCGGGGTCCTTGCACGCCATTCGGTACATGTTCGCGGTCGGTCCGCCGAGGTCGGAAATATGGCCCTTGAAGTCGGGCGACCTGTCACGGATTTCTTCGATTTCGCGCAGGATCGACGCCTCGGAGCGGCTCTGGATGATGCGGCCCTCGTGCTCGGTGATCGAGCAGAAGGTACAGCCGCCAAAGCAGCCGCGCATGATGTTGATCGAGAACTTGATCATGTCCCAGGCCGGAATCCGCGCCCCGGCGTAGACCGGATGCGGCTGGCGGGCATAGGGCAGGCCATAGACGAAATCCATCTCGGGCGTGGTCAGCGGCAGCGGCGGCCGGTTTAGCCACACGTCGCGCGCGCCGGGGCCCTCGCCATGCAGCTGCACCATCGCCCGTGCATTGCCCGGATTCGACTCGAGATGGAACACGCGCGAGGCGTGAGCGTACAGCACCGCATCGTCCTTCACCTCCTCGTAGGACGGCAGACGCACCACGGTGTGCTCGCGCTGCGCACGGCGACTGGCCACGCGTTCTTCGCGGCTCACGATGCGAACCGGCTGGGCGCCATCGGCACTCGTTGCCGGCGCAGCCGCAGTGGGTTCCATTGCATAGGGATCGGGATGCGAATCGATGCGCCCGGGGCGGTCGATCGCGGTCGAAGCGGTCTCGTCCCACCCGTCGGGCCGCCAACCCGGCCTGACCATGAACGCGGTGCCGCGCAGGTCGCGGATCGACTCGATCGGTTCGCCCGCGTCCAGCCGCCGGGTCAGGTCCACCAGCGCCCGTTCGGCATTGCCGAACAGCAGGATGTCGGCCTTGGAATCGGGCAGCACCGAGCGCCGCACCTTGTCCGACCAGTAATCGTAGTGCGCGATCCGCCGCAGCGAAGCCTCGATGCTGCCGATCACCACATTCACCCCGGGAAACGCCTCGCGCGCACGCTGCGCATACACGGTGACCGCGCGATCGGGCCGCTTGTTGGGTTCGGCGTTCGGCGTATAGGCATCGTCGGAGCGGATCTTGCGGTCGGACGTATACCGATTGACCATCGAATCCATGTTGCCGGCGGTAATGCCGAAATAAAGCCGCGGCTTGCCCAGCGCCCGGAACGGCTCCGCCGAATGCCAGTCTGGCTGGCTGATGATGCCGACGCGAAAACCGTGCGCCTCCAGCAGGCGGCCGACCAGGGCCATGCCGAAGCTGGGGTGATCAAGATAGGCGTCGCCCGTCACCAGGATGACGTCGCACGCATCCCAGCCGAGCTGATTCATCTCGGCGCGGGACATGGGCAGAAAAGGGGCCGGCTTGCGACGCGCTGCGCCAGCCGGAAGAATCGAAGGGGAAGCAATCATGATGGGCGCCATTGTATCGGTCCTTGGCCGTCGGCCACCGCGCCTGCTTGCACCTTTTTACCAATCGACGGGCGACGCGCACCGGCCCGCCAATGAGGACGGCCTGCGCGTACGCCGGACGGGCGGCTGATCCTCATGCGGCCGGCTCCGTCACCACCACGGCAACACGAACGAGCGGACCTCCCGTGCGTGCTAGACTCGGCCGGCTAAACCCTGTGGCAATTTCATGCAGATTCATCTAGTTCTCCCCGGCCTGCTCTGGCCCAGCGCAACACTGCTCGGCCCTGCTGCAGACCTCGCCCTGCCGGGCCTGCACCAGTTGCTCGGATTCGGGCAACGGCACGTCACCGACTTCGAACCCTTCGACCGCCAGATTGCGCACCTGTTCGGACTCGATGCCGACCCCTTGCCATTGGGCACGCTGCGCCGCCTCGGCGAGCCCGACACAATGCCCGCCAGCGATGACGAAGCCGGCGGCGAGTGGCTGTGCGCAGACCCGGTCAACCTTTCGTTCGCGCGCGAACACCTGCTGCTGGGCGAATTTCCGGCCGACGACATCAGCGCAGACGAAGCCGACGAGCTCATCGCTGCCCTCAACGAGAATTTCGCCGACATCGGCCGCTTCGACGCCAGCACGCCGACACGCTGGTACGTGCATCTCGCCCAGCCGACCCGCGCCAGACTGTTTCCGTTGCACGACGTGGTCGGACGTCCGATCAAGCACTTCCTGCCCGAAGGCGACGACGCCCGGCTGTGGCAGCGTACCCTGAACGAAGTTCAAATCGTGCTGCACAACCATCCGGTCAGCCAGGCGCGCGAAGCCGCCGGCCGGCGCCCGGTAAACAGCCTGTGGTTCTGGGGCGCGGGGAAGATGGAAACGGCGCCGCGTGCGCCGATGGCGGCGATTCAGGCCAGCGACCCGGTGAGCATCGGCCTGGCGCGCGCATCCGGCGCCCCCGTCACGGCACCCGATGTGTCGCGCGCGCTGGCGCAGGACACGCTGGTCGTGCTCGACACCCTGCGTCGGCCCTCGCTGCAACTCGATCTCGATGCCTGGCGCGAGGACCTGGTCGCCCTCGAACGCGACTGGTTCGCCCCGCTGGCCCTGGCTTTGCGCGGCGGCCGGCTGCAACAGCTGACGCTCAGCGCACCGGGCGACCGCTCCACGCTGCAGCTTCGCGCCGGCGCCCGCGACCACTGGCGCTTCTGGCGCAAACCGCTCACCCTCGACGCACTCCTGAAATCCATGGCCCCGCCCCCTGCGGTGCCCCCCGCAATGACCCGTATCCAGACCCGCGAAATCTCTCAGCGCACCGTCACCGCACTCACCGACGCCGGGATCCACCCCCTGCTCGCCCGCCTGTATGCCGGACGTGGTATCCGCAACAAGAGCGAGCTCGACACCTCGCTGCGCGCGATGCTGCCTCCGGATGCCTTGACCGGCACCCGTGAAGCGGCGCAACTGCTGGCCGACGCGATCGAGGCCGGCGCGCGCATGGTGATCGTCGCCGACTACGATTGCGACGGCGCCACCGCCTGCGCAGTCGGCATCCGCGCGCTGCGCGCCTTCGGCGCCGACGTACATTACCTGGTGCCCGACCGCGTCACCCTAGGCTACGGACTGACCCCGGCCATGGTCGAGATCGCGGCGCGGCTCGAACCCGATGTGCTGATCACGGTGGACAACGGCATCGCCAGCGTCGAGGGCGTAGCCGCCGCGCGCGCACACGGCATGGCCACGCTGATCACCGACCACCACCTGCCGGGCGACACCCTGCCCGAGGCCGAGGTGATCGTGAACCCGAACCAGCCCGGCTGCGATTTCCCCAGCAAGGCGCTGGCCGGCGTCGGCGTCATGTTCTACACCATGCTCGCGCTGCGCGCCGAGTTACGCGAACGCGGCGCCTTCGCCACCAGCAAGGAGCCGAATCTCGCCGAGCTGCTCGACCTCGTCGCCCTTGGCACCGTCGCCGACGTGGTCAAGCTCGATCACAACAACCGCATCCTGGTGTCGCAGGGCCTGCAGCGCATGCGCGCCGGTCGCATGCAGCCCGGCGTGCGCGCGCTGTTCGCCATCGCCAGCCGCGACCCCGCGCGCGCCAGTGCCTTCGATATGGGCTTCGCCCTCGGCCCCCGGCTCAACGCCGCAGGCCGCCTGTCGGACATGAGCCTCGGCATCGAATGCCTGATCACCGACGATGCCGGCCGCGCGATGAACATGGCCCAGGAGCTCGACCGCCTCAACCGCGAACGGCGCTCGATCGAGGCCGGCATGCAGGAAGAAGCCCTGCTCCGCCTCGAAGGTTTCGATGCCGGCAACAATGCCAGCATCGCGCTGTTCGAGCCCGACTGGCACCAGGGCGTGGTCGGCATCGTCGCCGGTCGCATCAAGGAGCGACTGCATCGCCCCACCATCGCCTTCGCCCGCAGCAGCGATGGCGAGCTCAAGGGCTCGGGCCGCTCGATTCCGGGTCTGCATCTGCGCGATGCGCTCGACCTCGTCACCAAACGGGAGCCCGACCTCATCGCGCGCTTCGGCGGTCACGCCATGGCCGCCGGCCTCACCATCCAGGAATCCGCACTTGACCGTTTCCGCAAGGTATTCGAGGACGTGGTGAGCGGACTCGTCGCCCCTGCCGATCTGCAGCGCAGAATCGAAACCGACGGCGGACTCGAATCCGGCTACATGAGCCTGGCGTCCGCCCGCATGCTGGATCAGGAGATCTGGGGCCAGGGCTTTCCCGCGCCGGTGTTCGACGACGTGTTCCGCGTCGAACGCCAGCGCCTGCTGAAGGACAAGCACCTCAAGCTCGAACTGTCGCGCCGCGGCACGCGCTACGACGCCATCCAGTTCAACCACGCCGATGGCGCACCGGGTGACATCCGGGCCGCCTACAAGCTGTCGATCAATGAATACAATGGCGTCTCCAGCGTGCAGTTGATGCTGGAGCATTTCGAAGCCGCCTGAAGAAGAAACCTCTCCCCAACGACTTGCAATCCAGGAAATCGGAACATGGCCTACGACACCAACAACGTCTTTGCCCGCATTCTGCGTGGCGAACTCCCGTGCCAGCGCCTCTACGAAGATGAACACACCCTCGCCTTCCTCGACATCATGCCGCAGGCCGAAGGACACACCCTGGTGCTGCCCAAGGAAGCCGCCGAGTTCATCACCGAGATGAGCGACGCCTCGCTGCAGGCCACCATGCTCACCACCCGCAAACTCGCCCGCGCGGTGCAGGCGGTCACCGGCGCGCCCGGCCTGCTGCTGTCGCAGTTCAATGGCGCAGCCGCCGGGCAGACCGTGCCGCATGTGCACTTTCACATCATCCCGCGCTTTCCCGACGAACGCCTGAAATCGCACGGCCGCGAGAAAGCCGACATGGCCGAACTCGCCGCGCTGGCCGAGCGGATCATCGCCGAACTCGCACAGTCTGCCTGACCGACGCCCCGGCTTAACGTGTCGCCGGGACCCCGTCTGGCCCCTCCCCCTTGAAGGGGGAGGAGCTCCGTTCTCGCCCTTTCCTCGAACACACTGGGTGAGCGAATCAAACCAACCCACCCGTACCTCGTTAGCAGCTTATTCAGAGAACCTGGGCTGCCCTCTTCAGGAACCGCGGCCATAGCCGACGATGGCGGCCGGAACCTGATCCAGTGCGATGACCTGATCAACGCCACCCAGCTTGATGGCCTCCTTCGGCATACCGAAGACAACGCTACTCGCTTCATCCTGAGCGATCGTTCTGGCCCCCGCGTCATGCATCTCCTTCAAGCCGCGCGCACCGTCGTCTCCCATGCCGGTCATGATGATCCCAAGCGCGTTTTTTCCCGCACATTTGGCCACCGAGCGGAACAGCACGTCGACCGAAGGCTTGTGGCGATTCACCAACGGCCCGTCCACTACGTCGACCACGTATTGCGCGCCATTGCGCTTCAATATCATGTGCTTGCCACCAGGAGCGATCAGCGCACGGCCGGGAATAACTCTATCGCCGTTCCTGGCCTCGCTGACTTCGATCCTGCACAGGCTGTCGAGGCGTTCGGCAAACATCGCAGTAAACCTCTCTGGCATGTGCTGGACAATCACGATGCCCACGCAGGTCGCGGGTAGTCGAGTCAGCACTGCCTCCAGCGCTTGCGTACCACCGGTCGAGGTCCCGATCGCGACAAGCTGATCGGTCGTCCGCTCCAGCGCCCGGTTGCCGGTAGCCGGTGCGAGCACGGCATCGGCTGAGAGCTTTGGCCCGTCGGCAGTGCGGCGGGCGGGCACCGGCGCGCTGTGGACCGCCCGCATATTGGCACGGGCCGCACCGCGCACCGCCAGCACGATGTCATTGGACGCGTCTTCGAGAAAACTCTTGAGTCCGATCTTGGGCTTGGTAATGATCGAAATGGCGCCCGCCGCCATTGCCTCCAGCGTCGCCTGCGCGCCCGACTCGGCCAGGGACGAACAGACGACCACGGGCGTCGGGCGTTCGGCCATGATCTTCTTGAGAAAGGTGATGCCATCCATGCGCGGCATCTCGATATCGATCACCAGCACATCGGGCCACTGCACCTGCATCTTCTGCAACGCAAAAAGGGGGTCGGAGGCGGTGCCGATCACTTCTATTCCATCATCTGCCGCCAGCGCTTGGCCGACGACTTGGCGGACGAGGGCAGAGTCATCGACGATCAGAACCTTGATCTTGTTACCCATTTATGCTCCGGTTGTAAGTGTTGCCCCATGTGAAAAGCCGACCCGAGCAGTACCGTACCGAACGGACAGGCAACCTAGCCGATCATGGCTTTCGATAAATCGTCGGGCGCATCGTTTCCAGCGGTCCGACCTTCAAGCCATTGAGCGTTTCAGAGTGCCCGATAATCAGGTGCCCACCGGACTTGAGCCGTGGCAACAAGTGGTTGATGACCCTTGTCTTGGTTTCGGCGTCGAAATAGATCATCACATTGCGCAGGAAAATGACCTCGAAATCACCAATCTTCGGGTCGATCGGTTGAGTCAGGTTGATCTGGTGAAAACGCGTGCGTTTGCGTAGTTCGGGGGCGATGAGGAAGGTGCCGGCATTAGCCCGAATGCCCTTCAGGCAATATTTCTGCAGGAAGCCGGGCGGAATGCCTTCCGTGCGTGCCAGCGAGTAGTGTCCGGTTGCAGCCTTCGCCAGAACGCGCGTACTGATGTCCGAACCCACCACCTCCCAGTCCTCGCCGGGCATGTGCTCGGCCAGGACCATGGCCAACGTATAGATCTCCTCGCCACTTGAACTGGCCGCACTCCACACCCGGAAACTGCCCGAGTGCCCGCGCTTGGCGATGATCTCGTCGCGCAGGAAATCGAAGTGCTTGGGTTCACGAAAGAAATAGGTCTCGTTGGTCGTCAGCAGATCGACCATGGTTTGCATTTCTTCCGGCGACTGACCGCTGGCCAGCATCCGGTAATACTCCGAGAAATTGCTGAATTCGTACAGCTTCAAGCGGCGCGTCAGTCTCCCGGCCAACAGAACCTTCTTGTTATTGCTCATGCTGATACCGGCAATCTTGTAGATCAAGCGCCGGAACAGATCGAATTCCTGATCGGTGATCGGACTGGGTTCAGCCATTGAAAGTCCCATCCGCTGGCAATCGCATGCCAGCGGAGTTGGTCTGCTTCATTGTAGTTTCAAACGCTTGAGACAGCGGCCGCCGAGTTGGCCACGTTGGCGATCACGCCGACTTCCTCCACCGACAAGACACGATTCAGGTCGAGGATGATGACGAATTTCCCGTCGATCTTGCCCATGTTCTTGATGAAGTCGTTGCGGATACGAGCGCCAAACTCAGGCGGCGGCTCGATGTCACAACCCGCAATTTCCAGCACCTCGTTGACCGCGTCGACCACGACCCCCATCTGCTGACTGCCGTTGGCGCCCTCGATATCGACGATGACAATACAGGTACGCTTGCTGTTCTCTCGCGCCTGACGGCCGAAGCGTGCCGCAAGGTCGAGCACAGGCACGACCGCGCCGCGCAGATTGATCACCCCCCGGATGAAGGGAGGCGTCATCGGCACGTCGGTCACGAAGCCATACTCGATAATTTCCCGAATCGACAAGATGCCGATGGCAAACATCTCATCACCCAACAGGAAGGTCAGGTATTGATGCTGCTCGTCCGGCTCGGGCTCCGAACTCCTGGTTGCCACGGAATTCTGCCCGCGTGGCGTGGCTTGTTGCAGGGCATTCGATGACATGGCCATCCCTCAAAAAGGAACGAAGTCGGCTTCACTCTCACTCGGTACACTTTCCGCCACCTTCTTGGCAGTGTTCTGGGGGCTACGGTCGCGTCCAGCCCCCTGTCTACCACTGCCCACGTGCTTGCCCTCGACATGTTGGTGCCCACGCTTGCGGCCACCGTCAGCCAGCGAGAAGAAGTTCATCAACTCCTTCAGGTTGGCAGCCTGACCGCTCATTTCCTCGGCTGTCGCCGCCAGTTCTTCGGACGCGGAGGCGTTCTGCTGGGTGATCTGGCTCAACTGGCACATCGCGGTATTGACCTGATCGACCCCAACCGTTTGCTCCTGAGAAGCGGCAGTGATTTCCTGCACCAGATCGGCGGTCTTGCGCGTCGCAGGCACGATTTCGTCAAGCAGTTTCCCGGCGCGCTCGGCCATGCCGACACTGTTTCCTGCCAGCTGCCCGATTTCGAGTGCCGCAACCTGACTCCGTTCGGCAAGCTTGCGAACTTCGGCAGCGACCACCGCAAAGCCCTTGCCGTGCTCGCCGGCCCGTGCCGCCTCAATGGCTGCATTGAGCGCCAGCAGGTTGGTCTGGTAGGCGATGTCGTCGATGATGCTGATCTTCTTGGCGATCTGTTTCATCGCCGCTACCGTTTCGGTCACCGCCACGCCGCCATCGGCCGCCTTGCTCGTGCCATCAGCCGACATGGTGTTGGCCACCTTGGCGTTATCGGTATTCTGCCGGATAGAGGCCGACATCTGCTCAACCGAAGCGGAGGTTTCCTCCACGCTCGCCGCCTGTTCGCTGGAAGCCTGCGACAGTGACTGGGCCGTCGCCGAAATCTGGCCGGTGGCGCTCGCCAGGGTTTCCGTCGTCGCATTCACCTCGCCAATGATCTGCGCCAGCTTGTCGACGGTATTGTTAACCGTATCCTTGAAATCCTTGAGTTGCCCTCTGTAATCACCCTCGACTTTCCGCATCAGGTTGCCGCTTTCCATTTCGACCAGCACGCCAACCGCCTCATTAACGGGCAGAATGATGCCGTCGAGGGTGGCATTGATACCTTCGACGATCCGCCGGAAGTCGCCCATGTGCTTGCCACCATCGGCCCGGACATCGAGCTTGCCGTCGGCGGCAGCGGCCACCAGCATGTTGGTGTCCGCAATCAGCGCCTTCACGTTGGTACGCATCTGCTCGATGGTCTGGTTGATGAACACCTTCTTTCCGGGGAAGGCCTCAAGCGGCGCATCCATGTTGCCTTCGCCGAACTCCTTGATACACGCCATGGCCTTCTTCTTCACGGCAATGTGGCCAAAGACCATGTTATTCACGCCAGCAGCCATACGCTGAAAGTCGTTCTTGAACTTGTTTTCGTCGATCCTGACGTCGATGTCACCCGCATCGTGTTCCTTCGACATATGGTTCATCTCGGCGATCAAGCCCTTGAGATTGTCGCGCATCTGCTCGATGGTCTGGTTGATGAACACCTTCTTGCCGGGGAAGGCCTCCAGCGGTGCATCAAAGTTCCCTTCACCGAACTTCTCAATGCAGGTCATGGCTTTCTTGTTCATGGCAATGTGTCCAAACACCATGTTATTCACGCCAGCAGCCATACGTTGAAAGTCGTTCTTGAACCTGCTTTCGTCAATCCTGACGTCAATGTCGCCAGCATCGTGCTCGTCCGACATGTGGTTCAACTCGGCAATCAAGAGCTGCAGCGTCGACGTCATCTGCTGCATCGCCACCATCAAGCTGCCCTCATCAGCACCCTTGACCTCGATCTTGCTCGACAGATCTCCGGCGGCAATCCTGTTGGCAATCTCGGCAGCGACATCGGGCTCACCGCCAAGTTGCCTGATGAGATCGCGAACGATATACACAGCAATTGCGATACCCAACAGAACCGAAAGGACAATTACACCGGCAACCCATTTCTGGGCGGAAGCAAAGGTCTCGTCGCCATGATTGCTGGCTGCTTCACCGCCCTTGACATTGAGACCGACAAGTTTCAAGAGCGTGGCGGAAAAATCGGTATAGAGCTTTTCCCCCTCGCCATTCATGACTTCCATGGCTTCGTTCGTCTTGAGATTGCGAGACAGGCCCAGGAGTTTATCGTGCAGTACGAGATAGGATTCAAACCCCCGATGAAACTCATCGTAAAGCGCTCTCTCCTCCGGCGTAGAGATGAGTTTCACATACGCTTCTTCGTTCTTTCTCAAAATTGCCAGCGTGTCCGTCATGGCCTTTTCGGCCGCAGCCATTTCCTCAGGCTTTTCCGAAACGACATGTTTCAGCTCTGCGATTCGATAGTCGGATGTATTCGTATTGATCTCTTCGATCAAGCGAATACTGGGCATCCAATTTTCGGCGATTTCCGTCGACATATCGTTCACTTTCGACATTTTGAATATCGAGAAAATGCCGAGAAAAATCATCATTGCCAACAGAATGCCAAAACCGAGACCAAGTTTTTTTGCGACGGTAAATTTCATGTCCCTCTCCTAGAGGAATTGGTGTTCTTTCAGCGGATAGCTGCTGTTCTGGTCACTACGACGAGCGCTAGATCATTGCGCCCCGCCCACTCCGATTAGTTTCCGGCCCGCGCCATCGTCCTTGGCCGACTGCAGGGATATGCCGCTGCCCCCATTACGCCGGCTTTCGTTCCCCGCCACCCGTCGGACCAAGCCCGGTACATCGAGGATCAGGGCGACATTGCCGTTACCCAGGATGGTGAAACCGCTGATCCCCTCGAGACCGTTGAAGACCTCCCCGAGCGGTCGGATCACGGTCTGGAACTCGCCCATCAGCTTGTCCACCACAAGGCCGGCCCGACGCCCCGCGTACTGGACCACCACGACGTTTTCCCGCGACACGGGGTTGAGCAGGAAGGCGAGTTCCGGGTCCTTGGCCAAGGCTGCGGCCCCCTCTTCTGTCAGCAAGCCGGTGGCCCCGCTCAACCGGGACGTCCCTGCCTCGGTATCGTCATCCTCTTCATCGCCATCCGGGGAGAACGGCGCGAGCTCTGGAACATCGAATATCTCCTTCAGGCGGATGAAAGGCAGCACTTCACCGCGCAGATTGAGATGGTCGTGGCCCTGCGAGTCGCCAGTCTGTTCCGGTGGCAATTCGACGCATTCGACAACCATATCGAGCGGCACCACGAAGGACGAGGCACTCACCCCGACCAGGAAACCGTCAATGATGGCCAGGGTCAGCGGCAGGCGAATCCGCATGGTGGTGCCGACGCCTTCGGTGCTGTCGACGTCCACAGTGCCGCGCAAAGCGGTGATATTGCGATAGACGACATCCATGCCGACGCCGCGCCCGGACAGGTTGCTGACCTGTTCGACCGTCGAAAAACCGGGCATGAAGATCAACTGATGGATTTCCTGGTCGGAGAGCTGCTGCTCGGGCTTGATCAGGCCGCGTTCGACGGCCTTCGCCAGAATCCGGTCGCGCTTCAGGCCGCCGCCATCGTCGACGACTTCGATGACGATGCTGCCCGAATCGTGATAGGCATTCAGATGGACCGTGCCGTAGGCGGGTTTGCCCCGCGCCAGTCGGACTTCGACAGGCTCGATGCCATGATCCATCGAGTTGCGCACGAGGTGGGTCAGCGGGTCGCCGATTTTCTCGACCACAGTCTTGTCGAGATCGGTGTCGCCACCGCTGATCTCCAGACGGATGTCCTTGCCGAGATCGGCGCTGACGTCGCGCACAACGCGTTGGAAGCGCTTGAAAGTGGCGCCGATCTGCACCATGCGCAAGGTCAGTGCCGAGTCGCGGACTTCCTCGACAAGCCGCGACAGTCTGGCCACGGCTTCGTGCAGCTCGGGATTCGCCGTCTGCTGCGCGATCAGGTTTGCCCCTGCGCTTGCGATGATCAGTTCGCCGATCAGATTGATATGGTCATCGAGATTGTCGGCATTGACGCGGATCAGGCCGGATTCCGCACCCTTCGCGTCCTTGACCTGTTTTTGTTTGTCGAGCGCCGCTTCGACGACCTTCGGCTGGACCACCTTCTGATCGACCAGCACTTCACCGAGCGGGTGGGCCGGGCCCGACGGATGATCGGCCTGACGATTGAGGGCGACGTCGAGCTCATGCTGCGTCAGCGTGCCACAGCGCACGAGGATTTCGCCCAGGCGCAGCTCCTCCTGCGGCAGCGCTTCGATCAGCCGCTGGTATTCGGAGATCAGACTGTGCGGGGGCAGGATGCGGATCAGGGCATCGTCACGCACAAACTCGAAGGCCCCTTCGATGGTCTCCTTGTCGGCATCGGTCTGGAACGCGATTTCAAAACCGAAATAGCTCTTCTCCGGATCAAGCTCACTGAGGGTCGGAACCTGGTCGGCCAGCGTGAAAATTCCGACAATCTTCCCGAAGGTCGAGAGATACCGAATGAAGGACAGTGGATCCATGCCGTTGCGCAGCACGTCGGGGCCAAACCGCAGAGAAATGTGCCAGCTGTCGGAATCGACACCGCCACTGTTTTCTCTTTCCAGCGGCGTCTCCGCTTCGGTGGCCACTGGCAACGGGGAGTTGGCCTGTGCGTTCTGACCGAGATAGCTCCCGAGCTTGGCGACCAGCTCGTCGGCTAGCGCCTGCATGGCGGCATCCGGCTCATTTCCGGCGGCAATGCCGGAGATCAGATTTCCCAGATGGTCGCTGACCGCGAGAAAGATCGCGACCAGTTCGGAGGTCACGGGAATCGCGCCATTGCGCACCTTGTCGAGCACGCTTTCGGCGACGTGCGTGAAGCTCACCACATGATCGAAGCCGAAGAGACCCGCGGAGCCCTTGATGGTATGGGCAGCACGAAAGATGGCATTGATCGTGTCGGCATCGTCGGGGTTCTGCTCGATGCTGAGCAGGGCCGCTTCCATGTCTTCGAGCAATTCTCTGGCTTCGATGATGAATGTTTGGAGGGCATCATCCAGATTCATGGTCCAGTCCTGCCTACGACGGGGAGTGAATCAATACCGGGTCGCCAAGTTGGCCCGAGAGTTTGCACAGTTCGAGCACATCGCACACCGCCGGGCTGTGGCCCGTAAAGCGCAAGGTCAGCTTACGCAAGACCGCTTCGCGCTTGGCGGCCAGCATCAACTGCAGCCCGGCGCTGTCGATTTCGCTGACGTGCGCCAGATCAACCTCGAGCTCGGTGCAGGTAGCGATGGCTTCGAGCAGCTGCAGGCGCAGTTCGGCTGCCGTGAAGATATTCAGCTCGCCCTTGATCTCCAGCCGGCCGCAGGCGGCGGATGAACTCACGGCAGCACCAGCTTGGCCACGGCTGATAGCATCTGCGCCGGCTGAAATGGCTTGACGACCCAGGCTTTTGCGCCAGCGGCCTGGCCTTGCTGCTTCATCGCGTCACCCGCTTCGGTGGTCAGCATGATCACCGGCGTAAACTTGTAGGCGGGCAGTTGCTTGGCCGCCTTGACAAAGCTGATGCCGTCCATGTTCGGCATGTTGACGTCACTGATGATGAGATGCAGCTTGCGCCCGTCCAGTTTGCTGAGCGCGTCCTTGCCGTCGCAGGCTTCAACGACGTCGTAGCCGGCGCCCTTGAGAGAAATGGCGACAACCTGCCGCAAAGAGGCGGAGTCGTCGACGATCATGATGGTTTTTGCCATTTTGGCGTTCTCTTGATGCTTAGAAGAAAGTAATGTCGTCCGCTGCAGCAGACACAGCCGGCTTGCCGCCACCGTGTACAACATGCTGTTCGGGAACCGTGTAGGTGCGGGAGAGCTCTTCGAGCCAACTGCTGGCATCGAGACGGGACGAGGCATCACCCCGGCTGCTCGCGCCCTCGTGCTCGACAATCCGATCCTTGAGTTTGCTCATGTCGCGACTGACGTGCCCGAGGATCTGGCTGACCCGGTCCTGGAACTGCAGGGCAACCAGCACTTCGGCAATCTCATCGCCAATTGACCGGGTCTCGCTGCGCAAGACGTCCGAAGATCGGGCCAATCCCAACGCCGCCTCCTGTGTTCGATCAACGACATGCTGGATGATCGCTTCGGACTCGGTGACCATTGCCACATCCTGCGCGGCGTACTCTTGGGAAATTTGTAGGGTGGCGGCTATTGCTTGATTCACCGTTTCCACCGTTTCGCTGATCTTCTTCCCAGTGGCGCCGGAGAGATCGGAGAGTTTGCGCACCTCGTCCGCGACAACGGCAAATCCGCGACCGACTTCACCTGCGCGTGCCGCCTCAATGGCGGCATTGAGGGCAAGCAGATTTGTCTGTTTGGCGATGTCGCCGACGTTCTGCGCCATCCCCTTGAGCTTCTCGGTGAACTGCGAAAGGGTGGCGATTTCGCTGAGCATCGAGTCCTTGGTCGCCAGTGCTGCGCGCAGCGTGACGATGATGGAATTGAGCTCAATTTCGTTCTCACGCAGCAAGGCGACCAAGCCATCACCGGATTCACCCTGCGAAGAAGCCATGGTGTCGACAATGCGCTGACTGATGCCGGCAAAGCGGTCGGTCAGTGCGGTGATGGATTCCTCGGTATGGCTGCGTGCCATGTCGATTTGCCCGGACCAGACCGGCAGCACACCGCTACAGAGCTGGTCCAGGCCGCCCAGACATGACGCCTGCTGCTCGAGACGTTGACTTTCCCGCGCATGACTGGCCGCCGCCTCGATCTCGCGCAGGCTTCGCCGGATCCGATATTGCGCCAGAAAGCCCAGCGCGGCACCGAACACAATTACCAGCGCAGCCAGAATCAGCGCGAGGGAAGAAGCACCTCCCACCAACAGCACCGCCAGCGCGCCAAGGACCGCAACCACAACCGCCGGCGCGGCGGTCCATTTCAAAGAAGCGAAATCGTTCACTCGGACTCTTCCCCCAAATCGGCTGCTCCTCAATAGGAAGAGCAGCCACACTCCTTTCGCCTATGGGGAACGGCGGTCCCGAAATAACCAGGAAGCCTGATTACTCGACCGAAGACCATTTGAGCCGGTGCCGGTTGGGGCGAGAAGAATTAGTGGAGGAGAGTCTATTGCCTTGATAATTCTAGAACAATTAGTGAAAGCTTTGGTTCGACTACATAAAAACCATTAGTTGGGTGCAGTTTTCGTGACGAATCTCACGATGACAGTAAACCTTCTCGAATGGCGTAGCGGGTCAGCTCGGCAACCGTGCGCAGACCAAGCTTGTTCTTGATGTTATTGCGGTGTACATCAACGGTTGCCGGTTGGATGCCCAACTCAGCGCCGATGGCTGACGAACGCAGCCCCTTGGCCAGCAACTTCAGGACGTCTCTCTCACGACGACCAAGGATGCTGAGCGGAGGGGCCGACCCGGGCACATGGCAACTGCCTCGGTCGACCATGGCACCGGTAATCTCGGGAGAGAGATACACATGGCCCGCGACAACGGCACGAATGGCCGCAATCAGTCCCTGGGTGCCGGCCGATTTGGACACGTAAGCACGCCCGCCGGCCTTGAGCATCTCATCGATAAACACCTTGTCGACATAGCCGGACAATGCGACGACAATCAGTTTCGGATGATCCACGAGCGCCTGAATCGCGACATCGATGCCGGTCATATCAGGCAACCCTATGTCCAGCAGAAGAATGTCCGGGCAGTCTTTCTTCAAACACTCGAGCGCCTCGCGCCCCGTTCCCGCTTCAGCGACCACCATCAGGCCCGGCTCTGCATTCAGTGTCCCGCGCAGCGCTTCTCGCAGTATGAGATGGTCATCGACCAGCATGATCCTGATGCTCATCTCGGCTCCGATGCTTCCTGGCGAGACGATATTGGCATATGCAGGGTGATGCTCGACCCGGCGCCGGGGACACTGACGATGTCCATGCTCCCGCCCCGGCAGGTCAGGCGCTCGCGGATGCTGGCCAGCCCAAAGCCGTATGTCTCGTTCACGACCTGGGAAACATCGGACATGCCAATACCGGCATCGGCTACCGTCAGGACCAGTTGCCCACCGTCGCACGCCATCGTCAGATGTGCTTCCATGCATCCAGCGTGTTTTGCGACATTGATCAGCAGTTCGCGGGCCGAGCGAAACAGGATGCAAGCCTGCTCCGAAGTCAGTTGCGGACAGCGTACGTCACAGTCGACGACGACGCTCAATCCGTAGTGGCGATCCATCTCTTCGGCCAACCAACGCAAGGCATGACCCAAGCCGAGTTTGCTCAGGACAGGCGGACTGAGCTGGGTGGTGAGCGAGCGCGTCACCTGACAGGCGTCAGCTAGAAGGGCATCCAGTTCCTCGGCAAGACCGCACGCCGACGCAGGCAACTGCTTGGTCAAGATATCGAGCTTGATCTTCGCCACATGTAGCAACTGGCCGAGCCCGTCGTGCAGGTCACTGGCGATGGACTGGCGCTCACGCTCCTCGGCCAAAGTGGTTTGAATTGCCAAGCGGCGCAATTGCTCGGTCCGCTCTATCACCCGCCGCTCAAGCTCGTCATGGGCTTCTCGCAACGCGAATTCCGCAGCCTTTCGATCGGTAATGTCACGCCCGACCGATTGAACTTCAAGCAGATTGCCATTCCCATCGAAGAATCCACGATTGACGAACTGCATCCAGCGCAATTCACCGGAACCTGACCACACGCGATTCTCGATGACGACAGTTGGCTGCGTCTGCGACAAGGTCGCCAGTTGGGCTTCGATATGAGAAAGATCGTCCGGATGGCACGCCGGTGTCCATGCCCGTCCAAGCAACTCGTCGGCCTCCTTGCCGAAGAAGCGGCAAAAGACGGCGTTCACGAACGTGAAGACCCCATCCACCGAGAAGCGCGAGATCAGCTCGGTCTGGTCGTCGATCACGGCACGGTAGAGCTCCTCGGTGACGCGCAGCGCCTCCTTGGCATCGTGGAGAGCACTCGTCTCGGTGACCAGCACGTAGAAGCCCCTTACCTCGCCATCGACAATATCGGGAATGTAGTTGGCAAGTGAGTGGCGAACGCCATCGCCTTCCGGTTTAGGGATCATGCGCTCAAACTGCTGAGTCTCACCGCGCAGTGCGCCTTCGATATAGGGCAGATTCAGCCGATAACGCTCCTCGCCGATCACCTCCCGGATGTGCTTGCCGTGAACCTCTTCAGGATCCAGGCCAAACCATGTCAGATAGGCGTGATTAGAGAAGCGGTTACGCTGTTCCTTATCCCAGTAGCCAACCATTGCCGGCAAATGGTCAAGTATCGAACGCAAACAAAATTCCTGTTGTTCAGAAACACTTACCCTGGAAGCACCGGGCCGTTCGCGCCGGAGAGCCTCCAGTTCCCGCCGCAACTGCCCGTTTTCAGCCTCGAGGTGACAGATGCGTGCAGCAATGTCGACCTCTCTCACTTTTTCAGTTGTCAATGCACGCCTCCAGTATGGTCACCTCAATACATCGGCTGAACGCAATTGGAGTATAGCTGACCGACACCTGCGGACGGCCAAGCCGGGGCGAACAGGCCTTTGCATTGATGCAAAACCCATACAGCAGACCGGCGGTGCTCTCACATGAACGTCATGCCGAAAAACAACATTCCTTTGAAGCCCGAGTCAACCTGATTTCGGACATGCTTGCTCCGAGGCAATAAGGGCACCCGGCGCGCGTCGATTCCATCGGCTTTTGTCCAGCGACCTGCCCGGCTAGCGGTGCTTCAAGGGGCTTTCGGCCATCCGCTCGATGTCGTCCACCACCACCGACAACGCGTTGGTGGACACCAGCACCTCCACCAGTGACAGCACCAGCGACACCGCCAGCGTGACGATACTGACGCCGAACATCAGTTTTCCGGCTGCCTCGCTGTGCACGAACAGCGCCAGCATCGACAGCGCGCACATCAGAAAGCTCAGCACGCCGAAGGACTGCATGTACTGAATCATCTTGATGCGACGCTTGAGCCCGGGAATCTGCAGCATCACCACCGGGCTGCTCGGGTCGGGCGACGCGTGCAGCTGCCGGATCACCTGCGCCAGGCTCAGGAAGCGGTTGGTGTAGGCCAGCAGCAGCAGCGAGATGGCGGGAAACAGCAGGGCGGGCGTAGTGAGGTCCATTGGTGCGGATCGATGCAGGAGTCAAGGATGCAGTTTATCGCGTCTGCGCGAAACCGCCCCCTTCACCGGTATAATGCGCGGTTTTCCGCATTGTCCCCCGGAGCAGTAAATGGAAGCCGAACGCCAGAACGCCATCGCCGAAAAACTCGCCGACCTCGCCGCCCGCGGTCGTGAACTCCGGAGGTATCTTTGACTACGATGTGAAAGCATCGAAGCTCGAAGAAGTTAACCTCGCACTGGAAGACCCCTCGGTCTGGGACAACGCCGAACGTGCGCAGGAACTGGGCAAGGAAAAGCGCCAGCTCGAAGACGTCGTGGTCACCCTGCAGACCATCGACCAGCAGTCCAGGGATCTGAAGGATCTGTTCGAACTCGCCGAAGCCGAAGACGACGATGACACTTTCGTCGCCGTCGAAGAAGACCTCGGTGGCCTCGAAGCCCTGGTCAGCAAGCTCGAATTCCGCCGCATGTTCAGCAACCCGATGGACCCGAACGCCTGCTTCATCGAAATCCAGGCCGGCGCCGGCGGCACCGAAGCCCAGGACTGGGCTGGCATGCTCGAACGCATGTATCTGCGCTATGCCGAGAAGAAAGGCTTCACCGTCGAGCTGATGGAAGAGACCGAAGGCGAAGTCGCGGGCATCAAGAACTGCACGATCAAGGTCAGCGGCGACTACGCCTACGGCTTCCTGCGCACCGAAACCGGCATCCACCGCCTCGTGCGCAAGAGCCCGTTCGACTCCAACGCCCGGCGCCACACCAGCTTCACCTCGGTGTTCGTGTTCCCGGAAGTGGATGATTCGATCGAGATCGAGATCAACCCGGCCGACCTGCGTATCGACACCTACCGTGCCTCCGGCGCCGGTGGCCAGCACATCAACAAGACCGACTCCGCCGTGCGTATCACGCACGAACCGACCGGTACCGTCGTGCAATGCCAGAACGACCGCTCGCAGCACAAGAACCGTGCCGAGGCGATGTCGATGCTGAAGGCGCGCCTGTACGAACTGGAACTGCGCAAGCGCCAGTCCGAACAGCAGAAGCTGGAAGACTCCAAGAGCGACATCGGCTGGGGACACCAGATCCGCTCCTACGTGCTCGACCAGTCGCGCATCAAGGACCTTCGCACCAATTACGAAGTCGGCAACACCCAGGCCGTGCTCGATGGCGATCTGGACGACTTCATCGCCGCCAGTCTCAAGCAGGGCGTTTAAGTCAAGTGTTACCCCCGCAATCAGTCAGTTCAGATCAAGTGGGGTGAGGCCCTTCAACGCCCTCCCCTTGTATGGTCAAGGAAAAGGCAAGAACGGAACGCCTCCCCCTTCAAGGGGGAGGTTGGGAGGGGGATGGGTTTTGGTTGGAAACACTTGAAACCCATCCCCACCCCAACCCGGTAGCCGGCGCAGAGACGCGCTGTCGTTCGAGCGGCAGCGAGCGATGCTCGCTGAAACCCCGCTCTCACCCCCTTGAAGGGGAGGGAGCAAAGAGCTACCCACCCGAACCTGCTCTTCGCTTTCCTTTGGACCAGTTGGCAGGGGTGGAGAACTCCAATGACTACCGTGTTCCAAGACGACCTAACTGCCACCCCTCGACGACCTTGAATCCACTGCTCAATCTCGCCGACTTCTTCGCCCCCGGCGTCAGTGCCGACGACGTGCCCGAGATCGCGCCGCTGCTGGCTGCGCGCGGAATCGTCGGCACCTTCATCTCGCTGTTTCGCGGCTCCGACGCCGAGGTCCTGCTGCGCCTGCTGGTGCTGCGCGAGATCGGGCAGGAAGCGGACGCCCCGCGCTGGTCGCCGGACGCACTGAGGCGGCGCTTTGCCTATCTCGATCCGGTCAAGCTCGAAACCGTGCTCAAGCGCCTGCGCGAGCACGACCTGCTGGCCTTCGCCGATGACGGCCTGTATCACCTGTCCGACATGGGACGCAACGCCGTCGCCGCACTGTCGATGCTGCTGCGTTTCAGCGCAGAGGAGGACGCCGAGCTCGGCTTTCTCACCGCGCAGCTCGCCGGCCTCAGCGCCACCGGCAGCATCACACCCGACGCGCTCAGCCACCTGCTCTCCAAGCTCAACGATCTCACCTGGCACTTCGAGGAGGCCATCGCCTCGGGCTCGGAGTTCCGCATCGTCACCGCCCGCAGCCGCCTGAAGGCCAACGGGCGCTGGCTCGAGCGCGGCACCGACATCCTGCGCGAACTGTTGTCCGACCCCGAAGTGGATTTCGAGATCGCCCGCGTGGCCCAGCGCATCGGGCTGGCGCAATCCCGCCTCGCCCGCGTGGACGCCGCCTTCCAGCGCGCGCTCAACAAGATCGAGACCCAGCGCGTGACCTTGGGCGGCTCGGGCATTTCGTCCTCCGACGTCTCGGCCTGGCTGCGCCACCAGGACGCCGGCCGCCTCGCCGACCTCGTCCTCGGTGCGCTCGACGCCGCCCCTGCGCCCGCCTTCCTTGCCGGCGGCCACGAACTGCTCGACCGTGCCGAAGCCGCGCTCGGTGGCGAGACCCACGACAAGGCCGCCGCAGCCGAACTGCCCGCCGCCGATGACGCCCCGACCTCGATCGCACCCGAGCACGAGGACCTGCGCCTGCTCGAGCACTTCGGCCATCGACTCGAACAGCTGCAGCGCGCCGCGCCGCTGCACGCCATGGTGGGCGGTGGTGGTTTCGCCGCCGCAAGCTACCGCCTGTCACTGCTCGCGCTGCTTGCCGACGGCGGCGCAGGCGGGCCCGCCGATGGCCCTGTCGGCCAGTTCATGCGTCTGCCGCTGCAGATCGAGTTCACCGACCAACTGGTCGACGTCGACGAAGACGAAATTGCACGCATGACCGCGGGCGAGATCCGCCTGGCCCACGCCGGCGCCCGCCCCGCGGAGACCTCCTCCGCCACGGAGACCTGATGGAACACGAACTGCAAACCCTCACCGCGCGCCTGCTCAACCAGCGCTGGTTGCCGCGCACCGACCGCCTGGTGCGGCGCGCGCTGGTCGATGAGACCTTCCGCCAAGACCTCGACCGCCGCCTTGCCGCCGTCGGCCTGCGCCTGCTCGACAATCCCTACGCCGCGCACGTCGCCGTCGGCCTCAACGCCGACATGCACGAACCGGTGTTCGGTGCCACGCGCGAATACGCCGCCAGCAATCTCGGCCTCACACGCGACGAGATCGCCCTGCTGGTCATCATCTGGTCGCTCATCGTGCTGCCCAAGCGCGAGCGCCAGGTCACCCGCCGCGACGTCATCGACGACGGCCAGACCGACATGTTCGGTGGCGAAAAGCCGGTACAGCACGGCGACGCCGTCTCCGCCGGCCTGTCCGAAGCCTCGCTGATCGCAGATTTCGGCGCCCGTCTCGGCGGCAAGACCAAGGTGCGCAATTTCGCCCTCGGCAAGCTCGCCCGCCTCGGCTTCATCGAGCGCCGCAACGGCCAGATCCTCGAAGGCCCGCTGCTCGACGTCGCCCTCGACTACCGCCTGCTCGCCGATCGCATCATCCACGGCACCCTCGCCGACGTGCTCGCAGAAGCCGGCCATGCCCTCCCCAAAGCCAACGCCTTCGACGCCGCCGACGTGCTTCCCGACGACGACCTGCCCGACGAAGACACGGAAGACTGATCACGATGTTCCACATCAAGACGCTCGAACTGGTCCACTGGGACTACTGGCGCCGTTTCAGCCTGCCGCTGGACGCCCAGATCATCACCATCGTCGGCCCTAATGGCTCCGGCAAGACCACCCTCCTCGACGCCATGCGCACGCTGTTCGCGCTGCGCTGCTCAGGCAAGCGCGACTTCCGCCGCTACGTGCGCCGCGCCGAGCGCAGCTTCGCATGGATTCGTGCCGTGGTCGCCAACGTCCCCGGCACCAATGGGCGCCGCCCCTTCTTTCCGTGCCTGTCCGACGAGGTCACGCTGGCCTGCCGCATCCGCAAAAGCGGCGGCGAATGGACGCGCGACTACGCCATCGTCGACGGCAACCTGTCCATCGAAGCGCTCGAAACCTCCTCCGACTGGACCGGCCTGCGCGACTACCAGACGCGGCTGGCCTGGGGCGGACTCACCCCGGCCATCGCCAAGGTCCTGTCGCTGGAACAGGGCGACACCGACAAGCTGTGCGAGTACTCGCCCAAGGCCCTGCTCGAACTGGTGTTCGACGTCTTCGGCGACAAGGAAGTGCTCGACAACTACGCTGCTGCCCGCGAAGAACAGAAGAACGCCGAACGCGAGCTCGAATCGCTCGGCATCGACCTCGACCGCCTGCGCGCCCAGGCCGAAACCAAGCGCCTCGAAGCCGACCGTTTCCTGGAATGGAAGCAGCTCAGCGACGAGATCCATGCCCTGGAAGCCGAGATCGTGCCGCGCCTCGAATGTGCCGAACTCAGCCGCGAAGTCGCCACCGAGCGCGACGAACTGCTGCGCCTGAACCGCGAGCGCGCCAGCAAGCTCGCAGAACAGCGCGACGCCCGCAACCGCGTCGCCGACATCCAGACCGAACAGCAGGCCGCAGCCGCCGAGCGCAACCGCCTCAAGCAGCACGACAAGGACGCCGAACAGCGCCACCTGGCCGCCCACGACCGTGTGCGCGACATCGAGAAGACGCTGGCCGAGCGCGACGCGCTGCGCACCCAACTCGCCGCCGAACACGGCGCCGACGCCGTCGCCCTCGAGAAGGAACACGAGGCGGCCGACGCCGCCCTGCTCGCCCTGCGCCGCAAGGAGCGCGAACTGCTTGCCGCGTTCGAGGAAAAGAGCGAACAACTGCGTGCCGCGCGCAGCCGCAGTGGCCCCCCGGGCGACGTCGAGGTCAGCCGCTTCCGCGCCACGCTGTCGGCCGAAGGCATCGGCCACCAGGGCCTGGCCGAAGTGGTCGAAATCACCGACCCGGCGTGGCAAGTGGCCATCGAAGCCATCCTGCGCCCCTACCGGCATGTGATTCTGCTCGAGCGCGAATCCGACCGTCATGCCGCCTGGGCGCTGGGCGAGCGCGAGCGCTTCCGCCACTTCGTCGTGCCCGAGCGCGAAACCGCCCCGCCGCCGCGCCCGATGAGCCTGGCCGAAGTGGTCAACTTCAGCGCCCCGGTGCCGCGCTGGCTCACCGACCTGCTCAACCGCATCCGCCGCGTGGAAGATGCCGACGCCGCGCACGACCTGCCGCGCGAGCAGGAATGGATCACCCGCGACGCCTACCACCGCGAACGCCGCGGCGCCCGCCACCTCGGCCGCCCGCACGACTTCCACTTCGGCGAACTCGCCCGCCAGTCGCGCATCGACGATCTCGAAGACGAAATCGCCCAGCTGGACAAGCAGCTGCAAGCCATCCGCCCCAGGCTCGACGCCGCCGGCAACACCCTCACCGGCATCCGCCAGCGCCTGCTCGGCCTGCAATCGGCCCAGCTGCTCGCCGCCAACACCGAGAAGTACGCCAGCGCCGAAGCCGAACTGCCCGCCGCCACCAAGGCGCTCACCGAAGCCATCGCCGAGCGTGCCGAGGCCCGCGGCGCACTCGACGAAGTCGCCGAGAAACTGCGTGGCATCGAGATCGAACTCGACCGCCGCCACCGCGAGCAGAAGGCCGTCGAGCTGCGCCTGGCCGACATCGCCCGCGAACACGCCCCGCGCCGCCACGCCCAGGCCCAGCGCATCGTCAAGCTGCGCCGCCGCCGTCGCGGCATGCCCGCACACTGGATGGACCACGCCGACATCGCGCTGCTCGCCGACAAATACGGCGACGCCCGCGGCGCCCGCCTGCAACTCGAGCGCCTGCACCGCCACCTCGATGAGGGCGACTGGATCACCGACGTCTCGGTGCTCACGCTGCGCGACCGCATCACCGCCGACCTGCGCACCCGCGAGCGCGACTATGCCGACCGCCAGGCCTACTGCGCCACCGCCAGCCGCCATACCGACGAAGCGCGTGCCGCGTACATCGCCAAGCTGCGCGCCACGGTGCGCCAGTACGGCAAGAACCTGAAGTCGCTCGGCGACCTCTCCAACGTCAGCGTCGACTGCCCCACCCCGCACCTGGAAAACGACGACGTCTCGCTCGGCGCCGCCGGCCTCGAAGTGCGCTTCGACTTCGACCGCAAGGGCGCCGTCGGCCTCAACGACGGCGAAGCCTCCGGCGGCCAGCAGGTGATGAAGTCGCTGATCCTGCTCATCGCCCTGCTGATGGACGACGCCCGCCCCGGCGGATTCGTCTTCATCGACGAACCCTTCGCCCACCTCGACGTCGCCAACATCGACCGCGTCGGCACCTTCCTGCGCGCCACCCGCGCGCAATACCTGATCACCACCCCGGTGACCCACAACGCCAACGTGTTCGCACCGGCGCAGCTCACGCTGGTCACACGGAAAAAACCGCCCGCCGAGGAATGGGCACCGCCGATCGGCGTGTTGACGCGGGCACTGTAGGAGCGAGAGAGCGGACCACCTTTAACCGTCGACGGCGCTTCGCTGCTCACAAACGGCGGGCGGTCCGCATTGCGCCACGTGGGGAAACCACTCACAGCCATCAGCCCCGGTCCGTCTTCTCATCCAAATACCTCGCGCCACCCACGGGCTGCTCTCCCGCAAGCCCCGCTCGACCGTAAGAAGTTGTTGCAGAGCAAGCGGCAAGCTGTTGCGTATGCCTTCCTTATTTTTCTGGAAGCTATCTCTCGAGATTCTCCTGGCTCCAAAACCACGGAGAAGATCAAAAACCCAGTGCGGTTTCTCCGGAAACCGCTATTCGCGATCCGTACGGTAGCCAGATCGAAGATCCGGCCGGTTAGTGAGCGGTGAAGGGGGACGGCTCCCAGGCCTGTTCGATCTTCGGACCGTGCTGACCTTCAACCTGTCAAAAATGACAATAGAGATCTGGAATAGATCAGCCATAATGGGTCTCCGTCGGCGTGACCGCTCCACCTCTGCAGTTCGGTATCGGTCTATGCACTCTAGAACGTCCACCGTCATAGACCATACAAATGAAGCTCACGACCCAAGGACTCCAGCTCAATGCCCAAGCTCGTCGCAACGTCAGACGGAGCTTGATGTTCACGGCCATTGGCGCCATCGTCAATCCACTTGCCGCGTACGCCGCCTGCACCAGCACCGGCACCATCATCGCCCAGCATTGTGCCGCGGATTACATCCAGTTCATGACAGGCACCGGCACCACCTCACTGACGGTAGACAGTGAAACCACGGCATCGGTCGAACTCCGTCCAGACCCGGGTGCGAGCGGCCCCTACGATCAAACGCTCAACCTGACCGGCAACACCGTCATCAACAGAACGGATTACAGCGGCGTCATCATGCAGACGACGGAGGCCAACCGCAAAGCCACCGTAACGGCGGAGTCCACGGTCAATATCACCTCGAACGGGGGCTTTGGCGGAATCTGGGTTCGCAACGACACGTCCGGAGCCATCTCCATCACGTCTGCGGCCACCGTACACTCGACCGGTTCCGATGGCGTAACCGCAAGCACCAACCTGGGGCCGGTCACGGTCAGCAATGACGGGCATGTCACTTCGGTGACTGATCGGGGCCTGTATGCGGACGGTGGATACAACGATCTTGTCTCCAGCCCGGTGGTGGTCAGCATCACGAATACCGGCACCGTCAACGCCTATCAGGCGGGCGCCCGTTCGATCAACTATCAAGGCTTGTCCACCATTAACAACATCGGCGGCACCGTCACCTCGACCACCCGCCAGGGCTTGGTCGCCTGGTCGAATAACGGCGCGGCCAGCATCACCAACTCCGGCATTGTCAGCTCTGGTGACGACAGCGCGCTTCAGGGTGCATCGGAATATGGCGACGTCACCGTCATCAACAGCGGCACGCTGACTGCCGCCGACGATCCAGCCGTGGTGGCAACGCGTGCCGGCTACTCGGGTATTCGCGCCGGGGTAGACATGGATCCTGGAACCGTCGGCGCCTACGGAAATGTCACCGTCACCAATACGCTGACCGGTAACATCACCGCCGCCGACGACTACGCCATTGCAGCGGAAACCCCGTCGGGCACCATCGACATCTCGAATGGGGGGTCGGTTTCCGGCCAGCACGGCGTCAGCGCCAATTCCGCCGCCGGACCATTGGACATCACTAACAGCGGCCAGATCACGGCCACCGGCGGCGCTGGGTACGGCATCAACGTGCTCGCCGCCACCAGCGGCACGATTTCCAACAGCGGCACCATTACCGGCCCCGCGGCATCGATCCGTACCGATGCCGCCAGCGCGCTGACGCTGATTGCCAACCAGGCCGGTGGCACTCTCGATGGCCAGTTGAGTCTGCAGGGCACAGGCCCGCTGACCAATGCGGGCACCATCGTTCTACCCGCCAATACCAACTCCACCCTCAATGGCGGCTACACGCAGGCCATCTCTGGCACCGTCGGCACCTTGCGAGTCAAGGTCAACGCCAGTAGCCAATTCGGCAAACTCACCGTAAGCGGCAGTGCCAGCCTGCCAGCCGGGGCAAAAATCGAGGTCATTACCGGCAATCCAGCCACCTGCGGCGGCATCACCACCGGGACCACGCTGCCCGGCGTCATTTCCGCCACCACGCTGAGTTCGGCGAACCTCGTGGTCACCGACGATTGCACCGACATCGATCTGGGCGCGGTCAAGAATGGCAACGCCATCGATCTGGTCCCCATCGTCAACGGCAGCTGCGGCAGCGCCGACGGCGTCGCCACCGCCTTCGCACCAACAAGCAATCTATGCGTTGCCGGCACCGCCAGCGGGGTCTCGAGTGCGAGTCCCTGGGCGTGGAGCTGCAACGGAAGCAGCAGTGGCACCAATGCCAGTTGCTCGGCGCCCAATGCCCTCACCGGCACCACCTCCGGCAATGCCCGCGCTGAAATCAGCGGCAGCACCTGGACGGTTGATACGGTCAATTCCGCCGGCTTCATCGCAACCACCGGTCATGCCAAATCCCCACCGAGCCTACCCGCCGGTTACACCTTCCCACACGGCCTGTTCGACTTGCGTCTGGTGACTGGCGCAGCGGGTTCCGGTGCCACGGTCACCATCACTTATCCGAGTAATCTGCCCCCCGGAACGGTCTGGTGGAAATACGGCAAGACCATCGCCAACCCGGTGGCCCATTGGTATCAGTTCGCTGGTGCCACCATCAGCGGCAATACCGTCACGCTGACCCTGCAGGATGGCGGCGCAGGTGATGACGACCTGTTGGCGAACTCGGTCATCGTTGATCCGGGTGGCCCCGGTGCACCACTGGCAACGCCGATTCCGATGCTTTCTGACTGGGGCCGCATTCTGCTGTCGGCACTGATGGTCCTGGGCGGTATTTTTGTCTTGCGTCGCAAGATCAGCTGATCGGCACTTGCCGCCCGGACCTATTCGACCGCCGCACGACGCCAATGAGCAAGCCCCCTATGCACCAGGGCTTCATCATTTCTGCCTTCGGGTCGAGTATCCCGTTGGCGTAGCGGCGTCGGAGACGGGACTTTACCCTGAGTACGCAGCGGACTACTGGGTCACCTTTTTCATCGACCCGGATGGTATGCGTCTCGACGTCACCAACTACCGCCAGATGCGCCGGAACCGTCACGGTTATTGCCAGCCAGAGTGCCGATGCTGCAAGCTGCAGCACTAAAGCCGCAGGACCCTATTCAGCCCCGGAGTTGCCGCATGTTCAAACCCGTCATACAGGAAGAACCCACCGGCTGCGGCATCGCCGCCGCTGCCAACATCCTCGGCAGGACCTACGCCGAGATGAAGGCCGTCGCCAATGCGATGGGTATTCACGCGGACGACAAGTCGCTGTGGTCGGACACCCGACATGTCCGGCGGATGCTGGCGGCCGCCGGCGTCGAGACGTCCGCCGATGAGACGCCGTTCGTGTCGTGGGATGCGTTGCCTGACCTGGCCCTGCTGTCTATCAAGCATCACCGGGAAGAAGGCAGGGATTTCTGGCACTGGGTTGTATTCAGGCGCGCAGATGGTCATGCTTGCGTGCTGGACTCGGCCAGCTACCTGCCATCGAATATCCGGACGGATTTCGATGAGATGCACCCGAAATGGTTCATCGAGGTGAAGACGCCATGAGCGGTGCAAGCCCTGACCGCCGACGGCGCGCAGCCCAGGCACGAGGACAGGAACCCGACCGAATGACGGTCATTCAATTCCAACATGGAGACAACAGATGTTCAGTCACGTATTCGTTGGCGCTAACGACATGCAGGCTTCGAAGACTTTCTACGATGCGGTGCTGGGAACGCTGGGCCTCGGGCCCGGTGTCATGGATCCCAAGGGACGTTGCTTCTACAAGAACAACAGCGGCCTGTTCGGCCTGACCAAGCCGATCAACGGCGAACCGGCCTGCCATGGCAATGGCGGCACCCTGGGCTTCGCGGCGGAGAGCACGGCAGCGGTGGACGCCTGGCATGCGGCGGGGGTCGCCAACGGCGGCATCAGTTGCGAAGATCCGCCGGGCGTGCGCGAAAGCCCGGCGGGAAAGCTCTATCTTGCCTATCTGCGTGATCCGTCGGGCAACAAGATCTGCGCGCTGCATAGACTTGGCTGATGGCGTGGTCTGGCGTATGTGGGGGTGGTCTGTTCAAGGCAAGGATGGATGAATGGGTCGTTGGGACAATTGCGAAACCCATCCCCACCCCAGCCCTCCCCTTGAAGGGGAGGGAGCCAAACGGTGCCACCCCAACCCGACAGCCATCGCCACGAGGCTGCCGTTCAGGCGGCAGCGAACGACGCTTCACGAAACCCCACCTTTACCCCTGAAGACGAGGGGGAGACGAGCCCCCCCGACCCTCATTAGCCGGTTCCCTCGCCTTCGCGGGTTCATTCTTTTTAGTAGGTTCCTTCTCCTTGTATGTTCCAGGAAAGGGCAAGAACAGAGCTCCTCCCCCTTCAAGGGGGAGGTTGGGAGGGGGATGGGTTTGAAGTGCCGCCAACGGAACCCATTCCCGTCTCTATGGGTCGTCTCGGCAAAGCCTCTCCGCTAAGCCGGCAACGGGGAATGCTCTGTGAAAACCCCGGCCATGCCCACTCGAAAAGGGAGAGACTCCGTTCTTTCCCTGAACGGACAAGCGCGCACCACTTCACTAGTTCCGCGCATGGGCAATGCTGAAGCTATCCAGGCCGGGCAGACCGATCAGGTTTACCGACATTTTCGACAGTCTTTCGCCCCGCCCTCTGCCGAGCGCAACGGCAACGAAGCGCCACTCCTGACAATTGCCCTTGTAGTTGATGGCGAACGAACCGCTGGCGATTTCGTAGCCGCGCGCCAGCATTGCTTCGCCGACGCTGGCCTCGTCCGGTTTGAAGTCGGGAACAAAATGCAGGACGATCGCGATGGCGTGGCGCGACGGCAGCAGGTATTCCAGCTTCGACACGTACATCATGCAGCCAGCCGACAGAATGGTGAGCAGGATGGCCGCGCCATAAAAACCGATGCCGACCAGGATGCCGATTACCGACGCCGACCAGATCGACGCCGCCGTGGTCAGACCGCTGATGTTCAGACCTTCCTTCATGATCACGCCGGCGCCGAGAAAGCCCACGCCGGTGACAATGCCCTGGATGACACGCGTCGGGTCGGGCATGGGGACGGCGGTGGAGGCACTCTGCAGCAACGCAGCACCACCGAACCACGATGCCGGATAGCCCGCGATGACGGTGACGGCGCACGACGCCACGCAGACCAGTCCGTAGGTCCGCATGCCTGCGGCACGGCCATGGTAAGAGCGCTCGTAGCCGACGATGAAGCCCAGAAACAGCGCCCCGACCATGTTCATGAAAACCACGATATTGGTCGCGATCTCGTTTGCCGACCAATAGCTGAACAGCGATTCGGGTGAAAGCGGCGTCATGACGGATTTGTGACAATTGGGATAGCTGGAGTGTTCTCCAATTCCCCACCCACAGCAAGACCCGATTTGTTCCCCTGGCGATTGCCGCCACCTGGCCACGTACGCGGAATCGGCGTACCGGCGGGTCGAATTCCGCCGTACCGTGACGTCAGCCACACGCCCCCCGATTGAGGCCGAAAAAGCGGTTCGGCGTGAGCTAACCTTTAAGAGGATCTGGCGTCCAATCATCAGGCGTGTACTGCTTGTATGGCAGGGTCGGGTCTGTGGAGGTGAGGTCATGAACATGCACGATCCGGAAAGGCGAGCCGACGACTTCGAGCCCGATGCGGTGCCGTGGCCGGGTAGCCGGGCCTTGACCCTGTTGCGTGCGCTTCATTCGATGTTGAACGGCGAAGCAGATGAGGATGCCCTGCTGCGTGATGTATGCGCGGCAGCGGTCGACCTGGCCGGCTACGCCGGGGCATGGATCGGCTATCTGGACGAGGATGGCGGCCAGTTGCGCGGCATGGCTGCACGTGGAACTGGCGTGGTAGACGGGATGGTCGACGAGGACGAAATCGTCACCGCACTCCATCGCGGCCTGCCGTGGGTGCAGTCGATCTCAGGCAGCGCCGGCGGCACGGAAGCGGCCGGGGTGGCGGTGCTGCCACTGGAGGACGGAGCCGGCCCGTTCGGTGCGCTGCTGTTAAAGCCGGCCGATGCGGGGGCCTTTCACACGGCCGAAATAGAGCTTCTGTTCGAAGCCGCGCGCAGCCTTGCCCATGGCATCGGTTCCATGCGTGCGGCGATCCGCCATGCGCGCGCCGAGGACGAACTGCGCCGGGTGGATCGCGCACGAAAGACCCTGAGCGCTGTAAACCGGACGCTCGTGCGTGCAACGGATGAACACACCCTGCTGTGCGAGATTTGCCGCATCATCGTTGAAGAGGGCGGCTATCGTTATGCCTGGGTGGGCTACGCGCAGCACGACGCCGCGCAGAGCATCAAGGTGATGGCCCACGTCGGCGTCGAGCTCGCCCATCTCGAAGGCCTGCGCATCACCTGGGCAGATGCCGAGCGGGGTCGCGGTGCCACCGGAACGGCGATCCGCACCGGTGAGCCGAGTATCGGCCGCAACGTGCTCAATGATCCCGATCTGGTGCTGTGGCGCGATGAGGCGCTGCGTCGCGGTTACGCTGCCATCAGCGCGTTTCCTTTGCGCGTGGGGGGCACCGTCATCGGCAACCTGTCGATCGCCGCCACCGAAGCCGACGCCTTCGATGCCGCCGAGGCCGATCTGCTCAGCGAGCTTGCGGACGACCTCGCCTTCGGCGTCGAGACGCTGCGCACGCGCCAACGCACCCTCGAGGCCGAGGCGGCCGTGCGCCGCATGGCCGAGTGCGATACCCTCACCGGCCTGCCCAATCGCTGGCGCCTTCGCATACGGCTGGAAGAGGAAGTCGAGGCGGCCAAGCGCGATCATCGCCCGCTGGCCTTGCTGATGCTCGGCATCGACCATTTCCAGGAAATCAACGAAACCCTGGGCTATCACCAGGGCGATGCCATGCTGTGCGAGATCGCCGCCCGCGTCGCACGGGTGGTGCCCGAGACGCTGAATATCGCACGCATGGGCGAAGCCGAGTTCGCGGTGCTGCTGCCCGACTGCGATGCCGGCGCCGCGTCGCGCACCGCGCAGCGGATACTGACCGAGATGTTCGAACCGGTCGCGATCGGCGAGGTCATGCTCGATGCCGGCGGCAGCATCGGCATCGCCATCTTTCCCGGGCACGGTACCGAACCTGACGCCCTCATTCGCCGCGCCAACGTCGCCATGCATCAGGCCCGTCACCACGGCCACGGCATGGCCTTGTACACCGGCGGACGCGACCGCGAATGCGCGCGCCGACTGGCGCTCATCGGCGACCTTCATCGCGCCATCGACAGCAACGAATTGCGCCTCTTCTGTCAGCCCAAGGTGCGCTTCTCGAATCGCGAGGTGTGCGGCGTCGAGGCCCTCGTGCGGTGGGAGCACCCCCGCCTTGGCATGCTCTGGCCCGACGAGTTCATCGGACTGGCCGAACACAGCGGGCTCATCAGTCCGCTCACCGACTGGGTGATGCAGGCGGCCTTTCGGCAAAGCTACGTCTGGCGTGAAGCCGGGGTCCTGCTGCCACTGGCGGTCAACCTCTCGGCGCGCGACCTGCGCGATCCGAGACTGACCGAGCGAGTACGCAACCTGCTGGCGACCTGGGGTGGTGAGCCGGAAGGGGTGCAGTTCGAGCTTACCGAGAGTGCGCTGATGCAAGACCCGAGCGGCGGACTCGAGAGCATGCGGCGGCTCAAGGATCTGGGCATCGAGCTGTTCATCGACGACTTCGGCACAGGCTATTCCTCGCTCGCCTACCTGCAGAAGCTGCCGGTCGATGCGATCAAGATCGACAAGTCCTTTGTGCACTCGATGCTGTCGGACACCGACTCCGACGTGATCGTGCGCTCCACCATCGACCTCGCGCACGACCTCGATCTGGAGGTGGTGGCCGAAGGCGTCGAGGACCGCGCCGGCTGGCAACATCTGGCCGCGCAAGGCTGCGATGTGGCGCAGGGCTACGTGGTCAGTCAGCCGATTCCGGCCGAAACCTACCTCGACTGGAAAGCGGTCGACGCGTTTGCCACCCGCCTCGTGAATTGAGCCGACGTAGCGCAGATGTCGACGCGCTGAAGCACGACCCGGTCGGGAACGGCCGCTGCGACCGGTAGAATGAGGGCATGCCCCATGCCGACCGACTCTTTGTGCTCGATCACACCGACCTGATCGACGACCTTGCCGCCACCGATCGCCTGCTCATTATCCAGGACCTGGATGGTGTCTGTATGGGACTGGTAGGCGACCCGCTCACGCGCAGTATCGAACCGCGCTACGTGGAAGCGGCCGGCCAACTGGACGGCCAGTTCTATGTGCTCACCAATGGCGAGCACATAGGCAGTCGCGGAGTAAACGGCATCATCGACAAGGCGCTCGAGCACCCGACGCGGGCGCAGCAGCATGGCCTGTACCTGCCCGGCCTGGCCGCTGGCGGTGTGCAGTTCCAGGACCGCCATGGCAGGGTTTCGCATCCCGGTGTCAGTGCAGACGAACTGGCCTTCCTGAGCACAGTACCGGCCCGCGCCGTGCGATTCCTCGCCGACCTGCTCGCAAGCCCGCCCTTTGCGCTCGACGCCGACGACATCGACGCACTCGTGGACGTGACCGTGCTCGACAACATCGCGTCGCCAACGGTGAATATCAACCCTCTCCATCAGCGCTTCGGCGCGCAGCCCGAGCGCTACCGCCAGTTGCAGCGCGCGCTCGAAGCCTTCATGGACAGCCTGCTGCAGGAAGCTGAGGCGGTCGGCCTGGCGGACGCATTCTTCGTGCACTACGCACCGAACCAGGGACGCGGCCCCGACGCCCGCGAGCTTGTCCGCGACGGCGACGACGGCAATGCGGGCACGACCGATTTCCAGTTCATGATCAGGGGCGCGGTGAAGGAAACCGGCGTGCTGGTGATCCTCAATCACTACTATTTTCAGCACACCGGCCACTACCCGCTGGGGGAGGCCTTCAATGCCCGCCAGGCACCTCGCGATCACTACGCCTTGCTGGGCCTTGCCAAGTCGAGTTTCGATCCAGCACACATGCCGCGCATCGTCGGCGTGGGCGATACGGTCAGCTCCAGCGCGCACACGCGCGACGGTCAGTCCCTTCGCCTGCGGGGCGGCAGCGATCGCGGCTTCCTGACGCTGGTGCAGGCACTGGGCGAGACCTTCGGCACCGGCAATATCGTGGCCTACGTCGACAGCAGCGGTGGCGAGGTGCGTCGCCCCGGTCTCGACGCAACCCATCTGCAACGCTGCGCAGCCGACCCGACCCTGTCCCCGTGGCCCGCAGTGGAAGGCATTACCGACGCGGCCGATCCGCTGCGGCTGAACGTCGTCTTCTGCGGCGGCCATGCGCAATACGTGCCCTTCTTCTGCACGCTGGCAGCGCGCCGCGGCGCGGGGCGCACAGATATCGCCCGTCCCGCCCCTATTTCAGGTTCGCGTGCTCGTCGAGATAGTGCTTGAGCACCAGCTTGAGTCTGGCGGCGTGCTTGTAATCGCCCTTGCCGCGGGCATCCGCAATATCTTCTGCAATCATCTTCTTGATCCGCTTCTCGCCGCTCTCGGTATGCACCAGATAGCACCCCAGCTCCACGGCGATCATCTCCGGAACATGTTCGTGCTCGGCGATTGCCAGGATTTCTTCTTCAGTCAGATCGGACAGTTCGATGCAGTCCTGTATCGTCAGCATGATCTCGCCTCCATCCCGTTGCTTGTTGTCGCGCTGCTCTCCTAAGGATATTAGGCGCTCCGGCAAGCAAACAGGCGAGATAGTGGGGAGGGCGCAGCTGCGACCACCCCCTTGTATGTTCCGGGAAGGGGCAAGAATGGAGCGCCTCCTCCTTCAAGGAGGGCATCGCCGGGGTTTCAGCGAGAAATGCTCGCTGCCAGCGTAGCGGCGAGGCTTTGCCGAGACGACTGGTTGGGAGTGGGATGAGCTTGAAGTACGGCCGACCGAACCCATCCCCATCCCAGCCCGATCGCCAGCGCGAAACCCGCCTGTCCTTAGGGCGCCAAGCCTCAACGTCCTCCATCCGGTGCCAGTGCCACCTCCGCGGTCAGTTCGATGCCAGGCAGCGGCTGGCCTGCGATGGCGGCTTCGAAGCTGCGCAAACGCTTGTAGATCGACAGCAACTCGACGATGGTCGTCCACGAATTCACCAGGTACTGGAACGAGCTCTCCACCTGGTTGAAGGCGTTGAGGATGCGCTGCATGACACCCAGTGTGAAGGCACCCGCGACAATCGATGGTGCCAACGCGATCAAGGGGACGAACTGGCCGATATTGATGTAGCCGTAACGCACGACGTTGAAATAGAGATAGTGGAAGTAAAGCCGGAAATAGTTCGAGCGCACGCGGGTGAACAGTTCCGACAGCGTCTCCGGATGGGCGCGGTGGGCGTGATCTTCGCCCATGACCAGTTCCTTGCGGTAGGCTGCCTCCACCCGCTGATTGCCGAACTCCAGCCCGGGCAGCCGTATTCCCGCCAGTCCCAGCAGTGCGGTACCGAACACCGACCACACGATGGCGACGAACACCAGCGCATGCGGCACCTCGCCGATCAACGGCAGCTCGCTCACCTGGGCCGACAGCACCCACAGGATGGGCAGGAAGGCGATCAGCGTCATCACCGACTCGAGGAAACTCACCCCGAGGCTCTCGACGATGCTCGCGAAGCGCATCGTATCTTCCTGAATCCGCTGCGAGGCGCCCTCGATGTGACGCACGCGCTGCCAGTGCGCGGTGTAATGGGCAGTCATGGCGGTGCGCCAGCGGAACACGTAATGACTGACGAAAAAGCGGTTGAACACCGCCACTGCCACCGCCGTCATGATGATCCACGCCACCGTCGCAAGCTCGTGAAAGTAATCGGCTGCGCGAATGCTGCCCGGCTTCGACAGCGCGTTCTGGATCAGGTCGTAGAACCCGCCATACCACTCGTTGAGCATCACGCTCACTTCGACCTGAAACCAGGTGATGAACACGATCAGCGCCGATCCGAGCACCGACCACCGCGCCCACGGTTGCTTGCGGCTCAGCGACCACGGCACCACGAAGGCGAGATAGGCCATGAACATGTACGCGTACTGCCACAGGTCGCTCCCCGCTGAGTCACCTGTCGCCTGTGCGGCATGCGCGCCGGGAAAATGCACGGCGAGGTCGGCCGCGAAGCCGTACCACATCGCCACGCAGGCACTGGCCCACATGGCGAAGGACAGAAAGAACCACTTGGGGCGGGGAAAGAAAGCATGAAACATGGGTGGGACGTCCTCTTCGGTGACGGACCGCGTTAATCGGAAACTGGTATTTCGACGAGACCGCATGGGGGTCGGTTCCCTGCGGCCGGAACAGCGCCTGAACGTGAGCCGCCAATGTAACGCTTTACGCCCGAGGGCACCGGCCCATCGCGCCGAGTCGGTCACCTGCGTGTCTCGCCGCGGACAAGCGATGCGACGCACACACAGAATGTCCGCCCGCCCCCACGATCGCCTCTTCGCGGAAATGCCCATTCGCCTTACCATTCCCCGTTCAGTCAGCGGTCATCAAGGAGGGCGCCGCAATGAAACCCCGAATCAGCATGATTACGCTCGGCGTGCGCGACCTCGCCGCGGCCACCGAATTCTACGAGAAGGGGCTTGGCCTTCCGCGCATGGACTCTCCGCCCTCGGTCGCCTTCTTTACCCTGAATGGCACCTGGCTCGGTCTGTACGGCTGGGATGCGCTGGCCGAAGATGCTCAGGTGCCTGCCGAGGGCAGCGGCTTTCGCGGCGTCACGCTGGCACATAACCTTGGCTCGGAAAGAGAGGTCGATGCGCTCGTGGCCCACGCGGTAAAGGCCGGCGCAACCCTGGTCAAACCGCCACAGAAGGTCTTCTGGGGCGGCTACAGCGGCTACTTCAAGGACCTCGACGGCCATTTGTGGGAAATCGCGCACAACCCGTTCTGCTGGGTCGGGCCTGCGGATGACATTGCCTGAGCCCGCTGCGCGCACGTTTCCGCCGTGGGCCCAATCCTCTTGCGGAGCGCTGTTACACTAGCGCGCTGCGGCCAGCGGCCCGGGCGGTGCGCCGGACACGCCTCGATGGCACCGGGCAATGCGTCGCGCCCCCTTGATCAATCGCAGCACCGACCGACCCGCTGCAACGCACGCGGTTCATGCAAGAAGTCTGAAGAAGGACCCGTACCACCGTGATGCGTCGATTTCTCCTCCTCTGTTGCTGCACTGCAATTTCGACCCTTGCCAGCGCCCAAGGCGTGTCATTGCCCGGGCGAGCGCAGCCGCCCCGTGAATCTGGCGCCGCTGCACGGGATCAGAAGCTGGAACACCTGATGGGCTCGGTACTCAGGCAACAGGGCCTGTTTGACCTTGCGCCGGCCACCTCGTCGAACAGGACCATCACCAGCGCGCAACTGCCAAGCCCCGATCTGCAACCGCCCGGCATTGACGCCGATCAGCCGCTTTCGCGCGGGGTGATCATCCGTTTCCGGGATCCGGCCACCCAATCCCTTGCCGAACAGGGGCATCCGCCCCCGGATGCGATGTTGGCGGCGGTGCTGGCTGCGACGAAGATTCCGATCGCATTCAGTCGCGCGATGATCGGCCGCATGCACGTGTTCCGCTTCGATCAGGCACTGGGATTCGCCGACACGCAGTCGATCGTGCAGCAACTCGCCAAGCTCCCCATCATCGAGCATGTCGAAGCCGATTTCATCTCGCGCCATCAGGCGGAATCGACCGATCCGTATTTCGTCTCATCGCAGTGGAACCTGATGGGCACCGCAGAGGGTTTTGCGGGCGGAATCGACGCCAAGCTCGCGTGGGAATACACCACGGGCGCCAGCGACACCGTGGTCGCCGTGGTCGACAGTGGCGTGCTGCCTCACCCTGAGCTTGCCGGCAGGCTGCTGCCGGGCTATGACTTCATCTCCGATGCAACCTATTCGAATGACGGCAACGGCCGGGACGCCGACGCCACCGATCCCGGAAGTTACTCTGCCGCAGGCGAATGTGGCCCTGGCAGCGAGGCCCAGAGGAGTTCGTGGCACGGCACCCACGTCAGTGGAATCGTGGCCGCCGACGGGGCCAATGGTTCCGGCATCGCGGGGGTTTCCTGGCGTACCCGCATTCTGCCGGTGCGCGTTCTGGGAAAATGCGGCGGCACCTTGTCGGATCTGCTCGACGGATTGTACTGGGCGGCGGGCCTCAGGGTTCCGGGCGTGCCCGACAATCCCCATCCAGCCCAGATCATCAACCTGAGCCTCGGCGGTTATAGCGGACAAGGCTGCACGCGCGCCTATCAGGACGCCATCAATCAGGTGATCGGTCAAGGCGCACTGATCGTCGTGGCGGCCGGCAACGCGGCCGACGACGTGGCACATTACACGCCGGCGAGCTGCGAAGGCGTACTGACTGTCATGGCAGTGGATCCATACGGCGATCTGGCGTCCTACAGCAATTACAGCTTCTCGGGGCACGTATCGGCCCCAGGCGGCGACATGAACGTGTACGGCACGAATGGGGGAATCCTGTCCACCGTGGGATCGGGAACCAAATCCGCCGGAAGCCCGACCTGGGCTTACATGCAGGGCACGAGCATGGCCGCACCCCATGTCTCCGGCGTGGCGGCGTTGGCGCTGAGCATGAACCCGGGCCTGAGCGGTCCGGAGTTGAGCGCACTGATCCAGCTCACCGCCCGCGCCTTTCCGTCCTACAGCTACTGCGCAACCTACGGCATTTGCGGCAGCGGAATCGCCAGTGCGATTGGCGCGATAGAAGGCGCCACGGCGCTGGCCGGCGTTCAGCTGGTTTACGAGTTCTACAATTCGGATCTCGAGCACTATTTCCGCACCGGCAGCAAAGCCGAAGCGGCGCTGATCAACGGCGGCTCCGCGGGTCCCGGGTGGTACGACACGCTGGATTATTTTTATGCGTGGAGCAACGGCGCCGAGGGGGCGTTACCCGTGTGCCGCTTTTACGGTACGCCGGGCGTCGGCCCGAATTCCCACTTCTATACTGCAGACGCGAAGGAGTGCGAACAGGTGAAGCACGACCCGGGCTGGACTTACGAAGGTATCGCCTTCTACGCCAGGCTGCCCGAGAACGGCGCCTGTCGCCAAGGCGAGCGTCCGGTCTATCGCGCCTACAACAATCGGTGGATGTACAACGACTCCAATCACCGCTATACGACCGACTTCGACGCCTATCAGGCGCTGGTGGCCAGCGGCTGGGCGGCGGAGGGCGTAGCACTGTGCAGCGCGAACTAGTGTCGTGATCCGCGTTTCAGGCACTGCCGCCTGGCATCTGACCACCCGACGGCACGGGAAAGCAGCCCGGTCCCCACGCGCGCGCCGGGCTGTGGTCTCCTCAACGGCCCTCCGCACGCTCCACCTGCACGCATGAACATTACCCCTTTCCGCGCCCTCGCCTGCCCCCTCGATGGCGGCCGGCTTCACCTCAACGGCGCGACCTGGCGCTGCGCCGCCGGACACAGCTTCGACGTCGCCAGCCAGGGCTATGTCCACCTGCTTCCGGTTCAGCACAAGCGCTCGCGTGATCCGGGCGACAGCAGGGACATGGTCGCCGCGCGCCGGCGGCATCTCAATGCGGGCTTCTACCAGCCCATCGCCGACGCAGTGAGCCGCGCCACGCTGAGCGCGGTGCCGCCAGCGGCGACGCTGAGCTGCCTGGACGCCGGTTGCGGCGAGGGCTACTACTTGCGCCAGTTGGCCAGCTGCGCCAGTGAAACTGCAACGCTGGCACTGCTCGGGCTCGACATTTCGAAATGGGCTGTACAGTCGGCGGCCAGGCAGGATGGACGCCCCAACTGGGTGGTCGGCACCAACGCCAACCTGCCAGTGCAATCGGGCACGCTGGACCGCGTACTGTGCCTGTTCGGCTTTCCGGTCTACTCCGAGTTTGCCCGCGTGCTCGACACCGGCGGCAAGCTGATCCAGGTCGATGCCGGCCCCGATCACTTGCGGGAACTGCGCGAAATCATCTATCCGACCCTGAAACCGGAGCGCAGCGCCGAAGCATTCACCCCACCGGGCTTTGCCGCCCTCCCGCCCGAGAACGTGCGCTTTCACATCGAACTGGCCAGTGGCGAACAGATTGCCGACCTGCTGACGATGACCCCCCACCTGTTCCGCGCCAGCGCCGAGGGCCGTGCGCGGGCGGCAGCGCTGACGGCGCTGGCGCTCACCGTCGACGTACGCCTGACGCAATTCGTCCGCCTCGACACCGCCTGAAGCCGCACACGACATGCAGCGACCATGAAGATCGTCTATCGGGCAAGCAACATCGTCGAGGCCCATATCGTCGCTGGCATGCTTCGTGCCAACGGCATCGAAGCGCATGTAGGCGGACACTACCTGCAAGGTGGCGTGGGCGATCTGTCGCCCATGGGCTTCGCCACAGTCATGACCGACGACGACGATTACGCCTCGGCGCGGAAAATCGTGCGCGCATACGACGCGGCCGAACCGGCAGACGACGCCAATTGAGCCAGCAACTATGATCACGGCACCCGCCGACGCAGGCAATATCGTGTAAGGATCGAATGGCTCGACCGACAAAGCCCTCATCGACGATGGAGGACGCGCCATGTCTTCGAGAACACCGCTGCGGATGCTGTTGCTCACGGCGAGCCTCAATTTCTGCGCCATAGCGCCGCTTGTGGCAGCCGAACCAAGCACATCGACCTGTACGGCGCAAAGCGGGACGACCGTGGCCCCCGTGGTCGAACTCTACACCTCCGAAGGCTGCAGCTCCTGCCCGCCAGCCGATCGCTGGCTGTCGCGCCTCAAGGCGGACCCGGCCATCGTTGCGCTCGCCTTTCACGTCGATTACTGGGACGGGTTGGGTTGGCGTGACCGTTTCGGCAGTGCCGACCATTCCCGGCGCCAGCGCGAACAGCAAGCCGTCAACGGTGCCCGCTTCAGCTACACGCCTCAGGTCGTCGTGAACGGCAGGGATAGACCGCACTGGTATTCCGCGCCCTTGCCCTCGTCCGCCGACCGGCGCGCTGCCGCGACAGTGCAGGTGAGTCTGTCCGCAACCGGCGAGGTCCTGACAGCCAGGATTACGCCCGGCGACCGCGCGCCATCCCGCCTCGCAGCCTATTGGGCGGTCACCGAAGACGGGCACCGCAGCACAGTGACGGCAGGCGAGAACCGGGGTGAGATCCTGCAACATGACTTTGTCGTGCGCGAGCTCAGGCAAGTGCCGGCATGGCCGTCGCTGGCTACCGATACCACGGTGCAAACCTTCAGTCCCACCACACCAGCAGACCCGGCCCATCCCCGTCACGTCAACTTTGTCGTGATCGACGCCATCAGCGGCAAACCACTGCAGGCCATTCGTGTTAGATGTTGATGCGGCGAACCCCTGGCCGGTAAAGTCCGGTGACATTTTCCTCATCACGCGGCGCTCCGCCGCC
The DNA here is from genome assembly GCF_018122735.1 of Azoarcus sp. L1K30. Lineage (GTDB taxonomy): Bacteria > Pseudomonadota > Gammaproteobacteria > Burkholderiales > Rhodocyclaceae > Parazoarcus. The sequence goes on along the minus strand of NZ_JAGRRD010000001.1, from coordinate 719,146 downwards.
GCATACAGGGACTAGAATAGGACCACGGACACCCCACTGCCCGAACAAGCGCGCCGGCATAGAGCGCAGTCTCATCCGCCTTTGCAGAACGCAGGGTTCGATGAGTCAATGACGACAGGGCGCCAGGTGGCTCCGTCCCCCGAGAGAGCAGGACCAGAGGCGACTGCGCCACACGCGCTCGCGAGCCGGGTAAGGCTCATCGAGTGCTGACGCCAGCTTTCCCCGCGGGTCCTCGCAAGCACCGAACCGGGTTGTGGTGATTGCGACGTTCTCCTTGTTCAACCCGACTGAAGGGATGAATCATGAAACCGAAAACTTTCGTGCACGTGCTGCTGGCCGCCGTTCTGCCACTGGCTGCGACTCATGCACTGGCAGCAGATTCGGCCACGACAATGGAACGCACGCAGACTCAGATTCAGGACCGGGACCAGATCTACGGCAGCCAGATCATGACCGAGCAGGAGCGTCTGGAGTACCGGAACCGGATGCGTGCGGCTACGACCGCTGAAGCACGCGAACAGATCCGCAATGAACATCATGCGCAAATGCAGGAACGCGCCAAGGCCAATGGCCTGACATTGCCTGATATGCCTCCCACCAGAGGAACCGGGATGGGCTTCGGCAACGGCATGGGTCCTGGCGGAGGCATGGGACCGGGAGGCGGCATGGGTCCTGGCGGTGGTCGCAGATGATCCGTCGATAGCACCAACCTGCGCATCGAAATCACGACCGGCTCCAGCCTGCACGACTTGCCGCAGCCGGTCAGGAACCGCGGATAGCCGAGGCCCCAGGGCGCCGCGTCGACGCCTTGCCATGCCATGCCTCGCCTTGACCTGGCTACCCTCCCCGACGTCAAACCGCGCCGATGAAGGACCACACGGCGAAGCCGCCGAGCGCGAGCGCAGACAGGCGATTGATGGCGATCAGCTGCCGCGGCCCGATTCGCGCGGCGAGGTGCGTCGCCAGCCACGCCAGCATGCTCCACCACAATGCGGACCCCAGGAACACCCCGACCACCAGCAGAACGCCGTCACCTCTGTCGCCCTCGGCAATGCCCAGCCCGGCAAAGATCGCGGCAAACGACAGGATGGTCATCGGGTTGGACAGGGTCAGCAACAGCGTGCTCAGGTAGCCGCGCCACAGACGTCCGCCCCCGCCGGTCGCCGCCGGGTGCGACGGCGCGGCGCGCCAGGTCTGCCACGCGAGCCAGAGCAGGAAGATCCCGCCGCCAACGCGCAGCCACGCCGTCTGCCCGATCAGCAGGGTGCTCACTGCGGCCAGCCCGAGGGCACCCACCAGGCCATAGCAGGCGTCCGCCGTCGCCGCGCCGAGACCACTCGTAAAGGCAGCGAGAAATCCCCGCTCCAGACCGCGACGCAAGCACAGCAAGCCAATTGGCCCCACTGGTGCTGCGATCGAGAAACCCAGCAACAGACCTTTGATCAGCATCACACTGTCCTCTCAGAATTGACGATCGAGTATGGTGTGCACCGCGGCGGCCGACCATGCCGAATCGATGCTTTGAGGCCGCGTTTGCTTCAGAATCGAAGGAATTTCTCCGTCCGAATCGAGCCATGAACGATCAGCCCCGCCTCGACCGCCTCAATCGTCGCCTGCTCGCCGAGTTGCAGCAGGACGCCCGCCTGCCGTTGGCCGAACTTGGCCGCCGCGTCGGATTGTCGTCGCCCGCCGTCGCCGAACGGATCAAGCGCCTCGAGGAGCAAGGCGTGTTGCGGGGCTATCACGCCGAGGTGGACGCACACAGCATCGGCTACCCGATCACCGCCTTTGTCGAACTGCACATTCCGCCCGAGTCCTACGCCCGTGTCGAAGCCTTGCTCGGCACCCTGCCCGCGGTGCGCGAGGCACACCACGTCACCGGCCGGGCGGCCTTCATGCTCAAGGTCGTGGCCACCTCACTGGCCGAACTCGAAGCGCTGATTGCCACCTTCGCCCCCTATGGCACCAGCGAGACATCGGTCGTGCTATCCACCCGACTCGCCAACCACGCCCTGCCGGTGGACTAGTGTCGTGGTGTGATCTTGATGGCATTCCTCTCGAGTAGTGGTTTCGGTTGATGATCGGCTACTCCTTGGCAAGGGAGCCAATCGGCGCGCCCCGAATGCAGTTTTCTGGTGCCTTCCCCTTGGTATGTTCACTGAAAAGAACGGACCTCCTCCCCCTTGTATGTTCAGGAAAAGGGAAGGAACCAGCCAATCAGGTTCGGGTGGACGGCCTTTTGCTCACTACCCTTCAAGGGGGTGAGAACGGGGTTTCAGCGAGCGTCACTTGCTGCCGCTCGAACGACAGCGCGTCTCTGCGCTGGCCACCGGGCTGGGGTGGGGATGGGTTTCGAGGGCTCGCCACCGAACCCATCCCCATCCTGTCCTTCCCCTTGAAGGGGAAGGGGCCTGCTAATGACGTTCGGATGGGCTCCGGTTTTCTCCTCCCCCTTCAAGGGGGAGGTTGGGAGGGGGATGGGTTACGTCGGCGGCATTTCAAACCCATCCCCACCCCAGCCCTCCCCTTGAAGGGGAGGGAGAAAAAGGAGCCACCCCGGCCCGTTAGCCTGCACTGAAAGGTGCTGTCCAGCGCACCGCCGACGTGCATCGCAAACGCGCACAAACCCTTCTGGCACGCATTCGGTGCCCGCCTCGATGCCCGCTCCACGCAAAAACAGGGCTTTTGGGATGGCACGAAATTCGCTATGCTGAAACTGACCATCTGGTCAGGTTTTTTCCTCCCGGTTACAGGAGCGTGCCATGGCGTCCCACATCGTGTTGACCTCGCATCCCAGAACCCGCACCGGCCTCTACCATACGGTCAGATGGGGGGCGCCCACCGCACGCGAACGCGGCCCTTTCGTCGCCAGCCTCAGCGACCCGGCACAGCGCAACGTGATCGGCACCCACTCCGGGGCCTATTCGCTGTATCGGGCCCTGGCAGTGGCAGCCGGCAACCTGCAGAGCACGCACCGGCCAGATCTATCGAACACGCTCCCCGCCGCCGAAATCGGCCCGCATCCGCAGTGGAGCGATCCGAAGAAGATCGTGTCCTTCGATCCCTGGGGTCACCGCGTTGCGGACGAATTCGGGCATCTGCTGGCAGCGGGCATCGACATTCGCCCGACCATCGCGGTCACCAAGGCTCACATCAACATGCCCGAACTGGTGGCGGCGATCGCTGCCGGGCGGCTCAAGCCCGATGGCGACATCCTTACTGCCAATGGCGACGTCAAGGTCACCAAGGCCGCGATCGATCCGGTCTGGTACCTGCCCGGCATTGCCGAGCGCTTCGGCATCGGCGAGCGCGAATTGCGCCGCACGCTGTTCGAGCAGACTGCGGGCATGTTTCCCGAGCTCATCACGCGGCCCGACCTCAAGGTCTTCCTGCCCCCCATCGGCGGCATGACGCTGTACATGTTCGGTGACGTGGAAAAGCTCGGGCTGCCCGACACCCGGGTCGCGTGCAGGGTTCACGACGAATGCAACGGCTCCGACGTCTTCGGCTCCGACATCTGTACCTGCCGCCCCTATCTCGCCCATGGCATTGAAATCTGCATTGAAATGGCCCAGCAGGGCGGTGTCGGACTCGTGGTGTACAACCGCAAGGAAGGCCGGGCCCTCGGCGAGGTGACCAAGTTCCTGGTGTACAACGCACGCAAACGGCAAAAGGGCGGCGACCGCGCCGAGACCTATTTCGCCCGCACCGAATGTGTGGCCGGCGTACAGGACATGCGTTTCCAGGAACTGATGCCTGACGTCTTCCACTGGCTCGGCATCAGCCGTATCGACCGTTGGGCGTCGATGAGTGACATGAAGCGCAATGCGCTGGTGTCCGCCGGCATCGACATCGTCGAGCAGGTCGCCATTCCCGACGAACTAATTCCAGCCGATGCGCGGGTCGAAATGGATGCCAAGATGGCAGCCGGCTATTTTTCCCCGAGCGGGGCGCCACAGGCCGCGGAACTTCTGCAGCCGAAAGGCCGGGGGCTGAACGAATGAACGCTGCAGCGCGCGCCAACTCCGGATGGTACGCCCCGGTTCCGATCGGCCATCCGGCGACGGCACTGCTGAGCGCGAAGGCGGTGCGCAAGCGCTGTGCGGCCGTGATGGCGGCGGTCGAAAGCGGCCGCTCGTCGTTTTTCGAGTGGCGGGCGGAGGCCCTGCCCGGTGCCGCGCTATATGTGGCCGACACCATCCGTCACGACTATCCGAACCTAGAAGTACCCTACCATAGCCGCTGGCGGCATTTCGAGGCTGGCGGCGTCGATCGCTGGCAGGCGCTGCGCGCCATGTCGCATGCGGCGGACGAGCGCGAAATCGCCCGCATCGCCATCGACCTCGTCGTACCCAGCGTGCTCCTCGACGCCGGCGCCGGTCCAGACTGGCATTTCCGCGACGAAGCCAATGCTCAGGTCCATGTGCGGTCCGAGGGCCTGGCCGTTGCCAGTATCGAGCTGTTTGCCGCCGGCCTCCTCTCCGACGCACCCGGGCGCCCGTTGCGCAGCGACGCGGCAGCCCTGAGCCGCCTGACGGCCGATCGACTGGCCACCGCTTTTCAGGAAAGCGAAGACAATCCGCTCGTCGGTCTCGAAGGCCGTGCCGGCCTGTTGCGCCGCCTGGGCGAAGTGATCTCGGGCACACCCGCCGTGTTCGGCGAGCCTGCCCGTCTCGGCAATCTTGTCGATTACTTGTTCGCGCATGCCGATCGCGGCGAAATCGATGCGGAGTTCATCCTCGCCACGCTGCTCAAGGCGCTCGGGCCGGTATGGCCGGGACGGATCAGCCTGCAGGGCATTTCCCTGGGCGATTGCTGGCACCACCCGGCACTGGAAGACGAATTGCTGCCTTTCCACAAGCTCACGCAGTGGCTCACCTATTCGCTGCTGGAACCGCTCGATGCCGCAGGTCTCAAGGTGCGCGGACTCGACGCACTGACGGGGCTGCCCGAATATCGCAATGGCGGCCTGCTGCTCGATCTCGGCGTGATCCGCCCCCGCAGCGCTGAGTTCTGGACCACGCCATGGCGGGTGGATTCTCCCCCCATCGTCGAGTGGCGGGCGCTCACCGTGATCGGACTCGACCGCATTGCGAACGCCGTACGTGCCGAACTGGGTGTCGACGAGGCTCAGTTCCCGCTGCCCAAGGTCCTGCAGGGCGGCACCTGGTCGGCCGGACGCCGCATCGCCGCGCAGCGCCGGGCCGGAGGCGTGCCACCGCTCACCATCATCAGTGATGGCACCGTTTTCTGACCCCGTACCCAGCCACGGAGAGACGCGATGCACCCCAAGGTCACCGAGATCGATCATCCGCTGATGCAGCACAAGCTGACGATCCTGCGCAACGCGGACACCACCACCGACAATTTCCGCCGCGTCGTGCGCGAGATTGCGGCGATGATGGCCTACGAGGTCACGCGCGACCTCGCCACCGAACTGGTCCCGGTCACGACGCCGGTGGCCGACTGCGAGGCGCCAGTCATCAGCGGCAAGAAACTGTGCCTGATCGCCATCATGCGCGCCGGTAACGGCATGCTCGATGGCATGGTCGAGTTGCTGCCCGGTGCACGTGTCGGCCACATCGGACTCTATCGCGATCCGGAAACGCTCGAGGCGATCGAGTACTACTATAAGGTGCCGTCCGATATCGACGAGCGACAGGTCATCCTGGTTGACCCCATGCTGGCCACCGGCAACTCGGCGAGCGCGGCACTTTCCCGACTCAAGGAGGACGGCGTCAGCAGCATCAAGTTCGTCTGTCTGCTGGCGGCACCGGAGGGCTTGGAGACCCTGGCCCGCGAACACCCCGACGTCCCCATTTTTACCGCATCGATCGACAGCCACCTCAACGAGCACGGTTACATCGTGCCCGGCCTCGGCGATGCGGGCGACCGCCTGTTCGGCACACGATGAGCATTCAGGCCGACACAGGTGTGGACGATGGCGCACGGCTGAAGGGCCGCATCCGCCAGCGCCAGGAGGGCGCAATGCTGAAGGCCGCCGAGAAGGTGTTCGCGCGGGCCGGCTTCCAGGGCGCCACCATGGCCGAGATCGCCGACGTCGCCGGCGTACCCAAGGCCACCTTGCTGTACTACTTCGCGTCCAAGGAAGCGCTCTACCGCGCGGTGCTCGCGAACATCCTCGCCCTGTGGCTGGCCGAAACCGAAAGCATCACCGCCGACGCCGATCCCGCAACCGCGCTGAGCGCCTACGTTCGCGCCAAGATGCGCCTGAGCGCGCGCCGTCCCGACGCTTCGCGCGTCTTTGCCAACGAGATCGTGCACGGCGCCACCCATATCGGCGAATACCTGCGCACCGAGCTGCGCAGCACGGTGGAAAAGCGCGCGGCGGTCATCGACCAGTGGGCCGCCGAAGGCCGGATCCTGCCGGTGGATGCCACCCACCTGTTCTTCACCATCTGGGCCGCGACCCAGACCTATGCCGACTTCGACAGCCAGGTCTGCGCCGTGCTCGGCAAGACCCGCCTGTCACCACCGGACCATGAACGTGCCACCGCCCATGTGCTCACCGTCGTGCTGCGCAGCTGCGGTCTGCCCTGCCCGGCACATGGCGCCGCCACCATTTCACCGCCTCCCGCAAACACCACTCACTGAAAGGAAGCCAAGATGACCAATCGCATGCGTCGCACCCTGATGACTTCGAGCCTTGCGCTGGCTGCTGCCGCCCTGTTGCCGCTGCCCGCCTTCGCCGCGGACAAGATCAAGGTTGCGGCGATCTACACCGTCCCCGTCGAGCAACAATGGGTGTCGCGCATCCACAAGGCGCTCAATGCGGCACAGACCCGTGGCGACATCGAGTATGTGTTCTCCGAAAACGTCACCAATGCCGACTACGAGCGCGTCATGCGGCAGTACGCCGAGCAGGGCAAGGGCCTCATCGTGGGCGAGGCGTTCGCGGTTGAAGCCGCTGCGCGCAAGGTCGCGCGCGACTATCCGAAGACGGCCTTCCTGCTCGGCTCATCGGGCAAGCCGCAGGCGCCCAACTTTTCGGTGTTCGACAATTACATCCAGGAACCAGCCTACCTCACCGGCATGATCGCCGCCGGCATGAGCAAGAGCGGCCAGATCGGCATGGTCGGCGGCTACCCCATCCCCGAGGTCAATCGCCTGATGCATGCCTTCATGGACGGCGCCCGCGAGATCAACCCCAAGGTAAAGTTCACCGTCAGCTTCATCGGCTCGTGGTTCGATCCCCCGAAAGCGAAGGAAGCCGCATTTGCGATGATCGACAGGGGTGCGGACGTGATGTACGCCGAGCGCTTCGGCGTGTCCGACGCCGCCAAGGAACGCGGCGTGCTGGCCATCGGCAACGTCATCGACACCCAGGCGCAGTACCCCGATACCGTGGTCGCCTCGGCGCTGTGGAACATGGAACCGACCATCGACACCGCGCTCAAGATGGTCAAGGCCGGCAGCTTCAAGGCCGAGGACTATGGCAAGTATTCGACGATGAAATTCGGCGGCAGCGAGATGGCCAAGCTCGGGACCTTCGAATCCAAGGTGCCGGCTGAACTCATCGCCAAGGTGAAGGCGAAGGAAAAGGCCATTCTTGACGGCAATTTCACAGTCAAGGTGAATGACGCCGAACCGAAGTCGAACTGAGTATCGCGCATCATGAATGAAAGCCTGCCTGCCCTGCGCCTGGCAAACATCACCAAGCGCTTCGGCAAGCTGGTGGCCAACGACGACATCTCGCTCGAGCTCGGCACTGGCGAAGTGCTCGCCCTGCTCGGCGAGAACGGCGCCGGCAAGAGTACGCTGGTCAGCATCCTGTTCGGGCATTACGTCGCCGACGAAGGCCACATCGAGGTCTTCGGCCAGCCGCTGGTGCCGGGTAACCCGAAAGCCGCGCTTGCCGCCGGCGTGGGCATGGTGCATCAACACTTCGCCCTTGCCGACAATCTCAGCGTGCTCGACAACGTGCTGCTCGGCACCGAGCCGCTATGGTTGCCGTTTTCGCGCCGGCGTGCCGCGCGTGCACGACTGCTCCATACCGCGGCGCGCTTCGGTCTCGGCGTCGATCCGGACGCGCGCGTGGCCGCGCTGTCGGTCGGCGAGCGCCAGCGTGTCGAGATCCTCAAGGCCCTCTACCGCGGTGCCCACATCCTGATTCTGGACGAACCCACCGCGGTGCTGACGCCACAGGAAAGCGAATCCCTGTTCGCCACCCTCGCCACCCTCGTCGCCGAAGGCCTGTCGGTGATCTTCATCAGCCACAAGCTCGACGAAGTGCTGCGCGTCTCGGCACGCGTAGCGGTGCTGCGCGGCGGTCGGCTGGTGAGCGTGCGCAACACCGAAGACACCACCAAGACCGAACTTGCCGAACTCATGGTGGGGCGCAGCGTGACCCTGCCCACCCGCGAACCGCGACCGCATGGCGACATGGTGCTGAACCTGTCCGGCGTGCATGCGGCGCAGGGAGGCAAGACCCTGCTCGACGACCTCAGCCTTGTCGTTCGCGCCGGAGAGATCGTCGGCATTGCCGGCGTCTCCGGCAACGGACAGCAGGCGCTGGCCGATCTGCTATGCGGCACCCTCGCGGCAGACAGCGGCGAGGTGTCCGTCAGCGGGCAGGCCATGCGCGCCAATCCGCGCGACTGGATCGCCCGCCGAGTCGCCCGCATCCCGGAAGACCGCCATGCGGTCGGCGTGGTGGGCGACCTGCCGGTGTGGGAGAACGCGGCGTCGGAGCGCCTGCACCTGCCCGCCTTCTCGTGCGCCGGCATTGTGCGCGGCAAGGCCGCCCGCGCCTTCACCCGCACGCTGGTCGAGCAGTTCGACGTGCGCCTGTCGGGTATCGACGTGCCCGCCCGGGTGCTGTCGGGCGGCAACATGCAGAAACTCATCCTGGGCCGCGCGCTGTCGGTGGCCGGAGACGACGTCACCCCGACCCTGATCGTGGCCAACCAGCCCACCTGGGGTCTGGATATCGGCGCGGTGGCCTATGTTCATCGCTGCCTGCTCGATGCGGCCGCGGCCGGCGCCGCGGTGCTGGTGATCTCCGAAGACCTCGACGAACTGTTTGCCATCGCCGACCGCATCGCGGTGATGTTCAAGGGCCGCCTCGGCCCCGCCTTGCCCACCGAAGGCTGCAGCCGCGCCGCGGTCGGCCTGGCCATGGCGGGAAGCGCCGCGTCGGACACAAAAGGAGCCTCGCAGCATGCGGCTTGAATCACGCAGTGAGTACTCTCCGCGGGCAATGCTGTTCGCCCCGATTGTTGCCGTGCTCGTCACACTGGGCGTGTGCGCACTCCTTGTAGCCTGGGCAGGTGCGCCGGTCGGCCAGACCTATGCCCTGCTCTTCGATGGCGCTTTCGGCTCGCGCTTTGCCCTTGCCGAAACCCTGACCCGCGCCACCCCGCTGATTCTCACCGGGCTTGCTGCGGCGGTCGCCTTTCGCGCCCGTCTGTTCAACATCGGCGCCGAAGGCCAGCTCTATCTCGGCGCGCTGGCGGCGGTCGCGGTCGGCGGCATGCACGGCGGCAGCACCTTCGACCTCCCGCTGCCGCTGCTGTCCGCGCTGATGATCGCCGCCGGCGCGGCTGCCGGTGCGCTGTGGCTGTTGGGGCCGGCGTGGATGAAACTGAAGCTCGGCGTGGATGAAGTCGTCACCACACTCTTGCTCAACTTCGTCGCCCTCCTGCTGGTGTCGATGATGCTGGACGGGCCGATGAAAGACCCGCTTGCCATGGGCTGGCCGCAGTCGGTAGCGCTCGACCCCGAACTCGAGTTCAGCCGTCTGATCGAGCGCTCGCGGGTGCACACCGGGCTGCTGATGGCCTGCGGGCTGGCCATCCTGGTGTGGTTGATCGAACGCTTCACCACCTTCGGTTTCGCCCTGCGCGCAGTCGGCGCCAACCACCGCGCTGCCGCCTTCGCCGGCTTGCCGGTAGGGCGCACGGTACTGCTGTGCGCCCTGCTGTCGGGCGCGCTGGCAGGGCTGGCCGGCGTCGGCGAGGTGGCCGGGCGCACGAGCTACGTCACCACCGACATGTCACCGGGCTACGGCTACGCCGGCATCGTCATCGCCATGCTCGCCGGGCTGCACCCGCTCGGCGTGCTGCTGGCGGCGCTTTTCGTCGCCGCCGTGCAGGTGGGTGCCGACAGCATGAGCCGGGTGGTGGGCGTGCCCAACTTCATCGCCGATGTCATTGTTGCCACGGCCCTGCTCACCATGCTGGTGGCCACGCTGCTCACCCGCTACCGCCTCCGTTGGGGCCGCACATGATGGACTTCCTCGCCAACCTGTTCGACATGCTCGGCTCGGCCTCCTTCTGGGTGGCCACCCTGCGCGTTGCCACGCCGCTGATCCTCGGCACCCTGGGTGTGCTGATCTGCGAGCGCGCCGGCGTCCTCAACCTCGGCATCGAAGGCATCATGGTGGCCGGCGCCTTCACCGGCTGGCTCGCGGTCTTCAACGGCGCCGACCTGTGGACCGGTGTGCTGGTGGCCGGTCTGGTCGGCGGCGTGTTCGGACTACTGCACGCGGCGCTGACCGTGTGGCTGACGGTGTCGCAGCACGTGGCCGGGCTCGGCGTGACCCTGCTCGCCACCAGCCTGTCGGCCTTCGCCTACCGGGTCAGCTTTCCGCAAGTCAGCACGCCCCCCACCGTCACGGCCTTTGCGCCGCTCGAAGGGCTGGCCGGCCTGCCGCTGATCGGCCCGGTACTGGCCGGGCAGACTTCGCTGACCCTGCTTGCGATCGCGCTCGTGCCCACCGTCGCCTACCTGCTCTATCGCACACCGATGGGCTTGGCGCTGCGCATGGTCGGCGAAAATCCCGCCGCGGCCGAGGGCCAGGGCGTGGACGTGATCGCCGTTCGCACCGGCGCAGTCATCGCCGGGTCGATACTGATGGGGCTGGCCGGGGCCTTCCTCACCCTGTCGGCCTTCAATGCCTTCTTCTTCAACATGATCAACGGTCGCGGCTGGATCTGCGTGGCGCTCGTCGTGTTCGCCTCGTGGCGGCCAGGCAAGGCCCTGCTCGGCGCCGTGCTGTTCGCCGCCTTCGATGCCGCTCAGTTGCGTCTGCAGCAGGCCGGTGGCGCGCTGCCCTACCAGATCTACCTGATGCTGCCCTACCTGCTGTCCATCCTCGCCCTGATCGTGATGGCCCGCCGCGCCGCCTATCCGCAGGCCCTGATGAAGCCGTATCGCAAGGGCGAGCGCTGAACCGGCGCCAACCGACACCACAGCCAAACAGATACCGGGACTCCCATGCTCGACGTCATCATTCTCAATGCCTCGCTCCCCGATGGCCGCAGCCCGATCGACATCGGCATCCTCGACGGGCGCATCGTTGCGGTCGAACGCTCGCTGGTCGCCGATGCCCACGAAGTCATCGACGCCGCCGGGCAGCTCGTCAGCCCACCCTTCGTCGATCCGCACTTTCACATGGACTCGACACTCAGCTACGGTCAGCCGCGCGTCAACCAGTCCGGCACCCTGCTCGAAGGCATCGCGCTGTGGGGTGAGCTCAAGCCCCTGCTCACGCAGGATGCGATCATCGAACGCGCCATGGCCTACTGCGACTGGGCGGTGGCCAAGGGCCTGCTCGCCATCCGCTCACACGTCGACGTCTGCGACCCGCGCCTGCTGGCGGTCGAAGCGCTGCTCGAAGTGAAGCGCCGCGTTGCGCCGTATCTCGATCTGCAACTGGTGGCATTTCCGCAGGATGGCGTACTGCGTGCGCCCGGCGCACTCACCAACCTCACCCGCGCCCTCGACATGGGCGTGGACGTGGTCGGCGGCATTCCACATTTCGAGCGCAGCATGGCCGACGGCGCCGAATCGGTTCGCATCCTGTGCGAGCTCGCCGCAGAGCGCGGCCTGCGCGTCGACATGCACTGCGACGAGAGCGACGATCCGATGTCGCGCCATATCGAGACCCTCGCCCAGCACACGCATCGGCTCGGGCTGCATGGCCGGGTTGCAGGCTCGCATCTCACCTCGATGCACTCGATGGACAACTACTATGTATCGAAACTGATTCCGCTGATTCGCGAAGCAGGCGTGGCCGCCATCGCCAACCCGCTGATCAACATCACCCTGCAGGGCCGGCACGACACCTATCCAAAGCGCCGCGGCATGACCCGCGTACCCGAACTGCTTGCCGCCGGCGTCCCCGTGGCCTTCGGTCACGATTGCGTGATGGACCCCTGGTACGCGCTGGGCAGCGGCGACATGCTCGAAGTCGCGAGCATGGGCCTGCATGTTGCGCAAATGACCGGCCAGGCAGCCATGCGCCAGTGCTATTCAGCGGTTACCGACACCGCGGCGGCTATCCTCGGCCTCGATGGTTATGGCATTGCCCCCGGATACCGTGCCGACCTTGTCATGCTGCAGGCGGGCGACCCGGTCGAGGCGCTGCGCTTGCGCGCGACCCGGCTGCTGGTGATGCGCGCGGGCAAGGTCATTGCCCGCACCGAGCCCGCCACCGCCAGGCTGGCGCTCGACGGGCGCCCCTCAAGCGTCTCGTGGAGGCTCGACGCGCGCTGAGCCGCTGCGCCCAGCGCCGCAAGACGTGCGCGCCTCTCCCGCAGGCATGGATGAATCAACCAGGGCGCGCATTCAGCTCGAAGATGACTGACCCGCCTGGCTAGTGTAGTGGTGCGTGCTGTTTGGCACTTAAGGTGGTACAACGAAGCCCCCTCCCCTTCAAGGGGAGGGCTGGGGTGGGGATGGGTTTCAAGCGTCGCGAATTGACCCATCCCCCTCCCAGCCTCCCCCTTGAAGGGGGAGGAG
>NZ_JAGRRD010000001.1:621827-706281 GCF_018122735.1 Azoarcus sp. L1K30 | reverse complement strand
CGCGAATTGACCCATCCCCCTCCCAGCCTCCCCCTTGAAGGGGGAGGAGCCCATCAACGACCGCAATTGCCACCTACGATAAGTGCCATCAAGAGCGCACCACTACACTAGGCGCATCACCATTGGCAACGGTGTGGAAGCGCAGGCGTTCGGCCCCGGCGTCGATGATGTCACCGTCGGCCAGTGGCACTGCTTCGCTCCCCAGCGCGGCGCCATTGAGCAGGGTCTGTACGCGCCCATCGACATGCGTCAGGAAGCAGCCACCGGGGCGTCGATTGATCACCGCGCTGCACTCGCCGCGATTGCCGATGGGCAGCAGCACGCGTTCGATGAGGATGTCCTGCCCTTCAAGGCGCCCGGCCAGCCCGTGTACCCGTCCGCGCGCCAGGCGCTCGCGTGCGGCATGCGCCGCAGCCCCCGCACAGTCGAGGATGATGGGGGCCTGGGTTTCCTCTTCGACGAACTCGGAGATCTGGGCCGGATCGAGAATCTGCGTGCGGTCGAACCCAAGCCGCGCATGTGCGGTGTTGAGATACTTGAGCCTGTACTCGCCGAGAAACACCACATCCCCGTTCTGCAGCAGATGCCGATTCACCGCTTTACCATTGACCACCGTGCCATTGGTACTGCCGAGATCTTCGATGAAGTGATCGTTGATCACACCGTAGATTTCCGCATGGCGCGAACTCACTTCGGCCACCGGCACCACCAGGGTGCACGCCGGATCGCGGCCAATCGTAATCCGCTGCGTATCGAGAAACGCCTGCGCGATGATCCGCCCGTCCAGGCTCAGTACGATTTTTGCCATGCTCAACGCCTCCGGCCGAACCAACCGCGCACGCGCGCAAACAATGACACGCCGCCGCCCGAAACCGCACTTTCATGGGCGAACTCGGCATTCACCCGCAGCAGCGCCACCGTCACGTTGTCGAAGCCGCCACAATCGCGCGCAATCATGACCAGTTGCCGCGCGGCCAGCGGCAGGTTGGCCTGCATGGTATCGAGCACCAGTTCGATATCCGCGCCGTCGATCATGTCGTTGAGGCCATCGGAACAGACGAGGAACAGGTCGCCGACCTCGACACCGATGCGCTGCGTCTCGATCGCACACTCTTGGCCCACACCAAGCGCACTGGTCACGAAATGACGGTTGTGACTGGCGCCAGACTCGGCTGCATCGCTCACACCCGCCTCATGTACATACCGACCGATGGCGTGATCGCGGGTCAGCAAGGCCAGCTTGCCCGCTCGCAGGCGGTAGACCCGGGTGTCGCCGACATGGGAAATGCACGCCTCGTTGTCGCGCAACAGCAGGCAGGCAACCGTCGCCCCCATGCCAGAGAGTGACCGGTCGGACGCTGCAAGGCGGCGGATCTCGTGATCGGCCTCGGCCACCGCATCGCCGAGCGACTCGTCGATCTGAACGGCCGCGGCATCGGGTCCCGATAACGCCGCCCGGATGCGACGCTCTATCGTTTCAACCGCAATGCGGGCCGCACGCCCGCCGCCGCTGTGCCCCCCCATGCCGTCCGCGACCATCACCAGTCCCATTTCTGGCACCCATGACAGCACATCTTCATTGACCGACCTGACACAGCCAGGGTCGCTCAGGCTCGCCATCTCGCAGGCATCGTGGATCAACACTTCAGTCGCACCTCCCGTTCGTCATGCCCCTGAAACCTCGCATCAGGAGCGGTAAGATCGGCAGCGATTATCCCACACGAAGACTATGGTTTTCATCTATTCGACATTATGATTAGCGTCAGAGTGCATGGCGCTGATTCCGGCGCACGTGTGATACCGTTCGTCGCGCCGTTTCGACCACAACGACCATACCGATGGTTTCGTCCCAACTATCACTTATGAATGCTCCTGCGCCTGCCGAAAACCTGACCATCGCCCGCTACGTGATTTCGCACGAGATCGGCCGCGGCGCGATGGGGACCGTGTATCGCGCCGTCGACCCCATGATCGAGCGCAAGATCGCGCTCAAGGTCCTGTCGGTCGAACTGCTGTCGACGGACCGGGAAGACTTTCGCGAACGCTTCTTTCGCGAAGCGAAGGCGGCGGGCCGCCTCAATCACCCGAACATCGTGACCATTCACGATGTCGGCGAAAGCAGCGAGGGCGTGCCCTACATTGCCATGGAATACCTTACCGGATTGTCGCTGCGCGAGAGTCTGGACAGCGGCATGGTCCTCCCGCTGCGCAAGGTAGTCGACATCGCATTGCTGATCCTGCGCGGGCTCGACTACGCACATCAGCACGGCATCGTTCACCGCGACATCAAGCCCGCCAACATCATGCTCGCGCGCAACGGCATGGTGAAGATCATGGACTTCGGCATCGCACTGGCGACCGATGGCAGCAAGTCGCTAGACGACGCCATGGCCGGCTCGCCGATCTACATGGCACCCGAACAGGTGTCCCATGGGCCGGTGGACGCGCGAACCGACCTCTTTGCGCTCGGCGTCACCCTGTACGAAATGCTGACCGGCAAGGACCCGTTCGCGGCCGACAGCATTCCTGCCGTCATGCACAACATCCTGCACCACGTCCCACCCCCGCCCTCCAGTCTGAATCCGGACGTTCCGCCCGAACTCGACGCCGTGATCATGCGCACGCTTGCCAAGCCACCCGCCGACCGCTTTGCCAGCGCCCGCGATCTGACCCGTGCCCTGACGCCGATCCGGCGCGCATTGAGGGACAGTGGCGCCGCCGCCCAAACACGCACAGAACAAGCGCCTTCGGTCGGCAGCGCAACGATCGTCGCAACGCCAGGTTCCCGACCCATGCGTGCCGGCACGGATCATCCTGCCACCGACGATAGCGACAAATCCGCTGCAAGGCGGCCGCTATTGCTTGTCGCCGTCCTCGTTGCACTGTCGACGGCTGCCGTATTCGCCTACTTCAGTTCGGACACCTCAGAGGAAGGCGACCGCACACTGCCCGTGACGCCAGCCGTGCACGCCGTCCCCGTCTCGCCGGCCGAGCTTGCGAGCCCGCCCGCGCCAGAGGCGGTGGCATCGGACAGCACGGAGGAATCGACGACAGCGCCGAGTCCTGCCGCACCCGAGGCGCGCGCACCAGCCATCGCCGCCGAGACACAGACGGTCGAACCCGGCGCCCTCAAGCTGAACGTGTTGCCGTGGGGCGAGATCTACGTCAACGGCCGCAAGCGCGGCGTCACCCCCCCGCTGCGCTCGCTCGAACTGCCGCCCGGCACCTATCGCATCGAGATTCGAAATGCGGACTTTGCGCCCAGCACGCACAAGGTCACGATAAAATCGGGCGAAACCATCAGCGTTCGACACCGATTCCAGTGAATACAAGATCCTCCATGGACGGACAGAGCAAGCCAGTCGGCCTTGCCGCCCTGCTCTCCCTCTTGCTGATGGGTGGCTGCGCCGCCTTGACGCAACCCGCGACCGCGCCCGAAGCCGGCACCGACCCCACGCCGGCGAGCCTGCCCGCCAACGCCGATCAACGGGCGGAAAGTGCCCTCAAGGCGGGGATCGGTCTGTATGAACGCGGCAACTACAAGAATGCGGCGAGCGAATTGAACCGCGCGCTCGACCTCGGGCTGAAACAACCTTCGGACACCATTCGGGCGCGCAAGGTGCTGGCCTTCATCTACTGCTCGAGCGGACAGAAGACGAACTGTCGCCGCGAGTTCCGTGAGGCGCTGAGAATCGATCCCGATTTCGCGCTCGACAAGGCCGAAGCCGGACATCCGATGTGGGGCCCGGTATTCACCGAGGTGCGAAAGGACTTCGTGGCCGACAAATAGGGCCGGAGAATCGCGCCCGGCGAAGCGGGTGAGGTGCGGCCAAGCCCCGGCAGCAGCATGGCAAGTCGGCCTCGCATGACATATGCTGAACGTGCAGACCCCCAACAACGGACACGGGACACTCGTCGACCGCCATGCCGCCTGCCGCAGACATTGCCGAGATCTCGCAGATTTTCCTGAGTGCCACGGCCCAGGACTGCAAGGAGTTCCGCGAGGCGGTTCGCGACTTCGTGCAGGACAACATCCCCACCGCCAAGATCTTCCTGCAGGAGGACTGGTCCGAGGGCGGCCACTTCGTCGTCGATGTATGCAAGGCGCGGGTCATGGGCAGCGACGGATATGTCGGCCTCTTCGGCTTCCGTTACGGCTGGATTCCGCCGAGCTTTCAATACTCGATCACCGAACTCGAGTTTCGCTGGGCGGTATCGCGCTGGCAGCGCGGATCGACGCCGATCTTCATCCTGCTGCCGGAAGCCGGGAGCAGCGCCGAAGCGCATCTGCGCGAGCGCGCGAAGGCCCTGACCGCGCTCGAACCCCCAGAGCGTGCGTCGGCTGATGCTGAGGCCCAGGCGCGTTTTCTGCAATCGGTGAAGAGCTGGGCGGCCGACGGCCGCATCATGGTCTTCTATCGTGACCGCACCCAATTGGTCGGCAAGGCCCTGACCACCATCCTGAACTGGAACATGAAACTGCTGCGCGAGGCGGCGTCGGGGCCTCGCGAGGCCAGCGGCGACATTCCGGCGGCCGAACTGGGGCGTATCGGCCGCAAACCCCAGCGCCGGGCGTTGCAGGACGCCATGAATGCCTTTCGCAAGCGCAGGGACAGCCGTGCGGCGGCCTTCCTCATCCATGGCCCGGAGAATCACGGTCAACGCCAATTTGCCGAGTTTCTGGCCGGCTGGGACGAGGAGTGGGAGGGCTTGCGGCCGATCTGCGGACAGCCCGCCGACCCCGACAGCATCGACGCGCTGATCCGCTGGAGCTGCGGCCAACTCGGCACCCCGATGCTGGAACACGCCTCCATTCCCGATCTGGCGCAGGCGCTTGGCGCACGTCTGCGTCAGGGGCCGGTCATCGTGATCCTGCGCACCATCGGCCACCACCCCGACCGCCTTGCGAGGTTTGCCGAGTCCTTCTGGCGCCCGCTGCACGCCGCCCTTGCCGAACAGGATTGCAGCCCCGGCCGATTGTTCTTTTTCGTCATCGACCACAGTCCGCTGTCGCAGCCGCCCCCCCACGGCATTCACAGCACCGCGCTCGATGCGGGCGATATCGACCATCGCGACCTGCTCGCGCTGCCGGCGCTGGGCGCACTCGATGCCGACGACGTACAACAGTGGCTGAAGGAACTCCGGAAGAGCGCAGGCATTGCGCTGGACGAGGCCCGACGGTGGGACATCGCGACGTTCGCCACCACTCCCGACGGCAATCCGCCGGACGTCTATAACCGGCTGACCCTGCAAGGTTTCTGGGTCGGCGCAAGCTGAGGGCAACACCATGGCGCCAGCGTCCCCGTACACGCAGTTCGCCGGCAACAAGTCGGCCTCCTATCTCGCCACCCCGGACACGGCCGAGATCGTGAATCTGGCGGTCCGCCTCGGTCGCCCGATCCTGGTCGAAGGCGAGGCCGGCTGCGGCAAGACCCGCCTGGCCGGCGCCATCGCAGAGGAACTCGGGCTGCTCGACAGTCTCGTCACCATGACGGTGAAGAGCACCAGCCAGGCGCGCGACCTGCTCTATCGATTCGACGCGCTGCGCCGTCTGCAGGACGCGCAGGACCCGAACAACGACACCGCACGCAAGGTCTTTCCCTACATCGATCTCGAACCCCTGGGCCATGCCATTCGCGCGGGCAGGCCGGGCGTGGTGCTGATCGACGAGGTCGACAAGGCCGACATCGATTTCCCCAACGACCTGCTCGACGTGCTCGACCGCTTCGAGTTCGATATTGAGGACCTGCCCCGCAGCGAAGATGCCGAATGCCTCGCGGCCCGGGGGTTTGGCCGCCATGTCTGCGCGCCACCCGACGGCGTCCGTCCCATCGTGCTGATCACCAGCAACCGCGAGAAACAGCTCCCCGAACCCTTCCTGCGCCGCTGCCTGTATGTTCAGCTCGACTTCCCCAGCGACCCCGACATGCTCGCCGACATCGTCGCCAGGAACCTAGAGGCCAGCCTGGAGACGGTCAGCAGCGAACTCACCCTGGCGGCGGTCGCCCGGTTCATGGAGATCCGCAAGCGTGGCCGCGAACTCGGCATGCAGAAGCTGCCCGCCACCAGCGAACTCGTAGACTGGGTGCGGGTGCTGCACTGGCAAGAGCGCAAAGCCGAAGCGATATCGCCCGACAGGCTCGGTGCCAGCGACCAGGCCATCCTGTTCAAGATCCGCAACGACATCGAGCGTTACCGCGCGCGCACCGTGGGCGAGGCCGGCGACTGAGGTCAGGCATGAGCACGACACCCTCCCTGCCGCCGCTGCTGCATGGCCTGTTTCGCGAACTGGTCGCCCGTGGCGTCGGCGTCGGCGTGCGCGACTACCTTGACGGCTTGCGGGCACTGCGCGGCGGCTTCGGCCACGGTGACCGCGCGTCGCTGCGGCGGCTTGCCCTCGCGCTGTGGGCCCGCGACGAGGAAGAACGCCGGCTCATCGACCGCTGGTTCCAGTCGCTCCCTCCGCCTCCCGCCGACATGAGCACATCACTCGAAGCCATGCTCGAGCAGGCAGCGCAGCATGGTGACGACGATACCGGCGCGGGCCCGCCGCCCGACCCGCGCACGCCTGCGCCCGAGGCGACTCCGGTCTCGACCGCAGCGCCCGGCGCCGGGGCCGGCGATGCGCGGCAGGCAGAAGCGCTGCCACGCGCCCGCCTCGCCTTTGCCGCGCCGGGTGACAGCGGCGGGCTGCCGATTCCGCGCCTCGACGGGGCGCCGCCGCTCGGCGAAGACTATGTGCTGCATCCGGGCGCACTCATTGGCGCGCGTGACCTTGCAGTGCTGTGGCGACGGTTCCGGCGCAGCGTGCGCCACGGACCGCGCGTGGAGCTCGACCTCGACGCGACCCTGCGCGAGCGCTGCCGCAGCGGTCTGCTCGGCCAGCCGGTCTTGCGCCCACGCCGGCGCAACAACGCGCGCCTGCTGGTGCTGGCCGATGCCAGTGCCAGCATGGACCCGTGGATGCCATTCCTTGCCACGCTGGCCGATTCGCTGCGCCTCGGGCGGCTCGCCCATGCCGAGCTGCGCTACTTTTCCAATCTGCCGCACAAGCAGCTGTTTCATACGCCAGCGCTGACCCGGCCCGAAGCCCGCGACGCCGTGTTCACTCGCCACACCGGCGCCGCGCTGCTGGTGCTCAGCGATGCCGGCAGCGCACGCGGCGCGCTTAACCGCCGCAGGGCGATGCAGACCCTCGACTTCCTGGCGAGCGCGGGCGCCTGTTTTTCCACCACGGTGTGGCTCAACCCCATGCCCGACAGGCGCTGGCCACGCACCACCGCGGCGCTGATCGCATCCGGCCCTGTACCGATGCTGCCGCTCGACCCCCATCACCTGTTGCGCGCCATCGACATCCTGCGCGGCAACAAGGTGGCCTGACCATGCCCTACCCTGCCCACCTTGGCCAGCGTCCGCTCGAAGTGCTCGAGGCCTACGCGGCGCTCGAACAATTCGCCAACGATTACGGCGAAGAAGCCTTGCTGTTGCTGATGCATGCGTCCATCCCGGAGACCTTGCGCGCCGACCTGCTCGATCTCATCCGGGTGAATTTCCTCTCCGCGCGCAATGCCGACCGCAGCCTCGAGGCGGACGTGCTGTTTGCGCCGCTCACCACGGCGCTGGGCGGCGGCTTCTACCGCGTTGACCCGCAGGTGCGCTGGCACTGCATGGCCTTGCTGCATTCGCGCTACCGCGACGATACGCGCCCGCGGGCGCTGCGCGTGGCAGAGCTGCTGTGGTGCTATGTCGATGCAGCAGAAAAGCGCGCCGGTGGCGCAATCGACCCGCAGATGGCCGAATTTCTGGCCATCCAGCGCTGGGTCGCGCTCGCCTTCATCGACCCTGGCGCCGCCGCGCATGCCTTTGCCGATGCACTTGGCCAGTTCGGCAGCGGTCCGGTCGCGGCACGACTGCAACTGGGCGGTCTTGCAGCGGCCATCGAGATGCCGCTGGCGCGCGAGCAATCCCTGCTGGCCTACGCGCGCGGCATGAATGCGCTTGCGCGCGGCGACGACGACAACGGTCGGCGCATCCTCGGCGCGCTCGGTAATGAAGAGATCCGCGTCGGCGACGTCGTGCTTCGCCCGGCCAGCGCATTGCTCAGCGAGGCTGGCATGGCGTCGCCCGACACGCCGCCGATGGCAGACCGCCCGGTCACCCCGGATGCACGTCAACGCTGCGTGGTGCTGATCGGCACCGGCGCCCGCACCGCGCTCGGCGGCGGCCCGGCTTTCGATGCCGACTTCAGTTTCGCCCTGATCCGCGCCGCGCTCGCCGGCGCCGGATTCGATTGCGAACGCGCCAGTGCGCTCGCCGCCCGCGACCGCCAGGGCGAAGCGCTGTACGCCGCGCTGTTCGCAGCCGACCTGGTGGTAGCCGACCTGTCGAGCCCCGAACCCGGCCTCTGTTTCCTGCTCGGCATCTGTCTCGCGCTGCGCCCGGCCGGTACCGCGGTCATCGTTGCCGACGGCAGCGCCGAGGCCGCCTTCACCATTGCCCCCGGCCTGCATCACCGTTACCGGGCCGTCCCCCCCGGCGACCGGGAGGCGGAGGAAGGCTTTGCCGCCCTGCTGCGGTCCATCGCCAGCGGTGACACCCTGCCGCTGGCGCGCAGCCCGCTCTACCTGGACACTGCGCTCGCCCCACCGCAGATGCTCGACGCAGCCGACGCCGCTCAGGTCGCGCAAGCGCCCTACGCGGCCGATGACGGACGCTGTCTGATCGTGCGCGCTGCTGCACCCTTGACCGCTCTCGACAGCGCACGCATGGCCGCATTGAACACGGCAAGCGGCATTGCCGAGGCCTGCGCCTCGGAGGCCGGCCTGCAGCCGCACCGACCGGACCTCGACACCACCGGCTCGGCTTCCCCTGCCACGCTGATCGCCGGCGCCGGCCTTGCGATCTTCGATATCAGCGAGCAGCAGCCCGATACCCTGTTGCAACTGGGCATGCGCCTCGGCCTGATGCCGGGGCGCTGCATCGTCATCGCCGAGGCGCGCACCCCGCTGCCGCTCGAACTTGCGGATCTGCCGCTGCTGCGCTATCCCACCCCGCTGGGCACCCGCGAGGCCGACGATCTGCACAGTCGGCTGTTTGCGCAGATCAAGCATCTCGCCGCCGGTACCGCGGTGGTGAGTCCAGTCTATGTGGCACTGCCACGCCTGCGCCCACCACGCACCTTGGCCGCTGCCACACCCCACCCCTCCCGACGCACCTTGATCGTACGCCAGCACGGGCCGGGCAACCTGCAATACCACTCGGTCGCAGGCGAACGCAGCAACGACTGGACGGTGCGCTACCAGCCCGCCGTGATCGAGAACCTGATGCGCCAGTTCTCCTCGACCACCGACGCCTCCGCCGCGATCGCGTGGAATCTGGCGCAGTTGATCCTGCCGGTGGAACTGGGCGACACCCCGCCCGGCGGCAGCGAGCACCTGCTGCTCAATCACGACACCGCCGCACTGCCGTGGGAGGCGATCCTGGCCGCACGCGGTGGCGGCACAATGACCCCGATCGCCATCACCCGCAGCCTGGACGGGCAACTGCAAGCGACGCGCGCTCGCAGCACCAGTCGGCACGCGCTGCTGATCGGTAACCCGCTCACCACACAGACGCTTCCCGACATGGCGGAGGGATTTCCACCGCTGGAAGGCGTGTGGTCGGAACTGCAGGCGGTGTCGCGCACGCTGATGTCCGCCGGTTATGCAGTGACGGTGAGCGAACGCGAGAACGCAGCCGAGATCATCGGCAAACTGTTTTCACGCGATTTCGAGATCATGCTGGTATCGGGGAATGCGGTTCATGAATATCCTCTCGGCAACGGTCGCACCGTGAGTGGCTTCGTCCTCAGCGACGGCGTCTTTCTCAGCGCCACCGAATTTGCTCAGATGCGCAAGCCACCCCGGCTCGTCTTCCTCAACGGCTGTCATGCCGGTTACCAGACCGACCCGGGCAGCGGGGCGACCGAAACGGGGCACGGTGTCAAAACCAGTGGCAGCACGTCGATGGTCGGCGAACTGCTCCGGATGGGCGTGGATTGCGTACTGGCGCCGGCATGGGCGGTCAGCGACGAAGGGGCATCGATCTGGTCGCAGCGCCTCTTCGAACAGCTCGCAAACGGCGCCGATCTCGAAACCGCCAGCCTCGCCGCCCGCGTCGCGGCACTCGAACGGGCGCCAAACGAGACTACCTGGGCCGCCTACCAGGTCTGGGGCGATCCGGACTTCCGTCTCACGCAGCCGGCGACGGCGAGCTAGCCCCGACTGGCGAGCTACGCTGCACGCCAGACTGGAAATCGCGGCCGCCAGATGCTTGAATGAACGCATTCAAAACAAATATAAATAGGCGGATCCGATTCCGCGACGCCATCCCTGTTCCACCAGGAGCCTGCCATGTCAAAGAACGCACTGTGCATCGGCATCAACGACTACCCCGGCACGCAGAACGACCTCTCGGGCTGTGTCAATGACGCCCACGACTGGTCCGCCGCACTGACCGCGCGCGGCTTTACCACCCGGATGCTGCTCGATCGTCAGGCCGACAAGGCCGGTATGCTTGCCGCGATCGGCGAACTGATCGGTAACGCCGCCCGCAACGACTGCGTCGTCATCACCTATTCCGGGCATGGCACCTGGGTGCCGGACCAGAGCGGCGACGAACCCGATGGCCGCGACGAGGGCCTGTGTCCGTGGGATATCGGCCAGGGTGCGGTGCTGCTCGATGACGAACTGCATGCCCTGCTCGGCAAGCGTCAGCCGGGCGTACGCGTGGTCATCATTGCCGACAGCTGTCATTCCGGCTCGGTGACCCGTGGAGACGACTCCGACCTCGACCCCGGCATGCCGCGTGCGCGTTTCCTGCCGCCGCAGGCCTGGATGAGCAGCGCCGCGCTGCCGAGCCGGATGCCGGGCAAGGTCCTCGGCGGCATCGCGCGCAGCGGCGGCGACCTGCTGATGGCCGGCTGCCTCGATACCCAGTACAGCTGGGATACGCGCTTCAACGGCCGCCCCAATGGGGCCTTCACCTTTTATGCGCTGAAGGCGCTCGCCTCCCTGCCCGCCGGCAGCAGCTACGCCACCTGGTTCGCCAAGATCACCCCGACCTGGCTGCCCACCAACCAGCTGCCGCAGAACCCGCAGATTTTCGGGTCGACGACCGCGCGTGGATGGAAGGTGTTCGAGTGAGGCGCTTGCACCATGGCGGTCACCGGCGGCGGCAGTCGGCGCGCCTCGGTACCCGGCCGCCCTGAATCCGGCAGCGCACCACCCCTGTCGTCGACTTGCCGCCACGCAATGCCCCTGCCAGAGGATGAACGATGCCCGACCCGCACACACCCGCACGGATACGCTTTCCGGTCGCCGCCACACGGGCCGACACACCGGCCGCATCGAAACCGGCGCTGCCTGCGGCCCTGACGCTGCCGGGCAGCCGGGGCGACCGAGCGCCGACACCGCTGATCGACAATGTCGAGGTGCTGGCAAGCTGGGAGCTGTCGCCGGCGCGGCGCAGCGAAGACGCCGCGGCGCAGGCCGAGCTCGGCGACGACAACACCTTGCTGGCGCTGGAGGCGGCCGACGGCACCACCGTATTCATGCGCGTCGACGTGCTTGCCGCGCGCATTGCGCAGGTTCAGCCCGATGCCCTGCAGGCCGACGGCAGCATCGACTTCGCCCGCTTCCGTGATCGCGATGCCAGCACCCGGGGCCTCGGCGACTGGATCTGGCGCCGCGTCACCGCGCTGCGGATCACGCCGGACGCCATCCTCGACGCGGCCCGCGACAAGATCCTCGAACACTTCGGTGACAAGGCTGCCGACAAGGCGTGGGAAGTCGCGTCGCTGGCCGGTGCCAGGGCGCTGATGTCGGCCATCGAAAGCCAGCTTGCCGGCGACCCCGGGCTCTACCAATGGCGTGCGGGCGCCGCGCTGCAACCGGCCGACCGCTGCGGCGCGGGCGATGCGCGGCTGGCAGCGCTGGCCGACGGCGCCGCCCCGGCGCTGATCTTCATTCACGGCACCGGATCACACACCCTGGGCGGCTTTGGCGACCTCCTGTGCAGCCGCGAATGGGCAGCGCTGAGGCGCAGCTTCGGCGACCACGTCTATGGCTTCGAACATCGCACTTTCTCCGAAAGCCCCATCGACAACGCCATCGCCCTGCTCGAGGTGCTGCCTGTCGGCGCACGCCTGAATCTCGTCACCCACTCGCGCGGCGGTCTGGTCGGTGATCTGCTGTGCCTTGCGCCACCGCTGCCCGGCGGTACCGATGCGAAGCTGGAAAGACTGATTCGCAGCTATGAACGCAAGCCCAACACCGACGAACTCGAGGCCGAGAAGGCTGATCCGGCGCTGCGCGAGTCGCGCCTTGCCTTCGTCGCCGAGGAACAGGCCCGCCTGCGCCGATTGATCGCGCTGCTGCAGGACAAGCGCCCGGTAATCGAGCGCTACGTCCGGGTGGCGGCGCCCGCACGCGGCACCGCCCTGCTGTCCGACAATCTCGATCTCTTCCTGTCCGGATTGCTGGCGCTGGTGCGCAAGCTCGGCGGCGCCGCCATCGGTGCGCTGACCGGCGCGCTGGCCACCCCGGCCGCGGGTGAAGCCGCCCGCCGCGTCGCCGACCAGGCGCTCAGATGCCTCGCCCGCGTCGTCACCGAAATCGCCCACAAGCGGGTTCAGCCGCAATGGGTGCCGGGTATCGAAGCCATGCTGCCGGAGGCGCCGATGGGCATGCTGCTCGGCAGCGCCGCCAGCCAGCCCGGCGTGCGCATGGGTGTCATTGCCGGCGACATCGAGGGTGGAAACCTGCTCAAACGCATCGGTGTCATGTTCACCGACTGGATGTTCTTCGATCAGGCGCGCAACGACCTGGTGGTGGATACCGCATCGATGTACGGCGGCGTCGCGCACGCGGCCGATGCGCGCGCGATTTTTGTCCGTGGCGCCGAAGTCAGCCACTTCAGCTATTTCCGCGACAGCACGCTGACCGAAGGCCAGCCGCTGCCCCAGGCCCTGCGCGAATGGCTGCAGAGCACCTCGCAAGATGCACTGCCGCGCTGGAAACCGATGATCCAGCTCGCCCCCGTCTCCGCCGCATCGCGTGGCGAACGCAGGCAGGTCGCGCCGAACACTCAGCCCGTGGTGGTCTATCTGCCCGGCATCATGGGCAGCGAGCTCAGCGCCAACGGCGACGACGTGTGGCTCAACCTGCTCGCCATGGGCCTTGGCGGCCTGTCGCGCATCGCCATCGACAGCGGCGAAACCATCGAGCCCGACGACGTCGTCAGGCTGGCCTACGGCAAACTCAAGGACCATCTGCACGAGCGTCACTACCTCGAAACCTTCACCTACGACTGGCGTCAGCCGCTGACCGTCCTCGGCCCCACCTTTGCCCGGGCGCTGACCGATATCCTCGCACGCCATCCGGATCAGCCGGTTCGCATCCTGGCGCACAGCATGGGCGGCCTCGTCGTGCGCGCCGCATTCGCCCACGACGCCACGCTGTGGGACCGCATCGTCGCCCGCGATGGCGGACGGCTGGTGATGATGGGCACGCCCAACCATGGCGCCCACCTGATGGTGCAGACCCTTTTCGGCCTGTCGGACACCATGCGCATGCTGGCACGGCTCGATCTGCGCCATCCCATGTCCGAGGTATTGAAGATCGTCGGCGCCTTCCAGGGCGCAATCAATCTGCTGCCCGCCCCTGGCTTCATCGATGCAGGCGGCTATTCCGGCGAACAGTTCTACCGCGCCGAGGAATGGGAGCGCCTTGCGAACCACAACAACGACTTCTGGTTCGGCAAGAAGCTGTGCGGGCGGCCGAACGCGGCGGCGCTGGCGCTCACGCGCACGGTGTGGGAACAGCTGGCCGATACCGCGTGGATGCAACGCCAACCCGAGCGCATCCACTACGTGTACGGCAAGGCCGACGCCACGCCCTGCGGCCTGGTGGAACAACGCCGGCCCGACGGGTCCACGCTCAACCTGCTGATCGCCGAAACCCCGTTCGGCGACGGCTCGGTCACCTGGCGCTCGGGCAGACTGAGCGCGATTCCGGCGGAAAACTGCTGGCTGATGCCGGTCGACCATACCGGTCTGGCCAACACACCGAAGTACTTCGACGAGATCGATGCGCTGCTGGAGGGGCGTCAGCCGGCCTTGAAAAGGCTGCCGACGACCCGCGGCGAAGAAGCCGGCGCCGATGCCGCGCGCACGCGGCGGGCCGGACCGCCACCGGGCTGGCCGGGCGAGGACGAAGCCATCCTCAATATTCTGGGTGGCCACGTCGAAGTGGGCGAAGCACCGGCACCGAAGGCCACACTGAGCATTCGCGTTGCCGCGCGCGACCTGCGTTTCGTACACGTCCCGGTGCTGTGCGGCCATTACCGCGACGACCCGATCGCCGGTGCGGAATGGGCGATCGACAGCTGCCTGGTCAACGGCGCGCTGACCCACCGCAAGCAGCTCGGCATCCACTCCGGCGAACTCGGCAGCGCCACCATCGTGCTGATGCCGCGCAGCATGGAAGAACGCAAGCGCCAGTCCGGACGCGGCGCGGTCGTCGTCGGCCTGGGACCGATGGGCAAGCTGGCCGCAGCCGGCGTTACCGAGGCGGTACGCGCCGGGGTATTGCGCTACCTTCTGCACGCGGGCGACCGCTATGGCGAGGAATGCGCCCTGCAGGCCGACGCGGTGTCGCCCACCGCGACGCTCGAACTGCCGCTCGCGAGCGTATTGATCGGCTCGAACTCCGCCGCGCAACTGGAAATCGCCGAGTCGGTCAAGGCGGTGGTGCTGGGCGTGCTGTTTGCGAACCGCGACTTCAACCGCAGCCGCGCCGAGCGTGGCGAACGCGAAGTGCGCGTCGCGCGCCTGGAACTGATCGAACTCTATCTCGACACCGCGATCTCGGCCGCGCATGAGGTCGGGAAGCTGGAACGCTCGCTGGAGCGGGAACTGCAGCAGGTCGACACCCGCATCGACGCCGCCACCGAGCTGCACTTCGGCATGGGGGTGCGCCAGCGCCTCAGGAGCGGCGGGGGCGGCACCTACTGGCCACGGCTGCAGGTCACCGATGCCGACCGCGACGATACCGGCTGCGCGGAAGAGTGCTATGTGCCGCGCATAGCCAATCCGATTCCGCCCCGCATTCTGAGCCACATCCTGAAGGTCTACGGCCGCGGTGGCGACGTCACCGACACCCCGCCGGTCACCGGTTTCGACCTTCCGCCCGACACCCGTCCGGCACGCAGGCTGCGCTTCACCTACATGGGCGAAAAGGCGCGCGCCGAATCGGTGTCGCCGGTGCGCCAGCCCGGCGCGGTCGAGACCCTGATCGAGGAAACGCTCGGCGGTCATGCCAGCACCCAGTATGCGCAGGGCAGCGGCTTCGGCAATACCCTGTTCCAGCTGCTGGTACCGCTCGAGTTCAAGGCCGCGGCGCGCAAGACCGACCGCCTGATGCTGGTGGTCGACCGCATGACCGCCAACCTGCCCTGGGAACTGCTCGAAACCGACGGCAAGCCGATGGTGCTCAAGACCCGCATGGTGCGCCAGTTCGTCACCAGCGATTTCCGCCGCGAAGTCATTCGCCCCGACGGCCTGAGCGCCTGCGTGATCTCGAACCCGAGCACCGAGGGCTACCATGCGCAGTTCGGCGGCCCGGGCTGGACCCCGCGGATCGGGGCCGACGGCAAGCCCGAAGCCGACCGCCTCCCCAGCCTGCCGGGCGCAGCCGAAGAAGGCGACGCCATCATCGGCGTACTGGAACGCGCAAACTACACGGTCGCCCATGCCCCGCCGGATTGCCGCGCCAGCGATGTGTTCACCCGCCTGTTCTCGGGCAACTGGCGCATCGTCGTGATCAACGCCCACGGCATTTTCGGCAAACGCGCACGCGACGGCAGCTACCGCAGCGGCGTGGTGCTGTCGGACGGGCTGCTGTTGTCGGCCAGCGAGATCGAGCTGATGGAAACCGTGCCCGAACTGGTCTTCATCAACTGCTGCCACCTGGCCAAGGGCGGCTCGGGCGGCGGGCGCCTGGCCGCAAGCCTGTCGCAGGAGCTGATCGCGATGGGCGTGCGCTGCATCGTCGCCGCCGGCTGGGAGGTGCGCGACGATGCGGCAAAACTGTTCGCCACGACCTTCTTCGAGCAGATGCTGGAGCATGGCGCGAGTTTTGGCGATGCCGTCCACCGGGCGCGCGACACCACCTTCAACGCGCATCGCGATTGCAATACCTGGGGCGCCTACCAGGCCTACGGCGACCCCGACTTCCGCCTCCGTCACCTGCACCGCGAGCCCAAGGACGACTACCCGCTGACCGCCCCCGAAGAACTGCTCGACTGGCTGGAACAGCGTCGTCTGGAAGCCCACCTGCCGGGCCGCAACGCGGTACCCTTCAACGACCTCAAGCTGCGGATAGACGCACGTCTCGGCACCCTCCCCGGCGGCTGGAAAAACCGCGCCGACATTCAACAGTCGCTTGGCCGCCTGCTGGCGGAATATCCGCTCAAGGACAGCTTTGCCGCCGCCCATGCAGCCTACCTGAACGCGCTACGCGCCGACTCGTCGGCGATGCTGGTGCCGTTCTCGGCCATCGAGCAGCTCATCAACCTCGAAAGCCGCGAAGCCGAACGCCTGTGCCAGCCCGGACCGGCGCAGGATCTCGCCACCGCCCAGGCACTCGCCGACAGCGCGGTGCGCCGCGCGCAGGCCCTGGCCACCTTCACCGATTGCGGCCACGACGGCGAAGCCCAGCCCGGCGCCGCCACGGCGCTGCCGCCCAACATGGAACGCATGGCGATCACCGGCAGCGCCTACAAGCGCCGCGCCATCGTGCTGCTGCGTGGCGGCGCCGGGTGGGACGACATTGCCGCCGTGCTGCAGGCCGCACGCGACGCCTATCATGCCGGCGAAGGCCAGCCCGGCCCCGCCCCCTGGGCACCCTACGCATGCATCAACCGCCTGCAACTCGACGCGCTGGTGAGCCGGCCATCGAGCCGGCGTGAAAACCTGTCGCCGCTGGTGGAGATCTGCCAGACCGCGGCACGTGGCAATTTCGAGCGCAGTTACGGCTTTTTCGATGCCGTCATGAGCGCGGACGCAACGCTGGCCGCCTGGCTGCTGGGCATCCGTCCATCTGGCGGCAGACGGGATCGCCAGCACGATGCGGACGACTTGTTCGAGGCCTATCGCGCTGCGCTAAACCAGGTGGCGCATTCCCCCCGCGAACTCGACTCGGTACTGCGGCAGATCCGCCTTCTCGCGGAGTTTCTCGCCCGCCGCAACGTTTCCGGCGACGCCACGAGGGTAAAAGTGCTCGACACCCTGGCCGACCGCCTGGACGAGGCCGAGCGCTGATCCGGCGGGCGGGCACGTCCCGCCCGACTACACGCGGTAGCCTTCTTCGGCCAGTACCTGGCGCACCGCGGGGCGCGTGAGCATGCGCGCATAGTGCGCAAGACAGTTGGGCGGCAAGGGAATGTCGCTGCGGGTGGCCCAGAACTCGACATAGAACAGCGCCGCATCGGCAATCGAAAAGCGGTCGCCAACAGCAAAATCACGGCCATCGAGCACGGCGTCCATCACCGCGAAGCCCCGCTCGGCGATTTCGCGCCCGCGCGCCTTCACCGCCGCATGCTCGGCCGGATTGGGGGAGAACTTCTCGGTGGTGAAAATCCGCGCAAACCCCTGCCCATGCACCGTTCCCACCGCGTGGCTCATCACCTCCAGCACCCGCGCCTGGCCCTCGGCGTCTTCCGGCAACAAGCCACGTCTGGGCCAGGTCCGCGCCAGCCACCACGCGATGGACAGAAAGTCGGTGAGCGCCGTGCCGTCGTCCCGCACCAGCGTCGGGATCGTCCCCTTGGGGTTGATCGCACGATACGCGGGCGCATCCTGATCGCCCGCGAGCAGATTGACCAGATGCACCTCGAAGACGAGCTCCAGCTCCTCGAGCAGGATGTGAATGCCGGTGGTGCACGATCCGGGGGTCATGTAGAACTTCATCGGTATGTCCTGTGAGCGGGCGCGGCTGGCCCGTGTTTGCACATGCAAGACACGTGCCGCTGAGCTTCAAGGCTCATTCCCATTCAAGGAGGGCTTGGCCAGGGTTTCAGCGAGCATCGCTCGCCCCCACCCGAACAACAATCCGCACATATCCGACAAACCATCCCCACCATGTCGCACAACCGCCCCGTCGCCCCCCACCACGCTCATTCGCCACCGCGCAACACCCCCGCGTCGCGCAGCATCGCCTTGTAGGCCTTCATCACCGGCCGCGAGATCGCCGTCTCCGCCAGCACGCGGTGTTCGTAGATCTCGGTCACCAAGGCCTCTCGTTCGCCATTGCGTGCACGCGCGATCAAGACGTGCATGTCCTCGCCCAGCAGCCTGCCGGCGCGATGGCGCGTGGCGTCATACAGCAGCGGAATCGCGTCCTTGTCGCCCGGCCCCATCTTGCACTTGCCGTCGAGGATCTTCAGCATCACCGTCGTCGTGCAGTCGATGTCCGACGGGGCCGACAGGTGGGCTGCCGCCCATTCGACGATTTCATCCGGTGACATCGCAGCCCCCTATCACGGTGATGGAAGCCCTTTCCGAGCAAAAAATGCGCCACGCAAACCGCGCCGGGCCGGAAAACAGCCCTTTTTGTGCAACGCCGATTTGCTCCCGACTGGCGCGCCTGCGACAATTACGGACTTGATTACATTGCCGATGACACATGTCCGACCAGAACGCACCGCTCAACGCCCAGGACGAAAACCATCTCATCGCCGAACGTCGCGAGAAACTCGCGCAATGGCGTCAGGGTGGCCGCGCCTTTCCCAACGACTTCTCGCGTGAGAACACCGCGGGCAAGCTCGACGAGCTCTACGCCGACAAAGAACCTGAAGCACTCGAGGCAACGCCGGTCGAGGTCAAGGTTGCCGGCCGCGTCATGCTCAAGCGTGTCATGGGCAAGGCCAGCTTCATCACCATCCAGGACCTGTCCGGCCGCATCCAGCTCTACGTGCAGCGCGACGGCGTAGGCGAAGACGTCTATGCCGACTTCAAGCACTGGGACATCGGCGACATCGTCGGCTGCGTCGGCACGCTGTTCAAGACCAAGACCGGCGAACTCACCGTCAAGGCCAGCGAGATCCGCCTGCTCACCAAGAGCCTGCGCCCGCTGCCGGACAAGTTCCACGGCCTCACCGACCAGGAAACCAAGTACCGCCAGCGCTACGTGGACCTGATCATGAGCGAAGAGTCGCGCTTCACCTTCGTCGCGCGCAGCCGCCTGGTGCAGTCGATCCGCAACTACATGACCGGCCACGGCTTCCTCGAAGTGGAAACGCCGATGATGCACCCCATCCCCGGCGGCGCATCAGCCAAGCCCTTCGTCACCCACCACAACGCACTCGACATGGAGCTCTTCCTGCGCATTGCGCCCGAGCTCTATCTCAAGCGCCTGGTGGTCGGCGGCTTCGAGAAGGTGTTCGAGGTCAACCGCAACTTCCGCAACGAAGGCCTGTCGCCGCGGCACAACCCCGAATTCACCATGATGGAGTTCTACGAAGCGTATGCGAACTACCGCACGCTGATGGACTTCACCGAAGGCCTGCTCCGCCATGCCGCGCGCGAAGCGCTGGGCACCGAGACCTTTACCTACCAGGGCCGCGAACTCGACCTGTCCAGGCCCTTCCACCGCCTGACCATCGTCGAAGCCATCCGCAAGTACCACCCCGGCTTCACCCTCGAGCAACTTGCCGACGCCGAGTGGGTCAAGCAGAAGATCAAGGACTTCGGCGAATCGGTCAAACCCGGCGGCATCGGCAGCCTGCAACTGCAGCTGTTCGAAGCCTGTGCCGAAGCCGAGCTGTGGGAGCCGACCTTCATCATCGACTACCCGGTCGAAGTCAGCCCCCTGGCCCGCGCCTCGGACGCCGACCCGGAAATCACCGAGCGCTTCGAACTCTTCATCGTCGGCCGCGAAATCGCCAACGGCTTCTCCGAGCTCAACGACCCCGAAGACCAAGCCGCCCGTTTCCGCGCCCAAGCCAGCGCCAAGGACGCCGGCGACGAAGAAGCCATGTACTACGACGCCGACTACATCCGCGCCCTGGAATTCGGCCTGCCCCCGACAGGCGGCTGCGGCATCGGAATCGACCGCCTGGTGATGCTGCTCACCGACAGCCCGGCGATTCGGGATGTGATTCTTTTCCCGCAAATGCGGGCGGAGTAAGTACTCGGCATCAAACGGCGAGCTCCGCCGCAAACAAAAAACCCGCACGGTCCTGGACCCTGCGGGTTTTTCGTTAGTCGCGACGAGTGTGACAATTCCCATGGACATATGTGATCCGGGTTCGTATGCTGCTGAACATGTCGATGGTTTCACGGCCTCTGTTGTTGCAGGGGATGGTGTCGGGCACTGGACTTGAGCGTTGCCGGGCTTGGTTGCTGCGTAAGACCTCGTACTGACTCGAAGTTCTTCGTAATGCATTGAAAGATATGGAAGTATGACGACTAGCCAAACTGGAATATGCAGCAACAAGATTGGGTACACGCCATGTGAGCTGTCTACAACACGTTGGGGGTTTCATCACTAGCCCGCATCGCCGTTTCATCGTTTCCTACTAAGGAGCCGTTATGCGCCAAGCAATTGTTTCTGCCATCCAGAACAAACAAGTTCTCGCGTTCTCCTACAACGGCATTGCTCGGGTTGTTGAGCCGCACGCAGTTGGCGTATCTACCGCTGGAAATGACGTTCTCCGCTGCTTTCAAGTGCAGGGCGCTCATATCAAGCCTGGTCACGATTGGGACTTGTGCGACCTATCAAAGATAGTCGGGCTAAAACCTACCGGAGCCATGTTCGTAGCCGCAAGACCTGGTTACAGAAGAGGCGATAAAGGCATGGTGCATATTTACGCCGAACTTTGAGTTCGTAACCACAATCACAAGGCCCGTGAAGCTCTGGCATCCCTTTGTTATTTGTGGAGCAATCGCTTGTGTGCATATTCATACGTCGCCCCCAACCCGGCGCTCAACCTCGCTCCCTTCGGTCGCTGGACTCACGGGCGATGAACCAGCCCGTGAGCCGGTTAGCTCTACGTTGGGCGTCATGAGCTCCACCCGGCGATATATTCTTATTGGAGTTGTCTTTTCTTCTGGTATCGCGGTGGGGGCGCTTTCCATGTTCGCCGCTAGCCAACGCTACGCTGAGCATGTTGCAGTAAGTGAGCTTGGTGCTGATCTGGCAGTCAGTCTAGAGACACTTAAGTACATACGCG
Source organism: Azoarcus sp. L1K30 (assembly GCF_018122735.1). Lineage (GTDB taxonomy): Bacteria > Pseudomonadota > Gammaproteobacteria > Burkholderiales > Rhodocyclaceae > Parazoarcus. Next base: position 685,011 of record NZ_JAGRRD010000001.1, on the reverse strand, counting down.
CCGGATCGCACGACCGTGCAGCAGAGCTTCTTGAGTCGGTCCTTGACGGACATCTGGTTCTTGTCGGTTCATACGAGAACGCAGCCGATAGGCAAGAAATCCGGCGTACTCTTAGCGCGGTGCGTAACTACCGATCGGCATTTCCTCGTCAACGCGGCAATCCTGCTGTTCGCGCTGAGGTTTCGAAGGTACTTGCAAAATGAATCAACGGTTTTCGCTCAACAATGCGCTCCAGCCGACCTGCAGAAAGCGGGGCTTTTTGCTGTCGGCTGAGCTTGGTCGTTAAGCCCCCAATAGCCTATGAATGACTTCTGGACAGCCTTCTCCGCACTTGCTGCGATATTCACAATCGTCGGGGGAGCTTACGCATTTGGCAAGAACAACGGATACAGGCAAGCGACTCTGGCTTTAAACAACGAGCGGGAGTCCAAACGATTTGTAGAGATTTACGCGCCGCTAATGGGATTGTTTACAACCTGCCACATAACGACTGTCAGTGCACGTGGCGCACCTTATCTTCGACAGCGAATTCGAAACTCTATCGAGTGCTTGCTTGATCGGAAGCCGTTGCAAGCACTTAAGGCTCTCGTTGACAAGCAAGACCAAGGTGTCTCAGGTGAGGTTGAATACGGGGGAACTTTCCCGCTGCCAGAAATTACACAACGCCTAAAGGGTAGGGAGCGCTTTGCAGATCAGGAGCTTGTTAACTTAGTTGCGCGAGCCAATCGTGCGCAATATGAAGATCAACCAAGCGACAGCGACCTTACTGATGCTGATATTTTGTTGTTCAACCATATTTGTCGTGAACATGAAAAGCTCGTTAGGCGTTTCGTTGGGGCATAACCCGGCGCCCAACCTCGCTCCCTCCGGTCGCTGGACGCTGCGCGATAAAGCCGCGCAGCGCCGGTTAGCTCTACGTTGGGCGTAATCACATGACACATCACCCGCAATTGGATCAACTTGCCGGAAAGCTATTTCATGTCTTCTCACGGACAGAATATGCACTGAAGGCAGCGGGGTACAACAACGGGGATGGGGCGGCAGAGGCCAATTGGAGAAATTTCGCCCTTGCAGTTGAAGAGATAATCGCCAATCCAACAACGCAAGAGTTGCAAGACGCCATTGGTTTCTTCCTCAGTGTGCCACCGAAAAAGCAAGTCATTGTTGGTGGAGTCATTCAGTGGGAGGTTTCAGAGCCTGGAACCAACTCCCAAGCTGACAAACTTCTCATTTATGTTCGCCGCGTACGAAACAATCTTTTTCATGGTGGGAAGTTTAACGGGCATTGGTTTGCGCCGGAGCGCAGTGAGCCTTTATTACGTCACAGTCTCACCATTCTCACGGCTTGCGTTGAGTTCGTGCCCGCTGTACGGGAGGCTTACCATGGGTAGCACACCCAACAAATCATTCCAGCGAACCGTCAAAAAGCGGCGTTTTTTTCGTCCGCTGAATTTAGTCGCTAACGCAATTTCCACACAAGGGGAGCCAATGTTTCGTTGGGAGCGGAGACTAAAGGACTTGGCACAGATACTTAAGCAGTGCGAGGGAAACTATTTCGAACCTGAACTGTTCAGGATGAACACCAATCAGTTCCTCCAGACGGCTCGCACCGTGACTTTCATAATCCAAAAGCACAAGGCGGAAATCCACGGGTTCGAGCAGTGGTACAAATCCAATGTAGTAGATGCATGGGCATCGGACGAGCTCATGAGTTGGGCCAAGGACTCTCGGAATGCAATTGAAAAGGAAGGCGATCTGGATATGTACAGCTCACTTTCCGCATCGCTGTTCTTTTCCTACATCGAAGAAGATGACCTAACAATCCCATGCGGCCACGAAGAACTAATTGGTGCCGGCGTGAAACGCTTAACCCGCTTGGCTCGCAGAGTGCTTCCCACTGCGGTGTCGGATGGTGCGGTCGTGAAGGTGGAACGCCGATGGGTGGCGAACTCGCTGCCAGAGTGGGAGCTCTTGCATGCACTAACATACATTTATGTGAGGCACTTTGAGTGCTGTCGAAAGCTCGCGCAACACCTCGGCGGAGTCATTTGCCATACAATCCGAAACCCCACGGATACTCATGGCCTTGCAAGCGAGTCCAGAGAAATTGTCTATTTCAAGCTCAATTCGCCCTTTGCTCACAAACTAAGGCACACATCAGTCAAGCTAAATCGCAATATATCGGATGCCTCCATCCTCAAAGAGATTACTAAGCGACGGCGTCCGCCAACATCTCTAGATGCTAATGTGGAACTGTTTTCGGAATACGCACAAGCCGTGTTCGCACGCGACGGATATCATATCCCGATTTTGTTTGCCTTTGATGAAGACTGGCGGATGGTGGATTTTGTTCCAACGAAGTTCGCTGATCACGCAGACAAGTACATCTTCTTCCGCTACATTGCAGACAGAGCCGCGGACCTGAGGGCATCCTCAATTATCTGGGTTTCGGAAGCATGGCTGCGAAACACGGAGAATTTTGGCACAATCCCGATTCGCCATCTTCCTGTCGTGGGCGAAGGCCTAGAAGTCCTTGGTATGGACAAGGATGGTGAGATCAGGAAAGTAACGTGGATGAGCTGCCCCACGAATTTCGTCTTCCAACGTAGTCGTCGTACGATCGAAATGGCAGCATAAGGACGACCGCTTGGAAGGCGGAAAACGTAGGGCACTTCAGTTATGCTGACGCCGAGAATTACAAGCGCCGTGAAAACAAGGATCTGTTGAATCGCGTATTCATTCGAGATGCACACTTGGACGAGCTATGCACGCCAAATGTTTCGTTTTTGATTGGAGAAAAGGGAACTGGCAAGACCGCCTATTCTATTTATCTTTCCAACAACAACTACAAAAACACGTCGGCCAGCATTAGATACGTAAGAGAAACTGAATATCAGAAATTCATTTCACTCAAAAGAGAGAAGCACTTATCTCTCTCCGATTTTTCAAGCATCTGGAAAGTAATAATTTAATTATTAATTGCAAAACAAGTTCAGAACAAGGAAGGCATCGTTTCGCAACTATTTAATTACACTAAGTTCTCTGCACTCAATGCGGCAATTGATGAATACTACCTTAGCGCATTCTCTCCAGAAATAATTCAGGCACTTAGCTTTGTTCAAGAATCAAAACTTGCAGCCGAACTACTACACAAACATGCTGCACTCAAAAGTGAAGACACAAATTCGATTGCATTTTCAGAGAGTCGATTTCAGATAAATTTATTCTATATTCAAAAGCAGTTTGAAGAAGCACTCTCCCAAATTCGACTAGCACAGAATCACATTCTGTTTATCGACGGAATTGACATCCGACCGTCTTCCATACCCTACGAAGAGTACCTTGACTGCATAAAGGGACTCGCTAATGCAATATGGGAGATTAACAACGACTTTTTTCCTTCGATAAAAGGTGGAAAAGGCCGCATGCGAGTGGTTCTGCTAATTCGCCCAGACATATTTGAGTCAATTGGATTGCAGAATCAAAATACAAAGATACGCGACAACTCGGTCTTCCTGGACTGGAGAACTGAATACAACGCTCATCGCCATTCGCAACTTTTTGAAGTCGTCGATCACATGCTAGGTGTTCAACAGGATCCACCATCGGCAAGGGGAAATGCTTGGGACCACTATTTCCCCTGGAACTCTCCTAACGTCTTCGAGCAATACTCGACACCAACTTCGTTCATAAACTTCCTACGTTGGTCTTATTACCGGCCTCGTGACATCGTCACGATGCTTGAACTGCTGAAGGCCAACGTAAACGGCGCTCAAGCCAAAGACAGTTTCTCACTGAATGATTTCGAAAATCCCCACTTTCAGCGTGAGTACTCGAATTACCTCTTAGGAGAGGTCAAGGATCACCTTTCTTTCTACTACGGAGCTGACCAGTACGATATTTTTTTGAAGTTCTTTGAGTATCTTGCTGGCAAAGACTCATTTAAGTACGAATTCTATCTTTCCGCTTTCGAAAAACTTCAAGAGCACATTCGGTCTATCTCTGCTGTAAATCCAAAATTCATGTCCACTGCAAACGATTTTCTGCAGTTTCTCTTCGATCTGAACGTAATTTGCTATATCGAACAAACGGAAGATAACAAACCATTTATTCACTGGTGCTTTCGGGATAGAAGCTATGCAAACATATCGCCAAAAGTAAAAACTGGCGTTGAGTATCAAGTATTCTACGGTTTGGCGAAGGCGCTAAATGTTGGCAAGGAGTTCAAGAAGAAGCGGGTATAGCAGACCATTCAAACAGACCGCTAAGAAGCTGCGATTTTTGGCGGTCGCTGAATTTCGACGTTAAATCGCAGGGGAGATTCATGACAACTGACAAGCTCGAACCACCAAAGATGACTAAAGGTGATGCTGCACATGCAATCACCAAGGCAGGGTTATCTGCAATACCCGTCGTTGGCGGACCCGCTGTTGAACGCTTTCAACATCTTGTACAACCGCCGCTAGAACGTCGGCGTGATGAGTGGATGGTTGCAGTGGGCGAAAAGCTCCAAGAACTAGAGAACAAGGGTATCGATATCGAGGCCCTCGGCAAAAAAGACAATTTCATTTCTGCCGTCATGCATGCATCACAAATTGCGCTACGCTCACACCAAGAGGAAAAGCGGGAGGCCCTTAGAAATGCTGTGTTTAATGTTGCGTCCGGCCAATCACCCGGGGAGGCATTGGAGCACATGTTCTTTGAGTGGGTCGACTCACTATCGGTCTTGCATCTTCAAATACTCAAGTTATTCCAGAACCCCACTCCGCCGCCAGGTATGAGTATGGGTGGCCTAAGCAGTGTGCTTGAACACAACATGCCTCACCTCAAGGGCCACAACCAGATTTACAGCCAAGTATGGAAGGATCTCTATTCGCGTGGGTTGGTTAACACCGAAGGCATGAACACAACCATAAGTGGCCAAGGCCTGCTAGCAAAACGAACCACTGAGATTGGTGATGCATTTCTGCGCTTTATATCCGAGCCTGCGCTCTAACATGTTTTATATGAACTCCCCCTTATATCAAGACAGATCGTATTTTGACTAGCCGGGGCGAATCACCTGAAGTCGTGTATCCGGCATCTGTGGTAGGTTCTGAATGACCCATGCTGACATGGAATCTGCTCGCGGTGCGCCAATCGTGACAAGCGGCTGCTGGAGAGCCGAGAGTAGGTCCTGGACCTGGTCTTGCATTCCAAGGCGCCCAATCTAGACTGAGCTCATGATCCCCATGCGTGCATCAATCCACCCCTGATGCCAACTCATGCGAAACCATTCGCGATGACACAACATGGACACCCCGACGGGCGGTGACTCGAACGAGACGCATCCCTGCACCGCCCAAACCCGTGACCCGATCGTCACTGGATTCTGGAGCCAATGCCAGGAGGGCAAATGAACGACATGTCGGGCGGTACCGAAAAGCAGTCGCTTCTATCTGCGGGGAAAGATCTGGTTTCGCTTCTCCGTGACACGCTCCTGCTGTCATTGGGCATTCTTCTGATCATCTTTCCCGCTACTTTCAACAGCATTCTGGTTGGCGCCGGCTTTGAAGAGGGAAGCGTTGTCGGCTTCAAGTGGAAATCCCGCCTCGTAGAAGCCGATCAGGCCTTGAAGGATGCGCGTGCAAGCATTGCCGACCTGACGATTCAAAATGCGAAACTGTCGGAAGCGCTGGTTGAAGCACAGAAGAAAATCAATGACCCTTCAGACAAAGAGAGACTCGCCAAGCTTCAGGAAGAGAACAGCAGACTTCAGGTCACCTCCGAAAAGATTGAAGCGAGTGTGCAAGCCACGATTACATCGAATGCATCGCTGGTAGAGAAGGCGCAGTTGTCCATCGGGGAGACCAGCCAATGGGGTGTTGTTTATGGCGGAGATACGACCCTTTCGGCTGCCCAGTTCGAGACTGGCACAATCGCCCGAAAACTCGGCCTTGCAAACGTGGGCATCTACCTTCGCCAGGGCTCCTACCGCAGCGTGGCACTCGCCTCCAGCAGGGCAGAAGCAGAACAACTACTCTACTCGGCCAGGACTCGACGCGGTGATGCCTACATCGTCGATATGGCCAGATGGTGCCCGAGACAGGTCCAGAGGCCAGACCACCATGAATGCTTGAACCCATAGGCAGGCGCCTATGGACCATTCAGGGCGGCAGACGATGCGCATTCATCATTCGTCGTCCTCATCCTCGTCGCCCTCTTCAGGTCTTTCAAAGTCCACCAACACCGCCCGAAGCTCGTCCGATGCCCCTGCCGGCAGTCGCTTTGTCCTGATGCTGGCCTTGAGCGAGGTATCGAGGCGGATGAGGTTGAGGCCATGTGCCGTACCAACGCCAGGCTGTGGCCGACGTGGTGTATTCAGGCGCCATCTTATGCTCATGCCGTGATCTACATACTGGCCCGACTATCTGGCCTTCTCAGGGGGATCAGCATCCACTGTTCGCTGTGCTCAGATTTCGGGGAGCACCTCGGTCTTTCTCGGCACTGCCATAGCCATACGCAACCCGCGCACCCCTCACTCCAACAACACCATTCGCATATGCTATACAATTCTTCCCCTCATCTTGATCCATCGGCGATTCAGGAAGAATGAGCATATGGTCGAGACTGGACCGAACGGACCACGCCGAGTGATTGGAAAACTGGACTAGGAACCAACGCATGCTTACAGCTACAGAAAAGCAGGACCTTCGCATCAGGCTCGAAAAGTACGAAGGCAAGATCAGTCACATGTATCTGGATTCCAATGGCTTTGTGACTGTCGGAGTGGGTCATTTGGTGAGTAGCCTTGCAGAGGCGCAAAGTCTGCCGTTCAAGACGGAAAAGAGCATGCCCGCCAGCGCAGCTGATATAAAATCAGACTACGAGTCTGTAAAGAAGCAGCCTTCCAATCGCCTCTCTTCATACTATAAGAGCCACACCAAGCTCGTTCTTCAAGATGCCGAAATCGACAGCCTGACCAATCAACACATTGACTCCTTTGAAAAGGAGTTGAAGCTGATATATAACGGATTTGACACCATGCCATCGGAAGTAAAACTGGCGCTGCTCGATTTGATTTTCAACATTGGCATGCAAAAATTGAAGAACAATTGGCCCACATTCAATGCTGCAATCAAAGCGAAGGACTGGCAAAAGGCGGCGGACAACTCGAGCCGTACTTCGCCGATATCTGCCGAGCGCAACAAATATGTCAAGGATCTGTTGGAGAAAGCCGCCAAGGCAGAAAAGAACAGACAAGCCAGCGCCAGTTTGACAAATCCGTGAATCTCAAGATGAGAGCAAGGTAATGGTAAAGCACAATACGCTCATCTCCAGTCTCATAGCCGTAATCGGATACCTGTGCTTGACGATCGGCTTGATCGGTTGCTCTGATACCAGGACGCATGAAAAATCCGCAACGAGTGAGGCCTCCATACCCGTTGAATGGACGACAGAATTGAACATGGCGAACCTGCTGCTGGAAAAATCGGCAGTCGCATCACAGAGAGACTTATCCAGGCTGTTATCGGAACGCTGGTACGCAAGCATTGACATTGACACCGGAAAGACCGAAGAAGGAAATAGCATCAATAATTGCAACGACCTCTTTTCGATTTGGAAATCCGATCTTCACGCACAGCGCGAATCGGAGAATAACGCGTTTCTGGAAATCAAAGTCATGTGCCTGGCTACGCGTCTACTGGCCGAGGCCAAGCCGGCTCAACGTTCGCGTATTCCAGCCAGCCCGCTAGATGCTGCCCTGCCAGATCACGCACCCAAGGCGTTCGCCATGATCACTTCTCAAACCGAGTGGCAGGACATTCAACGCGACCCCAACGTTGCGCACTGGGGGGATGTTTACCCGATCACGAGAATTGATAAAGAATCTGAATTTAGAACCGCTTTCTATTCCGACGGGGGAGTACAGACCTTGGCAATCCTTGGGCACGGCGATATCAACGGGGACAGCTGGGACGACATTCTGGTTGCCATCAAAGACACAGTGGAAGGCGGGGACTATTTCAACTTGCGTTTATTTGTTTTGAGCATGACAGCGCAGGGGCAATGGGAAGTGGTGGCGGAGTATTAGCCATTGTGTGGCCGTTGACAGGCAGTTAAAAAACCCGAAAGTCATCCATCTGTCCTTCGCTTCGCCGTGCCCTGCTGCGTGCGCGGCCATCAAGCGCTATCGATCAGCCCCACAATTCGGCTCGCTCCGATCCCTCGCTCCACCGCAATTCACTCCGGCACAGCCACATCCGCCTGCACAACGCAATTCACCACACCGGGCTCGACCCGGTTTCTGCCATTGTCCTTGGCGCGATAGAGCTGGTCATCTGCCTCGCTGAGCATCGCGCTGAGTGAGCCCAGGGCGAGGTTGTCGCACAGACCGATGCTGAGGGTGACTTTCAAGCCGGGGGCGAGATCTTCCCAGGGCTCGTTCTCGACCATCCTGCGCAGTGTTTCGCAGCGCTCGCGCGCTTGGGCGAGCGAGCTCTCGGCGAAGATGGCGGCAAACTCCTCGCCGCCGTAGCGGGCGACCAGATCGCTGCTGCGGACGTTGTTTTCCAGGATCTGGGCGACGCGTTTCAGGACCTCGTCGCCGGTGCCGTGGGAATACTGGTCATTGATCCGCTTGAAGTGATCGAGATCGGTCAGCATGACGCACATCGGCCGGTGGTGGCGGACGGTGTGGGCGTACATGGTTTGCCCCTGCTCGTCGAGATACCGCCGGTTGTGCAGTGCCGTCAGGTGGTCGCGCCGGGCTTGTTCGCGCAGTTGTTCGGATTGGGCGAGGATTGTTTCGTTGGACGTGCGCAGTTCGCGGTGGGCGTCGCTCAACGACTGTCCCATATGGTTGAAGGCTTCGGCCAGTTGGCCGATTTCGTCTTTGGAGCGCACCGGCAGCGATTCGGGCAACTCGCCGTCCGTGCGCAGGCCGCGGATGGCCTTGGTCAGTTCGCCAAGGCTTGCGGCCAGTCGGTTGCCGAAGACGAACCCGAAAGCAGCGGCGACAACGACGGCGACGGCAAGTCCGACGAACAGCGCGCGCCGCATCAAGCCGAGGTAGATTCTGTCGTCAGCCGACAATTCGGCCCTGCCCAAAGGGATGGCGTAAAGCGCAACCTTGCCGTCGATCTTGATCGGATAGGCGTTTTTTCGCCATTCCGGCGGCGCGATCTGGCCGCGCGCAACGCCTTCGGCAGCCTGGATGACGCGGCCGTCGGCATGGATCAGCGTGAACTTGAACGGCGGCCGTCGGCGGCGGGGCGATCCGGGACGCTCGTCATCGGGCTGCTCGGCAGCAGAAAGAGGCGCGCGCGGCAGATGACGTTGTCTGACAAAGTCCGGAAAGGCATAAACACGTTCAGCCGCCTCCCAAGAACCGAATTGCGTCACATAGGCTTCCACGTCGCCGCGAAAGTTTTTGAATGCCTTCTCCTCGACCGATGCCTGAAAGTCGCGCATCAACATCCACCATGCGGCACCGCCGACGGCGCTGGCGGAGACCAGGCCGACCAGCAGAAAGCTCAGGCCGAGCTTCAAGCGCAGAGTCATGCGTGCCATTGGGTGAGGTTTAGGTGGCTGAAGGGGCGATATCATAGCTGCCAATTCGACGACAGACTCGATCACCGACTCGACCACCGAGTCGATCACCGACCAAAAGACGATGCGAAACCTTGTACTGTTTGCCGCTCTGAATGTCTTTGCGACCTTGCTCCATGCCCAGATGCCTGGCCCTGGCGGGCGCCCTGGACGGGGCCCGGGCGATGGCGGCCCGCCAGCGGCAGCGTTTGATGCCTGTGCCGGGCGCCAACTCTCCGCAGCGTGCGCGTTTCAGGCGCCACACGGCACGGTGGAGGGGGTGTGCCGGATCATGCGCGAAGGCCGAGCGGTTTGCGTGCCCGAGGGGCACGGCGCCCCGCCGGGGCGGCCCGCTGGCAACGCGCCGGAAAACCAGTCGCCCCCACCTCCTCCGCAAACCCCACCGGGAATCGACTCGGGGCCGCGGTTGGGCACGGGACCGTCGTCGTTCAGCGCCGATATTGCCGGTGCCAACCCGAGCGCACGCCCTGTCGGCGGCAAGATTCCAGATACGCGGCAGGGCAGCTGTTTCGACGAAGAGCGCAAGATGGCCTGTGCCGCTCCGGGACAGACCTACTATGGACAGGATGCCGACTACGCCGGCGCGACGCCGAGCTATCGGGACAATCGGGACGGCAGCATCAGCGACCTGGTCACCGGCCTGACCTGGGAAAAGGCGCACCACGATGCTCGCCTGGACTATTACGCCGCTGAGAGCGCGTGTCGTCAGCTGACCATCGGCGGCCACAACGATTGGCGCCTGCCTGACATCAAGGAACTGTTCTCGCTGGCCGATTTTCGCGGTGCGCAGGGGCGGCGGGGCTACATCGACGATATTTTCGATTTTCGTGCGCCAGGCAGCGAAGTGCTCGAGGGCGACCGGTATGCCGCCAGCCATCGGCCACAGATGATGGGACAGACCTGGTCGGCTACGAAATACACCGGAACACATTTTGGCCGACCGGGGGTTGAAGCAGCCTTTTTCTTCAATTTCCTCGATGGCCATATCAAGCAGGCACCGACCAAGGGCAACAGCAAGCTGTTCTACCGCTGCGTACGCGGCCCGCGCTGGGGGCAGAATCAATTCACCGATGGCGGTGATGGAACGGTCGACGATCTCGCATCCGCATTGACGTGGCAGAAGCGGGACGATGGCGTGAGCCGGACCTGGCCCGAGGCACTGGCCTACTGTCAGCGCCTGGACCTGGCCGGAAAACGCGACTGGCGGCTGCCCAACGTCAAGGAGTTGCAGAGCATCGTCGACTATCGCCAGCATGCGCCGGCGCTCGATCAACGCTATCTGCAGGTGAGCGACCCGCGTGGCTGGTTCTGGAGCAGCACGACCCATGGCGACGACATCCGGCAGGCCGATTACGTCTGCTTCGGCGCGTGCACCGACGTGGACGGGCTTGACGTGCATGGTGCCGGCGCGCAACGCAGCGACCCCAAGCGGGGTGCGCCGGCCTCGCTACGCGGCCAAGGCGGACAGCGCGATGAGATCCGGGGCCGGAACTACGTTCGTTGCGTGCGATAGGCTCGGTCGGCAGGCTGGCCTAGCTGGCGACGAAACCCGAGTACAGCATCGCCGCGCCCCACACGATCAGTACGGCGCCGCTCAGTTGCGGCAGCCAGCGCGCCCGGGGCAGCAGCTTTTCGGCCACCACCAGCAGCGCCAGTACGGCAATCCACAGCAGGTTCATGACGCCCAGGACGAACAGCAGGGCCATGAGCAGCCAGCAGCAGCCGGCGCAATAGGCGCCATGCTGCAAGCCCAGCCGGTATCCGCTGTCGCTGTTACGCGTGAGCAGGAAGCCCAGCGGCGACCTGCAATGCTGCAGGCAGGCGTGTTTAAGCGGGCTGAACTGATAGGCGCCCGCGATCAGCAGCAGCGTGGCGCTGAGGTAGGTGCTCGAGCTTTCCATCATTGGCGACACCAGACGAATCTCGAGCAGCGCCCACTGGCTCAAGGTCGCCGCCAGCGAAAACGCCGCCCACACGGTGACATAACCCAGCGCGAACCAGGCCGTACGGCACCAGGCACAAGTGTTGCCGGGACGCGCCGCGTCGATACGCTGCAGCATCAGCATGACCGGCAGGGTGGACGGCAGCATCATGCCGGCCATCATGATCACCCACATGATGAACACGAGCGCAAGATCCGTCACGCCCCATTCGGCCATGCGCGGCATCAGCCGCCAATCAGCCGACACCTGCATGTTCTCCATGCCCCACGCCATGGCCACCAGATAGACCCAGGCGACTGCGGTGACCGCGCAGACCGCCGACCACACCAGGCGGGGGCTCGCGGACGACAAGCGTCTACGCTTGATAGGCAAACGGAGAGTAGAAGCCATTGCGATCGCTCAGTTCCAGGTCGAAGCCATGGTCGTGGATGCTCAGACTACTGGATTTTGCGACCACCGCCGGGAATCCCGGCACCGGCGTGAAGGGCACATTCTCGACCGTCACCGGCTTGCCGCCCTGCCCTTCGATGGCTGCGATGTCCATCGCGATCAGGTGGCTCACGCGCAGACTGCGGCGATTGCCTTCAGCGCTGAATTCAATCGGTGCGGGCGTGACGCCCATGACTTCGCCCACGAGCGGCGCCAAGGCGCCCAGCGGCCCGCCGGCCTGCCCTGAAAAGATGGCGCCCAGCGCCTGCTGCTGTTCCGCGCTCGCCGTTTCGTCGAGATAGAGGGCGACCTTCCACTTGGTCTGCATCATGTGTCCGGGCGCGTAGCCCAGCATCACCGCATTGCAGCCCTCGAGGTCGACATCGCCGAATTGGCCGCTGTCCACATGCCAGGCAATCACGACGGTGCAGTTATCTTCTGTGGGCGCCCCGAGCACGACACAGGGGCACATTGCATTGCAGTTGCAGGCCTCGAAATACGAACCTTTGACCTGCCAGGATGGTGTCGCCATGATCGACTCCTCCATGGGGGCAAACTCGCGCCGGGGCCAGATTGCCGAGCGGTCGCGGAAAATGCGTTTGCCTCTTAGGGATAGTCGCCCAGGCCGGGATGATCAAGCCTGTATTTCCGCAGCGCTCAGCTGCGCGGTGCGTGCATCTTAGCTGCCGCTGGGCCTTGCCGTTCTGCGGGGGGCGTCCGATCAGCCCGCGGCATCCTGAAGCTTCTGCCCCATTCGTTGCATGGCACGGCCCACCGCCCGGGCACCGGTTTCGATGCCGTGACCGGCTGCCTGCACACCGCGCTGGGCACCACGTATGGCGGCGGTGACACCGGTGTGGATGCCGTCCCGCGCGGTATCCAGCGCGCCCCCAACGGCCGACTCCACCCTGCCGGTCGTGGTCGGCGTCGCCGTGTCCGAATCGTGCGTGGTGTCGCGATCGGCCGCGAGCGCGCTGCCGATCGTCAAGGCCAGGGCCACCGCGCCAATGAGCTGTCGGTAGTGAATCACTCGCATACCCGCCGAAGAATTTGTATGGCGATGATCCTACCGCGGCGCAGGCGCGGGTGTGCGTGGTCTTGCAACAGAATGTTTTCGACCCGGGCGTCGCGGCCATCGCCCACCACCCCTTCAACGCTGAAAGCACATCCGCAGCGCATGATCAGCCGCCAATTCTCTGATTAGTCAAGCAAGTGAGCCATCACCATGGTGGCGTGCCCTCGCGAAAGCCTGCAGAATCGTGGGTACATCGTTGAGAGCGTGATCGTGCGGCCCGTAGAGGCACACACGGGCGAGGAAGGCGAATTGACATGCCGATACAAGAACATTGGATGCCTCGTTTGTGGTGCGCCGTTGCGTCAATCCTATTGGCCTCGCTTTGCGTCATAAGCCCGGCCCACGCCATGTCGATGGACGAACTGCGCCATCAGGTCGAGGCTGCAAGCCGGATCCATCCGCCATGGGACGGCCCCCGGACGGGGGCACCCGGCCAGCGCGACAAGAAGATCGCCCTGCTGTGCGAGGATCTGCGCAACGGCGGCATTCTCGGTGTCGCCCAAGGCGTAGGCGAAGCCGCGGCGGTTCTGCAGTGGCAGGTCAAGATCTTCGATGCCCGCGGTACGCCAACCGGGCGCGACAAGGCCGCGGCGGCTGCGCTGGCGGAAAACCCCGATGGTCTGATCGTGATCGGTGCCGACGCCGAGGCGATACGCCAGCGGCTGCTGACCTTTCAGACACGCGGGATTCCGGTGGTCGGCTGGCATGTGGGACCCAAAGCCGGGCCATTGCCAGGGACACCGGTGGCCATGAACGTGTCTACCGACCCGTTGAACGTCGCGCGCATCACCGCTGCGGCGACGGTGATCGCATCCGCGGGACGGGCCGGGGTGGTGATCTTTACCGATTCGAATTTCGCCATTGCGACGGCCAAGGCCAACGCGATGGCCGAGGTCATCCGTGCCTGCAAGGAATGTGCGCTACTCGAGGTGCGCGATCTGGCGATCTCCAACAGTGCCGGGCAGATGCCGGCTGTGACCCGAGAACTGCTCGAGCGCTACGGCACGCGCTGGACGCATGCGCTGGCGATCAATGACATCTATTTCGACTACGCAACCCCGGCCCTTATTGCCTCCAATGTCGGCACCGACCGCCTGAAGTTCCTGTCGGCGGGCGACGGCAGCCCCGCAGCATTCATGCGTATCGCCACCGGCACCTACCAGACCGCCACGGTCGCCGAGCCCCTCAGTCTGCACGGTTGGCAGCTAGTCGATGAAGTGAACCGCCTGCTGGCACAGCAGCCGGTCAGCGGATACATCGCTCCGGTGCATCTTGTGACGCCCGATAACGTAGGCTTCGACGGGGGGCCCCAGTACCGGTTCGATCCGGGCAATGACTACCGTGCCAGCTATCGCCGCATCTGGCAGCGCTGACGGTGAGTCCGATGCCCCGCTTCTGGCGCCAACTTCCGTTTCCGCGCTCGCTGCGCCGGCAGTTTGCGCTTGCGCTGTTGTTGCAGGCACTGTTGATCTTCACCGGTGCACTGACCGCGGTCTACGCCCTCCGCCTATCCGCAGAAACCAGCCGCCAGCTGGCCGAAGAGCGCCTCGAGCAGGTGCAGCAGGCGCAGAACCTGGTCGAGACGACGCTGCTGCTCGAACGGGAGTCCTTCCTGATTCTGCAGGCCGAGACCGTGGATATCATGCTCCCGATCTACGCGAATATCATCAACCAGCTCGACCAGCTCGACCTTCTGGTGGCTCAACTCGGCACAGCGGGCAGCGATCTGACGCTGCTGCCGCTGCATCAGTCCGGACAGCTGTTTCGCAACAGCCTGCATGTTCTGGTCAAGTTACTGGAACAGACGCTGCACCCGGGGCTGCAGTCAGATCAGCGCGAAGCCCTGCAACAGCGCTTGCACAACGACCACCACCAGCTGCAGAACACGGCCGCCGGGATGGTCAAGGTGGCGCATGACTACTCCACTCACATTTCGGAGAACTACCGCCGCACGATCGAGCAGCAACGCGAAGCCGCCACCCGCGATCAGATGCTGATTCTGTCCCTGCTGACCGGCAGCCTGCTGCTTGCCTGGCTGGTGGCCCGATTCTTCATCGGACGGCGGGTCGTCGCCCGCTTGCAATTGGTGAGCGATTATCTGCGTGCGCGTGAGGATGGCGGCGGTCCGGTGCGGATTCCCATACACGGAGCGGACGAGATCGGTGAAATGGCGCGAGCCGCCGAACAATTGCTCGACAATCGCCGGCAACTCGCGCGAGCGTTCGGCGAGTTGAAGACTG
Source organism: Azoarcus sp. L1K30 (assembly GCF_018122735.1). Taxonomy (GTDB): domain Bacteria; phylum Pseudomonadota; class Gammaproteobacteria; order Burkholderiales; family Rhodocyclaceae; genus Parazoarcus. Next base: position 669,733 of record NZ_JAGRRD010000001.1, on the reverse strand, counting down.
CGCAGGCGCGGCTGCTGCAGCAGGAGAAGATGGCATCGATCGGACAGCTCGCGGCCGGTGTTGCGCACGAGATCAATAATCCGATGGGATTCATTCTCAGCAATCTGAACACCCTGGAAAAATACCTTGGGGACTTGATTCAGTACCAGCAGCACTTGATGCAGTACCAGCAGCTTCAGCAGCAGGCATTGGAGCACACCACACCAAGCGATGACAAAGCGCTTGCCATCGCGCTCGCCGAACTCGGACGGCGGCGCCAGCAGCTGGGTATCGATTTTCTGCAAGAGGATGTGAGCGACCTGATTCGCGAATCGATCGAAGGCGGCCAGCGGATCAAAGCCATCGTGCACAAGCTCAACGCCTTCGCCCACCCCGATGAGCAGCGCTGGGAAGAAGCGGATATCAACGCCGCGCTGGACGGCAGTCTCAACGTCGTCGGCAATGACGTCAGGACGAAAGCCGAAATCACCAGGGACTACGGCGACATCCCGCCGGTCTGGTGCAATATCAGCCAATTGAATCAGGTCTTCATAAACCTGCTGATCAATGCGGCACAGGCGATCTCCGGGCACGGGGAGATTCGCATTGCCACCCGCCGCACCGGGGACGAAATTCGGATCGACTTCGCCGACAGCGGTTGTGGCATTCCGTCGGACGAACTCCCACGCATCTTCGAGCCTTTCTACACCACCAAGGAGGTGGGGAAAGGAACCGGACTGGGACTATCGACCGCCTATGACATCGTCCATCAGCACGGCGGGAAGATCGAGGTTGCCAGCGAGGTGGGCCGGGGCACGACCTTCACCATTCACGTGCCGCTTCGACGGGCATGATGGACGCTACATCCAGCGCAGCCAGAACAGGTGGCTGACGCCTGAACAGAAGCCAGCGTTCGGTCCGACCGTATCAGGATAGATCTCGGCCTTCTCTCGCTCAGTCAGCTCCCCGGTCGCGACGAAGAAATCGCCCAGTTTCAAGAAACCCCCTCAGCGCCAGGTGACAGGATTCCGACAACAACATCCCGCTGTGGCCGACGCGCATCTTGATGTGGTCGTGCAAGCCTTCGACGCGAGTTTCGGCAACGCTCACGATGCCGTCATTGGGTCGTCCCAGGCCGGGAAACAGGACCCCGGTGCCCAGGCTGAGGGTGCCGGCCAGCATGCCGACCTCGAGATCGGCTGGCACGCTTGCGGGCGCTGCCATCCATTCGGCCAGCACCTTCCCCATGATGTGGTTCAGCACCGGAATACCCTGCAACACGCGGGCGCAGTGTGAGCCGGCCAGCGGCGTGCCCATCAGCCCCACCCGCCCGATACGCGGGTCGCGCACCTGGGCCAGCATCGCCAGGATGACCAGTCCGCCCTGGCTGTGCCCGACGAGATGGATCGGCGCGCCCTTGAGCGCGGCCACGAACCGTGCAAGCGCCCTGGCACTGTCGGCAAGTCCCTGCCGCATCGAGGGGTAGGAGAAGGTCTCGACACGGTAGCCGGCCGCTTCGAACCAGTAGCGGTGACGTGCGAACACGATGCCGTGCATCCACAGGCCGTGGACCAGCACGACCGTCGCGGCCGGGGGTGGCATGGTTTGGTTTGACATGACAGGCGCAGCATAGCGCAAGCTGCGTATTCCACATGCCTTGTGCGACATGCCTTGTGGCCCCCTGCCCGCCTGCTAAGCTGGAATGGTCGCAGCAGGGAGACGCGCCACATGCCCGAAACCCACCATGTCGCCAATCAGCCGCCGCCGCTTGCGGACTTCAACCGTTTCACCGTCAACCGGCCGCTGCGCGACGCGCTGTTGCGCGAGGGAGCCGGATGGGCCGACGAGGAGCTTGCGGCCTGCGGCGCGGAACTGGGTAGCGCCGAGTGGATTGCGCGCGGCGAAACCGCCAACCGCAACCTGCCGCGTCTGCGGCTGTTCGATCGCGTCGGTCATCGCCTGGACAGTTTCGATTTCGACCCGGCGTGGCACCAATGCCTCGATTGGCTCAAGCACCACGGTCTGGCCGGTGGCGCCTGGCGCGATACCCGTCGTGGCGCCGCGGTACGGCGTGCGGCGCTGTTCCAGCTTTTCGCCGAGGTCGAGTGTGGCAGCCTCTGCCCGACCACGATGAGCCATGGCGCGGTGCCCGTGCTCACCCGCCATCCCGAATTCAGCACACCCTGGGCCGAAGCGCTGCAGACCCTCACCCACGATCCGCGCGAGTTGCCCGCTGCCGACAAGCGCGGCATTCTGGTGGGCATGGGCATGACCGAGAAACAGGGGGGGTCGGACGTACGCGCGAACACCACCCGCGCCGAGGCCGCGGGCGACGGGTGGTTTGCGCTCACCGGCCACAAGTGGTTCTTCTCGGTGCCGACCGCAGACGCCCACCTGGTCACGGCACAGGCGCCGGGCGGCCTGTCGTGCTTTCTGCTGCCGCGCTATCTGCCGGACGGCCGTCGCAACACGGTGCGCATCCAGCGCGCCAAGGACAAGCTCGGCGACCATGCCAACGCCAGCGCAGAGGTCGAGTTCGATGGCGCTCTCGCACGCCTGGTGGGGGAGGAAGGCCGGGGCATTCCGACGGTGCTTGAAATGGCACACCACACCCGGCTGGACTGCGCCAACGGCTCGGCCGGCATCATGCGCGGCGCCCTCAACGAGGCCGTGCACCACGCCCGCCACCGCCATGCCTTCGGCAAAGCCCTGATCGAACAGCCACTGATGGCGGCGGTGCTCGCCGATCTCGCGCTCGAAACCGCTGGGCACAGCGCACTCTGCCTGCGGGTCGCCGCCACCATCGACCGACGCGCGAGTGACGACGATCGCCTGCTGGGCCGTCTGCTCACCCCATTGGCCAAGTACTGGGTGTGCAAGCGCTGCCCAGCCGTCGTGGCCGAGGCCATGGAGGTGCTCGGCGGCAACGGCTACATCGAAGAGGGCCCCCTCGCCCGCCCCTTCCGCCAGTCGCCGCTGAACTCGATCTGGGAAGGCGCCGGCAACGTCATGTGTCTGGACGTGTTGCGCGTTCTGGCCCGCGAACCGCACGCAATCGATGTCCTGGTGGCGGAACTCGAGCGCCGCCGCAGCGCGAACGCCGCGTACAACCGCGCGGTGGTCACGATCAAGAACCGCCTCGCCCGTCCGCATGCGGAAGCCGAGGCACGGCATCTGGTGACCGAACTCGCGATCGTCCTCGAAGCGGGATGCCTGCTGGGCTCACCGGGCGTTGTCGGCGATGCGTTCTGCGCCACCCGCCTCGGCACGCCACCGCCAGCCGTGCCCGGCGCAAACGTGGCCGCGTTCGAGCCGCGGGCGGTCATTGAAGCAGCGTTTGCCTGACCGCTTCGGTGGCGGATATCGCCCCACTTTACGCGATATCACTCACCCCACCCACAACCCAGGACGAACGCTACGACGAACGCGGGTCAGCCGCGATTGCCACGGCTGTGTTCCTCCGGATCGCACGCTCACAAGCGCCCAGTCCGACCATTCCGCAACTGATAACGATCGACGACGACGTTCAGATAGTTGGTGAGGATTTTCTTCGACCTTTCAGCCGGTACACCGACGAGCAGAACGACGGCAAATGTCGCCAGGTAAACGAATGCCACATTGGTGATTGACCCCGGGTCTGCGATGAAAGGAGACATTCCGGCGAAGACGCGCACGAGAGGTTGATGAAAAAGATACAGGGAGAAGGTCAGGCTGGCGATGAAGGTCAATGGCTTCCTGATCAAGAGCAGAATAAATCCTGCCCTTCCTGCCACTACCGGAACCACCAGTAGATGCAAGAAGACCGCGATCCCATCCAGATAGTCGCCGACAATCGATCCCCTGTCGATGACGGGTGAGGCAAAATCAAAATGACTTCTGTATTGCGGACTGAATACCAATATCGATGCACTTGCAACGAAACCCAGGCATGCCAGGACCGGATATGAAGCAAGCCCGCCGTTTCTGTGCACGCTGTATGCGAAGTATCCAAGCAACCACAAGGGAAACAACAGTACGATCGTCGGGCCTGCGATACAAAAAAGAACCGCTAGAACAATGAATCTCAGCTTGCTTCTCAGATAGAAAACCACGCCAAAGAACGCATAGTAGAACGCCTCGAAAGTAATCGACCAGAATGGTCCATTATTCGTTGGACTTAGCTTGATACCCCAGACGTCCTGAAGCATCAACAGAGAAATGAAATATCGGAAATACTCCATCTTCTCGTCGTCATTCCACGGGCCGGTATATTCCTCCTTGATGAGAAGTCCGCCAAACTCGTTGCACAGCCAGGTAATCAGGATTGCGGGAAGGATGACGGAGTAAAGCCTCGAGACTCGGGCGATGACAAAATCAAAGGGCTTGCGTTCCTTGTTGTTCGAAACAAATCCGATGACATAGCCCGAAAGTACGAAGAACGCCATCACCGCAGTTTGACCGTATGCCGCAAGCTGCCACAGAACGCCTCCCGTGATGCCGCCCCCACTTGCATGGACGACGAGCACCACAAACGCAGCCGAGAATCTGAGCAGATCCAGATAGATCGAAGTCTCTCGTTGCAAGAACAAGCTCCTTCCATTGCGTTTAGATCGTCTTGCGGCCCCGCTTGCCGAAAAGACGTTGTGGACTTGAACACTTGAGCGCACAAGAATCAACGTCTTGCATGATCCAACAGGCCGCCGCGACAAGGTGGCGATCATCGCCGGCGGACAAAGAATAACAGGCGCAGCACCTGACGGCGCGAACACGTGGTGCGTACCCGCCAGCGCCAACCGCAATACGGAATGCCCGACGTGGCTGGACCTCGGGAACGACAGTATGGAATACGGATCGCCCCTGATGCACACTGTGCCCCATGCGACGACGGATTGCCCGGCTTCGATCGGCACACGCCAATGCCAGCAACTGAGGAGATCCATGTGAGATTCACCCGGGTATTGATATCAGGGCTTCTGGCCTGTTTCGTGTCCGCTCACGCCAATGAGCCTGCCGACCGCGTGCTGGTTGTCCTTCCGGACGCGATGCGGGAGCACATGCTGTCGAACATGCGTGATCACCTCAAGGCCATTTCCGAGATTCAGACCGCACTCGGCACGGGCGACTTTCAGCGTGCGGCCGACATTGCGGAGCAACGCATCGGCCTGTCCTCTCTCGGTGCGCATGGCGCTGCGCATATGGCGCCCTTCATGCCGAAGGAAATGCAGGACATCGGCTCGCGGATGCACAGTTCGGCAAGCCAGTTTGCGCTAGTCGCGCAGGAGGCAGGTGCCGATGGCAACGTGCAGCGCGCGATCGGCAGTCTGTCCGCGATCACGAACCAGTGTGTGGCCTGCCACGCCGCGTTCCGCGTGCGATGACCGCCGACCACGCAGAGACGATTTCGCATCCGGTCCGAATCTGCACGATGTCCCATGTTCTTGCCACGCTGCGGTTCCGGCACAGCCAGACACGCGGAGGGGAAACGCCTCCCTTTTCATGCATGTCGAATTTTCGCGTTTACCTCCGCACCAGCCGGGCTTGACCGACAGGGTGTTGTGCAAGGCACAATATCGTGTTTGCCCGGATAACCGTCGCCGGGCGTGCCGATTGCAGTGTGACAGACTGGCTTTTCTTGGGGAGATGGGCATGCAGATTCGTACGAAGTTGCTGGCAAGCGCGTTTGCGCTGTTCGCCACCGCCGCCATGGCGGCCGAGGACAAGACACTCAATGTTTACAACTGGAACGACTACATCGCCGCAGACACCATTCCCGCGTTCGAGAAGGCCAGCGGCATTAAGGTCAATTACGACTTGTACGACAGCAATGCCACGCTGCAGGCCAAGCTGCTGACCGGCGGAAGTGGGTATGACGTGGTCTATCCGAGCGTCGAGTACGCCGGCAAGCAGATCCAGGCAAACATTTTTCAGCCCCTCGACAAGAGCAAACTACCCAATCTGAAGAACATCGATCCAGTGATTCTCAAGGCACTGGAAGCCGCTGACCCCGGTAACCAGTATCTTGTGCCCTACATGTGGTTCACCACCGGGGTCGCGATCAACGTGGACAAGGTCACCAAGGCGCTGGGCGGAAAACTGCCGGACAACGCCTGGGACCTGCTGTTCGACCCCAAGGTCACGGACAAGCTCAAGGATTGCGGCATCTCGATGATGGACGAATCCAGCGACCTCATCCCGGCCGCGATGCTCTATGCCGGCAAGGATACTGTGAAGATGGCCGCTGCCGATATCGCCGCGGCCGTGGAGCAGATCCGCCCGGTGCGCAAGAACGTCCGCACCTTCAATTCCTCGCCGATCGATCTCATGGCCAAGGGAAGCGTGTGCGTGGCGATGATGTTCTCGGGCGACGCGATGATCGCGGGCGATCGCGCCAAGGAATCCAATACCGGGGTGAAAGTGCAGTACATCATCCCCAGGACGGGGGCGATGATGTCGGTCGATGTGATGGCGATTCCGCGCGACGCCAAGCATGTCGGCAACGCCCACACCTGGATCAACGCCATGATGGACCCGAAGGTGATCTCCACGATCTCCAACGAGACCTTCTACATCAGCGCCAACACCGCCGCGCTGCCGATGATGGACAAGGCGCTGACCGACAACCCCATGCTCAACGTACCGGCCGACCTCAAGGCGCTGCTGCATCCGAAGCCGGTCCTGACGCAGAACGTACAACGCGAACTCACGCGCGCGCTGAGCCGCTTCAAGACCGCAAGATAAACGTCAGCAGGAAACCGATGGTGGCACAGCAACAGGATAGCGGCGCGGCCTATCTGCGCATCGAGGGCGTGAGCAAGCGATTTGGCGACAACCGCGTCGTGCGCGATGTATCGCTCACGATCGCACGCAAGGAGATCTTTGCCCTGCTGGGCAGTTCGGGCTGCGGCAAGTCCACCTTGCTGCGCATGCTCGCCGGGCTCGAAACCCCCAGTGCCGGGCGCATCGTGCTCGATGGCGAAGACCTTGCCACGGTGCAGCCACACCACCGGCCGACGAACATGATGTTCCAGTCCTACGCCCTCTTCCCGCACCTGACGGTAGAGGACAATGTCGCCTTCGGTCTGCGCCAGGAGCGCCCGAAGCTGGCCCGCGACGCCATTGCCGCACGCGTGGGCAAGATGCTCGACCTGGTGCAGATGCAGCGCTACGCACGGCGCAAGCCGCATGAACTCTCCGGCGGCCAGCAGCAGCGCGTCGCGCTGGCGCGCAGCCTGGCCAAGGAGCCCAAACTGCTGCTGCTCGACGAGCCGCTGGCGGCGCTCGACAAGAAGATCCGCCAGGAGACACAGCTCGAACTGGTGCATCTGATCGAACGCGTCGGCGTCACCTGCATCATGGTCACCCACGATCAGGAAGAGGCCATGACGATGGCCGACCGTATCGGCGTGATGTCGGACGGCGTGCTGCTGCAGGTGGGTACGCCGGGCGAAATCTACGAGCACCCGAATTGTCGCTTCACCGCGGAGTTCATCGGCGAGACCAACATGTTCCACGGTCGCCTCGGCCCGCAGGGCGTCGCCTGCGCGGACTTCCCTGCGCCGATCGCCGTTTCGCCGCTGGCCGACCATGCCGATGGCAGTGAAGTGTCGGTGTCGGTACGCCCCGAGCGCGTCCTGCTCAGCCGCGAGGCGCCGGGCGCACTCGAGGGCGGGCTTAATAGCGCGGCTGGAGAGGTTGTCGATATTGCCTACCTCGGCAGCTATTCGGTCTATCACGTCCGCCTTTCCGGTGGCCGCACGGTCACCGCCAGCGTGCCATCGGCGCGCTGGGGAGACGCCGCACCGCCGACCTGGGGCGATGCGGTATGGGTGTCGTGGAAGGCCCCGGCCGGGGTGGTGCTGAGCCGATGAGCAGGCGTCGCCCCTTCCTGCTTCGCGGCCGCTTCTGGGTCGGCATGCTGCCGTGGACCTGGCTGCTGCTGTTCTTCCTGCTGCCTTTCGTGCTGATCGTCAATGTCAGCCTGTCTACGCCGGATCTTGCCATTCCGCCCTACATCGCACCGCTGCATCAGGCCGAGGATGGAAGCGGTGTGGAGCTCGTGCCCGACCTGTCGAGTTTCCAGCGCCTCGGGGACGAGATCGCCGCGCTGGGCGAGGACGGCGCCGAGCCGCTGTACCTGCGCGCATATGGCAATTCACTGCTGCTCGCCACGCTGACGACGGTGTGCTGCCTGCTGATCGGCTACCCCTTCGCCTACCACATCGCGCGTGCGCGCGAATCGATACGCAATGTGCTGCTGATGATGGTGATGCTGCCGTTCTGGACATCCTTCCTGCTCCGCGTCTATGCGTGGATGGGGCTGCTCGACAGCAGCGAAGTGGGCCTCATCAATCAGTTGCTGATCGGGCTGGGCATCATCGACACCCCCCTGCCCCTGCTCTACAACACCGGCGCGGTGCTGACCGGCATGATCTACAGCTATCTCCCCTTCATGGTGCTGCCGCTGTACGCCAACCTCGTGAAGCTGGACCAGCGTCTGCTCGAAGCCGCCAGCGATCTCGGCGCGCGCCCGCTCACCACTTTCCTGTCGGTCACGCTGCCGCTGTCACGCAACGGCATCATCGCCGGGGCAATGATGGTGTTCATTCCGGCGGTCGGTGAATTCGTGATTCCCGACTTGCTTGGCGGCGGTGACGTGCAGATGATCGGCCGCAACATCTGGGATGACTTCGGCCCCAACCAGGACTGGCCGATGGCCGCGACCGTGGCGGTGGTGATGGTGCTGCTGCTGATCGCACCGATCATCGTCTTCAACCGTTCCAGCCGCAGCGAAGCCGGAGAGCAGCCATGAGCCGCGGCACGCGTTCATTGGGGGCGCGCAGCTGGCTGGTGCTGGTATTCGCCTTTCTCTACATTCCGATCCTGTGCCTGGTGGTGTTTTCCTTCACATCGGGCGAAATCACCACCCAGTTCGATGGTTTTTCCCTGCGCTGGTACCAGGCCCTGCTCGACGATGGCGAGATCCAGTCGGCGGTGTGGCTGTCGCTGCGCATCGGGGCGCTGGCAGCGACCTCTGCGGTAGTGGTCGGGACTGCCGCCGCCTTCGTGCTGACCCGCTTCCGGCCCTATTTCGGCAGCAGTTTCTTTGCCGGCATGAGTACCGCACCGATGGTGATGCCCGAGGTCGTGACCGGCCTGTCGCTGGTGCTGCTGTTTACCCATCCGGCGCTGTCCTTTCTCGGCGGACGGGGTGCGCTGGCGATCTGGGCGGCACATACCACGCTGTGTGCCGCCTATGCGGCGGTACTGGTGCAGTCGCGCCTGCGCGAAGTCGACCGGTCGCTCGAAGAGGCCGCGCTCGATCTCGGTTGCCCGCCTTTCAAGGTGTTCTTCATCATCACCGTGCCGGTCATCGCCCCCGCACTGGTGTCGGCATGGCTACTGACCTTCACCCTGTCGATGGATGACTTCGTGCTCGCGGCGATGCTCTCCGATCCGGGCAGCACCACCCTGCCGGTGCTGATCTTCGCCCGCCTCCATCACGGCCTGAAGCCGGAGATCAATGCACTGGCAACGATCATCGTGGTGGTGGTGTCCATTGCCGTACTGACAGCCAATCACATCATGCTGTCGTCGCAGAACGCACGACTGAGAGCGAAGCAGCTGGCCGCGGCCGCCGACTGACACCGCTGCAGGCCCCGGTCGATCAGCCCCTGGCGGTCTGCTCCTGGTCTACATCGTCGCCGCGATGCGTGCGCATTGCGGCGAAGGTCTCCTGCCAGTAGTCGAGGCAGGCACGCACCTTGGGAAGCCGGTGGCGCTCCTGCAGCATCGCCGCATAGACCGGCAGGCGCTCGCGCCCGGTGAAACCGGCCAGCACCTGCCTGAGCAGACCACGCCTCACCAGCGGCGACACCAGCAGCTCGTTGAGCCGCGCGATACCGACGCCCTCCAGCGCAAGTGACAGCACGATGGAGGTGCTGTCGGCGCGGGTATGCCCCTTGACCAGCAGGATGTCCGCCGCACTGTTGCGCGCAACGCGTTTGTCGCTGCGATCGGACTGAACCCTCGCCGCCGTCGTCGACGCCCAGTCAGCCGCATCGAGCGATCCCTTGCGGAAAGGCCAGCGGTTCATCGACTGGCTTGCGCAGTTGGCGATCAGGCGGTGCCGCGCGAGATCGCCGGGCGTCTGCGGGATGCCAAACCTGTCGAGATAGGCCGGCGAGGCATAGAGATTGCGATCATGCTCGCCAATCTGCCTGACGACCAAACTCTCGGCATTGTCCACGCCCGCGCGCACGGCGATGTCAATGCCATCGCGCGCGAGGTCGGTCGCGCGGTCGTCTGCCAGGATGTCGAGTTGCAGCCCGGGATGACGTTCGTACAGGCCAGTCAGACTGGGGGCAATGACCATCTGGGCAAGGATGGGGCTGACACTGACCCGCACCAGACCGCTCGGTCCGGCGCGCTTTCCGCCGAGCTCGCTTTCCATCTCCGCGGCAATGTCGAGCATGCGCCGGGCGTGCGCAAAAAACGTGTCGCCTTCATCGGTCAGCGACAGTCCGTGCGTGGTCCGATGCAGCAGCAATACCCCGAGCGCAGACTCCATGCGGGCAATAGCGCGCGACACCTGACTGACGGGCTCGTTGCGTTCGCGCGCGGCCGCCGACAGCGTGCCGAGTTCGGCAACGCGGATGAAGAGCGCGGCATCGGTCAGATTCAGTTGCATGTGCGCATTATGCGCCAAGCCATCGAGCCTTGCAGAATTTGCAAAGCCGATCTGCAATTCGTCTCGTTTCGGGCACCACATCAACGAAATAGAGTTCAAGCACCCGCCGATGAGGAGCTCGCCATGACCCCGACCCGCAACACGCCACAAACCACGAGCCAAGCCACGACCAATCTCCCTCCACAGGGAGTCGACCTGCGCGACTTCGATTTCGAAGGTACGCGCACACAGGCAGCCTCGCTGCGCCGCGCTGCGATCGACACCTTCGTCGCCCGCATGTTCGCAATCGTGCTGGCAATGCCGGCACAGGCCATGCGCGCCCTGCTGGGCGGCAAGTCAGTGACGCCCGCTCACCCCTCGCGACGCGTCTCCGGTCACCCGGGCCGCGCCGGCAAGACCTGCTGAGCACACCCGCGAACGCCGGCTGACGGACAGCCGGTGCGCGGGCGCACCACGCTAACCCGAAAACCGCTCGCGGTAGGCCTGCGGACTTGCGCCGACACCACGCAGAAACGCACGCCGCATGGTTTCTTCGGAGCCGAAGCCGCATCGCCGGGCGGCTTGCGCGACCGACGCACCGCCCTCGAGCAGGCGACGCGCGGATTCGACCCGCATGGCCTCGATCGCAGTGGCGGGCGTACGTCCGGTGAGTTTGCGATAGTGGCGCGAAAAGCTGCGGGCGCTCATATTGCACTGCTCGGCGAGAACGGGCAGCGACAGGTCCGCGCCCAGGTTCTCCAGGATCCAGGCGTGAAGGCGGTCAAAGCGGCCGTCGCCGTCGTGCAGTGTCAGCGCCACACTGAACTGCGCCTGACCGCCGGGACGCCTGAGGAACACCACCAGTTGGCGGGCCACGGCCAGTGCGGTTTCGCGCCCGAGGTCGGCCTCGACCATGGCGAGCGCCAGATCGATGCCCGCAGTCACGCCGGCGGAGGTCCAGATCGCGCCGTCGCGGATGAAGATCGGATCGGGGTCGAGCCTGACATCGGGAAAGCGCTGCGAGAATTCCGCACAGCGCTGCCAGTGAGTCACCGCACGGCGCCCATCGAGCAGCCCCGCGGTGGCCAGCAGAAAGGCGCCACTGCACACCGAGGCGGTGCGTTCTGCACTCGCCGCACGCAGACGCACCCATTCCACCAGCGCTCTGCGTTCACTGGCGCCATTGACGCCCCGTCCGCCGGAAACGATCAGGGTATGGACAGGCAGATCATGGGCCGGCAAGCGGCTCGCTTTGAGCACCAGCCCGGAGGTGGTGGCGATCTCTTCGGTCTCGGCCACGATCGCCAGCGCGTAGGGTCGTTGTCTCGCCGGTGCGAGGTCGTTGGCGGTGGAGAAGACCTGCATGGGCCCGGTCACATCGAGCACCTGTGCGTCGGGAAAGGCGAGGATCTCGATCCGGCGTATCGGGCAATCTGGCATGATTCGAGGGGTAATTGGCCAATTCGCCACAGCTTGACGGGATACGCTTGTCCTCGTCAATCACGGAGATACCACCATGGCCATTCGCTTCGGCATTCTCGCCTTCCCCGATGTTCAGCAACTCGACCTGACCGGCCCCTACGAGGTCTTCGCCACGACACAAGGCGCAACCGTCGATCTGCTGTGGAAGGACCTCGGCCCGGTTCGCAGCGCCACCGGGCTATGGTTGAAACCCACCCTCGGCTTTGACGACTGCCCACCTCTGGACGTGCTTTGCGTCCCGGGTGGTAGCGGCGTCAATGCACTGCTGGAAGACGAGGAAACGCTCCGCTTCATCCGCGCTCAGGCCTCACAGGCCCGCTACGTCACTTCGGTGTGCACGGGTTCCCTGGTGCTGGGGGCCGCCGGCCTGCTCCAGGGCAAGCGTGCCACGACGCACTGGAACGCGCTCGACTTCCTCGATCACTTTGGCGCCATTCCGACCCGCGGGCGCATCGTACGTGACGGCAATCTGATCACGGCCGGCGGCGTGACCTCCGGCATCGACTTCGGACTGGCCGTCATCGCGGAACTGGCCGGACAGCCTGAAGCCGAAATCGTGCAACTCGCGCTTGAGTATGCGCCCGAACCGCCCTTCAGCGCAGGTGCGCCTGAAGAGGCCTCGCCCGGCACGCTGGAAATGGCACGGCAACGCCTCGCCGGATCGCGTACCAGACGGGAAGAAATTATTGCCCGCAGACGCGCGACCGGCACGCATGTCAGCGAATCATCTGGCCATTGCGATCGATGATCGAGATATCCGTGTAGTCCGATCCGGTGTGGTCGTTCTGTGCATAACGGATCGTCACCCCACCGGCATCATACGAACCCAGCCCATTGAGGGCGGCGACAATGCGCGCGGGGGTGGGTTCCCCCGCCCGCCGGATACCTTCCACCAGCACCTTGGCCATGATGTAGCCCTCGAGCACGGTGTGGTTTGCGGACGTCTTGCTGCCAATCCGCTTGAGGTCCTCGTCGAGCTGGCGCGTGATGGCGTAGGCGATCGATTGCGGCTTGGGCACCACCTGCACAATGCCCAGCCCATGGGCCAGCGTGTTGCCAATCGCCTCGGCGACCTGCGGTCCGGCCGTCACCGACAGTGCAATCACCATCGCGGCACTGCCACGCTCGCGCATGGCCTTCACGAATGCCGCACTGGCCGCCGTATTGGCCACCAGGATCACGCCGTCAGGCTTCGCGGCGGTAATCTTCTCAACGGCCGCTGCCACCTCGGTACCCCCCTTCTCGTAGGCGCCGGTGGCGACAAGTTCAATTCGCGCCGCGGAGAGTGCCGCTTGCGCCGCACTGACGCCATCCTCACCGAACGGATCGTTCTGGTGGAAGACCGCAATGCGCTTGAGCCCCATGACGCTCATCTGGCGCACGATGGTATCGACCTCCGCGGCATAGCTCGCCCGCGTATGGAAAATCCGCTCGGGAACGGGCTTGCGCAGCACGGAGGCGCCCGAGCGCACACCCACCAGCGGTATGCCGGCGCGATCGAGGGTGCCGGCCTTGCGCAAAGCGTCGACGTTGCCGGTCCCGACGAAGCCGACCAGCGCAACCGGCGCATCGTGCTCGATCAGCGCGGTGGTCTGCTTGAGTGTGTCCTCGACCCGGTATCCATCGTCGCGGCTGACAAGTCGCAGGGTATTGCCGCGGATACCGCCTTCGGCATTGATCCTTGAAAAATAAGCCTGGATACCGAGCCTGACGTCATTTCCCGTCGGCGCCAGGGTGCCGCTGAAAGGTGCCACCTGACCTATCACGATTTCGCCAGCTGCTGCACCTGGTACGGCACCGACGATGACAAGGGCAAAAATAGCCATGCCAATGGATTGAAGCCGAATATTCATTATGTGCTGTCTCCTTGGGTTGCGGATCGAGTGCCGCTTTACGAATTATGATGGAATATCCATTTGACTCAAACTTCCAGGCACCCCGCATCTATCGCCCCCACACAGGTCAGACCCCGCGCCACCATGAAATCGCAAACAGCGCGACCACGGCGGCCCCGTAGGCCTGCAGGCAGTAGCGTGCATTGGCCCGCGCCATGAGCGCCCCCGACACGCCGTAACGCCCCTGCAGGGCAAGATGGATACCCGACATCGGACTGGCCGCCAGGCCGATGGCCCAGCACTGGACATAAACCGCAGCCATCAGCACCGGGTCGGGATTGAGCGGAGCCAGCCATGCGGCCACGGTGGTGATGGAGATCACCGCGTGGAAACCCAGAATGCAGAAGAAAATCATGCCGGCGAGTACAAGTGCCGCCTGCAACGCGCCCACGTGCGCCCAGGGCAGCCAGCCGCCGCTGCTCGCGATGAGCGCCTCCAGGCCGGTCGCGAATACGGCCGCGGCCAGAAACAGTGACATCTCGCCGCGCATGGCTGGCAGGCGCCGTACTGCATGACGCGCCAACTGCGCACTCCCTGCACCGAAGCCGTTGCGCCGGATCACGATGCCGCTCACCATCAAGGGCGCAGCGATCGTAATGATGGCCAGCGTCGACCACGAAGACAGCAGAAAGTGGCCTGCGATGACGATCAGCGCGAGCGCGAGCGGCACCCCCAGGCTGGCCAGATGCATCGGATAGCCGACGAAATCGCGCCCATTATCGTGCTCGCGCAGCAGGTCGCGTGCCGCCAGGACGATCAACACCAGGGCCAGGGGAATACCCGCGACCGCCAGTTCGCCCAGGGTGGCGCCGGGCGCATTGGTGAGCGCGACGGCGGTGGCGGCGAAGAACGGCGACCACAAGGCGGCGCCAAGAAAACCTCGCGTCAGCGCGCCGAGCTGCGCGATGGACGGCGTGCGGCCCGCCGCCACCCTGTCCGCCATGATGAACACCGCGGACAGATTGATGATCGCGCCAAACGCGTGTACGCCTACAATCGTGCGCCACAACGCACCGCGGCCGCGCGGCGGCGCTTCATCGTCGCCCCCGAGTCCAAGCAGTTGGAGAAAACTCACCGCCGCGAGCATGCCGAGCAGGGTGACGTTCTTCGTCAATATGCCCATCCAGTACCACTGGCCGGTCTGCCAGCCCGCCCACAGCAGTGCGGCAAGGCCGATACCGATCAAGCCCCAGGACAGTCGCCGCTGGCGACGGTCGAGTCCCGGCCACATCAACGCCACTGCTGCCCACGCGGCCAGTCCGCCGAGCCACACGGGCACGCCGATGCGGGCACCGGAGAGCATGGCGACGATGGCCATCGTCAGGATCAGCAGCGCGGCCAGACGATCGGCATGCTTGCGCGCGGGAAGTTGCATGAAATTTCCGGGTTCAGGATGGCCTTGGCAAGCCGTAGCGCATTATTGTCGATGCCCTGCGCTGCTCGAAGCAATGACAAGATGCGATTCGTTGTCCGGCTTCGTCGGCCCGCTCCCACCTCCACCCTTGCACAATGGCCCGCGTTCATGTTTTCCTGAAAAAGGCGCCGGGTTATTAACCCGGCAATCAATTGGATGACGAATGCTGGAGTTCAGCACGGTCGCTCCCTCCCCTTCAAGGGGGGGGTGGGGATGGGTTCCCCCGACGCAGCATTGACCCATCCCCCTCCTAGCCTCCCCCTTGAAGGGGGAGGAACCCGGTGCCGACAATGACTTCATCTGTTTCGTCGCCGGGTCAATAAGGGCGGTTTCGCTTCCTGCATAAAGGCGCCGCTTCCACCACGACAACGGAATTCGCGGATGAATGCCCTTCATACCATCGACTACGTCATCGTGGCGGTCTACCTCGTGGTAGTCGTCGCGGTCTGTATCCGCGTCACGCGCAGACATCCTGACGCGGACGAACTGTTTCTCGCCGGACGCACGCTGGGCGCCGGCGTCATCGGCCTGTCGCTGTTCGCATCGAACATCTCGTCCACGACGCTGATCGGTTTGCCCGGCGCCGCGTGGTCGACCGGCATTTCGGTGGCAAACTATGAATGGATGGCTGCGCTGGTACTCGTATTCACTGCCGTGTTCGTGGCCCCCGTGCTCATCGGTCGGCGCATCACCACGGTGCCGGAACTGCTCGAACAGCGCTTCGACGCGCGCCTGCGCCGCTACCTCTCCGGCACCAGCCTGATTCTGAGCGTCTTCCTCGACACGGCCGGCAGTCTTTACGCGGGCGCCCTGGTCCTGATGCTGTTCGTACCAGGGCTGTCACTGGGCCCCACGTGCGCAGCGCTGGCCGTGTTCGCCGGCATCTACACCGCTGCGGGCGGCTTGCGGGCGGTGGCTTACACCGATGTTCTCCAATCGCTGGTCTTGTTGGTGGGTTCGGCGATCCTGTTCGTACTCGTCTTTGCCGAATTCGACTACTCCTGGGCACAGGTCCTGGCGCGCGTGCCGGCGGAGAAGCTCTCGCTCATCCGCCCACTCGACGACGAAGCCCTGCCCTGGCTCGGTACCTTGCTGGGGCTGCCGATCCTGGGCTTCTACTACTGGACCATGAACCAGTATGTCTGCCAGCGACTGCTGGGGGCACGCGATATCGGCACTGCCGGGCGTGGCGCACTCATTGCCGCTGCACTCAAGCTGTTGCCACTGTTTCTCATGGTCCTGCCCGGCGCGATGGCCGTCGCACTGTTCTCCGACCTCGAACGTCCGGACACAGTATTCCCCCGCCTGATCGGACACTTCGCGCCCCCTGGGCTGGCCGGTTTGATGCTGACCGGCTTGCTCGCTGCGATCATGTCGAGCGTGGACTCGGCCCTCAACTCCGCATCGACCCTGGTGATCTGCGATTTCGTGCAGCCACGCCGCCCGAAACTGGACGCCCGGGCGCTGGCACGGCTCGGCCGCTACACGACGCTGGGCATGATGTTCATCGCCGCGCTGTGGGCGCCGGCCATCGACCGCTTTCCCGGTCTGTTCGCCTATCTGCAGCAAGCGTTCGCCTACGTAACGCCTCCGCTGGTGGCGGTCTTTGCCGCGGGCATGCTCTCCGGACGACTGTCCGCCAATGCCGCGTTTGCCGGCCTGATCACTGGACACGGCGTCAGCGCAGCGTGGTTCGTCGCCACCCAGCTCGGCTGGGTCAAGGTGCACTTCACGGTCGTGGCCTTCCTGTTGCTGGTCATGACGCTGCTGGCGTGCGCGCTGTGGCAGGCACTGCTGGGCGGAACCGTGACAGACGAGCAACGCCTGGCGGTGGACGCATCACAGGTCGAGCCCGCCCCCCTTGCCGTTCGCCGCGGGGCAGCGATGCTGACCGCGCTGACCCTGGTGCTGGTGATCGCATTCTGGTGAGCGAACCGACTGCGCCGTACAGCCGCCATCGTGCCGGAAGGCCCGCCGCTTTACCGCTCGATGGCGCTTTCCACCCCGTTAGCGTCAGCCGGCTCTGCCCGTATGGACAATGCACGGTGCAGGATCTGGGCCATGTGCAAAGCCGGTCGCTGCGCGCCATCCATGATCTGCTGCCGGCAGCTCGTACCATTGGCCACGATGACGACCCCGGCTGGCGCGCCGCGCACCGCGGGCAACAGGTCGAGCTCGGCCATGGCCATCGAAATATCATGATGTTCGGCCTCGTAGCCGAAACTGCCACCCATGCCGCAGCAACTGGACTCGATGAAGTCCGCCTTGAGCCCCGGCACCCGATCCAGCACTTTCCGCATCGCGGGCATGAGGCCAAACGCTTTCTGGTGACAGTGTCCATGGACAAGCACCTCGCTGGCGTCCATCGCCTTGAGCGGCAGGTTCAGACGGCCTCCGTCAATTTCGCGCGCGAGAAACTCCTCCAGTAGCATCGCCACGCTTGCCACTTGGGCGACGGCCCCGCCCAGGCCCAGCGCATGATATTCATCGCGCAACATGAGCAGACAGGAGGGTTCCAGCCCGATCACGGGCAGCCCGCGCGCGGCATACGGCAACAGAGCCTCGAGCGTGCGCCGGGCTTCTTCGCGAGCGTCCTCGACCAGGCCACCCGACAGGTAGCTGCGGCCACAGCAAAGGGGACGTCCGGGCACCGAACTGCGGGCGAGATGCACGCGGTAGCCACCCGCGACGAGAACATCCAGCGCCGCGCGCGCGATCTCGGGGTGAAAGTGGTTGCTGAAGGTATCGACCAGCAACACGACTTCTCCGGCGCTACCCTCGCCAAAGCGATCGGCCGACACCGCGGAGAGAAAGCTCTGCTTCGCCGGCAAAGGGATGGTGCGCCTGGCAGACAGGCCCAGCACGGCTTCGCCAAGCCATGCGATACCCGGCAGGCGATCGCGCAAGCGCAAGAGACCACGCCACTTCGACAGTGCCGGTACAAGCCTGGGAAGGCGGGCAAACAGGCGTTCGCGTAAAGGGGGCACTGTCGTGCCGGTCCAGCGCCGAGCGCGCGCCTCCGCCTTGAGCAAGGCCATGTCCACGCCGTTCGGACACTCGCGCTTGCACCCCTTGCAGCCGACGCACAGGTCCAGCGCCGCGGCGAGTTCGTCTCCGGCAAAGGGGCGCTCACCCAGACGGCCGTCGAGCGCGGCAGCCAGGGTCTCCGCACGGTGACGGGTGGAGTGCCGCTCATCCTGAGTGACCCGGAAACTCGGACACATGACGCCGGGATCGAGGGAAAGGCAATGCCGTTTGCCGGCGCAGACCCCGACCGCCTTGGCAAAGCCATCACCGGCCGTCGGCGGCGGGCTGGACGACTCGCCGAAACCGAAGCCGAAGCCGAAATTGTCGTCACTGCCTTCGTAGGCGGACCAGTCGAGGTGTGAGTCCATGGCGCTTGCCTTCAGTCGAGAATGCAAGCAAAGCAAGAGCGGTGCCCGTCGCCCGACCGCCGCTTACGCACCGACCGCATCCCTCTGCCCCGTCCCGAGATTCCGCCAAGCGCCGCAATGCGCCCGCGTCCTGCCCACGGCGGTTCGTCGCGCCAGCACGAGAATGAAGCACGACACGCGGCCCCGGGCGAGGCGCGATTGTGTGCAATCCGACATGACGTACTTGCTTGCGCGGCAAGCGCCGGCATTCGCATCGGGTGAAACGCAGCGCTGCACTAGCGCCCCATCCGAACCTGTCAAAACGCCCTTCCTGCCGCATGGACCATCTTCGAACCCGCCCGCGGTGTCAGGAAGCCGCTTTCGAACTCGTCGGCCGGCAAGGGGCGGCTGAAAAAGTAGCCCTGACAAAGCTCACATCCGGTCGCTTTCAGCCAGTTGAACTGTTCCACGGTTTCGACCCCCTCGGCCACGACCTCGTATCCCAGGCGCCGTCCCAGCACGATCATCGCGCTGACAATGGCCGTGCTGCCGCGTGCGCCATGCGAACCTGTCGGCCCGGCAAGGTTGGCGACGAAGGACTTGTCGATCTTGAGACAGTCGAGGTCGAGTGACTGGAGGTAGGACAGCGAAGAATAGCCGGTGCCGAAATCATCGAGTGCCACCCGGCAGCCCGCCTCGCGCAGGTTGTTGAGCATTCGCAGCGCGGCACCCTCAGGGTTGAACAGCACCGACTCGGTAACCTCGAGTTCGACCCTCGATGCCAGCACACCGTGCCGTGCGATCGCGGCAAGGACATCCATCTCGACCGAATGACGCAAAAATTGGCGAGGCGACAGATTGATCGACACACGCAGCGTATCGACGCAATCCGATTGCCACCGGGCCAACTGTTCGACAGCACTGTCGATGACCCATCGACCGAGCGGCACGATCAGACCGGTCTCCTCGGCCAGACCGATGAACTGGTCGGGCCGGATCATGTGCGCGCCATCCTGCCAGCGCACCAGCGCCTCGGCGCCAACCAGCCTGCCGTCGGCAAAGCGGCACTGCGGCTGATAGTGCAACACGAGGTCGCCATTCTCGATCGCAATCCGCAGCCGGCTTTCCATGCTGGCCCGCGCACTCACGCGCGCCTGCATCTCTCCTTCGAAGAACCGCACTTCATTGCCGCCGCTGGACTTGGCCGCATACATGGCCATATCGGCACAACGCAGCAGCGCATCGGCATCCTCGCCGTCGGCGGGGAACATCGCCACCCCGATGCTACCGGTGATGCGGATGTCGGAATCATCGATGACGACGGGGTCCGCCACCAGTTCGAGCAGGCGCTCGGCCACCACAGCCGCCTCGGCCGGACCGCCCAAGCTGGTCAGCACCACAACCAATTCATCTCCCCCCTGGCGCATCAGCAGATCGTATGCGCGCAGTGCCGCCGGCAATCGCCGCGTGATCGCGACCAGCAGCGCGTCGCCAAACAGGTGACCGCGCGCATCGTTGACGTTCTTGAAGCGGTCGAGGTCGATGAACAGTACGGCGAGCTGGTCGCCGCTCCGTCTTGCCGCCTCAATGGCCGTCGGCAGCCGCTCCATCAGGCTGCGCCGATTGGGCAGTCCCGTCAGCTGATCATTGAGCGCGAGGTCCCGGATCTGCTGTTCGCGCTCGATCCGCTCGGTGATGTCGGTCACCGAGCCGGCCATCTGCGAAGCCTTGCCCTGGCGGTTGCGCAAGGCGATGCCCCGCGCCGCCAACCAGCGATACTCGCCGTTATGCGCCCTGACCCTGTACTCGCAATAGAAATGGTCCGTCAGCCCCTTCAGATGTGCAGCGACCGTCCGGTTGTAGCGCTCACGATCGTCGGGATGGACGATCTTCAGCCAGGCATGCGTATCCTGCAGAAAGTTGTCCGCGTAGCCGAGTATGGCAAGCAAGCGCAATCCGACCTTCAGCTCCTTGGTCAGCGGGTTCCATTCGAAAATGCCGTCGTGTGCGCCGGCCATCAGCAGCCCCTGCGCGCTGAGGGATCGACGCATGGCCAGCAGCGCCACCAGTGCGATGCCAAGTGCCATAGTCATCGCCCCGATGACCAGCGCCATCGAGGCATTCGTCACGCCCTGTCCAAGTGCGCTGGTGACGATGACCGCCGCCAGCACGCCGAGCAGCACACAGGTGGCGACCACGCAACGTGTCGGTGCATTCGCGACCGCCAGCTGCCACCGCCCCGAAGCCTTGTCGGTACGCCTGATCAAATCGTTCCACTCCATTATCGACGCCGCAGCGCACGCGGGAAAATCGACGCATGCATATTACTTTTGGCGTATCCATGAACGTCGTCGGTCAGCCTGCGTTCAGTATTCCATAAGAAGGAGTCAGGATCAAAGTTGGCGCCTCGCGCTCGGGTTCGACGGGTCTGCCAGCGCCCAAGAGGATAAGATTACGGTCGGGTCGCTCCAGTCCTCCATTTTCAAGACTCAGCAATAGCACCTCATGCCAATCCTGCCCGCCACCTACACCCTTGCCGACGACGGCACCCCCTACTCTGACGCATTCGACGACGTGTACCATTCCGCAGCCGGCGCGATCGGCCAGGCGAACCACGTATTCCTCGGCGGCAACGGCCTGCCCGAACGCTGGCGCGGGCGGGAGCGCTTCGTCATCGTCGAGACGGGTTTCGGGCTCGGGGTGAATTTCCTCGCCACCTGGGCCGCGTGGCGGGCGGACCCGGAACGCTCGGCAAGCCTGCATTTCGTCTCCTGCGAATTGCACCCATTTACGGTCGACGACCTGGTCGCGCTGCACGCGCGATGGCCGGAGTTCGCCCATCTCGCGTCCGAACTGCACACCGCCTGGCCTGGCCCCATACCCGGCGTGCACCGCCTTCACCTGGATTCGAATCGCGTCTTCCTGACCCTGCATTTCGGTGACGCTCGGGACGGCCTCGCGCAGCTCGACTGCCGTGCCGACGCCTTCATGCTCGACGGCTTTTCGCCCTCGTGCAATCCGGAACTGTGGTCACCCAAGGTCTTTCACCTGCTGGGTCGCATGGCCGCCACCGACGCCAGCCTGGCCACCTGGTCGGTTGCCGGCGAGGTGCGGGAGGGACTCCGACGCGCCGGCTTCGAGGTCGAACGGGTGCCGGGCTTCGCCGGCAAACGCCAGATGCTGCGTGGTCGATACAGCGCGAGCCGGCCCCGCCCGGACATGCCATCCGCTACGACTGCGGCGCGGCAGGATCCGGCCGCCAGGCGGGCCATCGTGATCGGTGCCGGTGTTGCCGGCAGCGCTGTCGCAGAGCGCCTCGCAGCCCGCGGCTGGACCGTGGACGTCGTCGATGCGGCTGACCGCCCCGGACAGGGCGCATCGGGAAACCATGCCGGCGTATTGCGACCCCTGCCCAGCCTCGACGACAACCGCATGAGCAGGCTGACGCGTGCCGGCACCCTCTATGGCTGGCGCCACGTCCGCCGCCTGCGGCAAGCCGGCCTGAGCGTTCGCGCAGAGGCCTGCGGCGTATTGCATCTGGCCCGGGACGCCGCACAGGAAGCCAAGATGCGGGCGGTGGCCGAGCGCCTCAGCCTGCCATCCGGCCTGTTGCGCTTCGTCGATGCCGACGAAGCCTCCCGGATCGGCGGCTGGCCGGTGCCGCTTGGCGGATGGTGGTTCGCCGACAGCGGCTGGGTGCAGCCGCCGTCTTTGTGCGAGGCCAATCTGGCCGCGCATCCCGAGCACATCCGCCCCCATTTCGGCCGTCACGTGGCGGCGCTCGAATACGAAGACGGCAATTGGCTCGCAGCCGACGCCGACGCAAAGCCGATCGCCTCTGCCCCGGTATTGATCCTGGCCGCAGGCACCGGACTGGCGAGATTCGCGCACGCTGCAGCACTGCCCGTCGTCAGCGCTCGCGGTCAGGTCAGCCTGCTGGCGGCAGAAACCGGCAGCGCGCCCAGGGTGGTGATGTGCCGCATGGGCTACGTCAGTCCCGCAGTCGACGGCCTGCGCTGCGCCGGCGCGACCTTCGACGTCGATGACGACGACACGCAGCTACGCGAACGCGACCACCGCGAGAACCTCGAGAAACTGGAGGCGATGCTGCCAGGTTATACCGAAGGCATCTATTCGGAGCACTTGGCAGGCCGCGTCGGTTTTCGTCCCGCATCGCCCGACCGTCTGCCGATGATCGGTGCCGTGCCAGCCGTCGACTCGGTTGCGCCCGGGACGCCACTCGAAGACATCCCCCGCCAACCCGGCCTGTATGCGCTTTCCGGCTTCGGTGCACGGGGGCTGGTGTGGGCATCGCTTGCGGGCGAATTGCTGGCTGCCCGAATTAACGGCGAACCGTTGCCGATCGAGCGCGATCTAGCCACGGCAGTCGATCCGGCGCGCTTTCTGTTGCGACGGGTACGGATCACGGGAATGGACGAGTGAGCGCTTGAATCCGCGCGGAACCTCCCCCGACCTGCCGGTCAAGTCTGATCCGACCGCCGACACAGGCGGCGCTCAATGACCAATGCAAGGCCGGCAACCGCCGTTCGTGATCCAGATCATCACTTTGCTAATACCAAAGACTTAGAATGACATCAAACATCAGGGGCTGATGCCGTGCGCTACAGTTTGGTCGTGCTGATTGCCAGTGCCACCCTGGCTGCGATGTTCGCAGCTGGAGCGACGCTCTCGCTGCGACGCAACGAAGACAACCTTGCCGATCGTCTTCAAGAGAAAGCCGTGCGACTGCAGAGCATCTACGAGGTGTCGACGGCCGAACTCGAGCATGAGGCCAGAGCGCTGGCCTACAGCATGGCGACAGACGCCGAGATCGGACATATTCTTGGCGAAGCCGGCCGCGACCAGCGCGCCAGCAAAGACAGCAACAGTCCACGTGCCCGCGAACTTCGCATGGCGTTGGGGAACCGACTGTCACTGCTGTGGCAGGAAATGCAGGCGCAATTCGATCTGCGCCAGTTGCAGCTGCTGCTGACCCCCGACCTGACGTCCTTTCTTCGCCTGCATGCTCCAGAGGACTACGGCGACAGTCTCATGGATGTCAGGCCCATGCTGCGCAGCATTCAGGCAGACCGCGTGCCGCGCGGCGGCTTTGAGATCGGGCGCGCATTTGCCGGGATCCGCGGTGGCGCCGCGGTGCTTCATCCGGTAACGGCGGGCCTCACGATACACACCCGCGGCATGGAGGCCGGGCGCGAGATCGAACATGTCGGCACACTGGAGGTCGGGATCGGCCTTGACGGCCTGATCGCACGGCTGAGCCGAACATTCAACGTGAGTATCGCTGTCCTGCTCGATACCGAACGTGTCACCCAGGCCATGTGGACGCGGTACCAGCCCGGCAGCCTTGACGCAAGCCCCTCGGCTTGCTGCATCGTGCTCTCGAGCACAGGCACCGAGGCGGGTGAATGGCTGAACCGGTCGCTGATCGACCGTGGAACCGAGGCGCTCCAGTCCCGTCTCATGCCCTGGAACGGCAAGACCTTGCAGCTGATCCGTTTCCCCTTCCGCGACTATCTTGGTACGCAGGATCCGAGTGTGCCGCGAGCGGGAACGATTCTGATCTGGCGCGACGCCAGTGCCGACCTTGCCGCTCATCAGGAAGCGCGTGTGCTCACGATCCGCAATGCACTGCTGGCCTACGCCGTGGTGCAGCTGATCGTATTGGGTGCGCTGCGGATTACCCGTCGCGAATGGCAGCGCCAGCTTGACGAACAAACGGCCACTACCGAACGTCTTGCGCGCCAGAACAGCTTGTTGCTGAACACGGCGGGCGAAGGCATCTATGGCGTCGATGCCGACGGGCGTGCGACCTTCATCAATCCCTCGGCCCTCGAGATGCTGAAGTTCTCCGAGCAGGACATTCTGGGCAGAAACCAGCACGAGCTGTTCCACCATCATTACGAAGACGGGTCCCCATACCCCGCTTCGTCCTGTCCGGTGTTCGAGACGCTGCAAGATGGCCGGCGCAGGCGCGCAGAGGACAGATTCATCCGCGCTGACGGCACGGAGTTCCCGGTGTCGATGACGGTGACCCCCATTGAGGAAAACGCCTGTCGTAAAGGTGCGGTGGTGGTGTTCCGTGACATCACGGAGCTGACCGAGAAGCGCCAGCAACTGTTGCGCCTCGCCACCACCGATCCACTGACCGGCACCAGCAACCGCCGTCACTTCCTCGATGTCATGGAGACCGAGCTGGCCCGCCTCAAACGCAGGGGTGGTGTCGCCTCGCTGTTGATGACCGATCTCGACCATTTCAAGCGGATCAATGACTTGCACGGCCACGCCGCGGGCGACGAAGTCCTGAAGCACTTCGTCGCCATCGTGCGTGAAACCCTGCGCAAGACCGATGTCGTCGGCCGCATTGGCGGGGAGGAATTTGCCATCCTGCTGCCGGGCGAAGACAAGGAGGGCGCCCGGGAGCTTGCCGAACGGCTCAGGGAAAGTCTCGAGAACTCACCTTCCATCGTCGGCGAAAAGTCGATCCCCTGCACCGTCAGTATCGGGATCGCCGCGCTTCGGGCCAACGACACAAGCGCCGACGCAGTCCTGCAGCGCGCAGACGAAGCCCTCTACACCGCGAAGCGGACCGGCCGCAACCGAGCCGTCGTCGGCGCCTGACGCGTACTGCCCCCGTGTGGCGGCACTTACACCGTAAGCAATCGACTCAGCAGTGCCGCCCCAGGCGCGCGAGCACCCGCTCGCGCCCCAGTACTTCGAGCACTGCATCGATCGCCGGTGTCTGCGCAATCCCCAACACGGCCACCCGCAGCGGAATCGCGACCTGCGGCATCTTCAGTCCATGCTCGGCCATGGTGTCCTTGATGGCCTGGCTCAGCGCGGCTTTCTCCCAGGCCACCGACTCGAGGCGGGTACGCAGGCTCGCCAGCGCCGCCCGCGCGGTCTCGGTGAGATGCTGACCGATCAGCTCCGGCGCCGGATGAACGTCGACGCAGAACAGTTCTGCCGCATCGGCGAGTTCGTTCAGGTTGGCAGCACGATCCTTGTATAGCGCCACCACGCCCTCGAGTGCCGGGCCGGCCTCGGGGTCGACGCCCCGCCGGGCAAGGCGGTTCGCCACGTCGGAGGCCAGACGGTTGTTGTCGGCCTGTTTCAGATAGTGCGCATTGAGCCAGTTGAGTTTCTCGGTATTGAACTGTGCTGCCGAGGGCGTGATGTGATCGAGATCGAACCACTCGACGAACTGCTCCCGGGTGAAGATCTCGTCGTCGCCATGGCTCCAGCTCAGGCGCGCCAGATAATTGATGACCGCCTCCGGCAGATAGCCTTCGTCGTCGTACTGCATCACGCTCACCGCACCGTGCCGCTTGGAGAGCTTGGTGCCGTCATCGCCGAGGATCATCGACAGGTGGGCATATTGCGGCACCTGTGCCCCCAAGGCTTGCAGGATGTTGATCTGCCGTGGCGTATTGTTCACATGATCGTCGCCGCGAATCACCTGGGTAATGCCCATGTCCCAGTCGTCCACCACTACGCAGAAATTGTAGGTCGGGGTGCCGTCGGGACGTGCAATGATGAGATCGTCGAGTTCCGCATTCGCAATCTCGATGCGGCCCTTGACCAGGTCGTCCCACGCCACCACGCCATCGACCGGGTTGCAGAAACGCACCACCGGTTTCACCCCCTCGGGCACCGGCGGCAGCACCTTACCCGGTGCAGGACGCCAGCGGCCGTCGTAGCGCGGCTTCTCACCCCGTGCACGCTGCGCTTCGCGAAGCTGGTCGAGTTCTTCCGGGCTGGTGTAGCAATGGTAGGCCGTGCCCGCCGCCAGCATCTGCCCAATCACCTCTTTGTAGCGATCCATGCGCTGCATCTGATAGAAGGGGCCCTCGTCGGCGTCCAGCCCGAGCCATGCCATGCCGTCCAGGATCGCCTGCACCGCTTCGGGGGTCGATCGCGCCACATCGGTATCCTCGATGCGAAGGACGAAGTCACCCTTGTGGTGGCGGGCATATGCCCATGAAAACAGCGCAGTGCGCGCGCCGCCAATATGGAGATAGCCCGTCGGGCTGGGCGCAAAGCGGGTGCGAACGTGAGCGGTCATCCGGATTTCCCTGGCGTTCGGCGCGCAGGGACTGGTGCCGCTGCGTCGCGTGGTCTGAAAACAAAAAAACCCCGCCGTCGAGACGACGTCGGGGTTGGTGTCTGGTGGGCGGTACTGGGATCGAACCAGTGACCCCTGCCGTGTGAAGGCAGTGCTCTACCGCTGAGCTAGTGACCCCTGCCGTGTGAAGGCAGTGCTCTACCGCTGAGCTAACCGCCCGGTCAGCGGGGATCTCTCCCTCTGCCGGCTTTCGCAACGCTTTCCCACCGTTGGTGGGCGGTACTGGGATCGAACCAGTGACCCCTGCCGTGTGAAGGCAGTGCTCTACCGCTGAGCTAACCGCCCTTCGCGAAAGAGGCCGGATTGTAGAAGCCGCACCCGCCGGCGTCAATAGCTGCGGGTGCAACAGCACATACCGACGCGCTCAATTGAGCTCGACTTCGGTCAGTACCCGGTTGCGACCGCTGTTCTTGGCAGCATAGAGTGCCATGTCCGCCCGCGCGAGAAATCCATCGATATCCTCGCCCCTGCGCCGCGTCGCCACCCCGAGCGATATCGTGAACGGGTCGAGCGCGAGCTTGTCCTGCCGCCGCACGAGGCGAAGCCGCTCGACCTTCTTCCTGATCGATTCCGCAACCACCGAGGCCTCGTCCAGGTCGCGTCTCGGCAGCAGGATGACGAACTCCTCGCCACCGAAACGCACGGTCACGTCGTCACCACTTACAGACTCACGCATGACCTTGGCCACATGGCGAATGACGACGTCACCCACCGCATGTCCGTAGGTGTCATTGATGCGCTTGAAATGGTCGATATCGATCACCACCGCCGCCATCTCGTCCGGCACGCCCTTGCCAGTCATCTCCTCGAGCCGGTATTCCATGCCGCGACGATTGAGCAGCCCGGTCAAGGGATCACTCATGGCCTCGCGGCGGTGACGCTCGAGCTCATCGCGCAGTTTGTGCGCTTCCTTGTCTGCAGCCTCCAGCCGCCCTCTGAGCGCTTCATTGCTGGCATGCACCTTGACTGCCGCAGCCAGAAGATCCGCTGCAATCGTACCTACAGCGACGCCATCCTCCTCGTTCTCATCCTCGAGCCGGGCGATATTGCTCTCTACGGCTGAGCGGAAACCGGAGGCACTCTGCCCGGCCTCGCTGATGTCATCGATCAGCCCATTCACCAGTGTCTGCAGATTGCCGCCGAGCCCGCGCAGACTGCGGAACTGTTCGCGGGCCAGGTACTCGTCGTGGAACTCGCGCATCAGCAAGTCGTCGAGCGCCTTTCCCGCCTGCAGGTGCAGTTCGATGCGCTCGTTCAGTGCAGGAACGCCTCCCATGCGATATTCATACGCGACCGCGTAGTTGATGGGTTTCGGATGCAGCGCATGCGCAAGGAGAAACTCTATGACGTCGTGGGCAAGTGCCCTGGCCTCTTCCGGGACCGTTACCGACTTCGATGCCGACGACTTCTCGCTCAACGCATTCATCCGATGCTCATCTCGACAATATATGACTAAAGTCTTCACACAGTCGTGCGGAAGACGCCCGTTTTCGCCCTTCATTCAGGCAAATGACGAACTTCGGGAGTCTAACGCGTGAACGCGGCTGCTCACAACGAAAGTCATGCATGTCGAACGCGGCCAGACCACAGTGGAGTCCCTGGTCGGGGACTCCGCCCTGCAGTCACACCCGCGCTGCGATGAAGCGCTTGATCTGCTCGCTGTCGGGCGCCATCACTTCCACACGCTGCGGCAGCTGCTCGAGCCCCTGCAGATCGGCCGGCACCTCGGGCTCGCGTCCCAGCGCCTCGCGGATGGTCTCGGCAAATTTCACCGCCAGCGCCGTTTCCAGCACCAGCAGGGGCACGCCCGCGGGCACCGTATGCGCCAGCTCACGCGCCACCTTGACGCCATCGGCCGTATGCGTATCGATGACCAGACCATAGGCGTCGTGAATGCTGCGGATCGTGGCCAGACGGTCCGCATGGCTGCTGCTGCCGGAAACAAAGGCAAAATCGGCCAAGCGTGCAAAGAACGGGGTATCGCTCAGATCGAATGCACGGCCGGCATCGACCTCGGCCCACAATTCGGCCACCTTCTTCGGGTCGCGACCGACGAGGTCGTACACGAAACGCTCGAAATTCGACGCCTTGGAGATATCCATTGACGGGCTCGACGTCACGCTGGTCTCGGCAGCCTTGCGCGGCCGATACACACCTGTGCGGAAGAACTCGTCGAGCACGTTGTTCTCGTTGGTGGCGAGGATCAGCTTCGCCACCGGCAAACCCATCTGGCGGGCGATATGGCCCGCGCAGATATTGCCGAAGTTGCCCGACGGCACGCAGAACGCAACCTGCTGGTCGTTCGACGTGGTGGCTTCGAAATAGCCCTTGAAGTAATACACGATCTGCGCCGCGACCCGCGCCCAGTTGATCGAGTTAACCGCGCCGATCTTGTGCTTCGCCTTGAAGGCGTGATCGTTCGACACCGCCTTTACGATGTCCTGTGCGTCGTCGAACATGCCGGTAACGGCGATATTGAAGATATTGTCATCCTGCAGCGAGTACATCTGCGCACGCTGGAACGCACTCATCTTGCCGTGCGGCGACAGCATGAATACACGTACGCCCTTCTTTCCGCGCATGGCGTATTCGGCAGCCGAACCGGTGTCACCCGAGGTCGCGCCGAGAATATTGATGGTTTCGCCGCGCTTGGCCAGCACGTACTCGAACAGGTTGCCGAGCAATTGCATCGCCATGTCCTTGAACGCGAGCGTCGGGCCGTTGGACAACTCCAGCAGCCCGAGCTTGCCCGGTTCGATCCATTGCACCGGCGTGATGTCCGCCGCGTCGTTGCCCGGACGCGTGTGGCAATAGACTTCTGCGGTATAGGTCTTGTCGCAGATCGCCTTGAGATCGGCCGCCGGGATGTCGGTAATGAACTTCGACAGAATGGCAAAGGCGAGTTCGGCGTAGGACATCGACCGCCATGCATCGAGTTCGGCACGCCCGATCTGCGGATAGGACTCGGGCAGGTAAAGACCGCCATCGGGCGCAAGCCCGCCGAGCAGGATGTCGCAGAATTCGGGATTGGCGGGCTGGCCAGCATGGCCGCGGGTGGAGATGTACTTCACGGAACAGTCCTCGGGGTCAGCGGATTGAGCACGCACAAACGGGGTGCGCGCGAAACGCAAAGGCGAGAGTTTAACGAAACCTGGGCGCAGATTCGTAAGGTTTGTGCACCCGGCCGGCCAAAACACGAAGGCGGCGTGCTCAAGCGTCGCCATGCGCTGTCCACATGCCACGCGACGACATCGAACCCATTTTCGACGGCCCGCAACCCGGAAGACGGCATTTTGCCGGCACAATAAGGGCTGACGCCGCCCTTGACGCTTTCACCCATGATCGCGGCCCCAGACCCCACCATGACTTCTCGCCCGACATCCGCCGTGACACGACTCGCCGACCAGCCTCCCCCCACCGATCCGGCACCAGGCTGGGCGCTATTCGACAACAACCTTCCGGGCGGGTCGCACCTGTGGCTATCCGAACCGCTGCGCAAGCTGTGCTGCTACCGGGACGAGGACGTCGTCGCCACCTTCGACGAGATCGAACGCGCGCGCGCCGACGGTTGCTGGGTCGTACTGGCAGCAGCCTATGAACTGGGCCACGCGCTGGAGCCACGCCTGCACACACTCCTCCGCAACGACGGCGCGCCCCTGCTCAGTGCCTGGGTCTTCGCCCGCGCGGAACGGCTGACGCAGGCAGAAGGACTGCAGCGTATCGACGACATGCTGGACGCGCTCGATGACCATCAACGCCACGCTGGCGTGGCGGAACTGAGCGAAGGAATCGACAAGGCCGACTATCTCGAGGCGATCAGGCGCATTCGCGCATGGATTCACGCCGGCGATTGCTATCAGGTAAATTTTACCTGGCCGCTGTCGGGCACGATCTACGGTTCTCCCCTCGCCTTGTATCGGCGCCTGATGGACGCCCAGCCTGTTGCACACGGGGCCTTCATCGCAGACGCAGATGGCACGGCGATTCTGTCGCGTTCGCCGGAGCTTTTCGTCGAGCGCCGCGGCGCGCGCTTGCGGTGCCGGCCGATGAAGGGCACCGCACCGCGCTCGAGTGACCCCGACGCGCTCGCGCAATCGACCAAGGATCGCGCAGAGAACGTGATGATCGTCGACCTCATCCGCAACGATCTCGGCCGCCTGGCACCGGCCGGCGGCGTGAAGGTGGAATCGCTGTGCGCCATCGAGGCTTACCCCTCCGTATGGCAGATGACCTCCACCGTCAGCGCCGGGCCGGTGGACGCCAACTTGCTCGGCATCTTTCGCGCGCTGTTTCCTTGCGGCTCGGTGACCGGCGCACCGAAGATCCGCGCCATGGAGATCATTCGCGAGCTCGAGCCCGCCGCGCGCGGTCTGTATTGTGGCGCGCTGGGCTGGATCGATCCCGACGGCGATTTCAGTTTCAGCGTGCCCATTCGTACCCTGAATGCGGCGGCGGACGGACGCTTCGACCTGAATCTGGGCAGTGGCATCGTTGCCGACTCCGAGGGCGAATCCGAATGGGCAGAATGCCTGCTCAAGGGGCGGTTCCTGACTGCGCTCGGCGCCGCCTTCGGTCTCATCGAAACGCTGCGTTGCGAAGCAGGCGCCGCGAGCCCCTATCCCCGCCTGAATGGCCACTTGCACCGCCTGGCCCGCTCGGCGGACCTCTTCGGCCATGCCTGCGACATCTCGGCAATCCGGAACGCCCTGCTGGCCCTGGCCAATTCACTGTCGAGCGGCACTTACCGGGTCCGACTCGAACTGTCACCAACGGGCCACACCGCGATCACCCACCACCCCCTCGACACGGTCGATGAAGGTGTTCAACGCCTCGCGCTGAGCACCACGCGCGTCGATAGCGGCGACTTGCTGCTGCGGCACAAGACCACTGCACGCGCAACCTACGACAAGGCGCTGCAGCATGTCCTCGAGCGCGGGTATTTCGACATCCTGTTCCTGAACGAGCGCGACGAGGTGGCCGAAGGCGCACGCAGCAACATCTTCGTCGACGACGGAGACGGCATGCTCCACACGCCGCCGCTGAGTGCCGGCGTGCTCGACGGCGTGCTGCGCCGCGAACTGCTCGACACAGGCCGCGCCATCGAACGCACGCTGACGCTCGATGCGCTCGCGCAGGCCAGGACGGTCTATGCAGGCAACGCCCTGCGTGGTCTGGTTCCCGTTGTCATCGACGACCTTCCGGACCGGGTGTGCCCAGATTCACCTGCCTGAACGGCTTGCCACCAGACGGTTGACCATCCGATGCTGCTTGATGCCAATCCGAAATGCGGCAGAATGCGGACATCCCCCTTGGCACCGTCATGCCAGGCCCCAGTCAAGGTTTGCTCCGGCGCACTGCCGTCCCGCCGCCAAACGCGACCTTGCGCTACTTCATCTCGACAGGAGTCCCGCAATGAACACCCACGCAGCACCTCGGTCCGGACCGTCCGCACTGCTCCCCGCGATCGAAGTCGAAACCGGCCCGGCGCCCGTTGCATCGGTCATCTGGCTGCATGGTCTCGGGGCTGACGGTCATGACTTCGAGCCCGTCGTCGATGCACTCGACCTCCACGATCTGCCCCCGATCCGTTTCGTCTTTCCCCATGCGCCGCCGCGACCGGTAACGATCAATGCCGGCTACGTAATGCGAGCATGGTACGACATCGTTTCGGCCGATTTCTCCCCCCGTCGTGAAGATCCGCAAGGCGTCCATGATGCTGCCGCGCAAATCGAGGCCCTCATTGCCCGCGAGAACGCGCGCGGCGTGGACGACCGGAACATCGTGCTTGCAGGCTTTTCCCAAGGCGGGGCGATCGCGCTGCATGTCGGCCTGCGTCATCCGGGCCGTCTGGCCGGCATCATGGCGCTATCCACCTATGTGCCGCTGGCCGACACCCTCGCCGCGGAACTCGCCCCTGCCAATCGTGACATTCCGATCTTCATGGCCCACGGGCGCGACGACAACGTCATCCCCTGCACCTTCGGCCGCGCCTCCTGCGACTTGCTGGGCGGACTTGGTCTGAGTCCGAAATGGGTCGACTACCCGGCGGATCATACGGTCACGATGGACGAACTGCATGACATCCAGGATTGGCTGCGCGAAAGTGCATTGAAGCACCTCGCACGTGGCGGATACTGACACCAGGCTACGCCTCTCATGTCGGCGCAGGTCGAAAATGAACAGTCGTTCCTCAGCAAGATTTGCGCTCAATCAACCCCCCGGATGCGCTCGACAAGCATAATTCCACTATTCAATTCGGACTACCCGTATGGAGCGCGATAGCGTCCGCCGTTTGCCCGCCAGGCACAACGGCGGAGAATCCTGGCGAAGACGCGTTACGATTGCCTGTGGCGTCGCCGCCCTGAGCACCTACATCGCGCTGGGCCTGTTCAGCCTGCACCAATCCTATGAACGGGAAATGGACTTCGCCCGCCACAGTCAGGAGAATCTCGCGAGAGTCCTGGAACGGCACGCGGCCAATACGATAGAAAAGATCGATACCGTGCTGGTGGCGAGTCAGCTGCGCCTGAATGCAGCCTTCGCCGGCGAAGCGATGGAAGCGACTGCGATCAACGCGGCCCTGTCGAGCTATCTCGACCTGATTCAGGAATCGCAAAGCCTGCGCGTCGCTGACGAAAACGGGCACTTCATTTTCGATGCATCTGGCAGCATCTCAAATGCAACAATCACAGACCGTGCCTATTTTCAGCGCAGCGCCGAGAGCGACGGCCGGCAACTGATCATTTCCGAACCCATCTTCGCTCGAATCACCCGCAACTGGGTCATTACCCTGAGTCGGCGAATCGACGACGGCCACGGCGGCTTTGGTGGGCTGATCCAGGCGGCCGTGCGTGCCGACCATTTCGAGAGTTTCTACTCCACCCTCAAGTTTGCGTCTCCGCAGAGCGTGACATTGATTGACGACCAGCTGCGGCTGGTTGCGCGTTATCCGCTCGCCACGGAAAAACTGGGCAAACCGATCGATAGCGCATCCTTGCGAAAACTCGTCGCCGAAGGCAAGAGCGAGGGGATCTATACCGCAAGCTCCGGTATCGACGGCGTCGAGCGCCTCTACGCGGTGCGCAAGGTGGGAAAATATCCGCTCTACGTCATTGCCGGCCGAGCGACAGACGACTTCCTGGGCTCCTGGTATCAGCAAGTCAAATGGACGACGATCAGTGCCCTGATTCTGGCGATCGTCCTGACAGGCTGGATCGTCGTATGGCTGCGCACCTATGACGAGGCCAGACGACTGGCGCGAGGCATGACCGAGGCCTACGAGACAACCCTGCGGCGAAACCGCGCCCTCCTCGACAGCCTGCCCGACCCGGCGTGGCTGACTGACCGCAGCCAGCGCATGATCGCGGTCAACGAGGCCTACGTACGTGCCAGCGGGCAGGAGAAAACGCAGATACTGGGTCGTACGGTCGATGAGATCTGGCCGGAACGGACCGCTTCATCATTGCGGCAACAGGATTCGGAGGTGCGCAGCAGCCGGACGCAGCAGACGCGCACTGGCTCGCAGGAGATTGCAGGCGGAGACATACGTCATTTCGAGTACATCTCCACGCCGGTCCTCGACGAACTGGGCGAAATTGCAGGCGTGGCCGGGGTTGCGCGCGATATTACGCAGATGTACGAAGACCAGGCGCGCATCCGCCACCTCGCAGAACACGACATTCTCACCGACCTCCCCAACCGCGCACTGCTCGAAACCAGAATGTCGGCGGCCCTTGTCGATGCGTTGGGCGATCAGGTGCAGATTGCCTTGCTGTTTCTGGATCTCGACCACTTCAAGTTCGTGAATGACACGCTCGGACACACCATCGGCGACCAGTTGCTCCTGCAGGTGGCACAGCGCATGCGCGACAATCTCGACGAACGCGACACCATCAGCCGTCAGGGGGGCGACGAGTTCGCCGTGCTACTGCAGGGATTCAACAGTCTGTCTCGTGTCGCAACCATCGCCCAGCGTTTGATTGACCTCATCAATCAACCCTTTGTCGTCGACGGGCGCGAGCTATTGATTGGCGCAAGCATCGGCATCAGCACCTATCCCCGTGATGGAGCCGACATCGGCACCTTGCTCAAGAATGCCGACACGGCCATGTACCAGGCCAAAGCGGCAGGCGGGAACGGCTATCGCTTCTTCACGCCAGAAATGAATGTCCGCATCTCCGAACGCGTTGACCTCGAAAACAGCCTGCGCCGCGCGATACTGGCACAGGAGTTCCGGCTCCACTACCAGCCGCAAGTCGATGGCAACACCGGCCGACTGATCGGCCTCGAAGCACTGATACGCTGGCAACACCCGGATCGGGGTGAAATTCCGCCTGCGCGCTTCATACCCATTGCCGAAGAAAGCAACCTCATCGACACGATCGGAGAGTGGGTCTTGCACGAAGCATGTCGACAAAGCCGCGCCTGGCGTGATCAGGGCTACCCACCCGTGGTCGTGGCCGTCAATGTGTCCGCCGTTCAGCTACGTCAGCGCAATCTCGCCGCCCAGGTCAGCACAGCACTCGCGGCCAACGGGCTCGATGCAGCGTGGCTCGAACTGGAGATCACCGAAAGCGCCTTCATCGGTGACACCGAGAGAATCGTCGAAACCCTGCATGAACTCCATGCGCTGGGTGTCAAACTCTCGGTTGACGACTTCGGCACCGGTTACTCGAGTCTCGGCTATCTGAAACGCCTGCCGTTCTCCCGCATCAAGATCGACCAATCCTTCGTTCGCGACTTGCCCGGCAACGAAGACGATGCGGCCATCATCAAGGCGATTATCGGCATTGCCCACAATATGCAGAAAGAAGTCATTGCCGAAGGCGTGGAAGAGACCGTGCAGCGAGACTACCTCATCGCGCATGGCTGCTACCTCATGCAGGGGTTCCACTTCGGCCGCCCGATGGCGGCCGCCGAACTGGGCCCCTGGCTGACGCGCTGCGCATTGTCTGAACAGAACTGAGCACCACCCGCGACGGGATCGGGACTCGATGGCGCCGTGACTCGCCCCAGGCAGCCTGCACCGCTGCCGATTGCTGCGCCGGCGTTCAACGGCGCCTGCCAGGTCAAGCCGCGCCGAGCCTTGCGTAGTACTGTGCGATCTCGGGAAGGCTCCCGACCCGCTGTACGTAGGTCGTGAGTTTCGGCGCCACCGCATCGACCAGGTCGACCGGAATGTGGTCCAGCTTTCCGGAGCACAGCCAACGCAGCAGGGTGAAGGCTTTCAGATCGGCCACGGTCAGGCGGTTGTCGGCGAAATACATCCCGCCGTGATTCTCCAGTTGTGTCTCGAGCCACCGTAGATACGTCGGCAAGACATCGCTCACCAGTGCGCCCCGCGCATTCTTCAACTCGTCGCCGCTCAGGCCGAAGGTGGCGCCGAGCTTGATGTTCAGATCTTCGAGCGCACCCATCACCTCATCGCACAGCAGGGCCTGGAAGGCATCTTCGGGGTACAGGCCGGCAAGCTTGCCTGCGTAACGACTGATCGCATCGCTTTGCGTGACCTGCACTGCGTTGACGTGAAGCGTGGGCACCTGATTCAGGGGGGTCGTCTTGCGCACTTCGGGAAAATCGCTGGGCGCGAACCGATAGTCCTCGAACGCGATACCGCCGATGTGCAGCGCCAGCCGTGCTGGTTCGGCGCGTCCGCCGGCAAAGTCAAAATACGTCAGTTTCAGCCTATCCATGATCCGCTTCCTGTGTTGGGTTGGGCCTGATCGGGCGTGCCTCGACGCCCTGATCGGCAGCGATCGATGTGATTCGATCGCGACGCCGCAAGCGCATGATACGTCGCCGCCGAGCCGAAGAACTTTCTTCCGCCGCGTAAGGTTTCGCCACCATGGTCGTCTAAGCACTGCCCGGCTGATTTTCGGAGCCTGCATCCGAAGACCGAGGCCCTTCCCATCCAACCGATACAGAGGAGATTCAAATGTCCAACATCATCAACGGCGCACGCATGGCAGCCATGGCCGCGGCCTTCGCGACCTCGGCAGTGGCTTTCGCCGCAGACCTGCCGGCGGGCGTCAGCGCCAACGACACGGTACATTGCTATGGCGTCAATGCCTGCAAGGGCCAGGCGGACTGCAAGACTGCGCAGAACGAGTGCAAGGGCATGAACTCGTGCAAGGGCCACGGCTTCAAGGCCATGAAGGCGGCGGAATGCGTGGGCGCCAAGGGAACGATCGGCGACCTGAAGTAATCACGCTCCACCGGTTGGGGGCGCTGCAGCCTCCAACCGCATCCTCCGCTTCGGGAATCAAGTCATGAGCATTGAGCGCTCGCACGCCGCCGGAATAGATGACCGCATTCCGGCCCTCGGATATGGGCTGGGTCTGCGCCCAGTCCATTACGCCGATTTCCTCCGCGGTCCGCAACGCATCGACTGGCTCGAGATCATTTCCGAGAACTACATGGTACAGGGCGGCAAGCCACTGGCCATGCTCGATGCGATTCGTCGCGACTACCCGGTCGTGATGCACGGCGTGTCAATGTCGATCGGATCGGTCGAGCCTCTGAACCGGCAGTATCTCGCCGATCTCAAGGTCTTCGCCCAACGCATCGAACCGGCGTGGATCTCGGACCACCTGTGCTGGACCGGCGTACATGGTGTCAACCTGCATGATCTCTATCCCCTGCCCTATACCGAAGAAGCCATTCACCACGTCGTGACGCGGATCAGACAGGTGCAGGACATACTGGAACGCAGGCTGGTAATCGAAAACGTCTCGAGCTATCTGAGCTATGCTGAATCGACCATGAGCGAATGGGCATTCGTCAGCGCCATCGCCGAAGAAGCCGACTGCCACCTCTTGCTCGACGTCAATAATATCTACGTGAGCAGCGTCAATCACGGCTTCGACCCGCTCGAGTTCATTGCCGGCGTTCCCGCCGAGCGCGTACAGCAGATCCATCTCGCAGGGCATTCGAACATGGATGGCTTCATCATCGACACTCACGACGCACCGATCATCGATCCGGTGTTCGATCTCTACGCGGCCGCGTGCCGCCGCTTCGGCAGCGTCAGCAGCATGATCGAGCGCGACGACAACATCCCTCCGCTTGGCGAGCTGATTGCCGAACTCGACCAGGTGCGCCGCATCGCTGCAGCGTCGACCGGCCAGACGGCACACGCACCGGAGCGCGCGTCATGTCCGGTGTGAATCTCGCATCCACGCAGGCGCGCCTGAAGACCTATCTGCTGGACGCAGCCAACGACCCCACCGCCGTACTGCCCCTGCTCGAAGGGGGTTTCGGCCTGGCGCGCGAAGCACGCCTCGACATTTACCATTCGGCCTATCGTGCGCGGCTGCGTGATGCGCTCGGTGCGGTGTTCGAGCGCACCTGGACCTATGTCGGCGACGAGGAGTTCGAGCGCGAAACAAGGCGCTACATCGAGCAGACACCTTCGCACAGCCCGAACCTGCGCGATTACGGCGGGAGCTTTCCTGAATTCCTCGCCGCCTCGCTGCCCTCAGACCCCGAAGTTGCCGAACTCGCGCACATGGACTGGCGCTTGCATGAAGCCTTCGATGCGCCCGACCGCCACCGTCTGCAGCCCGACGCACTCATGCGGCTTTCGGATGCCGACTGGGAAAGTGCAGCCTTCGTTTTCTCACCGGGCGTGGCGCTTGCGGTTTTCGCCTGGAACACGATCGACGTCTGGCACGCACTCGACCAGGGGCTCACACCACCGCCCGCCCGTGCCCTTCCCCTGCCCGTTGCGTGCCTCTTCTGGCGCAACGACAAGCAGAGCAGCTTCCGTTCGTTGCACACAGTCGAGCACCGCATGCTGGAGCGCCTGCTTGCGGGCGAAGGCTTCGCCGAAGTCTGCGCCACCATCGCCGGCGATGATCCGGACGCGGCCGAGCTGTTCGGTCCCTGTCTGCAACGCTGGCTGAGCGAAGGCCTGATCAGTCGGATCTCGACCGCAGGCGGTACCGACGGTAAGCCACAGTGCGAAGGAAACGTGCCGACATGAACGCGAGTCGCGGCATCACGAGACCCGACCCGGGCGCGCCCCATTCGGCTGAGAACCGCGTGCTGGCATGGTTCAGACGCCATGCCCGACTCGTTCTGGTGCTGCTCTTCATCGCAACGATACTGCTCGTGGTTCAGCTCACCGGCATTCGTCAACATTTCGAGCTCGACTTCATCCGCGCGCAGTTCGAGCATCACCTCATCACCGGCACCGCGACCTTCATCCTGTTGTTCGCGCTGGGAAACCTGATCCAGATCCCGGGCTGGATCTTTCTTGCTGCTGCCGTGCTTGCCCTCGGCCAGATCGGGGGCGCGGCCGTCACCTACGTCGCCGCGGTGATCTCCTGCATCGTGATTTTCCTGCTGATCCGCCTCGTCGGCGGCGACGCCTTGCGCAATCTGGACAACCGTCTTGCCCGCCGCCTGCTCCAACAGCTCGACCGCCGTCCGGTATGGAGCCAGTTCTGGCTGCGCACGCTGTTCCAGACCGCACCGGCGCTCAACTACACGCTGGCGCTGTCAGGCGTGCGCCTGCGCGACTACTGCGTGGCCCTGCTCATCGGCCTGCCGCTGCCCATCGTCCTCTACAGCCTCTTCATCGATTATCTGGCAATGGCCATTCATCCGGCGTGACGGTGAGCGTCCGATTCAGACCCGAAAGCGCGCAATCAGGTTGCGCAGTTCGCCCGACATGCGCTGCAGGCGCTCGGCCTCACCCGCCGCGCTGGCAACCGCAACGTCGTTCTGCCCGGCCATGGCGGCGATACGTGCCACATAGTCGCTGATGCTGCGCACCTCCTCGGCCTGCGTTCGCATCGCCGCGGTAATCAGATCCACACCCTCCGAAGTCTTGGCCACCGAGTCGCTGGCGGACGAGAGTTGCCCCGAGACCGTTTTCAGGAAGCCTTCGCTCGCCGACAGGGACTCCTGCCCGCGCCGGATGGCGCCGGCCACATCGTCGGAGCGGCAGTTGATCGCCTGCGTGAGACGATCGATCTCGCTCGCCGAACTGGCAGACTTTTCCGCCAGCTTGCGCACCTCGTCCGCCACCACCGCAAAGCCGCGGCCCTGTTCGCCGGCACGAGCGGCCTCGATCGCGGCATTGAGCGCCAGCAGGTTGGTCTGCTCGGCGATGTCGCGCACCTGCCCGGTCATGCCGCGGATATCCAGCGTGGTGCGCACGAACTCGGAGACCGACGAGGTGATCTGCTCCACTGCTGCGCGCACGATGGCGATCTCGTCCTGAAGCCGGGTCAGGCCCTTGTACCCCTCGTCGGTCTTGTTGCGCCCATCGCGGGCGATGCCATCCACCTCGTCCGCATTACCCGCCACCTGGCCGATGCTCTCCGACATGGCATTTGCCGAGGTCGCCGTCTCCTGCGTCAGCCGGCTCTGTTCGGCCGAGCCCGACGCGACCTGGCGGGTGGCCTCGTTCATCGCCCCTGCTGCCTTGCCCAGCGCCTCGGCACTCGACTTGAGGGTGTGGATGACCTCCGCAAACGCTGCGGCCATGCGATTGAAACTGTCGGCGATATCGGCAAACTCATCGCGGCTGCCGACATCGATGCGATAGGTCAGCTCACCATCGGCAAGACGCTTTCCCCCTTCGAGCAGTTGGGCCGTTCCCTGCTGCAGACTGAGATAGGACCCCATCGACAGGTAACCCGCCAGTGCCAGCCCCAGTGCAACGAGGCCAAGATTGATTGCGAGCTGCGTGGACAGCGCCGCCGATCGTGAGTCGAGTTGCACCTTCAAGGCATCGGCCACGACGCGCTCGAGCGCCGCTGCCGCCGCCCGGCTGCTGTCAGTCTGCTTCAGCACCTCGGCCACCGGGACGTTGATGTTCGCGGTGTTGATCAGCTTGTTCTCAATCAACTTGCGCATCCGTGCGAGACTGGCGTCGATATCGCCCAATCCCTTGTCCAGCGCGGGTTTGAAAGCGGGCGCGGCACCGCCGATCTTCTCGGTGTTCTCGCGAATGCGGTCCAACTGGTTGTGCGCGTCCGCGATCAGGCCGTCGATGCGCCCCATGTCGGCACCGTCGATCATCTCGACGCTGGCGACGCTGGCTGCCTTGAGCCGGATCTGGGCGAACGCACTGAACAGTTGCGGCAGCCGATTGACCAGCGTGTCGTACAGGTAGTTGGTGTCGACCTCGGGATCGAGCGGCAAGCCGGCATGGTCAGCGATCAAGCGCGCCTGCGCAGCGAGGCGGTCACCGAAACGCTTGTGCACATCCCGGATCTCCGGTGCGGACGAGGCGCCGATCACCGAATTGATCACGTCCCACTCCTTGTCGAGCCCGTCCCACGCGGCTTCCATACCGGCGCCGGCCCCCTTGAGCGCATTGCTGCGCGCCGTGGCCAGCGCGGCACCGATACTGGCGCGAAGTGTCTCGGCTTCCTTGCCGAAAGCATTCTCGCCCAGCGCGAAAAGCGAGGACGCAAGCAGGTGCTGATCGAGGAGTTGGCTGACTTCCCGCAGGGCCACGACATGCTGCACGCCCTGCGCCTCAATGTCGGTGCTCTCGAGGCGCTCCCCAACCGACTGCAGAAACTGGACCATCAGCGCCGCCACCAGAATACCGCCGGCCGCACCGATGATGATGAAGCGTGTCGCGAATCGCAGACTGTTCATCATGCGCACAGCAGGGGCAAAAAGAAAATGCATGTCTCGCTCTCCTCGGGTCGATCTGTTTTTTTGTCTGCAGTCTGACAACGACCGCTTGCAGCCGAACTTTAACGAGAAGTCTTCGCAACATCACCTTGTGCCTTTCCACAATCCGCTGCTCGCGCGCGGATGCGTCAGGTACAGAATAGCTACATGTATACATCGCAAAGACATTTTTCCGAATTTGACTATATTTTTTGGCACTCTTCGATATAGTTGTATACATTCAATCAACTCAACTTGGCATCGCCCCACCCGAAGTGCCCGCGGAAGTTCCACATTCATGGGCACGATCTCGTAAAGGGCGATACCGGAGGAAACGCGCATGGGCTCACTCCCGTCCGATCCAGCCGACGTATCGGCATCACAAACGGTCCGCGCGCAGTTGCGGCTGCGCGAGATGATCCTCGATGGCGAACTCCCTGCCGGCGAGCGTATCTCGGAGCCGGTGGTCGCCGAACTTACCGGTATCTCGCGCACCCCGATTCGTTCGGCCCTGATTCGATTGCAGGAAGAAGGCCTGCTCGAGCCGATCCGCTCAGGCGGCTTCCGTGTTCGCGCGTTTTCGGTCGACGAAATTCGTGACGCAATCGAGGTTCGCGGCACGCTCGAGGGACTCGCTGCCCGTCTCGCTGCCGAGCGCGGCGCATCGGCAGCCAACCTGGAGGCGTTGACGGCCTGCGTCGTCACCATTGATCGCCTGCTTGAACAAGGCGATCCGGACGAGGCACGCTTCGCTGCCTATGTCGAGGCCAATTCGCGCTTTCATGAAGTCCTGGCCGCATCGTGTGAAAGTGAAGTCGTACAGCGTCAGGTGGCGCGTGGCAATGCCCTGCCGTTTGCCTCGCCAAACGGCTTCTTGCGCGTACAGGCAGCCGCCCCGGACGCCTTTCAGACGCTGTCGATTGCCAACGCACAGCACCGTGCGGTTGTCGACGCCATCACGCGGCGTGAAGGCGCTCGCGCAGAAGCCTTGATGCGCGAGCATGCGCGCATCGCCCATCGCAACCTGCAGGCCACGTTGGCGAATCCGCGCGTGGTGGATCTCATTCCGGGTGGCCGCCTGATCGTACACGACGGCTGACCCCCTCATCGCAGTCATTCCCCCACCAGAAAAACCTCACAGAGGAGACAACCATGCAGCTGACCCGGAGTGCGGCCCTGGCCGCCATCGCCCTGAGCGCCACATCGGCTCTTGCCCAGCCGGAACCGATCGTACTCAAACTCGCGCATTCCCTGCCGCCGGTCTCGGCCGCCCATACACGCTTCATCGTTCCCTGGTGCGAGCGCATCGAGGCGGAATCGAACAAGCGGATGACCTGCCAGATCTATCCGGCAATGTCGCTGGGCGGCGCGCCCGCCCAACTGCTGCAGCAGGCGCGTGACGGCATCTCCGACATCACGTGGACCTTGCCGGGGTGGACGCCGGGCCGCTTCCCGGTGTCGGAAGTGTTCGAACTGCCCTTCTTCACCACGGATCGCGAAGCCTCGTCGCGTGCATTGTGGGATTTTGTTTCGCAGGACGCGACGAGCGAGTTCGCCGACGTCAAGCCCATCGCCACCTGGGTGACCGGACCTTACGTCTTTCACTTTCGCGACAAGGAAGTTCACACCCTGGACGATCTCAAGGGGCTCAAGGTGCGCGCCCCCTCGCGCCTGGGCAACAAGATGCTTGCCGCGCTCGGCGTGACACCGGTAGGCATGCCGGTGCCGCAGATGCCGGAGGCGCTGTCCAAGGGCGTCATCGGTGGCGCCCTGGTGCCGTGGGAGGTGGTGCCCCCGACCAAGACCCACGAACTGACCCGCTTCCATGCCGAAGCTGCGGGCGAACGTACGATGCTCGCGTCGACCATGATCTTCGTGATGAACAGGAAGAAGTACGACAGTCTGCCGCCCGACCTGAAAAAGGTCATCGACGACAACAGCGGTCGTGATACCTCGGCCTGGATCTCGGCGCAGTTCGCCCCTGCGGACGTGGCCGCGCGCGAGATGACCGTCGCGCGCGGCAATGCCGTGTACGCCATCAGCCCCGACGAAATGAAGAAATGGGATGCGGCCACCCGGGTCGTCACCGAGCAGTGGATCCACGAGGTGCCCGATGGACAGCGCCATTACGACGCAGCCGCAGCCCTCGTCGCACGCTATTCGAAGCAGTGAAGACAAGACACGTTCATCCATGGAGGAACACGACATGACCTTTCCCGTAGACACCTGGTACGTGGCCTGCACGCCCGACGAAATTGCCGACAAGCCGCTTGGCCGCCGCATCTGTGGTGAGCCGATCGCGTTCTACCGTGGTCCCGAAGGCCGCGTCGCAGCAGTCGAGGACTGGTGTCCGCATCGCGGCGCGCCGCTGTCGCTCGGCTATGTCGACAAGGGCAAACTCGTCTGTGGCTACCATGGCCTCGAGATGGGCTGTGACGGCAAGACCGTGCACATGCCCGGGCAGCGCGTACGGGGCTTCCCCGCCATCCGCACCTATCCGGTGGTCGAGCGTCATGGCTTCATCTGGGTGTGGCCGGGCGATCCGGCACTCGCCGACTCAAGCTTGATCCCCGAACTGCAGTGGGCGAACAATCCGGAATGGGCATACGGCGGCGGGCTTTACCATATCGCCTGCGACTACCGCCTGATGATCGACAACCTGATGGATCTCACCCACGAGACCTATGTGCACTCGACCAGCATCGGCCAGAAGGAGATCGACGAGACACCGTGCACCACCCGGACCGAAGGCGACACCGTCATTACCAGCCGTTTCATGGATGGCATCGAAGCACCGCCGTTCTGGAAGATGGCCCTGCGCGCCAATGGCCTGCCCGAAGACCAGCCCGTCGACCGCTGGCAGATCTGCCGTTTCACCCCGCCTTCGCACGTGATCATCGAGGTTGGCGTCGCGCTGGCGGGTCGCGGCGGGTATGACGCACCCCGCGAAGCAAAAGCGTCGAGCACGGTAGTCGACTTCATCACGCCAGAAACGACGACCTCGATCTGGTACTTCTGGGGCATGGCACGCAACTTCAAGCCCGAAGACGAGGCGCTGACCGCGAGCATTCGCGAAGGCCAGGGCAAGATCTTCGCCGAGGATCTGGAGATGCTCGAACGCCAGCAGAAGAACCTCCTGCAATGGCCCGGACGCAGCCTGCTCAAGCTCAACATCGATACCGGTGGCGTTCAGGCCCGCC
The DNA here is from genome assembly GCF_018122735.1 of Azoarcus sp. L1K30. Lineage (GTDB taxonomy): Bacteria > Pseudomonadota > Gammaproteobacteria > Burkholderiales > Rhodocyclaceae > Parazoarcus. Next base: position 624,964 of record NZ_JAGRRD010000001.1, on the reverse strand, counting down.
GCGTCATCGACAGGCTGATTGCTGCGGAACAGGGCACCTCCGTGGCGCTCGCAGCAAACTGAACCACTACCGCACCCATCGCAGCTTCCCCGGCGGCGATCATTCGCCGTCGGGCGCCCCCCGGAGTTGAACAATGAATTCCCCCACCCTGAGCGTCCGCATTGCCCGCAAGGTCACGGAGGCCACAGACATCCTGAGCTTCGAACTGGTCGATGCCGGTGGCGCCCCGCTGCCATCGTTCTCGGCCGGCGCCCACATCGACGTCCATCTGCCCAATGGCATCGTCCGTCAGTATTCGCTGTGCAATGATCCCGGCGAATGCCATCGCTACCTGATCGCCGTGCTTCGCGACCCCGCCTCCCGCGGTGGCTCCACGGCCATGCATGACCGCGTCCATGAAGGCGACGTGCTGCAGATCAGCGCACCCAAGAATCATTTCCCGCTGGTGCACGAGGCCCGCCGCAGTCTGCTGCTTGCCGGCGGCATCGGCGTGACCCCGATCCTGTGCATGGCCGAGCGACTGGCACTGAGCGGCGCCGAATTCGACATGCACTATTGCACCCGTGCGCCCGAGCGCACGGCGTTCCTGAACCGGATCCGGCTGTCGGCTTTCGCACCAAGGGTCCACCTTCATTTCGATGACGGCCCGTCCGACCAGCGCTTCGACCTCGCCGCAACGCTGGCTGGCCCTCAACCCGGCGTGCATCTGTACGTGTGCGGCCCCAAAGGCTTCATGGATGCGGTCCTGGCGTCGGCGCGCGCGCAGGGCTGGCCCGAGCATCAGCTGCACTACGAATTCTTCGCGGCCGAAGTGCAGACGTCGGCGACCGACACAGCCTTCGAAGTGCGACTGGCGAGCTCTGGCCGTACGATCGCGGTCGGTGCCGGGCAGACCGTCACCGCTGCACTCGCCGCGGCGGGCGTCGATGTGCCGACTTCGTGCGAACAGGGCGTGTGCGGAACCTGCCTCACCCGCGTACTCGCCGGCGAGCCCGAGCACCGTGATGCCTATCTGACGCCGGAGGAACAGGCAGCCAATGATCAGTTTCTGCCCTGTTGTTCGCGGGCCAGGTCACCACTGCTGGTACTCGATATGTAAGGCCTGTTGCGCCTGTTGCCGGGTGCCGCCCCCGCAACCGGGCGCGGGCTCCGAAGGGGCAGAGTTGCCCCCTGCCCCGCCCGTTGCCGCCTCAAACCGGGCGGGGCGTCCCCACCCGGTGCAGCAGTTCAAGCAGCATCGCGCGCTCGGCCGGGCACAGTCCGCTCAGCGACGCATCTTCCATCGTCGTCGACAAGGCATGGGCGCGACTGGCGAGGTCGAGCCCCGCCGTCGTGAGACACAGCTGTTGCGCACGGCGATCCTGTTCGCTGCGCACGCGCTCCACCAGTCCGCGAACGACGAGACGGTCAACGAGCGTGGTGAGGTTCGGAGCGGACATCGCAAGTGCCTCGGACAGCCGGGCCTGGGTGGCCGCCTTGTTGGTCAGCAACAGCATCAGCAGTGAAAACTCGGCCGGCCTGAGCTGAAACGGATCGCCAATGCTGGCCTGAAATGCCGCCCGAATGTGCACATCCGCCCGCGCAATGGCAAAGCCCAGAAGGTGTTCAAGTGCGGCGTGATCGATCGTATCCGAGGTTCGGTCGCCGGAATCCCGAGGCCTCCTCGAAAGCGTTTTCGGTGCGGGAAATTTCGATCTTGCAGGACACATGGCGTGTACGATTATGCCAGCAATGACGGCGGTCGGACCTGCCTGCGCGACACGCGCGAAACGCTTGCGACATTTCGCGCGCAGGCGTCCCGACGCTCAAACCAGGCCGAGCAGGCGCCTGGCGTTTTCCTTCAGGATCAGGGGCTGCACTTCCGGCTTGAACCCGGCCTTGTCGAAATCCTTCAGCCACCGATCACCGTGGCCGCATCGCAGCAACGACCGGAATTCCACCATTGTGAATGCGATCGAAGACGCGGCGCCAGCCACTGGAATCCTGCATGACGCCGAATAGGTCGATCGCGCTGGACAAACGACGGGTTGCCAACGGCAGTATGACGCCCTGCTGATCGAGCAGCATCGCGGCTGCGCGCCGAAACAACTGTCAGCCGGTCGGCGTTTCATCCGCTTTCAACGCGGTATGTCACTTGCTTCGACGGGTTGCCTCCACCCGAGCGACGGTGCGGTTTACCGGCGAGTCGGGCATCGGATTTTCAGCGGGCAACCCATCGGCGTAACGACGAGACGCCCGCGGTACCCTTTCCTACAGTGCGCCTGTCAGTTCTGGAATGACACTGAACAGATCGCCCACCAGCCCGTAGTCGGCAACCTGGAAGATCGGCGCTTCCGGGTCCTTGTTGATCGCCACGATCACCTTGGAGTCCTTCATCCCCGCCAGGTGCTGGATCGCCCCCGAGATGCCCACCGCGATGTAGAGCTGCGGGGCGACGATCTTGCCCGTCTGCCCGACCTGGTAGTCGTTGGGCACGTAGCCGGCATCGACCGCCGCACGGCTGGCACCGAGCGCGGCGCCGAGCTTGTCGGCCAGCGGTTCGAGCATGGCGTGGTAGTTCTCGCCGCTGCCCACGCCGCGACCGCCCGAGACGATGATCTTGGCTGCACCCAGTTCGGGCCGTGCGCTCTTGACGATCTCGCGGCTCACCAGCGCGGCCAGCCCGAGGTCGGCCGGTGCGGCGAGCGCTTCGATCGCGGCACTGCCGCCCTCGCCCGCCGCTTCAAACGCGGTGGTGCGCACGGTGATGAGCTTGATCGGGTCGGCGCTCTTCACCGTGGCCAGCGCGTTGCCGGCGTAGATCGGACGCACGAAGGTGTCGGCATCTTCAATGGCGACGATGTCGCTGATCTGCGCCACATCGAGCTGCGCGGCCACGCGCGGCAGCATGTTCTTGCCCGCGCTGGTGGCCGGCACCAGGATGTGGCTGTAGTCCGCAGCCAGCCGCTTCACCAGTTCGGCTACGTTCTCGGCGGTCTGCGCCTCGAGGTGGGCGGCATCGGCCACCCGCACCTTCGCCACCCCGGCGATCTTCGCCGCAGCCTCGGCCGCCGCACCGCAGCCGCTGCCGGCCACCAGCACGTGCACGTCGCTGCCCAGCGCCGCGGCTGCGGTGACGGTGTTGAGGGTGGCCGCCT
>NZ_JAGRRD010000001.1:433537-621727 GCF_018122735.1 Azoarcus sp. L1K30 | reverse complement strand
CCGACTACGCCTATGTGCTCGAGACCGGCACGATCGCGATGGAAGGGCCGGCGGTGCAGTTGAAGGACGACCCGCGCGTGATCGAGGCCTATCTCGGTCTCGGTGGCAAGCACCAGGAAATGCTGGCCACCTGAACACTCGGAGCATCCCATGCAGACACACACTCCAAAACGCATCTGCATTGCCGGCGCCGGTGCCATCGGCTGCACCATTGCCGCGCGCCTGGCAATGGCCGGACACGCAGTCAGCGTGCTGGCGCGCGGCACCACCCTGGATGCGATCCGCCGTGAGGGAATCGCCCTCACCGATCTCGAGGGCGAACACCGGGTGTCGGTAGCGGCGAGCGACAAGGCCGAGTTCGGCATCCAGGACATCGTTTTCGTCTGTGCGAAGGCCCACGACCTCGCCACCCTGTTACCGACGCTGAAGCCCCTTATCGGCGATCACACTCTCGTCGTTCCCACCGTCAATGGTGTGCCATGGTGGTACTTCCACGGCGAGGGCGGGCGCTTCGCCGGAGAAACCGTCCATGCGGTCGATCCCGACGGCACGCTCGGCGCGTTGCTGCCGATGGCGCAGATCATTGGCTGCGTCGTGTTCATCACCGCCGAAGTCGAGGCCCCGGGGCGCGTGTTGGCCCGCAATCCGCACCTGATCATGTTCGGCGAACCCGACAACAGCATGAGTCCGCGCCTGCTCGCCCTGTGCGACGCGGTATCGGCAGGCGGCATCGAGGCACGTCCGCTCGAGCGCATCCGCGACAAGCTGTGGACCAAGATCATCGCCAACACCAGCACCAATCCCTTGTCGGTGATTACCGGTGCGACGCTGGAAGAACTTTACCGCCCCGGCGAACTGCAGGACACGGTAATCGCAATCAAGCGCGAGGTCTTGCTGGTAGCGGCAAGCTATGGCGCACGAATCGAGATCGATCCACTGACCTTTCTCGAGCTCGGCGCCTCGATGGGCGCGATCCGCACCTCGATGCTGCAGGACTACGACAAGGGTCGCCCGCTCGAACTCGCCGCCATCGGCGACTCGGTGCTGGAACTGGCTGCACGCTTCCATCTGCCCATGCCGGTCACGCGCAAGATCATCGCGCTGGCGCGTTTCCGCGGCGAGCAGCGCCGCAAAGACATACATTGAGCACCACGCACGCAAGGAGAAATCGTGAACATGACATCCGACGTCACCAAACCCGCCCACTGCAGCGACGATGAATGGGCGCTGCGCACTCAACTTGCTCACTGCTACCACCTGGTTGATTTCTTCGGCTGGACCGAAACCATCTTCAACCACATCTCGGCTCGGTTACCGGGCGCGGACAACTACTATCTGGTCAACCCCTTTGGCCTGAACTACACCGAAGTCACCCCGGCAAACCTGCTCAAGGTCGACCTCGAAGGCAACAAGGTCGAGCCCTCGCCCTACGACGCCAACCCGGCCGGCTTCGCCTTGCACAGTGCGATCCACGGCGCACGCGACGACATCCACTGCGTGATCCACACCCATACCAACGCCGTATCGGCAGTTGCGCAGAAGAAGGCCGGCTTCAGCCACGACAACTTCTACGGCGCGCAACTCTACGCCCGTGTCGGCTATCACACCTTCGAGGGAATCACGCTGTTTGCGGACGAGAAGGTCCGCATGCTCGACAGCCTGGGCGACAAGCACATCCTCGTGCTGCGCAACCACGGCATCGCCGTGGGTGAACAGGACATCGCGAAGACCTTCTTCCTGCTGTGGACCGTACAGCGTGCCGCCGAGATCCAGTGTCACGCGGGCATGATTCCCGGTGAAGACACGCCGCTGCCGGCGGCGATCGGCGAGAAATGCGCCGGTCTGACCCAGATGCTGATTCGCGAATCGGGGTTTGCGGTGAAGTTCTTCGACGCGATGGTCAGAAAGATGTGCAGCGAACGCGGCGCCCCGTGGTGAGTTGCGAAAATCGCAAATGCTTTAATTTCATTAGCTTGTGCACACTCCATTCCATTTCATATAGTTTATCTCTGAATTATTCTGTTCTGCATTGTTAATCTATTGACTTTGACGCCGTAATGGAAAAAACTTGCGCCATGATGTGAGCCGGCGCCTCCTTGCCGGCATCGCAATGGACCGCAAGAGTCCAAGACAAACAAGGGGTTTCCCCCCAACGGCAGAGGAGTCAAGTCATGAGCAGCAGTGCGCATCGGGACAGTTTTGTCATCGATCACTTACCGCCGGTCGAGCAGTGGCCCGATCTGATCTTTGAGCGCCCGGAGTTGCAATACCCCGAACAGCTCAATGCAACCGTTCAACTGCTCGACCGTGCCGTTGCCGAAGGCGACGGTGAGCACCCGGCGATCATCGGCAAGGATGTCCACTGGTGCTACGCCCAGCTGCAGCGCGAAGTCAATCGCCTCGCCCGCGTGCTGGTCGAGGACATGGGCCTGGTGCCGGGAAACCGGGTGCTGCTGCGCGGGGCGAATACACCACGCCTGGCGGCATGCTGGCTGGCGGTCTGGAAGGCGGGCGCAATCGCGGTCGGCACCATGCCACTGCTGCGGGCAAAGGAACTCAAGGAGATCATCGAACTCGCCCAGGTGAGCCACGCCCTGTGTGACAGCAGCCTGGCCGAAGAACTGCTGCTGGCCCGTGAACACAGCCCGACGCTTCGCCAGGTCATGCTGTACGGGCAGGATGGCGAGCTCGAACGCCTGATGGCGAACAAGCCCGACACCTTTGCTGCGGTCGATACCGCGGCCACCGATCCGGCGCTGATCGGCTTCACCTCCGGCACCACCGGCATCCCCAAGGGCACGATCCACTTCCATCGCGATGTCATGGCGATGTGCGAGGTCTTCCCGCGGCATTGTCTGAAACCGACACGTGACGACGTCTTCATCGGCACCCCGCCGCTGGCCTTCACCTTTGGCCTTGGCGGCCTGCTGTGCTTCCCGCTGTGGGCACGCGCCAGCACCGTGCTGCTGGAAAAGCTCGCCCCTGAACCCTTGATGCAGGCCATCGAGCAGTACAAGGCAACGATCTGCTTCACCTCGCCCACCGCCTACCGACAGATGAGCACCCTCGTCGACAAGTACGACATTTCGTCGCTGGCGAAATGCGTTTCTGCCGGCGAGGCGCTGCCCACCGATACCCGCGACAAATGGCGCGAGGCCAGCGGCATCCAGATTCACGATGGCATCGGCGGCACCGAGATGATCCACATCTACATCGCGTCAGGTCCGGAAGACTACCGTCCCGGCGCACTGGGCAAGCTGCTGCCGGGCTACCGCGGCATGATCGTTGACGACGACATGAATCCGCTGCCACCGGGCGAAACCGGAAAACTGGCGATCAAAGGGCCGACCGGCTGCCGCTATCTGAACGATGAACGCCAGAAAAACTACGTACGCGATGGCTGGAATCTCCCCGGCGATGCCTTCCACATGGACGAGGACGGCTACTTCTACTATCACGCGCGGATCGACGACATCATCGTGACCTCCGGCTACAACGTGTCCAGCCCAGAGGTGGAATGGGCGCTGCTGGCTCACCCTGCGGTCGCGGAGTGTGGCGTGATCGGGGTACCCGACCCCGAGCGCGGCCAGATCATCAAGGCTTTCATCGTGCTCAAGCCCGGCTTCACCGGCAGCCCGGAGATGACCGCCACCTTGCAGGATTTCGTCAAGCAGACGGTCGCCCCGTACAAGTATCCGCGTGCCGTCCAGTACGTCACCAGCCTTCCGCGCACCGAAACCGGCAAGCTTCAGCGCTTCCGCCTCAAGACCGAACAATAAGCGATCCCGCACCCGGTCCGGCATCGCCCGTCAACGACGGGTCGCATGCCGGGCTGATGTCATGAGAAGATCGTGCCGCAGTTCGTCCTACCTCTGGAGATAAACATAATGATGAAGAAGACCTGCATCGCCCTCGCCTGCGCCACCCTGCTCGCAGCAGGCAGCGCCCTCGCCGCAGACAGCATCAAGGTCGGCATGATGACCACGCTGTCCGGACCGGGCGCCGGCCTTGGCATCGACATCCGCGACGGCTTCGAGCTCGCGGTGAAACACCTGGGTGGAAAGATCGGCGGACTCCCGACCGACATCATTACCGCCGACGACGCGCAGAACCCGGAAACGGCCAAGCAGATCGCCGAGCGTTTCCTGAAACGCGACAAGGTCGACATCGCCACCGGCGTCGTCTTCTCCAACATCATGCTCGCCGTCGGCCCGGCCTTTTTTGCCGCCGACACCTTCTACATCAGCGCCAACGCCGGCCCCAGCCAGTACGCGGGCGCCGAGTGCAACCCGTATTTCTTCAACGTTGCGTGGCAGAACGACAACCTGCACGAGGCGATGGGCAAGCACGTGCAGGACAAGGGCTTCAAGAAAGTGGCACTGGTGGCCCCGAATTACCCCGCGGGCAAGGATGCACTGACCGGTTTCAAACGCCTGTACAAGGGCGAAGTCGCCGATGAGATCTACACCAAGCTCGGCCAGCTCGACTATGCCGCCGAGATTGCCCAGGTCCGCGCATCGGGCGCCGACGCGCTGTACATCTTCCTGCCCGGCGGGATGGGCATCAACTTCATTAAGCAGTACTCGCAATCGGGCATGCTGAAGAAAACGCCCTTGTTCGCACCCGGCTTCTCCGGTGACGAAGACGTGGTCAAGGCAGTCGGCCCGGCCATGGAAGGCGTATTCAACACCACGCACTGGTACCGCGAGATGGATAACGCGGTCAACAAGCGTTTCGTTGCCGACTTCCAGAAAGACTTCGGCCGCCTGCCCACGCTGTACGCCTCCCAGGGGTACGACACGGCGATGCTGATGGACGCCGCGGTCAAGGCCGTCGGCGGCAAGATCGAGGACAAGGCCGCACTGCGCAAGGCGCTCGAAACCGTCAAGGCCCCCACGACGCGGGGCGAGTACCGCTTCGGCAACAATCACTATCCGGTGCAGGACTACTACCTGCGCGAAGTGGTCAGGAATGCCGACGGCACGGTATCGAACAAGTACGTCGGCAAGGTGATGGAGAAGCATGCAGACGCCTACGCCCAGGACTGCAAGATGTAATCCCCCGTCGGCGGCATCCCGACGCCTTGCCGGGCAGCGGGATGCCGTGGCGGTGACCGCCGGCAGCACGGCCTGATCCTTCCCTTGCCCGCGAGGGCTTGGGAATGCGTTAGCCGTCGGGCGCCGCCGCAATGTCGTTGCAGACCCACACGAAACCCCCTGTTCGCAGGGGACGGGTTCGTATTGTCCTCCGAGGCTGCTCATACCATGCTCTATCTGATTCTCGAACAGGCCCTGAACGGCCTGCAGTATGGGTTGATGCTCTTCCTGCTTGCCGCCGGGCTCACGCTCGTGTTCGGCATCATGGATCTCATCAATCTCGCGCACGGTTCGCTGTACATGATTGGCGCCTTTCTCGCCGCCGCCTTCTATCAGGTGTTCGAGAGCTTCTTTCCGGCGTTGCTGCTGGCCATCCTTTCCACTGCCCTGATTGGCGCCCTGCTCGAACGCGTGCTCTATCGGCGCCTGCAGCGCATGAGCCACCTGTCGCAGGTACTCGCCACCTTTGCCCTGATCCTGATCGCAAACGAAACCATCAAGATCATCTTCGGCGCCCAACCGCTGATGATCGGCATGCCCGCCAGCCTGTCCGGCCCGATCGAGCTGATCACCGACGAACTCTACTACCCTGCCTATCGCATGCTGATCATCGGTGTAGGGCTGGTTGTTGCACTCGGGCTCTACCTGCTCGTGAACCGCACCCGAATCGGCATGTGGATGCGCGCCGGCGCCTCCAATCCGGACATGGCGGCGGTGATGGGGGTTCGCATCAAGCCGCTGTTCACCTTCGTCTTCGCACTCGGCGCGGCACTGTGCGCACTTGCCGGCGCGCTGCTCGGTCCGCTGCTCGCGGTCTCGGTCGGCATGGGTGAATCCATCCTGATTCCGGCCTTCGAGGTCATCGTGATCGGCGGCATTGGTTCGATGCGCGGCGCACTTGTGGGTTCGCTGCTGGTCGGCATGATCGACACCCTCGGTCGCCTGCTGCTGACCTTCGGCCTGAAGCTCGTGGTCGATTCCTCGACTGCAGCCACGCTCGGCCCCACGCTGGCGTCGATGATGGTGAGCCTGCTGATGGTGGGTGTGCTGTTCTTCCGGCCCCAGGGCCTGTTTCCGGCGAGAGGGTAATTCACATGAACACCAGATTCGGCCCCAGTCGCAGCGCGGAAACCCCGCTCGTTGCAGGCCTGCCGGGCGCATGGACGGCCATTGCGGTGGCACTCGCACTCGCCATCTACCCACTCATCATGTCCTCCATGGACGAACCCTTCTACATCAGCATCGGCAGTCGCGTGCTGATCCTGGCCCTGGCCGCCAGCGCGCTGAACCTGGCGCTCGGCTACGGCGGCATGATCAGCCTCGGTCACGCGGCATTTCTCGGTACCGGTGGCTATACCGTGGCGATCCTTGCCAAGTACGACGTGCTCGCCTCATGGGTTGCGGTGCCGGCAGCCGTGCTGTTCGCGGCGCTGGCGGCCTTCATCATCGGCGCGGTGAGCCTGCGTACGCGGGGCGTGTACTTCATCATGATCACCCTCGCCTTCGCCCAGCTGTTTTACTACCTCGCCATCTCGCTGCCCGAGTTCGGCGGCGATGACGGACTGCCCCTGTCGGCACGATCGACGATCCCCGGCCTGTCGATCGACAGCGACCTTGCCTTCTACTACTTCGTGCTGTTCACCGCCGGACTGGCCTTCGTCCTCCTCTACCGGCTGGTGGCCTCGCGCTTCGGCCGCGCACTGGTGGCCATCCGCGAAAATGAGCGCCGCATGGCGGCAATCGGCTACCCGGTCTATCGCCTCAAGCTGATGGCCTTCACGCTATCTGGCGGCCTTGCCGGCCTTGCCGGCGCGCTGTTGGCCAACCTCAGCCTGGGCGTGACCCCACATACGCTGACCTGGCACCAGTCGGGTTTGCTGATGGTGATGGTCATCATCGGCGGCTCGGGTTATTTCTGGGGCGGAATCACCGGTGCGGCGATTTTCCTCCTGCTCGAGGAGAGCATCTCCACCCACACCGAACACTGGAATCTGATCCTCGGGTTGCTCCTGCTGTTCATCGTCATGGTGGCCCCCAATGGTGTGATGAGCCTGCGCGAACGCATGCGCGCCCGATACGGCGCGAACGACCGGGCCACCCCCAAGGCAAGCACGGAGAAGGCATGATGAGGCACACCATTCTCAAGGTGGACAAGCTGGTCAAGCGCTTTGGCGGGCTGGTCGCCACCGACGACTGCTCGCTCGAAGTCAGCGCAGGCGAAGTCCACGCCCTGATCGGTCCCAATGGCGCCGGCAAGACCACCCTGCTCGCCCAGTTGTCGGGCGAACTGGCGTCGGACGGGGGACGCATCCTGTTCGAAGGCAGCGACATCACCCGCCAGCCCATCCACAAGCGCGTCGCCGGCGGCATCGTGCGCTCGTTCCAGATCACCACGCTGCTGCCGCGCTTCACCGTGCGCGAAAACCTGGCCCTCGCAGTGCAGGCGCGCACCGGCCACTCCTTCGATTTCCTCGGCACCGTGGCCGACGAGTCGGATCTGGACGAGGGCGCCGACGAGGCCGCGCGCCGGGTGGGGCTGTTCGATGTCATGGAACAGATCGTCGGCACCCTGTCCCACGGGCGCCAACGCGCACTCGAGCTCGGCATGGCCCTGGCGTGCAAACCGCGTCTGCTGCTGCTCGACGAACCGATGGCCGGCACCGATCCGGAGGAGTCGGCACGCATGGGCGAGCTGATCAACAGCCTTCGCGGCGACCATACGCTGATCCTGGTCGAACACGACATGGACGCGGTATTCCGCCTCGCCGACCGGGTGTCGGTGCTGGTCGCGGGCCACGTCATTGCCACCGGCACACCGGACCAGATCCGCAACAACCCGCAGGTCATCGCCGCCTATCTGGGCAGCGACGAAGCAGAATCGGTGGAGGAAGTGCAATGAGCAGCCTGCTCTCGATCGAAAACCTCGAAACCGGCTATGGTCAGAGCCAGGTGCTCTTCGGCATGAACCTGGAGATCGGTGAAGGCGAGGCCGCCACCCTGCTCGGGCGCAACGGCATGGGCAAGACCACCACCCTGCGTGCGGTGTTCGGCCAGCTGCCGCGCTGGTCCGGCGAGATCCGTTTCCTGGGCGAACGCATCGACGGTCTGCCCACCGAGCGCATTGCGCAAATGGGCCTTGCACTGGTCCCCGAAGGCAGGCAGATCTTTCCCAATCTCACGATCAGGGAAAACCTGCTCGCCTTCGCCGCCAACCGCAGCGGCAGTCGCGAGCCGTGGACGCTGGAGCGCATCTATCACTTGTTCCCGCGGCTGCAGGAGCGCGCGCAGAACATGGGCAACCAGCTCTCGGGCGGCGAGCAGCAGATGCTCGCGATTGGTCGCGCGCTGATGACCAATCCGCACCTGCTGATTCTCGACGAGGCCACCGAGGGCATCTCGCCGCTGATCCGAAAGGAGATCTGGCGCGTGCTCGGAAGACTGAAGCACGACGGTCAAGCCATCCTGGTCATCGACAAGTATCTCGAGGAATTGATGCGGATTGCAGACCGCCACGCTTTCATCGAGAAAGGTCGCAGCCCCTGGGCCGGCGACAACACGGCACTTGCGGCCGAACCCGATCTCTGGGAGCGCTATCTTGGGGTTTGAATACACTGTGCCGGCGCACCTGTTGCCGTCCGAGGGCACCGACTTCGCCCGCGAGTACGATGTCAGCTGCCGGGTACCGGATTTCGCTGGCAGCCTTGCCGACTGGGGCCGACGCGCTGCGCTTGCCCGCACCCTGCATCCAGGCCTGTGCGACCTTCGCTATGGCCAGTCCGCGGCGGAAACCCTCGATCTCTTCCTGCCCCCCTTGCGCGACGGTACGCCCGCACCCTTGCTGGTGTTCATCCATGGTGGATTCTGGCGCCGCCTTCACAAGGACGACTTTTCGTGGATCGCGACGCCCTACCTCACGCACGGCGTCGCCGTGGCAGTGGTGAATTACGGCCTGGCGCCAGCGACGACGCTCGAGGACATTACCGCTCAGACCCGGCGCAGCATCGCCTGGCTCTATCGCCACGCACCGGAATACGGCGTCGACGCGACCAGGATCGTGGTATCGGGTCATTCGGCGGGTGGCCAGCTCACCTGCATGGCACTCGCCACCGACTGGCCCGCCATCGGTGCCGACCTCCCCCGCGATCTGCTCGCTGCGGGGATTGCGCTCAGCCCTGTCGTCGACCTCAAGCCGCTGGCATCGGTGCCAGCGTTGCATGCAGACCTCGACTTCAACCCGGCACGCATTCGTGACCAGAGCCCGGTACGACTTCGGCCGGCATCGGATGCCCCCCTGATCGGTGCCGCCGGTGGCAGGGAAAGCGCGGAGTTCCGCCGCCAGCTGGCGCTGCTCGCGAACGCCTGGCAAGGCGTATGGAAGGGCGAGGTGGCGATGCCTGCGGCGGATCACCTGACCCTGTGCGACGCATTTGCGGATGAAGGTTCAGCGCTGTTCTCGGCAGCGCTCGAGCTGATACGCAGTGTCGGCAACGGAAGCAGGCTGCAACAAATGCTTTCACCATAAATTCACAACTGAATGATTTAGCCGCCTCCGAGGAGTAGAATGCGCTCATTGAGGTCCTAGGGCCCCGCCTTTTCGACGCACATCATGCAGGTACAGTCATGACGCTATCCTCCTCGGAAATCCACTCCGGCGACGCGCCGGAAGCCATCGATCACGAGACCCGCGCGACCGATGACGATCACGAAGCCCTGCGGGTATGGCTGCGGCTGCTGACCTGCACCAACATCGTCGAGTCACGCTTGCGCAATCAGTTGCGTACCGGCTTCGATTCGACCCTGCCGCGCTTCGACCTCATGGCACAACTCGACCGCAACCCGGACGGGCTGAAAATGCGCGAACTCTCGCGCCGATTGATGGTGACCGGCGGCAACGTCACCGGCCTCACCGACAAACTGGTGGAAGAAGGCCTGGTCGAACGCCGCGACGATCCGCGCGATCGCCGCGCCTACTCGGTTCACCTCACCCCTGCCGGCAAGCGCGCCTTCCGCCAGATGGCCAAGTCGCACGAAGGCTGGGTCATCGAACTTTTCAGCGGCCTCGATCATGCGGAGAAGATGCAGCTCCTCGAGCTCCTCAACCGACTCAAGCGTCATCTGGTCACGCTCGAAGGCGCCAACGCCTGAGGCTTGAATGCCCTTGTATCAACCGGCCTTGCCGTCCACCCGCGCGTACACCAGGAAAGGCGTGTAACGCCACAGGTAGAGTGCAAACGCCAGCACCCACGCCATCGCCGCCGCGTGAATGCCCGCCATCGCGGCAGCCGGAATGAAGGCCACCGTCAGCACCCTCAGCACCGCTGCCAGTTGCACCAGCGCGTAGGCAAACGTTTCCAGCCTTCCGGCCACCAGCATGCGCCCCGTGTGTCCAAGTGACGTGCGCGTAATCATGCCCATGATCAGCCCGCCGGTGGCACCGATCGCCAGCGCATGCACGCCGGCCGAACGCGCCACCAGCCCCCACTGCGACGCGGCCAGCAGCGCGAGTCCCAGCGGTATCCACAGATAGGAAACATGCAGGATCCACAGCAACGGGGTCCTGTGTGTGGCCCACGGATTCCATCCACCCCATCGGGCCAGCTGGAGCAATGCCGCCAGCGCAGATACGCCGCCAGCCCACCCCGAATAACCAGCCGCCCACAGCATCAGTGCCACGCCGGCGGCCACTGCAGCAACGAGGTCGAAGCGCGCATTGCGCCACTGCTGGATACCGCGGATCGAGTTGGCGGTAAACATCGGGATCACCCGCCCCCCGATCACGATCTCAAGTACTACGATCAAGCCGAGCGCGCCATGGATGCCCACCAATGGATCGATAGCAAGCACACCATTCACGGCGAGATGAAAGAGCGCATTGGCCACACCGAGCAGGCAGGGCAACACGCCGACGAAATAGTTGCGCCAGCTGCGCGCCTTGAGCAGTACCCGCAACAGCGCCGCTGCTGCGATGGTGAGAAACGCGATATCGACAGCGGCTACCCACCACCCGCTTCCCGCTGCCATGGCCACACGTCCGGCGAGCCATAGCGCGGCAAGTGCTGCCAGTTGTCCACCGGAGGGGGTATCGATCCCCGTCCAGTTGCGCCCCGCGGTGAACAGGAAACCGACGATCACCGCCGCGGCGAAACCAAAGATCATCTCGTGGGCATGCCACAGCATGCCGGTGATCGGCATGGCCAGCACCCCGGAAAGCACCAGCACCCACAGCGGAATCACCACCACCGCCAGCGCGGCTGCGAGCAGGTACAAGGGCCGGAACCCGAGCGCGAACAGAGAGAAGGTGTGCGGCGGTATGCGACGGGTGGTCGGTTCTTCAAGGGGTATCAGGGCCATGGCGCGCTCGGGTGGGGGTCTTGCCACCGATTACAGCCCACCATCGCGGCGATTGAAATGACCCCGGTCAATTCCGTCAAGTGCACCAGACGACAGGCAGCCGACTGCCCTGTTCAGCAGCCTATCCGCCGCGGGTGCGCAAGAGATGGTTCACGGTGAAACTTGCCACCGCTTCTCCGCGCTGGTTGATGGCCCGGTATGCCAAGCGCGCGATGCCGCGGTCGGGTTTCGAACGCGACGGACGCAACTCCAGCACCTCGACTTCGGTACGAAGCGTATCGCCGGGCCGCGCTGGCGCAAGCCAGCGCAGATCGTCGATGCCCGGCGACCCCATGCTCGACTCGGCCAGCAAGCCCTGCTGGATGAACATCCGGAAGCACAGCGAAACCACCTGAAATCCACTGGCAATGAGCCCGCCATAGATCGAATCCGCAGCCGCCCCCGCATCAAGATGGAATGGCTGCGGATCGTAGCGCAGCGCGAACCCGATGATATCGGCCTCGGTCAGTGTCACGCCGGCACAGACAAAACGCTCGCCCGGCGACAGATCTTCAAGAAACTTTGATTCCATGCTCTCGCTCCCGGAACGTTGCGACAGACACCGATCGTGCGTAATGCGGCCTGCATCGGCAAGCCGCATCTGCCGTGTCGATGCTCAGTTCACCACCAGCACGCTGTCGTCCCACTTGTCGTGTTTCTCCAGCCCAAGCAGATTGGCCACGGTGGCGGCGATGTTCGACAGCCCGGCCGTCGCGCCCTGCTGCAGCCCCAGCCGCCCACCGGAGACGTTGTCGTAGAGGATCAGTGGCACCGGATTGAGCGTGTGTGCAGTCTTGGCCTTGAAGCTGCCGTCAGTATTCAATGCCGGCTGGCGGGTCTTCTTGTCGAGCTCGAACATCTCGTCGGCATTGCCGTGATCCGCCGTGATCAGCGCCACGCCGCCTGCCGCATCGACCGCCTTCAGCAGTCTTCCCAAAGCAAGGTCGACGGCCTCGACCGCCATCGTCGCCGCGCGAAAGTTGCCCGTGTGGCCGACCATGTCACCGTTTGCGTAGTTGCATCGCAGGACCCTGTACTTGCCCGACTGCAGCGCGGCCACCATGGCATCGGTAATCTCAGCGGCCTTCATCCACGGACGCTGCTCGAAAGGCACGACGTCGCTCGGCACCTCCTGCCAGGTCTCGCCGTCGAACTTGCCGGAACGGTTGCCGTTCCAGAAATAGGTAACGTGACCGAACTTCTGCGTCTCCGAGCAGGCGAACTGTGCCAGCCCCATCTTGCTGAACCACTCCCCCGAGGTGTCGGTGATCGCCGGCGGCGCCACCAGGAAGCGCTCGGGCAGTTGCAGATCGCCGTCGTACTGCAGCATGCCGGCAAAGGTGACCCTGGGATGGCGGACGCGATCGAAAGCGCCGAAGTCCTCCTCGACGAAAGCGCGGGTGATCTCGATCGCGCGGTCGCCACGGAAATTGAAGAACACCACCGAATCGCCATCCTCGATGGTGCCGATCGGCTTGCCGTTGTCGGCGATGACGAACTCGGGCAGATCCTGGTCGATGGTGCCCGGATGTTTCGCTCGCAGCCCCTCGACCGCTGCTGTGGCATTGGCAAACTGCGGTCCCTCGCCCAGCACATGCGTGTGCCAGCCCTTTTCCACCATCGGCCAGTTGGCGTCGTAACGATCCATGGTGATGTACTGACGTCCACCGCCGGAGGCAATGCGAGCATCGAAACCGTCGGTGCTGATCGAAGTCAGGAAGCGTTCGAAGGGAACAACGTACTCGAGCGCGCTGGTCTCGGGCACATCACGGCCATCGAGAAGCGCGTGGATGCGAACAGTGCTCACCCCGTCCGCTTTCGCCTGCTTCACCATCGCCTCGAGGTGATCGATATGGCTATGCACGTTGCCGTCCGAGAACAGGCCAATGAAGTGCAACACTCCCGCCTTGCCATTGGCGCCAGTCCTGGCGCCGGCCACAACCTGCTGCCAGGCCTCACCACGCCAGATTCCGCCATCGGCGATCGCGTCTGCCACCAGCGCTGCGCCCTGGGCGTACACCTGCCCCGCCCCGATCGCGTTGTGGCCGACCTCGGAGTTGCCCATGTCCTCGTCCGAGGGCATGCCCACCGCGGTGCCATGCGCACGCAGCACAATGTTGGGGTACTCGGCCAGCAACCGGTCCAGCGTCGGCTTGCGTGCCTCGGCGATGGCACTGCCAACGGGCTGTTTCGGAATGCCGTAGCCATCCATGACGATCACCACGACGGGGCCCTGAACGCCTGCGAAGGCGGGAAATTTCTGCAACATGGTCGATTCCTGAAGGAAGAGTCCGATGCATGCGCGGCAAGCGATGGTCCGCCATGGTCCACGCAGCGAAAGGGGTGCATTTTCGCTCAAAACCGGAAAGTCGTCGCGGTGCCATCCGAATCACCGCGACCATACGATATTCGGAGGCGCCCGCGGATATCGCGCGTCATGCCCAGCACGACGACCATGCGCAAACGGGATTCAGCCACAGACCGCTGTTCTGGCCATGTAGCGCGCATCTCCCGGATAGGCGTCAAGCTTGGCCAACTCATCCGCCGAGGGCGGATCTTCGACATAGCCCAGACGCTTCCAGAAGGCCCTCGAGTCCTGAACGGAGACCAATGCCGACCACGCCAACTGCGCGCTCAGTGCGAACGCATGCGCCAGTCGCACGAGTTCGGGCCCCACGCCACGCCCGCTGGCCCGGGCGGACACCGCCAGGTCATGCAGGTAGAGACAGTCAGGCGCCGTCGCCACGCTGAAACCGCGCCCGAGCGCCGTCACCTTCCCCCGCTGCGAGGGATAGGCCACCAGATAGCCACACACGCCGACGGCATCACTGGCCACCCAGGCTGTTTCCGGGGCTGCCGCGAGGCGCTGCGCCAGCACATCACGTCCTTCGATGAAGCCCGCGTCATAGGCCTCGAGCTGCACCGCCATGACGGCATCGAGATCGTCGGCGACCATCCTGCGAAAAATCATCGCACGCATGCGCATCGCCCGAGTCACCGCCATCTGCGCGTTGCCACAACCGAACGCCAACCGCGCAATCCGCATTTCAGATTCATTGATCGAACATCGTGCAAGCAAAGGCGCATATTTTGCCGCGGGCGGGTTTCATTCGGAAGGGCCTGTGGCGTATCCTCGGGCTTACGCCCCGTTCTTCGCCCCCATGCAAAAGGAATGCAGCAATGCGCCGTTCGATCGTGATCACCGCACTCTGGTGTGCGGCGCTCCTTTGTGGCACCAGTCAGGCACAGGAACAGACGCTGTACGGCGGTTGCGTCGACGCCGCGGGACACCCGGTGGAAGCGATTCCTGACGCCAGCCTTCCCCTCGCAATCACCACCCGCGTCGAAAACGGAAACACGGTAATCCGCTACAACCACGCCATGATGCCCCGCCTTGACGACAAGGCGCGGCTCTTTCTTTACGCGCATGAATGCTCGCGTCTGAACCTGGGTGAATCACCTGTGGCACGATCGCAAGCCGGCGCGCGCAAGGCCGACTGCTGGGCCTCGGCAACGCTGCTGCGCACCGGCCTGATCACCATTGACGATCTCGAACCGCTGCAGAACGCGCTTGCCTTCAGCGCCGACGAGTGGCGCCTGCTTCCCGGCCCCATTCGCCGAATCGACCTGCGTTCCTGCCCGCGCCATCTGTCGCCGTCCATTCACGCCCCACGCCCCGATCAGGACGACTGGAACACCTGCACACGGCGCTGTGCCGACGCCTCGCTCGCCTGCCTGCACAGCGCAGGCAGTTCCGCTTGCGACGTATCCTACGGCCGGTGCACGGCGCAATGCGATGCGAGCTTTCCGCGCTAGGCGTATGCGCGGCAGAAACCTGACCCCGGGCACATGGCGGGGGAACCGGCCCCCGGGTAAACCGTCCGCACACCGCTGAACCACATTGTGCCGGCGCCGCACTGACAGCCGCGCGGCGCAGCGGCACGACACGCATCAGCGCGGGCTCACTTCTTGCCCTTGCCCTTGAGAACCACCGGGAGCGCGTCAAGCACGAGTACCAGATCCTTCGTGGCGCGCTCGCCCGCGAGTTTCAGCGCCGCACGCAGCACTTCCGACTTCGTTGCCAGCCGACCTGCGCGTGCCAGCGCGGTCCGGATCCGCTTGAGCTCCGCATGTTCGCTCTTTGGCATCGAGAACGAATCACGCACAACCTTTCCGGGCTTCTCCTTCTTTGCCTCGACCGGAAGCGGCGACGCCGGCACGGGCGCGAGCGCTTCCGTGACGTTCGGTGCCAACGGCTTGCTTGCGGCCTTCGGTTTGGCTGCAGCCCTTGTCTTCGCGGGCGTCGTCGCCTTTGCAGGCGCTTTCGCCGCAACCGGTTTTACCGCTGCGGGCATGTCGACCGCAGCAGTTTTCGCCGGCTTCGCGAGCGATGCCTTCTTGACGGTCGTCTTTGCCACGGGACGGCTGACCGCCTTCGCCTTTGCGGCGACTGGTTCTTTCGCCTTTGCGGCGACCGGTTTCTGGACCGCTACTTCCGCCACCTTCGAGGCGGTGTCGGGCTCACCCCCGGCAACGACTGGCGGAGCCGATGTCTGCACCGTTGCCGCGACGTCGGCCGCCTTGATCTTGCCAGCGCCAGCCCGCGCAGTCTTTTTCGCAACCGGTTTGGCTGCATCCCGCTTCGGTGCTGCAGGCGACTTCGCCGCAGGTTTTGCTGCTGCTTTCGCCGCAGTGGGTTCGGATGCCGGGGTGCTCACGGGCTCTGGCGCCGACGCCGGAGCGCTTACAGCGACCTCCGGCAGGCGCTCGGCCACCGACGCGTCTTCCTGCTTGAGAGTGGCGCGCAGCGCCGATTGCGTTTTCTTACGTGTCGTCATCTTGTTTCCCCTGTCATTTCCAGGACGGCCTCGACGAGGCGATCCACTTCTTCACGGGCCTGCTCTGCACTTCGACCCAACCGATAGACCGTACCGCCCTCGACCGCACTCTGCGCATAGGCATTGCGCTGCGACAGATTGGCGCCGACGACCGGCAGCGAAAAATCGCCGAGAATCTCCAGCACATCTCCCGCCAGCGCCGTGCGTTGCACCCGGTTGGGCAGCAATGCACCTTGCAGCCCCGGCCGCCGCGCCATGGTGGCCACTACGAGGCGTTCCACCGCACGCGTTGACCACAAATCGGTCGGACTCGGAACAACGGGGATCAGGATCACATCGGCTAATTCGAGCGCCGCAAGCGTATGCGGATGTTCGATCGAGGGGGGACAGTCAAGCAGCAACATGTCTGCGCGGCGCGCATGGCCATTGACCTCCCTGGTCAAGGTTGCGAGATCACCCCGCATGCTGTGCACGGACGCCGGAAATGGCTCCGACGCACTGGCTGCTGCCGCCCACCGTGCCGCGCTCTCCTGCGGATCGAAATCGCATATGGCGATCCGGTAACCGGCCCCGGCAAGACCTTCCGCCAACTGCATCGTCACCGTTGTCTTGCCGACGCCTCCCTTCTGCGACAACAGGGCAATGACCCTGCATTGTTTCATCTTCTTCTCCTCGACATCCCAATCCAGATGCGGGCCCCAGCATGGCATCTTCCCGATCTGCATTCGGTAATACTTTATTATTTTCTCCTTCGGCGTGGCGGATGGCAAGCATTGCGCAAAGCTCATCATTTCAAGTTATTTCGATATCGATGCGGCTCTGGATATACTCGCCCGACCATTTCCGAGGAGACCCCGACAATGAAACTCGAAACCATCGCCGTACACGGTGGCTATTCGCCCGACCCGACCACCAAGGCTGTCGCGGTACCGATCTACCAGACGACCTCCTATGCATTCGACGACACCCAGCATGGCGCCGACCTCTTCGACCTGAAAGTGGCCGGCAACATCTACACCCGTATCATGAACCCAACGACGGCCGTGCTGGAACAGCGCGTTGCAGAAATGGAAGGCGGCATTGCCGGCCTGGCCGTGGCGTCGGGCATGTCTGCGATCACCTATGCCATTCAAACCATCGCCGAAGCCGGTGACAACATCATTTCGGCGGCGACCCTGTATGGCGGGACCTACAACCTGTTCGCCCATACCTTCCCGCAACTCGGAATCGACGTGCGCTTTGCCGACTACCGGGATCCCGAGGCGTTCGCGAAACTGATCGACGACCGAACCAAGGCGATCTTCTGCGAGTCGGTTGGCAATCCGCTGGGCAACATTACCGACTTCGAGCGCCTGGCCGAGATCGCGCACAAGGCGGGCGTGCCGCTGATCGTCGACAATACCGTGCCCTCACCCTACCTGTGCCGCCCGATCGAGCACGGTGCAGACATCGTCGTGCACTCGCTCACCAAGTACCTGGGTGGCCATGGCAATTCCATCGGCGGCATCATCGTCGATTCGGGGAAATTCCCCTGGGCCGAGCACAAGGCGCGCTTCCGCCGTCTGAATGAGCCCGATGTGTCCTATCACGGCGTCGTATACACCGAAGCACTCGGTGCCGCCGCCTACATCGGTCGTGCGCGTGTTGTCCCGCTGCGCAACATGGGCGCGGCCCTGTCGCCATTCAACGCCTTCCTGATCCTGCAGGGCATTGAGACCATCGCGCTGCGCATGGATCGCATCTGCGAGAACGCGCTGGCCGTCGCCCGCTATCTGAAGACACAGCCGAAAGTGTCGTGGGTCAACTATGCCGGTCTGCCCGATCACGCCGATCACGGCCTGGTGCAGAAGTACATGGGCGGACGCGCGTCGGGCATCCTTTCCTTCGGCGTCCAGGGCGGACTCGAGGGCGGCGGACGTTTCCAGGATGCGCTCAAGCTGGTGACGCGTCTGGTGAACATCGGCGACGCCAAGTCGCTTGCGTGCCATCCGGCATCCACCACGCACCGCCAGCTCACACCTGCTGAAATGGCCAAAGCCGGGGTCTCGCCCGACATGGTTCGCCTGTCCATCGGCATCGAGCATATCGACGATATCATTGCCGACCTCGAACAGGCGCTGGCCGCAGTCTGATTCAAGCACGATGACGTCCGGCTGCATTTCGGTGCAACCGGACGCCACGACGGCGGCCGTCGTAGTAGACTCGCGCACTGTTCCATTCAGCCCCCTAGCACGGGCACGCCGACATGCCGCTCATTCCCCAGGCTCAGGACTCCGCACTCGCAGGCGATCTTGCGCGTCGCCGCGCGGGGCGCTGTCTTGTCCTCTCGCTACTGGCCACACCGGCCTCGATCTGGCTCTTCCTCAATCTCGACACGATCTGGCCGAAGATCATGGTGCTCGAAGGCGCAACGTTCATGATCGGCGCCACGGTACTGGGCACCGTGCTGGCGCTGACGCCGCTGGCGGCCGGCATCGGATTCCTGCTTTCGGTCTGGTATGGCGTGGAAAGCGTCTATCTGCCTCGGCGCGGCCGTTCTCCGCTGCTCGACAAGGGCATTGTCGCCGGCGGTCTGCTGGTATGGTTCGCGCCTGCGCTCGCGGCGGCAGCCTCGATCGTCATGGGGCTGATCCAGGGCCGCCTGCACTTCACCCGCCCGCCACGGGACTACTTCATGGCGACCGACCCGATCGCGTTCTGGCAAGGCATCGGCTTCTGGCTCATCATGGGCACGCTGTTCGGCATGCTGGCCTGGCGTTACTGGCGCAACAAGCTGCTGAAGAAACAAGCGGCATAAGCACGGGCGTCGCTGACGACATCGTCAAGGCGCCCGATCGATCAGGGCCATCCCCTCCCAGGTACCGGCCCTTTGAGTTCGTGCAGCAGTCTTCCCGCACGACCGCGCCCTGCGCAGGGCTCAATGCCCCAGCCAACCCTTTCGCAGTCGGCGCACCGACGCTGCCGCCTTGTCGTCGAGCGCCAGTTTGACCGTATCTCCGGCAGCTGCGGCGAGTTCGACATCGAACTTCATCAGCTCGTCGCGGCGGAAGGCATGCACCTCGATCGAGTCGCCCGCCCGATGACGCTCGAGCATGCCGTCGATATTGGCGGCAGTCACCTTGATGCCGTCGATGGCAAGCAGCACATCGCCTGCCGACAGCCCTGCGCGCTGGGCGGCGCCGCCGTCATACGCTGTGGCAATCTTCGCTTCGCCCTTGCCGTTGCCACCCGCGAGCTTGACGCCCAGCGTCGGCTTCGCGCCCGGTGCCTCGGGCTGATACGCCACGCCGAAGGGTTTGAGCAGGCGGGCCAGCGGCAGGTCGTCCGTGCCCTCCACCGCCTTGCGCAGCCAGCGCGCCAGCCGAGCGCCGCAATCCTTGCCACCGACTTCCTCGACGATGGCAAAGATACCGTCCTCGGCAACGCCGACGCCGGTCTGTCCATGGCGCTGCCACAGCAGCCGCATCACGTCGTCCAGACTGCGCTTGCCGCCGGTGTCGGCGCGTAGCTGCAGATCGAGCGCAAGGGCGATCAGCGACCCCTTGGCGTAGTAGCTGACGATCGCGTTTGGCGAGTTCTCGTCCTGCCGGTAATACTTGCTCCAGGCCTCGAAAGAGGACTCCGCCACGCTCTGACGCAGCCGCCCCGGTCCGCGCAGGACGCTGGAAACGGTCTTCCCGACCAGCGCGAGATAATCGGCGGCCGGGATCACCCCTGCGCGCACCAGCATGAGGTCGTCGTAGTAGGAGGTAAACCCCTCGAAGGCCCACAGCAGCCGGGTGTAATTCTCCACCGCAAGGTCGTAGGGCACGAAGGCGGCAGGCTTGATTCGCTTGACGTTCCAGGTATGGAAGTACTCGTGGCTGCACAAGCCGAGAAAGGTCTTGTAACCGTCGGGCAGCCCGTTCATGCCTTTCCATGGCAGGTCGGCGCGACTGGCAAGCAGCGCGGTGGAGGCCCGATGTTCCAGTCCGCCGTAGCCGTCGCCGACGAGCTGGGTGAGGAAGACGTAGTAATCCATCGGCGGCGGTGCGCCAAAGAGCTCGATCTGGCACTGGCAGATGCGCGCGAGATCGCGGGCGAGGCGTTCGGTGTCGCAGTCGTGGCGACCGGTCAGCGCGATGTCGTGGCGCACCCCACCGGCCTCGAAGTCGACAAGCGTGAAGGTGCCCATCTCGACCGGATGATCGACCAGCTCGTCGTAATTCTCCGCCCGGTACAGGCCGAACCCGTAAGCGCGTGCAGCACCGATTTCGCCGCTGGCACGCGGCAGGGCGGTCGCCACCTTCCAGTCACGACAGGACACGTCTTGCGGGCTCTCGATCTCGACCAGACAAGGTCGGTCGGTGCGCCCCTCCACCGCCAGAAACACGCTGGTGCCATTGAAAAAACCATGGGTCTGGTCGAGATGGGCCGCGCGAACCGACAGATCCCATGCATACACCTCGTAGTGCAGTGTCAGCGGCTTTCCCGCGACCAGCCCGGTGACAAGCCAGGTGTGCTTGTCGAGCTTTTCGACTTTCGCGGCCTTGTTGCCCGACTCGGCTCGCAAACTGACGATGTGGCGTGCGAATTCGCGAATCATGTAGCTCCCCGGAATCCAGGCCGGCATGCTGAAGCGCTGGCCTGCGACGTCAGGATCGCTGACCGTGCAGCAGACCTCGAACACATGGGCTTCGGGACGCGAGGGGCGGATTGAATAGCGGATCGGAGCGGTCATGAGCGATGTTGAAGATGGCGGAGTATGAGACGGAAGCTCGATTTTAGGCGCTTTGCGCGGCACTGCCCATTTTTTGTGCAGCACGGAAAAAGCCAACTGCGTCAAGCGGTTCGCCCACCCTCCCACACCTTGTCCACAGCTTCGTTCACCCCGTACGTGGATAAACCGGCTTGATCGCATTTTCTATCCACAATCGCGCTTCGAATACGTAATAACCGCAACGGAAAATCACTGGACAAATGCCGTTTCTACACGAAAGGACGGGCTGAACACCGCATTCTGCGTGCTTGCCTGTTTTTTGAGCAGCCATCGAATCCCGCATCGATTCAAGGACGTCCGGGCGTGCCCCACATCTTGTCCACAGCTTCACCCACGACGGTCGTGGATAAAGATTACTGATTGAGAATCGGCGCCGAAAAGGTCAGAAAAACAGCCATTGCTGCAGAGTCTGTATTTATTTACAGTCAACAAATGATCCCCCGCTTTGCCGAACTCCATTGCCTGTCGAACTTCAGCTTCCAGCGTGGCGCTTCGCACCCCGAAGAGCTGGCCACACAGGCGGCGGCCTTCGGTTATGAAGCGCTCGCCATCACCGATGAATGCTCGCTGGCGGGTGTGGTTCGCGCACACCGCTGCATTCGCGAGCAGGCGCTGCCAGTCCGGCTCATCATCGGCAGCGAGATTCGACTCGAGGATGGCCCCGCGCTGGTGGTACTGGCCTGCAACCGCATGGGTTACGGCCAACTCTCGCGCCTGGTCACCCGTGGCCGGCGGGCAGCCGGCAAGGGCCATTACCGGTTACTGCGCAGTGACCTCGAGGACGGGCTGGACAATTGCGTGGTCGTGTTGCTGCCGCCCAGCCAACCCGACGCCGACACCCAGGCGACGGCACACTGGGTGGCCAGCCGCTTCCCCGGTGCGGCCTGGCTGGCCTTCACGCAGACGCTCGATGGCCACGATGCCACTCGCCTGGAGAAGCTTCGCCTGATCGGCGAACGCGCAGGGCTGCGCCTGATCGCCAGCACCGGCGCATTGATGCATGACGCCAGCCGCCGTCCGCTGGCCGACGTCCTGACCGCCACCCGTCTGCTCACGACCGTGGCCGATGCCGGACTTGCGCTCGCCGGCAACGCCGAGCGCCGCCTGCAGGCACGCGAAGCGCTCGGGCGCCGTTTTCCGCCCGATCTGCTGGCCGAAACCCTGGTCGCGGCCGAACGCTGCAGCTTCAACCTCGACGAACTGCGCTACGAATACCCGGAAGAACTCGTCCCTGCGACCGAATCCCCCGCGTCCTGGCTACGCAGACTGGTCGAGGCCGGCCTGCGCTGGCGCTATCGCAGGACCGCCTCGGCCGACGCCGCGCTGGCGTACGGTGACAATACGGACGACGACCCCGCGCCGCCACGGGTCCGCCACCAGGTGGAGACCGAACTGACGCTCATCGGCGAGCTTGCCTACGAGGCCTACTTCCTCACCGTGCACGACATCGTCCGTTTTGCCCGCAGCGCCGGCATCCTGTGCCAGGGACGCGGTTCCGCCGCCAATTCGGTGGTGTGCTGGGCACTGGGCATTACCGAGGTCGACCCGTCGCTCGGCATCATGCTGGTCGAGCGTTTCATCTCGCGCGAGCGCAGGGAGCCGCCGGACATCGATGTCGATTTCGAGCACTCGCGCCGCGAAGAAGTCATTCAGTACATCTATCGCAAGTACGGTCGCGAACGCGCCGCACTGGCCGCCACCGTCATCAGCTACCGTTCGCGCAGCGCGCTGCGCGATGTCGGTCGTGCGCTGGGCTTCGAGACCGCACAGATCGAGCGCCTGACGCGCGACCGCTTCTGGTTCGACGGCAGCGAGGTCATTCCCGAACGGGTGCGTGAGGCCGGTTTCGACCCCGACAGCCCGCAAGTCGCCCATCTGCTCACGCTCACCCGGACGCTGATCGGCTTTCCGCGTCATCTGTCGCAACACGTGGGCGGCTTCGTCATTGCACGCGGCCGGCTCGACGAACTGGTACCGATCGAGAACGCCGCGATGCCCGACCGCACCGTGCTGCAGTGGGACAAGGACGACCTCGACACCCTCGGCCTGCTCAAGGTCGACGTGCTCGCGCTGGGCATGCTCTCGGCACTGCGCCGGGCGCTCGAAATGGCGTCCAGGTGGCGCGGCACCGCACTGACCCTGGCCAACATTCCGCGCGAGGAAAAGGCGGTGTACGCCATGCTGTCGCGCGCCGACACCATCGGGGTGTTCCAGATCGAATCGCGGGCGCAGATGACCATGCTGCCGCGCCTCCGGCCCGAGCGCTTCTACGACCTGGTAGTTGAAGTCGCCATCGTGCGGCCGGGTCCGATCCAGGGCGGCATGGTCCATCCCTATCTCGAGGCACGCGCGCGCAAGGCCCGTGACGAAGACCCGATGGCCGATCTGCGGATGGAGATCCGTGAAGTACTCGAGCGCACGCTGGGCATCCCGATCTTCCAGGAACAGGTGATGCAACTCGCGGTGGTGGCAGCCGGTTTCACCGGCGGCGAGGCCGACCAGTTGCGCCGGGCCATGGGGGCATGGCGGCGCAAGGGCGAGCTCGAACGCTACCGCGACAAACTGTTGCAGGGCATGGCGGAGCGGGGCTATGCAGCCGAGTTCGCCGAGCGCCTGTGCCGGCAGATCGAGGGCTTCGGCAGCTACGGTTTTCCCGAGTCCCATGCAGCCAGCTTCGCCTTGCTGGTCTACGCCTCAGCCTGGCTCAAATGCTTCGAGCCCGCCATCTTCCTGTGTGCATTGCTCAACAGCCAGCCCATGGGCTTTTATTCACCCTCACAACTGATTCAGGATGCGCGCCGCCATCAGGTCACGGTACGTAGCCCTGACGTCAATGCCAGCGCCCGCGATTGCACGCTGGAGGCGCTGGGCAATGAGGCTTCCGCTCACGATCCCGCACGCTCGAATCCTGCCGTGCGCCTCGGGCTGTGCATGATCCGCGGACTGGGTGCCGACCTTGCCGAAGGCATCGTCACCGCCCGCGCAGCGCGGCCCTTTGCCGACGTGACCGACCTCGCCACACGCGCCCGCCTCGATACCACCACCCTGCAGCGCCTGGCCGCCGCAGGCGCCCTGCAATCACTGGCCGGCAACCGGCGCCAGGCCCTGTGGCAGGCCACCGGCAACGCCCCCTTGCCGGGGATGCTCAACGGCGCCGCCGGCAGCGAAACGGCCCTTCGCTTCGCCCCGCCGTCAGCGGCAGAAGATCTGTGCAGCGACTACAACAAGCTCGGCTTCACCCTCGGTCGCCACCCGCTGAGCCTGTTGCGCGCGACCTTGCGTCAGATGCGCTTTCTGGATGCGGCCGAAATCATGCACTGCCCCGACCGCATGCTCGCCCGCGCCGCCGGCATCGTCACCTGTCGGCAGCGCCCCGGCACGGCAAAAGGCACGATGTTCATCACGCTGGAAGACGAAGCCGGCCTCATCAACATCATCGTGCGTCCCGAACTGGTCGAGCGCCAACGGCGGCAACTGCTGGGCGCCAGGCTGCTGGGGGTGTATGGGCAGATCAGCCGACAGGGCCAGGTGGTGCACCTCATCGCCGGGCACGTCGTCGATCATTCGTCGCTTCTCGGCCAGCTCGACACCCACAGCCGGGACTTTCACTGACGTCCCCCAGCAGGCGGCACGGCGACACCCAGCCATCAAGAGAGAGGGACAAGGCGCCTGCACCGACGCCATGCCTTCCACACCCGCTTCACGCCCTCAATGACGGGGTCAATGGGAGGCCAGCAGCAGCCACCCGGCAATCCCCCACAACATCAAGGCCACGCCACCGTCCAGAAACTGCCAGGCACGCGGACGTTCGAAGAGCGGCGCGAGCAGCCGCGCACCATAGCCCAGCAGTACGAACCAGCACACCGACCCGGTCACGGCGCCCGCGGTAAACAGCGGCCGCAGTTCGGCCGCCTGACTGCTGCCGATCGACCCCAGCAGTACCACGGTGTCGAGATAGGCATGCGGATTGAGCAGACTGAAACCGGCGGCCGTCACTAAGGCCTGACGCCACGACAATGCCCGCCGCTGCCGGCCCTCGATCTGCAGACGGCTTGCCTGCAGCGCCGCGCGCAGTGAGCGCAGCCCGTACCAGCCGAGGAAGGCCGCACCCGCATAACGCGCGCCGTCCATCCAGTCCGGATTGGCGGAAAAAACACTGCCCAGACCGGCCATGCCCAGCAGGATCAGGCTGATGTCGCACAACGCCGACACCACCACCGTGAGCAGCACATGTTCCCCACGCAAACCCTGGCGCAATACATGCGCATTCTGCGCACCGATCGCGATTGTCAGCCCTAGGGTCAGCGCAAACCCGTTCAGAAAAACGCCATTCATGTTCCGCTCCGACAGATGAAGGGACGCCCACGCCACGCTGCGGGACCGCCCTTGATGAACGCAATCTAGCTGCGAACCGGCCATGAAATAAGTAATATCGTTAAATTTTCATATACATTCATTTTTCTAATGTTAGATGCGCGCTTGCTGGCCTTTGAGGCCGTACTGAAGGAAGGCGGATTCGAACGCGCGGCGCGCCGCCTCAAACTCACCCAGTCGGCCGTGTCGCAGCGGGTGAAACTCCTCGAATCGGAGTTCGGGCAGGCTTTGCTGGTACGCAGCAAGCCGGTACAGCCGACACCGGCCGGTCGCCGCCTGCTGCCCTACCTCACCCAGCTGCGACTGGTCGAAGCCGAGGCGCAGCGGGCACTGTACCCGGGAGCCGAAGGTGCCCCCCTGCGCCTGCCCGTCGGCGTCAATGCCGACAGCCTGGCCACCTGGTTCCTGCCCGCGATCGAGCGGGTGGTGCAGGAAGAACGGCTGGTGCTCGATTGTGTCGTCGATGATCAGGACCACACGCACGCCCTGCTCGCCAATGGCGAGGTGCTGGGTTGCGTGAGCACCCGTGCAAACCCGATGCGTGGTTGCGCCGTGCTCAAACTCGGCGTGATGCGATATCTGTGCGTCGCGTCTCCCGCCTTTCGGGCACGTCACTTCCCGAACGGGCTGAGTCGAAGCGCGCTGGCCATCGCGCCGGCAATCGTGTTCGGCCGCCACGACGACATGCACGAGCTATTCCTGCGCAAGCAGTTCGGCCTCGACAGCGGTCATTACCCCTACCACGTCGTGCCGTCGTCAGAGGGTTTCATGGCCTTTGCCGAATCCGGGCTGGGCTATGGTTTCGTGCCTGAAATTCAGGCCCGCAGCGCCATGACCGCCAGTCGCCTCGTGGACCTGGCACCCGACCAGCACGAACGCGTCGAGTTGTACTGGCATCACTGGCAGGTCCAGTCGACTGCGATGGCGCATTTCTCTCACGACCTCGCCGCAGGGGCCTCGAGCGCACTTGAGCAGGATGCATGAGCGCCTCCCGCCCCGGGGTTCGATGACCTTGAGGGCACCGACATATCCATTACCACAACGGGTCCATCGCCACGAGCACGCGAGGACTGCATGCGGCCTCGATTGCGGGCGAGCGGTGGATGAGGCCGCGTGCGTCATTGCCCGGCCAGCGTGCCCCCTTCAACAGCGCGACACTGAACGTAGGTATCCGCTCAATGCGGGCTCCGGGACCAAGCAATCCGGACAGCTCGTCCGGATTGCCCGCCGCGCCAGCCCCGAGTCTGCCGCGGTCAACTGCACTGTCGTCAATCCACTCCGTACCCGGCCCCCGATAGGTACACAGGAGCCGCACACTGAGATGATCAACGTGAAAGCGAGGGCACATCGCACGATCGATGGTCTCGACCCGCAGTCCGACGCGCTCGCAGCCGGTCAATTCGACGAGCAACTCGGACAGGAGGCCCAGATCCTCGATCAGACCATCGCAGTCCGACCATGAATCAGGCGGGGCGAGGTCGCGCACCGCCCCGGCGTCGATCACGGTGCGAAAGCCGGATACTGACGTGGTCTGCCGCGCAATAAGATCATTGACGACAGAAGCAATCGCACCACGCTGCCACACTGCAAGTTGAACCTCCGGCACGAGAATTTGCGCAAGATCAGCAACGTTCGTGCTGCTCACCGTGTGTCCGATCTCGCTGCCGGATAAAGGCGGAAGGCCCACGGGCGAATGCTCACTCCCGTACTCCATATGACAGGTCTTCATGTTCATTGATCCAATCCGATCATGTATCCCCCAGGTCGCGGGTCGCCCCCCCGGATCTGCGCGCTGAACTGCCTCAGAACGAAGCCCTGACACCGATCGTCAGATTGCGCCCCGTCAGCGGCGCCATATCCTTGATGAAGGACGTATGGCTGTACGCAAGCACATCGCCCAGGTTGCTGGCCCTGACGTAGAACGCATACGCGATCTCCCCTGACCTGAAGCTGTAATTCGCGCTCAGGTTGAGCATGTTGTAGCCGGGCGTGGCAGCCTCGAAGGCTGCGATGTCATTCTGGCGGCCGACGCGATACCACTCGAGCTCGCCGCCCCAGCCCTGCCAGCGCCCATCGACCCGGACGCCGACGCGATGGGCAGGAATGCGCGCCAAGTCCCGGTCTCCTTCGCCCGCCGCCAGGCGTGCCCGCACATAGTCGCCAAATACCGCCACTCCCAGCACCCTGTTCACGCGCTGCCGGATTTCGCCTTCCACCCCGGCAAAGGTGGCGTCGCGCTGGGCGTACTCGATCAACTGCACATCGTCGATTGCATCCAGGGTGTGGGCGTGGATGTAGTCGGAAATACGGTTACGAAAAACCCCCAGGGTGAAGGTCGTGTCACCCTCGAGCTTCTTCAGTGTCAGGTCGATATTGCGCGACGTTTCCGGCTCGAGACTGGCATTGCCACGCTCGATGGTGCGGGTTGCCGCATGCAGTCCGTCAGCATAGAGTTCCTCTGCAGTCGGCAGGCGCTGGGCGCGGGAAAACGTCAAGCCCAGCGCGTACTGGGGAGCGAAACGCCACACGGTACCCAGCGACGCCGACATTCCATCTTCGCGCCGGTCTGCAGAGGTATCCGTCTCGACCGTCTGCCATTCGCGCCGCAGCCCTGCTTCGAAGCGCCATGGGCCACTGGTGTGCTCCTCGATCAGGAAGATCGCCCGCCGACGCGTCAGGGTCGGCTGTATGTAGGCCTCCTCGCCCAGCGCGCTGAAATCCCGCTCCGAACTCTGCACCCCGACCACCCCCTTCAAACCACCGAAGGGTTCGTGCGTGAGTTCGAGCCGTGCATCATGCGCCTTGTTGCGGAAGCGCGTCGCCACTTCGCCGTCTTCGAGTTCGTCGTGTGCATAGTCCGTCAGATTCGCGCGCATGCGCACGCTGGCAATGCCCGCGATGGGCGCCAGATATTCACCGCGCAAGTCCCAGCGGTCGCTCTCGAGCCTGACGTACGGCACCCCTTCGTCGGCAACGCCCTCATGCGCGTGACCGTCATCGCCATCATGCGAGCCGCAATGCAGGTGATCTCCATGCGTGTGGCACGCTTCGAGTTCGTGACTGTGTCCCGGCAAACCGTACTCGTTGCGCTGGCTCGAATAAGCCAGACCCAAGTAACCGCGATCGGCGACCCAGGAGACGCCCAGACTTCCACTCTGCGTTTGATTGTAGGCGCCTTCAACCCGGCTTCCGGATGTCCAGCCGTTTCCGACCCGATAGTCACTCGCGTCCCGCGTCAGTCCCTCTGCATGGATCGCGACATTGCGGCCGCCGGCGGTCACACCAACACCCATCGCGGTTTGATTGGCCGCCGTATCGGCTTGCAGGTCGATACGCCCCTCAAGCCCATTACGCGGCATAGCAGTGGGAATCCTGTCATCCAGGATATTGACGACACCGCCTATCGCACCTCCCCCGTAGGCGAGGGCAGACGGTCCACGCAGCACTTCGATCTGGGAAGCAGACATCGGCTCGACAGCAACGGCATGATCGGGACTGATAGTCGAGGCGTCCATGATTTCTGAACCGTCAACCAGAACCTTGACACGCGCGCCATCCATGCCACGAATGATCGGGCGACTCGCCCCGGCACCAAAATGGGTGCTCGTCATGCCGGGCGTCCCTTCGAGGGTCTCGCCGAGCGTCGCGACACTGCGTGTCAGTAGATCGATGCCCGTAAGAACGGTCACGGGCGTACTCATCGTCGCTTCGCTGAGGGCGAGCGCACTCGAGGAGACCACAACCGCGGAGAGCTGTTTCTCGGCCTCCGGCGCCTGAACCGACGTCCGACCTGATTCTTCGGCAACAGAGAACCTGCAGGGAAACATGATCGCAGCCAACATGGCGAGCGAAACCGACTTAAGGCGAATGGGCATGACATATCCTAGGCAAGACGTGGGCGTACGACCGCGCCGTGCCATGTCGGCAGACGGCAGCATAGGTCGCGAGCATCAATGCGAAGTGAATGGGGACGCTGGGTCAGACCCCGAAAGGAGGCGCGCGGCAGCGCGGACGCAACGTGCCGCCAACAACGATTTTGCCGGCGCAAGACGCAATGCAGGATGAGTCGGGCTGCGCTGCGGGTTTGACGGTCGCGGTGACGGTAATCGGGCAATCCAGACCACACAGCGCCACGCATTCGAGGCAGTCATCATCCGTTCCGGTGCTGCCGCCCAGCTCAGTCAGTTGTCCGTGGCCGGTCCGCGCGTGTGGAACATCGTGCGCATGCCCGATGACGTGCACGAGCATGCCGGTTTGCACCACCATCAGCGCGAGGATCAACAGCCCCGTGCCGGCAATGCGCGTCCGGACACCGCCACCTCTGCACGCTGCAGCAAAGGATCGGCGCCCGGAAGGAATACATGGCCACAGGTGCGGTGGTCGCAAGCGACGCCGCAGCGGCTCAATCATCAGGGTCAGCGCGCGCTCGATCATGCGGCTGAGTATAGCGTCGTCATGCACACTATTGCAACGTAGTTGCGTTTAAGACGACCTGAAAGCGATCGCCATCGCCCGCGGACTGCCGTCAGTCGGTGCACACGCACCCGCTCAGCAAGCACCGGCTCGAAGATTCAGCCACGCCGCTTGCCGCCCGGTGCCGTCAAGCGGCCTCCGGATCCTGCTGCGCACCGGTCCGCACGATCCCGAGAACCGCACTCCTCCACGTCCGCCACACGCCAGACCTGGCATCGATCGTGCTTTGAACGCCTGTCATGGCGGGCCTCGTCTGCCGCCGATCCACTCTATGGAGATCACCATGCCGGAGCTTGCCAGCCACACCGACAAACATGGCCATGCGGTCGCGATCGGCGACGAAGTGCGCATTCTCAGTATCCGCATGGACCCGGACATCGATGACGATGAGCGCGAGATGTTCGAATTCATGCGCGGATCGATCTGCGAGATCGAGCGCTTCGATGCAGAGGGTCGGGCCTGGGTGTCGATGTGGTGGAGTACGGGCGAAGGCAATGCCACAACCAGTGTCGGACTCGCGCCAAACGAGATGGAGCGGGTGACAAGCCATCTACCCCCGCAAGCACCAGTGCGCTGACGCGAAGCCTGCCGCTCGGACAAGGCGTCCCGGCTCAGCCTGAAATACCGAACAGGGCGCCGACGCCTGCCGTCAGTGCCATGGCCAGTGCGCCCCAGAAACTGACCCGGATCACGGATACGAGCACTGGTGCGCCACCCGCCCTCGCCGCGATGAACCCAAGCAGTGCGAGAAAACACAACGAGCCGAGCGATACGGACCACATCAACGCGGAAAGCGGCACCAGCATCACGAGCAGGAGTGGCAGCAGCGCGCCCACGGAGAATGCCGCCGCCGACGACATTGCGGCCTGGATCGGCCGTGCAGCCCCGGTATCGGTAATCCCCAGTTCATCGCGCGTATGCGCACCAAGCGCATCATGCGCCATCAACTGGGTAGCGACCTCGGCAGCAAGCGCGCGGTCGAGCCCTCGCCGCATGTAGATGGCCGTCAGCTCCAGCAGTTCGTGCTCGGGGTCGGCGCTGAGCTCCCTGCGTTCGCGCTCGATGTCGGCCCGTTCGGTTTCAGACTGCGCACTTACCGAAACATACTCCCCCGCCGCCATCGACATGGCGCCGGCCACCAGCCCGGCCATGCCGGCCAGCAGAATGCTCGCCGACGATGCCTCGGCGGCCGCCACGCCGAGAATGAGGCTGGCGGTGGACACGATGCCATCGTTTGCACCAAGCACCGCCGCACGAAGCCAGCCGATGCGCAGAGTACGGTGCCGCTCCACATGTCTCATGCCGATCGCTCCAAGCACGGCACGAACCGGACGCCGCGGAAAAAGTGGTGCCAGATGGGAGAACCGCGCCCAGGGGCGCGGTTCGACGGCTCGAATCAGAGTGTTTCGAGACGAAGTCGTGTGACCTTGCCTTCAACAACCTCCAGCGCCTCGATGCGGGCGATGGCAGCGTTGGCATTCTTTTCCACCGTCTGATGCGTGAGCATGATGATGTCGGTCTGCGTCTCACCTTCCGCCGGCTCCTTCTGGATCAGCGCATCGATCGAAATGCCGCTGTCGGCCAGGATGCGGGTGATGTCGGCCAGCACGCCCGGCTGGTCTTCCACACGCATGCGCAGGTAGTACGAGGTGACGATCTCTTCGATCGGCAGCACGGCAAGGTCCTGCACCTGATCCGGCTGGAAGGCCAGATGCGGCACGCGATGCTCGGGGTCGGCGGTATGCAGGCGCGTCACATCGACCAGGTCCGCGATCACGGCCGAGGCCGTCGGTTCGGCACCGGCGCCCTTGCCGTAATAGAGCGTGGCACCGACTGCGTCGCCCTGCACCAGCACCGCGTTCATTGCACCTTCCACGTTGGCGATCAGCCGCTTCGCCGGAATCAGGGTCGGGTGCACACGCAGCTCGACGCCGTCGTCGCGCTTCTTGGCGATACCGAGCAGCTTGATCCGATAGCCGAGCTGTTCCGCATAGCCGATGTCGACCGACTCGAGCCTGGTGATGCCCTCGATATGCGCCTTGTCGAACTGCATCGGAATGCCGAACGCAATCGCGCTCATGATGGTCGCCTTGTGGGCTGCATCGACCCCTTCGATATCGAAGGTGGGGTCGGCTTCCGCATAGCCCAACGCCTGCGCTTCCTTGAGCACATCGGCAAACGGCAGGCCACGGTCGCGCATCTCGGACAGGATGAAGTTGGTGGTGCCGTTGATGATGCCGGCCAGCCACTGGATGCGGTTGGCCGACAGCCCCTCGCGCAACGCCTTGATGATGGGAATGCCCCCCGCCACCGCGGCCTCGAATGCCACCATCACACCCTTCTGCTGCGCAGCGGCGAAGATCTCGTTGCCATGCACCGCGAGCAGCGCCTTGTTTGCGGTGACCACGTGCTTGCCGTTTTCGATCGCCTTGAGCACGAGTTCGCGCGCCACACCATAGCCGCCGATCAGTTCGACGACGATGTCGATTTCGGGATCGGTCACCACCGCGAAGGCGTCGTCGGTCAGCTTGACATCGTCGCCCGCTATCTGGCGCGCGAGCGCGAGGTTCTTGTCCGCCACCGTGGTAATGCGAATCGGCCGCCCCGCACGACGGGTGATTTCCTCTTCGTTGCGTTTGAGGACGGTAAAGGTGCCGCCGCCGACGGTACCGATGCCAAGCAGGCCCACGTTGATCGGTTTCATTCAGTGCATTCCGTGTTGGTCGTTGAAGAAATCTATGGCCACGGCTCAGGTGCCGTGGCGTTTGCGATAGGTCTCGAGGAATCGCGCGATGCGCCCGATGGCATCGCGCAGGTCGTCCTCATGCGGCAGGAAGACGAGGCGGAAATGGTCGGGCTGCGGCCAGTTGAAGCCCGTGCCCTGCACCAGCAACACCCGCTCTTCCTCGAGCAGCTCGGCAATGAAGGCCTGGTCGTCCACGATCGGATAGATCTTCGGATCGAGCTTGGGAAACATGTACAGCGTCGCCTGGGGCTTGACGCAACTGACCCCGGGAATGGCGTTGATCAGCTCCCAGGCAAGATCGCGCTGCCGGCGCATGCGCCCGCCTTCAGCCACCAGATCGTCGATGCTCTGATAGCCGCCCAGCGCGGTCTGGATGGCGTACTGCCCGGGCACGTTCGCGCACAGGCGCATCGAGGCGAGCATGTTCAGGCCTTCGATGTAGTCCTGCGCATGGCGCTTGTCGCCGCATACGATCATCCAGCCGGCGCGGTAGCCGCAGGAGCGGTAATTCTTCGACAGCCCGTTGAAGATGATGGTCAGCACATCCTCGGACAATGCCGCCAGCGAGGTGTGTTCGACGCCTTCGTACAGCACCTTGTCGTAGACTTCGTCCGCATACAGGATGAGGTCGTGCTCGCGCGCGAGCTCGACGATCTGCCTGAGTACCGAATCCGGATAGACCGCCCCGGTCGGGTTGTTCGGATTGATGACGACGATTGCACGCGTATTCGGCGTGATGCGGGCGCGCATGTCTTCGATATCGGGCAGCCAGCCGCTGCCTTCATCGCACAGGTAATGCACCGGCCTGCCGCCCGACAGGCTCACCGCCGCCGTCCACAACGGGTAGTCCGGCGCGGGCACCAGCACCTCGTCACCGGCATTGAGCAATGCATTCATCGCCATCACGATGAGTTCGGACACGCCATTGCCGATGTAGATATCCTCGATATCCACACCCTTGATGTTCTTCTGCTGGGTGTAGTGCATCACCGCCTTGCGCGCAGCAAAGATCCCCTTGGAATCCGAATAGCCCGCAGAATTGGGCAGGTTGCGGATCATGTCCATCTGGATCTCTTCGGGCGAGTCGAAGCCGAACGCGGCAAGGTTGCCGATATTGAGCTTGATGATCTTGTGCCCTTCGTCTTCCATCTGCTTCGCGCGCACCAGCACCGGCCCGCGGATGTCGTAGCACACGTCGGCGAGCTTGGCCGACTTGCGAATCGGACGCGCGGCCGCGGCCTCGGCCCTGTGTACAGGTTCCGTGGGTGCCGTTGTCAGATTCAAAGTCGTGACCGCTTTCATGTGCTTCATCCTCTATGGGTTGCCCGTCAGGACCGCCGGGTCGCGGTTCTCCATTGGCGGCTCGCAAATGTCCTGCTCGCGCAAATGGGGAAAAGGTTGCTATCTTAGCCCCGCCGCCCCGGCGCGGCAATTTGCCCTGACCCACTTTGCGATTGAACCGCCATGAAGCTTCATCAAGACAAGATTGACAGCATCAATACGGTGACCGGCTACGGCGCCGATCATGTCCTGATCAACAAGATCCGCCACGACGGCAACCTGCTCCTGACCGCCGACCGCATCGTCACGGGCTGGGCGCCGGGTGGCCTGGCGAACCTGCGCGCCGACGACCTCGCGCAGGCGTGCACGCTGGGGGCCGAGATCGTGCTCATCGGCACCGGCAGCCGCCAGCGCTTTCCCTCTCCTGCCCTGTTGAGGCCGCTGATGGAGGCGCGGATCGGATTCGAAGTCATGGATCTCGCCGCGGCCTGCCGCACCTACAATGTGCTCGTCGGCGAGGGCCGCGCCGTGCTGGCGGCGCTGCTGTTCGATCCCGCCGATTGAATCGCGGGCACGTCCTGCCCGCCGAAGTTGTCATGCCCCGGTAATTGTCAGCCCGGCCCTCTGTCCGGTACGCTGAGTGTCAACGCCTACAACAGGAGACGCAATGACAGCCTTCACCCCTGCCGATTTCAGTCTACCCGCCACCAATGGCCAGACCGTGAGTCTGTCGGCCCTGCGCGGTAAAAAGGTCGTTCTGTATTTCTACCCCAAGGACAGCACGCCAGGCTGCACCAATGAAACCCGCGACTTCGGCACACACTACGCAGCCTTCGTTGCCGCCGGCTGCGAGGTATTCGGCGTCTCCCGCGACAGCCTGAAATCGCATGAAAACTTCAAAGCCAAGCTGGCATTGCCGTTCGAATTGATTTCGGATGCGGACGAGACCGCCTGTGCAGCCTTCAACGTGATGAAAATGAAGAACATGTACGGAAAGCAGGTGCGCGGCATCGAACGCAGCACCTTCGTGATTGCCGCCGATGGATCGGTGGCGCGCGAATGGCGCGGGGTGAAGGTCCCGGGCCATGCAGAGGAAGTTCTTGCTTTCGTCCAGTCGCTCTGATCCCGTTCAAAGGTCCTCGCCCATGCCCGCTGCCACCGCAAAGAAAACAACACGCCGCCGCGCCACCCCGAAGACCAAACTCTTCGTGCTCGACACCAACGTGCTGATGCACGACCCGACCAGCCTGTACCGCTTCGAAGAGCACGATATCTACGTGCCGATCATGACCCTCGAGGAGCTCGACAACAACAAGAAGGGCATGTCCGAAGTCGCGCGCAACGCCCGTCAGGCAAGCCGGATGATGGACGAGATCGTATCGGCATCGCCCGACGGCATCGCCTCCGGCATCGATCTTCGCGAAGCCTCGCGCGAACTGGCGAC
This sequence comes from Azoarcus sp. L1K30, assembly GCF_018122735.1. Taxonomy (GTDB): domain Bacteria; phylum Pseudomonadota; class Gammaproteobacteria; order Burkholderiales; family Rhodocyclaceae; genus Parazoarcus. The sequence continues at coordinate 586,326 of NZ_JAGRRD010000001.1, read as the reverse complement.
CGGCAAGCTGTTCCTGCAGACGGAAGCGATCAACATCACCCTGCCAGCGGCACTGCCCACCGCAAAAGGTGACAACCAGATCCTCGCCGTCTTGATGTTCCTCGCCGAAAAGGAGCCCGGTCGCTCGGTGATCCTGGTGTCGAAGGACATCAACATGCGCATCAAGGCCCGTGCCCTCGGGCTCGAGGCGCAGGACTACTTCAACGACAAGGTGCTCGAGGATACCGACCTCCTCTACACCGGCACCCGCGAATTGCCCGCCGACTTCTGGGAGACTCACGCCAAGGGCATGGAGTCGTGGAAGAACGAAGGCCATACCTACTATCGCCTCAAGGGTCCGCTGACAGCAGACATGCAGGTCAACGAGTTCCTCTACCAGGATGGCGAAACACCGCTCGAAGCGCTGGTCAAGGAACAGAGCGGGCGCGTGGTCGTGCTCGAAACGCTGACCGACTACAGCCACCAGAAGAACAACGTCTGGGGCATCACCTCCCGCAACCGCGAGCAGAATTTCGCACTGAACCTGCTGATGAATCCGGAAATCGATTTCGTCACTCTGCTCGGTCAGGCCGGCACCGGCAAGACCCTGCTGACACTGGCAGCGGGCCTCACGCAAGTGCTCGAAACCAAGCGCTATTCCGAGATCATCATGACCCGCGTCACAGTGCCGGTGGGCGAGGATATCGGCTTTCTGCCCGGCACCGAGGAAGAGAAGATGGCACCGTGGATGGGTGCGCTCGAGGACAACCTCGACGTACTCAACGGCACCACCGGCGAGGGCGGTGACTGGGGGCGTGCGGCAACCCGCGACCTGATCCGCAGCCGGATCAAGATCAAGAGTCTCAATTTCATGCGCGGGCGCACCTTCATCAACAAGTTCCTGATCATCGACGAGGCGCAAAACCTCACGCCCAAGCAGATGAAGACCCTGATCACGCGTGCCGGGCCGGGCACCAAGGTGGTTTGCCTGGGCAACATCGCACAGATCGATACCCCTTATCTCACCGAGGGGTCGTCGGGCCTCACCTTCGCGGTGGACCGCTTCAAGGGCTGGCTGCATTCGGGTCACATCACCTTGCAACGTGGCGAGCGTTCGCGGCTTGCCGATCACGCCGCCGAGGTGCTTTAAACCGCAGCAGGGCTCCGCGTCGACGTTTCACGGCAATGTCGACGCGGATCACCAAAGCGGTCGATATACGCGCCCTCCCACGAGCCTTGCGGCTGATGCGCCCCCACTTCTTGCCATTCGTCATGGCGCAAGTATTCAATATCGCTGCACTCACGCTATCATCCGCGCATTAGCGAGACATATACCTGCACGCGGATCCCGGGAGAGGCCGCCCACACGCGGGAATTCTTCTTCCGACAGCGGATATGGGGCGACGCATGGACTCAGTGAGCGGCAACACAACGGCACGGGAATCCTTCCTGAACCCGAAGCGGCCAATCGTTACCAAGACTGATCTCAAAGGCGTCATTACCTACGCCAACCAGGCCTTCGTCGACATCAGCGAATTTTCCCGTGACGAACTGATCGGAAAACCGCATAACATCGTTCGCCATCCGGACATGCCCGCGGCTGCGTTCGCCGACCTGTGGAAAACCGTCAAAGCCGGTCGGCCATGGCGCGGTTTGGTCAAGAACAAAACCAGGAGTGGCGGCTATTATTGGGTCGAGGCCTACGTCACGCCGCTCACCGAAGGTGGAAAACGCATTGGCTACATGTCTGTCCGCACAGCACCCGACGACAAAGCCAAACGCGAGACGGAAGCGCTTTACAGAGCGGTTCGCGAAGGAAGGCAACTCCTCCGCCCCACGCCGGGAAGCGGCGGCGCCCCCTTGGCTGCCGTGGCCGCAGGTGTATTTGGCCTGGAGCTGACGCTAGGCACGGCACAGTATTTTGCCAGCGGCGTGCCGGCGCTCGCGATGCTCGGTCTTCAGGCCGCGGTCGCCGTGGGTGCCTGGATCTGGCTGCGCCGAGCCGTCTGCGCGCCACTGAGCGGCATGCTGGGACTGTTCGAACAGATTTCCGAGGGAAATCTGCGGACCGCCTATCCGGATACCGGTTGCCGGGAGACGCAGCAACTGAGCACTGCCCTGCGTTCGATGCAGGTCAGTCTGCGCGCGCTGATCGCCGACGTCGTCGCCTCTGCAAGCGATACCGCCACCGAAGCCAGCGTGCTGCATCAGAATGCACGCATTCTGCAGCAAGGCTCTTCCGACCAGTCCAGTCAGGTCTCGGCCTCGGCTGCCGCAATGCAGGAACTGGCGGTGTCCGTCAGCGAAATTGCGTCCGCCACGGACGACAGTGCTGCGCAGGCGAAACGCGCACTTGACATCGCCCATGCCGGTCAGCACAACATGTCGGTCGCCACCGAGAACACCCGAACGGTGGTGGCGGCGGTGGCGGAGAACCAGCGCATGATGGCGTCGCTGGGGACCTCAGTGCAGAAGATCGGTACCGTGGCGGAAGCCATCAGCGGCATCGCCAAGCGTACCAACCTGCTGGCATTGAACGCCGCCATTGAAGCAGCCCGTGCCGGCGAGCAGGGCCGTGGTTTCGCCGTCGTCGCGGGTGAAGTCACCGAACTGGCATCCCAGACACAGCGCAGCACCGAAGACATCGCCCGCCTCGTTACCGAAATAGCCGAACGCGAAGCCCTTGTCAGCCAAAGCATGCTCGACCTTCAGTCCGGCGTGGCAGCAAGCGTCGCGGCGATTCAAACGCTGACCGACGAGCTCGAGCGAATCTCGATTGCAAACAATGCGGTATCCACCAACGCGGAGGACGTGCGGCACATGTTGCTACAGCAACAACAGGCCTCGGTCGACGTCGCCAACATCATGGAGCGGATGAACGGCATTACCGAAAGCAACCTGGGCTCGGTCGGCGAAGTCGAGAGCGCCGCCGCGGCACTCGAGCAAACGGCACGCGAATTGAAGCTGCTGGTCGCCCACTTCGAGCAAAGGTCCTGAACAAGTCCGTCGCTCGAAGGCAGATTTGTCCAGGATCAGTGCCCTGCGCGTACGCGGGCCTATAATTGCTCGATTCCCACTGAACAGCCGAGCCATGACTGTTACCGCTCCCGAGATGCTGGTGGGCGCCAGCACCGATTTCCTGAAACGCTTCTCACCCTTCAACCGGATGGAACCCGACGCGCTGCATTTCCTGGCGCATCGCGCAGCGCTGGCCTTTCACCCGCGTGGAAGCGAGATCCTGACCCCGGAGATGGGTCAGGCACGGCACTTCTTCATCATCCAGCGCGGCAAGGTGCAATCGCGCCAGACAGGCCCTGCCTCGGTGACCGAATATTCGAGCATGACGATGGGGCCGGGCGAGTGTTTTCCGATCGGCGCCGTGTCGGCGAGCCGCCCGTCGACCAACGCCTACGTGGCGGTCGAAGACAGCTTCTGCTTTCAGATCACTGCCGACGACTTCATGCAGTTGATGCAGATGAGCCCCGTCTTCCATCTCTTCTGCACCCAGTACATTGCGAGCCTGCTCAATCAATCGCGCCAGCAGTTGCAATCCACTTTCTCGCAGCGCGCCGCCGAACAGCAAACGATGACCACCCCGCTGGCGCAGCTGATCAAGCGCGAACCCATTTTCGTGGGACCCGACTGCAGCGCGAGAATGGCACTCGAGAAAATGGCCGAATCGGGTATCGGCTGCATGGTGATTGCCGACGACGCGCAACGACCACTCGGGATACTGACCCAGAGCGACCTGTTGCGGAGACTTTTGCTCCCCGGCGTCGATCTGTCACTTCCGATCAGCGAGGTCATGACCGCAAACCCGCATCAGCTGCCCTGCTCGGCATCGGCATACGATGCTGCGCTGGAAATGGCCACTCATGCGATCAGACACCTGCTGGTGGTCGATAGCGACGGACAACTCCAGGGGGTGGTATCCGAGCGCGACCTTTTCTCCTTGCAGCGGATCAGCCTGCGCCAGATTCGGGCAGGCATCGAGAGCGCGGCGGACATCGAGTCCTTGCGCCGGGCGAGTCAGGATATCCGCCAGCTCGCACTCAATCTGATCGCCCAGGGCATTGGCGCGGAGCAGCTCACACAGTTCATTTCGGCGCTCAACGACGCGCTGACCCGACGCATCATCGGGCTTGCGCTCGAACATCACGAACTTTACGGAATAGACTTCGCCTGGGTGGCATTCGGTTCGGAAGGCCGGCACGAACAGACCCTGTCCACGGATCAGGACAATGGCATCATCTGGACCTGCCCGGAACTGCAGGATGCGCAGCCCTTGCGCCTGCGCCTCATTACCTTTGCGCGTGAGGTCAACGACAATCTCGCCGCCTGCGGCTTCCCGCTGTGCAAAGGCAACATCATGGCCAGCAACCCCGATCTCTGCCTCACTCTCGACGAATGGCGCGGACGCTTCGGCAGCTGGATACGCGAGCCCGACCCACAGGCCTTGCTCAATGCCTCCATCTTCTTCGATTTCAGGGTGTTGTACGGTAATGAACGCCTTGGAGACCACCTCCGAGCTTGGCTCAACAAGAGCGCCAAGTCGAATTCGGCCTTCCAGCGCATGATGGCGAGCAACGCGCTTCAGGTGGCGCCCCCGCTGGGCCGCATTCGCGATTTCGTCGTCGATGACGACGGCACCGTCGATCTGAAGAAATCCGGCGCCCGTCTCTTTGTTGATGTCGCACGCATCCTGGCGTTGCGCACCGGCGTGGAGTCCAGCAGCACGGTGCAGCGCCTTCGTCGCGCGGCCACCAAGATGGGCGTACCGAACGAGGAGGTGGCGGCCATCATCGACGGCTTTCATTTCATCCAGCTATTGCGACTGCGCTCGCAGCACCTCGATACCGAACACGACGACGCCAACGACAACAAGGTCAATCCTGAGACATTGAACGAACTTGACCGTCGCATCCTGAAGGAGGCCTTTCGTCAGGCCCGCAAGCTGCAGCTGCGACTGAAACTGGATTATCAACTGTGAATTGGCTCAGCAGACTCCTGCCGGGCCGCGATGAGGCGCGCCCATCGAACACCGCAACGCGGGCGCTCATCGAGCAGTGGGCGGCGATACCGGATGTCGACCCGAACAAGCCTCATTTCGAGACGCGCTATGTCGTGGTCAACACGGAGGCCAGCGGCCTCGACCTCGAACGCGACACGCTGCTCTCGGTGGCAGCCATTGCCATCGTCGAAGGGCAGATTCTTCCGTCCGACAGCTATTACGCCACGCTTGGCGATCACGCTGCCGCAGCGCTTGGCGGCTTGGTCGAGTTTGCCGGAAAAAGCCCGTTGGTGGTCTTCAGTGCTGAGTTCAATCGGACCCTGATCGAGCGTGCCTTCGAAGCCCATCTTGGATTTACGCCCGAATTGATCTGGCTCGACCTCTATGTTCTGCTTCCCGCCCTGTTTCCCGATCGCCTGGCGCGTCCGGCACGCCTTGCCGAATGGATGGAAGTGTTCGGTATCGAAACCTTTCAGCGCCACCATGCGCTGGGCGACGCCTGGGTCATCGCCCAGCTGATGCTCGCGATTCAGGCGAGGGCCCTTCCGCAAGGCGCCTTCAACGCGCGCCTGCTCGCGGACATCGAACGTTCGAGGCGCCAGTTGCAGCGTCAGACCTGAAGTCCGCCACACGCACGAATGCACGCGGACTCCGGTGCCGACCCGAAGCGTTAACGCCTCTGGTTTACAGCGCCTTCCACCATGCGTATAGTCGCGGCGATGCGAATTTCCGCCCCTATCCTTCCCCTGTTGCTGTGCGCGATGCTGATGTTGCCCGTCAGTGCCTCGGCGCAGACCACGACAGAACAGGAAGCGGCAGACACACCAGGCCTGGTCGATCGTTACACCAACGCTGCACAGGAGTTGGTCAATGAGAGCATGGGCTATCTCGGCATTCGCTATCGTTTCGGCGGCAGCTCGCCCGAAACAGGTCTTGATTGCAGTGGCCTCGTTCAGGCCGTATTCCGCAACGCGCTTGGACTCAACCTGCCACGCACGGCACACGAGATGGCGACCCAGGGCGACAAGGTTCAGCGGCAGGAACTCAAGCCCGGCGACCTCGTATTCTTCAATACCATGCGCCGTGCCTTTTCTCATGTAGGCATTTACCTGGGAGAGGGGCGCTTTGTGCACTCGCCCTCCAAGGGTGGCAGTGTCCGTGTGGAAAACATGGCCTCCGCCTACTGGGCCAAGCGCTTCAACGGTGCGCGCCGTCTGCTGGATGAAGACGGCGGCGGCGAAACGAACGCAGCCATCACGCGCTGAGGGCATGCTCGCGCACGTCGTACGCGTACTGCGACCCCGTCTGCGCCAGCATTGACTCAGATGCGCGCCGAGATCAGTGACGCTGCCTGTTTCCGCCTTTCTGCTTCGATACCGGACACCCGTCGCAGCGCTCGCAATCCTCCCTTTCCAGCCGGGCACCGAGCGCCTGCTGCAGTGCGCACACCGAGCGCCGACAACATACCAGTCGCACCCCCTCTCGACCGGCGGCCTCCCGAAACCGCTGCATGACGTTGTGACCAAGAAAGTCGGTGAACAGGATCACGATCTCGATACCCGCGGGCAAGGGCGCACTGCGTCGCTGATGCGTGCAGTCCCGGCCGCTAACATGCGCTTTGATGCGAATACCGAATTGATGGAGCACATCGGGAATATTGCCGAGTCGGTCGGCACCTACTAATAAGGCGTTCATGCCCATCTCCTATTGAGAACGATTCGCAACAATAGTGCAGGTATTTCAAACCATTTGCAACTGCGAATTATTCTCGTTAGTATCTTCTCACTTGCAACCACACCGAAGGCTCAATTCCATGCTCAGAAAGCCCCTCGCCACAGCCCTCCTCGCCGCCCTGTGCATGTCCGGCGCCACTGCGTTCGCTGCGGACAAGGAGATCAACATCTACTCCGCTCGCCACTATCAGACCGACGAAGCGTTGTACGAGACCTTCACCAAGAAGACGGGCATCAAGGTCAACCGGATCGAAGCCAAGGAAGACGAGTTGCTCGAACGCATCCGCAACGAAGGCGCAAACAGCCCGGGCGACGTCTTCATCGCAGTCGATGCCTCACGCCTCGCGTTTGCCGATCAACAGGGCATTTTCAGCCCGGTGAAGTCGAAAGTGCTGGAGGCGCGGATCCCCGCTCATCTGCGCGCGTCGAACTGGTTCTCCTATTCCACCCGTGCGCGCATCATCGTCTACAACAAGACCATGGTGAAACCCGAGCAGGTGCAGACCTACGAAGGTCTGGCAGACCCGGGACTGAAGGGCCAGGTATGCACCCGCTCGGGCAGCCACCCGTACAACCTTTCGCTCGGTGCAGCCCTGATTCAGCATGACGGCGCGGCCAAAACCGAAGAATGGGCAAAGGGCATCGTTTCCAACTTCGCCCGAGCCCCCAAGGGCGGCGACACGGACCAGATCAAGGCGGTGGCCGCAGGGGAGTGCGGCGTGGCGATTGCCAACAGCTACTATCTCGCACGCCTGATGAATTCGAGCAAGGCGGAGGATCAGGCAGTGGTGGCCAATATCGTCGCGGTATGGCCGAACCAGAAGAGTTGGGGCACGCACATCAACGTTTCCGGCGCCGGCATGCTGAAGCATTCGCCCAACAAGGAAGCGGCGGTCAAGTTCCTCGAGTACCTCGCATCCGACGAAGCCCAGGTCTATTTCGCTGACGGCAACAATGAGTGGCCGGTGGTCGAGGGCGTGAAACTGAGCAATCCGGCACTGGAAAAGCTCGGCCCGTTCAAGGCCGACACGCTGCCGATCCAGAAGCTGGCAGACACCGTGGGTGAAGCACAGAAAATCTTCGACCGCGCCGGCTATCGGTAAGCGTCTCGAGTTTCAGCCACTCGAGACAACCTTGGCCCACGATGCCCACCCGGGCACGTGGGCCTTATTCTTGCCGCTGCAGACGGCGTGCATTTCCGGCACGCTTCGCAGCGCGCAGCGATGACAGGCCGGGGCCAGGCGGTAGCGCCATGCTGCCAGCCGTGCCCCCTCTCAATCCGCCCGTCGCCCCTTCAGAATCTGTCGTGAGATCAGGAACATCGGCAGCAGGCCTACCGCAACGATGGTCAGCGCCGATGTGGATGCCTCGGCCAGCCGTTCGTCCGATGCAAGCGTGTATGCCTGCGTCGCCAGTGTGTCGAAATTGAAAGGCCGGATCACCAGCGTCGCCGGCAACTCCTTCATCACATCGACGAACACCAGCAAAGCTGCCGTGAGCAGGCTACCGCGCAGGATCGGCACATGCACCCGCCGCAGGGTTTGCCACTTGCCATGCCCCAGACTGCGGGACGCATCGTCCATGCTCAGCGTGATCTTGCCCAGCGACGACTCCACCGCCTGCAGCGAGACCGCAAGAAAGCGTGCGAGATAGGCATACACGAGGGCCGCGATCCCGCCCGTCAGCAATAAGCCTGGATTGAATCCGAAGGCCGATGTCCACCACGCCACAAGCCAGTTGTCGAGCCGGGTCACCGGAATCAATACGCCCACCGCGATCACCGAGCCCGGTACGGCATAGCCCAGGCCGACAATCCTGTTCAACATCTGCGGCACGCGCGTACGTGCCAGACGGGCCGCGTAGGCAAGCACCACGGCAAGCATGACCGCGATCGACGCAGTGACCGCCGCCAACGTAAAACTGTTGCCCGCCAGTTGCACGAAGCGCGCGCCGAACTGCGCATCGCCCTCACCGAAAGCCATGCGCAGCAACAAGCCGGCAGGGAGCAGAAAGCCCAGAAACAGCGGCATGAAGCATGCAATTGCAGCAACGCCCCCCGCCACGGGCGAAAGGCGGTGACGCGCGGCCGTACCGAGACTGCGCGAAGTGTTATTGAACCGCGCCCGCCCCCGACTCGCCCGTTCAAGCCCCAGCACAACGACCACGAACACCAGCAAGGCCGCCGACAGCTGCGCCGCTGCGATCCGATCGCCGAGCGAGAACCATGCGCGATAGATCCCGGTGGTGAAGGTCTGCACCCCGAAATAGGCAACGGTGCCGAAATCGGCCAGAGTCTCCATCAATGCCAGCGCCGTACCGGCAATCACCGCCGGGCGGGCAAGCGGCAGCGACACCCTGAAGAAGCATCCCCATGGCCCCAGGCCGAGCGAACGGCCGGCTTCGAGCATGCCGCCCGCGCGTTCCATAAAGGCCGTACGCGAGATCATGTAGACATAGGGGTAGAGTACGAACATGAACATCGCAACCGCCCCGCCGACGGTACGGACATCGGGAAACCAGTAGTCGGCGCGCGTCCACCCGAATGTCTCGCGCAACCAACTCTGAACAGGACCGACGAACTGCAGGAAGTCCGTGTACATGTAGGCCATGACATATGCCGGCATGGCCAGCGGCAGGACCAGGGCCCACTCGAAGAAGCGTCGCCCCGGAAAATCATGCATGGTCGTCAGCCACGCGGTCGTAATGCCGATCGACGACACACCGAGACCGACGCCGAGGCAAAGAATGACCGTATTGCGTAGAAACTCACCCAGCACGGTGTCCGCCAGGTGAGACCAGGTCGCTGCAGTGCCGCCTACGAACACGTTCGAAAACACCGACAGCACCGGTGCGGCAATCAGCATTGCGATTCCCGCCGCGCTGAGCGTCAACAAGGACAGATACTGACCTGGATGCCTTTGCCACCGACTAGCTTTCATGTTCCTCCGGCATCGTTTTTTGACCCCCTGCGGGTCCAATCGTCGCGAATTATAATTGATCGCATTTCCCTCGCTGCAATGCAATAATCTCACAAACCGCATCGGATCGTTCCTCCATGCCCCTCCTGCAACTTGTAGACATCGAAATGGCATACACGGGAAACCGTGTCATCAGGGGGCTGTCGCTGAGCCTCGAAAAGGGCAGCATCGGCTGCCTGCTCGGCCCGTCGGGCTGCGGCAAGACCACCGTGCTACGCTGCATCGCCGGATTCGAGCCGGTATCGGGCGGACAGATCCAGCTCGACAGCCGCGTCGTCAGTGCCAAGGGCGTTCACCTGCCACCCGAGCGACGTCGCATCGGCATGGTTTTTCAGGATTACGCACTTTTTCCTCACCTGACGATCGCGGAGAACGTCGCTTTCGGCCTGCACGAAGACACGCGCGAGCGCAGGCAGGCCCGCGTAGCCGAGTTCCTCGACCTGGTTGGCCTTGGCGCCCAGCAACGCAAATATCCGCATGAGCTATCGGGCGGGCAACAACAGCGGGTAGCCCTCGCGCGCGCCCTCGCCCCCGCCCCCAATCTGCTGTTGCTCGACGAGCCGTTCTCCAATCTCGACGTCGAGTTGCGCGAGCGGTTGTCCTACGAAGTTCGCGACATCATCAAGGCGACCGGCACCACGGCCATCCTGGTCACCCACGACCAGCACGAGGCGTTCGCGGTCGCCGACGAGATCGGCATCATGCATGAGGGTCTGATCCAGCAGTGGGACTCGCCATACAACCTTTACCATCGCCCGCGAAACCGCTTTGTCGCCGACTTCATCGGCCAGGGCGTGTTCCTGCCCGGCATGGTGCTGGAAAACGGCAAGGTGCAGGTCGAGATCGGTACGCTGAGCAGCGAGGTACCGATTGAATGCATTACAGGCTGCAGTACCTGTGAAAAAAGTTGCAGCGTGGATGTCCTGCTGCGTCCGGACGACATCGTGCATGACGATAGCAGCCCGATGCGCGCCGAAGTCGTGCACAAGGCCTTCAGGGGCGCGGACATCCTGTACACGCTCAAGCTGGCAAGCGGCGCGCGCGTACTGTCGTTGGTGCCCAGCCACCATAACCATGCGCTTGGCGAACGCATCGGCATCCGCCTCGATGTCGACCATGTCGTCACCTTCCAGGGCAGAGAGGCCGGTGCCGGCGCCCTGCAACTGGTGCAGTTGCCGGGATGATTCCCTGGCTCAGCGGCAAACCCGCGTTTCCGCCCTTGACGCGGGCCCTTGCCGAACCCAACGGATTGCTGGCCGCCGGCGGCGAATTGACACCGGACTGGCTTTGCGCTGCCTATGAGCGCGGCATCTTCCCGTGGTTCAGCGCGGGCGAACCCATCCTGTGGTGGAGTCCGGACCCAAGATTGATCCTGGTACCGGGCGACATCCGCATCAGGCGCTCGTTGCGCAAGGTCTTGCGTCAGGGGCGATTCGAAGTGCGTGTCGACTCGGTCTTTGCCAGAGTCGTGTCGGAATGCGCAGCGCCAAGGGAACCCGGTGGCGGCACATGGATCACAACAGACATCCGCAACGCGTACATCCGCATGCACGAACTCGGTTTTGCCCATAGCGTCGAGTGCTGGCGCGAAGGCAATCTGGTCGGGGGGCTCTACGGCATGGCCCTGGGGCGAGCGTTCTTTGGCGAGTCCATGTTCTCGCGCGAGACGGACGCATCCAAGGTCGCGCTCGCTCACTTGGCACGACTCCTTGAAGCGCTGGATTTTGCCGTGATAGATTGCCAGATGACGACGCCTCACCTGCTCTCGATGGGTGCCCGCGAGATTGCACGCAGCGACTTTGCAGCCGGGCTTGAGTCATGGACACGTTCGGGCCCGCAGCCCGGGCGTTGGCAACAGGCGTTGATCGACGACATCCACTGGGGCAGCAGCGCGGCGACAGGCAAGCAAGCATGAAGCAGGACTATCCTTACGCACTGATCCAGTTCTACGCCACGGCGCCGTATGCCTGTTCCTACCTGCCGGATCGCACCGCACGCTCGCAGGTGGCCACCCCCGGGCACCTGATCGATCCGCAGATCTACAGCGACCTCGTCCGCAGGGGCTTTCGCCGCAGCGGCCTGTTCACCTACCGCCCGCACTGCGACCATTGCCAGGCCTGTGTACCGGTTCGTATCGCGGTCAATCGATTCACGCCCGACCGCAGCCAGCGCCGCGCCTGGAAGCGCCACGCCGCACTCGAAGCACACGAATGTGGACTCGAGTTCTCCGAGGAGCATTACCGCCTGTATCAACGTTACCAGGCCTCGCGCCACGCCGGTGGCGGCATGGATCTGGACAACCGCGAGCAATACACGCACTTCCTGCTGCAAAGCCATGTCGACACCCGTATCGTGGCGTTCCGGGAGCAGGGCGAACTGCGCATGGTCAGCGTGGTTGACCGCCTGACCGACGGCCTGTCAAGCGTGTACACGTTCTACGACCCGGATGTCGAGCGCAGCGCCTTCGGCACCTTTGGCATCCTGTGGCAGATCGAGGTCTGCCGACGCCTGCGCTTGCCCTATCTCTACCTCGGCTACTGGATCGCAGAGAGCCGCAAGATGGCCTACAAGGCCCAATTCCGCCAGATCGAAGCCTATCGCAAGGGCGAATGGGTCGAACTGCACGCGCCAGCCGACCCGCCCGCCTGATCCACTGTGGATCGCCGCATCGCGCCGGGTCCGCCGAATCGCTACAATCCTGCCCCATGCTCTATAACATCGCCCGCCCCGTCCTGTTTTCGCTCGACGCAGAAACTGCTCACGAATTCACCCTTGCCTCCCTAAGCCTTGCCGGCCGCATCTTTCCCAGGGGAAAGCCCGCGCCCTCGGAGCCGGTCGAGGTCATGGGCCTGAGTTTCCCCAATCGCATCGGTCTTGCCGCCGGTCTCGACAAGAATGGCGAAGCCATCGATGGCCTGGCGCTGATGGGCTTCGGTTTCATCGAAATCGGCACCGTCACGCCGCGTCCTCAGCCGGGTAATCCGCGCCCGCGCATGTTCCGCCTGCCCGAAGTGCGCGGCATCATCAACCGCATGGGATTCAACAATCATGGCGTTGACGTGCTGGTTGCCAACGTCAAGGCGGCAAGATTCAAGGGCATTCTGGGCATCAATATCGGCAAGAACTTCGACACGCCGATGGAAGATGCAGCCAGCGACTACCTCGCCTGCCTGGACAAGGTATATCCGTACGCAAGCTACGTCACCGTCAACATCTCCTCACCCAACACCAAGAACCTGCGCCAGCTTCAGGGCGAATCCGAACTCGACGACCTGCTCGGCAAGCTCAAGGCCGCGCAGACCCGTCTGGCCGACGCCCACGGTCGCTACGTGCCGCTGACGCTGAAAATCGCCCCCGACCTCGAGCCCGAGCAAGTCATCAACATTGCCGACGCCCTGCGCCGCCACCGGATCGACGGTGTCATTGCCACCAATACCACGATCGCACGCGACAAGGTCCAGGGTGTTCGCTACGGCGAGCAGCAGGGCGGACTATCGGGCGCCCCGGTGTTCGAAGCGTCGACCGGTGTGGTGCGCCAACTGAAGCAGGCCCTCGGCGGTGAATTGCCGATCATTGCTGCCGGCGGCGTACTCGACGGGCGCGGCGCACGGGCGAAGCTCGATGCGGGCGCCGATCTGGTCCAGCTCTACAGCGGACTGATCTACCGCGGCCCGACCCTCGTGGGCGAGTGCGTACGCGCCACCGCCTGACACACGAATCAGCGCGCGAATATATATCGCTATAACCGCACCGGGCTTGAGCGACCCGGAGCGGAAGGGGATAATCGCGCGGTTAATCCCGGCCCTCGGATCATGAGCAGTTATATTTTCGTTGTCATCGGCGCAGTCCTGGTCAACAACGTCGTCTTCGTCCGCATTCTCGGCCTGTGCCCCTTCATGGGCGTGTCGAAGAAGCTCGAGACTGCGATCGGCATGGGCGCGGCAACCACCTTCGTCCTGACACTGGGCTCAGGCTCCAGCTATCTGATCGATCATTACCTGCTGGTACCGTTCGATCTTGCCTATCTGCGCACTTTGTCCTTCATCGTGGTCATTGCTGCGATCGTGCAGTTGACCGAACTCGTCATTCAGAAAACCAGTCCACTGCTGCATCAGGTCCTCGGCATCTACCTGCCGCTGATCACGACGAACTGTGCGGTTCTTGGCGTACCGCTGCTCAACGTAGGGCTGCGTCATGATCTACTCGAATCGCTGCTGTTCGGTTTCGGCTCTTCAATCGGATTCACGCTCGCGCTGGTACTGTTCGCTGGCATCCGCGAACGGCTGGACGGCGCCGACGTCCCCCTTCCATTCAAGGGGACGGCCATTGCGATGATCACGGCCGGGTTCATGAGCCTCGCCTTCATGGGCTTTGCCAGCCTGGATCGTTTTCACTGATGCGCCAATGCCGCCCGGGGCCTTCGACCGCAATCCCTGATCTGGCGCAAACCTCCACAGCCTGTTGCTGTCCATCATTGCGCAATCCGCACGACTGAACCACGAATGCTTACAGCCCTCCTCATCATGACCGGGATCGCCCTGGTGCTCGGCGCAGCGCTGGGGTATGCCGCCATTCGCTTCCGCGTGGAAGGCGATCCCCTGGTCGAAAAAATCGACGCCATCCTGCCGCAGACTCAGTGCGGCCAGTGCAGCTATCCGGGCTGCAAGCCGTATGCCGAGGCCATTGCCAAGGGCGAGGCCGACATCAACCAGTGCCCGCCCGGTGGCGAAGAAGGCATCCGCAAACTGGCGGACCTGCTCGGGCGTGAGTTCAAGCCGCTCTCCGAAGAGCACGGCGTGGAAAAGCCCAAGTCGGTCGCGCTCATCGACGAACAGACCTGTATCGGCTGCACGCTGTGCATCCAGGCCTGTCCAGTGGATGCCATCGTCGGCGCCGCCAAGCAGATGCACACCGTGGTCGAGCCGCTCTGCACCGGTTGCGAGCTGTGCCTGGCGCCGTGCCCGGTCGACTGCATCACGATGGTGGAAGTCCCTGAAACGGTCCAGACGTGGAAATGGAAATACCCCGTCTTCGAGCTCAGGAAATCTGCATGATCACGCGTCTTTTCAGTTTCCGTGGCGGGGTCAAGCCCGACGCCCACAAGAGCGAATCCGCCCATGCGCCGATCGCCATGGCGCCGATGCCCGAGCGCCTGATCGTGCCGCTGCGACAGAGCACGCGCGCCACCGCACGTTGCATCGTGCAGGTCGGCGACCTTGTACTCAAGGGGCAGCGTATCGGCGAACCCGAGGGCACACTCGGTACCGCGGTACATGCGCCGACTTCAGGCAAGGTCATCGAGTTCGGCCTGCATCCGCTTGCCCACCCTTCCGATCTGAATACCCGTTGCGTGGTCATCGAGCCCGACGGTGCCGATCGCTGGATCGAGCGCCAGGTGTTCGACTACCACACCGCCTCGCGCGAACAGGCGCTAGCGCAGTTGCGTGATTGCGGCATTGTCGGCCTCGGTGGCGCCACCTTTCCCAGCCACGTCAAGCTCGGGCGCGGCACCGGAATCGAAACCCTGATCCTGAACGGCGCCGAATGCGAACCCTGGATCACCTGCGATGATCGCCTGATGCGCGAACGCGCGCGGGACATCCTCGCAGGCGCATCGATTCTGCGCGATCTCATCGGCGCCCGCCGCCTCGTGATCGGTATCGAGGACAACAAGCCGGAGGCCATCGCAGCGATGCAGGCTGCCGCCTCGAATATCGACGGCGAGACTTCTGTCGTGGCCGTGCCTTCACTTTATCCCGCTGGCGGTGAAAAGCAGCTGATCCGGGTCCTCACCGGCATCGAGATCCCCTACGGCAAGCTGGGAGCAGAATTCGGCGTGCAGTGTTTCAACGTCGGCACCGCACACGCCGTCTATCGGGCACTCGCGCATGGCGAACCGCTGCTGTCCCGCATCGTCACCCTGACCGGCAACGTCGCCCGCGCGGGCAACTACGAAGTGTTGATCGGCACGCCGATCTCACACCTGTTGACGCTTTGCGGCCCTAAACCCGATACCGACCGCACCCTGATGGGTGGCCCGATGATGGGCTTCGCGCTGCCGCGCCTCGATGTACCGGTTGTGAAGGGCACCAATTGCATCATCTCCGCGTCCCCTGCCCTGTTTCCGCCGCCGCTGCCCGAACAGCCATGCATCCGCTGCGGCGAATGCGCACGTGCCTGCCCCGCCGAGCTCCAGCCGTTCGAGCTCTATTGGTTCAGCCGCGCACACAATTTCGGCAAGGCACAGGAATACAACCTGTTCGACTGCATCGAATGCGGCTGCTGCAGCTACGTCTGCCCGTCGCACATCCCGCTGGTGGACTATTACCGTTTCGCCAAGAGCGAGATCTGGGCACGCGAACGCGAAAAGTCCGCTGCGGATCAGGCCCGCGATCGCTTCGAGTTCCGCAATTTCCGCCAGGAACGCGAAAAAGAAGAGAAAGCCGCCAAGCTGGCTGCGAAGGCGGCGGAAACACGGGCAAAACTCGGCGACACGCCTGCGCCAAGCACTGCCGCCAAAGCCGACGAAGACCCCAAGAAAGCGCTGATTGCCGCCGCGCTTGCGCGCGCCAAGGCACAGAAGGAAGCCGTGCAGCCACGCAACACGGACCAGCTCAGCGCGGACACCGAAGCTGAAATCGCCGAGATTGACGCCCGCCGGATCAAGGCATCGCTTGAAGATCCTGCAGCATCCGGTAATCCCCCCTCACCCGACCGCTCGCCCGAATCCACCCCCTGAGCCGATGATCCATTCTCCCTACATCCGCAAGCCGGCCAGCGTGCAGCGCGTCATGTTCAACGTGCTGCTCGCCCTCGTGCCCGGAATCGCAGCATACGTCTGGCAGATCGGCGCAGGCATCCTAGTCAATATCGCAATCGCCACGCTCACCGCCGTCGCGGCAGAAGTGATCATGCTGTCATTGCGCAAGCGTCCGGTCATGCTCGCTGCCACCGATCTCTCGGCTGTGGTCACGGCATGGCTGGTGGCGCTCGCGTTTCCGCCCATCGTGCCATGGTGGCTGACCGTGCTCGCAGTACTCGTGGCCATCGTCGCCGTCAAGCATCTGTATGGCGGGCTTGGACAGAATCCGTTCAATCCGGCCATGGCTGCGTATTGCACCATGATCGTGGCCTACCCCGCACTGATGTCGCAATGGCCGGCCGCCGGCACCGTTGACTTCGCCACCCAGCTCCATCTCATTCTAGGCGGCGCGCGCGAACTCGACGCCGTCACCGGCGCCACTGCGCTCGATGCGCTGCGAACCGGATTACGGGCCAATGGGAGCGTCGCCACGCTGCTGCAGTCAAATACGTATGGCGCCGTCGGTGGCCGCGGCTGGGAATGGATCGCGGCAGGCTATCTGCTGGGCGGCCTGTTCCTGCTGGCGTCGCGCACCATCACCTGGCATTTGCCAACAGGCTTCCTCGTCGGCCTGGGTGTCACGTCGGGCATCTTCTGGCTTATTCATCCCGAGCAATTCGCATCGCCGCTGTTCCACCTTGCCAGCGGCGGCGCCATGCTGGCCGCCTTTTTCATCGTCACCGATCCGGTATCGGGTGCCACCACACCGCGCGGCAAACTCATTTTTGCCGCTGGCGTCGGCCTCATTGCCTACCTGATCCGTGCCTTCGGCGCCTATCCCGAAGGGATCGCCTTCGGGGTCTTGCTGATGAATATCTGCGTGCCGCTGATCGACATGAAGACCCAGCCAGCGGTGTTTGGCCACCGCGGAGGACGTCAACCGTGAGTACCAAGTATTCCGCCGCCCGCACCTCGCTGCGCACGGCAGCGATCATGACGGTGTTCACCCTCGCGTTCACCGCGATCATGGCCTACACCCACGACGTCACCCGCCCTGCCATCGACGCCTCGGTGCAGGAGGAACAGATGCGCCTCATCAACGAGGTCCTGCCGCCCGCGAGCTACGACAACGACCTGCTGGCCGACATGATCTCGATCCATGGCGAAGCTGCACTGGGTCCGGATGGCAGCGTGCGCGTGTGGCGCGCGCGCAAAGAAGGCATGCCGGCGGCACTGGTCATCGAAGCGGCCGCGGGAGACGGCTACGCCGGCCGCATCGGTTTCGTGCTGGCACTGCGCGCCGATGGAACGGTCATCGGGGTGCGGGTAACAAACCACAAGGAAACACCGGGGCTCGGCGACTACATTGATCCGAAGAAGGATCGCAACAAGAAGCACCCCTGGATCAGCCAGTTCGAAGGCGTCACCTGGTCGACGCTGGAACAGGAAAAATGGGCCGTGCGCAAGGATGGCGGTGCCTTCGACTATCGCACTGGCGCAACCGTCAGCCCGCGCGCGCTGGTGCGCGCAGTCGGTCGCGCGGCGGCCTTCGGCGTGGCGCACGCCGATGCCCTCTTTGTCGCAGCACCGGGCAGTACGCTGTAAGGAGCGCTTGAAATGAACATGCAGACCTTGCGCGAAAGCGCCTACAACGGACTGTGGAAGCAGAATACCGGCCTCGCCCAGTTGCTCGGCCTGTGCCCGATTCTTGCCATCAGCACCAACATGGTGAACGCAGTCAGCCTCGGTCTGGCGACCATCCTGGTGATGGCACTGGCCAATCTCGCCGTTGCGAGCCTGCGCAACCTCATTCCTTACGAGATCCGTATTCCGGTCTTCATCCTGATCATCGCCGCGCTAGTCACCGTGGTGGATCTCGCTTTCAATGCCTGGTTGCACAGCCTCTATCTCGTGCTCGGCATCTTCATTCCGCTGATCGTCACCAATTGCATCGTGCTTGCGCGGGTCGAGGCCTTCGCCGCCAAGAACGATGCGCTGTCGTCCACCGTCGATGGCGTGATGATGGGTTTCGGCCTGCTCTGGGTGCTCGCGCTTCTGGGCGGTTTGCGCGAGTTGATCGGATCGGGCACCTTGTTCGCAGGCATCGACATGATTTTTCCCGGGGCCTCGCCGCTGGTCGTCTTCGGTGACGACTATCCGGGCTTCCTGATCACCATTCTGCCACCGGGCGCATTCTTTGCCCTCGGGTGCCTGATTGCCCTTTACAACGCCATCAATGCGCGTCTCGCGGCACGTGCGCGCGCCCGCCCACAATCCACGGCGACGAATACCGCGTCCGGCCATGACGCCGAACCCGACGCGACGCCGGCTGCCGGCTGAACATGACGAAGATGAAGCGCGAGGCGATCGACGAGTTCTTCCGTCGTCTTGCCGCAGCCAATCCCGCACCGCAGACCGAACTCGAATACGACACGCCGTATCAGTTGCTGGTCGCGGTCGTGCTTTCGGCACAAGCCACCGACAAGAGTGTCAATATCGCCACCCGTCGTCTGTTCGCAGCCGCCCCCACACCCGAAGCTATGATCACGCTGGGCGAGGACGGCGTAGCCGAGCATATCAAGACCATAGGCTTGTTCCGCAACAAGGCGAAGAACACGGTCGCCCTCTCGCGCATGCTGCTCGAACGCCATGGCGGCGAGGTGCCTGCAAATCGCGATGCACTCGAGGCGCTTCCTGGTGTGGGCCGCAAGACCGCCAATGTCGTGCTCAATACGGTTTTTCGGCAACCCGTCATGGCGGTGGATACCCACATCTTCCGCGTCTCGAACCGGACCGGCCTCGCCCCTGGCAAGGACGTGCTCGAAGTCGAACATGCCCTGATGAAACGCGTGCCGAAAACCTATCTGCTCGACGCGCATCACTGGCTGATCCTGCATGGTCGCTACACCTGCACCGCGCGCAAGCCGGACTGTGTTGCCTGCTGCGTGCGCGACTTGTGCAACTTTCGCGACAAGACCGCCTGAACCGTCGTTGGGCTCGACTCCCCTCCATCACGCCGAGAGCAATATGTTCAATCCTTCCCGCGAACAGGTCCGCAGCTTCTTTATCGACGCTTGGCGCAAGCACGGCGCCCGTGAGTTGCTGACCCCGCTTGAAACCATTGCGGCCGACATCCTCGAGAACCACCCCGAATACCATGCCCTGGTGACAGACCCCGAAGCCGTCGATCGCGACTTTTCCCCGGAAGATGGTCAGGTGAACCCGTTTCTTCACCTGTCCTTGCATCTCGCCATCGAAGAACAATTGTCGATCGATCAACCGCCTGGCCTGCGCAGCGCCTTCGACGCAGCCTGCGCCAAACGCGGCAACCGCCATGACGCATTGCACGATGTACTCGAATGCCTGGGCGAGACCATCTTCAACGCGCAGCGTAACAATACGGCGCCCGACGGCATGGCCTACCTGGACTGCGTGCGGCGGCGCGCGGGATTGCTCTGAGCCCACACGCCGCGCACTTTAGCGCGCTAGGCTAACGTTTGAACACGAGACCTTCCTGGCTGGAGAACCAGGCCGCCAGATCGGCGAGGTCTCCCTTACCCAGATTCTCGACCTGAGCGGCCATGATCGGGTTCTTGCGTTTTCCCGCCTTGTAATCGAGCAGCGCGCGAAACAGGTAATCTTCATACTGTCCGGCAATCCGCGGAAATGCGGACGACGCACTGTTGCCGTCGGCGCCATGGCATGCAGCGCATACGGTGGATTTTTCCTTGCCTTTCATCGGGTCGCCGGCATGGGCGATACCGCTTCCGAGCAGCGCAAGGACAAAGGTGCAAACCGCGCCTTTCAAGACCGTTCTGCTCATTGCGCACCTCCGTAATAGGCCGCCAGATCGGCCATATCCTGCTCGGAGAGTGAGCCGGCAATGCCCTGCATGCTGGGGTGACTTCGTTCGCCCGCCTTGTACGCCTCGAGCGCGCGCACGATGTAGTCCGGGTGCTGACCGCCGAGTTTGGGTACCGAATAGACGTCGGGGAAACTCGTCCGATATCCCGGGATT
Source organism: Azoarcus sp. L1K30 (assembly GCF_018122735.1). Lineage (GTDB taxonomy): Bacteria > Pseudomonadota > Gammaproteobacteria > Burkholderiales > Rhodocyclaceae > Parazoarcus. The sequence continues at coordinate 565,805 of NZ_JAGRRD010000001.1, read as the reverse complement.
CCATGACAGCCAATGCAGGCTGAATTCTTCGCCTTTCCGGCTTCGGCGCTCCCTTCGGCAGCATGTGCCGCAAATGCAGCCGCCGTAACCATTGCCGCCAGTAGCAGATGTCGTCCCTGCATGGTGTCTCCTCTCTGTTGGAACCTGACGAAAAGCGAATGCGCTCCCCACCTCGGGCACCGGCGTGACGCAAGGTGGCAAGCAATTTCATGTCATCGGTCGTCCAGCGCGAACCCTAGTCCTATAATCAGCAAAAATTAATCAGAGGATTCCCGCATGCCCCAACTTCGCTTCGAAGGAAGCAAGCACTATGTGGCGACACCAGACCTCATGCTTGCGGTAAACGCGGCTATCTGCCTGCAACGCCCCTTGCTGATAAAGGGCGAGCCGGGGACAGGCAAGACCTTGCTCGCCGAGGAAGTTGCCACGGCACTCGGCCTTCCACTGCTGCAATGGCACGTCAAATCGACCACCAAGGCCCAGCAGGGGCTCTACGAATACGACGCGGTATCCCGCCTGCGGGATTCGCAACTGGGTGACGACCGGGTCAAGAACATCGCCAATTACATCGTCAAGGGCGTGCTTTGGCAGGCATTCGAGGCCGACACCCCGACCGTCGTCCTGATCGACGAGGTTGACAAGGCCGACATCGAGTTCCCGAACGATCTCCTGCGCGAACTCGATCGCATGGAGTTTCACGTCTATGAGACCCGCGAGACCGTTCGCGCCCGCCATCGCCCCATCGTCTTCATCACCTCCAACAACGAAAAGGAGTTGCCTGACGCATTTCTGCGTCGCTGCTTCTTTCACTACATCCGCTTTCCTGACCGCGACACCATGCAGCAGATCGTGGACGTGCATTTCCCTGACATCCGCAAGGCCTTGCTCACGGAGGCGCTCGAAGTCTTCTTCGGTCTGCGCGCGATTTCCGGACTCAAGAAGAAACCATCGACATCGGAGCTCATCGACTGGTTGAAGTTGCTGGTGGCCGAGGACATCCCGCCCGAGGCACTGCGGTCGCGCGACAATGCAATAGTCATTCCTCCGCTGGCGGGTGCGCTGCTGAAGAACGAGCAGGACACTCATCTTTTCGAGCGGCTTGTGCATATGGCCAGACAGAACCGCTGAGATCGTCATCATGTTCAAGAAGCTCCTGAACTGGCTTTTTGGCCGCAAGCCTGCGATGCCGGCGCCGGCGCCCTCCGGATTCGAGACACTCAATCGGCAGGCGCCACTGCGCAAGGCGCAAGCTGCGAGCACCGAGCCGCAGGGTGCGCCGCATGAGATCGGCGCCACCTACATCTGCCGCGAAGCTATCCTGAACCGGCAGCAAAAGATTGCCGGCTACCAGTTTCTACTGCAGGCCGCCGCGCTCCACCACATCCGCAACAGCTCCCGTCGCGTTCATCACCTGTACGCCGAAGTGCTGGTCAACAGCCTGGTGCATGCCAACATCGGCAGCTTGCTCGGGCCAAGAGCCGCCTTCATCGACGTGCCGGACTCCTTTCTCGATCACGAATGCATTTCGCGATTGCCCCCGGCAAACATGGTGCTCGTTCCCGTCCGACTGTCGGACGCCGGCGCCCCGTCGCCCGAGGCACTGGCAGCGACGATACGGCGCCTGCGTTCGCAGGGCTACAACATCGGTCTGCCCGACCCACGATCCGAGCCTGAATATGCCCATCTGCTTGCGCTGGCGAATGTCGTCTTCATCCGGGCGTCCCGGCTGAGCGCCGACCAGGCGCTGGCACTCACGGCGGAAATTGCCGACAAGGCGCCCCAGGCCGTCCTGTTGGCGCGGGACCTGCCCGGACTGGAGGATTTCAGCTTCTGTTACAAGATGGGTTGCGGTCTCTTTCAGGGCCCATTCATCACCAGCCGCGAAGACTGGCGGGATCACCAGCTCGGCCCCAACTTCACCCGCCTTGCGGTACTCGCCGGGAAACTCCGCAGTCAGGCCGACACCGGCGATGTGGTCGCCATGCTGAAGCAGGACGCAGCACTCACCGTCCGCCTGCTGCGCTACATCAACTCCGCTGCAAACGGCCTGCCCGAGCATGTTTCGTCGATCGAGCGCGCGCTGATCCTGCTCGGGCGCGACAGGCTCTATCGCTGGGTGATGCTGCTGATGTGCAGCAGCGATGCCCAGGAAGGCCGCGCCTCTGCCGTGCTCGAGACTGCCCTCGTGCGCGCCCGCATGATGGAACTCACCGGCACGAATCAGCAGGCGGCCGAACGCGAAACCCTCTTCCTGACGGGATTGCTGTCACTCATCGACGTCATTCTCAAGGTGCCGATGGCGCGTGCAATGAACACGCTCGGCGTGACATCGGACATCGAGGCGGCCATCCTGCGTGGCGAGGGTGCGCTCGGTGCGCGGCTAAAGCTGGCGCAGGCGAGCGAAGGGAGCGATCCGGACGCTTTGCGGACCGCGGCCGAGGCGTGCGGCATTGCGCCCGAGGATGCCGCACGCTGCCAAATGGAAGCCTTGGCCTGGGCACTGGATATGCAGAGGGCCTGAGACAAATGCTCATCGACTTCTTCCTGCATCTCAAGGCACATCGCCTGCCGGTGTCCACACGCGAGTTTCTCAGCCTGCTCGAAGGCCTGCGCGCAGGCCTGTGCAACCACTCGCTCGACGACTTCTACCTCTGGTCCCGAACCTGCCTGATCAAGGACGAGAGCCTCTACGATCGTTTTGATCAGGCCTTTGGCACCTATTTCAACGACGTTTCCTCACTCCCGGGGCTCGATGTCGACTTGCCCGAGGACTGGTTGCGCGCAGCGATGAAGAAGCACCTGACACCCGAAGAGCAGGCTCGCCTCGAAAAACTCGGCTGGGAAGCGCTGATGGACACCTTCCGCAAGCGCCTCGAGGAACAGGCGGATCGCCATCAGGGTGGATCGAAATGGATCGGCACCGGCGGCAGTTCGCCATTCGGCAACAACGGAACCCACCCCGAGGGCATTCGTGTCGGCGGCGAGTCCGCCGGCAATCGCACCGCCGTAAAGGTGTGGGACCGGCGCGAATTTCGCAACCTGGACGACGGCGTCGAACTCGGCACGCGCAACATCAAGGTCGCCTTGCGCCGGCTGCGTCGTTTTGCCCGCGAAGGCGCCGCCGAAGAGCTGGACCTGGACGGTACCATCTCGGCAACGGCACGCAATGCAGGCTGGCTCGATCTGATGATGCGGCCCGAGCGGCACAACGCGGTCAAGGTGTTGCTGTTTCTGGATGTCGGCGGATCAATGGACGATCACGTCAAGGTCTGCGAAGAACTCTTTTCGGCCTGCAGGAGCGAATTCAAGCACCTGGAGTACTTCTACTTCCACAACTGTGTGTACGAAACCGTATGGAAGGACAGTACCCGGCGCCATCACGAACGCATTCCGCTGATGGAGGTCATTCATCGCTTCGGCCCGGACTACAAGCTGATCTTCGTCGGCGACGCCACCATGAGTCCGTACGAGATCGTCCACCAGCACGGATCGATCGAACACATGAACGCCGAACCCGGCGCCACATGGCTGCGGCGCCTGCTCGATACTTACCCTGCTGCTGCCTGGCTCAATCCGGAACCTGAACGCCTGTGGGAATACCGCAAGTCGATTGACCTGATACATCAGATCGTTGGCGGCCGCATGTTCCCGATGACGCTCGACGGACTGAGCCGGACGATGCAGTCACTTTCGAAGAAGCATTGACCCGAAGCCGGACGCGCGCCGCGAACGGCCGAAACCAGCACGTGCGCTCAAGGCGCACGGTAGTTGTCCTGGGTCATCAGATCGACACCACACTGCAGGTTCTCGATCCAGTCCAGAAAGCGATTGACCATCACCTTTCCTTCGAAGCGTGCACCGTGCTGCGGTACGATCATGTCGACATCGAGGGCCCGTACCATATTGACCCAGAATCGACAGATCTTGTTCGAGATCATGTAGCGGCGGTGAAAACCGATCATGAACGGAATATGATCGTCGAAATTCGTCACGGGCTTGAGCGCCACGTCGTGATCGATGAGCGAAGCGCCCATGTCGCCGCTGAACAGAATCCTGGACACCGGATCATAAAACTGGAAATTGCCTTCCGAGTGCATGAAGTGAGCAGGCAAGGCCTTGACCTTGCTCGCACCCAGGGGAACCAGCATGCCTTCGTCGGGAATGCCGATAATCCGGTCGGAATAATCCCTGCCGGTGGTGAAGTGCGGCAGGAACCTCGACCACAGCTTCGAAATGAGAACCCGGCAATTGGTCGTCACCATCCACTTGTTGAGCGATGCGATGATGTCCGGATCGGCGTGCGAGGCAAGAATGTAGTCCAGGTTGCGCGACGGAAAGTAGCGTTGCATTCCCATCAGCAACCCGTTGTAAGTCATGTTGCCACCCGGATCGATCAGTGCGCCATGATCGCCATCGACGATGAGGAACTGGTTGCATTGCACGGCATGATCGGACGCTTCATCGACAAGGTCATAGAAGGCCAGGCACACATGCTTTCCATCGTTGTATAACTCGACTGCCATCGTTCGGACGCCCCGCAAATAAACAGCCCGCACGCGCGGGACAGAAGCAGCGACTGTACATCAGTCCCGCTCATGCGTCTTGCCTAAGCGCATTGGCCTTGATGTTGATCAAAGCACTTCATGCAAACGCAAGAAGACGTTGTGAAAAAAAGGGCGACCCCGTCGGAGTCGCCCTCAAGCTGCTGTCCGCACAAGTGCGAAACGGTTGACCGGAATGCCCGCCGGTCCGGGTTTCCATCACTCGGTAAATGGCAATGGCTGCATGCCAAAGCCATCGTCGAGTACCTTGATCTGCTTGAGCAACCCGTCCAGCTCGGTCTGCAGTCTGGTCAGATCCTCGACGTCGAGCAGGCGCAATGCTTCAGGCAGGATGCCACGCGCCGGGGACGGCGCCCGCGCCAGCAGCGCTACCCCCTCGTCGTTCAGATACAGCCTCACCACACGCTGGTCCGCACTGGTGCGTTCCTTGCGGATCAGGCCACCGGTCTCGAGGCGATCGATCATGTTCGACGCGGTCGATTGGTGAAGCGCCATCCGGTTGGCCAGTTCTCCTACGCGCAGCCCCGGTGCCTCGCTCAATTCCTGCAGCGCCCACAACTGCGCCCCTGTCACACCACTCTGGCGCTCGATCCACTGGGAATGCCGCTGCGCGGTTCTGATCAGCACCCTGAACCGTTGGAGAACGGACAAGGGACTGACCTGTCGGTGCTTGTCTGCGGGCTTCGTCACAGGATTTTGTGTTTGGGGCATTACGATTGGCTCCGACTATATTTTCTCAAACAATGATTGTCAAAAAATTCGCCGACAGAAGCGGTCTCGCGTATCGTAACCATCTTGGGTCGAAAGCGCGTGATATTGGCCTCGGGTTTGTCCAAAAACAGCGTTTTCGTGACCAAGAGGTGCTCTTCGTCCTTTCAAATTCGTGCTCGCCGCCCCTGCGGCAATCAATTCAATCGAAAAATGCAGCCCCCCGACTCCGCAACGGAAAACCAACAGCACATCCATAAACGCGCGTTTCGACATATTGCCCGCGGCGGCCGCCGCTACGCGCTCCCCTGGCTCTCCATCCGGCGCTGGCGTAAGCGCCTCCTGCTCGTCGGTGCCGCACTGCTCGCCGGCGCCATCGCCATCGCTTTCGCCATCGGCGCCGAACTCGCGATCGCCACCCACCAGTCGCTGATGGATCGAAGTCCCTGGCTGAGCCTGCTCATCGCACCGAGCGGGTTTGCCGCCATGGCGTGGCTGACGATCCGGTTCTTCCCCGGCACGGAGGGCAGCGGCATTCCGCAGGCCATTGCCGCCTCGCTGACCGACGACCCGCTGTTACGGCGCCGCTTCCTGTCGTTCAAGATCGCCATTGCCAAAGTGTTCCTCACCCTCGGCGGCCTGCTTTCCGGTGCATCGATCGGTCGTGAGGGTCCTTCCGTGCAGGTCGGCGCGTCGGCCATGCACATGCTGGCCGGAAAGCGATTCGGCAAGATCGCCAACAGCCGCGATCTCATCATCGCCGGAAGTGGCGCGGGCATCGCAGCCGCATTCAACACGCCATTGGGCGGGATCATGTTCGCGATCGAGGAGATCTGCCGTCATCATCCCTTCCGCGCCAACAGCACGACCTTGATTGCAGTCATTTTCGCCGGTCTGATGTCGCTCGCGGTACTGGGCAACTACACCTATTTCGGCCGCACGCCGGCCGCCATCAGCTGGCCCGACGGCACCTGGCTGATCCTGGTCTGCGGCATTCTTGGCGGACTGCTGGGCGGCGGTTTTTCACGCCTGCTGATTGCCTCTTCGCGACAACTGCCCGGGCGTCTGGGCGCATTCTCGGACTCGAGACCGGTGGCATTCGCCGCAGCCTGCGGGCTCGCGACAGCCATTATCGGCCTGGCCACAGGTGGCCTGACCTATGGCACCGGTTATGGCGAATCCAAGGCAGCGCTGGAAGGCGTCGAGCAATTGCCGCTTTACTTCATGCTTGCCAAGCTGCTGGTGATCTGGCTGGCGTTCGTTGCACGCATACCCGGCGGGATCTTCGCACCTGCGCTCGCAGTGGGTGCGGGGCTGGGCGCGGACCTGGCGCCATTTTTCGCTGAAGAACAGCACGCTGCCATCCTTGTCCTGGGCATGGTCGCGTTCCTGGCTGCGATGACGCAGGCCCCCATCACCTCGCTGGTGATCGTCATGGAAATGACGGCCAACCATCAGATGCTGCTGCCGATCATGGCCACTGCAGTGGTGGCGAACGCAGTGTCGAAATCGGTCGCTCCGCTGCCGATCTACCACACCATTGCACATGCCATGCTGCGGCGCGCCGATCATGAAGTCCATCACAAGCACGTGCCCGACGAGCAACCGGCTCAGCCGATTGCCGAGAAAGCCTCCGCATCCTGACTCAAGCGGACATTCGCTGCGCCAGCCGCATGTGATGACCGCGTTCGAGCAGCTGGGCGAAACGGGGAAAATCCAGCCCCATTCGCCCCTGCAGCTCGGACGCGATCGCTTTCATCCATTTCCATCGCGGCGCGAATGACGAATCCCTGAACGCGAACAACAGGAAATTTCCGTCCTCGCGAACCGACATGGCGATCACGCCATCGTCGAAGACCTCCCGGATGCGTGCGACGTGCGCCGCATACATGGCCTTGTCGCCTGCAATATTCATCACCATGACGCCGTTTCCGGTCAGCGTCGCGTGTGCATCGTGATAGAAGCCGGATGTCGTCAAGGCAGTCGCAAGGCCATGCTCGTCGAACAGATCGACGATCAGGACATCGGCGCGCTGCTCGCGACGAGCGAGATGCTCGATCGCATCGCCGCATACGATGCGAAAGCGCGCGTCGTCCGGGGGCACGAGAAACGCCTCACGCAAGGCGATTACATCCGGATCGAGTTCCAGCACGGTAATCGTCGCACCCGGCAGGTGCCGATAGCAGAATTTCGCCAGCGACCCGCCGCCGAGCCCGAGCAGGCTCACCGAGCGTGGGCGCGGGTTGAACAACAGGAAGGCCATCATGCCCTGAGTGTAGGCAAGCTCGAGCGCATGTGGCGCAGCAATCCGCATTTCGCTTTGCTGAAAGCGGAACGAGCCGAAATAGATGGAACGCAACCCATCGTGTTCGAACACGAAGGGTTTCGGGTAGGCCCCGGACACGAGCGCCGCCGCCAGCTCATCCTCACTGCGCCAGGCCGGCTCCATCAGCCTGACAATGCCGGGCTCGTCGGGGAACGGACTTGGCATCTCGAACAGCTCGTCGATCCGCGTACCACAGTCACGCCCGTCGTCGCCTGCCCTGCGCTTACGGATACTCAAGAGTTCATCCAGAGATGATTCATCACCGGCTGCATTCTAGTGCAAGCCGGAACGATCCCGCGACGTCGACGGCAGGCGGCGCCCCGAATTAACGAATGCCGGCGCGCTGAATGAGCGCCTGCAATTCGCCGACAATGCCACGCCGGAACAGCATCACGCACACGACGAAGATTCCACCCATGATCACCGTGACCCACGAGCCCACCGAATCGGCGAGCTCGGACTGCAGCGACACCACGGTCGCCGCCCCGACCAGCGGCCCCAGGATCGTTCCCAGCCCGCCGAGCAGTGTCATCAACACCACCTCGCCAGAGGTGTGCCAATGGACATCGGTCAGCGATGCGAGCTGGAACACGAGCGTCTTGGTCGCGCCGGCGAGACCGGCAAGCGATGCCGAAATCACGAAGGCCATCAGCTTGAATCTATCCACGTCATAGCCGAGTGAGATCGCCCGCGGTTCGTTCTCGCGGATGGCCTTGAGAATCTGGCCGAATGGCGAATGCACCGTCCGGTAGATGACGAAGAAACCCAGGCAGAACACGAAAAGCACCAAGTAGTACATGGCGATATTGTCGGACAGGTCGATCACGCCGAAGAGATTCCCGCGCGGCACCCCCTGGAAACCATCCTCGCCACCGGTGGCGCGCACCTGCAACACGACGAAATACACCATCTGCGCCAGCGCCAGCGTGATCATCGCAAAGTAGATACCCGTACGCCGGATCGCGACGACACCGAACACCCATCCCAGCACGCCGGCGGCCACCGTACCGCCAATCAGGCCGAACTCCGGCGTAAGTCCCACATCGCGCACCAGCATGCCGCAGACATAGCCTGCAGTGCCGAGAAACGCCGCATGCCCGAAGGACAGCAAACCGGCGAATCCCAGCAGCAGATTGAATGCACAGGCGAACAGTCCGAAGCACAGGATCTTCATCAAGAAGGTCGGATAGACGGCAAACGGCGCCACCAGACCGATGAGAAACAACAGCGCAAACAGATAGGGGGTGGCGCGGTCAAACATGGAGTCATTGGTCTTCATGTATCTGATCCTCTGTTCCACATCAGGATTTGCCAAACAGGCCTGCAGGTCTGACCAGCAGGACGATCACCATGATGATGAAGACCACCACCGCCGAACCCTCCGGATAGAACACCCGTGTCAGGCCCTCGATCAGCCCGAGTCCGAGTCCGGTCACGATCGCCCCCATGATCGACCCCATCCCGCCGATGACGACGACAGCGAACACCACGATGATCAGGTTTGAGCCCATCAGCGGATTCACCTGGTACACGGGCGCCGCCAATACGCCTGCAAATGCAGCCAGCGCGACGCCGTAGCCGTAGGTGAATGTAATCAGCAAGGGCACATTGATGCCCAGCGCCTGCACCATCTGGGGGTTCTCGGTACCCGCACGCAGATAGGCCCCGAGCTTGGTCTTCTCGATCATGAACCAGGTGCCGAAACACACCGTAAGCGCAGCAACGACGATCCAGCCGCGATAGATCGGCAAATACATGAAGCCGAGATTCACGCCGCCCTCGAGCAGCGCCGGCACCGGGTAGGATTGCCCGGAAATGCCGTACTGGTCGCGAAAGACCCCCTCGAAGATCAGCGCCAGGCCAAAGGTCAGCAGCAAGCCATACAGGTGGTCGAGTTTGTACAACTTGCACAGCATCGTGCGCTCCAGGAGCACACCGAGGGCGCCGATGACGATTGGCGCCAGCAGCAGGGCCACCCAGTAATTGACGCCGAACTTCGTCAGCGCGATCCACGCCACGAAGGCGCCCATCATGTATTGCGCACCATGGGCGAAGTTGATGATGTTGAGCAGACCAAAGATGATTGCCAGGCCCAGACTGAGGATGGCGTAAAAGGAGCCATTGATCAGTCCCACCAGCAACTGGCTGCCGAGCAAGGCACTCGGAACACCGAAAATTTCCATTTGCAACTCCCGCAGCGGGGCGCGCCGGGCGCCCCGAGGTGCGACGTGAGATACGGATCAGCGCCAGAGACCTACTTCTTGATCAGCGGGCAGCGCGATTCCGACAAAGGCTGGAAAGCCTCAGCCGCAGGAATCGTCTGACGGACATGGTAGTAGTCCCACGGGTACTTGGATTCCTCGGGCTTCTTCACCTGCACCAGATACATGTCGTGGATCATCCGGCCATCGTCGCGGATCTTGCCGTTCTTGGCGAAGAAGTCGTTGATCGGCGTCTTCTTCATCTGCGCCATGACCTTGGCCGTATCGTCCGTGCCGGCCGCCTTCACCGCTCTCAGGTAATGGAGCACCGAAGAATACTGTCCGGCCTGGACCATGGAGGGCATTCGTTTCTGCTTGTCGAAGAAACGCTTCGACCAGGCCCGGGTGGCATCATTGAGATCCCAGTAGAAGCCGGTCGTCAGGTACATCCCCTGCGTGCTCTTGAGCCCGAGTGAATGGACATCGGTGATGAACATCAGCAGGCCGGCAAGCGACTGCTTCGGTGTAATCCCGAATTCGGAGGCCTGCTTGATCGCATTGGTGGTGTCCGCACCAGCATTGGCAAGACCGATGATCTGAGCCCCCGAGGCCTGCGCCTGCAAGAGGAATGAGGAGAAATCCGATGCCGGGAAGGGATGGCGCACCGAACCCAGCACCTTGCCGCCATTGGCGACGACGACCGCGGAGGAATCCTTCTCGAGCGCCTGACCGAAGGCATAGTCGGCCGTGAGGAAGAACCACGTCTTGCCGCCCTGCTTGGTCACGGCCTTGGCCGTGCCATTTGCCAGCGCATAGGTATCGTAGGTGTAGTGCACGCTGACATCGTTGCACTGTTCGTTGGTGATCGGAGTCGACGCCGGCCCACTCATCAACGCGATCTTGTTCATTTCCTTGGCAATCTTCATCACGGCCAGGGCGGTGGAGGTGGTCACCAGTTCGGTCGCGGCATCGACACCCTCGCGCTCAAACCACTCGCGTGCCTTGTTCGACGCGATGTCGGCCTTGTTCTGGTGATCTGCCGACACCATCTCGACCTTGAACGAAGGCTTGGCCTCGGCGATGAAGTCGTCGATCGCCATCTGCGTGGCCAGCACCGCACCCGAGCCGGCAAGGTCGGAATAGGTCCCGGACAAGTCGGTCAGCACGCCGATCTTGACCGTATCCCCCGAAATCTGGGCACTCGCGGTGCCCGAGAGGCCTGCGATCGCTGCACTACAGGCCAGGGTAATCAGTTTCTTCATCTGCATTGTCATGTCTCCGTCCCGGTTATTGTTCGCGCGGGTCAAACCCCGAGCGTCTGATGCAGCCAATCCATCTTCTGCGGCAAATCCGCCGCGGGGATGGTGGCGATGACCTCGCCATGCTCGAGCACGTAGTGCCGATCGGCGAGTGGTGCGGCAAAGCGGAAATTCTGCTCCACCATGACGATGGTGAAACTGCGCTTCTTCAACTCGGTGATGACTTCGCCGAGCTTCTTGACGATGACGGGCGCAAGACCTTCGGTAATCTCGTCCAGCAACAGGAGTTTGGCACCCGTGCGCAACACGCGCGCCATTGCCAGCATCTGTTGCTCTCCGCCGGACAGCTTGCTGCCCGGACTGGCCCTGCGCTCGAGCAGATTGGGAAACATCTCGTAGATTTCGCCCACCGACATGCCGCCACTGGCCACCTGCGGCGGCAGCATCAGGTTCTCTTCCGTGCTGAGCGAGGCGAAGATGGCACGTTCTTCCGGAACATAGCCGATGCCGTAACGCGCCATGCGGTGGGTCGGCTCGCCGATCACTTCCTTGCCGTTGACCATGATCGACCCGCTCCGCCGTCCCACCAGGCCAAGGACGGATTTAAGCGTGGTGGATCGGCCGGACCCATTGCGCCCGAGCAGCGTGACACATTCGCCGCGTGCCACCTTCAGATCGATACCATGCAGGATGTGGGACTCGCCGTAAAAGGAATGCAGATCGCTGATCCGCAACATCTCGGGTCGGGGCTGGAAGGCGCTGGTCATGGAATTGGCTGGCTGATGTCAGTGGTGGGCATCATTCATGTCGTCGGAGCCGACATACGCTTCGAGCACGCTGGGATCCTTCGACACCTCGTCATACGACCCCTCGGCGAGCACGCTGCCACGGGTGAGCACCGTGATGCGGTCGCACAGATTGGCAACCACCGACAGGTTGTGCTCGACCATCAGGATGCTGCGATTGGCCGAAACCTTGCGAATCAGGTCCACGACACGACTGATGTCCTCGTTGCCCATCCCCTGCGTCGGCTCGTCGAGCAGCATCATCTTGGGCTCCAGTGCCAGCGTGGTGGCGATCTCCAGCGCCCGTTTGCGCCCGTATGGCATTTCCGCCGTCACCGTATCGGCAAACGACGCCAGATCGACCGCTTCGAGCAACGCCATCGCCTTGTCGTTGAGGACGTCGAGCGACTTCTCCGACCGCCAGAAATGATATTCGGTGCCCAACTTGCGCTGCAGCCCGATACGGACGTTCTCCATGACCGTGAGATGTGGAAACGTCGCCGATATCTGAAAGGAACGCACCAAGCCGCGGCGGGCGGTGGCGGCAGGCGCCTCGTGGGTCACGTCGCGGCCATCGAACCGGATCGTCCCCGCGGTTGGCGGCAGGAATTTGGTCAGAAGGTTGAAGACAGTGGTCTTGCCTGCACCGTTGGGGCCAATCAGCGCGTGGATGTGACCACGCTGCACCTTGAGATTGACATCCGATACGGCGGCAAAGCCCTTGAATTCCTTGGTCAGCCCGTTCGTTTCGAGAATGAACTCGCTCATGCTCCATCCCGGCATTGATGCGGAAATCGCGTCGAACTGCGCGCAGTAGCTGCGTGTGCGTCTGTAATCCTCACTGCCTAGTCTTCCGTCATCGACCGGCAGCAACAAGTATCGTTAACCCGCATCCAGGCGCGATTACGCGCCGGAACCAACCCGCCCAAAAGCAAGCCGGGGCTGCCCACATCGCGTGTGGGCAGCCCCGGCTCCGATTCAACGCATTACCCGCGCGCGCGGGCTTGCGCTCAATGACCGCTCATGGCCAGCATCAACTGGTTGATGCGCTTGACGAAGGTCGCCGGATCATCGAGAGCGCCGCCTTCGGCCAGCAAGGCCTGATCGAACAGCACCGCGGCCCAGTCATCGAAGTTCTTGTCTTCGTATTTCAGCCGCAGCACAGCCGGATGCTTCGGATTGATCTCGAGGATCGGCTTGGACATCGGTGCGCTCTGACCCGCCGCCTTCAGGATGCGGGTCAGGTTCATGCCGAGATCGTGCTCGTCCGCTACCAGGCAGGCGGGCGAATCGGTCAGACGCAGCGTGACCTTGACGTCCTTCACCCGCTCGCCGAGACTGGCCTTCATCTTCTCGATCAGCTCCTTGTACTCGTCGGCCGCCTGCTCGGCTTCCTTCTTCTCGGCTTCGTCTTCCAGCGAGCCGAGATCGAGCCCGCCCTTCGCCACCGACTGCAGCTGCTTGCCATCGAACTCGGTAAGGTTGCCCAGCGCCCATTCGTCGACGCGATCCGACAGCAACAGCACTTCGATGCCCTTCTTGCGGAAGATCTCGAGATGCGGGCTGTTCTTCGCGGCATTGAACGACTCGGCGGTCACATAGTAGACCTTGTCCTGACCTTCCTTCATGCGACCGATGTAGTCCTTGAGCGACACCACCTCGTCCGGCGTATCGGCATGCGTCGACGCGAACCGCAGCAGGCCGGCAATCTTGTCCTTGTTGGCGAAATCCTCGCCCACGCCTTCCTTGAGCACCTTGCCGAACTCTTTCCAGAAAGTGGCGTATTTTTCCTTGTCGCCAGCCTCGTCGCTGGTGGCGAGATCCTCGAGCAGGCCCAGCACCTTCTTCGTACAACCGGCGCGGATGGTGTCGATGTCCTTGGACTCCTGCAGGATCTCGCGCGACACGTTGAGCGGCAGATCGGCCGAGTCGACCACGCCGCGCACGAAACGCAGATAGGTCGGCATCAGTTTTTCGGCGTCATCCATGATGAACACGCGCTTCACGTACAACTTGACGCCATGGCGCGCATTGCGATCCCACAGATCGAAAGGTGCGTGCGAGGGGATGTAGAGCAGCTGGGTATATTCCTGCCGGCCCTCGACGCGGGCATGGGTCCACGCCAGCGGCTCGTCGTAGTCGTGTCCGACGTGCTTGTAGAAGGCCTTGTATTCCTCTTCGCTGATGTCGTTGCGCGAGCGTGCCCACAGCGCATTGGCCTGGTTGACGGTCTCGTCTTCGTCGGTCAGGACCTGCGCTTTCTTTTCCTCGTTCCACTCTTCCTTCTTCATCACGATCGGCTGCACGATGTGATCGGAGTACTTGCGGATCAGGCTCTTGAGCTTCCACGACGACAGCAGATCGTCCTGGTCATCGCGCAGATGAAGCGTGATCTCGGTCCCGCGGCCCGCCTTCTCGATCGCGGCCACGGTGTACTCGCCAGCGGTTTCGCCGGTCATGCTGCACTCCCACCGCACGCCTTCGCTGATCGGCAGGCCGGCACGACGCGTCAGCACCGTCACCTTGTCCGCGACGATGAAGGCCGAGTAGAAGCCGACGCCGAACTGGCCGATCAGGTGAGCGTCCTTCTTCTGATCGCCGGTGAGTTTGCCGAAGAATTCCTTGGTGCCCGACTTGGCGATGGTACCGAGGTGGGCGACGACCTCCTCACGGCTCATGCCGATACCGTTGTCACTGATGGTAATCGTCCTGGCCTCGGCATCGAAGGACACGCGGATCTTGAGGTCGCTGTCGCCCTCGAAAAGCGCCGGTTGGTCGATAGCCTCGAAGCGCAGCTTGTCCGACGCATCCGAGGCGTTGGAAATCAGTTCGCGCAGAAAGATCTCGCGATTCGAATACAGGGAGTGGATCATGAGGTGAAGCAGCTGCTTCACTTCCGCCTGGAAATTCAGGGTTTCGGTGGCGGTCTGGGCGCTGGACATCTTGATGCGTCTCCGATGATGAAAAGTCGTGCGTCGGAGATTGGGGCCTCTGCCCTGATTTTCAAGCCCTGGCCCGCGCGCAACTCGCTCAGATGTATTGCACGTTGACGATTTCGATCTCGCGCACACCCGCCGGACTCATGAAACGCACCACATCGCCCGCTCGTGCCTTGATCAGCGCACGCGCCAGCGGCGAGATCCAGCTGATCATTCCCGCCGAAGCATTGGCTTCGTCCACGCCCACGATCTGCCATGTCTGCTCCGTGCCATCGGCGTCGTCGACATCGCAGATGGTGACGGTTGCACCAAAAAAAACCTGATCGACGTTCTCCTGCTCCGCAGGATCGACCACCTCGGCATTTTCGATACGCTTGATCAGGAACCGGATACGGCGGTCGATCTCGCGCAGACGCTTCTTGCCATAGATGTAATCTCCGTTCTCCGAGCGATCTCCGTTTCCGGCCGCCCACGCCACCGTTTCGACCATCTTCGGCCGCTCCACACGCAGCAGCTGGTCGAGTTCCTCGCGCAGTGCAAGGTTGCCACGCCGGGTCATGTAATTCTTGCTGCCCGGCGGCAGGCGAAGCGAGGGCGAAAGCGCATCTTCATCCTCATCGCCATCGCTTTCCTTTACGAACGCCTTGTTCATCAAAAACTCCGGAAGACTGGCGGAAACCCTTGATGGTAATGGATCGCACCGCGCTCCGCAGCACGAGGCCAAGTACACCGACGCGGTGACACTGTTCGGGACCGCCCCGTCGGTATGGCTTGCCCTGCGCCGATGGCGCGAACGTCCGGCATTGCCCTACCCCCGGCAGTTGCGCTTGTGCTGGCCCCATAGCGGCTGCGCCGACATTGTCATCGGCGCGCCTGCCGCATACCATTGACACAATGACGGTCCAAACCATGGCACAAGACAGGTGCCAGCACACCCCTGTGGGTTCGCAATGAACGACGATAACTTCGAAGACGTAACCAGCCTGCAATCGCGTCTGCTGCAATTGCGCGACGAGCATCGCGACCTCGATGAGGCCATCAACAAGCTGATTGCCGCCCCCACCGACGATCAACTGCTGATCCGACGCATGAAGAAGCGCAAACTCGCACTCAAGGACCGCATCGCCGTCATCGAACGCCTGATCGAACCCGATGATCTCGCCTGAGCCGGTTTTCCGCGCACAGCCCCACGCCAACTGACTCCCCCAGCCCATGACCGATACCGGACTTTTCGGCGCGGAGACGCTCGCTCTGCATGCGGGGCAATCGCCCGATGCCATGCATGGCTCTCGCGCGACGCCGATCCACTTCACCACCAGCTATGTCTTTGCCGATGCCGATCAGGCCGCGGCCCTGTTCAATCTCGAGCAGCCCGGCCATGTCTATTCGCGCATTTCGAATCCGACTAACGCCGTACTCGAAGAGCGCACCGCCGCACTCGAGGGAGGCGTCGGCGCGATTGCCGTCGCCAGCGGGCAGGCCGCGCTGCACCTCGCCGTCACCACGCTGATGGGTTGCGGCGGACATATCGTGGCTTCACGCTCGCTGTACGGCGGTTCGCACAACCTTTTCGCCTATACCCTGCCGCGGTTCGGCATCGAAACCACCTTCGTCGATCCACGCGACCCCGATGCCTGGCGCAGTGCGATTCGCCCCGAGACCCGCCTGCTGTTCGGTGAATCCCTCGGCAATCCCGGCCTCGACGTGCTCGATATCCCCACCGTCGCCGCCATTGCCCATGCGGCAAAGCTGCCGCTGCTGGTCGACGCGACCCTGGTCAGCCCGGCGCTGCAGCGGCCGTTCGACCTCGGCGCAGACCTGGTCATGCATTCGGCGACGAAATTCATCGGCGGCCATGGCGTCGCGGTAGGTGGCGTGCTCGTCGAAGGCGGACGTTTCGACTGGGAGGCCTCCGGCCTCTATCCAACCCTGACCGAGCCCTATGACGGTTTTCACGGGATGGACTTTGCCGAGGAGTCCCCGGTCGCCGCCTTCCTGTTGCGCGCGCGGCGCGAAGGACTGCGCGATTTCGGTGCCTGTCTGTCGCCGATGAATGCTTTTCAGATCCTGCAGGGACTGGAAACCCTGCCGTTGCGGATGCGCGCGCATGTCGACAACGCCCGCCGCGTCGCCGACCACCTCGCCGCCAGCCCGCTGGTGGACAGAATCGCCTATCCGGGCCTTGCGACCCATCCCGACCATGCGCTCGCCGAACGGCTGCTGCCAGACGGCTGCGGTGCGGTGCTCGCCTTCGACCTGAAGGGCGGTCGCGAAGCCGGGCGCGCGTTCATTGGCGCACTGCGACTGTTTTCGCATCTGGCAAACGTGGGCGATGCCAAGTCATTGGTGATTCACCCTGCCAGTACCACGCACTTCCGCATGTCGGCGCCTGACCTCGCCGCCAGCGGAATCGGCGAGGGCACGGTACGCCTGTCGGTCGGACTGGAAAGCTGCGGCGACCTTCTCGCGGACCTGGATCGCGGCCTCTACGCCGTCGGCAAGTTGCTCAAGGCCTGAAACAATGGACCGACTGATCAGACAGCAGACATGCCGCATCTATACCGGCGGCCGAGACTTCGACCCACGTTTGCCGAGCGTGGTGCTGATCCACGGCGCGGGTCACGATCACAGCGTATGGCATTACCAGGCCAGACATCTGGCGCATCACGGCTTCGGTGTGCTCGCCCCCGATCTGCCCGGCCACGGCGCATCCGCGGGGGCGCCGCTGGAGAGCATCGACGCCATGGCCGACTGGCTGCTGGACATGCTCGACGCCTGCGGTGTCGAACACGCCGTCCTTGCCGGTCACAGCATGGGTTCGCTGATTGCCCTTGCCACCGCCGCCCGTGCCCGCGAACGCACCCGCAAGCTGATCCTGATCGGCAGCGTCGCGCCCATGCCCGTTGCCCCTGCCCTGATCGATGCGGCCTGCAGCGCGCCCGGGCGTGCCCATGCCATGATCAATCAATGGTCCTACAGCGCAACGGCTCAGCTTGGCGCCAGCGCCAGTCCCGGCACCTCGCTTCTGGGCATCAATCAGCGCCTGATGGCGCGTCAGGCTGCAGGCGTGCTCGCGACCGACCTCAGGGCATGCGACGCCTGGCAGGATGGCCTGTCGTGCGCGGCGCAGGTGTCCTGCCCCACACTGCTGATTAGCGGCCAGCGCGACCAGATGACGCCGCCGCGTGCGGTAAAACCCCTATTCGATGCACTGGTCAACGTAGCGGGCGGTGCGCGTATGATGACGTTGCAGGGCGCCGGCCATGCCATGATGGCCGAAGCGCCACAGGCATTGAACAACGCAATCCGGGGATTTCTGAACACATAACACATACATCGATCGGGCAGATCGGCGCCCATGGCGCCGTGAATTGGGCACCGATCTGCCCCGCCCCGTTTTGCTGAAGCGAACCATCAGGACGAACGGAGAGAGACATGTCGCAGCCGAACGATTCGGAGCTTGAAGCCGCCGCCGCACTGCCCTTCCCGACGGTGAGGGATGTTCCATTCACCGCCCCCATCAGCTGGGTGACGCGCGCGCTGGGCGATCTCAAGGCCTGCCCGATACCCAGTCTGTTCTATGGATTCTGCTTCGCCGGCATGGGCCTGCTCATCACCTTCGTATTCGAGCATGCCTACGAGTACACCTCTGCGCTGACCTCGGGCTTCCTGCTGCTGGGCCCCTTCTTCGCCATGGGCTTGTACGAAATCAGCCGCCGTCATGAACGCGGCGAGCAGTGTGCGCTGACCCCGACGCTGACGGTCTGGAAGCGCAACGCCGGTAACATCGGCGTGTTTGCGGTCGTGCTCGGCGTCGTATTCCTGGTGTGGGCGCGCGCATCGCTGGTCGTTTTCGCGCTCTTCTACACCGACGAACTCCCCAACCTGTCAGGCTTTCTCGGCCAGCTGCTGGCCTTCGAGAACCTCGAGTTCCTGCTGGTGTACTTCGGCGTCGGCCTGATCTTCGCGACCCTCACTTTTGCCGTCAGTGTGGTGTCGATCCCGCTGATGCTCGATCGCAACCAGGATGCCATCAGCTCCATGCTGGCGAGCATTTCCGCACTGATTCGGAATCCTGCGGCCATGCTCATCTGGGCGCTGCTGATCGCCTCGCTCACCGTCATCGGCTTTCTGACCTTTCACCTTGGACTGGTCGTGCTGATGCCGCTCATCGGACACGCGACCTGGTATGCCTACCGCGACTTGGTCGAGCCCCTGCCCGCCAAATAGCGTCTCAGGCCAGATCGAGCACCAGCGGCTGATGGTCGGATGCGGCAGTGCCCGCGACAACACGCAAAGCACTGATCCGCGGCACGAGATCCGCACTGACAAAGGCAAAATCGCAGCAGAAGGCGTGGTCGGGCCACTCCGCGCCATGCAGCCCCACCGTCGGCGGGTGCGCTTGGGTGCCGTTGAGTGCCAGCCAAGCGTCACACAGCCGCGGCACCTCCGGCCCTGGATCCGATTGCAGGGCGATGTGCCCGGGCGAGCCCGGTTCGCAGTTGAAATCGCCGCACAATACGGCAGATGCCGGTCGCGGCCACGCCCTGAACCCGGGGTTGGCGTCCTTGTCCGGCACTCGAACACCCGCCCGCAGTGCCGACTCGCGATGAAGCGCAAGCAAGCGTTCAATCTGCGCCCCACGCTGCAGATCGGAGTAATACTCCAGATGGGTGTTCATGATCCGCACACTGCCACCACCCGACGCCAGCACCACCTCGACGCACATCCTTTGCATGTTCGGCACCGACGGATCGGGCGGCGATGGCAGCATGTGACGGAAGACCTGCCCCACCGCGATGCGCGACAGCGTCAGATTGCCGAAGCGCGCACGCCCCCCCTTGCCGTCGGGCACATCGAGCGCCGCACCGAATATTGCCTCGTAGCCGGGGAAGGCGGCGCTCAGCACACCGACACCGTCTTCGCCATGCCCACCCGCCAAGCCCGGAAAATTCTGCGCCACCTCCTGCAGGCAGATGACGTCAACATTGCCGATGTCGCGGATCACGCTCGCCGTGCGCTCGAGATCAACACGGCCATCGGCACCTCTTCCCCATTGGATGTTCCAGCTTACGATACGCATCGAAATACTCTGTTCAGTGGCAGTAATGGCATTATCCTACGCCGCACGCGACATCGCCGTCACCGCAAGCCACGCACATGACATCGAGACACAAGGGGCTCCCCACCCGCCTGTTTTGATCGCGCCATTCACCTGCCCCCCCAGATCGTCGATAATGGAGCCGTTCATCACGGAATCAGACCATGTACTCGGCCCAGGAAATTGTCAGTCACGTCGAGGCGCTGTCCACCTTGCCGACGGTATACCACCGCATCCGCGAGCAACTCGACTCGGACGACGGATCGCTGATCGAAGTTGCGCGCCTGGTGTCCGCCGACCCGGCACTCGCTGCCGGTGTGCTGCGGCTGGTCAACAGTGCCTTCTTCGGCTTTGGCGGCAAGATCGACAGCGTTGAGCGCGCGGTACCCATTCTCGGGCTACAGCAGGTGCATGATCTGGTGCTCGCGATGTCGGTCAAGGCCGTATTCGACGGCATCCGCCCCGAGCACATGGACATGAGCCGGTTCTGGCATGGCAGCATGATGTGTGCCTTGGCCGCACGCAGTCTCGCGCGCGTGGCCGGGCATCCCGGTGTTGAGCGCATGTTCGTGATCGGCCTGCTGGCCGATGTCGGCCATCTCGTGATGTACCAGGTGGTTCCGGAACAGGCTTCGGCGGCACAGCTTGCCGCGGATGCCGGCGCAGAATCGCTGCCGGCGGCAGAGTGCCGGCTGATCGGCTGCAACCATGCCGAAATTGGTGCGGCTCTGATGGAGGGCTGGAAGCTTCCGAGCTGTTTTGCCGATGTCATCGGTGCACAGTTGATGCCGCGACTCGCCGGCGAACGCACGAGCGACGCCAGCGTGCTCCATATCGCCCGCGCCATTTCACATGCGGACCGTTACGGCGAGTCCAGCGAAGTGGCCGCTGCGCGCATCGAACCCGTAGTATGGCTCGATGCCGAACTCGACAGCGCCGGCTTCATCGCAGCCAGGGACGAAGCCGAACTCAACCTGGCCTCCTGCATTGCGAGTTTCTTCCCCCGCAAGCACCCGCGCTGACACCACCGACCACTACCTGCGTACCCCCCAACAGACAATGCGTGATTTTTCGCTTTCGGCCGTGATCGCCGGCTTCGTTGCCGTGCTCGTCGGCTACACCAGTTCCGCGGTCCTGATCTTTCAGGCAGCAGATGCCCTCGGCGCCTCGCAGGCCGAAATCGGCTCGTGGATGGGCGCACTGGGTGTCGGCATGGGGCTGAGCTCGATCGCACTCACCCTGCGTTACCGGGTGCCGGTCCTGACGGCCTGGAGCACGCCAGGCGCAGCGATGCTGATTACGGCTGCAGCCGGCGTGCCGATGAATGAAGCGATCGGCGCCTTCCTCGTCTGTGCCGCGCTCATCACCGTGGCCGGCTTCAGTGGCGTGTTCGAACGTCTGATGGGACGCATCCCGATCTCACTTGCGGCGGGGATGCTGGCCGGTGTGCTGCTGCGCTTCGGCCTCGATGTATTCGTGGCGATGAAATCCCAGTTCGCGCTGGTGTTTCCGATGTTCTGCGTCTATCTCGCGGGGCGCCGTTTCTTTGCCCGCTACGCCGTGCCCCTCGCGCTGCTGGTCGGCATCGGTATCGCATCGACGCGGGGACTGCTGCATGTCGACGCGCTCGAACTCGCGCTGGCTCGCCCGGTATTCACCATGCCGGGCTTTTCGCTCAGCGCTCTGGTCGGCATCGCCCTGCCGCTGTTCGTCGTGACCATGGCGTCGCAGAACGTTCCAGGGGTCACCGTGATCCGGGCATCCGGTTACAGCATTCCGGTATCCCCGGTGATCGGCTGGACGGGTGTCGCCACGCTCGTGCTCGCCCCCTTCGGCGCCTTCGCGCTCAACCTTGCGGCCATCACCGCCGCGATCTGCATGGGACGCGAAGCCCATCCCGCCCCTGACAAACGCTATGTTGCCGCACTGTCGGCGGGCGTGGTCTATGTGATCCTGGGCGTTTTCGGCGCAACCGTGGGCGCGCTATTTACCGCCTTTCCCAGGGAATTGGTGCTCGGGATTGCCGGCCTGGCGCTGTTCGGCACCATCGGCAACGGCATGGCGATGGCACTGCGCGACGAGCACGAGCGCGAACCGGCGCTGGTGACCTTTCTGGTCACGGCGTCGGGCGTGTCACTGCTCGGCGTGGGGTCGGCCTTCTGGGGCATCGTGGCCGGCACGATTGCGCTGCTGGTGCTCAGGGGGGGCACCAGTCGCAGCGGCAAGCAGGCCTGACACCGACAGGCGCGAACACAGCCAGGTCCAGCCCGCCTCCAGCGCACTTGCAGCCGGCGCAGACAAGGACTCGCCCAGCTCGAAGGACTTTCCCCGCAGCGCAAGGACGAAGGCCGGGGGCGGCGCCCTGCCCTCGATGCGCTCGAACACCGCAAGCAAGGCGCCAGGCGACAGCGCATGACTCAGCAGCGGTGCAGCGGGGTCGGGCACGGTGCGGTGGAATTCGAATGCCTGCTCGAGGCCAACGGCTGCATCGATGAAAAGCACCGCCGCCGCCCCGCGCAGATCCAGCGCATGCTCGATCTGCAGCTGATACTCGGCAAACAGCTTCAGGCCAGGCGGCGACGCCTGTTCGATACGTACGGCCAGTTGCGGGCCGAGCGCGTCGTCGCCACGGGCATCATTGCCGATCGCGAACACCACCAATCCACCGGCGGCGCTCAATCGCGCACCACGCGGTCGATCACCTCCCCATTGGCAGCCGCCAGTTCGACCACCAGTGGCATCTGCCCCAGTGCGTGGGTGGCACACGACAGACAGGGATCAAAGGCGCGGATCGCCACCTCGATGTGATTGAGCAGACCTTCGGTGAGCTTGCGCCCGGACAGGTAACGCTTGGCGACCTCCCGCACCGCGGTGTTCATGGCCTGGTTGTTGTGGGTGGTCGACACGATGAGGTTGCACATCGTCACCAGGTCGTCGTCACCCACCTGATAATGGTGGATCAGCGTACCGCGCGGCGCTTCGATGATGCCCACGCCTTCCTTCCCGCGCGTGCCCTGGGCCATCAGCTCACCCGCAGTGCAGGCCGGGTCGTCGAGCAGGTCACGGATCACTTCTGCCGCATGCAGCATTTCGATCATCCGGGCCCAGTGGTAGGCCAGCGGCGCATGGATGACGTCGCCCTTGCCATGATCGATGAACTCGCGCCGCTCGATCTCCGCCAGTGGTGAGGGAATGAAATCGCAGTTCTGCACCCGCGCCAGTGGTCCTACCTTGTACCAGCCCAAGTCGGGCCCGCGCTCCATGAGATAGGGAAACTTCATGTAGCTCCAGGACTTCACATCCTCCTGCAGCACCTGGCGATAGTTCTGATCCGGCACCTGATCGAGGATGATTCCGCCGTCACCGTCGCGGAAACGCAGCACGCCATCGTAGAGATCCATTGCACCGTCAGCCCGCACCAGGCTGGCAAGGCCGGAGCGGAACACGCCGAACACATCGTAGAGACCGGGATCGGCGCGGTGCAGGCGCTTGACCAATTCCACCGCCGCCTGGCTCCACGCCACCATCTGGTCTGCATCGGCACGCAGTGCATCGCGGTCGGCCAGCGACAGATGGCGGTTCATGCCGCCCGGCACAGCACCAGTGCCGTGAATGCGTTTGCCGGCCGTGGCGCGGATAACCTCCTGGCCGAACTTGCGCAACAGCACGCCCTGGCGCGCAACGTCCGGATAGGCCTCGGCCACGCCAACGATATTGCGCTTGCCGAGCTCGGCCTCGAAACCGAACAGCATGTCCGGCGACGACAGGTGAAAGAAGTGCAGCGCATGCGACTGCAGGATCTGACCATAGTGCATCAGCCGTCGGAGCTGAATCGCGGCAGGGCTCGGCGGCACCGCGCCGACCACCCGATCGAGCGCCTTCGATGCAGCCAGGTGATGGCTGACCGGGCAGATGCCGCACAGGCGCTGCACCATGACCGGCACCTCCCAGTAGGGCCGCCCCTGTATGAAGACTTCGAAGCCGCGAAACTCGACGATGTGCAGCCTCGCTTCGCACACCTGATCATCATCGTCGATCAGCAGCGTGACCCGTCCGTGCCCCTCTATCCGCGACACCGGATCGATCGCCACCTTGCGCAGCGTCTCGCGCCCCTCGGCCGTTTCCAGTTCGGCAGTCATTGCAACCTCAGTCGAAATGCATCATCGGATACGACAGCCGCGGCGTGCGCCCGGCAATCAGATCGGTCAGGAATTTCCAGATTGCCTCGCCCGAGGGCGGGCAACCGGGAATGAAATAGTCGATCCGCACCAGTTCGTGAATCGGCCTCACCTTGTCGAGCAGCAAGGGCAGCTCCGGGTCGTTCGGCACCCCTCCCGCACCCAGCCCGTCGCGCGACATGTACACTTCGCGCAGGCAGGATTCGAGATCGAGATGATTGCGCTGGGCCGGCAGGCCACCGTTGATCGCGCACGCACCCACGGCGATCAGCGTCTTGCAGTTGCGCCTGAATTCACGCAGGACGTGCACATTCTCGGCATTGCATACCCCCCCTTCGATCAGGCCGATATCGCATGGTCCGCAGTGCTTGATGTCCGTCAGTGGCGAACGGTCGAACTCGGCCAGTTCGACCAGATCGAACAGGTGCTCGTCAATGTCCAGAAACGACATGTGGCAGCCGAAACAGCCTGCGAGCGAGGTCGTCGCAATGCGGACCTTGGGGCGCGGGGCGCTCATTTTCCATCCTCCATGGCCACGAGGTGGATGGGTTTGACGTCGTAGGTGCGCTCGCCGATCGGCTTGGCGAAGCCCACGCGCTTCTTCAGGATCACGCCGACCGGGCAGATGTTGGCCGCCAGGTCGTCCGCCGCCAGATCGGTGTCGGCCAGCCTGCCCGACTCCGCGTTGACCACCAGATGCTTGTTGATGCCGCGCTCGGTGAGCGCGAACACGTTCTTTCCATCGACGTCGCGGCTGGCGCGCACGCACAGCTCGCAGAAAATGCAGCGGTTGAAGTCGAGCAGTACGTCGGGGTGCGAGGCATCGACCGGTCGCTCTGGAAAGAAATGGGCGAATCGCTCACCGGTCATCTCCAGATCGTAGGCGAGCGCCTGCAACTGGCAGTTGCCGCTCTTCTCGCACGACGGACAGAAGTGGTTGCCCTCGACGAACAGCATCTGCAGCAGGGCACGGCGCTCGCCGTTGATCTCCGGCGTGTTGCTCTCGACCTCCATCCCCTCCTTGGCCGGCATCGCACAGGACGACACATGGCGTCCCGCCACCTTCACGATGCACAGCTTGCAGGAACCATGCGGCGGAAAATCCGGATGCCAGCACAAATGCGGGATGTAATGTCCCGCCACGCGCGCTGCCTGCAGGATGGTCTGGCCGTCCTCGAACGCAACCGGACGACCGTCGAACAGAAATTGCTTGCTCATCGCACAGTCCTCAATGTTCAACCCTTCTGATCCGCCTCTTCGGCACCGATGTGCGCAGCCGGGTCGTCACGTCCGCTGGCCCGCCGCGCCGCCGCCAAGGCCGCGTCGAGATCGAACGCGGGTTCGAAGTCGAGCGATTGCAGGCGCCGTTCGTATGCCGGACGGAACTTCAGCAGCGTATCGACCACCGGATTCGGCGCGGCCGACCCCAGTCCGCAGTGACTCGCGTTCTTGAGCAGGCGGTCGATCCACTCGATGTCTGCCAGATCGGTCTTCGCGCCCCGCCCCTCGGCAAGCTTCTTCATCGCCTTTTTCAGCAGCGCCGTGCCCACCCTGCACGGCGTGCAGAAACCGCAACTCTCATGCGCGAAGAAATCGACGAAATTGCGTGCCACATCGAACAGATCACGGCTGGAATCGAACACCATGAACGCCCCGGCGGTGGGCACATCCTCGAACGCGATGCGACGATGGAACTCATAACTCGCCAGGGTGATCCCGGATGCGCCCCCGACCTGCACCGCCTGGATGTCCGAGGCACCGCAGTCTTCGAGCACACGCTCGATCGGCACCCCGAAGGGATACTCATAAATGCCCGGCTGCGCACAGTCGCCCGAGATCGACAGCAGCTTGGTGCCGGCGGACTGCGCAGTACCGGTGGCGGCAAATGCCTCACCGCCATGCAATGCGATCAGGCAGGTCTTGGCCAGAGTCTCGACATTGTTGACCACCGTCGGCCGCCCAAGATAACCGTGCGACACGGGAAACGGCGGCCGGATGCGCGGCGTGCCGCGTTTGCCCTCGAGCGATTCCAGCAGGGCCGTTTCCTCGCCGCACACATAGGCGCCAGCCCCGA
Organism: Azoarcus sp. L1K30; assembly: GCF_018122735.1. Taxonomy (GTDB): domain Bacteria; phylum Pseudomonadota; class Gammaproteobacteria; order Burkholderiales; family Rhodocyclaceae; genus Parazoarcus. Next base: position 539,672 of record NZ_JAGRRD010000001.1, on the reverse strand, counting down.
GATGGATCTCGATATCGAAATCGAACCCGGGGGCGCCCAGGATGCCGCGTCCCAGCAGATTCTCGGCCCTTCGCAGATCGATCGCCTCGAGCAAGGGCGCCAGCAGGTAGCGATATTCTCCGCGCAGATAGAGGAAGCCCCGGCGCGCACCCACTGCCCACGCGGCGAGCGTCATGCCCTCGAACAGCATGTCGGCCATACGCGTCAGCAGCACCCGATCCTTGAATGTTCCAGGCTCGCCCTCGTCCGCATTGCATACCACGACCTTCTCTGCGCCTGGCGCGTCGCGACACGCCATCCACTTGACCGCCGTGGTGAAGCCGGCACCGCCGCGCCCGCGCAGATTGGACGCACGCATCTGCTCCATCCAGCCATCGCGCCCGAGTGCGACCGCCGCACGCAGCGCCGCACCGGGCGCCATGTCGAGCGACAACAGTGCATCGCGGCGATGGATATTGTCATCCACGCGGAAGAGCTCGGCCGGCCAGCCCGGCAGCGGGACCTCGCGTCGAATCAGTTCGGCAACCTGGTTGATACGCTGGTGGGACAGGCGGGTCAGCGGCTGTCCATTGACCAGCAGCGAAGGCCCCTGATCGCCCATGCCGATGCATGAAGTGGTGCCGACACTGACCAGACCGTCTTCCGACAACCTGCCGGGTTCGACCCACAGCTTGCTGCACAGTGAGGCCATGAGTTCGACCGAGCCCTGCATGCGCTCGGTAATGTTGTCGGCGAACAGCAGGTGGAAACGACCGACCGGCTGCTTGTGCAGGAATTGATAGAAACCCGCGACGCCTTCCACCCTTGAACGCGGAATCGACAACGCGCTGGCAACGGCGGTGATCACACCCGGGGCAAGCCACCCGGTTTCGTCCTGCACATCGATGAGAATCTGCAGCAGTCGGGTGGCATCTCCACCATGCCTGCCAACAATGCGCCGAACCAGTGCCGCGGGAACGTCCTCGGGGATCATGACCGCCATTCTCCACTGCAAACGATGGCCCATTATAGGCCTGTCGCGGGGCGCCATACCGCCCGAAACGCCCCGAAAACACTGGGTTTTCAATGAATAAACAGCGAAAATTGAGCCACTATATGTAGTGTCAATTTAACCCTTGACGCACAAGCAAAAATTATAACGATTTGTTTTTATTTGTTTTTATTTTTTTGCGAAATCCGTATTTAGGCGCTATGCTTCGGTTTGTTCCAATCCACATCAAGGCAGACCAAGAAGATCATGAGCGCGACCACTCAGAACACTGTCAAAGCCGATGCCAGCACACTTGCGATGCAGGAAATTTCGGGCGAAGTCCTGATCGAAAAATATGCCAAGGGCGATGAACAGAGCGTTCATGCGGTCCGTCAGCGCGTTGCCCGTGCACTCGCCGCGATCGAGGCCGAAGACAAACGCATCCACTGGGAGGCGAAGTTCCTCGAAGCCCAGGAGAAAGGCTTCGTGCCCGCAGGTCGCATCAACAGCGCCGCAGGCACCACGCTCGCCGCCACGCTGATCAACTGCTTCGTGCAACCGGTCGGTGACTCCGTCACCGAATCTGTCGACGGCCGCCCCGGCATCTACACCGCCCTTGCGCAAGCTGCCGAAACCATGCGCCGCGGCGGCGGTGTGGGCTACGATTTCTCCTCCATCCGTCCCAAGGGCGCGCTGGTCAAGGGCACGGCATCGAACGCCTCCGGCCCGGTGTCGTACATGCGTGTGTTCGACCGCTCGTGCGAAACCGTCGAATCCGCCGGCGCCCGCCGCGGCGCCCAGATGGGCGTGCTGCGCTGCGATCATCCCGACATCGAAGAGTTCATCCACGCCAAGGACAAGGGCGACCTCACCAACTTCAACATCTCGGTCGGCGTGACCGACGCCTTCATGAAGGCGGTTGAAAGCGACGGCGACATCGAGCTGGCACACAAAGCCGAGCCGACGCAGGAGCTCAAGGACGCGGGCGCATACCAGCTCGACGAGGGCAACTGGGTGTATCGCAAGGTGCGTGCACGCAGTCTGTGGGACCAGATCATGCGCTCGACCTACGATCACGCCGAGCCGGGCATCCTCTTTCTCGACCGCATGAACCAGGATAACAACCTGTACTACTGCGAAACCATCGAGGCGACCAACCCCTGCGCAGAGCAGCCGCTGCCGCCGTATGGCTGCTGCTGCCTGGGCTCGATCAACCTCACCCCCTTCGTCAAGCACCCGTTCACCGACAAGGCCGAGTTCGACTATGCCGGTTTCGGCAAGGTCGTGGATGTTTCCATCCGCATGCTCGACAACGTGCTCGAAGCCACCCACTGGCCGCTCGACCAGCAGCGTGCCGAAGCCGACTCCAAGCGCCGCGTCGGTCTGGGCTTCACCGGTCTGGGCGATGCCCTGATCATGCTGCAGAAGCGCTACGACACCACGGAAGCACGCGAGGAGGCGCGCAAGATCTCCGAATACATGCGCAATCGCGCCTATCTCGCCTCGGCCGAATTGGCGCGCGAGCGCGGCGCCTTCCCGCTGTTCAACGCCGACATGTACCTGTCGGGCGGCAACTTCGCCTCGCGCCTGCCGGCCGAGGTCAAGGACAAGATCCGCAAGCACGGCATCCGCAACTCGCACCTGCTGTCGATCGCGCCCACCGGCACCATCTCGCTGGCCTTCGCCGACAACGCGTCGAACGGTATCGAGCCACCGTTCTCCTACACCTACACGCGGCGCAAGCGCATGGCCGACGGCACGTTCAAGGAATACGCCGTCGAGGACTACGCGTGGCGTCTGTACAAGCACATGGGTGGCAACGTCGACAAGCTGCCGCCCTACTTCGTCACCGCACTCGAGATCTCGGCCCAGGCCCACAAGGACATGGTCGCCGTCGTCGCCCCCTATGTCGACACCTCAATCTCGAAGACGGTTAACGTCCCCGCCGACTACCCCTACACCGAATTCGAGGATCTCTACCTCACGGCGTGGAAGGCCGGCCTCAAGGGCCTGGCGACCTACCGTCCGAACAACGTGCTCGGCTCGGTACTGTCCGTCACCCCGTCGACCGAGCAGAAGCAGCCGCACGACGTCGAGATCTCCGACGCCAACAAGCGCCTGTCGATCAAGAGCCTGCCGGCGCCGGTACTGGCCAGTCTGCGCTGGCCGGGTCGTCCGGGCATGCCTGATGGCAACCTCGCCTGGACCTACATGCTCAACACCCCGCAGGGCGGCTTTGCGCTCTTCGTCGGTCAGTTCGGCACCAACGGCGGCACCTTCCCCTTCGAAGTGTGGGTCAATGGCGCCGACCAGCCGCGCGGCCTCGGCGCAGTCGCCAAGACCCTGTCGATGGACATGCGTGCAAACGATCGCGGCTGGCTCAAACTCAAGCTCGAAACCCTGTCGCGCACCGTGGGCGAGAAGTCCTTCGAAATGCCGTTCCCGCCGCATGGCGAGAAGAAGCTGGTGCCGGGCGTGGTGGCCGCATTCTCGCAGATCGTCAATTACCGTTGCGAGCAGCTCGGTGCATTCAACACCGAGGGTGCGACCCCGGTGCTCGACACCCTGTTCAGCCTCGAGGAGCCCAAGACCGGTACCGACGGCACGCTGTCGTGGACGGTGGATATCTACAACCCGGCCACCGGCGAGGACTTCGTTCTTGGTCTGAAGGAGATCACGCTGCCCGACGGCGTCACCCGCCCATACTCGGTGTGGCTGTCGGGCAACTACCCGCGCGCACTGGACGGCCTCACCCGAATTCTGTCGCTCGACATGCGCGTGATGGATCCGGCCTGGATCGGCATGAAGCTGCGCAAGCTCCTCGACTACCCCGAGCCGCTGGGCGACTTCATGGCTTTCGTGCCCGGCACCAAGCGCCAGCAGAACTACCCCAGCACCGTGGCTTACATCGCGCAGCTGATGATCCACCGCTACGCCATGCTCGGCGTGCTCGACGAGAAGGGTTATCCGACCCGCGAAATGGGCATCCTAGAGGCACCGCGCGACACCAGCGATGCCAAGCTGATGCAGGGCGCGCTGTGCAAGGAATGCGGCAACCACACCGTGATCCGCAAGGACGGCTGCGACTTCTGCACCGCTTGTGGCGCGGTAGGCACCTGCGGCTGACACCGAACGGGGAGTCCTCGACGGATCATCCGTATCCACTCGTTTGGGCAAAGGGCGTGATGACCTGAGCCCGGCAAGGTGAGGACTCGGAATCTGGAAGGCGTGTGCCGGAAACTCCGGCACACGCCTTTTCTCTTTTCCCGCACGACGGCAAACGCAGCCAATTGAGGCAATAGCAGGCCCAATGAGCCCCCGACGGTCTAATATGTCGAAAATCAGCAAAATCGCGCAGGGCGACGACAGACCTTCGACCGCCGCCGCGTAATGTTGCTGTGTGCACACGACATGGGGCCGGTCGGGCCCATCTGGAGAAATACATGGCTTCACCCACCGAAAACATCAGCATGGCGCTGTTCTGTGATTTCGAGAACGTCGCACTGGGCGTACGCGACGCCAACTACGACAAATTCGACATCAAACGCGTGCTTGAGCGCCTGCTGCTCAAGGGCAGCATCGTAGTCAAGAAGGCCTATTGCGACTGGGAGCGTTACAAGGGCTTCAAGGCCACGATGCACGAAGCCAACTTCGAGCTCATCGAGATTCCACATGTCCGCCAGTCCGGAAAGAACTCGGCCGACATCCGCCTTGTCGTCGATGCACTGGACCTGTGCTACACCAAGGCCCACGTCAATACCTTCGTCATCATCAGTGGCGACTCCGACTTCTCGCCGCTCGTCTCCAAGCTGCGCGAAAACGCCAAGCAGGTGATCGGCGTCGGCGTCAAGCAATCCACGTCCGACCTGCTGATCGCCAATTGCGACGAGTTCATCTTCTATGACGATCTCGTGCGCGAGGGCGAACGCATGGCGCGCAAACGCGAATCGCGTCAGGACAGCGGCGGCAATCGCCGCCCCCAGACCGAGGACAAGGGGCGTAAGGACGACATTGAAGTCCGGCGCACGCAGGCGATCGATATCGCGGTCGAAACCTTCGAGGCCTTGCTTGCCGAACGCGGCGACAGCGGCAAGATCTGGGCGTCGATGCTCAAGGAAGCAATCAAGCGCCGCAAGCCAGACTTCAGCGAGTCTTACTACGGCTTCCGCGCCTTCGGAAACCTGCTCGAAGAGGCGCAATCGAGAGGTCTGCTGGAATTCGGTCGCGACGAAAAATCGGGCGCCTACGTTTATCGAAGCAGCACCACGTCAGACACCGAAACGGCGGCCGAACGTCCGCCACGTGAGGCCGACTCCACGCGCCGCGACCGCTCCAGACGCGGGGGACGGCGTGACAACACCCCGACCGAACCGGTCCATGCGCCGCAGCTCGACACCGCAGCGGAATCCGCTGTCGAAAGCCAGACCGAAAAACAGCCGGAAAAGCAGGCCGAGCAGGCAGCGCCCGAGGCCGCGCCTGCGCGTCAGGAAAGACCGTCACGTCGGGGCCCACGTCGTACGAATGCCGGCAACGCGACACCGGCCGAAAAGACGGCCCCGCCTGCAAACACCCATACTGCGGCCGCCGAGCCCCCGCCTGCCCGCGCGGCACAGGACGCCGTGCCAGCTGCCCCAGCGCCGGTGGCGGAGAACGCGCCAGGCGGCGGCGAAGCAGCACCAACACCGCGCGCTCCAAGCCTCGTCAGTCCTGCGGCAATTCGTACCAGCGAAAAAATGAAGGCTGCAGATGCCGCCATCGCCGCAGCCGCGGCGGCAAGAGCGGCACAATCGGCAGCCCCCGCACGCACAACAGCGCCCGCTGCTGCACCCGCTCCTGCTGCACCCGCTCCTGCTGCACCCGCTCCTGCTGCGCCCGCTCCTGCTGCGCCAACACCGCTGACCACCGTACCCGCAACAACGGAGGCCAGTGCCGCGCCCGCCCAGGCCGCCAAGGCCGTCAAAGCGAAAAGGGCGGCGAAACCTCGCGCCAAACCCGCGGAAGACGACAGCGAAAAGCCGGTCAAGCCCGAACGCAAGACGGCGGCGAAACGCAAGACCGCCCCCAAGAAGGACGCGACGACGGACGACACCTCGGCCTGATGCCGCCAGCCGCCGGGACGGCGAGCAGCGCAGCGAAGCGCCTCCCCACGCTCAGGCGTCGGGAGGCCTTTTTTCTTCCGTGCGCACCCCGGCAAGCCGAGCCTGTGGACCATTGCGCGGCTGATAGCCGTAGCGCCGCGCGAGTTCGTCGGGATCGGCGCCCAGCCAGTAGGCGGCACGAAGGCGCCACATGAGCACGATGGTGCGCAGCACCCCATGCTTTTCCCAACGCCGCCCCGAGGTCGCCACCGGCGGGCGCAGGCAGGCCGGATGCGCCAACGCGCGCAATGCGCCAGACAGTGCGACGTCTTCCATCAGGGCGATGTCGGGGTAGCCGCCAGCGGCGTCGAACACGGTTCGCCGCACGAAGATGGCCTGATCGCCGGTGGCGATGCCGCTCAGACGCGAACGCAGGTTCATCATCGCGCCGACCAGTCGCAGCGCACGGGAGCGCCCCTCGATTCGCACATCGAAGCGTCCCCACTGTGCCCCAGCGCTGATTGCGCGCCGGATGACATCCAGCGCGCCGCTGGGAAGTCGGGTATCGGCATGCAGAAACAGAAGGATATCGCCCGTGGCGAGTGCCGCCCCCGCATTCATCTGGCTGCCACGTCCCCGTGGCGCGTGCACGAACGTGTGAGCCCGGCCGCGCGCGATCTCCGGCGTCGCATCGGCGCTGCCGCCGTCAGCGACAATGATCTCAACATCGGGATCACACAGCGACTCGAGTGTCATCAGGCAGGCCGTCAGCGTAGCGGCCTCGTCGAGCACCGGAACGATGATCGAGATTCGCTCCTCGCTCATCGCCCCTCTCCGAACCGGCACATCCACGTGGGCGCAGATGCCATGCACGCCCCGCCTCAGCCGTTTAACGAATGAAATCCCGATTGATCTCGCGAAACAGGTCGGTGCCCCCGCACTTGAGCCACTCGAACGCGAGCATTTCACGCGACACGATCTCGATGCCGTGGCTGCGCATGCGTGCAATGGCCAGATCGCGGTTGGCCGGATCGCGCGACCCGACCGCTTCGGCGACCACGAAAACCTCCTTGCCCGCCCAGCGCAACTCGAGCGCAGTTTGCAGCACGCACACATGAGCCTCAGCGCCGCAAATGACAACCTGACGGCATTCGTCAACTGCCGTGCCCTTCAGGCAACCATCTGCCACGGCCGAGAAGTGCTGTTTGCCCACGTATTGCGCGCCTTCCGTCGCGGCCTTGAGACGCGGCACGGTGGAGCCGAGCTTCTGCGGAAAATGCTCGGTCACGACGGTCGGCACCTTGAGCCGTGTCGCCACCTCCGCCAGCCACACACAGTGGCCGACAAGGTGGTCGGCGTTGTGAATGGCCGGCGCGAGCCCGGTCTGCACGTCGATGATCAACAGCACCGACTTGTCGCGATTCATCAGCATGGCAGCTCCTAGCTCATCAGTTCGGGCCGGTCGCGGAACAGCGCCAACACTTCCGGATTGGCCAGCGCCTCCTGGTTCTTCACCGCACGGCCATGCACGACATGCCGGACCGCCAGTTCCACGATCTTGCCACTCTTGGTGCGCGGAATGTCGGCCACTTGCAGGACTTTGGCAGGCACATGGCGCGGCGTGGTGTTGTCGCGGATGGTCTGCTTGATGCGCTTGGTCAGCGCTTCGTCGAGCGTCAGGCCTTCACGCAACTTCACGAACAGCACCACGCGCACATCGCTCGGGTTCTGCGGCGGCCAGTCCTGACCGATCACCAGCGACTCCACCACCTCGTCGAGTTTCTCCACCTGACGGTAGATCTCCGCAGTGCCGATGCGCACGCCACCCGGATTGAGCGTGGCGTCCGAACGGCCGTAGATCACCAATCCACCGTGCGCGGTGATCTCGCAGAAGTCACCATGGCACCACACGTTGGGGAAGCGATCGAAGTAGGCGGCGTGATACTTGCTGCCGTCGTCATCCCCCCAGAACCCCAGCGGCATCACCGGGAAAGGCTTGGAGCACACCAGTTCGCCCTTCTCCCCGCGCACCGGGTGGCCGTCGTCGTCCCACACGTCCACCGCCATTCCCAGGCCGCGGCACTGGATCTCGCCACGCCACACCGGCAGCACCGGCGAGCCGAGCACGAAGCAGGAAATGATATCGGTGCCACCCGAGATCGACGACAATTGAAGGTCGGCCTTGATCTCGCGATAGACGTATTCGAAACCTTCGGCCACCAGCGGACTGCCGGTGCTCATCATGGCCCGTACCGTGTCGAGGCCGTGCGTCTCGCGCGGCTTCAGACCGAACTTGGCAGCGGCATCGATGAACTTGGCCGAGGTGCCGAAATGGGTCATGCCCTCGGCGTCGGCATAGTCGAACAGGATGGCATTGTCGCTGGCAAACGGCGATCCGTCGTACAGCAGCAGCGTCGCTCCAGCCGCCAGGCCTGAGACCAGCCAGTTCCACATCATCCAGCCGCAGGTGGTGAAATAGAACACGCGGTCCTTCGGCTTGACGTCACTGTGCAGGCGGTGCTCCTTCAGATGCTGCAGCAACGCACCACCGGCGCAGTGCACGATGCACTTGGGCACACCCGTCGTACCCGACGAATACATGATGTAGAGCGGATGATCGAAGGGCAGTTGCGCAAACTCGATCTCGGTGACGTGATGATGATCGGCCACGAAGTCGGCATACATGCGGGCGTGGGGCACGTTGCCCAGATCGTGCGCGGTGTGCACATAGGGCACCACCACCACGCGTCGCAGCGATGGCAGCTGGCGCGCGATATCGCCCAGTTTCTCGAGACAATCGATGGTCTTGCCAGCGTAAAAGTAGCCATCGCAGGCGATCAGGACCTTCGGTGCGCTCTGTCCGAAGCGGTCGAGCACGCCCTGCACGCCGAAGTCGGGCGAGGCCGAGGTAAAGATCGCGCCGATGCTTGCGGCCGCCAGCATGGCGATGATGGTCTCGGGCATGTTGGGCATGAATGCGGCAACCCGATCCCCCTTCTCCACCCCCTGTTCACGCAAGGCCGCGGCAAAATGCGCAACGGCCCGGTACAACTCGCCGTGCGACAGGCGATTCTTGACCTGATCCTCGCCCCAGAACACGAGTGCATCATGGCCTTCACGGCTGCGCAACAGGTTCTGGGCAAAATTCAGGCGCGCATCGGGGAACCACCTTGCGCCCGACATGCGGTCACCGTCGACCAGCACGCGCTCACCGCGCTCGCCGACTACGCCGCCATCTTCCCACACACTGGTCCAGAACTGCTCCGGCTTCGCTACCGACCAGTCGTACAAAGCATCGTAGTCCGGCAGCGAAACATGCCAGCGGCGCTCGGCTTCGCGCCGGAAGGCGGTTACGTTGGCCGCCTCGACACGCGCCGCCGATGGCGTCCACAAGGGCTGATCCAGTCCTGCACTCATCTCCGTCTCCTTTGTTAGTGTTTAATTAGTTTTATTTTATCAAACAAACATCTCGCGGATTGTATCCGGCAAGGGTGAGGACTTGCCACTGCGCGTGTCCATCCACACTGTTTTCGCCGCGCCATCGGCAAAGAGCCGATCGTCGCCTTCGACGAATAGTTCGTACCAGGTCATCAGACTGGTCCGCCCCGGTTCGCCCCCATACATCTTCACCACCACGGTTGCCGGGTAATTGACCGGCAGGTAGAAGGTGCAACTGGCATTGATGATGACCGGTCCGACCGTCTCGTCCGGACTCACGCGTGAGCCCTGCATCTCCAGCCATTCAACGCGCGCCTGCTCGAAATACCTGAAATAGACGGTGTTGTTCACATGCCCGTAGGCATCCATATCGCCCCAGCGGACGGGTATGCGCGTGGTCAGGATCAGCTTGCGTTCGGTCGACATCCATCTTCTCCAGGGCGGTAGTTCGCGTGCAAAGCAATTTACCATACGAAGGCGTATGTTTTAGAATGGCCCGGCTCGAAAAGTGCTTCGCGCCGGTCTGAAGGCCGCAGGCCCGTATTACACTGTGCGGCGACGAGAACGCATACCAATAAAGCTTAAGGTAAAAGGAGAACGGGATGGAACGCGAATCCATGGAATTTGACGTCCTGATCGTCGGTGGCGGCCCGGCCGGGCTGGCGGCGGCGATCCGGCTCAAGCAGCAGGCCGAGGCCAGGGGACAGGACATCTCGGTATGCCTGATCGAGAAAGGCGCAGAGATCGGCGCCCATATCCTGTCCGGCGCGGTCATGGACCCGCGTGCGATCACCGAACTCTTTCCCGACTGGAAGGCGCGTGGCGCGCCGCTCAACACCGCGGTGACCGAAGACCGCGTGATCTTCCTCAACGAAACCGGCGGACGCACGATCCCCAACGGTCTGCTGCCGGACTGCTTCGTCAATCACGGCAACTACATCGTGCGCCTCGGCAACGTCGCCAAGTGGATGGGCGAGCAGGCAGAGGCACTCGGCGTCGAGGTCTATCCGGGCTTTGCCGGTGCCGAGATCCTGTTCGACGAAAACGGTGCGGTCAAGGGCGTCGCAACCGGCGACATGGGCCTCACCCGCGAGGGCGAGCCCGGCCCCAACCACCAACCGGGCATGGAGCTGCATGCCAAGTACACGCTGTTCGCCGAGGGATGCCGCGGCCACCTGGGCAAGCAACTCGAAGCCAGATACAAACTTCGAGATGGCGTCGACCCGCAGACCTACGGCATCGGTATCAAGGAACTGTGGGAAGTGCCGGTCGAGAATCACCGCCCTGGGCTGGTGGTACACACGGCGGGCTGGCCACTGCCCGCCGACACCTACGGCGGCGGCTTCGTCTATCACCTGGAAGACAATCTGGTAGCGGTGGGCTACGTCGTCGGGCTCAACTACAGCAATCCGCATCTGTCGCCGTTCGAAGAGTTCCAGCGCTACAAGACCCATCCCGACATCCGCAAGTTTCTCGAGGGCGGCAAGCGCCTGGCCTACGGCGCACGCGCCATCGCGGCAGGCGGACTGCAGAGCCAGCCCCGCCTGATCTTCCCCGGTGGCGCACTGATCGGCGACGATGCAGGCTTCCTCAACGCGGCGCGCATCAAGGGCAGTCATGCCGCGATCAAGTCCGGCATGCTCGCCGCCGACGCGGCACTCGATGCCCTCGCCGGCAACCGTCAGCGCGATGCCCTTACCGCCTACCCGTCGGCCTTCCAGGACTCCTGGCTGCATGCCGAACTGCACAAGACACGCAACTTCAAGCCTTACATGAAGAAGGGTCTGTGGATGGGTTCGCTGCTGTTCGGCATCGATCAGAAGCTGTTCGGCGGCAAGGTGCCGTGGACGCTGCACAACAGTGCCGACCATGTCACGCTCAAGCCCGCTGCGGAGTGCCCGAAGATCGACTACCCGAAGCCGGACGGCACGCTGACCTTCGACCGCCTGTCGTCGGTCTTCCTGTCCAACACCAACCATGAGGAAGAGCAGCCCTGTCACCTGCGCCTCAAGGATGCTTCGGTACCGATCTCGGTCAATCTGGCGCTCTACGACGCCCCCGAGCAGCGCTACTGCCCGGCCGGCGTGTACGAGATCGTGCGCGACGGTGATGGCAATGCGCCGCGCCTGCAGATCAACGCGCAGAACTGCGTGCACTGCAAGACCTGCGACATCAAGGATCCCACCCAGAACATCAACTGGGTGGTGCCGCAAGGCGGCGAGGGGCCGATCTACCAGGGCATGTAAGCCCTGTCAGTGACGGGGCGCTCCGGCGCTCCGTCACTGGGTCGCCGCAAACGGCGCTCGATGATAGGCAGCCGGAAACCGGTGCGCATCTTCAGCGTCACGTCGCGGCTGTCACGGGCGTTCATGTAGCCGTCCTGCTGATGAAAGAACTCCGCCTAACGGCCGGTCAGCCAATGCCGGTATTTCACGCCCCAGCCGATTGCCGGATCGTTCTGGCGATGGAAACGTCACCGATTTCCCATCACGTTGATAAGTAAAATTTTCCACAATCCCGATTATTGTGGACTTGGGCCCTGCTATTGACCCGGCCCTTAAATACGCTCACTACGTAGCATACGTCCGGATTGGATTCGGGAACATAGGGCGGCAAGTAGAACAGCTCGATCTGCGCGCGACGCGGCTCGACCCAGGCCTGGACGAGCTTGGCGTGATGCACCCGCAGGTTATCGACAATCAGGAACACCTTGCTCGCCGCACTGGCGATCAGTCACTCGATGAAGCGTTCGGCGTTGATCGTGTCCTCGACGATCTGGAAAGCGATCTCGCCCCGGTTGGTGATGGCCGAGATCATCGACAGCTTGGCCCAGAGGGCCGGTGCCTCGAGCACAGGCGTGCGGCCGGCCGGCGCAAAGCCTCGAATCCATCTCGTATCTTCCTTCACCGCCGTTTCGTTGGCCCAGTAAATGACCGCGCCTTCGGTCTTGGCCTGCGCGGCAATGGCCGGGTAGCGCTCGCGCAGCCAAGCCTGCACCGCGCGCATGGACGCCGGCGATCGTCGCCAACTCCACGCCGTTCATTCCCGACTGCGTATTCAGGCGCAGCACCATCTTGCGCACCGTCTCGCGCCCTTCGGGACCCAGCTCACGTGCACCGATCTTATTCATGCACACAACATATATAAAACAGCCTATATAAGGCCGGGTTAATAACTGCGAAATACAGCTTCTGAACCACCGCGATCGGCAATCCGCAACGGCACTTCCGGCAGGTTCCGTTTTTCGTGGAATATTGCGATCGACCGCAAACTCCAGCCATTCCTCCCAGCCATTTGACGCCGCCCGGCAAATCCGAAACAATGAGAACCATTCTCAAAAACAACGCAAGCCAAGCCCCCCCTGGGCCAGCCAGCATTTTGTTTGCCGGAGGCCCCCTTGCACACTGCCTCATCACTCGATTCGCTGGCCTCGCTCTATCGCGAGCACCACGGCTGGTTACGGGACTGGCTGCGACGGCGTCTGTCCAGCAGCGACCTGGCCGCCGACCTGGCGCACGATACCTTCCTGCGCCTGCTCACCCAGGCTGAACAGGCTACGCCGGAAAAACCGCGAGCATTCCTGACCACCATCGCCCAGCGGGTCCTGGCTAGTCATTTCCGGCGCCATTATCTGGAACAAGCCTGGCTCGAAGCTCTCGCCCGGCAACCGGAACTCGCCGCACCCTCGGAGGAAACCCGCGCCCTGTGGCTGGAAGCCCTGCACGAGATCGACCGCCTGCTCGGCACGTTGCCGTCTGTAGTCCGCCGCGCCTTCCTGCTGTCCCAACTTGACGGACTGAGTCATGCCCAGATCGCCTCCGAACTGGACATTTCCGTCGCCACCGTCAAACGCCATATCGTCAAGGCCGGCACACTCTTCTACTTCGCCGACCTTGCCATGGCCCCATGAATCTCGCGTCCATCGGCAAGTATCCGATCTCCCCCAATGTCGCCGAAGCCGCAATGGCCTGGTGGGTCGAACTGCAATCCGAGCCGGTCGCCGCCGAGGTTCGAATGGCCTGTCAGCGCTGGCGGGCCGCCAGTCCGGAACACGAGCATGCCTGGCAGATCATCGCTGGCGGCCAGCAGCGTCTGCGAGCCACCGGCCTGCCTACCGCCCTTGCCCATGCCTCCCTGACTACGCCACCCGGCCCAGCCCGACGCCAGGCGATCAAGGCGCTGGCCGTGCTGGTTTTTGCTGGCGCTGGCGGGTTGACCTTGCATCGGCAATACCAAACCGGCAGCTGGATCGCCGATTACCAGACCGACACGGGCGAACGGCGCCTGGTGACGCTGGCCGACGGCAGCCAGCTTACCCTCGACACAGGCAGCGTCGTCGACGTCAACTTCGACAGCCGACAGCGGCAACTCCATCTGCGCAGCGGGCGTATCCACATCGCTACTGCAACCGACGATAGACGACGCCCGTTCCTGGTGAGCACGGCCGAAGGCAGTGCCCAGGCCCTCGGCACCCGGTTCACCGTACGCCAGCACCCGGGCAGCAGCGAAGTCGCCGTCTTTGCCGGGGCCGTCGCCCTGCGGCCACTTCGCAACCCGGCACATCCGCTGATCATCAACGCCGGCCAGCGTGCCAGTTTCGATGCCGGCGCCTGTGATGCGCCCAGCGCCACAGTCAGCACCGACGCCGCCTGGCAACAAGGCATGCTGATCGTTAATGCCATGCGCCTCGACGATTTCGCCGCCGAACTCGATCGCTATCGTCCGGGCTGGCTGATTTGCGATCCACGGGTGGCCAGCCTCGAGGTTTCTGGTTCCTTTCCCCTCGACAACACCGAGCGTGTATTGGAAGCACTGGTCAACACGCTCCCCGTGCAGATTGTGCAGCGCACCCGCTACTGGACGGCAATCCAGCCCCTGCCGAGTAGCGCTTAAAAATATTCGCAGCCCTGAGCCGTTTTGGTTTCTCGTGCGACAGACGTCATGACAGCCATCGTCTACAGGAGAAACCTTCGATGCCCCCCCACGGCCATCCCGCCTTGAACCACGGCAAGAGCCTGAAAACCTGCGCCCGCGCCGTACAAGTCGCCCTGCTCAGTCTCGGCTGCCTGGCACTGACGGCAACCCTCGGCCACACCGTCCTGGCTGCCGACAGCCACGCCAGCAACGACGCCACAATGCACTACGCCATTCCTGCAGGTCCACTCGACGAGGCCCTGGCCCGTTTCGGGCAGATTTCCGGCGCTCTGCTCAGCTATCCGCCGAAACTCGCCAGCGGTCGCCAGAGCCACGGCGTTAACGGCCACTACAGTACCGACGCCGCACTGGAACGACTGCTCAGCGGTACCGACCTGGAAGCCATCCCTCAGACCAACGGCGGCTACACCCTTCGCCGCCTGCCAACGGCCGCCGCCGGCGAGGCGACCCTGGCACCGGTGACGGTAAGCGCCGGCGGCTTGGGCGGGACCACCGAAAACAGTGGCTCCTACACCACGGGCAGCATGCAGACCGCTACCCGCCTGCCGATGTCGATCCGCGAGACACCTCAATCGGTCAGCGTCATCACCCGCCAGCGCATGGAAGACCAGGGTCTGACGCAATTGCCCGAAATCATCCAGCAGGTCGCCGGCCTGACCATGAACCAGTCGGGCAACCAGGGTTCCGATTCCTCGCAGATCTATTCGCGCGGCTTCGCCGTGGAAAACTACCAAGTGGATGGCGTCAGCCACCTGCACAGCAACTATGCCGAGATTTTCCAGAGCAACGACATGGTGCTCTACGACCGGGTCGAAGTCGTGCGCGGCGCCACCGGGCTGATGAACGGCATCGGTACGCCGAGCGCCACGATCAACCTGATCCGCAAAAAACCGACGGCCGAATTCCAGGGCTATGCCAAGGTGGAAACCGGCTCCTGGGATCAATATCGGCTGGAGGCGGACGTTTCATCGTCACTCAACGCAGCGGGCACGCTGCGCGGCCGAGGTGTCATCGCCTGGCAGGAAAATGATTCCTACATCGACCGCCTCGAAGAAAGCAAGAAGGTCGTCTATGGCATCGTCGAAGCGGATTTGTCGCCGGATACGCTGCTAACCGCAGGGCTGAGCTGGCAGCGTCACTATGCAACGGGTCACTCACGGGGCGGCTTGCCGCTGTTCAATAGCGACGGCACGCGAACCAACTGGAAGCGATCGGACTCAGCCGCTGCCTCATGGGCATACTCCGAGCGCGAAAACCTGGCCGCCTTTGCCGCCCTGGAACATCGATTTGCCAACGACTGGAAGGTGAAGGGCACCTACTCCTATGACCGAACCGAGTTCGACGAACAACTCGGCTATGCCACCGGCGGCAGTCCGAACCCGGCGACTGGCGCCGGGGTGGTGATGTATGCCGGCCGCTGGTCAGGGCCACCGATCCAGCATAGCCTCGATATCTACGCGAGCGGCCCGTTCACCTTCCTCGACCGCCAGCACGACTTGGTACTCGGCACCACCCTGTCGCGCACCAAGCAGGATGCCGAGTCCCACCATCTCTGGCATATCCTCGCCATTCCCGACATTTACACTTGGGATGGTCATACACCGAGCCGGCCGGACAACTCGGTGAAGGGAGATTTCAATTACACGGAAAAGACGAAGAGCGCCTACGTGACGGCGCGCTTCAAGCCGTTCGATCCGCTGTCGCTGATCATCGGCACGCGCACGACGAGTTGGGAAGACGAAACCTACAATCGAAACTACGCCACCGGTGTTATCTCGACCGTCAAACGTGAGTGGAACAATCAAATCACTCCTTACGCCGGCATTGTTTTCGATCTGTCCTCACAGTGGTCGGTGTACGCAAGCTACACGGATATCTTCAAGCCGCAGAGCAACAAGAACGCCAGCGGTGATTACCTCGATCCGTTGCTCGGCACGGCCTACGAGATCGGTAGCAAAGTCGAGTTGTTCGATGGCAAACTCAATCTGGCTGCCGCGATCTACCAGATTGAACAGGACAACCTGGCCGTTGCCATTCCCGGCGTCATGGCACCGGATGGCTCCCAGGCCTATCGTGCCGCGGCCGGCACCAAGACCCGTGGTTTCGAAGTTGAACTCGGGGGGCAGCTCAGCCGCAACTGGCAAGCCTCGGCGGCCTTCGCCCGCAACCTGTCGCAGGATGCCAGCGGCAGTTTGCTCAATACCGAGGTGCCGCAGAACACGCTCAAGCTGTTCTCGAGCTATCGCATGCCCTGGGTTGGCAACGGACTGACCGTTGGCGGCGGTGTGCGCTGGCAGAATCAGACCTGGTCGGACTTCACGTGGATGGCCGGGTCGCCGCGTGTCACCCAGGAAGCCTACTCGCTGATTGACCTGATGGCCCGCTACGAACTCAGCAGGCAACTGAGCGCGAGCTTCAACGCCTACAACCTGTTCGACAAGACCTATCAGACCAGCTCCTCATCGGCCTACTACGGCGAACCGCGCAGTTTCCGCCTGAGCCTCACCTATCGCTTCTGATCCCGGTTTCGCGCTGCGCGCCTTACTGTCACAAGAGAGGCGCGCCAATGCTTTTTGTAACGCTCTGCAACCAAAGCGAGCTCTTTTCCACTCTCGAACGACATGTCCATTGAGAGCACCGAATAAATGGTGCCAAAGGCTGCTTAAGCCGAGCAAGCCCTCACCCCGACACACCCGATTGCCGAGGTTTGCCATGAGCCCCCACCCGACCCAAACACGCCCCCGCCTTGCCCTGATTTCGCGCATCGTCGCTGCGCTCATCGGCGGCTACGCGCTGGCTTCCGTCTTTTCCATCTTTCTCAGCCATTTGCTACCGTCCGAGTTGCCCGAGGCGGTGCTGGGCGCGACCTTGTTCAGCTTCGCCATCTACACCGCCGCGATCATCTGGGTCTTTGCCGCGGCCAGCGCTGCCCGCGCCTGGCTCGGCCTGCTCATTCCCGGCGCGCTCATGGGCCTGCTGTCCTGCGCGATGCAGTTTGCCGGGAGCGCGACATGAAGCAGCGCTTTCGCCAATCGATGTCCTGGCTGCATACCTGGGGCGGCCTGTGGTTTACCTGGATCCTGTTCGCCATTTTCCTGACCGGCACACTCGGGGTCTTTGACGATCCGATTTCGCACTGGATGCGCGAGCAGGGAAAAATCGGCGACATCAAACCGTTGACCGCAGAACAGCGCGCCGAGTCAGTCAAGGTCGCGCAGCATTACCTGGCCGGCAAGGCGCCGCGCGCCGAATTCTGGGGCATCGGCCTGCCCGACGAAGCGCAAGCGGCCTTGCGCGTTTTCTGGCGTGAGCAGGAAGAGAGCCCGTTCGAGCAGCGCCTGCTTGACCCGGCCAACGGAAGGGAATCCGGCGCAAGCCAGCGCGATACCGAGGGCGGCCACCACTTCGTGCATATGCACTTCGAACTGCATGCAGGCACCGCCGGCATCTGGATCGTCGGCGCGGCCACGGTGGCGATGCTGGTCGCCCTGGTTTCCGGCATCGTCGTACACAAGAAGATCTTCACCGACTTCTTCACTTTCCGCCCCCGCAAGGGTCAGCGCTCTTGGCTGGACGGCCACAACGCGCTTGGCGTGCTGACGCTGCCCTTCCTGTTCATGATTTCCTATACCGGCCTGATCATCTTCTGGGCGCTGTACATGCCGGCCGGCATCATGGCCCGCCATGACGGCGACGAGGAGAGTTTCTTCGCCGCCCTGAACGAAGGCCCGGCACCGCGTCCGATGCAGCACATCGACGCACTGCTGCACGAACTTTCGCCACTGATGCTGCGCGGCGAGGCCGCCATCGAGCGCGAAGCCAGTTTTGTCGTGGTCGAGCACGTCGGCGACCGCAGCGCCTCGGTGCGCATCTTCGGGCGCTTCGATCCGGATGCCGAATCCGACCGTCTGGTCGGTCGCAGCAGCGGCAACGCACTGTTCGATGCCATCAACGGCGAGACGATCGACGTGCAGAAACCAAACACCGTACGCGGGGGCAACGTGCTGGCGATACAGCGGACGATGAACGCACTGCATTTCGTCCGCTTCGGCGGCTACCCGATGAAATGGCTGTACTTCATTTGCGGCATGGCCGGCACGGCCATGCTGGCAACCGGCGCCATCCTGTTCATGGTCAAGCGGCGCAAGAAGTCGGCGGATGAATTCGGCACCGCGACGCCACGCGTCTATCGCCTCATCGAAGTCCTCAACGTGACTGCCATCGCCGGTTTGTCGCTGGCCTGCATTGCTTACTTCTGGATCAACCGGCTACTGCCGCTCGACATTGCCGACCGTGCCGTTCGCGAGATCCAGTTGTTCTTCATCCTCTGGTTGCTCACCCTGCTCCACGCCGGGCTGCGGCCGCCCATGCGGGCCTGGATCGAGCAACTCGCGGTCAGCGCAGCCCTGTGCCTCGGCTTGCCGCTGATCAACCTGCTGACCACCGGCGACTGGCTGTTTTCGGCCTTGGCTCGTGGCGACAGCGAAACGGCCGGGGTCGAACTGACGGCCATGGTCTTTGGCCTGATCTTCATGGCCATTCTCCGCCATCTGCGGCAGCGCCAACCCAATCAGCAGAACCGGGAAAAGTCCCTGGCCACAGCCATCGAAGGCGCCTGAAATGGACAAGCATTTCGCCACCTATCTCGTCTTCTTCGTCGGCTACGCCGCTTTCCTGGCCC
The DNA here is from genome assembly GCF_018122735.1 of Azoarcus sp. L1K30. Taxonomy (GTDB): domain Bacteria; phylum Pseudomonadota; class Gammaproteobacteria; order Burkholderiales; family Rhodocyclaceae; genus Parazoarcus. The sequence continues at coordinate 520,570 of NZ_JAGRRD010000001.1, read as the reverse complement.
TGAGCCTGGCCATGGATCGGCATCACGCCCAGGTTCTGCACGGCAAACCCGGCAGCGGCCGGCGACTGATCTTGCGCCTGACAGGCTGGGCCTTGCTCGCCCTTGCCCTGTGGCTGTGCAGCCAGGCCTGGGGCTGGGCCATCGGTCCGGTTGCCTGGTTCGGCCTGCTCTCGGCGGCGGCGCTCGGCCTGGTCTTCCTGCTGCCCTACGCCCCGCGTTTCGCCGCCTGGCTGGTCGTCCTCGGTCCGCTGCTGGCCCTGCCCCCTTTCTTTCTCTGATTTCACGAGGATTGCCCATGCAACACGATTCCCCAAGCGGCTTGCTCCGCCGCTATCTGCCCGTACTCGCCCTGTTCGCCGCGACCGCCGCCCACGCCGAGTACTTCTGGATCGATACCGACGTGGATGGCAAGCGTATCCAGTTTGGCGAACTCGCCAAGCCGCAGAACACCCCCTTGACCGTTCAAGGCGCCCTAGCCACAGCGGCAGACGGCAAGGCCGTCGCCCTGAATGCCGTCGACGGCGGCTACAAGGCAGCCCAAATCGGTGGCGACCTGCGCTTCACCGCCAGTCATGCCAATGACAAGGCCCTGGTCATCTATCACGCCCGCTTCGGCCGCCAGGACACCATGGCATCCAGCGATCTTGAACTGGTCCCGACGACACCGGGCGGCAACAGCTTTCGCCTGTTCTGGAAAGGCAATGCGGTCAGCGCCTCCCAGGTGAATGTGGTCACTTCCGAAGGCTGGTTGCAGGTGTTGCGTCCGGCTGTGGATGGTACCGTCAGTTTCGATCCATCCTTCCCCGCACTCTATGTCCTCGAGGTATCGGCCAAGGTCAACGGCACGGTTACCGTCGACGGCAGGAAGTATGAAGATGTGCGCCACACCGCCACCCTCTCCTTCCGCGTGGATCGCTGATGCCAGTGCCACGTCGATTTCAGCTATTGGCCGGCGGCATCGCCCTGCTGGCGGGCCTAGTCTGGTGGCTGACCCGCTCGCCCGTGGAATATGAAATCGCCGCGGTCAGCCGTGGCGATATCGAAGTCACGGTAAGCGCCATCGGCACGCTGCAACCGCGCCATTACGTGGATGTGGGAGCCCAGGTGTCGGGGCAGATCCTCAAGTTGCACGTCCAGCCCGGTAGCCGCGTTGCCAAGGGCGAACTGCTGGTGGAAATCGACCCCAGCGTGCAGGGTGCCACCGTCGATGCTGGTCGTGCCGCATTGGCCGGCCTGCGCGCCCAGCTGGCCGAACAGCAGGCGCAACAGCGCCTGGCCCGGCAGCGGAACGAACGCCAACGGGAACTGGCGCTGGCCGACGCCACCAAACGCGAGGACGTACAAACCGCCGAAGCCAACCTGGCCGTCGCCTTCGCCCGCATCGACCACCTGAAAGCCCAGATCGACCAGACCCAGGCGACACTCAAGGCCGATGAGGCGCGCCTTGGCTATACCCGCATCTTCGCGCCGATGGCCGGAACCGTGGTCGCGGTGGAGGCGCGCGAAGGGCAGACGCTGAACGCCACCTACCAGACGCCCAACATCCTGCGCATCGCCGATCTCACCGGCATGACCGTGTGGACCGAGGTTTCGGAAGCCGACATCAGTCAGGTCAAGCCCAAGTTGCCCGCTTATTTCACCACTTTGGGCGGCCATGGGGAAAGCCGGCCGCGCCGCTGGGAAAGCCGCATCCGCCAGGTACTACCCGCTCCGCCGACGACGATTGCCGCAAGCGGCGCGCAAACCGGCAGCGGTCAGCCGCAGGGCATGAAGGCCGTCAGCTACACGGTGCTGTTCGACGTCGAAAACCCGGACGGCGCATTGATGCCGCAGATGACGGCGCAGGTCGGCATCATCACCGCCAGCGCAAAACAGGTTCTCCACGTACCGCTTTCCGCCGTAAATGGGCTGACCGAGGAAAAGCCCACCGTTCGTGTGATGCGTGAAGACGGCGACATCGAAATCCGGCCGCTTGTCCTGGGTGTGCACAGCCGCCACGCGGCCGAGGTACGCAGCGGCCTGCACGAGGGCGAACGGCTGATCCTTGGCGAGAAGACCGTGGACAAGGGCCCGCGGAGATTCAGCTGGTGACGCCACTGATCGAACTGTCCGCCATCAAGAAGCGCTACGGCGGCGGCGACCGGCCCGAAGTCGAGGTGTTGCACGGCATCGACCTGGCCATCTACAGCGGCGAGTTCGTCGCCATCGTCGGCACCTCCGGTTCCGGCAAGTCCACGCTGATGAACCTCATCGGCTGCCTGGATTACCCGAGCGCCGGTTGCTACCGCTTTGCCGGCCAGGATGTCGCCGGCTTCGCCGCCGACCAGCTGGCCTGGCTGCGCCGTGAGGCCTTCGGCTTCGTCTTCCAGGGCTATCACCTGATCGCCAGTGAAACGGCCCGCGAAAATGTGGAAGTCCCGGCCCTCTACGCCGGCTTGCCGGAAGCCGAACGACGAACACGCGCCGCCGCGCTGCTCGAACGCCTGGGCTTGGGCAGCCACCTCGACAACCGGCCGAACCAGTTGTCCGGCGGGCAGCAGCAGCGCGTTTCGATCGCCCGGGCGCTGATGAACGGCGGGCGCATCATCCTGGCCGACGAGCCGACCGGCGCCCTGGATTCCCGCAGCGGTGCCGAGGTCATGACGCTGCTGCGTGAACTGGCCAGCGCCGGCCACACGGTGATCCTGATCACCCACGACCGCGAGGTGGCAGCCCAGGCCGAGCGCGTCGTCGAAATCCACGATGGCCGGATCATCCGCGATTCCGGCCCGACCAGCCCGCCGACCGCACTCCCCCTGCCGGTCCTCGATGCCACCCGGGAAAGCACCGCCAGCCTGCGCGATGAACTCGGCGAAGCCATCCGTACCGCCTGGCGGGCGATGCGCGTCAATCGCGGGCGCACCGGCCTGACCCTGCTCGGCATCGTCATCGGCGTCGCCTCGGTGATCCTCATGCTGGCCATCGGCGAAGGCGCCCGCCAGCGCGTCATCGAGCAGATGGGCAGCATGGGCACGACGATCATGTATCTGGGCAGCAAGGCGCCGGATACCGGCGGCCCGGTGGGCATGATCACCGACGACGATCTGGCTGCCGTGCAGAAGCTGCCGGAAGTGCATCGCATCATGCCGGTGATCGGCGACCCCACCCTGGTTCGCCACGGCAACGTCGAACGTACCATCTATGTCTTCGCCGGCGGCGAGACGATGCCGGAGATCTTTCGCTGGCCGGTCGCCCACGGCCGCTTTTTCACGCCCCGCGAAAACAACGGATTGGCACCGGTCGTCGTGGTCGGCAACAAGGCCTACCAACACTTTTTCCCCGGTGCGGACAATCCGCTCGGCCGCCACCTGCTGATCGGCAATGCGCCATTCGAGGTGATCGGTGTCATGAGCGGCCGCGGTACCGACGGCTGGGGCCAGAACTACGACGACATGGTCTTCATTCCCTACCGTGCCGGCCGTGCCCGCGTCTACCGGACCCAGACCCAGCCCGACTACACCGTCATCGATGTCGTCTCGCCGGCCGTGGTCGACGAGGCCGAGGCCGCCGTCGGCAGCTTGTTGATCGAACGCCACGGTCGCCTTGATTTCGCCATCGGCAATGCCGCCGCCAAGATCAAGGCGGAAATGCAGACACGCGACGCGATGACCATGATGTTGAGCCTGATCGCCGCCGTCTCGCTGGTCGTCGGCGGCATCGGCGTAATGAACGTGATGCTGATGACGGTGCGCGAACGGACGCGGGAAATCGGCATCCGCATGGCCACCGGCGCCCGCCAGCGCGATATCCAGCGCCAGTTCCTCAGCGAAGCCGTTCTCATCGCCCTGACCGGCGGCCTGATCGGCGTTGCCAGCGGGCTGGGCATCGGCTTCGCGCTGCTGCTCTGGAACATTCCGGTGGTTTTCTCGCTGACCGCCATCGTCGGCGCCTTTACCTGCGCCATCGCCACTGGCTTGGTCTTCGGCTGGTTACCGGCCCGCCAGGCCGCACGCCTCGATCCCGTGGTCGCGCTGGCAGGAGAGTGAATCAATGCCCGAGCACATCTACCGCCTTCCCTGGTTGCTACTACCTTTAGTCGCCGGCTGCGCGAATGCGCCACCCGGCGCACCGGCCGCCGCCTTCACCCTGCCGATGCAGTGGCGCCTCGTCCAACCTGCTGACGCGGTTACGCCACCGGAAAGCCTCGACTGGCAGGCCTTCGGCAATGCCGAACTGGCCGCACTGATCGACGAGGCCCTGGCCCAGGCGCCGGACATTGCCGTCGCCATGGCAGCAGAGCGACAGGCAGAAGCCGTCGCCCGCGTCGCTGGCGCCGACCGCTGGCCAGCGCTTGATTTAGAACTGAGCGGCGTCCGTAACGGCGGTGCGAGCAGCGGCGAACGTATTGCCCACAGTGCCAGCCTGGCCGCCAGCTACGAGATCGACGTATGGGGCCGCCAGCAGGCACTGCGCGACGCTGCCCAGGCCGGCGTCGAATTCAGCCACCACGACCGCACGGCGCTTCGCCTGAGTCTGGCGGCCAACGTCGCCAACCTGTGGCTGGGCTTACAGGCACTGCGCGAACAGATCGCCATCGCCGAGGCCGACTGGCTGCTCGTCGAGCGCACCCTGGCGCTGACAGAAATCCGCCTGCGTGCCGGTAGTGCCGACACGCTCGACGTTGCCCGTCAGCGTGGCCTGCTCGGCGAACGCCAACGCAGCCTGGTGGCGTTGCGCCTCGAATACGATAACGGCTGCCAGGCGCTGGGCGCCCTGCTCGGCCGCAGCGCCAGCGTCGAACCGCAGCCGGCCGATCTGGCCAGCCTGCCGCTGCCGGCGGTCAATGCCGGTCTGCCCAGCGAACTGCTGCGCCGCCGTCCCGATCTGGCCCGCGCCGAGGCCGCGCTGCTCGCCGCCGACGCCGACGTCGCCGCCGCCCGCGCCGCCCTGTTGCCGACCGTCAGTCTCAGCGCCAGCGGCCTGGCTGGCGGCCGCCAGATCGCCGATCTATTCGCCAACCCGGCCTACAGTCTGTTCGCCGCACTGGCCCGGCCGATATTCGACGGCGGCCGTCTGGCCGCCCGCCACGACGCCGAGCAGGCGCGCCGCGAAGGCCTACTGTACGCCTACCACGCCGCCATCGTCGCCGCCTTTGCCGACACCCAGACGGCACTCAACACCAGCGCCGGTAGCGCCGCGCAACTTGCCGCCCAAGCGGAAGTCGTGCGCCAGGCCGAAATCGCCTGGCAACGCGCCGACGCCCGCTACCGTGCCGGCGCCCTGGCGATGATCGATCTGCTCGACAGCCAGCGCACGCTGCACGCCGCACGCCATCAGCTACTCGCCGACCGCCTTGCCTGCCAACGCGCCGCCGTCGCGCTGTTCCGTGCCCTCGGCGGCGGCTGGCTGCATCCGGCTCGGGAGGCAAGCTCCTGATGCTCAACGCGCCGAACTGCGTGCACTGCAAGACCTGCGACATCAAGGATCCCACCCAGAACATCAACTGGGTGGTGCCGCAAGGCGACGAGGGGCCGATCTGCCAGGGCATGTAAGCCCTGTCAGTGACGGGGCGCTCGGGCGCTCCGTCACTGGGTCGCGGCAAACGGCGCCCGCTTCGGCAGGCGTCGCAGCTCACCACTCGTAACCGACCCCGAACTGCAGGCTCATGTCGGCCGACTTGCGCCCCTCTGCCGGCAGGCCTTCCCAGTCGAGCACGCCCTGCACCTGTGCGCTCAGGCGCTCGACGATAGGCAACCGGAAGCCGGTGCGCATCTTCAGCGTCACGTCGCGGCTGTCACGGGCGTTCATGTAACCGTCCTGCTGATGAAAGAACTCCGCCGAACGGCCAATCAGCCAGTGCCGGTAATTCACGCCCCAGCCGATTGCCGGATAGTTCTGGTCGTCGGTCTCGACCCGGTTCTCGCGCACGAGCTCAAGGCCGCCCTTGACCGACAGCCCCGTCTGGTCGTTGTCGATCAGCTGCAGACCATATCCCGAGCCTGCAGACGCACGCGTGGACAGGTCGCGATACGGGTCGCGCTCCACCGTGGTGCGCGCGTAGATGAAATTCTTCTTGGTCACGAACCAGTCGCGGTCGGCACTGGCGAGGTAGTTCGACGCGCTCTCGACACCGTGATCGGTGCGCTCCTCGGCCTTTATCCTCAGCGAGTAACGGGAGGTCTTGCCCACCGCATTCATCTCGGTTTCAACGGCCAGCTGGGTGGTCTCACTATTGCCACTGACCGAATTGCCCGCGACGTTCGCACGCCATTTGTATTCAAAGCCCTCACCCGACTGGCTCGGTGTGGGATTCAGGTAACTGATGCGATCGAGCTTGAGCGGCGGAACTTCCGGCGCCTCGGCCAAGCGCACGGTGCGGGCCTCTTCCGAACGCTGCAACCGGGTATCGAGCCGGCCCTCGTTACTGCGCAGCATGACATCCACCGGCTCGTCAGTCGTCAGCGTTTCCACCATGCGCCAGTCGATGCGCAACACGCCGGCATACGGGGTCTTGAACTTGAGCCCTTCCGGCGTCTTGCTGATCACCGTGCCGGTGAGGCGGTCGCCATTGGTCAGTACGATCTCGTCGGCGTGGACCGACATCGCAAGAAACGCGAACAACGCGGTCGGCAGAAGTCGACGGGCATGACGAAACAGAGCTTCCGGAATCATGGGGCAAGGGATGGGTCGTGGAGATCGCGCAGCATCGAATCGCACTGCGAGCAACAGCCTATGACGAATCCCCCACCATTGCAATGCAGCAAAACACCCGCTTACCAAGTATGCCGCTCAGTCAGCTGCGTACGCCAAAAACCGATTCAGCAGTCACATGACGCGCACGGTAACGCCCGGACACCTCGAGCGTCCCCTCCGCCCCCAGGTGACTGATCGTCCGCGAAACCGTCTCCACTGAAAGATCCGTGATCTCGGCGATATCCTTGAGCCGCGGCAGCGCCAGCTTCGCGGCACGACCACCGCGGGTCAGTCCGCCGGTCATGAACTCGAACAACCTGCGTACACGCTCTCCGGCCTTGCCACTACGCAGGGCCAGCACTTCCGCCATGCGCTCCTCGGTCGCCGCAAGCATGCCGAGCAGCAATTGCCCGCTGGGTTCGGCCCGGTCCGCACACCAGGGTTCGAGCACGCAGGCCGACAGCGCCCGCGCGGTGAACGTGTAGCGGCCGAACAGTAGCGTTTCCGCACCAATTACATCGCCTGTCACCGCCATGCCGGCAAACTGCAGCCCGTCAGGTCCGGGCTGATCGAGACGCACCGTACCTGACAGCACCCGCCATGCACCGCCTTCCGCATCCGCCTTGTAGATCGTCTGGCCGCGGGCGATCGTGCCGGCCTTCGTCCTTGCCGGCCCGGCCTTATCCGGCTTGCTGCTTTCTCCCTTCATTTTCTGCCTCCTTGTCGCATGCCGGGACCGGTCTCCGTGCATCAGTGGCCGACGCACTTTGCGGCCGGCGCCAGGCATGCGGACCCGGTAAAAAATCAGAACTTCACGTTGACCGCCGCATAGAGCGAGCGCCCGGTACCAGGCACAAGCACGCCCCAAGGCACATCGGTGCCGGACATCGTCTTGCCCTGACCAAGGTAGGCGCCGCCAAGGGGGTGGTGATAGAAGCGGTCGAACACGTTCTCGATGCCGAAATCGACACGAACCTCTCCAGCGACGAAGCTGCTGCGCAGGTGAAGCAGACCGTAGCCACCGGTACCCACTTCGTTCCGGGTCCGCGACACCTGATCCTTGCTGGCGACCAGTTCCATTTCCAGCGTATTGGTCCACTGCCCATATGACTGCTCGACGGCGAGTTTTCCGTTGAGCGGCATCATGTTGTAGAGGTTGTCGCCCGTCGTCGGGTTCTTGCCTCTGACGTAGCTCAGACTACCTCTTCCGGTGAAAGTGCCCAGGACCCCGGAAGCACCCAGCCTGGCGAACCCCGCCACATCCACGCCATGCAGCCGGGCGGACTGATTTACAAAACGAAGATAGACGAAGCCCTCCGTGAGCGTCTGGTTCGCCGTCGTGCACGCACCGACACCATCGGCACAGCGCTCGGCATCGATGTAGTTCTCGATGTAGGTCAGGTAGGGGGAGACCCTGAGCCCCCACGTCTGCGCGTCGGCATCATGCCAGTCAGCCGTCATGCCAAGCGTGTGCGCACGTTCAGGATCGAGCGCAAGATTGCCGACATAGCCGTTGCCATCGCCCGCCAGATTGACCATGCGCATCGCCATGCCGTTGGTGGACCAGGCGAAGCGCTCATACAGGTTGGGCGACCGGGTTTTCTGCGCATACCCGAACTCGTAGGTCTGCGATGTCGAAGGCGTGAATCGGGCCAGCGCGGTCACATCCAGATTCTGATCGGTGCTGCTACGGTCAGCGGCGTTGAACGCGGCCTCCGGCACAGGGCTGAAAGTGGGGTTGTAACCCTGTACCGGGCCGGCATCCATGCGCACGGTTTCATGGCGAAGCCCGAACTGCGTCATCCACTGCGGATTCCACGCGGCCTCCCATTCGGCGAAGACCGCGACACGGTCGCGCTCACCATCGCGGATGTTCCAGAAGGTGTCCGGCGCCATGCCTTTGCCGGAGGCGTCCCACCAGTCGTCGAGCCGATACTGTTGAAACTCTCCGCCGATCCGCAGCAGATCACGCTCCGACAGCGGCAGGTCCGCCTTCAGGACGAGGCCCGTATTATCGCCTTCGGTATCCATCGGCATCCCGGCGGCACGTCCGGTCATGCCGGGGAGGATCGGTCCGGGAATGCCATCCGAACCCGGTACGTTGCTCGGGCCATACCAGTAGAGTTTGTCATCGCCAAACTGCATCCGGTGGCGGGTGTGCTCGTTGTAGGCCCGCGCCTCCAGCACGCCCCAGTCGAACATGCCCCGATAGCGCACATTGAACTGTTCGCTGTGATTGCCCGTCATGTCCATGCGCTGGTTCGGAAAACCCTGCTGCGGGATGTCCTGCACCCCGTATTTGAATTCAAACAGATGGTTCTCCTGCCGCAGCGCCATCGTGAGCGACTGATTCGACGTTTCGTAGGCGGACGAGCCCACCTCGTCGGCCTCCAGCCAACCACGCCCGGCCGCTGCCGGCCCGGCCGCCTTGAAGTCCTTGCCAGCCCGATAGTTGTTCGACTTTGACGTCGCCCCGTCATAGCGAACACTCAACTGTTCTCCGGCAAAGCTTGCCGAGAGATTCGCCCCAACGGCATCGCCGTTACTGCGGTAGAAGCCACCCAACTCACCCTTGACCAACGGTCCCTGGCCCACGGATGCGAACTCGGGCGCGGCGGAATCCGCGAGGATGGTGCCACCGATGCTATCGCCCCCCTGGCTCACCGGCGAAATTCCGACGAACACCTGCACGCTGGAAACGCTCGACGGATCGATGTAGGAGAGCGGTGGATTCATGTGATTGCCACACGCGGAGACCAGATCCATGCCGTCGACCTTGATTCGCAAGCGGTCGTCGGCCAACCCGCGAATAACAGGCAGACTCGATACCCCGCCCGCTCCCTGCAGCGACAAGCCGTGTACGCCCTTGAGCAGGCTGGCGGTATCACTCAACACCGCGCCCTTGCGCTCGACTTCCGTTTGCCCGAGGCGCCCACCGGTCTGCGGCAGCGGTGAGAAGAGCGGCGCTGACACCACGACATCGTCAAGCTGGGCATTGCTTTCGCCTTCAGCGAAGGCCGACGTGGAAAATGCAATGGCCAGGGCAAAGGCCAGGCGATGTGGTTTCAAGCTGTACATCCTTTATGACTCCTTGAATGAATGCGTTTCGTCCCGAGGCGGGTACTTCAATGCTTTAAAAAGCAGCATCGATACCGAGCGTGACCAGGCGGCCGGGAGCGCGATACCCGACGCCGTCATAGCGATGATCGGCGACGTTGATCACACTGAGACGCCCCTTGATCGCCGGCGTAAACTGGCGGTCGAGCATCAAGTCCCACGTGGTGTACTTGCGGTAGGTGGTGGTGTTCCTGTCGTCCGCGTACCGCTTGCCCACATGCATGGCAGACACGAGTAGCGACGTTTGCTGGGGCAGCGAAAAGCTGAGATTGACGGCCGTCTGTGTGCGCGGCACATACACCAATTGCTTGCCTTCAAGTGCAGGGTCGCGTTGACTTTCAACGATGAACGAGCGATTGCGGGTATGCGATGCGGAAATCGTGAGCAGTGGCGACACCTGATAGCGCGCTTCCAGTTCGACGCCACGGGTTACGACGCGATCGATATTCATCTTGTCGCTATTGAGTGCATCGCGCCGCACGCTGTAAACGAAATCTTCCGCTTCGTTGCGATAAAAGGTCGCCTTGACGAAGCCCTGGCGCGAATAGTAGTGATCAATCCCGATGTCGTAAGCATTCAAGCGCTCCGGAGACAGATCCGGATTGCCCCAATAGGTCGTCGCGCCGCGGCGGTTCGAGCTATACATTTCCCACAGCTCGGGAAGCTTGAACGCCTTGCCGACATTCGCGCGAACGCTGGTACCCGGCTGCAGTCGATACAGCACGCCGACCTTGGGGGAGAACTCCGTTCCCTCTCTTTCGGGGTAGACACCCTCGGGCTGACCGTCGAGCGTGTCGGTCTGCTTGCCCGAGGTACGCCAGTGGTCCACCCGCCCGGCAAGATTGAGCCCCCAATCCTCGTTCAGGCGCAGCTCATCCTGAAGGAATAAGCCCATCCGCTGTACCTCCCCGGTGATCCGCATCGCCCGCGAAGGGGTCGATGCGAAGTGGTCGTAGAGCACATCAATCTCCCCATCCATCGCATCCACCCCAAAAGTCAGCGTATGCCCGGATCCGAGTCGTACCGATGACTGGGCATTGAGCCCGAGCGTGCGATCATCGAACTCACCTTCCGATGCGATGCTCGTGTACAGGGGCGGAGCAGCGCTGTCTGCATACTGCTTTCCATCGCGGTGATAGATCAGAATCGACGAATCCGTGTTGTCGCCGAAATGCTGATAGCGCGCCGAGGTCAGCAATTGCTTCCGGCGCTGGGGCAAATAATCGGGGATGTCGTAAAAATCGGTGGAAAGGTCATCGAGAGACGACACGCTGAGCTCCATGAAATCGCTGCTGCTGATCTCATGGGTGAGTTTCGCCACCAGGTTCGTCTTCTTGGTTCCGATCGCAATGAGCTGGTCCTTGGCGGCACCGGCTGCAGACTTTTGAGCTTCAGTCCACATGTCATAGCCATCGCTGCGCAAGCGACTGCCAGACACGAAGAAGCCCGTCGCCCCGCTTCGACCGCTTACGCTGGCCGCGACACGCTGGGTCTGGTTGGTCCCGGAGTCGAACGAGACCCGCCCCTTTACCCCCTCCCCGGGCAATCTCGAGATGATATTGATCACCCCACCCATTGCGTTGCTGCCGTAAAGACTGGATGCCGCACCACGGACAACTTCGATGCGCTCGATGTCCCGCGTACTCAGTTGCGACCAGTCGACCTGACCGTCGTAGAGCACATTCATCGGCACCCCGTCGATCAGCACCAAGGTACGCCCGCTGCCTGACAAGCCCCGCATATAGGTCTGCGCGATCCGATTCGGCGCCGACACATCCATTCTCGCGGCATATACACCGGGCACGCTCTGCACCAACTGATCCGCCGTCACCGCGCCGGACTTCTCGATCGTTTCACGATCAATCACCGTGACCGCTGCGCTCAACTCCCGAACGCTCTGACTGGTACGGGTCGCGGAGACGACAAGTTCGTCCAGCAGCGGGGCGTCGAGTTCAGTTCGCTGGGCGATCGCAGACGTCGATCCCGAAGCAAGCGCGACAACGATGAGTCTCAACAAGAACTTGAAGCGGATACAAGGAACACTTGAATTCATTAAATCTCTCACGCAGAAAGTCAGAGGAGGAGCAGGCGTTTGATGCCAAGCGCGACCAGCACCATTCCTGCGCCACCGCCCAGCCAGTGCGAAAGCCACAAGCGGCCTTCGAGCAAACGGCTGCCGAGGAGCCCGAAAAGGGGCAAGAAGAGCAGTAAGGGGGTCACCGCCGCTCCCATGCCAAATGCAAGACCATGACCAAAGCCGGCCAGCGCATTCCCCGAGAGCGCGCACACAGTCAGCAGCCAGCCCAACGGCGCGCAGGGTGTCAGACTGAGGGAAACGCCGAGAAAGAACGGCGGCAGGGCAACACCCCTGCGCGCCGCCGAGCAACCGGATGCGCCGCGCTCGGTGGGCGGCACCGGACGCGACACCGGGTCGCGGACAAAGCGCAGTGGCTGGACGACAGGCGCATCGGAGCGCCCCCCTGCGACACCACATGCATCGCGCTGGCGGGCACCCGGCGAGATAGTCGAATAAATCCCTGGCACTGCCCTCAAGGCCGGGAGCAAAAGCCAGAGCCCGGCCACGCAACTTGCGAGCCCGATCGATGCGTTGCCGATGCCACTGGCGAGCCAGCGTGACAGGACTGCTCCCAGAGAGCCCGCCAGCATTCCGAGCACGCTATACGCCAGAACACGTCCCCCAAGGAAGAGCCAGGTATCGACCATCGCCGCACCCTGCCCCTTGCCCCGCCCAAGCACCCAGGCACCCATGAACGGCAAACAGGTCACCGTGCACGCGGTCAGCCCCATCGACAGTCCGAGCATGAACGAACCAAGCAGCCCGAGCTCGCCCTGGGGCCCACCCAGCATCGTGAGCGGAAAGTCGGCCACCGGCGGCGTCATCAAGCCCCTCCCTGCGGCGATTTCCGCACAATGCGGACTGGTTTCACCGTACCGTCTGGCATCTCGCCGGTCATGCGCTTCTTGTAATAGTCGCGTGAAGAGCGAAACAGCGCGAAAGGCCCCAGCTTGACCTGGATCACATCGTCATCCGGGCAAAACTCGGCACAGCGCCCACACAATGTGCAATCGTCGTGGTAGGCCTTGCGACCGTGCTCGGTGTGGATCTCGGTGATGTCCATCGGACAGGCTTTGGTGCAAATTCCGCACTTCTCGCACTTGTCATGCTGACGTTTGACCAGGCGCGCCAGCGACGCATGACGAAAGACCGCATTCAGGGCAAGCATTGGACAGATGCGACAGAAGGGTTGGCGAATCGCAAGCGCACCCACCGCGATGAAGCCGAAAAGAGTGTTGCCAAGCGCACCGATGGCAAACGCCAGCGGACTCTGCGTCTTGAGCGCGATCTCTTCGGTATTGCCGGTCAGCAAGGTCGTTGCGAGGCGTGACGGACACACGTCGCAATAGGGATTGCCAAACTCGTGCGCTGTCACCCCCATCCCGGTCAGCAATGGCAACAACAGGACAAGCCCGAGCAGCATCAACCACTTCACCGGGCGCACCCGGCCCAGTTTGTCCGCGGCCACAGCATGCAGCGGCAAGCCAAAGCGGCGACCGACACGCTGAACGAGTTCCTGCAGCGTTCCCAAGGGACAGACCCATCCGCAGAATGCCTTGCCAAGAACGAAAAAGAACGCAAGAAAGGTGAGCATGGTCATTGCCAATGGCAGCAGCACTTTCAACGTGACCTCTTGAGCCTTTACCAGCGCCGTGCCCACCCGGTGGTGCACCTGGTGCTGCAGGGGCACCAGCACACAGTAACCGCCGTTTTGCGTGTCATATGCACATGACAGCGCAGGCAGTGCGTCGGAGATCTTCTCCGCCGAGTAATGCCCCACCACACTGGCGCCCCACACCGTGACGAACAGCATCACGATCTGAACCCAGAGACGTACGCGGGACATCGTGGGAAACAGGGACTTCATTGCCTCAGCCATTTTCATTCTCCTTACGTCGCAGCAGCGGCACAGCAGCGACCATGCCAAGCAGACCGAAGGCGGCGCCCCAGGCAATGCTGCGGCTACGCTGGGATTCAGGCGCATAGGTGTAGTTGAATGCGGTCAGATAGGTCCGCCCCTCTTCAACGTGAGAGGTCGAGAGAACGAAGCCCGCACGCTCCCGACCATGCGCGACGGCTTTCCCGGGAGCGGCTTTCGGTACGCCGAAGTCACGCGGGAGCACCACCGTAGCAATGCCCTGGTCATCGGTGTATGCAGTTGAATGGCTGCCGTACTCGGTATCGAGCCTCAGCGCGTGGGCTGCGAGCGGTGCGCCCTTCCAGCGCACCAGGAACGCCCACTTCTCGCTCTCCCGGTACTGCGAGTGCTCGCGCGGCAATGGATGGGGAACGATCTCCAACTCGCTACGCAAACGTGTCAGGAGCGCGGTCGGTGCATCGCCGGGATTGCTGAAATACTGCACAGTGGATGCCACGCGAACAGCACCATCCTGTTCTTCGCGCGCCTGCGCCCAATGATAGTTGCCCATCATCGGCGCAGCCGGTTGGATACGAACCTGGCCATTCTCTACCGGATAATCCACCTCGAGCCGATCAGGCGCGCCGCCGGGGGCGAACACGGTCACATGATCGGCATTGAATCCGGACAGGCGAAAAGCGACTTCTCCCCGATCTCCGCCCGCGAGCAGCAACATCGGATGATCGCTCCACGCCGCAGCGACCCCGTGATCGCCGTGCGGCGACGAAGGCCCGTTGGTTTCGGCCACTGCGCCTGAAACATCATGGGCGCCCTGGTGAGCCTGAGCCGCCCCCGCCAGCAGGGCACACAGCAACGCGCAATGAATCCTCGGCATCGAGCGGGTCTCCTTAGCGGAACGCATAGCGATAGGTCAGCATCAGCTGACGTGGTGACGCCGCCGTATAGGTCACCTTGCCGCTGGTGTCCTTTTTCACTTCGAAGGCGTAATGCTTGTCGAACAGGTTGTCGATATTGAGCATCACCGAGTGCTGGTCGCGCTCGTAGCCGACCGAGAGGTTGGTGACCCAGTCCCAGCCGCGGTACTTCTCGGTGTTGGCGTTGTCCAGCCAGTACTCGCCCCAGTTCAGCCCGGCCAGGCGCGCCCGCCATCCATCGGCGGACTTCCAGCCCACGAACACGCCGTATTGATGGCGCGGCACAAATGGCAAGGCATTGCCGGCACGGTCCTGATTGACCACGCTGGCGCCGACGCGAACCGGTTCGCTGAAGCTGTCGTAGGTGAAGTCGGACCAGGCATAGTGGCCACCGATGTCAAAGCCATTTCCGACGTTGACACTGCCGGAGAGCTCCAGCCCCTTCTTGTCGGTCTTGCCCGCATTGGCGTACTCGGTGGTGCCACCGGTGTTGATCTGGACGATTTCGTCCTCGACCTTGGTCGAATACACACTGGCATCGAACTGCCAGTCACGGCTGCGCCCCTTGACGCCGAACTCCACATTGCGCGACACCGGCGCATCCAGCGCCGGATTGCTGGAAATCTCGCCCGAGGACGGAATCTGGCCGGCCTGCGCCACCATGCCGAAGAGATTGATCTCCTGGCTCAGCTTGTAGCTCACCGCAAGCTTGGGCGCGGGCAGCCGGAAGGTCTTCTCGGTGCGAGTCAGCCCGTCACCGGCCACATACTTGCCGCTCGCGTAGTCGTATCGGGTGATCTCGTTGGTTTCGTCCTCCATCCGGATCACGTCATAGCGCAAGCCGGCGTCGATAATCCAGCGCGGTGCCGGTCGCCATGACTCCTGCACGTACACCGCATTGAGCATGCTCGAACTCGTACTGGTGGACGCCAGCGCCCCCTTGGCATCCGACAGCGTGGAGAGGATCCGCCCAGCAGGCGTGGTGAGAACGTCGCGGTATTGATACTTGGCCGAATCGGGAACTTCCTCGCTCCGCGCTGTGACCCCGGCGACCAGCGTACCGTCGGTGTGACGCCAATTCAGTTCGAGGTCGGCCCCCAGGTTATAGACCCAGTCGCGTGTTTCATTGATCGCACCGGTCACCGGGTGGTAGTGATACCAGGTGTTGTAATAGAAGCGCGGCTTGAAGGTGAAATCGCCGCGCTCCATCTCCAGACGGGAGTTGAAGAACCACACCTTGGAATAGCGCCCGGAATTCTTCCACGCCTCCGACGTGTCCTTTTGCTCGCCGGTGCGCTCGAAGCGCTTGAACAAGGCCTCGTCCATGGCGCCTGGCAGTTGCATGTTGGCTTCGGCGTAGGACAGTTCGCTCTCGAGCACATCGTGCTCGGTCAGCATCCAGCCGTGCTTGAGCGAGGTCTGGGTGGTGTCGAAGGTATTCCAGCTGCGCCAATCGTTGTCCATCTTGCGGTGCGTGGCCGTCACCGCCAGCGCGTGACGTTCGCCGACGACACCGTAGCGCAGGTGGTAATTCTCCGTACCGTCCGAGCCGAATCCGATCTTGGCCGAATTAGCCGAAGTATCGAATACGGACTTCGAGAACACCTGGATCGCGCCACCGGCGCTGCCGGCGGCGAACAGATTGCCCGGCCCCTTGGCGACCTCAATCCTCTCGATGTCCTGCGTGTCCACGAAGTCCAGCCGGGTGAAGCTGTCGGGGTCGGACAGCGGCACGCCGTCGCGCAGGACCATGATCTCGCGGATACCGTAAGCCGCCTTCAGACCCGCACCGCGGATGATCAGCCGTGCGTCGAACCCACCGTTCTTGCTGTCAACTAGGACGCCGGGAATCTCCTGCAGCGCCTCCTTCATGTTGAACATCTTCTTTTCGGCCAGCGCCTCCTTGCCGATCACGGCAATCGCCTGCGGCACCTCGGCCGTGGCGCGCGCCTCACGCGTGGCGGTGACGCTGATTTCGTCGAGCGTCTTCGTGTCGGCATAACCGCTCTCCGATGCAGCAGCCGGAAAGGCCATGGCAAGCGCCAGACCGATGATGCTCATTTTCGAGGTGCAATAACTATTCACGTGCCTGTTTCCTGTTTCGCGGTAGACGTGTCATCACGCATGCGGACGATGGCAGCGGCCGCCCTCACCCACGCGGCAGGCGTATCGAAACGCGGCTGCTCGGATAAGCTGGACATGCCCTTGCCTTCACATGACGCGTGACGGAAGGATCAATCGGGAGAAATCAGGAGCGATTCGGAGGGCCGCGGGAGAAAGCCGTCAGCCAGGCCGTCCGCCGCGCCGACAGTGGCGGCGGAGGTGGGAAATCGGTGCGCGGGTCCACCACGACGGCGACGACCGAAAGAGGCGGCTCGGGCGCCAGCGCGGCATGGACCGCGTGGGGAAGGCAGAATGGGCAGGCAACGCGTTGTCCGTCCTGCTGCCGCGGCACAGCCGCCCCTTCGTCGGCGCCAAGGTCGACAAGGACCACGCCCCCAGCGGTACAGATCTCCGTCCACTGCGACGCATCGTTCGCGCGCATCAGTGCCTGCCCGATGACGGGCATCAGTGCGCTCATCAGAATCGCGAAGATTGCGATTCGAGCGAACAGGAGCTGATGACGGATGGTTCGATTCATGAAGCGTGACGGATAGGCGATCTTGCTATCGACGTCGACTGACCAGGCCCGTGCGTACCAAAACAGGCGCAAGGTACTTGGTCAGTCGGGCGCCATCAGTGCATCTTGTGCATCTGCATGCCGCCGGCCGCATTGTTCAATGGCCGCACTGGCGCATTGAGCTCGACATTTTCGCGCTTGCCGTCCTTGCCCTCGACAACCATGGTCAGCGGCACCGTGTCGCCCACCTTCACCTGGGCGTTAAGGTCGATCAGCATCACGTGATAACCGCCGGGCTTGAGCTCGACCGTCTTGCCCGCAGGCAGGTCCACGCCCTTTACCGCGCGCATCTTCATGATGTCGCCTTCCATGACCATCTCATGGATCTCGACGACCTTGGCTGCGGGCGACTTCGCCTCGACCAGTTTTCCATCGACCGGCGAGGTGATCTGCATGAACGCGCCTGTGGATTTCTGCTGCGGCACGGTGGCACGCACCCACGGCTCGCTGACCGTGACTTGGGCAAAGGCAGCGGACGAAATCAAGGCAGCACACAGCGAGGCAACGAGTCTTACTTTCATGGTGAACTCCTTAGGGAAGGGGTGAAGCGCTTTGAAGAAGGGTACGAACGTCAGCCGCGACCGATTCGGCCGGGCTCTGGTAGGCCACCGCAAGGCGCAAGCTGCCCTGCGGATCGAAGACATAGCTGGTGGCGGTGTGATCCATGGAGTACGACGCTCCGGTCGGCACCTTGCGATAGAAAACACGGAACGCGTCGGCCACCTTGCGCGTGTCTTCGAGGCTGGCATGAAGGCCGAGGAAAGCAGGATCGAAGGCTGCGGTATACGCCTTGAGCACTTCGGGCCGGTCACGCTCGGGATCGACGCTGACGAAGATCACCTGCAGGCGCTCGGCATCGACGCCGAGCAGACGGCGTACCTCGACGGCACGCGACAGGGCCGTCGGGCAGATATCCGGGCACTGGGTGAAGCCGAAGAACATCATCACCACCTTGCCGCGAAAATCGGCGAGGGTGCGCGTGTTGCCCTCGGGGTCGAGCAGGCTGAAATCATGGCCGAAGTTCGCACCGGTGATGTCGGTGTTGTTGAACCTCAGTTCATCGTCGTTGCAGGCACCCAGTGAGAGTGCGGCGAACAGGACAAGCAGCGCGCGAAGCACGAGGCTGCGCAAACGCAGTACGGCAAAAGGCATGGAAGTGCCCCCTGAATCGGTTTTGGCGGAACGGCAACCGGCACACGAAACACCGGCTGCGCGCAGTCAGCAGCGATCAGGAAGCAGAAGGGGGCGCCCGCGGGCTGGAAGCGGACCAGGCAAAAAGCGGCCGCGGCGCAGAAAGGAACAGCAACGGCTCGAGCGCAGGCACGCCCGCTGCCGCCACATCAAGAAGTGGCGCGGGCGGCAAGCCCACCGAGCCGGCGTGGGGGCAGCAATAGGCACATGACGCCGTCGACTTCGCAGGCTCGCCGTCCTGTTGCTGCACATCCTTGGCGTCGACCGCCACCCAGGTCATGCCGGACGCCGAGCACACCTCCACCCAACGCAGGTTGCCGTCGCCGAGAACCGTCATCGCCTGACTCACCGCAGGGGCGAGCGCACCCAGCAGCATCGCGAAGATCGCAAGCCAGGCTGTCAGGCGGAAAGGGCGTTTACGACGCAGCATCAGCAGATTGAGACAGGACACGTCCGGTAACAGAACAGCGCGATTATAGCCGCATATGCCGTCTCGTCCTTGATCAGGATCATCTGTCGCAATCGAAGGTCGGCGCAGGCGCTGTCCGCGGGCAACGGCCGGTGCCGCAGCAGCGCCGATGGAAAGCGGACAACGCAAAGGTGAAAGCACCACCTCTGCCATTCAAACCAAGCGTGCCGTACGAACGGGTGCCGGTTTCCCGGACACCCCGCTGTTGCGCCCCAATCATGCCGGGCGTTGAATCAACCCATGCTTGCCCTGCCGATCAACCCAGCCATTTCCGCGCGTTGCGGAACATGCGCAGCCAGGGTGAGGCGTCCGGGCTTTGCTCGATCATCCACTGCGGTGCCCACGACATCTGCAGCGTGCGGGCAGTACGCTCGGGGTGCGGCATCATGATGGTGAAGCGGCCATCCGCGGTGGTGAAACCGGTCGCGCCCTGTGCCGAGCCATTGGGATTGAACGGATAGGTTTCGGTGGGCTGGCCGTGGTTATCCACGTAGCGCAGCGCCATCAACGCCGCGGCACGGTCCATCTCGGAAACGAACACCGCCCTGCCCTCGCCATGACTGACCACGATCGGCATGCGGCTGCCAGCCATACCGGCAAGCAGGATGGACGGGCTGTCGACGACTTCGGCCATCACGAAGCGGGCCTCGAACTGCTCGCTGCGGTTGCGATGGAAGGTCGGCCAGGCTTCGGCACCAGGGATGATCGGGGCAAGGTGGGCCATCATCTGGCAACCGTTGCATACGCCCAGCGCGAAACTGTCACTGCGGCGGAAGAAGGCCTCGAATTCGGCGCGCAGCTTGGGGTTGAACAGGATGGACTTGGCCCAGCCCTGACCGGCGCCGAGCACATCGCCATAGGAGAAGCCGCCGCACGCAGCCAGACCGTGGAAGTCGACCAGTTGCTTGCGGCCGGACTGCAGGTCGGACATGTGCACATCGACCGGCTCGAAGCCGGCACGCTCGAACGCCGCCGCCATCTCGAACTGCGAGTTCACCCCTTGCTCGCGCAGCACGGCGACCTTGGGGCGCACGCCGGTGGCGATGAAAGGCGCGGCGACATCCTCGGTGACGTCGAAGGACAGTGAGACGGACAGGCCGGGGTCGGTCGCGTCGGCCAGACCGTCGAATTCCTGCTGCACGCAGTCGGCGTCGTCGCGCAGGCGTGCGATCTGGTAGCTGGTTTCCGACCACGCCTGCATCAACTCGCCACGGGGCGCGGCCAGCACGCGCTTGGCACTGCGCCAGAAACGGATTTCGTCCTTGTCGTTGGGCTCGCCGATGAAGTGATAGCTCAGGCGGGCTTCACGCAGGATCTCGGTGATCTTCGCGCGCTCGTCGCGTCGGATCTGGATGACCGCGCCGAGTTCCTCGGCAAACAGGCCGGCCACCAGCTTGTCGTCGAAACGGCCCTTGAGGCTGTCGGGTTTCTTCTCCAGGCCATCGACGTCGTTCATGTAAGGGTCGTAGCACACCGTGTCGAGCACCAGCGACAGGCCGCACTTGCTGGCGAAGGCCATCTCGCACACGGCGGCGAACAGGCCGCCGTCGGAACGGTCGTGATAGGCCAGGATCAGGCCTTCACGGCGCAGACGCTGGATCGCCGCAAAGAACGCGGCAAGCTGCTCGGGGTCGACATCGGGCGCATGCTCACCCACCGAATTGAACACCTGCGCCAGCACCGAGCCGCCGAGGCGATTCTGGCCATTGCCCAGGTCGATCAGCATCAGCTCGGTGTCGACGCCTTCGTGCAGCTGCAGTTGCGGTGTCAGCGTACGACGGATGTCGTTCACCGGTGCGAAGGCGGTGGCGATCAGCGACAGCGGCGACACCACCTGCTTGTCCTCGCCGTTGTCGGCCCACGCGGTGCGCATCGACAGCGAGTCCTTGCCCACCGGAATCGAGAGGCCGGCCTTGATACAGAAGTCCGATACGGCCTTCACCGTGTCGAACAGCTTGGCATCCTCGCCGCGATGGCCGGCGGCCGCCATCCAGTTGGCCGACAGCTTGACGTCGCCCAGGTCGGCAATTTCGGCCGCAGCGATATTGGTGATGGCCTCGGCCACCGCCATGCGGCCCGAGGCCGGCGCGTCTACGCAGGCCAGCGTGGTGCGCTCGCCCATGGCGAAGGCTTCGCCACGATAGCCCTGGAAGCTCATCGCGGTGACCGCGACGTCTGCCACCGGCACCTGCCACGGCCCGACCATCTGGTCACGCGCGGTCAGGCCGCCCACCGAGCGGTCGCCGATGGTGATCAGAAAGCGCTTGCTCGCCACCGTCGGGTTGCGCAGCACGCGCAGACCCGCGTCCATCAGATCCATGCCGGTCACGTCGAAGGGCGGCAGATGGACGGCGCGGCGCGACACGTTGCGCGTCATCTTCGGCGGCTTGCCGAGCAGGACCTGCATCTCCATGTCGACCGGCTTGTTGCCGAAATGGCGGTCGCTCACGGTGAGATGGCCATCTGCGGTGGCCGTGCCGAGCACGGCGAAGGGGCAGCGCTCGCGCTCGCAGAAGGCGCGGAACTGATCGAGGCTTTCCGGCGCGATCGCGAGCACGTAGCGCTCCTGCGATTCGTTCGACCAGATCTCGCGCGGGCTCATGCCCGGCTCTTCGATATGGACTTCGCGCAGCTCGAAATGGGCGCCGAGGCTGGCGTGGTCGGCCAGCTCAGGCATCGCGTTCGACAGGCCGCCGGCACCGACGTCGTGAATGGCGATGATCGGATTGGCCTCGCCCTGCTGCCAGCAGGCGTCGATCACCTCCTGACAGCGGCGCTGGATTTCGGGGTTGCCGCGCTGCACCGAGGCGAAGTCGAGATCCGCCGCATTGGTGCCGGTCGCCATCGACGAGGCGGCGCCGCCGCCCAGACCGATGAGCATGCCCGGTCCGCCCAGCTGGATCAGCAGCGTGCCCTGCGGGAAGGTCGGCTTCTGCGCCTGCTGTGCCTGGATGCTGCCCAGGCCGCCGGCGATCATGATCGGCTTGTGGAAGCCGCGCACTTCGCCCTGCACCTCCTGTTCGAAGGCGCGGAAATAGCCGGTCAGGTTGGGACGGCCGAATTCATTGTTGAAGGCTGCGGCACCGATCGGCCCTTCGATCATGATGTCGAGCGCGGAGGCGATCCGCTCGGGCTTGCCGTAAGGCTTTTCCCACGGCTGCGTGTAGCCGGGGATGTTCAGGTTCGAGACCGAGAAGCCGGCCAGCCCCGCCTTGGGTCGCGAACCGCGACCGGTCGCACCTTCGTCGCGGATCTCGCCGCCGGCGCCGGTGGCAGCGCCCGGGAAGGGCGAAATCGCGGTCGGGTGGTTGTGGGTCTCGACCTTGGCGAGGATGTGGGTTTCCTCGCTGTGATAGGTGAAGCGGCCATTCGCATCCGGGTAAAGGCGCTCGATGGTCGCGCCCTCGATCACCGAGGCGTTGTCCGAATAGGCCACCACCGTGCCTTGCGGATGCGCCTTGTGCGTGTCCTTGATCATGCCGAACAGGGTCTTTTCCATCGGCCGCGCATCGATCACCCAGTCGGCGTTGAAGATCTTGTGGCGGCAGTGTTCGGAGTTCGCCTGGGCGAACATCATCAGTTCGACATCGGTCGGATTGCGTTCGATGCGGGCGAAGTTCTCGACCAGGTAATCGACTTCGTCGTCCGACAGCGCCAGGCCCAGCGCAGCATTTGCCTCGACCAGCGCGGCACGGCCGCCACCGAGGATGTCCACCGAGGTCAGCGGCTGCGGCGCATAGTGGTGAAACAGCGCGTCGGCCTCGTCCATCTTCGCCAGCACCGATTCGGTCATGCGGTCGTGCAGCTTCGCCAGCACCTCGGCACGGAAATCGACGCCCTTGCCCGCCAGCGTATAGACGGTTCCGCGCTCGATGCGCACGACCTTGTCGAATCCGCACTGGTGCGCGATGTCGGTGGCCTTCGACGACCACGGCGAAATCGTGCCCAGTCGGGGCACGACCAGCATCATGGTGCCGGCCGGCGCCGTCGGCGTTTCCGGGGTGGCACCGAGCAGATCGGTCAGGCGGACGGTCTCGTCGGCATCCAGTGCGGCGTTCAGTTCAACGAAATACCAGTGCTCGGCGACCAGTCCCTGCAGTTTCGGCAGGACCTCGGCCACGCTGCGGGAAAGGCGATCCAGGCGGGACCGGGAGAGCGCGGCTGCGCCACGGAGCTTGAGGATTTGGGTCATGTCTGTCGAAACGCGGAAAAGAGGGACACCGGACTACGGCAATCGGAAGCGCGGAATTATACCCGAGCCGCCCACTCGACCGTCGCGCATGAAGCGCTCAAAACGCAGCGACACCGATGCAAGGGCGGGGGATCGGCTAAAATGCCGCTTTGCCATTGCCCCTGAACCTGATGACCGTTGCCGTTGTGCGCCTCGCAGACGATCCAGCTCATGCACGGACGCGCGCCATCCGCCCCGCAATCGCCTGCGCGCGCCGTCGTGCGGCGCCGGTGTGCGTCACCCTGTGCACGTGGTACCGCACATGAAGCGGGCCCTCGCCATCCTCCTGAGCCTTGGCCTGCTCGGCTGGTTTCTCGCCGACGCGCGGTGGCACACGCTTGGCGCCGCATTGGCACGCCTGACGCCAAGCATCGTCCTGGTTGCAGTGGCAGGTTTCGCCGCAAGCTACCTGCTGCGGGCGCTGCGGGTCTTCGATGAGTTTCGCGCCGACGCGCGCGGCCGCTTCGGTGCCTGCCTGCGCATCGTGCTGATGCACAACGCGATGGTCAACATCGTTCCTTTTCGAGGTGGCGAGGCGGCCTTTCCCGTGCTGCTGCAGCGCACTTTCGGCACCCCGCTGCCGCGTGCGGTGGCATCCCTGTTCTGGTTCCGGCTGCAGGATGCGCTGGTCGTAGGTACCGTTGCCGTCGGCGTGTGGCCCGGCTTGCCCGTCCCGCTCCGCGCGGCGGGGCTGTTGGGCCTCGCCGTTTTCGCCTGGGGTCTCCCGCGCTGGGCGCGCACGCCGCACGACTGGGCAGCGCGCGGCAAACTCGCCGGCAAGCTCGCGAAGCTGCGCGACGCCTTCGGCGAATCGACCCGGCATGCGCGCTTCGGCTGGCTATGGACGGTTTCCAATTGGTCGGTGAAGCTTGCCGCGCAAGCCTGGCTGCTGGCCGCACTGCTCTCCACCGGCATGCCTCAGGGCGCTGCCGGCGCCCTCGGTGCCGAACTCGCCGCCATCCTGCCGATTCAGGGCGTGGCCGGCTTCGGCACCTACGAGGCCGGTGCCGCAGCCGCCTTGCTGCCCGCCGGCATTGCCTTCGGCGACGGTCTGCAGGCCGCGCTCGCGCTTCATCTTTTTGTCATTGCCTGCGCGCTTGGCGCAGGGGCGATCGCATGGCTGTTTCCCAATGCCGGCCCAAGCCCCGCCGCCAACGCGGCACACCCCCGATCATCTTCCGAGAGTGCATCCCGTTCATGAACAAATCTCCCCTCCCCCACGCCGAACCGCAAATCCCCGAGGGGCTGCCCGAGCATACGCTGTCGGTCGTGGTACCGATGTATAACGAAGCGGAAAACGTGGAGCCGCTGCTCGACCGCATTCACCTCGCCCTCGGCCCCTATCCGTGGCCGTGGGAAGTCGTCCTCGTCGACGATGGCAGCTCGGACGCGACGCCGGCAGAACTCGCCCGCTGCGCCAGACAGTTCGGTCCGCATGTTCGGGTGGTAGAACTGATGCGCAACTTCAAGCAGACCGCGGCCATGCAGGCCGGTCTCGACGCTGCACGCGGCAGTGTCATCGTGACCATGGACGGCGACCTGCAGAACGATCCGATCGACATCCCGCGCATGGTCCATCGCCTGCTGGTGGAGGACCTCGACCTCGTCGCCGGCTGGCGCAAGAACCGCCAGGACGGCCTGTTGCTGCGCAAGATCCCGTCGCGCATCGCCAACCGGCTGATCGCGCGCATGACCGGGGTTCATCTGCGCGACTATGGCTGCAGCCTCAAGGTCTTCCGTGGCTCGGCGATCAAGAGCGTGCGCCTGTATGGCGAGATGCATCGCTTCATCCCCGCGTGGCTGGCCACGGTCACGACGCCGCGGCGCATCGCGCAGGAGGTGGTCACCCACCACGCACGCATGTTCGGACAGTCCAAGTACGGCATTTCGCGCACCTTCCGGGTTGTGCTCGATCTCGTGTTCGTTTACTTCTTCATGCGTTTCCGTACCCGGCCCGGGCACTTCTTCGGCGGCATCGGCATCGCCCTCGGTGCGCTCGGCAGCCTGATTCTTGCCTACCTGGTCGGCGTGAAACTCTTCCTCGGCGACTCAATCGGCACCCGCCCGCTGCTTTTCGGCGGCTTCTTCCTGGTCATTGCCGGCGTGCAGATGGTCACCTCCGGCGTGCTGGCGGAATTGCTGGCACGGGTCTACTACGAATCCGGCACTTCCCGGCCCTACATCGTCCGCCCGGCGACCGAACTTGCGGCCGATGAGGGCTGGCGCCAGCCCGCCGGGGCGTGAGGATGCTGTCCCGCAACCGGGTCGTCGTCACGCTGATCCTGCTGCTGCCCCTGCTCAGCTATTTCCTGCGCCTGGGTGGCTCGCCGCTGTTCGATGTCGATGAAGGCGCCTTCTCCGAGGCCACACGCGAGATGTTCGAGCGCGGCGACTTCCTGTCGACCTACCTCAACGGCGAACATCGCTTCGACAAACCCATCCTGGTCTACTGGCTGCAGGCGCTCGGCTATCTGATCTTCGGGGCCAGCGAATGGGCCTTCCGTCTGCCATCGGCGCTCGCAGCGACGGTGTGGAGCTACGCGACCTGGCATTTCGCGCGCCAGCGCTTCGGCCCCGACACCGCCCTCGCCGCACTCGCGGTGGCGGCCACCGCGATCGGCCCCTTCGCCATCGGCCGCGCCGCCACCGCGGACGCCCTGCTCAACATGCTGCTCGCGCTGGCGCTGTTCGATGCCTGGCGCCATCTCGAATCCGGCCAGCGTACGCCGCTGCTGCGAAGCTACGTTTGGATCGGCCTCGGCGTGCTCACCAAAGGGCCGATCGCCCTGATCGTCCCCGGCACGGTCACGCTGCTCTATTGCGCAAGCCGCGGCGAGTGGCGGCGCTGGGTTCGCTCGGTGTTCGACCCTGTCGGCTGGACGATCCTCGCCGTGCTGGTGGTGCCCTGGTATGCCGCTGCATTGCTCATCCACGGGCACAAATTCATCGATGGTTTCATTCTCAAGCACAACGTTCAGCGCTTTACCGGCACGCTCGAAGGCCACGCCGGCAGCCTGTTCTACTATGTGATCGCGGTACCGCTACTGCTGCTGCCATGGACCTCGCCGCTGATCGCATCGCTGCGCAACATCCGTGCCGACACGCACACCAGTGTGCGTCGTTTCCTGTGGATCTGGGCTGGCTTCGTCGTAGTCTTCTTCTCGCTTTCGGGCACCAAACTGCCGCACTACGTGCTCTATGGCGCCACCCCGCTGTTTCTGCTCGTCGCAGCCCATCGCGACGAGCTGCGTCGCAGCTGGGTGCACTACGCCCCGCCAACCGCGCTGCTCGCCCTGCTCTTCGTGCTGCCCCTGGTCTTCAACCTGCTGTCAGCCAGCAGCGCGGGCAATGCCTACTACCGCGCCCAACTCGCCGAGTCCCTGCATCTTGCGGGCTGGCAGTATTACGCCGTGACGCTGGGCTGCCTGCTGCTCTGGCTCGCCGTCATCTGGCGGCTCCAGGCGGGGATCTGGATGAAGATGATGATCGGCGCGACGCTGCAGATCGTGGCACTGACCACCGTCGTGGTGCCATGGGCCGGTGCCGTGCTGCAGGGGCCGCAGAAGGCGGCGGCGGCCTTCGTCCGCGAACGGGACGAGCCAGTGGTGCTGTGGCGCTTCGACGCGCCGAGCGTCAGCGTCTATCGTGAAGCAGTGACCCCCTCGGGCGCACCCGGCCCCGGGGAACTGGCCATTACCCGCATCGACCGGATTCCGGAGACCGGCTACGAAACACTGTTCCGCAAGGGCGGTGTTGCGGTCGTACGCGAAGTCACGGCCAAGGAGTAGGCATGGCGTCCCCGCGCCTGCAAGAGGATTCGCCGCAGTACCGCAGGCCGGAGGTCGGCCTGCCGCTGGTCATGCTCCTCAGCATGATCGCCAGTGGCGCAGTCTTCCTGCTGTGGCCGGAAATCGACCTGCACGTCAGCGCGGCCTTCTTCGACGCGGACGGCGAATTCTCCGGTGAACGCAGTGCATTCGTGATGGCGCTTTACCGGGGCATCCCGATGATGTCCAAGGCGATCATCATCGGCTTGTTCATCGCCCTCTTCGCCTACACCTTTCAGCGTGGTGCGCACGGGGCCCGCCGGCGCATTCAGGTCGGTTATCTGATCATTGTGTTGATGCTCGGCCCCGGCCTGATGATCGACGTCGTGCTCAAGGATCACTGGGGCCGCGCGCGTCCCGCGAGGATCACCGAGTTCGGCGGCACCGCGCGGTTTTCGCCAGCCCTCGTCATCTCTGACCAGTGCGCAAAGAATTGCTCTTTCGTCAGTGGTCACGCCTCGGCCGGGTTCTATTTCGTCAGCCTGGGCTTTCTCGGCGGCGCCGTTGCGCGACGGCGCTGGACCTTGATCGGGCTGGGGCTGGGCGGTTTGTTCGGTTATGGTCGCATCGCACAGGGCGCCCATTTTCTCAGCGACGTGGTGTTCAGCTTCTACGCGACCTGGTTTGTCGCCTGGCTCGTCTGGCTCGCGTTCAGGAAGGTCGGCTGGCTTGGCCACCCGGACCATCCACCTGAACTCAAAGTCACCTTCGATACATGAGCGACGGCGTCGGCCTAAGTGCGGCCGGACAAGGAGCACACCATGAAGCGCACTAACGCGGCGGATGCTTCGCCAGCTGAGATTTCAGAAACACGAGCTCCGACTGACGCTTTTTGAGGGCCTCGTTCATCTCGGCGAGCTGGCGCTCGAGTTCGGCCCGAGTGGCGCGCTCCATTTCAAGCGCCAGCCGGCCAACACCGAGTTCGTCTCCAAGCCGCCGGTTTTCCTGCTCCAGCGTGTCGATCCGCGCCCTGTCGTCATCGCCCGCCAGATGCTCAACGGCAAGCACAACGATGCATGCCAATACCGCACCGATCGCGCCAGACACCAGTACGCGCATCCGGCTTCGGGCTGCCAGACGTTCGCGTGCGGCATCCTCGCCCAGACAACGCGGTCTGAAACCGCCAAATCGATTCACCGTCTTCCCGGATCAGTGACGCGCAAGATAGGCGACAGGATTGACGAATGCGCCCTTGCGCAAGACCTCGAAATGCAGGTGCGCCCCGGTGGAGCGCCCAGTCGAACCGACCGCCGCAATACGCTGCAACGGCGTGACCACATCGCCGACCTTGACGAACAACCGTGAGCAGTGCGCATAGCGCGTCGTCAGGCCATTGCCATGATCGATCTCGATCATGTAGCCATATTCACGGTGATAGCCGGAGAAGACGACCTTGCCACCTGCACTGGCCACAATCGGCGTACCCGTACCTGCCTGAAAATCGAGACCGGAGTGGAAGGCCACACGCCCATTTATCGGATCGAAGCGTTTTCCGAAAGACGAACTGCGGCGCGCACCGGGCACCGGATTGCGGCTGGGGAAAGCCATCTGCGCCACGTCGAGTTCGGTCGTAACCTGCTCTACTTCGAACAGCACTGCACCGAGGCGATCGAGCTCGTACTCGAGATCGGTCAAGCCTGCGCCCTGATCATCGAAGACGGCAATCGCCTGGTCGGCATCCATGCGCGTGCCAGACAGCGGAATCATCGGTCCCCCGCTCGCCGCAGCCATCGACGCTCCGTCGCCTTTCTTGCCCGGCGGCACATCCGACGGTGGCGCCGTACGCACATTTTCATTCCGTGCGCCGCCGCCCTTGAGCACGCCAACGCGCTTTGCCAGACTCAGCGCCTCGCCCTCCAGGCGAGCGAGTTTTGCGGAAATCTCGCCGAGACGATCGACCAGGAAACGTCCTTCCGGATGATCGACGCTCAGCGGAGACACCTGCCCTTCCGGCGCCTCACCCCGACCGACGCCGACCCCGAGCGCAAACGCGCCCGCGGCAACCGCGAGCAACGCGCTCGACGCGATGACGACCATCGCCCGTGAACTCAGCGTACGCACCCTGGACCGACCCTGCCGACCCATGGAAAGTATGACCAACGCCATGCCCTTCCTCCGAAAGCGACCGACCGTTCCGGAGCAATGAACAGGCAGCCTGACAGTGAGACCGTGCCGACCAGTTTGGTGGAAACATCCGCACACAATCAATTTGGTCAAACACAAAACAGACGGAGTCTATCACCATCCTCCTAACAAGGAAGCCCCACGGCATGCTTTGCCGTGAACGCAGGACGGCGGCCGAAGCCGCCGTCCTGCCAACTACCGAAAACCCTGCGCTTACTTGCCGACGTGCGAAGACAGACTCAGCCAGGTCGACACCACCGTATCCGGGTTCAGCGAAATGGTCTGGATGCCTTCATCCATCAGCCACTCGGCGAAGTCCGCGTGGTCCGACGGCCCCTGACCGCAGATACCCACATACTTGCCGAGACGGTTTGCCGACTTGATCGCCATCGACAGCAAGGATTTCACTGCGGGATCGCGTTCGTCGAAGGCATGCGCCACCAGTCCCGAGTCACGATCGAGCCCGAGGGTAAGCTGAGTCAGATCGTTGGAGCCGATGGAGAAGCCGTCGAAGTGCTCGAGGAACTGGTCGGCCAGCAGCGCGTTGGACGGAATCTCGCACATCATGATGAGCTTGAGATCGTTCACGCCACGCTTCAGACCATGCTCGGCGAGCAGATTCACCACGCCCGAGGCTTCTTCGACGTTGCGCACGAACGGAATCATGATCTGTACGTTGGTCAGGCCCAGTTCGTTGCGCACTTTGCGCATTGCGGCACATTCCATTTCGAAGCAGTCGCGGAACGAGTGCGCGATGTATCGCGATGCCCCACGGAAACCCAGCATCGGGTTTTCCTCCTCCGGCTCGTAGATGTCACCGCCGAGCAGCTTGCGGTATTCGTTCGACTTGAAGTCGGACATCCGCACGATCACGGGCTTCGGATAGAAAGCGGCGGCGATTGTCGCCACGCCTTCGACCAGCTTCTCGATGAAGAACTGCTTCGGCGTGGCATAGCCGCGCGACCGGCGGTTGATCTCATCGCGCAGGCTGGCCGGCACCTGGCTCAGTTCGAGAATGGCCTTCGGGTGAATGCCGATCATGTTGTTGATGACGAACTCGAGGCGGGCCAGACCGACGCCGCCGTTGGGGATCTGCGCGAACTCGAAGGCGAGTTCGGGATTCCCGACGTTCATCATGATCTTCACCGGAATGTCGGGCAGGTTGCCCATGTCGGTGGTGATGACCTCAAATTCGAGCCGGCCGCGGTATACATAGCCGGTGTCGCCTTCGGCGCAGGACACGGTGACGGAATCACCCTCGGACAGGATGTCGGTCGCGTTGCCGCAGCCCACGATGGCAGGGATGCCAAGCTCACGCGCGATGATCGCGGCGTGGCAGGTGCGGCCGCCACGGTTGGTGACAATGGCGCTGGCGCGCTTCATCACCGGCTCCCAGTTGGGGTCGGTCATGTCAGTCACGAGGATGTCGCCGGCCTGAACGCGATTCATCTCGGAGGCGTCCTTCACCACGCGCACGGTCCCGGCACCAATCTTCTGACCGATTGCCCGACCGTGGGTCAGCGCCTTACCGTACTGCTTGAGGCGGTATTTCTCCATGACATGGCCGGCGGACTGGCTCTTCACCGTTTCCGGACGCGCCTGCAGGATATAGAGTTTGCCGTCGACACCATCCTTGCCCCACTCGATGTCCATCGGACGGCCGTAGTGCTGCTCGATCACCACCGCATAGCGCGCAAGCTCGAGCACGTCTTCGTCGGTCAGCGAGAAACGATTGCGATCAGCCTCGGGCACATCGATGGTGCGCACGGACTTGCCGGCTTCCTTCTTGTCCGAAAACACCATCTGGATCAACTTGGACCCGAGATTGCGGCGCACTACCGCCGGACGGCCGAGCGCCAGCGTGGGCTTGTGAACATAGAACTCGTCCGGGTTGACCGCGCCCTGCACCACCGTTTCGCCCAGCCCGTAAGAGGCGGTGATGAACACCACGTCCTTGAAGCCGGATTCGGTGTCGATCGTGAACATCACACCCGACGCGCCGGTGTCGGAACGCACCATACGCTGGACGCCGGCCGACAGGGCCACGTCGGCGTGGGCGAAATCCTTGTGCACGCGGTAAGCGATCGCGCGGTCGTTGTAGAGCGACGCAAACACTTCCTTCATGGCATGCAGAATGTTCTCATAGCCGTGAATGTTGAGGAAGGTCTCCTGCTGACCCGCGAACGATGCGTCGGGCAAGTCCTCTGCAGTAGCCGACGAGCGCACGGCGAAACTGCCCTCGCCTTCGGCCGTGATCTGCTCGTAGGCAGCCTTGAGGTCGGCTTCGAGCTGCGCCGGAAAGGGCGTATCGATGATCCACTGACGGATCTCGGCACCGGTTTTGGCCAGCGCGTCGACATCGTCGACGTCGAGCACATCGAGTGCGGCATTGATCCGGTCTGCCAGCCCATTGTGAGCGAGGAACTCGCGGTAGGCGTCGGCGGTGGTCGCGAAACCACCCGGCACGCGGACGCTGGACGGCAACTGGCTGATCATCTCGCCGAGCGAGGCGTTCTTGCCGCCGACCTTATCGACGTCGGTCATGCGAAGTTCTACGAAGGGAATGACGTAACGGCTCATGAGTGGCTTCCGGAATCCATGAAGAAATCGAAAAATGGTATTTTACAGAATAATTGTGCTCTGCCGCACGGCAGGGTTTGCCCTAGTCATCCACGCGAAACCAGCGAGCCCTCTGAAAACATGAGCAATCTCCCGAACCGGACAGTCTTCTTCATTTCCGACGGCACCGGCATTACCGCGGAAACGCTGGGCCACAGCCTGCTGGCCCAGTTCCCCGATGCCCGCTTTCGCCAGGTTCGCATTCCCTTCGTCGACGATCTCGACAAGGCCATCGACTGCGCGAACAAGATTCGGGAAGCCTTCATTGCCGACGGTACCCGCCCGATCGTGTTCAGCACCCTGGTCAATCCGGAGACAGTCAGCGCACTGCACAAGGCCGATGCCCTGTTCCTCGACCTGTTCGATCGCTTCATCGGGCCGCTGGAATCCGAACTCGGTCAGCGCTCCACCCACGCCGTCGGCCGCTTTCACGGCATCGCCGACAGCAACGACTACAAGAATCGCATCGAAGCCATCAACTTTGCGATGGCGCACGATGACGGCATTTCTTCGGACGGCGAACTCGCCGAGGCCGACGTGATTCTGGTCGGCGTGTCGCGCTCGGGAAAGACGCCAACGAGCCTGTACCTGGCGATGCAATTCGGTGTCAAGGCGGCGAACTATCCGCTCATCCCGGAGGATTTCGAGCGCAACAAGCTCCCCGGAGAGCTGCACCGCTATCGCACCAAGCTGTTCGGCCTCACCATCGCCCCCGAACGCCTGTCGCAGATTCGCCAGGAGCGCCGCCCCAACAGCCGTTATGCCTCCCACGAGAACTGCACCTACGAGATCGATGCGGCGCAAAAGCTCATGCGCAGGGAGAATATCCGCTGGCTCGACTCGACCACCAAGTCCATTGAAGAAATCTCGGCCACCATCCTGCAGACCGTCAGCCTCAACAAACCGGCGTACTGAACCTGCTGCGCTAGAATGGCTCAAAATGCCTGAGCACCCAAGTAACGCATCGCCACACGGGATTCGAGATGAAAAGACCGCGCATCAAGCGCCGCGGCGGCATCGGCCGCCTAGCAGAACAACTTGTCTGGCTGGCCTCGGGGCTGGCCGAATCCGGCTGCAGAGTGGAAGACCGATACTGGGAGGAACGTCTTTCCGGCGTGATCGACACGGTCCTCGGCAGTGATGACGAAGACACCCTCAACGCCGCCCTCGATCAGCTCTTCGGCAATGACACGCCCGGTTACGACGAACTGGCCGACCACATCGAATCACGCGCCGAATCTGCCGCAGGCGTCTCGGCCGAACACGACATCCTGCTCATCGCCGCGCCGGTGCTGGCGTGGTCGCGGTTCAACATACCGGCCACCAGCCTGTCGGCCACGACGCTGGCAAACATCCGGGTTCACCTGCAGGCTCACGTCCTGGCCTCGGGAACCCGACTGGCGATCGCGGACTTCATCTTCAGCCCCGACCAACTGCCACAGGGATACTGTGCAACGGCCCAGTTCGCCGGCATCATGGGACGCGCGGCGATCGATGGGCACGACCTCCATATCGAGACTGCGGGCATGCCCGAAACCACGCAGTTCCTGTCCGACACCCGCTATCTGCTGGCGGCGGTCGCGGTGCGCAAGGGCGAAGCGCTATTTCGCTGGCAGGAGCCCGATGGCAGCCGCGAACAGGCGCTCGAGCAATGGCGCAGCCAGGGCGGCGCCTGTCTGGCGCCACTGATGCCCGGCTGCGCGCTCGAATTCGTGCTGCCGGAAGCCTACTTCGCTGCCAGCCGCATGGCTGACAAGGGCAGCAGACCCTACTCCGTTCGCGCCTCGGTGGCCTTCCTCGGCGCAGCACTCGATGCCCCCGCCCCCAGTCTGGTGGCCGTCATCGCGCCCTTCTGGGACCAGCAGATCGAGGAATACCGCATCGGCTTCACCCTGCGCGGGCGCGAGGATGTCGTCCACGGTGTGGTGTGGCCATTGCTCGGCACCGAAGACGAGGCGATGGACGTCCCGGCTGCGATCGAAGCCGTCCTGCGCGAGTGTGGCGTCGGCGACGTGCGCGTGCTCGATCATCGTTTTCCACTGGAGTACTGCGAGGATTGCGGCGCACCGATGTACCCGTCCCCGGAAGGAGAAATCGTCCACGCCGAAATGCCCGAGGATCACACCGAACAGGTTCCGAGACACCTGCATTGATACGCCGCGGCCGCCAACGGAGACAGCAATGGCAAGAAAAATAGAGAAATCCAGCGCCGAATGGCGCGAGCTGCTGACATCCATCCAGTACCACGTTGCCCGCGAAAAGGGCACCGAGCGCCCGTTCACCGGCGAGTACTGGAACACCTGGGACAAGGGCAGCTATCGGTGTGTCTGCTGCGACGCGCCGCTGTTCGACGCCGAGCATAAATTCGACGCCGGCTGCGGCTGGCCGAGTTTCTGGACCGCCGCAGCGCCCGAGAACGTCGAGTCAGCGGAAGACAACAGCCACTTCATGCGCCGCACCGAGGTGCTGTGTCACCAATGCGGCGCCCACCTCGGCCATGTATTCGAAGACGGCCCGCCACCGACCGGCCTGCGCTACTGCATCAACTCCGCATCCGTCCGCTTCGTGCCGGACGAGGAAGCCGGCGCCTGAGAACCGTGGCAGCGCTCTGGCCGGTCGCCACCGAAGCAGCGCCTATCCAGTGTAATGCTACGGGCTGTTCGGCACTCAGGTTGGCGGCCCGAACCTGTTTAGCGGGTTCCTTCCCTTTCCTTGAACATACAAGGGGGAGGAGCCCATCATCGGCCCCAACCGCCACTCGGGACAGGTGCCCTCAAGAGCACACCTATACACTGGCGCTAAAGTATCACGTCGAGCTGACGATACCAGTGCACCGGGCCATTCGTTCGCCACTTGGCATTTGCCCCGGTTGCACCACACGTCGGCCAAGAAATAGGGGGACAGAATAATGAAATGGTTTGACAACCTGGGACTGGGCGCGAAGCTCCTAGTCAACTTCCTGCTGTCGGGCGGCATACTGATCATCGCGCTCGGGCTCTCGATCGTGCAGATCAATCAACTGCACGGTCTCGGGACGAAGCTCGCGCGTGAAGAACTCCCGTCCATTGTCAAGGTCGCAAAGATCAGCCAGTTTCGGCTCCGGTACCGGATTCGCAGCCTGGAGTACCTGCTCGAATCAGACCCGAGCGGCCGCAAGAAAATGGAGGCCTCCCTGGACAAGCTGAGCCAGGGCCTGAACGATGCGATCAAGGCCTACGAGCCCCATGTCTCGAACGACGCCGAGCACAAGCTGGTAGAAGACGTCAAAGCCCGTGCCGCGGCTTACGAGACGTCGGTGAAGGGTGTTATCGACCTCGTCAATGCCGGGCAGATCGACACAGCCATGCAGCGTCAGCGCACGGAGTGGGTCACCAATGCCAACAGCCTGCGCGACGCCGTCGATGCGCTGGTCGCCTTCAACGCCGACGCCACCGAAGTCACCGCACAGGACCAGGAAGCCTTGTCGGATAGGGCGACTCTCCTCTCCGGCATTGCATTGGTGGCAGGGATCATCCTGGCGATCGTCATGTCGACCATCATCTCCAGACTCATCGCCAGACGCCTCGACACACTCGTCACTGCTGCCAATCAGATCGCGGCAGGCAATCTGGCAGACAAGGCACTCCCGCCGCCTGCCGGAGACGAGATTGGGCACCTGACCACGGCCATGGCGCAAATGCAGACGGCCCTGCATGAAACGGTCTCGGAAACGCGCAATCATGCCGAGCAACTGAACGGGGCCGCGCGCCACCTCGGAGACAGCGTCAAACAGATGGAGCAAAGCTCCAGTGTGCAAAGCAGTGCGTCTGCGGCAATTGCCGCCAATGTCGAAGAGCTGACCGTGTCGATCAATCACGTCTCGGACACGACAGGTGATGCCAGCAAACTGGCGCGGGATTCCGACGCCCAGGCGCGTGAAGGACGCGCCACCGTTGACCAGTTGATCGAGGAGATCAACCGTGTATCGAACGTGGTCGCGAGCGCATCGGAGCGCATCGGCGGCCTCGCGATCGAGTCGCAGCAGATTTCGAACATCGTCCAGGTCATCAAGGACATCGCCGAACAGACCAATCTGCTGGCGCTCAATGCGGCGATCGAAGCGGCGCGGGCCGGCGAACACGGTCGCGGCTTCGCCGTGGTGGCCGACGAGGTACGCAAGCTCTCCGAGCGCACCGCTCAATCGACACGCGAGATCACCACGATGGTGTCATCGATCCAGGATTCCACGCGCGAAGTCGTCAACGGCATCGACGAAGGGGTCGGGGCCGTCAAGAACAGCGTCGAGCACGCGCAGAAAGCCGGGCAGACCATCGCCAATCTTCAATCCATGGCACGACGCGTAGCCGAGCTGGTCGGCGAGGTCGACGTTGCGCTGCGCGAACAATCCAGCGCGTCGGCCGAGGTTGCCAAGCGCGTCGAGGAGATCGCGACCTACGCCGAGGAAACCAGTGCGACGACGACGCAGACTTCGTCCTCGGCCGAGTCGCTTGCCAATCTCGCCACACGCATGCAAGAGAGCGCCAACCGCTTCCGCATCTGATCCGGACCAGCAGCCCGGGCGGGTGCCTCCCGCCCCGGCGCGCCGGTATCAGGCGCCGCCGGGCGGCCTCCGCACGCTCAGGATGCCGCGCGCCCGCCTTCGAGCAGGAAGTCCCGCACGACGCGGATCTGCCCGGGGTCCATCAACATCGGCGCATGCCCTATGCCGTCGAATTCCACGATCCGCGCTGCAGGGCCGCGACTCGACATGGCGACGTGAACATCGCGCTCGAGTAGATCCGACTCAGCCCCACGCAGCGCCAGGGTCGGACAGCGCACGCGATCGTAGGTGTCCCACATCTCGACATCCATCACGATCGGAATCTGCCTGAATGCGTCGCCGATGCCGGGGTCGTACATCATGGCGAAACCACCCTCGACCGGACGCACCGAATACTGCGTCAGGTGACGCCACTGCGCGTTGGTGAGCGGACCGAAAGGCGCGCTCACCTCCCTGATGTAGGCCTCCGCGGCCTCCATCGACGGAAACACCGGCGCAGTGCCGACATACGGGCCGATCCGGCGCAGCGATACCGCAGTGATCACAGGCCCCACGTCGTTGAGCACCAGACGGGTGATCGGCGAATGCGGCATGCTCGCGATGAGCATGCCGATGATGCCGCCCATCGACGTCCCCACCCAATGCACGGTCTTGACATTGAGCCGCGCAATCAACGTGATCATGTCCGACACGTAGAGCGGAAAGCCGTAATCGCCTTTCACGCCAAGCCAGTCGCTTCTGCCGCGGCCCACCACGTCGGGGCAGATCACACGATATTCATCCGCCATCGCCCGCGCCAGATCGTCGAAATCGCGGCCGTTGCGGGTCAGACCGTGCGCACAGATCAGCACCCGCGGGTTGTCGCTGTCGCCCCATTCGGTATAGGCCATACGATGCAGGCCGTGCGGACCGACACATTGAACCGAACGTTCGCGCACGCCGAGATGGGGCCGTTCGGGAACAGGGGGGGCCTTGAACAGTTGCCTAAGTCGTTCGAACAGACGCATGTGTGTCGGATACCGGAGGGAGACAGCGATGAGTCTAGCATCGTCCGTTCACATCGGGTCCAGGCGTAGCACGCTGCCATCGGTCTCTTCGAGCAGCCACAGCTTTCCGTCCGGCCCCTGGCGAACGTCGCGAATGCGCTTGCCCTCGTCCTGCAGCAGTCTCGACACCTCCTTCACCGCTCCATCCGTTTCACTCAGGCGCACCAGCATCCTGAACTTGAGCGAGCCCACGAACAGTCCGTTCTGCCAGCCGGGATACACCTTCCCGGTGTAGAAACTCATGCCCGAAGGCGCAATGGAAGGCGTCCACTGCAGGCGGGAGGGCTCGACATCGGCGCGTTCCGTACCTTCACCGATGCGGGTACCAAACACGTATTCGCGGCCGTGCGTGATCACCGGCCAGCCATAATTGCGTCCGGGCAGGATTTCATTGACTTCGTCACCACCCTGCGGCCCGTGTTCATGCGCCCACAAGCGCCCGGTCACGGGATGCAACGCAGCCCCCTGCACGTTGCGGTGCCCGTACGACCAGATTTCCGCCAGCGCGCCCGGCCTGCCGACGAAGGGATTGTCCGGCGGAATCGAGCCATCGGGGCGGATCCGCACGATCTTTCCCAAGTGGCTGCCCAGATCCTGTGCGCGGTCGCGAAAACTGAAACGGTCGCCAAGCGTGACAAAAAGGTTGCCGTCACGACCGAAAACCAGGCGCGACCCCCAGTGATGCCCCCCTGAGGGGGCCTCGCGCTGAGCAAAGATGACCTTCACCTCATCGAGACGAAGCGCATCGACCGCCAGCACGGCGCGCGCCACCGCAGTGCGCGCGCCGTTCGGCGTCGGCTGTGCGAAGGAGAAGAAAATCGTGCGATCGCGAACGAAGTCGGGACTGAGCACGACGTCGAGCAACCCGCCCTGCCCGCTGGCGTGCACGTCGGGCACACCGGCAAGCGGCGCCGACACCGAGCCGTCGGTACTCACAATGCGCATGCGCCCGGGTCGTTCGCTCACCAGCATGCGGCCGTCGGGCAAGAATGCCAGCGCCCACGGCGTCTCCAGCCCCCTTGCGACGACCGTCGCCCTGACCCCCGTCTCGAGCGCAGCGGAAAAGCCCGCGACCGGCCACGCGGCACACAAGGCCAACAGAGTCATCACTGCGCCGCGGCGCAACCGATCCCGTCCACGGCCACCAATCGCTGTGCTTGCATTCACCACGTTCCCGCTCCCGAAATGAAAATGCCGAAACCTGTCGCTCACGGCGATAGGGCAATCGAAACGCGGGTTCGTTCATGCCGTGCGCGGCGGCTCGCCGCAACGCGACCAATTCCGCACAAAGAACGATCAACAGCACCGAAAATGCTAACATCTGCACCATGCGAGACATGAAATGCTGACAAACGACAAGCGTGGCCATGGCGCCACCGATACGGACAACGGCGCTGCCGAAGGACGCATCGCGGAGCGTGGCGACCGTCGCGGCATCCAGTCGATCGAGGTCGGCGGCACCCTGTTGCAGGCGCTGGTGCGCAATGGCACGCCGATGATGCTGAAAGACCTGGCACGCGAGGCCGGAATGCCGCCGGCGAAGGCGCACCCCTACCTGGTGAGCTTCGGCAAGCTTGGCCTGATCGAACAGGACGCCATCACCGGCCGCTACGGCCTGGGCCCGTTTTCGCTGCAGATGGGGTTGACGGCCCTGCATGCGCTCGATCCGATCAAGGCGGCCATGCCGGAAATCGCCGCGCTCGCCGACGACATCCAGCTCAACGTGGCCATCGCCGTATGGGGCAATCGCGGCCCGACCATCATCCGCATCGAGGAATGCCACCGCCCCATCCACATCAACATGCGCCCGGGCACGGTGATGACGCCGCTCATGCTCACGGCCACCGGCCGCGTATTTGCGGCCTTCCTGCCCACGCGCATCACCCGGCCCTTGATGGAAGAAGAGCTCACCCAGCTGGCCGGCGGCGAGCAGCCCGCCCTGAAGATGTCCCAGCGCCACGTCGACGAACTGCTGGCTGAAGTGCGAAAACATGGCCTGGCACGTGCGCTTGGCCACCCGATTCCGGGCATCAATGCCTTTTCGGCGCCGGTGTTCGACAACAGCGGCGCGCTGTCGCTGGCCATTACCGCGATGGGCCCGGCTGGCGCATTCGACGCGGACTGGAACGGCCCCACCGCGACCCGGGTGCTGGCCTGCGCGCGCGAGATCTCGGGCAGGCTGGGCAACACCTCCGGCGCACACTGAGCGGGGCTCAGCGCCCCGCGCTGCCTACTCGGCGTCGGGCTGATTTCCAGGTGCGGCGAGGCGAAAGGCCTCGATATCCTCGCACCGTTCAGCGATCCGGCTGAGTACGGGAAACGCGTCCATCCGGCACTTGAAGCGCCGCGCATTGAACACCTGAGGCACCAGGCAACAATCGGCAAGGGTGGGCGTATCGCCATGGCAGAAGGCGCCGGTGCGCGCGTCGCCCGCGAGCATGGCTTCCACTGCGGTGAGACCCAGCTCCACCCAGTGCCGATACCAAGTGTTCTTCTGCTCTTCGCTCGCCCCAAGCTCACGCGCAAGGTACTGCAAGACGCGCAGGTTGTTGATCGGGTGAATGTCGCAGGCAATGGCCTGCGCAATGGCGCGGATGCGCGCGCGATCCACTGCCGTTCCCGGCAGCAGCGCGGGTTCTGGATGGGTCTCGTCCAGATACTCGATAATGGCCATCGACTGCGTCAGGACCCTGCCATTCTCGGCCAGTGCCGGCACCAGCGCGGCAGGATTGACACCGAGATAGCCTTCCTGCAGATGCTCGCCGCCCGTGCGGGTCAGGTGTACGGGCACGGCGTCATAGTCCAGGCCCTTCAGGTTGAGTGCGATCCTGACGCGGTACGCGGCGGAACTTCGGAAATAGGTATAGAGCTTCATCTTTCCCCCTGCAATGGCTCGGTTCACGGGCAGGTCCAGCATACGCAACGGGATCCGGTCCTTTCAAGACCGGATCCCGGGCGGACAAACCAGCGCAAATTCGGCGCGAATGGCTTCTTCGGTGTCGTGTCAGCGCTTGTACTTGTCGATCAGGCTCTTCGCGCTATCGAGCATGGCCTGCCCCGGATAGCCCTTGTCGCTCATCTCCTTGACCCACTCCGCCGCAAGCTTGTCGCCCTCCTTGCGCCACGACACCAGCTCGGAAGCCGGAATGGTGTTGAAGGTATTGCCGTTGTCGACCGCCTTCTGCCGCGCAAGCGGCGCCGACTCGTCCCACACCCGACCAATCTGCGCAGAGAAGTCGGCGCCGGAATTATTGTCGATGACTTTCTTCAGATCGGCCGGCAGGCTGTCGTACTTGGCCTTGTTCATTGCAATCACGAACACTGCCGTATACAGCGCCGGCTCGGACGGATCGGTCTCGGAGTGGTATTTGGTGAGTTCCTGCAGCTTCATCGTCGGGATCACTTCCCACGGCAGCACATAGCCGTCGATCACGCCCTTGGACATGGCCTCTGTCACCGCCGGCAGCGGCATCGCCACCGGCGCCGCACCGAATGCAGCCAGCATCTTGTTGGTCAGCCGCGTGGGCGCCCGCATCTTCATGCCATTGAAGTCGGCCATGGTCTTGATCGGCTTGTTGCCGTGCACGTAGCCGTTGTCATGGACGTGAAAAGCCAGCGGCTTGACGCGCGCGAAGTCCTTCTGACCGTACTGCTCCACGTAGTCCCACAGCGCGCGGCTGGTCGCTTCGGCCGTGCGCGACATGAAGGGCAGCTCGAACACTTCGACCGACGGGAAACGGCCGGCGGTGTAGCCCGGCAAAGTCCACACGATGTCGGCCACGCCGTCGGCCGCCTGCTGGATCAGTTGCGGCGGCGTCCCGCCAAGCTGCATCGAAGGATAGATCTGGCATTTGAGCCGGTTGGACGATTCCTTGGCGATCTTGTCGCACCACGGCTCCAGCACCTTCTGCTGCGACAATGCCGACGATGGCCAGAAATGCGCCACCTTGAGGGTGATTTCCTCCGCACTGGCAAGCGCGGTTCCCATTGCCAGCGCAGCGCCGATTACGGCCTTCAGAAAATGCCTGTTATCCATCAATGTCTCCTCCATCTTATTCTGTGTATACCGCCCCTCGCGAGGCGGCGTTGCCGGATGTTCAGCCAGCGAAGGGCGCGACCACGTTCTCGATGGCGCCGAAAATGCTGCGCCCCTCGGCGTCGACCATCTCGATACGGACCTTATCACCGGCGTGCATGAAAGGCGTTACGGGTTTGCCCTGCTCGATGGTCTCGTAAGTACGCACCTCGGCCAGGCAGCAATAGCCCACGCCACCATTGTCGACCGACGACCCCCACAGGTTGCCCTGCTTGTTCGACACCGTGCCCGAGCCGATGATCGCGCCGGCGCCAAGCGCGCGCGTCTTCGCCGCATGCGCGATCAACTGGCCGAAGTTGAAGGTCATGTCCTCGCCCGCGTTCGGATGGCCGAAGCGCTTGCCGTTGAGATCGACGATCAGCGGCAGATGCACCTTGGCATCGCGCCACGCCTCGCCGAGTTCGTCGGGTGTAACCGCCACCGGACTGAATGCGCTCGACGGCTTGCTCTGGAAAAAGCCGAAGCCCTTGGCCAGCTCGGCCGGGATCAGGTTGCGCAGCGACACGTCGTTGACCAGCATCACCAGGCGCACCGCCCGGGCCGCGACGTCAGGCGTGGCGCCCATCGGCACGTCACCGGTGACCACCGTCACCTCGGCCTCGAAATCGATGCCCCAGCGTTCGTCGGCAACCACCTTGTCGCGCGGGCCGATGAAGGTGTCGGACCCACCCTGATACATCAGCGGATCGGTGTAGAAGGACGCCGGCACCTCCGAGTTGCGCGCCTTGCGCACCAGCTCGACGTGATTGATATAGGCCGAACCGTCGGCCCACTGGTAGGCGCGCGGCAACGGTGAATGGCATGCAGCGGGGTCGAAAGGCTGCGATTCGAGCGCGCCGCTGTTGAGCGCCTCATACACCTGGCGCAACTGCGGCTCGCAAGCCTCCCACTCGTCCAGCGCCGCCTGCAGGGTGCGCGCGATCGCCGGCACGGCGCGGCAGCGCGTGAGATCGCGGCTGACGACGACCAGCGTGCCGTCACGCCCGCCTTGTTTGAGGGTCGCGAGTTTCAATTGAACATCTCCTTGTAGCTGCCGTCATGCATCCACGCCGCATGCTTGGGGGCCTTCTTGGTCTTCGCCCATTCCTCGAGCATGTCCCATTTCACCTTGTCCAGCGCCTCGAGCATCTTCGGACTCCCGGTGTTGCAGGCCAGTTCCAGGCGGTGACCATTGGGGTCGAAGAAATAGATCGACTGGAACAGCGCGTGGTCGGTCGGACCGACCACCTCGATGCCGGCCGCTTCCAGCCGCGCCTTGGCCGCCATCAG
Source organism: Azoarcus sp. L1K30 (assembly GCF_018122735.1). Classification (GTDB taxonomy): domain Bacteria; phylum Pseudomonadota; class Gammaproteobacteria; order Burkholderiales; family Rhodocyclaceae; genus Parazoarcus. The sequence goes on along the minus strand of NZ_JAGRRD010000001.1, from coordinate 477,819 downwards.
TACTTCCATCGACTCGACTTCGAGGGCCAGGTGCTGGGTCCATGCCGGGGTGTTGGTGTCGCGCCCCATCGGCGCCCGCGTCGGCAACTCGAAGAACGCCAGCACGTTGCCCATGCCGGCATCCATGAAGATATGCATGTAGGGATCGGCTTCGCCGGTCGACGGCACCGCATCCTCGGCGATCGACAACACCAGTTTCATGCCCAGGTGCTGCTCGTACCAGCGCGCCGTCTCCAGTGCGTCCTTGCAGCGGTAGGCAACGTGGTGAATCTTCTTGATCATGTTTGCTCTCTCCTCTGTTTTCTCATTGACCCGGCAATCAATTTGGTGATGCCGAGTGGAGTGCGGCCCCACAGCTCCCTCCCCTTCAAGGGGGTGAAGGCGGGGTTTCGGCGAGCATCGCTCGCTGCCGCCTGAACGACAGCGCCTCCTGGCGCTGGCTACCGGGCTGGGGTGGGGATGGGTTCAACCGACGCCGCAGTAACCCATCCCCCTCCTAGCCTCCCCCTTGAAGGGGGAGGAACCCGGTGCAGACACTGATTTCACGCGTTTCATTGCAGGGTCAGCAATCAAACGCCTTCACGGGCAATCTTCATCGCCTCGCGCAGCACCGAGATGTCGCCGATGTGATTCGACAACAGCAGGATCAAGCGCGCATTGACCATGGCGCTTTGCTCGTCGGTAAGGTCGCGATGGGTGTCGATCAGCGCTTCGTAGAAATCGTCGCCGGGCGAGAACGCACGAAAATAGCGCTTGCCGGGCTCTTGCAGGTTGGCGTCGGTGATGAGGGCCATGGTTGTCTCCTTAAGCGTTGCAAGTGGCGCGCGCAACTGCCGCACGCACGCTGGCCACGTCGAGCCCGCGCCAGCGCGCGGCGACATGCTGGTCCGGGCGTGCCAGGTAGCAGGCGCCGGGCGTGAGATCGTAGCGTTCCCGGATGCGGCCCTTGCTGTCGATCAGGGTCACCAGCCCGGCCGGTGCGGTACCACGCTCGGCCACCACCAGCGACTCGACCGGAATCGGCGCATCGGCCAGCCCGGCCAGTGCGCGGGCCGTGGCCGCATCCAGCGCCGACGCATCGGGCACGTAGTAGAGCAACTGGAAGCGATTGCCGAGTGCGCCGAGCAGCCATTTGTGGCCGTCCGAAGACTCGACCGGCGCGTCGTCCATCGGCGCCCCTGGCACCATGACGCCGGCAAACGTGTCGGCATCGGCGGTATTCAGACTGGATTCGGAGAAGAAGCTCGGCACCGACAGGCGCCCCGAATTCACCAGTGCGCGCGCAAACGGGTAATGCTCGGCCAGCCCCAGCACCGCGTTGCGGAAGGTCTTGCTCACCGCGCTCTTGGGCGTGATGAAATCGGTCGAACGCGTCGAGTTCATCAGATTCTCGTCGGCCGCAAACACGCGCTCCTCGCTGTAGGTATCGAGCAGCGAGGCCGGCGCCTTGCCATCCATCACCAGCTTGAGCTTCCACATCAGGTTGTCGGTGTCCTGGATACCCGAGTTGGCGCCACGCGCCCCGAACGGAGACACCTGGTGCGCGGCATCGCCCACGAACAGCACGCGCCCGTGATTGAAGCGGTTCATGCGCCGGCACTGGAAGGTATACACGCTGACCCATTCAAGATCGAACTCGCGATCGTCGCCCAGCATGGCCTTGATGCGCGGGATCACGTTTTCGGGCTTCTTCTCTTCTTCCGGATCGGCCTGCCAGCCGAGCTGGAAGTCGATGCGCCACACGTTGTCCGCCTGCCGGTGCAACAGGACCGACTGGTTGGGATGGAAAGGCGGATCGAACCAGAACCAGCGCTCCGTCGGGTACTCGGCCTTCATCACCACGTCGGCGATGAGGAAGCGGTCCATGAAGATCTTGCCTTCGATATCCAGCCCCATCATCGTGCGGATCGGGCTGCGGGCACCGTCCGCCACCACCAGCCAATCGGTGGTCACGGTGTAGGCGCCGTCGGGCGTCTCCACGCGCAGCGTGGCCTTCTCGCGGTCGGGGGTGACCGCAATCACCGTATTCTTGAAGCGCATTTCCAGGTTCGGCAGCTGCTTCGCGCGCTTGACCAGGTAGTCTTCAAGGTAATACTGCTGCAGGTTGATCATGCCCGGGCGGTGATGATCGGGCTCCGGACACAGGTTAAAGCTGAAGACCTCTTCTTCGCGGAAGAAGGTGCGGCCGACATTCCACGACACGCCCTTCTGCACCATCTCCTCGCCGCAGCCAAGGCGATCGAGCACCTCGAGCGCGCGCTTGGCGTAGCACACGCCGCGCGATCCGATCGACACCGTGTCGTCGTTGTCGAGCAACAGCACCGACTGCCCCTGCATCGCCAGATCGATTGCCGCCGACAGCCCCACCGGGCCCGCGCCCACAACGATGACCGGATAGTGACCATCGGTGCCCGAGTCGATCTCGGGCGGGCGACGGTATTCGAACTTCGGGTAGTTAAATGTGCTCAGCACCTTGTCTCCTCCAATTTCATCGTTGGTCCCGGTACAGCCCATCTGTGGGGGAGTTTTCCGGGAGTTGCCTTACTCTGCTGTCAGGTACCGATGTCTTACTCTGATGTCACCTACCAACCCGGCAATTGTTGACCTGAACTCAGTGTCGGCACCTTGTCCCTCCCCCTTCAAGGGGGAGGTTAGGAGAGGGATGGGTTACTCCGACCGCTGCAAACCCATCCCCACCCCAACCCTCCCCTTGAAGGGGAGGGAGCCAAACAGAGGCCATCCGAACCTCGTTAGCAAGTCCCTTCCCCTTGTATGTTCAAGGAAAGGAAAAGAACGGAACTCCTCCCCCTTCAAGGGGGAGGTTGGGAGGGGGATCGGTTTCGTTGGCAACACTTGAAACCCATCCCCCGGACGCCCCTGCAGCAAGCCCATCCTCACGCCTGCAGCGCATGCCACATCTGCTGGTCGCGCTCGGCCGTCCAGATGCGCGGATCGCGGATGCCGCTGGCTTCGTCGTGCGCACGCGTCACGTCGAAGGGCAGGCAGTGTTCGTAGATGAACACCTGACCGAACTTCGGATCCATGTTCTTGCGCGCGTGCGCCATCGTCGCCTTCAGGTCCAGCCCCTGCGCCACCGCCTCCTGTGCGCTGCGATACAGCGTGGAGACGAAGTCGCGGGTATAGGCCAGGCCTTCCTGCACGCGCTTGGGGTCGAGCAGCGCGGGGCCGCGACCGGGCACCAGCTTCTCGAAATTCATCGCTGCCAGATTGTCCAGCGTCTGCGGCCAGTCGCTCAGGTAGGCATCACCCGTATAACAGGCGGCGTCGGCCTCGACCAGGTCGCCCGAGAAGCAGATCTTCTGCGACGGCAGATAGACGATGGTGTCGCCCTTGGTGTGCCCGCGCCCCACCTGTTTGATCTTGACCTCGAGCTTGCCCATCCACAGCGTCATCTCGCCCTGGAAGGTCATCGTCGGCCAGGTCAGCCCCGGCACGCTCTCGACCGCATTGAACAGGCGCGGGAAGCGTCCGATCTCCGAATCCATGTCCTGCTGGCCACGCTCGACGATCAGGTCGTAGGTGTCCTGACTGGCAATGATCTGCTCCAGCCCGGCGTCCTTGTAGCCCGACGCACCGAGCACGCGCACTGCGTGATAGTGGGTCAGCACCACGTACTTGATCGGCTTGTCGGTGATCTCGCGCACCTTGGCAATCACCTCCTGCGCCATCACGGGCGTGGCTGTGGCGTCGATGATCATCACCGAATCGTCGCCAATGATGATCCCGGTGTTGGGGTCGCCCTCGGCCGTGTAGGCGTAAGCGTTTTCCGACAGCTTGTCGAAACTCACCTTCTTCACTTCGAGATCGGCCTGCGATGCAAATACCTTGGTGTTCATGGATTGCTTCTCCTGATGGGTGGATGAACACATCCTAGTTGATGATTTGTTAATGGTCAATACGTTTGCCAATAGTTAATTTTATGGATTGCATCCGGCTACGCTGGCGCCAATCCACGCATACCGCGCGCGATATTCATCATTGGTAGCCACATACATATTGGTTATGATCGAAACATCGAACGCGGAGCCGCCCCGTGAGCCAGACAGATCGCATCGTGACCATTCGCAGGCTGTTCTCGGAGCGCCGGCTCGTATCACGCAGCACACTGCTCGACACGCTGGAGGTGTCGTATGACGATCATCGGGAGCTGATGATGGATGTGTTGAAGCGTGGGCGGCATTGCGAGGTGCTGGGGCCGGAGGGGTTGCGCGTTCAGGTCGCCGAAGAAATTACATGCTGGGCGGAGAATCTCGGACACATCCGAGGGTGCAGGCTCACTCCGTGAGCCCAGCGCCATCCAGAATGCGTGACACTAACAACGAAGATCGAGCCGAATGACGTGCTCCCAGCTCGCTCGGGGATGAACCGGGCCTCTTCGCTTTGCAAGTCGATCTTGCGTCCTGTTTCCCGCTCGCCGAATTCCCTGCGCCGCCCCCTTGAAGGGGAGGGAGCTTCGTCGTGCCAGCTTCAGTGCCAATCAACACGCCACATTTGCTCACTGCCGGCACATCGCCTAAGCGCTGCGAGCGCAGCGCGAAACCGGTGGAGACGCGCCCTGGTGACCCACGGTAGCCGCGTCTGAATGGCGGAGAAAAGTCGACATGTCGAAATGCCGCGCTCTCACTTCGCCGGCGTGGAGGCGCAATGGAAAGGTGTATCGCGCATGACCAAGTGCTCGCGCGCGGCCGAGCTCATCCAGCCAGCTCAAGCACCCTTTCCCTACCCGCCTCGGCCCAAGCCGGGTCGGGCTTCCAGGTCTGAGCCCAGATCGGGAGCGCAGCGGCCGGCATGGGACGCGCGATACCGTAGCCCTGGCCCAGTTCGCAGCCCATGCGGATGAGTTCCACACCGTGCGCCACGGTCTCGACACCTTCTGCAATCACGGTACGCTGGAATGCACGGGTCAGGCCGATCACGCCTTCCACGATGGCGTGGTCCTCCTGGTCGGTGAGCATGTCGCGCACGAAAGACTGGTCGATCTTGAGCACGGATGCCGGCAGCCGTTTGAAATAGGTCAGGGACGAATAGCCGGTGCCGAAGTCGTCCAGCGCGAAGTGCACGCCGCAGGCACGGCATTCTTCGATCACCTGCGACGCACGTCCCATGTCTTCGAGCGCCGCTGTTTCGAGTACCTCGAGTTCGAGGCGGCCGGACGGAATGTCGGGATGGCGCGCGAGCGTGGCCTTGAGCCGGGGAACGAAATCGGGTTGTTGCAGATGACGGGCCGCAATATTCACGCTGACGGCCAGGTCGAGGTCCTGTGCCCGCCATGACGCCATTTGCGTCAGCGCGGCGTCGATGACCCATTCGCCCAGGCGCACGATCAGGTCGTGGTTCTCGATCAGGGGCAGGAACTGCGCCGGGGGCAACAGTCCGCGCTCGGGATGCTGCCAGCGCACCAGCGCCTCGGCGCCGATCAGCCTGCCCGCATGCATGTTGACCTTGGGTTGGTAATGCAGCACCAGTTCCTCGCCGGCAATCGCCTCTTCGATGCGGTTGAGCTGCTCGCGCTGGATCTGGGCGCGGCGATCGTTTTCGGCGTCGAAGATGTGGAAGCGATTCCGCCCCGCCTGCTTTGCCTCGTACATGGCCTGGTCGGCATGACGCAGCAGGATGTCGGGACTCTCGTCGTCGTGCGGGAAAAGCGTTACGCCGACGCTGGCCGAGATGACGACGGATTCGCCGCCAACAATGACCGGCAGCGCCACGGACGCGAGCAGACGCTCGAGTGCCTGCTTGCATTCGTCGACATGATCGAGGCCGATCAGCAGCAGCGCGAACTCGTCGCCGCCGAGGCGGGCAACGGTGTCGCCGCCACGCATGGCGGCCTTGAGCCGGCCGGCCATTTCGACCAGCAGACTGTCGCCGACGGCATGGCCGTGGCGATCATTGACCGCCTTGAAACCGTCCAGGTCAAGGAAGCACACCGCCATAAGCTGATCCGAGCGTCGCATCTGGGCGATGGCCTGCAACATGCGATCGCCCAGCAGTGCCCGGTTTGGAACGTCGGTCAGGGCGTCGTAGTGAGAGATGTGCGCCAGCCGCTCTTCGTAACGCTTGATATCGGCGATGTCGGTGAACACGCCAACATAGTGGCTCAGTCTGCCGCCCGAATCCGGAACCCCGGAGATGGTGAGCAGTTCGGGATATACCTCGCCGCTCTTGCGCCGGTTCCAGACCTCGCCGCGCCAGTATCCGCGGCGCCCGATGGCCGACCACATGGCGGCATAGAACTCGCGGTCATGGCGCCCCGAGCGCAGCAGCCTCGGCGTCTGCCCGATCAGTTCTTCGCGGCTGTAGCCGCTGATATTGATGAAGGTCGGATTGACATCCACGATGCGCTCTTCTGCGTCGGTGATGCAGATCCCCTCGTGCGCATGGGCAAACACGTTCGCCGCCAGCCGCAGACGCTCCTCGGCGCGCTTGCTTTCGGTAATGTCGCGCAGGCTGAACTGCACCAGCACCTTGTCGCGATGCTGGAAACGCATCAGACGGACTTCGCCAACCCACAACGCGCCATCGGGCCGCCGGTGCAGCCATTCGAAGACGCTTATACCGTCGCGGAGACACGCGTCGATCCGCTGTCCGACCGCAGACACCGAGTCGCTTCCGTCCGCCTGGTACGGCGCCGAGAAGTCGAGCGGTTGCCGCCCGATCAGCGCCTCGCGCGAATGGAGGCGGTATATCTCTGCCGCCGCCGTATTGCCATCGATGTAGCACCTGTCTGCTGGATCCATGACCACCAGCGGGATATGCGAATCGTCGAACAGCAGCCGGTTGTAGATCTGGCTGTCGCGAAGCTCGTCCTGTTCGCGCTTGAGCGCGCGCTCTGCGCGCAGTCGGTGGTGGATGTTGAACATCAGCAACGCAATCGCCAGCGCCTGCAGCACCACGGCGCCCCACAGGGTGCGCCGCTGCCACAGATTGCTCGCATCGAGTTCGCGCGTACGCTGGTCGACCAGCTCCTCGAGACGCCCCTTGTAGGCCAGCAGTTCGTCTTCGGCCAGCGCCTTGCCAGATACGTCATGGATTACCGACAACAGCAGATCGCGTCCATCCGGAAGGCGTACCGGCGAGGAGTACACCTCGACCGTGCGGATCCGCCCGTCGGCCGCGCGATGCGGAAACACGAAATAATTGCGACGTTCGGCAAGCGCACGGGCGCGTTCGGCGGCTACATCCTCGTCATCCAGGGCGTTGATGTCCTGAATCCGCATACCCCGGAGCTCGTCTCTGGAGCGCCCGTAAAAGCGCTCGGCGGCGGCATTCGCATCAACGATCGCACCGTTGCCGGGCTCGATGAAGAGCATGATCGAAGCATGCCCCCTGAACAGCGTCGACAGCACATCATCGGCTGCATGGGCGGGTGACACCAGTGTCGCAAAAAGTAGCGCGATCACCGCGAGCAGGTGGCGACCACTGGAGGTGCGAAGCACGATGGGCATGGATCAGGACACAGTACGGGTTGCAAGGCGCCCTGTCATGCACGGGTCGCGGGAAACTGCGGCCAACATATCACAAAAGTAATAAGTTAAAACCCGTATTTTCCACCCCCCGCCATCGCGGCGTCCGCCCTGCCCCCGTCGGATTCAGACCGAAGCGTCTGATCTGGTGCCGCACGTCATCACCCGCGGTTCAGTGCGGCGGCGCCTCCGACGGCGGCAGTTGCGGGTAGCGCACGTAATCGACCAGATCCTGGATTTCCTTTGGCGGGGGCGGCGTGAGCAGGCTGACGACCATGATCACGATGAAACCCAGCGGCACCCCGAACACGCCCGCCGAGATCGAGTTGATATCGAACCAGGCGTTGGCCATCGAGCCGCCGAAGAAGGGATGGGTGCGCACTACGTAATACAGGGTGACCCCGAGCCCGAGCAGCATGCCGGCCACCGCGCCAGCCCGGTTCGCGCGCTTCCAGAAGATGCCGAGCACCAGGGCGGGAAAGAAGGACGCCGCACCGATCGAGAACGCCAGCCCGACCATGAACAGGATGTTGTCGGGGCGCAGTGAAGCGACCCACGCGGCCACGACGGCCACCACCAGCAGCTGCGACTTGGAGATGACCAAGCGCCGATGGGTGGACGCATTGGGGTTGATGACCTTGTAGTACAGATCGTGCGAAAGCGCGTTGGAGATGGTCAGCAGCAGGCCGTCGGCGGTCGATAGCGCAGCGGCAAGACCACCCGCAGCGACCAGACCGGTCACCACATAGGGCAGGCCGGCGATCTCGGGCGTGGCGAGCATGATCACGTCGGTGTTCATCGTCAGTTCCGAGAGCTGCAGGATGCCGTCGCCGTTGATGTCCTCGATGCGCACCAGCCCGACCTTGCCCCACGACACCACCCAGTCGGGCAAGATGGAGAGGCTGGAGCCGATGACGTGGTTGTACACCTCCCATTTCGCGAACACCGCGTACGCGGGCGCGGTGACGTAGAGCAGGAAGATGAAGAACAACGACCAGAACACCGAGCGCCGCGCCTCGACCACGCCCGGCGTGGTGTAGTAGCGCATCAGGATGTGCGGCAGCGCAGCGGTGCCGACCATCAGCACGAACACCAGCGCCAGAAAATTGTTGCGCGAGGCGGTACGCGCCTCCGGTGTGTTGCCGGGGTGCGCCTGCGCGTGCCGGGGGGGCGAGCGCGAACGCTCCAGCGCTTCGGCCTCGGCCTTGCTCCATTGCGTCCGGGCCTCGTCCGGGGCATGCGGAAGGTCGCGCAGCGCACGCTCGGTATGGGCGATTTCCCGCGCCGACGCATTCTCCAGCCGCATCACGTTAAGGCGCTCGATCAGCGACCGCCGCTCCGCTTCGAGCGAACCCGGCAAATCGGCGATCTTGGAGGCGTAGTCCTGGGCGCGATAGCGATACTGCTTGCGCGCTTCGAGCTCGCCCGGATCCTTGATCAACTCTTCCTCGCGGGCCGTCAATTGGGTCAGCACCTGACCGTACATCACCTGCGGCAGCGGCACGCCGGTGAGCTTGTACGACAGGATGACCACCGGCACGAAGTAGGCAATGATGAGGATGACGTATTGCGCCACCTGGGTCCAGGTGACCGCGCGCATGCCGCCCAGGAAAGAGCACACCAGGATGCCGGCCAGACCGATGAACAACCCGATTTCGAACTCGACGCTGACGAAGCGGCTGGTCACCAGACCCACACCGTAGATCTGCGCCACCAGGTAGACGAAGCTCGCCAGCACGGTCGCCGCCAGCCCCACCAGCCGGGCAAAGTTGCCCTGGTAGCGCGCGCCGAGGAAGTCCGGAATCGTGTATTGACCGAACTTGCGCAGGTACGGGGCCAGCAGCAAGGCCACGAGCACGAAGCCGCCGGTCCAGCCGGTGACGAAGGCGAGGCCTTCGAAGCCCGAGAAATACAGCGTACCGGCCAGACCGATGTAGGACGCCGCGCTCATCCAGTCTGCCGCCGTGGCCATGCCATTGAATACCGCTGGCACCCTTCTGCCCGCCACGTAGTATTCGGACACATCGGTGGTGCGGCTCATGACCCCGATGCTGGCGTAGATCGCGATGGTCACGAACAGGAACACATGGCCGATGAGATAGTGCGACAGGCCGAGCTGTTCGCCGATCGCAAGCGCGATCACGAAGAACACGAAGGTGCCGGTGTACCAGCCGTAGTAGCGCCGAAGCTGACGCGAGAAGGCGCTCAAGGACGCCTCCCGGCCCTGACGGCGACGACGTGGTGGTCAGCCGGCATCAATACTTGATCCGCGCATAGTAGGTCTTTTCGGCGGCCTCTCGGGCCTCGCGCAGGGTACGGATGCCCATTTCCGCCAGCAGGGGCACGAGCTTGAGGAAGACTTCCGCGGTGACGATGGCGTCGCCCAGCGCCGTGTGGCGGCCGATGATGGTGAGCCCGAGGCGTTCGGCGATGGCTTCGAGGCGGTGCGATTCCTGGTTGGGATGCACCACCGCCGACAGCAGCAGCGTGTCGAGCACCGGCTGATCGAAGCGCAGACCCGTCAGCGTCTCTTTGAGCTGCAGGAAGCGCATGTCGAAGGCCGCGTTGTGAGCGATCAGCACGGTTTCGGCGGAGAAGGCATGAAAGGCCGGCAGCACCGTATCGATGGTCGGCTGCCCGCGCAGCATGTCTTCCGAAATGCCGTGGATCTTTGCCGACTCCGCCGACAAGGGACGGCACGGGTCGATGAGCTGCTCGAAGGACTCGTTGCGCAGGAGCTTGCCATTGAGCACGCGGGTAGCGCCGATCTGAATGATTTCGTCGCCCTGCGACGGGTTCAGGCCGGTTGTCTCGGTATCGAACACCGTGTACGCCAGTTCCGTCAGCAGCCGATCGTCGAGCGCATGGGACTTCTCCGACCATTTGAAGAGGTCGAAGTCGTAATATTCCGGACGGCTCTCGCCGCGCAGGAAGGCTTCGGACTCCACCTGCTCTTGCGGCACCGCGGCCGGAATGAGCAGACGGAAGAAGGCGCGATGGCGCACCTTCTCGCGCTCGAGCCACATCTCGCCATCGTGACGCTCGACCACGTCGCGCACGGTCAGCGGACTGCTCTCGCCGGCAAACTGCATCGGCTCGAGTTCCCAGGTCATCACCGTCTCCGTGCTCATCGCCTGCCCCGACCAGATGAGATCGACATGCACCAGGCGACCGGCCGCAATGAGGCGCAGGCGCACTTCGCGCACCTCGAACTCGTCGGACAGGCGGCTGGCCAGATAGGTGACGGCCTGCATCAGCGAGAAGCTGTCGACCTTCACCCACAGGGCCTCGTCGACCTCCTCGAGCTTGGTACGCAGACTGAGGCGCTGCTCGATCTGGCGCTGCAGTGCCGCAATGAGGTCGGCCCCGAGCATTTCCTCCAGCGGCCAGCGCGCCTTGAGCGAATCGGCAAACTCGTTCGCGGTCTGATCCAGGCGACGGCTCATGGCCTGCGTCTCGTCGCGGATCACGGCACGGAAGCGCTCGCGCAACTCGCCCTGCAGATCAGCGTATTCCAGCATTTCGGCTGCGGCGCGGACGTTTGCCAATGCGGCCCGATTGCCCTCGGTCAGCGTGTGCAGCATCTGGTCGCGCCGCGACTCCTTCTCGAAGGTGCGCGTGATGTTGTCCAGCATCAGAATGAAACCGCTGAGGCTGCGCTCACGTGCCTCGTCGTTCTCTGCGGCCGACAGCACCGGCGCCATCTGCACCCGCAGTAGCTGCCCGGCACGCGTCGTGGTGACGAAATTGGCCACCGGCTGCGCCCCTTCCCGCCCCAGGCGCTGATTGATCGTCTCCAGCGCATGACTGACGAGATTGCGCTCGAATACCCCATAGATCGAACGCCCGAGCCCGATCAGTTCCCCGCCACCAGCGACCCCCGGTGCGTCGGACATGGCTTTGAACTGCATTCTGGCGCGGTTGTTGTAGAGCAGGATGCGACCATCCAGATTGCACACCACCACGCTTTGCGTGAGTTCGGACATCAGTGCGGCAAGACGATTCCGCTCCTGCTCCACCGAGGCCTTGGCGGCGCTGATCTGCGCCTCGACATCCTTGCTCACCGTGTCGCGCTGCTGCGCCAGTTCATTGACGGCAAGCGCGAGCGCCTGCACCTCGGGCGGCCCGTCGGGTTCCACGCGGAACCCTGCGTTGGCGCCCAGCATCAGGCGAAGGTTCTCCGCCATGCGCAGCAGACCCTGAACATATTGACGAAACAGGTTGCGCAATACGCTGACACCCACCGCGAAACCCATGATGGTCAGCAAGGCGCCAAGCGGCAGGAGCGGCTCGATCACCTGGATCAGCAGCTCACGTTGCGCCCCCTTCGCTTCCACCCACACCAGGATGGCGGTCAGCACGAAGGGGCCTGTCATGAGCAGGCCGAGCACGATGACCGCGAGGACGAAGCGCATGCGGGCCGACATGGATCAGCGCTCCAGCATGCTGCGTACGCGCTCCACCAACTCCTTGGTCGAAAACGGCTTTGTCATGTAGGCGTCGGCGCCCAGCGCCAGCCCCTTGCTGACCTCCGTATCGCGCCCCTTCGCGGTCAGCATCAGGATGCGGATATCCTGCAGGGCCGGATCGGCCTTGACCTCCTGGCAGACTTCGAAACCGCTCTTCTTGGGCATCATGACATCGAGCAGCACGAGATCGGGCCGATCGCTGCGAATCCGGTGCACCGCCTCCTCGCCATCCGTTGCGATGATGACCTCAAACCCCTCCCGCTTCATCAGAAACTCGAGCGAGATGACGATATTGGGCTCATCGTCTGCAATCAATATTTTCCTGGACATGCATTCCCTCCCCTCTTGCCTGTTCTATTTTATGTCATCCGTCGTTCAGACCGGCTGCATTGGCAGCACAAACGAAAATACCGCACCCTCTCCCGGTTTCGATTTCACCCACAAACGACCACCGAAGTGCTCGACGATCTGCCGACTGATCGGCAAACCCAGCCCAGTGCCTTGCGGTCGCGCTTTGGCACCGCCGCCCTGTCTGAACTTCTCGAACACCACCGGCTCCAGTTCTGGCGAGATGCCCTCGCCATTGTCCGCCACATCCACCCTGATGCCCTCGTCACCGACACTGAGCTTCACCTCGACCCGTCCGCGCCCCTCCGGCACGAACTTGGCCGCATTGGACAGCAGGTTGATCATGACCTGCAGCAGGCGATCATGATCGGCCCTGAGTACGGGCACCGCGTCTGCCAGGTCGGTGACGATTTCGGCACCACGATCACGAAACAGTTGCGAAGTGGTCGATATTGCATGTTCGACCAGCTCCCGCATATCGACATCCGAATTGTGCCATTCGGCGTGGCCGGATTCGATCTTGGCGAGGTCCAGCACTTGATTGACGAGCCGCGTCAGGCGTTCGGTTTCCGACACGATAATGCCGAGAAAGCGCTTGCGGTTCGCCAGATCGGTGCGCGGATCATCCAGCATCATCTCGGAAAGCGCCCTGATCGAGGTCAGCGGCGTACGCAATTCATGCGTGACCGAAGACATGAAATCGTCCTTGAGGCGGTCGAACTCCTTGAGCTGCTCGTTGGCCGCCCTCAATTCGCTAGTGGCCACCTCCAGCGCGCGCGATTTCTCCTCGAGCTGATGCGAATAGGCGCGCACCTGTGACGCCTCGTCGAGGATGTTCATGACCTCGTCGAGGCCGAGCGGCTCTTCTTGCACCACGGTCGACACCATGACGCGGGCGGACGCACTGCCAATGGCGCCGGCGAGCAGGCTTTCGGCGAAATTGACCAGCTCGGGGTCGGCCTTCAACTGATCGAGACTGGACAGATCATGCGAACGAGCGTAGCGCGCAAAGGCCTCTTCGGTCCGACGCTTCCCGAGGAAGCGCGATACCAGCGGCACCAACTCACGCACCTCTGCTCCGCTACGCCAGAAGCTTGCCGGCGTACCCGGCCCGCGCCGAAAGACGTCGACGAACAGCGTCGCCTGGCTTGCCTCGGCGCCGGTGGGCGAACGCAGTAGCGACACCCCGACATAGCCGCAGACGTTCGCCAACAGGCTCCAGAACAGCGCATGACTGAGGCTGTCGAGGCCGCCCAGCCCAAACAGGTGCTCAGGACGCAAAAATTCGATACCGAATGGCCCTGCAGTCAGAATCGCCATGTCGAGCCAGCCCGACTTGGCAAACGACGGCAATAGCAACGTGTACGCCCATACCGAAAACCCCGCGAGCAAGCCCGCCAGCGCGCCATCGCGCGTGCCGCCACGCCAGTACATGCCCCCCAGCATGGCCGGTGCAAACTGCGCGACTGCGGCAAAACTGATCAGGCCGATACTCACCAGCGCATAGGCTTCCCCGGCGAGGCGAAAATACAGGTAGCCCAGCAACATCACGACGACGATGGCGCCGCGCCGTATCATCAGCAGCGTGCCGGTCAGATCGCGGCGCCCGTCGCGTGCGAAATCGGATCCGCGCAGCAACAGGGGCATCACTAGGTCGTTGCACACCATCGTGGACAGCGCAATGGTCTCCACGATGACCATGCCGGTTGCAGCCGACAGGCCACCGACGAACACCAGCAGGGCCAGCTCGACCTGCCCGTGCACCATGGGCAAGGTGAGTACGAAAGTGTCGGGATCCACCGTGCCGCGACCGAACAGCAACAACCCGCCCAGCGCCATTGGAATGACGAAGATATTGATTGCGAGCAGATAGGCGGGAAACACCCAGCTCGCCCGCCGCAGATGCTGCTCATTGACGTTCTCGACGACCATGATCTGGAACTGGCGCGGGAGAAAGATGATCGACAGCATCGCCAGCAGCATCAACGAGAACCAGCCTCCATACCCTGTCTTGCCCGCACCGTCGAAACTGAGCAGCGACAGCAGATCGGGATTCGCCGCGGCACGCGCATAGATATCGCCGATACCGTCGTAGAGGAAATAGGTGACATACACGCCGACCGCGAGAAAGGCCAGCAGCTTCACCACTGATTCGAAAGCGATCGCCGCCACCATGCCTTCGTGACGTTCGGTCGTATCGAGATGACGGGTGCCGAAAAGCACCGTGAAAGCGGCCAGCGTCAGTGCGAGATACAGCGTACTGTCCTGCAGCCAGCCCCCCAGATGCAGGGGACTGAAATCGCTGTCGTGATCGCCGGTGAGCAGGGCATAACCGCCCGAAATGGCCTTCAACTGCAAAGCGATGTACGGCACCGTCCCGACCACGGCAATCACGGTGACCAATCCGCCCAGCACGTGGCTCTTGCCGTAGCGCGACGCGACGAAGTCGGCAATCGATGTAATGCGGTGCGTCTTGGCGATGCGGATCATCTTCAGCACCACCAGCCATGACAGCGCCAGACCGAGGGTGGGACCGAGATAGATAGGCAGGAACCAGATGCCGCCCGATGCGGCTCGTCCGACACTGCCAAAGTAGGTCCATGCCGTGCAATACACGCCGAGCGACAGCGAATACACCCACGGATTATCGATGATGGAGCGCCCCTGATCGGCACGGCGATCGCCGACATAGGCGACGGCAAACAGCACCAGCAGGTAGGCGATCGACGCACCGACGATGGTGCTGCCCGAGAGCATCACGCGGCTCGGATCATCTTGAGCCCCGCTCGGCAATCCACGCCATGAGCGCGATCAGTCCGGCCCAGATGGCGAAGAGCGCAACATGCAGCAAAGGCAGACCGAACACCCTGACGGGCCGGTCGAACAAGGACAACAATGGAAAGTTGAACAGCAACATGCCGGCGAGAAACACGGCGACCAGACGTTGCCCGGCAAGACCCTTGCGCATCATGCACCCCAATGATGACGGCGTTGCCCTGATTATAGCGGCGCGGCGCTGCCGCTCTTGATGGCGGCTTCAGCGACACACGACAATTCGGAGGCACGTCTTGCGCGCGCCTTCCTCTCCTCACCCGGACCCGGCTACGTGGCCGGATCATCTCCGTTATTCCGTGCAGGTGCCGGCAGCGCTGCCGCCGGCACCGAAAACTCAACCCTTGAGCTGATCCAGAATGGCTGGATTCTCGAGCGTCGAGGTGTCCTGCGTGATCTCCTCGCCCTTGGCCAGCTGGCGCAACAGGCGGCGCATGATCTTGCCCGAACGCGTCTTGGGCAGGTTCTCACCGAAGCGGATGTCCTTCGGCTTGGCGATCGGCCCGATCTCGTGGCCGACCCAGTTCTGCAGTTCCTTGATCACGGCCTTGGCTTCCTCGCCGCTCGGACGCGCGCCCTTGAGCACTACGAAGGCGACGATGGCCTCACCCGTCAGATCATCGGGACGACCCACTACGGCTGCTTCGGCAACCTTCTCGTGGGCCACCAGCGCGGATTCGATTTCCATCGTGCCCATGCGGTGACCGGAGACGTTCAGCACGTCGTCGATACGGCCGGTGATGGTGAAGTAGCCGGTGTCCTTGTCGCGGATCGCGCCGTCGCCGGCCAGATAGAGCTTGCCCTGGAAATCGGCCGGGTAGTAGGACTTGACGAAACGCTCGGGGTCGCCCCAGATGGTGCGGATCATTGCCGGCCACGGACGCTTGACGACCAGGATGCCGCCCTGCCCCCAAGGAACTTCGGTACCGGTTTCATCGACCACGGCGGCCTGGATGCCCGGGAAGGGCAGCGTGCAGGAACCCGGCACCAGCGGCGTGGCGCCCGGCAGCGGGGTGATCATGTGGCCACCGGTTTCGGTCTGCCAGAAGGTATCGACGATCGGGCAGCGGCCGCCGCCGACGTTCTCGTAGTACCACTCCCACGCAGCCGGGTTGATCGGCTCACCGACCGAACCGAGGATGCGCAGGCTCGAGAGGTCGTACTTCTTGGGATGAACGGCTTCGTTGTTGTCGGCGGCCTTGATCAGCGAGCGGATCGCGGTCGGCGCAGTGTAGAACACGGAAACCTTGTGGTCCTGGATCATCTTCCAGAAACGGCCGGCATCCGGATAGGTCGGCACGCCTTCGAACACGATCTCGGTCGTGCCGCAGGCCAGCGGGCCATAGGTAATATAGGTGTGACCGGTCACCCAGCCGATGTCGGCGGTACACCAGAAGACATCGTCCGGCTTGATGTCGAAGGTGTACTTCATGGTCAGGATGGCATGCAGCAGGTAGCCGCCCGTCGAATGCTGGACGCCCTTCGGCTTGCCGGTCGAACCCGAGGTGTAGAGCAGGAACAGCGGGTGTTCGGCATCGACCCACTCCGGCTCGCAAACGTCGGACTGACCCGCCACGGCGTCGTGATACCAGGTGTCGCGCCCCGCCACCATGGCGCAGTCGGCACCGGTGCGTTTGACCACGAACACGTTCTTGATCGATTCGCAGCCGCCCATGCCGAGTGCTTCGTCGGCAATCGGCTTCAGGGGCAGTGCCTTGCCACCGCGGAACTGGCCGTCGGAGGTAATCAGGGCCACCGCGCCGGCATCGTTGATGCGGTCGCGCAGGGCCTGGGCCGAGAAGCCACCGAACACGATGGAGTGGGTGGCGCCGATACGGGCACATGCCTGCATCGCAACAATGCCTTCGATCGACATCGGCAGATAGATGACGACGCGATCGCCCTTCTTGACACCTGCACCGCGCAGCGCGTTGGCAAACTTGGATACGCGACCGAGCAGGTCCTTGTAGGTGACGCGGGTGACTTCACC
Source organism: Azoarcus sp. L1K30 (assembly GCF_018122735.1). Classification (GTDB taxonomy): domain Bacteria; phylum Pseudomonadota; class Gammaproteobacteria; order Burkholderiales; family Rhodocyclaceae; genus Parazoarcus. The sequence goes on along the minus strand of NZ_JAGRRD010000001.1, from coordinate 460,696 downwards.
GCTGTCCGCTTCAAAGATGATCGCAACCTTGTCGCCCAGACCATTGTTCACCTGACGGTCGAGGCAGTTGTAGGAAACGTTCAGCTGGCCGTCTGCAAACCACTTGAAGAAAGGTGCATTGCTTTCATCCAGCACCTGGGTGAAGGGCTTCTTCCATTCCACCAGCTCGCGGGCCTTGCGTGCCCAGTACCCTTCGTAGTCGTCCTCGGCTTCCTTCACCAGGGCGTTGTAGGCTTCCATGCCGGAAACAGCCGCGTTCTTCTTGAATTCTTCCGTGGGGTTGTAGATGCGTACTTGTTGTTCATTCGACATGCTGACCTCTCCTCAACTAATCAAAGATTTGAAGCTGACCCAAGCGGCGCGGCTGGTTGATCCAGCCTGTGATTCGTCTGCATTCCGGCCGTGGAATGGACGGCATTTAATAACACCTATCTTACACAGGACTTACACATTGTCGCGAATGCTCCGTCATGCCTGCCAGTGTTAGAATTTGAACTGTAGCATCACTTCGCTCAAGCCACCCCGGAGATCCAAGCATGACCGTAATTCGCGAGGAAGACCTCATCCAGTCAGTCGCGGATGCTTTCCAGTACATCAGCTACTACCATCCGCTCGATTACATCAAGGCACTCGGCGAGGCCTACGAGCGCGAGGAAAGCCCCGCCGCCAAGGACGCCATTGCCCAGATTCTGACCAACTCGCGCATGGCCGCCGAAGGGCATCGCCCGATCTGCCAGGACACGGGTATTGGCATGGTCTTCCTCAAGGTCGGCATGAACGTCCGCTGGGACGACGCCACCATGAGCCTGCAGGAGATGGTGAACGAAGGCGTGCGGCGCGCCTACGGCAACCCGGTCAACCCGCTGCGTGCATCCGTGCTGGCCGATCCCGCCGGCGCCCGCCGGAACACCCGCGACAACACGCCCGCCGTGGTCCATTTCGAGATCGTGCCGGGTGACCACGTCGAAGTCATCTGTGCGGCAAAGGGTGGCGGCTCCGAGGCAAAGTCCAAGTTCGCCATGCTCAACCCGTCCGACGACCTCGTCGAGTGGGTACTCAAGATGATCCCGCAGATGGGTGCCGGCTGGTGCCCGCCGGGCATCATCGGTATCGGCATCGGCGGCACGCCCGAAAAGGCAATGCTGCTGGCCAAGGAATCCATCATGGCGCCGGTGGACATCCACGAACTCAGGGACAAGGCCGCTTCCGGTGCCAAGCTCACCCGCGCCGAGGAACTGCGCCTCGAGCTGATGGACAAGATCAATGCCCTCGGCGTCGGCGCCCAGGGCCTGGGCGGTCTGACCACCGTGCTCGACGTCAAGGTGCTCGACTACCCCTGTCACGCGGCCAACCTGCCCGTGGCGCTGGTACCGAACTGTGCCGCAACACGCCACTGTCATTTCCACCTCGACGGCAGCGGCCCGGCGAAAATCGAGCCGCCGCGCCTGGAAGACTGGCCGGCCGTTACCTGGACGCCCGACCTCAAGACCGCGACCCGCGTCAATCTCGACACCCTCACCAAGGAAGAGGTTGCGTCGTGGAAGCCGGGCCAGAAACTGCTGCTCAACGGCAAGATGCTTACCGGTCGTGACGCCGCACACAAACGCATCCAGGACATGCTCGCCAAGGGCGAGAAGCTGCCAGTGGATTTCACCAACCGGGTGATCTACTACGTTGGCCCGGTCGACCCGGTGCGTGACGAAGTGGTCGGCCCTGCCGGCCCGACCACTGCAACCCGGATGGACAAGTTCACCCGCATGATGCTCGAGCAGACCGGACTGATCTCGATGATCGGCAAGTCCGAACGCGGCCCGGTCGCGATCGAGGCGATCAAGGACAACAAGTCTGCCTACCTGATGGCCGTCGGCGGCGCAGCCTATCTTGTCGCCAAGGCAATCAAGTCGGCCAAGGTGGTGGGCTTCGAAGACCTCGGCATGGAGGCCATCTACGAATTCGACGTCCAGGACATGCCGGTGACCGTCGCGGTCGACTCGAGCGGCACGAGCGTGCACAACACCGGCCCGAAGGAATGGCAGGCGAAGATCGGCAAGATTCCGGTCGCCGTCGCGTAATCGCGCAGATGTAGTGCATCCCCCGGTCGCGCATCCGCGGCCGGGCAGATCGGAGAGGGGGCAGTCCGCTCCCGTCCGCGCACCCGGATCAGATACCGTTGAACCATGCCACTTTCAGGCAGGTGTGCTGGCAGCCATTTAACCATGAAGAAAACATGGGATCACAATCTTGGCCAACCCGCTGAATGCTCATCAGACCTTGCGCAGACGGCTTCTCTGGGTCGGTGTGATCACCGCCATGCTCGTTGGCGTCCTCACTTGGCTCACGGAATCTGAAAAGATCGACGAACGGGTGATGGCACTTGCGACCCACACGGCGCAACGCGTCTCACCACAGAACCTCGACGCCTATGCGTCCGGGCGCATGACGCTGGCCGAACTTGAACTGGTGATCCAGGACGTCGCCACCGATCATTTCGGCATCATCGAACTCTATGGCCCCGACAAAGAACGAATCCTGGAGTACGTGCCACCGGCACTCGACAAACTCGAAGAAGAGTTGAAGCGCGGCGGGCACATTCCGCTGACGTCGGAAGCAAGCTATCTGAAGCGCATGGTCGCCGGACATTTTGCGCTGGTGGTCGCGGTGCCGATCGCGCGCGCAGGCGCAGCGCCATCCGGCTATCTCGAGGGCGTGTATCTGCCCGACGATGCGACCATGGGCCAGATCCGGATGGATGTAATCAGGACGGTCGGCCTCGTCGTCGCCGCAATCATGCTGACCACCCTGGTCACCTACCCCGTCGTCATGGCATTGCACCGCGAGGTCACCGCCCGCACGCGCTCCATTCTGCGCGGCAACCTCGAGTTGCTCCAGGTGCTCGGCGGAGCCATCGCGCAACGCGACTCCGACACCAATGTCCACAACTATCGCGTCACCCTCTACGCGCTCGCGCTCGCCCAGGCGATCAAGCTGCCCGACAGCATGATGCGTGGCCTCGTGGCCGGCGCGTTTTTGCACGACGCCGGAAAAATCGGCATCTCCGACACCATCCTGCTGAAGCCCGGCAAGCTGACCGCCGAAGAGTTCCAAATCATGAAGACCCATGTCGCGCTGGGCATCGAGATTCTCAAGCACTCGGAATGGTTGTTGCAGGCGCGCGACGTCGTTGCCTACCACCATGAGAAGTACGATGGTTCCGGCTACATGGAGGGGCTGAGCGGTGAGGCCATTCCGCTCAATGCAAGGATTTTCGCCGTGGTTGACGTGTTCGACGCGCTCACCTCGCGCCGCCCCTACAAAGAGCCGATGTCACCGCAGCGCGCACTTGAAATCATGGAGCGGGACGCTGGCAGTCATTTTGACCCAGCTCTCCTTCGCGTCTTCGCCCCGCTTGCCACCGACGTGCATGAACGCTTTTCACAGGCGGGAGAAGAGAGCTTGCGGGCTCAACTCATGCCCCTGCTCGAACGCTATTTCATGGAAGGCGCCTGACGCAGACAGCGCCCAAGCGCGGGAACAGCGCCCAAGCGCGGGAACAGCGCGACGCCGCATCGGCGCCCCCAGGGTGCCGGCAGCGGTTCGTATCAGTCACAGTCAGTGAAGCAGGACGGAAGCAGACCGCCGCCAGGTGGCTGACGCCGCCGCGTGTTCCTGCATCGGCGCGAGATCCCAGAAGTATTTTCCGCCCAGCGCCTCCAGACGGCGCAAGGTCGACCGTGTAAGCAGGCAGCGTTCGAAGCACCCGATTCGCGCGTCGAAACGCCCCAGCACGACACCGAGCGAGGACAACTCCAGCGCGTCCGTCTCCAGCGCGAAGATATCCCCGAGACAGGCGTGGTCGTCGTCTCCATACGGAACATTCTGCCAACTGTTCTGTGCAAGGGATCTCAAGGTCGGGCTCCAGATGATGATCGATTATACGTTCGTCCGCGCCAGCACGGATCATCGCGCTCACATGATGATCAGTTCAAGACAGCCGACTAAGGAACAAATTCACACCTGAGGGACCATATCGGCCGCGCCTGGCGGTTCTTGATGCAAATCATGGAGTACGTGCGCCCGGAAAACCAGAATCCGCCTCACCCAACGGTTTTCATTCACCTTCCGGACATAACGAGACAATCACCAGGAGCACTCCATGAGCGGCATGTTCACCAAGGCGATGGCGCGCAATATCTTCTACGGGGGCACAGTTTTCTTCTTCCTGCTCTTCCTTGCGCTGACCTTCGATACCGAGAAGACCCTTCCTAAACGTGACAACCGCGAGAACCTGAGCGCGGAGGTCATCGCCGGCAAGAAGATCTGGGAGACGCGCAACTGCATCGGCTGCCACACCCTGCTGGGCGAAGGCGCCTATTTCGCCCCCGAACTGGGCAACGTCTATACCCGTCGCGGGCCCGAGTTCATCAAGGCGTGGATCCAGTCCCAGCCCACCGGCGCACCCGGTCGCCGTCAGATGCCGCAATTTCACCTGACCGACGAGGAGCTCGACCACCTCGTGGCCTTCCTCAAGTACAGCTCTGAGATCAATACCGCGAACTGGCCGCCCAACATCGAGGGCTGAGTCGGCACACGACACGCTTCTCGACAGGACTCAAGGGGATATACATGCAATACAAATCACAAGCGGTCGCCAAGCCCTACTTCATCGCGGCGATCGGACTGTTCATCGGGCAGATCGTCTTCGGCCTGATCATGGGACTGCAATACGTGATCGGAGACTTCCTGTTTCCGACCATTCCGTTCAATGTCGCACGCATGGTGCACACCAATCTGCTGATCGTGTGGCTGCTGTTCGGCTTCATGGGCGCGGCCTACTACATGGTGCCGGAGGAATCCGAAACCGAGTTGTGGAGCCCGAAACTGGCATTGGGGCTGTTCTGGATCTTCCTCGTTGCCGGTGCGCTGACGATTCTCGGCTACCTGTTCGTGCCATACGCGACGCTGGCCCAGATGACCGGCAACGACCTGCTCGCCACCATGGGGCGCGAGTTCCTCGAACAGCCGCTGCCGACCAAGCTCGGCATCGTCGTGGTCGCGCTGGCCTTCCTGTTCAACATCAGCATGACCATGCTCAAGGGCCGCAAGACCGCGATCAGCATGGTCTTGCTGCTCGGCCTGTGGGGACTGGCGATTTTCTTCCTGTTCTCCTTCGTCAATCCGCACAACCTGGTGCGCGACAAGTTCTACTGGTGGTGGGTGGTGCACCTCTGGGTGGAAGGCGTATGGGAGCTGATCCTTGGCGCCCTGCTCGCCTTCGTGCTGATCAAGGTCACCGGCGTCGACCGTGAGGTGATCGAGAAATGGCTGTACGTCATCATCACCCTGACCCTGGTCACCGGCATCATCGGCACCGGCCACCATTACTACTGGATCGGCGCACCTGAATACTGGCAGTGGTGGGGTTCGATCTTCTCCGCGCTGGAGCCGATCCCCTTCTTCGCGATGACCGTATTCGCTTTCAACATGGTCAACCGCCGCCGTCGCGAGCATCCGAACAAGGCTGCCGTGCTGTGGGCACTGGGTACCGGCGTGATGGCCTTCCTCGGTGCCGGCGTGTGGGGCTTCCTGCATACGCTCGCGCCGGTGAATTTCTACACCCACGGCACGCAGATCACCGCCGCCCACGGTCACATGGCCTTCTATGGCGCCTACGTGATGGTAGTGCTGTGCCTGATCAGCTACGCCATGCCCATCCTGCGTGGCCGCGCTGCCAACTCGAACAAGGCGCAAGTACTGGAGATGTGGAGTTTCTGGCTGATGACGATCGCGATGGTCTTCATCACGCTGTTCCTGACCGCGGCCGGCATCCTGCAGATCTGGTTGCAGCGCGTATCGGACACGCCGATGTCCTTCATGGCCGCACAGGATCAGGTGTCGCTGTTCTACTGGCTGCGCGAGGGCGCCGGCACCATGTTCTTCATTGGTCTGGTCATCTATGTGCTGAGCTTCTTCGTCAAGGGCGAAACGAAGGCAGCAAGCGCCTGACATCGGGTGTCTCTCCGGTCGCGCCCGACGCTGTCGGGTCGCCGAGTTGAAGGGTGGCGCAAGCCACCCTTTTTTTGCGTCCTAAACGGCAGAAAAGCGCGACACGCAGCATTCACCTGAATAGATTGCTTGCTAGAAAGCAATCTATTCACTATGATCTGCAGCATGAGCCCACGCTGCCGAACCCGTTGTGAAGACATGCTGCGCATGACCGCAGACAGCTTTCCCGAGATCAATACCCCGGGAATGCGACTGATCGCCCGAATTTTCCGCCTGCGCGACCTGATCTACGAAAACGCCCAGCGCGAAATGGCCCGCTTCGACGTGTCGCCCGTCGAGTACTCGGTACTTGCCACGCTGCGCAAGACGCCCGCCCCGCACGAACTGCGTCCTTCCGATATCTACAAGGGCATGCTGCTGACCTCGGGCGGTCTCACCAAGGTGCTCAAGGGGCTGGAAAGCAAGGGCTACATCCTGCGCACCGACGATGATGCCGATCGTCGCGGCTGCCGCATCCGGCTCACACCGGAAGGCATCGAACTCATCGAGCACGCCATGAAGACCGTCATTGGCAGCGATATCGCGCTGCTCGAACGCGTGGCCTCGCCGGAACAACTCGACGCGCTCGCAGAAGCGCTGCAACCCTTTACAGAGAACCTCGACAGATGACACATACCTTACGCGCACGCGCCACACCGGGGACGGGAGGCGGCGATGAACCGCGCTGACCGCAGTCCGATGGGCTTTACCGAATTCGTCGGCTTCATCGCGGCGTGCATGGCGCTCAACGCGCTCGCCATCGACGTGATGCTGCCTGCCCTGCCCATGCTCCACGCCGATTTCAGCCTCACCGATCCCAATCAGGCGCAGGCGGTCATCGGCGTCTATCTTCTCGGCATGGGCATGTCGCAACTCGTCTACGGCCCGCTGTCGGACCGCTATGGCCGCAGACCTGTGCTCATCGGTGGCCTGATCGTATTCGCCGTGGCCGGATTCCTGTCGGCCATCACCGACAGTTTTGCCACCTTGCTTGCCGCACGCCTGCTGCAGGGCGTCGGCGCGGGCGCACCACGCGTGATCGCGGTGTCGCTGGCGCGCGACAAGTACTCCGGCCCGCAGATGGGCAAGGTCATGTCCCTGGCGATGATGGTATTCATGGCGGTACCGATCCTGGCGCCGTCCATGGGCCAGTTGATCCTGCTGGTCGCACCATGGCGATGGGCTTTCGGCGCCCTTGTCGTGGCCGGTACCGTGGTGCTGTCCTGGACCCTGTTGCGCCTGCAGGAGTCGCTGCCGCCAGAACGCCGCCGTGCCATCTCCGCCACCGCCATATTCGGCGCCTACCGCATCACCCTGAGTTCGCGGGTGGCGGTCGGCTACATGCTGGCCCTGGGGCTGGTCGTCGGCGGGCACATGGGTTTCATCACGTCGGCGCAGCAGATTTTCGTTGACGTGTTCGACGTCGGCCGCAGCTTCACCCTGCTGTTTGCCGCGGTGGCGGCCTCGCTTGCGGTGGCGGCGTTCACCAATTCAAGGCTCGTGCATCGCTTCGGCATGCGCCGCATTGCCCTCACCGGACTGGCCGTACTGGTCGGCATCAACCTGGTCCACCTCGGTCTGGCGCTCACTGGCCGGGAAACCTTGCTCGTGTTCATGCTGTTGCAGGGCGGCAGCGTATTCCTGTTCGGCTTTCTGGCATCGAACCTAAATACCCTGGCCATGGAACCCCTGGGCCATGTGGCCGGCACCGCCTCGTCGATGATCGGCTTCTTCAGCACGGTCACCGGCGCGCTTATCGGCCTCTTGATCGGTCACCTTTTCAACGGCAGCGTATCGCCCTTGATCGTCGCGTACGTGGTGCTAGGTGCGCTCGCGCTGGTGACGGTGTATTACACCGAGCGGACGCCCGTTCCGGCCGCCTGAGCACCCCGTCGCCAGCGCCACCTCCGCGACGAGACAGTCCGCCCGCAGAGGCCCCGCTTGCCGTCAGGCAGCGGGGCCTCTGCGCTCTATTGCGCCCTCACTCTCCAGATTCCGACCGAGCGCGTGTGCATCGCACAACAATATTGATAACGTTTCGCATTTGCATTACTATTTTCTCGAGCCAAGCCTACTGACACATTCAACGAGGAACCGACATGCCATCCAACATCCTGCGCAACCTGATTTTTGCCGGTGCAGCAAGCCTTTCGCTCACGGCCCACGCTCTCGAATACCCGATTGGCACGCCGCAGCAGCGCAACGGAATGGAGATTGCTGCCGTGTACCTGCAGCCGGTGGAAATGGAACCGGAAGGCATGATGAAGAAGGCTTCGGAGTCCGACATTCATATCGAAGCCGACGTGCGTGCGCTCGGAAACAACCCCAACGGGTTCGAGGAAGGCAGCTGGATTCCCTACCTGACGGTGAAATTCGAGATCACCAAGGTCGGCAGCAGCTGGAAAGCCAGCGGAGACTTCATGCCCATGGTGGCGAGCGACGGCCCCCACTACGGCGACAACATCAAGCTCGACGGACCGGGCAAGTACAAGGTGAAGTACACCATCCTGCCGCCGGGTGAAACCCATGGCACCCATTTCGGCCGTCACACCGACCGCGAAACCGGCGTGCGCCCGTGGTTCAAGGCGTTCGACGTCGAAAACGAGTTCACCTATGTCGGCGTTGGCAAGAAGGGTGGCTACTGAGATGCACTTCCCTCCTCTTGCCCGGACGGCGATCGCGCTCGCGGTCATCGGCGCGAGCAGCATCGGACACGCTGCGACAACGGATCAGGGCACACTGCTGACCGAGCTTCGTCGCCTCGCCGAGCGCGTCGAGAAGCTCGAGCAGCGCAATGCCGAGCTCGAATCCCGGCTCGCCGCGGAGAAATCCGCGCCGGCGCTCAACCAGCGCGTTGCTGCACTGGAAAAGGCCAACGAGGAACTCGCCCGGGGCCTTGAGAGCGATCGCATCAGCGAGCGCGAGCCCGAACTGGTCACGCGCCTGAAAGCGGTCGAAGCGAAGGCCGAGACCATTGCCGCCCCCTCGCGCCTGGCCGAAGCACTCGACGGCATCGCGGTCGAAGGCAGTGTGGCCGCCGTGGCCCAGCAGATCAACGGCCATGCGCGCGAGTCGGGAAAGCGCGAATCGCAGTTGTCGTGGCGCGGAGACATCGGGATTACGCTGCCGGCCGGCGACGTCGGTGCGGGAAGCGGAGAGTTCTTTACCCAGCTACGGGTCGGTCAGGGCGAGAGTTTCAGCGGTCTGAAACCGGCGTTTACCGGCGCCTTCAACAGCCTTGCATTCCAGGCCGCGGGCGGATCGGAAGAAACCTACGCCATCGTCGCCCAGGCCTGGTATCAGCTGACGACGCCGCTCGGCGACGCAGCCGACTCGAAACAGTCGCTGCAACTGACCGTGGGCAAGATGGACCCCTTCGTGTTCTTCGACCAGAACACGATCGCCGACAACGAGGGCGAACGCTTCCTCAACAATGTCTTCGTACACAATCCGATGCTCGACTCGGGCGGTGCGGTCGGTGCCGACAGCTACGGCTTCTCGCCGGGATTGCGCCTGGCCTATCGCAACGAAGCCGGCGCAGCGGACTGGTGGCAGGCCTCGCTGGCCATGTTTGGTGCGGGCGAAGGCGCGCGCTTCGGCCGCAGCTTCGACAAGCCCTTCGTGATCGGCCAGCTCGAATACGGTCGCAAGGCCTTCGGTCTCGAAGGCAACTACCGTCTCTATGCATGGCGCAACGGGCAGTACGAGGCTTTCGATGGCACCAGCGGAAAGACCACCGGCTGGGGGGCGAGTGTCGACCAGCAAGTGCATGAGGACCTGACCCTGTTCGCACGCTACGGTCAGGCCAGTTCCGGCCGTGTCGCCTTCGACCGCGCACTCACCGTCGGGGCCGAGCTGACCGGTGACGCCTGGGGACGCGGCGCCGACGGACTCGGCTTCGCCTGGGCCTGGATGCGCAGCAGCCGCGACTTCCGCGATGCAGCGCCCTTGCTGAGCGACTATGGCTTTGCTGCCAGCGGCGCGGAACAGGTGGCGGAGATCTACTACCGCTGGCACATCAATGAGCAGATTGCGCTGACGCCCGACCTGCAGTATCTGCGCCGCCCGGCAGGCAACCGCGACGGCCAGGATATCACCGCCTTCGGCGTTCGCGCCCTGTATGCGTTCTGACAACCACCCTTTCCAGCACCCTGTCCGGCCTCGCGTCGGGCAGGGTTTTCATCGTTTTGCAGCCAGGACCATTCTCACATGACACCGACACGACTGCTTGCATGCCTGCTGGGTGGCGCGGCCCTCGCCCTCTCCGGTCTCGCCCATGCCGACATTCCGAACTTCACCGTCGTCGCCGAAGACGGCCGTTTTACCCCGGATACGATCACCGTCCCGGCAAACACGCGCTTTCGCCTGACGCTGGTCAACAAGAACGCCGGGCCCGAGGAGTTCGAAACCCCCAGCCCGCTCAAGGAGCTGGTGGTCGGACCGGGCGTGACCCGCAGCACCGTATTTCCGCCGCTGAAGCCGGGTACCTACCCCTTCTTCGGCGAATTCCATCGCGATACGGCCCAGGGCCGCTTCATCGCACAATAAGCCCGCACGGGGGAAGCCATCATGGGTAATGCCTTGTTCATCGTGTGGCGCGAAAGCGTCGAAGCCATGCTGGTCATCGGCATTCTCTACGCATGGATCCGTGACCGCGGGGATGGCCGCATCGGCCTCAGGCATCTTTGGGCCGGCGTCGGTGGAGGCATGCTGCTGGCCGGGGCGCTCGCCGTGGCCATGCTCGGGTTGCAGAGCCAGCTGGCCGGGGCGGCGCTGGATGCTTTCCAGGCCGCAATCGTGTTCATCGCGGCCGGGCTGATCACCCATATGGTGTTGTGGATGCGGCATCACGGCCGCAACATGAAACGCGAACTCGAAGCCGGCATGAGCAAGGCCGCCGATGCGGCCGGCGGACTGTCGGCGGCCATGCTGGCAACCATCGCCGTGGGCCGCGAGGGTGCCGAAACCGTGCTCTTCCTCTACGGTCTGGGCGTCGAACAATCGGGCGGCACACTGGGCAGGATGCTACTCGGCGCCGGCGTGGGCTTCGCCCTGGCGCTGGCAACGGCGTGGCTGATCCAGCGTGGTGCGCGCTGGATGCCGAGTCGCCTGTTCTTCCGCATCACGGAGATCGTGCTGTTCCTGCTGGCGGCGGCACTGCTGGTATCGGGCGTGGAGCGGCTGATCAATATGGAATGGCTGCCGCCGCTGCTCGAACCGGTATGGGACAGCTCTGCCCTGCTCTCCGATGGCAGCACGACCGGCGCCATCGCAGCCGCATTCACCGGCTACCGTGCGCAACCCTCGCTCACCGTACTGCTTGCCTGGTTCGGCTACTGGGCGCTGATCGCGTGGCTGGGACGCGCCCGCCTGAGCAAGAGGTCGGGGGCATGACGACCTGTGCGCTGCCCACCCCGGCATTGCCCCGACTCGCGCGCCTGGGCGATGCCATGCGCCGCCACCGCGGCTGGATCGTGGGGGCGCAATGGGTCGTCCTGCTGGCCTACCTGTTTCTCGTCATCACCCCCGCCGTCCTCCCCCTGCCGCCGTCGAGCGCCCATCTGTGGGATAACCTGACCCTGTTCGCCCAATTCATCTTCTGGGGCATCTGGTGGCCTTTCGTGCTGGTGTCGATGATGCTGCTGGGCCGGGTGTGGTGTGGCGTACTGTGCCCGGAAGGCTTCGTCTCCGAACAGGTCTCGCGCATCGGTCTCGGCCGTCCGGTACCGCGCTGGCTCAAATGGGGCGGCTGGCCCTTCGTCGCATTCCTGGGCACGACCATCTATGGTCAGCTCGTCAGCGTATATCAATATCCCAAGGCGGTTTTGCTGGTGCTTGGCGGCTCGACCGTGGCGGCCATTGCCGTCGGTCTCGTCTATGGCCGCAACAAGCGCGTCTGGTGCCGCCACCTGTGCCCGGTCAATGGTGTTTTCGGCCTTCTCTCGCGCCTGGCCCCCATTCACTTCCGCACCGATCGCAGCGCCTGGGATGCGCATGGCGGACAGCGGTTGATTCCGATCAACTGTGCCCCGCTCGTCGATATCCGGCGTATGGAAAGCGCCGCCGAATGTCACATGTGCGGGCGCTGCAGCGGCCATCGGGACGCGGTCAGCCTTGTCGCCAGAATGCCCGGCGCCGAGGTCGCGGCACTCGACGATCGCGACGCCGACCGGTGGGAGGTACGACTGCTGGTTTTTGGCGTCATCGGCACCGCGATCGGTGCCTTCCAGTGGTCATCCTCGCCCTGGTTCGTGCAGGCCAAGCTCACCTTGGCAACCTGGCTGATCGAGCACGACGCATTCGCGCTGCTCGGAAGTGATGCGCCGTGGTGGCTGCTGACCCACTACCCGGAAGCCAACGATGTCTTCACCTGGCTCGACGGCTTGCTGATCCTTGCCTATATCGGCGCCGCCGCGCTGTTGATCGGTGGCTGGATCACCCTGTGGCTGCGCATCGCCGGACGCCTGCTCAAGCAGGCAGGCGCTCATCTGCGCCTGGCCTATGCGCTGGTTCCGCTGGGCGGCGCAGGCGTTTTCCTCGGTCTGTCGGCGCTGACCGTCACCCTGCTCGCGGCAGAAGGCTACACGCTGACGTCGCTGCCGCTGATCCGCGGCGTCCTGCTCGCGATGGCCACGCTCGCCAGTCTCGTGCTCGGCTTCATCCATGTACGCCGCACCCCGGACGGCGGCCCGCTACGTCAGTGTGCCGCCTGGCTCGCTTTCGCAAGCGCGGCAGCTGGCGCAGTGATGCCATGGGTCACGATGTTTTACCTGTGGTAAGCGTCGCCCGTCCGGTCCCGCTTTGAGTGCGAGCGCCGCAAGGAAGGGCGCTCAGAAGCACGTGCAGATGCTTCACGCGCATTGAGAGCACGTGGCTCCCGCCGTCCGACCACGGGAAGGCGAGAAACGCAACCGGATCGGCAAAGCGATCCTGCTGCCGGAGTCACTCCGAGCGCTGGCCCGACGCTACAATTGCCCGCGAAAGCGCGCTCCATCGCCCCCCAATTTCTTTCTGTCTGAAAATCCGATACTGAATGACGCCGGTATCGCCTCGCGATACGCTGCTCGCTATCATGCTGCTGCCTGACTCACCGAGCGAGACCGATGCTTTCCATCTACGACATCAAGCCCAGGTTCCAGAACCTGTTGCGCCCGATCACCACGCGACTGGCGGCGGCGGGTATCACCGCCAATGCGGTGACCTTGCTGGCGATGGGCATTTCGGTGGCGATCGGGCTGGTGCTGACGGTGTTCCGGCCGGGGCCGGCGGCCTTCCTGGTGTTGCCGATCTGGTTGTTCCTGCGCATGGCGCTCAATGCCATCGACGGCATGCTGGCGCGCGAGCATGGGCAGAAGTCCACGCTTGGCGCCTACCTGAACGAACTCACCGATGTGATCTCCGATGCGGCCCTGTACCTGCCCTTCGCCTTCGTGGCGCCGTTTGGCGGCTTGAGCGTAGGGGCGGTGATCTGGCTGTCGGCGCTGTCGGAGATGACAGGAGCGCTGGGGCCGATGGTGGGTGCCTCGCGCCGCTACGAGGGGCCGATGGGCAAGAGCGACCGGGCCTTCGTGTTTGGCGCGATGGGCCTGTGGCTGGGGCTGGCCGGCGCGCTGCCGGCGTGGTCGGGCTGGCTGATGCTGGTGATGGCGCTGCTGATCGTCTTGAATATCATCAATCGCGTGCGCGCCGGCCTGGCCGAACTCCACGCACGGGACCTGCAAGGATGAATCCCATGGACCGACTGAACGAACGACCGATGATCGAGAACCGGTTTGCCACCCATGACGGCGTTGAACTGTTCTATCGCCACTGGCCGGCCACCGGTGAGCGCCGGGGCGCGGTGGTGATGTTCCATCGCGGCCATGAGCACTCGTGGCGCATGGCGCATCTGGTGGATGAACTGGATCTGCCCGATTTCGATGTGTTCGCCTGGGACGCCCGCGGCCATGGCCACTCGCCCGGCGAGCGCGGCTTTTCGCCCAGTTTCGGCACCTCGGTGCGCGACGTGCAGACCTTCGTCGATCACATCCGCGACGCCCACGGCGTCGCCCATGCCGACATGACAATACTGGCGCAGAGCGTGGGCGCGGTGACAGTGGCCACCTGGGCGCACGACTATGCGCCTCGGGTGCGCGCGCTGGTGCTGGCCTCGCCGGCCTTCAAGGTGAAGTTGTATGTGCCTTTCGCCCGGCCCGGCCTGCGCCTGATGCAGAAGCTGCGCGGCAACTTCTACGTCAATAGCTATGTGAAGTCGAAATTCCTCACCCACGATCCGGCGCGACAGGCGAGCTTCGATGCCGACCCGCTGATCACACGTGCCATTTCGGTGAACATTTTGCTTGGCCTGTACGAGGCGGCGGAACGGGTGGTAGCCGATGCGACCGCGATCACGATCCCGACCCAGCTGCTCATCTCCGGGTCGGACTGGGTGGTTCATCACAAGCCCCAGCATGACTTTTTCGATCGCCTGGGCAGCGCGGTGAAGGAGAAGCATGTGCTGGAGGGCTTCTTCCACGACACCCTCGGCGAAGCCGATCGCGAAAGCGCCGTGGGCAAGGTGCGCAGCTTCATCCTGCGCCAGTTCGACAGCCCCGCGCCGGCGGTGGACCTGAACAATGCCGACAAGGCCGGCTTCACCTTCGAGGAGGCGCAGACCTTGGCCGCGCCCTTGCCCGAAGGCAGCCTCAAGGGCTGGTACTGGAAAACCTATCGCAAAGGCCTGCACTGGGCAGGCATGGTGTCGGACGGGGTGTCACTCGGGCATCGCACCGGCTTCGATTCGGGCAGCACCCTCGACTATGTGTATCGCAACGAGGCCAGGGGCGCCGGCTTCATCGGCCGGATGGTGGATCGCAATTACCTGGACGCCATCGGCTGGCGCGGCATCCGCCAGCGCAAGCTGAATCTGGAGGAACTCATCCGCCTGGCCATCGGCAGGTTGCGCAAGGCCGACATGCCGGTGCGGGTACTGGACATCGCCGCCGGCCACGGTCGGTATGTGCTCGATGCGCTCACCGCCGACGGCACGCGTCCCGACGCGGTGCTACTGCGCGATTACTCGGACATCAACGTGCGCGACGGCGGGCGCCTGATTGAACAGAAGGGGCTGGCCGACATCGCCCGCTTCGTGAAGGGCGATGCCTTCGACACAGCGTCGGTGGCCGGCGCGCAGCCAGGCACGACCATCGGCGTCGTCTCGGGGCTGTATGAGCTGTTTCCGTCCAACCACATGGTCCGCGCCTCGCTGGCGGGCATGGCGCAGGCGGTTGAACCGGGCGGCTACCTCATCTACACCGGCCAGCCCTGGCATCCGCAACTGGAGATGATCGCTCGCGCGCTCACCAGCCACCGCGAGGGCGAAGCCTGGGTGATGCGCCGCCGCACCCAGGCGGAGATGGACCAGCTGGTGCGCGAGGCCGGCTTCGAGAAAACCGGGCAGCGCATCGATGAATGGGGCATCTTCACCGTTTCGATCGCACGTCGCACCACCGCATGAACACCCTCGTCGCCGCACCGGCCGGACCGATCCGCTGGAAACACAGCCTGGGCTGGCTGGCGCTGCTCGCGCCGCTGTTCTTTCTGAGCTACGGCTGGGCCAACCAGCTGGCGGCCAGCCGCGGGGTGAACACCAGCATCGTGTTCGGCTGGGAGACGGCGATTCCCTTCTGGCCCTGGACCATCGTGCCCTACTGGTCCATCGACCTGATGTACGGCCTGTCCTTCCTGGCCTGTCGCACACCGCGCGAGGTCAATCACCACGGCCTGCGACTGCTCACCGCGCAGCTCATCTCGGTGGCCTGCTTCGTGGCCTTTCCACTGCGATTCTCGGGCGACAAGCCGACCGCCGACGGCGTGTTCGGCGCGCTTTTCGATGCGCTCGCCGGCTTCGATCTGCCCTACAACCAGGCGCCGTCGCTGCACATCGGCCTGCTCGTGATCATCTGGTGGGTGCTGGTGCGCCGCGCCTCGCCCGGATGGCGCCTGTGCTGGCATGTCTGGGCGGCGCTGGTGGCGGCCTCGGTGCTGACCACCTGGCAACACCATTTCTTCGACCTGCCCACCGGCGCGCTGGTGGGCCTGCTGTGCCTGTGGCTGTGGCCCGACCGCGGGGAGTCCCCACTGCGCAGCCGCGCCGATGCCACCCGACCACGACTGGCGGTCTACTACGCGCTCGGCGCGCTGGCCTGCGGGCTGATCTCGCTGCGGGGCGGTGTGGCCTTGCTGGCGATCTGGCCGGCGGTGGCGCTGGCGCTGGTGGCGGTCAACTATGCCTGGCTGGGCACGGTCGGTTTCCAGAAGCATGCCGGCCGGCAAAGCGCCGCGGTGCGCTGGCTGCTGGCGCCCTATCGGCTGGGCGCCTGGATCAACCGCCACCTGTGGACCCGCCACCGGCCAGCGCCAGACCTGGTCACCGACACGGTCTGGCTGGGCCGGCTGCCCACGCCGGCCGAACTGGCTGCGCACGGCTTCGATGCCATCGTCGATCTCACCGCCGAGTTCGACACGCCCGTCGGCGCCCGCCTGTCCTGCAGCGTGCCCATGCTGGATCTGGCCGTGCCACCGGCAGAGGCACTTAGCGAAGCGGTGCGGGCACTGGAACTGGCCCAGGCCAGCGCCGAACGCGTGCTGGTGTGCTGCGCCCTGGGCTATTCGCGCAGCGCCCTCACGGTGGCCGCCTGGCTACTACACAGCGGCCGCGAGATGCGTGTCGAGGACGCCATCGCCCGGGCGCGCGCCGCCCGACCGCAGGTGGTGTTTACCGACGCCCATCGTGCGCTGCTCGAGGCCTTCGTCCATGCCGGCTGACACCGATCAAACCACACGCCTGGCCGCCGACGCCGCGGTGACCGCCGGCATGCTCGACACCGGCCGTGTGATCTTGCGGGTAAGCGGGGCGACGCTGCTGATGACCCTGGTGGTGTGGCTCATGGGCCATCCGGTGCATCGGGCGGCGCTGGTCGCGGTGGTCGCATTGGCCGCCGCCCAGCTGTACTTCGCCGAGCGGGTGCGTTTCGATGCCGACATCTTTCGCTTGTGGGCATCCCGGTGGCATCATGACGCCGACCCGGCCGCCGACCTGGCGGCTTTCGATGCCCGTGTGGGCCGACAGGCGCCGCGAGCTGCGTCGCTGGATGCGGATCTGGCCGACCGGCGGCAAGGCGCCCGACGCCTGCTGCGCTGGCAGGCGATCTGCGGCGGCCTGCAACTGGCGCTATCTGCACTGGCCTTGTGGACCTGAGTGACTTCGATGATCGAAAAGCTGTTCGCCCTGCTGTTGTGCAATTTCGCCAAGCTGCTCACCGGCGTGCGCCCCCTGTGGCAGGGCTGCGCGCCCGAGCGCCGGCTGCGGGTGTATTTCGCCAACCACCGCAGCCACGGGGATTTCGTGGTGGTGTGGGCGGCACTGCCGCCGGCGCTGCGCCGCCACACGCGGCCAGTGGCGGGGGCGGACTACTGGCTCAAGGGCGGCTTCAAGACCTGGCTGATCACCCGGGTGTTCAACGCCGTGCTGATCGACCGCCGGCCCCAGCAGCACGGCCCCAATCCGGTCGAGCAGATGGCCGACGCCCTGCGCACGAACGACTCGCTCATCCTGTTTCCCGAAGGCACGCGCAACCTGGGGGAAGACCTGCTGCCCTTCAAGAGCGGGATCTACCATCTGGCAAAGAGCATGCCGCAGGTGGAGTTCGTGCCGGTGTGGATCGAGAACCTCGGCCGGGTGATGCCCAAGGGCGCCATGGTGCCGGTGCCATTGCTGTGCACTCTCACCTTCGGCTGCCCGCTCACCCTTCAGCCGGACGAGACCAAGTCCGAGTTTCTCGACCGTACCCGCGGCGCGCTGCTCGAGCTCGCCCCACCTGCGAACTGAACCCCGGATTCCGCATGAGCCCCGATCAGACCCTGTTCAATGTGTTCGCCGCCGTGTTCGCGGCGCTGGCGGTTTCCAGCGGCATCGCCGTGGTGCTCAAGTGGCGGCTCGCACCCGGCGCCTCGAGCGCGGTGATCGACAACCTCAACGCCCGCATCAACGCCTGGTGGTGGATGGTGGGCGTGCTGGCGGTGGCCTTCTGGATCGGCGAGGGCGGCATCATCGTGCTGTTCGGGCTGATCTCCTTCCAGGCGCTGCGCGAGTACATCTCCCTCACCCACACCCGGCGCGGCGACCACCGTGCGCTGATGTGGTGTTTCTTCTTCTTTCTGCCCGTTCAGTACGTGCTCATCGCCTCCCACTGGTACGGCCTGTTCAGCATCCTGATCCCGGTCTATGCCTTCCTGCTACTGCCGATCTCGGCCACGCTGGGCAGCGACGCCGAGCGCTTCCTGGAGCGCGCGGCCAAGGTGCAATGGGGGCTGATGATCTGCGTGTATTGCATCTCCCATGTGCCGGCGCTGCTGACGCTGGAGATCCCCGGCTTCGAAGGCCGCAACGCGCAGCTGATCATTTTCCTGGTGCTCACGGTGCAGTCCAGCGACGTGTTCCAGTATGTGTGGGGCAAGCTGTTCGGCAAACGCAAGCTGGCGCCGGCGATCTCGCCTTCGAAAACCCTCGAAGGCCTGGTGGGCGGCGTGCTCACCTCGACCGCGCTGGGCGCCGCGCTGTTCTGGATGACGCCGTTCAATGCCTGGCAGGCGGCACTGGTGGCGCTCACCATCAACATCGTCGGCTTCTTCGGCGGCTTCGTGCTCTCGGCGATCAAGCGCGACCGCGGCGTGAAGGACTGGGGCACGCTCATCGAAGGCCACGGCGGCATGCTCGACCGGGTGGATTCCATCAGCTTCTCGGCGCCGATCTTCTTTCACATCGTGCGTTACTGGTGGGCTTGAGCAAGCTGCTCACGGACGAAGTCTTCGGCATGCTGATGGCAAACGCCTCCGTGACGGCGCAAATGCTCCACGACTTTTGCGTATTCGACCCGATGGAATTGTCTGGAATCAAGGATCGGCGACCGGCATCTTTCTAGACTGCCGGGCATGAGCACCCCCCTTGCCCTCACCATCCCGCCGCAGGCCGCAACACCGCGCCTTGCCGGCGACCTCGCGATCTGGATCTTCATCCTTGCCGAACTCCTGGCGTTCGGCGTGTTCTTTGCCGCCTACGCCTTCACCCGTGCCAACCACATCGCACTGTTCGATGCCGAACAGCAGGCGCTGCATCGCGGCGCGGGCGCGCTCAATACGGTACTGCTGCTGACCGCAAGCTACTTCGTGGTACGCGCGGTGCAGGCAGCCGAACATCGCGCCGCGGCGATCGCTGCGCGCTGGCTGCTGGCCGCCATCGGGTGCGCCGGCAGCTTCGTGGTGGTCAAACTGTTCGAGTATGTGGCCGCGTTCGAACAGGGCATCAGCCTGTCGAGCAGTCCATTTCACATGTTCTATCTGTCGCTGACCTTCTTTCACTTCATGCACGTCATCCTCGGCATGGTGATCCTGGGCGCGCTGTGGCGGGGCGCACGCGAAGGGCGCTACCGGCCCGGCGACATGAACGGTCTCGAGACCGGCGCCGCCTACTGGCACATGGTGGATCTGGTATGGCTCATCCTCTTTCCGCTCGTCTATGTCATCCACTGATCGCACCCAAACCGTCATGCACGGCACGGCGCGCCGCGCCACCTTGTTGTGGGCGGCACTGATCGCGGCCACCGCGCTCACCTGGTGGGTGGGCGAAGGCGGCGCCAGCGGTCCGGCCATTCTCGCCCTGCTGGCGGCGATCTCCATCGTCAAGGGCGGCATCGTCATCCTCGATTTCATGGCCTTGCGCCATGCGCCGCTGATGTGGCGCCTGATCACCCTTGGCTGGATCTCGCTCGTGTGGGTGCTGATCGGCCTTGCCTACTGGAAGGGACTCTCCCAATGAAGCGCGAAACTCCGATCATGGACCATCCGTTCTATCAGCCCGCCGGCAACGAGATTGAGGTCTTCGAGCAGGCCTGGCGGAACCGCCTGCCCTTGCTGATCAAGGGCCCGACCGGCTGCGGCAAGACCCGCTTCGTCGCCCACATGGCGGCACGCCTCGGCCTGCCGCTCCATACCGTGGCCTGCCATGACGACCTCACCGCCGCCGACCTGGTCGGCCGCCACCTTATCGGCGACGGCAAGACCGTGTGGTGCGACGGCCCGCTGACCCGCGCCGTGCGCGAA
This sequence comes from Azoarcus sp. L1K30, assembly GCF_018122735.1. Classification (GTDB taxonomy): domain Bacteria; phylum Pseudomonadota; class Gammaproteobacteria; order Burkholderiales; family Rhodocyclaceae; genus Parazoarcus. The sequence goes on along the minus strand of NZ_JAGRRD010000001.1, from coordinate 440,515 downwards.
GGCGGCATCTGCTACCTGGACGAAGTCGTCGAGGCACGCAAGGACACGACCGTCGTCCTGCATCCGCTCGCCGACGACCGCCGCATCCTGCCGATCGACCGCACCGGCGAACTGCTGCAGGCGCCGCCCTCCTTCATGCTGGTGGTGTCCTACAACCCAGGCTACCAGAACCTGCTCAAGGGCATGAAGCCGTCCACCCGCCAGCGCTTCGTCAGCCTGCGCTTCGACTTCCCGACCCCGGTACAGGAGGAAGCGATCCTGATCGGCGAGACCGCCTGCACGCCGGACCTGGCCCGGCGTCTCGTCGGCATTGCCGGTGCGCTGCGCGCGCTCAAGGATCGCGACCTCGAGGAAGCCGCCAGCACCCGTCTGTTGATCTATGCCGCACTGCTGATCAAGGGCGGCATGGATCCGGTCGCAGCCTGCCGCACCGCCATCGTCGAAAGCCTCACCGATGATATCGACACGGTCGAGGCCCTGATGGAAGTGGTCGCGGCCACGTTCGGCCGCTGATCGCGGCTACGGACACACGAGCTCATGGCCATCGAACGCAGCGATCCGCTCAAGAACCTGATGCCCGGTCCGCCGCTCGCGGTTGCCGCGGAGGCCTTGTTCATCATCAACCTGATGCTGCTGCCCGGCATTGCCTTCCTTGCCCTGCTCGTCCTGTGGGCGGTGCACCACAGGCACCCCGATCCGCTGGTGCGCAATCACCTGCGCCAGACCGTCGTAACCTGTCTGTGGGGCGGCGCCCTGCTGGTTTCGATCAGCGTCGGCATCTTCGTCCTCGGCGGCTTCGACAATCCATGGTCGTGGGTGATCGGGGTGCTCTACTTCACCCTGTTTCACGCCGGGCTGATCCTGCTCGGCGTGATGGGGCTCGTGCGCGCGATCAATGGGCGGAGCTGGCGCTATCCGTTCGTGGGTCCGAAGCGTGATGACTGACATGGCGTCCCGCGCCCGGCGCGAACCCGCGCGCGTCATCCCGATCGCAGTCGAAGGTCGCCCGCCGGCGCGCTCATGGCAGCATCGGCGCCTGCTGTTCCAGAGCGGATTCTTCGTGCTGTTCGTCGTCGCGCCAATATTCGACCTGTTTCGCTACGACCTCAATGCCGGACATGCCTGGTTTCTCGGATTCGAGTGGCGTCTCGGGCTCGACGATTTTCTCGCCGGACGCATCGGCGCCCTCGAGGCCGGCGCCAACGTACTGCTGCGTCTGTTCCTGCCGATCTTCGCCGCTGCAGGCGGCTTCCTTTACGTAGCCTGGCGTTGGGGTCGGCTCTACTGCGGCTGGCTGTGCCCGCACTTCTCAGTCGTGGAAACCATCAACACGCTGATGCTGCGCGCATCGGGCAAGCCCAGCATCTGGGAGAAGGCACCGATCACGCCATGGCTGCCCGATGGCAGCCAACGCAAACCCGACATACGCTGGTGGGGTGTGGTCGTGCCCGCGGCGATCGCCTTCGCCTTCACCTGGGCAATGGTGTTCCTGACCTATCTGCTGCCACCTGCCGAGGTCTATGGCAATCTCGTCCGCGCCGCGCTCACCCGCAATCAGACAATTTTCATCGTCGCCGCCACCGCCGTGCTGTCGATGGAGTTCCTGTTCGCACGCCATCTGTTCTGCCGCTATGCGTGCGCGGTCGGCCTGTTCCAGAGTCTGACCTGGATGAGCAATCCGAAGGCCATGGTGGTCGGCTTCATGCGCGCGCGGGCGAGCGACTGCAGCGCCTGCCTGCCGGAAAGACAGTCGGCCTGCGATGCGGTGTGCCCGATGCGGCTCACCCCGCGCAACATCAAGCGCCACATGTTCACCTGCACCCAGTGTGCACAGTGCATCGACGCCTGCGGCGAAACCCAGGCCGACAACCCGGACGGTCCCCTGCTGCAATGGGTCAGCGACGAGGCCGCACGGCAGAACGAAGCCGGTTTTCGCGCCGGCAGGGAGCGCTAGGCCATGGAAGAAGTCGTCGGCAAACTCTGGCACCGACTCATCACCCGCGCCGCCGGAGGCAGCTTTCCGGACGCCGCAGTCACGCTCAAGGAATGCAACCGTGCGGTGGGCGTGCTGTTTCGCGCACTCGGCGGCGACGGCGGCCTGCGCGTGGCCGCCTCCGCCGAGGACGTGCACGGCGCGCGGCGCGGCTGGCTGGCGCGTCTCGCCGGCAGCGGCGAGAAGCTGGCGCGCGCCAGCATGGATGAGAACACCCTGCGCCTGCCGCCGCTGATCGATGCCTTCGCCGATCGCGATCTGAATCGCGAACTCTACCTGTGGCTCCCGGCGCTCGCGGCCGCCCATGCGGAGCTGGCACGCGCACCGCTCGACGCGACCCTCGCCGGACCCGACCAGCCATCGCGCGAACTGCTGCTCAACCAGCACGCGGTGCTGCATACGCTGGCACGCTGGCCCGGCCTCGAGCCACGTTATCGGCGGCTGGTCGCGGCCACGCTTGCGCAACGCCCCGACCCGTCGGCACTGCCCGCGCCCGAGGCTGAACGCGAACGCGCGTTGCGCCGCGCCATCGACGTGCCGGGCAGCGTCGACGCACTGCCGATCGTCGCCGCCGATGCTCCTGCCGCACAGCCGGTGCTGCTGTGGCTGACGCTGCCCAGCCCCCGCGCGCCAGAAGCCGCACGCGGTGCCGGCCCGGACGACAGGCACGGCGAAACGCCGCCTGGCGGTGCTGGCAAACCCGACGACACCGGGCACACCGCGCACAAGGCCGAGCGGGTTGACGCGCCGCCGGAAAAACATGGCCTGCTGATGTTCTTCCGCGCCGAGAGCCTGCTGTCGGTGGCGGAGTTCATCAAGGTCAATCGCAGCGAAGACGATGACCCCGACCCCGACGCGGCGGCCGCAGCCGCCAATCTCGATCAGCTGTCGCTGACGCGCGACGACGAGCGCACCGCATCGAAGGTCCGCTTCGACCTCGACCTGCCTTCCGCCGCCGAGGACGACGTCGTGCTCGGCGCCGGCATCGCCCTGCCGGAATGGGACTACCGCAAGCACCGCCTGCTAGAAGATCACGTGCGCCTGCTGGAGATGGCCGCCGCAGCCGATGACCCGCGCGCAGCCCCGGTTCCGCTGCCGGACCGTTTGCGCCGTACCGCGCGCCGGCTGCACCAGCAGTTCTCGATGCTGCAGCCGGGGCGGCGCTGGATCAAGGGCCAGGTCGACGGCAGCGAACTCGACATCGACGCCGTGGTGCGAGCGGCCACCGACCGCGCCTGCGGCCGGCAGGGCAGCGACCAGCTATGGCTGACGCTGGAGAAACGCGAGCGCGATCTCGCCTGCCTGGCGCTGGCCGATTTTTCCCTCTCCACCGACACCTGGATATCGAGCGAGGCGCGCGTCATCGACGTCATTCGCGACAGCCTGCTGCTGTTCGGTGAAGCCTTGACCGCGACCGGCGACCGCTTCGCCTTGTGCGGCTTCTCCTCGGTCAAGCGCAACAACGTGCGCTTCCACCACCTGAAGCGCTTCGACGACCGTTTCGACGACCGCATCCGCGGCCGCATCACCGCCATCAAACCCGGCTACTACACCCGTCTCGGTGCGGCCATCCGTCATGCCACCGGGCTGCTCGACGGCCAGCGCGCCAGCCGTCGCATCCTGCTCATCCTGTCGGACGGCAAGCCCAACGACCTCGACCTGTATGACGGTCGCTACGGCATCGAGGACACGCGGATGGCGGTGATCGAGGCCCGCCAGCGCGGCGTGACACCCTTTTGCGTCACCATCGATCGCGAAGGTGCCGCCTACCTGCCCCATCTGTTCGGCCCGGCGGGGTTCGCGGTGATCCGCAAGCCCGAAGAACTGCCCGCCCGTCTGCCGATGTTCTATGCCCAACTCACGAGGTGAGCCCATGACCCGTTGCGATGAGATCTGTCGAACCGCCATGCAGGATGCGCCAGCGGCCACCGAGCCCGATTGCGGAACAGAACGCGAACACATCGGCAGACTGCTCGCCGGCGCCCCGCTGTTCAACGGCCTGGCACCGTCGGAAATCGCCCGTTTCGCCCGCGGCGCCCGCCAGCTTGCCGTCGCCAAGGGCGACATCCTGTTTCACCGCGGGGACGCCTGCAGCGGATTTCACCTGCTGTTGAGCGGGCAGATCAAGCTCGCCTTCATCTCGGCCGAAGGCAACGAGAAGGTGGTCGAGATCCTGCACCCGGGACAGAGCTTCGGCGAAGCGGTAATGTTCATGGACAAGCCCTATGTGGTGATGGCCCAGGCCCTGACCGACTGCTCGCTGCTGCATATCGCCAAACAGGTGGTGTTCGACGAAATGGCCCGCGATCCGGCCTTCTGCCGCAAGATCATCGCCGGACTGTCGCAGCGCCTGCATCATCTGATTGCCGACGTCGAAAGCTACTCGCTGCGCTCGGGCCGCGACCGCATCATCGGCTACCTGCTGCGTGAAGAGGGACAGTCCAGCGACGACGACACCCTCACCAGCGGGCCGGTATCGATCCGTCTACCCACCAGCAAGGGCATCATCGCCTCACGCCTGAACCTGACCCAGGAGCACTTCTCGCGCATCCTCCACGAGCTGATCGAATCCGGCCTGATCCAGGTGCAGGGACGTACGATCCATGTCCCGGACCTCGGCCGGCTGCGTGCCGCGCTGAGCTAGCGTCGCTCGATGTTCGGCAGGAAGACCGTCAGCAACCCGATCAGCGGCAGAAATGCGCACACCTGATAGACGGTGCTGACATCGGTTGCATCCGCCAGGCGACCGAGCAACGCAGCGCCGATGCCCGCCAGGCCGAAGGCAACGCCGAAGAAGAGGCCGGAGATCGCGCCGACCTTGCCCGGCACCAGTTCCTGCGCGTACACCAGGATCGCCGAGAACGCGGATGCCAGAATCAGGCCGATCACCACCGACAGCACGGCCGTCCACATCAGGTTGGCGTGGGGCAACAGCAGGGTAAACGGCGCCACCCCGAGGATCGAGCCCCAGATCACCCGCTTGCGTCCGTAGCGATCGCCGATGGGCCCGCCCGCCACCGTACCCGCGGCAACGGCCAGCAGGAAGCCGAACAGATACATCTGCGCAGTCTGTACCGACAGGCCGAATTTATGCATCAGGTAGAAGGTGTAGTAGTTCTGCAGGCTGGCCATGTAGAAGAACTTGGAGAACAGCAGTCCACCGAGCACGGCCAGCGAGATGCCCACCTGGCGACGGCTGAGCGTGTTCCCCGGGCTGGCCTTCATGCGCTTGCGGAAACCCGCCACATGCACCGCTGCCCAGCGCCCGACCTGCGACAGCACGATGGCGCCCGTCAGCGCCGCGAGTGAAAACCATGCGGCGCTGCCCTGCCCGAACGGTACGATCACCAAGGCGGCGAGCAGCGGGCCAAGCGCCGTTCCAAGGTTGCCCCCGATCTGGAACAGCGATTGCGAAAGTCCCGGCCGTGCGCCGGCAGCCATGCGCGCTACCCGCGACGACTCTGGATGGAAGATCGACGAGCCCATTCCCACCAGCGATGCCGCCAGCAACACCGCGCCGAAACTCGACGCCTGCGACAGCAGCAACAGCCCGACCATGGTGAAGCAACTGCTCAGTGGCAACAGCCAGGGCTTCGGGCGGTGGTCGGTGTATAGACCGATGAGTGGCTGCAGGAGCGAGGCGGTGAACTGGAAGGCCAGCGTGATCATGCCCACCTGGGCAAACGAAAAGCTCAGGCGTTGCTTGAGTATCGGATAGATGGCGAGCAGCACCGACTGCATCATGTCGTTGAGCAGGTGCGAGAAGCTGATCGCGGCGATCACCACGAAGGTCGTGTTGTTGAGCACGTCGTGCGTGGTGCCGGGGGGTGCATCGGCAAGTGCCGTGTCGGCGGTGAGTGTCTTTTCCATGACCGTCAGCGAGAATTCTTCAGGCATGCAGTCTAGAATGACAAGTTCTGAATTGTCCTGACAAAAACCATCGTGAATCGGACAAACGATATCGACTGCCTTACCGTCAGCCATGACGACGAGTACCAGACCCTGCCGCACCCGGTCACCGCCAAGGCGCGCGACTACCGCAGTGGTGAGACGCCGGTCCACCGCCATCCACGCGCACAGCTGATTTACGCCGGCAGCGGCGTGATGCGGGTCGAAACCGCGGAAGGCTGCTGGGTGGTGCCGCCGGTGCGCGGGGTGTGGATTCCGGCCGATATCGACCACAAGGTCATCATGCTCGGGCCGGTCGAGATGCGCACCCTGTATATCCGCCCCGAAGCCGCCCCCGGACTCCCGGACCGCTGCTGCCTGATCGAGGTCAGCCCGTTGTTGCGCGCCTTGATCCTGGCCCTGCTCGACGAACCGCTGGCCTACGATCTCGGCGGTCGCGCGGGCCAGATTGCCGCACTCGCGCTGCAGGAACTGCAGATATTGCAGATTCCGGCGCTGCATCTGCCGATGCCGGCCGAACCACGCCTGCTCGCCTTGTGCCGCGCGCAGATCGAACACCCGGACCACCCGGAAACGCTGGAGACGCTGGCAGCGCGCCACGCCACCAGCAGCCGCACTTTGGCCCGCCTGTTCGCACGCGAAACCGGCATGAGCTTTCGCCAGTGGCGGCAGCAGGCGCGGCTAGTCGAGGCGCTGGGGCAACTGGCCAATGGCGTGCCGGTGGCGCGTGTGGCAGACCGGCTCGGCTATCGCAATGCGAGCGCCTTCACCGCGATGTTCCGCCGTACGCTCGGGATCGAACCACGACGCTATTTCAGCAACGACACCTGAGATCCGGCCGGATATGGTGGCGATACGTTAGTGAAGTGTTGCGCGCTGTTTGACACTCACGTCGGCTGCTAGAGAAACGCCCTCCCCCTTTCATGTTCAAGGAAAGGGAAGGAACCAGCTAATCGGGTTGGGTGGGCAGCTTCTTGCTCCCTCCCCTTCAAGGGGAGGGATGGGGTGGGGATGGGTTTCAAATGCTGCCAACCAAGACCCATCCCCCTCCCAACCTCCCCCTTGAAGGGGGAGGA
>NZ_JAGRRD010000001.1:408952-433437 GCF_018122735.1 Azoarcus sp. L1K30 | reverse complement strand
CCCTTGAAGGGGGAGGAGCTCTGTTCTTGCCCTTTCCTTGAACATACAAAGGGAAGGCACCTGCTAATGAGGTTCGGGTGGTGTGGTGGCTGGGGATGGGTTACAAGCCCTTGAAGGTAGAGGAACCCGTCATCGATTACGATCGCCGCTCAGCACTGGTTCCGCCAAGCGTGCAGCACTGCAACTAATGGCTGGTCCCCTCGTCCCGGCTGATCTTGTTCCACACGTTGTACTTGCCGACGGGCTTCTTCATCGGCAGACGCTTGACTTCCTTCAGCGTGTCGGCGTCGAGCACGACGATGGCCCCGTCCTCCTCCCACAGGCTGGCCAGCGCGTAGCGGCCATCGCGGGTGAACTCGACATGCGCCAGCGTCTGCCCAGGTTCGGCGGCAAATTCCTTCACCACTTGCAAAGTCTGCTTGTCGATCACCTGCAGGATGTGACTGGCGTCGCGGCTCATCATCGAATCAACGAAGGCGTAGCGGCTGCGGGTGTGGCTGCGCAGGAAGAAGCCCGGCCCGCGCGTCGGAATGCGGCGGATCACCGCCCAGCTCTTCATGTCGATCACGGTAACTTCGCCGGACTTCAGATTGGTGCTCGCCATCACCGTGCGCTCCACGCCGTCGGCGTCGCGCCATGTCCAGGTGATGCCCGAGCCTAGGTGCGGCATGCCCTCCAGCGGCAGGCTGGCAATCTTGCGTCGTGCATCGAGGTTCACCACCTGCCCCTCGCCCTTGCGCGACGCCCCCATGACCTCGCGGTAGTCCTGGTCGAAGTAGAAGTCGTCGAGCACATCGTCGAGCGGCGTGCGCCGCGGATTGAGAAATCCGGGTTTGGCTATGCCTTCCTGCATGCGGTAGTCATGTACATAACCGTCGAAAACCGGTGCCGCGTTTTCGTCATAGCTGATTTCCCAGAGTTCGGGGATGTCCTTCATCGCGGCAACGAAGCTCTTGCGCGGCGCAGCGTCATACACCGCGGACACCCGCGACGTCCGGCTGCCATCCAGCGTCGCCGCCTCGATGATCTTCACCAGATTGAGATCGGCGTCGAACAGCACCAGATCCTGCGGCAGGTAATTGGCGGCGATCACGAAACGCCCGTCAGACGATACCGCCACGTTGCGGGTATTGATCCCGGCGCGCACCTCGGCGATCACCTTCAGGTTCCACAGATCGAACTTGGTAATCCAGCCGTCGCGCGAGGCGAAGAACACATAGCGTCCGTCTGACGTGAACTTCGGCCCGCCATGCAGGGCGAAGCGCGACTGGAAGCGATGGATGGGTTCGAGCTTGTCGCCGTCGAGCACCGACACATGGTGGTCGCCGGCCTCGACAACCAGGAAGAGGTTGAGCGGATCGGCGCTGAACACCGGCTTTGGAGACAGCGCCGCGGGATCGGTGTGTTGAATGCGCGAAGCGCGGATGTCGGACGCTGTCCATTTGGGCGCGGGCGTGACCGGCGTATAGATCCACTCGGCAAGCGCGGCAATCTCGTCCTTGCTCATCACCTCGCCAAACGCCGGCATCTGGGTGGCCGCGCGCCCGCCGGTGATGACCTTGACCGCCTCACCCTTGCGCAGTCGGGCAAGATTCTCCGGTAACAGCGCGGGCCCCATGCTGCCCAGACGATCCGGCGCATGACAGGCTGCGCAATGCTGCTGATAGTTGCGCGCAGTGGCCGGTGCGGCCTCTTCCGCCCACGCCGGCAGCGCCAGTGCCATCAGCAGGGCTGCGATCGATGTCCGCAGCGACATCATGAATCCACCTTTTCGATTCGCGTCCAGGGCGTGTTCAGTACGCGCCTGGAACCGTAGTCGGCCGCATCCACACCGATCTCCGCGTCGCTCAGATAGCACGCGGGGTCTTCCGCCCACGGGTTGCCGGTGATCTGTTGCGCACGCACCCGCGAATTGCCGTTACAGATGTCGAGATAGCGACAGGCGCCACAGCGACCCTGGAGTGCCCGCGGATGGCGCTTGAGCCCGGCCAGCAGCGGATTTGACAGGTCATTCCAGATCTCGCCAAAGGCACGCTCGCGCACATTCCCAAGCGGGATGTGCCACCACATCGTATCCGGATGCACCACGCCGAGATTGTCGATGTTGGCCACATTCACCCCGCTTGCATTTCCGCCCCACTGGCGCAGCTTGCCCTCGATGTGCGCGCCATGCTGCGGAAACCGGCGCCGCACCCAATGCAGCAGGAACACGCCATCCGCGTCGTTGTTGCCGGTGACGAACTCCTTGTCAATCCCCCGCCGATGCAGCTCGAGGCAGGTCTCGAACAGCACCTCCATGGCCTCGCGTGTGGTGCGGTGGTGTGCATCGTCTCCCCGATGCTTGTTGCCCCGCCCGGCATAGTTCAGGTGCGAGAAATAGAACTTGTCGATGCCCTCTTCTTCCACCAGCCGCAGCAGCGGACGCAAGTCGTGCGCGTTGTCCTCGGTCATGGTGTAGCGCACGCCGACCTTGGTGCCGCGTGCGACACACAAGCGGATGCCCGCCATCGAGGCATCGAAGGCCCCCGCCTTGCGCCGGAAACGGTCGTGCGTATCGGCAATGCCATCCAGACTGACGCCGACGTAGTCGAAACCGGTGTCGACGATCGCGTCGATGTTGTGCGTATCGATCAGGGTGCCGTTGGTCGACAGGCCGACATAGAAGCCCATTGCCTTTGCCCGCCGCGCGATATCGAAGATGTCCGGCCGCAACAGTGGTTCGCCGCCGGACAGGATGAGTACCGGCACCCGCGCCGCCCGCAGTGCCTCCAGCGTATGCAGCACTTCGTCGGTGCTCAGTTCGCCGGCAAAGTCGGTGTCGGCCGAAATCGAGTAGCAGTGCTTGCAGGTCAGGTTGCAGCGCCGGATCAGATTCCAGATCACCACCGGACCGGGCGGATTCCGGCGCGGCACGACGGGGGTGGGATGGTCGAGCTCGCGGATGAACTGGGATATGCGGAACATGACGGACAAACCTCCTGGTTGCCCGGATTACAGCCCATCACGACGCGAGAAAAAATGATGCGGGTCAAGCGGGGAGCAATGCCAGGTGAAGTCTATTGCGTTGCACCAAGATCAGGCGATTCGGCGCCTGCGCGCCCCAAGTCGGGGAGCCGATTGCCGGCCCGCACCGCAAGACCGCGTGAAAAACGCAGGATTATGGGGATTTTCACGCATGGCACGATGCGTGCTTCGTGTAGGGCAACGGAGGCCAAAGGCGGCCTCGTTCAGATTCAACCAGGCTTCTATCAGCGTGGTAATCACGCGGCTAATAAAGACTGGATTGCGGTACGGCGCCCCCTCCCCTTACGGGAGGGACCGGAGTCGGGATGGGTTTGACTGTTGTCGCATGAACCCATCCCCCTCCTGACCTCCCCCTTGAAGGGGGAGGAATAAAGCGCCGGCACGTACTTCATATGCTTGATTGCCGTCCGAATGCCTGAAACAGCGCTTCAAATGGACAACGGCGTCCATTTCCATCCCTTCGCTTCCGGGGGGCGTGGAGATGGGCGCCTTTTTCGTCTACACGATTCATCACTCACCAGGGGAAACACCATGTCCTATATCGTGCCTACAGAGTTCGTCACCAAGATGGTGGATGCGGGAGAGTCGAAGATCTTCATGTCGACTCGCGACACGGTCATCCGCGCCTACATGGCCGGCGCCATCCTCGCCCTCGCGGCGGCCTTTGCCGTCACCATCACGGTACAGACAGGGCAGCCGCTCGCGGGCGCCATCCTGTTTCCGGTCGGGTTCTGCCTGCTGTATCTGCTGGGCTTCGACCTGCTGACCGGCGTATTCACGCTGTGTCCGCTGGCGCTCATCGACAAGCGCCCGGGCGTCACCCTCAACGGCGTACTGCGCAACTGGGGGCTGGTGTTCGTCGGCAATTTCGCCGGCGCGCTGACGGTGGCGGTGATGATGGCAATCATCTTCACCTTCGGCTTCACCGAAGCACCCAACATCGTCGGCCAGAAGATCGGTCATATCGGTGAAGGTCGTACCGTCGGCTATGCCGCGCACGGTGCGGCGGGCATGTTGACGCTCTTCATCCGCGGCGTACTGTGCAACTGGATGGTGTCCACCGGCGTCGTTGCCGCGATGATGTCCACCAGTGTCTCCGGCAAGGTGATCGGCATGTGGATGCCGATCATGCTGTTCTTCTACATGGGCTTCGAGCACTCCATCGTCAACATGTTCCTGTTCCCGTCCGGCCTGATGCTCGGCGGCAACTTCTCGATCTACGACTACATGGTGTGGAACGAGATCCCGACGGTCATCGGCAATCTGGTCGGCGGTCTCGCCTTCGTGGGCCTGACCCTCTACTCCACCCACGTGCGTACCGCGCCCAAGCGCAGCGCCGCCTGATCCGACGACGGCACGCGAGCGCTCCGCCATGGGCGGGGCACTCGCCCAAACCATGTCCAGCTCCCTCACCCTGAGCAGCGGCCAGTACTCCGACAAGGGGCGCAAACCCGTCAACCAGGATTTTCACGGCCTGTGCCTGCCGGACGAACCCCGACTCGGGATCAAGGGCATCGCCATTGCCATCGCCGACGGCATCAGCAGCAGCGAGGTCAGCCACCTCGCCAGCGCGGCGGCGGTCAAGGGCTTTCTCGACGACTATTACTGCACGTCCGAGGCGTGGACGGTCAAGACCTCCGCCCGGCGCGTGCTCGATGCCACCAACTCGTGGCTATACGCCCAGTCCCGTCACAGTCAGTACCGCTACGATCAGGATCGCGGCTATGTGTGCACCTTCAGTGCACTGATCGTCAAATCCGGTACCGCGCACCTCTTTCATGTTGGCGACAGCCGCATCTACCGCTTGCGTGGCGCCTGCCTGGAGCAGCTTACCGAAGACCACCGCCTGGTCGTCGCCGAAGGCAGGCACTACCTCGCCCGCGCCCTTGGGCTGGGCGGCCAGCTGGAGGTCGACTACCTGAGCGTCCCGATCGAAGAAGGCGACGTCTTCGTTCTTGCCACCGATGGCGTATATGAATTCGCCCCCGCGCCGGTGATCGTCGACACCATTGCCGCCTCGGCCGACGACCTTGCCGCCGCCGCGAAGCAGATTGCCGACATCGCCTATGCCAACGGCAGCACGGATAATCTGACCATCCAGATCGTCAGAATAGATACCGTGCCCGAGCACGATGCAGGCGCCCTCGCCCGACATTGGGCGGAACTGCCTCCTGCGCCGCTTCTCGAACCGAGGACGCTGTTCGACGGCCACCGCATCATCCGCGAGATCCACGGCAGCAGCCGCAGCCACATCTATCTGGCCGAAGACGAGGACAGCCACACGCTCGTTGCGATCAAGATGCCCTCGGTCGATCTGCGCGGCGACCCTGCCTATCTCGAGCGCTTCATGCTCGAAGAGTGGATCGCGCGGCGCATCAACAGCGCGCACGTGCTCAGGCCCAGCGCGCAGACGCAGCGTCGCAGCGCGCTCTACGTCGTCACCGAATACATCGAAGGCCAGACCCTGGCGCAATGGATGATCGACCATCCCACGCCCGACATCGAAACCGTTCGCGGCATCGTGGAACAGATCGCCAGAGGTCTGCTCGCCTTCCACCGCCTGGAAATGCTGCATCAGGATCTGCGCCCCAACAACATCATGATCGACGGCGCCGGCACGGTGAAGATCATCGATTTCGGCGCGGTCCGCGTAGCCGGTCTCGCCGAGGCCGAGCCCGCCGACATCCAGCCGCCCATACTCGGTACGGCCCAATACACCGCACCCGAGTACTTTCTGGGCGAAGCCGGGTCGCCGCGCGCCGACCTGTTCTCACTGGGCGTCATCACCTACCAGATGCTCAGCGGCCGCCTCCCCTATGGCGCAGAAGTGGCGAAGACGCGGACGCGGGCAGCGCAGCGCAAACTGAAGTACGCATCCGTGCTCGACGACCATCGCGACATTCCGGCATGGCTGGACCCGGTACTGGCCAAGGCCGTTCACCCCGACCCAAACCAGCGCCATGCGGAGTTGTCCGAGTTCCTGTACGACCTCAGGCACCCCAACAACACCCTCCTCGGCAAGAGCCCGCCGCCGTTGATCGAACGCAATCCGCTGCTCTTCTGGCAGGGGCTGTGCCTCGTGCTGGTCGCGCTGGTGCTGTTCCTCCTGAGCACGAGTTCGTTGGTGAAATAGGGGCCGAAGCGTCGCGTCGACACGCGACGGATCGACACTCGGAGGAGTGGCCTCAGGTCCGTCCCGGCGAGACCGTCCGCTGCCCACCCATCGGCTCGCCCACATAGCGCTGCACCCGGGGCTCATCGGCACCGACATGAAAGGCCAGGCGCCTCTCGCGCAGGCCGGCGTCAGCAGCGCTGAAGCGCTCCAGTCGCCGCTGATGTTCGATCCAGTTCTCGTCCAGAAAGTACTCGATGTAACGGCCCGGCAGCGTCGTGTCACGGAACAGACCCCATGACAGTGCGCCCTGGCGCAGGCGCGCGCGGCGCGTCTTCTGCATCACCTCGTTGAATGCCGCCGCATTGGCGGGGTCGATCAGGTACTCCACCGTCACCATGACCGGCCCTTCGTCGGGACCGATGTCGATGACCGGCTCCGGTGCGCGCGCCATTGGCGGCACTGGCGTGTGGTCGACATCGAGGCCGCCATCCACACTCAACCGCCGTGTCAGCGCCAGCAGCAGCGGCCCCAAGGTGGCAGCCGCGGCGACGCTCAACGTGACCGAGCTCACGCTCGCGACATAACCCCACAAAGCCGCCCCAAGCGCGCTGCCGCCCATCAGCGCCATCTGGTAGATCGACATCCCCCGCGCCCGCACCCAGTTGGGAAGCGCGAGCTGCGCGGCCAGCGTGAGCGAATTGGCGGTGGCGATCCAGGCCATGCCGGCCAGCGCGCAGGCAGGCATCGCAAGCCAGATATTGGGAGCCAGCACTGCCATCAATGCCGCAACGGCGTGCACGCCCGTCCCCCAGGCGACAAAGGTATCGCGTGACACGCCACGACGCAGGCGTGGCAGGAACAAGGCGGTGACGACGGCGCCCGCGCCCATGGCGGCCAACAGCGCGGTGAAGGTCGTCGCCCCGCCTGCCAGGCGGCGGGCGATCAGTGGCAGCAAGGCCAGCAGCGCACTCGACTGCAGAAAAAAACCGAAGATGCGCAACAGCACCACCCGCATCCGTGGCGATTGCAGCACGTGCTGCAGTCCCACCCGCATCGCGCCGAAAAAGCGTTCGCCCGGCAGTGCGCTGACGCGGGGCTGCGAGCGCCAGCGCAGGATGATCCCGAACGCGGTGATCGACAGCAGCGCGTTCAGCAGGAAGACATACTGGCTGCCGACACTGGCGAGCAGCGCGCCGGCCACCACCGGGCCGACGATGCGCGACATGTTCATGGCAATACCATTCAGTGCCAGCGCGGCGGACAGATGCTCACGCCTGACGACTTCGGGCACGATCGCAGCGAATACCGGCCAGCGCATCGCCATGCCGATGCCATTGGCGAACGTGAGTGCCAGCAGCAACGGGGCGTTGAGCCCGCCGGCGAACACCAGCGCACTGAGCACCAGCGCCGTGATCGCCACCCACAGCTGGGTCACGGCAAAATACCGCCGCCGGTCCACGATGTCGGCCAGCGCGCCGCTGGGCAGGCCAAGCACGAAGACGGGCAGCGTCGATGCCGCCTGCACCATCGCCACCATGACGACGCTGTCGGTGAGCGTGGTCATCAGCCACGCCGAGGCGACGTCGTTCATCCACATCGTGACGTTGGCTGCCAGCCAGGCCAGCCACAGCATGCGAAACACCGGTTCGCGCAGCGGCGCCATCGTCGAGGGGGCTTGCGTCGAAGGGGCCGGCGTCGTCATCGCTTTGCTTCCGGGAAGGAGATTGAAGTCAACAACACGCCTGGAGTATCCCTGCCGGCCGGAGTTGCCGTCAATTCCGGACACCGCCGCCGCCCAATCAGGAAAGGCAACGCCGGCCGATCAATACATGTTTGGCATCGGCAGCCAGACGACAAACCGGCGCCAGACGCTCGCCACGAGCAGCCTTCCGGAGCGGAGACGTCGATCACTGCAATTTAATTGACATGCGCAATTCACTGTCCGGAAAGAACTCCGGACGATCATTCTCCCATTCACTTTCGCATTCGATGATGGAGAAGCCTGATGAAGCAACGTCGACGGACACTTGTTGTTCTGATTTGCGCGGGTTCCGCCCTGCTGCTGGGCGGTTGTGTAGGCGACAGCCATGATGGCAAAAACATCGCCGCCGGCACCACTGCAACCTTTGCGTTGCTCGAGACCACTGACCTCCACACCAACGTGCTCAGCTACGATTACTTCAAGCTCGCCGACGACAGATCATTCGGTTTCGAGCGCGTAGCCACGCTGATCTCCACCGCGCGAGCCGAATTTCCCAACACGATGATGATCGACGACGGCGACACCATCCAGGGCACTGCGTTGGCCGACTATCAGGCACTGATCGATCCGATCGGCTGTAACGAGACGCTGGCCATGTACAAGGTCATGAACAAGATTGGCTACGATGCGGGTGCGATCGGCAACCATGAATTCAACTATGGCCTCCCGTTCCTCAACCAGGTCACGGGCAGCCGTTTCAATATCGACGGCCTTGACGATCCTGCCAAGCAGAAGGCGTGCGCCGGGCCGGATTTCCCACTCGTACTGGCCAATGTGCGTAGCGTGAAGACCGGAGCACCCCTGTTCCAGCCTTACACAATCGTCACCAAGACACTCACGGCCACCGACCCCAACGGCAAGACGGTTTCCGTACCGATCAAGGTCGGGGTGATCGGTTTTGCCCCGCCGGCCATCATGAGCTGGGACAAGCGCTGGCTCGACGGCGTCGTCTACACCGTAGGGGTGAAGGAAGCAGCGGAGCAGTACATTCCCGAGATGCGCTCAAAAGGGGCTGATCTCGTAGTCATCGCTTCCCATGGCGGACTCGACGCATCTCCATATAGCCCGACGATGGAGAATGGCAGCTACCATCTGGCTCAAGTCGCCGGCGTGGATGCCATGATGATCGGCCACTCGCACCAGGTCTTCCCCAATGCAAGCAGCACCGTCGCCCAGTTCAACCTCGACGGCGTGGACAAGGTGAATGGCACCGTATTTGGCGTTCCCACGGTGATGGCCAATTATTGGGGCAAACACCTGGGCGTGATCAAGTTCGAACTGACCCACAACGGCAAGTCGTGGGAAGTCGACAAGAGCAAGACCGTGGTCGAGGCGCGCTCCATCCAGAATGCGGACAAGAGCTACGTCGCCGCCGATGCAAGCATTTCGGCCGCCATCGCAACCGAGCATCAAGCCACGATCGACTATGTGAAAACGCCGATTGGCTCCACGGATTTCGAAATGACGACCTATTTCGCCGACGTTGGCGAACCGGGAGCAATCCAGCTGGTAAACCAGGCACAGGCAGACTACGTGTCTCGATACGTTCAGGCCAACCTGCCCCAATATGCGAATACACCGGTCTTGTCGGTGAGTGCCCCGTTCAAGAGCGGATTCGGCGGGGGTTCCGATTACACCGATGTCGCAGCCGGCAGCGTCGCGATCAACAACGCGGCGGACCTCTATCTTTACCCCAACACGATCTATGCGGTTCTGGTCACCGGCGACGAGATCAAGGCCTGGCTCGAAACCGCCGCAAAGCGCTTCAACCAGATCGACCCGGCTTCCACCGTCACACAGGAGTTGGTCAGCACCTTTCCCGGCTACAACTTCGACATGTTCACCGACGGCGATGTCAGCTATGAGATCGATGTCACCCAGCCGGTGGGAAGCCGCATCGGGAACCTGATGTACAAGGGTGTCGCAATGGACGGCAGCCAGTCCTTCATCGTCGCCACCAACAACTACCGGGCCAGCGGCGGCGGGAACTTCCCCGGACTGGATGGCAGCAAGACGATTCTCGCCGCGCCCGATGCAAACCGTGACGTGTTGATCCAGTACATCAAGGACCACCAGGGCATCACTCGGGCAAGCAATGGTTCGAGTCGCAGCTGGACCTTCTCGAAGGTCAGTACGGCGGGCACGGTAACGTTCAAGTCTTCACAGGGCAAACTCGCACTGGCGGCTGCGGCCGGCCTGAACAACGTGAGCCTGGTTCAGGACGACGATGGTAGTGGCAAGGGCCTCTCCGTCTACGCCATCGACCTGAGCCTGTGATGCCCCTCAAACGCTCACTGCCTTGGGTGGCGGTTGCCGCCGCGCTCTTGCTGGCGCTCGCATGGGCCGGCTCGAGGGCACGTCCGGCACCACCGGCTGAAGGATCTGCCGCAATGGCCGAGTTGCTACTGCAAGCGGGCGCGGCGCGGAACGCGAACGCATTGCAGACACTGTCTGCAATGGCAGAGGATGGCCGTATCGACGCCCAGCGCGCGGTGGGCGAGATCCTCGCGCGTCAGCGCGATGCGGCCAGCGTTCCGAAGGGGATCGCATGGCTACAGCGCGCAGCGGATTCCGGTGACGCTGAAGCCACGTTCATGCTTGGAAAGCTGCATTTTCGCGGCGAGCCACCGCTCACGCGCGACTACGAAGCTGCCGCACGTCAGTTCGCGATCGCCGCGCAAAAAGGCCACGGTGGAGCAGCGTACTACCTTGGCTTGATGTACAGGAATGGTTACGGCGTGCGCGCGGCACCGGCGCAGGCAGCGAGGTGGTTCGAACAAGCCGCGGACACGATCCCCGCTGCGCGATTCATGCTGGCCAACGCCTACCGCTACGGCGAAGGTGTTGGGAAGGATGAAGCCCGCGCGTTGGCGCTTTATCAAAGCGCAGCGGAAGACGAGAGTCCCGAGGCAGTGCAAACCCTGGCGATGGCGTATCGCAATGGCGAACTCGGCCTGGCCCGGGACCCCATGCAGTTCGGCCACTACGTGCTCGAGACCGCACATTCACTCAAACACCCGGCGCGGACCCCCTAGTGCTGCGCAAACTGCTCGCGCAGGCGGTCCACCAAGCCGCGCTCGCCGCGCACCTGGAAAGTGGCTCCGTCCTCGTCCGCACGCTCCGCTATCACCTCGCAGCTGGCGTAGATCTGCTTGCGCAACTGCTGCGCGGACCAGGGCAGGAACAGCTCCGCGGCAACAAGATTTTGCTGGAAGAACGAAACGATCCTCGCGCGCAGCCGCGCAACGTCTTCAGGGCGGCGCGCGCTCACCACGACGCAGTCCGGATAACGTGCGTGCAGCACGGCCTCGCACGCTGTCTGCGCGGCGGCATCACCGACATGATCGATCTTGTTGAACACGCGCATGCGCGGCACCGTGTCCGCGCCAATCTCTTCGAGCACCCGGTCGGTGACGTCGAGCTGGCGCTCGAAACCGGGGTCACTCGCATCGATGACGTGGAGCAGCAGTCCGGCGTCGAGCGCTTCGTCGAGCGTGGACTTGAACGACGCCACCAGCCCATGTGGCAGGTTCTTGATAAAGCCCACCGTATCGCTGACGAGTACCCGCGGCACACTGTCCGGGTACAAGGTGCGCACCGTGGTATCGAGAGTGGCGAATAGCTTGTTGGCCACCAGCACCTCGCTGCCGGTCAGCGCCCGCATCAGGGTGGACTTGCCGGCATTGGTGTAACCGACCAGCGCCACGCTGGCCGGGCTCTGCCGCTCTTGCCTGCGTGCGCGCTGGATCTTGCGCTCGGCGTCCATGGCGACGATTTCGAGCTGCAGTTCGGCAATGCGATCGCGAATCTTGCGGCGGTCGAGCTCGGTGTGCGACTCCCCTGCGCCGCGTCCGCCGACGCCGCTGCGCTGCCGCCCCTGCGGACCGGCCAGCTTCGCCGCTTCGCGCAGTCGCGGCGCCATATAGCCGAGACGGGCGATTTCCACCTGCGCCCTGGCCGCGCGCGAACGTGCATTGCGGTGGAAGATCTCGAGGATGACCATGGTGCGATCCATCACCTCGCAGCCCACCTCCTTTTCCAGGTTGCGCGCCTGCGACGGCGAGATCTCGTGGTCTACGAGCAGGAGATCGATCTCGCGCACATGGTCGGCCGCATCGAACGGGGACGGGCGCGATCCCGCAAAGGCGACGCCGCTGCGGATGAACTCATGCATCTCCTGGCGCTTGCCGACGCCCAGGTAAGCCGTGGTGTCGAACCCGTTGCGCTTCTGCACGAAGGTGTGAACGACGGTTAGCCCCAGGGTCTTGGCCAGTTCGCGCAACTCGGTCAGCGAGGCCTCGAACTCCGCATCGCTCACGCCCGGCAGTTGCACGGCTGCAGCCACGGCGTATCTGGCCTGTTCTTCTACTTCTCTTTGCATTCGGGGCGGACTTTTCCAAAGGGTAAGGCTGCGATAGTACTCGCCATTGCGCTCGCCACCGCTGCCGGAATTGCAGGCGTGCAAGATTTTCGCCGTCAGGCAGCTGGGGCGCTTCCCGGCCCTTGCGTCTCGACCCGCTTCAGCGCTGCTTTGCGACCGGCCGCGCCAGGAGCATGCGTGCGGCCACCAGCGCCGCGAATATCGCGCCGACCCAGGTCCAGCCGCTCGGCTGCGTTTCGGCGACGACACTGTTTCCCGCAGTCGCGGCGAAAATCCGCCGCGGCTGCGCCGGATCGAGCACGAGCGTAGTAATCGGCGGCAGATCCGTGTGGTCATTGATGATGCGCCAGTGGCTGCCGCCGTCATCGGAGCGGAATATCCGCCCCGACCGGCTGCCGGCGTAGAGCGTGTCCGGCGCGGCGGGGTCCAGTGCGATGGTGCGGACATGAAGATCGGTGAGACCCGCGTTACGCGCTTGCCAATGCGCTCCCGCATCCTCCGAACGATGCACGCCGCCGCCGTAAGTCGCCGCGAAGATGACGTTGGGGTGTACCGGATCGATCGCCAAGGCTTGCACATCGTCGTGCAGCAGACCGGCATTGGCCGGCCGCCAGGGTGCGCTGCCAGTCTCGCGCACATAGATGCCTCGGTTGGTGCCGAGGTAAACGGAGTCGGGACGAACGGGATCGAACACGATGTGCTGAATCATGGTACCGGGAAAATCGGCCACACTGCGCCAGTGCTGACCCCCATCCTGTGTGCCGAACAGGCGCCCTGACGCCCCGCCGGCGAGCATGACGCCCGCTACGAGCGGATGGCCCGCCAGCGCATGAAGGGGCGACCCAAGCCCCTTCGCCGGCCCTAACGCGGACCAGACCGCACCCCGATCGTCGGACACGAAGAGCTGCCCGCGCCCGACCGCGGCATAGACGCGGGATGGGCGCAGCGGGTCGGCCAGGATCGCGCTTACCCGCGGATCGGGCAGGCCGCGGCCGGACTGCCATGTCAGCCCGCCATCGATAGACCTGAAAAGCCCCGAGTACCGGCTACCTGCATAGAGCGCGGGCGCGTCCCCGCCGTCCGCGGCGGCCCCGGCCGCCAGTGTTTCGATCTGCAGGTTGTGCAATCCGCGATTGACCGCCTGCCAGCGCTTCCCGCCATCTCGCGACATCCGCACGCCGGCAAAGTCCGTTCCCGCATAGAGATGGTCGGCCGCGCCGGGATCAATAACGAGCGTCTCGACGGGCGCCTGCGAAGGCCACGACTCGACGACATGCCAGCTTCGCGCACCGTCGGATGAACTGAACAGCTTGCCCGACTGCGTCTGCGCATACACCTCGCCGCCCGGTGCAATGTCGAGACCGGCCACCATCAGATCCGTCAGCCCCTCGTTCGTACGCAGCCACGTCCGCCCCGCATCGAGCGAGGTCAATACGCCCTCGCCAGGAACGGCAAGATGGATCGCCTCGCGATCCGGGGCAAGCACCACGTCCTGCACATACCACGCCGGATCGCCGAGTGCGACCCAACGCGCGGCGTTCGCGCCGAGCCGAAAGAGCCCGCCCTGTGTGCCGGCATAGAAAGTACCGGGAGAGCGGGTGTCGGCGGCAAGGGCAAGCACGAAGGATTCGGCCAAACCGGCGGAGAATGCGCGCCAGCTTGCACACGCATCGTCGGACCGGTAGATGCCGCCGCCAAAACTCGCCGCCAGCAACACGGCCGGGTGCGCCGGATCGATGGCGATGGCGCGCAGCGCCGGCACATCCACACCCGCATTGCACGCACGCCACGTCAGTCCGCGGTCGGCACTGCGAAAGACACCCGCCGCGTCGGTGGCTGCGAACACGCGCGACGGCGTGAGCGGGCCCACGGCGATATCCACGACGGTCGTGCCCGCCAACCCGGCATTTGCGCGCTGCCATGTCCGCGCGCCATCGAGCGAGCGGAAAACACCGCCCTTTAGCGTGCCGGCGTAGAGTATGCCGGCGTCGAGCCGATCGAACGCAAGCGCGCGCACCGTCCCCCCTTCGGGGCCGATTGACGGCCACGCTTCGCCCCAGTCCACGCGCGCGGACAGCATTACCAATGCGCTGGCAGCGGCCACGGCCGCCAGTCGCAGAAACACGCTAGAGTTCAAGGGCATGGATGAACGCGGCTACGCATTGCGCCAGTCGGTCGGCGAGCTGTTGAGCGACCGCCGCATGCGCCTCGAGATCCAGCGTGCAGCGGTGGATGCTTGCGCAGAGCTGCGTCTCGCGCCGATCGAACACATGTTCCATCAGACGGCCAAGCGGCGCCTGGGTCTGAAAGTGAATGCTGACCAACGTGGTATCGACCTGTTGCGCCCGCTGCGTACAGGTGCCGAGATGGAAACAACCGGCCTCACGGGAATGGCTGCAGTCGTCGAATACAACGGGCATCGCGCGGCGCCCTGCCGCAAGGGCCGATCCGGCGAGCTCGAGTTCAACGCCGCGCGCATACGGCGTCAACAGCGACAGCCCGAGTTCCGCGACCGTATAGTGCGGCGCGGCAAGCGGCTGTCCGTCCAG
This sequence comes from Azoarcus sp. L1K30, assembly GCF_018122735.1. Classification (GTDB taxonomy): domain Bacteria; phylum Pseudomonadota; class Gammaproteobacteria; order Burkholderiales; family Rhodocyclaceae; genus Parazoarcus. The sequence continues at coordinate 418,606 of NZ_JAGRRD010000001.1, read as the reverse complement.
CGCCTGTACCGTCCAGCCGACGTTGCGCATCACGATCAGAAAGAACCGGTGCCAGTTAGCGAAATCCTGTTCGCGATCGAAGCGTTCGTCCGCCCCCAGCTGGGCAAAGAGAATGGCATTGAGAACATCCGTGCGCGCCGTGCTGTCGACATCCGCCACGAAGGAGATCAGACCGGCCCCGACCATGAAGGCCGCTTGCTGCTGAACAACCCGATTGTGCCGGCCCTGTGCGGCTGGACCGGACTCCCGGCAAACGCCGCGATCAGCATACGCCAGCGCGGACGCGGACAGGGGCAGGCTTGCAATGAACTCCATCCGCTCCCGGTCCTCGATTCGCACGCGTGGCCACTCCAGTCATTGTTCTTGTCCCGCCTCGGCTCCAACCGCCCCCTGGCATTGCAAATGCGCCTGGGCTCCGCCGCGCCTAGAAACCGAGATCGAGGTCTTCGACATAGGCCGCAACATGATCCCGCATCTTCTGTTCGAGCTTGGCGCGCGCGCCCCCGGCATAGTAATCCTGATTGAAGGTCGCCACTTTCTGATCCTTGTAGATCGCCACGTCCGAACTCTTCCAGTTGAACCACAACACCGTCGTGTCGCGCGTCCGGTAGTCGAGCGCAAACGCGCCAAAGGCCAGCGAAATGGACTCCTTCTCCTTGCTCGCCACGCCGATCAGGAACTTGCCGGCCTGGTCGCTCATGGTGGAATTGTTGAACAGCCTGATGCGGTTCCCGTCCCGTGGCAGCTTGCCGATGGCGTCGATCGCCGCCTTCGCGATCGCAGCACCATTTTGCGATGCGACCGCCTCCAGCACCTGGATGATGACCGCATCCACCGACAGTCCCTGAGAATCGGCCTTGTATTTCTCCCAGCTGAAGGACATGACCCAGCCAAGATTCGACATTACTTTGGAATAATTTGAGAACCACGCCTGCATGTTTTCGAAGGACTGGTTGTCGGGGACCACGACATCGGAATTGAGCTGTGCGGCAAGCGTCGTATATTCGACGTCCTGCCTGTCCTGCCCCGACAGATTGCCCAAGAAGGCCGTGACCTGCCCCTTGATCAGCGCCGCAGAGGGTTTGTCGCCGGCGCCCGGCAGCGGGGCACCGAGAACCATCCCCCTTCTCAGCCTGGTGCCGAACACTCTCGCATCGGGCTCGATATCGGGTATCTGCAGGGACATCACATACTGATCGGATTCCGTAGCCATCTGCGCTCTCCTTGCTGTCATTCGGACTGATCAACGACGATGGTAGATCTGCAATCAGCTGCGCCGCTCAGTCAGTCTAGATCATTCGCGAGACATTGAAAGACATGGAGACGGCCTCACCTCTTGGAGCGGACCAGAAAGATACGCTTCCAAATTCACGGTCCACTACTTCGTCATATTCAGAAGCTCACTACAATGGATCCCGCAAGCGGAATTTCACGGACAACATTCCCTTGAGCAAGATATGAAAATCACCAGAACGACACCATATTCGATTAGCGTTGAGAAAAACGGCCTCAAGACCAAAGCACTTGGAGAGTCGTTTGTTTCGGGCCATGGTTCCCCGGATTTCATCATTGATTCCAGAAGCATTGAGAAATGGGAATCCGAGGACAAAACAGCTGTCATTGATGACTACGAGAGAGCTTCAATTGTCGAATTTATTCTGGATGAACTAAGAGCACGCGGATGGAAAATTGAATCAGAGTAGGCGTTCTCTGTATTCACAACCAGCATCCACTCTGGTTTTCAGCCCGTTCAAGGCTTTTCGGAATGGTCAAGACTTGAATGGATAGTCTTACGAGAAGTGTCCGAGACGCACACCGGTCTTCTTCAGAATCGCCGTCGAGAACAGCACGTCGTGCGCGCGGCAGGCATCCGGAAAACGGGTCCCGATCAGGGCGGCGACCGCTGCCACGTGTGCCAGTGCGCCTTCGCGACTGCCCGCATGCACCATCGCAAACAGGTTGTAGCGCCAGTCGGGCAACTGTCGTGGGCGGCGATAGCAGTGGGTGACGTAGGGCAGCGCGCCGACCAGTTCGCCCACGTCGTCGACGAACGTGTCATCGATGTCCCAGACACTCATGCCGTTGGCCGTATAGCCGATCGCGTAGTGATTGGGCACGGCGCCGATGCGACGGATGGCGCCGCGCGCGAGCATGGCAGCCAGACCCTGACGGACATCCTCTTCACCGCATCCGAGCTGACGGGCAAGTTCGGCGTACGGCCGCGGCACCAGCGGCAGCCCGGCCTGGGTGGCGCGCATCAGGCGGCGTTCGAAATCGTCATGCCGCTGCACGGAGTCGTTTGCGGATGGTTGATGCATCAAGCCTCCAGCTTCATCTCGACGAAGTACTCGCGCTCTTTCGGGAACAGGCGCACCTTTACCCCGGCAAGCGCTTCGATGCGGCCCGCCACGTCGGCAATGCCCGGTGGGCTTGCGGTCGCGAGCACGAACCACATGTTGAAGACATGCGTACGCCGGTAGTTGTGCGCCACTTCCGGAAAGGCATTGACGATGTCGAGCACGCGATCCCAATCCGTCTCCGGCACGGCCATCGCCGCGAGGCAGAAGGCGCCCCCCATGCGTTCGATCTGGAACATGGGGCCGAAACGGGTGAGAACGCGATCCTCGAGCAGGCTGTGCAGGCGGCGGATGACTTCATCCTCACTCAGGCCCAAGGCCTCGCCCACCGTGGCGAAGGGGCGCTCGCTCAGGGGGAAATCCCCCTGCAGCGCGTTGATCAGCCGACGATCGACGGGATCGGGGTCGCGGCTGGCGGCAAGGCCACGCCGCGCGTGCCTGCTGTCATTCGCCATGATCGCGCTCCGGTTTGGTCGCCAGATACCGTGCTCCGCGCTGCTTGAAACGCCTGCCGCTGAACAGCACCGCATGGGGCCAGCGGTCCAGGCCGATGGCGCGCGCCATCTCGTCGCGCTGCGCCTGCACCGCCTCGCGGGCGCTGCCGTGAATCATGCAGAACAGGTTGTAGCGCCAGTGCGGCAGACAGCGTCTGCGCCGGTAGCACAACGTGACACCGGGTTGCGCGGCAAGCTGGCGCCCAAGCGACCCGGCGAGCGCATCCGGAATATCCCACACGCACATTGCATTGCTGCCGATACCCAGTTCACGATGTCGCACGACGACGCCGAAGCGGCGGATCAGCCCGTCCTCCAGCGCCCTTGCGACGGTTTCGATCACCATGCCTTCGTTCAGACCCACTCTGCGCCCCAGATGTGCCCATGGCTGCGACACGATGGGCAGACCGGCCTGCAATGCGGCGAAGAGCTGGCGTTCGAGTTGCGGCATCGCGCAGGCCCTGTCCTGTTCGTCGTGAGCCCGACATCCGTCTTGCACCCGCCGCGTCGCCGCCTTGCCGGAGAGATCGAAGCCGAGATCGATGTGGAACTCCTCCTCCATCGGCAGGATCAGGGCGGAGCATCCGGTATCGCGTTCGATGCGGCGCACCAGCGCTTGCAGCGCCAACCCATCGCTGGCGGACGCCACGAACCACAGGTTGAAGGCGTGCTCGCGCTCGTAGTTGTGATTGACCGCCGTTTCCGCGCTGACGCGTGCCGCGACCTCCTCCAGTCTTTCCGGTGCCACGCGCAGCGCCACCAGCGCGCCTGCGCCCAGCCTGCCCGGCGCGAAGACCGCGCCAACCCGGCTCACCGCGCCAGCCGTCACCCAGTCCAGATACAGGTCGATGACGCGTTGCTCGGACCAACCGACGCAGCTTGCGATATGGTCAAACGGGCGCGACAGCAGCGGAAAATCCCGCTGCCAGTCGTTGAGCAGTCCGAATTCGACGCTTTGCGTATCGAGCAGGAGCCTTTGCATGCCGGACATGGATCAGAACCCGGTGCGCGCAGCGCGGCTGGTAAAGAAGATGCCGCTCGGACTGGCGGCGGCAAAATGCCCAAGCTGACGATGGCTGGCGGTATCGTAGATGAAGACCTGGTTGTCATCGCGGGACGATAGCCACACGACCTCGCCACGAGGCGCAAACTCCATGTGAAGAATGGCGCGCCCCGGTTGCAGCGTGTCGGTCAGGCGCTGGGCCAGCGTATCGATCACCTGCACCCAGCCGTTGTCGGGAAAAGCGAAATTCACCCACACTTCGCGGCCGTCGGGCCGCGCCATGACAAAGACCGGCTGGCTTTTCACCGCGATCCGCCCGACCTCCTGCCAGCTGCCGGTATCGACCACCAGCACTTCGTGGCGCCCGATCGCCGGCAGGTAGGCGCGCCCGCCGGCGATGGCCCAACCGCGCAGATGAGGCATCTTGTACACCGGCAGCGGCGCATCCCCCTTGCCGTAGCCGGCCAGAATCCTGCGCACGCCCTGCTCCGGTCGCCACAGATCGAGCAGCGCCAGACCGTCTTCACCGAACAGGCCGGCAATGTAATAGCGGCCGTCTGGCGTCACCAGGCCGTCGTAGGGCTGACGCCCGGCACCATAACGTTCGGTGCGAGGGTGTGCGGGATCGGAGAGATCGGTCACGCGGATCTCGCCGGCATCGAACAAGGCGTAGGCAAAGCGGTTGCCAGGCAGATCTGCCAGCCCCACCACCTTCGAGCGCAGACCGTCATCGCCATAGGTGGCCGGCACATCGGCCAGCAGTTCGAGGGTGTCGGCGTCGAAGGCCTTGATGCCGCCAGGCGAATAGTTCTGCGCCACGACGATGCGGCCATCCTGCGAAATGGCGCCGCCAATTGCATTGCCCGACTGCATGATGCGGCGCTCGATGCGCTCGGTGAGCAGGTCGACCTTGGTCAGCCCGCCATCACGACCGAACACGTAGGCATAGCGTGCGTCGCGCGAGAACACCACCGAAGCATGCGAGAGGTCGCCCAGGCCGTCGACCTCCGCCAGCACGCGACGCGCGCTGGTATCGACGATCTTGACGCGGCCGTCCGCGCGCTCGACCAGCACGCCAAGATCGCCAGTGCCACGCAGCGCCGGCCCGGGTGTCGCCGTGGTACAGGCTGACAGCAGCCACACCATGAGCGCCAGAATGCCCGCCCATAGCAGCGGAGGGGAGAGACGGACGTTAGCATTCGACATGGATGCGTCTCCAAATGGTTGTCAGTGCTGACCGACGCGCTGCGCCAGCCCTTGATCGGCCGGAAAGCCCTGCATCAACCGATCGATGATCCAATACGCTTCCGCTTCGCTGACGATGCCGCGAAAAGGCGGCATCGGCGTGCCCGGACGCCCGTCCATCACCGTCGCCACCAACGCGTCGACCGGTTTTCCGGCCAGTGCCTCGGGCGTGAGTGCGGGCCCCAGTCCACCGCCCAGGGTGAGTCCGTGACAAGCACCGCAATCCTGCCGGACCATATGTACGAGTGCGCGCTCGCGCGCGGCCGGCGGCGGTGGCGCCGCCGACACCAGTGCAGCCACCAAGGTGAGGCTCACGAGGACGACAACGTGAAGCAGCAGTGCAGGGATTTTCATCATTGTTGGCAAGCGATGGTGTGTGCCACGAGCATGAAGGCCCCCGCCCCGCCTCGCCTTGACCCCCATCAATCCCGCAAAGCCCGTGGTACGACCTCGCCACCCGACACGCAAAAAAGCCAGGACAGTCGCGGACGACGGTCCTGGCCAACAAAACGGTGCGCGAGCACCGTCTCCCCCACAGAGATCAATACACGTCGTGCTGGGTGTTGTAGAGGTTGAACTTGCCGGTCGGCGTGATCAGGCGCGGATCCTTGATCACCGCCTTGAGCTTGCGCGTCTTGTCATCGACCACGACGATCGCTGACTCCTGGTTCTTTGCCGACCACACCGAGAACCACACTTCGTCACCCTTGACGTTGTACTCCGGCTGCAGGACGCGCTTGGCGCCCTCGCCCAGTTCGGCCCACTTTGCAATCGGCAGCATCTCGAAGCCCTTGTCGAGACTGGCAATGTCATACACCGCAATCGACTGGCTGATCGCCGGATCGGGATTGAGCGCGGTGTCCACCCACAGATTGTGGGACTTCGGATGCGTCTTCAGGAACAGCGATCCACCACCCTGGCCCTTGAGCGACTCGACCATTTTCCACGCATACTGCTTGTGCTTCTGCGGATCGGTGCCGATGAGCGCGATGCTGTCGTCGCCGAGGTGCCCCGTCGCCCATACCGGGCCGTACTTCGGATGAACGAAGTTGGCGCCACGGCCGGGGTGGGGAATCTTGCCGACATCGATCAGCCCGGCCAGCTTGCCATCCTTGGCGTCGACCGCCGCGACCTTGTTCGACTGGTTGGCCGCGACCATGAAATAGCGCTTGGTGCTGTCCCACCCGCCATCGTGGAGGAAACGTGCCGCTTCGATCTCGGTGGTCTTGAGCGCATGGATGTTGGAATAATCCACCATCAGGATCTTGCCGGTTTCCTTGACGTTGACCACGAACTCGGGTTTGAAGTGCGACGCCACGATCGAGGCGACGCGAGGCTCAGGATGGTACTCTTGAGTATCGACCGTCATGCCGCGGGTACCGACAATCTTGAGCGGCTCGAGCGTGTCGCCCTCCATGATCACGAACTGCGGCGGCCAGTAGGAGCCGGCGATGGCGTACTTGTCCTCGAATCCCTTGTACTTGGAGGTCTCAACCGAGCGTGCTTCAAGGCCGGTGCGGATCTCGGCAACCGTATCGGGCGTTTCCATCCACAGGTCGATGAGGTTGATCTTGGCATCACGCCCGATCACATACAGATAGCGCCCCGATGCCGAGGTGCGCGAAATATGTACCGCATAGCCGGTCTTGACGATATTGATGATCTTCTTCGAGTCACCGTCGATCAGCGCCACCTCGCCGCTGTCGCGCAGGGTGGTGGAGAAGATGTTGTCGAGGTTGTAGCTGTTCATCTTCTTCGTCGGTCGCTTCTCGGGCGGCACCACGACCTTCCACGTCGCCTTCATCTCGGCCATGCCGAACTCCGGCGGTTGCGGCGGGGTCTGTTGCACGTAGCGCGCCATCAGGTCGACTTCGTCGTCGCTCAGCTCACCCGACGTCCCCCAGTTCGGCATCCCTGCCGGCGAACCATACTTGATGAACACCTTCAGATAGTCGGTGCCCGAGGCCAGCGTCTTGTCGGGCGTCAGCGGCTTGCCGGTCGCGCCCTTGCGCAACACTCCATGACAGCCGGCGCAACGTTGAAAATAGATCTGCCGTGCCTTGTCGAACTCGGCCTTCGACATCGGCGGCGCCTTTGGGTTGATGTCCTGGTACATCTCGACGCCTTCGAGCGGAGATCCCCCCGCCTGGTACTTCAGCTCCGCCGGCGAGACGTCCTTGTGGGTCTCTTCGGCCCAGGCCACCGACAGTGCAAGCGGTACCGCGGCAAGTACGGCCGCATGACGAATCCAACGCATGTGATGCATCTTCCCTCTCCTTCGTAGCGCGTGAGATCGCGAAAAATCAATGCACCCAGTATCAAACCGGCAGCGCCCGGCGATCCTTGATATGCATTAATTTTCCCTGCTGGCAAAGGGGATACAGTCCGCACATCGGCCCCCGGGCCATCACCGCCAGCGAGCTCAGACCATGCCCCAGATCACGATGCTGCGTTCTTCAACCCCGGATTCATTGGTGCACGGCCATCGCGACGCGAGGATCGACGCAGTGGATGACACCCGTCAGGCGCCGGCCGCGCACGCCTGTCGCGGCAGCGTCGCCCTCGTCGGTGCCGGCCCCGGCGATCCCGAATTACTCACCTTGAAGGCAGCCCGGCGGATTGCGGACGCCGATGCCATCGTCTACGACCAGCTCGTCGGCGACGGCATCCTGGCACTGGCCCAGCCACATGCACAGTGCATCTATGCCGGCAAGAAGGCGGGCAATCATGCGCTGCCGCAGGCCGAGATCAACCGTCTGCTGGTCGAGCTTGCCGGCAGGGGGCTCAACGTGGTCCGACTCAAGGGTGGCGACCCCTTCATCTTCGGTCGCGGTGGCGAGGAGATGCAGGCGCTGATCGAGTCCGGCATCGATTGCGAGGTGGTGCCGGGCGTCACCGCTGCAGCGGGCATGGCCGCAGCCACCGGGATTCCACTCACCCATCGCGACCACGCCCAGACGGTGGTCTTTGCCACCGGACACCTGAAGGAAGGCACGGTCGACCTGGACTGGGATGCACTTGCCCGGCCGCACCAGACCGTGGTGATCTACATGGGGCTGGGGGCGCTGGACATCATCTGCCGCGAATTGATCGCGCATGGTCTGTGGCACAGCACGCCGGCTGCGGTCGTGCATGCGGCGACCACCCCCCGGCAACGCATCGTGACCAGCACCCTGCTCTCGCTGCCGTTCGATGTCCGCTCGGCCCGCCTGCAGACGCCCAGCCTGATCGTGGTGGGCACGGTGGTCGAGCTGCATTCGGTGCTCACCGCGGCAAATCTACAGGCCGCGGCACACGCGGGCTGAGCCGCCCCCCGCCCGCCATTCACCACACTTCGCCCGCAGCTGCATTAACCGCGGCACCTGCCGCCTTCGGTTGTATTATTGCGCGCTTGTCCACACTTCTTCATGGCAGGCCCGAACGTGGCGTCATCCCGCACTACCCCATTTCGTCTCGCGATCAATGGCTACGGCCGCATCGGTCGCTGCTTTCTGCGCGCCCTGCATGAGTCCGAGTTCAGCGAGCACTTCAAGGTCGTCGCCATCAATGAACCGGCAGACCTCGCGAGCATTGCCTACCTGACGCGTTTCGACTCCACCCACGGCCGCTTTCCGGGGCGGGTGACGGCCGACGACGATGGCTTGCTGGTCGGCGAGCAGATGATTGCGGTGTCCCACTCGACCACGCCCGAAGGCGTCGATTGGACGGGGCTCGAGCTCGACCTGGTGGTGGAGTGTTCGGGACAATACGGTGAACGCGCCGAACTGCAGCGCTTTCTCGATGCGGGCTGCCCCCGCCTGCTGCTGTCGCAACCGGGAAACAGCGCGGCAGATGTCGATGCAACCATCGTGCACGGCATCAATCACGGCTCGCTCGGCGGTCACGAGCGCCTGGTATCGAATGCGTCGTGCACCACGAATGCAGTCGTACCGGTGCTCGACTTGCTGCACCGCTCACTGGGGCTGGAGCAGGTATTGCTGACGACCCTGCATTCGGCCATGAACGACCAGCCCCTGATCGATGGCTATCACCATTCGGATCTGCGGCGCACACGGTCGGCCATGCAATCGATCATTCCGGTCTCCACCGGCCTCGCGCGTGGCGTCGAACGCTTGCTGCCGGCACTCGCCGGCCGGGTGCACGCCAAGGCCATCCGCGTGCCGACCCACAACGTATCCGCCATCGATATGGTGCTGACCCTTTCGCGCGACGCCTCCGCGGCCAGCATCAACCGACTGCTGCAGGACGCGGCCGCCGGTCCTTTCTCGGGCCTGCTCGCGTGGTCGGACGAAACCCACGCCTCGATCGACTTCAACCACGATACCCACTCGGCCATTGTCGACGGCAGCCAGACCCGCGCCTGTGGATCGCGCATGATCAATCTGCTGGTGTGGTTCGACAATGAATGGGGCTTCGCCAACCGCATGCTCGATGTCACCCGCCACTGGCTGACCTTGCCCTCGCCCGACGTCTCGATCCCGCACTGAGCCGGGGTCGCCGACGGCGCTAGTGTAGTGGTGCGTGCTGTTTGGCACTTAAGGTGGCACAACGAAGC
>NZ_JAGRRD010000001.1:332474-408852 GCF_018122735.1 Azoarcus sp. L1K30 | reverse complement strand
CGCGAATTGACCCATCCCCCTCCCAGCCTCCCCCTTGAAGGGGGAGGAGGCCATCAACGACCGCAATCGCCACCTACGATAAGTACCATCAAGAGCGCATCACTACACTAGCACATCGCAGGCGGCGCCTCCGCAGACTGCCTGCGCACGACAACATCCGAAAGAGAACGGCCTCCTGATGACGGAGGCCGTTCTCTTGCTGCGCGCATCGCGGCCGACCGCGCCCCGTATCAGCCCAGCCTGAATCGGCTCACCGAAGAATGCAGGCCGGACGAGAGCTTCTGCATGTGACGCGCCGCGTCCGCCGTATGTTGCACCGCCCGGGAGGCCTCCTCCGACATCTGCGCAATATGCTCGATATTGCGGGCAATCTCGCTCGAGACCGTACCCTGCTCGCGGATCGAGTCTGAGATGCTATTGACGACCTCCATCACGCGCAGCGCCCCGTCCCGAATTCCGGTAATCGATTCACCGGCCTGACCCGCCAGCGCCACCCCGACGCTCGCCTGCTTGACGCCGGCCTCCATGCTGGTCACCGCATTGCGCGTACCGGTCTGTATCTTGCCGACCATGTCTGCGATTTCGGTCGTGGAGAGGCTGGTACGTTCTGCCAGTTTGCGCACCTCATCGGCCACCACGGCAAAGCCGCGCCCCTGCTCGCCGGCCCGTGCCGCCTCGATGGCGGCGTTCAACGCCAGCAGGTTGGTCTGATCCGCAATCTCGCGGATGGTGTTCACGATCGAGGTAATCTGGTTCGAATGTTCACCCAGGTCCTGAATGATGGCCGACGAGGACTCCACCGCATCCGAGATCTTGCGCATCTCGGCCGCCGCATTCTGGATGACCCCGGTCCCCTTCTCCGACAGATCGCTCGAACTCACCGTGATCGTATGCGCTTCATTGGCGTTTTCCGCCACCTGCCCGATGCTGACGGTCATCTCCTCCACCGCGGCGGCCATTGCCGATGCTGCTTCGCTTTGCTGGCTGGACTGCGATGCAACGTCCTCGGAGGCCTTGAGCAATTGCACCGAGGCGGCCGCAAGCTGCTCCGCGCCGCGCACGATCTCGTCGATCATGTTGCGCAAGGTGTCCTGCATCGATTTCATCCCTGCGAGCACGCTCGTCGTATCGCCCGGCGCACAGATTACTTGACTGGTCAGGTCGCCAGCGGCAATCCTGCGCGTGATCTCCGAGGCGTAGGACGGATCGCCACCGAGCGTACGCAGCAGATTGCGCCCGACGAGCGTGAGCGACACGGCGATGAAGCCACCGATGCCCAGCCCCCACACGAGAAACCATGTGGCGTTCCGCCAGAAGATCTCATCGACATCATCGATATAGATGCCGCTGCCGATGACCCACTTCCAGTCGTCCGTTCCCTTCACGTAGGAGAGCTTCGGAACGGCTTCGTCCGAACCGGGCTTCGGCCACAGGTAGTCGACGAAGCCACCGCCCTGGTTTTTCACCACTTTGATGAACTCGACGAAGAAATACTTGCCGTTTCTGTCCTTGAGCTGGTCCAGCTTCTTGGTCTCGAGCGCCGCACTGATCGGATGCATGAGCATGTTGTCGTCGAGATCGTTGATCCAGAAGTACTCCACCTTGTTGTAACGCATGGCGCGTACCGCCTCCATCGCAGCCTTCTTAGCCGCGGCAACATCGAGTTTTCCTTCGCGCGCGAGCTGCTCGAAGTGGCTCACCGTCGCATGCGCCACCTCGACCACGTTGCGCACCTTTTCCCGACGGTCGCTCATCAACTGCTCGCGCTCGTTGATCAACAGGATCGTGAAAAGAACGCACAGACCGACGACGGTGGCGACAGTAAGCGCAATCAGGCGATTACGCAGGGACATGGATCGATCGCTGTTCATGAAGATTCTCCGCAGATTTACGACACCCGGAATTGGTCTTGCGCGCATCCTTGGGCTTGGCCGGTTCACCCGGCTATCGGCATCCGCGCCGGGATCTTGAGCCCGGACATCCGAAATGAAAGAAATCGGCGCCATCATTCGCCAGGGATCCGCCGTCGCAGTGGGAAGCGGCGCCGCAGAAAGCAAAAACCGCCCTTGCGGACGGTTATTGCCGGACTTGACGTCCAGTGTAGCTTGGGGCGACATACCGGTTTCGAACCGGTGACCTTTGGAGCCACAATCCAATGCTCTACCAACTGAGCTAATGCCGCCGCCATCAGGACCCTGTCGAAGACAAGGCCCGGAAACCTTTACTGCTCAATCCAGAAGACTTCTCTGGCCTGCCCGGCAGGAATCGAACCTGCAACCCCCGGCTTAGAAGGCCGGTGCTCTATCCAGTTGAGCTACGGGCAGATCCCGCGGGCATCGGGGTGAAGCTGGTCGGGGTGGTGGGATTCGAACTCACGACCCTCTGCTCCCAAAGCAGATGCGCTACCAGGCTGCGCTACACCCCGAGAGCCGCGCACTTTACAGACACTTTTCCGGAACGTCAAACGTTTTTCTCAATCACGTGAAAAATGGCGTCGCGCGCCACTTTCGGGCGCATGCCCCCGGTCTTGTCCGCCCCCGAAATTTCTGCTATTTAAATGCACCTCTGATCATTCCCGTCTTGATAAGGCACTCTCCGTCATGGCCGACGAACTCCTCCACAAGCAGTTTCCTGCCTATACGCCAGTACCGGGCGAAGACTACATGAGCGAAAATCAGACCGCGTACTTTCGCGGCATTCTGACCGTGCTCAGAGACGAACTGTCCGAAGACATCGAACGCACGGTTCATTCGCTGCAGGACGAGACCACGGTCTTCGCCGACCCCAACGATCGTGCCAGCCAGGAAACCGATCTCTCGCTCGAACTACGCAACCGCGACCGCGAGCGCAGGCTGATCAAGAAGATCAATCAGGCCCTGCAGCGCATCGAGGACGGCGAGTATGGGTACTGTGACAGCTGCGGGGTCGAAATCGGTCTGAAGCGCCTGGAAGCGCGCCCTACGGCCACACTGTGCATCGACTGCAAGACCCTGGAAGAGATCCGCGAGCGCCAGGTCGCACGCTAGCCATCGCCGGGGTCGCCGCGCACCATCGCATACGGCGGCGCGAATACGAAAAAAGGGACGCCGAGGCGTCCCTTTTTGCTGTCCGGTACGGTCGGCCGGTCAGTTCGTGGCAGCCTGCTCGAGCAGCGCCTTCATGCTCAGGCGGATCTTGCCGCGCTCGTCGGTCTCGAGGACCTTGACGCGCACCGCCTGACCTTCCTTGACGTAGTCGGCGACGTTATTCACGCGCTCATTGGCGATCTGCGACACATGCAGCAGGCCGTCACGGCCCGGCATGATGTTCACGATCGCGCCGAAGTCGAGCAGACGCACCACCGTGCCGTCGTACACCTTGCCGACCTCGACTTCGGCCGTGATCGCCTCGATCTTGGCCTTGGCCGCCTGAGCGCCCTCGTTGCTCACGCACGAGATGGTCACATTGCCGTCGTCCTGGATCTCGATCACCGCACCGGTCTCTTCCTGCAGCGCACGGATCACCGCACCGCCCTTGCCGATCACGTCGCGGATCTTCTCCGGGTTGATCTTGATGTTGATCATGCGAGGCGCGAACTCGGACACTTCGACGCGTGCGGTATCGAGCGACTGCTTCATCAGACCGAGGATGTGCATGCGGCCTTCACCGGCTTGCGACAGTGCAACCTTCATGATCTCCTTGGTGATGCCCTGGATCTTGATGTCCATCTGCAACGCGGTGATACCGTTCTCGGTACCGGCCACCTTGAAGTCCATGTCGCCAAGATGATCCTCGTCGCCGAGGATGTCGGTCAGCACCGCAAAGCGGTTGCCGTCCTTGATCAGGCCCATCGCAATACCTGCCACGTGAGCGGTCATCGGCACGCCAGCGTCCATCAGCGCGAGCGAACCGCCGCAAACGGAGGCCATCGAGCTCGAACCGTTCGACTCGGTGATTTCCGACACCAGACGCACAGTGTAGCTGAAATCTTCCGCCTTCGGCAGCGCGGCGATCAGCGCGCGCTTGGCCAGGCGACCATGACCGACTTCACGACGCTTGGTGACGCCGAAACGGCCCGTCTCGCCGGTGCAGAACGGCGGGAAGTTGTAATGCAGCATGAAGTTTTCGCGGTATTCGCCGGCGATCGCATCGATGATCTGCTCGTCGCGTCCGGTACCGAGCGTGGCCACCACCAGCGCCTGGGTTTCGCCACGGGTAAACAGCGCCGAGCCATGCGCGCGCGGCAGCACACCGGTACGGATCTCGATCGGGCGAACCGTGCGCGTGTCACGACCGTCGATACGCGGCTCGCCATTGAGGATGCGGCTGCGGACGATGCCGGATTCGAGATTGAAGAAGATGTCCTTCACTTCGTTGAGCGACGGCGGCACTTCGACGCCCTCGGTCAGCGCAGCAACCGTAGATTTGAAGATCTCGTTGATACGCGCGCTGCGCGCCTGCTTGCTGGTGATATTGAACGCTGCCTCGAGATCGGCCTTGGCCAACCCTTCGACTCGCGAGATCAGCGACTCGTTGGCGGCCGGCGCCTGCCACTCCCACTCCGGCTTCCCGGCAACTTCAACCAGCTCGTTGATGGCGCGGATGGCATGCTGCATCTGCTCGTGGCCGTAGACCACGGCACCCAGCATCACTTCTTCGGACAGTTCGCGCGCCTCGGACTCGACCATCAGTACCGCGGATTCGGTACCGGCCACCACCAGGTTGAGTGCGCTCGTCTTGAGCTGCTCGGTGGTGGGGTTGAGCAGGTACTGGCCATCGGCATAACCGACGCGTGCGGCACCGATCGGACCACTGAAAGGCACGCCGGAAATCGCCAGCGCGGCAGACGCCGCGATCATGGCCGGAATGTCGGCATCGATTTCGGGATTCAGCGACAGCACCAGTGCGATGACCTGCACTTCGTTGTTGAAGCCCTCGGGAAACAGGGGGCGGATCGGGCGGTCGATCAGGCGCGAGGTCAGCGTTTCCTTCTCGGTCGGACGGCCTTCACGCTTGAAGAAGCCGCCGGGGATGCGACCCGCCGCGTAGAACTTCTCGACATAATCGACGGTCAGCGGAAAAAAGTCCTGACCGGGCTTGGCTTCCTTGGCCGCCACGACGGTGGCCAGCACCATGGTGTCGTCCATATTGACGATGACCGCACCGCCGGCCTGGCGAGCAATCTCGCCGGTTTCGAGGGTGACGGTATGCGCGCCATAGGCGAAGGTTTTCTTGATGGAAGTAGGCAAGGGAAATTCCTTTAGTCAATAGATGCAGCGAACAACAACTGCAGGAACAGCCCCGAAACCGTCATGCTGAAAGTAACAAAGCCGGAGCGACCCTTTGGGGTCACCCCGGCTTTTGCTTGCTCAGGCAGCCGTTTCGGGCGCTGTCGGGCTGATCACGAGCAGCGACTTACTTGCGCAGGCCCAGACGCTCGATCAGGCTACGATAGCTCTCGGCATTGCGGCCTTTCAGGTAGTCGAGCAGCTTGCGGCGCTGGCTGACCATCTTCAGCAGACCACGACGGGAGTGATGATCCTTCGCGTGTTCCTTGAAGTGGCCGGTCAGGCCATTGATACGGGCGGTCAGCAGGGCGACCTGGACTTCCGGCGAACCGGTATCGCCCGGAGCGCGCTGGTAATCGGAGACGACTTGCGCCTTGGTTGCAATATCGAGAGACATGTGCGTGTTTACTCTTTTCGTTCGGCCAATCAGAAGCGGCGGATTATACCCATTGCCGCACCAAAAATTCAATCAAAATCACGTACTTTGATTCGCCTCACCGGTGGCGATGAGGCGTTTCGCCCACAATTTTCCGTCTGCCTTCCACTCGGCAAGGCCGAGAAAGGCGTCCGGACCGTAGATCCGGGCAAAACCTGCACCCTGCTCCGCGAGGCTCAACGGCCGCCCCTGGAGCATGAACGACGCCTGCTGCGCATCGAGATCGATACGCGGAAAAGCACCGACCAGCGCGTCGGCAGGCGCCAGCAATGCATCCCTGGCGTCTGCGTCAGTTTGTTCGAGCAGCGCAAGCGCAACCGCGTCGGCAATACCGAACGCGCCGATGCGCGTGCGGCGCAAGGCACAGAGATGTGCCCCGCAGCCCAGCGCAGCGCCGATATCCATCGCCAGCGAGCGGATATAGGTGCCCTTGCTGCAATCGACACGGATGATGAAGCTGCCGCCATCGAACGACACCAGCTCGAGTGACGAAATCGTCACCCGCCGGGCCTTGCGCTCCACTTCGATGCCGGCTCGTGCATATTCATACAGGGGCTTGCCATCGCGCTTGAGCGCCGAATACATCGGCGGCACCTGTTCGATCTCGCCAACGAAGCCATCGAGCACCGTCCGCAGACGAGCCTCGGTGACGTCGACAGCGTGCGTCGCCACCACCTGGCCTTCAGCATCGCCGGTGTCGGTGCTGACGCCGAGGCGGACACCCGCTTCGTACGTCTTGTCGGCATCGAGCAGCATCTGCGAGAACTTGGTCGCCTCACCGAAGGTCAGCGGCAGCAAGCCGCTCGCCATCGGGTCGAGCGTGCCGGTATGCCCGGCCTTGACCGCATTGAGCAGACGGCGGGCCGTCTGCAATGCGGCGTTCGAACTCAGGCCCTGCGGCTTGTCGAGCAACAATACGCCGTCAACCTGACGGCGAATGATCTTGCGTTGAATGCGTTTCACCACCACTCGCGATCAGTCTTCCTGCTCGTCCCGATTGCGCGCTTCGTCTTCGCGCACCGTCCGGTCGATGAGCTGGGACATGCGACTGCCCTCTTCCACCGACTGGTCGTACTCGAAATGCAGTTCGGGAATGGTATGGATGCGAATCCTGCGCCCCAGCTCACGCCGCAGGAAACCACTGGCCCGACGCAGCCCCTGAAGAATCTCCGGCACGCTCTCCTTACCCATCATCGAGGTGAAGAAGACCTTTGCATGCGCGTAGTCGGGCGTGATCTCGACGTCGGTCAGGGTGATGAATCCGACGCGCGGATCCTTCACCTCCAGCCTGATCAGTTCTGCCAGCTCGCGGCGGATCTGCTCCACCACGCGCTGGCTGCGGGAATATTCCTTAGGCATCTATCAGAGTGTCCGCGCCACTTCCTTGATCTCGAACACCTCGAGCTGGTCACCTTCATGGATATCGTTGTAGTTCTTGAGCTGGAGACCGCATTCGTATCCGAACTTGACCTCCTTGACGTCATCCTTGAACCGCTTGAGCGACTCGAGCTCGCCTGTCCACACCACCGTATGGTTGCGCAGCAGACGCACCGACGAACCGCGTTTGACCATGCCTTCGAGCACATAGCAACCGGCGACCGAGCCGACCCGGGAAATCGTGAACACCTGGCGAATCTCCACCAGGCCGATGATTTCCTCGCGCTTCTCCGGCGACAGCATGCCCGACAGTGCGGAGCGCACCTCATCCACGGCATCGTAGATGATGTTGTAGTAGCGGATATCGACCCCGAAGGTCTCCGCCAGCTTGCGCGCACCCGCATCGGCCCGGGTATTGAAGCCGATGATCACCGCACCCGACGCCTGCGCGAGGTTCACGTCCGACTCGGAGATCGCACCGACGGCAGCGTGGATGACGTTGACCCGGACTTCGTCGTTGGAAAGCTTGACCAGCGACTGCACCAGCGCTTCCTGCGAGCCCTGCACGTCGGCCTTGATGATGAGCGGCAGGCTCTTGACCTCCCCCTCGGACATCTGCTCGAACATGCTTTCGAGTTTCGCCGCCTGCTGCTTCGCCAATTTGACGTCGCGGAACTTGCCCTGACGGAAGAGTGCGATTTCACGCGCCTTCTTTTCGTCCGCGAGCACGATGGCCTCGTCACCCGCAGCAGGCACATCCGACAGACCGAGAATTTCGACCGGAATGGAAGGCCCGGCAGCGTCGATCGCCTTGCCATTTTCGTCGAGCATGGCGCGGATGCGGCCGAAGGTCGCGCCCACGAGCAGTACATCACCCTTGCGCAGCGTACCCGACTGAACCAGCAGCGAAGCGACCGGACCACGACCCTTGTCGAGTCGAGCCTCGACGATCAGACCCTTGGCCGGCGCCTCCACCGGGGCGGTCAGCTCGAGCACCTCGGCCTGCAGCAGCAAGGCTTCGAGCAGCGCATCGACACCGGCGCCACTCTTGGCGGAAACCGGCATGAACATGGTGTCGCCACCGTACTCTTCGGGAATCACGCTCTCGGCAACCAGCTCCTGCTTGACGCGCTCGAGGTTGGCCTCTGGCTTGTCCACCTTGGTGATCGCGACCACCATCGGCACATTCGCAGCCTTGGCATGGTGAATGGCTTCACGCGTCTGCGGCATCACGCCGTCATCGGCTGCCACCACCAGGATAACGATGTCGGTCGCCTTCGCACCGCGAGCACGCATGGCCGTGAAGGCTTCGTGACCCGGGGTATCGAGGAAGGTGATCATGCCGCGCTCGGTTTCCACATGGTAGGCACCGATGTGCTGGGTGATCCCGCCCGCCTCGCCGGCGGCCACCTTGGCGCGACGGATGTAATCGAGCAGAGAGGTCTTGCCGTGGTCGACGTGTCCCATCACGGTCACGACCGGCGCACGCGGCAGCACTTCGTAATCCTTGTGCTCGTCGGTGTCCTCGAGGAAGGCATCGGGATCGTCGAGCTTCGCGGCGACGGCCTGGTGACCCAGTTCCTCGACGATGATCATCGCCGTTTCCTGGTCCAGCACCTGGTTGATCGTGACCATCATACCCATCTTCATCAGGGCCTTGATGACCTCGGTCGCCTTGACCGCCATCTTGTGGGCCAGATCGGCCACCGAAATCGTCTCCGGCACGTGCACTTCGCGCACCACCGGCTCGACCGGCGCCTGGAAGGAGGTCTGGCGATCATCGTGCTGATGACGCCCGCGACCGCCGCCCTTGGCGCCGCGCCAAGCGTTGCCGGAGGTGGTCGCGCCAACCTCTCCACGCGTCTTCAACCCGCGACGCTTGCTGTTCTCCGCATCGCGGACAACGGGCGCACCGCGCTTGCCTGCGGCGTCCTTCGATTTCTCTTCCGATTTCGCCGGCTTGTGCAAGGTGCCCGACGTGGCCTTTGCCGGCTTCGCCGCAGCCGGACGTGCCGCCTCTTCTTTGGCCCTTTGCTCGGCTACGACACGCGCCTCCTCTTCGGCACGGCGCGCCTCTGCGGCGGCCTTGGCTGCGGCCTCACGCTCCTGACGGGCGCGCAGATCGGCCTGTTGACGCTCGACCAGTTCGCGGTGACGGCGGGCCTCGCGCTCACGGGCGGCGAGCTCCTCGTCACTGATGATCTGGCTGATGGGCACCGGCCGGCTGAGCGCGACCGTCGGCTTCACTGCCTGCTTGCCATCCCCGCCCTTACGCTGACGCGCGCCGGCATCGGGCTCGGCAGCTTCTGCCTCGCCCGTGACGGCAGGTTCCGGTTGCGCAGCGGCGGACACCGGCTCGGGCTCGGGCTCGGGTGCGACGACAGGCTCGGGCTCGACAACCGGCTCGGGCTCAGGTTCGGGCGCTGCAACCACCTCGGGTTCGGGTGCGGGCGCCGTCTCGACCACAGCGGGCGTCGGCTCGACAACCGGTTCATGCACCGCCTCGGCAGGCGCGGCCACCTGGGCTTCCACCGCTGCCACCGGCGCGTCTGCCGGCGCCGTAGCCACGGCGTCAACAGGCACCGCCTCGCCAGCGGGCGCATCGTCGCGCTTGATGAAAGTACGCTTCTTGCGGACCTCCACCTGCACCGTGCGCGCCCGACCGGTGGAGTCGGTGGCCCGGATCTCGGACGTCTGCTTGCGCGTCAGCGTGATCTTGCCCTTGGACTCGACATCGCCATGGGAGCGCCGAAGGTACTCAAGCAGGCGCGCCTTGTCCTGCTCGGTCAGCATATCGTTGGCACCGGACTTCTCGACACCGGCACTCTTCAACTGCTCGAGCAGCGCCGCCGCCGGCATTTTCAGTTCGCCGGCAAACTGGGTCACGCTCATCTGTTCCATTACAGCCCTCCCGTCATTCTTCGAACCAGTGGGCGCGCGCAACGGAAATCAGCGCCTTGGCTCTTTCGTCGTCAATCCCGGCCATTTCGACCAGCTCGTCGACCGCGAGGTCGGCAAGGTCGTCCCGGGTGCGAATCTCATGACTCGCCAGCGTAGCGGCAAGCGCCTTGTCCATGCCTTCGAGACCCAACAGATCGTCAGCGACGTTCTCCAGTTGTTCCTCGGTCACAATTGCTTCAGTGAGCAATACGTTGCGCGCACGGTTGCGCAACTCGTTCACCGTATCCTCATCGAAGGATTCGATCTCGAGCATCTCGGCGAGCGGCACGTAGGCCACTTCCTCGAGCGAAGAGAAGCCTTCATCGATCAGGATGTCGGCCACTTCCTCGTCGACATCGAGCTTGCTCATGAAGACCGAGCGCAAGCCGCCACGCTCCTCTTCGGACTTCGCTGCCGACTCCTGCTCGCTCATCAGGTTGATGGTCCAGCCGGTCAGCTCGGATGCCAGCTTGACGTTCTGCCCGTTACGTCCGATCGAGATGGCGAGATTATTCTCATCCACCACGACGTCCATCGCATGCGCTTCCTCGTCGACCACGATCGACACCACTTCAGCCGGCTGCAACGCAGCCACGACGAACTGGGCCGGATCCGCAGACCACACGATGATGTCGATCTGCTCGCCGCCGATCTCGTTGCGCACCGCCGTCACACGCGACCCGCGCAGACCGACGCAAGTACCGATCGGATCGATGCGCGGATCGTTCGACTTGACCGCCACCTTGGCACGCAGACCGGGGTCGCGCGCGCAGGCCTTCATTTCGAGCAGACCGTCCTCGATCTCGGGCACTTCGAGCTCGAACAGCTTCATCAGGAATTCGGGCGCGGTACGCGACAGGATCAACTGCGGGCCACGTGCGCCGCGGTCGATCTTGAGCAGATAGGCGCGAACCCGGTCGCCGACGCGCAGGTTCTCGCGCGGAATATGCTGGTCACGCGGCAATACGGCTTCCATGCGGCCGACTTCGATGATCGCGTTGCCCCGCTCCATACGCTTGATCGCACCGGAGACGAGGAATTCCTTGCGCTCGAGGAAGTCGTTGAGCACCTGCTCGCGCTCGGCATCACGAATCTTCTGCAGGATGACCTGCTTCGCAGCCTGGGCACCGATACGCCCGAAATCGATCGGCTCGAGCGCCTCCTCGATATAGTCGCCAACGGCAACGTCGGCTTTGACGTCGCGCGCATCGATGATGCCCATTTCGGCCTCATCGTTTGTGACATCCTCGTCGGGCATGACCAGCCAACGGCGGACCGATTCATAGTCCCCGGTCTCGCGATCGATGGTGACGACCACATCGGCGTCATCATGCACGCGCTTTTTGGTCGCGGAGGCAAGCGCCGACTCGAGCGCGCCGAACACGATGTCCTTGGCGACGTTCTTTTCGCGCGCCAGCGCATCTACAAGCAGCAGAATTTCGCGGCTCATTTCAGTAAAACCTCCACATCCAGAGTCTCAGAATTTCGGAACAAGACGTGCTTTTTCGACGTCGTCGAACGGCAGGAGCATTTCGCCCTTGTCTGTCGTGAGCACCACTGCACTATCACGAACACCTTGAAGCACGCCTACAAAATTTCGTTGATTGCCGATCGGCAGGGCGAGTCGCAACTGGATTTCATGCCCGGCAAAGCGCTCGAAATCAGCCAGTTTCTTCAACGGCCGATCCAGCCCGGGTGACGACACCTCGAGGCGGTCATAATCGACATTCTCGACCTCGAAAACCCGGGTCAGCTGGTTGCTGACAGTCGCACAATCGTCCACCGTGATACCGCGCTCGATATCGATGAACACTCGAAACAGGCGCCCCTTGGGCGACAGTTCGAGATCAACCAGCTCGTAACCGAGCCCATTGACGACTTCTTCAACCAGACGTGTCAGATCCACCCGCATACTCTCGTGCCATCCGCGACTACAAATAAAAAATGGGCAATAAGCCCATCCCTGTTGACCCCAACCGGAGAATCAGGCTTCCCTATTTTGGGGAAGACCCGTTAAAGCCTGCTGAGTATAGCGCGAAAAGCCCGCGACGGGCAAACCGGTACACCAAGAAACCGGCATGCCCGACGGGCTGCAGCGACCAACTCCACAGAATCCCCCGCCAGCATCAGCAGCAGGGGCACCAGACGAAAAGCGCGTTCAGGTACGAGGTGCGGTACGCCTGAGCTTCGGCGCCTGTGCCTTGCCCGCCGGCCCCTGGCGCGGCGTCGGTGGCGGCAGGCCAGCCAGCTTGCACACTTCCACCTCGGGCATTTCCATCCACATGCCACGCTTCAATCGCGAAGGCAGTTCGACCGGACCGTAGCGCACGCGTATCAGTCGGCTCACGGTCAGTCCGATGGCCTCGAACATGCGCCGCACCTCTCGATTGCGCCCCTCGGAGAGGGTGACGTGATACCAGTGATTGACGCCCTCGCCACCGGCTGCCTGAAGCGAATTGAAGCGTGCCGGCCCGTCGTCGAGCTCGATCCCGTCCACCAACTGCCTGGCCTGCTCCTCGGTGAGCTCCCCCAGCAGACGGACGGCGTACTGCCGGTCGATCTCGTAGCGCGGATGCATCAGCTTGTTGGCCAGATCGCCGTCGCTGGTGAACAGCAGCAGACCCGACGTATTGAAGTCCAGCCGGCCGACGGCCAGCCAGCGCCCCTTGCGCAGCACCGGCAGGCGCTCGAAGACGGTGGGACGGCCTTCAGGGTCGTCGCGCGACACGATTTCGCCTTCCGGCTTGTGATAGATAAGCACCCGTGGCGTCCGTTGCACGAAGCGCAGCGGAATCAGCTTACCGTTGAGTTTCACGCGGTCACCCGGCCCGATCTTCTGCCCGAGCGAGGCCGGCAGGCCGTTTACCGAGATTCGCCCGGCCACGACGAGCTCTTCGATTTCCCGGCGCGAGGCCACGCCGGCCTGGGCCAGCACCTTCTGCAGGCGTTCAGGTTCGGTGAACGTGGCTGGTGCCCCCTGCCCCGTGCCGCGGCGACGCTCTCGCCCCGGTCCTTCCAGCGTCATGCCCGCGGGCGTGCCGAGCGCCGACTTGTGCGCATCGGGCCGCATGGCCGGCGCGAAGTCGTCTTCGGCGTGCTCGCGCCGCTCGCCGCGACGCGGGCCGGCGCTGCCCGACTCAGTCGGTTTCTTGGTCGGCGGCCGCATCGGCCGCCTGGATTTGCGTGGTGTCGACAAGATCCATGATCCTTTCGATTTCGGTGAGAGCCGGCAGCTCGGTGAGACTGCGCAGGCCCATGTCATCCAGGAATCGTCTCGTGGTCGCGAACAAGGCCGGCCTGCCGGGCGTGTCGCGGTGACCGACGACGTCGATCCAGCCACGGGATTCCAGGGTCTTCAACACGCCGGGCGACACGGTGACACCGCGGATATCCTCGATGTCGCCGCGCGTCACCGGCTGGCGATAGGCAATGATTGCCAATGTTTCCATAACCGCACGCGAATACCGCGGCGGCTTTTCCTCCTTGAGCCGATCCAGGTAGACCTGAAACGCCGGGCGGGTCTGGAAACGCCAGCCACCCGCCAGCTGCACCAGCTCCACCCCCCGAGCAGCATCATCCCAGTCGGCACGCAACTCATCCACCAGGCGTCGCACCAGATCGGGCCCCGGATCCTCGTCGAACAGCCCGCGCAATGCGCTCACCGACAACGGTGCGGACGCAGCCAGCAACGCCGTTTCGATGATGCATTTGCACAGTTCAGGCGTTATCGCACGATCCATCAGCCAACTTCACGTAAATCGGCGCAAAGGCCTCGTTTTGCGTCACGTCGACCAGCCGTTCCTTGACCAGTTCGAGCACCGCCAGAAAGCTCACCACCACCCCTGCCGGCCCCAGATCGGGCTCGAACAGCGTATCGAAGACGACGAAGGTGCCGCCATCGAGCTTGCGCAAGATCGCCGTCATGTGCTCGCGCACCGAAAGCTGCTCACGACCCACCCGGTGATGCTGGTTCAGGCGCGCCTTCTTCATGATGCGCAGCCATGACAACTGCAGATCGTGCAGCGTTACATCGGGCAGGCGCTCGACCACCTTTTCGGCAACGAACACACTGACCCATTCGAAATCGCGCTCCACCCGCGGCATCGAATCGAGCCGTGCCGCTGCGAGCTTGGTCTGCTCGTATTCGAGCAAACGGCGCACCAGTTCGGCGCGCGGATCCGCCTCTTCGGCATCCTCCCGAGCTGGCCGCGGCAACAGCATGCGCGATTTGATCTCGAGCAGCATGGCGGCCATCAGCAGATAATCTGCCGCCAGATCGAGGTTACTGGCCCGCATTGCCTCGATGTACTGCAGATATTGCACCGTCAGCGGCGCCATCGGTATATCCAGAACGTCGAGATTTGCCCGGCGGATCAGGTACAGAAGAAGATCCAGCGGCCCCTCGAACGCATCGAGAATGATCTGCAGCGCGTCGGGCGGAATATACAGGTCTTTCGGCAGTTCGAGCATGGGCTCGCCGTAAAGACGTGCAATCGCCGCCTTGTCGTCGATGAATTCGACCGGCGCCAGCGCCAGCGGCAGGTTCATTTCAGCCTCCACTACTTGCACCCGTCCGCTTCCGCAAGCATGGGCAGCAACACTTCATCCCGCTCAGCCGTAACTCAGCCCCATGGCTTCACGTACGTCGCGCATCGTCTCCTGCGCCAGCTTGCGCGCGCGCTCGCATCCATCGGCGAGAATGTTGCGCACCAGCGCAGGGTCTTCTTCGTAAGGCCTGGCGCGTTCGCGCAGATCCGCCTGTTCTTCAATCACCGCATCGATGACCGGCTGCTTGCATTCGATGCAGCCGATACCCGCGCTGCGGCACCCGGTCTGCACCCATTCGCGGGTCCGATCATCCGAATAGACCAGGTGGAACTGCCACACCGGACACTTTTCCGGCGTCCCCGGATCCGTACGGCGCGCACGCGCCGGGTCGGTCTGCATGGTGCGGATCTTGCGAGCAATGCTGTCATCGTCCTCGCGCAGGAAAATCGTGTTGCTGCGCGACTTCGACATCTTCAGGCCATCCAGGCCCGGAATCCGCGGCGCGTCGGTCAACAGCGCATCCGGTTCGACCAGGATCATCTTGCCCTCACCCTCGAGATACCCGTACAGGCGCTCACGATCTCCGAGGCTCAGGTTCTGGGTTTCATCGAGCAGCGCTTTCGCCTGTTCGAGCGCATCCTCTTCCCCCTCCTGCTGAAAGCGGACGCGCAATTCAGCATACATGCGGGCGCGCTTGGCACCGAGTTTGCGCACTGCCTCCCGCGCCTTGTCCTCAAAATCCGGCTCGCGCCCATACAGGTGATTGAAGCGTCTGGCCACTTCGCGCGTCAACTCCACGTGCGGCACCTGGTCTTCACCCACCGGCACGCTGTCTGCCCGATAGACGAGGATGTCGGCGGCCTGCAGCAACGGGTAGCCGAGAAAACCATAGGTACCGAGATCCTTGCCCCCCTGACGTTCCTGCTGGTCCTTGAAGCTCGGCACGCGCTCGAGCCATCCCAGCGGACACATCATCGACAGCAGCAGATGCATCTCCGCATGCTCAGGCACGCGCGACTGGATGAACAGCGTGGCCTGTGACGGGTCCACGCCGGCTGCCAGCCAGTCGATGACCATCTCCCACACGTTTTCCTCGACCACCTGCGGCGTATCGTAAGCGGTCGTCAGCGCATGCCAGTCGGCCACGAAAAACAGGCAGGGGTGCATCTCCTGCAGCCTGACCCAATTCTTCAGCACGCCATGGTAATGGCCAAGGTGCAGACGTCCGGTCGGGCGCATGCCGGAGAGAACGCGTTCAGCGTACATGGTATGTCTCAGGGTCCGATAAACAGGGCGAGAAAGTAGCGAAAGACGGCAAGCAGGGGGCCGAGAATGGCACCAAGCGCACCGGTGAACAGCAACAGCAGCAGAATCGGAAAACCGTAGGGCTCGAGCCGCGAGAACTGCCAGGCCAGCCGGTTTGGCAGCAGGCTGACCGCAATCCGACCGCCATCCAGTGGCGGGATGGGCAGCAGGTTGAGCAGCATCAGGATGCCGTTGATCTGCATCCCGGCATCGGCCATTTTCATCATTGGAATGGTGTAGGCGCCGGGCGACAGGCTGATGGCGATCTTGAACAGGATAGCCCATCCGATCGCCATCAGCAGATTGACGAAGGGACCTGCCGCGGCAACCCACAACATGTCCGCCTTCGGCCTGCGCAAGCGGTTGAAGTCGACCGGTACCGGCTTGGCCCAACCAAAAAGAATGCCACTGCCGCCAAACAGCACGCTCAGGCCAAGGATGCCCGCGGGCAGCAGGATCGTGCCTACCGGGTCTATGTGGCGCAACGGATTGAGCGTGATGCGCCCGGCCAGATCGGCCGTCGGGTCACCGAAATACCGTGCCACATAGCCGTGCGCCGCCTCATGCAGGGTGATGGCGAGCAGCACCGGCAAGGCCCAGATAGCCAGGTTGGAGATCAGCGATTCCATGAGAGCGTAGGCACAAAGGCCTGCATTCTAGCAGAGGCCGCCCTAATCCTCCTCGATACCGAACGGGGCGAGCGCACCGCGACCCGCGCGCACCAGAGTGGGCGCACCACCGGTGAGATCGATCACGGTCGTGGCCTCGGGACCGCAGAATCCGGCTTCGATCACGAGATCTACCTGCTTCTCGAGGCGCTCACGAATCTCTTCGGCATCCGTAAGCGGCAGATCTTCGCCTGGCATGAGCAAGGTTGAAGACAGCAGCGGTTCGTCGAGTTCGTCGAGCAAGGCGGACACCACCACGTGCTCCGGCACGCGCAGGCCGATCGTCTTGCGCTTCGGGTGCAGCAGGCGTCGTGGCAACTCCCGCGTCCCTTCCAGGATGAAGGTATAGGGTCCGGGCGTGGTGGCCTTGAGCAAGCGGTACTGGCTGTTGTCCACCCGCGCATAGGTCGAGATCTCGGACAGATCGCGACACAGCAGGGTGAAATGATGTCGCTCGTCGACACCACGAATGCGCCGTATGCGCTCGAGCAGGGCGGCGTCGCCGGTGTGTCCGGCCAGCGCGTAGGCAGAATCGGTCGGAAAAACGACCAGTCCGCCGCCGCGGATGATCTCTGCGGCTTGCCGGATGAGTCGGGCCTGCGGCTGCTCGGGATGGAGCGAAAAAAATTGAGCCATATTCCTTTCTTGTTCTCAGTTGTTCAGCACAGACGAGACCACACCGGCGTCAGATCCGAGGGCAGCGGATTGCAGCATCCGAGGTCGACCGGACTCTCCTGCTCGCCATGAAAATCCGACGCCCGCGAAGCCAGCAATCCACGTTGACGGGCAATGGTGGCGAAACGACGCATTTCGTCCTCGGAATGCGCACCGGACACGACTTCGACGCCTTCACCACCGGCGGCGATGAAGCGATCGAACAGCAACGCCAGGTTTGCTGACGACAAGCGATATCTGGCCGGGTGGGCGATGACGGCAATGCCGCCGGCGGCACAAATCCACCCCGTCGCCTCCTCGATACTGGCCCATTCGTGTTCGACGAATCCCGGCTTGCCGCGTACGAGATAGTGATCGAACACCGTCCTGACGTCGGGCATGATCCCAGCTGCCACCAGGTGGCGGGCAAAGTGCGCGCGACTGACCAGTGCGGGATTGCGTGCAAACTGCCTCGCGCCGGCCAGTGCATCGTGAATGCCGACCATCTCCAGCGCCGCCGAGATGCGCAGCGCGCGCGCATCACGCCCGCTGCGGACCTGACGCAAGCCTGCAATCAGCACCGGGTGCGTGCGGTCGAAACCCAGCCCGACGATGTGGATCGTTTCACCACAAAAGGACGTCGAGATCTCCACCCCGTCGACAAAGCGAACCCCCAGCTCGGCCGCCACCCGACTGGCCTGCTCCAGCCCGCCGATCTCGTCGTGATCGGTCAGCGCAAGCAGCTCGACGCCATTGGCCGCGGCACGCCGCACCACGGCCTCGGGATCGAGCCAGCCGTCGGACACGGTGGAATGGCAGTGCAGGTCCGCATTCATCGAAGTTTCTCCCTTCATCCAGTAACAGACTGCAGGAACGCTTCAATGATTCCGGCGACGCGCTGGGGTTGATCGTGATGGACATTGTGTCCCGAATCGGCAACCCACTCCACGCGCACGTTGCGCAGGCAGGCCTTGGCGCCGGCATAGGTGTCGTCGTCCACACCGATGTGCTGGCGCAGCGACTGATCCTCGGGCTCCACCCACAACACCGGCGCAGCCACCCGGCGCCAGCATGCTTCCGCTTCCGCCCGCCGGTACAGTACGGGGTTGATGCGACGATGCGCGGGGTCGCCCGCGAGCCGGACCGCGCCAGTGCCGTCATCCTCGCCGAGGTGGCGGGCCAGCCAGCCCGCACGACCGGCGTCCAGCCGGGGATTATCCCGACGCAGGCGGGCGGCAAGCGCCGCGTAATCGTCGTAGGGGCGGAACTGTGCCGGCACGCGCAGATCGTGCAGCCACTTCTCGTAGCGCCCCGGCGCCTCCTCCGACGAGCGATCGGTCAAGCCGAACGCATCGAGCAACACCACCCGATCGACGCGTGCCGGGCGGATGCCGGCATACATCAGCGCCACATTGCCGCCCATGCTGTGCCCGATCAGCGTCGCCGCACCAGTTGGGAGCAACTGGTCGAGAATCGAATCGAGGTCGGCGAAGTAATCGGGAAACCAATACGCGTCCCCGCACCATTGGCTCAGACCGAATCCGCGCCAGTCCGGCGCGATGACGTGCCAGTCCTGCTCCAGTGCATCGACCACGAACTGGAATGATGCCGACACATCCATCCAGCCGTGCAGCAGAAACAGCACCGGACGCCCCTCCTCACCCCACTCCCGCAGGTGATAGCGCAGGCCGCGCACATCGAGAAACCGGCTTCGACTTGTTTTCATCGGTCGATGATAGCAAACCGGCGGCGCTCTTCGCGCAAGGCCATATCGCTTGGATATACTTCGGCCCCATGCACGCCAACCTGATCCGGCTCACCGCCCTCACACTTGCCTACACCCTCACCGGCTGGCTGGCGCTCCAACTCGCGGTCCCGCCGGGCTATGCCGCGCCATTCTTTCCCGCCGCCGGGATCGCGCTCACTGCGCTGCTGATTTTTGGCATCCGCTTGTGGCCGGCAGTGTTCATCGGGTCGCTACTGGTCAATATCGCTGCACTTGCACAGAGCAATGCTCCCGACACCGCGTGGTGGGGTTCTGCCATGGTCCCGGTGGGCGCCACGCTTCAGGCCCTGTTTGGCGCCTGGCTCGCGCAACGTTTGATTGGTTTTCCCAACGCGCTGGGCTCGCCGCGGCACATCCTGCGTTTCCTCGGCGTGGTGGCGCCGCTGAGTTGCCTGGTCAGTCCCAGCATCTCCATCCCCATCCTGCACCTGGCCGGCACCATCGCAACCGACGACCTCCCGTTCAACTGGTGGAACTGGTGGATCGGCGACACCGTCGGCGTCATCATCTCGGCGCCCCTGATGTTCGTCCTCTTCGGCCGCCCAGCCGAAGACTGGCGCCCACGCAGGCTCGGTGTCATCGTGCCGCTCACCCTTGCCATTGCGCTGCTCGCATTCGCCATTCACGCCGTCAGCAACTGGGAGGCTCTGCGGGTGCACACACAGTTCAACCGCGACGTCGAGCATGTTGCCAGCACGGTGCGCAAGCGGCTGGAGGTGCAAATCGACATGCTGCTGTCCATCGAACGCTTCATCGCGGTCAGCAGCGAGGTCACCAGCAGCGAATTCCACGATTTCGTCACACCATGGCTGGAGCGCTACCCGGGCACGCAGAACTTTGGCTGGAGCCCGCTCGTGCGCGATGCGGAAAGAAGCCAGTTCGAGAAACGGATTCAGCTCACCGAACACGCGGACTTCCGCATCCTTGGACGCGACGCCCGCGGGGAGACCTTTCCCGCGCCTTCGGCGGAAGAGTATTTTCCAATCACCTACGTCGAGCCTTTGGCGCTGAACAGGAAGGCACTGGGCCTCAACCCCGCCTCGCTGCCTGCAACGGCGAGTGCGATCGAGGCCACGCGACAAACAGGCTTTCCCGTAGCATCCGAGGCCATTCGTCTGGTTCAGGAACAACAGGTGCAGCGGGGCGTCGTCGTCTATCTCGCCACGTTCCGCAAGGCCGACGACGCAGGTCAGGTCGGCTCGCTTGTCGGTGTCGTCTCGGCCGCCTTCCGCATGGACGATTCGATGGCTTCGGCAGTCGAGCAGGCGCACGACATCGGCATCGAACTCTGTCTGATCGACTTGAACGCATCCCCAGCCAATCGCCGTCTGTCCGGCGCGGAAGGATGCGACACCGCCGATTGGCTGTTGCATCCCGTTCGACGCGCATTGCCCATCGTGTTTGCCAGTCGGCAATGGGAGCTGCGCCTGAACGCAACTCCCGGGTACATCGACGCGACGCGCAGCTGGGCAGCCTGGAGTACGGTGGCCGTCGGACTGCTGGCGGTGGGCATGCTCGGCGCCTTCCTGCTGATCACCACCGGCCACACCCGCCGCATTGCCGCGCTGGTCGAGCACCGCACCGCCGAACTGCAAAGTGCCACCGATCGTCTGCGCGGGCAGCAGGACGCGCTTGCCGAAGCTCAGCGCATTGCCCGGCTCGGTAGCTGGGAAATCGACCACAGTGGCACCCGGCTCAGTGTTTCGGACGAGCTCTACCAGATCCTCAAGCGCAAACCCGCGTCGCTGAATACGCTCGACGATCTGATCGGCAGCCTCTCGGAAACCGATCAGGGCCGCCTCAGGCGCGCCATCGCCCGCGTTTCCGAAGCCCCTGGACATGCCGCCTTCGACTGCAACCTGGTGGAGGCCGGATCGGGCATCGTCCAGATTCAGATCGAAAGCGAATGGCAGGATCATCGCCTCCACCGCATTCGCGGCACCGCACAGGACGTCAGTGCCCAGCGTGAGGCCGAAGCCCATATTCAGTATCTGGCACACTTCGATCCGCTCACCGGACTGCCCAATCGCAGCGCATGGACCAATCAGGCCCGTAACACGCTGATCGGCGCGCGCCGCCACGGCGAAATGCTTGCGATCCTGTTTCTGGATCTTGACAACTTCAAGACCATCAACGATTCATTGGGCCATCCGGTGGGCGACCGCATGCTGTCCGCCGTTGCACGCAGACTGAGCGGCTGTCTGCGCGAGGAAGATACGCTTGCCCGCGTCGGAGGCGATGAATTCGTTGCCATGCTGCCAAGGATCTCTTCACCCGACGATGCGGCGCTGGTTGCACGCAAGCTGATCGAAACGCTCGACGCGCCAATTCATATCGGCGAACACGAACTGTCGACCTCGGTCAGCATCGGCATTGCCATTTACCCTACCGACGGCGACGACATCGATACCTTGCTCAAGCACGCCGACACGGCGATGTACGGCGCCAAGGCAGCGGGACGCAACCAGTTCGAGTTCTTCGTGCAGGACATGAATGCGCGGGCATTCGAGCGGCTGATGCTGGAAAACGCCCTGCGCCGAGGCATCGAGCGCAACGAACTGGTGCTGCACTACCAGCCGCAGATCGATGCTGGCAGCGGCCGTATCAATGGTTGCGAGGCGTTGGTGCGCTGGAACCACCCCGATCTCGGACTGGTGCCGCCCGTGCAGTTCATCCCCATCGCCGAACACTCCGGCCTGATTCTGCCGTTGGGCAACTGGGTGCTGCATGAAGCCTGCCGCCAGCAGGCGCAATGGCAAAGGAGCGGACTCAGCGAGTTGCAGGTGGCCATCAATATTTCGGCACTCCAGTTCATCAAGGCCGATTTCGTCGACACCGTACGTCATGCGCTCGCCGAAACCGGCGCCAATCCCCACCGCATCGAACTCGAAATTACCGAGAGCGCGCTGATGCAGCCGGGCAATACGCTCACCGAACGCCTTCTGTGCCTGCGTGACATGGGGCTCACGCTCGCACTGGACGATTTCGGCACCGGCTACTCCTGTCTTGCCTATCTGAAACGCCTGCCGATCCGGCGCCTGAAGATCGACCGCTCTTTCGTCAAAGACCTGCCTGGCGACCAGGAAGACGCGGCGGTCACGTCGGCAACGTTGTCCCTGGCGCGCGATCTCGGCCTGGAAGTCGTTGCAGAAGGGGTCGAAACCATCGAGCAGCGCGATTATCTGCTCGAGCGTGGCTGCCACTCGCTGCAAGGTTTCCTGTTTTCCAGACCACTTACCACGGCGGATTTCGAAGCCTGGGTCGAGGCGCGCCAACAAACCGCGTAAAGACAAGGGCCTGCCGCCGGCGTTCCGGCGACAAGCCCTTGCACGACGCGGTCAGAAACAATGCTTAATGCATGCGCGAAAATGCGATATGCCCGTGTTCGAGGTCTGCCCGAATGCGATCGCCAGCACCGAAATGCCCTTCGAGAATCGCCTTCGCCAGCGGATTCTCGATCCGCTCCTGGATCGCACGCTTGAGCGGACGCGCACCGAACACCGGATCGAAGCCGGCCGAGGCGATGTCGGCCAGTGCGGCATCGCTGACCTCGAGCTTCATCTCCAGCCGGGCCAGACGCTTCTCGAGATACTGCAGCTGGATCTTCGCAATGCCGGCGATATTCTTTTCGTCGAGCGAGTGGAACACCACGACCTCGTCGATACGGTTGATGAACTCCGGACGGAAGAAGGTCTTCACCTCGGCCATCACCGCCAGCTTCACCACCCCGTAGTCGCTACCGGCCATCTGCTGGATCATCTGGCTGCCCAGATTCGAGGTCATCACGATCACGGTATTCTTGAAATCCACCGTGCGCCCCTGACCATCGGTCATGCGGCCGTCGTCGAGCACCTGCAGCAGCACGTTGAACACGTCCGGGTGCGCCTTCTCGACCTCGTCGAAGAGGATCACGCTATAGGGCTTGCGACGGACCTGTTCGGTCAGATATCCACCCTCCTCGTAGCCGACGTACCCCGGCGGCGCACCAATCAGACGCGCCACCGAATGCTTCTCCATGAACTCGCTCATGTCGATGCGGATCAGGTGCTCCTCGGAGTCGAACAGGAACTCGGCCAGGGTCTTGCACAGCTCGGTCTTGCCGACCCCGGTCGGACCGAGGAAGAGGAAGGAGCCGTAGGGCCGGTTCTC
Organism: Azoarcus sp. L1K30; assembly: GCF_018122735.1. Lineage (GTDB taxonomy): Bacteria > Pseudomonadota > Gammaproteobacteria > Burkholderiales > Rhodocyclaceae > Parazoarcus. The sequence continues at coordinate 385,722 of NZ_JAGRRD010000001.1, read as the reverse complement.
GTCGGCAAGACCGGCACGGGAGCGACGGATCGCATCCGACACCAGATGCACCGCCTCGTCCTGCCCCACCACGCGGGTGTGCAGGCGCTCTTCCATCTTGAGCAGCTTCTCGCGCTCGCCCTGCATCATCTTGCTCACCGGGATGCCAGTGGCGCGCGACACCACCTCGGCAATTTCCTCGGCGCCCACCTGCGTGCGCAGAAGCTTGTTCGGGGTCGCGGTCTCACCGGCCTGCTCGGCCATCTTCAGCTGGGCCTCGAGCTGCGGCAGCTTGCCGTACTGCAGCTCGGCCACCTTGTCGAGCTGACCCTTGCGCTGGAAATCGGCCATCTGGGCCCGCAACTGGTCGATCTCTTCCTTGATGTGCGCCGAGCCGGCTGCCTTCGACTTCTCGGCCTTCCACACCTCGTCCAGATCGTTGTATTCGCGCTGCAGCTTGGCGAGCTCGTCCTCGATGAGCTGCAGACGCTTCTTCGAGGCCTCGTCCTTTTCCTTCTTCACCGCCTCGCGTTCGATCTTGAGCTGAATCATGCGGCGATCGAGCCTGTCCATGACCTCCGGCTTGGAATCGATCTCCATCTTGATACGCGCACCGGCCTCGTCGATCAGGTCAATGGCCTTGTCGGGCAGGAAGCGGTCGGTGATGTAACGATGCGACAGCTCGGCCGCAGCGACGATGGCCGGGTCGGTGATATCCACCCCGTGGTGGATTTCGTACTTCTCCTGAAGACCGCGAAGGATGGCGATGGTAGCCTCGACCGTCGGCTCGTCGACCTGCACCTTCTGGAAGCGGCGCTCGAGCGCGGCGTCCTTCTCGATGTACTTGCGGTACTCGTCCAGCGTGGTGGCGCCGATGCAGTGCAGCTCTCCGCGCGCCAGTGCCGGCTTGAGCATGTTGCCTGCATCCATTGCACCTTCGGCCTTGCCCGCACCGACCATGGTGTGGATTTCGTCGATGAAGAGGATGACCTGCCCCTCCTCCTGGGCAATCTCCTTGAGCACGGCCTTCAGGCGCTCCTCGAACTCGCCGCGGTACTTGGCGCCGGCCAGCAATGCGGCCATGTCGAGCGAGAGCACCTTCTTGCCCTTGAGCGTCTCGGGCACTTCGCCATTGACGATACGCTGCGCCAGGCCTTCGACGATCGCGGTCTTGCCCACACCCGGCTCACCAATCAGCACCGGGTTGTTCTTGGTGCGGCGCTGCAGGATCTGAATCGCACGGCGGATCTCGTCGTCGCGTCCGATCACCGGATCGAGCTTGCCCGAGCGCGCACGTTCGGTCAGGTCGAGGCAATACTTGGCCAGCGACTCGCGCTGTGCCTCGGCATCCTGACTGCCGACGCTGGCCCCGCCGCGAACGGCCTCGATCGCAGCCTCGAGCGGCTTGCGCGAGAGGCCATGCTCCTTCATCAGACGGCCGGTCTCGCCCTTGTCGTCGCTCAGTACGAGCAGGAACATCTCGCTGGCGATGAACTGGTCTCCGCGCTTCTGCGCCTCCTTGTCCGTCAGATTGAGCAGGTTGCCGAGGTCGCGGCCCACCTGCACCTCGCCGCCATGGCCTTCGACCTTGGGCAGACGCTCCACGGCCTTTTGCAGGGCTACCTTGAGCGGCGGCACGTTGACGCCCGCGCGCTGCAGCAGCGATACCGTACCGCCGTCATCCTGGCTCAGCATGGCCAGCATCAGGTGCTGCGGCTCGATGAATTGTTGGTCATTGCCCAGGGCGATGCTCTGTGCATCGTTCAGTGCATGCTGGAATTTGGTCGTGAGCTTGTCGAAGCGCATGGCTGACATCCTTGATGAATTCGGGTTGTCTCCCATGTGGGGCGAAACACGTGCAGTTCAAGAGCGAAAACACGAAAGCCTGGGTCGATGCGCGACCGGATTACCCGGATCAGGCAATCGGCGCCCGCCGCGATCAATCCGGCCGACGCAGTCCCCGCGCAGACGCATCGGCCCAGTGGCAGCGCACCCTGTGCCCGCCCCCCATGCTCCGCTCAGCCGGATAGGAGACCCGGCAGATATCGCTGGCAAGCCCGCAACGCGGATGAAAGTGACAGCCCGCGGGCGGATCGAGCGGCGACGGCAGATCGCTTGCCACCGCGAGTGCGGGCAGGCTGTCACTGCTGCCCGCGCTGATCTTGGGCACGGCATCGAGCAATGCGCGGGTATAGGGATGCGCCGGTGCGCCGAGTACACGCGCTGCCGGACCATGCTCGACGATACGGCCGAGGTACATCACCGCCACCTCGTCGGCGAGATATTCGACCACCGCCAGATTGTGGGTGATGAACAGGTAGGCCAGCCCGCGTTCACGCTGCAGTTCGCGCATCAGGTTGAGCAGCTGCGCCTGCACCGACACGTCGAGCGCGCTGGTCGGCTCGTCGCAGACAATGACGTCGGGCGACACGGCGAGCGCGCGCGCAATGGCGATACGCTGGCGCTGACCGCCTGAAAACTCATGTGGATAGCGCCAGCGCATCGACGCCGACAGGCCGATACGCTCGAGCAGTGCATCCACGGTCCGGCGACGGGATGGACCGTCACCGGCCACGCCGAGACTGACCATGCCCTCCTCGATGATTTCGCCGACACGCAGACGCGGGTTGAGCGAGGCGAACGGGTCCTGAAACACCATCTGCACCGCGCGCCGCATCGGCATCAATGCCTCGCGCGTCAAGCCAGTCTGGTTTTCACCCTTGTAGAAAACCGCGCCTGCGGAAGCCGCGTTGAGTTGCAGAATGGCTTTGCCCACGGTGGTCTTGCCACAGCCGGATTCGCCCACCAGCGCGAGCGTGCGCCCGGCACCGAGGCGCAGACTGACGCCGTCGACCGCGCGCACCTGGCCCACGACCCGGCGCAACACGCCCTTGCGCACCGGAAAATGCACCGCCAGATCGCGCACCTCGATCAACGGCGTGCCGGCGCTGGCATCGGCCTGACCGAATGCCGCGCCGGACGTTCGATGCAGTGGACGCGGCACGCTGTCCGCATCGTACAGATGACATCGAACCGCCTGCGAACCGACCTGCTGCCACCTTGGCGACTCATCGTCGCAGCGATCGAAGGCCTGGGCGCAGCGCTCGGCAAAGCGACAGCCGGTAAAGGCCTGATCGAGTGCCGGCACGCTGCCGACGGGCGCATCGAGCATGCTGCCTCGCCGTGCGCCGTCGGGCAGGGCCGCGAACAACTTGCGCGCATAGGGATGCAGCGGCGTCTGGAAAAAGGCCTGGCGGGGGCCGGTCTCGACCAGTTCCCCCGCATACATGACACCAACGCCGTGCGCCATGCGTGCCACCACACCCAGGTCATGGGTGATCAGCAACATGGCCATGCCACGCTCGGCCTGCAAACCGGCCAGCAGGTCGAGCACCTGGGCCTGGATGGTCACATCGAGCGCAGTCGTCGGCTCGTCGGCAATCAGCAGCTCGGGGCGACCCGCCAGCGCCATGGCAATCATCACGCGCTGCTTCATGCCGCCGGAAAACTGGAAAGGGTAGTCGTCGAGCCGGCTGTCGGCGCCCGGGATGCCGACGGACTCCAGCAGCAGGCGCGCCTCGGCGCGCGCAGCCGCAGCCCCGAGCTTGCGATGCAACTGCAGCGCCTCGCAGATCTGGGCACCGACCGTCATCACCGGATTGAGACTGGTGGCCGGCTCCTGGAAGACCATCCCCACCCGTCCGCCGCGCACCGAGCGCATCCGGGTCTCGGGCAGACGCAGAATGTCGTCACCGCCCAGGCTCACCTCACCGCCTTCGATGACCGCCGCGTCTGGCAGGAGCCGATTGATGGCGAGCGCCGTCATCGACTTGCCACAGCCTGACTCGCCAAGCAGGGCGAAGGTCTCGCCTGCCGCAATCGAAAAGCTGACGCCATCGACCGGCCGCACCGCCCTGCCGCCTGAACGGATCACGACCTTCAAGCCCTCGACCCTGAGCAGCGGCCCGGCAGAAACCGGGCGCACGCCATCCTCCGTGTCGCCGGCTTCGAGCACCGTATCGATCATGCCAGCAAGGCCATCGGCAATCAGATATGAAAAGGGCCGCAGCTGCGGCCCGTCAGGCGATCAGTGATGATGTCCGCCTGCACCATGGACGTGTCCATGGGAGATTTCCTCTGCAGTACCGGCGCGCACCTCCGCCACCGTCACGTCGAAAATCAGCGCAATGCCGGCCAGCGGATGATTACCATCGACCACCACCTTGCCTTCGGCAATGTCGGTAATGCGGTAGATGATCTCTTCCTCGCCGTCGTCGCTCACGCGTTCGAACGACATCCCCACCTCGATGTTGTCGGGAAACAGCTTGGCATCCTCGACCAACACCAGCTCTTCATCGTAGTCACCGAAAGCGTCTTCCGGCTGCAGCTTGATCTTGAAGTTCTCGCCCAGCTTCTTGCCGTGCAGCGCTTCTTCGAGCATCGGGAAGATGCCGTCGTAACCGCCATGAAGATAAACCAGCGGATGCTGACCATCGTCGATCACCGCACCGTCGGGGTCGGTCACGGTGTACTTCAGGGTGACGACGCTGTTCTTTGCAATTTCCGTTTGCATGCTATGTATCCAGTTCCTTGACCAGTTTGAGTACCGCAGCCACATGGCCGCGGGGCGTGACATCACGGAGCACGTGACGGATGACACCCTCCTTGTCGATGATGAAGGTTGTCCGCGCCACGCCCATCTTCTTTACCCCGTCGACTTCTCTTGCCTGCCACACATCGTAGAGGCGGGCCACGTCCATATCCGTATCCGACAGCAGCCGGACCGCCAGTCCGTGCGCGTCCCGAAACTCGGCATGCGTAAGACAGTCGTCGGGACTGACACCCACGACAATGCAGTCACAGCGGGCAAACTCGTCTTCGTGGTCACTGAAGTCGGCAGCCTGCAGCGTACAGCCGGGGGTGTTGTCACGCGGGTAAAAGTAGAGAATCACGCGCTGCCTGCCGCGTGCGGACAGGAGATCGAATGTCTCCATGTCTGCATCCGGCAAACAGAAAGCGGGGGCGATGTCTCCGCTCTGCAGCATTGATTCTCCCTGACGTGCTCGGGATTCTAGCGGAGTGGCGGTGCGAACTCTACCGGACTGTGATCGGGGCTCGACAAGCATGACATCGCTCCTTTCTGGTTATGGCACGCCAGGCAACGAAAATACGTTCCTGAATCATCAATAGCCCAGTCCGGCGCCATGCTCAAGACGCAGTGCGTCATTCGCTGTTTGCTGATAAAGATTTGCAGGCCCCGATTTACTGTTTAAAATTACAGCCGACATCAGGAGATGGACATGAATACCCGCAGCGAAAACCTCACTGCACGCCAGCAGGAGATCCTCGACTTCATCCGCCAGACGGTGGAAAGCGAGGGGCGTCCGCCTACCCGGCTCGAAGTATGCACCGCATTCGGCTTTCGCTCGCCCAATGCAGCAGAGTCGCATCTGCGCGCACTGGCGGCCAAGGGCGCCATCCTGCTCGAAGAAGGCCGGGCACGCGGCATCCGACTGGCCCAGGCGCTGGGCCTGCCGCTGGTCGGCAGGGTTGCGGCAGGCAGCCCGATTCTTGCCGCTGAGCATGTCGAGCAGCATTTCCAGCTCGATCCCGCACTGTTTTCCCCGCGCGCGGATTACCTGCTGCGGGTACGCGGCATGAGCATGCGCGATGCCGGCATTCTCGACGGCGACCTGATCGCCGTGCATCGCGCAGGCGAGGCACGCAATGGTCAGATCGTGGTCGCCCGCATCGATGACGAAGTCACCGTCAAGACCCTGCAGCGCAAGGGCCGCCATGTGGAACTGCTGCCAGCCAACCCGGACTTCGCCCCCATCGTGGTCGACCCGCAACGCAACCATCTCGTCATCGAAGGCATCATGGTCGGCCTGATCCGCAAGGACCACTGAGCCGGGCGACCGGCACAGCCGAGCTGTCCGCCCTTGCCCGCCTCCGGCCCGCCACTCCATCCGCCACACTCCATCCGCCATCATGAGCGCCGCATCCGCCCTTGCCACCCTGCCTGCCGGACTGGTCTGGCATGGACGGCAGCTGGCGGGCCAGGGCGGCCCCATCCTGCCAACCGGCCATGCTGCGCTCGATGCGCAGTTGCCCGGTGGCGGCTGGCCCGGTGCGGCCATCACCGAACTGCTGGTCGACCAGCCCGGAGTGGGTGAGCTGTCGCTGCTGCTACCCTTGCTGCGGCGTGCCGAGGCAGGACGCTGGCAGGTCTGGATCGGCCCACCACAACACCCCTATGCGCCAGCCCTGCAGGCCGCAGGTGTCGATCTGGAAAGCCTGCTGCTGATCAATCCGCCCACCCCCGACGAGGCACTGTGGGCCACGCGTCAGGCACTGGGTTCGGCCACGTGCAGCATGGTGCTGGCGTGGCTGCCGCATGTCGACGTGGCGGGGCTGCGGCGCTTGCAGCTGGCGGCGGAATCCGGCGCGACACCACTCTTCCTGTTCCGCCCATGCGCCAGCGCACGCCAGCCCTCGCCGGCTCCGCTACGGCTGGCCCTGTCGCCCCAGCACGGCGCCCTGCGCATCGATCTGCTCAAGCGCCGGGGGCCGCTGGCACACGCGCCAGTGCTGCTGTCACTGCACGACGACAGTCTCTGAGCGGACGGGCTGCGCATCATGCTGTGGCTGGCACTGGTTTTTCCCGGATTACCCTTGCAGCTTCACCTGCGTGGGCAGGCCGCGCCGGAACTGATCGCCATCACCGAAAGCCGCCCCCGCCCCCACGTCTGTCTCTTATTCCCTTCTGACGCTTCCGACGGAGACGCTACGTGGGTTCTCTGTCGTGTACGGCTCCTCTCAGAAAAACAATCTATATACGCCCCCACGTCATCGCCGTCGCCCCCGCCGCCGCCGCCCGTGGCATACAGGCCGGACAAAGCGTGACCAGCGCGTTGGCCATGGTGCCCGAACTCAATCTGGTGCCACGCACACCCGACAAGGAAGCCGCCCTGCTGCAGGATGTGGCGGCCTGGGCAGGCGCCTTCAGCGCCCGCGTCTGTCTCGACCCGCCCGACGGCATCGTGCTGGAAGTCGCCTCCTGCCTGCGCCTGTTCGGCGGTCTCGATGCGCTCAGGCACGCACTGCTCGAAGGCCTGCAACGCCAAGGTCTCACCCCCGCCATCGCCGATGCCCCCACGCCATTGGCCGCACGCTGGTTTGCGCGCGAAGCGGGGCGCAATCCCGCCGCGGCCTGTACCAAGCCGCCCGCCGCCTGGCAGCAGCGCCTCGATGCCTTGCCGCTGAGCGCCCTGGCCGACCGCGGGAACATCGGCCAGACCCAGCTCGACTTGTTGAGCGGCCTCGGCCTGCGCACACTGGGTGAGGTCCGTGCCCTGCCCGCCGCCGGACTCGCCCGTCGTCAGGCCACAGCCGTCATCGACGCCCTCGCCCGCGCCTATGGCGAAGAACACGACCTGCGTGAAGCCTACCTCCCGCCGCCCAGCTACAGCAGCCACATCAGCCTTGCGCTCGCGACCACCAGCACCGAACCGCTGCTGTTCGCCGCCCGTCGCCTGTTTGCCGGGCTGGCGAGCTGGCTTGCCGCCCGCCATGCCGGCATTGACCACTGCCAGCTCCTACTGCTGCATGAACGCCGTCCGGCCTCGACCCTCGACATTCTCACCGGCACCCCCAGCCGCGACGAGGCCCGATTCAATCTGCTCGCGCGCGAACGCCTTGCCGCACTGAAACTGCCCGCGCCGGTCGATGGCCTCGAGCTGATCGCCAACGCCCCGCGCGCGCTCGCGGCAAGATCGGATGACCTCTTCGGCGACGCGGCGACCGCACGCGAGAATGCCTTGCTGCTACTCGAGCGGCTGCGGGCGAGACTGGGGGATGATGGCGTGAGACAGATCGCGCCGAAGCCGGACTGGCGCCCGGAACGGGCCTGGCACGGCAGCGCGCCGAATACCGCGAACAAGGCCGCACGGGTATCGGCAAGGGCTCGGGTCGATACCCAGCGGCCGCTATGGCTGCTCGATGCGCCCCAACGCATCGACGATCCGCGCCAGATCAAGCTGCTGCGCGGTCCTGAACGCATCGAACAAGGCTGGTGGGATGGTCACGACGTGCGTCGCGACTACTATCTGGCACGTCACGCCAACGGCGCACTGTGGTGGGTATACCGCAAGCTCGATTCGCCCCGCGACTGGTATCTGCAAGGCTATTTCGGCTGAATCGCCAGGCCCGGCCCGCCGCCGGACCAAGGCCTCCGCCCTCAGCGCTGCCCTGAGGCGACGCCATCCATGAAGGTAGCCAGCGCCACATCCTTCCGGCTCAGGCCACCGACATCATGCGTACTGAGCACGACCTTCACACGGTTATAGACGTTGAACCATTCCGGATGGTGGTCCAGCTTCTCGGCCTGCAGCGCGACCCTGCTCATGAAGCCGAAGGCCGCATTGAAATCGGCGAACCTGAACTCGCGCTCGATCGCATCCCGCCCGTCCACCATCGTCCACGCCGGCAATCCGGCCAACGCCATCGCCCGCTCCGCATCGTCCAGTTTCATCGCAGCCTCCGCACTTACCGCAGGGAAAACAGCACCAGTCGTCCCGACGCCACCTTGTCGGCCTTGGGCTTGACCATGAAGACGCGTTCGGCCGGAACCTGTCCATTCGTCACCAGCCACTCACGCACTACCTGCGCACGCTGCTGGGCCAGGGCCTGGACATCCTCGTCATCGACCTTGATCGTGGGCAGCAACAGCGCTTCCATCTCTGCGACCGGCAAGGTCTTGGCAATACCGAAAAAGTTGCGCGGCTTCTCGATGTCGGTCTCGTCGTACAAGGCTTTCAACAGCACCGGGTATTCGTCCTCGGCAATCCCGATCTCCGCCAGCGGTGGCGGCGACTCGCCACGCTTGAGCATGGCCTTGAGTTTGACCGCGCGCAATTTGTCGAGCAGCTTCTCGTGGCGAATCCCCTCCACGTCCGTCGCCGCATCGGCCTGGCCAACGATATCCAGGCGCAAGCCCTCACGTTCGACCATCGCCTTCGCCAAAGTGGTCAGCTTCTCGATCTGCGCCGGGCCGGGCTGCGCCACACCGGGATCGAACTCGATCCGGGACAGGTTCTCGCCCCCGCTGACGACCGACCCCAGCAGCGCGAAGGGCGAGGTGATGGCCTTGCCGATGAGATTGAACAGCGCACGCACCACCAAGCCACCAACGCTGAAGTCGGGGTCGTCCATGGTGCCGCTCACCGGCAGATCGAGGTTGATCTCGCCGCGACTGTTCTTGAGCAGCGACACCGCAAGCTGTATCGGCAGCTTGACCGCATCCGGACTGTCAACGGCCTCGCCAAACGTCAGCTGATCGAGAAAGATATTGTTCGTCGCCGACAGCTTGCGCGCCTCGATCCTGTAGTTCACCTGCGCCGACAGCTTGCCGCGCTCGATACCATAGCCGACGTACTTGCCCGAATACCCGGACAGGCCCGTCAGTTCGAAATCCTTGACCGACGCACCGATGTTCAGATACTGGTCCTGGCGAAAGGGGTTCAGTTCGCCACTGATCGATACCGGGGCAGACTTGTCGACCTTGCCTTGCAACTTGAGTTTCGCGATCGTCTTCGGATCGGAGGACAGTCCGCTCAGCTCCCCACTCATCCCGGTGAGGTTCGCGTCGTAGTTGGGACGCACGAAGCGGTCGCTGAAAGCGATGTTACCCCCCTTGACGCTGATCCGGCCGATCTTGATCGGCGCTGCCGCTCGCTGCGCCTGGCCATCTGCAAGCGCGGCTTCCGCCTTCGCCCGCTCGGATGCAGCCGCCTCGGCTTCGGGCTGCAGTTCGCGCAGATTCAGCTTGCCCTGCGCACTCAGGATCAGCCGGGTGTAGAAGTCGCTCAGCGCGACATCGCGAATGCTCAGCGCGAAGGGCGACAGGTGCAGGTCGACGTCATTCAGATTGAGCGCGCGCCATCGCACGAAATCGGTCGAATTCAGGCGATCGACCGAGGAGAAGTCGGCCACCCCGAGATCGCCACTGAAGCGTCCCTCGAGGCCTCCGTCACGGGCCGAGGCCAGCACCAGCTTTCCCTTCGTGCTCAGGCTGCCTCGCGAGATGGCGATCTTGGTCTCTTCGAGCACATAGGGCTGCAGCGGCAGCAGGTCGACATCATCTACTTCAAGCGCGAGTGCGGTCTTGAGCGGATCCAGAGACAGGCTACCCGCGGCACCGATCTTGCCGCGCTCGTTGATACGGCTTTTCAGGTCGAGTTTGAGCGTCGTACCTTTCGCGGACGAGAAATCCTCCACCTTGAGCATGATGCCATCGGCCTGCAGCACGACCGGCTTGCCGGCACTGCGATCCTCCACACGGACGGAGGCGCCATCGAGACCGAGCTTGCCCACGGTAACAATCCAGGGCTTGTCGCCCTGGGGCTTGGCCGACGATGATCCTCCGGCCTTTGCACCCAGCGCCATCAGATCGAAATCGCCATTACGCTGACGGATGGTCGACACTGCCGCGCGCTTGAGCTCGAGCTCGCCGATGCTCACCTTGCGCGCGCCTGACTGCACTTGCGCATTGCGGATATTGAGCTCGGGCACCTTCACCGCGGCCCCCTTTTCGCCCTTGAGGCCGAACACGAAATCCTTCAGCGTCAGCGCCTCGGCATTGAGCTCAACCTGCGGCTCGTCGCCCTTCAATGCCACCTTGTAGCGCAACGCGCCATCGATGCGGCCGCCCCGCACCTCGCCATTGGGCAGCACCGCAGCTAGGTATGGCGCGTAGCGCGCCGGCAGCAGCTGCTCTACCGTCACGCTGCCGTCGAGTTCGAAGGGCACCAGCCGCAGACTGTCCTGATGCACGAGCTTCTCGCCGGCCTCGCTGACGTAGTCGAGCCGGATTTCCGCGGGCATGTCACCGGTAGTAGACAGATCGCGCAGATCGAGATTGATCGCGTCGATGCGGGTCTTGAATGGCCCCGCAACGGTGCGATCCTCGAAACGGAGCACGCCATCGCGAATGCGCGCCGAAGCGAGCAGAAAGTCTATCTGTCCAGGCTGCGCAGCGGCCGTCGCGGGCGGCGTCCCGGCAGGTGTGTCTGCCACCTTCTTCGCCACCTTGGCCGTGCCAGCCGCCTTCTTTGCCTGCACCTTCTTCGACGGCTGAGGAAGCATCTGCATGAGATTGATGCCGCCATCGGCCAGACGTACCAGATCGACTTCGGGCTGCATCAGGCGCAACTTGCTGAACTGGTAGCGATTCACCAGCGGCTGCACATCCGCCAGCTCGATACCGAACTCGGCAGCGCTCAAGGCCGGCTGCCCCGCCTTGTCCTGGATGAGCAGTTGATCAATCTGCACCTGACCACTCAACGCCACGACCGGCGAAGCATCCACCGGCTGCCGAAAGCTCAGCTGCAGATCGGCACCGAGCACGCCCGAAGGCAGCTTGAATGCGGGTTCGAACGGGAGATAGGCCATCCACGGCGACAGTTCGAAGTGCTTCAGCGTCAGGTCTACAACCGTCTCGCGTTCATCGCTGAAAGGCTTGCTGCGGCCACTGATGCCGAGCGGCTGTCCATTGAGCATGGCCGACAGCGCAGGTTCGACGAACACGTCCACCTTGACCGGAAGATTTGAGACGAAAGGCACGCCGACCTGGATGTCAGTAAGTTCGTTGCGCAGACCGGTGACCTTGTCGTCGACGGTAACCCGGCTGTTGCTGACCTGAATGTTGCCCACCGAAAAATGCATTTCGCCTTCGCGCTCGGGCTGCTCGTCAAGACGTTCGAGGACGTCCGACCAGTTGTGCCGACCCTCGGGCAGCCTTACCACCGCAAGCTGCAGACCGTCGACCGCGAACGAATGCAGCACCGGTCCGCCGCGTATGATGGATTCGAGCTCGAAATTGGCATCCACGCGCGCTACCGACAGATCGGGCTGCTGGCCGTCGGCGGACATCACCCTGACACCGCGCACCTCGGTGGCAAGCGTGAAGGGGTTGAACATGACGCCGTCGATCGCGACCTCACGCCCCAGCATCTCTCCCCCGATCTTGATCGCATAATGCCGCGCCACCGGCGGCACCACGCCGAATCCGATCGCGGCCACGGCCAGCAGGACACCCACCCCCCACTTCGCCGGCCGAAGCAGGCGCTGCAGACGGGGTTGCGGAATCGGGCCGGGGGTTGAATCAGACATTCACATGCTCCACTTGCTGGAAAACCGCTCTCAATTCAATCAACACACTTCTGGCCGGAAAATTCCCAGCCAGAAGCCTTCAGGTTTGCCGCGGGTCGCCGCCGGGCGTATTCTGCGCCGCTTTCAATGCAACGGGCACCATTGTGGCAGAGCAACGCTTCGACCTCGTAGTCATCGGCGCCGGTGCGGCAGGCATGATGTGCGCAGCCACCGCCGGACAGCGCGGACGCCGCGTGCTGCTGCTCGACCACGCCACCAAACTTGCCGAAAAGATCCGCATCTCCGGCGGCGGCCGCTGCAACTTCACCAATCGCCGCGTTACCGCCGAACACTTCCTGTGCCGCAACCCGCATTTCGTCCGTTCCGCGCTTTCACGCTACACGGCGCGCGATTTTATAGACCTTGTCGAACGCCATGGGATTTCTTATCACGAGCGTGACTGGGGACAACTGTTTTGTGACGATTCCGCGCAACAGATCATCGACATGCTGCGCGCCGAATGTGAGGAAGGCGCCGTGCGGTGGGGCATGCCGGCAACCGTGCACTCGATCGAAGCCACGGACGGCGAACATGATCGCTTCAGCATTGCCACCAGCTTGGGCCAATTCTACGCCCACAGCCTGGTGATCGCGACCGGCGGACTGTCCATCCCCAAGATCGGCGCCAGTCCGTTTGGCTACCACATCGCGGAACAGTTCGGCATATCGGTCATCCCGCCCCGCCCGGCGCTGGTGCCGCTCACGCTGCCGCCAGAAACGTTGTCCCGCCTCGCGCCGCTCGCGGGCGCCTCATTCGAGGTCGAGGCCTCCTGCCGCGGCCCGGCCTTTCGCGAAGCTGCGCTGATCACCCATCGCGGCTTGTCGGGCCCGTCCATCCTGCAGGCCTCCAGCTACTGGCAGGCGCAGGCCTATGACCAGGCCGACTGGGCACCGGTCAGTCTCAACCTGTTGCCCGGCATCGACGCGGAATCATGGTTGCTGGCTCACGCTGGCGAGCGCGGGCTGCTCGCCAACCTGCTGTCTGCCCACCTGCCACGGCGTTTTGCCCACGCGCTGTGCGCGCTGCAAGGGTGGGAAGGTCCGGTCAACACCTTCCGCCATACCGACTTGCGGCAGATCGCCGCCACCCTGGCCGATTGGCAGCTCGTGCCTTCTGGCACCCAGGGCTATGCCAAAGCTGAGGTGACGCTTGGCGGCGTCGATACCCATGCGCTGTCGTCGAAAACCATGGAGGCGCGCGCGGTGCCGGGCCTGTATTTCGTGGGCGAAGTCATGGACGTCACCGGTCACCTTGGCGGCTACAACTTCCAGTGGGCCTGGTCGTCCGGCTACGCCGCGGGTCAGCACGCCTGAGCAGGCGCATTTTCATCGCCCTGTCACACGCTTGCGCCAAGCTGGGCGGCGCCCTTTCGCCCCAGACTGCCCATGCAGGAAAAACAGCTTCGCTCGATCTTCCTATCGGACATCCACCTCGGCACACGCGGCTGCCAGGCAGAGCGTCTGCTCGACTTCCTGCGCTACCACGAGTCCGAGAACCTGTTCCTGATCGGCGACATCGTCGACTTCTGGTCGATGAGCCGCAGCATCCACTGGACGCGTACGCAGAATACCGTGGTGCAGAAGGTGCTGCGACGCGCGCGCAAAGGCACGCGGGTGATTTTCATCCCCGGCAACCATGACGAAGCCCTGCGCGAATACATCGGCATCACCTTCGGCGACATCCAGCTCGAAAACGACTGGATCCACGAAACCGCCGACGGACGCCGCTTCCTGTTACTGCACGGCGACGAATATGATCAGGTCACGCGCCATCATCGCTGGGTCGCCGTGCTCGGCGATGTCGCCTACAACGCCCTCGTGCGCATCAATGGCGGGCTGTCGCGCATCCGTCGGCGTCTGGGCATCTCCGGCTACTGGTCGCTGGCCGGCTACGCCAAGCGAAAGGTGAAGACTGCGGTCAGCTTCATCTTCGATTTCGAGGATTCGGTGATGCATGGCGCACGCGAACGCGGCGTCGATGGCGTGATCTGCGGCCATATCCACTGGGCCACGATCCGCGAGTCCGATGATCTGACCTACGTGAACTGCGGCGACTGGGTCGACAGTTGCACCGCCATCGTCGAGCATCTCGATGGCCGCCTCGAGTTGATCCACTGGCGCGGGGAACACCATGCCGTCACGGCGCTGCCTGCGCCAAAAGCGGAGCAGACGGCAAGTACCACCACGCAGCCTGAAGGGCTCGCCTCCTGACGCCTGCGCTCATGGTCTGGTGCCGCGCTTCCATGGCAGCAGCGGCAGATAGGCAAGCACCTGCACCGCGATCAGCCCGCCAAAGGCGATCGACAGGGAGGCAGGCATCGTCCGCCCCGCGCCCTGCAGCGCGTCGAGCGCCAGTCCCAGCCCCCACTGCACGGCAAAAGCGCCGGCGAAGGCCATCAGGTTGATCGACGTCGACACGCGGGCAAAGACCTGCCGAGGAAAATTCGCTGCCGTCGCCAGGTAGGTCTGTGCATTCACCGAGGACAGGACGCCGAGCAGGAACCACAGCAGCAGCAGCGGCCCCAGGTCGAACAGGATGCATAATTGCACCACGAGCATCCCTGCATAGCCGAATTGCAGCAGGTTGAGCGGACGCACGCCATTGTGGGCCAGGCGGGCACCAAGCACGCCGATCGACAATTGTCCGCAGAGCATGCCGACATTGAGCGCAACCAGATAGGCAGCCGCCTGCGCCAGCGTCAGACCACTCACATGCATCATCCACGGCACCGCCCACAGACTCTGCATCGCCATGAAACCACCGGTAAAGAACATCGACGAAGCGGCAAAGCGCAGAAAGGCCGGCGCCGGAAAGATGCGCGCGGCCGAGCGCAGTGCGGCCCCGATGCTCTCGCCGCCGGCATGGCTGGCCTCGTCGGGCAGGGACATGAAGATCCATGCCGAAATCGTCAGCGCCAGCCCGGCGATGATCCAGAACACGCCGCGCCACCCCATCAACGGCAGCAGTGCCTCGACCGGGGCGCTCGCGGTCAGGGCGCCAAGTGCCCCCGCGGCCATGATGTATCCGGTCATCGAGCTCTGACGCTCGACCGGGTACCACATCGCGAAGCCCTTCAAGGCGCCCATCAGGCAGGCCGACACGCCGACGCCGATCAGCGCCCGCGCACCGCCCAGTGCGGCCAGCGAATCGCCCACGGCAAAGGCCACGGCGCCAAGTGCGGTGAGCAGCATCAGTCCGCCTTCCACCCGTCGTGGCCCGAAGCGGTCGAGCGCGATGCCGACCGGAATCTGCGCCAGGCCGAACGAGAGAAAATAGGTACTGGTCAACAGTCCGAGGTCGGCCGCCGACAGACCCAGCTCCCCGCTCAGGGCGGGCGAGATGACCGCATTCACGGTACGCAGCAGATAGGAGAGGTAATAGCCCAGCGCGAAAGGCAGGAAGATCCGCCCCCAGCTGCCCGGGGCATGCGCAGCACTCATTTCAGCACCCCGACAATCAAGGCAAAGGCGGCATTCTGCCTGCATTAGGCGTGCAGCGGGCCGCTTTGTGGCGGAGGTCGTCATGGGCGTCTTGACCCGCATCAAGGTGGTACCGGCATCGATGCGGAAAATCGACTCCATTGCCGAAGGAGCCCCGATGAGCACACTCTCCACCCTGATGACCGACGATCACCGCGCCTGCGACCACCTCTTCGCCCGGGTCGAAACGCATGTTGCAGCGGGCGACTGGTCGGCCGCGAGAACCGCCATGCGAAACTTCGCCGATGCGCTCGAGCTGCATTTCAGGGCCGAAGAGACGCAGTTGTTTCCCCGCTTTGAGGCGGTAACCGGATTCAGTGCCGGGCCGACCGCGGTGATGCGGGCAGAGCACGCGGAAATGCGCACCTTCCTCGACGCCATGTCCGCCGCCATCGATGCCGGTGAAGCCGATGATTTTGGCGGCGAAGCCGAAACCTTGATGATCATGATCCAGCAGCACAACATGAAGGAAGAGAACATCCTCTACCCCATGTGCGACGATCGCCTTGCCCTCGAGCGCGATGCGCTCGCGGCCGCGCTCGACACCACGCTGCACGCGCGCGCCACGCATGGAGTGGCGGCATGAGCGCCCCCATCCTGGTGGACGCGCGCGGCCTGGAGCCTCCGGCCCCGTTCGAAATGGCCCTGGAAGCCGTGGCCGATCTCGGCGCGGGCGGATCGATACTGCTCCTGCTCGATCGCATGCCTCATCCGCTGTTTCGCATTCTCGAGCGCGACGGTTATGCCTACACACCGCAGATCCGGGCAGACGGCGCGGTCGAGGTGTTGATCGAACGTCGATGAGCGGCGCCAATCCCGGCCTCGGTTACGACGCCACGCCCCCCTTCAGCGCGCCGCTGAGGTTCTTCCTCACCGCGCCGCTGTTCGGCATTGCCGCAGGCTTGCTGCTGATTGTCGATGGCGGTCTGCTGGCATCGAGGTGGACACCGGGCACGCTCGCCCTGGTGCATCTGCTGGCGGTGGGCTTCCTGCTGCAGATCATGCTCGGCGCCCTGATCCAGATCCTGCCCGTGGTGGCAGGCATCACGCTGACCGCCCCGCTGCGTACTGCACGCCTCACGCATATCGGCCTCAATCTCGGCGCGATCGGACTGACGGCCGGATTCCAGTTCGGCCGCCCCTCGCTGCTGCTTGGCGGCGCGACCTTTCTCGGGCTCGGCGTGACCGGATTTCTATGCAGTGCGGCGTTGGCGGCGATCCGCGCGCCGAAAACACGCATGGCAAGCCACACCCCACGCGATCTGCGACTGGCGCTGGGCGGGCTCACGGTCGCACTGCTGCTGGGGCTGTCGCTGGTCCTCGAACTCGGGCTTGGACGCGGCGCGCCGCTGCCGCTTGCCGTCGCGGTCAATCTCCACGCTACCTGGGCCCTGCTGGACTGGGCAGGCCTGCTGCTGGCGGCCACGAGCTGGGTGGTGGTACCGATGTTCCAGATCACGCCGGCCTATCCGGCGCGCCTCACCCGCTACTGGGCCCCGACGGTGACCGTCCTGCTCGCGGCCTGGTCGGTCGCCCTCGTCGCGAACGTCACCACGCTGGCGGCCACGATGTCGGTGTGCCTGATCGGCGCCGCGACCGGCTTTGCCGTGATCACGCTGCGGCAGCAGGCGCGTTCGCGACGCAGCACGCCCGACGCCTCGTTTCGCGCGTTCCGCCTGGCCATGCTGGCACTCGCGGCCGGCGCCGCGCTGCTGGCCTTCCCCCACCCCTCCGACGCGGACCACTGGCCGGTGCTCGCAGGTATCCTGATCCTGCATGGCGGGTTCGGCGGCGCAACCAGTGCCATGCTGTACAAGATCGTGCCCTTCCTGGCCTGGCTTCATCTCACCCAGGCCGGCATCAAGGCCCCCAATGTCAAGAAGCTGCTCCCCGACGTGCGCGCCAGAACGCAACTCAGGGTCCATGCGGCGGCACTCGCGACCCTGCTCGCGGCAGGACTTGCGCCGCCTCTGGGACCCGTCGCCGGCATCATGCTGATCGTCGAGTTCGTCTTTTTGCAGCTCAATCTCGTTCATGTCGTGCGCAAGTGGCGCGCCCATCTTCCCCGGGCCGGACTGTCCGTCACACCCGCCTGATAGAATCCGGGCCTGACCAACCATCAGGCATCCGATTGCCTCCCGACACGATGCATCGTTCTTCGCGCCTTTATCGAGGGCTGTTCGCTCTCGCCCTGATCGGCGCCTTCTGGCTCGCCCTGCGCCCTGCCCCCGAGCTGATACAGATCGTCAGCTGGCAGGACAAGATCGAACATGCGGTGCTGTTCGCCGGGCTGATGGTGCTGGGCAGCCTGGGCTGGCGGGATCGTCTGTTTCGGCTGGCCATCGGTCTGCTGATCTATGGCGCCGCGATGGAAATCGCCCAGTCATTCACCACCTATCGCGTCGGCGACGTCTGGGACTGGCTTGCCGACGCCATCGGACTGCTCGCCGCAGGGCTCGCACTGCGCCTGTTTGCGTCGCTGCGCCCCCCGTCGGTGGCGCGGAATACAGACGGCGGGCAGGCAGAAAGGCGCGCCTGAGAAATCGCGAACCGGTATCATTACCGCCTTTCCGCTCAAGCGCTTGCCTCAACCACACCGATGAACACCCGCCATCATCTCGAACTCCTGTCCCCGGCCAAGAATGCCGATTTCGGCATCGAGGCCATCACCCACGGGGCAGATGCCGTCTATATCGGCGGACCGTCGTTCGGCGCGCGCGCAGCGGCGGAAAACACCGTCCAGGACATCGCACGTCTGGTCGCGCACGCTCACCGCTTTCACGCGCGCGTGTTCGTGGCGCTCAACACGATCCTGCGCGACGACGAACTCGAACCCGCACGCCAGCTCGTGTGGCAACTCCACGATGCCGGGGCCGACGCCCTGATCGTGCAGGACATGGGCCTGCTCGAACTCGACCTGCCGCCGATCCAGCTCCACGCCAGCACCCAGACGGACATCCGCAATGCCGCCAAGGCCCGCTTCCTGCAGGATGTCGGTTTTTCGCAGATCGTGCTCGCGCGCGAGCTGACGCTGGACGAAGTGAAGAAGATCGCCGCCGCCACCACGTGCCAGCTGGAATATTTCGTGCACGGCGCACTGTGCGTAGCCTTCAGCGGCCAGTGCTACATCAGCCACGCCCACACCGGACGCAGCGCCAACCGCGGTGAATGCTCGCAGGCCTGTCGTCTGCCCTACGACCTCGCCGACAAGGACGGCAAGATCATCGCGCGCGACCAGCACATGCTGTCGATGAAGGACAACAACCAGAGCGCCAACCTGCGCACCCTGGCTGCGGCCGGCGTGAGCTCGTTCAAGATCGAGGGCCGCTACAAGGACCTCTCCTACGTCAAGAACATCACCGCCCATTACCGGCAGTTGCTCGACGACATCATCGAACATCCCGATACCGACGGCCCGGCCTGGCAGCGGGCCTCGAGCGGACGCAGCACCTTCCTGTTCACGCCGCAGGCGGAGAAGACCTTCAATCGCGGCTACACCGACTACTTCACCAACAAGCGCCAGCACGGCATCGAAGCCTTCGAGTCGCCCAAGTTCGTCGGTGAAGCGATCGGCCGCGTCACCCGCATCGACAGCAAGACACACAAGTTCTTCGAGATCGAGCGTGTGGCACCAATCAATAACGGCGACGGCCTCACCTGGTACGACGCCAGGGGCGAGCTCACCGGCCTGCGCATCAACCGCGCCGAGCATGACGCCGCCGGCGAAGGCGTGGATCGCGTGTTTACCGCCGACGCCCTGCCGGCCGACCTGGTGCCGGGCACTTCGGTGTTCCGCAACCACGATCAGGCTTTCGAGCGTGCGCTGGAAAAGAAATCCGCCGATCGCCGCATCACGGTGGACGCACGCTTTTTCGCGACGTCCGATGGCTACGCGCTGACCCTGACCGACGAGGACGGCGTGACCGCGACGGCTGCCATCCAGGCAGCGCACGAAGCCGCACAGCACGCCGAACGCGCACGGAGCACGATCCGCGACCACATCGCGAAGCTTGGCAACACGATCTTCACGGCACAAGAAATCACGCTCGATGTCGCCGACGCGCCCTTCCTGCCAGCCTCGGCACTCAATGCGCTACGCCGCGACGCCGTCGAGCAGCTGGAAGCCGTGCGTCAGCGCGCCCACGTCCGCCCGCTGCGCGCGGCCCCTGTCGAGCCGCCAGTGCCGTTCCCGGAGGACTCGCTGAGTTATCTCGCCAACGTGCTCAACGAAAAAGCCCGCGACTTCTACGTCAGGCACGGGGTCAAGCTGATCGACGCTGCCTACGAAGCCAACGAAGAGCACGGCGAAGTGTCCGTGATGATCACCAAGCACTGCCTGCGCTACAGCTTCAACCTGTGCCCCAAGGAAGTGAAAGGCATTCGGCCCGACCCGATGACGCTGATCAACGGCAACGAAACACTCACCTTGCGCTTCGACTGCAAGCGCTGCGAGATGCATGTGATGGGTGAGCTCAAACCGCATGTCGCCAGGCTGCAGGCGCAGGTCGCCCCGCAGAAAATCAGCTTCCACCCAACGCGCCCCGGCGCCGGCTTCACCGCTCAATAGTGCGGTGGCACCTCGTCTTCGGGACTCAGGCGTCCGGGCGGCTGGGCGGACTGCAGTTGCTGAGCGAGTTGCCGCAGGTGCTGCTGCAGCAGATCGATCTGTTGCTGCTGGCGATACACCGTACGGTTGAGTTCGTCGAGCAGATCCTCGGCGAACATCAGTTTCGATTCGAGTCGTTCGATGCGCTCTTCCATGGGGTGGCCGCACACTGGCGGCAATAAATGGCTCCGGGGCGCGGATTTTACCCCGCCCCACTGGAAACAGGACGCACAGCCGGCATTTCAGCGCATCGTCGCCATCGCCTCGACCGCGGCGGTGAGCGCCGGCACGACCTCCGCCCCTTCGCTTTCGTCGAGCAGCTGAAGCGCATGGGCGAGCAAGGCATCGGCTTCGGCCGCTTGATTGCCCACCTTCAACTCGGCTGCAAAGCGGCCGATGCTGCCGGCGACGAGGCGCGTGATACGCCCGTTTTCACCCGCCACACGACTGGTGGAAACGGCGTTGGCGATCAGGTCGGAAACGATACGCTGATAGTCCTTGTCGGCCACGATCTCACTCCTCGACCAGCGCAGCGTTGTAGTTGCGCAGTCGCCGCTCGGCGCTGACACCGAGAATCTTCGCCAGCCATGGCGGAGGCGAGCCGTTCATCACGCCCTGGAATTCGGCCATGACCTCGACCGCAGGCCCGCCTTCGATACGCTTGATCGGATAGATATTGCCCTTGATCACCTTCGCCGCTGCGGGACCGCCGATCGAGACGACGTAGAGGACATGGCAGTCCGAAATCAACTGCACGCGAAAGCCATTCTTGTCCTCGGCGAAATCGGCCTCTAGCGCGTCGCGAATACCCACCAGGCGAATCTCCGTCGTCGACACCTGGTACACCAGATAGCGAATACAGGAACCGAAGTGTCCGTTCAATGCTTCGCCGCTATCGGAGGCCAATGCCACCCGCACCGATCCCGGCATGTCGCCGTCAACGTATTCCTGCACCGGCGGTAGCGGATCGCCCTCGGTATCGCCCCACAAGATGCGCACAGCGAGCTTCATCGCCTCCAGGCCAATGCCGATATCCTCTCCGTCTTCCTCCCCATCGGCGCTGGCAAAGGCGGTCTTGAGGTCCGTGACCGTAACCGTACGTAGTTCGTCGACATCAATCCGGTCGCTGCCAAGGCGATTGAGCAGCACATCGATCAGTTGTGCCAGGCTGATTCCGGGCATGGCCCGGGCTGCAAGGGCAACGCGCAGCGCGGCGTCGCGGGTAATGGGCAATGCGCTCTGTTGCATGGGGCAGGCTCCTCTTGGTCGGGGTTATCCTCCTTCCAGCAGATTGAGTGCCAGTTCTTCCAAATTCGAGAAATATCCGTATCCATATGATTATTCATGGATAAAAATTTACCTCGAAGAATGCATATGCATCCTTCTGTGTATGATTCTCGACAATTTCCCGTTCAAGGCGTCACGCCGTGACGCACTGCCCTCGCGCACCGCGCCTGCGCCCCCCTGTTTGTGGCGACCCTGCCTGTATGCAATCATTGCCCGATTAACCCTACAGGCAGAAAGGCCATGAGCACATCTTCACGCACCACACGCTATTTCGTCACTTACAGCGGCGTCAAGCTTCCGTTCAAGCTGGTCAATGAACTCGGCGCGAACGAACTCGACAACCGCAATACCTACTTCCAGGGCCACTTCGACGAGGCCGATCGCCTTGTCGGCTTCGAAAAACTGGCCTATGGCGAGACCGAACTCGTGCATCGTTACGTCTATCACGACAACGGCACGCTGAAACAGGCGGAAATCACGGATATCGATGACGAAACCACGTCGATCGAGTTTGACGAATCCGGCCAGCAGATCTGAGCGCCCCGTCAGACCTGTACGCGCAACGGCCACGACGACGAACATGACGGAAATCCCGCGCTACGAGACGGCCACCGAACCGTTATCATCGCAGCACAACCCCGCGCTCAGGTCGTCATGTCCAAGGTTCCATCGAACGTCAGCTCAAACACCACCGCGGAACCGCCCGCCCGTCACGGCCTGCTCGACGACGTACAGGGCCTGCTCGTCGGCACCCTGTTTCTTGCCCTGTCGATCTCGTTCTTTCGCGATGCAGGCATGCTCACCGGCGGCACGGCCGGTCTGGCCTTCCTGATCCACTACGCTTTCGAGCTGCCATTCGGGCCGGTCTTCTTCGCCATCAACCTGCCCTTCTACGTGTTTGCACTGCGCGCGCTCGGGCGCGAATTCACGCTCAAGACCTTTTGTACCGTGCTGCTGCTCTCGGTGTGTACCGAGTGGCTGCCCAGCCTGCTCAGCATTGCCCGCGTCGACCCGGTCTTTGCAGCAGTCATGGGCGGGCTGCTTGCCGGCACCGGCTTGCTGATGCTCATTCGGCACCGCTCCAGCCTGGGGGGCGTCGGTGTCCTGGCGATCTACCTGCAACAGCGCAAGGGCTGGCGGGCCGGCTGGGTGCAGATGGCGGCGGACTGTGTGATCATGGCATTGTCGCTGCTGGCGGTGGATGCCCGTCTGGTGGGGCTATCGGTGCTGGGCGCAGTGGCGGTGAATTTCGTCATCGCGGTCAACCACCGTCCCGGCCGCTATTTCGGAATCTGAGCGTGGCCGTCGATATTGCCGAGTTGGGCCGCTGCCCGACCTGCCAGCGCTGGGCAGGCATGCGCAGGCTAGGCGAAGACGGCCACAGCGTCGAACTCGACCCTGCCAACAATCGTGGAAAATGCACCGAGGGGCCATGGCACGGTTCGCTGCGTGGACCGCGCAACGCTTGCGGACAATGGCTGCAGTGGGTCGAAATCAGGCCGATCGACGCGGCCAGCACCTGAGGGCACCGCTGCACGGCAGCCGTAAGCCGTCCAGGGCAGCGCTACTCGTCTTCGTCCTCGTCGTCATTCCGAGCAAGATCGGGATTCACCGGTGCGGGACCGTTCGCCAGCGCCGCCGCCAGCATCTCGCCGCGGCTGTCCGGCGTCTCGAGACTGATCCGGCCCAGCGCACCGCTGCGATAGTCGAGCAACAGGATCTGCGCAGCCTTCTCCAGATCGAGCCCGCCGCCCTTCTGCAGGCAGCCGCGACGGCGCCCGACCTCTTCGACCAGTGCCGGGCCGTCGAGCGTGGACGGATCGATGCGGTAACGCGCCGCGAGCAGGGCCGGATAGCGGCGCAGCAGCACTTCGCCGAGAAAGGCTGCAACCTCTTCGTCGATCACCGCATTGCGGCCGATCGCGTGGCTCGCGGCGAGCATGAAGCCGTCGGCGTCATGATCGATCTTGGGCCACATCAGTCCGGGCGTGTCGGTGAGCGTCAGCCCGGGACCAAGGTCCAGCGTCTGCTGACTCTTGGTCACTGCAGGTTCGTCCCCCACCTTGGCCACCTTGCGCTTGATCAGTGCATTCATCAGCGTGGATTTACCCACGTTGGGGATCCCCATCAGGATCATGCGCAGTGGCTTGATGTTGTCGCTGCGATGGGGGGCCAACTGCCGGCACAGGCCGGTGATGCGGGCCACGTCCGCCGGCTTCTTGGCCGAGATCGCCACCGCCTTCACCCCCGGCTGGCGGTTGTAGAAGTCCATCCATGCCTGGGTCGCCTGCGGGTCGGCGAGGTCGGCCTTGTTCAGCAGCTTGAGGCACGGACGGTTACGAAACCGGCGCAATTCGCCGATCATCGGGTTGCTGCTGGCCTCGGGCAGGCGGGCGTCGGTGACCTCGATGACGACATCGATCGCGGCCAGCGTCTCCGCGGCCTTGCGCCGCGCAGAATTCATATGGCCAGGGAACCACTGGATGGGCATCGGAAATCCGGACAAACGGAAAAGGGGCTGCATTATCCCATCATCGGGCCATCCTTGAGCGCGCCCGCTCACGACGATGCATTGCAGCATCGTCTCCGTCATATCCCGGACAACAATCCGAACATTAAAAAAAACCCCACACCCCAGTAAAAACGTGTATTGTGGCGTCGCAGTCGATTCAAGCAGTTGTCTTTGTGGTGTCGTTTCCGCGTGTTCGTTCCGCGAACTTTACGGTTTGATTCCCTCGATACTTGTTTCTTGATCGTTCCTGCACTCCGGGCGAAAGCCCTTATTCATGTTTTTAAGGAACGCAAAATGAGCACTCAAACCGGTACCGTCAAGTGGTTCAACGACGCCAAGGGCTTCGGCTTCATCACTCCGGAACAGGGCGGTGACGACCTGTTCGCTCACTTCAGCGAAATTCAAGGCAAGGGCTTCAAGAGCCTGGCCGAGAACCAACGCGTCGAATTCGAAGTCAAGAACGGCCCCAAGGGCCTGCAGGCAGCCAACATTCGCCCGCTCTGATCAGTTCTTTCTGATTACGCATAACGCGGCCTGCGGGCCGCGTTTTTGTTTTTGTGGTGCCGGCCAGCCATACTTGGACATTGTTCAGGCTGCAGATCACCGCGCCCCCTGGCCCCGGCCTCACTGAGTTTCACCCTTTGCCATGACTGAATCCATCGAATCCTTTGCCCAGCTGGGCCTGCCCGACAATCTGCTCTCGGCGCTTGCCGAAGTCGGCTACGAAACGCCGTCCCCGATCCAGGCCGCGTGCATCCCGCACCTGCTGGCCGGACGCGACCTTCTCGGCGAAGCCCAGACCGGTACCGGCAAGACGGCCGCCTTCGCGTTGCCGACGCTGGCCATGCTCGACGTCGCCGACACCCGCCCCCAGGTCCTGGTGCTCACGCCTACGCGCGAACTCGCCATCCAGGTGGCCGAGGCCTTTGCCAAGTACGCCCACCACCTGAAGGGCTTCCATGTACTGCCGGTCTACGGTGGGCAGAGCATGGTGGTGCAGCTGCGCCAGCTGTCGCGCGGTGCCCAGGTCATCGTCGGTACGCCGGGCCGGGTCATGGATCACCTCGAACGCGGCAGCCTCAAGCTCGATGCACTCAAGATGCTGATTCTCGACGAAGCCGACGAAATGCTGCGCATGGGCTTCATCGACGACGTCGAGTGGATTCTGGATCACACCCCGGCAACCCGCCAGACGGCGCTGTTCTCGGCCACCATGCCCAACGTCATTCGCGACGTGGCGCGTCGCCATCTGCGCGAACCGGAAGAGATCAAGATTCGCGCATCCACGTCCACCGTGGCCAAGATTCGTCAGCGCTACTGGCTGGTGCGCGGCGTGGACAAGCTCGACGCCCTGACCCGCATCCTCGATGCGGAGGAGTCCTTTGACGCGGCCATCGCCTTCGTCCGCACCAAGATCGCGACCGAGGAGCTCGCCGACAAGCTCGCCGCCCGCGGCTATGCCGCGGCCGCGCTTAATGGCGACATGACCCAGGGCCTGCGCGAACGCGTCATCGAACAGCTTAAGAACGGCAGCCTCGATATCGTCGTCGCCACCGACGTCGCCGCCCGCGGTATCGATGTGCCGCGCGTGAGCCATGTCATCAACTACGACATTCCCTACGACACCGAGGCCTATGTGCACCGGATCGGCAGAACCGGGCGCGCCGGCCGCGAAGGCTCGGCGATCCTGTTCGTGGCGCCGCGCGAGACGCGCATGCTCAAGACCATCGAGCGCGCCACCCGCCAGCCCATTGAACCGATTGCACTACCCAGCCGTGAGGAAGTGTCCACGCTGCGGGTGAACCAGTTCAAGCAACTGGTGCTCGACACCCTGGGCAATCAGGATCTCGGTTTCTTCATGGACGTCGTCAATGGCCTCGTCGAAGAGAATGAACTCGACGCCCACGAGATTGCTGCCGCCCTCGCCTTTCTCGCCCAGCGTGAGCGCCCGCTGCAGGTCGAAGAGTCGGGACGTGGCTGGGACCTGGCCACCGCGCCCAGCAGTGCCGGCGGTCGCCCGCCACGCGAGGAGGTCTTCACCACCGGTGCCGCACGCGAACGCACGCAACGTCCGAATCGCGACGAGATCCTCGCCCGTCGCCGCTCCTTCGCGGATGGCGCATTGGCACGTTATCGCATCGAGGTCGGCCGCAACCAGGGCGCGACCCCCAAGGAAATCGTCGGTGCCATCGCCAACGAAGGCGGCATCGACGGTCGCTTCATCGGCCAGATCCATCTTTTCAACGATTTCTCCACCGTCGAGCTGCCGGCCAACCTGCCCGACGACCTCCTGAGTGTGCTCAAGCGTACCCGCGTCAAGCAGTGCACGCTCAACATCCGTCCGCTGACCGACGCCGAAGCACTCGCCACGCCGGAGCGCCCGCGCGCGCCACGGCCAGAGCATGGCGCCCGCCGCGAACACGAACCGCGCCGTGAAGACAGTGGCTACGAGCGTCGGCCACCGCGCCCTGCCGGCGGCGAAGGCAAGCCGGCATGGGGCAACAAGCCCACGGGCGGCTACGGCAAACCCGGCGCACCGGCCAAACCGTGGGCCGGCGCCCCGCGCAAGGACGAGCGCGGTCCCGGACGTGCCGGCCCCGGGCGCTCTGCCCCCTACTCGGCGGACAAGCCCAAGAAGCGCAGGGAAGACTGAGTGCCGAAGGCCGCAGACAGTCAAGCCCCGTTCGCGGGGCTGACCCCGGACTTCGTTCTCGACGCGCTCGAGAGCGTCGGCCTGCGGCCCGATGGCAGGCTGCTGGCGCTCAACAGCTATGAAAACCGCGTCTATCAGATCGGCATCGAGGACGGACCGATGCAGGTGGTCAAGTTCTACCGCCCGGCCCGGTGGACCGACGCCGCCATCCTCGAAGAGCACGCATTCACCGCCGAACTCGCCGAACGCGAGATCCCGGTAGCGCAACCCATCATCATCCGCGGCAGCACCCTGCATGCCCACGCCGGCATGCGCTTCACGCTGTTCGAGCGCCTCAGCGGCCGTGCGCCAGAGCTCTCCGACCCGGCGACGCTGGAGTGGTTGGGCCGTTTCATCGGCCGCATCCACGCTGTCGGCGCGCTGCGCCCCTTCAAGGCGCGCCCGACGCTGGATATCGCCAGCTTCGGCGAGGAGCCACGCAACTGGTTGCTCGCACACGATTTCATTCCGCCCGATATCCTGCCGGCGTGGAAGAGCACGGTCGACCAGGCGCTCGACGGCGTGCGCCGCTGCTTCGAGCGCGCAGGCAAAACCACCTCACTGCGCCTGCATGGCGACTGCCACATGGGGAACGTCCTGTGGCAACAAGGCGAATCCAGCGGTCCGCAGTTCGTCGATTTCGACGATGCACGCATGGGGCCGGCGGTGCAGGATCTGTGGATGCTGCTCTCCGGAGAGCGCCACGAACAGGTCAGGCAGCTGGCCGACGTGCTCGCCGGCTACGAAGATTTCATGGACTTCGCACCGCGCGAACTTCACCTCATCGAGGCCCTGCGTACGCTGCGCCTGATCCACTATTCGGCATGGCTCGCGCGGCGCTGGAACGACCCCGCATTCACCTCGGCGTTTCCCTGGTTCAACACCCAGCGCTACTGGCAGGACCGTGTCCTCGAGCTGCGCGAACAGATTGCGCTGATGGATGAGCCGCCGTTATGGCCGGCGTGAAGCCCATCGTTTGATGCTCGGCGCACGCGCATGCGCCGGCCTGGCCATCCGCACCATCTAGCGTCGCCCGGCTCTTTCCGAGATGCTCTCGACCTCAACCGATCCACCTTCGACATGCCAACGTGCCCGGATCGAAAGCTCGATCGGGTGCGGTTCGAACCAGAATGCCGCGTGAATTCTCAGCAAGAGATGGGCGTGCGATTTTCCCTCCTGTTCGGGGACGACCTCGACGATCAGCGATTCCGCGAGAATTCGCGGTTCGAACCGGAGAATGGCCTGTTCGATCCCCTTGGCGAGTTCCTGCGCCTCCTTTTCGGAGCGATGCAGGCCCGTCGCACAGGGAATGCCGAAGTTGACGACCGAGTGCGATGCGTGGGGAAATGCGCGCAACTCGCCTCGGTGGAATGCCGTCGTACTGTTCAGCAGCCAGCGCAGGTCTCTCAGCACCGATTCCTGGTAGGCCGCACGCCCCTGTGCCCGCCCGGGCGCGGCCGCCTCCGCCGTGGGTTCGGTGAGGCGGTCGAGGAGCGCAGGCAGAAAACCGGCACGGCTCACGGTCGTTGTGTCATGTGTGCTCACGCCCGACCCATCCTCCCATCAGCAGCGCGAACAGCGCCGCATCCGGCATTCCACCATGAATGAATTGCAGCGGCGGCTTCTTGGGTGAGGGCTCGGCCCACCAGTAGCTCGTCATGCGCCGTTCGCCGAATTGCGTCTTGAGCCCGGGCCATGAGAACCATGCAGCCCCGGACAGGGGCGCCGCCTCGATACCGAGATCGGCAAGAATACCGCCCGTCCCCTCCGCCCCCACGCCCACCTGCCTGTCCGCATCGGTGGCCAACTCGAGCGCCGGCAGCACCGCGTCGACCGGAAGCCCATCACCGACGACTTGGCGAATCAGGCGGTCGACCGCGTACAACCAATCGCTCGTCGGCGGCAAGATGTCCGTGATCCGCGCCGGGTCGAAGGAGCGCAATACGATCAACGGCGAGCATCGACCGATGCGATCAATGCTCGGCGCAAAGCAGCCGGTCAGCGCACCGTCGTGCCATAGGCCGGCATTCATGACGAAGTGCCATACAGGCGAGACCAGGTAGGCCTCACGCCAATCGACACCGCCGCGATCGACCAGCGCCTTCATACCATCTTCGCACCATCCCCCGACGCTTTCACGCAGCGACACGGACAGGCCCCGCCCGGCAAAGTCACCCACAGCGGGGAGTTTTCCGAACCAGCCCAGCACCGGCTCCTCCTCACGGCGCGAGAACGGAAACCTCATTCTCCACGTGCCCCGGCAGTCGATACGGCAGAGATGGACGGTGCGGGCGCGCCCAGAATCCGGGTAACGGATATCCTCTTTCCCACCCACACTGCCAGTGCGCTGAAGTTGTCGTCCACCGTCCCCCCCTCTTTCCTGATCATGTCGACCATGACCTGTACCCAGGCCTCGGGCGTCTCGGCGTCCTGCAATGTTGCCTCCATGCCGTATTCGTCGAGCGCGTCCCAGAATCCGTCACTGCACAGCAGAAAGACATCGCCCTCGGCCAGAACGAGCGGTTCGGCGCCAAGTGCGGTCGGCGGCATTTCCTCCGACCCCACCGATGCATAGAGCGCATTGCGGTATGCACTGCCGCGAATCGGTTCCCGCGTGTAACCCGCATCCAGCATGGCCTGAACGACGCTGTGATCGTGTGTCAGCAAACGTGCCCGTCCATTGCGAAAAAGATAGATGCGGCTGTCTCCAAGATGCCCCCAGCAGGCCTGACCGGCGTTCAGGTCGATCAGCAAGGTCGCCAAGGTGGTGTTCATCTCCGACATCTGCGGATGAGCGGCCCTCGCCCTGAGCAGGGCATCGCGTGCAATCTCGAGGCTCCAGTCGGCGCAGGTGCAATGGTGGACGGGCGACTCACGAAAGCGCCGCAGGACCTCGTTCACAACGGTGCGAGCGGCAAGGGCGCCACCCCGGTACCCTCCGGTACCATCGGCGAGAACGAAACAGCCGATCTCCTCGGTGGCACAGAATCCCACGAAGTCATCGTTGGAGGCCTGCCCGCCTTCGTCCGTGCAGTGTGCAATCGCCAGATGCATCAAGCCGCTCCCTGATCGCCGTTCGAGCCCGACGAAGCGCGCGCCTGAGAAACCTCCTCATAGGCCTCGAGAAATGCGGCACCAAAGAACTCCTGGAAGCGATCCTCCGCCAACTCGCGCGTATTCTCGAAATATCGTCCGTAGGCGTCCCACAGCCGCGCCTTCCGTCCCACGGACAGTAGCCCTTCGATCAAGCCGTTGGTATTGGCGTTGCGTGAAATCGCCTCCGGATCGAAGCGCTCCAGTACATGTCCGAGTGCCGAGCGCATTCCCGAAACCATGCCCACCTGGTGCGCATAGAGATCCCCATAGGCCTCATCGATGGCCTCGAGTGCCCCCATGAACCCCGGGTAGGGACGACCAAGCAGGTACATCATGGCCACTTCCCCATCGGGCGAGAACTTCAGCGGGTTGTTCTTCACTGGCGCAATCACCGTCACGTTCGCCCTGACTTCGCGCTTGACCGCCGCCCTCGCCGACATCAGGCGCACCGTTCCATGTGTGGTGGCCTTGAGCAATTGGCCGATCAGGCGCATGAAATCGGGATCGATCGCGTGCCTGTCCGGTAGCGCGTCGATCCCCAGTCCTTCAAGAAGCGCCTGGTAGAGTTCATTGACATTGGCTGCCGTGTCCGCGTTGTCAGCAACCCGTGATGCCTTGGGCGCCGCGGCCTGGGGTCTTCGCGGTGGTACCGCCCCAACCGGCGGGAGCCGTTCGCCACGATCCTGGCTGAACGCGCCCTGGCGGCCCGCAACGCCGCCATTCGGCTTCGCCTCCGCACTCGCAGGGGCCGCCACCACATCGGCGACGTTCAGGAAATCGTCGTCCGGGATGAATGCTGTCGGCCGCACACCCGCCGCGGCCGCCGAGTCCGACGCTGAGGACGCGTCCGCCCAATGCCCCTCTGCCGCTGCTTCCGATACCGGGAGAACGAAGGGTGTGCTCAATTCGACACGGTGATTGACGCTATGGCTTTCGCTCGATGGCTTGGGGTGCTGCAGGATGCCCATGTCGGCCAGGTCTAGATCGACTCCGTCCACTGCGCCGAAGATCTCCAGCGGATCCGATGACGTCTCGGACAGGACCGCTCGGGCAGTGGATGCGGAAGGGTCGAGCACAAGAGACTGAGCCAGCGCATTGTCGTCGATGCCACGAACCAGGGCATCGCCCTTGCCCGACAGATCCACCAGATCGACCCCGTGCGTCCATGCCTCACCCAGTGGATCGATGTCCGACATCCGGACGCTGCGAGTCTCGAGAATGGCATCGACATTTGCATCCGCAGTTGCATCAGCATCGGTCACGCCAGCTGCGGCCAGCGGTGTCCCGCCGCACAGGGAAGCGATCTCCGCCTCGACGGACCCGATTCCGCCACGCCCACTGGCTTCGTACTCGGCCGCCACCGACCTTGCAGGAGAGTCGCGCACAATGAGGTCGCCACCGTCCGCGCAGCGCGTATCCTCGCCCCGATGCTCACGAATCTCGAGCACATAGCATCCCACGGTGACCCGGTCCCCGATGACGACGCGACAGCTCGCCCCCGGGGCCAGCGAAACATCGTTGACCAGCGCAGCATTCGATTCGCTGATGTTGGTGAGGGACATGCCGTCTGGCGCACACAGCAGTTCGAGATGGCGTCTCGATACCACGCGCATCGGGTCGGGCAACACGACGGTATTGCGCTCGTCACGCCCGATCGTCCCACCGGAGTCGGGCAAAACCGCCGCAATCGGCAGAACCGGCGCAATGTCGTTATAGGTAATGGCAACAATTTCAAGCATGGAAGGATCCACTTATCGTGACTGGCGGGATTCCCAGCGCAAGGTAATGCGCTCTCCCGAATCGATATAGAACTGCGCGAGCACCGGCGCTGCATGCAAGCGCTCCACCCGGACTTCGTGCTTGCCCGGGATCAGCGTGACGAGGCGGGCACGGCTCGCGTCCTGGACCAGGCCGATTGCCTGTCCGTCCACGAAGACCTCGCCGGTCACGCTGGTTTCAATCACAAGGAAGGACGCGTCGGAACCGCTGCGTCCCGTCTCGATCGAGAGCGCGGACGCCATTGCCTGATCGTTCGCCGGAGCGCCAGCGCCGATGCCACCGCCAATGGGAAACGTACCCCCGGCGCTTGTCTCGCGCGCCTTTCGCACCATCACGTGGTCGATCGACACCGACGGCACGTCATCGGCCGAAGGCGAGTCGAACAGGATCGAACATCCGCCCAATATTGCCAAAGACATCAATCCGCATAAGACAGACACGGACGCACGGCGAGACGCCTCACTGCTTCGTAAAGTCATGACGGATCCGATAAGTTTTTCCGGCCTCGACGAACAGGCTGACCGTCCGCGGCGGGTGCGTCTCATTGCTGATCACGACCTCGTTCGCCCCCAGCGCGGCTTCGATCTGCACCCGTGGTGGCGCAACGCCGACCAGCTGACCGTTCAGATAGACGTTGCCCCAGGGCGCAACCGTGACCTCCACCACGCCATGATCGAGCACCTGCCGGGTCGCATCGGTCGCCTCCGTCGCCGCGCCTTCCGCTGCGGGGACAGCTGGAACCGACGTCGCGCCGGCGGGCACCTCGGTGCCCTGTAGTGCCACCTGCCTGACCTCGCCGCGACCAACGACGCCCGCATCGACGACCTTGCCTACCGGCGGCGCCTCCGGCGCGCTTGCCGGCTGAGACGCAGCGGTCTGAGCTGCCGCGGCAACCGTGGCCGGGCTCACTGCTGCCGGGCCGGCACCCGGCCCCTGCTCGGCCGCCAGCACGATTGGCGGCGCTGATCCGCGCTCCACGCTCGCGCCCGGTGTCACAGCCTCATCATGGGCGATCACCTCGTGCATCGGCGCGGAGACCGAGGCAGCGGTGGACGGAGAATCGGCGGCGCGCGCCACTTCGGCATTCGCGCCGGCCGGCGCAGGCTGAATGCCAAAAGGCATGGCTTGCTGCTCGGTTGCGGCGATGGCCACGCCGTCATCGAGCGATGTCGGCTCGCTGTTCATGGATTGATAGATCAGAACGCAGCCGGCAAGCGCCCCGATCGCGCCCGCCGCACCGAGCACGCGCCACAATGCCGACTGGCGTTGCGGCACGGAAGCCGGACGCACGGTCGAGATTGGCGTCGACCGAGGAGGCGCGCGATCCGCCCGGCCGCCTGGGTCGCTCACCTGCGCACGTCCCGACGCCGTGGCGGAGTGGTCGGCACGCCCATGCGTGACAGGATCAGGCGATGCGGTCGGAGGCGCCACTGCCGCCGGGCGTTCCACCGGAGCGGCAAGGTCGGGGGCGAAGCCCACGCCATCTCGGCCCGCTGCTGCCGAAGCATGCAACAATTCGAAGAGTTCATCGACGGACTGAGGGCGGCTGGCCGGATCCACCTTCATCCCGCAATCGATCGCATGCAGCACCTCGGCACTGAAGCCTGCCGGCGCTCGCGTACTCAAAGGCACCAACGGATCGCGCATGATTCGCGCGACCGACATCACCGGCATGTCGCCCGTAATCAACTGGTAAGCCACCGCACAAAGCGCATACAAGTCGGTCCATGCGCCCTGGGGTGCGAGCTGCCTGTCATTGCTGTACTGCTCGACGGGTGCGAATCCCGGTTTCAGGATCACGGTGGAGTGCTCCGCCTCGCCCACCAGAATCGAACGCGCGGCACCGAAGTCGAGCAGCACGGGCTCACCGCTCTCCAGCATCAGGATGTTGTCGGTCGCGATGTCGCGATGGAAGCAACTGGCCTCATGCAGTTGCTTCAAGCCCTGCATGAGCGGATCGAGAAAGGCCATCAACTCGTCTTCGTTCTCGACACGAAAACCTGCCTGGATCATCTGGTT
This sequence comes from Azoarcus sp. L1K30, assembly GCF_018122735.1. Lineage (GTDB taxonomy): Bacteria > Pseudomonadota > Gammaproteobacteria > Burkholderiales > Rhodocyclaceae > Parazoarcus. Next base: position 352,063 of record NZ_JAGRRD010000001.1, on the reverse strand, counting down.
CAATGAACTTCCCCGGTAATACGGCATGACCATGTAGGCCGTACCGTTCTCTTCCCAGAACCGAAACACCTCGACCAGTGCCGCATGCTTGAAGCGGGCGAGCATGCGTGCCTCGGACAGGAAATACATCAAGCCCTTGGCGAAGGTTTCCGCATGGCGCTCGGAACGCGCCACCACGCTGCCATCGTTCGCCCGTACCGCGTGACTGACCGGCAGATACTCCTTGATCGCAACATCGCGCTCGAGCAAGGTGTCGAACGCGTGATAGACGATACCGAACCCACCTTCGCCGATCACCGTGCGGATTTCGAACTCCTGCAATCGCATCCCCGCCCCAAGGGCATTGAGCGGGTGGATGGCAGTCGGCTTCAACTTCTGAAACGGGGTCGTCGTCATCTCAAGCCACCGTTTCGTCTATCAACTGATTGCCGTCCCGTCCAGGAGCAGGCGCTTGCGCGCGCTCCAAGTCGATGCTGGCATCAAGCGCGTCTTCAGCCGCCACTTCGCGATCGCCATGGTCGAACGCAAGCGCGAAGCCGCCCTCGTCCGCAGACAGACGGACATCCACGATCGGCTGCCCATCCACCATCGCACCCAGGAAGGTCCGGCTGATCTCCGGCAGCACCGAATGGGTGAGCACGGCGTCGATCATCCGCCCGCCCGATGCCGCCACGTTGCACCGATCGATCACCAGCTGCACGGCGCGCTCGTCATACTCGAAGCGCGAGCCGTGTGCGCTCGTCACGCGGGCCCGGACGCGATCGAGCTGCAACCTGACGATGCGCGCCAGCGTGTCCTCCGAAAGCGGCACATAGGGCACCACAATCAGCCGGCCAAGCAGTGCAGGCGGGAACACCTCGAGCAGTTCGGTACGCAGTGCGTCGGCCAGCGCCTCGGGCTCGGGCTGCTGCGCCGGATCCTGGCACATGGCGGCAATCAGCTCGGTTCCGATATTCGAGGTCAGCAGGATCACGGTATTGCGAAAGTCGATCTCGCGCCCCTCTCCATCCTCCATGCGCCCCTTGTCGAACACCTGGTAGAAGATCTCGTGCACGTCCGGATGCGCTTTTTCCACTTCGTCCAGCAGCACCACGCTGTAGGGTCGGCGCCGCACCGCTTCGGTCAGCACCCCGCCCTCGCCGAAACCCACATAGCCCGGCGGCGCCCCTTTCAGCGTCGACACGGTGTGCGCCTCCTGGAACTCGCTCATGTTGACCGAAATCAGGTTCTGCTCCCCGCCGTACAAGGCTTCGGCCAGCGCCAGCGCGGTTTCTGTCTTGCCCACGCCGGACGGGCCGCACAACAGGAAGACACCGACCGGCTTGACCGGATCGGAAAGCCGCGCACGGGCCGTCTGAATCCTGCGCGCCACGGTTTCCAGCGCGTGGCGCTGCCCCACCACCCGCGCCTCCAGATGGTCGGCGAGTTCAAGCACGCTCTTGAGTTCATCGCGCACCATTCTGCCCACCGGAATACCGGTCCAGTCCGCCACCACCGTTGCCACCACCTGCTCATCCACCGCCGATGACACCAGCGGACACTCGCCCCGGATCAGCCTGAGCTGTGCCTCCAGCTCGATCAGATCGGCGCGACCCAGGCTCGGCGCGGCCTCCGGTTCATCGCACGAATGCACGCCCTCGTCGGACCCGGCCTGTTCGGGGCTGCCCGCGCCCTCTTTCGCGCTCGGGGGCGCCAGGAGCGACTTTCGCAGGCTGACGATACGCTCGACCAGTTCGCGCTCCTCGACCCAGCGCTGCTCGAGCGCATCCGCCTCTTCATTCAGGCCTGCCAGCACGGCGTCGATCTTCGCGATGCGCTCCGCATGGTCCAGGCCAACGGCACACTCCTGCAACAAGCGGGCGCGCTCCGTCGCATTGACCTCGATGCGCCGTTTTACATCTTCGAGCGCCGCCGGCATGGCGTTCAGGCTGATCGCAACCCGCGCCGAAGCCGTATCGAGCAAGGCGACCGCCTTGTCGGGCAGCTGGCGCGCGGGAATGTAGCGGTGGGACAGGCTCACGGCGGCCGCTACGGCCTCGTCCAGAATGCTCACCCCATGGTGTTTTTCCAGCGCAGCGACCACGCCCCGCAGCATGGCGGCGGCCTGCTCCTCGTCCGGCTCGTGCACCTGCACCACCTGGAAACGACGGGTCAAGGCAGGATCCTTCTCGATGTAGCGCTTGTATTCGCTCCAGGTCGTCGCCCCGACCGTGCGCAGCGTCCCGCGCGCCAGGGCCGGCTTGAGGAGGTTCGCCGCATCGCCGGTACCGGACGCCCCACCCGCGCCAACCAGCGTGTGGATCTCGTCGATGAACAGGATCACCGGACGCTCGGATTGCTGCACTTCCTCGATCAATTGCCGCAGGCGCTGCTCGAACTCGCCCTTCATGCTCGCACCGGCCTGCAGCAGGCCGATGTCGAGCGACCTCAGCTCGACATCGCGCAGGGGCGGCGGCACCTCCCCGCTCGCGATCCGCAGTGCAAAGCCCTCCGCCACCGCGGTCTTGCCCACGCCCGCCTCCCCGGTCAGGATGGGATTGTTCTGACGGCGCCGCATCAGGATGTCGATCACCTGGCGGATCTCATCATCGCGGCCAGTGACGGGATCGATTTCACCCGCACGCGCACGCGCGGTCAGATCGACGGTGTAGCGCTTGAGCGCCTCGCCGCGCCCCATGACCGCCGGCGCAGTCGCGCCCGCCGTCTCTCCCGGGGCCGCCAGCGCGCCGCCATAGGCCTGTTCCGCTGCGCCGCTCGCGTTCTCCGGACTGTTGGCGAGAAGCCCGGCAAGCTTGTCCCCGAGCGCGGTCGGATCGATGGCGGCGAACTCGCGCGACACCGACATCACGACCTCCCGCAGGCGGCGATCGGCGAGCAACGCGATTGCCAGATGGCTGCTGCGCACGGCAGATGCACCAAAGCGCACCGAAGCCTGTATCCACGCACGCTCGACCGCCAGATCGATGTCGCCGGACAGATCCTCGATGCCGTTCGCGCCCGCAGGCAGGCGCTCCAGCGACGCCAGCAACTGTGCGAGCAAACGTCCGTGATCGCATCCCGAAGCCTTCAGGATACGGTGCAGGTCACTATCGTCGAGCTGCAGCAACTGATAGAGCCAGTGGCTCAGCTCGACGGTCGGGTTGCCGCGCAGCTTGGCGAGCACCGTCGCCGCCTCGATCGCCTTGTACAACAGCGAGTTCAGTTTTCCAAACAGCGCAACTCGGCTGACTGTGGTCATGATGACTTCCTCTATTTCAGTGAATTTCTGACTGCGCGCCCGACGCGTCGGCGGGCCGCACGGCGCTGCCCGATCGCTCGCAATCGAGAACGAGATCCCCTCGGTCGGCTTCGTGGAGCCGCGTACCCAACCACGTCGTCCACCCCAATCGCTCCCCGCCCCCCAGCGCCGTCCTTGGCACCTCGTCGCGCCGCAGAACAAGTCGCAGGTCCCAGCTCAGTTCGAAGCCGATGTAGTTCCTCACCCAATCCCGGACGGCCCTATGCCAATCGCCCGCGGGCAGGAAGCGGCGGTATTCGGCGATGGACAAGGGCCCGGCATGAAGGCGGAAACGATGCCGCCGGTCGGGCACCCGCGCGCCGCACACGGCCCCAGTCCCCAAGCCCGAATGTGCCGCCACCGAGCCCAGCGCCGACTGATCCTCCGGTGCCAGCTCAAGCCAATGTGCCACCCACTCCTCGACGCGGAACGGACAGCCGAAATAGCTCGAGAGAATGGATTTCAATCCTTCCGGGTTGCGTGTCGTCCGCACCAGATGCCCGGCCATGAAGCGCCTCGCCCGATCGGGAACGGCGTCGCGCCCGGTAGCGGCCGCTTCGCCATAGCCGATGAGGCTCGCGACGTAGGTTCCGAATCGGTCCTCATCATCCCGGTCCAGGCTGGCGGCGGACTGCGAACTGGCCCACGCGCGGTAAAAGAGCATGGCGAAGCGGTGATGGAACATGTCGACGAAGGCGCACAGCGACTCATCCTTGTCGAGCGCACTCAGGCTGCGCACATGCTCGGTCAGATGCAGCGGCAAAGGGCCGTTCGGCCCGAAGAGCCCGAACCCGAGCTGCTCGATCCGGACACGCCCGGCACGGTCATGGCCGAAGCCCGAGACCGCAGCGGGGGCAAACTGCAGGGATGGCGGCTGGCTCACCCGGATCGACTCGTCACCCGGCCGGAACGCCCTGCCGAAGCGCGGTTTGTCCGAATGCCGGGCATCGAACCAGCGCAGCGCGTTGAACCAGTCCACCCGCCACGGCTCGGACTCCAGCACACGCCGATACGGAATCTCGCCCGCGCGGACCGCGCGTGATTCAGACATCGGGACGTCCTCCCCAGCGCGGCGGCCATTTCGCCAGACTGCCTCTGGTCGTGCTCACCAACTCGAGCTCACAGAACATGTTCATCGACACATGACGCGACAGGAACTGCTCGAGCACGGCACCAAACAGATAGGGACTGCCACCGGCGAAGGGCTGCTCATCGACCGTGACCGACACCGCCACTCCCCGCCCGAACACCAGCGGGCCGCTGACCGGCAGGCGACGGTTGACTGCGCGCGTGTCGGTGGCGGTGATCGAATCGGCCTGGCGCGCCACCACCGGGTCTGCCAGCGTCGCATACAGACCCAGCAACTCACGCAGCAGGCCCGCGCCGCTGGCCGGATCCATGTCGCGCAGCGCCAGATAGTTGAGCGACAGGTGACTGATCAGGCGCCAGGTCATTTCGCGCTCGGCGACCGGGTTGCGCGGCCGCGTCGGCCCCTTGATCAACCGTCCATGAACCGGCAGTCCGGCATCGACCTCCAGGCGCAGCACGTCCCCGGTCGGCAGCAACAAGGGCAAATCCCGGTTGGTCAGCAACAGATCGACGGTGAGCTGGTCGATGCGCTCGGGCCACGGCGCCTCCCTGGTATCGACCAGCGACAGATAGACCTCCGAACCCAGGTAGCCCGAGCGCCCCCCGCTGCGCTTGGCCGGCTCTGAAATCCGCCTGGGGGCACGTCTCACGGAGAAGAAAGCCTCGCCCGTACCACTGCAATCGGGCGCGATGTAATGATAGAAGGGACGGAATGTTCGCACCGGGTCATTGCCACGATCGAAACCATCGACCGCGTCGACGCGATAGACCTCGAAATCCAGTGGCCGGGTGCGGTCGGCCACCACATGGTGCTCCAGCGTCTCCGGCCCGACCAGGAGCCGGTTTCCCGGTGCGGGAAACAGATTGATGACCGGCACGCAGTTGAGTTCGAAGTCCTTGCGGCTGACCTGCAGTCCCAGCGTCGCAGGATCGCAATCGAGCAGGATCAACAACTCGAAGTGGGCCTCGTCGATCCGCCGCAGCCCCTTGGCCAGGCCCGACAGCGAAAAGAACAGGTAGCGCCGCGGGAAGGCAAAATACTCGTGCAGCAGCCGGTAGCCCTGAAACACGCGACTGTCCGTCGGCAGCAAGGCCTGATCGGCACCGAAGCCTTCCGGCCTGATCGCGCTTCGACCCAGCACCGTTCGTACGCCACGACCGAAACGCTCCCTGACGACGACGCCCAGTCCATGCGCGACGACGGCCTCGTACAAGGTACTGGCGTCCGGCTCTTCCGCAGCGATGTGGAACGTCAGGCGATCGGGACACCCACGCAATGCGGGGTCGTTCTGACGGTATCGCAACTGCAGGCGAATGACGCCCTTCACCGGCTCCGTGCCTTCGAGCCGCAGATTACCCAAGTCCTCGCCCGGCAGTTCGGCCGTGGCATCGAGCATGTCGATCGGCCACACCTCGACATCCTGGCCGGTGGTGAAGGTACACGGTGTCTGCGTCCCGGGCACCGCCGCAGTACTGACACGAGTTGCGCGCGGAATCAGCATCCCGCCCGACTGCTTGTCCTCGCCCTGCTGCTCGTCCGGCACCATCTGGACGATCGCCATCGATGGCGTCGGCGCGAGGTAGTGCGGGTAGACCACCTCCAGCAGGCGCTGGGAAAAGCGGGGAAACTCGGCATCGAGCTTCACGTGGATACGCGCCGCGAGGAAGGCAAAGCCCTCCAGCAGGCGCTCCACGTAGGGATCGGCCACGGTCTCGCCCTGCATGCCGAGGCGGGACGCGACCTTCGGGAAGGCGGCGGCGAACTCGCTCCCCATCTCCCTCAGGTAGCCGAGCTCCTTGTTGTAATAGTCGAGAAATTCCGAATTCATACAGGACCGCCCAACGCTGACACGATCGGGCACTTCGAACGAATGCTGTTGCGGCCCCGCCCCTGCCGCACCGGCACCGAGTGCCCGCCACGACGGGAAGCCACGCTCACAGACCTGTCGGACATTTGAACTCCCTCATTTCCTTCAGGCGGAACGGATTCTTCACACTGCTGGCAGCAATCTCGAAAGTCGCATGGCGGCCACCGACGTCGAGCACTGCCCGAAAACGCTCGGGGCTGTCGCCAGCGATGATTTCCGCTTTGTCCAACAGCCTGTGCAGCGCCCATGGCCCGTCGACGACCAGACCCGACGACTGCCCCGCCAGCGCGGGCTCCATGGCCACCCGGATCTGGTTGCTGCCCTTGGGGCCGGGCCACCGCAGCGTGTGGCCGACCTGCGGCCCGTGCTGGTAACGCACAACCTGTCCATCCACATCCAGTACCAGGCTGGTGATCGACGCATCCATCACGATGGGTTTGATGATGACGGTCACCGTCGGCGCCCCCGAGCCACTGCGGAAGAACACGTCCTTGATGACGTCCGCGCGCTCGAATGCACTCAACGCGCCCCCCGCACCAAGCCCCCCCTGAGCGCCGGGACGCAATCTCCATGGGTTGGTCGAGGCATCGACGAAGGGCGCGAGTTCAGTCTGAAAATAGCTGTCGAACATGCCGCCAGGACCGAACAGACGGGTAAAGTCGCCCACCGCCACCTCGCTGGACACCCCTTGCGCAAACGGATAGCGCCCCTCGATCGCCTCGCGGCAACTGCGCGTGACGGTGCCGACCAACTGCTTGCTCTTGGCCACGCGGGTTTCACGTGCCACCAGCGTGGCCCCCGAGTTCGCGAGCGTCTCCAGCAGGCGCCGTCCCGGCTGCGGCAGGCGTGCGGCATCGGCCTGCAGGCGCGCCGGCAGATCGCTGCTCGGGGGCGGGTAGCCGCCTGCCCGCGCGGCCTCGGCCGAACTCAGCAACAGATACAACTCGGACAGACCCTGGGCTGAGCCCCCCAATGCGGCAGAACCGTCCGTCCCCGTGCCCACGGACCGGCGCAGGGACTCGAAGCGATTGTCCACGATCAGTTCGGGGCGCTCGGCCGGGCCGATTCTTCCGGGCAGCGCGCTGGGCCCCACGATCCGGGTCACATCGTCGCTGGTCGCCTTCGCCGTGCGCCGCACGCGGTCGAGCATCGAATACTCGGCGCGGGCATCGTTCTTGTCCTGCTTGAGCAGGGTCGTTTCGCGCACGACCGCAAGCATCAGCCGGGACAATGGCGAATCCGGCGACGAGAGAATCCTCGCAAGCTCGGTTGCCGCGCTGAGTGTGGTCGGCGCAACGATGTCGACATCGTCGAGAAACTGTTCCCAACGCGCGACGTAGTCCCACATGTACAGACGCTTGACCTCCAGCGCCAATTCGCCGCTGGCCAGTGCCTCGGCGCGGTCCTTGGCATTTTTCTCGGAAACGCCCAGCACCCACGATTCATCCTTGCCGACGTAGCGCAGGACATTCGCGACCTCTTTCTCGAACAGTTCGTGGTAGCCGCGGTAGGTGTACAGCGAAGCGACCCCGTCGGTGAGCGGGCGCCCGCTCACCCGGCGGAAAACGGTCGGCGCGCCGGGCCCGACCGTGCCGCCCACCGAGAAATCGGGCAGTGCATTCTTCGTCAATGCGCGTACCAGACGCCGATAGGTTCGTTGCGCCGACGAGTACTGCGACAGCCTGGCCCGGGTCGATGCCACCAGCGCATCATTCACCGCCGTCCCCGAGGCGACGCTACCGAGGCTGGCCAGCGCGCTGACGTGGCGCTCGAGCGCTGCCCGCTCGCCGGCAGCGGCACCGGCAGGCATGTTGTAGTCCCAATCGGCCATGACGAAGGCCTTGAATTCGTCGGCGTTGAAATGGGCGGGGTCGTGCAGCATCAGGTAGGCCTTGAGAATCTCGTAGGCGAACTCGAGGTCCTCGACCGCCACCGTCCTGAGCAGATTCTCAAGGCGTACGTTCAAGGCAGGCGCAAGACGCTCCCGCAGCAATGCCTCGTACACCGGACGCGCGCCGGCCTGCAGCTTGTCTCCCTGGTACAGACCGAAGGTCCACGCAAGCAGAGGCTGGGCCACCGGGAAGGCCGTGGCATCGGCAACCGATTCGGCTTCGGAAAGCGTACCCAGCAGCGCATAGAGATTGCCGTCGACCTCTGGCGAGAGCGCCTGCAAATGGGCTTCGAGACGTGCCGTCTTGCTATCGACCTCGGCAAGGTAGGCAAGGTTATTGCGATAACTCACCGTCCAGGCTGCCAGCGCACCGACGAGCAGGACGGCACTGAGGCCATATGCAGAGATCGCAAGCAGACGCTGCCGACGGCTCACACGCCGGTTCTTCCCCGCCAGGTGCGCCTCTTCGAAGACGACATGCGTCAGCAGCTCGTTCAGGAAATAGCTTTTCCCCTGACCGGCCACGCGCCGTTCGGGACGCGGCGCCGGCGCCCCCATGATGGAGAGCACCCTGTCGAGCGGCGTGCCCTCCTGGGTTCCGCTGGTGAAATACACCCCTCTGAGCAGCGGCGCACTGGAGAACCTCGAATCGGCGAACACGGCCGCCGCAACCTCGCCGATCACATCGCACAGCAAGGCAAACTGCTGCGGAAACGAATAGATGAGCGCGCGTCGGCCCAACTCCGGCTCGCCCTGCAGCGTGTCGACCAGGCCCTCGTGCACGCGCTTCTTGAGCAAAGCGAGCTCGCCATTGATCGCGTCGGCATCCAGCACATTGACGGCGCCATCGGCATAGGGCGCGGTAAAACCCCACACCTGCTCGCGCCCGCTGCGATCGAGCGCGGCAAAATACTCGTCGAAACCGGACAGCAGGTCGCACTTGTTTACCAGCAGATACACCGGGAACTCGATGCCAAGATCGTTACGCAGCTCGTCGAGCCGCATCCGCAGCGTCTCGGCATGGGCCTTGCGCGCTTCGACACTGGCATCGAGCAGTTCCGACACGGAAAGCGTGAGCAGGACACCATTGAGTGGCTGGCTCGCGCGCGTCTTGCGCAGAAGCCCCATGAAGCTCTGCCATTCGGCCTTGTCCGCCTCGGCATCGGTTTCATGCGTCGTATACCGACCAGCGGTATCGATCAACACCGCTTCGTCGGTGAACCACCAGTCGCAATGGCGTGTGCCGCCAACGCCCTTTACCGCCCCCTTGCCATGCGACTTGGCCAATGGAAACGACAGCCCCGAATTGAGCAATGCGGTGGTCTTTCCTGCCCCCGGCGCGCCGATGATGATGTACCAGGGCAACTCATACAGGTAGCGTCCGCCCCCCATCAAGCGCGACACGAACGAAGTGCCGCCTTTCGCAAATCGCGCATGGCGCAGAATCTTCAAGGCATCGTCGAAGCGCTGGCGGAGCATGCGCGCCTCGTCCGACTCGTCGGCGCGCGTGGGCAGCAAGGTATTTCTCAAGCGGTCCGCAATCCGCGCATTGGTCGCCCCTTTGCGCCACCTGCGCACGAAGTAGCGCAGCACGAAATACGCGACCAGGACGACAATCGTCCAGATACGGGCCGACACGCTCTCGAGCGGGCGAATCTCGCCGAAGGCCACGATCGGGCCGACGAACCAGATCAGCAGGGATGCAAACACCACCCCGACCACGGTCCAGAACGCACGCGACAGCAATGCCGAAAGCATGCGGCGAAACAGGGAATAGATCATTGCGCGGCCTCCGCGGCAGGCAAGGCTGCGACGTTGATCTGGCGATGAATCTCTTCGGCCGACAGCATCAGCGTCAGCACCACGCGACGATTGCGCGCGCGCCCCTCCGCAGTGTCATTCGACGCCACCGGGTCGGCCTCGCCGCGACCTTCGGTTCTGACCCGGCCACGCACCGCAAGGCGGGCGTCAAGCAGCTCGCCCACCGCACGGGCACGCGCCTCGGACAGGTGCCAGTTCGAAGGAAAGCGAACGCTTCGCATCGGCCGGCTGTCCGTATAGCCGCTCACCAGAATGCTGCCACCCACTTCGTTGAGCGCATCGACAATCCGGGCGAACACGGGCAAGTAGCGCGCCTGGATGTCGACGCTGCCCGAATCGAACAGGCCATCGCCCACCAGCGTAATGACGCTTCGGTCGGCCAGATCCTCCACCTCGAGCATGCGGGCACGGATCTCGGCTTCGAGAAAGCGGCGCAGCCGCGGCGGTGGCGGCTCGCTCACCGCCTTCAGCTCGGGGCGCGGAATGTCGAGCCCCGCCAGCCGCGCAAACAGCGCATCGGACGGTGGCGCAAGCGAAAACACGAACCACATGAAGGCCAGAAACGCAAGAAACGCGCAAATGCTCGCAACCACCCAGGCCGGAACCAGGCGCCAGGTGTCGCGCGTGGTCGCCACACCTTCCCAATGGGGGGACAAGCGACGGTCATAGCCCGCCGATCCGGCGCCCAGCAGACCGGCAACCCGGCGCTTCAGGATTTCGAGCTGCGAGTGGCCGTTCTCGACCACACGGAACTTGCCCTCGAACCCCAGCGCGTTGCAGTAGTAGAGCAACTCGATCAGGTTGTGATGTCGTTCGGGATTCTGGGCCAGGCGGGCAAGCAACTGGTAGTACTTCTCCCCCCCCCAGGTCTCGTTGTGGAAGGTCACAAGCAGGCTGTGACGTCCCCACACCCCCTGGCTCCCCCAGGGCGTCTGCGCCGCCATCTCGTCAAGTGCAGTGCACAGGCAGTAGCGCGCACCGATGACCTCCTCGCGCGAGACATTTGCCGCCAGCGCACGCTGCTCGAACGCACGCAACTCGTGAAGCAGTCGCTCGCGCAGCGTACCGGGGTCATCCAGCTTGGTGACGGTCGGAATGCGGGACAACAGGTTCAACAACTTGTCTGCCGCCGCGACGAGCGGATTGTCGCTCCACGACGGCAGACTCACCGGCTCGCCATCTTGACGATGGGTCGGGCCGCGGCTTTCGTGCCGCTGCCCCCCCGGTACGCTGCCATCCAGCCCGAAAAGAAGACTATTCTGAGTCACGGCCGGGCGCCTCCAGCCGTGATTGCAACAAGACTCAACCGAACATCCATGTGTTTCTGTGCCTCAGCCCTGGCGCCGGATCGCCCAGCATTCGAGTTCCAGTGACGGGAAGTCACCCGCGATGTGCAGGGCCACTCCTGCGCTGCGTTCGAGCTCTTTCCACAATTCGTGGTGTGTATCGAGTTCGAAATACTGATAGCCCGCGTGATAGGGCAACTCCCTTGGCGCCACCGGCAGCGGCTTCAGGCGAACGCCCGGCAGGTGCAGATTGACCAGATCCCGGATCTTCTCGACCGTGCCGACCTTCACCTGCGTCGGGAACTGCGACTGGAGCTGCTCCGGCGGCATGTTTGCGTGCGCGGCGAGGACAAAAGAAGCGGTCTTGAACAACAAGCGGTCCGGGACAAGCGCGGTCCAGATCCCGTACTTGCGCTCCTCCAGCGCGATACGCAGTGCGGTCTGCTCGAGCACAAGCGCGAGCGCCCGCCGCAGGTCGACCATCACGGGTCCGAAGCAGGCCTGCAGATCGTCATGTCGATAGGCCGGGTAGGTATTCGGTCGCCGGTTCGGGTTTGAAAATACCGACAGTTCGCCGACGAGTCGCAGCAGTTCGGAAAAGAGGCGTTCCGGATGCACGACCTCGCTCTGATTCAGATGCAGCATGAACGGCAGCCAGTGATTCACCAGCTTCAGCAACAGGAAATCACCGATTTCGGATACCCCGCCCCTGCCCGCGGACGACACGCGCAGCGCCAAGGCCTCGCCACGCTGCCCGAGCAGCCCCGCCACCTCGCGAACATAGCCGTCCAGGATGGCATGCTGCCTGCAACTCAGCATCGGCGGCACATAGTCGTGGTCCAGGTTCACCTGGTTGTTGGCAAGCCGCTCACGCACGCGCACCACGCCGAGCGTGCTCCAGCCCGCGGGCACATCGGGCTCCAGCAAGAGCCTGAAACGCGCTCTCGAGGTCTGGATCTCTGCCCCCGCCTGCCCCATCGCATTGGCGTCGGCAACCTCCTCCAGCCGCGCAACGAAGCGCGCATTACTCTTGGGATCGTCGTCGAAGATGAGCGCTTCGCTGCCCTCCCGCACCGGCGGCAGCGCCAGGCAGACCTTCACGTCGCGCGCGCCCGACGGAATATCGATCGCCAGTCCGTCAGCCCCATCCGCCGGCAGCGAAAAAGGCAGCCCGTCGGGCAACACACCCCGGGCACGACGTACCGCAACGCACCCCAGACCCAGGGCATCGTCATCGATCTCCAATTCGACGAACCCCCACTGGAAGTCACCCAGAGCCGAGACACGAAGGTGCGCATAGGCCTCCAGGTAACGCTCCTGCTGCTGAAAATGCTGGGGACGCAGAAACATCCCCTCTGACCAAACCACCTTGTGCCTGAAACTCATACCTATCCCGCACGCATCCCGAACAGCGCGCCACCGCGTCGCTGATTGGACAATTGAGCTTTCCCGCCCGCCCCCTCGATGCGACAGTCCGCAACGGGGGCGCCACACAACGTGCAAAGCGGGCACTTGAAATCGACCGGACAACCGCGCTCAGGCAGTCATTTCGTTGTTTCCCTGATCGTCACTGCTCGCTCCCCGACGAGAACGTCGTACTTGCGCTCGGGCGACACGCCGTCCGACCACAGCCTGCCTGCGTAGTACGGCGGCGGCAGCACCGCCACGTCGCGCCACACCGAGCGTTCGACATCCCTGTAGCCCGCCACGACACCGATGTAACGGGCGCCCAGCGTCGCCAACCGCCGGACCACCCTGATTTCACCCGGCATCATCGAGAAGCCCTGTACGTCGATGACCTCCGCATGGGGGGCAGCCCCCTCATCGCCCAGCAGCGTGAAGATATCCGCAGAGCGGAAGAACCCCCGGTCGGCCAGCTCGAACACCTTCACGACAACCGGTGACGGCCGCCCCAGCTCGGTTGGATTCAGGCGCTCGGACGCCACGATGGTCAGCTCGAACGGCACCGGGAGCTCCTTGCGTACGCTGCCGGAACACGCACTCAGCACCAACGCCAACAGCATCCACCCCCATGCCGAGGGATTCGAAAATCCAGATTTCATACCCGATACCGCACCAGTTCGAACGACGCCGAGAGCATATCCAACACGTCCGCAAATAGCAACATTTCATATCACCTTGGTATATCCTTTAAGCATTGTCACTTGACATGTTGATAGCGTCGAATTCAGAATCCGCACCCTGATACACATTTATCATTTCGTTACCGAACAACAATGCGTGCCATGAGCCCCAAAGTGAGTCATCGAGCGCGGCACACATGCCCCGACCTGGCGGCTGACGCCGTCTCGCGCCTCCTCCACGGAGAGAGATCCCAATGAGCGAATCGATCGCCTCGATCTTCGCCCCCACCATCCTGGGTGACGTGGTTGCCGACGGCAGCGCATGCGGTCCGGACCTGGAATACACGCCGCGCTTCGCCGCCTTCTTCGATCTCGCGCTGGCGCGCCCGGAACAGCAACTCGGCGACAGCACCCTGCCGGCCTACGAGCCCGACTGGCGCAATGTCCTCAAGACCGGCACCTCGCTGCTGGCCGAAACGCGCGACCTGCGGATTGCCGCCGCCGTCGTCCTCGCCGCCACGCATGTTCATGGCATCCCGGGGCTGTGCCAGGGGCTCCACGTCGTGGCCGAGCTGTTGTCTCGATACTGGACCGAAATCCACCCCGGACTCAGCTTCGACGGGGAATACGACCCCCTGCCCAGGGCCAACGCCGTCGCCGCACTCGCCGACCCTGGCGGCCTCATCCGCGCGTTGCGCCAGGCCACCCTGATGGAAAGCCGGATCGGCGTCATCACCGTGGATGACGCCGAAGCCGTGCTGCGCGGGCTGCAATTGCCCACGGGCGCAAAGGTCGGTTCGCTCGACCAGCTCACCCGCATCATCGACGCCGAGCGCCAGGGCAACGACGAGCGCTTCGCCGCCATCGCGAAGGCGGCCGATACCCTTGAACACATCGAAGCCCGGTGGCGCGCGCAGGTCGAAGCAGAATACTGGCCCGACCTCTCACGCCTGCATGACATGCTGGCTCGGCTCAAGCGCGCGACAGGTGGCGGCGTCGCGCATGACGACGCGCCCGCCGACGCCCTGCCCGATGCCGCCAGCACCGCCAATGCCGCCGACTCCCAGGTATCCCGGAACGCAAGGTCGGTACTCGGCGACATCTCCAGCCGGGCCGACGCCTTCCGCGCGCTGTCGCTCGCCAGGCGCTACTTCGAAGAACACGAACCCTCGCATCCCGCGCCCCTGCTGATCCGGCGCATCGAGCGTCTCGCCGACCTCGACTTCATCGAAATCATGGCCGAGCTCGCCCCCGAAGGCATGACGCAACTCAAGCAACTCGCGGGTTCGAGTGCCGGCAACTGATCTTCCCCCACTTCAGACAACCAGACAGGAAGCACACCATGGCAACGCGTAATGACGTAGCGAAAGGCAAGAGCGGCCAGAAGTTCATCGGCCGCAACCGCGCCCCCCGGGTGCAGATCGAATACGACGTCGAACTCTACGGCTCGGAAAAGAAGGTGCAGCTCCCATTCGTCATGGGCGTCATGGCCAACCTCTCCGGCAAGCCTGCCGAGGCGCTGCCGGCGGTGTCCGAGCGCAAGTTTCTCGAGGTCGACATCGACAACTTCGACGACCGCATGAAAGCGGTCAAACCGCGGGTCGCCTTCCCCGTCTCCAACACCCTCACCAACGAAGGTGAAATCGCCGTCGATATTACCTTCGACAGCATGGACGACTTCTCCCCCGGCGCCGTCGCGCGCAAGGTCGAACCGCTGCGCCGTCTGCTCGAAGCGCGTACCGAGCTCAACAACCTGCTCAGCTACATGGACGGCAAGAGCGGCGCAGAAAACCTGCTCGCCGAAGTCCTGCGCGACCCCACCCTGCTCAAGGCCCTCGCCGGCCTTCCGCGCGCCAACCCACCTGCACCGCAGGACGACAAGGACCAGGAGAGCTGATCCCATGCGCCAAACCGATACCCTGACTGACCTCCAGCAAGAGACCACCACGAGCGGCTCCGATCTGGCCATGCTGCTCGAGAAGGAGTTCAAGCCCAAGTCCGACGAACAACGCACCGCTGTCGAAGGCGCCGTGCGCACGCTTGCCGAGCAGGCACTGGGCTCGGCAGTCACCTTCTCCGGCGACGCCTACCGCTCCATCGAGGCCATCATCGCCGAGATCGACCGCAAGCTCAGCGAACAGATCGACCACATCATCCACCACCCCGAGTTCCAGCAACTCGAATCGACCTGGCGCGGCCTGCACTATCTGGTCAACAGCACCGAAACCGACGAGATGCTCAAGATCCGGGTCATGAACATCTCCAAGAAAGAGCTGCATCGCAACCTGCGGCGGCACAAGGGGATCGGCTGGGATCAGGGCCCGATCTTCCGCCGCATCTATGAAGAGGAATACGGCCAGCTCGGCGGCGCCCCCTACGGCTGCCTGGTCGGCGACTACCACTTCGATCACAGCGCACCGGATGTCGAACTCCTCGGCGAAATGGCCAAGATCTCGGCCGCCGCGCACTGCCCCTTCATCGCCGGCGCCGACCCCGCGGTCATGCAGATGAACTCCTGGCAAGAGCTCGCCAACCCGCGCGACCTCACCAAGATCTTCGAGAACACCGAATACGCGCCTTGGCGCAGCCTGCGGGCCACCGACGACTCGCGCTACATCGGCCTCGCCATGCCGCGCTTCCTCGGCCGCCTGCCCTACGGCGCCAAGACCAACCCGATCGACGACTTCGACTTCGAGGAACGCACCGAGGGGGCGGACCACAGCAAGTACCTGTGGGTCAACGCCGCCTACGCCATGGCGGTCAACATCAACCGCAGCTTCAAGTACTACGGCTGGGCCACCTCGATCCGCGGGGTCGAATCCGGCGGTCTGGTCGAAGACCTGCCCTGCCACACCTTCCCCACCGACGACGGCGGCGTCGACATGAAGTGCCCCACCGAGATCGCCATCTCCGATCGACGCGAGGCCGAGCTGGCCAAGAACGGCTTCATGCCGCTGGTCCATCGCAAGAACACCGACGTTGCGGCGTTCATCGGCGCGCAGAGCCTGCAAAAGCCTGCCGAGTACTACGACCCCGACGCCAGCGCCAACGCCCATCTGGCCGCGCGCCTGCCTTATCTCTTCGCCTGCTGCCGCTTCGCCCACTACCTGAAGTGCATCGTGCGCGACAAGATCGGCTCGTTCAAGGAGCGTGACGACGTCCAGCGCTGGCTCAACGACTGGATCATGAATTACGTCGATGGCGACCCGTCGAACTCGAGCCAGGAAACCAAGGCACGCAAGCCGCTTGCTGCCGCCGAAGTCGTCGTCGAAGAAGTCCCTGACAACCCGGGCTACTACGGGGCCAAGTTCTTCCTCCGTCCCCACTATCAACTCGAGGGCCTGACCATGAGCCTGCGGCTCGTATCCAAGCTGCCCTCGGTGAAGGAATCGTCCGCAAGCTAACGCATATCGGGCACCCCGATTGGCCTGGCCAATTACACCAACCTGACTTTACAGGAGCTATCAAATGGCATCATTGCAGGACTTCTACATCAAGATCACCGGCATCGACGGTGAATCCAAAGACTCCAAACACGCCGGCTGGATCGACGTCCTGTCGTTCAACTACGCCGTGTCGCAGTCCTCGTCGGTGTTCACCGGCGGCGGCGGCGGCGTCGGCAAGGCCAACTTCGACGCCATCACCTTCACCCACTACGTCGACAAGGCCACGCCCAACCTGATGCAGTACTGCGCATCGGGCAAGCACCTGAGCTCGGTCGAAGTGTCGTGCTGCAAGTCGGGTGACGGCTCGCAGGAATACATGCACATCACCCTGACCGACTGCATCATCACCTTCGCCGGACCGTCGGGCACCACCGATACCGCGCGCGTGCTCGAAAACGTCTCCATCTCGTATTCGAAGATCAAGGTCGAGGTCAAGGAACAGAACGCCGACGGCTCGATGGGCGCCTCGGTGACCGGCACCTGGGACGTCAAGCAGAACATGGCTTGATCGACACCAGCCGCCGCCAGCGGTCGACGCGTGCAAGCGCGCCGGCCGCGGGCGGCGGCATTCGCATGCCCAGGCGCCCGTTTTCCCTACGACGAATGAAAGTACGCCCCCGCTCCGCACAGAACATCGAAGATGCGTCCACGCAGCGTTTTCGCGATGGCGCCGAACGCACACCCCCTCAACCCGGATTCAATACGGACGCTCAATGATGCGATCGATCACAGCCCGGACCCTGGCAATAGCCGGTCTGGTCCTGGCAACAGCAAGTCTCCCCGGCCCTGCCACTGCGGCAGCTGGCAGTCCTGTCACTACAGCGCAGGTTGCGGTACTCGACGTCCACCCGGGCAGCGAAGATCGCATCCGCGTCAGCGGCACGATCGAGCTCGACGGCTATCTGCAGGCCTACTGGTCGCCCGCCCCCGATGCGGTCACGGGCATTCAGGAAAAGCGGCTGTCCTTCCGCTTTCATGCCGAGGCGGACGCGATCAACCGCCTCCCGCACCTTGCCGACCCGGTCCTTGACGCCCGTATCCGCCAGGATGCAAGACACTTCGACATTTTTGCCTCGATCGACCCCAAGTCCGCGCAACCTGCGTATTTCTCAGCCGCTTCGGGCGAGGCCCTGTTGCGGGCCACTTTTCCGCCGGCGCAGATTCCCGAGTCATTTCTGCGCTACCAGGAAGGCACCGTCCTGATCAGGGGAAGGCTCAACGCCGGCAACATCCTCTCGGCCGTCGACTGCGACCGCACGCACTACTACATCGACCTTGCCGCCTTCACCCCGGACGGCTCCAAGGTGCTCACCGCGCTGCCCGAAGCCCTGGCGAGCGGCGATCAGGGCTGCGCCATGCTGCCGCCACAGCGCCTGCTGATCGTGTCCGCCGCAAATCGACCGGTACCGATCTTTGCCCGTCCCGATGCCGGAAGCCCCGTTCTGGGTACCCGTTATCCCGGCACCACTGTCGACAAACTGTCCACCTACGACGACCGCTGGATCGAAATCTCGCTCCCGTCGGCCAATCCCGCGCGCGGATATGTCATGCGCGACCAGGTGGCGGAACCCGACTGACCCCCGGCGCCGTGCGCACTTTTCCGCACGGCAACAACCGACCCTCAAGTAAGCACTCGACCATGGCAAACACCCTCATCAGAATCGTCCGCAAGTGGCAGACCGCTCAGTCCACCATCTCCGAATACAGCGTCGACGGTGGCGACCTCAAGGGCTTCATTCTCGAACGTCCGGGCCCGGACTCGAGCACGCCGAACCTGCGCCTGCGCATCCCGGAAGGCACCTACCAGATGCGTTGGCACGACTCCAGCCTCAGCGGCGTCGCCCCCTACAACCCCGTCCCGCACCTGTTCAACGCCGTCGTGCCGCAGAGCCGCTATATCCTCATGCACAACGGCAACTACCCCGAGAACACCGACGGCTGCCTGCTGGTCGGCAAGACCCGGGGCACCGACTTCGTCTCCAACAGCGTCGCCGCGCTGAACGCACTGAAGGACTTCCTGAACGGCGTCGACATCGATCAGGTGAATGTCATCGTGTCGTCGATGTACTCGAACTAGGCCCAACGGCCGCCCCCGTCCGCACCATACGCCGCCATCATCCCTTTCCGGAGTAGATTACCCATGCTGTCCCTCGCCAAGATTCTTCCCGCGCTCGCGCTGTCGCTCGTCCTGAGTGCCTGCGTCACCACTCAGCCCGTGGCCGAACCCGAGCCCGCCCCCGAGGTCAAGCCCGATCCCGCCGCGGAGGCCATGGCTCAGTGGCAGCTCGAACGCCTCGAAGCCATCGAAGCCCTGCGCCGCGATCCCCACCTGAGCGTCACCGAGCTCGGCAACAAGGACGTGCTGGTCCAGATCCGCTCGGCTCAGACCTTTCGCACCGCCACCGTCAAGCTCAACGACAAGCTGCTGCCGGTGCTCGAACACATTGCCGCAAGCCTTGCCCCGCGCAAGGCACTGGCGCTTCTGGTCATCGGCCATACCGACAATCTCGGCAGCCCCGAACGCAACATCAACCTGTCGACCGAACGCGCCAAGGCCGTCAGCGAGGCTCTGATCGCGCTCGGCATCGAGGAATCGCGTGTCGCCTTCGAAGGCCACGGCGAAGCCGAGCCGATCGCCCCCAATGACTCGCGCGAAGGCCGCGCGGTCAACCGCCGGGTAGACATCCTCATCCGCCCGGCCCTCTGAGACCTCGCACCAACGACAGAACGGGCGCGCCAAGGCGCGCCCGACCGACAACCTCGTCGAGCACATTCATCCATGAACCGTCTTCTCATAGCCCACACCCCGCTGGGCGACGCGCTGTGG
>NZ_JAGRRD010000001.1:34705-332374 GCF_018122735.1 Azoarcus sp. L1K30 | reverse complement strand
CGTGCGTGCGCGGTTGGGGACGTGATCGACCCCCCCCCCCAGGTGATGGAGGATTTTCATTGGAACCGCCGCGTAAAAGTGGGGGGGGCGGGCGTGGCCCCGGCCCCCCCCGCCGCACGCCGCGAGGATGATTACTTGGCGACGGCCGCGGTTTCCTTGCGGATGGCCTCGACCAGCTCCTTACCTACGCGCGGGGCGAGTTCGTCCTGCACCGGCTCCATTGCCTTGATCCAGAGCGCCTTCTCGGCAGCGGTCGGGGTGTAGATCTCGGTCTTGCCGGAAGCCTTGATCTCGGCGATCGCGTGCGCTTCATCCTGCTCGGCAACCTTGTCGTTGAAGGCGATGGCTTCCTTCATCGCAACTTCCAGCTGGCCGCGGATATCGGCAGGCAGCCCGTCCCAGAACTTCTTGTTGGCGACCACGACATAGCCGCTATAGGTGTGATGGGTCAGCGTGACGTATTTCTGCACTTCGTACTGCTTCTGGGTGTAGAGGTTGGCCATGTTGCCGTCCGCGCCATCCACGACACCGGTCTGCAGCGCCTGGTAGACCTCGGAAAAGGCCATGCTCTGGGGCAGCGCACCGATCGAGCGCATGATCGCCTGGTTCACCTTTGACGAGTTGATGCGGATCTTCTGACCCTTGGCATCGTCCGGCACATGGATCGGCTTGTTCGAGCTCAGCACGCGAAAGCCCGCATCCCAGAAGCCGAGGCCGACCATGCCACGCGGCTCGAGTTTCTTGAGCAGGGACTCGCCGATCGGGCCACGGGTCACACGGTGCAGCGCCTCGGCGTCGGGGAAGATGTAGGGCAGGTCGAAAACTTCGAACTCCTTGATGCCAGCCGGCGCAAACTTGCTGGCAACAGGCGCCAGCATCTGGACCGACCCCAACTGCAGCGCCTCGAGTTCTTCCTTGTCCTTGTACAGCGTGCTGTTACCGAAGACCTCGACCTTGACCCTGCCGTTGGTCAATTCTTCGGCGCGCTTCTTGAAGAAATCCGTGGCCTGGCCCTTGGGCGTCTCCGCGGCGACGACATGCGAAAACTTGATCACGATCGGCTCCTGCGCAAGGGCGGCGCCGGAACAGAAGATGCCAACAGCGGCGGAAATGGCGAGCATGCGGTTCATGGTGTGTCTCCTCTTTGTGGTCTGTCTGAATCTGTTGTGGCTCTTGAATGGATCAAATGAAAGTCGGCATCGATCGAGCCTGTGATGCCTGACGATGCCCCTCAGGGCACCAGGACGTCGCCACTGAGCAACGGCCTCGCGGTCGTCACAACGGTGGCGCTACGAATAGCGGGAATCGGGGTGGCGGCCCGCTCTGCCAGTTGCACCTTGAAAGACAGGGTGCCGCTTGGGTGCTCGATCACGATCTGGCCGGGATGATCGATATCGAGTTCGACGAAGTGTTCGGCCACCGAGCCGCCGACATGACAGGCTGCTGCCAGTGCCAATGCTCCCGAAATACCGAAAGTGGCGTGACACCATTTCGGCGAAAAATAACGCGCGGCAATGCTGCCGCCGTGACGCGGCGACGCGACGATGGCGATCTTGGGCAGCGCCACGCTCTCCCCCTCTTCGAGACCCATCAGCCTGGCGGCCTCGAAACGAATTGCCTTCAGCCGCTGCGAGAACGCCGCATCGGCATCGAGTTCCGCCTTGGATTCATGGCCGGTCTTGCCCAGCGCTTCGGCCTTGACCAGAACCAGCGGGATCGCGCAATCGATACAGCTGACTTCGACATCGCCGATCAGGTCGCGAGCCCGGCCGGTTGGCAGCAACACCCCGGTACGGGTGCCAGCGGGATCGAGAAAGCGCAGCGTGATCGGCGCAAAGCTCCCGGGCACGCCATCAAGCCGGCAGTTGCCCTCATAGGTCAGCTTGCCGCCGGGCGTCTGCACGGTCACTTCGGCGATCTTGCCGCTGTTCAGATTGAGTACGCGCACCGTCGTGGTCGGCGAGGTCGCCGCAATCAGACCCGCATCGATGGCGAAGGGAACCACGCCGGAGAGCATGTTGCCGCTATTGGGCCGAACATCGACGTAGTTCCGAGCCACCGAGACTTGCACGAACAGGTGCTCGAGCTGGGCGTCGGGTCGGCTCGACGGTCCCACGATCACCACCTTGCTGCTCTGACTGTCGCCCCCACCCATGCCGTCGACCTGGCGCAGATCCGGCGAACCCATCGCCGCAAGCAGCAGGCGGTCACGTTCGGCGACAGATGCCGGCAGACTCCGGGCAAGGAAGAACAGGCCCTTCGAGGCCCCCCCTCTCATCAGAACGCACGGTATGCTTTTCATCTGCTCGTCTCCTGCACCATCGGCTGTGCCTGTTTTGATGCATGTTAGGGCGGAGTGCTAAATGATGGAAATGCAATAAATTTCGTAATTATTGCTATCCTTGCATAAACAAAACGAGATTCCAGCCAGGAGACACACAGCATGAAGATCGACTTCGACGGCATTCAGGCCTTTGTCGCCATTGCGGAGCTGGGCGGATTCAGCAAGGCGTCCGAACACCTGCACGTGACCCAGACAGCCCTCACCCGACGTCTGCAGAAGCTGGAGGCCTATCTGGACCTGCGCCTGCTCGACCGCACGACCCGATACGTGGAACTCACCGCAGTCGGGCGCGAATTCCTGCCTCAGGCGAAATCCATCGTTGGCGAGGTCACGCGCGCGGTCGGCACGCTGAAGGACATGTCCAGCAGGGGGCGCGGCAATTTCACCATTGCATGCATTCCGACCATGGCTTCACAGGCGCTGCCGGCGGCAATCCGCCGCTATGCGCTCGCCTACCCCGGAAACCGGATCAGGATCATCGATGCAAGCGGTTTCGAAGTCCGCGATGCCGTCCTGCATGGCCAGGCCGAAATCGGGATTGGCCTGCCCACCGACCGACACCAGGAACTGGAAGAGACACAGCTGCTGGAAGACCCCTACATGTTCTTCTGCCGGGAAGAACATCCGCTCAGCAATCGTGATCATGTGGTGTGGTCCGATCTGCACGAAGCGGAATTGATCGCCATCAGCACCATGAGTGCGAACCGGCTTGCACTGGACGCGCAGCTCGAGAAGCACGGCATCAACCTGTCCGGACGCTACGAGGTCAGACACCTGTCCACGGCGATCGGCCTTGTTGCCGCAGGCGTCGGGGCAGCCATACTGCCCTCCTCCACGCTCGAAGTCGGCGCGCGCCCGGGCCTGCGCCGGATTCCGCTGAAAGGTCCGACCATCAAACGCAAGATTGTCGTGATCCGAAGACGAAACACGACCCTGTCCCCTGCCGCGGACGCGTTTGTCCGACTGCTCCTGCGCCGAAACGACGAGCAGTGAGACCACGTCGCACGCCCTCGCGCCCTGTCAAACAGGCGGTATTGCCGACGTTTCTGCAAGGGCGCTTCGCCGCGACCGCACCTTACGCCGCTCGCGAGCACCGGGCGCATGAACGGATGCCTTACCGCCAGTCGCGATCCCAATAAGGCGGATCACCAATCCACGCAGCAAAGAAATCGAGAAAGCTCCTGACCTTGGGCAGCAGATAGTGACGGCTCGGATAGACGGCGTAGATCGAAGCGGGCGGAATCTCGTCGTTTTCGAGTAGCGGCACCAGCGCGCCAGCGCGGATGTCGTCACCCAGCATGTAGGACGGCAGATGCGCCACCCCTGCCCCGGCGCGCGCCAGCGCATGCAGAAAATCCACATCGCCGGCCACGCGCGTGTGCACGGCGATGTTCTGCTCACCGCCCGCGCCGCGAAACGGCCAGACGCTGCGCTTGAAGTAACTGTGGCTCAGACAGTCGTGAGCGAGCAGATCGGCCGGCGTCGACGGCCGTCCCCTGCGTTCGATGTAGGCAGGCGCGGCACAGACCACGATGCGACACGGCGCCAGGCGCCGCGCCACCAGGCCCGGATCCACGGCCTGCGTGATCCGGAACGCGAGATCGATGCCCTCGTCGACCATGTTGAGCGTTCGGTCGCTGAGTATGAGATCGAAGCCCGTCTCCGGAAACTGCTGCATGTACGCCGCAACCGCCGGAGCCAGATGCACGCGCGCGAAGGATACGGAACTGGTCAGCCGCAACACCCCACGCGGCTCGCCACGGTGCGCCTCCCCCATCGCATCAGCCTCTTCGACCAGCGCCAGTATCCGCCGGCAGCGTTCCAGGTATGCCTCACCGATCTCGGTCAGATGCATGCGCCGCGTCGTGCGCTCGAGCAGGCGCAGGCCGAGATCGGATTCGAGTGCCGCGACATGGCGCGTGACCTGGGCCTGAGACAGGCCCAGCTGATCGGCTGCCGCCGAGAAACCGCCGCTGTCGACCACGCAGGTCAGAATCTTCATCGACTGAAGCCGGTCCATCTCCACCTCGATTTATGTACTGAACGTATCAATCATATGATATTCCCGGCGTTTATCTACATATTGAGGATAGGCAAGATGCGTCCCATCCCATCGGGACCTCAACCACCACAGGAGCAGATCATGATCTTCATCGCAGGCGCCACCGGCCAACTCGGCAACGCTGTCATCAACGCCCTCATCGAAAGCGGCACCCCTGCCGCACAGATCGTCGCCGGTACGCGCAAGCCGGAAGCCGCAGCCGCACTCGAAACCAAGGGCGTCCAGCTGCGCAAGGCCGACTACGCCGATCCCGCAAGCCTCGACGCCGCCTACCAGGGCATCGAC
Organism: Azoarcus sp. L1K30; assembly: GCF_018122735.1. Classification (GTDB taxonomy): domain Bacteria; phylum Pseudomonadota; class Gammaproteobacteria; order Burkholderiales; family Rhodocyclaceae; genus Parazoarcus. Next base: position 327,683 of record NZ_JAGRRD010000001.1, on the reverse strand, counting down.
ACCCTCTACCTGGTCTCCGGCGATGCCCCGATCGACATCCGCATCGCGCAGCACCGCAATGCCATTGCCGCCGCCAAGCGCGCTGGCGTCAAGCGCATTGTCTACACCAGCTTCGTCGATACCGCAGAAGATTCGCCTTTCGGCTTCGCCCGCATCCATGCGGACACCGAGCGCGCACTGGCAGAAAGCGACCTCGACACCACTATCCTGCGCCATGGGGTCTATACCGACGTACTGCCCGCCTTCGTCAATGGCTATGCCGAACGCGGCGTGGCATCGCCCAACCAGCATGGCAAGGCGCGTTTCATCCGCCGCGCCGACCTCGCCGCTGCGGCCGCGCGGGTGCTGACGACTGAAGGACACGCGGGAAAGACCTACACCCTGACCGGCCCCACCGCACTGAACATGGCCGACGTGGCCGCGCTGCTCGAAGTGCGCAGCGGCAAGCCGGTGGCTTACCACGTGCTGCCGACGGCCGACTACGCGGCGATTCTGGTCGGCGCCACCGGTATGCCGCAATGGCTGGCCGACGCGCTGGCCGGCATGTTCGCCGCCATGGACCGCGGCGGCTACGACATCCAGACCGGCGACTTCGCCCGACTGCTCGGACGCGAAGCCATGCCGGTCGAAACCGCTCTGACCGCCCAGCTCGGCCTCTGATCTGCGGGGTAGTGGCGGCTAAGAAAACCTCATTTCCATTTCGGGTAGCCATTTAGAAGCATCTGCCGCTGCGCGAAGTACTGCCCTCGGGCAAGCGCTTCTTTCACGCTCAAGTGTCCTGTGACTGCTTGGCGGATCAACTTGCCAACTTCATCGCCAATGGCGCGGAACGGAGGAATCGTCACGAACTGGATCCCTGAATAGGGGCTGGGAGACAATGTAGCGTCCGTCGGATCGGCGCGAAGTATCCCCTCAAGCTCATATTTGGCCCAAGGCGCCACCCGCTGAAAATCCGGGTTTGCGTAGGTCGAGCGACGAGCACCCGTCGGCACAGCCGACCAGCCATTCCGTGCAGCAACCAGCCTGATGTACTCGCGTGAGGTCGCCCAAGTGATGAATTTCTGCGCATCAGTTTCCCGGACCGGATCGGTGCCACGCGGAATAGCCAGCGCCCAAGCCCAAAGCCAATGCGAACCTTTGGTCGTCACCTCGGACGGCGCGGCGGCGAAGCCAACCTCGTTTGCCACCGCGCTCGACTCCGGGTCCGCGAGGAAACCTGCGGCAACCGTCGCATCGACCCATTGCGCGCATTTGCCTGTCCGAAACAGCGCCAGAATCTCGTTGTATCCCATCGAAACCGCTCCGGGCGGACCATATGCTTTCAGCAGATCAACATAAAGACCTACAGCACGGCTCCACGCCTGGCTGTCTAACCGAGGGCGCTGATCCATGTCGAACCATTGGCCCCCGAACGCATTGACGATTGTCGTCACCAACGTCATGTTTTCCCCCCAACCCGGACTACCACGCAGACAAATGCCATACACACCATTTGCGGGGTCGTGGAGCTTGGCAGCAAATGCGGCAACTTGTGTCCAGGTCGGATTGCGAGGCATCTCGAGTCCCGCCTTGCGCATCAGATCCTTGCGATACATCAACATGGAACTCTCACCATAGATCGGCGCGCCGTAGAGAACGCCGTCGTATGAGAGTGATTCTCGGACATTGGGCAGAAGGTCGTCGACGTCGTAATCAGATCCAGTGCGGATCGGAACAATCCAGCCACGGGAAGCCCAGATCGGTGCTTCAAACGTGCCAATGGTGATCACATCGAATTGCCCGCCCTGCGTATTGATGTCAGCTCGAACAGCCTGCCTCAGCACGCTTTCCTTGAAGACAGCCCACCGAAGGTGAATATCCGGATGCTCCTTCTCAAAGAAGCTACTCAGGTCTTGCAGACGAAGCATGTGGCCATTGTCCACCGTTGCGATCACCAACGTACCGGCATGCGTCGACATTGCCGAGAAAACAGTCAGCACACAAAATCCGACCCAGGAGAAAAGTCGACTGCTGCTGTATTTCATCGGGAGGCCTGCAATGCAGTCTGCTCACGAACTTCCGCCTCGAAGACGCTCAGAGGCTGAGGTCTTCCGAACAGATAACCTTGAAATGCATGACAACCTTGGTCTGCAAGATATTCATACTGCGCGCGGGTTTCGACGCCCTCAGCTATCACATCGAGCTCCAGGCCCCGGCCCATGGCAATGATTGTCTGGGCCACCATTGCATCGCGGTGGCTTGCCGGCAGCTCATCAACAAATGACTTGTCAATCTTCAGTTGCGCCAGCGGCAGTTTCGTCAAATAGTTGAGCGAAGAATTCCCCGTGCCGAAATCGTCCAGCGAAATCCGTATGCCGCTCTGCTTGAGTCGTTCAAGCTTATCGACCGACGCATCGAAATCATCTATTGCAAGGCTCTCGGTCACCTCGAGTTTCAGCTTGCAAGCCGACGCCCCGGTTCGCTCCAGTTCAGCAAGAACGTCCTGAACGAAGGTGGCGGATTTGAACTGGCGCGGGCTCACGTTGACGGCAAGACTCAAACAACAGAACACCTCGTGACTCGACCATCTGGAAAGTTGCCGACATGCCGTTGCGAGCGCCCAACGGCCGATTGGCTCAATCAGGCCCGTCTCCTCTGCCAGCGGGATGAACGCTGAAGGCGGCACGACGCCTCGCACCGGATGGATCCAACGCACGAGTGCCTCGGCGCCGACGGGGACACCCTCGTTATCGACCTGCACCTGGTAGTACAACGCGAGCTGTTGATGTTCAATAGCGTCACGCAATTCGTCTTCCAGAAGATTGCGCCGGTCCAGCTCCAGCTGCATTTCGTCTTCGAAAAATCGTACAGCATTACGACCTATATTCTTGCTCTTGTACATGGCCAGCTCCGCTTGGCGCAGCAATGCATCCGCAGGCGTCTGGCGACCAAAGAACATCGTCATGCCGATCGAAACCGTACTCACGATCCGGTGCTCGCCAACTTCCATCGGCTCGCTGACCGCCAGCCGGACCGTCTCCGCCAACGCTTGTGCGCTTCCGGCCGCAGCTTGGCGATCCCGTCCCAGATTTGCGGCGATCAGGACGAAACTGTCGCCCGCAAACCGGCCGATCGTATCGCCCTCTTTGACAGCAGCCTTCATTCGATCAGCCACTTCAATAAGCACGCGGTCACCAACAGCATGGCTTCGTGAATCATTCACCTTTTGAAAGAAGTCAAGGTCGAGCATCATCACGGCGCCAAACTCGTGACTCTCTGCGCTGTCGATCAACGCACGGTCGATGCGCTCTTCCAGCAGACTACGGTTCGGCAGACCTGTGAGCTGGTCAAACCGTCTCAGGTGTTCCGCAAGCGCCTGAGCCTGCCGTTCCGCCGAGATATCCTGGAAATGGCAAACATAGTGAAGCGGCTGCCCCTGCGCATCCGGCACCACAGTGATCGACACGCGGGTGATAAATGTTCCGCCATCACGGTGCCGATTGGTAATTTCGCCGGCCCAGTAACCCTTGCGCGACAAGGCTGCCACAATCGCACCGTAGAAGTTACGGCCATTCACCCCCGAATTCAGAAAACGCGGTGTGCGGCCCACGACCTCATCGGCCGAATAGCCACTCATGCGTGAGAACGCCGCGTTGATACGTTGAATCATTCCGCGGGTATCCGTGATCATCATGCCGTCGTGACTTTCGAAAGCGACCGCTGCAATTCGGAGCTCTTGTTCGGAACGATGACGTTCGGTCAAGTCGTGTCCAACAATCAGCACGCGCTCGATCGCTCCATCGGCGGCGCGAACTGGCACTTTCACAATTTCACTGTGACGTGCCGAGCCGTCGGCTGCGTCGAATTGCCTCTCATACACACGTCGCTTGCCATGTAGCACGTCCTGGTCGTACCGCTTCACGAATGCAACAAACGCCTCATCCCTGAAAAGTTCGCCGTCAGTGTGGCCAACAATCTGGTCTCGAGACCGGCCGAGCATCTGCGCGGCGACGGTGTTGCAGTCAACGTACACGCCGTTGCGATCTTTAAGTGCGATGGCATCGGGACTGCTCTCGAAGACCGCCCGCAGTTGAGCCTGCTCCACCATAAGGTGGCGCGTCGCGAGCTCCAGCGCCTCGTTCTTCTGGCGAACCTCGACAGTCCTCGCATTCACCAGCCGACGAAGGAAACGGATCCACAATGTGACGGCGGCCACTATGGCCAGCACAACGCCAATGACGACCAAGGCCAGCTTCAGATAGGACTTGTACTCCACCGGCTGCACAAACCACTTCTTATGCAAGGCGTCGCGCTCGGCGGCGGTAATGAGATCCATGCCGTTCCGAACGACCGCAAAGATATCCTGACTCCCCTTTGCCACCGCCCAGTGAAACTGCCCTTCGTATAATGTGAATGCCTTGGCAATGCGCATTTGGTCGCGATACAGATAGAGGTAATAGTTGGCTGGGGCCTCATCCATACAGAACATCTTGATCTGACCTGCACGCGCGGAGGCCAGAATGGCTTCGTAATTGGGATAGGGAACCAGATTGCCGACCCCCATCATCGTGAGCTGTTCGATACAGGCGTCCCCGCGCTGAACGCCAACAGAGAACCCCTGCATGGTACTGACGTCAATAATTCCGTGAACTGACGCGTCTACGAATATGCTAACCGGCAGCGTTGCGTAGGGTTGCGAGAAATCATAGAGCTGTTCGCGGGTCGGGGTGCGATAGATCATGTCGATCACGTCGGCCTGCCCTTCGAGCAGCCTCCGTTGAGCAATCGCCCATTGAACAGCCTGGAAATCGACGGTCACGCCCGTCTTCTTCTCCCAGAGTTTCCAAAGGTCGACAATGTAGCCTTGGGCTTGCCCATCTGGGCCAAGGAAGACATACGGTGGGTAGTTGTTATCGGTGACAACCCGCAACGTCTTGCCATCTGCACGCGCCGCACATGCCAGTATGGCCAGAACCATCCAGACCAAGCTCATAGAAATGCGTCTTACCAAGGCGGCACGCTCCAATCGCAACCCCTCAGGGAAAATCCTCAAGACAAAGGTTGGGCGCATGGTCTCGAACAAGCAGTCCTAGGTGTAGGTCCTATGCTAAAGCTGACCGGCCATCCATCAAATTATTCTTTTATATCATTTATGATGTTTTTCACACTTTCATCCGACTTTTGACGAAATAATTGCGAACCGGATCTCGCCGCTGCGAAGCTTCCAGGAAATCAGGCGACAGTGGAGAAATCTCGCGCCGGAGCACAGGATTCAACTGATGGTGAGTTGCCAATGTACTGCAGACTACTCCACCTGTCATCGCACAATGTTCCGAGCCAAACAACGTCTGGAAGACACGCAGAATGAATCACAAGTTCCGATCAGTGATACACCTGCCAGCATAGCGCCCTGCGTACGCCCCTCAGCCGGGGATGACTAATTTTCGCCCCGGCCTGAAGAACAGACGGCCACAATACCGATAAGATCGTTGTCGCCTATTCACCATCAGAAGCGCCATGGACACCCTCAATGATGTCGCTGTATTCGTCCAGGTGGTCAACAGCGGCAGCTTCACCGCTGCGGCCCACAAGCTGGACATGTCCAAATCGGTGGTGAGCAAGTACGTCTCCCGCCTCGAGGACCGCCTCGGCGCGCGCCTGCTCAACCGCAGCACGCGACGCTTGAGCCTCACCGAAGTCGGACGCGCCTTCTTCGAGCGCAGTTGGCGCGGCCTGCTGGAAATCGAGGATGCCGAGGCCGAGGTCTCCCGTTTACAGGGCACGCCACGCGGCGAACTGCGCATCAACAGCCCGATGTCGTTCGGCATCCTGCACGTCGCGCCGCACCTGCCGGCCTTTCAGGCGCGCTACCCCGAATTGACGGTGGACATGGTGCTAGACGACCGCAAGGTGGATCTCGTGGATGAAGGTGTCGACCTGGCCATCCGCATTGGCGACCTGCCGGATTCGTCCCTCGTGGCCCGTCGTCTCGGCCCCTGCAGACACGTGGTGTGCGGCACGCCCGACTATTTCGCGCGCCATGGCGTGCCGCAGACGCCGGAAGATCTGGCGCACCACTCTGCCCTGGTGTTTCGCTACCACGACTCACCGGACGAATGGCGCTTCACTGCGCCGGATGGCAGTTTCCACCGCGTCAGCCTCGAGCACCGGCTGCGAATGAACAACAGCCTCGCCTTGCGCGAGGTGGTGCTGCAGGGAGCCGGCGTGATGCTCACCCCCACCTTCGTGGTCGGTGCCGACATCCGGGCCGGCCGGCTCAAGGCCGTGCTGAGCGACTACACCGCGCTGGAGATTTCGATCTACGCGGTGTATCCGCAGCGCAAGCACCTGTCACCGAAGATTCGCGCCTTCGTCGACTTCATGACCGAACAGATCCAGGACCCGCCGCGCTGGGAGCCGTAAGCACCCGTCCATCCCGCCATTGCGACAGCACCGTAATGCCGATGCCCGCGCCAATCACGCCCGCGCCCACCCAGGTCAGCGTCGCGTAGCGTTCGCCAAGCGCAATCGTGGCCACGATCAGGCCCACGGCGGCGGCCACATAGCCGATCTGGCTGAACAGTACCGGCCCGCCGCGCTGCTGAAGCCGAAAGACCGCCGGGAAGGTCATTGCCGCCACCACCAACTGCCCGACTGCCGCCCCACCGGCCGGCACCACGTCGGCCACGGGAATGCGTCCCTCGGTCGCCATCAGTACCGCCACAAACACCACGCTGGAACAGACCTGGCCCCAGAAGGCCAGCACATTGGGCGCCGCATCCGGTGGCCAGGCGAGCGTACGATACACATTGCCCCCGGCCAGGCTGACCGGTATCAACAGCGCGAGCATCAACCAGTACGCCGACGGACCGGCCGCATCGCCGCCCCGGCTGACGTTGACCACCACCGCACCAACCAGACCCACCGCCACCCCGAGCAGACCCAGGCGCCCAGGCGTGCGCAAGCGACACAGCCCGGCGAACAGCACCGTGACCACCGGCGAGAGCGCAAACATGAGCCCGGTATAGCCGGCGCCGGCATGCGGCATCACCGAGAACAGCAGCAGGTTCGGCCCCACGAAGGACACCAGCGACGAGATGACCGAGTATCGAAGGATGCGCACCGACGGCCACCGCAAGCGCCCGCGCAGCCACAGCACCGGCAGCAGCGCCGCCGATGCGCCAAACGAGATCAGCAGCGCCCACATGGCCGGCGACACACCGGCCTGCCCGCCCAGCTTGCCGAGTGGAAAATTGAGGCCGATCAGCGTCCCCGTGACCACCAGCAGCACAGAAGGCGACTGCGCCACCGCGGCCCAACGCCCCGCGACCGGCGTGCCCGATATCGTTTGCATGGTCGCCCTCCCTCAAGTCACCACGCGCGGAAATCGCGCCTCGAACGCCAGTTGCGCCAGCGGCAGACGCTCACTGGGCAGCTCGCGCTCGCGCAATGCCGGCGCCAGTTGCGTGGGCGAAGCCTGGCGGCCGATCGCAATACCGACCTCGACCTCGAAATGCTCGGGTACCGCCAGCACCTCGCGGACGGCGTCGACGTCTATCCCACCCATCGCATGGGCCTGGTAGCCCATGGCAGCCGCCTGCAGAGACAACTGCGCCCAGGCCGCGCCGGCGTCAAAGCGATGGCTTCTCGACGGCTGCCGCGCATGCCCGTCCCGTGCCGGCATGAGACGATCGGAACACAGGAAGACCAGCGCCGACGCCTTACTGGCCCAGGCGGCGTTGAAGGGGTCGAGCAGCCCCAGCCAGCGCGACCACACCGCATCGCCCCTCAACGCATAAACGAATCGCCACGGCTGCACGTTGTATGCCGAGGCCGCCCAGCGCGCAGCCTCGAGCATGCGCATCAGATTCTCCGGCGCCAAGTTCGATGCATCAAAGGCTCGCGGCGACCAGCGCTGCAGGAACAGCGGTTCGATGAGGTGATCGGCACGGCGCAGCTGCGCCGCATCGACCATTGGGGAGTGGATTCTTTCGGGTGCGTTCATGAGGTGTCCTCCAGACTTGTTTCGACAGCCCTGACACGACCCTCAAGGGTCGAAACAGGTAGTGAGGACACCTTATCGGATATCAATCTAAAGATAATCAGATGAAATTGAACAGCTATGTTCTCGAAAAATGACTAATCACCATTCTTGTTTCGGTCGTTGGTCAGATCCGGCGTATGCGGGTCTGGAGGGGACGTAGCCTCACGCTATCTGAGACGGCTTGCGTCATGCATGGTGTTTCGCATGGAGCGTCGAGGTTCAGGACGAATGCGAGAGACCGACGGCGGAGATGCCTGGATCGCCAAGTTTTTGTCGTTGACGGCTCGTCCACCTGATCGGTCGTCTGGGGATCACGACCAATCAGACCGCAAACCGCTCGCTACCGGCCTGCCATTCAGAGCGAGACTGCCGGCGCGTATCTTCGACGGCAGCGACCAATTCGGCCTCTGCCTTGCTTATCGCCCAGCGGCTCCGGAAAGGAACCGTAGCGTTATGGGGCTCGTGTCTTGGCTTTGGCATCTTGAAGCGCGCTGGCAGCAGGCTGGCTTCACCGACAACCACTACCTCGCGCACGTCAAGGGTTCATGAACCCCATGAGACTTTCCCGGCTCCTCGGTAGCAACTACTTGACGACCGCCTAATCGGTCTGCAGGTTCAGCCACCGGTGGGGAATGGCAGCACTCGTGAACGGACTCGAGGACGAGCCGAATGGACTCTACTGACCTTTGGTGACAGCGGTAATCTCCGGGGCATTGAGTTCCTGCAGGCCACCCCCGAGGGACTTGTACAGCGCCACCCGGTTGGCAATTTCCGCGCGGCGCAGTTCCAACAGAGTCTGCCGTTCCACCTGCAACTGGCGCTGTGCATCGAGCAACTCCAAACGGCCATCGACGCCAGCGCGGTAACGCAGGTCTGACAGGTAGAGACGCCGCTTGGCCGCCGTCACTGCGCGCAGTTGTGCCTCAGTTTGACGTTCGAAGGTGGCCGTACCGGCCAGAGTGTCGGCCACTTCACGAAAGGCGGTCTGGATGGCGCGCTCGTACTGGGCGACCGCCTCGGATTTGCGAACCTCGGCCAAACGCAGTTCAGCGCGCAGACGCCCCCCCTGGAACAGCGGCTGGGAAATCTGCGGGGCGAAACGCCAGACCTGCCGGGCCGGGTCGAACAGGCCACCGAGCGAGGTGCTGGCATAACCGAAGGACGCGGTCAGGGAAATCTGCGGGAAGAACGCCGCCCGCGCCGCGCCGATATCGGCATTGGCGGCGACCAGCGCCTGCTCGGCCTGGCGCAGATCCGGTCGATTCAGCAGCAGGTCGGCTGGCAAGCCCGCCGGTAGTTGCGCGATCACCGATTGGCGCTCCAACGGCAAGCCAGCGGGCAGGTCGCCTGGCAACTCGCTGCCCACTAGCAACTGCAGAGCATTGTCCGCCCGTGCAAGAGCGCGACGGCGCGCCTCCCGATCGGCTTCGGCGAGGGCCACCTGCCCTTCGGCCTGGGCCACGTCCAGGCTGCTATTCTGCTCGGCCTGCTTAAGCAGGCGTGCCAGTTCCAGCGACTGTTGCCAGTCGGCCAGGGTATGTTCGGTCAGTTGCAGTTGCTCGTCGGCCAGGCGCTGGGCGAAGTAGGCCTCGGCCACCGCGCCCACCAGGGCGATCTGCGCCGCATCGCGGCCCTGCTCGCTGGCAAGGTAGCGGGCCAGCGCCGCATCGGACAGCGAGCCCACACGGCCGAACAGATCCAGCTCGAAGGCGCTGGTGCCGACGTTCACCGCGACCTGGTTGCTCACCTCGCGCGGCGATTGCCCATCATTGCCCGGCGCCACCGCCCGCTCGCGGGTGCGGCTGCCATCGAGCGACACCGACGGCAGGCGCGTGGCCTGCTGGATATTGAACATCGACCGCGTCGCTTCCACGTTCAACGCCGCTAGGCGCAAATCACGGTTATTGGTTAGTGCCAGGTCGATCAGCCGTTGCAGGCGTGGGTCACCGAACATAGCGCGCCAGCCCAGCGCGCTGGCCGGCACGCCGGAGGCGGGTGTCTGCGCCGTTGCAGGGAAGCTTGACGGCACCGGCGCGGGCGGGCGTTGCAGGGGCGGCGTCAGCGAGCAGGCAGTGAGGCAGCCGATCAGAGGCAGGGTCAGTAACAGGCGCATCATCGATTCTCCCGAGGTAGCGCTACGGCGCCACGTTGCGCACGCCAGGCGGCGAAGCGCTCCTGCGTTCCGATGACGAAGACGAAGAATGTCGGCACGAAGAACACCGCCAGCAAGGTGCCACTCAACATGCCGCCGAACACCCCGGTGCCGATGGCGTGCTGGGTTTCCGCGCTGGCGCCGCTGGCGAGCATCAGCGGCACCACGCCGAGGGTGAAGGCCAGCGAGGTCATCAGGATCGGGCGCAGGCGCAGGCGCGCAGCGGTCACCGCAGCATCGACCAGCGTGCGGCCCTCTGCGTGCAACTGGCGGGCGAACTCGACGATGAGAATGGCGTTCTTTGCCGACAGGCCGATGATGGTGATCATTCCCACCTTGAAGAACACGTCGTTGGGCATACCGCGCAGCATCACCGCTGCCACCGCACCGAGCAGGCCCAGCGGCACCACCAGCATCACCGAGAGCGGGATCGACCAGCTCTCGTACAGCGCTGCCAGCACCAGGAATACTACGAGCGCCGACAGTAGCATCAGCAGCGGCGCCTGCGCGGCCGATTGGCGCTCCTGCAGCGACTGCCCCGTCCAGGCCACGGCAAACCCTTTCGGCAACTGTGTCACCAGGCGTTCCATCTCGGCCATCGCCGCGCCGCTGGAAACACCAGGTGCTGCGCCCCCGGCGATGCGCACCGCCGGAAAGCCCTGAAAGCGCATCATCTGCTGTGGCGACTCGCGCCACACCGCCGTCACCACCTCGCGCAGTGGCACCATGCCGCCGCTGGCATTGCGCACGCGCAGACCGAGCACGTCATCCAGTTGCATGCGCGCCGAAGCATCGGCCTGCAGAATGACCTGCTGCATGCGCCCGGCGTTCGGGAAATCGTTGACGTACAGCGAGCCCATGGCCGCTGACAGCGTGCTGCTAACGGCGGTGAAGGACAGGCCCATGGCCTCGGCTTTCTGCCGGTCGATTTCCAGGCGGATGCTCTCGCCAGGCGGCAGGCCGTCCGGATAGACATCGCTGACCACCTTGCTCTGCGCGGCCAGCGCCAGCAGTTGCGTCTGCGCGACAAGCAATGCAGTTTCGCCCCGGTTGGCCCGATCCTGCAGAAACAGGGTGAAGCCGGAGGAGGTGCCCAGCTCGTCGATGGCCGGCGGCATCAGGCTCATCACCGTGCCCTCGACGTTGTCGGCCATGGCCTGCTGCGCCAGTTCGGCTTCTTCGGCGGCCGTGGCGCCATCTCGCTGATCCCAGTCCTTGAGCATGGTGAAGGCCATGGCCGCGTTGGGGCCGGAGCCGGCGAAGCTGAAGCCCAGCACCACCAGGTTGGCGTCCAGCGCCGGGCGCGAGTCCACGTGGGCCTCGAAGGCCTTGACCACGTCCAGCGTGCGTTCGCTGGTAGCGCCGGTGGGCAACTGGATGGAGGTCATGAAGTAGCCCTGGTCCTCCTCGGGCAAGAAGGACGATGGTAGCTGCCCGGCGGCAATGGCCAATACTGCGCAGAGGGCCGCGAACGCCGCCATCATCCGCCCGCTACGCCTGACCAGGCGCGCTACGCGGGCGCCGTAGCGCACCGTGAGGCGCTCGAAGCCCCGGTTGAAGGCACCGAAGAATCCACGTTTTTCATGGTGGTCGGCGCTCACCGGGCGCAGCAGCGTGGCGCACAGGGCCGGCGTCAGGGTCAGGGCGAGGAAGGCCGAGAACAGGATCGACACCGCCATCGACAGGGTGAACTGCTGGTAGATCACCCCCACCGAGCCGCTGCCGAAGGCCATGGGGATGAACACGGCGGTGAGCACCAGCGTGATGCCGATGATCGCCCCGGTGATTTCCTTCATCGCCCGCGTGGTCGCCTCCTTCGGCGACAGCCCCTCGGTGGCCATCAGTCGCTCGACGTTCTCCACCACCACGATGGCGTCGTCGACGATGATGCCGATGGCCAGCACCATGCCGAACATGGTCAGCGAATTGATCGAGAAGCCCGCCAGCAGCATCACCGCGAAGGTGCCAAGCAGCGCGATGGGCGCGACGATGGCCGGGATCAGGGTATAGCGCAGGTTCTGCAGGAACAGGAACATTACCAGGAACACCAGCGCCATCGCCTCGAACAGGGTGTAGATCACCTTCTCGATGGACAGCTTGACGAAGGGTGCGGTGTCGAACGGTATCGAGTAGGCCATACCCGCCGGCATGCTCGGCGCCAGCTCGGCCAAGCGTTCGCGCACGTTCGATGCAGTGCGCACGGCGTTGGCGCCAGGCGAGAGCTGAATGGCGGCACTGGTCGCCGCCACGCCGTTCTCACGGTTGGAAAAACCATATGACTGGGCGCCAAGTTCGACCCGCGCCACGTCACCGAGCACCACCTTCGCGCCGTCGGCGCCTGCACGCAGAACGACGGCGGCGAACTCCTCCGGCGTGCTCAGTTGTCCCTGCACGGTCAACGGCACGGTCAAGCGCTGCCCCGGCAGCGCTGGCTCGTCGCCGATCCGGCCCGGGGAGATCTGTGCGTTCTGCTGCTCGATGGCCTGCGCCAACTCGTTCATGGTGAGGCCATAGGCGGTGAGTTTGTTCGGGTCGACCCAGACGCGCATGGCCTGTTCGGCGCCGAACAACTGCACCCGCCCCACGCCGTCGATGCGGCGCAGCTCCTGGACAATATTGCGCGCCAGGTAGTCGTTCAGCGCGACTTCGTCGAAGTGGCCGTTGGGCGAGGTCATGCCGACCATCATCAGAAAGCCCGAGGCAGCGGACTCTACCTGCAGGCCGTTCTGTCGCACGGCTTGGGGCAGGCGGGGCTCGACCGACTTGATGCGATTCTGCACGTCCACCTGCGCCAGTTCCGCGTCGGTGCCAGGCTTGAACGTGGCGGTGATCTGCGCGGTACCCGACGTGTCGACCGAGGACTCGAAGTACAACAGGTTCTTCACCCCCGACAGCTCGCGCTCGACCAGGCTCACCACCGAGTCGTTGAGCGTTTGTGGGGTCGCCCCCGGATAGGTGGCGTAGAGGGTCACCGACGGCGGTGCCACCGAGGGGTAACGGGCGACAGGCAGCTGCGGGATGGCGATGACGCCGATCAATACGATGAACAGGGCGATCACCCAGGCGAACACCGGGCGATTGATGAAGAACTGGGGCATTGCGGCTTCTCCGGGCTCAGTTCACGACGGCGCTGAGTTGTTCGCCACTGGCAGCGGGCTGCCAAGGCCGTGTGGCGACCCGGGCCTCGGGGCGCAGGCGCTCGATGCCCTCGACCACCACCTGCTGCCCGGCGCTGAGCCCGGACACCACGCGGTAGCGGCGCTCGACAAGCTCACCGAGCTCGACGGGCACCGCACGTACCTGGCTCTGGGCATCCACCACCCACACGCTGGCCTGCCCCGCAGTGCGGGTCACCGCCTGCTGCGGCACGCTCAGGGCAGCCGGATAATGGGCGCGGGGAATCCGCGCCTGGACATAGAGGCCGGGCAGCAGGCGACGCTGCGGGTTATCCACCAGCACACGCAGCAGTACGTCGCCGGTTCCGGTGTCCACCTCGATACCGGAGAACAGGATGCGCCCGCGCATGCCCAGGGGCTTGCTGTCGCTGCCGAGGATATCCACGGTCAGCGCCGGCTTGTCCGAGCCGACCTGCTGACGCAGCCTCTCCAACACCGAGGCAGACTGGCGCACATCGACGTAGACTTGGTCGATTTGCTGGATGCGCGCCATCGGCGTGGCATCGGTCGGCGAAACCAGTGCGCCTTCGCTGACCAGCGCTTGGTCGATGCGCCCGGCAATCGGTGCCTCGACACTGGCAAACGCCAGGTCCAGCTTGCGCCGTGCCAGCGTCGCCTTGGCCTGGGCCACATCGGCGGCGGCCTGGGCGCGCACGGCCACGGCATCGTCGAACATCTGGCGGCTAACGGCTTCGGCCTCCATCAGCGGGGTGAGCCGCTCGGCCTGAACCCGCGCCCGCGCCAAGGCCGCCTCGGCACGCTGCAAGGCAGCGGCGGCGCTTTCGACCTCGGCCTTGAACGGCGCCCGATTGATCTGAAACAGTACGGCACCGGCTTCGATTTCAGCCCCCTGCTCGAACAGACGGCGCTGGACAATGCCGCCAATCTGCGCGCGAATCTCGGCACTGCGCACGGCGGCCACACGCGCCGGCAGATCCTCGCTCACCGACAGCTCGCGCGCCTTGAGTGTTAGCACCGACACCTGCAACGGCGGGGGTGTTCCGGCTTGCTCCGGCGCCGAATCGCACCCTGCCAATCCCAGCACTGCAAGCCCTGTGAGCAGAATGCCCAGATGCCGTTGTTTGCTGACCATAACCCACTCCTCGCTGAACACTTCGCCCCGACGACCTTACGGCGACCGGGACTGATCGAGGCGGCAGTCTGGCGTGCGGCTGTTGCGAATGCGTCGAGGCTTTGTGGAGAAAGCATGGAGGGCACGATAGAATCCAGCGCCGTCGTCTGCGAGCCGCCCATGACCGATCCCAACACGCGCGCCAGCTCCACCGCCCTTTCCCCGGCACTGGTGCTGATCGCCGAGGACGAGGCCGAGATCGCCGACATCCTCATCGCCTACCTGCAACGCAGCGGGCTGCGCACCCAGCACGCCAGCGACGGCCACCAGGCCCTGGCTCTGCACCAGATGCTCAAGCCGGATTTAATACTGCTCGACGTGCAGATGCCTCAGCTAGACGGATGGAAGGTGCTCAGCGAGATTCGAACCCGTGGTGACACCCCGGTGATCATGCTCACCGCGCTCGATCAGGACATCGACAAGCTGATGGGGCTGCGTCTGGGGGCCGACGATTACGTGGTCAAACCCTTCAATCCGGCCGAGGTGGTTGCGCGCGTGGAGGCGGTGCTGAGGCGCACCCGGGTAAGCGCACCCGCCGTCACGCAGATGCTGCGCGTCGGCCCTTTCCAGATTGACCTGGATAGCCACGAAGCCAGCGTGCAGCAAAACGGCCAGGCGCACACGCTGGAGCTGACCCTCACCGAATTCAAGCTGCTGGCCTGCCTGATGCGTTCGCCGAAGCGGGTATTCAGCCGCGCCGAACTGCTGGTCAACTGCCTGCCCGAAGGCGATACCCAGGAGCGAACCGTGGACAGCCACATCAGCAAACTGCGCAAGAAGCTCGACGCGCTCGACATCCAGGGCGTACCGGCCAGCGTCTGGGGCGTGGGCTATCGTTTCGGCGCCGAGCCATGAAGCCGGCCCAGGGGCTGCGCCGGCAGATCATCCAATCCCTGGCGGTGATGGCGCTGGGTATCATCTGCCTCTCGGTGATCGGCACCTACGTGTTCTATGCATTGGCCATGACCTATCTGCCGGGCAGTATCTCCGACACCATGGTGCCCTCACGGGTGGAGCTGCTGTGGATCGTATGCACCATCGTCGCCGCGCTGAGCATGGCGGTGTTCGTCGCCGTTCGCCTGTCACGGCGCCTGATCACGCCGCTGAATTCGGTGGCGCACAGCCTGCGTGAAGTAGCTGAGGGCAAGCTCGACGCCCGAGCGCCGCTGGACGAACAAACCATGGGCGAGACGGCGCAACTGGTGCGTGACTTCAACGCCATGGCCGAACGCCTGCAGAGCATGACCCGCGAGCGCGAGTTCTGGAACGCCGCCATCGCGCATGAACTGCGCACCCCGGTCACCATCCTGCGCGGGCGCCTGCAGGGTCTGGCGGAAGGTGTATTCAGCCCCAGTAGCGAACTTTTCGAGGGACTGCTGCGCCAAGTGGAAGGCCTCAATCGCCTTATTGAAGACCTGCGCGTGCTGAGTCTCAGCGACAGTGGTCATCTGGACGTGCAGCGGGTCAGGGTCCGGCTGGCCGACGAGCTCAGATCCGTTCTGGAGGCCTTCGCCCCCCGCTTCGCAGCTCAAGGGTTTGAGCTATGTATCGAACTCGATGCCGACCTGCTCGTGGAATGCGATGTGGTGCGTATCCGCCAGGCGCTGATGGCGCTCTTGGAAAACGCGTTGCAGCATGCCGATCCGGGCCATATCTCGGTGCGACTACACCAGACAAATGGCTTCTGCCATCTGAGCGTCGAGGATGACGGCCCCGGTATTGACAGCTCGCTGACCGCCAAGATCTTCGATGCCTTTCGCCGTGGCGACCCGGCACGTTCAAAAAAGACCGGTGGTAGCGGCCTTGGTCTCGCTGTGGTCAAGGTTATCGCAGAGGCTCATGGCGGTCATGCTGCGGCCCAAGCGATTGGCTCGGGAAGCGCATTCGTGATGTCCTGGCCGACACGACCGCGCGTCCCGGACTAATAAGTAAAGTGAGTTGTCCGTCCGGATGCTCGGCCTTGTACTCCTGCAACAACAAATCGAGCGTCACACCCATACAGTGCAGTTCCCAACGAACCGCAATCTATATGGGCCCGGCCCGTTTGTTCAAGGACAGCACCGCTGGCGGATAGATGGCGGCATCGAACACAATCTCCGTCATGTCGCTCGACAACGGATAGCCGATGCCGGCCAGCTTGGCTTGCCGCAAAATCTCGCCTGCCGTCGTCGGTGACGCAACAATGGGGCGGGCAATCTCAAGATGGCTACGACTAGCGTCGTGGTGCAGACGCAATACTCCCGGAATCGTGCGCATTGGTAACCTGCCAAATGCCATGTCGGCGTCGGCAAAATCACCTGATGTGTCCCCCTCCGGAACGCCAGCTGCCCTGGCACGGCAAACTTCACCTTGAGCCGCCCCTGCCCCTGGGCCACAATAGACCAATCCTCTAACAGGCCGGCATCAACTTGGCATTCCTATTGAGAGTCATCCACGATGGACAGGACTCAGCGGAATCAGGCAAGCCCTACCGGCGCGGCGTCGTCGGGGGCGGCACCGGCGGTGGGCGGGTGTCGGGCTATCTCTTCGGCGCCCAGCCCCTGCCGCCTGGCGGGGACGGTGCTGATCGTGGCGCCGTTCCGGATCGACCGCTACGGCCAGCGTTACCACTCGAGGCGCGAGATCCGGATTGATCTGACTGGTATTGCGCCGGGTTCTTATCAAGTGCTGGCGGTGCACAACTTCCATGTGGAAGATTGCAATCCCTGCCTGACCGAATGCGTGGCCGGCGTTTTTCTCGCCGCCCGGCGCAGTGACGGCAGCTGGGAGGCACCGGAGCGATTTCCGGTGGAATGCCGGGCGGTCGGCGTGCTGGGCACCTTGCAGGTGCCGGACGACGCCGGCCTGGCGGAGTTCGAGCCGTGATCACCAATACCGCCGAGCGCGATTTCGACGTCATCGAGATCACCAACGAGATGCCGCACAACCGCATGGGCGGCGTCGGCAGCGTGATCGAGGCGCTGGCCAGCGGCTTTGCCGCGATTGGCGTGCGCGCCCTTTGGTATGTCACCGATCACGAATACCAGCCCTACGAAATCGAGGCGATCCTGGCCAACCAGCCCTGCGTGGCGGTGGGCAGCGAAGCCGAACTGGCCCACTTTCGCGCGCCGGTGGTGCATGTGCATTCGTACAATCATGGGCCGGGTCTGCTCGACGCCACCGGCAGCGCCCGGTCGATGTTCACCATTCATTCCCTGCTGGCCTACGAGGAGATCTCCAACGCGGTGAACCTGCACGGCTCGGTCATGGAACAGGAGCGCCTCATCGCCGCGTGCGACGAAGTCGTGCTGGTGTCCGAGGCCGAGCGCGCCTACTACCACACGCTGGGTTACCCCCGCCTCAACCCGCGCGTCAGCGTCGTTGCCAACGGCATCGTGCCGCCGACCCCGGTGACGGTGCGGCCGCGGCGCAATGTGCTGGGCTATTGTGGCCGCCTGGTGCCGCGCAAGCATCCGGAATATGTCCAGATGCTGCTGACCGAGCCCGGCTTCGAAAATTTCGAGGCCATGATCGCCGGCAAGGCTTTCAGCGCCTACGCGCGCGATCTGGTGCATGACCTGGGGATCGAGGCGCGGGTGCTCTACCTGGGCTGGTGCGGCGGCGCCCGCCTGGACGCATTCTTCAATACGATCGACGTGCTGGTGCAGCCGTCCACGTACGAACCCTTCGGCCTCGCCGCACTGGAAGGCGCGGCACGGGGCATTCCGGTGGTGTGTACGCCGGTGGACGGGCTGGTGGAAGTGCTCGGCGAGCACGCCATCTATTGCGAGGACACCAGTTTTGCCGCTTTCTGCCGGGCCATGCAGCGCTGGCGCGAGATGGATGCCGACGCCCTGCAGCTGATGGGATCGGCTGCACGCGCCCGCGCCCTTCGACACTTCACCGATGTGGCCATGGCACACCGCTACCAGGCGCGCTTCCGGGCCCTCACCGACCAGCGCCTTGATACCGAGGAGCACACTGCGTGATCGACGATTTCCAACTACCGCCCGGCTATTCGCATCTGGCGCCCGATTGCGAGCGCTTTTTCCAAGACCACCCGGATTACAGTCGCAACGTGTTCATCATGACCCGCTTCGACGCGGGCAACCGGCTGCTCGCGCAGCTCGACGAGGAATTGCGCCGCGCCCTTTGCCGTCAGGGCCTCGTGGGTCTGCGCGCCGACGACCGCATGTATCCGCGCGACCGCCAGGTGTGGACCAACGTCTGTGTGTACATGCTGTGCTGCAAGTATGGCCTGGCGGTGCTGGAAGATCGGGTGAAGGACGAATTCAACCCCAACGTGGCGCTGGAGTACGGCTTCATGCGGGCGCTGGACAAGCCGACCCTGCTGCTGGCGGACGTCGGCTTTCGCAATCTGCGCGCCGACATCATCGGCACCTTGCGCGAGCCCTTCGACATCGTCGACATGGCAAGCAGCCTGCCCGCCGCCATTGGCAACTGGTGTCGCGATCTCGGGGTGCAGGTGCTCGCCCTGCCCGGCGAACTGCCGGCCCAGGCGCTGACGATCCATCGCCGCCTGCTGAACATCCGCTGCGCCCAGTTGCTGCGTGACGAGGGCAAGAAGCTCAAGGAAACCAATGACGAATTCTGGTATCTGGGCGAAGAGATCGCCGCCTACCGCGCGCTGCTGCAACACCGGCCGAACGCCGAACACGCTGCGGCCGTGGAACGGGCGCAGCAGCGGCTGGTGGAAGCGCACGACTTTTCGGTGCTCGCGGAAATGATTTCGGTGTTCGCCGACCTGACGCAGAAAGTGGCATAGGGCAGACTTTTCCGCCCACCGCCGCAAGACTGCGGTCCGGCGCACATCCGCCCCTCAGGCGCGCGATCGATGCGCGCCAGATGCCCGTCCGGGATTCAGCCCACTGCAGTCCGGCGAAGCGCCATGCTGGCGATGAAGGCATCCCGCCCGGCGCCGAGCATGGGTGTCAATCGGCCTTTCAGCTCGGAGAGCAACGCCACCCTGCGCCCCTTCATCGGATGCGCCGGAAAGATCAGGGTCTGCTCGGGCAGGGAGAACAGGCGCCGGGTCAGACTGTCGTACTGCAGCGCCGGACTGGACTGGTCATCCTCGCCACTCCCGCCGCCGAACTCGAGCATGTCGCCACACATCAGACGGTCTCGCCACAGATAGCTGACACTGTCCATCGTGTGTCCCGGCGTGGCCAGGACGCTCAGGGTCTCGCCGCCGAAGGTGAGCATGTCGCCATGGTGGACGGCACACACACCGGTCGGTGCGTGCGAATGCGGCGTATGCCCCACCACCAGCGTCGCGCCCGTGCGCTCGCACAGGCCGGCGCAACTGTCGCCCTCGCGGTCGTTCGCATGCACGTGCGTGCGAACGACCATGCTCAGACGCTGGGCCCCCTCGGCCAGCAGCGCAAGAATCAGCTCGGTCCCGCCTAGCGGCGGGTCGATGACAACGGCAAGCCGGGCGGCGGGGTCGCCCAGCATGTAGCCGATCAGCCCGGTGACATGACCTTCGATCGGCATGAAGGTCACATGCTCGCCGCGACGCACCTGCTCAACGTTCAACCCACAATTTTCTGGCCGAGTTCCCATTCAGTCCCCTTGCGGCTAGCCTCCGCCCGCCGTCACACCCCATGTCAAGCCCGGTCAGTGCTGATGATCGCCTCGATGATGGTGATCGTCGTGGTCGCCGGGGGGCACAGGTTTGACCGTGCCGCCCAGGTAATCCTTCACCGCCTGCAGGGGGTCATCTTCGCCACACATGACAACCTCGATACCACGTTGTCCCATGCGGGCCACGAACCCTTCGCCCGCACCGCCGGTCACGATCGCATCCACACCGTCGATCGGGTGCTGCACGCCGCGAAATTCATGGAATGACATCTCCATCGGCAGGTCCAGCCGCTCGACTTCGCGCGGCGAACACGGATTGCTGACGTCGTAGATCAGAAAGCGCCGCGCCTTGCCTGCGTGCGCGGTGACGGTTCTGAAGTTCTGGCTTGTGACTGCAACTCTCATGATGGGTCCTCCTGGTGAGTGTGGCCTCGACGACGAGGCTTCGGTATCTCGGCACAGCGGGCGGCACCGGAGGTGTCGTCCCTGTACGGCCACGCGGAGCCGGGATGTTCAGGCAAGCCCCGACCCGTCTTCGCCAATACGAAGCACCGTATCCGACAGCCACATGTAGGGCGGCACTTCGAGATTGGTCGGTGCCGGCTGACTCAGGAAAACGCGCCCCGCAAGGTCGAAGGTCGACCCGTGGCACGGGCACAGGAAACCCCCCGGCCAGTCGGCGCGGACGCCACTGTCCGGCCCCGCGACGAACTTCTCGGAAGGGGAGCAGCCCAGATGGGTGCAGATGCCGACCACCACCAGATACTCGGGATTGATGGAACGATGGCGATTGGTCGCGTACGCGGGCTGCTGATTCTCATCAGACGCGGGGTCAGCCAGCGTTGCTTCGTGCGCTTCAAGCCCGGCCAGCATGTCCGGCGTGCGGCGCAGAATCCACACAGGTTTGCCACGCCACTCCACCGTCATCATCTCGCCCGCGGCCAGCCGGCTGACATCGGCCTCGACCGGCGCGCCGGCCGCGCGTGCGCGCTGCGAGGGGGTGAGGCTGGCGACAAAGGGAACGGCCGCAGCAGCCAGGGCGACAGCACCGACGCCAGTGGTCGCAATCAGAAGTTTTCGACGCTCATCAAGGCAATCGGACATGCGTGCATCCTCGTGTGCTCATCGTCATCGGCACCCGGAAATCGGGAAGAAAAAACAAAGCGAGGCTGGATGGAACCCCGTACCGGGCGCTCATCGGGCGGTTGGCTGCCCCAAGGGGTTGGGGGTCGGAGGTGACGACCGGGCAGCCTTCGCAGCACAACCTCGCTTCGTCCCTCCAACAGCAAACGGCGTGCCAGCGGTGCGAAGAAGCCGACCCCGCGAAAACAGGGCGATTGGCAACGCATGGGCACTGCCACAACTGCCAATATGGCAATCAGCCCGACGCCATGACAGTGTCCGATGGCAGCAGTCAGTCGCGTAGCTTGTCCAGGCCGAGCGCCTTCAGCCGGCGGTAAAGCGTTCGCTCGCTCATGCCGAGTCGCGCCGCCAGTTCGCGCCGGCTGCCTCGGTGCGACACGACGGCCTGGCGCAATACCCGCTGCCCGATTGCACCCAGATCCATCAATTCCGTGCCACCGTCACCGCCCGTTGCCGTCCGGTCGGGACGACCTTCCCCCGGGCTGTCGAGCGCGCGCAGCCTGACCTCGTCTGCCAGGTGTTCCGGCGCAATGAGCTCGCCGTCGCACATCAGGCTGGCCCGCTCGAGCACGTTGCGCAGCTCCCGCACGTTACCGGGGAAGTCATAGGCAAGCAGTACGTGCATCGCCTCGTCGGAGAGCTTGAGCGCGCGCCGGGGCGCCACGCGGTCGAGCAGCGAGCTGACGAGCAAGGGCAGGTCTTCCAGACGCTGGCGCAGCGGCGGCACGACGATCGGAAACGTGTTGAGGCGGAAGTAAAGATCCTGACGGAAGGTGCCCTCGCGGATCATCTCCTGCAAGGGCCGATGGGTGGCCGACACCAGGCGGATATCGGCGCGGCGCAGTTCGGTCGAGCCGACCCGCCGATAGGTGCCGGTCTCGAGCAGACGCAGCAGCTTGACCTGCATGCTCAACGGAATGTCGCCGACTTCGTCGAGAAATAGCGTGCCGCCGCTGGCGGCCTCGACGAGCCCAGGCTTGCGTGCGACCGCGCCGGTGAAGGCGCCGCGCTCATGGCCAAAGACTTCACTCTCGAACAGGGTATCGGGCAGCCCCGAGCAATCCACGACCACGAAAGGCCGATCGGCGCGTCGGCTGGCCTGGTGCACCGCGCTGGCCACCAGTTCCTTGCCGGTGCCGGATTCGCCTTGCAGCAGCACACTCGCTTCCGAGGGCGCGACCCGCATGACGAGTTCGAGCATGCGCTGAAAGGCCGGTGCACGCCCGATGAGTCCGTGATTGTCGGACACCCCGCGCGCCACCGGCATCGGCTCCATTTTTTCGATGAACCAGGCGATCTCGCCACCACCGTCGCGCACCGGCGAAAGCTCGATATTGACGTACTCCTCGCCGCGGGGCGTGTGATGCAGGTGCAGCACGCGCTCGCGCTGCCCGGACTGCACACTGCGCGACAAAGGACAGGACTCGCCGGCCCGATCACAGGGAACGCTGTAGTGATGCGAGACATCGAAGCAGGTGCGGCCCACCACGCTGCGCCCGTCCGCGCACGACGTACGGTAGGCCGCATTGGCGGCAATGATGCGGTATTCGCGATCGCACAGGATGTGTGGTTCGGGCAGGGTCTCGATGAAGGAGACAAGCTCGGGCAAGGGGCGCGGATCCGGGGACATTGACTGCCACTCCTGTCATTTTGAGTGGCACAACTCTGCCACAGTGACACAAACGGATCAAGAGAAGTACTTCATAACTTCAATATTAAGTTGATTTTTATCAACTTTTTAATGCTTTATGGATTGGTACAGATCTTGATAGGATGCTGACGAACCTGGACACCTCCATGCCATCCCCAAACATTTCAAACCGCAAACTCGTTCGCGAACTCGTCATCATCGTCGTCATCAAGCTGGTCCTGATCACGGCGCTTTGGTGGCTGTTCGTTCGCGACGACAGCGTAGCCGTCGCGCCGGAGAGGGTCGCAAACAGGTTCGTAGCCCCCGCATCTGCAAAACAACAAACCCCGACTGATGGAGAACACGATGGTCAGTGAACAACTCGTGGATCTGTCGCGGCTGCAGTTCGCCGCGACAGCGATGTACCACTTCCTGTTTGTGCCGCTCACGCTGGGCATGGTCTGGTTGCTGGTCATCATGGAAAGCGTCTATGTGATGACAGGCAAGACCATCTACCGTGACATGACCCAGTTCTGGGGCAAGCTGTTCGGCATCAATTTCGCGCTCGGCGTCACCACCGGAATCACCCTCGAGTTCCAGTTCGGGACCAACTGGGCCTACTACTCGCACTATGTGGGCGACATCTTCGGTGCCCCGCTGGCGATCGAGGGGCTGATGGCCTTCTTCCTCGAATCGACCATGATCGGCTTGTTCTTCTTCGGCTGGGACCGCCTTTCGCGCCGCCAGCATCTGCTGGTGACGATCCTGATGGCGGTGGGTACCAACCTGTCGGCGCTGTGGATCCTGATCGCCAACGGCTGGATGCAGAACCCGGTAGGCGCGGAATTCAGCTACGAAACCATGCGCATGGAACTCACCGACTTCTGGTCGGTGCTGTTCAACCCGGTCGCGCAGGACAAGTTCGTTCATACCGTATCGGCCGGCTATGTCACCGGCGCGATGTTCGTGTTGTCGATTTCGGCCTGGTATCTGCTGCGCGGGCGCGACATCGAGTTCGCCAAGCGCAGCTTCCGCATCGCGGCTGCCTTCGGTTTCGCGTCGGTATGTTCGGTGATCGTGCTCGGCGACGAGTCCGGTTATGCGCTCGGCGAAGCCCAGCAGACCAAACTCGCAGCCATCGAGTCCATGTGGGAAACCGAACCCGCGCCCGCCGGCTTCAACCTTGTTGCCATCCCCAATCAGGCGGAGATGAAGAACGACTTCGCGGTGCAGATTCCGTGGATGATGGGCATCATCGGCACGCGTTCGTTCGACAAGCAACTCCCCGGTCTGAACGAGATTCTGGTCAGGAACCGCGAGCGCGTGGTCACCGGCATCGAAGCGGTGAGACTGCTCGAAAAGCTGCGTCAGGGCTCGGCCGACGAAGCCACCCGCACGGCCTTCGACAAAGTGAAAGCCGATCTCGGCTTCGGTCTGCTACTCAAGAAGTATGTCGTGTCGATGGACGACGTCACCCCGGAGATCATCGACCGCGCCGCCCGCGACACCCTGCCCCGCGTGACCCCGCTGTTCTGGACCTTCCGCATCATGGTGGCGATGGGCTTCGCCATGCTGGCGCTGTTCGGTCTCGCGCTGTGGTATTCGATCAAGGGCGACTTCGCTACCCGCGGTTGGCTGCTGAAGTGGGCGCTATGGTTCCTGCCGGTGCCGTGGCTGGCGTGCGAGATGGGCTGGTTTGTCGCCGAGTACGGTCGCCAGCCATGGACCATTTATGGCGTACTGCCGACGCACCTGTCGGTATCGACACTCACGGTGGAGAGCCTCTACGGCTCACTCGCCGGTTTCGTCGGTTTCTACACCCTGCTGCTGGTGGTCGAGATGTACCTGATGGTTCGCTTCGCACGCCAGGGACCGGGCAGTCTCGGCACCGGTCGCTACCTCAACGAAACCCGTCACGCCGGCGCGCACGCCTGATCAGGAGCCAACATCATGATTTTCGACTACCCGACCCTGAAATTCATCTGGTGGCTGCTCGTGGGGGTGCTGCTCGTGGGCTTCGCCATCATGGACGGCCACGACATGGGCGTCGGCACGCTGCTGCCCTTCGTCGGCAAGAACGATGAAGAGCGCCGTGTCGTGATCAACACCGTGGGGCCCCACTGGGATGGCAACCAGGTGTGGTTCATCACCGGCGGCGGTGCCATCTTCGCCGCCTGGCCGCTGGTGTATGCCACGGCCTTCTCCGGCTTTTACTGGGCCATGCTGGCGGTACTGTGGGCGCTGTTCTTCAGGCCGGTGGGATTCGACTACCGCAGCAAGATCCACAACGCCACGTGGCGGAGCACGTGGGACTGGGGCCTGTTCGTGGGCGGTGCAGTGCCACCGCTGATCTTCGGCGTTGCCTTCGGCAACCTGTTGCAGGGGGTGCCCTTTCACTTCGACAACAATCTGGTGTCCTCCTACACCGGGTCGTTCTGGGCACTGCTGAACCCGTTCGCGCTGCTGGCCGGGGTGGTCAGTACGGCGATGATCACCTTTCACGGTGCGGTATATCTGGCCCACCGCACCGAGGGCGACATCCATCGCCGTGCCCGTGCAGCGGCGCTGATTTTCGGCGCGCTGATGCTGGCGGGCTTCACCGCCGCCGGGGTGTGGCTGTCTCAGGGCAATTTCGGCTATGCCATCACCTCGGTCGTCGATGCGGCCGCCCAGCCCGACCCGCTGGCGAAAACCGTCGTGCAGCAAAGCGGCGCATGGTTCGCCAACTACCGCACAATGCCGCTGACGCTGATCGTGCCGGCGATGGCCTATCTGGGGGCGGCCATGGCAATGCTGATGGTGGCACGCGGTCGCACGCTGATCGCCTTCGTCGCATCGTCGCTCGCCATCGTCGGCGTGATCGGCACCGCCGGGGTGTCGATGTTCCCCTTCCTGATGCCGTCCTCGACGATGCCGGCGGCCAGCCTGACCGTATGGGACAGCGTCTCCAGCCATCGCACGCTGGGCATCATGTTCTGGGCCACGATCCTCTTCATGCCCCTGATCATCATCTACACGAGCTGGGCCTACAAGGTGATGTCGGGCAAGGTCACGACGGCCTACATCCGCGAAAACGAACACTCGGCCTACTGAGCCAACAGAGAAAGGAGCACACGATGTGGTATTTCACCTGGGTACTGGGTATCGGCTTTGCCGTTCTGCTGGCGATCCTGAACGCGATGTGGGGCGAGAATGAAGCGGCTCGCGAAGCGGCCCGTACAGCCGGATCCAACCCGGCAGGCACCGATGATGACCAACCGCCCCGTTGAAGCCACCGAGCAAGGCGGCCGCATCCGCGTGCTGCCGCTGTTCGCGGCCATCGCCATCATGCTTGGCATCACCATCGGGCCCGGCGTACTCGCCTCGCCCGATGGCGGTGCCGACCACTGGGCCGCGATGGCGCTGTTCTGGGCCATGAGCGCCGGCTTCGTCGCTGGCGTCGGCTTTCGCCCGCGGCTCATCGTATGGCGCTGGCTGTTCTCCCCTCTTGCGTGTCTGGCAGGCGTCGTGCTGGCGATCCTTCGATTTTCCTTCCCGGGCTGAATCTGGCGCGCTGGCGCGGGGGATCATCCCCCGTGCTGTTCGCGATAGGCCGAGGGGCTCACCCCAAGGCGGCGCTTGAAGAATCGGCAGAAGTAGGCGGGGTCTTCAAAACCCAGCTCGGCGGCGATCACCGCGACCGGTGCCGCGATGTACACCAGTCTGCGACAGGCCTCGCGGCTGACCCGATCATGGATCAGTTCCAGCGCCGAACGCCCGCTCGCCGCCTGCACCAGCCGGTTCAGGCTGGGCGTGCTCAGCCCCAGTTGAGCTGCATAGCGTGACACCGGCCAGTGCTTGAGAAAGTGCTCCTCCACCAGGAGCACGAAGCGGGTAAACAGGGCCTGGTGATGGCGCGCGCGCTTGCCCGAACCTGCCATCACATCGCGCGCGCATGCCTGTGCCAGCCGCCACACCGCCGCCTGCGCCAGCCAGCGCACCACCGGCGCATCACCGGCATCGTGGCTGGCGAACTCGTCTCCGAGCTGGCGCAGCAAGCCTTCGAGGCGCAGCACCGTCGCATCGTCACGGTCGAAATGGACCAGGCGTGGCCCGGCAAACAGTTCGCGCAAGGATTCCCCCGCCGTCTGCAACTCGCCCTCGACCAGGAATCGCGCATTGACGGTCAGCACCACCCCTTGCGTGCCTGGCGCGAACTGGAAACCGTGCACCACGCCAGGCGGTATCACCACCGCCGCCGGCCCGAGCGCCTCCTCGCGCCATTCGTCCAGCGTCACCAGCGCGCTGCCCTGCCCGACCCAGACCACCTGATAGAGCCCGCTGTGAAGATGGGGATCGATCTCCCACTGGTACAGGCTGCTGCGCGATTCGATTTCCTCGATATGCAGCATCTCGAGCGTGGGTATCCCGATCTCGCCATATAACGAGAACGCAGGAATGGCCTGCCCGCGGGCAAGCGCGCCAGACCGGGCGGGGATGGGGGACGGACTCCTCTGCATGTTGCGGCGCACCCTGAATGAGGCAAAGCAATTTGATCGAAAAGTACAAGCACAGGCCAGATTATTGCACTGACTCGAATAACCATGCTGACCTATAGTGCAACTGCGCCATCACTGCAACACGCTGATTCGACGCAATACAAACCTAGAACGGCCGGAGACAACCGATGTTCAGTTTCGATCCCTACTCGCCCGCGGTAGACGCGGATCCGTTTCCTTATTACAAGACACTGCGCGACGAACATCCCTGCTTCTGGAGCAAGGAAGCCAACATGTGGGTGCTGTCGCGCTACGCCGACATCGTCACCGCCCTGAACGACTGGCAGACCTTCTCGTCGGCCAAGGGCAACCTGATGACCGAGCTGCCGAACCGTGCCGGCGCCACCCTCGGCACCACCGATCCCCCGCGCCACGATCGCCTGCGCGGCCTGGTGCAACATGCGTTCATGAAGCGCAACCTCGAGAGTCTGGTCGAGCCGATCAAGCAGATCGCCCACGAAACGGCCGCGCCGCTGGCCGACATGAAGCAGTTCGACTTCATCGAGGACTTCTCGTCGAAGTTCACCGTGCGCGTGCTATTCGCCGCCCTCGGCCTGCCGCTGGGCGACGAAGCCCAGGTGCGCGAGAAGGCGGTCACCATGGTGCAGTCCGATGCGGCGACGCGGCAGAAAGGCCCCGAGCACATCGCCGCCTACAACTGGATGCAGGAGTATGCGAGCAAGGTGATCGCGGAACGCCGCCAGAAGCCCCAGGACGATCTTATCTCGCACTTTTCGATGGCCGAGATCGACGGCGACCGGCTGGACGAGCGCGAAGTGCTGCTCACGGTCACCACGCTGATCATGGCCGGCATCGAATCGCTTGGCGGTTTCATGGGCATGTTTGCGCTCAACATGGCCGATCACGCCGACGCCCGCCGTCAGTGCGTCGCCAATCCGGCGCTACTGGTCGACGCGGTTGAAGAGTCGCTGCGCTTCAATACCTCGGCGCAGCGTTTCCGCCGCTGCCTGACCCGTGACCACACCCTGCATGGTCAGACCATGCGCGAAGGCGATTTCGTCTGTCTTGCCTACGGATCGGGAAACCGCGACGAGCGTCAATTCCCCAATCCCGATGTCTACGACATTAGCCGCAAACCCAAGGGTCACCTCGGTTTCGGTGGTGCGGTGCATGCCTGCCTGGGTACCACCATCGCACGCATCTCAGTCAAGGCGGCGATGGAGGCTTTCCATCAGGTCGTGCCCGACTATCAGCGCGTGCAGGAGCACCTGCCGTGGATGCCGTCCTCGACCTTCCGCAGCCCGCTGCGCCTGGACCTGGCACGCATCTGAGTATTACGGATATTACGATTTACCGCGCGGCGACCTCGACGTCGTCGCGCGGCACAGACAGATCCCCCAAAGGAGAAGCATCATGGTCATGGTTACCTATATCGAGCCCAACGGCTCCGAGCAACAGATCGACGTCACCGAAGGCTGGAGCCTGATGCAGGCCGCCATGTCGAACGGCGTCGAAGGCATCGAAGCCGAATGCGGTGGCTCCTGCGCCTGCGCCACCTGCCACTGCTACGTCGATGAGGCCTGGGCCGACCGCATCCCGGCCGCCGCCGAGAACGAGCTCGCAATGCTCGAAAACGTGGTTGCCGAGCGCCGCCCCACCAGCCGCCTGAGCTGCCAGATCAAGGCCACGGCCGATCTGGACGGCCTCATCGTGCGCATGCCCGACGCCCAGAGCTGACATGAACGCGCCCCAGGCAGCCGCCGACTCGGCGGGCACGATGATCATCGTCGGCGCAGGCCAGTCCGGCCTGCAGGTGGCCGAATCGCTGCGCAGCGAAGGCCACACCGGCCGCATCGTGATGATCGGCAACGAGCCCTGCGCGCCCTACCACCGTCCGCCGCTGTCGAAAGCCTATCTCGCCGGCGAAGCCAGCGAGGCGCAGCTCACCATTCGCGCGCCCGAAGCCCTCGCCAAGAAGCAGATCGAATTGGTCAGTGGGGTCGAGGTCCTTGCCATCGACCGCGTGCAACGCGTCGTGAGCCTGTCGGACGGCCGCAGCCTGTCCTATGCCGGCCTGGCACTGGCCACTGGCTCGCGCGCCCGCCCGCTTCCGCTTCCCGGCGCAGATGCGCTGGGCGGCATTTTCGCGCTGCGCACGCTGGACGACACACGCCGTATTGCTTCGGCATTGGCAGACGCCAGACGCGTCGTGGTGATCGGCGGCGGTTTCATCGGCCTCGAGTTCGCCGCCGTGGCCGCCAAGCAGGGTAGACAGGTCACCGTGCTGGAAGCGGCCGAGCGCCTGATGGCGAGGGTCGTCGCACCGCCCGTCTCCGACTTCTATGCACAGCTGCATCGCGATCATGGCGTCGGCATCGAGCTCGGCGCCCAGGTCGTCGAACTGGTGGGCGACGCGGGCAAGGTCCGCGCCGTGCGCACCGCCGACGGAAGGGAATTCGCCGCAGACATCCTCGTCGTCGGCATCGGCATCCTGCCCAACGCCGAACTTGCAGACGCCGCCGGTCTTCCCTGCGAGCGCGGCATCATCGTCGACGCCTGCTCGCGTACCGCCGACCCGCACATCGTCGCCAGCGGCGACTGCACCGCCCGGCGCCTGAGCGATGGCAGCCTACTACGCCTGGAGTCGGTGCAGAACGCGGTGGAACAGGGCAAATCCGCCGCCGCCGCCCTGATGGGCAAGGATCGTCCCTTCACCGCCGCACCGTGGTTCTGGTCCGACCAGTACGACGTCAAGCTGCAGATGGTGGGCCTTTCCGCCGGCTACGACACCGTGGTCACCCGCGGCGATGCATGCACACGCCAGTTCTCGGTGTGCTATTTCCGCGCCGGCACGCTGATTGCCATCGACTCGATCAACCAGCCCCAGGATCACATGGCGGGGCGCAAACTGCTCGAACGCGGTGTTGGGCCTACGCCAGCGCAAGCCGCGGACACGGCATTCAAGCTCGCGTCTTTGCTCGACTGAACGCGCGAATCAGGTGTGGCGCCTGGCAAGGCGCGCGCCTGCACACCCCGCATTCCCGTCTTAGCATGTAGACGGAAATGCAGGCGCGCGTTCCGGCCCCATCCGGCCCCTGCATATCATTTTCCGACCACAAAGCCATTCTCCGACCGATCGCCCGGCATCGGAATTGACCGGGTCTTGCCCGTCGAGTCCGCGCCTGCTGCCTTCAACCGCAGGCCAGCGGAATATGCAAGTCGTGCCGACCGCCAGCACATTGGGGTAAAATGCCGACCTCTTCGGATACGCCGAGCGGTTTCGCGTTCGCGACCGTTTCATCGTGCTCCAACTTGCTTGCCGACTGGTCGATTCATGTTCCTTCGATTACCAACGCTGCGTCGCCGTACGGCACTGCTCTGCGCGCTTGCCTCGCTGGCCGCCGGCGTCTCGGCGAGTCGTGCCGGGAACGACATCGTGGCCGGCAATCAGGTCAGTCGGGGCGAGGCAGTGTGGGGAATCCTGAGTTACACCCGTTGGCCGTCAGATCCCAATCCGGTCCGTCTCTGCATCGTCGGATCCACCACTGCTGCAGTGTCGATTCGACAATCGGCCAGCTGGCTCGAGACCGGGCGCTCTTATGTGGTGAAGGATCTCGCACCCGGCGAAGCAGCCGTGCAGCGTTGCGACATCGTCTACGTAGGCAATCTGCCCCCCGACGAGACTAGCGCCCTTCTGCAGCAGATTGTCACCGCGCCGGTCCTGAGCATCGGGGAGGGTAGCGAGTTCTGTTCGGCCGGCGGCATGTTCTGCTTCGAAGACCAGTCAGGTAGCACGCGATTCTCTGCCAATCTCAACGCCATTTCCCGCAGCGAGTTGCGCATCAACCCGCAAGTTCTGCGACTGTCCAAACGACTTCGTCCCATCGGATCATGAAGAATCCGACTACTACGCTCTTTTCGGCGCTACGTCGGGCCTATCTCGCCTCTTCGGCGCTCGGACTAATGCTGCTGGGGCTGTCGCTGGCACTGATCACCTTCGTGGTGCTTCGGACGCAGGTCACCGATAATCTGAACCTGGTTGCACGCACGATCGCCTACTCCAGCGAAGCGGCCGTCATGTTCGGCGACGACGAGACGGCGACGGAGATCCTCACGCAGATCGCGACCCGCGAGAACCTCTGGCAGGCATCCCTTTTCGATGCATCCGGCAAGCTGATCGCGCGTGTTGAACGTCCTGCGGATTCATTACTCGAACGCGTCGGCATCCATCTCGGTGGCCTCCTGTTTCCCGACCAGACCGGGACCGATCTCATCCGCGCGCAACAACAGCTGGGGCGAGTCGAGTTGCGCGGCGGCGGAGGCGTATTCGCAGGATTTTTCCTCAAGGCGCTCCTGGCCACCTTGGCGTGCCTGTGCATCGCCGGCCTGTCGACATGGGCCCTTGCACGCAGAATGGCAGCACGAATCGTGTCGCAGCTCGATGCACTTGGGTCGATTGCCCACACCGCACTTCAGGACCGGGACTTCGAGCGCCGTCTACCGAAGTTCGATATCGTCGAATTCGACCAGCTCGGCAAGGATTTCAATGCCCTTCTGGGCGAGATCCAGGCGAAGAACGCAGCGCTCCTCGTCCGTCAGTCGCACCTCGAACAGACAAACATGTCCCTGTCGCACCTTGCGATGCACGACAGCTTGACCGGTCTCGCCAACCGTGCCGGTTTTTCCGCACGCATCGATCAGGCGATCGTCGACGCCCGGCAGCAGGGCACCCTCATCGGTGTGCTGTACCTCGACAACGACCGCTTCAAGTCGATCAATGACCGCTTTGGCCATGCCGCTGGCGATGCGCTGCTGGTTGAAGTCGGCCTGCGCACCAGGCGCGTACTACGTGAAGGCGACTTGGTTGCACGCCTGGGTGGCGACGAGTTTGCCGTCCTGCTGTCACCGCTTCGCTGCTTGGACGATGCGCTGCGGATTGCGGAGAAGATTCTTGCCTCTATGGTTGAGCCAATGGTTCTCAACGAGAATACGCAGATCGACCCCGGTGTCAGCATTGGCGTTGCACTCTACCCCGATCACGCACAAGACGCAGATCAACTGTTACGTGCTGCCGACAAGGCCATGTACGAAGCCAAACGGAGCGGTCGTGGGCAATATCGTGTCCACGGCATTGCCTCCGACCCTGCCGAGGAGCATGCATGAGGTCCCGTTTCTTCCGATTTTTCAGACAAGCCGGATTGGTCGTTCTGCTCGTCACGCAGCTTGTGGCGTGCCAGACGCCGGCCACGAATCCCGGAGGGTTCTCGGACGAACAGATCGCGGTCATGCGCAAGATCGGATTTACCGACACCGACGGTAACTGGAGCCTGAAGATGGACGGCGCCATCCTCTTCGACTCCGACACCGACCGTTTGACACCTTCTGCCCGCGATACGATTGGCAACGTCGTTACCATGCTCGAATCCGTCGGCATCGACAGAATGCGCGTGGAAGGACACACGGACAGTACCGGCGACGCCCGTTACAACCAGTCCTTGTCCGAACGCCGTGCGGAGACGGTAGCCAGGGAGATTGAAAGTCACGGCTTCCGTCATGACCGCGTGATCCGGCGCGGACTCGGCAACAAGTACCCGATTGCCGACAACGCCACGGCTGAAGGACGAGCCCAGAATCGCCGGGTCGTACTGATCGTACCGGTGGAATAGAAGCCAGGATGCGGACAGGTCACACGGACCGGGAAAATCGCGGTCTTCGCCTGTCCCGAAAGCGACTAGCGTCTGTTTGCGTGCTACCGGAACAGGCATTCAAGGTGTCACCCTGCGTACCCCCCAGTACTCGCTGTCCGGCAAATGTTCCGGCACACCGATACGCCCGATGCCCGGCAGCTTGATCGCCGGCGGCCACACATCCACACCCAGGCTCAGGCCGAGCAGGCTCAGTTCGAGCCCCTCCTCCGCCGCGACCGTGACGCCGAGCAAGCCCAGCACGGAAACCTGGACGCCCGACCCGCTGGGTGCCGCACCGAGTAACGCGCCTTCCGGCAGGTAGTCCTTGCCGATCGCAGTAGATGGCAGTTCAACGCGGAGTTCGGGCACTTCACGCGCCAGGTAGGCAGTGAAGGTGTTGCTGTTGGGGCCGGGCCAGATGCGGTACTCGTTCGCATGCGGATAGTGTGCGGCCGCCTCGCTCAGGCGGGCG
This sequence comes from Azoarcus sp. L1K30, assembly GCF_018122735.1. Classification (GTDB taxonomy): domain Bacteria; phylum Pseudomonadota; class Gammaproteobacteria; order Burkholderiales; family Rhodocyclaceae; genus Parazoarcus. Next base: position 294,183 of record NZ_JAGRRD010000001.1, on the reverse strand, counting down.
ATCAGCGCATCGACCTCCTCACCGCCGCGTACGTCGCGCAGCAAGGTGGGTTCGCTGCCGAACCAGTAGGCATCCGGGATGCCCTGATGAATGCGGACAGCCTGGCGTCCCTGTGACACGCCAAAGCCCATGACCTCGAAACGCGTGTAGTGATCGGCGTCACGCGTTTTGGCTGCGATCCAGGTATGCACGCCGAAGATGCCGCGCCACCGCACTGCGCGTGCCGCATAGACCTGGATCACCGCTTCCCGCGTCAGCGCCGGGTCGGGCGCCTGGCCGCTGCTGTCACGCCGGGCGGTACGCCAGTCGGCCGCATGCACATCCCCCACGTAATGCAGCGCGGCCGAACCGCCCAGCGGCAGAAAGAAGGCCAGCAGTACCGCGGCAGCCAGCCGCCTTGCGCGGCGCCGGCCCGAACGCGCTGCGGGATCGTTCATGCGTGATCAAACTCCTCGGTGTCGATCTCCGGCTGGGTACTCGCCGGGTAGCGGGGGCCGGTCACGGTGTGACGGTTGATCAGCGCATCGAGTTCCGCAAGGATGTCCGTCCCGAGCACGACATCCGCGGCAGCGACGTTTTCTTCGAGATGGGCGGTGCTGGTGGTGCCGGGGATCGGCAGGATGTGATCACCACGGGCGAGCAGCCAGGCCAGTGCGAGTTGCGCGGGGGTGCAGTTGGCGCGCACCGCCAGGGAGCGATAGCCGTCGAGCAGACGCAGATTGGCGGCGAAACTATCGCCCTGGAAGCGCGGCATGGCTCGACGGATGTCCTTGGCATCGAATGCCTCGACGTCCGCGGTGGTTTTCAGCGCATCGGCGAGAAAACCGCGCGCCACCGGGCTGAAGGCGACAAAACTCACACCCAGGTCACGGCAGGCGTCGAGTACGGCAATCTCGGCGTTGCGCGTCCACAGCGAATACTCGGTCTGCACCGCGGCGACCGGATGCACCGCGTGCGCCTTGCGCAGCGTACCGGCAGACACTTCCGACAGCCCGATGCTGCGGATCTTGCCCTCGCGCACCAGTTCGGCAAGCGCGCCGACACTGTCCTCGATCGGCACCTTCTTGTCCCAGCGATGCAGGTAATAGAGATCGATAACGTCAGTCTGCAGCCGCTTGAGCGCCTCTTCGCAGGTGCGCTTGAGCGTATCCGGACGACCGTCGATGACGCGCTTGCCGTCAACGCCGGTCATGCCGCACTTGCTCGCCAGGGTAAAGCGCGAACGGTGGCGGGACAGCACCTTGCCGACCAGGGTTTCGTTGGCACCGAAACCATACAGCGCCGCGGTATCGAAATGGGTAATGCCGAGATCGAGCGCGCGCAGCAGCACGGATTCGGCGACGTCTGCCGACGGTGGGACGCCGTAGGCGTGGCTCAGGTTCATGCAGCCCAGGCCGATCGCCCCCACCTGGAATGGACCGAGAGAACGTTGTTGCATGCAGGACTCCTCAAAATGGAAACGGCTCCAGCCGTGAGGATGGAGCCGGTTGTCGTCGGATGCGACAGGTTCAGGCAGCGTTCAGTTGCTGCTCGAGCTGATGCAGCACCTGATAGCAGGGCAACACCTTGCCCACGCTGGAGTTGGGCTCGCGCCCTTCGCGGATGGCGGCGAAGAACTCGCGGTCCTGCAGTTCGATACCGTTCATCGACACCGCCACCTTGCTGACATCGATCTGCTCTTCCTTGCCGTTGAACAGATCGTCGTAACGGGCGATATAGGTGCCGGTGTCGCCAATGTAGCGGAAGAAGGTGCCCAGCGGGCCTTCGTTGTTGAACGACAGCGACAGGGTGCAGATCGCACCGTTGGCGGCCTTGAGCTGGATGCTCATGTCCATGGCGATCCCCAGGGTCGGGTGGATCGGCCCCTGGATGGCGTTGGCCTGCACGATCGGGCTGCCGGCCTGGTACGCGAACAGGTCGACCGTGTGCGCGGCATGGTGCCACAGCAGGTGGTCGGTCCAGCTGCGCGGCTGGCCCAGCGCATTCATGTTGGTGCGACGGAAGAAGTAGGTCTGCACATCCATCTGCTGGATGTTGAACTCGCCCGCGGTGATCTTGTTGTGCACCCACTGGTGACTGGGGTTGAAACGACGGGTGTGGCCGACCATCGCGACCAGGCCGGTCGACTTCTGCAGCGCCGCCACTTCGTCGGCGCCCTTCAGCGTATCGGCGAGCGGGATCTCGACCTGCACATGCTTGCCGGCCTTCAGGCACTGGATCGACTGATCGGCGTGCATCTGCGTCGGCGTGCACAGGATGACGGCGTCGACCTCCGGCAGCGCCAGACTGTCGGCGAGTTCGGTGGTGACGTGGCCGATGCCGTACTTGGCCGCAACCTCACGGGTCTTGTCGAGGTCACGCGAAATCAGGGAGACGACTTCGACGCCGTCGATGTTCCTGATGCCGTCCAGATGCTTGATACCGAAGGCGCCGGCGCCGGCCAGCGCGACCTTGATCGTCTTGCTCATCAGTTGTTCTCCAAAATCAGATGGCCCACCGCGGTATTGGATGCGGGCACATGATAAAAGCGGTGCTTGAGCGTGGGTGCCGGACCGCCGTTGACGTCGCTCATGGCGCCACGCGCGATCAACCACATGACCAGCTCGATGCCTTCCGAGCCGGCTTCGCGCACATAGTCGATGTGCGGCAGTTGCGCCAGGTCGGCGGGGTCTGCGATCAGACGGTCGAGGAAGGCATTGTCCCATTCGCGGTTGATCAGGCCGGCACGTGCCCCCTGCAGCTGGTGGCTCATGCCGCCCGTCCCCCAGATCTGTACCTTGAGGTCCTGGTCGAAGGATTCGACCGCCTTGCGGATGGCCTGTCCGAGCATGAAGCAACGCTTGCCCGACGGCACCGGATACTGGACCACGTTGACCGCGAAGGGGATGACCGGGCACGGCCAGGCCTGTGGCTCGCCGCACATCAGCGACAGCGGCACGGTGAGGCCGTGATCGACGTCCATCTTGTTGACGATGGTGAGGTCGAAATCGTCCTGGATCACGCTCTGTGCAATGTGCGAGGCAAGCTCAGGGTGGCCGATCACCTTGGGCACGGGACGCGGGCCCCAGCCCTCGTCCGCCGGCGTGAATTCGGCCGCGGTACCGATGGCAAAGGTCGGAATCATGTCCAGGCTGAAGGCCGTGGCATGGTCGTTGTAGACGAGAAAGATCACGTCGGGCGTGTTGTCCTTCATCCACTGCTTGGAATATTCGTAGCCCTTGAACAGCGGCTGCCAGTATTCCTCGCCGGTCTTCTTGAGATCGATCGCCGCGCCGATGGCCGGCACGTGCGAGGTGTAAACGGATGCGGAAATCTTGGCCATGCTCAGGCTCCCTTGTTCTTGCCGGCGGCGCCTTGCGGCTGGTGCTGCGGTTGCGCGTCGCCGTCTTCGCCCAAGTGGCGATTGCCTTCGGCCGAGCGCCCGCCCTTGATCATCATGTCGCGGTATTCGGCTTCGGTCATGCCGGTCATGCTGCCGGCCATCTGCTGGAAGCTCAGGCCGTCGGTGGCACCGATCTTTGCAAGAAAGTAGATGTTGCCGCCGGTGCGCATGCACCAGTTCAGGTCGCGCGCCAGCACGGCCTGCTTCTGCTCCTCGGTCATCGCCCACTCGTCGAGATAGGCGCGCTCGTCGGCCTTGAAGCGGGCGCGATTTTCGGCCTTCATCAGCGACATGCAGAACTGGTTGAGCCAGTAGCCCTTGCGCGATTGTTCGGCATCGAAAATGATGGTGCCGGGAATGTCCTGGTACGGTTTGTCCAGCGCCATGATCAACACTCCTCCGGCCAGTAGAGCCGCATCGGATTATCCACCAGCAGCTTCTTCTGCAGCTCGGCCGTCACCGCAATGTGGGGGATAAAGTCCACCAGCAGGCCATCGTCGGGCATGTGGTCCTTCAGGTTGGGATGCGGCCAGTCGGTGCCCCATAGCACACGATCGGGAAACTCTTCCACGATACGCCTGGCGAACGGCACCACGTCGCGATAGGCATTCTGCTCGCCATTCAGGGCCTTCGGGCCGGTGACGGACAAACGCTCGGGGCAGCTCACCTTGGACCACACATTCGAATGCTCGCGCATGAACTTGACGAAGAGCTCGAACTCGGGCCCGTCGATCGGCTTGCTCACGTCCGGCCGCCCCATGTGGTCGACCACCACCGTCGTCGGCAGCGCAGTGAAGAAATCCCACAGCTCGGGCAGGTCAACCGCCTCGAAGTAGATCACCACGTGCCAGCCCAGCGGGGCGATGCGATTGGCGATCTCCAGCAGTTCGTCCTTGGGGGTGAAGTCGACCAGGCGCTTGACGAAGTTGAAACGTACGCCGCGCACGCCTGCCGCATGCAGATCCTGCAATTCCTGGTCGGTAATGGTGCGACGGACGGTGGCCACGCCACGCGCCTTGCCGCCCGAATTGACCAGCGCGTCGACCATGGCGCGGTTGTCCGCACCATGGCAGGTGGCCTGCACGACCACGTTGCGGGCAAAGCCGAGGTGGTCGCGCAAGGCGTAGAGCTGGGCCTTGCTGGCGTCGCACGGCGTGTACTTGCGCTCGGGCGCGTAGGGAAACTCGGCGCCGGGGCCAAACACGTGACAGTGGGCGTCCACTGCGCCTGCGGGCACCTGGAATCGGGGTTTGGCCGGGCCGGCATACCAGTCGAGCCAGCCGGGGGTCTTGGTAAATTCCATTTACGCGCCCCTTAGTCGATGTACTTGAGCCCGGCCTTGGCCAGGGGCTCGCGCAGTGCATACATGTCGAGACCGAGTTCGCCGGCGGCGAAGCGCTCGCGCTTGGCCGTCTCGTTGTTCTCGCGGGCTTCGGCGGCGTCGGCCACCTGTTGTGCGATCGCCGCGGGCACGACGACCACGCCGTCGGCATCGGCGATGACGACATCACCCGGATTGACCACGGCACCGGCACACACCACCGGAATGTTCACCGAACCGAGCGTGGCGCGGGTGCAGCCCTTGGCATGGATGGCACGGCTGAACACCGGGAAATTCATCTCGGTGAGATCCTTCACATCGCGCACGCCGCCGTCAATGATCAGCCCCTTGGCGCCACGCGATTTGTACGAGGTGGCGAGCAGATCGCCGAAGAAGCCGTCGGTGCTGTCGGCAGTGCAGCCGGCAACGACCACGTCGCCCGGCTGGATCTGCTCGGCGGCGACGTGCAGCATCCAGTTGTCGCCCGGCTGCAGCAACACGGTGACGGCCGTGCCGCAGGTGGCGGCACCGGTATAGACCGGGCGGATGGTGGGCTTCATCAGGCCGACGCGGCCCATCGCCTCATGGATGGTGGCCACGCCGAAGCGCGAGAGTTTTTCCACCGCGGCCTTGTCGGCACGGACGATGTTGCGCTTGACGATACCAAGCTGGTTCATGGGCAGGCTCATGTCGATTCTCCTTACAGGCCCTTGGCCTTCAATGCGGCATCGAGGCGCGGATAGACGCGACGCGCATTGCCTTCGTAGATCATGTGGCGCTGATCGGCCGTCAGGTTCGCGCCTTCGATATAGCGCTTGGTGTCGTCGAAATAGTGGCCGGTCTCAGGATCGATACCGCGCACGGCACCGATCATTTCCGAGGCGAACAGCACGTTTTCGACCGGAATGACCTTGGTCAGCAGATCGATGCCCGGCTGGTGATACACGCAGGTGTCGAAGAAGATGTTGTTCAGCAGGTGATCCTTGAGCAAGGGCTTCTTGAGCTCCTGCGCCAGACCACGGTAGCGGCCCCAGTGATAGGGTGCGGCGCCACCGCCATGCGGGATCACGAATTTCAGCTCGGGAAAGTCCTTGAACAGGTCCGAGGTCAGACACTGCATGAAGGCCGTGGTGTCGGCGTTGATGTAGTGCGCGCCGGTGGTGTGGAAGCAGCTGTTGCAGCTGGTGCTGACGTGCACCATGGCCGGGATGTTCAGCTCCACCATCTTTTCGTAGATCGGGTACCAGGCGCGGTCCGACAGCGGCGGGCTGGTCCAGTGGCCACCGGACGGATCGGGGTTGAGGTTGATACCGACGAACCCGTACTCCTTGACGCACCTCTCCATCTCCGGAATGCAGGTCGCGGGGTCGACACCGGGCGACTGCGGCAGCATGGCAGCACCGATGAAGTTGTCCGGAAACAACTGGCTGACGCGATAGCACAGCTCATTGCAGATCGCCGCCCACGTCGAGGACACGTTGAAGTCGCCGATGTGGTGGGCCATGAAGCTGGCGCGCGGGGAGAAGATGGTCAGGTCGGAGCCGCGCTCCTTCATCTTGGCGAGCTGGTTGGTCTCGATGGTCTCGCGCAGTTCGTCGTCACTGATCTTCAGCTCGGACACCTTGGGCATCGATGCGGGGTCCTTGATGCCGGCGATCTGGCGGTTGCGCCATTCTTCCAGCGCCTTGGGTGCGGTCGTGTAATGGCCGTGAATGTCGATGATCATGGCAGGTCCTATCCTCAATACTTGATATTCGTTTTGCGGGTTCTGGCGTGCAGCATCACTCGCCGAAATTCAGCGGCAGGCCGACATAGTTCTCGGCGATCGAGCGCGACCCCGCCTCCGAGTTGAGCAGGTAGTCGAGCTCGGCTTCCTGGAACTTGGACACGATGGGGCCGTCTTCCGGGAAGCGGTGCATCAGCGCGGTGAACCACCACGAGAAGCGCTCGGCCTTCCAGATGCGGCGCAGGCAGCGCTGCGAGTAGCTGTCGATGCCCGCCTCGCTCTTCTCATCGAAGAACTCGATGATGGCGCTGGACAGATACTTGACGTCGGTCGCGGCAAGGTTCAGCCCCTTGGCACCGGTCGGCGGCACGATATGGCCGGCGTCGCCGGCCAGGAAGAGTCGGCCGAAGCGCAGCGGCTCGGTGACGAAGGAGCGCAGCGGCGCAATGCTCTTCTCGATGGAGGGGCCAGTGACCAGCTTCTCGCGGCCTTCGTCGTCGAGACGCAGGCGCAGCTCCTGCCAGAAGGCCTCGTCGGTCCACTCCTCGATGCGGTCGGTCAGCGGTACCTGCAGGTAGTAGCGGCTGCGTGTCTTGCTGCGCTGCGAACACAGTGCGAAGCCACGCGGGCTGTTCACATAGATCAGTTCGTCCGACACCGGCGGCGTATCGGAGAGCAGACCGAGCCAGCCAAAGGGATAGACCTTCTCGTACTCGGTGATTGCGTTGCGCGGCACGCTGGCACGGCACACGCCGTGGAAGCCGTCGCAACCGGCGATGAAATCGCATTCGATGGTGTGCTCGACGCCATCCTTCTCGTACTTGACGCGCGGTCTGGTGGAGTCGAAGTCGTGGATGCTCACATTGTGGGCCTCGTACACCGTCGGCAAGCCGGCGGCCTCACGGGCTTCCATCAAGTCGCGGGTGACTTCGGTCTGGCCATAGACCATGACGTTCTTGCCACCGGTGAGCGCGTTCATGTCGATGCGATGGCGCTTGCCGTGATAGAGCATCTCGAACCCGCCATGCACCAGCCCTTCCTTATGCATGCGCTCGCCGACACCGGCTTCGTCCATCAGGTCGATACAGACCTGCTCGAGCACGCCGGCACGAATGCGGCCGAGCACATATTCGCCGGTCTGGCGTTCGAGAATGATGGCGTCGATGCCGGCCTTGTGCAGCAGCTGCCCGAGCAACAGGCCGGACGGGCCGGCGCCGATGATGGCAACCTGGGTGCGGGTTGTAGAAGGATTTGTCATTGTCCTGTCTCCTGAAAATGCTGTTCTTGTTGCGGGTCGTTCAGTGTCCGGGCCATACGCTTGCGGGTACCATCACCTCGCCGCGCATGATCAGGCGTGCAGTGCGAAGCAAGGCGGCACGGGTGACTTTCTGTGGGTCGAGCGCATCGAGTTCGAGTTCGACCGAAAACTCGCCGGTCGGATGCTCGACCGAGATCCGCTTCGGCGATCCATCGGGCAGAATGGCAATACCGTCGGCCACCGAGCCCGAGAGCACACAGGCCGTCCCCACCGTCACCGCAGCGAGTACACCGATGGCGTCGTGGCAGACGTGGGGAATGAAACTGCGGGTGCAGATGTTGCCGCCAGCGACCGGCGGCGCAACCAGCGTCATCTTCGGGTAGTTCTTCGCGCTGACGTCACCCAGGCCCATGGCGTGGCCGCAGGCCAGGCGCAAGCGCTCGATGCGCGCCTTGAGCTCGGTGTCCGCGTTCATGTCGGCCACACTTTCGTAACCGGTCCGACCGACATCGGCAGCACGGAACATCACCAGGGGCATGCCGTTGTCGATACACGTTACCTCGACGCCGTCGATCACGTCACGCACATGGCCGGTCGGCAGCAAGCTGGAACACACCGATCCCGCGGTATCGAGAAAATTGATGGTGATGGGCGCCGACGTACCTGGCACGCCGTCGATGCGGGCATCGCCGTCGTAGCGCACTACCCCACCCGGCGTGGCCACGGTGATGTCGCACTGCATGTCGGTGTTCAGTGTCAGCACGCGGAAGGTGGAGGTTTCGCCGCTGGCCTGCAGCAGTCCGCGCTCGAGCGCGAAGGGCACCACCGCAGCGAGCATGTTGCCGCAGTTGGGCGTGGTATCGACCGTGTCCTTCTCGGGCTGCAGCTGTGCGAACAGAAAATCCACATCGACGCCGGGCGTAGCGCTGCGACGCACGATGCCGACCTTGCTGGTGAGCGGATTGGCCCCGCCCAGACCGTCGATCTGACGGCGATCGGGCGAACCCATCACCGCCAGCAGCACCTTGTCTCGCGAGGCGATGTCTGCGGGAAGATCCGATTCGAGGAAGAACGGTCCGCGCGAGGTGCCGCCGCGCATGAACAGGCAGGGAATGGCAGTTTGCGAGAATTCAGACATGGAGGCTCCCCTTCGTATAGGGCGCAGTCTGACCACTCCAGCGCATCCAACCAAGATGGCCGGGACACTACTAGCTATCGCATTTTGTTATGCCGGATTGCACTTCAGCGAGTCCGGTCCTGCAGCTCACCGCCCCGGCTGCGCAAAGGCGGAATCCAATATGCCCGCCGCGCCAGGATCAGGGACGGAAATCCGCCATCAATTCCTGCAGGAGCGCCACCGTCAGCTTGACCAGCGGCGTCTGCTGCTTGTTGGAAGAATAGGCCAGGCACAAGGAGCTGGTAAGTTCGGGGTCGGTAATCGGCCTGAAGGAAAAATCCGCCGGGCGACCCGACGCGCGCAAGGCCGAACGTGTCAGCACCGCCGCGCCATAGCCGGCACCGACGAGCTCGAGAATGGACTGCACGCTCGACACTTCGAGACTGACGTCGAGCCGCAGGCCCCCAAGGGCAATCTGGGTCTCCAGCAGGCGGCGCAGGAAATGTGCGCGCTCTGGTACGATCAGCTGGTAGCCCGCGATATCCGCAAGCCTGATTGGCGCGGACTCGGTATCGTCGCCATCGGCCCTGGTCACCAGACCCAAGCGCTCCTTTGAGACGGGCGTGATGTCCAGACCCACGTTCGACGCAGGCGCGTGCAACAGCCCGAGATCGACCCGCCCGGTGGCGATCCACTCGGTCAGGTGCGCAGACAGCCCCTCGACGATACTGAGACGCGCCTTCGGGAAGCGCTGCTGGAAGGCCTTGACCAGCGGCAGCGTGAGCAGGCGCCCGTAGCTCGGCGGCAGGCCGACGATCACCTGGCCAACGGGTTCATTGCGTGCCTCACCGAGCTCTTCGCTCACCCGGTCGACCAGTTGCAGGATGCCGATGCCCTGATCGAAGAGCTTCTTGCCAATCTCGGTCAACGCCACACCCCGACCATTGCGCGTCAGCAAGGTGACGTGCAGTTCGGTTTCGAGCAGGCGGACCTGCCGGGACAACGCGGGTTGCGCAATGTCGAGCACCAATGCCGCCTTGCTGAAGCTGCCGAGTTCGGCAACGCGGACGAAATACTCCAACTGGCGCAGGTTCATGAGCTTTCTGTGGCCGGCGTGGGAAACGCGAGGAAATGAAATTGCCGTCATTCTAACCTCACACCGAGCATTGCGCCGCCCCTGCCCCGGCGGCGTACAAACACGAAGGCCCACCCGCCGATGATGGCAGGCGGGCCTTCAGCATGCATCCGGCTGCCGTCGCGCGGCCGGAACACCTCGTCCAGTTTGATCAGCCGAACACTCTCAATGCGAATAGCGAGATACCCGGCACCATGACCAGCAGCACGATGCGAATGATGTCCGATGCGAGGAAAGGCAACACGCCGCGGAAGATCGTCGCCATCGGGATGTCCTTGGCGATGCCGTTGATGATGTAGACATTCATCCCCACCGGCGGCGTGATCAGGCCAATCTCCATCACCACCAACGCCACCATGCCGAACCAGATGGCCTTGTCCTCCAGGCCGAGCCCGAAGTAGTCCATGCCGAGCACGATGGGCAGGAAGATCGGGATCGTCAGCAGGATCATCGACAGGCTGTCCATCACGCAACCGAGCAGCATGTAGATCACCAGGATCGCAAACAGCACGGTAAAGGGCCCGAAGCCCATCTCCGTCACCCACGCTGCAGCTTCCGCCGGCAGCTGGCTGAGCGCCATGAAGGAGTTCAGCGTGTCGGCGCCGAGCAGGATCAGGAACATCATGCCGGTCCCCTTGGCCGTACCGTAGATGCACTCGAGCAAGCCCTTGTCCTTGAGGCCGCCCGACTTCCACGCCGCGATCCCGGTCGCCAGTGCGCCGATCGACGCCGCTTCGGTCGGCGTGAACAGGCCGCCATAGATGCCGCCGATCACCACCGTGAAAATCAGCAGTACCGGCCAGGTCTCGATCACCGTCTGCAGGCGCTCGGCCCAGGTGTGCTTGGGCGTACCCGGGCCGCCGGCCTCGGGATCCAGCCGGGTGACGATACTGATCACCACCATATAGCCTACCGCCGCGAGAATGCCGGGCACAAAGGCAGCGAGAAACAGCTTGGCGATATTCTGTTCGGCGAGAATGGCGTAGATCACCAGCGGTACCGAAGGCGGGATGAGGATGCCCAGCGTGCCACCGGCGGCAAGCGAACCCGCAGCCAGACCGGGCTTGTACTGATGGCGCTTCAGTTCGGGCAACACCACATGCGACATCGTCGCGGCCGTCGCCAAAGACGAGCCGCAGATGGCGCCGAAGCCGGCGCACGAGGCGACCCCGGCCATGGCCATGCCGCCTTTCCAGTGTCCGATGAAGGCATTGCCGGCACGAAACAGGGCGCGAGACAGGCCACCATGGGTCGCGAACTGCCCCATCAGCAGGAACAGCGGGACGACCGACAGGTCGTAGAGCGAAAAGCGTCCGTAGGGGGCGTTCTTGAGATAAGCCAGCAAGGGGTCGAGGCCGGATACCCACACGTAGCCGGCGGCGCCGGTGAGGAACATGGCAATGCCGATCTGCACCCGCATCGCCAGCATCACCATCATGACGGCTCCCATCAGAAGCCCGATTTCTGAACCACTCATTGCGGGCTCCTGTTCGTCAGTTCCTGACCAAAGGTGTACAGCGCAGTGATCCCGAGCAGCGCGAAGGCAGGCGCCACCGGCACATAGCCCCACCAGATCGGCAGCGAAATCACCATCGAGGTCTCGCCGTATTCGCGCATCTCAAGCATGCCCTCCCAGATCCGCCAGGTCAGCAAAAAGGACGAAGCCGCCAGCAGGATGGCCGCCAGCGCGTCGAGTGCGCGCTTCAGTCCAGTCGGTGCCCACAGGGTGAAGAAGTCGACGAACACATGCCCTTTCTTCAACTGACAGTAGGGCAGACACATTGCGATGCCCATGGCCGACAGCATCTGCACCAGCTCATAGTCGCCCGGTACCGGCAGTTTGAAAGCCGCCCGCCCGACCACGCTCGCCACCGACATCAGCGCCTCGGCACAGAACATGATGCCCGCGAACACCGCGAACACCGTACACGCCACTTCTATCGCGCGGCCAATGGGCCCGGAGGGTGCAGCCGTCTCCTGATCGATGGCTTCAGCCATACTGTTCTCCTCAATACATGAAACAACGCCCCGCGCATCACGCACGCGGGGCGTTCCGGACGCAAAGCTTACTTCGAATACTGCTTGACCAGCGCGGCGGCGTCTTCGTAAAGCTGCTTGCCGTTGAGGCCCTTCTCCGAAATGTCCTTGATCCACTCTTCCGTCACCGGACGCGCTGCGGCCTGCCACTTGGCCATTTCAGCGGCATCGATCTGGTAGATGGTGTTGCCGTTGGCCTCGGTCTTGGCGCGACCACCAGCATCGGCATCCTTGAACTGGGCGGACACCCAGGCCGACGTTTCACGCCCGCTGTTGTCGTCGATCACCTTCTTCAGGTCCGCCGGCAGGCCGTCGTATTTCTTCTTGTTCATGACGAAGATCATGGTTGCGGTCGTCATCGCATTGCCGCTGCCCGCTTCAGCGTGGAACTTGGTCAGCTCGTGAGTCTTGGTCGCAGGCACGACTTCCCACGGGATGAGTGCGCCGTCGATGACCCCCTTGGACAGGCTTTCGGCCATCTGCGGGACCGGCATGCCGACCGGCGTCGCGCCCAGCGCGGCGAGTAGCGAATTACCCAGACGCGACGGCGCGCGGACCTTGACCCCCTTGAGATCGTCCAGCGTCTTGACCTGTTTGTCGCGGAAATGCAGCACGTTGGGGCCATTCACCCACACCGCGATCGGATGCGTGCCGGCGAATTCCTTCTGCGCATACTTCTGCGAGAAGTCCCAGAATGCGCGCGAGGACGCCTCGTGGGTGGTCGTCATGAACGGCAGTTCGAACACTTCCGACACCGGGAAACGGCCCGGGGTATAGCCCGGCAGCGTCCATACGATATCGGCCACGCCGTCACGGACCTGGTTCAGCAGTTGCGGCGGGGTACCGCCGAGCTGCATCGCAGGATAGATCTGGCACTTCATCTTGCCCTTCGATTCGGCCTCGATCTTGTCGCACCAGGGCTGGATGAACTTGGTGTGCGCCGGCGAGACCGGCGGCAGGAAGTGGGCCACCTTCAGCACCACCTCTTCGGCAGCAGCCAGGGTGGGCATCAACGCAAGGGCTGCAACGCCCAGGAACACTTTACGCATCTTCATACCGGGATCTCCTCTCGACGACATTGTTCTTCAGTAAGGGGATTATCCGACCCTATGCAGCAAGTAGTAAGGCAAACGAGCCACTAGGAGATATAACAATCCGCGATACCTGTGAACACCATGCGGTTATCGACCAGACGATCCATGCGTGCCAAGCACTACGCACAATAGGAAAGGGCGGGTGGCCCGCCTGTCGCAGCCCCCGCCCCTTCCGATCACTCAGCGTCGGCATCCGTCGGGACACCGTTCCGGCACTTAACCTTTCGGCTCCATGACGATCAAGCCTGCCGCGGTGTTCGAAATGGGAATGTGGTAGTTGGAATGCACCTTGCGGACACTGCCGCCGAGCGCTGCACGCGTTGCCAGCCACATCAGCAACTCGACGCCCTGAGTACCGGTCTTCTCGACGATTTCCTCGTTCGAATACTGGGTCGCCCACTCCGGATCGTTGATCAGGCTCTCCATGAAGGCGAGATCGAAGTCGCGGTTCACGAAACCTGCACGCTCGCCGTCGAGCTGGTGCGACAGCCCTCCGGTGCCAACGATGACGACACGGACATCGTCATCCCACGAGGCGATTGCCTCGCCCAGGGCCTTACCCAGCTTGAAGCAGCGCTTGGCCGAGGGCAGCGGGTATTGCACGGTGTTGATGCACACCGGCACGGTGCGCACCGGACAGGTCGGCGAATCCGGCCACAGCAGCTTGAGCGGCAGCGAGAAGGCGTGGTCGACCAGCATTTCCTGGCAGGTCGTGAGATCGAACTCCTTCTCCACCAGCTGGTTGATCACATGCCACGACATTCCCGTATCGCCGCTGTAAGGCGGCAAGGTCGGAATTCCCCAGCCTTCGTCGGCATTGAAGTACTGCTCGGCGGCGCCGACGGCGAAGGTCGGCATCTTGTCGAGGAAGAAGTTGAGGCCGTGATCGTTGTAGATCACCACCGCCACGTCGGGTTTGACCTCATCCAGCCACTTGCGCACTGGCGGGAAGCCGTCGAAAAAGGGCTTCCAGTATGGATCTTCCTGCAGATTGCCGGCGATGGCGCGGCCGATTGCGGGGACATGAGAAGTACAGATACCGCCTACGATCTTTGCCATGATTCAGTCCACCTTGCCTGCGGCCACCAGCATGGCCTTGAATGCTTCCTTGGTCATGCCGGTCTGGGCCGCCCCCAGATCCTGCACGTCGAGCCCGAGAATCCCGGCGAACTTGGCCAGGTAATAGACGTTTCCGCCCGCCGCGAGAAGGCCCAGCACGTTGCGCGTGCGGATCGCCTCGGTCTGCTCGGCGTTGAGCCCGTACTGCCGGCAGTAGGCATCCTCGTCACGGCTGAATGCGCTGCGGTTGTCCGCACTATTGAACGAATAGCACATCTTGTTCAGGGCATAGCCCTTCTGCGCCATCTCGGCATCGAAGATCCGGGTTCCGGGAATCTCGCGCCGCGCTGCTGTTGCTGTCATCTGTGGTCTCCTCGCACATCGGCTTGTGGAGCACACAGTATTGCCGGCATCATTCAACAAATAAACAGCGCCACATTCATACAACCCATGAGCAATTTCGATCATTTTCAACTCGATGGCAAGCTGCTGCAGCTGCTGATCGCAGTCGTCGAGGAAGGCTCGATCACGCGCGCGGCCGAACGTCTGGGTGTGACCCAGTCGGCCGTCTCGCACCTGCTGGGCAAGTTGCGCAACATCGTCGGAGACCCGCTGGTGGTGAAGTCGGGCCGCGGCATCGTCGCCACCAGCCGGGCCGAGGCACTGGCCAGCGAGGCGCGCGTGCTGCTGGAGGAAATGCGCCGCTTCGCGACCACGGCGAACTTCGACGCCAGTACGCTCCAATCCTGCTTCGTCATCGCCGCCAACGACTTCCAGCGCGACCTGCTGCTACCGCGCCTGCTGACCCGTCTGCGGGAGAAATCGCCCGGCGTCACCCTCGGCGTCATCCCCTCGGATGTTCCCGATGCGACGATGCTCCGCGAGGAGCGCTGTCAGCTGGTGATTTCGCCCCGCCCGCCGGAAGCCGACGACATCCTTCACAAGCGCCTGTTCCAGGATCGCTACCGTGTCTTTTACGATCCGGGGCAACGCCAGGCGCCAGCAACGCTGGCGGATTTTCTGGCTGCCGAGCACGTCACCGTGCGTTACGTTCCCCGCCGTACGCTGGATTTCGACGACGAACTCGCCACCCGCGGCATACAGCGCAACTTCGTTGCCCACGTACCCGGTTTTGCCGGCATCCCCGCCTTCATTCGAGGCAGTGCGCGCCTGGCAACCGTGCCTGGCCTGCTGGCCAGCGGCTGCATGCACGGCCTTGCCCATACGCCGCTGCCATTCGCGACGCAGTATCTGCCGATGTACATGATCTGGCACCTGCGCCACCGCCACAACCCCATCCATGCGTGGTTGCGTGCGGAGCTCGAGGCCGTCGTCACGGCGCTCGGCATCTGAGACCTGGACGCGCGCAGGTCAATCGCGACTCAGCTCCGCAGCACCTGGGCCGCGTCGAGCAATAGCGGCAGAAATCGCGTTCTCATCTGCTCGGCACTGACCCGAGAACTGTTGGCGATGATATTGATGCCGCTCTCGACATTGCCATCCTGGTCGAAGACGGGAACGGCAATGGACCGCAGGCCGACCTCGATCATCTGATCGGCCAGCGCATAGCCGTTTGCACGAATTGCAGCCAGCTCTGTCCGCAGCGCGCTGGCGGTCACGATGGTATGAGGGGTGAAGGGCAGGAATTTCACCTCGGCAAGATAGTCGGCCAGCTCGGCTTCATCGAGATAAGCGAGCAGAACCAGTCCGATCGATGTTGCGTAGGCTGGCAGACGGCTGCCGACATTGAGCGACGAGGACATGATCCGCGAGGACTTCGCACGGGTGATATAGACGATGTCCGTGCCGTCGCGAACGGCCATCGAGCATGCCTCGCCGACCGTCTCGCTGAGCTTGTCGAGCACCGGTTGCGAACGTCCCGACAGCGTTTTCCCGGAGAGATAGGCGTTCCCGAGCGACACCGTCTTGGCCGTGAGCGAGTAGCGCACGCCAGCATGGCAATGTGCAAAACCCAGTTCGACAAGTGTGTGCAGATACCGCCGGACCGCCGCGCGGGTGATGCCCGTCTTGTAGCTGATCTGCGAAATCGACATTTCCCGCCCCTGATTGGTGAAGGCCTGGATCACCATGAGCCCCCTCGCCAATGCGGTGACGAAGTTCCTGTCCGTGTCGTCGCCTGCGCGTGCCGCAGCGCTTTCCGCCACATCCGCTGCGGGCTCCGCAGGCAACGACACGCCTACCCGTTTCCCCGCGCCGCCTCCACCACCGTCCCTGGGTCCGCTCATCCCCTGTCCCTTGCTTCCTGCTGGATAACTTGTGCGCACAGCGCACAATAGCCCGATTGAAGCCTATCGATCAAGCTGTATCAGCCCTAAAGTTCAATCACGCCAAAGACGTCCCACGGGACGCCGCAATCGCGAACATTCGAATGGCCAAGAAGCCTCAAAAGGCAATCGAGGAGACAGATGAAAAAGCTTGTCGACGGATACTTCACGTTGCTGAAGTTCCTGATGTTCCTGTGCATGACCGGCATGGTTGCCATGGTGTTCGGCAACGTCGTCATGCGCTATGCCTTCAACTCGGGCATCACCGTGTCAGAGGAGCTGGCCCGCATGATGTTCGTGTGGATGTCCTTCATCGGCGCCATCGTGGCACTGCGCGAACACGGCCACCTCGGGGTCGACACACTGCTCGTGCGCCTGCCGCCGCTGGCGAAGCGCGCCGCGCTGGCCCTGGGTCACGGACTGATGCTCTACGTTTGCTGGCTGATCAGCTCCGGCAGCTATCAGCAGTCCATGATCAACCTGCATGTCACCTCGCCCGCCGTCGGCATGTCGATGGCGGCCTTCTATGGCGTAGGGGTCGTGTTCGGAATATCGGCAGCGGCGATTCTGGCCCATGAACTCTTCCAGATCCTCAGTGGCAGGCTTGCCGCACACGAACTGGTGATGGTCAGGAGCAGCGACGGCCTCGAAGAAGCCGAACGCATCCAGCAAGAGCAGGCACACGCCGACCAGTCCCGCGCAACGCCCGCCAGCGGCAACAAGCACTGAAGGAAGCGATCATGACCGTCACCATTTTCCTCGCTTCCCTGCTTGGCACAATCGCGCTGGGCATCCCGATTGCGTTTGCCCTGCTGCTGGTGGGCGTGGCGCTGATGATCCACATGGATCTCTTCGACGCCCAGATCGTGGCCCAGAACCTCGTCAACGGCGCCAACAGCTTCCCGCTGCTCGCGGTACCCTTCTTCATGCTCGCTGGCGAGATCATGAACGTCGGCGGCCTGTCCAAGCGCATCGTCAATATCGCGCTGGCCTCGGTGGGACACGTCCGCGGCGGCCTGGGATACGTTGCGATCCTCGCCTCCTGCCTGCTGGCCTCGCTGTCCGGTTCGGCCGTCGCCGACGCGGCTGCACTGTCCGCCCTCCTCGTGCCGATGATGGTGGCGGCCGGCCACGACAAGAAGCGCTCCGCTGGCCTGATTGCCGCAGGCGGCATCATCGGCCCGGTCATTCCGCCCAGCATCGGCTTCATCGTCTTCGGCGTGGCATCCGGCGTGTCGATTTCAAAGCTGTTTCTTGCCGGTATCGTCCCCGGGCTGATGATGGGGCTTGCGCTGGCAGCAGCCTGGTGGATCTACACGCGCAGCGAGAACGTCGAACCGGCGCCGAAAAAGTCCGCGCGGGAAATCCGGCAGGCGCTGCTCGAAGGACTGTGGGCGCTCGGACTGCCGCTGATCATCATCGTCGGCCTCAAGTTCGGCATATTCACCCCCACCGAAGCTGCGGTCGTTGCTGCCGTGTATGCCTTGTTCGTGGCGATCGTGATCTACCGCGAGCTGAAGATTGCCCAGATCTACGAGGTCGTGGTGTCGGCGGCAAAGACCACCTCGGTGGTGATGTTCCTCGTGGCCGCGGCGATGGTGTCGTCGTGGATGGTCACCGTTGCCGAATTGCCGGACCTGCTGGTCGAGTTGCTGGCCCCGCTGATGGATAGCCCGACCCTACTGGTGCTCGCCATCATGGTCGTGATTGTGGTGGTCGGCACCAGCATGGACATGACCCCGACCATTCTGATTCTTGCCCCGGTCTTGATGCCGGTCATCAAGCAGGCAGGCATCGATCCCGTCTATTTCGGCGTGCTCTTCATCATCAATACCTCCATCGGGTTGATTACGCCGCCGGTAGGAACCGTTCTGAACGTGGTGGCCGGCACCGCGAAAATGAGCATGGACGACATCGTCCGAGGCGTGTGGCCATTCCTGCTGGCGCAGTTGCTGGTGCTGGCAACACTGGTGATGTTCCCGGAACTCGTGCTGATCCCCGCGCGCTGGTTCGCCGGCTGACGATACCGAACAATGCAGAACCGACACCTGGCCGGCCCGAGGGCCGGCCACTCAAGGAGACACACATGAGTAATACCAAGCACCCTTCGATCGTCTGCGGACTCATCGGGTCCGGCATCCAGGCCTCGCTGACCCCGGCCATGCACGAACAGGAAGGCGAAGCCCAGGGGTTTCGGTATGTCTATAAGACGATCGACCTCGACCCGCTCGGCCTCGATGTCGACGCCCTGCCCCAGTTGCTGACGGCCGCGCGCCAGATGGGCTATTCCGGCCTCAACATTACCTACCCCTGCAAACAGGCGATCGTTCCGCTGCTCGACGAGCTATCGGACGAAGCCCGTGCGCTCAACGCCGTCAACACCGTCGTCATCCGTAATGGCCGCACGATCGGCCACAACACCGATTGCTCGGGCTTTGCTGAGGGCTTTCGTCGCGGACTGCCGGGCGTCAGCATGGACAAGGTGGTGCAACTCGGATCGGGCGGTGCAGGCGCCGCTGTCGCCCATGCAGCGCTGTCCCTGGGCGCACGCCAGCTCACCGTGTTCGACATCGACCCGTCACGCGCGGAAGTACTCGCGGCCAGTCTGTGCGAACGCTTCGGCGAAGGACGCTGCGTTGCAGGTACCGACCTCGCCGCCGCGATGGCCGAAACCGACGGACTGATCCACTGCACGCCAACGGGCATGGCGAAACTCCCCGGTCTTCCGTTGCCGGCTGAACTGATAGAGAGCCGGATCTGGGTCGCCGAAATCGTCTACTTCCCGCTCGAAACCGAGCTTCTGCGCGTGGCGCGGGCCAAGGGCTGCGCCACGCTCGACGGCGGCGGCATGGCTGTATTTCAGGCCGTCGGCGCATTCCGTCACTTCACCGATATCGAACCGGACGCGGATCGCATGCGGGCGCATTTCCTGTCGATGGTCGGCGCCAAGTCGAACTGAGCTGTTCGAACCGGAGCCAGCAATGTACAAGCACATCCTGATACCCGTCGATGGGTCGGAACAATCCACGGCGGCCGCGTTCAAGGCAATCCAGTTCGCCAAGCTCCACGGCGCGCGCGTCACCGTTCTCCACGTCCTCAATGACAGCGGCGTGGCCAAGGGACTGGGCAAGTCAATGCGGGACAACGCCGCGCGCGCCGACCTCGCGCGCGCCTTCCTCACCCCCGTCGCCGACAATGCCAAGGCCGAAGGCGTGGCCGCCGAATGCTTCTACGTCGAGAGCGACGCCCCCGCGGACGAGATCGTTCGTACGGCGAAGGAGCGCCACTGCGACCTCATTCATATGGCCTCTCATGCGCGCCGCGGCGTCAGCGAACTGTTGCTGGGCAGCGTCACTGCGGACGTACTCAAGCGCTGTACCGTCCCCGTCCTGGTGCTGCGCTGATCCACTGGCCAAATCCGGAGAACCCCACCATGCGCCGCGCCATTGCCACCGTCTGCCTGAGCGGAACCCTGGAGGAAAAGCTCGAAGCGATCGCCTCTGCGCGTTTCGATGCGGTCGAGATCTTCGAGAACGACTTCAATACCTATCACGGCTCGGCGCACGACGTACGCCGCATTTGCGACGAACTGGGGCTGGTCATCGACCTGTATCAGCCGTTCCGGGATTTCGAAGGCGCGAGCGACGCCCAATTCAGACGCAATCTGGACCGCGTCGAACGCAAGTTCGATGTGATGGAGGCGCTCGGCGCGACGATGCTGCTGGTATGTTCCAGTTGCGCACCGGACGCAATCGCCGACGATGCGCGCTCAACGGCTCAGCTCTACGCGCTGGCGGAGCGCGCGGCGAAACGGAACATCTCGATCGGGTTCGAAGCGCTGGCGTGGGCACGGCACGTCCGTCACTACGAACATGCCTGGAAACTCGTACGCGAGGCCGACCATCCGCATCTGGGGATTCTGCTCGACAGTTTCCACATTCTGTCGCTCGGTGACGATCCAGCCGCCATTCGTGATATTCCCGGCGACAAGATTGCCTTTGTCCAGCTTGCAGATGCGCCGGTCAAGGATATGGACGTACTGCAATGGAGTCGCCACTACCGGTGCTTCCCGGGACAGGGTCAGCTCGACCTCCCCAACTTTCTCGAACAGATCCTGCTCGCCGGCTATACCGGCCCGTTATCGCTCGAGATCTTCAACGATCACTTCCGAGCGGCACCTGCGCGGCCAACGGCAATCGATGCATACCGGTCTCTGCTCTATCTCGAGGAGGCCGTAGCACATCGACTGGCGGACACCACCGACGACGCAGCCCTCGACGCGCGGCGCAAGGCCACCGCCGACCATCTGGAACTGTTCAAGCCACCAGCCCTGCCAGCGCTCGATGGCCTCGCATTCATCGAGTTCGCCGTCGATGCGAATAGCGAACGCGCGCTCGCGCGGGTGCTGGACATGCTCGGATTCCGGCGTGCCGGCAAGCACCGCTCGAAGGCGGTCACGCTATTTCGCCAAGGCGACATCGACATCATTCTCAATGCCGAACCGGGCTCGTTCGCGCACACCCACTTTCTGCGCCACGGCCCGTCGATCTGCGCGCTGGGCATTGCCACGGAACAGTCGCTGCGCGCGCTCAACCGTGCCACGGCATACGGCTGCCCTCGATTCGAGGGCAGAATCGGCCCCAATGAACTGAAGATCCCGGCGATACGCGCACCGGACGACAGCCTGATCTATTTCGTACCGTCCAGTCAGGGCTCGAAACGCCTGTATGAAATCGACTTCCTGCTCGAAGACGAACTGACCGCCGAGGCGACCCAGGACGGTCTGCGATCGATAGACCACATTGCGCAAGGCCTGCCGCGACTTCGCCACGATGCCTGGACCCTCTTCTACCGCACGGTGCTGGGGGCGGAACCCGGTGAGAGCATGGACCTGATCGATCCCTACGGACTGATCAGCACGCGCAGTGTGTCGACGCACGACCGCAAACTGCGCTTCGTCCTTAATGTCTCCGAAAGCGACTACACGCACACGGCCCGGACCATGACGCAACTGGCGGGCGCGAGCGTTCACCACATCTCCTTTACCTGCTCGGACATTTTCGCGACCGTCGAAGCCTTGCGCCAACGCGGCGTCCGCTTCATTGCCGTCTCGCCGAATTACTATCTCGACCTGCCCACCCGATTCGAACTTGCCGACGACTTGGTCGCCAGACTCCAGTCGCTTGGCATCCTTTACGACCGGACGCCCGAAGGCGAGTACTTTCACGTGTTTACCGACGTCTTTGCCGAGCGCTTCTACTTCGAAGTCGTGCAGCGGGTCGATCACTACGACGGCTACGGCGCCGCCAATGCGCCAGCGCGCATGGTCGCGCACATGAGTGCGTTGAAATAAGCGCCGACGACGGACTTCAGCCGTCTTCAGCGTCAGGCGCCGCGGATACGTCGCCGCGGTAAATCGACGTGACGCAGATGTTCCTGTAACCACATCAACGCATCGCTGGCGCGCGCGGCAACGAAATCGGCCGGCAGTTGCGCATAGTCGGCGTTTGTCGCATTCAGATAGAAACCGCCATGAAAACCGATCTTGCGCAGACGTCGCACCAATTCGATGAGGTCTGCGCCATGACTGCCATCGCCCGGAAAGACGCGGACGAAATCGGCGCGATCACCCGACTGCCCGTTCGGGTCGCGGGCAATGGTATCGCTCAGCCCCACCAGAAACAGCTTGTGCCCGTAGCAGGCATCGACCGCGTCGAGACCGTCGTCGCTGGTAAAGAGATGGCCACTGTCGATCGCGACGCCGAGGTTGGCACGATCGGCCTCGCACACCTGATCCTCGGCACGGACGATGCCGCCGGCGACCCTCGATTCAGGAACAGCTTCGTACGCGATGTCGATCCGCTTCGGCACCGCCATCGTCGCCAGCTTGGCCAGGTCGCGGACCACGCGGGCGGGGTCCTCGTGTGCGCCCGGAATGGTGCTCGCCGACACCAGCAGTGTCGGAGCGCCGAGGAGCCGGCACAGATTCATCAGCCCCTGTGCGACATTGACCTTGTACAGGTGGAGCGGGCCGACGAGTCCTTCGAAATCCCTCAGCTGCCTGAGTGCAAGCACCTCGACGCCACTGCGACGAACCAGTTCGGCAGCCGCTTCCACGCCGGCGGGATGATTCACCAGGTCCGACGCCGAGAACACCAGCTTGCGAAACCCCCGGTCGATCGAGGCCTCCAGTCGAACCTCGAGTGGCCCAGCCATTGACCCCGTATCGAGCGCGACCGAATCGAAATCCACTATTTTCTCCCTCTGCAGGCTGGCCGCATGCGCGCGAAGCCGCCCACCCGTCGATCAAGCACTGACAGCATCGCTGGCCACCAGCTCGAAAGTGACACTTTCGAGATAGACCTGCGTCAACGCCCCCTTTTCCCCGGGGTGCAGCGGGCCTTCATCGAGAAAGACGATGCCGCGCTGTTCGAGCAGCCGCGTCGCATCGAGGACATCGGGCGTACCGAAACCGATCCGCACCAGACCGGCATCCCAAAGGACGTCTTCGGCACCGTCCGGCGGTTCGATCAACTGGAAATAGAAACCGCCGCATGGACTCTCGAGCAGGGAGCCCTTGGGCAGGATACCGACGAAACTGCTCTCGGGCAGGAGTTTGAAGCCCAGCAGATGCTGGTAAAACTCGATCCACTCCTCACTGCGGAACTCACCGACGGCCTGTACCAGGCCGAAATAGTGCAGCCCCCCCAGCGCCGGTGGATGGGCGTCGACGCCTGGCAAGGGCACGAAGTCGACGTCGTAGATGGAGAAATCCCGATACCGGTCGACGAAGTAGATGGCGCTCTCGCCACTACCAAGGATGCCAGGAATATTCAGCTCCATCGCTGCCGTACGCCGTGGCACCTCCCACGCGCCGGCGGCCAGCGCATGCTTCATCGCCGCCGCCGCGTCGCGCACCCGGAATGCGACGGCGGACAGGAAGGTAGAGGCGGAATTCGTCGCCGTCGGCTCGGCGTTGACGATCAGATTCATCGTCCCCTGCCGGTAGAGCATCACTTCCCGTGAGCGATGGCGGGCGATGGGCGCAAATCCAAGACGCTGCAGCAGGCCACCAAGGGCCTGCGGCTTGTTGGTGATGTATTCAATGAACTCGACGCCATCGATGCCAAGCGGATTGTTCGAATCAGGAGCAAGCGCATCCAAAGTCATCTAAACACCTTTGCCAAAGGGATATGCCGACAAGCCCGCATCAGGCTGCGAAGGCCAATTTACGCGAATCCGTCCCGCCAGCCAACGTCGCCGCAGCGTCAAGACCACCGCGGCGCGAGCCGACACTTTACCCGCCCGAACAGCTTACCCGGGCACCCGTGCTTGCACAATTGTGCGCACGGCGCACACCTTCTGCATCCGCACGGGCATCCGAAACACATCACGGTCAAACTTCGACTTGCAACGCACTCACTCGAGCAGGAGGGGGACTTGTGCCAGTTCATCGATCATCTGCACCTTGTGTGCCAGCTCACCCAGGCGGTCGGCTCCGAGGCGGAAAGCGGCGACGGCAACACCCGCAGCCAGGCCTGCCCGCACGCCAGGGAGGCTGTCCTCGATCAGCAGACAGCGCGCCGCAGGCACGCCCATGCTCGCACAAGCTGCATGCACCAGCCCCGGATCAGGTTTCCACGATCCGACCTCGTACGCACTGACGATCCGGTTGTCGAAGTACTGCAGCAGTCCGGTTGCACCCAGGCTGGTCTCGATTTTCTCGAGCGGACCGTTGGACGCCACACACTTTTCGATATCGAGTGTGGACACGAGCGCTCGTGCGCCCGGCATGGCTTTCAGATCGCGACGAAAAACACGCTGCGTCCGCGAGCGAAACTCGGCGGTAAAAGTCGCGGGGTCAATCGTTGGATAGTCCTGGCACAACGCGTCAACGAACACGGAAAACTGCCCGCCGTGAAAACGGGCCATCAGGGCGTCGTAACCCGGACGGATTCCGCGCTCGTCGAGCAAGCCGACGATCACCTCCACTGCCAGCCCCTCGCTATCGACCAGCGTGCCATCGCAATCGAAGATGACCGCCTCCATGCGCATCGATCCGTCTCCTTGATCTCAATCAGCCCCCCCATCCGGGCGCGCCACGACATCACCATCGCCGAAAACCGGTTTCCAACGCAATGCCCGAATGGGAACAGGACCGTGTTGCAGTTTTAACTGAAATATGATTTCATTTCGGAACCGTGTTTCACTTTATAGAAAAACACGGATTCATGGAGACAGGAATGACTGACCGCATACCCGGCCTGAGCGGCGAAACCCGCGTCCTCGGCATCGTCGGCGACCCCATCGCCCAAGTGAAATCACCGGCGGGTGTCACCGCTGCCCTTGTCCGTCGCGGAATCAATGCCGTACTCGTGCCGATGCATGTCTCCCCGGCAGACCTCGATGCCTTCATCCGCGGCGCAAGTCTGATGAAGAACCTCGACGGACTCAGCATCACCGTGCCGCACAAGTTCGCCGCCTACGCCCACTGCGCCTCGGCAACCGAGAGATCACGCTTTCTCGGCGCGGCCAACATCATGCGTCGCAATGAGGATGGCACCTGGCATGGCGACATGTGCGACGGCGAAGGCTTCGTCGCCGGCATCCGCGTCGCCGGGTGCCAGCCCGAAGGCAAGCGTGCGCTGCTGGTCGGTGCCGGTGGCGCGGGCTCGGCCATCGCCCTTGCGCTGCTCGACGCCGGCGTCAGCGAGATTGCGATCTTCGACGGCGACGCCAAACGTCGTGAAGACCTCATTGACCGGCTCAAGGCGCGCCATGGCGACAAGGTCCGGAGCGGCAGTTCGGACCCGACCGGTTTCGACATCATCGTCAACGCAACGCCAGCCGGAATGCGGCCCGACGATCCCATGCCGGTGCAAACCGACCGCTTGACCGCTTCAATGTTCGTCGGCGACGTCATTACCGCACCGGAAGTCACGCCTCTGATCCAGGCTGCGCGCGACCGCGGCTGCAACACGCAGGTCGGAACCGGCATGTTTGCGGCGGTACGCGACCGCATGATCGATTTCGTCCTCGAAGCCGGTCCGCTCCATCACACGGGCTGAACACCCGCCGCGCGCTCCACAAGCCCCCCGCGCAGGACGAACGTGGTCGTTGGTCCTCGACATGCGCACGCATCACCACCGAATTCGGACAAGGTTGCTCAAGACAGTGCAGGCAATACACGACACACACACCACCGAAGTCGACCTGCTGGTCGTCGGCTCCGGCGCGGGCGGACTTTCGAGTGCTGTCGTGGCCGCACACCTGGGCCTGAAGGTGCTGGTGGTCGAGAAGGCGGCGACACTCGGCGGGACAAGCGCCTGGTCGGGCGGATGGCTGTGGATTCCCCGCAATCCGCTCGCGGTTGAAGCGGGAATCGTCGAAACGCCCGACGCGCCGCGCACCTATCTGCGCAACGAACTCGGCGACCACTACGATGCCCGCCGTGTCGATGCCTTTCTCGAGCACGGTCCGCGCATGATCGATTTTTTCCGCCGCAACACCGCGGTTCAGTTCGTCGATGGCAACCTGATTCCCGACTTTCACGGCAAGCAGGCGGGTGCCGCCAAGGGCGGACGCTCGGTCTGTGCAGCGCCCTTCGATGGCCGCGAACTGGGCGACGATATCCATCGTCTGCGCCCGCCGCTCGACCTGATTTCGCCATGGGGAATGGGTATCGCCTCGGGTGCAGACCTGCGCCACTTCATGAACAGCATGCGTTCATGGCCGTCCTTTGCACATGTCGCCCGGCGCGTGCTCGTGCATTTCAAGGATTTGCTGCTTCACCGCCGTGGCATGCACTTGACCAACGGCAATGCGCTGATCGCCCGCCTCATACGATCGGCCGTCGATCTCGGCGTTGAGTTGCGCACGGACAGTCCGGTCGAGAACCTGATCAGCGCAGACGGCAAGGTTTGCGGCGCACGTGTGCGTACTGCGGGCAGAGAAATCGAGATCCGCGCCAGCCGCGGCGTCATGCTCGCGACTGGCGGTTTTCCGCACGACCCGGCACGTGCAAGATCATTGTTCCCACATACGCCGACCGGCACTGAACACTGGTCCGCCGCGCCCTTCAGCAACACCGGTGATGGCCTGCGTCTGGGAGAGTCGGCTGGTGGTACGGTCTCGTCCGACCTCTACGCAGCAGCGGCATGGGCACCCGTCTCGCTCGTGCCCCGCGCCGATGGCAGCACAGGACATTTTCCACACCTGATCGAACGCGCCAAGCCGGGCCTCATCGCCGTCACCCGGGCGGGGCGGCGCTTCGTCAATGAGGCAGGATCGTACTACGACTTCATCACCGCCCTGTTTGGGGTCACACGCGCGGGCGACAAGGCCGAAGCCTGGCTGGTCTGCGACCACCGCTTCATCCGCCGATATGGTCTCGGGCGTGTTCGGCCGGCGCCGTTTCCGTTGCGTGCACACCTGCGCACCGGTTATCTGCGTCGTGCAGACAGCATCGGCGCGTTGGCACGCACCTGTGGTATCGACGCTGCGGCACTCATGGCGACCATCGACATCTACAACGCCGACGCCCGCCATGGTCGCGACCCCGCATTTGGGCGCGGCGACACACCGTACAACCGCGTGCAGGGCGACCCCGACTTCGAACCCAATCCCTGTGTGGCCGCGATCGAGCAAGGGCCCTACTACGCGGTGCGGGTCGTTCCCGGAAGCCTCGGTACCTTCGCCGGCCTTCGCACCGACGCCAACGCGCGCGTGCTCGATGACAAAGGGGCCGCCATTCCGGGGCTCTATGCCTGCGGCGCCGACATGTCGAGCATGATGGGGGGGCGCTACCCGAGCGGCGGCATCACCCTCGGCCCGGCGATGACCTTTGGCTACATCTCCGCCCATCATGCAGCAGGCATTGACCTCACCGACGTGACCGCCGCAGACGCGAACGACAGCGGCATGCCCCACTCCCCTCAACGCGCTCAACCCACGACGAATGCCGTCCCCCGTCCGCAGTCACGGACAGCCTGAAACGTCCCCGAAAAGGTCCATATCATGCAATCGACTCCAGCGCTGCCGCCGTTTTCGCTGTCTCAACTCACTGCACTCGACCATTCACCGCCACAGCTCGTCGCGCTTGCCGCCGCAACCGGCTATGACTTCGCCGGCATTCGCCTGCTGCCGGCCGCGCCGGGCGGCATCGCGTACCCGTTGATGGATGACGCCGCACTGCTAAAGGACACGCTCGCACGCATGGCCGACACCGGTGTCGGCATCTTCGATCTGGAGATGATCCGGATTGGTCCTGATTTCGACCCGACCCGCTTTACCCGCTTCTTTGAAATCGGCCAGCAGCTGGGGGCACGTTGCGTGCTGGTCGCAGGAGACGATCCCGATCGCACCCGCATGACCGCTTCCTATGCACGGCTGTGTGAGGCGGCGAAGCCATACGGTCTGTCCGGCGATCTGGAGTTCATGCCCTGGACCGCCGTTCGCACGCTGGCCGATGCGCTGGAAATCGTCTCCGCTGCGGATCAGGACAACGGTGGCGTCCTCATCGACGCATTGCACTTCGACCGTTCAGACAGCCGCCTGAGCGACATCGCAAACGTTCCGCGCCGCTGGCTGCACTATGCACAGATCTGCGATGGCCCCGCCGAAAGGCCACTCACCAACGAAGGACTCATTCACGCGGCACGCTGCGAACGACTCCTCCCGGGCGAAGGCGGCATTGCGCTCGATCGCCTGTGGGCGGCACTCCCGTCCGGCCTGCCGGTCGGCGTTGAGGTCCCCC
Source organism: Azoarcus sp. L1K30 (assembly GCF_018122735.1). Taxonomy (GTDB): domain Bacteria; phylum Pseudomonadota; class Gammaproteobacteria; order Burkholderiales; family Rhodocyclaceae; genus Parazoarcus. Next base: position 266,014 of record NZ_JAGRRD010000001.1, on the reverse strand, counting down.
ATGAAATCCGCGCACCTCAAGCCGGCCCCGAAGCATGGGCCCGCGCGGCGCTCGATGCGGCCAGGAAGATCATTACCGCATCGGCCGCGCCGCGCGATGTCCGTGCCTGACACACACCCCCACCCCCCAAAAGGAGAGCACATCATGCGCGCACTTATCACTGGTGCCAGTCGAGGCATCGGCGCCGCCATCGCACTCAAACTGGCAACCGATGCTCAAGCGGCGGGCCAGACGGCCCGGCTTGCGCTCGGCGCCACCGGCGAAGGTGAACACCTGAGCGCGCTCATCGAGCAATTGCGGCGCATCGGCGCCAGCGTCGTACCGGTGCTGGGTAATCTCGCCGACCCCGACACTCCGGCAAGACTGGTCGCCGAGGCGGTCGAGTTCTGCGGCGGACTTGACGGCCTGGTGTGCAACGCTGGCATTCTTGCCCCCAGCCCGCTCGCCGCACTCGACATCGAAAACTGGGATCGGCTCTACGCCGTCAATGCGCGCGCCACCTGGCTGCTTGCCAAGGCGGCATTTCCCGCACTCGGTGAGAGCAAGGGCGCCATGGTTGCCGTGGCCTCGATGGCCGGCATGCAGGCACATCCGAACAGTGGCGCCTACTCCTCATCGAAAGCCGCCATGATCATGCTCTGCCATCAACTCGCGCTCGAATGGGCGGAGCATGGCGTACGGGTCAACAGCGTTTCGCCGGGCATGGTGCATACGACGCTGACCGACCGCATCTACAAGAATCCGGAAGTCACCGCACAGCGCGTCGGGCTCATTCCGCTGCACCGCATCGGCCGGCCGGACGACATTGCGGCAACGGTCGCGTTTCTCCTTGGCGATGGCGCAGCCTACATCACGGCGCAGAACATCTGCGTGGATGGCGGCTTTACCGAATCCCTGATGGCGAACATTCCCGGCATGCCCAAGGCGGGTTGAATACCATGCCCAGTCTTGACGCAATCACGCCCGGGCCGCTGCGCGTTGCCATCGTCGGCGGCGGGGTCATGGGGCGACAGCACGCCGGCACCCTGAGCGGCGTACCCGAGGCAAAACTGGTCGCCGTCGTTGACCCGTTCCAGCACACACTCGCCGACGACTGCCAGGTACCCGGATTCACGGAGCTCGGCACGATGCTCGACAGCATCGCACCGGAGGCGGTGATCGTTGCCAATCCGAACGATCTGCATGTGGATACCGCGCTGCAGTGCATGGCCGCAGGCGTCCCCGTCCTGCTCGAAAAGCCGGTAGCGACCTCACTGGACGATTGCCGCACCCTGATCGATGCGCAGCGCAGGATGCAGGTTCCGGTGCTGGTCGGTCATCACCGGCGGCACAACCCGGTCATCGCCCGTGCGCGCCAGGTCATCGAGTCGGGACTGCTGGGCAGGCCGAGCATGGTCACCGCACTGTGGCAGACAAAGAAGCCGGACGCCTACTTCGAGATGCGCTGGCGACGGCAGACCGGCGCGGGCGTGATCCTGATCAACCTCGTGCATGAAACCGATCTGCTGCGCCACCTCTACGGTGAAATCGTCGAAGTGCAGGCCTTCACCAGCAACGCGCTGCGCGGATTCGAAGTCGAGGATTCGGCAACGATCAGCTTTCGATTCGAAAATGGCGCGCTGGGCAGCATCATCGCATCGGATGCGGTGGCGTCGCCGTGGGGTTGGGAGAAGAATCTCAACGAAGTACCCAAGTTCGCCAAGGAGCACGACCAGCCCTGCATCCTGCTTTCCGGTACCGAAGGGGCATTGTCGATTCCGCAGCTCAAGCTCTGGCGCTACGGCGAACACGCCGACTGGGAAGCGCCGCTGTTCCAGCAACAGCTCGGCCATGTCGCAGACGATCCGCAAGTCCTGCAGATGCGCCACTTCATCCGTGTTGCCCGAGGCGAGACGGCGCCATTGATCGATATCGAGGACGCTTCGCGGACCATTGCCGTCATCGATGCCATTCACCTGGCCGCGCGCGAGAGACGGTCGGTCAAGCCGACCTACCCCTGAGTTCACCCGAAACCTGTCACATCACTCGAGGAAGACAACATGAAGAAATACGAAGTCGCGATGATTACCATCCCGATGTTCAGCAACGCCAAGGTCTATCCGCTGATCGAAGCCTACGCAACCGCACCGGAAGCCCGCGGAAAGCTGCTCGCCATCTGGTATTCGGATGTGGGTACGCTCAACCAGGTGATGGTGCTGCGCGAGTTTGCCAATGCTTCGGACCTGGATGCCGAACGCGAACGCATGCTGATTGGCGGCAACGCCTTCGGCATTGCCGACATCCTGGTCGATCTGCACCTGTCCACCTATGCCGCGTTCCCCTTCCTGCCGCCAGTTGAAACCGGCGCGCTCGGCCCTGTCTATGAAGTGCGCACCTACGGCATGAAACCCGGCGGCGTCGCGGCCACGATCAAGGCCTGGAAGGGTGCTTACGAGGCGCGACACGCGGTTTCGCCGCTGTTGATCGCGATGTATGCACTCGACGGCGACTCCCCGCGGTTCATGAACATCTGGCCGTATGCCAGTGCTGACGCTCGCTCGAAGGCACGTGCCGATGCGGTTGCCCAAGGGGTATGGCCACCGAAGGGCGGTCCGGAGAACCTGACCACGCTGCATAGCAGCATCTTCCTGCCGGCGCCGAACTCACCGCTTCGCTGAGGGGCGTAAAGCGGCCCGTCTCCCCTCCGGGCCGCACCCTCCTGCCTGCACGCGGTTCATCCCTTTCCGCGTGCAGGCAGTCTTACTCACAAACGGGCCAGCAGGCCTCCGTCGACGGTGAGTGCATGCCCATTGACGAAGGCGGCAGCGGGCGATACCAGAAACAGCACCGCCGCGGCGACGTCCTCCGGGCTGCCCCAGCGGCCGCAGGGCACCGACTGGTCAATCACGTCGTCAAATCCCGCTCTTTGCTGCAACCCAACCGTAAACGCTGTCCGGATGAACCCGGGCACCACGGCGTTCGAGGTCACGCCCTGTCGCGCATATTCGACCGCAATCGCCCTGCTCAGGGCCAGCAATCCGCTCTTGGCGGTCGAATAGGCACCGATGCCCGGCATCGTCGCCACGGCCGATGAAGACGACATCATGACGATGCGACCGTAACCTCGCTCGCACATGTCTGGCAGAAAGGTCCGGGTGCAATTGAACGCGCCGTCGAGATGGACAGCCATGATCCGGCCCCACTCCTCGCGGCTCATCTCGACCAGCGGCTTGCGATTCTGATTGCCTGCATTGCTCACGAGTACATCGACGCCCCACCCGGCATCGCGCAAGGCCTTGCGCGATGCCTGCACGGTGCCCTCGTCCGCGACATCGAAACTCGCCGCCCGCGCCTCGATACCTTCCGCAGCCAGCTTCGCGACAGCTTCAGCGCAGGCCTCTGCACTCAAGTCGTTGATCACGATACGTGCGCCCGCGTGCCCCAGCGACTGTGCAATCGCGAAGCCGATTCCGCCCGCCGCACCGGTAATCAGCGCGACCCGGTCGCGCATGCCGAAGCACTGTTGCAAGAATGCGTTGCTCATATCCAGGCGTCTCCGTCAGGCCGCCATGGCGGACGATTCCGAACCGGCAGCGCCTTCCCCTCGGGCCCGCGCCAGCGCGTCCTTGGCCGCCAGATAGGCAAACACGAGGCCGGGCCCGAGGGTAATGCCCGGGCCGGGATAGGTTCCCCCCATGATCGACTGCTGATCATTGCCCACTGCATAGAGCCCGGGCACCGGCCTGTTGTCGCGGTCGAGCGCACGTGCCAGGCCATCGGTGAGAAAGCCCTTTGCCGCGCCAATGTCACCCGGATAAAGGCGAACGGCGTAGAACGGCGCCTGCTCGATCGGCCCCAGACTCGGGTTGGGACCACGCCAGTTGGCATCCCCATTGGCACGCTGATAGGTGGTCGTGCCGCGCTGAAACTGTTCGTCGACGCCGGTCGCCGCAAAACGCCCCATGTCGGCAGCCGCCTGCTTCAGATTGGCCGCATTCACCCCGAGCTTGTGCGCCAGTTCGTCGAGCGTGCGGCCCATCACCACATAACCTTCCGCCAGCGCTTCGCGCAGACCCATCCTGTTCGGACGCACCATACCCATTCCGTATTTGCGCATCCCCTCCGCATCGGTCACGAGAAAGGACGGCACCGATGGCGTCCGCCTGTTCGCTTCCTGCATGGTGATGCCGGTAAGGTGGTACGAGATGGACTCGTTGTAATACCGCCGACCTTCCTGATTCACCGTCATCATGCCGGGCTTGGCACGATCGAACACGAAATGGGGGAAGACGGCCTGCGTGCCGTCAGCCCGTTTGCGCACCGATACGGGCGCCCAGAAGCACGGACTCAGTTCCCCTTCGCCATAGCGTGCGCCGACCGCTTCAGCCAGATCGTGCATGGTACCGGTATGACCGGGCGCCCCCGGACACCACGCGACATCGGCACCCGGCATCAGTTGTGCGCGGCGTGCCGGATGGCGATTGAATCCGCCGCTGGCCATGATGACGCCGCCCTTGACGCGAATCGTGCGCTGTTTGCCGTTCTTCGTCAGCGTCACGGCATCGACGCCATCCGCACCGCGCGTCATGTCGGTCACGCGCGTTTCAGTCATCAGGGTCACGCCGCGCTCCCGCAGCGAAAGCAGCAGGCGGCCAATCAGCGCGTTGCCCATGACGAGACGCGTGCCACGCGGGTAGCGCAGTCGATCGCCGACATGCCGCAGCATGATCCGCGTCACGTACTTGAAGGTTGACCAGGAGCCCCACCACTTCTTGAGAAACGCCATCAACTGCAGGATGTCGTCGCGGTCCACCATCATTCCGTTGAGCACGGTGAACTCCGGGATGGGGGGGCGGATCAGCGCGAAATCCTCACCCAGCAGACGGCCATCGAACGGATAGGGTTCCAGCGCCCGACCGCAGACGGTCGATCCGGCCAACTCGGACAGATAGTCCGGATGGAAGTCCCGCGGTCGATACTTGACGTGCGAATTGTCCTCGATCTTTGCCACCGCCTCGGCGCCGTTGTCGAGGAATGCCTTGCGCACCGCGGGGTCGGATCGCTGCCCAACCGCGTGATCGAGAAAGGTTCGGGCATTGTTCAGCGAGTCCTCGGGATTCACTTTCGCGGCATGGCGTGTTCCCGCAATCCATGTGGTTGCACCCGAGTAGGCCGTCGTCCCCCCGACATGGCTGGTCGACTCGATCAACAGCACCTTCGCACCATCGATCGCCGCAAACAGCGCCGCCGACATTCCCGCGCCGCCCGCGCCGACGACGACAACGTCGAACGTGGCCCCATTCTCGATATGATCAATATCCTTCAACATAGGTCAGTCTCCTCCGGTTTATTCAGCATCCGCCGACGGGAAACCCTCCCCGCGACGACATCCATTCAACCGACGCCCCGATTCGCATCTCCGAATCAGGCCTTTCACCAATGGCAGGGTTTTGGGCCGCGTCGTATGTTCGGTACAAAATCAAGCTGCTCCGTCTCGATCAGCGCGAACAAAGGCACACAAGAAAAAACGGAACGAATTTTTTTTCGGAACTATATTCCATTTTTGAACTTTATTCACTACTATCACACCCATGGCCGGATCACTTATCTCTCGCGCACTTGGCGCACTCGAGCTCCTCGCAGAACATCCGCACGGTATCGCCCTGCAGGATGTCGCCGATTCGCTCAACCTGCCCAAAAGTGCAGCACACCGCCTCATGGCATCGCTTGCCGAGTACGGATACGTGCGTCAGGACGCCGCGAGCGCCCACTACATGCTCACCACGCGTTTGCTCTCGGTCGCGCTGGGATACCTGGCCGGCAGCGGCATTAGCGATCTGGTGCAGCCGCTCATGGATCGTCTCGCCGCGTCGACCGGCGAGCTCGTACGCCTCAGCGTCATAGACGGCGACCCGCCGGATCAGCGTCAGGTCTGGGTCGGCAAGGCCCAGGGCGCGCACCAGGGGCTGCGTTACGACCCCGACATGGGTAAGACGGCGCCACTGTCGTGCACCGCAACGGGTTTCGCGTGGCTGGCGTGCCTGAGCGACGAAGACGCCTTGCAACTGGTCTCGCGCCAGGGCATCGCAAACGGCCCCGACCTTGGTCCAAACGCGCCACACACGCTCAAGGATGTGCTGAAACGCCTCGACGAAGCACGCAAGCGCGGTTATGCACTTGTAATCGACAGTTCCCAGCCCGGTCTTGCCGCCATTGCGGTTGCAGTGCGACACCCGCAGACGAAGGATGTCATTGGCGTGCTCAGCGTCTCCGGTCCGAGTGCGCGGCTTTCGGAAGATCGAATGCGGGCGATCGCGCCCGAACTGCAGCAAACGGCCATCGAAATGGGCCAGAGCCACCAGTCGTCAAGCCTGTTCAGAACGCATTCGAAGACCTGAATCATGAATTGAACCAGTCAATTGATGTGCGCACAGCGAACACATTGCCCTGGTGGCGCAAACGTCCGGGGGTCGTCGAGACTAGAGTGCAGTCAAACCTGAAACTCGCCAAGACGGCGGTCAGAGGGACTGACAAAGCGGGTCTTTGGGCCCGCCCCTGAAGTTGAAGATCAGTTTCAAGCGGTATGGTCGGGTGTGCCGCACTCACAGACAACACCCGACATTGCTTCACCCATCTCAAACAAGAGGAGACATAGATGTCGAACTATTCCAAGTTCCTTGGCGCGGCTGCACTGACCCTGCTCAGCACGATGGCGGCTGCCGAGTATCCCGAGCGTGAAGTATCGGGCGTGATCCAGTGGGGTGCAGGTGGTGCGACCGACGTCGCCGTCCGCGGCATGGTGAGCTACGCGGAAGAGGCCCTGGGCAAGAAGATCGTGCTGCAGAACAAGCCGGGCGGTGTGGGCGTAATCGGCGCCAACTTCGTTCAGCAACAGGCTTCGGACGGCTATACCTTCCTTGCCGGCGCCGAGAACCCTGCCCTGTACAAGGTCATGAGCTTGGCCGACTTCGACTACAAGGCCTTCTACCCGATCAATGTCATCTCGCGTGCCAACGTGCTGGTGGTCGCCAACAAGGACAAGCCATGGACCAACTTCAAGGAGTTGCTTGCCGACGTTCAGGCCCACCCCGGCGCGGTGAAGATGTACACCGCCGGTACGGGTTCGGTACCCTTCACCACGAGCGCGATGATCACCTCGCTGACCAAGTTCCCGGTCACGCCGGTCCCCTTCGACGGTGACGGCCCCGGTATTACCGCAATGCTCGGCGGACACGTCGACTTCGGCTTCATCGCGGCCGGTGCTGTGCAGGAACACATCAAGGCCGGTCGTCTGAAAGTGCTCGGTGTACTCGATGCCAAGCCCTACAACGGTGCGCCCCCGATGACCGAAGCGCTGCCCGGCCTCGAGAAATACGTGCCGTGGGGCTCGTTCTTCGGCATCTTCGTCAAGAACGACGTACCCGACGACGCCAAGATGAAGCTCGCTGCGGCCTTCAAGAAGGCGGTCGACAACCCGACCTACAAGGAAATGATGGAAGGCCGCGGCAACGTGATGCTGAACCTCTCCGGCGACGAGGCACGCAAGTTCATCGATCGCTGGCAGTCGGTGACGGCCTGGGTCTATCAGGATGCTGGCGTAGCCAAGGTATCGCCCGCAGAGCTCGGCATCCCCAAGCCCTGATGCCTCGGTGCGCCACGGTCGCCAGGACCGTGGCGCCCAGTTCATAAAACAAAACAACAACAAACGTCCGGAGACTCTCATGCACATCAAGCGTCGCCGCTTGCCGGGTGAGTTCGTATTCGTCCTGCTGCTCCTCGCCTTCAGCGCTTTCCTGCTGTGGAACTCGTACAAGATTTCGGGTTTTTCCTCCTTCACCTCGGCCGGTGCCTATCCCATGGTCACCACGACCGTGATGTTGGTCAGCGCCCTCGTCATCATCTGGCAATCGCTCAACACGCCGCGTGAAGACCGCGAGCCAGGGCAGTCGCTGGCCGCGCAGTTTTTCGCCGTGCTCACGCCGGCGATGGTGATCAAATTCACCGCTGCCATCCTGGCCTACATGCTGCTGCTCGAGTGGCTGGGCTTTGCGCTGTGCTCTTACCTCTTCATGGTGATCGGCATGTATCTGCTGGGCAGCACTCGCATCGTGCTCAACCTCGTCATCAGCGCGCTGTCGCTCGGTTTCATCCATGTGGTCTTCCAGACCATCTTCTCCGTCGCTGTACCAAAGGGCAGCCTGATTCAGAGGTTCTTCCAATGACTGAAGCGCTCGGATACTTCCTCAGTTCGTGGATAGACCCCGGACTCATCGGTCTGGTCGCCGCGGGTACGCTCGCCGGCATCTATGTGGGCGCCATCCCCGGCCTGTCGGTGACGATGGCCGTGTCCATCCTGATCTCCTTCACCTTCAAGTGGGACGTCCATCAGGCCCTGGCGCTGATGTGCGGCATCTACCTCGGTGGCGTGTATGGCGGCTCACGCACGGCCATCCTGCTCAACATCCCCGGCGCACCGTCGGCCATCGCCACCGCCTTCGACGGCTATCCGATGGCCAAGCGCGGTGAGGCCGGTGCCGCAATCGGCCTCACCACCGTGGTCTCGGTGATCGGCGGCTTCGTCGGCATCGGCGCGCTGGCGCTGGCCGCGCCGATGATGTCGGACTTCGCACTCAAGTTCGACTCGCGCGACTACCTCCTGCTGGCGATCTGGGGCATTCTGCTGGTCGGCAGCCTGTCGGGCGAATCGCTGGCCAAGGGCATCTTCGCCGGCGCCCTCGGCGTCACCATCGGCACCGTGGGCCTCGACCCGCTGACCGCCGAACCGCGGCTGACCTTCGGCTCCATGCAGCTTACCGCGGGCATTTCCTATGTCGCTGCGATGATCGGCTTCTTCGGCGTGGCCGAGGTCCTCGCCCAGGTCCACGACATCAAGCTCAAGGCCGTCCGTCAGGATGTTTCGAAGATCGTGCCGTCCTGGGCGATGGTCAAGAAGTATCTGCCGCTGTCGCTGCGCACGTCTACGATCGGTGTCATCGTAGGCGCCCTGCCCGGTGCCGGTGGAGACATCGCCGCCCTGCTCGCCTACGACCACGCCAAGCGCAGCACCAAGAATCCGTCGCGTCCGTTTGGCGAGGGTGCCTACGAGGGTCTGGTTGCGCCGGAATCGGCAAACAATGCAGCCGTGGGCGGCGCCCATGTGCCAATGCTGACGCTGGGCATTCCGGGTGACGCGGTGACCGCGGTCATCATCGGCGCGCTCTACATCCACGGCCTCAACCCGGGGCCGATGCTGATGATCCAGACCCCTGACCTGTTCTGGTTCCTGGTGGGTGCGCTGTGCCTGGCGAACATTTTCCTGCTGATCTTCGGCCTGACCGGCATCCGCATCTTCTGCAAGATCATGGAGATCCCCAAGCCCATCCTGTTGCCGATGATCCTGGTGCTGTCCGCCGTGGGTGCCTACGCGATCAACAACAACCCGGTCGATGTGTACTGGATGCTTGGCTTTGGCGTGTTCGGCTACTTCATGAAGATGTACGGTTTCCAGGTCGCGCCCATCATCCTCGGCATCATCCTCGGCCCGCTGATGGATCGCAGCTATCGTCAGGCCATGCTGTCGGAACAGGGCGACCTGATGAACTACTTCATCGGTTTCTTCACCTCGCCGATCACGGCCACCATTGTCGTGGCCATGGCACTCACGGTCCTGAGCCAGACACCGTGGTGGCAGAACTGGCGCAAACGCGCCAGCACATAATCAAGCTCGCAGAACGATCAATGGGGTCAGTGTGCAGTCGGCACTGCCCCCATTTCATTTCCTTGCCACGTCAACAATATGGAACGCTGAACGCATGTCACGTCCGATCTCGCTCGCTGCTTTGACCGTACTGGAACTGGCGCCGCCCGACATGGTGACGTGTGCCTTCGAGGCAGGATACAGTCATGTGGGTATTCGCTTGATTGCGGCGACCCCGACCGAACCGCAATACGACATCGTGTGCGACACGCCGATGCTACGCGAAGTCGAAGCCCGCCTGAACGACACCGGCGTCAAGGTACTTGATGTCGAGATCTTCCGTATCAAGCCGGATACGAAGGTCGCGGACTATGAAGCCGCGATCGCAACCGCGTCTCGCCTGGGGGCAAGCGACGTGCTGGTTGCGGGCAACGATCCCGAAGAAGCACGCCAGATCCAAACCTTCGCCGCATTCTGCGATCTGGCACAACGCTATGGGTTGCGCGCAAGCCTGGAGTTCATGCCCTGGACGGATGCAAAGGATCTGACCCAGGCCGCGCGCATCGTCGAGCGTGCAGGCCGGCAAAACGCAGGGGTTCTGATCGACCCTTTCCACCTTAGCCGCTCACGCAGCCGTATTCAGGACATCGCGTCCATTCCGCCGTCGCAACTGCACTTCATGCAGTTCTGCGACGTACCTGCAAGCATCCCCCCGACCATGGACGAAATATTGGCCGAAGCACGCGCCGAACGCCTCTTTCCCGGCGACGGCCAACTCGACCTCGTTGGCTTGTTGCGGGCGGTCCCGAAGGATATTCCACTGAGTGTGGAGGTTCCGACCCACGCGCTGGCGCGCACCACAGCCGCCACCGAGCGGGCGCGCCTGGCGCTGGCTGGCACACGCCGCGTTCTCGCCCAGCTCGAGGCATGATCCAACCGGTAATCGACTCCGCCATGAATCAACAACCTGAACAAATCGCGTGTGACCTGCTCGTCGTCGGCTCGGGTGCATCCGGTCTGTCTGCGGCGGTTACCGCCGCGTGGCACGGACTGAAAGTCGTGGTCGTCGAGAAGGACGACGTCCTGGGTGGCGCCACCGCATGGTCAGGCGGCTGGATGTGGGTGCCTGGCAATCCGCTGGCAAAACGGGCCGGCATCCATGAAGATCCGCAGCAACCCCGTCTCTATCTGAAAAACCAGTTGGGCGATCGCTACGATCCTGAACGCGTGGATGCCTTTCTGGACAACTGTCCGCACATGGTCGCATTTTTCGACCAGCATACTGCGTTGAAATTTGCAGACGGCAATGCCATTCCGGACATGCACGGCAACATTCCAGGCGCCGCCACCGGTGGGCATCAGGTCATTGCCGCACCGTATGACGGCCGGGAGGCAGGCCCACTGATCAAGCGCCTGCGCAAGACCATGCGCGAAACATCATTCATGGGCATGCCCATCATGGCGGGCCCCGATCTGATGGCTTTCCTGAGCATGACGCGCTCGTTCAAGTCCTTCTGGCATGTGTGTAAACGCTTCACCCTCCACCTTCTCGACCTGGCCATGCATGGCCGCGCCATGCAACTGGTCAATGGTGTGGCCTTGATCGCCCGCCTTGCCAAATCGGCCGAACAGCTGGGCGTCACGTTCATGACGTCGGCGCCGGCCAGACGACTCCTGATCGAAGGCGGCGCCGTTTGCGGGGCCATCGTCGAGACTGCCAGCGGCGCAATGGAAATTCGGGCGGCGCGCGGTGTGGTCCTTGCCGCCGGGGGCTTTCCCAATGACCTGAAGCGGCGCAGGGAATTGTTTCCTCGCACCCCCACCGGGGCTGAACATCTGGCCTTGCCGCCGACGAGCTGCAATGGCGAAGGGATCAGTCTGGGTGAATCGGCCGGTGGCTGCCTGGAAACGAACATAGCATCCCCTGCAGCCTGGGCACCCGTATCGAGGGTCAAGCATTCAGATGGCAGTATCGGGCACTTTCCGCACATCATCGATCGCGGCAAACCCGGTGTGATCGGGGTCCTGTCGACCGGCAAGCGCTTTGTGAATGAGGCAAACGGATATTACGACTACACTTCAGCGTTGGTGGCAGCAGCGCCTCAAGGCGAAGAAGTCGCGTCGTGGTTGATCTGTGACCACGTTTTCCAGCGTCGCTACGGCCTGGGATACTCGCGCCCATTCCCGGTTCCGGTCGGGCCGCATGTGCGCAGCGGGTACCTGACTCGTGCGGACTCCATCGCTGAATTGGCCCAGGCGTGTGGCATCAGCGTCGAGGGGCTGACGCAGACCGTCAAGGCTTTCAATGACAACGCCCGCCGCGGCGAAGACCCGGAATTCGGACGCGGATCGACGGCCTTCAACCGTAAGCAGGGCGATCCTTTGTATCCCGGCCCGAACCCATGTGTAGCGCCAATCGAGAATGGCCCTTTCTATGCAGTCAAAGTGATGCCGGGAAGTTTCGGCACCTTTGCCGGCCTCAGAACAAACGGTCACGCTCAGGTTGTCAACGCATCGAACACGCCCATTCCGGGCCTCTACGCAGCGGGTGCCGACATGGCCAGCGTGATGGGGGGCTACTACCCTTCCGGAGGAATCAACCTGGGCCCGGCCATGACTTTTGGATATGTCGCAGCACGTCACGCTGCCGGAGCGGGCGCCTACGAATGCTGACAATGGCGCCTTGCACGGACACCGGGCGTGTGCCAAACGCACCGGCCTACTGCCAGTCGGCAAGCTGATGACGCGCCAGCACGCGGAATTCGGTCGGCGTCTGTCCCGCGTGCTTCTTGAAGAAACGACCGAAGTAGGCTTCGTCTGCGAAGCCGAGCAGATCGGCAATCTGCTTGACGCTCAGGGTCGAATACATGAGTTCGCGCTGGGCCTCGTGCACCAGCCGTGCATTGATGACATCGAGCGGAGACATCCCCAGCGATTCACGGCAGATTCGCGCCAGCTGGCCGGCGGAGACACCCAGTTCGCTGGCGTATTTTTCGACCGGTAGCCGGGTTCTGAAATCGCGGTCGACCATGGCGCGAAATTTCTCCAGTCGCGCCGCGCGGCGCGAACGCTCCGCGCCGGGTGCCGATGCCTGTCCCTCGCAGATTCGCTGCAACTGAACGAACAGTGCGATGAGCAAGGCGCTGCCTGCCGCAATCTGACCGGCCGCATACACTTTCGCCTCACGCTCGAGCGCCAGGAACAAGGGCATCAGCGCGTCGACATGGCGCCCGGAAGCCTGCACCGGAATCACTGCAGGGGTGCGCAATACGCTGACCAACTCGGGGCGGACGATCGCGGCGAGTGCTTCGAGCGGGCGCTGCGGTGCAGTGACGACCGGTCCGTCTACCTCCCGCGAAAACCGGAATCCATGTACGGTCAGGGCCGGAATCACGATCAGGCATGGCGGATCGATCGTCCATTTTGTGCTATCCAGCAACGCTTCTCCGCCGCCCTTGCAAACATAGAGAAGCTGCATCATCGCATTGTGCGTATGGGCATTTATCTCCCAGTTGTTCGGCCGCGAACGCTCCGGAATCCATTCGAAACTGAAGGTATCAAGCCATCCGGGCTTGGCTTCGGATCCGTACAGGTCGTAGTCCGGCAGACGGGTCATCGCGATCTCTCCAGACACAGAATGCACGAATTGTCCTATTCATCGACCTTTTTGTCGATTCCGGGTGCAGCGTGCCGCAACTATCATGGCCCCATACCAAGAACAGTGGAGACAGAATCATGAACAACTGGCTCGGCCTCGCCGGCAAGACCTGCGCGGTGACCGGTGCTGCGAGCGGCATCGGCGCTGCCATCGCCGAGGCACTGGTCGCCGCGGGCGCCTCGGTCGCCCTCGTCGATCGCAATGCGGAAGGCGTGCAGCTCGTGTCCGACCGCCTCAATACGGCCGGCGGCAAGACCCTCGCCGTCGCAATCGACACCTCGGACGAGGCGGCGGTCCGCGCTGCGGCAGATCGCATCCGCACCCAACTCGGCCCGTGTTCAGCGCTGATCAACAACGCCGGCCTGCTTCGCGCCGCCCCCCTCGCCGATGTCAGCCTGTCCGACTGGAACAGCGTGCTGGCCGTGAATCTGACCGGCTATCTGTTCTGCGCACGCAGCTTTGCTCCACACATGCGCGAACTCGGGCATGGAAGCATCGTCAACGTCGCCTCCATCTCGGCACTGAACCCGCAAACCAACAGCGGCGCCTACAGTGCCAGCAAGGCCGGTGTGCTGCTGCTTTCGAAACAGATGGCGGCGGAATGGGGGCCGGAAGGCATCCGCAGCAATGCGATCTGCCCGGGAATGATTCGCACCGCACTGTCGGCAAAGTTCTACGAAGAGCCCGGTTTCGAGAAGAAACGCGCAGCCGTTACCGCCAGCCGGCGCGTAGGCGAGCCGGAGGACATTGCCAACGTCGCCGTCTTCCTTGCCAGCGACCGCGCTGCCTACGTCAATGGTGCCGAACTACTGGTGGATGGCGGCATGGACTGCATGCTGATGGATCTGGTGCCCAGACCCGGCTTCAACACCCAGGCGGCCACCGGCGCGCACTGAGCCCACCGTTCCGCAATCGATCGTCGCGGCTTGAACACGTCGAAAAAGGAAGCGCCCATGTCCCTCACCCCGCTCGTCATGCTCGGCAAGCCGCTTGTCGATCACCGGATCTACACCATTGCCTTGCGCAGGATGCCCGAATTTCTGGAGGTCTTCGACCGCCTCGCGATGCCGATCCTGCTGGAAACGCTGGGCCATCCGGTGGGTTTCTATACCAGCCTCGTCGGCCCGCAGAACCAGTTCATTCACCTGTGGGCCTATGACAGCCTGGCCGACTACGAAGCCAGGTGCAGGGCACGCGATACGCACCCCGACTTTCCGCAGTATCTCGCGGCCTCCGGGCATCTGATCACCGCGCAGGAAACACGCCTGATCCGTGCTTCGGAGCTTCAATCGGTACGGAACGCGCCGGCCAGGTAACACCTTTCGCTCCTCGACCCTTGCGACCGATCCGCACAGGCGCCTGCCTGCGTGGAGGGGAAAGGTACGTCCGCCGGATCATCGATCCGGACGTCCCTGTAAGGAATGCGGAGCATCGCATCATGGAGAAGACAATGTCTCAAACGCTGGAAGTTGATCTCGTCGTCGTTGGCTCCGGGGCCGCCGGTCTCGCCACCGCCATCACGGCACGCAAACGCGGCCTGAATGTCGTCGTCCTCGAAAAGGAAGCCGTCTTTGGCGGTACCACCGCGCTGTCTGGCGGCGTCCTGTGGATACCGCTCGGACCCCACGGCCGGCAGCAGAATCCTGCCGATTCGCGGCAGGCCGTACGCGAATATCTGATGGCGGAAACGGGCGCCTACTTCGATGAAGCGGCGGTCGAGACCTTTCTCGACAACGGTCCGAAAATGATCGAGTTCTTCGAGCGCGAAACCTCGATGAAATTCGTCCCCACCCTGTATCCGGACTACCATCCGTACGCTCCCGGCGGCGTCGATATCGGCCGCTCGATTCTTGCCGCCCCCTTCGACATCCGTGGTCTCGGCAAGGACATGCCCCGCCTCAAGCCGCCGCTGAAGACGATCACCTTCATCGGCATGATGTTCAACTCATCGAATGCCGACCTGAAACACTTCTTCCAGGCCACGAAATCGCTGACGTCCTTCATCTATGTTGCCAAACGCCTGGCGACACACATCAAGGAACTGGCGCTCTACAGGCGGGGCATCAACGTCACCAGCGGCAACGCACTGGCTGCGCGACTGGCCAAATCGGCACTCGATCTGGGTATCGCGATCCTGACCGACACCCCGGTCACCGAAATCGTCATGACCGATGGCCGCGCGAGCGGGGTCAAAGCGCGCCAGGGCGCGACGACGCTTACGGTCAATGCGCGTCACGGCGTGGTGCTGGCTTGCGGCGGTTTTCCGCACGACCTCAAGCGCATCACCGCAGCCTATCCGCATCTTGCCCGCGGTGGCGAGCATCTCTCTCCCACCCCCAAGGGCAATACCGGCGACGGTCTGGCAATGGCAGAGGCCGTCGGCGCCGTGGCCGACATCCGCTTCAAGGACAGCGCGGCCTGGATGCCGGTGTCCCGCGTCGTATTCGCGAATGGCGAAGAAGGCGTCTTCCCCCACCTGCTCGACCGCTACAAGCCAGGCATCATCGGTGTGCTCAGAAACGGGCGACGCTTTACCAACGAATCCAATTCCTATCACGACGTCGGCGCCGCCATGATCCGCGCCTGCGAAGGCGGGAAGGAGACAGCGATGTGGCTGGTGTGCGACAAGCCCACGCTGGCCAAGTACGGCATCGGTTTCGTCAAGCCGGCGCCGATGCCGATCGGCCGTTTCCTGCGCAACGGCTATCTGATCAAGGGCAACACGCTGGACGAACTCGCGCGCAAGGCGGGCATCGATCCTGCCGGACTTGAGTCGACGATTCGCGAATACAACGTCGGCGCCGATCAGGGCAAGGATCCCGCCTTCGGTCGCGGCAGCACAAGTTTCAATCGTTACCTTGCAGACCCGGAGAACACACCCAACCCCTGTGTCGCCCCGATCCGCAAGGGGCCATTTTTCGCCGTCAAGGTCATCATGGGCGATCTCGGGACTTTCGACGGCATTCGCACCAGCGCCCGAGGCGAAGTGCTGCGCAGTGACGACAGCGTCATCGACGGACTGTATGCGGTTGGGAATGACCGCGCCAGCATGATGGGCGGAAATTATCCCGGCGCGGGCATCACCCACGGCCCCAACATGACTTTCGGCTATGTCACCGCCAATCACATCGCCGATCTCGCGACTGCACCGGTCCATGCCCGGTCGTCCCGTGCAGTCCTTGCAGGAGCATGACATGGGTGACACCAGACTGGCACCGGTAGCCATCATCACCGGCGCGGCCGACGGCATCGGCTGGGCCACTGCGATGTGCATGGCCACCAAGGGCTGGCAGGTCGTCGTCGTCGATATCCACGCCGAACAGGCGAGGACTCGTGCGACGGAACTGGGCGAAGCGCACCTTGGTCTCGGCTGCGATGTCACCCGCGCTGGCGACGTCGACGGTGCCATTGATCGCGTGCTCCAGCGCTACGGACGAATCGACGCGCTGGTAAACAACGCCGGCATCGGCGACCAGACCGTGCCGACGCTGCACCAGACGGCAGAGGCATTCGACCGCGTGCTGGCCGTCCACCTGCGCGGAACCTTCCTGATGAGTCAGGCAGCACTCGGACACATGCGCAACCAGACCCGCGACGAGCGGGGCAATCGCGGCGCGGTCGTCAACCTCGGATCGATCGCAGGACTGGGCGGCATACCGGGGCGAAACGCGTACTGCGCAGCCAAGGCGGGCGTGCTGGGCATGACCCGGGCGATGGCCGTCGAGTGGGCGCGCGAAGGAATCCGCTTCAACGCCGTCGCGCCCGGCTATGTCCGCACCCCCATGGTGGCCGCGCTCGCGCTCGATGGTGCGATCGACGAACAGGCCATTCTCGGTCGGACACCAATGGGGCGAATGGCGCATCCGGACGAGATCGCCGCCTCGATCGAGTTCCTCGCCTCGTCCGCGGCCAGTTTCATCACCGGTGCGACGCTGTCTGCCGACGGCGGCTGGTCGGTACTGGGCGCGCCGGAGAGCGCGCTGGGCCAGGTCTGAACCCCACACAAGAACATCACGAGGAGACACCTCTCATGCTAACCATCAATCTTTTCAACGGACTGGTCTACGGCACATTGCTGATCGTCATGTGCTCCGGCCTGGCCCTGATCTACGGCCTGCGCCGGGTGGTGAATTTCGCACACGGCTCGCTCTACATGCTCGGCGCCTACATCGGCTATTCGGTCGCCGCCCATGCCGACTTCTGGGTCGCGCTGTTCGTCGCCCCCGCGGTGATGGCCGCCATCGGCGTGGTGCTGGATCGCTATGGCTTTCGTCTGCTGCAGGACCGTGATCCGCTGACGGTGGTGCTGGTGACCTTCGGCCTGCTGCTGGTGATCGAGGACTTCGTGCAGACAGTCTGGGGCAAGAGCAACCTTTCCCTGGCGACGCCGGACGCATTGAACTTTGCCGTGAACCTTTTCGGCACCCAGGTGCCGGCCTATCGCATCGGGGTCATCGTCGTCGGCGCTGCGGTCGCACTCGGACTGAGCCTGTGGTTGCGATTCTCCCGCTACGGCCTCTTTGTGCGCGCGGCCAGCACCGACCCCACCACCACCTCGATGCAAGGCGTCAATACGGATGCGCTCAGCGCCGGTGTCGTCGGACTGGGCACCGCGCTCGCGGGCCTCGCCGGCGTGGTTTCGGCACCTTTCATGTCGCTGTCGCCGTCGATGAGTGCCGACGTCATCATCGATTCCTTCGTCGTGGTCGTGATCGGGGGTCTGGGCTCGCTTGCCGGTGCCTTCATCGCCGCGATGGTGCTGGGCATGGTGCAGGCCGTCGGTGCGGTGTACCTGCCCGACGCATCCGTTCTGCTGCCATTCGTACTGATGGTGGCCATCCTGATCTGGCGGCCCGCGGGCTTCGCCGGCAGCCGCACCTGACGAAGAGGAAGCAAAATGTCCATTCAACGCATGAGTCTCAACACCCTGGCCGCACTGGTGATCGGCGCCGTCATCGCCTTGACGGTGAGCTCGGGCACGGTACTGTCGTTGCTGACGCAAGCCATCATCTATGCCGTGTTCGCTATCGGCGTGGGATTGCTGTTGCGCCAGAACGGTATGGTGAGCTTCGGCCACGCGCTCTATTTCGGCGCTGCGGGTTACGGCATCGGCATCATTCTTCAGCTCGGCCTGATGCCGGCCGAGCTTGCCATCGTAGTCACGCTCGCCGCCATTGCCATCGTCGGCCTGCTGTTCGGGCTGGTGATCGTGCGCGTGCCGGGCATCGCCTTCGGCATGCTCACGCTCGCCATCGGACAGATGTTCTTCCTTACGGCATCGCGCGCCCGCGGTCTGACCGGCGGTGCGGACGGCATGAGCATCGACTGGCCCTCGACCCTGTTCGGCATCTCGCAATCCGTCCTGCTCCGTCCGGCGAACCTGTTCATGCTGTGCTGGATCGTGCTGGTCGGGATCATACTGCTGCTCGCACTGCTGCTGCGCAGCCGCTTCGGCAGCATCACCGAAGCCGTGCGCGACAACGAGGAACGCGCCCGCTTCATCGGCATTTCCACCCTGCTGCCGAGGGCTGCGGTCTACGCCCTGTCGGCCCTCGTCACCGGTGTCGGTGGCGTGCTTTCGGCGCTCAACACCGGCTTCATCTCGCCGGAGAGCCTGCACTGGAGCCTGTCGGGCATGACCCTGATGATGGTGGTCGTGGGCGGCTACAAGGCACTGTGGGGCCCCGCGCTCGGGGCGGTGGTGTACTTCCTGTTCAAGGACATTCTCGGCGACTACGCCGACCACTGGATGGCCATCTTCGGCATCGCGCTGATCACGGTGATCGTGTTCTCACCGACCGGCATTGCCGGCGCCCTGCAAAAGCTCAGGTTCCGTCATCAGGCCACCCCTGCCAAGGCCGCCGTCAGCTCGCATTGACCGGGCAAAGAAGAGGAGACACGCATGAACAACTACGTATTGCAGGCTGAAGACGTGGCGATCCACTACGGTGGCGTCAAGGCTGTCGATGGCGTCTCGCTGACACTGGAGAAAGGGCAGATTCGCGGTCTGATCGGCCCCAACGGCGCCGGCAAATCGACCGTCATCGACGCCATCACCGGTCGCCGCAGACTGACCCGCGGCAAGGTCATGCTCGGCACGGAAGACGTGTCCGCACTGGGCGTGGTCGACCGTCGTATGCGCGGGCTGTCGCGCAGCTTCCAGCGGACGAGCGTTTTCGGCCAGATGTCGGTACGCAAGCAGGTGGAACTGGCCTCGCACAAGATGGGCGTGAGCGATTCGGCTGCAGACGCCGACGCGGTACTCGAGGAACTCGACCTGCGACCACTGGCGAATGTCATCGCCGAGGATCTGGGCTATGGCGAACAGCGCCGACTCGATCTGGCACTGGCGCTGGTCGGCCACCCCAGCGTGCTTCTGCTCGACGAACCCATGGCCGGCCTGTCGGTGCAGGAATCCCATGACCTCGCCCATCATCTGACCGCCCTGACCTCGCGACGCGACGTCTCGGTGCTCCTCGTCGAACACGACATGGATGTGGTCTTCGGCATCTCAGATGTCGTCACCGTATTCGAACTCGGCCGTGTCATTGCCAGCGGCGCGCCATCGGACGTGCGTGCCGACCCGCGCGTGCGCGAAGCCTATCTCGGGAGTGCAGCATGACCGCCCTGCTCAAAGTCGATCGCATCAACGCCTTCTACGGCGCGGCCCACATCCTTCACAACCTCAGTCTGGAAGTCAGGGCCGGCGAGCGTGTCGCCCTGATCGGCCGCAACGGGGTCGGCAAGACGACCGTGGTCAACACCCTGCTCGGCCTGGCTCGCCTCGGCGAAGGACAGATTCGCTTTCGCGACAGCGAGATCCGCAAGCCCCGCCCCTATCTGGCCGCACAGCACAGCATCGTGGTCGTGCCCCAGGGGCGCCGCATCATCGCCAACCTCACGGTTGAAGAGAACCTCGTGCTCGGCGCCGCAACCGGACGCAAAGGCCCATGGACCGTGCCCGAGATCTACAAGCTGTTCCCCATCCTGCAGGAACGGGCGCACACCCCGGGCACCGCGCTCTCCGGCGGACAGCAGCAGATGCTGGCCGTGGGGCGCGCGCTGATGGCCAATCCGTCGCTGATCCTGCTCGACGAACCCACCGAGGGCCTCGCCCCCGTGATCGTCGATCAGCTCGCAACCATCTTCAACCGCGTCGCCGACCAGGGCACGGCTCTGCTGCTGATCGAGCAGAACATGAGCCTGGTGGTCCGGGTCGCCCACCGCTACCTCGCCATGGCAAAGGGCGCGGTGGTGGCTTCGGGCGAGGTGAACAACTCCCGCGACGGACTGAAGGATCTTGAAGCACACATCATGGTTTAGCCCGCATCGCATCGCGATACGGGCATCGAAGCACCCGGCCCGGCCGGTCGTTCATCACCAAGGAAGGAGACATCCACAATGAAGAAGACGTTTACGCGCGGCATCCTCGCCGCAGCACTGTGCGCCGCACTGCCGTTCGCAGCCATGGCCAAGAACACCGACCCCGTTCGCGTCGGGCTGGTCAGTTCGAAGTCCGGCGTCTTCGCCCAGCAGGGTGAAGAAGTCATTCGCGCAGTGCAGTTTGCAATCGAAGAGGCCAATGCCCGCGGAGGCATCGACGGGCGCAAGGTCGAAGTGTCCGAGGCAGATGACGAAGGCACGCCCGACGCCGGTCGACGCGCGGCCGAAAAGCTCGCCCGCGACGGCTACAACCTGCTGATCGGACCGATTCCGTCCTCGATCTCTCTGGCGCTTGCGCCCAACCTCGAGCGCTGGGATGCCGCCTACTTCGTCGTCGCCAGCAAGAGCGACAAGATCACCGGCGACACGTGCAAGCCGCGCGCTTTCCGCACCAATCATTCCGATGCAATGGACATCGCCATGATTGGCGAGTGGGCAAAGAACTTCAAGGAAAAGACCTACGCATCCATCGCTGCCGACTATGTGTGGGGGCATGACTCGTCGGAATCCTTCGCCAAGGCAGTCAAGGCCCAGGGCAAGGAGGTCAAGATCCAGCTCTACGCACCGATGGGCACGAAGGACTTCTCGCCCTACATCGCCCAGCTCAAGGATGCCGGCGTCGACGCGATCTGGGTTGCGGAGATCGGTCGCGATGCCATCGCCTTCGTCAAGCAGGCGCAGGAGTTCGGGCTGGTCCCGAAGACCCGGCTGATCGGCCACGCGCTGATCCAGAATTTCATGGTCGCCGCCACCGAGAACGCACTCGAAGGGACGCAGGGCACGACTGCCTACACCCCGGATATCGACACGCCGCGCAACAAGGCCTTTGTGGCGGCCTGGCAGTCGAAATTCAGTCGTCTCCCGACCGACAATGAAGCACAGGCATACAACGGCGCCCAGGTCATGTTCGAGGGGGTCAGGAAAGCCGGAAGCGCAAAACCGGCCGATGTCGCCGCGGCACTGAAGGGTGCCAGCATCGACACCATCTACGGCACGGTCACCATGCGCGCGGCCGACAACCAGCTCGTGCTGCCTAACTTCGTCGCGCGCGTGAAGCCCATGGACGGCACGCTGCGTCCGGTCATCGAACAGACCTTTGCGCCGAACCTGACGCCGGCCCCGTCGGCCCTGTGCAAGATGTGAGCGCCCATCTGCCCACACTGACTGCCTGATCACGCGCATTCCGCAAAATCCCCGCGGGATGCGCACCATCCGCGAGCCCGAGGGCCCGCTTCGCCATGAATGGGAATGATCGTATGACCCCCACCGCGCTGAGCATCATCCGCAACGAACACCAGGCACTGGCGGCCATCCTGCACGCGTTGCGTCGCACGGTGAGCGACATGCTCCACCGTCACGCCAAACCGGATTTCGACGTCCTGCGTGCCCTTCTGTTCTACATCGATGCCTTCCCGGAACGTCTGCACCACCCCAAGGAAAACTCGGCACTGTTCGCACGCCTGCGCGAACGCGCCCCGTCCCTCGCCCCGGTGCTCGATCACCTCGAAGCCGAGCACGCGCATGGCGAACAGGCCATACGCGATCTGCAGCACCAGCTGCTCGAGTACGAAATGCTCGGCGCCCACCTGCTGCCCGCCTTTGCTGCGGCGGTCGAGCACTATTGCGAGTGTTCGATGGAGCACATGCATCGGGAGGAGACCGACGTTCTTCCCGCAGCCGAACGGCTGCTCGGAAGCGACGAATGGCAAGCAATCAATGCCGCATTCGAAACCAATCGCGACCCTCTGACCGGGTATCCACCCGAGCAGACCTTCGAAGCGCTCTTCGCGCGCATCGTCAACCTGCTGCCCCCCCCACTGGGTCTTGGCTTGACGCGAACGCCCTGATCGCCTCCACCACGGCTGCCATGGGCGCGCGCTGCAACGCGCGCGGCGACACCTTCGCGACGCGCGTTCCGCGCCGAACCTGGCGCCGGTCTAGCCCTTTACCGCCGAAACGGCGGCACGGAGCGCCAGCAGATAGCTATCGACCCCGAACCCGCAGATCTGCCCCCGGACAATTTCCGCGAACACCGACACATGGCGGAATGGCTCGCGCGCATGGATATTCGACATGTGCAGCTCGATCACCGGACAGGTGAGAATCGCCAGCGCATCCCGAATGCCGTAACTGTAGTGCGTCCATGCACCGGCATTGATGAGCACGGCATCGACACCGTCCACAAAACCCTTGTGGATGCGCTCGCACATGTCGGCTTCGCTATTGGTCTGGAAGCACTCGACCTCTGCCCCGAGCTCGCCGCCAAGCGCTTTCAGCCGCGCATCGATTTCTGCCAGGGTGATGGTGCCGTATTGCACCGGATCACGCTTGCCGAACATGTTGTGGTTGATGCCGTGGAGCATGAGTACGTTCATGATGGGACTATCCTGTTCGATTGATTGACGACGAGTCCCGGCCTCAAGGCAGGCCGGCGCCCACCTCCTGGCCGGGACCGTTCAAACGACAAAGCCCGCCCGGGCCCTGACAGGCATCGGACGGGCCATGCGCGCAACAGACTTACTTGCGCAGCTTCGCCAGCTCGGCGTTGATCGCGTCGACGGTTTCGGTACCCACCGATGCCGCGTGCTGGGCGATCACCGGCTTCATTTTCTCACGCAGTTTCGCGATTTCCGCCGGTGCCAGCTCGGTCACCTGCATGCCAGCCTTCTTCAAGCCCTCGAGCGCCGAGCTTTCCTGCTCTCGCGACACTTTGCGTTCGTATGCGCTCGCTTCCGCTGCCGCATCGGAGAAGAGTTTTTTCTCCGCATCCGAGAAAGTATCCCAGGTTTTCTTGCTGATGATCACCGACTGCGGATTGTAGACGTGACGCGTGAGTGTCAGGTATTTCTGCACTTCGTTGAGCTTGTTCGCCGCAATGACGGTCACCGGGTTTTCCTGGCCGTCGACGGCTTTCTGTTCAAGCGCGGTGTACACCTCGGGCCAGGCCAGCGGAACCGGGTTGGCGCCCAGTGCCTTTACCCAGTCGAGATTGATCGGGTTGGGAATCACGCGCAATTTCAATCCGGCGATGTCCTCCACTTTCGTGATCGGGCGAACACTGTTGGTGATGTTGCGGAATCCGAGCTCCCAGTATGCCAGGCCGATGATGCCCTTTTCCGCCAGCTTCGCATGCAGGGCCTTGCCGAAGGGGCCGTCGACCACCGCGTCGGCCTCCTGTGCGTTACCGAACAGGAACGGGAAGTCGTAGATGCCCATTTCCTTCACATGCGAAGAAAGAATGCCCGAGTTGAGGGCCGTCATATCGACGGTACCACCCGCCAGCGCCGACACTGTGGCCTGGTCGCCGCCGAGCACGCCACCGGCAAATACCTTGATCCTGATCTTGCCGCCGGAGCGCTCGGACACGATGTCGGCAAGCTTCTGCGCGCCGAGTTCCGCCGGATGCCCCTTCGGGTTCTGGATGCCCAGCTTCAGGCTGCGTTCGGAGAAATCTGCTGCCTGCACATTGCTGAAACTCACCACGGCCAGCGCGGCAAGAAGGGTCTTCATCATCAGACGACGTTTCATGGAATTTGTCTCCGGTTGTTTTCTGGTTTCGGCATGGAGGTCGTCAGAAACAGACTGCCACTGCCATCCACGCATCGCCGCGGAAATCCTTGTCCCCACAGCCATGCAAGCACGCAAACGATACAGCCTCCATGTCCAGCGGCGATAACGAGACCCCCGCCATTGTTCGCTGTGCGCACACAACATCTTGACGCACACATCGACGATCCGCGCGGCGCCGCACTTTCGCTCAATACAACGGATTGACGAAGCCGGTCGCGTTTAAGATCCAGATCAGCGCGCTGATGGAGAAGAAGGACATCACGGTCGCCACCACAAGTGCGGCTGCACACATGCTCTCGAGCCCGTATTTCTGGCCGATGATGGCGTAGATGCTGAGCATCGGCACACACGCGAACAACACCGCGGCGGCGCGCAAATCAGGAGCAATGCCGGGAATCAGCCATACGCAGACGAACACCGCGGCCGGATGCACAAGCAACTTGGCAACGTTGATGAGCGCAACGTCGGCCACCATTCCCTTCACGCCCATGCCGGCAAGATTGCCGCCGATGACGAACAGCGCCAGCGGCCCGGAAGCCAGCGACAGCATATCCACGACCTTGAATAGCGGCGAAGGCAGTTTCAGGTTGAAGAGGGCAAACCCGAAACCGATTCCGATCGCGACCAGCATCGGGTTCTTCAGCAAGCGCGCAAAGGTGCCCGCCACCATGGACAGCAGGCTTGCACCCTTGTGGTCCGCGCGATCCGCGAGAATGAACAATATCGGCAGCATCAACAGGTTTTCGACCAGCATCGTCAATGCCATCGCGATCGACGCGACCGGACCCACCACCTGAAGCGCCACCGGCAAGCCGATGAAGGCGCTGTTGGACATCGATGCGCCCATTCCGACCACGACGCTGCTCTGATAATCCCGTTGCTGCCACTTGCGCGCCACCAGCACCGCAACACCCATCGCGAATAGCGACCCGATTGCATATGCAAGCAGGTAGCCGGCGTTCATCACCTCGCTGAAAGCGCGTTGCGACAGAGCCTTGAACAACATCGCCGGCAGGGCGAAATTGATCACGAACGTGCCCAGTACGCGCATGTCCGCCCGAGAAAAGAAACCGGCGCGGACCGCACAGTAACCAAGTCCGATGAGGATGAAGATCGGGCTCGTAATGGAAAGAATGTCTAGCAAGGGCAACTCCTGCAATCCCGCTCGCGTTGGGCGGTCGGGCCATGGTCTTGCGTTGGTCGTGCGTTCGCGTAAGCGCCGATCGTGCGCCTGCGTCCATTGTCGGCGAGGTGGCTGCGCGGCGATAGGCACGATGATGACTTGCTGATATCGATTTTCGTTATGGATCAGCATGTGCCCAGGGCGGCGCACGCCCGTGCTGCGATACACGTATCCGAACGCCGAACGATCATGCATACTCGTCCACGGACCGCTTGAAGCGGGCCCCGACTGCATTTCGAACCCAACGACGCCTTTGCATCGATATCGGGATCACGACATGAGCATCGACTGGAAAGCCTACGACCCCCGCCCGTTCTTTGACGAACTGATCGCGGCGCCGGGCCAGCCGCGGATTGCGGCGCGAACGCTGACCGACTACCTGGCTTCACTCGATGACGCGGAGATTCGCTCCCGCAAGCAGGCAGCCGAACTTGCCATCATCGAGATGGGCATCAGCTTCACGGTGTATAGCGAAGGCGAGAACATCGACCGTGCCTGGCCCTTCGACATCATTCCACGGGTGATCCCGCGCAAGGAATGGGATGTCGTGCAGGCTGGCCTGGTGCAGCGCCTGAGCGCACTCAACATGTTCATCGACGACATCTACAACGGCCAGCGCATCGTGCGCGACAAGGTCGTGCCTGAATACGTCTTCGCCAACTCGCGGAACTTCCGCAAGCAGTGCGTCGGCCACAGCCCACCTTACGGCGTGTGGGCTCATATCTGCGGCTCCGATCTGGTACGCGATGGCAGTGGCACCTTCTACGTGCTCGAAGACAATCTGCGCGTGCCCTCCGGCGTATCCTACATGCTGGAAAACCGGCAGGTGACCAAGCGCGTGTTTCCGGAGATCTTCGAGAACTCCAACATTCTTCCGGTCGACGAATACACCACCCAGCTCTTTGACATGCTGGCCTCGATCTCGCCGCGTCCCCTGGATTATCCGAAGGTCGCGGTGCTTACGCCCGGCATTTTCAACTCGGCCTACTTCGAGCACTCCTTTCTGGCCCAGCGCATGGGCGCCCAACTGGTCGAAGGCGCGGACCTGGTCGTCGAGGACGACGATTGCGTGTACATGCGCACGATCGACGGACTGGAACGGGTCGATGTCATTTACCGCCGCATCGACGACGAATTCATGGACCCGGAGGCCTTTCGCGCCGACTCGATGCTCGGCGTGCCCGGTCTGCTGCGCGCCTGGCGTGCGGGCAACGTGGGCCTGGCCAACGCGCCGGGCTCCGGCGTGGCCGACGACAAAGTCATTTACACCTTCGTACCGGCGATGATCAAGTATTACCTCGACCAGGACCCAATCATCCCGAACGTGCCCACGTGGTTGTGCACCGGTGAAAAGGAGCGCGAACACGTCATCGCCCACCTCGACGAACTGGTGGTAAAACCGGCAAACGAGTCGGGTGGCTACGGCATGCTGGTCGGACCTCACTCGACCAAGAAGCAGCGTGCCGAATTCGCCGAACTCATCCGCAAGGATCCGCGCAATTACATCGCGCAACCGACGCTGGACCTGTCGGTGGCTCCGACACTGTGTGACGACGGACTCGAACCGCGCCATCTCGACCTGCGTCCCTTCATCCTGCAGGGGGTGCGTACCGACGTGACCGCTGGCGGTCTCACCCGGGTCGCGATGAAAAAGGGATCGCTGGTCGTTAACTCATCGCAAGGCGGGGGCAGCAAGGACACCTGGATCGTGGACGAGGAGGCCTGAGATGCTATCGCGAGTGGCCGAACGGCTCTACTGGATGGCCCGCTACATCGAACGGGCTGAGAATATCGCGCGGATGACGGAGGCCTTTCACCTGCTCGCGCTGGACATGCCTCGCACGGAGACGCTCTCGTGGCGGGGCCTGGTGGCGGTGTCCGGCCTCGACGCGATCTTCGAGGAGCACTACCAGCGTGAAGACGAGCGCAATTGCGTGAAATTCCTGCTCGCCGACACCTACAACCCCGGCTCGATCCTGAGTTCGCTACGTGCCGCAAGGGAGAATGTGCGCACCACGCGCGACCTGGTGCCGACCGCGGCGTGGGAAATTGTCAACGAGCTCTACATCTTTGCCCGCGACAACGTCGACGCGGCCATCGGCAAGCGCGGCCGTTTCGAGTTCCTCACATCGATCGTCGGCCGCTGCCAGATGCTCACCGGCATGCTCGCCGGCGGGATGAGCCATGATGCGGCCTACGACTTCATCCGCCTCGGCCGAAACCTCGAGCGCACCGACATGGCCACCCGGCAGATCGACGTCGGCGCCATCAAGCTGTTGTCGCGCAAGGACACCCCCGAGCCCTACGAAGGGCTGCTATGGACCAGCGTATTGCGCTCCCAGAGCGGATTCCAGATGTACCGGCAACACGTTCGCCGCCGCATCACCGGCCCCGACGTGGTGCGCTTTCTGCTGCAGGATCTCGCTTTTCCGCGCGCGGTGGCGCATGCAATCAATCAGTCGCAGATCGCCATCAGCAACCTGCCTCGCAACGCGACGCCGCTGCGTTACGCCATGCAGGCCCGCCGCCACGCACTGGACGCAGACGTCGACAAGCTCATCGCCAGCGATGGCCTGCACGACTTCATGGACCAACTGCAACTCGACATCGCGCAACTGCATGGTGCCATCGCCGGCTGCTGGTTTCCGCAGGCTTTCGACGACAAACCCACCACAGTAGAGAACGTTACGCCCACAGCATGAGCCGCGCCTGACCGGCACCCTGTCCGGTCAGGCGGGCGGACATCAGGCGCCAGCTTCCGCGAGGCGCTTGCTCAGCCAGGGCATGGCGGCAAGGTGCCGCCGTTCAAAGGCTTGGATCATGTCGGCGTCCAGCAGGGTATGGCCGATATCGTCAATGCCGTTGAGCAGGCGATGGCGCCGAAACGCATCGATATCGAACGCGATGCACTCACCCGACGGTGTTTCCAGCACCTTGTGCTCGAGATCGACCTTGAGTCGGTAGCCCTGCTCCGCTTCAACCTGCGCGAACAGCCTGTCGACCATCGTCGTCGACAGTACGATCGGCAGCAGCCCCGACTTGAAGCAGTTGTTGAAGAAGATGTCTGCGAAACTCGGGGCGATGATGACACGGATGCCGTACTGGCCGAGCGCCCACGGGGCATGCTCACGGGACGAGCCGCAGCCGAAGTTCTCCCGTGCCAGCAGGATGCTCGACCCCCGATAGCGCGGCTTGTTGAGTTCGAAATCGGGGTTCTCCCTGCGGCTTGCCGGGTCGACGCCGATGTCGCCGCGATCCAGATGGCGCCAGGCGTCGAAGCAGAACGCACCGAAACCGGTCCGATGAATCGATTTGAGAAACTGCTTCGGAATGATCGCGTCGGTATCCACGTTGGCGCGATCGAGCGGCGCCACCAATCCATTTAATACGGTGAACTTTTCCATGATGTTTCCTCAAGCGAAGCTGCGGGCGTCAACGAAGCGCCCACTGACCGCCGCTGCCGCAGCCATTTGCGGACTGACGAGATGGGTACGGCCGCCACTTCCCTGACGGCCTTCGAAATTCCTGTTCGAGGTCGCGGCACAGCGCTCGCCAGGCGACAGGCGGTCGTCATTCATCCCCAGACACATGGAACAACCCGGCTCACGCCATTCGAAACCCGCGGCGACGAAGATCCGGTCGAGGCCTTCGCGCTCTGCCTGGGCCTTGACCAGCCCGGAGCCCGGCACCACCATCGCCAGCGTGACACTGGATGCAACACGGCGCCCCTCGACCACGCGCGCAGCCGCACGCAGATCCTCTATGCGGGCATTGGTGCATGAACCGATGAAGACCTTGTCGATCGCAATCGCGGTAATCGGGGTCAGCGGCGCCAGGTCCATGTAAGCCAGGGCACGCGTCATCGCCTCACGCCTGACCGGATCGGATTCGGCCGCCGGATCGGGAATGTGCCCCCCCACCGGCAACACCATTTCCGGCGACGTCCCCCAGCTCACCTGTGGTTCGATCAGGCTCGCGTCGATGTCGACCACACGCTCGAAGACGGCGTCGGGATCGGAATACAGGCCTTTCCAGACCTCGACGGCCCGATCCCAGTCGGCACCGACGGGCGCACAGGGCCTGTCCTTCAGGTACTCGAGCGTGGTGTCATCCACCGCGATCATGCCTGCGCGTGCGCCGGCCTCGATGGCCATGTTGCAGACCGTCATGCGCCCCTCCATCGACAGCGCACGGATTGCGCTGCCGGCGAACTCGATCGTGTGGCCAGTGCCGCCTGCGGTACCGATCACGCCAATAACGTACAGCACGAGATCCTTGGCGGTCACACCAGCGGCCAACGTGCCTTCGACCCGCACCAGCATGTTGCGGGACTTCTTCATCACCATGCACTGGGTGGCGAGCACATGCTCGACATCCGAGGTGCCGATTCCGAAGGCGAGCGCACCAAATGCGCCGTGGGTGCTGGTGTGGGAGTCGCCACAGACGATGGTCATCCCCGGAAGGGTGGCGCCCTGCTCGGGACCGACCACGTGGACGATGCCCTGGCGCGCGTCGTCGAGGCCGATGAACGGAATCTCGTTCGAGCGGCAATTGTCGACCAGCGTGGATACCTGCAGCGCGGCAATCCCGTCGGTCATTCCCTGAGCCCTGTTGACGGTCGGCACATTGTGATCGGGCGTCGCCAGCACGCTGGACGCACGCCATATCTTGCGCCCAGCCAACTGCAAACCCTCGAACGCCTGTGGACTGGTGACTTCGTGCATGATGTGACGATCGATGTAGATCAGACAGTCGGCGTCTTCACCGTGCTTGACGACATGTGCGTCCCACACCTTGTCGTAGAGTGTCTTTCCCATTTTCTCCGTGCTCCTGGCAACGCGAACGATCGCGGAGGTGCAATACTTGCAGAGATGGAAGACGCCGAAAAACGCTCAATTGCCATGCCAGCCATCTCTGAATGAGATGGCTCACGCAAATCCGGTGCTCAGTCCGTCCGCGTCGGCCCGGCGCCATCATCCACCCGCACGAGATGGTCTAGAAGCAAGCGCGCGGCGGCCGGCAAGCTGGCGACATCGCGCACGACAATGTGCAGATTGCGCGTGGCCCAGGCATCGGTGAGGCCGACAAGCCGCAGTCCAAGCGCCGCGGCGAAGAAATTGCCCACCCGGCGGGGAACGACCCCTACGCCCAGGCCCACGTCCACCATCCGGCACAGCGCATCGAACGCCGTCACGTGAATCCTCAGCCTGCGAGTCAGGCCCGCCGCGGCAGCCGCGTGTTCGAGCAAGGTGTAGAGCGAACTGTTCTGGCTCAGGCCGACATGGTCGTATGCCAGACTGGCGGCGAATCCGGTCTCGGCGGTTGCCGCAAGCGGGTGGTCCGGACGCACCACCAGTACGAGCTCATCCTGCCGATAGGGAAAATACGTGAGCCCGTCGACCTCCTCACTCGCGGACACCACACCGAGATCCGTCTGCCCCTCGGCCACTGCGCGCAGGATGTCGGCACTCAGATGCTCCTGCAGATCGATCTTGATACCCTCGTTGTTTGCCATGAAGACGCGCAAGTCCTCGGGCAAGAATTCGACCACGGCAGAAATGTTCGCATGCATGCGGACATGTCCGCGCACACCCTGCGCATAGTCCGAGAGTTCAGCCTGCAGACGATCGACGCCGCGCAACACCGCGCGCGCATGAAACAGCAGGGCCTCGCCGGCGGCAGTCGGCTTGACCCCGCGCGCACCGCGTTCGAGCAAGGGTACGCCGAAGTCGGACTCCAGCTCTGCAAGCCGCTTGCTGATGGCCGAGGCCACGATATTCTCTCGAGCTGCTGCCCTGGCGATCGCACCGGTCTCACACACGGCGACGAACAAGGCCATCGAATTGAAATCGATCCGTCTCATGGGCTCCGCGACATCAGCGCTGGTTTCATCAAGGCACTCCGGTCATGAGTCGGTAAATCGAACACGCTCGCCCGCAATCGCCCACTGCAGGCACGAACCTCAGTCGGGCTCGCAACCCAGAACCCGGCAAGAGACCCGGTTTCGACCCAGGCGCTTGGCCTCGTACATCGCATCGTCGGCGATGGCAACGAGTGCCTCGCCCGACTTGATGCTCGTACAATCGGCGGCCTGGACAACGCCGGCACTGATGGTGACCGCGATACTGCGGCCGTCATGCTCGACTGGCAGCGCACCAATCTCTTTTCGCAGCCGCTCGGCAATACAGGTGCCCTGCGTGCACTCGACGTCGCCCATGACAATCAGAAACTCCTCGCCGCCAAGTCGCCCGAGGTGATTGTACTGCCGCAGATGACTGCCCAACCGATTGGCGATCTCCTTGAGCACCGCATCCCCAGTGCTGTGGCCAAAGCAGTCATTGATCTTCTTGAAATGATCGACATCGACCAGGATCAACGCGAGCTGCCCCCCCTCCCGCCTCGCGCGCGCAAAGGCCGCCGAGAGGCGCTCGAGAATGCCGCGACGATTGTAGATGCCGGTGAGCGCGTCGCGCGTCGCGAGTTCCTGCAGCTCTGCCTGCGTGGCCAGCAGGCGCGCGTTCAGTTCGACGAGCTCCTGGTAAAGGCGCCCCTTCTCGATCAGCGACGACAGTTGCGAAGCAATGCGCAGATAGACGCCCTGGTGAATGCCCTGGTAGGTAAAACGCTCGGTGCTGGAGAAAAACAGGAAGCCGACAGGTTTTCCCTTGCTGACCAGGGGGCAGGTCAGACTGGAACGGATCCCCTCGGACACCATCAGCTGAGTGGAATGCGAGCCGGGATGCCTGGCGAGATGATCCTCCAGATCGTTCAGAATGCGCGGCTGGCCCGTCGCAATGATCTGGTTGAGACTGCTGTTGGCCATCGATGCGGTAAAACCGGTGACCAGGCGGAGCTCTTCGAAGTCCGCCCGCGCCCAGGACGCCCTGAGCGAACGGCCATCCTCGGTGAGCAGCGCACACCCGATCCGGTTGTATGGAATGATCGTCTGGAAGGAGTCGAATACCCGATCGAGCACATCATCAAGCGTCAGCCCCCCGGACACCGTATCCGAAATCTCCTGCAGCTTCCGCGCAGGCGCAAACTGCCACTCGAGATGATCCGCGAGCCCCTGCAACTCAACACCCAGTTGCCCCGTTTCATCCAGATTGCCGACAGGAAAATCAACCGAATACTGCCCTTCCCGCATCGCCTTCACGGCGCTTCGGTACATATCGAGGCGGAGGTCGCCCGGCAAGGGATTGTCGGCAGTTTTCTTCATCAGTAGGCTCGTCCGGTAAAACTCCCGTGACGAATCGAAGTTAAGGCTTGGGGCCCGCCTCCGCGATAAATATCTGCGGCGGTCAGTATCGCATGATCAAGCCAACAAACACGATGCCGGCGCCGGTCACGCGAAAACATGCTGCATTGCAGCATACTTCGCCTGTCGGGGTTTTGATCTAGGACAAACGGAGTAACCGACGGCAACATCCAACTTGAGCATTCCCGGCGGGGTCAAGCCCGTCGAGCTCGCCATGACGCCGCGCGGACGGAACGCTAGACCGCCAACCCGCAATACCCCGATCTACGCCCTCCCCTGCTTTTCCGGGCATGCCAATCCAAACTGTTACGCTCGAATTAGCGACCAGCTGAGACTGCAAGACCCGGCGCGCGAGTGGTCTACTCGCGGCACTGCGCCGCACACCCCATGTCGGAGGTGCCGCGAGTCGCATTGGAGAACCACGCATGCAACCGCCCCCCGCTGGCAGACCTGGACGCCGTGCGCCTGATCAGTTGCGACAGATTCGGGGCGACATCAGGCAGCATCGCCACCCTGCCGAAAGGGGGTTGGCGTCGCCCGAACCCGGCCATTCGCGGCAGCCAGCCTGTCCACTTCGGCGTAGCGGATCTCGGCGCGCCGACAACGCGGTGGTCGAGAAACCGTCTTTCCAGCAGCCCATCGGCCTGCCCCATTGAGCCCAGAGACATGTACCAATACAACGATGCCGACCAACGCCTTGTCGATGAACGTGTCGCCCGCTTCCGCGACCAGATGCACCGCTTCCTCGCTGGCGAGCTTGCCGAGGATGATTTCAGACCCTTGCGACTGCAGAACGGACTGTATATCCAACGGCATGCGCCGATGCTCCGGGTCGCGATTCCCTACGGCACGATGTCTTCGACGCAGTTGCACATGCTTGCCCGCATCGCGCGCGAGTTCGATCGTGGCTACGGCCATTTCACCACCCGCTGCAATATTCAGTACAACTGGGTTCGACTCGAAGACACGCCCGATATCCTGGCCGAATTGGCCACGGTACAGATGCATGCCATCCAGACGTCGGGAAACTGCATTCGCAACATCACCACCGACCACTTCGCCGGGGTGGCCGCGGACGAAGTCCTCGACCCGCGTCCTTACTGCGAAATACTGCGCCAATGGTCCACGTTGTCGCCGGAGTACTCCTTCCTGCCACGGAAATTCAAGATTGCGCTGACTGGTAGCTCGAACGACCGCGCAGCAGTGCGCTTTCACGATATCGGTGCGCGTGCTCTGCAGCGCGAAGATGGCGAAATCGGATTCGAGGTGTTCGTGGGCGGCGGACTTGGGCGTACCCCCATGGTCGGACATCGCATCCAGACCTTCCTGCCACGTCACGAATTGCTGAGTTATTTCGAGGCGATTCTCAGGGTCTACAACCGCCACGGTCGCCGCGACAAGAAGTACAAATCGCGCATCAAGATCCTGGTCAAGGAACTCGGGCCCGAAGTCTTCAGCGCCGAAGTCGCCAAGGAGTGGGCATTTCTGCGTGGCGGCCCCGCCACCATCACGGACGACAAATTCGAGGCCATGGAACGCCATTTCCGCAGCCCGCACCCAGACGGCATCGACAGCGCGTCAAGCGAGCCTGGTCACATGGACGAACCCGCCTTTCGTCGCTGGATCAGCCGCAACGTAACCCCGCACAAGGTCCCGGGCCTCGCTATCGTCACCCTGTCGCTAAAGCAGACTGGCAATCCTCCGGGTGACGCCACGGCCGCACAGATGGACGCGATTGCCGACCTGGCATCGACATACAGCGCGGATGAAATCCGCGTCAGCCACGAACAGAACCTGATTCTGCCCCATGTTCGTATCGCCGATCTCTACGCCCTGTGGTCGCGTGCAATCGAGTTCCAGCTCGCAAGCCCGAACATCGGCATGCTTACCGACGTGGTCTGCTGCCCGGGCGGGGACTTCTGCTCGCTGGCCAACGCACGCTCGATTCCGGTGGCCCAGGCCATACAGCAGCGTTTCGGCGACCCTGACGCACTCGACGACCTCGGCCCGGTCGAACTCAACATCTCCGGTTGCGTCAACGCCTGCGGCCACCACCATATCGGACACATCGGCATCCTCGGTGTCGATAAGAATGGAGAAGAGTGGTACCAGGTCACGCTCGGCGGAAGCCAGGATGCGCCCCCCGCCATCGGCAAGATCGTCGGCCCTTCCTTCCGTGCGGAAGACGTACCCGAGGTCATCGAAAAAGTCATGACGCTGTATCGCGCGCAACGCACGGCGGGCGAGCCATTCATCGACACCGTACGTCGTCTCGGCACAGCCCCTTTCAAGCAACATCTTTACGGATCCGACAATGACACGCATCCTGAAGCCTGATCGCGTCGAACTCGACCCCCGCCCGTTAATCGGCAGAGACGAGGCCACAGACCACCGCGACCCCGCCGTCGTCGCCCTTGCACAGTGGCTGCAATGGCGCGCAGAGGGAGTGATACCCCACGCTGAGATGGGCATCTGGCTCGACCCGGACGACCCCTTTGAAGCCTTGACGCCAGACCTGCAGCGCATTGGCCTGATTGCCGTAAACTTTCCCGTGTTCACTGACGGTCGAGGCTACTCGGTTGCCCGACTGCTGCGCGAACGTCTCAACTACACAGCGGAACTGCGCGCGATCGGCGATATCCTGCGCGATCAACTCTACTTTCTGAGGCGCTGCGGATTCGACGCGTTTGCGCTGCGCGCAGACCAGGACATCGACGCCGCGCTGCGCGCCTTCGACGACTACTCCGTGCAATATCAATAAGACCACCGTGGCGTCCGGGCCGCATTGACATGCGGCCCGGCAATCTGCGCTCACAGCTTTGACGCGTCTCCTTGCGCAACAATCAATGCTCCGCCTGGCACCCCTTGCGCATGCTTGCGCGGCGCTGTCTCACGGAGGCAGAGGCTGACGCACGCCCCCAGCAGGAGGCTACCGATCGCCAGATGGAGGGTGTATTGAATACCGTAGTGCTGTGCAACGTAGCCACCACTTGAACCTCCCTACGGCTATTCACTGAAAGGGTCACCGGGACCGCATCCGATTACTGTCATGCGATTCGTACGGCGGCAGACACGATGCAATAACCGCGCATGGGCCTGATCAAACGCCTGCCATGAGGATCACGCGCATTCAACAAGCTTGACAAGCGCCAGCAGTGCCTTGGTCCGGGCCACCCCGACACCGAGCTTTTCGCCCAAGGCTACGACGGCGCCGTTGATAGCCTGAATTTCGGTCGGGCGCCCTGCCAACACGTCCTGAAGCATCGACGGCTTATGCCCGACATGATGCTCGATCGCATGCAGCAAGGTGCCCGCAACCCGCTCGCGATCGACTTCCACGCCGTCTGCACGCGCGACCGACAGCACTTCATCCACGATGCCCAGTGCCAGTTCCAGGGACTCGGCAGTCTTGCCAATTCCATCGACTGTCGCACCGGTAACCGCGCAGATACTGTTGAGGGCAGCATTGAATGCCACTTTCTCCCAGATCGCCGTCGACACCAGCGGGTCGATCGTGCAATCCAGACCGGCCTCTTTCAACATCTTTTCCATGAACTCGAATGCAGCATCGTGGCCACCGTCCAGGCGCATGCAGCGGATCTTGCCGTGCCCGTGGGACGCCACATGACCAGGCCCACACAGATCCGCCGGCCAGGTGGTGATACCCACAGCGATTTTGTCTGGCGCAGCAAAACGTGCAACCAACTCCCCGTTCCCCAGCCCGTTTTGCAGACTCAGTATCCGCGTTTCTGGTGCAATCCAGGAGCGAATGCCTTGCAACGCAGCAGAGGTGTGCATCGTCTTGGTGAACAGAATGATCAGGTCGGGGACTTCGCTCACTTCTTCAGGGCGACACGCTCCCAGTCTGACCTGACGCATCCCTTCGTCAGTCACCAGCTTCAATCCATGCTGCCGAATGGCGTCCAGGTGTGACGCGTTGATGTCCACCAGCGTGACTGAAGCACCGGCCTCGGCGAGCAGGCCACCGAACAACGATCCCATTGCACCGGCCCCCAAGACGAGAACACGCTGGATCGGCACACCTGAAGCAGCTTTCGAAGACATTCGTTTTCTCTCAATCGATGATTGCTTCACCGACGGTCCGGGCATCAAGCTCGAACGCGGACCGTCGCCACCTTCCCACAGCCCTTCCTTCGAAAAATTGCTTCGAATAGGCCGTGGTTGTCACGTGCGTGTTACTTGGAGGGCTGGTTGATACCGCGCCTGGCCGCCTCAAGAATTTCTTTCGCGGGGAAGCCCTTCGCAGCTGTTTCCTCGACCCATTGCGCGGCGACCCTGTCACCTGCTGCCATCCAGCCCTCGAGCTCCTTGGGCGGGACGACATGAATCGGGTTTCCGCGATCCTGAGCCTGCTTGCGGCCGAGCACCCTTGCCTCGTCCCACACCTTGCCAACCCAGGCCGATGCGGCACGACCACTGTTTGCGTCGATGACCTTCTTGAGATCCGCAGGGAGACTGTTGTATTTCGCCGGATTCATCGCAAACACGAAGACGGTGTTCGACAGCATCGGCATCGAGTCGTCGGTTTCGGAATGGAACTTGACCACCTCGTGGACCTTGAGTGGAGGAACGACTTCCCATGGCAGCAGCGCACCATCAACAACGCCTTTCGAAAGGGCCTCGGTCACTTGGGGCGCAGGCATGCCGACCGGCGTCGCACCCAGCTCCGTCAGCAGCCGCGTCGCCTGCCGACTGGGCGCCCTCAACTTGAGACCGTTGAAATCGGCCAGAACCTTGACCTGCCGGTTGGTCGTGTGGATCTGTGCGCCATCATGCACGTGAAAGATGAGCGGCTTGACCGCCTTGTATTCAGCGCCGGCGTATTTTGTCAGGACGTCCCACACCACCGGACTGCTGTGCTCGGCGCTGCGCGTCATGAACGGCAACTCGAATACTTCAGTCACCGGGAAGCGACCGCCCTGATACGACGGCACCGTCCAGACGATGTCGGCGACACCATCCTTTGCCTGATCGAACAATTGGGTGGGCGTCCCGCCAAGTGACATTGCCGGGTAGATCTGGCACTTCAGGCGACCCGCAGATTCGGTATGGATCTTCTCACACCACGGCTCGATGAAGCTCTTGTGCGCGGTCGCGCCGGGCGGCAGGAAATGATGCACCTTCAGCACGATTTCCTCTGCCGCTGCGGCAGAGCCGAACACGCCTGCGCAGATCACTGCGGCCATCAGTTTCTTTACGTTCTTGTTCATCATTCGTCTCCTCACGTTATCCGGCCATGAGCCATTTCGATGGCCGGTCTTGCTTTCTCCCGAGCGCACGCCGTCCGCATCGGTCCCGCCTTCGGCGGGCCAGACTCAGAATGGGTAGTTCGGCGGGACATCCTTGATCGTCACCCATTGCCACTGGGTGAATTCTTCCCAGTTCGCGGGACCACCGACACGCCCACCATTGCCCGAAGCCCCCCTGCCGCCGAAGGGCACATGAGGTTCATCGGCAACGGTCTGGTCGTTGATGTGCAGCAACCCGGTATTGAGCCGGTTGCCAAGCGCGAGCGCCCTTCCCACCGAACGCGAGATCACTGCTGCCGACAGACCGTATTCAGTCGCATTCGCCAGCTCGACCGCCTCGTCATCGTTACGGAAGGTGACCACCGCCGCGACGGGTCCGAAGATCTCCTCGTCAAAAGCACGCATGCCGGGCTTGACATTCCCCAACACGGTTGGGCGGTAGAAAAGCTTGTCGTGGATTCCGCCTGCCAGCAGTTGAGCGCCGGCGGCCACACTGTCCTTGACGATTGAGTCGATCTGTTTCAGCTGGCCGTCGCTGATGATCGGCCCCAGGGCGACCGTGCCACTCATGGGATCGCCGACCGGCAGGTGATTCGCCTTCTCAACCAGATTCTGGATCAAGCTGTCCGCAATCGATTCATGCACCAGAATGCGGCCGGTGGCCATGCAGATCTGGCCCTGGTGCAGCCATGCGCCGAAGGCGGCGCACCCGGCGGCAAGGTCGATATCGGCATCGTCGAGCACCACCATCGAGTTCTTGCCACCCAGTTCGAGCGACACCTTCTTCAGGTGACGACCACACAGCTCGCCCACGGTCCGCCCGACATTGGTCGAGCCGGTGAAGGCCACCATGGCAACGTTCGGGTCTGTACATAGCATGCTCCCAGCATCCGCACCACCAGGCAGCATACTGAGCACACCGGGCGGGAGACCCGCTTCTTCGAAAATGCGGGCAATCAACACGCCGCCCACCACCGCCGTGCGCGTATCGGGCTTCAGCAGCACACAATTGCCGGTTGCCAAAGCCGGGGAAACTGCACGGATGGCAAGAATCAAGGGGA
The DNA here is from genome assembly GCF_018122735.1 of Azoarcus sp. L1K30. GTDB lineage: Bacteria > Pseudomonadota > Gammaproteobacteria > Burkholderiales > Rhodocyclaceae > Parazoarcus. The sequence goes on along the minus strand of NZ_JAGRRD010000001.1, from coordinate 226,895 downwards.
AGTTGAACGGCGCGATCACACCGACCACACCGTGGGGCACCCGACGTGCAAAGCTCATGCGGCCGGAATTGCTCGGCAGCATCAGCCCCTGCGGCTCAGTGGGCATGCCAGCCGACTCGTGCAGGATGCCGATCGCCGCTTTCAGTTCAACATCGGCCTTGGGGCGAATCGCGCCACTTTCGCGCATGATCCACGTCGCCAGCTCATCGAAGTTCTCCTCGACCAAGCGGGCGGCCTTGCGAAAGATGGCAGCCCGCTCTTCGTATGGCATCGTGAACCAGCCCGGTTGTGCGGCGCGCGCGACCGCCGCCGCCTTGGCAACGGTTGCCGCACTGGCGATACCGATCGAGCCGATCTGTTCGCCCGTGGCCTTGTCGATGACCGCTGCCGTACTATCTGCTGCCTGCCACCCATTCAACAGAACCTTGTCCTGCCATCTTTTCTGGTCCAGAAATGTGTTCATTTTCGTGTCTCCTCGGCAAATTTCTTTGTTGAATTAGAGCGGCGCAAGCTTCACATCAAGCACGGCACAACGCCCCGATCGCACCGCGGCAAACGCTTGGGCCAGCGCGTCACGCACTTCATGCGGACTCGATACCGTAAGCCCCAGCGCACCACCCGCGGCGCTGGCGATCCCGGCATAGTCGGACGGCTGATCGAACTTCACCCCGATGTCGTCTGCACGACTGGCATAGCCGTCAGGATGCACGGCCAAGGTGGACAACTTGGGAGACTTCCAGCCGCCGTTGTTGAACACGATCTGCACAAAAGGCGTCTGATAGCGCCGTGCCATCCAATGCACGCTGGAAGGCACGGTGAACATGTAGCTGCCATCACCACACATGGCGACCACGGTCTTCTCCGGGCATGCGAGCTTGACCCCGATGGCTGCGCCGCCATTCCAGCCCAGCGAACCGCCGCCACTGGCAATCATCCCGCCCGGCGTGCTGATGCCAAGGTGGTTGATGATCACGTCGTAGTTGGAGATGCCTTCGTTGCAGACGATGGTGTTCTCGTCAACGAACTCGCGAACGCAGGCGGTGAGATATTCGGACGTAATGACCTCGCGTTCCACCTCACTGGCGCGAAGCGCCTCGTCGCGACGCCGGTGACGCGCCTCGATCACGGACCGCCTTTCCGCCACAGCGGTTTCGTCGATGACCACGCCTTCCAGTCGCCGATTGATCTGCTTGAGCGCAGTGCAGGCGTCCGCACGGAACGCGCGCTTTGACGGGATGTACCACAAGGGCATCTGTTCCTTCAGCGGATCCACGTCGATGTAGTACACACGCGCATCCGCGCTGGGCCGGTTCACCATGGGGATCCACGGCACATCACTATCGATCACGAGGACCAGATCGGCTTCGGCCAGCACGGCATTCTGCTTGGGTGCATTCCACTGATTTCCGAGATACATCGGATGATTCGTCGGAATATTCACGTAGGACGGCACCGATTCCAGCACCGGAATCGCCAGGCGTTCAACCAACTTCAGCAACTCCGTCACCGCGTTGGTGTTGCGTCCAAGAAAGGATGTCACCACGACCGGATGCCGTGCCGAGGCAAGATCTTCGATCAGGGAGTCCAGACCTTCGTCGGGAATTGCGCAGGGCGAAATCGGCTGCCACTGGGACGTGTCCAGCACAACCCGTGGCACCTCCTCTTCCATCACTTCCCGCGCGCCCGTCAGGTATGACGCCCCTTTGGGATCACTGCACGCAAACTGCATTGCGCGGTACACGAGCTGCTTGACATTGCGCCCGGTACGAATCTCATTGTCATATCTTGTATAGCCGCGAACGATGCCGCGCTGATCGTGAACATCCTGGATCCACTGAATGAACTCGTTGCGGCTACCGCGCAACTCGCCCTCTTGCGTAAAGGGCGACGCGCCGGCAAAGATCAGCACGGGAACACGCCCTTTGGCAATGTTATGGACCGCACCGGCCAGTGCCTGCGTGCCGCATTCGACATGCACCAGCACGGCCTGGGCTTGCCCCGTCACCTGCGCATATCCCTGGGCGGCGCTGAGGGCAACCATTTCGTTCGGGCAGGTAATGAGGGTGGGTATCTCGCGCCCTGCAACCTTGCCCTCCTCCATGCTCTCGACGATGGCCGGATGATCGCTGCCGAGATTGGCGAAGAGGTAGCGGACGCCACATTCATAGAGGGCCTCGAGGAAGGCCGTGCCGGCGGTATACATGCTGCATCTCCTGTCGCGCATTGTTTCCACGACTTTGAGCGCGCATGACGCAACCGGCAATTCAGTTGCCTACACGTCTAATATAGACAGCATCGATAACATTATGAGTCTTGCGTCATCCATACCCCTGCGGCGGAGACTCAATCAACGCCTTGCAAACAGTTCGACCACGAGATCACGCATCCAGCTGTGACCCGGATCGCCGGTGTAGCGCCGGTTCCAGTAAAGCCTGATATCCATTTCACGATGGGGAGGCGGTGTCGGAATACTGCTGATGCGACTATGCGAACCGAAGGTCTCGAGCACGGCGCGTGGGACAACCATGGAGAAGGCGCGCTCGGCAAGAATCGCTGGCACTACCATGAAGTGGGGCACCCAGAGTCTGACCCGGTCCAACAGTCCGCAATCGCGAAGAATCGCCAGCGTGTCGGGGTGTGAAGTGATGGCAATGTAATCCATCTCATGAGACCTTTCGGCAACATTGCGAGTAGCTGCCGCAGGGGCCCCCGACATGATTATGACGTACTCATCGGAGAGCAAGTGGCAGCTTGCGAAGCCCTGATCAAGCACGGGCAGATAGCCGATCGCAAGGTCAACCTGGCCGCTATCGAGCGACCCGGCCAGTTCGACCGCAGTCAGCTGACGCGACTCGATGCGGACGCCGGGCGCACGGATACTCAGCTCTCTCATCAACCGGGGCAAGAAGATGACCTCCCCGAAATCGCTCAAATGCACCCGGAACGTCCGTTCCGACGTCTCTGGCGCAAAGTGGGCGTGCTCATCCAACGTGCCCTGCAGTAGCCGCAAGGCGTGCTGTACAGGCGTCGCAATGCGCTCGGCAACCACCGTGGGTTCGACGCCGGTGCGCGTGCGCACGAACAAGGGGTCACCAAACAACAGCCGCAGACGGGTCAAGCCATGACTCACTGACGGCTGGGTCACGCCGAGCCGGACAGCTGCCCTGCTCACGCTGCGCTCGAGATAGATCGCCTCGAAGGTCTTGAGGAGATTGAGATCGACGGACTGGATATTCATGAATTCAATATTGGTTCGAATCGTGCGATATCGGACGACGCAGGAAGATACTACTGTCCAATTGGTTCAATACGAGCAGGAACACGGCCGAATTGCCTCCGGACAATTGCCGGAACAGTATCCGGCAACCTCGCGGCAGCTTGCGAGCGTCGATCTCGTTCTCGTCCGCCTCGCCGAGAGGGGGCACATGACTGTTACGCGCTGCGCGCGTCAAAGCGGGGTTTTTACACAGTCTGGACCAAGAGCTGTCGGTGACCGTTACATTTCACTTGCGGATCGAGAGCACTCGTCTAAGTTGAATCAGTGCATGACAGTCATCTCGCATCGGCTATTGACCTGCTGGCGAAGTTATTTCCCCAAAGCCGACGTTGAATCGGACCAAACACTCCTGAGCGATCTAGACAATCATTTGAATGTCTGAGACGAGTGGGGCGCCGTCTGCCGACTATGGGCGGGCTGTAAAGGGGAGCCGCAAGGTAGACTGTTGCATTATCTGCGAGAAATTCTCATAGCTCTCGATCGACGGCTTTACTGCTGTTTCTGATACCGCTTTCAGGCAGATGAGATTGTCGTCGGAGGAGTGCGGGGAGATGCCGGTGAAAGCAGATTCAAGAGAGACCGCCAACGATCTGCGGTACCGCGCCTTTTTAAGTTACCGGTCGGCCGACCGCAAGTTGGCCGAGTGGGTGCATCGCAAGCTCGAGGCATTTCGCCTCCCGCGAAGACTTGTGGGCACAGCGGGCGCACATGGCCCCGTCCCTAGGCGTATTGCTCCCGTCTTCCAAGACCGGGCTGATGCCCGGGCCGCCGACGATCTAGAAACCGTCATTCGCGGTTATCTGCGCCAGTCAGAACACCTAATCGTACTTTGCACGCCGGCTGCGGCTGCGCCCGAGAGTTGGGTCAGCCGCGAGGTTGAGATCTTCCGGGAGGAGAGACCTGGAGCCAACATCCACGCCATCATAGGCGGAGGAGAACCGCCCGCGTGTTTCCCTCCCGTGTTGTTGAATTGTTTTCAGGAAGGGAACGTTCGGGCGCCACTAGCTGCAGACCTACGACTAGCTTCCGATGGCGGCGACGGCCGCTCAAAGGCCATAGTCAAGCTAGTTGCCGGAATTTCGGGTGTGGACTTTGACGACCTATGGCACCGCGAAAAGCGAAGGAGAAGGATTCGCTTGGCCCTCGCGGCATTGGTCACCGTTTCGCTGATCATCGCCGGTGGGCTGTGGTGGCGTGATGTTGAGACCTCGCATCTTGAGCAAATCGCCGCGGCAGCGAAACAGGTCGCACCCAACCTTGAGGCCGAGTTGGCCGATTTACTTTCTATTGCAAGCACACCGGCACCCGGGTCCCTACTGGTGCAGCCTAACGAGAGCCACCTGGAGACACTTCTGGCCATCGCGAGGCGCGGCCAGCCTTCGTATAACGACGCGTTGGCCCTGTTGCATACCGAAGGGATCGGCTCTGCACCTGTACTGCAGCAGGAGCGCCTGGCGCCCTTTCAAGATAGAGACGGTGATGCGCTATGGATCTGGGATGCGAAAAAAGGGAGGCCTGCCTCGCGGCTACCTTTACGCATGTCTGATTGGCGAGGTGAGGTGCCCGAAGAACCCCTCGGTGATAGCGACCTCCCACTGGCCCTCCATGTCACTTCAGACAGACGCTCGGTCCTCTCCGTGTATTCACTGGGCAATGGCGGAGAAAGGATTGCTGCACACTGGGCATTGGACCCCGACGGGGCATGCGCGACTCCGTGCCGTCCCACCAACTTCAAATTCATGCTGCCGCAGGGAGACACTAGGGAAAACGCAATGTTCGAAGTTCGCAAGACCACGGCGTTGGCACGAAAGGGCGATCAGGCGCTTTACGCTGAAATCGGCGCACCGACCATGTTGCTCGACCTCAAAGCTGCGCTCGCACGCCCTCTGCCAAGCCTGACATCCGAAGAACAGCAGCGTTGTACCGAAGTTGTCCACAAGCCAGCAGCGAAATATCCGAACGACCTGTTGGCGACCAATTTGCCAATGCCGAGAGAGGATCTTCTTCCTCATGATGTGCCCGAGGAGTTTTGGCCCAATGATGAAAGCCTGACACTGGCCCGGTTCGACAAATCCAGCAAGTGGCTGACGTTTTACTCGGGGAACTCCGCAAAGGAAATCGGACGCATACAGATTCCCGGTGCTCGCTGTATCGGAGACTGCAATCTCGCAGTCACCTTCCTGCAAGGCACCGAGCGAGTGTTGCTTGTGAACACCCAGGACTTCGATGACCGGGATTTGACCGGGCAGGTCTACGGTGACTACGACCTCGGACGATGCCTCTTCGTGTCATGGCCTGCAGGCGGGTTACGCAATATGTTGACTTCACACTTGCGAAAGACGGGCAGGCCCTATCAGCTCCACAGACTTGAGTCCTTTGTAAGTTCGCAGGACGGAAATTACGCGGGCGGTGTACTCACTGTGTCCGCCGCCGACTACAAAAACCTGGCTCTGATCTACGACGTCTCGGGCCAAAAGCCAGTTGCTCTTTACGGCCCCACCCAAGATGAGATCAAGTACGTGAGGAGCGGAGACGCGAAGCACCCCTTCTATGCGATGACCGATAGCTCGGCATTTCCTCTGACCGCAAAAGGGGAGACGAACGTGCCCCTCACCGACCTCGGCGAGTCCATCAGGCCCATTCGTTTCAGCTTACCGCAAGGCCGTTTGCTCGCCCTGTCGAATGATCACAAGACCATCGCCGTTGGTCAGGAAGGCTGGCTAGTTTTGCAACCCTTGGATAGCGCAGGCTTTGCCACAGCCTTGTCGATTCCGCTGCCCGGTCAGTGGCCGCGTTACCTCACCTTTTCCAGCGACGGACAGTTTGTGGGCGCGCTAGTCGAAAGAGAAAACACATCCGCGATCCGAACGTGGCGCGTTTCGGATGGTTCTCCCGTGGCCGAGCAGCCCGCGGACAAGGGCGACCGCCTTTTTTCATTACTGGATGGCCAGACCGTCATTGCAACCTTAAGTGCGGGCGTCGTCAGATTCGATCTTGTATCAGATCGCAAGTACGTCCTGACCTCTCAAAGGTTATGGCCATCTGTCTCCATTGGCGACACCTTGTTAGCGTCAGAACAGGGGGGTGAGAAAACTTGGGCTATCCGCGTCGGCAGCACGCCGCAGCTATGGGGCAAGGCAGACTTCATGCGCAAAAAGAACGTCATCGCCACGACAGCGGATGGAACGCTCGCTCATATGTTGGACTACCAAGGCAGTTACCTCGTGAATCTCAGCACCTGGGAAAGCCAGCCGCTTCCCGTGAGTTCTAAAGTCAGCGCCTTCTCTCAGGATGGCACCATGCTTGCCATAGCTGCTGGCGATCAGGACATCCAGATATGGTCCACTCGAAGTTATACTAAGATTGCAACTCTGAGCGGCAACAGCAGTAAGTTCCTGAAGATTTGGTTTCTTCCCGGCAAGAATGAGTTGTGGGCCGTTGATAGCGTCGGTAAAGTGCGCAAGTGGAAACTGCGGGCCAACTACGCCGAGACACGAGGTCAGGCCTGTGCGGTGCTGCGGGCGAAAAATTCGCCGATGGAGTTCACTGCAGCTGAGCTCACCCGATTTCCCGTGTTGAGGGCATCCGAAACTCGGCCGTGCAATCATTGATAATTCTGGATAGCCTCGCATCGCTCAAACGGAGGGATATTAGGGGGAAAGCCCCTATTTTTTGGAGTGCGCGGGCTAGTTCCTCCATGTAGGACCACGTTTCGAGGTTCTTCCAGAAGTCACTCAGCTGCTTCCTGAACTTCTTCGCTGCGTGGGTCATGTTGAAGTAGCCATCCTCACGGAAGACGAAGGGTGTTCCGTTGTAGTCCTTGGTGATCTTACCGGATCCGAGCTAGTCGGGCTGATTCCCCCCATTATTCCCCCCGAATTCAGGGTATTACGCTGCGCGGTCAGTGGGGCCTGAGCCGCTCTGGATACAAAGCATGTCCTCATCACCGCAACACGGGAACAAGACTTCGACCTCCAGAAACGACAAGCCCCACGCAGTCAGGGACAGGTGGGGCGTGTGGTAACTTCGTGTGGTATATCAGGCCATGCTACTTTTCCTGAATCCAAGCGCTGGCGCTGGTTTCACGGCCATTTTATAGGGTGGCGGAGAGGGTGGGATTCGAACCCACGGTAGGCTTGCACCTACGCCTGATTTCGAGTCAGGTACATTCGACCACTCTGCCACCTCTCCGCTCGAAGGCCGCGATTATAGACCATTCGCGGAAAAAGTGAAGGGTGTGTGACTAAATCAGTCCTTCGGCGACATTTCCTCGAAGGCGCGCACCGCTTCGGCTGCATACATCAGCGCCGGCCCACCACCCATGTAGGTGCAGATCGCCAGTGTTTCCATCAGTTGCTCACGCGTTACCCCCAACCGGATGAGCGCCTTGACGTGAAAGCCGATGCAGGCGTCGCAGCGCGAGGTGACGCCGATCGCGAGTGCGATCAGTTCCTTGTCGAGCGCGGACAGGGCGCCTGCCTTCATCGCGGCTTTGGACAGTGCGCCGAAGCCTTGCATGGCGTCGGGTACCGCTTCGCGCAGTTTTCCAAGCGCCTGCGACACATCACCCGTGATCTCAACGAAAGACTTCGACATTTCTTCTCCATAAGCAGTTTGCGTTTCTCTAATATACCAAAGAAGAGGAATCGGAGTCTGATCGCAATCAAACTTCTGCTGCCCCGCAGCACCGAGTAGAGCTGGATTGCGATTCCAGCCCGAGTCACGCAGAATCCGGCATCCCACTCCGGCTGCCGCCCTTGCGCCTCTTCGCGACCCTCCTCCTCTCCGCCCTGCTGCTGACGGCCTGCGAGTCTCAGGCGCCGGCACGCCTGGCGGATTACCGAACGCTCGGCGAGCTCAGGGTCGCGACCCGGTTTGACGCGATTTCGTATCGGGTAGACGAGGACGGCAATGCGTCGGGCTTCGAGCATGATCTGCTCGAGCGTCTGGCCGACACGCTCGGCGTACCGGTGCGCTTTCAGACCTACCCGGATTCGGCCCGCGCCATCGACGCCGTGCTCAATGGCGAAGCGCATCTGGCCGCCGCGGGACTGGCGCAGAATGACCGTTTCCCGCTGCGCTGGTCGGCGCCGTTGCGTGAGGTGGAATTCGTGCTCGCGGGCAATGCAGACAGCCCTGAAATCAACCGCGAAGTCGATCTCGCCGGCCGAACGGTCACCCTGCGACGTGGTACGCTCGCTGCGGACGCGATCGAGCAGATCCGCCGGCGGGAGCCCACACTCAAAGCCAAATACGTCAGCCGCGCAGGCGACCAATCCCTGCTCGCGGATCTGTCGGACGGTAAGCTGGATCTCGTGGCCACCGATCGCGTGCACTTCAGCTACGCAGCCCAGATCGCACCGAGTCTGACCGTTGCATACGAGTTGCCGGTAAAGAGTCACATCGCCTGGGCGACACCCATTGAAGCCGATGGCGGGCTCGGCGAACAGGTTGCCGACTTCCTGGACGATGCGCGATCCGACGGCCTCATCGCCCGCATCAGCGATCGCTATTTCGGTCATATCCGACGCCTGGACGAGCAGGACATCACCGCGTTCCTGGTGCGTGTCCAGGAACGGCTGCCGCGCTTCATCAAGTACTTCCAGGATGCCGAAGCCAGTACCGGCATCGACTGGCGCTATCTCGCTGCGGTTGCCTACCAGGAGTCGCAGTGGGACCCGGTGGCGACCTCGCGCACCGGGGTGCGGGGCATGATGATGCTTACCTCCGAAACCGCAGACCGGCTCGGTATCGACGATCGCCTTGATGCGCGCCAGAGCATTCTTGGCGGGGCGCGCTATATTTCCTTGCTGGAAGAACAGCTGCCCGACGAGGTGCAGGCGCCGGACCGGCTGTGGATGGCCACGGCCGCATACAATCTGGGCATGGGCCACTTCAACGGCGCGCGGGCCATCGCACGAAAGCTGGGCAAGGATGAAACCTCATGGTGGGACATGAAGTCGGTGCTGCCACTGATGTCCAGGCCCGAATATGCGGCACGCCTGAAATCCGGCCCGGCGCGCGGCGGCGAAGCCGTGATCATGACCGAGAACGTGCGCAACTACCACGACATCCTGACGCGGCTGCAAACAGTAAATGCCCCCCTGCCCGGCTCGCCCAAACTGCGTTTGAGCCGGCAGGAGTAGGCACTGTCGATCAGGCTGCGGGCGTGAGCACCTCGAGACCGCCCATGTAGGGTCGCAGCACCTCCGGCACCACGACAGACCCGTCCGCGCGCTGGTAATTCTCCAGCACCGCAACCAGGGTCCGCCCCACGGCGAGGCCCGAGCCATTCAAGGTGTGTACCAGTTCGTTCTTGCCCTGGGCATTCTTGAACCGGGCCTGCATGCGCCGCGCCTGGAAGGCTTCGCAGTTCGACACGCTGGAGATCTCGCGATAGGTATTCTGCGCCGGCAGCCACACTTCGAGGTCATAGGTCTTGGCTGCAGAGAAGCCCATGTCGCCGGTGCACAAGGTAATGACTCGATACGGCAGGCCCAGTTTCTGCAACACGGCTTCGGCATGGCCGACCATTTCCTCAAGCGCGGCATAACTCTGGTCCGGATGCGTGATCTGCACCATTTCGACCTTGTCGAACTGATGTTGACGGATCATGCCGCGGGTGTCGCGTCCCGCACTGCCGGCTTCGGAGCGGAAGCACGGACTGTGCGCGGTAAGTTTCACCGGAAGTTCGTCGAGCGCGAGCACCTGTTCGCGAACGCTGTTGGTCAGCGAAATCTCCGAGGTCGAGATGAGGTACTGCTCGCCGCCTTCCTCGTCGCCGCCGCGCAGCACCCAGAACATGTCGTCCCGGAATTTGGGCAACTGCCCCGTTCCCACGAGCACTTCGCGGTTGACGATGTAGGGCGTATAGCACTCGGTATAGCCATGCTCACCGCTCTGCGTATTGAGCATGAACTGCGCAAGCGCGCGATGCAGGCGCGCGATTTGTCCGCGCATGAAGGTGAAGCGCGACCCCGACAGCTTGGCGCCGGTATCAAAGTCGAGCCCAAGTGCCGCACCCAGGTCGACGTGATCCTTGACCTCGAAATCGAACACCGCCGGTGTGCCCCAGCGACGCACTTCGACATTGGCCGATTCATCCTCGCCGACCGGCACGCTTTCGTGCGGCAGATTCGGCAATCCCGAGAGCAGGTCATTGAGTCTGTCCAGCAATGCCGGCAAGGCCTGTTCGCAGCGCTTGAGTTCCTCGCCGAGCGCGCCGACTTCTGCCATGACGGTCGAGGCGTCCTCGCCCTTGCCCTTGAGCATGCCGATCTGCTTGGACAGGCTGTTGCGGCGGGCCTGCAGATCCTGGGTACGGGTCTGAAGTTGCTTGCGCTCTTCTTCGAGCGCAAGGAAGGTCGCGGTGTCGAGTTGCAAGCCCCGCGTGGCCAGGCGAGCCGCTACGACGTCAAGCTGGCTGCGCAGCATCTGGATATCAAGCATTGGTTGGTCCTGAATCAGTTCTGAATCAAAAGGTTAAACATAACTGTTGCCATGACACGTTCAATCAATCGTTCAAATTGCGGAAAAATCGGCAAAAACACAAAGCGCTCGATTTTGGCGCACTGCACAATTTGATTATATTAATCAATCGGTTAGCTAATTTTCTACACGAAACTTTTCTTGCAAAACAAACTCCGACGCATAGACTTGGAGAGGAACATAAAGCTGCGTCAGACAGCACATACAACTGGAGGAGAACTAGATGCTATCCATTCGAGACTGCCTGGACTACTGTGACCTCACTGAAGACGAAGTTGCCCTGATTGCCGAGCACGAGGGAATACCGGACGCTGCGGCTGCACAGGTAGCCTGCGGCCTTGTGCAGACACCCGAAGGGGTTGTCCTGTTGACCCGGTACATGCTCGATCTCATCGAAAAAGCGGATGCACGCGGCGATGCCGAAAAAGCTACACAGGCACGCAGCCTGTGCTCGCGCTTCATGGCCGACCACCCGCTCCCGCATTGACGCCAACGCACCCTTCCCAGACTCACGTCCGCTCCGGGCTGGCTTGCGCCTTCGCTTCCTCGTCGAGGCGGCGAAGGTGAGCCAGCTTTTCGGCAATTCTGGCTTCCATGCCCCGTGCAACGGGCTGGTACCAACCCGGCGCGTCCATGCCGTCGGGAAAGTAGTTTTCGCCAGCGGCGTAGGCCTCGGGTTCGTCGTGCGCGTAGCGATAGGCCTTGCCATAGCCGAGTGACTTCATCAGCCGCGTCGGCGCATTGCGCAAATGCAGCGGCACGGCGAGCGACCCGGTTTCGGCCACGTGCTTGCGCGCAGCGTTGTACGCCTTGTACACCGCGTTGGATTTCGCCGCGCAGGCGAGGAAGATAGTCGCCTGTGCCAGCGCGAGCTCACCTTCCGGCGAACCGAGGCGTTCATAGGTGGCACAGGCGTTCAGGCAGATTTCCTGCGCCCGCGGATCGGCCAGCCCCACATCTTCCACCGCCATGCGCAACAGGCGGCGCCCAAGGTAATGCGGGTCGGCGCCGCCATCGAGCATTCTGCACAACCAGTAGAGCGCGGCATCCGGGTTCGACCCGCGTACCGATTTGTGCAGCGCCGAAATCTGGTCGTAAAAGGCCTCGCCCCCCTTGTCGAAGCGGCGCAGATTCTGCGACAGCGCCTGGTCGACGAAATCGGCGCCGACCGGATTGACGCCTGCGGTCTCGGCAGCCACCTGGATCTGCTCAACCAGATTCATCAAGCGCCGCGCGTCGCCGTCGGCAAACCCCACCAGGCGTGCGCGCGCGTCGGTATCGACGGTGAGTTGAGGGCAGGCGATGAGACGCGCACGCTCGAACAGGGCGTTCATCGTGTTCTCATCGAGAGATTCGAGCACGTACACCGCGGCCCGCGACAGCAATGCGGAGTTCACTTCGAACGAGGGATTTTCCGTCGTCGCGCCGATGAAGGTCACCAGCCCCTGCTCGACAAAAGGCAGGAAGGCGTCCTGCTGGGCCTTGTTGAAGCGATGAACTTCGTCGACGAAGAGGATGGTATGGCGGCCGCGGGCCTTGGCCGCCTGCGCCTGCTGCATCGCTTCGCGAATGTCCTTCACGCCGGAGAACACCGCCGACAGGGCCACGAACTCGGCATCGAAGCCCTTCGCCATGAGCCGCGCGAGCGTGGTCTTGCCCACGCCGGGGGGGCCCCACAGGATCATCGAATGCGGCTTTCCCGACTCGAACGCCAGCCGCAGGGGCTTGCCCGGGCCCAGCAGATGCGCCTGTCCGGCAACCTCGTCGAGCGCGCTCGGGCGCATGCGCTCGGCAAGCGGCACGCGCTCCGGCGCCTGGGAGTCGAAGAGATCGCTCATCGACGTCGAAATCAGGGCGTGCCGATCACGTCCGCGCCTGCAGGCGGCGCGAAACGGAAACGGCTGGCGTCCTGTGCAGGATTTACCTGCAGACTGACAAAACGAATGGACGTGGTTTGCCCGAAGTTGTCACGCATCTCCATGCGTTTGAGCTGTCCGTCGAGCAAGCCAATCCGCACCGATTCGAAACTGCCTTCGGCCTTTCGCGGACGGGCGTCGACCCAGGCAAGGCCATCCGCAGTCCCACCATCGGTGAGCACGAAATCCTGGTCGAGGTCGCCTTGCCCGAACAGGATGGCGGCCGGCGTGGCGCCGAGCGCGTCGCCTATCGGCCGCACCGTGGCCTGATTGAGATCGCGATCCCATGACCACAGCCGCTGACCGTCTCCCACCAGCAGCTGCTGATAGGGCAGTTCGTACTCCCAGCGGAACTTGCCGGGACGCGAAAACGCAAAGCGTCCCTCGGCCTGCTGGGGCTTGCGCCCCGAGCGCGCCGTGACCGTCTGCTCGAACGTGCCTTCGGCGCTTCGCGTCGCCGCGACGAACTGTCGAAGTTGCGCGATGGCATCAACCGCATGCGCTGGGCCGACACCGGTGAGCATGGCGAACACTGCAAGCACTGCCATCAATCCGGACTTCATTCACCTTCCTTGGGTGGCACGATCACTTCACGATTGCCGTTGCTGCCCATCGGCGACACCAGTCCGGCGCGCTCCATCTGCTCGATGAGACGGGCCGCGCGGTTGTAGCCGATGCGCAGATGACGCTGCACCAGGGATATCGACGGCCGGCGGGTCTTGACCACGATCTCGACGGCCTGATCGTAAAGCGCGTCGGTCTCGGTATCGCCGCCCTCGCCACCGCCGCCGAGCGCGGCCTCCAGGTCGTCCTCGGGTGCCGCGAGGATGCCATCGATGTAGTCAGGCGGACCGAGGCGCTTGAGGTGATCAACCACCTTGTGCACTTCCTCATCCGCGACGAATGCGCCATGCACCCGGACCGGCAGGCCGGTGCCCGGCGCTAGATAGAGCATATCGCCCATCCCCAGCAGCGTTTCGGCCCCCATCTGGTCGAGAATGGTCCGCGAATCGATCTTGCTCGAGACCTGGAAGGAAATACGCGTGGGCACGTTGGCCTTGATCAGCCCGGTAATGACATCGACCGACGGCCGCTGCGTCGCCAGAATGAGGTGGATCCCCGCCGCCCGTGCCTTCTGCGCCAGGCGGGCGATCAGCTCTTCGACCTTCTTGCCCACCACCATCATCATGTCGGCCAGTTCGTCGACCACGACCACGATGTATGGCAGGGTATCCAGCGGTTCGGGACTTTCCGGCGTGATCGAAAACGGATTGGTCAGCGGTGTTTCGTTCTTGCGCGCCTCGACCACGGCCTTGTTGAAACCGGCCAGATTGCGCACCCCGACCGCCGCCATCAGCTTGTAGCGCTTGTCCATCTCGGTCACGCACCAGTTCAGCGCATTGGCCGCGTGCTTCATGTCGGTGACGACCGGCGCCAGCAGATGCGGAATCCCCTCGTAGATCGACAGTTCCAGCATCTTAGGGTCGACCATGATCAACCGGACGCGCTCGGGCTCGCTCTTGTAGAGCAGGGACAGGATCATGGCATTGATCCCGACCGACTTGCCCGACCCCGTCGTACCTGCCACCAGCAGGTGCGGCATCTTCGCCAGGTCGGCCACCACCGGCTGACCGCCGATATCCTTGCCCAGCGCCACGGTGAGCGGCGAGTTCATGTCGTTGTAGGCGCGCGAACCGAGAATTTCCGACAGCCTCACCGTCTGGCGTTTGGGGTTGGGCAACTCGAGCGCCATGCACGACTTGCCAGGCACGGTCTCGACCATGCGAATCGACACCATGGACAGGGCCCGCGCCAGATCCTTGGCCAGATTCACCACCTGGCTGCCCTTCACGCCGACGGCAGGCTCGATCTCGTATCGCGTGATCACCGGACCGGGATAGGCGGCCAGCACCTTGACCTCGACACCGAAGTCGGCGAGCTTGGTCTCGATCAGGCGCGAGGTAAACTCGAGCGCCTCCGCCGACGGCGGCTCGCCATTGACGGTTGGTGGGTCCAGCAGGCCCAGCGGCGGTATCGCACCTTCGCCGACATCCGAGAACAGGGTCTGCTGACGTTCCTTTTCCACTCGCGGCGACCGCGGCACCTCGGCCACCGCAGGCTCGATGCGAAGTTTTGGCGCGGGCGGAGCCTGCTCGACCTTGCGCCGCCGGGTCTCGATCACCGCCTCTCGCTTCTGCGCCACCTCCTGGCCAACACGACGATCCTGCCAGCGCTGCCACGCAGCCTGCGTCGACGCCACTGCCTGCTCGATCAGCGCACCGACGCGCTCCGCGGCCGACAGCCAAGAAATGCCGGTAAACAGGGACAGCCCAGATGCCATCAGGGCCAGCAGCAGCAAGGTGCCGCCGGTGAAACCGAAATTGCGCTGCACCAGACGGCCGAACTCCATGCCGAACAGGCCGCCCGGAGACAGCGGCAGCGAGGCACCGTGAGAATGAAAACGCAGGTATTCGAGCGCGCTACTGGTAATGAGCACTACCAGAAAGCCGGCGAAAACAAAAAAGAAGGAGCGCCGATCCAGCGTCAGTTGTTTCTTGATCCGCCGCAACCCCCACATCAGCGCGTAGCCGAGGAAGACGAACCACCACCACGCCGAGACACCGTGCAGGTAGAGCAGCAGATCGGCCAGCCAGGCGCCGAAACGGCCGCCCGGATTGCTGACGCGCGATACTGCCGCGGCGTGTGACCAGCCAGGATCAGCCTTGTTGTAGCCGAGCAGCACCAGCCCGATATAGAGCGACATCACGCCCAGGATCAGCCAGCGTGCCTCCTGCAACAACAGCGAGATCTTTTCCGGCAGGGGCTGGGAGCGGGATGACGAACGAGACAGCATTGAGGGGGCGAAAACCGGAACGGGGACTACGGACCCCGATTATATGCGATCCGTCGCGCCCCACGCCGCCGAAGTTGCCAGGCGAAACAATATGGCGGCAAATCGACCGGATCAATCACATGTCGGTCGGGCAATATCGATCGCTCCGCGCTGACGCGCCTCGCTACAGGTCGCTGAGGCGTTCCTGCAGGATGATGCCCTTGGCCGTTTCCTTGATCAGCCCCTGCTGCCCAAGATCCTTCATGACGCGGCTGACCATCTCGCGCGAGGCGCCGATCATCTTGGCGATGTCCTGCTTCGAAATCTTGCGCACCACAACCGACGCGCCGTCTACATCCTCGGCCATTTCGATCAGCAGGCCGGCCACCCGGCCGTAGACATCCATCAGCGCCAGGCTTTCAATCTTGCGGTCGGCATTGCGCAGGCGTTCGGCCAGGTTGCACATGATTCGCCAGGCAACGTCGAAGTTTTCCTGCATCAACTGACGGAAATCCTGCTTGGCGATCATGACCAGATCGGCAGCCACCACCGCCACGACCGAGGCCGAACGTGGCTGCTCACCGAACATGCTCATTTCGCCGAATATCTCGCCCTGTCCGAGAATGGACAGAATGACCTCGCGTCCGTCCTCGTCACTCACCACGACCTTGAGGCTGCCGGTCAGCACGAAATAGACGTAATCGCTGCGATCTCCCGCACGCACCACCGACTGACCGCGCGGAAACCGTCGCATCATCGCGATGCGCGCGACTGAAGCGAGCACATCGTCCGTCAGCCCTGTAAACAACGGGAAGGTCTTTAGCGCGGTGGTCGAAACCGATGTAGCTTGGCTCATGAGGTCTCCATCTGACGGGCCATTCGCGAAGATGCACGCTTTCAGAACATGTCAAGGACAATAGTATAACGAATGCGACAGATTACCGCTCAGGCCAAGCATTTTCGCGTGGCACGCCCGGCCCATGCCTTTGCGCGCCGCGACCCGATTGGCAGTCGCTATCGGAACGATTGAGCTGAAGCCCGAAGTCGGTCAGCTATAATCCGCGCCATTGCCAACACGCTGGAAAGCCACACCATGACCACCAAGCATGCCCGCCTGCTCATCCTCGGCTCTGGCCCCGCTGGGTATACCGCCGCCGTCTATGCGGCGCGCGCCAACCTCAATCCGGTGATGATCACCGGCCTGGCCCAGGGCGGGCAACTGATGACCACGACCGAGGTGGACAACTGGCCGGCAGACGCCGACGGTGTCATGGGCCCGGACCTGATGTCGCGTTTCCAGAAACACGCGGAGCGCTTCAACACCGAGATGATCTTCGATCACATTCACACTGCCAGACTGACCGAGCGTCCGTTCAGGCTGATCGGCGATTCCGGCGAATACACCTGCGACGCCCTGATCATCGCCACGGGCGCTACCGCCAAGTACCTCGGCCTGCCGTCGGAAGAGAAGTTTGCCGGACGCGGCGTGTCGGCCTGCGCGACCTGTGACGGCTTCTTCTACCGCAATCAGGAAGTCGCCGTCGTTGGCGGCGGCAACACCGCTGTCGAAGAGGCGCTCTATCTTGCGAACATTGCAAAGAAGGTGACACTGGTCCATCGCCGCGAGAAATTCCGCGCCGAGAAGATCATGATCGACAAGTTGATGGAGAAGGTCGCTGCCGGCAAGATCGAGCTCGCACTCAATGCCACGCTCGACGAAATCCTTGGCGACAGTTCCGGCGTGACCGGCATGCGAATCCGGAGCACGACCACCGGCGAAGCGCGCGACGTGACCCTGCAAGGCGTGTTCATCGCGATCGGACACAAGCCCAATACCGACATTTTCGAGGGCCAGATCGAGATGGAAGGCGGCTACATCGTGACCGAGGGCGGGCGCAACGGTAATGCGACCCAGACCAGTATCAAGGGCGTATTTGCCGCCGGTGACGTGCAGGATCACATTTACCGGCAGGCGGTCACGTCGGCCGGCACCGGTTGCATGGCTGCACTCGACGCCGAACGCTTCCTGGACGCCACTGCGCACTGACCCGCTCGGCGCAGACGCTTCGCCATGGCACGCCGCTCCCGTGCATCCTCCGCGCCATCCGACAGGGTGGCTGCGAAGAACACCCCCTTCAAGGCCCTGTCGGCCCTGAAGGGCCGCAGCGGGCATGCCAGTTCCACAGCCCCCGCAACGCCCCCGAAATCCGGCAAAGCGCCGCCCACCGAAGCGGCGCTACCGGCAGCCGAAGACCTGGCCCTGTTTCGGCGTACGCTGGCCGACGTGGCACCTTTGGCCACAGGCAATCGCGCCGACATCGATACGCCACGCCCGGCGCCGGTCCCTCGACCGAAATCGCGTGATACCGAAGCCGAAAAGAAACCGGAACGACCATCGGCCGATCCGCTGCTGGCGGCCTACACCGATGTCACACCCATGGCCAACAGCGGCCGCGTCGAGCTCTCTCCGCCCCGACAACGGCGCAGGATCGAGGCAGCTGCGCCCGAGCCGGCAGACAAGGCGGCCCATGCGGATGGCGAACTCCCGCCCATCGTATTGCCGCCGGACGCAGACCTCTCCGACCCCACCACGCTGTTCCGCCTCGCCGCACGTGGCGTCCAGCGCGTGGGCAGCGGCAACCGGGTCGAACTCGCCCCAGCCGCGCCCGAGCCCACACCGATCAAGCGCGAAGCGGACGAACGCGACGCACTGGAAGAATCGCTCACCGCACCGCTCACTTTCGAGGATCGCCTCGACATGGGCGATGAGGCGGCCTTCCTGCGCCCGGGTCTGCCGCGACGCGTACTGACCGACCTGCGTCGCGGGCGCTGGGTGCTGCAGGGCGAACTCGACCTTCACGGCCTGATCCGCGACCAGGCACGCGATGCCCTGGCCCACTTTCTGACACAGAGCCTGCAGCAGGGTCGCCGCTGCGTTCGGGTCATACACGGTAAGGGCCTGGGCTCACCCGGACGGGTGTCGATTCTCAAGCAACTCTCGCGCGGCTGGCTGGCGCAGCGCGAGGAGATCCTCGCCTTTTGCCAGGCCGGTCCGCACGACGGCGGCGGCGGCGCGCTGCTTGTACTGCTGCGGGCGCAAAACAGCGCCCGCCGCTAAACCGGCCCGGCCTCACGGGCCGCTGCCAGTCACGTCGATCAGATCGCGGCTTCGTCGGTCTCGCCGGTACGAATACGCACCACTTGCTCCACCGACGACACGAAGATCTTGCCATCGCCGATCTTGCCGGTTTGCGCCGCTTTGATGATGGCCTCGACAGTCTGGTCGACGAGGTCGTTGCCGATGACGATCTCGACCTTGATCTTGGGCAGGAAATCCACCACGTACTCGGCGCCACGATACAGTTCGGTATGCCCCTTCTGACGTCCGAACCCCTTCACTTCAGTCACCGTCAGCCCGGTGATGCCGACTTCGGACAGCGCCTCGCGAACTTCGTCGAGCTTGAACGGTTTGATGATGGCTTCGATTTTCTTCATTTCATTCTCCTGGTTGGTGCCACGGCAAACGCCGCAACACGCGCGTGTTCAATACTCGTCCTGATAGCGCGATGTTATCGGATAACGCCAGTCCCTGCCGAATCCGCGCTGCGTCACGCGGATGCCGACCGGAGCCTGGCGGCGTTTGTACTCGTTGCGCTTGAGCATACCCACGGTTCGCCTCACGTCCACCTCGGGATATCCCGCCGCGATGATCTCGCGCGGTGACTCGTCGCGTTCCATGTAGGCTTCGATGATGGCATCGAGCACCTCGTAGGGGGGCAGGCTGTCCTGGTCCTTCTGGTCGGGCTTGAGCTCGGCCGACGGCGGCCGATCGATGATGTTGTGCGGAATCACCTCACCCACCGAGTTGCGCCAGTTCGACAGACGATACACCAGCGTTTTGTAGATATCCTTCAGCACTGCGAAACCGCCGGCCATGTCACCATACAGCGTCGCGTAACCGGTCGCCATCTCGCTCTTGTTCCCGGTCGTCAATACGATGGAGCCGGTTTTGTTCGACAGGGCCATCAGGATCATGCCGCGAATCCGGCTCTGCAGGTTCTCCTCGGTCGTGTCTTCAGGCAATCCAGCAAACTGCGGCGCCAGTAGCGCCTCGAACGTATTCATTGCCGATTCGATCGGAATTTCGTCATACCGCACACCAAGGCGACGCACCATCTCGCGCGAATCGTCAAGACTCATCTGCGCGGTGTAGGGCGAAGCCATCATCACTGCGCGCACGCGGTCGGCACCCAGCGCATCGACGGCGATGGCCAGCGTCAGGGCGGAATCGATGCCGCCGGACAGGCCGATGATGGCGCCCGGAAAACGGTTCTTGCCAAGGTAGTCGCGTACGCCGACGCGCAAGGCTTCATATACCTCTGCCTCGGTCGTCAGTCGTTCGCAGCGGATGTCCGACACCCAGCGTCCATCGCGCAGGGCAACGATGTCGAGCCGCTCCTCGAAAGCACTTGCCTGATAGGCCAGTCCGCCGTCGGCATCAAGCGCAAACGAGGATCCGTCGAAGACGAGCTCGTCCTGCCCGCCGACCATGTTGCAATAGAGCACGGGCAAGCCGATTTCAGTCACGCGCTCGCGCAGCACCTGATAGCGCCTGTTCTGCTTGTTTACGTGGAAAGGCGACGCATTGAGCGCCAGAAGCACCTCTGCGCCCGCGGCCCGCGCCGCTGCAGCCGGCGCGGGTGCCCACACGTCGGCACAGATATTGACGCCGAACCGCACCCCTTTGAGATCGAACACACAGGCTTCGGTGCCGGCCTCGAAATAGCGGACCTCGTCGAAGACCTCGTAATTGGGCAATAGATGCTTGTGATAGGTCGCAAGGATTTCACCATCATTGATGACGGTCGCGGCGTTGTAGCGCAGGTCGCCACGCGCGCGCGGATGCCCGACCACGACGCACACACCGTCTGACGCCATCGCGATGCGACGCAGTTCGCGATCACAGGCGCGATAGAAATCGGGCCGCAGCAACAAGTCCTCGGGCGGATAACCCGAAAGGGCAAGTTCGGGGGTCAGCAGCAGGTCGACGCCACTGGCGCGCGCGCGTGCGATCGCATCGATAATGCGGTCAGCGTTGGCAACCAGATCGCCGACGGTAAAGTTGAGCTGAGCAACAGCGATAGAAAGCGTGGTATTCATGGGATATAACTATACCGCGTCAGGCCTCGCGCTGCCGCTGTGCGTGACCCCGAAGTCTGCACAGAAGGCGTGGGCAAAGCTGTGGATAAGCCGCGCGAAACTCGCACAAGCAACTGCCAGGGAAGCGCTTTTTGCAGTTGCACAAAATTCAGGCAGTCATGAAACCGCTCACACCCCTCGACAGTACGCAACCCCAAATGTCAGAAGACGCAGATTTTGCTTTCGTTTCGAGCCTCGAGCAGATCGATCCAGCACAGTGGAACGCACTCGCCGGCGGGCAGGCCTGCCTCACGCACGCCTTTCTCTGCGCGCTCGAACGCACCGGCTGTGTAGGCGGCGACACCGGCTGGTTGCCGCGCCATGCAACGCTGTGGCGCAATAACGAACTGATCGCGGCCATGCCCCTCTACCTGAAGCACCACTCCTACGGAGAGTACGTCTTTGACTGGGCGTGGGCGGACGCCTATGCCAGGAACGGACTCGAGTATTACCCGAAATGGCTCTCGGCACTGCCCTTCTGCCCGATACCGGGCACCCGCCTGCTCGGGCACCAGGAAGCAGACCGGAAGAAGCTGCTCCGTGAGGTCCTCGGATATGTTGGCGACAGCGGCCTGTCTTCCTTCCACGTACTATTTCCCACCGAAGCCGAGGGGCACTCGCTTGGCGACGCAGGCCTGATGATGCGCCACGGCGTGCAGTTCCATTGGCATAACAGGGACTACACCGACTTCGACCACTTTCTGTCACAGCTCAACCACGACAAACGCAAGAAAATCCGCCAGGAGCGCAGGCGTGCCTCCGCACATGGCCTCGAGCTCCAATGGCTCGATGGCCACCACGCCGACGCGGACGACTGGGCCTTCTTCTACCGCTGCTACGCCACCACTTATGCCCTGCACCGCTCCACGCCATATCTGACGCCAGATTTCTTTCCTGCGCTCGGTCGTGCGCTCCCGGACGGCGTCCGTCTGCTGCTGGCAAGGCGTGATGGTCAAGCGGTGGCGGGCGCCTTCTATCTTTGTGACGGCGAAGCCCTGTACGGTCGCTACTGGGGCGCAATCGAGCAGCTCCCGTTTCTGCATTTCGAACTGTGTTACTACCAGGCAATCGATTACTGCATCAAACACGGACTGAAACGCTTCGAGGGTGGCGCCCAAGGCGAGCACAAACTCTCGCGGGGACTCGAACCCGTCATCACCCGCTCAGCGCACTGGATTGCCGACCCGCGCTTTCGTGATGCAGTGGATCGATTTCTCGACCAGGAAAGCACTGGCATCCAGTTCTACCTGGACGAACTGTCCGAACGCACACCTTTCCGCGACAAGACAGGCTGAGAGCCCCCTCCAAACCGGAAGAAATATTGCAAAAAAACGACACTCTAGCCGCCAGCATGCAGAAATCCGGTGCAAACGTGAAAAAAATCACGCGGCAAAGCCTGCGAAGCGTTAAGAGTAGGTCATGCCCGGCATGGAGATGCCGTTAATCATAACTACAACATCCAGCCCTGATAGATTGGCAGAGGCCTGACATGAACAGGAAACAATTCGTCGTCGTCAATGGCGACCGCAACACGCCTGATCCCAGGCATTGGCATGGCTCGGTCGAACACGCAATTGCCGCAGCCATCGAGGACGGTTATCTGATCGGCCGGCGAGTACAGATCGGCCAGGTCGAAGGGAGCGTAGTGGGCTACAACATCGGCACCTTCGGGCCCTTTCACGGTGAGTCCTATCCGTTGCTGGTGGAAACGCCCTTTGGTGTCACCAAATGCAGTGTTCGCGAACTGCGGGCTGCCTAGGCTCGTTCGCCGGGCAGCGGACCAGGCGATCGCGCCAACGACGATGACCGGCCCCCTGCCCGCGTAACAGACGCAAAGCGACTGCCTGCAGGACGGTCGAACCGTACCTGAACGCGACTACACGCGATTGCCTACTGCTGCTGCGCCGACTGGGCCTCGTACGCCGACGGGCTGACCCCGGCGCGCGACAGATTCTCGCGCAGCATCTTGATGTCCTGCTTGGTGCAGGTGCTGCTGTGATGAGGCTGGTGCAGGAAGAACTCCACCCGATTGAGCAGCACCCTGAACCTCGCACCATGTGCGGGCTCGACACTCGCCCCGAGGTGAATCAACAAGGCCTCGATCTCCCGCCAATGGATGTTGCCGTTGATCGGGTCCTGGAAAATGGTTCTCAACAGGTTCAGATGCTTGTGGCTCATGATTGCACCCTCCGCGTGACCGTTGCGCCCGGGACATTCAGGACGGACAGCGGCCAGTCGTCAATGATGTGGCTCGATTATGATCCTTTGCCGTCCCGGCGGCGACACTCGCCGCTGCATCGATGCCCCTCACGGTTCCCGGCGATACTCGGGCGGTTTCGCATTCTTGGCGTAGACAAAAAAACCCGCCTTGCGGCGGGTTTCTCCAGGCGATACCGGTCGCGGCCGGCTGCACGCCTTACTTTGCAGCAGCGGCCACGCCGTTCAGGATTTCCTGACGCGCTTCTTCGACCGTGCCCCAGCCCAGGATCTTCACCCACTTGCCGGGTTCCAGGTCCTTGTAGTGCTCGAAGAAGTGCACGGTCTGCTTCATCAGCAACTCGGGCAGATCGTCGGTGGACTGGACCTTGTCGTACAGCGGGGTGAGCTTGGACACGGGAACAGCGACAACCTTGGCATCCATGCCGCCGTCGTCTTCCATCTTCAGCACGCCCACCGGACGACAGCGAATCACCGCACCGGGGAAAAGCGGGAACGGCGTCACGACCAGGACATCCACAGGATCGCCATCGCCGGCGACGGTATGCGGAACATAGCCGTAGTTGATCGGGTAGCGCATCGAGGTACCCATGAAGCGGTCGACGAACACAGCGCCGCTTTCCTTATCGACCTCGAACTTGATCGGATCGGCTTGCGCCGGGATTTCGATGATGACGTTGATATCGTTCGGCAAATCCTTGCCGGCCTTTACGAGGTCCAAGCCCATTTAACCCTCCCGTGGAAAAAGTGTCCGGATTATAAGATATAAGAGCACATCACGCCGGCGAGTCGAAGCCGGCGTTCTCGACTGCCTGCCGCAGCGCGGCAACATCAACCCGGGCCGGGTCGAAGCGCACGGTGGCAGAAGCCTCCTCGAGTGACACGTCGGCCGCGTCCACCCCCGCCAGCGCCTTGAGTACGCCTGTCACGTTGCGTACGCAACCACCACAGCTCATGCCTTCCACCTTGATCGTCACTTCAGTCACCGTCATTCTCCTAGAGGACAAAACCAGTCGTCACTGCCCGGCTTTCCAGCGCTTGAGCAGCAGGGAGTTACTTACCACCGACACCGAACTCATGGCCATCGCCGCGCCCGCGACCACCGGGTTGAGCATCCCCATCGCAGCCAAAGGGATGCCGAGTACATTGTAAACAAAGGCAAAGAAAAGATTCTGCCGAATCTTCGCAAGCGTCGCTCGCGACAGGTCGATGGCGTCGGCCACACCATGCAGACTGTTGCGCACCAGCGTGATGTCGGCCGCCTCGACGGCAACGTCGGCCCCGACACCGATCGCAAACGACACCTCTGCCGCAGCCAGCGCAGGTGCATCGTTGATGCCGTCTCCCGCCATGCCGACTCGCTCGCCAGCCGCCCTCAATTCATTCACGACCGCTGCCTTATCCGCCGGCAGCACACCGGCCCGCCACTGGGCAATGCCCACCTGTTCCGCAATCGCCCTCGCCGTCGCCTGATGATCGCCTGTCAGCATGACGACTTTCACCCCATTGCGCTGCAGGCGTTCTACTGCAGCCGCGGAATCGCTGCGCACCCGATCTGCGACGGCGATCACACCCGCGTACGCGCCGTCGATGGCAACGACAACCAGTGACTTGCCTTCGGATGACAGCTGCGTGCTATCGGCGTCAGGCACTGCGACGCCTTGCGCGCTCAGGTAGGCCGGCGTGCCGAGCATGACGCGCCGCGCGCCAACGCGCCCCTCGACTCCACTCCCCGCCACCGCACGGACATCGCTCGTGCGTTCGAGCGTCAAACCCGCGGCCTGAGCCGCCTGGCAGAGCGCTGCCGCAATCGGGTGCGCACTGCTTTGCTCCAGCGCCGCAGCCGCGCCAAGTAGGGCTGCCGCCGACCAGTCTCCCGCCGGCATGACATCGGTCACCGCGGGTTTGCCTTCGGTTATGGTGCCGGTCTTGTCCACTGCCAGCACCGTCAGTCGCTCGGCAAGCTCCAGTGCCTCGGCATTCTTTACCAGCATGCCGGCGCGCGCGCCCTGACCAGTACCAACCATGATCGCAGTCGGTGTGGCCAACCCGAGCGCGCACGGGCAGGCAATGACCAGCACCGCGACTGCATTGATCAGCGCCAGCTGGAAATCGCCCGACCATAGCCACCACGCCGCAAAGGTGATGCCGGCGATGGCGACCACGACGGGTACGAACACGGCGGCGATCCGGTCAGCCAGGCGTTGCACGGGTGCCTTCGACCCCTGCGCCTGCTCCACCAGCCGGATGATTCCGGCCAGCAAGGTGCTGGCCCCCACACCGGTTGCGCGGCAACGCAGCACCGCGTCGCCATTCACGGTCGCGGCAAACACTTTGTCACCCGGCTGCTTGTCCACCGGCAGACTCTCTCCGGTCAGCATGGCTTCGTTCAGCGCGGAATGGCCTTCCTCGACCACGCCATCGACCGGCACCGCGTCGCCCGGCCGAAGCACAAAAACAGTTCCCGGCGCCAGACTTTCGACCGGAACCTCAAGCAGCTCGCCGTCGCGCTCGATGCGTGCCATCTTCGGCTGCAAGCGCAGCAGCGCGTCGAGCGCAGCCGTCGTCCGCGCCTTGGCGCGTGCCTCGAGCAGTTTGCCAAGCAGGATCAGGGTCACGATCATGGCCGACGCTTCGAAATACACGTGCAGGTCGTGCCGCCCCGCAATCGTCACCAACAGACTGTAGAAGTAGGCCATCGACGTGCCGAGTGCGACCAGTACGTCCATGTTTGCCCCACCCCCGCGCAACGACGCCCATGCGCCGCGATAAAAGCGCGCACCCAGCCAGAATTGAACGGGAGTGGCGAGCAGCAGCTGCAACCCGCGCGGCACCAGGTCATGCTGTGTCTCACCGCCTGGCCACAGTCCGAACATCGCCGGCATCTGCAACGCCAACGGCAGCGTCAGCGCCGCTGCAATCCAGAAATGGCGCAGTTCGATGGCCCATGCCGCCTTCTGTTCGGCACGCGCCTGATCGCGCACGATTCGGGTCGCTTCACTGGCGGAGAAGCCCGCTCGCGCCACCGCGGCCTTCGCTGCGTCGAGCGTGAGTGCGCCCGGCGGGAAATGCAAGGTGGCCCTTTCAGTGGCGAGATTGACCGTGGCATCGACCCCGGGCAGACGATTGAGCACCTTCTCCAGACGGGTGGAGCAGGCGGCACAGGTCATGCCGCTAATGGCGAGTTCGAGCGTTTGATTCGAAGCGTCAGATTGCGCCAACCCTGGCGCGCCTGATGATCCCGTTGGCATGGCGCATCCCCCTTGCGGGACTAGTCGATAGCGCGCAGTGTAAACTCCGTACTCATGTACGGAGTCAAGCGATGAATCAAGAGACAGGCAAGGCGCTGACAATCGGCGCACTGGCAAAGGCCGCCGCCGTTGGTGTGGAGACCATTCGTTACTACCAGCGTCGTGGCCTGCTGGCACAACCTCGCCAAATGCGAGGGGCCTACCGGGTGTATGGTGAGCAGGACCTTGTACGCCTGCGAGCCATACGACGTGCCCAACAACTGGGCTTTTCCCTGGACGAGATCGATGGCCTGCTCGCCCTTAACGAAGACACCGATCGGGAGCGAGCGCGGGCGCTGGCGCAAGCGAAGATCGAACTCATCGACGCGCGTATCGGGCAGATGCAGGACATGCGCAAAGCCCTGACCGAACTGGTTGGCTGTTGCGAGCGCACCGATGCCCCCGCACCGTGTCCGATTCTGCGCGCGCTGTCACAGGGCGATTGAGCAGCTTCAATGCGCGGTGCGAGGCCGCACACGCTCACTCAGGTCGCGCACACCACCCCGCTCCAGAGTTGCCCGCCCAAGGTCTGGGCATGGACCAGGCCAAATACGCCGAAGCCGAATACCAGCAAGCCTGAGGCAAAACGGACGGTGCCGTTGCGGGTGATATCGCGAAAGCGTTTGAACAACATCCCCGCCAGCATCAAGTTGGGCAAGGTGCCCAGTCCGAAAGCCAGCATCAGCCCTCCTCCACGTACCGCGGACCCGGTGACAAGCGCCGTCGCCAGCACCGAGTACACCAGACCACAGGGCAGGAACCCCCACAACAGCCCCAGGGGCAGCGCCTGCTTGACCGAGCGCGCGGGCAGAAAGCGCCGGCTGAGCGGCTGGATACGCCGCCAGAGTTGGTGCCCCAGCCTCTCGACCGGGGCAAGCAGGCGGGTAAAGCCGGTCAGGTAGAGGCCCAGTGCCACCAGCATGAGATTGGCGAGCACGTACAAGGTGATCTGAACCGGCAGCACGCCATCGTAGAGCATGCCCACCGAACCGAGCGCGCCCAGTCCGGCGCCGATGCCGGTGTAGGTAGCGATGCGCCCCAGATTGTAGGCCAGATGAATCGGCCACTGCCGGTTTCGACCTGCAGGGGTATGCACCTGCACCGTAAGCGCGCCCACGATGCCGCCGCACATGGAGACACAGTGCGTGCCGCCAAGCAGGCCTATGAGGAAAACAGCGAGATAACCTGTTTCAGGCATGTAATGTCAGTTCCGATCCAGACGACGCAGAGCGTGCATTCTACGCCGCACCGCACGGCGACGCTGCTTCGCGTCAGATCACGCGGGAATAGCGCGCACGTTCGCGATCGGAACGCAGGTAGCGGTCGAACACCATCGCAATACCCCGGACCAACAGCCTGCCAGCCGGCAATACGCTAATCCATTCGTCATCGATCTTCACCAACCCCGCCTCTTCCATTGCGCGGAGATCGTCCAGTTCGCTCGCAAAGTACTCGCCGAACTTGATCAGGTGGGCGATCTCGATCGACTCGATCGACAGCTCGAAGTGACACATCAAGGCCTGGATGATCGAGCGCCGCAACAAGTCGTCCGCCGTCAGCTCCACCCCGCGAAGCACTGGCAGTTCGTCGCGATCAAGCGCATCGTAGTATTCGTCGAGCGTCTTCACATTCTGCGAATAGACCGGCCCGATCTTTCCGATGGCGGACACGCCGAACGCCAGGAGGTCGCATTCAGCTTGGGTGGAATAGCCCTGGAAATTCCGGTGAAGCCGGCCCTGGCGTTGGGCGATGGTCAGTTCGTCTTCGGGTTTGGCGAAATGGTCCATACCGATATAGACATAGCCTGCTTCGGTCAGGCGGCGAATCGCCAACTGCAGAATCTGCAGCTTCGCATCGGCCGACGGCAAGTCGATCGGGATGATCCTGCGCTGTGGCTTGAACAGCCCCGGCAGGTGCGCGTAGCTGTACAGCGAGATGCGATCGGGCGACAGCTCCAGTACCTGCTCAAGCGTACGGTTGAAGCTGATGACATTCTGCTTGGGCAGGCCGTAAATCAGATCCATGCTGATGGACTTGAAGCCGGTCGCGCGCGCGGCGTCCATCACCAGCTTGGTCTCTTCCACACTCTGCACGCGGTTGGTGGCAATCTGCACGTCTTCGGCGAAATCCTGCACGCCGACGCTCATGCGATTGAACCCGAGATTGGCAAGCATCTCGACGGTGTCGAAGTCGACCTTGCGCGGATCCACCTCGATCGAATACTCGCCGTTAGGCACCAGGTTGAAGTGCTTGCGCACCGATGCCATCAATTGGTGCATTTCTTCGTGCGACAGGAACGTCGGCGTACCGCCGCCTAGATGCAGCTGCGTGACCTGCCGCGTCCCACCCAGCGCATCCGCCTGCATCTGAATCTCTTTATCGAGATAATTCAAATACTTGGCTGACCTTCCATGATCCTTGGTAATGATCTTGTTGCACGCACAGTAGTAGCAAATCGTGTTACAAAAAGGGATGTGGAAGTATAATGACAGCGGTCGACTCACGCCGCCTACAGCACGTTTTGCCAACCAGTCCTTCAGTGCGCTTGCGTCGAACGCCTCGACAAACCGGTCTGCGGTAGGATAGGAGGTATAACGAGGCCCGTTGATGTCGAATCGACGAATCAACTGCGGATCGAAGATGAGGTCTGGCTGGCTGGTCATGGTTTGGCTGCGTCAGAATGTACTTAACAATGGCAGAAAGTCGGCGATTTGTGGTTGACTTGGATCAACGGCAACAATTCTCCAACCCCTTCCCCGATTCGGAGAAAGCTTACAGTGCAAATGAAGGCATCAGTGCCGTTTACTGCGGCAGGCCTGAAAACAGCTTGCTCTCAGTGCAACCTCCTGGAGTTGTGCCTGCCGTTCGGCATGACGGATACGGAGCTCGATCGTCTCGACGAACTCGTCGGCGCCCGCCGCAAGATCAAGCGCCAGCAACCGCTGTATCGCGCAGGCGACCTGTTCGAGGCCATCTACGCCATCCGTGCCGGCTCGTTCAAGACAGATGTACTACTGGAAGATGGCCGCGAGCAGGTCACCGGATTCCAGATGACCGGTGAAATTCTCGGCCTCGACGGCATCAGTACCGAACTTCATTCGTGCAACGCGATTGCCCTCGAAGACAGCGAGGTCTGCGTGATTCCGTATGGAAAGCTCGAGGAACTGTCGCGTGTCGTAGAAGGCCTGCAGCATCAGTTTCACAAGGTCATGAGCCGCGAAATCGTGCGCGACCATGGCGTGATGATGTTGCTCGGCTCAATGCGCGCGGAAGAGCGCCTGGCAGCCTTCCTGCTCAACATGTCTCAGCGCTTCACTGCCCGCGGCTTCTCCGCCGCCGAGTTTCATCTACGCATGACCCGTGAAGAAATCGGCTCGTACCTGGGCCTGAAACTCGAAACCGTATCGCGGGCATTCTCCCGTTTTCAGGAGGACGGCCTGGTGGGCGTGCAGCAGAAGCATATTCGCATCCTCAACGGTGACGGGCTGAAGAAACTCATCCAGCACCAGCCCGGCGCACGCTGAGCACTGCGGCTCAGCCGACGAGGGCGACCCAGCCGGCCGGGTTCTTGCTCAGTGCGACCGAGACGATCCAGCTGAAAACCAGGACGGCAGCAATAAACGCCACCGCGCGCACCGATCGGGTCTTGCCGCGCTTGAGCGCCACTGTTCCGAGAAAAATGTAGCCGATGAGCCCGACAACCTTCGCCGTCACCCAGGACGCCTGCAGGGGATACTGTCCGCTCATTGCTGCCAGCCCGATCGCACTCGCAAGCAAGCCTGTATCGATGACGTGGGGCAGCGTACGCGTGAAGCGGTGATTCAGCAGGCGATGGCCGGAAAACATCCACCACCCCCTGAGCGTGAATCCGCTGATGCTCAGAATGACGCAGGTAACGTGGAAGTGCTTCAGCGCCTGATACATACTTGGACCTCCAACAGCAGCGCATCGTGAAAAGTTCATCATGGTGCCACGCATACAGGCTGTGCCCGCGGGGAACAGCAAAATGAAGCGATCCTCAGATAGATGCAGGAGCAGCACATGACCCAGCCCCCTTCGGATCTCGTCTCCCTATTGCGGCAGATTTCGCTCTTCGGAGAGTTGACCGACGACGAACTCGTGATGGTCGCGCGGTTTACGCGCGAACGCCGACTGAGAAAGGGAGAACTGCTGTTTCAACGCGGCGATCCCGCCCATGGCTTCTACTTCGTGACCGAGGGACAACTCAAGCTCGCATTCTCGTCTGCCCAAGGAAACGAGAAGGTCGTCGAAATCGTTGGCCCGCAGCAGAGTTTTGGCGAGGCTGTCATGTTCATGGACCGCCCTTACCCCGTCTTCGCCGAAGCTCTCACCGACATGTCGCTGCTGCATATCAGTCAGAATGTCGTCTCCGACCTCATTGATCACGACGCGCAGTTTGCCCGCAAGTTACTGGCAGGGATGGCGATACGCCTGCACAACATGGTCCGCGACGTCGAAACCTATTCGCTGCATTCCAGCACGCAGCGCGTCATCGGCTACCTGCTGCAACAGTCCGACGACGACGGCAGTAGTGCGAGCGAGATCACGTTGCCAACGAGCAAACAGGTCATTGCCTCCCGACTGAACCTGACGCCCGAGACGCTTTCGAGGATCTTTCACGATCTGGCCGAACGCAAGCTGATCAGCGTCCACGGCAAACGCATCGTCCTCCATGACCCGCGGGCCCTCGCCCGCTTCAACGGCTGAACACCCTGCCGGTGCCTCATCCACCAAGGCGTCGGCAACCCGCGCCGGGTGCACGCGGGCTGAATCGCCTCAGCCGAAGCAACTGCTCGTTGCCTCGACGTTTCAGGACTCCAATACGTAAGTGCCCGGGGCGGCCGCGAGCGACGGATGTGCGCTCGTCGCCGCCGGTCGCGCATCGACCAACTCGCCCGCGCGCGGCTTGAGCCAGGCCATCCAGTCCGTCCACCAACTTCCGGCCTGCTCGGTCGCGCCATGTCGCCACTGTTCGGCGGTATCGGATCGATGCGCCTCCCCGGCCCAGAAAGTCCGCTTCGGCGGCGTGACGACGGGGTTCACGATACCCAGAATGTGACCCGAACTCGACAATACGTAACGCTTCGGCCCCGTCACGTGATTGACGACGCGGAAGGTCTGCAGCCACGGCGCGATGTGATCGTCCTCGGCCGACACGGCATAGAGAGGCTGTGTAATCGCGCCAAGATCGAGCGGCTCACCGGCCACGACGAGCGCGTCCGGATGGATCAGATTGTTGTTCAGGTAGAGTTCGCGCAGATACCATGCATGCATGGCAAAGGGCATACGCGTGGTGTCCATGTTCCAGAACAGCACATCGAACGGTGGCGGTGTTTCGCCATACAGCCATCCATGCACCACGTAGTGCCAGATCAGACCGTTCGACCGCAGCAGACGGAATGCCGACGCCATCTCCTTGCCATCGAGATAGCCCTTCCCCGCCATGTTCTCGGTGATGTAGCGGATGCTCGCCTCGTCGATAAAGACCTCGATATCGCCCGGCTTGTGAAAATCGACGAGCGTGGTAAACAGCGTCCAGTCGGCAACGGGCACCTGATCGGCAGGGAAACGCCGATTGGCCCAGGCCATGTACATCGACAAGGCCGTACCGCCGATGCAGTACCCGACCGCATGCACCTTCTCGGCGCCGGTAAAGGCACGGGCGCACTCGACGATGGCGTGCACGCCTTCAGTCAGATAGTCGTCAAAGCTGCAATCCCGCATCGACGCATCGGGATTCTTCCAGCTCGTGATGAAGACATCCAGCCCCTGGTCGAGCAGAAAGCGAATCATGCTCTTGCGCGGCACAAGATCGAGAATGTAGAACTTGTTGATCCAGGGGGTCACGATCACCACCGGCTCCGCATGCACCTTGGGCTGCGTGGGCGCGTAGTGAATGACTTCCAGCAAGCGATTGCGAAACACCACCTCGCCCGGCGTGGTGGCCAGATTCTTGCCGACCTGAAAATCATCGGGGTTGGTCATGCGAACATTCCCGGCCTTGATGTCGTCGAGAAAATTGCGGAATCCACTCGCCAGGCTCTCACCATTGGTTTCGACCGCCTTTCGCATCGCGACCGGATTGGTCAGCAAGAAGTTCGTCGGTGCCATCGCGTTGAGCAGCGTGCGCCACCAGAACGCAGCACGCCGCCGCTCCTTGCTGGCGAGTCCGGGCGTGTCGTAAAGCATGTCTTGCATGTGACGGGTAAACGCGAGATACCATTCCTTGCTCAGGTCCCACGATGGATAGTCGGTCCACACCGGATCGGTAAAACGTGCATCGTCGGCATGAGGACGAATCGGATCCGAACTTGCCAGGCCCAGCATGCGGTGAACCGAATGCATCTGTAGTTTCCACAGATCCGACGACAGGCGGGTGAAGCGCTCTGCGAGTTCCTGCGGATGCGCCAGCCACGCCATCTGCGCGTGGACGATCGGCGCGCTCATGCCTAGCGGGTCCACGGCGCCCTCCACTCCATCATGCAAATCGCGCATCGCTTCCCGGACCGCCTGCCCCGGATCGAATGCGTCGGCACGGTGACGGTGGTTGCCGTCGCCCGCAGACTTCCGCCCCTTGCTGCCGCGCTTGCTACTGCTGCTACTCGTTGCCATGACCTTCTCCAACGCCCGTGCAGGAACGCGCCGGGCTCAAGTTCAATTCAAATGATACGTCGTTCCCGCCACGGGCTGCATCAGCCCCGACCAGCCCAAATCGGCCTCAATTACCTGAGCGAACGCGGTACGTGCCTCCGCCTCGCCGTGCACGATGAAAGTCTGACGCGGCGGTGTTTCAAAATGCCGCATCCAGGCAAGCAGAGCGCCCTGATCAGCATGCGCCGACAGTCCGCCGATGGTATAGATTTCCGCATGGACGGCGATCCTTTCCCCCATGATGGTCACCACCCTTGCCCGGTCGACAAGCCTCCGCCCCAGTGTTCCAGCAGCCTGAAACCCGGCGATGATGACCGAACATTCCTCGCGTCCAAGGTTGTAACGCAAGTGATACTTTATTCTTCCCGCATCGCACATGCCACTTGCGGAGATGATGACCAGTCCGCCCCGGCTGTGGTTGAGCGCAATCGACTCTTCCACATCGGCCACGAAGCGCAGACGAAACTGCGATGGCGCAGTGCGCATCCACTCAGCCAGTTCTCGGGTTTCCTCATCCCATAGCGCGGCGTGTCGCATCGTCAGTTCGGTGACTGCGGTTGCCATCGGAGAGTCCACCACGACCTCAAGCCGCGGCACCTGGCCCATCCGCACGAGTTTGGCGAGGATGAACAGCACCTCCTGTGTTCGCCCCACGGCAAACGCAGGAATGATGACATTGCCCCCCTTGCGTCCAAGCGTATCGTTGAGCGCGTGGACGAGTTCACTCTCGGTTTCGTGCAAGTCGCGGTGAAAACGGTTGCCATAGGTGGACTCGACACACAGGTAGTCAGCCCTGCGCGGCATAAACGGGTCACGGAGAACCGGCCTATCCGGCTGCCCGAGATCGCCCGAAAACACCAGTCGCCGGGTTACCCCCTCATCGCTCAGATCGAGTTCGATGATTGCCGACCCGAGGATGTGTCCGGCATCGCGGAAGCGGCAACTGACCGCGGCATGCGGCGTCAGATTCTCATCATAGTGAACACGCTCAAGTGCGCGCAGACTCGTGCGCGCCTGCTCCACCGTATAGAGCGGTGCAGTATCACGCCGGCGCATACGTCGCGACCGATTGCGCTTGTTGCTCCACTCCGCTTCCTTCTCCTGAATATGTGCAGAGTCGAGCAACATCACGGTCAGCAAATCCGCTGTGGCGTCCGTCGCATACACCGGGCCACGATATCCAAGTGCGACCAAGCGCGGGATGAGTCCCGTGTGGTCAAGATGGGCGTGCGTCAGGAGAACGAAATCGATGGTACCAAAATCAAAGTCGAGCGCAGAGAAGTTCTTCCGGTCTGCATCCCTGCCCCCCTGAAACATGCCACAATCAACCATGAACGCGCCGCGACTGTGGCGTACAACAGCACTGGATCCGGTCACTTCTCCGGCAGCGCCATAAAACGTGATATCCATGCTCAATCTCCGGTGACGGAGCCATCGCTGAACAAATCAAACCTGAATGTTGGCAGCGACGACCGTAAGCAATGCTGCCGCAGCTATAATTGACTATGCATTGGGACCAAAAGGAGTATCGATATGTTCAAGCATATTCTTGTACCGACAGACGGTTCGCCCCTGTCCGAAAGCACTGTATCGCGAGCGGTGTCATTTGCGAAGGACGCAGGTGCTCGCATCACGTTTTTCTATGCCCAGCCGGATTTTCCAATGCCGATTTACGGTGAAGGTGCCCTGATCGACCCGACCACCCCGGAGCAATTCGCAAAGTCGGCGCAACAGGAGGCCGAACGTATTCTGGAAAAAGCCAAGGCAGCCGCGGATGCTGCGGGCGTTCTCGCCGGCACCGATACCTTGGTCAATGAAGTCCCCTACGAAGCCATCATCGATGCGGCCGACCGACACGGCTGCGACCTCATTTTCATGGCTTCACATGGCCGAAAGGGTATCGCCGGCCTCCTGCTCGGCAGCGAAACGCAAAAAGTACTGACTCACAGCAAGACGCCGGTTCTGGTTTATCGCTAGTCAGCATCTCAGGCGACAAGTAATAATGGCCCATCAAGGGCCATTATTACTTGTACGACAATGAAGCCCTCGCCGTCACCAGCCCAGTCGGGACATCGACATCCGGCCATCACGATTTCGTTTCGGGATGATTGATCTCGTTGGCAGTGCGTTGAAAATAGATCGTGGTCAGGCTGGATGCCGCACAAATCAGCCAGAACGCGAAGAAGCCGATCGAGTATGTCGTAATGGCATCAAAGCGAACCGGTGAACCGAAAAAATACAGTTCACTGGGGTTGATCACGGTAAAAAATATCGCCTCCACGACACCTGCAACCAGAAAAGACGGCCACAGAATCTGTATCAATTTCTGCATGGATCCTCCCTTTTTACCGTGTGATGAAACCGGTCTTCACGAGCAAGGCTGGCAGCCGCCCAAATGCGCTTGGACCCGTTGAGTCACGAGTCTTACAGCTTTTAACAACTGCCGCGCCAAGTCGCTCGTCTATTAATGATGAGTCAAACGGTGTTTCGCTTCATCTTCCGCGATGTGGCGTTTTGCAAATCGGTAAATGTAAATCGCCATCACGAGAATGAAACCGATGGTGAATAGACTGAGCAGACCGATGTCGGTGCTGAACAATTCATTCCAGGCCATGTTGTTACTCCTTCTACGACGGGTTAAGAACCAGATGGATCAATCCTGATCTCCGTCTCTGTCGGAAGGTATGCGGTCCCGTTCATGCGCCAATTGCGGGACTCGTTTTCTAGTTGAAACAACCAACGGCCCGTACTCAAGGGTGCAATCGCACCCTCAAATACGCCGCCCTGCCCTCTAAGCGTCAACATCTGATCGAAACCACTCTGAGTCGGGTGTGAAATGGTCAGATGAATCGCGCCCGGAACATTGTCGAGGTCACTGGCAGAAACCTCGACACGAACCGAATTGCTGCGCACCTTGAGTTGTGCTGTCAGCCCAAGCTGCTTGGCGAGTTCAGTCCGCTCTATCGTCCTTACGATCGCCTTGCCCTCCTTGTAATAGTCATCGACGACCAGACCGTCCCAACTCTTGATCGCAATCACCAACGTGATCGTGCCAGCCACGACCGCCGTTGCCGGCAACGCAATCAGAAACCAGGGCCATCCCTGCTTATACCAAGGCGTAACGGGAAATTTCTTGTCAGATACCATGACACTCATGTCGATTCAGACTCAGCGGGGAAAGAGGAAAGTGGTTTTCTCGCTCAGCTTGAGGCTGGGCTTGTCTTCAGGATACACCTCGAAGAACACCTCCGTCGCGCCGACCTTGTCCGGATCATAGGGCGCCCGAACCTTGAGGGTCACCGACCGCATGCCAGCCGCGTCGACCTGCAGGCGCTTGTCTCCCTCTATCGCAATACCGTCAATCCCTCGGGCACCGAACACGAAGGTGCGCGGCTGTTCGGTCATGTTCATGATCTGAAGCTCATAGACGTTCTCGATCATGCCGCCTTCCACCTCACGTGCGAGCGAGGAACGGTCGCGCATCACGTCAACCCGCAACGGTTCGCGCGATGCCAAGCCCCAGACAAATGCCAGGCTCAGAACGACGAGCACAAAGCCGTAAATCAAGGTGCGAGGGCGGAACACATGTGCCACGACTTCCTTGGTCCCCCACCCCTTCTTGATCGCATTCTCGGTGGAATAACGGATCAGGCCGCGCGGGTACTCCATCTTGTCCATCACCTGGTCGCATGCGTCGATACACGCGGCGCAACCAATGCACTCGTACTGCAGACCGTCGCGAATGTCGATGCCGGTCGGACAGACCTGCACACAGATCCCGCAATCCACGCAATCGCCCTTGCTGACTGACTTCGGCTCCACCCCCTTCTTGCGCGCACCACGCGGCTCGCCACGCGCCTCGTCATAGGTGATGACAAGCGTATCGGGGTCGAACATCACGCTCTGAAATCGCGCATACGGACACATGTACTTGCATACCTGCTCGCGCATGACGCCAGCAAACAGGTAAGTAAAACCACCGTAGAACAGAATCCAGAACAACTCCCACGGACCGAAGCTCAGGGTTTGCACCGAACGCAGCAGATCACTCAGGGGTGAAAAATAGGAGACGAAGGTGAAACCGGTCCAGATGGAAATCGCCGCCCACGAGCCGTACTTGGCCGCCTTAATGGCAAACTTCCTGGGGCTCATCGGCGACTTGTCGAGCTTCATCCGCTTGTTGCGGTCACCCTCGATCTTCTGCTCGACCCACATGAAAATTTCGGTATACACCGTCTGCGGACAGGCATAGCCGCACCAGAGACGCCCGGCAATGGCAGTGAAGAAAAACAGGCTGTATGCGGATATGATCAACAGGATGGCCAGGAAAAACACATCCTGCGGCCAGAACACCCAACCGAATATATAGAACTTGCGCTCCACCAGGTGCAGCAGTACCGCCTGTCGGCCGTTCCAGGACAGCCAGGGCAAACCATAGAAGAGAATCTGTGTGATCCAGACCAGCGCCCATCGCCAATTGGCGAAAAGTCCCGTTACGGCACGGACGTAAACCTTCTGTCGTACGGCGTAGAGCGAATCCTGCTCGGGAGGGGGCGGCGGCGTGACGGGCTGTGTACTCGGGGCTGTGCTGTTCATGATCGCTTTATTAGTGGATTCTTATTATTGTATGAAAAATAACTCCGGGGGCCTGAGCCCCCGGAGCGCACTACTTACTTCTGTTCCTTGCTCAGGCTCATCACATAAGCCGTAAGCAAATGCACCTTTGCTTCACCAAGGAAGTCTTTCCATGCCGGCATCTGGTTCTGACGGCCATTCGTCACGGTTTCGATGATCGTCGCTTCCGACGAACCATACAACCAGGACTTGTTGGTCAGATTGACTGCACCCAGCATCGGGTTACCCTTGGCATCGGGCCCGTGGCAGGCAACGCAGTTGGCGGCGAAGATTTCCTGACCGCGCTGGGCGCGCAGGGAATCGTGCGCCAGACCCGAGAGCGACCGCACATAATTGGCGACATCCTTCACGCCTTCACCGCCGAGCGCCGGCCCGAAGGCAGGCATCACGCCCATGCGTCCGCCGAGAATCGTGGTCTTGATCGCCTCGGGCTCACCGCCCCAGTTCCACTCGTCGTCGGTCAGATTCGGGAAGCCCTTGTTGCCTTGCGCCGCCGAACCGTGACATTGCGCGCAGTAGGTCAGGAACAGACGTTTGCCCATGGCATTGGCGTCCGGATCGGCTGCAACGGCTGCGAGGTCCATACTTTGGTACTTGGCAAAGATCGGGCCGTACTTCGCTTCTGCGGCCTGCATTTCCGCGTAGTACTGGCTGTGCTCGCCCCGATCGGCATTGTGATTGCCGAAGCCGGGGTAGATCACCAGATAAACAATGCCGAAAACAATGGTGATCCAGAACAGGTACAGCCACCAGCGCGGAAGCGGATTGTTGTACTCGGCAAGCGTTTCATCCCACACGTGACCGTGCAGCTGAACTTCGCCCGCTTCGCGCTTGGTCATGTTTGAGACCAGCACGAACACACAGAACAGGATGCTCAGGGCGACCAGGCCCATCACGTACATGTTCCAGAAACCGCTGATAAAGTCAGCCATTTGTTTTTCCTTCCTTTTCCAGCCGGTCGTTGTCGACCGGCAGATCGTCATCGGTCAGGGGCAGACGCGCCGCCTCGTCGAAACCGGTCTTTGCGTGTTTGCTGTATGCCCAGGCACAAATACCGAGGAAACAGGCAAAGCCCAGCACGGTGACGACGATTCTAAGATCATTGATATCCACGACGCGCCCTGTTCCTTACCTTACGTTCTGAAGTGCCTTGCCCAGCCCTTGCAGGTAGGCAACCACGGCCTCAAGCTCGGTCTTGCCCTCGAGGGCGGCAGGCGCAGCAGCGATTTCCTCGTCGCTGTACTTGTGCAGACCAACCTTGTTCAGCGCACGCATCTTGTCCTGAATGTCGCCGGCCTTGACCGGGCGATCGAGCCAGGAGAACGCAGGCATGTTCGACTCCGGCACCACGTCACGCGGGTTCAGGAGGTGAACTTTCTGCCACTCGTCCGAGTAACGTCCGCCAACGCGGGCCAGATCGGGACCGGTACGCTTTGAACCCCACTGGAAGGGATGATCGTAAATGTACTCACCCGCCACCGAGTAGTGACCGTAGCGCTCGGTTTCTGCGCGGAACGGACGAATCATCTGCGAATGGCAGTTGTAGCAACCTTCACGGATATAGATGTCACGCCCGGTCAGACGCAGCGCATCGTAAGGCTTTACATTGAGCTCGTTGCCCTTGTAATCGATCGCAGTCGTTGTCGAGTGCTGGAAGAAGAGCGGAACGATTTCCACCAGACCGCCCACGCTCACGGTAAGCAGCGTGAGAACGATCATCAGGAATACGTTACGTTCGATCTTTTCGTGTTTCGATTGTGCCATGTTCTTCTTCTCCGCTTAGGCGTGTGCAGCCGCAGGTGCGATCACCGGCGCGTTGTAGGCCTTTTCACCGGCGATGGTCTTCACCATGTTGTAGAACATGATCAGCATGCCGACGAGGAACAGGGAGCCACCCACCAGACGGATCGTCCAGAACGGATAGCTTGCCTTGACGCTCTCAACGAAAGAGTAAGTCAGGGTGCCGTCCGAGTTGGTCGCACGCCACATCAGGCCCTGCATCACACCAGCGACCCACAGCGAAGCGATGTAGAGCACGATACCGATGGTGGCAATCCAGAAGTGGGTGTTGATCAGCTTGACGCTGTACATCTGGGTCTTGCCATACAGACGCGGCAGCAGGAAGTAGACCGAGCCGATCGAGATCATTGCCACCCAGCCCAGCGCGCCGGAGTGAACGTGGCCAACCGTCCAGTCGGTGTAGTGGGACAGCGCGTTGACCGTCTTGACCGACATCATCGGGCCTTCGAACGTGGACATACCGTAGAAGGACAGCGAGGTCACGAGGAACTTCAGGATGGGGTCGGTACGCAGTTTGTGCCAGGCACCCGACAGCGTCATGATGCCGTTGATCATGCCGCCCCAGGACGGTGCAAGAAGGATCAGCGAGAAGATCATGCCGACAGACTGGGTCCAGTCAGGCAGCGCGGTGTAATGCAGGTGGTGCGGGCCAGCCCACATGTAGGTGAAGATCAGCGCCCAGAAGTGCACCACCGACAGGCGATAGGAGTACACCGGGCGCTCGGCCTGCTTCGGCACAAAGTAATACATCATGCCCAGGAAGCCTGCGGTCAGGAAGAAGCCCACCGCATTGTGGCCATACCACCACTGCACCATCGCATCCTGCACGCCGGCGTAGGCCGAGTAGGACTTCATGCCCATGAACGAGACCGGGATGGCCGCGCTATTGACGATATGAAGAAGTGCAACTGTGATGATGAAGGCACCGAAGAACCAGTTCGCCACATAGATGTGACTGACCTTGCGCTTGGCGATGGTGCCGAAGAACACGATGGCGTAGGAAACCCACACCACGGCGATCAGAAGATCGATCGGCCACTCGAGCTCGGCATATTCCTTACCCTGCGTGTAGCCCAGCGGCAGCGTGATTGCCGCCAGCAGGATGACCAGTTGCCAGCCCCAGAAGGTAAAGCCGGCGAGCGCAGGCGCAAACAACTTGGTATGACAGGTTCTCTGCACAACGTAGTACGACGTTGCAAACAGCGCGCATCCGCCGAAGGCGAAAATGACCGCGTTTGTATGCAGCGGACGCAGCCTGCCAAAATGCAGGAATTCGTGCACGTTCAGTTCAGGCCACACGAGCTGTGCTGCGGCAATGACACCGACCAGCATGCCCACGATGCCCCACACCACCGTCATGATGGTGAACTGGCGCACGACTTTGTAGTTATAAGTCGCTTGCGATTGCATGTGAAGTCACCTCTTTGATTAAAAACCCCTTGATACCGCTTAATCCGATCACGACTTTGACCTCGTCATCATCCGTGGCAAGGATACCGTCGGACCGGATCTACAATTTGACACAGATCAACATTGTATTGCACCGCGGGGACCGGGGAAAGCACGCTGGCACAGCTTTGGAGCATTTCCGGCCGGCGCCCGGCCAGTCACGCACGGATCGTGTGCAGACGAAAAAAAAGGGTGCGTATTGAACGCACCCCCAACCCCAACAGAGAGACAAAAATACCCTTGTGGATCACCGCCATCTGATGCTGCGGTACATCCAAAACCATGACGGAAGTATGCCCAATCCGTGCAAACCCAGCTTGACTTAGATCAAACATCATGTGCTTTGTGGCGCGACTCAGGTTCCGCCCTCCCCTCATCCGCTGACTGCCGCGGCTCGTCGGCCGTCGATGCGGCGCCAGATGACGGCGGCAACTCGTCCTTGTCATCCATCAGTAGCCGATAGGCAGGCCCTTCGAGATCGTCGTATTGCCCATCTCGCAGTGACCACCAGAAGAGCACACCTATGATGAACACCAGTACGACCGACAAGGGAATCAAAAGATAGAGACTTTCCACAACTTTTCGCCCTAGGCCTTGCGCTGGCGCCGTTGAAGACGCAGCGCATTGAGAACGACCAGCAGGGAACTGCCGGCCATGCCGATTCCCGCCATCCAGGGCGTGACATGCCCCGCCATGGCCAGCGGCACCGACACCAGATTGTAGGTAAATGACCACCACAGGTTCTGGCGGATGATCGCAAGGGTACGGCGCGCCAGATCGGCGCCCTCCCCGAGATCAGCCAGATTTTCGCTCAAAAGCACGATATCGGCCTGATTTCGCGCCAGATCAGTGCCGCCACCCATGGCGACTGACACATGTGCCTGGGCGAGCACGGGTGCGTCATTGACCCCGTCACCGACCATCACCACAACGGCGTCGGGATTCTGCTGCAAGCGGGCAATGAAGGTCTGCTTGTCCTGCGGCGTCATCCCCCCATGCGCCTCGCCAATACCCAACTCACCGGCGACGGCGCTGACCACCTGCTGCGCATCGCCCGAGAGTACGGTCATCGGCACCTGCTCGGCGTTGAGCTTGCGCGTCAGCACGGCCGCTTCCGCCCGGGGAAGATCCGCCAGCCTGAAAAGCCCCAGCCAGCCGCCCGGTCCGCCCAGCGCAACCACGGTTCCCCCTTTCGCCTCCAGCGCCGCCAGGGGCGCTGGCAGCGCGAGCCCCAGCGATTCGGCGACGAAGCCCGGGCGCCCGATCCAGACCGGCCCATCGGCCATCTCACCCCGCACGCCC
This sequence comes from Azoarcus sp. L1K30, assembly GCF_018122735.1. Taxonomy (GTDB): domain Bacteria; phylum Pseudomonadota; class Gammaproteobacteria; order Burkholderiales; family Rhodocyclaceae; genus Parazoarcus. Next base: position 184,817 of record NZ_JAGRRD010000001.1, on the reverse strand, counting down.
TGCCCTGTTACCGCGACCAGGCGGCTGACGATAGGCAGGACCGCATCTTCGGCGCTGTTGCGCAAGCCAGCGGCAATCGGATGCTCCGAGCCTTGCTCAAGCGCCGAGCCCAACGCACACAGGGCACGCACGGGCATCGATGCGAGCGGCACCACTTCCTCGAGCGTCATTCGCCCCTGAGTCAGTGTACCGGTCTTGTCGAACAGGAAATGATTGGCCCGCGCAAGCGTCTCGATGGCATGGCCACGCGTCACCAGAACCCCAATGCGCGCCAGCGCATCGGTTGCCACCGTCAGTGCCGTGGGCGTCGCCAGTGACAACGCACAAGGGCAGGCAACCACCAGCACCGACACGAACACCCACAGTGCCCGATGCGGATCGATCACGTACCACACCACTCCGGTCAGCGCCGCCAGGAAGAGCAGACTCACGATGAAGTAACCCGCCACGCGATCCGACTGGGCCGCAATTCTGGGCTTGTCGAGCGCTGCGCGCTCCATCAGCCGGCAGATCGCGGCGAGCCGGGTCTCGTCGCCCACATGTTCCACCTTCACCACCAGCGGACTCGATATATTGATGCTGCCGCCGGTGACTGCGTCACCCACATGCTTCGCGACCGGCCGGCTCTCACCGGTCAAGAGGGCTTCGTTTGCCTCGCCCTGACCATCGATCACCATCCCGTCGGCGGGCACCACCTCGCCCGGACGCACACGGACGAGATTGCCAGGCATGAGCTGCGATACCGGCACCCGCTCCGCGCCTGTCGCCGGCCAGTCATTCAGTCGCTCGGCAAATACGGGCAGGACCTTGCCGAGCTCCTCAACACCGCGCACGGCCTTCTGCCGCGCCAGCATCTCCAGATAGCGGCCACCGAGGAGGAAAAAGACGAACATCGTGACCGAATCAAAATACACCTCGGGGCCATCCGTCAGCGTCGCCCACAGGCTTGCCAGAAAGGCGCTGCCCACACCGAGGGCGACCGGCACGTCCATACCAAGGCGACGCAGCCGGATGTCGCGGACCGCACGCACGAAAAATGGCGCAGCCGAATACAGCACCACGGGCAGGGTCAGCAGCAGACTCGCCCAGCGCATCAACGACGCGATATCCGCGGTCATGTCGCCGTCACGCGCGATGTAGGCCGGCAGTGCGTACATCATGACCTGCATCATGCCGAATCCGGCCACGAACAGACGCCACAGCATCGAGCGTCGTTCCTTCTTGGCGAGCTGCTCGGAACGCGATGCGTCGTAAGGATAGGCGCGATAGCCGATCGCCTGAATGGCCGCCAGGATGTCGGAGAGGTGAATCTGGCGCTCATCCCAGCGCACCCGTGCGCGCCGGGTTGCGTAATTGATTTCGACGCCGGACACGCCAGGCTGTTGTGCCACATGCTGCTCGTTGAGCCAGACGCACGCGGCGCAGGTAATCCCCTCCAGAATCAGCGAGGCCTCGCGCTCATGCTCACCGACCGGGCGAACGAAGCTCTTCTGGAACTCTGGGTGATCGAAAAGCCCCAACTCCTGCAACTCGGCAGGCAGAGCCTCGCGCCGGGTCTCCGGCATCGCGTCACGATGACGGTAATAGTCCACCAGTCCGTTATCGACAATCGACTCGGCAACGGCTTCACAGCCGATGCAGCACATGCGCCGGTCCCGACCGTCAATCCGCACGTAGTGACGGGTTTCCGGCGGAATGGGCAGGCCACAGTGATAACAGTCGCGATCCTCTTCGACCACGACAGGAGACGCTTGATCTGAATTCATGAACAGCAGCAAGGCCCGGTAACGGCTCCGGGCGGCCCGGGAGCGCAAAAGAGAAGCGCCCTTTTAGCACATTTACCCAAGGCCACCAATGCGCCAGCGCAGACGAAAGCAAAATGAGGCTGCCCCGTCGCGAACGGAGACAGCCTCACGGGCGGCGCTACCCCCGTTCGCGCAAACGGGGGCGGAGCGGCGGCTTACTTCGCCGCCATCCGTATCGCGCCGTCGAGACGAATCACCTCGCCGTTCAGATAGGCATTCTCGATGATGTGGCGCACCAGGCTGGCAAACTCGTCCGGCTTGCCCAGGCGCGAGGGGAAGGGCACCATCTTGCCCAGCGAGTCCTGCACCTCCTGCGGCATCCCCATCAGCATCGGCGTCTCCATGATGCCCGGCGCAACCGTCATCACCCGAATGCCGTAGCGCGACAACTCACGCGCAACGGGCAAGGTCATCCCGACCACGCCGGCCTTTGACGCGGCATAACCCGCCTGCCCCACCTGACCGTCGAACGCCGCCACCGAAGCGGTATTGACGATCACGCCACGTTCGCCGCCGGCATCCGGTGCTGCTTTGCTCATCACATCAGCAGCGAGACGAACCATGTTGAAGGTGCCGATCAGGTTGATGGCCACGGTGCGCGAAAACGACTCGAGCCGATGCGGCGCTTCGCGGCCGACCACTTTTTCTGCCGGTGCCACGCCCGCACAGTTGATCAGCCCGTTCAACCCCCCAAATCCGGAAACGGCGCGGTCAATGGCCGCCTTCGCGCTGGCTTCGTCGGTTACATCGGTAGTGACAAAGGCCGCCGCCGCGCCCAGCTTAGCGGCGAGTGCTTCACCCGCTTCGCGATTGACGTCCGCCAACACGACCCTGGCGCCCGCCTCGACCAGCATGCGCGCCGTTGCCGCGCCCAGCCCGGACCCGCCACCCGTCACCACGAAAACACCGTTGTCGATTTTCATCGCGTACTCCTCTCCTCTCGGCCTGCGCCGCAATATCCAGCACCGAAACATAGTTGTCGTTGACGTAAACGTCAACTTTCATCACCCGTATGCAGACACCCTCCCGATCAAACCGACACGTAAATATCAAGACGCACCCGCAAAACGACAATTGTTGCCGCTCAGCAATAATCATTTTCCAGGAACGGGATTACTCATCCGCCCGGCTTTCCTACAATGGCAGGTTCAACCCCAGATGGAAAACAAGCCATGATCAAATCCCGCGCCGCCGTTGCCTGGGCCGCCAAGCAGCCGCTCGAAATCACCGAAGTCGATGTCGCGCCCCCGCGCGCAGGTGAAGTCCTGGTTCGCATCGTGGCCACCGGGGTGTGCCACACCGACGCCTTCACCTTGTCGGGAGCCGATCCCGAAGGCATCTTTCCGGCCATTCTCGGCCATGAGGGCGGCGGTATCGTCGAAGCGATCGGCGAAGGCGTCACATCGGTCGCCGTTGGCGATCACGTCATTCCGCTGTACACGCCGGAATGCGGCAAGTGCAAGTTTTGCCTGTCGGGCAAGACCAACCTGTGTCAGGCCATCCGCGCCACCCAGGGCAAGGGCCTGATGCCCGACGGCAGCAGCCGTTTCAGCAAGGACGGCAAGCCGATCTTCCACTATATGGGCACCTCGACCTTCTCCGAGTACACCGTGCTGCCTGAAATATCGGTTGCCAAGATTCAGAAGGATGCCCCGCTGGAAAAGGTCTGCCTGCTTGGCTGCGGCGTGACCACCGGTATCGGTGCCGTGCTCAATACGGCCAAGGTCGAAGCCGGCGCCACCGTGGCCGTGTTCGGACTGGGTGGCATTGGTCTGTCCGCCATCATTGGCGCGGTCATGGCCAAGGCCTCACGCATCGTCGCGATCGATGTCAATCCGTCAAAGTTCGAGATCGCGAAGCAGCTTGGCGCCACCGACTGCATCAACCCACTCGACCACGACCGTCCGATCCAGGAGGTGATCGTCGATCTCACCGACGGCGGGGTCGACTATTCGTTCGAGTGCATCGGCAACACGAAGGTCATGCGCTCCGCGCTCGAGTGTTGCCATAAGGGCTGGGGTGAGTCGATCATCATCGGCGTGGCGGGGGTCCGGCGAGAAAACCACCCCCCCCCCCTTCCACCTCGGGACCGCCGCGGTGGGGCCGGGCCCGCGCTCCGTCGGGTGCGCGGGGCGCGCGCACACCAGAAACTCAAATGCGTTTCGCGGTGAAGAGGTGCGCATTATAGACAGTTAAGAGCCTGCGTCAACCCATTCTTATCAATTACCCCCAGGTTCATCCGCACCAGCCCTCTTCCTGCACTGATGCTGATTCAACGCCCAGACGACGTGTTCCCGAACCAGCGCCGAAGGGTCATCGGCGCGCTGACGAAGCGCCGCCACTGCTTCGTCAGTGCATTCGCCATTGCCCAGCGCAACGGCGATGTTTCGCAGCCAGCGTTCATGGCCGATGCGGTGGATCGGACTGCCCGCAGTGCGCTGACCGAACTCCTCCTCGTTCCAACGGAAGAGCGAAATCAACGACGCGCAATCGAGTCCGTTGCGGACTTCAAAATCCGTTTCGACAGATCTCCGGGCAAATCGATTCCATGGACAGACGAGCTGGCAGTCGTCACATCCATAAATGCGATTGCCGATGAGAGGTCGAAGCGGCTCGGGAATCGCGCCCTGTAACTCGATGGTCAGATAGGAGATGCAACGCCTGGCATCCAGCCGATATGGCGCAACGATTGCCCCGGTCGGACACGCCTCGATGCACGCGACACAACTGCCACAATGCGCGCTTACCGGATCATCAACGGGCAAAGGGAGATCGGTGAAGATCTCACCCAGGAAGAAATAGGAGCCGAGCGTCTTGTCCAACAGCAAGGTGTGCTTGCCTCGCCACCCCAGCCCCGCTTTGGCACCGAGCTCCGCCTCCAGCACTGGCGCCGAGTCGACAAACACCCTGGAAGCTGAGGGCGCGGCGGTGACGATCCTCTCGGCAAGTTTCTGCAGCCTCGACCGGAGCACCTTGTGATAATCGCGCCCCAAGGCATAGCGAGAGACATAAGCAAGCGAGGGATCGTCGAGAACCGCCTCCGCGGGCGAGACATCCGGCCAGTAATTCATCCGCACCGAGATGACACGGACAGTACCGGGCACCAATTCCGCCGGACGCGCCCGCTTGAGCCCATGTCGCACCATATAATGCATCTCGCCATGGAAGCCGGCTTCCAGCCACTCACCAAGACCCGTCTCCGCTGCTGCAAGATTCGTGTCCGTAATGGCCAGCGCGCCAAACCCCAATTCGTGCGCCCACGACCGGACTTGCCCAGCCAATGCCACCATGTCACCCGCCGACCCTTCGATGACCGAGGAAGATTCATGCTTGATCTTGTTCACCCTGATGATGATAGCGACCGCGGACTGCTCGCGCACCTGGACGATGAAGAGGACACCCTTGCCCTGGGCGCCGCGCTGGCGAATGCACTCGCTCCCGGGCTGAAAATCTGGCTCGAAGGCAACCTCGGGAGCGGAAAGACAACCCTGACCCGCGGAATCCTCAGAGCGCTCGGACACATGGGAAAAGTCAAGAGCCCGACCTACACCTTGATTGAACCTTATGTAGTTTCTAGATTACACTTATATCACTTTGATTTTTATCGACTGAACTCACCAGAAGAGTACCTTGACGCAGGCTTGGAAGAGTACTTCGACGGACCCGGGGTATGCATCGTCGAGTGGCCGGAAAAGGCTGTTCCATACGTGTCGCCACCCGACCTCGTTGCACTCCTCGAACCAGAAGGTGACGGGCGCCGAGCCAACCTCAGCGGCCTCACCGAAGCGGGGCAAAAATGCATAGAAGAACTGGCACATATCCTGAAACAGAAGCACCCTCCACAAGGGGGTTGAATCGCCGCGCCCTGCTCAAACTTGCCGGCGCCTCGCTGGCGCTTCTCGTCAGTCCGGTCGGCATGGCCGCCGGCAGCCTGCTCGCGGTAAGGGTATGGCCGGCCGAGGAGTACACGCGAATCACACTCGAAGGTAATCGCGAGTTGAAATTCTCGCACTTGATGGTCAAGGACCCCGAGCGCCTCGTGGTCGACCTCGAGGGCATCGAACTCAACAGCGTCCTGCAGTCGCTGCCGGACAAGGTGCTTGAATCCGACCCCTACATTCGGAATATCCGGGCGGGCCAGAACCGGCCGGGGGTCGTTCGCGTCGTGGTCGAACTCAAGGCCGAGATCAATCCGCAGATATTTACCCTCGCCCCCGTCAGCAACTATGGCCATCGGCTAGTGCTCGACCTGTACCCATCCGTGCCAATGGATCCGCTCCTCGCGCTGATTGAGAAATCCTCACCGATCGACGCCGCGGCAGGACAAACGGGCACAGCAGATGCCAACGACAATACCAGCACAGAAATTGCGCAGAAGGACGCGCCGCAGCAGAAACGTGCAGCCAGAAACGACCCGCGGGTCAACCGGCTGTTTACCGTCGTACTCGATGCCGGACACGGCGGAGAAGATCCCGGTGCAGTCGGGCGCGGGGGCAGCTACGAGAAGAACGTCACGCTCGACATCGCCAAACGCCTGCGCAAGAAGATCGATGCCATGCCGAACATGCGCGCCGTCCTGACCCGGGACGGCGACTACTTCGTTCCGCTCGCACAGCGCGTCGTTCGCGCGCGCGGCGTGCAGGCCGACCTCTTCGTCTCCGTACACGCCGACGCCTTCGTTCGCCCGGAAGCACGCGGCAGTTCCGTCTTCGTGCTATCGGAAAGCGGCGCCTCGAGTTCCGCCGCAAGGTGGCTGGCACAAAAGGAAAACGATGCCGATCTCATCGGTGGCGTCAATCTTGCCCGTCAGGACGGCCACCTTGCCCGTACTCTGCTCGACCTGTCACAGGCCGCAACGATCAATGACAGCCTCAAGCTTGGGAAGGCCGTTCTTGCAGAGCTGGGTGACATCAACACCCTGCACAAGGCCCATGTGGAACAGGCCGGCTTCGCCGTGCTGAAGGCGCCAGACATTCCCTCGATCCTGGTTGAAACAGCCTTTATCAGCAACCCCGAAGAAGAGCGTCGGCTCAACGACGATGCCTATCAGGACAAGATGGCAGAGGCCATTCTCCGCGGCATTCGGCGGTATTTTGACGACAATCCGCCCGCGCCACGCACACGGGTTGCTCAGCTGGGCTGATTTGATTGCTTCTTTGCCGGTATAATCGCGGCTTTTTTCAGGCGGTTATGCAGGTTTTACGCGGTTTCCCGAAGAGGGCACAGAGTGCCTGCGTGCTTACCATCGGCAATTTTGATGGATTGCATCGCGGGCATCAGGCGCTACTCAAGCAACTCACCGACAAGGCGAGTGCGCTTGGGCTGCCCGCGGTCGTGCTCACCTTCGAACCGCATCCGCGCGAGTATTTCGCACCGGAGAGCGCACCTGCGCGGCTCGCATCCCTGCGCGAAAAGTTGCAGCTGCTTGCCACGAGCGGGGTGGACAGAGTGCACGTCTGTCGTTTCGACGCGCGCTTCGCGGCACAGCCAGCCAGTGCATTCATCGACGACGTATTGATCAGGGGACTGGCCGTGCGCCACCTTTTCATCGGCGACGATTTCCGTTTTGGGTCCGGCCGCACGGGTGACTTGGCCATGCTCAAGGCGGCGGGACAGGCCCACGGGTTCGAAGTCGAATCGATGCATACGCTGGTAGTCAATGGCGAGCGGGCATCGAGCTCTGCCGTGCGGGCCGCGCTTGCCAACGGCGACCTCGAACACGCGGCGCGTCTGCTGGGCCGCCTTTACAGCATTGCCGGACGCGTGGTGCACGGCGACAAGATTGGACGCCAGCTGGGTTTCCCGACGCTGAATATCCAGCTCAAGCACCGTCGACCACCGGTATCGGGCGTATTTGCGGTTGCCGTCGAAGGACTGGATGGCCGCACGCTGGCCGGCGTCGCCAATGTCGGCATACGCCCGACTGCAACCGATGCGGGACGCGCCAGACTCGAAGTACATCTGCTTGACTGGAGCGGCGACTGCTATGGCGCCCATCCGCGCATTCATTTTCTGTCGAAGCTGCGTGAAGAGAAGAAATTCGCGTCGCTCGATGAACTGAAAGAACAAATTGCCCGCGATGCCGAACGTGCACGCACCTGGTTCGAACACAATCCGACTAGCCTTCTAGGCTGAACAGAGACCGACGCAAACGCCATGGCCGACTATCGCAAAACGCTCAACCTGCCCGACACGCCCTTCCCGATGCGGGGCGACCTGCCGAAGCGCGAACCGAACTGGATTACCGACTGGCAGAAAAAGAAGCTCTACCAGCGTATCCGCAAGGCCAGCACAGGGCGTCCGAAGTTCATTCTTCACGACGGTCCGCCGTACGCAAACGGCAATCTTCACCTCGGCCACGCCTTGAACAAGATCCTCAAGGACATCATCGTGCGTTCCAAGACGATGGCGGGCTTCGATGCGCCCTACGTGCCGGGCTGGGATTGCCACGGTCTGCCCATCGAACATAAGGTGGAAGTGACGCACGGCAAAAATCTGTCGGCCGATAAGGTTCGCGAACTGTGCCGCGCCTACGCCACAGAACAGGTCGAGATCCAGAAAAATGAGTTCATCCGCCTCGGTGTGCTCGGCGACTGGGACAATCCGTACCTGACGATGAACTTCGCCAACGAGGCGAACGAGATCCGTGCGCTCGCGCAAATGACGCGGGCGGGCTATGTCTTCAAGGGCCTGAAGCCGGTCAACTGGTGTTTCGATTGTGGCTCCGCGCTGGCAGAGGCCGAGGTGGAGTATGCGGACAAGCCCTCGCCCGCGGTCGACGTCGGCTTCCCGTGCGCAGAACCCGCGCGCCTCGCCGATGCCTTCGGGCTCGCGCCGCTCAACAAGCCGGCACTGGCCGTGATCTGGACCACCACGCCGTGGACCATCCCGGCCAACCAGGCGCTGAACATGCACCCGGAGTTCAGCTACGCACTTGTCGATACCGGCGAGCGTTATCTGGTGCTGGCACATGATCTCGTCGCAACCTGCCTTCAGCGATACCAACTCGATGGACGTGTCGTGGCCACCGTGCAGGGCTCGGCCCTCGATCGCATCACCTTCCGCCATCCGTTCTACGACCGCCAGTCGCCGGTATTCCTCGGCGACTACGTCACCCTGGATGCCGGTACCGGCATCGTCCACAGTGCGCCGGCCTACGGCCTCGAGGACTTCCAGTCCTGTCGCGACAACGGCATGACGAGCGACGACATCCTCACCCCGGTCATGGGCGACGGACGTTACGCACCCGACCTTCCCTTCTTCGGCGGCCTCAACATCTGGAAAGCCAACCCCGAGATCGTTGCCAAGCTCCGAGAAGTCGGCTGCCTGCTGTCCGAAGAAAAGATCACGCATAGCTACATGCATTGCTGGCGCCACAAGACGCCGCTGATCTATCGCGCCACCGCGCAGTGGTTCGTCGGCATGGACAAGGAGGTCGCCGATGGATCGACGCTGCGCGAGCGGGCGCTGCGCGGCGTCGAAGCCACGCGCTTCTTCCCCGCCTGGGGCCAGTCGCGCCTGCATGCGATGATTGCCAACCGGCCCGACTGGTGCATCTCGCGCCAGCGCAACTGGGGAGTTCCGATTCCGTTCTTTCTGCACAAGGAAAGCGGAGAGCTGCATCCACGTACCATCGAATTGATGGAAGAAGTCGCCACGCGCGTCGAGCAGGAAGGCATCGAAGCCTGGTTCAAGCTCGATGCGGCCGAACTGCTCGGCGACGAAGCCGCGCACTATGACAAGATCAGCGATACGCTGGATGTCTGGTTCGACTCGGGCACCACCCACTGGCATGTATTGCGCGGCTCGCACAATGACGGCCATGTCGACGGCCCACGTGCCGACCTCTACCTCGAGGGCTCGGACCAGCACCGCGGCTGGTTCCATTCCTCGCTGCTGACGGGCTGCGCCATCGATGGCCATCCGCCGTACAAATCACTGCTGACGCACGGGTTTACCGTCGATCAGCAGGGACGGAAGATGAGCAAGTCGCTCGGCAACACGATCCTTCCGCAGGAAGTGTCGGACAAGATGGGCGCGGAAATCCTGCGCCTGTGGGTCGCCAGCACCGACTATTCGGGCGAACTGGCCATGTCCAAGGAGATTCTTGCACGCGTCGTCGAGGGCTACCGCCGCATCCGCAACACCTTGCGCTTCCTGATGGCCAACACCGCTGATTTCTCCATCGAAGAAAACGCCGTGCCGATCGATCAGTGGATGGAGATCGACCGCTATGCACTGGCCTTCACTCGGCAGATGGCGGTGCAGGCAGAGGCGGATTTCAGCCGTTTCGAGTTTCACAAGGTTGTCCAGGCCCTTCAGATCTTCTGCTCGGAAGAATTGGGCGCCTTCTATCTCGACATCCTCAAGGATCGTCTGTACACGACCCAGAGTGACAGTCTGCCGCGCCGTGCCGCCCAGACCGCGCTGTGGCACATCACGCAGACGCTACTCAAGCTGATGGCTCCGATTCTGTCCTTTACCGCGGAAGAGGCTTGGGAAGTGCTCAACCCGGGCAAGGACGACAGCGTGATGCTGCACACCTTCCATGCCCTCCCCGCGCAGGAAGGCGAAGCGGGCCTCAAGGCAAGATGGGAGATCATTCGCGAGGTTCGTGCCGACGCATTGAAGGTGATCGAGGGCTTGCGCACGGATGGCAAGGTCGGCGCATCGCTGCAGGCCGAACTCGCACTGCACCTGACGGCAGACAAGTTTGCAGCGATGCAGAGTCTCGGCGCAGACCTGCGCTTCGTCACCATGACCTCGCGCGCCACGCTTGCCGAAGTGGCCGCAGTGGAAGACGAGCGCATCGTGGCGACACCAAGCGAAGCGCAGAAATGCGAGCGTTGCTGGCACTACACCGATGATATCGGTCATGATGCCGAGCATCCGACACTGTGCAAGCGCTGCGCAGACAACCTGTTCGGCAGCGGAGAAGCGCGCTCGCATGCCTGAGAACCCGCGTCGCATTCGTTCGCCGATGCTGGCCATGGCGCCGTGGCTGGCCTTGGCGGTACTGGTTGCGGTACTCGACCAGATGACCAAACAACTGGTCCTGAATGCACTGCGCCTCGGCCAGCACATCCCGGTCACCGGTTTCTTTGATCTCGTGCTGGTATTCAACCGCGGCGCGGCATTCAGTTTCCTTGCAGAACACTCGGGCTGGCAACGCTGGTTTTTCACCGGACTGGCGGTCGTGATCTGCGGCTGGCTGACCGTGCTGCTTCACCAGCACCGCAATGAACGCCTGCTGCCCACCGCGTTCGCCTTCATCATTGGCGGTGCAATCGGCAACGTCGTGGATCGTTTGATGCACGGCGCTGTCGTAGATTTTCTGTATTTCCATGTCGGGCGGTATGGCTGGCCGGCATTCAACCTCGCCGACTCCGCCATCTTTGTCGGCGTCGTGCTGATGCTGTGGGCGCAATTGCGCGGCAGCAAACATGAAACCCATTCCCACCCGGAGCGTTCCTCGTGATCCAGACCGTTGCCGAAAACAGCCTTGTCACCCTCCACTACCGCATCACGCTTGCCAACGGGCAGCCGCTGATCAGCACCTTCGAGGCAACGCCTGCCACGCTGCAGCTCGGTGCCGGCGAGATGCTGCCGGCCATGGAGAAACTCATCGTCGGCCTCGAACTTGGCAGCAATCACGTCTTCGAGCTCGAAGCAGAGAACGCGTTCGGACCACATCGCGAAGAACTCGTCGAGCGCGTGAAGCGCGAACACATGCCTGCCGAAGACATCGAGCCGATGAGCATCATGGAATTCACCGCACCCGACGGCTCGCGGTACTCCGGTCTGGTGCGCGAAATCGACGCCGAATCGGCCCTGATCGACTTCAATCATCCGCTCGCTGGCAAGAACATCCGCTTCGAGGTAAACATCATCGGCACGTCGTGATGCCACGGCCTCCCACAGAGAGATTAGATGAACGATAAGGAAATCCTGCTCGCCACCCCGCGCGGCTTCTGCGCGGGCGTCGAGCGTGCCATCGAGATCGTCGAGCGCGCGCTGCAGCGCTTCGGCGCGCCGATCTATGTCCGCCACGAAGTGGTTCACAACAAGTTCGTCGTCGACGATCTGCGCAACAAGGGGGCAATCTTCGTCGATGAACTCGATGAAGTACCGCCGGGCAATACCGTGATCTTCAGTGCACACGGCGTCTCGCAAGGCGTGCGCGACGAGGCCGAGCGGCGCGGCCTGCGTGTTTTCGACGCCACCTGCCCGCTGGTCACGAAAGTTCATATCGAGGTCGCCCGCATGCGCGACCAGGGGCGCGAGATCGTCATGATCGGCCACAAGGGGCACCCCGAAGTCGAAGGCACCATGGGCCAGGTCAAAGACGGGATTCACCTCGTCGAAAGCGCCAGCGACGTTGCCAGCCTGGCGGTCGCCGATCCCGAAAAACTGGCCTATGTCACCCAGACAACGCTGTCGATGGATGATGCCGCGGCGATCGTCGCCGCACTGCGCGAGCGCTTTCCGGCCATTGTCGGCCCCAAGAAGGACGACATCTGCTACGCCACCCAAAACCGACAGGACGCAGTGAAATTCATGACGCCGCTTGCCGACGTCGTATTCGTGGTCGGCTCAAGAAACAGCTCGAACTCGAACCGCCTGCGCGAAGTTGCCCAGTTACGCGGCGTCGACGCCTACCTGGTCGATAACGCCGAGGGCATCGACCCCGCATGGGTCAGCGGCAAGCGCCGCATCGGCGTGACCGCAGGGGCCTCCGCGCCGGAAATTCTTGTCACCGAAGTCATCGGGCGACTCGAGTCGCTCAGCGGCGCTTCGGTACGCAATCTGGATGGCGTGCCCGAAAAGGTGACTTTTCCGCTGCCAAAGGAACTGCAGGACGCAAGCTGATCACCCGCACTGCGCTTTTGCGCCGCCGCAAAAGCGCAGTGCAAGCTCATCAGATATTCGACTCCATGATGCGCCGATAGAACTCATGGAAATGCTGCATGCCATCCTCGAAGGGTGACTGGTAGGGCCCGACTTCATTGCGCCCCTCCTTCAGCAGCGCACGACGGCCACGGTCCATGCGCTCGCCGATGTCGTCATCCTCGATCGCCGTTTCCATATATGCCGCCTGTTCGGCCTCGACGAACTCACGCTCGAACTCGACGATGTCTTCCGGATAGTAGAACTCGACCACATTCGTAGTCTTGTCGACATCGATCGGAATCAGGGTACTGACCACCAGCACATGCGGATACCACTCCACCATGATATTGGGATAATAGGTCAGCCAGATCGCCCCATGTGCGGGCTTCTTCTCACCGTAGTAGTCCTGTACCGCCTTGTGCCACTTGCCGTAGGTGGCCGATCCCGGTTTGGCCAGCGACGTAATGCCGACACGTTGCACCGAGTACCAGTCGCCGAACTGCCAGGTCAGGTCGTCACAGGTGACGAACTTTCCCAGACCAGGGTGAAACGGCACCACGTGGTAATCCTCGAGATAGACCTCGATGAACGTCTTCCAGTTGTAGTTGCACTGGTGAATCTCGACGCGATCAAGCTTGTAGCCGGAAAAGTCGAGTTCAGGGGCCACTTGCATGCCAGCCAGATCGGCAGCCGCCGAGCGCGGCCCCTTAAACAACAGCCCCTGCCACTCTTCCAGCGCATCGCGCTTGAGATTGAGACATGGCTTGTCGGCAAAATGCGGCGCCCCCAGCAAAACGCCCTGCCGGTCGTAAGTCCAGCGGTGAATCGGGCACACGATGTGCTCGGTCGTGCCCGCGCCCTGCAGCATGATCGCCTGCCGGTGCCGACAGATATTGGACAACTGGTGAACGCCCGCTTCGGTGCGAAACAGCAGCTTCGAGTGATCAAGCCAATCAAGCGAACGGTAATTGCCGACTTCCGGTACCATCAGCGCATGGCCAACGTACCCCGGCCCGGCATCGAAGAGAAGCTTCTTCTCCAATTCGAATACCTTCTCGTCGAAGTACCATGAAACCGGCAGCTGTGATGCTGCAGGCGCCAGTTGCGACTTGGCCGCGATGTCGGACATTACCGAACCCCCTGATCTGGACAAGAATCCGGACAAATAAACGTATTATCTTAAGCCAAGCCCGGTTTGACCGCCAGACGCCCGATCGGTTATTTTCCTGTCTTTGCACGCGCCACGTCCTGTCCATGCCAAAGTCGGCGTCAGCTCCAAAATCATTCGAAGCCGCGATCTCTGAACTCGAGGCCATCGTCCACCAGATGGAATCGGGCGAAATGACGCTCGAAGACGCCCTCGACCGTTATCAGCGCGGAGCCGGTCTGCTCAAGTACTGCCAGGACACCCTTTCTGCCGCAGAACAACGCATCCAGGTCCTGGAGAACGGATCACTGGCCCCCCTCCCGGCCGACGCCATGCGGAACGAAGAATGAGCAACGCCGAATTCGCCCGCTGGATGCGGGACACCCAGAGCCGGACCGAAACCGCGCTGGCGGCGGCGCTGCCGGAACCGTCCATCGCCCCCGCACGCCTGCACGAAGCCATGCGCTACGCCGTTCTCGGCGGCGGCAAGCGTGTCCGGCCACTGCTGGTGCATGCAGCGGGTGAAATCGCCGGCGCCCCCATTGCGCATCTCGACCACGCCGCCTGTGCGGTCGAACTGATCCATGCCTACTCGCTCGTGCACGACGACATGCCGTGCATGGACGACGACGTATTGCGGCGCGGCAAGCCTACCGTGCATATCCAGTATGACGAAGCCACCGCGCTGCTGGTGGGCGATGCATTGCAGACCCTGGCATTTCAGGTACTTTCGAACCATGCCGTCAGCCTCACCCCGTCCGGACAGCTGAACATGATCAGGCTGCTTGCCACCGCGTCAGGTTCGCGCGGCATGGCCGGCGGGCAGGCCATCGATCTTGCAGCAGTCGGCAAGCAATTGTCGCGCGAAGAACTCGAAGTGATGCACGTTCACAAGACCGGCGCCCTCATTCGCGCATCGGTCCTGCTCGGTGCGCAGGCGGGCAACATGCCAACGGATGAGGACCTGCAACGCCTTGACCATTATGCAAAACTGGTAGGACTGCTATTCCAGGTCGTCGACGACATTCTCGACGCCGAAGCCGACACTGCAACGCTGGGCAAGACCGCCGGCAAGGATGCCGATCATGCAAAGCCGACCTACGTCAGCCTGATCGGCCTCGACGAATCCAAACGCCTGGCGGCGGACATGCTGGCCGAAGCGCATGCGCTGCTGACGCCGCTCGGCGAGCGTGCCAATCGACTGCACGCACTTGCCGACTACATCGTGCATCGCCCATTCTGACTCTCCCCCATTCTGCCGACCCGACACATGTCCCAGTTTCCCAATCTAGAACGCATCGACTCCCCTGCCGACCTGCGCGCCACTGACCGCCGCGATCTGGGTCTCATCGCCGATGAGTTGCGCGCGTTCCTGATCGAGTCGGTGTCGAAGACGGGCGGACATCTGTCGTCCAACCTCGGCACGGTCGAACTGACGATTGCCCTGCACTACGTCTTCAATACACCGGAAGATCGCATCGTATGGGACGTCGGTCACCAGACCTACGGACACAAGATTCTCACCGGCCGCCGTCAGGCGATGGACAATTTGCGCCGCTGGGGCGGCATCTCCGGCTTTCCCCGCCGCTGCGAAAGCGAATATGACACCTTTGGCACCGCCCATTCTTCGACGTCGATCTCGGCCGCGCTCGGCATGGCTGTGGCAGCCCGTGACCGCGGCGAGGACCGCCAGTGCATCGCGGTGATCGGCGACGGAGCGATGTCGGCCGGCATGGCGTTCGAAGCATTGAACAACGGCGGCGACATGGAAGGGATCAACCTGCTGGTGATCCTCAACGACAACGAGATGTCCATCTCGCCGCCAGTCGGTGCGCTGACCAAGATTCTGGCCAGACTGATGTCGGGCTCAACCTACAACACCGCCCGCCGAGTGGGCGAACGCGTGCTGAGCAAGGCCCCTTCGATGGCGGAACTTGCACGCAAGGTGGAAGAGCACGTCAAGGGCCTGATCACGCCAGGCACCCTGTTCGAAGAGTTCGGTTTCCATTATTACGGCCCGATCGACGGCCATGACCTCGACGCTCTGGTGCCCACGCTGCAGAACATCCGCAAGCTCAAGGGTCCCCAGTTCCTGCATGTCATCACGCGCAAGGGGCAGGGTTACAAGCTCGCCGAAGCCGACCCCATCCTCTACCACGGCGTATCAAAGTTCGACCACAACTCGGGCATCCAGAGCAGCAAGGCACCGGCAAAACTCACGTACACGCAAGTCTTCGGCGACTGGCTGTGTGACATGGCGGCGAGCGATCCGCGGGTGGTCGGCATCACCCCCGCCATGCGTGAAGGGTCTGGCCTGGTCCGGTTTGCACGTGAGTTTCCCGATCGCTACTACGACGTCGGAATTGCGGAACAGCATGCACTGACCTTCGCAGCCGGCATGGCCTGTGAGGGCTACCGCCCGGTGGTCGCGATCTACTCGACCTTCCTTCAGCGCGCCTACGACCAGCTGATCCATGACATTGCGCTGCAGAATCTGCCCGTCGTACTCGCCATCGACCGCGGCGGCCTGGTCGGCGCGGACGGCGCCACACACCACGGGGCGTTCGACCTGTCCTTCCTCGCCTGCATCCCGAACATGACGATCATGGCGCCTGCCGACGAGAACGAGTGCCGGCAGATGCTATACACCGCCGTCTGCCACGACGGCCCGACGGCCGTGCGCTATCCGCGCGGCAGCGGCGCGGGCATCACCCCCGCCACCGCGATGACAGCCCTTCCACTCGGCAAGGCCGAACTACGTCGACGCGGGTCGAAGATCGCGCTGCTCGCATTCGGCAGCATGGTCGGCACGGCATTGGCCGTCGGCGAAGAACTCGATGCCACCGTCGTGAACATGCGCTTCATCAAGCCGCTCGACGAAGCCTTGATTGCCGAACTTGCCAGCACGCACGAACTGCTGGTGACGTTAGAAGAGAACGCGCTGATCGGCGGCGCCGGGGCGGAAGTGGCGCGTGCCGTCGACGCGCTCCCGCAACGGCCACGCGTGCTGCGTCTGGGCCTGCCCGACCGTTTTATCGACCATGGCGAACAAGGCCAGTTGCTGGCCTCGGTCGGCCTCGACAAGACCGGCATCCTGGCCAGTATTGCAAAAGCCTATCCGGGCAATAGTTGAGCAGACTTGTCGGGATTGCTATGATTTGCGCTGCAAAGGGCGCAGACCCCGACCACAACAGAGAACCCGCATGAACACCCTGGCCATACCGCCCATCCCGGACGTACAGAGCAGTGTCGATCGCCGTCAGATCGCGATCAACAAGGTCGGGATCAAGGCCGTTCGCCACCCGATCAAGGTCAGCGACAAGTCGGGCGGGGTGCAGCACACCGTTGCCACCTTCAACATGTATGTTGGATTGCCACACAATTTCAAGGGCACGCACATGTCGCGTTTCCTCGAAATCCTGAATGGCAACGAACGTGAAATCTCCGTCGAATCCTTCGAGCCGATGTTGCGCGAAATGGTCACGCGACTCGAAGCGGAGACGGGACATGTCGAGATGAACTTTCCCTACTTCATCAACAAGTCAGCGCCGGTGTCAGGCGTACAAAGCCTGATGGACTACGACATCACCTTCATCGGCTCCATCGTCGAAGGTGGGCGCTACGAGTTCACGATGAAGATTCTGGTGCCGGTCACCAGCCTGTGCCCGTGCTCGAAGAAGATCTCGGCATACGGTGCCCACAATCAGCGCTCGCACGTGACCGTCACTGCAACGCTGAACGATCACCTTTGGATAGAGGACGTCGTGCAACTGGTCGAAGGCCAGGCCTCTTGCGAGGTGTATGGTCTGCTCAAACGCCCGGATGAAAAGTACGTGACCGAACGTGCCTACGACAATCCAAAATTCGTCGAAGACATGGTGCGCGACGTCGCCGGACTGCTCAACAGTGAGCCACGCATCGACGCTTATGCGGTGGAATCGGAGAACTTCGAATCCATCCATAACCACTCGGCCTACGCGC
This sequence comes from Azoarcus sp. L1K30, assembly GCF_018122735.1. Classification (GTDB taxonomy): domain Bacteria; phylum Pseudomonadota; class Gammaproteobacteria; order Burkholderiales; family Rhodocyclaceae; genus Parazoarcus. Next base: position 166,994 of record NZ_JAGRRD010000001.1, on the reverse strand, counting down.
TGATCGAACGCGACAAGCGCGTGCTTGCATAAGGCGTCATGGCCACTTCCGTCGTTCCCCTGTCGGTACTGGACCTTGCCCCTGTTCCCCAGGGCAGCCGCCCTGCCGATGCACTGCGGAACACCACCGAACTGGCCCGCCACGCCGAGCAGCTGGGCTTTCGCCGCTACTGGCTTGCTGAACACCACAACATGACTGGCATCGCCAGCGCGGCGACTGCCGTCGTGATCGCGCATGTCGCTGCGGCCACGTCGCATATCCGGGTCGGGGCTGGCGGCATCATGCTTCCCAACCATGCACCCTTGGTGATCGCGGAGCAGTTCGGCACGCTCGAATCGCTTCATCCCGGCCGCATCGACCTCGGGCTGGGGCGTGCCCCCGGTACGGACCAGCGCACGGCGCGGGCGCTGCGCCGCCATCTTGCCGCCGACAGCGACGACAGCTTTCCACGGGACGTGCTCGAACTGCAGTCCTACTTCAAGCCCGCTACGCTGGACCAGGCGGTACAGGCCGTGCCGGGTGCCGGACTCGACATTCCGATCTGGCTGCTTGGCTCGAGTCTGTACAGCGCCCAGCTCGCTGCCCAGCTCGGCCTGCCTTTTGCATTTGCATCGCACTTCGCGCCGCGTCTGCTGATGCAGGCCATCGACGTCTATCGCAGCGGGTTTCGCCCTTCGTCCGTGCTCGCAAAGCCCTGCTTCATGCTCGGTGCCAACGCCGTAGCGGCCGACACCGACGATGAGGCGCAGTATCTGATGCGTTCCTTGCGCCTGCGTTTTGCCGCCATGGCGCGCGGCATTCGCGGCCCGCTGCCGCCGCCGGAAGCCTTCGACGAACGCGACTGGTCTGCCGCCGAACTGGCATTCGCCGATGAGTCGCTGTCGTGCTCACTGGTGGGGTCAACTGCAACGATCGCCGACCAGCTCGCCGAGATGCTCGCCGCCACGGAAGCGGACGAAATCATGCTGAGTTCGCAGATCTTCGACCACGCATCGCGGCTGCGATCCTTTTCGCTTGTCGCCCAAGCCAGCGGCATGCGAGCGGCCTGAGACCGCAGCAGACGCTCGCGCCGGGATCATCCGCGCGGTGGCGCCGCTGCAGTCAGACGCTGGCGAAGCTCGCGCAACCTGGCCTTGACCCTGCGCGCGTTTTCCGTCCCCATGCGCAACATGATCTTGTGCCCGGCTGACAGTTTTTCCAGCGCGGGATCCTCGAACCGATAGCGCACCTTGGGCTGCACGAGCCGAATCGGCCCCTCGATCTCGGGCGCAGCGAGCATGTGGTCAATCACCACGACCAGGCGATCGTTGAAATACGCATTCGGGTAGCCGAGTTCGTCGTAGGCGGCCTGGAAAAGCGGGTAAAGACGCGAATACAATGCCACCAGGCGCCCACTGTCGACCACTTCCGCCAACTGCACATACGGCAGGTAGCGCGCGGCATTCTCCGCTGCGACGGTCATTGCGCCATCGCGGGCATCCACCACGAAACCGCCCTCGGCGCGCCGAACCGGGGAGCGCGCCCAAGGCATCTGCTCGCCCGGAAGATTGTCCACCGTCGCCACGATGCGGCGGACGATGTCCTTTACGATCACAAGTTCAGCCAATCCACCCTTGCCCAGCAGGCTGTCGAGTGCCTCGCCCACAACGCTGTCGCTTGTTTCCAGATCCGGTGCCGCGGTTGCCGGCGCTGTCGGCACGACCAAGGTCTGATCGTCGGCTGGCGCCGCCGGCACCGGATACTTGATGGTCGGTTCGACCGCACCTGTCGCCGCGTTGGGCTGCGCCGCGGGGACAGTCTCGACCTGCGTCGGCGTCGCCTCGATCGTCGGCGGCGCCGATCGCCACAACAAGTACGCCACGCCGGCAACGACCACCAGTACCAGCGCAAACACCCGCTTTCCCGTTACTGAACTCACTGCGTTCCTCCTTTGCGAAAGTCTGTATCCGGACACGGTGCGCGCCTCGGCGATTGCCCGCCGCAGCGACCGGCGCCCACATCGCACCGCAAGCCCTGCCCATGACACGGCCCGGGCGCGGCAGATCCCGATCGAAGACCGCTTGCCGCAGGCAGGCATCGTGATCATGATGGCCACCTTGACCACCTTCGGCAAGCCGGAATCATGAAAGACAACGTAAAGTGGTTGGGCGGCAAGCGTGGCGAATGGTATGTGCTGGTGCAGGGGATGTTGCTGGCGCTGGTCGTGCTCGGCCCCAGAACCTGGCCAGACCTGCCGCCGTGGCCGCCCGCGATTGCGTCGTTGGCGGGCTGGGCCGGTCTGCTCCTGCTATTGGCGGGGGGCATGGTGTCGATCGTTGCGGCGCTCCACCTCGGCCCCAATCTCACCCCGCTTCCGCACCCGAAGGACAATGCGGTGCTCGTCGAAAGCGGCCTGTATCGCGTCGTGCGGCATCCGATCTACTTCGCGCTCATCGTCATGGCCATCGGCTGGGCCCTGTTCGTGCAGGGCTGGCTCACGCTCGCCTATGCCGCGATCCTGTTCGCGTTCTTCGACATCAAGGCGCGTCGCGAGGAAGCCTGGCTCGACGCGCGTTTTCCGGCGTATGCAGACTACCGCCGGCGGGTGAAGAAGCTGATCCCGTTCGTGTATTGAAACGCTTTCCCGGCCACCGCGCCGATCCTTCAGCCAGCCTTTTGGGGGACCCCGGCCGGACAGCGTCGAACGGCGACCGGATCACCCCATCAGTCGCCTTGCCGCACCCACCACGGCGTCGACCTGCGGCACGAATGCCTGCTCCAGCGGATAACTTGCAGGCGCCGGCACATCGGGCCCGGCAATGCGCACGACGGGTGCCCTGAGCGCGCCATGCGCATGCTCGGCAAGGATCGCGGCCACTTCAGCGCCGACCCCGCAGCTGCGGCTGGCTTCATGCACGATCACCGCGCGCCCGGTCTTGCGTACCGATGCCACGATCGTCTTCTCGTCGAGCGGACTGAGCGTGCGCAGATCCACGACTTCGGCTGATATGCCCTGCGACGCCAGCGACTGCGCCGCCTGCTCGCACACGCCCCCCGTCTTTGCATAGGAGATCAGGGTGACATCCTCACCGCTGCGGCGCACGGCGGCCTGCCCGACCGACATATCGGGCAGATCCTCACTCAGATCGGCGGTCGAATAGACAAGACCGATGTCGACAAAGAACAGCACCGGGTTATCATCCCGGATGGCAGCCTTGAGCAGCCCCTTGAAGTCATCGATACACGACGGCATGACGACCTTCAAGCCCGGCGCATGGGCAAACCATGCCTCGACGTTGTGATTGTGCTGGGCACCGACACACCAGCCTGCGCCCGTCATCGCGATCACCACGAGCGGAAAGGAGAACTGTCCGCCCGACAGGTAGCGCAATTTGCCCGCACTATTGACCAGTTCGTCCATCGCGAGGGTAAGAAACGGTGCGAACAGCAGATCAATGACCGGACGCAGCCCCGTCGCCGCCGCCCCCACCGCCGTACCGGCAATGATGCCCTCGGCAAGCGGGGTGTTGCGCACCCGTTCTTCGCCGAAGGCGTCGACGAGATGCCTGCGTTTTGTTGCAACGCCCTCGCCCATCAGGATCACCGACGGATCGCGAGCCATTTCTTCCTGCAGTGCCTGATCAATCGCTTCCTGCACAGTCATGTGAGCCATTTTTTCCTTCCTCAAGCGTAAACGTCGGTCAGCAGTGCGTCTGCATCCGGAAACGGCGAATCGACCGCGAAGGCCACTGCGGTATCGATCTGTCGCCGTGCATCCGCATCCATGTCGGTGAGCCCGGCAGCGGTGACCTGGCCCGATTCGAGCATGCGCGCCTGCAGGCGGGGCAAGGGATCGCGCTGGCGCCAGGACGCCAGCTCCGCGGGATCGACATAGCTCTGGTCGTCGGGTTCGAAATGGCCGCGCAAACGATAGGTTCGGGTTTCGAGCAGGAAAGGTCGGCCGCTGACGCGAATGGCATCGAGCGCCTCGGTGGCGACCGCCCGCACGGCCATCACGTCATTGCCATCCACCGCCGCGCTGTCGATACCATGCGGAGCCGCAAAGGCGGCGATGCTGTCATTGACCATGGTTTCACGCCGATGAACGAATGCCTGCCACTGGTTGTTCTCGCACACGTAGAGAATCGGCAGTTGCCATACTGCAGCGAGATTGAGCGATTCGTGAAAGCGACCTTCGCAGGCGGCGCCGTCGCCAAAGAAGCAGACGACGACCCCCTGGCGCCGCAGCATCTTCTGCGACAACCCCACCCCGGTCGCCAGCGCGAGCTCCCCACCAACGATGGTCGAGGTCAGCACCACGCCGAGTTCCTTTGCGGAGATGTGCAGCGACCCGCTCTTGCCCCCGCAATAGCCCCCGCGCCGCCCCATCACCTCGGCCAGCATCCGCCCAGGATCGGCGCCCCGCGCCAGCAGGTGGCCGGCGCTGCGATGATTGGTCAGGATCAGGTCATGCTCGTCCAGCGCGGACACCACACCAACGGCGGCGGCCTCCTGCCCCACCGCCGTGCAGGTGCCTGGCACACCGGACTCCGCCTGCAATGCCGCCGTGCGCTCCTCATAGTGTCGAATCAACAGCATCGCCTGCAGCAATTCGTCAGGCCGCCCTTCATATCGTCTGATGCCCATGCCATCCTCCAGATAGAGTGCATCGCCGGCCTTGATGCCGACGCGCTGAGGCGCACTCTATCCACGCGGACCGCATGCGGGAATTCGCTTAGCAAACACTTAGGAAATCGCGAGGAAACTTTTAGCTTCGGCTGCCGCCGCGCTCGGAGAGCACCAGTTCGCGGCTGACTTTGAGGGTGAATCGACCGCGGCCGCACTTTTCGATTCGCACTGGCGCGTCGCGCTCGATCAGCCTGCGCGCAAGCAGGATCAGCCGCGCCTCGAGATTGTCGGCAAGATCGGGAAGCCGGATGCGCTTGTCCAGGCGCAGTTCGCGATTGGAAAAGCGGATCTGTCCCTTATTCACATAGTCGCTCACCAGCACCCGGAAGATGGCCCCCGCCACCCCCTTGATAAGGTAGTCGCCATCCAGAAACACGCTGTCATTCTCGGCATAGTGCGCCACCAGCACCGGCGCACCGCTCACAGGGGGCGGCACCACATCGGCAATGGCGACGTCATCATGAACATCCAGTTGCTGCAGCAGGCGAATGCCGGCACCGAGATGCCCGGCAAGCGTCACCAGCGCATCCTCGTCATCGTAGCTGAAGCGCAGATCCTGCTCGCTCTCGACATACAACATGCCAATCAGCCGCTCGCAGGCCAGAATCGGCACCGCCAACTGGCTGCAAGACGCGGCCAGTCCGGGCAGGGGAATCTCGGTCTCGATGCCAGCGATACCGCGTTGCTCGAGGCTGTTGCGGATCGCGCGGCCATAGCTGTACTCGGCCGTGAAGTGACCGATGCGGATCGGCGTGCGCTCGCGCGCCGCCACCCCGATCACTCCGCTGCCGAGTGCGATCTCCGACCCCACGCCGGACACCGCATAGCCTCTGCTGGCAAGCGTAAATAGATGACCGCCAGCCTCATCCAGCATCAGCACCATTGCATGCCCGATGCCGAAGTAAATTTCGAGACCGTCGAGCAGGCGCGCGAGCAGGTCATCCAGATCCGCAGCCGCACACAGGCTGCGGGTGCAGGCACGCAATGCCGCCAGCAGATTGCGCCGCGGCGGTGGCGAAGGCAGCGGTTCGCCCGCCACCTGTTCGATATCGAGGACGTGATAGATATCCGATCCTAGCAGATGGAACACGCCGCTCATCCCGGTGTGCGAGGCAATACCTGCGAGGCGGGCTTTCATGTTCTCGAACAGGGGGCCGCTGTCCTCGGTGCGCAGATAGCGCAGGCTGAGGCGGTACTGGGCCCCGGTGTGCGGATCGATCACCGACACCCGGGCATAGGGCGAGGCCAGGATATTGCGCCGGGTGGTGTTGAAGAACTGGTATGACAGCGCAACATGCTCGCTATCGACATACTGCACCTGAGACAGATAGGCCACGTTCGGCGTGCCGTCAGCGGCACAGGTGGCGATATTGCCCGGCACGACGCCTTCGAGGCACTCGCGGATCGCGTCGAGCTTGATGCTCATCTCGCCCCCGCCAGGGGTTCACCGGCCTGCGGCCCCGGGGTCTGCGAGAATGCAGAAGACGGCGTAAAGCGGACGGTCGCCAGATCATCCGGGCGGCAGGCGAGCACTGCGCGCACCATCGGCACCTCGTGCCCGAAAGGTAGCAGCACCGCAGCAAACTGATCGCAATAGTGCGCGGCCAGTTCGACATCACCCGCCTCCGGCCTCAGCACCATGGCATCGACGCCCTTGAGCTGCAAGGTACGGTGCGTCGGCGGATCGCTGAACACCGCAGCAATCAGGCCGTTGCGCCGCACCGCCTCGAGGACTTCAGCCGCTGCAGACTCCCGAAGGAGCAACGTGACCGTACTGCGATCGGCTGACAATCGGCAACCCAACCCACGGACAAGCGCCGGAAAGCCGCCCGACCGACAGGCGGCAACATTGATCGACACCGCGCCGGTGATGAACCGAGCGTTGTCAAGATCGAGAACAGGTGGGGCATTCAGTGGCATCGTGCTGGAATGATAGCCAGCTTTTACGCCACTTACAGCAGATTCACATGCCCCGAATTACACCGGCTCATGCCTCGCCAATAGCCCGCCGCAAGACACGCGAAAATCAACCCGGCGGCATTGGAAACAGTACCACCGGACCGGCAGGTGCCTGACCCGGTGCAACGTAGGACGGAGCCTCCTCACCTGCCGCGCCCAGAGAATGCACGAAACGATAGATCGAGCGCAGATCGTTATCGGACATGTCGCGCAGGCTGGGTGCCGGCATGGGCGGACGGTACTTGCCCGCGCGCGCGGCCTTGAGCCAGTCAGTCTCCGACACGCGCGCGAAATAGCGCCGCAAGTTTGTCGGATAGGTCGTGCCCCAGGGCCCATGCCAGCCAAGCCGATCTCCGGTGAGCCATTGTTCCTGTGCAACCATGCCACCACCGCTCGCATAGCCAGGCGTATGGCAGTCATTGCAGCCAGAAATCTGCACGAGATAGCGGCCCCGCGCCGCCGAGGCGCCCTCCTTCGTGGCGGCGTCTCCGGCATGAGCGAAAAGTGGCGTGGCAAGCAAGGACGCAGCAGCGCACAACATCGACAACTTGGACATCAAGGTCTCCTCAAGGTATTTCGAATGCTGATTTCCCGAACGATCCCCGATCGCTACCGTCGATGCATCGTGGCGGGGACAGGGCAAAGTCTGCCTTCCTGGCGATAGCCGGTTCACTAAATTCCAGTCCTGAGAATGCTAAGAATTCGCTAAGCGAGCTGATAACCCGCGAAATCAAGCACTTTCAGGAAGGCGCCGCCCCCCTCTGGAGTCTGAGAGACTGGAACCCGAAAAGGCCGGACTGGGATGAACGCCAGAGGACCGTTCTTGGGGGTTCTGCAACCCAGGCGCTCGACCTGCTCCGGCTCTCGGGCACGCTGTTCCGGCTCCGGCCGGTCCCATCCGGGTGAGCGAGCCGCTCCTTCATCCTGCCCCGATGCACGCCGGCGGCGTGCGCAAGCCGTATGCACACTTCCTTGACCTGCATCTGAAAACGCGGCGCGAAGCGCTGTTAGACTCGCCGCGGTCCATTACCAGAGGAGAAATCGTGAAGCCCTTTGAATTTGCCCCCATGCCCACCCAGGACGGCTATTTCGGCAACTACGGCGGCCAGATCGTGCCGCCGGAACTCAAACGGATCATGGACGACATCGATCGTGCCTATGAAGAGATACGCCACCAACGTGAATTTCAGACCGAGCTGACGATGCTGTATGCCGACTATGTCGGCCGCCCCAGCCCGATCTACCTGGCCCGCCGGCTCAGCGAGCAACTGGGCGGCGCGCGCATCTACCTCAAACGCGAAGACCTCAACCACACCGGCGCGCACAAGATCAACCACTGTCTGGGCGAAGCGCTGCTGGCCAAGTACATGGGCAAGAAGAAGGTGCTGGCCGAGACCGGCGCCGGCCAGCACGGCGTGGCGCTGGCCACCGCCTGCGCGCTGGTGGGCATCCCCTGCGAGATCCACATGGGCCAGGTGGACATCGAGAAGGAACACCCCAATGTCACCAAGATGAAGATTCTCGGCTGCAAGGTGGTGTCGGTCACGCGCGGCACTGCCACGCTCAAGGACGCGGTCGACAGCGCCTTCGAGGAATACCTCAAGGACCCGGAGGGCTCCATCTACGCCATCGGCTCGGTCGTCGGCCCCCACCCCTTCCCGAAGATGGTGCGCGACTTCCAGAGCATCATCGGCCGCGAAGCGCGCGAACAGTTCCTTGCCAGGACCGGCAGGCTGCCTGACGTCATCACCGCCTGCGTCGGCGGCGGCTCCAATGCCATGGGTCTGTTCACCGCCTTCCTCGAAGACCATTCGGTGAAGATCGTGGGCGTCGAACCGGCCGGCAAGGGGCTGGACACCCCCGACCATGCCGCCACCCTGAGCAAGGGCAAGCCCGGCCAGATCCATGGCATGAAATGCTATGTGCTCGAGGACGACGCCGGCGAACCGCTGCCGGTGCACTCCATCGCCTCCGGCCTCGACTACCCGGGCATCGGCCCCCAGCATTCGTATCTCAAGGACCTGGGCCGGGTGCAGTACGACACCGCCACCGACGACGAGTGCCTCGACGCCTACATGACCCTGTCGCGGGTCGAAGGCATCATCCCCGCACTCGAGAGCGCCCACGCCGTCGCCTGGGCCATGCGCACCGCGCCCACGCTCGATCCGGACAAGACGATTCTCGTGAACCTGTCCGGCCGTGGCGACAAGGACGCGGACTACGTGGCCGCACGCTTGGGCCTGTAAGACCGGAAGGCGGCGTCAGGAACCCGCCTCCTGCCGCAATGACAGTTCGAAGGCCTGCTGGACCTGAAGGTCCAGCAGGCCTTCGATTTCCGGGATGCGCCCGGAGAAGACGTTCTTCTTGTCCTTCTTGTCGACCGTCAGCAGGCCGGCCTTGATGGCATGGTGCGGAATGGCGTTGACCAGGTCGCGCAGCGTGATGCCATCCTGCATCTTGCCCTCGAAGCGGAGCAGCACGAAGCGCTCCGAGGCAATACAATCCGCATATGCCCAATGTACTTTTCCCCATTCAACCACCGCTTTCCGGCTTGATCGGCAATCTGTTGGTCTGCACGCTGCCCGGTGGCCCTTACCTCTTGCCAGCGACATTGCAGCCGATGCTGGTGTTCGTCCTGAATGGAGAAATCCGGCGAGAACTGCCCAACGGCCACGAGCAACACCTCCCCCAGTTTGGCCTGAGCGGCGCCACCAGCGGCACGCGTCGCGCCAGCGCCACGCCGGGTACGCAAATCCTGCTTGCCTCGGTGCTACCCGGGCAATTACCGCGATTATTCGGTTTCTCAGCCTCGTCCGTCATTGAAGAGTTCGTTCCCCAGATCGATCTACTGCCACGGCCAATGCTCGCTGAGTTAAGCGAGAAACTGGCAGCCAGCGCATCGACAACAAGCCGGGTCGCGCACTGCGAAAGTTTTCTTCAAGCCTTGCTGGCCATGCAGGCGCAACGCACCGCCGACCTGGTCGTCCCCCAAGACTGGCTGTTTCGCCCACTCACCGACATCGCCGACGCCTTCGCGCTCAGCTCGCGCCAGTTCGAACGGCGTTTCAACCAAAGCTACGGCCAGAGTCTGCGCGCTTTTCGCCAGCAGGCCCGCTGTAGCCGCATGCTCGTCGACCTGGTCTTCGGCCGTCGCCGGTTCGCCGCCTGGGCCGACATCGCGACCAGTGCAGGCTATTTCGACCAGGCCCACCTGAGCCGCGATCTTCGCCGCTACACCGGTTACACCCCGGCCATGCTCGGCCGGCAACTGGCCGGGAATGATCCCGCCCTGTGGCCTTACCGCCTGAGTTCGCAGCAGGTTTCCCATTTGTTTGGCACGACGGCCAGTTGAACGATGTCGTTTCGGTACAAGACCGGGGCATTGTCCGGCCGGTAAATTGGCCGCATGTCCCACGGAATCGTGTCCCCATGCCCGTCAAACTCCCCGCCTCGTCCGCCCTCGCCGCCGAACAGGAGGAATATCCCTACGGCGACAGCAAATGCCACCCGGTGCTGCGCCAGACAGTCGGTAGCGATGAACTGATTGCCACCTTCCTGGCCGCCACGCCCGCTTGGGCCGACAGCCTGATGCGGGCGCGCGACCAAATTGTCGGCGTCTTCGGCCTGAAAACCACCGGCCCGCGTCAAGGCGTGCCACAAGCGCCGTTCCGGGTCAGCCAACAACTCGGCGTTTTTCGTATCCTGCACCTGGCGCCCGGCGAAGCCATTCTCGGCGAAGACGACCGGCACCTCGATTTTCGCGTTTCATTGTTCTGCGCCAGCGGGCAACTGCGAGTCAGTACCCTGGTCCGCCCGCATAACGCCGTCGGCTGGCTTTACCTGGCCATCGTTCTGCCCTTTCACCACCTCATCTCGAGCGTCATGGCCAGGCGGATGGTCAGGATCATCAACAACGGTGCCACACCATGAATCTCCTCGATACGCTGAGCGCCAGCCGCGCCGCCGAGGAAATCGCTGCCGGTCGCCTGAGCGCCGTCGATCTGTTCAATGCCTGCACGCAACAGATTACCCAGCACAATCCGGCGCTCAACGCCCTGGTCACCCTCGACCTGGCCGGAGCCCGGCGGGTGGCCGAAGCAGCCGATGCCGTCATCAGGCAATCCGGCAGACCGAAAGAGCAGCCTCTGCTCGGCATTCCGATCAGCATCAAGGATGCTTTCGCGACGCAGGGACTGCGCACCACCAGCAGTTTTCCACCCCTTGCCGATTACCGGCCAACCCGCGATGCGACCGTCGTTGCCCGCCTCAAGGCAGCTGGCGCCGTGTTGCTCGGCAAGAGCAATTTATCGGAGCTGGCTGGCGATCCGCAATGCTGGAGCCCGCTGTTCGGCCCGACACGCAATCCCTGGGATTTGGCACGAACGCCGGGTGGCAGTTCAGGTGGCGCTGCTGCCGCCATCGCCATGGGCTTTTCGCTGCTCGAAGCGGGCAGCGACATCGCTGGCTCGATCCGCATTCCTGCCGCTTACTGCGGTGTAACGGGTTTGAAGGCGACCGAAAACCGCATTCCGCGTAGCGGCCACATTCCACAGCTACCGGGCCGGCCGCGCACGGTACGTCACCTACTGTCTTTCGGCCTGCTCGGCCGGCGGGTCGCCGACCTCCAGCTCGGTTTTCCTCTGATTGCCGGGCCCGACGGAGAGGACTGCGAGGTGCCACCCATTCCAGCCGGTCTGGCGTTGCCGCCCGTCGAAAGACCACTGCGCATCGCCTGGTCGGACGATTTCGCCGGCACGCCGCTGTGTCGGCGCACCCGCCAGGGCCTGCAACAAGCCGTGAGCAAACTGCAAGCGGCCGGGCACTGGGTCGAACGATGCGCTCCCGACAGATTCGCTGTCGAAGAAGCCTGGCAGGCTTTCGGCACGCTGGCTGGCAGCGAAATCGGCCGCGGCCTGCCGACCCTGCAACGGCTGTACTTCCTTCTCGGCAGCGCTTTTCTACCCCGCCGGCAGATACTGGGCCGGGCCTTTATCGGCGGCGTGAATGCCCTACCCGGCCAATACAACGCGGCACTGGTCAGGCGCGAACAACTGATCGAGGCGCTCGAAGACTTTCTCGGCCAGTGGGATGTCTGGCTCTGCCCGACGGCACCGACAGTCGCCAACCCCGCTTTCCCCCTGTCCAGATTCCGCCCGCCGCCGAGCCTACTGATCGACGACCAGCCGCTCTCCTATATCGAGGCAACGATCAGCCTGACTGCGCCGTTCTCGCTGACGGGCAGCCCGGTGGTCGCCTTACCGGTCAGCGTTGTCGATGACCTTCCTGTCGGCATCCAGGTGGTCGGTCGGCGCTGGCAGGAAGACCAGCTCTTGCAGCACTGCCGGATATTCGAAGAATGCTTGGGCTACAGTCCACGACCACCGCTTGCGGGACGAGGCTACACGGAACAGGCCTCAGCAATAGCCGGCTAAAGATCAGCTTTTGGCTTCAACAACAGATATCAGACTATGGCCAAACTGTCCTGAGCTGAATAAGAGTACGACTCTTACATAGCGCTTGTTCATCTGCAAAAAAGCCCCCGCCGGTTTCCCGGCGGGGGCTCTTGACTGCATCCGACGCGTGAAAAGCGCCGATCTCGCGAATTACATCTCGACCGTAGCCGCCTGCTCCACGAACTCCGCAATCTGATCGAAGTTCATGTAGCGATAGACTTCGGCGGCCTTGGCGTTGACCAGCTTGATCTGCTCCATGTACTCCGGCACCGTGACGATGCGGCCGGCCAGGGCGCACATCGCGGCCAATTCGGCGGAGCCCAGGTAGACGCGGGTGTCGATGCCGAGACGGTTCGGGAAGTTTCGGGTGGAGGTGGAGATCGCCGTCGAGCCCTTGCGGATCTGCGCCTGGTTACCCATGCACAGCGAGCAGCCCGGCATTTCCATACGGGCGCCGGACTTGCCGAGCACGCCGTAGTAGCCTTCTTCGGTCAGGATCAGCGCATCCATCTTGGTCGGCGGGGCGATCCACAGACGGGTCGGGATGTCCGACTTGCCTTCGAGCACCTTGCCGGCGGCACGGAAGTGGCCGATGTTGGTCATGCACGAGCCGATGAAGACTTCGTCGATCTTGTCGCCGGCGACTTCGGACAGCAGCTTGACGTCATCCGGATCGTTCGGGCATGCCAGGATCGGCTCGGTGACTTCGGCCAGATCGATTTCGATGACGGCGGCGTACTGGGCGTTGGCATCGGCCTTGAGCAGCGTGCCATTGGCGATCCACTCTTCCATGGCGTTGATGCGGCGCTTCAGCGTGCGGGCATCCTGGTAGCCTTCGGCGATCATCCACTTCATCAGCGTGATGTTCGAACGCATGTACTCGACGATCGGCTCCTTGTTCAGGGCGATCGCGCAAGCGGCGGCGGAACGCTCGGCGGCGGCGTCGGACAGTTCGAAGGCTTGCTCGACCTTCAGATCCGGCAGGCCTTCGATTTCGAGGATGCGGCCGGAGAAGACGTTCTTCTTGCCCTTCTTCTCGACAGTCAGCAGGCCCTGCTTGATGGCGTAGTACGGAATGGCGTTGACCAGGTCGCGCAGGGTAATACCATCCTGCATCTTGCCCTTGAAGCGGACCAGCACCGATTCCGGCATGTCCAGCGGCATGACGCCGGTGGCGGCGGCAAAGGCGACCAGACCGGAACCGGCCGGGAAGGAGATGCCGATCGGGAAGCGGGTGTGCGAGTCACCGCCAGTACCGACGGTATCGGGCAGCAGCAGGCGGTTCAGCCACGAATGGATGACACCGTCGCCCGGACGCAGCGAAACGCCGCCACGGGTGCTGATGAAGGACGGCAGTTCGCGGTGCGTGCGCACATCGACCAGCTTCGGATAGGCGGCGGTGTGGCAGAAGGACTGCATGACGAGGTCGGCGGAGAAACCGAGGCAGGCCAGATCCTTGAGTTCGTCGCGGGTCATCGGGCCCGTGGTGTCTTGCGAACCGACGGTGGTCATCTTCGGCTCGCAGTAGGTGCCGGGCAGGATGCCGGCCACGCCGCAGGCCTTGCCGACCATCTTCTGCGCCAGCGAGTAGCCCTTGCCGTCGTCGGCCGGGTTCTGCGGCAGGCGGAACAGGGTGCTTTGCGGCAGACCGAGGAATTCGCGCGCCTTGGTGGTAAGGCCGCGGCCGATGATCAGCGGGATGCGGCCACCAGCACGGACTTCGTCGAGGATGACCAGGGTCTTCAACTGCGATTCAGCAATCACGGCACCGTTCTTGACCGCGGTGACCTTGCCGGTGGCTTCGTCGACCTTCAGTTCGATCTCGTCGCCCATGTCCATCTGACCGGCGTCGATTTCGATCGGCAGGGCGCCGGCATCTTCCATCGTGTTGAAGAAGATCGGCGCGATCTTGGAGCCGAGGCAGACACCGCCGAAACGCTTGTTCGGCACGAAGGGAATGTCTTGACCGGTGAACCACAGCACCGAGTTGGTGGCGGACTTGCGCGAAGAACCGGTACCGACCACGTCACCGACGTAGGCGATCAGGTTGCCCTTGGCAGCCAGCTTTTCCAGTTGCTTGATCGGACCGCGGGCACCCGGCTCGTCAGCCTCGATACCCGGACGCGGGTTCTTCAGCATGGCCAGCGCGTGCAGCGGGATGTCCGGACGCGACCAGGCGTCGGGCGCCGGCGACAGGTCGTCGGTATTGGTTTCGCCGGTGACCTTGAATACGGTCAGCTTCTGCGACGCCGGGACGGCCGGACGCGAGGTGAACCACTCTGCGTCAGCCCAGGATTGCATCACGGCCTTGGCGTTGGCGTTGCCGGCCTTGGCCAGTTCGGCGACGTCGTGGAAGAAGTCGAACACCAGCAGGGTCTTCTTCAGACCTTCAGCGGCGGTGGCGCCGCACTCGCCGTCGGCCAGCAGGTCGATCAGCGGCTTGACGTTGTAGCCGCCCAGCATGGTGCCAAGCAGTTCGGTGGCCTTGACCTTCGAGATCAGTGCACAGGCTTCTTCGCCCTTGGCGACCTTGGCGAGGAACTCGGCCTTGACCTTGGCTGCATCATCCACCCCGGCCGGAACGCGGTAGGTGATCAGCTCGACCAGGGCGGCTTCTTCGCCGGCCGGCGGATTCTTCAACAGGGCGACCAATTCGGCGGTTTGCTGTTTGGTCAGGGGCAGCGGCGGGATACCGAGGGCTGCACGCTCGGCGACATGGGCACGGTAGGCTTCAAGCACGGCGACTTCCTTCCAGTTTATAACGGTGGCAGGGGCTCCGACCGGGGTTCCCCCGCTCGGCTCAGAACATATTATATGTCTTTTATAAGACTTAGGGTGCAGTGCAACACCCTCGCCTATGGAAGACAAATTGGACGTCGCCCGATTCTACTCCGGTCGCCTCGTCGGGCAATAGACCTCGACACGTAATTTGCCCGCCCGCCGCGCGCATCGCGGTGACCGGAAGCCTTGGCAGCCAAGCCCTCGACGCGCGACAGCCCCAGCGCGGCGCAACCGACATTCGAACACGCTCGGCAAGCCTCTTTACCGCAAACGGACATGCGGAAAGTGGCATCGTCGAGGCATCGTGCCCACCATCGGCCCACAGGCGGGGATCGTCGGAGTGTACGGTTCCGGTAGCACGACTGCCAGCAAGGTGCATCGCCTTGCCTCGTGCGTGGAAGCCGCCCGATGGGGCAGAATGAGGGCCTTGAAACCTTGGCGCATGCGCGATGAAACCTGCTCCCTGCCCATGTGGCTCCACCACACCCGAATCGCGCTGCTGCGCCCCGGCGATCGATGGCGGCGTCCGGCCGGCCAGCGCAGAGGCGCTGATGCGTTCGCGCTACACCGCCTATGTCCGTCGCGATGAAGCCTACCTGCTGTCGACCTGGCATGTATCGACCCGACCCGTACCGCCGCTGTTCGATACGACCCCCTTGCCCAAGTGGATCGGCCTCGAGGTACGACGGCACAGGCAGATCGATGCCACCCATGCCGAGGTCGAGTTCATTGCCCGCTACCGGGTCGGCGGCCGGGCCCACCGCCTGCATGAAACCAGCCGCTTCGTCCTTGAAGACGGGCACTGGTTCTATGTCGATGGCGACATGCACGATACCGACATGCGCCCGGAAGCCCCCCTATAATCGAGTACGCCACTTTCCGAAGCCCTGCCCAAGAGAAGAACATGAACCTGGAAAAAGTCATCTTCGGTTTTTTCATCCTGCTGGCCGCCACCTTGAACTTCGGCTTTTTCGTGGGGGACATCGCCGACCCCGGTCATCACGACATCTACGAATTGTTCGCGGCCATCGTCGTAAGCCTGATTGCGACCATGCTGAAATTCGGTGATCGCACGCAGATTGGCGCGGTACACCTTGCAACCAGTCTGGTTGCAGACCTGCAACTGATCGCTGCGGCGATGGTGTGGGGCTACGCCGCGCACATCACGACCGCCGGAATCACGCCGGAAATGACCGCCAGAGTCGTCTCCCTTTCGGGCGGCGCATTGTTCGCCAACGTCGTATCGGTCGTGATCCTGATCGCGGAAACCATCATGCAGCGCCGCTGATGATCACCCCTCCGCTCGAACCGCTGGCGCGGCACCACAGCGTCTTTTTCCTGATCATGCGGCGCCTGCGGGTGCCGCTGATCCTGCTGATCACCATCGTTGCGGTCACGGTGCTCGGCCTGACTCTTGCGCCAGGCGTGGATGCGGAAGGCAAGCCGCATCACCTGAGCTTCTTCCATGCGCTGTATTTCGCCAGCTATACCGCAACGACGATCGGCTTTGGCGAGATCCCCTATGCGTTCTCCGACCAGCAGCGCCTATGGGTGCTGGTCTGCATCTACCTCTCGGTCGTGGGGTGGGCATACACGCTGGGGACGGTGTTCGCCATTCTCGCCGACCGCAACCTGCAGCAGGCCATCGCCATGCAGCGTTTCGTGCGCGCGGTCCGGCGCCTTGGCGAACCTTTCTATCTCGTGTGCGGCTACGGCGAGACCGGGCGTCTGATCTGTCATGCGCTCGACCGCCTCGGCTACCGCGCAGTCGTCATCGAGCGCGAGGAATCCAAGGTCGGGGAGATCGATCTGCAAAGCTATGCGGCGGACGTACCGACCATCACCGCCGATGCGAGCAACCCGGAGACGCTGCGCTATGCCGGCCTCACTCACCCTAGCTGCGTGGGCGTGATCGCGCTCACCAACGACGACAGCGCAAACCTCGCCATCGCCATTGCCGCGCGCCTGCTCGCGCCGGGCCTGCCCGTCCTGGCGCGTGCAGAGACGCAAGAGACCGCGGCAAACATGGCCTCCTTCGGCACGCCGCACATCATCAATCCGTTCGAGCGCTTCGGCGATACGCTGGAACTCGCGCTCCATACCCCCGCTGCCTGGCAGCTGCTGGGCTGGCTGACCGGCCTGCCCGGCACCCGGATCGAACTGCACCGCGAGCCGCCGCGGGGGCCGTGGATCATCTGCGGACACGGACGCTTTGGCAAACTGATGGTCGATGCGATGGACGCCGAATCGGTACCGGTCACCATCATCGACCTGCAGGCGCCTTTCGATTCCACACACCGCTGGGTAAAGGGAGACGGCACCGGTGCCGCCGCGCTCGAAGAAGCCGGCATCCGCAGGGCGGTCGGCATCGTGGCCGGCACCGGCTCGGACGTGGACAACCTGTCGATTGCCGTGACCGCGCGGGAGTTGAACAGGAACATTTTCGTGATCCTGAGACAGAACCACTATGCCAATCGCGCCTTGTTCAAGGCCTTCGGTTCCGACATCACCGTCCTGCCCAGCGAAATCATCGCCCACGAGTGCCTGGCGATTCTCAGCACACCGCTGCTGGCGCCCTTTCTCGGCGAGGTTCGCAGCCGTGATGACGAATGGTGCGCTTGGCTGCTCGATCGCATGACCCGGCGCCTGAGCTGGGATGTCCCGGACATCTGGAGCGAACGCATCAACCTGTCGCGAGCCCCTGCCCTGTACCGGCGGCTGATGCGGGGCGAAACGATCACGATCGATCAACTGCTGCGATCACACGGCAACCGCCACGAATACATCGCCTGCGAAGTGCTCTACCTGGTGCGCGACGACGATGACGATCTGGTCATTCCGGCGGCAAATACGCCGATACGCGCAGGAGACGAACTCCTTCTCGCGGGCCGACCCGGTGCGCGCAGCCGCTTCGCGCTCAATCTCACGAACGAGCATTCGCTCAACTACATCCTGACCGGCACGGACCTGCCGGGCGGCTGGATCTGGGAAAAACTGGCCCACCGCAAGAACAAGTCCGCACCAAGCCGCTTGCCCTGAGCACCGGACTGTGGGCTCAGGTCGCGGCCACCAGCACGATATCCTCGCCATTGAAGTGCACCCGCTGCCCGGCACGCAGCTTGGCCCGCTTGCGGCTCTCGGGATGGCCATCCACCCGCACCAGCCCGGCCTCGACCGCGGCATGCGCCTCGCCGCCGGACGTCACCAGATTGGCGGCCTTGAGCAGTTGATCCAGCTGGATATGGTCACCACGCACCGCAAACGTCTTCGTCATTTCCTGTCACTCTTCGATGCGTCGCATGGTCCGCGTGCGGCACACGCTTCAATGCACGACGCTCATGTCACAATGCGGGCATTGTCTCCCAACGTCTGCACCGATGACCAGCCCGCCCGCCACCCCACAAACCGATCTGCTCGAACTGACCGACCGATGCATCGCACGTGCGCTTGAAACCGGTGCCCTGCAACCGATCAGCACCGAACAGATCTCGATCACCGAACGCGGTTTCGACTTCTCGGTGCGCTGGGTCTCGTCACTCGAGCGCAAGAATGCGGCGAGGGTCGAAGCGGTCACCCGCCGCACCCCGGATTTCAACCCCTTCCTGCCACCCGAGCCGACGCTGACGGTAACCGCGCTGGGGCCGGACCACCTCGCGGTCCTCAACAAGTACCCTGTCATCGATCGTCACCTGCTGATCATCACGCGGGCTTTCGAAGCTCAGACCTCGCCCCTGCATGATGCCGACTTCGCCGCACTGGCTCAGGTCATGCGCGAACACGGCGGCTTGGGCTTCTACAACGGCGGCACCATTGCCGGCTCCAGCCAGGCACACAAGCACCTGCAATGGGTGCCGGCAGGAAACCACTTCGACACCTTCACCGCTGGCCTTGCCGCGGACGGCGAGGCCACCGACAACCCCGCGCTGCCGTGGCGACATGCCTTCGTGCGCCTGTCGGCATCCGACTGGGCACAGGGCGCGATCGGGGCGCACCTGCGCGACGCCTTCGTTCGCGCCTGCGCAGCGCTTGGCCTGCCTGTTGCCACCGACCCGATGCCGCCTTACAACCTGCTGCTGAGCCATGATTGGCTGCTCGTGGTTCCCCGCAGCCAGGAGCGGATCGACGGCATCTCGGTCAATGCGCTCGGATTTGCGGGATCACTCTTCGTCCGTCACCGCGAACAGATCGAACAATTGCGCAGCGTGGGACCACTTGCGCTACTGACCCGCGTCGGCCAGCAGCGCGATTGACGCCGGTGCCCCGCTGCGCTCGAAGACCCACCCGCAATGGTGGCGCCTTCAGCGGTCAAGCCGGACAGACATCCGCCTCGCATGTTGGCGCAGCCGGTTGAACATGACCCGGATGTGGGTTCGGCAAGGGCGGCAGATTGATTTTCGCCCGTAGTTCGTCGCATTTCGGATTCGGCGTGCCATCATCGAAATAAACCGGAAACTCGCGGCAAGGCGTTGGCCGGTTCTCATAGATCGAGCATGACACCTGCTGCCCGAGCGTGCCCTGCAGCGCCGAACAACGCCGATTCACGTCGTTGCTACCCTTCATGCAACGCATGAAAGCGTTGAGCTTCTCGGTCATCGCGGCGGGCACGAATCCGCCAGGCGCATCATCAGCCTCACCCCAGTAGAACGAAATTCGGAAATGCGTGCAGCAGATGCCGCAGTCGAGACAAGGATTGAAAGCGTCCATTGCGCACCAGTCGATGACGAATTCAACGCTCCCGGATGGGACCGTTTCCGCATCGACCTGGCACATCGGCTTACTGAAGACGGTCGCCACATCGATCCGGCGCGCGAATTCTAATCTTCAACCGACACTGCGCAACAAGTATTTATTCTTTTATTTCAACACCTTGAAAATATATTTTGGACCAATGTTTCGCACCGGCGCGTTGGCACTTGCTCAACTATTGAGCGCACCGCAACACTTCTTGTATTTCTTTCCACTTCCGCATGGGCAGGCATCGTTGCGTCCGGGTTCGGCCGCAGCCGGCGCCGCCGGCGCTTCGGCAGAGAGAGGCTGCGGCGCCGGCAACGCCATGTCGCGCCAATGCGAGAAAATGTCATTGACGGCCTCACCTGCGGCGGACAGCCAGCCAAGACGGGTTTCGTCGTCTGCGACACCGGCAGCCTCATCCTGCCACGGCGCCAGAACCGTATTCAGGGTTTCCTGCACCGCTTCGACGACATCTTCGGCCAGACCTTCGCGCCAGTCCTTGCGCCACGCTTCCAGGCCCTGGGTGAAGCCCTCCATCCACTCTTCGCCGAGCTTGATCGTGTCGGCCTCGGTGATGGCAAAACAGAAGGGCTCCCAGCAATGCTCGTCGTCGTCATCGAGTCCGAGCGTCGTAATCATCTCGTTGTGATAGGCCAGGACCAGGCGGATTGCCTTCTGCACCCCCTTGCCGGCACCAAAGCTCATGCTGTCTTCGTGCGCGGACCACACCGCCGGCAGCCAGCGCTCCACCGGAATCGGCTGAGGGGAAATCAGCACCCCGGCAAGAAAACCGTCGAGCATCTCGAGGTTCATGCAATCTTCGGGGACGACGTCCGACGTCAGCATTTCTTCGAGCGCTTCGAACGCTTCGTCAGACATCAACAGCAGGTTGCCCGAATCGTTACTCATCATTGATCTCCAGGATAGGCGAGGCGGCGATGTCTGCCGAGACAGCAATCCGTGCTGCCCGTGGTTCAGTCGACTTCAGTCACCAGACGATACAGTGTCTGACCGGAATCGCGGTACTTGCGTTCGAAAGGTGTCAGCGGCACCACCGCCTCGAAGGTCTCCCACGTCACCGTACGCGTCAGCACCTGCCCCAGCGCCACCGCGAACTCTTCGATGTAGACCTGCCAGTTGCTGCGGCACTCGAGCACACCGCCGAGCTTCGGAATGAAGGGAAACACCGGGTGCGCATGCCAGCGCCGCGACAGGTGGCCAATCTTGGGCCACGGGTTCGGATACAGGATGTAGTGGCGCGCCAGCCGCAGACCGTCGGCGTACATCAAGCGCCAGTAATCCACCAGGTCCGCGCGCGCAAACACCATGTTCTTCGGCAACAGGGCGTCCGGATACGGCTTGCGTCGCGACAGGCGATCCTGCGACTGATCGATGCCAATGACCCAATGATCGGGATAAGTGCGCGCGAGCTGGATGGTGCTGTGTCCGACACCGCACCCGGCATCGAGAATCAATGGCGCGCGTCGATCCCAGCCTGCCAGGCTGGCGACATAGGCCTCGCGGTTGTAGTCGGCAATCGGCTTGAGGAAGGGCTCGGCGAGGTGACGCGCCACACGCTCCGTCAACCTGTCGTGGACACCCTGCTGGGCACTGACCGGAATGGTCGAATTTGCGTAGCTCAATTACGTCTCTCGAGGTCAGGCTGCCAGGCGAACCGGCTCGGGAAGAATCCGCAGCGCCAGCAGTACGCGATCGATCTCGGTCAGGGTCTTCAGCGGCCGGATCGACTGGTAGAGCGCTTCGGCCTCCACATAGCGGCGGCGCAACATGTTCAGCCACTGCTTGATCCGCCCCGGGGCGTGATGTGCGGCCACCTTGGCCACCACCCGATCGCGAAACTCGGCAATCAGCGGTTCGAGCCGGGACCACTCGGCAGCACGAACAGCCTCGTCGTCGCCCTGTCCGTCGCGGATGCGGCGTGCAAGAAAGGGGTCGGTCACAGCCCCGCGTCCTAGCATCACGTCAGCCGCGCCCGACACCGCCCGGCAGCGCTGCCAGTCTTCAACCGTCCACACCTCGCCATTGGCCACGACCGGTACCGACACCACATCGGCGATACGCCCCACCCACTCCCAGTGCGCCGGCGGTCGATAGCCTTCGAGCTTGGTGCGCGCATGCACCACGATCTCGGATGCGCCGCCACCGGCCAGGGCCTGCGCACACTCGAGCGCCCGCCCCTTGTCCGCCACCCCCAGTCGCATCTTGGCCGTCAGCAACATGTCTCCCGGCAGCGCGCTGCGCACCGCATGCGCGATCCGGTGCAGCAATTCGGGTTCGTCGAGCAGGATTGCGCCGCCACGATGACGGTTCACCGTGGGCGCGGGACAACCGAAATTCAGATCCACAGCAGCCGGGGCGAGCATCGCCAGTTGCGCGGCGTTTTCCGCCATTGCCGCCGGATCGGAGCCCAGCAACTGTACCCGCACAGGCATTCCGCCAACCGCACGGCTACCGTGGTCGAGCTCGGGCACGATGCGGCGGAAGCAGCGGTGGGGCAATACCGAACCCGACACCCGGGCAAATTCGCTCACCGCACAGTCGTAGCCGCCGATACGGCTCAATACGGCGCGCAGCACATCGTCCAGCAGACCTTCCATCGGCGCGAGCAGCAGGCGCAAAATGATTCTCTTCTTGCAGTGGGTCAGCCGGGCATTGTAAACGAAGGCAGCCCACTCCGTACTTGCCATGCACTCAATAGTCGAGGATAATTGCGTGTTTTCAATTTAGGGTGGTCACAACCGCCACCCGCCGTACTCAGGAACTGACATGAAAGCGGAAATCCATCCCAACTACAAAGACGTCGACGTGACCTGCTCCTGCGGCAACACGTTCGTCACCCGTTCGACCCTCGGCAAGCCGCAACTGCACGTTGAAGTGTGCGCTGCGTGTCATCCGTTCTACACCGGCAAGCAGAAGATCGTCGATACCGCGGGTCGTGTCGAGCGCTTCCGCCAAAAGTACGGCAACGTACAGCGCGCGAGCTGAGCTGCGACCGGCAAGCCACGATAGCGCAACAACGTGCGCGCAAGCGCACCATGAAAAGGCAGCCTCGGCTGCCTTTTTTGTTTGTGCTCGGCGGTCGGTGTCGTCCCGACCCGTCATGCACAATGCAAGCGGTGCGCGAGCCCGATACAATGCACACCTTGCGGCCCAGGTCCGCCCATTTGTTACCGCCATCGAGCGCGAATGCCCCGCGACCCTCTCGCCCCCTCCCTGCTGCAACGCCGCATATACGGTACCGCAGGTCTGACCCTGCTGGTCGGACTCTACCTGCTGACCGGCCTCACCGGCCATGAGCCCTGGCGCGGTGACGACGCCCGCTACTTCGGCCCGGTATTCTCCATGCTTCAGGGAGAAGGCCTGCTGTTTCCGGCCATTGCGGGTCTTCCCTTCCCGGACTTTCCGCCCCTCTACTTCTGGCTCTCTGCACTGCTGGCAAAATTGACCGCCACGGTGCTGCCTGTACACGACGGCGCGCGACTGGCGAGCGTTGCATTTACCGCGATGGCGGTGTACTGGATTGCGCGTGCGTCGGAGCGCCTCTACGGCCGCCCGGCGCGTACGCCCGCTGCGCTGCTGACGCTGGGCTGCCTCGGCCTGGTGGTGCACGCCCACGAAACCCAGCCCATGCTTGCATTGATGGCCATGGTCGCCCTCGTCATCAACGGTCTCGCGCGCGTTCCCGCTCAACCGGTAGGCGGCAGCCTCCAGGCCGGCCTGGGCAGTGCGCTGGCGATGCTGGCCGGCGGACTGAGCGGCGCCTTGCTCACGCTGCCACTGTTTCTGCTGGTCATGACCACCTCTCCGGACTGCCGCAACCCCAGAGCCAGCGGTGGTCTGCTCGCGGGTCTGTCGGTGGCGACGATACTCGGTGCACTGTGGCCGCTGAGCATCCAGCTGACCGAGCCTGAATTGTTCGCGCTGTGGCTGCGCAACGAGTGGAATGCACTTACCGGCGACGTCATCAGCGCCGGCGAACTGCCCCGTCTTGCGGAATTGCTGAGCTGGTTCATGTGGCCGTTATGGCCGATTTCCCTTTGGGCATTGTGGCGGGCACGGCGCCACCTGCTCGAGTTGCGCTGGCTGCTTCCGCTGCTGTCGGCACTGCTCGCGCTGACTATCGTCATGGCAAAGGGCGACCTCTCCCCCGTCGCGCTACTGCCCCTGCTGCCGCCGGTGGCGCTGCTGGCCGCCGGCGGCGTCCCGCACCTGAGACGCGGCGCGGCCAACGCATTCGACTGGTTCGGAGTCATGACTTTCGCGGTGTTCGCCGTCCTGATCTGGATCGCCTGGACGGCGCAGGCCTTTGCCTGGCCGCCCGGACTTGCCCGTCACATCGCGCGCCTGACCCCCGCCTTCAGTCATGCCGACAGCATCCTGCGGCCGGCAGTCGGTCTCCTGATCTGTACCATTTGGGTCGTGCTGGTGTGGCGCCTGCCACGCACGACGACCCGGGCAACAGCAAACTGGGCGATGGGCATGACAATGCTGTGGTGCCTCACCGTCACGCTGTTGATGCCCTGGTTCGACTACGGCCGCAGCTACCGCCCGGCCATCGACTCGCTGCAACGTGCCCTCGCGCCGCACCAGGCGGAGTGCATCGCGAGCACGGGGATGCCCGACTCCGCGCGCAGCGCGCTCGACTACTACGCCGGCATCCGTCCGACCTTCACCCGCGACGGCACCACCCCGTGCCGCCTGCTGCTGACCTATACGTTCCGCAAGCCCGGCGACGACAAACCAGCCCCAGGCTGGCACACGATCTGGACCTTCCACCGCGGGGGGGGCAAACAGACCGAGATGTTCCGCCTCGATATCCGCTCGGACAGCGAATGAATGAGATGATGAATGCTGGAATTCAGCACGGTCGCTCCCTCCCCTTGAAGGGGAAGGACAGGATGGGGGTTTTGTTGCGAGCCTCGAAACCCATCCCCACCCCAGCCCTCCCCTTGAAGGGGAGGGAGCAAGAAACTACCCACCCGAACCAGATTAGCTGGCTCCTTCCCTTTTCCTGAATATAAATGGGGGGGAGGAACCAGGTGCCGACAATGACTTTTTTCGTTGCCGGGTTAATAAGCACTCACGCGCAGGAAGTTGTCCCGGTAGTGGCGCAATTCGCCGATTGACTCCTGGATGTCGGCCAGCGCGGTGTGCGCGCCCGCCTTCTTCACCCCCTTGTACACGTCGGGATTCCAGCGCTTGGCCAACTCCTTGAGGGTCGAGACGTCGAGATTGCGATAGTGGAACCAGGCTTCGAACTGGGGCATGTAGCGCACCAGAAAACGACGGTCCTGGCCGATCGAGTTGCCGCACATCGGCGACGATCTCGACGGCGTCCATTCCTGCACGAACGCCAGCATGCGGGCCTCGGCTTCGGCCTCCGACACGGCTGATGCACGTACCCGGTCGATCAGTCCCGATTTTCCGTGGGTGTTCTTGTTCCAGTCGTCCATCGCATCGAGCACGCTGTCAGGCTGATGCACCACGATGACGGGCGCCTCGGCAACCGTATTGAGATTGCTGTCGGTGATCACCACCGCGATCTCGATGATACGGTCGGTGTCGGGTTCCAGGCCGGTCATTTCCATGTCCAGCCATATCAGGTGATTCGGGTCCTGTGCCATAATCCTTGAGCCTTTCGTGCGCCGGGCGGCCTGGCCGCAACGGCAAGATGAAACAATCGGGCCCGCAATTGTGTCACACAATCGCAGTTCCCTTCCCGCTGGCACGCCCGCATGCAACCAGACTTGATCACCGTCCTTTTCTGCGTCGCCCTTGGCGCAACCCTCATCGTCAAGACCACGCTAATGGTGCGCCAGATCCGGCACGTGCGTGCCCGTCGCGGCACGGTACCAGCGGCGTTCGCCGACAGCATCGGACTCGATGCCCATCAGCGCGCGGCCGACTACACGGCCGACCGCATGCGCCTGAGCCTGGTGGAGCTGGCAGTTTCAGCGCTGCTCGTCGTGACGCTCACACTGGGCGGTGTGCTGCAGGCGATCAGCACGCTATGCACCGCAGCGTTCGAGCACGGCTCGCTCGCTCACGGCGTTGCACTGCTGGCCGCGCTCGGTATCGTGGGCTGGATCGTCGACCTGCCGTTCGCGCTGTACCGCACCTTCGTACTGGAAAAACGCTACGGCTTCAACCGCATGACCCCGGGCCTCTTTCTGTCCGACACCGTCAAGCAGACGGTACTCGCAGCGCTCATCGGCCTGCCGCTGCTGGCCGGCGTGCTGTGGCTCATGGGCGCAATGGGCACGCTATGGTGGCTGTGGGTGTGGGCAGTGTGGCTGGGGTTCAATCTGCTCGTACTGCTGATCTGGCCGACCTTCATCGCGCCGCTGTTCAACCGCTTCAGCCCGCTCGCCGACGAACAGCTCAAGCAGCGCGTCGAAGCCCTGCTCGAGCGTTGTGGATTTCGCGCCAAGGGTCTGTTCGTCATGGACGGTTCGCGCCGTTCCGCTCACGGCAACGCCTATTTCACCGGATTCGGGGCGTCCAAGCGCATCGTGTTCTTCGACACGCTGCTCGACAAGCTCAATGCCCGGGAAGTGGAAGCCGTCCTCGCCCACGAACTCGGGCACTTCCACCACAAGCACATCGTCAAGCGCCTGCTGGTGCTCGCGCCGGGCAGCCTCGCGCTTTTCGCACTGCTCGGCTGGCTGCTGCCGCAGCAGGCGTTCTTCGTTGGCCTCGGGGTCTCGCGCCCCGGAACCGCAGAGGGACTCGCATTGTTCTTCCTCGTCCTGCCGTGGTTCACCTTCGTACTGACGCCGCTGATGAGCCTGTGGTCGCGCCGGCACGAATTCGAGGCCGACGCCTATGCTGCCCGCCACGCCAGGGCCAGTGACCTTGTCAGCGCCCTGGTCAAGCTCTACCGTGACAACGCGTCGACCTTGACGCCCGATCCCGTCTACTCGGGCTTCTTTGATTCGCACCCGCCCGCGGCCGTTCGCATCACCCGCTTGCAGACCTGAAGCACCCGCCCGTCGCCGCAGCGCACAACGAGGAGGATGACATGTACCATCATCGACTGATCGCCATCGGCGTGCTCGCGCTTCTGAGTCTGCCTGCCGCGGCTACCGCGTTTCCGGACGCGGACATCGTGGCCGGCGAAAAGCATCACCAGAAGTACTGCATTGCCTGTCACGAACAGAAATACGGCGGCAAGGACGGCTCGGACATCTATATCCGCGTAGACCGCAAGGTCAACAGCCCGAGCGCACTGAGCCAGCAGATCACGTCATGCACTACCATGCTCAATCTCGACCTTTTCCCGGAAGATGAAATGAATATTGCCGGCTATCTGAACAAGCATTACTACAAGTTCAAGTGAATCGTCGCAGCGCAGGGAGCCGCAAGCACGGCCAGATACAGACTACCGGCACCGTCGTTGCCGCTTTCGGACGACACTACGAGGTCGACACAAAAGACGGGCGCCTGCGCTGTTACCCCCGCGGCAAACGCAGCAGTTATGCGTGCGGAGACGCCGTAGACATTGCACCGGCCGGAGAAGCGCAGGGCGTCATCGAGCACCTTCACCCCCGCCATAACCTGCTGTGGCGCTCCGACGCCTTTCGCGAAAAGCTGATCGCGGCCAACCTGAGTCATATCGGCATTGTCGTCGCGACCGAACCCGGCTTTTCCGATCTGCTGATTTCGCGCTGCATCGCTGCGGCCGAGAGCCAGGACATCACCCCCCTGATCGTGCTGAACAAGGCCGACCTCAAGGACCGACTCGAATCAGCGCGCAGCCAGCTTGCGCCCTTTGCCGCGCTCGGTTACCAGGTGCTCGAGGTGTCGGCGCTCGACGGTGCCACAAGCCTCAGCAATGCCCTCTCGGGACACCGCAGCATTCTTGTCGGCCAGTCCGGCATGGGCAAGTCGACGCTGACCAACGCACTGGTACCGGAGGCGGAAGCAGCCACGCGCGAGATCTCCACCGCGCTCGATACCGGCAAGCACACGACCACCTTCGCTCGACTCTATCCGCTCGGGGATGGCTGGCTGATCGACAGCCCTGGCCTGCAGGCTTTTGGCCTGGCGCATCTCGAGCCGGACGAACTTGCCGAGTGTTTCATCGAATTCCGCCCCTGGCTCGGCAAGTGCCGGTTCCGCGACTGTCGCCACGAAGCCGAGCCCGACTGCGCACTGCTCGGCGCACTCGCAGCGGGCGCGATCAACCCGCGCCGCTTCGAGCACTATCGCATCATCCGGCAGGAAATTACGGCAGCCAAGCAAGCCAATCCCGGCTGGTAGTACTGGCAGCCAGCCGTGCACGCAAAGCTTGAACGATGCGCGAGAAGAGAAGAACCGAATCCTCCCGCCCCGGCAGGCCCTTACCGACGTCCTCAGGACACCGGCACCAGGAAGTCATCGGCAATCCGGTTACCCAGAGACTGCACACGATCGAGCAGGCGCATCGTATAGCTGTGCAGCCCACCGCGCACGATGTCCTCGATGCGACCGAAGCGCAATTGCGCCTCGAGTTCGCCAGCCTGACGCTCGGTTTCGGCCGACTGCGCGTTGCTCACACCCTGCAGGTTTGCATAGACCTCTTTCATGCAGCGCGCCAGGGAACGCGGCATGTCGGCACGCAGCAGCAACAGTTCGGCCACCCGTGCCGGGGTGATCAGGTCGCGATAGACCTTGCGGTAGACCTCGAATGCCGACACCGAGCGCAGCAGCGCACTCCACTGATAGTAGTCCGCAGCGCCACCCTCGGCCTCTCCCGCCGGCAGCAGGATCTGGTATTTCACATCGAGAATCCGGGCCGTGTTGTCAGCGCGCTCGAGGAAGGTCCCGATGCGGATGAAGCGCAACGACTCGTCCTGCAACATCGTGCCGATGGTCACGCCGCGCGAGAGGTGGGAGCGATATTTCACCCATTCGAAGAACTCGCCCGCCCCGACGTCGAAGAATTGCTCGCGTGAGAAATCACGCATCCGCAGCCAGGTGGCATTGGTGGTTTCCCACAGCTCCGAGGTCAGGGTGCCCCGCACCGCATGACCGTTTTCGCGTGCTGCACGCAGGCAGTTACGGATGCTCGACGGATTGGTGTCGTCGAAAATCATGAACTCGAGGACGTTGTCCGGCGTGATGTCGGCAAAACGCTCGTGGAACGCCCCCTCGAGCCCCATGATGCGCAAGGTCGCCCCCCACGCCTGGTCCTCCTGAATCTGCGACTGCGGCATCATCGACATCCGATGGTTCACATCCAGCATCCGCGCGATATTCTCTGCCCGCTCCATGTAGCGGGCCATCCAGTAAAGGTGATCAGCAGTACGGCTCAGCATTTCGTGTTCTCCATCACGCCATTCATCAGGCTTCAAGCACCCAGGTGTCCTTGGTACCGCCGCCTTGCGACGAGTTCACCACCAGCGAGCCCTCGCGCAGCGCCACCCGGGTCAGTCCCCCCGCCACCAGCTGGATCTCCTCGCCCGACAGCACGAACGGGCGCAGATCGATGTGACGCGGGGCGATGCCGGACTCGACGAAGGTCGGGCAATTCGACAAAGCGAGCGTGGGCTGGGCGATGTAGCGCTCGGGATGTTGGATCAGAATCTTGCGGAAGGTCTCGATCTCGTCCTTGCTTGCGGCCGGCCCGACCAGCATGCCGTAACCGCCCGACCCATGAACTTCCTTGACCACGAGCTCGGACAGATGGTCGAGCACATAGGCCAGGTCTTCCTTCTTGCGACACATTGACGTCGGAACGTTGTGCAGGATCGGCTCTTCGCCAAGATAGAAGCGGATCATCTCCGGCACGTAGGGATAGATCGACTTATCGTCGGCGACCCCGCCCCCGATGGCATTGGTCACGGTCACACCGCCCGCCTGGTAGGCACGGAGCAGCCCGGGCACACCGAGCACCGAGTCGGGGCGGAAAGCCAGGGGATCGATGAAATCGTCATCCACCCGGCGGTAGATCACGTCGACCCGCTGCGGCCCCTGCGTGGTGCGCATATAGACATGGTCGTCCTTGACGAACATGTCCTGCCCCTCGACCAGCTCGACCCCCATCTGCTGGGCCAGGAAGGCATGTTCGAAATAGGCGCTGTTGTATGCACCCGGCGTCATCACGACCACGGTCGGGTCGGTGACGCCGGTCGGCGCCACGCTGCGCAGCATGTTGAGCAGCATGTCCGGATAACGGTCGACCGGCGCCACCTTGTAACGCGAGAACAGGCGCGGGAACAGCCGCATCATCATCTTGCGGTTCTCGAGCATGTAGGACACGCCCGACGGCACGCGCAGATTGTCTTCGAGTACGTAGTACTCACCCGCTCCCGCGCGCACGAGATCGACACCGGCGATGTGCGCGTAGATGTCGCGCGCAACGTCTATGCCCTGCATCACCTTGCGGTATTGCGCATTGTTGAGCACCTGCTCGGCCGGAATGTGCCCCGCTTTCAGGATATTCTGCTCGTGATAGATGTCTCCGATGAACAGGTTAAGCGCCTTGACGCGCTGACGCAGCCCTGCGGCCAGGGTCTTCCATTCATCTGCGGGGATGATGCGCGGAATGATGTCGAAGGGAATCAGCCGCTCCGTTCCTGCATTTTCTCCGTATACCGCGAACGTGATTCCATAGCGGTGAAACAGCGCATCCGCCTCTGCACGCTTCTGCGACAGCCGCTCTTCAGGCATTTCCGACAGCCAGTTGGCATACGAGGCATAGTGCGGACGAATCCGCCCCGCCTCGTCAGTCATCTCGTTATAGAAGTTCTTTGTGATCATGACGCGAAGCCTGCCTTTCTCGAAGTGATTCCGGACAGTTCCTTACCAGCGAAAAGCGTGCCAGCGCAAAGACATGCGGTGAACCCGCATGCCATCACTTTATGACGGCATCGCGCACCAATACAGTGCATCAAGAATATCCTGCACCAAGAAGTGGTGCATGCACACGGGTCAGCCAGATTTGACCGGCGAAAAAAAACCCCGCCTGAGCGGGGTTTCTTCAAGGCTGAAGTACCTGAATCAGATGCGTTCCCAGATGGTGGTAATGCCCTGGCCGCCACCGATACACATGGTGGCCATGCCATAGCGGCCATTGACGCGAATGAGCTCGTGCAACAGCTTGGTAATGATCACGCCGCCGGTTGCACCAACCGGGTGCCCCAGCGCGATCGCGCCGCCGTTCGGGTTCACCTTCGCGGGATCGAGCTCAAGCCCCTTGTTCACTGCCAGCGACTGCGCAGCGAAGGCTTCGTTGGACTCGATGACATCGATCTTGTCCAGCGACAGGCCGGCGCGCTGCAACGCAATCTTCGACGCCGGAATCGGGCCCTCGCCCATCAGCTCGTTCGGCACGCCGGCAATGGCGTACGACACCAGGCGTGCGATCGGCTTGTGACCGCCCGCTGCCGCCTTGGCCGCATCGGCCAGCACCAGGAAGGCGGCCGCGTCGTTGATACCCGAGGCATTGCCCGCCGTCACCGAGCCATCCTTCTTGAAGGCCGGCTTCATCTTGCCGAGCGCTTCCATCGTGGTCGCGCGCGGATGCTCGTCCGTATCGAACACAACCGTGCCCTTGCGGGTCTCGAACGAGATCGGCACGATCTGGCTCTTGAAGCGGCCATCGGCGATCGCTGCCGCGGCGCGTTGCTGCGACTCGAGCGCGAATGCATCCTGGGCTTCGCGGCTGATGTCCCACTTGCTCGCGAGATTTTCGGCCGTGATACCCATGTGGCCGACACCGAACGGATCGGTCAGCACTGCCACCATGGCATCGATCGCCTTGGTGTCGCCCATGCGCGCACCGCTGCGCAGCGCAGGCATCAGGTAGGCACCACGTGACATCACCTCAACACCGCCGCCAATGGCGAAATCGGCATCACCCAGCAAGATGGCCTGGGCAGAGTTGACGATGGCCTGCTGTGCAGAACCACACAGCCGATTCACCGCGAATGCCACCGAATCCTTGCTCATGCCGCCCTGGATGGTGGCAACGCGCGCAACGTAGGCATAACGGGAATCGGTCGGAATGCAGTGACCGACGGTGGCAAACGACACCGCTGCAGGATCGACACCGGCACGCGCAATGGCTTCCTTGACCACCAGGCCGCCCAGTTCGCCCGGTTCGATATCCTTGAGCGAGCCATTGAAACCACCCACTGCGGAACGTACGGCACTCAACACTACGACTTCACGATTTGCCATCAATACACCCTCCTCGAAAATTAGCCGCCCACCCAGCCAGCGAGACTGACCAGGGCAAGCAGTACCAAGCAAACGAGCAAGGCCCGCCAGACGAGCCCTACCGTGCTTTGCATGTAATCGGCACTGGCTTCTTCGCCCAGACCCATTTCCGGCCTGTCGACGATTTCACCCGAAACGTGCACCGGCATACCGAGGCGAACCCCCAGCGCACCAGCACCGCTTGCAATCAGTATAGCGGAGCACCTGTCCGGCCACAGCATTGCCTGCGTACGCCAGCAGGCCACCGCATCCTCGAAATCGCCCGCCACCGAGAACGAGGCCGCGGTCAGGCGCGCCGGCAGCCAGTCGATGACCGCGAAAGCCTGTCGCGCAAAACTGCCGAAACGGCCGAACTCGTTGTCGGTGCGCCCACCCCATTCATCGTCGAAGAACCGCGCCAGGCGATACATCAGCGCACCGCTGGCACCCGGCAGGAGCACGAACCAGAACGCCACCCCGAACACGCAGCGGTGCGACGCGACCAGCGCGTGCTCAATGGCCAGTCGCGCCACTTCGCTCGAACTCGCCTCGTGGTACTGCCCGCCCTGCCACTCGGAGAGCAGGGTGCGCGCACGATCGATTTCACCCATGCGCAGCGCCAGATGTATGTCGGTGAAGAAATGACTCTCCTGGCGAAAACCCATGGTGAAGTAGAGCACCACGATATTGAACAGGAAGGCCAGCACGGGATGTGCATGCCACAACAGAAAGTACGCCACGGCGCACGCAACGGTGGCCAGCACCACCACCAGCGCCCACGCAATCCGGCCGTTTCGCGCCTGACCGTCATTGAGTCGCAGCGCCAGCGCGGCAGACAGCCTGCGCAATGGACCGACTACGAGCCCCTGCGCGGAAAGCGGGCGGACCTGCTCGATCAGCAGGGCGATGATGAGCGAAAGAAGCGTCATACGTCGTAGATCAAATGGGGGAATCAGAGCTTGTGCTTGTTTTCATCCACGATACCACAAAGGCGTTGCAGTTTCGCCCGGCGACGGCCAGTCAGCAACCCGCGACTCCGGCTTGCTGCACCCCATCGTCGTACTGCCTGGTCCGGGTCGCCACCAGAATTCCGCGGCGATCGTTCAGTGCCCCTGGGCGAGCAGACGGTAGAGCGACATCAACATTCCCGCAGTCGCCCCCCAGATGTAGTAGTCACCGTAAGGCATGGCGTGAAAGTGGCGCGTGCGCCCGTCGATTTCGAGACTGTGGCGCAGGTGATTGGCTGGGTCGAGAAAATGCGCCAGCGGCACCTCGAACGCCTCGGCGACCTCGAAGGTATCGAGCGTCAATTCAAATGGCGGGCGCACCAGCCCCACGACCGGCGTGACCCGAAAGCCCGTGCCGGTAAAGTACTCCGGCAGGCTGCCGAGCAATTCGACGTGCTCCGCGGCCAAGCCGATTTCCTCCTCGGTTTCGCGCAGCGCGGTCGCCACTGGCGAAGCATCGCCGCGCTCTACGCGCCCTCCCGGAAAGCTGATCTGCCCCGGATGGTGATGAAGGTGATCCGTGCGGCGTGTAAGCAGAACCGAGTGCGCGCCGTCCCTGAACACAAGTGGCACCAACACCGCAGCCGGCATATGCGTGCTCGCATCGGGCAACTCCGGCCAATCGGCGCTCGGCGAGGTCTTCGCCTGTGCAAGTCGCGCTCGCAGCGTTGCCGCAAAATCATCATCTACCGATACCACATCCGCAACCTCAATCAGACCACCATCCACAACACCCGGCAAGTCATGCCATGCGTCACACTTGCGCGATTCGATCAGGGCCAACGCCAGTCAATAACGTCGACGCAAGACGAGGCGGTTTCCGTCGCGCGCCATCTCCATCCGGTTCAGAAAACTCATACCCAGAAGAATGAGCGGCATGTCGTTCTCAAGCACGACGGCATCCACGTCGTTCAGGCTCAACTCGCCCAACTGCACCGAATCGAGCTTCACCCTCCACACGTTTACCACGCCGTTCGCGGTCTGCGTGCGCCCGAGCGTTGCACGCGTCAAGTCTATACCGAGCCGACGCGCATCGGCGCGTCCGATCGACACCACCGACGCACCGGTGTCGACCAGAAACCGGACCGATGCGCCATTGATCCGTCCGGTGGTCAGAAAGTGCCCCTGTCCGTCCGCCTCGAGGTGGACGGACGCATCGCGCCCGTCGGCCGCCCGCCGCACCACCCGTTCGCCCAAACGCACACGCTCGCGCACCTTGTCCACTTCAACGACAGCCACCTCCCCCTCGATCGCCAGCAGCCGCACCCCTTCCGGGGAGCGCTGCCCGATCGCCAGTGTTCTGGGAGAACCACCATCAATGACCAGAACTGCCGCCCTGGTTCCCAGCACCCCGGCCACGGCGACCTCGGCAGCGGCGCATATCGCGGGAGACGCAAGACTAAAACTCACGATCAGCATACGCGATACAGATAACGGAAAACCCATTCGCCCCCTCCAGTCCTGACCCGGCTCACGACCGGTTATCCCACACCGCCGACCTTTCGTCGAGCCCCTCGCGCAATTGCGCGCACACGGCACTAAGATTCACAGCACAAAAATCCAACAGGATCCTCCGTGACCATCATCCGCGTTCCCGCGCGCCTTCGCGGCTTCACACTGATCGAGCTCATGATCACGATTTCGGTGATTGCGGTGCTGCTCGGCATCGCCGTGCCGTCCTTCCAGACCATGATCATCAACATGTCGCTGGCGAGCGCGGCGAACGAGGTATCGGCTGCTTTGCAACAGGCGAGAATGGAGGCAATTCGGAGAAACCGCCGCGTGTCGTTCCAGTTGGACACCAATCGCCAATGGACGGTGTATGTCGATACCAACGCCGATGGTGCATATGACTCGGACGACGACATCACCGACAGCAGTGACACCAACTTTCCCAACCCCATTAAGCAAGGCAGCTATGGCGACCGGGTCGCCACAGTGGGGGCAAACGTGAATGTGACGTTTACCGGGCTTGGCAACGGCAGCTCCGCAACCATCTGCCTCAAGGTTTCGGGGCACTCCGTTAGCAAGAAGATCACGCTCGAGCCATCCGGTCGACCGATGCTCGAAACCAAGGGAACGGACTGCTCATGACCCGACATTTTCAATCCGGCTCAAGTCTGCTTGAAGTGCTGATTGCAGTGCTCGTACTTTCATTCGGGCTGCTCGGTATTGCAGGCATGCAGGCAAGCGCCCTGCGCAATAATCAGAGTGCTGCGGAGCGCAGCCAGGTCGTTTTCATGACCTACTCCATCCTTGATGCCATGCGCGCAAACATCGACACGACTACCGACCCATACTCTTTCCGTACATCGGACTACACAGCGGAAGCAGTCCTCGGCGACTGGCAGTGCACTGCACCGGCGGGGGCGTCCCTCGCCGCCAAGGATGCAGCCCGCTGGATAAACAATCTGCATGCCAACCTTGGCAGCTCCGCCTGCGGCAAGGTGACCTGCAATCTGAACACCTGCACGGTCAGCATCCGCTGGGACGACAGCCGCGGCACAAGCGGCTCCGACGCGCAGATCATCGAAACCAGGAGCCAACTGTAATGCCCCGCCCGCAAGTCCGTCCGCAAAACAGGCAGTGCGGCCTCACGCTCGTTGAGCTGATGATTTCGCTCGTGCTGGGTCTTATCGTCACCGGCGGCGCCGTCAGCATTTTCGTCGGCAACCGGGATGCCAATCGCGCCACCGAGAACCTTTCCCGGATGCAGGAAAACAGCCGGATTGCATTCGAACTCATGGCGCGCTCGCTGCGAGAAGCCGGGGGCAATCCCTGCGGAGCAGGCGTGGTCGCGAACGTACTCGAAGATAACGATACAACGTGGTGGTCGAACTGGTCGTCCAACGCAATTCACGGTTACGACAATACGACAGCCTCGCCGGCAGTGACGATCGGCACCGGAACAGGTCAACGCGTTTCTGGCACGGACACCGTCATCCTGATGGCTGGCGGCGACTCAGGCGTCTCGATCGTCAGTCACGACGCCCCCGCCGCTCAATTCAAGGTCAGCACAAAGGCCCACGGCTTCAAGGATGGCGACATCCTGATGGCCTGCGACAATACCCGAGCAGCCATTTTCCAGACGACACAGGCAAGCGACACCAATGTCACGCTGGTCCATAACACCGGGAATACGACTTCGCCCGGCAACTGCAGCAAGGGCCTTGGCTACCCCACGGAGTGTTCAGAACTGGGCACCGCATATTCGTTCGAGGGCAATGGTTATATCGTTAAACTCGTATCCGAAACATGGTTCATCGGCAACAACGCCCGAGGTGGCCGCTCCCTGTTCAGGAGCACGCCTGTGATCAACTATGCCGATCCGAAGGTTGCACCGACGGTCGTCGCGACGGAAGTCGTCGAAAACGTCACGGACATGCAGCTGCTCTACAAGACCCGGGATCCAGCAAAGTCCGGCGGCACCAACGACTATGTCGCCGCTGGCAGCATTACCGACTGGTCCGATGTCGTCGCAGTGAACGTTGAGTTGACCTTTGTCAGCACGGACAAGATTTCCACGGCTGCCGGCCGCCCTGCCCTCGAGCGCAAATTGGTTCAAGTCGCAACCCTTAGGAACCGCGCACCATGAGAAGCCTGCCGCGTTACTGCCCCGCACAGCAACGGGGCGCCGCACTCATCATCGCCTTGATACTGCTGATGGTCATGTCGCTGCTTGGCCTCTCCAGCATTCGGGCAACGACGTCGCAAGAGAAGATGAGCGCCAACACCTACGACCGCAGCCTGTCCTTCCAGGCCGCCGAAAACGCCCTCCGTGTGGGTGAATCGAAGGCAAAGGATTGGGGCGACGGGAAGATCGGGTCGGCAATCGATCCCGCGCCGCCGAGTAATGACGTATGCAATCAGACGGCCTGTTCCAGCGCAGGCCTGTGTCAAATTCCCGATCCGGACTGCATGACACCGCGCTGGAATGCGGCGAACCCGCCCTGGCAGAACACCAACGCAATGGGTGGCCTCAGCGGCACCCCACAGTATTTTGTCGAAGCCCTGTCAGTGGATGCGCCATGCAATCCAAAGGACCCCACCACGGGGCTGCAGAATTGCAAGCGCTTCCGTATTACTGCTCGCAGTGCAGGCAGCGGACGCGCCACTGTAGTGCTTCAATCGATCTACGCTACCGACTAAGGAGCCGACCATGAAGAACCATTCGAGAGACTTACCTGGCATCCGGCTCCTATTGACGACCTCGCTTTCCATCGTCAGTGCGGTGGCTGCGGCCGCAGTGACGATTCCGGAGTCGCCCCTGATCGCATCGCAGGTGGCGCCACCCATGACGATGATCGTATCGGGGAGGGATCACAAGTTCTTCTATGAAGCCTACAATGATGCGAGCGACATAGACGGCGATGGTGTGCTTGACGTTCGCTTCAAGCCTGCGATTACCTATTACGGTCTGTTCGACTCCGCGCTCTGTTATACGCTGCCCGCCGGCGGCTCGAACAGTGACTATTTCAAGCCGTCGGGCTATGCGACTCCGACCACGAAAGACCCCAACGGCACGTGCCCGGGAGATGAATGGTCAGGTAACTTCCTGAATTACCTTACGACGAGCAGAATCGATGCCTTGCGCAAGGTACTGTACGGCGGCTATCGCGATGTCGATACCAGCACTCAGACCATTCTTCGAAGGGCCTATATTCCCCAGGACGCCCATTCCTGGGCGAAGGAATATACGAGTACGACTGTAGATGGCTATGCGATCGAAGATTACTCATCGCTCAGTCAGCCCTCCTCGGGGAAACGCCATCTTTTTGGAAATATGACCAATACAGCTGGCTCTGACTGTTCGACACTGAGCAATTGCAGTGACAAGCCTCCCAGGCTACGCGTAGTCCAGAACAGCAGCAACCGAGTGTGGGTATGGGCTTCGTCCGAGCGTCCTGTGCTCAACGATGGAAACGCGGGGAGCGACACACGCAACAATTATACCGTCCGAGTTGAAGTGTGCACGAACACCTACAATGGCGGCTGCAAGAAGTATCCGAATGGTAATTACAAGCCGACTGGTCTTCTTCACGATTACGGCGAAAATGACAGCATGCTGTTCGGCCTGCTGACCGGTAGCTACAACAAGAACATGTCCGGTGGGGTCCTGCGTCGGGTCCTCAGTTCGTTTTCAAAGGAAGTGACGGCAAGCACCGGAGTCTTCGATAGCGCGAACGCCACGATCGTAAAATCATTCAACAGCCTTCGCATTCGCGACTTCAATAACACCAGAACGGACAACTCCTATCGCAAAGGTTGGTTGACAACAAGTGCGATGAGCGAAGGTGAATTCATCGATTGGGGCAACCCCGTCGGTGAAATGATGTACGAAGCACTCCGCTATATTGCTGGCAAGAAAACCCCGACATCAGCATTTGACACTTCGGGAAGTTACGATGCAGACGTCGGTCTCCCACATCCTGAATGGGATGATCCATATGCGTCGGACAGTGCCGCAAAGGCACCGTATTGCGCCAAGCCGAACATCCTGACGATTTCGGACATCAACCCGTCCTTCGACTCGGACTCCATACCGGGGTCCAGTTTCGGATCGTTCAGCGGCGACCTCACGATGGATGCGACCAAACTTGCCGACACCATCACGCAGAATGAAATTGGCGTTATCGGAAAGCACTTTATCGGCCAATCCGGCTCGACAATTGACAGCGCACCAACGGCGAAAGATGTCACCTCCCTTGGCAATATCCGCGGACTGGCGCCAGAGGAACCAACCAAACAAGGGAGTTACTATTCTGCATCGGCGGCATATTTTGGCAAGAAGACCGACCTGAATGGTGCGCAAGGCACTCAAAATACAGACACCTATGTCGTCGCACTCGCGTCTCCTCTGCCCAGAATCGAAATCGCAACGCCGAACGGCAAGGTGACGATGGTGCCTTTTGCAAAATCCGTCAGCGGCTCCTCGATCAGTGCGACGAAAGGTAACTTTCAACCCACGAACCAGATTGTGGACTTCTATACGGACACCATCGCAAATACCGGTGAAGCCGACAAGAATGCAAGCATCAACGACGGCCGTTTCTATGCAAAATTCCGCATCAATTATGAAGACGTAGAACAGGGTGCCGACCATGACATGGACGCCATTTCGGAATACGAGATCGCGCTCCAATCGGATGGCACAGTCAATATCAAGGTAACCCCGATTTACCAGGCTGGCGGCATCAGACAGAACATGGGATACATTCTGTCCGGCACCACGCAGGATGGCGTCTACTTGGTGGTTCAGGACGAAAACGTAGATACCGCCTACTATTTGAACGTACCCCCCGGGAAGAGCCCGGGCTACTGTGACGTCGCGTCCCCCCCGAGTGATTGCTATAAGTTGCCCTACACGGGAAACGGATCCAGCGACAGAACCTTTACTGTCGGCGGTTCCAGTGCAACCCTGTTGAAGGACCCGCTTTGGTATGCGGCCAAGTGGGGCGGCTTCGTTGATAAAAATGGAAACGACATCCCGGATATTGACGCCGAGTGGGACGCCGACGGCAATGGCGTGCCGGACACCTACTTCCTGGTGCAGAACCCGCTCAAGTTGAAAGAAAGCTTGAAGAAGAGTTTTGACACCATCATCGCGCGCACGGCGAGTTCCGGCAACATTTCATCGAGCAGCACCAAGGTCACGACCGACACTCGCGTCTTCCAGGCGGTCTATAACAGCGGTTCATGGGACGGCGAGCTGACGGCAACCCTGCTCTCCGGAACGATCAGCTGGCAAGCGACGGCTAAAATGCCGTCGGCAAGCGCTCGCAAGATCTTTACCTTTAACAGCACCACCAGTGCCGGCGTCGAGTTCAAGACACTGAGCAGTCTGTCGACCTCCCAGCAATCGGCGATTGGCTCACAGGGAGTGCTCGACTACATCCGCGGCGATCAGAGCAACGAGATACAGAACAATGGAAGCCTGCGCAATCGAAAGAAGGTGCTTGGGGATATCGTGGATTCCGCACCTTATTATGTGAAGGACACCGGAACAGTGTATGTGGGCGCAAACGACGGAATGTTGCATGCTTTCGATGCCAAGACCGGTGTTGAGCAGTTCGCCTATATTCCATCAACGGTCGTCGACAAACTGGCGAGTCTGTCGAGTCCGGGCTATGCCCACACCTATTTCGTCGATGGCGATGTAGCTGTATCCACACTCAGCCAGACGACCGACAAGAACATCCTCGTCGGTTCCACAGGCCGGGGCGCCAAGGGCGTTTTTGGCCTCGACGTCAGTCTCCCCGCGAGCTTCTCCAGTTCGGACGTATTGTGGGAATACACCCAAACCACGGACAATGCGGAAACCGTGAAAGGTCACCTGGGCTACGTTCTGGGTGCCCCCGTCATTGGCAAACTCCACAATGGCGTTACCGCAGTACTCTTCGGTAACGGATACAACAGCGACAATGGCGATGCGGTCCTGTTCATCCTGAATCTGAAGACCGGGGCAGTCATCGCGAAGATTGCGGCCGGGAAGGCCGGAGACAACGGCCTGGCTGCGCCAACCCTTTGGGACAAGGACAATGACGGAACTGTCGATTACGTTTTTGCCGGAGATCTGAAGGGCAATGTGTGGAAATATGACCTGACCGACGAAAACCCAAATAACTGGACAATTGCCTACAAATCCGGCAGCACTCCCGCTCCGCTATTCACTGCCAAGGACAGCGGGGGAAAGGTTCAGCCGATTACGGCACCGATTACCGTGGCAATCAATGACGTGACCGGCAGTGATAGTTTCGGCGAGACCTTTGTCTTTTTCGGCACAGGCAGCTTCATGACCAATTCTGATCCTCTGAATCACGATATTCAGACTTGGTATGGTCTCATCGACGGTA
Organism: Azoarcus sp. L1K30; assembly: GCF_018122735.1. Classification (GTDB taxonomy): domain Bacteria; phylum Pseudomonadota; class Gammaproteobacteria; order Burkholderiales; family Rhodocyclaceae; genus Parazoarcus. The sequence continues at coordinate 126,338 of NZ_JAGRRD010000001.1, read as the reverse complement.
GCAAGATTGGGGGCCGATCGGACTTGACTCAGCGTACCTTTGTGGTAAGTGAAGGCTACGTTACCGACAAGAATGGAAAGAGCGTGCGGGTCAGGTCGGTGTCAAAGTCCTCGGATGGTGACATGAAGGGCAAGAAGGGTTGGTACCTGGACCTCATGGACACCTCCGCCCGCGGCGAACGAATTGTCAGCCATTCGGTTCTGATCAATCTAACCAAGCCGGTCTTGGAAGTGTCCAGCATCATCCCGATCGTTGGCGACCCGTGTAATCCGGAAGGCGCGGGCTTTGTCAATGCGGTAGATCCATTCACTGGCGCCCAAGTCGATTTCCCCTTCATGGATGTCAATGGTGACGGCAAGTTTGACGACAACGACATGATCGACGGCAACTATGTCAGTTCGATTGATCCGGGTGTGGGCATGCCGGGTGCGCCAATTCTGGTCGGCTCGACCAATATCGTCTCGGGAACGAACACCAAACAAGAAAAAATCAACAAGTATCCGGGCGGGAAGGCATTCTCCGGCCGCATGTCTTGGCGCGAAATCATCTCGGAGTAAGCATCAATGAAGCATCAGAAGGGTTTCACGCTGATTGAACTGATGATCACGGTGGCCATTGTCGGCATTCTTGCGGCAGTGGCTTACCCAAGCTATCAGCAACACATTCTCAAGACGCGCCGCGCCGAAGCGAAAGCCTGCCTCAGCGAACTGGCACAATTCATGGAGCGCTTCTACACGACGAACCTGCGCTACGATCAAGACAGCGGTGGGACGGCGGTTGCATTGCCGAATATCCAGTGCAGGACTGACCTCACGAATTTTTACACGACCCAGTTCGTCGCGAACAGTCTGGGCCAACGTAGCTACTCGCTCGAAGCCGTGCCCAAGGGGAGCCAGGCGAGTGATACCGCCTGCGGCACACTCAGTCTGACTCAGGCCGGAGTGAAAGGAAGCAGCGTCACAGGTGCGGCAGCAAAGTGCTGGCAATGATTTGGGCTGACCTAGCGTCGAAATCGACTCGGTAATCGATCCAGCGCCCCGGCAAACGCCCGGGGCGTTTTTCTTCCAACATTCTTGACCGACCGGTCGATCAATTTAACAAACATTTGATCCAGATCAAATGCGGACACCTTCGCCTGCCTCACATTTGCGTCCACGCAGCACAGGCTGCGCCACGGATAATGATGAGGAGACAGGAATGGCACATAACGAGAAGCTGGCACTGACGATGGAGTTTCCGCCGGCGACCGAACAACCGAACATCTATCCGCTGTCGTGGAACGCGCAGACGGCAAAGATGGAAGAAGTGTGGGACGCTGCCCAGCGCGAGAACTGGGACCCGAAGAAGCTGCCTTGGGACACGCTGGATGTGGAGTCCTACACTTGGGAAGAGCGCGAATCGATTGCCTACTGGTGGACCCTGCTGTCGGTATTCGACGCCTCCGCCCCACCGGTGTTCGCGGAAGCCTTCATCAAGACCTATGAAGTGCATGAGGAAGATCCGGTGCGCCGCTGCTTCTTCTCCGTCACCCGTGACGAGCAGAACCACGAGCAAATGTGCGGCCTGGCCATCACCCGCTTCCTCGGCCATCCGGATCCCATCACCTACGAACCTAAGACCGAACTCGGCAAGCGCCTGCAGAAGAACGCCAAATGGCTGTACTACAACGGCGGCCGCTATTGGACGGGCTACAAGAAGGCGGTGCCGAAGTATTCGCTGGCCGTGCTGTTCTCGTCCTTCCTGATGGGCGAGATCGCTGCCGCGACCATCTTCAAGCAGATGCACGACAATTCGCGCGAACTGGTGTTCAAGGAGGCCTTCCGCAACATCGGTCGTGACGAAGGGCGCCATATGGCGATCTGCATGGCACTGATGGAACGCGATTATCCGAAGCTTCCGCCCGAAGACAAGGCACTGGTGACCAAGCAGATCCGCGCCGGCTATCTATTCCTGTCTGCTGTACTGTTCGAGCCACCGATGGAATTCTGGGACCTGCCGACCGACTTCATCGACAATCAACGTGAAGCCGAAGAAGTGGCACGGGGCGCGGGCTTCGGCGTACCGAGCTACGAGGCGAAGAAGGACAACTGGAAGAACGCCATGCTGAACCTGAAGGGCGTGCTCGACCGCTATGAGATCCCCTTCCCCGCCATCCCGGAGGTTGGTATCTCGGGCCAGGAGATCTCCGACATCGACATGAACGATATCATTCCGGTGTTCTGACGCCTGCCGGCGCCATTCGGGGCAGATCGCGATCTGCCCCGAATGTGCGGTGCGCAACATGTTGCATGCGCGGGCCGGCCTTGATGCCGGCCCGCCTCACAAGAAAGACGTATTGCAGATCAAGGCGGCGCGGCGCAGCGCCTGACCGACGGCGCGTGCTTTACCCTCACTGAGAGAGAACACGAATGCAGAAGATCAAACTCCACCCCTCCGGTCGCGAAGTCGAATGCCAGGGCGGTGATACCGTGCTGGCTGCGCTTGAACGCGCCGGCTATGCTCTCCCCAACAACTGCCGGGCGGGTGCCTGCGGCGAATGCAAGGTCAAGGTGTTGTCCGGGCAGTTCGACCAGGGCATGGTGCTCGACATGGCGCTGTCACAGGAAGAGCGCAAGCAGGGTTTCGGCCTCATGTGCATGGCCAAGCCACTGTCACCCGAACTGGTGATCGAATGGGGCACGGAGGACGCCAAACCCAAGCTGTTTCCGCCGCGTGAAGATCAGCGCTTCGTGCTCGTCGACCGCATCGCCCGCACGCCCGGCATCGTCGAGCTCAGGCTGCGTCCGGTCGGCCAGGTCATGCGTTACTGGCCGGGCCAATATGTCACCCTCGGCGACGAGCGTGCCGGCGCGCCGATGCGCTGCTACTCGATTGCGAACGCCCCGCGCACCGATGGCGAGATCGTGCTCCAGATCACCCGCGTGGACGACGGCAAGACCAGCATCTGGGCACACGACCGGATCACGCTCGGCGACGTGGTCAAGCTGTCGGGCCCCTACGGCACCTTCATCGGTGACCCTGCAGTCGATTCCCCGGTACTGTGCATGGCGTCGGGTTCGGGCCTCGCGCCCATTCTCGCGCTTGCCGAGGCCGCCCTGCGCCGCGGCTATCGCAAACCGGTCACCCTGATGTTCTCGGCCCGCACCGAGGCCGACCTTTACGATACCGGCCTGATGCGTTACTGGGAAACCAAGCACCGCAACTTCACCTACAAGCCGTCTCTGACACGTGAGAAACGCGACGGTCGCCTGAGCGGGCGCCTCCCCGATGTGCTGCCGCAGGTGTTCAAGGACCTGTCCCAGCACAGCGTATTCGTCGCCGGCAACCCGGATTTCGTCGCGGCCTGCGTCAGCGCGGCGAAGGCACTGGGTGCGCGCGACGAGATGATCCATACCGAGGGCTACTTTGGCCAGGCGCAGCCGGAAACGGCACCCGCCAGCCACCTGGTCAGCCCCTGAAATGAACGAAGCCCTCGCGCGTTGCGAGGGCTTCGTTCCCGGCTTGTGTTGCCAGATCCACTTGCCGACCTTGATCTACCGCCGGCACCAGCAGGGTGCATCGAGATTCAGTCGCGAAAGTTGCCGAACTGCAGCGGAAAGTCGGTGATCGTCTTCTTCACCAGTGCAATCGCCTCCTGCAGTACATCGCGCTTGGCACCCGAGACGCGCACCTCCTCGCCCTGGATGGCCGCCTGTACCTTGAGCTTGTTGTCCTTGAGCAGTTTGACGATCTTCTTCGCCATTTCCTGCTCCACGCCCACCTTGACCTTGACCTCCTGCTTGACCTTGTTGCCGGACACCTTCTGCAGGTCGCCATACTCGAGGCAGCGGACATCGACCTTTTTTGCGGTCATTTCGGGCAACAGGATGTCTTTCATCTGGCTGAGCTGGAAGTCGCTGTCGCCGTGGAGCGTCAGCAACTTGTCGCTCTGCTCGACACGCGCATCCGTCCCCTTGAAATCATAGCGATTGGTGATCTTGCGATTGGCCACCTCGACCGCGTTCTTCAATGCGACGAGGTCGACTTCGGACATGATGTCAAACGAAGGCATGACGTTCCCCAGGCGCGCGATCAGCCGAAATGGCAGATGTAGTGATAAGGCTCGCCGCTGACTTCGATGTCGAAGCTAGCGTTGCCCGGCACGTTGAACGACTCACCTGCAGCGTAGGTCTTCCACTCTGTTTCGCCTTTCAGGCGAACGCGGCAGCTGCCGCTGACCCCTTCCATGATCTCGGGCGCGCCGGTATTGAACGTCAGCGACGCAGGCAGGATGACGCCGACGGACTTGCCCGTGCCATCGGCAAAGCGCACGCCGTGGCTGATGCATTTGCCGTCGAAATAGACATTGGCCTTGGTGGTGACGGCGACGCCGTCGAGCTTCTCGGTAATGCTCATGAAAACTGCCTTCCTTATTCGATACCCATGAACTTCTGGATCAATGCCTTGGCCACAAAGCCTACGAACCCCAGTCCCAGCGCGAGGAACATCCACGCCGTTCCGTACTTGCCGGCCTTCGACTCACGCGCAAGACTGCCGATGATGAACAACATGTACAGGATCAGCGCGGAAAAACAGACGGTCAGCGAGATCTTCTCGAACTCGGCAATCGTCAGGCCAAAAATCAGTACATCGTTTTCCATCACCGGTGTTCCACAATATTCCGCCAGGTGCGCGAGTGATCAGCCGCGCTTTGCCTTGGCATTGGCCGCAATCCGCATGCGCAGCGAATTAAGGCGGATGAAGCCCTGTGCATCCTTCTGGTTGTACGCGCCCTGGTCGTCCTCGAAGGTTGCAATCGTCGGATCAAACAGCGAATCGGTCTTCGAATCGCGCCCGGTCACGATCACGTTGCCCTTGTAGAGCTTGACCCTGACCCAGCCATTGACGGTCTGCTGGGTGCTGTCGATCAGCGCCTGCAAGGCCAGGCGCTCGGGGCTCCACCAGTAGCCGTTGTAGATGATGCTGGCGTAGCGCGGCATGAGGTCGTCCTTGAGGTGGGCAACTTCGCGGTCGAGCGTGATCGATTCGATGGCGCGGTGCGCCTTGAGCAGGATGGTCCCACCCGGGGTCTCGTAACAGCCACGGCTCTTCATGCCGACATAACGGTTCTCCACCAGATCGAGCCGGCCGACGCCATGCTTGCCGCCGAGCTCGTTGAGCTTGGCCAGCACTTCGTGCGCCTTCAGGCGGGTGCCGTTGATCGCGACGACATCACCCTTCTCGAATTCCAGATCGACATATTCGGCCGCATCCGGCGCAGCCTCGGGCGACACCGTCCACCGCCACATGTCCTCTTCGGCCTCGGCAGCCGGGTTCTCGAGGTGACGGCCTTCGAAGGAGATGTGCAGCAGGTTGGCATCCATCGAATAGGGCGAACCGCCCTGCTTGTGCTTCATCTCGATGGGAATGCCTGCCTTTTCCGCGTAGGCAAGCAGCTTTTCGCGCGACAGCAGATCCCACTCGCGCCACGGCGCGATCACCTTCACGCCCGGCATCAGCGCGTAATAGCCGAGCTCGAAGCGCACCTGGTCATTGCCCTTGCCGGTAGCACCGTGCGAGACCGCATCGGCACCAGTGGCACGCGCGATTTCGATCTGGCGCTTGGCAATCAGCGGACGAGCGATCGACGTACCCAGCAGGTACTCGCCCTCGTACACCGTATTGCAGCGGAACATCGGAAACACGAAGTCGCGCACGAACTCTTCACGCAGATCGTCGATGAAGATGTTTTCGGGCTTGATGCCGAACTTCAGCGCCTTCTGACGTGCCGGCTCGAGTTCCTCGCCCTGCCCGAGGTCTGCGGTGAAGGTCACCACTTCGCACTGGTAGGTGTCCTGCAACCACTTCAGGATTACCGAAGTGTCCAACCCGCCGGAATAGGCGAGCACCGCTTTCTTCACATCGCTCATGTTCTTGTCCAGTCTTTGTTGCCGCGGGGCCTCGTGGGCATACGGCGGTTAGCAGCCAATTCGCGTTATCAGTTTGCCTTCTCGTCCCCGACGCGACCGAGCACGAGAAATTCCATCAGCGCCTTCTGCACGTGCAGGCGATTTTCGGCTTCGTCCCACACCACCGACTGCGGACCGTCGATGACCTCGGCGGTCACCTCCTCGCCCCTGTGGGCAGGCAGGCAATGCATGAACACCGCATCGGGTGCGGCCACCGACATCATCTCGGCATCGACGCACCAGTCGGCAAACGCCTTCATGCGCGCCTCGTTTTCGGCTTCGAAGCCCATCGAGGTCCACACGTCCGTCGTCACCAGATGTGCGCCCTTGCAGGCCTCGAGCGGATCGGCGAACTGCTCGAAATGATCGGTGCCGTAGAGGCCGGCACGCTCGGGCTCTACTTCATAGCCCGGCGGCGTGGACACATGCACATTGAAGTCGAGGACCTCGGCGGCCTGCAGCCAGGTATTGCACATGTTGTTGGAGTCGCCCACCCAGGCCACGGTTTTGCCCTTGATGCTGCCTCGATGCTCGATGTAGGTGTAGATATCGGCGAGGATCTGGCACGGGTGATACTCGTTGGTCAGCCCGTTGATCAGCGGCACGCGCGAGTTGGCGGCGAAGCGTTCGATGATGCCCTGTTCGAAGGTGCGGATCATCACGACATCGCTCATGCGCGAGATGACCTGTGCCGCATCCTCGACCGGTTCGCCGCGCCCGAGTTGAGAGTCGCGGGTATTGAGATAGATCGCGGAGCCCCCGAGCTGTTGCATGCCGGCTTCGAAAGACAGCCGCGTACGCGTGCTGGCCTTCTCGAAGATCATTACCAGCGTGCGATCGAAGAGCGGGTGATAGGGCTCGTAGTTCTTGAATTTCTCCTTGATCCACTTGGTACGCTTGAACAGATAGGCGTACTCGTCAGCGCTGAGATCGTTGAACTGGAGATAATGCCGGGGTGATGTCATGGGCGTCTGCCTTTGCCGTCACTGCGACAGGAAATCTATGATCAGCGGAGCCAGCGCGTCGACCAGCGCGGCGGCGTCGTCGCGACTGAAGATCAGCGGGGGCAGCAACCGCACCACGCGCTCGGCGGTTACGTTGATGAGCAGCCCCGCATCGAGACCACGTGTGACCAGCGCACCACAGGGGCGATCGAGCTCGATGCCGATCATCAGTCCGCGACCGCGAATATCGACCACGCCTTTCACGCCGGCGAGGGCCTCGGCCAGTCCGCTGCGGATCGCGTCACCGACCGCGACGGCATTCGCCATCAGATCGTCGTCGGCAATCGTATCCAGCGTTTCCAGGCCTGCAGCACACGCAAGCGGATTGCCACCGAAAGTGGAGCCGTGATTGCCCGGCTTGAACAGACCGGCAGCCTGACCTGCGGTCAGGCATGCGCCGATCGGCACCCCCGAGCCCAGACCCTTGGCCAGAGTCATGACGTCCGGGCGCACATTCGCATGCTGCCAGCCGAACCATGCGCCGGTGCGACCCAGCCCGCACTGGACCTCGTCACAGATCATCAGCCAGCCCATCTCGTCGCACAGGGCGCGCACCTCTCGCTGAAAATCGTCATCGGCGATATTGATGCCACCCTCGCCCTGGATCATTTCCAGCATCACTGCAACCACGCCATGGTTATGGGCGGCCACGTTGCGCAGTGCATCGATATCCTTGTACGGAACCCGCACAAAGCCGGACACCAGCGGTTCGAACCCCGCCTGCGTCTTGCGATTGCCGGTCGCCGACAGTGTCGCCATCGTACGACCATGAAACGCATTTTCCATCACCACGATGGTCGGCACCTCGACGCCCTTCTGATGACCATACATGCGGGCGAGCTTGATCGCGGCTTCATTGGCCTCGCAACCGGAGTTGCAGAAGAAGACCTCGTCCATGCCCGAGACTTCCGCCAGTCGGTCGGCCAGTCGATCCTGCAGGGGAATACCGTACAGGTTGGAGGTATGCAATACGCGGGACGCCTGCAGTGAAATGGCGCGAACAAGACGTGGATGGTTGTGTCCGAGCGTCGATACCGCAATACCGGAGAGCGCATCCAGATAGCGCTTGCCCGATTCGTCGTGGAGCCACACCCCATCGCCGTGCGTGAATGCCACCGGCAATCTGGCGTAGGTGTTCATGACATGGGACATGGAAAACCCCGATCAGGATGGACCAAAAACGCGCACGGCGGCCAACGCCGCCGTGCAGGAAAGATCCCCGATATTAAGCCAAAACAGGGGCAAATGTACAGATGGCGCCAGAAGCGGGCAATTGCTGCAGCACGGTCAACGCCGATGAATTCTGCTAGAATCCGCCCCGGTTTATCGCAGCGGCCGGCAATCCCTGCCCTGCACCATTCCCCGTAGCCGACATGGCATGACACATGAATCAGAAGATCGAAAGCTTCGTCATTATCGGGGTCACAAGGGAAGGAAAAACATTCCGCCCAAGCGACTGGGCGGACCGCCTATGCGGCATCATGTCGGCTTTCGGCGCCGACCATCGCATGATGTACTCCCCCTACGTGCGCCCCGGTTGCACCCTCAAGGGCCAGAAGACCGTCATGGTCGACGCCCGTCTTTACGACATCGAACCGCTCGCCTACAAGTTCATGGTCAACTTCGCCAACGACAATGAACTGACGATGGAGCCGATCAGCGACGATCAACTCTGATCGCAGCGCGCGATAGCACATCGCCTGGCACGAACAGGCGCCTGTGCACCGTGCACTTCAGCAAGCCCCACCCACAGACAATCCGGACACACCCCACGCACAAATAAAAACGGCGACCATGAAGTCGCCGTTTCTGATTGCGGCTGCGAGCCGCATCGATACCGGAAGATCAGGCTGCCATGGCCTTGACGGCAGCAGACAGACGGCTCTTGTGACGAGCAGCCTTGTTCTTGTGGATGATCTTCTTGTCAGCGATGCTGTCGATGGTGCTCATCGAAGTGCGGAAGACAGACTGAGCGGCAGTCTTGTCACCACCCACAACAGCCTTGCGCACGGCCTTGATCGCAGTACGCAGACGCGAACGCAGGCTAGCGTTATGGGCGCGGGCCTTGGTCGCCTGACGTGCGCGCTTGCGAGCTTGTGCCGAGTTGGCCATAGATTTGATTCCCGTGAAATTCGTGGTTCTAAGAAGCCGGCGATTTTAACTGTTAACCCCGACCGGTGCAAGCAGGCAGCGAAGAAATATGGCGCGTACCGGACGGCAGCCCGCTATCATGCCGCCTTTACCCGTTGTGCAACACCCAAGATGAATCTCCTGCGCGCCCTCGCCACCGTCAGCGGCATGACACTCATGTCGCGGATACTTGGATTCGTCCGCGATTTCGTCATCGCCCGCGCTTTTGGCGCCGGCCTCGCGACCGACGCGTTCTTTGTCGCCTTTCGCCTGCCCAACCTGCTGCGGCGTATGTTCGCGGAAGGCGCCTTCTCCCAGGCCTTCGTTCCAATCCTCGCAGAATACAAGAACCGCAAAGGGGACGATGCGACGCACCACCTGGTCGACCGGGTGGCCACCCTGCTCGGCCTGGCCGTCGCGGCGGTGGCGCTACTGGGTGTTCTTGGCGCGCCGTTGATCATCCAGATCTCGGCCCCAGGCTTCGCGGCCGATGCGGACAAGTTCGCACTCACCGTCGAGCTCACCCGCATCACCTTTCCCTACATCCTGTTCATGTCCCTGGTCGCACTGGCCGGCGGCATCCTGAACACCTGGAGCCGCTTCGCCGTACCCGCCTTCACCCCGGTACTGCTCAACCTGTCCTTCATTGGCATGGCACTGTTTGCAGCACCCTATTTCGACCCCCCGGTATTGGCGCTGGCGTGGGCGGTGTTTCTGGGCGGCATCCTCCAGCTCGGCATGCAGATCCGGCCTCTTGCGCGCATCGGCATGCTGCCACGCTTTCGCTTCGACTATTCGGACCCCGGTGTGCGGCGCATTCTCAAGCTGATGGCGCCTGCCATTCTGGGCGTCTCGGTGAGCCAGATCTCGCTGCTGATCAACACCATCTTCGCCTCTTTTCTGCCCAGTGGCAGTGTGTCCTGGCTCTACTATGCCGACCGCCTGATGGAGTTTCCGTCCGGCATGCTCGGCGTCGCACTCGGTACCATCCTGTTGCCGAGCCTCTCCAAGCTGCACGCCGACGCCAACCCGGAGGCATTTTCGTCGCTACTCGACTGGGGCCTGCGGCTCACCCTGATGCTGACGCTTCCTGCGGCACTCGGACTGGCCATGCTTGCCGTACCGCTGATCAGCACGCTGTTTCACTATGGAGCTTTTGCCGTCGGCGATGTCATGCACACGCGCGACGCGCTGCTGGCCTACAGTATCGGCCTGACCGGCATGATCCTGGTCAAGGTCCTGGCGCCGGGCTTCTACGCCCGTCAGGACATCCGCACACCGGTGAAGATCGCGTTGCTCACGCTGCTCGCCACGCAACTGATGAACCTGGCCTTCATCGTGCCGCTGGCGCACGCCGGCCTGGCGCTCTCCATCGCCCTGGCCGCCTGCCTGAACGCCGGACTTCTCTATCACGGCCTGCGCAAGCGTGGCGTCTATCTGCCGCAGCCCGGGTGGACCGCGTTCTGGCTCAAGCTGGCGGCGGCTCTCGCCGTCATGGCGGCGGTACTCTGGCTTGGCACGGGCACCGATGCAGTCTGGTTTGCACGCAGCGGGCTGGCGCGGGTCGGCTGGCTCGCGGCGATCGTCATAGTCGCGGCGATTGCATACTTCGCGACCCTGTTCGCGCTCGGCTTCCGCCCCCGAGATTTCCGCCGTCGCGCGGCCTGAGGCCGACCGCACGTGAATTCGGTGTCGGCATACGCCATCAGCCGCTAGAATATTCAGGACGATCCTCACCGCAAGGAAGGCCGACATGAAGCTCATCAGTCAAGACGTCGTGGATGGCGCCCGCATCGATGGCGAATTTGCGTTCTGCATCCCGGCGGACGAAGGCCATGTGGAACTCGCCCCCAACCGCAACCCGCATCTGGCGTGGTTTGACGTGCCCGACGGTACCCGTTCCTTCGCACTCATCTGCCACGACCCCGACGTCCCGAGCAGTGGAGAGGACGTCAACCAGGAAGGCCGTAGCGTGCCCACAAGCCTGCCGCGGGTCGACTTCTTCCATTGGGTACTCGTCGATATTCCGGCCGACACCCGGGAGATCGTGGCCGGCAGCTTTTCCAACGGCGTGACCCCTGGAGGCAAACCCGGCCCGGCCGCGGCGCTCGGCACCCGTCAGGGCGTCAATAATTACACCGACTGGTTTGCCGGCGATGAGTCGATGCGTGGCGACTATCACGGTTATGATGGCCCCTGCCCGCCGTGGAACGACGAGTTGCTGCACCGCTATATTTTCACGCTGTATGCACTCAATGTCGAACGCTGCCCGGTCGAAGGCCGCTTCGGTGGCCCGGAGGTGCAAAAGGCCATCGCCGGCCATGTGCTGGCGCAAGCCTGCGTGACCGGAACCTACACCCTGAACCCCGACGTGGGCGACTGATCAGAGGCCAGCGGCCACACCCTCGCGACGGGGGTCGGCCGCGCCGAACCAGCCCTGCGGAGCACGCACGACGAGGCCAATGCCGCTGGTCAGGTCGCGCACCACCGTCTCCTGTCCGAACAACGCCAGCCGCGAGGCCAGCGCGCGCCCTTCCGCGGTATTCTCCACTTCGGTCGGGCCGTTGCGACTGCCGACATGGGGGCGGGCCAGCAGCGCATCGGGCGCAATGTGCCAGTCGACCAGGCCGATCACCGCCTCGGTCACGAAATTGATGATCGCACTACCCCCTGGCGAGCCCAGCACCGCGTGCAGACGCCCGTCGGGCGCGAACAGCAGCGTCGGCGCCATCGAACTGCGCGGACGCTTGCCGGGCTCGACACGGTTCGGATGCAGGCCTCGGACATCCCGGGGCACGAAGGAGAAATCGGTCAGCTGATTGTTGAGCAGCATGCCGCGCACCATGCGCCGGCTGCCAAAGGCATCCTCGATCGAAATCGTCATCGACACCGCGTTTCCCGCCGCATCGACGATGGATACATGCGAAGTCGATGCGCGCTCGGGATGCACTGCCGGCACCGCGCGCTGCACCTTCCCGGGCTGCCCGGCCTGCGCGCGGCGCAGACTCGAATCGAGCGCAATCTGCTGCGCGCGGGCGCCGATGTAGGCGGCATCGAGTAGCTGCGCGGGCGACAAGGGCATCGCGCGCGGGTCGCCATACCAGGCATCGCGGTCGGCAAACGCCAGGCGCCCGGCTTCGGCAAACAGGTGGCGGGAAAATGCGCTGTCGGGATCGATCCCCGCCAACGGAAATCTCGACAACAGCCCCAGCATGGACAGCACCGTTGCCCCACCGGAACTTGGCGGCGGCATGCCGCACACGCGCCAGCCGCGATAAGGACCGCACAGCGCGTCGCGCCGGATCACGCGGTACGCGGCAAAGTCGGCCAGCGACAGCGTGCCGGGATTGGGACCCGAATTGACCACATCGACGATCGCCGCCGCGATGTCGCCGCGATAGAACGCATCCGCGCCGTCGCGCGCCAGCACGCGCAACACCTCCGCCAGCCGGGGATTGCGCAAGCGCGCCCCGACCGCCAGCGGTGCGCCGCCCGCATCGTAGAAGAGCGCCCGCGCCTGTGCATCCTTGGCCAGAAATCGATCGCCGCCGATCAGGGCATGCAGCCTGGGCGACACTGGAAAGCCCTCTTCCGCCAGTGCGATGGCTGGCGCGAACAGGCGCGCCCACGGCAGGCGCCCGTGGTGCCGATGCACCTCGCCAAGCAGCTTCGCCAGCCCCGGCACGCCAACCGCGCGCCCGCCCACGGCGGCGTCATGGAAGCCCAAGGGCTTGCCGGACGCATCCAGGAACAGAGATGCATCGACGTCCGCCGGCGCGGTCTCGCGCCCGTCCCACGCACTCATGCGGCCATCGGCGGCAGAGTAGTGCAGCAGAAAGCCGCCGCCGCCCAGCCCCGACGATTGAGGCTCGACCACATTCAGCACCAGGGCCGCGGCGATGGCAGCGTCTGCGGCTGATCCACCACCACGCAGGACGGCCAGTGCAACGTCGGTCGCATGCGGATTCGCCGTGACCACCATGGCGTGTTCCGCGCTCGCTGCGGGGCGGATTGCGAAGCCGGTCGCAGCCTCAGGCTGCGCCGGCGTTTGGGCATGAAGTGGAAGGGAAACCGTCAAGACGATTGAGACGGCGGCGCAGACCAATAACCTGAGAGACATCGTCAGTCCTCCAGCGGCACCAAGGCCGGCTTTCACGCAGCGTACGGCGGCAACCGCTTTTCGAGCAAGGGCTGATTGATCACATAGTGCGCCGGCAGGCCATCGACACAGGGCGTGCTGAGCTCACCCTGGATGAACGGCGTCAGGTAGTTGCGCCCGAGTTCGGTGAGCCCCATGCCGTCGGCGGCAATGAACTCCGCGGGCAGGCGGCGCTCGAGATTGGCGACCGAAGCCGCATCCACCGCAACGACGTCCCAAGCATAAGGGGCGTCCGCCAGGCGACGGATGGCGGCGGTGACGCCGTCCTGTCCCGACAGCGCAAAAGCGACCGCGGCATGCCCCACGGCCACCGCCTGCGCATGATCCGTCGCCGACACCCAGTGCCCGGCCGCACGTTGCAGATAATCCGGCAACGCGTAGTGCTGCTTGTAGCCGAGCCGATCGTGCACCAGGTGCGCAATCGCTTCTCCCGCACCGCCAAGCTGGACGTAGCCCTTCGCGTCACGGTCCTGCTTCATTAATGGCGCCCCATCGGCGGTGCGCAAGCCCTCGGCCACCGTGACCGCGCAATAACCAAGGCGTCCGACGACGGCCTGGACACGCGCGAGAAAAGCCGCTTCATCGAACACCACTTCCGGAAACAGCACGATATGCGGTGCCTCATCCGGCGTGCGCGCTGCCAGCGCGGTCGCGGCCGCGAGCCAGCCGACGTTGCGCCCCATGACTTCCATCACGAACACGCGGCCCTTGCGCCCGGTCATCGCGGCCACGTCGCGCCCGGCTTCACGCATGGCTGTGGCAAGATACTTGGCAGCGGAACCGAAACCCGGGCAGCAGTCCGCACCTTCGATATCGTTGTCCACCGTTTTCGGCACCCCGACACAGACCAACGGATAACCGCGCCTGCGCGCGGCTGCCGAAAGCCGACCAATGAGGTCCATCGAGCCGTTGCCGCCGTTGTACAACAGCGCACCGATGCGGTGTGCCTCCAGCACGCTGAAGATGCGTTCATACAGCGCCGGTTGCGTCTCCTCGGACGGCAGGTCGAAGCGACAGGAACCGAACGCACCACCGGGCGTACGGGACAGCGCCGCAGTATCGATGTCCGCCGTATCGTACAAGTCCTCGGCCAGGAGTCCGAGAATGCCGTGACGCGCCGCCAACACCTTGCCGATGCGGTCCGGGTGCGCGCGTGCAGCATCGATCACCCCCGCCGCACTGGCGTTGATGACGGCGGTCACGCCACCTGACTGGGCATAGAGCAGATTCATGAACATCGGTTCCGGCAGAATTGGAAAGATGAAAACGAACGCGGCCGGCACCGCAGAACGGCACCGACCGCGTCAGGCTGACCCCGGAGACGCTTACTTCAGTGCGTCGAAGGCACGGGCGGTGATCTCCTCGACCGCACCCAGGCCGAGAATCTTGCGTACTTTGGGTGCATTGGCGGCACCCGAGGCTGCCCAGGCACTGTAGTACTCGACCAGCGGTTTGGTCTGGGCATGATAGACATCGAGACGCTTCTTGACGGTCTCTTCCTTGTCGTCGTCACGTTGCACCAGGTCCTCGCCGGTCACGTCGTCCTTGCCTTCGACCTTGGGCGGGTTGTACTTGACGTGGTAGGTACGGCCTGACGGCAGGTGGGCACGGCGACCGCTCATGCGCTCGACGATCTCGCTGTCGGGCACGTCGATCTCGAGCACGAAATCGATCGGCACGTCGGCATCCTTCATCGCGTCGGCCTGCGGAATCGTGCGCGGAAAACCGTCGAACATGTAGCCCGACTTGCAATCATCCTGCTGCAGACGGTCTTTCACCAGGCCGATGATGATGTCGTCCGACACCAGGCCGCCGGCATCCATCACCTTCTTGGCCTCGATCCCGAGGGGCGTACCCGCCTTGACCGCGGCACGCAGCATGTCGCCGGTGGAAATCTGCGGAATGCCGAACTTCTCCTTGATGAAGTTGGCTTGAGTTCCCTTGCCTGCACCCGGTGGTCCCAGAAGAATCAGTCGCATACACCCTCCCCAAAAAATGCGGTCGCCGTCCGGCAACATCGTTATATGGATTCAAGGCCGAAACTTAACCGACAAGTTCCGACCGGTCAAACGTCAATACCAACGCATCAAGCCGACGCGAACACCGCCCGCACGCGTTCGAGATCCTCGGGCGTATCGACTCCCGCCGGCGGCGCGGCATCGAGCCGCAGCACCCGGATCGGGTAACCGTGCCAGAGCGCACGCAGTTGCTCCAGCGCCTCCCAGTGCTCCACCGGCGCCGGCGCGAGCGAGGCATAGCGCTTGAGAAAGCCCACGCGATAGGCGTAGAGGCCCACATGGCGCAACATCGGCAGATCGGCCGGCAGGTGGTCGCGACCGTCGGCCCAGGCATCGCGCGCCCACGGGATCGGTGCGCGTGAAAAGTACATCGCGCGCTCGCGCACATCGCACACCACCTTCACCACGTTCGGGTTGAACACCTCGGCCAGCGCGTGGATGGGGTGCGCTGCGGTCGCGATCATCGCCTCCGCATCGCCCGCCAGTGCGTCTGCCACTGCCGCGATCAGTGCGGGATCGATCAGCGGCTCGTCCCCCTGCACGTTGACCACGATGTCGTCATCCGCCCAGCCCAGGCTGGTGGCGACTTCGGCAAGGCGATCGGTACCACTGGGGTGGTCGTCCCGCGTCATCACCACCCGGCCGCCCGCCGCAACGACCGCTTCGCGCACCTGGTCGTGATCGGTCGCGACCCACACCTCGCTGGCACCCGTGGCCGCGGCACGTTCCAACACGCGCACGACCATCGGTTTGCCGCAGATATCGGCCAGCGGCTTGCCAGGCAGACGGGTTGACGCAAAGCGCGCCGGCACGACGATCCGAAACGGCGTCTTCATCGGCGTGCTCAACGCAGCGCGTCGACTTCTTCGGCGCTCATTGCCCGGGCTTCGTCCTCGAGCATGACCGGGATACCGTCCCGGATCGGGTAGGCCAGGCGATCCGCCTTGCACACCAGTACCTGTTGATCCTTCAGGTAGTCGAGCGGCCCCTTGCAGATCGGGCACACAAGAATTTCAAGCAGTCTGGCGTCCATTGTTCAGCTTCTCCAGGATGCGCTCGGCGGCATCCGAACCGATTGAGGCCTGCACTGGAAACTCCCAAGTGTTGTCAGGCGCGAAAGCTGCGCATTTTACCGCATCCTTGCTCGTCATCAGCTTTGCTTCGCCCGGCGCGAAATCGAGGTCCGCTGCGGTAAAGGCGTGATGGTCGGGAAACGGGTGCGGCACGACGTCCAATCCCATGGCCCGCAATTGCGCAAAAAAACGCTCGGGTCGGCCGATGCCGGCCACCGCATGCACCCGTTGCCCTGCAAAAGCCGATGCGGGCCGACGCTCGAAAGGCGGCCGAAGCGCGCGCAGTTCCCGCCCTTCGAGCACCATCGCCGCACGCGGCACCGCACCGATCGCCGCCAGCACTGCGGCAGAAAGGGCGCCATGGGATACCACCAGATCGACCTCCGACAGCCGCTGCAACGGTTCGCGCAACGGGCCAGCGGGCAACAGCAGGCGATTGCCCAGCGTGGCCTCGTCGACCACTGCGATCTCGATATCGCGACCCAGCCGGTAATGCTGCATGCCGTCGTCGGCAATGATGACATCGCAAGCGCCATGCGCTTCGATCAACGCGCGGGCGGCAGCCGGGCGGTCGCGCCCCACCGCCACCGGGCACCCTGTCAGCCGGGCCAGCAGCACCGGCTCGTCGCCACATATGGCAGGATCGCTGTCGGCCGCGACCAGCGCCACGTCTTCCAGGCTGCCACCGTAGCCGCGAGACACAATGCCCGGCGTCCATCCTGCAGCACGCAACTGTCTCACCAGCCAATCGACCGTCGGCGTCTTGCCGCTACCACCGACGGCGATATTGCCGACCACAATGACCGGCAATGGCAACCCGATGGCCTGCAGCAGGCCCGTACGATAGAGCCGGCGTCTGATCGACGCCAGCACGCCGAACACGCAGGAAAGCGGCCACAGCAGCAGTGCGGGCGCCGAACGCGTCCGCCAGAATGCCGGCGCCCTTGCTCCCACTGGCGCCGTCTCAGCGCGCCGGCGTCTGGGTTGCAAAGGTGATGTGCCCCAGGCCGGCACGCTGCGCGGCCTGCATCACATCGATCACGCTCTGGTGCGCTGCCTTGGCATCGGCATTGATCACGACCACCGGTTCCTTTTGTCCGGGCGGCATCGCCTTGCCCAGCGCGGCGGCGATTGCGTCGATGCCCTTATCCGCCACCGGCGTCCGATCGACGATCACGTCTCCACCGGCGGTCACCGCCACTACGATCTCGTTGCTCACTGCCTCGCCGCCGACCGATTCGGCCGTCGGCAGGTTGATCTCGAGTCCGCTGGTCTTGGTGAACGTGGTGGTCAGCATCAGGAAGATGATGATCACCAGCACCACGTCGATCAGCGGGATGAGATTGATCTCCGGTTCCTGGTTGCGGACGGTACGTCGGAAATTCATGCTTGCACGCTCAACCGCGGCGTTCGCCGTGCGCCACTTCGACCAGCTTGATCGCCTGCTGCTCCATATCGACCACGAAATCGTCGATCAGGCGACGAAAATGGCGCCAGAAAATGGTCGAGGGGATGGCGATGATCAGGCCCAGGCCGGTGGTGTACAGCGCAATTGAAATACCCTTGGCCAGTTGCGCGGGATTGGCGCCATTGACGCCTTGCGAAGCGAAGATGTCGATCATGCCGACAATGGTGCCGAACAGCCCGAGCAGCGGACTGATCGCAGCAATCGTGCCCAGTGTCGTCAGGAAGCGCTCGAGATCATGCACGACCGCACGCCCGGTCTCCTCGATGGACTCCTTCATGATGACGCGTGTGCTCGAGACATTGCGCAAACCGGCAGCCAGCACGCGCCCGAGCGGCGAATGTGCGGCCACCCGGCTCACCATCTCGGCACTGCTGCCATGCTGATGCAGGTCGGCAATGACATTCTCGAGCAATCCCGACGGCACCACCCGCGACCGGCGCAGACTCACCGAGCGTTCGATGATCAGCGCAACAGCCAGCACCGAAGCAAACAACAAGGGCCACATCGGCCAACCGGCAGCCTGAATGATCGCGAACACGCGTATCGACCTCGATTCGTCAAAAGCGGCACTCTAGCCTTGCCGCCCATGCAGGGCAAGCCGGCTTGCGAAACGAGCAATCCACAGAAGCTGTGGATAA
Source organism: Azoarcus sp. L1K30 (assembly GCF_018122735.1). Classification (GTDB taxonomy): domain Bacteria; phylum Pseudomonadota; class Gammaproteobacteria; order Burkholderiales; family Rhodocyclaceae; genus Parazoarcus. The sequence continues at coordinate 107,900 of NZ_JAGRRD010000001.1, read as the reverse complement.
GTTTGTGGAACGTTTCTGAATCCCGCGCTCAATCCCGCTAACGGCGCGGAAATCCTTACTCCGATGAAAATTTGTGCAACATTATTATCGTTATAAATCATGCACTTAAAATCTCCTCTGAGCTATATCAAGGACTTGCGCTTCGACGCTTGACAGCATCCCGCCGCTGTGGATTGCGTTACAATCGCCCCCCGAAAACCCGATGATTCCAGCTCGCGAATGCCCGCCGAAACCCTAACTGCAACAATACTTTCCGTCTCTGAGCTAAACCGTTTTGCGAGACAGACGCTGGAATCGGCAATGCCGCTACTGTGGGTGGGCGGCGAGGTGTCGAATGTGACACGGGCCAGTTCGGGACACCTCTACTTCACCCTGAAAGACGCCAACGCGCAGGTGCGCTGCGCCATGTGGCGCAATCGCGCTCAACTGTTGGCGTTCCGGCCGGAAAACGGCATGAAGGTCGAGGCGCGCGCGCTGGTCACCCTCTATGAAGCCCGCGGCGACTACCAGCTCAATATCGAGACCCTGCGCCCCGCGGGCATCGGCAACCTGTTCGAAGCCTTCAATCGCCTGCGGGAAAAGCTTGCCGCCGAAGGCCTGTTCGACCCGGCACAGCGCCGGCCGTTGCCACCCTTTCCGCGCGCCGTCGGCATCGTCACCTCGCCCCAGGCGGCTGCCCTGCGCGATGTCATCGCTACATTGCGGCGACGTTGCCCTCATCTTCCGCTGATCCTCTATCCCGCGCCGGTGCAGGGTGTCGACGCAGGTGCGCGCTTGACCGCAGTCATCCAGGAGGCCGGCCGGCGCGCTGCCGCAGACGGCATCGACCTCATTCTCCTGGTGCGCGGCGGCGGCAGCATCGAAGACCTATGGGCCTTCAACGACGAGGCGCTGGCACGCGCAATCCGCGCCTGTCCGGTACCGGTCGTCAGCGGCGTCGGCCACGAAACCGACTTCACCATCGCGGATTTTGCCGCCGATCTGCGCGCGGCCACGCCGACCGCGGCAGCAGAGCAGGCCAGCGCCGGTTTTCACGCCGCGCTGGCCCAATGCGGACAATTCGAGCGTCAGCTCACGCGCAGCATGCAGCGGCGGCTCGAAACCGCTGCGCAACGCCTGGACCGCTGTGCCTTTCGCCTGGTTCACCCACGGGAACGGCTGCGCCGTGCGGCTGAATCGGTCACCCGTCTCAGGCACGACATGGGCAGGGCGATGCACAACCACCTGGCCGTGCTCGGCGCGCGCCAGGCGCAGATCGGCACCAGACTGCGCGCGCAACGACCGCGCCCTGCGCGTGCGCAGCAGGCCGTCGATCAGTTTGCGGTGCGCCTGCAGCGCGCGATGAGCACGCACCTGGAGGCACGCCGGCACGCGCTCGAGGCGATCGCCGCACATCTGAAGCATCTCGCCCCCGAAGCCGTACTGGCACGCGGTTACAGCATCACACGCAATGACTCGGGTGCCATCCTGCGCACGTCGAACGCGGTCGGCGATGGCGACGCCGTGCATGTGCAATTGGCGCACGGACGGCTGACCGCAGTCGTCACAGCCCGCGACTGAGCAGTCTTCAAGACGCAAGCCTGCTTTCCCGTTTGCGTGACCGGCACTTCGGCTTATCATCGGCCCCTCGGCATTGTCACTGCGGGTCAATCCCGACTAGAATGGTCAGGCTTTGATTCAGCGACAAGCCTCATTGACGCTTCGCAAAATACTGACTGGAGAATTCAATGGAACATACCCTGCCCGCTCTGCCCTACGCCAAAGATGCCCTTGCTCCGCACATCTCGGCCGAAACGCTGGAATTTCACCATGGCAAGCATCATCAGGCCTACGTCACCAACCTGAACAACCTGATCAAGGGCAACGAGTTCGAAAATCTCGATCTCGAGGCCATCGTCAAGAAGGCACCGGCCGGCGGCATCTACAACAATGCTGCCCAGATCTGGAACCACACCTTCTTCTGGAACAGCATGAAGCCGAATGGCGGCGGCGAGCCGGCCGGAGCACTGGCTGACGCCATCAAGGCCAAGTGGGGTGCCTTCGACGACTTCAAGAAGGCCTTTACCGCCTCGGCGGTCGGCAACTTCGGTTCCGGCTGGACCTGGCTGGTGAAGAAGGCCGACGGCACCGTCGACATCGTCAACATGGGTGCTGCCGGCACCCCGCTGACCACGGGCGACAAGGCACTGCTCTGTATCGACGTGTGGGAACATGCCTACTACATCGACTACCGCAACCGTCGTCCGGACTTCGTGGCCACCTTCCTCGACAAGCTGGCCAACTGGGAATTCGCGGCGAAAAACTTCGCCTGATTCCCGCCCCGACGCCCGTTTCGGGCGTGCTTCAGCCAAAGCGACGCCGGCCTCCGGGGTCGCTTTTGTTTTCCGGCACGCACACGCAACACCGCCAAGGATCTTCATGCCGGACCATCGGGCAACCATCCTTCCTGCACCTGCACCCGCCCCTGCCCCCGTGCTCGACGTCCTGTACCGGGACGAGCATCTGATTGCGATTCACAAGCCCTCCGGGCTGCTCGTGCACCGCACGGGACTCGACGCCGCGGAAGAGCGGTTCGCGGTGCAGATCCTGCGCGACCAGATCGGACGCCATGTCCACCCGGCGCATCGCATCGACAAGGGCACCTCTGGCATCCTGCTGTTCGCGCTCGATCGCGATACCGCTGCGCGCGCTGGCGCACTGTTCGAGCACCAGCAGGTCGACAAGCGCTACATCGCCATCGTGCGCGGGCATCCGGCGGCGACCGGTACCATAGATCACCCGCTGGTGCGACGCTTCGACCCGGCGGAGCGGCGATCGGCGCGGGCGGACACGCTGCCGCAGCCCGCGGTGACGCATTTCCGTTGCCTCGCCACCACCGAGTTGCCCTTCTGCGTCGACCGTTACCCGAGCAGCCGCTACGCGCTGCTCGAACTGCAGCCGGAAACTGGCCGCAGGCACCAGCTCCGCCGCCACCTGAAACACATCTCTCACCCGATCATCGGTGACGCCACATTCGGCAAGGGGCGCCACAACCGCCTGTTCCAGACGCTGTTCGGCAGCCAGCGACTGCTGCTGGCCTGCACTCAACTGCGATTTGCACATCCGATCAGTGGCGCACCGGTACGAATCGACTGTGCGCCGGCGGTGGATTTCCGTGCCGTCACCGATGCGCTCGGCTGGCAGCTTCCGCTGGCTGCGCTTTCAGCTGCGCGGGATTCATAGCAGAATGGCGGTCCGATCCGTCACCCGCCACCCGCTCAAATGAATCCGCTGCTGCAAGTCCGCGAACAGGGTCAGCAAATCTGGCTCGACAATCTCTCCCGCACGCTGCTCAACGAAGGACATCTGGCCCGTTTCGTTGCCGACGACGGCGTCGCCGGCGTTACCACGAACCCGGCCATCTTCTACAAGGCCATTGCAGGCGGGCGATATTACGAAGACGATCTCGCCGCACTCAAGCGTCAATCCCTGAGTGCCGAGTCCCGCTACGAGCAACTGGTGATTCCCGACGTGCAACGCGCCTGCGACCTGTTGCTGCCGCTGCATGCGCAGAGCGGCGGCAAGATGGGCTACGTCAGCCTGGAGGTGTCGCCCGAGCTCGCCGACGATGCAGCCGCCACGGTAGCGGCGGGGCTACGGCTCAAGGACGCCGTGGGCCGCGCCAACTTGCTGATCAAGGTGCCGGCGACCTCGGCCGGCCTTGTCGCCATCGAACAGCTGATCGCCGCCGGGGTCAGCGTCAACGTCACCTTGATGTTCTCGCTCGCTCATGTGGATGCGGTCGCCGCCGCGTATGTGCAAGGACTGGAAAAGCGCAGGGAAGCCGGCGGAGATGTCGCTGCGATCATGTCGGTGGCCAGTCTGTTCCTGTCGCGCGTGGACAGCCTGATCGACAAGCAACTGGACGAACTCGGCGGCGATGCCTTGGCCCTGCGTGGCAAGGCGGCGGTGGCCACTGCACGGCTTGCCTATCAACGCTATCGTGCGCGCTTTCACGGTCCGGCCTTCGCCAGCCTGCAGTCGGCCGGCGCACGGCCGCAATACATGCTGTGGGCGAGTACCGGCACCAAGAACCCGGCCTACAGCGATCTGCTCTACGTCGAGCCGCTGATCGGCCCCGACACCGTCAACACCCTGCCCGACGCGACGCTCGATGCGCTGCGCGACCATGGCAAGGTGGCAAACACGCTCGAACTCGACGTCGGGCAGGCACAAGCGACGCTGGACGGGCTGGCGGGGCTGGGCATCGACATGAATGCGGTCGGCGAAAAACTGCAGGCAGACGGATTGCTTCAGTTCAAGGAAGCATTCGCAAAACTGCTGGAGCTGACTGCCGACTGAGCCGGTCGAGGTGAGGCATGCAGAGCACCGCCTCGCGCCTCGACCGGCGCGAGGCGCCCCGATCAGGCAAGTGCCGGAACGGACTTCGCGTTGATCAGCGCGGAGCGTGCCACGCCGCGCTGTTCTCCAGCGGCGCCGAGCACTTCCTTCATGTCGAGAATCAGCACGATCTGACCATTGGACAGCGTCGTCACACCCGCCACCCCCTTGGGACGGAAGTCGTCCAGCGACTTGATCACGGCATCCTCGCGTCCGGCAAAACTGTCGATGGCAAGAATGAACGACAGTTCGGCCGTCTGCATCAGGACGCCGTACTCCGGGACCCGCTCCTGCGTCCAGCCCAGCAGACCGGCGAGCGGCAGAATGGGCAGCACCTCACCGCGGACCACCATGGTCGCGCGTCCGCCGACCTCCTGCACCGCACTGAGATCGATCGGCAGGATCTCGCGCACCATCGACAGCGGCACGGCAAACGGTTGCTCGCCCAGACGCACCAGCAGGACCGGGAGGATTGCAAGGGTCAGCGGCAGGCTGATGGTGAAGGTCGTGCCCTTGCCCATCGATGAGCGGATGTCGATGGATCCGTTGAGCTTCTGGATGTTGGTTCGCACCACGTCCATGCCCACACCACGCCCGGACACATCCGAGACCTTTGCCGCGAGCGAGAAGCCGGGCAGAAAGATCAGGTTGTAGCTCTGCCGCTCATCCATGGTGTTGGCTTCCTCATCGGTGATGAGGCCCTTCTGCAACGCCTTGGCACGCAACTTCTCCGGGCTCATGCCGCGACCGTCGTCCGAGATCAGGATCACGATATGATCGCCTTCCTGCCGTGCTTCGAGCCGGACTTCCGACTTCTCCGGTTTGCCATTCGCACGCCGCTCCGCCCCCTCTTCGACACCATGATCGACGGCGTTTCGAATGAGGTGGATGATCGGGTCGGACAAGTCCTCGATCATGGTCTTGTCGATCTCGGTTTCCTCGCCCGACAGTACCAGCTCGACGTCCTTGCCCAGATTGCGCGCAAGATCGCGTGCAATGCGCGGATATTTCTGGAACAGCCGCCCGATCGGCTGCATCCGCGTCTTCATCACCGCATTCTGCAAGTCCGACACGAGCAGGTCGAGCTGACTCACCGCCTGGTCGAGTGCATGAAGCGTCTCGGTGTCATTGCGCCCGCTCAGGATGTCGCTGCGCAATGCATTGAGGCGGTTCTTTGTCAGTCCGATTTCACCCGACAGGTTGAGCACCTGATCGAGGCGCGCAGTATCGACCCGAATCGAATTGTCGCGCTGGCGCTCGCCCTCACGACGCCCGACGGGGCCGGATGCCCCCGGTCTGTCCACCGCGCGGCGTCCGACTGCGCGATTGATCACCTCTTCCGGATCCTCCGCTGGCTGCGCGGGCACAATCTCCGCTGTCGAGGCGTCGGCCGACGCCTTGGGCAGCACGGCAACGGCGCCGTACAGCAGATTCCAGTCCGGCTCGTGCGCCTTGCCACCGGACGCCCCCGCGGCAGGCTCGGTCTTGGGCTCCGCCGCGGACGCCGGCTTTTCCGGTTTTGCGCCAGCCGGGGCCAATGCCTCACCCGCGATCGCCCGCTTCAGTGCATCGATCAAGCCCGGGTCGGCCGCATGGGGTTGCGTGCCATGCTCGAGATGGTTGAACATCTCGCGCACCGCGCCCGTGGCCTCAAGGATGACGTCCATCATCTCGCTGCTTACCGCCAGCTCTCCATTGCGCAGTTTGTCGAACAGGTTCTCGGTCAGATGACAGAGTGTCACCAGCTCGGCGGCATTGAGAAAGCCTGCGCCCCCCTTGATGGTATGGAACCCGCGAAAGATATCGTTCAGCAGGTTGCGGTCATCGGGAAACCGCTCCAGGTCGACCAGTTTGTTGTCGACACCCGACAGCAGGTCCCCGGCCTCGACCAGGAAGTCCTGCAGCAGATCTTCCATTCCGGCAAAGTCACTCATCGCGGTACGCTCCATTCACTTTCAAGCCCGATCGACGGCACGGGTCCGTCCGGCTGACGAGCAGATCAGAAACCGAGGCTTTCGAGGAGATCATCGACCTGCCCCTGGCTGGTGACCACGTCATCCCGCCCCTCGCTGCTTACGACCGGCCCGTTCATCAGTCCGGTATGTTTTTCACTGCGTTTGTCCGCCGGCGCCACTTCGAGCAGCACCTGCAAGAGCTGCTCCTCGAGCGTCTGCGCCATCTCGACCACCTTCTTGATGACTTGCCCGGTCAGGTCCTGAAAATCCTGCGCCATCATGATCTCGAGCAATTGCGCATTGGTCTCGCGGCTGCGCTCGGAGACCACCCCGAGAAAACCGCGGGTCTCGCCGGCAAGCGCCTTGAACTCCTCGACCGAGAGCTCATTCGCATACAGACGATCCCACTTCGCACGCAGGGCGGCCGCATCGCTATCGAGCCTGTTCTGGATCGGCTGCGCGATATCGGTTGCATTGAGCACGCGGCTGGCCGCCTGCTCGGTCATCTGCGCGATGTAGGTCAGGCGCTGGCGAGCATCGGGCATCGCCTCTACAACTTCCTTCAGCGCGCTGTCGAAGCCCAGTTCGCGCAGGGTGTCATGCACCTTGCGCGTCATCTGACCGATACGATTGAACACTGCCTCTGGCGACGTTTCGCCCTTGGCTTCCTCTGCCCCCTCGGCCGAAGCCGACGCGGCATCGTCGGGTTGATCGAACTCAGCCACCACCGAATCGAACAGCGCCTGCAATTCGTCGCTATCCTCAGACCCCGATCCCGCGGACGGCGCGGCCGGAGCAGCCGCCGGTGCCGGACGCTGGGCAATCGGCTCGGGCTCACTCTGGGTTGACGCGATGCTGTCGAACAATGCCTGCAGTTCGTCCGAATCGCTCACATCGTCAATCTTGTTTCGCTTCGCCATTTTCTGGCTCCCCTATCTGTTTCCCGCCAGCTCAGACTGCTGCGCTCTTGCCGAGCTTCTCGAAGATCTTTTCCAGCTTTTCGGCCAGGGTTGCCGCAGTGAAAGGCTTGACGATGTAGCCATTCGCGCCGGCTTGCGCAGCCGCAATGATGTTTTCCTTCTTCGCCTCGGCCGTGATCATCAACACGGGGAGGTGCTTGAGTTGCGGCGTGCGACGGATGGTCTGCAGCAAGGTCAGACCATCCATGTTCGGCATGTTCCAGTCGGTGACGACGAAGTCGAAAGGCGCGGAGCCTAGCTTTTGCAGCGCCGCCACACCGTCCTCGGCCTCATCGACATTGGTGTAGCCCAGTTCCTTCAGCAGGTTGCGCACGATGCGGCGCATGGTCGAGAAATCATCCACGACCAGAAATTTCAATTTTGGATCAGCCATCTCATTCTCCGTTGAGCCCGTTCCCGATCAACCGTGGCTCGCGCGTTGCAGCAGCGGGCGCAAGGTTTCAGCGAGAACATCTGCGTCGAATTTTGCCACGTATGAATCGACCCCGACCCGTTTCCCCATGGCGCGGTTCGCATCCGATGACAGGGAGGAGTGCATCACCACCGGAATACCGTCAAAACGCGAGTCGCTCTTGATATTGCGCGTCAGCACGTAGCCGTCCATTTCGGGCATCTCGGCGTCGACCATGATGAGATCGATCTCGTCGCTGACGTGGCGCCCCATCTGCTGCGCATGCGTTGCCATGCCCTGCAGGCGCGTCCACGCTTCAAGACCGTTCTGTGCATGCTTGTGCCCAACGCCCAGTCGGTCGAGCACCTCGGCAATCTTGCGCCGCGCGACCGCGGAGTCGTCGACGAAGAAGACGTTGATGCTCGAACCACCGTGCAAGGGCGCGATATTACCGACCACGGCCTCACCGAAGGTATTGGCAAGGATAGTCTCCACGTCCAGGATCGATACCAGCTTGCCGTCCGGCAACTCGGTGATCGCAGTGATGAAACTGTGGCTGTGCGAGGAGACATTGTCGGGCGTGCGCACTTTGTCCCATTCAACGCGGATGATGCGATCCACCTCGTTGACCAGAAAACCGAGCGTTCGCTTGCTGTATTCAGTCACCATCATCGACCCGCCGAGCGGGTCTCCCGACTGTGACAAGCCGAGGACATGGGACAGCGACAGCACCGGAATCACGTTCCCGCGCAGTGAGATCAGCCCCTCGACACCCCGCGGCATGTTGGGCGCCTTGGTGATGAAGGGCGTCGTTGACACCTCGCGTACCTTGAATACATTGATGCCGAAAGTCTCGCTCGTACCGAGCGAAAACAGCAGGATCTCCATCCGGTTGGAACCGGCCAGCATGGTGCGGCCATCGATCGAGTCGAGCAGCGCGGTGTCTTCCTTTTGATCCAGACTCAACATGGTCTCTTCCTCACTTTCCGGCCAGCATCGCCGCATGACGGCTGATCAGCCGCCGCAGGGTTTCCGCCAGCCGCTGCGGTTCGAACTTGGCGACATACTCGTCGACCCCTACGGACTTGCCGAGTTGTTGGTTGGACATGCCGGAAAGCGATGAGTGCATCACCACCGGCACCCCCTCGAAACGCGGATCCGACTTGATGTGCCGGGTCAGGATATAGCCGTCCATCTCCGGCATCTCGACGTCGGTCAAGATCAGGCTGATCACGTCGCACACACGGTGTCCTGCCGCATCGGCCTGACTGGCGAGCATCTTGAGCTCATCCCAGGCCTTGCGTCCGTTGATCGTCGAGATATAGGGAACGCCGAGCATATCAAGCGTCTGGCTGATCTGCTTGCGCGCAACCGACGAATCGTCGGCGAACAGCACCGTATGCTTGCCACCGTCGGAGATCGGCTTGATATCCTTGAACATGTGGCTGTCGTCGTATCTTGTGGTCTCGGACAACACCTTTTCCACGTCAAGCAACATCACCAACCTGCCGTCCGGCAGCTCGGTCACCGCAGTCACCAGGCCGCCCATGTTCGCGGTCAGCATGTCGGGCGGAACGCGCATCTGCGACCAGTCCAGACGCAGGATGGTATCGACTGCCTCGACCAGGAAACCCTGCGTATGGCCGTTGTATTCGGTCACGATCATGATGTCCCGCGGCGTGTCCGCAGCCACCGCAACGTAGCGCGCCAGGTCGACCACCGGAACGAGCACGCCGCGCAAGCTGACCATGCCCTCGACGGTATCGGGCATCTCCGGCGCAGCGGTGATCTTTGGCGTGCGCATCACCTCTCGAACCTTGAACACATTGATGCCAAAGGTCTCGCGCTTTCCGGTGCGCTGATCCGTCCCGAGCGTAAACAGGAGAATCTCCAGCTTGTTTGTCCCCGCGAGACGCGTGCGGGCATCGATATTCTTCAGTAAGTCCGACATTTCATTCTCCGCGGGCTACGGCAATCTGCACGATCGGCACGATCGGCAATACACTACTATTGTAACGACACGTGGCCGCCTGACTTGAGGAACTGATGCGAATTGTTCTTTCCTTCATCTTCCACCTCTGCCTCAAGCCTGGTAGCCCATGCGGAATCCACCCCAGTGACGCCCATTCACGTAAATCGGCGCCGAGATGTCATGCATGATTTCCCCCGTGTCACGCCGATAGGTCTGGATAAGGAACTGCAGTTCATGCGCCCCGCAGCGCTTTCCGACCGGATCGTCGAACACGCGCTTCGTTCGGTTGCCAACGAAATCCTTGTCGTAGTCACCGCTCAGCGCTTGCGAGAATCGAGCATTGTGCGTGGGCACGTAGCCACGGCGATCGCAGCCGATCGCGTACACGACGCCGCTGTTGCGCTGTAACACCGCCTCCTGGACACGTGGAAAGACTTTGTCGGTAAAGCTGTCGAATCGCGCATTGAATTTTTGCGGGCGCGTATTCGGGATCGGCTGCAACGACGGGTCAAAAAGCGCTTCCATCGAGATCTGCCCCGAAGCAACCGCTTCTTCCATCAGGCACCCCATGTCGCGCGCGGCCTGACGCACGACTTCCGGCATCCGCTTGTGCGTATCCATTGCACGCTCACCATCGGCGCCCAGACGGAAGACGTTGCTGATCTCATGCAGGTTGACCGCCAGACTGTCCAGTTCGCGTGCTTCGCCCAGCGTCTGAGCCGCGCCGTCTGCATTGCGCTCGACCATGTCCATGATCTGGCGCACATTGCTCACCACGCTGTCGGCCTCGCGACTTTGCTGGGCGATCGACACCGCGATCTCGTCGATGCGCTCCATGGTCTGCTGCGCGCCACGATTGATCTGCTCGAGCGAAGTCGCCGCCTCCCGCGCCAGGCTCGCGCCCGCATGCGCCTGCGCGCTCCCGTCGCGAATCGATACGATCGCTGCGCTGGTTTCGTCCTGTATGGCCGAAATCACCGCGCTGATTTCGCTGGTCGCCGACGACGTGCGCTCGGCGAGCTTGCGCACTTCATCCGCCACGACGGCGAAGCCTCGCCCCTGCTCGCCGGCCCGCGCGGCCTCGATCGCTGCGTTGAGCGCAAGCAGGTTGGTCTGATCGGCAATCTCGCGAATCACCTTGACGATGCCACTGATCGCCTGCGAACGCTCGCCCAGCGCCGAAATCACGCTCGCGGACTTCTCCACCGACAGCGCGATCTTGTCGATCTCGAGCGAGGCTTCCGACACCACCTGCACCCCTTTGAGCGACAGTTCACGCGCCTCCTGGGCATTCTGCGCCGTTTGCGTCGCATGTCCCGCAATCGCGTTCACACCGGCCGTCATCTCCTCGATTGCACGCACCATCTGCTCCGACGCCACGCGCTGTGCAGTCGATCCTTCCGCCACGCCGCTGGCATGCCCGGAAAGCAGGTCGGCCTTCTCCGCGACCCGTTGCGCGTCGTAGATCACCTTACCGACGATACCCTGGAAGCTCGCAATGAGCCTGTTGTAGTGCCCGACGCATTCGGCCGCCGGGCCTTGAACAAGCGCCGCGCGGCGAGACAGGTCGCCGTCCTCGTAGGTCTTCTTCAGCACGGCGGTAAATTGATCCAGCTGCGCGCCAAAACTGCTGCGCAACGTCCACCATGCCAGCGCCGCGACGGCGAATCCAACTCCCGCGTGTCCAGCAACGATCACCCAAGTCGCTCCGCTACCGAACACCTCGATGGCGCTTCCACCCAGACCGGCCACTGCCCCCAGGATCAGACAAACCCACCAGATCTTCATTTTCCTCTCCCGTCGCGATCAGCGTCGCTTGCACTCCGCCGGTCCGGCTATCGCGCCGGCCGCACTCCATGCCCTGATGTATCGGCGCGGGACAGCGACTACTTTAGCGCCATCAGCGGCGAATGCCGATAACCGATCGCAACACCGGGCAAAGGCGCTTCGTCAGCGCCCCGCCGGCATCAGCAAACGTGCCCGGATACGCGCGGACACCTGCGACAAGGGCGCCACCTCGCGCGCGGCGCCGATCAACGCAGCCTCCCGCGGCATGCCGTAGACCACGCAAGACGCTTCATCCTGCGCGATGGTCCACGCCCCCGCACGCATCATCTCGAGCAGTCCCGTCGCGCCGTCCCTGCCCATGCCCGTCAGCAACACGCCGATAGCCGCAGCGCCGAGTTCAGCCGCAGCGGAGCGAAACAGCACATCGACCGAGGGGCGGTGCCGGTTGACCGGCCCCTCCCCCGACAGCTCGCAACGATATCCCTTGATGCCCCGACGGATGCGCAGATGCGAATGCCCCGGCGCAATATAGGCGGTCCCCGCCTCCACCGGCTCGTCGTGCTTCGCTTCCTTCACGCGCATCGGGCAGATATCGTCGAGCCTGCGGGCGAATGAAGCGGTAAACATCTCCGGCATATGCTGCACGATCAGCACCGCCGGGGTGTTCGCGGGCAACCCGATCAGAACCTCCCGTATCGCCTCCGTCCCGCCAGTCGACGCGCCGATGAAGATGTGAGGAGTCGTGGGCGTTGCCGCTGGCGGCAGAACCATGTGCAGGCCTCAGCTCAACGGCGAATCGAGTCGCACGTAGACCGTGCGGCCGCGCGAGCGCAGGATGTCGCTGGCGTGCGCGAAGCTCTCGGAATGGCCGGCGAACAGCTGTCCGTCCGGGCGCAGGAGCGGCGCGAAGCGCCTGAGAATGGCATATTGAGTCTGTTTATCGAAATAAATCATCACGTTGCGGCAGAAAATGGCATCAAGCGGGCCACTCACCGGCCAAGTACTGTCCATCAGGTTGATGCGGCGAAAGCTGATCAGTCGACGCAATTCGGGACGAACCGTCATCGCCCCGTCCTGCGCGCGACCGTCTGTCACCATGAACTGTCTGCGCCGCTCGGCACTGAGGGCCTCGAGCCTGTCCGGGCGGTAGACGCCGGCCTCGCCCTGCGCCAGAACGGCCGTATCTATATCGCTGGCAACAATCTGCACCGGCGGCGTCAAGCTCTTGAATGCCTCGCATGCCGTCATTGCCAGCGAATAGGGCTCTTCGCCCGTCGACGCCGCACAGCACCAGACGCGTATGGTCCGGACCTCCCTGATATTGCGAAACTGGTCCGCCAGGATTTCGAAATGATGGGCTTCACGAAAGAACGACGTGAGGTTCGTCGTCAGTGCATTGACGAAGCGCTCCTGCTCGTTGCGGTCCCGTTCCAGGCGATCGAGATACTGTGAGAAATTACGGTCACCGACCTGCCTCAAACGCCCGGCGAGCCGGTTGTAGACCATGTCCTGTTTCGCCGGCGAAAGGACGATCCCCGCGAACCGGGAAATCAGCGCGCGGATACGATCAAAGTCCGTCGCGCTCATTTCGAACTCACGCTGCTCGGCGCGGCCGGACAGGGCAAAAGGCGTGGCGGCAACGGTTGCCGACAATTGACGAACCTGCGCCTGGGCAGTCGTGCCGGCGGCGGAAAATGTGCGACGCGGGAGCTTGGAGTCGGTCATTTTCGCCCCAATGCCCCGCTCACAGTCCAACGCCCCGGCACACTCGTCTGCATCGCATCACCGTCGCAATGAAGGCGCAATCTGCGGCACGATGCTTCGCGGCGCCTCCCCTGCCGAAATGCCACGAGAGAGGGCAGGCACATCCAGCGGTGTGCTCGCATTGACATCGAGATTCCCCCCCTCACCGCGGATACTCTCCTCGGTGCGCTTGTTGAGCACGATGATACTGATACGACGATTGATGGGATCGAGCGGGTCGCTGGCATTGAGCGGAATAGTATCGGCCAGCCCGACCACGCGCACCACCTTCGCCACCGCCAGCCCGCCGGCAACCAACTCGCGCCGCGAGGCATTGGCCCGATTGCTTGACAACTCCCAGTTGGAAAAGCCTCGATCCCCACCCGCATAGCGCGAGGCGTCGGTATGGCCGGAGAGACTGATGCGATTCTCCACATCGTTGAGCGCGCGCCCGATCGAGCGCAGCAGGTCGCGGGTGTATGGCTGCAGCTCGGCACTGGCCGAGGTGAACATCGGCCGGTTCTGCTCATCGACGATCTGTATTCGCAGCCCTTCACTGGTGATATCCATGAGGATCTGATTCTTGAACGGACGCAGCTCCGGGTTCGCCTCTATGATGGCCTCGATCCGTCCCTTGAGATCCAACAGCCGCGAGCGTTCCTGGCGCAGAGCAAGCTCTTCGCCATCGCGGTCACCGTCAGGTGCCGGAATATGGGAATTCGCAGCATCGACGTTGATCGCCCGGGTGCTCGGGGTATCGCCACGCTTGACCTGCCCGACCTTGCGCGACAGGTCTTCGCCCCCGCCCTTGATAATGCTGGAACTGTCGCCCGACCCCTCACCCCCGGCCATCGCCAGCTTGAGCGGATTCTGGAAATGGTCCGCGATGCCCTCGAGATCGCCTTGCGCGGTCGAGCCCAGCAGCCACATCAGCAAAAAGAAGGCCATCATCGCCGTCACGAAGTCGGCGTAGGCAATCTTCCAGGCGCCACCATGCGCGCCACCGCCGCCCTTCTTGATGCGCTTGACGATGATTGGCTGCTGACTCTCGTCGCTCACGACTCAACCCCCACCAGCGCGGCAATCCGGACATGAATCAACGACTCGCTGCGCATTCCGTGCATGCCCCGCATCAGCCCTTGCGACTCTTGATTTCTTCTTCGAGTTCCAGGAAGGTCGGGCGATCGGTCGAGTACAGCACCTTGCGTCCGAACTCCACCGCAACCTGGGGCGCATAGCCGTTCATGCTCGACAGCAGCACGACCTTCATGACCTGATAGATCTTTCCGCCTTCCTCGACCTTCTGTTCGAGCTGGCTCGCGATCGGCGCCACGAAACCGTAGGACACCAGAATACCGAGAAAGGTGCCCACGAGCGCGCCGCCGATCATCTTGCCCAACACGGCAGGGGGCTCTCCGACCGAGCCCATCACGTTCACCACGCCCATCACCGCAACCACGATACCGAAAGCCGGCACCGAATCGGCGACCTTCGACACGATGTGCGGCGCCTGGTGCGCCTCCTGGTGGTGGGTTTCGATCTCCATGTCCATCAGGTTCTCGATCTCGAACGCATTGAGGTTGCCGCCTACCATCATGCGCAGGTAATCACACAGGAACTCGACCACATGATGGTCGGAAGTCACGCTCGGGTATTTGGAGAAGATCGGACTCGAGTCCGGATTCTCAATGTCGTTCTCGATCGACATCAGACCTTCCTTGCGCACCTTGGCAAGGATCTCGAACATCATGGCCAGCAGATCAACGTAGAGCGCACGATTGTATTTCGACCCCTTGACCGCCAGGCTGAGTGAACCGAGTGTCGCCTTGAGCGCCTTGGGCCCGTTCCCCGCCACGAAACCACCGATCATCAGGCCGAAAATGGCCATGTACTCGAGCGGAACCCACAACGCAAGCAGGCTGCCGTGCACCGCGTAGGTACCCACCGACGCAGCGAGAATGATGACGTAGCCAATGATGAGAAACACTGCTCACTCCAGGCAAAGGGCGGTTGTTCGTTCGGACTTGCAAAATTGTAACGTCCGGACGCGCGAAAACTTGAATTCGCAGCACGAAAAAAAGGCTGCCTGAGTCCCAGGCAGCCCTCTTGGTCGGGATTGTGTCGATCAGGCGCCGACGACGTCCCTTACCTTGGTCTTGCGTACCGCCGCACGCTTGGTCTTGCCCGCACGCGAGGGCATGTTGCACAAACCGCACACGTAGGCATGCGAAGGATCATAGGCATGGGCGACATAGCGTCCGCCACAGCAGGTACACGCGGCGAACTGCAGCAGGTCCGCGTCGAAGAAGCGCACCAGCGTCCACGCCCGGGTAATGCTCAACACCGGTTCCATCTGGTCACTCTCGATCTGGTCGAGATAGAGATGATAGGACTTCAGAATCGCATCCAGACCACTCATGCCGGCCTGCTGCACGAAGAAGCGGTGGTAGCCCATGAACAGCGACGAATGCACGTTCGGCTGCCAAGTCATGAACCAGTCGGTCGAAAATGGCAGCATGCCCTTCGGTGGCGATGCTCCCCGCACTTCCTTGTAGATCTTCAGCAATTTCTCGCGGCTGAGTTTCGTCTCGACCTCAAGCATCTGCATGCGCGCGCCGAGCTGCACCATTTCGACAGCGCGGCGGATGTCTTCCGCCTCATCGATGATTCTCTTGTTCTTCATTTTCTCTCATCTCCTCAGGCTGCTTCTTCCGCGGCCTTGCCCGCAGCGATGATTGCCGCGTGCAAACTGGATGTTGCCGGATCCCGACCTTCGCCCGCCATCAGGCGGCCAAGCTGCTCGTCATTGAAACGAAACTGCGGAATCAGCATCTGGTTGTTGGCCATGCGCACAAGTTTCGCAGCGGAAAGCCCCTGAAGCATGTCGGCAAAAGCCGCGCCGATACCCAGCCTGAACATCGCCGTCTCCCGGTCGCTGCGCAACATCTGCTGCGCCAGCATCAGGTAAGCGAGATTGAGCTCATGTATTTCGGCCTGATAATCGGGGCGTTTCACGAAAAATGACTCCCTTTCAGGGACAAGCGGCTTTGAAGTTAAAGTAATTTCTGAACAATCGCAAGCTTTCCCCTTTCATCGGGGGGGGCAATACCGTTGCAATTCCGCAACAACCAGACCACCTCCCGGCGCAATGCGATGCACTTCAGGTCGGTGAAACCACCCTCTGGACCGCCGCGACACGATTGCGCCCCCGCCCCTTGGCGAGGTAGGCACTCCTGTCCGCCTGCTTGATCAGGGCGTCGATATCGGCCATGCCTTCATCGCGCACCGCGACGCCGATGCTCACCGTCAGATCGATAGAAGGCCCCCCGGTGTCGATCACGAGTTCATCGACTGCCTCGCGCAGGCGTTCAGCGCACACCATCGCGGCATCGATCGCTGTCTCGGGGCAGATCACCAGGAATTCATCCCCGCCGGTGCGGCAAATGACATCCTGCCCCCGCAAGGCGTCGCGCAAGGCGTCGGCAGCCTGCCGCAGCACCATGTCGCCCACATCGTGACCATGAGTGTCGTTAATGAGCTTGAAGTCGTCGAGGTCGATGATCATGCACGACAAAGGACGACGGTTGCGGGTGGACGCAACCCATTCCTGCTGAATGCGGTCAATGGCGTAGCGCCGATTGGGGTAGCCGGTCAGCGCATCGGTCAGGGCAACCTCCTGCAGCCGCCGGTTTGAAATCGCCAGTTCGGCGGCAAAGTGCCGAACCTCCTCACGGTCTCGCTCCAGTTCCTGCTGCAAGCGCACCACCCGTTGCCCGGCCCGCAGTCGGGCCGCCAGCACCCTGGAACGAAAAGGTTTGAGGACAAAATCATCGGCACCCGACTCGAGTGCGGCGACGAGGGGCTCGTCGCCCTCGACCGGTGCCAACAGCAGGATATACATGCGGCGGCCGATCCGAGTGGCCCGCACCGCACGAATCAGCTTGTCGCTCTCCGCACCGAACACTGCGCAGTCGAGCACCATCATGTGCGGCTGCAATTCGATGGTGGTCTCGAGCACCTGCTGCCCGGCGCCGATCTCGAACAACCGAAACGCGTCGCCGGCGAGCGCTTCCCTCAGATGCTCACGACTCTGCGCGTCATCCACCACGATCAGCACGCGCATGCCTGCAGCGGCCTGCACCGCGGAGGGGGCAAGGTCACCAACCTCGGAATTCATCGGCACATCGGCTGCATGCTCCCCCTGCGCGGCCGCATCCGCCCCCAGCATTGAGAACGGTGGCAGCCTGACCGTGTCGAGTTGAAGCAGCTTGCCCCATTCGATCCATTGACGCCCGACGTCTACGCAGACCTCGACAAATTCATCCCGGCTGTAACCCAAATGCTGAGCAAGCTTGAGCACCATCGCCATCAGCGCCGGCTGCTCTTGCTCCCCCGCCAGACAGATTTCTGCCACCGCGCGCGCCAGCACCAGACATTGCATGATCGTCGCTTCGCGGCTCTCGGGTGCGAATGCGGCACGATCTGTCTGCTCGAAGAAGCGCACCGGCTCTGTGAACACGGCAGGCAACCCCCAATCGGCAAGCATCGCCGCACCCAGCTCGCGATGCGTCATTGCCAGCGTCTCCTGCTCGAGATCGAGCAGCCGGCGCGACGGGTCGAGCTGAGTTTCCTGCAGCAGACGACCGAACTCGACCGGATAGACGGTGGCCATGGCAAGCTCGCCAACGCGCGCCAGCAAGCCCACCGAAAACGCCTCGTCAGCCGCGACGATACGCAATCGCAGGACGAGCGCCTGCATCGACAAGGCCATCACCAGCGATGACGACCAGAAGCGGGTGTAGTCGAATCCGGCGCAGCTTCCCTTGCGATAGCTCGACAGCAAGGAAAACCCCAGTGCCATCGTCCGTACCGCCGGCATACCCAGCACCATCAGCGCTTCTTGCACCGAGACCACAGCACGTCGCTGCAGGCCGACCAGGCCGTTGGCCGCCTTGACGATACGCCCGACGAACGCAGGATCGCCCTTGATCACTCTCGCGAGTTCGGACGCCGACACCTCTTCGTCCTGCGTCATCCGGATGATGGCAAGTGCAACGCCTCGTGGCGACGGCAAATCGCCGGTCGCCTTCAGCTGCGCAAAACGATTAAAGTCAATCGGAGGGGGCATGGTTACGCGTGCAGGTCGATCCTATGTACCTCAAAGCATAACCGGTAATCGCCGCATCTGGTCAATGTGTCAAGAACGCGAAGATCGACGCCGCCGCGCCGTTGCCGCGGCGACGCCATCAGTGTCCGGCCGGAACGTGGCGGGCTGTTAGAATCCGGGACTCTGCTCAGGAAGTCTCCATCATGAAGTTCTGTTCCGATTGCGGCGCACCGGTCGAGTTCCGGATACCACCGGGAGATGCCTTGCCGCGCCACGTCTGCGACAGTTGCGGCACGATCCATTACCAGAACCCCAAGCTGGTGGTTGGCGCCCTGCCCGAGTGGGGCGAACGGATATTGCTGTGCAAGCGCGCCATCGAGCCTTGCTACGGCAAATGGACCCTGCCAGCGGGCTTCATGGAGAACAACGAGACCACGGCCCAGGCCGCCGCGCGCGAAACCCTCGAGGAAGCCTGCGCGCGCATCGAACTTGGCGAGATGTACACCCTGATCGATGTCCCCCATATCAGCCAGGTTCATATCGTCTACCGCGCGCGGCTTCTGGACCTCGACTTCCGTCCGGGCGTGGAATCGCTTGAAGTGGCGCTGTTCGACGAAACGGAGATCCCTTGGGACGAGATCGCGTTCCGCACCATCGCCCTCACCTTGCGCCACTTCTTCGACGATCGCCGCACCCGGTCGTGGTCGTTTCACCGTAGCAGCATCGGCCCTCCCGCAAAGCCCTGATTCCCCGCAACACCCGTGATCCGGCGGTGCTGCTTGCGCTGCGCACGGTTGTCTGTTTTCATTCACTCACGTGGTGCGCCGCGTCGCGGTGCGCCTGATCTGGGTGACGGAGGATGCGCGTGCTGCTCGAACACGGGATGACGCTGCTGGGACCGGACGGATTGGCCATGCAGGACGAAGGCCAGCATCCGTGGATCCTTTCGCTCGACGTCAACGGCGCGCCCTATCGCTGGATCTCGTGGCAGGCCGCGTGTCACTATCATGCACGCGACCTGGTGGCCTGGAGCATCGGCGAGCATTCCTTCCGCTTTCTCGGCGGCACATCGCGGATCACCGGAGAACGCTCGCAGATCACTACGCACAGCATCATTGCGATCAAGGGCCGGGCACAGCGCCCGGGCGCGCTGACCAAGGTGCCGCCGCTCAACAACCGGGAGCTGTTCCGCCGCGACCGCCACTTGTGTGCCTACTGCGGCCATCGCCTTCCCGGCAGCCAGCTCACCCGCGACCACGTGATGCCGGTTTCTCGCGGCGGGCGCGACATCTGGATGAATGTCGTCACCGCATGCCGTCCCTGCAACCAGCGCAAGAGCGGACGCACGCCAGAGCAGGCACGCATGGCCCTCCTCTATGCACCCTACGTCCCGAACAAGGCCGAATACCTGATCTTGTGCAATCGCAATATTCTCGCTGATCAGATGGACTTTCTCACCCGCCATTTGCCGCGGCAAAGCCGGCTGCTCGACGTCGGCTGACGGGCGATTCGCGCCAATTTGGGGCAGGAATTGCTTCACCGCACCAAAGTGGCTCGCAAACCCCATCAATTTCAATACTTTATATAAACAACGGCATCGTCACGATGTTGCAGTCGATGCTAAATTCAGGCCATGACAACCGCAGAACTTCATTTCCTGCTCGACGGTCGCGATGTTCGGCTGACCAATGTCAGTCCGACGACGACACTGCTCAACTGGCTCCGCGAAGACGCGGGCCGCTGCGGCACCAAGGAGGGCTGTGCCGAGGGTGACTGCGGCGCATGCACGGTGGTGCTGGCCGAGGTGCGCGACGGACAGCTGAACTGGCGCAGCGTCAACGCCTGCATCCAGTTTCTCCCCACTCTGCACGGCAAGGCATTGTTCACCGTGGAGAGTCTGCGCGCGGCCGATGGCCGCCTGCACCCGGCGCAGGCCGCCATGGTGTCGTGTCATGGCTCGCAGTGCGGTTTCTGTACCCCGGGGTTCGTCATGTCGCTGTTCGGGCTGTACCAGACCGAGGCCGCACCGGACGACGGCGCGGTGACCGATGCGCTGTCCGGCAACCTGTGCCGCTGCACCGGCTATCGCCCGATCAAGTCGGCCGCGCACGAAATGTACCGCTTGCCGGTGCCGTCGGGCAGCCTGCCTGCGCCACAATGGCTGCCCGGCGATGCCGCCGCGCAGGCCCTGTTCGAGCGCCTGAGTGCGCTCGACGCCGACGACCGCACGCTCGACATCGTTCACGCTGGCGGACGCTTCACGGCACCGCGCAGCGTCGACGCGTTCGCCGACTGTGTCGCCGCCCATCCCGGGGCGACCATTCTTGCCGGCAGCACCGACGTCGGACTGTGGGTCACCAAGCAGTTTCGCACCCTGCCCCACCTCATCTATCTGGGGCGCGTGCGCGAGCTCGATCGCATCTCCGAAACCGACGGCTGGCTCGAGATTGCAGCCGCCGTCACCCTCGAAGACGCATTCCGGGCCATCCTGCAGCACTACCCGGAATTCAGCGAGCTCTGGCGCCGCTTTGCCTCGCGCCCGATCCGAAATGCCGGCACCCTGTGCGGCAACATCGCCAACGGCAGTCCGATCGGCGACTCGATGCCGGCACTCATCGCCGTAGGCGCCGAAGTGGTGCTGCGCGGTGGCCGTCAGCGTCGCACGCTCGCCCTCGAGGCGCTCTATCTGGGCTATCAGAAGAAGGCGCTCGCGCCTGGCGAATTCGTCCATTCGGTGCGGATTCCCCTCCCCGGCCAGGCGCGCGACCGCCAACTGGTCCGGGCATGGAAGATCTCCAAGCGTCAGGATCAGGACATCTCGGCCGTGTTCGCCGGTTTTTGCCTGCAACTCGAGCACGGCACCGTGCGTGAGGCCCGACTGGCGTTCGGCGGCATGGCGGCGACCCCGAAACGGGCGAGCCATGCGGAGGCCGCGCTGACCGGCCGCCCGTTCGACGCCGCAGCCCTGAACGATGCCCGTGCAGCGCTGGCGCAGGATTTTCAACCCCTGTCCGACATGCGCGCGTCTGCCACCTACCGGATGGAGGTTGCCAGAAACCTGCTGACCCGGCTGCAACTCGAGCTGGCTGGCGCCGCCACCCGCATCGACAGCATGGAGGCCGACCATGACCGGCCCTGAACTTGAACCCCGCGGCGGTGCCGGCAGTGCGCTGCCGCACGAATCCGCGGTCCTGCACGTCACCGGCAGCGCCACCTATATTGACGACCTGCCCGAACTGCGCGGCACGCTCCACGGCGCTATCGGGCTGTCGTCCGAAGCCCACGCCAGCATTGTGAAGCTGGACCTGTCCGCGGTACGTGCAGCACCCGGGGTCATTCGTGTGCTCACGGCAGACGACATTCCGGGCCGTAACGATTTCGGTCCCGTCATCCATGACGACCCGATCTTCGCCACCGGCGAGGTGCAATTCCATGGTCAGGCGCTGTTCGCGGTACTTGCCGAAGACATGCGCGCTGCACGCGCCGCAGCACGGCTCGCAATCGTCGAGTACGACCGCCTGCCCACCGTGCTCGGCATCGATGAAGCCCTCGAGGCCGGCACCCGCGTGCTGCCCGATATCAGCCTGCGACACGGCGATGTCGATGCCGCGATCGCGGCCGCCCCGCACCAGCTCGAAGGCACGGTACGCCACGGCGGGCAGGATCACTTCTACCTCGAAACCCACATCGCCTACGCCATCCCGCAGGAAGACAACACCTTCAAACTTCACTCCTCCAGCCAGCATCCGGGCGAAATCCAGTTGCAGGTCGCCCACGCCCTTGGCATCGAGGCCAAGGATGTCACCGTCGAATGCCGACGCATGGGCGGCGGCTTCGGCGGCAAGGAGAGCCAGCCCGGGCAGATCGCGGCCATTGCCGCCATCGGTGCGCTGCGTACCGGCAGACCGGTAAAGCTGCGGCTGGATCGTGACGACGACATGGTGCTCACCGGCAAGCGCCACGACTTCCGCATCGACTGGCGGGCGGGTTTCGACGCCGACGGCCGCATCCTCGGCGTACGCTTCACCCAGTCGACCCGCGCCGGGTATTCGGCCGACCTGACCGGCGCCATTGCCGATCGCGCGATGTTCCATGCCGACAACGCTTACCACCTGCCCGCGGTGGCCATTGACTCCCATCGGTGCAAGACGCATACGGTGTCCAACACTGCGTTCCGGGGGTTCGGCGGACCGCAGGGCATGTTCGGCATCGAGGAGGTCGTCGACGTCATCGCGCGCACGCTCGGGCGCGACCCGCTCGATGTTCGCAAGCTCAACTACTACGGCGTCAGCGAACGCAACACCACCCACTACGGCCAGACCATCGAGGACAATGTCATTCACGAGATGAGCGCCGAACTCGAAGCCGATTGCGACTATCGTGCCCGTCGCGAGGCGATCCGCCAGTGGAACGCAAGCAGTCCGGTGATTCGCCGCGGCATCGCCCTCACCCCGGTCAAGTTCGGCATCTCCTTCACCGCCACCCACCTCAATCAGGCGGGCGCGCTGCTCAATGTCTATACCGACGGCACGGTACTGCTCAATCACGGCGGCACCGAAATGGGCCAGGGCCTGTTCACCAAGGTCGCCCAGGTGGTGGCACGCGAACTGCAGATCGACGTCGATCGCATCCGCGTCACCGCCTCCGATACCGCCCGCGTGCCCAATGCCTCGGCCACGGCCGCCTCGAGCGGGGCCGATCTCAACGGCAAGGCCGCTCAGGATGCCGCACGCAAGATCAAGGCACGGCTGACCGAATTCGCCGCGTCCAGGTACGCCGTGCGCGAGGACCAGGTCGAGTTCCGCGCCAACCGCGTCCACGCCGGCGCCACGGTCGTCAGTTTCGCCGAACTCGTACATGCCGCGTGGATGGCCCGTATCTCGCTGTCGGCCACGGGCTACTACCGCACCCCGAAGATCGCCTACGACCGCAGCACGCTGTCGGGGCGGCCCTTCTATTACTACGCCTACGGCGTGGCCTGCAGTGAAGTGGCCATCGACACCCTCACCGGTGAATCGAAAGTGCTGCGCACCGACATCCTTCACGACGCCGGCCAGTCCTTGAATCCGGCCATCGATCTCGGCCAGGTCGAAGGCGGTTTCATTCAGGGCATGGGCTGGCTGACGATGGAGGAACTGCACTGGGACGCTGCCGGACGACTGCGTACCCACGCCCCCTCCACCTACAAGATCCCAGCAGTGTCAGACGTGCCCCTGGTCTTCAACGTTCGCCTGTGGGCGCGCGCAATCAACGCTGAAGATGCGATCTTCCGCTCCAAGGCGGTGGGCGAGCCACCCTTCATGCTCGCGCTGTCGGTCTGGCACGCGATCAAGGATGCCGTTGCCGCGGCTGCGGATTATCGGGTGACCCCGCTGCTCAACGCACCCGCGACCGCCGAAGAGATCCTGCGCAGCATAGATGACGCCCGCCAGCGGGCGCGCAGCGCATGAACACCGCGCACCTGCTCGAGCACCTCGCCACGGCCCTGGATGCCGGCGAGCGCCTGGTGTGGATCGGCGTCGCCGCCGTGCACGGGTCCGCCCCACGGGCCACGGGCGCGCGCATGCTGGTCGGCTTGCGCTCGAGCTTTGGCACCATCGGCGGTGGACATCTCGAGCTGCGTGCGATCGAGATCGCGCGCGGCATGATTGTCGATGCCGCCGCCGGCCTGCCCGCGCCGGCCCGCATCGAACGCTTTCCCCTCGGCGCCAGCGTGGGCCAATGTTGCGGTGGCGTCGTACATCTCGCCTTTGACCTCGTCGGTGCAGCCAGCCGCGATTGGGTGGATGCCGCACGCATACTGGAACGAAGGCAGCTTGCCTGGCTCAGGACACTCGCCCTCGACACCGGCGAGGTACAGGTGGCGCGCCTGGACGACAGGCTCGCCCGACACGGCGACGCCGGAATTGAAGCTTGCGCTGCCGCATTCGGCGCACTTCCGGCCGACGCCGCGACCATCTGCACCGAGCCGGTCACGGGCACGCGCCACGTCGTCGAACTCGTGCGCCCTCCCGAACTGCACCTGGCCCTGTTCGGTGCCGGCCACGTCGGCCGCGCGCTGATCGAGGTGCTGTCGCGTCTGCCCATCCGCGTCACCTGGATCGATCCGCGCGAATCCGAGTTCCTGGCCTGGACGCCGGACAATGTGTGCCCCGTGATCACCGACATCCCCGAAGCCGAGGTTGGCAGCCAGCCGCCTCGCTCCGCCGTCATCATCACCACCCACAGCCATGCCCTCGACCTGGAGCTGGTCCGCGCCTGGCTCGACCGTGGCGACTTCAGGTTTCTCGGTCTGATCGGCTCCGCCTCCAAGCGTGCGAGCTTCGAGCAACGACTGCGCGCGCGCGGCTACGGCGAGGCGCAACTGGCAAGCATTGTCAGCCCTGTCGGCGAACCGGCCGTGGTCGGCAAGGAGCCCGAAGTCATCGCCATCGCCATCGCCGCGCAGCTCATGAGCCTTCGCTCCCCCGCCCCGACAATCCAGCCCGCAAGGGATCATCACGCCGCCCCCGCATGCTCGACACCATGACCCAGCCGACTCCGACACCCGCACAGACTGCGCCGCGCCTCGTATTGAGCAACATCCGCAAGGTGTACCCCACCGTCGTCGCCAACGACAACGTCAACCTCGAAGTGGCGCCGGGCGAGATCCATGCCGTGCTCGGCGAGAACGGCGCGGGCAAGTCGACGCTGATGAAGATCATCTACGGCGTCACCCGCCCCAGCGCCGGCGAGATGCAGTGGGAAGGCAAGACGGTCACCGTCGAGAGCCCCGCCCATGCGCGCGAACTGGGCATCGGCATGGTGTTCCAGCACTTCTCGCTGTTCGAGACCCTGACTGTGGTCGAGAACGTCGCCCTTGCCTTGCCCGGCAAACCCGACCTTGGCGAACTGGCGCAGCGCATCGAGGAGGTCTCGAAGCGCTACGGCCTGCCGGTCGATCCGCGCCGCCATGTGCATGCACTGTCGGTAGGCGAACGCCAGCGGGTGGAAATCGTGCGCTGCCTGCTGCAGAACCCGCGTTTGCTCATCATGGACGAACCCACCTCGGTGCTGACGCCGCAGGCCGTGCGCAAGTTGTTCGAGACCCTGCGCCAGCTCGCCGCCGAGGGCTGTTCCATCCTCTACATCAGCCACAAGCTCGACGAGATCAAGGAGCTGTGCCACAGCGCCACGGTACTGCGCGGCGGCCGTGTCACCGGTCACTGCCGCCCGGGCGAGGAAACGCCGGAATCGATGGCACGGCTGATGATCGGCAAGGACCTGCCGGTGTGCGAACACGGCGCCAGCCATGCCAGTGACGAAGTGCGCCTGCGCCTGGCGGGCCTGTCGCATGCCACGCCCGACCCCTTTGCCACCGACCTGCGCGATATTCATCTCGACGTTCGCGCGGGGGAAATCGTCGGCATCGCCGGCGTGTCGGGCAATGGACAGCAGGAACTGCTGCGCGCGATTTCGGGCGAAGAGCCCCTCGCGGAGAAATTCCCGGTACAGATCCTCGGTACCGAGGCCGGTCGCATGAACCCGGGCCAGCGGCGCAAGCTCGGCATGTGCTTCGTTCCCGAGGAGCGCCTCGGCCGCGGCGCAGTGCCCACCATGTCGTTGGCCGACAACGCCATTCTGACGGCAGCAAAATCGCAGCACTTCGTCAGCGGCGGGTTTCTGGCCTTCAGCCGCGCACGCGACTTCGCGCAGAACTGCATCCAGTCTTTCAGCGTCAAGTGCGGTGGTCCGCCCTCGCCGGCAAAATCGCTGTCCGGCGGCAACCTGCAGAAATTCATCATGGGTCGCGAGATCCTGCAGGCCCCCAAACTGCTGGTTTGCGCCCAACCGACCTGGGGCGTCGATGTCGGCGCCGCCGCCTTCATCCGCCAATCGATCATCGACCTGCGCAACCGCGGCTGTGCGGTACTGGTCATCTCCGAGGAGCTGGACGAATTGTTCGAGATCTGCGACCGCATCGCGGTTATCGCCAAAGGCCGGCTGTCACCGGTCCGCCCCACGGCGGAAACCTCCGTGGAAGACATCGGCGTGTGGATGAGCGGCCTGTGGCCGGGTTCCGACCTTGCTGCGCAACAGTCCGAACAGACCGGGGAGCTTGCCCATGCTCAGGCTTGAACCCCGCGCGGAGGCCTCGCGCCTGATGAGTTACCTGTCGCCGGTGCTGGCAACCCTGCTCACGCTGGTGGCCGGCATCGCCGTGTTCTCCGCCCTCGGCAAGGACCCGGTCGAAGGCTTGCGCCTGTTCCTCGTCAGCCCGGTCAAGGACCTCTATGGTGTGTCCGAACTGCTGCTCAAGGCCACGCCGCTGATGTTGTGCGCCATCGGCCTTGCCGTGGGCTTTCGCGCCAACGTGTGGAACATCGGCGCCGAAGGCCAGTTCATGCTCGGCACCGTCGGCGCCACCGGCGTGGCGCTGTACTTTCAGGAGTCCGACAGCAGCCTCGTGCTGCCCGCAATGGTGCTCGCAGGTGCGGCCGCAGGCGCGGCCTGGGCCGCCGTCCCCGCCCTGCTGAAGACGAAGTTCAACGCCAACGAGATTCTGGTGTCGCTGATGCTGGTCTACGTGGCGCAGCTGTTCGTGTCGTGGCTCGTGTTCGGCCCGTGGAAAGACCCCGACGGGTTCAACTTTCCGCAGACAGCCATGTTTGCGGACCACGCCCTGCTGCCGATCCTGATCGAGGGCACACGTCTGCACGCAGGCTTCCTGATGGCACTGGCTGCGCTCGTGGCCGGCTATGCCTTCATGAACCGCAGCTACACCGGTTTCAAGATGCGGGTGGCGGGCGAAGCGGCCGAGGCCGCGCGTTATGCCGGCTTCTCGGCCAACCGGATGATCTGGATCGGCCTGCTCACCGGCGGCGCCGCAGCGGGCATCGCCGGCATGAGCGAAGTGGCCGGTCCCATGGGGCAGCTCACCGACAAGGTCAGTCTGGGTTATGGTTTTGCCGCCATCATCGTGGCCTTCGTCGGCCGCCTCAACCCCTTCGGCATCCTGCTCGCCAGCCTGCTGATGGCGCTGCTCTACATCGGCGGTGAGCAAGTACAGCAATACATGAACCTGCCCAGCTCCATCTCGCTCGTGTTCCAGGGCCTGCTGCTGTTCTTCCTGCTGGGCTCCGACGTCTTCATCCACTATCGGCTGAGATTCGGCCGCGTCACCGCCTGAGGGCCGATCATGGACGCTTCGCTCTTCACTTCGATGCTGTTTGCCACCGTCGTGGCCGGCACCCCGCTGATCATCGTGTCGCTCGGGCTGCTGGTCAATGAAAAGGCCGGGGTGCTCAACCTTGGCGCCGAAGGCATGATGGCCATGGGCGCAGTGGCCGCCTTCGCCGTCACCCACCACAGCGGCAACCCTTGGCTGGGCGTGCTCGCCGGCATGGGCGCGGGCATGGCCGTATCGCTGATCTTCGGCCTACTCACGCTGACCCTGCAGGCCAACCAGGTGGCCTCCGGACTGGCGCTGGCCATCTTCGGCGTCGGTCTGTCGGCCTTCATCGGCAAGCCCTTCGAATCCATCGCCTTGCCCGCCGTACCGCCGATCCGCATCCCCTTCATTGCCGACCTGCCACTGATCGGCGAGGCGCTCTATAACCAGCAGGCCCTGGTCTATCTCTCGTGGGCGATGTTCTGGGCGGTGGTGTGGTTCCTCTACCGCAGCCGCGCCGGCCTGATCCTGCGTGCGGTGGGCGAATCGCCCGCCTCGGCCCACGCCATCGGCCATCCGGTCATCCTCATCCGCTACCTTGCAGTGCTGTTCGGCGGCGCCATGGCCGGCATCGGCGGCGCCTTCCTGTCGGTGTTCTACACCCCGATGTGGGTCGAAGGCATGGTCGCCGGCCGCGGCTGGATCGCCCTCGCTCTGGTCGTGTTCGCCACCTGGCGTCCGCTGCGGGTGCTGGTCGGCGCCTACCTCTTCGGCGGCGTCATGATCACCCAGCTCTTCATTCAGGGCTCGGGCATGCAGATCGATTTCCCCGCGCAGTTCCTGTCGTCGCTGCCCTACTGGGCCACGATCATCGTGCTGGTGGTGATCTCGCGCAACGTGAATACCATCCGGCTCAATTCGCCGATGTCGCTGGGAAAGCCGTTCAGGGCCGAGGGCTGAACGACCAGGTCTCCCGTTCCCGGCCAACCTTCCGGAAGCGTTTACTGCCACAAGAACGAGAACGGCCAGTTCCGCTCATGGTCGTAGGTGGGTATAGCCCTCCGTTGAGGCTTACCCCCCCTTCCGGGCAGAAATGACCATGAATTACGGCCTTGATTGAGGAATCAGACCCGGCCAATCGCGAGTAAAGTCGCACTTGGCCCAATGCGATGGTTGAATTGAACAACAGTCGCTCGGAAGGGCCGACGCTTAGCCCGTCGTGCTTTTCGGAAACGCTGGAGTGACCATTCAAGAACCGCTTCAACCACCCGCACAGGATGCCCATCCGATTCGCCAGCGCGCGCTCGTTGAAAATGCAACTTGCGTGCTTCACATCGGCGCGCCAAAGACGGGGTCGACTGCAATCGAGCGATTTCTGGTCGACAACCGGGCGTCGCTTGCGGCACATGGGTTCCTCTACCCCGCGTCCATTGAACGTGGATTCGGACACCATGATCTGGCGCTGCTTCTTTCGGGCGGCTACCCCGACTGGGCCACACCGCAGGATCGCACGCTCGATCAACTCATCGAAGCCGTTGTGGCTGAAACACGGCTCGCCCCCGAACCTGCAAAGCTTGTTCTCAGCAGCGAGAACTTCTATTGGCTGACGGATCCGATCGCTGTCCGTGGCGCCCTCGCCACCCTTGGTCACAGGGCGGCAGACACCGTGGTTGTGCTGTATGTCCGACCCCAGGAGCGCGTGGTTGAATCCTGGTACAACCAGATCGTCAAAGCACAGGGATATTCCGGCAGCTTCGAGCAGAGCATCATCGATTACGACACGCTGTGGGATTATGAATCCCGCATTACCCGTTGGGCGGACGCCTTCACGCCAGAGCACCTCATCATCCGGATATATCCGGACGAAGCGCAGACCGAGCTGGATGTCAGACGCGACTTTGCCGGGATTCTCGGCCTGGACGACAGCAGCCTGACCTATGCCGCGGAACGCCCGAATCAACGACTCATCCGCGATCTGCTAGAGTTTCAGCGCACGATCAACCAGCTGCCCATCGGCACCATCGAGAAGCGACGCTTTCACAAGCAGCTGATTGCGCTGTCGTCCATGGCATCGACATCCTTGCTGGAAGACGCACCACTGCACACTCACGAAACAAGAACATGGGTGCAGGAACGTTACGAGGAGGGTAACAGGCATGTTGCAGCACGATACTTCGGCAGGGATACCCTCTTTGCCGGGGAAACGCAGCGCCATACGAGCAAACCGTGTCAGCCGGTTGTCCTGAGCGTGGAGAAGCTGAGTCTCATCCTCTCCTGGATACTCATGACCAAGCCCGGTGACCAATAGTGTCGGAACGGGAATTGCGATGACAAGGTTCATGCCCGAAAACAACAGCTACGATGCTCACGCGCGCGCATGCAGCGACGATGATCTCTGGGGGCAGGTCAAGCGGACGGTAAATGGCAAACCGTTGCCCGACGCGCAAATCGCCATGATCATCAACCGGGTGTCGACGCAACTGGCACTCGACAAGTCCGACACCCTCCTCGATCTGTGCTGTGGAAACGGGGCGCTTTCCACGCAGTGGTTTCGTCAATGCACGCAAGGTGTGGGCGTCGACGCGTCACCGCACTTGATCGAGATTGCAAACACCCGATTCGCGGGCGACGGGCGGGACCGCTACATCGTTTCCGAAGCCCTCAGCTACCTTCTGAGCACGCCGGAAAACGCTGGCTTTACGAAGGCGGTCTGTTATGGCTCGCTCCAGTATTTCTCCCGCGAACGTGCCGGCGCGCTGCTTTCAGCCTTGCGCGAAAACCTGCCGACGCTCCAGCGCGTGATGATCGGCAATATTCCGGACCGCGATCGCGCCGCGCTGTTCTTCAATTCAGATCGTGCCGACAATGTCGACCTTGACTCGCCATTGAGCCCAATCGGCGTCTGGTATTCCGCGCGGGCGTTTTCGGAAATGGCAGAAGCCTCCGGATGGCAATGCGAAATCAGCATGATGCCCGCTGAATTTCACGCCTCACATTACCGTTTCGATGCGCTCCTGTCGCCAATGGAAAGGGCTTCTCAATGAACAGGGTCATCTGGATAGCCGGCATGCCCCGCTCGGGCACCAACTGGATCGGGCAGATCTTCGCCTCCAACCCTGACGTCAGATTCAAACTGTGCCCGCTCTTTTCGTACGACTTCAAGAACGCGCTCGATGAACGCAGCGATGCCGACGCATGGCATCGTCTTCTCGAGGCGACCTACTCGACCCACAGTGATTATCTGGATCAGGAGTACTTGCGCAAGGAAGCACTGGTACCGAACTTTGCGCAGAGAAATCCACAACCGTCCACACTCACCATCAAGTCGACGCGCTTTCACCATCTGCTGCCCAGACTCCTTGAACTGGTCCCGACCGCCAACGTCGTCGGGATCGTGCGCGACCCGCGTGCAGCCATTCATTCATGGCTCACCAATCCGCTCGAATTTCCGTCCGGAGCCGACCCTCGCACCGAATGGAAAAGCGGTCACTGCAGGAAGACCGCCCCGGGAGAGTACTGGGGGTTCGACGACTGGAGAAGCGTTGCCAATCTATTTCTAGACCTTCAATCGACATACGCCGACAGATTCCATCTTCTGGAATACGAACGTTGCGTCGAGGATCCGACGGCCTGCATCAAAGGACTTTTTCCCGCACTCGGCCTGGACGTACACGCGCAGACCGAAGCGTTCCTTGTTCAGTCGCGCACCGAGCACAAGGATCATCCACGCGCTGTATTCAAACACCCCGGCGTTTCAACGCGCTGGAAATCCGAACTTGATCCGGACATCAGTGCCGAGATCGTCGGCGCACTCCGCGGAACCCGGCTCGCATCATTTCTCTCGGACGAGCATGCTCATGACCGGTAAGAATGCACTTTCCGATCTCGCCCTGTTTGGCGGCAAGCCCCTCTTTTCCCAGGTCAAGTCGATCGGCCAGCTTGCCCAGCCGAATCAGGCAAGGTTCTTTGCGCTGGCCAGGAAATGCTTTGCCGAGCGCCGACTGTCCAACAATGGACCGATGGTGCAGCTACTCGAGCGTCGTCTCGCCGATTTTCACCGCGTGCCCTGTTGCATTGCGTACGCAAATGCAGGACTGGCGCTCATCGCATTGATCCAGTCGATTGCTGCAGGCCGCACTGGCAGTGTCGTGATCCCCACCTTCACGTATGCAGGCCTGCCGCACATCGTAAGATGGGCCGGACAAGAGCCCCTCTTCTGTGACGTCGATCGCGATACCCACACGCTGACCGCCGAAACGGCCTCCGCGGCGATGGCCGCGGACACGATCATGCTGCTCGGCGTACACCAGGCCAACAGCCCCTGCCCAATAGACGAGCTCGAAGCGCTCTGTCGCGCCAGGGGAATCACCCTTCTGTTCGATTCGGTCCATGGGCTTGGTGCAACCTATGCCGGCACACCAATCGGGGGATTCGGTCGAGCCGAGGTGTTCAGTCTGCACGCGACAAAACTGCTTAACGGCTTTGAAGGCGGATACATCACCACGCACGACGAGAACCTTGCAGACTTGCTGCGACGCAAGCGCAACTTCGGCTTCACGGGTGAGTCCTCGATAGACACCCTCGGAATGAATGCGAAGCTCAATGAACTTCACGCCGCCAGCGCCCTTGCCGCACTTGACGATCTGCCTGCGCTGATCGAGCGGAACCGGAGTCGCATCGAGGCTTATCGCGAGTCGTTCGCGGATATTCCCGGTATCTCGTGGATACCGTACGCCACCGAGAACAAGACCAACCACGAATTCCCCCTTCTGCAAATCGCGCCCGACTGGCCATTGGCGCGCGACACGCTGGTCTCGATCCTGCGCGCAGAGGGCGCACTCGCAAGACCGTACTACGCCCCGCCTCTTCACTTGCAGGACAACCCCAGCCACGCGCCTCTGCCAGTTGCAGAAGCCTTGTCCGGGCAAATCGTGCAGATGCCGGCGGGAGAAAGCCTCAGCCGTGACGACATCGACACGCTGGCTGCACTCGTCGATTTCGCGTACATCCACGCAGAGAGCATTTCATCTGCATTGGCCGCGGCTGGGACCTCAAGATGATCAAGACAACACTCGAGCAGCTCGCCATTTTCGGGGGAAAACCTGCTTTCGAAGAAGAACTCCCGGTGGGCCAGGTGAACCTCCCGCCCTGGGAGGACTTTGAACGCATGTTTTCCGGGATTTTCGAACGGGGCTACTACACCAATCATGGACCACTCGTTGCCCGTCTCGAGTCCAGGATTGCGGATACGCTTGGCGTACGCCATGCAATTTGCATGACGAACTGTACCATTGCACTCATGGTTGCCGCCCGCGCGCTCGAGCTGCGGGGTGAGGTCATCGTTCCCGCCTTTACCTTCCCCGGAACCGTCCAGGCGCTGACCTGGGCTGGACTGGAGCCGGTTTTCGCCGACGTGGATCCGCACACACACACCTTGTCGGCCGCAACGGTCGCCCCACACATCGGCCCCAGGACCTCTGCGGTTCTGGGTGTGCACTTGTGGGGCCAACCGTGCGACCCGGATCAACTCCAGTCACTTTGCGACGAAAGCGGACTTGTACTTTTTTTCGATGCCGCGCATGCCTTTGGCTGCTCGCACAGGGAGCGAATGATCGGCAATCTGGGAAAGATGGAAGCCTTCTCCTTTCATGCCACGAAAATCATCAGCGGCGCCGAAGGAGGATGCTTGACCACGAACGACGATGAACTCGCCAAGAGAGCACGTACGATACGAAACTTTCACAACGCCGAGACATTTGCCAATGTTGGTCTCAGAATCAACGGCAAGATGAGCGAAGCGCAAGCCGCAATGGCGCTGCTTTCGCTTGACCAGTATGACTCGAACTGCAAACATAACCGTTCGATTTTCGACATATACCGCGCGCGCTCGCAAGACTGGAGCGGCGTCAGGCTCCGCGATTTCAGCGGCCACGGCACGCACAATTTCCAGTACGCGGTACTCGAAACGGCAAACGATCCGGACGCCATTGAAAGGGACGTTCTCGTCGAGTTGCTGCGCGGAGAGAATATCCTTGCAAGGCGCTACTTTTACCCCGGCGTGCATCGTCTGTCGCCGTATGTTGAAAGTGCAGGCCCTATTTCACTCCCCGTCACCGAAGCGCTGTGCGAGCACACCGTGCAAATTCCGCTCGGTCCCTGTGTCACGGAGCGCATTGCGCACGGAATCTGCGATGTCATTGAATTCGCGACCGGAAATGCGCCGACCATCAATCAACGGCTCGCGCGCGAGCGCTCAGGGGACTGATCCGGGATGAGGCTCGGCATCATGCAACCCTATCCCTTTCCCTACATCGGCTATTTCGAGCTGATGGCGTCGGTGGACCGCTGGATTGCGTTCGATATCACCCAGTACAAGCGACACAGCTGGATGAACCGCAATCGGATCCTGCATCCGGCCGAAGGGTGGCAATACTTTGTCATGCCGGTCCGGAAGGCTCCGCACGGCACGCGACTCGCGGACATGGTCGTTTCCGACTTGCGCGAAACGGAGCGAAGACTCGTGGCGCAGCTCGACCACTATCGGGGGCGTGCGCCCCATCATGGCGCCGTGATAGAAATCGTTCGGGAAACGTTCTCGCGAACGCGCTCGGACGCACTCGTCACGCTGAGCCTGGCGAGTCTGGCCGTGGTTGCAGAAAGGCTGGCCATTCCGTTTGCCCCTGAGCGCTGCTCATCGCTGGGTCTCGAACTCGACGACGTCGAACATGCGGGACAATGGGCACTGCGCATCGCGTCGGGACTCGGTGCGAGCGAATACCTCAATCCCCCTGGCGGTCGCGCGCTCTTCAGAACAGATGAGTGGCAGGCAGCGAAAATCCGCCTGTCCTTCACGCGCATGAATCAGCTCACATACGACTGCGGCCCCTACACTTTTCAAGAGAACCTGTCGATTCTCGACGTCCTGATGTGGTGCTCGGTGGATGAGACCAGCGCCTACCTGTGCAAGCAGCGAATGGAAAACACTCACCATGCAGAACAATGAGATCGTTAACCCCCCCCACCCGGGAAAGCTGGAACTCATCGAAGAGGTGGGTCGAAATATCCGTAGGCCGTGGCGATTCGTGGACCTCGGGGGATTATGGGCAGTGCACGGTGCCTACGCATTCCACGCCCTCGCCCAGACAGGCTGCATTGGCGGCACGATGGTCGACACTCACCCGACCCAGACCTTTCTCGACGCGCTGAAAGATGAGCCGCGGCTCGAGTTCATTCAGGGAAATTTCGGTGATACGGAAGTCTTCAAACGCTTGCCGGACTTCGACGTCGTATTCCTCTTCGACACGCTACTGCACCAGGTTCGCCCGGATTGGGATGAAATCCTTCGAATGTACGCAGCGAAGGCCTCGCACATCCTGATCTTCAACCAGCAATATACGGGCGAGAAAACGGTCAGGCTGCTGGAACTCGGAGAAGAAGCGTACTTTCGCAACGTCCCACACGACCCGAAACACCCGACGTATTCGCAGCTGTTTCGCCGCCTCGACGAACCACACCCGGTTCACGGACGGCCGTGGAGGGATGTGCATCACATCTGGCAGTGGGGCATCACCGATACCGATCTCATCAATACCCTGGAGGCGCTCGGATTTCATCCCGTCTTTTCGCGAAACTGGGGTCAGGTGCACCAACTGGAGCACTTCGAGAATCACGCCTTTCTGTTTTCCCGGACCCGCGAATCGTCTGATGTTGCATCGCGCGAGAAGACCGAGCCCATCGCCACTGAATCACCCCCATTGACACACGCGCACGCGCCAGCGCCCTTCCAGCTGCCTCCGGTATCGGAAATACGCTTCACTGCCGACCTGAGCGGGCAGTCGGCTGCGGAGACGCTCTCCTTGTTGCGAAATTTTCGACGTGTTCTTGGCCCCGGCGCCCAGCTGATCTTGACGCCCCCCGTCGAGATGGCCGAACGCCAGTCCCTGCTTGAACATACGCGCTATGCGGGACTCGATAGCGCACCGCAGGCCAGCGAGAATCTCGTACTGCACGCGCGAGACCGCCTCATTCCACCCGGTACCAACCCGCTGGTGACCTTGGCCATCCCCGCGTTCAAACCGGCGTTCTTCGCGGAGTGCCTCGATAGCGCATTCGCGCAGACCTACCCGAACCTTCACATATTGGTCTGCGATGACAGCGGTGCAGATCATCTTCGCCAGATTGCCGCGGAGCGGACACCACCGGGCGTGAATCTGGAGTGGATAAGCAACCCGGAGAACATTGGCGGTCGGGCCAACTTTGCGCAATGCATCGAACGCGCCAAGGGCTCCTTCATCAAGTTCCTCTGTGACGACGACAGACTTGCGCCAAATTGCATTGAACGCATGGTCGACGCCTTCCGCCTGGACCCGTCCGTAACGCTCGCCTTCTCGCGCAGGACTCGAATCGATTCGGCAGGCAACCCACTGCCCGAAGACCATCATACCGAGATGCTGAGCGACACCGACTGCATCTTCCAGGGTGACGCACTTGCCGGCGCAGTCATTGCGCTGCAGGCCAATTTCATCGGCGAACCCACCACGGTCATGTTTCGCAAGGCAGACCTCCAGTGGATTCAGCCGCACTATGCAAGTTTCAATGGCCATGACGACATTCGCGTCGTTGGAGATATCGCCGCTTGGCACAACCTCCTGTCGCAGGGAGAAGCGGCCTACATTGCCCAAGCGCTCAGCAGTTTCCGGATCCATCCCGGGCAGAATCAAGCACAGGCAAGAATACGCGAATTGATTGGTACCTCGTGGTCAAAACTTGAACAGGGATCGCGCGCCCTCGGATTCCTTCAGGCCGTTCACGGCCCCATACCCCATCGAGCGCCGGGGACCGCAACGTGGCTCATCGACCCGGCCAGTCCCCTCAACCGCAGACTGGCCGCAGCAGCGGACCACGACCGGAATCCGGACAGCGCTCAGAGCGTGGCACGAACAATCATTCGACTCGCAGACAGTGCCATCGAACTTGCAGCCGATCCTGAAGTGGAAAGCCCGGCCACCTCCGATCGGACGGGCTATGAGCAGGCAACTGCAAGAATGGCAGCCGGACACACCGATGCCGCAATAGCGGAGCTCATTGCACTGGCGGAGGCTGATAGCGACATCTGGGAGGTCTACGCCGATCTCGCTGAATTCGCCCTGCGGCAGAACGACAGGGAAGCCGCCCTTGCCCTCCAGCACACCGCGGTAGCCAAGAGCCCCACGCCCGGCAAGGCAAGCCTGAGGCTTGCCGCCTTTCAGACGGATGCGGGCCAGTATGAACAGGCGCTCGCAACGATCAGCCCCTACTTGCGTGCCCACCCCAAAGATGGCGAGGCACTTGCACTTATACGCCGCATCCTGGGCTTGTCGGCCGAGCTATCGCCCGTTGCATGGGCTCGGTTGAGCACCGACATGCAATACGAACAGACAAAGATGAGCGCCCGGTTCAAGGACGCGCTCGAGGCACTGACCGCAATCCGGGAGCGGGCAGCCGCCCTGCTTCCAAATCAAGAGACCAATCGGACTGAGGTCGCGATTTCCGCGTCGGGAAGCGCCACCGCCCAGTCGGACGACCGGCGGTGAAGCCAACGCCCTCAAGGCGCATGACACGCAAAGGAGTGACAGGAAATGAATAGCCCGGAACAGACTGCGGCCAACAATGACAGCCCGCGAAGCGATGCCCATCTGCAAGCCTACGCTCGGGCCAACCAGTTGGTAACCGCAGGTGAGCTTGCTGACGGTTTCGAGATTCTGCGAGGATTGGCTGACGTGGGAACGCAGTGCTGGGAGGTGTACAACGACCTCGCCGCGATCGCGATCTCGAGCAATGACCTGGAAGCCGCGTGCACGCTTTTCGAAGTCGCTGCGGCGCAACCCGAGGCGCCGCAGGTCGTCACCCTTCGCCTTGCCAGTGCGGAGGCTGCGCGCACCGGAACCGATTGCGCGCTGTCCATTCTGAGCCCGCTCCTGCGCAAGAACGGAAGCGACACCGAGGTGCTGGCGCTCGTTCGCGAGATTCTGAGTGCCGAAAAGCAGATTTCGCCCGTCGCCTGGGCGCGGCTCATTTCGGATCTGAGAGCGCCGACGCCCGCTCAACGTGAAGCCGATGCACGACAGGCTCGGCTTGAAGAACAGAACAACCAGCTCACCGCGGAAAACCGGCGCCTGACGGCGCAAATAGATGCCCTGCGCCGGGAACTCAGGCTTGCCCCACTCGAGAAATGGAACTCGGCAGACTCTCGCGCCTGGGAGGGTGTTCACGCGCTGGACGACCATCAATGGCTCAACGTCCTGATCCGCAGCGTGACCGTTCCCGCCTACAACGGCTTCCCGCTGCCCGGCTTTCCGTCCGAAGACCTGCAGGTCGGCATGGTCGGATCGAGCAACGAAGCTGCGCTCAGGGAGGGCATGCGCTTCTACCGCGCCGTGCGCGAGCATTGTCAACTCGATGGCGTGCGCTGGGACGGAAGCGGGCGGCTACTCGACTTCGGAACGGGATGGGGACGCTACGCCCGCATTTTCATGCACGACTTCCGCCCCGAGAACGTCGTCGGCGTCGACGTGAGCGAGCAATACATCGACGTATGTCGTGAAACCTTTCCCTATGCCCGCTTTGAAACGGTGACGCCGCTGCCCCCGACGTCCCTTGAAAGCGACGGGTTCGACCTGATCATCGCCTACTCTGTCTTCTCACATCTCTCGGCGGCAGCTTCGGATGCATGGATTGCCGAGTTCACGCGCATTCTGCGTCCCGGCGGAATGATTGCGATCACGACGCAGGGACGCTCACTGCTGGGTGTTTGCGAACAGATGCGTGCCGAAAAAGAGTTCTCCCACCCATGGCACCGTCACCTTGCAAATTCGTTTGTCGACCGGACCGCGTGCGAAGCCGCCTACGACAGCGGTGAGTTTCTGCATTCGGCAACCGGCTACGGCGTCGCGGGAAGTGAGGCGTTCTATGGCGAATCACTGATTCCGCGCGGATACGTCGAACGGCACTGGACGCATGCGCTTGAACTCACGGCCTTCATCGATGACCGCAACTACCTGCCGCAGGCATTGATCGTGCTGCGCAAGCCGACCTGACGAGTGTCTCCGCCGCACCCTCCCGTCTGTCCGCCCGCTCAACTCTCTCTCCACAGCGACATTGCCCATGCCAAGCCAGCACCTCGATGACGCCACGCAGCCACCAACCGGTCAGCGCCCCCGTGTTCTGTTCTACGTGCGGACAAATGATCGGGAAGGACTGAATGCTGCGATCGCCTTGGTCGCGGACCCTCGGCTCGAAGCACGTGCCATCATCATTGCGGACAAGCATGAGGTTCGCGCCAACACCATCGAGGGAATTCGGTGGGAGACGGCCACGGATGCGCCCCGCTCGGTACAGTTTATTGATTCGCTCACTCACCAGCAGCCGCCGTTCTCGGTCGAAATGGCCGACATCGTTTGCCGCCTCGATTACGGCAGTGACACGCTTGGAACAATCGACCGCAAGGTCCTCAACAAGCATGCGAGTGCTTTCCTCGAACCCGAGCGGTTTCTCGCAGCGGTAAGTGCTTTTGTCGGCAATCCGCAACTCGGCATGGCATTTCCCGCTGGCTTGCCGCGCCAAACGCTCGGCAGGCTTGTCGATGCATCGCTCGCCGGCAAACTCGCGCAAGTGCTTGCGTTGCCAAAAGAAGCAGTGGCCGAGGCAAACTATTTCGCCCACACGATCGCGCTTGTGCGCAGCTCGCTGGTCAAGTCGATCCATGAACGATATCTGGGTTCAGCTGCCCCGTTCGCTGGCACGAAAACACCGGAAGCACTCGAAATCGGTCTGACGGCGGTCTGTGCCGCCTTTGGACTGGAAGTAGCCGATCTGACGCCGGGGCCGCGTCCCCTGCGCGCGGAGACCCTCGCCACCTACGCCAGGCAACTGTTGCAGCAACCGCTGTCGGACACCCGCAGTCCGCACTGGCGCCCGTTGTCCAGACGCGACGACCTTCCGCCCGAACCACCGGTCAAATTCCTCGCCTACTACCTGCCCCAGTTCCATGCCATTCCCGAGAACGACCAATGGTGGGGCAAGGGGTTCACCGAATGGACCAATGTCGCCAAGGCTGTCCCCCGCTTCATCGGCCACCACCAACCGCGGCTTCCTCACGAGCTCGGCCACTACGACCTGAACACACCGGGCATCATGCGCCGTCAGATCGAGCTGGCACGCGCACACGGGATTGCCGGGTTCTGCTTTTACTACTACTGGTTCAACGGTCGTACCCTGCTCGAAGCGCCGCTGCGACAATTTCTGGCTGACAGCACGCTGGAAATGCCGTTTTGCCTGTGCTGGGCCAACGAAAACTGGACACGCCGCTGGGATGGACAGGAGCAGGAAGTCCTGATTGCCCAATCGCACTCGCCCCGAGACGACATTGCCTTTCTGCGCCACATCCAGCCCTATCTCGCAGATCCGCGCTATATCCGGGTCGATGGCAAGCCAATGTTGCTTGTCTATCGCGCGAGTCTGCTCGACGATGCCAAGGCGACGGCGATGCGGTGGCGCAAAGAGGCCAAGGCGCTTGGCATCGGCGATCTCCATCTGGTCGCGGTATGTTCCTTCGACATCGACGACCCGAGGCCTTTCGGTTTTGATGCGGCGGTCGGCTTTCCGCCTCATCAACTCCGCAACATGCCGCCAATCAACGGCGAACTCGACATGGTCGATCCCGGCTTCAGCGGTGAGATTCTCGACTATCGGGACACCGTGCTCGCGACCTCCCTGGCCGAATTCGGTGACGACAAACCCCGCCCATTCGCCTATTTCCCGGGGGTCATGACTGGCTGGGACAACGACGCCCGCCGACCAGGCCGCGGACGAATTTTCCATCATGCGACACCTGCAAGGTATGCCACATGGTTGCGCCTCGCAGCCAATCAGGCGCTGCGCCACAACCCGCCCGGGTTGCGCTATGTGTTCATCAATGCCTGGAACGAATGGGCCGAAGGCGCCCATCTCGAACCTGACCGCCACGTCGGCTATGGATATCTCGCTGCCACAGCCGACACCCTGCGTACCCTCGCCACAAGCGAATCGACATTGCCGCCACAGCTTGGTAGCGCATCCGCTGCATTGCGCTATCTGCCCGAAGGGCTGGTACAGCCGCGCAACCGTGCCGAAATCGAACTGGTTCGTACGGCACTGGCACGCTTGACCAAACCGCGCCTTCAGGTCGTGCTGTGGTCCGAATCGCTTGATTCCGATACGCTCGACACGCTTCAGACGCTCGCCGAGCAGTGCCTCCAACCCGACGCCGTAACTCTGGTCTGTGTGGATGCGATTCCATCCCACTGGATCAATGGATCCAAGGTCGAGCATCGGACACCGACCCGGTGGGACAACGACCTGCGATGCATCGCTACTGAAACCGACGCGGACTGGATCCTTCCGCTCGTCGCGGGCGATCGCCTCTTCCCCCATACCTTGCTCACACTTGCGCTGGCACTCGCACAGCGCCCCAATGCCGGCCTTCTGAGTTGCGATGCACTGGTACACACCGGCGACGAAACACGCTCTACCGTGCGCCTTTGGCCAACACCCACGCTCGAAACCCTGCGTTGCAGGGT
Organism: Azoarcus sp. L1K30; assembly: GCF_018122735.1. Classification (GTDB taxonomy): domain Bacteria; phylum Pseudomonadota; class Gammaproteobacteria; order Burkholderiales; family Rhodocyclaceae; genus Parazoarcus. The sequence continues at coordinate 66,838 of NZ_JAGRRD010000001.1, read as the reverse complement.
CGATCAACCGGATGTTCTCGCCGTAAGGGCGACGTTGCTCGCACGCGTGCCCAGCGATACTCCATCGCATTCCTTCCTCCCCGCCCTTCGTCTCGTTGCCATCGAAATGGGCGCCGAGCAAATGGCGCACGTGCAGGAAGTCCTGCTGTGGCGCGACCGCAGCCGTCATCCCGCCTCAAGGGGCGACGCCAATATGCTGGCGGCTGCGCATCGGGAGGCCGTGGATGCGCATTTCGCCCGTCTCTCGATGACAACCACGCTGATTCCGTTGACGGTCGTTCCGGGCCTTCAGGTGCACTACCCGCCCGCCGAAAATGTTCGCGTGTCCGTCATCATTCCCACCCGTGATCAGCCCGACATCCTGAAACGCTGCGTCGAATCGGTGTTCGAGAATACCGCCTGGCCCCACTTCGAATTGATCATCGTCGATGACGGCGGCAGTGACGCCGCCGCACGCGCGCTGATCGGGGGCCTCGAAGCGATCGATCCGGCGCGGTTCCGGACCGTTCGCTTCGAGGGCGCCTTCAATTTCGCTGCGCTGTGCAATGCAGGCGCCCGAGTCGCTACGGGGGACATGCTACTGTTCCTGAACGACGACACTGCGGCGCTTCATCGCGACTGGCTCGAGATCATGCTCGGCCTCGCCAGCCATCCCGATATCGGCGCGGTGGGTGCTCGCCTGGTGTTTCCCGACGGTCGTCTGCAACACGCTGGGGTCATGTTGGGCCTGTCCGGTGCCGCCGACATGCACGACACCGGCGCATCGATGGAGCACGAGGGCTGGAACGGCAACCTACAGCACACCCAGGAGGTTGGCGCGCTGACCGCGGCCTGCATGCTCGTGCCAAGAGCCGCATTCAATGCCATTGGTGGTTTTGACGAAGCCTACGACCTGGGCTATGCCGACTTCGACCTCTGCCAGCGCCTGCGCTTATCGGGTTACCGTCTGCTGTGGACGCCCCACGCGACACTGATGCACGACGCGGGCCACACACTCAAGACGCGTTTCACCACGGCGGAAACGTCACAATGGGCTGCGGCACGATTCACGGCCGCCCGGCAACGCTTTTTGCAGCGCTGGCACAGCGCAATCATCACCGACCCGGCCGGTCACCCTGCATTGAGTCTCGCCTCCAGGCATCTTCAGATTGAACCCCGCGCGGCCCTCGCGCCCGATCCGCTTTCCACACTCGGCCTGACAAGCGTCCTTGCATTGCCGGCCGACGCAGCCGGCTCGGGACACTACCGTGTCGTTCAGCCTGCCCAAGCTGCGCACGCCAATACGCTGGTCCGGACACGAATTGCCGCCGGCTACCCCACACCGGCAGAGATTGCCCGCCTCGGCATCGACACGCTGCACACCCAGCGCCAGGTCGACGACGCCCAACTCCTTGCGCTCACCGAATTGCGGTCGATCCTGCCGCTTCGGGTCGTCATGGATTTCGACGATCTCCTGATGGAACTGCCGAGCAGCAACATCCACGCTCGGGACGTGTGGCCCGACATAAGCCGTCGCGTCCGCGACGCGTGCCGACTGTCGGATACGGTGACGGTTTCCACCCCTGCGCTGGCGGATGCCTTTCGCGGCCTGCATGATGACGTGCGCTGCGTGCCCAACGTCCTCGACCCCGAGCTTTGGCTGCCTCATGCAAGGTCGGGGCGCTTGCCAAGCGCCCGACTGAGGGTCGGCTGGGCAGGCGGCGTCAGCCATGCCGGCGATCTCGCTGTCATTCGTGACGTCGTGGCGGCGACAGCAGACAAGGTCGACTGGGTCTTCTTCGGCATGTGTCTCGAGGACATCAAGCCTCACTTGGCGGAGTTCCACACTGGCGTCAAGTTCGCCGATTATCCGGCAAGCCTGGCGGCACTCGATCTCGACCTCGCAGTTGCCCCACTCGAGCTGAATCGCTTCAACGAATGCAAGAGCAATTTGCGCCTGCTCGAGTACGGTGCAGTCGGCGTACCGGTGATCGCGACCGACATCGTGCCCTACCAATGCGGGCTTCCCGTCACACTGCTTCCAAACACCGCCTCACGATGGGTTTCCGCCATTGTTGAACGGCTTGGCGAACGCGACGCGCTCAAACGGGAGGGCGATGCGCTGCGGGCGACCGTTTTGCGGGATTGGAGCAGCCCGCTCCAGCTCACCGAATGGGTCAACTCGTGGGCTGCACAGGCTTGAGCGAATCCAGCCGACTGCGTTGCGCATATTGCCGGGTGAGGCGCACCTGAACTGATAAATTGCCGCCCTGCCGGCAAACGGCTGCCGGCGCCCGGACCCACGCCGGCAAGACTTGCCGGCAGCACCCAAGAAAACCACATAAAAACTTGAAATAGAAAGAAAAATACTACCTGGCACGCATCTCGCTTTATCAGCCTCAGAAGGCTCGGAGACCGGAACGATTTTCCTCATATCCAGCCGGTCCGAGCAACCTCCGAACCTGATTGAAGGAGATGCAAAAATGGCACAGGTAATCAACACCAACGTTGCATCGCTCAACGCGCAACGCAACCTCAATGTTTCGCAGAACTCGCTATCGACGTCGCTGCAACGGCTGTCCTCCGGGCTGCGCATCAATAGCGCAAAAGACGATGCAGCCGGCCTCGCGATCTCCGAACGCTTCACTTCGCAGATCCGTGGTCTCGACCAGGCCCGCCGCAATGCGAATGACGGCATCTCCCTGTCGCAGACGGCAGAATCCGCCCTTCAGTCAACAGGTGACATTCTGCAGCGTATCCGCGAACTTGCCGTGCAGTCGGCCAACGCGACGAACTCGGCTGGCGACCGTGCCGCAATCAATTCCGAGGTTCAGCAGCTGACCCAAGAGCTGCAGCGCATCTCCACCAATACGGAATTCAACGGCCAGAAGCTGCTCGACGGCTCCTTCACTTCCGCACAGTTCCAGGTCGGCGCCAACGCAAACCAGACCATCACCGCCACATCGGGCAACTTCCAGACCGACGCCTACGGCAATTATCGTATCGGCGGTCTGGCGGCATCGACCAACTCGCCCAACGGCGTCGGCGACCTCGTTGTCGGCACCAGCAACGCCGATGGCAAGCTGACGACGGCCGGCGCGAACGGCAACACCTCCGTCGTTGCCGGCGACACCATCACCATCTCGAGCGCCCTGGGCAGCAAGAACATTACCTATGCTGCGGGCTCCAGCGCCGAGCAGATCGCCGCCAAGATCAATCAGGCCGAAACCGGCGTGAAAGCATCCGCAACGACGTCGTTCATTCTTGGTGCTGACGATGCGGGCGGCGGCGCGGCGGGTTTCCAGCAGACGGCCAGCTACACCTTCCTGCTTGCCAACGACGCGACCACAGGCGCAGATCCAAGCTCCTTCACCACCGTTGCGTTCTCGGTCGGCGGTACGTCATCGGGTACCGCGGCAGGCCAGGCGAGCCAGCTCAACGCCGCTGTGCAGGCATTCAACGACGTCTCGGGCAAGACCGGCTTCACCGCAAAGATCGTCGAAACCGATAACGGCGTATTCGGCATCCAGCTCACCAGCGAAGTGGGCAAGGATCTGCGAATCATGAACGATTCGGCCGCTGGCGCCAATCTCGCGATCGAGGACGTCTCGGTACTCGACGGCGACACCACCACCACGAGCACGATGGCCACGACGCTGACGGCCGCCGGCAACACAGGCACATGGACACCCGCCAGCGGCGCCTGGATCACGGGCCAGGTGATCCTCGACTCCGACAAATCGTTCGCGCTGAGCACAACCAACGGAACCGACATCACGACTGCAGCCGGCACCTTCGGCGGGCAGCTGCAAAGTGTCGACAAACTCGACGTCAGCACTGTGGAATCGTCCAACCGCACCTTGGCCATGGTCGACTCGGCACTCGCTGCGGTCAGCTCCCAACGCGCCCGCTATGGCGCGCTGCAATCACGGTTCGAGAGCACGATCACAAACCTGCAAAGCACCTCGGAAAACCTGTCGGCCTCGCGCTCACGCATCAAGGACGCAGACTTTGCCGCTGAAACGGCCAATCTGACCCGCGCGCAGATCCTGCAGCAGGCAGGCACGGCGATGCTCGCCCAGGCCAACCAGCTACCGCAGCAGGTGCTCCAGCTGCTCCAATAAAGCCTTTCCGAGTCTTGCCGTTAATGAAATCGGGGCTGCCATGTGCAGCCCCGAATGTTTTTCAAAACGCCTAAAGTTTTCTGGACGCGTGACGTTAATTGAGGCAAGAGCAAACGAATTGCTCGGTGCCAGCCCCGACAAGCGGACACCCTGGCGTGTGAACAACTAGCTGAACCAGGAGATCTATCATGGCCCAAGTCATCAACACCAACGTTGCCTCGCTCAATGCGCAACGTAACCTGAACACAACGGCGAGCTCTCTGCAGCAGTCGCTCACCCGCCTGTCGTCCGGTCTTCGCATCAACAGCGCCAAGGACGACGCCGCCGGCCTCGCGATTTCGGAGCGCTTCACCGCCCAGATCCGCGGTCTCGATCAAGCTCGCCGCAACGCCAACGACGGTATTTCGCTGTCGCAGACTGCTGAATCGGCACTGCAATCGTCCGGCGACATCCTCCAGCGTATCCGCGAACTCGCAGTGCAGTCGGCCAACGCTACCAACTCGTCCGGTGACCGTGCAGCAATCAACTCTGAAGTGCAGCAGCTGACGCAAGAGCTGCAGCGCATCTCGACAAACACCGAGTTCAACGGCCAGAAGCTGCTTGACGGCTCCTTCACCTCGGCGCAGTTCCAGGTCGGTTCCAATGCCAACCAGACCATCACCGCGACATCGGGCAACTTCCAGACCAACGCATACGGCAACTACCGCATCGGCGGCCTCGCAGCGTCGACCAACTCGCCCAATGGTGTCGGCGACCTCGTGGTCGGCACCGCCAACGCGGACGGCAAACTGACAACCGCCGGCGCTGACGGCAACACCTCGGTCATTGCGGGTGACACGATCACCATCTCCAGCAGCCTGGGCAGCAAGGACATCACCTATGCTGCCGGCTCCAGTGCGGAGCAGATCGCCGCCAAGATCAACCAGGCCGAAACCGGCGTGAAGGCAACGGCAACGACCTCCTTCATCCTGGGTGCGGACGACGCTGGCAGCGGTGCAGCCGGCTTCCAGCAAAGTACCAGCTACTCCTTCCTGATCGCCACGGACACGACCACCGGCGCAGATCCGACCTCCTTCACCACGGTATCGTTCTCGGTGGGTGGCACCGCGTCCGGCTCGGCAGCGGGACAGGCCAGCCAGCTCAATGCCGCCGTGCAGGCTTTCAACGACGTCTCCGGCAAGACCGGCTTCACGGCCAAGATCGTTGAAACCGACAACGGTCAGTTCGGTATCCAGCTGACCAGCGAAGCAGGCAAGGACGTGCGGATCATGAACGACTCGGCTTCGGGCGCAGACCTGACGATCGAAGACGTCACAGTCCTCGACGGAGACCAGACCACCGCAAGTACGCTGTCGTCAACACTCACCGCGGCGGGCAACACCGGCGCATGGGCTGCCGCCAACGGCGCGTGGGTCTCGGGCCAGGTGATTCTCGACTCGGACAAGTCCTTCACGCTGACCACCGGGAACGCAACCGATATCACTACCGCATCCGGCACCTACGGCGGCCAACTGCAAGCCATCGACAAGCTTGACGTGAGCACGGTGGAGTCGTCGAACCGCACCTTGGCGATGGTCGACTCCGCACTGGCAGCGGTCAACTCGCAACGCGCACGTTACGGCGCCTTGCAGTCCCGCTTCGAGAGCACGATCAGCAACCTGCAGGCGACCTCCGAGAACCTGTCGGCATCGCGTTCGCGGATTCGCGACACGGACTTCGCAGCCGAGACCTCGAATCTGACCCGTGCGCAGATCCTGCAGCAAGCCGGTACGGCAATGCTCGCACAGGCCAACGCCTTGCCGCAGAACGTGCTTTCGCTGCTCGGCTAAGCGGAGTAGCCTAACGTAATGTGCGCGGCGCGACGTTCGCAAGAGCATCGCGCCGCATTCTCTTGAGGGAGACAATCATGAGTATCTCCGTTGTAAACAGCTCGCTGCCGCCGGCAATGCCGACCAGCGCTCGTCCACCAGGCACGGCGGATACGCCTGTCGCCGGGCAGGGGCCGGGTCAGGAGATCCAAGTGCAACCGGGTGCGGAGGGCACCGCGCCCGTCGCATCGAGTGTGGAAGCCTCCACTTCGGCTGATCAGTCCAAACCCCGGATGTCCTCGTCTCTTGAGGATGTCCAGCGGGCCATGGAGGAAGTGAGAAATGCAATCACTCCCGTGGCACAGGATTTGCTTTTTTCGATAGACGAGGACACCGGCAAGACCATCGTGAAAGTGGTGGACGCCAGTACCGACGAAGTCATTCGGCAAATCCCCTCGGAAGAGATCATTACCATCGCGAAGGCACTGGACAACTTGCAGGGATTGTTGCTGCAACAGAAGGCCTGAGCAGTCACACGTTCAGCAGGAGAACGAAATGGCCGGCATCACCGCAACGGGCGTAGGCTCAGGACTGGACATCGAATCGCTGGTCAGCCAGCTGATGACGATCGAAAGCCGCCCACTGAGCATTCTCGCGAACAAAGAGGCGAGTTATCAGGCGAAACTTTCCGGATACGGCCAGATCAAGAGCGCGCTCTCCTCGCTGCAAACCGCCACGAAGGCGCTGGGCAAGACCGACACCTTCACGGCCGCCAAGGCGGCGGTGTCCGGAGAAGGTTTTTCAGCCAGTCCGAGTGCAGGTGCCGCGTCCGGCAGCTACAGCGTCGAAGTCATGCAGATGGCAAAGATCCAGCGCGTGTCCACCCCGACGGATAGCACCTTCGTTCCGTCCGCCGGCAAGATCACCATCGATTACGGCACAGTCACCGATTCCGGTGGGTCGAACGTCTTCGTAGACGACGTTCCCGCCCGAACCGCTTCGCTCGAGTTCGAAGGCAGTACGCTTGAAGAACTGCGCGATGCGATCAACGGCAATTCCACGCTGGGCATCAAAGCCAGCATCGTGAACAATGGCACCGAGGATCAGCTGGTGCTGAGCGGCACCAAGACCGGTGCCAACATGGCATTCAAGATCACCGGCGAAGGCGGCCTCGCCGACCTCAGCTACGATCCTGCGGCGACACCCGCTCCGAGTGACACCATGTACTCCGTGCAAACCGCACAGGATGCACGGATCAAGGTCGACGGCATCGAACTCACTCGTGGCAAGAACGACATCGCGGACGTGATCGACGGCGTCACGCTGACGCTCACCAACGAACCGAGCGGCACGGTAAGCAGCCTCAAAGGCACGGTCACCATTTCTTCGGATCAGAGTGCGGCAAAAACTGCCGTGGAAGCATTCGTCAAGGCATACAACGATGTTGCCGACACACTGAAGAATCTGACCGCATACAACACCGACACCAAGACGGCATCGACACTGACGGGCGACTCGACCGCGCGCAGCATCCAGACCCAGTTGCGAGCAGGATTGGGCGCCGCGTTTTCCGGCTTCGGCTCGGTGAGTACGCTATCTCAGGTCGGCATCAGCTTCGCCAAGGACGGAACACTCAGCTTCGACAACAGCAAACTCTCAAAGGCGATGAACGATCCTGAATCGGGCGTCGCATCTCTCTTTGCCGGAAAAGACGGTGTCGATGGCTTTGCGGCAACGTTCAGTTCACGCCTCGACAACTTTCTCGATAGCGACGGCGTGCTCGCGAGCCGGACCGAAGGCATCAATTCCACGATCAAGTCGATCACGAAACAGTACGACACGCTGGAAACTCGGCTTACCGCAACGGAAGCGAGATATCGCGCCCAATTCACCAAGCTAGACTCGTTACTCTCCAGCCTGAACGACACCAGCACCTATCTGACGCAGCAATTCTCGACCAAATCGTCGAATAATTAAGGACGGCGACTCTCATGTTCGGAACCTCCTATGCCAATCGAGCATCGGCCTACGCCAGGGTCAGCACAGAGACCAGCGTCGAGTCCGCGACGCCGCACAAGCTGATTCTCATGCTGTATGACGGCGCCCTGCTGTCGTTGCGCACAGCTGCAGCCGCCATGCGAAACAAGGACATCCCCACCAAGGGAGCCGCCATTTCGAAGGCAATCGACATCATCACCAACGGACTGAAAGTCAGCCTCGATCTCGAGGCCGGGGGAGAGATCGCTGGCCGTCTCGACGCACTGTACGAATACATGGCAGAGCGACTGCTCTACGCCAACCTTCACAACAATGAAGCGGCGCTCGACGAAGTTTGCGGACTATTGGGCAGCATCAGGGAGGCCTGGGAGGGAATCGCCAACCAGGTGACACCCTGACGGAGCGGGCAATGTTGACACTGGAAGCGAGCAACCAACTGCTGAGTGCGTATGAGGCAATGGCCCTCGCAGCGCAGCAGAACGACTGGGACCGCCTTGCAGAGTTGGGTCGCACGGCGGAAGAGATCCGGAGGGCGGCGCAAAGGGCGGCCGTACCCGTCGATCAATCGCCCGTGAACATGGAGCAGATTGCCAAAACGGTAAGCCGCATCCTTGAACTCGACCAGGAAATCCGGATCCACGCAGAACCGGCGCTGGAGAGTACACGCAAGCTGCTTTCCGGAGCCGTACGGGACAACGCAGTCCGTAACGCGTACGGCAATTCGGGCCTGTAACGACCACCGCCGGCGATCACAAGGGGGACGACTCACATGATCCCTGCCGACCTCGCCGCCCGCCTCCGCCTGCTCAACGAAGCAAGCTTTTTCAATACCGAACCGCCAGTAGCGGGCCTTCAACGTGCGCGCGAGATCCAGGCGCAACTGCCCGAACTCATCCCGGGGCAGCGTTTCTTCGCCACTTTGCAGCGCACCCTGCCCGATGGCACCTTCCAGGCGCTCGTTGCCGGCAAGCAGGTCACGCTGGCGCTCAACACCTCGGCAAAATCGGGGGACACGCTCGAACTGATCGTCTCCGAGACCACGCCGAAGGCCGTATTCGCGCGCCTGGCCAACCCCGAAACCGCCCAGGGCAATAGCTCCGCGCCATCCACACTGAGCCAGACGGGCAAGCTGATCAGCTTTCTGCTGACCGGCCAGCCGGCCTCCAAACCGGTACCGTTGGCCAACAACCAGCCCCTGCTTGCCTCGCCGCCGGCAAACGGTGCCGCGCTGGTACCGGTGTTGCGCCAAGCCGTGGCGCAGAGCGGCCTGTTCTATGAATCGCACCAGGCAAAATGGCTGTCGGGTCTGACCGACCTGCCCGCACTTCAGCGCGAACCGCAGGCCCAGTTCGGTGCCCAGATCGCGCAACTCGCCCAGCGCACAGCCTCCGGTGCAGCGTCGTCTCCAGCGCCTCCGTCGAACCCCGCAGCGCCAGGCTCGGCGGCCCCGGTGCCGGGTGCCGCCACGGGCAGCGAGAGTTCAAGAAGCGCTGGTTCGATACTCAATGCCGAGACGAGCGCGGTCAAGACCGCACCGATCCCGGAGCGAACGCTCAACGTCGTGCACCAGCAACTCGACGCGCTGGCGACCCAGCAATATGTATGGCATGGCTTCGCCTGGCCGGGACAGAAGATCGAGTGGATCGTCGAAGATCCGCGCGACGAGGGTGGCGGCAGCGAAGGCGACGAACTGGCTGAGTGGAATACCACGCTGCGCCTCACACTGCCTCGCCTCGGCGGCATGGAAGCGCAGTTGCACCTTACGCCGGCGGGCGTCGCCGTGCGCCTGCGTGCCGACGACCCCGAAGCCATCAAGGCGCTCGAAGCCGGCCAGGCTGGCTTGGCAGAAGCCCTCGAAGCCGTCGCCGTACCACTCACCGGCATGGTCGTGGAGCAACGCAATGGCGATGGATGACACGCCCTCGCGGGGAGAAGCCGTTGCGCTCACCTATTCGTCGGGTGACGGTGCCCCGCGCGTCGTTGCCAAGGGACGCGGGCTGATCGCGCAGGAGATCATCGAGCGCGCGCGCGAAGCCGGCGTCTATGTGCACGAATCCCCGGAACTGGTTTCGCTGCTGATGCAGGTCGATCTCGACACCCATATCCCGCCTCAACTCTATGTCGCCGTCGCCGAACTGCTAGCGTGGCTATACAAAGTGGAACAGGGCACAGAACAGGTCGACCGACCCGCCGCGCTCGATGGACTGACGAGAAAACCGGCGGCACGGCAAGCCTGAACAGGGCTTCCCGTCTGCCCTCTGTTCAAGGTCAATGCGCGTGCAGAGGACTCATGCTATAAGGTCTGTTCAGAATCGACCACATCTCAGCACCAGATTGCATGTCCACCGATAACGAACAGACCCGGATCGAGCTCATCCGCTCGGACGACGAAGAAAAGTACCTGCTGCAGAGCCCTCGCGAAATTCGCCACCTGCTCGCCAGCATCGTCTCCGGCCGCGCGCTGATCACCGCACAGATCCATCCCGGCAACCAGTCCTTTCTGACGGCGCTGGTGGGTCTCGTCGATGACGACCAGGCCCTGTTGCTTGACGGCAGTACCGAAGAATCGATCAACAGCCGTATAGAGTCTGCCGTGCAGATCACCTGCATCACCCAGTTGCAGAACATCCGCATCCAGTTCAACGTCGACACGCCAGCACGTACCGAATTCGAAGGACGTCCCGCCTTTCGCGCGCTGTTGCCGACAGCCGTCCTCAGGTTGCAACGGCGCGAGTTCTACCGCCTGCAGACGCCGGTCACCGAGTCGGTCGTGTGCGCGATTCCCGATATCGGCGGATCCACGGTGCGGCCGGCCGAAGTGCGCATCATCGACATCAGCAGCGGCGGGATCGCCGTCGCCGTACCACCGTCCAACTTCAACTTCGAACCGCACATGGAGTTTTCCGGGTGTACGCTGCGTTTGCCCGATGCCGAGCCCATCAACACCCGTCTCGTGGTGAAGAACCTGTTCCGCCTGGTCAACCGCAACGGCATCGAGATGATGCGGGCAGGTTGCCAGTTTCTCGATCTGCCGCGCAATGCCGACAACATCATCCAGCGCTACATCCTCAAGATCGAGCGCACGCGCAACGCGCGCGAGCGTGGCAACTACTGAGCCCGCATGCGGATGACAGCCCACTGCGCCACGGCCTGCACGCAGCTTGCGCCAATTGTGGCACGGCCCGTGCTATAAGAATCTCCATCCAAACCGACACACCTCCCTTCTACGGAATGTCCGACAAGACCGAGCACCCGGCCATCGAGCAGCCGCAAACCGACAATCTCGAACAGTACCTGCTCTTCGGGCGTCGGCAGATCCGGCAGTTGCTACAAGACCTGATCGACGGCCACTCGCTGATCAGCGCTCACATCTCGCCGGGCGGCGTGTCCTTCCTGACCGCGCTGATCACCCTGTCGGATGACGAGGAATGGGTTTTTTTCGATGTGGGCCCCAATGAGGCCATCAACCGCAAGGCGCAACAGGCCGAGCGCCTGATTTGCGTCACCCAGCTCAACAAGATCCGCATCCAGTTTTCGGTGGATTCGATCACTCTGATGCAAATCGACGGTACTCCAGCCTTCGCGGCACGCGTACCGGTCCAGATGGCACGCATGCAGCGGCGCGAGTTCTACCGCCTGCAGGTGCCGATAACGCACCAATTGAACTGCAGCCTGCGGTCAATTGGCTCCAGTGAAACGCCGATCGAAGTCCGCGTCATAGACATCAGCCCGGCGGGCATCGCGCTACAGGTACCGGAAGGCGACGCATCCTTCAATGTCGGGCAGATCCTCCCTGACTGCCGACTGGCGCTGCCCGACACTGATCCGGTCAGCATGCGACTGGAAGTCAGAAACGTCACCCTGCAGACACTACGCACCGGGATTCGCACCCAACGCGTCGGATGCCGCTTCGCGGACCTCCCACAGGCGGCGGACGTGAAGATCCAGCGCTACATTCTCAAGACCGAACGCGAACGCAGCGCGCGCGAACGCGGCGGGCTTTGACGCGGGCGCACAAAAAAAACGCCATCCGAAGGTGGCGTTTTTTCTTGATGATCCCGGTGCCAAGCACCGCTACACCGGCATGTTCATGATGTCCTGATACGCGGTCACCAGACGGTTGCGCACCTGCACCATCTGCTGGAAAGACAGGTTGGCCTTCTGCAGGTTCACCATCACGTCCTGCAAGTTGACATTGGGGTCGCCCGCGCTGAAATCCTGCGCCATCGAGCGCGCCTCCTGCTGCGCGGCGCTGACATCTTTCAGAGCGTTGTTGAGCACATCGGAGAAGTTGACGCCGCCCGCAGGCTCACCGCCCTGAACAGGTTTGTTCTGGGCAGTCTGAGACACCGAGCGCAGCTCGGACAGCATTTGATCAATTCCGCGGGTATCCATGATTACTCCCCCGGCTTCGGGTTACCTTGGTTCTGAGAATAGCAGAGCAAAGCCCATGCCACCACCCGTTCCTGCCTGACCGATCAAGCTCCGCCGACCGGCTCAGGCTGTCCCAATGCCAAAGTGCGACCGGTCCCGCTCACACGTCGTAGCCTTCGTCCCTGTATTGCTGCAGCTTGTAGCGCAAGGTGCGTTCCGAAATGCCCAGCTTCTCGACCGTTTTCTTGCGCGACCCACCCATCTCGCGCAGGGTGCCAAGAATGTGCTCCCGCTCCAGGTCCTTCATGTTTGCCGGCCGCAGCGTGTTATCCGCTGCCGGCGATGCGGTAAAACCGGCAAAACTTGCCGCTGGATTGCCGGTCATTGCCGGTTCGCCTGGCTGCTGACCGACGACGTGTGCCGCCGGCGCAGGCTGCATGGGCGGCGCGGTCATGACGGGGGCGACATTCGGCGCCGTGGCAACACCCTCGCCCGTCCAGTGCGGGAGGCACAGGCGGATGGTCTCCGCGCTCACCGTGTCGCCCGCAGTCAGGATCAGCGCACGGTGCGAGGTGTTCTCGAGTTCGCGCACATTGCCCGGCCAGCCGTAGCGCTGCAACAGCACTTCAGCCTCAGGCGAGAAGCGTGCCTGCCGCCCGGCGCGCTGGGCATGACGGCTCAGGAAATGCCGCGCCAGCGCCACAATGTCGCCAGGACGTTCGCGCAACGCTGGGATGGCCAGCGGAAACACGTTCAGGCGGTAGTACAAGTCTTCGCGGAAGCGCCCGCCGCCGATCTCCTTGAGCATGTCGCGGTTGCTCGTCGCCAGCACGCGGATGTCGAGCGGGATGGGCTTCTTGCCCCCGACCCGCTCGACCTCGCGCTCCTGCAGCACGCGCAGCATCTTGGCCTGCAGTCCGAGGGGCATCTCGGAGATTTCGTCGAGCAGGATGGTCCCCCCCTGGGCCTGCTCGAACTTGCCCGGCTGCGCATTCTGCGCACCGGTGAATGCCCCTTTTTCGTAGCCGAACAAGGTCGCCTCGAGCAGGTTCTCCGGAATCGCCGCGCAGTTGATGGCGACGAATGCCGCCTTCGCGCGCGGCGAATGGTGGTGGATGTAGCGCGCGAACACCTCCTTGCCGGTGCCGGACTCGCCGGTCAGCAGCACGGTGGCGTCGGTCTCCGCCACGCGTGCCGCCAGTGCCAGCAGATTGCGCGTATGCGGGTCCTCGGCCACGGTGTCTTCGGCATCGGGCTGCACCGCGGCATAGCGACGCACGTTCTCGAGCAGGACCTCGGGCTCGAATGGCTTCATCAGGAAATCGCAGGCGCCGCCGCGCATCGCTGCCACGGCCTTGTCCACGTCGCCGTAGGCCGTCATCAGCAGCACCGGCAATTGCGGCAGGCGGCTGCGGATCTCGCCCAGCAACTGCAGTCCGTCCATGGGCTGCATGCGCAGGTCCGACACCACCAGATTGAATGACTGACGCTCGATCTCGGCCAGTGCCGACGGCCCACCATCGACGCCGGTCACGCCATGCCCGGCCATCTCCAGCGTAAAACACACCGCATCGCGCAGCGCGTCGTCGTCCTCGACCACGAGAATGTTCAGATGTTCGATCATGATGCTCAGGCTCCGCCCACACTGGCGCCGCCACCGGCGCCCAGGGGCAAGGTCAGGGTGAATGTCGTGCCCACGCCTGGCGTGGACGTCAATGCAATGTCGCCACCATGCCCGCGTGCCACGCCGCGCGCAATCGCAAGACCGAGCCCGGTGCCCTCGGCACGGGTCGTGAAGAAGGGGTCGAACAGCCGCGACTGCAGTTCGGGGGCGATACCGCGACCGGTGTCACTGACCACGAAGCGCACCTCCTCGCCTTGCTCGCCGGCACCGCGCACGACCTCGCAGGCCACTGTTCCGCCGGGCTCGGTGGCCTGGATGGCGTTCTCGAGCAGATTGGTCAAGGCGCCGCCCAGCGCCTTACGATCGCCGTGCACGGCAAGATCGCCGCATTCGCACCGGCTGGAGAACTCGATCTGGCGCGCACGCGCCAATGGTTCCAAGGTATGGGCCAGCTCCGCGGCCAGATCGCACACGCCGAAATCCTGCCGGCCAAGACTGTCGCCGCGCGCGAACAGCAGCATGTCACGGATCAGCCTTTCCAGGTAGCGCATGCGCTCGATAGCGCGCTCGGCCACCTTGGCGCGCTCGGCCGGCCCCAGTTCGGGCTGGCGCAGGTTACCGGTGTACAACAGCGCAGCCGCCAGCGGGGTGCGCAACTGATGCGCCAGCCCGGCCACCATCTCGCCCATGGCCGCCAGTCGCTCGTTGCGCTCTGCCGCCAGCCGCATGCGATGGGTCTCGGTCACATCGTGCAGCAGCAGGATGCGCTCCTCGCCCGACTCCAGCGCCGTCTCCGACACCGCCAGGCGCCGCGCGCCTTCCGGCCGTTCGATCACCAGTTCCCCTGGCGTTTCGGTCGCCTGCAGCGCACCGGCCACCGACTGCCATGATTTTCCGGCAAGGTCGGTGCCGAACTGGAGCTCCGCCGCACGATTGACCTGCACCACCTCACCGGCCCGATTGACCACCACCACGCCGGCGGGCAAGGCGCCCATCAGTACGGTCAGACGCTCGGTCAATTGCACCACCTGACCCTGCAACGCGTTGTAGGCGGTGGACAGCTCCTCCGATGCGCGGTTGAACAACGCAAAAGCCTCCGCCAACTGGGCGGCATCCAGCGGCGGCGCATTGTCCGATGGCGTGGCGGCACTTCCGGTAGTCGTCGGCATCATCTGCGCATGCTCCATGTTCACGACTGGCACTCTAAGTGCTGACTAGCGTAACGTAAGCGGCAAACAGGCGGCAAAAAATGCCGCTTATCGAGCGACGATGCTTGCCGCCCCCGGCGGACAATGCACACATCCATAAAAGGGCAGGCATCAGGGGTTTCACATGGCCACAGCAGACACCATCGCCGCGACGCCGACCAGCGCCTTCGGCGCGCGCTTGCAGCAGATCCAGCAGAACATCGCCGCGCTGTCGCAGCAGCAGAAGCTCGCCGCAGCCGCCGCGCTCGGGCTGGCCATCGCGCTCGTGGTCGGCGTGCTGATATGGAATCGCGCGCCCGACTACGCGGTGCTGTTCTCCAACCTTGAAGAGCGCGACGGCGGACAGGTCATCGCCGCGCTGCAGCAACAGAACGTCCCCTATCGTATGTCGGCGGACGGTCGCTCCATTCTCGTCTCGCAGGCCCAGGTGCACGACGTCCGCCTGCGTCTGGCCGCCGAAGGCCTGCCCAAGGGCGGCATGGTCGGCTTCGAGCTGATGGATACGCAGAAGCTCGGCGTGTCGCAGTTCAACGAGCAGATCAACTACCAGCGCGCGCTCGAAGGTGAGCTCTCGCGCACCGTGCAGTCCATTGCCTCGGTGTTGAGCGCCCGCGTTCACCTGGCCATGCCCAAGCAGACCGCTTTTCTGCGCGACGACCAGAAGCCCACGGCCTCGGTCATGGTCAAGCTGCGTGCCGGGCGCGTGCTCGACGCCACCCAGATCGCGGGCATCGTGCATCTGGTGTCCTCCAGTGTGCCGCGCATGAGCGAATCGGGCGTCAGCATCATCAACCAGAACGGCGAACTGCTCACCATGCAGTCCGACCCGCTGCGCCGCGCAGGCCTCGACCCCACCCAGCTCGAATATGTACACGAGGTCGAAGCCAGCTTCATCCGCCGCATCGAAACCATCGTCGAGCCGCTGGTCGGCAAGGGCAACTTCCGCGCCCAGGTCACCGCCGACGTCGATTTCAATCAGGTCGAGCAAACCGCCGAAACCTACAAGCCCAATCCGTCCCCCGATCAGGCCATTCGCAGCCAACAGACCACCGAGCAGATCGGCCGCGACCTGAGCCCGCAGGGCGTGCCGGGCGCCCTGAGCAACCAGCCGCCGGTCCCCGCCACGGCGCCGATCACGACCCCTGCGGTGGGCGGGCAGGCCACCGCAGCCGGTCAGACACCCACCAACACCAACCGCAGTGCGGTGCTCAACTACGAACTCGACCGCACCGTGCAGCACATCAAGCAGTCGTTGGGCCAGGTCAAGCGCCTGTCGGTCGCAGTCGTGGTGAACCATCGCTCGACCACGCTGCCTAATGGCGAAACCCAGGTCATTCCACCGACCGAGGACGACATCAACCGCATCACCAACCTGGTGCGCGAGGCCGTCGGCTACAACCAGGCGCGCGGTGATACGCTCAACGTTGCCAGCAGTCCGTTTGCCATCACCGACACGGCAGAACCGGCGCTACCGATCTGGAAAGATCCGGACATGCTCGACATGGGCAAGGAAGTGCTCAAGTACGTCGTCGTGCTGGCCGCGATCCTGTTCGCCTACTTCGCCGTCGTGCGCCCGCTGGTACGCAGCGTGGCCCCCCCGCCGGCCGAGGAAGAGGAGGAAGAAGCTGGCGCAGCGGAAGGCGAAGAGGGCGACGAGGATGCACTTGTCAGCCTGTCCGGCGACGGGGAGAGCTACGAAGAGCGCCTCGAACGCGCACGGGAACTGGCACGCACAGACCCGAGACTGGTGGCAAACCTCATCAAGGAATGGATGGGCGTCAATGAGGAGGCACGCAAGTGACGACACCCGAAGAAGGCACCGAAAAGGCCGCCCTGCTGCTGCTTACGCTGGGCCCGAACGAAGCATCCGAAGTGCTCAAGCATCTCGGTCCGCGCGAAGTGCAGCGCCTCGGCATGGCCATGGCCAGCATGCCTGCGCAGCCGCGCAGCAAGGTCGCCCCCATTCTGGAAGAACTCGACGCCCACTTCGGCAAGGGCTCGCCGATTCACGGCGACGAGGCACAGATTCGCGAAATGCTGACCAAGGCGCTCGGTGACGAACGCGCCGCGCACATCATCTCGCGCGTGCTGCAGGGCTCGGACACCGCCGGCATCGAGAGCCTGAAGTGGATGGACGCAGCCACCGCCGCCGATCTGATCAAGAACGAACACCCGCAGATCATCGCCACCATCCTGGTCCACCTCGAGTTCGACCAGGCCGGCGAGATCGTCAAACATTTCACCGACCGCCTGCGCAACGACGTCATGCTGCGCATCGCCACGCTGGACGGGGTACAGCCGACCGCGTTGCGGGAACTCAACGAAGCCCTTGCGCGCATGCTGTCCGGCGCCTCCACCACCAAGAAGGCCTCCATGGGCGGCGTGCGCCACGCTGCGGAGATTCTCAACTTTGTCGGCTCCGGCGCCGAAACCTCCGTCATCGACAACGTGCGCGACTACGACCCCGATCTGGCGCAGAAGATCCTCGACGAGATGTTCGTGTTCGAGAACCTGCTCGACATCGACGACCGCGGTATCCAGACCATCCTGCGCGAAGTGCAGTCCGACTCGCTCATCATTGCGCTCAAGGGTGCCGCGCCCGACCTGCGGGAGAAGATCTTCAAGAACATGTCGAGTCGCGCCGCCGACATGATGCGCGAGGACCTCGAAGCCAAGGGTCCGGTACGCCTGTCCGAAGTCGAAGCGGAGCAGAAGGAAATCCTCAAGATCGTTCGCCGCCTGGCCGAAGAGGGTCAGGTCATGATGGCGAGCAAGGGCGGCGACGATGGCTTCATCTAAGGCGCGCGCGGACACCAGACCATGAGCATCTCCCGCCACCAGGCTGTCGGTGCCTACCGCCGCTGGGAACCGACCGCTTTCGACGCCGACCCTGCCGCCCGCCCCGCGCCACCCGACGCAAGGACCGAACCGACGCCGGAAGCCGTCGTCGACACGCCACCGGAGCAGGCGCCCGAGCCGAGCCTGCCCGAAGGCTTCCACTTTCCGACCGCGGACGAAATCGAGCGCATGCACGAAGACGCGCGCAGCGCAGGGCACGCAGAAGGCTTCGCCGAAGGTCACAGCGCCGGCCAGAAGGCCGGCTACGACGCCGGTTATGCCGAAGGCAAGGCCCGTGCCGAGGCCGAGGCGGCACGTCTGCGCGAGTTGGCAGACGAGCTCGATCAGGCAATGGAACGGATCGACGATGAAGTGGCCGACGAACTGCTGGCGCTGTCGATCGAGATCGCGCGCCAGGTGCTGCAGCACACCCTGGCCGCCCACCCCGACCGCGTACTCGACACCATTCGCGCAGCCCTCCAACAACTGCCGCAGACGCACGCCCAGATCCGCCTTCACCCGGACGATCTCGCCCTCGCGCGCGAGCAACTGGGCGAACAGGTCGGCCACGGCAACCATCGCCTCGTCGAAGATGCCACGATCGCGCGCGGCGGCTGCCGTGTCGAAGCGTCGGGCGCGCAGATCGATGCCACCATGGAGACGCGCTGGCGGCGCGTGCTGGAGAGCTTGGGCAAGGAAGACGCCGAATGGACGCCACCCGAAGCCGAATGAAGCGCCACGGCGAAACCTGGCGCACCTTCCTTCAGGACGGCCGGCAACTGGTCGAAGGCGTCACGCCCATCCAGAGTGCGGGGCGGCTGACCCGCATCAACGGCCTGGTAATGGAAGCGGCCGGGCTGCGCCTGCCACTGGGGTCGGGGTGCATGGTCATGGTCCCCGGCGGCGGCTACGTCGAGGCCGAAGTGGTCGGCTTCAACGGCGACCGCCTGTTCATGATGCCCACCGACGACGTTTTCGGCCTCGCCCCCGGCGCACAGGTGCTGCCCATGGAAACCAGCCAACCGAGGCTGGTTGCCGGCAAACCGCTTGGCCCGCGGCGCAGGGCCTCTGACCGCGCCAAGCACCTTCCGGTCGGCGATGCCTTGCTCGGTCGCGTCGTGGACGGCGCCGGGCGCCCGCTCGACGCCCTTGGTCCGCTGCATACCGCGGAGACGCGATCGTTGCAGGGCCGGCCGATCAACCCGCTCAACCGCGCCCCCATTCGCGCGCCGCTGGACGTCGGCATCCGCAGCATCAACAGTCTGCTCACAGTCGGTCGCGGCCAGCGTCTCGGGCTGTTTGCAGGCTCCGGCGTGGGCAAGTCGGTGTTGATCGGCATGATGGCGCGCTATACCGAGGCCGATGTCATCGTCGTCGGACTCATCGGCGAGCGCGGTCGCGAAGTCAAGGAGTTCATCGAGCACAGTCTCGGCTCGGTCGGTCTCGAACGTTCGGTCGTAGTCGCCGCACCGGCCGACACCAGTCCGCTGATGAGACTGCAGGGTGCGGCCTACGCCACCACCATCGCCGAACATTTCCGCGATCAGGGCAAGCAGGTCCTGCTGGTCATGGATTCGCTCACCCGCTACGCCATGGCCCAGCGTGAAATCGCGCTGGCCATCGGCGAACCGCCGGTCACCCGTGGCTATCCGCCATCGGTCTTCGCCCGTCTGCCAGCACTGGTCGAACGCGCCGGCAACGGCCCCGACGGCGGCGGCTCGATCACCGCTTTCTACACCGTACTGGCCGAAGGTGACGATCAGCAGGACCCGATCGCCGACTCGGCGCGCGCCATCCTCGACGGCCACATCGTGCTCACCCGCGCACTCGCCGATCAGGGCCACTACCCGGCGATCGACATCGAACAGTCCATTTCGCGCGCGATGCACAACATCGTCGGCGACGACCACTTCGAACGGGTGCGGCGCTTCAAGCAACTATTCTCGCGCTACCAGCGCTCGCGCGACCTCATCGCCGTCGGTGCCTACCAGGCCGGCGCCGACCCCCTGCTCGACCTCGCCGTCAAAGCCTATCCGAGTCTCGAAGGCTTCCTGCAGCAACGCATCGAAGAGCGCGAGGACTATATCGGCGCTTGCAATAAACTCAATCAGCTTTTCACTGGCAACTGAGCGTGCCGCGCGCGCTATGATTCAACTCGGAACCGTATGCCAACGCTCGCAAGGAGAACCTGCATGACCCAACGCCGTCATTTCATGCTCTCGGCCGCTGCACTCGCCGTTGCTTCCACCCTGCCCCTCGGCGCCTTCGCCCAGGAACCCGCCAAGATCGGCTTCGTCTATGTCAGCCCGATCGGCGACGCCGGCTGGACCTTCCAGCACGACGAAGGCCGCAAGGAAATGGAAAAGGCGCTGGGCGACAAGATCCAGACCAAGTACGTTGAAAACGTGGCCGAAGGTGCCGACGCCGAGCGCGTCATCCGCGAGTTCGCCGCCAGCGGCAGCAAGGTCGTGTTCGCCACCAGTTTCGGCTACATGAACTACGTCGAACGTGTCGCCAAGCAGTTCCCCAAGGTCGTGTTCATGCACGCCACCGGCTACAAGATGGGCAAGAACTTCGGCAACTACAACGCCCGCTTCTACGAGGGCCGTTACCTGACCGGCGTCATCGCCGGCAAGATGAGCAAGAGCAACGTGCTCGGCTACGTCGCCGCCTTCCCCATCCCGGAAGTCCTGCAAGGCATCAATGCCTTCACCCTGGGGGCGAAGAGCGTCAACCCGAAGGCCGAGGTACGCGTGATCTGGACCAACGCGTGGTACGACCCGGGCAAGGAACGTGAAGCCGCGATGACCCTGATCAGCCAGGGCGCCGACATGCTCACCCACCACACCGACTCCACCGCCGTCGTACAGTCCGCCGAAGAGAAAGGCATCTACGCCTTCGGCTACCACTCCGACATGTCGAAGTACGGTCCCAAGGCACAGCTGACGGCAACCACCCACCACTGGGGCGACTTCTACACCAGAACCGTCAAGGCGGTGATGGATGGCACGTGGAAGCCCGAGAGCATCTGGGGCGGCTACAAGGAAGGCATGATCAGCCTTGCGCCGCTCAATCCCGCCGTACCAGCCGACGTCAAAACCATGGTGACCGACCTCGAGGGCAAGCTCAAGGCCGGCACCTTCCACCCGTTCACCGGCCCCATCAAGGACCAGTCGGGCAAGGAGCGCCTGGCCAAGGGCGCCACCATGGACGACGTCGCACTAGGCAAAATGGACTACTTCGTCGAAGGCGTCGCATCGCGCCTGCCCAACGCCAAGTAAGGCAGACATGCCGGCGGCGGTAATTCTCCGCCGGCATGTAGCTCCACCACTTTAGACGTGACATCGATACCCCTAATAGCGTCGAGGAGGCTGGCAAACTAAACTTTCCCTGCCGTCGTGCCGTTACTACTTTTGGCACACCAGGAGGAGTAAAAAATGTCAATATCCGTTCGCACGCGCCTCTTGCTTCTAGGCGGTCTCGCCTGCATCAGCCTGCTCGTGGTCGGCCTTATCGGGGTCACGCAGCTGCAGCGCTTCTCCGGTACCGTCGGCTCCAGTCTGCTGGATATCCGCGATGGGCTGAATTCCCTGGTGGCCGTCGGCAGGGCCGATGCGGCATTCAAGACCCAGGTGCAGGAGTGGAAAAACATCCTGATCCGCGGTAACGACGCCGAGCTATACGCGCGCTATCTGAAAGGCTTCGAGCGCGAAGAATCGGTGGTTCGTAGCGAGTTGAAGAGCGTTGCAAAATTCCTCGGCAACAGCGAGGAAGCCAAAGCAATCCCAGAACTCATCAAGGCACACGAGGAACTCGGGGCGCGCTACCGTGAAGCGCTGCAGGGCTTCGATCACGGCAACCCGGAAACGGGCAAGGACATCGACCGCAAAGTGCGCGGTGTCGATCGTTCCTTCAGCGAGGGCCTGCAGAAATTGACGGAGACGATCCAGAACGGGGAAGTCAGCCACATCAACGGCCAGATCGAGATGGCGGACGAAAGTTACATCAAGGTGCGGAACCTGACCTTCATCTCGATCGCCATCGGTCTGGTCACAATCGCAGCCTTATCGGCATTGATCATCCGACGCATCAACCGCGCCCTCTCCGGCTTTGCAGGCACCATGGCCCAAGTGTGTCGCAACTGGGACCTGGGGATTCGCGCCGACACGACCGGAAACGACGAAATATCGGCTATCAGCAAAGGCCTCAACGAGATGCTTGAACAATTTCAGGCCCTCGTGCGACAGATCAATTCTCAGGCAAACGAAGTCCTTGCCGGTGCAACCGATGTTTCCGAATCGGTTGTCCAGATCAACGAGAGCGTCCAATCGCTCAATGACTCGACCTCCAGCGCCGCGGCATCGATCGAGCAGCTTACGGTCAGCATCAACCAGGTCCGCGACAATGCCGCGCAGACCCTGGACATTTCCCGTGAATCCGCAACCCATGCGCTTGACGGAGGCAAGGTGATTGCACGCACTGCGGACCGCATGGTCGAGACGGCAAGCTCGGTCAAGTCCGCTGCGGGCACCGTGCAGCTTCTCGGCGACCAATCGAACTCGATCAGCAGTATCGTGCAGGTCATTCGCGACGTCACCGACCAGACCAACCTGCTGGCCCTCAATGCCGCAATCGAGGCTGCCCGCGCCGGAGAGCAGGGACGTGGTTTTGCCGTCGTCGCCGACGAGGTGCGCAAACTTGCCGAACGTTCAGCCCAGGCGGCAAGAGAAATCGCCGACAAGATCAACAACATTCAAGCAAGTTCAGTCACCGCCGCCAACGACATGCAGACCGTGGTCACGGAAGTCAGTGAGGATGCCACTCTCGCGCGCGAAGCGGGCGAGGCCATTACCCGTATCCAGGACGGGGCTCGACGTGTGGTGGAGGTGGCCAACGCCATTTCCAACGCCCTCAACGAACAGGCATCGGCAAGCGACTCGCTGGCCGGAAAGGTCGAAGCGATCTCGCGCTCGAGTGACGAAAACACGGCGGCACTCGGCAAGGCGTCGAACTCTGCAAACATGCTGAAGCGTCTTGCAGCCGACATGCATCAGGCCGTGGCCCGCTTTTCCACATGAGCGTCACCCGGTGCGGGTCTTGCACCCGCAGGCGACGTGACGCGCCTCCCGGAGGATATCAATGACGTCATCGCTACATGCCGTTCGTGGCGAACTACTTCACTTCACGGCAGACCCCGAAGATGCGGGTGCGGCGGCATTCGTGCACCACCACGACGGGCTGCTGGTCATTGAAGACGGCCATGTGAGGGAGTCGGGACCTGCTACCGCCCTTCTTCCCAAACTACCGGCCGACGCACGCATCACCGATTACCGCGGCAAACTCATTCTGCCCGGCTTCGTCGACACCCACGTCCACTACGCCCAGACCGACATCATCGCCAGCTACGGCGAGCAACTGCTGGCCTGGCTGGAAAAGTACACCTTTCCCACCGAGGCCCGCTTCGCCGACCCCTCACACGCGGGCGAGGTGGCGGATTTCTTCTGCGACGAACTGCTCAGGAACGGCACCACCACGGCGCTGGCCTTTGCCACCGTGCATCCGGCGTCGGTCGACGCGCTGTTCGACGCCGCCAGCCGGCGCCGCATGCGCATGATCGCGGGCAAGGTGCTGATGGACCGCAACTGCCCCGACTACCTGTCCGACACGGCCGACTCGGGTTACGTCGAATCGAAGGCGCTGATCGACAGATGGCATGGTCGCGAACGCCTGCTGTACGCGGTCACGCCACGTTTTGCCCCGACCTCGACACGCGAACAGATGACGCTCGCCGGGCGCCTGTTCGCCGAACACCCCGGGCTCTACCTGCAATCGCACGTTGCCGAGAACCGTGGCGAAGTGGCCTGGGTGGCCGAGCTGTATCCCGAAGCGCGTAGCTACCTCGACGTATACGAACGCTACGGCCAGCTCGGCGCGCGCAGCGTCTACGCGCACTGTATCTGGCTCGACGACGCCGACCGCCAGCGCATGGCCGCCACCGGCTCGGCGATGAGCTTCTGCCCCACCTCCAACCTCTTTCTCGGTTCCGGCCTGTTCGACCTGGATCGCGCCCACGCGCTGGGCGTACGCGTCGGCATCGGCACCGATGTCGGCGGCGGTACCAGCTTCTCGATGCTGCAAACGCTCAACGAGGCCTACAAGGTGCTGCAGCTCAACGGCCAGCGCCTGTCTGCGGAGCGCGCTTTCTATCTCGCCACCTTGGGCGGGGCCCGCAGCCTGTATCTGGACGGGCACATCGGCAACTTCGCCACCGGCAAGGAAGCCGACTTCGTCGTCATCGATCCGCAGGCCACGCCACTGATGGCCCGCCGCATGCACAACGCGACCACGCTCTCCGAGCGCCTGTTCGTCCTGATGATGCTGGGCGACGACCGCTGCGTGGCCGCTACCCATGTGCTGGGGGAGATCCGCACGATCCCCTGAAAAACTCAAGCGCCGTGCTTCTCGCTCACCATCTGGCTGATCAGCCGGATCACGTCGTGGCTTCCAGCCTCTGCGCTCTCCATGGCCTTGACGATGCGCTCGCGGGTAGCATCCTTGTGCGCCAGCGGATCGCAGATGCCATCGAGCGCAACGTGCACTGAGTCATGCACTCTCGCGTGCGGCTTCTCCAGCTCGGCAAACGCGCGCGTGCGGCCGAACAATGCTTTGCCCGTGCCGTCGTAATACCACTTGCCAAGCCGACAGTTGAAGTGATCGACGGTGATCGCCGCCGCCTCTTCGCCTTCGCCCTTCGCTTCCATCGACACGTAGGCGTTCTGCATGTAAATGATGTGATCCATCTTCACCAGCGATGCGAAGGAGAAATCCTTGGCGCGGTCGAGATGGTCGATCGTGGCCTCGGCCGACGCCGCCACCGCCGAGAAGCGCTCGCGGAAGGTCGACACCTGGTCGCTTACCTGGGCGCTGCGCTCGCCCACCGCCGCGGTCTGCTCGACCATGGCATCCACCCGCCCACGCAAGCCACCGGTAATCTGGCTGATCTCGGTGGTCGCCGCCTTGGTGCGCTCGGCCAGCTTGCGCACTTCGTCGGCCACCACCGCAAAACCGCGTCCTACCTCGCCGGCACGCGCCGCCTCGATCGCGGCGTTGAGCGCGAGCAGGTTGGTCTGGTCGGTAATCTCGGAGATCAGATGTACTGCGCGGCCGATGGTCCCGCTCGCCTCGCCCAGCTCGTTCGCGGCGACGGTCATCGACTGCATGCGGGCGTTGATATCCTCCAGCGCCTCGCCGATACGACCGACCTCCTCGCGGCTGGCCATCGCGCCATCGTGGTTCTCTTGCGCGATTCCCATCACCCCGTCCATTTCGTTCGACACATGGATCAGATCGGCCTGATTACCCTTCAGGTTGCGCAGCAGATTCACCGTGTTGAGCGCGTGCAACTCCGCCCCCAGCCGATGCTGGGCCACGAATTGCGCGTTGTCTTCCATAGCCTGGATGGCACCGTTGATGTTCTCCAGCGAAGTCGCAAATTCGCCCGGCAGGCCATGGACCAATGCCCGCCGGTAATACGTTCCTTCTCCCACCATGCGGAAACAGGTGGTGATCTCCTTGAAGTAGGTCTCCACCAGATCGAGAAACTCGTTGAATTCCCACGCCACCCGGCCCACCTCACCCAGGCCCGCCGTCTGGGTGATGCGCTGGTGCAGATCGCCCGCACGCGCCGCCAGAATGACCCGCTGCATCTTCTGCAGCGTGGCCAGCGGACGCTGGAAGCGATACCACGCATATACGCTGAAAGCGATCGCCAGCACCGGGATCACCAGCGCCGGCACATTGAAGCCGTACAGCCAGATCTGCCACCCCGCCAGCGCCGACGTCAGCCCCACGAACACGAAACAATAGACCAGGAACTGGCGATCCAGGAACAAGGACTTCCGGCTCACGCCTGCCCGCGTCTCATGATTGTTTTTCATGATGCTCATCCCGCCTTCTGACCGTACAGATCGAGCACAAAGCGGTCGTAGGTCGTATTGAGATCGGCAATCGTCTTCTTCAGCATCGCCATCGAGGCATCCGGCGCGGTGGCCGGCCCCACCTCACGCTCGAGCCGCAGCATGGCCTCGTAGAGCGGAATGGCCGCGCGTACCGCATGGGCCGGCGGTGGGCGACGGACGGAAAAATACCCCATCGCCCGACCGCTGGCATCGAGGTCGGGCGTCACGTTGGCAAACACCCAGTAAAAATGGCCTTCGGAGGTCATGTTCTTCACCAGACCAAAGAACTCCTGCCCACTCTTGAGCGTTTCCCACATGAAGCGGTACACCCCGCGCGGCATGTCCGGGTGACGCACGACGTTGTGCTGCACACCCAGCAGGTCGCGCTCGGCAAAATTCGAAATCCGCATGAACGTGCGATTGGCGTAGGTAATACGCCCGGTCAGATCGGTCTTGGAAACGATCATCTCCCCGTCTCCAAGCCGCACCTCCTGCTGGGTCGGCGTGATGTTCTTCTTCACTGCTGGCTCCCTCTGTATGTACAAAGCACCATCGCCCGGGAACTCCGGGTCGCGGTACCGACAGACAGTTTATCGGCAAGCCAGAAAAAAACTTCACAGGAATTACCGCTTTCGCGCGACGGTCGGGATGACGATGAAAGCGTCATCAAGGACGAACGGCATCTCGCGCGCGCGACCATCGGCCCCCCGGCGGCACCGGGCTCGATCCACCCCGGTCTGCGCCGAACGGTGACAGCACGGGGTGCATCCGCGCGGCCAGACGCTACACGACATCGCGCCGAAGCACCCGTACAGGGGACAAAGCAGACCGCCCGGCGGGCCTACGACCTGCCGGGCCACGCCCGCGCCAGGCTTCAGCCTGCAGTACGGCCGTAGGTATCCTCGAAACGAACGATATCGTCTTCGCCGAGGTAGCTGCCGGACTGGACCTCGATGATCTCCAGCGGCACCTTGCCCGGATTGGCCAGGCGGTGGGTGTGGCCAAGGGGGATGTAGGTGGACTCGTTTTCGCCGAGCAGGAACACGCGCTCGCCGTTGGTGACTTCGGCGGTTCCCTTCACCACAATCCAGTGTTCGGCGCGGTGGTGGTGCATCTGCAGGCTCAGCGTCGCCCCCGGGTTGACCACGATGCGCTTGACCTGGAATCGCTCGCCGAAATCGATCGAGTCGTACCAGCCCCACGGCCGGTATACCTTTCGGTGGCTCTGGGTCAGGCTCTTGCCCTCGGCCTTGAGCCGAGCCACCACCTTCTTGACGTCCTGGGTGCGGCTCTTGTGCGCCACCATCACTGCATCGGCCGTCTCCACCACTACCATGTCGTCGCAGCCCACGGCCGCCACCATGCGGTGCGTCGCATGCACCAGCGTATTGCGGCTGGATTCGAACATCACCTCGCCGCGGCCGCTGTTGCCGTCGCCATCCTTCACCGACACCGCCCACAACGCATCCCACGCCCCGACGTCCGACCAGCCCGCCGACAGCGGCACCACCACGCCCTGCCCCAGCTCGGGCGCGGTGCCGATCCTCTCCATCACGGCGTAGTCGATCGAGTCCGACGGGCAGGCGGTAAATGCCGCCTTGTCGACGCGCAGGAAGTCGGCATCCACCGAACGTCCCTCGAAGGCCTTCGCGCAGGCAGCACTGATGTCGGGGCGGAAATGCGCCATCGCCTTCAGCCACACCGACGCCTTCATCATGAAGATGCCGCTGTTCCAGAAATACTCGCCACTGGCCACATAGCGCGCCGCCGTCGCCTCATCGGGCTTCTCGACAAACTCGGCGAGCACGCGCGCGGTGTCGGTCTCGCCCGCGGACGGCCCCACGCGGATATAGCCATAGCCCGTCTCCGCGCGGTCGGGCACGATACCGAAGGTCACCAGGCGGCCCGCGCCGGCCTGCACCGCGCCTTCGGCAATCGCCTTCTGGAAGGCCGGGAGATCGACGATCACATGATCGGCCGGCATCACCAGCAACACCGGATCCTGCCCGTCGGCGCTCGCCGCCAGCGCCGCCAGCGACAGCGCCGGCGCGGTATTGCGGCCCACCGGCTCGAGCACGATCTGCGCCGAACGCACGCCCACCTGGCGCATCTGCTCGGCAATGATGAAACGGTATTCCTCGTTGCTCACCACCAGCGGCTGCGGATCGACAGCGCCGCCCGCATAGCCGTTCAGACGCACCACGGTCTCCTGCAGCAGCGAATGTTCGCAGGTCAGCGGCAGCAACTGCTTGGGGTAGGACTCGCGCGATGCGGGCCACAGCCGGGTGCCGGAACCGCCAGAGAGAATTACCGTCTTGATCGTCATGTCAGCCACCTTGAATCCGTTGGGAGAGAATTGTGCCATCGTCAGCGCGATGATCAGCCTCGATGACGGTAATCATAATGCAATGCAGCATTACATTGCCATGAAGAATTGCCCACCCCACACAAGCTTCAATTCGCCCGCTGCAGGCGCTCAGTCGAAGACATCGGCATCGGCCAGCAGCCGGCCTTCCCTGTCCTTTCCCGACAGCAGCGGCTCACCATCGAACTGCCAGTCGATGCCGAGCGCCGGATCGTTCCACAGCACGCAGCGCTCGTGTTGCGGCGCGTAATAATCGGTGGTCTTGTAGAGGAAATCGGCCGACTCGCTCAGCACCACGAAACCGTGCGCAAAACCGGGCGGCACCCAGAACTGGCGATTGTTGTCTTCCGACAGCTCCACGCCGACCCATTGCCCGAACGTGGGCGAACTGCGGCGTACGTCCACCGCCACATCGAACACCGCGCCGCGCACCACCCGCACCAGCTTGCCCTGGGGCTGCTGCAACTGGTAGTGCAGGCCGCGCAGCACGCCGCGCGCCGAGCGCGAATGGTTGTCCTGCACGAACGCGACCTCCAGCCCCGTCGCCTCGCGAAAGCCGCGCGCATTGAAACTCTCCATGAAGAAGCCGCGACTGTCGCCGAACACCTTCGGCTCCAGAATCAGCAATTCCGGAATCGCCGTCTGAATCACATTCATC
The DNA here is from genome assembly GCF_018122735.1 of Azoarcus sp. L1K30. Taxonomy (GTDB): domain Bacteria; phylum Pseudomonadota; class Gammaproteobacteria; order Burkholderiales; family Rhodocyclaceae; genus Parazoarcus. The sequence goes on along the minus strand of NZ_JAGRRD010000001.1, from coordinate 37,904 downwards.
AGAACACCCTTTCTTCGAGCAAACGCTTCAGATACTGCCCATACCCGTTCTTGGCCAGCGGCTGTGCCAGGCGCTGCAATTGCGCATCATCGATCCATCCCGCACGCCAGGCAATCTCTTCGGGGCACGCGATCTTCAGGCCCTGCCGCTTCTCGATGGTCTGGATGAACAGCCCTGCCTCCAGCAGGCTTTCGTGGGTGCCGGTATCGAGCCAGGCGTGGCCGCGGCCCATCACCTGAACGTCCAGCGCCCCCCACTCGAGGTACTGCTTGTTGACATCGGTAATCTCGAGTTCGCCGCGCGGACTGGGCGCCAGCGACTTGGCGATATCGACCACGCGCGCGTCGTAGAAATACAGTCCCGTCACCGCATAGCGGCTCTTGGGCTTGACCGGCTTCTCCTCGAGGCTGATCGCACGCCCTTCGGCATTGAACTCCACCACGCCGTAGCGCTCGGGATCATGTACCGGGTAGGCAAACACCGTTGCACCGTCATCGCGCCCGCCCGCACCGCGCAGGTCGCCGGCAAAATCATGGCCGTAGAACAGGTTATCGCCCAGCACGAGCGCCGACGGTCCGCCCGCGAGGAACGACTCGCCGATAATGAAGGCCTGCGCCAGCCCGTCCGGGCTCGGCTGCACCGCATAGCTCAGACTGATGCCCCACTGACTGCCGTCGCCCAGCAGATGCTGGAAGCGCGGCGTGTCCTGTGGCGTGGAGATGATCAGGATGTCGCGAATGCCGGCCAGCAGCAGCGTCGACAGCGGGTAATAGATCATCGGCTTGTCATACACCGGCAGCAGCTGCTTGGAGACCGCCAGCGTCGCCGGGTGCAGCCGGGTGCCGGAGCCACCGGCGAGAATGATGCCTTTGCGTTGCGAACTCATGGTCATACTCCTTATCGTTGGCCCGGCAAGGCTTCAACGAGCATTCGCGCCACGCCCAACTGCCAGTCCGGCATACGCAAGCCGAAAGCCGCGCAAAGCCTGGTGGTATCCAGGCGCGAGTTGAGCGGCCGTGTCGCCGGGGTGGGATAGTCGGTTGTCGGGATCGGTGCAATCTCAGCCACCTTGAGCACCATGCCGTGCGCACGTGCGGCATCGATCACGAAGTTCGCATAGCCGTGCCAACTGGTCTCGCCGGCTGCGGCAAGGTGATATGTGCCCGACAAACCTGCGTCGGCACGCACGCTGCGCAGCGCATGCGCGCTCACATCGGCAATCAGCTCGGCCCCGGTCGGCGCGCCGATCTGGTCGGCAATCACGGTCAGGCGCTCGCGCGCTGCCGCCAGGCGCAGCATGGTCTTGGCGAAGTTGCCGCCGCGCGCCGCATACACCCACGAGGTGCGCAGGATCAGATGCGCGCATCCGCTGGCGCGGATCGCCGCTTCGCCGTCGAGCTTGGTGCGGCCATATACCGACAGCGGTCCGGTGGCGTCGTCCTCGCGCCACGGCGTGTCGCCACTGCCGTCGAACACGTAATCGGTGGAGTAATGCACCAGCAGCGCGCCGCGCCGCGCCGCCGCCTGCGCCAGCACCGCCGGCGCCTCGGCGTTGATGCAACGCGCCAGTTCGGGCTCGCTCTCGGCCTTGTCCACCGCGGTATGCGCCGCCGCATTCACGATCACGTCGGGCGCCACCGCGTCCACCGTGGCGCGCAGGGCCTGCGGGTCCGACAAATCGCCGCTCAGCCCGTCCTTGCCCGTGCGCCCGAGTGCCACCAGCGTCCCCAGCGGCGCCAGCGCGCGCTGCAGTTCCCAGCCCACCTGCCCGTCCTTGCCCAGCAACAGAATCTTCATGCCGCCACACCCCTACCGGTCTCGCGGCTGTCGTAGTTGGCCGACACCCACTCGCGGTAGGCGCCGCTCTGCACGTTGGCCACCCATTCCGGGTTGGCCAGGTACCACTCGACCGTCTTGCGGATACCGGTATCGAAGGTCTCCGCCGGGCGCCACCCCAGCTCACGCTCGACCTTGCGCGCATCGATGGCGTAGCGGCGATCGTGGCCCGGGCGATCGGTCACATAGGTGATCAGGCGGCTGTAGCTGCCGGCCGCGTCCGGGCGCAGTTCGTCGAGCAGCGCGCACACGGTATGCACGATGTCGAGATTGGGCTTCTCGTTCCAGCCGCCGATGTTGTAGGTCTCGCCCAGGCGCCCCTTCTCGAGCACGACGCGGATCGCGCTGCAGTGATCCTTCACGTACAGCCAGTCGCGCACGTTCTGGCCATCGCCATAGATCGGCAGCGGCTTGCCCGCAAGCGCATTGACGATCATCAGCGGGATGAGCTTCTCGGGAAAGTGATACGGCCCGTAGTTGTTCGAGCAGTTGGTCGTCACCACCGGCAGCCCGTAGGTGTGAAACCACGCCCGCACCAGGTGATCGGAGGCGGCCTTGCTCGCCGAATACGGGCTGTTGGGCTCATACGGGTGCGTTTCGGTAAACGGCGCATCGTCGGCGCCGAGCGACCCGTACACCTCGTCCGTGCTCACATGATGAAAGCGGAATGCCGCCTTCGCCTCGCCATCGAGCGCCGACCAGTAAGCGCGTGCGGCTTCGAGCAGCGTAAACGTGCCCTCGACATTGGTGCGCATGAACTCGCCCGGACCGTGAATCGAGCGATCCACATGGCTCTCGGCGGCAAAATGCACGATGGCGCGCGGGCGATATCGAGCCAGCAAGTCGTCGACCAGCGCACGATCGCAGATATCGCCGTGCACGAACACGTGGCTGGCATCGCCCTCGAGCGACTTCAGCGTCTCGAGGTTGCCGGCATAGGTGAGCTTGTCCAGATTGAGCACCGGCTCGCCGGTCGCGGCAATCCAGTCGAGAACAAAATTGCCACCGATGAAGCCTGCACCGCCGGTTACCAGAATCACGACACACCCTTGCGAGAATTGATCAGCGCGCGATTATCCCACGTCCCGCGCAGATACTTTGCAAGGAAGCTTTACCGCCAGCTGGAATTCATCCTACTCAACAGGTAGTCAGTGCCGAGACACGCTGTCGTTCGGGCGGCAGCGAGCGGTGCTCGCCGAAACCCCGCCTTCACCCCCTTGAAGGGGAAGGAACCTGCTAACAAGGTTGGGGGGCTCCGTTTTGTCTCCCTCCCCTTCAAGGGGAGGGTTGGGGTGGGGATGGGTGTCAAGTGCCGCCAACCAAGACCCATCCCCCTCCCAACCTCCCCCTTGAAGGGGGAGGA
>NZ_JAGRRD010000001.1:30357-34605 GCF_018122735.1 Azoarcus sp. L1K30 | reverse complement strand
GCCAACCAAGACCCATCCCCCTCCCAACCTCCCCCTTGAAGGGGGAGGAGTTCCATTCCTTTCCTTGAGCATACGAGGCGAGGGAGACAAGACGACGCCTGTACCCCCCATTCGCACCGGTCAAGCACTTACATCGGTTCGCCGCGCAAGGCGCTCAGGTGCCAGTTGAACACCTCTTCCAGCAGATGCGGTGTGTGCTTGCCCGGCGACTGCGCCAGCGCCCGGTTGTAGTAGTCGCGCAGTGCGGGACGGAAGTTCGGATGGGCGCAGTTCTCGATCACCGCCTTCGCCCGCTGCCGTGGCGACAGCCCGCGCAGGTCGGCCAGGCCCTGCTCGGTCACCAGCACCTGCACGTCATGTTCGGTGTGATCCACGTGCGACACCATCGGCACGATGCACGAGATCGCCCCGCCCTTGGCCTGCGATGGCGTCATGAAGATCGACAGGTAGGCATTGCGCGCGAAGTCACCCGAACCGCCGATGCCGTTCATGATCTTCGAGCCCATCACATGGGTCGAGTTGACGTTGCCGTAGATGTCGGCCTCGATCATGCCGTTCATTGCGATCACCCCCAGGCGACGGATCACCTCCGGATGGTTGCTGATCTCCTGCGGACGCAGGATGATGCGCTCGCGGTAACGGTCGAGATCGGCATTGAGTTCGGCCAGTGCATCGTTGCTCAGCGAGAACGCCGTCGCAGACGCGCAGCCCAGCTTGCCCGACTTCAGCATTTCCAGCATGCCGTCCTGCAGCACCTCGGTGTAGGCCGTCAGGTTCTCGAACGGACCTTCGTTCAAACCCGCCATCACCGCATTGGCGATATTGCCCACGCCCGACTGCAGCGGCAGCAGGCTTGCCGGCAGCCGCCCCTTCTTCACCTCGTGCTGCAGGAACTCGATGATGTGGCCGGCAATCCGGCGCGAATCCTGGTCGGGTGGCGTGAATGCCGAATTGCGGTCGGGGCTGTGGGTCTCGACCACGGCCACGATCTTGTCCGGGTCGCAGCGCAGATAGGGTTCGCCAATGCGGTCCGACGGCCTGATCAGCGGAATCGGCTGGCGGTTGGGCGGCAGCTGGGTGCCGTAGTAGATGTCGTGCATGCCTTCGAGGCGCGGGCTCTGCCAGCTATTCACCTCGAGAATCACCTTGTCGGCCTGATCCAGCCAGGTCTTGTTGTTGCCCACCGACGACGACGGCACCAGGCGGCCATCCTCCAGAATGCCGGCTACTTCCACCACCGCCACGTCGAGCTTGCCGAGGAAACCGAACCACACGAACTGCGCCACGTGCGACAGATGGATGTCGATGTACTCCATCTCGCCAGCATTGATGCGCTTGCGGCATTCCGGATCGGACTGGTAGGGCAAGCGCATCTCGATGCCATCGACCGCCGCCAGCGCGCCGTCCAGATCAGGCGCCGTCGATGCCCCCGTCCACACCCCCACGCGAAACCGATCACCCTCGGCGTTGGCGGCCATGATGCGGCGGGCCAGCGCCGAAGGCAGCACCTTCGGATAGCCCGAGCCGGTAAAACCGCTCATGCCGACATTGGCACCGTTATGAATCAGGCGGGCGGCCTCGTCGGCCGACATGATCTTGTTGCGCAGGGCGGAACTGTGGATACGGGATTCGCTCATCGTCTGCTCGTTAAGAAAGGGGCAAAAGAAACGCGCCACCCCGGGCGGGCGATGGCGCGTGCTTCGATCACTCGAAGGTATCCCCCGTGCGACCTGAGGAGGGAGGTGGCCGCACGGGGGAAGGGCAACACCGATTCAAGCGGAGCGCAGTCTAGTCAGCGCTTGGTCTTCCGACAAACGAGCATTTATGATGCGATACATTAGCAAAACTTAATTATCGACCGATGGGCTACCAGCTCCCCAGCCTCGCCCTGCTGCGCACCTTCGAAGCCGCCGCCCGCCATCTGAGCTTCAAGCACGCCGCGGCCGAAGTGTGCGTCACCCCGGCCGCCGTCAGCCAGCAGATCAAGGCGCTGGAGGACCAGCTTGGCGTGCCGCTGTTTCACCGTCATGTCCGTGCGCTCGAACTCACCGAACACGGCGCAACGCTGCTGCCCGGCGTACGCGACGCCTTCGAGCGCCTGGTCAAAGCGGTCGATCAAACCCGCCGCGTCGCGCCCGGCCCCCTTACGGTCACCGCCCCGCCGTCGTTTGCCAGCCACTGGCTGCTGCCCCGCCTGCCGCAGTTCGGCGCGACGCACCCAGACATCGACCTGCGCCTGTCGAGCACCTCGGACACCGTCGACCGCAAGGGCGAAGCCGCCGTGCTCGGCAAGCTGCATCCCGCGCGCAAGGAGATCGCCATCCTGTATGGCAAAGGTCACTATCCGGGCTATGTGGTGGTGCCGATCTTCACCCCCGACTATGTGCCGGTGTGCACGCCCGCGCTGCAATGCGCTGCAGCGCTGAAAACCCCCGCCGATCTGGCCGGCCAGGTGCTCATCCACGACGACACACTGAGCGAGGATGGCCGCGACATGCATTCGCGATCAGGCTGGGCGGAATGGCTTCGCCGCGCGGGCGCATCGAACATCGACAGCCGCCGGGGGCCGCACTTTTCCAACGCGGCCCTCACGCTGGAGGCGGCACAGGCCGGTCAGGGCGTCGCCCTCGCGCCGCGCCCGCTGATCGAATCGCGCGTGGCCGAAGGCAAGCTCGTCATCCCCTTCAACATCCACCTGCCCTCGCCCAGCACCTACTATCTGGTCATGCACGAAGCGATGACGCATCAGCCTGCGGTCGAAGCGTTCCAGCGGTGGCTGCTGGGGGAAGCATCAGCGCCTGACTCGACTCCTCGACAACCTGCCTCGCGCTGAGTTCGGATCCACCCCGACGTGTCGCCGCGCTTGCTACCCTGCCTCGAGCTCGTCCTGCAATCGAATCGTTGTCGTAGCGGACATCATGAAATCTCCTGACGATCGACGCAGAAACTTTAACGCAGGCGTGACACAGGCCTGACGCACAAGCACATCAATCGCCATTCATCACCTTCACGCGGCCATCGGTTGCCGCCCGCAGCATTGCTGCCAGCGCGCGCCGGGCCTCGTCGTCGCCATGGATCAGGCGCACTTCGGCAGGCAGATGCCGCATACGGGTGATGAAGCGCACCAGGTCGTTCTGATCGGCATGGGCAGAATAGCCCGACAGGGTGTGGACGCCGGCCCGGATGGTGATGCGTTCGCCGTCCAGATCGACATAGCCGCCGCGCGGACCGAAGGTCTGGATCGCGCTGCCCGGCGTGCCCTGCGCCTGGTAGCCGACAAACAGCACATCGTGGCGGGGGTCGTGCAGCATGGCCTTCAGGTAGTTCATCACCCGCCCGCCGGCACACATGCCACTGGCCGCGATCACGATCGCCGGCTCGCCACTGCGCGACAACCGGCGCACATTGGCCAGATGCGCCTCGTGCTCGTCGATGGAGATCAGCTGCGAGAACGACAGCGGCTTGCGCCCCGCCCGCAGCCACGCCTGCGCCTCGGCATCCCAGAACGGCTGCAGCTCGCGATACAGCCCGGTAAAACGCCCGGCCAGCGGCGAATCAAGAAAGATCGGCAATTTCTCCCACGCCGCAGCATGGCGGCCGGGCTTCAGCCGCTGCCGGTGCAGGATGTCCTCGAACTCGTACAGCAGCTCCTGCGTGCGGCCAATGCTGAAAGCCGGCACGATCACGGTGCCGCCATTGCCCAGTGCCTTCTCCACCACCGCCTGCAGCCGTTGCCGCCGGGTGGCGCGGCTTTCGTGCGTACGGTCACCGTAGGTGCTCTCGAGTACCACCACATCGGCACGGTAGGCAGGCTTCGGCGCCGGCAGCAAGGGCGCGTACGGTGCCCCCAGATCACCCGAAAACAGCACCCGCAGCGGCGGCTCGCCCGACCGCGTGAGCTCGCACTCGACATAGGCCGACCCCAGGATGTGCCCGGCCCGCTGCAAGCGGATACGGCACCTGCCCTCTGCCGTATCGAACACGGTATGCCAGGTGCGCCAGGGCAACGGCCGGATGCGCGCCTCGACCATCTTCAGGTAACGCTCCACCAGCCGCCTGTCACGGCTGATACCCAGCTCGAACGCATCGGCCAGCACCACCGGCAACAAGCGTGCCGACGGCTCGCTACAGTAGATCGGCCCCTTGAAACCCGCCGCCAGCAACCACGGAATCCGGCCGACGTGGTCGATATGCACATGGGTCGCCACCAGCGCCATCACCTTGTCCACCGCAAACGGGATATCCGGC
>NZ_JAGRRD010000001.1:10676-30257 GCF_018122735.1 Azoarcus sp. L1K30 | reverse complement strand
GACGGCGCCCGCCCGTCGGGCGCCGTCTCCGCCCCCTGAAACAAGCCGCAGTCAATCAGCAGGCTGTGCGCATCGTCGATGAAGAGCTGATGGCACGACCCGGTGACGCCCTTGAATGCGCCGTGATGAATGATGTTTGCATGCATAGCGGCATTCTATTGCAATATTGCACACGACGCCTCACACCTGGACGGTGCCCGCCTTCGAAACCATTGTGGGGTGGAAGCAAGAAGCCGCCCACCCGAACCTGATTAGCTGGTCCCTTCCCCTTCAAGGGGGCGGCGGCGGGGTTTCGTGAAGCATCGCTTCGCGCTGGCAGAGCGGGTCGGCTGTGCAAAGCCGGCCCTCCGGACAGGATGGGGATGGGTTCTGCGGGCAGCATTTGAAACCCATCCCCACCCCAGCCCGGTAGCCAGCGCGATGACGCGCTGTCGTTCAGACGGCAGCGAGCGATGCTCGCCGAAACCCCGCCTTCGCTACCTTGAATGGGCGGGATCTTGCTATTGAGGTCCGGGTGGTTCCGTTTTTCTCCCTCCCCTTCAAGGGGAGGGCTGGGGTGGGGATGGGTTTTGGTGGCGGCACTTCAAACCCATCCCCATCCTGTCCTTCCCCTTGAAGGGGAAGGGACCAGCTAATCAGGTTCCGGTGGGTAGCTCTTTGTTCCCTCCCATTCAAGGGGGTTAAGGCAGCGTATCGGTGAGCATCGCTCGCTGCCTTCTGAACAACGCTTCCCGGTGCCGGCTACCGGGCCGGGAGCAGGTTTCCGCACATTCCAGTACGCGTAAAGGAGAAGACAGCAATGCACGGCCAGACCGAAACCACAACCAAGCCATTCGCCCAGCACCTGCGCAAATCCATGACCGACGCGGAACGAAAGCTCTGGCGGCGCTTGCGTGGCCGGCAACTCGGCGTCAAGTTTCGTCGGCAGCATCCATTCGAAGTCTATATCCTCGATTTCGTATGCCTCGAACACCGGCTCGTCATTGAAGTGGACGGCTCCCAGCATGCGGATGCCGCCGTGCAGGATGCGACACGAACGACCGCGCTGGAAGAGGCGGGTTTTCGTGTGCTGCGCTTCTGGAACAACGACGTCCTGGCGCAACCGGACGCGGTGGTGGCTGTTATTGCGGGGGAGTTGAACCCATCCCCACCCCAGCCCTCCCCTTGAAGGGGAGGGAGAGAAACGGTGTCGCCACCGCAAGTGTCGGATTTTTTTACACCGTGATGCGCCATTCATCCAGATGTAATACAAACCCCTGAACGACAAAAACACCACATCGCACAACAATCAACATCGGCAACCCGGCCGTTTCGGCGGGGCTGCCGGTGGCGGTGCGAACGGCAATCAGCCGCGCGCATCCCCCCAGCGCAGGTCCGCCGTATCGTCGCCCACGTAGGTGGTCTGGCCGCTGCGGTCCACGCAGTACTGGAAGGAGAGGATTTTCTCCTCCACCGTCTGGCCCTCGCCCACCCGGGTGTAATCGAACAGCACGCTGCGTTCGACCCGCGAACCGGCCCGCAGATGGCAACCGCGGCCGATCCAGGTCGGGCCGATCACCGACACGCCCGGATCGATGCGCACATTGGAGCCGATGTAGCACGGCCCCACGATCTGCACGCTGTCCCACGCAATCGAGGTATTGAGCCCCACCCACACGCCAGGCCGGATCTCGCGGCCGGGCATTTCCATCTGCGCCACCTCGCCACGCAGCACGCGCTGCAGCACTTCCCAGTAGTCGGTGAGGCGACCGATGTCGATCCAGTTGAAGAAGCGCTTCTGGGCGTAAAACGGCAAGCCCTGGTCGACCAGCATCGGGAACAGATCACTGCCGATATCGAACTCGCGTCCGGGCGGGATCAGGTCGATGACCGACGGCTCGAAAATGTAGATGCCGGTACTGGCCAGCGTCGACAGCGCCTCTTCGGGGCTGGGTTTCTCCTGGAAGGCCTTGACGTGGCCCTCCTCGTCGGCCACCACTACGCCGTAGTTCTTGACCTGCTCGCGCGGCACATCCAGCGTCACCACGCTGGCCATTGCACCTTTGTAGCGATGCTCGTCGAGCGCAGCACCGATATCGAGGTCGACGATGGCATCGCCGCACATCACCAGCGTGGTTTCGTCGAAGAAACCGCCGAAATCCTGGATTTTGCGCATGCCACCGGCCGACCCCATCGCCTTGGGCACGATCTCGCCGTAGTCCCGCCGGCCCTCGTAGGAATAACCGATCTCCACCCCCCAGCGATGCCCGTCGCCAAAGTAGTTCTCGATCTTGTAGTGGTTGAATGCCACGTTGATCATGATTTCGCGAACACCGAACTTGGCGAGGTGTTCAACCAAATACTCGAGCACCGGCTTGTTCAGGATCGGCACCATCGGTTTGGGCAGATCCTTCGTCAACGGTCGCACCCGCGTTCCCTGTCCTGCCGCCAGAATCATTCCCTTTGCCATTCTCAACTCCCTGAAGTGCATTGCGCCATGATCACCCCATCCGCACCCGACGGCCAGCCTCGCTCGGTCGGCCGCGATGCAGCGCGGGGGATGCGGAATTCACGTGTAATGAAAACACAGAAGCATCTAATCAACCAAACGACATTCACGCTGCGACACAACAATGTCGGTTTTCTTTACACTCGCACCCAACCTCATTCCATTTGAAAGCTTTTTCCCTTTCCTATCATGCTGATACGTATATCGGCATGCATATTGCTGTCATGTATTGCATAGCTCCAACGTCATGCCTTGTTACATCGCAACATATGGCAATCGGGCAAAATAATCGTCGTCGCAACATATCAGCTGCAGAACCGACTCAACAGACTCTAAAGGTAAGCTCATGAAAAAAATCGCCATGCTCGCCACTGCAGCAGTGCTTTCTGCCGCTGCCGCCCCGTCCTTCGCCTACACCGTGTCCAACAGCCTGGCTGGCAACTTCGCCATCACCGGCCTCAACGATGGCACCCCGGGCAGCTACAATTTCGCCTTCTCTGGCCTCAATGGCGATCTGCACCTCGTCGTCCCCACCAGCGGCCAGTACACCGTCTACACCGGCGGCTCCGCCACCGTGGATTGGGGCGGCCCCGGTTCCCCGGCCACTTTCGCCGCCGCGCCCGTCGTGCAGCTGTTCTCCGGCCTTCTGGGCTTCAGCAGCGCCACCCCCGGCACATACAACTTCCTGTTCAACACCGGTGTTCCCTCGACCTTCCTGACCAGCAACAGCTTCTCGCTGGCCTACGACGGCAGCACCTCGAACTCGGTCATCGCCACGCTGAACGCGATGCTCGGCGGCCCGGTGTTCAGTAACCCCAACGGCAGTGGCGTGCTCAATATCGCTTACAGCCTCTTCACCGACGGCTTCACCGTGGCCGTCAACGAAGTCGCTTCGGGCTGGCCCGGCTTCGGCGCCATCCTTGGCCTGATGGATGCCACCGGTGCCAACCCCAACGGCGCCATCGACGGCACCTTCCGCCTCGCCAACGTGACCGCCTCCACCGTGCCCGAGCCCACCACGCTGGCTCTGCTCGGTATCGGTCTTGCCGGCCTCGGCGCACTGCGCCGCCGCAAGCAGGCCTGATCGCAAAGCACTACAATCCCGAGCCGGCGCTCCTTCACTGGGGCGCCGGCTTTTTCATTCTGGTGGCGAAATGTTCGAGAAAATCCTCACCGTGTGCACGGGCAACATTTGCCGCAGCCCGCTGGCCGAATTCCTGCTGCGCGAGCGGCTTGCCGCCGCAGGCAAGAAGGTTGAAGTGCGCTCTGCCGGCATCGGCGCCCTCGTGGGCCACCCGGCGGACGACACCACCCAGGACGTCGCGCGCAAGCACGGCACCGCACTGGACGGTCACCGCGCCCAACAGCTCGACACCGAGCTCACGCGCTGGGCCGATCTGATCCTGGTGATGGAAAAGCACCACTTCGACGCCGTCACCGACCTCGACCCCACCGCCCGCGGCAAGACCTTTTACCTTGGGCACTGGAACAAGGCCGAGATCCCCGACCCCTATCGCCGCGGCGAAGACGTGCACGAAGAAGTTCACCAGGCCATTGCCGGGGCAGTCGAAAAATGGATCGCGAAGCTCTGATTGAGTGTTTTGCGCTTCACGAGACGTCTTTCGATTAGCAAGATCCTTCCCCTTGTATGTTCAAGGAAAGGGAAGGAACAGAGCTCCTCCCCCTTCAAGGGGGGCGTAGCCGGGGTTTCGGCCGCTTCAACCGCCACCAAACCCAAAGCCCCGCCACGGCCAACCCAACCCCCAGCGCATCCGCAAGCCAATCCCCCACGCTCGCAGTTCGCCCCGGCAAAAATATCTGCGTGACCTCATCAAGCGCCCCAAGCCCGAGCATCAACGCCGCGATGCACACCATTCGAACCCCTAGCGCCCACGCAAACAACAAGGTCACCAACACAAACGACGACGCATGCACCCATTTATCAAAAGGCAGATACAACACGCGCACCGCATGAATCATCAAGACCTGCTGCAACGCGAGCGTAAGCACCAAGGCCACCGCAATGCGCCCCCAGCGCAGGTCACGCAGCACCTGCGCCCCTGCATTCGACCAACATCTTCTCGAACCTGGATAACACCGTCTGCTTGTCGATGTGCTCTTCCGCATATCGACGGCCCTGCGCGCCAAGAGAGAGCCGCAAGCCTGGTTCGTCCATGAGTTTGCGGATCGCCCCAGCCATGGCTGCAGGGCTTTCTGGCGGCACCACGAGCCCACAACCCTCTACCACCGCGGCAAGCTCGGTACCTGGATTGGCCGTGGCAATCACCGCACGGCCACTGGCAAGCATGCCGGTAAGCTTCGACGGCATCACCAGGTCCGCCGCGTCCGCCCGCTGCGGCAACAAGTGAATATCCGCCGCGCCCAGCAACTCGCCCAGCCGCTCAAGCGGCTGAAGGTCGAGAAAACGCACATTGGGCAAGCCCTCGCAGCGCGACTCCAGATCCGCCCGACCCGCGCCATTCCCACAGAAAATGAATTGGACCCCAGGCTCATCTGAGAGCAATCGCGCCGTATCGGCAAGCACCTCCAGCCCCTGCTTTCCGCCCATGTTGCCGGAATACAGCGCTACCAACTGCTCACGCGATACTCCCCACTCGCCCCGATAGCCCGACGCCTCGCTCACCTCGGCGTCAGCAACCGGCGGCGCAATCGCCGACAGATCCACCCAGTTGGGAAACAGCACCGCACGGTCGGCATCCACACCCTTGCCGTGCGCCAAGGCCAACATGCGGCCCGAAATGGTTGAGAAGCGATCGAAGCGGCGCATCAGCCAGCGCTCGACACCAAGAGCCATCTTCCTGATACCGCGGCCCTTCACCAGGCCCATGTCAAAGGCGGCATCCACCTCGTAATCCTGCACATGCAACCACGCCTTCGCGCCACTCAGCCGCGCGCAAAGCAGCGCCCCGGGAACACACGCCAAGGCGGGTGCCACCACCCACACTACATCCGGCCGCCAGAACATTTGCCGCAACATCAGCGGAAAGCTCGAAGCTGCGAAGCTCGCCAAGTGCAAAAGGCGCTTCAATCCAGAAGGCTTGGCCGGTACCCAAAGGGGCGCACGCCAAACCAGAACGTTGTCGCGTGCTGTGAGCGAATAGCGCCATGCCGAATATCCGGCACTTACCTTCCAATCCGGGTAATAGGGCGGCGCCGTAATCACGCGTACCTCATGGCCGGCAGCTGCAAGCCACGCGGCCATTTCGCCGCTGTATTTGCCGATCCCGGTCAACTCCGGTGCGTAATTGAGGCTGTAAATCAACAGCTTCACAGCCTTGCCCTCTGTCGTTCAGCCACCAGATCGAATCCAGTCAGCCGGGTAAGCTCCGCCGCTATCTCGTCCTTGTCCTTGAGATGCGCAATCGCTCGCTCAAACTCCATGAGTTTCGCACCGACCAGAAAGCGGTACCAATAGCCTTGCAGAAAGTGATAAATCAAACCCTGACGTCCATCGAGAAAACCTAACTGAAACACATATCGCCAGACAAAATACCCGAACGCACTAATAGTGAATGGGAGTCTGTTATAAAACCTCTCCTTCAGCACTCTCTTTGCCAACGCCTGTTTCGAAGCATTCCCGTTAGCGAACGAACTATCCCTGTCAAAAAAACAATACTTCTGATTGATAGCCTCAATAGCCTCACGCGTCGCGTATTGGTTGTGCTTTGTCGTAAAGTAAGTCAAGTCATGAAGATTGTGGTCAGCGAAGCCCCCCTTGAATACAACCGTCCGACCACCGCTAACTACGATGTGCTCATCCATCCAGCGACTCTCCATGTGCCCCTGACCTCGCCGCCAAATACGAAGCAGCCTGACCGGGTAGCGCCCACCGTGCCGAATCCAACGTCCCATGAAAATATGTTTACGATCGAGATTAACCCCAGCCACGTCAGATGGAAGCAAAGGAAGCTCCAGGCGAATCTTGTCCCCAAGCCCCTTGTCAATCACCTCATCAGCATCCAGCCGCATTACCCATGGCGTACTAACTGGGCAATTCTCCAGAGCCCATTGAAACTGTTTTGCCTGATTCACAAACTTGTTCTGCAGCACCTTGGCGCCAAAAGCCTTCGCTATATCCACCGTACGATCAGATGAATACGAGTCAACAACGTAAACTTCGTCTGCGATGCCCCCTATTGAATCCAGCGCACGCTGAATATGCACCTCCTCGTTATAGGTGAGCAGAATTACAGTTAGCAACGCCATTTCATTCAGCCTAATAGATTACGCATAAGGAGCGACAGTTCGATTCTTTATGACTCGCGCTGGATTACCGGCCACAACAGCCCAGTCGGCCACGTCAGATACCACGACCGCCCTCGCACCAACCACTGCTCCTTCACCGATAGAGACACCAGGTCCGACAAATGCTTCAGCGCACACCCACGCATGGGCGCCCACACTGATGGGTGCATGCGTGAGCGGGCGCTCCAGATAGCCAATATCATGAGATGCAGTACAAATAAAGGCCCTTTGACTGACCGTCGAGTAACTTCCCAGGCGAATAGTGCTCACGCAGTAGAAGTCCACTCCGTCAGCCAAGCAAACATAATCGCCCGCCACAAGCGTCCAAGGGGTCCAGATTCGGCACGACGCAGCAACTTTACAGCCACGCCCCATCTTCGCACCAAAGAGCCTCAGCAACCCAATTCGGACCCGGTTGAAAATAGCCCCTCTAAGAATCGAAAAGGCCACCGCCCGGACCACATTCCAGACACCACGACGCACGCGATCCGAAACGGAATAGCTATCGACATATATACGGCCGCCGTGTTCAACCTGAGTCATCGAAAGGCCTCGACAATCTCGTTCTCGAGAGGCACCTCTCCCTTCATCATCTTTTCAAGCAACCTGATGAATCGAACCATCTCATCGGTACCCTGGCCTCGGTTCACAAGACAATTAATCGTCTTGTCAGAAAACGGCTGCTTATCGAACCTCCAATCAAATCGCTTCACCGCAGCATCATTCAGCCAACGGCGATTAATTGGGGACTCTCGACCCAATAGCTTATCCTTGAGAGTCAACAGCATGTGAATCCTTGCGGCGAAGCCAAAACGAAAGTCCTGCTTGGCAAGCACCCGGTAAGGTGATCCGGAGAAGATGCTACCCAAACTCGGGTACATGAAGTCCTGATATCGATGTCGTTTTGCATGGAACAATTCCATCCGAGAGAATATTCGCCGCTCGTCGCCCTTCGCTAGGAAGAACCTGCAAGAAAATACAAACTCGTCCGCCCTCTCCTTCCGGAAGATCGACGACCGATGCGTCAAGCCGACCTCATCCAAGGAGTACTTCCTGAAATTCCCTTGGGAATCCACCGCCTCAACCTCCACAAGGGTATCTCTGATTTCGGAACCGTAGGCACCGGCATTCATGAAGATGCCGCCTCCCACCGTCCCCGGAATGCCCTCTAGCCCCTCCATTCCGGTGAGACTATGCTGCAAAGCGAATCGAGAGAGATCCGGCATCATCACACCAGCCTCGGCAACGATAGTTCCCTCATCTTCGATCCCGATACTCACCAACCTCGAAGTCGAGAGCAAACACCCATAGCGCGCTCCATCCAGGAAGAGGAGATTCGAGGTGTTTCCTATGACCTTGAACGATAGATCAAATTCAGAAATTGCCTTAAGGCATTCGGAAAGCTGCGTTCTATCCGCTGGGAAGAGGACCACGTCCGCCACGCCGCCCGTCCGCATATAGCTAAACTGACTCAGCGAAACATCACGTGAATACGCAATTCCGAATCTCTCAATACGCTCGAGAAAGCTCATATCGCGCTCATTGGTGGGTGCGCACTCAATCGATATTTCCCCCAAGTTCCCCATCACCGGATTCCTCCTACCAAATGAGATCTCAGAAAACTTTCACCCTGCTCTCTCAACTGCTGTAGCGCACTATCAACTCGACCCCAATCCACCGGCGCATCAATCACCTCGCTGATGGCCCTCACACTCGCGTCCGCGGGCAACATCCGAGACATCAAACCGACGCTGCTCAATAAGTTCCTTGCTCTGGCGCTCATTCCCGCCCTTGATCCCGGCAGCCCAATCGACACAAAGGGCCGCTTCATGACTAACGAGAGGGCTACCCCATGAAATGAATTAGTCACGACAAACTTGGCACGCGACAATTGCGCCACCCAATCAGCTGGACCAGGAAAGACCGTTCGGCCTATCTCGCGCCACCTGCGATGCGGATTATTTGGCGAAATAATATTTGTAGAGAACTGTTTAGCAGCAAGATGCGCTGCCGCGCGCACACCTGAAGCGGATCGAAGCGCATAACAAAACACATGCCCTTCCCGGTCGTCAGTAGATTGTTTAACCAGACATGAAAAATCGCCGAGCAAGATCGTTGGATCAGGCACACATGCGCTATCCCTCCCAGAGATCGCCCTAACAATATCTACTCCACTCTTCTCCCGCACAGAAATAGCGTCCAGGTCCAACAAATACCCACGAGCTTCATCATGAAACCTCGCGTTCAACTCATCTCGACCAAAACTGGCCGCATAGGAAATTCGTCTCGCACGCGGCCGCTGATCGAAGTGCAAAAAATACGCCGGATCAATGCCTATTTGCGCAGATGGATTCCAAACTTGATCACTCCCGGTAATCAATAGATCATAACTATCGATTGACTCCATGAGCGACGAGATCCGCGATTCCGGCGCCCCATGAACCCCAAGTTGATTCAATCTAAATTCAGCATAGGCAGATTCCTGCGCTGCATTTCGGAAAATATCATTGATCGAAGATGTCAACTGAAGGTACAAAGTCTTTAAATTTGACTTAAAGTACTTTGGGTTAAGTAGATTTCGAAACTCCCCCCCCCTCTCCAGATGCGCCGGCGCATAGTTGACAAACTCAACCGCGTGCCCCTCATCCATTAACCACTTCCGAAGAGAATACGCTTGGAGGAGCGCACCAAAATTCTCACTCAAATGAAAGGTCAACACTCCAATCTTCATAGCACCACCAGAAATTGCTCTAGAATCAGCACATAAGCACCGCATCAAATATGCATATCAACGGTGGACTCACTCTCAAAAAATCCAATCAAAAATGCAAATTAAATCCAATTTGCACATCCAGACCATAATGCCGCACAAACCAGCCGAACACCCAGATTTACAAAGAATTAAACCATCTAGATTAACTCAAGATATTTCTTATGCATTTTTTCACCGATCGTAGACCAATGATATCGACGAGCGTAGTCAGCAACTGCTGCAGAGCGCCGTTCCACCTCAAGATCCGTCATCGTCAATGCTGAATTTATTACTGACTCAAAATCGTGAAAATCAGAGGCAATCCTGAGAGCAACCCCATCGCGAATCAGCTCAGGCAGGTTGCACTCATCCGTGATAATCGGAATGCAGCCGTTTTGAATTGCTTCAAGCACCGCCATCGGCAACCCCTCACTCAATGACGGCAAGACAAAGAATCTAGCATTCTGCAATGCATGAATTTTTCTATCGCCATATAACGATCCAACGAAATTCACAGCAGGTGATTCGCCAACTAAACTCCGAAGATCGCTCTCATAGCCATCATCACCCCAACCTGCAATAGTAAGGATATGGCCATGCTTCTCAAGACCGAAGCGTTTCCAGTTTCTCACCAGCTCAAGAACCTGCTTCTTCGGGTGTAGTCTCCCCAAATAGAGAACACCAACTCTATTACGAACGCTACCCAGATCTCTCTGAGGATGGCTATCAGGAACACCATTTGGAAGCACAAAAACGCGTTCTCTCAATGAAGGCATAAATTGAATAACAGACGCGCGCTCCGATTCGTTAAGAGCATGAACATGAGCCCCGTGTAGCATTGGTCTTTCAAATAGCGTCGAATGCAGCCCCTTCAGTCGAGCACTTCTCTTGAGTATCCAAGGATCAAGCATTCCCCTAGGTGATACGACCACCTTGATTCCCGTGAGCCTACCAATCAGCCCATAAATTGAACCAGCAGACCAGATGCCTTGTATATGCAAAACATCAGGCTTAAGTCGCACGATTTCGCGCAATACCCCAAAATTGAAATCGTACCTTCCCACCGGCAATGGAGATGCAGATACTCTAACGTCTCCCCAAATCCCGCGATCTTCGGGAAAATTGTCGCCCCCCATACCTCCGACGACCGTCACATCTACCCCTCTGTCTAGGAGCGCCCTGGACAGCCCTGAGACTGAATAGTAGAGCCCACCTGCCGAACGAGACAACGAAGTCAGATACTGAACCACCCTAATTGTACTCATTAGATTCTCGCTCCCGCAGAAACCACTTCAGGCATAGAGCAATGGTCTTGCCTTGCAAGACGAGCAGCTCCCCGCCGCCCTAGGACCCATCCCAAGAGAAGCCTTAGTAGGATCAGGACATAGAAATATCGAATGGAATTTCTGACTGGATACTGTGACGCATACATCATTCCCAAGAGAAAAATTGCAAATAGAATCATGTAAGGCATTCTCCCGAATCTACTTGCAGAGTTTACGCAGCCCGCACTTATAAAGAGAACTGCCCAAAATAGCACCATATATCCCGGACCAAATAGCCACGCTTCGCCAAACGCATTAAATGGGACATATGGCAGGATTCTCTGCTCGTACATATCCTTTACGGCCTGAAATCCATCCAATGCGCCAATACTCGGCAGGAAGGAGAGAACTTTGTATATCGTTCCATAGCTGGCAGAGTCGCCCACGTTCGCCGTAGCTGAAGTTACAAGCAGAAGACCTCCGGACAGGTTTACAAGAATTGACTTGACCAACTCATCACCTTCGAACGCAACTAGAAGATATTCCGGCACATATGCCAAGCCCAGAATGTCGTGAGTACGCGCTTCTAAGGCGTAGCCAACTGAGATGAAGGCAACTCCGACCGCGATCAGTGCCGTCACGCTTCTTCCAATCAAATAGAGACCTACCGCTGCTATGGAGAAATAGATCGCGACGACTCGACTCCCTTCAACCAATCCAAGAGCGACAGCGAATAATATCGATGGCATCGCACAAATCACCAACTTTCGCTTGCCCGCACCTAGATTTGCAACTGAAACTCCTATCAATAATATTGTAACTGGGCGAAATGCCCCAGTAACAACCCTTCCGATTGCATCCGATTCAAATCGAACATTCAAAGCTTTAATTGACCCGTATCCCTCATACGAATACATGGTCTCAAACCCCAGCCCGTAAATTACATACACCCCACACACTATAGACATGAGGATCAACCCAACGGAGAGCCCACCAGGAACTGTCGAGAACTTTATTGGCCGGGACAAATAGACCGTATATCGCCGATATCCGAATGCAGCGTAGACTGCCAAACCCAAGAACATCAGTGCGCTCACACCCTGCGCCGTAAGAAGATCTGACTCAACAACAGCATACGCTGCTAGTCCGGTTTCCGAGTCATTTACACCGGCAAGAGCCAGGCCGTACATCAACGTCGAAGAGGCCCCAAGCAAAGCCAAGCAGCGCCCGAGCAAACTAATTTGCACCGGAATCAGCGCCAGGGTCACCGAGATTATCGAGAGGAAGATATATGCCATTTCAGCAACTCAATCAGCAATTACCAGACCCCTGGCTAATCGCTGTCACCTTTGACGCGAGTGAAAAATCTCATATCCCGGTTAATCGAGCGAACCGCAGTTGCAGGGACACCGCTATAGAGAAACCCTTCATCATGAAAACGTTTATGGAGAACTGAGCCTGCCCCAAGTACAGAATAGTCAGGAACTCCAGACCCTTTCAGAAAAATACACCCAGTTCCAATGAAACAATACGCACCAATACTCACTGGGGCACAAGCCTGATTAGCCGTTTCAAGATCGATACTGTGAGTTAATATCTGATGCCTATAGCCGGCCAACAAGCTAAATTCACCAACAGTCACTTGATCAGTGCAATCGACCAAACTTCGGCGTTGTATTGACGCATGTTCTTTAAGATGAAGACACGGATATCTATTTGGGAATGCCGAGAAAAATCTTCCTCTCCCAAGAGGGAATCCTGTTACCCAATTCAGGTGGCCAAGCTTCGCATACCTATCGAGCCTTAGTTCCTCCAAGCCCTTCACAACCGTCAGATGCCCAATTCGACTGCACTCCGCCATAGTTAACTTCATGGGCCGAACGATTGAATATCCGATTCTTGCACTTGGATGAATTCTGAAACCAAATACGGCACAAAGGACACGGCGCCGTACGCCCCAAGGTAGGAGCATCAAGAATATCTGAATTGCGTTTTCGATCAATTTCATGTTATTTATTCTCAATTCGACTCAATAGATAGATCGATAGCAATACGGAAACTACGTTCGATGCTATATTTGAAATTGCGAATCCATATACGCCAATATGCTGCGTAGAGTAGTAACTGGCCACCACCCCCACAATTGCCGATGAGATTGTCACTAGGGTGATTGACTGATACCGACCGATTGCAGCGAACCCTTGAACGCACGTCAATGCGATAGCACTTGTGAATATTGTTGGTGAATATGCAGAAAGAACTAAGGTAGCACCGCTTAAGAACTCCGGTTGATAGAAATGCCCACCCAGTCCGACCAAGAGCAACACCAAGAATGAAATCAATGCCAATAGGAGACCGACTCTTTGCTCCCTAAGAATAGTTAAGACTATTGAGCTTCTATTTTTTGTCAGCGCCACAACGAGAGTGGGAAACTCCACTCGCCGAATAAATCCAATCATTTGCGCAATCGCTGCAATCACCTGACTACCATAAACAAAGAGCGCAGTACCGGTTACACCTATAAAGGCATTGCTAATTATGAGCTGCGCCCGAAAATAGAACTGCCCCGGCAACGAGCTTCCAAGCATGGCGGAGCCTGACTTCGCAGCAGCTACGCAGCCCTTCAATGAAACACGCCTAAACTTAACGTTCCATCCAAATCTGCGTAGAGCGAGGATCTGAAAATATACTGTCAACAAGTAACCAATTGAAAAGGCAGCTCCAAGAACCTTAGCGGCGTCGATCTCAACGCTATTAGATACAATTATCAATGCTATTGCCGATGATATGTACGCAATTGAGCCCACCACACCACTAACTCCACTTAGCTTCAATCCATCAAGAATGCCAGCGGCGTTCACTGACCAAACTAGATAGGCGGGCGCTGCATAGACTGCATAACGTTGACTGAATTCATCAAGAACACTTGATGCGCACAATAACCAAATCAAGAGAAGCACTATTATTGAGATAGTGAAGCGAAATGCGCTTGTTTCTGAGTATGAAATCCACACCTTCTGCTCCGCACCTATCGTGCCAGCTGACTTGGCCACAAGCCTTGCAAGGATGGTAATTGACCCTGCTTCCACAAGCATAAGGGCCAGAATCGCAAAGGAGAAACTTGTTCCGAATTTGGTTAGAAGTTCTAATTTTCCTTGAGATATTAAGAGCGTCTGAGCGAGAAATATCGACCCCTGCCCCGCTCCGAAACCACCGATAAGCATAATTAGATTGATGGCTTTTCTTGACCCATGCCTGCTCTCTTGTTTCCCCGAAGTCATATTCGTGAGTTCGCTTTGATTTTCCATCAGTTTAGTCTAATGACTTTTCTTGCCGTCTAGTATTTCTCTCTTAAGACAGTTGAAGCAGCGAAACTCATTGCTTGAAGGGATCTCCAATCACGCAAATCCTGCTGCAAACCCGAATCTGACTCTTGATCCTTCCAAGGATACTTAATTCTTTAAATCGACATGAGCCTCCAATTACTATCGGGACGATTGGATCCCAAACATGAGCATTTTTCCGAGAGTCCGATCTAAAGCGGCGCTTTGTGAATTAGCTTGTCAGAATTCCGTCTACGGCGGCCAACCTAATTCTTAATGGATAGAAATTAAGCTGGCTGCCTCACTTCGATTTTTGGCAACTTATCTCGTAAATCCTTCGCGGCATAGACTTGCGGATGTGATTATGCACGGCAATCGAGTTTCTAATTGTTGGCACTCTTCGCTTCTACGCTGGATCACGTCAGTTATTCGTGATGGTCGTATGTTGGAAATCCTGCCATTCTTACGAGGGCGTCTCGACGGGCTGCGGCGTAGTCAGACTGAACCATTTCCGCAACCAACTCATTCAGCGTCACTTTGGGCTTCCAACCAAGACGTTGGTGCGCACGGGTTGGATCACCCAGTAACGTTTCCACTTCGGTCGGACGGAAGTAACGGGGATCAACGCGAACTACTGTTGCGCCTTCAACTAACTTCAACTCCTTATTGGTCACGGCTGAGACAATTCCTACTTCTCCTTCACCCTCCCCCTCCCAGCGCAGGTGGATGCCCAACTCTTCTGCAGCAAACTCGACGAATTGCCGGACGCTGTACTGCACGCCAGTGGCAATCACAAAATCTTCCGCCTTGTCCTGCTGCAACATCATCCACTGCATTTCGATGTAGTCACGAGCATGGCCCCAGTCACGCAGCGCGGAGAGATTGCCTAGGTAGAGGCAGTCCTGCAGTCCAAGCGCAATGCGTGCGATCGCACGTGTGATCTTGCGGGTGACGAAGGTCTCGCCGCGCAGCGGTGATTCATGATTGAAGAGGATGCCGTTACATGCATAGATGCCGTAGGCTTCGCGGTAATTCACCGTGATCCAGTAGGCGTACAGCTTTGCTACGGCGTAAGGGCTACGTGGGTAGAAGGGCGTTGTCTCCTTCTGAGGGATTTCCTGCACCAAGCCGTAGAGTTCGGACGTGCTCGCCTGGTAGAAGCGGGTCTTTTTTTCCAGGCCGAGGATACGAATCGCTTCGAGGATGCGCAGCGCGCCGATACCGTCAGCGTTTGCGGTGTATTCAGGCTCTTCGAAGCTGACGGCGACGTGGCTCTGTGCCGCGAGGTTGTAAATTTCGTCCGGCTGCACCTTCTGGATGATGCGTACCAGGCTGGTCGAGTCGGTCAGGTCGCCATAGTGAAGCACGAAGTTGCGGTTGCTGACGTGGGGGTCCTGGTACAGGTGATCGATGCGGTCGGTATTGAACAGCGACGAGCGGCGCTTGATGCCGTGGACGATGTAGCCCTTCTTCAGCAGAAACTCCGCGAGGTAGGCGCCGTCCTGCCCGGTGACGCCGGTGATGAGTGCGATCTTTTGTGTAGTGGTGTTGGCCATGTTTCTTCTTCCAGTCAATTCGTCGGTGCCGCGAGGGCAGTTCACTTATAGGAATAGCGATAGACGTAACCCTTGTAGCCATAACGGTAGCGCTGGCGATTCAGGTCGTAATCGTTGAATACGAATCCTCTTACCTGCACGCCGGCCTGCGCAAGTCGCTTGACGCTCTGCTCAAGTTCGCGCATCGGGTGCATGCCCGCACGCGCCACCAGCAAGGTTGCGCCGACGTGGCGACCGATGATTGCCGCGTCAGACACGGCTAGCATGGGTGGCGCATCGATGATGAGGATGTCGAAGATTTCGCCGAGTTGCTTGAGCATCTCTTCGAAACGCGCATGCATCAGCACTTCGGACGGGTTCGGCGGCCGTTGCCCCGTGGTGATCACACTCAAGCCCGGCACCGATGTCGGGCGCACGATGTTCGACAGGGTTTGCGAACCGCTGATGTAATCCGATACGCCGTTCTCGCGCGGGAAACCGAATTCGCGATGGATGTGGCCGCGCCGAAGGTCGGCATCGATCACGACGACGCTTTTGCCGGCTTGAGCGAGCACCACGCCAAGGTTGCGCGAGATGAAACTCTTACCCACACCTGGGCTGGGCCCAGTAATCAGGATCGAACCCTTGTCCGCGTCGAGCAGGGCGAAGTGCAAAGTTGTGCGCAGGCTGCGCAGGCTTTCAACCGCGTCGTCTTCCGGCTGCACGACGGCGAGCTGCTCTGCCTGGCCCTTACCGCTCTTTATGGCTTTGGCAATCTCGACCTCGGCTTTGCTGTGGGGCACGGTGGCATACACCGGCAAACCAAGTTGCGATTCGATTTTCTCAGGGTCCTCCACCAGCACGCGCAAGGTGCGCCTCAGCCAGACAGCCCCAAGCGCAAGCAACAGCCCGAGCACCGCTGCCAACACCAGGATGATTTTTGCCTTGGGCTCAACCGGCAAGCGGGCTACGGCGGCATCGTCGATGATGCGCACATCGCCCACCGTGCCAGCCTTTGACACACGCAGTTGCTGGGCCGTATTGAGCAGGTTTGTATACAGCGTGGTGGAGACTTCCACATCCCGCTTCAAGCGCAGTGCTGTTTGCTGCGTATCCGGCAGTTTGGAGACATCCTTTTCGAATGCACCGCGACGTGCCTGAAGGCGACCAAGTTGCGCGTCGAGCGCCATCACGCGGGGGTGTTGCGCCGTGTAGTTCTGACGAAGCTCTTCGCGCTGCTGCTGCAGCTTGACGATCTCGTTATCGACTTCGACAACGGATTGCAGCACGCTTTGCGTTTCCAGCGTGAGGTCGACCGAGCCTCGCACCTGACGGTAGTTGTTGTAGGCGACCTCCGCCGCATCGACTTGGCTCTTGACGATGGGTAACTGGGTTTCCAGAAACTTCAGCGTGTTCTCCGCTTCGGCGGATCGGCGTTCGACATTCTGGCGCACGTAGGTGTTCAGCACCTCGTCGAGCACCAAGGGCAGGCTCGGACGGTCTGGGCCAACGAGCGAGGCTTCGAGCACGCCTGACTTCTTCGTGCGCTCCCGCACCGACAGTCTGTCGCGAATTCGCTGAATGGCGTCTTCGGACGGCAGCCGTGAAAGCTCGAACCGGGTGCCGGCGCGAGCCGTCAGGTTCGACACAAACAGCGTGACCCCCTCCCCGCTGGCCGGCTCGCCAACGTGCCCCTGCAGCACAGGCTGACCGTCTTCATCAAATAGGTCGTAGCGGCCATCCGCCGCCGCGACCAGCGTGAATACGTCGCCGCGCATCGGTTCGGGCATATCCAGTGTTTCAACCCGAATGTCTTCACCGCCCCAAGCATAACCTGCGAGCCCCAGCAATGGCTCTGAAGGCGCGTCGCCCTTGTGGCGGCGTGCGACTGCGCGTCCAATTGCGGGAAAATAGTCGGGCCGTGCGACGATATCGAGCTTCAACCGCTCGACTACACGCCCCAGCACCATGCGCGAATTGATGATCTCAAGCTCCGCACTGACCGAAGTGTTGTCTTCCATTAGCGGCTGAAGGGCCGTCAATGCGGACAATCCGCTTGCCTTCTCATCGACTTGCAGCAACGCATCGGCACGGTAGATCGGGGTGGATACGAATACGGCAAAGACGCCAGCAACGATGGCGAGCATGGTCACGGCCAGGATGAACCACTTGTATTGCATCAGGGTGGCGAAGATCTCACCGATGTTGAAGTCTTCATCGCCATCTTCAGCACGTGGCGTCGCTTGTGCCATCAGGCCCTGACTCGCGGCGAGCAGTTTCGACTGTTCGTTGTCCATTCAATGTCCGAAAGAAGCAAATGTTGCAATCGCATACTTGGCATGCGGGTCCAAGTGGACCGGCGCAACGTGCCAAGCAATGAATACGGATCGGCGGGGTCAGCCCGCCTTCCCTACTGAAAGATCAGGGCTGCCGACCGCCAAACAGCGGGTACTGCGTCTGGCTGATCGTGTTGAGCATCGTAGCCGTGGGCAGGATGTTGCTGATCACGCGGTTCCAACGCGCCACATCGGCCACATCCACATACACGATGTCGCGTGGTTGCAGCGGAAAGCGGTCGGCCAGCAGCAGGGCATCGGGCGAGCTAGCATTCAGGTGGAAGAGTTCAGGCGCGTCGGTGTTGCCGCGCATGACGTAGATCCAGCCCGGATTAGAGGTGAGCGGGTTGACGAAGCCCGCGTCGCCCAGCGCCTCGGCCAGCGTAGAGCGGCGCTTGTTCATCAGATACGAACCCGGCTTGGTGACCTCACCCAGCACGAAGATCTTGTTCTGCTGGCGGTCGGGCACGTTAACGATGTCACCCGGCTCGAGGCGGATGTTCTGTCCGGTAGCGCCGTCTTCATAAAGAGCCTGCAGGTCCACCCGGTAGGTCTGGCCGGCACGGGTGAGCAGCACATTGGCGTGGTCGGCCTCGGTCGTGAAGCCGCCGGCGCGGTTGACCGCCTCGAGCATGGTCATGGGAATATCGTTGATCTCGAGCAGCCCCGCTTTGGCGACCTCGCCGACGACATAGATGCGCTTGCTGCGGAAGGACACTACGCGCACGTCGAGCTGTACCTTCTCAATATAGGTGGCGAGCTTCTTGATGAGGATGTCGCGTACCTCGCGCACCGTGAGGCCGCTGACCTGGATGATGCCGGCGTAGGGATAGAAGATGGTGCCGTTTTCGGCTACCAGGGTGCCCGAGGCTTCGGCCGATCGGTATGAGCCGGCCGGGATGGTGAGTTCGGGGTGGTCCCACACAGTGACGTTGATGATGTCGCCGGGCCCGAGCTTGTAGTCGAGGTACTGGGTGTTGGGGTCGATGGGGGCGGCTGTGAGTTTGCCGGGCGCCGGTTTGGCGGCGGCAGGCAACTGCAGCTGACGGGCCTTCTTTTGCTCGACGATGAGTTCAGCGGTAATGGCCTTGACCGCCACGTTGGCGGGGATGACCTCGTCGTTCTGTTTGACCGGCAAGGGCACCGACGACTGCTCGCGCATTGCGGAACCCGACATGCCGGGCACCATTGCGCAGGACGACAGCCCCAGCGACGCGATGAGACCCAATACCAGCCCCGGACGTGAAAAGTAATTCTGCAAACCCATGGAACCGCCTATCAAAATTATCTGGCTGATCTGCGCACCCGGTTGTGCCTGTTTGCAGCCGGATGCCGCTGCGCCACACCACCGGTACACACCGTGCCGGCATCAGGCCGCCCTGCGCGCCCGGTCACCGCCAGAAGCGCTGACTCACAACATCTGCATGTCTCCGGACGGTGAGTGTGACAGCCGGATATTGCCACGACATTGCTGCACCGCAAACGGGCTTTCAGTTTTGTTTCAAAAACGTTTGATATTCATTGGGTTTGGGGGCTTGTTGCTTGTGGCCCTGCGCTTACGGGATTGAAACCCATCCCCACCCCAACCCTCCCCTTGAAGGGGAGG
Source organism: Azoarcus sp. L1K30 (assembly GCF_018122735.1). Classification (GTDB taxonomy): domain Bacteria; phylum Pseudomonadota; class Gammaproteobacteria; order Burkholderiales; family Rhodocyclaceae; genus Parazoarcus. The sequence goes on along the minus strand of NZ_JAGRRD010000001.1, from coordinate 10,686 downwards.
GAGCCAAACA
>NZ_JAGRRD010000001.1:0-10576 GCF_018122735.1 Azoarcus sp. L1K30 | reverse complement strand
AACCCATCCCCACCCCAACCCTCCCCTTGAAGGGGAGGGAGCCAAACAGTGCCCCCACAACCCGATAGCCAGCGCGGGGACGCGCTGTCGTTCAGGCGGCAGCGAGCGATGCTCGCTGAAACCCCGCCTTCACCCCCTTGAAGGGAATCAAACCCATCCCCACCCCAACCCTCCCCTTGAAGGGGAGGGAGCATCGGTCGCAACCGGAAGTCGTCGCTGCGTGTTATCGCGAGAAGCGCTTGATGACGACCATGCCAACCATGAGCGCACCCGCGAGGCCGAGGGTGAAGTCGCCTTCTTCGCCTCTTTCCGGCGTTGCCTGGATCGAGGCTTCGCTGCCCGATTGCAGGCTGCGCCCGGATTGCGCGGGCAGGCTCACCATGGCCATCGGGGGAAGCGCGGGACCGAAGGTGTTCTGCACCACGATACCGGTCACGCCGGAATTGGCTGCCGACAACATCGGTGCGGCGGCGGCTGTTGTAAACGAGCCTGCCAGTACAAGCGGCACAAGTAGCTGCCTGGGTTTCATGATGATCACCTTGTCAAGATCGACGTTACACATGTCACAGCAAAAATCACGCCAAAACTGGCAAGACGTATGTCCTTTTGCTAGAACTTTCAAACTTTTCCGCGTGTTGCATTGCACCAATCAAGACTAAAGTAGTATGCAAATATCAAACACATTTTCGTCAGTGTAAATTTCCACGACATTTTTTGCACCAACAAGATGCATGGCATGCACCACCTGGATGCACGCACAGACTCATAACCATAATTTATCTGCTTGTTTTTACGATTATTTTTACATCATGATGAACTATAGTTAAGACAGAATGAAGTAAGAAGTTGCAAGTAACATAACTATCATTGGCCGCACTGCTACCCCGATGTTATATTCGAGCCGCTGCGGCAGCGCGGCAACAATGACAAGGATGCAATACCCCAATGTTTGGCGCCATCAATCAGCAAAACAACTTTCTGCGCCCCGGCATCAGCGTGTTCGGGGTCGTGGCGGCACTGCTCGACCCGTTGCTGGTCGTTGCGGTGCTGATGGCATGCGCATGGGTTTTCGGGCAGCCGATGTCGCCGCCGTTCGTGATTCTGGTGGTGCTGTCTTTCGCGCTGAGTTTTCCGGGCGATCTCAAGCTGCATGAGCCGGCGCGGCGCGTGCTGCGCCGCGTGATGATGGACTGGCTGCTGTTCGTGGCCATTCTGGGCAGCTTCGGCTATGCCAGTGGTTACCTCTTCAGCTTTCACCAGCAGATGCTGCTGGCGTGGGCCATTGCCACACCGGTCACGGTGGGTGCCGCGCATCTGACGGTGCGCTATCTGCTGCCGCAGTTCTTTGCGCTGCACAGCCAGCAACAGAAGGCGGTGGTGGTCGGCGTCAATGATATTGGCATTAAGCTGGTGCAACAGTTCCGCACCACGCCCTATCTCAACACCAAGGTGCTGGCCTTTTTCGACGACCGTAGCGACGAGCGCCTGCGCGAGTCCGATGGCATTCCGGTGCTGGGCAAGCTCGCCGAGCTGGCCGAATTCGTCAAGCTGAACCAGGTCGGGGCGATCTACCTGGCGTTGCCGATGGCGGCGCAACCGCGCATTCTGAGCCTGCTGGACGACCTCAAGGACACCACCGCGTCAATCTACTTCGTGCCCGACATTTTCATCACCGACCTGATCCAGGGCCGGGTGGACGAGGTGGCGGGCGTACCGGTGGTGGCCGTGTGCGACACCCCCTTCACCGGTTTGAACGGTGTTGCCAAGCGGCTGATGGACATGGTGCTGGCCGCGCTGATCCTGGTGCTGCTGTCGCCGGCGCTGCTGGTGCTCGCGATCGGGGTGAAGCGATCGTCACCCGGCCCGGTGATTTTCAAGCAGCGCCGCTACGGGCTCGATGGCAAGGAGATCCTGGTCTACAAATTCCGCTCGATGACCACGACCGACAACGGTGCGGTGGTGAAGCAGGCCACCAAGAACGACCAGCGCATCACGCCCTTCGGCGCCTTCATCCGCCGCACCTCGCTCGACGAGCTGCCACAGTTCATCAACGTGCTGCAGGGGCGCATGAGCATCGTCGGCCCGCGCCCGCATGCGGTCGCGCACAACGAGACCTACCGCAAGCTGATCAAGGGTTACATGGTGCGGCACAAGGTGAAGCCGGGGATCACCGGCTGGGCCCAGGTTAACGGCTACCGCGGCGAAACCGAAACCGTGGACAAGATGCAGAAGCGCATCGAATTCGACCTCGAATACCTGCGCAACTGGTCGCTGAGCCTCGACCTGTGGATCATCATCAAGACCGCGCTGCTGGTGGTAAAGGATCGCAACGCGTACTGACTTGAAACCCATCCCCACCCCAGCCCTCCCCTTGAAGGGGAGGGAGCAAAAGCTGCCCACCCGAAACTCATTTGCAGGTCCCTTCCCCTTCAAGGGGAAGGACAGGATGGGGATGGGTTTTGTTGGGCACGCTTCAAACCCATCCCCACCCCAACCCTCCCCTTGAAGGGGAGGGAGCAAAAAACCACCCCAGCCCGGTAGCCAGCGCCTTAAGGCGCAATCGTTCAGGCCTTCATTGCCGGTAGCACGAGGCGAAACACCGCGCCCGGGCCGGTGTGACACAACTCGACGTAACCGCGATGCTGGCGCGCGGTCTGGTAGGCGAGGTAGAGCCCCAGGCCGGCGCCGCTGCCCACCGCCCGGGTGGTAAAGAAGGGTTCGAACACATGCTGGGCGATGGCGCTGCTGACGCCGGGGCCGTTGTCCTCTATCTCGATCCATACCTGGGTGGCGTTGCTGCCGGTGCTGCAGCGGATGACGCCGCCCTTGCCGTTAAGGGCCTTGACTGCGTTGTCGAGCATTTCATCGACGGCCAATGCGATGCCGTGCTTCGATACCAGCGCCATCAGCGCAGGGGCGCAGGCACACTCGAAGCGCACCCCGGCTTCGGTGGTGGAGCGGTACTGCTCGACGACCTCGTCGACGATGGTCTTGAGCGCGGTGGGCGAAGGCGGGTCTTCGATGCCGCCAGCGCTGCGATGCAGGGCATCGACGATGCGGTGGATGCGCTCCAGGCCATTGCGCGATTCGGCGAGCAGCTGAGGGACATCCTCGCGGACGAAGTCACGGTCGGCGCGCTCGCAGGCGGCCTTCCATGCCGCGGCCGCCGGACCACGATCGATCAGCGCGTCTGCGGACTCGCTCAGTTGCAGCAGGTGGCCGCAATACTCGCCCAGGGCATTGACGTTGCCGCCGATGAAGCCGAGCGGAGTATTGAGCTCGTGCGCCATGCCGGCGGCGAACTGCCCCAGCGCGGCCATTTTTTCGGACTGCACGATCTCTTCCTTGGCCGCTTCGAGATGGGCGACGGCCTGCTGCAGGTCGGCGGTGCGTTCGGCCACGCGGTCTTCGAGCTCGGCCTTGGCCTTGATCAGTTCGAGGTTGCGCTGGGCCACCGTCGAATACAGGGTATGGATCGCAGCGATGAGCGCGCGGTTGGCGGGGTCGGCCGCACGGGCGTCGTGCTCGAAGGCATCGGCGGCGGTTGCGCCCTTTTCGATGGCATGCAGCTGCCGCGCCATGCTCATGTCGATACCCAGGATGTGCAGCACCAGCCAGCTCGACACGTACTGCAGCAGCTCCGAGAGCAGATTGCCCTGCCCGTTGGCCGCCGCGACCGCCAGCGTTTCGACCTGGGCGACAAAATCCGCATGCGCGCGAACGTGGTCGTCGTAGTGCCGGTGATCGATGCCACGCGCCTTCATCGTTTCTTCTTCGGTCGTGAAGTGCAGCTTTGCGTACATGTGCAAGCCGCCCAGCACACGCTCGACTTCCGTTGCGGTCAGGGGTCTGCCGCTCGCCAGGCGCTCGCCGAGCTGATTGACCAGCTCGACCAGCTTGAAGTGCTGTTCATCGACCTCGTCCAGGCCCGTCTTGAAATAGTCGGCCCAGATGAACACGCCCTTGTGCGAGGCGGGCGCGACGCTCACGGCTTTTCTCCGGTGGGTGGCGATTGCATGACGGGCACCAGGATCGGCCGCCCCTCGGCCCGCTCCTGACGTATCAGCTGATCGATGATGGTGTCGTCGATCACATAGCCGCGACTGAGCAGCAGGTAGCCATCGGCATGCATCAGGTCCTGCGACAGCACCATGCCGGCCTTGAGCACCGCCGGGCGCAGGCGCTGCTCGTTGCGCGCGCGTTCGGTGGCAGGCATGGCGGCACACACGGTGACGAGGGCATCGACCACGGTGGGATCGTAGCGCTTGCCGCGGTTGGACACGATGAACTCGAGTGCCTCCTTGGGGCTCAGCGTGCGTCCGACCATGGTGCCCAGCTGCAGGGAGTCGTAGGCATTGGCCACGGCGAGAATACGCCCCAGCCGCGAAATGGCCAGACCGGCAAGGCCGTCCGGATAGCCGGTACCGTCGAAATGCTCGTGGTGGCTGCGCACGATGGCCGCCGCTTCACGCAATGGGGTGATGCCGATCAGCAGGGTTTCGGCCCGACCCGGATGCAGCATGACGGCACCGCGTTCATCCGCATGCAAGGTACTGAAGGGCTTCGCCAGCAGCTCGTCGGACAGGCCGATCTTGCCCATGTCGTGGAGCATGGCGGCAAGCACGAGGGTCTGCTGCTCGGTGTCGCCGATCTCGAGCTTGCGCGCGATGTTGCGCGCCATGTCGGCCACGCGGCGGCCGTGCCCCTTCATGATCGGGCTGCGCGACTCGATGAGCTCACAGAAGATGCGCACGGTACCGGTATAGGACTGATGCAGTTCGGTGTGCGCCTTCTTGGTGGCCGCAAGCGCCTCGCTCAGTTCGCGGGTGCGCGCGGCGACCTTGGCCTCGAGTTCGGCATTGAACTGGCGCAACTGCCGATTCTGCTCGGCAATGGTTTGCGCCATGCGCTCGTTGTCGCGTTTGAGCCGCTGCAGATCGATGGCTTCTCGCACGATCAGCTTGAGTTCGTTGTCGTCCCACGGCTTGGAGACGTAACGGTAGATCTTGCCGAGATTGATCGCGTCGATGGTGGAGCTCATGTCGGCGTAACCGGTGAGCAGAATGCGCATGGTATCGGGCCAGCGCTCGAACGCTGCAGCCAGCAGCTGTGCGCCGGTCATGCCCGGCATTCGCATGTCCGACAGGATGACGTCCACCTTTTCCGCCGCCATCAGTTCGAGCGCCTCGTCGCCGCTCTCGGCGGTGAGCACGCGGTAGCCTTCGGGCCGGAACAGGCGCCGCAGGCTGGACAGGATGTTGGCTTCGTCGTCCACCAGCAGCAGTGTGATCGGCATCACCACGGCATCGGCATCAGGCGCCGTGGGTGACACAGGGGAAGACAGGTCGTCGTTCATGGCATGAGCCCCGAATCGGTGGGGGCGGCAGGATCAAGTGATTGCAGGCCGGAGAGCGGCAGCACCATGGAGAACGTGCTGCCCTGCCCCGGTGTGCTGGTGGCCCAGAGCCGCCCGCGGTGCTGGTGCACGATGTCCTGCGCCAGCGACAGGCCCAGTCCGGTGCCTTTGCCCGCTCCCTTGGTGGTAAAGAACGGTTCGAAAATGCGACTGAGCACCTCGGGCGTCATGCCACTGCCGGTGTCGGCAATGCGAATGACCGCGCAGTCGTCCTCGACCGCGGACTCCACGGTGATGACACCCTGGTTCTCGATCGCCTGCGCGGCGTTCGCCAGCAGGTTCAGGAACACCTGATTGACCATCGACGGCACGCACCACACCTTGGGCAGGTCGCCATAGCGGCGCTCGACCACGGCTTTGTGCTTGATCTCGTAGCGCAGGATGTTGATGGTGGAATCGAGCCCTTGGTGCAGGTCTGCGAACTGCCATTCCTGCTCGCCGACGCGGGAGAAATCCTTGAGGTCGCGCACGATGCGCTGCACGCGGTCGAGCCCGTCGCGGCTCTCGGCGAACAGGTCGGGCAGATCGGTACGCAGGTAATCGATGTCTGCCTTGGCATAGAGCGCATCGGCCGCGGCCAACGCAGACGCCGGATCGGCCGCCGAAGAGGCAGAGCGATAGGCATCGAGCACCGACAGCATGCTGCCGGCGTAACGTTCGAGGGTACCGAAGTTGGTGCCGACGAAGCCGATGGGAGTCTTGAGCTCGTGCGCCACGCCTGCGGCAAGTTGACCGATCGCGGCGAGCTTTTCCGACTGCACCAGCTGGACCTGCGCCCCTTCGAGCTGCTGATTCAGTTGCGCGGTGGCCGCCAGTTGCTGCTTGATTAGAAAGTCGTCGTGATAGCGGGTATCGATGTCACGCAAGGTGCCGATCATGCGAGCAGGCCGACCGTCCGCGTCGTGCTCGACAACCGCACCACGCATTTCCACCCATTGATACTCGCCAGCCCGGTTGCGCAATCGCAGGTCGCAGCGCCAAGGCACCGCGACGTTTGCACAATGCTCACTGACACGCTGGTTCAGACGGCTGTTGTCATCGGGATGCACCCTGTTGCGGAAATCCTCGCCCCTGTGCCCGATACTCTCGCCGACAAAACCGAGCAAGGCGTTGAACCGGGGGCCGAAAAACACCTCTTCGCTCAGGATGTTCCAGTCATATACACCATCCCCACCGGACTCGAGTGCTAGCTGCCAGCATCCATCGGGTCTATTATGAGACCAGCATTGCGGCAACGGCGGTGCGTTGATTGGAGCGCTCCCGGGTGCGGACATGGATATTTTCTTCCCGCGTAGTCGTTAAGGACGAGGATATCGACAGCTCAGGCTAAAATCCAGAGACATGCACGAATTCATCCCGCAGGAGGCGGTTACATGTTTTCCCCTCTGAACAAGTCCGGCCAGCAGGACGACGGGATCGACATCGACCCGGCGCGACTGCGCGTGGGCCTGTTCATACGCCTCAACCTGCGGTGGACCGAGCACAACTTCATGTTCAACCAGTTCCGCATCGCCAGCGACGCGCAGGTGCGGGCACTGCAGGAACTGGGGCTGAAGACCATCACCTATTTTCCCGCGCGCAGCATCGCTGAACCCCTGTCGGCGGAAGATCTGGCGCGAGCGCCACACCCCGGCACGGCGCCTGGCACTGGCGCGCCGGCCGCCGTCGCCGACGGCCCCGCCTCCTCAGCTACGGCTGCGCCTGCAGGGCCTTTTCGGGCCGTGGTTCCGGGTTTGCCGGGGCGCCCCGGCAAACCCGGAACCACGGCCCGAAAAGGCCCTGCAGGCGCAGCGACTGGCCGCACAGCGTGCCGAGATCGCAAAGTGTGAGCGCAATTACGCGGCGGCGGCCGTGGAGGTCCGCTCGGTGATGCGTGACGTGTTCGCCGCGGGCGGCAAGGCCATGACTGCGGCACGCGCGCTCATCGGCAACATGGTCAAGGAGCTGCCAGAAGGTGGCGAGATCGTGATTCACCTGATGAACGAGCGACTGGCCGAGGAGACGGCCTATTTTCATGTGCTCAACGTCATGGTGCTGTCGATCCTGCTCGCGCGCGAGCTCAAGCTGCCCCCCGAAGTACTCAGCATGGTGGGCGAAGCTGCGCTGATGCACGACATCGGCCTGCAGCGGATACCGGAGGCGATCATCCACAACGGCAACCGCAATCGCCACGAGGAAGACCTGTTCCGCATGCATCCGATCTACGGCCGCGAGATGACGACCAAGCTCGAAGGCCTCGCCGTGCCCGCATGCGAGGTGGTCGAAATGCACCATGAGCGCATGGACGGTAAAGGCTATCCGCACGGATTGAAGGGCGAGAAGATCCCCCTGCTGGCGCGACTGATCGGCATCACCAACCGCTACGAGGAATTGTGCAATCCCATCGTCGCCGAGCGGGCACTGACACCGGCGGAGGCCCTTGGCCACATGTACAAGATCGAAGGCAACGCGTGGGACAGGACCATGCTGCAGGCTTTCATCCGCCTGCTGGGCGTGTATCCGCCTGGATCGCTGGTGCAGTTGTCGAATGGCAACATCGCACTGGTGGTTGCGGTGGACCACGCCGACCTGCTGCGGCCCTCGGTGCTGGTCTTCGATCCGTCGACGCCGAGGGAAGATGCGCTGGTTGTCGATCTGGTCTCGGAACCCGAGGTACTGATCGACATGGTGCTCAAGCCGCGCGATCTCGACCCCGACGCCCTCGCCTACCTCGCGCCCAAGCGCAAGATGAGCTACTACCACGGGCCGCATCGAAAGTCCTGATACGCTTCAGTCCGCCGGTTTGCCATTGCGCAGGCAGGCTGCGACGGCGGTGGCGATGCCGTCTGCCATGCGCGCCTGCCGCTTTTGGTCACGCAGCAGCAACTCTTCGTCCCGATTGCGAATGACGCCGGCCTCGAACAGCAGCGCGGGCATGCGTGCATGACGCAGAACGGCGAGCCCGTCGTAGAAGTGCACCGCGTGCACCGCATCGGCATAGGGCCGACGGCGTGCGTTCTTGTGCGTGGGGGTGAAGCCCAACCGCTGCAGGCGGGCACCGATCACGCGCGCGCACAGCAGGCTGCGTCCGAGCTCGGGATTCTCTCGCGAGACGAACAGCGAATGTCCGGCATGGTCGTCGTTGTATTCGCGGACCTCGCCGTTCCAGCGCCAGCGCTGCAGTTCGTTGGCCGACACGGAGTCATGATGCAGCGAAATCAGCAACACCGCCCCTTCGGCCTCGGCCTCGGCGGGGCGGGCGCGCAGGCTGGCAATGTTGCCGTCCGCATTGATCAGCCGCACCGTCATGCCGCGCGCCTGCAGTGCCTTGACCACCTGTGTGGCGAGCTCGCGATTGAAGTCGAACTCACCGCGCCCGCGTGCGCTCGTCGCGCCCGGCGCTGCCACGGTATGACCGATGTCGACAGCAACGACCTGGGCCCGCGCAGGCCGGAACGCAGGCATGCAAAGAGCGGCGAGGACGATTGAAAGCAGCGCGGCGCGGCAGGTGGGCATGACCAGGGCGGGAGATCGATCGAGCGTGCAAGTGTGCGCCGGACGTGGCGTACGGGCTATCCAGAATAATGCTTATATGCAGCAAAGCGCGTCCGATGCGTTGCGATGGCGGGAGATATCGGGGTAAAAACCGGAATCCCCCGCACCGCCGCCGGGGAAGCGCTTTTGGAGCCTCGCCATGCAACACAGCCTGCTGATACGAAACGCCCTTGTCCTCGCCACGCTGGACGCGCAACGCCGCGAGATCGCGGGTGGCTGGGTGATGGTGCGGGGCAATCGCGTGACCGCCGTGGGCGGACCCGAGTCCGTGCCCGCCGAGGCCGAAACGGTTATTGACGCCAGCGGCTGCGTGGTGACGCCGGGTCTGGTGAACACCCACCATCACATGTACCAGACACTGACGCGAGCGGTGCCGGGCGCGCAGGACTGCGAGCTGTTCGGCTGGCTCAAGCGCCTGTATCCGATCTGGGCCGGGCTGACACCGGAGATGATCCGGGTGTCGACGCACACGGCGATGGCCGAGCTGATCATGTCGGGCTGCACGACGGCTTCCGACCACCTCTATATCTATCCCAACGGCTGCCGTCTGGATGATTCGATCGAGGCGGCGGCCGACATCGGCATGCGCTTTCACGCCTGCCGCGGCTCGATGAGCGTGGGCGAATCGAAAGGCGGCTTGCCGCCCGACCGCGTGGTGGAAGACGAGGCGGCGATCCTGCGCGATTCGCAGCGCCTGATTGAGACCTGGCACGATCCGTCCGACGGGGCGATGCTGAAAATCGCCCTGGCGCCCTGCTCGCCGTTCTCGGTGTCACAGGATCTGATGCGCGAATCCGCCCGCATGGCACGCAGTTTCAGGGTCGGCCTGCACACCCACCTGGCCGAGACCGTGGGCGACGTGGCCTACAGCCGGGAGCGCTTCGGGCGCACCCCGGCACAATATGCGGAAGACCTGGGCTGGACCGGCGAAGGCGTCTGGCATGCGCACTGCGTGTGCCTGGACGACCACGGCATCGACCTCTTTGCGCGCACCCGCACCGGGGTGGCGCACTGCCCGTCATCGAACATGCGCCTGGGCTCGGGCATCGCGCCCATCCGCAGGATGATCGACGCCGGGGTACCGGTGGGCCTGGGGGTGGACGGTTCGGCCTCGAACGACGCCGGCCACCTGCTGCTGGAGGCGCGCATGGCGATGCTGCTGGCCCGCGTGCGCGACACCGGAGACGGCAGCGGCAACCCCGCCGCACTGGGCGCCCGCCACGCCCTGGAACTGGCGACCCGCGGTGGCGCGGCGGCACTCGGGCGGCAGGACATCGGCCATCTGGCGCCCGGCATGTGTGCCGACATCGCCATCTTCGACGTCAGCACCCTCACCCACGCCGGCGCCCTGCACGACCCGCTCGCCGCACTGCTCTTCGCTGCACCCGCCGGCGTGAAACACAGCATCATCAACGGCCGCCAGGTGGTGTGCGATGGGGTGCTGCTGACAGTGGACAGCCATCGCCTGGTTGAGACGCATAACAGGCTGGCGCGTGAGTTGGTGTCGGGTTAGTTGCAGGGGGTGTTGTCTGGTACGCGCGTCTTGGGGTTTGAAGGCGTGCGACCAAAAACCCATACCCCTCCCAACCGGTAGTCTCGGCAATGCCTCGCCGCTACGCCGGCAGC